>NZ_FNAN01000021.1 GCF_900101885.1 Dyadobacter soli | reverse complement strand
AAGAGGCTGTCTCACATGAGGCAGTCTTTTTTCATTTTCATGGTTGGGTAATTTTTCTGAATTGATTATCTTTAGGTATAAGCAAATCAAGGAAAAATGGGTCGACGACAGCCTAATTTCAAGCCCTATCACCAGCAGCAGTTAATGCTGCTTCCCCCAAGTTTAGATGAATTAGTCCCCAAAGGTCACGTTGTACGTGTGGTCGATGATGTGATCAATAAGATCAATTTAGAGTCGCTCAATGCTGCCTACTACCTGACCGGCCCGGCGAGCTACCATCCCCAGATGCTGTTAAAAGTGCTTGTATTCGGCTACATGAGCAATATTTATTCAAGTAGGAAGCTGGAAGCGGCTTGTAAGGAGAGCATTTACTTTATGTATTTGAGCTCAATGAGCTTCCCTGATCATAACACCATTAACCGTTTTAGGGGCGTTCGTTTAAAGGATACGTTCAGGACGATTTTTGAGCAAGTGGTCAGCTTGCTTGCCCAGGAAGGATATCTGAGCATTGAGGAAGTATTTACCGATGGAACCAAAATTGAAGCGAACGCCAATAAATACACATTTGTCTGGAAGAAGGCGATTGCCAGCAATAAGGAGAAAATGAAAAAACAACTGGCTGAGATCTGGGCGTATGCACAGAGCGTGGCTGCCACCGAAGACAACATGCCCGAGCCGCCAGACTTGACCACAATCAATAAGGAGAAAGTCCAGGATACGGTCGATACGCTTAACCAGGTGCTCGGTAAAAAGGAGAACATCGACAAGAAAATGAAGACCAAACTGGGTTATGTGACCAAGCATTACCCGGCCAATATTGCCCGCTACGAGCAGCAGGAAGCCATTTTAGGTAGACGAAACAGTTATAGCAAGACCGATCCTGACGCTACCTTTATGAAGTTGAAGGAGGACCATATGCGCAACGGCCAGCTCAAACCTGCCTATAATGTTCAGATATCAACCTCAAATCAGTTCATCGTAAATTACTCCATCCACCCCAATACCACTGATACGAACACGCTGTCCAGTCACCTGGAACAGCATGAGAAAAGCTTTGGCGCTGCCCCCAAATCGCTGACTGCCGATGCCGGTTACGGCTCGGAGGAAAACTACACTTTATTGGAAGAAAAGAAGGTGACTGCCTTTGTGAAGTACAACCTATTTGACAAACGCCAGAACCGCGCCTTCAACAGGAAACACCCATTTGCCACCGACAAACTTTATTACAACCCGGGGCAGGACTATTATATCTGTCCGATGGGTCAGAAAATGGCTTACATAGGCGATCGGACAAGGAAAACAACCACCGGCTTTGGGCAGACCGTAAGGCTTTACAAAGCCAGAAACTGTCAAAATTGCCCATTGAACGGAGCTTGTCACAAGTCACAAGGCGATCGGGTGATTCAGATAAATGTCAATCTAGAAAGGCAAAAGCAGCAAGCTGACCAGCTGCTAACAAGTGAAGAAGGCATCCAGAAACGAAAGAAGCGATGCTATGATGTTGAACCGGTCTTTGGCAACATCAAAAACAATCACGGCTTCCGGCGATTCATGCTCCGCGGCAAGCAAAAGGTCGAAATCGAGTGGGGATTAATAGCATTAGCCCAAAATCTAAGGAAAAGAGCGGCCTAAGACAGCCGTTTTTTGCCTTCATTAACCAAATCGAGCCCAATAGCTTCTTGTCTAAGATATTACTGCCGATTCCAGATCATCAAAAATAAAATGAAAGAGGGTGCCTCGTTTTTTAATTGAGACACCCTCTTTTTTTATTGCAGGAAAACAGGCTGGCTGCCAAACCGCACGCGAGCTCCCCGAAGATTTTTATCGACAGAAGCCGTCTGACACGACGTAGTACTTCTAATAGATTCAGGAGTAGTTATTCTAATACCGGACATTTTAGTAGTTTCATAAGAAAATAGCCCTCGATACACCATACCATTGTCCTATGAGAATCCTCCTGGTCGCGTTGATTTCTCTCATTCTGCATAGCTTTCCCGTAGCTGCGCAGCAGGAGCAATTTATTGTTTCTCAATACAATACCGACAATGGCCTCCCTCAAAACAGCGTGAAAGACATCGCATTCGACGAATGGGGCTATTGCTGGCTTGCTACCGAAATGGGAATGGTGCGTTACGACGGGCAACGTTTTGTCACCTACGGTACCAATGAGCTGCCGGGGCTGAAATCGGCACGTTTGGCGGGGCTTACCGCCGACGCACGCGGCACGTTGTACGCGCGGCTGTATGGGGAGCAGATCATCAAGGTAGCGGCTGTTGGACCGCATGCTGCGCCGGCGCCGGTATTGCTTCCGCAATGGACGGTGCATGTGGGGCTGCAAGGCGTGGCGGTCGATGACAAGGGAATGCTGAACAAGCTGGCCTATTTTTACGAACATCTGGGGCAGAATCCATTTCTTTTTACGTCGAGTATTTCCAATCATGAAGTATACCTTCAAAACGAGAATTCTTTGCTCTATTTGTCGCCTGGCCTGAAAGCGCCGGTGCAAATCAGGGATTATACGGGCGCGAGGCCGCAGTATGCGATCTTTGGCGGGCAGTTCCTAGCTTGCATTTTACCGGGGAACCGGGTGGAAGCGTGGAAAAACGGCCGCGTTGTGCCTGCGTACACATCGATTGAAGGGCCATTGGCTTCCAGTCCCCTGTTTCTTTCCGGCGATTTTCGCACCTTTCCCAGTCCGGACGGGCTGTATGTTTACGCAGGCGACGATCTTTATAAAGTTGCGCTGCGGAACGGCCGCCTCAGTTCGGAAATCGAGCTGGACGGCGTTCAAATACCTTTTTTGAGTTGTATCCGCTATGTGCCCGAACAACAGGCCTACTACCTCGGTTCAACCACCGACGGGCTGTTTGTGGTACAAAAAAATCAATTTTCGTCGCCGACATTTTCGTCCCCCGTTCTCGAACAGAGCCTGTACGCGCAGGCGAAGCTGGACGACGGCCGTGTGGTCGTGAAGAATATGCTGGTTTCGATGGACCAGCCGCCCCGGCCATTGCCGATCAATACCGGCATCGGCCCCTGGTTGTTTGCACCGGGTAATGAACAGCTCTACTACGAGGAGAATTTTAAACTCAAAAAACTGGACATCGCAAGCGGCCAAAGTCGGGTAGTAGCTTCGGGATACGGGATGGTTCATATGAGTGAGGCGGATAAGGGTGGCTATTTTTTTGCTTCGTCCAGGGGATTCGGTAAACTCGTGAATGACAAGCCGGTCGGTTTCAAGAATTTTCCGCAATTGACGAATATCCTCTTTGCGAGGCAAATCCGGCCGTCCTATTTCCTGGTTTGTACGGAAAAAGGGCTCAAATGGTATGATTACGAGCGAAACCGGATCGATAAGTCGGTATTGGAATCGATGTCGGTGCGGACGGTGTACGCGGAAGCGGCGAATAAGATATGGATATCTACTTATGGAAAAGGGTTTTATCTTTTACACAACAAGAAACTCTACCACATGCCCACCGGCCCGCGGCGGGCGCTCACTACTGTCCATTCTTTTATCGAGGACGGCCACGGTTTTTTCTGGCTGCCGAGCAACAACGGCCTTTTCAAAGTGAAGAAAAGTGAATTGATGGCCTACGCGGAAAGAAAGCAGGACAAGGTCAGCTATTTCCGTTTCGACCGTACCGACGGACTTCCTACCAACGAGTTCAACGGCGGCTGCGATCCTTCGTTTGTGTGGCTGAAAGACAGCCTTTTATCGCTTCCATCCATGAAAGGGCTCGTCTGGTTTTATCCCCATAAACTCAAACCCTATTACCCGAGCCGCAACGTTTTTGTGGACAGCCTGACCGTGAAGGGCCGGCCCGTTGCGCTCAATGCAAAAGGCATCGATCTCTCGCCGGATTTCAAGCTGCTTGCCGTTCAGGTCTCGTCGCCCTACTTCGGCAATCCCGAAAACCTTGATCTCGAATACCAGGTCGCGGGCCTGGACCCGGGTTGGCATAAAGTGGAGAAGAATGGTTATGTAACGATCACCAGCCTTCCGCCGGGGGATTACAAGCTCCTGGTGAGGCGCAACGGCGCACATATACCGGATAGCGCGGGGCAGTTTGTCCTGCCTATCGAGGTGCAGCCCTGGTTTTACAATACCTGGTGGTTTTACGCGCTTTGCATTTGTGTATCGGTGGGGGTGGGGTATTTGTTATTTAAAAGAAGGCTAACCAAGCTGCAAAAGGAGGCGCAGGAACTCGAAAACACTATTTCGGCCCGTACACGCGAGCTGAAAAGCGCCGTGGACGACCTGGCGAAGTCGGAAATGGCATTGCTGGAAAGCAACCGGTTCAAAGACCATGTGATCACGATGGTGCTGCACGATATGCGGTCACCGCTGCGGTTCATTTCGCTCATTAGTGGTAACCTTTTGAAAAACCACACACAGCTCACGCATTCCGATCTCGATGCGTACCTGGGCGACTTGCATATGGGCACGCAAAATTTGCTGGGCTTTACCGAGCAGTTCTTCATGTGGATCAGCACGCAGCAGCAGGGTTTCAAGATCAGTAAAAACCTGTTTCCGTTGAATGCATTGTTCGAGGAAATTGCTTCGCTTTACAAGGAACTATTCAAGGTAAACCATAACCGGCTCACGATTGTGCACACCGATCTGGAATGTGTTTCGGACTACCAGATACTCTCCGTCGTGATCCGTAACCTGATCGACAATGCGAATAAAAACACGATAGAGGGCGAAATCACGCTTTCATGCCGGGAGGAAAACGGCCGGTTGCTGATCTCGATCGCCGACACAGGCCAGGGCCTGACCGACGAGCAGATCGCCCTGTTCATGAGCCGAGACAGGCAAGCCGGTAACCGCGGCACGGGCAGTCTGCTCATCCACACCATGCTCGACTACATCCAGGGCAGCATTGCCATCGCCAGCGAACCGGGGCAGGGGAGTACTTTTACGATTCTCCTTCAAAATCTGCCCCAATCTGATACATCTGGGCAAGATGGTTCAGTTCCAGCAAGTTCTTGATTTCCAGCTTGTCGAAAACGCGGCAACGAAAGCTGCTGGCCGTGGAGGCGCTGATAGAAAGTGCATTGGCAACTTCGAGTGCGCCATAGCCTTTGAGCAGGAGCAATGCTACTTCAAATTCCCGTTTCGAGAGCTTGTCGAAAGGCGTATTGGCTACATTACCGATCAACGCATTGGAAAAAATCTCGCTCTGCGACCTCGAAATGTACCGCCGCCCCTGGCTTACGACGTGTATAGCCTCGGCGAGGACCTGGTCGGGTTCGTTCTTGTTTACATACCCGAGTGCGCCTTCGCGGAAGAACCTGGCGGCAAAAACCTTGTCGGGCTTCATTGTTACGACCAGGATTTTTAGCTTGGGACGGATACGTAAAATGTCGGGGATCAGCGCGAGTTCGTTGGTCTCGGGCATGTTCAGATCGGTGATGAGCATATCGAAGTCCCGGGCGGTAACTTTTTCGATCACTTCCCGGCCGGCTTCGGCAAATTCTACGGTCACATTGAATCCCAGGACTTCTTTAACGACCATCTGCAGTCCTTTCCGGACAAGCTGGTGGTCGTCGGCTATAAGTATGGAGAGCGGCATATTTGAAACAGTCCTTTCAGGATTACGGTTTGATCGTAACGACTGAAATTAATGCATTTCAACCTGAATTACAAAACGGCGGGAGGCCATTAATTTGACAAAACCGAAGCCAGTTCGACGATGTTGATCACATTCTTTTTCAGCATGACCGTCCGTTTGATGGTGCTGATCGTGCTGTGCCTGACATTCAGTGCCGTCGCGATTTCCGAGGTCCTCATACCGCTGACGAGCAGGTTGGCTACCTGCTGCTCCCGGGGCGAAAGCTTGTTGGGCTTTCGTTGCAGGTTGTATTTGAGGAAGTTGCGTATCTGGGCCTGGTTGCTCGGGTCGAACAGGAATTCGTAGCCAAATTTCTGCAATGTACTTTCACAAATGTAGCGCCGCGCGTCGAGCACTTCCCGCAGGCATTTCTCCGTTTCCTGGTCGCGGCAACCCTTCGAAATGCACGCGCTGGCGCCGGAAAGTACGAGAGACAAGGCCTTTTTGTAGAGGTTGTCGTTGTACATGATCACCCACGGGATAGCGCTGTGCTTCTCTATCAGCCGCGCATCGATCCCCGATTTCTCGTTCACCCCCACCACTACCAGGTCGATTTTATGGTTTGCAAGATACTTCGAAACACCCGCTACGGTATGGGTTTCAAAGAATGTAAACTCGTTTCCGAGGTTTTTAAAAAACTCTTTAAGACCCCGCAGGATAATCGGGTGGGAGTCGTACAAAATTACGTGGCGCATGGTGATGATGCTTGTCTTAGAAGGGCTAGCCGGTAATCCGGTAATTGGTATACGTTATTCCAGTGTATGAATGGCCTGTACCAGGTTGGTCATCGAAAGCTTGCGGAACGCACGTGCTTTCAGGGTGCTCACGGTGCTGTGCTGAATTTGGAGGCGGTCGGCGATCTCCCCGGTTTTCATGCCGGTTTCCAGCATCGATGCGATTTCCGATTCACGGCTCGTGAGCTGGCGCACGCGGGGGCGATAACTACCCGTGGCGCCGTTGCGGATCGCCCTGAACCGCCAGTACTCGGCATTCACGTGCGCCTGGGTAGTGGCGCACACGTAGCGGCGCTGTTGCAGCACGGCCGAAATACCTTCCCGCAATGCGGCGTCGTTGCATTTTTTCGACATGCAGGCGCCTCCGCCGAGAGCCATCAGGTCCATGGCGTTTTCAGCCCCTTCTTCGGTGTAAAGCACTACGGTTTTAGGGAGTATCTTGCCAATCAGTTCGTTGTCGAAACTGTCTACGTCGTTCACGCTCATCACAATGAGGTCGAAGCGCTGGGTAGTGGCGTATTTGTAAAACTGGCGCACGCGGCCGGCTTCGGTCACTTTCATGCGCATGTCCATGGTATCCAGCAGGAGCCGGATTCCTTTACGGGAAATAGGGTGTAAATCGAAAACTAATACTTTCAGGGTGCTCTCAGGTTTCATTGTCACGGGGGCGATCTGTTTTTGACTGTGCAAAGATTCACCCCCGGCAGCTAATTGGTGGTGGCTCTCCACCGAACCCCATGTAGCTTTGTAGCCACAGCGATGTAGTACCCCGGCGTTCCGGCGTACCGGCGGCCCGGCGATCCGGCGATCCGGCGTACCGGCGATTTTGGCTAGTCCTTCCCCCGAGTACCGACGATCCGCTTGCCGGAGATTTACGCCCGGGCGCAATTATGCTGCCCCTACATCCGTGCTCGCCTGCGCGTGTACCTCATTCCGGAACCGGTACAGGAATGGCGCTTTGTTGGCGGCGCCGGTGAATTTCTTTTCCAGCCTTTCCAGCACATTCAGGTCGAGGATCTTTTTCTGGAAGTTATTCCGGGCGAATGCGCGGTCGAAAATGGATTCGTAAAGCTCCTGGACTTCACGCATCGTGAAAGTTTCGGGAAGGAGGTTGAATGCGATGAGCTTCTGGTCGAGGTTGAGCTGCAATGTTTCCAATGCGGAATGCACCATTTCGTGATGGTCCATGATCATCGGCGGCAATGCGCGTACAGGGTACCAGCTGATAGATTCGTCGAGCTCCGTTTTTTGTGGGACTACCTTATTGATATCCACCAATGCATAATAGCCGATCGAAACGAACCGGCGGGTAATCCAGTCGAACTCTTTGCGGTCGAAGCGCTTATCGCCGAGTTTGTCCTCATTGAGCTCGATCAGCCTTTCCAGGAAGCGGATATTCGATCTCGGCGCGTCGCCAAACACCCTGAATTGTTCGAGGTAAATATCTTTAATGCCCGTGCGGTCTTCCAGAATCCGGCGCGCCGCCTGGTCTATGCCTTCATTTTGATAAATAAACCCGCTCGGCAGCGCGCAGAAATCGCCCCGGAAATTCAGTTTGGGCACCAAAACGCTGAGCTGGGAATCCTGGTAACCGAAAATGACGCAGTCGATAGAAAGCTGCTGTATGTAATCCTGTTCGCTAGGTGAATGCATATGAAGAAGAAATCCAATGCCCCGGTCTTCAGACCGGGGAGAGATGTTGTTGTATGATTAGAATATATGTTAGTACAAAATTTATTGTCTCAAATATAGACAATAGTATTTTTTGCTGTACATTTGAAAGTCACAAATTCAAACAACCTAACCGGATGAAGAGAAAATTACAGGGCGTGCTGCTGGGCTGTGCATGGCTGCTGGTCGGTCATGTAATGGCGCAGGCGCCCAAAATGCAGTTGCTGGTATTCAGCAAAACGGCGGCTTTCAGGCATCCGTCGATCGAGGCGGGGAAGAAGGCGCTGGGCAAAATGGCGACCGAGAAGGGTTATGGCGTCAGTTTCACGGAGGACGCCGCGCAGTTTAAGGAAAGCAATCTGAAAAAATACAACACGGTTATCTTCCTGAATACCACCGGGGATATACTCGATGCCGAACAGCAAAGCGCATTCGAACGCTACATTCAGGCGGGGGGCGGCTACGTGGGCATTCACGCGGCCAGCGATACGGAATACGAATGGCCGTGGTACGGTGCATTGGCCGGGGCCTGGTTCCTCGACCACCCGATGCCCAACAATGTGCAGAAAGGGAAATTTATTGTTACCGAGAAAAATCATTGGGCCACGCAGGGTATGCCCGACGAATTCGAGCGGAGCGATGAGTTTTACAGTTTTAAAAATATATCCCCGAAAATCAACGTCGTCCTGAAAATCGACGAAAAGAGCTATACCGGCGGCAAAAACTCGGATTTCCACCCGATGAGCTGGTACCAGGAGTTTGACGGCGGCCGGTCGTTTTACACGGCCATGGGACATACCGACGAAACTTTCGAAGAGCCCCTCTTCCTGAATCACCTCTGGGCGGGCATTCGCTACACCACGGGCGGTGATACGCCCAAGCCGGTCGATTTTGCCAAAGCACGGCCGGAAGAAAACCGTTTTTCCAAAGTGATACTGGCCGAAAAACTGGACGAACCCATGGAACTCAGCGTGCTGGGTGACGGGCGCATCCTGTTTATCCAGCGGAAAGGCGAGGTGCTTTTGTACAATATCCAATCCAAAGAACTGAAAACCATCGCCAAGCTGCCGGTGAGTACCAAGTATGTGAGCAAGGAAGGTAAGGAATCCATGGGCGAGGATGGTTTATTAGGATTGAACAAAGACCCCAATTTTGCCCAAAACCACTGGATCTACCTCTACTATTCCGACCCGAACGAGTCGAAGAATGTGCTGGCACGCTTTGAACTGAAAGGCGACGAGCTGGACCTGGCATCGCGCAAAATCATGCTCGACGTGCCTACGCAGCGCGAAGAATGCTGCCATACCGCCGGCTCTATTGCCTGGGATAAGGATGGTAACCTTTACTTATCGACCGGTGACAACACCAATCCGCACGGCTCCAACGGATACAGCCCGAGCGACGAACGTGCAGGTCGCGAGGCATGGGACGCACAGAAATCTTCCGCCAATACCAATGACCTGCGCGGCAAGATCATTCGCATTAAACCGCAGGCGGATGGTACCTACACCATCCCGGAAGGAAACCTTTTCTCGAAAGGCACAGCGCAAACGCGCCCGGAAATCTACACCATGGGCCACCGTAACCCGTTCCGTATTTCGGTGGATAAGCACACCGGCTACGTATATTGGGGAGAGGTGGGGCCCGACGCTGCCAAACCCGACGCTAACCGCGGCCCGGCCGGTCACGACGAGGTAGGGCAGGCCCGCAAAGCGGGTAACTTCGGCTGGCCGCATTTTGTAGGAGATAACAAGGCTTACAACAAATATGACTTCACGGCTAGCCAATCTGGCGAGAAATGGGATGTAGCGGCGCCGACCAACAATTCTCCCAGTAATACGGGCTTGAAAGTGCTGCCTCCGGCGCAGAAAGCATTCATATGGTATCCTTACGACGCCTCGCCCGAGTTCCCGCTCGTAGGTGCGGGCGGGCGCAACGCCATGGCCGGCCCGGTATTCTATTCGGACGATTTCAAGACTGCCGGTGCATTTCCTGCCTATTACAATGGCAAGCTGCTGGCCTACGAATGGATGCGCGGCTGGATTATGGCCGTGACGATGGATAAAGAAGGCAATTACACATCCATGGAGCGCTTTATGCCGAGCTATAAATTCTCTAACCCGATGGATATGGAATTTGCACAAAACGGGGATCTGTACATGCTCGAATACGGCTCCGGCTGGTTCTCCGCCAATGACGACGCCCGCCTGATCCGCATCGAGTACAACGGCGGTAACCGCAAGCCGAAGATTGAAATGGCCGCCAACAAACAAGGTGGTTCCGCGCCACTGACATTGAAACTTACAGCTTCGGGCACAGACGATGCCGACGGGGACGCATTGACCTATTCATGGAAAATCACTTCCAAAAACGGTTTTACCAAAACAATCAACACCCGGGACGCGCAGCTAACGCTTGCCAAAACAGGGCTGTACAAAGCTGCACTAACTGTCAACGACGGAAAAGGCGGCATTTCGACACAGTCGCTCGATGTGACGGTTGGTAATGAGGCTCCGGTGCTGAGCCTGGACATGCCGGGGGCCAACAAGTCGTTTTTCGTGCCGGGCAAGCCGTTCCAATATGATGTAAAAGTGAAAGATAAGGAAGACGGTGCGCTCGGAAGCGGCATCGACGCCGACGCCGTGGCCGTGAACATCGACTACCTGCCCGAAGGTTTCGACAAGGTAGCCATTGCGCAGGGGCACCGCTCAGCGGACGCGACAGCGACATTTGCGAAGGGCAAAAAGCTTATCGAGGCAAGCGATTGCAAGGCCTGCCACGCCATTAGTAAAAAATCCATCGGCCCGGCTTACACCGACGTCGCCCGCAAATACAAAGGCAACGGCTCGGCCGTGGAAACGCTTACCAAAAAGGTGATCAATGGTGGTGGTGGCGTGTGGGGCGAAACGGCGATGGCCGCGCACCCGCAGCTTTCGGCCGCCGAGGCTTCGGAAATGGTGAAATACATTCTGAACCTTTCAAATGACGCCGCAAATGCTTCGCTACCTGTGAAAGGAAGCTACACGGCCGCATTACCGAATGGCGATAAGGGCAAGGGCGTGTTCGTCGTGCGCGCTGCGTACGAGGACAAGGGTGCGAAAGGCCTGCCTGCATTACGCTCCGAGCAGACTTTTGTGCTGCGGAATTCGAATATGGACGTGCACGGGTTCGATGTGTATGACAATGTCAATAAAATGTCGTACGGCGGTAATAACCTGGCTATTCCGGCAAAATCGGGTGCTTATATGGGGCTGAAACAAGTGGATCTGAATGGTGTTTCGGTATTCCGCATTATGGCTATGGCGCCGAAACCGCAGCTGAATGCGTTGGGCGGCAAAATAGAGCTGCGGCTCGACAGCCCGACGGGCAAGGTAATCGGCGAATCGGCCTACCTCGAACCGACCGACAAGCTCGATTTCAAACCGTCGGCCCTGGAAATTCCTGTAAAACTCCCCGCGGCGGATGGTAAGTCGCACGATGTGTATATGATTTTTGTAAACCCTTCCAAATCATCCGGCAGTCTGATGGTTGTAATGAGTGCACAGGCGGTGCTGGCATCGGCGGCGCAGTAGCGACCTTTTGAATTGGCATTAACCTGAATGGCGGCCCGACGATACCGGGCCGCCATTGATTTTTAGCGGGTGGCGGCCGGTGATGCTTTCGCCTGGTCGACGCTGACCCGGTCGAGCGGTTTCCGGGCGGGGCCGGTAAGTACTTCTCCCTCGCAGTTGAACCGGGCGCCGTGGCACGGGCAGTCCCAGCTTTTTTCGGAATTATTCCACTGAACAATGCATCCCGCGTGGGTACACACGGGGTCGAGCACGGTTACCTGGCCGTTTTCTTTTTTGTAAATACCTACTTTCTGACCCTCATATTCTACGATTTTACCGCTACCCGCAACAATTTCGCCCAACGATTCGATTTCCTCAATGCCGAACCGGTCTCCCACGAACCGGCCAACCACGTCGGCATTCTCTTTGACGAATTCTGTGAAAGCTGCCACCGGTTTAACCCGCGCGGGATCGAACAGCTTTTCATAAGGGCTGGTACCCTCCGAAATCAATTCGCTGAGCACGATTGCCGCCACCGTTCCCAGGATCATACCATTGCCGTTAAAGCCCGTGGCCACATAAATGCCCCCCGAAGCACCCGGCATTTGGCCGATGTAAGGCAGGCCATCGGCCGGGACATAATATTGCGCCGACCATTGGGTGGTAATCTTATCCACCGGGTAACATTTCTTTGTGTACTCGATCAGATCCGCGAATGCCTGTTCGGGATCGCCGTGGCCCGTTTTATGGTCGTGCCCGCCTGATACGAGGTATTTCTGGCCGTTAATGGCGTGCGTCCGGAAGTAATGGTAAGGCTCCTGCATGTCGTAGATCAGGGCATCGGGGTAGGCTTCGCCCTTCAAGGTAGCCGCCACGACGTAGCTGCGGTAAGGCGCATTACGGAAATGCAGCACATTGACCCCGCCCGGCGGAATGTGCGTAGCATACACGACAGATCTGGCTTTGATCTCCCGCTCGCCTGCGTGCGCGGTGTGGTATTCGTCGTTCGAATCGATGTGGTCGATCAGCGTATTCTCTAACACGATTCCGCCGAGGTCGGTAAATGCCTTTTGCAAGCCTAAAATGTATTTCAATGGATGAAACTGTGCCTGTTTGTCGAAGACGACGGCTTTCCGGAATGGGAGCGGCGCGGGCGCGTCATGCGCGGGCTCCGTGGACACACCAGCGCGTAAGGCGCTTTGGTAAAGATCGTCGAGCTGCTTTGTCTCCTCGTCCGTTTCGGAGTACACATAAGCCTGCTTCCATTCGAAATCACAGTCGATCCCGTACGTTTCCACCATATTGTGAATGAGGGCTACCGATTCTGCTATGGCCCCGGCAAATTGCTGCGAAGCTTCCTGCCCGAAACCGCTTTCCACTTCTGCATACGTAGTGTCGGCGAAGGTGTTAATGTGCGCCGTCGTGCCGCCCGTAGTCCCGTAGCCCGGCGAATGCGCTTCGGCGATAACGCATTTGCGGCCTTCTTTTTGAAGCAGCAAGGCCGTGGTAAGGCCGGTAATGCCAGCTCCAACGATCAGTGTATCAAAGATTTGTCCCGGATTTGCGGCGCTATTGTTGCCCGGCTGTGCTGTAACATTGGTTTGCCATAGGCTCTTGTTCGAACCGTCGCGTGCTACGCCCTTGGTGCGTGGACCGCTGTTTAGTATATTGTCCTGATTTGATATTGAGTTCATGGTATCCTGATTTTTTTGCGTGCAATCAGGACAAAATCCATGCCAACGATAGCTTCCCAAACACCTATGACCCGAAGAACCATCCTGCTGCTGACTTTGATCGTCCTGAAATTCCTGCTGCAATATTTTCTCATTATCCCCGGATACGAGCTGCACCGCGACGAGTACCTGCACCTCGACCAGGGGAGTCACCTCGCCTGGGGCTTCCTGTCGGTGCCGCCCGTCACCTCCTGGCTTGCGTGGGTGATCCAGGCATTGGGCAATGGCGAATGGACTGTGCGATTCTTCCCCGCGCTGTTCGGGGCGCTCACGATCCTGGTCGTCTGGCGAACCGTGGAGAGGCTGGGAGGCAATTTATACGCCTGTCTGCTGGCTGGCTTCTGCACGTTGTTTTCGGTTTTATTGAGGCTAAACCAACTTTTTCAGCCGAATTCGCTGGACGTGCTGTGCTGGACCGCGCTGTACTATTTCCTGATCAGCTTTATCCAGACCGATAACCGCCGCTGGCTGTATGCATTTGCGGCTGTTTTTGCCATTGGTTTTTTAAATAAATACAACATCGCATTTGCCGTCGTAGGGCTCCTGCCTGCCATTTTACTCACGCCTCAGCGCAAAATGCTGCTGAACAGGCACATTTACCTCGCGCTCCTGCTTGCATTGCTCCTCATCTCGCCCAACCTTATCTGGCAATACCAGAACAACTTCCCGGTATTTCACCACATGAAACTGCTCGCCGAAACGCAGCTCGTGAACGTGAACCGCGCCGATTTTCTGAAAGAGCAGCTTCTGTTCTTCATGAGCGCGATATTCGTCATCGTCGCGGGACTTTACGGGCTGCTCGTCCACAAGCCGCTGGCGCCGTACCGGTTGTTCTTTTTCAGCATCATTATCACCCTCGCGGTCTTCACGTACCTGCGCGCGAAGAGCTATTACGCCATCGGCATTTACCCGGTTTATATTGCATTCGGGGCTGCTTATATCGGGGCGAAAGTGAAAGCGGCGTGGCTGCGCGGTGTTTTTTTGCTGATTCCCATTATACTCTTCATCCCGCTGTTTTATGTGGCCTTTCCCAACAAAACGCCGGAGGAGATCGCCGCCAACCCGGAGCCTTATCAAAAGCTGGGAATGCTGCGCTGGGAAGACGGTAAAGACCACCAACTGCCGCAGGATTTCGCCGATATGGTCGGCTGGCGGGAGCTTGCGGGCAAAGTGGATGCCGCCTACGCATCGATGCCCGAGAAAGCCGCGACCCTCGTCCTTTGCGATAACTATGGTCAGGCCGGGGCCATTAATTATTATTCCAAAGCGGGCGTCAAAGCAGTGAGCTTCAATGCGGATTATGTCAACTGGTTTGATCTTTCGAAGCGCTACAAACACCTCATCCGCGTGAAATCCTGGGGTGATGGGGAGGATGAAATGAAAGAAACGGGGCCATTATTCGCGACCGGTTATGCGGCAGATTCGGTCACGAATCGTTATGCGCGGGAGTGGGGGACTACTGTTTTTGTGTTTCGCGATGCGAGGATTGACATTAATGCGAGGATTGAGAAGGAGATTGCGGAGGAGCGGTGGTGATACCATTACCATCAATATTTCCGAAAGGACATTCATTTCCAGCCGATCGGACATCGGTTTTCTTCCCCTAACCATTTCGGTATCAAATTGCAGTACTTAAATCAGTACCTCTAAATGCAAAACGGATACCTTGATGAAAAAACACTACACTATCCTTGCGGGAGCAGCTATCGCTGCGGCCGTTGCCTTTTTCCTGAATTTGAGCTCAATCATCCGTGATCGGAGCGATGAGAAAGCGTCTGTGAAACCGGGGAACCTACCCGGCGAGCGAGCGAATGTGCCGACAGGCAGCACATTAAACAGTATCAAGGGCGAAATTGCCCGGCGCGAGTATCATATCACCTACGATTCTTCGCACCACGTGCTGCAAAGCCCAAACCGGGAGCATAACCTGAGAGCATATTACCGGCCGGGCAACCTTACCGTCCAGAACCGCGTCGATTCGGCAGGCCAGAATTTCCGGATGGAGTTGGTAAATGAAGGGGTTTATGCGGACGGCGCGCTGATCGCCACAGCTGAATCCGATGCCGCAACGGACAATCGAAGCGATACACTGACTATTGCGCACCGGGACTTTGCCGAAGAATTTATCAATAATCAGTCAGGGATCCGGCAGAACTTCATTGTCTCCCGTGCGCCTGCACATACGCAACAGCTTTCCGTGCGCCTTTCGCTCCATGGTTTGCTCGCACGGCAACAGAACGCTGGTCAGCTGATATTTTATTCTGAAAACCGGGGCGAAGAGACAGATCGCCTCACATACAGCGACTTGCAATGCTGGGACGCGAATGGAAAACCACTCGTCGCTGAATTGGTGCTCTCCGGAAAACAAATTGAGATTAATGTTGACGTAGCCAATGCCGCATATCCGGTCACCATCGACCCGATCATCGCTAACGGCAGCCCGGCCAATGCAGATAAAACATTGGAAATCAACCAAAGCTACGCATGGCTGGGGTTCTCGGTTTCCACGGCAGGCGACGTCAACGGCGATGGGTATAGCGACGTGTTGGTAGGAGCCCCGAAATACGACAACGGGCAGGCGGACGAAGGCGCTGCATTCCTCTACCCGGGTACCGCCGGTGGCATCAGCCTTGCGGCCACTGTTTTGGAATGCAACCAGGCTAATGCACAAATGGGGTACTCGGTAAGTAACGCTGGGGATATTAATAAGGATGGTTTCTCCGATATCATGGTCGGAGCTCCATACTACGATGCATCTGCCGCAAATGAAGGCGCTGTGTTCATTTACAAAGGTTCTGCGGGTGGGATTGTTACCAACAACCCTTACGTCTTTAAATTAGATCAGGCCGAAGCGAACCTGGGTATTTCCGTGGCAATGGCCGGGGATGTCAACGGCGACGGCTATTCCGATATGCTTGCCGGAGCGCACCAGTTTGATAACAATCAGTCTAATGAAGGTATCGGTGTGGTGGTTCTTGGCGCGCCAAATGGCTTAGGACTGGTAACCTTTCTGGAATGCAACCAGCCCGGCGCCATGATGGGCTTCGCCGTAGCCGGAGCGGGCGATGTAGACGGCGACGGGTTCAGCGATGTCATGGCCGGAGCACGGCTTTATGCAAACGGGCAGGTACTGGAAGGGGCCGCATTCATTTTCAAGGGCTCGGCTGGCGGCGTGGTTACTGCAAATCCGACGGTTATAGAAGGCAACCAGGTCGACTCCCGGTTCGGGCATGCGCTATCATCCGCAGGCGACGTGAACGGCGATGGGTTCAGTGACATCGCCATTGGCGCCTATCTCTACGACAAAGGAAGCAGCAATGAAGGGGTCGTTATGATCCACCACGGTTCCGCCAATGGTATCAGCACGGTAGCTTCCCAAACCCTGGAAAGCGATCAGGTGGAAGCGCAGTTCGGCTTCTCGGTGGCTTGCGCAGGTGACGTAAACGGCGACGGTTACGCAGACCTGATCGCGGGAGCCCGGTACTACGACAAAGGCCAGGTCAACGAAGGTGCCGCATTTATCTATCAGGGATCAAAAGACGGGTTGAATGCGACACCGGTATCGGTCCTGGAAAGCAACCAGGGTGACGCGTGGATGGGTAGCGCCGTCGCTCCGGCTGGTGATGTAAATGGTGATGGTTTTAGTGATGTGCTGGTAGGGAGCTGGGCGTTTGATCATGGGCAGAAGGATGAGGGGAGTGTGTTTGTTTGGTATGGGGGGGGAAATAGCTTTCAAGATAGAACTTACAATGTCGTTTATACCAATCAGGTCGTTTCAGGATCGGGATGTTCTGTTGCCAATGCAGGCGATGTAAATGGCGACGGCTATTCTGATCTTCTAATCGGTGCCTACCTTTTCGATAATGGACAGTCTCAAGAAGGTGTTGCGTTCCTGTATTACGGTGGTCCAACTGGGATTGACCTGAATTCAAGTAAGTTGTTGGAATGCAATCAAGCGGATGCAGCTTTTGGTAAAGTGGCCGCAGCCGGAGATATCAATGGAGATGGATTTGGCGATGTGCTTGTTGGAGCGCCAAATTTTGATAATGTTGAGAACAATGAGGGAGCAGTGTTTGTTTTTCATGGCTCAGGAGCTGGTCTCAGTGGTATAGTAGCTACCATCGAAAGTAATATCTCGAATGCATTTATGGGTAATGCAGTGTCCAGTGCTGGTGATACAAATGGGGATGGATACGATGACATAGTTATTGGAGCCTCAAACTTAAGTAATGGGCAGACGGAGGAAGGAAGATTCTACATTTTTTTAGGTTCTGACAATGGCTTGGATAAAGCTTCAATCAAAACTTTTGAAAGTAATCAAGCGGATACCAGACTCGGGAATGCCGTTGCCTCGGCGGGCGATGTGAACGGCGACGGCTATGATGATATTGTTATTGGGGCATTTTCATCAGGCTCCACCGATAACGGATCTTCCTTTATATTTTATGGGTCAACTACTGGCATTAAGCTAGATTTTAGTACACATATAACAGGTGTCCAGCCCTATGAAAACTTGGGTTGGGCAGTTGCAGGCATCGGTGATATAAACGGAGATGGGTTTAGTGATGTTGCAATAGGCTCCCCGTATCATAATGGCGACGGCGTTGTATACGTTTACTATGGTTCTTCAAATGGAGTGGATAATGCCTTCATTTCTACAATAATTGGAAATCAAGCGGGGACGGCACTAGCATTCGGGTATTCGCTGTCGTCCGCTGGTGATGTAAACGGTGACGGGTTTAGTGACCTGGTTGTCGGAGCTCCTTACTATGTAGATCAACTCAATATGCATTTCGTTGGCGAAGCGTTAATCTACATCGGGTCGCCACAAGGAATTCAGCCAGATCCAATAGAATTCGATGTTAGCAAAAGCTATAACGATGATTACGTCGGCTTCTCGGTTTCAGGTGGTGGTGATGTAAATGGTGACGGATATAGTGATGTATTGGTAGGAGCACCTAATTATGATTGGTCATACCAAGACAATGATGCGGCATTCGTACACTACGGAAATAGCGCATTGGGCATCCGCAACAACCTCCGCCTCTACAACTCCGCCGATCTCACCACTCCCATCAACCACACCCAGTTCCCTCAACAAAACTTCGGCGCAGGCTTATTTGCCAAATCTTTCACTGGCAGAAACAAAGGCAAGTTGGCTTGGGAAACGAAACCGTTGGCGGAAGCCTTTTCCAAAGGCAGTAACAACCGCATTACCAACAGCACCCAGTCAACAGGATCGCAAAGCACTTATTCAAATTTGGGCACTACGGGTTTCGAGTTGAAAAATGTGATTGACAAGCAGGGGTCTGGTACTAAGGTGCGGGTTCGGGTGAAATATGATCCGGTTCTGGCATTGACAGGGCAATCGTATGGGCCTTGGCGTTACTTGCCTGCCTATTTGATGGGGAATAGTACTTCACCTGTACCGGAGGAAGTGGGGAATGATTTATTGGAAGCCGCCGGGGAAAGAACAGCGGAGTTAGAGGATAATAATGCGCTGGAACGCGTTGTGATTTATCCTAACCCTGCAACCGACCGTTTAAATATCCACGTCGAAGCTCCGGAGCAGGTATCAAGTATGAAAATCCTTACACCTGCTGGTTTGATGATTTACCAGGAATCGGGATTCAAGTCCTCCATTGAGGTTAGCCGGTTTTCTGCGGGAATTTATTACATCGTTATTACAGGAATCGATGGCGCTCATACGACGAGAAAGATTCTCATACGACGATAAATCGATATGGAAAGTTAAGCGTACGAAAGGTTTAGGTGTAATGCAGAAGGCGTTCTCGAGTTGTTCGTGAACGCCTTTTAGTTGTTCACCATAATCTTCGTCCGATGCGCCAGCCCCCAGTAATGCAGCTCTTCGAGCACCTTTTCAAGCGAGGCCCCATGCTCGGTGATGGAATATTCCACGGTCGGTGGGAAGGTGTCGAATACTTTCCGGTTTACCAGCTGGTTCATTTCCAGGGCTTTCAGTTCTTTCGAGAGGATTTTGTCGGTAATGCCGGTTACTTCGCCCGAGAGTTGCCGGAACCGCTTCGGGCCGGAGGATAGCGCGAAGAGGATCAGCAATTTCCAGCGTCCTTCGAGTGCTTCGAGGGCATCGCGAATGGATAATGCGGTTTTGGGGCAACCGTTTCCTGTGAGCATGTCGTGTTTTGTGATGAATGTAAGGCGCCGTTACTACCCGTTTGGATATTACTATCCGATCGGGAAAGTACTATCGGACGGATAGCGAAGGTAAATACTTTTGCTTTATCACAAAACATCATCCAAATGTCAATCAGAAAAACCTCGAAATGGCTGCATACCGCATTGTGGATCACGCAGGTATCGCTGTCGGTCACGCTCGTTTGGGCATCTTACATGAAATTATTCCAATCGCCGGAAATGCTTTCCGCGATGTGGCCCTGGGCAGGGCAGGTGCCGCCGGTGCTGGTGAAGGCGACGGGCGTCATCGATTTGCTGGCCGGGCTAGGATTGGTATTGCCTGCATTGCTGAATATCCGGGCCGGATTGACGTTCGTGGCTGCGGCGGGTGTGGTGTTGCTGATGCTTTGCGCAATGGCTTTTCACCTTTCCAGAGGCGAGTCACCGGTATTCAATGTCGTTTTTGCGGCGTTTGGGGGATTTGTGGCATGGGGGAGGCAGCAGCGGGCCGCCTCCCTATGCTGAATCAGTTGACCGACAACGACAAAGGCCCGAATTCTTCGAAATGAATATTGGCCTTTTCAATGCCGCGGTCGACGAGGTAGCGGTAATGCTGGCGGATGAATTGGCCCGGGCCGCAGATGTAGTATTTCGCTTCGGGATGCAGGGCTTCGGCCGGTAGCTGGTCGAGGGACACCCAGCCGAGGTATTCGTTGGCGGCCAGTTGCTCGGCGGAATCGTAGAAGAAATGCTTTTCGACGTTCGCTACCGCTTCGGAAATGGCATTCAGGTCGGTTTTGAATGCGTGTACCTGCTCGTTGCGGCACCCGTGTACCCACGTGATAGGCGCGGTGGCGTCGGTGCGTACGAGGGATTCGAGCATCGATAAGAGCGGCGTCTGGCCTACGCCGCCGCTGATGAATACCTGCGGTTTGCCGTCTTCGGCCTGCAATGTGAAGTTGCCTGATGGCGCGGAAAGGTCGACGACGTCGCCCGGCTCGACGAAATCGTGCAGGCGGTTGCTGATCATGCCGTCGGGGTGCTGGCTGCCGGCCTCGCGCTTCACCGAAATGCGGTAGTACTCGCCGTTCGGCGCGCTCGACAGGCTGTATTGCCGCGGCTGTTGCAGGTTGATTTCGGGCAGGAACAGGCGAATGCTGATGTATTGCCCCGGCTTGAAATCGGCCACTGCGCCGCCGTCGACAGGGTAGAGGTAAAAGGAGGTAATCTCGTCGGACTCTTTCACTTTTTTACGCACCACAAATGGCCGCCAGCCCGACCAGCCGCCGGGCAGGCTCACTTTTTCGTCGTACAGCGTTTGCTCGTGCCCGCTCATCAATGCGGCGAGCTGGTTATAGGCGACAGTCCACGCGTCGAGAAGCTCCGGTGTGGCGGCTTCGCCGAGTACTTCCGCGATGGAGGCGATGAGGTGCCTGCCGACGATCGCGTAATGCTCGGGGCGGATGTGCAGGCTCGCATGCTTGTGCCCGATCGTGTCGACCACCGGCAGCAGTACCGATGGGTCTTCGATATGCTCCGCGTATGCCAGTACAGCCATCGCAAGTGCGGTTTGCTGGCGTTTGTTTTGCTGGTTACCCATGTTGAAAAGATGTTTCAGCTCGGGGTTATGGGTGAACATGCGGTTGTAAAAGTGGGTCGTGAGCAGCACGCCGTGTTCTTTCAATACCGGTACAGTGGCTTTTACGAGGTCTTTTTGTAGTGGGGACATAATTTTGAAGTTTAGAATAAAGGATATTTTTGTCCTTTATTTGGGTAAAAAAATATTACTTGTTCAAGGTAAGCTGGCCCGTGATAAGCCCTTCATTGAATTTACCAATGGAAGTGTTTTGCAGCATGACCACAATTTGCCCTCTGATCTTCTTGAAATCGTTGTGCAGTGGGCAGGGATTGGTTTCCGAGCAATAACTGAGGCCCATCCCGCAGCCGTTGAAAATGCTGTCGCCTTCAATGGCCCGTACAATGTCGGCCAGGGGACGTTGCAAGCCTCCCGTATCGACATAAAAGCCTCCGTTCGGCCCTTTCGACGATAGTATCAGCCCGTCTTTGCTCAGTTTTTGCAGGATTTTGGCCAGGAACGGTTCAGGCGAATTGATATGCACGGCAATCTCGCGGATTCCAACCTTCTGGCCTTCCTCCGAACGTTGCGCGATGTAAAACACCGCCCGCATCGCATATTCGCATGTTTTTGAAAATATTCCCATTGGCTTTTCAGGTGCATTGCCGCTTACCTGGCACAAAGATAGCAGTGAATGTTTTAATAAAAGAGTTTTTTGTCTTTTATTAAATAAATAATATTTGAAATGCGCTCCGGATGTGTGTAAATCAATTATATTCAGCCCATTACTCAACGTTAAACTTACTACTCATGAAAACAGCTTTATGCAAGTTGGTCTCAATTTGCGTGCTCAACGCGCTCATCTTTTCCGCTCTCCAAGCCCAGACGTGCAATTTCACCGACTTACGCCTCAATTCACAGTCGGCCGTCAATTCGTTCAGTTCCTCTTGCAAGACAATTAATGGCGACATTACCATTTCCGGCACGGACATTACCGATCTCAGCCCTCTGCAAAACATCGAAACCATCAGCGGGAAGCTTACGATTCAGAACAACCCGGCGCTTTCGAGCCTGAGCGGATTGAAAAACCTGACTACCGCGCAGCATTTGTTGATATACACCAATAATTTGCTGAACGACCTCTCCGGATTGGAACGCCTGAAATTTGTTGGGGGCTCGACCCATATTCGTTACAATGCAGGCCTTGCCGATCTGAAAGGGTTGGACAGCCTTACTAACGCCAGTACATTCTATATTACCAATAACGATTCGTTAACCAGTTTGGCGGGATTGGGACGGCTCGAAACTGTGAGCGACATCCTGGCGATCAGTGCGAACAAAAGCCTGGTGACCCTGAACGGACTGACCAGTTTAAATTCCGTTAGCCGCATTAATATTGGTGAGAACGATGCGTTGACGAATCTCTCCGGATTGGAGCAACTGACGTCAGTCAGCTACCAGATGAATATCATGTCGAACAAAAAACTCACGAGTCTGCATTGCCTTACCAGCCTCAATTATCTCAGCGAAGCCTACATCAGTGACAATGATCTGATGACCGACTTGTCCGGATTGGAGCATGTGGGCTCCGTATACTGGCTGGTGATCGGCGATAACGGTGGTCTCACCAGTCTGAACGGCCTGAATAACCTTACTTCGGCCACTAACTTCATCATACGTTATAACGAATCACTGACGGACCTGTCGGGGTTGGAAAACCTGACCAATGTGGGATGGATACAGATCAGCGACAATGCCGAGCTGAAAAGCCTTTCCGGCCTGGGCACGGGTACGAATGCCGGGCGGGGGAGTGCGAACGGGCGCATTTCCGCGCTCGCGATCACCGGGTTGGTGATCAGGAATAATCCCCAACTGACGAGCTGCGCAATTGCTGCGGTGTGCGACTTTACCAGCACGGGCGAGGCGACCATTACCGCAAACGGCAGCGGATGCGAGAGCCAGGATGCGATAGAAATAGCCTGTTCGGCATTGCCGGTGACGCTTACGCATTTTAAAGTGGACGCGGAGAACGGTACCGCTCTTTTGCGATGGACAACGGCGGAGGAGCGCAACAGTGCAGTTTTTGAAATCGAACACAGCCTCGACGCCGTAACCTGGTACAAAGCAGGCGAAGAGGACGCCACGGGCGAGAGCAATGCATTGGTGCATTATCAATGGGTACATTTCACGCCCGCCAGCGGACTGAATTATTACCGCCTTAAAATGAGGGACCTGGATGGTTCCTTTACTTACAGCCAGATAGCCCGTCTCAGATTCGACGGCCAAACCGCAGCTATGGTTTACCCGAACCCGGTTTCGGATATAATGGTGGTGGAGAATAGCAAGGAAATTGTACAACTGCAAATCATCAGTACGGAAGGCAGAACGGTGTACGAAACCAGGAGCGTGCCCGATGCAATCCCGGTCAAAGGCCTGGCTGCGGGAATGTACCAGGTGCTGATCACGAGGCAGAACGGTACGGTGCAAAAGCAACGGATTGCGATTTTTTAATTCAATTTATTGATAATCAAATGCTTCTCCGGTTGTGCGAATGGCCGGAGAATTTTTTTGAAAATTTTTTTCAAGTTTTGTCCAGATGGCGAAATCCGATTGTCATTAGGTTTTTAAATCAAAAAATTCTCGAAAAATGGAAACCAGACTTAATTTCTTTCAAAAAGGACAAAATGCAGTAAAGCCGCTTTTCAATCTCAACGCCTATATTAAAAAATCGACACTCGGACATCAGCTGGTGGAACTCGTGGACTTCCGCGTGTCTCAGATCAACGGCTGCGCGTACTGCCTCGACATGCATTCCAAAGAATTGCGTGCAATGGGCGAGACCGAGCAACGCCTGTACGGATTGAGCGCATGGCGTGAAGCACCTTACTATACCGATCGCGAACGTGCCGCTTTCGCCTGGGCCGAAGCCGTGAATTCCCTGCACGTGACCGACGAGGTTTATAAAGAAGTATCCGCACAGTTTACAGAAGAGGAAATCGTGGACCTGACGATGGTCGTTACGGCCATCAGAAGCTGGAACAGCCTCAACATCGCATTCCCGGCCGGCGTGGGTACTTACCGTGTAGGCCAGTTCGGTTGATTCTGACCAAAACTGATTAGTTTTCGCATTCAAAAATATCAGACACTTTAAAAACGGTACCGTATTATGGACGAGTTCTTATTGGTATTCCGGCGCGATTTCAAGGATAAGGAAAATCAGCCGTCCCCGGAGCAATTACAGGAGCATTTTGAGAAATGGCACGCCTGGTACGACAGGATGACCGCCGAAGACCGGATCGTGTTCCGGAGAAAATGGGATGGGGAAGGTCTGGTGGTAAATGCCCAGAAAACCGTGCTGAATGGCCCATTTGCCGAAATTAAGGAAACGATCGGCGGGGCGGTGATCATCCGGGCGACGGGCTACGAAGAGGCCGCCGAGATTGCCAAAGCGGTACCGATCCTGGAATTCGGCGGGACCGTGGAAATCCGGAAAGCGCTCTGATTGCAGTTAAATAATCCTTTTTGATACTTTTGCGGGTAAACCGTTTGGGTCCGGCCGGGTAGGCCGGACCTTATTATCATGGAGGAAAAAGAACTGCTGCCACACCTTTTCAGGACCGAGTACCGAAAACTCGTTGCCGTGCTTTGCTACCTGTTCGGGATCGAGCACGTGGAGGTTGCCGAGGACATTGCGAGCGATACGTTCCTGACGGCGGCCGAAACCTGGGCTATCAAGGGAATACCCGAAAATCCGGCGGCCTGGCTGTATACCGTCGCCAAAAACCGGACGAAGAATCATTTGAAGCGCAATTCGCTGTTCGAACAGAAGGTGGCATCGGAGATCCGCTATTCGTCGGACAAGGAGGAGGAAATTGAGATCGATATGTCGCCCCAGAACATCACGGACAGCCAGTTGGCGATGATTTTCGCGGTTTGCAACCCGCTCATACCAGCCGATTCCCAGGTGGCGCTCGCGCTGAACCTGCTTTGCGGTTTTGGCGTGCAGGAGATTGCGGACGCTTTTTTGCTGAATAAGGAGGTCGTATACAAGCGCATCCAGCGCGCGAAGGAGAAACTGAAAGAGGGAAAGATCAGCATCGCGCAGCCGAGTGCAATGGAAATCGGCGAGCGGCTCGAAACCGTGCTGACGACCATTTACCTGCTTTATTCCGAAGGTTACTACTCCATTTCCCAAAATACCACATTGCGTAAGGAGCTTTGCGCGGAGGCCATGCGGCTCAATTTCCTGTTGGTGGAAAACGAGTTGACGGACCGCCCCGAAGCGAGTGCATTGCTTTCGCTGATGTGCTTTCACTCGTCGCGGTTCGAGGCGCGTACCAACCAGAACGGCGAAATGGTGCTTTATGAAGATCAGGACGAATCGCTCTGGAACCGGGAGCTTATCGAACGCGGCGCCTATTACCTCAGCCGGGCATCCACCGGTGAAAAGCTGAGCCGGTACCATTTGGAAGCAGGCATTGCCTATTGGCATACCCATAAGGAAGATTCCCAAGAAAAGTGGGCGCATATCCTCGACTTGTACAACCATTTGCTGGCCATCGAATACTCGCCCATTGCCGCATTGAACCGCATTTATGCCTTTGCCAAACTGAACGGGAAGGAAGCGGCCATCGCCGAGGCGGAGCATTTAAATTTGACCAACAACCATTTTTACTACTCGCTGCTCGGTAACCTTTACACGGGTATCAATGAAGCACAGGCCATTGCGCATTATCAAACGGCTATTAAGCTCGCGCATTCGGAGTCGGACAAGGCTATCCTGTTCAGGAATATCGCACGTTTGCAGGATAATGCGGGTTGATAGGCTATATTAGCCCAATCTAATCCCGCCGATATGTCAAAGCTGTTTTCGCCTGTTACGATTAAAAGTATCCGGTTCAAAAACCGGATCATAGTTTCCCCTATGTGCCAGTACTCGTCCGTCGATGGTTTCGCCACCGACTGGCACCTCGTCCACCTCGGCAGTCGCGCCGTGGGCGGTGCGGGGCTGATCATCACCGAAGCCACCGGCGTATCGCCCGAAGGCCGCATTTCGTCCGAAGACCTGGGCATCTGGAAAGACGAGCACATTGAAAAACTCTCGCAAATCACCGCGTTCATCAGCGCGCAGGGGTGCGTACCGGGCGTGCAGCTCGCTCACGCGGGCAGGAAAGCGAGTACGGCTGTTCCCTGGAAAGGCCGGGCGGAAGTGCCTCAAAGCCACGGGGGATGGCAGACATTCTCCGCCTCCGCGATCCAGTTTTCAGAAAACTATCCCAAACCCCTCGCACTCGATGCGGCGGGTATCGATAAAGTCGTTGCCGACTTCACCGCTGCGGCCAAACGTGCATTGCAGGCCGGTTTTAAAGTGATCGAAATACATGCCGCGCACGGCTACCTCGTGCACCAGTTCCTGTCGCCCCTCAGCAACCACCGCACCGACGAATACGGCGGCAGCTTCGAAAACCGCATTCGCCTGCTCCTGCGCATCATCGAATGCATCCAAACCGTATGGCCGGCCGACCTGCCGCTATTCACCCGCATATCCGCTACCGACTGGGCCGAAGGCGGCTGGAACCCCGACGACGCCGTGAAACTGGCGCACGTCCTCAAAGACAAAGGCATCGACCTCATCGACGTATCCTCGGGTGGCCTTGCGGCCCACCAGCAGATCACCATCGGCCCGGCGTACCAACTCCCTTTCGCCTCACGTATCAAACGCGAAACCGGCATTCTCACCGGCACCGTGGGGATGATTACCAATTCTTTGCAAGCCGAAACCATTCTCGTAAATGACGATGCAGATATGATCATCATGGCCCGTGAGATTTTGCGGAATCCATACTTTCCCCTGGAAGCGGCCAGGGATTTGAAAGATGCCATCGCGTGGCCGGTGCAGTATGAAAGGGCGAAGTGGTGACCGAAGGCTGACTGTGAAAGCGCATCGGGTTCTGCAAATCATATAGGCGATGAAAAGTCAATTTGCCAGGAATGTAGTCATTCGCGCCGGGGCGTACGTTGCTACGCACTTACTCGTGTTTGTGGGCAACTTTTATCTCTGCCAGTGGATATATGCAAGATGGAAGTTCGAACGTGTGCTGGATGCGCTCGAGGCGTTGGTTGATCTTCTAGTATATTCCTATGCGGCGTGGGCTCTTATATTCACTATTCCGCCAGCATTGATTTATATTCGCTTATATAAAAGGCCCAAGAGTATATTAAAGGCCGCCTCGCTTATATGCGTGATCTGGATGATTTTGTCCGATACTGCATTGCTAATATTATTTTTTGTGAATCCATAAATGGTGTGAGCAGGCGGACATCGAATAACCACACTATTTAGATTTATTAACTTGCTTTCATGAAAGACCTGAAAAACGAAAAAACACTTGCCGCCAAAGAAGCGGTGAAATACCTCTCAAACGGCCAGATCGTCGGCCTGGGCTCGGGGAGTTCGGCTTACATTGCCATTGCTGAAATCGGTGAGTTGGTGAAGAATGGGTTGAATATCAAAGGCGTACCTACTTCTGAAAAGACGCGCGAACTGGCTGAGTCGCTGAATATTCCTTTGCTCAAAATTGAGGAGGTAGATGCTATCGACATTACCATCGACGGCGCAGACGAGTTTACGACCGATTTGCAGCTGATCAAAGGCGGCGGGAGTTTTTTGCTGAAAGAAAAGGTAGTGGCGGCACTTTCGAAGCAGGAGATCATTATTACGGATTCAACCAAGAAGGTCGAGTTCCTGGGCAAGTTTACAGTGCCCATTGAAGTGATTCCCTATGCGCAAAACTACGTTTTGGCAGAAATACAAAAGCTGAGTGGAACCGGCAAAATCCGTTTGGTCGATGACGAACCATTGATTACCGAGCAAGGTAATGTGTTGATTGACGGTGATTTCGGGTTGATTCAAGACCCGGCTCTGCTGGCTGAGCAATTAATAAAGATCGTCGGAGTCGTGGAGCATGGATTGTTTATCAATATTGCCACAACGGTGATTATGGGCGTGGATGATGCGACAGAGGTATTTCTGAAAAAGTAACGCTGTTCGATCAGGAGAAAAAGCAGATTATATAAAATTAAATTATATATTAGCACTCGTTACAATAACGGGTGCTTAAAATACAAAAGCCGTCGGATCTTGTCCAACGGCTTTTTGTGCTTAACTACACTTAACAAAGACGCTAATTGATAGTGTATGTAGGTCTGAGTGGAATCTATTTCCAGCCGCCGCCGAGGCTGCGGTAGAGGTCTACGCGCGCTACGAGCGACTGGCTGCGGATGAATGCGAGGTTCAGTTCGGCTTGCAATGCATTGCCTTGCGCGGTAATTACTTCGAGGTAATTGGCCATATCGCTCTGGTACAGGAGCTGCGCATTGGAAATGGCTTGTGTCAGGATATTCACCTGGTTGCTCGCAATGGCTTCCTGTTCTTTCAGTTTCTGGGTTTGAACCAATGAGTTCGAAACCTCACCGACAGCATTCAAAACCGACTGGCGGAATTCGAGTACCGATTGCTCACGTTCGATTTTGGCAACTTCCAGGTTGGTTTTTAGCTGGCGTCTCGCAAAAATCGGACGGGCGATGGTACCGGCCGCAATGCCAAACAGTGAACCCGGAATGTTGAACCAGTTGCTCGATTTGAACGATTCGATACCGCCGCTCGCCGAGATAATCAGCGACGGGTACATGCTCGCCTGCGCTACACCGAGTTGCGCATTCGCTACCAGCACCGACATTTCGGCCGCACGCACATCGGGGCGACGGCTTACCAATGCCGCCGGAATGCCGGTAGCGAGGCTGTCGTTGGCTTTGAAATCGGAGAGTTTCACTTTCCGATCGATCGCATTCGGCATTTGTCCGGTCAGGATCTGCAATGCATTTTCCTGAATGGTAATGTCCTGTTCGAGCTGCGGAATGAGCAATGCGATGGCCTCGCGCTGTGCTTCCGATTGTTGCACGGAGAGCGATGTTGCTTCGCCGGCATCTTTGAGCAGGTTGGTCAGTTTCAGGGTGTTATTGCTCAGTTCGAGGTTGTGCTTGGCCACTTCGAGCTGTTTGTCCAGCATTAACAGGTTGAAAAAACCTTTGGCAATATCGGCCACCAGCCGGGTCTGAACCGCTTTGGTAGCTTCATAAGTTTGCAGGTACTGGCCCATGGTTGCCTGCTGCTGGCGGCGGATTTTACCCCAGATATCAGCCTCCCAAGACAAATCCACCGAGGCAATGTAGTTCTCAATGTGGCTCGATTTCAGGAAGTTGCTGGCGCTCAACCCGTTCAAACTGTTGTTCGAAGGGCGGTTGTACGTGCCTGCAACGCGCAGGTCGAGGCGCGGGAGTTGCAGTAATTTGGCCTGCTTCACTTGCTGCTGTGCGATATCGATGCGTTTCAGCGCGATTTGCAGGTCGTAGTTGTAGGCAATGCCGCGATCGATGAGGCGTTGCAGCGTGGTATCGGGGAAGAATTCCTTCCAGCCCATGTCCGCAATGGTGGCGGTGTCGCCGTAAGGCACATTGCGATATTCGGTGGGCAGTGCCAGTTCCGGGCGCTGGTAGTCCTTGCTCACCTTGCAAGAGGCGAGAAAGGTTACCAGCAGGATCAGAACAGCTATTTGCGTTAATCTGAATGTATTTTTCATGATGTTAATCTTAAATAAACGAGTCATCGCGTTTCGGTGCCGAAGCAGGGGCCACTATTGCACCTCCGCTTCGACCAGTTCCGGCTTAACCGGTTTTTTGACGACTTTTTCCTGCAAATACTGGAAGATCACGTACAGTACGGGGATCACGAACACACCCAGGATCACACCCGTGAGCATGCCACCCACCGCACCGGTTCCGATGGAACGGTTACCAAGCGCCGAGCCACCGGTTGCGCGCATCAGCGGCAGCAGACCGACGATGAATGCGAACGAGGTCATCAGGATCGGACGCAGACGGAGGCGTGAAGCTTCCAATGCCGATTCGACAATGCTCAGACCCGCCTCGCGCCGCTGCACGGCGTACTCGATGATCAGGATCGCGTTTTTCGCGAGGAGCCCCACGAGCATGATCAGACCGACCTGCACGTAGATATTGTTTTCAATGCCCATCCAGTTGATAAACAGCATTGAACCGAATACACCCAGCGGGATCGTCAGGATCACTGCGAAAGGCAGGATGTAACTTTCATATTGTGCCGCGAGCAGGAAGTATACGAACACCAAACTCAATACGAAGATAAGAATGATCTGCGAGCCGGAGTTGATCTCCTCACGCGTCATACCGGTCCATTCGGTTTTGTAGTTGTTCGGCAGCACCTTCTCGGCGGTTTCCTGTACGGCGCGGATGGCGTCACCGGTACTGTAACCCGGTTTCGGGGTACCGTTGATCATTACCGCGTTATAAAGGTTGTTGCGGGTCACGGTTTCAGGTCCGAACACACGTTTCAGCTGAACGAGCTGGTTTGCCGGTACCATCTCGCCTTCGGTGTTTTTGACATAAATCCCATCGAGCGAAGCCGGGTTCTGGCGGTACAGCGGGTCGGCCTGCGCCATTACGCGGTAGTACTTACCAAACCGGTTGAAATCCGACACGAAGCTCGAACCGTAGTAGATTTGCAGCGTTTGCAGCAAGTCGTTCACGGGAACATTCAGCTGTTTGGCTTTCGCATTATCTACTTCCAGCTGGAATTGCGGGTTACCGGTCGCGAACGTGGTGAATGCATAAGCGATCTCCGGACGCTGCATCAGTGCACCGATGAATGCATTGGTAGTCGTGCTGAGTTTTTCCAAAGAACCGTTTCCACGGTCTTGCAACATAAACTCGAAACCACTGACATTACCGAAACCATCCACGGTAGGGAAGGTGAAGAAGAACGCATTCGCATCGTTCACCGAACGTACCTGCTGCGACATCATACCCACGATCTGGTTGAAATCCTGCACCTCGCCGCGTTCTTCCTTAGGTTTCATGCGGATGAAGCCCACACCGTAAGGCGATGCGTTGGAATTTGAAATGATGTTCATCCCTTCCACAATGTAACGGTGGTCGGCGATCGGCGACTTTTTCACAATGCTATCCACCTGTGCCATGGCTTTCGACGTACGGTCGAGAGAGCTACCCGGAGGCGTGTTGAGCGCGTAGAGGAGGAAGCCCTGATCTTCGGTTGGGATAAAGCCCGTTGGTGTGGTTTTGGTTAGCCAGAATGTGGTACCTGAGATCACTATCAAACCGACGATGGTCACCCATTTCTGGCGGATCAGGAATTGAAGGCTCTTCACATAACGGCCGGTCATCGACTCGAAACCTGCATTGAATGCAGCAAAGAAACGTGCGCCGAAACCTTTCTTTTTCCCGTCGTGGCCTTCTTCCGCATGCGGGTTTTTCAGGAACAACGCGGTAAGTGCCGGGCTGAGCGTCAACGCATTCAATGCGGAAATCAAAATGGCTATGGCTAATGTAAATGCAAACTGCCGGTAGAATACCCCCGCTGGTCCCTCCATAAACCCGACCGGTACGAATACCGCGGCCATCACGAGGGTGATCGAAATGATCGCGCCGGAGATCTCATTCATGGACTCGATGGTAGCGGGTTTGGCCCCGAGGTTCGTTCGTTCCATCTTCGAGTGAACGGCCTCGACGACGACAATGGCGTCATCCACCACGATACCGATCGCGAGTACCAATGCAAAGAGCGTGAGGAAGTTAATCGTGAAGCCGAAAAGCTGCATGAAGAAGAACGTACCCACAATCGCCACCGGAACTGCAATGGCCGGGATCAATGTCGAGCGGAAATCTTGCAGGAATATAAATACAACGAGAAATACAAGGACAAATGCTTCCAGGAGGGTTGAACGTACCTGGTTGATCGACTCGTCGAGGAAGTCCTTCGAGTTGTACATAATGGTCGTTTTCAGACCTTTGGGTAATGTTTTGGAAAACTCGCCTACCAGTTTTTCAGCCTGGATCAGGATGTCGTTCGCATTGGTACCGGCTGTTTGGAATACTGCCACACCGGACGATGCATTGCCATCCAGCTTACCATTGGAAGAGTAGGTATAAGAACCGAACTCGACACGCGCCACATCTTTCAAGCGGATCACAGAACCATCGCTATTTGCTTTGATGATAATGTCCTCATATTCTTTGTTTTGCGTGAGTTTTCCTTTGTATTTCAAAACATATTCAAAAACCTCTTTGGATGCCTCACCCAAACGGCCCGGAGCTGCTTCAAGGCTTTGCTCGCGAATGGCGCCGGTTACCTCCTGAGGCGAAAGGCCCAGGGCTGCGAGACGGTCCGGTTTGAGCCAGATACGCATCGAATAATCGCGCGTACCGAAAGGCTGAGCCTGACCGACCCCCGGTATACGTTGCAGCTGAGGTACCAGGTTTATTTTAATGTAGTTCAAAAGGAACGTCTCGTCGTAAGTGCTGTCCTCGCTCGAAAGCGCTACGAACATGATGATCGAGTTCTGTTGCTTTTGGGTCGAAATACCGGCTTGCACGACTTCCTGCGGAATCTGGCTGACGGCCTTGGAAACGCGGTTTTGTACGTTTACCGCTGCGATATCAGGGTCGGTACCCTGTTTGAAGTACACGTTCAGGGCCATGGTACCGTCGTTGTTGGACGACGACGTCATGTAAGTCATGTTTTCAACCCCGTTCACGGCTTCTTCGATGGGCGTTGCCACTGCGCGGGCAACCACTTCTGCGTTCGCTCCCGGGTATACGGCGGTTACTTGTACCGTCGGCGGCGCGATGTCGGGGAATTTCGTGATCGGCAGCGTAGTGAGCGATATGATCCCCAGGAGTAATATCAGGATCGATATTACCGTCGAAAGGACGGGCCTTTCTATAAATTTCTGAAACATATTATTGTGATTTGTCCCCGTGTGCGGGGCTCATTTTCGAGTGTTTTGGCAAGGCGGGAGCGGTCCATCGCATTGGCTAATGCGATGGTGCTCTGCTAATTGGTGTGGAATTCGTAAACCTTTTACACCCCGGCTGCTTAGATCGGATTGGCGTGCAGCAGACTGTCCATTGACATTTTCTGCGGTGCGATGGCCATTCCGTCGCGGAGCCTGTCGAGTCCGGCGTATACGATCTTCTCGCCTGGTTTCAATCCTTTGGAAATCAGGTAGTAACGTCCGCTGCGGTCGGCAACTGTCACAGGGCGGCCTTCCACCTTGTTGCTGTCGAGCACGGTGTAAACGAACACCTTGTCCTGCAACTCGAAAGTGGCTTCCTGCGGGATCAATACCGATTTCGCGAGCTGGCGCGGAATGCGTATCCTGCCCGTGTTACCGGAGCGGAGCAGCCCGTTTCCATTCGGGAATGTCGCGCGGAAGTTGATCGCACCCATGGTTTTATCGAATTGTCCTTCAACGACTTGTACTTTTCCTTTTTGCGGGAAAACGCTGTTGTCGGCCAGTACGAGTTCAACCGGCGGGATGTTCTTGATTTTCTGCTCGATGGTACTTCCTTCAAATTCCTGCTTGAAATCGAGGAAATCCAGCTCGCTCATCGAGAAGTACACATGAATGTCTTTCGTTTCCGAGAGAACTGTGAGTGCTTCTACGTTGTTCTTGCCTACGAGGCTACCCGTTTTGAATGGGATAATGCCAATATAGCCATCGGCCGGCGCGGTCACCGAAGTATAACCGACGTTGATCTTCGCTGCATCTACGGCCGCCTGCGCTTGCGCTACATTGGCCTTGGCTGCGTCGTATCCCGCTTTTGCGGTTTTAAGCTGAACGTCTGAGACTACTTTGTTGGCTACAAGCGGCGTCAGTTTTTCGACATTGATCGAAGCGCTTTCCAATGCGGCCTTCGCCGATTGCAGGCTGGCTTTGGCGGTATTGAGCTGCTCGGTGTACGGGCGGGCGTCGATGTGGAATAACACCTGGCCCTTGTGTACGTACGCACCCTCGTCTACGGAGATGCGGTCGAGGTAACCATCCACCTGTGGACGGATCTCTATATCGCGGCTACCCTGGATGGATGCGGTGAATTCACGGTGCGACGTTACTTCGTGGTCGCTAACGGTGATAACCGGCAGTGCCTGTGCAGGCGGCGCCGAAGCGGGCGCGTTGGCGGTGGATGAACCACAGCTATATAGCGCTGCGGTACCAGCGGCCAGCAGCGCAGATGCTACTAGCACTTTTGCTGTTTTTAGTTGAACGGTTTTCATGGATGTGGACATTTTTGCGGTGATAATCAGTTGTTTGCGAATAGGTAGTGAAGTTATTAATACTAACGGTGTTAACCAAAAGATAAAAAAAATCAGAGGTTCTTGATGAATGCGTTAACAGAGTCGTCCATTACTTTTTTGTTCATTTGAGAGTCGTCGATATCCGAGCAGCGCATCATTACGATCGAAATCAGGCCGTGGAGTACTGACCAGAACGCATATATTTTGAAGCAAGTTTCATCTTCTGAAGATTTATTATCTTTTACGATTCCCTCGATAGCCTCGGCAATGTGTTCACGAAAGCTGTTGAATTCCGGCTTCGCTTTTCCGGGGCTTGAACAGGGCATTCCCAAACCGTACATGAGCTGATAGTATTCGGGATTTTTGAAAGCAAAGTTCCAGTAAGTTTCGGCGTGGGCCCTTAGCCGTTCTTCCGGATCGTCGTATTTGCGCTTGTCCTTTTCGAGCAATCTATCGAGTAACCGGAAACCGTCCATAGAAAGTTCAAAGAGAATCGCTTCTTTATTTTCGAAGTGATCGTAGATGACGGGCACACTGTATTCGATAGCATCTGCTATCTTCCTGATTGACAGGGATTGCCAGCCTTCTTCTTTGACCAATTGCAAGGCTACCGCCAGGATATTGGTCCGCATATTTTCTTTCTGCCGTATTTTTCGTTCGAGGATTCCCATGGTAATTCCAGTTTTACCTAACGATGTTAGCAAAGGTAAGGCGGCTTTTCGAGATTGTCAACTTTGACCGCCGACGGCCGACCGCCGACTTTCTGATCAGGTTACCTTTGCATTGCTGGCCAAAGGACTAAAACCGTGCCCGCCAGTAGGTGTCAGCGATCGGTGGCTTGTGCGATAGGCATTTTCACCGGTCCGAACAGCCTTTCTTCCATCTTGCGATCGTGCCCGTAGACGTCCTTGCGGAACTGCAAATTGCCGTGCTGGTCCACCCAGGACGTGAAATAGCCGATGAAAACCGGCATTTCGTTCTTGCCGCGCAGGCGCACATATTTTTCCTTTCCTGCATTCATCGCCGCAGTAATCTTCTCGCTCGTCCACGTGCTATCGCGGCGCAGGAGCCATTCGGCCATCTTTTTAGGTTCCGAGAGCCGGATACACCCGTGGCTGAATGCCCGCTGGCTTTCCTTGAACAGGCTTTTGCTGGGCGTATCGTGGAAATAAATGCTGTAACTGTTCGGAAAGAGGAATTTGACGAGGCCTAGCGAGTTGGATTTGCCCGGCTTCTGCCGCACGGAGCCGCCGTTCCATTCCATATTGTGGCGTGCCAGATAGTTGGGATTCTTCTTGATACCCGGCAAAACTTCCTTTTTCAGAATGCTCGCGGGCACGTTCCAGTAGGGGCTGAATACGACTTGATTTAAAGTACCTGAAAAAATGACAGTACTATTGGCCTCAGACCCCACCACAACCACCATATCGAATGACAATTTGCCATCCTCGTACGCGTGCAGGGTGAACTCGGGAATGTTCACGAGAATGTAATCGGTGGGCGGAGCAGCCGGCATCCAGCGAATGCGCTCCATGTTGATGAGCATCTGGCGGATGCGGCTGGCAATGGGCACATTCAGTTCCTTGAAGAATGCCGGCCCGGTTACGCCGGTCTGTTTTTGTCCGACGCGCTGCTGAAAATGCCTAACGGCGTTAGTAAGCGTCGTGTCGAAAATGGGCGTACTGTCCGGCTCCGGCAGGTCGCCGAGCAAATGCAGGCGGGCTTTCAGGGTTACGAGCAGGGTGTCGCGGTCGCCCTCGCGAAACTTTTTGTTAGTCCCGACGGTGTCCGGTTCGCCGTTTTTAGTTAATGCATAATATTGTAATACTTTCTGTTTTAATAAATTATAGTGTCTGTTAACCGGCTCGTATGCCGCTACGTTCTGTCCTTTGTTCTTCAACAGCGAATCCAGAAAAACCTCCGGATTCAGCTTCCGGCGGGGGATGAACCAGTTGAGCTCCTGCGTATTGATCTTGTGGTCGCCGGAATAGGCCAGATCCGTGTAGCGGAAGAACTGTTCCGTTAATGTGAGCTCCGCATTCACCGCCAGCGCGTTATCCGGGCTGATCTTTTTGAGCTGCGAAAGTGAATCGATGGTTTTGTCGAGCGTAGGATTGTATAATGAACTGTCGCCCGAATAATGAATGTAATCGTTCCGCAAACTTTGGAAAATAGGCACGAATTCGGCCACGCCGTCGGGAAAGAACCAGGCGAATTGGTAGTTCCGGTGATTATAAAAGCTGCGCAGCTTGGCATTCAGGCTATCGCCGAGCGCATGCGCGGTTGTGTACGAGGCTAGCGCCGTGGTGTCGATAAAGAGCTCTGTAAAAGAGTTTTCGACTGTAATTGTGGTATCGCGCACAGCGATCTCCGTTTTCTTTTCCGACGTCTGACGGCAGGCAGCCCCGGCAATGGCCAGGACGATGAACAAAGCGATTTTCTTCATATAAATAACAAGGTCGCGGATCGCACCAAGATAATGTCTTTACCGTTAGAAATCCCATTCCCGCCGAAGGATTGTAAAATTTGGTTGTCGCACCTCACATCTATTAGCTTCGGTTCAGAGATTTGGTTTTTTGTTGTTGATTTCTACCCGGACGCCAGGATGCTGATACCTGGCTCCGGGTTTTTTGCGTGGATTAGATTTTTATTATAATCTCTCAAACCCCTTACACGAGCGGCGGATTCGCATTTACTTTGTCATGATTTTCTGATACACCAATTCAACAGACCCATGACGCTTCTCAGTTTTGCACTTCGGATCAAGGAAGTCAGGGATTTGCAAAATTCCTATGCTGCCACGCGTGATATCGATGTTCTGGCCCGCCTGAAAGATATGGAAAAAGAACTTGACAGGCTGATTCACAGCATTGTAACAACTCCGCGTAACCCCTTCTAATGCCTCTCGCAAGCGGCGCGAAGCTATATGGCTTTGCGTCGCCTTTGCAATGTACCTGTGCGATGGGTAACATCGGACGGTTGGTAACTTTTAGCAGACAACCAACCTGATCCGACATAATGACTCATTCACGACGCCACTTTCTTGGCACAGCATCCACCCTCGCCGCCGGAGCCGGGCTTTCGGCCCTTGTCCCCGCTTCCGTCTCTGCTTTTGCACCGGTTTCACCGGCTGATAAGATCCGCATCGGTGCCATCGGCATCAATGGCATGGGCTGGGCGGACCTGACGGCGATCCTCAAAAACCCAGGCACCGAATGCGTGGCGCTTTGCGATGTAGACAAAAATGTACTCGACAAGCGTGCCGCGGAGCTGTCCAGGGGTGGGGCAAAAGTCAAGACCTATGGCGATTACCGGCAACTCCTGGCGGACAAAGATGTGGATGCGGTGGTGATCGGCACGCCGGACCACTGGCATTGTCTCATGATGGTCGAGGCATGCCAGGCGGGTAAGGATATTTATGTCGAAAAGCCGATCGGGAACTCCATTGCCGAATGCCGGGCGATGGTGGCCGCCCAACAGCGCTACAACCGCGTGGTACAGGTTGGGCAGTGGCAGCGCAGTCAAAAGCATTTTCGCGATGCCATCGACTTCGTGCATTCCGGGAAGCTGGGCAAAATCAGGCTGGTGAAGGTGTGGGGCTATTTTGCGTGGGTGAACCCGATCTCGAAACTGCCGGATGGTAACCCGCCCGCAGGAGTGGATTATAGGACGTGGCTGGGACCGGCAGAGAACAGGCCGTTCAATCCTAACCGTTTTCATTTCAATTTCAGGTGGTTCTGGGATTACGCCGGAGGACTGATGACCGACTGGGGCGTGCATTTGCTCGACTACGCGCTGTTAGGCATGAAATCGGCCACACCGCATAGCATTATGGCCGCCGGGGGCAAGTTCGCCAACCAGGACTCCGGTGCCGAAACCCCCGATACGCTCACGACCGTTTTCGAGTTCGACGATTTCAATATTCAGTGGGAACATGCCATGGGGATCGATGGCGGCCCCTACGCACGCGGGCACGGCATCGCTTACATTGGTAACAATGGTACGCTCGTCCTCAATCGCGACGGCTGGGAGGTAATTCCCGAAGGCAAACGAATGGAAGCCGTGGCGTTTCAGAAAGCTTCCGATAACGGCCTCGACCTGCATGCGCAGAATTTTATAGAGGTGATCAAATCCAGAAAAATGACCGATCTGCATGCGCCCATTCAAGTGGGTGCCGACATTGCCATTTTCTCGCAAATGGGCAACATCTCTTATCGGACAGGGAAGAAGATTTATTGGGATAAGGAGCATGGGAAGTTTACGGACGACGAGGCTAATAAGCTCATCGCCAAGGAGTATCACAATGGTTATAAACTACCTTCTGTTTCCTGAATTTTATTGGTAAATATGAAAAAGATATTATTCTGGTTGCTTTTCCTCCAAATAGCCTTCACACACACGGGCATTGCGCAGCGCTTGCGTGACGCGGACAAGCCTGCGGGTGCGAAGCGGTACCTTTATGTAGCCACTCCGGGAATCAGGGATTACCTGGGGTATGGCGGGCACGGGTTGCTGGTTTTTGATATGGATAACAATCACCGGTTCGTCAAAAGAATCGCTACGCGCGGTCTGCATCCGAATGGCAAGCCTTCGAATGTAAAGGGGATTTCGGTGAGCCTTCCGCTGAACAGCATTTACGTGAGCACGCTCGAAGGACTTCAAAGGATCGATCTGACGACGGAAAAGGTAGTTTGGGAAAAGGCTTTCGAGGGTGGCTGCGACCGGATGGCGATCTCACCCGATGGCCGCACGATGTACCTGCCGTCGCTGGAAAAGGGTTTCTGGAATGTGGTGAATTGCGAAACGGGTGACATTATAAAAAAGATTAATGTACATAAAAGGGCACACAACACGATTTACGGCGCTTCCGGAAATGCGGTGTATATGGCCGACATTGCCAGCCCATGGCTGCACATCGCCGACCCCAAAACGCACGAGCTGGTGGGTAAGGTAGGGGAATTTGACAATTACGTCCGGCCGTTCACGGTGAATGCCTCAGAAACAATGACTTACGTGACGTGCGACAGCCTGCTGGGATTTGAGGTAGGCGATATTAAAAAAGGAACCAAAATCGCCCATATCGAGGTGCAAGGATGGGAGCGGGGGCCTGTACGGAGGCATGGTAACCCAAGCCACGGCATCGGCCTGACACCCGACGAATCCGAAATTTGGCTTTGCGACGGTCATAATATGCGCATGCACATTTTCAGCGCGAAACCGCCTTACCAGCAACTGACGACGATCCCTGTGCAGGACATGCCCGGCTGGGTGACGTTTAGTTTGGACGGGCGGTATGCCTACCCGTCGAGCGGGGAGGTGATCGACGTGAAAACCCGCAAAATCATCACCACATTAACGGACGAGTTCCACAACAACGTGGCTAGCGAGAAAATGGTGGAGGTTCAGTTTACCGGAAACAAGCCTGTGCGGGCCGGAGATCAGTTTGGCATCGGACGCGCAAGGATGGCGGCGAAGTAGGCTTTACAATATGATAATGCACGTTTCGGAACTTGCTTTCCGTCAAAGGTCTTTTTAACTTATTCGGGGTAATGCGCTTGGTTTACTGCGTTTGCCCGGCTTTATGAATGAGAGACAAAAACGCCTCAGGGAGCGGCGGCTGATCAAGCTTTCGATCGTTACCGGTTCGGGCTTTACGATCTGGGCCATTGTGGTCGGTATTGCCGGCGATTCGAAATCCATTATTTTCGATGCCCTTTTTTCGATGGTAGGCATCAGCCTGTCGGGCGTATCGCTGCTGGTGAACAATTTCGTCCGCAAGCCCGATGACGACGACCTGCCGTTTGGTCGGGCGCAATTCGAACCGTTTTCAATGACGCTGCAATCGGCGGTGATCATTTTCCTATGCTTATACTCGCTTGCTACCTCGGTGATGGACATTATCAGCGGCGGAAAGTTCGTCGAGCTCGATATTGCATTACCCTACCTGATCGCTTCCATTATCGGCTGCTTTTTACTCTGGCTGTATTTTAAAAGAATGGCGCTGCAAATCCGCTCGGAATACGTGCGTATCGAAGCTACGGAATGGCAGCTCGACGCGCTGCTGAGCACCGGCGTACTGGTGGTACTCTCGCTCGGGTACTTTCTGCGTGAAACTTCGCTCGCTTACCTGATCCCGTACCTCGACCCCGGAATGGTGATCATTATTTCTATTCTGTTCTTGCGCATTCCCGTGCGGACATTTTGGAAGAACATCCGGGAATTGCTCCAATTCGCTCCCGACGACGAGGTGGAGGAGAAAATACATCAGGAAGCCGAAGCGATTTCAAAGCATTACGGCTTCATCGACGAGTACGTGCGCGTAGCCAAAACCGGCGGCAGCTACACCATCGAAATCGACTTTTTATTACCCGAAAAACTCGCGCATACGCAGGTAAAAGAAATGGATGCGATCAGGCAGGAACTGTACGAACGCATTCGGGGCGAATATAAAATGTGGCTTACGATTTCATTCACGACGGAGCGTAAATGGATGATCTGAGCGATCAGCGCCTCCGGTCCAACTGCATTTGCTTGGGCGTGGTACCAAATTTCCTTTTAAATGCCTGAATAAAATTACTGCTATTGGCATAGCCCACCTCCGCAGCGGCCTCATCGACCGTCAGGCATGAGTCGAGCAGCAGTTGGCGGGCGTGCAGCATTCGCTTTTCGTGGACCAGCTCATACACGGTTGTATTGTATTTTAGTTTAAAACCTTCACGAATCTGATGCTCCGAAAGTCGGGAATGACTTGCGATTGCTTCCAGGGAATCGACGGTCAGGAAATGCGTGCAGAGGTACTGGTACAGCTCGGACAGCTGGCGATCGGTACCGGCTTGAAGCGCGGGAGCTTTACGTTCTTCGCGGTATTGTTGCAGTTGCAATGCCAGCAGTTCAAGAATTTTGCCATTGAGATACATCTCCGACAGGTCGTCGGCGACGGGTGCGTGTAACATGCGTTGCAACACCGAATGCATTTCCGTACTTACCGCCGCAGCTTTGCCGAAAAGTGCCAGGGGCTGTCCTTGTCCCAGCGCCTTTTCGAGTGGTTTTGCCGGGCTGCCATTTTGTTGCAGGAATTGCAGCAAATGCTCCTTTTTGAGGATCAATGCAAGGTACTCGAAGCCGGTCTGGCGGTTGTAGAAAATGTCGGAATCGAAGTGTTCGGAATAATAAATATTGTACTCGGCCGGGCGGAGCGGGTGTTCGCCGGGAATGTCGCGAAAATGTGCATTGGAATGGCCCCTAACCTGAAAATGCAGGCTGATGTGGGGTTCGCTTTTCATGCCGCGGATCTGCATATCCTGCAAGAAATCGGCCTGGAAGCGGATAATGCCGAAGTTGCGGGCGTAGATATTCTTCACGCGATGGTTCACGAATGGTATCCGCGGCGCGTCGTGCTCGAAAGTATCCAGCGCAGGCTGCGCAAGAAATTTCCTGCCCGCGATCTCCCGGTACGATTCATTATCAATGATATAGGCCATGCACAAATTTCAATGTTTTTATCGGCTATCCCAATATTTTTCGAAGCCGCACACGCATACCTTTGCCGGAAATCAGCATTGAAACAGTCATGAGTATTTTAGTAACAGGCAGCGCGGGGCACCTGGGCGAGGCGCTTATGCGCACGCTCCGGGCGGAAGGGATGCAAGTCGTAGGAATTGATATCAAACATTCAGCCTATACCGATCTGGTGGGAGATATTTCGGATCGGGATTTTGTCAAAAAAGCGATGCGCGGTATCCGTACCGTCATGCACACGGCTACATTGCACAAACCGCATGTGGCGACGCACAGCAAGCAGGATTTTGTAGATACCAATATCACCGGAACGCTCAATTTGCTGGAAGAAGCGGTGCTGGCAGGCGTTTCCGCATTCATTTTTACCAGTACCACCAGCACTTTCGGCGCGGCAATGAACCCCGCCAAAGGTGAACCCGCAGCCTGGATTACCGAAGAGGTGGTACCGCAGCCTAAAAATATTTACAGCGTCACCAAACTCGCCGCCGAAAGCCTTTGCGAGCTTTTTCACCGGAAAACCGGCTTGCCGGTACTGATCCTGCGGACGTCGCGCTTCTTCCCCGAGGACGACGACAATGCGGAAACGCGGCAGCGCTACGAAACCCCCAATGTGCAAGCGTTGGAGCTGCTTTACCGCCGCGTCGACGTTGCCGATGCCGTTACCGCGCATCTGTCAGCCATGGAAAGAGCCGGGGCGATTGGCTTCGGCAAATACATTATCTCTGCCACTACACCATTTACACCCGCGCACCTGGCGCTGCTGCATACCGATGCGCCGGCGGTAATCCGTTCGTTATATCCTGAATGCGAAGGACTATTTGAAGCGCAGGGTTGGAAATTGTTTTCCGAAATCGATCGCGTGTATGTGAACGAGCGCGCGCGGCGCGACCTGGGCTGGAAGCCGCGATATGACTTTGAGCATGTGCTGGGATGCCTGCGGAACGGCACGGATTTCCGGAGCCAGCTGGCGCGGGATGTGGGAAGCAAAGGTTATCACGAAGAAGAATTCGAAGAAGGCCCGTTTCCTGTCGAGTAAATGGCGCGAAGCTCCTGCTTCGTGCTGACTATTCGGAGGCCTCTGGCCGGTCATGCATGTAAGATGAGCAAATGGCGCGAAGCTCCTGCTTCGTGCCGACTATTCGGAGGCCTCTGGCCGGTCATGCATGTAAGACCGGCCAGAGGCCTGCAAATAGCATACACGAAGCAGGAGCTTCGCGCCATTATTTTTCACTTGCTGCAATCACAGGCAACACAAACTGCCACGCCGCAGTAACAGGCTCCTCATGCTCTTTCCTAACAATTTCATCCATTCTCCTCAAAATATCCGGATGCTTTGCCGCCAGGTCGGTAGTTTCGCTGCGGTCGGTTTTGAGATTGTAGAGTTGCCACGCATTGCCTGGATTCTTGCGCAGGTCGGTTTTGACGCCTTTCCAGTCGCCCATTCGGATGGCGATCTGGCCGCCTTTTTCGGGATATTCGAAATAGAGGTAGGGGTGCTTTTGCTGCCGGCTGGTTTGGCCTAATAATTCGGGTAGAAATGAAATACCATCGGTGGGCGGTGTGGGCTGACCGGTCAGTTCCGCTAATGTGGCCAAAAGGTCGAACTGAGCGGAAATGTGGTCGGTTACGCGCCCTGGTTTGATCTTTCCGGGCCAGCGGGCGATGAACGGTTCGCGGATACCGCCTTCGTAAACATCCATTTTCAAACCGCGCAACCCGGCCACGCTGTTGAAGAACTGCGCATTCACACCGCCATTGAAAGTGGCGCCGTTATCGCTGCTGAACATCACAATTGTGTTATCGTCCAGGCCCATATCCCGGAGTTTGTCCAGAATAATACCAACCTGATCGTCCAGGAACGTTACCATCGCCGCGTAAGTCGAGAGCGGATACTTGGCGGAAGCATAGCCCTTTTCACCGTAGTAGGGTTTTTCGTCAAACTGGCCTGCATATTTTCGGACATACTCATCGGGTGCTTGCAGCGATACGTGCGGTATCGTGTAGGGCATGTAAAGGAAAAATGGGCCGTCTTTGCTCCGTTCGATAAATGCCAGCGCCTTTTCGGTCATCTTTGCAGGGGCATATTCTTTGCCTTTGAAGGAGTTGAAGTCCGCGTCGGTGGCGGAGGCGGGGTCTAGTTTGCGGTGGACATCCTGCCACGGCTGGGCAAGGGTGTCCCACCGGTCGTTCTCCCACAAATGCGAAGGATAGAGGTTATGTGCCTGTTTCTGGTCGAGGTAGCCGTAGTAATAGTCGAAGCCCTGCTTGCTGGGCGTGCCTTCGGTATTGTTCATGCCCATGCCCCATTTGCCGGTGAGGGCCGTGGCGTAGCCTTTTTGTTTAAGGAGCTCGGCGATCGTAAATTCAGCGGCGGGTAGCGGCATTTGTCCGCGTTCTCCGTCGTCGCGAAAAGTACCGAGTTCGAAATTCCCACGGATGGCCGAATGCCCCGCGTGCTTGCCTGTCATGAGCATCGCACGTGCGGGCGCACACACGGGCGTACCTGTGTAATGCTGCGTAAAACGAATACCTTCCCTGGCGAGGCGGTCGAGGTTGGGCGTTTTGATCTTCTGCTGGCCATAGCAGCCCAGTTCGCCGTAACCGAGGTCGTCGGCGTAGATGTAGACGATGTTGGGGAGGTTGGTTTGAGGCGTTTTGGCTTTTTGGGCCGTGGCGGCGTGGGTTATCGATAATGTCAGAAAGAAAAGGCTCAGAAGTTTCATTCAGGTGCGGTTTGGATTCAGAGAGCGGGGAATTTAACCAAAATTTAACCATCGGGGCGGGGAGTAATTCAAAATTATACCTTGTTATATTTGTCGCCGTATTTAATGCTAAACCCATATGTCTGAAAAAGCCAAACCCGGAACGCCCAAGCAGCCGGGCATATTCAGCTTACTGGCTCCATACAAGGGGTTGATTGTCCTGTTGCTGCTGTTTGCACTGCTGAGCAACGGCATCAACCTCTGGCTCCCCAAGCTCGTCGCCGACGGGATCGATGACTATACCCGGCAGCGTTTCGACCTGAATGCCATCCTGACCGAGTTTACCATCGCCGTCGTCTTCATATTTGCATTCGCCTACCTGCAAAGCATTATCCAGACATACGCTTCCGAAAAAGTAGCCCGCGATTTGCGGACGCGGCTTTCGGACAAAATTTCAAAACAAAGTCACGCATTTATCGAGCAGACTACCGCCGCGAAATTGCTCACCAACCTGACGGCCGACATTGATTCGATCAAAATGTTCGTGTCCCAGGCCATTGTAGCGATCGTTTCGTCGTTGTTTCTCATCATTGGCGCCAGCGCATTGCTGCTGAGTATCAACTGGAAACTGGCATTGACCGTGCTTGCCATCATACCCATTATCGGGGGAATGTTTGCGATTACTTTGAAGAAAGTCCGCACATTGTTTGTACAAAGCCGCGAGGTAATCGACTGGCTCAACAAGATCATCAACGAAAGCATTCTCGGCTCCGCATTGATACGGGTAGTCAATTCCCAACAATTGGAATACGCCAAATTCCTCGAAGCCAATACCAAAGCGAAAGGCTTTGGGCTGGCCATTCTGAGCCTTTTCGCGGGACTTATCCCGGTTGTCCAGTTTACCGCAAACCTTTCCATGCTCACGATTCTCGTACTCGGCGGGCATTTTGTGATCGAGGGCGATATGACACTCGGCAGCTTCGCGGCATTCAACAGTTACCTCGGTATTCTCATTTTTCCGATCCTGGTCATCGGTTTCATGAGCAACGTCATCGCGCAGGCCACGGCTTCCTACCAAAGGATTTCGGCCGTTCTGAATATCGCCGATCCGGTGGAAGGAGGCGTATCGAAGGAATCGTTGCGCGGGAACATCGAACTGGAACAGGTAACGGTCCGCTATGGTGAAAAACCGGCATTGAAAGACGTAAGCCTATCCGTAAACGCAGGCTCGCGCATTGCCGTGATCGGTCCGACGGCGGCCGGGAAAACGCAGTTGCTTTACCTGTTGACCGGCCTCATCCAGCCGCAGGAGGGCCGCATTACATTCGACGGCCACCCGATCGATCACTACGACAGCGAGTCGTTTCACCGGCAGGTAGGTTTCGTTTTCCAGGATAGCATCATTTTCAATATGAGTATCCGCGAAAACATCGCATTCAGCACAACGGTGACCAATGAATCCTTGCAGAAAGCCATCGATACCGCGGAGTTGGCCGCATTCATCGAAACATTGCCCGACGGCCTCAATACCGTCGTTTCCGAGCGCGGAGCGAGCCTTTCCGGCGGTCAGAAGCAGCGCATTATGCTGGCGAGGGCATTGGCGATGAACCCGAAAATACTGCTGCTGGATGATTTCACTGCGCGCGTGGACAATACGACCGAAAAGAAGATCCTGGCGAACTTAGAGGGCAATTATCCGGGCATTACCTTGATTTCTGTGACACAGAAAATAGCGGCCATCGAGCATTACGACCAGATCGTGGTGCTTATGGAGGGCGAGCTGATCGGCTGCGGTACGCACGACGAGCTCATGCTGACAAGTCCCGAGTATGTGCAGATTTTCAATTCGCAACAAAGCACCAGCAACTATGAACTACGATCTTAACAAAATTTCGGAGGAGCAGCAGAAAACCTCCACGTTGAAGGCGCTCGGTAAGTTGCTGAAACTGATCGCACACGAACGGGGCAATCTGGCGCTGGCGCTGGGGGCGATCACGCTGAATACGGCTGTCAACCTGGGCGGCCCGTACCTGATCGGCCATGCGATAGATAAATATGTGGTTACGAAGCAATTCCATGGACTGCTCGTTTTCGGAGGGATTTTGCTGGCGATGTACCTGCTCGGCCTCGCTACGGCCTATACCCAGACCAAACTGATGGGCGGGGTAGGGCAGCGGCTGCTGTTTACGCTCCGGAATGCCATTTTCAATAAGTTGCAGCAGCTTCCCGTCGCGTTTTTCAACCAGAATAGGGCCGGCGACCTTATTTCGAGGGTTAATAATGATACCGACAAGCTGAACCAGTTTTTCTCGCAGTCGCTCATGCAGTTTGTGGGGAGTATTTTTACGATGTTGGGGGCGGGTATTTTTTTATTGGTGATTAACCTAAAACTGGGCTCTGCCGCACTGGCACCGGGCGTGCTGATCCTGATTTTTACAATCCTGCTTTCGCCCTGGGTAAAGTCTGCGAACGCCAAAAACCTGAAAAGTACAGGTGCGCTGAGTGCCGAGATACAGGAAAGTCTGAACAATTTTAAAGTCGTGATCGCATTCAACCGCCGCGACTATTTCCGGCAGCGTTTTCAATTGGCTAACCTGGAAAATTACCGCACGGCCATCCGCGCGGGGCTGGCAAACAACATTTTCCTGCCTACCTATTCTTTCTTTTCCAACATCGCGCAGCTGGTGGTACTCACGTACGGTATCCATTTGATCAGCATTGGCGAGTTCAGTGTCGGGTTGCTGGTGAGTTATCTCGCATATGCCGTCAATTTTTACAACCCTTTGCGGCAGCTGGCAGCATTATGGGCCAGCTTTCAGGTAGCGATGGCTGGATGGGACCGCATTTCGCAAATTCTCGCTTTGGAAACCAACCTTGTACCAATGCCCGAAACCACCCGGGAAGCCGATGCCGCACTACTAGAATTCCGCGACGTGCGTTTCGGCTACGACAGCCGTGAAATTCTCCACCAGGTCAATTTCAAACTCGAACGCGGCAAAACCTACGCATTGATCGGCCCGACCGGCGGCGGCAAAACCACCACAGCCTCGCTCATCGCCCGCCTGTACGACCCGCGCGAGGGCACCGTCCTGCTCGACGGCCGCGACATCCGCACGTACACGCCGGAAGAACGCAGCCAGAAAATCGGCTTCATCTTGCAGGAGCCGTTCCTCTTTTCGGGCACCATTCGAGAGAATATCCTTTACGGGAACGATCAGTTGAAGGAGTATTCCAACGACAAACTGGAACAGGTGATCCGCAGCGCCAACCTGGGCGAAATCCTTGCATTGTTTGAAGACGGCCTCGAAACGAAAGTTTCCGCTACCGCCGACAGCACCAGCCTGGGTCAGAAGCAGCTCATCGCATTCATGCGCGCCGTCCTCCGCAGCCCGGAGCTTCTCATCCTCGACGAAGCCACCGCCAACATCGACACCGTCACCGAAAAACTCCTCGGCGACATCCTGAAACAACTCCCGGAATCCACCACGCAAGTAATCATCGCCCACCGCCTCAACACCATCGAAAACGCCGACGAAATCTTCTTCGTCAACTCCGGCGAAGTAAACCGCGCCGGATCGCTCGACGACGCGATGGGGATGTTGTTGAAAGGGAATCGGGCTAGTTAGATAATGTTTTGACTTGTTGAATGAGTGGCATCAAGTCGAAATACATGGATCTGAAACCGTCAGCCGGAGGGAGCGTTTCATCGGCATTAGCGAAGCGGAACCCCAATTTTTCGTAAAAACCTGAGGCATCGTAAAGCTTTTCGGGCGATTCTGCATCGTACAAGGCATCTACGGTTATAAACCTGACTCCCAGTTTAGGAACGAGTTCAAGCACGGCATACCGCATTGCCCAATCCATTAGCCTTCGTCCTGACCCCTTGGCTCTGGGATCGGCTGCCAACCACCCGATTTTGACCGCCGGAAATGTAGTATAGCGAACATCTTCGTCGACGAGGATCGGCGTTCCCATAGCCAGCTTATCGGCAAGTAAAGTGATGTAGGCCGCCAGTCCTTCTTCACAATTGACTAGCCAGCATTTGCTGATGTAGCTTCTCAGCTCATTGCGTATTTTTTGACCTTTAATGTAGGATACGAATTCACCACGACCGCATCGAAAACCAGCGCCAATATCCAATTGGTCTGGATCGTATTCGATGACAGCGTGCTTTGAAAAATCTATCCCGGAGAATTTGGGATAGGGCATCACTTCTGCGTGTTTGATTTTTCTTTTTTGATCTGTTCGGTGATCCTGCGAATGGTGACCCAGGCCTGTTCATTGGCCACATAGCCGCCTGTTTTAATAGCTTCTGAAAGTAGTTCCGCCTCACGTCCTACAACCGGTTTTGAAACGGTATCGCCTGAATATTTCATTTTGTGTAGTTTTTTGAATGAATAAATTTCAGCGAGCGGTTATCTGAGCGAATGTTTGATCAGAACCGCATTGGAACGTGAGTTTTTACAAAATTACAAATTAGTCCCTGTAATGAAAAGACGCCGGTCATTCCTGATGTAGAGCCGCGGCATAATTCCCTTCCAACAAAACCCACATCGCTTCCCTGCATATCTTCTCCGCATCGATCATGGGCAGGAAGCTTTCGTGAGAGCAGAAGGTCAAATCCATTCTTCCTGCGAAGGTACTTACTACCAAAGTGTTGGGGTTTCGCCAGGGGAATCCCACGGAGGGGCTGTGTATGGCGCGGACATGGAAGTTGTTGTAACTCACGGGAATGTCCAGCACGCCCATGTTGGAAATGGTGATATCGTGGCTGCCTTTGGTGGAGCGCATATGCCGGAGCAATGCGCCGGTGGAGCTGTGGAAGTACTCGGTAATGAACATCATTTCGGCTGCATTCACGTTTTCGGCTTTTTCGACGAGGGCCTGTTTCATCGTTCGTACTTCCTGCCAGAAGTCGTTTGGAACGCCCTTTTGGCTGAGCGAAAGCTCCACGATAGGCGCGAATGCAAACAGATGATCACGGCCAATGGCCGGCAGATAACGCCGGATGTCCACAGGGCTGATCACCTTGTTTTTCGACTCTTTCCCTCTCACCGATTGGTGCGCAATGAGTGACGCAGTACATAATGCCGCCTGAACGGTCGTTTTTTCAGCTTTGCATTTCCTGACCAGCGCGTTGGTGGTTTCCTTGTCGAGGGTATGTGTGAGCAGATAGTAGTTTCCTTCGCGTGGGGCCGGTTTCGGGTTCAGAATGGTGAAAAGACCCTTTGCCAGCCCGGAAAATAACTTTCCCTTCCAATGGATCATCCGGCTGTCCCGGATGGAAGATGGTACCAGCGAATCAACCGATTGAAAGCCCTCGTACGGTTCCAGTTCCATTTCAGGGTTGTCGAGCAGGAGGAGCAGCTCGCGCATGAGTGTAACGAAGCCGGAACCGTCGCAGACGCAATGCGGGCACACAAGTAGCAGATCGGAGACCTTTTCGGATCTTAGCCATACGAGCCGGGCTGCGGGTTCTTTCATCAGATCGAACTGTCGCGGCCATTCCAAAAGACTTATTTCTTCCCATTGAATGTCGGATGTCCGTTCGATCATGTCGATCGGAATGGGTGCGATCGCAGGATTTGTCACAAATGAAGGGACATTTGCCGCATTTCGCGCCACATTAGTGCGAAGCAAGGGATGCCGGTTTTGAATTTTTACGAGCGCATCTTGTAGTCGTTGCTCGGACAATTGTCCTTCCAAAGTTGCTGTAAAAACGCAATTAACCGGTGCGAGCCCGTCGGCGTACATAATGCGCTCTCCGACAATCATTTGTCTGTTCATTTCAATCCTGGATGGTAACGGGTTTGGTCTCCAATAAATGTTTTCTAAGAAGTTGCATCGCCGTGCCGATGATCAGCTCGGCATCCTGGCGGGCAATATATTGTTCTTCGGAGTGAAATGCGAAATCCATGCAACCGCCGAACGTCGATACCGACACTTTCGACGGATTGCCCATCGGAAATCTGGACAACGGACTGTGTACTTCGGCAACCGTGAGCGAACCGTAACTTTCGTTCAGCGGAATACGGCCGAGGTTGGCGAATGCGTAATCATGCGCACCTTTCCCTGCTTTGGCATATTTGAGGCTTCGCGGGTAAAGTGGCACGAGGTACTCGCTGAAAAGCAGCAGCCGCGGCGCGTCGGTACGGTCGATTTGCTTGTGCAAACGTTCCTTTAATGCATTGGCCTGCGTGTGGAAACTTCCATTCTTTCCCGGCGTGTCGAGGCCAACCATAGACGGGAACGGGAACATGTGGTCTTTTTGTATTTCGGGTAAAAACCTGCGCATATCTACGGAAGCGAACATTTTTCCGCCCGTACGCACATTGCCCGCACGCTCGAATGCACGCATGAACGCGAGGATCAGCGCACCATTGAGGTAGATAGCCTTTTCCTTGCAAACGGATAGCAATGTCGCCGTTTCCTCTTCACTCAGTTTCCAGCGGATGGTATAAAAGCGGTCTTTAATCACTTCTTTTTTACCAGCAACTACCAGAAGGAATAGCTTCGTAATGCCGGCGATTGCCTTGGCTGCCAACCTGTTGACGACGTTTTTCCTGACAGCCGCCGGGACCAGCCTTTCGGGTGAATAGGCCGGGTAGGGTTGCAACTCGGTTTTCGGATCACCCAGGCATTCGAGTAGTTCGCGCATGAGGGTTATGCTGGAAGTTGCGTCGCCGATGCAATGGTGGCAAACCACCAATAGTTCCGAAACCTCGTTAGATCGTACCCAGGTAACCCGCGCCAGGGGTACATTCGTTTGGTTAAATGGGGTGCCCCATTCCGTATCCGCCTCCGCTACCCAGGTTTCTTCGGAAAGCCTTTCTGTAATCCTTAGCGGAATAGGCAAAATAGAATCGGAGGTCACGTACCAGGGAATGCCGTCCGCGTCGGTTTCCATGGTTACGTTCAGGAAAGGGTGTTTTTGCTGAATTTTCTGCAATGCATTTAGCAATACAGATTCATCAGGATTTCCCACAATTTTTACAGGAAATACCACATTCACAGGCGTATCCGCGCCCGCGTACATGGATGCTTCCAGAAAACCTGCCCTTCTTTTCATACACGCACAGGATCGGGGATGGCTACTGTTTCGAACAGGATTTCCATGGCCTTTTCCCGGATTTTCATAGCCGTATTTTGCGGCATAAAATCCAGGTTTGAAACAAATGAGAAATCCATCTGACCATTGAAAGTAGTAGTAATGATGGTGTTGGGGTTTGCAAACGGGCCTATTACAGTCGGGCTGTAAATCGTATCGACGGTGAAGTTCCGGTACCGGGCAGGAATGTCGAGTTTGCCCATATTGGAGAACATGAAATCGTTGCCCACTTTGGCATAGGTCAGGAAACGGCGCAGCTTGTGCACAGAGCGATGCGAAGCCTCCATGATCATGCTGAATTCATAGGGATTCAGTTTCGCCATTTGCTTGGAAACATACGTTTGCAGTGTTTTTGCCTTTTCCCAAAAATGCACTCCGACTAATTTTTCGAGACTGATATTCAATGCTAGCCCATACGAAAACAGCATGTCGCGCTTCACCTCAGGCATATACCGACGGATATCCACCGGGCAGGTAGCTTTACCGTGCGCTCCCGCGCCATTCACGGCTTTGAATGCTTCCAGCAACGCCAGCCCGATGGCCGTATTGACAGTTACTTCCTCTTTTTTGCAATGGGCAAACAACGCTTTCGACTGTTCCTCACCGAGTTTCCAGTTAATGAGATAATCGCCGGAACGTGCGCCTGGTCGTTTTTTTGTTGAAATAAACAACGAGCCCAGCGACAACCCTGCGTGGACTAATGCCGCCGAAAGTTTGGCTTTGAACCGGTTTCGGCCACTTTCCAATATTTCCGCCGGTACCAGATCGCGTATGCTTTGAAATGCCGGTGCTTTGCCGATTACGGCTTGCGGGTCATCGAGCAATGCCAGTAAATCGGTAAGCAGTGCCACACCCGACCCGCCGTCGCACATGCAATGGTGGAAGGCCATGATAATGTCCGAAACTTCGGCCGAGCGGAGCCAGGTAATGCGCAGCAGCGGCCCGTTTTTAATGTCGAAAGAAGTGCCGAGCTCATGCAATGTCTCGCGGTTCCAGTCTTCGTCGCTATTCCTGTCAACAATTCTGAGCGGAATTTGCGGGGCGGACGGCGGCGTATGAAAGTACGGCCTTCCGTTGGCGTCGATGCCGATTGCTGTACGTAACATGGCGTACTTTTCCTGCAAGCGGGTAAGGGTTGCCGTGAATTTCAGGTAATCAATGTTGCCGTTGATTTTCAATGCATAAACACCATGAAACGGCTCGCTACCGTCGCCAAAAAGCACTCTTTCGAGGAAAAGCAGGTTCCGTTTCATCGGTCAGGCGTTTTCGGTTACACGGTTCGTGACGGCGAAATCTTCCAGTAGCGCAACCGCTTTCGCATTGCCACCCGCGGCATTGAATGTATCGCGGATGTGCTGCGCTGCAATGCGGTACTTCGGATTTTCGAGCAGCTCCCGCATGGCGTTCTGCACATCGGCCACACGCATGCGTTTGTACCTGACCTTAATTCCGCAGCCGGCATTTTCGATCAGCGCGGCGGTGTGGAAATGGTCGTAGGCAATAGGGGTAATGAGCATCGGCAGGCCGTTCATGAACGAGTCGTTCACGGTATTGAACCCGCCGTGGCAGATCACCGCATCCATTTTTGGGATAATATCTGCCTGAGGCACAAATCCTTGCACTATAAAGTTCTCCGGCCATTCGTCGATCACCGACGGGTCGGTAGCAGCCACGATCGTAATCGGTTCGTTGCCGAATGCTTCGATGAGTTTCAGGAAAAACTCCCTACGGATGTCCACCAGCAATGTACCGAGCGACACGAATACTTTGGGTGTTGTCGCTTTTTCGAGCCTTTCCCAATCGAATGGCGTATCGTTCGGGCGGCCTTTCACCGGGCCCACAAATTTCATATGCGGCTCCGGCTCGGGAAACCCGGCAAATTCCTTGGAAGTGAATACGATGTTCATCTGGTGCGAATGGATCATGAACTCGTCGGTATAAATGCCGAGCTCGCGTTGCAGTCCTTTGATCAGGTTCTGCTGCCATTCGAAAATTTTCGGTGCCGAATTGGCGGTATCGCCCATCACATCCGGCGGCACGGGCGTGGTGGTCACGCAAGGGATGCCTTTGAGGTGCGCCACCAATGCGCCTGCGAAGGTAATGCAGTCGTTCACGATCACATCCGGCTGAAAGTCGTCGGCCACGCGCGAAACGCCGGGCACCATGATCCGCGCAAAGGGAATGTAGGTTTCTTCCAATGCCAGTTTCATTACTTCCGGGCCGGAAAGGGAAGGGCCGTCGTCCTGGCGTTTCAGGATGCGTGCGATCTCTTCCTGGTGCGGCGCGAGCTCCTTTTCGGGAAGAATATAGCGTCCGCCTTCGGGTATGTGCTTGTCGGCAAGAGGGATCAGGCCCGTCCACGCGACTTCGTGGCCGTTGGCGATAAGGCTTGCCCCGACGCTGAGGGTAGGGCTGATATGCCCGAAAAATGGAGGTACTACAAATAGAAATTTAGCCATTCTGAAATACTTTAATGGTTATCTGGTCGAGCCACTGCGCCGCGGTTCTGGTACCGCCGGCCTGCTCAAAGGAGCCTTGAATGCGCCGTGCCGCGAGCCGGTAATCCGGATCAGTTAATATATCGTTGACCGCATTGCGAAGGTGCGGTGCTTTAAACCGGTTAAAATTGAGTCTCACCCCGCACCCGTTCGCGACTACGCGCCCAGCCACGTGCGACTGGTCATAAGCGATGGGGATCACCACCAGCGGCAAGCCGTTCGATAATGCCTCGGAGACGGTATTATGGCCTGCGTGGCATACGACGCCGTCGAGATAGGGGAGTAATTCGAGCTGTGGAATGCGTTGTTGTACCAAAAAATTGGAGGGCCAGCTTTCGAACAATGTTTCGTCCGACACTACTACCACAAATATGTCCTCCCCGCCGAATGCGTCGATCACTTTCGAAAAAAAATCCTTTTTGAACTGGTGATCGAATGTAGTACCAATGGAAATGAGGATTTTAGGGAAGGTCTGGCCATTCAATTTTTCCCAATCAAAAGGAATTTCGGCAATGCGGTTGCCGATCACCGGCCCGGGAAAGCGGTAATAATCAGGTAGTTCCATTTCTCCGAAAAACTCACGGGAAGTAAACACGAGCGTCAGCAACTCCGAGGTAGCCAGCGATTTTTCCCCTTCTATGCCGAGCTCCTGTTGCAGGCCGATGATCTGCTTCACTTCCCATTCGTGAATTTTGGGCAGATCCTCCATCATTTTCACAGCCGCAGGCGCGGTAACGGACGTTGCGTAAGGAATATCGAGCAAATGCGCGGCCATACCTCCCGCAAAAACCTGGTGGTCGTTGATCACGACGTCGGGCTGCCAGCTTTGCAGGAGTCGCACAATGCCGTCGAACATGTAGCGATTGAGCGGCACGAGCACTTCTTCGTACAGGAATTTGATGCTTTCGATGCCGTAGACATTCTTTTTGGTGATAACATCGAGGTACTCGGCATTCGCCTGCTTTTCAGAATCGTCCTGGTCGTACCGGATGACGAGTAACTGCCCACCGGTCGGTAACTGGGCCTGCAACTGTTCATCCAGACCGATCCAAGCCACCTCATGCCCCAGCGCCAACAATTCAGCGCCTACGCTGAGTGTCGGGTTGATGTGACCAGTGAGCGGCGGGACTATAAAAGCGAATTTTGACATTTTGCGTTTTGATATCGGACGTTAAGTGGTTCAGTATCGGGTGTTAGCGGTTTAGTGTCGGGCGTCATACAGATAAGTATCGGGCGTTAAGCAGTCTGGTACCGGGCGTCATGCAGATAAGTATCGGGCGTTAAACGGTTCGGTATCGAGCGTCATACAGATAAGTATCAGGCGTTAAGCAGTCTGGTGCCGGGCGTCAGACAGTCTGGTACCGGGTCGGCTGTCGGGTTTAGCATCGTATCCCCGGACTAAAGTCCGGGGTTAGGGGAGAGGATCCAGCCCACTAAATCTATTGCCGTCGACTTCAGTCGACGGATTAAGGATTAATTAAGCTAATTGGAATGATTGATTGAATCTAAAATTGATTGATTGAATCTAAAATTGAGATTGTCAGCAAATTCCAGAAACTTTTCCAACTCCTTTCCTACAACCTCCGGCTGCTGCACAGGCACATTGTGATCGCCCGGTACGAGCACCAGCGTTGCATTCGGGATTCTCGAAGCCAGTGTCCGGCCGGAAGGTACGCAGTTGGATTCTTCTCCGTAGATCAACAGCGTCTCATGTTGGATCGCGGCTACCGCAGGATCATTGAAAAACTCCTTTTCTCCCTCCATATCCGACCGGATGGAAGTTTCATTGAACAAAAACTCGTACATCCGGTGGTTCTTCTCCAACTGCCGTTTACCTGCCAGCAGGCGTGTGGTATCGGCGAAGTTTTCAATATAATGGATCAAAAACTCCCTGCTGTAAGTATCGATGATCGTGAGCGTTTCCTGCTCGCTTGGGTCGGGGCCTTCGATGATTGCCAGCTTGTCTACTCGCTCCGGAAAGCGGGTTGCCATTTTCAATGCTACCAGTCCGCCGTAGCTGTAACCTGCCAGGTGCGCCTTTTCGATGCCGAGCGCGTCCATTAGTTCGCGGAGGTCGTTGGTCATCGACGTAAGGTCGTAGCCGGTTTGTACTTTTTCGCTCATGCCGTGCCCTTTCATATCGAACAGCACCACGCGGTAATGCTTCGCGAGCATGGGGGCAATGTTGAAATAGTACACGGCCAGGTTGCTGAACATCCCGTGCACCATGATGATCGTCTCTTCACCCCCGGGATTCAGTTCCTGCACGTGCAGGCGGACATTCGGTAGATCGATTACTGGCATTCCTGAATGTAATTGATGATGTTTTCGAGTTTCAGCTGGATGATTTCGTCCAGGTCCATATTCGATAGCCAGCCCGTGAAATCGATATTCGAGCCGAAATGGTTTTTGACTTTTTCCGAGAATGCGACGATCTCGATGCTGTCCATTTCCAGGTCTTTCGTAAATGAGCTGGCTGGTGTAATATCCATTTCCTCCACGAACTCTTCGCCGATCACCTCGGTGATGAATTGATGGAGTGTTTCAAAAATCTCCGCTTTGCTCAGCTTGCTTTCCTGTATCAGTTGGTCCATCCGATGATGTAATTAAAATGTTTGATAGTATTGATCCATGTATCCTGAATGCGCAATGCATCTTCCTTAATCTCGTCGATCTGATAGGCTTTCGGGTTGCCCATGAGCCCTTTTCCGAGCATTTTGCCGAATGCTTCCTTCGCTACCCAGCACCGCGTCATCCATTCGTCCTGGTCGCGGCCTGCGAGCAGGGCCAGTTCGGATGGCGTGAAAACGATCTCCGTAAAACCTGCGCTGCGGGGCTGTATTTCTTCGATATCGATCCCTACCGGACCTTTTTCGCTGGCAATCGCAACGGCTTCCAGGTTTTTATGTGCCAGCGAGATGTGGATTCCGCCGGTCATCGGGCCGTCGAGGAATGGCTTACCTACCTCATCGGAACGGATTTCGAACTCAATCGGGAAGTAAGCTTCCTTGCGATCGCGCAGCAGGAGCATACGCGTGGCGTCTTTGGCGGCTACCCGGCTGATCATCCATTCCTTCTTTTTGTTAGGCATTAACCCCCGCTGGTACCGTTTTTCAGGTTGGTTGAAATATCTTTTTAAAATAAAATCCCATGAAACAACGCGCTGATAGGCATTGCGGAAGAGGAACACCCCGGGCGCCACTTCATCCGACAGCACATTTTGCAACGGGGCCATCGACACGTTCCAGAGCTTGTTGTCGATTTCCAGACGGCGGTTTTGCCAGCCGCGGATGATGCACCACACCTTGCCGCCGCGTTTGAGGATGAAATCGGCGGTGGCGGTTTCGTCGGTGAGTTCGGTAAGGCGGCAGGTACATTCGAAAATGCCTGTTTGATCCTCCATTTCCTGATAAAACTCCACCTCGTTGATCTTCACCGGGAAAGCGATGCGGTCTTTGGTGAGCGTGAGTTGCAGCCAGAGACCAAAAAGCTGTCCCGCATTATCCAGCAGCGAACCCTTGCCCGCATCGCCGGAAATGAGACCGGTAATGCCATTTTGAGCTACGCTGATCACCTCCCGGATTCCCTGGTAAGCCGGGCCGTGGAACATATTTTCGCGGTAAATCTGCTCAGGCGTAATGCTGATGCCGAGCGATTCGCCGATGTCGTAGCCATTCGTTTCAGGAATACCGTTCGCTTCCGAAAGCAGAACTTCCGCATTGGCATATTTATCGAGATCCAGGTAAACGTGATCAGCACTTTTCCACTCGCCGGTCACGGTTTCGCGGAATGGCTCCACCACATTCATCCATTGAAAAACCTTGATAGCCATGATCTTTTGCACGCGCAGGCCGGGCGCCTGCTCGCGCGCGATGTCGCCGAAAACTTCGAAAATCATCGTCATCGGGATCACCGGGTCCATATCCTCCACACAATGCCAGTTGGGCTTTTGTTTGAGCAGCGAATGATCGATCAGCCACGGGCTGTTTTGGAGCGAAATATCGAGCTGCTTTTTGAAAGGCAACCGCGGGGTTCCAGGCCTCACCGGCTCTGGCTGATTCGCACCGGCAGGACGTGCCCCGGGCTGATGCATCCCCGGCTTATTAGCTCCTGCATAAGCGATATTCTGCGGCGGCTGGCTCGTATTTCTTACGCCAGGTGCCGCAAACGGCCGGTTTTTCACAAGCGCCGCGATTTCAGACTGTACCAGTGCGATTTCATCCAGGTTCGAGCTCAATGCGCGCATCACCGGACTCGCCACATCGTCCAGCGCCAGTTCTTTTTTGGGCTGATGGAATGTGATTTTCTTCAACGAATCGAGCTGCGTCACGAATGGGGAGCCGAGTTGGAGCTTCATCGGCTTGCGCGGAGCAGATTGCTGCGCTTCAATGCCCATGAATGCGAGGTCGATGTTTTTGCCCTCTACAAACAATGCGGCCATTACACGCTGCAATTGCTGCAAGCCACCGCGGGTCGGTACATTCGAGGCAATGGCGCTGTATGGCCGGCCTTTGAGCGTGTCATCCACAAAACCGACGAGGCCGCCCGAGCCTACCTGCACGAACATGCGCGCGCCTTGCGCGTGAAGCTTTTCAATAAGCTCGCGGAAGCGCACGGGTTTCACCAGGTGCTCCACGCTTAGCGAACGGATTTCGTCGAATGATTCTGGGTAAAGATCCAGCGTCGTGGCCGACCACAACGGAATGCCCGTTTGCTGGAATTCCATCGTTTCGAGCCCGTCCAGTATCCGGTCCAGCTTGTCCTTCACGAAGGGCGAATGGAAGCCGGACTGGAACGGGAGCTGCTGATGGAAGATCTGGTGTGTGCGTAAAATGGCCGAAAAGTCCTCGACCGCCTCGATGGTACCGCAGAGGATTACCTGCTGCGGGCAGTTGTCGATGGACAAGTAAATATCCTGCTTGCCTTCCAGCCACGGTTTCAGCTGGTCATAACCACAGCCTACGGCAAGGAATTTCGTGTTTTTTACCTCGAAAAGTTCCGGATTGAGCCGTGTGAGCAGCTGCAATACAGATGATTCCGAGGCTAATCCGGATGAGCGGCCGGCAAGCCATTCACCGAGGCTGTGGCCTGCATTCATATCGGGTTTTACACCGAGTATTTTAATGGCCGAATCCAGTATCCTGCTTTTTTCAAGCAGTCTCATCGCGGTATTGAATACCGTTTGCTCGTAGCCACTTTCCGTCGCTTCGAATCGTGGAAGTTTGAAATAATCCGCCACGGTATCGATCTCCCCGCCCGCCAGTCCGTCGAGTCCGGGGAAAAGGAATACGGTTTTGCCGCCGTTCGAGAGCAAGGGTTCATGGGTATACCAAATATCCTGCTTGTTTCGCCAGACATTGTTTTTGGTGACTATTTTAATGGCCCTGGCCATACGCTCCGGCGTAGGCTCGAAGATGGCGACGCGGTAGTTGCCGGAACCTGTTTCTTTCTCGCCGGTTTGCAATGCGGTCAGCAGCGCCTCGTGTGTGGGGCGTGCGAGCAGTAAAACTTCGTCGAGAACTGGGACATTTGAGGGGTTTTCTGCTACGCTAGCTGCATTAATCTTCGGACTTTTGTCCCAGCCTTCCAGGACAACGTGCGCATTGATACCGCCAAAGCCGAATGCATTCACACCCGCATAACGCGGTAAACCCGACTGCTGCCAGTCGGTAAGCTGTCTCACAGGCTCAAAACGCGTGTCCGCGAGCGCTTCCACCGGTTCCTCGCAATGCAGGGTAGGAGGCAGTTCGCCGTGGTACAATGCAAGCACGGTTTTAATAACTCCCGCAATACCCGCCGCCGGCATCGCATGCCCGATCATCGATTTTACTGAACCGATACCAGCTTTGGCACCCGCATTCCCGAATACCGTCGCCAGCGTTTCGAGCTCCGTTTTATCTCCCAATGGCGTGCCTGTACCGTGTGCTTCGAGGTAGCCGATCTGGTCGGTGCCGATGCCAGCCATTTCCCAGGCCTGGCGGATGGCTTTCACCTGTCCGTGCACAGTAGGGCTCATAACGCTCGCGCCCGCGCCGTCGCTCGATACGCCAACACCCTGGATTACAGCATATACGCGGTCGCCGTTGGCAATCGCGTCGGAAAGTTTTTTTAATACAATAAAACCACAGCCCTCACCGATGAGCAGGCCGTCGGCCCGCTGGTCGAACGGGCGGATCTGCTGGTTTCTCGACAATGCGCCCAACTGATGGAAAATACTCCAGAAAGGCGCATTCTGGCAGGCATGCACACCGCCGGCGATCATCATATCGGCCCGGCCGGAGTTCAATTCCTGCACGGCGTGGTCGATTGCAAGCAATGAACTTGCGCACGCGGCGTCCAGCGTGTAGGCGGTTCCGCCGAGGTCGAGGCGGTTGGCTACCAGCGAGGCCGTGAGATTGGGGATCAATCCCATGGCAGTATCGGCCGAAAAGCGGCCTTTTTGCTGCTGGAACTCGGCTTTTATTTTTTCAAGATCTTCGCTTTTGAGGTCGGGCAGAATGCTTTGCAGCACTTCTACGATCTGCTGCCCGGTACGCACGATTTCGATCGCGCGCGTCGCACCCGGACCGGTATAGTTGCCTTTGCCGATGATAATGCCTGTTTTGGCAAAATTGGCGCCATTGCTGAATGCGCGGGCGTCTACCAATGCTTTGTGGGCGAGGCTCAATGTCAGCAACTGCTCCGGCTCGGTACCTTCCACGGCCAACGGCAAAATGCCGAACTGGATCGGGTCGAACTCGGCGTAATCGTCGATAAACCCGCCGCGGCGACAGTAAAACCGGTCTACTGCGGATGAACCGGCTGCCGGTGATGCATGCCCGTTTTCTTGAAAAAACAGGCTTCCCATCCGGCTTTCCGGCACGGTTTCGATGGCGTCCACACCGTTGCGGATATTTTCCCAGAAGGCGGCCAGCTCGCCAGCCCCAGGGAAAATACCCGACATACCGATAATGGCTATATCTGCATTTCTTTTCATGATGGTCACAAGTTGTTCAATGCGTCGCGCTCCTATTCGGCCATGATCAGTACCTGGCTTTCGGTACCGTATTTCAGTTCATTGACAAATGTTTCCATCCCGTCGCCGAGCGGGATCAGCGGGATACCGCGGCGTTCGTATTCCCGTTCGAGCGAAGGCGAAACCATGCCGGTGCCCTTCCAGGGGCCCCAGTTAATGGCCGTTACCTTGCCTTTGATTTTCTTTTGAAGCTCCCAGGCATATTTGTCGAGCACGCTGTTGGCGGCTGCGTAGTCGGTTTGTCCGCGGCTGCCGTACACCGATGCCACGCTTGAAAACAGGGTTACAAACTGCACGTCGTCCCGCAAATGCTCCGCCAGCACGCGCAGCGGCGTCACTTTGGTCGACATCACCCGCTCGAACGATTCCGGTGTTTTCTGATGAAACAGCTTGTCTTCCAGCAAACCAGCGCCGTGGACGACGCCGTCGATCCTGCCATATTGGTTGTACAAACCCTCCACCATGGCGATCAACGCTTTTTCGTCGCGCAAATCCAGCGAATGGTAAGTTACCGTCGAGCCATTGGCTTCGAGTGCCGAAATGGTGCCCAGTATCTGGTTCGCTTTGTGTATTTCTTCCGTTTTCTTCTCGATCTCAGCCGGGGATTTGAACTCGCCCGATGCAATGAGGCGTTTGCGGATTTCTTCTTTGTTTTTCAACCCGGCCAGCGACTGGTCCGCCCGTGAGCGGGGATCGGCGGAGCGGCCCACGAGCACGTAGTTGCAGGGGTAATCTTTTGAAAACCGCACAATGAGCTCAGCAGTAATGCCTTGTGCGCCGCCGAGTGCGAGTATTACCGATTTTTTATCCAGATGAATGTCCGGATCGGCACCGGTTACAATTTCCGAACGGATCAGTTCCATGATCTGCCGCTTATCGCCTTCGTAAATCACCTCGCAGGGCTCATCGGTATGCAGGATTTCATTGAATGTGATCTCCGCAATTTTATCTGCCGGAAGCTGCGAGGTAAAGCTCACGAGGCGGCATTTCGTTTCGTCATATTCCTTATCAAGGCTTTTCAAAAGACCGGCATAGCCCTGGAAGTGGCGCAGCAGCTTCACATCGGTATCCTTTTCGATTGCGCTCTGCGTATCCGAGACGGTGTAAATCCATTTCACTTTGCTGAAATCCAGCTTTTTAATCAGCGAGAACGACTCGATAATGGTCGGTTTCAGGCGAGATGTGAAAATGTTGAGGATAATGAGGCCGTCGAAACCTTGCAGGGAGTCGTTAGGCGAGATAATGCTCACAATCGCGCCATTCCGCTCGAAAAGGGCTTTTACAGCGGCTGCTACTTCACCGGCATCGTCGGTCACCGCGAAGCGTTTGCCTTTCAGGACAGCCGGGTTGAGCGCCGGGATTGCCGACGGCGTCAGCTCGAAGCGGAGGCGCGATAATTTTTCGTTCAAAACAGCCTTTGTGGCAGGCGTAACATGCAGGCTTTCCGCTTTTTGAATGGAATCCTGCGCACCCGATAATGCTTCCGAAAGCCAGTCGATCAGCCCGTTCAACGTCTTGATGGACGCCAGTTTTTCAACCAGTTCTTCCCCGCGTTCCTGGTAAATCCGGATCAGTCCGTCGATGTTATTTTTGAGCTCTCCGATGATCTCCATGCGCTTGATGGAGTCGATGCTCAGGTCGGCTTCGAGGTCCATATCCATGCCGAGCATTTCCTGCGGATAGCCCGTTTTGGCACTCACAGCCTCCAAAAGCACCGATTTAATGCGGCTTTCCGACCATTCTTCGATGATACCGTCTTGCGTGACAGAGAGTTTGCTCAACGATACACCACCTGTCGGCATGGTTTCGGCCGTTGCAGGAGCAGCTTGCTGCTGATGTTCGGTAATCCAGTTGATCAGCAAATTCAATGTCTTGATTGCCGCCAGTTGCTCGATTACCGTTTCTTCGCTTTGCTGGCCGGCCTCAAAACCGCCCAGCTGCTTGCGCAACTCTCCGATGATCTCCATGCGCTTGATGGAATCGATGCTCAGGTCGGCTTCGAGGTCCATATCCATGCCGAGCATTTCCTGCGGATAGCCCGTTTTGTCGCTGATCACCTGCATCACCAACGCTTTCACATCGATCACCGGTTTCGCGGGAGCGGGTGCTGCCTGCGTGGGAGCTGTTTCGATCACGATCGGTACAGGTGACGGCGCATTGGCAGCCAATCCACCCAATGCAGGTTCATAAATTTCGATATTTCTCGACGGCGGCACCGATTGGCCGAGATAGCCCAGTACCACGTCGCGCTGTGCCTGGATGAGGTATTTTACACTATTGAGATACTCGTGAACGACCCTTTCGGCCTCCGTACCTGCTACCGGCATTCCTGCCGCGGGCTGCTGGAATGCGGCCAGTTTCAACGGCTCGGTTACCGGCAATGCGCCGTGCTCAGGCAGCTTGCCGTTCAGTGGAAGCGCCATCTGGCCGTCTACAAGCCAGGTAGTGAGGCTTTTGCGGTATTGTTCCGGCTTGTCGAGGTCGAGCAAGCGGGCGTCGCGGTCTTCGAATAGTTTGTTAAAATCGATATTTCTGCCCGTGGCTACGTAGCCGGCGAGCGTGTGCAGGAGCTGCGTAATGCCGCGCATCGCTACGCCCGTCTGGTCTTTGTCTTCGGTGTTAAGGCAAATTTCATCCTTGCCCAAAATCGATTTGGTAAGGCCTGTAAGTACTTTTCCGGGTCCTACTTCAATGAAAATCCGGGCGCCATCCTCATACATTTGAGCCACTTCTTCCGAGAAACGTACCGGTCGCACGAGGTGGTCGGCCAGGCGTTCCTTGATCGCTTCCGGCGAAGCAGGGTAGGGAGCCGCGGTGGTGTTAGACCACACGGTCAATGCAGGTTCACTAAACTGAACATCCTTTAATGCATTGGTATACAGTTCTTTCGAGCCTGCCAGCAGCGGGCTGTGGAATGCACAGGCCACTTCCAGCTGGCGGAAGGAAATTTTCAGTTCGGTCAGTTTCGTGGTCAGTTCGGCGATCGCGGGCGTCGTGCCTGCGAGCACCCACTGGCGTGGCGAGTTGTGGTTGACCGGGTAAATGTGGTTGATTTCCGAAACAATGCGTGTCAGCTCGTCTTCCGGGCAGTTGACGGCCACCATCGCGCCGTTATCGTCTTCGATGGCGTCGAGAATGGATTTGGCGCGTTTTTCACTCAGCGGCACCAACTGGCTGCCTTCAAACACACCTGCAAAACATAATGCAGGCAGTTCTCCATAGCTGTGCCCGGCAACCATATCCGGTTGTATGCCAAAATCTTTGAGCAGTTCCGCGATCGCCAGGTCGACCACGCCCAGCAGGGGTTGAGCAAGCCGGGTATCCTTGATTTTCTCCTTCTGAATGCGGGCCGATTGCTCATCGAACGCGGCATCCGGGAAGATGATCTGCTGGTATGCGGGATGTTTTTTCAGCAACTTCCGCATGGCAGGGAACGCCACGAACAGATCCCGCGCCATATCCACGCGCTGGCTGCCCTGCCCGGGGAACATGAATGCGACTTTGCCGTCGATGTTTTTTGTAAAATAAATGCCTTTCGTTTCCGAACCGGATGGCGCGAAGGTCTCCTTCGTGCCCGAATATGTAGCCAAGCTCAGCTTGGCAAGAGACAGCGCCACATTCAACTTCGCACGAGCATCCTCATGATTCTCCGCCACGATACAAACCTGCACCGCCTTTTCATTATACAAATTCAAGCTATTCGCCACATCCCGCAGCGAAACCGACTCATTTTCCAGAATATCGTGCGCAGCCTTCAAAAGCTTCTCCGTTTCCGCAAGCGTCTCCCCACGGAAAACCAGCAGCTCGGCAGGCCATGCCTTCACCGACTTCCGCGGCTTTTTCGCAGAAGCATTCTCGATCACCGCATGAAAATTAGTCCCTCCGAACCCGAATGCGCTGATACCCGCCACGCGACGATCGTCTGTCCAAAGCGCTGGTTTGGTCTGGAATGCAAACGGGCTGGTTTCAGGATTATAGTATGCGTTGGGTGTTTTGAGATTAATGGTCGGCGGTTTGATACCGTGGTACACCGCCAGCGCAGCCTTCATGAGGCCTGCGAGACCGGCGGCGCATTTGGTATGGCCGATCTGCGTTTTTACAGAGCCTAAATGCGTCTGGCTGGCCAATGCGCCTGAGGCGAGCATCATCTCGGTCAATGCGCTGAGCTCGGTTTTGTCGCCTACCACCGTTCCCGTTCCGTGCGCTTCCACGAGTCCGAGCTCGGCCGGCGAGATACCCGCCTGATCGTAAGCGCGTTCCAATGCTTTCACCTGGCCCGATTTGCGGGGCGCGGTGAGGCCCAGGCTCTTACCATCGCTCGAACCGCCTACACCTTTGATGACCGCGTAAATCGTATCGCCATCGCGCAATGCGTCCTCCTCGCGTTTCAGTACCACCATCGCGACGCCCTCGCCCAATGCGATACCATCTGCTTCGGAGTCGAACGTAGCACAGCGGCCTTTGCGTGAGAGCGCATGAGTGCTGGAAAACATCAGGTAATCGTTGATACCATTGTGCAGGTCCGCACCGCCGGCGAGGACCATTTCGGAGCGGCCCAATATCAGTTCCTGGCAGGCGAGGTCTATTGCCGCCAGCGACGAGGCGCAAGCCGCGTCGACTGTGTAATTCCGTCCGCCAAGGTTCAGGCGGTTGGTAATGCGGCCTGAGATCACGTTCGCCAGCACGCCGGGGAACGAATCTTCGGTCAGTTTAGGCAATGCGTTGTCGAGTTCCTTCGGTATTTCTCCAAAAAATTGGGTGAAAAGCGATCGGAAACCGTAGTTGTTGGCCAGATCGTTACCGCCTTCCGCACCGATGATCACCGACACGTTATCGCGGTTTGTATCTGCGCCATAACCTGCGTTTTCGAGCGCCTGCTTCGCTACGAGCAAGCTCAGCAGCTGGGTAGGGTCGATAGCCGCCAGCGATTGCGGCGGAATGCCGAACTCAACCGGGTCAAAATCTATTTTTGGGATAAAACCACCCCATTTCGAATGCGACTTGCTGCCGTCGGAAACGGTAGGATCGTAATACAATGCCTTGTTCCAGCGCGCGTCGGGTACTTCTGTCACCCAGTCCTTGCCAGCCAGGATATTGCCCCAGAACTCTTCGATATTGCGTGCGCCGGGGTAAATGCAGGCCATCCCGACGATCGCGACATTTAATGCCTTTTTCTTTCTTCTCGGCGCTTTCGGCAGTTTTGCCTGGCCGATATATGCGTAATTTCCAGTTGCGACGTCCTCGTGCAACTCGTTCATCGTCATGATCTTATCGAGCATAGAGGCTGCCTGGCCGATCATATACATGCCGCGGCTCATTTGCTCTTCTTCCCCGATTTCCACCAGGTCATCAGCCTGCCGCTCGATTCCCTTGGCGGCAATGCGCAGGCGGCCGACATTCAGTTTTTCAAGTTCTGCCCAAATCTCCTTTTTATCCAGACCAGCCTCTTCCATTCTCGCTTTCTCCGCATTGAAATCTGCCGCGAAAGGCGATTCCAGGCAGCGTGTTTCGTGGCCGGGAGCGGTTTCGAGGAGCACGGTTTCGGTATGTTCCAACGCCTGTGCCTGGAATTGCGGCAAAATGGCGCCGGTCGCAACAGCCTCCTGCGTGTACAGGTAAGCCGTACCCATCAAAACACCGACTTTCACGCCCCGGGCGGCCAATGGAGCCGTCATCACGGAGATCATCGCCGTGGAAAACGCGTCGTGGATTCCTCCCGCGAAAAACACTTCCAGTTGTTCGGTCTGTTCTTCCTGTAAAAGCCGGTTGATCTGTTTTTCCCAAAGCACAAAACTCGAAAGCGGCCCCACATGGCCACCGCATTCCCGGCCTTCGAAAATAAATCTTTTGGCCCCTTCTTTCAGGAACATATCGAGCAATGGCGCCGATGGTACGTGCAGGAATGTCTTGATACCCAGCTTTTCCAGCGGTTTGGCCTGCGACGGTCGCCCGCCTGCGATGAGTACCACGGGTGGTTTTTCCTCGGTAATGTAGCGGAGTTGTTCCTCGCGCAACTCAGCATCGGCAAAGCCGAGAATACCTACGCCCCACGGCTTGTCGCCGGCGAGCGCGCGCGTTTCGCGGATCAGGTTAAGAGCCTTTTCGCCTTTCAGGAGCGATAATGCCACAAACGGCAATGCGCCTGCATCGGCCACGGCTGCGGCAAATGCAGGCACATCGCTGACGCGCGTCATAGGACCTTGTGCAATGGGGTAGTGTGTGCCGAGCGCCTGCGCAAGCGTGTTGTGGGCAGCGAGCGGATTAAGGTTTTTGGCTTGCCGCAAATGGCCGTACATGGCCTCCTTGAAGGCGAAAACGAGCCGCGGAAGCTTCTTATATTGTTTGACAAGGTCGGTAGCGATGGCAATTTCCTGTCCCATCGGAATGTAGCCTTGGTCGAGATCGGGCGTGTGCAGGAATGCTTGCAGGTCCCCGCGTGTGGGTTGCGCAGGTAATGCGGGCGAGTTGGGCCGCACGAGCACGCGGAAGCCGTCGATGACGCGGGTTTCGTTGCCGTTCAGTTTTTCGGTAATGTTTTTGAGTGCAGCCGGTGCCGAGCATTCGGGAAATGGCAGTAACTGGCTGTCGAGTACCACGCCGCGGCCGCCCATTGCGGTCACCGCCGCTGCATTATGAACGCCGATTCCACCTTGGACCCAAACCGGAATGTCGCTAACCTCCCTCATTATACGTTGAAACAGGATGAAGGACGAATCGTTGCCTACCAGCCCGGCGCCTTCGTTGCCTTTGGCAATGAGGCCCATCGCACCGGCCGCTTTGGCCGCTGTGGCCTCGGCTACGCTGCGAACCTGGCAGATGATTTGAATGGAAGTTAACGGGTTAGGAAAAGTCAGGCCATACGGTAGGATTGCTAAGGTAACTTGTTCAGGTAAAGGGATAGTCAGCGAAGTGTTGTCGGAGTAGCATACACCAAAAGGCTTTTTACTTTTGGCAGCCATTTTCTCCAAGGCTTTCGTAGCGGTTTGTTGATCTCTTCCGAGGTGGATTACTGGGAATGCTCCGGCTTCCGATAGCGCCAATGCCAGGGTCACATCCGGCCGCTCCATCGGGCCGATGCCGATAATTTCCAGGTTTTTCATAACGTAGTTCTTTTTAGTAAGTCTCTATAAATCAGCTCAGTTTGTAGGTGTTAGCTGGCGGGGTCAGGAGAATTACGGATGGTTTCAACTGATATCGTCCGGTTCATGGCGAAATATACGTAAATTATAATACGAGAAATTACTTCTAATGTTAAATTGAAATTTTACTACAAGAAATCGTCACTGGTGTGGTATTTATTTGTGAAATAATTTCAACATTTTAACTATGCTGATAGACAGCCGGATAACTATGAAAAAAGCCGCCCCCGCTACCAAAACGGCAGCACAGACGGCTTTTTGAAAATGGACGATCGAAAATATGTCTTCTATTAGTGATTTTTGAGACCGGTCATGTAGAGGTCGTAACCTCCTTTTCCACCCGGGCGGTCGGAAGAGAAGATCATCAGCCAGTAGTTGAAATTCGACAAGCTGGGGAGAATAGGGCGGTACTCGTTATGCGGAGTGTTGATCCGAGGCCCGGCATTGATCGGCGTCGACCATTTGCCGTCGTTGTATTGGGAATAATAAATGTCCTCGCCGCCCTGCCCGCCCGGGCGATCGGATACGAAAACCATCATATCTTGCTGAATGTATGGGCATTTGTCGTTGTACGGCCCCGAAACTTCCTCGACTTTACGCAGCTCGTATCTGGGTGGTGCTACGAGACTTTCGATAGTAATGCTATCTCTCTCCTCACGCGGGATTTTTACTTCGTAAATATCAAAATTTCCGTCGCGGTCGGAGCAAAAATAGAGGCGGTCGCCAGCCCGGGAAAAGGAAGGGTAGGCATCGTTCGCAGGGGAATTAAGGTATTTAACGGGCTCGGGTGCCGAACTGCCCCGTTTAGTATATTTGATATCCATTTTCCCGGAGGAATCGTCGGCGTAGAAAAGGAACAGGTCGTCCTGGGTGCCGTAGTTCACAAAGTCGTCACGCAGCGACAGGAATTTTGGCCCATACACATTGAAATTTCCGTTGACCTTATTGATCATCGGTACGGCGTTGCTGTAAATGTCCGGATATCTAATCCCGCCCGACGGTGTTCTGCCTTTTTTCAGACGGAGACTCTTATCATAATCCATATGGACCTGCATATGCACTAGATTGAGCACATCTTTTCGCTCCCGTCTCGACGAAAACACCAATTCAATATCACCGTACCGGTTTTGAGGAAGATCGGAATTGTAGTCGTCATACTCCGAATTGATCTCTTCCAGATTCACGACATCATTCAGAAACTTCCCATCCTTCCTGTCGGGATCGAGGCCTGGTGGCCAGCAACTGAATACCAGAAACAGGACGATCACGGGCAGGAGCTTTTTCATAACACGCGTTAGTTTAGACTTTGTAAACGCTGAGACACAAAACGCATTCAAAACGTTGCGGTTGGATACTATTTCGATAAACTATCGCAATAGGAAAGCAGCCGTATCAAATCCTCTTCTTTGCCGAAATCGACGGGGTTTTCTCTCAGGTATTGATCGATCTGCTTTTTGTCAGCGGGGTAGAGCTTTTTGATGCTTCCGGCCGTGGGCATGTAAAAGCGGTTGTTCATATCGATCAGGTAATGCGCTGTGCGGTAAGTAAATACACCTTCCGCATTCACATTGAGTTTTTTGGTCGTCGCTGCCTGATCGCTCGAATAGGAACGGTAAGTTGTGACGGACGATGCCGTGTAGGAAATGCCGTAGGGCCCACCTTTTTCCGTACCGATCCTCGCCAGTACCTCGCGCCTGCCGAGAATCGCGCGGTCAAACTTGCTTATGATCTCGCAGTACCCGAGGCGTTTATCGAACCGGAAGGATTTGTCGCCGATCGAGATGTTTTTCAGGAGCGCCTGGTCGATGATTTCCAGGGTATCCAGCCTGGCATCTACGAAAAGGATATGCCCGCCTATATAGTTGTAATTGAGGCGCGCCTGGGATGTGCGGCCATCGATAAACTCCACTTTGCCCGGGGTAAACTGGGCGAACCGGTAACGATCGGCATAGGGAATGACCTTGTCGGGATATTCGCCAGCCTTTACCTTAAAGACTTTCTTTTCCTGTGAAAACGCAAAATAGGGGCACGCGGCCAGCAAAATCAGGAGGATTCGGGTTGTCATGCAGGGTTTGGTGTTTTAGGTAAAACTAATGAATGCCAGGTAGGCAATGATGATGACGGGAAAGCCGCTCACTGTAAGCGCCCAGCCCGTATGCCCCGCGCCGATCAGGAAGTAGGCGCCTGCAACGCATGCGATAAGCGCTAGTATCGGTAGAAAGACCATCCCTTTTCCAGCCGAGTCCTGCCCGCTGCTGAAAAGCGAGAAAAAGAGAAAAAGCGCCGCCGCGGCATCGATAAGCATGCATCCGTAAATGATTGTCTTCATAAGCAGATATAGTTAGTCTTTCAATTCAATCCATACGGGTGCGTGATCGCTCGTCTTCTCCCACCCGCGCACCTGCTTGTCCACACCCGCCGCTACGAGCCTGGGCGCGAGTTGCGGGCTGAGCAGGAAATGGTCGATACGGAGGCCGGCATTGCGGGCGAATGCATTGCGGAAGTAATCCCAGAAAGTGTAAATCTTCTCATCGGGATACAATGTACGCAGCGCGTCGGTCCAGCCCTGGGCGGTTAGTTTGGCAAATGCGGCCCGGGTTTCGGGGCGGAAAAGTGCGTCGTCGACCCAGCTTTCGGGTTTGTAAACGTCCATCTCAGTGGGCATTACATTGAAATCGCCGGTGAGCAGCACAGGTTTATCAGCCGCAAGGAGCCCTTCCGCGTGGGTAATGAGGCGGTCGAACCAGCGGAGTTTGTAATCGAATTTAGGCCCGGGTGCAGGATTACCGTTCGGGAGGTACAAGCCGCCGATCGTCAGCCCATTGATTTCCGCTTCGATATAGCGGCTGTGGGCGTCTTCCGGGTCGCCGGGGAGAATGCGGCGGATTTCACGGGGAAGGTCGCCGCGCGAGAGGATTGCCACGCCGTTCCAGCTTTTTTGTCCATGCCAGATGGCTTTATAACCCGCATCGAGAATGGCCTGCTCGGGAAATTTCTCCTGCGGAGCCTTCAATTCCTGCAAACAAACGATATCCGGCGCAGTTTCGCCCAGCCAGCGCAGCAGTACAGGCAGCCGGCCATTTACGCCATTGACATTATAAGTCGCTATTTTCATTTTACGAAGCAGTTTTAATAAGGTAATGGCAAGGTAATGACAAATGTCGTGCCCTTGCCGGGGTTGGCCTCGGCTTTGATGATGCCCTTATGGTTCCGCACGATTTTGCGGCAATAGGCAAGGCCTACGCCTTCGCCCTGCCGGAACGAGCCGGTAGGAAGGCGGGCGAAAATGTCGAACACTTTTTCGAGCTGCGAATCTTCTATTCCCATACCATTGTCCTCGACCCTGATCTCCGCATAAGCCATTTGAAGCGGCTCCGGCAGCAGGTCATCGATTTCGTGCAGCGCCAGCTCTCGGCTGGAAATGCGGATACGCGGCGGGTTTTCATGGCCTGCAAATTTGACCGCATTGTCGAGCAACTGGAAAAATAGCTGCTCCATCTGCTCGGGCACGGCCACGACCGTCGGCAGGCGCTCGGTTTCCACGATAATGTTCCGCCGCTCGATCTGCGACATGAGCTGTGTGGTAACGTCGGCCACTACATGGTCGAGTTGCACGGAGGCAAATGCGTTGTTGCCGTTCAATCCCGAAAAGTCGGACAAATCCTTGATCATCATCGAAAACTGCTGCGCGCTGCTGCGGATCTTCACTGCAAGTTCCCTGGCCTTTTCCGCCTCATAGCGATCGGTCGCATTCACAAGCATATCGCTGAAAACGCGGAGTTTACGGAGCGGTTCCTGCAAATTATGGCTCGAAATATGACGGTATTGCCTGTTTTCATCATCCGACACGAGCAATTGCGCGGCCAGGTCGTGCATGGCCGTGCGGGTACGTTCCATGAGCGAAAGGCTGTCGAGGTGGAAAGCCAGCAGCTCGGCGAAAAGGTGGAACATGCCGATCACGCGCGGGTTCTGCAACTGGTTGGGCCTGGGGTCGATGGCGCAGAGCGTCCCGAAAAACTCGCCGCTTTTTAATGTAATGGGCAGCGAAATGTAGCTTTTGAAACCGTACATCCTGGGCGTGGGATGCCCGCTGTAAATTTCGTTTTCATCCACATGATCGATCACCACGGCCTGGCCGCTGTCGCGGATCTCGTTGCAGATTGTAGTGCCTATTTCCAGTTCTCCACCCGGTTTGAGCCCGAACCCGATTTCGTCCTGCACGCTGCAAGCGATCCAGCGTTCTTCCGTCACCCGCGCCACGGCCGCAAAGCCCATACCCGTTGAGCGACAGATCACTTCCAGCACAGTTTTGACAATAGGTATCTGGTTTACCTTTTCAACATCGGCAAATAAAAAGTCGTCCGGTTGTACCATATTTTCAATGCAGATAGCAGGTGGATTAGTAAATTTAGGTGCCGGGTTCCGGATAACCTAAACTTGCTCCTCATGAAAGTTTTCTTTCTTTCCCTGCTTATTGCCGTCGCGGCTTATCTGATAGCGGCTGTGGGCGGTTACTATTTAATTACAAAATTATCCTCCAACTCGCACGACAAGTCGATGGAAGCCAGTATGACGGGCGCCTTTGTATTCGGCCCCATCGCGGCAATTATCGCATTTATTGTAGCGTATCTGTCGCTACGGGCACATTAAGCCGTTTGGCCAGCGCAGCCAGGTCATCGGGAAGGGGATTTTGTCGTGAAGTGTAATCCTGTACTTTATAACCTACCAGCTTCGTCACATTCCATCCGCTGGGCGTGTTAAAGCCAGTATCGGCACCGCGGTCGAGGAGCAGGTTGCATAGCGTCCAGAGCTCCCGCTGGGCTGCACTCAGCAAGATAGAGGTCGGTATCGTACGTTCGTCGAATTGTGGGACGTGGGCATTTGGATCTGCTCCATGTTCGAGGAGCATTTGTACCCGCTGCAATTCCTCCGCAGCGTCCGACTTATAGGTATAGCCGTTGGTTACCGCCATGTAAAGAACAGGCATGCCGTGATCGGCTTCCCTTGCGTTGGGATCGGCGCCATTGTCAAGGAACCATTTCAATAGTTTCGGATCAAAATTGAGTACCCGAAGGTGCGTGGGCGTGTGTGCCTTGTCGCCGTTGTCGATTTTTGCCCCGTTTTTGAGAAGGACCTCGAAACATGCTATAAGTTTCGCTGGATCGGCATCAAAGCTCTGTTTAACGGCAAAATCGAACAAGGTCAGATTTTCCCGCCCAGTATTATTGAGATCGGGTACGGGCAGTTTCATGTCTGCGTCCAGCTTCGCAATGTCGAGCGCCGCGATGTCGGCTGCCAGTCTGCGACGGGCGTCGTCTTTGAAATAGTAGGAGCCATTGGCCTCGGCAACGTTCTGGCGATCCCAGATGCCCTCCCGCACGCTTTTAACGATCGGGGACGCTATGAGCATCAGCACGCCCCCGACTACGGGGAAGACGCACACCACCAGCACCAAAATATGCGTAAACTTGAACGGTAGAAGGTTAATACCTGCCAGGATGAACAGCGGAATAAACAGCATCATCAGGTAACCGCTTGCCATGCGGTCGCTGGACGAGCCGGCACTGGCAAAGAGCATCATGACAAGAAGAATAGCAGTATAAAGGCCCAGAAGGCACCAGCTCGCGAGTATGATTGTTTTCATGCCGCGAAATTAGCGAGTCGCTGCACCACATAGTGATTTGTAAATCAGCTTCTTATTTAGTGGTACGGCGCGGCATTACTGGTGACTGGCGATGAATTCGTCGAGCAATGCCTTCACGGGATGGTAGTACACTTCGGCGCGGCGGCTCGGGCGGATGTCCCAGCCGCGGTCGTAATTGACGATGCATGCGCCGATGAAGTTGTTTGTCGCTTTCCGTATCGCCGGGTCCCAGATCGACAGTTTCGAAATGCGGCTTTTTTCCATCGCCGTTTTGGCGGGTGTTTTGAGGATCAACGCCGAAAACTCGTATTGGTTCACCGTTCCCGAAAGCCACACGGCGCCTTCGATCTGCGGATCGTTGCTTTGATCTTTTACTTTCGTACGGATCTGGGCCTGGCTTTTCACGGGCACGTCCGTCTTTTTGCTTTTCAAATAGGCGTCGATGGCGCGCATAGCATGCTCCGCCGGGTCGACCCCGTCGAACTCGCTGAGTTCGTATAGTTTTTTGATCTGAAAATCAGTAAGTTGTATGTGTTTTCGATAGACTTTTTGCTTCACCATATCCCTTCTAAGTAGCGCACATTCAAACATACACAGCTTCCGGGACGGATTCAATGGCTTGCGTGCTTTTTGTGCCCTGGGGATAGAAATTTGGATTTATACCGATTCTTGATAAGGCTTCCGCACAGCAAATACGGCTTCCGGCTCTTTTCAAACCATTGCGATTGGATAGCAATGGTTTGGCTAGTGTATTTGAATAGTGCAATATATACTTCGATTGTTTTTTAATTTTTAACCAAAAGTAAATAATCGTAAATGTGTCGATTTTACACTAACTTGCCTTTGAGTCGAAGTTCTACTACCCACTGCAAACGTTCCCGGTATCGTGTGCAGAAATAAATCTGGCAAAATGTTTGGCTGAAATACAGGGCTTAAATAGACTTGATCGTGGTTTCAATTGGACTTTATCAATGAAAACCGGCGAATGTCTTGAAATAGTTATATTCTAAATGACTCAATTACATGAGAAAACCACTTCTACTCATCTTCACACTGCTGCTGGCGGCTTTGGCTGCACAGGCGCAGAACCGCGTACTGAAAGGTGTTGTGATCGATGGCGTTTCGAAGGAACCGATGCCAGGAGTTTCGATCCTGATCTCGGGGACTAATGCGGGAACGGCTACCGATGTCGAGGGAAAATTTGCATTGAATGTGCCGGAAAGCGGCGCGAAGGTGATTATCAGCTATGTCGGGTTTGTGAAACAGGAGATCGAAGTCGCCAACCGCGGCTCGCTCACGGTGGTGCTCGAACCGGATGTGAAAGCATTGGAAGATGTGGTGGTGGTAGGTTATGGTGAGCAAAAACGCTCGCACCTCACCGGCGCCGTGGCGACGGTCAGAATGAAGGACGTGGAAGAGCTGCCTGTGGGCGATATTTCTTCCGCATTGGTCGGCAAATTGCCGGGTGTCAATGTTTCGGGCGGTACTGCACGGCCGGGTACGCCTGCGTCTATTGTGATCCGTAACCCTACGAAAGCTTCGAAAGATGGCGGCAGCAACTCGCCGCTTTACATTATCGACGACGTGATCCGCTCCGAAGCTGATTTCCAGCTGCTGGACGCTTCGGAGATCGAAAACTTGTCGGTATTGAAAGACGGCGCGGCGGCTGTGTACGGTGCCCGCGCGGCATTGGGGGTAATAGTAGTGCGTACCAAACGTGGAAAAGCAGGCAAGCCGACGGTTAGCTACACAGCCACCGCGGGTGTTTCGGATGCTGCCTATAAATCTAAAATGATGAACGGCGTGCAACTGGCGACCTATCTGAACGATTTCAACCGTAGCCGCGGCCTCGCACCGAACGATCCGGAATACTACTCGCCCGACGAGCTCGATTATTTCCGGAATAACAACTATAACTGGTTCGATATGGCCTGGAAGCCGTCGTTCAACACCCGCCACGCGGTGAATATCAGCGGCGGTACCGAACGTGCGACTTTCTTCGCGGGCGCTACCTATTTCACCCAGAATGGTAATGTGGATAATATCAGCTACAAGAAATGGAATTTCCGCGCGAGCACGGACGTGAACGTGACGAAGCACATCAAGGTAGGCCTCGGCGTAAGCGGTAACCTGTCCGATAACAAGCTGTTTTACCTCAAACAAGGCGGTGAAAACGTAGAAAAAGACGTGACCAACCTGCTCAACACGCCGCAATTCATCCCACCTTACGTGGATGGCCTGCCGGTGTTGCTTCCGGGCGGCTCGAATGCGAGCGGCTTCCACTTCTTCGAGGCACAAAAACTGAACAACTACACCCGCGCCCGCAACGTGGTGCTGAACGTGAATGCGTACCTGGAATACAATATGCCGTTTTTGCCGGGCCTGAAACTCCGTACCGTGTACAACCGGAACCTCGGCAACGACTGGGGCAAGCAGTTCGGTACGTATTATAAGACCTATGGTTTCTCGATGCTGGGCGAAAACAAGCACATTTTCGGCGGCACGCCCAATGCACCTACGCGCCTTAACAACGGCGACCGCCTGCGTTTCAACCCCGGCTACACCGACGGTTACCAGCTGAACTTCAATCTGAGCTATGCCCGCGATTTCGGGCGGCATTCAGTGAGCGCGCTGGCGCTGGTGGAGCAATCGGAGATTTATACCGAAAGCATTGCTACGATGAAGGAAGGTATTTTTGAAGGGGGTAACGATTACCTGATGTCGGCTTTCGGTGCCAAAGACATTGGTCCCAATGCGGCGAACGAGAGCGGTATCCTTTCTTACGTGGGCCGTTTAAACTACTCTTTCGCCGACCGCTACCTGTTCGAGGTTTCATTCCGACGCGATGCTTCCACGAAATTCGCGCCTGAGTACCGTTGGGGCACATTCCCACAGCTTTCGGCAGGGTGGGTGCTGTCCGAAGAGCGCCTTTTCCGTGAAAAACTATCTTTTATCAATAACCTGAAACTGCGTGCGTCGATCGGCTTCCTGGGCGGTGACCGTACCGCCGCCTGGCAATGGCTGCAACGCTACACCCCGCAGGCTTCGAACGGCGCGGTGTTCGGCGGCAACAGCGACCGCACGGTGGGTATCAAACTCGAAAAACTGCCTAACTACTACGGCCGTTGGGACGATGTGACCAAAAAGAACGTCGGTATCGACGCTTCGTTCCTGAACAACCGCCTTTCGACGACCATCGATGCGTACCACGACCATGGCTACAATCTCCTGACGACGCTCGCTTCGTCGGTTCCGCTCACGATCGGTTCGGTCATGCCGGCTGAGAACTATGAAACGGTGAACTCGTTCGGTCTTGAATTTGCGACCGGTTGGAGCGACCGCATCGGCAAGAACATCGATTACAACATCGGCGCATTCCTCGCTTGGAGCGATAACAAGAACGTTTTCGTGGACGTGGCCGCCACCAACCGCGGCAGCTGGCTCGACCCGACCGGTCGTTCGAGCGACCGCGGCTTGCAGGGCTACCGGTACCTGGGCATGTTCCGCTCGCAGGAAGAGGTGGACCGCTATCTCGAAAAGAACCCCGATTACACCATTATGGGTTACGTGCCGAAGCCGGGAATGCTTTATTACCAGGATATCCGCGGCCCGCGCCAGACCGACGGTACCTACGCCGCGCCGGATGGCAAGATCACCGAGGATGACCAGGAGTTCCTTACCAGAAAGGAGAACAATCATTACACATTCGGTCTGTCGTTTGGTTTCGGGTTCAAAGGCTTCAAGGTGGATGTCGTGACGGCCGGTTCTTTCGGCGGGCAGGGCATTGTGGATGGCGACGCGCGCAAGAAAGCGGCGAAAGACGTTTCCCGCCCCGTCTTCTGGGCCGATCATTACACACCCGAAAATTCGAATGCGAAATATCCGGACCCTTACTGGGAGGAAACCTACTCGATGGTGTCGTCATTCTGGTTCCGCAATGCATTTGCATTCAATATGCGTAGCCTCAATGTGTCGTACCAGCTGGGCCAGAATGTGGCTAAAAGGCTGGGGATCACTTCTGCCAAAATCATCGGTGTGGGGCTAAACCCGATCACTTTCTTCAATCCGTACGACTACAAGGCAGCTTCGGGCGCCTATAATGTATACCCGCAAATGCGCACGTGGTCATTGGGATTAAACCTTACACTTTAAAAATCGGTACAGCGATGAAAAAGCATTGGATTATAGCGGCACTTCTCGGCATTGCATTGACCGGCTGCGAAAATATACTCGACAAAACAGACCTTTCCGCTTTCAATGAGGAGCAGGTGTTCAACGATACGCTGCTCGCAAAGGGCTACGTGGATTATGTGTATGACCAAAACCTGCCCACCTGGCCCACCGGCGATTTCCTGAAATGCACCGACGAGATCGGCGGCGAAAGCCGGTTTTTCGAAGGTACTGTGCAGGTGAATACCGTGCAGGATTTCGGGATCGGCGTGAATGCGACGAATAATTATGGTAAAATCCGCTCGATCAACCAGTTTCTGGCCAAGCTACCGGGCGGCGGTTTGAGTGAGGATGTCAAAAACCGGCTGATGGCGCAGGTAACGTTCTTCCGCGCATTTCGCTACTGGGACCTGGTGCAGCTTTACGGCGGCGTGCCGATAGTGCTCGAACCGCTCGAAGGCGTAGGCGAGGAGGCCAAGGAGGAAGCGGCCATTCCGCGCAACAGCACTTCCGAAAGCATTGCGTTGATCGTGAAGGACCTGGATTTTAGCATTGCCAACCTGCCCGCGCGGTGGGGTAATACCAATGATTGGGGCCGCATTACGAGCGGCGCCGCGGCGGGTTTCAAAGGCCGCATTCTGCTGCATTACGCCAGTCCGCAGCATAACCCCAACGACCTTCCCGAACGCTGGCAGGCGGCTTATGATGCCAACAAAAAGGCGATTGAAGTGCTGTCGGCCAATGGTTTCCGGCTGCACAACAGTTTCAGCGATCTGTGGTTCCAGGAGGCGAATAACCCCGAGGCGGTTTGGGTAACCTGCTATAACAACAAAGTAGGTGACCAGATCAACAAGAATATGACCTGGGACAACAATACAAGGCCTTCTTACCTCGGTACCGCGGGCGGTTCCAACCAGCCTACCTGGGAGGTTGTGCAGGCATTCCCGATGAAAAGCGGCAAGAATATCGAGGAAAAAGGCTCGGGCTACGACGCGCAGCTTTTCTACAAAAACCGCGACCCGCGTTTTAATCAGACCATCGCATTCAATGGTGCTACCTGGCAGATCAACGGCAATCCGAACTACCGGTTATGGACTTATTTTGTAAACAATAAAACCGTGGAGCAGAAAGCCACTTCCACCGGATTCTACGTCCGTAAGGCCATCGACCCGAACCTCGCGCCAGGAGCCGTTGCCAATGCCGGTACCGACTGGATCGAAATGCGGTATGCCGAGGTAATGCTCAATTTTGCGGAAGCGGCCTGCGGTGTGAACAAGTTGGACGAGGCCTACACGCAGCTGACCGAGCTCCGGAAGCGCGCAGGTATCGAGTCGGGTGCGGATGGTTTTTACGGTCTGAACCCGAAAATGACCCGCGCGGAAATGTTCGAAGCCATTTTACGCGAACGACAAGTAGAGCTGGCATTCGAAGGGAAGCGTTTCTACGACCTGCGCCGCTGGAAGAAATTTGAAACCGTACTGAACGGCAAAAGCCGCAACGGGGTGACGATCAACCTGAAAGCGTCCGCTCCCGAAGACTTCGCCACGCGCCGCGACGGTATGAACCTGGATTCGGTTTACAAAAATTACATGGAAATCGTACCTAAAAAGCTCGATACCAAATACCTCGTAAACTGGTTGCCCGAATACTACTTTTTCGCGCTCCCACAACAGGCATTAACGAATAACCCACGGCTCGAACAAAACATTGGCTGGCCATCCGGCACATTCGACCCGTTGAAATGACGTAAAACACCGATCTACAAATATTGCGGTGCGCTGCACCTTCACAGGATAGGCGCAGAGCGCCGTAATATTTGTAGAACACGATAATCAAATCAAACCATGGTGCAGCGCACCACAATATTTGTAATATGATATCCATTCCTAAACATTCCATTAATTTGGCCCTGGCCGGCCTTTTATTAGGTACAACCGCATTCGCGCAATACCCGAAAATCCCGTCCGCAGCCAAAAAAACAAGCGATTCGCTCCTCGCGGAGGCCGAGCGCAAGTCGGAGATCGCGTGGCAGAAAGCATTGCCGATCATTGAAGCGGAAGCTAAAAAGGGTAAGCCCTACATTCCCTGGGCAGCGCGTCCGGTGGATCTGCCGCAGTCCGACATTCCCGCATTTCCGGGTGCCGAGGGCGGTGGCGCATTCAGTTTTGGTGGCCGCGGAGGGCAGGTTTATGTGGTGAAGAGTTTGGCGGACAGCGGTCCGGGTACTTTGCGCGATGCCTGTGAGCAGGGCGGTGCCCGCATTATCGTGTTCAATGTGGCGGGGATTATCCGGCTGAAAACGCCGCTCATTATCCGTGCGCCTTACATTACTATCGCGGGCCAGACCGCGCCGGGCGACGGTGTTTGTGTGGCGGGCGAAAGCGTGTGGATCAACACGCACGATGTCGTGATCCGGCATATGCGTTTCCGCCGGGGCGAGACTTTCGTAGGCCGTCGGGATGATTCCATCGGCGGCAACCCGATCGGCAACATTATGATCGACCACGTGTCGGCGAGCTGGGGATTGGACGAGAATATGTCGATGTACCGCCATATGTACAACGACAGCACCGGGGCGCAGGAGCAGAAACTCCCGACCGTGAACATTACCATTCAGAATTCCATTTTCTCCGAAACACTGGATACCTGGAACCACGCATTCGGCAGCACGTTGGGCGGTGAGAACTGCACGTTCATGCGTAATCTCTGGGCTAACAATGCGGGTCGTAACCCGTCTATCGGCTGGTTTGGGATATTCAATTTCGTGAACAATGTCGTGTTCAACTGGGTGCACCGCTCCATCGACGGCGGCGACTACCGGGCGATGTACAACATTATGAACAACTACTTCAAACCGGGCCCCGAAACACCGAAAGATTCGCCGATCGGCTACCGTATTTTGAAGCCGGAAGCGGGCCGCAGCAAGCTGAAATACCAGGTTTACGGCCGTGCTTACGTGAATGGCAACATCATGGAGGGCAACGACAAAGTCACTAAAAACAACTGGGCCGGTGGTGTGCAGGTGGAAGACCATGCGGATGCGGGCAAATACACCGACAATATCAGATGGCACGAGCCGCTTCCGATGCCGACGTTCCCTATCATGAGCGCGAAAGAGTCGTTCGATTACGTGATCGCGAATGCAGGTGCCACGCTCCCGCGCCGCGATCCCGTGGATGCACGCGTGACCACACAGGTACGTACAGGGAAGATCAATCCGATCGATGGCGTAAAATTGCCGGAGAAACAGTTTGAGCACCGCCGCCTGCCGATCGATTCGTACAAAAACGGCATTATCACCGACATTTCGCAGGTAGGAGGTTACCCCGAGTACAAAGGCACGCCTTACCAGGATTCCGACGACGACGGTATGCCGAACGACTGGGAAGTTAAATACGGTTTGAACCCGAAAGACGCATCGGATGCCCGCAAAGACATGAGCGGCGACGGTTATTCCAATATCGAAAAATTCATCAACGGCATCGATCCGAAGAAGAAAATGGATTGGAAAAACCCTAAAAATAACCACGATACCCTGGCTTCGCTGAAAGGCGCACCGGGTCAAAAGTAGTATTGCTTTGGACAGACTGAGATACTTGGTTAAGGTGATGAAATTCGATACGATCCTGTCGCTGGCAGGATTGTATTTTCTTTTGGTACCCCTTGCATTCGGCCAAAAGAAGCCTAAAAAACCTTCACCGGTGGCCCAGGCTGAGGACGGGCGGCTGGCTTATGCGCCCGATTCGCTCGGTAACCGCATTATCGATTTCTCGTACGCGGGCTACATGGCCGGTGCACAGGTGATCCCGGACGCGCCCATACGTGTAACCGTGCCCGTCCGCGAAGGCGACGCCACGGCGCGCATTCAGGCGGCGGTGGATTATGTGGGCTCGTTGCCGTTGGATGCCAACGGTTTGCGCGGCGCGGTGTTGCTCGGTGCCGGTACGCATAGGGTTTTGTCGGGTATTGTCATGAGGAAGTCAGGTGTTGTTTTGCGGGGTGCGGGAGTAGGAGAGGGCGGCACGGTGCTGCTCGGCGACGGGCGTACGCGGGAAACGGTGATCCGTGTTTCTGGTGAAGATAATGTGGTATTAAAACCTAAACTGCGCGTTGCGGATGCTTACGTACCGGTGAATGCAATGCGTTTTGATATTGAAAATGCGGGATCGTTGAAAGTAGGCGACCGCATTCGCATTGTACGACCTTCGACCGCCGAATGGATCAAAAGCCTGAAAATGGAAGAGTTTGGTGGGGAAACCGGCTGGCTCGGCTGGAAGCCCGGACAACGCGATGTTACCTGGGACCGGACGGTGACGGCCGTTTCGGGCAACAGCATTACCATCGATGCGCCGATCACGACCGCATTGGATGCGAAGTTCGGCGGCGGGTTGGTGATTCCTTATCAATGGAATGGAAGAATTAGTCATGTAGGTGTCGAAAACCTGCGAATCGAATCGACTTTTAATACCAAAAACCTGAAAGACGAGAACCATCGCTGGATGGGTGTTACTTTTGAAAATGCCGAAAATACCTGGGTCAGGCAGGTTATGTTCCGGCATTTGGCTGGCTCCGCGGTGGCGGTTTATGAATCGGCTTCGAAGGTTACCGTCGAAGATTGCCAATCGCTGGAACCGGTTTCGGAGCTTGCCGGGCAGCGGCGGAATACGTTTTTTATCCAGGGCGGGCAAACGCTATTTCAGCGTTGCTATGCCGAATATGGAATGCATGATTTTGCGACAGGCTACCTCGCGCCCGGCCCGATCGCATTCGTGCAATGCGAATCCCGCTTACCGAACGGTTTCAGCGGGGCCATTGATAGCTGGGCTTCGGGCGTGCTGTTCGATATCGTGAATGTGGATGGGAATGCATTGAGTTTTAAAAACAGGGGCCAGGACGGGCAGGGCGCCGGTTGGACGGCCGCTAACTCGGTATTCTGGCAATGTTCCGCCTCGCGGATCGAGAATTTCGCACCGCCGGGGACGCAAAATTTTGCATTCGGGGCGTGGGCGGCATTTGCGGGCGATGGTTTTTGGGAGAATGTCAATGAACACATCCAGCCCCGCAGCTTGTACTATGCGCAACTGGCCGAGCGCTTGGGCAAAGCGGTTCTCGCCAAATCTTTTCTGGTACCCAAAGAAACGGAAGCGTCCAGCAGTCCCAGTCTCGCGCAGGCTGCCGCATTGGTCGAAGGTTCGCATCAGCCGGCCATTCTGCTCACCGATTGGATCGACCAGGCTGCGCAGCGCAACCCGATTACAGTGGCCGTTACCGTGGAGGTCTCCCCTGCGACTACTCCGGTCAAAACGATTGACGAAATTGGTTTTACCAATACAAAAAACACTAACACATTACCTGCATTGACCATCCGCAACGGTCGGCTGGTGCGCGGCAGTGAACTGGTAACCGGTTCGCGCCATGAAGTCCCCTGGTGGCGCGGTAGCATTCGTCCGCATGACGTGAGTGCCGCCAAGCCGCACATTACCCGGTATGTGCCGGGCCGCGTGGGTAGAGGCGTGACCGATGATTTGCCGGAAATGACCGATTCGCTGCAAAAACAGCATATTACCGTCGTAGATCACAACTACGGCCTCTGGTACGACCGCCGCCGCGACGACCACGAGCGCATCCGCCGCATCGACGGCGAGAGCTGGCCGCCGTTTTACGAGCAGCCATTTGCCAGAAGCGGCCAGGATGCCGCCTGGGACGATCTCAGTAAATACGATTTGCAGCATTATAATGAATGGTACTGGAACCGCCTGCGCGAGTTTGTGGCGCTCGCCGACCAGAAAGGGCTTTTGCTCTATCATCAAAACTATTTTCAGCACAATATCCTCGAAGCAGGCGCACATTACGCCGATTTCCCGTGGCGGACGGCAAACAATGTCAATCAGGTAGGCTTCCCGGAACCGCCGCCTTACGCCGGTGACAAACGTATTTTCATTGCCGATCAGTTTTACGACATCGGTAATGCCGGACGGAGGGCCTTGCACCGGGCTTATATACGGCAATGCCTCGATAATTTCGCTGGTCAAAGCGGTGTGATTCAGTTTATTAGTGCCGAATACACCGGGCCGCTGCATTTCGTGCAGTTCTGGCTGGATGTGATCGGTGAATGGGAGCGGGAAAAAGGCAAAAATGCTTTGGTCGCATTGAGTACGACTAAGGACGTGCAGGACGCGATCCTGGCTGATGCGAAATATGCCGCATTGGTCGACATTATCGATATCCGCTACTGGCATCGCCGCGAAAATGGCACTGATTACACACCGGAAGGGGGTAAAAACCTCGCTCCACGGCAGCACGCGCGCATTCAAAAGACGGGCAAAGTGTCATTCAACTCCGTGTACAATGCCGTTTTGGAATACAAAAAGAAATACCCTGAAAAAGCGGTGCTGTACAATGCGAACGGGGCCGAGCAGAATGCCTGGGCGGTGTTGCTCGCAGGCGGCTCGGTGAGCGCGGTACCGGCGTTACCGAAAGGTTTTTTGGAAGCCGTTTCTGCGATGGAGCCGTCGGTAGTAACAGGCCAACCGCAGGATAACCGGCAATATGTTTTGGCCAAAGCAGGTGAAGGGCTGATCATTTATCAGGAGGGGCCAGGGGAGGCCGATCTGACAAAGTTCAATGGTAATTATCAAATGCAGTGCATCAATGCACGAACGGGCGTTGTTTCGGGTAAACCTGAAAAGGTAAAAGGAGGAAAAAAGGTTTCGCTGGTTTCCAATGAGGCGGGTCCGGTGATTTATTGGTTTTCGAAAAAGTAATGAGGTATTTAAAAATAGGTTTTGGCATCGTATGTATCGGCCTCGCGGGGCTGACTGGCTGCGCGCGTAAAACGGCGGGGCCGGCGGTTTTGAAAGCGGAGGACTATAAGCATCATGTGACGTATTTCAACCGGATGGAGGATGAAAACAAGGTGAATGCCATCCCGAATGCGCAGTCGTGGGAGTGGATGAAGGCCAATGTGCCGCTGTTCGACTGTCCGCAGGATAATTTCCGCGAAATATATTACTACCGCTGGTGGACTTACCGGAAGCACATTCACAACACGCCGCAGGGCTTTGTGATCACCGAGTTTCTCGTCGACAGGAATTATGCAGATAAGTACAATATGATCAGTTGCGCTCTCGGCCATCACATTTACGAAGGCCGTTGGCTGCACGATCAGCGTTATCTGAACGACAATGTGCACGTGTGGTTCCGCGGGAACGAAGGCGGGCGCATGAAGAAGCTGCTCAATTTCAGCAGCTGGACGGCCGATGCATTGTACAACCGCTACAAAGTGACGCAGGACAAGGCTTACCTGCTCGATATGCTGCCCGATCTCGATTCAGAATACAAGGCCTGGGAAAAAGACCGCCGCACCGAAAGCGGCCTTTTCTGGCAAACCGACGTGAAAGACGGCATGGAAGAATCGCTAAGCGGGGGTCGCCGGGAACAGAATGCGCGGCCGACCATTAACAGTTACATGTATGGCAATGCCAAAGCGCTTTCAGCCATCGCGGCATTGAAAGGTGACCAGGCATTGAGCAGTTTGTATCAAAGTAAGGCGGATACATTGAAGCGGCTTATAGACAATAAGTTATGGAATGCCGATAGCGCCTTTTTTGAAACAGTAAAGAAGCGAGGCAAAGGACCTTTTGCCGGTGTGCGCGAGGCAATCGGCTTCATTCCCTGGTATTTTGACCTCGCGGAGGAAAAGCATGATGGAGCCTGGAAACAAGTATCGGATCCTACCGGTTTCAATGCACCATTCGGGCTTACAACCGCCGAGCGCAGGCATCCCGAGTTCCGTACGCACGGCTGCTGCCAATGCGAATGGGACGGCGCCGTGTGGCCATTTGCCACTTCCCAAACATTGACCGGCCTCGCCAACCGTATGAATGCGCCGAAGCCGGAAGTGGTGGCGGATACGACTTATTTTGGATTGTTGGAAAAATATGTGGAATCTCAATATTACCGTGGCAAGCCGTACGTGGGTGAGTACCTGGATGAAAAGACCGGTTCCTGGCTCAAAGGCGACCAGGAGCGCAGCCGCTATTACAACCATTCGACATTCAACGACCTGATCATTACCGGCCTCGTGGGCCTGCGCCCGCGAGCGGACGAGGTGATAGAGGTTAACCCATTGCTGCCGGCAGATAAGTGGGACTGGTTTTGTCTCGACGACGTGCATTACCACGGCAAGCGCCTCACCATTCTCTGGGACCGCGACGGAAGCCATTACAAAAAAGGCAAAGGCTTGCAGGTTTTTGTGAATGGTAAAAAAGCGGGCTCTGCCGATACGATTTCCCGGATTTTAATTAACCCATAACCCTGCATTAACCTACATTCCCATGCACCAACCCATGCGAAGAACATTACTGAAATGGCTCCTATGCGGCTCAGCAGCATTTTTGACCCTGCCTGCTCATGCTCAAAACTTTAAGGACGGTATCCTCGTCGACGAATTCATTTTTGAAACGGCGCCATTTCCCGAAAGCCACGCTTCGACCATCGCCGAAACGCCTTCCGGGCTGGTAGCGGCGTGGTTTGGCGGAACGAAAGAGCGGAACCCGGACGTAGGCATCTGGGTAAGCCGTTTGGAAAACAATAAATGGACGGCGCCCGTGGAAGTGGCGAACGGCGTTGTGAACGACAAGCTGCGTTACGCCTGCTGGAACCCGGTTTTATACCAGATACCGAAGGGCGATTTGATGCTATTTTACAAAGTAGGACCGAATGTGGCCGGTTGGAAGGGTTTTCTGATCACTTCGAAAGACAATGGTAAAACCTGGTCGAAGCCGACGGAATTGCAGGAAGGGTTTTTAGGACCTGTGAAAAACAAGCCGGTTCTGTTAGCAAACGGCGAGCTTTGGTGTCCGTCGAGTACCGAAGGGGAACTTGGCTGGCGGCTGCATTTCGAGGTGACGCCGGATTTTGGTAAAACCTGGCGTAAAGTAGGACCGCTTAACGATGGAAAAGCCATTAAAGCCATTCAGCCAAGCTTGCTGACGTACGCTAACGGAGACATGCAGATACTTTGCCGCAGCCAGAGCCGCTCGATCGTCGAATCGTGGTCGAAAGATGGCGGAAAGACCTGGTCGGAAGTGGCGCCTTCGAGTTTGCCTAACAACAACTCGGGTACCGACGCCGTGACGTTGAAGGATGGCCGGCAGTTGCTGGTTTACAATCACGTGAAGCCACCGGTGGGTCAGCCAAAAGGACCGCGTACACCTTTGAATGTAGCGGTTTCGAAGGATGGTAAAAGTTGGGAGGCGGTACTGGTTCTGGAAGATTCGCCGATTAGTCAGTATTCGTATCCGTCTGTGATTCAGACGTCTGACGGTATGGTGCACATCGTGTACACCTGGCGCAGGCAGCGTATCAAGCATGTGGAAATCGATCCGTCGAAGCTGAAAGGCAAGGCGATCGTGCAAGAACAGTGGCCTATTTGATTTTGAAACAATGAAAAGAAGAAATTTTCTGAATATCTGCGCTGCCGGAATGGCGGCTGCACCGTTCGCGTCGTGGGCTGCGGAGATGGCGAGTGTATCAAAAAAGTCGCGCTACAAGATCGCTGTGATCGATCTGATGATTTTAAAAAGGCAAAAACTGAGTGCATTGCCGCTGGCTGGTGAAATCGGAGCGGATGGCCTGGAAGTGGATATGGGCGGCCTGGGCGACCGGCCAACCTTCGATAACAAGCTCGCCGACCCCGCCGTACGCCAGCAATACATCGATAAAGCCAGGGAATTGAACCTGCAAATTTGCTCGCTGGCCATGACCGGATTTTACGCGCAATCGTTCGCGAAACGCGACGGCGTGGAGAAAATGGTGGGCGATTGCATTGAAACAATGAAGCAGATGAATATCAAAACGGCTTTTTTGCCGCTGGGTATCCAGGGTGATCTGGTCAAAAATCCGGAATTGCGGCCTGCGATCGTCGAGCGACTGAAAATGGTGGGCAAAATGGCGGAGAAAGCAGGCGTAGTGATTGGTATCGAAACTGCCCTGGATGCGAAAGGGGACGTGGAATTGCTCAAAGAAATAGGGTCTAAAAGCATTCAAATTTATTTCAACTTCTCGAACCCGCTTAAAGAAGGCCGCGACCTTTGCGAGGAGCTGCGCATATTGGGTAAAAACCGCATTTGCCAGATCCACTGCACCGATGAGGACGGCGTCTGGCTGCAAAACAACACCCGGCTCGATATGAAAAAGGTGAAAACTACGCTCGACAAAATGGGCTGGAAAGGCTGGCTCGTGATCGAGCGCTCGCGTGATGCCGCCAAACCGCGTGATGTGAAAGGTAACTTCGGGGCGAACACTGCTTTTATGAAAACCGTTTTCCAGTCCTGATTTACATTTTGGTCACCCATTGTGACCTTTACATCACTGCCCATGTCTGTTCGCTTTTGCCGGTTCGTTTGCCTCTTGTTCTTGTTTGTCAGTCATTTAAGTGCGTTTTCGCAGGGTTTTTCCACAGAACAGTATAATTTAAAATGGATCAGCCAAAGCAAAAATTCCGGCGAATCGATGCCGTGCGGCGGCGGCGACATCGGGCTGAATGTGTGGGTTGAAAAGGGTGATCTGCTGTTTTACGTTTCGCGGAGCGGCGTTTTCGATGAAAATAATGTCTTCCCCAAGCTCGGGCGCGTGCGTGTGAGGCTTTCGCCGAACCCGTTCGACGCCGGTGAAAGTTTCAGGCAGGAGTTGAAGCTGAATGAAGGGTATGTAGAAGTTTCAGGTAAAAAAGGTAATCTGAATGCTACTGTAAAGGTTTGGGTGGACGTTTTCAAACCCACTGTGCACGTCGATATCGACGGCAATAAACCGATTTCCGCGCAGGCCTGGTACGAGAGCTGGCGGACCGAGCCGACCGAACTGAAAGGTAATGCCAGAAGCGCGAGTTCCTACAAATGGGCGGCCCCGACGGTCCCCGTTTTCCCGGATAGCGTCCGGTACGAGAACAATGGCGTGCTGTTTTACCACCGTAACCGCGATTCGACCATTTTTGACGTTATCGTGAGCCAGCAAAAGCTGGATGCCGTGAAACCCAAACTTTGGAATCCGCTTAAAAACCTCACCTACGGCGGATGGATGGCAGGCCGGGACATGGTAGTTGATCAGTCGGTCACAACCGGCAGGTATGCCGACGCTCCATTTAAGGGGTTTGGCTTAAAAAGTAAATCTCCTTCGCGCAGCATTCAACTGAGCATTTACCTGCATACCGACCAGCAAAGTGATATTACGGTCTGGAAAAAGGGACTTCTGGAAACTATTGCGGGGGCGAAGCAAACAGATAAGACGGCTCGTGTCAAAACGCTCGAATGGTGGAAGCAGTATTGGCAACGGAGCTATATTGCATTGAATGTGAGCAAGAAAGATAGCGCCTCGCCGGTATGGCAGGTCGGGCGAAACTACCAGCTTTTCCGCTATATGCTCGGGTGCAATGCATTCGGTACTTACCCGACGAAATTCAATGGCGGGCTGTTCACTTACGACCCGGTTTTTGTAGATACCTCCTATCATTTTTCAGCCGACCACCGCAACTGGGGCGGGGGTATTTTTACGGCGCAAAACCAACGGCTCGTATACTGGCCGATGCTCAAAAGCGGCGATTTTGATATGATGAAGCCGCAATTTGAGTTCTACCAACGGATGCTGGGCAATGCGGAAACCCGCACGCAGCATTACTGGGGCCACAAAGGCGCGTCCTTTACCGAGCAGATCGAGAACTTTGGGCTACCCAACTATGCCGAGTACAGTTCCAAACGGCCAGCCGGCTATGACCCGGGTGTGGAGTACAATAAATGGCTGGAATACCTGTGGGACACTTCGCTGGAATTCTGCCTGATGATCCTCGACCAGCAGCATTTTACCGGCGCCGATATTTCACAATATTTGCCGCTTATCGAGAGTTGCGTCGTCTTTTTCGATGAGCATTACCAGCACCTCGCGTCCCTGCGTAGCGCGGCCAAGCTGGATCAGAATGGGCATCTGGTCCTTTTCCCCGGTAGCGCGGCCGAAACTTACAAGATGGCCTACAATTCCGCGACCACTGTGGCGGGTTTGAAAACCGTGCTGGAAAGGATGCTGGCATTGCCTTCGCAGTACGGCGATGGGCCGCAGCGCAAGCATTGGAAGGAAATACTGGAACGCGTTCCGCCATTAAGTTTCCGCGAAATGCAGGGCCATCGCACGATTGCGCCCGCGAAAGTGTGGGAACGCATTCAAAACACGGAAATCCCGCAACTGTACCCCGTGTACCCGTATGGTATCTACGGCATCGGGAAGCCCGATCTCGAAACGGCCATCAACACCTGGAAGTACGATACCGAAGCCATTAAAAATCGGAACCACACCAGTTGGCACCAGGACGGCATCTTCTGCGCCCGCCTCGGCCTCACCGAAGAAGCGGCCGCATTGACCGTTAAAAAATTGCAAGACTCCGGTCGCCGCTTCCCGGCATTCTGGGGCCCCGGCCACGACTGGGTACCTGACCATAACTGGGGCGGCTCGGGGATGATTGGAGTCCAGGAGATGCTGATGCAAACACACGGCGATTCGATCTATTTGCTACCCGCCTGGCCAAGCGATTGGGACGTGCAATTCAAGCTCCACGCGCCTAAGAATACGGTCGTGGAAGGGGAGTGGAAAGGTGGTAAAATGGTGAATTTGAAAGTGACTCCGGAGAGTCGGAGGGGTGACTTAATTTGCTCTAAATGTGATATATAGCCGTTTGCAAACGACTACAAACGTTTAATATCGGATAAATCCGGTTTGTTACTTGACATCCCTTTTAAATAGTGCTAGTTTTGGTTTAAAGTAAATGATTTGTTGAACTTTAAACCACGCACTTTTATGAAAACGAATGCAGAAAAATACGAACTCGCAACTCCACTAATCTTTGGAACGGCCATAGGGGCTCTTTGTTCTCCATTTGGCCCTGTTGTTGCTATCATCGGCTTTGCAGTCGGTGCTGGCTCGGGCTTTTGGTTTGATAAAGTGGAAGACGCCAAGGCTGAATCGCATAAGAAAGCGCCAGTCGAAAGCGCTTCGAAAAAGTCCATTTGCAATTAACTACAATCATTAACGCTATTAAATGATTGTATGGAGAAGTACTACAACCAATATGCCATTTCGTTGGCTGTTAGCCTGATCGGCTGTCTATCTTATATAATTTTTGCTATCGTTAAAAAAGGAATCCAGAATTTGCAGGGACGAGAGGTAGCTGTGGTTTTCTTTGACTTTATCGCGATTTGCTCAGCACTGAAGATTGTTTACCTGGCGTTTGACGTGACAATCTGTCGTCCTGACTCAAAGCTTGATTTAGCATTTCTGGCCTTGGGTGGCCTAATGATAGCACTGATTGCAACAAAAATGTTGTAGCTAGATTTAAGCTCGTGAGTTTGTGTCAAGAGAATTGCACCCAAGGCAATAAATAACATAAATAAATCAATATTTTTTAGCTTTGTTTTCGATTGTTTTTCTTTTCTTTGTTTTAGTGAATGAGAAATGGTTTAATAAGTTCAAAACATAGCTTCCAAAATGTTGAACGGCCCGTTTGTGCTGGCGATCGATCAGGGTACGAGCAGTACTAAAACCGTCATTTTTAACGAGAAAGGGAAGGTTGTGGCGCGTGGGAGCGAACCCCTGCGTACGATGTACCTTGATGGCGGGCTGGTGGAGCAAGACCCGCAGGAAATTTACGACAATGTACTGGCGTCGGTAGCGAAATGCATTGCCGATTTCACATCCAAGAATGGACGTATAGAGGATGTCCGTTCGTGCGGAATTTCCAATCAGCGGGAAACTTTTGTGGTGTGGGATCAAGACGGAAGTCCGCTGCACAATGCGGTTGTCTGGCAATGCAAGCGGTCAACGGCGGTGTGTGAGCAATTACGCGCTGCGGGACTGGAAGAAATGATCCGACGGAAAACCGGGTTGCTGGCCGATCCCTACTTTTCCGGCTCGAAGGTCATTTGGTTAAACCTTTATAATGAGCATGTAAAGACGGCTATTGCAGAAGGTAATGCGTTTTTTGGGACGGTGGATACCTGGCTTTTATACAAGCTGACCGGCGGAGCGGCCTATCTCACAGACCATACCAATGCCTCGCGTACGCTGTTTTTTAATCTTGAAACATTGGCATGGGACGAGGATCTTATCCGTTCGTTCGGATTGGATGGCCTGCATTTGCCTGATATACAGCCGTCTTCGTCGCATTTCGGGACGACGGACTTTGGGGGCTTGTTTCCAGATGTCATACCGGTTACGGCGATGATCGGCGATTCGCATGCGGCTGCATTTGGAGAAGGCTGCTTTGGTCCCGGCATTGCAAAGGCCACATTGGGTACGGGTTCTTCGATTCTGATGAATATCGGTCCTGAACCGAAGCCTTCGCAGCAGGGAATGGTGACGACAATCGGTTGGAGCGCAGGTGATAGGGTCGAATATGCGCTGGAAGGCGTGATCGTCACCTGCGGCGCAACGATCGAGTGGCTCAAATCGCACCTCGGACTGTTCAACGACATTCGCGAAACGGAAGCGATGGCGCGGTCGGTGAAAGATAGCGGGGGCGTTTACCTCATTCCGGCATTCAGCGGATTGGGCGCACCGCATTGGGATATGAACCGCAAGGCATCCATTACCGGCCTGACATTCAATGCAAACAAAAACCATATCGTCCGCGCGGCGCTAGAATCCATTCCTTTTCAAATCAAGGATGTGATCGTTGCGATGGAATCGGATACGGGAATCGCGTTGAAAGAATTGAAAATAGACGGAGGGTTAACGTCCAATAATTTCGTCGTACAAATGTTAGCCGATCTGCTTGAAAAGCCGGTGGTTAACCTAGGCTTCCCGGAAGTTTCGGCTTTGGGGGCGGCTTATCTTTCGGGATTGTATTCGGGTGTTTATCCGGACATTGACTATTTGCAAAAATTAAGTGCGGGGCATTCGTCGGTTACGCCGAATGCAGCCAATGACGCGGCGAAGTTGGGGTACCAGGGTTGGCAAGAGGCCATTGGTGCGGCGCCGCAAATACATTTAACGCATTGATCATGAGATTTTTCTATTTAGTAGGAGCGTTTTTTCTGTACACTTTTTCGGTTGTCGGGCAGAACAATGTGGAGCGCTGGGAGCGGTTCGAAATAACACTGGCCGGGCCGCAAACCGGTAACCCGTTTGTTGACGTCGAGTTGGCTGCCGAATTTTCAAACGCTAGTGAAAAAGTTAAAGTGGCCGGTTTTTACGATGGCAATGGTCGGTACAAGGTTCGTTTCATGCCCCGGAAGACTGGCGAATGGAAGTATAAAACGATCAGCAACAATAAATCGCTGAATGGTAAAGCCGGTGTGTTCTCCTGCGTGGAGCCGGGCAAGGATAATCACGGTCCGGTGCAGGTTGCTGATACCTATCATTTTAAATATACCGATGGCAAGCGCTATTATCCTTTCGGGACTACATTGTATGCGTGGACACACCAGCCGGAAGGCCTGGAAGAAATTACCTTGAAAACGCTGGCAAATGCACCTTTCAACAAGGTCAGAATGTGTGTTTTTCCAAAATATTACTCGCATGTCGAGAATGAGCCGCCCTACTATCCATACGTGAAGAAGTCGGAAACGAAGGATGCGAAAGGTAAGCCGAAGTTCCAATGGGATTTGTCGCGGTTTGAGCCGGCGTTTTTCCAACACCTTGAAAAGCGTATCGATGACCTGAAAAAGCTGGGCATTGAAGCGGACGTGATCATTTTCCATCCCTACGATAAGGGTCACTGGGGATTTGACAGTCTTGGTAAGGAGAACGATCTGAAATATATCCGGTACCTGACGGCCCGCCTGGCATCGTTCCGGAATGTGTGGTGGTCACTGGCGAATGAGTTTGATTACGTTAAAACCAAACCACGTGCCGATTGGGATATTTATACCAAAGCCGTCGTGAATGCGGACCCGTACGGTCACCTTTGTTCGATCCATAACGGAAGTGTTTACTACGACAATTGGAAGCCGGAGTTTACGCATGTCAGCATTCAAAACGGCTCGACCGTGGAAGATTTCGGGCGCGCGACCTTGCTGAAAGATGTGTTTTTCAGGCCGATGATCTATGACGAGGTGTGCTATGAAGGCGATTTGCAGCAACGTTGGGGGCATTTGAGTGGTGAGGAAATGACGGAGGCGTTCTGGCAAGGCGTGATCGCAGGTACCTACGTGACGCACGGGGAAACATACAAGAATGCCGGTGATACGATCTTTTGGGCCAAAGGCGGTCGCCTGATCGGTAGCAGTCCGGCAAGGATTGGTTTTTTGAGAAGGATATTGGAGGAAGCGCCGGGGCCGCTGGAGTTATCGGATCCCTGGAAGGATCACCATACTTCCAGGGCCGACAGCAGTTATTACCTCATGTATTTGGGTAAAAACATGCAGCCGGAATGGGAATTCAGCCTGCCGCGAAAGGGCGGGCCAAAAGCCGGGCGGAAGTTTAAGGTAGAGGTGATCGATACCTGGAATATGACCGTCGACGAGCGGCCTGAGGTTTTCGAGATTGCAGAAACCAATGATTACCGAATTTACGATAAGAAAAGAACATCGATCCGCCTGCCGATGACGCCCTACCTGGCGCTGCGGATCAAAGAATACCGGGAATGACAACGATTTTGATTGGTTAACATAGATAGTAAAGGATTAAAAAGACCGGATACTGTCCGGTCTTTTTTTGTTTTTTGCTTTGTATAATTCCGGCGTTTGATTAAATTTCGAAACAATTAGAATATAAACGAAAGAGATATTCGTTTCGCTCCGCATAAAAGCTTCCATTTGACTTTTCCGCAAACGCATTCATGAAACCCGTGACATTAGGATTGATCCACACCTCGGCTACGCTCGTGCCGATCTTCCAGCAATTGTGCAGCGAATATCTGCCCGGCGTAAATGTGTTCAATATCGTAGACGACAGCCTGATCAAGGACGTTATCGCAAAAGGCAAACTCGCGCCTGCAACTGCGCGTCGCGTGGTCGACTATGTAGCATCCGCCGAAGCTGCTGGCGCTGACCGTATTCTGGTAACGTGCTCATCCATTGGCAGGGCCGTGGAAGCCGCGGCCGCTCTTTCATCCGTTCCCGTGCTCCGCGTCGACCAGCCAATGGCCGATCTGGCCGTTTCAAAAGGCATTAGAATTGGGGTAGTGGCGACGTTGCCGACCACGCTCGAACCGACCGCGGATCTCGTAGAACGCCGTGCACAGGTCGCAGGCAAGGAAATTCAACTCACGAGCAAGCTTTGCGAAGGCGCTTTTGAGGCATTAATGAGTGGAAATCCGGGTCTGCATGATCAGATGGTCGCGCAGGCGTTGCGTGAGTTGTCTGCGCAGGTGGATGTGATCCTGCTCGCACAGGCGTCGATGGCGCGCGTAGTGGATACGCTGTCCGAAGCGGAAAAAACAGTACCCATCATAGCCAGCCCGCCAGAGGCCGTTCGCTACCTGGCATCGGTTATCAACCCGTCGTAATGATGTTGATTTTCAGGAAAATATGTCTGGCGTTCGCTGCATTGGGCACTGCATTGCTGGTATTCGCGTGGCTAACGCAGGCGGACGGCCTGTTTAATGCAGCCGCCCTGGGTGCCGCGGTAGCCTGGGCCGTTGGAATCGGTGCCATTCCATTTTTGAAAGGTTATCAATACACCGCATGGATCGCCGCCGCAGTTGTGGCGGGTATGACCTATCCGCAATCTTTCCTGCATATCGGTGATTTTGATTTAAGGAATAAGTGGCTGATCCTCATTGTGGTACAATTTGTAATGTTCGGAATGGGTATTCAAATGAGCCTGCGGGATTTTTCGGAGCTGGCCACCTCGGGCAAAGGGGTGCTGGTAGGACTATGCAGTCATTTCACCATTATGCCGCTTACCGGATTTGCGTTGACTAAAATCTTTCATTTCGACCCCGAAATCGCGGCCGGTATCATTCTGTTGGGCTCTTGTTCGAGTGGGCTCGCTTCCAATGTAATGGTTTACATCGCCAGGGCCAACCTCATCCTTTCCGTGGCCGTAACCGCCATGACCACCCTCGCTGCACCATTTCTGACACCTTTCTTAATGAAAATCCTTGCGGGAACGCTCATTCAGATCCGTTTTCTCGACATGATGATGGAGATCATCAAAATCGTCATCGTGCCCATCGGCGCAGCATTGATCCACGACTTTCTGAAAACTGCTTCGCCACGCGGACGAAGAAACGTTTATGGTATAGCGTCAGTCTCGCTGGCGTGGCTCGGGGCATTGGTTCTGGGTTTGTGGTCATTGCTTGCTGGCGCTGTTTCCGAGACGGCCTTGCAGTCGCTGGAAGTGCTTTCTTTCTTCGCCGGCGCCCTGCTGGTAGGTTTGGCTTATCATTTGGTAACATTATCATTCAAAAACCTTGACCGGTACATGCCTTATGTCTCCATGTTCGGTATTATCTATTTCACCACCGTCACCACTGCCGCCGGCCGCGATAATCTGTTGCAAGTCGGGTTTTTGCTCTTTTTTGTCTCTGTTGTGCACAATTCGGCCGGGTATTTTTTCGGGTATTGGCTTAGCCGCCTCCTTGGCCTCGACAAAGCTTCCGCGCGGACGATGGCATTTGAAGTTGGATTACAAAATGGCGGAATGGCATCCGGCCTTGCCGGTACGATGGGGAAGCTGGGTACCGTCGGTCTTGCAGCAGCGGTATTTAGTCCGTGGATGAATATTTCAGGGTCTATTTTGGCGAATTACTGGCGGCGGCGATCTTTAGAGAATGGCGATCACGCAGTGAAAGAGGTAATTACGGAGCAAACGCCGTGAAATTAATATGTCTGTAAAAATCACTACTTTGGGCGGCTTTCAGTTCTTCTATGTCGAAAGAGCCGCTTTTGAGTTCTATTTCCAATAATGAAGTCAGGTCGTTTCTGAATGCGGGGAGGCTTTTTTTAGCGATATGAACTAGCGTGTGACATATTTCAAATCCTGGCGAGCGCGGTATAGGATGATAGGGTCGGCAAACTTTTCGGGGACAAGGTCTACTTTGATGTTGAGTAGTGATTGAAGTTTGTCTTTCAATTTTTCGCGAATTGTATAATCCAGATTCTGTTCGAGCAGGATATCGATGTCGTGATACTTTTCGCCACGCGCAAATGAGCCGAACAGGCCTAATTTGCTGATTCCGAACTCTTCGAAGATCCGCTCCTTGCGCAGTATCGATTCAAATTCCCCGACGGTCATGTTGGTGTTTTTGTTCAAAGATAGCAAATAGCGATGTCAAATGCAGCCTTTCGCAGCCACTTCAAAATACTCCTCTCCGCCAACCTGCCCGCCCTTAAAATTAACTTCCAACCCATCCGCAGGCGAATCGGGCGCGAATGCGCGGCAGAGTGGGGCGCCGGGGGATAATGGGGCAATCATCTCAACCGCTTTGATGCCGAGCGTCCTGGCGACTACGCCCGAGGTGTCGCCGCCGGCGATGACAAGGCGTTGAATGGGAACGGCAGCAATGGCCTGACGGGCAATGTTTCCGAGTGCTTCACCGTGAAGCTTGGAGGTTAGGGTTTGGATTTCAGTGGGAGATAAACCTTTGTTTTTGAATGTGTTGTTGGCTTCGATGAATCGCTCGTCTTGCGTGCTTTTGCTGGTGTGGATGATTACGCTTTTTCCTTTTTCAATAAACCGGATCGCCTTTTCAATTTCGTCGAGAAAGTGAAAGTCATGCGTTCCGGCGGCGATTGCGGGGGTGTCGAGCGCGATTTCTTCGAAACCGTGTGCCAAAGCATAATCAATTTGCCGGGCTGTGATGGGCGAGCAGCTGCCGGAAACTACGAGCAATGGCGATGCTCCGCCTGGTTCGGGCCATTGGGTGCGGTTCTGCGTGATTCCCTGTGCGTTCCAAAAGCCGGTGAGCGCCATTTCGACGCCGGAGGAGCCCACAGAAAAGTGTGGCTTGCTATGGCTCCCGTACGGGTCGATGAGTGCGCCGATGCGAGGCATCTGGTGCTCGTAGAGGCCGTCGAAAAGTACGATATCGTTCGCTCTGATCGTATTTTCGAGCAATGCGGTCGCTTCTTCCCGGGATTTTTCAATTTGTAAGATATCGATCAGGCCGGAGGATTTCTGCGTTTGTTTGCTCAAATGCAGCCGCAGGTCGCTTTCGTCGGCGGGTGTGGTGGGGTGCTTGCTCATGCTTGGGTGGCGGTCGAGGCGGTGAATGTCGCCGTTACTGCCGATGCCCATTCTGGCAAACAGGTTTCCGAATGCGCAATGGCGGCCGAGCGATGGCGCTGCAACGACCAGGGAAACAAAACGCGGGGTAAAGACCTCTGTGCCAATGTCGATCGCTTTGCCAATGCTGCCGATGGCTGGCGAAGAGTCGAACGTAGAGCATACCTTATAATGGATGTGCCTTGCGCCGGAAGTTCTAAGTGCTTCGAATGCGGGCCGAAGTGTTTGTTCCATTTGCGTCGGCGTCATCGCGCGCGTCATGCCCGCGATCCCGAATGCGCGTATGTGTGGGAAGCGTGCAAGGTCGGTTTCCGTGGGCGGCGCAATGAATAATGCGGTATGGATACCGGCCCGTTCGAGGATTTCCATGGCGTCGGTGGAGCCGGTAAAATCGTCGCCGTAGAATGCCAGCAGGAGGTTGTTTGGGATCATGCGCGGTCGAATTGCAGTTTTCCGAACTTTTCGACGGACTTTCCGAACTCGGGGTATTGCCGTGCGGCAGCTTCGAGCGTGAGGCCACCCACTGCACCCTCCCAGGCTTGCTGCAAAGCAGCTACGCCGGCCGCAGGGCCACCCGGATGCGCCATAATGCCCCCGCCTGCCATGTAAAGGAGATCGGTAGTCTGCGTGCGCCGGTAGGTTTCGAATGCCTGCCCTCCCCATTGCCCGGAAGATACGACCGGCAGAACTGGTTTATCCAGCGGTGTAGGATCGAGGCAAGAGGCGATAGAGCGCACGACGGAATCGTCCGATTCCCAGAATTTATTTTGAATGCCATTCACGTGCAGCTGATCCACGCCTGCGAGCCGCCAGAGTTTCTGGTAAGCCGGAAACTCAATGCCCAGCAACGGATGGCGGTTCAGCATACCCCAGCCATTGCGGTGGCCGTGAATGACTAATTCACCGAGGTCGCAAATGCGTTTGGCGCCCGCCAGGCCCACGCTGTTGAGACTGATCATCGCACAGGTCCCGCCGGATTTCACGATATACTCGTATTTATGGAGCATACTGTCCATTTCGTCGCTGATGTTGAATGCATACATCACTTTTTTGCCGGTGCGGTCGGCGTGGCGGTTGATGACCTGCATCACCGCATCCACACGATCCTCGAAGCGTGAATTGGCGGTGGAAGCCATGAGCTCATCGTCCTTTACGAAATCGATGCCTGCATAGGCGAGTCTATCGACGATTTCTGCGGTTTGGGCCGGTGTGAGGCCCACGCTCGGCTTAATGATCGTCCCGATGAGTGGTCGGCCAGTAGCAACGCCGGTTAGCGAACGGCACCCATCGATGCCGAACCGCGGGCCGCGGTAGTTGGTTGCATAAGCTTCCGGGAAATGAATATCCATCAGTTTGAGCCCCGTAAACTGTGTGATTTCGTAGAGATTCCCTTGCAATGTGGAGACGAGGGTAGGGAGGTTGTGACCAAAGTTCTCCTCCGACCACGACACTTCCACGAATGCGCGGCGGTATAATCCATCGGGTGAAACTGCGCCCGGGATTGCGGGTTCTGAAACGGTATCCAAATGTTCGATATGTTCAACGCGGGCCGCGAACCGGTTTTTCAGTTCTTCGGTTTCGCCCGGTATGGCCACGAATGTGCCGGATGACTGCTCTCCGGCCAGCACAGCCGCCGCTTTTTCTACCGCATAAGGGGTTTCAATGTAATACCTCGCCGTAATTCTTTCCATTGATTTCTAGAAAATATATTTTATGCTTACGAATATAGTCTTTTTTGATTCGATTTAAAGAGCGTAAGATGACTGTTTTACGCACCTCAAAGTGACAAAAACTGCTTTTTGACAATTTTTTATAAAAATAAGATAGAAAATCTTTGCAACTATTTTTTTAAACTAAAATACTTCCTACTTTTCGTAAAAATTAGAATAAAAAAGAAAGAAAAAGAAAATCACTACTTCCCTAATCGTTTGAAATGTTTATGAAACAACTCTTACGCATCATTCTGGTATGCCTGCTGGTAACCCCGGCGGTTCATGCGCAGACGCTGTCCGTCAAGGGCAGGGTAACGGGTGTAAGCGACGCCGACCCGCTCCCGGGTGTGAGTGTCGTGATCAAAGGCACGCAGCGCGGAACGACCACCAATTCGGACGGAGCGTTCCAAATCGACGTGCTAGATCAGGCTACGGTGCTGGTATTCAGCTTTGTGGGTTACAAATCTGTGGAGGAAACAGTGGGTGCGCGCACCGACATCGGGGTAAGGCTTGTGCCTGAAAACAAATCGCTGGAAGAGGTAGTAGTGGTCGGTTACGGAACGCAGAGCAAGCGGGCGGTGACCGGTGCGGTTATTTCCGTTAATTATGACAAATTCAAGGACCGTTCATTCAGCAATGTTAGCCAGTCGCTGGCCGGAACACTGCCAGGGGTAAATATTTCGCAATCACAAGGTGCGCCGGGTTCTTCTCCGGTAATCAAAATCCGCGGTATCAGTTCGATCACCGCCGGTACCAATCCGCTGATCGTAGTGGATGGCGTGCCGTTGGAAAACTTTAACCTGAACCTGATCAACCCGCAGGATATCGAGTCGATTGAAGTGCTGAAAGACGCGTCTTCGGCGGCTATTTACGGTTCTCGGGGATCGGCGGGGGTTATTATCGTGACGACCAAAACCGGCAAACCGGGTAAGGTGAATGTGAGTGCGAACGTCGAATATGGCTCGCAAAAGGTGACGCGCCGGGTGAAAATGATGGACGCGCAGCAGTATATCGAGACTTATATAGATGCCAAAAACAATGCATGGACCGCGCAAGGCGGCAATGCGAGCGATCCGAACAGCGCACGGCCTGCAACATTGCGCATTCCGGAAGATTTTACGACTAATCCGCAACAGTTCGGAAAAGGTACCGACTGGCAGGACGTGATGTTCCGTACGGCGCCGTCTTTCAACGCGCAGGTGACGGTTACCGGCGGTACGGACAAGACACAGTACATGTTTTCCGGCGCGTATCTGGATCAAACAGCTGTGCTCGATGCCAACTACTACAAACGCCTCGCATTGCGTTCGAACCTTAAAACGCAGATTTCCAAGCGGCTTAGCGCAGGTTTGAACATTGGTATAACTTCCATTTTCGACCGTACGGAAGGCACGCAGGGCAAAAGCGACGTGATCAGCCTCGGCTTGCAGAGCGACCCCATTTTCCCGGTTTACAATGAAAACGGTAACCTCGGTTTCCGAGATCCGAACTCGACCTGGTTCCGCTTCACACAATACGCGGATATGAACCTCTGGCATCCGTACTCGCTTACACGCGAGGTGGATAAGGGCCGAAAGTCGTTCAATACACTGGCTACGGGTTACCTGGAATACGAATTCATCGACGGGCTGCGGTTCAGGACGAGCCTGAGCGGCAACCTTTACAATATGCGCAGCAATTTTTATTGGAATGATAAACAAAAATACGGCTATTCGGCTGTGCTGGCCGCGCAGGGCAATGCGAGTGATGCTTATATGCTGAACTGGCTGAGTGAGAATACTTTGACTTACGACAAGAAGTTCGGAGAGCATGCATTCACCGGATTGATTGGCTATACGAGCCAAAAGCAGCGCGACGAAACCATGTACGTGGCGGCCAACAACTTCCCGAACGACCTCGTGCATACATTAAATGCAGGAACGGTTACCGCAGGGAACACCACAGCTAGCGAATGGTCGCTGCTTTCGTACCTGGCGCGTGTGCAGTATAATTTCAAAAACCGCTATTTCCTTACCGGTGCGATCCGTCGCGATGGCATGTCGCGCTTTGGCGAGAACAACAAATGGGGTTATTTTCCTTCGGTTTCAGCGGGTTGGTTAGTTTCAGACGAGGCATTCATGTCGGGTGTGACGGCGGTGAACAACCTGAAATTGCGCGCGAGCTACGGCGTGACGGGTAACAACCAGATCCCTAACTATGGCGCGATCAGCTTGCTGGCTGCGGCGCAGTATGTGAATGGACAAAACCTGGCCAATGGATTGAAAGTGAGCAGTCTGGCTAATCCGAATCTGAAATGGGAGAAAACCAATCAGTTCAACGTAGGTGTGGATGTGGGTCTTTTCAATAACCGCATTAACCTCTCGGCCGAATATTACAACTCGCTTACCCGTGACATGCTGCTTTTCGTGCCGGTGCCCGACATTACCGGCTTCTCGACTCAGCTCACCAATATCGGTAAAATGCGCAACCGCGGCGTGGAATTGAATATTTCCAGCAAAAACCTCACCGGCGCAGTTACCTGGACAACCGATTTCAACTTTTCCAGAAACCGCAATAAAGTGCTGCAACTTGGCCCGGGCAATGCGCCGATCCAGTATGTTGACAACGTCGTGACCGTGCGTACCGAAGTAGGCCAGCCGGTTTCAAACTTCTACGGCTACATTTTCGACGGTGTTTTCAAAAACCAGGCGGAGATAGACGCTTACCCGCATCACACAAGCACCACGCCAGGCGATCCGAAAGTGCGCGACGTGAATGGCGACGGCAAGATCAGCGACGCCGACCGGACTACCCTCGGTAACTATCAGCCCAATTTCATTGCGGGTATTACGAACACGGTGGGTTACAAAGGCTTTGAGTTGTCGTTCCTCTTCCAGGGTTCATTCGGCGGCGAGATTGCGAATAACAATGTGCGCTACCTGGGTACCTGGGACAATGGTCGCAACTTCTTTGCCGATATGTACAACTACTGGCGGTCGGAGAGCAATCCGGGCGACGGCAAGCATTTCAAGCCGTCGGTGAACTACCTCGGGTTGCAGAAGCAGTTTTCTTCTTACTGGGTCGAGGACGCTTCGTTCGTACGCCTGCGGAATGTGCGCGTGTCGTATGCGTTGCCTGCGAAATGGGTTTCGAAGCTGAAAGTGAGCGGTGCGAGGGTATATGTGAATGCGGAGAATGTGCATTTGTGGAGCAAATACATCGGTTACGACCCGGAGAATACGACTTACGGAACTACTTCCTACTCGTCGAGCATGGAAACTTCGAGCTCGTACAGCAGTGGTAATGCACCCGTTCCCGGTGCATTTCAGGGGGTGGATTATGGATCGTATCCGCTGCCTCGGGTGATTACTGTTGGGATTAAGGCTGATTTTTAGACGCGAAAACAATGAAAAAATACATCAAAACCATAGCCTTAGCAGCCTTAATTGCAAGCACTTGGAGCTGCAAGGACTCATTTCTCGAACTGGCACCGGTATCCAACCCGAGCGCGGAGAATTTTTACAAAACAAGGTCGGATTTCGACATCGCTGCCAATGCGGCCTACAACACGCTTTATACCGTGTACCACCCGCAAGGCCCGGTTTCCTACGCCGGCGAGCTGATGTCAGACAACGTTACGATCTTCAACATTTCGGGTAACCAGGCCGATAAATGGCAGTTCCGCGACTACACGCTCGCGCCTGCAAATACAATGGTGTACCAGTTCTGGCAGGATTTCTACCGCTCGATCTACAACCTGAATATCATTCTCGATAAAATCCAGAATGCAGACCTCGACGCGACTTACAAGGCTCAGACACAGGGTGAAATGCTATTCCTCCGCTCGTTGTACTATTATAATATGGTGCAGCTCTGGGGCGATGTGCCGCTGGTAACCCGCCCCGTAAGCGCCGCCGAAGCCTACGACATCCTGCGTACGCCTTCGACGGAGATTTATACGCAGATTATCAAAGATCTGGCCGAGGCAAAATCCAAACTGCCCGCCACTGCAACCATCTCGGGACGTGCGACGAAAGGTGCCGCACAAGCGCTGCTGGGCAAGGTTTACCTCGCTACCGGCGACAAAGCCAATGGTGTGAAGGAGCTCAAAGAAATATACGATAGCAAGCAATATGAGCTGCTGCCGGCCTACGCCTCACTTTGGGATGCTAAAACAAAGAATACGAAAGAGTCGATCTTCGAAATCCAATACCTGGGCGGCTCGGCGACGGCGCCTTACAGCAACTATTACCTCGGATTTTTCCCGAATTCCAATGCATTGGGCTTCTATGGCGCGGGTATGAACCAGGTTGTGGAGGATATCTGGAATGAATACGAGAAAGGCGACGGCCGCCGGGAAGCCTCGATCGACACGGGCTTTACAGATGCAAAAGGCAATTTCACCAAAGCCAAATTCCCGAAAAAATGGCAGGACAAAACCGCGCCGCTGATCAACCAGAACATCGCCGCCAACAACAATTTCATGGTGTTACGCTATGCCGACCTCCTGCTGCTGCTTTCGGAAGCGACCGGTGAGGCCAGTTACCTGAACGAGGTGCGCAAGCGGGCCGGGCTGCCATTGTACGGCGCAGCTGGTTATCCTGCCAAATACAACACCCTAGCATTGGCCGTGGAGCACGAGCGGCGCGTAGAGCTTGCTTTCGAATTCCACCGCTGGTTCGATTTGAAACGCACCAATCGCGTCGTTGACGTCCTGACCGCCAAAGGCAAGCCGGTAACGCAGAACAAGCTCGTTTTCCCAATTCCCAACATCGTCCGGGACCAAAATGCGAAGATTACGCAAAATGCGGGGTATTGAGAGTTGATGAGTTTAGAGTTTATGAGTTTAAAGTCTATGAGTTTAGGGTTTATGAGTCCAGAGCCGGTTTCTGAATTCATAAACTTTAAACTCCTAAACTTTCGACTCTTACACTCCTAAACTTTCAACTCTAAACTCATAAACTCCTGAACTCATGAACATCAAACTCCTCACGCTTCTTTGTGCCGGTCTCATCGCCGGCACAATGCCTGTTTATAGCCAGTCGCTGAAAATTTCGGAGAACAAGCGGTTTTTTACAGACCAGGAAGGGAAGCCCTTTTTCTGGCTTGCGGATACTGGTTGGCTGCTTTTCAACCGCCTCACCCGAGAGGATGCCGACCGCTACCTCACCGACCGCCAGCAAAAGGGGTTCAATGTGGTGCAGGTAATGGTGGTGCAGGCTCTGAGGACGGTGAATGTGTACGGCGATTCCGCATTGTCGAACCACGATTTGGGCAGGCCGAAAGTGACGGACGGGAATGCATTTGAAAATTCGGAGGCGTACGATTACTGGGATCACGTCGATTATGTCGTCGGTAAGGCGGCGGAAAAGGGCATTAAAATCGGTATGGTGCCTATTTGGGGCAATGCGGTGAAGAACGGCCGGACGAGCGCGGCACAGGCAAAGGCCTATGCGCAGTTCCTCGCACGCCGTTACCGCGACAAGCCTAATATCGTGTGGATCAATGGCGGGGATATCCAGGGCGACGTTGTTCCTGATGTGTGGGAGGCGATTGGCAGCACATTACGCGCCGAAGACCCGAACCACCTCATTACCTTTCACCCGTTTGGCCGGATGCAGTCGTCTAAATGGTTTCATGATCGGGAATGGCTGGATTTCAATATGTTCCAGTCGGGTCACCGCACTTATGCGCAGGATAATGAGGCCAAAGATTTGCGTTACGGCGAGGATAACTGGCGCTATGTTGAGACTGACTACGCCCGCACGCCCGTAAAGCCCGTGCTCGACGGCGAGCCTTCGTACGAAAACATCTGGTACGGCCTGCATGATAAAACGCTGCCGGTTTGGACGGCCGACGATGTGCGGCGATATGCCTATTGGTCGGTTTTTGCGGGCGGTTGCGGGTTTACGTACGGGAACAATGGCGTAATGCAGATGCGCTACGCCAAAGGTGTGGCAAATGCTTCTGCGCCAAATGCGAATGTAGCACAGGCAAGTAATCAGAATGTAATCCCGACCGCAGGGTCATCCAAACTTGCCTCTTGGGAAGAAGCAATCAGTGATCCCGGTGCTGGACAGATGATTTATTTGAAAAAATTAATGCTTTCAAAACCTTACTTCGAGCGCGTACCCGACCAGTCGCTGATCGCTGAAAACGGCGAGCGTTACGATCGCCTGATAGCAACGCGGGGTAAAGATTATGCATTGATTTACACCTGGAATGGCCGCGAAATGAAGCTTAACATGGACAAAATTGGTGGTAAGAAGGTGAATGCAAGCTGGTTTGACCCGCGAACGGGTGAAACGAAAGTTTTAGGAAAAATTGAAAACAAAGGAATCAAAACATTTGACCCGCCCGGAGAGGTTAGAAACGGGAACGATTGGGTTTTGGTGTTGGAAAAATAGTGTTATGCAAAAAGAATTGACAGGAATACTGGCCTTGTGCCTGACCGCAGGCGCCGTGAATGCGCAGGATACGATCCGCTATACGGGCAAAACGCTCGTGAATGTCGACTACCATCACGGGCAGCTGAGCCCGGCTATTGGCGTGCATTCGTACCAGACATTACGAGCCAACCGCACGGACGCGAGCAAGGATTCGGCCATTACCTGGACCTACAACCACGCTCCGATGCTGGCCTACTGGAACGACACATTTTACCTGAATTACCTCAGTAACCCGGTAGGAGAGCACATTCCGCCAGGACAAACGCTTTTACAAACCTCGAAAGACGGCGCAAGCTGGACGAAACCGGTGGCTATTTTCCCACCCTATAAAATTCCCGACGGCACCAAAAAGGAGGGGCATCCGGGTGTAGCGAAGGATTTGTATGCGGTAATGCATCAGCGAATGGGTTTTTACATATCTAAAAGCAACCGGTTGCTCACGCTGGCCTATTTCGGAATGGTGCTGGACGCCAAAGACGACCCGAACGACGGTCACGGCATTGGCAGGGTAGTGCGGGAGATCAAAAAGGATGGTACTTATGGTCCGATCTATTTCATCCGGCATAATGCTTCCTGGAAAGCGCCTTCGGACTATCCGATGTATACCGAAAGCAAGGACAAAGGCTTTGTAGAGGCCTGCGACGAGCTTTTGGCAAACAAACTGGTAACGCAGCAATGGGTGGAAGAAGCCGACCGTAACGATCCGGTAATCAGTTTGAAAGGAGAGTATAAAGCATTCAGTTACTACCATTTGCCGGACGGTCGGGTAGTAGGCCTTTGGAAAAATGCATTGACCAGCATCAGTAGAAATGAAGGCAAAACATGGCTGTACAATCCCAAACGTGCGCCGGGTTTTGTGAACAGCAATGCCAAAATCTGGGGGCAAAAAACGTCGGACGGCAAGTATGCGACGGTTTACAATCCTTCGGAATTCCGCTGGCCGCTGGCGGTTTCGGTGAGTGATGATGGTCTGAATTACAAAAACCTGCTGCTTGTGAACGGCGAGATCACCTCGATGCGCTATGGCGGTAACTATAAATCCTACGGTCCGCAATACGTCCGTGGCATTTCGGAGGGCGACGGCACACCTCCCGACGGCAATTTGTGGGTCACTTACAGCATGAATAAAGAGGATATCTGGGTTTCGGAAATCCCTGTTCCTGTGCGCGATAAGGCCGAAAAGCACGCTTCCGACCGCTTTGCAAAAATGCCTGACGGGAAGGAACTAGACGAGTGGAACATTTACAGTCCGCTGCAAGCATCGGTGAATGTCGGAAAGGGAAAAAATGGTAAGGCATTGATTATCAAAGATTCGGATCGCTTCGACTACGCCCGCGTGGAACGCGTGATACCAGCAACCAAGAAGCTGGTCGCTGAATTTTCCGTAACGCCTAATCAAACCAATACCGGCTTGCTCGACATTGAATTGCTGGATGCCAAGGGTACGCCGGGCATTCGTTTGTCTTTTGATTCGACAGGGGTATTCCGGTTAAAAGCGGGTTATCGGAATAAGACGCTTTTGGAATACAAAAAAGGCGAGCGCTATGATATTAAGGTGCAGGCTAATGTCGAAACGCGCATTTACAGCGTCGTAGTGAATGGCAAGCAGGTCGGTACCGGTGTGCTTTTCGCCCCATTGGAATCGGTAAGCCGCATTGCATTCCGTACCGGCGACACCCGCCGCTTCCCCGATGCCGATACGCCTACCGACCAGATGTACGATCTGCCGAATGCAGGTTTGAAGGACGCCGAGGCCGTTTTTGAAATAGATTATCTGATTACCAAGCCATTTTGAATGCAGTTTCTGCTAGTAATGCATGGCTGATTTTTGAAAATATGAAAACTACTAAAACCATTATCGCGCTTTCGCTGGGACTGGGGCTGCATGCATTTGCACAGGAAAAGGCGCTTGTGAACACTTCGCAAAGTAAATTCGTGAAACTGCACGGTACCGACATGAACGCCGTGCAATGGACGGAAGGCTTCTGGGCCGATCGCTTCAAGGTTTGTCGGGAAACCATGGTGCCCCAGCTCTGGAAAACCTACACCGACCCGAACGTGAGCCACTCGTTCCGCAATTTCGAGATCGCGGCGGGCCTGGAACCGGGTAACTTCAAAGGTCCTTCCTTCCACGACGGGGATTTTTACAAGACATTTGAAGCGGTAGCAAGCCTGTACGCCGCCACCAGGGACCCGAAACTGGACGAGCTGATGGACAAAACCATCGCCGTCATCGCCAAAGCGCAGCGTGCAGACGGCTACATTTATACGAAAGCCATTATCGAGCAAAAGCAGAACGGCGAGGGCAAAATGTTCGCGGACCGCCTCAGTTTCGAAGCCTACAATTTCGGGCACCTCATGACCGCCGCCTGCGTGCATTACCGCGCTACCGGCAAAACGAGTATGCTCGAAGTCGCCAAAAAGGCCGCCGATTTTCTGATAACCTTCTACAATGCAGCTACACCCGAGCAAAGCCGCAATGCCATTTGCCCCGCGCATTACATGGGCCTTTCGGAGCTCTACCGCACCACGCACGACGAAAAATACCTGACGCTCGTGAAGCACCTCATCGCCATCAAAGGCGCTTCCGAGGGCACCGACGATAACCAGGACCGTATTCCGTTTCTGAAACAAACCAAGGTAATGGGCCACGCCGTGCGTGCCAACTACCTGTACGCGGGCGTTGCGGACGTGTACGCGGAGACTGGTGACGAGGCGCTTCTCGCGCAGCTGCACGCCATGTGGGACGACGTCACCCAACACAAAATGTACGTCACCGGCGGTTGCGGCGCTCTTTACGACGGCGTTTCCCCCGACGGCACGAGCTACAAGCCCGACGAAGTTCAGAAAATCCACCAGGCATACGGCCGCGATTATCAGCTTCCCAATTTTACTGCTCACAACGAAACCTGTGCCAACATCGGCAACGTGCTCTGGAACTGGCGCATGCTGCAAATCACCGGCGATGCCAAATATGCTGATATCGTGGAGCTTGCATTGTACAACAGCGTACTTTCGGGCATCAACCTCAAAGGCGACAAGTTCTTGTACACTAACCCATTGGCCTATTCCGACGCATTGCCGTTCAAGCAGCGCTGGGAGAAGGACCGGCAGGCCTACATTTCGAAATCTAACTGCTGTCCGCCCAATACCGTGCGTACGGTGGCCGAGGTAAGCCAGTACGCATACAGCCTCTCCGACGCGGGGGTTTTCTTCAATTTGTATGGTGGTAATACATTTCAAACAGCCGTTAAAGGCGGTCGGCTACGTCTGACGCAAGCCACTGAATATCCGTGGAATGGCAAGATTTCCATGGCACTCGAAGAGGCCCCGAAGGAAGCATTATCGCTTTTTTTTCGTATTCCAGGCTGGTGCAGCAATGCTTCATTGTTGGTGAATGGTAAAAAGGAAACTGTAAAGCTCGCCTCTGGCAGCTATGCCGAAGTTAAACGCGCCTGGAAATCAGGCGACAAGATCGAATTGACGCTCGATATGCCCGTAAAACTGATTGAATCCAACCCGTTGGTAGAAGAAACCCGCAACCAGGTAGCCGTCAAACGCGGTCCGGTGGTGTACTGCGTGGAGTCCATTGATTTACCCAAAGGCAAAACCATCTTCGACGTGGCGATCGGCGCGCGGAACAACTTCAAACCTGCATTGTTGACCATCGAAAACAGTCCGGTAATGAGCTTGCAGGGGGATGCGGTGCTTGTCGATAATGCGGATTGGAGCAAGAAGTTGTACCGCGAAGTGTCCGTTGACGCGCCTAAAACCATTCCCGTGCGGCTGGTGCCGTATTATGCCTGGGGAAACAGGGGGCATGGGGATATGTCGGTTTGGTTGCCGCTGGCTAGGTGATGTTGAGGTATGGAACGTCTAGGTGAAATGCGGCGAGGGGAGATGGTTTGAGAGCGTGCGGCATTTCCGGGAATTGTTGTTGCGTACCTACGGCACTTTCGAAACTTTGCGTAATCGTTTTTGCTACCGATGTTGCATCCCTGACGGGATTTTCGGTTAGAGCAGTCCCGTTAGGGACGTAACATTGGTAGAAAATGTGCTGTATGTGGCATTTTAATGCCGTAGGCATGTAACAACAGCGGATGAGCCCCGGTGGGGCTTCCTGTTTGTAGCATTGGCAAAGGTGCTCAACGTCACGGCTCCGTAGGTGCCGCCTATGCATGAACAGGCGGCACCTACGGAGCCGTGACGTTGGTATTGACATCTGGTTTCTATAAACAGGGCACCGCTCTGCGGCAGGCCTTTGCTGTAACAGGGTTATGGTACCCGCAATGCTATGCGTTATCCAGCAGGACTCCCGGATCGATGCCTAATTTGTGATAAACTGCTTTTAGGAACGGTACATCCGGCTCCTGTTTGCCGCTGAGTATTTGAGAAAGTTTTGCTTTCCCTAGTCCCAGCATCTCCGCGAGGCCTGCTTGTGTTAGATTAAGCTCAAAACGCTTCCTTTCGACTATTTCAGGAATTGTTTTAGGGATTGGGAAAGGGTAGTGGATGTCTTCGTATGCCTCAATGGCCAATGCAAGTGCTTCGATTCTGTCTGCCTCCGCGTCGGATATGTTCTCTTCACCCTTTTTCATCAAAGTGTTAAGCTCTTCAAGTGACGCTTCGTATTCTTCCTCTGATTGCAAAGTTTCCATATTGTTTCTTATAATTTTGACAAATTTAATTTATCATATTGCTTATGAGTACCTATAAAGCGGATGTACAGTGTCCGCTTTCTAAAATTGATTCTTGCTACTAATCGGCACTTGTTGCCACCAACGTTGAAGACGAACAAATCATTGCCAACGGAATCAGTGGCGTTGAATGTGCACTTTACGCTGGCAAAACAAGCCCAATTGGCTCTGCGCGTCTCCTCATACCACTTGTCCAGCGCTGTTTCCAGCTCAGGTTGACGAGCGCAAAATGATCGGATCGCTCTACGGGAAACAACAACCACCGGTTTGCTATTTGAAGTTAACGCTTCAATTTGGAAAACCACGGGTTAGTAAATGAAATCTTTTACCCAAATGACATGTCTGGGTTATTCTCCGGTTTCATACTACAACTCCCTCACCCAAATATTCCGAAAACTCACCCGGCTCCCGTGCTCCTGCAACTGCAATGGCAGCTTCGCGTCATGGTATTTGTATTTCGGATAGCCTTGATACACCATCGGGCCCTTCAATTCTACATGGTTTAAAATCAAGACATTATTGTGAAATACGGTCATGTAGGCGGGCTTTTCAACGGTTTTGTCGGGCCGGAAGACGGGGGCTTCGAAGATGACGTCGTAGGTCTGCCAGGTTTGGGGTTTACGGGCGGCGTTGACGAGCGGCGCGTGTTGTTTGTAGACGCTGCCGGCCTGGCCGTTGTAGTAGATTTTGGTGTTGTAGTTCCAGGATTCGTAGATCTGTAATTCGTAAAGGCCCATGATGAGCACGCCGCTATTGCCGCGGTTGAAGTCCTTGTCTTCGGATGGATCGGGTGTGCGCCATTCGAGGTGGAGCTGCATGTTTCCGAACATTTGTTTTGTGCGGATGTCTGTCGCTTTGGGGACGATGGTCAGGGCGTCGCCATCGGTTTTCCATTTGACGGGCGAGCCGTCGGGGTGCTCCCATTTGGCGAGGTCGGTGGTGCCGTTGTACAGGACGATGGCGTCCGATGGCGGTTGTGTGGAGGTTTCACCCGGCTTTACAAGCGGTGGTTTGAACGACCAGTCCTCGGTAACCGACGGGGATGGTAATTTTTCTTCTTTTTCGGACTGGGCGGTTGCGAATGTGCTGGTAACCAGTGATAGTATCGTGAAAATGAGTGTTCTCATAGTGCTTGGGTGTTGTTTTGCGGAAATTGCAAAGTCGGGCTTGATTAGACGGTTGTGGTTATACAAAGAAATAGTAGTACAATAACTCATTATTATTTTCAATTTTCTCTTTTTATTTTCTTTTATTTACGTAAATTTGCTTTTGATAAGTTTAAGCATTCTATTTGAGCTGTGAATAGGTTTATTTTTTGTCGGTATGTGACGAATTGTTTCTTTTCCATCTATTTTTAGGTAAAAAACAAAAGTTAATACAATGCTGGCAAATCAGAGACGGGAGAAAATACTTGAACTGTTAAAAGAAGACGGATCGGCGAAGGTGATCGACCTCGCGCGACTGTTTAAAGTGACCGAGGTGACGATCCGGCAGGATCTGGACAAGCTCGAAAAGGACGGCCTGGTGATCAAGGAGCACGGCGGGGCGTTTTTGAAGAATGTCGAAGACCAGGTGCGCAATTTTTCACTGGCCAACCAGGAAAACCTCGATAAAAAGGAGCTGATCGCCGCCAAATGCCTGGAATTTATTTCCAACGGCGATACGATCATCCTCGATTCCGGGTCGACCACGACGGAAATCGCGAAGAAGCTGCGGGGCAGCAACAAGCATCTGACTGTGATTACCAATGCGCTGAACATCGCATTGATCCTCGGGGCTGAAACGGGTATCGAGGTGATCATGACCGGAGGGGAGTTCAAGCCGCCTACCTTGTCGCTCACGGGGCAGAAAGCAGCCGACTTTTTCAAAGGACTGAATGTGCAGAAACTGTTCCTCGCCACGGCGGGATTGTCGCTGAAAGCCGGGCTTACCTACCCGAGTATCGCGGATCTGGTGGTGAAAAAGGCGATGATCGATGCCGCGGATACGACTTACCTCGTAGCCGACTCGACGAAAGTAGGAAAAAGCGCATTCGCAAGCCTCGGCGCATTATCCCTGATCGACTACATTATTACGGACGCCGGGATCGAGGAGAAGCATCAGCAGTTGTTTCATGATAATGAGATTGAGTTGATTATAGCGGAATAGCCTTCCAGGGAGGAAAGGGATGAGGGAGGAATGGGAGGAGAGTTTGATTTAAATATTGAGCATAAAGCTTTGCATATGGCTTACAGCTTAACGCTTACAGCCTATTGCCCTTAAACCATGAACATGAAAAGTATTGGAGTCATTATTGGTAACAGGGATTTCTTTCCGGACCGGCTGGTGGCCGAGGCGCGGGTGGAGATCGTTGATTTGCTGAAAAAAATGAATATCAATGGAATTATGCTCGATACCGAAGCCACCAAGCTCGGGGGCGTCGAGACGTTCCAGGATGCGCAGAAATGTGCCGCATTGTTCCGGGCGCATCGGGATGAGATCATTGGTGTACTGGTAGTGCTGCCCAATTTCGGCGACGAACGAGGCATTGCCGAGACGTTGAAACTGGCGGATCTGAATGTGCCGGTGCTCATTCAAGGCTATCCCGACGATCTGGACAAGCTGGATGTGGCCCGCCGCCGCGATTCGTGGTGCGGCAAGATTTCGGCTTGCAATAACCTGTATCAGTTTGGCATCAAATACACTTTGACCACCAAACACGTCGTGCATCCGAGCGATCCCTCATTCATCAAAGATCTGAATGATTTTGTAGCGGTTTGCCGCGTGACCAAAGGACTTCGCAATGTGCGCATTGGCGCCATTGGCGCTCGTCCGGGCGGTTTCAATACGGTGCGTTACAGTGAGAAAATATTGCAGCGCAACGGCATTTCGGTGGTTACTGTGGACTTGTCGGAGATTTTGGGCAATGCCAATAAACTGAATGCCCAGGATTCGAAAGTGAAAAAAAGATTAGACAAAATCACTTCCTATGCCTCGCGCGGGCGGACGCCGGATGAAGCGTTGATCCAGATGGCGAAGCTGGATGTGGTTTTGGGAGATTTTATTGAAGCCAATGCATTGGATGCTACGGCGATACAATGCTGGACGTCGGTGCAGCAGAATTATGGCTGCAATGTGTGCACGAGCATGAGCATTATGAGCGAAAACATGATGCCCAGCGGCTGCGAGGTGGATGTGACGGGTACATTAAGTATGTATGCATTGCAGCTGGCTTCGGGCTCGCCGAGCGCACTGGTGGATTGGAACAACAATTACGCCAACGACGATAACAAATGCGTGCTTTTTCATTGCGGTAACTGGGCGAAATCGTTTTTGCCGGATATCGAAATCGCGACGGCGCCGATTTTAGGCACGTCGGTGGGAGAGGAGAATACCTGGGGTGCGCTGGCCGGGCGCACGCCTGCGATGCCGCTCACGTACGGGCGCATCAGTACGGACGACCCGCGCGGCGTGATGAAGGCGTACATAGGCGAGGGCCGTCTGACGGACGATACGCTCAAAACCTTCGGCAACCGCGCCGTGGCCGAGATCCCGAACCTGCAAAACCTGATGAATTACATCTGCCGCAATGGTTTCGAACACCACGTGGTGATGAATGCGTCGAAAACGGCGGGCATTTTGAAAGAAGCATTGGGCAATTACATGGGCTGGGAAGTGCAACTGTTCGAAGAACCCGCACAGCAACCTTACCCCTCGCGCTTGCCCGACCGCGAACTGGTTTCGCAAAACTGACCCTGAACTATCGGAAAATTACAAATACCGGCAGGAATGCCGGATTAATGCTAAAAGTCATGTCGGAAAAGGAGCTGGCGCAGAAATCGGTGGAGTACCGCAAGAAAATACTCAAATATATCTACCAGGCCAAAGCGGGCCATACCGGCGGCAGCCTGTCGTGTATCGATATTTTGAATGTGCTCTACAATTATTCGATGAACGTCGATGCCGACCGTTTCGACTCCCCCGACCGCGACCGGTACATCCAGAGCAAAGGGCATACGGTGGAAGCATTGTATGTAGTGCTCGCGTCGCGCGGCTTTTTTCCGGAAACCGATCTGGAGACTTTGTGCAAATACCAGTCGCATTACATCGGACACCCGACGCGCAAGGTGCACGGCGTGGAGCAGAATACCGGCGCATTGGGCCACGGACTTTCGCTCAGCGTGGGTACCGCCATTGCCGGCAAGCTCGATAAGCGCGATTACCGCGTGTTCACCGTTCTTGGCGACGGCGAGCTGCCCGAAGGCTCCAATTGGGAAGCTGCATTATCGGCCTCGCATTACAAGCTGGATAATTTGTGCGCCATTTTGGATAAAAACACATTGCAAATCTCCGGCCCTACCAGCGCCGTGTGCAATACCGATCCGGTGGATGACAAGTTCGAGGCATTCGGCTGGGCCGTGCGGCATGTGGATGGGCACAATATCAATGAGCTAATGGCTGCTTTCGATGCATTACCGTTTGAAAAAGGTAAGCCGAGCCTCATTATCGCGCATACCGTGAAGGGTAAGGGCGTGAGCTATATGGAAAATCAATTGAAATGGCACCACGGCGTACCTGACAAGCAGCAGTATGCCGACGCGATACAGGAATTGGACGAGCTGGAAGAGACCCTGGCCTGACCTTTCCCGGAAACCTGACATTTGAATTAAAATCTAAGAAATAGTGGATGCGACTATCGAGAACATTGCTGTAAGCCAGCGCGCCAACCTGGAAGTTTTTTCGGGCACATTGCAGCAGCTTGCGAAAACCGACCGGGACATTATCGTGGTAACGAGCGACTCGCGCGGCTCCGGCAAGCTGGTGCCGTTCGGGCAAAAGTTTCCCGAACAGATTATCGAGGTGGGTATTGCCGAGCAGAACCTCGTGGGCGTCGCGGCCGGGCTGGCTTCGGCCGGTAAGAAGGTTTTTGCCGTTTCGCCCGCATGCTTTTTGACGGCCCGCGCATTGGAACAGATCAAAAATGATGTGGCCTATTCCGATAACCCGGTGAAGCTGATCGGGATCAGTGCCGGCGTGAGCTACGGCGCATTAGGCTCCACGCACCACAGTTTGCATGATTTCGCGGTTTTGCGCACCATTAATAACCTCATTGTAGTGGCCCCGGCGGATAATTTCGAGACCGAACAAGCCATTTTGTTGGCCGCGGAAACCGATATGCCGGTTTACATCCGATTTGGTAAGAAACAAATGCCTTTGCTTTCGGAGGACGAGAAGACATTCGAATTCGGTAAAGGCCGCATTGTGCGCGAGGGCGGCGATATCACCATTATCGGCACCGGCGAAACGGTGGCGCCCGCGTTGCTGGCAGCCGAAAAGCTCGAACGCGAGCACGATTTGTCGGCCACGGTGGTGAGTATGCACACGATCAAGCCGCTGGATTACGAACTTTTGCAAAATATCGCCGCTACCGGTCGCCCGATCGTGACGGTAGAAGAGCATAGCATTTATGGCGGTCTCGGTGAGGCCTGCGCTTCGTTTTTAATCCAGAATAACTTCTGTAACCGCTTCAAGATCATCGGTATCCCCGACGAATACACGGTTACCGGCTCCCAAACGGAGATTTTCAATCATTATGGCATTTCGGAAGGAGGCATTGCCGCCGCGGCGCTGGGCCTCGTAAAGTAAGCGCCGGTTTATGTAAGTGTAAACAGGCGGTTAATGAGTCGTTGTAGAATCAGGTCTTTTTTGAATAGGGTTATTTGGGCAAAATTTATGAAACTGATAAGACAAATGTGCTGTGGTGCCGCGTGGCTGCTTTCGGGCTCCATGATCGGCTTAGCGACACCCGCTTTTACCCAGGCGCAGGGAGCGGCCGGAGCAGATGCCGCCACGCCCAGGCATCGCGTGCTGGTACTCACAGACATTGAAAACGAACCGGACGATACGCAATCGATGATCCGGTTTTTGACCTATTCCAACCAATGGGACGTAGAGGGGCTGGTAGCTACGACTTCCATTCACCAGCAAAAACGCGTCGCGCCGGAAAAGATCAAACAGCTTATTGAAGCTTACCGAAAAGTGCGTCCCAATTTGCTTCTACACGAAAAAGGCTATTCCGAGGCGGATTACCTTATTGGCATTACTAAAAGCGCATTCCCGGATTTTGGGATGAACGCCGTGGGTAAGGGCAAGGATTCGGAAGGTTCTGAATGGATTATCAAAGTAGTAGATAAAAAGGACGACCGGCCGGTATGGATTCCCGTCTGGGGAGGCGCTAACTGTCTCGCACAAGCGCTCTGGAAAGTAAAAATGACCCGCTCGCCCGAGGATTTGAAGAAATTCGTTTCCAAAATCAGGATGTATACCATTTCAGACCAGGACGATACCGGTCCGTGGATCCGTAAAAACTTCCCCGACGTTTTTTATGTGGGCAGTCCGGGTTACCATGCGGCGGGAGCGTACCATTATGCGACCTGGTCGGGTATCAGCGGCGACAAGTTTCACGGCCGCTTTTCGGGTGCCAATTTTGAAATCGTAGACAACCCCTGGCTGGACGAACACGTGCGCAGCCACGGCCCGATGGGTAAGGAATATCCTTTCACCAAGTTCCTCATGGAGGGCGACACGCCTTCGTTTTTGGGATTGGTGGATAATGGCCTAAACGACCCCGAACACCCCGAATACGGCGGCTGGGGGGGACGATATGAACTCTACACGCCACGCACACTTAAATATTTTTACGAACCCGAAACCCGCCCGATCTACACCGACGCGATGGACGAAGTGAAGGGCGTCGACGGTGCCTACCACACCAGCAACAAAGCCACATTATGGCGCTGGCGTGAGGCATTCCAGCACGATTTCGCTGCGCGGATGGACTGGACTATCAAACCTTTCAAAGAGGCCAATCACCCGCCGAAAGTGGCTGTGAAAGGCGGTGCGCGCATCAATGCAAAAGTCGGTGAAACCGTGCAACTTAACGCCGATGGCTCATCCGATCCGGACGGTAACACATTGAACTACGAATGGATTTACTATCCCGAGCCGGGCAGTTACAACATCAAAGAACCGCTTAATATAAAGGATATAAAAGCCGCGCAAACGTCTTTTGTGGCTCCAAAGGTGGAAAAACCGGAGACCATTCACGTGGTACTGGCCGTTACCGACAATGGTTCGCCCGCGCTGACGCGTTACCAGCGCGTGATCGTGACCGTGTACCCGTAGCGGGCGCGCTCCGTAGCCGCACGCACATGAGCCAGGCGCCCGATGTGCGACCACCTAAAACCATTGCAGCATGAAAACCAGCATACTTTACCGGATAGCCCTTTTTTGCGTCTTTTTTGCATTTGGATTAAATGGTTGTAAAACAAAAGAATCCAAAGACGAGCCGAAAAAGATCGCGATCGTGATTTCGACGCTCAATAATCCCTGGTTTGTTTTCCTCGCACAAAAAGCCGAGGCAAAAGCGAAACAGCTCGGCTACGAATCCAAAATTTTTGATTCCCAAAATAACACCGCCCAGGAAACCGACCATTTCGACAATGCGATCGCCTCGGGCTACGACGCCATCCTGTTCAACCCGACCGATGCGGACGGCTCGATTGTGAATGTGAAAAATGCCGTGGCGGCCGGTGTGCCGGTGTTTTGCATGGATAGGGAGGTGAATGCGAATGGCGCGGCTACCTCGCAGATTTTGTCGGACAGCTATTCCGGCTGCGTGGCGATTGGCAAGTATTTCGTCGAGACATTGAATAAGAAGGGCAAATACGTGGAAATCCTCGGTATGGTAGGCGATAACAATACCTGGAATCGCTCGAAGGGCTTTCATAGTGTAGTCGATTTTTATCCGGGTTTGAAAATGGTTGCCCAGCAAAGCGCCGATTTCGACCGGAATAAGGCGATGGAAGTAATGGAATCGATCCTGCAAGCGCACCCGGATATCGATGGTGTGTTCTGCGGAAACGATGCCATGGCCATGGGCGCTTACCAGGCATTGGTTGCCTCCGGGAAGGCAGATCGCGTAAAGGTATTCGGCTTCGATGGGGCCGAGGATGTGGTAAAATCCATTCAGGATGGCAAAATACTGGCCACCGGAATGCAGTTCCCCGAAGTGATGGCGCAAACTGCCGCCACATTTGCCGATGCGTATTTCAAAGGCAAACGCGATTTCCCGGGCAAAATGCCGGTGGCCGTGGAACTGGTAAGAAAGGATAATGTCGAAAACTATGCCGCTTACGGCGAAAAAGAATAGCTATGCCCAAACCGATCCGATACCTGCTCTACGTGGCGGTGTTTGCATTACTGGCCTATAATTCGGTGTATTTCAAAAAGCTGGATGAGGTGAAAGCGGGTGCCGCGGCATTCGATGCTGCCGGTTATGCCAAAAATTTTTGGGACAAAAAACTTACTCCCGGCTTGTCGAAAGCGGTGGACTTGAATGCATTATTATCCCAACTCAAAACCGATAAAGACAAAGCTTTTGAACAGCATTCGCACGCATTAGGCATCGGAAATATCCGGTATTTTATGGTAAGAGGGCAGGGCATGGTAGCCGATGTGAGTGAAAATGAAGTGTCCGTAGAACTGGCTGACGCCGGAGGAAACACTGGAAATGTGCGCATTGCTATGGAATACATCTTCGGTAATGCGGTGCGCGACGCCTCGGGTGCAATAGACATCAATGCATTTACCAATTCGATGGATTTCAATAATGTGTCGGCAGAGATCAACAAGCTGATCCGCGAAAAAGTGGTGCCGCCATTCAAATCCAAAGTAAAAAAGGGTGACCGGGTGGCATTCTCCGGCGCTATTGAACTGAACCGGGCGCATTTGCAGACCAATGACATTGAAGTTATCCCGGTAAGTCTCCAAATCGAAAAGCCATGACGGACACAGCGACATTGTTGGAAGTGAAGCATATTACGAAGCGGTTTCCGGGCGTGCTGGCGTTGGATGATGTTTCATTATCGATCGAAGCCGGAAAAGTGACCGCGCTGATCGGTGAGAACGGGGCGGGAAAATCGACTTTGATGAAGATACTGTCGGGTGTTTATCCTGATTTCGAAGGAGATATCTGCTACAAAGGAGAAATAGCGAAGTTTGCCGGTCCGAAAGATGCCCAGCAGCAGGGTGTGGTGATCATCCACCAGGAACTCAATTTAATTCCTTACCTGACCATTACCGAAAACATTTTCCTCGGTCGCGAGCTGGTGACGCAATACGGCACGATGGACAAAAGCCGCATGCGCAAACGCACGCAGGAACTACTCGACCGGTTGAAACTCAAAGTAAATCCCGATTCGCAGGTTTTCAAACTCAAAGTAGGCCAGCAGCAGATCGTGGAAATCGCGAAAGCGTTACTCACGGACGCCGAGCTGATTATCATGGATGAGCCTACATCGGCTATCACCGGCTCGGAAGTGGAGGTTTTATTCGACATTATCGCCGATTTGAAAGCGCAGAACAAAGCCATCGTCTACGTCTCCCACAAGCTCGACGAGCTCTTCCGCATTGCCGACAACTACGTGGTACTCCGCGACGGCAAGAGCATCGAATCCGGCGAAATGGCCGGTATGACGCAGGACCAGTTGATCAGCAAAATGGTAGGCCGGAAAATAGAAGTTATGCGCAAAACCACCGACCGCGGCGCCTGCGAATCATTGCTGGAAGTGAAAAACCTGAGCCTGAAAAGTCGTTTGAAAGCGGGTAATGTGCTGAGCAATGTTTCTTTTAGTATCGGTAAAGGGGAAATTGTGGGACTTTTCGGCCTGATGGGCGCAGGTAGGACAGAACTGCTGGAATCTATTTTCGGGCTGCATCCGGCGCATTCGAGCGGGAAGGTGCTGATAGACGGTGAATCTATTTGCTGCGATTCTCCCGCGCGCGCTATTGCGGCCGGGCTCGCGCTCGTACCCGAGGACAGGAAGAAGGACGGATTGGTGCTGGGGCTGGGCGTGAAGAATAATATCAGCCTCACCACATTGGAGGAAATGGAGAACCTTGGTACGCTCGATAATTCGAAGGAATGCGAGCTGGCCGACCGCTATATCAGCGAGCTTCGCATTAAAACTCCGTCGAAAGATCAGAAGGCCAGGAACCTCAGCGGAGGTAACCAGCAGAAAATCGTCCTCGCCAAATGGCTGGCAACGCGCCCGAAGGTGCTCCTGCTCGACGAACCGACGCGCGGTATCGATATCAATGCAAAAACAGAGATTTATAAGCTCATTATCCGTCTCGCCGACGAAGGTTTGGGCATTCTGATGGTTTCATCGGAACTCCCTGAGATCCTCGCCATTTCCGACCGCATCCTGGTAATGTCGGAAGGAAGATTGACAGGCGAATTTCTGGCAAGCGAAGCGTCGGAAGACGCAATACTGAAAGCGGCGATCGGTGCAACGAACGCAAACGTCCGACCGTCTGCGGCTTGATATTGAAGAAGTTATATGTAGAAATTTGTGAATACCAATATTCCTATGCCACAAGACATTCATTCAGTTACCGGTAGCACCCCTCCGGCCACCGAAAAAAGGCTGGCGACGGAAAGTAGCGGGGCAACGCTCCTGACACGCTTCCCGATAGCCCGCTTTCAATCGCTTATTGCATTGTTTTTGCTGTGCCTGGCATTGAGCATTATGTCGGATAAGTTTCTGACATTCTCGAACTTATGGAATGTCATGCGGCAGATTTCCGTCAATATCTGCATTTCGGTGGGTATGACTTTGATTGTGCTAACGGCGGGCATTGACTTATCTGTCGGCTCGGTACTTGCATTGTGTGGTGCTATTACGGCTGGGTTGCTCAAAAACGGCATTGAAATACCTTCCCAAAACCTGTTTATCGGGTTCACCGTGCTCGGCGCCATTCTCGCTGGCGGTGTGACGGGCTCGGCCCTCGGCGCGTTCAATGGCTGGGCAATCACCCGGTTCAATGTGCCGCCGTTTGTGGCTACGCTGGCCATGCTGACAGTCGCAAGGGGCCTTACCATGCTCTGGACGGGCGGTTTTCCGATCAGCGGGCTGGGGGATACGTTCCTTTTTATCGGTACCGGCTGGTTTCTGGGCATCCCTGTGCCCGTCTGGATCTCCATTATCGTGATCGCACTCGCCGTTTTCCTGACTGATAAGACACGCATTGGTCGCTACATTTACGCGATCGGAGGCAATGAAAATGCCTCACGTTTGTCAGGGATCAATGTTAACAGGGTAAAAATCATCGTCTATACCATTGCCGGAGCGCTTGCAGCGGTGGGCGGGATCATGGTCACATCGCGCCTCGACTCCGCCCAGCCCAACGCGGGTATCAGCTACGAGCTCGATTCGATCGCAGCCGTCGTCATCGGTGGTACTTCGCTCTCCGGCGGTCGGGGCAGCATCCTCGGCACCGTCCTCGGCGCGCTGATTATCGGGGTGTTGAATAATGGGTTGGTACTGTTGAATGTATCGCCGTTCTGGCAGCAGGTGGTGAAAGGGCTGGTGATTTTGCTGGCGGTGATTATTGATAAGTCGAATGGGAAGGGGGAGTAGGAGGGGCTAGTTAGTTCTCTCAAATCCAAATGTACTAGTGTTGATATGGGACAAAAGCATTTTAAGGGCTTGCCTGGTTAGGCGGTTGTAGGGGTTTCCTTGCGTCGGATGCACTTTCGTTGCATCCACGTAGGTAATGAGATGACACCTTATTTGCGAAGTACCTTTACTATTCGCGTTTTGGAGCATTGAGTTGTCCAATTTGAATGTGAAACGATCGTTGGTATTGTTGGAGGACATCATGGCACAGACGTAAATGCTGTCATGATGGTAAACTTCGGTACAGGATAACACAACTGCTGAATGTGTGAGATATCGGCCCGTCGACGGTATAAGAAATTCAAATGAGATAATGTCGCCGGGATGAAAAGTCATTTACTTTATAAGTGTGCTGAGGGACATGATGGTGTTATAATAAAGAGCCTCGCGGAGTTCAGGGTCCGTTGGTATCACGGGTAAATGTTCTGTTTGCTTGACATGCAGTTTTGCTTCCAGTTTATATATTGCCAGTTCGTGCCGACGGAATGCAACGCTCAAAGCAGGGTTTTGAATTTTTTCGATCGCATTATCCATTTTGACCAACTCCGGCAATATGCCTCGGATGAATGCCATTCCTTTTTCAACTTGCTCGTCGTCCATCTGTTTGATCAGTTTCATCTGCCGCTCGATAAATTCGGTATCGCGCATGAGGTCCGCCGCGATGCGCATGCTGAGCCAGTTGGAAGGCGATTTTGCAAACACTTTTATAAAATGGGCGAGCCGGGCTGCGAGTGAGGTCTTTTTAGCCCCAAGCTGTATTGTGCTGAATGTTACTTCGGTCATAGTCGCGAGGTGATTAGTTGATGAATAACAATGTAAAATTACCTTGCAAAATACTTCATTGCAAGCCAGTTAAGTTCCGGTTTTGCCGGTAATTAGCAAGAGATGTTCCTAAAAGGCCGAACGGTTAAACTCAGTTATCAACTGCCAGAAAAAATTTTAAAATGAACCGATTTTACTTACTGTTTCTTGTTGCATGCCTGCTGTTTTCGTCCTGCCAAAAACAATCCTACCTCTTCACCTCCTTCCGCGAACCGGCTACGGATGGGCTGCATCTCGCGTACAGCGACGATGGCTATCATTGGACGGACCTTGGTGGCGGTTACCTCAAACCCGAGGTTGGCGGCAAACTCATGCGCGATCCTTCGATTGCGCGGGGGAAGGATGGGATGTCCCACCTCGTCTGGACGACCAACTGGAAGGGCGACAAAGGTTTCGGGTATGCGAGTTCGAAAGATCTGGTGCATTGGTCGGAGCAGCGGTTTTTGCCCGTGATGGAGCATGAGCCGGAGGTCGTGAATGTGTGGGCGCCGGAGTTGTTTTATGATGATGAAAACGATCGTTTCGTGATCATTTGGGCATCCACGATTCCTTTCAAATTTCCGAAAGGCGAGGAGGATGAGCGCAATAATCACCGGATGTACTACGTGACCACAAAGGATTTTCAGACGTTCTCCAAAGCCGCATTATTCCTCGATCCGGGTTTCAGCGTGATCGACTGCGTGATCGCCAAGCGGAAAAAGAATGATTATGTATTGGTTTTGAAAGACAATACCCGTCCGCAGCGGAACATCAAAGTGGCATTTGCGAATGACGTTTTGGGCCCCTATCAAAATGTTTCCGAGCCATTCACAGGCTTTTTAACCGAAGGACCAACAGTCGTGAAGGTTAAAAACGACTGGCTGATTTATTTCGATCAGTATCGCGACAAAACTTACGGGGCAGTACAAACGTCCGATTTCAAAACTTTTACCAATATTTCCAAACAAGTAACCGTCCCGAAAGATCACAAGCACGGGACGATCATTCCGATCGATGCCCGAACGCTGAGGAAGTTGAAGAAACGGACGCCCGGCGCTCCGAAATAACCTGACAGTAGGTCAGATACCGGTAGCTGTTGTCGGATAGCCCCGAAATCCGTGAAATTATCCTGATTATCTGTAAATTATCGCATTCACTCAAATGTATTGCGATGCGAGACCGTGAACCGCTTATCGACGAACTCCTGGGGCGTTTTAAAAAGGAGATCGGTGCTGACTTTGAAAAATACGCCAATCACGTTCACCGGGTGTTCGAGACCTGCGTGACGCGCGACACGGACCCTGCTAATCGTCACAACTATGCGATCGCAGCGGTATTTCACGACATCGGCATCTGGACGGCCCACACGATCGACTATCTTCCGCCATCCATCGGGCAAGCCGAACATTACCTGAACTCCGCGCAAGGCGGCGCCGGTGTTGCCGAAATTACAGCCATGATTTATTGGCACCACAAGGTCGGGCCTTATCGTGGCCAATTTCCTGTGACGGTCGAAACCTTCCGGAAAGCGGACTGGAATGACGTGTCGCTCGGCATCCTCACGTTGGGCACCGACCCGCAGGTACTTCGACGCCTGCGCCGGAGATTCCCGAATGCCGGATTCCATTGGTTTTTGATTCGGAAGATCGGTGCCAATTTTTTGCGTCATCCGCTGAATCCGCTGCCGATGTTTAAATCGTGATGAGGACGCGGGCGTATAGGGTATGCGTTAGCTGCGTCGGTATAATTGTTCGAAGATTAAATAAGATGGATAGTAGTAAGAAAGCGGCCCGGGCTGCTTTTCGTTTTCAGACCTGACTAAAATTCACCCGTTTTCATGAAGGCTTTAACCCGTTCAGACCTCCATCCGGCCATGTATTTGGAAGAAGAGCAGAAGCTGTGGCGGGAAATGCTTGCCGGGGATGTCACCGCTTATGAACACCTCATCGACCGCACCTACGACCTGCTTTTTCACTACGGAACAAAGTTCAATGGCGATCGCGAGCTCATTAAGGACTGCATTCAGGACGTTTTTCTGGGCGTTTGGGAAAAGCGAAATGCATTGAACCCCGAAATTCCCCCCAAACCTTACCTGCTTGCGTCGCTGCGCCGTCGTCTCCACCGCCTCGCCTCACGCCTGCGGATGGATTGCATGGATTACTATAATGAATCGGACATTGTTTTTGATCTCGAATTCAACGCAGAGTACCAGCTGATCGAATCCGAAAACGACCGGATTTTGGCCTCCCGCATGACCGAAATGCTCAATGAGCTTCCCAAACGGCAAAAAGAGGCCGTTTTTCTCCGTTTTTACAACGATATGGAACGCGAAGAGATCGCGATGGTGATGGACATTCAGCCTCAATCCGTCTCCAATCTGCTGCAAGAGGCATTCAAGTTTATCAAATCGCATTGGAAAGCCATCGTTTCGCTGGTTTTGGCGCTGCCGTTTTAGTTTGAAATACCTCATTTAAAAATTGCAAAAAAAATCAGAAAAATACAGTATCCCGCTGCCGGGACGGTCTAATGGTGTTTGAAAAGCTAAATTTTGAACATGGACCGTTACCGCGATTTCAGTTTGGGGGAGTTTGTCTGGGATAAGCCGTTCCGCAACTGGGTGCTTAACCCGACGCGCGAGGACGACGAAACCTGGCAAAACTGGCTCGCTGCCCATCCCGAAAAGCGTGAAATGGTGGAGCGGGCCCGGAAGCTGGTACTATCGATCAGGCCTGCAAATGCCTCATTATCAAATCCTGAAAAGCGTAAGGCAGTGGAACGGATCGTAGAGCGACTGGAAGCGCGAAACCTGGATAGTGCGGAGGAACGCCGCCCGCCGTGGTACGCGGGTCGCGCGGTGCGCGTTGCCGCAATACTCGTTTTGCTGGCGGGATTAGGCTGGATGTTCCGGCTGCGTCATCAGCCGAAAGCTGTCGGTTACGAGCAGCTCGTCGCCGCAACAAAGATGGAAATGCGTGAAACCGTGAATGCAACCGATCAGCCGCTGACGGTCAGTTTGGAAGATGGTAGTAGCATTACCCTCGATCCGGGCAGTAAAATAAGCTATCCCCCGCATTTCGGGGACGGCCACCGAGGTCGCCGAGAGGTTTTTCTTTCGGGAAAGGCATTTTTTGACATTGCCAAAGATCCGTCCAAACCTTTTTTTGTGTATGCCAATGAATTGGTAACCAAAGTGTTGGGTACCAGTTTTACGGTCCGGTCCTTTGCCGATGAGCAAGAGGTTTCGGTAGCTGTGAGGACAGGTAAAGTGGCGGTATTTTCAAGAGAAGATCCGGATATGCCCGAAAAACAAAGCAGCCGCGAGCTGACGGGTGTGGTAATCGAGCCTAATCAGCAGGTCGTTTTTGTGCGTACCAGTGTGAAGATCACCAAAAGTCTCGTTCCCGAGCCGGAAGTAGTGGCCGACGCCGGCGTCGCGCCGCATTTGGAGTTTGACGAAGCGCCCGTATCGGCCGTATTGAGCGCATTGCAGAGCGCTTACGGTATCGATATTATTTACGACAAAAATATCATGGACGAATGCCCCATCACCGCCACGCTGACGGAAATGTCGCTTTACGAGCAGCTCGACCTCGTGTGTAAGGCGGTGAACGCCAGCTACGAGAGCATCGACGGGCGAATCGTGGTGGAAGGGAAAGGTTGCAGAAATAACTAAATAAAAAGCCGGCCCATGCGCCAACATGGCCGGCTCGGATATCCTCAGTGGTTAGCAGACCGTCACATCTCATGCAAATGGGATGAGGAGGAAGATTTTGCCAAGTTTCAATTAACAAAACCGTTCAAATTTATGAAAATACCGGTACAGTTCCATCGTAAATGGTTAGTTCTTATGCGGATAAGCGTCGCGCAATTGGTAATGTCGGTTTGGCTGGTCGGGAATGCGTTCGCGGCGGACGTGCGTGCGCAGGAGCTGCTCAACAAGCGCATCAGCCTGCAAGCGCAGGACCTGGAAGTGAAAAAAGTCCTGCACCAGATCGAAAAGCAGGCCGGCGTCCGGTTTATTTTCAGTTCCAAAATGATCCAATCGGGCAGGAAAGTGACGATCCAGCAATCGAACCAGGAACTTTCGAAAGTGTTGGAAGAATTTCTCGTGCCACTGGGGCTTACCTATGAGGTTTCGGGCAAGAATATCGTAATCCGCCCGTCGGAAACGCCGAAATGGAATTCCGGGGAGCCGGAAGCGTCGGTGAAAAGCGGATTGCAGGCCGGTATCGAAATTACGATCAAGGGCCGCGTGACCGATGCCGACAAAAACGAACCCCTTCCGGGCGTGAATATCCTTGTAAAGGGTACACAAACGGGCACGTCCACGGACGCCAATGGAAACTATACATTGGGTGTCGATAATGCAAATACCGTGTTGATTTACAGCTTTGTAGGTTACGAGCCGCAAGAAGTGCAGGTAGGCAGCCGGACGGAGATCAATATCAGTCTAAAAACCGACCAGAAGTCGCTCGAAGAAGTACTCGTGGTAGGGTATGGTACGGTGAAGAAAAGCGACGTGACCGGCTCGGTAGCGTCGGTAAAATCACAGGAACTGACCGCCTATCCGGCATTAGGTACCGTACAAGCATTGCAGGGACGTGCGGCGGGTGTGCAGATACAGGCCAATAACGGCGAGCCGGGGTCGAATTTCAAAGTGCGTATCCGCGGCGGAACCTCGATCAATGCGAGCAGTGACCCTATTTACGTGGTGGATGGCTTCGTAGGTGGTACATTACCCCCGCCGGAGGATATCGAATCCATTGAAATACTCAAAGATGCTTCTGCCACAGCCATTTATGGATCGCGCGGCGCCAACGGCGTGATCATGGTGACTACCAAAAAAGGTACTTCGGGTAAGCCGCGCATCGATTTCAATACCTCGTTTTCCAGCCAGAAGGAAATCAACCGCCTCGATCTGCTGAATGCGAAGCAATTTCTCGACTATGTGCAGGAAGCGCGGCCGACCATCGTTCCGCAGGGCGCGGATACCGACTGGCAGGACGAAATTTTCCGTCGCGGCGGCATTCAGAACCATCAGCTGTCGGTAGCAGGCGGCAGCGAGGCGGTGAAATATTATGTGTCGGGTGCCTATTACGATCAGAAAGGTGTAATCCTGAATTCAGGCTACAAACGGTATTCCGTGACGAGCAACATCGATATAAATGCTACCAAACGGTTGAAACTCGGTCTGAACCTCTTCGCGCAGCGCGTATCGCGCCAGCAGTCGCGTACGCAGGAAGGCTCCGGTGGCCTCACGCCGGGTGTCATGTCGGCCGCATTGAAATTCGAACCCGACCAGCCGATCCGGGACGCGAATGGACGCTTTACGGTGGGTAGGCTAAGTGACCCGATCGATAACCCGTATGCCATTGCCACACAGCTGGAAAACGAGTCGCTGGCCGACCGGATTCAGGGTAACCTTTATGCCGAATACAATATTCTCAAAGATTTGAAATTGAGGGTAACATTGGGCGCTACAACCAACAGCGGCCGCACGGGCACATTCACCCCCACAACCTTGAACGACGGCCGGAATGTGGGCGGCGCGGCGACGGTGAATGGTAATAAAAGCACATTGCTCCTGAATGAGAATTATTTGACCTACAATAAAAAGATAGGTGCGTTGCATGATTTGTCGGTAATGGCGGGCTATTCCTACCAGAAATCGTCGAGCGAAAACTCGGGCGGCTCGGGACAGTCGTTCATTACCGATGCGGTTTCTTACTGGAACCTGGGCGGTTCGTCCGTTTGGCAAAGTCCTACTTCCGGGCTCACGGAATGGGTACTGGCTTCCTATTATGCCCGTTTGACTTATTCGCTGGCTGATAAGTATTTGTTTACGGCTAATATCCGCCAGGACGGTTCTTCGAATTTTAGTAAAAACCACAAATGGGCCACGTTCCCTTCCGGCGCATTTGCCTGGAAAATGTCGAGCGAACCGTTTATGCAAAACATCTCGGCGATTAGCCAATGGAAGTGGCGCGTGAGCTACGGGTTGACGGGCAACCAGGCCATCGAACCATACCAGACCATGGCCCGCTTCTCGAACGTGTACGCGATCATCAATGGGGCACCGGTAAATGCGGTGCGGCCCACCACTGTTGCCAACGACGACCTTACCTGGGAAACTACGCACCAGTTCGACGTCGGCGCGGATGTGAGCTTGTTCAACAACCGCCTTAACCTCGTGGCCGACTACTACCGCCGCGTGACCAAGGACCTGCTTTTCAGTGTACAACTGCCTCAATATTCGGGGTATACCAACCAGTTGCAGAACATCGGCGAAGTTGAAAACAAGGGTGTCGAGTTTACATTGAATACCCGTAACCTGGTAGGCGGTTTCAAATGGAGCACAGACATTAACTTTTCTTTGAACCGTAATAAAATCCTGAAACTACCTGCTGGTACCGACATTCTTTACGGCTCGGCGCCGGGGCATATGGTGGGAATGGGACAAACCCAGATATTGCGTGAAGGTTATCCTGTGGGTAGTTTCTACGGCTGGATCTACGACGGCGTTTATCAGGAGGGTGATAGCTTCATTCCCGGCGGAGGGTTCGAAACAGTTGCAGGAGGGGAGAAATTCAGGGATATCAATGGTAAAAAGGATTCGAACGGTCGCCTTACTGGTGAGCCCGACGGCACGCTCAACAGCGACGACCGCACGATAATCGGTAATCCGCACCCGAAATTCACCTGGGGCCTCAACAACGATTTCAGTTACAAAGGCTTTGATTTGAATGTGTTTTTCCAGGCATCGAAAGGCAACGACCTGCTGAGCTATACTTTGATGGAGCTTAATCTGCTGTCGGCTATCAACAATGCTACCACCGATGCATTGAACCGCTGGACGCCTTCGAACACCAATACCGACGTGCCCAAAGCGACCGTTGGCCGTACACGCCGCGTTTCGACGCGCTTCGTGAAGGATGGTAGTTTTATCCGGATGAAAAACCTTGCTATCGGTTATAATTTTCCCAAACCTGTGCTTGAAAAGCTGCATATCAGCAAGTTGCGCATTTACGCCAGCGCCCAGAACATCCTGACTTTCACCAAATACAAGGGCTACGACCCCGAGGTGAACTACTCGTCGGACGGCAATACCGACAGCAACCGTAACCTCGGCCTCGACTACGGCAGCTACCCGAACGCGAAATCGTACACCATTGGCCTGAACCTGGGTTTTTAAGCATTAAACGGACATCAAAATGAAGCATTTATTCAATAGATCAATAATCCTGACGGCGGCACTTTCCATGCTGCTCGGCTGCGCGGACCTGGACGAAAAGCCCGTGGGCCTGCTCGCACCCGAAGCTTTGTTCAGGACTTCCAAAGATGTAGAAACAGCCATTATGGGCGCTTACGGCTGGATCGCCACCGAACGGCTTTACGGCCGCCAGTTTGTATCGGCGCTTATGCTGCGGAGCGACATGGAGGATATCGGCGACCGCGGTACGCCCGCCGAACGCCAGCAGGTGAACGATTTCAACATGGATGACAACAACAACATGGTGAACCAGTTCTGGCCCGTCTGGTACCAGGTGATCAGCTCGACTAATGCGGCCATTTTCGGTGCGCAAGGACTCAATCTGCCGGAGAATACCGGCAATCCGCTCATCGCGGAAGCTCGTTTCATCCGCGCATTCGCCTATTTTCACCTCGTGCAGGTATTCGGCGATATTCCTTACATCGATTATTTCATCAGTAACCCGGAGTCTGTCAAATCCATTTCCAAAACGCCGGCGGCTACGGTTTACGCCAGCATTATCGCCGACCTGGAATATGCCAAACAGTGGCTGCCGGACAAGCAGCCGTCGGAAGTGCGGAGTCGCGCTAGCAAGGGTACGGCCGCTTCTTACCTGGCCTCGGTACACCTCACGATGGGGCAATTCCAGAAGGCCTATACCGAAGCGAAATGGGTAATCGACAACAAGGATAAGTTCGGATATGCATTGGAAGCAGATTTTCAGACGCTTTTCAAGGCTCCTCAGGCCCCGAATATGAAGGAACACATTTTCGATGTCGATTTTCTTGGCCTGAAATCCGGTGACGGCGGTGCCAACGACGACATCATGGCGCCTATGACGGGTGTGCGCGGAGGCGATGCACCGCGCAGCGGGTGGAGCGTGATCGTTCCGTCGCTGAAAGTGTACAGCACCTGGGATAACCGCGACTACCGTAAAGAGGTAAGTTTTGACGATTCGCTGCTGATCGGCGGTAAGCTCGTTCCCTACACCGAGTTTACGAACACCAAGCGCCCGCACATTGCCAAGTATGCCCGTTTTGCAGGTAATTCCAATTCCGAAGGCCGCTATTCCGACCATAACTATGCCGCAATGCGTTACGCCGAAATCCTGCTCATCGCCGCCGAGGCATCGGTGGAAGTGAACGGGCCGAATGCGGAGGCACTGGGTTATATCAACGAGGTGAGGGCAAGAGCGCGTAACTGGGCCGGCAAACAGACCACCTTCCCCGCGGACGCCAAAGCAGGCCTCTCCAAGGAAGCCATGATCGACCTCATCCTCGACGATCGGCGCCTTGAACTGGCATTCGAATACAAGCGCTGGTACGATATCAAGCGCCGGAACCTGGGCGAAAAAGTGTTCAAAGGCCCGGATGCATTGGAACCGCACGATAGTTTCAACCCAAACCGCGATTACCTGATGCCCCTGCCGCGTGTGGAGTTGCAGGTGAATCCGAACCTGATGCCGCAGAATCCGGGGTATTAATTTTGAATGATTGAATGATTGAATGAGTGAATGAGTGAATAAATCGCCGTTGAATGGTGACGTCTGATGTAAGTCGCGTAGCGACGTAATATCGGTAGAGATATATCGAATTGTTATTGAATCAAAATCCCGTCAGGGATGTAACGACAATGCATTGCGATGCATTGTTGTTACATCCCTGACGGGATTTTTGTTGACATTCGCATTTACAGGTTTTCTACCAATATTTCATGCCTGACGGCATTAGCCTAAAAAATTCCTGACCTGGCTGCATTCGTCTTCTGACATCAACAAAATCCGTTCTGGAATGATTCAGAGCGGGTTTTGTGTGTTATTGTAACTGTATTTTGATAATTGTGACGTTTTTGTGACGCGCTTTTTTAGGCTTTCGGGGACACTGGATGCTTTATTTGGAGCATTCTAGAACTTACTAACCCTTTCGGCTTATGGATTATTATTACATAGGAGAAATCAGGATTTTTGCAGCGGACTTCGCGCCGGCTGGTTGGCTCGCTTGTGCGGGACAAATACTCCCCATCGAAAGATTTGCCGCTTTACACTCCCTGATAGGAAATGCTTATGGCGGAGATGGTAAAACGACGTTTGCTTTACCGGACCTTCGCTCGCGGATTCCCCTGGGACAAAGCGACCGCAATCCCGTCGGCACAAAAGGCGGATTCGAGACAATTACATTGAAAGCGGAAAACCTGCCTCCGCATCGGCATGTGCCTGCATGCAGCAACACCGATAACAGCAATTCTATCGACGGTACGAATGGATTTTGGTCTGGATCGACACAACACGGCACACGGTATGGGCAAGCGCCGGGGGCGACTAAAATGAGTACCGGAAGCATTTTGCCTGAGGGAGGCTCTGAGCCGCACGAAAACAGAATGCCTATGCTAGCGCTCACATACGCGATCGCCGTAGACGGACCCTTTCCGAGTCGCGGTCCCGGCGGTTACGGGCTGAGTTTCCCCGCGGAAATCAGGATGTTTGGTTTCCCGATAGAAATTCAGGGATATGTTCCATGCGACGGACGATCTTACCCGGTAAATTCGGAAGACCAGCTTTTCCGGCTTATCGGAGCTACATTCGGGAAAGAGGACGGACGTTACAAGCTTCCCGATCTTCGGGACAGAGTGCTTATTGGCAATGGCGCGGCCTATCCGGATTTTTCCCCGGGGGGAGAAGAGTCGCACAAGCTGACGCTGGACGAAATGCCCAGACACCGGCATAAGGCGGTGGTAAGTAGCGGCGGCTCGGATAGTCCGACTCCGGAAGATCATTTCTGGCCTGCCGATGCAGGTTATGTTACTCAAAACAACTCTTTCATGAGCGATCAGGCTTTGGAAGCGACAGGGAAGGAAGTAGCGCACGACAATATGTCGCCGTACCTCGCCATCAACTATACGATATGCACAGACGGTATGTTTACCGACGGGAGTTTTCCGCCGATAGAAGAGTATTTGGGAACAGTCCGGGCGTTTGCGGCAAAAGTGATTCCTCAATATTGGCTTCCCTGCGATGGAAGGGAGTTGCCGATTGCCAGCAACACGGCATTGTATAGCCTTCTTGGCACAAAGTACGGCGGTAATGGGACTACTACATTTGCTCTGCCCGATTTGCGCGGGCGTGCGGTCATACAATACTGGCCGTTCGACAAATTTGAACTCACCACTTATAAGATAGGAGAAAAGGCGGGAACGGATAAGGTAACCCTGAAACTGGACCAAATGCCTTCGCATACCCATGCGCCGCTGGCTTCGAAAAAGGCGACTACGCAACGTCCTGAGGGCCAGGTTTGGGCGAATGAAGATAGCCGTCCGCCGATTAACAGATTCGCGGCAACATCAGGTACCGCGCATGCGATGCATCCCTCCGCGCTCGGCGAAGCAGGCGCTGACCAGCCTCATAATAATATGATGCCCTATCTCGGCATTGAGTTCATGATCTGTTGTAATGGAATATTTCCTTCGCGCGGCTAGCCGATGTTCTGCGCACGACCATTCCCTGGTCTTGCCTGTAAGAGAGTGGAACCTACGATAGTAACATCAACCGTTAACCTAAAAATAATACAAATACAATGGATCCATATATTGGAGAAATAGCAGCGTTTGCCCTGAATTTTGTGCCCAGAGGCTGGGCGCTTTGTAACGGCGCAATCCTGAAGATAGAAGAGAATCCTTACCTTTTCAATTTGATCGGCACCCGGTACGGAGGCGACGGAGTCACCACTTTTGCACTGCCCGATCTACGGTCGCGCGTGGTATTGGGACAAAGCGAACATAACCCTGTCGGGAAAATAGACGGTTCGGAATCGGTGGAGCTGGCGTTGGAAGGGCTTCCCCGCCATACTCATATCCCCAATTGCAGCACTTCCGACCAGGTCAATTCAAAAGATGCGACCAATGCGGTTTGGTCGGCTTCCGACCAACATGGGGCCCGGTACGCCGAGCCGGGCACTGCCGGTAATTTTTCGATGAACAGGGAGAGTATCATGACGGAGGGCGGTGGACAACCGCATGAAAACCGCATGCCCGTCCTTGCCATCGTATACTGTATTGCGATTTCCGGCGAGTACCCGTCTTTCGGTTGATAATTTTTAATTTTTAAAATCGAATTTTTATGCCTCAATTATATCTTTCAGAAATAAGAATGTTTGCCTATCCCGGGGATGTCAAATATTGGGTTCCCTGCGATGGCAGAGCATTGGAAATAAGTAAGAACCAGGCGCTGTTCGACCTCATTGGCAGGGCATTCGGAGGGGATGGAGCTCATTTCAATGTTCCTGATCTTCGCAACCGGGTGCTTATCGGCAACGGACCGGATTATCCGATGTTTGCCCGTGGCGGGGAGGAAACGCACAGCCTCACCGTGCAGGAGATGCCGAAGCACCACCATCAGGCTTTGGCGAGTACCAATCCGTCAAACGTTGTTAGCCCGCAAGACAACTACTGGGCGTCGGACGCAGGATATGTCACGCAGGCGAACGCCACCATGAATGACCAAACGCTCGACATGGTCGGCTATGGCATGCCGCACAGCAATATGTCGCCGTATTTGGCTGTCAATTATGCCATTTGCGTAGCCGGCATATATCCGGCAAAGGGCTTCGAATTTGACGATTATATGGGAATGATCAAGATCCTGGCAGGGAAATGGGACTCCGACAGGACCGTGCCATGTGACGGGCGACTGTTGCCTGTCAGTGGCAACGCACCGCTGTTCGCCCTTCTTCGCAACACCTACGGCGGTGACGACGTCACCACTTTCGCATTGCCTGATTTGCGGGGAAAAGCGGCGGTTGGTTGTGACTACGTTTCTGGGGCAATACCGCCTCAGAAAGATGATGAAGGATCAACGACGAAACTTACACCTTACCAGTTGGGGAAAGTAGCAGGAGCAGCAACGGTGAAACTGACTGTCGCGGAAATGCCGAAGCACTACCATCCGGCGCATGCCAGAAATAGAGGTAATCTGAAAAGCCCGCTTGGGCAGATGTGGGCCAATCAGGATAGCCGTCCGCCGGTGCCCTGCTTCGCCAACGACAAGGGCGCGGGAGCGGTCATGAGTCCGTCGGCCATCGGAGACGCCGGTGGGGACCAGCCACATAACAACATGATGCCCTACCAGGCGATCGGATATGTAATGTCCCTTGGAGGCGTTTACCCGTCCCGGCCGTGATGCGCGAAGGTTCCCTAATAACTTATACTATGATGAAAATTTCTACTAGTTTTTTCCTGCATAGGGTATTGGCCATGCTATTGTTAAGCGCCAGCGTGCAGCTAAACGCGCATGCAAATACCTTTAACGTAACCCAAACCACGGACGGCAACGACCCGTCGCAGCTCCGTGGGGCGATCCTGGCGGCGGACGCGCTCGGGGGCGGGCCGCATACCATTAATGTACCTGCCGGCACCTACAACCTCACGCTCGGAACGATAGAGTTCGGTAACAATGCTCAGAATATTTCGATCATAGGGACCGGGCCGGGCTCGACGGTCATCAATATGACTACCACGATGCAGGGGCGGATATTTTTCATCAACTCGTCCGGAACCGTGTCAGGGGTGACGACCACCATATCCGGCATCAAATTCACGGGTGGGAAGAACTCCGACAGTTATGGAGGAGGGGCGATTCTCTGCGGGGGGCCTGGCAATGTTACCAACATTACCAATTGCACATTTGAAGGCAATGTCGCCGAGGTTTTAGGTGGCGGGGCTTTGTCGATGGCGGGTGGTGGTGCGTTGACCGTCGATAACTGCACATTTCATGATAACAAGATACTTTCTACGACTGACAACGCCACCGGCGGAGCGATATTAATCAGTTATTATAACTCGACTATCACGACAACCGGCAGCGCCACCATTACCAATTCCACATTCACCAATAACCTGGCAACTTCCGGATATTTTACCTACGGTGGAGCGATCGGCCTGCGAGCCGTTTATTCGGCTTCAAGCCCTTCTTTTTACACCAAAATCGAAAAAAACAAATTCCTGGATAACTCAACAGGTATGACGACCAACAGCGAAGGCGGGGCTATTTCCGTTATCAGCAGTTTTGCGGTTGACATTAACTACAATGTTTTTACAGGGAATAAACTGGGTAATTCGGTGAAGGATGCATTATCTGTCCGGAAATCGGTCGATGGCGCGGTGAATGCTACCAATAACTGGTGGGGCTGCAACACCGATCCGCAGGCTGGTGGGACATGCAGCGAACCGGCCTACATCGTCGACGGATTAGGTACCGCTACCCTGACGACCAACCCTTGGCTCGTTTTGAAGCCTGCGGTGGATAATGCTTCGCTTTGCGTTCCGTCTGCGAGCCAGACTACGGTTACGGGCAGCTTTCTGAACAACTCCGCAGGGTCGTCGGTTGCTTTATCCAATTTGAGCCAGCTGATCGGCCTGCCGGTCAGTTTCAGCGCCGTGAATGGCAATATTTCTAATGCGCAGGCCAGTATTCAGGCGGATGGTAAGGCCACGGCGACCTATACGGCAAGCGGAGCAGGGAATGGCAGTGCCAATGTTATGGTCGGCTATTTGACGAATGCTGATCCGACGGGACGCGTCGCTATCACGACGGGTGCTTTACCGAATATTACATCATCTCCCGAGAAGGTAACAACTTGCCCCGGAACTTCATCCGTTAATTTCTCAGTAACGGCCAGCAGCACTACCACGATGTCCTACCAATGGTACAATGGCGATACCCCGCTGATGAACAACGCCAGGTACAGCGGCGTTAATTCCGCAACGCTGACGGTCCATAACATCATTGTCGGCGACCATGGCGGACAATATAAAGTTAAAATCACCAACGCGTGCGGAGATATATTCTCAACCGCCGTAGGGCTGAACGTACTCGTGGGCCGTTTGTATGTGGCCGAAGGTGCATCAGGGGAAGGTTCAGGGTGGGGCGACGCGCTCGGCGATCTCAGCAATGCACTCAACATCGCGGCGGGCTGCCCGGGGATTACCGAAATATGGGTAAAAAAAGGAACGTATAAACCTTCCGGTCAGCCTTATAACCTCAATCTCGGCGGTGCCCGGCACAATGCGTTCTACCTGATCAGCAATGTGTCGATCTATGGTGGCTTTAAAGGGGATGAAACCCAGCTTTCCGCGAGAAATGCGGGGGCTCATCAGACTGTTCTTTCCGGCGATATCGGTTCTGCGGGGGATGCCGATAATTCCTATCACGTTATTGTTGCAGTAAATACCAATTTGGCCGCACGGCTCGATGGCTTCATTGTCCGCGACGGGAATGCCGATGGAACCGGCCTCAGTGCCAGTATATCCGGAGTACCCGTAGACGCTACGGGAGGCGGCGGCATTGCGCTGTACTCGTCGTCACCGACGATCGCGAATTGTGTTTTTACAAATAATAAAGCCAATAATGGAGGAGGAATTCTGCTGTTTGGGGACGGTACCGCACCAACGATCAGCCAGTGCGTGATTTCTGATAACTCGGGTACGAGTGGCGGTGGCGGGATTTTTAATGGATTTAACTCCGAGGCAACCATCCAACATTGCACCGTCGCACGTAACACCTCCACGGTCGAAGGAGCCGGGATATACAACATGCTGTTGTCAACTCCGTCGATCCTCAATACGGTGGTATGGGGTAACAGCGGGCAGGCCCCGGCAGGGATTTACGATCTGATCTCGACTCCGGTCGTAGCGCATTCCATTGTGCAGGACGGACACAGTGGTACCGGGGTTGTGAATACCGACGCACTGTTTGTAGCCCAGTCCGATCCCGACGGCGCGGATAACCAATGGATGACGGCCGATGACGGACTCAGGCTGTCGCCTTGCAGCCCGGGGATCAACGCCGGTTTGTTCGCCGGCAATATTCCTCCAACGGACATTTTGGGGCTGTCCAGGGTATTCGACGTGACAGCCGATATGGGCGCTTACGAATTACAATCCTACCGCGACGGCAGCAGCTTGTCTGTAAATGGTGATGCTGTTTCCCAGGCAATTGTCGCCGGTACCTCCAATGGTTTCCTGGTTTCCGGGTGCCGGGTCATCGCGCAGGTGACGCCATCAGGCCCCGCGCCGGTGAGTGGGAGCGTGCAAGCGAAGACATTCGTTGAGGGAGGGGTAATCACAACCGAGGCAGTTAAGTTTGTTCAGCGACATTATGAAATCCTACCCGCCGACAATGCAGGAAGCGCTACGGCGAGGATCAAGCTGTTTTTTCTTCAATCCGAGTTTGACGCATTCAATAGTACCGCAGGTGGTATCCAACTGCCAACTTCACCGTCGGACGGTACAGGAAAAGCGAATTTGCTTGTTGTTCAATACCACGGAACATCGGCTACCGGACAGCCCGGATCGTATAGCGGCAATGTCACTACCATTAACCCCGATGATAATGATATTTCCTGGAACAGCGACCTCAACCGGTGGGAAATTGCATTCGACGTAACGGGATTTAGTGGCTTTTTTGTCAGCAATGTCGATCCGCTACCTTTGACGCTCGTCAGTTTTAAGGCAGAAAAGGTTGAAAATACTACACAATTGGAATGGCTCACAGCCGAAGAGTTCAATACCAGCCATTTCGAAATTCACCGCAGCTCCGATGCCCGGCATTGGGAAATTCTGCCCGGGCAACCAGCGGCGACCGGTTCGGGAGGACATCGTTATTTCGCTACCGACTATCATCCGCAAGCGGGTTTGAATTATTATCGCCTGAAAATGGTGGATCTCGACGGTTCATATGCATTGAGCCAGATCGTTGCGGCAGATCATGGAAATGGACTTCAAATGCAAGTTTATCCTAATCCTGTCACTACTTTGCTGCAACTCGAAATGACCGGGGCTGATTCCGGAAATGCGACGTTAACGAATACGAACGGGGTTGTCGTGGTCAGGAAAGAATTGAGAAATGGACGGGTTGAACTGCCTGTCGTTAACCTTGCCAAAGGCATTTACGTCTTGCGCGTGCAAACCGGCTCCGCTATACACACAAAAAAGGTAGCGATCGAGTAGGTCGTCAGATGTCCATGACCAGTTCTTCCAGACTGCGGTCGTCAGGCACATCGATTTTTTTGAGTAGCCGGTATTTGGTAGTGCGGACGGCGTGACTGCTGATTCCCAGCGTGGCCGACATTTCCTGGTAACCCAGGCCCAGCTTGGCCAATGCAATAAACCGCATTTCGCCCTGGGTGAGGTCGGGAAATCTCTCGCGGAGGCGGTGCAGATAGTCGCCGTGTACTTTGCCGAAGAGTTTTTTAAAATAATCCCAATCCTCCTGTGTCAGGATTGTACTTTCACGTAATTGAGTCAGGGCCTCGGGATCGGGGCCCTGCTTGTTTTCGAGTGTTTCGATCTGCTTGCTTTTTTCAGAAATGTTGCGGGCAAACTCGTTCAATTGCAGCGTGGCGTTTTCCAGCTCCTGTTCTTTTTGCCTGATTTCCATCTCTTTTAACAATTGGGCCTGCCGATGGCGCTTCCGCTGTGTCTGGTATACATACACGGCGCCTACCGCGACCAGCAGCACAAGGGCCAATGACATGTTACGCTCGATCACTTTCAGTTTCTGGTCCGACTCCGCCCTTTCCATTTTGGCGCGAAGCTTGTGTAACTCCGTCTTCTGTTGCGCCCGGATCATCAGTTTTTCATTGTACTTGCGATTCATACTGTCTCGGGCGAACAATGCGGAGTCCAGATAAGCTTCCGCCAGTTTCGGTTTGCCCTGTTCGACAGACAGCTTCACGAGAACAGTGTACAAGTCCTGGAAATGACGGTATCGTTCGGGATGCGTAATGTCCAGATAATGCCTCGCCGTATGGGCGAGTTGCTCTGCCTTCTTGTAGGCATTGTTTTTCAAATGGATATTAGCCTGCGTAATCAACGACTGGGCAGCCGGACCGTAATCTTTTTGTGCAATAGCTTCATCGATATTGGCTTGCAGCAAAGGCATCGCTTCCGCGTAATTGCCCCGCAAATAGGCATTTTCGCCCAGACCGCCCCGTGCAATGGCCGCCCAGAGCTTGTAGTTTCCCGGAGATTCCTTCCGGATCACCCTTCGAAAGTAATGGTCGGACGAATCGAGGTTACCGAGTTTCCGGTAAATGACGGCGGTAGTAACGAGCGCCGAGTTATACCCGGCATGCATGTCCGGGTTGAATTTTAAATGCAGGATCTGCTGCAAGAGGGGCAATGCCTTTTCATAATCCGAGAAATTGTAGTATGGGTGTGCAATAGCGGCCAGCGCATAACCTTTGTCTGGAAATTCGTCTGTATCTACTTCATCCAGAATGCTTTCCATCTGTATGTAGGTCTCAAACGCCAATTCGTAATTTCTGCCATCGGTCCAGTAATAATCCCCAAGCACTTTAAGCGACCGTGCGATGAGCTGTTTACTGTTTTGTTCGGTAGCCTTTACCACGAGCTCGTTGAGCATTGAGGCAATGCGGGCCGTCTGGTTTGTATGTCGAATGGTGAGGTAGTAGGCTTTTAAAAGGTCCGATTCCAGTTCAAGCTCGCTGTCGTCGTGCGCTTTTGCCCAACGTTTCATGGAGGCAATCTCACGAAATGCCGATGTAGAATCACCGTCGGCGATTATTCGCACGTAGATCTTGCTTAAATCCTGGTAACGCTGCGGGTAGGTTTTGTTTAACAGTTGATCCCATTGTGCCAGCACGCTGTGGGCGTTCGATGCGAATAGTAATGTGATAAGAAAGGCAACGAATGGGCGGTTCATGGGGCAGCGCGGTTGTACCGCGGATTATCAATTATAGGGACTGAGAATTAAGGGGGGCCAATTTAACGTTAATGATCGGTGATCAGGCAGCAGTTGTAACCGGAATTACTTTGCGGTTTTCCGGAAATCAGTTGAAAACTGACCCGGAATTTGCAAAAGAACACTTTTTAGTGATTTATTTGAATAAAATGAATAATTGCTACACAGGATAAGCCAGCATTCTTTGTAGATTTAGGAAACTTGCCCTGTAACATTCCTGAGCACGCCAATACCGGAGAATACTTCGGTTGCAGGATCGCGTGCGGTTTATTCTCAATCATTTGTATTCCATTAAACCAGAAAAATATGGCAAATATCCCTACCGAGCCCATCGGAAGCATTCCGCGTCCCGCATACCTGCAACAGGCCATGCAGGCTTATGCCAAAGCGGAAATTTCGTCCGAAGACCTTGCCAGGCTGTTTTCACAAGCCACCCGCGAAACCATTATCTCCCTCGAAGGTACCGGTTCGCCGGTCATTTCCGACGGGGAACAGAGCAAGCCCAGCTTCGCGACATACCCCATTCACGGTGCACTGAACCTCGGCGCTGGCGGCGTCACTATTCCATTCGAGGACGGGCATACGCGGCAGTTACCGGTACTGACGTCGGGGCCATTCCGGTACCGCAATTTCGCAGTGGATTACCTGCGTGAGGCGCGAAAACATACCGCATTGCCCGTAAAACAAGCCGTTATATCGGCCTCGGCGATGAGCCTGCTCTATCCGGCCGCGGGCATCGATAGCTACCCGCAAAGCCAGTTTATCGCCGATCTGCTCGATCAGGCCGAATCCGACATCCGCAAATGCCTGAACGAGCACGCCTACAATGTGCAGATCGACTTCACCGAAGCACGGTTAGCCCTGAAACTCGATCCGAGCCAGGGGCTTTTGCGGCAATTCATATCGCTGAACAACCAGGTACTCGACCGGTTCACCGCCGACGAGCGCAGCCGGATCGGCATCCATACCTGTCCCGGTGGCGACCATGACTCTACCCACAGCGCCGATGTGCCGTATTCGGACCTGCTGCCGCTGTTTTTTCAATTGAATGCAGGCAATTTCTACCTCGAATATGCCGGGGAGAAAGACAAAGTTGCCGTATTGCAATCTATCCGTGAAAACATGCGGCCCGGCCAGCGTGTATTCCTCGGCGTCACCGACGTGCTGAACCCGAGGATCGAAACACCCGAAGAAATCCGAGACCTGCTCCTGCAAGCCGTAGAATACATCCCGCTCAACCAGCTCGGTTCTACCGACGACTGCGGTTTCTCGCCCTTCGCCGATGACGTTTCCACCGCACGCGAGATCGCATTCGAGAAAATCCGCGCCCGCGTGGAAGGAACGAAGCTGGCAAGTGCGAAGCTTTAATTCACTCATTCACTCATTCAATCATTAACAATGCCCCATATCGAATTCGAACCCGGCTTCCCCGGTATCCTTGGCCCCATGCGGTTCAGCCCCGCCACCGCCGCACCTATGAATGTATTGGCTAATGCATTGATGTGCAGCGACGAAGGCCTCACGCGCGGCGAACGCGAGCTCATAGGTACTTATGTTTCGTCGCAAAACGACTGCTTTTTCTGCCAGACCATCCACGGGGCTATTGCCAGCGCTTATCTGGAAGATGAAGACTGGTCGTTCGTGAAAAGTGTTAAAGAGAATTTCGCCGAAACGGAGGTGTCCGAACGGATGAAAGCGCTGCTATCCATCGCCGGCAGCGTCCAGCGTGGTGGCAAGCACGTCACCGCCGAGCATATCGCCCGCGCCCGCGAACACGGCGCCGACGACCGCCAGATCCACGACACCGTCCTCATCGCCGCCGCGTTCTGCATGTTCAACCGCTACGTCGACGGCCTCGCCACCACTGCGCCAACCGACCCGGATGTGTACCGAGCGAGGGTTGTGAATGTGATTGCGAATGGGTATTCGGCGGTGAAGGGGTATGAGTGATTATGGTGACGATGCAAAAAGAGCTGCGAATTATAGCTCATTTTGTAGCTTGTGCTCAGGTACGAAATACAGCAAAGCCGTATTATGGGCTTGCTGTATTTCTCGTTTTAAGAGATTGATATTAAATATTATGTATTCTCTTCTGGTAGATCATAATTTTTAAACACCTCTACTGCTGGTCTTTATTTCCAGATTGAAATTTCATTATTGGATTTCTGTTATTGCATTTTGAGGCACAAACGCATGCGTATAGTGAAAGAATTGGTCGTGCGTGTTATGGTATTGTGTGCTGGCGTAAGGCATGATCATAAAATAAGCTTCCGTTGCCTGAGCGACGAATGTAATAGTCTTGCTTACCCACTCTGCTTCTTTTCCGTTAAGGTCAATTATCGTTTGATCTGGTCCCATACCGTTCGACGGCGCGAGATTTCCAATAATGCTTACAATCATACCAGGTGAGTATTGAGTGCTTTGGCCATTTTTAACTCGAATGGTGCTGGCAGTATACAACGTAAAGGCATATGCCTTTCCAGGCACTAAGTTGTTGATTTTTGTTCTCATCTTCGAATAGGAGGTTGAATTATTAAGAACATTTTTCTGGTACATAACAGTAACAAAATTACCGGCATTGTTGCTAACGCTAGCAGTAAGCTGCGGCAATGGCTTTGTCCAAGGGAGATACGGGTTCCCCCACAGGTGAGTTCTTGTAGAAGTTCCCACTGAATACAGTTGTTTGTTGTCGGGCACAACCCATGTCAATTTCTCCCAACCTGTTGCAAAAGAATGGTCCCCAGGCCAACCTTCTGTAGTTGGAATGTTTGGGTTTGCCGCAACTTTCAGACCTGACGATGTATTCGGCGTTTGCTCTCGTCCTACCACCTGCACATCCTCCTGCGAGCAGCTACTCATCATCATGCAACTTGCCAGCGCTAAACCCAGCGGTAATTTTTGTACTAAATTCATTTGTGTAAATTGATTTACGTGAAAAAATGATATTAACTGGCTGCAAAGCAATGTGTTTAGGCTTGAAGGTTGGCTAATGGATGAATGAGCGGTCAGTGGTGTCTATTTATTGGAAAACGGCTTGTTTTGTAGGTGTTACAATCCCAATTACTTCGGTAAATCAATCCTGAAAGAGTTGGTGATACTTTGATTTTCGTACCTTTATCCCATGTCATCATTCCTCGAACTCAAATCATTTTACAAGCATATCAACCGCGAACCGGAGAGTGGGGAGAGCGGGGTGGGGCATTTTAATATTTTCAAGGTCGAGGACCTGATGATTTCCAGGGACAGGCCCGCGACGTATAGCAGGCGGAATTTTTTCAAAGTGAGCCTGGTGAATGGGCATAGCAAGATCCATTATGCCGATCAGTCCATCGAGGTGACGGGCTCTTCGCTGGTTTTTACGAACCCGATGATCCCTTACCATTGGGAGCGGATCGACGAGCAGCAGAGCGGGTATGTCTGCATTTTTACGGAGACTTTTTTCAGCCGGTTTGGCGGGATTAAGGATTATCCGGTGTTTCAGTCGCCGGGAGCGGCCGTTATTAACCTGGCGCCGGAAGATGTTTGCATTTATAAGAATCTGTTTGAGAAAATGTTGGCCGAGCTGGAAGGAGATTATGCATTTAAATATGATTTCCTGCGCACAATGCTGCTCGAACTCTTGCATAGCGCCCAGAAAATGGTCCCCGCGGCGGGTCAGCCGCACACGGGTTCCAATGCCGCCGAGCGCATTACGGCATTATTTGCCGAGTTGCTGGAAAGGCAATTCCCGATCGAGCTGAGCAACCAGGTGATCCGGCTGAATGCTCCTTCGGCATTCGCGAAGCAGTTGAATATTCATGTTAACCACCTCAATAAGGCATTAAAGGAAACCACCGGACAAACCACTTCGCAGCTTATCAGCGAACGCATTGCCCAGGAGGCGAAAATCCTTTTGAAAAGCACCAACTGGACGGTCAATGAAATTGCCTGGGGGCTGGGCTTTGAAGAACCCAACCACTTTTCAAGCTTCTTCCGAAATGCCGCCGGTATGACGCCCCGGCAGTTCAGGCAAACTGATGTCGATTGATTTTTGTAGTTTTTGACTTCGAATCGGTAGTTGCCTTGGCGACGTATTTCTGAATTTTGTCCTATTAATCTTTCATATTATGTGGACAAAAAAGAATATCGGCGATCAGACCGGCAAGACGGTGATCGTGACCGGGGCAAACACCGGAATAGGTTATGAAACGGCATTAGCACTTTTCGAAGCCGGCGCGCACGTGGTACTAGCGTGCAGGAGCGAGCGCAATGCACAGGATGCGGAGGCACGCTTGCTTGCGCAAGGCGGTAAGGGAAGCCTGGAAATAGCCATTCTCAACCTCGCCAATTTGAATGCGATCGGTGAATTTGCTCGTGCATTTATTCAAAAACACAAAAAACTCGACATCCTGATCAACAATGCCGGGGTGATGACGCCGCCTGCTTCCAAAACCGACGACGGTTTTGAGCTGCAATTCGGCGTGAATTTCCTGGGGCATTACGCGTTGACGGGCCATTTGTACCCGCTGCTGAATGCGACGCCCGGCGTGGACACACCTGGCTCCCGCGTAGTTACAGTGAGCAGCATGGCCTATCTGCGGGGCGTGATCGATTTTGATAACCTGCATTCGGAGCATTCGTACGACGCATTCCGCGAGTACGCGCAGAGCAAACTGGCCAATGTCCTGTTTTCGGTGGAATTACAGCGCAGGATCGAGGCTGCGGGTGATCAGGTGATTTCCGTTGCAGCTCAGCCGGGCGCCAACAAAACCGATCTTTCGCGCTTCATGACGGAGGCTGAATACAATGCGGCGGTCGACCGGATCGGTGCGTTGATGGAGCCTTGGCAGGGTGCATTACCGTCGCTTTACGCGGCCGTGGCCGACGATGTGCAGGGGGGCAATTTTTACAGTCCGGACGAGCCGGGCGGCTATCGCGGGTATCCTGCAAAGCTGGCAATCGAGCCGCACGGGCTGGATGAAACTGTCGCAAAGCGACTGTGGGACTGGGCTGAAACGGAGAGCGGGATCCGGTACGCGGGTTGAAACGATTGTCTGATTACCTGTAAAAGCAAATGTCCGGGTCGTTACGAAGCTGTTCCTTCGACGATAATGATACCCGGGTTTGGAATTTGTTTGTTCGATCCGGAATAAGTAGTGGGGATGACGCCCCGGGCATACAGGAATAGGGTACAATCATGTGGCGGGTAGTTGAAATTCGGGATTAAGCTATGAAAATATCGGGTTTTTCCAGATTTTGGTTAATCCATTTAATAAATAGTTTAAAACCCTTAACAGTATCAATTCTTTATGAAAGCATTTTTTTCGCTGCTGGCACTTTCGCTGATTACCTTAAATGCCTGTAACCGCCCCACTGAGGGAGAAGCCAAGGGGGGCGCAACCACACCTTTGCAAGGCACATGGAAACTCCTGAGCGGCACATTGATCGAGAAGGGCGACACTACCGTTACCGACTACACGAAGAATGTTTCCTTCATTAAAATCATCAACGACAGCCATTTTGCCTTCTTGCAGCACGATCTGAATAATGGAAAAGATTCGACGAAGGCCAGCTTTTCCTCCGGCGGAGGTACTTACACATTGAAAGACAGTGCATATACCGAAAAGCTGGAATACTGCACCGCCCGTGAATGGGAGGGCAATGAGTTTCATTTTACCGTTTCCATTCAAAACGATACGCTCGTGCAGCGCGGCGTGGAGAAGGTGGAGGCCGCAGGCGTGGAGCGGTTGAACATCGAGAAGTATGTGCGGGTGAAATGAGGTTTGAAAAAAAAGCAGGGGCCAGCCGATCATGCTGCTGGGCCCCGCTTTTTTTGGCAACCGTCATTACCTGATCAAAACCTTGTGCGTACTGGTTTTGCTTTTTTGATTGATAATTAAAAGATAGGTGCCTGAAGGCAGGTCTTTGACATTCATATCCTGCTGCCCGGCAGGCGTTTTCCGTATCGATTTCCCGTCCGGCGAAATCAGTTCGAGGCTTTGAATAGCTGTGGCATTCTGGTTGCGTATGATGATTTTGTCCGTCACCGGATTAGGATATACAACTAATGCAGGCCCGAATTCACGGTTTGCGATGGTGCTCCTGCGCAATACGGAAGTTTCCGGCTGAGGCGGCGGCGCGATAGCATTACCGAGCAGGTAATCGGGCAGGTAACGCCACGGGCCATATTGCTGGCCGGTCAATGCCAATACCGGATCGTATTTCACACGGACCCGCACATTGGTGGCCGGACTAGCCTTGGCAATAAGATTTTTCAACTCCGTACCAGTCGCGGCCAGACTTACGTACGCGTTTTGGGCGCCCGTATATTGCGTGCTGTTCGTAATGGGCGCCGAACCTGTTTGCGAGAAGGCATTGCCCGGCGAGCGGGTTTCCCACACGAGCTTACCCTTGTTGGTACCCAGGAAAGATTTCACAAATAACCCTATTCCGAAGTTGGTTTCCGTATTCTGGCCGGGGTAGTTCTGGTTGTAATAGGAAGTAAGGTCTGCATTGTAGAGGCGCGCGTCGTTGCGCAGGTTTTTGCCGTTGTTGCCATGGTAGACGCGTACCTGGCCCTGGCTTCCGTTATAAGCGTCGGCATAATGTTTTACCCCCACCAGCACATCGCTGTACCCGTCGCCGTTTACGTCGCCCGCTCCGCTCACTGTGTGGCCCATCAGCCAGTCCGGTGCACTATCCGTGATAGCAATCACCTCAGTGGTGCTAATGCCTGCCGGCGAGCCAAGGTATACGTAAGCAGCTCCGCTGGGGAACTGGCCGCCCGGGAGAATATAGCCGCCGTTTCCGATCACCACATCGCCGTATCCGTCGCCATTCACATCGCCCGCAGCGCCGAGTGCGCTTGCGAAGCCGACGTTGTTCTTGGATATGACCGTGCGGTTTACAGCCGACAATCCGGTAGAAGATCCATAATATACCAGTGCTTTTCCGCCTCCTGAAACTTTCGCTTCTATCAAAATATCCCCGAATCCATCCCCGTTAACATCTCCCCCCTTCGCTATGGCATCGATAACTGCCCCGCTGATTCCCGAAGCCAGGGTGACCGCCGGCGTATCGCCCGGTCCCGTAGCCGAACCATGATACACCATCACTTTCGCTTCCGTACCGCCCGGTTCAAAGTCTGCGATCATCAGGTCATCATAATGATCGCCGTTCACGTCGCCTGCACCAGAGATCCTGCTGAACGAATAGGGATCTTCCTGGCCGACATATATTTTGGGTGTTGTACCAATGCCTGCGGCCGAACCGAAATAGACCATCACCGCCCCTCGAATAGCTTCATCTTCTGTATATTGAGGTACGTTGACGGCCACGTCCGCAAACCCGTCTCCGTTGAGATCGCCCACGCCTGCAACCCGGTGGCCGAACGAACCCGAGGTATAACTTAGCTCGGTTTTGGAGCTTTGGCTGATCCCGGTTGCCGATCCGTAGTATACGAAAGCTTTCCCGGTAGCGAAATAGCTGTAAGCTCCCACGATGATGTCGTCGTAGCCATCGCCATTCACATCGCCTGCACCGGAGACCGATTCTCCATATGCGTAATATTCATCTTCCGTGTAAAGAATAGTGGCCGACGGTGTGTCCAGGCCATCGAGGGTGCCATAGTATACGAATACTAACCCCAGATTCATAGTCGGATCGTGCGTGGGAGCCCCGGCGATCACATCGTCAATGCCGTCACCGTTCAAGTCTCCGGCGTAGGACATGGATGTACTCAGCTCCGAGTAGGTGGTGCCATTTGTGGTAGTGCCAGGTGTGGGTTCAATGGCCGACGCCGATCCATGATACACCATCGCCAACCCTTCATCAGTCTGCCCGCTGTCGTACGTGTATGCGCCGATGATAATATCGCTGTATCCGTCGCCGTTGACATCGCCGGCTGATGCAACGGCTGAGCCAAGCCATGCATTTCCCTGGTTGCTCTCGATGGTCGACGCCGGTGTCGGTTTCAGGCCGCTCGCCGAGCCATGGTACACGAATGCGCTTCCCTCATTGGCCTGCCCGTTTTCGAAATACCTTCCGCCTACGATCACATCCGCGTAGCCGTCGCCATTCACGTCGCCCGCAGCAGCTACTGCCCAGCCGAACCATGCCTCGGTCTGATTCCCTTCCAATGTGAGGGCCGGAGTCGGGTTTAAGCCGGCGCTGCTGCCGTGGTAGATCATGGCAGCGCCTTCATTTTTTTGCCCATTGTCATAAAGGTAGGCGCCTATGATGACGTCGCTGTACCCGTCGCCGTTCACATCCCCAGCCGTGGCAATGGAGTGGCCCATGCGGGCATCGGCCTGGTTGCTTTCGATATGTTGCGGGTTGGCGGTGACGATACCGGCCGCGCTGCCTTTAAATATATAAACCGCCCCTTCATAGCCCTGTCCATTGCTGTACAACCGCGCGCCGCAGAGCACATCGCTGTACCCATCGCCATCGATGTCACCCGCAGGAGCTACGGCATAGCCCATCATGGCGTTGACCTTGTTGGCTTCGAGCATGACCGGTGTGGGTGTGCCGTAGCCGCTTGCAGCGCCATAATAAAGGAATGCGGCCCCTTCATTTGTCTGGCCGTTGTCGTGCTGGTGGGCCCCGACGAGGAAATCGCTGAATCCGTCGCCGTTTACATCACCGGCTGTCGCTACCGAAATTCCGAAATTGGCACTGGCCTGCGTGCCGATCAATGTATCATCGGGTACGGTGTTAATGCCGGAAGAAGAGCCGAAATACACGAACGCTGCGCCCGCATCGGTAGGGCCGTAGTAAGGCGCGCCCACGAGGACGTCGCTGTATCCATCCCCATTGATGTCCCCGGCACTGGATACCGATGTGCCGGCCTCAGCGGAGGCCTGGTTGCCTTGCAGCAATGTTGCGCTAAGCGTCACCCCCTCGGCGGAGCCCGGAAACAGGAATGCGGCTCCTTCTTCGGCCTCACCGTTGTCGTACTTGGGTGCGCCCACGAGCACATCGCTGTACCCGTCGCCGTTTACATCGCCCGCGCTCGCTACCGAGTACCCGAACCACGCGTAATACTGGTTGATTTCCATTTTTTTATTGGCATTGGTCGGCGTGCCGTTGGCGATGATCGGGTCGATGGTAACGGGGAATTTTGCATTGGATACCTCCACATCGATTCGCATTTCGCTACCCTTGCCGTGCAGACTGGCGGCCAGTACTTTTCCGTCGGCGTCCCAGCATTTAAGGTCGTCGTAAGTGAGGATTACGGGGTCACTTTCTTTGTTTCGTTTTTTTGTAAAAGACAATGTATTGTTTCCTGAATCTGTAATATCAAACCCGGAAGCTTCAAGACTGACTGTAATTGTCCTCGTGTTTTGCGGCGCCTTTTGGATAATGAAGTTCTGCCGGATGCCGCTTTCATTATTAATGTATTCTTCACTGAAACCGTCGTGACGTATGACGAGATGGTTTTCGTTTTTGTCAATTTCAAAATCTAGTTCAGGCTGGTAGAGCAGCTTTTTGTCGGCATATATGCCTTTGTTTTTGATATTTAATTGAAAAAAATCCGTATTGCTGATTCTTTCTTCAATCGTCAATATGCCTGGTTTGTAAACTGCGCGCAGTCGCTGTTTTCGGTTCGGGCTTTGTAAAATACCCTGCCGATCCGTAATGTCGTATTCACGCCGGGTAATGGTTTCCATTATGCCGGCTTTGGTTTTGTCTGATAAATTTTGTGAAATAACAGGCTGACTGTCATTTGGTTTTGATTTGACAGGCTGAAACTCGCGCACACGCAGGAGCGAAGTGCCCAGGAGGCATCCAAGTAATGCAATTAGCAATGCAGAGAACAAAAATGTGGTAGAAGTTTTCATAACGTCAGGGTTTAAAATGGAGAAAACACAGCATTATAAAGCGTAAACCATTAGCCGGAAGCGGCGGGGCATATTGTGATACTGAATGAAATGCAGAAAAAAAGGAAATACAAAACCAGACGGTGGAGTGAAGAGAACCGCGGTGCTAAATTGGCCGGAACGAAATTTCAGTGGGTAGCAGAAGAAGATGGATGTTACCTGATTTTACTTATCGGTGAAGACGAAATTTGTTGATTGTCAATTAATTTTTAATCAGGTCAAAAACAAAAGAGCCGGAGGTAATTCCCCGGCTCCTGAAATGATTTGCTTACCCCTTATTTCGCAGGCTCTTTGGTAGCCGTGATCGGGAATTCGCCGTCTTGTGAAACGATGGTGCCGGTGAGCTTGTCGCCGTCCTGCGTCATGGTCACGGTGAGAATGCCGCCCTGGAAATCCAGTTTGAAAGTCACTTTGCCCTGGTCGACGGTCAGTTCCTTCATTTCCATGCGCTCCTGCTGGCCGAGGTAACCGCTCGTCTTGTCGTCCTTTTGCTCGAACGTCATGAAGCCGGTTTCATACTCCGGTGGCACGTTGGAAACGGTATATTTCCAGGTTCCGATCAAATCGTTGGCTGTTTTGAGGTTTTCGGCGCTTACCGCGAAGATGGTAAGGGCCAGGATCATGGTTAGCAAGTACTTTACTTTCATTGTGTTAACGGTTTTTGCTTGAAAGATTGATTATTGGATAGCATTGTGTCCAAAATTAGAAAAAAGCAGATACGTTGCGATCCGGCCAATGTTATATTTTGGCACCTAAGTTACCATCGGTGTTAACGGCTGATTAACGGCAATGCGCCAGTTACTCTCCGTAAATTTCTTTTTGACTACCTGTTGCATTCGCATTTGCCCTATTTTTGGGGCATGAAGGTCGTCCTTGCATATCTGTTGGCGTTTTACGTGCTCGCGCTCTCCTGCATTCCCTGCCAGGATGAGGCTTCGCCGCCGGATAGTGGCATTGCGGCCGCCGTCGTTTCAGATAGCGACAATGCTCACCAGGAGGCCATCGACCTTTGCTCACCCTTCTGCATATGCGCATGCTGCGCGAGCGTGACCATCAGCGCAACCGTCGCTGCATTGCCAGAGAATGCTGTTTCCCAACTGATACCGCCGGCCAGCTTCTCTTATCTTCAAATCCTGTACACCGGCGACAAGGCCGGGTTCTGGCAACCGCCGCAGGAAAGGGTATAACCAACCATTTATCGGACAAATCGTCGCCCTGTTGCATTCGGCAGCGGGTGCGGCGTGGTATATCCATTCTTTTTAATTCAGAAATGTTAGATAAAATCATACATTTTTCGATCCACAACAAGCTCGTGGTCGGAATATTCACGCTTGCCCTGGTAGCCTGGGGAACGTACTCGCTTACCCGGCTGCCTATCGATGCCGTGCCTGACATTACCAATAATCAGGTGCAGATCATTACCACGAGCCCGTCGCTGGCTGCCCAGGAGGTAGAGCGGCTGGTCACATTCCCGGTCGAGACGGTGATGGCTACCATTCCGCACACCGAGGAAATCCGCTCGATCTCCCGGTTCGGACTCTCGGTGGTAACCATTGTTTTTGAAGACGACGTCGACGTTTACTGGGCGCGTCAGCAGGTTTCGGAACGGCTGCATAGCGCCGTGGAGCAGATCCCGGCCGGTACAGGTACGCCAAGCCTCGCACCGGTGACCACAGGTTTGGGCGAGATTTACCAATATGTTTTGCATACCAAACCGGGTTTTGAGACCAAATATCCGCCGATGGAACTCCGCAGCATCCAGGACTGGATCGTGCGGCGGCAGTTGCTAGGTACGGCCGGAGTGGCCGACGTGAGCAGTTTCGGCGGATTTCTGAAACAATACGAAATCGCGGTCGACCCGCTGCGGATCAGAAGTGCCGGGATATCCATCGCCCGCATATTCGAAGCATTGGAACAAAACAACCAGAACACAGGCGGCGCCTACATCGACAAGAAACCCAATGCCTACTTCATCCGGAGTGAAGGGTTGATCGGCACGCTGGACGATATCCGGAAAATCCAGGTCGGGGAAACGGAAACCGGCCTGCCGGTGCTGATCCGCGACATTGCCGAGGTAGGTTTTGGCAGCGCGGTGCGGTACGGCGCCATGACGCGCAACGATGAGGGCGAAGTGGTAGGAGGGCTGGTACTCATGCTCAAAGGCGCCAATTCCTCCGAGGTGATCCGAAATGTCAAAGAACGCATTGCCCAGATCCGCAAAAGCCTGCCCGACGGCGTGGTGATCGAGCCGTTTCTGGATCGTACCAAGCTGGTCAACAATGCAATTGGTACCGTTTCCAAAAACCTGATCGAGGGAGCGTTGATCGTCATATTTGTGCTGATCCTGCTGCTCGGCAATATGCGGGCCGGGCTCGTGGTGGCGTCGGTGATCCCGCTGGCCATGCTTTTCGCGGTGAGTATGATGAACCTCTTTGGCGTGTCGGGCAACCTGATGAGCCTCGGCGCGATCGATTTCGGACTGATCGTCGACGGCGCCGTCATCATTGTAGAAGCCACATTGCACCATATCGTTTCGAAACGTTACACGCATCGTCTCTCGCAGGATGAAATGGACCGCGAAGTGTACGAATCGGCTTCCAAAATCCGGAATTCGGCTGCATTCGGTGAAATCATCATCCTGATCGTATACCTGCCGATACTCGCGCTGGTGGGAATAGAAGGCAAAATGTTCAGGCCTATGGCACAGACGGTCAGCTTCGCGATCCTCGGCGCATTCATACTCTCATTAACCTACGTTCCTATGATGTCGGCCCTGTTTTTAAGCAAGAAAAACGAATACAAGCCCGGCATATCCGACCGGATCGTCGGCTTTTTTCGCCGCATTTATGTCCCCGCGCTCGATTTTTCATTACAAAGAAAATGGCTCGTCTCGCTGCTTGCACTGGCATTGCTCGGCGGAAGTCTCTGGCTCTTTTCCCGAATGGGCGGCGAGTTTATCCCGCAGCTGGACGAGGGCGATTTTGCGGTGGAGCTGCGCGTACTTACCGGCAGCTCGCTTTCCGAAACCGTGGATGCTACGCGAAAAGCGGCCGCTGTACTGCAAAAGAACTTCCCGGATGAAGTGGTGGAAGTAGTCGGTAAGATCGGCTCGTCTGAAATCCCGACCGACCCGATGCCGGTGGAGGCGGCGGATATGATGGTGATTTTGAAGGAAAAATCGATTTGGAAAAAAGCCGAAAACCGGGAGGAACTGGCTGAAAAAATGCAGGCTGCATTGGAAGAATCCATTGCCGGGGTCACATTCGGTTTTCAGCAACCGATTCAAATGCGTTTCAACGAGTTGATGACCGGCGTGAAACAGGACGTGGCGATCAAGATTTTCGGGGAAGACCTCGACGTGCTCGCACGCCAGGCCGCACGCATAGGCAAGCTCGCAGGCGCTGTACGCGGGGCGGAGGACATTTACGTGGAAGCGGTAACCGGCCTCCCTCAAATCGTCGTCCGGTTCGATCGCGACAAGCTGGCGCAGTTTCACATTCCCGTTGCCGACGCCAACCGTACGCTCAATGCCGCATTCGCGGGTGCAGGTGCGGGGTTAGTTTTCGAAGGAGAGAAGCGTTTCGACCTCGTGGTGCGTCTGCAAAAGACCGATCGCCAGAGCATCGACGACGTTCGCGGACTGTTCGTTACCAATACCGAAGGTTGGCAGGTGCCGCTCGGCCAGATCGCGTCGATCGAAATGAAGACCGGGGCCAACCAGATCCAGCGGGAAGATGCCAAACGCCGCATTACCGTCGCATTCAATGTGCGCGGCCGGGATGTGGAAAGTATTGTAAATGAGCTTCGTACCCGCATCGATCGGGAGATCAAGCTTCCGCCGGGATATTTTGTAACCTATGGCGGTCAGTTTCAGAATTTGCAGGAAGCCAATAGCCGTCTGGCGGTGGCGGTACCGGTGGCCCTGCTGCTGATTTTTGTATTACTCTATTTTACATTCCATTCACTGCGCCAAAGCCTGCTCGTACTCACGGCCATACCGTTTTCGGCCGTCGGCGGCGTGCTGGCGCTGTGGGTGCGCGATATGCCGTTCAGCATTTCGGCGGGGATAGGCTTCATTGCATTGTTCGGAGTGGCGGTGCTGAATGGGATCGTACTGATCGCGGAGTTCAATTTGCTGCGAAAATCGGGCGAAACGGATTTGCGAAAGGTCATTTTCGAAGGTACCGACACCCGTTTGCGGCCGGTATTGATGACAGCCCTGGTGGCCTCGCTCGGGTTTCTGCCCATGGCGCTGTCGTCGAGCGCCGGTGCCGAGGTACAGCGACCGCTTGCAACGGTAGTAATCGGCGGACTGGTATCGGCCACTTTGCTGACGCTGCTCGTGCTTCCCGTCTGGTACGGGATTGTCGAAAAGCGTTGGGGATCAGGCCGGGGCGGCAAAATGGCGGTGGCGGCTGTGGTAATGCTGGTAATGCTGCTGCCGGGCCACTCGAATGCGCAGCTTAACGCATCCCGGAATACTTTGCAAAATTCCGCCACAGAACTACCCACGCAGAAAGTCTCGCTCCGCCGGGCCATCGACGAAGCTTTGGAGCGCAACCTCCTCGTCAAAGGTGATTTATACCGCGTAGGTTACCAGCAAGCATTGATAAAGACGGCCGGTGATCCGGGTAAAACCGACCTCGTATGGATGGGCGGGCAGTACAATAGTATCAAGTTCGATAACCATTTTTTGTTATCCCAAAATCTGCCCAACCCCGTGGCGGTAGCAAAGCGCAAGTCGCTATTGTCGGAAGAAGTGAATGGCGCGAAGGCGGAACTGGAGGTTAGCAAAGCGGAACTGGTGCGGCAGGTGAAAGTCAATTACCAGCAACAGGTTTTGCTTAAAACGAGACAGAAACTGCTGACGGAGGAGCTGGTTCGTGCCGGGCGTTTTGTAAAAGCAGCCGAAATCCGGTTCAAAACCGGCGAAACGAATCAGCTGGAATATGCCACGGCGCAAAGCCAGCTGGGCGACGTCCGGGCACAGCTCATTCGCAACCAGGGCGATTTGCGGAACCTGCAACGCGCATTGCAAATGCTTGTGAATAGCAACACCCTCACCGAAGCCGAAACCGACTCGCTCGTACGCAGGCCCCTGGCCGTATCCGCACCCGACACGTCTGCGTTGGGCGCGAATCCGTACCTGCGCTATCTCGCGCAGCAGGCGACGATCGGAAGCAGGCAAATAGCCGTGCAAAAGGCTGCTATGCTGCCCGAATTCAATGTCGGGTATTTCAACCAGTCGCTCACGGGCTTTCAGAATACGGGTAGCGGGGAGGTTTTTTACGGGTCGGGAAAGCGCTTTCAAGGCATGCAGGTAGGCATACAGCTGCCGATTTTCAATGGGGCTTCCAAGGCGCGGGTAAAAGCGTCGGAAGTAGGAGAGCAGGCAGCACGGAACCAGGTAGAAGCGGCCCGGTTGCGGCTGGCGAGTGAGCTGGAACAGGCGGTTAGGAGTTTTGAAACAACCCGGGAGAACCTCGATTTGTACGAAACCAATACGCTTGTGCTGGCCGGTACCATTCAAAACAACGCAACGAAAGCGTACGAATCGGGCGAGATCGGGTACATCGAGTACGGGCAGGCGTGGAACCGCGCGCTGGGCATACGCCTGAACTGGCTGGAATTGCTCCATGCTTACAATCAGTCGGTTATCCAAATTGAATATCTTTTAAATGAGCAGTAATCCGAAAAGATCGATGAAAAATATAGTATTAGGACTGATGCTTTTCCTTGCAATGGCCGCCTGTAAATCAGGTAATGAGAAGGAAGTTGTCGAGGCTGAGGCACATCACGAGGAGGAAACCAATCACGTGGAACTGACGGAAGCACAATACCGGACCGCGGGGATCGAAACTGGCGGCTTTTCCGTGCGCAAACTGAGCGGAACGGTCGCGGCGAATGGCGTGATCGACATTCCGCCGCAGAATCTGGTGAGCATTTCGGCTCCGCTGGGCGGTTTCGTGCGGAAATCCGAGCTTTTGCAGGGCATGAAAGTGCAGAAAGGCGAGGTGCTCGCAGTGATCGAAAACCCCGATTTTATCCCTATTCAACAAGATTACCTCGAAACCCGGAGCAAGCTCGAATACGCCGAGCAGGAATACCAGCGCCAGACCGATCTCAGCAAGGAGAATGTGAATGCACAAAAAGCGTTACAACAATCGACTTCGGAGTTGAAAATGCTGCGCGCACGCCTCGCGGGTTTGAAAGAGCGCGTTCGCACGGCGGGCGTGGATCTGGCTGGTTTGGAAAAGGGTACGATCACGAGCGTCGCGTCCATTCGCTCGCCTATTTCCGGGTCGGTAACGGTCGTGAATGTGAATTTAGGCAAATATGTGAACCCTACCGATGTCATGTTCGAGATCGTGGATACGGATCATTTGCATGTGGAACTGTCTGTTTTTGAGCAGGATATTCCCAAAGTGAAGCTCGGGCAGCTGGTGCGGTTCCGGGTGAGCAACAACCCGGCGCAGGAAGATCTGGCGAAAGTTTACCTGATCAACCAGAAAATCAACGACGACCGTACGGTACGTGTGCATTGCCATTTGGAAAATGAAGATCACAGCTTACTGCCGCAGAATTTCGTAAAAGCCATTATCGAAACCGGCGCCAACCCGGTAAATGCATTGCCCGACGAGGCCATTGTCGATTTTGAAGGGAAATCGTATGTTTTTGTAAAAAACGCCGAAGGCGAAAGGAGCTTTGAAATGCTGGAAATTGGCAAAGGCATTTCGGAAAATGGTTTCACGGAAGTGAAAATGCCTGCGGACAGCACCGGAAGTCCTCAATTTGTTTTGAAGGGCGCCTATGCATTGCTATCCAAACTGAAAAACTCCGAAGAGGAAGAAGGGCATTGAGTCATACGGGGCATCGGGGCTGCTAATCGGCCCTGATGCCTTTCACCAGTTGCTGTACCGTCGCCAGCACGTGGTCCATATTGGCATAATCGTTGGTCACTTTCGAGAACATGACGCCGCCTTCGATCAATGCGATGATCGAAATCGCTATCTCTTCCGCATTCACCCCCTGGCGGAATTCACCGGCTTCGGTGCCTTTTTGAATGAGGTAGATCAGGTTCTTTTTCCAGCTGAAAAGCGCTTTGGCCGCACTCAGTTGGAGCGGGACATTGGTATCATCGGCCTCTACCGCTGTGTTCAGGATAGGGCAGCCGCCGCGGTTGCCTACACTCGCGATCACATCTTTGTAAACACGGCCGTAAACCATCATTTTTTCAAAATAAGTATCGGCTTTTTCCAGCTGTGCCTGCACGCTGCTGAATACGAGTGAGCGGTTGTACTCAAACACGGCCAGCGCTACTTCTTCCTTGTTGGCAAAATTTCCGTAAATGCTGCCTTTCGTGAGGCCTGTCGCTTCGGTAATGTCCGACATGGACGTGCCTGCATACCCTTTCCGGTTGAAAATCTCGGCGGTTTTCTCGATAATGAAATTCCTGGTACGCTCGGCTTTGGTTGTTCCTGTGTTCATAGAACAAATATACCGATTGGTATTTAATTTTACAAATGTTTGAAATGGATACTAATTTTTAATGAAAGGTCAGGGAAATGAATGCAGCGCCGGAAGAACCTGTCCGCGCAACCCGCCGAAACCGACCCGGATATCTCCTTTTTGGCCAAAACCTCGCATGATCACTTCATCGTGATCTTCTAAAAAACGCCTTTCGACACCGTTTTTCAGCATTACCGGTTGTGTTCCATTCAAGGTAGCTTCGAGCAGGCAGCCTTTTTGGTTAATCTCCCTGCCGCTGATCGTGCCGGTGGCGAGCAGGTCGCCCGGTTGCAGGTTGCAGCCCGTGACGGTGTGGTGCGCGATTTGCTGGGCAGCGGTCCAGTAGATGTTGCGCGAATGCGTTTTGCATACTAAAAATTCCTCACCGTTATTGGGCTTGATGCTCACGGAAAGCGAAAGATCGAAATTCTGGCGCGGGCTGTGCGCCAGGTAGGGGAGCGGTTCCGGCTCCTGCGGCGGCGCGGGCACGCGGAAATGCTGCAATGCTTCCCAGGTAACGATCCAGGGTGAAACGGACGAAGCGAAGTTTTTGCTCGTGAACGGCCCGAGCGGCTGGTATTCCCATCGCTGGATGTCGCGTGCCGACCAGTCGTTAAAAAGCAACAATCCGAAAATGTAATCCTCCGCTTCCGCAACAGCAACCGGCCGGCCAATGGCCGAATCCTTACCGATCACAAATGCAAGTTCGAGCTCGTAGTCGAGTGCATTTGTAGGTTTAAATGCAGGAACTCCGCCTGGCTGGCCGGTTTGTCCCCAGGGCCTCGGTACCGGCGTGCCTGAAACTACAATCGACGACGCGCGGCCGTGGTACGCTACGGGCAGGTGCTTCCAGTTGGGGAAAAGCGGGTTTTCCGGCCGGAACATTTGTCCTACACTGAATGCATGCTCCTCGCTCGAATAAAAATCCGTGTAGTTACCGACTTTGAGCGGCATATGCATCTGTACGCTTTTCAGCGGGACGAGCAGGTGGTCTGAAAACTGGTTCAAAGCCGATTCCCGGTCACACAAAGCCGCCTGGACGATTTTACGCACGTATTCTGAAAAGCCGCGACCGAGTGCGATCAGGTCATTCAGGACAGGTTTCCGGAATGCACTGCCGGCTTCGGGATAATGCGGGAACATATTTAATGCATAGGCGGCCGCGAGGTCGACGACCCACTCACCGATCGCCAGACCGGCACGGGCAGGACGTTCGTCGCTGAATATGCCGAAAGGCAGGTTATGGATCGAAAAATCGGAATCGGACGGGACCGGGAGCCAGGATTGTAGCATTGCATTGCTGTGTTTTACGCCTGCTGGGCCAGATAGGCTTCCAGCAGCGGTTCAATACCCGTTACCGATTCGTACAACTGATCGTAAGAATCGATCACAAAATAATGGTCCTGGTAACGGTCGATATGATAAGGTGTATCGAGCACGAGGGCAAGGTCGAAATCGATTTTGGGCACGTCGTCGCCCAGGCAGTAGCGGCTTTCGCCCGACGAGGAAATAATGCCGCCGCCGTAGATTTTCAGCGCACCTCTTTCACGGATCAACCCGAATTCGACCGTGTACCAATACAGCCGCGAAATGCGTTGCAGCACTTCCTCCTGATCGATGTGCTTCAATGCGACCTCGCTCAAATGTGCCATAAAATCGCAGAATGCCTGGTTACTCAGCAGCGGCACATGCCCGAACGTGTCATGGAACATGTCTGGTTCTTCGAGGTAATCGATCTGCTCCGGTTTGCGCAGCCAGCTCGTCGCCGGGAATTGCCGGTTGTACAAATGCGTGTAAAACTCCCGGTGCGGGATCAGTCCCGGTACTACGTACACTTCCCAACCCGTCAGGGCACGAAGCGCCGGATTGGTCTCGCGTTTGAAATGCGGGATGTGGCAGGCAACGAACTTTACCTTGTCGATACCATCGAGATATGCGCGGCTGGCAATGTGCGGAAGCTGTTGCATTTGCCGCTCGAAAAGCTGTTTCCACATCCGATGGTCAGCTTCGGTATATCGTTCATAATCCTGGTTCATGGTTGAAAAGGGTTTTGCATTAAAGTGTGCCCCGCAGCATTTGCTCACGCTCGATCGCTTCGAACAAAGCCTTGAAGTTGCCTTTGCCGAACGATTGGGCCCCTTTTCTTTGGATTATCTCAAAAAACAGGGTAGGGCGCGGCATAACCGGCTTGGTGAAAATCTGCAAAAGGTAACCTTCTTCGTCGCGGTCGACGAGGATGCCGAGTTCGCGGAGACTATCAATGTCCTCATCGATATGGCCCACGCGGCTAAGCAGTTCGTCGTAATAGGCATTAGGAACGCGCAGGAATTCCACGCCGCGGTCGCGCAATGCACGCACGGTATCGACGATGTGGTCGGTGGCGACGGCAATATGCTGCACGCCCGGGCCGCCGTAAAAATCGAGATACTCCTCCACCTGTGATTTCTTTTTACCCTCGGCCGGCTCATTGATCGGAAACTTGATCCGCCCGTTTCCATTGCTCATTACCTTGCTCATTAATGCCGAGTATTCTGTCGAAATATCCTTATCGTCAAAAGAAACCATCATTTTGAAACCCATCACTTCCTCATAGAACTTCACCCACCGGTTCATTTCGTTCCAGCCCACATTCCCGACCATATGATCGATGTACCGCAGCCCGACCGGTTCCGGCGAATGCTCCGGCTGCCAGGCGACAAAACCGGGAAGGAAAATGCCCGCGTAATGCCTCCTTTCGACGAAAGTATGCACGGTATCGCCGTAGGTACAAATGCCCGACCGCACGGTTTCTCCATGATCGTCCTTCTCGGTAACGGGTTCCAAAAACGGCCGCGCTCCCCGGCTGACGGTCTCGCGGTAGGCTGTTCTGGCATTATCGACCCACAATGCAATGGCCTTGACGCCGTCGCCGTGGCGGTCGATATGCGCACCTATGGCCGTGCCGCCGTGCAATGGAGAGGTGAAAACGAGCCGGATCTTGCCCTGTACCACCACGTAAGATTCGCGGTCGGTGAGGCCCGTTTCCAGCCCGGCCATCGCCAGCGGCTGAAAACCGAATGCATTCCGGAAATAATGCGCCGATTGCAACGCATTCCCGACGTAAAGTTCAACGTAATCCGTGCCGTTGATCGGCAGGAAGTCGGTCGTTGCCGTTGCTGGCGGAGGTGCTGTGAGTGTGGACATTTTTAATGAGTGAATGAGTGAATGTGTGAATGATTGACCGCGTCGCCGGAGCGGCAATTGATAGAATACCTGAATTGCGCAATTTGAATGCCGTTAGGCACATAACATTGGTAGCAACCCGGACACCTCGCATATTCGGCGAATGCCCCTGGGCATGTAACGACAATGCATGATTTCTGTGCTAGCAGGGCTTTGTTGTTACATCCCTGACGGGATTCATCATCCCGTTTCGAACCTGTTGCTACCAATATTACATCGCTACGCGATTTTACGTCTCTCCCCAACTGCCAAAATACCGCCCATCATCAATCGCCATCGCCGCCTCGGTCAGCATCAGCGGGCGGAAGGTATCGACCATGACGGCCAGTTCCTGGGTTTCTTTTTTGCCGATGCTTCGCTCGTATGCGCCCGGGTGCGGGCCGTGCGGGATGCCGCCAGGGTGGAGGGTAATGTGCCCCTGCGCGATGTCGTTGCGGCTCATAAAATCGCCGTCGACGTAGTACAGCACCTCGTCGGAGTCGATGTTGCTGTGGTTGTAGGGCGCGGGAATGGCCAGCGGGTGGTAGTCGTAGAGCCTCGGGCAGAACGAGCACACCACGAATGCGTCGGTCTGGAATGTCTGGTGCACGGGCGGCGGCTGGTGGATTCGGCCGGTAATCGGTTCGAAATTGTGGATCGAAAACGCCCACGGGTAATTGTAGCCGTCCCAACCGATGACGTCGAACGGGTGTGTTTCGTAGGTTACCGGGTGGATGTGGCTTTGTTTTTTGATCTTAACGATGAAATCACCGTGCTCGTCGCGGGTTTCGAGGTTACGCGGGAGAATGTAGTCACGTTCGCAATAGGGCGAATGCTCCGTAAGCTGCCCGAAATGGTTGCGGTACCGCTTCGGCGTATAAATGGGCGAATGCGATTCGAGGTAGAGCAGCCGGTTATCGGCGCCGTCGAACTCGATCTGGTAAATAGTGCCCCTGGGAATCAATACATAATCACCATACGTAAACGGCACCTGCCCGAAAGGTGTGCGCAGCCTGCCCGAGCCGCGGTGGATGAAAAGCAGCTCGTCGGCATCAGCATTCTTGTAAAAATAAGACATCGGTCCACCAGAAGGAGCGGCCAGGCCGAGAATGAGGTCGCGGTTGACGAGCAAAGGCGTACGGCTTTCGAGGTAGTCCGTGGCGGGTTTCACATCGAACCCGATCAGCTTCCGCATGGTCATATTGTTCGTGACCGCGATGCGCGGCGATACGTCGTAAGGCTCACCGAGCGACTTCACCTGCGTAGGCCGCCAGGTATGATAGAGAAGGGAAGACATGCCTTCGAAACCGATCGTTCCGAAGAGTTCTTCATAATAAAGCCCGCCATCGGTTTTGCGGAACTGCGTGTGCCGCTTGGGCGGGATGGTCCCTAGTTGTTGATAGATCGGCATGTCCTTCGCGATTGTAAGTTAGCCAATAGTTGTCTATGCAATTATAATAAAAGCAATTCAATATTTAAATATTTTTTTGGATTATTTTTAAATAAAAAAAAGAAGGCCGATTAATAAATTCTACGAGCAGATCCTATTTGTTCTCTGGTATTTTAAGAATAAATTTGAAAGCATTTTCAGTTGCTATCTTTACCAATTAGCTGAAAACGACTCCATCCTGATCTGAAAAGCCATCTGGCCAACTCTGTTGTTCATTTCTGAAACAACATTTTCATTCAAATTAAAACCATTGAGCCATGAGGAAACATTACCTCTATTTGTCCTGTAAATGCATGATTGCGCTTACGTTGGGCTTTTTACTGTCTTTGCGGGGAGTTGCGCAGGTCAGCCAGTTCATTCACGTCGATCAGTTCGGTTATGCGCCTACTGCCGAAAAGGTGGCGGTGCTCAGTAACCCGATCGTGGGCTACAATGCCGCATTGAGTTACACGCCTCCTTCGACCATGGAAGTGCGGAATAGCGTGACGAATGCGGTGGCGTTCACTGGTCCGGTAACCGTTTGGAATAACGGGAATACCCACGCGAACTCCGGCGACCAGGGCTGGTGGTTCGATTTTTCGGCGCTGACGGCCTCGGGAAGCTTTTATGTGTTTGATCCGGCTGGTAACCAGCGGTCGGCGGTTTTCGAGATCGTGGCCAATCCGTACGGCAATGTGATGCTGGCGGCGGTGAAAATGTTTTATTATAACCGCTGCAACATGACGAAAGCCGCTCCGTACGCGCAAAGCAAATGGACGGACGGTAACAATTTCATGAACCCATTGCAGGACCAGCAATGTCGGTATGTGTATGACCAGACCAATGCAACGCTGGAAAAAAACCTCACCGGCGGCTGGTTCGATGCCGGTGATTATAACAAATATGTATCCTTCACGCACAGCCCGCTGCACGATCTGTTGTACGCCTACGAGGAAAATCCGGCTGTTTTTACCGATAATTTCAATATTCCCGAAAGCAAAAACGGCATTCCCGATCTGCTCGACGAGGTCAAATGGGAGCTCGACTGGCTTTTCAAAATGACCAATGCCGACGGTTCCACGCATAACAAAATGGGGAGCCGGAATTACAGCGAGAACATTTCTTCGCCCCCGAGTGTGAATGTGGACGGCCGCTATTATGGCCCTACCTGCACTTCGGCATCGGCTACCATCGCCTCGGTGTTCTCGCATGCGGCGCTCGTGTACGCGGGCATGCCCTCGCTCGCTGCGTACGCGGGGACGCTGGAAGCCAAAGCAGTGAGCTGTTTCAATTATGTGTTGCCGTTTTTTAATGCAAATACACTCCAAACCAACTGCGACGACGGCAGCATTGTGTCGGGAGATGCGGATGTGGCAGTAGGGCCGCAGCGCAGTATGATGGTGATTGCGGCGATTTACCTTTTTGAACGGACTGGCAATGCGGTTTACAACCAATTTTTGGTCGACAATTATGCAGGTACCGATGTGATGAGCTCAGGTTACTGGGGCGTGGATGCTACCGAATTGCAGGATGCATTGCTGCGCTATGCCAAACTGCCGGGCGCCAATCCGACCGTCGCCACAGCGATACTTAATTCGGCCGGAACGGCTGTGAATGGCAACTGGAATGGTTTCTTCGGTTGGACGACCGCCGATCTCTACCGCGCATTCATGCCCGACTGGTCGTACCACTGGGGCAGTAACATGCCCAAGGCCGACTACGCGAATGTAAACCGCACGATGCTCAAAGCGGGGCTGGGCAATGCGGCGAGCCTCACGCGCAAGGCCGCGGAACAAATCCATTATTTCCATGGGATTAACCCGCAGGGAATGGTGTATTTGTCGAATATGTATGCGGTGGGTGGGGATCGTTGCGCCAACGAGATTTACCACACCTGGTTCAACGACGGTACTATTTACGACAATGCCCTGACGTCGCCGAACGGTCCGGCGCCGGGTTATGTGGTGGGTGGTCCCAACGCCGATTATACGATCGGTAGTCAGTCGCCGCCGTTCGGTCAGCCGCGCCAGAAAAGTTACCTCGATTTCAACACCGGCTGGCCCACCAACAGCTGGGAAATCACCGAGCCGGCGATCTATTACCAGGCCGCGTACATTCGCCTGCTCGCGCATTCAACATTACCGATTGAAGACCCATTGCCCGTAGAACTGGCCGAATTTTATCTCAAAGAGCTGGACAATGGCCAGGCTCAGCTGTACTGGAAAACCGTTTCGGAAACCGATAATGAGCGTTTCGAAGTCGAGCGCTCGACCGATGGCGTCGATTTCAGTATGATAGGGGAATTGAAGGGGCACAACACCACCGCCGTAGCCCGGCATTATACATTCACCGACACCGAGCTGCCGAACATTACCGCTTATTACCGTCTGAAACAGGTGGATACCGATGGGCAGTTCGAGTATTCCAAAATCATCGCGTTATATCGCAACGGCGACGTCGCATTCCGCATCGGCCCCAATCCGCTGAGCGATTATGTAGATCTCCAAATGCCTCCGCACACCGGAACCGCGACTGTAACACTCATTAATATGGCGGGGGTGGAAGTAATGCGCCGCGAAATGGATGGAAGTGGCCGGTTGCTCATTTCAAATGTGGCCAGAGGAATGTATCTAATGCGTGTGGAGAAAGGAAGCGAAAAGCTTTTTATGCAACGCATCTTTAAAAACTGAGCGATAACGGGCAGCCACAAACGAATGCACGGCTGCCCGTTACTTGCATGAACTACTGTTGTGCGGGAGCCGGATTCCTTTTAGGCATAACAAGGCTGTCGGCCGGATATTTTGCTTTGAGCGTGTCCATTTGCGCTTTGGCCCATTGGATCAGGCGCTCGCGCTGGGCGGTAGTGAGCTTGGCATCCCCGTGCATACCCAAGGCGGTATACGATTCGAGCGGCATGGCACCGTCCTCCACCATTTCCACGGTTTCTTCCAGCTTGTGGTTTTGCCGGGCAATGGACAGGCCAGTGAATGTCGAGAAGTTGAGGTGGCGCTTGCCGTCCTCAATATGGTTGTTCATCCACCATGCCACAGGCTGGATATTATAGTACCATGGATAAACGGTTTTATTACTATGGCAATCGTTACACGCCACTTCCAGGATGTTCTTCACGTCGGCCGGGACGTCATATTTCGTCGCGATGTTCATCGACTGGTCGTCGGAAAGGTTCTTTTCCGGGCGGATAAACTGGATGATGATGAATGCGGCCAGAAGGGCGAGCAGGATTTTTCTGAACATGTCCGATGGTGATTAGATTAGGTCTTAATATGCTTAATAATCCGGGCGGCGGCAATTTTTACTGCCGTTCTACGCCCTTATTTTTTCGGTAGTGCGCCGGCGACAGGCCCATTTGCTGTTTGAAAAGTCTCGAAAAATAAAACGGATCGTCGATCCCGATTGCGGACGCCACTTCATTGATCCGCAAGGTGCATCCAGTAAATGCTCCATGGATTTTTCTGATCTGCACCGTAAGAATGGGGCATCTCAGTAGGCAGGATGAAGATTTCGCCCGGATGCACCTGCATGATGTTGTCGCCCAGCTCGATCCAGCCCTGGCCATCGGTGCAATACAGCAGGATTGCCTGCGAAATGCCGCTAGGGCGCTGGTAATAATGGTGCAATGCTTTCGGATAGTACCCCATTCTCGAAATGAATAATTGGCCGATCAGCGGCAATTCGCGGTAATGCCATGGCGGTGGCGACTCTTGCATGATGGATCGCCAATTTCTTCACAACAGCCCTGTTTCCGGTTATGAACCAGTATTTCGGCATGCCGGTCACCTTTTTGATCCACGGGGTGATATGCCTGGTTTACTTCTTTTTTGTGAAAACCAGCGTTCCCGAAACCAAAGGCAAGTCTTTGGAGGAAATTGAAAAACTATTGCAAAAGGGCTGATTACTTATCAAATGAACATCCAATTCTATGCGCCGGAATGGGGGAATGTCCTTCCGTTCAATACTTTCTGTAAAAATGTAAAAGCAGCCGGCTACGACGGTGTCGAAATGGCGCTGCCTTTTGATTTAACTGAAAAACAAACGATACTGGATACGCTGGCCGCTCATGATCTCCGGCTGATCGGCCAATACTGGCAGTCGTTTGAGAAAAACATCGACGAGCATGCTGCCAACTATGAAAAATACCTCCGTAACCTGATGGCCGCGAAGCCGGTGCTGATCAACTGTCAGACGGGCAAGGATTATTTCAATGCCGCCCAAAATCAAAGGCTTTTTGCGCTTGCGGCGAAGCTTTCCGCCGAATCTGGCATTCCTATCATTCACGAAACGCACCGGGGCAAGAGCCTTTTCGCAGCCCATATCGCCATGGGTTACCTGCAATCCGATCCGGGCCTCCGCATTGCCCTCGACATTTCGCATTGGTGCGCCGTCCATGAATCGCTCCTGGCCGATCTTCCCGACGAGGTAGCCCTCGCCATTTCCCGTACCGATCACATTCACAGCCGCGTAGGCCATCCCGAAGGTCCGCAGGTGAACGACCCGCGCGCACCCGAGTGGGAGGAAGTTCTGAATGCACACCTCGGTTGGTGGGACCGTATCGCCGCCCTTCACGCGCAAAATGGCACTACACTCACCATTACCACCGAATTTGGCCCCGCCCCCTACATGCCGTCGATGCCCTACACCCAGATGCCCCTGGTAAGCCAGTGGGACGTAAATGTGCACATGATGAACCTGCTGAAAACGCGTTATGGTCAAAGTTGAATGATTGTTCTAATTATTTTTTAACGTTTCATTTAAAATCAGTTCTACCGCTAAATAAAATCTTTGCTGTTAAAATACTGACAGTGAGGTGTTTTCTGTTGCGCGGGGTCGAAATGTGGTAACTTTGGGAATTTGATGAGGCTTTCGGTTGTTTTACGCGCTCCGGGATTTTGTTCCGGGTAAGGAGTTAATTCATAAATTTGCTTTGTAGTAACCCCCGATCGATCTAATAACTATGAGCATCCTTTATGTTGACCATGAAATCAATAATCTGAATTCCTTCAAAGCGACTTTCCGGAGAGATGCCCAGATTTACCTGGCCAATTCTACCGAGGAAGGCTTGAAAATCCTCGACGAGCACGAAATCGACGTTATTTTCGCTGACCATCAGATGCCCGACATGACGGGGCTTGAATTTCTCAAACTGGCTTCCGATCAATATCCGTCCAGCATGCGTGTGCTGCTCACGGGTAATGCGTATACGGAAGAGTTTCGCCGGGCCGCCGGTAAGGGCTATTTTCACAGCTACGTTAACAAGCCATGGGACGAACAGCAGCTCCGGACGCTGATAATATCCCGATTGTACTAGGTACGATTACAGCAGTGCAACATTAAGTGTAGCCGCGAATCCGAATCACTCACATTCGCGAATAAAAACTTAGGCCATAGTCACACCCAGGCATGACCCCAACTTAGGCGTAGCTAAAAGTTGGGCGTAGCTAAAAGTTAGGCGTAGCTAAAAGTTGGGCGTAGTCTCCGACTACGTCCGAGCGCCCTGCGGTCTCCGACCGCACCAATCAACCGCGCCGGAAGCCCAAACCAGCTTCCGGCGCTCCCATTTACACCCCTCCCTCCCACAAAAAAATTGCCACACGAATATTTGTTGAGGTTATATTGATTACATTGGAGATTCAATATCCGACCATTTAACCAAATGAAAAGAAGACACTTCATGCAGATGTCGGGCCTTGGGCTGGGCGCTATGATGCTTCCCGAAATCCCCGTCATCGGAAGCCCTGTACCCGAAGCACACCTGCTCGAACCGTGGCTCGATGCCGCAGCCAAGAAAAAACTTGCCGAAACCGCATTGAATGCAGCCCGCGACAAGGGCGCATCTTACACCGACGTTCGTATCGGGCGCTATTTGCAGCAATACCTGTTCACCCGCGAAAAACAGGTTCAGAATATCGTCAATGCGGAATCTTACGGCATCGGTATCCGTGTGATCGCCAACGGTACCTGGGGCTTTTCGGCCACGAGCGACGTCACTCCCGACGGTATCGCCAAATGTGCCGCCACCGCCGTGGCCATCGCGAAAGCCAATTCAAAATTCCAGAAAGAACCGGTGGTACTCGCGGCGCAGAAAGGTGTGGGCGACAAAACATGGAAAACGCCGCTGACCAGGAATGCTTTTGAAATTCCCGTAAAGGAAAAGATAGATCTGCTGATGAAGGTCAACGGCGCCGCTATGGACAATGGTGCCAATTTTATGGCTTCCACACTGTTTTTTATCAACGAACAAAAATATTTTGCCTCTACCGATGGCTCGTTCATCGATCAGGACATACATCGGATCTGGCCGACGTTCACGGCAACCGTGACCGACAAGACTTCCGGCAAGTTCAAAACCCGCGACGCGATCAGCTCGCCGATGGGTATGGGCTACGAGTACCTCGACGGCCTCGAAAGTGAAAAAATCGCCGGTCCGAATGGGTTGGTGGGTTACCGCAATTCCTATGACATGGTGGAAGACGCGATTGCGGCCGCGAAACAGGCAAAGGAAAAAGTGACCGCCAAATCGGTGGAGCCGGGCAAATATGACCTGGTTTTAGATCCGAACCACCTCGGACTTACCATTCACGAGTCGGTAGGGCACCCGACCGAGCTCGACCGCGTGCTGGGCTACGAGGCCAATTACGCCGGTACCAGCTTCGCGACGCTGGATAAATGGAAAACGAAGAATTTCAACTACGGCAGCAAGCTCGTCAACATCGTGGCCGACAAAACGCAGCCGAACACACTGGGTGCGGTGGGTTACGACGACGAGGGCGTTCCCTGCAAGGAATGGGACATTATTAAGGATGGTATTCTGGTCAACTACCAGGCAATCCGCGACCAGGTGCAGATTTTGGGCGAAAAGGAGTCGCACGGCTGTTGCTACGCCGACGATTGGAGCTCCGTTCAGTTCCAGCGCATGCCGAATATCAGCCTGAAACCGGGTACTGAAAAACGCAGCGTGCTGGATATGATCAAGGGTGTCGAAAAAGGCATTTACATCGTAGGCAGAGGTTCCTATTCGATTGATCAGCAGCGTTACAACTTCCAGTTTGGCGGCCAGGTTTTCTACGAGATCAAAAACGGCGAAATCACGGGAATGCTCGAAGACGTGGCGTACCAGTCGAACACCCAGGAATTCTGGAACTCATGTGTGCAGCTTTGCGACAAGGACGATTACCGCACATTCGGATCGTTTTTCGACGGCAAAGGCCAGCCCGCCCAAATCAGCGCCGTCTCCCACGGAAGCTCAACGACGCAGTTTAATGGGGTTAATGTAATTAATACGGGGAGGAAGATTTAGGAAGAGGGAGGAATGGGAGGATGGAGGAAGGGGATAAAGGAGGAAGGAGGAAAGGGAGGAAGGTGTGTCCCGTCCTGAAATAGGTTGACTCAACCATTAGGAAAAATGAACGAACGTCGGCCGGTAATTAAGTCCAGTCTTAGTTTCAAACAAGAAGTAGTCCGTGAGATAGAGGAAGAAGGTTTAAGCCACCTGGAAGCATCCCGACGTTATGGGATCAAGGGAAGTATGACAATCAAGAAATGGATTATTAAATTTGGTAAAGATCATTTAGTCAACAAAGTAATCCGGATCGAGATGAAAGGTGAAGTTAACCAACAAAAGCGTTTGGAGGCCGAATTGCGGCGTTTGAAAGAGGCTTATGCGGACCTAAGTTTGAAGCACCAATGTGCCGAGAAAGTGATTGAACTGGCCAATGAGGAGCTAAAAATGGATTTAAAAAAAAGCTTTGGCACCGATGCGTCCAGCAACT
>NZ_FNAN01000020.1 GCF_900101885.1 Dyadobacter soli | reverse complement strand
ACCGGATTATTCAAGTCAATGTCAATCTGGAAAGGCAAAAACAGCAAGCAGACCGGCTACTGAAAAGTGAAGAAGGAATCATCAAGCGAAAGAAGCGATGCTTTGATGTTGAACCTGTTTTTGGTAACATTAAAAATAACCACAACTTCCGCCGGTTCATGCTCCGTGGCAAGCAAAAGGTTGAGATCGAATGGGGATTGATTGCAATAGCACAGAATATTAGGAAAAAAGCGGCCTAGATAGGCTTGCTTGCCCTACCAGCAGCCCATTCCGATCAACTTTGCCCATAACTTCACAAAATTCGGAAAACGAATTTTCTATAACGGGCTAAAACAAAAGACCGCCCCAAATTGATTTGAGACGGCCTCTTAAAGCCCTTAATTCTGCGAGCTCTTGAAATGTCAATTGCCGGTCACTCCGGCATCAGGACAGTATCAATGACATGGATTACGCCGTTAGACTGAAATACATCGGCGGTCGTAACGGTCGCAACGTTCCCCTTCGCATCAGTCAACATGATTTTTTTGCCCTTTTGCGTAGCAGTCAGTTTTCCACCTGCAACCGTAGTCAGGCTCGCTTTACCTGAGCCGTCCTTGATTGCTTTCATCAAATCTTCGGCGCTCATCTTACCGGCAACCACATGGTAGGTTAAAATACCCGTCAACATTGTTTTATTCTCCGGTTTTACCAATGTTTCAACCGTTCCTTTTGGAAGTTTGTCAAATGCGGAATTGGTCGGAGCGAACACTGTGAATGGGCCTGAGCCTGATAAAGTTTCAACCAGTCCGGCAGCCTTTACCGCAGCTACCAGCGTCGTATGGTCTTTCGAATTGACCGCATTCTCAATAATGTTTTTAGACGGATACATCGGCGCCCCGCCAACAGTAACCGTTTTTTCCTGGGCCATGCTGCGGCCGGCGACAAAAAGTGTGGCCAGTGTGAGAAAAAGAGTAAGTGTCTTCATGTGAATGTGATTTGAAAATTAGTGAATGTAAGTGTAGCCGGTTACGTTACAATCTACGCCCGCAAGGGTACTTTCAGATCAGTCCACCAGTCGAACTTTTTTGAAGTTGAATTGCTGTCAAGTTTGGCGGCGGCCGATTTTAGCCGCATTGGGAGCTCCATAATTCTTCCCCACTGAGCTCATGCATTTGGCGCTCGTTAAGCTGAACTGCGGTCCATTCGCCGGGATCTGCCGGGTGAGTGTAGTGGAATGCCTGATACCGCCTGAATAGTGTGCCAGCCTCCACGGTTGAACGCTGCAGATATCCGCAGCGTTCAACGTGTTGAAATAGTAGAAAGATATGTCTTTTCAGGTCATTGCTACATTAGTTCGGGATTTTAGCTACTGAACACTTTTAGGCAGCACCACTTTTTCAACCGGGCCGGGCCTCTCCGCAGGTTTGTCACTTGCCAATTGTACAACCGGTTTAGTTTGTACAGACAAATCGGTTTGCGGTTTCGTGCCGGCTATTTTCTTTTCGGATACTACGCCAGGTAGTGAATTATTCGTGATATGCTTACCAGAACTTTCCATATTTGCGGGCTCTGCTGTTGTTCCTTTTTTTACAGGCTCTGCTTTGCCGTATACAAGGCCGGGAACTGTGCCGTTTTTTAACTGGCTCGAAATACTTTCGTTGGTTTTAAAAGCAGATTGGGCTTTCGCTGCTGTGCCTGCCAGAACTATGGCAAAAATGATCAGATAAGGTTTCATAATATTGGTTGATTAAGGTTCTATTTAACGTTTACAAACACATTGATTTTACCCACCTGGTCATCATCAAAATTTTGCAAAGCCTTGCCTATAATTTGTCCGGCCTTTACCTTGTCGGGATCAGCTTTCATAGCGACACCGGGTATGCTTGAAGTAACGAGTAAATCGCCCCGCAGAATGGCACCGCCCTCTTTGCATACCTTGGTCGGAATCACGCCCACCACACCCATAGGCACTTTTCCCGTAAGATTGCTGTCGATATTCTCTTCGGTAAGCAACACACCCGGTTTGGTTGCATACACACCCAATACCAGGGAAGAGTAGGCTCCATTGCTTTTTTCCACGGTCCGGTCCTTCGTAGTGGCAATGCTCAAAATATCTCCCGGCTCATATTCGGACACTTCCTTTATAACATCAAAAGCCTCTGCAAGGTCGGCCCCGCTGTTCTGCGTACCGCCATTGAAAAATCCCTTTCCATCGGCATCGATACGTGCCACATTCGCAGTAGCGGGGTTTCCGCTTTTAAACAGCGCAATATTGCCGGTACTGTGTGTTTCAGCGGTAAGCACCGGATTTGTATTGGCAGTATTAAAATTTGCAAACTGAGCTGCCTTGCCATTACTGATAGCGGGCGTCCAGGCATAAATCGCATTGCCGGTCCCGTCTGCGGTAGCTTCTACCCCATTTCCTCCGATGCCAGCATTGGCGGTTATACCATTACCATTGCCGTCTGCTATCGCTACCAGCGCCGGGCCATTGCCACCAGAGTTCGACGCATGAAACAGGCCTGCAAAACCCCCGGTACCCGAGGAAACCCCAAACACTCCCGCTGCACCGAAGTTATTTAGGGTAGTATTCACCTCTGCTCTCAAGGCAGCTGCCCTGCTGCTGGCATTATCCACCAGGAAAGATGCAGCATTACCTTGTGTATTATCTACATTTCCCTTACCGTTCGTTTCCACTTCCAGCGTATTGCCTGTGTTATCGGCGTTATAATTCTCAAAACGGCCGGCCCGACCGGTACTGCTGTTTATCCCTACCTGTCCATAAACGCCGATGGCACTGCCGCTGGTGCTGGTTGCTACAAATCCCCTTACCCCATATCCTCCTCCATCGTTACGGCCGACGATTGCGCCCGCAATGTCACTGGTAGTTCGGCCTACAATGGCTTCCCCCGCACCATTGTTATCACCTACGATACCCGCCGATGTCTGCTCGGCGGTGATGCCATGTACACCAAAACCCCCATTCGTAGCACTCCGCACACCTGCTCCAATACCAGTAGTAGTAACATTGACAACGGCGCCATTCCCTACCGAGCTGACATTTAATACGTTGTTATTATTACTGTTGTTTACAATGGAAATATTTGCCGCTATACCATTCGTACTGGTCGCATTCAGACCAGTGCCGGTGTTGCTGTTGGCATATACGCCATAACCTGCCGCAGTTGCATTGCCATACACGCCCAAGCCGGAAGGAGTGGAGCCATACACGCCCCAACCCGAACCTTCTTGTGAGCCCCAGACGCCAACACCAAGCCCCCCGGTACCGCTATTGATACCGCGTACGGCCGTAGCGAAGCCCCCCGGAGCAGTAGAAGTAATAATGCCCCTTACAGCGCTAATGCTTGATGTAGTGCTGTTGTTTACGCCTTCCAGCGAAGTGCCATCGCTTTGATTGGCTATCGAAAATAAAGTGCCTGCATTATTCTCGTTGGCTATGTAGGGCAATGACAACGTCGCATTGTTGATCTGTGTCCAGCCGGTGCCCGCTTTGTGGTACCAAAACCCTTTCGTGTCTGTGTCGTATACGAGCAGACCATCGGCAGGGCTTGCGATAGCAATGCGCTGGGCAGACGTCATACGGGATACAAGCACCCCCCTTGTTTCCGAAGTCACGTCCAACTGTGCGCTCGCGTCAGGGGTCAAAGTACCGACACCTACCTGCGCATTTACCGTAGTGATAAAGGGACCCGAGAGCAAGAGTCCGAAAGTTGTTTTCAGAAGTAATTTTTTCATCAAAATCAGAGAAGTTTTAATTGAGAACAAGTAAGTGCTTCACCTGCCTGCCAGTAGTAAAACGATTGAATATCATATCGTTACAGAACTAAGTAATTTCACAGGAAGTTGGTCACCGTAAATGTACTTCGCATTCAACCCGCGGATGTAATAATTAGTACTCATTTGTTGTCGAATTATTTCAGTGCCATACTCAGCCAGCTGGCATCGGGCTATCAACGCACGATAAGCATAACCTGGAACTGGAAATAGCGTAAGTTACCGTCAGCAACCAGCTGCCTGGAAGTACACGAATTACCGGGCGATCTCCATTGACTTGCCGTCTTGCGTTGCGTTGCTTTGTACTAGCTATAAACGAGGCATCAGCCAGGCCTTAGTTCATCATAAATCCGCTCAAACTACAACTACGATGACATCAGCCTCCGTATCTGCCGTCGACGTCCGGACGACCATGAAATTCACCTATTACGGACATTCTTGCTTTTCTGTCGAAATAAAAGGGATCACGATCCTGTTCGACCCTTTCATCTCTGGAAATGAACTGGCCCGTTCCATCGACCTGAACACATTACATGCCGACTATCTTGTTGTTTCCCATGGACACTTCGATCACATCCTGGATGCGGTAGCAATTGCCAAACGTACAATGGCCACCGTTATAGCAAATTTTGAAATCACAACCTGGTTTGGCAACCACGGCATTACCAATGTTCATACGCTCAATCCCGGCGGCAAGTCGGGTTTCGACTTCGGTATCGTAAAATGCTTTTTAGCGCAGCATTCCAGCAGTTTCCCCGACGGCAGTTACGCAGGAGTTGCATGCGGGTTCGCGGTTGTTAGCGAGGAAGGCAATTTCTATTACAGCGGCGATACGGGCTTGTCACTCGACATGCAGCTGGTAAGCCAAAGTACAGAGCTGGATTACGCGGTGTTGCCAGTCGGCGACCACCTTACCATGGGTGTAGAAGACGCGATCCAGGCGGCACGGCTCCTTGAAACGGGCAAAGTCGTCGGCGTGCATTTTGACACATTCCCGCAGATAGTGATTGATCATCAAAATGCTATTGAGCTGTTTCAGGCAGCGGGTATGGATTTGATGCTGCTTGATATCGGAGAGGTGATTGAAATTTAAGCATAATCTACTTTTATTCTTGTCCTAAGGTTTTTGTCTGGCAACTGGACTAGCTATTATTCTCGAAACTGTATCAGTTTATTCAGTGCCGGCATAGATAGTTTCACATCTGCAAGTCAATAGTTTTCAAATTCAATCAGCATTTTCTATTAAAGATGACATGGAAAATTACAAATTAACGAACCGCACAGGCTCGCCGGTACCCGACAACCTCAATACACTCACCGCCGGTCAACGCGGGCCTGCTTTATTGCAGGACACCTGGTTCCTGGAAAAAATGGCGCATTTCGACCGTGAACTGATCCCGGAAAGGCGAATGCATGCCAAAGGTTCGGGCGCGTACGGTTCGTTCCGGGTTACACATGACATTACCCGTTACACGCGGGCGAATATTTTCTCACAAGTCGGGAAGGAAACGGATGTATTCGTGCGCTTCTCGACCGTGGCCGGGGAACGCGGTGCTGCGGATGCCGAGCGGGATATCCGCGGGTTTGCGATCAAGTTTTACACCGAGGAAGGCATTTGGGACCTGGTGGGCAACAATACGCCGGTGTTCTTCCTGCGCGACCCGCTGCGCTTTCCCGACCTGAACCATGCCGTTAAGCGCGACCCGAGAACTAACCTTCGCAGCGCGGACAACAACTGGGACTTCTGGACGCTCATACCTGAATCGCTGCATCAGGTGACCATTACGATGAGCGACCGGGGCCTGCCGAGTTCCTACCGGCATATGGATGGCTTCGGAAGCCACACTTTTAGCTTTATCAGCAACGACCAAAAACGCTACTGGGTAAAGTTTCATTTCAAAACCCAGCAGGGCATACAGAACCTGACCAACCAGCAGGCCACTACACTCGTCGGCACGGATCGTGAGAGCCACCAGCGCGACCTGTTTGACCATATCGAAGCCGGTGATTACCCCAAATGGACCATGTATGTGCAGATCATGGAAGAACAGGATGCCGAAACCTACCACATCAACCCGTTCGACCTTACCAAAGTTTGGCCGCACGGCGACTATCCGCTTATTCCGGTGGGCGAGCTGACATTGAGCCGAAACCCCGCCAACTACTTCGCCGAGGTGGAGCAGGCCGCATTCAACCCCGCTGCGGTGGTACCGGGAATCGGCTTTTCTCCCGACAAAATGCTGCAAGGCCGCCTGTTTTCGTACGGCGATGCGCAGCGCTACCGCCTGGGCGTGAACCACCACCAGATCCCGGTGAATGCGCCCAAATGCCCCTACCACTCCTACCACCGCGACGGGCCGATGCGTGTCGACGGCAACTATCAGGGCGCCGTTTCCTACTTCCCCAACAGTTTCAGCGAGTGGCAGGAGCAGCCCGAATACCAGGAACCGCCATTGAAAATCACCGGTGATGCCGCCCGCTGGGACCACCGCGAAGATGACGACTATTTCAGCCAGCCCGGAAACCTGTTCAGACTTATGGGCGACCAGCAGAAAGCGGCACTTTTCGGCAACACAGCCGACGCGCTCCGAGATGCCCAGCATTTCATCCAGATCCGCCATATCCGCAATTGCTACAAAGCCGATCCGGATTATGGACGCGGTGTGGCGGGAGCACTTGGGATATCGATGGAGGTTGTCAGGGATTATCAGGGCTATGAAATGCTGCCGATGACAGCTATTTAACCCGACTCACCAATGGAAGCAACTCACAGACAGATTCTTATCATACAAATACTGTGTGAATATGTACATTGATGTCGGGACCGGTGCCATGTATTTTTGATCATTCACAATCAACCTTCAAAGTACATGAAAAACATTGTCTTGACCGGTAGTAGCGGCGGATTTGGACGCCTGACTGCTCAGGTATTAGCACGTGAGGGACACCGCGTCTTCGCAACTATGCGAGATCCTTATCATAAAAACCGCGTTGCAGCCGACGCGTTGCTTGACTGGGCAGACCTGCACGGCGGACACTTGGACATCGTCGATTTGGACGTCACCAGCGACGAGTCGGTTGAGGCTGCCATCGAACAAATTACAAGTGCAAGTGGTGGGGCCATTGATGTGCTGATTAACAATTCTGGTTTGAGTTACATTGGTTTGAACGAAACGCTGAGCCCCCGGCAAACCGACCAGCTTTTCCAGGTGAATGTAATTGGCGTGGATCGTATGGTGAAGGCTGTGCTTCCCTATATGCATGAGCAGCACAAAGGGCTCATTATAACATTATCCAGCGTTGCCGCGAGGCAGCCGATTCCAATCATGGGGACGTACAGCGCCACAAAAGCAGCTGTGGATGCGCTGATGGTGAGTTACTACTATGAACTCCTTGAAACGGGTATCGAAGTGGCCCTGGTGCAGCCGGGGGCATTTCCGTCAACCGATATTATCCGAAGCCAGCCGGTACCGAACAATCCCGGAGCAAGCAGATATTACCGGGGAGATATCGAAAAATTCAGGGATGCGGTATCAAAAGCATTCACGCCTGGTTTGTTTAAGCCTGATGCCATTGAGGTCGCATATGCCGTTCGGGATATAGTGCAAGCACCCGTCGGGTTACGTAGCCTTTGGACACTCGTAAATGCAGGATTTAAGGAACAGTCTGTCCGCCATATCAATCAGGCGACAAGGGAATTGGTAGACACCATCCTGGAAGCTGCGGGGATAGATAAAGAGGAAGTTATTCCGTTAACTTAAACGCATACCAGCTATTGATTTTGTTCAAAACGGTCAGCCCAGAAGGCTGGCCGTTTTGTTTTGGGCGGACATGTTTAGCATAAAAGTTGGATCCGCCGACAGTCCACTAGCGATATTTCAATTCCATATTTCAATCATTGTTGATATTTCAACAAAATTTACGTACAAAATTTCTATACAACTTGTTGATTTTAAGAATGTTGCACGATTGGCACGATTGTGTAAGTATAAAGTTATTCATTCATAAACCATTCAACACGATGAAAAACTTTTCTTCAATCACAATCCTGATGCTCTTATTGAATTTCGCCATTTCCGCTTCGGCTCAAAAGCCAGGGGAAAAGTATAACAACAAGGACTACAAACTCAAAGCAGCGCAAGTAACTTATGAAAGCAGGATCGATGCATTGATCTTCGAAATTACAGTAGAAGGGCAAGCTGGTAAGACTACTCCGACGCCGGTCGGAAGCATGAAAGGGGCACCTGTGCTTGGGTACGTGTTTCCAACCACCTTGAAATCGCAAGACATTGGCTTTTCTGCAACCGAAGGTATTGTTGCGATGGCGTTAACATCACATCCTGACATGGACGATACACCACTCTGGGATGAAAATGCGGATGGCCAGTTTGAAAACGATGGTGTTATTTGGCATGCCCATTGGGTCGTTCTCAACAAGGACGAACGGGTACCGGGAGGACTTAGCGTTAAAGAATTTAAATCCGGTGACAAAGGAGTAACATTGCCCAAAACAGCACCTGGGATGCCGATGTACTTCGACTCTCCTGGTTTCAACGTCATTACGGAGGGATCAGCCATCAGGGTGTTAATACCGGCATTCCGAATGCATCACAAAAAGGATTTCAAATTTGATGCAGTTAGCTGCTACATGCAGATGAGTCACGGAGAAGATCATCATGGGACGGGCAAGGAGCCCATGCTTGGTGTATATAACGTCTACGGGGTGCTTTCAGGGAATCTCTCATTACCTTACGCCGTAAAGAAATGAGACGGGCAGCCCGACAGCTGCATCAGATTTCAACTTGATAGTCTTTTTAGCCTGTTAACTCACCTGCTGACTGTCCTGGCCTTCGTTCCAATAGTAGCTGTCAGGATAGATCCGCTGACCAAATATGGCCGTACCCACCCGTACGATCGTTGCCCCTTCCTGGATGGCTATTTCCAGATCACCACTCATGCCCATCGAGAGATCCGTCATCTCGACCCCGGCTATATTTTCACTGTTAATCTGTAATTGAATGCCTTTCAATAATCGGAAGCACTTTCGTACCTGCTCGTTGTCAGCACTAAACAGACCAATCGTCATCAGGCCCTTGATGTGCAGGTGTTCGCACAGGGCCACTTGCCTGATCAGGTTGAGCGCTTCTTCCGGCGCGACCCCGAACTTGCTATCCTCGAAAGAGGTATTTACCTGAATGAACACATCCATATGCCTGCCTTCTAATGCGAGCCGCTGTTCAAGTTTTTCAGCCAGGTCAATACGGTCGAGCGACTGGATGCAGCTCACATTATATTTAAGTACATCCTTAATTTTATTGGTCTGCAAATGCCCGATATAGTGAGTTTGATGCGGGATGCTTTGCAGCACCTCGTACTTATCCCTGATTTCCTGAACCTTATTTTCTCCTATCAAAGTCTGTCCGGCCAAAAGCGCCGTTTTGATCCGGTCGGCAGGTACGGTCTTGGTGGCCAGCAACAGTTTTACCGAGTCCGCCGGCCGGCCGCTTGCTTTGCAGGCGCTGGCTATTCGGTCCAGGATGTGGGTCAGGTTATCAATTACAGGGTCGTCCATGTGCTTTATGTGTTATAGCTTGATTGTCAATGACAAAGCTACTTTATAACTGGCATGCGACCATAGTACAGTTTTAACAAATAGTGATAGTCCAGCGCTCCGACTGCACCGCAGAAGCTCCTCACTTCCAAACTCGTTCAGTAACGCCAGCTAGTCCAGAAAAGATAAAGGAAACTGGTCCAGCCAACATTGTTAGAAGTCCTAATTAAGTTTGTCATGGCAAAATCGACGGAACCTTTGAAGATTATAAAATCACTTCCGCGCAGGTTATCGGTGAAATGATAATTACCGGCCACCGGGCCAGGCGTTGAGTGTTAAACCAGTAGTTGTATACACAGGCAGTTAATCAGTTCACACATTCCGTTCTGGGACAGCTGCTTGTGTTTTGTTTCAATTTAAATTTCAGAGATCATGAAAATCGCAGTTTGGGATACCTATGTCACGAAAAAGGATGGTGCGCTAATGCACTTTGATATCCTGGTTCCGGAAGAGCTTGACGAGCGTGCACAAATTTATCACTACGGCCAGCAATATCTGTCCACCAAGGGCCAGCAAGGCCAGGCCCTTGCATCGGAGGAATGCCGCTTCTGTCACATAGAGCAGGCAACACCGGAAATAATCAGCGCAATCGAAGCGAAAGGTTACTTCATCATTGAAATGCAGGGTTGTAAATAGGATCGCTTCCGGGGCTGAAAACCTTTACTTGAATGGCGAATACTCCAAAAAGGTCCACGTCAATCCGGTCAGGCTCGCCTGGCGGCGCCAGCTGTGCAAATGAAATTTCCAGTTGCGCCCCGTTCCACCTGTGAGGTCGTTTAATCCGGGTTCTGAAAAAAGCAGGTCGGCATGCCCGGTAAATTGTAAGCTCTCACCGGTTTCAAAGTTTACAAATAGCAGCCCGGCTTTGGGGTTTACCGATAAATTTCCCAGCGTGTTAAACATGCTATTCCCATTAAAATCGGGAATCAGCAGTGTTTGATCATCAAGGATCTGGACAAATCCGGGATTACCACCTCGATGCGAGGCATCAATGTGGTCAGGATCATGGGCGCTACCCACAAAAAACGTATCCGCCCCACGAACCCATTCTTTTAACTCGTCGGTTAAATGCGTTCCGGTTTCCGCAGCGGAGTGTGCGTGTTCTGCCGGAGCGGTGAGTTCCACCTCCCTTCGCTGGATGTACCGGGGACAAAGAGGAAAAGCTTCCTGAACGTGTACATTAAGTCCTGACCTGTCGGCCTCCCGGGTCACCAGGCCATTTACCCTTAACCTTCTTCGGGAGCTGGGCTCGATAAAAAGTAAGCCGATTGCCGGGTGTTGGGCCAGGTTGGGCCAGAATATATCATCGCGGGCCGATACCAGCTGATCAGTTTCAATGCGGACCAACCCCGGGCTATCAGCTCTGACAAAACCGGGTTTGCCAGCAAGCACCGATACCCAGATATCGTGCTGCTCATCCAGGCTGGCAGCTATCAGGAACGGCTGTTTATCAACAAATTTAAGTGCGCCATTGGGTATCCTGTCGGCAATAAGCTGGCCGTTGCGCCGTGCGATCTGCTCTTCACCGGCTTGCGCTTGCACGCGCAGTTCACCGGAATGAAATGGGTTGTCCATGAGCAAAGAAGGAAGTGACATTCGTCAGCGGAAGACCTGCTGACGAATGTCTGGTGAATGTTCCTTAGAAGGTGATAATTTGATAACCGTCCTGTTGCAGTTTGAGGAAGCTGGGCAGGCCCGAGGTTCCAGGTACCGCATTTGTCGTGATCAGATCGTAGCCGGAAGCGTCGGCGCCAAAGGCATCCGCGCATCCGCATGAAACACCCTGAACTTTATCCTTGACAGCATCGAACAATGCATAAAAAGGATTTTGCGTGTCTTCCAGCAATGCCGGCCAACGTGTTCCCGCACCCTGAAACAGAATGGTAACCTCCTGGTTGGCTTGCTTGAAATCATAAGCTGCCGCCAGCGCATTGAACAATTTACCATTTGCATCATCTGACCCGGCGTTAGGGTCGGAAAGGATAATCAAGGCCGTTTTTGTGTCATTTTTCATCTCATTTTTCTTTTTGATTAAAACTATTAAAACATACTTACCGAATGTTTGGTACCGTCACAGCGCACTGACCTGAACGTGAGCAAAAGCCACTCGATTAATTGGTCATCTTTTATTTCTTGCCTGAGGCCCCAATTTCTCCGGCCCATGACAACCAAACCGAACGTTCGGTAAAATAGTTCATTTGAGTTATTTTTCTAGTCGGGCAAACATCCCAGTAATGACGACCGGCCTGGCAGAACGAGTTGCGCTTGTCCTTTCTGGTGTTATCAAACTGATCATTGCCTAAAACCACCTCGACTGCAATGTCCTTGATGATCCTGGCACGGGTTTTAGCACAATTTCCGCCAAAACAACATCGGAGTTGGAAAATCCATCCACGAAGCACCGGCAGTCGCGGTATCGCAGCTCTTTTAAAATCTGATAGTAATGGAAACTACCGACTTGTATATCGGCACCAGTGGCATTGTCTTGCCCTTCAAAAATCAGGCGAACTATCCGGTTGAATTTGACGGGCAAAGCCGCCTGCAGGTTTATGGGCACATCTTCAATTCGATAGAAGTAAATTCAACCTTTTACAAGCTGCCCAAGCCCGAAACGGTTGCACGTTGGAGCGGGACGGTGCCGGAAAATTTCCGCTTTACTTTCAAATTATGGAAGGAGCTAACGCACAACTCAGGCATCACCTTCAATCGAAGCGATCTCAGCGCATTTGCAAACGTTATTAAATCAGCCGGCGACAATCGCGGCTGCATCCTGGTCCAGTTACCGCCTTCCACAAAATTCTCGTCCCTGTCCCAATTGGGCGAATTACTTTCGAATTTGCAGCAAGAAACCGACGACGAATGGCCGGTGGCCATCGAGTTCAGGGACAAATCCTGGTACCGACAGGAAAGTTACGACCTCTTAGATGCTTACAATGCCACAATGGTCTATCACGACAAAGCTGGTAGCCAATCAACATTGGAGCCTCTCAGATCGGAGACCATTTACCTTCGGTTTCATGGGCCTGAGGGTAACTACCGGGGAAGTTATGATCAAGGTCTGCTGCATGAATACGCTGGCTACGTCCAAGAGTGGCACCAGGCGCGTAAGAAGGTTTACATCTATTTTAACAATACCGCGGGTGACGCACTGGCAAACCTACAAACGCTTCGCACTTACGTCACAAATGGTAATTGCTGAAATTGCATAGCATTCTCACCTTCCGTTTTTTAGCCGGCGAAAAGCTTTGAAAAATGTCCAAAAATGCAACCTCGGAAGAATTAAGACCTGCTTTTGATCTTCACAAAACCCAAACGGACGAGCGTGTGGCAGCCCAAAAAGTAGAACATGATGAAATGGCCTCATATGGCACATTACTTAATAGGGTTAGAACGCCCGGGTATGAGGATGCTAACCGGATTAGATGCTGGAATGGAAATAGTACTAAATTTCAGCAATGAAAAACACACCGATTTCCGTGCTGACCATCGTCAAATCGAGGGATGTTGCACTTCGTAACCTCGTGCTGGGTTTGGAGCGTGCAACGCGTTTTCCTTCGGAACTTGTAATCGTCAATATGAATGAGCCTGCCAGTGAGCTTCATTCCGAACATTTTCCGATCCGCTCGTACCGGTTCGATGCCGACGAAAAATTGCCGCTAGCCGCCGCCAGGAATTTCGCTGCAAAACAGACCTCCTACCCGTGCATGATCTTCCTGGATGTGGATTGCATTCCTTCGGCAGACCTGGTCGAGCGCTATTTCAATGCTTGCCGGAAATCCGATCATTTATGGATCGGGCCGGTGCGATACCTTCGGAAAGGCGCTGTTTCAGAAATGGATTTTCTTTCACAAATGTGGGAAATGAGCTCACCTGATCCGGTGAGGGGCGATTTACATGAGGTAGATTATGCGCTTTTTTGGTCGCTTAATTTCGCATGCAGCAGGCAAGTGTATGACCGTATCGGTGGCTTCGACACCCAATTCACCGGCTATGGTGCGGAGGATACGGACTTTGGATTTATGGCCAGGGAAAAGGGTGTTCCGCTCAGCGTTACCGAGGCTGTGGCTTATCACCAATACCACGCGAGCTATGACCCGCCTCTCAATCACTTTGAGGATATCCTTTTGAATGCCCGCAAGTTTTACCAAAAGTGGCAAATCTGGCCCATGGAAGGCTGGTTAAAAAAATTCGTTAACGCCGGACTGATCGCATGGGAAAATGACCAGATCAGGATTTTACGCAAACCCACAAAAACAGAAGTCGAAGCAGCGCTGAAGTCAGGTTAACTTTTTGGAAAAATTGCTTTCCCAAAGTTCCCGCATCCGCTGTGCTATATGGGCTAATGCCGAGTTGGCAATCACGCCTAGCCAGCGATCGTCCCGTAAATTTCCGGCTTTACTGATGATTGCCTTCCAGTTGGCATTTTCCAAATCCTCCGGCATAACAACCAATGCCATTTCATTTTGCCCCAACAATTCGGCTTTGCGCAACTGCTCGTAAAAAGGGCGCCCCTCTGGTATGCAGACGAATTTCTTCCCCAGATCGGCCATTTCCATAACGGTGTTGTGACCCGCATTACCAACGACTATTTCGCACTGTGCAAGAACAGATGCCGGATCACTGATTTGCCCGTAAAAAACTACGTTGGAAGCCGAAACCTGCTCCATTCTGATGACATTTCCGATTACCAGCACAGACCTGTCGGCGCATTGTGTAGCCAAAGCGTTGATAATGCGCCCATCGAGCGAGGTTCCGCCGGACCCCACGATAACGCCAATTGTTTCACGGTCTGTTTGCTGCGGAAATTTCTGGCTTCCCAGGTACTTGGAAAATCCTCCTGAAAAGAAGGTCTTCTGATTCACCCAATCGTGTTTTGAAGGGTTCATTAAATGCTCCGGCGATGGCGCGATCAGCAATTGCGCGCATTCATAAGCATGCAAATGCGCCATATCATCCCTATCGCCATTCTGGCGGATAACCACCGTCGGTATTCCGCACAAAGTCGCAAGCAACGTCACCTCCACTGAAACATCTACGATCAGAATAACAGGAAATAATGCCTGCAATGCCGCTGAAATTGCCGCCGAGCGCCTCGCCACCTTTTCAACATTCATCGGCACATAATGCAGAAAGCTCAGCTGCAAAAGTGATGCGGAAGCGTCTGCCGGTCCCGCAACATCCTCGGGAAGCGCAATGCAATGAATGTGCTTTGGAATAACATCGGCAAATCGGGACAAGCCGCTGCCAAGGAACGTAACCCGGGAATCTTTTAGCTGCGAGGCGATCGACAATGCCCGCATCAGATGTCCCGAACCGTGATGGTGAATGTAGAAAGCAAAATTAGCTGACATCCGCTTTGATCTTCATTTCGCGTTTCCCGATGCTTATTTTATTGAATAAAGCTTCATAACTGTCCACCATTTTTTCTACATCGAACAGTTCCTCCGCTCGTTGCCGGCAGTCCAAACGATCCAGTTGCCCGGCAGCAAGGATGCAATCTCCCAATTCCTGCACATTGTCCCCGCTGCATAATTTGCCCGTCCGCTCATCGAGCAGGTAGGGCAATGCGCCTTTTGCGATTCCGGCCACGGGCGTCCCGCAGGCAAGTGCCTCCGCAACCACCAACCCGAAAGGCTCCTCCCAGCAAGGTGTGATGACCGCCGCCTCTGCATGGCCGATCAGCTCGTTGAGCTGTCTGTGATCACATGGCCCAAGCAGTTCGATCGACTCATCAAGACGTGGCAATATCTCGGTTTCATAATAATGGGCGTCGCTGATGGCACCTGCAACTTTCATTTTTTTGCCGGCAAGTTTGGCTGCTTCAATAGCCAGGTGCAGGCCTTTATCGGGATGTATCCGACCAAACCACATGATGTAGCCACCGTCATTTTCAGGATAAAACTGCCATGCCGCCAAATCGATACCATTATGAATGACATTGCATTGCGGCGCGTAATCCTTCCAGTTTCGCGCATTACTTGCTGAAACAGATACATACTTTATCCGGCCGTGATACTGCTCGCGACGAATGGCGTTTTTCAGCTCGAAGATCGGCGGGGTGTGCAGCACAGTAACCATGGGCGCTTTCACGAGCGCGGACATCATAATAGGGACATAATTGAGGCTATTATTAAAAATCACATCCAGCTCGTCCTTGTCTATTTCCTGCATCAATTCCACATAGGCGTGATGTGTAGAAATATATTCCGTGCTTAGTTGACGGGAGGTAAATTGCGAAGATGTGATGGGGTGATAGTCGTCCTCACAAAGGATCGGCCGCACATTAAGGATGGGGTCCGAACCGGCGCAGGCGTACAACAACACGTCGTGCCCCCGCGCAAGCAACCGCTGGCAAATGTCGTACGTAAAAGCTTCCAATCCGCCCATGAAAGGTTTGTTAATTGGATATTTCAGGTGAGCGATAATCCCGATTTTCATGCAGTTATGGTAGAGTTTGATGATGAATGAAGCTTGATGATTTATTTTAATCCAAAAGCAATTGCGCCGTAGCTTTATATAAAATCGTGCCGGGCGCAATCCGCGTCGCTGGTATGGATTTTAGACAGTTCCCGCATCATCAATTTCCAGCATTGTGATCTTTACACCGAAAGAAACGCTTACTCCTGAGGAAGTGAAAAACGGCCTGAATACCGTTCTCAAGGAAGGAATGACTACCGAAGCGATGGTAACACTCGCCGGTGGGACTTTTATGGTGGCATTTGCTGTACTGCTTGGTGCAAGCAACTTTCAGATCGGCCTGCTTGCCTCTTTGCCGACGTTCACCAATATTTTTCAGCTTTTGTCGGTGTTTTTGATCCGTAAATACAACAACCGGAGAGCTGTTTCGGTCATTTGCTGCATTCTGGCCCGCATTCCAATGGTGTTACTGGGTGCAATGCCGTTCTTTTTTGGCGCGAACGCACCGGTAAACCTGCTGCTATTCTTTCTGTTCTTCTACTATTTCTTTGGCTCTATTGCGGGCCCGAGTTGGAACGCCTGGATGAAAGACCTGATACCCGGCGATATGTTGGGCACTTTTTTCTCCAAGCGGAGCCGCTATGCACAAACACTGAATGTGATACTCAGCATCATTCTTGCAATTTCGATAGATTACCTGCGCCGAAATGCACCGCAATACGAGCTGTATGTGTACGCGACCATGTTTATGATGGCCGGGATCGCCGGACTGGCGGCAGTTGCCCTACTCGCCAGGGTGCCTGAGCCAAGATCCTATCTGCCGAATGAGAATATCCTGAAAATGTTTGTGAAGCCACTGAAAGACAACAATTTCCAGCGATTACTGGTATTCAACTCACTTTGGCTGTTCGCCGTTAATATTGCCACGCCGTTTTTTACCGTATATATGTTAAAAACGCTGGGACTGACGCTGACTTACATCATTCCGCTGACGATTTTAAGCCAGCTATCGAGCATTTTCACTATTGGATTCTGGGGCAAATTTGCGGACCGGTACAGTAACAAAACGATCATTTCGATATGTGCGCCGCTTTACTCAGCGTGCGTGATTGCCTGGTGCTTTGTTGGAATTTATACGAATCTGATCTCTAACGTGGCACTTCTGGCGGTGATCCATATTATCAGCGGGTCCGCTAATGCCGGCACCAACCTCGCGCTAACCAACATAGGCCTGAAACTGGCTCCCTCTCGCGAGGCGATTGTTTATTTGTCGGTTAAAAACATTATCACTTCTGTTTTCTCGTCACTTGCCCCGCTGATCGGCGGCTATCTGGCTGATTATTACACATTAAGGCAACTTCGCGTAATGGCGGAATGGAGTGGTCCGAACCTGCAAAAATCCTTCCGCTTATTGCTGTTACACGAATGGAATTTCCTTTTCCTGATCGGGGCAGTACTGACTTTGGTGGCATTGCAATTTCTTCCACGGGTCCGGGAGGCCGGGGAAGTGCATAAGAGTGTGGTAAAAAGGATTATTCGTACCAGTTTGAAAAGCAATTTGCGGGATTACTTCGTCATTGATGTGCTCATCAACTGGAACTCGACATTAAACCGAATGCTGAAAGTCAAGTAGAAACCCCTTCTCATAAGTGCGGGGAGTGCGACAAATGTTGCATCAAAGAAAACAAATGTTGTATATCAACGCATTAGGAAAGTAAAAGCACATATTTGACGTACTTTGAGAATAGGCAACCTGCCCCAGTACCACATACGTTTTCAATGACCATATATCGCTCACCTTTCCATCGCCTTAACATCGACTGGTTCGTTCGTCATGCATTACAGGCAGACTATGTATTGAAGAACCATATCGCAATCATGCTGGTAATTGCAGGATTGTTGAATACATCACCTTCTTATGCCCAAAATCAGCAGCCCGACAGCCTGCTGAGAGTGCTTTCCCGGCATCGCGGACAAGATACGGTGCGTGTGAACCTCTACCTCAAACTAAGTCATTACTACTTCGGTGTGAATCAAACGGAGTCATCTGCATATGCGCGAGATGCAATTATGCTGGCCGCCAAACGCGGATATGCTTACGGTGAGGCGCGTGCGCATAACCAATTGGCGCTCATTCACAGCCTGGCCAACGAGGCGGAGCTCGCCATTGCGTGCGCATTACGGGCAGAGTCTATTGCCGAGCGTAACGGCTTTCGTGCACTCACAGGCGAAAGCTATCGGGTAATGGGCCTTACTTACCTGGATCAGGAGGATTTTGCAAAAGCAGGTAGCTTTTACCGCAAGGCAGAAATGCGCGCGCGTGAAACCGGCAACAAGGTATTGCTCGCCAAAACATTGAACGGCGAAGGTGGGATGCGTATCCGGCAGAAAGACCGATCCGGCGCGCTGAAATACTATCTCGAAAGCTTAAAAATAGCTCAGGAGGTAGGAATGTCATTTTATATGGCATTGATCCTTTCAAACATAGGGGAGGTATATATGAGCGGTGATCCGCCAGACCTGGCCAATGCCAGTCAGTATTTTACGCAGGCGTTGGCAAGTGCACACATAAGTGGAAACAAGAATGGCGAAACGAATGCACTGGCCAATCTGGGTAAGGTATACATGCTGCAGGGTAAGCTAGCCGAGAGCGAGACGCTGCTGCTGCGGTCATTGAAAATGTCTGACCAGATGGGTATCCGCATTACCTCGCAGCGAACCTACATGAAGTTAGTGGATCTTAGCCTCCACCAATACAACTACAAAAAAGCCAGCGACTATATCCAAAAATATTATGCAGTGCGAAACTACCTCATGAACGATGAGCGGACAAAAGAAATGGCCCGGCTGGAAGAAAAGTACCAATCCGAAAAGCGCGAGCAACAGATTCAGCTATTAAAACAGGAAAAGCGATTTGAGACTGCCTCGAAAAATTTCTGGATTATCGGCTCGGCATTTCTGCTATTAGCCGCAACGGCAATATATCTGCTACAACAATCGCGAAACAAGAAAGCGCGCCAGGTGATGACCATTCAGAAGACCTTGATAGCCGAAATGGAAGAGATGGACCTGATGAAATCTCGATTCTTCGCCAATATTTCACACGAATTTCGCACACCGCTTTCGCTGATAGCTGCGCCTTTGGAAGAACTCACTCAGGAAGTAGGATCCTCGGGGCAGGTGAACCTGAATTTGATCAAACGAAATGCGAACAGATTGCTCGAACTTGTAAATCAACTGCTTGACCTCTCCAAATTTGAGGCAGGGAAAATGGAGATAGTAGTGTCCACGGGAGAGCTCAGGCAGTGGTTACAGGTATTCATTGCCTCCTTCGAATCGCTGGCCGAAGCCAGGAGAATCGACTTTCAAACAACCATCGATGTGCCTGAGGGAATGTTCGCATTTGATCAGGACAAGCTTGAAAAAATATTAACGAACCTGCTGGGAAATGCATTCAAATTCACCTCATCAGGGGATAAGGTGCAGCTGTCGGTGAAGGTTACAAATGAAGAAGGCGATCTTGAAGTGGTGGTGAGCGATACCGGGTCGGGTATCCCGGAGAAAGATCTGCCACATATCTTCTCCCCGTTCTTCCAATCACAGCACATTACCAGTGACGGACAGCCCGGCACTGGGCTTGGCTTGGCGCTCGTCAACGAAATCGTGAAGCTGTACCGGGGAGTCCTCAATGTGCAAAGCCGAGAGCACGAAGGAACAACGCTGACGGTTCAATTACCCCTGGAAGTCAGTAAACTGACATTCGCACGTTTTGCTTCTGAGCCGTCACCTCATTTTTCAGCCGTTAGCCAAATGCACGACGACGCCGTCCCGCGGGACGAAATAATGGGCTCCGTCACAACAGAAGCAACGATTCTGGTCGTAGAAGATAACCGGGAACTGCGCGAATTCATTGCCCGTGCGTTCGCAAACCGATACAAAGTGCTCACTGCAGAAAATGGCGAGATAGGCTTACAAATTGCAACTGAACGAGTACCGGACGTGATTATTTCAGATGTAATGATGCCAGGAATCGACGGTATAGCACTAACCGAGTATATTCGGCAGCAGGAGGTGACATGCCATATTCCAGTGCTACTATTGACGGCCCGATCGGACGATGAGTCGCGGATGAGAGGGCTTCGTACAGGCGCAGACGACTACCTTTCAAAACCATTTTCCACTGATGAACTGCGCGTGCGTGTGTTGAACATGATAAGCCAACGTAAACGCCTGGCGCAAAAATTTCAGAAAGAGCTTGTCAGTCCGTCTCCCGCGGACACGATCCTATCCACGGACGACAAGTTTTTGATGCGGCTGCGGCAAACCATTAGCGAGCACCTGGCTGATCCGGTATTTGGTGTAGAACAACTGGCTGCTGAAATGTGCCTGAGCAGGACCCAATTGTTCCGCAAGGTGAAAGCGCTGCTGGATACCACACCTGTTGATCTGATCAATGACATTCGCCTTCAACGGGCCGCGGTATTGATCCGGTCACGAGCGGATACGCTGACTCAGATCAGCTACTCCGTTGGTTTCAGGGAACAGTCATACTTCGCCAAAAAATTTCGGGTAAAATTTGGCGTTTCACCGCGTGAATATGCCAATTCGTGACATTTACGCAACTAATCTATTCTTGATTGCAACATTATTGGTATCCAGCCCAAGCTCATGGAAATAGTTTTGTGCCGCAATCCGCAGTCCACTAAGGGCTGGGTAATTCACACAATCCAATTAACCATGAAAATTTTTAACAAGCTGTTGCTTGGGCTGGTTGCACTGGCCCTACCGATTTATTCATGTGAAGACCACGCGCCCTCTGGTGGTGACCCGGTAGAAGTACCGGGCCCGCCGGAAGGGATATTTTTTGCATTAGCAGAAAATAACCTGCTCTACGAGCTCGATGCCAGCAACCCCTCCCAGCCAAGGCAGGTCATTAAAATTGAAACCCAATACCCAAAGGAAAAAGTCATCTCCATCGATTTCCGGCCCGCTACCGGGCAGCTTAACGCATTAACAGACCATGGGACGCTTTATGCATTAAATGTAAATACAAACCGGATCAGCCGCCCGAACCCGGTGAACCCGGCGCCGCAACCAGCCGAAAAGCCGGCGGTCCTTCCCTATTTACCGTTTGATTTCGACCCCGTAACAGATGAAATCCGTTTAATTGCATTCGGGGCAATTATCCGGTATGAATCCGAGACTTTCAAAATTGTGGAAGGCAGCGCACAACCGGCGGGTGACCAGTTGTCCTACGTGGAAGAAATCGCTTTCGGTACCAATTATTCCGGAGCTAAAAGCGCAGCACTTTACGGCCTGGATCCTACCCATGACAAACTGGTGCGCTTCAACAGCGGGCAGGTTAACACCGTCGAGACCTCGCTCGATTTGGGAAAAGACATCACTTCCGTAGGCGGTTTCGATATATCGCCCCGTACTGGCAAACACCAGGAGTACGGGCTAGCCGCAGTGCAGGTAGGCGGCCGGTGGGAACTGGATGTGCTCGACCTCGGCGATGGTAGATTACGAAAGTTGGGCAACTTGCCAGACGGAGATAAGTTTATCGGCATTGCGGTACCAACACCGGTAGCTTACGCACTCACGGCTGACAACCATCTGATTTCTTTCAATCCAGCCTACGGAGCAGACAAAGCGCCCGGTTTGATCGTAGACAAAACCATAACCGGCTTGCCTGCAAATGTAAAACTGCTCGGCCTGGATTTTTCCGTTGAAGTGACACCCAGGTTATATGCGTTAGCAAGCAATAGCAAAATCTACCGCATCAATCAAATGACTGGCGAGGCAACTGAGAAGTCTACATTGTCTATGCCGCTGGAACTCACCAATGATCCCGCGTTCGCGCTGGATTTTGACCCGGTAGACAACAAGCTAATGGTCGCCAACACCACTAAACATGCATTCAAGGCAGATATCAATACCGGTCTGGTATCCGAATTCGGGGCTCTGACAATCGACGACCAACCCTTCGGGCCGAGCGGCATCGCCTTCGGCAACAGCCAGGTAGGCGCTCCCGAAGGCTCCGCCAAACTATTCGCGATCGACGGCGAAACGAAGAAATTGTATGAGCGGGTCGGTCGAAAGGAATTTAAGGAAGTGGGCGACCTTTCCACCGGTTTTGATAAATACAACGGCTTCGACATAGGTGGTACACCCGACGAATTCGGTTTTGCATTACTAACCGACCGGGGCAAAACAACCCTGTGGCGCATGAGCCTTGAAACCGGCGTCAGCGACCCCGTCACGACAATTCCCTACAAAATCGTTGGCTTTACGTTGGGAGCGTATTTAAATACAATTACTGAAATCTAAATCCAAGAGCACATTTAAGCTATGCCTATATCCATGCAATGCATTCGCATCGCGGCCGCGTTCTTGGTCGCCATCCTGATAAACTCCTGCCAGGATCACGAAGGTCCTGTCGATCCCGGGCAATTTCCCCGTTCCCTCGACGAAAGGATTTTTTACGCGCTTACTGACGATAACCTAATCTACGAAATTGACGTGGCTCGTCCGCTCGCCTCGTCGCGGGTATTGCGGGTGGTAACCAGGGATCCCGACGAAAAAATAATCGCAATCGACTTTCGACCCGCAACCGGGCAGCTCTATGCGTTGGCCAGATCAGGGACATTCTATGCCGTCAATCTGGACTTAAATACAAATGGGAAACCCACGATTGTGAATGTAAAAACGGAGGTGGAAGCCGACTTTTCGGCCAATGCCTTTGGTTTCGATTTTAACCCGGTAACCGATCGTCCGCGGCTAGTGACCGACAAAGGGGAGAATGTGAGCCTGGACCCGTACACCGGGTCGCTGGATAACCGTTCAAATCCGGTACGCGGACGGGCTACGCCTAACGTTCATGCCATTGCCTATTCGAACAATTATTCGGGTGCCCTGGAAACAACGCTCTACGGCATTGACCCCGTCGCTGACCAGCTGGTGCGCTACAACGGCGCTGATGCAGGGCAAGTGGAAACGGTGGGGGAGCTGGATGCTGATATCGCCGACGTGGGAGGTTTTGACATTTCTCCCCGGACCAGCCGGTCCCCGGAATATGGCATTGCTTCTGTCCGCCGGGGCGACCGGTGGGAAATCGATTATGTGCATTTGGCGTCGGGCAAGCTGCAAAAAATCAGCGACGCTCCCCCTGGAAACATTATCGGCATTGCGGTCCCAACGACTGTGGCCTATGCCGTAAGCAGAACGGGGAAGCTGCTTGCATTCAACCCGCTCGACCGCGTGGAGCGTGACCCGGCGAAGCTGATTTCGGCCAAAAACATCACCGGATTGGCACCGGGCGATAGCATTCTCGGAATGGATTTTTCGGTTGATCAGTCGACGTTTTATGCCTTGGCAAGCGACAGCAAAATCTACCAGCTCGATCCTGCAACAGGCAAAGCAATCTTCGCCAGAGACTTACCTGTAAAGCTAAATCTTGCTGCCACGGGTGCATTCGGCTTTGACATCGAGCCATTCAGCCAGCGTGCACATGTGGTAACAGGCATTTTTCAACGGTTTTATGCACGTCCGGATATATCTGAATTTCAATCTCTGAATGCGTTCATATATAACGGAAGAATGCAGGGAATAGATGGTCTGGCATATAGCAACAACCAATCAAACCTACCCCGGCAGACTGCCTCGACGCTTTACGGAATCGACAGCCAGTCGCGCAACCTGTTCAAACTGGACACTGTGTACAACGAGTTAAATTTGGTGGGCCAGCTGGATCTGGCGTTCGACAAATTCAACGGCTTTGACATCGGCGGCATGGCTGAGCTGGGTTACGGCGCATTCAAAGTAAACGGAAGAACGCGCATTTACGAGATCCTTCTTGACGATGGAATCATAGCCAGGGACGTTTCTGAGCTGCCTTATGACATCCGTGCCTTCGCATTGGGGCGATATTTATACAACAACATTCCATAATACATAAATAGGAAAGGCCACTATAAACCACGAAAAGCGGGACAATGCGTTGAGTGCGCATTGTCCTTTTGCATTTGATTTAAATTCTCCCCGGAAATCCTTGTTATTTCTCGATAATGGCCAGCAGTACGGGCCAGAGTTCTTCGCGGTATTTCTTCCGGAAAATCCCCGTGTGCCCCACCTTACCCCGTGTATGTTCCCGAACGGAGAGTTTGAGGATCTGGTGTGGTGAATTCGGGAAGAATCCCATCATGAGCGGGACGGTTTTATCGTTGGCGATGAAATCGTCGCTCATGTACACGGCGGTAATGGGCCTGGTAAAGCGCACAAACTGACCGGCATCGAGCAACTCTGTGAGGCTCTCCCGGAAGTACGAGCGGTTGAGGCACCAGGTGCGCCATTCAAGCAGCATGTTGCGGGGCAGGTTTTCGCCCCACCCTATTTTACTCATCACGCCATAACCGTACACTTTCACCATCAACGGCCCTACAAAATACCATAGCGCCCAGATCAGCCAACGCCACGGCAGCGGGAAATACCGCCAGTAACCCAGCGCGGAATTAACCGATACCACTTTGGCAATGTGCTCGGCATGGTCCACAAACCCCACGAGCTGCGCGCCTACACTGTGCCCCAGCCAGATAATTTCCTTCAAACCTTTCTCATGCACGAGGTAATCCACCACGGCGTTCATATCCTTGGTGCCCCACTCGTGCATGTAGGCGTCCATCGTGCGCAGGTCGACAGGTGCGGAGCCGCCGATGCCGCGGTAATCGAACAGCAGCACATGGTAGCCCTGCCCGATGAGGAAGCCGGCAAAATGGATGTAAAATTCTTTCTTGACACCAGTAGCGGAGCTGATCACGATGGACCCCCTGCTTTCCCGATCGGGTGAGGCGTACAATGCGCTGAGCTGATAGCCATCGGACGCTGTGATTGTAAGTTTTTCCATGACAATGTTTTTTCTAAATCGAATAAAAAACGGGTCACGAAAATAGGCTGGCAGCCCGGAAACGGGCTAATACAAATGTTACAAGAAAGGATAAGGATGTTCCATCCGGTTAATTTTTCGGGCCGGTGCAACACTCAAAGACCGCAAAATCACCGAAGGCACTTGAACAACTCGCGACTTACACCTCAATCAGTCATCCGGGGTATTTGGTAGGGGCTGTCTGTATATGGGCTCATGCGGTACTAATATATCAATACCCTGTCCATTTCGCGAACAGTCCCTTCACGGGTTGCGATCACATTTTGTCCGAAACTGATTTTACTGCCTTGCCGCCGGAATGATGCGAGTGTTTTTAGCGGCTGCCGCCCCCTTTCCCCAGACCGCGGATTGATGTTGACCACCACGCAGCGTTCGCAGCCAGAAATCGATGCAAACTGCGCCTCACCGATGCAAAACCTGCCAAGCTGATCCTCTTCAAAGGGCGACAGGCCAGCAATGACAAAGTTTGGCCGGAAGCGTTCAATAGTGACTTTCTCTTCCAGGCGCGTATTCAGATCGTCAACTGATGACTGGGAAATTAGGTGATAGGGAAAATCATCTGCAAAGCTCAAAGCCCCCGGCGGATACGGGCTCACATCATAAGCCCTGTTTGAAACGTCAGGTTGCATACCGACCAGTTTCAGCTGGTGGTGGAGCTGATCGCTGAGCCATTGGTTGGCCTGTTCGCCAGGCGCGGATGCATTGACCGTATCATCCCAAACTTTCACTTGTAATTGCGGTCCAATCTCGGTTGAGAACGGTACCAGTATGGTGTTGCCGGACTCGTGGATCAGCGAAATTTGCAAACCATGTGTGGTCACGCTGGCCCGCAGAAGTGCCATGCCAGGAATTTCGCGCTGGGTCAGGCAATGGCCGCGCGCGTCGGTGATCATCCAATGCCGATCATATTGCAATCCTGACCAGCCTGCCCGGGCCACGGGCACTCGGGTTCCGGCCAGTGATTTTACGGGATAAATCCATAATTGAGACAAATACGCTGTCTGCAAGGCCGTCTCGTTTTTATTGGTCAGCATTTTGCTTGAAGTGGTGGGTGCCCGGCCTGTATTACTTCCGCAAGTTTCTCAACAATACATCGCGAAGCCTGTTCGCAAAAGTCGAGGCCGGAATAATCGGGATTATAGCCGCCGATGTAAGGTACGGCCATCATATAAATCCGCTGGTTTGGAATGCCAAATTCATTTACAATCTGGAAGTGGTCGTTGATGGTAATGCCGGAAACTTTAAGGAAATAATCGCCATTGTCGTTGCTGACGACGAGCTTGTCCCCCGCTCTGACCAGTTTTTCGGCCGCTTCCCGCGATTTGAAACGTAGCACAGCCTGGCTTACCGATTTTCTTTGCAACAAGCCGGAAAAAGGAAGGTCTTCCATCCACAAATGTGGTTGCCCCGAGCAATCCACGTAGGTTTGGTAGCGTTTCGCATGCTTCTTGCCATCACTTTCATCGGTGTAATGATAGCGGATACCGCCTTCTTTAAGTGGCTCCACGCGCCCCTCCCGGCCCACGGACACGATGTCGAGCCGGCCCGCGTCATGCAGGGCGAACAGCTCGTCGCACGAGGATTGCGGCACGAATGCGATCACGATAGAAACCAGCGGCATAAGCACATTTTTCAGCCGGAGCATGTCCTCGGCAGAAAGGTATTTGGCAGGGTAGTTCATCGTAAAGCTCAGCTCCGCCAGCATTTCTTTCCAGAAAATCGATTTGCGGCGGTCAATCGACTCGGCGGCTTCCTCGTACTCTTCCCGGAACAATTGGAAAGGCGGCTTATTCTCGCGCATGGACATCACCAGCTCGACGAACGATTCGACATTCAGGTTCTTGATCCGCTTATACAATGCCGGATCGCTCTTCTGAAACCGCTTTTTGAAATTATGGTCAAAAACGAAGTCGAGCGACAGAAAACCGCCGTTTTCACGCTTGTTAGCTTCGATTTCGGCCTCAGTCAGCAGCGAATCCTGCGAAAGCTCCGGCTGGCGCAGATGGAACCGGATCGCCGGCAGCAGCCCGCTGCGGGAATGCATCACGATCCTGAATTTCGCGCTTCCTTCCGCCGCAATAAAACGCAGCTTGTCATCATCCCATTCAAAGGAACCATTATGCCGCGCCAAGGTGCGAATCGCGTCGATGGCCGTCAGCGAAGAGCCTTTCACTGCCACTGCATGGTTTACCTTTAAGGCGAGTTTAGCAGGCGGGTAAGGCGACAAAAAGTAACCTTTCCGACTGCTTTCCCCAGCCTGGGGCCAGCGGTGGCCCGAACAAACGACGGCATAATCAAACGCCATCTTTTTGCCGGAATGCAGCGTGAGTTCGACCTTTTCATCCTCGTGGCAATCAGTAAGGTCAATGATCTCTGTGTTGAGATGGACTTTGATGGACTTTCCGCCAGAGGCGGCCTTTTCTACCAGCAGCTTAAACTGGTCTGCAAGGTATTGACCAAAAAGCAGCCTGGGCACCACATGGTACTGCGTAAAATTATCCCGGTCGATCAAGAACTGCTGTGGCAAACGACCCGCCATATCGTCCAGCCAGTGGCCGAGCGTCACCACCAGTGGCGGTATTTCGTTTCCTGAAACATTGGTGATGTGCTCTGGGGTCGCCCCTTGCGCGCTATACGGCATTCCCGCACCGACAATGCCTGTTTTTTCAAAAATTTCGATCACCAGCTCCTTTTCGAGCGTTAACAGGTGTTTCAACAAATAAAGGCAACTAGGGCCCGCGCCTATGATGGCGATCTTTTTGGTGTGTTTACGCATATGAGGCAACTTTTGCCACCCATTTTTGGGGATAACCCTTCCGCTATAAAGCCCGTGCCAGCCATTTCATTTGATTAGACCAAGGATTTTCATCGCCAGTAGGGATTTTCTAAATAAATACACGGATGAATATCTCTTCGATAGCGTAAAAGTCAATAGTGACCATTCCATAAAAGTGAAATCCTCCCGTGTTTTGGCCAATGCTCAAAAAGTCTCATATGACGGCTCTGGCCAAATTGTCAACGCCACCCTGACAATAAGAATGATAGTAGATTATGATAATATGGGTAACGATTTTCCAACTATTATCAAGCTGACAAAGCAGAATTAGAATCGTAGCGAAGTTATTGTCGCAAAACACTCAGAGGCCACTCGGGATGGGCTTTGAAATACTGTATCACTACCGAATCGTATACATCAAGGCGAAATACGATAGTTTTCAATTTATTGACATTGATACGCCTAGTCTGTATTTGAGGAGCTCACTTGCATCAATGAGCTTCGAATTGTTGTCGAGACGGGTATTAAACAGGGCCTCTAAGCCAATACGTCGGCTAAGCCGTAAGTGCAATCCAAACGCACCGGATAAGGCAAAGTTCTTAGAATTTACGGTCGTGTGCATACCATCGGTGTACTCCTTTCCCCATTGGAAATTATAGCCGGAGGAGAGTTGCACAAATGGTTTTAGTCTGAACCTGAGAAGGTAATAGCGGGAATAGATTTCAGGGAGCGCAGCGTATAGTTGATATTCTGGGAACACGTAGGTAGCTGTTGCCCCTGACTTATTCTTCTGGAACCGTTTCCCCATTGAAAATTGTAACCCAACGACTAAGCGATCCGCTACAAGGTAACCGATCTGGGGCGTGAGCGACCAAGTCCTTATTAATTGCTGAATATCATTAGCCGCAGATGCCGAGGCATTTAACGTTGCAACGATGTGCCCTTTATTCAGTACCGCAGAAGAAGTATTCTCTGAATTATTGGTTGGCTCACTCAATGCTGAATTTTCTTGTGCATGCGTATGGCTAATTGATGCAAGGATAAAAAGCCCGACAATAAGGTTGTCCCGTACTTGTTTCATAGAAATATCGTCTGAGATGAACAGTAAAAAGAGCAAATTTCTTCCAATTTGCTACAAATGCAGCTAAAATTTCAAAGTGTAGCTTATATAAGGCAGTATTGGGAGAAAAGAAACTTGCTTGATTGAAATTCCTGTCGGCTTGAAATCAGTATTACTACGCTGAATTTTAAGGTCAAGGTATAAAGGATTTTTTCTGTTATAAACATTGTATAGCCCAATCCCCAGCTCAGCATTGCGTTTGCGGGCAGTGGTTAAAGATTTGACAGCACCAATATCCAATCTATGGAAACCCGGCACCCTTCCGTTATTCCGATAGTCGTATATAAATTTGGGGTCAGAATTATTTTCCGTCAATGTGGCGGCCACAGGTAATGTAACAGCATGTCCTGTTTGATAAATAAACGCGCTATTGAGCGTCCATTTATTTCCAATCGCATAGCCGGCGGTAAGCGAAACGTTGTGCCGCCTGTCATACTTCATTGGAAACCACGTATTATCATTTATGCCTGTAAACTTTCGCTCAGATTTGGACAAGGTGTAAGAAAGCGACCCCTTAAACTTACCGATGTTTTTGGCGACCATAAACTCCAATCCTTTTCCCCTACCTATCCCATTTTTAATAACAATTGAATCCCAGGAATCGGCCAGCAAACCGGTGAAATTGGTACCATCGGGATAGTCAATCAGATTTTTCTGCCTTTTAACATATGCTTCGAGCGATAGTTCCCAGCCTGAGTGTGGAAAAATTTTATACAATCCTAGTGATAATTGCCTGGCCCTGGAAGGCACCACCTTATCCGTAGAAGGAACCCACGCATCATAACCGAATCCGAAGCCGTTGTTGGTCAGTTGGTGGAGGTATTGATTCATCACCGAGAAACCCGCTTTCAGTTTCCAGTTGTTCGAAAGGGAATAGCTTGATCCGAGCCGTGGCTCCGGATTATGGAATGTACGTCCGCTTACTTTATAAATACTATAACGTAAGCCGGGATTAAGCCGGATGCCCGAAATTACAGCGATATCTGCGTCAACATATAAATCCATCTGATACGCGGGAAGCCGACCTTCTTTGGAATTGTCGAACAATCCGTTGTAATTGCTTTTCGTTACAAACGGGCTAAATGAATGTCGTGTGCCATCGACACCAAACTTCAAGCCAATTCGATTCATCGGAAAATAGTCAAACTGGATTTTAGCTCCCCAATCGCTTACACCAGCATTGGTATGCCTATAAAAATTTACAGGTTGTTCATCTATATTTTTGTCTTGGAAATCATTCGTGAATTCGCTGGTGTACTTCGAATACAGGACAGCAAATCTTGCGAAAAGTTTTTGAGAGAATACTTTGCTGTACCGGAGTGTCGCCGTCGTATTTCCCCAATTGTTCCCGATGGCTGTTTCCGTTTCTTTACCATTACCGCTGGCACTCCATTCGGTATATTTGAATCGATCAAAGCCATTGTAAAGACTAATATACACTTGATCCGTTTTATTGATCTGGTAATTGAACTTCGCATTTAGGTCATAAAAGCGATACACACGCTCCTCTCCTGTGCCAGACCTGGGCTTCTTACGTAAACTGAATAGAGAAGTAAGCCCTAATGTCGAAACGCGACCTGATATGATAAAGGATGCTTTATTTTTAATGAGAGGCCCTTCCAGCGTAAGTTTTTGGTTTAGCAGTCCTATCCCGACTTCCCCACCGAATTTCTGATTGTTCCCATCTTTCATCGTAAGATCGATAACGGAGGCAAGCCTGCCCCCGTACCTGGCTGGAAATGCACCTTTGTACAGATCTACTGATTTTAAAGAAGTCGGGTTGAATACTGAGAAAAACCCGCCTAAATGCATGACATTGTATACAGGTACTTCATCCAGTAGAATCAAATTTTGATCCGGGGTTCCACCGCGAATGTATAGTCCCGCACTTCCTTCTGTACCGGTGGAAACACCAGGGGTATAACTTAAAGCTTTTAGGACATCAACTTCACCAAGTAATGCCGGCAACGCCTTAATTCTGTGAATAGGAATTGACAAACTCCCGATAGGTGCACTGAAATTCTTGTTTTCCCTGATGCTTATCTCATTGAGGTTATTTTGCTGATACAACTTTACTTCCAAAGGAAAACCAAGGTCGGAAATGCTGGTTATTTGAGTTGGGGAATAACCTACATAGCTTACTTTAAGATGATGCCCAGTAGAAGGAACTTCAATACTAAAGAAGCCATAAGCATTAGTTTGCACTCCCGTTCCCGCAATGCTATCGCTAACAGAAGCTCCGATAAGCAATTCGCCGCTTGCAGCATCACGAACCGTTCCACTTACAGTAATTTTTTGCGCAAAAGCCTGCGCAATGGAAATAAACAGCAAAATGAAAATATATGTAAACGGCTGGTTCATAGTAGCTCTATGGTTTTTTCACTGGACGAAAAAATAAGTCCGTAGCCATTTTTGACATTGGTTAGTGCTCGCTGTGGAGGAAGTATCAAGTGGTCTACACCTTCCGGTTGCTTGTTTTCTATTTTCGCATATTCAAAGTATTCTTTTGAAACCACACCAATACGCGCAGTCACTTTTAACGCCCGGTCAGTATAATTGTAGCCAGTTGCCGTTTCAACATAAAATTTCAGTGGTATCGCCGGTACTGGCAAGCATTGGCCGGACATTAGGAAGACGCGGCTTTGTGGAAAAAGATATGCTTTTATAACCGCATTGTATTTGGGCTTCTCCGGTTCCGTTCCCCAAGTATGGCAATCCTCTTCATTGGCGGGTATATTATCAGCCGAAGCATAAGGATAACTGGAAAGTGTATCGCTTTTGTAGTAATTCATCAACTTGATGCTATAATACTTACCAGACATCGCATTTTCATTTGCAAGATATAGCGTAACCAAATCTTGTGGAGTTTGATGGTTTATTCGAGGAACAACATCATGTGTCCGTATTGCAGTCACCTCAGATATTTCGGTGGGGACAGTCACAACAGCCGATTCCGCCGTAGGTAACGAAGGTGCTGACACCTTGACAAAGTAGCTGGCACCCGCCTGAATCACGCTATCGGATGTATAGTACCCAGGCTCCTTACCGGAATGCGAAAGTGTCAGGTATATTTTTCCGTTTTTATACAATACAACGGTGGCATTATTCACCGTAACATCGTTCGGAATATTTCCAACCGGATTAAATGTCTTCGTGACTTGTAATTTGAATGAGGAATTGGCTTGAAGTTTCCCCCACAGAACAAGTTTGTCGCCCGAGTATGGAACACTCATTTCCAAGTCTTGTTCTTTACAGCCGACTAAGAATGTTAGTGAGAGAAAAAGAAAGCGCCTGATGTTCATAGTCATATATATACTTAAAGTCAAATCATTTACACACTGATCTCTTCCACGTTGTTGCCACTTCTTGATCCAGAAAAAGGAGATATTGAAATAAAGCCTGCCTCATTTTTTCGTAAGTACCTGAAGTTGTAAAAATAAGATGATTTAAAATACACTAGACATTTAATTTGCTCTCGATTTGCTCACCAAAATTTTGCAAAATTTGAATGTATTGATATGCCGGCAACTACATCAAAGCCCTGCAAATGAAGCATTTGCAGGGCTTTGATTATTGTTATTCAATCTAGTTCATCCTACGGTACAAAAGTAGAATCTTTTGCTGGATGATTTGAAGAAATTGGCGGCGCTGTTTGAACGTCATTAAAGTCCGAATTGAACACAACGTCCTATTGTTTTGGTGTTGGGGATTTTAATTTAAGATAATTACCAGCCAGGATTCTGGATCAGATTTTTATTTCTGTCAATCTCCGATTGAGGCAACGGAAAAAAGTAGTAAGCTTTTTTGAAAATACGGGTTTCAAAAACCTTTCTCTGATAAAATTCCGGATCATTCACACTTTTTCCCCCGTCCACATTCATACCATAGAACGGACCGGCGTCAGTCCGCTCAGCAATTTTCCAGCGACGTGTATCAAAGTACCGATGGTATTCGAAGGCAAGTTCAACCTGGCGCTCATTTCGGATCTCTTCTCTCATTTGAGACTGCGTTAGTCCGGTGGCCAGCTTGGGAATGCCCGCTCTTTCCCTGATCAGATTTAGATATTTTGCAATGTCAGGGTTTGAGGGCTCGATTTCATTCAATGCTTCCGCATAATTGAGATAAAACTCCCCCAACCTGAACATAACCAAAGGGCGGCGGGAATAGCGGTTGATACGCGGATTGGAATTGGGATCCACATTCTTGCGAACCAGATAGCCCGTAGCCGAATGATCGTAGGAGCCAGCCTTGCCGGTATTACCGGTATTGAACATCTCCACCACTTTGATACCATCAGATGTGTTCATCCATTGACTACCATTGTAAACCACCGATACATAGAATCTTGGCTCCCGCTTTGTCCACATGTTGTATGTACCTGCTTTGGTGTATTTTTCATCTGCCGTTGAAAAGCCGTCTTCAACATATCCAGATCCCGCTTCTTTAATATTTTTACCGTTAGCCATATGGTAGGCATCTACCATATTTTGCGTCACCCCGATACCGCTCCATCCTCCTCCAAAACGCGGAGCCGCATGTCGTTCCCAATCCTGAAGGCCGTTGTCAACTCTGGCAAATATGATTTCACTGTTCCAAGGTGTAAGCAAGACATTTTGACAAGATAAATAAGGATCAACAACCCCGGACTCATTATTTTGCTTGAAGAGCGTAAAACGATTCAGGTCTATAATCGCCCGTGAAGCATCAGCAGCCAGCTTCCATTTTGTTGCATCATACTGCTGACTTATCAACTGCTTGCCATCAATATTCTTCATGCCGGCCAGTTCGGCGTTACCATTATACAACGGGCTGGCAGCGTACAAAAGTAACCTCGCCTTCACTGCGCTGGTAAAAGTTTTTGTCATCCTGCCATACTCCCGATCCTGTCCATACCATTCAGGCAGATCATTTGCCGCTTTATCCAACTCGGAAACAATAAAGTTGACACACTCATCGAATGAACTTCTTGCAATCTGTACGTCGTCCAAAGGCTGATCAGGAGGAATAACTTCGTCACTATTCAAAATCACTACCGGACCGTATTGCCGCAGCAAACAAAAATAGTAGTATGCCCTTAACGCTCTGGCTTCGGCCGTATATTGTGTAATCAGTTGCTTCCCCTCGGGCAGTCGGAGAATCTCTGCATTCTCTCCCACCCGCTGCATGAAATAGGTTGCCGTACGTATCCCCTGATAATAATGCGTCCAGAAATTATAGAAATTAGAAGTAGCGTCCCAACTGCCGATATTCGCAAAATAAGTATCAAAACCGCTTCTTGCCCAAGTCATATCAGCTTCGTCAGACATACCTGTCCAAGGATTATTGGCCCACTGATTTGCTTCGTCCCTTATGTAGGAATATGCTCCGTACAGATAACGTTCAGTTTCAGTGCGACGCTGAAAAACCTGGTCGATTGACAGTCTGTCGTCGGGTACCTGGTTAAGGAAATCTTCACTGCACGAAGTCAACCATGTAATAAGCAAGAAACTGTATATGAATTTTTTCATGATATATCTCCTTTTAAAATCAGAAATTGAAATCGATACCCACATTATAGCTTACAAGGTTAGGGTATCTGGCCCCTCTTCCATCCCCTAATTCTACATCCCACAATTTGAATTTGCTGAAAGTCATTACATTATACCCAAGCAAATAAATTCTCGAATTTTTCACGCCGATTGCGTTAAACCACTTTGACGGAAACTTGTAAGCCAGTTCCAGGTTTTTCAGCCTTAAATAACGACCGTTTTGTACCCACCGAGAGCTTGTTCTGTAATTCATATTCTCATCTCCAAAAGTGAGTCGGGGATAAAAAGCATCGGGGTTTGGATTTTCAGGTGTCCACCTGTCGGTAATTTCAGATAAAAGGTTACCGCGGTTACCACCCTGCTGAAAAGGAACAAATCCTTCTCCACTTAACAGGATATCTACATTACCGATGCCCTGGAAGAAGCCGGCAAGAGAGAAATTCTTATAACCTAATGTCAGTCCAAATCCGTAAACGATTTCGGGAATTGAACCATATCCGATCGGCATCTCATCGAATGCATCTATCTTTCCATCGCCGTTGATGTCCCTGAATTTGACATCACCGGGCAATACTTTCCCTACCTGTGTCGCATGCGTTTTAATCTCATCCTCCGTCTCAAACAGCCCATCCGCGATAAGACCGAACCGCTGACCTATCTTCTGGCCTTTCCGTTCCAGCCACGGGTATTTCCATGGCGGCAGGTCGTCCTGGATCACCTTGTTTTTCGCGTAGGTAAATGTGCCTCTCACTCCAAGATCCACTTTACCGATTCGTTTGTTGTACTCAATCGTGCCGTCGAATCCTTTATTTTCTGTAACTCCTAAATTCCCATAGGGATTATTTCTCAAACCTAGCGTGGCCGGCAATGACGACCTCCGAAGAAATATGCCATCCCGCTGCTCTTTGAAGTAATCCAATTGCAGATATAAGGCATTATTCAACATGCGTATGTCTAAGCCAAAATTTGTTTTGGTTGAAACTTCCCAGGTCACACTGGCTGCGTATTCAGCGATATCCAAACCGTCCAATTTATCGTCATAGGATTTACCAAACGTATACGAGCTGTTATTGTTCACCGTAGAAATAAAGCCAAATCGCCTTGTATTGTCCGGATCGATATTGCTATTTCCCGACTGGCCGTGGGAGAACCTGAATTTGAAGAGCTGAAATGCGTTGGCAAGCGGCTTGAAAAACTTCTCATCGGAAGCTACCCATCCCAACCCTATTGAAGGGAAGAAACCATACCTTCTGGAAGGTTCAAAATTCTCCGATCCATTATAACCGAAATTGAATTCCATCAGATACCTGTCTGCGAAGGAATAGGTACCGCGACCCGCTATACCTCTGTTTCGGAAAGGAAGAGACAGAATAAAATCGTCTGCGAAGCCTGGCACCTTGTCTGTCTGGTTATAAAGCAACATCAGACCCAATCCGTGCTTCTCCCAATTCTTGTTATAATTCAGAGAGCTTTCCGTGTAGAATTGCCGGTCACCGCTGTTCGTTCTTGAATAACCCAAATATTCGCTCCCGATTCTCGTCTGATTGTAAACGAGATCTCCTGCCTCATTTCTTCCTGTCGCCAGCCAGTTATCGGACGTTTTTGTGCGCCGGAGTGTGTGCTGATTGTAGGCGTCAAACGAAAACATGGATGTAAAGCTTAGTCCCTTTAACCAAAAACCTAAATCCTGATTAACCCGGATGTTGGACAAAAGCTGATTGCGCCACTCAGTTACATAGCCGGATTGCGTCAGTTGATCGTAAGGATTCTGGACAGAAGAACCGGCTTGAAGGCCTGCGATTTTTCCATCAGGATATTTGACCGGATAAATGACCGGTGGTGCCTGCATGGCTGACCCGAATATGTCATTGGTACCCGTTCCCGGAAAATTACCATTCATGACATACCCTTGTATCCCCAGACTCAGCTTTGTAGTTTTAGTCAGATTCAGGTTCACATTGGAAGTGAAATTATATCTGTCTGTTTTGATAGCCGAGTTGTAACTGGACAATCCATCGGTTTTAAACAAACCTGCCTCGCTGAAATAGGATGTTGAGATATAGTAGTCGGCATTCTCGGAGCCTCCGGTGATGTTGAAATTCACCCGGCTGTTCTTGCCGTATTTTTTAAAAATTTCATCAAACCAATTGACATTCGGATACAGATAGGGATCTTCCCCGCTCCTGGTTTTATCGATGGCATCCTGTGAATAGGAAACGGGATTCCCTCTGGTAGACTTGGCTTCGTTAACCATCTCCATATACGTTGCGCCATCAACAAACTTGGGCAGTTTTGTAAATGAGGTTACACCCTGACTCAAACCGACATTGATTTGCGGCCGGCCGGCCTTTCCTTTTTTTGTGTTGATAAGAATCACCCCATTGGCACCCCTGACGCCATACACGGCAGTCGCGGATGCATCTTTCAGTATCGAAAAACTTTCAATATCCTCAGGGTTGATATTAGCGAAATCACGTTGGACACCGTCGACCAGTACGAGCGGACTTGTGCCGGTAAAAGTTGAAACGCCGCGAACCCAAAGGGATGCGTTGTCGTATCCGGGCTCCCCGCTTCGCTGGACGGAAATAACACCGGAAATGCGTCCGGCCAGTACCGTCGTCAAGTTGCGGACGGGCTGCTTCAAATCTGCAACAGAGACCGTGGACTGGGCACCGATCGTTGTGATTTTCCTTTGTGTCCCAAAACCTACTACGACTACTTCCTCCAATCCCGCTGCATCTTCGGCCAGTTCTATTTCGTAGGTAGTTTTATCCCCTACGATTTCCTCCTTGCCGAGATAACCTATGAATGAAAAAACCAGAATTTCCCCTTTCTCCGCATTAAGTTTAAAAGCCCCATTCGCATCTGTTGTTGTCCCTTTCGTGGATCCTTTGATCGTTATGGTAGCGCCGGCCAATGCAGTTCCTTTTTGATCTCTGACCACACCTGTGATCTCAAAAAGCAGGATGCTTTTTTGTTCAACCAGCCCAGTCTTCTCCGGTAAGCCTCGGAAGTTTTCATTTTCAGGTTCTCTTTCGACAATCGATATTTGTCTGCCGTTTACTTTGTAATCCAGCCGGCTTCCTTTTAATGCCTGGTCAAGTGCCGTGGTCGCTTCCACATTCTCCAGATCCAGATTTACTTTCAGTTCAGCAGCCTTATTGAGAAGATTATCCTTGTAGAAAATTCTGTAATCGGTGTCCTTCTGAATCTTGTTAAAAAGAGTTGTTAAAGTTCCGTTTTTTATTTTGACGCTTATCTTTCCTTTTTGGGAGTATCCGGTAGCGTGCACACCCATCATTCCGATCCATAACAGCAACACTGTCAGCTTCATAATCCTGATTAATTTTTGTGGGTCGAATTCTCCCAAAGGGCAATACCCCGACTGGTCAAATTTTTTCATAAATTTGAATGGACATTTGTTGAACACAATTGTTTAAAAATCACTTGCTTGCCTGCAAGTGCATTCTAACGGGAGACGTAGCCGCGTCTTCCGTTTTTATTCAGGTGATATATCTTTCTTTTCGAATATTAACCTCCTTTCTGATTTGTGATATTTCAATGATGTAGCGTCAGCCAGGCTGATGACCATCTGGTCTATATCCTCATGAAGATCCAGATAGCCCGAAAATGTTTCCAAACCTACTTCCGCGTCCCGTATGGTGAAATCGTATTTGTAGTAGCGGGATAATTTCTTGAAGACCTCGTTCAACGTTTGATGATGGGCAATCAGGTAGCCGTCTTTCCAGGAGATACATTCGTCGACATTCACTTTGTCAATTTGCGCCCGTCTGGAAATTTCGTCGTAAACGGCGCGGGTACCGGGCACCATCTTGGATCTTTGTCCACCCCAGAATGAATCCTTTTGAGTAAGCAATTCTATACTTCCTTTCGCCAATACGGCAGATACCTTGTTATCATCTCCGTAAGAGCTGATGTCAAACTCCGTCCCAAGTACCTTGATGTCCATATGGTCGGTCTGAACATAAAATGGGCGATCTGTGTCATGCGCTACCGCAAAATAGGCCTGACCATCCAGGTAAACTTCCCGGTTTCCTTCTGCAAATTCAGATGGGTATACAAGTCTGGAGCCGGAGTTGAGCCAGATCTTTGTCCCGTCAGATAAGGTAATTCTTGATCTCTTGCCGTAAGGAACAACCAGTGTGTTCAAACCATGTTTTTGAGCAGGGCTTACATTTTTTTCGACACCGGAAGAGTCGATTCTGATTAGGTCATGTTGATAAACAACATCAGAATTTTCACCCTTCAAATTAATAGTTCTGGAATCTGCCAGCATGAGACGGGTCTCTGTGGATTCGATAGAGACTGATGCTGCGGCTTGTTTCATTACATCGCTAGCCGGACGTTTCAATAGCTTATACCCTACTCCTGCTAACAAAACCAGGGTAACGACGGCAGCTACGCGATACCAGCTTGCAAGCCTGAAAAGCCTTTTCCCGGTATCCGCTTTCGGTATCTGAGCATACGCTATTACCCGGTTCCAGATCCGGTCTTTCTCGCCCGCAGGCAATTTTTCCTGGGGGGCCGATTCGAACAGCATTCTCGTGTTATCCGCAATTACGCTTTCCGGACCCGTCAGATCGGGGTCATTTTCTGAATGATTTTGTAAGTCGTCGTAATCTTCCTCTTCCATGGAAACCAAAATTTATTGAAAGAGAAAGAAGACCGCAAAATATAGACTTCAAATATGATTTTTTTTAACAAAAAGAATAAAACAATTCTATAAAGTCCACAAAATCAGCAGTATGGCACTAATTTCCAGCTTGCCGCGAAGTTCCTTAATCGCACGATAAACAAACGTTCTGCACGTGGGAACAGAGATTTGCATCATCGAGGCTATTTCCTCGTAATCCAGGTTGTGTGTAAATTTCAGGTACAGTATCTCCTTCTGTCTTTCGGGAAGTTTGTTAATTTCCACTGCCAGGGCTTGCAGCATTTCCAGCTGTCTTTCATCACCGATTATATCTTGTTCAGCGCTGAACGAAAACCTGGATACCACCTTGTCATCCAGATCCCATTCGTTCAGACTAAAAATGGCAGCCTTCTTACTCGCTGTGTACAATTTCCTTTTAAAACTTTTTAGAAGGTAGTAGCGTACATTCACATCCTTAGCCAGTTCGTCTCTGTAATGAAGAAGATCGATGAAAAGATCCTGAATGCAGTCTTTCACCATATCCGTATCTGACGTGTAACGCAGTCCAAATGCATATAACAGATCTGCATACTTATCGTATAGCCGGCCGAATGCGGTCTGGCTTCCGGAGGTAAATAGCTCCCACAGTTCGATATCGGATTTGTCTGCAATCATTCGACCAGAGCTGCACTTAAGCAATTATTCTTTGTCAGGTTTAAAATAGAATGCCATGTAGAGGATGGCATGTGGAGATTTTCGTTTTTAGCAATCAAAATATGCCGAAGGTATACATTAAACCTGAATAACTATCATTTATACATTGTTCGCCTTTTTAGAAAACCGGCCGATTTCCAACTATGTGAAAAAACTGTACGTTTCGGAAAAAAGTATGGACGTTTACGTCACGCGCCATTCGGATGAAAGCAGGTTATTTGTAGCCTTTTTCAAATTGGTACAAAATGATTCTTTACATTAAGCCTGTTGCCTCACTCCTGTTTGCCGGTCTGTTAATTGCTTCGCCGACGAAACAATCAACACCCGAAAGTCCGGTCGGTATTAACCTGAAACTAATCACCGACGAGCTCTCTCATCCCACGGTTTTTGCCGTTGAACCCGGCGGGAAATCCCAACGAATATTCATATGCGAACAAGAAGGCCGGATACGTATAATTGATAACGGTAAACTGCGGCCGGAACCTTTTCTGGATATTTCCAGGGAAGTCGTCAAAAATTCAGGCTACGACGAAAGAGGCTTGCTGGGCCTGGCATTCCACCCTGACTTTGCCATTAATGGTAAGTTTTATGTGTATTGCAGCGCGCCGGTTCCGCGAACGGAGGGCGTCAATAATCAACAACAAATCAGGGAATACACGGTTTCGAAAAATACCGGCCAGGTCGACCCCGCGACAATGCGTATAGTGCTTAAAGTTGACGATCCTGATCCCAGCCACAACGGAGGGGATTTGAAATTCGGTCCGGATGGGTACTTGTATATCCCCATTGGTGACGGTGGCGGGCAGCACGACTTGCATGGACAGATCGGTAATGGACAAGATTTAAGTTCACTAATGGGAAAAATTCTGCGGATCGACGTGAACCAGCAACCCTATGGGATCCCGAAAGACAATCCCTTTGCTGGAAAGAAAACCGCCGACGGTCGCCCGGCAATGCCGGAAATATTTGCTTACGGCTTCCGCAACCCATGGAGGATCTCCTTTGATCGCAAGACAGGCCAGCTCTTTGCGGGCGAAGTAGGCCAGGACAAGTTCGAAGAAATCAATTTGATCAAAAAGGGTGCTAATTACGGTTGGCGGATACGGGAAGGTATGCACATTCACAACGCAACCGACCCCGCGCCTGGTAACCTGGTAGACCCGATCAGTGAATACTCCCACAGCGAGGGCCTTAGTGTGACGGGTGGTTATGTCTACCGCGGAAAGGCCATTCCCGGACTGGTGGGCAAATACATCTTCGCCGACTGGACCGGCCCGGTATGGCAACTGACCAACTCGGGAGAAAAAACCTGGAACCGCAAGAAGCTGCCGATCTCGCGCGAAGTCGGCTACTGGCACGTGTACAGCTTTGGCGAGGACCAGCATGGCGAGCTTTATATGCTCACCGTTCATCTGGAAAGCGGCAAAGGAGCTGTTTACAAAATAGTCCCGTAACCATTCATTTTGCATTCTGACACCATTACAACAACTTTTCCCATCCCTTCAATTTCCCTTATATGTTCAAAATCAAGCAGCTTCGTATGCTAAAATTGTGCAGCTTGCTGCTGCTCGGAATGGCTAATGCAGGTTTGGCCCAGCAAAGTCAGAGAGTCTATCTTTCCGGAACCGATAAGGATCAAACCGTTTTATGGGATTTCTTTTGCAGCAAAGGCCAGAACAGCGGCAAATGGACGAAGATTGCCGTACCATCAAACTGGGAATTTCAGGGCTTCGGTAAATATACCTATGGCGTGGAAAACCGGAAAGACAGCACCAAGGCAGACGAAGTTGGCATGTACCGGCACTCATTTCAGGTCCCCAACGACTGGAAATCCAAACGGGTAATGATCGTCTTTCAGGGTTCGATGACCGATACCGACGTAAAAATTAACGGTAAATCCGTGGGAAACACTCACCAGGGCGGCTTTACCCAGTTTGAATACGAGATCACCCCGTTCATCAAAAAAGGCAGCAACCTGCTGGAAGTGACGGTTCACAAGGAGTCGGCCAACCGGTCGGTCGATGTTGCCGAGCGTCACGGCGACTTCTGGGCATTCGGGGGGATTTACCGGCCTGTATACCTGGAAATTAAGCCCAGGCAATTCATTGACCGTATTGCAGTTGACGCGAAGGCAAACGGGCATTTCTCGTTGGATGTATTTACAACAGCTCATGCGGGGCAGCAACTGATGGCACAGGTCCAGACACTGAACGGGCATAATGTCGGTGAGCCGTTCTTAGCAAAAATAAATCGCCCGGACACGGCGGTAAACTTGAAGCAGGTGTTTCACGACGTCAAACTGTGGAATGCAGAAACCCCGAATCTGTACCAGGTCCGGGTTTCGCTAACAGATCAGCAGGGGAAGCTGCTGCATACGCTTACCCAACGGTTCGGCTTCCGCACCGTCGAAGTGGTCAAGAATGACGGATTATATGTCAATGGCAAGAAGGTCGTGCTTCGGGGAGTCAACCGGCACACATTTGTGCCAGAAACCGGTCGGACGACAAGTAAAGCAGTTAGCATCAAGGATGTGCAGCTCATGCAAGCTATGAATATGAATGCGGTTCGGATGTCCCATTATCCGCCCGATATCCATTTTCTGGATGTATGCGACTCGCTGGGCATGTACGTGCTGGACGAGCTGACGGGCTGGCAAAACAAATATGACACGATCGCCGGGCGAAAACTTTTGAAGGAACTGGTCATCCGCGATGTAAACCACCCGTCCATTCTATTTTGGGACAATGGCAACGAGGGTGGATGGAATCGCGCGCTGGACGGCGATTACGCGTTATATGATCCCCAAAAACGTACCGTGCTACATCCCTGGGAACGCTTCAACGGATTTGACACAAAGCATTACCCCGATTACGGCTATATGGCCAACTCGGTGCTCTACGACCGGGACATTCTAATGCCTACCGAATTCATGCACGGTTTGTTCGACGGCGGGCACGGGGCCGGTCTGGATGATTTTTGGGATCTAATGCTCAAACATCCGCATGGTGCCGGCGGCTTTTTATGGGTGTTCATGGATGAAGGCGTAGTTAGAACTGACAAACAGCTGCCGGGTCAACCCAAGGTCATCGACGTGTTCGGCAACTACGCCCCGGACGGCATAGTAGGGCCGCATTACGAAAAAGAGGCGAGTTTTTACACGATCAAGGAAATCTGGTCGCCCGTCCGCATTACCCGCAAGCAGCTTTCACCTAATTTCGACGGCAATATCACCGTTGAAAACCACTATTCCTTCACGGATTTAAGTCAATGCAAGTTTTCGTGGCAATTGGTCTCGTTCCCGAACTCTGCCGACACCACCGCGCAGGCCATTGTCAATCATACAGGGCAGCCGCAGCCCATATCCCTCCCGGCGGGCCAAACCGGAAACCTGAACCTGAACCTCCCCCGTGACTGGCGCAAAAGCGAGGCGCTCTATCTCACCGCAACGGATCCCAATGGTAAAGAGCTGTTTACATGGTCCTGGACTATCCCGACTCAATCTGAAAATCCCGATCATACGCTGTCAACACAAATGCAGGCAGAAACCCTTCAGCCCAGCGAAACAGCTGCGGCGCTGGCATTGAAAGCCGGCAGCATAACCTATACTTTTGATAAAACGACAGGCTATCTGGCAAAGGTGAGCAGACCTGCCGGCGACATATCCCTGACGGGTGGCCCCCGTTTGGCCGGAAAACAATTACCTCTGAAATCGTTCAGACATTTTGCCGGATCACGGGGTTACGAAGTCGAGGCGCATTACCAAGGCGACGGCAATTCATTTACAGCGCATTGGCTTTTTGCATCCGGCCAGCCCGCAGAACTAACGTACGAGTACTCGCAGCGGGGCGCGGCCGATTTTATGGGTGTAACTTTCGATTATCCACAAGAGAATGTCACCGGCATGAAATGGCTGGGCAGAGGACCCTACCGGGTTTGGAAAAACAGGCTGAGAGGCCTTAAATACGGCGTTTGGCATAAAGCCTACAACGACGCTGTCACAGGCGAAAACTTCATTTCACCGGAGTTCAAAGGATTTCATTCCGAGGTGAAGTGGGTAGTTATCGAAACCAGAGAGGGTAATATCACGGTGTACAGTGACGAGCCTGTCTTCTTGCAAATGATGAGCCCCAGCAAACCTAAGGCAGCCGGTAATGATAAGACGAGCCCGCCATTTCCTGAATCTACATTCGGATTCCTCGACAACATCAGTGCCATCGGTACCAAGTTTCAGGATGCCGACCAAATGGGGCCACAGAGCCAGAAAAATACGATGCTGAATGGCACACCGGTAAAAAGAATTTTAAGATTCGATTTTTCAAAGACCCACTGAAATGGAACTGCAAAAGGTAATGCAGGCGCCATACCCTTTCACAAACTGACCAGATAGCAATGGGCACTCGACAACCATGTTTGGTCAATAGCCCACTCCGTTACGGCTGCCTGTGCTTTTTCTGCCCGGAAACATCGGTCAGCCGTCATTCGTGTGTTTTGCGAGCAGTCGTTACCTCGGCAGGGGTAACGGCGCTGGCCTTATTGCCGAAACTATTGCGCACATAGGTCAACACATCGGCGATCTGCTTGTCGGTCAGAAAGCTGTGTGAAGGCATTACATTGGTATATCTTTCGTCATTCACGTCCACGCCCCCCATTCCGTCTAATATGACCCGGATCAACCGGTTCTTATTTCCCAGCACATAATCGGTTCTGACCAGCGGCGCATTCAGGTTCTGGACCCCGCCGCCATCCGCCTGGTGACATACCAGGCAATGCTTGCTGTAAATCGCCTGTCCGGCCTGATAGGACGACCTGATCGCAGCTGGCACGCTTTGCGGAGGCGATTTCTTACCGGGCTTTCGGGAAGGAACGCTTGCAGATGCAGTTGCAACGGGCTTGCCTGAATGCGTTTTGCTGTATGTAATTTTATAGATCGCCCCCTTCGAATCATCGCTCACATAAAGCGAACCATCCGGCCCTTGTGCCAGTCCGCAAGGGCGATGATCAGCCCTGCCCGAAGCCGTCTTTTCCGGCGATCCTGAAAAACCGTCCGCGAAAACCTCCCATTTGCCAAACGGCTTGCCATTTTTAAACGGTTGGAATACTACGAAATAACCGGCCTGTGGTTCCGGGCTTCGGTTCCAGGAGCCATGAAAGGCAATGAAAGCGCCATTTTTATACCTGGACGGAAATTGATTGCCCGTATAAAAAAGAATGTCGTTAGGGGCCATGTGCGCGGGAAATGCCGCTACCGGGTCGATATATTCGGAGCTCCCCTCCTTTTTGCCGTCACCGCCGTACTCGGGCGCAAGTATTTTTTTCTGTTTGACGGGATCATAATAAATAAAAGGCCAGCCCGCATTATCGCCGCTTTTGAGCGCGTACATACATTCAGCAGGTAGTTCCGCATTGTCTTTGCTGTTGTACAAGTTGGGAAAAAGATTGTCGAGCTGGTCGCGCCCGTGCTGCATCACATAGAGCTGGTTGGTCTGGTTATTCCAGTCAACGGCTACCACATTCCGCAGTCCCGTGGCGTAGCGCACTCCGTCTGCATAAGTTTGGTTGAGCTTGTTGGGACTAAATTTCCAAACCCCGCCGGAGGTTTCCAGCAAAGGACAGCCCGGCTGTCCCATCGATCCTTTCTTTCTGTCTTCAATCTGGCACGAGTTAGAGGGGCAACCGATTGGAATATACATATTTCCGCTATTGTCCATCATGATCGACTTGGTTTCATGGGTTCCTTTATCCACCAGCCCGGTAACGATCACTTCCGGCTCGTCGGGATTGATCACCTGTTCATTTTCATCCACCTTATAGCGGAATATCTCTGAATTGGATGAAGTATACAGATAGCCGTTATAAAGATGAACGCCCGTTCCGCCGTAGTTGCCAAAACCTGCTTTTACGATCGCTTTCCCATCGCTTTCGCTTAAAACCAATGTTCCCTGCCCGTTAATCGGTCGCGCGAGGCGTGCATAAATATGTCCTTTCGGCGTGACGATCAAGTGCCTGACTTTGCCGATCCCTTCAATAAGTTTAATCGCTGAAAAGCCTTGCGGTGTTGTCAGGCCGGAATTCGGCAATTCGCTGGGCTTTTCCGCACGACGATCAAATGATGTGAGTGCTGTTGTTGAAAGAAGCAATGTTACGAGCAATGCAGTAAAGCATCGGTTCTTCGTCTGACTATTGTAGATTGGCATTGAGGTTGGAATACTAAATTTTTACTTGATATCACCGAAATGAACAGTCTCGTAGGTATTGTTCGGATCGTCGAGCAGCTGAATGGTTGTGGAAGGGCCCAAGTCCGGGGCGGACCATGAGCGGAGCGCCCAAACGATCTTTTTGTCGGGCGTCACTTCAATGGCCTGCACCGGCGCATTACTCACATCGAGCTTGCCACTCCATTGGTTAAACCAATTATTGATCAGCGTGTTACCATTCGGTAGCCGGACGGCGATCTGCGGGTTGGTGATTTTATAGGCATCAACGCCCGCTAGCGGGTAGTCCCACACTACCTTGCCCGTACGGGTGATTTCCCTCACCACATTTTCATTGCTCGCCGTCAGCAGATTCCCGTTTTTGAGGGGAACCGCCGACCAGACGCTCGGCACGTCGATGGAAGAAAGCAGCTTTCCATTCAGATCGTATTCATTGACCTTGCCCAAATCCATGTGCGCGACTAGCAACGTGCCCTCTGCCGTAAGGCGGGCGTGCCTGATCTGCCCATGCGTACCGCTTTTGAAAGGCAATTCAAACTCCTTTACCGCCTTGTTTGACTTGATATTATACACAAAGACTTTGGCAGGCTTGCCGTTCTGTACCAGTACCACATGATCCTTCCCTACCGGCTGCGCCGTGTGCGTCTCAAATCCTTCCGGCGCTTCGTATTTCCAAAGCACTTTTTTATCCTTGTTGATAAGAGTCACACCATACTGATGGGCAAATAAAATGTCCCCGTTCCGCATCAATATCGCATCGCTGATCTCCCCTCTCCCCGTCGTGTCGATGTACGACCATGTGATCTGCCCACCTTTAATGATGTACATATTCCGCGATTTTGCTTCGCCCGCATAAAAGAAGTCAAACCGTTTGAGGCCATTGCCAGGCAGGCTGGCCGGCGCGACGGGCGCTTTGTTGTTTGTTGTCTGCGCCGTTGCCTGACTGCCCAAACAAGTCAGGATTGAAATAACCAGGATTCGCAAGGCGGCAACACGCCGGGTAAGCAGGATTTTCATGATTAAAGCCTATTTAAATGTGATAGCACTGTTTCTGGATATGCTTGCATTACCAGAATAACGGCCTTTCCGTAGTTCCTCCCGCAAGACGGCAATCTGCGCAATCAGGTGGGGCGAGGATGGTCATTCAAGAACCGCAGCCCAGCCGCCGTTACGCACCATTTTGATCGTTATCTTATCGGCAGCTTTCACCTGTTTCACATTCCGGCGGTAATCCATTGCCTGCTTCCCGGCGTTGATCCCATCCTCGAAAGAGGTCATCGAATAGGTTCTACTTTTGTCGAGAAAGCCCAGATCCAGCTCAATCGCCCGCTGCTTTTCTTTGCCGTTTGTAATACCTCCGATGAACCACTTATCTCCTTTACGTTTGGCAACCACTGCCACCTCTCCGACCGTCGCTGCCAGCGCCTTGGTTTCGTCCCAGGTGGTTGGCACACGGGTGATAAACTCGGTGCATTCCTGATTGCGGTAGTAAAGGGTTGGATTGTCTGCCAGCATTTGAACGCCGCTTTCAAACACCACATACAATGCAAGTTGATAGGCCCTGGTGCCAATGCCGGTTGCATTCGGACGGGTTCCACGGTTAACGTCCGGCTGCATGTTCAGCATCGCGCCCGGCGTGAAATCCATGGGCCCGACGGCATTGCGCATAAACGGAAGATAAATGCTGTTGTCCGGCGTACAACCACCCATTTGCTCCAATCCCCTTACCCCTTCGTAAGAGATCACGTTCGGGTACTTATATTCCAGGCCGGCAGGTTTGAACGAGCCGTGGAAATCCACCATGATCTGATATTTAGCCGCTTCCCTGGCTACATTCTCGTAATAGTTGACCATCCACTGGTCGCTGCGATCCATGAAGTCGATCTTAACCGCCTTTATCCCCCATTCCTGGAATGTCTTGAAAAGATCCATATGGTTATGGACGGTCAGCCAGGTGAGCCACAGGATGATATCCACGTTTTTGGTCTTGCCGTAGCGAATCAATTCCTTCACGTCTACCTTAGGATTGGGCGTGTACGGATCGGTCGTGCTTTTTGCCCACCCTTCGTCCATGACGATGTATTTGATCCCGAACTTTGAGGCGAAATCGATGTAGTATTTGTAGGTATCGAGGTTATAACCGGATTCGAAATTAACATCCGGGCCGTAAGGCGTCGCGTCGTTCCACCATTCCCAGCTCGCCTGACCGGGCTTAATCCATGTCGGATCGGCAATTTCACTTTTTGCGGCCAGTTTTAAAGTCATGGTATTTTCCAGCAGCTGCTTATCGTCGGAGGTTATGACAAAATAGCGCCAAGGGAAATTTCGGGTACCGGAAGTTTTTGCGATGTAGTCTGCTGATTTTAATATTTTCTGACTGCGGTCTCCATCCGGACCAAATTCCAGCGGGACTTTCGGAAAAGCGCCGGCCATTCCATTGTTTCCCGTTCCTTTGAAAAAAAGCGCGGGATAGTCCGACAGGTCGGATTCACTGACCAAAATTTTGTGCTTCTTTTTCGTATCAATCAGCACGGGCAGGTTAGCCATCGGATCGGTAGATTTCCAGGACGTCGACTCGATATGCTGGTATGGCTCTTCGTAAGCTGTTTTAAATCCCTTGTTCTGCTGTAAATGCAGGGTATACTCGGATGGAAAATTAACAGCAACCTGCTCATCGGTAACTTCAATCTCCCCTTTTTTTGAAGTGATAAACCGGTAGCCGACACCTTCATCAAAAGCCCGGAATTCCACTGAGAAATCATGTTTGAATTTCAGGACCAAACCGTTGTACGCATTCCTGACCGACGAATACTTCAAAGCGACGAAGGGCTTTATCAGATCTTCGCCTTTCGTTTTTTTAGCATTGACAAGCTGCGGATTATTGCCCAGAACTTCGTCTCTGAGCGAAAGGGACAATTCATTATTCCGAAGTATCGGCTCGTCCTGGTCGGAAATCGTAAAAAGTATTTTATCCTCGATAACGATGGAAACTTTAAGCTTCCCATCGGGAGATTTTAGTTCAAACGTTTCCTGCTTTCCATAAACAGGCGCAAAAAGACATAGAGAGATGCTGATACAAACAGCAATGCGGGTAAACAGATGCATATTTAAGATGATTACAATACCCTTCAAAAACTTAAAGGAATAGTGCAAATCTCAGGCTTGAAAAGGTATTCCGGGCGACGCAAACGTGCATTCTTTTTGGCAAAACGTCCACTTTAATGCGCCGCCGATCTTAAATGCCTTTCACCTCCCCTCCATCAATGCGAATCGCGGTGCCGGTAATGAACCTGGCTTGCCGAGAAAGCAGGAAAGCGATCAGCTCAGCGACTTCCAACGGCTCACCATATCTTGCTATTCCGAACTGGGCCAGCAATTTTTGTGAAACTTCTTCCTGATCAGCGCCGGAAGCGGCTGCCGATTTTTCAAGAAAAGCTTTTCTTCTGTCCGTCCAGATAGGCCCGGGAAGGACTGCATTCACCCGAACCCCATCCTGAATCCCCTGCTCGGCAAATGCCTTGGCTAATGCATTGATGGCCGCATTGATCGAAGCGATCGCCGCCGAATTGGGTTTGGGATTTTCGGCCGCGGTCCCCGACACAAATATCACCGAGCCGCTGGTTTGCATCAGGAGTGGCCATGCATGGACCGCAAGCCTTCTGGCGCTATGGAATTTAACCTGCATGCTGTCGTCCCACTGCTGGTCGGTCATTTGAAGTACATTCATTTGCGGTACAGCCCCGGCGATATTGACCAAAGCATCGATCCGGCCAAACCGGTCGATAGTCTGGCGGACAATGTCTTCTGCAGCCTCCGGCTGATGAAGATCGGCGACAATCGTGTGTACCGTCACTCCCTTGCCCTGAACTTCGCCAGCAGTCTGTTCCAGTAGCTCGCTGCGCCTTGCCACGAGAACAATGCCGGTAAAGTCATTGGCAAGTCTGATGGCCGTTTGAGCACCTATGCCGCTGCTGGCGCCGGTTACTATCGCTATCCCGCTTTTCATATTTTAAGTTTCTGCAAGAAAGTCGCTGTAACCCATTCCATACTATTACTTAATCTGATTCTATAAGTTGAAATGATTGTACGAACCTCTAAGACAAATCAGTTTGTTCCTTGGACGGTCGCCGACATGAAATCTGATGTGACAATCGCATTTTTCATAAGTATATTGTCTGGCACGAAACGAAAAGCAAACTACTCTTCAAATGAACAAGCAGGAAATTATAAGACAAATTGAGCGCCTATTTTCAGGCACTGACGCCCGTGATTGGCGGGTGGTTGAGGCAACATTTAGTGAAAAAGTCTTGCTAGACTATTCGTCAATGACCGGTCTGCCCGCTGCGGTATTGACCCGTGAGGAGATTATCAGACAGTGGTCGGCTTTTTTGCCGGGGTTTGACAGCACAAAACACCAGTTGGGTGGATTTCAGATGGAATTCGGAGAAAATTCTGCCATAGTCCACCTGGACGGTAAAGCGGACCATTACTTGAATGACCGAATCTGGTCTGTGGAAGGCACGTATGACGTGAAAGTTGAATTTATGAATGGTGATTGGTTGATTTGTGAATTCAAGTTTAACTTTCTTAACCAAAGTGGCGATACGGACTTGCCCAGTCAGGCAATCAAACGCCTGGAAGACAAACTCGTTTAACAATGTAGTTTATTTCAATGATCTATTTTTCAGTTACAAATGACCAATAGCGAGGCGATCGGACTTATTCAATTTGAAGTAGACAATGAAAATCCTGAGCGGTGGATGGACTTAGGATGTTGTAATGGTACATTTACAACCGCTTTGGCGACCATGTTGGCGCCCGGTAGCCATATCATTGGCGTTGACAAACAGGCGCAGCAGTTCGAGAAAACAATCGGCAATCAGGTTACCGTTGAATTTTTACAAGCCGACTTCGAATCAATCTCTTGTGATAGGTTCGCACTCGACGGCATCCTGCTAGCCAATTCACTTCACTACGTCAGGGACAAAGAAAGTTTGATAAAGCGTCTGGAAAAATGTTTTGCGACGCATAAGAGGTTTCTAATCGTAGAATATGATACGCTCAGCTCAAACCCCTGGGTGCCCTATCCTATCGATTTTATCAGCCTAAGGGCAATGTTTAGCGGTTTAGGGTACGATGCATGGAAGTTAGGTGAACGCCCATCGCTGTACGGAGCCAGAAAGCTATACGGAGCTATTGCAACAGGTGAGCGCTAATCTGTCAAACTATCAGTGAGAATTGACGAAACTGGTTTCGATGCAAGAAGATTAGTACGTGGTATCCGGTAAATACGAAGAGAAATTCAGTGGACTGCTTCCTGAAAATTTGGACCGCTGAATAAAGTAAAATTGGACTGTACACGATTCTGGCTGCCGTAGATTCCATGATCCAACACAACCTCATCTAAATCGATTTCGTTATGACTATTAAAATCATCAGTGGCATCCTGATCCTGGTTACCGTCTATTTCGGTATCACCCACGGCTCGCGCGCTTTTCAAAAGCCCTCGCCCCAATACCTGGAAATGATGACCTCCCTGGGCATCACAGACACGATGCGGCTGGTTATCGGTGCCGTCTCCATCGGGTCGGCGATACTCATTCTTTTTCCCCAAACGTTCTTTGTCGGAAATACGATCAGGGCGCTTATGTTGGTTCTGATGATGGCATTCGCTTTAAAAGCGGGAAACTATAAATTCGCATTAATTGAAATCCCTTTCGTGATGATGCCGCTGGCGCTGATCTATTTAGGCCACCCATTGGCGCGTGAAGTTCAGTAATTTAAACAATCAGCATCGTGAGGGCCATTATCGATAATCCCGGCGCGAATATCCTGAGCGAGCAGTTTATTCCAGACCATCTTTTTATTTTCATCTCACAGGGGGCACTTCGTGTGTTTGACGGCGCCCGCAACTACGTTTTCAGGGCCGGGGATGCTTTCATAGCCCGTAAAAACAGGCTGGCAAGGTACGAGCTACTGCCGGGTGAAGGCTCCTTCGAACCCGTGCTGTTTTGCTTTGATGAGCCCTTCCTGAAAGAATTTCAAAAGAAGCATCAATCTCAAAAATCAAATGTGACTAAGCCCGACTCATTTATTGAAATAAGGGAAGACCGCCTGATCACCAGCTTTATTGAGCGTGATTTTAAGGAAATCTTCCACGACGCGCCCGGCAAATGGCTGGTCAAGAAACGATTACAGGAAGCCTACCTGCTACTCGAAAAAAAGGGCCACAAGCCAGCCGACATTTATCTGGACCTGGGATTCAAAAGCCTGTCGCACTTCTCGGTCGCTTTCAAAAAGCAGTTCAACCGCTCGCCGGCTGAAATAGCCAGGCAAGTACCTAAGCATTAGCAAGTTTGTCGTTCCTGGTGAGCGCCGAGAAATATACACAGGCGATAAAGAAGAGCTGTAACGGAAGCCGGTACCACAGGTACTCCGGCCCAGGCCCACCGTATGTTCCCTTTTGCAGGTTAACGTGGTGCAACGCGGCGTAAATATTTGCCGGGGTGATCAGGATGAAAAAAGCGATTACGGTCCAGGCGGTGACGGTTCTGTAACGATCCGTAAGCAAACCTGCGGCGGCCGAAAATTCAGCGATGCCGGTCAGGTAAACGATTAGCTCCTTGCCTGGCAGGAATGCGGGTAACATCATAGTCATGCCTTTGGTGAAAAGGAAATGTCCGATCCCTGTCAGGATAAGCATTGCGGCCATGCCGGTGCGCGCAGCGTAGGCGGGTTCATATGTACCCTTGCGCAATTTGTTGATCACCAATGTGATCAGCGTCGCTGCAATTAGAATTATTTCCGGTTTCATAGTCGTTGTGGTTTTGTTTGATACAAAATTCGGGATTATGTATTTGCCGGAAAATGAACCCAGGTTAACTAATGCGCTTGCGGATGCGGCTCAATGCCTGTGGCGTGACGCCGATGTAGGACGCCAGATATTTCAAAGGGATTTGGCGGATCAGTTGCGGCTGGCCGGTAAGCAAATGCAGATAACGCTCCTCAGCCGATTCGGCCAGAAACGACAGTTCCCTTTTCGCCTTTTCCAGAAATAGTTGCTCGGCCGCGTATCGCCCGATACGGTTGCCGACCTGAGTATGTGCGTAAACTTCTTGCAGATCTTCAAAACTGATACGCCAGAGCGTCACCGGCGTAAGCGACTCGACAAAGAATGGCGCCGGCAATTGGGTAACCAAAGAGCTGTACCCACTTGCAAACTCGCCCGCGAAGGAAAAATCGTAGGTAATCTCTTCGAGCTCTTCCTTACCGCGACGCAAGAAATACCGCAACATCCCGCTTTCGGCGAAGGAAAGGTATTTTTCGACTTCCCCGGCTTTGAGGATCATTACCTTTTTAGGGAACGATTGCCGGACGAGCCTGGAAGAAAAGAAATCCCACTCCTGGTCGGACATCGGTGTAATGCGTTCGAAATAATCGCGGATCTGCTGCATGATGGACATTGGGTAGCTAATTTACAATCTTGGGAGTTACCGCCATAACTTGGAAGAAATGGATTGATAGGACCCTGTCATCTTTTAGCCCAATCCGTTCAACTACTTGTCCATATGATGCCGGCAGGCTGATTCCTACCGGCATATGGCGGCTGCTGGTCAACTATTTTTATTCTACAAAATGCCTTGCGACATAGGCGCAAGGAATGCCGATCGCAATGATCAGAATAAGCATGTTGATGATGGCCAGCGGGAGCGAGAATGGCCTGCGCTCCGCCTTCGAAAGCGGAAGTATGACAAGATTCATGACCAACCAGATAATGATCCCATAACTGACCGCATTTAATACAATCGGAGTTTGATCCGGCAGCACCGGCGTAAAAATTTGAAAGTACAACGCGGTCCATATAAGAGCGATCAGGAAATGAAACCCGATCCCCCAAATCACCATCCTGCGTCCGCCGCGAAACGCTTTGGGCCCGAAAGCGGCGCTGGCAATATACAGAAAGAGCGCCGCCGGTTTCTGTTTGGTGAATGAAGTAAAAAGCAGCAGTGCCGCCATACAATCCAGGCTACCGCAAATGAGCCCCGTCAGGAAAATAGTCATATCTTTTTTTGGTCAAAAATACTGACCTGCTGATATCCGGGTTTTGTAAAAATGCGACAATTCGGAAGGAAGCACCCCGGCATATTTCTTGAATTCGTGGGTCAAATGGGCGTGGTCGTAATACCCAAGCTCAAATGCGATTCCCAGAAGGCTTTCATTGACGTTTATGGACGAATCATTTTGGGCCGCAACGGCATGTAAATGTGTGAGAACCTGCTGAAAGCGAACTATACGCAGAAAATCTTTGGGCGGAATACCGACATTTTTCTTGAACAGGCGCTGCAAAGTCCTGATGCTCATATTCACTTGCCGGGCAAGCTGCTGCACCGACACCTGGCCTTGTGATTCATACATCAATTTTCGAAGCAACAAAAAATCACAAGCTCGTTTATCCTGCCCGGTTGTCTTATCCAAAAACCATGTGTTCAATTTAGCTTCCAGGCTGGATTCATCAACCATTACAGCACGCAGCATCTGTTCGGGAAATTCCAAAACCGAATCAACCGCCTGCGCTACACCGTTTCCAAACCATGCATAAAAGCCGCCGGGCAGGAATCGGATGCCGGTCAAAACGCAGCCTTCCTCACTGGTTAATACTCCGTAGCTGGTCATGGTGCCACCCAGATACAACTGCCCTGGCATTAGCGCAATCCTCTTGCCCTGACCCGCCATTGGATAAAAGTATGCCGTTGACTGACCTGCGTTGCAAATCAAGTCAGTACAGCCATCCGCATAAACTCTTCTGCCGGAAACTGCACCAGCTGTATTCGGAGCGGTGTTTGCCACCCAGTAAGCAGCAATGTGATCTTGCAAATCCGGCGCTGGTTGATATTCGACAAAGCTCATACTCGATGAACGCCATTTGCAATGATTTGGTTAAATAGCTTGCCGTGAAAAATAAAGGTTAAGGGATTTATTTATGAGCAGGTTGCATCAGGTTTGGCAGGCATCTAGTGAACGGTAGATTTGATGCTTTTCAAATTCCATAACGCCAAGCCCACTGCAAGTATCACAAACATGGCACCAACCCAGGGCGTTGCCCCTATCGTCAGCGGGCTATCCACTACCAGTCCCCCAAAGTATGAGCCCGCCGCTGCGCCCACATTGAAAGCCGATACATTTAGTGCCGAGGCGACAGCTGAACTTCCCGGCAGATAGCGTTCGGAAAGCTCAACGACCAGCAATTGCAATGCTGAAACATTGGCGAAGGCAAAAAAACCAAAAACGAGAAGGCTAACAATTACAACGATCTTAGCTGTCAGAACCATCGCAAGAATAAGTAAAATCAAGGCATGAAAAATGAAAATAAAAACCAAAACCTTTCCTGGGTTGACGTTGGAGATTCGACCACCCACAATATTTCCCAGCGCCACACCAATGCCGTAAACCAATAGAATCAGGTTTGTTTCACCTATCGAAAATCCCATTTGGCTTAAAAGCGGTGTCAAGAATGTGAAAACAATAAATGTGCCCGTATAGGCGCAGACATTTGCAAAAAGTACAACCAGTACCTGCCTGCCGCGCAACACCGTTGGTAGATCATTCAGACTTAAAGCTTTCGAGGATATTTGTTGACGCGTAAGCAGAACATTTAATAATAAAAATCCAAGCGCTCCCCATATTGCGACCGCTAAAAAGGTCATGCGCCAACCATACATTATGCCAACATAGGTCCCTAATGGCACGCCGGTTGCTGTCGAGATCAGAAGGCCGGCAAAAACCAATGAGATCGCTGTTGCTTTCTTATCACTACCAACCGAATTGCCAGCGTAGATTACCGCATTGGCAAAAAATACCCCATGCGTTACGCCGGTTATAACGCGGCTAAGCTGGACAATAAATAACGAATTGCCAAGAAAAGCGATCAAATTACCTATCGCGAAGACCAGCACGGTAGCAAGCAGTAGCTTTTTCCGTTCGACGCCGCCGGTTATTGCTGTAAATAAAGGGCCGCCTATTGCAACGCCTAGTGCGAAAAGCGTGACAAGTACGCCGGCCGATGAAATCGATGTGGCAAAATCCTGGGCGATAGTCGGCAACAGGCCGACGATGACAAATTCGGTGGTGCCGATACCGAAAGCGCAAAATGATAATCCCCAGATGGCGGATGGAATCTTTGTCGATGAAATTTGTGCTCGCATTGCTATGAATTTTTTATGCAAAACTCAGGCAAAGGAGCCCTGTCTCGAAGGACATACCTCACAGATTGTCCGTGATAAAAATCACGACCTAGGTGCTTAACCTACTCAATGTTTCCCTGGTAACTCCGAGGTAGGAAGCGATCACACTTTTGGGCACTCGCTGTAACAATCCTGGATATTGAAGCAGCATGAACTGATAACGTTCCCTGGCGTTGGCGCTGATAAGCATTAAAATTCGTTTTTGAGATGCGATATAGCCTGCTGTTGTTTTTCGAAGAAAAAAATATTCGAGCTTTCTCAGTTCCCTGCAAAGTTTCTCTCTGTTTTCAAGAGAAATGTATCCCGTCTCGGTTTCCTCGACGCAGTCTATGTCCACTGTTGCCGGAGTTTGATTGTGGTAAGCTTCCGGATCAGAAACCCACCAATTTTCTGAGGCAATAAATACAACATGGCTTTTGCCTATCTGATCAGTCGAACAAGACTTAACCAGCCCGCTGAGTATAAAAAAGTCGTTACGGACATAATCACCCTGCTGGATCAGGTATTGCCTTTTTTTAAACTTCCGAAATGAAAAGTGTGAAAGCACGTACTGAAACTCCTGATCAGTCAGTGGGACGATTTCCTCTATGTGCTGCCGTAATTTGTTGCTCATCAGTTTGCCTCACGCTGGTTGCCAGCAATAATTTTTGTCATGAATCTGGATGTGGGTATAACAAAAACAATCGCCTTACTACTCCTGCTTATTTCTCTTTTTTTGCAAAAACATGCTCGATGAAAACGACCGGTCACCAACATTTGCAGATAGGAAAAACAAAGCCTATTTCATTTCTTAACATATGGTAATGGTGGCCTGATGTGGAATCCCAAATTTTGCTCAAAAAAAGATCATGAGCGAAAAAAAGGTATTGTTGACTGGAATTAGCGGCTTTTTGGGCTCCCATACAGCCATTAAGCTATTGGATGCTGGCTACAAGGTGACCGGCACATTACGGGCAATTGAAAGGGCGAGCGCTATCAGGGCAATTATTGGCAGGCACACCGAAAATATCGGTAACCTTGAGCTGGTCGAAGCAGACCTTAGCAACGCTGCAATCTGGAAAGAGCTCACCAGCCAGAAAGACTATGTCCAGCATATCGCTTCCCCATTTCCAAGGACATTGCCTGAAAGTGAAAGCGAATTAATCCAAACAGCCAAGTCAGGGACACTAAACATCTTGCAGGCGGCGGCAGAAAATAATGTCAAGCGTGTCGTGTTGACTTCCTCAGTGGCCGCAGTTGTTTACGGCAAAACCAGGCATGAGCTCAATAAGATTTTTAGCGAAGACGATTGGAGCAATCAGGACCATACAAGCGACAACACCCCTTATTTCAGAAGTAAAACAGTCGCAGAAAAGGCTGCATGGAACTTTATCGCAAGCTCGGGCTCACGAATGGAGTTGACTTCTGTGCTGCCAGGCGCGATACTGGGGCCTGTTCTGGAAGATGACTTTGGCACTTCCGCCAATATGGTCATCAAACTTTTAGATGGCAGCTCTCCGGCGCTGCCTAACATTGGTTTTGACATCGTCGATGTACGTTCGGTGGCAGACTTGCTGGTCAAGGCCATGGAAGCGCCACATGCAGCGGGTGAGCGTTACATCGCCTCAGCAGGGTATCTGACTTTCAAAGAAATTGCTGTGATCCTCAAAGAGCATTTTCCGAATAGAAAGGTGCCTGACAAGCAACTTCCGAATCTGTTGGTGAGGTTGCTTGCTCATTTTGATGCTTCAATTAAACCTATCCTGGTTGACCTGGGTGTTAAACGAAAGCTGGACATCTCAAAGGCGAGAAGAGAATTACAATGGAATCCGGGTTCCACCCCCGAGGCGGTGATTGCTTGCGCTGAAAGCCTGATCGAGTTGCAAATTGTAAAGTAATCAGAGGTTTTTGATCACCGCAGGTACCGGCATCTATGAAGATGCCGGTACCTGCCAGACTTTACCAAATAGTACTAAAAGGCCGGTTTTCGCATGACCTTTATGATCGCAGCGTGCTCCTGTTTGCCATACCCTGCATCGATTGCCTGCTGGAAAATGTTTGCGGCAAAAGCAGGTAGCGCGCTACTGATACCTGTTTCCATCGATAACTGGACCAGCAGATGCAAGTCCAGCCCTGTGGTCTGGATGGTGCTTTCAGGATTGTTAAACTCGCTGTACTGAATTACCCTTCCCATGTGTTCGGACTCCTCGCCAAGCATCGGTGCGATGCTTTGGATCAGCTTACCGAATTCTTCTGCCCTTAGTCCCTGGTTTTCACAGATCAACGCCCCATGGCAAAACCCTATCCAACTGCCTGCCAGATAGGACAATACCGCTGAGAAAAGGGCTGCCGAAGCACCGGGCTCACTGCCCATGAGATTAATGTTGCCCGCAAGTGCGGACAGGATGGCCTGGTGCTCGGTGAATCTTTGCTGGTCTCCACTGATCGAAATCGTAGCCTGGCTGCTGCCGATCTGCTTTGGCCAGGCCAGGATATCGCCATTCAGGCAGAAGGCGCCATTGGCTCTGCTCCATTTGTCGAGCTCGCGCGCTTCGCCGGGCGTGCCCGTGCTGAGTTGCACGATGGTGCGGCCGGATATTGCTTGCTCAACTTCCCGATTGCCGATTAAACTGTTCGTCGTTTTATAATCGGAGACGCATATAACCGTTACCGGGCTGGCCTCTATCGCCGCAGCGAGGCTTGTAGCCAGCGCTGCACCTTTCTGAACCAGGGGCTCTGCTTTCGCGGGATTTCTGTTCCACACAGTTACCTGAAAACCGTTTTCGATGAGTGCTCCGGCAAGGGCAGCGCCCATCGAGCCAAGGCCGACTACGGTAACATTTTCTTTTGCATTGATGAATGCTGTTGCCATTTGATCTTATGGGTTTCTTGCAAATACAGACGCAAATTAGGTCTGCCAGCTGGCCCGGATCAATGACGGATAAAAGATTCAGGTAGGGGAAAAATTTAACCCTGCCCCTCAGGACAGGGTATCAAAATGGTAAAAGACACGGCAATCAAATAATGTCCGCTTGTTACTTCCAGGCGTTATTAGCTAATACGACAGAGGTTTCTTTTTGACGCTCAGGAATGATCCAATACTTGCTTAACAACTGGTTCTTTTCCTGTTCGCCTAACAGTCTAAACCCATGTTTCTCGTAAAACTTAATAGCCCAGCTGGCTTGCGCCCAGGTCCCGATCAGTATAGGGGTCTGTGTCATCTTGATCAGATGTTCAAGCAAGATACCTCCCACTCCTTTTCCCCTTTCTGCTGATCTGACATAAGCATGCCTGATCAGTGTGACACCATCCAGAGGTTGAATGCCCATCACGCCCAGTACATCGCCTTGATCGGTGTACTTCCAAAACTGCACGCCTTGCTCGATCTGGACCCGCAATTCGTCTTTTGGCATGTAGGGATCCTGCCATCTGTCGGCCGGAATGACTCCTTTATAAGCGGATGCCGAATCATTGATGATCTGGTAGATAATGTCAAAATCGTTGTCTGTGGCTATGGTGATCATAAAATTAGTTTGTTGAGTTATGGAGATGTGAATATCGGTTTTGACACAATTTGGGCTCACGCCTGCTTTTGCAGGTTCTTCCTGATCCTGCTCAGGGATTGGGCAGTTATTTTCAGATAGGAAGCGATGTACTGCTGCGGGATCTGCTGGGCCAGCGACGGGTATCGTTTGATGAATTCGAGATATTTCGTTTTAGCATCCCCGAAATTCAAAAAGTCATTGTCGTTGATCTTGCTCAATAGCTGCGCCTCGGTAATGCATTTGAGAAAAATATAAAAGGTGGGGAGCTGCTCGCAAAGCCTTTCAACAGCGCTTTTGTGAATGACAAAAATCTGAGTGTTTACGATTGCCTGAAACGCATCCTCAGACGGGCGCTGGGAATAATAACTTTTCAAATCGACCGTAAACTGGTTTTCTCTCACAAAATATTTCGTTACTTCATTCCCCGATGCGTCCAGGGCATATATCCGAAGCCCGCCCTGTGAAACGAAGCACATTTCATTGGCAACTTTACCAAAACGGTGAAAGTACTCGCCCGGCTTTAGTGTATGGCCCTTGAAATCCCTTAAGACTGTCTCGATTTCCTGTTTGCCAAGTATGCCCGCGAACCCAAGCGCTGAACGCAAATTTTCCATAGTCGTTCTGATTTGTATACAAAAGTATCCCGCCAGGTGCCGAATCAAATTAACATTTGGTAAGAAATCACAATAACGTGCAGGATAACCTCAGATTCTGTACTATCCTATCATCCATTTTGGAAGACATCGATTATCATTGCCGGGTTGATTTAAATCTTTAAGCAGTCGATATGGCATTACAAGTGCAAGTCCAGGAATTACTTCCAAAATTACCTGGCAATTTAGAATGGCAGATGGTGAATGACGGAGAGTCGGGCGATATGGTATTTCGCCGCAGTGACGGGGCCGCATTTGCCAAGTTGGCTCGTGCATCGCGCATCCCGGCTTTGGAAGGCGAGTATCTGCGTACCGACTGGCTATCCGGCCAGCAGATCGGCTCAGCCCAGGTACAGGATTGGTCAAAAACAGATCAGTATGCCTGTTTAGTTACCAGCTGCGTATCTGGGGTTTCTGCCAGTGCGCTCTCGCCTGCCGATTTATTGAAGGCATGGCCCTCGATTGCTGAGAAATTCTGGCAGTTGCACCAGCTTCCTTCGGAAAGCTGCCCGTTTGAAAGACGGCTATTACAGGTAGTTGCAACAGCCGAAGATGTCATAAGTCGCAATGCGGTCAACAGGGATTTCCTTGACGATGCCGACAAGGACACACCGGCTGAAAAGCTGCTTGACCCAATCCGGCCGCAGATTCCGCTCCGCATCGAACAGGAAACCGCGGACCTGGTGGTTTGTCACGGTGATGCGTGTATGCCTAATATCATGGTAGATCCAAAGACACTAGTTTGCACGGGAATCATCGACCTGGGCCGCCTGGGACTTGCTGACCGCTACCAGGACCTGGCCTTGATGACAGGTAACACCCGTGAAACGTGGCAGGACGAGCGCCAGGCCGAAAAAGCGCTGCAAATCCTTTTTAAGACCCAGAATATCCCGATCCCTGACCTTGAACGTCTGGCGTTCTATCTGAAACTGGATCCGCTTACCTGGGGATAGCGCTGGAAAGCCACTGGTATAGACATTGAAAATTTAAAACAGCAACAACCGATCATGTCACAAATCAAGATTTATGGGTTAAAGCAACGGCTGGCCCCTATCAGTCAGCTAATGTCAGAGACGATTCATGCCTGCATCGTAGAAGCATTCCACTACCCGCAAAACAAGCGATTCCATAGGTTCATCTACCTGGATGAAGGCGATTTCTTCTACCCCGAAGACCGAAGCGACCGCTACACGATTATCGAAATTGCACTGTTTGAGGGCCGGTCTATTGAAATGAAAAAGCATTTATACCAGCTCATCTTCCAAAGATTTGAAGAAAAACTGGGCATTGGCCCAAATGATGTCGAAATCACCCTTACCGAGACACCTGCTCATAACTGGGGAATTCGTGGGATGCCTGGCGATGAGCTAACATTGAATTATAAAATATCGATTTGATTGCCCGAATCTGGTTCGCTTGCTAGTCATAATGGACATTTTGTAAAAAAACGTGAATGTTTCGACAAGCTGTTTCTGTCGATAAGTCCGGTTATTTGCAGAGATTTGTTTTGAATAAGAATTCATCAAATCACATTATTCCTGCGGACGATTCCGGGGCCACTTTTACCTGGATAGTACTGTTCGGCCCCGGATTCGCAGGATTCTCAAAAAAAAAAACGCGCATGCTAGCTTATTTACTTTTCTCAATCTTCCTATTTCTCTCTGCAATGCACATCTACTGGGGAATGGGCGGTCGCTGGGCCTCAAAGGGTGTATTTCCCGCGCTGGATGATAATGCGCCACCTCAAATGCCAGGAATTATTCCATGCATGATTGTTGCCCTTGCATTGCTGGCGATGGGGATATTAGTTCTGTCAAAAGGCGGGAATTTTAACCTGCAACTTCCGTCATGGATCGATAATTACGGCCTCTGGTGTATCTCTGCGATATTTATCGCGCGAGCCATCGGTGAATTTAAATATGTAGGCTTTTTCAGAAAGGTTCGTCATACAAAATTCGCGAAAAACGATCAGCGACTTTACTCGCCACTTTGTTTGGCCATCGGCATAATGGTAGCAATCCTGGAACGGATAAGCTAGTTTATCATGTCCATTACTCTTGCAAACAAATGAAGGTAACTGGCACGTACAAGATTGTATCAAGCGACAATTTCATAAAACATTCGATCAATATTTTCCCAATTTCGTTCGAAAATTATATCGTTCGAAAATTATGTGGAAAACTTGTGTCTCCCTTATCCTCCTCACCGTCGTTCAACTGGCCCAGGCGCAGTCCATCATTCCGTTACCACAATCGCTCAGCAAGCAAACAGGCACTTTTCTGTTCGATAAAACAACGACCATTGTCGTAGGCACTGAATTCAGAAATGAAGTAAATGATTTCATAAGCACTGTTGCAAAAAGAAGCGGTTTTCGACTCTCGATAGAAAAAGGCCCTAAATCGCACCACGTAATCGAGCTTGTCAGGGACACATCCGGGCTGGCGGAGGGATACTACTCCCTCAACGTCACACCTTCGAAAATATCCGTACGCGCCCATGACCCGGCGGGTGCTTATTACGCCATGATGACCTTGCTGCAACTCATCCAGTTTCAAGAGAACGCAACAAACGTTCCTCTCTCATATCCGATTCAGGCTGTGTCGATCACTGATTATCCGCGGTTTAAATGGCGAGGGCTTATGCTGGATTGTTCCCGTACATTCATACCGCCTGATTACATCAAGCGAACGCTGGACCGTATGGCATTCTATAAATTAAATGTCCTTCATTTGCATTTGATCGATGATCAGGGATGGCGCCTGGAAATGAAATCGCGGCCTTTGCTTACACAAAAATCATCCACTTTCCCGGAGAAATACCACGAGCCATCCGAGTTTCAAGGCTTTTACACGCAGAAAGATATTGCCGGGCTGCTGGCTTACGCAGCCAGCAAGCATATCGAGATTATCCCCGAGATCGAAGGACCAGGTCATAATCAGGCAGCGCTCTACGCCTATCCGAACTTATCCTGCACAAACAACATTAAGCCGCTTTTCCCGCTCTTCCATGGTGACATCATCACTGCCGAGGTATTTTGCGTGGGCAATCCGGATGTTTATCCATTCTTCGATGATGTCATTACCGAAACCGCCTCGCTATTCCCCACAAAATACCTCCACCTGGGCGGTGATGAGGTGCCGCGAACGCACTGGGCGAAATGCCCGAAGTGTCAGCAATTGGTTAAAACCGGTGTGGTAAAAGACACGGAAGCCCTGCAAGGATATTTCATGAAAAAAATAGCAGAATCTGTCAGGAAAGCCGGGAAACGGCCTTTGGCGTGGGACGAAATCCTGGAAGATAAGAATGGCTACATTTCGTCCGACTGGGTCGTGATGAGCTGGCGCGACTTCACCGGTAAAAATCCCGCCATTGAAGCGATCAGACGTGGTCACGATATAGTACTCTCTCCTACTTCCCATTTGTACTTCGACTACCCGTATGAAACCACCGACACAAAACGGGTATTCAACTACTCGCCGTTTGCGGACATCCCCGACAAGGCCGATCAACAGCACGTCCTGGGCATTCAGGCGAACTTCTGGTCCCATATCGACCGCACCCAGAGCCGGATCGACTACCAGCTTTATCCAAGGACGCTTGCATTGGCGGAACGTGCATGGTCTTCTGCTGAGAATACCGACTTCGAGAATTTCAAAGCAAGAAAAGCGCAGCACCTGCCCTGGCTCGACTACATGCAGGTGATTTATAACAAAATATCGGACCGTTGATAACGATCCGCGTTGAAGCGCGCCAAAGTAAGACGTATATAAATTAACGTCACTTGCATTTTCGGTGAATTTAGAATGCATTATTGCCGGGGACCAACTGTGCCCTGGCAGTAATGTCCAAATTGCGTACGTCCTTTCCTACCCACTTTAAGCTTAAACTATTCCAAACCCTTAAACTTTTATCGAATGAAATGTAAAACTACATTACTTAAAACAAGGGCCTGGCTGGCGGGTCTTCTCATGATGCTTTGGATAAGCGCCTCGGCCCAGAGGATTATCAGCGGCACGGTCCACGACAAAAGCGGGCCGGTTGCCGGCGCATCCATCGTGATCAAAGGCTCATTGACGGGCACCACCTCCGCGACCGACGGCTCATTCACGATCAATGCTGCGAACGGCGATATCTTAACCGTGTCCTACATTGGTTTTGAAACCGTCGAGCTGAAAGTTCACGCGCAGCAGAAATACGAAATCGTTTTGAAGGAGGCGGATAACCTGTTGTCCGACGTCGTGGTGACGGGTTACGCTACCCAGAAGAAGGAAAACCTTACCGGAGCGGTAGCTGCAATATCCGGGAAAGACCTCCAAAACAGGCCCATTACCAATATCGCGCAGGCCTTGCAGGGGCAAATGGCAAACCTGAATGTAACGACAGGCTCGTCCGGGGGCGCGCCGGATGCCCGGCCCAATATCAACATCAGAGGTTACACGGGCCTGGGAAACAAGTCGGGCGGTGGCATAAGCGGTGCGCCGCTAATCGTGCTGGACGGAATTCCGGGTGGCGACCTGACTACCATCAATCCCAGCGATATCGAAAGCATTTCCATTCTCAAAGACGCTGCGGCATCGGCCATTTACGGTTCCAGCGCGCCCTACGGTGTAATGCTGGTAACGACCAAACAGGGAAAGAAAGGCGCCCGCCCATCGATCACGTACAGCAACAATCTTTCGTGGAGCCAACCGATCGGCCTTCCGAAAATGATTAACTCAGTCGACTTTGCTAACATTTTTAACGAAGCTTTTATCAATTCGGGACGCACTGCATGGTATGATGACGAAACATTGCAGCGGATCAGGGACTACAAGGAAGGCCGGATGAAAGACGAGACGATCAACGACCCCACGCCGGGCGTCGATGACTGGTATGGGTCCGGAAACGGTTACTCGCACGGAGCGGGCCCTAACCGGGGAAACGGTAACAACGACTGGTTCAAGATCTTTTTCAAAGATTGGTCGGCCAGCCAGCAGCACAACCTGGGGGTTTCGGGAGGCGGAGAGTCCAGCCGCTACTACCTCGGCCTGGGCTATCTCGAAAAGAACGGGATGTATAATTTCACGGATGAAAAATACAAGCGCATCACCATCAGGACCAATGTGTCGAGCGACCTGGCGAAATGGCTGACACTTAACATCAGAAGTTCCCTGTCGAGAGGGCTGAACAGCACGCCGGCGACTTATCCGGATGCCACCGGGGGGAATCTGATGCACCAGATCGGACGCAAGCTGCCCACCACGCCCTTCCGGAACCCGGACGGACATTATTCCGACTACTCGAACATCGGCCTTTTTACCGAAGGCGGTAAGCAGAAATACACCACCGACCAGGTTCAGGTCACTGCGGAAACGGTGGTCAAGCCGCTGCCGGGCTGGAATATCACTGCCAATTACACGTTGTTCGGCACGAGCAAGAATACCGAAAACTTCAACAAGACCGTGTACTCCTACCTTCCCAGCGGGAATAAGGTGGTGATGTTCCAGACGGCACCCATTAATTCGCTCACGAAGAGTAACGAAGTACAGGATAAGCACGTCATCAACCTGTTCTCGACCTATGAGAAAAGCGTCGGCGGGCACAACTTCCAGGTGCTGGGCGGCTACATCCGCGACCTCACCAATTTCAAATACCAGTATGCTACCAACTCGTATTTGTATTCCAACGACCTGCCGGCATTGAACCTGACTTATAACAGTACCCCGTCGATCGGCGATAACATGCGTGTGCTGGCCGTGGAAGGCGTTTTCGGAAGGCTTAACTATAATTTCAAGGAAAAGTACCTGGTTGAGGTGAACGGGCGTTACGATGCGTCCTCGCGGTTTCTGAAAAGTGCGAGATGGAAGCTATATCCGGCCGTTTCGGTGGGTTACAGCATTTCAAAAGAAGATTTCTGGAAACCTTTGTCCCATTATGTAAATACACTGAAAATCAGGGGATCTTACGGCGCATTGGGCGATCAGTGGGGCGACAACCCCAATCAGGACAATTATTATCCGTTTTATCCAAGCCTGGGCACCAACGCCCCAAACAGCTCCACCTGGATTTTTGGAAACGGCAGGCAAGCATATGTGACATCCCCCGCGCTGATCAATTCCAGCCTCACCTGGGCGAGCATCAAAACCTTTGACCTGGGGATCGACGCCACGTTTTTCAAGGACCGGCTGGCTGCATCTTTCGACTGGTACAACCGCCGGGCCGACGATTTCGTAGGTCCCGCGCAGGCCCTCCCGGCGGTACTGGGAGCCGCGGTACCCCAGGCAAACAATGCGTCCATGCAGACAAAAGGGTTTGAACTGACTGTCGACTGGCGCGATAAGGCCGGGGAGGTTAACTATTTCGTGAAAGGGGTGTTGAGCAATTCGAACGCCAGGGTGATCCGTTATCCCAACCCCACCAAACTGCTCTCCAACTGGTATGAAGGCCAGCAAATCGGCGAAATATGGGGATATGAAACGGCCGGATTGTTTCAGACCAAAGAGCAGGTGAATGCCGCTCCCAGCCAAAACGCCATCGACGCTGTCGGATGGACGCCCGGTGATGTGCAGTACAAGGATTTGAACGGCGACGGGGTCATCACGCCCGGAAGCAGCACGGTGGGCGATCCGGGCGACAGGAAAGTGATCGGTAACAGCACACCAAGGTTCTTGTACGGTCTTTCAATCGGTGCAGACTGGAAGGGGTTCGACTTTTCCCTGTTTGTCCAGGGCGTAGCCAGGCGAGATTCATGGATCAGCTCCAATTACTTCTGGGGGATCATCGGCGGGGAATGGCAGAGCACATTGCTGACGCCCAACCTCGACCGGTACACGCCGGAAACCCCGAACGGCTATTTCCCGAAATACTACATGACCTCCCAGATGAACAAGAACATGCAAGTGCAAACGCGCTACCTGCAAAACAGCGCCTACATGCGTGTAAAGAACCTGCAAATCGGGTACAGCATCCCCAATTCATCGGCAAAAAAGCTGGGCTTGCAACGGGTGCGGCTGTATGTCAGCATGGACAACCTCGCCACTTTCACCAGGCTGCAAAAAACGATCGACCCCGAGCTCTCGATCGGTGACAGCAAAATATATCCATTGCAACGCACCTATTCATTCGGTATAAACCTGACCCTGTAACCGCGGCGATAAGCTGTTACCCATCATGAAATTCTCACTCAAAATATCCCTTGTCTTCGGCGCCGTCTCATTCCTGACTTGCTGCAAAGACGACTTCCTGGACCGAACCCCACTCGCCAACATCAGCGACGCGCAATATTGGAAGTCGGCCAACGATCTGAAACTTTATACCAATGGCTATTACAATGATATCCGGCTGCTCCCCAGCCTGGCCGACTGGTTTCAAACAGGCATTTACGGTCTGGACGCCGACCTGGGCAGCGATAACATGATCAAATCGACTTACAATTCGGATCTTAACGGAGAGAGCGTGCTGCCCGCCTCCAATACCAATGGTAAATGGGACTGGACTACATTGAGGGGCATTAACTATTTTATGGACAACTACCGGAAGGTTACCGATAATGCTACCCTGGTAAATCCTTACGTAGGTGAAACCCTCTTTTTCCGCGCATTATTTTATTTCGATAAGCTGAAAACTTTCGGCGACCTGCCGTGGATCAATGCGCCGCTGACCACCACCGATTCACTCATTTTACAGGCGCCGCGGTTGTCGAGGAGCGTCATTGCCGATTCCATCATTCACGATCTGGACCGTGCCATTGCATTGCTTCCCGGAAAAGCGGCAGCGGAGCCTTCGCGGATTAACAAGGAAATTGCCATGCTCTTACAATCCAGGGTAGCACTTTATGAAGGCTCCTGGGAAAAATACCATCAAAACACGCCGTTCGGGGTGAACGGGCAGGATGGTACCCGGTTTTTCCAGAAAGCTGCCAACGCTGCGGAAGGATTGATGAAATTGAATACCTACGCCATTGAAAACACTGGCGCCGCGAATGGCTACCAGCGGTTGTTCAACCAGGTCGATTACAGTAACAGCAGCGAAGTGATGTTCTGGCGCAAATTTGATTTATCCGCCGGCATAACGCATCACTGGTACCTGTTTATACCGCTGGCACTGGATCGGGGCGTCACCAAGAGCCTGGTGGATGACTACCTGTGTACGGACGGGAAGCCCGCATCTGTAAGCGCTTTATACAAAGGCGATAATACGCTCAATGATCTCAAAGCGAACCGCGATCCCAGACTCGCGCAGACCGTCTATTTTCCCGGCGACGCCATTACGACAAATAGGCCCAACGGACAGCCTGACGCCATCTTTCAGTTCCCCGACCTTACTTCTTCCGCGAACGTGCCCACGGGTTATGTACTGCGCAAGGGAACCAACACGGAGTATTTTCAGCAAAGCGGGATGGGCAACAGCACTTCCACCCAGGCATTGATCTATTTCAGGTATGCCGAAGCCCTGCTCAACTTCGCAGAAGCCAAAGCAGAGCTCGGCACGCTGACGCAGGGTGATCTGGACCAAAGTATTAATGTGCTTCGCAAAAGGGTGCAAATGCCTGATTTACGCTTGTCGTCGATCGTCACCGATCCGAAATGGCTGTTTCCGGACCTGTCGCCGCTGCTGAATGAAATCAGAAGGGAGCGGAGGGTGGAGCTGGCTTGCGAAGGGTTCCGTCACGACGACATTTTCCGCTGGGCCGCCGCCGGCAAGCTGATAAGGGGCTGGCAGCCGAAAGGTGCCAGGCTGGCGCAATGGGGGAGTCTGTTCAGTCCGGAAACGCTGGGTAAGTATCCCGTTGACGCCAATGGCTACATTACGCCGTACCAGAAAGTCGCTGCGCTCAGCAATGGATTTCAGTTCAAGGTAAACCGGGATTATCTCTCCCCGATCCCGACGGATCAACTCGTGCTGAACCCGAACCTCAAACCGAACAATCCGAACTGGGATTAATCCTGGCCAGCTCAAAATCAGTAATTCATCATTTTCTTTAAATTAGTACTTCAATGAAAGCAACACCGCTCACGGAGCAACAAATTGAATTTTACAATACAAACGGATATCTGGTAGTGGAAGACCTTATTTCGCCGGAAGAAGTACAACAGTACAAGGCATTGTATGACGATTTCCTTGCCGGAAAAATCAATGTAGGGACTAACCGGTCGGACCTCGGCGCGGATCTGGGTAACAGCGAAAAGGTTGAAAACATCACCCAGATCATGTGGCCCAGCGATTTCATTCCCGAATTGCTCGTGATGCCCTATCATCTGCGCGCCCTGGCTATCAGCAAGCAGCTGATGGGTGAAGATTCCGAAATGGATTTCGATATGCTGATCAACAAATCGCCGTTTACCAACACGATCACCCCATGGCACCAGGACGAGGCGTACTGGCTGAATGTACCCGATAAACGCGCGACAAGCTGCTGGCTTTCGCTGGATTACGCTACTTTGGACAGCGGCTGCATGTGGTTTGTGCCGGGGTCTAATTTGAGAGAGGTCAGACAACATGCATTTGCGGCTAAAAAAGGAGGGGCATTGAGCTGCAATGCTTCGGAAGATGAAGGGGTGAGTGTGGAGCTGAAACCCGGAAGCTGCACATTTCACCACGGAAGGACGCTGCATTACAGCAGAGGCAACTCCACAGGCGGTAACAGGCGGGCATTTATCATTAATTTCCGCCCGGCCGACATGATCCGGTACGAAAGGGAGCACGGGTTTGATCATGGGAAACAAAACGCAGGTAACCGCCAATTGCAGAACGATGAATTCGCAAAGTAAAGACACCGGCATATTGGAGCCTGCCAACGCAAGCCCGGTGAAAGTGATCCAAAGAGACGGGCAGGTGAAGCATATCGTCATTATCGGCGTTCTTTTTTTCATCTTCGGGTTTATCAGTTGGTTGAATGCCGTTCTGATCCCCTATTTCCAGCTGGCTTGCCAATTAACGACACAGCAGGCCATGCTGGTCACCTTCGCCTTTTACATTTCATACCTGATTATGGCATTCCCGTCGTCGTGGGTGATTGGCAAAACGGGCTATAAAAACGGCATTGTGCTGGGCTTGTGGGTCATGGCATTGGGTGCATTGGTCTTCATTCCGGCGGCAATGCGCCGGGAGTACGGTATGTTCCTGCTGGGATTGTTTGTCCAGGCCACCGGCCTCACCATTCTGCAAACTGCGGCCAACCCGTATGTCACCATACTCGGGCCTCTTGAGAGCGCCGCCATGCGGATGAGCGTGATGGGCGTATGCAATAAATTGGCGGGAGCCATCGCGCCATTGCTGTTTCTCGGGATGGTTTCGAAAGATGCCGGCGAGGTAGACAGGCTCACGGCCCTTTTGCCAGGCCTGTCCACAGCCAGCGCGGAGCAATTGCTGAATGAGCTGTCGGCAAGGCTGATTACGCCCTATGTTACGCTGGCCATCGCATTGGCCGGACTGGGCATATTGATCCGCTTCGCCAGCTTGCCGGATATTTCGGACGAGGCGCGGCCGGGACCGACTGCCGATAGCCTTGACAGTAAGAAAAGCCTGCTCGATTTTCCGCATTTGATCCTGGGAGCCGTCGCCGTGTTTTGCAGTGTGAGCGTCGAAGTGATTGCGGTGGACACCATCATCAATTACAGCCAGTTTCAGGGCGCTGCGTTCAAGGATGCCCGGTTTTTCTCAACTTACATCCTCCTGATCATGATTTTCAGTTACATAGTCGGGATCATAGTCATACCTAAACGCGTCACACAGCGGCAAGCTTTACTTGGGTCATCGGTAATCGGGGCTGTGTTTTCCGTGCTGGCCATTTTATGGAATGGCCAGCAATCTGTTTGGATGATCGCGTGCCTGGGCTTTGGCAATGCATTGATATGGCCGTCCATCTGGCCCCTCGCCCTCGATGGCCTGGGGAAGTTCACCCGGCGAGCGTCCGCCCTACTGATCACCGGCATCGTGGGAGGTGCATTGTCGCCCTTGCTGTACGGCACGCTAAGCGACAGGCTAGATCCCCGAATCGCCTATGTAATCATGGTTCCTTTGTATATTTTTCTGTTCTTTTACGCCATTGCAGGCTACAAGGCAGGCAAGCAAAAAATGGTATACTAAGCCCAACCCTTATGATGACACCGATTTCAAACCACCCGTTAATCCTGCCATCGGCAGAACACCCTCTGCTAACCTGCACAAAACACATTGCCGGCATATTGCTCTTCCTGCTCGCATTCGGTCATGAAGGAAAAGCCCAAACCGAAAAATACAGGGCCGGGAAAGTCGATTCCACGCTGCAAATCGTAAAACAGAAAGCGCTGGACGTCGTCAGGACGGGCTTCAATGCCGGTGACGGGTACGGAGAAGTGTGGATCAGGGATTACAACACATTCATTACCCTATCGTCCCAGGTCCATCCTGCCGGGACATTGAAAGAAAACCTGCGCGTTTTTTTCAGACTTCAGGGCGATGACGGCAACGTCGTGGACGGTTTTATTCCGTCTGAAAATGCACGCAAGTCCAGCGGAGGGTACGATTACATCTATTCGCAACTGGAACCCAGGTATGCAGGTCATAAAAATACGGTTGAGACCGACCAGGAAAGTTCGCTGGTGCAGGCCGTGTTCAGGTATATTCAGGCAACGCACGATACGGCGTTTCTCACAGAAAGCATCGGCGGGGTCACCGTTGCGGACAGGCTCGAACGTTCCATGGATTTCCTGATGAAAAAACGCTACAACCGGAAATATGGCCTGATCTTCGGCGCTACCACCGCTGACTGGGGCGACGTGCAGCCGGAACATGATTGGGGCGTGTACCTGACGAAAGACAGCCATTACGCGATCGACATTTACGATAATGCCATGATGCTCATCGCACTCGATAATCTGATGCAGCTCGTATCTTCGAAGAAAGCCCGCTGGATGCCCGTTCGTAAACAGATCGCCCAAAATGCCATGAAGTACCTTTGGGATAAAAAACAGCAAAAGTTTATCCCGCATATCTATCTGAATGGTTCTCCGTTCCCGGCCAGTTTAGACGAGAACAAGATTTTCTATCATGGCGGTACGGCCGTTGCAATCGAAGCCAATCTTTTATCCAAAAATCAGATCCTCGTTTCTCTCAACAAAATGATTGAAAATGTAAAGTCCTCCGGTGCGGCGACCATCGGCCTTACGCTGTACCCTACTTATCCGGAAGGAAGTTTTAAAAACAAGAGCATGCATCCTTATGGTTATCAGAATGGCGGCGACTGGGGCTGGTTTGGCGGCAGGATGATCCAGCAGCTGATCCGTGCGGGATTCAAAAAGGAAGCCACCGAGCAACTGATGCCCATGCTCCAACGGGTGATCGACAACAACGGGTTTTACGAATGGTACACCGTGGACAATAAACCCAAAGGTTCGGGCACGTTCCGGGGAGAGGCCGGCGTGCTTTATGATGCAATTACAATGCTTGAAGAAGCAAAACAATGACCCATTAACAGAACAATGAATATCCGATTTTATGCCCCTCTGTGGGGAAATACCCTACCTTTTGATACATTCTGCCGTAATGTAAAACAAGCCGGCTATCAAGGCGTGGAAATGGATTTTCCGTTCGATCAGAACGAAAAAGCGAAGTTGCTGGCTGTTCTGGCACATCACGATCTTGAAATGATCGGGCAATACTGGCAGTCCGCGGAAAAGTACATCGATGAACATCTCGTAAATTTTGAGAAATTCATCAGAAACCTGGGCAGTGCCAATCCTGTTTTCATTAATAGCCAGACGGGCAAGGATTACTTTACTTTTGAAGAAAACAAACGCCTTTTCGATATGGCCAGCAAGCTCTCCGAGGAATTGGGTATAAGGATAGTCCATGAAACACATCGTGGGAAATGCCTTTATGCGGCCCACATTACCAGGCATTATCTGACCCTAATTCCGGAATTGCGCCTAACCCTGGACATATCGCATTGGTATGCCGTGCACGAATCGTTGCTTTCCGACCAGCAGGACGCGGTACAACTGGCCATTGGCCATACGGATCACATTCACAGCCGGGTCGGCCACTCCCAAGGCCCGCAAGTCAGCGATCCGCGCGCTCCCGAATGGAAAGAGGCCATGGAGTCACACCTGCATTGGTGGGACATGGTGGTGAAAGCGCATGAGGCCAAGGACACCACGCTCACCGTCACTACCGAATTCGGTCCGCCTTCTTACATGCCGGTAACGCCCTACACGCAGATGCCGCTGGCAGATCAGTGGGCTATCAACGTGCATATGATGAACTTGTTGAAAGACCGCTATGGCATCCAAAACTATGGCTAATCTGATAAATCGCTCGGAACCGGGTCGAAGCATCCTGCATTTTCAGGAGTTGGGGATAGACGACGCCTTTATGCTCGGCAAGTATTCCTACCTGGGAACGCGTACTAAACTCGATGAGCATGTGCACGAGGATATGATTGAGATCGTGTATTGCGACAGCGGCCAGCAGATTTACCAGGTACATAACGAGCAATTTCTAATCAGGGGAGGCGATGTTTTTGTCACATTTCCGAATGAACCACATAGCACTGCCGATCATCCGGAAGAAAAAGGTGCCCTATATTGGCTGCAAATCAAGATTCCGAAAGATAAAACCAGCTTTCTCGGACATAGTCACGAAAACGCAGCCTGCCTGATCGACGCTTTAACAGGCTTAAAAAGAAGGCATTTCAAAGGTTCAGCGACGATCAAACCGATTTTGGACAGAATATTCGGTCTGTGCAGCCAGGACATATCCCCCTACTCGAAACTTGCGATCTCACACCAGCTTACGAGCGTGCTGCTGACAGTCATCGACGATTGTTCTGATTTTCAGCCAAATGCCAGTAATGTATTACGGGTGGAAAAAGTACTCACCTACATCGAAGAAAACCTTGGCAACAGCTTTTCTGTTTCAATGCTCGCCGACCATCATCATATCTCGGAATCGCATTTTAAAAGATGGTTTAAAAAGGAAGTGGGCGTTGCACCGATGGATTATATTCAAAGAAGGAAAATTGAGCGTGCCAAGTTAGAGTTGGCCAATAATAGCAGTATCAATATCACCGATATTGCGTTTCAGCTTAGCTTTTCGTCAGCGCAATATTTCTCCACAGTGTTCAAAAAATATGCAGGAACAACGCCCTTTGAATACCGCTGTAACAACCGTGTTCTACGAAATAGCGCTGACAGCTAACCTGTCCGCTGTCGACGCTATTTCGTAGCATACGCCTCTTTCGATCAAAATCAAGGTTCGATATACTTTTTAATCAAACAGACCTCGTATCGAGAAAAGCCTGATCTGATTCGCTTGAATAATCTTCTCGACACCCTTGTCGATATTGATCAGAAACCCGAGCGAAACAGGTTCCGCACTGGCAATGTCAAATGCGGTAACCATCACCGCATTGTTCCGGCTGTTGTCAATCGCCGTAGTGGCAATGGCACCTGCAATTCCCGACGCATCGGGCAGGCCCGCCCCCGACGCCACAACAAAATAAGAGTCTTTATCGGCAGCGACTTTCTTCATTGAAACTTCCGCCACATAATGGCCGGGCGCTAACTGTATCGTCTGGTAAATTTTGCCATTGATGATCGGGCTGTCATAGCTTCCCCAGCGCTCGATCCCGAGATAACCCACATTGGCATCGAAACCCGCGCCGGTGGGACGTGATTTAGCCATGGCGTCATTGGTGATCCAGTCGGCCAGGTTGGCGAAACGCGCGGTGGTGCCCGGCTCGCGCGCGAAACTGGCGTTTTTGATGTATTGGTCGGTCACGTCGATTTTACGCGAGCCGAAGTCAGGCATATTAATGCTGATCAGCGCGCTGGCGTTCTGTTCATTAATCATATACTTACTGGAATGCGCGATCTTCAATGTCACTGCCGTCGGCTTGCCCCTATGCGCCTCGATCGCGGCGCGGGTGATGTTCAGGTAAAATGCCTGTTGGCTTCTTCCCGCTGGCACCATCACTTGCGTAATGCTTTCACCACGGGCAGTGCTGTCGCTTAGATAGCATTCGGCAGGGCTAAATTTCTCCGCACCGTCGGGCACGGTATTGAAATCCAGGCTTACATCGATGGTGAAGCCCGCATTCCCGGCCAGCCCGGACAATGCGATCCCCAACGGCTTACGCAGCACATTGTTTTGTTTGTCGATAACCACATTAGTCGGGTTCAGGTCCACCCGCCCGCCTGCCACCTGCACCAGGCTTACCTTCTGTTGCAGATCACGGACACTTTTGAGGGTGTCGACCTTACAAGCGGGCAGCATCATTGCCGTCACCGCCATCATCATTACCGAGATACTTCGATTTATTGTTTTCATGTGCTTTATTTCAATTACCAGCCGGGGTTTTGGATACATGCTTTATTTCTCACGATGTCGTATTGCGGAATGGGCCACAGATAGTAATTCCGCGGGAAGGCGCGCTGCTCCACGACGGTGCGCTTATAGAATTCCGTGTCTGTCAGGCTCTTGCCCGCATTTACATTCATACCCATCAAAGGTGCACCGTCCACCTGCTCGGCGATCTTCCAACGGCGTGTATCCCAGGCCCGGAAGCCTTCAAAAGCCAGTTCCACACGGCGCTCGTCACGAATAGCAGTACGCATAGCGGCCTGTGAGGCTTTTTTGTCTGATTCAAGGGCCGGTATGCCAGCACGCTCGCGGATTTTGTCAATGTAAATGGCCGCTTCGGCCCTGCTCGCCTGATCGTCCCTCGCCTCGTTGAGGGCTTCGGCGTAGTTAAGGTAAATTTCAGCGAGGCGGATCAGCACGAGGGAGCGCAATGCGCCGGTCCACTCCTGCAAGTTGGAATTTGGGCTGATGTTCTTACTGCACAAGTAGCCTGTGGCCGAATGGTCGTGCGAGCCCTGTTTTCCACAGTTACCAGTAAAGAAAAGCTCAACGGTACGGTTCGGTTTGCCATCTTCTTTATAAATCCAATCCGCACCATTATAAATGACCGACGCATAAAAGCGCGGCTCGCGGTTGACGTACATATTGGCCGTATTTGCTTTGGTATATTTACCCGTAGCGGCAGAAAAGCCAGTTTCAACATACTGGGAACCCGCTTCATTGATCTTTTTACCATTACTCATAAAATAGGCGTCCACCATCTGTTGCGATATGCCGACACCATTCCAGCCATTCACAAATCTGGGCGCGCAATGCCGCTCCCAGCCCACATCGGCAGCCGACGACGCCATTTGCGGCCGCGCGTAGATGACCTCCTGGTTCCAGCGGTCGAGGAACACATCGCGATACGAAGTGTAAGGGTCGAATTGGGATTGGCCATCGGGGGTCTTTTTATATAAACCGGACGGGTATTTGTCGATCAACGCTTTGGCGGCTTGCGCAGCCTTGTCCCATTTACCTGCATCGTAGGTCGGATTCACCAGCGCGGTACCGTCCGGGTTTCGGAAATTCCCGTAGTCGGTGTTACCGTTCCAGAGCGGGCTGGCGGCCATAAGCAATGCGCGCGATTTGAAACCCATGACCGTGTTCTTATCGATACGGCCCTTGTCGTTCGCATTGACAAAACGGTCGGGCAGGTCGGGGCTGGCGATCACAGCGTCGAACTCACCGACGATGTAGTCCAGGCATTCGTCGAAGGGCTTGCGGGCCAGTTGCAGGTCTTCGTTGGGCGCATTCACATCAATGGTCTCTTCCGGCAGGATCACCAGGGGACCATATTGGCGCAACAAAAAGAAGTAATACATCGCCCGCAAAGCACGCGCTTCCTGCTTCCAGCTCGCCCGCACCTGCGGTTCGAGCGTCGGATCCTGGCATTCGTCAACGCGGTTGATGAAAATGGACGCCGAGCGGATGCCCTTGTAAAATGCGGCCCATTTGTCGTAGTAGCCGCTGGTGGGGTTCCAGTTGCCGTTGTTGATCTGTCCGGCCCAGGAGGCTGCCCAGATGAAATCACCTTCGTCGCAGATTCCCAGCATATTGTAGTTGTTCTGCATGGAAAGGACGTCGGGAATGAAGGAGTACACGCTGCTCAGATAAGCCTGCGTTTGCGTACGCACGGCAAAAACCTTGTCGATGGTCAGCATATCGTCGGGCTGTTTGTCCAGATAATTTTTGCAGGAAGTGGCCGACAGCAGGCCGATCAGGCAAGCGACGGTTCGGAATAGGGTTTTACGCATGGTTTTCAAAAATTAATATTGGCACCAACAATGAATGAGCGCTGCAAGGGATAAGCGGCCCCGTTGCCGTTTCCAAGCTCGGGGTCCCAGAATTTGAACTTACTGAATGTGTGCAGGTTGAGTCCTGAAACATAAATCCTGAACCCGTTTACTTTCACTTTTTGCATGATCCTCTTGGGAACGGTGTAGCCGATCTCGGCCGTTTTTAGCCGCAGGTAATCGGCTTTACGCTGCCACCAGGTGGAGTTTCGGTAATTGTTGGGGTTCGAGCCCGAACTCAGGCGCGGGAACAAGGCATCCTGCCGCGGGTTTTCCGGCATCCAGCGATCGGTGGCATAGTACGTGACATTACCCTGCGTCTCGCCGCGGGTGAACGGAAAGAAACCGTCGCCGCCCAGCATAAAATCCATATTACCCGCACCCTGGAAGAAAACGGAGGCATCGAAACCCTTGTAAGCGAGGGAAGTACCAAATCCGTACACCACTTCTGGCACGTCGGGATTGCCTATCGCTACCTCGTCATAAGTATCCACCTGGCCGTCGCCATTCACGTCTTTGTACTTGATATCCCCTACCCTTACAGTCCCGAAAGTTTGCCGAGGCGAGCTTGCGATCTCTTCCTCGGAGCGGAAAAGGCCGTCGGCAATGAGGCCAAAGGGCTGGCTTAGGCGTTTGCCCCGTGTGTTCTGATAAGTATAGGTGTAATCGGGCTCGTCGTTATCGAGCAGGTTGTTGCGGGCGAAAGTGTAATTTCCTCTCAAAGAAACGGTTACATCTCCGAAGCGGTGGTTGTATTCGAGCGTGGTTTCCATCCCGTGGTTCTTAAACTCCCCGATATTGCCCCACGGCCGGTTATTAAGCCCCGAAACCTGCGGAATGGAGTTGCGCTGCATGAAAATCCCCGTGCGGTGGCGGGTAAAAAAGTCGGTTTGCAAATAAAAATCTTTCAGGAACCGTATTTCAAAACCCGCATTGACCTCCCGCTCCTTCTCCCAGGTGAGGTTGGCGCCCCACTGGTCCTCGCCTACGCTGCCCCAGCCGGTATTCACGTCTTGTCCCAGGGTATATTGTCCATAACCCGAGCCCACCGTCGTCAGGTAAGCGAACCGGCGTCCGCCTAGCTTGTCGTTACCTTTCATGCCCACAGATCCCCTGAATTTGAGGTAACTGACCGCATTCTGGTTCACATGGTCGGCAAAAAACGGCTCGTCCGAGGCCACCCAGCCAAGCCCCACCGACGGGAACAAACCGAAGCGATGCCCCTTCTCGAAGTTCTCGGACCCATTATACCCCGCATTGGCCTCTATGTAGTACCGACCGAGGTAGTTGTAAGTCACCCGGCCCACCACGCCCTGGAACCGGAACGGCAAACCGTCGATAGAATTGGCCGCCGTACCGTCCTGGTAATCCTGCTGGTTATAGAGCAGCATCGCGCCGATACCGTGGTCGCCAAACTGGCGGTCGTAGTTGACATTCGCCTGAAAATAAATGCGCCGGTTGCCGCCTGCCGACTTACCGTAGGATAATGCCTGTGAACCAGTGTAGGTCTTTTGCAGCACGAGGTTACCAGTTTTCGGGTCGCGTCCGGGCGGGATTACCGTCCAGGCATCCCCGCTGCGGAGCCGCGAAATGTTGTTGAAAGAATAGGCATCATAGGAAAACTTCATGGAAGCCTTCAAACCTTTCGTAATGGCCGTCGCATCGTAGTTTAGCGTGAGATCGGTTTGTAATGTATTGGCCCATTGGTTGGTAAAACCCCTGTCCACCAGGTATTGGTAAGGGTTAAAATTTCCAGAGCCGCCGCTGTTGAGGTACACGACTTTGGAAGGATCTTCGGGGTCTGGCGCGGTAGGCGCATATTTGGCCGGGGTAGCGAGCATCATATTGTACCAGATCCCGCCGGAATTACCGTCGCCGGGATAATTGTTCAGCATCAGGTAGCCGCCCAGCCCGAGGCTCAGTTCGAGGTCTTTTCGCAATGCCAGGTCGGTATTCGACCGAAATGTGATCCGCTGCAATTTGCTTTGCGAATTGTAGTTTTTGAGCGCATCCGTGCCCCATATACCCGACTCGCCGTAATAGCTGCCCGAAATGTAATACTTAGCCTTTTCGGTCCCGCCCGTGACGTTAAGCGTCGCGCGCTGGTTGGAAGAAAAGTTTTTGAGCATGAGCTTCATCCAGTCCACATTCGGGTACAGGTACGGGTCCTCGCCGGAGCGGTACTTTTCGATCACTTCGGGCGTATAGGGTGTTACGTAGCTGGGGTTCGTGGCCAGGTTCGCCTCGTTCAGCAGGGTAAGGTAGGTAGGTGCATCTACAAACTTCGGCTTGGAAGTCGCATGGAGCATTCCGCGCTCGAACTTCATGCTCAGCACGGGCTTAGCCTCCTTGCCACGCCTTGTCGTGATCAGGATCACCCCGTTCGCCCCGCGGATACCGTATACTGCTGTGGCCGACGCGTCTTTCAGTACCGAAAAATTCTCAATATCCTCCGGCTCGACATTGTTCATCGCACGCTCCACGCCGTCCACCAGCACCAGCGGCTCACGGCCTGCACCGAAAGTACTGATCCCCCTGATCCAGAATTGCGCATCGTCTTTGCCCGGCTCGCCGCTGCGCTGCACGGAAATGACACCGGCCACTTTCCCAGCCATGGCATTGGCCAGCGAGCGCGGCGCGGCCACTTTCACATCGGAAACCTTGACGGTCGAGATCGCTCCGACGAGCGAGCCCTTTTTCTGGGTGCCGTAGCCAACCACTACCACGTCGTTCAGGGTGGTGGCGTCTTCCTGCAACACCACGTCGATCACCGCCTTGTTGTCGATGTCGATTTGCTGCGAAACGAACCCGATAAAGGAGAAAACGATCGCTTTGACGTCATCCTCCACGTTCAGCACATAGTTGCCGTCCAGATCGGTAAGTGTGCCGACATTGGTACCTTTCACTTTCACGGTCACTTGCGGCAGGCCCGCGCCTTTGGCGTCGGTCACTTTACCGCGCACCACTTTAATGGATTCTTCGATGCCGTAGCCGCTTTTTGCATGCAATGGCGCGGTTGCATTTACTTCGCCGCCACCGAGTAACGCCGGCGCGAGCCAGGTCATCAGAAAGACTTTCATGGGAAACCGCCCGCCGGGGGCTTTTTCGGGTAACTTTACTTGCATAGGATATGGTTGGGTTTAAAGGGTGTCTACCGCGCAATGGCCAGTTTCTGGGTGGTTGTCCGGCCGCTTACGTCCGTAATGCAAATGGTATACATGCCTGCGGGCAGCTTGCGGATGTCCACCGTCCCGTCCGATTTCCGGGAAGTTTCGAGGCATAGTTTGCCGGCCTGGCTGTAAATGCGGACCTGTTTAATGCTTCCCGGCTCCATATCGATCGAAAGCAGGTCCGATGCGGGATTAGGGCTTATGGCGTGCGCCTTGCCATTTATCTGAACATTCCGCACGCTGCTGTAAGCGAAACTTCCGTCCCGGTCCAGCATTTTCAGGCGGTAGTAATGGGAGCCTGACGGCACCATCTGGTGATCGAACCGGTAGTCCTGCACGGCAGCTGACTCTCCCTGCGCATTCATCGTTCCTAGCGCATTCCAGTGGCGGGCGTCGGTACTGTGTTGTATTTCAAAACGGTCGCTATTGGTTTCGGCGGTCGTCTGCCAGAATAGCTTGACTATTTTCGAGCCGGTTTCGATGTCCAGCGCCGCCCTGAAAGCCGCCAGCGTGACGGGCAGCGTGTTATTGCGGATAAAAATCCCCCCGCGTAGCTCGGTAAGGCCTGTGACATTCGTAATGTCTTTGAGCAATGTAAGCCCCTGGTTCACCACTTCATTGGAATCGAGGGTCACATGGGCGGCATTTTCCAGCACGACTACCGCTTGTTGGTTGATACCATAAGCCTGGCCTGTGGGGTTAGGCGTAGACATACCGGTATTTTTGAAGATATTCTCTTTAATAACTACCTCTTCGGACGAGCTGACCAGGATATTGGCCCCGGAAATGTCGTCGAACTGGTTCTTTTCTATTAAAATATTCTTGAATGCCCCCGCAGGCGAAAGCACGCTGCCGTTGCCGTCGGCAATCGAAATAGCGCCGACCTGGTTGCTCCAAGGTGCGGGCATGAAATGGCCGGTCCCTTTGATGATGTTGTTCCGGATAATCAAATGGCTGATCCCGGTGGCGCCCGGCGCGATCTCGGTATTCACCGTTACACCACTATGCGCCTGCTCGAACGTGTTGCCTTCGATGAGCCCGTTTCCGGCTTTGACCAGCACCCTGCCCGAGCTGTAAAAATGGTTGTTGCGCAAAACGAAATTCTCGCAGCGGCGGTCGGGCGAGTAAAGCTTCGTACCCACCGGCCATGGACTGATGGTATTGAGTTGAAGGGTGGAATCTGTCTTGCCGATAATATAGACAACCTGCGACCCCAGCGAAGTACGGAGCGAATCACCCACGACCAGATTATCCGGCGAAACCTGGATGAATGTTCCGTTCACCGCCTTGATGTTATACGCCCCGTCCCAGGTCACGCTCCACGAATCGTCCCCCGCCGCTTCCACGACGCAGTTTTCAACGACAGGTCCTCTGCGGGTGAGTTTATGCTGAATAGCGTCCCAGGAAGAAGACAATAACCGTGCTTGCGTCGCACCGGCCGGTTTGGGGCCGGGTACCACCTTGAAGCCCGTCAGTTCCGTGCCGCCTTCACCGCCTACTTCGATCAGGCCGAATCCCGGTGCGCTATATACGTTCATATGGATGAGCTTGATCCCGCCCCGGCAATTCATCAGCTGAACCGCGTGCGGAATGCCGTCGTCAGCCCCGGTGCTCATGCTCGCGAGGTCCCCTACGACGGCCACGCCGGGCAGGTCTGGCTGCGAGACGCGCACGATATCGGCACCGATGACCGAGGCCGTCGAGCCCCATACGAAAATGCTGCCGCGTTTGCGGTGGCGGGTCAGCGGGTCGATGATATCGATACGGCTGTACGGCACAACGTCGTAGCCCGCGTGGATTTTCACATCCACGTAACCGGCGCCGACGGCCACAATATCGCCCTGGGTGAATGTGAGCGGATCGTAGTCGATGGTAAGGCCCCGTACCGTTACATTTTTACAGTTCGAAAGCTCGAAAGCCCGCGTTTTCTTCTCGCAGATCATCGTGACACTATCCGCGATAATGCGAAAATCGGAGACATTTTGTAAATAAATAAACCCGTTTTCCTGGGTAGTACCGCGGTAAATGCCGGGCGGTATCACCACTTCCGAAGCGCCTTCCGCGATGGCGGTTTTAATGAGCTGGTTCAAATGGGCGATGGTAAAAAGATCCCCGGGTGCCGTGTTGTCCGGGCAGAGCACGCGGATGTCGGCGGCTGTCAATGCGCGGCTGTAAACGCGGAGGTCGGCTACGGACATCCGGTTCATGTAAGTACCGATCTCGGGTGCGTATTGTAAAAAGGTGTTGATCGAAAGGTCCGAATCGTCGGCTACGACGGGAAAAGCGACCTTCCTGCCATTCAAATACAATGCAATGCCCGTTTTACGGTTGCCTGCGCCGTCGTACACCAATGCGAGGTGAAACCATTCGCCCTGAGGGTATTCGCTATCGCTGATATTGAGCACATTGCGGTTTTTCCAGCCGTTACCTGCCGTATTGGCGGCATTTTCAAATTCAATCGCGTGCCCTTTCAGGTCGATCTCGAAGCGGCCGCCAGGCTGGTTATCGTTGCCATAGGCATAGAGAATTTGCCCCGCGTAATCATTTGCCCCCGGATCGATTTTGACCCACGCACTGAACGTCCGCGCCTGCGAGCCCGCGACGCCGGCCCAGGCATTGCCCGCTGCATTGGAAAGGACTACATCCCCGTCCCGGCCGGCCGGGAAATGGACAAAACGCCGTAACTGCCCGCCCATCGAATCGGCACCCCATTGAAAATTAGCGTCGAACGCACGCGCCGCGCCGAATCTGACCGGCGCGATATGCCTGCCATTGCCCGAATGGTCCGCGATCCGGACATCACCGGTTTCGTAATCGAATTGGTAATTTACTTCCAGCCCGGTCGTAATGTCCTGGGCTGCGGCCGCACCGCCGATGGCCAGCGCGACGCCAAAGATCAAGAATAGCCGCTGCAAACCCGCAGCGATGCGGTTACCTGTCATACGTTCGTGTTTAGTGGTTATTGGAAAAATGCCTAATTGCCCGCATTGCGCACTTTGCTGCGCAGCTCCATAATATCCTGGTCCCGGCTGGTGACTTCCAGTTCCAGGCGCTTCACTTTTTCTTCCAGCACGCGGATATCGGCCTTCGCTTCCTGCCTGTTCGATGTGGGTGTAATCATTCCGCCCGCACCCGTACTGCCTACCGTCGAGGCGGTTTCCTGTTTAAAAAGCAGCGGATAAGCTGGCTCCGTGGAATTCAAAATGATCTCGCCCGGCGTCAGGCCATTGGCATGCGCCTTTACTTTGATCACCCCGGCACGGGTATCCGCACGGATCAGCGCCGTGGCTGTACCGAACTGGGTTTTCATCGGGTTGGCATAGTTCGCGGCACCGCCGACAATACCCGCGGGGCCTTCCACTTCAAAATGAATGTTTTCGACCGCCATCACTTTCACATTTCCTTCATTGTCCACGATGGACGCGCGAACGGGAATAAAATCCGACCCGTCGGCTTGGAGGCCGGTACCGGCACTGTCGATTTCTAGCCGGATGCCCGTTGTGCGCTGCGGGTATCTTTTAACCTGACGCGTCACCACTTTTCCGCCGATCAACCCTTCCGCCACCAGCTCGATTTCCTGCGTACGGTTGCGCCAATGCGCGGATATTTCATGGTAATCGAATACATCCTTGAAAATGAATGGCGGATGCGGCATTTCGTGCAGCGCGGTATCGGGGCTGGCCGCACCCACCACCTTTCCTAGCCAGGTAAGCCGTACCTGCTCGCAATTGCTGAAAACCACCACATCTTTGCCTGACGCCTGTGTGATCTCATGCGCCACATACACCATCGGACCGGACTGAATGCCTTTCAATTTGAAGTCGGCATTGTATTGACTTTTGAACAAATAATAACTGTAACGGGGCATCCGGTACACATCCAGCAGCCCGCCCCAGAAAGGATCGGGATGGTAACCCCGCTGATGGTCGATGCCGCACCATACGGATGCGCCGATGCGTTTGGGAGGGGTTGGGTAAATCTCCGTGAGCCCTTTTGCACGGATCATGGCCTGCTGCAACATTGCCGCCTCGCCCCACTCGCGCTTGACACGGCTCATCGCATTTTGCGAATAGAAATTATCGACCTCCCCGCCATCGCCATACTCCCTGGTAAAGGAGTTTTTTGACTCCTGCATGCCGCCGTGGTAGTAGAAATCGAACCCGGCCTTTTTGGCCTCGTCCACATCGGCGACGGTAAACACCCCTGGAAACGGAAGCTCCTCGTGTACGATGCCGTGTAATTTCTTCATGACCGACACCGGCTGCCAGGGCGTTTCGTTAATGGCCGTTTCCCATAGCAGCACGGCGGGGTGGTTCCGGTCGCGGCGCACGAGGTTTCGGGTATCTTCGCACAGGCGGTCGGCAAAGCGCGGGTCTTTGTCGTTGTAAAATTGCCAGCCGGGTACCGCCGTCGTAACCAGCAAACCCAGTTCGTCGCAAGCGTCCATGAAGGCAGGGTCGAGCGGGTAATGCGCAGCCCTGACCACGTTGGAACCGCCCTCCCGCAACAACTGCGCGTCGCGCCATTGGCCGGAGTTGGGTAATGCATTGCCGACGTACACGTAATCCTGGTGCCGGTTCACACCCGAAAGTTTTTCGCCGATAAAGCGGTTATTGACATAAAAACCCTTGTCGCCGCGCATCTCGAACGTCCTGATACCAAAGCGCGTGCGGAAACTGTCGGCCACCTTGCCGCCGACGATCACTTCGGTGCGGATAAAATGCAGGTAAGGGTCGTTGGGGTGCCATAGGTGGACGTTTTTAGCTGATAACCTCTGCTTAAACTGGAAACCGGCGCCCGCTTTCAGGTTCAATGTGGTGTCTTTTACCAGTATTTCTTTGCCCTCTTCATTTTCCAGGATGGTGCGCAGGGTGATTTTCCGGTTAACAACCTCGGTATTTTCCACCTCCGACCGCACTTCGATCTCCGCATTATTCCCGCTGATCTTTTCCACCGCCACCATCACTCCCCCACCGGCAATGGTCTTGCTCAATTCAGGTAATGTAATGTGTACCGGTGAAGTTTCGATCAGGTACACGTCGCGGTAGATGCCGCCGAGGTAGGTGAAGTCGAGATTGTCCTGGGGTTTGCCCGGCGGGTAGCTGGCGTCGTTGGAATTGTCCGCCCAAACGGCGATGACATTTTCCTGACCGGCTTTCAGCCGCGCATTGTCCACTTCCACGGCAAACGGCAGATAGCCGCCCAAATGCTCGGCCACCGGCTGGCCATTAAGCCATACCTTCGACTTACCCATCACCGCCTCGAAGTAGATCACCGTTTTACCCGCGCCCCCCGCCGATGGCGACCGGAAGCGCTTACGATACCAGGCCGGCCCCTGGTAGTTACGCATGCCGCTGGCATTCTCGGGCAGGGTTTCCAATCCGTGCGGCAATGCTACCTGTTCCCAGCGGGTATCGTCGAAGCCGGGCTGCTCCGCGCCGGGGATATTTCCTTTGGTAAACTTCCAGCCGGGATTAAAATTAAAGACTTTCCGGGGGCTGTTGGCGACCGGGTAAAAGCCGGCTGCCGAGTATGCGGGTTTCCCGGCGGGCTGCCCCATCGTTACGGAAGCGATGCCCAGCAAAAGGCAACAACCCGCCAGGCCGCGCTTTCGGAGCGCAGATAAAATTGTCATGGAAAAACGCGATTTAGATGAACCGGTCAGTGCCGGATTGATGGTGCAATGTTATGCCCTTTATTTGTCACAAGCCGGAAGCCTTGTAACAGAAACCCGCCCATTTGTAACAATACACACCCGTATCTTTCTAAATAAACATTAAATAGTTACAATTGTCGCCATTTTGAAACATTGATCACGGTATGAGGGCCCTCTTTTTTACATTGCTGCTGGTGGCGGCTGCGGACATTGCCAGGTGTTGCGACATCGGTTCCGTACATAACTATTCCTTCCGACAAATCTCGGTCAACAACGGCCTTTCCCAGAATTCCGTCACCTCCGTTTTCCAGGACCGGCAGGGTTTCATATGGATCGGTACTTACGACGGCCTCAACCGTTTCGACGGCTTCAATATCCAGGTGAAACGCCACCGCTCCGACGGCCCGAAGAGCCTTTCCGATAACCGCATTCTCTGTCTGCAGGAAGATGCGCAAGGGCATTTATTGGTCGGTACTGACGGCGGCGGGATCGATCTGTACGATCCGGCGCAGGATTCTTTCCGGCGGGTGTCCGTACAGCAGGGCAACTTGGGCAGCAATATCGTACAAGGGCTCGCCACCGATCCGAACGGCCAAGTATGGGCGGCAACCAATAAGGGGCTGGTCATTTTGAAAACCAATGGAAAGGTTGTGGAACGGCATTACCCGGCCGCGCTCCGCGGTGTGAACATTAAATGCCTGCTGCGCGACGGTAACGGCAACATCTGGATCGGCAGCGCGCGGGGTTTGTGGATGTACCCCGGCAACGGAACCGAACCATGGAACGAAAAGGCGCTTACCCTGATGCCGGGAACGGCGCATTGGCAGGTAACGGCAATCCGCCATGATAAAAATCATCGCATCTGGGTCGGTACCAGTGAAGGATTGTACCGGATAGACCCGTCCGGAAAAGGAAATGTGCCGAGCCGCATCACCCCGGCACCAGCGGGGCAAATGGCCGGTATCAGTGCATTGGCCACCGATTACCAGGGCAATATTTGGGTCAGCACACGCGGACAAGGCATTTACCGGTTGAAAGCGGATACTCGCGGGCTAATTACCGAACAGGAACAATTCCACACCCGGCGGCCATTCTGCAACATTTCTGAAAACGTGGTTAATACCCTTTTCATAGACCGTTCCAATACGCTTTGGCTCGGTACCGATCAGAAAGGCACCGATTACTGCGACCTTTCCGCCGGCAGGTTCAGTACCTTTTACCCCTTGCTGAGCGACAAGCCCGGCGCGACGGGTTATGAAGGGAAGTACATCTCCTCGGTACTCGAAACGCCGACCGATCTATGGATCGGGGCGGCTACGGAAGGTTTATATCAATACGACAAATGCCGGAACGAACTGATTTCCTACAAGGCCGATATCCAGGCAGAATCCATCTGTGCAGTTTTTCAAAGCAAGGACCGGACGATCTGGATCGGTGCGAGTAACGGGCTGTACCGGCTGGGCGACGCCCGGGGGGCCAAGCGCCCCGTCAGCCTCGTAAAAGGCAAATTTGTCGCCCGCTCCATTTGCGAGGACCGGTTCGGGAACCTCTGGATCGCTACCTGGGACGGTGTCGTGCGCTTCGAACCCGGCAGCGGGCGCATGACGCAGATCACCACCGCAACGGGGCTTTCCGCCAATTCCAACTACGTCGTCTATGCCGACCCTTACGCGCCTGTGGTATGGGCGGGCACGATCGGCGGCGGCCTCAACCGGATCGCCTACGATGCGGGTGGCATTTCGGAAATCCGCATTTACCAACAAAATGAAAAGGACAGGCGCGGACTGAGCAGCAACCACGTATGGAGCATTCACCGCGACGGGCGGAGCAATCTCTGGATCGGCACCGACGCCGGACTGAACCGGTTGACGCTTTCGGCGGCCTCGACGGTGACGGGCTATGAAGTGATCAGCGAGCCACAGCTCAAAGACCGCAAGATCGTGAGCATCCTCGAAGCGCGCGACGGCGTGCTATGGCTCGCCGGAAGTCAGGGGCTTTTTCAATACAACCCCCAAAATCGCCAGACACATCAGTACACCTACCGCGACGGCCTGCAAAGCACCACCATGACCGAAGCCGCATTTCAGACCGCCGATGGCATGATGTATTTCGGCACTATCAACGGCCTCAACTACCTGCGGCCCGGCGCCAAACCGGCCAGGAGCTTCCCTACCCTTACCGCTTTCACCGATTTCAGGATCTCCAACCGGCCCGTCGGGATCGGACAGGCGATAAACGGGGCAGTACTGCTGCCCGAGGACATTAACAGCACCCGGGAAATCACGCTGTCGCACCGGCAGAAGGATTTTACCATTGCCTTCGCCTCCCTGCATTACGCCACGCCGGAGAACAACCGGTTCAGGTACAAGCTCGAAGGCTATGACCAACATTGGACCACGACGGATTTTACCCAGAGAACAGCCAGCTATTCCAACCTCGATCCGGGCCATTACCGTTTCCTGGTTTCCTCGGCAAGCGGCGACGATTTCAAAGGTAACCCGGTGAAAAGCATCCGTATCGTCGTTAAACCGGCACCCTGGGCTACCTGGTGGGCCAAAACGCTCTACGCGTTACTGGTTGCGGTCGCGGGATTGATGCTGTTTAATTATTTCAGGACGAGACAAAAACTTAAAACCGAGTTGTTCAAAGAGAAGCTGGAAAAGCAGAAGCAGCAGGAGCTCAACGAGATCAAACTCCGTTTTTTCACCAATATCACCCACGAAATACGCACCCCGCTCGGTCTGATCCTGAACCCGCTGCAAGACTTGCTCGCCGCAGCTGCCCAGCACGACAATTTCACGAACCTCCGGCTGAAAATCATCCACCGCAATGCATTCAAACTCTATTCGCTGATCAACCAGATCCTGGATTTGAGAAAAATCTCGTCCAATGCCGAAAAACTGCACGTGAGCGAGGGCGACCTGGTCCAGTCGCTGTTGGGTGTGCGGGAGTCTTTCAACTGGATGGCCGGGCAAAAGAACATCCGGTTCGAGTTCAAAAGTCCGGCGCATCTGGCGGGCTGGTTCGATCGGGACAAGATCGAAAAGATCGCCTTCAATCTCGTATCCAATGCATTTAAATACACACCATCGGGCGGGACCGTAACGTTGTCCGTTTCGCGGGAGGAATGCGACGGGCCTGCCTATGCGTGTGTGGCCGTTCGCGACAATGGCCCCGGCATCGGCGCCGACGAGCAGGGGAAGATTTTTGAAATGTATTACCAGAGCGAAGGCCACCACAGCCAGGGCACGGGTATCGGCCTGTCCCTTTCGAAAAGCCTGGTCGAAATGCACGGCGGGTGGATCGATCTGGACAGCTCGCCGGGCAAAGGATCGGAATTCCGGGTGACGTTCCCGATCGACCGCGCGCATTTCGCCGCGGAGAGCATCGCCGCTGCCGAACAAAGCGACGTCCCCGCGCCCGCAACGGGAACCGCGCAGCGCAGGAAGAAAAACAGCATTGATTTTTCACGCAAGTCGGTTCTGCTCATCGAGGACAACGACGACCAGCGCGAATACCTGCGCGATTGCCTCGCGCCGCATTTCCACGTGCTCGACTCAGCGGGCGGGCAGGAGGGCATCGAAATTGCCCGGAAATACCAGCCCGACATCGTCATCACCGACCTGATGATGCCTGTCATCGACGGTATGGGCGTATGCCGGGAGCTGAAAAGTCATGCCAAAACAAGCCATATACCGGTGATCGTCCACAGCATCCGTAACTCGGCCCAAACCATCCGGGAAGCATTGCAGGCCGGTGCCGACGACTTTATCGCTAAACCTTTCGATTACTCGGTACTGGTCCTGAAAATCCACAACATCCTGCGGTCGAGTAACCAGTTGATGCTGAATGTCAAAAATGAAGAGATCAGCGGCCCGACAAGTATCGTGGTGCCCTCACTGGATCAGGAGCTGCTCAAAAAGATCGTCGCGATCGTGGAAAAAAACATGGCTGAAAGCGACTTCACCGTAGAAAAACTGTGCGACGAGATCGGTATGAGCCGCATGAACCTGCACCGGCGGCTGCATGGCCTGATCGGTAAAAGCGCGTCGGAGTTCATCCGCGAAATCCGCATCAAGCGCGCCGCACAGCTGCTGGCGTCCGGCTCGATGCGTATTTCGGAAGTGATGGACGAGGTAGGGATTTCCAGCAACTCGCATTTCAATAAATACTTCAGGGAGGTTTATAACATATCACCCAAAGAGTTCGGGCAGAATGCGCGCCTGAATTGAGCGTCGGACCTCAAAACGTTAAACGGACCTTGCACAAACGATAGTTTTTGTCAGATCCATATGATTATTTTGCGATAATCATGCCCATTTCCAACACCCTTTATCCCGAATCAATGGAATTTCGTCCCAGGCAGTCAGAAGAAGCGCTTTGGAGATCTTTCATTTCCGGCGATACGGAGGCGTTCGAGCAATTGGTCAGCTGCATTTACCCTTCCCTGTTCCACTACGGCACCAAATTCAGCAGGGACAAGGAAATGGTGAAAGATTGCATTCAGGATGTATTCGTGAAAGTTTGGGAAAGCAGGGCCAACCTGAATGGGTCGATACCGCCCGTACCCTACCTTTTCGCGTCGCTCAGGCGACGCATCCATCGCCAGACGGAACACCAGGCCGCACGCGAGCAGGCCGGTACGGAGGCGGAGCTTTTCGAAGCGGTTTTCAGCATCGAGCAGGATTTGATCCGCTCGGAGGCCAGCCAGGAATTGGGCGACAGGTTTGCCGCGCTGCTGAACCAGTTACCTGCCCGGCAGAAGGAAATCGTGCTGCTCAAATATTTCGAAAATCTCTCGCGCGAAGAGATCGCCTCCATTATGCAGATTACCCCACAATCGGTTTCGAACACTTTACAGAAATCGTTGAACTGGCTGAGAAACAACTGGTCCCCCGCCCTTCCGACGGCGGCATTTCTCTTTTGTAAATATTTTAATAAAAATTTTTAATTCCGGAGGGTATCCGGTGCGCCGTTCCCGCTATAGTGCACCAGAAGTAAAGCTATCCCATGGAAGAATTCTACGATTTAACGGTCGGGGAACTGCTCGTCAACGAAGCATTCCGCGACCTTGTACTACATCCGACTCCCCGGCAGGAATCCGAATTCCGGCAATGGATGGAACAGCATCCGGCCGAGCGCGGCAAGTTTCTGATCGCGGCCGATACGATCAGGGCGGTTGGCGTGGCACATATACCGCTATCGGAAGCGGAGCAGTCGCTGGCTGTCGGGCAAATATTCGAACGCACCACCCGCAAACAACGCCGGCCGGTCGTGCGCACGCTCTACCGTTGGGGGCTGGCGGCGGCGGCCGTAGTTGCCGTGATCATCGGGTTTTATCTACGCCCGGCCGACAATGACCGGCGCATAACCGCACAATTACCCGCGCAGGGATCGCAGGGTTGGAAAAAGAATAGCGGGCAGCACGCAGCGCTTGTGCAACTCGGCGACGGCAGCAGCATTTTCCTCCAACCCGGCAGCGCCGTCCGCATCCCCGACCGTTTCGCGGCCGATAGCCGGCAAGTGGAATTGCAGGGAGAAGCTTTTTTTGAAGTCGCGCCCGATCGCTCACGGCCATTTTTCGTGTATGCCAATGAAACGGTGACCAAAGTATTGGGTACGAGTTTCAGCGTAAGCACAAACGGTGAAAACGGGCATACTGTCGTGGGCGTTCGCACGGGGAAGGTGGAAGTGTCTGTGCCCGAAGGCGGCGAAAAAGGCAAATCCGCCGAGATCGTACCGGGCCAGCAGGCGAGCCTGGGCCAGGACGGCATCGCATTGTCGCTGCTCGGGCAGGACGACCCTATGAGCCGGTTTCTCAGCTCGACCGGCAACGGGGATGCCATCGATGTGGCCGGTTATCTCGCGGCGGCGCGGCTGGCATTCGGGGTGAACATCACCTTCGACGCGGCGCAATTGAAATCCTGCAAGGTCAGGGCCAATTTCGAGGGAATGCATCTCGTCGAACAGATAGAAGCCATTTGCAAGGCGATCAATGCTACTTATAAAGTCAGCGACGGACAAATCCTGATCGTCTCGCCCGGATGCTGAAACGGCCTTGTGCCACGGCCCGCATTTTCAATCTTTTTTTCCATATAACTCTTCAACCCACGCGCATTTGGATCTACTGTTTTAACCCGACACAAAAAAACCGGCGGTATGGGGATACCACCGGTTTGGAGCTCTCCGGTCCTGCATTTTCGACGATACTGACCGGATAGAGCGGCTTTAATCTTTTTCCAAGTCTTAAAAACCATTTTAAAAGTATGAAAAAAAACATACTCGGCTACTACTATTTTGTCTGGCTTATGAAAATCAGCGCCTTACCCTTCCTGATGATACTGTCCTGTACGGTCAGTGCCATCGCGCTGGATGCGCATGCGCAGGACCTGCTGGGGAAGCGCGTCAGCATCGACTCGAAAAATCTATCCATCCAGTCCCTGCTGATCGAAATAGAACGGCAGGCCAATGTGCGGTTCGTATTCAGCCCGGCATTGATCGAATCCGGGCGACAGGTTTCGGTGAATGTCCGTAACCAGACTATCTCGCAGGTTTTGGACAAATACCTGAAACCCATTGGCATCGGCTACGACGCCACCGACAAGGTGATCGTGCTGCGATCGGACAAGACACTCACCCGGCCGGTGCCGGATACCCCCGCTCCCGCTGTGCAGACCGAACAGAAAAAAGTATCGGGCAGCGTCACCGACGAAAAAGGCGGCGCATTACCGGGCGTCAGTGTGCTGGTGAAAGGGACTACCACCGGTACCACTACGGACGTGGAAGGGAATTTCACACTCGACAACCTCGACGATTCCGCCGTTCTGATTTTTTCCTTCGTAGGGTACATCGCCCAGGAGGTCGCGGTTGGCGCGCAGTCGGTCCTTCGGATTTCGCTCAAACAGGATATGAAGGAACTGGAAGAGCTGGTGGTAGTAGGATATGGTACTATAAAGAAAGCTAACCTGACCGGCGCCGTGTCCAGCATCGATTCCAAAGCGATCGAAAACCGCCCGATCACCAACGCTTCGCAGGCATTGCAGGGGCTTCCGGGCGTGTACGTGAATATGAACCAGGGCAGGCCCGGCGCGGACGGCGCCAGTATCACGATCCGCGGCGCGAGTTCCTATAACACGGAAACCGGCACCGGGCCATTGGTACTGGTTGATGGCGTGGAGTTCTCGCTCAGGGACGTCAACCCGAATGATATAGAGAAAGTTACCGTCCTGAAAGATGCCGCATCGGCGGCCATTTACGGAAGCCGCGCCCAAAACGGCGTGGTGCTGGTGACCACCAAAACCGGGCAGAAAAACACGAAAGTAAGGGTAGATTACTCGGGTTATCTCGGTGTACAGCAGGCGACCAGGCTACCCGGTAATGTGGTCACCAATACTTTGGAATACATGGAAGGAAAAAACCGCGCGCTCGCCAATGAGGGCCGTGCGGCGGAGTACTCCCAGGCATTGATGGACGAATACCGCAACGGGAAAGACCCTTACGTTTATCCCAATACGGACTGGTTCAAACTGATGTTCCGCAATGCGGCGATCCAGGAGCATAATGTACGGCTTTCTGGCGGCTCGGACCGGTCTACCTACTCCGTTTCGCTAGGCTATCTGAACCAGAAGGGCATTCTGCCTGGCAGCGGCGCGCAGAAATATTCGTTCAGCACCAATATCAATTCCGACGTTACGCCCTGGCTCACCATCGGAAGCAATGTGATCGCCACCTGGTGGGATAACAACGAAGGCGCTTACACGGCGAACGACGCCAACGGCGAGGGCGGGATCATGGGGCTGATTTACCGAGGCCTGCCGATGCAGACCAACCTGGCCCAGGACGGTACTTATGCCGACCAGTGGATCAGGGTTCCCGGCCATAACTTTTTCCGCAACCCCTACGCGCTTTCCCTCGAGGGACGGCACCTTAACAAGAGCTTGCGGGGGATCGCTAACCTGTATGCGCAGGTTAACCTGCCATTCGGCGTCAAATACAAGATCACCGTCGCACCGAATATGTACTTCGAGAACGAGAAATACAATTACCCGGTAATCCCGCTCACCAATACCAAAACCGGCGAGGTGACCAACATGGGCAACATTCCGCCGCGCGGGGTTTCGCAGGCGAGCGGGCTGAACTTCTCATTCACCAACTTCCACACCCTGAACTGGGAAAAGAATTTCAAGGAAAACCATTACCTCAATGTACTGGGCGGGTTCAGTCTCGAACATTTTTCAATTGGCAGGTTCACGGCGCAGAACCAGGGTTACCTCGGCAACGAAATCACCGAGCTGAACGGCGGCAGCCTTAACCCGGTCGTGAGCGGCACATCCACGAAGTCGCGCATTATGTCCACATTCGGGCGTGTGAATTATGTTTTCAAGGACAAATACCTCTTTGAAACCAATTTCCGGGTCGATGGCTCCTCGCGTTTCGAGCAGTCGCGCCGGTGGGGCTTCTTTCCTTCGTTCTCGGCCGGTTGGCGGATCAGCGAGGAGAATTTCCTGAAAGACATCCGCACGATCAGCAACCTGAAACTCAGGGCGTCCTGGGGCCAGCTCGGAAACCAGAACATTCCATTGTTCAGCTATGTCAATGCGGTGGAGCTGAATTCGCCGGTTTTCACGACCAACTATTCTTTCAATAATGTGGTGTCGAGCGGGGCGGCTGTGCGGACGCTGGCCGACCCGACGGTAGGCTGGGAATCGACAACCGCAAGCAACGTCGGGATAGACGGCGGGCTGTTCAACAATAAACTGACATTCGAATTCGACCTTTTCCGGAAGTATACCGACGGCATTCTGGCGCGTGTAAACCTGCCTGCGCAGGTGGGGAATTTGCAGGGGCCGCTGAGCAATATCGGCTCGGTTTCCAACAAAGGCTATGAACTGACGGTGGGTTACCGCGACCGTGCGGCCGGGATCAACTACAACCTGGCAGCCAACATCACCCATTTGATCAACAAAGTCGAAAACACCGACGGGGCGATCCTGTACAATACCAACAGGATCATCCAGGAAGGCTCGCCGATCAACTCGTTCTTCGGATTGCAGTCACTGGGGCTTTTCCAGTCCAAATCGGAAATAGACGCGTCGCCGTTCCAGAACAATGTAACCAACCCGGGCGATATCAAATACAAGGACCAGAATGGCGACGGGAAGATCGACAGCGGCGACCGCGTGGTGATCGGGCAGTCGAATCCGGGCTACACCTACACTTTCACGGCTGGCGCGGATTACAAGGGTTTCGATTTCGCGATGTTCTGGCAGGGTACTTTCAAGCTGGATACCTACGTGACCGCCAACCTGGCGCAACCTTACAAAAACGGCGCGGGCGTCACCCGGGAATGGCTTACCGATTCGTGGACGCCCGAAAACCCCAATGCGTCGCTGCCCAGGCTGACCACCGCGAACGGCTACCCGCAGAATTTCCAGGTGTCCGACTTCTGGCTTCAGAGCATTGCTTACCTCCGGTTGAAAAACGTCCAGCTGGGCTATACGATCCCCGCCGACCTCGTGAAAAAACTGGGACTTTCCCGGGTGAGATTGTACCTGAACGGTCAGAACCTGATCACCGTCTCCAAGTTCCGGCTGGGCGACCCCGAGCGTGACCCGGCAGCGGCGGGCGTCGTCGCCTACCCGATCGCCAAAGTCGCCTCTTTCGGCCTGAACGTTTCATTCTAACCCATTGACCGCATTAACCCAATGAAAATATACAAACTCATCCTTCCGGCATTGCTGCTCACCGGCTGCTCGGATTACCTTGAACTGAACCCGACAGACCGTTTCACGGAAGCGACCTTCTGGAAAACCGAGGAGCACGCCAATGCGGGCCTTACTGCCACTTACAGCTCGCTGATGAACGTCTACGGCAGCAATATCCCGGCCAGCCTGGATGCGGTGACCTCCAATTTTTATACTTACGACAACCAGCTCGGTGCCGGTAATATCGCCAGGGGCATTCACGATGCGGCCAATACCGCCATCATCAACACCCGCTGGGGCAATGCTTACCAGGGCATAGGCCGTGCCAATTCGGTGATCAGCCGTGTGCCCGGCATTACCATGGACGAAGGGCGTAAAAAGCAGGTGGTCGCCGAAGCGCAGTTCCTCCGCGCCTTTTTCTATTTCAGCCTGTGGTCTGTTTATGGCGGCGTTCCGCTGATTACCGATCCGCCGGCCAGGGAGCAGGGAGAATTGCCCCGCAACAACGCCGCCGACATCGAGCGGCAAATGCTGGCCGACCTCGACGCCGCCATACCGGTATTGCCGGCTACCATTTCGGCCGCCAATAAGGGCCGCGCAGGTAAGGCCACCGCGCTGGCATTGAAGGCGCGTATCCAGTTGTATCTCAATAACTGGGCCGCCGCGGCTGAAACGTCGAAGGCATTGATCGACTTGAAATCCAATGCGCTGTTCCCCGACTACCGGGCGCTTTTTATGCCGGAAAACGAGGGTAATACCGAAATCCTGATGGACGTGCAATATAAGCAGCCGGAGTTCACGCATTCCAACGATATCCAGTTCGACCAGTTCAATTCGTTTGCGCCGACGCAGAACCTGATCGACCAATACGAAGCCATCGACGGAAAGCCTATCACCGAGTCGGCGCTTTACGATGCCGCCAAACCCTACGAAAATCGCGATCCCCGGTTGAAAAGCACCGTGATCACCATCGGCAGCTTGTTTAAAGGCAAACCGGTCGTGGCTACGACCTATCCCCAAACCGGATACGGTCTAAAAAAAGGTACTACCTACCGGGACGGTGAGGCGCCGCCCGCCGGGAAGGTCGATAACATTTCGGACCTGAATGTAGTCCTGATCCGGTATGCCGAGGTGCTGCTTACCTACGCCGAGGCCCAGAATGAAGTCGCCGGCCCGGATGCTTCCGTATATGCGGCCGTGAACGAGGTGCGCAAACGGGCCGGTATGCCCGCGTTGCCCGCCGGGCTCTCGCAAGCAGCGATGCGCGAACGCCTCCGCCACGAGCGCCGGATCGAGTTTGTCGGCGAGGGCCTTTATTACTTCGATTTGAAAAGATGGAAAACCGCCGAAGCGGAGTTGAATACCGATGTGACGAATTACCTTGGCAAAGTAGTCGATAAGCGCTCGTTCAACCCGCAGCGCGACTATCTCTGGCCGGTCCCAACCACGGCATTGCAAACCAACCCGAACCTCAACCAGAACCCCAATTACAACCGGTAACCCATTGCGTATAATGAAGGTTTTCAAAATCAGACTATTGGTAAGTATTTGCATTTTGCTGACCGCCGCTCCCGCCGCCTTTCCGGCGGGGGCGCAGCAGCAGAAACCCGCCAGGCCGAATATCATTTTCATCCTCGTCGACGATATGGGCTGGGGCGACGTGGGTGCTTTCTGGCAAAACCAACGGATGCGAAAAGGCGACCGCAGCGAGCCCTGGCAGCGTACCCCGCACCTGGACGCGATGGCGAAGGGCGGCGCCATGCTGACCAACCACTATTGCGCGGCACCGGTATGTGCGCCGTCGCGTGCGTCGATCCTGCTCGGGGTGAGCCAGGGACATGCCAATGTGCGCGACAACCAGTTCGATAAGGAGCTGCAAAACACATTCACAATCGGGAATGTACTGCAAAAAGCGGGTTACAAAACCGGCCTGGTCGGCAAATGGGGCCTGCAAGGACTGAATGCAACCGAACCGGAATGGCCCGCCCACCCGCTGAACCGCGGTTTCGATTACTCGTATGCCTATATCAAGCACGTGGACGGGCATGAGCATTACCCGAAGGAAGGCATTTACCGGGGCAAAAAGAATGTCTGGGAAAACAAAACCAATGTATCCGACGGGCTGGACAAATGCTTTACCACCGACTTGTGGACAGCCGCCGCAAAAAAATGGATCACGGCGCAAAGCAAGTCTGCGGTAAAGGAAGAGCCGTTTTTCCTGTACCTGGCCTATGATGTACCCCACGCGGTGCTCGAATTACCCACTCAGGCATACCCGTCCGGCGGCGGCTTGAAAGGCGGTCTGCAATGGCTGGGAACGCCGGGAAAGATGATCAACACCGCCAGCGGAGAGCCTGATTCCTACATTCACCCGGATTATGCCAATGCAACCTACGACGATGACAAAAACCCGTCAACCCCGGAAAAACCCTGGCCGGACACCTACAAACGTTATGCGACGCTTTGCCGCCGGATCGATGACGGCATAGGCGATATTTTCAAATTGTTGAAGGACCTGAAAATCGATGAGAATACGATGGTCGTGTTTACTTCCGACAACGGCCCGTCCATCGAATCTTATCTCCCGAAACAATACGTGAATTACACGCCCGAGTTTTTCAACAGCTTCGGTCCGTTCGATGGGATCAAGCGCGATGTATGGGAAGGCGGCGTTCGGGTGCCCGCAATCGTCAGCTGGCCGGGGGCTATTCCTGCCAGTCAGGTGATCGACTCGCCGAATGCTTCGCATGACTGGCTCGCCACCTTCGCCGACGCGGCCCGCATTGCTGCACCTGCCCGTACCGATGGCGTATCGCTTCTGCCTCACCTGACGGGCAAAGGAAAGAAAAGAGAAAGTCTGATATACATAGAATACGATCAGAACGGCGCTACACCGGATTTCGCCGAATTCTCGCCCAATCACCGCGCGAGACAGCGTAACCAGATGCAGAAAGTCCGCAAAGGTGACTATGTGGGAGTCCGGTACAACATCCGCTCCGCCGACGATGACTTTGAGATCTACGATGTTGTCAAAGACCCACAGGAAGCGCACAATCTAGCCTCCGGCAATGCATTGAGAACAATGCAACAAGATTTCAAGGATTATGTTTTGCGGGTAAGACGCCCGGATGCGGAGGCACCCAGACCGTATGACAGCGCACTAATTCCACCAATCAAAACCAATGGCACAAAAGCTGGCTTAAAATATAAGGTCTTTAAAGGCGACTACCCGTGGATTTCCGATATACGGAACATGAGCCCCGTAGAAAAAGGAGTCCTGAATGGTCTTGATCTTTCTAAAATAAAAACCACTGAGGGGCTGCTGGTGATCGAAGGGATGATACACGCGGAAAAGGATGGTAAATATTATTTATCTATGTCGGGAAGCGGTGGCTTTTTACTGAAAATGCATCATGCAAATTTGCTTGACGGTAGTTTTAATTATCAAAATGGGCAGAAAATAGATGGTGCCGTCAATCTGAAAGCCGGCGAACATCCGATCAGAATTATTTACCAACCAGAAAAAGGACAGACACCAAAACTTACCTTTGATTGGAAATTTGAAAAAAACGAATCGTCGTCACCAGGAAGCTCGCCATTTGTATACGAATAAATTGCCTAACTGACCTTCCATATTCTTGTCAATCGTATAACTTGTAGTTGTTAAGCAGGAAGTCGTGCAAGCCGTAGGAATGACTACGGCCTGCACGACATTTTTATTGTTTGATAAACTGCAATGCCTGTTTTTCCTCACCGGTTTGTAAATACAAAAAGTAGCTGCCCGTGCTCAAACTGGCAACCGGGATTTTAATCGATTGGTTAGCGTCGGAGTTGACTACAAGTTGCTTAACAACCCGTCCCGCGCTGCTTACTATCTGTATGCGGACATTATCATACGCCTTATTAAGTTGCAATTGCAATAAATCGGCGGTCGGGTTAGGAAAAACTAGTATTTCCGTCACCGCTTTATCTTGCAGTAAGACAATCCTGCTGTAATCGGTCTCACCGGTGGCATGGATGGTTTTCAACCGGTAGTATTGCTTTTTGGCGACCGCACGCAGATCGATAAAATTGTAGGTGTGCAGTTCAGCGGCATTTCTGGCATCCAGATGGCCAATAACATTGAAATGAAACCCATTGTCGCTTTTCTCAATCTCGTAGCAACAAATCTCGCTTTCATTCTCGGTAACAAATTTGACTCGTGCAGTTTTTCCCTCTTCTTGCCAGGCAACTTTGAATGAGATCAGGTCGACGGGCAATGCACCGCCGGAAGTACCTGCTGTCTGGGAAGGTACGTAGCGCCAAGGGCCGTACATTTGCCCGGTGATGGCCGTAACCGGATCGTACTGGACCCTGGCCCTTATTTTAGTGTATTTTCCTGCTTGCTTAGCCACCAGGCTTTTAAGTTCGGTGCCCGTTATCGTCAGGTCCGTAAAGATGGGTTGCAGGGAGGTGTACAGGACACTGTTGGTAATAGGGGTGCCGCTGTAAGGCTCGTAGCTGACCTTGGTTTCCCAAACCAGCTTGCCTTTCGCCTTTCCCAGGAACGATTTGGCATACAGGCCTGTGCCGAAGTTGGCAAGCGGGAAATTGCTGCTGCTCATCGGGGTAGCAAGGTCGACATTGTACAGGTTCAGGTTATTACGGCCGCTGGCAGTTGCTTCATTGCCATAATAAACAAAAGCGGCCCCTTCACCGGTCTGGCCGTTATCGTATTGAAATGCTCCCACGACGACATCGCTATACCCATCCCCATTAACGTCGCCCGCACCGGCGACAGAACCGCCCATGAGTGCGGCGGACTGGTTACTTTCCACCATAGTAACTGTCATATCGATCCCTGTGGCCGAGCCATGGTAGATAAAGGCAGCTCCTTCAGTGCCTTGGCCATTGCTGTAAGTATAGGCTCCTACAATGACATCGCTATACCCATCCCCGTTGACATCACCCGCGCTAGCAACTGACTGGCCCATGAGTGCATCTGCCTTGTTGCTTTCAATCATAGCCACGGCGGTGGTATTAATCCCTGCTGGCGAGCCGTGATAGATAAAGCAGGCTCCTTCATTTGCCAACTGGCGGCCGTTGTCGTAACCGGGGGCCCCGACAATGACATCACTGTAACCGTCCCCGTTCACATCTCCTGCGCCGGCAACAGCAAAGCCCATTCGTGCACCTGGCTGGTTGTTATCTACCGCAGCGGCGAAGGTAGTAATGATCCCGGTGGCTGAGCCGTGATAGATAAAGGCGGCTCCTTCACTGTTTTGCCCCATGTCGTAATATGGAGCCCCTACGATGACATCGCTGTACCCGTCCCCGTTCACATCTGCTTCGCCGGCAACAGAATAGCCCAATCGTGCATCTTCCTGGTTGCTTTCTATGACGGCGGCGGCAGTATTATCGATCCCCGATGCTGAACCGTGATAGATAAAAATGGCCCCTTCTCTTTCTTGTCCATTGCTGTAAAAGTGGGCTCCTACAATGACATCGCTATACCCGTCGCCGTTTACATCCCCCGCACTAGCTACGGACTCCCCCAGTTGGGCATTTGCCTGGTTGCTTTCCAGCATGGCAGCAGCCATGGTACTGATGCCTGTCGCCGAACCATAGTATACGAAGGCGGCTCCTTCATTGGTCTCACCATTGTCGTAGAAAACAGCCCCCACGATCACATCACTATACCCGTCCCCGTTTACATCCCCGGCGCTGGCAACGGAAATACCCAACTGTGCACCTGCCTGGTTACTTTCCACAATGGCAGCCGCTGTGGTACTGATGCCTGTCGCCGAACCGTGGTAAATGAAGGCAACCCCTTCATCGGTTTCACCATTGTCGTAGTAAACAGCCCCCACGATCACATCACTGTACCCGTCCCCGTTTACATCACCGGCGCTGGCAACGGAAACACCCAACTGTGCACTTACCTGGTTACTTTCCACAATGGCAGCCGCTGTGGTACTGATGCCTGTCGCCCCGCCATGGTAAACAAAAGCCGCACCTTCATCGGTTTCCCCGTTGTCGTAGTTTGAAGCGCTTACAATGATGTCGCTATACCCATCCCCGTTTACATCTCCCGCACTCGCTACCGAAACGCCCACGTCTGCATTCACCTGGTTAAGTTCCAGCATGGCAGAAGCTGTTGTTCTAATCCCCGTGGCTGAGCCTTGATAGATAAATGCGGCACCCTCGTAGTCCTCACCGTTGCTATATTGATTTGCACCTACGATTACATCGCTGTATCCATCACCGTTAATGTCGCCTGCGCTGGCTACGGAATTGCCCATTTTTGAAAATGTCTGATTGCTTTCCAGCGTTACGGCCGCCGTGCTACTGATCCCAACCGCTGAGCCATGATAAACAAAGGCAGCGCCTTCTTCGGATTCGCCGTTGCTGTAAGAATTAGCACCTACAATCACATCGCTGTAACCGTCGCCATTCACATCGCCGGCACTGGCTACTGACTGCCCGATTCTTCCATATATCTGGTTGCATTCGAGCATTACGGCCGCCGTGGTACTGATCCCCGTGGCCGAGCCATGATAGACAAAGGCAGCGCCTTCTTCGAATTCCCCATTGGTATACCGCCAGGCGCCGACAACCACATCGCTGTACCCATCCCCGTTTACATCCCCCGCACCGGCTACCGAACGCCCCATCCATGCCTCCGCCTGGTTGCTTTCGAGGACCGTCACTGCCGTGGTACCGATTCCCGTGGCGGAGCCGTGATAGATAAATGCGGCCCCCTGTTCAGCATCGCCATAGCCGTGCGCCCCGACTATTACATCGCTGTATCCATCCCCGTTTACATCCCCCGCAGTAGCTACGGACTCCCCCAGTTGGGCATTTGCCTGGTTGCTTTCGATCATAGCCGCTGCGGTGGTATTGACCCCTGTCGCTGAGCCGTGATGAATAAAGACGGCACCCTCATTGTTTTCGCCGTTGTTGTATCTGGAAGCTCCGGCAATCACATCGCTATACCCGTCACCGTTTACATCGCCCGCAGTCGCTACGGAAGAGCCCATCATGGCACCTTCCATATTGCCTTCGATGATAGTGGCGGCAATGCTGTTAATCCCGGTGGCTGAACCATGGTAAATAAAGACAACACCTTCTTCATATTCGCCATTATCGTAATCTTCTGCACCTACGATCACATCGCTATATCCATCCCCATTTACATCCCCTGCGCTCGCAACCGCCTCCAAATGGGCCTCTCTCTGGTTACTTTCTACCATGGCCGCAGCAGTAGTGCTGATCGGGTCAATGGTAATCGGGTATGCCGCATCAGCGGTATTGACCCGGATGGCGTAGCTGTCGTTCTCTTTTTCGAAGTTTGCGGCCAGTATTTTTCCATTGGCATCCCAGACCTTTAATTGCTCATAGTTCAAAACCACGCCGCTTTGCTCATGTACAAATTGCAGCCGGTCACTACTTAGGCGCTGCTCCAGCGTCGTTTCTACACTGAAATTCAGTTTCAGGTCTTCATCGTCCGACAAGGGATTCTGCACAATAAAATTTTGCCGCATACCTTCCATGTTGTTGATATACTGCACAGTGATATTGTCTGTCTGATATTCGGCCTTGCTTCCATTAATCTGCCAGGTGCCTTTGCCTACTTGCTTTTTATCCAGGTTGAAAGCTACTTTCCAATCTGAAAGGGTTTTGTATTCGATCTGATCAGGTGGGGTGGTGATATCGTAGTCGCTAACCGGTACCTGGGTCGTGCGTGGCTGGACGGTGAACCCCTTTTCGTCGTAGTAAAAACGAAGGTTGTTTTTTCGGTTCGGCGTGCTGTAACTGTCACCGACTTTCTTGAAGTGGTATTCCCCCTCCCGCATGTTTTTCATGGCAGCAGCATACCAATCGCTCTGTTTTAACTTTTCGACGCCAGTTGTTTTTTCTGGTTGGCGTGCCAACGGTTTGCGGGAAGCCACAGGCAACAGATGCAGCCTTTCGGGCAGATGGTTGACTGCTTGCGGATCTGTGCGCAGGGGCAATGATGGCATCAAAGCCAGCGTCAATAAGAGTAAAGGTTTCAGATTCATACTTTTTCGGTCATTTTTGAGGTCGCTGACAACCGGACATTGCGCCCGAACTGCGACTTTTTTACAACCGGAAAAGGTAGGGTAGACGTAAATCGCGGTTAGTACGATTAATTATGAAACTTTTGTCGAAAATACGCGACATGAGATATACCAAAATAACTTTTGTAAACAATGCATTATTGAAAAACCACGTCGATAGGTTTGTTGCATACGGCTTACACATTTGCTTCGCTTACCGTACCGCTCCCGGTTAGCCTGGTCCGGTTTGAAGCTTTCGCCGAAGGACACACTGCGCTGCTCACATGGGCTACCACCGAGGAAACCAACCATGGCATCATTTTTTTTGCAGGTGGCGCACATTATAAGATACAAGCTTTGCTAACCACAGATAGACAGACATGCCATCAAATCTAATTGCCAGTTGCGCCAGGGCTTTGCAAGAACGTGGCCTGACTATTGCATTTGCAGAAAGCGTTACGGCTGGTCGGCTTGCGGCCGAATTCTCCATGACAGAGTTCTCGGGGGCTATCCTGAAAGGCGGCCTTGTTTGCTACGACGCCGAAGTAAAAAAGCAACTATTGGGCATTGACCGGACAGTCATCAAAAGGTTTACGCCGGAAAGCGAAGAAGTAACCAGGGAGCTTACCTCGCGTTTGAAAGGGCTAATCAATTCTGATATCCAGGTGGGCATTACAGGCCTGGCAACGCCCGGTGGAAGTGAAACGGCCCAAAAGCCGGTCGGCACCATTTTCCTGCACCTATTGATTATGGGTAAATCCATCGCTGTCAGCGAGGTGTTTGAAGGCACTCCGGAGCAAATCGTCCTGCTGGCAGCGGACCTCGCAGCAAAACCATTACCGACGAACTAAATAGATAGCAGTATGACCAAGATCGACGTAGGATATCACGCTTCTCACGAACAATTTAAACCCAGCGAGCTTATGAAGTATGTGGGTCTTGCCCAAAACGCGGGGTTTACGAGCGTCCTTAATTCCGACCATTTCTTTCCCTGGGGCGAAACGCAGGGTGAAAGTGGCTTTGCATGGAGCTGGCTTGGCGCCGCCATGCAGGCGACCAATCTGCAATTCGGCATCGTCAACGCTCCCGGTCAACGCTACCATCCTGCCATCATTGCGCAGGCCGTCGCCACCCTTTGCGAAATGTTTCCGGAGCGCTTCTGGATCGCGGTGGGGAGCGGTCAGTTTCTCAATGAGCATATTACCGCCGAGCGGTGGCCGTCCAAAGACGAGCGTAACCAACGTTTAATTGAATGCGTCCAGATCATGCGGGCGCTGTGGGCAGGCGAATCGGTTACCCATGACGGGCTTGTGCAGGTATATGACGCGAAACTATATACGCTCCCCGGATACATGCCTACGGTCGTCGGCGCAGCGCTCACCGAAAAAACAGCACGGTGGGCCGGAAGCTGGGCCGACGCGATGATTACCACTTCCCGGCCTCCGGACGAGTTAAAAAGAATGATCAATGCTTTTCGGGAAGGCGGCGGTGAAGGGAAACCTGTTTACCTGAAAGTACAATTGTCATTCGATACCAGCATGGCAAAAGCTGTGCAAGGTGCCCACCAGCAGTGGCGCAATAACATCTTCGCTTCATCACTACTATCAGATATCCGCTCGCCGGCAGGGTTTGATGCTGCCGGAACGGTGGTCCGGCCAGAGGACATGAGCGCCGCCGTCAGAATCTCGGATAGCCCGGACCAGCATCTGGAATGGCTGTCGGCAGATATCGAAGCGGGAATTACCAAATTGTATCTGCACAATGTCAATCTCGATCAACAACAATTTATCGAAGCCTTCGGTGAGAAAGTGGTCCCCCATTTGATTTGAGGTTTTCAAAAGCAACAACTGGCTCATTAGTCCAGCTGTTGCTTTGATACCTTTTCAGCTATTCTGATCACTTTTTTTATACTTATATTTTAAGATAAGCATCGCCACGTTCAGTCATATCGTAAAGAGATTGGTCGAGACAATCGGAACGTCCTGTTGTACATATGCCCGCCACCAAGCCAAGTATTTCAATAAAATCCATTTGTTACATTTTTGGGTTCTGTCCTATCAGTGCGGTTTCTATTGTTTCCCGAAGGTTATGTGACAGCATGATCTCACTCATTCATCTTCCTGATCGTGGCCCTGCGTTTTGACGATCTTGTTGTAAACACCCAGTAACAAAAAAGGCGCTGCCCACTGCCCGACAAATAACGCGTCATGCTTCTGACCCATTATTTTCAGCGCTAGAGACACGCCCATAGCCCCGAGCGAAGCCCAGAGGAAAATGTCTGAGGGCAATTTGGCGGTTTGCTGTTCGATTGCCTCTGCAACTTTACCTTCGCCATGCGTGGCGTCTGCTAGATTTTTCATATGAATTGATTTTAGTGTCGCTCCGGTATATAAAAATCATTCCTACTGTGCTGGGCAAGGCGTGGCGAGCGCGCGCCAAAAAACGCTGGCACAATTATTAGCTAGACCGGCCATCTCTTCATCTGACACTTATCGGCATGACCATCAACTTACAAAAAGACCTGCTTTGCTTTTCGCATCTAAGGTCGGATTTCGTGTTTCAACGCCCTCAGCATCTGATGACACGCTTCGCAGAAATTGCGCATGTGTATTTCCTCGAAGAACCGATCTTCGACTGTCCGGGGCAACCCTTTCTTCAAATGGAAGAAAAGCAGGAAAATCTGTGGATTTGTGTGCCGCATTTACCCCGCGGAAGCAGTCCCGAAGCAACTGTGACAATGATCGGTGAAATCCTGGAATCATTCTTCGAAAAACGGGATTGCGGAAATTTTATCTTCTGGTACTACACGCCAATGGCCCTGCCGTTCTCGGAGACATTCAAACCTGCGATGACTGTCTACGACTGCATGGACGAATTGTCCGGATTCAAATTTGCACCTGAAGGCATCAGGCAGAATGAACGGCAGTTGCTCGAACGAGCGGATGTAGTTTTCACGGGAGGAACAAGCCTTTACGAAGCTAAGAAAAGCAGTCACAACAACATCCATCCATTTCCGAGTAGTATCGACAAGGCACATTTTGGAACTGCGCGCGGCGGTCAGGCCGAGCCGCAGGACCAGGCAGCCATCACCGGTATCAAGCTGGGCTTCTACGGCGTACTGGACGAACGTTTGGACCAGGAACTGATCAGGGATATTGCCACACGAAGGCCAGACTGGCATATTGTGCTGATAGGCCCGGTTGTCAAGATCGATCCTGCCGAGCTGCCGCAGGCCGACAACATTCACTATATGGGCCCGCGAAGTTATCAGCTTCTGCCCGCCTATCTGTCGGGCTGGGACGTGGCGCTCATTCCATTTCTTCTGAATGAATCCACCCGATTTATCAGTCCTACCAAAACACCCGAATACCTGGCAGCCGGAAAGCCGGTCGTCTCTTCGCCGATCCGGGATGTTGTTTATCCATACGAAGAAATAGGCCTTTTCAGCATCGCCAACGACGCTGATACATTCATTACAGCCATCGAAAAAGAGCTCACGCACGCCGCCGACCCGCATTGGATGCACGCGGTTGATGAATTCCTGTCGGACAAATCCTGGGAACATACTTTCAGCGCCATGGTAAAACTGATGATGAAGGTTCAGAAGCCGGAACGTCCGGTTGTGCCGGTCACCAAACTGAAAAATGCAAGTTAACAATGGCCATCGACGGCAAAATATGGATACGACCTTCAATACATTCTGGATGGCAGGTTTTGAATCGGCCGATCTGCTTAATAGCAGTGGCGACCGGATTGATATGCTTCGGATTACAGGCCATGAGGAGCTTGTCAGAGAAGACTACGCGCGCGTTTGCTCGGTAGGCATCCGGACTGTCAGAGAAGGCATCAGATGGAGCGTGGTGGAATTCTTACCCTATCGCTATAATTTCGACACTGTACTGAATATGCTGAATGCCGCCAAAGAATACGGGGTGCAGCAGATCTGGGACATTTGTCATTTCGGTTACCCGTCGGATTTGAGCCCGCTCCATCCCCATTTCACATCCCGTTTTGTGGCGCTTTGTGAGGCTTTCGTTAATTTCTGCCTACTGCATCGTCCAATGCGCATATTGTATGTGACGCCCATCAATGAAGTGAGCTTCCTTTCCTGGCTGGGCGGTGAGGTAGGTTCAACTGCTCCCTATTGTATCAAGAATGGCTGGGAAGTGAAGTACGCTTTGATGCGCGCGTATATTGCTGGTGCGAAAGCCATGAAACAAATCAGCGACCTGGTGCGCATCGTCACCACTGAGCCGCTGGTCAACATGGTGCCCGAGCTGGACACTGGCTTAGATGACCTGGCCTTGGCTGCCACCGAAAATGAATTGCAGTTCCAGTCCGTCGATATGCTTTGCGGGCGTATCTGCCCTGAATTGGGAGGGAGCGAAGATCTGCCGGACATATTGGGGTTCAACTATTACTATAATAACCAATGGATTATCGGCAAGTTTCAGTTCCTGGGGTGGAATGACCCCATACCCGATCCCAGGTGGCGGCCGCTCGCCGAATTGCTCGAAAATGCCTGGCGCCGGTATGACAGGCCCATCATACTGTCCGAAACGAGCCACCCCAAAGAGGACAGGCCGGTCTGGATAGCCATGGTAGCCGCTGAATGTGCAAAACTGATTGACCGCGAAGTACCGCTTCTGGGTGTTTGTCTTTACCCGATTATCGACCGACCCGACTGGGATCAGCCCGACATCTGGCACCAATCGGGTTTGTGGGACGAAGGTTTCAACGGCCGTCACCGCCGGGTACTTCACTTTCCATCGGCTATGGCCCTTTCAGCCGGTCAGCAGCTTATAGCCCGGCACTTGGGGCGGAAACATCAAACCCAGGATTGACGCGTTTTTGCTGCGCTCACTGCTTCTTGATCATTCGCCAGGTGTCAAGCCATCGATGCGTGCCCGGGGAACTGCCTCAAAAATAGCCGCTCGGCAAGCTCTTCCAGAAAAAGGGCGGTAGCTGCTTCGTCCGACAACGCAGCACCCAGCACACGCTGGGGATCCGCCAGATTCTTTTGTTCACTGATCTCCAATGCCTGCTCGTAACAGCTCATTTTATATTGTATGACCTTTGTGATCAAAAATGTGTAGGTTAAATCGTTGACGCAGCCTCTTTGATGGTTACCGGCAACTGCGCAAATTTGCTTTTCCAGCTCGTCGGCGATACTGTCTGTAAAGCTTCCAGCTGACGCTTCGTAGTTTTTGGCAAGTCGCCGCTGGTGGTGTTCTGATATTGCCAGCGCCCGGCGAAGGGTGCGCGACAGCTCCGACGAACTGACTGAAAGCAACACTTGTGGGATGATCCTTGTAAGTTGCTGCTCTACATGGATCGCGCGACCTACGCCTGCATTGACCTGCTTTGTACCGGTGCTGAATGTTGAAATGCTTTCCATTGAATCAGGTTGATGTGAAAGCACCACCGCATATAAAAACTGTACCCGATAAAGCATTTTATCTAGAAGGCTGCATCCCAATTGCTAAGTCACACACCCCAACGTGCAACGAACCTTATTTGAAATGTTGTACCGAGGCCTGGCTGGCTGCTAATTGTCAGATCAGCCCGTAACAGCTCGCATAACCGTTTGACGATCGAAAGGCCAATGCCTTCTCCTTTGTGAGCGAAAGCGGAAACTGTCGTCGTACCTAGGGCCATTTGCCGCAATTGATGATCGTCCGCACTACAAGGCGTAGGTAACTGCTCAGCAACTTGATCGTCAACCTTCGGCAATCCGGGTCCGGTGTCCTGCACGGTAACTGTCCAGTCGCCTTCGGCGGTCATTGCCCAGCAGACCGAGACCCAGCCCGAAGTCGTGTGTTTGAGCGCATTCAGCACCAGGTTTTGAATAATGCGCTGTAACAATAGCGGGTCGCAATCGACCAATAGACTGGCCGGGCCGTCTGACTTAAATTCCAGGCCACGCTCTGCGGCCAAGGGGAGGTAAGTTGATGTAAGCGCTGTCAACAAATCCCCCACATCAACAAGCCGTATCTGTGCAGTCTCCTTCCCGGCTTCAAGCCTTGCCAAGTCCATAAGCTGAGTTACCATTGTATGGCAACTGCCCAGGTTTCTTCGCAAAATTTCAAGAACATGACGCCGTTCCTGGTCTGAGCCGATTACCAGCTCCAATAGTGCAGCAGCCCCTTGCAAGGTGCCAAAACTTCCCCGCAAATCGTGCGAAGAGTTGCGCAAAAGATCGCTGCGCTGCTTGCCAATTTCGTTCAGTTCGGTCAGAGCCTTTTCCAGCGCTTCAACGCGCGAAGCTGCCGCCTGCCGTTGCAGGTCAGCATATTGTGAGATGCTACCGGTATTGATCTGATTACCAAACTCGAAGAGCTGCTCATAACGGGTTGAAATCTCGCTGGAACTAGTTGAAGGGTACAACTGCCAGAAAGCGCGAAGCTCGCCCAGAAGCAAACGGCCCAGGTGCTGCATTTCAGCGGACAAGCTAGCCAAAGAGTAGCCCCTCTCCCACCGGTGCAGTCCATGCTGGGAAGCGAGTGAATTGATTTCCGGGTCTTTTTTACCACCATCGAGCCTGGCACCAAGCATATCCAGCATAACTGGCACCTGATTGATAAACTGTTTCTTGGTCAGGGTGGCCGCGCCTTTCAGTGAAAAGTCATGCTCACAGGCGGCACGCCAGTCGTTGAGCAGGTCCTGCCGCCGGCCGGCAAGAAATGTGGTAAGGTGCCCGGCAGATACTCCGTCAGCACGATCGGAAATTACCATTGCATTTTCGATTAAAAGCCTACGTCCGGCAGGAGCGGTGTTCCGGAGGTTTTTTCCCAATTAGGCGACCAGGCGGTTGATTGATACTCAGAGGTTGGGATTGCTATAAAGGTAGTAGTTCTCACGGATTTATGGGTATTGATGACCCTCAGTTTTAAAAGTAATTTCAAAAATGCGGCGCACTAGTTGTGCGCAGCATTTGGCACAGCTTTTGAATGTATGCCGGACGTTCGAAAAAATCCGCCTTGGTAATTCGCAGAAAGTGAAAGAACTACAATCAAACATGGCACAGGCAAAGACAATTTTTCTGGTCGATGACGATGAAGACGACTTCGAGTTTATGCATGATGCGTTAACAGAGGCTATTGAGGATGTTAGGGTCGTACAGGTACAAAATCCTTTCCATTTAACACAGGCACTCGAAGCCAACCGCGACGGTTCAGCAAAGCTTATATTACTGGATGTGAACATGCCAGCAATGAATGGTTTCGAATTGCTTGCCAGTATCAAGCACCAGGAGCATTACAGACCAATCCCGGTAGTGATGGTTTCGACAACCACTAACCAACAGCAGGTAAATAAGGCATACAGTATGGGCGCAAATGCCTTTATTGTCAAACCGGTTACCATGGAAGAATACAGGAGTATGGCCCGCGGGGTAGGCCTTTGCTTTCTGAACAGTTACGGACCAGCATGCGAGACACCTCCGGGCCATAAATTGAAAATTAAAACGATTGTGGTCGTCGAAGACAACGACGATTACTGGTACCTGATGAACGCCGCGCTAAAAAGCTGCATGCAACAGTACAATATCATCCGGATCGTCGACACTGACCGGATGAACACTTTCTTAAACCATGAATTGCACAGCATTCTGCCGCCGGTGGATTTGATCCTGGTTGACCTTTACCTTCCTGACCGCCAGCAAGGCCTGGACCTGATCAGGCAGATACGCAGCTTACCGGGGATGGGAGGACTTGAAAATATCCCGGTGATCGTTTTCAGCTACTCCGATGACCCCCACGATATTGACGACGCTTACAGCAGCCATGCCAGTGCCTACCTGATTAAGCCGGTAGATCTGTCAGGCTGGTCATTTTATTTTGAAAATTTGCTCCACTTTTGGTCGGATACTGTCCGGCCGCCGCGTCCTTAACAGTAGATATGTGCAAGTGAGCTATAACCTCGAACATTTCCAATGAAACGCTATCCCAGCGCCATACCAACCACCGGCATATCCGCTTCGGCACCCGGTGACAGCGAACGAATCCAGGAAATGTATTCGCGGCTTGTCGAGCGTTTCGACCAGGACATAAACAGGGCGTCTTGAAGCTGCTCAACCCAGCCAACATAATATCCAGGTCCTTGCAGGAAGCGAACTGGCAGCCATCATGGATAGTTGCGCCGAAATTATTAAAATCAGGTCTGAGCCGGACTACCATCAAGATATGCACGATTTCCGGAGCCACGTGTAGCATCGGTTATTTCTTGGGCTCGTCAGTATTGGTCGAATCCCTTCCCGGCAGCGTCATTTTTTGCTCATCGCTATTCTCGATGAGACTGCCTAATAAGTCGAGCCATTCACCCCATCTGCTTGTGGATCGACCACCGCATCAGTGTTCTGGCCGCGCGCCTGCTCACTTGTCAGTAGGCCGACCGACACCTCAAAGAGTCCCATGACAAGGTGGGGTAAATAAACCTGCTCGGCAAACCCAAATAGCCAGGGCGAAGCGGCTAGTAGCGCGCCTGAAACCAAATCCACAATTAAATGGGCCCACATAGGGATGCTCCTGACGATGCCTCCTTCATAATCGGTAAAAAGGGACATCGTAAGTGCTGTGGCGGCGACCGCAATCACCGTCCAGGTCGCGGGTACCGACTCGGTAAACCCAAAGATCCACGGGGATGCGAAAAAAATAATCCCGGCGATATAGTCAATCTTGGCATGCATGCTTGTGCTGAGTACTTTCATTATCATCAGAATTTATGGTGGGTCTATCACCGGGAGCGGCTAACACCCGCCGGCGAGAGCAGCGCCCTTGTAAAAATCTATTCCAACGATAAATCCGCTCGCCAGCGACCGGAATGGTTTTTATGATTCACCGACGCCTTTTGAAAATCTTAACCGGCGTTATCAGGTAGGCGCCTGGCTTTATTGCAAACTGTCCAGAACATATTATGAAAAAACGCCACAGCAGAAAGCTCTTGCAGGTCTCGCTAGGAATCTGCGCCCTGGTACCGATTTTTTCAGGCCTGTTAGGGATGGCCGGAAACAACAATCCTATTTATTCGGACTTAGAAAAGCCAGTGGGCCTGCTGCTGGATAGCAATCTCCGCTTTTTGAACGGGCTTTCAGTAGGCATTGGAGTTTGCACCCTGTCGATCATTGGGGATATCAAACACAGGTCTGCGGAGCTAAGAATTATCTGCTTTGTCATCTTTCTGGGAGCGATCGGTAGACTGCTGTCGGCCGCTAATTACGGTTTCGCCCCCTTCCCCTACAACATATTTCCGTTTTTGGAGGCGGCACTTCCGCCCCTCTTTGTTTTTTGGCAGTCCAAAGTAGCGGCCAGCGCCACGTGACGGTTTAACACCAGCGGTTCTGGCACACATTTAATAGGCACGCCGGCCAGATCAAAACAAATGTTTATGAAAAAGCTAAGTGTAATTTTTATCCTTTTATGCGGCATGGCCGCAGTAGTTTCATGCGACGATGACGACGACCAGCCAATGACCACGATCCCGGAAAGTGACCGGATGTTTGTCAGCAGTGCCGCAGACGGAGGAATGTTTGAGGTCAAAGCCGGGGAAATGGCCGTTTCGAAAGGTGATTCCAGCAAAACAGGAGTGGTAATGGCCGGCGACTCGATGAGTATCAGGTCTTTTGGGCAAATGATGGTAACAGACCATACCAAGGCAAACAATGAACTAAAAACGATCGCCGACAGGAAAGAAGTTGCTATCCCTGCCACGCTCTCGGACGCTAAACAAAAGATGCTCGACAGCCTTTCGGCAGCATCTGGCGCCGCTTTCAACGGCATGTATACCAGAATGATGGTAAGCTCACACCGGGAAACGGTCGCTTTGTTTGAAAAAGAATCCAGTTCAGGCCAGGATCAAGACCTAAAATCATGGGCAGGCGCTACACTGCCGACCCTGAAACATCACTTGGAGATGGCTGAAATGATGCACGATCAGTAAACGACGCTCCCAGTAATTGACCGAATTTCTCAACTTCTAAAACTGATCATTATGTTTCACCATGTAAAGGAATTGCAATTCAATGCCAGGGTCTCGCGGCCCGATCCGAAATTCGCCCGATTGCTACTGGAACAATTTGGAGGTAGCAACGGGGAGCTGAAAGCTGCCATGCAATATTTTGTACAGGCGTTCAGTTGCCGCTATCCGTACCCTGATAAGTACGATCTGCTGATGGATATCGCCACCGAGGAATTCAGCCACTTGGAAATTGTCGGCGCGACAATCCAGATGCTGCTCAGCGGCGTCAACGGAGAGCTCAAAGATACGGCAGATGAATCCGAGATCATGAAACTGCTCGACGGGAAAGCGGCCAAGGAAGAGTTTATCCATGAAGCCATTGTCAACCCGCATTTTGGGGTGCTTTCCGGCGGCGGTCCGATGCTGACTGACAGCAACGGTATTCCCTGGACGGCCGCCTATGTAAATGCCAATGGTGATTTAACCGTTGATCTTCGGTCAAATATTGCTGCTGAATCGCGGGCGAAGATTGTCTATGAATACCTGATGAAATTCACCGACGACGAAGCGGTGAAAGAAACACTACGCTTTCTGATGACAAGGGAGGTTGCCCATTACCAGATGTTTGAAGCTGCGCTGGCTACTATCCAGCCCAATTTCCCACCTGGCGTGCTGCAAGGCGACCCACGGTTTAGCAACCTGTACTTCAACATGTCCAGCGGTGCGGATGCGCGCGGGCCATGGAATGACGGGACCAGCACGCAGCTTGGCGAGGCCTGGCAGTTCATTGAAGACCCTTTACAGCATGTGCTTGATACCAATGGTCTAAGCGAGGCCTCACCGACCGGTGCCTCACGCACACCGCAGGAGGTGAGCCAGCTCAACGCGCAGCTTGGCAGGCAGCGCAGCGAAGAGATTGCTGCTGCCACCAGCGAAATTGACATGCAATGGAGCACTTACACCAAAAGTGGCGGAAAGATTGAGGATGAATATTGATGAGCCGACTATAGAAAACTTTGCTCCGCAGCACGGGGATCGGGTTGACATTGTTTTTTATACCGATCCACTGTGTTGTTGGAGTTGGGCTTTCCAACCAATATGGCACCGATTTCTCCAGAGCTATGGCGACAGCGTCAGATTCCAGCTATGTATGGGAGGGATGATCCCGGATTGGGAAACGTTCAATGACCCGTTCAACTCCATTGACCGGCCGGCCCAAATGGGCCCTTTGTGGATGCATGTGGCAGAGATGACGGGCGCCCAGATCGATGAGCAGGTGTGGACCCGCGACGCACCGTCATCCTCCTACCCTGCTTGCCTTGCCGTCAAATCGGCGGGGTTGCAATCAGAACGGGCAGGGCACTTGTACCTTTATGTAGCACAAGAAGCAGTAATGAAAGATGCTTTGAACATCTCAAAACGGGAAGTGCTGATCCAGATCGCCGCAAGGTTATCAGAAAAATATCCCAATCTCTTCTCCTGCGAAACGTTTATTAACGACTTCAATAACCAGGCTGGGATACAGGCTTTAAAGGCTGACCTGGAAAAAGTGCGCTATCATAAAATCGGGCGTTTCCCGACGGTAACGATGACTATAAAGGGACAAGGGTTGATTTTAACTGGCTACCGGCCATTCGATGTTTTGGAGCAGGCCTTCATTCATGTTGCTCGGTCATTTACTGCTGCATCCGCAGCGCGCTAAAAAGGTTTTCGATGTTTTTCGTAAAAAGGGCAAAAGCATTTACAGAGCATTTGCCTTTTTTGTCCCTGCCTGAGTAGCGGTCGAACTACTTGCCTTTTTTTGATGCCCGGTCCCTTCACCTGTCCGGCGCTCACCTTGCGTAACGTGCAGGCTCCCGGCGACAGCGCGCCTGCAAAGGAAGCAGTCCTGGAAGCCGGAGCAGACCTGATAGGCAACCACAGTTGACCGATACTAACTAGCCCGAAGCATAGCTTGATTGCAAAGAGCTACCTTGGCTTGGTTTTTTAGCACAATCCACCAACAATTTTAAGCACCCGTTTACTGAATTTACCTGGCCAACTGCCGGAAGGTATCAATAGCAATGGGCTTATACTAGGTAACCGATCATGGAGAAACGAAACATCATTGTTATAGGGGCTTCCATGGGCGGCTTCGACGCGCTTAAAAAGATCGCCACAGACCTTCCGGCAGACTTGGACGCGGCTATTTTTATAGTTTGGCATATGTCCCCTTATGTAAGGGGCGTATTACCCCAGGCGTTGAACAAGGTATGCGGTATCCCTGCCGCACACGCCTTCGACGGCGAGCGCATTACCATGAACCGGATCTATGTCGCCCCGCCCGATCACCATATGATCCTGGAAGACGGTATAATAAGGGTAACGCATGGTCCGAAGGAAAACCGGTTCCGGCCAGCGGTCGATCCCCTTTTCCGCTCGGCCGCTTACATTTATGGCAACCGTGTGATCGGGGTAATCCTTTCCGGCGCGCTCGATGACGGTACCGCAGGTCTTTGGACAGTAAAATATCTGGGCGGACTGGCTTTGGTTCAGGACCCAGCCGATGCCGAAGTGCCGTCGATGCCTGAAAGTGCAATCAGGCAGGTAACAACCGATCACATTACTCCCTTAATAGAGATCGCACAAACGCTAGTTGGTCTTGCCTCTGAGTCAGTCGGTGAAAAAAAACAGGTAGCAATGAAGGAAAAAGAAAAAACGAAGGCCGAAATTCGCATGGCGACAGAGGTGGATCCGGTCGAAGTAGATATCACAAAATACGGACAGTTGAGCCCTTATGCCTGCCCGGAGTGCCACGGCGTGCTTACCTTGATCAGGGACGGGGATATCACCCGTTTCCGTTGTCATACAGGTCACGCTTACTCATCAGGATCACTGTTAAGCGCATTAACTGAAAAGGTAGAAGAAGACATTTATGGAACCCTGCGCGGCCTGGATGAGACGATCTTGCTGCTCAATCAGTTAGGAGATCATTTTGCGGAAGCAAACCATGCTCGCCTGGCCGCAGTATATTTTCAGCAGGCCGAGCACACCACAGGGCGAGCGGCGCTGATCCGTCAAGCTGCGACATTGCAGGCTTCATTCGAACCGGTACAAAACGAAGATCAGTTGCCCGAGTAAGTGATGGCGGCGCCTGATCGAAAACTAAATCCTGAAAGGAAGTGAGTAAAAAGGCAAAAAACGAAGCGAATGCGCCAGCTACCAACCCAATGGTAGTGGTCGGTATCGGCGCATCGGCCGGCGGGGTGGAAGCGCTGCAGGCCTTTTTTGAGCAGGTATTTCCTGAATCCGGAATGGCCTATGTGGTGATCCTGCATCTGTCGCCGGATTACGATAGTCAACTCACTAGTATCTTACGGCAGGTAGCGCAAATACCGGTCATCAAAGTCGAAGAAGACATTTCGATTCAGCCGGATCACATTTACGTGGTATCACCCAACCAGCATTTGCGGATGCTGGACGGAACGATTCTTGTTTCAGATAATAAAAAGGTTGAGGACCGCAGGGCACCGGTTGACATTTTCTTTCGGACCCTGGCAGAGTCGCACGGCCCGCATGCGATCGCAGTCATACTTTCCGGTACCGGCGCGAACGGATCGATGGGTGTCAAGCGGGTCAAGGAAAACGGAGGGGCCATTTTTGTTCAAAGCCCAAAGGAGGCGCTATACAATGAAATGCCCCGCCATACAATCGCTACCGATCTGGTAGACGGCATCCTTGTGGCAGCTGAGATCCCGGCCCGATTGCGGGAATACCGTGACAGTCTTCAAACGGTTTCCATTCCCACAGAGGCACGCATGCGCCCCGAAGATCAGCAGCAAGCCCTGCGCGAAATCTTCACCCACCTGCGCCTGCGCACAGGACATGATTTTTCCAATTACAAAAGGCCAACGCTTATGCGAAGGCTTGAACGCAGGATCAGTGTCAGAAACCTGGACGGCCTACCTGCATATGCGGCCTACCTGCGGGAGAACCCCGAAGAAAGCAGGGCGTTATTAAAAGACCTGCTGATTTCTGTCACCAATTTTTTCCGTGATGGGAAAGTATTTTCAGCTCTTGAAGAAGATATTTTGCCGCGCCTGATCCGCGAGCGGGCAGCTGGCGAATCGGTCCGGATCTGGGTAACTGCCTGCGCAACAGGAGAAGAAGCCTACTCGATCGCCATGCTGATGGCTGAGCTGACCTTCGGCGTAATAGATGCCCCAAAAGTGCAGATCTTCGCCACCGACATTGATGAATCGGCCATCGTCACAGCGCGCGAAGGCAGGTATACCATCAACGATGCCGCCGATATATCTACCGAACGGCTGCAACGTTTCTTTGTCCTGGAAGGGGATGATTACCGCGTGCGTCAGGAGATACGCGAAATGATATTGTTTGCCCACCAGAACGTGCTTAAAGACCCACCGTTCTCGCGCCTTGACCTGGTCACCTGCCGGAATCTTTTAATTTACCTGAACCAGGCCGCACAGGAGAGGGTGATGGAGACTTTCCACTTTGCATTAAAACCTGGCGGCTATCTGATGCTGGGCCTTTCTGAAACCACCGACAGCGCAGGCGACCTATTTGCCAACATCAGCCGGGAACATCATATCTACCAAAGCCGGCCAGTTGCCATACGCCCCTACCCGGTCCCGGAAAACGTGCCGCTGGCCATTCCTGAAAAGCGGCACGAGCCGGCGGTAGTTTCCAGCGGCGAAAGCCGCAACCTGAGCGAACGGGTTAATTTTGGGGATTTGCACCACCAATTGATCGAGCAGTACGCCCCGCCATCGATCATCGTCAACGAAGAATATGATATCCTGCACCTGTCCGGAAAGGCAGGCAGGTTTGTACATATCTTCGGAGAACCTTCCAAAAACCTTTTGAAACTGGTCAGGCCTGAATTGCGCCTGGAATTGCGGACTGCATTGTATCAGGCTGTGCAAAGGCAAACAAATGTGGAAGCCCGGAATTTAAGGGTCCAGATCGAAGACAAAACCGAAATCATAAACCTGCATGTCCGCCCGGTGATAGAACCGGGAAATCAGTCGCGCAGTAACCCCGCGCAAGGCCTTATTGTAATCCTTTTCGAACCGACCGATGAGCCGGACGGGTCCGTAAAAAGTTTACTCACCTCCGAAGAGCCGATGGCCCAGCAGCTGGAAGCAGAACTGATGCATGTCAGGGGCCAACTCCGTTCATCGGTAGAGCAGCACGAAACGCAGGCAGAAGAGCTGAAAGCCTCCAACGAGGAACTGCAAGCAATGAACGAAGAGCTTCGTTCGGCTGCCGAAGAGCTCGAAACCAGCAAGGAAGAGTTGCAGTCGATCAACGAGGAGCTGACAACGGTTAATCAGGAGTTGAAGGTCAAAGTGGAAGAAATTTCCATGACCAGCAATAACTTTCAGAACCTGATTAACTCCACGGATCTGGCGACCTTGTTTTTGGACCGGAGCCTTCGCGTAAATTTGTTTACCCCTGCGGCAAGATCAATTTTCAACCTGATCCCCTCGGATAGCGGCCGGCCTCTGAGCGATATAACCAACTCGCTGGATTATACCGGGCTGCAAGAAGACGCGCGCAAAGTGCTGGAAAGCCTCTTACCCGTCGAGCGGGAAGTACAAACGCATGACCATCGCGTCTTTCTCACGCGTATTCTTCCCTACCGGACAGCGGAAGATCGTATCAATGGCATCGTTCTCACATTTGTTGATATTACACGGCGTAAAGCGGCAGAAGAGGCCGTGAGACAATCCGAGGAGCGGATGCGCCTTGTATTTGAAAGCGCTAAGGACTACGCTATCCTTACCCTTGACCTTAAAAGACAGGTGACTAGTTGGAGCCCTGGCGCGCAGGCCATGACCGGCTTTTCGGAGGCTGAAATTATGGGGCAGCCAGGTGACATTCTTTTCACGCCCGAAGACCGTGATACCGGCCAGCCAGCCCTGGAAGAAAAGACGGCACGCGAAAATGGGCATGCTGAAAATGAGCGCTGGCACCTGCGCAAGGACGGCAGCCGGTTTTGGGGTTCCGGCTCGATGTCGCCTTTAAAGGATTCCAGCGGAAAACTTCTGGGATTAGTTAAGATCATGCGGGATTTGACCGAGCGCCGTGCGGCAGAAGAAGCGCGCTCATTCCTGGCCGCCATTGTCGAATCATCGCAAGACTCGATTATGACCGTAAACTTTGAAGGTGTCATCACCAGCTGGAACAAGGCTGCCGAAGATTTGTATGGTTATTCGGCTGCCCAGGCAGTGGGAAAACCATTAACCATGCTTACGCTTCCCGAAGACCTGGCCCGTGTGCTCAGTGACACAGACAAAATCAAGCATTCACAGCGCGTTGAAATATTTGATACGATCCGCGTTAACAAAGACGGGCGCGAAATGCACCTGGAAGTGGTGATGTCGCCAGTTAAAGATGGGAACGGTAGGCCCATCGGGGTCTCCACGATTGCCCGGGATATCACCATGCGCAAGCGTGCTGAACATGAGCAGGCCCTTAAAACCCTGACCTTGCAGCAACAGACCGAATCCATGGCGCGCACCGGTAGCTGGGAGTATGACCGGGTGACTGGCCATTTCAGCTGGTCGGAAGGAATGTACCATCTTTTTGGCTTGCCGACAGGTAAGCAGGTACATCCGGATATATACCTTCAGACGACAATATCAGCTGATCTGGCTATTGCCCAAGAGTTTACAGATTGGCTCAAAAATGGCGAGCACACATTCGAGCAGGTACTGCGTATCCACAGTCAGGATACGGTAAAATACCTGAAAGTGAAAGGCGCTCCCCTACCCTCACAGGATCAAATATCTAAAAAAATGCTGGGTATCGATTGGGACATTACCGACCATATCCTTGCCCAGGAGCAGCTCAGGCAAAGCGAAGCCCAGCTTAGAACGCTGGTCGAAAACACACCGGATGTGATCACGCGCTGGGACAGTGAGCTCAGGCTCATTTTCGCCAATCACGCCTTTGTGATCAAGACCGGGCAGCAGCTCGAAGACCTGCTGGGCAAAAACAATGTGCAGATGGGCCAGCCCGACGACATTGCAGGCCCCTATATGGCTAGTTTGCAAAAGGTTTTCCGCACCGGCCAGCCGCAGGAGCACTATAATACTTTCCCCACGCCAGATGGCGAATCCGCCTTTTACTCGCGGATGGTGCCCGAACGTGGTGTGGACGACTCCGTTCAGACGGTGCTCGCAATAGCCCGCGACATCACAGACATGCAAAATGCCCAGGTGCAAATACGTCAGCTTGCCGAAAATCTGCAAGCAGTGCTGGACGCGTCTCCGGCTTTCATCGGTTTGTTAAAAGCCGTGCACAGCAAGCAAGCGCCGGATCAAATCAATGATTTCATGTTGGCCGTAGGCAACCAAAAACTATCCGTCTTCTTAGGCCACTCGCTTAGCGAGCTGCTCGGGAGCCATTCCAGAGAGTTTGAGCCACTGCTATGGGGAGGTGATACATTAGATTTTCTACGAGATGTATATTTATCGCACCAAGCCAGGTATGACGAGAAGCTAATAAACCATATGGGCCAAGAGCGGTGGTTAGGTGTCTCGGTCAGCAGACAGGACGACGGTGTGGTACTGACAGGACTGGATATCACCGAGCTCAAAGAAGCCCAGTCGCAACAGCAAGTCTGGCTGGCAGAACTGGAAAAGTCCAGCCAAAGCGCAGAAAACCTGGAACAACTTCGCAATGCATTGAAGGAGCGCGGGGAATTGCTAAGGTCCGCATCCCATGATCTCAGAGGCCAGGTCGGGGTGATAGCCTCTGCCACGCAGCTTCTGGGAATGGCGGGAAAGGAATCGGACAGCAATGTGCTGATCCAGATGATCCAGCGCAACATCGGACAGATGACCCACTTGATGAGCAGCTTACTCGACTACGCCAGACTGGAATCGGGGCAAGAGGTAATCCGGATCAGCAGATTTGATGTGGCCGAGCTTTTACAAGGACTTATTGATGGAACCGAGGCTTTTGCGACTGAACGTAAGTTATGGCTCAGGAGCAACGGCCCGGGTACACTTGAAATCGATAGTGACCCGGTCCAGATCCGGCGAATCGCCCAAAACCTGATGCTCAACGCGCTGAAATATACCAGCTCGGGAGGCGTGACAGTCAGTTGGCAATCTTTGGATGGCGGTGATGGCTGGCAACTGAGTGTTGCCGACACAGGACCGGGCCTTTCAGACCAGCAAATTGCCCGTCTCACCCACCAGAACAGCAAAGACACCGATTTACAGGCAAACCCAATCAGAATGCCCGGCAGCGAAGGCATTGGTCTGTCGATCGTCGCTCAGTTATGTAAAATGCTCGGCGGCGAACTGCAGGTCGAAAGTGAAACAGCAAAAGGAACAATCTTTGTGATACGCTTCACGAATATCAAATAGCGCTCGTTTTAATATAAACTTACCGATAGGCGTATGAGTGGATCTTGCTTAGTTTACCTGGTGGATGATGACGCAGATTACCAGTACCTGGTCGGCCAGGTATTTAACATTTTTCTGCCCCAGCACCGTATCCGGTTTTTTGCCAATGGGGCCGACCTGGTCAACGCAATCCATTCAACCTCGCCGACCGCGACTGAACTCCCGGCAGCGATCTTGCTTGACGTAGATATGCCGCACATGGACGGGTTTCAAACCTTGGCTGCGATTAAACAACAGCCCGGCTGGCAGCAAATCAACGTGATTATGATGACCAATCGCGACCAGGCAGAATACCGTGAAGAATCCGAGCGATTAGGGGCATTTGCATTTCTTTTAAAGCCAATCAGCTTGCCTGAAATACAAAAAGAAATGACCCAAATATGTGAAACAGGCGGTAATTTCCCGGGATAAAGTCGGGATATGTACGAAGCCTACAAGAATGCCAGTTTGAATACGCATAACGTTGCGTATTTACCTACGCCTGAGTAATGCAACTACCAGCGTAACTGCGGCAAGTCCTATGAATGCCTTTTTTGCTAAGCCTTTTGCATTGTGCTTTATTTCCGCCCGACCACCCATTTCCGAAAACACATCCGGAATATGGCCAGATTTGAAATCCTCGGCAACCCCTTCGAACATGTTGATGCGGTCGGCAACGAGCAGGGCGATCCAATGCATCACATGCGACTCGCTGTACTTAAAAGCAAAACGGCGGAGCTTACCACTCAGTCCGCTTGGCGGGTTGGGAGATCCGAAAACGGCTGATACGCCCGGGCGCTCATTGGAATGCAAAATTTCAACACGCTCGGGCTGCTGTGCCGGCCTTTCCCAGATCATACCCTTATTGTCGTTTTCGGTCCGGCGCTTCATAGGATAGGCCGGAACATCGAGAGGGTCCTGGTCTATCCCCCAACCATTGATGTGACTGTAATCTTCAAGTGTCTTTTTCATAATGTTTATTTTCTGGCTGATGGCGGGATCAGGATTGTTTTAATACAATTATCAAGCTTGCCCGAAAAAATATGGTACGCATCCGAAACTTCTTCCAGCGGAACGCGGTGGGTTATGATCCCTTTGGGGTCAATGCGGCCTGCCCGGACATGCTCAATCAACCTCGGGAGAAGCCGTTTGACAGACGCCTGGTTAGCCCTGATAGTAATGCCTTTATTGACCACATTCCCAATGGGGATAATATTCCCTGTTGGCCCATACACACCTACTATCGACACGACCCCACCCTTTTTCACGGCATTGATCGCCCAATGGAGTGCAGTTGCTGCGCCAGCCTGCAACATGAGTTTCCGGCCGGTAATGGTATGAAAAGCGCTTCCCGCCGCCTCGCAGCCGACAGCGTCAATGCACACATCGGCCCCGATCCAGTCGGTGGTTTTCTTGATAAAGAGCACAGGATCTTCCAGCGACCGAAAATTGTAGGCTTCACATTGCGCATACTGCTTCACAAAATCCAGGCGGTATTCGATATGATCGATCACGATCACGCGTCCGGCACCAAAAAGCCAGGCGCATTTGGCTGCCATGATCCCAATCGGCCCAGCGCCGAAAACTACCACCGTATCGCCCGGTTTGATCCCGGCCATTTCGGCTGCCTGATATCCTGTCGGAACCACATCGGTGAGCAGTACCGCGTCGTCATGGTCCATTCCTTCCGGGATCAGGATCGGGCCTACGTCCGCATAGGGAACCCGTACATATTCGGCCTGTCCGCCATCGTATCCCCCGGCGGTATGCGAGTAGCCAAATATGCCGCCCACAGCAGTGGCTTCGGGGTTGGATTCATGGCAGTTTCCAAAAAGTTCCTGTTCGCAGAAAACACATTTTCCACAAGATACATTGAACGGGACAAGCACGTTATCTCCGACCTTAAGGTTTCTTACATCCGAGCCGATCTCTTCCACCACTCCGATAAACTCGTGGCCAAATGTTGTCCCCACGCGGGTGTCAGGCACCATTCCATGATACAAATGCAGGTCGGAGCCGCAAATGCAGGATCGGGTAACCCTTACAATGGCATCGCCTGAATGCTCGATCTGCGGCAAAGGTTTATTGTAATCGGCCCGTATCCGGTACGGGCCCCGGTAATTCATTGCTAACATATGTTCAGTTTTAGAATGTTGATGAAGAAAACACGACAGCGAATTTTATAAAGCATGGTTAACAATGACCTTCATGATCTACCCGTTGCACCCCAATGGTCTTTCAAATTTTACCGCTATCATCGCGGGTTAGGATGCGTTGCCCACACCGCTTATCTAGTATTTTGAGCAACTTTTCCCCTATTTTCACGGGTTTCGCAAGCATTGTTAAAAACCATGCCAGAAGCTTGTCTTCTAACAGGCTGGTTGAGCGCTTACCATATGATTTACATTAGTGTCGCACGCAGTGCCATGTACCTGGCAACCTACTGACCATCGTATGTTCAGTTTTGAACAGTACTCCACTCAAAAACGAACGCCCCTTACGCCACCTATTGGTTTAAAAATCTCATTACTAGGCAATCAAGGCATATTTGGATCTCTGGCTCGCCATTTGCTATGCAAAGTGAAAAGATATTATTTCTGGTCTGATCCGTGCGCATATGAAAGGTACCCAATTGGGCGAATTTGAAGAAGTGGTGCTGCTGACAGTAGCATTGTTATACGATAATGCTTACAGCGTAGGGGTTCTGGAAGCGCTCGACGAGCACTTGGGACGCCCCATGAGCCTGGGTGTCGTGCACAGGACACTGCAACGCCTGGAAGAGAAGAAGCTGGTGGTTTCCAGGTTCGGGGAAGCATCTGCCGAGCGGGGCGGGCGGAGCAAGCGTCTGTTTACAGTCACCTGTGAAGGCGAGCTAGCCCTGCGTGAGGCAAGGCGCATCCGTAATATGCTTTGGGAGGGCATCTCAGAAACAGCATTCGGGCACTGATATGAAACCCAAAACCTTCCAACCGCCACGCTGGGCCGAACGGCTCATCGGGCGCATTGCCGCAAGCGATTTGCAAGAAGAGATTCTGGGCGATCTTTATGAGCTGTTTCAAAAACGAATCAGGCGGTTTGGGCTCCTTGCCGCGCAACTGTTTTACATGCTGGACATCGTCCTGCTGATACATCCCAGGCTCTGGCGGCGCGCGCCTGAGAAGGTGCAACCAAGCCTCTACCTTGCCGATTCTTCTACACCCAATCCCATAGCCATGCTTAGTAATTATATTAAAGTCGCATTCAGAAAATTAAACCGCCAAAAATCCTACACGGCCATCAACGCCGTGAGCCTCACCATGGGCATTGCATGTGCAGTGCTTATTTTTTCTTTGGTAAAATACCACCTGAGCTTCGAGGATTTTCACACCGGCAAAGACCGGATCTTCCGCATCTACTCCGAACTCCATGGCGAAAAGATCGCCTATAACACTGGCGTTCCGAATCCGATGGGTCAGGCATTCCGCTCCGAATATGCGGTTGCAGAAACAGTCGGACGCATCGCATATTTGCCTAAACGGGTAGTATCTCTGCCATCCGGTAACCGGTTTGAAGAAGATATTGCATTCGCCGATCCGGAGTTCTTCTCTATTTTCAACTTTCCGCTCATTGAAGGTAGCGCCTCGCACGCATTGCAGGGACAAAACGCAGCACTGATCACCGAGCAACTTGCCAGAAAATACTTTGGAGACTCAGATGCTGTCGGTCAGACGCTCCGGATCGACGATTCGCTCATGGTGCGGGTTACCGGTGTGCTTGCCAATCTCCCCGATAACACCGACTTCCGTTCACAGATATTTGTGCCGTTCGGCAACCTGCAACGCCATAGCCCGTGGATGGTCGAAAAAGACTGGTGGATGAGTGTGAATAAGGAAATGCAGTGCTTCGTCCGGCTGAAACCAGGTATTTCGGCCGCGTCGGTCAATACGACTGTTTTTCCCGCAATTTCCAATAGGCACTATGACAAAGAAGCTTCAAAATACTTCCGCTTCAAGCTCCAACAGCTGGCCGATGTGCATTTCAATATGGAATTGCGCGGCAAAACGGATAAGAAAAATCTGTACACCTTTGCCTGGATTGGCTTTTTTCTCGTGCTAACCGCCTGTGTCAACTTCGTGAACCTCGCTACGGCGCAGGCAGTAGCCCGCTCGCGGGAAATAGGCGTTCGTAAGGCGCTGGGCAGTCAACGCGGCGCATTGTTCTGGCAATTCATGACCGAAACGGCGGTGATCGCAACGGGTGCCCTGGTAGTTGCAGTCGGATTGGCCTATCTTTCTGTCCCGATGGTAAACCAGCTTTTTGAAATTAACCTATCCATTAACCCATTTAAGGATATTCACCTGCTTGCATTCCTGGTCACTTTGCTAGTGGTCGTCGTATTCTGCTCTGGCGCGTATCCGGGCTTGATACTTGCCCGCTTCCAACCGGTGGTAGCCTTAAAAGGCAAACTTACGCAAAGCTCGCCTCATGGGTTTTCGCTCCGTAAAGGGTTGGTTGTAGGCCAGTTTGCAATCTCCCAGCTACTGATCATAGGAACGCTGGTGATGACAAACCAACTACGCTATTCGCAGCAGGCCAATTTGGGTTTTGAAAAAAATGCAATAGTAATTCTGCCGGTGCCTGACAATCAAACGTCTAAAATCACTTCATTAAAAAGCGAATTAAACAGGCTTGTAGACATCGAAAATGTCACATTTTTCGATACCCCGCCCGCATCCGACGCAATTGGCCGCAGCAATATGCAGTTCGATAGCCGTCCCGAACACGAGCAATTCATGATTTCCATCAAAGCCGCGGATGACCAATATGTACCGATGTTTAAAATACCTGTGCTTGCTGGCCGCAACCTAAATCCGTCCGATACGATACGCGAGTACTTGCTCAACGAAACGGCCATTAAAGCACTGGGGTTAAAAACAATGGATGACGCCATCGGCAAAGCAGCAACCATCAACGGCCGGCGGGGTACCGTTGTCGGCGTGGTAAAAGACTTCCACTTCCGGTCTCTGCGCACGGCCATCGAACCCCTTTGCATGACTACTCGTGGCGAGGCTTACGGCAGTTGCGGGCTAAAAATCAATCTATCCAACATGTCATCGACCATTGCCAGACTGGAAACCGAGTGGGCGAAAATTTACCCGTCATCCATTTTCACCTACCGGTTTATGGACGAAGACGTCGAGCGGCTCTACAAACTCGACAATGTGCTGCTGCGCCTTTTTCAGGCATTTGCTGCGGTGGCTATCTTCGTTGGATGTCTTGGGTTATACGGTCTGGTTTCCTTCATGGCTAATCAAAAGACCAAGGAAATAGGTGTTCGAAAAGTGCTGGGCGCGAAAACTTCGGATGTCCTGTGGCTTTTTGGAAAAGAATTTTTGCAACTGTTACTAATCGCATTTCTGGTAGCTTCACCGCTAGGATGGTGGTTTACGAACAATTGGCTCCGCGATTTTGCGTACCATATCGAACCTGGCCCCGGGATTTTCGTACTGGCCATCATGATTACCATGCTTGTTGCATTTTTTACCGTCGGGTTCCGCAGCATCAAAGCTTCGTTGGCTAACCCGATCAAAACGCTGCGATCCGAATAGTAGGCATTAAGAAGTTTGCGCTCGATATGTGGTTGAGAATACCTCGTAATCTATGTTCATCATAAGCCCAGATCTTTGCCCAACACAAATTATTCTTTATCAGTTGATACAGCAAAAGTGAATGTTCAGGTTGAAAAAGTTACGATACAACTACTTTTCGCTCGCAGCTGCGAAGTAAGATTGTCAATTTGCAGTCCCAAAACGCTTTCTCATTTACTCAATCAATGCGAATGCAATTGTAATCGCCTGTTTTTGCTTTGTTGTTCTGCATGTTTTTGCAAACTTATTCATCTGAGGTTAAGGCAAGCAACGTTCGTTTTATCAAAACTAAGTAGGAAGCTGTTTCAACACCAAGTTTAATCATGCAATTCCAGATTTGCCCCTTATCGCACGAAGACTTCACCGACGTCACCTCTGTTTGGGAAGACTCCGTGCGCGCTACTCACTATTTCCTTTCAGAAGCCGATATTCGGTTTTACAAACCATTAATTATCAAAGAATATTTACCCACGTTGATGTTATTTGGCATTCGTCACGATTCCGGCGGACTTGCCGGGTTTGTCGGAGTTGTGGACCGTAAGATTGAAATGCTCTTTGTTAGGCCGGAAGATTTTGGAAAAGGCATTGGTAAAGCGCTATGTAGGTTTGCGATTCAGGATCTGCAAGCCTGTGAAGTGGATGTCAATGAGCATAATATGCAAGCTTTGAAGTTTTATGTTAAACTCGGCTTTCAGCTCTCCGGCCGTTCTGCGCTTGACCCCAGCGGAAAACCTTTTCCCATACTGCATCTGAAAGTAATTTGAAACAGTGGCCCGGTTGAAGGCAAGCATTAGTAAAAAAATAAAAAGATTCAGGTGAGAAGCATGTTGTCAAAACGATCGGCTTTGCGTGCCGGATTAATCAGGCGGGCTGCCATCAACAATGCGAAATGGTGTAGCATTGTCTGTCAGGCTAATGGCGCCCTAGGAGTCTTTAAAGATCAGGCATGGTATTCTGTTGCGGATGTGCCGATGTATTATCCAAACATCGTTACACTTAAAGCCAGTTGCAATTGGCATCTGGTGGAGTCGATAGCCAAAAAAATCCAGGGTAAAGCTTCGCTCAAAGACAGTTTCGATACGCTTCAACTTCCCGCGTCAAAATATGAGAAACTGTTTGGCGGCAAATGGTTTGTGGCCAAGTCGATCAAACTGAGGCGTTCACGTTATGAGATCGTCAGGTCGGTGGGCACTCTGAAAGATTGGGAGGAAGCGATTAGCGATAAGCCTACAGTGTCAAAATTCAATTACAAGGTTCTGTCCCATCCGGCAGTACGAATTATCGCGGTGAAAAAGGGCGATAAGATTACAGGCGGATGTGTGCTAACCAGAAGCAACGAGGTCGTCGGGCTGACAAACTTTTTCTATCCGGAAGGCATGCAGGACGATTATTGGTTAATATGCCTTTCGGCAGCGCGGATCTTTGCCGGCAAGGCGTCCGTCGTCGGATACATGCGTGATGATTTATTACATGCAATAATGCCCGCCAGCACGATGGAATTAGGCCCTCTATCCGTGTGGAGCCGGAAAGAATCGTAGTCTAGCGAGGAATACAGTCGATGACATAGCCTGAACGGCAATGCCCAGCAATCAGGTATTCCTAAATTTAATACCTCATACACCGGGTTAGGATAAACAAATTCTCCACGCCCGCCCCCATTTGTAACGCTTCTGATCCTGCTGTACGAAAAGGTCCGTCTAAATCGATCATTCTTAGCCGGTACAAGTTCTCACCTACCTCTGGATAGCGACCGTCATCCGTTTGAACCGTTTACTGACGTTCTGTCGCTTCCGGAGTGACAGGGGTGAAGAAATTAACTAGGTTGCCATCAGGATCGCGAAAAAGCAGCGACCGGTTGCCCCATGGCATTGTGGTCGGTTCCTGCACAAGCGCTTGCCCAAGGTAGCCCGCAAGTCGTTTGAAATGCGAATCCACATCATCGACGCGAAATTCAAGAATCAGCGAACGGTTTGTGGCAGGTGAAGCGACGCTATCGCCACCAAACAACTGCAGAGTCCGCGTGCTTCCTATCGCAAGTACGGCCAATGGTGTGCGAAGTTCTGCAAAATCGTCCGTGTAACGGACAGCAGAGTAACCGGTAATCTGCTCATAAAAATCGACAAGGGCGCCTACGTTGGCGGTGATGATACGGGTCGAAACAAATGTCATAAGGGGAGTCGTTCAGTTTTTGAATTCCCAAAGAAATACCCACCGCTTGACAGCCGTATGTCAGTAGCTGAAAAAAAATACACCATATAATAAACCCCAGCAGGACCATCATCAGCATCATGGCCAGCGTGCAAGCATCTCGGCCGGTTTTCTTTGAGAAAATTCCCGGGCAATTGGTTCCCGGTTTCCATTTAAGCGCTATCAATGAAGACTTGAGTGAACGGTTGGTGGGCTGTTTGACCACGGCTCAGTCGGTTTCTGATGCGTCTTAGAAGATTTAAATATATGGAAAGGGGGACGCCGGCCTAGTTTTGCCCCCGGTTTTGAGGAATGACCGGTACCAGTTGCTTCCATTTCCAATCATTTACTAAGATTCAAATTATCTAATTGTCAAGTCATGAAAACAGCAATCAAACAGTTTTTTATTCAAATGAAGTATGGGTCGGTGTTGTTGCTAACCATTGCAGCGGCCACGCAGGGATGTAAGGAGCCTCAGGAACTTGTAGCGCCGCCTGTGACAAACGAGCAGTCGGCCGTTTTTCCCGTTGAAAGCCTGAAAGCATTTTTAGCCTCTGAAACCGGGACATCACCAAAGGAAGTGCAATACGATTCGACCAGTGAGGAGTTTATTATTCACAACGAAATCATCGTTTCGAAAAAGGACGCTGCAAACCGTCTGAACGTTTCTAAAACAGCGCAACGACGGGGCCCGTTTCTGCTTCGCGATGATGTTGCCAGACAAATCAAGATCGATATAGTCCCCGACCACACCTCGGAATGGCGGATTGCGCTCTCCGAAGCGGTGAAGGAATGGAATGCTCTTGGAGGAAAAATCCAGTTCAAGATCGTGACCACAGGTTCGCATATCACCATGGATTTTTCCCGGAAGGCAAACGGAGATATTACCTGGAAAGTCCGCGAGCCGATGCCTACCTACGAAGGATACTTTGACAAAAACCTGACAACAAATCCATCGGCCAATTACCTGTCAGCCAACCAGAAAAAAGGTGTGCTCGTCCATGCGCTTGGCCACATGATAGGCCTCTCGCACACCGGCACAACCAATGAATGGGTTCCAAGCCAAATTAATGGTACCAACCGGCTCGATCCAAAATCAGTCATGCAGCCCTATTACATGAATTGGGAAGGTTTCACTATCGACGACCGACGTGCAGCCGACTACCTATATCCAAGCAGCGGCTGGAAGCAAATGCCGGGTGAAGCACGGGATGTGGCCGCTGCTTATGGTGGGAAACTTTGGGCGATAGGCAACACTCCTGTTTCCGGCGGCTATTCGGTCCACTATTATGATGTGACCTACAAGGTTTGGAAACAGGTACCAGGCGGTGGCGTAAGGATTGCCGCCGGCGGGGCCGACAAAGCCCCATGGATTGTCAATAATGAAGGTAAAATTTTCAAACGCCTGGAAAGTGGGGCGTGGCAGCCCTATCTTGGACAGGCAACTGATATCGGGGTTGGTAAAGGCGGCGAGGCCTGGATTATCGGCAAAACTCCCGTCTCAGGCGGCTATACAATTTACAAATGGGAGAACGGTAGCTGGGCCTTAAAACCGGGCGGAGCAGTACGTATCACCGTTTTGCCTGGCGGAGATGCCATGATTGTCAATAACGTAGGCCAGATTTTTACATTTAACGGACATAATTTCGTCCAGATTCCGGGCCTTGCTTATGATATCGCCTCCGGCCCGGATTCGTATTTCTATATCATCGGCCGCACGCCGATGCCGTCGGGAGGTTACTCGATCCACCGCTGGCAGGGCAACCTGTGGACGCAGCTTCCGGGAGGCGGCACAAACATCACCGCATTCGAAGAACCCCGTGGCCCGGTTGTGACTAACAACCTTTTAAAGATCAGCCAGTGGGATGTTTAATGTAAATGCATCGCTCATAAAAACGCTTCCGGCGTAGTTAGCCACGCTTCACAAGCGGGTTGGCTACGCTTGATGCACAAAAAATTCTCCTATCAATCGAGCGCATCTATTTTTAGTCGCATTATTTAAACTGTCTCTATGAAAATCAAAATCTCCCTGCTGTCTCCATTCCTGTTGCTGCTATTGTTATCGGCCTGCACAGACCACGTCACCCCAGACAAAATTGCCCCCACAATCGTTACGCTACGATACAGCGACGATCCGGACGAACAGGTGCCTCACCGATATTACAAGGTGAGTTTTACAGAGCTCGGCAACCGGCCTGTCACCGAGTATGGAGTTGTGCTGCGTGCTTCGCCCGAGAATGACAGCTCCGAACCAACTGTGAATGATGTCAAAAAGCCGTTTTCAAGCCCGGTAGCGCAATCGACAACACTTACTCAGTTCATTTTGCTGGCTGATGAGCCGGAATTGTCAGGGGTATTCCGGTATTCCTACCGTGCTTATGCCATCACGGACGATGGCGCAGTCGTTTACGGGAGCACTTTTTCAACGGTTTACGCTCCGCTCTAACTCCCACACGCAAAAGACAGTAAAAAGGGAAGTGTCCCAGTGGATACTTCCCTTTTTACTGTCTTTTGCTGGTTTGCACGGTAGAACACGACGGGGTTTACCGCGCCTGATCATAGAATAGCAATAGCTGATATCAACTACGTTCACGATCCTATACTGAATTAATTTTAAAGACTGCTGATTTGACTACCGGTGGGCATCATCCAATTCCGCCAGAACTTGTGGTGGTAATTCCGGTTTACAACGAACAGGATTCTATTCAGAAAGTGATCCTTGAATGGATACCGGCGCTGGAAAAATGGTCCCCGAATTTTGTTATACTGGCTATCGACGACGGTTCGCGGGACAACTCGCTGGCCATTTTATATCAGTTGCAAGCTCAATATGGGCAGCGAATGATGATCATCAGCCGACCGAACCGGGGGCATGGACAAACATGCCTGGAAGGATATCACCGCGCGGGCGAGCTAGGCGCGCGTTTTGTTTTTCAAATCGATTCGGACTGGCAATGCGATCTCCGCTATTTCCAGGCTTTCTGGCAGCTTCGCAACCAGGCATTGGTGGTTTCCGGAATCAGAACAAGCCGGGATGATGGCTGGAAACGCATTATCGTCACCAAAACGCTGCGACTGATGTTGCTCCTGGCATTCAGGGTGGATTGCCCGGATGCCAATGTCCCTTAACCGGGCGCTGTTCGAGCGATATGCGCGGCTTGCAACGCAGGAACCAAACACCCTTATTTGCGGACGGCTCGGCGAATACCGGTATTATGACATGGACCAGGCCATCAGCAGGGCAAGAATGCTCGCAGCAAAAATCCTTTTGTAATGAAAAAGTTCTCTCTAAGTGATCCCCGATCAATTATTTGCCTATGCCTCATTGGTGCTTCGCTGCTCATAGGTGTTTTATTTCTGGCCATCCAACTCCGCCTACTGCGCATAGACGTGCTGCGGGATTATGGCGAGGGGCATACGCTTTGGATGTCGCAGCAAATCACCAACCTGGCAATCGCCTATAAGCCGCTCGACGGACTTCCCTATGTCATTTTCCCTTATCCGCCGCTATACCTGATTATTTCAAAAATAGTCGGTTTCGCAACCGGTGATTTGCTGCTCGCTGGCAGGAGCGTTTCCCTGGTGAGCACGCTGGGGCTGGCCGCATTAATTGGATTGCTGGCTTTTCAGGGCATCCCGAGATCATACCCAAGAATGTGGCGCCGGGCGATCGGTGCTTTGGGAGCGGCAATGGTGTTTACCACGGGAAGCGTGATTGGCTGGGCGAGTCTCATGCGGGTAGATATGCTCGGGCTCATGCTGATGTATGGCGGCCTGGCCGTGTATATTAGCTCAGGCAAAAGCGAGTCGGGACAGTATTGTGCGGCTATCCTGTTTGTCCTGGCTGTTTTCGCGAAGCAAACGCTCCTTAGCGCACCCTTTGCCTGTGCAGCTTTTGGTTTTTTTGCATACCCCAAAACTACGGCCCGGGTATACGGCTTTGCGGTATTGCTTGGCCTTGCCGGACTTTCCATTTGTTACTGGTTGACAGACGGCGGCTTTCTGAAAAACATTCTCAACTACAACCTCAACCCGTTTTCCTGGAACATCGTATTTGCCCAATTCGCGAGTCACCTGCGGCTGAACATCACGCTGAAACTTATACTTTCCGCAGCTGCATTAATGGCTTTGTACAACAGAAACGGCATTCGCCGCATGGATTGGAGGTATTTTGCTTCTTTAAAATCGGGCAATACCTACGGCCGGACGATCGTGATAGGCAGCATCAATGCATTCTTTGCCGGCCTGCTCGCGATATCTATCGGCAAGATGGGGTCGATTTACAATTTCTTTCTTGCGTTGAATTTGTCGCTTTGCCTGCTTACCACACTCTTTTTGTTTCGTTTGCTGGCCACCTGGCGTATGCATTGCAGGCCCACAAAAAGCCGTCCGTTTGTCCTTTTAGCACTGGCCATGCTTTTATTCGTTCCCAGTCGTTGGATAATTTCAATAGTCACGGAGGATTTTAGCCGCCAATTAAAGGAAGAGGCACAACTCGTAGCATTGATTAAGGCGACACCGGGACCCGTGTTGTCCGACAATATGCTGGCCATTACGAAAGCGGGCCGCACTATTGAGGCCGAACCAGCGACCCTTAGCTTTCTGACAATGGCAGGAGGCTGGAAAGAAAGGCCTTACTTGCAGCTTTTAGAGCGCGGCTATTACAGCTTGATTGTGACCATGCCACTTCATAGTGCCGATCGATATAGTCCTGCGGCAGTGGCCCTGATCGATAAAAATTATCACCAGGCAGGCAAAATCGGCAGCTATCTCATTTACCGACCGAGATTCTCCGTCGGAAGGCCGCCAATGAAGACCCCTGAGGTAAATAATTTAAATGCTCCGACGTGCCCAAACCTTTTAAACGTTACCGCTCTACTGAATCCTGGGCATTTGGCGCGTAATGCAGTGAATGCCGCCTCCGCCTACATTGATCGATCGCACGTCAATCCCGATCACGGTCTTGCCTGGGAATGCCTGTTGGAGCTTCTGAATGGCTTCCGAATCGTGGGTGGCCATATCAGCGGACAATCCCGCGTATTGCGCGACCAGCACTACCCCATTGATCACCAGGCAATTCAGGTAACTCGCGGCCAGTACGCCTTTGAAGCTGCCATTCTCGTCGATGTTCTGCTTCCCAACCGAGGCAAAATTGAGCGTACTCATGAGGATAAACATCTCATCGCTTCCGTCCAGGTCTACGTACAAGGGCTTTACTTCCGGAAAGTCGATAATGGTGATCGGGCTGCCGTCCTGATCGGTGGAACTGGTCAGTATCTGCCTTGTTTCAAGAATGGCCTTGCGGCTCTGCGCGGCGACCGGGTTATGAGCTGCTTCCTGCTCTGACGGCGGCTCGGCAAGCAGTACCGTGCTGGAATTGATGAACCGGACGAATTCATCGGTGTGACCGTTCGTAGTCAGCAGCGTGTAAACGTTTTGTGTCGTATTTCCAAAAGGCACCGCAAATGGCGCGTTGATCACCGGATGGGCATCGTTGCCCAGGTAACCTTTGAGCCAGATCACCTTTTTAGTCCCCAAAACCCTGCTGAATTCGGCTTCCACCTGCGATTTGGTCCAGGTAGGGTTGCGCTGAAATACCACATCTTCCGAGACAAGCACTGTCCCTTTTCCGTTGAACTCCAGCGCCCCGCCCTCCATAATCAGCTCGGAAGAAGTGAACGGCACATTGACCTTCTGTGAAATCTGCTTGTCGAGCGTTTCGTCCAATAAGATTCCATCGTGATATGCCTGATCCTGAATAAACGATAGCCCCCAGCCCCAGCCGTCAAATTTGAAATCCACGGTTTCGGTGTGCCCGTTTTTCTCGATGAAAATGGGCCCCGTGTCCCGGAGCCAGATGTCGGCGTATTCCGTTACATGAAACCGGATCTTGTCGGCCAATGCCGACTGCGGCACCCCGTTGCTTCCGAGGTAAGCCTTGGCTTCGGCCGCGGTTGCCTCATCGGGCACGCACAGATCGACATTTGAGGCACCGACCAAACCCTTGATAATCTGAGCATATGCCGCCTGGGCGGACCAGTCATGCTTGTTGTCGTAAGTAGGCCAGGCCATCCACACCGACTCTTGTTCTTCCCACTCAGCCGGCACGCGGATTTGTTCGACCCCCGGTGTTCCGACACCCGGTGTCACGACGTGGTCTTTGACACACGATAACAAGAATTCGGATGCGGAAAGGCACACGGCAATGCATAGCACCAGCCTGGTAAAGTTATTTTTCATGGCATTGATAGATTAGTTGTGTTAAACCTTCTTTTTAGTCGGGTAACTGCTTATTCCGTCCAGTTAATCGGCGTGCATTTTCCGTCGTTGATCGTCTCTGTTTCCTCGTTCCATTCACCCACATTTTCACCGTTTTTGTATTGGATAGCATAAACTTTGTGCGTTCCGACGGACAGTTCAATGCTTGTTACGCTGGCGGATGCTGCTGCACCGCAGGTTGGTTTCACTGCAAAAGGCTTGGTAAGTGTTCCGGCAACCTTTCCATCCACGATGATATCAATGCGGTCGAAACTGCGATCGTTGATGTTGGTGTAGGTCAGCAAAGTTCCCTTTGGAGCCGGAGCCGGAGCAGGATCTTTATCTTTACTGCAACCGGCAAAAATGAATGCAAAAGCCAGTACGAGGCAAAATTTGTTCAGAAGCTGAAATGAATTTCTCATGGATTTGTCGTTTTGTTTTCTGGCACAAACCTAGTCCAGCCAGCACCGACGGGCTAAATTTATTCTTTTCAAACAGGGCAGAAATCCATTGAGACGGGGCGAAATTACCCGCGAACCGTTAACTCAATTCATCGCCGGATGACATACTGTTTTTCAACGCCTGGACTCGATCTGAGTACGTTCCAGCAGGTTTTTGGTATGTTTTAGTAATTAAAAATTGTCAGTTAATAATCATTCGACCACTTTTGATAAGACATAAAGCAGCATAATTGCAGTCTCCATTACTTTACTATAAAAACGATGTTAAAATGATCAAGGCCATAATCCTGGAAGATGAGCTGCTGGTAGCCAAACAATTGGAAAGGAAAATACAGCTGGTGGCCAGCGATATCGAAATCATCCACATTCTGCCGAGCTTGAAGACGGCACGCAAATGGTTTATGGAAAACGCCGAGCCCGATTTGATTTTTATGGATGTGCAGCTGGGCGACGGGACGAGTTTTGAGCTATTTGATTACTACCAGCTATCGAGCCCGGTCATATTTACAACAGCTTATGATGAATACGCAATCCGCGCCTTCAAAGTCAACGGAATCGACTACCTGCTGAAACCCGTTGGCGAAACAGAATTGCAGAAGGCAATCGATAAATGCCGGAAGCTGCTGGAATCCAGCATCCAAAGTCAGTTGGATATTCAAAACCTGCTGCATTCGATTTCCAACAGACAGGGGCAGGCCACGTATAAGGAAAAATTCATTATTAATGCCAGAAACCGGTGGGTACCCGTAGACACCGCCGATGTGGCCTATTTTGTAAAAGACAATATTTATTACCTGTATACATTTCAGGGCGAGAAGTATCCGCTGGAATACGACTCGATGGATGAGCTGGAAGAGATCCTGGACCCGAGGACCTTTTACCGCGCAAACCGGCAGTTTATCGTCAATATCAATGGAATCGCATCGGTGCAGCTCCATGAAAATCAGAAATTGACCGTGTTTATGAAAAAACCGTTAAAGGCTGAAATCGATGTAAGCAGGGAAAAAGCACCGTCCTTCAAAAAATGGTTCGACCGCTAAACCTCTGTCTGCTTCTGTTGTGGTTTGTACTCTCAATGAGGGTGCAGCATGTGCATGCCCAGCTGGCAGACTACAATGTTCAGCTGCTCGATGAAGGAGACCAGATCCGAACTTCCAATATATTAAAGATGGTCAAGGACATCCATGGTTTTCTGTGGATGCTTTCGCCGCGGTATATACAGCGTTTCGACGGCCAGAACCTGAAAAGGTTTGACATCGATGGTGAAGATTTGCTGGATATAGTCGCGGATCACGACGGGAAAATCTGGGTAAGTACACAGTCGACGATCAGGCGCTTTGTCAGCGACAGCCGGGGATTTCAGCGGCTGCGTATCAATGGCCCTTTACCGACCAAGTTTAATGTAATGCAGGTGAGCACGCAAAACCAGGTGTGGATTATCAGTGGAAAAGGGCTGTTCGCTTACGACAAGCCCACCGACACATTTGTTCACCAGCCGATTCCGGGGCTTGCCGATACGCAGTTTTATAGAAAAATATTCCAGAAATCAGGAGACGAGTTCTTCATAGGCAACACCCACATCCTATTTGCATACAATACCAATACCAGGAAGGTCCGAAGCATTCCATTCAATGCCGTAAGCGCGATAGCCCCGTTTTCAGGAGATATTCTCTGGGTTACCGACGCGCGTTTGCAGACATTCGAGCTCGATTTCAGGACCGGCAGCAGCTCCCCTATTCAGGCCGACAAATTCCAGCCCCGTCCCGAATCAAACTTTATGGAAATCAGCGCAGTAGCACCGCTGGGCAGCGACAATTACCTTGTCAGTACGAGTAAGGGCTGTTTCCGCTATAACCGAAAATCGGGCTTGTTCCACAAAGCTGTCCTTTACCATTACGGCAGCGAACTGGCCAACAACGAAATCTACACAAGCTATTTCGATCAGGACAAAACCTTGTGGATGCTCGGCCAGCAGGGCATTATCTTCTTCAAGCCATTGCAGCACACCATTAGCTGGCTCAGAAGCTTCAACAGGAAGGGAATGGATTGGAATAACAATATACGCGCACTAACCGGTGATAACCAGGGAAATATTTGGATGGCGACCTCCGCGGGCTTGTCCAGGCTAAGTTTAAAAGACGGTACCGTTAAATCCTTCCATGCCAGTAACTCGCGATCAGCCGCATTCCAGTTCCCGTCCATCCAGGGGATCGTCTATGACGGGAAAAACCTGATTCTGGGACCTGGTGCCGGCGGTGTAGTGCTGTTTGACCCGGGAAGCGAAACGTTCAGGAAACCGGTTTACCCGCCCAGTCAACCGGCGCTCAGCACTAAGGCCAGCCAGGATTATATTTACTCCATTGTGCCGCTTTCAAATGGCAATATGCTCGTTTTGGGGGACTTGTCATGTTATTTGCTGGAACGAAACACCTACAAAATCTCCGAACTTGCATTTACCGGCTCGAATTTTATCCTGCAAACTGCGGCTCAGGACCATGCCGGAAAAATATGGGTGGGCACTTACAAAGGGCTCTTGCTGTTGGATCAAAAGTTCAAAACACTGGCCATGGACACTACCATGACGCCCAGTAAGCTGGTGACATCGCTTCTGGTCAGGAACGATTCCACTGCCTGGGCAGGGAGCGTGGGGCTGTTCGAGGTTACCAGGCGCGGCGACCGGCTCACCAGGCGGGCTATTCTTCCCGAACTTGCCAATCAGCAGATCACAATGCTTTTTCAGGATAAAACCGGTCAAATCTGGATAGGCGCCGACGACGGCTTTTACCGCTACGATGCAGGGAGTAAAAAACTCGAATGGTTTGATATCTGGGACAATGTCCAGAACAAACAATTGAACCCCAACAGTCTGTTTCAGGCGGGCGACGGCAACCTGTACCTGGGAGGCAACAATGGCCTTAACTATTTCCGTCCCGAACTGATCGGCGCACAGCGAAAAGACCTGACGGTACTGGTCACTTCGGTTAAAATCAATCAGAATGATTCGCTTTATCAGGGACGGCCGTTGGAACTGTCGTGGAACCAGAATACCGTGGAAATACAGTTTGTGACGACCTATTTCCAGAATGCCTCCAAAGTAAAATACCGCTACCGGCTTGCGGGACTCGATGATGGCTGGATTTACCACGGCAATAACAACATCGTACGGTTTTCCTCGCTTGCTCCCGGCCACTACCGGTTCGATCTGCAAGCCAGCCTCGACGGGATTTCGTGGCATGCTTCACGGCAGGCGGTGGTATTTTCAATTTTATCGCCAATCTGGAAGCGGCCGTGGTTTTTTCTTCTGGCCGCGGTCATGATCCTGGCGGTCATCAACTTGCTGTTTAAAATTCGCGTCGCGGCAGTACGTAAACAGCAAGCGGCTGTTTTCGCATTGCAAAGCAAGGCCAATGAGCTAGAAAAAGAAAAAGCAATGGCTATGTACGAAAGCCTCAAACAGCAGCTGAATCCCCATTTCCTGTTTAACTCCCTGACATCCCTTGACAGCCTCATCTGGCTGGATGCCGCCAAGGCTAGTACATTCCTGGACGGGTTGAGCCGCATTTACCGTTACATTCTAAAAAACCGGGAAAAAGAGCTCGTTCCGCTTAAAGAAGAAATCAGCTTTGCCCAAAACTACATAGCGCTGCAAAGTACCCGGTTTGGAAGTGGATTGATAGTCGATACGGCTGTGCCCGAAACAATGGGCAATTTCAGGATAGCGCCTGTTACGATACAAAACCTGATTGAAAATGCGATCAAGCATAACATCATCAGCGATGACGCGCCGCTCGTGATACGGATTTATACCGAGGGCCAGCACCTGGTGGTCAGCAACAATGTGCAGAAAAAGAACTTCGTGGAAACCAGTAATAAACAGGGACTTATTCACCTGGTGAATCTGTATAGTTTTCTATCACCGGTGGCGGTGCAAATCATCGAGACGCCAGACGACTTTGTAATTAAACTTCCATTGGTGTAGCCACGCTTGTTGCCCCGCAAAGTTTTTCCGACAACGCTCAAATGTCCGGCAACTTTTGATAAAAAACAGGGAGACTGCCACGGCGGTGTTACAAAGTGGTGTCTGTCAGCATAGTCCAAAAGCTTCGGATCATCCTGAACACATCCCCTGATACTATTATGAATGGTTTAACTTTTACTTCCGACGGAATCAAGTTTTTTCTTATTCTCTTACTTTCCTGCGGATCTGCTTTCAGCCAGGAAAAACCCATTGTTTGCGGGACTAAAAGCAGCGACGCCCCGCCGGCAGCAATACGCCTCATTAACGAGCTTCCGGCGATTATGGCAAAACAAAATGCGCGGACTACCGCCGGAGAAACTACGATCTGCCGTATTTCAGTGGACATTGATTCGGACACTTATGTAAAATACGAACGGGACACGGCGGCGATCATTCATAAAGTGATTGAAAATATTGAAAAAGCCTCGAAATTCTTTGAAAGGGAAGCAAATATCAGGCTAGTGGTCACAGGCATCCGCATATTTAAGGATGGCGGACCTGATCCTTACGCAGGCCATTCTGATATTTCCAATCTTATTAATATTCTGTCAAACCGCAACATATCCGACTTCAATTTCGACAAGCGATTGTACCTCTACACGAAACAGGTAACCGGTGGCTTTTCGGGCCTCGCCTGGATTGGGGGGGCGTATAATGTTTCTCCGCTGGAAAGTGTCGGCACGATCCAGCACGAATTAGCCCACAATTTCGGTTCGCTGCATACCAACAGTTGTGACTGGCCAGGCGGGCCACTCGACTACTGCGGTGGTGTGGAAGGCAACTGTTATGACAAGTCCTCGGAAATTAACACGATGGGGTCGATGATGAGCCAATGCGGCTCGGGTCGGCAACCCCTTCATCCCATGGTGGCGGCGGTCATCAGGCAGCACGCAGAGATTACCTTTGCCAAAATACTATCGACTCCCCAGCCTGTTACGCTTGCGGGGGACATTACGGCCATCAAAGGTGACTTTTACGCCTGGCCTGCTTCCGTGAGCGCCCAGTCTTACGAGTTCAGTTATTCCACCAATGTCAATTTCTCCGGCGAACTGATCCAATCGACCTTAGTTAATGGTGTCTCTTTACTGAAACAAACCCTGGGAACAGATTATTTCGTCAGGGTCAGGGCGGTCAATTCCTTTGGAACTTCCAACTGGTCCAACACGATCAAAATCAAGATCGATCCCGACCAGCCTGACGTGCCGTTGATCCTAAGCCCCGCTACCAATTCATTTTTTCCGTCACAGCAAGCCGTAACATTATCGTTTTCAAGTGTGCCGGGCGCAACTTCATACCGCATTCAGGTAGCCGGCCTGGCGGATTTCGAATTTTCTAATCCGACGGACCAGATTATTTCAGGAAATACGTTCGACTACGCTCCATATCTTGGCGGATACAAATGGCGTGTTAAGGCTATTCAAGGTGGGAAAACGGGCAAATGGTCCGAAACAGGGTATTTTTCGGCTAATCCGCGGCTCAACCTGATAGGCCTGTTCTTACCGATCCCAAACAACCTCACCAATGCCCCGAGAACGCTTCCCGTGGCGTATTCTCCGTCTGTCTATAATTCCAACACGACCATCACGATCGCTGACAATCCGGGGTTTACCAATCCGCTCTTTCAGCGGAATTACAGGCCATTTTCAGAGATCGCCGATGTTTTTAAAACCTTGCCGGCTAATAAACTTTTATTCCTCCGCGTACAAGAACGCAGTACCGATCTGATCAACTATCCCGATCGCGATCTGGTTGATTTTGTCGTTCAATTTACAACAGGTAATGGTGTTGTACCGGCTGGGCTTACATTCCTGAGTGAAAAAAACCAGCAGGTATTCGGCCGGTCCAATCCGAAAATTGCTGTGTCCAAAGATCACATCTGGCTTGGTGTGATAGATGCCGGATTTATCAAGCTTGACCAAAAAACGCTGACCTATCAGGCATTCAACCGCGTAAACACCGACGGGCTTTTGGGTGTAGGCCTGGAAAATGCTGTTCATACCGACGACGACCTGAATATTCACGTGCTCAATGCCGGCAATCAAGGCGTATACCGTAAAGTCAAGCTGGCGAATGAAATGCCATCATCGGGCGCATCGGTGACACAGATTTCCTTCTGGAGTTATATTCAGGGTTATAACCCTCAAAATAATGTCTTTTGGACAAACCAGGTGATATTTAAAGAAACGCCAACCGGCTGGACCGCACTTCGTCAGGTTGCCGATAACCAGTATATTAAAGACATCCGATTTTACAACAACAAAGCCTGGATAATTGTGGTCAATACCAGCCCGGTTTACAACAGTGAAATATTGGTCATGGACCTCAACGACCATAACCAGATTTACACGATCAACCCCTCAACCAGTCCGGCTATCGCAAATTTTATCGAGCAGATCGAAATCCAGAGCGATGGGAAAATGTGGCTCAGACAGACGGACATTAACTCCAATCAGAACTCCATTGCTCATTTCAACGGTTCCACCTGGTCTGTTTTCAATAATGGTAATGCTCCTTTTGGCAGCCGGATCAGCGGCCTCAGCCTGTCACAGGTGGGTACGCCTTACATTCTGGCCTCGGGGAGTGAGACACAGGTTTATAAGTTTAATAATATAACCTGGATAAAAGTCGGGAATGCGCTGCCTTATCAAAATTTTGGCGGCGATCTCTGGACTGATAAAAATGAAAGCTTCTGGATATCAAATCAATTTGGGCTATCCCGGCTCGCCTCCGAAGCAGCGCTTCCCGTCACGCTGGTGAATTTCAGGGCCGCTCCCGAAGGTAATGCTGTCGCACTGCATTGGGAAGTAACCGACCAGGTCGATATGTCAAAATACGTGATAGAGCATAGTACAGACGCCAAAAGGTACCAAGCCATCGGCGAAACGCCTGCACTTGATACCGCTTTTTACAGTCTTACCCATTACAACCCAGCTCCCGGAATCAACTATTACAGGTTAAAATCCATCGAAACAGATGCTGATTTCGCTTACAGCAAAGCAATTGCGGTGAACTTATCCAATGTGGAAGACATGGTCTTTTATCCCAATCCTGTATCCAACCAATTGCAAGTCAAAGTAAGGCCCGATCTGATCGGCCAGCCAGGCAGGATTGAAGTCTTTGCTGCGGATGGAAAGAGGATTTATGGAAAGGAAATCGGCAAATTTCAAGATCAGGAGCATATAGATGTTTCTAATCTGGCCGCAGGAAGTTATTTGATCCGCATTGAAAATAAGACGGAGGCCAGCGGCAGTGTGGTTCAGGTGGTGCGGTAACTGTTTATTCTCATCTTTTTTGAAAACCTTGCACCGCGGATGCTGCTTGCGCATGTGAGGTAAGTTTGCAGCCCTGGCTTATGCAAGGGCTGCAAGTAACCATGTATTCAATATCCCGGATTTTGCCGCATATTGACATTCGAAGTCATTTCGCTTACCGGGATTGGTTGCGCGTAGTCGGTCGCATTCCATTGAATTGGGCCGCCGCGGATTTTCTCGTAATAGGCCGCCTCCTTGTCCCCAATTTTCCACCGGCATACGTCGAACCACCAGTTGAACTCCCCGAAAAACTCGGCCCAACGTTCGTATTTCAGCGGGTCGTTTTTCAGTACATCGTCGGATGCCATGGTGGCGGCCGTCAGGGTTTTGTAATCCACGGCCGAAGGTTTATCGACCGGTAGGCTGTACGCGCGTCGTTTCACCTTGTTGATGTATTCCAATGCACCGGCATTGTCGCCCGTTCGGGCCAGTGTTTCGGCATAGAGCAGATAAATATCGGCCAGCCTTAGCCAGAGGATGTTGCTGCCATTCGCCCGGTTGATTTCCAGTTCCGTACCATTCAGATTAATGTATTTACGAAAACTCCACGCCTCCATATCGAGCTCATTGACATCGAGAAAATGTGAAATTGGCCGCTTTGTACCCGCCACGACCATCGAATCTACGTAGGGTTGCAGGCAAGCCACCCACAGGCGCGGGTCCACGGTCTGGTTCTTGCGTGCGGTGATGGATTTGGTGATATAGGATTGATCTACATTCGAAATGTTCGGCGAAGTGGTGCCCGGCTTGAAATAGTGCCCTTCATTAAAGCCAAAACGGGTGATGTTTTTCGCATGCGGAAACACGTTCGACCATGCCGACGCAATGGGCGTGCCGTTCGCGCCTGCATATGAGGGAGAGATCAGCGTCCCCATCATCGAGCCCATCGACAAATCGGTGGCACCCGCAAAGCTCATATCCACATTGAGGTTCAGCTCGAAAAGCGATTCGGAATTGAACTCGTTCTGCCCGTTGAACATCGTTTTATAGATTTCAAAGGACACCAGAGACTTGCCGCTTTCGCCAATCACGCTTGCAAGCGAAGTTTTGGCATTATTCCAGTCCTGCGTAAACACGTAAGCTTTGCCCAGGAAGCCTCTCACGCCCCATTCGTCCACCTTATGGCGGTCCGCGGCAGCCGTCCATTTCTTGCCTTTCAAAAGTGTTTCGGCCTGTTTGAGGTCATTAATGATAAAATCCCAGCATTGGCGCACCGTCGAGCGGGATACCTGGGTTTTGGACAAATCGTTGGCCACGTTTTCCTGAATGGGCACCCCCATCTTGTCGCCGCCCTGCCCGTCGACGATGAAACTCTCGCCCCAGAAAGTGGTCAGGTAAAAGTAGTACCATGCCCGTAAGAACAATGCCTGGCCTTTAATAAGCGCTATGGAGGCTTTATCGGCTTCGGAGGCATTGGGATTTACCTTTTCAATGCCTGCCAGCAGCGTATTGCAGCGCTGCACACCGCGCCATAGGTCGGGCCACACTTGCAGGAGGAAGTTATCGCTCGGCAATGCATTATTCTGCGCCATCTGAATCCAGTTGGGTGAGCCCTGCCAGCTGAGGTCGGTGGTGTGGTCCCATAAATAAGTGCTGTAAGGTCCCATCGCCCGACCGAATGTACCGGCGGCATGCTGGGTGGCGTAGGCGCCGGTGAGGAGTTGTTCGAGGTCCGAAATCTTTTCGGGATACGCCGAAGTAGCAATGGCCGTAGGGTTTTCTACATCGACAAAACTTTGCTTACACGCCGTCACTAGCGCCAGAAGCACCAGAACGGACAGCTTTATACCTATTTTCATCATCGTTCGGATTGGATGTTAAAAACTGAGATTGAGACCCATTGAAAGCAGCATGGATCGCGGATAGGAGAAAATCGTATCGATCCCGCGTGCCGTGGTACCGTTGCGCCCGAGCACTTCCGGGTCGAGGCCGGAGTATTTCGTGATCGTGAACAGGTTTTGTCCCTGCGCATATATCCGCAAGCCCTGCATATGCAACGCTTTTAGCAAATGGCCGGGCAAAGTGTAGCCGATTTGCAGGTTACGCAGTTTCAGGAACGAGCCGTCCTCCACAAAATAGCTCGAAATGCGCCCGTAGTTAGAGTTGGGATCGCGCGCAAAAGTCCCGGAAGTATTGGTAGCACCGATCCGCGGCTGGTCTGTCAGCCCGTTGCCATTGAAAAACGACGAATTAAAAATATCCCGGGTGGAAGTGTAATCGCCATAGAAATACTCGGTGTAGTACTTATTGCCGTTGTACACATCCACGCCCTGGATACCTTGCAGCAATGCCGTCAGTTCGAGGCCTTTCCAGCCCAGGTTTAGCGTTAATCCGTAAGTCATTTTCGGCCAAGGGTTACCGATAAAAGTCTTGTCAAGGGTGGTAATGCGGCCGTCGCCGTTTACATCCCTGAACCGGAGGTCGCCCGCGGCGGTGCCTGCATTCTGATAGTAAATGGTGGTAGAACCTGCCGCTTGCTGCGCGCTTTCGTTCAGCGCCTGCACCTCGTCACTGCTCTGAAAGATGCCGTCCACCTGGTAGCCGTAAAACTGGCTCATCGGGTTGCCGATTTGCGTGCGGCCTGCATTGCCGTCGAGATCGTTGCCTGCTACCCCGTCGCTGATGGGGTTATTGTTGTTGCCGTCGAGCTGTTTCACGAGGTTTTTGTTAAAAGCCGCATTAACAGCCACTGAATAGGTAAAATCTCCCTTTTGCCCCCGGTAATCGGCCGCCAGCTCGATGCCTTTGTTGCTCATCTGACCGATATTGGTATAAACCGATGTATTGCCAAAACCTGCCGTAGGCGCTACCGGCACCTGGTAAATCATGCCCTGCGTTTGCCGGCTGTACCAGTCGAGTGTAATGTTCAATGCATTCCGGAACAGTCCCACGTCCACACCGACGTCGGTTTGCAGCACAGACTCCCATTTGATATTCTCGTTCAAGAGCTGGGCCGTCAATGCATATCCTTTCGAACGCGAACCATCGAAAAGCCCCATGGCATTGGTACCACCGTTCCCACCGTAGGATGATTGGTAGGTATATTGAGGAATGTTGCTCGTACTGCCCAGTTTTCCATAACTCGCGCGGAGTTTCAGGTTCGAAACCGCATGCAGGTTATCCCGCAAAAAAGCCTCCTCGCTCAGCTTCCAGCCCACGGATGCCGATGGGAACACGCCCCATTTATTGGCCGGCCCAAAGCGGTCCGAACCATCACGGCGCACCGTGCCGGTAACCAGGTATTTCCCCGAATAGGTATAATTGACCCGCCCAAACTGAGATAAAAGCCGCGTTTGCGGTAGCTCGGCCCCATTGGTCACATAGCTGCCCGGATTGGTCGTCAGACCCAAATTGTAAGTCACATAAGGAAAGCCTTGCGCTTCGCCGTGCAATGTACTGAGGTCGGATTTGTAGGCCTCATACCCCGCCAGCGCCTTTATTTCGTGCTTACCGAAGGTTTTGGCGTAGGTCAAAACGAAATTGGCGGTCAGGTTACGCTGGTTGTTAATGTCCCTGCCCAGAAACGCAATGCGATTGGCTACGATGCCGTAATCGAATGCCTCTGTAAATTTCAGGTTCTTGGCATTGTACACCGAGGCCCCGAACGTAGCCCGGAAACTGAGTGCTGGAATGATCTGCCAGTCGGCGTACACGTTGCCTTCCACCGCATAAGTTTGGTTCGACATATGGTTCTGGTATTCCTGCCCCACCAGGTTAGGCCCGCCGAAAAAGCTCCCGGTTTTTGCCCAGCCGCCGTAAGCATTGGTCGGGTCGTAAATGCCCACCACCGGCGCCGAACGGATAGGAAAAGTAGTACTCACCGTCGGGTTGATCTCCGTCATCCAGGCATACATCGTCTCTCCTACTTTGAGTTTCGAATTGAGTTTATAGTCTGAATTGGTCCTCAAACCATACCTTTTAAACCAATTGTCGATAATGGTACCGCCCTCTTTCTGGTAGTTGGCCGAAATGTAGTAATTACTCTTGGCCGACGCTCCCGACAGGTCGAGCGAGTAGCTTTGCTCCGTTCCATTGGTAAAAAGCGCATCCGTCCAGTTGGTATTAGGCAATGCCGCGGGATCGCCCCAGCCGGCCGTCGCTACACCAAATGCCGTTTTAGCATTATAGTAATCATTGGAATTCAATAATGTATACAAATTGACAGGCTTTCTCACCCCATAATAAGCATTGAGGTTGATGCTCATCTTATCCATGGAAGTACCGCGCTTCGTCGTCACCAGCACCACACCGCCCGCTGCCTGGGCACCATAAATGGCCGCGGCGCTGGCGTCTTTCAGGATTTCGATCGATTCCACATCCGGCAAGTTGAAGTTGTTGCCGGCCGACATCCTGATACCATCCACAATGTACAGCGGCGCCATACCGCCGATCGAACCTGCACCGCGGATGATGATATCCGAGTTCGCACCCGGCGAGCCGTCGTTGCGGGTAACCTGCACGCCCGCCGCACGCCCCTGCAAAGCCTCGTTCACGCTGCGTACGGGCAGGTTTTTAATATCATTCGCTTTTACCGTCGATACCGAACCGGTGAGGTCGGAGCGCTTTTGGGTGCCGTAGCCCGTTACAACCACTTCTTCCAGAGCTTTGGTATCCACTTTCAGTGCCACGTCGATCGCCGTACGCCCGCCGACCTCGATTTCCTGCGGTACATAACCTACAAAAGAGAATATCAGGGATGCAGGCTCGTTTCCGACGTCGATCTTGAAAGTACCGTCGGCCTGGGTGGTCGTGCCCGTTTGCGTGCCTTTCACGAGGATACTCACGCCCGGCAATGCTGCGCCGGTTTCATCGGAGACTTTTCCGGTTACCCATTTTTCCATGGCTTCGCTGTCCTCCATCCCTTCCGGCTTTCGCAGGCCCTGGCTGGGGTCGCGGGTGAGGATAATGTATTTGCCCGCCGGATTGTACTGTATCCCGAGCGGTTTGAGAAGCCTGTCGAGCACCGTCGCCAGCGGCTCACGTTGTACCGTAATGCTCACATTTCCGCTTTTTTGCAGCAATGCAGGCTCATAGCTGAACTTCACCCTGGCCGATTTCTCGATCCTGGTCAGGGCCGTTCTCACGTTTTGGTTTACGAGCGTTACCGTCACCGGACGCATCAGCATTTCCTGCGCAAAGCCATCCCCCGCCACACTCACGCCGAACGTAAGCATAACCAGAAAGAGGTGGAAACAGGAGAATTTAACCATAGCTATCATGATCTCGACAGGCAGTCGATGTTTTTTCATACCTTTGATCGTTTTGTGATTTTCCCGAAAAGATTTTTACAAAACCGGTTCCCCCATCCGCCACAGATGTCCGGGGAGCCAGTACCGGGCCGGCTATGTTTCCGCATTGCCGGCTTTTTTCGTGCAGTAGCCTATGTCATGTTGGTAAGGGTTTAGGGTGATAAACTTTTTGCGGTATCCTGCCTTTCGATAAGAATGCGCGCATCCACAATCTGGTAAGACATACCCATCGTTTTACAGATCACGTCGAGCTTTTCATAAAGTGTTTCATCTTCCAGGCTCACTTGCAACGAACGGCCTTTCACCAGGTCGGCGTCGTAGATAATCTCCACGCCATAAGCATCCTGCAACACCTTGAAAACCTCCGGCAAAGGTGTATTGTCAAATTCAAAAGAACCTACCGGCGCCGATTCGACGATTACCGGCTTCTCTACGAGTGTTTTATTAAAATGCAGCTCTTGCCGTGAAAATTCTGCCTGCTGATTGGCCGTGAGCACGAGCCCGGTCATGTGCGGGTTCTTCGGATTTTTCTCATAATCCTTTTTACCAAACACGGAAACCTTGCCCGTTACCACTGAAACAATCACATTCGGGGCACTAACGTATGCCTTTATACGAAAGCTGGTGCCGAGTACCTTGGTCACGGTTTCATTGGCGTAGATCAGGAATGGACGCTCCGTGTCGCGTTTTACCTCGAAAAACGCCTCGCCCACCAGCTGTACTACCCGCTCCCTGCCGTCAAATGCCGCCGGAAACACCAGTCTGCTATCTTTTCCGAGTGTCACCACACTGCCATCGGCAAGCCGAATGTCCCGTGTACTATCCGAGCCATTCACCTCCTCGCGCATCATGCCTGTGTGACTAGCCCCGATGTCCGCCGTCGCCACGTTCCGCGCTTTCTCCGATTTCCACAACCAGGTACCAAGGCAGGCCGCTGCCAGTACAAGCGACGCCGCCACATGCCAGGCGGTAATGCGCCGCCATAGCGCAAGGGGCGCCGGACGCGTACGGTGCTCAACCTGCTCCCAGATTTCCCGTGCCAGCAGGTCGTGTTCGTCCTGGTCGCCGGTGTGCAGCTCCTGCACGAGCGCCCTCGCAGCCAGTATCTTGTCGGTCTGCGCGGGATGCCCGGCCAGGTAATTGTTCCAGAATACTTCATGCTCGGGGTCGGTTTTCAAAACCCAGTGCTGAAAAGTTTCGTCGAATGCAAAATCCTCTATTTCAAAGTTGGCATAATCTCCTGCCATGGTACATCGGTTTCGGTTGATATACTCCAGTGTCAAAAGCGGCGGGATTTAATCCATTTTGAAGTAAAAAATTTTAAGATTTCAGAAAAAAAGAAAATAAAACCGGGATAATCGACGATAAATGCATGATTTCCCGCAAAGTTTTCAGGCCGGTGTAGATGAATTTGCAGGCCGACTGATAGTTGACGCCCATGATGCGCGCCACTTCTTCATTATTTAATTCATGAAAAAAACGGAGGTGGATCGCCTCCCGTTGCCGCCTGGGCAGCCGGGCCAGGGCGGTTTCCAGCTGCCGCGACTGTTGTGTCAATGTTTCCTCCCGCACCGTCTGGTTCTCGAAATGGTCGTCTTCCGTTTCCAAACGCTCTTCGTCGAGATTTTCCGGCTGGTCGAAACGCAAATGCTTTACCAGTTTGTAGCGAAGCGATTTAAGCAGGTAAAACCGCAGCGAACGGATTTCGCCGAGGCGCTCGCGGTTTTCCCAAAGTTCCACAAAAAGGTCCTGGGTACAATCCTGAATGAGATTGCGGTTGCTGGTAATCTTGTAGCCGTAGCTGATTAGGTGGTGTACATTGGACTTGTACAAGCGTGCAAACGCCTCCCGGTCGCCTGTCCTGAATGCATCGGTATCTACCCACTCATCGACTTCTAAAGCAACATGACCAAAAATCCGGCTCATTTGGAAAATTTTGTAGCGTCAAGGTGGCAAAGCTACATAATTTGGACATTACAAATATAATTTATTATTGCTTGATGAATTTTTCAGTTATTCCATCGCTGAACAGCATGAGGTACAGGCCCGCTGGAAGGGCTGACACGTCGACCCAATGCTCGTCTGATTTGAATACCCAGGCACGTACCTTACGCCCCGACTGATCGAGAAGCCTGCCCGTCGTACCCGTGGCTCCTGGTCTTTTGACACGGACGGCGGCGACGGCAGGATTCGGATAAACGATTACCTGACCTGGGCCCTGTAAACCGACACTTACCATCCGACTGAAACTACGCGCCCCGTCCCGTTCCTCAATTAGCAAGCGATAATACAAAACCGCAGCTCCCGGTGACGGTGTATGCCGGAAGGTATAGTTACTTTGAAGCATGTCGGTGGCTGGCACTGATCCCGCCGGCTGAAAATCCCGCCCGTTCGTACTGTATTGAATTTTGTAAGTCTCAATGTTTTGTTGCTCCGTCACACGCCAATCTAGCTGGACACTTTGGTCGTCGTTCGCCATTCCGACAAAGGACACCAGCTTCACAGGAAGTGGGCTAGCCGCCGATCCTATCAAAAAGCTACTGAAACCATCGACATTGAAAGTGATTTCCCAACGCTCGTGGACGGTGTTCCATTGGATATTTTCAGGCGCTGGTGTGATCGCCTCCGGCGCTCCTGGAAAATCGTCCGGCTGACTTCCATCAAAACCGCTGAATTTAAACACCCGCAAGTTACCCTTGTTCACGGCGTCATCTGGTCCCGACGGAAGCGGCCCCGCGGGCAATGCGTGGTTAAAACGGTCAAACTCTTCCTGAGTGAAAAACAAGGTCAACAGTGCTGAGCCGCCCGCTGGTGCAGTTACCACATAGCGCCTTTGTACATAAGGCGAGCCGCGGAAATGCGCTACGTCCGCGTCCACATAAACGCTCGCGCTGACATTGCCTGAAACCGGGCTGCTGCCAGTGGGCAACAACCTGATCACGATCCTGCAAGCGTCATTACTGACCATCAAATCCGTACGCCCGGCAACGGCTGCTGTACCCTGATCCCCATGCTGTGCCAGTGACTGCGCCGCTGTTTGAAGGGAAGATTGAAATTCCCAGGCCCCCATGTCGACGATTTGATGGACCTTGCGCAAGCTACCAGCCAGATCTCTGGTCGTGAGCTGGTCCGGTAACAGGGCATTGCTGGCGCTGTTGATCGCGGGACTACAAGATTCGAGGCGGTAATCACCGTCACCCGTAGGTGCAAGGGTATGACTAACTGCGTTGGCAAATAGTGGATTAAGATTCAAATTACCAGTGCCCTCTGCTCCCCCCTGCACCAGACTGTAGCTGACAGAAGGAATACTTCCGGCATAGCTATTCATCGCGCTGCTGTTACCGTATAAAATAGTATTGTGAATCACCGGAGCTGCGTCGATATAGTTAAAAATCCCTCCACCGTCGTTGGCTTTGTTACCCGCAATGGTGCAGTTGATGATTTGGGGAGACGAAGCATTCCTGTTCAGCATGCCGCCCCCGTTACCTCCGGCGGCGTTCCCGGTGATCTGGCAGTTGACAATCAAGGGAGAGGACTGCTCCTCATTGAGCATCCCGGCTGCAAATGCTCCAAAGTTCTTTTGAATAATCAGGTTGGCGAAACGCAACTTCTGACCGTTCAAATTTCGTTTGCTGAAAATGCCCCCGCCATAGTTCTGTGATACTGATACCCCATTAAAGGCAGCTGTGCCACCGCCGTTGGCATACCCGTCCGAAATTACAAATCCATCTACGACAATGCTGTCTGCATCTGCGGGCATGTTGGCAATCACCATCACATGGTAGCTGTTGTCTGTGGCAATGCCTGGATCACCAATGCTTCCGCTTAGCTTTGTGATATTGGTAGTCAGGTTACGTTCCCCTGTAACGGCATCATACCCGCCAAATAACCGTATCCCACCGCGGGCGATATGAAACGTAGACGTACGGTCTGTGCCGTTAGCAACACCGGTGGGGTAATATACCCCTTTCGCTACCCTGATGGTCGAGACAAGTGGTTCAGCATTGGCAATGGCCAGCGCATGACTGACGGATTGAGAGGCCGATGCCCAGGATACGCCATCATTCTCATCGTTGCCGTTAACTGCATCCACATACAATATTTCGGCTACCCGGACTAACTGTAGGGCACTTTGGTCTTGTATGGCATAATCCCCAAGTGTCATGCCATCGACCAGAGACTCTCCGTTAAACCGAAGCCGCTGCTCAGCAACCGGAATACCTTTCAGATCCTCAATCTTTTGCTTCAATTGCATGACGGCGTCGGAAAGAAACACATCCACTGAAAACGTTTCACCAGTCCACGATGTGACCAACACCTGGATACCCGCATGCGCGCTTTGATTTTCCAATGCACCCATGTCAATGGCCGAGCCTACGACCCTAGGATTGGCGGCCAGGTCCTTGTCGGTGGACAAGTTGCCGCCCACGTCGGTATAGGCGCTATTGCTACCCGTATTTCGTGCCGGACTTGGGTTAGCCAGCCGGAGAAAATTCGCGTTGCCGGGTGTGGTCGATACAAAATCTGGATCATTATCGATATTATTTCCTCCGTCCACACCAAGGGCCGCGTTCCAGGCGGTACTCCCACCCCAGTTAGCGATCAGACTGTTCTTGATTTTGGGTAATTCGCCTGACATGGTGGAAAGGGACGCTTCCGTGCTAACGCTCACCCCATTCGATTCGTTATTCCAAACGATCGAATTCGCCAGCGTAAACGGCGAGTTCACGTTTGTCAGTGCACCGCCTCCGTACGCCCCTGTAACATTTCCCCAAACGGTACAATTGGTCATGCGCACCAACGTGCACAATCCACTCATCATCCCACCGCCCATCAAGGCATTGTTACCCGTCAGGCTACTGTTGAAGATATTCACGGAGTTACATGCTTCATTGATGATTGCACCGCCCTGGCCTGCCGTGTTATTGGCAATCCTGCTGCGGCGGATAATGACCGTGGCCCGGTCATTCCGCATCGCTCCGCCCCGCGAACCTGCCTCGTTCGATTCAAACACACAATCGTTTGCGGTCATGTTACCCTGGATATTATGCACGCCTCCGCCATCCGCTGTGGCCGAGTTGCCAGTCAACGTGCTCCCTTGAAGTGTAATCGTTCCCTCGCCATTGCCAATCCCGCCCCCATTCTGAGCTGAATTCTCTGCAAAAAGTCCATTCGTTATGACTGGGCTACCCAGTAGATTGCCCAATCCACCTCCGCCATCCGCTGAGTTTCTCGTAAATTGACAGTCCGTAAAAGAAGTATTGGAAGCCCAATTATACACCCCTCCCCCCCCATTCCCCGCACTGTTTTCTTCAAATACGCAGGCGCTAAAAATGGCCGTAGTCCCATAACAATATAAGCCGCCGCCGCTTTCAGACGCATTTTTATAAAAAGTACATTGCGATAGCGTGGGTTCCGACCCACTCCCAAAAATACACCCGCCGCCGCCCTGGGTCGTCGCTGTATTCCGATAGAACAAACAATTTACTATTGACGGGGAGGAATTTGAGATATAGAACCCCGCCCCTGTTCCATGTTGCACCATTTGTCCGTTCACAGGAATCATGCCGGTGGATTCATCGTTAGTTCTCCCCCCGGAAACCACGAAACCGTCCAGGCGAGCGACACCCGCGTTTCCTCCCGAAATCACGACGTGGTGGGCATTTTCGGCATGGCCGACAAAATCAGTCTGATTGTCATTCCCCAAAAAATCACCGCTTAGCACCGTACCCTGGCCGGGAGCTGCCTTATTGGGCAGGATGCGCGCATCACCAAGATCATCGATGCCCGCAGCCGGGTCGAAGCCGCCGTACAACTGTACATCACGCACCATCACGAAGCTGTTGTACCTCCCACCATCCGTAGTGTAATGCCGATCGTCGGCCTGATAGCGTGGCAGGTATACGCCCTTGGCTACCAGGATCCGAAGGGGATTTGCGCTACTCCAGCCGTGTCCTCCGGCCTGATACGCTTGTCGGGCCCAATGCAGTGCATCGGCCAGCTGCGGAATGGCGTTTGCCCACGAATCACCGCTGCCAGTATAGCCAGCCGCGCCCGTGTTAACGTCGCGGTTCACATAAAGGATATTACTACCACTCGGTGTAATAACCTGAGCAAGTACCTTGGGCTGGGCTGCCAGCTGCACGCAAAGGAGCATAGCCGCTAAAAGGCCGCGACAGCTTACCAAGCTTTCCAGCCGTATCGATGTATTTTGTAGAAGTCTTTTCATAGTAGCACAAAGTGAATCAATTCAGTGCTACGACGGTATCCCCCTTTTGGGTAGGCTATCTGTATTTACGACTGATCAGCGCGTGCCGGCTGTTCACTTGCAGCTTTTCGTAGATGTTCTTGATGTGGTATTTGACCGTTTCCAGCGAAATATCCATTCGAATAGCCACTTCCTTGTTGGTGAGCCCCTCCTCGATGGCCTCCACAATTTGTGTTTCCCGCGGCGTGAGGTTCTCGGATAGCTGTCCCGCGCTTTTAGGGTTAAAGTACTCCACGACTTTCCGGGCAATGCCAGGCGACATGGGTGCGCCTCCCTGATAAAGCTCGTTGACAGCATCCCGGATTTGTGTCAAAGGGGTTTGCTTGAGCATGTAGCCTGAAGCGCCATTGCACAATGCCTGAAAAATGCGATTGGCATCATCGTACACGGTTAACATGAGCACGCCGCATTTGGGCGCCCGCCTTTTGATCCGAGGAATGCCTTTGATGCCCGACTCCCCCGGCAAGCCGATATCAGATAATACGATGTCCAGGTAAATCCCCTCGGACCAATGCTCAAAGAATGACTCTACCGAGGAGGCCGACAGCAAAACGGACATACCGGCCTGCTGACTGAAATAATTTTCCAGCATAGCTCGAATTTGGTCGTCGTCTTCAATAATTCCCAATCGTATCATCACACAAAGTTAGGTGATTGGGCACGTGTCGACATCCCTCTTTTGGGTGGTATCTCCAGGGTCACACAAAACCTCCCCCGGGCGTCGTCGATGGAAAGCTTTCCTCCCACCTTTGCGGCGCGCAACGTCATGTTTTCCAACCCACGCCCCCCGAGGCGGGCGCCGAGCGGTATGGTATTCTCCCTGTACTGGTTGACAACGACAAGGCTTAGGTGCGGTTCAGCCAGCAAACGAATCAGAATTTCGGAACCATCGCTATGTTTTATAGCGTTGTTCAGTGCTTCTTTGAAAATCAGGAAAATATTTTGCCGCACCATCTGCGACAAAATTCCAGCGTCGGTGTCCACTCCTTCCTCAAACCTGTACCGGAAACCCAACTCTTCCCGGAGCCGGTATACATAGTCTTTCATTCTGATCACCAGGTCTTTCATCGTGTCAAAACGGGAATCGATTGACCACACGATATCACTCATCGTCGACAAGGCTTGCTTACTTGTATCCGCGATTAAAGCCAATTGCCTGTCCTGCTTTCCCGCAGGTTCCAGGTTGTCGGCCAATGAATTGGCTTGAAAAAAAATGCGGGTAAGCGAACTCCCCACCTCGTCGTGCAGGTCCGCCGCAATCTGATTGCGAATGGCCTGCTCTCTGCGAACTTTGGCAACGCGGCTACGATAAAACAAAACGACGATACCAGCGGCACACAGCACCAGCAATCCACGAAACCACCAGGTTTCTGAAAAATGAGGCAGTTTGATCACCGTCACCACTTTGCTGCTGTGCCCCAGACCGGTGCTTCGCGTACGCAGCTGCAAGTCGTACAGTCCCGTCGAAGGTTCAATGAGCGAGATAAATTGCCCGCCATCGAGCGACTCCCAATCCCCGCCGTTGCGTGCATATGCCAGGTTACAGCCCGCCCGGTAATTGCCGGGTGTACCCACATACAAGGCGGTCAAACTTTGGCCCGGAACAAGTTTCAAGGTAGTTTCACCACGATATGGCCAGGTATAATCGCGGGATTTTTGTCCGGTCCTGCCTGTGGATGTGTGTACCTCCGCCACAAAGCTTTGCAGCTGATGGGCGGGATCAAACCATCCCTGATGCATGTCGAGCACAGCATACCCCGACAACCCTCCTACATATACGCGCTTTCGTCTGGCGTCCACAAAAGAAGCACCTGAATTGAATTCCGGTTGGCTCAGTCCCTCAGCGGTCCCAATGCGCCGCACCCTATATTGACCATCCACCAGGTTCAATCCATCGGCTGTCCCCAAAACTTTCACGCCATCGATCTGTTCCAGGCTGTATACCAGATTATTCGCTAGACCGGAAGCCGTTGTGAGCTGCTTCACCTTGTTCCACTGCCGGTCCAGACCCACCAGCCCTGCTCCCTGGGTCGCAATCCAGAGAATGTTGTTTTCAACCATGGTTTTGTAGACCCCCATATTTCCCGACTGGGGATATCTCTTCACCAATGTCCCATTTTTCAATTCGAATAGCCCAAGACTTGTGCTCAAAAGTAAATGCTTATCCGATAGCTTATGAATGTGACGTATTTGTAAATCCAGCATATGCGGCGCCCCTTCGGTCAGTTCGTACCGATCGAGCACCCGAAGCTTTTTATCCAAAAGCCAAAGCCCGTTCATCCCTCCGATCAGGATCTGCGTGGAAGTTTCGGCCAGACAAAGTACATAATTGGGCAGGTGCCCACTGTACTTCTTCTGTACATTCGCAGATAAGCTATATTCGAGCGGCTTGATCGCTCGGCTTTGTCGGTTGAAAACCTTCAGAAAGCCGCCTTCGGTACCAACCAACAGCTCATGCTCATTCAGGGGTAACAACGCGTAAGCGTGCTTCAACTCCGCGAACGTATAGACCGCACCGGCCGAGTCGATATACCCTGCACCACTGTAAGTAGAATAAAAAATGGAGCCAACAGGGTACACATAGATTCCCCGCGTGCTTTTATTGGGGCCGTTGTTTTGCGGGATCAGCTGTGTGAGTCCCTTTGCTTTGGGGTACACCACAAAAATGCCTTCCTCGGTACCGAGCAATATCTCATCTCCTGTAATAACCCCGGCGACTGTCCTAAGCTTATTTTGGGCCGGCATCGATACTTTTTCCCGCAAACGAAAATCGTGATTCATCACATACACGGTATCGTCCTCCGCATACACAAGAATATCCAACCCGTCCTTCAGAAGGAAAAATTTATCATTCGAAAGTTTAAAGCCTTCCGGTTGCATTTGTCGGCCAACTCCTTCGGCAAGCCGAACCGCCACATTCCGCCCCGGAACATCAATGTAAAGTGTATCCAGGTGTCCGATCAGGCTCCTTACCTGGACATCGCCTATCGGCAGCGTGATAAAATGGGTTTTATACTGCTTTGCCGGATCGATAGACATCATAATACCCACCTGCGTTCCAACCCATATCTTGCCTTTCCAATGCGTGATGCTACGCGGCGCCATCTTGTTGCTTGACCTCCTGCTCTTTTCAAAGAGATCATCGACACGGAAAAACTGATGCTCCTTCACCAATAATAGATGACCGTTTTCGTAAGCCACGACGACGGTAGCATCGGAGAGTTCACTGATCGAAAAAATTTGGCGTTCCTGAACGGGCGGAAGCAGCGCTGTCTCTACTGAATGCACTTTCCAGGTTTTCAGATCCAGGTAACTCAGATTGGCATTACCAACCATCCACAATCGGTCCTGTCGGTCAATGAGGATCCGCTGTGGCATATCGTTTATTTGCAGCTGACTGGCGATGGTTTGAAGCACATCCAGCGACCGATAGCCATCGTAGCGGTATATTTCACCATTGGTCAAAAACCATACAAACCCCTTGCTATCCCTGGCCACATCCTTGATAAGAACCTTATCACGGTCTGGAAAAAGCTTCAACTTGGTAACAACATAGGATTGCCCATATGCTCCTTGCCTGGTCAACCCGATGCCAAGTATAGAAAGTGTAAACAACAACCACTTCATGCAGCGGATTTTCATAACGCACCAAGACAAACAGATGTAACCTCCCGTTTAATGCAAAATTCCCGGACACTTGCTTTTTACTCGGGACAATTCCCTAAATATTCGGAAGTCCGAAGTGAAAACGTCTCATTTTCCGGCTTCATCTGCATGGCTGTTTAGGTCTCGATGCTTGCATCCTTTGTGGCAGACTTGGGTCGGTTCTCCATGCAAGAGACAGGTTCAGCGAAGTTTCGTAACACATCATTTTCTGCAACCTGTATAAGTGTTGGGGGCAAGCCGGTCAATTTCAACAGCTCGGCAGCACCGCCCGGTCCCGAAATTTTTCCCGATGATTTAGCCAGGATAGAAAGTATATAATCCCTTTCGGCGTCGAAGATCCGAGGTTCTATTTAAGCCTGTTAAAGTGCTTATGAGCACAGTTACCCTAAGTCCAAATTATCGGAAAATTTGATCAAATAGAGAATATTAGTACCTAATTATGAAATAGTTACATTTTTAACTAACGTTGTAACTGTTTTAGTACTAATAGGTAATTTCTTCGAACTAAACCTGTTCCTGCCCTATGAAAGCTTTACTACTCATCATGACCGCACTGTACACATTGCATGCGATTAATGTAACCGCCTGCCCTGGCGGTAATTTTACTACCCAGGCGAGCGTCGACAATTTTCCGATAAATAATCCGGGATGCACAGTTATCACCGGAGACGTCTTGATCGGCAATGTGGGCGTCGGCAGCAATATCACTAACCTTAACGGGTTCTCTGCTATCACACGGGTTATAGGAAATCTCAGTATATTCAACAATCCATCGCTAACCAATTTGAATGGCTTCTCAGCTCTGAAATCAGTCGATAAGGATTTAACAGCGGACTTACCGGAGTACACCGGACAACTTTTTTTGGCCGTGGGGCCGCTTGTCTCAGACCTGTCGGGCCTTAATGCCCTTCAAAGGGTCCAAACTCTGGACATCATGGGCGGCTTAAGCAGTCTCAACGGGCTCTCCAGCTTAATTGCCGTAAGAACATTGAGGATCTCCGACACCAAACTGGTAAACCTGCAAGGATTGCTGGCTTTGGACAGCTGTGTCTCTTTGTCGGTGCAGCGAAATCCGTTGCTAACGTCCCTCAACGGTTTCCCGCCCAGTATTCCCTACCTTCAGGATATCGAATTAAGGAGTGACCCGTTGCTCACGAGTGCAAATATTTTTAATGGTGTTACAGCACTCGGTCGGGTAGATATCGATGGCTTACCGATGCTTGCCGATCTTTCGGATTTTAGTCAAATACAGTCATTCCGTGCGATATGGATCGGGTCGGGTGGAATCAACAGCTTCCAAGGTTTGAATTCGTGCAAGTCTATCGGGACACTTTATGTAGGAGGCGATTATCCGGGATATGAGGGTTTGGATAACGTCACGTTCATCGATTTTTTTTATATGCGAAGAACAACCAATCCGGCCTTCCGAAATTTCAACGGCCTGGGTTCATTGAAAACCATTCGTCGATGGGAGGTCCAAGGCTCATTCGAAAGTTTTAGCGGGCTGACTTCCCTGGAAGTTGTCAACAATATTTTCTTTAACGGTGTGGACGTACCCAGCCTAATCGGACTGGAAAATCTGAATGCAGATTCCATCCAGTCTGTCTACATTGAGGGTTCTTTCAATCTTACCCAGTGCAGTGTGAAAAGCATGTGCACTTATTTATCAAACCCGGAAGCAAGAGCCCAAATTTCTGGCGGGATTGGATGCTATTCGAGAGAACAGATACTCAATTCGGCAGAGTGTAGGACGGTCCTCCCAGTAACGCTTGTATCATTTGAGATCAAAAAAGTAGCAGAAGGCAACAAGCTTGTCTGGCAAACTGCTACCGAAGCCGGCAATAAAGGTTTTGAAATCGAAAGGAGTGCCGACGGGCGGGTGTTTACGTCCATCGGTTTTGTCCATGGAAATGGTGATTCGGGCACGTTGAAAAGTTACTCTTTTACAGATGCCCTTCCGCTTACTAACAGCTACTACCGTTTGAAGCAATGGGATTGGGATGGTAGTTTTGAATATTCCAAGATTGTCTGGGTGCACGCGAATACCCTTGCGGCAATAGCCTATCCTAATCCGGCCCAGGAATTTGTATACATCCGGAATGCGCCCAATTTTAGCCCTATATCAATTCAAAATATGAAGGGTTTTTCGGTTCACGAGTCGGTATTGCTGCCAGGTAAGCCGATCGATACAAAATCGCTTCAAAACGGGTTGTATATGATATCTGTTGGCAATGAGCAGTTAAAAGTTTGGGTGCAACATTGAGACCGGTAGAATAAAGTCTTCTTTATTTGGCCAATTTAGGGAAAACCGACTTGCATTTCACCCCGTGAAGCGAATGTCTGCATTAGCTTACCTATTGATAATCGATATTTTATCGAACAGTTACAATGGAAGAGCAATAGGCACCAAGGCTTGGGCAGTGCTCATCACTGGCCGCACGTCGCAGATGTACATTATAAAATAAATCATCCAATCAGGTTTTCATCTAATCCGTTAAAAACGCCCCGGAATATTGCTTATTTACGTATCTCCACCTTAGATCAGGATCTCGAAAAGAACAAGGCCGAAATACTACACCTGCCAATGAGAAAAATTTAGGTCGGGTCGATGGTAACATTATCGATTTCATTAAACCTGGATAAACCTGCCATCATCAAAAATCGGATCCGACTACCATTTTAAAAGAATAAAACGAAAACGGGGCTCAGGAAACAAAATAAAATCCTGCGATCGTTCCACTTTCGAAGGGATCGCACTAACGAAAACCTGAACCGCGTCGATACTTCATTTACAGTCGATTCCGATATATTGTTTCTGCAATCGAATTATATATCTAAAAATCAACAAAGAATAATGAATAGTAATGAACATAAGTACAAAGGGTTGGCTCGCTAAAAGCAGCCGATCAAAATAAATACTAATAAATTATCAAAATTAAAATACTGTATAACAAAATCGTATTTTTTAATCACTTTTTAATATCAGTAGACAATTGAACTACACCCTATTAAAAGTCAAAAAAACGGCAGTGGTCGATAATTAATCGTCATTCATCGAAAAAAAAGTTTTCTTCGTCGATTATCCATTTTAAAAATATTCACTTAATAACTAGAATTGCAACCAGTTGTTTAAAACGAGTCTGGAACAGCAAATTTTCTGATTTCAAAGAATTGAAACAGAAGTATCGGAAACCGAAATTGAAGATTTTAAATGAAGATTGTCCAAAGTTATTGGTCGCTCCCCACGAAAAATAATGATAAACACGAAAACAATGAACGAACGACCGGTGGATGGCTCTCGGAAAGAACACACGCTATGAGCCTGGCTTTAAGCTGCTTAAAATGTAAACAGCTTTATCCGGAAATCGAGTTGTATACCGATGAGTCAGGACACGATTTTCTGGCAGATATCGACACCAACAGTATAGTGAGTGTGAATGCCGGAATTACTGGCGGGAATGACCTTGAATTTTTCAAGACTTTCGGATCAGCGGCTTTTTCAATGGTTAATCGAAATAAGGAAAAATTTCGCCATGTAAAACCCGGCAAAACCAATGTCATATTTGAACAGTTGTATTTCTATCTTCTAGCCCAATCGCGGGGCTTGCAAATCGGAACGCTGCTAGATAATGTCACTGAAAATTCAACCGATCTGGTAAAATTTTCAGTGACACCCATGACGAACAAGTACGTTCATGCGATTGGATATGCGAAACAAAACCCGGTTTCCTGCAACCATGTCGGCGTGGCATGCGTAGGCTACGGGATCTATCAGTACTATAACTGCTGATAACCCGGTAAGTTTCATATCCCGGCGCCGGGGCGCGAAACTGCCTGTTTCCAAGTTTCTAAATTAAAGCGTGTGATACCATATGCTGGAAGTAAAAAGCATTTCAAAATCTTACAAAAACAACAACCAGGTTCTGCAAGAGGTGAGTTTCATCGTACCTGCGAAAGAGGTGTGCTGCCTTTTAGAGAAGAACGGTGCCGGTAAAAGCACTATTATAAACATATGTGCCGGGATCATTAAACCGGACAAGGGCGGAATTCTCATCGACGGTCAGCCTCTCCGGAAGGAAATCTCTCTGAATGAGCAGCAAATTGGAGTAAATCAGTCACCACCGAAACCATCTCCTAGCTATGGTAAAGAGTTTCCGTCTGATCCGGTTTTTGTTGAAAATGAAAATCGCAAACAGCCTGAATGCCAATAAGTCCACAGCCGTGTTACTCGGCAATGGCTTTTTGATCCTGATGACGATCACCAATGTTTATGGCTTTGGAATGATCCTTAATTACCTCTCATCAGAAGGCAATAACGATGCGCTCCATTTGCTACGGCAATTCATTATCAGCACCATTTTTATAATTCCAATCGTCCTGATTTTTTTTCCGTCATTTAAAAGCAAAGGAAATCTGTTCCATTTCTACGACCCCGTAAGTCGGCCGGAGAAAGCGTTCATCGATATTGTTTTCAACCTGTTTTCGCGAACTTACCTGCTTCTAGCGGGAAGTATCCTGTTTTTGTACCTTATATCCGGTGGCTTCTCAAAAGAGTTTGTTGTATTGGCTTGTTTCGCACTAATTAATTCATGCATTTGCTGCCTGACGATCCAACAATTACTAAGTATTAAGGTTGCAACTTTAAAATGGGTCGCAAACGTTGCCAATGGCTGCAAAATTCAATTTTCGGAGTTAAAAAAAATCTCCGACCCGGCGATTTTACACGTATTGTCGGATGGGACTTTCCTGCACTACATTGTGTGGTACGGCGCGGTGAGGGACAATAGTCGCACGGACTATCAAAAACAAGCCCCGCTATATCTGATCGGCGATCCGGCCAGGGGCTTGCTGGCCATGTCGGAAGAGCAAATTTCAGCGATTTGGGAATCGCAGGTATGCCTCGTCCTGACGCCGAACGAAGGTTTCGTAAAGAGCGCCCACCGGGACCGGGAGAAGATAAAATGGTTCAAAAACTTGATTCACGAGGATATCGGGCTACTTGCCGCGGCCGCCGTTCTGGGATTGGTTATCGTATTATCCGGTTTGACAATGGCTATTTTCTCCCAAAACCTGATCGACCACATCATACCCTCTAAAAATCATAAAAAGCTCTTTTCCGGTCTGTTCCTGGTGACCTTTATCCTGTTAATACGGGTCGCCCTCGAAGCGCTGCGCTCCTACATTCTGCTAAAACAATCGCAAGGATTTAACAATCGTATCATCGCGGATTTCCAGAGAACATTACTCGGGTTGCCAAAACTATTCTTCGATTACCGAAATGAGGGAGACCTTATCGCGAGAATGAACGATACGGCGCGAATTCAGCAGGTCATCGGACAACTAGCGGGCCAGGTGCTGGCAGATACCCTGGTCGTTGTAATTTCGGGAGGGGCGTTGTTTTTTTATTCGTGGCAGGTGGCCGTTACGGTTCTGCTAAGCCTCCCTTTCTACTTTTTGCTGATTTATAGTTTCCATAGGTCCATCTCAGAGAAACAGCGACAAGTGATGTCCAATTACGCACTTACGGAAGGAAATTACATCAGCACGCTTCGAGGCATCGCCGTCATCAAATCGTTTGACCGGAAGTCTATTTTTGAGCACCAGAATAAACTGATATACGGAAACTATCAAGTCAGTATTTTCGAACTCGGGCTGGTAAGGCTTCGCCTAAGTGCTTATGCTTCCATGGCAGGAGTGTTGATTCTGATGACCGTATTGGCCTACATTAGTTATGACGTTTTCCTGGGAGAATTAAAAGCAGGTCAACTCATCGCAATTCTCGGCATTTGCTCTACCATGCTGCCATCAGTGGCAGGTCTGGCGCTACTGGCTATCCCGGTAAACGAGGCCAGAATCGCGATAGACCGCATGTTCGAGTTTGCGGATATCAAACCGGAAGGTACTCCTCGCCCGGAACCGACCACGGATTTGTCGCACCTCGAAACGATCGCTCTGAAAAATGTGTCCTTCCGGTTTGCTGGCCGGAAAATGCTGCTGCATAACATAAACATCAGCATTTCCAAAGGAGAAATCGTCGGGATTGTTGGCGCCAGCGGTTCCGGGAAAAGCTCCTTGATTCAGATACTGGAACGTTTTTACGCACCTGCCTCGGGGAAGATCGAAGTTAACGACACGCAAGATGCTGCCCTGATCCCCTTAACGCAATGGCGTAGAAACGTTGCCAGTGTCCCGCAAGACGTCCATCTTTTCAACGGAACTGTATTGGACAATATCGTTCTCGGACACCATGATGACCAGGAGCATATCGCTTCCTTCTTTGAGAATGTGCATTTTAAACCATTTCTTTCATCCTTGCCCCAGGGTATCCACACACTTGTCGGCAACGGAGGGATACAGGTATCCGGCGGCCAGAAACAGTGGATCGGGTTAATGAGGGCGGTATTTGCCAAACCTCAACTATTACTGCTCGACGAATCGACGGCGGCCATGGATATGAGCAGCGAAATATCCGTCATGGACCTTCTAAAAACGCTCCGGTGCGGTATGGCAATTGTCTACGTATCACATCGGCTGCATACGTTGCCGCAGCTTTGCGACAAAATATATGTTCTGGAACAAAATACGGTTGTTGCGTCAGGAACACATTACGATTTGCTTCTATCCGAAAATAGTTACAGTCGTTTTTGGGAAAACATGCAGCCCAGGTAACCTTTAATGGACCGTTAGTACGACTCCGAGCTAACGCGGCTTGCATTGAGTTTCTGCCTACACTTTGGATCGGGCACGAAAACGAGGACAGTGAGCTCAATGCTATGCCGGTTGACCTCAGGTGCCGATTTTTACCTTAATTTACAGATATGTTCTACCACACGTTGCACGGAAGTAGTCACGACAAGATATTTGTTGTTCGCCAATAAACCTCGCTCATTGACAAATCAGACGATTAAGGAACTGTCAAAAAAGAGCAAATGGAAATTTTGGCAGGTATAGTTGAAGTCTTCCCCCCTTTTCTGAGACGGACCTCGAACTGACTAAATGTGTCAGAAAACGTGCAGTATTTGCGACAAGTCAGATCCTAGTACGGATCAAAAGCTTACCCTCTGTTAACGGGTTTATAGGTATGTATTTGAGATACATCTTCGTACCATAATAATCATGAGGCCCAGAAATCACATTCACTTTCCCTTTGGGGAGTTTGATGGTATAATAACTATTCAGCGAGTCCCGGAAAGTTGAATCCACCGACCATTGAATCTTCGCGGAATCACTTAGCTCTCCTTCAATCAAAAACCGGACGAGAACACCTCGTTCGCCATTGTCAATGACAAAGTGGTCCACTTCGCTCACCTCTTTAACCACATGGTGCCATTCTGGCGTTTCGAACAAGTCACAACCACTTAGGCTCATACTAAGCGCAATAATGAACAAAATCCGTTTCATCGTCTATTTTAATTGATCCTTACTATCCTTTCCACCCTTCTCGCTTACCGTTCTGACCGTGCCTTGTGAAAACACATACAGGGTTTTAATTTCCACGTCTTTAACTGGGATCGGTATACCTCCTACACGGCCGTTTGAAGTTACGGGGGCATGGGTGAAATGAACATACAGGCTATCTTCATTGCTTTCTCCCAGGTACCACTCGCTGAAATCTGCCAGATATATATTACGTATAACCCTGCCACGGACGTTTTAAAAGGTTATTTCTGAAAAGTAATCTCGATCGCAAGATCGCCTGAAATTGACTTTTTATATGGCTGATATTTTATAAACAACGACTCACCCGAGAGGCCTGATATACTCATGAGAGGCGGATTTGCACTTGGGAGTAAAAATGTAGCCCCATGCTTCGAAAAAGCTGTATCAGACGCAATTTTGACGAATGCAGTATCAGATAGCGTTTCCACGAAAGATACTCTGACTGTGGTTGCTAGCTTCTCATTAAAAACTGCGATCAAAGTATCTTTATTTAGGTTTGCAACTTTCACTTGGTGGGTGATGATGGGATCAGCCTCCCGGAAGTTGTCACATGACAATAGTCCGATTGCAAAGCAGCCCGATAAGCGTAATGCGCCCGTGCCCCGATATCAGGCCATTAGTCATCCCCCACGAATACAAAGCCGGAACGCTATTGACAACATCTGACTTTGAGGTAAACGCATTGCAGACTGTTCACCCGCCGGTTGACGAAAGTTATGCATTACGGTTCCGTCTTGGCGAGAAGGTGGTTGTGTTTTCTGGGGATACGGCCTATTTTCCCCCTCTGGCCAAATTTGCTTCCAGAGCTGATTTTCTGGTCCATGAAGTAATGAATGGCCCTGCCGTCGAAGAGATGGTGAAAAGACGCCCGAATGCTGTCCGGTTAAAAGCCAGTATTTTATCGCATCATACCCTAGCCGAAGATGTCGGCAAAATTGCGTCGGCCGCCAAGGTGAAAACATTGATTCTAACACATTTTGTACCGCCAGACGATAAATCGCTGACAGATGAGGTGTGGACGAAAGCCGTCCACACCAGCTATTCTGGAAAGATTATCGTGGGTAAAGATTTGTTACAAATAGCGTTATAGCTTCAAATATGAGCAATTGGTCCCGCTTTTAAGGACTATTCGAAAGTTCCCAGGATGCCACAAGTTGACGCCACAACCCCACACCTAAATTTGATAGGGGGTGCTTAGTGGTTCACCTATCAACTGGTTTTCAGCATTTGAATGGATGCTGTCACATTTTCTCAAGGTTATATGAGACCGCGACTGAAGACACCAAGAAACCGATTCTTAATTTTTGATAATATGCAACATCTGCTTTTAGAATTGCATCTAGTGAAAATAAAGGGTTAACCTGATTTCATCGTAACGACCTACCAATGAAGTACTGGAATGTCTTATTAGCATTTGCACTGCTTATCCTGGTTTTTTTTCCAACACATGCACAGTCGAAAACTGACCGTATCGATCAGCTCATGCGGGCCTTCCATAATTTGGGCCAATTTTCGGGTACGGTACTAGTAGCTGAGAGTGGCCAGGTAATTTATCGCAACAGCTTTGGGATGGCCAACCTGTCGTGGCAGGTGCAGAATTCTCTCGACACAAAATTTATGCTGGCCTCTGTTAGCAAACAGTTTACCGCCATGCTGATCTTACAGCAGGTCAGCCGCGGTAAATTGCGGCTCAACGGGACAATAGCGGACTATTTGCCTAACTATCCCGCTGCAATTGGCCGCCGGATAACGCTCCATCAACTCCTAAATCATACATCTGGCATTTCAGATGTCACCAATCTTCCCGACTTCGACACCCGGTACGCCCACCGCCGCCTCACCTCCGATGAGTTGCTGGCCATTTTTCAAAACCTGCCCCTGGAATTCGAACCTGGTAGTAAATTTGGATATTCCAACTCAGGTTACTCGGTATTGGCAGCCATTCTGGAAGCTGTCACCGGGAAATCCTATGCGCAACTCCTCTCTGAACAGATAACTGGCCCCTTGGGTATGGCACAAACGGGTTACGTTCCCAACGAGCAGGTAATTTCGCGCTTAGCCACGGGATATCGCTGGGCGCCGCTTGACGGCTATATTCAGGCCGCCTATTTCGACAATTCGCTCTCGCTGGGTGCGGGAGGAATCTATTCCTCTATTGACGACCTCTACCGATGGGACCGCGCCCTCTACGGCCAACAATTATTGCCAGACTCTCTGAAACGCGGCATGTTTACTGCCTACCTTAATAATTATGGCTATGGATTTAATGTCCGCAAGTGGGAACATCCACGTACCCATGATACGCTCACCTTTGTCGAGCATGGCGGGGCAAACGCTGGCTTCAACACATTAATTTCCCGCTCAATAGACGATCAAAACCTGATTATTCTATTAACCAACACTAATGAAGCTAAACTGGGCTTCGTCCGGAACCGACTTCGCAGCATCCTGTATGAATTGCCTTACGATTTGCCCGAACCCGACCTGAAGGATCTGGTCGCGGCAGACTTGAAAGGTAAGGGATTAGCCGCAGCCAAAGTCAAATATGCAGCATTGAAAAAGGAGCGGCTGGCTGAGTATGGTGAACAGGAATTTATCTATCAGTTCAGCCAGTTAGGTTACAGCCTGCTTCTGTCGGGCCACCCCGCAGAAGCTCTCGCGATCTACCAGCTGAACGTGGATTCTTTCCCTTCTTCTTCAAAGGCTTTTGACGACCTGGCTGAGGCCTACCTGTTACAGGGTAAAACAGAGCTTGCCCGCCGTTACTACAACCGTGCATATGAGTTGGATACAAACAATGTTCGGGCCAAGCAGATGGCAGAGAAAATATCGACCCAATAAGTTGCAAATCCAAACCGGTCTCGAAGATCGGAGGTTATTTAAGGCAGATTATCAGTTAAATCTAGTTCACTCTGGTTTTCTAAGACTATTTCGTCAATTTGCCGCCAGCCGCCAGTTGTGCCATTCTGGGGTTTCAAACAAGTCACAGACACTTAGGCTCGCACTTAGCGCAATAATGAACAAAATCCGTTTCATCGTCTATTTTAATTGCTACTTACTATTCTTTCCACCCTTCTCGCGTACCGTGTTGACCGTACCTTGTGAAAACACATACAAGGTTTTAATTTCCACGTCTTTAACTGGGATCGGTATACCCCCTACATGGCCGTTTGAAGTTACAGGGGCATGTGTGAAATGAACATATAGGCTATCTTCATTGCTTTTCCCCAGGTACCATTCCTTGAAATCTTCCAGGTATAAATTCCGTATAACCTGGCCGTTATAGGCACCAAAGTCCATTTCTGATTTGGGCCAATAGCCCCGCTCCTTACGATAGTCAAACATTGACTTACTAAACGCATATGGCGGCGCCACCTTATTTTTCCGCTTTTCCCCGCCGATAGTAGGGCCAGCCATTCCAAATTGGTTAATGCATGAGAACAAGGCAGTTGATGCCAGTAAAGTTGTAAGTAGCGCGTTAAAAAATCTAAGCATAAATATGACAATGGTCGAAGCTTAAGTGCCAACAACGTCGCTTTAATTCTTCGAATAAGTATAAAACCCTTCAAAACTCAAATCTTCGTCCAGATCCGGCCAGTGGATCCCAAACGGGGAAAGTTCGAACCGCTCGCGCTCTGCCTGGGTAGCATTCGAAAGCCTAGAAAGCCACTCCAGCGGCATACTTTGCTCTTCACCTGATGCTGTCCGGATAAAGATGCGCTCGTTTAGAAATCAAATAGGTTGTATGTTAATCCCCATGCTATCGAGCTCCGATCCGGATTCGATACTTTCCCATACATTCTCCGGATTGACTTGGATCAGCTTCCCTTTTCCTTTACTGGATCTGGCTTCTTTGACCTTCTTCTCAAAAAAAAGGCTGTAAGAACTCTTTTTGTATTTGTCTGAGTCATTTATCATCCAAAATCCATAGATGTTTGGCCGAACGAGCGATCAGCAAAATTGGCGAATGTCCCTGTAAAGAACTGTAAGTATACCACTTACATCCTAAGGCTCTTTAACCCAATGCTGTTTTGCATTACAATCGGTGCCGGAATAGATTATATGCATTTCCTGCCCGCTACCACTGAATATAATTCTGACTACGATAGCCTCGCTTTTACGCCATCCGACTGGGGTTAAAATATAACCCGTACCCAAAAATTGGGTGTGATCAGCTTTTATATCCGAAAATAATGTGTCCCCAGTTTTAAATTCAGAGGGATTTGGAGGAACCGAGACAATTCTGGCGCTCGTACCTTTAATTTCGATTATACTGCCAATGAGTGAATCACACCCAGGTTCTATGTTGTCCTTGTATAGCCATTTCCCAGATATAGGCAACTGCACTTCAACTGGATCAGCATCTTCTGAGCAACCGAAATGTAGAAGCGCGATGAGCAGGAAAAAAGCGGAAATAAGTGTTTTCATAATACAGTTATTCTCAAAATCTATTGGGATGCATATCCTGCCTGATTGGCTCGTCTACCACCGGGGCAAATGTAGCTATAAACACTTTTCCACAATTATAAAAGTCCCGTCTCCTTGCACAAATCGAAGAACTTGGCCAAAATCCCCTGCGAGGGCTTGTTCTATGTTTTCTCATTTAAAATGAGTTATCTAAACGGGGCCTCCGGCATATTCCCGCTTCTGTCCTGTTTTCACATTCGCCTGATAAAAAGAAAGGGGTTGGATTTTTTAAATATTGATGGTCAATGTCTTTCTCGCTTCATTCTTGTGACCAATCAATAACATTTATACGAATAAATTCTACTATATGAAATAAATTAATTCTTAGTTAATAAGAAGTGTTTATATTGTGAAGGTTTCATTTATTCTCACCTCAATTAACAAAACTATGCTAAAAATTTTAAGGCCTTTGCCGATTGCGGCCTTCTTTTTGGGATTACTATTTACAGGTTGCCAGAATGAACTGCCCTTGACTCAAAAAACGGATGACACTCCACTTGACGTTGTTAATAGCCCATTGAGGGAACTCCAACTAAAGGTCATGGTTGAAGTTTTGTCATTAGCCAAAGAACCTCAATTCAGACAGTTTGTATTAGAAGAATGCTTAAAACAGAAGCATGGCGATTATAATGTTTACATTATAGATATTATCTCAAACTATAAAGACCAAGAAAAATATAAAGCCTCTATGCAACGGCTCCAGACACTGGTCAAGCAAATAAAACCGCTAGTTCACAACAATGAACCGCTCATTTTCTATCCGCGAGCTGAAACAATAGAAGAGAATATGGTTGAGAACCCTACGGCAAGAGTATCAGACGTAGTAACATCAGAACCTCTCGCCGTACTTCAAGCAGACGCAATTACTGCTGGGGCAGATGCTGGCGGCCGAACTTCATCTGGGTACCTCCCTGATACTCCACCGCTTGCATTAAATGGATATATGGTTCAATCTCCGCATAGCGGTGTTTGGTTTTTTGTTCAAAAGGTGGACGAGGACTATGCTTGGGAAAATGACGTTTTTGTAATTGGAACCGACGAAAATGTTGAACAGTACGGAGCTCGCACTAATGGTGGTGCAGAATATGCCGGTATCATTCAAGTAACTGACTTAAATGCAATTGAGCACTGGACGTCTGGAAAACTAGAGTTTAAGGTAATAATTCGCAACGCAAGCAACGTGGAGATTTCAAATCGAGATTTCGGAAAACTTAAACGGAAGAACTTCAGAAATCAGGTATGGCACGAAATTGGACACTCGGCCGGCAACTGGAATACTAGTAATTGGGGCAACTATACGATCGAGAACTGGTGGGAACGAGATGGTGGAGGGACATCCTCTACTACAGTTTCGGTCCCATCTTCCAATGGACTCCCTGCGATATCCTACACTGTTAACCATGGGGCTGATGACAATAACTTTGGACTTTCAATGGTTCAGTTTACTGATCCAGCAACTCAGGTATATCAAATAAGTTTCATGAATTTCAAAAGGAGATTTTAATCAATGTATATATTGTTGGGACCGGATCCTATTTCCAGTCCCGACAGTAAAATGACCATATGAGAAAAATACAAATAATTTTCGTTTGCCTATTCATTATAAATTCATCGTTTGCCCAAAGAATTCAATCGATTCCTAATCAATTTTTTAGTAGTTATATTGGACTGGCAAAACTTGGTACAGGAGACAGATATGGCTTGATGATAGGTATGGAATATGAAAGAATATTTAACCAAAGGTTTTTATGGTCAACCGAATTGGCCACTACTATACATGATGGTGCTGACATTTTGAAAGTAAAACCGGACAATTTACCAGAACAGGATTTGTCGTATAGATACACTATTGCAGCCGTACAGGTTGTAGGAAAAGTAGGATATTACTTTTTAAGAACAAACAAATTTGAAATAGGCGGTAAGGCTGGAGTAGTAGCGCGCTTCCAATCCTCGTCCTTAGCGGATGACAGGGAAGTTCTTTTTCCCGCACTTACAGGATATCCGTTGCCGTTAAGAATTAATCGAAACACAGAACCGCAACGGACAGTGTCAGCTGGAGGAACCTTACAAATATTTGCCAGACATAATTTTAAAAACAATTGGGTCATCGGTGCGACAACGGGCCTTCAATTGGACACTAATGGCGATGTTTTATTTCCACAATTTTTACTGTCAATTGGAAAACGCTTTTAATCTCCGTATGTAATAAATCGTGCACAGGTTATTAACCCGTTGATCGGTTGAAATTCAGAAAAGATATCATTCATTATTCTGAATTTCAACGAGTTATACCTGAGTGAACCATGCGTACTAATCAGCCCTCCTATAATCCAATATTAAGTGACCTATCTTTCCCAGTATCCAGCCCCTACCTACGCAACTGCTGCCGGTACCCGGCCAGCTCCATCGCATTTTCTGCCATGTCCTATTCCAGCCATTTCCGCGCGTAATCCGAGCCCGCTGGCCCATTGTCCCGGGCAACGCTCCGGCAGATCAGCCCAATATCGTCTTCCCCAGGCTATTCAGGTAAGATTAACCCTATAGATGCTGGTCAGCAAGCGAGAACACAGGCCTACGAATGACGATCCGCGGTACCGGTTGAGGGGACAACCGTTCAGTTAGGATCAAGCACCGCTGATAGACTGTTCACCTGTCAACCGCTTCCTAGCATCTCAACAACTACTGTCACACATTTCCCCCAGGTTTTGCGAGACAATCTTAGACAATGACTAGTGGCAAGGCATAACCACCTATTCCGGAGCTTTCGAGGTTTTGAGAGTGCATCAATGCTGTACCTAATCAATTTCGAAGTAGTAGAATCCTCTTTCATAGCTACCGTCTATCTTGCGTCTGAAGTATATCCGCCGCGCTTTTCTGTCGACCAGCATCTTTAAAGCGATAAAATCTCGTCCGGGAATTGGCGGATACGGTAGCTTGATGGTGTCTCCGTTCCATGAATAGTGACCTGTATATCTATTAGTGCCGAACATCCAATCATCGATTAAGACATATTTACCATCTTCGAAAAGCCGTAGACGCATGCTGCTGAAATCATCCAGAAACACGGCATTTATAACGCTTCTTTTAAACAAATACCCATTGAACCAACAAATCAATGCTATGTAAGAAATTGTGGATATGACCAATAATGCCATGGGGATGCCCGAAGGCCAAGTTTTCAGATACCATCCATCTACTGCCACGACTATCAGAATGCCGGCAGCTAGTGTCAAGGCAAGTATTTCAAAAATTAGTAAATATAGCCTGTATTCCTCCTGCACGTCAGCTATTTGGGCTAAAGACGATAAAAATGCGATTGTTACAGAACTGGCTAACCATTTTACCCGATTTTGAAACTTGGGGATGGAAGTCATAAAATAGTGCTAACGGTTTAAAATAAAGTTCCTGCAAAATAGGGAATACTATTTGTAGATTCACTCATTTAGATGTGAGACAAAAAATAGTAGAAGATAAATATTCCGCATAATTAAATCTGTCTAAGTGAGTATATAGGGAATGTAGAAATAGCTAGATGCTTTGACAAGACAATGGAATTGTTTTTCGGGAAATCTGGTATCAAACAACTGAAAAGCTGATCCGTCGCTACCCGTTCACACAGGTATGGAACAGCTGACGAAATTGTTTGATCTATTAAGACAAGCCTGGAATGCAGCTGCCAGCCGTCGGGAGAAATGCTTCAAGCAAGAACTCTCACTGGGTGAAGTCCGACGCATCAGGCGCTAATAAGAACCCCTTTGGATGAAAGGAAATACGTGAGAAATCCAGAATTGTTGACTTCCATTATCTCATTCTTACCAAATCGAAAGTCAGTAAGGCCGGATCCTAGTTTGGCTAGCGCTGTTCAGGTACAATCTTGCATAATGCGCTAAGTTTGGGTCCAAGAATTCCAAACAAGATGAACGGGATCACGCCATAACCCAGTTCCAACTTGTAAGTGAATCGTTTGTTCGAGAGATTGATCAATACCCAATAACACTCCCAGTGGCACTACGCGAAGATCCTCTTTCGGAACATCTGGGCCAGCACCTGAAAATATCTCCCATTGATCTACTTCCCACCTCATAGCTTCGGTAGCTTTTTCTCCGCGGAGGACCTTCAGGTTAGTTACGGCAGTAGAGTTACGAGGAACAGAATAGTCCCAATTTCGAATTAACCACTGCCAAACTGGGTTAAAACAAGAATCGAACTTCATAGACATATCGGGAATATCCATAGTAATATGCTCTTTATCGGGCAAAATTTGAACAAATTGAATATCATCCTGATCGTAAAAGTCATATGCTCCTAACGCAACCAACCTACTCCAAGACTTATCAACGCTCGAAAGTGAGAAAGAACCCAACAAGCCAAGCTCTACGTTTACCGTCTTCCAATCCTTCCGTTTTTCAAGCTCGTCTACTATTTTAATGGTAATAACTCTAATATCGTTCTCTGAATAATATTCACCACCAGCAAAAATAATTTCTAAACCGAAATTTTCTTTGCAACCTATGGTGTATGAGAATCTCGGTAAATTTAAACCGGTAACTACTGTCACGTGGTATCCGTAATTCTCAATATTAGCTTGAATAGCTTTAATAAGTGCTGCTCTATCTACCATGTGTTGTATTGTTATTGACTATCGCCATGTACAAGTTTGTGACAATCCTCATAAAGATTGGTCATATTGTCTTTCCGTCCATCCATCGTCAACATGTTCATCATCATGATGTGCCGGAGTGCCTTTTGTAACGCAGGAATTGCGTCGACAAAATTAGCGCTGTTAGCGAAACCAGCAGACAAATCGTTTTGGGTCCTTGCTTCGGAGATTCCCAGAATGCGATGTCCAAAACTTCAATTTTACAACTATGCACCTATGGCTGCCCCTGTCCAACCTCCGGCAACACTCGCTATTGTCGTTACGGAATTTGTTTCGATTTGCCTCCATCTGCTTGCACTGCTTCATCCATTCTTGCAACATTTACCGCGACCGCCTTGGGCTTTTCCACCTCTCCCAATGCCCTCAGGTCAATTAAACAATACAACAGGAACCAACTTAAACCAACATTCCGCGTCCAAATCACGGTGATAATGCTTTATATGGGCCGTTGAAGTAGTATGATGAACTATATACTCCATTCCTAGAATCTACCGTTACGCAGTGTCGGCTAGAAAGATGTCAACCTTGGAACTCATAGGTTGATGGGACAACGATAAGGCTAACTTAATATATTGGCGCTCAACAGTTCACCCATCAACTAATTTAAAGCATCTGTATTGCTATTGTCACATATTTCCCAGGTTATTTGAGACGACCACATCAGATATTTTTGCCTGTAAGACAGATTTATTTGAGCTTGTCGGACTACAAATCACGGCATAGGCAACATGGGTGCATGCGGAACAGGAATCTCATAATGACACTTACGCTGATATTTACGGAGAATGGTTGCCGGCGATTGTAGCAATGTCCGATAACGAACACCTACGTCCTTTTGCGAACGGAATTTCTAATCTGATTCCTTCTAAAAAGTGCCCTTAGTGCCTATGCTAGCCCTTTTTTATATTGGCACGCATTTGTACTAAAAAATATAAACTAATGCGACGAGCCGATGCGACGTACCTATCTCGGAGAATTTGAAGAACTCGTTTTACTGATGATAGCCATTCTCGACGGTCAGGCTTACGGAATGACTGTTAGTCAGGAGATAGAGCAGCATACCGGCCGCATCGTAACGCTGGGCGCCATTCACAACACGCTGATCCGCCTGGAAGAAAAAGGCTTCGTGAAGTCGGAACTGGGTGGTGCGACCATGGAGCGCGGAGGGAGGCGAAAGCGGCTTTTCAGAATTACTGCCCTTGGAAGCGGCGCGGCGCGGGATATTCAGCAGCTTCGGAGCAAACTCTGGGAAATGCTGCCTGATCAAACATTCAAATTCAGCTCGATATGATCGCCCCACAACCACCCCGCTGGGCCAGGAACGTGCTTCGGTTGCTGCATCCGGGCAATACGCTGGAAGAAACGGAAGGCGACCTGGATGAGCTCTATGCTTACTGGTACCGGCGATCCGGGAAAGCACAGGCATTACTGCGCTACGTGCTAAATGTCTTTTCTGTCCTGCCTCCGTTTGTCCGGCGGCGGCAAGACGCCTCCGAATCCGATCAACCATTTCCCCTGAATCCTGATATGCTGAAAAATTACTTCAAGATCGCGTGGCGGAACATTGTCCGTCAGAAAGTGTACTCGGGTCTGAACATCGCCGGGCTTTCCATTGGCATGGCGTGCAGTATCCTGATCCTGCTGTGGGTACAAAACGAGCTGAGCTACGACCGGTTTCATGAAAAAGCCGGCCAGCTTTACCGGCTCACCTGCAATGCAGGTGATTTCAAAGCCGCTGTGACTCCGGCCGGCCTGGCGCGCGGCTTGCAGCAGCAAATGCCGCAAATTGAAGCAAGTGTGCGGCTGAGCAAGCCTGTTACCAGCCTTTTTGAAGCAGGCGACAAGAAGTTCGAAGAAAAGCGCGTCTTCTTTGCCGACTCTAATTTTCTAAGCGTGTTTTCTTTTCCCTTGCTCAAAGGGAATGCCGCCACCGCGCTGAGCGATCCCGGCGCGCTGCTGATTACGGACGAAATGGCCGCAAAATACTTCGGGAATGAGGATGCTCTGGGCAAAATCCTCCGGAGAAACAATGGCGAGAATCTCAAAGTGGCGGGTGTGCTGGCCAATGCGCGTGCCAATTCGCATTTGCAGTTTGATTTTATCATCCCGATGTCGAACCTTGCCAGAACCGACAACGACCTAAAAACAGATACGTGGGGGAATTTTAATTTTTATACTTATTTCCAGCTAGCTGAAAACGCGGACAGGTCGGTGCCGGGGTTGCACAAGCTCACCGCGCGGATGTTTGAGATTTATAAGGCACATGGACAAACACTCAAAATCGGTTTTCAGCTGCAACCTTTGACTGACATTCATTTGCATTCCGACCTGCAAATTGACCTGGCCGGGCACGGTAACATTCAGTATGTCAATATTTTCTTTGTTGTTGCAATTTTTATCCTGGTTGTAGCCTGCATTAACTTCATGAACCTCGCTACTGCGCGCTCGGAACGCCGGGCGAAAGAAGTAGGGCTGCGTAAGGTAGTGGGCGCAGGACGTTACCAGCTGGTGCTCCAATTCCTGGGCGAGTCGCTGATCTTTTCATTCCTCTCCCTTTTTATTGCCGTAGGAATGGTAGTCCTGATGCTGCCTGTATTTAAAATGCTGACCGAAAAGGCACTTACCATTCACTTACTTGACGGTAAATTATGGGCAAGCCTTTCCGGAATTGCAGTTTTGACAGGCCTGATTTCCGGGAGCTATCCCGCATTGTTTCTCTCGGGGTTCGCGCCGGTAAAAGTATTGAAAGGTAAAATCAGGGTTGCAGGAGCCAATCTTTTCTTTCGCAACGGACTGGTAGTAGCCCAGTTTGTGGTAGCGATAGTGCTGCTCGTGGGAACCGCAGTGGTTTACAAACAGCTGAATTTTATCAAAAACCGGAACCTGGGCTTCGACAAATCCAACCTGCTCTACGTGCCAATGACGGGTGAGATCGGGGCAAAAAAGCAAAGTCTGAAAGGTGCATTGTCGCAGGATCCCCTCACTGCCAATTTTTCCATTATTTCTGACCTGCCCACTGCCCTTGTTTCGGGCACGACGGATCTGGAATGGCCTGGACAAGTTGCGCGGAATGAAGTAATTATTCCCTCGCTCGATGTAGACGAAAACTTTGTGTCTGTTTTCAAAACCAGGGTGCTCGCCGGCCGGGGCTTTTCCCGTGCGTTTTCAGGAGACAGTTCCAGCTACATCATCAATGAGAAAGCAATGCAGATCATGGGAATGAACCTCGCGAATGCGGTAGGGCAGGATATTGTGTTCAGTGAAACGAAGGGGAGGATCATCGGGGTAGTGAAGGATTTTCATTTTAAATCCCTGCAATATGCGGTAGAGCCGCTTGTACTCAGGCTTAACAAATGGGGCGGTTTTGTGATTGTACGGACCCAGGCGGGCAGTAACGAGGCGGCTATCGCTGCGTTAGAGAATATCAATCGTCAGCTCAACCCTGCTTATCCATTTACATACGGTTTTCTGGATAAGGACCTGGATAATTTGTACCGGAGCGAGAAGCAAATGGGTGATATATTCAATTTATTCGCTGGTTTGGCAGTTTTCATATCCTGTCTGGGATTGTACGGTTTGTCGGCTTTTATGGCCGAGCAGCGTAACAAGGAAATTGGCGTGCGGAAAGTGCTCGGCGCAACAGTCGCGGGCGTTGTTGCATTGCTTTCGCAGGATTTTTTAAAATTGATCCTCATTGCCATTGTCGTAGCGTCGCCCATCGCCTGGTTTGCTATGGACAAATGGTTGCAGGATTTCGCCTATCAAACGAGTATCGACTGGTGGGTATTTGTGCTGGCCGGAATACTCGCCGCTTCCATAGCACTGATCACAGTGAGCTTCCAGAGTATCAGGGCTGCATTGATGAACCCAGTGAAAAGTCTGCGCAGCGAGTAAGTTGCTGGAATTTGTTCGAAGACTAAAGCGGGCCAGGCCGCTGGCAACAAACGCAGGTATTGTTTAGTCAAACGAATCTGGAAAACTAGAATTTAAGGTAATAATTCGCAGCGCAAACAATGTGCAGATTTCAAATCGGGATTTCGGAGAATTTAAACGGGAGCACTTTCAGAAAGCTTTGCTTCCATCTTTTACATGAACGCCTTTGATTGGTTGCGGAGATTCTATCGCAGCGCTATCCCACGTGGTCTTTTTCCGCGGAAACCAATTACTTAAAACTAAGAACAATTCGAATATTGGCACCGGAAATGATCCCAGGCTGTGTGACTGGTTCAGGTAGGATTTGAAGGGTAAGGTCGTCGGAAACATCAAAGCTTTTAAGATGAGCGGCGACATTGGCCTCAATGATGCTTAGCACATAGATTATGCCTGAGACTAGAACTGAAACATTTCTGTATCTTCGCCACACATCCTTTTTCCTCGCGACCTGATCTCTTGTATATAACTTCACTACGCTTTTCGTATTAAAAAGATTGCGCACCACAACTGGGATCCGCGTGTCGGCTGTTACCCCCTGGTTCAGGCTTCCATCACCAAGATTATAGAATGCCAAGTACGCTTTCAAAAAATCCTGATATTTGGTTGAATTCAAATGAATAGCAACCAAACTTCCGCCCAACGACGCATATACGATCGGAATCTTCCAAAAATCTCTATTGTAGACCTGACCTAAGCCTGGAATAACCGCCAACTTAGCAGCGGTCCGGGGACTTGGCGATCTAACTTGCTTTACCTTTTCGCCATAGGTGGAATCAGCTGTCTTTATTTCTTTGTAGCAAACCGCAGCATCTGATTTCATCGGTGTAAAAAGCACTGTAAAGCTAATGGTAATTAAATACAAGAATCTTAAAGTGTTGGTCATGGCTCGATTTTGGGCGCAAGCAACCACAAAGACCTTTTCAAACCAATATAAAAAATGTTAAACAGTACAATCAATGCATTTGAGTGTGTGGCTTACCATGGTGCTCTAAGCGAAAACTGATAGGCGCATAAGTCTGGTTGACATGACAAGCATATAGCTAGATTTAGGCGGTGACGCTTAACGGTTCGCCAATCAACCAGGTTCCGGTAGTTGAGAGGATGTTGTCAAAAATTTCTCACAATAAATGAGACAACTATTGACTTGGTAAAATCGTACAATTGTTACCAGATCCAATAACTACAACTTTATTCGATCGTTGGATAATATATAAGAATATTATATAAAAAGTTTTTCCTGCTAGCAAACTTTCGTTGGGATTAGTGCGAGGAGATGCTAGTATCTAATCCTTCAGCGGTTCATTGATTGCGTGGCCAACCTTCAGCTAAATTCAGAATCCCAGCTGGACGGTTACGCGAGAAGTACTTTGAATAGCGAAGGTTGAATGATTAAATGGTGAATTAAACGATGAATAAAAGAGGGGGATCCTATGCTAAGACAAAGACAGGCTATGAATTGAATTTACTAAAGTATGAAGGTTGCCCTGAGACATACGAATCTATATTTTTCAAAATAGATTTTAAGGGAAACTTTTCATTAAGATCCGGCGGCGTGTACAAAAAGACAGGTGATTGTATCATGTTTTAAGACACTATCTCAAAAACTGTGTAAGTGAAGAATCGGGGTTTATGATCCCGATTTTTTACTTTTAACAAAGCAGAGTTTATGAGACCAGAATACTTATTGACCGATGATTTTTTAAAACAGTTCAAAAGCCGCGAGGCGCTTTACGGCTTTCTAGGGCAGTTACAAAAACGCGGCATTGAGAAGATGCTTGAAGGCGAGTTAGACACGATGCAGTTTTTCTCCGGCAAGTCTTGTTTCTTGATACCTTTCATTGTTCATTCTTTTCAAGCGGACCGTTGCTCATATCCGAAGCAAATTAGACAAAATCCTCGCCAGGTCGGTTTTTGACATTATATCTCAACAATAGCCGACAATCATAATCCGGAGAGGCACCTAGCTTTGTTGAATCAAAACAACAAATCATGGATCATCAAGCACTACTTCGCCAGCTATATCAGGACTTTAATGCGCGCCAAATCGACGCAGTTTTAGCACAAATGCATGCAGATGTAAGCTGGCCGAATGGCTGGGAAGGAGGTTATCTGCGCGGGCACGAAGAGGTGCGGGCGTACTGGCTGCGGCAATGGGAACAAATCGATCCGACGGTGGAACCACTCGCATTTGAGACCAGCCCCGACGGCGGGATAGCGATTGAAGTCCGCCAGGTCATCAAAGATTTAGATGGTGTAGTGATGAGCAATTCCAGACTGTCACATATCTACACTTTTGAAGATGGAAAGATCTGTACGATGGCGATTGAACATCGACAACGTTTCACAATGTCCTGATCGATCACAAGCCTTCGACACAGCGGCGAGTGTATCAAATAGGGCAAGACTTTGAAATGAGATCTGACTGGCTATCGACCACTATACCAGAAAACCGCCTTAACAATATTTTCAGCTTGGAATCGATGAATGTCTTGCAGAAAGGTTTTTCAGGATTTTTGAGATAGTAGTTTAAGTACTTTTCATCGTTGAGCTTAAACATTCCGAATGGAACCACCTCGGTAATAATCCGTCGGTCAAAATCCGCCTGCAATCGCTCAATCGCCTGTTTTGCAGAAGAAAGTTGCTCATCATTGAATGTGTAAACGGCAGATCGATACTGGGCACGCATGGAGTGTTCGGAAGTGCAGGTATGCGCATGGAGGTGAATTTCTATCAATGCTTTCGGAGATATTCGGGCCGGATCAAATTCGACCACGACAGCTTCGCAAAAGATAGCCGGATTGTCGTCAGACGATATCCATCCCTGGCTAACATGGAGCACGCCTTTCAATGATTGAAAGATAGCCTCGGTGCACCAATGACAGCTTCCGCCCAATCCGATTTTATTTGTCGTTGACATACGCTAAGTTCTTGCCTGAGGCGCGAATTTTGTACCGTTTGCTAAACCTAATTCTTTCCCAAAACCATTGATGAAGACATCCCCTCTTTGACGATACCTGCCTTGATTAGGTCAATTTCCTCCTTTTTTGCACATACTCGTAAGACGTTACCGTAAAGTAACGCTGTAATAAAGCAACATTCTTATTAAACCTGGTGATAAGCTTACCAACTTCAAACTGCTGAGATTCCTTCCGGCGCAATTCCGCGGTCATATCAAATGTGATCTGATGATCTCTTCAAGAACTGTGGATAATCTGCAAAATCGGGAGCATGTTGTAGCCCCTTGAAAGCCTGTCACACACACTCTCAGGCGGCAACCTGGGAGGACATCCCTTCAAGTCACAGCTCAAAGTACAGCTCTGTGGGCGCTTATTGAAGCATTAGGGAGAACAGAAGGATCAGAAATCACATGACAAAAAAGTATAATAGACTATGCTACAACCCTCGGTTCATGACAAAAAAGTATACTATGATATACAAAGTGAATATTTTTTCTTAAAATTGTGACACTTCATATGCACCCAATTTACCTGATAGATCAGTCAGCACTCGTCCTAACCCCAAAAGTAACTTTTCTACGAAAAAGCAAATGATTAACCATTTGCGCAATTAGACTACATCTAACGATATACGCATGGAAATTGGAACGCTGTTGAGAAAACTAAGAGATCATCACAAAGTCTCATCAAGGTTGATTGCCGAAAAAGTCGGAATATCTCACACAACATACTTGGATTGGGAACACGAAAAGTCCTCGCCTTCACTCAAACATTTTTTCCGGTTAGCAGATGCATTTAAAATGACGCCAGTCGATATGATATCTTATCTAACCGGAGAGGCAATGCCGGACCAAAATCAATCTTCGCATCTCTGGAATGCTAATGATGTTAGAAAAATCCTGAAAGATTACCAGGAACACTTTGAGCTACTAAAAGATTTAAAAAAGGATCAAAACTAACCGAAAGATATTCCTTTGAATATCTATACCCCAAAAACAAAGGTTAAATCGCAAATCTAGCCTCTTATCTACCGACAAATAATGCAAATTGATTTGCTCAATTCGCACACCATATAAATTTCACATCAATACATTTGGTCGGAAAATCCATGCAAATTGGTCGGAAATTAAAATGGCATAATAAAAAGATTAAATATACATTTGTTGTGTACACAGTGCCAACCAATGCAAAAAAGTATACTTTTTATTACAGCGCCAATAAGAAGCCATATCGTGCCCGCACTTTATTTGGCGGATATACTTTCAAAGCAATATTTAATTCACTTCGCAACAACAAGTGATGTGTTGGCTGAAATAGTTACCAATCACGGCTACAATGCTATAAGAACAGAAATATACAGAGTAGCGAAAGGGATGGAGAGTCAATATATTCATGAGCAAAAAAGAAAATCCGGCAAATGGGAAACATTAAAAAGTGTTTGGAAAAATGAGATTTACGAATTCCGAAAAAATGAGCTGTGTAAAATTATTGATTCGATCAATCCCACAGTGATATTTATTGATATCTTCAGCAGCTCTGATATCTTAGTCTTACATGAAAAATATAAGAATACGAAGTTACTGTTCATAAACCCAATGTTATCGACTTATCGTGTCGATGGCTTCCCAACAGTCGAACAGGGGAATTGGCCAGGAGAAGTAGCCGATACAGCCAGCAGAATACAAGCCGAAAAAATTTCAATAAAAAGTTTAGTATATAAACCATTTGACTATTGCATTCGCAAGGCGATGGAAAGGCAATTTAGGCAGTTAATAAGTATTGGTGCATTCTCTGTCAAATATCCCGTAGCGACAGATAAAACGAGCGCACTTCTTTTTGACAATATTACCGAAATTTTGCTTGCACCCCTAGAACTAGAAATATCACCCAAAGTACGCAAACCCAATCAGCATTATTTCGGTTTATGCATCAGTTCAAATCGGAATGATACAGAATTAGATCCATCATTTGACCAAAAGTTTGAGCAGATTATCGTGAAAAAGAATGCGGGTAAGCGGCTAATTTATTGCACATTTGGCACTTTCTATCAGGGCTCTGACAGGGCATTGGTGGAATTTCTCGACAAGCTGCTCAATGCCATTAAGATGCTCGAAAACGTCGAAGTAATTCTCTCGGTCAATAAGTTCGTCATCCAAACGCTGAAATTTCAAAGGAATATACCCACCAATATACACATGTTTAGTCGAGTACCTCAATTGAAAGTACTGAGACATAGTGACTTGTTTGTAACTCACGGTGGTCTAGGATCGATTAAAGAAAGTATTCATTTTGGAATACCCATGCTAGTATATCCTTTGGACCTGCGTTATGATCAGAATGGGAATGGATTCAAAGTCGAACACCATGGATTAGGACTAAGGGGTGTTTTTCAGCACGAACGCAGCGAAGACATGAAATGGAAAATGCAGGAGCTGTTGGCTAACCCTATATATGGCAACAATATCAGGCAATTACAGCAAAAATGCTCAACGAATTACTCTTCGGACAAATTAAAGGATACACTTAATCAAATAGTCCTCAACTGATGAAACTGAACGACACCGAAAAGAATGCCTTAAAGGCTGTTGAGCACCTTTTGTCGGAGATCAATGCGCGGGTATCTTCCAAAGGTTTGAAGGAAGAGATGGTTCTGCACCCTGACTTTCCAAGCGTGGCTTCTATAAGCGACGCCCTCACAGAATGGAAGATTCCAAATATGGCGGTGCGCCTACCGGCTCACCAGTTGAAAGAGATTCCGCTTCCATCACTCGCCTACGTCAATGTACGGGGTGGTATTCTCGCCCCATTAAAGTCTATTAACCAGGATACTGTTGAGTGGTTTGATACAGAAAACGGCTGGCAGAAAGATACACTAAGTCAGTTCGAGGCGAAATGGGATGGGTTAACACTTCTTTTAGAGCCAAATGAACGATCCGGTGAAGAACACTATTCGAAAAGAATAGTTGAACAATACTTTAGCAATGCCAGAGCGCCATTTCTCATTCTAGGTACGGTCATTTGCTTAGGAATCATTTTTGTTTTGAATTGGAATAGCATTGTCCCCAACGCATTTTCAGTCAATCTGCTCATCGGTGTGAAACTTTTGGGAATGATCGTCAGTGGTTTGATATTGTTGCAAAGCCTGGATACCCATAATCCTTTTCTACAAAACATCTGTCAATTGAGCAATAAGAGTAACTGTAACAGTATACTTCAATCAAAAGCATCCCGGATAACAGAGTGGCTCTCATGGTCTGACGTGGGATTTGTTTATTTTTCAGGTGGCTTCCTCTACCTAACGATTGCGCTTGTTTCAGGAAACAATGTGCTTGTTAGCAATCTGTATCTACTAAGTTTGGCGGCAGTGCCATATACAGTATACTCAGTATGGTACCAGCGATTTGTAGCGCGACAATGGTGTTTGTTGTGCATGTCAATTCAGTGCCTGATTTGGGTAGAATTTGTTATAGTCTTAGTTCATTTCAACGAATTGAGCTTGGTTTGGAATGGTGGTTCAATCGGCCTGCTGGTGGTTTCTTTTTTAATTCCAATATTAATATGGGTATTAGTTAAAAAGCCGCTCACCGAATCTACCCAACTCTTTGAAGTGCAAAGGCAATTACAGAAAGTCAAGTTCGATGAGAATTATGTACGGGCGATATTTCGCGTCCAAACAAAGATGCCGCCTATTTTTGAGGGAATGCACTCCCCCACTATCGGTAACACCGAAGCCCTTCATACGCTCACTGTTGTAACCAATCCGCTCTGCGGCCCATGTTCCAAACTACACCGTGAGATAGATCAGTTTATAGAAACAAACACCAATTTTAATTGTCAGTTCATCTTCCTGGGGCCGCCGAAAGCCTGGATTATTGCTTACTTCTTCCTGAGTACGACGATAGATAACAGGAGGAAACTAATGGAAACCTGGTATTCCAATATTCAGCAAAATGCCCAATCATGGATCAACTCTCAAAAAGAAGACGTTGATTATGATTATACTAATGAGCAAATCGTCATGCACAGCACATGGTGCGAGCTTGCAGGTGTAGTAGGAACACCGACGGTTTATGTTGACGGCATAAAAATACCACAGGCGTTTAATATTCGTGATCTAAAACGCATTTCCCAGTATCTGACCACCCCTGAAAAAGATAGAATTATCATGTGAGGATTTTCGAAAATCAAGTATATATTTTCTTAAACTTTAAACTAGCAAAAATTATGTCAATGTCAAGTTTTAGTGCTTTTGCTCTGACAAGGTCAGAGATGAAAAATGTTGTTGGTGGAACTATAACCTGTCGCTGCGACTATGGTGGTGGCGATGTAGTCTCCGGAGAATGCTCCGGGCCGACTGTCGAAGCATGCAACAGCTATTCTTGCTCAGGAGGCGGCACAAACCTTGGTTGCAAGTAACAGCAAACGATAGCGACTACTAAATAATTTATCAATAACCTGTGAGGTTATACCTTGCAGGTTATTGAATTAAAGAGGCCAAAAAGTAGAAAACAATATGAGTAAGGAAAAAAATATTATCTTGTTGTTACTCCTCCTTTTGATGGCAAACAAGCTAAGGTCTCAGAATCCTCGTTCGGCTTATCTAGAATATGGATCGATTGATGAAAGCAAAAATTACATGATTTTTGCTCAGGACCAAAAAACGAGAAATGATGATAAGGAGCTATTCTATCTTACAAAAGGTAGAAAATCAAACCAACTATCAGTTGAAGGGGTTAGGAGCTTGACCATTTACTATAAGGATATTGGATACCCATTATATGTTTTTCCAGGAGACTCCCTAGCTATCGATTGCAATGATAACGGTTGCTTCTTCAAAGGTACCCGTGAAAATGAATGGAACTTATCCAGGACACTAATCAACAGATCATATCCGTTTTTCGGAAAACATTGGGATTTCGGTTCTGTCGCATACGAGCAGCTACTCGATGTGGGACAGTCTAGATTCAATGAGCTGATTGATAAAATAGACCAAGCAGCCGACTCACTTCTACTTTCCCCAGAATTTGTAAACCTCCTCAAACGGGATGCCAAATGCGCATTCATCCGTTCATTTATTTGGGAGCACAATAAATACAACACAAGGGATGAATCATCACAACAACGTATTCAGGCGTATGTCAAAGACTTCGGCGATTTCTATGCACAGGATTCATTAAGAAACAGTTTTGTATTTTCCTATTCACTCATGAGTTGGAGTGAATTTATGGCACGAGCGGCAAACAATTTCGAGCAGCCGAAAAAAACGCAAACCTACGTTGAATTTTTAGGAAGAGATTTAGGCGAAAACTACATCCAGCGATTGGAAATGGCCAAATCGATGCCAGGGCCGAACAGGGATGACATCTTGTATTCTTTGATGACATACAAGTTTAAAACCTCCTCCTGGAATGGCGCTGAATACGAGCCATTTGTATCTTATTTTCAAAAAAACTCCGGAAACAAGTGGATGGTGGAAAACATACTGGCTCGTAGTGGGTTATATCTTCTTCCCCCGAATCCGCAAATTGTAGAGAATTTAAAATCAAACCTGGAAGTACTTAATTCTGAACTACATACGTCCGGTGGCGAGAAAATATCCTGGAAGGATTTGAGTGCGTCGCTAAAAGGGAAAACAACTTACGTAAGTTTTTGGGCAAGCTGGTGCGCACCGTGTATCAAAGAGTTTCGAGCATCAAAGTCTGTGGTGAATGAGCTCTCCAAAAATGAGAAGATCAACTTTCTGGCAATTTCTGTAGACGAAGACAACGAGAGATGGAGGAAATCAATGAAAGCAATGGGGATGGAGAATTCGCATCTCAATTACCAGATGAAACTAAAATCAGCACTTGGAAAACTCTTGCTTTCCGATGAAACGGTTCCGAGATATATGATTATTGATGCCAATGGGATTGTCAAAACCATTGAGGCAACCAAATTAAGCAGTACAGGCGGCGCCACCGCAATTCAAAATTTAGTTAATCAAAAATGATAGTATCCAGAATAGTAGAGTTAGAAACTACTCACAAAGCAGTAGAAACCGACCCGGACAGAGAATTTATTTGTCAGATATTATATGACGGAGGAGCAAAGGACGAAGGATTTGTCGTAGCGAAGGATGAAACGGAGGCCACTATCAAGGTTTATCGAAATCTGGTAGACCAGGGCGTTGCCGAAATTGTGCTTGAAATCACATCAACCATTCAACCATCTAATTAACCTGGATCAGCAATGATTGTAATAACTTGTGTAACCAATAAGGATCATGCAGGCTATGCGAAAGGTTTGGCAGAATCATGCCGCTATTTTGGCTACCAGTTGGAATGCCTGGAACATGATGGCACGTGGCCGGGGCATCGTCAGAAAGATCTTTCGTTGTGCAAGTTTTTACAGGCTGTTCCGAGTAACGAGATTGTTTTATTCACGGATGGTTATGACACCGTGTTTGTGACTAGTGAAGCAGAAATTATTGAAAAGTTTTCCAGCCGGGATGTTCCCGTTCTATTTTCCGCGGAGATAAATTGCTTTCCATACAGTGCTTTCTCCTATCTGCACAAGCCTTGCCCTTCTAAATTCAGGTATTTGAATTCGGGCGGGTTTATCGGAAGAGCCGGTGATATCCTTGATTTGTATCAAAGATTTGACGCGATCGAAGATTCCCATCGGTATCTGGTGGATAACAATTTACGATGGAGTAATCAATACCGCTGGATGAAAATGTTCCTTTTCACCGAGGGCCTAATTGGACTGGATACCAACTGTGAGATTTTTCAAGTTTTTGGTACAGATCTTTCAGTTTATGACAAAATAAGAAAAGCACCAAGTGAGCAGGAGAAGTCAATGCTCAGACAAAATGAAATTTGCAGGATACTGGATGATTTTGTAATTGGTGATCGGATTTTTAACAAGCAAACCGGTTCCCATCCCTGCCATCTGCATTTCGCCAGTCATCTTCTCAAGAATCACATGTTTTCACAAGAACTTGCCCCATGTTTGCCTTGGACGCATTCCAATCTTCTTTCCGAAAGATCTGTCCCAGGTCAAAACGCATGAAATTTACTCATTATCAGCAACTCGATCGCATGGATTGCGGCCCTACCTGCCTTCGTATGATAGCCAGGCACTACGGTAAGCATTATACGGCTCAAACCCTGAGAGAAAAAGCACAAATAAGCCGAGAGGGAGTTTCGATGCTGGGAATCGCCGAAGCGGCTGAGACATTAGGCTTTAAATCAGTGGGGGTCAGAACTACGCTCGATAAACTGATTAAAGAAGCCCCGCTACCATGCGTGCTGCATTGGGGGCAGAACCATTTCGTAGTGTTGTACGCAATCAGCCAGCGGCAATCAGCATTTCGGTACAATGAGGTTAGCCGGAGGTTTCTAAGTAAAATATGGGGCGGGCGGAAACCAACTGTAACTTTCGACCCTGATGATGATCGGATGGGCGTACCGAATGAATTTGAACTCCTGTCTCCCAATCTCTCCCCCAAGACGGGTAATCGGTACGAAGATACGGGCCACCGCACATTCCACATCGCAGATCCCAGCAGGGGCCTGATCACGTACACCTCCACAGAATTTGAGAAACGTTGGCTTTCTTTTAAGAATAACGGCAGCAAAGAGGGCCTTGCCTTACTGCTCGAACCGACATCCCGATTTTATGATGAAGACGACGAAAAGGCAAATGGATTTCGTTTCGGCCAGTTACTAAGGTACCTGTGGGGCTACAAAAAACTCATTGGTCAGTTAGGATTAGGTATGCTGGCGGGGAGCGGATTAGCGCTGTTGATGCCGATCCTTATGCAATCTGTTGTAGATGTCGGGATCGGCAGTCAAAACCTGTCGTTTATCTATCTCGTATTAATCGCACAAATGATATTGCTTTGCAGCACCGCAGCGGTAGACTTTTTGCGCAGCTGGATCCTACTGCACATCAGCACACGGCTCAATCTGACTATTTTATCGGAATTCCTGTCCAAGCTGATGCGGCTGCCAGTTTCATTCTTTGATGTGAAGCAATTTGGAGACATTATGCAGCGCATAGGCGACCATCGCCGGATTGAGTCATTTCTGACTGGACAAACACTTAGCGTTTTGTTTTCGCTTATCAACCTGGCTGTGTTTGGCTTTGTGCTTGCATATTATCATTTGTCTATCTTCATCGTCGCGACGGTTGCCTCCATACTATATGCCGCTTGGGTGATCTTGTTTTTGAAGCAGCGCCGCAAACTGGATGCTAAACGTTTCGATGTGTCGGCGCGAAATCAGAGCCAGATTGTTCAACTCATACAAGGTATGCAGGATATCAAGCTGTGCGGCGCAGAAACACCGAAGCGATGGGAATGGGAACGAACGCAGGCAAACCTTTTTAAGTGGAGTGTACGTAATCTGTCGCTATCGCAGTTTCAGCAGGCCGGAGCTTTATTATTAAACCAGAGCAAGAATATTTTCATCACCTTCCTGGCGGCCAGAGCGGTCCTGGAAGGGCAGCTCACGCTGGGCGGCATGATGTCGGTCCAGTACATCCTCGGGCAGTTCAATGCCCCCATCGAACAACTCATCAGCTTCTTACAGTCCTGGCAGGACGCTCAGATGAGCCTGGAAAGGTTAAATGAGGTCCATGGAATGGTCGACGAAGAACCTGCACACCAGCAAAAGCGCACGGAATGGGATAAGCACCAGGATATTTCGTTATCAAACATTACGTATACATACCCAGGTGCCGGTAATGACCCCGTATTAAAGAACATTAACCTGACCATACCACAAGGTAAGACAACCGCGATTGTAGGGACAAGCGGAAGTGGAAAAACAACATTGCTTAAATTACTGCTGCGCTTTTACGATCCACAGATGGGGACAATATCGCTGAAATCCGGCACAGGTGGTATGCTATTTAACCAGCGCAGTCTGGACAATATTATTATGGGGTCTGCCGGAAACAAGGACCTCGATTTCAAATACATTTCGCATAGATCATGGAGACAGCAATGCGGCGTTGTGATGCAGGAGGGTTTTATATTTTCGGATACAATCGCTCGCAATATCGCCGTTGCGGATGAAGTAATCGATCAGGCGAGGCTGTATCATGCTGCGCAAGTAGCTAATATCCACGAGTTTATCGAATCGCTTCCACTAGGATATTATACCAAGATCGGGGCAGAAGGGAATGGAATCAGCCAGGGTCAAAAACAAAGGATCCTGATTGCCCGGTCGGTGTACAAAAATCCGCAGCTTCTCCTTTTTGACGAAGCAACAAATGCCCTCGACGCCAACAATGAAGCCGTTATCATGCGGAATATGGAGGAATTCTTTCTGGGTAAAACGGTGATCATCGTAGCTCACCGCCTGAGCACCGTCAAACATGCGGACCAGATTGTCGTGTTGGAAAAAGGTGAAATTGTCGAAGTCGGCACACACGGGGAACTGGTGCTTACGAAAGGGAAATATTTCGAACTGGTGAGTAATCAGCTCGAACTCGCCGTATAGTACGTATGTAAACTGTGAAATTAATGTCTGCACCAATGCTGCTGGGTCCCCCCCCCTTAGAAACGGGCACACCCTTACCCGAACTTCACTCAGAGGAAGTCCACGAAATCATTAGCCGTCCCCCGCATTGGCTGATCCGTAGGGGCTTCACATTGTTTTTTACCCTGGCAATTATGCTTGCAATCGGCTGCTGGTGGATCCGATATCCAGACTTGGTAACGACATCATTCTCACTGACGGCCACAGATGCGCCCCGTGCTATTGTCGTACGCACAGAAGGAAAACTGGCCAGGATTTTTGTAAAGGATGGACAGAAGGTATTGGCCGGACAAGTCATCGCCTACTCCGAGAGCACTGCTGATCACGAACAAATCATCGCCTTGGCGAAAGCGGCGAAAAAAATCCAGAAGGGGATCTCACAGGGTCAATGGTCGGTGTTACATAAATTCCCCATTGCTACGTATACAAGCCTTGGCGACGTGCAACAAGAATTTCAGGTTTTCAATCAACAACTCAACGAATTGAAAGCCACCCTGGAGGGAGGCTTCTATCTGCACAAAAAGAAGTTATTAGTTGATGATCAGGCAGACCTCAGGTCTATGGAGCAGATTATCACAGAACAACTTGCGTTGCGAAACAAGGACTTGCAACTGGCCAATGACGAATTTTTGATCCAGGAGAAACTGTACGAAAAGAAGGTTATTTCACCATTGGATTATAATAGGGATAAATCCAGATTGCTTTCCCGTGAAATGCCGGTGAAGGAATTGGCTACCTCACTAATTCAAAACCGATCGGCTCAAACCGCCAAGCAGAAGGAAATACTCGAATTAGAGAATACCATTCGGGAAAGAAAAATCAACTTTCTTCAATCGCTGCAAACCCTATCGAGCCGCCTTGAATCCTGGACACAAAAGTTCGTCCTGACCGCCCCAGTAAGTGGCAGGGTATCCTTCCCTTCCCCGTGGCAGGAGCAACAGCATGTGGCAGCAGGCCAGGAACTAATGACCGTCGAACCCGAAACCAGCACGCTTCAGGGAGTAGTCAAAATTCCGCAGAAAAATATCGGGAAACTGAAAGAAGGACAAACAGTATTAATCAAACTCGACGGATATCCCTTCCGTGAATATGGAATGGTGGAAGGAAAATTGTCCAGGCTGTCAGCGGTGGCAGGAAAAGACAGTACCTACTGGGGGTATGTAGCTTTACCTTCAAAATTAACAACGAGATATGGTCGTCAATTGCCGTACAGAAATGGTCTGAAAGGTCAGGCAGAGATTATTACAACCAACAGAAGGCTTGCCGAAAGGCTTATATCAACTATTAGCAACGGGGGAAAATAAGGGATACGCAAAATGGCGTACTACATTATGCTGTGATGGTTCATAACATTCGCGACACTTACGGTCATTTTTGATCCTTCAGATAGTTATTTAATCAATGATCATTTTTCTAGCAACCACTCGCACTACTGCGGAGGGTGTGAGAAAAAATGAGGCGGTGCGGATTCAAATTGTATGATTATGGCCACCGAAAGTCTGAAGGCAAAAGCTAGGGACAAATGGTTTAAACTCTATAATCAGATCGGGAATCGGTTGTCACGAGGAAATGTGAGGAATTCTGCGATAAAGTCCTGTCTTTCCCCTACTATACCAAAACGTTCAAATATTCTCAAAGTTTTGGTGAGTAATTCGGGGAGTCAATAAGGGATCAATCTCGAAACTTGTTGAGCAGGTAAGGCCGCAAATTTTACTCACCAAATATCTAATAACCAATTTAGAATCAAAATATTAACGCGATGAACATCTTGCGCTGACTAGGCTTGCGAGACTACATTTGTTCAACTATTAAACTTGGAAATGGTTATGAAAACAAAGCTGAGTCTTGAAGAAGCCGAGAAATTATCAAACCGGGCCTGTGCCCATCTACCTAAGGATTACCGTTGAGAGCAAGAGGTCTGAACTTGCGACCGGACGCGAGTGACACCAATATCCGTACAACACAGAAACAGCATTAATTGCTGCTGATTATAAGGCTTGAAGGTGGGTTGTCGTCGGGCCATCGATCCTGGATTGCTAATACCTAAAGATAATCAATCGCAGAAAATCAGCCAAAGCTTTTAAAACAAAGAAGGTGCCTTTTTGAGACACCCTCTTCTATTGATGAAGCAAGTGCTGCGCTAATCCTAAAGGCTGCGATCACCGCCCGTTCGTCGCTCCGGACGTATCGGTCAAGTTCTGCGGCCGAGATCCTGCCCATCATTATCAGAATCGACTCGCGAGAAAAGTCCCAACTCGTTAAGGCAATAGTCGCAGAATGAAGTACGGCCATGCTTAACCGACAATTCCGGGTAAATCCTTTGTGCGGGCACGAGCTTCATATTCACGTCGGCAGCACACAATTTAAGCCATTCATTCATTTTTGCATTTGAGAACGTCGGCACCTTACCCGAGCCTCTATATTTGGAGACGATCGCCCGTAATTCCGGAAACTGATCGATCGGGACTTTCGCCTCGATCTCGGTTTTTTGACGGGGCTTAACGATCCACTGCTTCCCGTCGATGCCGGTAATAATGTAGTCGGTCAGCTTTTTAATGATTTGGATAAGATCCTGATAATGGAACCCGGTACGGGCATAAAGCACAAACAAATCGGCCACTTTCTGCGCCGTAGGATGCGTGAAATGGTGGTTTTTCCACCTGCCTAGCTGTATTGAATCCAGATACTCCGGGCGCTCGATTCGTTCGTGGCCGGTCTTGTAATCGTCGAGCGGATTTTCCGAGATCCATTTTTCTTTTTGGCAAATTTGGTAACGGCACCGAATGAACGAGCCGACCGGGTAAAGTCGCTGTCTTTGTAACCAGAGCCTTTGCACCAGCCCCGGTAGTCTTCCATCACATCGAGGTAAATTCTTCGACCAAGATTTCGCGAAGGTTGTTATCTGCTAAGACTCGGAGCACCAGCTGCCTGAGGTTTCGGAGCTTTTTTTTGAGCTTTCTGAAACATCTTCCCGCTTTTCGTAGATTTTCATGTATTCGTCGAATGCGAACATATACGGCGGACGAAAGCGACAACTATTGCCGGGCCGCCGGGCGGTCGATAGCGACGGACGACTGTGGGCGGCTCATGTACATGCGGCAAATATCGGAGATGGTCTAGCCGGGCTTTTCTTGGTGGCCGTATTTTATGTTTGGATCAACTACTTACAAAGATCTATGGCGACCAAGCATATTGCGATTACGAACATAGCTTGCAGACCTATAAGCATATTCTCTAACACGTTTGCTTCAAAGCGGTTAGCCAAGTGAGTTGATTGGCTTCGCAAGACATTTAGAAGCTTCCTTACCAAGTCACAATAGGGACTAAAGTAAATATCGAATTCGGGATTGAATTCACTTTTGGAAAGATCCTCGCCGAATCCATTGACGCATGCCCGGTTATTGCCTAAAAGCATTTTAAGCTTCATGGCCTACATGGCAAAGATCATCTTCAAATTAATGCTTTCCAGCAGCGGCCAGAGCGCGTCATCGATTTCGTCAACAGGCTAACGGTCGCCACCATCGAAAGTCCAGAAGAACGACGTTGTAGCCTTACCTAAAATAGGACAATGAGATATCAGACTTTTTTGTTTTCTATTGTCTTCGCAAACACGGCTGGTGCCATTCCTGCAAGGGCTTGATGCGGGTGTAGCCGATTGTAATTATCCATCCATTCATCTGATAAAATACGAACTTGTTCAAGTGATTCAAACAAATAGGCATCTAACACGTCTTCGCGATAGGTGCGGTTTAGCCTTTCAACGTAACCATTTTGCATCGGTTTTCCGGGTTGAATGTAATGGATCGCGATGCCTTTGCTCTCGCACCATTGCCTGAATTTGTCAGCCAGAAATTCTGGTCCGTTGTCAACCCGGATCTGTTCTGGATATGGCCTGTT
>NZ_FNAN01000022.1 GCF_900101885.1 Dyadobacter soli | reverse complement strand
ATCCGGGTTGACAACGGACCAGAATTTCTGGCTGACAAATTCAGGCAATGGTGCGAGAGCAAAGGCATCGCGATCCATTACATTCAACCCGGAAAACCGATGCAAAATGGTTACGTTGAAAGGCTAAACCGCACCTATCGCGAAGACGTGTTAGATGCCTATTTGTTTGAATCACTTGAACAAGTTCGTATTTTATCAGATGAATGGATGGATAATTACAATCGGCTACACCCGCATCAAGCCCTTGCAGGAATGGCACCAGCCGTGTTTGCGAAGACAATAGAAAACAAAAAAGTCTGATATCTCATTGTCCTATTTTAGGTAAGGCTACACTACAACTGATAGAGTACGAAATATTAATATTGATAAAAAGGAAGAAAGACAGGCAGAGTTAAAATTAATCCAGGACAAACTTTCAAAAGCCGAGGCAGCTCGTAAGGAGCTTACGAATTCAGACGGTTTAAAGGACACGCTTGAAAGCTTCGAATCCCGTGGCGAAGCTCTCACATCTCAGAAAATACTTTTAGATGCTGAACTAGCGCTCTTACGAAGACGGGCCAAAGAGGAAAATAAAAAACTAATTGCAGCGGGCATATTTCAGATTTCTAAGTTGCACATTCAAATAGAACGTGGCTACATCGAGCGGATTCAGGTGTTTATTCCGGACGCAACCGGCAATATTTCCATTTATGAAAATATACATGCCATCGGATTTTCTTCCGTGAAGAATTTCATGCGGTTTACCAGGACAAAGTTGTTTGCTCGCTTGTCACCCGATAAATTCGTTTACCTAAGCGATGTTTTCGCCAACTACGAGAATTTTCTTGAAAATTATACACGTGACTACTGTCCCGCAGACACAACCATCAATGATTTCAAGCCATCAGATGGATTCATGAGTTTACAGCGGGATACGTTCAAAAATCTTTTTGACACAAAAGTTTATACAGACTTCGAAGGAATAGACCCCAATAAACCAAATGGGTTAATACAATTTGAAATATCAAGGAGGTTTAATATAAAAACCTCTCGAATTCAAGTTCGTAACTCACGTTCAGATATCGGATGGCTTACCTATTTCAATGCTTTTGGATCACTTAATAAAATTGAAAAGGATAAGCGAGTCCTCGAATTGCGCAACGAAGATGTAGTAAGAGACAATCAGGTAATTTCACCATACTATGCGACGTCTCTCGATATTCGCCGATACCAAAACTTCGCCCTAGGGGGAGAACTCAATCTCTTTCTATTCGATTGGCCTGATGGGAAAATGACTTCCTATTTTGATATCGGAGCAGTCTACGGGCATACTCCTCTTGCCCAACGTCCATTAAATGTAGCCGATCCGTCGGTCCGGAGAGATTCTATATCGTTAAGTGGGCACTCTTCTACAATATATCCCAAAATTTCGGTGGAATTGTTATCTGAAAAGCGAATCGGTTTTGTTTTATCTTTTCAGCTTAACCGTACTGTACTTTTTAGCAACAATAATTTTAAGCCCATTGCCAGTTATGCCAAATCGAATCTTACCAGCAGAGTTACAGAACCATACGCCCGTAATTCTCATATGGTAGAATGCTACATACGAGCGATGCCAACTAGCAATAGAGACGGGCAGTTTTTTTTCAGAGCCAGGTACTTCGTTCAGCAGAGAGATCGAAATACGTTTTTCGCACAGTTCCAGTTTGGTTACAGCTATAACATAAAACTAAAAGGCTTTGACATATGAAAAGGCTACCCCTCCTACTGTTTTGCTCGCTTGTCATGAATTGTGCATATAGGCAGTTTATCACCAACTATAAGATTCCGGAAGTATCCAATAAAATAATTTATTCAATTGGTCATCGCGTAAGGACAGGATTGGTAATAGCGTATGATTCTACCTCTTATATGATGAACGGAGAAGTTAGTCGTGAAATGACGACTAGACTAATACGGATAATAAAAAGGAATGGTATTGAAGAGTTTCAGTTTATTCCTATAATCGGGGATGCTCTAAACAAGAGAAATATTAAAGATTGGATTCGAATTCCGGATGCCAATAAATCTACCTACTACGAGCAAATCGTAGGCACCTCGTTCTCGAAACCATTGCAGGCTTACTATAATAACCCCAAGTTCGCTTCGAAGGCTAGTATTAAGACTGCGGTATCAGCACGTGATAAAGCGGTGGGCGAGAAATGGGTCAGCGGTGAATTTGCAGAAAATCCGCAAGCTATCCTCTCTCCAAAACACCACACCCGAAGTTATTACTCCCGTAGACAGCTTCGTAATGTCTTTAGAACCTACAACCAACCAAGGGTTCTTTACATCGAACTAGGCGCTATGCCCGCCGTGGGCGGAAGAATCCTGCAAGTGATGAATCGCCAGCCAAACGTTGAATTATATAGCAAGAGAGAGCAAAATGAAGCCGGTATTTTCAACTATGGCGGTTTTGTGAAACTAGGGTTTGATATTGATAGCAGAAACTCTTTCTACCTCTCGTATATGCTTCTTCAACAGGGTTTTTCAGCACAAGGACATTTTGCGAATTGGAGCGACGGATTGAGCACTGATGCTGTGGGCCAACGCTATGACTTTCGCTACTCGAGTTTTGAGACCGGTTACAGTTTTAACCCGTTTAGAGAAAGAGCAGCCTTTTCTACCGACATTGGTCTTCATTTTCTGCTTGCTTCCCGTGCTCATGGTGCTAACAAGTTTTCATGGGGTCCTCATTTGTCAATGGGCCCGAAGTTCAGAATTAGCGGCCGGGCAGACCTTAGAATATTGCCTACTGGCTATCTCAATTTGAAACGCCTGGAGACCGGAACAGGAACCATGGAAGCTAGCTACAAGGCTGTATACTATCGGTTTGAAAATTGCGGTTCGGCAATATTTTTAGGCTGCTTTTGTAGTATGGTTTCTAAGCACTGCTAGTCTCAATAAGGCGCTCAAAAAAACATCACCTTCATCCGGGAATTCCTAGATCCCAACCCCCCTTCCATCATAAACACTCCTCAACACCTGCAAGTCTCTCAAAAACCATTCATTTACCCAATTGTTATAATAGCGATGTATGTCGTCGATATTGGAAGTCCTCGGATTTAATTGCGCGAGCAAATGGCCGCACATCATACCGCTCATAATCGCTTTTAACACCCCTTTCGAGGATACGGGGTCCAGAACAAAGGCGGCGTCCCCGAGAAGAAAATAGTTTTCGGCCGAAATTTTATTGGCGATACGCCAGGTAACGTCGGCCGCTTTGGGCGGACCTGCTGAATTCAAGTTCGCTATCTGTGCGGGAAGCCAACCTTTGGAGATTTTAGGATTGCAGGGTGAAAGCCGGTTCCAGCTGATCAGGTTTTCGGTAATCTGGGAAATCCAGGTCCATCCGGCTTCATCCCAGATCATTTGCGGGCTGTCGAACAAGTCTGAGCCACCGGTTTGAACATAGCCGTAGTGTACAAACAATGGTTTTGACTTCACCAGATATCCAATCCCTAGTTTTTTGGCCAACGAGGCACTTCTGCCGGTGGCGTCAACAAAAAAATCTGCTTTGAAACTCCCCAGATTTGTTGAAAGACTCGCTATACTATTTCTGTCAAACTCAATACTTTTTAATACAACTCCTGACTGAAATTCAGCCCCGTACGCAATGGCCCTTTCCAGCAGGATTTTATCAAATGCTTCCCTGAAAAACTGATACCCTTCCCAGTTATGATCGTGGTTGTAGGGATCCAGCGTCAGCCCTTCCGCAGACTGTCGGACAATCCCCTTGTGCCTTATAAACGGATACTTCCTAATTTCTTCCATTATGCCTAATGCTTCCAGAAGAGGCTCGACACCAGGGTGTAACGTCTCGCCAGGCGCGGATCTGGGAAAGCTTTGCTTATCCAGTACAACAACTTCAATTCCTGCATTGAGCAGTTGAATTGCACAGGAGGCTCCCGCCGGACCCGCACCTAGTATTAAAACTCGCAAGGAATGTGGCCTGATTAAGTTAAATCGGGAGCGTTGCCCTTCTTTCCATATTGAAAGCTACGTCCGCATTTTCCTTCCAGAAAATGAAGGTATCCGAAATCTGGCATGTGTACGACCTCGCGACGGCTGTCCGCAAACGTTTTCGTTCGGTCGTCGGTCTCGCTCCGCCTTTCGTGGCGGCAAACTGAAACAGGTAACCTTCTCCAAAAAGTCGCTGGTCGGCCCTGCCCGGCTCTCTGGCCCAATCTTCGACTTTGGCCACTACAATTAGTTTTAGCGGATTTTGCGGTTGACTCCCTGCGTCGCTGACTATGTCGGTTTTAGGCGGAAGCACGGAAATACAATTCCTCAAAACCGTCATACGCCGAATCCATTCTTTCGCATCCACTGCACTCAGTTCTTTCACGGATATTTCATCGTTCAAAGCATTTGCAGTATAATCCGACCTGTTGATGCTGGTATGGTTAACAAAAGCAAAATCGCCTTCAAAAAATGGCCCCTGCTCTCCATCCCAACCCAGCGTTGGCTGAACCTTGCCCGCCCGTACCAGCGGGTGCCCCGTATGATAACCTAATTCGGAATCCAGCATGGGGAAAGATGTTGATCCAAAGAGAAAGGTCCGTGAAGCATCCGGTGCAACCGCCGGCCAGAACGAATTTAATGCAGCACATAATTTGGAATCCTCCGGAAACGGGCTCCCTAAACCGAAGGACCCAAAAAACGGCACATTAACGTTCGGGTCCCCAACGAGCGACACGTCCCACCCCGGGGCAAAAACCCCGCTTGCACCATCAGTCAGAAAACTAACCTGCTGATTTGCCACTGTCACTTTCGCATTCGAGCTCGGGAATACCGACATACCAACCAGCGCGGTTGTAGTTCTCAAATTATCGGCCAGCGGAAATGCCGGCTGTACTTTCAACGGGTGTTCGATCAGCGGATTTACAGGAATTCTGTTTTCACTTAACGGCTCCGGGCCTCCCTGGGCAAAATGCGTACGATCTACGAGGCCGTTGTCGACGAGCCACTGGTTAATTTCCAACTGATCGCATAATGGGAAAAAGTCAGGTGCCGTCACAAGTGAATAAGCAGCAAGTATGCGATCCGTTATGGGCGGGGCGCCTTCAAACTCAGGTACAATGCAACCGTCGCAAGTATGATCTGCAAATTGAACAGCCTGGTAGCCTCCGTTTGCAATCTTTTGCAGAAACCCTGCATCATTACTGAACTGGTCCGAAAGGTTTTCAATCGAACTGTTCGGCATTAATTCAAATCGAATGTTCAGGTACTCAGGCGCCATTCTCACCCTTCCTTCGGCTAAAATCTGGAACGACGTAAAAAATCTGTTGTTTTGATCGGCCGGAGGAACCGAGAAACTTACAACTCTTTGCCCCTGACGTGCCATGTGCACCAGACGCTCCGAATGTAAAGGGACTACAAGGGACGAAGCTCCCGTATTTTGAAGCGTGACAAGTTGATCTCCTGCCTTGGAACTAACTGAAAAAGGGGGTTTACTGGTTTGAAATCCTGCGTTACCCGATGCATCCACGAACGAAAACGCCCTTTTCAACTTTTCGGAAACATGGTTCTCGGCATATTTGAAATGGGGTATATCGACGTTCGATACACATTCCCGGCCGGGAAAAATTTTGTGTATTGGAAATACATAATCCAAATTCCCCTGCGTGTTTCCGGAAACGTGCACCACTTCATCTGTTTGCCTGGCCTTTCTTTTCTGGGCAAGATACACACCATACCGTGCCGGCAAAACAGGAATTTTGTCGTCGTCATTCCCAGGGATTGTCCAAAATGTTCTTCGGGATGGGACATAACAGAAACTGGTCGTTCCGGTTCGGGCTATTCCCGTCCTTGAATATACGAAGTCGGCATAACGTGTATTTACACTTCTTGAACCGGTCCTGTACTGGTAAGCGAAAATCGCGAAGACCAGATCGGCCTGCCCGAAATTAGTCTCAAAAAAGGCCTTGTCCCGAACCGGAGCCCCGGATGCGGCATGGTTGACCGAAAAAATAAAGTTCTCCAATACATCCAGCTCATCTATGCTTGGATAAGCCGCATTGTCTTCCACAACAGTATTCCCCGGTCCCGGATGAACATTTTGGCTCGAAAGTGCATGGAGCAAAAGGCTTTTGCAGGGAACGTAGGGTTCAATGGCCCGGTGGCCGGATGAAATAAAATCTTCAAACCCGGGAATACTGCGATCGATCGTACCGGAGATATCCTTGTAGATTTCATTTTCCAGATTCGGAGCCAGAATATCCAGTCCATGCCTTTTTAAAAGGGTCGCCCAGCCAAATGGTGCGAGCCGCTGACAGATTTGCGAAAGTTGGTTTAGTGATGACATCGGTTAGAAAGTTATTGGTATGGTTTTTCAAACTGCATCCCCGATAGGATTTATTTCATTAACAAACTTGACAAGATCTGCCAATGTAAATGTTCCCGATCCCGAAGGGCCCAATGTCGGAACCCATTCCGGTTTGCGGGCCAGGAAGGAGCTGGAATCCGCCTCCAATAATCCGATGAGGACTTCCGCGACAATTCGGCTTCCAACCTCTCCAAGGCGTTCACCTTTTCCCTGAATTTCAGCTTCCTTTAAAATGTAATACCAGAGTGGCGTTTCCAAATGCAAGTCATGAGCCTCCGCTACTGCTCCGTCTGCGCCTGTGGCTATTTGAGCGGGACTGAGCGGCGTGAAGCCCATAAGGCGTGCGACGCTCTGGCCGGGAGGTAACCCCATACTGCTGCCACGTTTAAGGTTTCTGACAGCCAGACTTCCCATTCCCTGAATCTTATGCAGTCTGGGTATGATCAGAGGATTAATCCCACGGCTGAATTCCGGTTGTATTTGAGGGTCTATTTCCAGAAACCGTCGCCAGTCGATGATCCAGTCGCTGGGGATCGGTACGTTACCATCAGGATTCCGTGTAGATAATCCGCTAAACCGGAATAATAGATCCAATGTTGCCGGTGTGACAGATCCAAATTTAAAAACACGGTTATAGTTATACGCTTCCCGAACCATGCTATGGCCAAACCGGTAAGCAGCTACGGAAAATTCCACTGGAATGAATGGCTGTCCGTTATTGACATTATAAAACCTTCTGCCATTCACAAGCACGTCGTTCAGTTGAACCGGGTCCACGATCCGGGGGAGGAAATCATGCAGGACTATCCATTGGTAATGCCAGATCACCAAATCCCGTGTTTCCTCAAAAGTAGACTTGCGTAACGGCGATTCTCTCGGAATCGATCCGTCTAAGAGCCCTTCCACAACCTTATTATGGAATTTAAGAAATGCAAGATGCAATTGTGCGACGGCCAGGTTCTCGTCGTTTCTCGGGTCTCCTATCAATGCAAAACCTTCTGAGTTTCGTGGGAGATCGTGCGGTAGGCTGACGGGCACGGTCGCATCTCCACCAGGCGTCGTACTGCTTGTCGTACCTATCAGGAAGCGGTCGTTATTACCTCTTTGATAAAGAAAAGGATTGGCAACCGGTCCGGAACCATAGAGCGAGTCAAGGTCCAGCATGGGCGTCCGGAAGTTCATTACTGCCAATGGGTCTACGAGTATTTCCTGAAGAGCGGTGGTGTCTAACGTAATATCATGGTCGAGGAACTGTCCAAAGTAAGTATAGGCGGCTGGAAGTGTCGGATTGTCCCCCTCAGGGTTCTCAACGGGATTTTCCGACCCATCAACCGTAACAGCATCTATCATAGCCGCACCCAGTGCTTCGAGACTCGCCGCGGGTGGAACCAGAGGTTTTAACAAAGGAAACATCCTTCCGAACTTCCCCGTCTGGGCAAATTGCCCTAATGGCTGATATTCCTCCGTACGCGTACCAAATCCATGCCCTCTTGTGATTCGTTTCTCATCGTTTCCAATAGGAACCCCGGTTGACTTCTTGTTCGGGTCTTTGATGTCTTGTGCTGGATTGCTCATGATGCTTAAATTTTTAAATGATTAAAAATTCATTTGATATGCAGTCGTCGAAACTGGACCCTGCCGGTATGAATTTGAAAGGTCGGGCACGATCTTGTACACATTCGAATCAGGGCCGAAACTGTTGGTTGCTGTATACAATTGGTATTGATATAGCAATGCCGCTTCTCTGCATCAGAGGTGGCTGGAAAAAGGCGCAGAATTCACTTTGTGGGTCTGGGTAAGCAGCATGCAACTTTACCAGCCAATCAGGGATAGTATTTACTGGTTAAAAATGATCTTACATTGTTTGAAGCCATTATTTCCCAGGCATTGGCATTTCCAATGGCTTGATTCAGTGCCGCTGTTCTAAAAGTATTATAATCTGCCTTTTCCGGAATGATTTGTTCGGTCATGAAGAAGTCCGTCCCGAACATCAGGCGGTTTTGAAATAGAGGATTTTGCAGATCTTTGAAAAACGCGTCGTGTGTAGCCGCATTACCGACAGTGTATGCAATATCTGTGTAAACACTGTCAGGATATTTCTTAATAAGATCTTTGATCTGCGCGCACCAGTTTTCCTGGACCATACCGTACAATTTACCCGGAGATTCCCTTTTCGATTCAGCCAAAACATGATCGTCACCACCATAGTGAGCCAAACAAATCTTCAACGGCCTTGCCTTATCTGAAAAGTATTTAAGGATTGACCGATAACTCGCAGGTTCAAGAAAGTAAGAACACGTATTCAAATTGCGGCGGTTATCGTTTTGTCCGAAAATCCATTTAAATACATTCATTGATTGATCGGGCGACGGCGGCGGCGTACCGTTTCCAAATGTGTCGGCGTATCTCTTACCTTCATAAACATCCAGCGGATTTAAGCTCGCGTTGACAAAACTGGTGTCGTTATTATAGATCCCGCCCAGATAGCTGCAATGGCTCAAAACAGGAACGCCATTCTCCGCGGCCCATTCAAACGTCTCTTTTAATTTCTCATCAAAAGCGTAAAAACCAAGACTTGGATATATTTTCAATCCGACGAATGGATACACTGAACGTTCGGTACTAACCTGGACTTTCGTCTCAAAATAACGCTCTACCGTTTCCTTCAATTCTTTTCCCGTAGCTTTCCACCGGGGATCGATGCCCAGGAAGATGAGGAGATTGTCAGGATTTTCCTTTTTCACTTCAATAACCCCCTCCAATTGCCCCTCGTACCCGGTTTCTGACGGACCAGCGCCGCACTTCTCCATATACATCGTGAGCGCCACGATTTTTAAATGAGGGTCGTCATACTGATTTCTGAGCCTCTCGAAAATCTCACGCTGATTCCGGCTTTTACCGACCTGCAAAAAACTCGCATATCTTTTACCGAGATTACCCCCGAACCTCGTCAATAGCATTTGGAACAAATTCGATCCCGCATCTGTGTTCGTAATACGGTCAACTGTTGATGCTGCAAAATCAGGAAGGAAAAGATTAAGAAAATTCCTGGGCGCATTCCTGATATTGAAAATATGGCTATGAACATTGTAGAATTGCATGGCTGCTAGGGTTTAGAAGTTGCCTTTTTAAGCAGGTCAAACCAGAATGGAGCGCCGAAACTGGCTGCAAAACCTGAGATCAGAACGCCGGCAATTTTGATCAAGGCGATGTACCAATCCGAGCGCGCCTGACGTGCAAATGTTTTATCTTTAAAAATGCTATATTGAAATCCGACGGGTAATTTAGTTTCCCTGATCAGACTATCTAAGGAATTTGTCAGGATGTTCTGCGCGGGGTTGGATTTAAGTTTTAGCAAATGGCCGAAATAATCCTTATCATCATCTACCATTTCCGATAATCTCACAAGATTATCAACAATTTCCGTGTTCTTGTTTTTCAATTTTGACACCATTTGATCCGCAAATGCCAGCTTCATCGAATCGACGATAGTTCTATTGGCACTGCTGTCAATAATTTTATTCACCAATTGCACCATCGTTGGATCTGGGATTTTATTGGCATCCAGGAGCACGTGCTGCAACTTCAACTTCACATTACATGGCAACCCAGAGCGACCAATCGTGTTGTGAATAGAGTCAAGGTAAATTCTGTTGGGAGATCGAATTTCCTGCCTCAACGAAATCATCAACTCAATTTGAATTTCGCAACGAAGTTGAGAAATTCGAATCAGGCTATCCAGAATTTTCAGGTCGGGCTTGCTCGCGGGAATCTTTTCTTTACTTGCTTTTATCTCGTTGAGGGAGAGAGAGTCGCTTGCAAGCTTCGGGTGTTCTTTGTAAAAACGGATTACCGCCGCCGCTGCCTTCGGATTATTTTCATAAAAAGAGAACAATTGAAGACTGTCTACATTAATTAAAACAGCCATCACGGCTCCCAGAAAAAAAAGCCTTTCACGCGTCCGCTTTTTATACCACAAGGTAAGCCGCTGACTAAATTCGGTAAACCAATTTTCGAAATAGCCAGCGAGATAATCGTGCACCTCCTCTTCATTACTCTTTCCTACGGCATCTTTCTTCGCCTTTAATTCCGCGTAATTCATGGCCTGTCTGAAAAGTGATACCAAATCACTGGTATTGAGCAGAAGTGTGCCATATTTAAAATTTCTCAGGAGAGGTGAATCGTAAGCCACGGTCGGTCCCTCATATGTCCTGATTCGGCTCTGCACCAAATGCGAGCCCCCAACCACTTCAACGAGTGTTTCCGCAAAAAGCTTTGGCGATATATCATTGGAAGGCTTCTTCGGATCGCGGCTAAGCAAATCAATCGTCCCGTGAGAATAAATCATATCGGCCCAATTTATTCCGTTAATGTTGTCCATTAACTGCTGATACATGTAGCTCTTCATAAACCTGCCCCGCTCCGCTTTGATCTGCACCCAAGCTTCGAGAAAGTAGCTACAAAACAATGCATAAAGCGCCCAGCTGATTACGATGGCAATAGCGGTAGAGAGGATGGGGATGTCGGGGAGGGTCATGGGGATTTTGCATTTAATTAAAAACTATGGATTCGTCAAATGCGAGTAACAAGGAATATTCATTCCGATAGAAACTTAGGTCGGATAGGCCGAACCTATGGCAAGTATGCAATGATGGAATTGAGTGTAAATTTGGTTGTAATTCCTACGGACAGTCGATTGTAAAAAGGTTTCAGAATGGGATTCTCTTGCCTTTTTTCGATATTATTGGCCAGGTCCGCGAGTTCGAAATAAATGCCACCAAGGAATGCACCATCATTTTTGAAAAAATAGGCTCCTCCTCCAATGTTTGTGGTAGTAGGGAAAATGCTTGGGTTGAAAGAAATTTTGTGGCGAGTGTAGGCATTTAAGGATAATACGCTTTTCTCGTCAGAGAATCCGGTAATAAATGTCGCATAATCAACGTTAATGGGAAGTTCCGTGTAAGTATCATATTTACCAGAATAAGCTACAAATACGTCTTGCACATCAATTTTTCCGGAACTTAGAGCCGTAGAATTTGTAAAAGTAAATTCCTCGCTGTCTAATCCAGAAAATGTATTCGATTTTTGAATTATAATGTTCCCTCCGAAGATATGCGACGCCCCTAATTGATAGTTATAGCCAACACCCGCCTTCAAGCCCTGAAAATTAACTTTTTTAAATCGTTCGTCATAAATCAGGCTACTTGGATTCTGTTGATGCACGAATTCACTACCAGTTCCTCCGAAAATAGCATAGATCAATCCCCTGTTTTTCCACCAGGACCTTTCTATTTGATCCCACTGAACGTTTATTTCCTTTCGTGTAAATTGAGTCTCTCTATTAAAATCCTCTATCTGTTTTTCGATACTATTGGCCAGGATTGTTATGTTGCCATTTAACGCAGCATTCGCCGCACCAAGTGCACGTATCTTTTGAACTAGTAATTCATAAGGTTCACCGCTGATCAATCCATCAATACTCGCCTGCAATGCCGCATTCGCAGCTATGTCAGGATCGATTTTTCCGAAATCCTCCAATTGCTTCTGAAAGGCCTCTTTTATCTTTCCGTTTTTTCGCACATCTCTTTCTAGCTTTTTAACAGCAGTTATATACTGTATATTTTCATTATTCTCACCGTAGTTCTTCGTGATACCTAGTGTAATACTAAACTCCCCTTCGGGAACAATGTTACCCTGGTTGATAATACCGGACACTCCATTCTTACTACTCGCAGAGACTCTCGTTCCCCAAAAAAACTTCCTGTCCTTATTTTTGTACCGCTCATTCGAAAATGAATTGTAGGAAAATGATGCCCTGGCTTGCAGTATATCGAAGTTCACCGCATTGCCATGATACATGATCGAAGTCTTGCCCTGCGCGTCCTGAACCAGTACCTGGGCATGCAACCACGACTGGCTCAGACTGAAAATGAGGATTGATATCGTTAGTCTGTTCATGGCAGTTTTTTCCATAAAACTGATTTATTAAAATTGGCATTTCCGTTCTGATCTGCTACACCCTCAATGGTAGTGTCTGGTGAAAATGGTTGTCCAACTGGCTGTAAACTTGCATTTAAAATAGTGAAAGTAACCCTCATGGACCACCTAAAACCGGGCGTACCTCCTGCAACTACCTTGATATTTGCGAACTGATTGTCCGGGAATATCTGGTAGTCAGACTGACCCTTACTTTTATAATTTGGAGGCGGAGGGCTTACTTTCTCATTTTCTAAATCTACAACAGCGGTATCATCGAAAATGACACTAATGATGTCAATGAATCCGTCCGCGATTGTGAGCTCGTAGGTAACTTTTACACGTGGCATAGTTAATGAGGTTTACGGTTACACTTTCTATATTCGGAGACAACTAATTAGTATCTACATTAACTTACCCGCCTTCAAAGAATGATCCATCGCCGGAAGTGTATAAAAAGGCACTGACGTTTCCGTCGCCACTGTCGAAGCCTCGTATACATATTCCTTGTTCGGATCTGAGCGTGGTTAGGACTGCATTCCACATACTCATTGGCAGATGCGTAACAATGTAAGGGTGGTCATCTGGTCCTCCGAATCGGTCTTTCTTGTCGTTTGGATCCGATTCGAAATAAATATACCCCGCGTCTTTATTTCCTGTTCGCAATTGGATCCAGCCAAATCCTCCATTCATCATTACCAGGCAGTGCTTTGTTATCGGATATGAAATTTCTCTGCTCATGTTTTTTGGATTTAATAATTATGGATTACTTTGATATTGATTAATCAAATATTACTGAGCCAAATTTTGATCAGTCCGGAGTTTCCGTAAGAAGCATATACTAGGCGTAAAGAAATACTCCCCTCCCCTATTCTTCACAAATCCATGAAAAGAGAATGAACTGGATTGTGCAGGTTGTCCCCATTGCTTCGGCAGGGTTTTCGGCGGGTTTGCTCCCTGACCAATTAAGCTATCCTCTGCCCCAATAATATGTGTTTTGATTTGACCGAGATTTGCCCAAAAACCTTGTATGATTTCGAACTGCAATTCAATATTATTCTGATAACACATGAATAATAAACCCACGCCTTTTTCCGGTTGAGAACCGTCTAATAGGTCATCGGAAATGGTGGTAATCCTATCTTCCGGAATTCTTTTGACATCGTCATACGGCATTCCACGTCTCGTAATTCGTTGCTCAGATACGTCACCAGCGTCCGTATCTCCGTTTCTTGGATTCATCAACCTTATGTGCGAGTGAAACGGGCATTTCAGAGCAGGCAAATCGTCGCGGTAGTCGAAATCGTTTGTTACACTAAACGGATTCGGGTTTAATTCGATACTGCTCTTAACCGTCGGGGTACCATTTTCAAATCTTCCAACAAGCATTGCCCCAGCCAATTCTGAATTAGGTTTTCCATCAACGTCCTGTACCACAGGGAGAACAGTAGGAATCGGGGGATTATCGCCCTCCGCATCTTTAAAGGCCTTCACATTTTGTTCCAGTTTTCTAAATACCAGGAAGCTGCCAAAACAATTTGGATCAGATTCGAAATCAGCTACCAGCAAACGGGCCGTATCTGTTTCGTCATTCCATTCAACAGTACTAGGTTGATTTGCGACATCTTCTTCCAAAAAGAGCGGCTGGCTTATTCCATCGGCGTAACCAAAATGTTCGATACCGCTCCCACCTTTCATTTTCAACACATTCCCTCTTTGATTTACGAGCAGCCGGGCAAATACCGTCACCTGCGCAACGATATCATCAGCCAGAGCTTTTACTTTCTTACTGTCGTCGTCAGCGACGAGGATCATCATATCTACCGAATCTTTAAATCCTTCATCCCATATTGAAATATCGTCCCCGAGTAGCCCTGCACTTGCTTTCATTCCGTTGGCAAAGCTACCGCCGAAAGGTTTCGAAGACGCCAATCCCAGTTTGTCATATCCGGTAGATGATAGTGATAAAGTAAAAACAGGTCCTCCGTCAGTAATTTTACCAGCCTTAAATAATTCTGTTCCAAGTAGTTGCTTCTTAGCCGTAGTCCAAGCAAAGGAACCTATCCAGTCCTTGGCTTTCGCAGAAGTATTTGTTTTGAATTGAAAGAAAAGATGATGAGCAAAATCTCTTCCATGACCTTTTAAGATATTTGCCTGGATATTGTCTAAAATAGGGTCAGTTGATGGAATTCTGGTTGACATTTTCTTTAAAAGGTTATAAAACTAGCCTACTCTTGATCCTGTTTTCGGCCTCCCAGGTGTTCTTTAATCGACAGCGCAAAAACCGACTGAACCACCATGCCTGTACGATGGGGTTTCATCCTTTGCAAACTGCCTGCCAACGATGATAATCTGTTTATAATAGCGATAACCTTTCGCTAGCACCATTTGGATAAGTCTGCTCGACAAACGGCTTCAACTACTTCAAAGGTCTCCAAGAATAAGGCTCAGAGAAATACCTGTTTATAGCGATTTTTTATCCTATAATTAGAGGATATTCCCCGGCGAAATGGAAAGAAGATTCCGTAACTTAGTAAAAAACCTTCCTTTCATGAAAAAACTGCTACTTCTGCTTGCTTTGCTTGCTCCTCCGGCGTTTTCTCAGCCGTCGAGATTGCATGATCTGAAAGCAGAATTGGTAAGAGTTCATTCCTTGCCCGCCGGGTATAGCAGGGATACGGTTCAGTTTCGCATACTCAAAGACATGATGAGGTTTTATGCCGATACCAATGTCGATTCCGCCTTTTATTACCGCGACCTTGTTATAAAGCATTGTGATGAAAGGGGCTTGGAAAAGGAGATGATTTATGCCCACCAGTACACAGGGGTTTTGTACCAGATCAAAAGTGAATTCTATCAAAGTATCCGCTTCTATTATAAGGCATTGTCTCTTGCTGAAAAACTGAAAGAATACAAGTCGGTGGCAGCGGCATACGGAGGTCTCGCGCACGCTTATAGTCGCCTTAATCAGAACAGCAGAGCATTGAGTAGCTGCGAACTCGGATTGAGAGTCCTGAATACCCTCCCCGATTCCATGTCTTACTGGGAGCGGTTATCATTGTTGAATGTCCAGGGAGTGGTTTATCGCAAAATGCGCCGATTGGATGATGCGCTGAAAGTCAATACGGCGATGTATCATCTTGCCAGAGTTAAACCCTATGATCGGTGGTATGAGTCACATGGCCTACATGCGATCGGATTGGTCTATAAAGAATTGGGTGACATACCCATGGCCATACAATATCACAAGAATGCACTCGGAATAGCCCAAAAAACGGGTAGTGTCGAACTTGAAGGCAATATCCTGATCAACATCGGGGACATTTATATGCGGCAGGGCAAATGGAAACAGGCTTCATTCTATATCGATAAAGCCCGGAGAATGGCTATTAGCGTGAAGAATACGGGCATCGAGACCGAGTCGTACGAAAAATTGTATGCTATTTACAGCAAACTCAAAATGCCGGCACAATCACTTCTGGCCTTTGAGCGATACGTGTCTCTAAAAGACAGTTTACTAAGGGAGAAAAATGAACAGCGGATCGAGGCGATGCAGGAGCAATATGAAAATGCCCGAAAAACGAACCTGCTTGCCCAGCAGGTTCAACTAATGGCGAAAACAAACGAAAACCAACGCCTGGCCCAGAGTCGGAATCTGCTTTTTTACGGACTTTCGGTCATCGTGCTGATCGCCTGCTTGCTGGTGTGGCACAATAGGAGGCTTCAAGGCAAGAACCGTGAACTCGAAAGAAAAAACGCTGAAATAAAGGCCGCACTTTTTAAAGGGCAAACGATTGAACGCAAGCGGGTGGCCCTGGAACTGCACGACAACCTGAGTGGCTTGCTAAGTGCCGTGAATATGAGTGTGCAATCCCTCAACCCGCAAAGTCTCACCGCGCCGGAGCAATCTGTGTATCAGAATGTGAAACACCTTATCCAAAACGCTTATGCCGAAGTGCGTAACATTTCGCACAATATACTTCCGGCTGAACTGGAAAAGGAAGGGCTTCCGGTAGCGCTTAAAAAACTCATCGACCGGCTGAATCAAAACCTGCCGCTCGAATTTTCATTGAATATTGCCGGTCTGAATGAACGCCTTCCTCCCGAGATTGAGTATAACCTGTATAGTATCGCGTTCGAGCTGGTTAATAATGTTGTCAAACATGCCGAGGCGGATTTTGTTGCCATTCAATTGACCCGTACGGATGCGGGAGTCGATCTTTCGGTAACTGATAATGGAATCGGGCTTGGGCAGCACGAACAAAAGCAAGGCGTGGGATTGCAAAACATCTATACCCGCCTTGAATCTCTTGGAGGATATTTAGATGCGGGTCCGGGAGATAACGGGGGCACACGCATGGATATAAAAATTCCCATTGAAGCAGTTCACGTCAATGGGAACAAAGTCGGCTTGAAAAATGGATAGGCTTGGACTTCACAATTAAGGCCTTACAGGATCCATACCAGGGGGTTTGAGTTGAGAAAACTTCGTAATAGGTAGCCCCGTGTCAGCGTCGCGGAATTCGAATTTGTCCACGGTTGTGTGATGGTTGAACCATTCTTCGTTGAATGCAGCGACCATTTGGATTACGTTAGATCCCGGAGTTTCTACTAAGCTGTCAAGAGGATCTTCAAAGCGTAGCGCCTTCTTTAACGGATTCACACTCGGATCCAGGATCACGACTTCGATCATTCCATTGGGCTGCTTATTGACTTGTGCTTCACAATTCAAAGTTAGGTACCTGTACTTCGCCATAATCGAGTAGGGTTAAAGTGAACAATGGTTATATGATATGAAACTTCAATGCATATTTAACCAGTCCGATAGTAGACTGTACTCCAAGCTTTTGCATAAGATGTTTACGGTGCGTTTCAACAGTGGTGGGCCCAATAAATAACTTCTCAGCGATTTGCGTTCCGGAGTATTCCTGGGCGATCAGTTTCAACACTTCCAGCTCCCGTTTTGTAATGGATATTTGCTGCGGCTTATCGACTTCCATGGCGAAGTCGAGGGTGGCTTCATTTGCGAGTGTCATAAGCACTTTCTCGCTGTAAAATCGGGTGCCGTTCATAATCATATTGATCGAAGTTTCCAGTTCATCGCGGTCAGCACTTTTAAGGACATATCCATCAGCTCCTGCACGAATGGCTTCCTTGATTGCATCGGGTTGGTCGGCTACCGTGAGCAAACATATTTTTACGTGGGGAAAACGCTCTCTCATTTTGAGGGTCAATTCAATACCGCCCATGATCGGCATTTGCAGGTCGGAAACAACCAGGTCGATGCCCGGTTCTACTTCCAGGGCCGTCAATACCTGCCGCCCGTTTGTATGCTTGGACACAACTTCCACTCCTTTCATGCTTGACAAAAGCAGGTAGAGACTGTCGAGCACAATTCTGTGATCTTCGGCTATTAAAATTCGCATGGGTGCTTTGAGGGATTAAATATTACAACCTTATGAATGGCATATCAGGAAGCTCATCAAAATAAGCTTCGAAATACCGGTTTTAATAAATAGTGGGTTTTCAACAAATAAAGCATATTTCTCTCCGAATCTCTCCATGCTATATCACGCCAGCGGTGATTTTTAACAAATAATTTACAGACGACAATCATTGTCGACCAGTAAGGCGTTCGTGCACCTTTCAATCCTAAAATTATAGGATACAAAATCGTAAGAACCGGGGATTTTAGCCAGCCAGTTAATTGCACACCTTTGTAATGTTCACGGAGAAAGAGGGGTTCAGCTAGCCTGATGAATATATAGTGCCCATTGTTCGATTAACAAATATGAATATCAATAGCGATAACTGTAATTAACATCCAACTAAACCATGCTGACATGTAGACGCCTGGCCGGATTTCGAATTTCAGGCTGAATTAATTGCCAGTACCAATCATCATATGCGCATTCTTATAGCCGACGACAACATGACATTGTTGGGAAGCCTGGCAGGCCTGGTATCTAGTTTTGGAGGAGTAGAAATCATATCACAACACACCAATGGTCAGCAGGTATTGGATGCATTGGAATCAGATCCTACTATCGATTTGGTTGTTTCCGATTTGCAAATGCCGGTCATGGATGGCATAGAACTGACATTACGATTGAAGGAGCTTTTCCCAACCGTTAAGATCTGTCTGCTGACGGCTTCTGATCAGATAGAGACCATTAAGGAGGCAATGCATGCCGGAGTGGACGGTTACCTTTTGAAGAATGCAGATCGTGGTGAACTTGAAACGGCTATGAACATGATTGTCTCCGGCAATAAGTTTTACAGTCCGGAAGTACTGACACTGCTCGCGAATGATCCAATTAAATAATCCTCTCATTTTTAACTACAATTCAAACCATGTCAGAAACAGTAAAGTACGTTTTTTTAAAAGGCCCTGCCAAAATGGGCATTGCGCCGGACGGCCGCCTTACCCTCTCCATATGTGGCCAGGACGGGATCCCTTTCCCCGGTACCGAACCCATCTTCTTTGCTATTCCCGGTACCACACTCGGGATAGTTCCGGACGACCCCGAGGATCCGCAAATCCCTTCTCCACCATTGAATCCACCGATCTTCTTTCTTTACATCGAGCTGTTGGCGCAATTCAATGAGGAGGATTTTAACCGTTACCAGCCACTTTGGGACATCATCGACCCGAAGCTCACCTGGGACAATGCGCTGATACCTACTCTGGAGAATATGCCGAACATGAACCCTACCGGCCCGCCAAAGCCGTAACGCAAGGCCTTTCAGGAGTTTAACGGATTCCCATTGAAGCTGATCGTTTCAATGGGAATTTCAATGGCCACCCTGGTTCCCTTTCCGATAGGAGCACTATTGGTAAATGTTCCGCCAAGTGATTCCAGCCGGGTCTGAATATTTTGCAGCCCTACTCCCCTTTTTTCCTGGCTTTTCGCCATGCCAATCCCGTCGTCGGTTACGGCGATGTCGACACCCGAATCTGTCCGGCGCAGACTGATCGTCACTACCGAAGCCTGGGCATGTTTGATGACGTTGTTTATCAGTTCAAACACGATACTGTAAACGTTAAATTCGATCTCGACAGGGAGCCGATCATCCAGGTCTGAAATCATCAGGGAGAATTGCAACGGCGAATTTTGGTTCAATTTCCCGACCAAGGAGGCCAGCGTCATGACGAGGCCGTCCTTTTCCAATTCAGGAGGAAGGATATTATGAGAGATGTTACGGACCTCGGCATACGCATTACGGACCAGGTATCTGACGTTTTCGTAAACCGACTGCTCGGACTCGGATAAATTTTTGGGATCGATATGCTGCATTGTCATATTGACGGCGCTGAGTAAACTGCTGAGATTGTCGTGCAATTCAATTGCCACCCGCTTGCGTTCAATAGTTTGCCCTTTAAAAAGCGCCTCTTTGATTTCGTTGTTTTTCCTCAACAGCTCAAGGTTTGCTACAAGCAGCTCTTCCGTTCGTTCTTCCACACGTGTTTCAAGTGTTTTGTTCACGTCGGCAAGCTCTTCCCGTGCAATCTCCAACAACGCCTTTTGTCCGTTTATCAGCTCGTTTTTTGCCTGTAACCTGCTGTTATTCCAAAAAAGCACGGAGGCTATGACCAGCACAGAAACGATTCCAATAAACAACCCGTTGCGGGTTCGTTGATTATCCAACAGCTCCACCTGCTTCTTTTGCAGTTCACTGGTTTTCTGAACATTGTCATATTGTGCCTTTAATGACTCGATCCGATGATCGGTTTTCTCTTTCGACAGGCTATCCTTCAATTGAACAAAACTTTCGTACGAGCGAAGCGCCTCGGCTGGCCTTTTTATTTGTTTGAATATTTTATACAACGTCTCAAAAGCTTCCGCTTCTATACTGCTGTTACCTACGCGCCGGGCCGTTTCCAGGGCGATATTGCAGTAGGCAAGAGACTCTTTCCATTTGCTTTGTCTGAAATACAGGTTACTGATGTTGAGTAGGATACTTCCCTCCAAATCTACACTTCTTGTTTTGCGCGCCAACGCAAGTGCATTTCCGAAATATTCCAGTGCCTGCGGCATGTCATTCATTTCCTTGTAAACCCAGCCGATTGCATGCAATCCCTGCGCCTCATACCACATATGACCATCCTTACGCGCGAGCTCATAAAGTTCCATATTTACTTTAAGCGCCTGTTTCAATTTCCCTTGCTGCCGGTAAATCGCCCCCTGGACATTAAGTATAGATGCCTGTACATAAGAATCGGGGTGTTTGCGCAAGAGGGAAAGCCCCTGTTCGCAAAATTTCGCGGCCTTATCGAATTCTTTGAGACTTGTATACGCGTGAGCGAGCCAGCCATACGAAGCCGCCATTCGTGTGTATTCCCCTAGTTTTTCGGCAACAGGCAACGCCTTATAATGAAAACGTATACTTTGATGATAATCCCCCCGCACCTGATAAAGATAGCCCGCATACTGATAGGCATAAAGTAAGTGCTTTTCCAATCCCGGTTTTTCGCTGAGTGCCATCAGCTGTTGGTTATAATGCGAAGCGGAATCTATATCCACATCCACATAGGCCTTCATGACAGCAGTCAAGATGTTACATTGGAGCGTGTCCGTGGCGAACCCCTTAGGCTGTCGCTTCACAACCATTAGTTCTTGCTTCAAACTATCAATGGCCGGGAGCTGGGCATAACATATGCGCAACAAAAGCGGTAAAATCAGTAGCAGTTTTTTCATAGGAGGAGGCTTTAAGCAAACTTACCCAGGATACCCCTATTTACAAAGAATCAATATCCTTAAATTTTAGGATACAATATCGTATTAGTCAAGGATTTAGCATAGATCAGAATGTCCCGAACTTTGAGCTATGCGTTTACACGCTTTTTGCTAATCCTCCTAAACTTTAACAAAAATGGATCGGGAAACAACACCATTTTCGCTATCGAGTTTTTTCTCATTTGATCGAAAGCAGATCATCATATTGGTGACAATCATTTTTATACTTGTCACAGGAGCGCTCTACTCATTTGTCTACATTCCTTCCAATCAGCGGAACGTGGAGGCGATGCGTTTCCGGGCGATCCAGAATATCGATCGAAACATCAACAAGAAAATTGACAACTCGGTCAACCTGATGAGCCAACTCCTCGCTGCACACGCGCTTAATAAGAACTCTGATAGCGTCAATATCTACATCGATTCACTCCCAAAAAACAACTTTAAACTATCTCCAATCGAGCCAGATTCCGCAAAGCGTGACAGCGTGAGGTATATTATATCTAATGGCGAAACAGTGGAAATAGGTTTTCAAAACTTCGGTTTATGTATCAACATGAGCTATAAGCTTCCGGCATTTATCGAGCCCTTACTTTCAAAGGAAGCATTTGACGATTATCTGATCATCGCAGATGGAGGTAAAATCATTTATCAGACATTTTCATCCGGGATCATCGAACTTTGTGAAGATTCACTACAAAAAGCTTGCACGCCATTCCAGGAAAAATCCGTCCGCAACATCCGTCTGGGAAGTACCGATTATAAAATGTTCCTGCAAAAAGTTAAGCTGGGACCAAGTCATTCGGTGATCGTGGCGGGGCTATTACAAAAGCAAAAATACCAGCATTTAAAAACCGGACTGCCCGAAAATGTTGTGGTATCAATGCTCGTTGCTGTGCTCGCTGTTATTCTCACACTTCCATGGATAAAGCTATACCATATTGGTAATCAGGATAGATTAACCGTGTTTGACGGGCTTTTCGCATTTGTCTCAGCACTTCTCCTGATTGCTTTTCTGACATTCGCGTTCTTGAATTACAATGCCCCGATGCGGCCGGAGGACGGCTCGCAAAAAATTAGCAGCAGGAATCTGGCGAATGGCCTGAAAACTGCGTTCGAATCGGATATCGTTAAGGCGTTGAACGGGCTTTCCAAAATTGATTCCCTGGTGGCCAATGCGGGTTTGGTCACGCCCGCATTTGATTCGATACCGCGGATTTTAGCTGCGTTGGATGCGGCGGAAGTTTTTTGGCTCGACCGTTCTGGCAAGGAACTGTACAACCGCAACAAAAGAAAAAATACTCCATTGGGAAATTATGCCGACCGCAGCTACTACAAGCAGTTGGCCGAAAACCGCCCCTATTGCCTGAAAAACCCGAAACTTCCTTGTTTTGGCCTTGAACAAGTCGTCTCCTGGACAACCGGAAGCTTCGTAACTGTGGTATCTACATCCGTCCCGTCCAAAAATTCGGCTTCTTACGCGGCAATCGCATTCAACCCCAAAAGCGTAACTAACCCCCTGTTGCCGGCAGGTTTTACTTTCGCAATAATCGATCGTGCAGGAAACGTACTATACCACTCTAATCCCTTTAAAAACCTAAACGAAAACCTTATCGAAGAGTTTGCAGATGCTACTTTGCTTCGTGAAGCGCTCTCCGGAAGTGAAGATGTTTCAATGCGCGCCAAATACAGCGGGAATCCCTCTGACGTGTACATATCCCCGTTTAGAGACCTGCCCTATTTCATGGTTATTTTTGACGATACCGGCTTCGCTTCCGTACGGGACACAAAAGTTTTCGTATTCACTTTCACACTGTTGCTCCTCTTCTTTATTTTCCTCGTTGTACATTTTCTCGTCATCTACCTGCTTTATCAACGGCCGAGCTTTCTCAAAAAGCATTATTTCGATATTACATGGCTTGGGCCCAGTATGAGATTCAGGCCACGGTATTTGATCGTTTTCGGCTTCAATTGTTTCATCATACTTTTGCTACTCCTGTTTTACCGTATTGCCCCCTTCATGCAGTCCGTTTTTATTCTGCTTCTTGCTGCAACAGCCAGTTCTATATTCTTGAATAGCCAATATAAAAAGAGCTACTTCAAAACAGAAAACGATAAATTACTGCAAAAAAAGAAAGCGGTACAGACGCTCTGGGGTATCGCAGCGCTCATCACGGTTGCCGCAATCGCGAATACGAGTTTTTACTACTTCCTGTATTTCGGATTAATTACGGGTGCCTTTTTTGTAGTTTATACAAAGCTTATTTCCCAGTTCAGGCAAAGGCGGCTATTGATCCTGATAGCAAGGCGTACACATTTGAGCCACTGTTTTACAGCGATGGTATCTACTCGTCTTGTCATCATGAGTGCCTTACCCGTAGCTTTCTTTTTTATTTCTGCATACAATTATGAATCCTCGTTGATCGGCGCTTACCGCCACAGGCAATTCCACGATGAATTCGTAAAACGCCGCATTACTACGCCGTTCATGAAAGGTGTCAATCTGTTTTACGACGGAGTCTGGATAACCGATTCAGATTATTCGGGCATGCATAAATCCCAAATCGAAGTACCCGCAAAATGGTTGCTTGAAAAATTCAGCGGTTTTATCCATTATGATCATGCAATACAATACGCAGGGGCTCAAAAAGGACTCGGCTATACACTATACGAGGGCGGTATTACTTCAACCACTTTTCCGGAAGAAGGTGCTGCTCCCGTGCGTTTGGCAACCGCATCTGTGAATTACCGACTGCCTGGTATCCTTAGAAATAATGCATTTGACTGGAAGGGATTTTCCTACTGGTGCATTTTCGTCGGGGCGGTAATTTTATTTGTCTTCCTGCTGCATCGGGTTATAAGGAAATTGTTCGCGCTCAATCTGCCAAAGCAAACCGGATGGGATAGCATAGACCAGCAACTACTTTGGGACAACAAACTGAATGCCAGCCTATTCATGATCGGCCCATGGGGTTCATGCATTCTCGAACGGATTGAGCAGGACATTAATAATGGTCGGATCAGAGGATTGAACAACCAAATGCTGATTCTCAAAGGGAATTTTCTCTCACCCGCGAGTGCCTACATTGCAGATATGCTGATGATCCCGGACAATGAAGCCGACGCAAAAACTGACAAAGATTGGTTGGGAATCCGCGCCAATGCGGCGAACGATCGTCATAAGTTGATAATTGTAAACCACTTCGAATATGACCTTCATAATGTCAATACGAACAGGATAAAACTAAATTTCCTGGAAAGCATAAACCAAAGAACCGATTGCAAAATCATCATCATTTCAACGGTACATCCGGTTACTTTTCTCGAATCGCTGAATCAACTCGAAAGCAAAAAGCCAGCGGGAGAAAGATTGCCCGAACACGATCTGGAAAGGTGGCACGTATTGCTTAGTCATTTCAGGATTATCGTCAAAGGGCTCATCGATACCAACAAACTAAGCAGAATTTCAATCCCAGCCTGGGAGAAAAGCCTCACTTCGGAAATGCGGTTTAGTAAATTCCTGAATGACATGCTAAATCCGACACGCGCGACTTTGAAAAAATTGCCCGGAAAACAGCCGGAAAATCTCAACGGTGATTCGCTGGCCTTTAAAATGGAGATAACCGCACACTATTATTACATGAGTCTCTGGCAGTCGCTCACCAAGGAGGAGAAGTTTATATTGTATGACCTGGCAGAAGACGGATTGGTCAATCCGTACGACGATTACAATCTGACACTGCTGATCCGTAAAGGGCTTATCCGACAGGACGATGGCAGGTTGAGTATTTTCAACACCGGATTTCGTCACTTTATCCTTACCGCAATCGGTACCAGTGAGGTATTGAAAATCCGGAGTCAAATAAGAGACAACGGCACATGGAATAGCCTCAGGATTCCCCTGACAATTTTAATTGTAGCCATATTTACATTTCTCTTCGCGTCCCAGCAAGAAGCTTATGAGACCCTCCTGAAATACCTGTCGGTACTTACCATTTCCGTTCCTGCCGCTTTGAAATTCTTTGCCATGTTCGAAAAGACACCGAAAAGCAACTGATCAGCCATTACCTAACCGTCACAAATGCCTAACCCATTCCAGCAAGCCGCGAAGGTCGCTGCTGATTTTACCACGTGTAGCATCCTGCAAAGTCACTTTTCGCTCATAGGCGTAGGTGTCAAATGGCGATGCTCTTTCTATCAAATGGATATTTGCCCCAAGCGCATACGGTAAGGCCAGGTCCATTTCCCAAATATCCCCGCAAACAACCGTGGTAGGCAATCTTGACAGGTCATTGTTAAATGCAGCGCAAATGGCTTCGAAATACGCCGCCCGCCGCAGGTACACCGGACGGCCGATCCCGAGATCTTCATGAGTTGGCGGAACTGCGAGAAACAAGTCCCTTGTACCTGTTGGGATAGCCGAATACCACGACAATTCGGCTATCCGAAATTTGGCGGCATCGCTCTTTACTGCTATTCCGAATGGGAGTTTTTCAACAGAAAACAAGCTCAGCAAGCGATTTGTGATCGTTGTCGAGCTGGAATTGGAGATAAAGGTGATGTTGATGTTGTTCCTCAACAAGGTTTCAAAAACCTCCCGGGCTTCGGGTCGCCAGGGCGCGGGAAAGCGATCGGAAGCATTTTTGAATACCTCTTGTGGAATGTCCTTTTGTATCTTTTTCTTTTGCAACAGGTATCTGGCAGCCTCAAAGGATAGTATATACGGGTCGGCACCCGCAGGAGCAGCCGGAGCGAAGGCAATAGTCCACGGTGCCTGCGGCGAATGTGTTTTCACCTTTTCCAGGGCTTCCTTCCATTCAGCAGCCAAAACCGGACTACCCGAAAACACGGTATTATTCAACCCCGCCAGGTACTCGGAGAGGAACGCTTCGTAAATAGCCGGGATTACAGTACATGTCCCGTCGAAATCCATAATGATATCCGTGATCTGCATTTTTTGAGGGTTTACATGAACCTGGTACGGCGGTACACCTTCCGCATTTCAGAGCTGAGTCCGGTTCAATGGGCTCAGGTCGGTCAACTTTTTGGGTGGATTGAATGGCGAGCCGACACTTTGCTGGAAATTGAAATAGTTATGCGGATCGACCTTTTTCTTGATGGAAAGCAGCCTTTCGTAATTATCCCCGTAATACATCCTCGCCCAATCATGCTGCAAAGGGTCGATGTAGTTGACATAGGCACCAGTCGCATTCCCTGCCTCGGAAAGCCTTTCAAAAAATTCGTAGGCCCATTCCACATTTCTCAGGGTATCGCCGGGCTTATCCAGGTCCCATATCGATTTGATTTCGGGTACAAAGCGGCAGTCCCGGTGCACGTAGGCCGTGGCGTCGGAAGCCACATCTTCAATGGCTCCGCCTGCCAGGGTCCAAACTGCGAAGCTGTCCGGTGAAGGCGCATGGGTCATCGAATCGATGATTACCTTGGCCACATCATTGTTCATTCCGCCTTTGGGAAGGATCGTCGAGCGAATGTACGAGCTGCGCCCGGCCACGCGTGTGGTGTAACCATTGTAAAACTCCCACTCCGGCAAGGTCATATTGAACAGATCTGCATTAATCGGCTTTAATTTTAACAGCCCTTGAATCAAGTCAATTCCTTCGGCATAATCTCCGTTAAATACCGGTGTGAGGCCCAGTACTTTTACATTGGTCGTTTTATCCACAAGGTCTTTTTGGTTTCCCATAAAACCATAAACGGCCATACTGTTCGGAATCCGCTCGACCCATTCATTGTAGTAGCCCAGCACGTCCTCGGCGTGTTCCAGCGGATAGCGGATCTGCCCCACGAGCATCTTCTCGCTAAACGGCTTCCTCACCCGCATTTCCATTTCGGTGACAATACCAAAATTCCCGCCACCGCCTCCACAGCAAGCCCAGAAAAGGTCTACATCGTCCTTCGACGTACTTTCCACGCCGATATGCCTCATTTCACCATCAGGCGTAACGATTTTCAGGCTGATCAGGTTATCGATGCTCATGCCATAGGAACGGGAAACAAAGCTATACCCGCCGCCCAGCATGAATCCGGGCGGTGCGACGGTCGGGCATCCCCCTCCTACCGGGATCAAGCCGGTCCCGGTTGCCTGCATGAACTTGTAAACATCGTACCAGATCACACCCATCTGCGCGGTAACGGTTTCTTTCTTTGGGTCGAATGTGATCTTGTTCAGATTTTTCATCGCCATCACAATGCCCCCCTCGTTCATGCAATAACCCGCCGCGCTATGCCCCCCTCCTTTTACCGAAAATGGGAGGTTATGCGCGACAGCGAATTTCAGACCCAGCCTGACATCTTCTATCACGGCTGGAAAAATGATGGCGCGGGGCTTAAATTGAATGCGGCCATTGTCGATGCGGATAGCTTCTTCGTATTCAGCGTCCCCGGCCTGCACGATGTAACCGCTCAATTCACGTGATAATTCATTAATTGCTGTGGAGATCATGGTATTAACAGATTGCTGATAGGGTATTAGGTTAGATTAATGAATAGACCTTTGACTGATATTTCAGATAAGAGTCAAAAATGTAGGTCTGCCCGATCATCCCGGCCGTCGCCGGGAAAAAGTCGTGATGCTCCTGGCTTTGCAGATAGTCATCATACGCTTTTTTGCTATCATAAATAATGTTGACAGCCACATCGAAATTCCGCACCGAAACATCCCGTTTAATGTCGGTCAGGCCGCCGGTTGCAAACAGCTCGATCCCCGGGTGGCTGGACAGGTACTTTATGCAGATACCGGTGAATTTCTCGATGCTGCCGGGCGATTTATCCGTCAGTGAAAAATAAAGGCTGTGAAACACGCTCTGTGGAAAATTGCGGTCCGGGCCGACAGTCTGGGCCGTCGATACATTCCCGCCGATCAACAGGTTAGTCAGGTTACTATCCATCACGCGCCGGGTAGTACTGGGTGCCCACCGGTTCACATCCGCTACAAACTGGTCGTGCCTCGGGTCGCTTCCATTATAAAGATTAAATGCATCTTCATCCCTGAATACCTGGTGCATTGCGATGTCAAACCCCAGGTCGTTCTCGGGCCTGTTCATATCCGTAGCCCTCTTGCCTATCCAGAAAGAGACCATCCCTTTGGAGCTGGAAAGATATTCCCTTGCTTCGGCCATGTAGGCCTCGGCCACATCCGGGGTATTATTCGCCCCCAGATTGAAATAGGTACTGTGCATCAGCACAGGTTTAGCGTCTGCCATAAGTTTGTATTGTCTGGTGTTGGATCAGTTATCTTTTAGCCGCAGCGTGGCAACACTGATGTGTGGCCAGCTAATAGGTACCACCGGATTGGTAGGCGGCGGACCAAACACAGGGAAATCGAGAATTACAGTCTGCGTGTATTGCAATTGCAAAAAGGTAGAACCATCCGGGTTCTGCACCGTTTCAATCCAGAAGATTGCGGTCAGGCTCGTTGCATTCGCATTGACATTGATAAAGGGAATGTTGGTAATGCCCCCAGTTGGTGAGATAGCACCCGGATTACAAACGCCCTCAATAGGATTCGCATCGAGCAGTATCACGATGGTTTCAATGATATTTTGCCCCTTTATCGCCTCTTTGAGCAAATTGTTAGGATTCATGATCACATCTTTGGAAATCCCCGCGGGCGGCACTGCTTCGTTTAGCAACCGCAGATACTCCGGGTTCGTGTCGTTGACCCGCTTTCCGTCCACGATAAAAAACGGGGTGGGATCCGCCGGAGGTACATCGAACTGGGGCCCGCCTTTAACAGTAAAGAAACTGCCCTGTGCCAGCAGCGAGTCACCATGGGGAATCGACCCGAGCCGCGCTACACTTTCCTTCACCTGCGGGTCTGTGCCATCGGGCAGGTTGAGAAACAGGCCCGTTTCGAGGTGTATACCATTCTGTCCCTGGGGCAGGTTCACGTCATTGACCTGTTGCAGATAATGCAAGCCCAGATAAGCGATATCTTCCTGCGCGTTTCCGCGGTTGATGATTTCGCCATCGATGGAAGAAAAGGTCAGTGTTTCGGCCGTGTTATTCAGAATAATCTTGAACTTGTCCGGCGGGGGCGGGCCTGGCTTGGCCTGGTTCATGTTGGGGATCTCGATCAGATTGAACCCTGTTCCTACCCACGTACCCGGAAGTTTTGTCAGCGGGCCCAGCGAGGGTGTCGATACGGCAACTTCTGCCCTTGCAACTAATTTTTGTCCTTTTTCGACCGACTGCTCTTCAATACTGCCCAAGCCCGAGAGGCTCAATGAAGCCAACGGATTATTTTTTATCTTCGCCATAGTTTGATATTTGATTAATTACTTACAGACACAGGTAAACTGCCGGAATGAGCCGGCATTCTTTGATTGCTTCATTGTAAAGCAGCACGTGCAAACCCACCCAGGGAAGTCAGCACTTCAGTGGTCATAAAAACTTGCGGAACAGCGCTGAAATCGCTTAGAAAAAGGCTACCGTAATCCTTCACAAAATTTTTAAAAACAGCCCCGTTCAAATGGTCGAAGAATGCGGCCTGATCCTGATAAATCTCAAAAAATACCACTTCGCCGGCCGGAGGTGTAGGCAGGCTTTTTTCGTTGAAATTGGGAACGTGAACCATGTACAGCAATGTCCCGGGTTCATTTTCCTTCACGTCGGCGGCCAGCTTTTTTAATGCTTCGGACACCTTTTCTTCATTTCCGGGAAGGATCGTCCATTTTGCAATTAAGGGATACATATTTGATAGTGTTTATACCGAGAGGGTGATTGATAAAACTTAAAGTTTCACGTATTCAAAAGTTGGCCCGGCGCATTCTCCTTTGTCCAATGGCATATTCAGTAATTCCAGCGCCTTGTATTTCAGATCATACATAATGGTGATGCCCTTGATCAGCAGCTCCGGCTCTCCGCTCACGGCGTCGTTGATATTATTGAGCAGCATTACATATGTTTTGTTGAAATCAATGGCTTTCTCCATCAATGCCGGGTCACCTTCGTAATCCTTCATCCTGGGATTTGCTTTCATATTATAAACCGACGACCAGCTTACATCGAACGACGTGCCGGTAGGGACACTTTTCACAGGCATCTTGAAATTGGTATCGTTGGCACTGTACATCCGGCCGTAGTTGATCTCCTGGAATTTGAAATAATGCGCATATTCGATGCCTTCCCCGAACATGGGCTCTTCGGTTACGATGGTACCATCTATCCCTTCTCCCTGTCCGACGATTTCCGCAATGGCTTCTTCGGCGTCCTCGTAACACTCCACCTTGATGATCTTCCCTCCGCTTCCATAGTAGTGATCTGGCGTTATCTGTCGCCTGGAATCGCCTTTGAAAATCCCACCCGGTGTTTCCTCATTCAGGCGTTTTAAGCCAAATCGTATTGCCTGGTAAAATTGTCCGATGCTGTCAAAACTATGCGGGTCATCCAATGGCTCGTTGGGTGCCGAGGGCTTTTCAATCGTGGTGAACACGTCGAGTGCTTCTCTGGAAAATTTCAGAAGCTGTACCTGGAAAGGAGGTTCACCTTTCGGGACTTCCGGTACAATATTGCCGGGTAACGGTGTGGGATACTCGGGAATGATTTTCTTTACGTCAAACAGCTTTTGCCCCTTTTTGATCGTTTTCGGATCGGTAATGGCATTCAGAATGTTCGCCACAAGGACCATATGCAGCATCTCCTCTACTACCACGCTTCTGATCAGATTACCCGCCTGCCGGTTGCTACCTTCCTTGATTGTGTAAAGTCCGCACAGGTAAGGTGGTATGGTTGAAAGTTCAAGCTGCAATGCGGTCAGCAGGCATTCTTTGAGATGGTCGAGATTTTTGACATAAGTCTCCACATCGGCCTGCGCCATTTCCGGTCGCGCACGAACGCCTTTGAAATTCACCGGCTCGATGAGCTCAAATGTATCCTGTTCTGCCTCTTCGGTGCCAGGGAGCGGTTTGATCAGTTTCTGACGCTTGGGGTTATTTTTTTGAAATATTCTATTTTCCATAATTCGGTGATTGTTCAAGTTGTTTCAGAATGGCCTCGGCTGCTTTGAAAGTGAGCGCCGACATGGTAAGCGTAGGGTTCGAGGTTCCCAGGGTCGGCATATTCCCGCACCCGACCAGGAAAAGATTTTCATGGTCCCATGTACGCATGTCCGCATTCACGACCGAGTCGTCCGGACTGAATCCCATCCGGTGCGTGCCTACGATGTGGCCGGCGCCATCAAAACGATAACCCTTGCCCTTATACGTTACATAATCCGGATTGGAATTCGGATCATAAACTGTGAAGTCTTCTACGTCACATTGGCTGAACAACTGGTCGGAAACGATCTTGGATGCTTCGAATGCTTTGAGCATATATTCCGTCGCATGGTAATGGATCACCGGGCGATAATTGCCAATATGGTCTTTGTACTCCGGACTGATGGTGACCCGGTTTTCGGGATCGGGCGCTTGCTCGCACTCGAAATGGACCAGCAACTGGCGCGTGATGACGTCCTTCATTTTATCACGCAGCTCTTTTCCGAACATACCGCCTCCTACCGCATTGATCACATCCGAGCCGGGCGAGAACACCGGCCACGACCAGCCCCAGTTGTCGAGGGGTGATATCCAAGCCGCATGATCCTTTCGAAACTCACCGTCGCGGAAAGTCGGGATATTGGTAGTTGAACCCGGCCCGCGATAGGGATAAATCGGCTCATCGGTCAACCCCCACGACAGCACCGTCATATGGTCCATCAGGTTCCGGCCCACCTGGTCGCTGCTGTTGGCGGCGCCTGACGCGAGCAGCAATTTGGCATTCTCAATCGCGCTTGCCGCCATTACATAAATAGTGCCCTTGGCTACGTGTGTTTCATATTCGAACGAGTCGCCATTTTTATAATGCTTATACTCGACCCCAGAGATCCAATTAGATTTCTCGTTGATTAACAGCCTGGAAGCAACCGACTGCGTTTTGATGGTCAGATTCGACTTATCCGATTTCCTGAGGGTTTTCAATGCATTGTATTTGGCTTGTACCGGACAAATAGGCACACAGCTTGCATTGCCTTCACAGCGCTGTCCGGTGTACGGGTCCCAGTTAGATCCCACCGGTTCGTAGCTCGCAGGCTCATCCGTCCTTGTAAACTCCAACTCCTTTTTTCCCGAACTCCACCGCACACCGGTTATTTTGTACTCGGGGTTAGGAATAGAATTCCGCCCCTGTGGCGTGCTGATGCAATAGAGTTCATAGTTCTTTTCGTTGAGTACAACCTTGTTTCGTTTGTCGATTTTTCCCTTCATTATCCCATCGAGGTAGCTGGTGGGTATAGCCTTCATCGGATAGCTGTATCCTTCGCTGAAAATGCTTTTTTCCTCGATGGGATATTGCTGATCCTCAACCGACCCCGACACGCCTATTTCATTTTCCGCCATCTCATAGTAGCGTCCCATATCCTCGTAGTCGATCGGCCAATCCACGCCTACTCCATACTTCGTCTTCATTTGGAAGTCGTTCGGCAGCATTCGCAGGGTTGTCCCCAGCCAGTGCAGCGTTGTGCCCCCGGGCGTACGTGCACAGTCGCTGGCGAAGGGGATCGGCCCCATCTGGACCAGGTATCCCTTGGTGAGCGGCTGGCCTTTCTTCATTACTTCCAGATCGAGCACGTCGATCGAAGGTGCGTCCTTGATATTGGGATAAGGAGAGTTTGGGACTTTTGCGGGCGCATTGTAGAAGGTATTCAGATAGCCCTCATAGGTTTTAAATGCACCTTCGGGGTCCATGGCAATCCCGGCTTGCAGTCCGGCTTCCAGGATTAATACCTTTTTTCCCGCATTGGTGAGTAATTTGGCCACAATTGACCCGGCAATGCCGGAGCCGACAATTACCACGTCGTAATCGTTATTTTCCATCCGTATAGAGGTTTACCGGTAAATTTATCGCACTGAAATGGGGACATTGGCCCAGGAGCCATAACCTGGTTGCTTGGCTCCTGGCGGATGCGTGTAGCCACTATCCCACATAAGCCCCTGTATGTAGGCGGCAGACGATACGGGGTTATTATTCCAGTTACCGGTATACCAGAGGATGATGATGTTTCTGGCCAAACCACTGTACGAAGAGTTGGGCATCAGCTGTGTAGCGATCGCCGATTCGCGGGATTCCTGCTTTTCGTAGAGGATTTGCTCCACGTTCAGGAAGAAATACGCAACATCATCTCCTTCGGAATTCGCAAGGACGGTGTTGTAGTAGCTTTCGAGCATTCCTGTTGCCATAATTTCAGCCTCGCTAAAACCGGTTAGGAGCGCTGATATCTTATGAAACAGTTGGGCATTGGTAAGCGCATTGATCATTGTGATGGTGATTAATTGTATCTACACTTATCGAGAGGGTACTTTTATTCGGGTTTAAATTTTGTTGCTATTTTGACCTTTAACGGAACATCCAGCGTCTCTTCGCCTTTTTGGGCCGTAATGAATTTCGGGATATCGTCCGAAGGCTTTTCGACAAATGCGATTACCGCAAATGTCTTTTCACCTTTGTGCTTAATTTCATCTACCGCAATCGCATGCACACCGAGTTCCTGCAACTGCTCAGAATGTTGCTCCCTGGCCAGATTCGCATCTTTTTCACTGATCATCTCGCTGTGCTTTTAATATATGAAAATCAGATTTTCTCCGACCGTAACATGGGTATTATGCCTCTCCTCCATGGGTAACCAGCGTCACTTTGAGGTCAGACAAAACCTGCTCGATCGGGTTGAAAACACTGCCGCCATCCGCACCTGCAAAATGCAGGCCCATGGCTTTGCCCGACGCCTTATCCAACACCAGTGCCCCGGAATCTCCCGGCTTCGAATACCTTGTGCAAAAAACCTGATCCACAAATCCTACATCGCCCACTCCGTCATAATCCAGAACAAACCGGAAATGAACATCTTTCACCTCTCCTTCCGTCTTGCCGGTAGTGCGACCAACCTTCACTAATTTCATTCCGCGCTCGGCCTGAATGACGCCTTTGGGCAAACCCAGTCCTTTGATCTCCGCCGTCACATCAATAAGTCTGGCGTCTGTTGGCTTTACAATCGCACAATCCGTTCGGTTAACAAATGCCCCTCCAACGGTGAACTTTTTGAAAGCGTGCAATTTTGCAACCAGGTCTGCCGGACTTGCGCCTCCGTCGAGAACGCCGGGATACACGATTACATCGCCCTTCTTTCCGAGCCCGCTGTTGGCCAGCACGTGGCTATTACTCAATAAAAAGTTGGATTTACCATCTGTCACCACCGCCCCGAAAGTACCCGCCGAAACGTCGACATGCCCGATGCTGTTTCCTGGCTGAATAACCTTCCTGGTCACATTGATTTCGGGCCTCAGCTTTCCAATAACGACCACGTCCGTGAGTACCTCATCGTTTCTGGCCAATGCATTGGGTATCATGGAAGGGATCGCCATATCATCCCGCAGTTCGGCTAATGGAATCTTTTCCTCAACGTAGAATGTTAGCGCCAACTCTCCTGTGCCGCGGTTATTGGAAATTTTCTCGCTGATGCCCAGCGCTACGATATTGTCGGACCTGGTCACACTCCGAAGCGATTCGGTATGGCCTCTTGCCTTCATACCCAAAGACTCGACACGCCCTCTCGGGGCGATTGTCAACAAATCGAGTACGCGTTTTATTTCTGATTCGGAGGCCATGGTTCAGGTCGTTTACAAATATTTTCGCAATCCCAGATGCGGTAACTTTTGCAAAATTTATCTTAAACCTGAGCTAGCTCGCGCCGATCAATTACCCACAATCAGGTTACTTGATGTAGTGTAGTGTGAGTGAATTTAAACAACGACGCACAAGCACCGTAGAATTAGTTTGAAACAATAGCGGCAAATTATAGGAATATATCGGTAAAAAATATCCGTTAACTAATTGTTTAAACAAACAAAGCAGAAGGGAAATGATTTAATGTGAATCCAAATTCACAGATACGTGATGCCACCTGCTCGCACTGTCGGCAAAAGTTCGAGACTTACTATGAACTCAATGAGATCACTAACGCCTCGCTCGACGCGGACGTTATTTTAAACCGCTCATCGGCGCGGATACCGACTACCCAGATAATTTCGCCACCAGCATTGACCAGTACCGCGATATTCCCCTTCTCAAACCGGTCGATCTTGTGGTCAATCAGCAAGTCACTGACTTTTTTACTTTTGCCTTTCATGCCAAAAGGCTGGAAAATATCGCCTTGCTGCCATCTTCGCAGTGTCAGGGGAAATTGGATCAAGTCCGGATCGATGGCGATAGTCGTTCTGTCAAAATGAAGAGAACTTCCTGCCGGCACTATACGCAGCGTAAGTTTTAAATCTTGCCAATCTAATGTCTTGTCATTCCGGTGGATAAGCACATCAGCATATTCGGAAGTTTTGGATAATGTTTTTAACACAAAATCTTCCCTGTCGATGAGCAAAACATGCGTGGGGGAAAAAAACTGTTTGCCGGGAATTCTATCGAGAGAAGCCACAATGCCGTGCATCTGGCTATACTGAAAACCATATTCCTGCAAAATGGCCCATAAACGGAAAGCGGGCTCACTAGCTTTGGCTATTTCGGCAATTGCAATGCGAATGTTGCCGCCATCGCGCCGAAAGACCTCTGCTTTCCATTGTTGCAAATATGCTTCAAGCAGCGCATTGGCAGCCCTCAGCCGCTCCGCAGAAGCATTAAACGTCCTTTCCAGCGATGGGTTCAATTCCGACAAAACGGGTATTACATTGTGACGAACCCTGTTGCGGTGGTAATCGTCCGTTTCATTCGTTCGGTCTTCCCGCCATTGGATACCGTTTTCAGCAGCATATCGGCTAACCTCGGCACGATTTGAATAGAGCAATGGCCGAATGAGATTACCATTAACGGGGGCAATGCCGGTCAGCCCCGCGATGCCGGTTCCACGTGCGAGGTTGAGCAGTACAGTTTCCAGGGAGTCATTGGCGTGATGTGCCGTAGCGACCCATTTGCAGCCCGACTCCTGCCTGATTTTTTCGAACCACTCATACCGTAGCTCACGGGCAGCCATCTGGGTTGAAACCGAAGCACTTTTAGCGTAGCTCTTGACATCCGGACGAGCCAAAAAGAACGGAAAATTATAGCGCGCGGCTAGCGTACGCACAAAGGCTTCATCACCGTCCGATTCCCCCTCTCTCAAACCAAAATTACAATGCGCAATGGCCGCGGGAAGCCCCTGATTGTGAAAAAGATGCGCCATTACCACAGAATCGATGCCACCGCTCACGGCGAGCAAAGTCGGCTGCTGTTTCAGATCCGGCGTGTGTTGGTTAATAAAAGTTAAAAACGAATCCAACATGAACCTGAGAATCGTATTTGATGTACTTTTGATTAAATGAGAATGGATTTATCTCTTCGTCCGGACGGCATGGGACAGGAATCCAGCCAAAGGTAAGAGAAAGATAAGCAACATGAAGAAAAAAAATAGTGCAGAAACCTGCAACCCTTTTAAACTTTTCGGCGTCATCGTTATCGAAAGAAATATATTTCAAGTTACGTTCTTTGCCTTACTGATTTTTTCGCCTTATCTGTTCGCACAGAAAGCATTACCTCCAACGCAGGCCACTCAAAGCGACGATATCGTAGAGATCCTGAAATCGGACGAGCTGGAAATTATCAACCAGCCCGGCGACGAATCGAGACGGGTTATCAATGGTGTTTTCAGGCATAAAGGGGCGCTGATGTATAGCAACCTCGCCATTCAGCACATCAATTCTAATATGATTGAGGCTTTTGGCAATGTCAGGATCGTTCAGGGTGACACGCTCACGGTGACGGGAGATACGCTTTTTTACTATGGAAATACCCGTCTCGCGATTGTAAGCGGCAAAAAAACGGTGTTGAAAGACACTAAAAAAACGCTTACTACCCGGAAGATTGAGTACGATATGGCCAATGGGATCGCCTATTACAAGCAACCCGGCCGGACCGTCGATGAAGAAAATGTACTTACCAGCAAGGAAGGCTTTTATAATACGGCCACCAAGGAATTTACCTATTACAAAAATGTAAAACTGGTGAACAAAAAGTATACGCTCACAACGGATACGCTGCTTTATAACTCGCTCACGAAGTGGTCTTATTTCAATGGCAAGACCAAGATTGTAAATAAAGACGGGACGGTCGTCGGAACCAAAGGGCAGTACAACACGGAATCGACGCAGTCAACATTTCATACGCGTACGACGGTTGACAACGAAACGTATACACTCACGGCTGATTCGTTGGTTGTCGATGGGAAATCCAATGATGGCAAAGGAAAAGGAAACGTGGTGATTGTCGCAAAAAAGGATAGGACGGTTCTTAACGGAGATGAAGGATACTATTGGAAAACAAAGGGTTATTCTAAAATTTTCGGACATGCGTATGTGAGAAACGTCGTCTCCGAAGACACACTTTACATCCGCGCCGACACGCTTTATTCTTACGAAAATTCGCGCGACAGCACCCGGAAGTTGATTGGAGATCGTAACGTATTCATTTACAAATCCGATTTCCAGGGGAAATGTGACTCGATCACCTATGACACGGCCGATTCGATTATCCGTTTTTTCCGCAAACCAATCCTTTGGAGCGACCAGCACTACCAGATGGAAGCTGATTCGATCACGGCATTCCTGGTGAGCAATGAAATTAACAGGATGCTGCTCAAAGGCAAGTCGTTCGTCATTACCGAAGACACGCTTGTGAAGCAGTTCAACCAGGTAAAAGGCCGGACGATCAACGCCTATTTTCAGACCGGAAACAAACTGAAACAAGTGCTGGTTGACGGCAATGGGGAAAGTGCCTACTATGCGGTGGATGATAAGCAGAAAAATATCGGTCTGAATAGGGTTGAATGCGGGCGAATGAACCTGCTTTTCGAAGACAACCGCGTCCAGCGGATCGCATTCATCGGGAAACCGGACGGGAAGCTGATACCTCCCTCCAAAATAAAGCCCGCTGAGCGGCAACTGGATGGCTTCAACTGGCGTATTACTGAAAAGCCGACGAAGGCCAAGACGACCTGGCAGGAAAAATAAAATTCGCTCAGAAAAATTGTCCGGGTTAGCTGTCGGCACGATTTTTTACCATACAAAAATAAAGTTACCCGTTCGCACAATATATTTTGAATATACAATTATTTCTCTATATTTTTGTAGCGTACTTTTCAGCTAAAAAACACATAACGCATTAGTCAAAAGTATCCGATTGCAGCTATGAAAAGAACTATACGTTTCATATATATGATTTTAGCCTTAGCCCTGAGTATTCACGGGTTACAGGCCCAAAGCGTGTCGGGGGGAAGCCGCCTGAATATGGTTGGCAAGAAGAAAGCCCCCGCATCCCAGAACATCAAATTCTCGAACTTTTCTAGCGGAGTCACTTACAAACCGCTGACTTTGCAAAATCCAAAAGCGCTGAATACGTTCTACACTTCGTTTCTTTTCGCTTCTCCAAATACTGCCGATAACAATGCTTTGGCTGTCGAGGTTGCTGAAAAAAGCAATGAAAAGAAATCTCCTGCAATGGAGGCTCAATTGAGAGCGGAAGAGCTTTTGTTTGTGAGTGACAAGATTTCAGTTTCCAATGTGTATCCCAATCCTGCGAGTGAATATGCAGAGATCGATTTCACGATCAATGCGGGACTTCGCGATGCCAAACTGACGTTTTACAACGTGCTAGGCTCGCAGATGCAGGAATTTACACTTAATAAAAACGATCGTAAGTTGCGGATAAACACTAGAGATATGGCTACCGGCCTCTATTTCTATCAGTTGTCCGTCGATGGCAAAAAAGTCGCCACCAAGAAAATGCTCGTTCGCCATCAGCAATAGGCTATCTTTTAACACTATATCAGCTACGCATTCGTTATGGATGGTGTAGCTTTTTTATTACCTTTGCAGTTAATATGCGAAAAAACAGTCCGGCAAGCTATTTCTTGCTATTCATTGCAATCCTTGTTGTTACTTCCTGCAGTAAGTTCTCCAAGTTACAGAAGACAGGTACGGATCAGCAGAAATACGATGCTGCCATGGCCTATTACAAAAAGGCGGACTACTACCGCGCAGGACTGCTGTTTGAGGAACTGATCCCTTTGCTGAAAGGAAGTACCGAGTCCGAGCTTGCGCAGTTCTACTACGCTTACACGCAATACCATCAGAGCCAGTACAATACAAGTCAGTTTCTGTTCAAGAAATTCTACGACACCTACGCACGCAGCGATTACGCGCAGGAAGCATTGTACATGCACGCATTCTCACTGTACAAAGACTCGTCGCCGTACAACCTCGATCAGACGAGCACTTTCACGGCGATCTCGGCGATGCAGGATTTTATCAACACCTATCCCGACAGCCCATTCCGCGAAGAATGTACCCGCTATATTCTGGAATTGAGATCGAAACTGGAACGGAAAGCTTACGAGCGTGCGAGACTATACCACAAGATTAGCGATTTCAACCCGATGTCGCTTAAATCCGCGGTAATATCGATTGAAAACTTCCGGAAGGATTTCCCTGATTCTCAATACAATGAAGAGCTTGCATTCCTGAAAGTGGAGTCCCAATACAATCTGGCTTCCAATAGTTTCCAGGATAAGCAGAAAGAGAGGTACCAGGACGTTGTGAAGTTCTACCAGGAGCTTGTGGATAAATATCCGACCGGTAGATACAACCAGGACGCCGAAAAAATGTACGATGACAGCCAGAAGCAAATCGAAACGATTGCCAAGGTTGAAGCTGAACGCCAGAAACTCAAAGAATCCCAACCTGACCCGTCTACAAAACCGGCCAAGGTAACCACGCCGGCTGTCACCACCCCGAACGGGCAATAGCAGGCACCATTTATATTGTTTCAAGAATTTAAACTATATCAGACCATTATGGCAACGAATCCATCGATCATTACCCGTGATACAGACAAGATAGCGGCGGTAACAGGTAACCTGTATGAATCCGTATCGGTCATTTCCAAAAGGGCACGCCAGATTTCCAGCAAAATGAAAGAAGAGCTGAACAACAAACTGGCCGAATTTGCTTCCGGTGTAGATAACCTTGAAGAGGTGTTTGAAAACAGAGAGCAAATCGAAATTTCGAAATTTTACGAGCGTATGCCGAAGGCTGGAAGCATTGCAATCGACGAATTCATCGAAGGCAAAACTTACCACAGCTACCGCGACACCACCGAAGAATAATACAAGCGCATTTCACGAAGCCCGCCATGAATCTGATTGATGGCGGGCTTTTTGTTTTTATCTCTTTAACTTTACACCTACTATTCAAATCCTGTAAAATTGAATCTGAAAGGTAAAAAGATACTGCTGGGCGTTTCGGGCAGCATTGCCGCGTACAAGTCCGCACTGCTGGTCCGGTTGCTCGTGAAGGCGGAGGCGGAAGTTCGCGTGGTAATGACGCATTCGGCAACGGAATTTATCACGCCGCTCACGCTGTCGACGCTTTCTAAAAATCCGGTGCTTACCGCATTTACGAAAAATGAGACCGGTGAATGGAACAACCATGTTGAGCTCGGACTTTGGGCCGATCTGATCGTCATAGCACCTGCAACGGCAAAAACGCTCTCCAAATGTGCCACCGGCCATTGCGATGACCTTCTGACAGCCATTTACCTATCCGCCAGATGCCCGGTATTTTTTGCCCCGGCAATGGATGTAGACATGTTCAAACATCCTTCCACACAGCACAATATCGGGCAGCTGATTAGCTACGGAAACATTTTCATTTCCCCGGAACACGGCGAACTCGCGAGCGGGCTTATTGGCGACGGCAGGTTAGCCGAGCCGGAAAACATTGTTAAAGTACTCGACGCGAATTTCGCAAAACGCCCTGTAGCGAACGCCAAGCGCGTCCTCATCACAGCCGGCCCGACCGTAGAACCGATCGACCCGGTACGTTTCATCAGCAACCGTTCGTCCGGCAAAATGGGTTATGCCATTGCGGAGGCCTTCGCGGCTGCGGGCGCGCAGGTAACGCTCGTGAGCGGGCCTACGCACCTGAAAGCCTCCAATTCGGATATTCGTACAATCGGTGTGGAAACATCCGGCCAGATGTTCGAAGCAGCCCGGGAAAATTTCCAGTCCAACGACCTGATCATTTTCGCAGCGGCGGTGGCCGACTACGCACCGCGGCATGTTGCCGAACAGAAAATCAAGAAGCAAGGCGATAGTATGACACTCGATCTGGCCAAAACAACCGACATTGCCGGTACCCTGGGCACCATGAAAAAGCCCGGCCAACTGATCATCGGTTTTGCACTGGAAACCGAAAACGAACTGAGCCACGCCCAGGATAAGCTTATCCGGAAGAATTTCGATTATATTGTACTAAATTCCCTGAACGACCCCGGGGCAGGCTTTGCACACGATACCAACAAAATAACCGTTATTGACAAGGACAAAAATGTACAGCGATTCGACCTTAAATCCAAGGAAGAGGTCGCGCAGGACATTCTTAATATCGTATTAACCAAATGGAGCGAAGCATAAAACTACTGATCCTGACCATTCCGCTACTTTTCGGGGCGCTCGTGCAGCGTGCGTACGCGCAGGAATTTCAGTTTACGGTCAATCTCAATTACGAGCAATTGGTAGCGCAGCAAAAAACCGACCCGCAGTCGATGAACCAGCTGCAAACCTATATGAATGATTTTCTCAATAATACGCGCTGGACCAACGACCAGTTTGCCAAAGAGGAGAAGATCAAATGCAAGCTCAATGTAAACCTTACCCGCTCGCTTGCTCAGGGAAGTTATGAAGGCAACGCGCAGCTGATCGTTTCCCGGCCCGTTTATGGCTCCACCTACGAAACGGTTTTATTTACTTATGTAGATAAAAATTTCACATTTACGTACCTCCCGAGCACGCAGCTGTATTTTAATGAAAACAGCTATACCGAAGAACTCCCATATATTATGGCATTCTACGCCAATATCGCATTGATTTTCGATTATGACTCATTTAGCAAAATGGGTGGTTCGCCGTATGTCCAGAAGGCATTCAACCTGGTGAACCTTGCACGAAACTCATCTCCCAACAAGCGTGGGTGGGATTCGAACGGCGATTCCAAAAACCGCTATTGGCTGATTGAAAACCTTCAAAGCCAACAATTTACACCGTTCCGCGAGGGAATGTATAAGTATTACCGTCAGGGCCTGGATGTAGCAACGCAGAACCCGGTGGAAACCCGTGCGAAAGTGCTCGAATTTTTGAATACCATTAAAGAAGTGAATCAACTCCGGCCTGCGAGTGTAGTAGTCAATTCTTTTTTTGATGCCAAATCGGATGAATTGTATAAAATAATGATCGAAGGATTGCCGGAGCAACGCACACAAGCTTACTCTTTGCTAATTAATCTCGACCCTTCCAAAACTCAGCTATACCAACGGCTGTCCATGTAGCAGATCAAAATTGATGAGTAAACGATTGATACGGGTCCAGCCCGACGAATTACTGAGCAATCAGCACATCTTAAAAAAACAGCCGCTTAATGTCGTGCTTTCCAACGGAAACACCATTTTTGGCAGATTAATGGCCATCGACGCGGTCCGGCTTGTATTGAAAGACACACGGGATCACCAGCATCAGATCGCCCTCTCGGACCTCTATGAAGTTGTTTACGACGACGACCGAGGCGTCGTACCACCGAGCCGGCACGCTTCCTTATAAAATTCGGGTTACTTCCTCATATATTTCCTAATTGGGAAGATCGTGCCTATATTCGTATCGGAGACGACCTTGATCCCCTTCATCATAGCCAGGTTGCATCATCTCCGGCAATCTGCTTCCTAAATTAGACATGCTTTCTAATTTATTGATCAAAAACTATGCGCTGATAAAGCACCTAGAAATGTCCCCCGATCCCGGCCTGAACATTATTACAGGCGAAACGGGTGCCGGTAAATCCATTATGCTTGGTGCAATAGGCCTGCTGCTCGGAAACCGGGCGGATGCAAAATCACTGTACGATAGCAGCGAAAAATGCGTCATCGAAGGTACATTCAACCTGACGGGCTACGATCTCGCCCCTAATTTCGAAGACGAGAATCTCGACTTTTCGGAAGAATGTATTGTGCGGCGGGAAATCTCCGCGGCTGGCAAATCGCGGGCATTCATCAACGACACGCCCGTCAACCTGGAAACCTTACGGAAAATAGGCATGCAGTTGCTCGATGTCCATTCGCAGCATGATTCGATACTGCTCGGCAACAATGAATTTCAGCTGCGCGTAGTCGATTCCTATGCCGAGAATGCCGATTTACTCAAAACATATTCAGCCGATTTTAATGCTTACCGCGAAGCCGTAAAGGCATTCGAGGAGCTGAAACGACAGGCGAGCCAGCTCAGGAAGGAATTCGATTATGACCAGTTTCTTTTTCAGGAATTGAATAATGCGGGTTTGAAAGCCGACGAGCAGGAAAAGCTGGAACAGGAGTTGACCATTCTTGAAAATGCGGTCGAGATTAAAGAAAAGCTTCAACTCGCCCATGCATACCTCGATAATCCCGAAAACTCAGCCCTTGACCTGCTAAAAAGCGCCGTAGGCTCACTTACCCAGGCTTCGAGGCTCGTGAATGAATATGATATTCTCCGCCAGCGCGCCCAAAGCGCATTCATCGAGCTCCGCGACCTGGCCGACGAGATCGATCAGGTAAATGGCAACGTGGAGCTGGATTCAAGCCGGACGGAAGTTGTGCAGGAGCGGCTGGACCTTATTTATTCATTGCTAAAAAAACACCAGGTATCGACCCTCGGTCAATTGCTGGACATCGAGGCCAATTTACAAGGTAAGCTCAGCATTGTAATGAACCTGGATGACGACCTCGCCAAGGCCGAAAAGAAAGTCGCGCAGACGCAGGAGAAAATGCTGGCAGGTGCGAAAAAGCTTTCGGAAAGACGCAAAAAGGTAACCAAAGCCATTGAAAAGCTTATTCTGGACAGGTTGTATGAGCTGGGCATTCCCAATGCGTCGCTCAGCATTCAAGTTACTGAAACGGCGCCGACGCCATCCGGTATCGATTCCGTGACGTTCCTTTTCAGCGGTAATAAGGGCATTGTGCCTCAGGAATTGAAATTAGTTGCCTCCGGCGGGGAATTTTCCCGGCTGATGATGGTTATTAAGTATATACTCGCCGACAAGCGAAAGCTGCCCACCATTATTTTCGACGAGATCGATACCGGCGTTTCCGGTGAGATTGCCAAAAAGATGGGGAAAATGATGCAGAATATGGCTATCAATCACCAGATTATCGCCATTACCCATTTGCACCAGATTGCCAGCAGCGGCGACGCGCACTATTTTGTGTATAAAGACCACTCCTCCGACAGAACTGTCAGCAGGATCAAAAAACTCACCATCGATGAACGTGTACAGGAGATCGCCCAGATGATCGGCGGACATAATCCGTCGGAGGCCGTGCTGCACAATGCGCGCGAAATGATCCTCAGGGATTGACGTACATCCATTCGGTTAACTCTATTTAGTATGAAAAACCTCATCCTTCTATCGTTCCTTATCACGCTTTGCGTTGCCTGCGGAAAGGACAAAGACCAGGAAAAGCTTACCGGCCTCGAAACGGAAGTCCTGGCCATCCACGACGAAGTAATGCCCAAGCAGGAAGACATTGTGAGCCTGCAATCACAGCTTTCGAAAAAAATCCAGGGCATCGATAGCCTCCAAAATGTGGGTGTAAGCAGCAATACCATGGCTGAACAGCGCATTAAGGCCGTTGATCTAAACCAGAAACTGACTGACGCCGATAAACTCATGATGGACTGGATGCACGCTTATCGCGCCGATTCCGCCAAAAAACTGGACCCCAAGCAAGCCGTTCTTTATTTCGAAGGTGAGAAGGAACGGATATTGCTGGTAAAGCAAGCCACGCTGAAATCGATTCAGGAGGCAAAAACATTTTTAGAATAACCCGTTTATGAACTCGAAAGTAAAATCAATTCTTTTCCATTCCCTGTTTATTACCGCGTCTCTGGCTGCCGTTACCGGCTGTGGCGGTTCGGAAAATAAGCTGCCGATCCTCGGAGAGCGCGATGTTGTGAAGAAGACCGTGGATGGAAAGGAAGTCGTTGACACCATTTATAACAAGATTCCCAAGTTCGCCTTTGTCAACCAGTATGGCGATACCATTACCGAGAAGATTGTCGAGAACAAAATTTACGTGACCGACTTTTTCTTCACCACCTGCCCTACCATTTGCCCCGTAATGAAAAAACAAATGGTAAAGGTCTACGAGGCGTATAAGGGTAATCCCGATGTAATGATCCTCTCCCACTCCATTGATCCTGAACACGATACGCCGGCAGTCCTGAACCAATTTGCCAAAGACCTGGGTGTGGAGGGCAAGCAATGGCAGTTCCTGACAGGCGACAAGGCCCGGATTTACGAAATCGGTCAAAATAACTACATGTCAACCGCCAAGGAGGACACAACGGTTCAGGGCGGCTACATTCACAGTGGTGCGTTCATCCTGATCGATAAGGACAAGCACGTGCGGGGAATGTACGATGGTACCACCGAGGAAGGCACAAAGAAGTTGCTCAACGATATGGAGCGGTTACTGGCCGAGTATAAAAAATGAAACCGCGACCTAACCGTGCCGCCACAGCCGGCATAATAGCCTTACTAATGCTTGGTATGGCCTCCTGCCGCAGTTCCGAAGAGCTGAAAAGCGAGCAATATTTCGTGACCGGGCAGCAATTATACATGACGCATTGCGCCAACTGCCACCAGGCGGAAGGGAAGGGAATGTCGAATCTCTACCCTCCCATTGCTGGGTCGTCAATTATGTCCGATAAGGCGCGGGTGGCTTGCATTATTCAGTACGGAATGAGTGACACGATCGTAGTGAACGGCAAAAAGTTCAGCCGGCCTATGCCTCCGAATCCCAAGTTGACTGAGATCGAAATTGCAGAAATTGTAAGTTTTGTATCGATGAAATGGGGAAAAGACAGCGTGTACACGCCCATAGAGCTGGTACACAATGCATTGATCGATTGTAAGCCTGATTAAATTCCTTTTGAAACCATCTTACCAGTCATTTTCCGCAGTTTGATGCGCGAAAAGTCCTGCTCGGCATCCATACCGATCGCATGGGTGACCTCGGGCGACTGCGTATTGACGATGGTCAATGGCTTATCCGTAAATACTTTGCGTGTGCCGGGACTCCAACTCAATTCAGTTGTCGTGAGTATCTGATGTTCATCCAGTTTCACAACGCGCACATGCCCTTTCACGATGTATACATCCGCATTGCGGTCGTAGCGGCCCGAATCGGACCGTAATGTAGTCACCACCGTGCCCAGCGAATCGAAAAAGCTGATGTTAACGGAATCCGGAAATACGCGGGTCTCGTTTTGGTAGGTAAGTGATTTCGGGGTTTTAACGTAAACCTTCATATTCCCCTGCTCACTGTATTTCACCACCAGATCATTCACAATTTCAAACGGGCCGGTGTAAGCAGCCCCGATCTTGTCCTTTTTGGATTCGCAAGCCACAAAAAGCAGCGCGCAAAGTACCATAACACAAAAAGGAGATAAGTAAATATCTCCTTTTGGCAAAAATCTATGAATGCTCTTTTTAAGCATAAAATTGCTGTTAGTCGATCCTTCTCTTCTCAAACCATCTCTCCATGAGCGTCACACCCAGCACCACACGCCCGTAACGCTCGCGGATTGCGCCGCCGGAGTTGGTACCGCGCTGCCCTCCAACAAACGCAACGGAAAGGAAGTTGGCAAAACCACGTCCCATCGGGAAAGTGAAGCCAAGACTTACATTGCTATCGTTCACTTTGGTGTTACCAATCATGTAGGGCGTATTTCCGGTGCTGAAACCAATGCGGTAGCGGACGTTATCAAAATAATTCAGTGACGCAAATTTCGGTATGTATTCCGCGCCGACATGCAGGCGGTTCACGTTTCTCAGCTCTTCATTCACATTTCCGAAACCTCTGTACTGCGACCATGACTGACGGCTATAGTCCACAGAAACTGTCATTTTAAACGGCCATTCGAGGGTTGCTCCTACCTGATATTGTTCAGGTACTTTCATGCCACCGCCGAGGTTGTTTTCCAATGTATCCGGACTTACAACCGGGAAAGAACCTTGTGTAAGCTCGAAAGAAGTCGTTTTGGTAGCGTTCAACGAAGTGCTGAAACTATATGCACCGCCCAGGTTCAGGTTCAGTTTATTCTCCTTTTTAAGCGGAATGCGAACGGTACCACCGGCGCGGAAAGCCACATCGGAATAAGTATTGCGCTCATTAAGGCTCACGATATAATCCGATGGAACGCCATCGACGTACAGCGCCACATCCGACGATCTCCGTACGTTACCGAAAAAGTAGCTGCTTTCAAGACCAAGCGTTACATACCGGCCGATCTGAAATGAGTTGACCAGCGAAGCTTTGTTGACGCCTCCCTTTCCCGAAACCGTGTATTCCGCTATACCAGGCGAGCCGGCAACCGGACGGGTAAATGTATTTTGATAGTCGATGAAACTGTAAGGCTTCAAATTGGCGCCGATTACCCATCTTGGAGTGATTGGGAACGACAACGACAGATATGCAAGGTTTCCCCCTGCGTTCTTCTGGTTCAGGTTACCGGAAGCAATGTCCTTGTATTGGCCCACCAACCCAACGTCCAGCGTTGTAAACCGGTTGCGCACCCAGAGTGCCGGGTTGAGGTTGTTGATCTGAAACCCGCTTCCGGAGGCAACGCCGGCCCCTCCCATACCAGTATTATCGGAATATGCATCTCCGTAAAACTCTCCCATTCCCAGGGATGAATACGGAGAATTGCCCAATCCTTGTGCTTTTGCAAGATTTGTACAACTCCAACCGAGTGTAATGGCAAGCGTGATTATTCCTATTCTACTGTAAAGAGACATTATATGTTAAAATTCTGTTCAATCCTATTAAAACCAGTTCCGGCACCGCAAAGATGGGTGGTTTCAAGCTACTTTCAAAAAAAGCAGCATCCCCACCGCATAATACTACGCGTAAAGTCGGGTAATTGTGTCGGTATCGTTCAATAATTCCTTCGATTTCAGCAAGGGTGCCATTCATTACACCGCTTTGCATGGCCTGACGGGTGCTTTTTCCGATCAGATCAGGCTCTTTTTCAGGCTCGAAAAGTGGAAGTCTTTTAGTAAACGTATGCATTGCATTGAATCGCATCCGCACGCCAGGAGAAATTAACCCGCCCTGAAATGCAGCATTGCGGTCGATAAGGTCGTAGGTAATGCACGTACCCATGTCGATTACCACGATATCTTCATTGGGAAAAAGATAATTAGCACCCGCGGCAGCAGCTATCCGGTCGGCGCCGAGGGTTTGCGGGGTGTCGTAATGCTTGGTGATCGGCAAAGGTGTTTCCGGCGTGAGGCCCATGATCTGGATCGGTTCACCCAATGCTTCCTGGAACTCCTCCTGCGTCCTGCCGACAGATGAAAAGAACAGGTATTCCGGCAGCTCCGCCCTGACATTCCGGATCAATTCCGGGAATTCCAGGTGCGTCGTATATCGTATAAGTTTTTCCCCTTCGAACCATCCGATCTTCGAAAAGGTATTCCCGGAGTCCACAACAATGTTCATAGTCCGGCAAAATTCCGACTTTCCGGTGACAAAAACTAAGGCCGAAAAAAAGTTACTGTCCGTTAAATCACCTACTTTGGCAGTTCGTCTAAAATTTTTCACCGTATAATAGCAATAACAATGCAGTTGGCACGGTTTTTAAGCTAAATATTTGGAAATTAAACCATATATAAGTACCTTCGTCCATCCAAGTCAGTATCGACTTATAAATCCAAATTCCATCTCGCGGTAATTCTAATCTCAGTGTTATCGAGGTTCAAAATCTTGCCGATTTATTGTCAATACTTCCTGTTTGTACCTGTTACAATTGTCAGATTTGATCCATCAAGTTTTGCAGTCAGTAAAGCCTTTCGCGCAGGCTTTCGCAACTAAATGCTTATCAACCTATCAATGACCATCACGTGACCTCAGGGCGCGCAGTCCTGTTATATCCAATTATATTCACAACCTTATTATCTAATTGGTAAAGTGACCCTTTACTTTCCATTTTCTGTATGCCTACAATTGATGATTTAAACATTAAGCTATTATCTGAGCTACGAGAAATAGCGGGTGCTCTGGGAATACCCGATCATGCCAAACTTCCTAAAAAAGAACTGATTAACCGGATCATGTCACAGCAGGAAGCACCTGCACCAGTTGCAGCGCCCGTTGCGGTGGAAGCACCGGAAGCTGAAAGTGTACTCGCCGACGCCGGTGACTCATCAGAACCCAAGAAAAAACGCGCCCGCAGGCCTATCGAGCCTACCCCGGTGCCTGTGTCCGTGAAAGGCGGCAACAACCGTCCTGTACGGAATAAAAAAGACAACAATCAGCTGGCGCCTTCTTCTGCACCGTTATTCGATACGCCTGCCCGCCAGGAATTCCCGAAACGCCAGGAAGAACGCCCGAAAAATATAGATACATCGCTCGAAATCGACGAGGACAATGATACCCTCAACGACCTGGGCAGGGAAGAAATTCCAGTACAACCGGAAGCTCAAACTGAGCCAGAGGTAGAAATTACTGAGGTACAGGCCGATATTCAGGAAGAAAAACCTTCGGCTGTTTCGCAGGAACCGGCTCCTCAGCAACGTGAAGACCGCCAACCACGGCCTCAGCACGAAGGCCAGGAAAGGAATCCGCAGCCGCAAGCGCAGCGTGAGGACCCTTCTTCGAAAATCAAACGCAATTACAACAACTATGTAAGAGAGTTTGATGGCCTGATCGTCAACGAAGGTGTGCTGGAAATCATGCAGGATGGCGGCTACGGCTTCCTTCGCTCTGCGGACTACAACTACCTGGCCAGCCCCGACGATATTTACGTTTCGCCTTCGCAAATCAAATTGTTCGGTCTGAAAACCGGTGATACGGTAAAAGGTCAGATCCGCCCGCCGAAAGAAGGAGAAAAATACTTTGCATTACTCCGTGTGGAAACGGTAAACGGCAAGACGACCGAAGAAATCCGCGACCGTATCCCATTCGAATACCTTACTCCATTGTTCCCTGATGAATGCCTGCGCCTGAGCTCGCGCCCGGAACAATACTCCACCCGTATTCTCGACCTGTTTGCACCTATCGGAAAAGGCCAGCGCGGTATGATCGTGGCACAGCCTAAAACCGGTAAAACGGTACTTTTGAAAGAAATCGCAAACGCCATTACCCGCAACCACCCCGAGGTTTTCCTGTTGATCCTGCTGATCGACGAACGTCCGGAAGAGGTTACGGATATGCAGCGCAGCGTGCGTGCGGAGGTAATCGCGTCGACATTTGATGAGCAGGCCGACCGTCACGTGAAAGTGGCGAGCATTGTTTTGGAAAAAGCCAAAAGAATGGTGGAATGCGGTCACGATGTAGTGATTCTGCTCGACTCTATTACCCGTCTGGCACGTGCGTATAACACGGTGGTTCCTTCATCAGGTAAAATCCTTTCCGGTGGTGTGGATGCCAATGCATTGCACAAGCCGAAACGTTTCTTCGGAGCGGCGCGTAACGTGGAAAACGGTGGTTCACTGACCATTATCGCAACCGCATTGATCGACACCGGTTCTAAAATGGACGAGGTAATCTTTGAAGAATTCAAAGGTACCGGTAACATGGAATTGCAACTCGACCGCAAACTGTCCAACAAACGCGTATTCCCGGCTATCGACGTAATGGCGTCCGGTACACGCCGCGAGGACTTGCTGCTCGACAAGGAAACACTGAAAAAAGTGTGGATCCTGCGTAAGCATATGTCCGATATGAATGCCATGGAATCGATGGACTTCCTTTTGGAACATATGAAAGGGACACGGAACAACGAAGAGTTCCTGATCTCGATGAACCGATAAATAACAAGGCCCGGGCTAACCTCCGGGCTTTTTTGCTTTATAAGCACTCCTATTGCATCTTATTTGACGAAACCCTATTTTTAGGTAAAAGCATACACCCGTCAAACTCCGTTCTTCATGTTCAATAGCAAGGCGCTGTGGTGGACCTTTCTGGGATTCTGGATAGCTGGTTCTATTTACTGGCATGTGTGTAAAATCGAACAATACTGCGATATGCTGTCCGATTCTCAGGCGCTTTTGCCTGGAATGCCCACACAAAGCGGCCTGCTTCACATTTCCCTGCGAAATGTAGGCTTCCCCACCTATCGCATCGAGCTTACGCATTTCTGGCAGCATACGATCATGATCGGCGTTGCGCTGCTGCTCGGCTTTGTGCTCGGTACCACCTACGAAATGAAGAAAACAAGGGATTTGCGGTACAGATTGAACCGGATCCGGCGCGAATTGGCCTATTATCAATCCAAACAATGAATGTTCCAGCCATTTCACTTGGTTTAGACAGTCTTCCCGTCGCGGTGGCCGAAATCGTCGTGCTGCTGCTGGCCGCGACTGTCGCCGGTTGGTTTCTGGCAAAAGTGATTATCAAAAAGAGAATTGATAACTTGCAGGAATTAATAGAGGAAAAGAAATACGAACTAGCTCAAATCCGGACTTTAACAGACACCACAGTGGATTACCCGATTGCTACCAACGCCCACAAGACCGTTTACCCCACCATAAGCCCCGATCACGCGCCCGATGACCTTAAAATCATTGAAGGAATAGGCCCGAAAATCGAAGAAATTTTGAATAAAGGAGGCATTCACACCTACGAGCAACTGATGGAGACCTCCCTCCTGCGCATTGCCGGTTTCCTCAAAAAAGCCGGTCCACGTTACCAGCTCCACGATCCCTCCACCTGGCCGGAACAAGCCGCACTCGCCAAACAGCAGAGATGGGAGGAATTGGAAAAATTGAAACTCAAACTGATTTCAGGTAAGCCCTGATCGAATCGGAAAGAACATAAAAAAAGCCGCTTCAAAGAGCGGCTTTCTTCATATTAGTGTAAATGCTTACGAAAGCGTGCTTACGGTTCTTTGAATGAACTGGGTAAGGTCATTGCCCGAAAGCATTCCCTGCGACAGCAATGCAAGGTCGTAAACCTGCTTAGCAAGCGCATTTTGCTCGTCTTCACTTTCCGAACCTGCAATTTTGCCGATCAGCGGGTGGTTGGAGTTGAGCGAAACGGTGTACATTAAAGGCATATCGCCAAACATCGAGCGCTGGCCTGAACTCGCCTGCATGTCCGTCATACGACGCATGAACTCTGGGAATGTGATCACTACCGGCAGTTCGTCCACCGGCATTGCTTCCACGGTAATGTGCGCAGTTTTGTTTTCAGAAACGCCCTCGAACACTTTCTTCACTTTCTCCTGGTCGTCGGAAGAAAGAATGCTTTCCAGTTTCACTTCTTTTTCAACCAATTTATCCAATGTATCGGCATCAACGCGCTTAACCTGGACTTTTTCCAGCTTCTGTTCCAATGCATTGATAAAGTGCGAATCTATCATGCTGTTCAGCACGAGCACGTCGTAGCTGCGCTTTTTGGCCGATTGAATGAACGCATCCTGCTTTTTCTCGTCCGAGGTGTAAAGCCAGATAAGTGATTCGTTTTTGTCGGTCTGATTTTCTTTAACCTGCTCGCGGTATTCTTCGAAAGTGAAGTATTTGCCGTCGGTGTTTTTCAGCAGACAGAAATCTTTCGCTTTTTCATAGAATTTATCATCGCTGATAATGCCATATTTCACGAACAAGCCTATGTCATCGAATTTCTTCTCGAATCCTTCACGGTCGTTTTTGAAGATTTCGAGCAACTTGTCAGCCACTTTACGGGTAATGTAGCCGTTGATTTTCTTCACGTTACCATCCGCTTGCAGGTAGCTGCGCGATACGTTCAAAGGAATATCCGGGGAGTCGATCACGCCGTGCAGCAATTGCAGGAAGTCGGGAACGATGTCTTTCACCTCGTCGGTAATGAACACCTGGCGGCTGTAAAGCTGGATTTTTTCACGCTGACCGGAGAAATCGTTGCGCAATTTCGGGAAGTACAGCACGCCCGTCAGGTTGAATGGGTAATCTACATTCAAATGGATCCAGAAAAGCGGATCTTCGCCAAACGGATAAAGCTCCTTGTAGAATGCGAGGTAATCTTCGTCATTCAAATCGGAAGGGCTTTTCGTCCAGATCGGGCTCGGATTGTTAATTACCTTGTCTTCAAATTCGATTTCAATCGGCAGGAATTTGCCGTATTTTTCAAGAATGCCTCTCAAACGGCTTTCTTCCAGGAATTCTTCGGAATCTTCGGCAATGTGCAGGATAATGTCGGTACCGCGCTCTTCTTTTTCTACGGATGAAATCTCGAACTCTGTCGAACCGTCACATTCCCAACGAACGGGCTCAGCACCTTCCTTGTAGGATTTGGTAATGATCTCCACATTCTGCGCCACCATGTATGCCGAATAGAAACCCAGACCGAAGTGACCGATAATGCCTTTGTCGCCTTCGCCTTTGTCCTTATACTGCTCTACAAACTCGGTAGCACCGGAGAATGCGATCTGGTTAATGTATTTTTTGATCTCGTCGGCTGTCATGCCGATACCATTGTCACTGATTGTGATCGTTTTGGCATCTTTGTCCAACTTCACAACCACCTTCAAGTCGCCCAGCTCGCCATTGTATTCGCCGTAGGAAGCCAGCTTTTTGATCTTCTGCGAAGCGTCTACCGCGTTGGAAACGAGTTCCCTCAAAAAGATTTCGTGGTCCGAATAAAGGAATTTCTTGATAATCGGAAAGATATTCTCGGTGTGAATGCTCAAATTCCCTTTTTCCTGAATCACTGATTCCATAGTTATGATATCGTTTGTTTTATATTTTAAGAATGTAATTTCGCTTTGCAATACGCGCCAAAAATATGCGTTCCAATAACAATCAAAACACATACCGGCTGACACATTGTCAGTAATGCACTATCCAGTGGTACGGACGCTCAATCGGCTGGTATCTGAAAGGCTTTTTTACTAATATTGCGACCGGTAAACAACTCAACTAAAATCATCAAACCAGTTCCGCCGAACACCAATTTCTGACATGAATCTGATTAAAAAACTTTTTGTAGGAGTACTATTCATCAGCGGGTTCTCTGCCTGCACCACCATGAACTCCGTTCCCCTCTCGAATTACACTGTATTTACCGAAGATCTCCGTCGCGACCTCGAAGCTGCCAATATTTCCCTCACGAAAGTTCAGTTTTTCAACGACAAGTCGATCAACATCCGTCGTGAAGTGACAGACCCGAACGATATCAAGGTAAATCCGGAAGGACAGATCACGATGAGCAACGGGAAAAGCATTCAGACGATCAACGTACTGCCATTTACGCCGGGCGTCGCATTGAGCACGGGCGATGGTGTGATCAACGTTTCGTGGGATGATACCCAGCAGGATACCAAAGGGATGAAGTTCAACCTGAGCGGCCAGAACTACTTCCTCGACGTGCTTCCTAACAACAAATTCGATTATAAAGAGCGCACGTTCGATCTGCAAAGCGGCAATGGCGCCCGTCTTTTTGTGAAAAAGGATTTGCTGAAACAGGTGAAAAACCAGAGAGAGACATTGAAAGGACGTAAAGTGAATCAATAATGCATTCACTTCCATTCAAAAAAATAAAGGTCGGGAAGCCCCGACCTTTATTTTTTTGAGCGTTCCTTTTATCAGTTTAGGTTAAAATATTGGCTTTTATTGCTGTTACTCCGGGGTTTCTGGATGACCTGCGAGTTGCGGATCAGCACAATCACCACCAGGCCGGTAATAATCGCGAGCGAGATTTGTAGAAAGGAGATAATGCCAAAACTCGCCACATTCATTTTCGACGCCTTCACCAGGTCCTTCCCGATCGTCGACTGAATGCCTGCCAGCTCGTTCAGGTTCAAAATCGTACTTTCGAATGTAGTGCCGCCCGGCGCTGAAAACAGTTGCTTCGCTTCGGCAAACGAACCCGCGGAGCATAATGTCAACACACGACTTTCCAAATTTGCATATTGCGCGATCTGGCTTTTAAAACCGTGCAAGCTCTTCGCTTCTTCATCTACCAGGTAGGTTTTTTCAAACAACCGGATCAGCGAATCGATGCTGCGATCGTGCGCGCGTAACTGCGCCTTCACGTATGCGGGCGTTTGTTGCGCCTCCGAGTACAGGTAATTTTCAAGCGATAGGCGCTTACGGTACAGATTTTCAGTCAGATACAAAATAGTAGTAGCCGGAACGAGGCGATCTTTATAAATGGATGAAAACGACTCATCGATCCCCTCCACATTGTAGCGGGAAATTAATGTTCCGCCAACGATCAATGCCATGATCCCTCCTAACAAAATCGCAGCTTTAAACTTCTGCTGAATAACAAATGACCATTTCATGAATTGATAATTAACTTTCCCAAGGTATCAATGTATTTAGAAAATACAAAAATATCTTTTTATATTAACGAAAAAGTACGCTGTGTAATATCTGTTTTACAATGTACACACAAAAAAAGCGCAGAGGCAAAAGCCCCTGCGCTTGGCGGCCCCTACGTTCCGGCAGCCGCGGCGGTCACCCGATAAATCAGTTTTGCTGACCGCCTCCTACAACATCCGTATTGTTAACCGACTTTGTTTTCTTCTTAGGCGCATTGAAACTCATCTTTCCGATCGAGTAGCTGAATGTTACTTTGAAGTTGCGGTTGTAAAGCTGTGTGGCACCGGTCTGCACGAACTGCGGCGAAGTAAGGTCCGAAGTGAATCTTACACCTTTGGTCAGGAAGTTCTCCGCACCGAAACCAATGCTGCCTTTCTTGTTGGCAAAATCCTTTTTGAACCCTAATGAATATATGTAGAAGCCGGTGCGCGTGCCTTGCAGCTGAATCTCCTTACCCCGGTAAAATCCGAATGCCTGTAATCCCCAGCCGTTTTGCAGCGAAATCTGCGACATTAACCGACCACCATAATTGAAACCGGAGTTACTGATTCCCACCGAAGTACCGTCCAGGCCGGTAGTTTGTCCTTCGAGGTACGAATGCAGGATGTCGATGCTACCGTTCAAAGTCCATTTCGACGTCAGGTACACATTAGCGAACACGTTAGCACCGTAGGCTCTCTGCTTTCCAATGTTCTCATACGTTGTAACAATGGCGCCTTGCAGTGTATCAACGGCCATGCGCACCTGTGTGATTGAGTTGTTGGTTTGCCGCGCGAAAACCGATGCATTAATGTAGGTCTTCTTAATATTGGTACTCAATGCAACTTCAAAGTTATCGGTCAATTCCGGGCTCAATGCGGGGTTACCGGTGCTGATACTCTGCGGGTTCGAGAGGTTCACGTTCGGGTTCAGCTGCTGGATACCAGGGCGCTGAATGCGTCGGTTATAAGCGGCTTTCACAGTAGTACTGCCCGAAAGCGCCTTCGAGACGTTGATGCTCGGCACGAGGTTTCCGTAAGCCGGAATGTCGATCGCCTTGTCGGCACCCATATCGGCAGTGATACCGGTGTATTCGTAGCGTGTGCCGAGTTTGAATGTGTATTTGTTTTTGGTAGAAAGCGTGTAGGAAAAGTAACCCGCCGCCACATTTTGTTTATAGTTCAAAACCCCGGATGGGTTGGCAGAACTCAGCACAAAATCGCCCGATTCTCCGGCAGTAAAGTATTTAAAATCACTTTCCACGGTTCTGAAAATGCCTTTCGCACCGAATTCGAGCAACTGATTCTTGCCCAGCGGCGTCTGGTAATCGGTTTGCAGCGTCAGTTCCGAGTTCTCGTTTTTGTTTTCGTTTTTGAGCTTGCTGCCTACCGCGCCGGATTCATTCAGGAGGTCGGTATTAAAATTGTTGGTCAGGCCGGTACGGCTGTACAAGGTGGAAATGCTCCACTCCTGCTGCGGTTTGAAAGTACGAATGTAGTCGATATTGAAATCTACTGTACCCGAAAGGTCCTTGCGATCCACCTTCCGCATCGAGTTGTTATCGAGAATGCTATTTTCGTACTGGTTAATGGTCAGATCCTGTTTCTGGATAAAATTCCGCGTTCCGTAACGCAAACCTGCCGATAATGCCTGGTTTTTACCCAAATCATAATCCCAGCCCAATGAATACTGACCGAACAAGCCGCGGTCTTTCGCAGTTGAGCTCTGATTTGTCAGGAACGAATTATTACCGGAGTAGGTCGTCTGATCGAGTACGGAAGTCGCCTTGTTATAGAATGCGCGACCGAAACCACCGAGAGTGAACCCCATTTTGCCTTTGCGGTAGCTACCATTCAAGCCCAGGTTCGAACCGCGGTTCCCTACGCCCGAATCGATATTCAGCGTCAGGCCTTGGAGGTTATTCTTTTTGGTAATGATATTGATAATACCTCCGGAACCTTCCGCATCGTATTTGGCCGATGGCGAAGTGATTACCTCCACTGACTTAATCATATCCGCCGGAATCTGCTTCAAAGCATCCGCCACATTCGCCGCGATAATGGTGGAAGGTTTATTATTGATCAAAACCTTGATGTTGTTACTTCCACGCAGCGATACGTTACCATCCAGGTCCACCGAAAGCATTGGCACCTTCCGCAGCAGATCCGACGCGTCGCCGCCTTTCGAGGTAATATCCTTCTCCGCATTGAAAACCAGCCTGTCCACCTTCTCCTCCACCAGGGATTTTTCACCGGTAATGGTCACCTCCTGCAAGTTCTGCACACTCGACGCAAGTTGAACAGCGCCCAGCTCCACATCCTTGCCCTTCTCCACTTTTACATTCACGGCTTTGTCCTTATAACCAATGAAGGAGATCATCAGCTTATAATCGCCCGGCGCTACTTTCGAAATGGCGAACTTCCCATTCTCATCGGCCGTGGTACCGTCAATCGCCTTGTTATCAGCGACATTGAATAATGCAATACTGGCAAATTCAACGCCTTTGGCAGCGGCTGAATCGAGTACAATTCCTGAAATTTTAGAGTTGCCCTGCGCGGGAGCCTGTGCGAAGGTTTGATCGGCAGCAATGGCCAGCAAAAGCGTCAAAACGACAAATCTGACGACTGACAGTAAGGGATTGTTCATGGTTTTCATAAGTTTCAAAGAGGGTGCTTTTCGCCACTGTCCTACTTAAATACAATTCTCGATACAAATGAAAAACATACTTTTTATTTATTATTTGATAATAGATAGCTACCCCGAATTCATCTGCGAATCGGCACTTTCGGGATACCAAATTGAAATCGGATAGTAAACTCTACCTGCCCGACAGCCGGCGCCGTGGCGTGGTACAATTTTGGTGAAGCGGGAAGACAAGCGTACTTTTGCGCCAACATACTCTTCTGTTCATGAATGACGCAGTCATAGATTTTAGCAAAGTCCACCAGATAAATTTCTTTGGAATAACCATTATGGAGCCCTCGACGGTGCTGTCGAGCCTGATGATGACCGCCGTGTGTATTTACGCGTTTTTCCAACTCAATAAGCTCGGCCGTGCGCACCGCATGTACAAGCAAATCCAGTATTTCTTCCTTTTTATGGCCATCGCCACCGCTATCGGCGGGATATTAGGACATGGTTTTCTCTACATGACCGGCAAAGTCGGTAAAATCCCGGGCTGGTTTGCGAGTATGATCGCCGTCGCATTGTTCGAACGGGCCGCAATATGGCATATCAAGCCGCTGCTGCACCAGCGCAACGGGCTCATTCTGGGCTGGCTGAACTACGTAGAGCTCACCATATTTTTTGTGCTTACATTCATTACCCTCGATTTCCGGGTCGTGGAAGTGCACGCATTCTACGGATTGTTCCTGATGCTCTTCACGATCGAAGTATATGTTTACAAGAAGAAAAGAGACCCGGGCAGTAAAGATATCTTCCTCGCCACGCTCATGGGTGCGCTAGCCGCGGGCTGCCACGCATTGAAATTCAGCTTCGGCGATTGGTTCAATTATAATGACATTGCGCACATTCCCATGTCGCTATCGATCTGGTTTTACTACCAGGGCGCACGGCATATGACGTATTACGGAGAAGAGATGATCGTGCCCGAGGAAGTCGTGGCGGGTGAGGGGGATGTGTGAAGAAGGTTTTGACCGCCGACGGCCGACCGCTGACCGCCGATTGGTTGTTTTTGTTCGTTGATGGAATTTTAGAATGCATACAAAATAGAAATGGGACGCCACGATGAGGGACGTCCCATTTTTTGCGATCGGCGGTCGGCCGTCCGCGGTCAGCGGTCAAAAAACACCTTACTTATTCGGCTGCGGCGTGTAGCGCAAATATGGCTTCACGATATTCAATCCTTTTGTAAATTTCTTCTGCGCGTCTTCGGTGCTTACTGCGGGCACCACGATCACGTCTTCGCCGTCTTTCCAGTCGGCTGGTGTGGCTACGGAATAGTTGGCGGTCAGTTGAAGTGAATCCACCACGCGGAGAATTTCGTTGAAGTTACGGCCTGTCGATGCAGGGTAAGTCAGCGTCAGTTTAATTTTCTTGTCCGGGCCAATCACGAATACCGAGCGTACCGTTGCTTTTTCGCTCGCGTTCGGGTGGATCATGTCGTACAATTGCGCTACCTGGCGGCCTTCGTCGGCGATGATCGGGAAATTCACCTCCGTATTGTTTACTTCATTGATATCCGGAATCCAGCGTTGGTGTGAATCCAGGTCGTCGACGCTCACGGCGAGTACTTTCACATTGCGTTTCTCAAACTCACCTTTCAAAAGGGCAGTTTTACCCAATTCCGTTGTACAAACGGGAGTAAAGTCAGCGGGGTGAGAGAATAACAATCCCCAGCTATCTCCCAGCCATTCGTGGAATTTAATAGGCCCCTGCGTGGTATTTGCTTCAAAGTCCGGTGCGATATCTCCTAATCGAAGTGACATAATGGTGAAGGTTTAAAGAATGAAACATTAATCTACTAACATTGTAGAGTAGAACACAAAATTAAAGAAATAGTTTCATTAAACGGCCCATTTCCGCTATTAATAAATCCAGCGGCAAGCCGCGCTTTCTGCGATACTATTACTAACTGATAATCTTCATTTTAACCAATTTTAACCGCTTTTTAAGGCTTGTTTAATTGCGTTTTAATTGCTGTTTGGCTCCTTTGAAACACGAAAACCGGCAATTGGTAATCGCCTTCGGCCGGTCGGCAAAATACTTTGTAAAACGCAACCTGCTTCGTACATGACAGCCCGGAACAACTCTTTCGACGAATACGCGGTACTGCATGAATTGAAGCAATTTTTGCCGGCATTATCGCCGGGGCGGACATTCACACACCGGAACCCCTTGCAAGCCTTCCGGTTCCTGAGCTTTCACGACGCGCTGCGGCAGGCGTCCGGAATGCTGGGCTACCAGACATCGCTTTCTTTGGAAGAATACCGTTCGTTTTATAATTCCAAAAGGGTGAAACCCGAAGTATTGGAAAAGGTGCTGGTGGAGAAAAAGGGCATTGCAAAGACCTTCGAATGGCAGGATAAGGTGTTGATGAAGAAATTTCCTTCGGACGCCCCTCCGCGGATAGGCCGGTTGAGAGCTAACTGGCAAAAGCAATATAAAACCGACCCGGATGCCCGTGTTCATCCGAGATTGTTCCGGATTTTAGGAAATTATCTCGACCACGGCGTTTCGGATTGGAAATTCCCGGTACGCGGGCAGGGCTTCCTCGATTCCATGCGCGAAGTGGAGTCGAACAGTTTTGTCAGCGCATTCAATACGCCCCGGGCGCGTAACCTGCTTTTGCATACCAGCCCTTCGATCAGCGATTTGCTGTCCATCATTGTCGGCGACGAAATGCTTTTCCAACAATACCTTTTCGACCAGCAGTTTGCCCACCGCGGCTGGTCGGGGCTGGTAGCGACATTGGAAGACAGCCGGAATGAGCTGCCCAACGGCAGCAGCATTACTTTTCACGAGTTGGTCGTCTTCGAGCTGCTTCTGGAAATCGATGTGCTGGACGATCGCCTGGGCAGTCATTGGCAACCGCTGGCGTCCGGGCTGGCAAATTACCCCGCCGATCTGTTTGCGCCCATTCCCGCAGATGAGAAGAGTGAAGTACTCGCGATCTGGCAGGAAGCTGTGGAATGGAGTTACTATGAAGGAATATTGGCCGGGTTATGCCGCGATCCGCAAAATTCCCCCAATCAGGCTGCCGGGTACATTCCGGAAGCTGCTGTCACAAACGCGCCGGATTCCCTTTGCATAACCGGGAGGCCGTCGGTAATCCGGAACCTACCGACTGGCCACCGCGCGTTTCTGAACAATTACGATTTCTCGGTTGATCCGGATGGGGAAGTTTTGGAAAAAATCCTTGAAACAGTAATACCATCGCTGGGGGCCGCCAATCTTGAATACTACTTTTCAAGAACCGGCTTAACAGATGTGAATGCCGAAAATGCATTGGCCGATCAGATTGTCGGGCTGTTTGGCATGACCGATAATGCCGGTGGTGACCTGCGTACAGGCTTACCCGCGGAACTGGCTCGTGGATTTGAACCCATGCGCCTGCTATGCATCGTGGAGCAGTTTCCTGAAACAGTAATGAAAGTGATCGGCAGGCTCCGTGAAGCCCAGTTATGGCTGGTGAACGAATGGGTACACCTGGTAGTGGCCGACCCTGTGTCGGGAAAACTATCGATTATTAAAAACGGGGAACTGATTGCCTATAAATCCAACAAGCGGGCCGTTGAAGAGCCCGTCCATTAAAAATACCCGCTATCGGTGGCTGGTGATTGGTAAAGCCGCATTGCTGATTGATACCGGTCGTCGATAGCTTTTTAGAATGTACGTGTATGTTTTGGAATGATTTCCATTTTGACGGTTTGACATTGGCCTACCTCGCAACCGGGTTAGCTACGACGCTCCTGGCCTTCGGGATTGGCCGCAGCACCTTTCGGGGGCAAAAACAATGGCCCCGTTTCGTCTGTACCACGTTGCTTTTTTGTGCCGGTTACGGTTTGGTTGTTTTTTCAGGTGGCTTAAAAACATTGTTGCTCGGCTGGGAGATCATGGGCATTGCTTCATTTCTGCTCATGATCCTTCACCGCGAGTTTAAGCAGGGCATTTCGGCGAAAGCCTTTTTTATATATCGCTTGGGTGATGTGGGCTTGCTCCTTGCCATGTGGGCAAGCCACCACCTGTGGCGGGAAAATACGACGCTGATTTCGTTTCTGTTGGTGGCGACGGCCTCCATGCAATCGTCGCAGCTGCCGCTCTCGTCGTGGCTGCCCCAGGCGCTGGAAAATTCCACCACGGCAAGCGGCATTTTGCTGACGACGCTCACGGCACAGATGGGCGTATTCCTGTTGCTGCGGACTTATCCGTTCTGGGAACATCAGTTCTCCGTCCGTGTAATGATTGCATTGCTGGGAGTAGCGGCGGCGGCTTTGGCGGCGGGCTTTGCACGCGTGCAGTCATCCGTAAAGCGGCGCATTGCCTATGTTTCGATGGCCCATACCGGACTCATTTTTATCGAAGTGGCGGCGGGATTCAAGAGCCTCGCACTCATACATATCGCAGCGAATGCGTTCCTGGCTGCGTACCGGCTACTCGTTCAGCCTCCATTGGTAGCTGCGGGAATGGGGGGACGGACAATTTCAAATTCCAGGACGTGGGAAGACAGGCTACCTAAAAAGCTGAAATACACGATTTACATGCTATACACAAAAGAATGGGGCGTGTATTCGCGCCTCTCGAAATACCTCAGATCATCACACCATTTATGTTAACCCGCTAACCATCTCAGCAAACCAAATACCGATCTTCATAATTATAGTTAACCTGTTCGTTTAAGTTTCGGAAACCATCTCATGTTTAAAATGAGATGGTTTTTTGTTTATTTTGAACTAAGCCAGCGCCTTTTGCTTTTTTAGATAAAAACGAACCTTGACCCTTGAAACTACCTGTCTATTTGGATAATAACGCGACTACTCCTGTGGACCCGAGGGTTTTGCAGGAGATGCTCCCCTATTTTTCCGACAGGTTCGGGAATGCCGCGAGCCGCACGCATTCCTATGGCTGGGAAGCCGAAGAGTCTGTCGACATTGCCCGCGAGCAGATTGCCAACCTCATAGGCGCGCACCCGCAGGAGATCGTCTTCACATCCGGCGCTACGGAGGCCGTGAACCTGGCTGTTAAAGGTGTTTTTGAGAGTTCGCAACAACAGGAGAAACACATTGTTACTGTCTGCACCGAGCACAAGGCGGTACTCGATACCTGCAAACACATCGAACGCCTCGGCGGCAGCGTTACCTACCTGCCTGTTGACGCCAGCGGGCTTATCAGTCTTGCCGACCTTGAAAACGCCATTACGCCGAATACGATTCTCATTGCAGTAATGTATGCCAATAATGAAACCGGCGTAATCCAACCAGTTCGCGAGATAGCTGCAATCGCCAAAAAACACCACATTACATTTCTGTCGGACGCCACGCAGGCTGTCGGTAAGATCCCGGTGAATGTGCAGAGTGACGGCATAGACCTGCTGGCATTGAGCGCACATAAAATTTACGGTCCCAAAGGCGTAGGCGCATTGTACGTGCGCAAAAAGAACCCGACCGTGGCATTAACGGCGCAGATCGACGGCGGCGGCCACGAGCGGAACATGCGCAGCGGCACCTTGAATGTACCCGGTATCGTGGGCCTGGGCTGGGCGTGCGAAATAGCCGGCGCCGAAATGGCCCGTGAAAGCAAGCGCATTGCCGCATTGCGCAATGCATTCGAAGTGGAGCTGCTCGTGCTGCAAGACATCGAAATCAATGCCGAGGACGCGCGCAGGCTGCCGCATTGTACCAATATCTCATTCGGGCAGGTGGATGGCGAAAAACTGATATTCGAAGCGGGCAGTGACCTTGCATTCTCGCGCAGTTCCGCGTGTACCTCCGCTACCCTGGAACCCAGTTATGTACTGAAAGCCATGGGTTTCTCCGACGAGCGCATCCATAACTCGTTCCGTTTCAGTTTCGGCAGGTTTTCTACCGAAGAGCATGTAAACCACGCGGTTTCCGTAATTTCAAAGATTGTAAAACAACATCGCCATGAAAGAGATCACGGACATCATCCGGTCGTATGAGCAGGCATTAGTCTCGGGCAAGCGCATGGCGCTCGCGACGGTCGTGCATGTGGAAGGCTCCTCGTACAGGCGCCCCGGCGCACGCATGCTCGTGACCGACGACGGCCAGCTTACCGGCGCCATCAGCGGCGGATGCCTCGAAGGCGATGCATTGCGAAAAGCATTACTGGCTATTTCCCAGCAGAAAAACAAACTGGTAACCTACGATACCACCGACGAAAACGATACCACACTCGGCGTTCAGCTTGGCTGCAACGGTATCGTGCATATACTTTTTGAACCCATCAAAACAGACGACGCCGAAAATCCGGTGGAGCTTCTGAAAAAGGTTTCCGCTAAACGGCAGAATGCGGTATTGGTGACCTTATTCTCATTGCATTCCCGCACAAGCGAGCAGCCGGGAACCTGTTTCCTGCATTTACAAACCGACAACCAGGTGACCTGCAATTGCACGGGGCCGGAAATGTACGATCATTTGCTATCCGAAACCCAGGCCGCCTACCAGCGCTCCGATTCGTTTTTTAAGGCATTCGAGGGCCAGTCGCTCACCGGTTTTATCGAATATTTCAATACCCCGCCCTCCCTTGTGATCGCGGGTGCGGGAAACGATACCATTCCGCTTACCGAAATGGCGAGTGTGCTGGGTTGGGACGTTACGGTGGTCGACGGCCGAACGGGCCACGCTACCCGCCAGCGGTTTCCTAAGGCCAGAAAAGTGCTTGTATCACGCGCCGAGGATGTTTTGAAGCACATTACCGTCGACGAGCGGACGTTTGTTTTGCTCATGACGCATAACTACAATTACGATCTCGCATTGCTTCAACAGTTGCTCGCGATCGATGCCTGCCGGTATGTGGGTGCATTAGGGCCAAAGAAAAAGCTGGAAAGAATGTATTCGGAGCTGGAAAACGGAGGAATGGTGCTTACCAATGAGCAAAAGGCGAAAGTGTACGGACCCGTCGGGCTGGATATCGGTGCTGAAACGTCTGAGGAAATTGCATTGTCGGTACTGGCGGAAATCAAGGCCGTGCTGGGCATGCGTGCCGGACTTTCTCTTCGTGAAAAACTGGAACCGATCCACAACCGCTCGAACCAACGTGTGGACTACACCCGCGACGAGAAGGAGGATTTCCTCTGCGCTGTCCAGACCGTTACCCCCTGACCGGCTATGGTACGCGACGAATACGGCATTGTAATACTCGCCGCAGGCAATTCTTCGCGACTTGGCGAGCCCAAGCAATTGCTGCAATTTCAGGGTAAAAGTTTGATCCGGCATTGTGTGGAAGCTGCGCTGGAAACTGTTGGTGAACAGGTCATTATCGTAACCGGTTCTAATCCGCATTTACTTGAACAGGAACTTGAAGGCCTTCCGTGCAAGCTCGCATACAATGCAGAATGGCAGGAAGGCATGTCGGGTTCCATTAAAACGGGCATTGACGCATTGCTGGCACAACATCCGAATGCCAAAGGCGCTATCCTGGCCGTGAGCGACCAACCCTATGTTTCCGCCGCGGTATTCAATGCATTGATCGACACTTTTGAAGCCACGTCAAAAGGCATTATCGCCTCGAAATACAGCGACTCACTCGGCACCCCTGCGTTTTTTGCCCCTACTTACTTCCCCGCCCTACTCCAACTCACCGGTACCGAAGGCGCAAAAAAGCTTTTCAAACGCTATGCTGACGACGTTTCCACATACGCATTTCCCCAAGGCAGCATCGATATCGACACACAGGAAGATTATAAGCGGCTGATTTCCGGCATTTAGGCGACCATTTACTTTCCATATTTTCCCAAAATTAATTTTCGTACCAACTGTTGCGAATGTCAAATCATCAGTTACATTTGCAGTGTACTATTTAACTAATACACTAAAACAATTGTACTATGATCCACCTCAACCAGGTTTCTTTTGGGTACGGAAAGCGTAAAAAATTGTTTGAAAACCTAAACCTGAACCTCGAAGCGGGCCATATTTACGGTTTGCTAGGCAAGAACGGAGCTGGAAAATCGAGCTTGCTGCGGAATATGGCGGGATTGCTTTTCCCCACCGGAGGGAAAATTGAAGTAGCCGGTTACGAACCCCGCAAACGGCAACCGGCGTTTTTGCAGGATGTTTTCTTCCTGCCCGAGGAAATTTATCTGCCTTCCGTAACGGTCGATAAGTACCTGAGCCTCATGGCGCCGTTTTATCCAAAGTTCGACGAGCAACTTTTCCGTGCTTACATTGCCGAGCTCGACATTCCGGAAGGCAATAAGCTCACCAGCATGTCGTACGGCCAGAAAAAAAAGGTGTTGATCGCATTCGCATTGGCTACCAACACCCGCGTACTGATCATGGACGAGCCTACCAACGGCCTGGATATTCCTTCTAAAAGCCAGTTCCGCAGGTTAGTATCGTCGGCACTCGACAAAGACCGCCTCATCCTGATCTCCACCCACCAGGTCCGCGATCTCGACAACCTCATCGACGCCATTATCATCCTCGAAGACAGCAAGATACTCATCCAGCACGGCCTCGATACCATTTCGGAGCGCTTGTGTTTCGGTGAACTCCCAAGCATCGAACTAGACGAGCGCGTGATCTATTCCGAACCGTCGTTGCGCGGGTATAGAGCCGTTTTTGAAAATTCCACACAGGAAGAAAGCCGTGTCGATTTGGAGCACTTGTTCAATGCTGTGATTGAAAATCCAAGCCGTATCAGCAAAATATTCGCCTGACCATGCGCCTGATCATCCTTTTCCTGCTCGCGGCCATGAGCCTGCTCGTGCATTACCTGCTACCGTCCCTGATTCCCGTCCATTCTTCCCCAATCTATTAGCCATGAACCAGGTTTTTAACATTCACCGCTTTGCATTGACGCTCCGGCTCGAAATCGCTGAAAAAGGCCGCAATTATTTGTTGATGGCCACTGTAATGGCCTTTGCTATGACGGTCCTGATGGTACCGGTAACCCTGTCACGCGAATTCAGCGGGTTTCGGGAGGTGTTGCATTATTTCGCTTTGCTACTGATCCTTCTTTTTGGAGGGAGCTTGTTTACCAGTGGCACACTTGCCCAGTATTCTGCTCCGGCGACAGGTATTTCCGCATTGATGGTACCAGCCTCGCCGACGGAAAAATTTATGACTTCCCTTCTTTTCAATCTGGCTTTTCTGGTACCGCTGCTTTGCTTTTATTGGTGGCTGCATTTTTACACACTTGAAGTTGCCAACGAAAAGATCATTAATCAGGCTTCGAAATACCATCCTATGACTGCCGACATCGTCAATTATACTTCGTTCAGCTTCTTTGGCATCCAGGCTTGTGTGTTTTTAGGGTCTATTTTTTTCCGAAAAAACGCATACATCAAAACTGCGGTCATCGCGATAAGCATTGCATTCTTAGTCAGCATTGCCAACACAATGATTGCCATCAGATTTACCGAAAACCCAACCAAAGTAACCGCCTTGCCTTTGAGCGGCTGGAAACTTTGGTATTACAATGAAGACGGTGGCACAAAATGGCGATTCGCTTCTATTTACTACTATCTGCCTCTGTCCGACAACCTCCTGCTGATGGCACAGCTCGTTGCCGGGGCCCTTGTTATACTCCTCTGGATTTGTGCATTTTATCAGTTGAAAGAGCGGGAGATTTAACATTCAAAACAATGGAATTCAAAGATAAACAGGCCATTTACCTTCAAATTGCAGATTATATCTGTGAGCAAATCCTGCTGGGCAAATGGCCGCCGGGTGAGCGTATCCCGTCCGTCAGGGACCTTGCTGCTATGATAGAGGTCAATCCTAATACCGTCATGAGAACCTACGAATTTTTGCAAGGCAAGGAAATTATTTTTAACAAAAGGGGCATCGGCTATTCTGCCGACGAGAAAGCCTCGGAAAAAATCCTTGACTACAAAAAGGAACGCTTCCTGGCGACCGAACTGCCGGAATTTTTCAAGAATATCTATCTCCTCGGCATCGATATAAATGAGTTGCACACGAGGTATGAGAGGTTTGTAGAAGAAATGTACCCTTTAACCAAATAGACCGTGAAAACCAGCCATACCCTTTTCCTTTCAACAATGTCGCTGTTTATAGCATTTACTCTGGGTATCAACTGGGTACTTAAAAGCGATTTTCAAAAAATCGATAAGAGCGACCCTTATGTGGGCTTTTCAAGCCATCCGTTGAAGCCCTTCAAATATGTAAAACTCCACGGCTCTGGTTTCGGGCTCACGGAAATTCGCACAGACAAGGCCCCGGAGCTGAAACTGTTTATCGATCCAAAATATCTTGACTGGAAAGTTGCCAACGATACCTTGACCATCTTCTACAAAGAGGATTGGAAACGCAACAATATGGTTATCGGTGCCGACTATGAATCGCGTCCCTCCATTTATGTGTTTACTCCCCAATTAGCAGGTATATATTCCGACCAAATCAGAACGAGGATTATGAGGGCAAAAACACCTCACCTCGATATTCAGCAGAATGGAGATGGTATGCTGGTTATGCGTTCAGAAATTCCAGAAATCAAGGCTAGCATCAAAAATAACGGATACATGCGCTTCCACGGATCGAACGCTCCGCTGAATGCCGATATAACCGTCGCCGATAGCAGCTCTTTCCAGAGCGATAAGGATATTTTCAAGCATTTGAATACTTCCATTGATAGCACAGCCCATCTGAATGTTCCCGGAAGCCTGATTCAGAAACTCAAATAAAGAAAGTCCCAGATCGAACTTTAATCGAAGTGTTACGCTTCATTAGATTGTTCGCTCCGGGACTTCTCTGCTGCTAAGTTGCGTTATTTCACCCCCAGCATCAGACTCGTGCTCCCGCCGGCATTCGTGGTCGGTAGCACGCCGTTCCATTTAGCTACCCATTCCTGCTGAATGAGTAACGGGGTTAATGTCTTCTGGCGCAACTGGTTGGCTTCCGCCTCGGCCCGGGCTTTGATCAATGTAGCTTTGGCCTGGCCTTCCGCCCGGGCGATAATTACTTTTGCTTCGGCTTCGGCTTGTTTTGCCTGGTTTTCAGCTTTCAGACGTGCCTGGATGGACGTGTTTTTTTCGTCGATCATCTGGCGCAGCGATGGCGGCGGAGTGATGGCAGACGTGAGCTGGTCGTAAATAAAGCCGTCCTTGCCCAGGGTTTTTGTAAGCACATTTTGCACGCGGTCTTCGAACACTTCGCGGTTGGACATTACACTGTCGGATGTGAATGAGTTGGCCACAATGCGGTATGCATCGTAGATTGTGTTTTTCATGAAACCTTGCTGGATTTCACCTAACGGTCGTCTGTATTGGCGGTAAATCTGCGGCACTTTCTCAGGGTTAATGTGGTAGTTTAATTTCGGGTCTACCTTGAACTCGGCGGCGTCTTTGGTGGTGATCACAAATGAGTCATAATCCACACTTTGCGTGTAGGTAGGAAATTCGATGATCTTCGTTGTCCACGCATTGTACCACACCCGTCCGGTGACCATCGTAATATTGTCAACGCCCTTATCGCTTCCGTACAGGTTAATGCGGATACCCACATTACCGGCGTCGATGTTTTCGAACGAAAAGGGTTGTATGGCCAACCCTATGATCAATACAATAAGTGTCAGAACTCCAATAATAATGTTACGCTTCATATTCGATTACAGTTTAGATTTCAATTGGTTTACAATTTGGCCAAGGACAGTATACAGGAAGTAAAAAGACGACCCGATAACTGCCAGGCCGGCAAAAACGAGCCAGTCGGACTGTGCATTGACAAGCCGGAGGGCGTAGGTTACCACGATGATAACCGCCGCGATTTTCAGAATGTGTACCATGTGAGTGAGGTTTGTTTTGCGTAAAATTAATACGCGGGCAGATGAGCGGCCGTTAGATTTTATCTAATGGTGCAGCGGATTGTTGAACGCTTCAAAAACCCCATAAACAGCACGAAGCACGCCGACGGATCGGCGCGCTTCGCAGCATTTGGAATAATAATATTTCTTAAAGCAGCGCAGCCGCAGCCTCGTCCACAAACCAATGCAATTGCCCTTTTACAGGCTGTATGATTTGCGACGGATAGCGATCTACATTCCTCTCTCCTTTCAAAACCTGTTTCAAAACCTCTGCTTTACCCGCTCCTGCCGCCAGGAAGGCTACGCAGGCTGCATTATTCACAACCGGGGCCGTGAGCGTAATGCGATACATGTCCTGGGCTTGCAGGAAGAACGACGTAGCGAGCGCATTTTGCTCGTGGATCACTTCCGTTCCCGGGAAAAGCGACAATGTATGACCGTCGTCTCCCATGCCTAGCAATACGAAATCGAAAGTCGTTTCGGAGCCTTCGAAATAAGTTTTCAGTATCTTCTCGTATTCCGCAGCAGATTCCACGGGCGTAATGTCCGTGCGCATGATGTGGATGTTTTCGGCCTTTACGGGCACTTTATCCAGCAATTCATCATAGCACATTTTGGCATTATTCCGCGAGTCCTCGAAAGGCACCGCTCTTTCGTCTCCCCAGAAAAAATGAAGCTTCTCCCAGGGAATCGACTCTTTGTAAGGCGATTCGGCCAGCAATGCGTACAATGCTTTCGGCGTACCTCCACCCGACAATACAAAAGTGAAACGGTCCTGTTTTGCAAGCACTTGCTGAATGTAATGGTTAATCCATTCAGCAAGGCTGGCGCTTAATGCTTTGGTATCCTTCTCGATATGCAACTCCATAGCTTACGGGGTTGGAGGCAGGTTGAGCCAGGTATGACCGTCGCGGGCGATGAGCGCATCGGCAGCATCGGGGCCCCATGAATCCGGCGCGTAGTTCGGGAAGTCTTGCGGCGGGCGGTTTTCCCATGCTTCGAGGATCGGCATGATCACTCTCCACGCGGCATCCACCTGATCGTTACGCATGAACAGCGTCGCATCGCCTTCCATTACGTCCAGGAGCAATGTTTCGTACGCCTCGGGTGCGTGCTCGCCTGCTGCGTCGTAATCGAAAGTCATATCCACCGGATCGAGCATCATTGTCTGTCCCGGGCGTTTCGCCTGGAAACGGATGCTGATGTCCATATTGGGCTGAATGCTGATCGTCAGACGGTTAGACCTCCAAGTTTCAGCGGACTCAGGCGGGAATGCATAATGCGGCGCCTGTTTGAAATGCAATGTAATGTGGGTCGCTTTCTGGTTCAGGTATTTACCGGTTCTTACATAGAACGGTACACCCTGCCAGCGCCAGTTGTCAATGTAAAACTTCACAGCCGCGAAAGTATCGATATTCGACTGCGGGTTCACGCCTTCTTCCTGACGGTAACCGACTACTTTCTCTCCTTTTTTCCAGCCACCCGAATATTGGCCGCGAACGGCGAAATCATGTACCTGTTCTTTACCGATACGGCGGATCGCATTCAGCACATCTACCTTTTTATTACGGATCTCATTCGCATCGAACGATACCGGCGGCTCCATCGCGATCATACACAGGATTTGCAGGATATGGTTCTGCACCATGTCGCGCAATGCACCCGCGTGCTCGAAATAGCCTCCGCGACCTTCCAGACCTACCGCTTCCGCAGCTGTGATCTGAATGTGATCGATGTAGTTACGGTTCCAGAGCGGCTCGAACAATGCATTCGCAAAACGCAATGCGAGGATGTTCTGAACAGTTTCTTTGCCCAGGTAGTGGTCGATACGGAAAATCTGCTCTTCGGCAAACATGCTTGAAAGCAACAAATTCAGTTCGTGCGCGCTTTCCAGGTCATGACCGAAAGGTTTTTCAACTACAATGCGGGTTGTGCTTTTCTCTCCGCAGATCTTCAATGCACCCAGTTTCTGAGCGATCGAAGGCACGAGCTGAGGCGCTACCGCGAGGTAGAATATAACATTGGGATGAACACCCCATTCTTCTTCTTTTTCTTTTACAAGATCGGTGATCTTGTGGTAAGCTTCCGCGTCGTCGCCGTCCATTTGCAGGTACGAAACGTGCTGCGTAAACTCCGTCCAGTGGCCATTCTGCTTACCCTTGCGACGTGAGAATTTCGTCACGCCATCGAGCAAATGCTCATGGTATTTTTCATTGGAATAAGCACTCCGGCCGATACCTGCGATCGCAAACTGATCGGGCATCCAGTTGTCCAGAAACAGGTTATATAGAGCGGGTGTGAGCTTCCGGTAGTTGAGGTCACCGCTTCCTCCGAAAATAAAGAGTACCGAGGCAGGGGGACGTTTATTGGTTTGCATAAAATTTCTGATTTATTGTTGACCCCATTCTGTATGGAAAGTACCTGGGATATCGGTACGTTGGTACGTATGCGCCCCGAAGTAATCGCGCTGCGCCTGGATCAGGTTGGTCGGCATGTACGCTGTTTTGTAGGCGTCGAAGTAAGCCAGTGACGACATCAACGCAGCGGCCGGAATGCCCGACTGGGCGGCAAAAGCGATCAGTGAACGCGTGTTACCTTCCACAGACTTAACCAATGCAGCTACCTCTTGGTTCAACAGAATATTGGACAATTCCGGGGTTTGCTTGTATGCATCAGTAAATACTGAAAGCAGCGACGAGCGGATAATGCAACCGCCTCTCCACACGCTTACTACGTCTGTGAGCGGGATCTCCATTTGCAGGTCTTTCGACGCCTGGAACAACATTGCAAGGCCTTGTGCATAAGCCAGAATAGTGGCAAAGTACAATGCATCGTGCACCTGCTGGATCAGCACCTGGGTTTCCTCTGAAATCGCATTGCTGGCTCCGTAAAGTTCCGCAGCTACCACTCGCTCATCCTTATAGCCCGAAAGCGTACGCATTGCTACCGCGGTATCGATTACGGGAACGGCCACGGGCAGTTCCATCGAATCCTGTGACGTCCATTTACCGGTTCCTTTCGAACCAGCTTTATCGGAAATCACATCCACGAGGTGAGCGTCGGTCTTATCGTCTTTTTGCAGGAAAATATCGGCGGTAATTTCCACCAGGAACGATTGCAGGTCGCCTTCGTTCCAGCTTTTGAACACTTCGTGGAGCTGCTGGTTGCTCAAACCTGCTTTTTTCAGGATCGCGTACGATTCGCTGATGAGCTGCATGATCGCATATTCGATACCGTTATGCACCATTTTGACATAATGGCCGGCACCTTCCTTGCCGAGGTAAGCCACGCAAGGTTCGCCGTTCACTTTCGCCGCAATGCCTTCCAGCACCGGTTGTACGTGTGCGTAGGCCTCCTTATCGCCGCCGGGCATAATGCTTGGCCCGGTACGTGCGCCTTTTTCACCACCCGAAACACCTATTCCCATGAAATGGATTTCCTTTTCGTGGAGGTATTTCACACGGCGGAGTGTATCTGTATAATGGGAGTTTCCTCCGTCAATAATTACGTCGCCTTTTTCAAGAAGAGGTAACAGGGATGCGATGACATCGTCGACCGGCTGACCGGCAGGCACGAGCATCATTACCTTGCGGGGGCGTTGCAACAGCTGGATCATCTGGGCAAGTTCCGAAACGCCCTTAACAGTGGTGCCCGGGGTGGCACTGGATTCCAATGCAGAATTTTTGGTTTCGTCCTTATCAAAACCGATAACAGAGAAACCATGATCGGCCATGTTCAGTAACAGGTTTCGCCCCATTACGCCCAGTCCGATCATTCCAAAATCGAATAAGTTCTGTGACATATATTAAACGTCTTGAATTAAGAAGCTGCAATATCAGGGTTTTTCAAAGACCAGCTTACATCTTTGTTGACATTCTGTTTAAAATTTAACTTCTTCTGGTTATTTTATTAAATTCACACTTACTATGGTCATTTCATAGTTAGTTCAATAGTTACAATTTACTATACACATTACTATGTACTACAAATTTCTCCGGGTCGCCCTGCTGGCGATCCTTGTCTCCTGCAATGCATTTTCGCAAGACTCGCTTGTCATTAAAAACCGCTTCCTGGAAAGAAAATTCACCGTCGGTGAGAATTCTTTTCACACATCGCGCTTCCAGCATCTTCTGACGAACAAAGATTACAGTCGCCCTGGGTCGGAGGAGCTTTATTTTACGATTAACGGCAAACCGGTGAGTGCTAACGGTGCGACCGGTGAGTGCCAACGGCGCGAATGGATTATTTAAATATGTAAAGCGTTTAAAAAGTGGATTGAACCGCAGGAAAAGTTTGATAGTCCCAAGACCTTCATCTGCCTGATTCAATCTCAAAAGTGGGAGGATGCTTTCGAAGGCCACTTCGCCGACTTCATACGTACGCGCCTGGGCGTGAAACTTTTCGAGCGGAAAGAGATACCGTTCAGGTTCTACAACACCTGGCGGCCTTTTTATACGAATATCAACGACACGCTCGTCACCCAACTTGCCGACGGCCTCGAAGGCACCGGTACCGACCTGTTCATCATGGACGCCGGTTGGGAAAACAATTATGGCGACTGGGAACCGCACCACACCCGGTTTCCAAACGGCTTGAAGCCCATTACCGACCACATCCGCAAGCGAGGCATGAAAGCAGGGCTCTGGATGGGGCTTGCATCAGTGGACAAGAACAGTAAGCTTTATAAAGAACATCCAGAATGGGCTATATATGACAAAAACGGCGAGCCCGCGTATTTGCACGAGGAAATGAAAGGTCGGGTTACCATGTCGCTGGCATCGGGATACTACGATTATATTTTGGCAAAAATCAAAAAGCATGTTCGTGAGAACGACCTGGCATACATTAAGCTGGACCTCACCATGGCCAACTACGACGACGACGCTCCCGTAGGCCCCATCAACATCCGTCAAATGGCTTTCGACCGCAGCCGCGCCATCCCGACAGCCACTAACCTGATCGGCAACCAGTTTATGGATTCGCCTTATTCCAAGTACACATTCCTTTCGCTGGCGTCCGTCAAACCGATCCTCGTCGGCGACAGCCGTAAACTTCCGGCAGACCTGAAACCGTGGTATCTGAAATGGAATACCTGGTTTAAAATGATGGACAAGAAATACCAGTTCACCCGCTTCTCCTACGTTTCCGACATTTTCCAACGGCCGACTATGAGCAACTGGGATGGCGTTTACAAGTTCAACAAGGAAAAGCAGGGCGGCGTGCTGTTCTTTTTCAGGAATGACTCCGTGGAAAGCGAACGGACATTTGCATTTCCTTTTGGCGAGCCCGACAGCAGCTACCGTCTATTTTCGCCGGAAGACGGTAAAGTGATCGGCATTTTCAGCGGTAAGGAATTAAGGGAAAAAGGCATCGAAATTCGGATGGAAAAACAATTCGACGCACGGGTTTTAGGCATTGAAAAGGTTGATTGAGCATTTGACGGCCGCGATTGAGCATGAAAATGAAATAGCTACCCTACGGATAGCTATTTCATTTTATCAGGTTGCCAATCAAGTCTCAACTTCCCTGTTTACAGAAAACGCAAATGCCGGGGATGATCTTCGTACGGAACATTAGCTTAGCCTCGGCCCTGTCCCGATACAAATCGTAGTTGTACGGTGCCTGTTTCAGTAATTTTGAAGTTTCTACATTCTGCACCAACAGGTAATAGTCGCCCGTCATGCGGTAATCGATATCGTCCCCGGAAAAACCGGCAGTCCCCACAAAGTTATAAACGGTATGGTAAGTATAAGTCCCACCCACCGGAATGTTGATTTTCACCGGCTTCAAATCTTCATCGGGTTCCAGGTACCAGATAGCTGTTGTAGGGAACTCGTCGTTGTTCGAATTCGCCGTAAAATCCTGCCGTAGCACATAATCCGTTGTGTTGGCAGGAGCTGGCGCGATCCGCCTGATCGTGACCTGCACCTCCATGGAAAGAAAATAGAACATGCTTATATAACTTCGAATCCACCTTCCCCGGTCTACCTCCGGCAGCACGATCGTCGGGTCGCCGCCCGGCGTCACCGTGCCGTATCGCAAAGTATCCCCGTTACTATTTCTGAGCTCGGAAAACTCCGCTTTTACAAATTCAAATTCGCAATCGACCGCCCGAAGCGTACCATTCACGCGGTCACAGTTTGTTACCGGGTCAGGAATGTGGTGGTCCTGGCAGGAAAATGCCAGCGAAGTGATCAAAACAGCCGAGAGCGCCATCAGGCGAAGCAAGGAATAATGTTTCATTTTATAGTGCTTGAATGGTGTGTACGCAAATTAATGAAAATATACTAACGCATTGAATCTAATTAATTTACGGTTACATTAAACATGTATTCGGGAGAAAACTACTGCTCGGGCAGCCTGAATCAGAGCTAGAAGTGCTGAAAACACAAAAGCACCAGCTATTAACTGGTGCTTTTGTGCGTAAAAAGTAGACATCTTATGGAGTCTAATTGAGTTTCTTTAAGTTTGCTTGATTATTCTTAGACAAGAAATGTTCGACCAATGTCCGACCTGATTTTGATCAAAATATGCACGTATGGTGCTTTCAACCAAGTTTAGCCTGGCTTCCAAAGTTAACGATTCGTGCGAGTATCCGATAATGCTCCACATCATTATTGATCGTAAAAAGTCTGTACTCGCTTGCGAAAATTAATTGTTGTGTTACCTCAACGATTAGCCAGGTACAATCGCGGTAAGAGATTAGCAATTATGATATGTGTCTAAGTCGAGTGGATTGCACCCGCCGCCGGCATTTTCCAGCGGTTATGTGACCATAGCCAATAAGATGGCGCGCGGCTGATGCTCTTTTCCAGAAAATGATAGTAGGATTTTGTAATGCTCAGTGGCGTTGACCGGTCAAGGTGCTCCATCAGCCGAAAAGTGAACTCGTAACTAAAACGAGACCTTTTTTGAGATTCAACGTACACGACCGCCGCCTGCGATAAAGCCGCCATCCGTTCTCCTCCAGTTTGAACTGCAGTCTCCTGGTCCAGGAATGAAATACGAAATTTGTCGCTGCCAGGCGCAGGCCGCTGATCTGCGATGACCACCAGTAAGTTAGGGATACCATTTTCGTGCAAAAGCGACAACGCTTGCCTGTAAAATCCCTTCTTCGGAATAAGTTTGACTCCAAGGAACGAACGCAACCTAATCATCATCCTGTCGAGCAAACCATTTTTGATCGGCGAGTACGCTGTGTAGACCGGATAGTCCGTTACTTGCGGAAGATTAATCAGATATTCCCAGTTCCCGTAGTGCGACGCGAAGACTATTACTGGTCGCTGGTCTGCGTGGAGTAATTCCAGAACTTCCGGATTATTGTACTTAGCCAGGCGATTTCTCAGTCCTTCAGGCGCCAGGTAAAACAAAAAAGGTTCGAGCAATAGGTCGCTCATATGGCGGTAATATGCGCTTGTTAGCCCACGGATCTCCTCGACGGATTTGGTGGGGAAAGAACTTGTCAGGTTTTTCCGGATCACTATTTTCCGGTATTGCAGTACAAACCGAAGCAATAAGGATAGTAAAATTGACAGGAGTGTCGTCAGGCAAAGCAGCGCATTACTTAAAAGCGTTGCTGGCAGATCTGTTAATCGGACCGCTATAATCCGCCATAACGATCTCGGGTGTTCCTGGGTATTGGATTCCATTTGTTGGTCTAAAACAAAAAATCCTCCAAACTCGGAGGATTCTGTTGCTTTATATGGTTTGACAGGCTAGATAATGGTTACATTAACTGCGTTCAGGCCTTTTCTACCTTCTTCAACTTCATAAGACACACTGTCATTCTCACGGATATCATCATTAAGACCTGTGGTGTGTACAAAAATGTCGTCTCCGCCATTTTCCGGAGCAATGAAACCAAACCCTTTGGTATCATTAAAAAACTTAACAGTCCCTCTATTCATAACTTTATTTTAAAATATATACCAAATGTAAAATAAAATTTTGACAATAAAAATTTTATTGGAAGTATTTAGAATAATATTTTATTCCGTCAAAAACAATTACCTTCAAGGAACATCCTGCTAAACTTGACTTCTGTGATGCAAAACCTGCTCGACATCCATTTAAATCCTGACTTTTGGGGTGTCCGTGAGCACTGTCTAGAAAATTTGCGCCCGTCTCATATAGAGCGACTTGAAGGCTTAATTCGAAAATATCCTACGTTACTATCCGGAGCCTTTTTTCTCCGGTCGACATCCCGGAATGGAACCTTTTTCAGCTATCCGGATGACGAAGTCGGCGATAAGGAGGTAATCGCTTGGTCGCGCATCTCGGACGACCATGAAATACTATGTGCTACAAACCTGAACCAGGAAAACTACGCTGTTGTATACGTCACAGTCGATGATGTGATGCATTCTATTGACAGCTCGATGAAGTGCTTGTTTGCCTCCGATCTGAGCCCGGCAGAATTAAATATTGAAGTGAGAAACGGGAAGGCGATCCGCTTAACAATACCTCCACACGCATTGGTTATCTACTGTTGAGATAGCCATAGATTACTAAGAGCCACCACTGCGCCGATCCACGAAGTTCAAGAGGAAATAGCACATGCCAGCCAATAATCTATGATGGCTTTCAGCGTCGAAACAAGTTCCTTTGGTGAATTGGGTTTAATGAAGAAGCCCTGTGCCATTTTACCATATGCATCAATTATCAGGTCGTGACTTGCCCTGTTCGTCAGATAAAGATAAGGGATACCTGTTCGCCTGATTTCCATGTCGGTACTAAGCTGAACGTTAAGGTCGACACCATCTGTATAAGGGTGATCAATGTCAGACAATACCAGGAAGGGTTCGGCATACGGCGCATTCATATAGGCTAATGCTGACGCTCCATCCTTGAATATGCCCTCCTGTTGGGATAGCTCAGCTTTTCAAATACGTATTCGAGCACATTTCTGTCCTCTTCGTTATCCTCAATAATAATGATTTCTCCGTTTCTGTTCATTTGTGGGTGATTAACAATATGTGCCAATTGAAGCAAAACCAAGCCACTATTAAGATTTCTTACGGCTAGATCATAGGCTGATGATGGGCAGCATAATAAAAGCGAGCCCTAGCAAATGCATTTGGGCTCGCTGCACACCGTTTTATTAAATCGATCAGTTCAATGGAATTGGAATCAATTCCCTTTCAAAAAAAGCTAACATCTTTTTGTCACCGTCGCCGATTTCCTCACAATAGTAAATACGCTTCAAATACTTTTTGACCGTCAACCGCTTCCTGGGGTCCGTTAACAACGAGACCACCGCCCCTACTAGATGTTTGTTTTCCATTCAGGAAGATAGGGAACTTAAATGGTTATAGCTAGGGCTAAACCATTTAAATAACTGTTTTTCAACGTTTTATTATTGATGGACTGGTAAGGCAATCTCGTCGGCATAGAGGGAGAAACAATGACGATATCCAAGCTATCTACAAATGACTAACTACAAAATCTAAAGATTAGTAATTGCCATACCTCGAATTCTCAAAAACACTCGCTAAATCGTAGAAAAAATGTTCGACCTATGTTCGACCTAAATAAAAAAACCACTTACATTTTTTCTGTAAGTGGTTGATAATCAAGTGGAGAATATCGGACTATAGGTTCGGAACCTCTTGCCCTTCTAACTAACTCATTATTAACTTTATCGCTCGTGAAAAGCACGTGGCTTTTCCTACTGCTTCCGAAAGTGCTTAGGCAACCAACGCCATCAGGGCTGGATGTGAAAGCACCTTCGATTCATCGGAGGCAGGACTAAGCTTTCCCAGTAGGTCCATCAAGCGCTCAATTTGCTTATCCTTGACGGCAAGTTGACTTTGTAGTTGATCAGCCAAGGCTTTCGACTGCTCTGTCTGCGCTTTAAATTGATGTTCTAATGCGGCCAAATGCTTCAATAAATATTCAGAATCAACGCTGGTGTCTGACTTACCGTTATTTTTCCACTTATTGAAAATGTAGTCTTTGGACACCCCTAATATCCCAGCCCATTCCTCAATCTCCTCATTTTTCATATCGGACCGGCCGAAAACAACGTACATTCCCTGGCGCGTGCGACCAGATAGCTCTGCTAATTGCCCCATTTTTATGTTTTTCTCGTTGGCAATTTCCTTGATGATTACGCCGATAGGTGTTTCCATAATATCTCCTTTATGTTGTTAAACAAGTGTAAATACGAATACAAGTAAACTGTTTTACAATTCAATCGCAAATATTCGCGGTTGAATTGTAAAAATCAAGCCAATCACCCCCTTTCTTTCGCCGTTCACCACATTATTTGCAAACGGCATGATTTACAAAACTCGCCAAAGTGCCAGATCACATATACTCGATATCAACACTTTAAGAAAATATTGAAAATATATTGAACATTTTGTTTGACAATACAAACCGTTTTGGTTTACATTTGAATCGTAATTAAGAACGGTTAATAATCCACTGCATGAACATTTCCCGCACAAAGAAGCGAACTCCACTAGGAGTGGAGCTCTTTAAACTTCCGGCATATGAGCGTGACCGCATTAGAACGAAACTAACAGAAGCTGGCCTTAGTGAAGGTGGCTGGCGATCAATCTACGAACGGACGGATGCGCACCTATTACCTGTTTTTGTTCGCGACATCATTGTAAAGGAATTGCCCACAGCTGAAAAATTTTTCAAACATCCCAAACTATCAGAAGCATGAGTCACAAAATGTGTTGGTTTGCCGCTATGGGAATGGTGGCAACCGGCGAGTGGTTCGCCGACATCGTCGCCCGCAACCCAGCCACCGTTTCAGCAATTGGCTGCATGGCAATCTTCGGAGTAGTCGCCTACTCGGTAAATCGTAGCAACAAAGAAAAAGGAGCAACGAAGTAGGATCGCTTCGCCACAGAAGTTTCGCGCACCATTTCTGTCCTTGTCATCCTGATCAGATAAGAGGAAAATCGCATCCAGGTTCAACGCATACCGCCGACTCACAACCGGCAAAATCCTGAAACATATACACCAGACCGTTACACGCAAATTAGCATGGACGGATACCCAACACCCTAAAAAGTGGCAAAATGTTTCAATAGAAATTTCAATTGAAGTTTCGATCGATTTTCAATTGAACGATAGAACTATTGAGCTATTGAAAGTTTCTCATCAGTTACTATACGATTAAAACATTTTTTCAAAACGCGAAAAATGCCTCCAAATCAACCCTTAAAAACCAAAGGCCGTGCAGTATCCCCTGACCCGAACCGTAGCCTTTTCAAGTTTAAATTAACATGGCTGCCAGAACCAAACGGGTACCAGAAAAAGAGCGAAACATGGTACAGCTTCGATTACCCCATCGAGCGAGAGATGTTTCCAGAGGGTCTGGATAAAGACCTACGGGCACAGTGGAAGACTCTTGTCGCCTTATGCTGGAAACATCCTGAACTGTATGAGTTCATAAAGTGGCTCCGGCCTCACAACAAAGATGACGACCTGGTGCTTTATATGCCCAATTGGGACGAGCTACCGCCTATGATCCCTGTCATCGAGGCAAAATATGGCTGGGGCTTACTCGAAAATTACGTACACACATGCGGCTTCAACGATTTCAGTTTCTGCTCTGTGGACAGATCACACCCGAGGCAGGCAGGAAATAGCCCTGGAAAGACAAAGGTCTTTCGAGAATTCTACGGATATAAGTACATCCATCGAAATGACTTCATTGTAAGGAACCTAGCCATTGGAAAACTCTTAAAAGTTGATGTGTACGACAACCTGATGTACCACTCGGAAAACCACCTACACACCATGTTTGGACGCGTCCAGACCGTAATCGAGCCAGAACACCTGCCGGTCCGCGGCGGAACTCCGCAAGCCATCGGCTCAATGATGCCAAAGTTTAACAGAGAATAACCAATTCAAACCAAATCAATCATGTCAAGACACGACGAATCAATCGGGCGCATGCCTAACCCAAGTCAGTTTTATCTCGAATGGAACAGCGAAAAAAGCTCCTTCTGCTACTACTCTACCGAAGAGCAGGGGCGGATTCCATTCGACCTACCTTTCCGGTTCCTCGCTTTAAAATTCATGAACACGATCACAGGATGGGATAGTAACGCCCGCAAGCAGATCTATTCCAATGAAATTTCCGATACCAGGATGGAACACTTCCGGGTCGCATATCGGGACGGAAGTACCATCGCCACCGGTCTTTACTCGGACATTAAGGACGACCTGGTTGCTGTCGGTGGGCGCTTCACCAGATCCATCTACGCGATGACGCCGAAGGGAGCGATCGCCAATATCAAATTAACTGGCGGTCAAATGTTCAATTTCGGCGAGATCGAAAAGTACGGCAACCGCTGGCAGGACGAATGGATTCAGGTCGCATCGTTCGAAACCAAACAGAACCGCGAGAACAAAGACTACACTATCCCAGTCTTCACTTTCGGAGGCACAATCCAGCCTAACGACTCTATCAAGGCAGATACAGCCTACGGGATTATAAAAGCCTATTTCAACAGCAAATCGGCAAGTCCTGCGCCTCGCCCCGTCGCTCCACGCGCACAATATGCCCCCGCCGCTGCCGCGATACCATCCAGCCTCGCTTCATCCAGCGATGACGACGATCTACCATTCTAATCACCTAACGCTACACGTGCAATGGAAAATGCAACAATCACCCTTGAAACCACCATAGCCTACCCCGGAAAATGGCGCGTGAAAGACGAAGAGCGCATGATTGTCTTCACCATACCGTGCCATTCCGAACTACTCCCGCTGCTCGAAAAACCGCCCAAAACTGTACAGTGCTACTACCGAAACCTGAGATTTAAATATGGCACACTCACCAAGGGCACCGCGATAAGGCTGACGGCCGTCATCGAGTTCGGAAAACGTGGTGGAGTCCAGCTCCACATCAAAGAGCTGGAAGTGGTCGGGCCCGTCGCCCAGGACTTGACAAAAGTCTCGACCAAAATGATGAACAAGTGGACAAAACAATTTGAAAAGCAATACGCATTACCATTATGAAAACATCTGTAACAAAGCTTAATGAAGTACTGGCTCTGACAATGGGCTCGAAGGATTTGCTAAAAGCGCTGAACCTGGTGGGAAAAGTGGTTGCCTCCAATCCGATCGTTCCTGCTCTCGAGAATGTCAAAGTGGAGATTTTAACCGGCAAAGTTCAGTTTAGTGGCAATAACTTACACCAGTCCATCACCTGCTCTACTGAGTACAACATCATCGGTGATACTGGCTCATTCCTTTTGCCGCACAAAAAAACTGTCGATCTGCTGAAAACCCTTCCGGACGTACCAGTAACGATCGTTCATACCCAAAACGCTGGCACCTGCGCGGTACAGATCGAGGTAGATGGCAAGAAATTCAAAATGGCAAGTGATGCGGCAAAGGACTTCCCTATGCCGCCACTCACATCAGGGGAAAGCCTTGAATTACCTGTAAAGCAGTTAAAGGAAGCATTGACAGTTTGCCTGTCAACAGTTTCCAACGACACGCTGCGGCCATCGCAGTTGGGTGTTCATTTCAATACAGAAGCGGGCGAAATTGTCAGCTGCGACGGATCGAACATCACTATTTACCGGACCGGCCAACTATTCGACTCGAAGCCTTTCACCATTCCCTCGGAGTTTGCCCGATTGGTTATTGACCAGATTTCAGACTCTCAGGACGCGGTTTCATTGGAAATTTCGGATAGCTATGCCCGAATCAGCAATGATACCCAGGTCATCACCAGCATCCTTGTTTCGGAAAAATTTGTCGACTACGAACGTGCAATCCCAAAAAGCAACAATTTAAAAGGGTCGATCGATATTACCGAATGGTCAACGGCCATTAAGCGATCGCTGATTTTCACCAACCTGACAACCTTCCAAACGAGAAACATCTTCTCTGCCGGAAAACTCACCATCGCGACACAAGATCAAGACTTCGGAAGCGACTCCACCCAGGAAATTCCGTTCGATGGTGACTTCGAATTTGAAATTGGCCTGCAAGGAAAAACGATCAGCAACATCCTGCAACGATTGGGCAGCAACACCGCCCGCCTTGAAATGACCGCGCCTAACCGAGGTTTCTGCATTTTCCCCGATAACACCCTTGCAAAAGAGTTACTGATCATGTCAATGCCGGTCATGCTTCCGACGGCATAATAAAAAAAACCGGTCGCAGCTTGGACCCTGCGACCGGCATTCCCAAAAAATCAAAATAAGCGACACAAAGATGAGCAAAAAACAAAGCCTTCCCAAATGGCACTTCTCTGCAAAATCTACATTCCTGACCATTGACGAACAGGTGTACACAAAAAAAAGACTCAACCACCTGTGCAAAATGGCCATGACCGAAAAGAAAAGACAGAGAGGCGTTCCCCGACTGGTGGTCAGCATCACGCCGATCGGAGTTTTTTCACTTCAAAATTTAATCCCTTCAAACGAATGTTATTCCCTGTCAAATTGAAGCTGGCGCATTACGAGGCAGAAGCCATGCGGCGGTACTTGCAGCGCATGCTGGAAACGTCCATGAATCCGGAAGCGAAAAACGAGGTAATCGTCCTCGCCGAGCATTTTCAAAAATTCGACTCCGCGGTCCGATCCAAGGTGTTCCGGGTTGCTGGCACCAAGAACTGCATCTACTCGGTCCCGCTCAGCGTAGCGCGCATCCTTTGGTACCGCTGGCAGCAGGAAAACGGAGGAGAAGCAATCCAGTCCGTGCTTGGCAAAATCGACTACGAACTCAATTCCCTGGATAGGGTACCCCAATTCCCCAAAACATTGATATGAGAAAGCATACAATTACATCTATTCGGACCGCAATCGCAGAACTTGAATGCTTCGCCGACATTAACCAATCTCTTTGGCAGGATCGAATGGACGATATTTTCGAATACTACCAAAGCCAAATCAAGGCATGCATGATTCTGGCCTATGAGAAAAATCTTACTTCGAAAGCAGTATACGTCGCAGGCATCAACAGCCTGAGATATTTCGAAATGCAGATCATCGGTGCTGACGGGGTTAAAACCTTCTACATCGGGCAAGATAGCCATATTGGCTTACCCATTATGCGGCAACGATTCCAGGCAAGCTACCGCGAGTCTGATTACAAATGGAACCTTCGTTCTGTCACGATACTAACAGAAGCACTGAAAGATTTGCACCTCTATTTCGACCACCTGAACGACGAAAACCTGCACAAAAATGGAACTGATCATTAAAGTCACACGAGGATACCTGGCCGTTATCCTGCTGCTGGCAGCGGTTCTGACTATCCCCATTATTGTTGCGATGGTTTACTATCTGATGCTATTGTTCTCACTCTTCATTGGTTCCGTGTTTTTCCCATGATAACAGGCATATCATACTTTGGCGGCAAATCCGGCTCAGGCACTTACCAGACGATCATTAACCAGATACCGCCTCACACGACTTATGTGGAAGGGTTTGCAGGAATGGCAGGAATTTTCCGAAGAAAGTTGCCAGCCAAAGAAAGCCTACTGGTAGAAGTTGACAAAGAGACGATCGCAAGGCTTGTTGAAATTGGCATTAACCGAGAGATGATATACGAAGGTTCGATGCTGGAAGTGCTCGACATCTTCCGGAGCACCCTCGATCAACCGGACGTCTTTCTTTACCTGGACCCACCCTACCCTCGGGATTCCAGAAAATCGGACACCGTTTACCGCCACGAGCTGACCCATGACAACCACGTGCTGCTGCTCAAACTGATCAGAAGCTACCAACGTGCCAAGATTGCCATCAGCACATATCCCAACCAGATGTATGCCCACCGGCTTAAAGATTGGCGATCAATCGAATTTGACAGCCAGACACGGCGAGGCAGAGCGACTGAGGTGCTAATCATGAACTATCCAGAGCCAGACGAGCTGCACGATTACCGCTACCTGGGAAGCGACTACCGTGAGCGGGAACGCATCACCCGCAAGCTCAACCGCTGGCAGAATAAATTCTCTGAACTGGCACCACTTGAACAAAAGGCGATGATCCAGCGCCTGACAACCTCACTGGATCCTACCGCCATTTAAAGCGGTGGTCGACGAAATATCTCTCAAACTCAAAATCGATCAAAACAATGAGTACAACAAGATTTTACAAGATTCAAAAAGGCACAGAAACATTTCAAAAAGTGGCTGACATGATAGTGCAGATTAGAGCTGCCAACAAGGCCGCCGAGAATTTGGCCATCGAGATCGGCTCAACCGGTCAGATGATTCATTCTGATCACTACGTGGCAGGAGGTATCACAGGTTTTGAATTCTACCAACAACCGGAAGGTTGGAGGAAAGCCAGCAAACATTTTCACGGGTACTATTTTCCGAAATCGGGAAAAGAAAACAAGCAGACCCTCAATGCCATTTATGCATTACCCAAAATCGAGCGACGCACATTGAGCGCGCTGATCGGATACAAAGGCATTTTTAGTCAGCCAGGGATAATGGAGCGTGGGGAGTATGTACTTGTTGTTGCAACCGTAGGCAATATGGGATCAAGCATCGAACCAACACCTGACATGATCGAAATCTTGGGAAGCGAGTACGATGAGCTCGCCAAGAAGTTAGAAGAAATAGCATAGTAATTCCCGATATCACAACGGCAGCGCTGTCGGTGCTGGCCACTTCAACTACCACAAACATGAGCAAGCGTACCGAGCCAACATTATTTCCAGAACTACCCAACCCACAATACGAATTGAATGTAAAACAGGTCAAGCTTTTCAAATTCAAATCATGGAACGGCCGTCAGGTGAACATTTACGTCGAGCCGATCACCGATCGGACCGGCCGACTAATCGTCATGACGGCAAAAAAGATATTCCAGCGATACTTTGACGGTGTTTCGGGCGGGCTTTACCGCTTTCTGGCTTCGAACGACGCTGGTACAATTGCCTCCGTTTTCGAGGATTCCGAAGATCAAGAGGAATACATTCACAAGCACCTAGCCCCGATATGGGACTTCTTTCAGGAAAGCATCTCCGGACATCTTAACTAATCACCACCTCATAATGAAAACGAACGCAGACGCCATCGAGCAAAAAAGAAAGTTCCTTGCCAGTGCATCCCTCGGGTTCCGAATACTGGTATTTCTTAAAATACAGCTTGTCTGGATGGAGCCACGGCCATTTAATGGCTACTTCACATGCCAAAAAACAAACAAGTGGAACCCGCTAACCTGGTTGTTTTTACTCTTGTTGATTCCGTTCGCCGGCGCAATTGGCATCATCGGATTCTTCGAAGATGTCCCTGCTGAATTCGAAACAAAACGGCACGGCTGACCGGCACGAAAACTTCCAGTACTCCCACGCCAGCACTGACGGTGCTGGCCACTTTCAAACCAATCAACAAAATTTAGCAATGGACAACAGCAACGCAGTCGCGGTAAGGCCATCGAATGCCCAGCCCAAAGTATCTGACCATTTTAAAAATACCATCAAGCAACACCTGAACCAGCTCGCAGCAGCCGACCCGCTCTTCGCCGAGACGCTAAAAAAGCCCGGCAAGAACATAGACGACTGCGTCACTTACATCATCAACCAGGTTAAAGCCAGCGGTATTTGTGGCTTCGAAGATTCCGAAATCTTTGGGATGGCCGTCCACTACTACGACGAAGACGATATCAAGCCAGGCAGCCCGATCAATTACAAAGTGGTAGTGAACCATTCGGTCCAACTTACCGAGGAAGAAATCAGCCAGGCGAAACAAAATGCACTCGCCCAGGTCATTTCCGAAGAAAAAGCCCGTATCCAAAAGAAGGGCGAGCAAAAGAAAGACAAATCTGCACCAATACAACAACCTCTATTTTAATCCATGAAGCCACGGACAAAATTTCATAAAAAGGTAGCATTGGTGCGGCAGGGTCTCAAACCTGCTACCGAAAAACAAATCAACTGGGGCATCGGGCACGTTTTTCAGCGCAGCGGCTTTATCAATAAGCTTTCTCTATGGTGTCTGGAATGCGGGCACCAATGGAAGGTGAAAGGGAACCTGATGCCGGTGCTCGCCGGATGCACTTGTCCGGGATGCGATCGTGAGCTGAAAATTTCCCAATCACGCAAACGGAAGCATGAGGAAGCGGCCTACTTCACGATTTGCTCGAAAGTCAAGGAATTTCAGGTTATCCGGACGTTTTACCTAACCCGTTTCTGCGCACGAAACAATGCCGCCCGGGTTGCATGCACCGAGGTGATGCAGCACTGGATCGATGGAAAAGGGAATTTTTGCCTTTACTCGAAGATGGTCAATGGTATGAGCTATTACTATGACCTCTGGATCAAGAACAGCGACATGGAACTGCGCGACTACACAACGCGTGGCGCAATACTGCGAAGCGAGATCGTGCCAAATGCTATCTACGCAAAAGGTAGCTTCCTGCCAGAAATTAAACGTAACGGATTTACAGGAGATTTTCACGGCCATTCACCCTTCGTGTTTCTGCGAAGGCTTCTTATAGATAGTAAAATGGAAACCCTATTGAAATCAGGCCAGCACAAAATGCTGCGATACTATCTCGGCCGCGGCGCATCCAGCGTCGACAAATATTGGAACAGCATTAAAATCTGCATCCGGAACGGGTACACTATTCCCAGCGCCTCGATGTGGGTAGACTACATTGAACTACTCGCTCATTTCAACAAAGACCTGCTGAGCAGCCACTACGTTTGCCCGGTAGATCTGAAAATATCCCACGATACGCTAGTCAGGAAAAAGCGCGAGGCCTTCGAACGGGCCCGCATTGCCGAAATGCGTGAAAAGACCGAAATCGCCCAGATCGAATATCAAAAGCAAAAGGGGGCCTTCTTCGGGCTGGCTTTTACCAACGGCCAGATCACCGTAAAAGTCCTTGAAACCGTACAGGATTTCATGCTCGAAGGTGACCGGCTGAAACACTGCGTTTTTGCCTCGGAATATTATAAAAGGCCTGACTCGCTGGTCTTGTCCGCGCGGATCGGCGACGAACCGATCGAAACGATCGAGCTCTCGCTTTCCAATCTAAAAATCCTGCAAGCGCGCGGATGGGATAACAAGCCTACCGAGTACCATTCGGAAATCATCAACCTGGTCGACAGTAACCTGCATGCGATCAACGCCATTTTAACCAAATCACAACCTTAGCTCGGCCTATGGACTACGTAATTAACTTGCTCCGCATCGAACTTGCCAAAAATCGCTCACATCGTTCAGCGAATACAAAGCTATCAACTGACCAGTTAAAGGCTAACCTGCCGCGCATTATAAGCGAAGGAGAGCAGATCCGGGCGGCCATCAAAATACTTTCAACACCTTAACTGAGTCGAACCATTATGAACACCGTAGCCGAAATGTTTGAAATGCCCATTGAAGAGCGGAAGAAGTTCCTACAATACGAGGGATGGAATCCGTACTGCCTCATGTGCAACTACCGAGGCAGGATGCGCCCGGAACCGTATGGATGGCGATGCCCTCAATGTAAAAATATGATCGGGCACCATCATGAGCGATTGCAGGAATCTCCGCTGAATCAGCCAGAATACACTGCCCCAGGACTGTATCCACTTTCATATCAACCTTAAACGCGTCGAACCTTAATGAATGTCTATCTATTCAACACGGAATCGGCTGAGTTCTTTCATTAGAGCGATTTGCAAATCCATTAGTTGAATAATGTGCTTTGATTGCAACAACAACAATGCATTACGGTCGAGATTGCAAACTGTTAAAAGCTCAGTCGCATGAGCTAGGCGCAGGGTTCTCTCAACTTCATTATATCTGCACACAATGTCCTGGATTTGGTCGAAGTGGCTTTTCATTGTACATATCGTTCGACAGAAAGCCTTCAAAAAATATACCAACAAGCATGCTAAACGTCGAACCCTTAAGCCTAGATAATCATTCAAGATGGTCTGAATCGATGCGAGAAGCAAGTTCCAGCAATGACTCCTTTCGGAGGTCAAGCAATTCGCAAAGGTGTCTGGTAGAAAGCTGTATTCGCGCGGTGAGGTCGCTCCCGTCCAAGGCGGCCATTTCGGCGGCATGGGCAATTAACAGTTTGTCTCGCATTCGATTAAAGCGGTACAATATTTCCAAGGTGCTCTGAACGGTCATATAATTAAAATTTTAGCGCCGCCCTTTTGCTAAACAATCATACCAACACTTTAACAGCGTCGAACTTAGGTAAGCGGGTTGTCCAAATCCATACGGCCAACAACTTCCATTGAGTTGTGCGCGAGCGGCCCCCATGAACTCTGCCAAAAGTAGATTTTCGTGGGGGACGCTCCGTAGATGCCCTCCAAATCCACGATCCTATGTCCCTGTTCGACACTAACGCCAGTAACTACATAGTGCCCTGATGGAATTACCAGCATGAAGTGTGGTTGGTCACGTAACTGGTGCGCAAGAAACTTGTCCAAAACTTGAAGACACAGGGGCGCATCCTCCCCCTTAAAAATCTTGATGACACCCTCCCTTATTGCTTCGCGTTCCTTCGTAACGTCCGTTCTACTGTGATACTCCTTTCCCACCTTGACGGTGGTAGATACGATTTCTCGGTTAAAAGTGCTGATTGTTTCTGTGTGCAGGCAAAGTGGGAAAGCAGCATACCCTACCGTCATGCCGTGAGGAATCCACACGACATCGCCTCGTTTCAAATATCCCCGGTTCATTGTTGTTGACGATATCAATAATTCGATCACAATAGTATCGATTCATTGTGCCATTGTCAAGATGCCACCTGACTAATTCCCGTCCTTCCCATTCAACCGGTTGACTGCCACCTTCGCTTATCCAAAACCGGAAAAAGTAGTGGCAAACCAGATCATCAAACGAAAAGTAGCAATGGCCAGCATCCGGTCCGACGATTCGGCCGGAAAACCCTCGGTGCACTCGATCAAGTATCGCAAGGTCGACGGCACGATCGGCTACAAGCGCCATGTTACCAAAAGCTTTCAACACATGCCCGGTGCTGGCAAGTTTCGCGGAAACATAAACACCAACCACGAATTCCTTTTCCGCAACCTGGACGAGCAAGACCCCGAAAAACAGCATTTCCGGATCAAAATCGATCTGCTCATCGAAGTAGACGGAATGATCATTGACCATACCAACGGCGAATACAATGGTAACCCAAATTTCCAATAGCTTTTTTATTCTGAACGAGGGCGGCAACAATGCGGCACTGTTACAGCTCACCGGATCTCGCGACGCCAGCTTTGGCGGTAGCGCCTGGTCTCAATACGATGCATTTGAGCACATACGCTGGGGTTCAGGTGACAACCAGCCCAATGTGATGCGATCGCTGATCGAGAAGAACACGATCGTTGAATCGCTTCTCGAATCGCTCCGGGACATGATTTACGCCAGCGGCGTGGGCTTCTTCAAAAAGGAGGTGGTCGACGGCAAGACCAGGCTCACTGAATTTATCGACCCGAGGCTCGAAGATTGGGCGTGGGCAACGGATTTGCAGGACTATGTCGTCTCGGCCATCACCCAGCGCGTGGATAACGCCAACATCTTTACCAAGTGGCGCTATGATCCTCTCGAAGACTGGTTTACACTGTCGGTGCTCGACAGCTTCAAGACCCGTATCGGCAGGCCCGAAAAAGGCGGCGGCTTCCATGTAAATCCATACTTCGGGTTTTCCAAGTATTTCACGCCGGGCGACACCGAGAAGCTCGCAGCGTTCGACCGAAACGATCTGGACTTCAATAAACGGAAGACAGCCACTGTCTCACATTCGCGGCACAAGCTGGCTGGCCAACCGTTCTACGCTTTCCCTTCCTGGTGGTGTGCAGAAGAAGCGATTGAGCTGGCCAACCTGATCATCGCCTTCCATAAAAACGGCATACTGAACGGCTACAATATCAAATACCTGATCCGGATGCCGCAAGACCACTTCGACAAAGAAGGCGGACGTAACGTCGACGGCAAGTTGGTTAAAAAGCGCTGGGGCGATTTCTCTGACAACCTTTCCAGCTGGCTAGCAGGTCAGAAAAACGTAAACAAGACCATGCTGATCAAATACATGCGTGGTGCAGATGGCAAGGCAATGGATAACGTTGACGTGGTTCCGCTCAAAAACGAGATGTCCGACGATGCATACGACAAGGTTTTCAAAAATGCCAACCAATCAATCGCCAACTCGATCGGCCTGCTGCCAACGCTCGCCGGTGTAAACCCTGGCTCAGGTAATGACTCCGGTAGCCAAATCAGGGTGATGGCCGATTATCAGCAACACTTCCGCACGCCTGTCCATCGGCTGTATGTGCTCAAAGACATCAACATGGCCTTGCGCCTGATGGGCTACAAAGATGTGCAAGCCGCATTCAAAGAAGTCCAGATCACCACCCTTGACACCAATCCCACCGGCGCGCAAGCCGTCGTAAACCAAAACAACGCTGCATAATGATCGTAGAACTTGAACAACTCAAAAAGCAGCTCGGTGGCGTGCAAGCTAAGCTCAACTTTGAAACGGTGCTTTCATTCGTAAAAAACGCAGAACGGGAATTCCGCAAAGTAGTCGGCGTCGAGCTGTACGATTTCCTTGAAGATGCCGCCTTTGAAGATCTGCCGGAACTGGACCGGGTCAGCCTGGAAGAATTGCTTGACATTAGCCAGGGCTGCATTGCCTGGACCGCTTACGACATGGCGCTCCCTCACCTGAAATTCCGGGTAGGCGATCTGGGTCTTGCCAAAAACAGTCCCAGCCAGACTGTCGCCGTTGCCAAATGGGAATACGTCGACACTCGCGATGCAAATATGGCGATGGTCGATTTGATGTGGGAATTGTTCTGGGAGAACCTGGAACAGACCAAACCTGAGGCTTGGACGAGCTCCCCTGCTTACCAAGCGCGCAACCAGTACTTTATCCGTGGCGCGGACGAGTTGGGCGACTACGTGCCGCTGGCAGGCAGGAACCGCAGGCTATTCTCGCAGCTCGAAAAGTTCATCCGTCGCGCCGAGCAACTTTACATCCGTGAAGCCATCACCTATGCCGTTTTCGATGAGTTGAAAATCAAATGGCAGGACAAGGATGCGCAGCTGACACCGCTGGAATCGATGTTGGTCGACAAAATCAAAGAGCCGCTCTCCTTCCTGACACTGCACGAGGCTTACCCTTACCTACCGATCAAACTGGACGAGAATGGCCCGCGTGAAGTCCGCAAATGGGACGGCATAACCAACGAGTCGCCCGCGGGCGAAGGCATCAAAAATGCCCAGCGGCAGCAGCTATGGCAAGATGCCCAACTGTACATGGGACGCCTGCAAGACTTCATGGACAAGTATTCCAGCCCCACGCAATTCCCCGAGTACTACACCGCCAATGTCGCCATCGGCATTGACGAGCTTGAAGACTTTACCAATAAATCCCACGTAATCCTCTAATTCAATGAAAAAACTCCTCTTTTGGGTGCTGCTGGCGATCGCGCAGCCGCTTGTAGCACAGAACGTCAAAGACCTGGTCTTTAAAGGTGATCTGGACCGGGTCAATGCGCGGATTGACAGTCTAAAAAAAGCGATCGGTTCCGGAGTGGTCACACCTCCGGTGACACCGCCCCCTTCCAAAAAAGCCTGTCCGCAAGGCCCGGAGATTCGCCGCATATTCGAGGTGGCCAACACCGGCGCCTCTGTCGAGTTTCATGGCGAAGGCGTTGACACTTTACAGTACGAACTTTGGTCGGGTGCCACCAGGATCAAAACCGACCTGATCGCGCCCAAACGTGCCATTGTCGAAATTGCCTATCCGGCCCAACCAGACGGTACCTATCAGCTTGTTATCCGAGGACAGAGCTGCAAGAGCAAGGAAGATTCCAAAAAGGATTTCCCGATCGCGCGCAGTTCCGGAGGCGTAGTTGACCCGACGCCCGAGGAGCCGACTGGTGGAGTGATAACGCCCGGTGTTTTCCCACTGATCGGAATGACAAGGGGATACGACGAACACCTGAATCTGGTTTTTCGGGACTCCGCGAATGTACGTCTGGCGACAGACATCGCTCCGGATAACCGGCAAGACCCGGACCGGTATATGTACCGGTACATGATCAACGGGGACAAGCTCGATTTGAACAGCAGGCTTAAAAACTACGTGGTGGCGGGCAACAACCCGCTCCGCGTTTTGGTAGGGAAGTTGAAAAAAGAATACTCTGCCGAAGGGTTCAACAAGTGGGCAGGAACGCCCGAAGAGTATAAAAGCGATTGGTTTAAAATCGACGCTGGCGAATCGTTCAGTGGCGGTTTGAGCTACGCTTTTCAGACATACGTGGCGAAGGGAGCGCAAGACGCTGCCGGCTTTCTTAACCACATCCCTCAAAATTACGATCCGTCAGACCAGCAGGTCAGCTGGGCAGAAATCGGCGAAGACATCAAGCTTCCGAATGGGCACTTCTGGGCAGCGGATTGGAAACCCTGGGGCGTTGATCGCGTTTTCGCCAAAGGCGTAACCCATCTGCCGCACCACAGCCTTCCCTGGAACGATGCAGACAGCAATCAGCAGGTTCGCCTGCTTAAATTTGCTGGCAAGACGTTTAGTAATTTTCAGCGTATCGAGGGCGTCTTCGGGCGCTTGAACAATGGAAGTACTGAGCTTTGGCCAAACGGTACCAGCAAAGCGGTTTGGCCTACGGCCGATGGCTTGCCAGTCGATGAAGCCAGGGAATGGGCTTGGAAAACCGACGCGTCGGATGCGATCTGGCTGTCGGAAATGTCTGAGAATGTCGGATGGCAACCTGCCGGCTCGCCGATGTTTGGCGCTTTCTATCCCGAATTGCGCAAACGGTACGAGCAGGATTTCGGATCGCGCGGCATTCATTATGAGATCTGCCACAATTACTTCTGGCAGGGAGGGGAAAGCTTGGTTTTCAACCAAAGCGCAGAATATTACAAAAAGCTTTTCCGCACCGAGCCGAAGGACTTACCAAGCACAGAGTATTCGCCAGGCGGCACGCTTTCGGCGACCACGATGATCGTGGAAGCGGTGTATCTGCGCGCGCCTGATCAGGTATTACGACAGCCAATCGAACTGGCCTTTCGACTGGAATACTTTAAGCACATGGGCTACCATGCCGGTGTTGCCTTGTTTGGACAAGGAGAAACCCGGCCAAACAACCGGTATCGCATCGATTTTCCTGACGGCACCTACTTCAAAGAGGATAAATTCCCACTCGATCCGAACGTTCACATTGCATCGGCATTTTTTTCTCAGGTATACGGCAATTTCTACGCAGAATGGGGCGGCTTTGGGAAGGCCAATCAGAAGCTTTTCGACGGCAGGCCGGGCCAGGGACTCGTAGGCGAATGGTACCCGAAAGGTTCCAGCGAAGCTCGTAACAATGAATTCAATAAATACTGGCCAGGTTCGGGGGATATTTATCACGGCTTTACCGGCAGTGCAGATTTAAGCTATTTTGGGATACGGCTCTACGCTAAAACTTTCGGCCAAACCGATGGAGGCGACCGTGCTTATCTGCGGCACCGCATCGATGGCGGCGAATGGATCACTCCGAGTAATTTCAAGGCGGATGAACTGGTGGATGCCTATAAGCAACAACGCGGTTTCGTGTATTCTCAAACGTTGGCAGGAAAAACAGGCTGGTTCTACCACAACAGTTTTGCAGACAACAACTGGCATACGCTCGATGTCCAGCTTCCCAATGGCCAGATTGTATCTCAAAAAGTCGCCGGTAACGGTATTCACGCGAAACTGCAATGAAAGTCACTCTCGTCTTTTGGCATGTAGTCCAGGTGGCTCTACTGCTGCTGATCCTTATCACAAACTGCCTATTTTACTATCACTCGATCACCGGCTTGAAAAAACCAGAGCCGTCGAGTGACGCGATCATCGACGCTCTGGTCATGGTCGGAAAAAAGCGGCTGGTTTTACAGGATTCCATCATTAAACTAGAACAGGAACATGAAATCCTCACTTTCAAAAAAGATTCTGTTGACCGGCTGGATAGCGCTAGGCGGGCTAACCTGCGCGACAGCTACCGCACAAGGATCAAGCAACAAATTCGATCCGGCGTATGAGCAGGCGTTGCTTGACAGCCTGATCAGTTACGAGCTCCTCAAACCTATCCACCATACCCTCACAAAGAAAAATGAACTTCTCACCCTGGATAACCTTGCCCTTAAAGCCGAAAACAGCATGCTCCGAGTGCAGCTTTCCGTGCAAAGAGAGCAGTTTGAGCGCATGCTTGCCGACGAAAGAAAAAAACGTCGCAAGCGCATACTCATGGCGTTCGGCGCTGGCTACGTTACCGGCAAAATTACACCTCCCTACTAGTATGAAAACCTACTTCGAAAGCTGCTTAACCGCAATGATTCACCATTTAACCTTTATCAGTGAACACTTCTTCACAGTCACCATCTGGGCGCTCGTTGCGGGTATTGGCGCGTGGCTACTCGAATTTGTGGAGACCTACGTTTTTTCGGATTTCAAATACCTGGTCTATTTACTGCTGATGATCGCCTACGATGCCTATTCAGGGATTCAGAAGCAGAAGTATCTCAACAAGCAGGATCCGGCCAATTATCCACCGGTAACGGCAAAAGTCTTTAAAGACAAGACATTCTCCAAGCTGATGTACTACGTGTGCGTTCTGTCTTCGCTGCATGGTCTGGCACACCTTCAAATCGACGGCATCGAGGTGACCATCTTCCATGCCGTCGAATATTCAGCGATGCTGACTATCATGGCCACCGAGTTCTGGTCTGTGCAGGAGAATTACGCTGCTATCGGGAAAAAGACGATCCTGCAACTCGCCTGGGACAATTTGAAAGCCTATATCCCCTCTAAAAAATCGCCCGATGGAAATTAAAAGCAAGAGGATTCTGAAAGGGGCAAATAGCACCTTATCCCGGCTGCGGGTGAATGACAAATTCTTCGGCTATGTGCTGGAAGACACTGACAGGGGATTAATTCAGGGAATGCCGCTCGCCGAAATCCAGCGAATCAAAGTACCGGCACGCACCGCCATTCCCACCGGCCGGTACCGTGTGGACATCACCTGGTCAAACCGGTTCAAACGGAAAATGATCATCCTGATCGGCGTTCCCGGGTTTTCCGGTATCCGTTCCCACTCGGGTAACACGCATCAAAACACCGATGGGTGCCTGCTGACCGGCTTCAAAAGCGGAACCGAAAATGGCGAGTTCATGGTCGGCGACAGCCGTCTGGCAAGTGAAGCATTGCATAAAGCCGTCCTTGCCGCCCTTACCGCAGGTGAAGAAGTTTGGTGGACAATCACTCAAGACTACCAGTAATGCAGGAAATCGTCATCAACGGAAGCACGCACAAGTTCCCACAAGACTGGCAGGAAGTCAGCCGGCACAAGCTGCCAGCGTTGTTGAAAAACTTGTTCGTGCTTCCTGAAAGCGGTGAGACCTATCACGAGCTGCTGCGCATCACACTCGGTTACACCTCCAAACAATGGGGAAGGATCATGGACCGGCTTTTCGGGAAGAAGAGTCCGGAAGCCAACAAAGACCAAAGCGCACTGGTGCTCGCCGAATTGCTCCGACAACTTTCATGGATGTGGCAAACAGATCTTACCGTCGCCCCGTTCAGCAGTTTCGAAGTCGATGGTCAGCGGTGGGAAGTGTTCACGGAAGGGTTTCGCAGCATGTCCTTTGGCGAACTTTCAGATGCTTACATTCACGCGCAGGCCTTCATTAAGCAGCTTGTCGAAGGCGAAGAGCGCCTTGACATGCTGGTCGCCACACTATGCCGCCCCAAACGCAAGCGTAAATATCAGAATGATCCTGACTGGAATGGAGATGAGCGTGAGGACTATAACGAGCATATCGCCGCAAACAGGGCTAAGCTCCTAACTGGTCGCTTCTTCGATGAAAAGGTACTCGTCCTGGTCTATTTCCTGGGCACAGTTAAAAACTTCTTCTCCTATTTCGACCTATTCGAAAATGACGGCAGCAAGCCCCCAGTGCCGGAAGACTTCCCCGGCCAGAGCCTTATCAAAAACCAATACGAGCTTTCCCAAAAACAAATTTTCGGAAGTATGTCCCAAACCAAACGAGCAAATGTCCACGAAGTATTCCAATTCCTGGAAGAACATCGCAAGGACGTAAAGGCAGAAATCGAACGTAACAAATCAAAAAACTGATGAATCCGACCGACAGCTTATTCTGGCCTTACCTATCCCCCATTTTGGAAGCGGAAAAGGCCAAAAATGGAGTGGTGTACGCTCAAATGAGCGACGGTAATGGAATGGATCGGATGATAGAAGATACTGTCTCTGAAGATGTATTCCCGGGCATATTCGTATTTCGACCAAAGTGGGCAACGCAGAAGGTCGAAAACCATATCCTGCTGACCAATTTCAATACGCAGTTGTACGTCTGGTGCAAGGGCAAGCTCGACGATCGTCAACAACAAGATGAAGCCTTTGCCCGGGCGGAAACGATTGTTTCCTCGATCATTTTGAAATTGCACCACGACTCCCGGCTGTATAAGAACTTCCTTGATTTCGATACGATTACCGCCGAGCCGGTTGTATACTTGGGAGTGGAAGCGGCCTACGGCTATGAAGTAAAACTCAAACTCGGCTTACCAAGCAATGAAATCTTTTGTTAACCACCAAGGTTCCGCATTCCAATTACATCCCGGGATTTAGCTGAATATCCGGTCGACTTTTTACAAGTTGCGTCTTGAACGCTTCTAAAACGGTTTTCAAATCTTCTTCATCCGTTGCAACGGCTTCAAGGTGTCTAAAAGCAAGACGCTGAACGATGATGAAAGGGATTTCGACCGGGAGATTGATTTCAAAATGGAATTCGAGTCCCGCCTCTTTTGCTGTTACGCGTGGGTTTAAACCTGTAAGCTTCTTAATGTATATCTCGTACTGCGATTTCATATAGTTGGCCTGCGGCTGGAATTTGCTAGGTACTGGTGTGTTCATAATTACTGTCGTTATCGTCCTTTTTATGGGTGGCAAATGTAGGGAGTTTCGTGAAATTTCCATGTCATGATCGATCCAATAGCCACCAACCTTTCCTATCTGCCGCTGAAATTTAGCCGCAATAAGTTAAGCCATACCATTGAAGCTGCCGATGCAGGTCTCGAAAGTCGGGTCGGCCTGAAATACTTCTTAACCATCAACGTTCCGGAATTTCCGTTTTCGGATAACCTGGTCGAGCTACATACTTCATCCGGCCGCGAGAAGCCCGTCGAAGATATGTCGGGCGTTCAAATATTCTCGGGCGCTGAATTCAAATATAATTCCGGCCGGAACGGCAAGGTTGACGGTCTTTTGAGCTACACGAAACCGAGCCGGCAACAGGCAGCGCTGAGCGTTTCCGTGTCGCAAACGATGGCATTCTCATTGACCGAGCGCATCACTGGCGGCCTGCCTGCCGTCGATACCGAAAAGGCCCTGCCCAAGATGTACGCAATAAAGGCAGGCCTGAGCAATGAGGATTTCTACGTCTACGGGGAAACATTCTGGCGTAAATGGCAACTGGGGAGAAAGCAATTTTTGACCTGGCAGCCCAATTATAAACGCGTCGATTGTGCTCAGGAGGAATACCTGTACTTCCTTGTGAATTTTACGCCGAAGCCAACCGAATTGCGGTTAAAAGTGCAGTTCTACACCGAAGATGGAATCACCTCAGAGGCGATTACCAAAATGACCCTTTCCAACCCGATTTTGTATTCGGTGATCTGCTGCCCGGTCGGAGCTTCTGCCCTCGCCATTCCCGCCGATGCTACCAGGTACGACGTCTGGCTCAGCAACGAGCAGGACAAACGGATCAGCGAAGTCCGCAGCTACATTCTCGACCAACTCGGCGAGCTTTACGACCGAAGCATTCTTTTTGTTAACTCGTTGGGCGGCTGGGACACCTTGCGCTTGATAGGCCAGGCACAGCGGATTTTAAAAGTGGCTCAATCGGTTGCTGCCGTCGAGCGGCCGGCTGATGCTAAAATCGATTTTTCCGAGCTAAAAATTATCAGTATAGAGGGCGAGTACGAATTCCAGATCAGCACCGGGTTTTTCAAGCGGGACGCGGTTAATTACCTGCGTTATCTTGACGAGCTGCTGCTTTCCGAAGAAATGTATTTGATTACCGACAAAGGTCACCGGCCCTTGCAGCTGCTTACAAGCAATCTGGTCGATCAGGCTGACAATCAGGATTTGGTCGCCCGCACCTTTAATTTCCGGGTGCTGGATACGGTCGAGAATTTCTCAGACCTTCCGGCCTCTGAGCCTGTTCCGGAAAGGGAAACGATCTGGCGCGGCATGTCGCTTCGCCAGGTACTCGACGGATTTGGCAAACGCACCGGTTTTTTAGCTTTCGAGAAGCTCGAAAAGGTGTATGCAGATGACAACGCACTTTACAAGCCTTACACCGTCAAGATAAATTATCAGGGTGACCCGGATTACGTGGAGCCAATATTCGACAGCACGATCACTGTTGGTGGGACGCCCTACCCCAGTGCGGCAATATCTCGTTTGGGCACTTTCAAACGCAATAATTGTGCTGCGGGTTATGTTGGTGGACCGGCAACAATAACGGTGAATGCCGGAGCATACGGTGGAGAGAATCCCGGCGATGCGAATGCGCTGGCCGAAGCGAGGTTTGATAGCTTGGATACGCAAGCATTTGCAAATACCAACGGGACCTGCGCGCTAAACAACATCCCCGTCCACCTGGCGATCCTGCATAAAATTCCAATGACTGGAACCAACGTAACAGGTTCGACAGATGCGGGACCGGTTATCGACCTTCGCACGCCAGGCGCAGAAATGATCTCGAATACTGTCGGCCAAAATCCACCGGCATTGAGGACATCTGCCGGAACGGTCAACCCGGGCACGCATAATTTCATTATCGAGGTGGAGTATTCCAGCCCGCAAATCAGGAAGTGCAGGATCAGCATCCCATCTAAAAACCGGGAGGTTATTATTAGCAAAGCCGGATATTATGCCTTCGACAACGTAGTTGTCAACAGCAGCGACGAACCTCTCACTTTTGAAGTAAACCCACTATGATCAGACTAAACGGCTTTGAGGTTTACGTACCTGCGAAACAAAGCATCAATTATCAACTCGTAAATCCGCACCTGCTTTATGATCAAATCCCGTCAAGCCAGGCCGAGATTCCAACGTTTCCAGCGGTGCGTACCAATCGCGCAATATTCGATTATTGGGAGGAGCCGCAGGCTGGAAGTTTTCTGCCGGAAATGCACTATGAGCATTTCGAGGGCGGCGAACTTATCCGCGAAGGCTTCTTTCTACTGACCGAAGCCTCGCTGGAAACGGGCTATAAAGGCGCATTTACCGATCGTCTCGGGCTGTTTTTTGGCGATTATCAAAACCTTTCATTGCAGGAAATAGATTTTGGTAACCTTCCGCTTGAAACGCCGGTGCTCCCCGAAATGCTCGACGTCGATGGGATCACCAAGATCTGCTGTTTCCCGACGATCATCAATGAATCGTTCTATGGATCAAATGGCCCGGCCGCATCGTACGCCGGTCGAATTAACGATTACCTGCAAACCGTCCCCGAGACCGAGGGCGAGTACGTCGACAGCCCGGTCGTGCCAATGTTCTTTGTGGGTTGGGTGCTCGAACGTATCGGCCAGATCACCGGCACCAAAATTACCGGTAGCTTTCTAACGCATCCCGTTTGGAGCAAGCTGATACTGGCGAACCTTCGCGAGGTGGAAAATGGTCAGATAACCGTCAAGAATCACCTGCCGCCGTTTTCGATCACTGGGTTAATCCTGGAACTTCGCAAGATCGCCAATCTCAAATTTGATTTTAACTCCGTCGAAAAGACGCTAAAAATTGACTTTTGGGAGGACTGTCTGGCCGCGCCGACGCAAGTGGATTGGTCGAACAAAGCCACATTTGGTGAAAACAAAACGCCTGAAAACAACACGCGTATCCAACTGAGCATGATCGTCGACGGCAACGATGCGATCGCCAAAGACAAACCGGCGCTATTGCAGGACTACATTTCACAGGAAGTACCCGGCTCTCGCAATGGCATCGCAAAGCTGGACATGAGGTTTTCTACCATGCTTACCGACCCCGAAACTGGGCTGGCAATCTGCAAGCAGGAAGGACAAAGCAGCCAGTTCGCCCAGGACGCGAAGCCTTGGGGCCCACGATTGTTATTCTGGCATGGCGTGTCAGATTTGTTCCCGAGGGCGCTGCCTACGCTGGGAACGATATCGCTATTTCCGGCGTCGCTGGCCGCGACGTGCTGGAAGGAAACCATCGCGCTTAGGAAGCGGTCATTCTATCTGAAAAAGGAATTTATTATTACCGAAACCGATATCGCAAAGCTCGATTTCGGTAATAAGTGCCACGTCGATGGAGTGGATTACATCATCGCTCAATTGAACGTCGGGGTACCGGTGAAGGGAACGGCGCAGGCGCTACTGATTGGAGGAATTTGATCATGGCTCCCAGTTGATAATTATCGGCTCGAAAAACGATTTGATTTCGCTAAATGCTCTTTCAATATGCTTTCGTTGATAAAGGTAAATACCTCCAACTTCATAACCGATGTCATGGTTTGGATTCCCGTCAAAGGGAGCATCGCGAATCTCTACTGGTAGGTTGAAAGGGAAAACTTTATTCATGTAAGACACATTATCACCTATTTTCCTACGATAGGAATCATTGTGACATGCTGCATCCCTGAAATTGCCAATAAGGTCGGTAACATCCCTGATACCAAATCGTTCGTTTTCTTGAATACCATCGGTGAAAGCTATCCGATTGCCCAAGCGATCTGCCTTTATCAGAAGATCCTTTAGGTTAATTAAGAGTTCAATAAATACCGCATGCTGATATATCGGTCTATTACCTTCCCATAAAATTTTGGAATCAAGCAACTTTTGGACGGTTTCGATTGCATCTTCAATTTGAATTTTTTGATGCCAAGTTAAAGTCGGAGTTGTGCTCATAGAAAGTTTTATATTGGTCGGGTTTAGTCATCGCGTCGCTCAACAGGTGTTACTGATCCATCAGCTTTCTTAATTGCTAACGCGAAATGCTGTAGTTCTAATCCAGTTTCGAACGATTTACCTCCTGTAAGGTTAATTCTAGTACCGCCGCCAAGGCCTTGGTAATCAGGATCGCTTACCTCTAATGAAACTATGTGATCTAGATTGACTAAGGTGTATGATCCGTCGTGGGGTACAACTATAAAGTTTGCCATTGTCTGAAATAATTGGTTTCCAAAAGGTATTAAATTCTCGCTTCATCCCCGTCCTTTCCCCTCTTGAATGATGCCAGCAATTTAGCCAACGTAAAAAACCGCGTTGGCAAATGGCCGATTTCGAAGACAGCCCAATCCTTACCAAACTACTCGAAGACTTCGTCAGACGGGTAGAATTCGCCCTTAAAGACGCCGTCAACCGCGAAGGAGTGGTTGACACCGGCGACCTGGTCGACTCAATCAAAGCCGGCACCGTCAATCGCGGCAAAGGCTGGATCAGCGCGCATATCTCCTTTTCCGAACTGCTCCGGATCAAGGACATGAAAGTGCTCAATTATGGCTCGGTCCCGCCGATCCGGCCTATTGCTGATTGGGTAGAGCGTACCGGCGTCAGCCGCTTCGCTTATATACCTGGCTACAAAAGAGGCGGCCCGCAGACCGAGATCGAAAAGATCGATCGGATTGCCAAAGGTATCCAGTACTATCTGCGCGCCACGCCGAACATCCGGCGCGGCTACCGCGGGATTTACAACGATCAGCTCAAATTGTTCCTGATCCCACAATTCTACGAAGACATGCGTGCAGCCGCGAACCTGTACGCCGCGCAGGCATTCCGGGAAGCTTTCGGCTTTGAGACGACGATCAACCTGCCTACCGAAAACATCAATGCATCCCGCATTCAAAGCGCGTGGAATGCCCGTACGACCAAATTAGCCCGTAAACCAGCTTACAAATGATAGGTGACGTATTAACTCTCGAGATGCGAGGCGAAGGCGCGCAGCTCCAAAAAACCATTGACGACCTCAATAAAAATGCCTCCAAACTCAAAACAACCATTACGGAAATTGAGAAAATGGGTGGAAAGGGATCGGATGAGTGGAAGAAGTACAAACAGGAGCTCAAAGAAACCCAGGATCAGGCGGCAAAGCTTTCCAAGGAGCTCAAAACGATGGACGTCTCAAAAATGACCATCCGACAGCTGGAACTAGCCGCGAAAGACCTGGCCAAAGAAATGAAGAACGCCGACCGTTCCTCCCAGGATTACATCAAAAATGTGAAGCGCCTGGGCGAGGTAGAAAAGGAACTTGGCAAGGCGAAAGATCAGGCAGCAAAGCTGAAAAAGGAAGGCGAGGGCCTTGCAAACCCATCCCTTTGGAGCAAGATTTCATCCGGCGTGAATGCGGTCAATACGGCCTTTAAAGCAATGTTCCTGATTCAAATTGCACAATGGCTGTTCGATGTAGGGAAGGCGATATTTACCACTACCGCCCAATTCGAAAAGTACGAGAAGGTGCTGGCCACGGCGTTGGGCGATCCGAAGGCGGCGAAACAAAGCATGGAAGCGCTCAAACAGCTTGCTGCGCAAACCGCCTTCTCAGTCGATGAGTTGACCGATGGGTATGTCAAGATGGTCAATCGCGGTCTGCGGCCATCCCAGGCCGAAATGGTTAAGCTTACCGACCTTGCCGCCAGCCAGGGCAAAACCTTTGATCAGCTCGTTGAAGCGGTGCTCGATGCGCAGACCGGTGAGTTTGAGCGCTTGAAAGAATTCGGTATCCGCGCCAGTAAGGAAGGAGACAAGGTTTCGCTGATGTTCAAAGGGCAGACTACCGTTGTAAAAAACAACGAAGCAGCCATCTTTGACGCCATCACCGCCATGGGAGCGATGCAAGGCGTGGCCGGACAGAATGCCGAAATGATGCAAACCCTGACGGGCAAATCCAGCAACCTTGGCGACAATTTCACCAGCCTGAGCGCCCAAATCGGGGATTCACTCACGCCTGTTTTCATTTTCTTTCTGGACTTGTGTAACAAAGGAATTGACCTGATAAGCTTCCTGTGGAAAGTGATCACGACAGTCGGCCTGGGTATCCGGAACGAGTGGAATAACTGGTCTGCATTCTTTACAGCTGCCGGCCAGGGCATTTCATCATTAGCGACCGCTGCCTACGAGCTTTTGCAGGGTAATTTCGATGCCGCCAAACAGAGCTTTGAGAAATCAAAAACAGTTGCCAGCGACTACTCGAAGCATGTGCAGACCAACATGCAGAAGACCGCGACCGATATTAAAGCGCTCTGGTCAGACAACGGCCGTGCGAAGGATGCGCAATTTGCTGGTGAAACCGAAGGCAAAAAGTATCAGGAGGCGCAGACCGAAGCCCAGAAAAAAGAAGCCGAAAAGCGCAAAAAAGAGAAAGAGAAAGAGCTGAAAGCGTACGAGGATGCCGAAGCCAAATACGACGAGAAAGTCCGCAATGATCGCGCGAAGGCTCTCGAATTGATTGCACAGCTGGAAAGCGAACACGACGCCACAGTTGCGGCCAGCTCGCTTGCGTCCGAAGAAGCCAAAATCAACGAGAGGCGCCGGAAAAGGCTGAAAGACATCAACGACTCATTGGCCGATGAAGAAACAAAGGAACAGGCGCGCAAGTCTATTAACCGCAATGCCGACGCCGAAATTGAGAAATCAAAAGCTGATTTCCGTCAAAAGGCCGAGCAGGCCGAGCGCGATTACGACCAAAAACGGCTAGCAGCTACCGCTTTCATCAATGAACAGCAGAAACAAGCCGAACAAACCCTGCTTGATTTCCGCGAAATACAGGCCAAGGGCAACGCTTCGAAGCTGGCGGTGATCGCAAAGGACCGACTAGATATGGAGCTCCGGTTCCTTCACCAAAAGCTCACCCAGGAAGAAGCCGCAGAGAAAGCTCGAATCGCGGTCGATATCGTCGACAAAGATCAGGCGGCAGCTGCAATCCTGGCCGTGGAAGCCCGCTATCATCAGGCATCGATCACCGCCGACGCGAAGGCCGCCGCAGACAAAAAAGCGATCGATGACGACCTTCGGCAAAAGAAGCAGGAGAACGTTCAGGCTTATAGCAACATGTTTCAATCCCTGTTGCAGGGGGATGTGAGCGGATTCTTGTCGGCTGCGCAAACGATGGTGCAGGGGCACAAAACGGCCTGGCAGCAGAAGCTTGCCGCCGACACCGCCAATTATGAAGCTGCTGGCCAAGCTGCGCAGGCAGCAGTCGCGTTTCTGAACGATCTTGCGCAAAAGAAAGCAGAGAAAGCGATTGCCGAAGCCAATCGCGAGCGCGACGAGAAAGTCGCAATCCTGCAAAACGAGCTATCGGTTACCGAGTCGCTGATCACCAGTAGCTCCAATTATGTTACAGCCCTCAAATCGGCAGAAACTGACCGGCTTGCCGAATTGCAGCGTATACTTACCAGCGAAACCAGCACGGAAGAGCAGAAACGGGATGCGCTCAAAAAGTACTATTCTGAGCAGCTGCAACAGATGAAAGCAGCAGAAGAGCAGAAAATCCAGGATTTACAGCGTCTGGCCAATCTTGCCAAAACCGAAGACGAGCGTCAGGCGATCGAAGCGAAGATCGCTCTGGCAAAAAAAGAATCCGAGGAGAAGATCCGCTTGGCAGAAGAAGAAGCGGAAGCGAAGGCGACCATGATCGAGGAGCTGTCGGAATTTACGACTGAAACCACCGAGGCAGCTTTGGAAGAAGCAAGCAAAGCCTCGGAGAAGCAGATCGTCATGGCCTCGGACGAAGCCGAGCAGAAAGCAACTTTCAAGGAAGACCTGGAAGCAACGATCGCCGCGGAAAACCGCAAAGCGCGTGCTACCGAGGTTGCTGAAAAGAAAAAGGCTTTTGCCGCTCAAAAGAAAGCCGATATCGCCACCGCTTTGATCACCGGCGCATTAGCGGTATTGAAGGCGCTCGCTAACTTTTTCCCTTTAAACATCATTCTTGCCGCGACCGCTGCCGTTGTAACCGGCGTTCAGATTGCCAAGATTAAAAACCAGCCAGAACCGAGTTTCGAGCAAGGTGGCTTTGTCGCCAGAGGTGGGAAACACGGAAGTTCTTATGGAGAGGGAGGTATCGCCCTAGTGGATCGCATGTCCGGTCGGGAAGTGGGTGAAATGGAAGGAGATGAAGCGATTATCTCAGCCAAGCAGACGGAAGCCAACTGGCCTATTATTCAAAAGATGTTTCAAAATGCACGCACACCAGGGCTGGCCAGTACGCCTGTTACTAGTGGGAAAGCGCCTATGGCGTTCCGGAATGGCGGAATGTTTGAAAGTCCCTATTTTGAGCGAGGAATGTACCTGTTTGGCTCCAAAAAACGCAAGGCAGAAGAAGCAGCCCGACAAGCCGAAGAAGAAGCAGCAGCGGCGCAGGCCGAAGCAGATGCAGCAATGGCAGATTCCGGCGTAGATATGTCCGCATACAACGGAGTGAACGCAAATGACCCGTCGGCCACTGGTGACACCGCTTCTGCTGCGGCAGCCCACGAAGAAGCCAAAAAGCAAGGAATCGAACAGCTTGCAGCAATCAAAGACATTTTAAAATTCACCGTCTCCAATGGTGAAAAGCTGGACAAAGTCGCCAATTCGACCGAATCGCTCAAAGGCGCGGTGAATGGCGTCGAGAGTGCTGTCCGGAACGTAGAAGGTGCGGTCCACTCAACCAACACAAATGGGAAACTTGATCAACTGATCGGCGCGATCAGCAATCTCAGCGCCGCATAAAATGCCATTCCAAATACTATGAAATAAGTATAGAAATAGTTAACTTTAGTCAACAAAAACTACTCCTTTCAGATGGTCAAGAAAATCGTGGTTACCCTTCCGGTATATGTCAAAAAGTTCTTTTTTAGCGAGTACGATGGTTACACAAAAAAAAATGGGATTGACGAAATCCACGTCGACAAGAACAGCGAACTGGGAAAGCTAATCCACCTGATTTCCCGCCCGATCCCATTCACCCAAAAGCGGATTCAATCAGACGATCCTGGAACTCTTTCGATCAGGTATTACATACATGTCCAGGCTTATGAAGTTCCCAATGACAAGCTTCCATTGCTTGCCCAATACATGGACGAGATTTTCCGTCGGTCATTGATTTGCGAGGTGCGTGGTGGGCATGAACTTGCCTTGTGCGACTATGGGCCGCTTGTGACGGAGAGTTTGAAACGGCGCGGCATTGAGCGCGATGTCGATATAGATTACCAGACGGCCAGAAAAATTTACCGCGACTACATCGCCAAAAACAACAGGAAAAAGGAAAAAAGTTACGCGTAAGAAGTAACGGAAATGCGAAAGAAGTAACGGATTTGCGAAAGAAGTAACGCAAACGCGTAAGAAGTCCACCCATTTTTAAGAAAAAAACCGCCAATGCATTAAATGATGGCGGTTTTTCATTGAATTACAGTTTCAAAAGTAGGCCGATTTCGTCCTTTTACCAGCCTTGCAATCCCGGTAATTTTCGGGCATGTTAGGTGCTGTACATCAAATTGGCGAACCTTGCCAATCCCCATTCAATGCCGGGTTTCTCACCCATCTGTACCTGATACGAACAGATGAGATCGTCTATGTACTCTCGCCAGCCGGCAACTCGGTTATGCAGACTATCAGCGCTCTGGGCATCCGGCCAGGCGCGGCGATCACCCAAATACGGCTACGTCCCAAAACCGCCAGCTTTTCTGAAACCAGCTCCGAGACCGTCGACGGTGTTGCATATACTACTTCGCTTTCTTGGCAACTAAAAGGCACGGCTGCTGATGTGACCAACTGGGTTCACGCCAACTCAAAGCGCCGGTATGTAGTGCTTACCCGCGACACGCTCGGCAACTGCTATATGCTGGGCGAACCTGACAACGGCGTGCGGCTCTCTTGGTCTCGGCAGATTGCCCAGCAAAGTTATCACCAGCTCGGACTGACAATGGTTAACTGGCATCCGGTCCAGTTCATACCAACGATCGATCTCGATGAGATTTTCCCTGAAATGGAATTCGATTACAGCTTTGATTTATCCTTCTCATAACTTTTACCCTCTTGACTATGCCTTGGAATTACGACGACGATGAAATAAACGGGATTGTTGACGCCAACATGAAAGATTCTCCGCCGAATCCTCCCGCAGTCAACAGCGCCGCCTCGGTGCGCGGGCTCTTTAAAGCATTCTGGGGTGCGATCCGCGGTCAGGTCTCGACCGCTGTGCAGTACATCGAAGAATTAAACTCGTCGGAGGTTATCCAGGCTGCCCTCGTTCAGGCCGAAGCCGTCGCCGACCAGGTCGACAACCAGTTCACAGCAATCCAAACATTCCGCGATCAGGCTCAGCAGGCCGCGCAAACGGCGGTGAACGTAACCGGTGACTTTGACCAGAAGGGATTTTACAATGCCACTACCAACCAGGCAAACAACGCAACCACTCTGACCGCCGACTCTTCGGCATGGCGGACAAACCCTAATAAGCTTCCATCTCTGGATATCACCACGCCAGGACCGGCTGTATTTGCCGGCGACAATTTCGCCGTGGGAACGGTGATCGGTCCCGGAAGCCTTCGCGGTACTGCCGCCAATAAATGGTATTTCAAATCTGACGGCATTGCCGATGGAGGCGTTACAATTCAAAAGTTAGGTTCAGATGTGAAGGCTAAAAACCTCCCTTTCTCGCCGACAGCGACTATTGCCTACGGATCAAAGGCCCGAACTGCGATCCAGGACATCAAGCTTTATAACGTCGATCCATCAAAGCAGTACTTTGTTGGTGTATTCGCTAAAAAGCCCAGCGGATCGACACAATATGTGCTGCACATCTATCAGTACAATTCCCCGAGCAATTCCGTGTACCTAATGGGCATGACTGCTTCCGGCTATGTGCCAAGTGCATATCCAGAGGTCATTCGTTTCCAAGGGCCGGGCAACCAGTTTGCCATGGTTACAGTGAATTGGAACCTGGTGGAAGACGGAGCGAGCGAGACCAACATGACTCCATCACACACCGGTATTTCTCCATTGACCTACCGGAGCCAGGACGACTATGCCGAATATTTGAACCGAAAGCTGGAGAGCTTGCCCCCGCTTCGCGCGACTTATCAGCGGCGCATTGTGTCGAAAGTCGAGACGTTATCTATCCAAAACACGGAGAACCGGACTGTTCAGCACGCAAATATGTCCGCAGTCATCATCTCCTTCAAAACCAACAACCAGGATTTCAACCTGTTTTCTTTCCCTGGGCACAATTTCGCTACGACAAAGGCAAAATATGCTTTCTGTATAGTTAAGACCGCGGCAGGCGAGCCAGAATTCCACTTCCAGCCATTCGACAAACGCACCGCCGACTATGAGTTCCAGATGAGCCGGATGATAAATCTAAAGGAGACCGTCAAGATTACCTTTGGATATCTGGATGCTTCCTTCAAATCATTCCAGCCTGGTGTAAACATCAGTTGGGGAAGTGGCCCAGCTGATGCGAATTTGGCTCCTGCAACGATCAGTTACTTGAACCTGGTGCAGGACCCATTTAGCAATGGCACAGTTGCGGCGGGCGGCTGGAACGCAACCGCCTACAAGCTTTCAAAGGCCAGCAATGTAGTAGTTTCTGATCAGCAGCGTGATAGGGCTGATGTCCGCTTTGTGCTTCCTTCGAAGTTCTACCTATTGGCCGATTCCACTCTGTGGTTTTACGCCAACAACATCATCAAGTACTTCCATGTGTACAATAAAAAGCCTTATGGCTTTCAGATGGTCTCGCGCCTGGTTTCCAACGGAAGCCCGGTAACCAGCAATTACCAGTACTCCGATGAAGAAGGTCAGATCATGGGTGCAGGCTCACCGGTAAACCTGACTTTCTCAATCTACGATTATGAGCACGTTAATTCCATCGACGAGCCTGATCTGATCAGCTCAAAAGTTGTCAATTGCACGCCGAAGGTTCGCCCAACTGGACAAACTTTAAACGGCATTTTCATTGGCGACAGCTTTGAGGACAGCGGATGGGAAGGACGTGGTATTCTGCAAGAAATATCTACGTTGGCTACCGGAAACGGCAACACAATCAACTGGAAAGGGATTCGAACCCCCAACTATGGAGGCGGAGCCATTAAAAGCGAGGCCCGCGGCGGATGGACTGAAGGCACGTTTTTCCGTTATGTACCGATAGCCGACCGCGCGGACGTTAACGCCGGAGGATCAAACTTGCACAGTCCGTTCATGTTTTCTCCTGACGATACTGCGGCAAATGCTTATTTCAGTTTCAGCGAGTACATGACGACCTACGCGATCGGAGCGTTGGATTTCATCATCATAGCGCTGGGGACAAACCCGTCAACACCTTCCGGCGCGAAGATCGCCGAGATGGTTGCGTCGATCCGTGCTTACAGCGCAACCATTCCGATCATTATATGTACGGTGCCTCCTGCTTCGATTTCACGGCGCAACATTGACACCAATCTCGACCAAAACCGTAAACTCAGCCAAACCGAGGCATACTTGACCCTGTTTGACAACCGCGAAGCGGAAAAGATTTATATCTGCCCATGGCATATGAGTCCACATCGATTGTACGCAATGCAAACTACGTCGGTTGATGTTACGCAATACCCTACCGAGAATATGCCTTCAAAGACACTCTACCTGGGGGGAGTGGCGACTACTTACAAGGAAAAGCAGTCTAAACTGTATCTGAGTGACATCCATCCATCGGCATTGGGTGTGAGAACATACGCATACCTTGGCTATGACGCCATTTGTTATGCGCAAGCGTAAAACGATGCTGGTCAACCTGCTTTTTCGTCCTTCCTGATCGGTTGATAATGCACCTACTTCGTATCTGCTAAGTGCATAACTAACATCTACGACAGTGTGAACGCAGAAACCTTTTCGGGACTATGGTACATTGATGAACCCTTCGCCAGCCGCATGGAAGGAATTATCCTTCCACGGCTCGCGGCCGGCTTCGATCCAATCCCGCCCCACTTTAAGGCTGGTCACATCGACGCAGCGATATCAACCCGCGACAAAAACGGCAATTGGAGCCGCGCACGTGCTTACCTGGACAGTTACCTCACAGCTGGCGGTGGCGACGTTGCAGTGATTCCCATCGAAGGCACTATGAGCCGTTTCGGATACTGTGGCATGGGCAATGAATTCCTAACCCAAGTTATCCAGGAAGCTGCCGAAGAGCCGGCTGTAAAATCGATCGTAATCAAAGGTCATTCGCCAGGTGGCACCGTCGATTCCGTCGAGATGCTTGCCGACGCTATCAAATATTTCCCGAAGCCCACGGTAGGCTACGTGAACGGTATGGCGGCCAGCGCATGCGTTTTCGCTATGAGCCAATGCGACCAGATCGTGATGGAGAATTCGAGCTCGTCTGAAATCGGCAGTATCGGTGTGCTGATGGTTTACATCAACCAATCCGAAGCGCTAAAACAGGCAGGCTACGAAGTGACGATTTTCAGGGCAGGCGAATCGGTCGACAAAGCTCGAATCAATGCCGTAGAACCGCTCACGCCAGAATTGAAGGCAGAAATTCAGCAGGATCTGGATGCGGCCATGAATGTTTTCAAGGGCTATGTCCGTCGCGGCCGTGCAGGCCAACTACGAAGCGACGAAGTGTTTTCCGGCAAAATGTACAAAAAATCAAAGGCGCTGAGCCTAGGGCTCGTGGATAAAACCGGCAGTCTCTCCGACGCAATCAAACTCGCACGTAAACTCTAATTCTATACCACAATGAGCAAACCAAGAACCTTATCATCGATCATTGCCGGATTTTTCGGCCGATCCGAAAAGGCCATTTCTGAGAAACTATCCAGCGAAGAGCATGCAGAATTTGCGGCCGACGTGACTGATATAGACCAGAATATCGAAGCCCAGGCAACCGAGAACACCCGGCTGACAGCCGAGTTGGAAACAGCTACCGCCCAGATCACAACTTTGGAGGCTTCAATCGCTGAAAAAGACACGCAGATCGCTACGCTGAGCGCCGAGCTTTCGACTGCGACCAGCGAACGCGACACCTACAAGGCGCATTACGAAAAGGCGGCTGACAAAGGCGACAAGGACCCTGATCAGGATCACAACAGTCGCAACAAGGGTGCCAAGTCCAGCTACAACGACAACGCTGTTAACGTGTGGCACAAGACCCACAAATAACCCTATCTCAAACCAGTAAATAACCCCCTTTTATACTGTCATGGCACAAATTGTCAATTTTGAAAATTTCGGAGAAGATCTGTTGCGCACCATCGATGGCAACGGCGAGATCATCATGGAGGCGGTCGCGTACGGTGCAGAATCGCTCGGAAACGATTTTACTGTCTTAAAAACGCGCGACAAAGCTCCGCTTGTTCAGTTAGATGTAAAAGATGCCTGGAAGCCAGCATCTGATACATTCTCAGGAGAAGAAGCGATCGCGGTAAGAAGCCGTTTTGCAACCTTCAAGGAAGGCGATATCGACCTTGAAATCACACTTTCCCAGATCAAAGAGATCTACCAGAGCTATTTGGGATGGACGAAGGCTCCGAACCGCACGTTAAACGACGTGAACGACAACCCATTCGAGCTGTTCTTCCTGGGTCACATCATTGGAAAGCACTTCCAGTTTGTCCGCACTAAAACTACTTGGGGCGGTGTATACAATCCTGCAGGTAAAGGTGCTGGTGCACTTGCTGACGGTTTTATTACACTATTTACCGCCGGACGTGGCGTTGGTGGTGACATCGTTGCCTCCCATGTCTTTGACGGCGCCGCACTGACTGATGCAAACGCTTACGCACAGGTAAATGGGGTAGCAAACCTGGTTGCGTCGGCTGACGAACTCCTGCTCAAAGAGGAGCTTAACGTTTACCTTTCCCAAACCAACTACGACAAATACCGTCGTAACCGTAGAGCGCTGTTCCCCGACCACGTCGGCCCGGCTGACCGCCCGACCATCCTGGACGATTATTCAAACATGAAGTTCACTGTCGACCCGGGACTGATCGGTAAGGACACGATCGTGATCGCGCCGAAGAAAAACATGCTTTTCGTCTGCAATGATGACCCGGGTAAATACCGCCTGAACATCGTGAAAGACGTGAAATCTTGGAAAATGTCCATCCGCGCAAGCCTTGGTTTCGACTACGCGACGCCGGACTGGGTGTTCCTGAACGACAACGTCTAACCCTCCCCTATCGCCTGCCGGCCTGGTGCCGGTGGGCTTTAAATCTTTTATCCACTTTCATTCAAGTATCCTCAATGAAGAATTATCAAAAAGCCCTGTTAGCAGCTGGACTCGTGCTTGTGGCGTCCGCAGTCACATTTGCCACAAGCAACCTGGTTATCGGGTTTGCTGCGGCCATATTCTCGGTGGTCGGCATCCAACAAATCACCGGAGGCGCATTTATTGATGTTAGCGGCGTCGCAGGGTGTCTCGCCTTGGCGGGTATCAAGCGCCAGTGCCAAACGTTGACGATCGGCGGTGCGAAACGTCTTTACATCTGTTTGGCAGAAGATTTGGCAACCGAATTTTTGACCTACGAACTTGCCAAAACGATGGGTAAGTTCACCGGCGCAATCCCGCTTGTTGTCGGCAAGAAGTTTATCGAGGTTGAAGCCTGGTACGATACCACCAAATTCGACACTGAAAAGAAAATCGGTGCCGGTTTCACCCAGGGCCTGGAATTTAAAATCCTTGGCTACAATGAGACCATTGTCAAATTCTCTGCACTCATGTACGAGACACCGGTTTGCTTCATCGTACAAGGCAATGACGATCGCCTGTATTTTATAGGCCAGAAGTACATTCCCATGATGGTCGAAATGAAAGGCGTATTGCCTGAAAAAGGCACCGCCCGCAAGGAAGCTACTTTCACTTCGAAGCAGGACGGTCTGATGGTGCCGGTATTCCCACTCGATGCGACTGTAACCTTCGACGTTGAGCCGCTCGTCGGTGCAGAAGCTCCGGAAGGCGGGGCCTAAGCCTAACTTATGGAGGTACCCTTCGGTACCTCCCATTTTTTTCCTCTAAAACAAATACCCGATGAAAACTTATTCAGTTGGCCAGGATGAAAAAGGCCATGTGTTCGTAGGTGGTAACACCAAATACCTCAGAGATATGGATCAGAAAGAGCTGGCCATCCTCGCCAAAAACGGCGATCCGCGTGTGAAAGTGGAAGAAGCGCCGGAAGACAAAAAACCTGCGAAGGTCGTAGCTGCTCCCACCACCTGATCTGATCATATCGTCAATTCTAACGCGTTCCCTTCATTATCATGGATATCAAAAAACTAAAAGCATCCCTGCAACTTGCGGAAATGCGACTCAGGGCCGCTCCTTCGGATGCAACTCAGGCCCTTTACGATCAGGCAAAAGAAGCATACGATGCCCTGGCAAATTCGAAAGTCGAAAAAAATGCACAGGTTTCTGGGACTACCGGCGGTTACGTTGCTCCGGCAAACCCCGTCAAGCCCGGCGATGCTGCCGGCGAGAATATCATTTCTGAAAAAGACCGGAAAGTTTCCAAAATAGTCGCAACGCTTGCCGATCTGGCAGGCGATCAACCGACCAGCGAGCAACCGTCGACCACCGCCGCTACTGGTGATGCGGTACCGGTCGGCGAAAATGAAGAAAAAAAAACGGAAGAGCAGCCGGTGCTTCAAGCGTAAGCCAGCAGCCAGACAATCGAGAAAAAGAGCAGCTTCTGGTGCAGGCGAACCGCTTGCACATGGAAGCTGCTCTTTTGTCTAACACCCTGCACGAATACCGTGACGACGATATCGATGGTGCAAATGCGGTGGTTGCGCAAATTCTCTCGATCCGCAGTCAATGGACTGTCACTCATAAAACGATCGAATACTTCGACAAAACTGGAAAACTGCCTGAACCCAAGCCCGAGCAGGATCTGCTGGCGCCACTACCCGGGTCTGCCGAAGTGGCCGAGCAACGCGTAGAACTCGCGCGGCTTAACAGCAATATCTGCAAGTACCAGAAGAAAATAACGGATAACCCCGAGCATAAGAAAGTCGACTTATGGCGCGAGCAGCTTGCCAAAATGGAGGCCCTGAAACAAGAACTCAAAGACAAGATCGTAACCCTCACCTATGCGTCAAAATAACAAATACCTGCAAAAAGTATATGAGGAGATGGATATCTACCAGCAACATCTCCTCGATGGAAAGGAGCTGACTGTCCAGCAGCAAGAAACCTTCCAAAAGATCGATGTCATACGTGGCTGGCTCAGGGACGGCTTTTCGGACGTCGATGTAATCAAGCTTGCCAAGAACGACCCGCGAATTCAGGTGCAAGACCGTCGGGCCCGCGAACTGCTTGCCATGGCGTACCAGGTCTTTGCAGACCTGCGCCAGCTCCGAAGCCGCGACGGTATCAAGTATATGTATGCTGAGCAGTTCCGCCGCGCTGGCCAGCTGATCATGTCCAAGATCGTTGCGCTGGCGAATGTTCCGGACGCCGAAGATATGACCGATCTTGAAATGCGGCTCGCCCTGATGCAGGAAGACACCGGCGGCGCAAAGGAAATTTCACTTTTGATGAAAGAGTATACCCGGGTGATGAAAGAAGCGGGGCTGATCGACGGCGCTTATGATAATTCGAAAATCGGCACCGATGAGAAGAAAAAACCGACCAAAATCGTGATCAAGCGCAAAACGGTCATCACACCCGATGGCGTGGTTAAATCTGACGAACTAAACGAGCAAGCAACCTATGAGCTCTCGGGCGAGTGACCTTATTCAAGAAATTGAAGTAAATGACAAGCAAGCCGACTTCATTGAGGCGGCATTTTACACCCTGACGGCTGACGGGACCAAAACTGCGGCACTAATTGGCGGTATCGGATCTGGAAAAACATTCGCAATGGCCCTGATGATGCTCCTTTCGAAAGAAGAGCTCCCCAGGGCAAAAGGTCAGTTTCCATGCGCAACGGTAACGCAGTTTAAGCGGTCAATATTTCCAGGGATCAAATCCGTCTGGCAGGACAACTTCGGACTGCGCCAATACAACTTCAAAACCGGCCAGGGCGATTACGCTGTCGGGAGAAAACCTCCGGAGGACTGGGACACGCCCTATCAGGAACCTGACAACTGGGAAAACTGCATCGCCTTTCCTAATGGATGGGTGATTGAGATTTGCGCATACAAAATGTTTGCTGACATCCACCGAGGTCGAAACGACGATTTTGCTATTATGGATGAAGCCTTGCTTTTCAAACGCGAATGGCTCAAAATTCTCGAAGGCCGTATCCGGGCCAATAAGTCGAAATTTAACTCGCCTTTACACTGGATGATCATGGTTTTCAGCTCGCCGCCATACGGACAAGGCGACTGGATGTTCGATATTGAGGATATGATGCGTGAGGAGCCCAGCAGGTACCTCTTCATGCAGATTACCACCAGGGACAATCAGGCTTTTTTACCATCCAACTACATCGATAACTTAAAAAAGAAGCTCACCCCGCTGGAATTTGGCGTTGAAGTGGAAGGCAAGCGCCTTTCTAAAATGCCCAAATCGTATTACTCGTCTCTGGACGAAAGGCATAGCGACGTTGAAATTGACGAGTTTTTCCAACCTGGTCAGCCGGTCGCCGCGTGCATTGACTTCAATGCGCATTTCACCAGTTGCTCGGTCTGGCAGGATCTGGGTGCAGAGCAGCGTTGTGTGATGGGCTGTTTTGTAACAGACCCTGATCCGGACAAGGACATGAGCCAGACCCTTGCAACCGAGTTGCTGTCCCGCCTAACCCCATACCCTAACCGCACCATCTACCTGACTGGCGACCGCAATGGTCTCAATGCCAGCGCCAGCAGCAAGCAGAACAATGATGGTACCTGGATCACGCTTTATGACGAATTCACTCAGGTCTTTGAGGACGCGGGCTGGACAGTATATTGCTGCCCCCTATTATACAACCCTTTCAAGGATGAGACATACAAGCTCATGAAGGAGGTACTTCAAGAGACCAGAGACGATGGCCTGCACCTGCGCTTCCACCCCTATGATGCGAAGAGCGTGATGGTGTCCATGCAGCGTGCACCCATCCTACCCAACTACACCAAGGACAAGAGGAGTGAGAACAAGAAGGACGAAGACCAACAGTACGCCACACACCTAAGTGACACGGTCGACTACTACGTCGTGTTCAAACTTCAAGGTGGGATGCAGATCGATAACAGCGGCGGTGGATCGTTCGACGTCGGATTCATCTGACCCACCTACCCCCCGGTACCCCTACCCCACCCCTCAGGTCGCGGCGGCCTGAGGGCGCTTTCAGATATTCGAAAATCGTTTTTTTGGCAATTGCCAAAATGCGAAAGGGCGGGCTTGATCTCGGGATTTTTGGGCTTTTAAAAATTATTTCGGCGCGTAATTGGCCTATTTTCAGCAGGTTGTAATTTTTGTCCCACAAAAAAAGGTGCAACTTTTCAAAATTCCGAATTACTACGCTTGCAATCAACAAGTTACACCAATCGACATTTACGATCTATGGAGAAATGAGACAAAACTTTGATGAATAATTTTCAATGCCAAATAATAGAAAACCTCCGTAAGTATAAATTGTGATGATAAAGCTTCCTACATTTGCAGCCAAATCACTACTGCATTCGATTCCAAAAAGTTGTGATCATATGTGCGTTTTATGAAAAAAATACCGCTATCGATAGATCCAAATCCTGTCGTAGAAGCCACAGTCGAGTTGAAATTCCAATCCTCTTTACCGAGAGGTGCCGTGTTTGGAGTCCTGTATACTAAGTTCCAACAGAAATATCCCATTTCGACAGCCCTTCCCATTTTAAATATTCCCGAAGATGTGAGAGCTAGTGATCCTTCGTTCAACTTTCAGGCATTGTACAAGTTATCCAACGACAAGTATGATCTACAAATTGGTAACGACGTGATTTCAATTCATTCTAATAAAGGATATGTAGGATGGAATAATTTTTCTACGGAGCTCGATATGTTTTTTGAAACGCTCACAGGAAGTGGCGTAATTCAGAGCCCCGTGAGCCTCGTCATCAGATATTTGAACTTTTTTCCGGATATGGACATTTTTCCGGATATTGATGTCGAAGTGCGTATGGCAAACAGTGCTTTTGTAAGTCCAAATTTGCTCATACGGTCTGAGAAGGAGGTAGAAGGGTTGACTGAAGTTTTACAGATCACTAACAACGCAACACTATTGTCTGGACCAAACACCTCTTTTACAGGCTCGTTAATGGATATTAGTGTTTTTGAGAACAAGGTGGAGGGCCTGAACAATTTCAAAGAAACTGTTGAAAAATTGCACACACGGGAAAAGAGGATATTTTTTAATTTGTTGAAAACACGATTTGTTGAAAATCTAAATCCGGTCTACCCATGAACCCTATCCAAATCTCGCACAACAGAGTTTCATCTAATATCGGGCTTCTTATCACGATCTGCGCTTCAACTATTATACCAACTGGCAACTACGTTCCGAGCGGTGACTACAAGTCTATCCGTGCGCCCTATGAAACCGTCTATCCACATCTCAATGTTGCATTCAAGAAAAACACTGGAGACGAGGAAGTAAATGCAGGTGACCTTCTTAGCAACTGTGCAACGAACTTGTTAGTCAATAGTGTCGATTTAGATGGTGATATAGTTGACATGGTTAATGAGAACTTTTGGAATTTGGTATGAGTCTTCCTGAGGAGATTAAAAAATATTTACCACAATATTTGTCTGAAGACTCTACCAAAGAATTACTTCAAAAGTTAGGCGGATTTCCAAATAACATTGATAATAGCCTGTATACCAACGAGCTAGTAGAGCAACCTGTCATCTTCCAGGGTGATGGATTATTAGATTTACATGTAATAAACTTGCCGGACACTACCGTTCGGCCAACTCCTGCGCTCGTTTTAACAAACACATGTGACGTAGACCTTGCTAATGACCGGGCCTACCCTGTCCAAATATGTTATTCGCCTATTATGCGCCTCGAGTCATTCGCCGAAATGGTGGCCAAAGTCAAAGGCCCTGACTATGCATCGACTCTCGCTCAATCGATAAGGAGACAGCATGTGACTTCGATTGTATATCTGCCTATTGGAGGTGGATTGACCTATGAAGGAATAGTGTTTTTAGACAGGATCAATAATTACCCTAATAAGCTCGTGCCCAGGGATAATTTGAAAGAAAAAAGACTTTTCAGCCTAAGCAATTACGGCTTTTATCTCCTGCTTTTGAAGATATCCATTCACTTCTCACGTATTCAAGAAGCCGTAGATCGAGACATACAGCAGTAACAATTCAAGTCAATGCTACACCTCTATCTCTACATCTATCTGATTATCAATTTCTCATAAATTTCTGGCTTCAATTTCTACTCTTCAATAGGTAGCTCCTGCGTACCCAGAGCACCATCGTTAAAAGCATCAAAACGGATATGATTGGCAACTATCCAATGTTTTACGGCTTTGCGAAGGTAGTCTCGACGGTTATCAAAGTCATTGGATGTCAAATACTTTTTGATTTCGACAAATTGCAGCGGGCCTATTTCTATAAACTCCCGGTCATTATTGATTGCGATGTATTCGTCGCGTTCGATACCGCGTACAAATTTCTTTATCTCGCCAATGAACGACGGCTCCTGTGTATGCACCAGGTAGGTGACACCAGGTGCCGCCGCTTCGTTCTTAGCAATTACGAATTTGGGTACCTTCTTCTTCGATTTCGGATCTGGCATAAACGATAAAATGAACTTTATCGCCGCTCCGAAGTGGTGGATGAATGATGTGCAACTCCTGTTTGTTGTCGCGCTCGACGACATAATACGGCACGAACATTGACTGCCGAATCCAGCCGGGCACGTTCCTTTTCTTCCATCGCTCACCTTTCGCGGCGATCGCGGCAAAGTGCTTTCTCCCAAGCTCCCTGCCTAGTTTGATTGTTTCTTTCATTTTCTCTATCGTTTTTTAATTGCTGATGCCGCAATACTCCAAATGTACGGCATTTTTGTGACGCTTTCCCGTCCTTTCACGACGAAATAAGTGCCACCGAATTTGCAGGCTGATTTTACCTATTAGCCATGAAAACAGAAAAACTCAAGACTCCGATTACTTATTACGGCGGCAAACAGAACATGGTGCGTCACATTCTGCCACTGATCCCCGAACACCACACTTACATTGAGCCGTTCTTTGGAGGCGGTGCCATCTTTTTTGCTAAACATCCGAGTCCAGCCGAAGTGGTCAATGATATCAACAATCGGCTAGTGACATTCTACAAGGTTTTGAAATACGACTTTGAGGAAATCCAGCGCTTGGTGGACGAGACATTTCATTCCCGCGCGCAGCACAAGGAATCCGAGCAAGTTTACGAAAGCCAAAAAGACGAAATCTCCGACCCCGTCCATTGTGCCTGGTCAGTATGGGTGCAAACAAATATGAGCTTTTCAAGCACGATCGGAGGTGGCTTCGGCTATGACCGCCGCGGGAAGTCTGCTTACCGCACCTACAACAAGAAAAACCGGTTTACTGAGGCCTATACCGAGCGTCTCAAGAAGGTGACCATTGAAAGTTATGACGTTCTGAAAGTAATCCGTGCATACGATGCCCCTGATGCATTCTTCTACCTCGACCCGCCATACGTCAGCGCTGATCAGGGACACTATGCAGGTTACTCGACGGAGGATTTTCGAGCGTTGCTGGATGCATGCGCGGGAATGCAAGGAAAGTTTCTGTTAAGTAGCTACCCAGAAGATGTGCTGATGGAATACAGGGAAAAACATGGTTGGAAGGTGCAGGATCACGTGAAAACGCTGGCCGTCGACGGGCGTCGAAAGGCCAACCGGACAAAGGTTGAATGCCTGACCTGGAATTATTAACCGAAAAGAGGGACTTCGGGTCCCTCTTTCCCTTTATGAAGCCAGAGCCGCTTCACTGATTTTGAACGAAGTGATCACGGCGCGTTCGTCGCTTCTCACGTAGCGGTCCAGCTCTGCCGCCGATATCCTGCCCATCATGGTCAGGATTGCCTCCCTCGAGAGCCCTAATTCATTCAGACAGTAATCGCAAAACGTTGTCCGGCCATGCTTCACTGACAACTGAGGGTAAATGCGCTGCGCCGGAACAAGCCTCATGTTAAGTTCGGCAGCGCAAATTTTCAGCCAGTCGTTCATTTTAGCATTGCAGTAGGTTGGCACTTTGCTCCAACCTCCATACTTATTTATTACTTCCTTAACCTCAGGGAAATTATCAATGGGCACCTTCGCTTCCACTTCCGTTTTTTGGCGTGGCTTGACGATCCACTGCTTGCCGTCAATACCTGTAATTAAAAAGTCCGTTGGATTACGTATAATTTGCATAAGGTCTTGATAATGAAAGCCTGTTCGCGCATATAAAACAAATATATCTGCTACTTTTTGGGCGGTCGGGTGGCTGAATTCGTGGTTTCTCCATAAGCGCAGTTGTACCGAGTCCAAGTATTCGGGGCGCTCAATTCGCTCATGACCAATAACATAGTCTTCGAGTGGGTTTTCAGATACCCACTTTTTACGCTTTGCAAATTTCGTAATAGCGGCAAGCGAGCGAGCCGATCTTGTAAAATAGCTGTCCTTATATCCACAGCCCTTGCACCAGGCGCGATAATCTTCCATCACTTCGGGCGTAAATTCATCGACAAGAACTTCGCGAAGGTTATTGTCAACTAAAAACCTAAATGCAAGCTGACGATGATTCCGAAGTGTCTTTTTCGAGCTTTCCGAGACATCCTTTCGCTTTTCGTACACCTTCTGATAAAAATCAAAGGCCGACAGGAATGAAACTGCTGGTGGTAGTTGATAGGCCCGTTTGATACGATCCGCAGTAACCTTTTCGGACTTGCGCAGCAGATCGTTGAAAATGCCCCACAATCGCATTTCCAATATGCCCAGCTGCTCATTTTTAAAAGAATTCAGCGGATCGTTGCCGTTAAGTCGTCTTGACGCGTCATTCCAATCGGCAGATGTAATTTTCAGGCCTGTCGAGCCTAATTCTTCGCGCGTTCCATTGACAGTAATTCGCAGATACAAAGTACTGGTGCCTTTTTGTTCTTGACTTTTGGTTGCATGTTTCCAGAATAAAACTTCCATTTTGTTAGAGAAAAAACTCATGGTACTGATGTGGGTAGGGCATTAAAAAATGATTAAAACCCACGAAGCTATGTCACCGCACAATAAGTATTTTTACGTATACGGAGAACTACGTAGCAATCCCCGCAAAACTACCTATTTCAAAGTATCACCCTTTTGACCATGCAATACATACTACGAACGGGTAGTATATATTTGGTGCCACCGCGAGCTTTTTAGTGCCGCCTAGCGTACCGAAAAGGTGAAAAGAAGAGCTAAAATTCTGGGGGTAAGAGAGGTAGGAAACAAAAAAACCTTCCAAATTGGAAGGTTTCACGAGCGATTTAATGCGTTTGTGGAGAATATCGGATTCGAACCGACGACCTCTTGCATGCCATCCAGATTTTTGAGGATTTTTTGTATATTTGATTTTTATAAAAAACAGTCCAACATATTGAATATTAGTCAGTTAATTGAGTTTATTTAAGTTTGCTTAATTATCCTTAGACAAGAAATGTTCGACCTATGTTCGACCTAATTTTGATCAAAATATGCACTGATGGCACTCTCAACCAAGTTTATCCTAGCTTCCAAAGTTAACGATTCGCGCGAGTATCCTATAATGCTCCGCATCATTATTAATCGTAAGAACCAGTTAGTCAGCACAAAGAAGAGCTGTAAACAAGAAAATTGGCTCGAAAGTCAACAGCAAGTTGCCCGCGGTCACCCTAAGCATCAGGAGATCAATTTACTCCTTAGAACAATCGTTTCTGAGTTAGATTTTCTCATCATATCCGAAGGAAAAAAAGGTCGAAAGCCAACGTTCGAAGAAATGAAAAGTGTGGTTCGTAGTTTGACCGGCGCAACGAAAGAACCAGAGAGCAAATCACTTTTTAAGCTCTTTGAGGACCATATTTCTCTGCTCAATCAGCAAAACCGGATTGGCTACGCGGACACCTTTAAATTTACGCTGAGCAGCTTGAAAGGGTTTGTGAAAAACAAAGACCGAGATCTCCTATCTATCAATCTAAATTTTCTGAAGAAATATGAAGAATACTTGATGGAACGCGGATGCGCTATTACCACAAGAAGTGTCTATCTAAGAACCTTTAGAACGATGTGGAAGGTGGCAATCCGAGAAAAATTTTGCCCCGAGGGTCACTATCCTTTTAAAGAGCTCGCATTTGGCAAATACAACAACCCTAGGACCAAAAAAAGAGCGATTCAAAAATCGCAGATTGATCAAATCTCAGCCCTGGAGATCGATCCAATGAATAATACACTCATTAATTCACGTAATTACTTCCTTTTCAGTTTTTATTGCCGAGGAATCAATTTTACGGATCTTGCAAGTTTAAAATGGGATAACATTGTTGATGACGAACTCGAATATATCAGATCGAAAACCAAGGAAGAATTTCGTTTTAAGCTCCATCCAGAAGCCATGCGGATCCTTGATTTTTACCGCAACCTTCGAGGCAATAGCGATGCCGGCTACATCTTTCCCATATTATATAAAAGACACGACAGCATACAGTCGATCAGATATAGAAAGCAGAAGATTCGAACGCGGGTTAACAAGGACTTACAAGAATTAGGTGCAATCTTAGGCATTCAGAAGAACCTGACTACGTACGTGGCCCGACATTCATATGCAACCACGCTCCGGAGAAACGGAGTATCCAAGGAGAATATAGGCCGATCATTGGGCCATGACAGCTTAAAAACAACTGATATTTATCTGGAAGACATCGGGGATCCAATTTTGGATGAACTGATTAACTCAACGCTTTGAACGCATGTATTTTTTCAATTTGCCCGGCTTCGATCCTGACCTCGGTATAGACCTGGACGATCAGGGAAGGTTTCCATATTTAAGGTTTGCAGATCATGTTTTTCGCAGAGGAAAAGTAGACTACCTATCATGTAATTTTCACTTTGAGAACATTGCTGAGAAAACAGCGCCACCGGTCTTCCTCAGTGAACCGAATCTGGCTGCCATTTTCGACCAGAAAAACCGGGCGAATGTCATTGTAGATCATCATAGCCCAATCTCGGAGTCTTATGCCGACGAACTGAGAGCGGAATTTGAAAGAGGGTACTTCGATGCGATGAAGGAATACCCACAACAAATAGTCTCCATTCTTTATAATCCTGACCACGAAGGCAAAATCGCTCATTTAGAGCAATTCATTGAATTTTGCTCCTATCATTTATACTTCGAGGGATTTGCTGTTCCATCCTGTTTATACGCGCTCGGATTTATCCAGGCCTACCTTGTACGTGCGTGCGGCGATAGAGTAAATACCCTTCGCCTTCCTAAGTATAAATCTCCGGTCTTGTTACAGAGTCAAGAATTTCCAATAGCCGAAGCGCAAACGAAAGGTCCGGAGCGAATTCCCCTGGACTACGCGGTTGACGAAATCATATCCATGTGGTTGATTTTAATTGATGCGTGGAAATGTAAGGCAGTGGGCTCCATTCAGGTTTTCACCAGTGAAGAGGAAGTGTTGCAGCTGTTAGGAATGATGTTTGAAGAAAAAGGAGGCAGACTGCCTAGACCTGAACACGAGTACTTTGAAATGCCTCCGGGAAACTACGAGCGTGTTTTAAACCTACTTATGCATGCCACCTATAAGCTGAACACAGATCGGAACAATATTGGGCTTGACAGATACTGTCAATTGCTGCTCGATACATTTTCCTGCTATTCGAAAACCAAGCTGGAAAGTCTTCGCAGTAACATCAATAAAGCGCGTGGCAATATCGTGCAGAGTATTGGTAGTCTGGCCGATAGCCCCCATTCTAAAAATGTTTTGAAAACATTAAGGAAAATAAACGAGTACGGAGTTGAAGACCTGACTTAGTCAACTTCATATTGTTTTTCCCCGATTTTCTAGCCTTGCTTTGCCCATCACCAAAACGCAAAAGGGATGAGCACAACAGTTCTAGTTTCAATGAACGATCAGCAGTTATCGGAGTTGATCGAGTCTTCACTGCGCCGGGTTTTAGAATCAAAACTGGAGGCTGCCGCCGATACCAGTGACACTTTGCTGGACACCAAGGAGGCCGCGCGCCTTACCAAATACAAGGAGACTTCCATTTATGGGCTGGTGAAAAGAAAAAAGATCCCGTTCTGTAAAATGGAAGGAAAGTTGCTCTTCTCGCGCAGGGAGCTTCTGGAATGGATAGCCAATGGTCAGCAGAAAATCGAAGGTAATCATGAAAGATAATCCGGTCTATCTGCGCATTGGCACCAGTTACTTTAAGAAAGTCAACCGGCCACTATCTTCCGGCGACACGATTTCCTCCTTGATCCCCTGGTCGGCTGAATGCATCCGGTTGGATCACAGCCGTGACTATTTGAAAGACCGCGTGGATTGCTTCGACGGATTTTGTTTTGTGCCGAGCCATCTGGACTACCAACAAAAGGTCGGCGGGTTTTACAACCGCTACCAGCCATTCCAACATGAGTCGCGGCAGGGCGATGCCTCGGAAATCTTCCAGTTTCTGGGCCACATTTTCGGCGAGCAGATCGAGATGGGTTACGATTACTTCAAAATCCTGCTCGAACGTCCTACCCAAATCCTGCCGATCCTGTGCCTGGTCAGCGAGGAGCGCGGAACCGGAAAGACCACATTCCTGCATTTTGTCAAGTCCATCTTTGGCGAAAATATGACGATCAACAGCAACGAGGATTTTCGCTCCAACTTCAACATCGAATGGGCGCAGAAACTGGTCATAGGCGTGGACGAAACGTTCCTGGATAGAAAGGAAGATTCAGAGCGGATCAAGAATCTGAGCACGGCTCGGTTTTACAAAGTCGAGGCCAAAGGTCATGACCGGCAGGAGGTAGAATTCTTCGGGAAATTCATTTTGTGCAGTAACAATGAAGATCATTTCATCATCGCCGAGCCGGGGGAAATCCGGTACTGGGTGAGAAAGGTGCCACCACTAAAATCAGATAATCACCACTTGCTGGCCCAGCTTCGGGCTCAAATCCCGTTCTTTTTGCATTTTCTGGTGAGCCGTGACTTCGTCCACCCCAGTAAAACAAGAATGTGGTTTACGGCTGATCAAATTGCGACACCTGCATTGAAAAAGCTGCTGAACCAAAATCGGAATAAGCTGGAAGTGGAGATCGCCCATATCCTGCTGACGATCGCAGACGAAAAGGAGCTGGATGAAATCCGGTTTTGCACTGGCGATGTCCAGGACTGGCTCAATAAAAAGCACATCCGTTTCAAAGACCTCTCACAGATCAAGCGGATCCTGCAAAATGCCTGGAAGTTGAGCCCGGCGAGTAATTCACTTACTTACCCGCAATACAAATTTTTAACCGACGGTTCCGTCTTCGAGCAGACCGGCAAGGGCAGGTTCTATACACTATCCCGAAGACGCATAAATGAGCTCAACGAATTGCCCTAATTTTTGATGCTTTGATGCGCATCATATTTAATTAATTGATTAATAAATAATTACAGCGCATCAAAATCCGCATCAAAGCGCATCAATCCCAAAATAGCGATGCGGCCCCTGATGCATTTTGATGCTTTTCTGATGCGGGCATAAATAGTTAAAATCAACCAGTTGTTAGCTCTTCGCATCAATTCATCAATTTTTTCACTTTCAAGCCCCAGTAATTATGACTTGTGAGCAAACCAAAAAGATATCTATTGTAGATCTCTTGGAACACTGCCATATCCGTCCTCAATATGTCCGGGGACAAGACCATTGGTACCTCTCTCCGTTCAGGGACGAAAAAACGCCTTCTTTCAAGGTCAATGCGCGGTTGAATCTCTATTATGATCACGGAAACGGTCAGGGAGGTGATATTATTGATTTGGGACGCACCCTGTTTCGCTGCGATACAAAGGCGTTGTTGGAGAAATTGGATTCTGGTCTTTTTCCATTTCAACCGCAAGATCCAAAATCGGCAGGCTTCCATATACGCAGCGGCGTTACACCAGCCAGATCAATCGATCAGCCTGCCATCCAAATTACTGCTGTGAAGGAGTTAGGCACTAACCCGGCAATTAATCAGTACCTGGAATCCCGTGGTATCGATCTGACCGTTGCCAAGTCATACTGTCAGGAGGTATACTACCGGGTTAGCGACAAAAACTATTTCGCCGCAGGTTTCGAAAATCGGTCTGGCGGCTATGAGCTGAGAAGTGCCTACTTCAAGGGTTCGACATCTCCGAAGGACATATCCCATATCGAGAATGGTCATAGCACGGTCTGCGTGCTGGAAGGCTTTATGGATTTTTTGTCGCTTCTCTCACTTCGAAAACTGGAGCAGATCCAGACCGACTTTGTAGTGCTCAATTCGGTGAGTCTGGCAGAGCGAAGTGTGGACATTGTCAAAGGTTACAGCACCGTTTTTCTGTATCCAGATCACGATGCAGCCGGGAAAAAGCTGCTTGAAAAATTCGAGAAAGCGGGGCTCAATTGCGTCGATGCCTCTTGTATCTATAAGGATTACAAGGATCTGAACCAGATGCTGGTTGCAAGCAAGCAGCTGGAAAAGCAGCCCCAACATCAGCACCGACCTAAGAAGACCCGAGGGCTGGGCCTATGAGTTTCTTTAAGGGAGCAAGTTTGTGTTTTCGCTTCGCAAAAACTCGTTCCGGCGCCGCCGAAACTCAAACTTGCTTTTACTCCCGATGGTCGCAAAAGGTAATCAACAGTTCTTGTCAACGAATGAAAGAGGTAGAAAGCATGGAGCAAAATTCACACAAATCCAAAGGTGGAAGGCCGCCCAAGAAGGTTAAACGAAACGCGCAGCTGATGGTCCGGCTTTCGGAAACCGAGCGGTTTTTAATCGAGTCGAAAGCCAAGGACGCAGGCCTTAGACCAAGCACCTGGTTGAGGCAAGCGGCCAGGAAGGCCAGGGTTATTGCGCGGCTCTCGGCAGAGGAAGCCGGGTTCGTCAGAATGCTGGCTGGCCTGGCTAATAACCTAAACCAGCTGCTCCGATTTACGAATATGCAGGGGCTGCTTTACGAGACAAAAAAAGCCGCGCAGCTTCTATCAGACATTGATCATTTACTCAAAAGACTCACTAACGATGATCGGTAAGATAATGATAGGATCAAGTTTCGGAGGGGCAGTCAGGTATGTCATGCAGAAAGAGCAGGCTATCGTGCTTCATGGTGAAGGCGTCAGGACCCATGATGTAAAGTCAGCGATCCATGACTTCAATGCTCAGCGCCAGATGAATCCCGAGCTGGGCAAGGCGGTCGGCCACCTGGTGCTGAGTTGGAGTTCGTTTGACAAGGATAAGCTCTCACAAAAGATTATGGTCGAGAGGGCTGCCGAGTACATGGCCAAAATGAAAATCCAGAATACCCAATATCTGATCGTTGAACATCGCGACACCAATCAGCCGCACATTCATATTCTCTACAACCGGGTTGATAATGCTGGCAAATCCATTTCGGACCGCTTTCAGAAGCGAATCAATCAGAAGGTTTGCAAAGAGATGACCATGAAACATGGCTACTACATGGGTAAGGGAAAAACGCTGGTTAACCGAGCGAGGCTTAAAGGGATTGATAAAGCACGTTATGAGCTTGCAGGTCAGATCAAGATGGCAAGCAGATCGGCAGTGAATTGGAAACAATTGGAAGGCGCGCTTTCATCGAAGGGGATTGGCATCATTTACAAGTATAAGTCTGGGACTAATCAAATGCAGGGTATCAGCTTCGAAAAGGACGGAACGGTGTTGAAGGGCTCAAAAGTGGACCGAAGCATGAGTTTTCCGGCACTCGATAGAACACTGCGAGAAAATTTTCAGCACCAAATGGCGGTGAGGCGTCGGATGTTGGATCAGGGGATACTACCACCCGCGCAAGAAAAAATGCTAACGCACCGATATGGTTTGCCGCACTGCAGGGAAGAAAACTTGCTGAAAGACTTGATGGATCCGGTAACTCAACACGACACAATCAACCCCAACCTTAGAAGAAAACAGAAACGCAAAAAATCGAGAGGACTACATTTATGAAAAATATTGAAGATAAACTCGATGGCTTCGAGCAGGTACTGGCTATCCTGGTAAAAAAGGTCTCAGTGATGGAAAGCCTTTTAACTGATCCCAAAGTGCCGGTCGATGACTTAGCACGCCAGATGCTGGCTGATATTCAGGCCAGTGTGGCAAAAATGCCGTTAGGCAACATGATGCTTTCCGAACTTGCTGGTATTCGAAAGCACCTTGACGCACTATCGTACGCTCTGGAAAATCCCAAGCCAGTCACATTCGATTTCAAGGCTAAAAGCTATTTTGTTTCATTAGCAGTACTGCTTTGTACTACTGCTGCCTCGCTTGTGACAGTTAGATGCTCGAATGAGAAAATTGAACAGGCGAGCCGAACTGCGCAGAGGTATGAAGTGGCTCAGCAATTATCTCCTCGTTTAACGAGCATGATCGATCAAGCCTTTGACCAAACAGCTCCCCCCTCGATAGATTCCCTTCGGCATGTGTGGGCGTCTTTGGATTTAAATTCACGAAAGCCTGATAATAACCTCCGGAAAAGACAATGAACTAAGTAGCGGTTGATGTCGACGCAAGCACCATTTTTCGAGTCAAAACCGGGGCACTTTCTTGTTACGCTCTTATACCGGAGCATGTCAAAAGTCGGCTTAGAGACGTTGTGTCCAGTTATCAATGAAATCAACGATCTTGGACTGGGCCGAGATTTGTAAACAACCCGTTTTAATCCTCATATCAAATGGACAAAAAAGGCATTATTATCGTGATTGAGGATGACTTAGACGATCAATTCGTGTTCGAAGAAGCCTTCTTAGAGCTTGATTTCCCCAACAAAAGGATTTATTTCCCCGACGGCTTTGCCGCACTGGACTATTTGCGCGCGCACCATAGCACCATTTTCTTGATAGTCTCAGATGTAAACCTACCAAAGCTCACAGGATTAGAGCTACGAGTCGAATTAAAGAAGAATGCGGACATAGCACTTAAATGTGTGCCTTACCTGTATTTGACGACATCGCTTAACCATGCTCATGTGGTCGATGCCTACTGCGATTCGGTGCAGGGTTTTTTCGTGAAACCGGCCGGCTTTGAGGAGATAAAAGAGCTGTTGGAAACTATTATTCGCTATTGGACTGCTTCTGCATCAAGCCGACTACATGAAGAATGTTTTTAGAATCTTAAGCTATGTAAGCTCCCGAGCTAAAAACGATCTGGGACAAAGTAGACAGACATAGAATAAGGTGTCTGATTTGGACCCTATGCGTACAAAACGAAGCAATAAGGATAGTAAAATTGACAGGAGTGATGTCAGGCTTATGTCACTCAGCAAGGTCTCGAAATAGTTGCTCCTGCAAGGCCAACACTTCAATCGACTGGCGAATTCGAAGTTTTCGAGCGCCTGAGAGAGACAATGAATCGAAGTCTGAAAGATGCTTATTGGCCAGCGCGGCCCTTCTGCGTTCATATCTTGTCAATATGTCGAGCTTTTGGAGGTTGGTTTTCAATGGGTATCCTGATTAAGTTATCCATAAACGAAGCAATAATCGTTCCATACTGTAACACAGTCATAAGTCTACCGGTTGCCCCTGTACGGCGATCTCTGCACAACAGATCCAATCACGTGGTTGTTTTTCATTCAATAATGATACTTTTTTGTAATCAGTATAATTAATTTTTACGGAGTAATATGAGTCGTACTTCATTTTTATTATAGAAGCATTTACATTACATAATAACTTTCCAGGCCTAATTCTTTGGTCTTCACTTCTTCACCCAGCAATTGCCTTGTGTTGACTTCTATGTTTTTGGCGATATCCGTGATTGGAATATCACTTGGGCTATTTTTAAATGGATCTTGTAAATGGTACGCGATCTTTTCGATGCAGAAAAACCCGGCGGAAATCAGCATCAGCAGCGGAATGACGAGCACGTTGTTAATGCTGCTCAGCGAAATTGTGAGTGTGATCACAAACAGATAAATGATCAAGTGCAGGATTAGCCGGTATGTCGAGGGAAACACCGTCCGGTTAATCCGCTCTGCGCCGCCCATCGAATCCGTTAGTCGGATAATTGTCTCCTGAAGGTGAATGTGCGCATGCACGTCCAATGCATCCATTGCGCGCATTGCACGGATGTCCTGCACCGTAAGCTGCAATATCGCCAAAGGTTTGTTAGTGTGTGCCAGGATCTTCCGTTGATCCTCAGCGTCGATTAGGTGATGCAGGTCAGCAAGCGGGTCGTTTCCTCTTAGGGAGCGCCCAAGCGTATATCCCCAGGCCGCCTGCCGGTAGGCGATCCGTTTTACGATTCCGTCATGATCGTGCGTCGCAAAAGCCAGCAGCTGCATAATCAGGCTTCGCGAATCGTTGGTAATAGCACCCCAGATTTTTCTTGCTTCCCACCACCTGTCGTACGACTGGTTCATTTTGAATGACAAAAGGACCGAAATGGATGTTCCCAGAAAAGCCGGAATAGCCAGCGGCATGTCCGGCAGGAAGTTGGTAAGCCGGAAGGCTCCGAAATGGGTAATTAGACTCAATATCAAGACGGCCGTAAGCTCAAATTTTACAATGCCGATCAAGTATCGTAGTGGTAGTTTATTCTCTAGAATCATACTTGGTAGCTTTAAGTTATCGCTCGGATCTCACCATTATCAGACCACCTTTGCTAAAATTGAATGGATCAACACGTCCTCGTTGTTTCCATACACATCCTGCTGCCAGTGCATATGGTGGGCCGGCAGTAGGGTTTAATGAAAAGGATTCGGGGACAATATGCGTACAAGCGTAGGTCAAGCCTGATCAAATGCGGCGAAGAAAAGCCGGCCAGTCGTAGGTGTCGGTGATCTGATGTGTCAATCGCACTTGCTTTTACTGTCGCGTTTATCCTTTTTGTCAGCGCGCTTTTCTTTAAGGTTCTTGACTAACTTTTTCTTGTCTCCTTTTGGGGCACTTTTATCGTTTGACATTGTTTAATTTATTTAATCTAAGTGATTGCCTTGCTTTTGTAGTTCGATCGCGCCCAACAGTTTCTGAAACGGCTGGTTAAACTTTTCAATCCCTTCCTCTTCAAGTTGCTTCGCTACTGCGACCATGTCGATTCCGGCCGCTTTCACCCGTGCCATGACCTCGATAGCTTTATCAAGATCAGCATTTAGCCTGCTAGCTGGATTGCCGTGGTCGCGATACGCTTCTAATGTTTCCATTGGAATGGTATTGACGGTGCTGTCACCGATAAGCGCTTCCACGTAGCGTGTGTCGGTAAACGCAGGATTTTTGTTGCTTGTACTTGCCCAGAGCAGCCGTTGCGGCACTGCACCTTTTGCTGCCAGGGCCTTCCAGCGGTCTGTGCTGAAAACGCGTTCATAAGTTTGATACGCCATTTTTGCCGAAGCAATTGCGACCTCACCCCTCAATTCGCCAAGGCCCTTATCGTCCAGAAATGGATCGACCAGAATGTCGATACGGCTCAGAAAGAAACTGGCGACAGAGGAAATGTGGTCAATGGATAAACCATCCGCAGCCCGTTTTTCAAGTCCAGAAATGTAGGCTTCTGTCGTGGCTTCGTACCGGTCAAGACCGAAAAGCAATGTCACATTTACGTTAATGCCTTCGCTAATCGCCGCCTGGGTTGCAACCAGGCCCGACTCGGTTCCGGGAATCTTGACCATCACGTTATCCCTGCCTACCTCCTGCCATAGCTGGCGGGCTTGGTCGATGGTCGCTAGGGTGTCAGTAGCTAGGAACGGGGAAACTTCCAGGCTGACATACCCATCGGCCCCAACAAGTCCCTCCTCGTTGTAGACCGGCCACAAAATGTCGCATGCCTGCCTTACATCGGATATGGCAAGCTTGAAGAAGATTTCCTCATTGGTTATATCGCCTTTTGAATGTTCCGCAATATCTGGGTTGTAATCCGAACTGTTACTGATTGCCTTTTCAAAAATGGCAGGATTGGACGTCACGCCTTTTACGCCGTCCTCATCGATCAGCTTCTGCAATCCACCCGAGACAATGAACTTGCGGTCTATAAAGTCGAGCCAGATGCTCTGACCAAACTCGTGTATCTGTTTTACTTTACTTACATTCATAACTAACGGTTATTTAAATTGACAGATCTGGTAGATCTGGATATGCAGCCCTGCTAACTTGGCCGTTCGGCTTTATAAATCCGTCCCCATTCTCAGGGCGGTCGCCAACGCCGTAAGCAAAGAGGGCATTTCGCCGTCCGCGCCTAATTCCGGAGCAATCCGCGAAACTTTCGCAGCCACCTCCTTCACTTGTTCCACAATGGCGCCGGCATTTGTGGGGACCGAAGCAAGCAGTGATTTTAATTTGTCCAACTCGTCGGCAATGGGCTGGGTACTCTCACTTACTGAAAGCGGACCATGCCATTGATCGATTACTTCGATACCCGTTTGTGGCGTAAGGGAGGCTTCGCTCCCATCAGAAGACCGGTTGTAGTCTCGATCAGTTCGGTTGTGTCAGCTAACTTGTTCATTTGTTTTGATTTAACAGACCAGGTGTTAGGGATCTGCCCGGGGATGCAGCTGTACAATTACTGTCCATACAAGGCAAATGAGGATAATAGCCATTAAGAGCATCGCGTGTAGCTAAGGGGTGTTCTACGCCAGCCCCTTTTGGGGTTGATTCTTCCGTAAATGCGCTCATGCTACATGGTCTAAAGGCCTGGGCTTGCCCACAACAGACTGGATCATATCGTCGATCCTTAAAGAGTCATACATCTCATAAGGAAACCGTGTCGGGTTTACCTTACGTAACGTATTATCGATGCATCAGGTGGTTGCTTGATTGTTGAAAGCACCGTTGGTGAAGGATGTGAATTCAGTTTTCATTTTAGTGATTAGCTATTAAACGTCTTCTCTCGGAAAGTGGCAATACAGCTGTTTACCACTTTCATAATCGGGCGAAATTTCCCTTTCAAAAAAGGCATACTCCTTCTCTGAGCCATCTACCGCCCGACAATAATAGATTCTCTTATAGTAACGTCTGATAACTAGCTTTTGACCGGGATTCTCATTAACATAGACACATTGTCCATCAAAGTACTTGTTATCAAATATGGGCTCGTTCATATTATTAGATCGATAGAAGTCATACAACCCTTGGATTTCAATACATCGGCTCCGGGTGTATATTAGGCTGCATGTCGGCCAGTTCCTTTTCATCCTTCTGAATACTCGCTTTCAGAGCATTAATATTGCTGTCGAGTTTTCCCAGACTATACCCGGCCTTCCGGGCTTTCTTCGCATCCGACTTGGCTGAGCCAGCGCTATTGTTAGCCCTACGGGCCAATTTGCGGTCTTGTGACTCGTCTTTAAGTTTATCTGCGGCCTGCTTATTAGCATCCGCCGATTTCTGTGCATTCTCGGATGTTTGCGATACTTCCATCATTTTTTCTTCTCGCTCATTTTCAAGTTTGGCCAGCTGCATCTTGTTTTCGTTTAACCTTTTGCTTATTTCGAGCATTTGCTTCTGCTCTCTCAGGTTTGAAAGAGAGTCTTTCGAGACCACTTGCGCGGTTAAGGGAAAAGCGAGCAAGACTAAGCCCAGGCAAAATATGATCTTGTTGGTTTTCATGATTGTTTCTCGTTTTAAATGAATGTTTTTCCCGCCAGGAACAGTCTACCTTGTTTTTGAGCCAGCGGGATAGTTTTCTACAATTAACTTGTTGCAAATGATCTCGACACCGGGGTGGCAGGCCTGCCGCGCCCAGATCAGCGTCATCCCGAATGACCATTTCCCTGGCTAGTTTGACGCTTGCCGTCTTTTGCGGTGACCTCAATCTTGTTTATGACCTCCCCTGGAAGGTCGTTGTTTTCTGCTCGTCCGGGTTTGCCAGCAGCTGGTCCTGCATCCCCAAGAGCTTTTTCGTTTTGTCAATTATTCGTCTTGCTTTGTAGGATTTCCCTTTCGGCAGAAACATAGTTCCCAAAGCCACAAAAATTGAAGCCATTGTTACCCATCCCCAAAATGCTTTTCCAGTTTTCATACGTTCTTTATTTTAATTGTGATCTTTAATCAATTTTGCAGGAATTGTATAGAATCAGTTCTTGTTCCACCCGGGCACCGCAGTGCTAACGAGCAACCCGAGCAGATGAAGGCCTAATGACTGTCCTGACTCCAAAAATTATCTGTGATACAACTCGCCGAAAATCTTTCAGCGTAAACATCACATTTGTCAGACGACCGGTTCACTGGATAAGATCGTTTCCGGACCGAAGAATTCAGTAATTGCTTTTGCTCTCGTTTCCTGGAAGTGGAGCTTACTTTTATGCCCATGTGTCTTTAAGGGAAGAGTTGCTAGGATTCTATTGACTTCACCCTTGAACCTGGTCACCCTGCGGTTGATCTCATCCAGCGTGCCATCTCTGCGGTCTGCTCTTTTTCTAACGCTACTACGTATACGAAATATGATGCCGGATGCAGAGCAGGCTGCCAGCGCAAACCCTAAGGTTGTGACATGCACGAACACAGGGGATACTTTCTCCATTTTCATCATAGTGAGTTTATTTAAGAATATGTCCGGATCATTCGTAGCCACTCTTTATAACCGTCGAAATCATCTTGAAAGGCTCTTTGGCGCAAAAGGAATTTCTCTGATGTGCAGGAATGATAATCCCCTGACCTCTGGTAAGTTGGTGCTTTTTGCCATCGATGACAATTTCAGCCGAACCGTCGATAATTTGAATATAGGTATCAAAGGCGGAAGATTTCTCGGCGATTTCCTCTCCGGCATCGAAAGCCGAAACTGTAACGTTACCAGTCATTTTTTTGATAATAGTTCTGCTCAGAACCGCATTGGGTACGTACTCGATAATCTCCACGACAATGTGGGCCTTTGCTTTTTCTATCTCCTCACGATCCGTATCCATATCCGCTATATTTTCTGATGTCATACATGATGCCTATTTTAACGTACTGCGACGCTTATGCAGAAGCATGCTATTCTTTAACGATGGGAATCACCCAGAATAAGCTGCCCTGGATAACGCTGTTTTTGAAGTCCGGATTGATTTCCTGTGAAGAGAAGTCGCCCACTTTTGATAGCCCCGCCACATATCGAACCCCGATTCCAAGTCCGATATTAGTCTGATAACCCAAACCCGCGCCCAGCGATATATCCAGATTTTTAGCGAAATGATCAATGGTCTGGTCGGGAACACTCTCAGATAACCGGAAGCCCGCTTGAGGTCCTGCTTCCAGATAAAAACCACTTCTGGTTCTGAATTTCAGCATGACGGGGACCGTCAGATAGTTGATCTTGAAGTCCGCTTCGCTGCCACTACTCTCTACCTTGGCCCCAAGGGTGGAGAAAAGCACTTCAGGCTGAATAGAAAAGACATTTCCAAAACCAAAATTAAGCATACCCCCAAAATGGTAGCCCGCCTTCGCCTCGGTTTGAATATTACCGCCTTGATAATTACTGAGGTTTACGCCAGCCTTCGGTCCGAAACCAAACGTTTGTGCGAACGACGTGATGGTCATTGCACATAGTATAAGTGTTATTGATAACTTTTTCATTGTTGAGCCCCGCAAGGTTTTTTAGATTTGAATCAACCTGTACAAAGGTCGACACCGGCGGGCCCTTATGCGTTACATAACTGAATTGAAAAGTTACATTGATCACTGATTGTCAGAAATGGAAATCAATACTTTTCAGAGGAAGGCCAATAAGCCTCAGATATTTTCCAGGTTATCGTCGCGCTTTCTCCGAAGTTTTTTATAAAAGGTAGGAGAAAGACCTGTGACCTTTTTGAACTGATTGGAAAGATGCGCCACGCTGCTGTAGTGTAGCTTGTAAGAGATTTCTGTGAGGTTCAAGTCTCCGTAGAGCAGCAGTTCTTTAACTTTTTCTATCTTGTGATGGATAATAAATTGCTGGATATTGATGCCCTTCACCTCGGAAAAGATGTTGGAAATATAAGTGTAGTCGTACCCCAGTTTTTCTGCGATGTAATCCGAATAGTTAGTTCTAGGAAGTTCATCCTGATAATGTATCATTTCCACGATGACATTTTTGATTTTCTCAATCAAAATACTCCTCTTATCGTCCAGTAGCTCCAGGCCCGATTTGAGCAGATTCCTTTTGAGTGCTTCGCGCTGCTCGAGTGTGATATCTTCAAGAATTTCGACGCTTCCCAGCTCCACAACCACATAGTGCAAGCCGATATTGTTCAGTTCCTGCTCGACCATCATTTTACATCTCAGGCTAACCATGTATTTGATATACAATATCATAATCGATAAGCGAAGTTACTGTAGCCGACAATGAATCCAAAGCCATCCTGTACAATATAGCTGATAATGTCGGGTTTACAACATCCTTCGGGTCGATTTTCCGGTGTTATGTTTCTTGTTGAATGTCAGGATGAAGCATGTTCCGGAGCCGGCCCGGGACTGCACACCTATATCCACATGACTAGATCTCAAAATTTTCAAGGTCGAGAAGAGGCCGATTCCTATACCACCCGCTTTATCAGAGAAACCTCTTTTAAACAGATTTTTCATGCCCGCATCATTGATCCCGCATCCATTGTCTTCAATGCGGACCAGGTGCGTCGTGTCTGTCGACCTAGTAACCAGCTTCAACTCGCCTTGCCGTGGATTCATAGCTTCAATGGCATTGACCACGATATTCGTCAAAGCGATTTTTATTTTTTGCGCGTTAATCTTCATTACACAATCATTCGAATCATAATCCCGGGTAACCTTGATCTTTTTTAAGGCAATGCGGTCAGTATTCAACATGATCACTTCGTCCAATAGAGTATGTAAGGAATGGTCAGCATGGGCGTTGTCATTCAGTTTCTGATGACTGAGAAGGTTCTTCAGTATCTTTCCGATACGGTCCGAGCTTCTTTTTATGATGTCGAGATATGCGCGTAGATCATCATCGGTTATTTCATGGGATAGCGCCTGTAATGACAAATCTATGTTTGTCAGCGGGTTACGAATTTCGTGGACTAGCGAGAGGGCAAAGTCGGAAATTTCATCGCCGTCGGGTAAAGTGTCGGGTTTGTTCATCACAGAGAACTTTAACATTAATATACAAAGTTCATACTACCGAAGCCTAAGACGTTACATCCACCATTTTTACATTTACATATTTCACACATGCCTCTTGATCTTTGTAATTCGTTACCGCCTTTGGCCTTTCCGATTTGCTTGCGATGAGCATGCTGATTTTGATATGTGCATCTTTAACGTTCGTCGATAACCCAATAATTCGATCATAAACGTGAGCTGTCAACTTGGAATAGGCTATCATCCCGAGCATCATGCAATAGTCAATCTGACGCTGGGAGAGGCGTTTTGAATATAAAACACATGCGTTCTATTTCTTTTCGAGCCTCGATTCTTCCAGGTCTAGATTATGTTCCAGATCCCGTATCACTTCTTCATCGTACTTGTTCTCGTCATTGATCTCATGGAGATAAACCCTTTGCAATGCGATGAGCTCTAACATGATTTTCTTTTTTAACTCCTTGACTGAAGTACGGTCGTCCTGGGCCGGATCGCCCAAAGTTGTCGTTCTCTGAAGCTGTTCCATAATTCGCCTGACCGCCCCGTGGCTATGAATTTCTGAATGGTAGTGTTCATGCATGTAATCGGCCGAACGTCTGGCGAGGCGGAGCCGGATTGTTTCCATCTGGTCATCCACGGAGAGGTCTTCTTCGACTTGGGGTACCTGAAGAATCCGGAGGATAACCGGTAAGGTGAGGCCTTGAAAAACAAGTGTGACGAGTATCACGATGAAGGTGATGAACAGAATCAGGTTACGATGTGGGAAAGTGGAGCCTTCCGGCGTGGTGAGCGGAACGGTAAGCGCTGCAGCAAGCGATACCACTCCACGCATGCCAGCCCAGCCCATCACAAAAGTGAGTCTCCAACCCGGATCATTTTCCCGCTCTTTTTCGCTTCCGGTGAGCATACGCGGGATATAAGTCGTAAGAAACACCAAAATGATCCTGATCAAAATGGCGGTTGCACTGATAAGAAGACCGTAGCCGATCGCTTCCTTTAACGAATAACCAACAAGGCCATCGACGATCATCGGCAACTCCAACCCGATCAAAATGAAAACAAACCCATTCAGCAAGAATACTAGCATGAGCCATATCTCGCGATTTTGTAGCCTGGTCTGATAATTCAGAAAATTCTTTGCGTGGAATGACAGGTAGAGGCCGCCGCTTACTACCGCAAGCACACCGGACCAGTTGAATTTTTCGGCAGTTACGTACATCAGATAGGGAGCCATCAGGATAATGGGAGATGTAATGCGCGACGACTTTGCCCAATACCGAAGAACCAAGTACAGCAAATGTCCGATAACCAGCCCCACAGCGATCCCCATAAATGCGAGCACTGCGAAGTCGACTATTGCCGCCGTGAACGTGAAGTGCCCTGTCAGTACTGCAATCGTTGCGAACCTGAAAACAGTCAATGACGCGGCGTCGTTAACCAGGCTCTCTCCTTCCAGAATCGTGATCCCGCGCCGGGGTAATTTCAGATCTTTCAGGACGGAGGCGGCCGCTACCGCGTCAGGTGGTGAAATGATTCCGCCGAGCAGAAAGCCCAAAGCAAGCGTAAAGCCCGGGATGATGGCCACTGACAGATGGGCTATGATCAGAGACGTTGAAAATACAAGACCGAAGCCCAGTGAGAAGATCGACTCTTTTCTGGCCCAGAAATCTTTCCAGGACGTGGTCCAGGCCGCTTCGAAAAGCAATGGAGGAAGAAAGATCAAAAAGATGATTTCGGGGTTCAAACTGACATTGGGCACTGTGGGAATTAACGAAATAGCCAGTCCTCCCAGTACCAGTAGAATCGGGTAAGAAATTTTCAACCTTTCGCTCCACAGATATAGTAAGGCTATGAAAAAGAAAAGAATCAGTACGAGCAGCAAGTTTTGATGGACCATCTATAAAGATACGCATATGTTGCCGGGAAAGGCTAATGATAGAGATCAACGTATAGTTATGATGGTTGGATAAAAGGCCTTCTAGTACTGTGTTGGAATGGGCTAGAACATGAGCAGTTACGCGGCATTGGCGCGTCGATTTTAAAAATCCAGCTATCAGACATTATCAAATAAGCACCAGGTAACATCAACGTCCCGGCTTTTGAGGCCGGATAAGATCGTAGGAACTCTCCCGTTTTTGACGCTATTCAGCTGCGAAACTAATGGTGAATTTGCTTCCTTCACCAAGAGTACTCTCAACCACCAGACTTCCCCCAGACGCATCTATCATCCGTTTTGTTAGGTAAAGCCCCACCCCGTTGCCTTCTATGTCGTATCTCGCTCTTCCGTAGAGTTTGAAGACATGCTCCAGTTCGGGTGTAGGAATACCCATCCCGTTGTCTTCCACGGAGAGGACGACCTGGCCGTTGATCTTCTCCGTAATGATAAGGATCGACGGTTGCAGGCTTTCGTTGAACTTAAGACTGTTGGAAATCAGATTGAAGACAATACTCCTGAGGTTCTTTTTGGAAAAGTAAATGGATCTTTCCCGCAGACTGACAATTATTTGAGTGTGGGATTGTTTGATCTTGGTTTCCAGCGGCCACAATACGCTCTGGATTATTTCTTCTATATCGACCTTTTCCTTTGATTTTAAATCATGTTCGGCCTTCGCCACGTTACCCATATCTTCCACCAGTGCGCGAAATCTCTTTGCGGATGCGTTGATGATACCGATCATCTCGGCTAGCTGGGTATCGGTCACGCCTATCTCGTTGATAAGGGCGATACTACCTTCAATATGAGCAAGCGGTGCCAACAGATCGTGTGACGCCAGGTGGACAAAGTTGTCTAGCTCTTTGTTAGCTTCGGTCAACTTTTTGTTTTTTGCGTCTAGCTGGTGGTTTGCTGATCGCATTTCACTATTATCATGTCGTAGCCGCCCATTAGCCAGTCGCAACAACGCGTTTGCGACTTTCAAATTGTTCATCGATACATCTGATTTGTGCACTAGGGACAGTCTTGCTTTCAATTCATTAAGCTCTTTTTCAAGTTCCATCAATTGTTCTTCGTGGGTAACTTTATTTTCCAGTTTATCCCCATCCCGTTTGAATCCGAAAATTTCGGGCTCCGGATTCGTTCCCGGAGAATTTGGGGTGTTTTCATTGACCGGAGCGGCAATCCCGCCGGTAAGAAATTCCCAGGATAGTGAATGCATTTCTGTCGACGTGACTTTAAGAAAAGACAGGTAATCCGCCAGCGAATAGAAGTTTTGATCCAAAGCTCGTTTTCGGGTCTTGTGCGATAGAATGTCCAATCGGTAACCCGAAAAATCAAATGTGGTATTCTCGCGGATCGCATCTATTATCATTTCCATGGTCACTTCTTCATTCTGATCCAGCAATGTTTTGCGGCTTTGCATCACATAATCTTCTATGATTTGGGGTATAAGGGCGGGCTCAGTGACAAAGTCAACCTCATTGATGGCGGGAGCAAGGTGAATGGCGTCTTGCCGTCGCGCGATGACAATACCTCCCGCATCCCGGATCGCACTTATCCCTTCAAGGCTGTCTTCGCCAATTTCGAAAAGGACTACCCCTATGGCTTTCTCCCCCTGATCTGCTGCGAGGGAGGTGAAAAAACTGTCGGTACTGTTATGCAGCCGTGGATTATACGGTTTTTCGGTGATGTATAACCTTCCCTTCCGGATGCTCATCGATTTGCCTTCGGGAATGATGTAGACGTGGTCTGTTTCGACGAGCACTCCATTTTGCGCCTCACTGATCACCAGATATAAATCCTTGGCCAGTACTTCTGCCAGTCTAGCGCGGAAATCGGGCGGTAAATGCTGTATGATTACATAGGCGACTCCGGCGAGTGGTTTTTGATCGAAGAAGCTCGCGATGTCGTCAATGCCGGAATCGGAGGCGCCGATGGAGATGATATGATGGTGTGCATTCATACGGGCGGTGTCTGTATATGTTTTTTCTTTGAGCCGGTACTCCGGATGGATGTGCTTACGAATGTCACAGCAATCCGGTTGTGGGAACGGGAAGTGGAAAGATTGCTGCCACTCTGGTATTTCGCTCGGCATGCATTTCAGGGCGGACGAGAACTAGAAGTGTGCATTGAAGCTAAACAATTCCTTCATTAAAACGGGGTATTCCGAACTTTTTAAGTATCGCGATATGGGACCTCAGGGCAATTATAAAAGTTTGATGCTCCATATATTTCAGTCCGAATTCCTGGGCTGTTTTTTTGACGATGGGAGCGATGGCCGGATAATGTATGTGGCATATTTTCGGAAAGAGGTGGTGCTCGATCTGAAAGTTAAGTCCTCCGACATACCAGCTGAGCCATTTGTTTCGCGGAGAGAAATTGACGGTGGTTTCCATCTGATGCACAGCCCAGTCCTTTTCTATAATACCTTCCGGATTGGGCAATGGGTATTGGGTTCCTTCCACCGAATGGGCAAGCTGAAAGATCACCGTCAGCACGAGGCCGGCGGTAAAATGCATGAGTAAAAATCCGGTCAGGATCGCATTGAAGGGAATTTGAAAAACCAGTGTGGGAAGCACGAAAAATGTGCCCAAGTAAAGCAGTTTTATCACGATCATTCCTGTGAGCATTTGCAGGTTTTCGCGTTTTGTCTGTCGGTTCAATCCGGATTTAATGAAATGGGCGTACTGGATAAAATCTTTCAGAAGCACCCAGTATAATGTCAGAATCCCGTAAAAAAAGAATGCATACGTCCATTGAAACCGGTGAATGGATTTCACCGCCTCGTGCGGCGAAAGTTTCATAACGCCCCGGTCCCTGATGTCCTCGTCCAGGTTGGCGACGTTAGTGTAGGTATGGTGCAGGACATTGTGCTGCCATTTCCAATTCGATACGCCTGCGCCGGCCAGGTATATTGTAAAACCCAGCCATTTGTTTACCGCCGGCCTTCTGGAGAACGCGCCGTGATTGGCGTCATGCATGACGCTCATTCCGATCCCGGAAATGGCAGCACCCATTACCAGCCATAACAGCATACTAACCCATACTCCTGGCGTGAACGCCAGTATTGCGACAAAGGGCAATACGTAACACGCCAGCAGGATGATCGTTTTGAGCACCATCATTCCGTCGGCGTACCTTGATTTATGATTTTCTGTAAAATACTGCTCAACCCTTTTTTTAAGGGTGGGGAAGAAAAGGGTTTTGTCGATTGCGACAAACTTGATTTTTTTCTCTCTGCTCATATCTTCCTTTTTTAGTCCTTGTGGTAAAATGACTTTGGAAGATACAGGGATGCTAAATCTGCTCTGGCATGGGCCGTTTGATGTAAAACGCTGAAAGTCAATATTTATTGTAGAAAATTCTCAAAGAAATTCGAGAGTGATATCAATCGTTTTCGAGATGCTAAAAACTTTTTAATAAGCTGAAGAAAGGGTGATTGCTACGTTAATTGCAGCTACCTTTATCTATGAATATCCACCCGGCACCGCGCCGTCCGACGTTTGCAATTTTTGATACTCACCCGGTAATGCGCATGGGTCTGGCGATTCTTCTCAGGAAAAATTTTGAGGAAGCAGAGATTGTAGAATCAAACAATATCCGGGATTATGATCAAAATGCAGGGCGGCCGGAGCCTGATCTGGTTATTTATGTGTTGCATGCGGATTTTGAAGAGGAGGGGTATCCGTCCATCTCAGAAATCAGGCAGAAATATTCCGGTTCGCGGGTGATCGTGTATGGGCCTGAAATGCAACCCGAGGTGATCATCGATTACTTTAAGAAGGGGGTAAATGGTTACCTGTCCAAATATGCGGATATATCGGAAATGCTGATTTGCATTAGGTCTGTCATGGGCGGGAAGCGGTATCTGGGCGCTGAGCATATGGCGTTCATATTCGAGTACCTGATTGCCAGCCATACCCCGCAAAGACGAGGGGATCTGCTTACGCGAAGACAAAAAGAAGTTGCCGACTACCTCGTACAAGGAATGTCGACCTCGTCCATCGCTGAAAAAACGGGGCTGCATCTCTCAACGATCAGCACATTTAAAGCTGCCATTTTTGCGAAAGTAGGCATTGACAATGTTCTTGCACTTAAAGAGATTCTTGGACTGAACGAAAATTAAACGACATGAAACTGGCTCAACAAATTGCCGATAAGGTTTACCCCATCATGGAAGGTAACAGGCACCTTAGTTCGGAGAGACTTAATCTGGCATTGATGCAGCAGCTAGAAGTACTGACTGATAAGCCGATTGAACTTCTCAGGAAATTACTGGAGTGTAACGTTCCCAACGCGAGCAACAAGCATATTTTCGACGAAGTTAGGCGTTATCTGGATACCGTCGGCTAAGACAGGTTTCGCGGTACCAGAGGCGAGTGTTACAAGTATTTCGAAGATTCGACTTTAAATTGATAAGTCATTGAAGCCGAGCATTGCTCGGTCAATCCTTCGACAGGTGCCACCTGCGCTGGACCGGGTCCAATCGCAAGCGGGATATGGCCTTCACTGGTAAACAGGCCCGAGGTTGTGTCCAAACCAATCCAGCTGGCCCCTGGTATGAAAACTTCTGCCCAGGCATGCAGTTCAACTGAGTCGCCCGATGTGGTTCCTAATTGTATCAGATAACCTGATACAAACCTGCTTGCCAGTCCTAATCGTCGCAGCACCTGAACCATGAGCCATGCAGAATCGCGGCAAGAACCAGTACGGGTTCTCAGGGTCATCTCGCATGACTGCACGCCTGGCTCTACTCTCTGCACGTAACGGATATAATTACAAATATGCTGATTGAGCTGTACCAGGAAAGAGAGAGTTTCACCATGAAACTTTTCAGCGCAGCCAACGAATGCGGTGAGGGCAGAGCTCCTGTCTACGATCTGCAAATATGGCAGCAAAGCATTTTTAACGATCGAAGGATACAAAAATGGGAAGTACTGTGATTCATCGTCGACTAGCACATCGAAGGGGTTGAAACCGGTCAGCTTGATTTCCAGAGTAACGTCCACCGACATAAAATCTGTTGTCTCATCGAAATCGGCCCGCGCCATTTTATTGCCGTAAACATCGTGTTGCCAGTATAGGCGATTAGCGGGCCGCAGCACAAAGCTGTATCCTTCGATGACCGCCTGGGTATCGCGCTGCGGAGCAAGGCGGAATCTGTGTGGGGACAGAAGTACTTTGTGATCGTATCTGTAGTCTATTCTGTGCTTAACTGAAACGCGCGTCATCTAGTCGATCTTCGATTTACTATCCCGCTTCTCCTTCTTGTCCGCGCGCTTTTCTTTCAGGTTTTTGGCGGGCTTTTTTTTGTCACTTTTCTGCTGGTTTTTTTCTTTTGACATGGTTTTTAGTTTTGTTGTAAGGTAGGTCCTTTTCCCTGATATTCAACATGTTTTATGGATTCATGAGGATTCTGTAAAATATTTGGTGGCAGCTGAAATATTCCCGGGTAATGCGGTTTAATTAGGTTATCTTACAACAAATCAACAAACGGCCGAAATGAAAATTGCCTTTATAGGAACTTACCCGCCAAGGGAGTGCGGAATTGGCACTTTCACTCAAAATTTATTTCATTCTAGCGTCGGAGAGGAAGCCGTGGTAGGCGGCTCGCAAGGCTTTGTGATCGCGATTGACGACAATGGCCTGCATTATGATTACCCCAAAGAGGTCAAGCTCACTATCCGGCAAGAAGAGCAGACCGATTACCTGGAAGCAGCCAATCTCATTAACCTGAGCGGGGCTGATATCTGCATCCTCGAACACGAATTCGGTATATTCGGTGGGCAGGACGGCATCTACATCCTGCCGTTATTATACCGGCTCAAAATTCCGCTGATTGTGACACTGCATACCGTCCTGAAAACGCCTTCCTACAATCAGAAGGCTGTGATGACCGAGATATGTAAAATTGCGCAGTCGGTAGTGGTCATGAGCCAGACCGCGGTAGATATGCTGTCGGATGTCTACAAGGTACCCATCGACAAAATCGCCCTTATTGCACATGGTGTGCCGGACATACACTTTGGTCAACTTCTGACTAAGAAAGAGTTCAAGCTTTCCTCCAAGCAGGTGCTGTTGACCTTCGGATTTATCGGGCGTAATAAAGGGATTGAGACAGTCCTGAGGGCCTTGCCCGAGGTAGTGAAGAAGTATCCGCAACTAGTTTATATTGTGCTGGGAAAAACACATCCCAATGTAGTCAGGCATGCCGGGGAAGAATACCGTGTCTTCCTCGCAGGCCTGGTCAAACAGCTGGGTATTGAAAAGCATGTCGTATTCCTGAACGAGTTCATAAGTCAGTCCGAGCTTTTCAAATACCTCTCCGCCTCCGATATATATATCACCCCTTATACCAGCGAGGCTCAGATCACCAGCGGGACACTTTCCTATGCGATCGGCGCCGGCAATGCAGTGATTTCTACGCCGTATTGGCATGCGGCAGAACTGCTCGCCGATGGCAGGGGCCGCCTTTTCAACTTCCACGACTCACCGGCACTCACCGAGATATTGCTTGAACTACTGGATCATCCCGACCAGATGCAACAGCTCCGCAAAAATGCATTCGATTATGGTCGCGAAATAACCTGGCCGAAAATCGGGGAAAAATACCTGGAATTGGCGGAATCAATAGCGAAAATCGGACTGGATCTTGAATCGGGCAGTCCGATGATTCTGGACCCGCTTGCGCTCCCGCCATTCCTGCTCGATCATGTTCAGCGCCTCACCGACGACACCGGCATTATCCAGCACGCCAAATACGGGATCCCGAACCTGAAAGAAGGCTATTGCCTGGATGATAATGCAAGGGCCTTGCTGATGGTGTTGATGACCTACAAAAGAAACAAGCATCCACTTGCCTTGAAACTGTCGCCCACCTATTTAAGCTACATCAATTACATGCAGACCCAGGACGGCATGTTCAGAAACTTCCTGAGCTTCAACCGGAACTTTCTGGATGAAGTGGGGTCAGAGGACTCTTTTGGACGTACCATATGGTCATTGGGCTATCTGCTCGGGAATGCGCCTAATGACGCCTATTACCAGACCGGCCGCGAGATTTTCTTTGACGCCGTGCCGAATTTCACCAATCTCAGATCTATCCGAAGCATTGCCAATACCATCGTCGGGATATGCCATTACCTGAAAAGCAATCCGACAGACGAAGGGATGATCAAGATATTGGAAGCCCTGACCGGCAGGCTTCTCACCGAATACGATATCCACCGCAGCAATGATTGGCAATGGTTTGAATCGCTGCTGGCCTATGACAATGCATTTTTGCCTTTGGCGCTCCTGCATGCTGCTGAGTTTTTGCATGATCCCCGCGTCTTCGAAGTAGCAATAGAAAGCATGGATTTCCTTTCGGATGTAACGCTCCGTAACGGCTATTTGTCGGTGGTGGGCAACGAGAACTGGTACGGCAGAGATCGCGAGCAATCGATGTTTGCTCAGCAACCACTGGATGCCCTTGCCATGGTATTGATGTTCCATCAGGCATTCCGGCTTACCAAAGATCAATCCTATATCCAGAAATTATCCACCTGTTTCATGTGGTTTTTAGGAGAAAACGACCTCCGGGTAAGCCTTTACGATTTTGAAACAAAGGGCTGCTGCGACGGTTTGGAAAGCACAGGCGTCAACCGAAACCAGGGAGCCGAGAGCACATTGGCCTACCTGATCTCCCATTTAAGCGTGCTCGAAGCATTTGAGGAAGTCACCAAAATGGAAGCCGAACTGGTATGAGAGTGGCTATACTATCATCGATCGCATGGCGTACGCCGCCCCGGCAATATGGGCCATGGGAGCAGGTGGCCTCGTATCTGACGGAGGGGCTCGTCGAGAAGGGGGTAGATGTAACGCTTTTTGCCACAACCGATTCGATGACTACGGCAAAACTGGAAGGAACCTCGCACGCTCCCTATGCGGAAGACAGGGACATCGACCCAAAAGTGGCCGAATGTCTGCACATCAGCCATTTGATGGAAAATGCCTCCCGATTTGATCTGATCCACAATCATTTCGATTTTCTCCCATTAACCTACTCCAAACTCATCCGGACCCCAATGCTGACGACGATCCATGGGTTTTCATCCCCGAAAATCCTGGATGTCTACCGGAAGTATAACGGATCATGTTTTTACGCATCCATTAGCAATGCCGATCGTAGCGACGAGCTGGACTACATTGCAACAGTTTATAACGGTGTCGACGGCAAGGATTTCCCTTTCGAGAGAAACCCGCAAGATTATCTGCTGTTTTTCGGACGTATTCATCCCGAAAAGGGAACGCTGGAAGCGATTCAAATAGCCCGAGAGTCAGGGAAAGTCCTGCTAATAGCGGGGCTGATTCAGGACGATGCCTATTTCGAGCAAAAGATCGAGCCCTGCGTCGACGAAAGATCAGTCTTTTATATTGGGAACGTCGGGCCATCCGAGCGGAAAACGTTACTCGGAAAGGCGCTCGCTCTGCTTCACCCGATCCAGTTCGACGAACCTTTTGGTTTAAGCGTCGCAGAATCGATGTTCTGCGGTACACCGGTGATCGCCTTTAACCGTGGCTCGATGTGCGAGCTGATTATCGACGGGAAAACCGGGTTCCTGGTCCATACAATCGGTGAGGCCGTTCAGGCTGTAAAAAGGGTTGCACAGCTTGACAGGCAGGAATGCCGCCAATGGGCGAAGGCGATGTTTTCGAAAGAAAAGATGGTGGACAATTACATGAGCGTCTACGAAGAAATTCTCCGGCATTAGTTCTTGTCGACGATAAGGTCTTCTAATAATTCTTCTAAATTGACCACTGCATAAGTAGAAGCATAGTCGGAAGTCGCATAGGGGATAATCAGACTCTGATTGTGCACAAATGCGCCACAGGAATACACGACATTCGGCACATAACCATCGCGCTCGCTTGCATTGGGGATCAGTAGGGGGTTAATCAGACGCCCTATCTCATTTTCAGGACTTTCCAATTCAAACAGCGATGCACCTAGCACGTACTCCCGCATCGGGCCGACTCCGTGGGTCAATACCAGCCATCCGGCCCGGGTTTCAATGGGTGAGCCGCAATTGCCGATTTGAACGAATTCCCAGGGGAATTTGGGTGTCTGGATCAACGTGGCCTTGCGCCAAACGCTGATATTATCCGAATAGGCAATGTAATTATTTACGCCGTCGATACGGCAAAGCATGGCGTATTTACCCTTGATCTTGCGGGGAAAAAGTGCCATTCCCTTGTTTTGCGCAATCTCTCCGTGCAGCGGCAGTACTTTGAAATGATAGAAGTCGCGGGTAGTCAAGAGCTTGGGTAGGATATTGACGCCATCGTACGCCGTGTAGGTAGCATAGTAGGTCCGCTCTTGCTTGTCATCGGTGAAACAGACAAACCTCGCGTCTTCGATACCTCTTTTTTCCGTATCGGCGATGGGAAAGATCACACGTTCTGAGATGTCGGTATCAAGGGAAAAATCCATTTCATAGTGCGAAGAGGCCAGCCACATTACCTCGCGGAGAAACACCGCGCCCGCGATGTCCATCTCCGACAACCCGCTGGTTTCTTCCACATACCGTTTGAGTTCTTCGTACGTAAAAGTCTCGGTCAACTTTCTTTCCAAAGCCGGATACGCAAGATTATCCAAATCCTGCATTTCACCCAATTTTGACAGAAACGACTTTTTCTTATAGATGTGGTTGCGCACATGCTCGGGAGAATCGAGTAACCGGCCAGGCGTATCGATGACAATATCATCGTTTTGGTCAATGAGTGCAGAACGGAATACAATAGATGATATATGTCCTTCCCCCGTAGCCCGAAAGCTGAGGATCACCCGCGTTTCACCCGGTTCGACCCCGGATTGATCGGGATCGGCCACAATCGACGGGTTGAAAAAGGCCGCAGCTTCGATGGAGTATTCCATCGTGAAATAGGCACCGATCAGCAGACGTTGGTTCGTCTCCATATCCTGCGGGTCTATTTGCATGGCGTTGAGCAGAACTTCCAGCTTCCGAAAATGTCGTTCGAATACTTTGAGGATATTCCGGTGCCGTTTCGCGTACTTTCTCAGAACGCTGTTCAGTTGCCGTACCTGGCTGCCTGCATCAAGCGCGAGAATAATCGATATCAGTTCTTTACTCCTATCCTCGCCATTGTATAGAAATCGCGCAATGACCCGGCTCGAATCAGGTTGAAAAATGGTGTCTTTCCGAATGAGATGTACGGCCATGATCAATATTTAAGATGAATGGATAGCACCCGCCGCCGGAATTTTCCACCGGTTATGTGACCATAGCCAGTAAGATGGCGCGCGGCTGATGCTTTTTTCCAGAAAATGATAGTAGGATTTTGTAATGCTCAAAGGCGTTGACCGGTCAAGGTGCTCCATCAGCCGAAATGTGAACTCGTAGCTGAAACGAGACCTTTTTTGGGATTCAACGTACACGACTGCCGCCTGCGATGAAGCCGCCATCCGTTCTCCTCCCGTTTGAACGGCAGTATCCTGGTCCAGGAATGAAATGTGAAATTTATCGCTGCCAGGTGCAGGCCGCTGATCTGCGATGACCACCAGTAAGTTTGGGATAGCAGTTTGGCGCAACAGCGACAACGCTTGCCGGTAAAATCCCTTCTTGGGAATAAGTTTGACTCCCAGGAACGAACGCAACCTGATCATCATCCTGTCGAGCAGACCATTTTTGATCGGCGAGTAAGCTGTGTAGACCGGATAGTCCGTCACTTGCGGAAGATTAATCAGGTACTCCCAGTTTCCATAATGCGACGCGAGGACTATCACCGGTCGCTGGTCGGCATGGAGCGATTCCAGAACTTCCGGGTTGATATACTTCGCCAGGCGCTTTCTAAGCCTTTCAGGCGCCAGGTAAAACAAAAAAGGTTCGAGCAAAAGATCGCTCATATGACGGTAATAGGCGCTCGTAAGCCTGCGGATCTCCAAAGGGGATTTGGTGGGAAAAGAACTTGTCAGGTTTTTAAGGATTACTGTTTTCCGGTATTGCAGTATAAACCGGAGCAATAAGGAAAGTAAAACAGAGAGGAGTGAGGTCAGGCAAAGCAGCGATTTACTCAAAAGGGCAGCTGGCAGATCTGTTAATAGCTGCGCTACTGTTCGCGATAACGATCTCGGATATTTCGGGATGTTGAATTTCATCTGTATGGTCTAAAAAACAAAAAATCCTCCGCACCGGGAGGATTTCTATTGCTTTGTATGTTTATGCCGCTTAGATAATGGTTACATTAACTGCGTTCAGGCCTTTTCTACCTTCTTCCACATCGTAAGACACACTGTCATTTTCACGGATATCATCATTGAGACCAGTAGTGTGTACAAAAACATCAGCTCCGCCATGTTCCGGAGCAATGAAACCAAAACCTTTGGTATCATTAAAAAACTTAACCGTTCCTATATTCATACTTTTATTTTAAAATATTTATCAAATGTAAAATAAAATTTTGACAATAAAAATATTATTGGAAAAATTTAGAATAATATTTTATTTCGTCAAAAAACAACTACCTTCAAGGAACATTCCGCTAAACTTGACTTCTGTAATGCAAAACCTGCTCGACATCCAGTCAGATCCTGACTTCTGAGGTGTCCGTGAGCACTGTCTGGAAAAGTTGCGCCCGTCTCATAAGGGGTGGCTTGAAAGCTTAATTCGAAAATACCTTACGTTCATATCCGGAGCCTTTTTTCTCCGGTCGACATCCCGGAATGGAACCATTTTTGGCTACCCGGATGACGAAACCGGCGATAAGGAGGTAATCGCGAGGTCGCGCATCTTGGACGACCATGAAATACTATGCGCTATGAATTTAGACCAGGAAAATAACGCTAGTGTATACGTCACAGTCGATGATGTGATGCACCCTATTGATAGCTCGATGAAGTGCTTGTTTGCCTCGAACTTGAGCCCGGCAGAATTAAATATTGAAGCGAGAAACGGGAAGGCAATCCGCTTAACAATACCTCCACACGCGTTGGTTATCTACTGTTGAGATAGCCATAGATTACTAAGAGCCACCACTGCGCCGCCCCCCGACGTTCAAGAGGAAATAGCATATGCCAGCCAATAAACTGTGATGGCTTTCAGCGTCGAAACAAGTTCCTTTGGTGAATTGGGTTTAATAAAGAAGCCTTATGCCATTTTATCGTATGCATCAATTATCAGCTCGTGATTTGCCCTATTCGTCAGATAAAGATAAGGGATGCCTGTTCGCCTGATTTCAATGTCGGTGCTAAGCTGGGTGTTAAGATCGGCACCATCTGTATACGAGTGATCAATGTCAGACAATACAAGGAAGGGTTCGGCATAGGGTGCATTCATATAGGCTAACGCTGACTCTCCATCCTTGAAATATGCCCTCCTGTCGGGATAGCTCAGCTTTTCAAATACGTATTCGAGCACATTTCTATCCTCTTCGTTATCCTCAATAATGATGATTTCTCCGTCTCTGTTGATTTGTGGGCGATGATTGGTGGGTGGTCAATTGAAGCAAAAATCTAGCCACAGTTAAAACCCCTTAAGGCTGGGTCGTAAGCAGGTGAAGGGCAGCAAACAAAAAGCGAGCCCTAGAAAATTGCATTTTGGGCTCGCCGCACACAGTCTTATTAAATCGATCAGTTCAATGGAATCGGAATCAATTCCCTTTCAAAAAAAGACAACATCTTTTTGTCACCGTCGCCGATTTCCTCACAATAGTAAATACGCTTCAAATACTTGTTGACCGTCAACCGCTTCCTGGGGTCCGTTAACAACGAGACCACCGACCCTACTAGATGTTTGTTTTCCATTCAGGAAGATAGGGAACTTAAATGGTTATAGCAGGGCCCCACCACTTACATAACTGTTTTTCAACGTTTTATTTTTGGTAGACTAATAAGGCAATCTCGTCTTCATAGAGGAGGAGCCAATGACGACATACAAGCGGCCTACAAATGACTAACTGCAAAATCTAAAATTAGTAATTGTGGTACCTCGAATGCTCAAAAAAACTCGCCAAATCCTAGAAAAAATGTTCGACCTATGTTCGACCTAAATAAAAAAACCACTTACAAAACATTTGTAAGTGGTTGATTATCAAGTGGAGAATATCGGATTCGAACCGACGACCTCTTGCATGCCATGCAAGCGCTCTAGCCAACTGAGCTAATCCCCCATTTCAATCATTACCGGATTCACTTTTTGAATCCCGGCCCCCGTTTGAGGAGTGCAAAGATGAAACGGAGAATTTTCAGATGCAAGCACCTGCATGATTTTTATGTTTCAAACAGAATCTTTTTCAAACCATCACCGCGAGCCACCGCCGAATGCCTTGGCAAGCAGCCAGATCACGATGGCGATGATACCTACGACGAGGATTACGCCCGTCCAGACACCGGTTTTAAAAATGTCGCCGATCAGTTCGCAGCTGGTAAGCGTGAATGAAAGAAGGAGGATTATCAGAAGATTGATGTAAGCTTTCATGAGAAGGAATCATTTAGGTTAGTGATGTTTATTTAACTTCAAAAACCATTCCATGAAAGCTCCGTGGAGAATTTTACTATTGAAACATGTCCATCGGGATGAGCTTCTGCCGGTCGTTCATTAATAATTTTTCAAAGAGTCGCACGGTCGCTTCGGCGTCGCCGTGGGCGCGGTGACGGTTTTCGATCATGATTTCCAGGCTTTCACAGAGATTACCGAGGCTGTACGATTTGAGGCCTGGGAAGATTTTCCGGCTCAGCTGAACGGTACACAATAAATCGCGTTGAAAATATTCATCCAGCGCACCGAATTCCCGTTTGATGAAGCCATAATCGAACTTGGCATTGTGCGCGACAAACCAGGCGTCACGCGTCATGGCCCTCACGGCATCCTGAACTTCATAAAAAGTAGGTGCATCCTTCACCATTTCATTATCGATACCCGTAAGGCGGGTGATGAATGGTGGAATGTACATTTCCGGGTTGATCAGCGAATGGAAGAAATCGACGACCCGGGTACCATCGTGTCTGAAAACAGCAATTTCGGTAATGCGTGAAGTCCCTCCTCCGCCTGTGGTCTCAATATCAACTATCGCATACATTAATTACTCACACTGAAATGGTTACTCGCAAATACGGCCGTAAGCCGGTTTATTGGAAGAAAAAATTTTAACAATGCAAAAAAACGAAAAAATCCCCGCCGAAGCGAGGATTTTCTTCAATAACAGGGAGGCATCTACGCAAGTGAGCGATGACTAGTCCAGTTGAAATGCGATCGGCAGCGTAAATCTAACCCGTACCGGAACGCCGGCCTGCTTGCCAGGCATCCAGTCTTTCATCATCTTCACCACTCTCACCGCTTCCTCATCGCAACCAAACCCGATGCCCTTCACTGCGGTCGCATTCTCTATTTTTCCATCAGAACCTACTGTAAATTGTACAAATACCCTTCCCTGTACGCCAGCCTGGGTGGCCGGTCTCGGATATTTAAGATTTTTGCGCAGGAAAGCCGCCATCGCTTCATTACCGCCTGCATATTGTGGCGACTGTTCTACATACGTAAAAGTTTCTTCTTTTTTAGGCGCAACTCCCGCAACATCCGCTTTCGCTGCCGGTGCATTTTCTACTGGTGGCGCGATCACGTCCAGGTTCTCGACGCCGTCCACCGTTTCGGTTGAAGGCTGCGCATTTTGCAAATCTTCTACTACCGGTGGCAATTCTTCAATCATTACCTTTTCATCCGGAAGTACTTCTGGTGTCAGGGATTTCACGGCCTTCTGGACCGGGGCAGGCTCCTCTTTGGCCGGAGGCGCAGCGGGCGGCTCTTCCATTTTGATGTCTATCGGAGTCACCGACACTTCATACGCAATGGCGTCCGATTTGAGATCTGGAACGAGTTCCGCGTATAGTTTCGGGAACATTACCAGCAACAAGAAAAACGCAACCCCCATCACCACCGCCCGCTGGACGGTCTGACCATAACCTTTTCTCAGATCATACGCACCGTACGATTTGTTACGGTTCTCGAAGACGATGTCATTCAAAGATTTTTCCATGGCTAATAGATTTTGATGATCAACACTCAGATTCAGGAGGGTTTGCGCATCAGCCGTTTTTACCATATTGTGGTAAACCTGCTCGAATGGCTTGCCATCCCAAAGACTTTCCTCCGCTTCACAAGCCAGATGATCGAGAATCTCCGGAAGCAATTCCGGGTCCAGCTTGTTTGCCTGCAAATACTTGCTTATTTGGTCAATGCGATTTTCCTGAAGGCGTTTCATAGATCGATCTGTTTAGAGATTAGCCATGTAACTGTGTTTATTCGGTTGCCAGATTTTTGGGAGCCAGCAGCAGTCTTACAGCATCTATAAAACGCTCTAAGTCATTGGTTTTAGTACGCGCAGTTTCATTACCACGGTGCGTAAGGGAATAATATTTCCGAAGGCGTCCGTCCACCTCCACCGACTCGGTCAGCAACAAACCCTCCTGTTCCAGTTTATGGAGCACGGGGTAAAGCGCGCCGAACGTCAGGGCAATAGCTCCGCCTGTTCTGTCTTTTACTTCCTGGGTAATCTCATAACCATACATCCGGTCGTGCTCAGCAAGCAAATTCAACACGATGGTTTTTAATGTACCCCGTACATACTCGTTACTCGTTGTGTTATTCTCCATGAGTGAAATTTTTATATAGCAAATATATATAAGTTTTTTATATATACAACACAAATCTACAAATTTCTTTTAATGAGATCAAGAGAAATTTCCAACTAACTCTCTGCCAATGGAATAGAGCGATTAATGCGCTCTTCGAGTGAAATGAAGGTCTCCGTCCGCTGGATGCCATTCACCTTTTGTATCTTATCGTGAAGGATTTCGCGGAGGTGCCCGGTGTCTCTGCAAACGATTTTAAGGAAGATACTGTAAATCCCCGTGGTATAATGGATATTCACAACTTCGGGTATGCCTTCCAGCTCGGTTGCAACCTGCTCGTATAACGAACTTTTGTCGAGGTAGATTCCCAGGAACGCGCTGATATCCCAACCCAGCTTCGTAGGATCGATCACGAGCTGGGAGCCCTTTACGATACCCATTTGTTCCAGTTTTTTCATGCGCACGTGCACCGTCCCACCCGAGACAAACACCCGCTTTCCGATTTCCGTGTACGGTAACGCTGCGTTCTCAATCAGCAGCGAAAGGATGCGGAGGTCGGTATTATCAATATCTGAATATTTATGCATTCCGTGTCGAAAGTTTGAATTCTTTGCAACAATGAGAGTCAATTTATGAAAGAATCGTAAATTTTAACAATTTTAAATGAAAATATTTTATAATTCAGATCAGAAGTTTTAGTTTTGCAGAACCAAATTAGAAAAAGCTGGTAGCAATATCGCTTTTACTCAATTCGGGATCACATTGTAGGGTGATGAAATTGGCAGCCATGCCCTCCTGTCTCGGGGGTGGTGAATAAGGGATAAACGCGGCATAATGCCGACGCAAGTCGACTGGGGTGGACCACCAACAGTATTTGTACCGTAGCTAACCGCACCGTGGGTGGTTCGAATCCCCCTCCTACAGCAAAAAAAACTTGACAAGCGATTTTTTTCGTATTAGTTTTATTTGGTTTTTAGTTTGTTGATGAAGTGTAATTTGACACGCGGGTTCATTTTGAAACCTGCGTGTTTTTTTTACGCCCATTTCAGACAGCCGTAGCCATCGTTTCGCACTTTGCCGCACACAACCTGCACATCTCGGCGCAGACGCGGCAATGCTCCATGCCCATCGCGGATCAAATCAAAAACTTGTGGAGCGCATAGGATTTTCTAGGTTTGTGTTTTTAATCAACCTAGTTCGTTTTGGAGAGTTTCTTGCCTATTATCCAGTTTCTATTACCAGAGTTTATCCTTGAAAATTTTGAATTGACATCCATCGACCGTCAGGATGGAGTATTTCACGTGCATATAGATGAGAAGAATGCGGATGAGAATGACCCGGAGAGGAAGAATTTGCTCTCCAAAGGGTTCTTTCCGATGATTACTGTTCAGGATTTTCCAATTCGGGGCCATAAGGTCTTCCTTCACATCAAACGCCGCAGATGGCTTAATACCAAGACA
>NZ_FNAN01000008.1 GCF_900101885.1 Dyadobacter soli | reverse complement strand
GAAGTGGTGCTATTACTTGCCCAGGAAGGTCTGTTGAGCATTGAAGAGGTCTATACCGATGGGACTAAAATCGAAGCGAATGCCAATAAATATACTTTTGTCTGGCGGAAGGCGATTGCTACTAATAAGGAAAAGATCAAGAAACAGTTAGCCCATATCTGGGAATATGCCCAGAGCGTGGCCACGGCCGAAGATAGCCTTCCCGACCCGCCCGACTTCACTACGATCAGCAAGGAAAAGGTCCAGGACACAGTTGATAAGCTTAATCAGGTGTTGGGCAAAAAGGAGAATATTGACAAGAAGATGAAGGCTAAACTGGGTTATGTGACCAAGCACTACCCGTCCAATATCGCCCGCTATGAGCAGCAGGAGGCGATTTTGGGCGAGCGAAACCGCAGCGGCGGACCGCAGTTATAGCAAGACCGATACGGATGCTACCTTTATGAGGTTAAAAGAGGATCACATGCGTAATGGTCAGTTGAAGCCGGCCTACAATGTGCAGATATCAACCTCCAACCAATTTGTTGTTAATTACAGCATCCACTCTAACCCGACCGACACCAATACACTGGCTGCGCATCTTGACCAATATGAAGAAAGCTTTGGCAGTTCGTTAAAATCATTGACTGCTGATGCCGGGTACGGATCAGAAGAGAACTACACGTTGCTAGAAGAAAAGCAAATCGCCGCTTACGTGAAGTATGGCCTCTTTGACAAGCGGCAGCACAAAAGCTTCAATAAAAAGCACCCGTTCAGCGCTGATAAGCTCCACTATAATCCCCAGGGCGATCATTACATCTGTCCCATGGGACAGAAGATGCAATACATTGGCAACAAGATTAACAGAACCGCAACGGGCTTCGTACAAAGCGCCCGGATGTATAAGGCTAATAACTGTGACAACTGCCCTTTGAACGGTGCCTGCCATAAATCCAAAGGCAACCGGATTATTCAAGTCAATGTCAATCTGGAAAGGCAAAAACAGCAAGCAGACCGGCTACTGAAAAGTGAAGAAGGAATCATCAAGCGAAAGAAGCGATGCTTTGATGTTGAACCTGTTTTTGGTAACATTAAAAATAACCACAACTTCCGCCGGTTCATGCTCCGTGGCAAGCAAAAGGTTGAGATCGAATGGGGATTGATTGCAATAGCACAGAATATTAGGAAAAAAGCGGCCTAGATAGGCTTGCTTGCCCTACCAGCAGCCCATTCCGATCAACTTTGCCCATAACTTCACAAAATTCGGAAAACGAATTTTCTATAACGGGCTAAAACAACAGACCGCCCCAAATTGATTTGAGACGGCCTCCCGGGTACTATGTATTTGAACCTTATTTAACTGTCAGAATACGTTCGATTTTTTGATCGGCCACTTCGAAAGTTTTGGTTTGAACTTCGTTGCCACTGATGATGTCCAGTTTGTATTTACCTGGCTCCATCGCGTCGAGGTTCAGGGTACGGCCGAATTTTTTGTTGTCTCTCGCAACTGTCTCACGGTATACTACGGTTCCTTCGGCGTCTCTGAGTAGCAATGTGGTTTTGGAATCTGTACTGCCTTTGTCGACGAGGACGTTAATTTTACCGGTTTTGGTGGCGTAAATGCCGGTTCCGAAAGTGGAAGCTTTTTTGGCTTCTTTGTCGCCCGCCTGGGCAGTGAAAGAAGCGGCTGCAAGCGCAAATGCGCAGATGAAGGTTTTGACTGTTGTTTTCATGACTATTTTATTTTTATGGCTATAAGTTTTGTTCTATTTTAAGAACGGGACAAAGGTAAGATGGTGCCCGTGTACCCTGGCGTTCAAAGTACACGAGCGGATTTTCGGGTGGGACAAGTGGTTGATTCCCAGCATAAGCAATTAAGCGGTATCTCATGGCTATATCTAATTTGTAACCAAGAGTCGGAGATCGGTGGGGGAACGTTGCTTGGAATAGTGTTAATAACTGTTAAAAAAAACGGCCCTCCATCTGTGGGGGCCGCTTTTAACTAAAACTAAAACCGAAACTATTCTTTTTCTACAAAGTCCATATCCTTTGTAAATGTCTCTTCCAGGAAATATAAGGCCAGCAATGCCACTACGGCCGTCGCTATACCTATTACCAGCCCGCTCTGGATCACACCCAGGTCGGGTTTGAAACTCACAAACAATGCAGCCAACGGGATGGTCGCGCCGCGCACGAAATTGGGTACCGTCGTCGCTACGGTTGCCCGCAGATTTGTACCGAACAATTCCGCCGCAATAGTAATGAACAATGTCCAGTAACCATTGCAGAATCCGAGCAAGGTACAAAGCAAGTAGAAGGAGAACAAATCCTGCATTGGAATTAGCAAATAACCGATCACCATTGCAAGCGACAAGACGATAAACAGCCTGATCACTTTCTTCCTGCTCCGCATATACTGACTTAGTAACCCACTGACGATATCTCCGCCAACCTGCCCTGAAAAAGCCAGCATTACTGCTTTTCCCGCATTAATCCCTTCAATGCCTTTCGCGGCCCCGAATTCAGGGGAGAATGTAATGAGAATTCCCACCACGAACCAGATCGGCAAGCCTACCAGGATCGCCATCAGGTATTTACCGAGGCGCTTTCCGTTGGTGAGGATCATGAATATATTGCCGCGAACCACCGAACGTTCTTTCGCATGCTTGAACATTCCGGATTCAAAAACATTGAAACGCAATACCAAAAGCAGCAAACCCATGCCGCCTCCTACAAAATAGGATATGCGCCATGCAAACAAATCGGCTACGAAGTAGGCCAGAATGGCACCCAAAACCCCGAGTGTAGCCACCAATGTGGTACCATAGCCGCGGATTTCTTTCGGTAATACTTCGGTTACGAGCGTAATTCCCGCCCCAAGCTCACCCGCCAGCCCAACGCCCGCAATAAAGCGAAGAATCGCGTACTGATCAAGCGAAGTGACAAACCCGTTACCGATATTGGCCAGCGAATACATGATAATCGACCCGAAAAGTACCGAAAGCCGACCTCTCTTATCCGCGATCACCCCCCACAACACGCCGCCAATCAGCATTCCCGCCATTTGGTAATTCAATAAGTTGATGCCTTCGTTGAGCAGTTGATCGTCGGCAACATTCAATGCTTTGAGACTCGGCACCCGCACCACACTGAACAGAAATAGGTCGTACATGTCGACCAGATAGCCCAATGCAGCCACTATCACAGGTATTTGCAATAACTGCGAGAGCAGCGATGGTTGGGGATTGTTGGTTGTTGTTGTTGACATAGGGTTAGGTTTTACTTCGGCGTTTGGCCATTGGCCGTCCGCTTGGGGTTGGTTAAATGTCAATCAATTCTTTTGACGGCCGACGGCTGACCGCCGATTTGTTGTTTTCGGCGTCGTGCGCTTAAAGCCGGTCAATCAGCATTCCGCCGTCTACACCGATTACCTGGCCGGTGGAGTAGGGGAAATCGCCTCTCGTTAACGAGGCTACGGCTTTGCCTACATCCTCGGGCGTGCCCCAGCGTGGTTGCAATGCAATGCCGCTTTGGAACAGGTTATCGTATTTCTCCTGTACTTTGGAAGTCATGTCGGTGGAAATAATACCCGGACGGATCTCGTATACCGGAATGTTGTACTCAGCCATTCTCACAGCAAAAAGCAGGTTGGTCATCGCAAGCCCGGCTTTTGAAATACAATATTCTCCACGGTTAATGGACGCCACCGTGGCCGAAATGGAGGTTACGAAAATGATAGCTGCCTCGAATGCATGGTTATTCTCTTTGGCATGCGCCATTCTCTTGCCAATGGCTTGTGTAAAAAAGAACGGGCCTTCGAGGTTGGTCGTCATCACTTCCTGGTAATTCTCGACAGTGGTTTCGAGAATGTCCAGACGGACACGCGGTGCAATGCCGGCATTGTTGACGAGCAAATTGATCTGCCCGAAAACGGAATAGGCCTTTTCGATAATGGCCTCACGATCTGTTGCGCTGGCAATGCTACCCTGGCAATACGCCACTTCCGCACCGAGTTCGCGCAATTCGTTGAGGGCATCGGCAGCGCCCGCTTCATCGCGGACGCCGTTGATGGCCAGGTTATATCCTTCTTTGGCAAGGGCTTTGGCAATGCCGAAACCGATACCGCGACTTCCGCCGGTAATGAGTGCGGTCTTTTTCATAGATCCTGCACGTCAACCCATTGGCGTTTTTCCCAGCTTTCAAGCCCTTTTTCGGCGAGTTTCACACCACGCGCACCCGCTTTCAGATCCCATGGGAATGGCTCGTCTTTTACGATATGTTTGAGAAAAAGCTCCCATTGTGCTTTGAATGCATTGTCATAAATCTCTTGCTCGGGCACTTTCGACCAGCCATCGAAGAAGGGAATCGGCTGAGCGATATCCGGGTTCCAAACTGGTTTCGGCGTATTGCCGTAATGCTGAACGTAGCAATCGCGCAGACCGGCAACGGCCGAGCCATGTGTTCCGTCCACTTGCAGCGTGAGCAGGTCGTCGCGCCGTACGCGCACCGTCCAGGATGAGTTGAAATGTGCGATCACGTCACCTTCCAGCTCGAATGTGGCGTAGCAGGCGTCGTCGGCGGTACATTTATAGGTATTGCCATTCTCATCTACGCGCTCAGGAATGTGCGTCGCGCCGAGGCAGGAAACGGCTTTTACATTGCCGAACAGGTTATCCAGCACATAACGCCAGTGGCAGAGCATATCCACGATAATGCCGCCATCATCTTCCTTGCGGTAGTTCCACGAAGGGCGCTGAGCCGGAATGCTGGTTCCTTCGAAAACCCAGTAACCAAACTCGCCGCGTACGGAAAGGATCTTGCCGAAGAAACCGGCTTCCATCAGTCTTTTCAATTTTACCAAACCCGGCAACCACAGTTTGTCCTGCACGACGCCGTTTTTCAAACCGGCTTTCGTCGCAAGTTCAAACAGCTCCAATGCTTCCTCGGTAGTGGTACCGGTTGGTTTTTCGCAATAAATATGCTTTCCAGCTTCGATAGCCTTCTTCACAGCCGCAGCACGACGGCCGGTTACCTGCGCATCGAAATAGATCTGGTAATGCGGGTCGGACATGACCGAATCCAGGTCGGTAGTATATTTCTGCACACCCGATTGCTTGCAAAGCGCTTGCAGCTTGGCTTCGTTACGGCCTACCAGGATCGGGTCGGGCATAATCACCTCGTCGGCCGAAACTTTCACTCCGCCCTGCTCGATAATGGCTTTGATAGAACGCAGCAAATGCTGGTTGGTACCCATACGGCCGGTTACGCCGTTCATGATAATGCCTATGGTATGTGTTGTCATTGTTGTTTTTGTTTAATGGCGCGAAGCTCCTGCTTCGTGCCCGCTATGTTGGAGGCCTCCGGCCGACTTGATTTACGTTACGCTTATTAATGCCGGCCAGAGGCCTGCGAATAGTTTTGCACGAAGCAAGAGCTTCGCGCCATTATCTTTTACACTGTTCTGACAAACGATTCGGTTACCTCACTAAGGAACAAATGCTGGTCCTTCGCCCAATGGATATTCGAGAAAATCTCCACCTCGCAAAAGCCATTGAAACCCGTAGCCTCTACCCAGCCCCTGATTTTTTTCAAATCAATACACCCTTCACCCATTAAGCCCCGGTCATTCAAAAGATCAATGGTATTCACTTTCCAGTCGCACACGTGGTACGCGAGCAGGTTCCCATTCGCGCCGCAGCGCGCGATCTCTTTTTCCAAATCACCATCCCACCACAAGTGGTACACATCCACAGCCACGCCCACGAAAGGAGATTTGAAATGCTCCGCCATATCGTTAGCCTGCGCCATGGTGTTAATGGCCGAGCGATCGGCGGCGTACATCGGGTGCAACGGCTCGATGGCCAGCTTCACTCCCAGTTTTTCAGCCAGCGGCAGAATGGCGGCAATGCCCTCACGGATCTGGTCGCGGGAAGTTTCCAGTGACTGATCCGGCGAGGCGCCGCATACCAGCACGATCATCGGGGCTCCCAAGGCCGCGGCTTCTTCGAGGAGCTTGCGGTTATGGTCGATCGCCTGTGCGCGCCCGGCGCTGCTTGTATGCGGGAAAAAGCCGCCGCGTACGTAAGAAACGATTTCCAGCCCGGCAGCCCGGATGATTTCGCCCGCCCGGTGCGGCCCGATACCTTCCGTAGCATTCTGCCATACGCTAATGCCTTTCACGCCAGCGGCCGCGTAATTTTCCACCGCCTCCGAAAGACCCCAGGGTTTGGTCGTAATGGTGTGAATACAGCACCGGTCGAGTGTTATGTTTTCCAATTCGGAGATGTGGTTATTGTTGGTATGACTTTAATTAAATGTGAAGTCGGCACTGTCAGCCTGACAGTTACGTTACTTCACTGCGCCCAGATACGAATAATAAGGCAACCCCTTATTGATCCGGTGGAGGTAAAGCGCTACTTCCCGCGCGTGGTAATCGCCCCACATGCTTGATTCACCATTCGGGATTTTTTGTCCGGCAGGTACATTATCCCAGCCATTCGGACGGTGGTAAATCGAATGCAGGATCAAACCCTGGTGCGTGGGATCGGTTGAGAGGTAAGGCTCGGCGAAAAGAGCGTCGATAGCCGTGAGGCCAGCTTGCCAATAGCGGTTGCCCGCTTCGGTTTGGCCTTTGTCATTCAGATACTTACCTAAACGAAGCAGGCCTTGCGAGCCAATACCCGCCGCCGAGCTGTCGATCGGCTCGAATTCGTTGTAAGGATCGGAGGTGCGGGAAGTATAATCGCCGAGTTTATGAATTTGTGGGGCGCCGGTATCCCAGTAAGGAATGCCGTCGGATGCTGTGTTTTCAATGTAAAAATCGCAGGTCGCTTGCGCCGCTTTGAGGTAAATGCGCTCGATTTCAGCACGACCGCCTACGGGTGCCAGTTCTTCATCGGAGAAGCTGGCGAGTGATTCGAGCTGCTCTGCGAAGCCCAGCATCGCCCACGCGAGGCCACGCGTCCAGGTAGTGAAGCCCGAAAAGCCTTGCTGGGAATTTGGACAGCGGTAGTTGCCGTCGTTGGTATTGAACACGCTTTCATGCGCCGTACGTCCCCAAAGATCGTAGCTGTCGCGGCCTTCGCCGTAGTAAACGGAATAGTTGGCAGTAGCAATGGAATGCAGCGTTCCGCGTTCGAGCAGGCTGGTTTTTAAATCATTTTCACCCATAAAACTATGGCCGAGCAAATGGGAAACCATCAGCGCCCTTACCGAACGGATCGTATCCACAAACAACGAGTGCGGCCCGTTGAATGAATGGATAAAGCCCTGTCCATTCTTGATCGGTGTCCAGCGACGTGCCTGTACCGCTCCCGACACTTTCAATGCGATCTCATAGAAGTTGCGTTCCCATTCGTTTTCCGGGATCACCCCTTCGTTCATCAGCCGCAACAGGTTGCCGTACGTGCTCACGTTGTTGAAACCATGATCGTGCACACCGAAATGTCCTACGTGCGAGGCCATGAAATCCACGGTGTTCCTGCGCGCACTGGCAAGGTAGCTTTCATCGCGGGTTGCGTCGAATTGCAACACTTCCGCACCGTACTGGAAGCCTTGCGTCCATTCCGTCCAGCCGCGGAGGGTGTATTTGCCGTTCACGGTGAAAACCGGGGTGCCTTTCGAGTTGTCGTACTCTTTGTTAATGAGCTTGATTTTCTCGCCGGAAACCTCCCAGAACCGGTCGAGTTTCGGTTGGAGGGAAGCTGCCGTCAGTTCGTTTTTTATCTGCATAACTTATATCAATAGTATTATTTAGCCATTTTAATTTTGGATAATACAAAGATATTTGCGGCAAAAAGGGATAGCAAGGTACAAATCTGCTATTAAATGGTACTTTTCCGAACATGTTCGCGGTACTCGTTGGGCGTGAGTCCGGTTTTCTTTTTGAAGATGCGGCTGAAATAGGACGGGTCGTCCATATGGATATGGTAGGCGATTTCCTTGCTGCTCAGATTGGTGAAAACCAGGAGTCGTTTGGCTTCGAGGAGCAGTTTGTCGAGAATGTATTCCTGGCAGGAAATGCCGAGGTGTTTTTTGATGATTTTACTCAGATAATCGGGCGTAACCGATAGCTGGCTGGCATATTGCTGTACTTCATGCATTTGCCGGAAATTTTTCTCCACCAGTTCCTGAAAACGTCCCGCGAGTTCGGGTACGCTTGATGCAGGCGATTCAACCGGCTGCGCATGATGCTGGGTCAGGAAAGCGCATTTTTGTAGTAACAATCCCAAATATCTTCCGATTAGCGTCTGGTCGGTTTCGGCGCTCAAATGGTCGGTAACCATGTTTTCAAGGATGTTGTGGAAATAATGCTTGTCGCTTTCCGATAATGTGATGATCGGCTGCCGGCGTGCGGGCTGAAAGAACGGAAGCTGCGAAAGCGACGGGTTCATTGGATTATAAAACGTGTAAAAATCCTCCGAAAATGCCACGATATAACCCTGGAAAGAGCTCGAAAAGGTCAGCAAATGCACTTGTCCCGGCGTCAGGAAATGCAGTCCGGCTCCCTGGATATTGTAGGAATGAAAGTCGATTTCGTGAAAGCCTTGCCCTTCTTCGATAAAAAGGATTTCGTAATAGGTATGACGGTGCGGAGCGTCGGTCGGGAGCGGCGTAATGGGTAGGGATACCGGCCCGGCCTGAAAAGGCCCATCGTGCTGGATTTCAGTGCTGTTCTTAAATCTGAAAATCTTTAATGCAGGAACCTGGCTGGGTGTTTTGGGAAGCGAATGGACCGGAATTGCATCAGACACGAAAACCATGCATTAAGACTTTTTCAAATTCAGTAATCGTTTCAAAAGCCACAAGGCCAGCAAAACTACCAGCACCAGGGCAATTACCGGCAGAAATACCGCCAGGCCCGACAGCCCGAAGGACGCGACATTCTCGGCCGTAGAAACCACCGGATTACCGATACCCGCCGTTGTTTTGGACGAAAGGAGCCGCAGGATACCCGTACCGGCCTGCATCAATCCGGCCGTGCCGCCGCCGAGGATCAGTCCGAGCCCCCAATGCAGCATCGGGTTATCGATCTCGATGAACGAAGTGGTCAGTAAGGTTCCCGCCACCACGGCCGCAGGCGTAGCCACGGTATCGAGCAGGTTATCAATAAAAGGAATGTAATAGGCGGCAATTTCCAGCAACGTGGCTGTTCCCAATGCGAAAAAGGCCGTCCAGGTACTCAGCCACCCGAATTGCTCTCCGGGCGAAATCCAGCCGTTCATCGCCGCGACATTCGCGACAAGCATGGGCAGGAATATCCTGAAACCGCAGCTTGCGCTCAGGCCGATTCCCAGACATAAACTCAGAAACAGCTCCATTTTGACTATATTGAGGCTTTGAAACGTTAATGTAGTGTATTTGAAAAAGATATGCACCGATTGCCAGATTTTTTATCCCCTCTGTGACATTTTCTAACTTTGCATTGTTGATTCAGAACAACCACTGTATTACCTAATAGCTACCCGGTGAACCAGGAAACCAAAAGCGGCCAGATATTCGATCTTCCCACCCTAAGGCGTCTATACACATTCGTTCGACCTTACCAGAAGCAGTTTTACCTGCTCATTGCCATTATTTTGCTCAATGCGGTCCTCGCGCCGCTTACGCCCCTGCTGATCAAATACACGATCGATACGCCGATCGCCAACGGCAACTATTCGCAGTTGACGTTGATGCTGATCGTTATGGTGGTAGTAACCTTATTCCAGGGCATCGCACAGTTTTGGAACACTTATATGTCGGGCTGGCTCGGGCAGTACATCATCCGCGATATCCGCGTGCAATTGTACCAGAAGATCATCGGATTGAGGCTCAAATTCTTTGATAATACACCCATCGGCCGCCTCGTAACACGCACGATTTCGGATGTGGAAACGCTTTCTAACGTGTTCAGCGACGGTATGGCGGCTATTGCAGGCGATATTCTGCAACTGGTGCTGATCATCGCCGTGATGTTCTACACCGACTGGAAGCTCTCAATGATCAGCCTTTCGATGATCCCGCTGATGCTTTTCTGTACTTACGTTTTTAAGGAGAAGATCAAGGACTCGTTCAATGAAGTGCGGGCGGCGGTTTCGAACCTCAATGCATTCGTGCAGGAGCACATTACCGGCATGGGTATCGTGCAGATTTTCAGTAGCGAGGACATCGAATTCAAGAAGTTCAGGGAGATCAACAAAGTACACCGCAATGCGAACATCCGGTCTATTCTCTATTATTCGGTGTATTATCCGGTGGCGGATGTCATCGCTGCGGCGGGTACCGGGCTGGTGGTATGGTATGGTTCGAAGCAGATTCTCGACGCTGAGGTCACATTCGGTACGGTTACCGCATTTGTGATGTTTATCAACCTTTTCTTTCGCCCGATACGCCAGCTAGCCGACCGCTTCAACACATTACAAATGGGGATCGTGAGCACCGACCGCATCCTGAAACTGCTCGATAGCGACGAGTACACGGCCAATGAAGGCACATTCGCACCCGAATCGGTCAAGGGTAATGTGGAATTCAACAATGTGTGGTTTGCTTACAATGACGAGGAGTACGTTTTAAGGGATATTAATTTTAAAGTAAAAGAAGGGGAAACTATTGCCTTCGTGGGTGCCACGGGTGCCGGGAAGTCCTCGATCATCAACCTGCTCACGCGTTTTTACGACATTAATAAAGGGAATATCTACGTCGATGGGGTGGAAGTGCATGATTATGAATTGAATGCATTGCGCAAGAACATCGGTGTGGTGTTGCAGGATGTTTTCCTTTTTTCAGATAAGATTGAAAACAATATCCGCCTTGGCAACGAAAGCATTACCCATGAAAAAATCGTGGAAGCGGCTAAACTGGTAGGTGTGCACGATTTCATCGAGCGCTTACCGGGCGGTTATACCTACAATGTAATGGAACGCGGCGCGACGCTCTCGGTAGGGCAGCGGCAGCTTATTTCGTTCGTACGGGCAATGGTGCATGATCCGAAGATCATCGTCCTCGACGAAGCTACATCATCCGTGGATAGTGAAACGGAAGAACTCATTCAGCACGCCATCGAGAACTTAATGCATGGCCGCACGGCGATTGTGATCGCGCACAGGCTGTCGACGATCCAGGAGGCGGACAAGATTATCGTAGTAGATAAAGGACGGATCGTGGAGGAAGGTAACCACGAACAATTGCTCGAAAAAGATGGCGCTTATGCGAACCTGTACCGGATACAGTACAAGGAGGTGCATAAGATTGGGAGTTTGTAGGGAGTTTAGAGTTAAAGGTTTAGAGTCAAAAGTTGAAACTCTGGACCCTAAACTTTGAACTCTCGACTCTGAACCCTAAACTTTGAACTTTAAACTCTGAACTCATAAACTCATGAACTCATAAACTCCAAACTCAATTCCTCTTCCCAGTATCCAAAGGAATTGGCGGTGGCCCGATGAGGAAATCGTCTTCTTCATTTCGTTTTGCCGGAGTACTATCTCCTTCAATCCCCAGTGAATCGCTTACGGCCGGTGCCCATTGTGTAGGGCAATTGTAGGTTTTGGATATTTTGAAACTCGGTTTCGGGAATGGCCCTGGTTCGATGGATTTGTCTTTATAAACCTTTTCCAGGAATGCCCCTACCAGCGGTAACGCGGTTTTGGCACCCTCACCGAGATTTGTCGTCCGGAAGTGGATGCTGCGGTCGTCGCCGCCTACCCAGGCGCCCACTACGAGGTCGCGCGTGACGCACATGAACCAGCCGTCGGAGTTATTGGATGTAGTCCCGGTCTTGGCGCCCATCTCATTGCCGTTCAGTGTCGTGTTGAAACGCCAGCGGATACTTCCAGATGTGCCACCGCCTTCTTCCACACCCGCACGCAGCATTTGCAGCATCAGGAATGCGGATTCTTCGCTGATCGCCTGACGGTGTTCCGGTTGGAATTCTTCAATTACCTTACCATTGCTGTCCTCGATTTTCGTCACGAGAATGGGTTGGGTGTAAGTACCATTGTTCGCGAAAACACCGTAGGCAGCTACCATATCATAAAGCGATACATCGAATGGCCCCAAGCCGATTGACGGAACCGGCTTCAATGGCGTGGTAATGCCCATTTTTTTAGCATACCGAACTACATTCGCTGCGCCTACCTGGTCGGTAAGTTCCGCTGTCACAGAGTTGATCGACTGCGCGAGTGCGCGACGGAGCGTCATGGGCGCGTAGGTGTAAGTGCCCGTTGCATTGCGCGGTTTCCAGATTTTCTCCTCGCCGTCTTCCTCGTAAGTTTTTTCAAACGGTTTGTCCACGATCTCGTCGCAGGGGTTCATATTAAATGACGAGTCGTCGATTGCGGTCGTGTAGACGAACGGCTTGAATGTAGAGCCGGGCTGGCGTTTGCCTTGCTTCACGGCGTCGTATTTGAAATAATTGTAGTCCAAACCGCCCACCCAAGCCTTGATCTGCCCGGTTTGCGGGTTCATGGCCATCATACCGGCGCGGAGAATGCGCTTATAGTAATCGAGCGAGTCCATCGAACTCCAATATTTCGTCATCTCCCCGCTGTTTTTCCAGTCGTAGACGGTCATCGTGTCCTTTTTGTTGAGGTAATAGGTCACGCTGTCGGGATTGTTCGGGAATTTGGCGGCCAATGTGCGGTATTTGCTGGTTCGCTTCACGACGTTCGGGAGGAAATCGGTGATTTCGTTGCCCTGCTCGTCGCGCCAGGGGTTCTGGTTACGCCAGTGATCTTCGAAAACGCGTTGCAGCTGCTTCATTTTCTGGGTCATAGCCTCCTCGGCGTCCTCCTGCATGCGCGAGTCGATGGTCGTGTAGATTTTCAAGCCATCGGTATAAAGGTCATAACCATTCTCGTCGCCCCATTTTTTAACAAAATCAACGACCGCATTCTTGAAATAATTGGCATTACCATCGTAAGGCGTCTCGAATTTGGTTTTCAGCTCGATAGGCAACGCGCTGATGGAATCGGCCTGCTTGGCGCTCAGGTAGCCATATTTACGCATCTGGTCGATTACCACATTACGGCGTTCGAGCGAGCGCTTCATGTTGCGGATCGGGTTGTAGGTGGTTGTCGCTTTTTGCAGACCCACCAGCACCGCCGATTCCTGCACATTCAAGCTGTCGGGCGATTTGCTGAAATATGATTTGGCAGCGGTGTTGATACCATATGTATTGTTCCCGTAGTCGACCGTGTTGAAATACATGGTCAGGATCTCTTCTTTGGTAAAATTCCTTTCCAGTTTAATGGCGGTGAGCCATTCCTTGGTTTTGTAAATCAATGTACTGAGGCCTGGGACGTAGCCTAGTACCCCCCGCGCACCGGATTTACGCGTTTTGAAAAGCTTTTTGGCAAGCTGCTGTGTAATGGTACTACCACCTCCGCGGTCAGTAGCACCAGTGGCAATGCCCCAGGCCACGCTGGCCATCGCTTTGTAGTCGATACCCGAGTGCCGGTAAAAGCGGGCATCCTCGGTCGCGATCAATGCTTTTACCAGGTTAGGAGAAATCTGTTTGTAAGGTACCGGCGTCCTGTTTTCGGTGTAGAATTTCCCGATCATGATGCCGTCGGCAGTATAAATTTCCGAGGATTGCGCCACTTTCGGATTTTGCAGGTCTTCGACGCTCGGCATGCTGCCCATGAGCCAGAGGAAGTTGGTTTCAACACAGAAAATATAGAGCCCGAATGCTACGATCCCATAAGCGATTGTTTTCCAGATCGTCATGATCGGGCGGTAGTATTTCGAGCTGGTATCGATATTGTCCTCCCACCAGTTGCGCGCGGATTTCTTGTTCTGTCGATAGGTGTGGAACAACTTGTCGGCCTTGGGTTTGCCGGTTACAAGTGCGGTAATTTTGTAAGCAATCCTGTTGATGAGTGTGGCGAGCCAGGCACGAATCGCCCGGAACAGCGTTCTGATTTTGGTAAAAAACGATCGGATAACTTCCATCAAACGTTTTGGTTCGTAATGGGTCAAAGATAAGAAAAGCCGGATAGATATGATTCAATCCGGCTTTTTCTAAGATTTATTCTATTCAGCTTTGTGGAATTTCAATGCGGCTCCGTTCATGCAGTAACGAAGTCCCGTGGGTTTCGGCCCGTCGTTGAACACGTGGCCGAGGTGCCCGCCGCAGGTTCTGCAAACCACTTCGGTGCGGGTCATGCCATGACTTTTGTCGACAATTTCTTCCACGTTGTCCTTGGCTACCGGCATGAAAAAGCTCGGCCATCCCGAACCGGAATCATATTTGGTTTCGGAACTGAAAAGGGGCGTCCCGCATGCCGCGCACACGTAGGTGCCTTCTTCTTTATTGTCATTATAAGGATGCGAAAACGGCCGCTCGGTGCCTTTTTCAAACAGAACAAAGCATTGCTGGCCGGTAAGCTCCTGCTGCCATTCTTCCCTGGTTTTTTGTACTTCTCTCATGGATTTGTTTTTTAGGAATGGTCAGAAAAATCGTACCATATCCTTTGATAACGTTGAAGCGGAATTTATCGTTTGGAAAAGATGCGGCGAATCCACGAATCGCGCGGCGGCCAGCATTGGTTTTGAGATTCGGGTGGTTTGCGGAACAGTCCGCCGGAAATGCCGAAATATAAGTTGAATGCCCGTGGATTGCCGATATTCAGGAGCCCGGTAAGGTGGTCGGTGCCGAGCCAGAGCGGGCCAATGCGGCCCGCGAGACCGATCGCAGGGGTGCGGTAACGGTTCATCAACGACAGCGGTACCGATATTTCGTACCATTTGTGCTCGTATCGCGGGGTAACGCCAATGTAAGACTCTGCTTTCATACCGAATGCGCCCTGAGAAATCAGATTTTGTACCCAAAGCCCATTTACGTACACATTCGGTTTTACATTATAATCCACACTCGCCTGGAAGGCCATCGGCAACACCGATTTGAAATTCGGCGCGATAGGCTGCCCGCCGTCCAGCGAGGAGTTGATCGCATTGAATATGCCTTCCGAGCCTTTCAGCTTCTGGAAAGTGTCGTAACGGAATTCCTTGTTCGTCGTGTGGGTTTCCTGTTGCAGAATGTAGGCCGGGTTGTTGAAATGCACACGGCCGATGTCGGTCAGGGAAACGGCTACGCGGTACAGGTATTTGTTCTTCGATGCGTCGCGTTTGCGTTCGCCTCTTTCGCGGTAAGTGGCCTTGTGGACGTCGGGCCGGTACTCGTAAACAGCTCCGAGGTCGAAACCCCAGCCGCTTCCCGGAGGCGCGCCGCCGAGCAGCCACGCGGGTGAGGGTTTTATATTCTGAAACCCTTCGTCACGCGTGAGGGCATAGCGCACGTTGATTTCATTCACATTAATATACTGCCGCTTGTTTTCCCAGTTGGCGTCGGGCTGGATGTCGTAGGATGAATTTTCGATAATGGCGTGTGCATTATAAAGGCCTATGAGCCTTTTGACCGTGAAACCGACTTTAAAGAAGTCCGTTTCATCGTCGAAAACGGTACCGCCAAGCGTCAGCGCTATTTCACCCATACCATTCACATGCAGCTGGCCCGACTGGTTTTCATAAACCTGGTCTTGTATATCCTTGAACTGAGTCGTTTTGCTGATCAACCGCGCCATGGGCTCCGTTACCTGGGTCATGTTCAGGATGTAGCGGGCCCGCGATGAAATGCCTACACCAACGCGCCCTTTGAACATATTGAACATGATCGAAGGCAAACGTGTATCGCCGCCCGCGTTCATATACTTTTTGTTACCGTTCAGTTTCTCGCCCAGATAGGAGCGGGGAAACAGCAGCATGCCGCGTTCATTGTGGTATTTGGCTGGTACCGTGTTGGTAATCAGGCTCAGGAACGAGTAAGGTGCTTCGTATTTGACGTGGTTGTTGGCGGTGTAAAATTGCGTGCCGACGAGATTCACATATACGCTGTAACGGCTGTCCGCTACAAATGCCGGATTATGGTATAAGGCATTCGTTCCGGCGAAATTGCTCATGGCCGTGCCGGGCAAATGCTGGGCGAGGGAGTTGATGGTTAATCCGCAGACCAATCCTAATATGGATAACCAGCTTCTTTGCATAGGGAACGTGAGATTCGGTAGGGGTGGCCGACAGTTAGATCAGGCTACAAAGAAAATGCTAACCGCATTGACTTGCAACATTGTTTACTGTTTGGGTAAAGAATATTCCATAACGCTGGGCGGCACGATTTTAATACGGAGGTAATGCGCAAATAGTTGCTTGCTATGTAGCTTGTCAGGCTCAGTGCTTTAAGCGGATATTGGCTTTTTCCGCGAATCGGGAGAAGTGGCGGAGTGGTAATGCTTGTTGGTATTTGTTTTGGTAATTCATACATTGACCATATATTGTTCTGTGAACTATCGGTATTGACTTATTCAAATTTTGAATTGTATGAATTTTTCATTTTCTAATTACCAAATAGAAAATTTCTTCGATGAGATGTTTACCCCGGGGGGCGAAATACGTCCGGGCTATGAACATTTAAAGAACAAATTTGAAAATCTTACCCACGAAGACCTGACCAACCGCCAGCTTGCTACCGAGCGTGCGCTGCTGTCGATGGGCATTACTTTTAATGTGTATTCCGAAGGCGAAGGTACCGAGCGCATCATGCCGATCGACATCATCCCACGCGTGCTCTCGAATGCGGAATGGGAGTGGCTCGAAAAAGGCCTGAAACAGCGGATTAAGGCATTGAACATGTTTATCGATGATGTTTACAATGAGCAAAATATACTGAACGACGGCGTAGTCCCGCGCGAGCTGATCGAGTCGAGCAAATGCTTTCTCAAACCCTGCATCGGATTGAAACCGCCGAAGGGAATCTGGTGCCACATTACCGGTACCGACCTCATTAAAGGCGACGACGGCACATTTATGGTATTGGAGGATAACCTGCGCTGTCCGTCCGGGGTTTCTTATATGCTGGAAAACAGGGAATTATCGAAGCAGATCTTCCCGGACGTGCTTGCGCGTACAGGCGTGCGGCCCGTATCCGATTACCCGACTCGCCTGCTGCAAATGCTGCAACACCTTGCCGACCGTCCCAACCCGACTGTGGCGGTATTGACGCCCGGCATTTACAATTCCGCCTATTTTGAGCATTCCTACCTCGCGCAGCAAATGGGTGTGGAACTTGTGGATGCGCGCGATCTCGTGGTCTCGGATGGTTATGTCAAAATGCGGACTACTAATGGTTTACAGATCGTGGATGTGATCTACCGCCGGATAGACGATACGTTTATGGACCCGGAGTCATTCCGTGAGGATTCGCTGATCGGCATTCCCGGAATTTTTGAAGTATACAAAAAAGGACGCGTAGCATTGGCGAATGCGCCTGGGACGGGCGTGGCAGATGATAAGGTGGTATACGCCTACGTGCCCCGCATTATCAAGTATTACCTGGGAGAGGAAGCCATTATTCCGAATGTAAAAACCTACATCTGCGGCGAGGAGGATGACATGAACTACGTTCTTGAGAATATTTCAGAACTGGTTGTAAAAGAAGCCAATGAAGCGGGTGGTTACGGAATGCTCATTGGGCCAAAAGCTACGGAAGAAGAACATGAGCTTTTTCGTCAAAAAATAAAGGACAATCCGAGGAATTATATTGCGCAACCAACGATTTCACTATCAAGAGTGCCCTGCATGGTCGAGGGGCATGCCGAAGGGCGGCACGTCGACCTCCGGCCTTACATATTATATGGCGACGACATCAGCGTAATTCCGGGCGGACTTACCCGCGTGGCACTGCGTAAGGGGTCTCTGGTGGTGAACTCGTCGCAGGGTGGTGGCGGAAAAGACACCTGGGTATTGTATTAAGTTATCATTAACAGTTACTGGCAGTCTGTTCATGATAACGGTTTATTTGTTTTTTTGATAAACCTTGTTTGAACTGCCTGATTATCAATTGTCAGTAACTTAAAATGATTGAACAATGCAACGCCATATAACCGGATGGTTCAGTCCGGCGCTTAACAAGGAAATGGAAATTGCCGTTTACGGTCACTACGGAACTGCGCTTCTGCTTATTCCGACGGCGGCATCGGACTACCTGGAATACGAACGGAATGGCCTCATCGACGCCATTGAGCCCTACATTTATTCCGGTAAAGTCAAAGTTTATTGTATCAATAGCATCAATGCAGAAAGCTGGCTGAACCCGCACATGCATGGCTACGACAAGGCGGTGCGACATCAGGCATTTAACGATTATGTGATCAAGGAGGTGGTGCCGTTTATCAAGGAAGATTCCAGCCCTACCAATGAAATCGTTGCCGCAGGTGCTTCATTCGGTGCATTGCATGCCGCTAACCTGTTTTTCAAGCACCCGGATTACATTCATGGGGTGATCGCGATGAGTGGCTGTTACGACCTGAGCGTTTACACAGATGGCTATTACGATGACAATGTGTATTTCAACTCGCCCGTGCATTACCTGCCGAATTTGAAGGCGGAATGGCATTTGCAAATGTACCGGGATAGTCGTCATATCCATTTCATCACCGGCTCGGGCGCGTACGAGGTGCCGGATTATTCGAGGCACATTTCGTCGATCCTGGCTTCCAAAAATGTGCCGCACGAGCTGGATATCTGGGGAAGCGACATTCCGCACGAGTGGTGGGCATGGAAAAAAATGCTTCCCTATTATCTGGAAACCAGGTTTTGATATTGTACTAAAAAGTAAATGCCCTGAAATGTAATCATCTCAGGGCATTTACTTTTTAATGTATCTCAAATCAGGCGCCTTCGAATTGCCGGAGGAACCTAACATCGTTTTCTGTAAATAAACGAAGGTCATTGATGCCATAACGAAGCATTGTGATCCGCTCGATACCCATCCCGAATGCAAAACCGGTATATTCTTCGCTGTCGATACCGCAATTTTCCAAAACGTTCGGATCTACCATGCCTGAGCCCGCGATTTCTACCCAACCGGTATGCTTGCAAACGTTGCAGCCTACGCCGCCGCAGATGAAGCAGGAAACATCAATCTCCGCGCTAGGCTCCGTGAACGGGAAATACGACGGGCGGAGACGGATTTTAGAGTCCTTACCAAACATCTCCTTCGCGAAATGGTATAATGTATCTTTCAGATCTTTGAAACTCACATTTTTATCCACATAAAGGCCTTCTACCTGGTGGAAAACACAATGCGCGCGTGCTGAAATAGCTTCATTACGGAACACGCGGCCCGGCATAATGGAGCGGATAGGCGGCTTTTGGCGTTCCATCAGACGCACCTGCACGTTGGACGTGTGCGTACGCAGGAGGACGTCGTCCTTTACCTCGCCTTCACTTTTGGATATAAAGAAAGTATCCTGCATTTCACGCGCCGGGTGATTGTCGGCGAAGTTCAATGCGCTGAAATTGTACCAGTCCTTTTCGATTTCCGGCCCGTACGAGACATTGAAGCCCATGCGTTCGAAAATCTCGATGATCCTCCGGCGAACAATGGTTAGCGGATGGAGGCTTCCCTGCAAGTTGGGCGCTACCGGCAAAGTGAGGTCGATCAGCATTTCAGGATTGCTGTCTGCTGAATTTTCGATCGCCGTCTGAAAATCCTGAAAACGTGTCTGCGCCAGATTTTTGAGGGTATTCAATTCCTGTCCAACAGCCCGGCGGTCTTCCTGCGGGATGTTTTTGAGGTTATCAAAAAGCTCGGTTACTGCGCCTTTTTTACTAATATATTTCAACCTGAAAGCTTCCAGCTGCTCCTTATTGCCAACTGTTGCCTGTTCGATTTCAGAAACTAACTCTTTTACCCGCTCGGTAATCATAAAAGCTTGTTGTTATTGGTGACTTACGCCGCGTCCGGTGCGACGGGAGGCTCTTATTCGGGGCCTCGAAATTCCTGCAAAGATAACGAAAGTTAGCTCGCTGGTGGAAGTGAAATGGCCCTGTTACGTCTATTGAGAAGCTTTATTAGAAAAGTCCATGTTTTTGGGACTACGTAAAATTACGCATTTTACTAAGTTTCGTTACGTCATTTGATATATTACCTATTTGTTAAATAATTGATTATCAATTGGTTAAATCCAGATACGTACTTTTACGTATTTTCTGGACACTACGCAATGTGCTAATTTTGAAACAAGAAATCACAACAATATTAGCGTAGTTACCATGAAAAATTTTCCAAGCTTTACTCGCCCCAACCTGTCAGAGAGATCTTACAACGACAGTCGTTCTTACATTTCGGTACAATCGATGGGAAGAACGATTTTCCTGACACCCGACGTAATCACCTTCCTCGAAGGTGAAGGAAACTACACATTCATATACACGAACAACGGTAAGAAATACCTGGTGTCAAAAACATTGAAATCGCTTGCAGAGCAGTTGAGCGATAAATTCCTCCGCGTTCACAAGTCATACCTCGTAAATGCCGACTACGTGGTAGAGCGTATGGAAGACGATCGCATGCTGAAACTTTCCTGCGGCAAAGAAGTAGTCGTATCGCGCAGAAAAATCAAAGAGGTATCTGGTCTTTTAGATCACACTAACCTCATCCGCATTAGCGCATAAGATATTTTGGTGAATTAAATTAGTGGGTTATTCATAAAAACAGCAGCCATCGCTCGATCGAAGGCTGCTCGTTTTGTTTATAGAGAGTTCAAAGTTTAAGAGTTCATGAGTAAATATTTAAGATCCGAAATTTATGTTCATTGAGTCATTGAGTCATTGAGTCATTGAGTCATTGAGTCATTGAGTCATTGACTCATTGACTCATTAAAACAACTTCAACCCCAGCGTCACCTGCCAGGAACTCACTTTCTGTTTCAACGACGCACCGCCATTGACTTGCTGGCCGCTTACCTGGAATGATGCCAGGTTGGTGAATGAACCTTCTTTTCTTACGTCAAGACTGAAATTGCCCAGATCCAGACCGGCGCCGAGCTGGTAACCGAATGTCGCTTGCGACATGGCATTGTTCAAATCGGATGTGTAATATTTGAATGCGTCGCGTAAACGCTGGTTGTCGCCGATGCGGAAGGAAGTGACCGGTCCTGCGAGAATGCGGAACGGGCCGCCTTTGAGTCCGATCAGTAGGGGAACGTCGATATTGCTGTATTTGACATTGATTGTTTTTTCTACCGGTATTTCCCGGTCATTCTGGATTATTTTGAACGAGCCGCCTTTGGTCGAAACCAAAACTTCCGGCTGGATAAATAAGGTTCTGCCGAAGCGCATCCAGATACCGCCCACAGCGCCGGTTCTCGTATTGAAACTTTCTTTCAGGTTATCGCGAACCTCTTTGCCGTCGTATCCGAGATACGGATTTCCATTATCATCGTAACGTGTCGTGAAAACGTCGCCCATTGTAAGCCGCGACAGGTTCACCCCTCCCTTGATACCAAACGCAAAACCTTTTTTCTGGGCCTGCACATTTGAGAATGCGAAAATGCAGAGCAAACAGGCACAGGCCACTTTTGTCAGGATGTTCATGGATAATATGATTTTTTAAGTAAAACAGGTTAATAACGCCAATTTGCAAAAAACTATACCCATCCCAGATTTTTTTTGATTTTGTGGCTGGAACATGCAAAAATTGGATTAATATCGTCTGAATTACGTTAGTCACCAAGAGAATATAAATTAGACTATTCTATTATGGCCAAAGCCAAGACGGCATATTTTTGTCAGGAATGTGGGTATAATTCGCCAAAATGGGTCGGCAGATGTCCCTCGTGCGGTGAATGGAATACTTTCGTACAGGAAGTTATTGAAAAGGAAGATAAAAAGACAGCCGTTTCCTGGAAATCGGTAAACCTGGCCAGTAGGCCACGCGCGATTGCTGAAATTGTCTACGAAAATGAACCGCGAATCCGCACATTCGACGAGGAACTGAATCGCGTGTTGGGCGGAGGAATCGTCCCAGGCTCGTTGGTATTGATCGGCGGCGAACCGGGCATTGGGAAATCCACATTAATGCTCCAAATCGCGTTGACCCTTTCCAATAAGAAGGTGCTCTACGTTTCAGGTGAAGAATCGGAGGCTCAGATCAAGATGCGGGCGGAGCGTATGGCTGCGAAAAGTGATAACTGTTTCATTCTCACCGACACTCAGACGCAGAACATTTTCAGGCAAATCGAAGATTTTCAACCGGAAGTATTGATTGTAGACTCTATTCAGACCATGCAATCGACCTACATTGAGTCGGGCGCGGGCAGCGTGTCGCAGGTGCGTGAATGCACGGCGGAGTTTATGAAGTATGCGAAGGAAATGGGCGTTCCCGTGTTTTTGATCGGGCATATTACCAAAGACGGCTCGCTCGCCGGCCCGAAGGTACTGGAACACATGGTGGACACGGTTTTGCAGTTCGAAGGCGACCGGCACAATACCTACCGGATTTTGCGGACGATGAAGAACCGCTTCGGAAGTACCTCCGAGCTCGGTATTTATGAAATGCAGGGAACAGGCCTTCGTCAGGTTAGCAATCCTTCGGAAATCCTCATTTCGCAGCGCGATGAGCCGGTAAGCGGCATTGCGATCGGCTCGATGATGGAAGGTAACCGGCCATTGTTGGTTGAAATACAATCACTTGTGAGTGTTGCTACTTATGGAACGCCACAGCGGAGCAGTACCGGTTTCGATGCAAAACGTTTGCAAATGCTGCTCGCAGTTTTAGAAAAGCGGGGAGGTTTTCGGTTGGGTGTGCAGGATGTGTTCCTGAATGTGGCCGGCGGCTTGAAGGTCGAAGATCCGGCGATCGATTTGGCGGTGGTAGCTTCGCTTGTCTCGTCTTATGAGGATAAATTTATTCCACCGTCGGTGTGTTTTGCCGCGGAAGTTGGATTGGGTGGGGAGGTAAGAGCGGTTAACCGGATCGATAGCCGCATTTCGGAATCCGAAAAGCTGGGCTTCAAGAAGATTTACATCTCGAAATATAATAGTAAGGGGCTGGATTTAAAGAGAGGGAAGATAGAAGTCATTCCCGTGGCGCATCTGGACGAGCTGTTCATGTCGCTCTTCTTGAATCAATAATCTGATTTCAAATGCACTAGCGCATTTTGGAGTGCTTAACTAAATAGGCGAGCAGTACAGGGTCGAAACCTTTGGCAATATCCGCTTCGATGAAGTCGATCTTGTATTGCCCGCATTTCAGTTTCAGTTTTTGATAAAAATCACCTACAAACTGCTGGTACGACTCGCGCACCTGCTCGGGCTGGACTTTGATTTTTTCGCCCGTTTCGAGATCGATAAATTCATAGGGACGGTTTTCGAATGCGAAGTTTTCCTCCGTTTTACGGTCGGTGACGTGGAAAAGCAGTACTTCGTGCAAGTTATGCCGCAAATGCTGCAATGCGGAGAAAATCTTGTCGGCATCCTCGATATTATCGAACATATCACTGAAAATTACCACCAGCGACCGCTTATGAATTTTTTCGGCGATCTGGTGCAGGACGTCGGCTACCGAAGTTTTTAGCAGCGGGCGGTTGGTTTGCAGCTGCTGTTCCAGTTCGAGCATGATCTTGTGCACATGCGAGGGAGTGGATTTGACAGCCGTTTGTACTTCGATTTGTTCCGAGAATGTGCAGAGGCTTACCGCGTCTTTCTGTCGTTGCAATAGATAGGTAAGGCTTGCAGCGGCCATGACGCTGAACGTCATTTTGCCGTAATTGTCCTCCGGGTAATACATGGAAGACGAGGTATCGAGCAGAATATGGCAGCGCAGGTTGGTTTCTTCCTCGTAGCGTTTGACGTACAAACGGTCGGTTTTGGCAAAAACCTTCCAGTCGATATTCCGTGTGGATTCGCCTGTATTGTAAAGCTGATGTTCGGCAAATTCGACTGAAAAGCCGTGAAAAGGGGATTTATGAAGACCGGTGATGAAACCTTCTACCAACTGTTTTGCAAGAAATTCCAGGTTTCCGAATTCTCTGACTTTGGCCAGATCCAGTTGGCGGACACTCATGCTAGCATCAAGGCTTACTTTCTCATGGAAATGACTTTGCCCGATTTCGGGTCGATTTCTTCGCTGGGTGATAAGAGCACCATTCCTTCCATTCCCACCACTCTTACAGAAACATTAGCGACGCCTTTTGCGAGAATGCCGATCAGGCGGGCCGCTTCTTTGCTGAGGTCAATTACGCGATGCTTTGAGAACGGGCCGCGGTCGTTGACCCTCACAATTACTTTTTCGTCGTTATCCAGATTCGTCACTTCGAGCATCGTGTTCAGCGGGTAACTCCGGTGGGCGCACAGCAGTTCACTGCTTTTATGTACTTCCCCGAATGAGGTCTTCCTGCCGTGGAATCGCGCCGAGTAGTAGGAGGCGTTTCCGGTTTCGGTTTTGCCGAGTTTTACCTGCGCAATGGCTTCCGGTAACAGCGCGGTAAACGCTAACATGGTGAGAATCAGAATCCGACGATAAGTCATTTTTCTGGATTTAGGTGAAACATAATAAGGTAAAAGTCCCTTATCTCATATCTTCCTTTGGTGTTTCAGGTCAATTTTAAAACCCACGAATTTCAAAACTAGTGAAAAGATTTTAAAGCACCAGCAAAAGTCCCACATAATTTGAGTGCTGCCGACTGCCCATATTGTAACCCGTAACCAACAAATTGCTAATATGTTCCGGTTTCTTTGGAACCAGCAATAAACTTTATATTTTAGCGTTTGGAAACCTATTTAAAACTAAACATAGTGGAAGACAGAGAGCAAATCTACTCCAAAAGGGTCAGGGCGGGAAAAAGGACTTACTTCTTCGATGTTCGCTCTACGCGATCTAACGATTACTATCTTACCATCACTGAAAGCCGTCGCCACCCTCAGGGAGACGGATTTACCTACGAAAAACACAAGATGTTTTTGTACAAGGAGGACTTTGACAAGTTCGTGGAGGCATTGAAAGAAGCAGTTGATCACGTGAAGACAGAATTGATGCCAGAGGTTGACTTTTCGCAATTCGAATCCAAAGGAGACGAGGTAGACGTAGTAGGAGAGTCGGACCTTAAGTGGGATTAAGAAATTAAGATATTGAATAGAAGCCTTCGCAATTGATTACGAAGGCTTTTGGTTTTTGTACCTGCTAAATAGTAATTTTGCGAAAATTATTATTCAGCAGGCGGGCATGCATTGCTTTTAAGGCAGGTATGAGGCCGCCGTTCACTGCTTACCATTCATATATGAGTCTTCAATGTGGGATTGTCGGATTGCCGAACGTTGGGAAATCCACCCTTTTTAATGCCATCTCTACCGGCAAAGCCGAAGCTGCCAACTATCCTTTTTGCACCATAGAGCCCAATGTGGGCGTTGTGACCGTTCCCGACGAACGTCTGGATACGCTGACCAAGCTGGTTAGTCCCCAAAAAGTAATCCCTACCATCATCGAATTCGTGGATATCGCCGGCCTTGTGAAGGGTGCGAGCCAGGGAGCGGGTTTGGGTAACAAGTTTCTGGCCAATATCCGTGAGGTGGATGCGATTGTACACGTGGTACGTTGTTTCGCGGACGACAATGTCGTGCACGTGGAAGGTCGCGTAGATCCGGTTTTTGATAAAGAGATCATCGACGCAGAGCTGCAACTGAAAGACCTGGAATCGGTCGAGAAGAAAATTCAGAAAACGGAAAAAGGTGCGCGCGCAGGTGATGCCAAGGCGAAAGCTGAATTGGAATGGCTGAAAAAATATAAATCGACACTGGAAGAAGGCAAGAATGCGAGAGCTGTTGAAATCGATGCGGAAACGAAAGAATCTGTTATCGGTGACCTGCAATTACTGACTGCCAAACCGGTACTTTACGTGGCGAATGTGGACGAAGGTTCCATGCTCACCGGCAACGAGTATTCCGAAAAATTGCGGGAAGCTGTTAAGCACGAAGGCGCGGATGTAATCGTGCTTTGTGCAGCGATCGAATCACAAATCTCGGAAATCGAAGATCCGGAAGAGCACGAAATGTTCCTCAGTGAATATGGGTTGTCGGAATCAGGTTTGAGCAAGCTGATCAAGGCTTCCTATGCGCTTTTGAACCTCATTACCTATTTCACTGCCGGGGTAAAAGAAGTGCGTGCCTGGACGATCGTGAAAGGCTGGAAAGCTCCGCAGGCAGCGGGCGTGATCCACAGCGATTTTGAAAAGGGATTCATCCGTGCGGAGGTGATCAAAATTGCTGACTACGAGCAGTATAAAACGGAACCTGCTGTGAAAGAAGCGGGCAAAATGGCCGTAGAAGGCAAAGAATACATCGTAGCCGACGGCGATATTATGCACTTCCGTTTTAATGTATAGTATCTAAATATCTGTCAGATATGCAAAGAGCGACTCATCGGGCCGCTCTTTGTTTTTTATATCAATCCTCGTAATAATCGGGAGCATCCTTGTGGATCACCGCGCGCAGCGTTTTGGCCATATGCAGTATGCTGTCCACTTTGTAATGCGCTTTTTTCATCACTTCGGGATTGTGCCCCTCGTTGATCAGTTGCATGAACATGTCCCGTAGAAACACCAGATCATCGATATTCTGCGAAAAATCCTCAATCACGTACATTTGAAAGCCGCGGTCGTCCTCTTGCGGGAAGTAAAGCACCAGGTAAAGGTCGGTCTGGACGTAAAAGCTGATCACGTGGCTGGCTTCGAAATTCGCCGGCATTTCGTCATGGTCCACCAGGCAATCGACAATGTAATTCTCGTCGTTGGTAATCGAGAGGTTTGAAGTTAAATACACGGTGTTTGCTGATGATTTCATAACGTTAAGCAGTTTAGCGCCGCCGGTTCCATTCTACGGTACGGTAGCCGACAAGCAGGTCGGCGCGGCTGGCCGGCGGACGGTGGTAGATCAATATGTCGTAATCGTTTTCAGTCGCTGCAAAATTTCCTTCAATGTAAGCTTCATCTGGCTTCTGGTTTCCTTTCACAACGGTATAGTCATAATTGATGACACCCTGCTTCACCATCATTTCCACCTGGTACGCCTGCGCAGTAGCGTCGTACGTCATTTTATTGCTGTCGGTAAGCTGCCAGAGGTTGAAAGCGCCATTTACATAATATGTTGCGCCGGGTTCTTCCGCTGTTTTTAATGTAAACACCACCGGCGTGTAATCCGCCTCTACACTTCCTCGTCCGGATTCGCGCTGATCTACAATGTATTGTCCGTTGAAATCGTCCATTTGCACATAAGGTACGTGCGCGCGAGGTTTATCAGGGAAAAGGAAAAGCTTCGTAAAGTCATCCGTTCGTTCAATCTCATTTACCCCATAGCCCCGACCGGTTAGCGAGCGGCTATCGAAATACCGGAATTCGTTTCCGCCCTGGAAAGTATTTTCAAGATCAAAGAATGTGTATTCCAATAGCTGATCAAAGGGACGCACATTGGTCGGCTTGTAATTGGTTTTCGCCTGGTCCCAGCGGAAATTCTTGCGGATCACCACTTTCAGGTCTGTTTGCGGCGCTACGAGCTGGTACCCTTTGTAATCCACCGAAAAATCGATCTGCTGATCCGAAAACTGTTGCTCGATGCCTTGCGAAAAGCGGGCCTTCGCGGTAACGTTTACGCGCGGTTGATAATGCATAAACCGCCGGCTGCACATTAGTTTTCTGTCCCGGTCCGAAAACACATAGATTACATAATTCCCCGGGAGCTTCAATTTGGGTAATTCAAAACGGTAATGCGTGTAAGGTACCTTGGTGCTGAACGACTGGTCATAGGTATTAACCGGGTACTCGTTGAATTCGAATGTGAACTCGATGTCATTCAGGTTGGATTTGGTCCAGTCGGCATTGCAATGGATGATTTTGGCACGGTAACCCTCGGGTTGGCCAGTCATATCGTCGAATTCCAGTACCAGCGGCGCAGGGTTGTTCAGCGGGGTAATGGGCGGTGTGAGCAGCCGGGTGGGTGTTTCAGGATCATCCAGGGCAGGGTACAGCAGTACGGTTTTGATTTTGTCCTGATAAATAAAATCTTCCAGGCGAAGCCCTTGCGGCTGCGCGTAAGCGTGTGTGCAAAAGAGAAAAAGTGCTATTAACAGTACTAAACGCATCTCGGGATTTTTAAATGGAAACGTAACTTTTTACTGTAAGGTACATAGAGTTTGGAAAAGGTGATTTGAACATTATTAACTATTTTTGATTAGAACCATGACAGCAGTAGCGATCAAAATGTACACGGAACAGGAATATCTTGAACTGGAACGCGCCGCGGAGTACAAGAGCGAGTATTACCGCGGGGAGATTTTTGCGATGTCGGGAGCAAGCCGGTATCACAACCGGATCACGGAGAATTTGTCGGGCGAAATTTACCTGGCATTGAAAGGAAAGTCCTGCCAGAGCTTTTCCCGCGATATGCGTGTCCATATTCCGGAAAATACACTGTACACCTATCCAGACCTATTGATAGTTTGCGGTAAACCGGAGTTTCGAGACCAGGAATTTGACACATTGCTCAATCCTTCGGTGATTCTCGAGGTGCTTTCATCGAGCACAGAAGGTTATGACCAAGGAAAGAAATTTCACCTGTACCGAAGTCTTCGGACACTCGTGGAGTATGTGGTTATCGACTCTCAGGAGATCAGGGCTGCGGTGTACCGGAAGGGAAGTAATGGGATGTGGATCCTGGCCTCGGAAGCGGCTGATTTGGAAGGCAGCATTGAAATCGGCCACATTGGACTTACACTAAAAATGGCAGACGTATATGCGCAAGTCGAAGACCTGAGATAACAAAAAAGGGAGCCATCCAGCTCCCTTCTCATTTTTCCTATTTCCCCGAAAGCTCTTCCACTTCCAGCATCAGATTTTCCCAATCCTCCGTGCTCTGTTCCAGCTTCTGCTTGATATCCGCATAAAACCGGTTCAGTTCAGCCAGTGCTACGGAATCGTTGTAGATCGCAGGCTCAGCCAGTTTGCCTTCGGTTTCTGCTTTCCTTATTTCGAGGTTATTGATGGTATCTTCCAGCTCCTCGATCTGCTTTCTCGCTTTTTTTAGCTTCTGCGCATCTTCGTTTGATTGAGGCTTACCATTGTTTTTGTTCTGACTGGCAGGTGCCGGCTGATTTTTCTGCGGCGGGGCGCTGCTTACCTGCACTTTTTCGCTTACAGCCGATTGTAAGCCGCGTTCTTCGACCCAAATCTCATACTCCTCATACGTGCCAGGATATTCTTTGATCTCATGGTCTTCAATGTACCAGATTTTGTTCGCAATGTTTTCCACGAAATACCGGTCGTGGGAAACGACGATGTAACTGCCTTCATACTGCTGCAATGCCTGGATCAGGATATTCACAGATTGCATATCCAGGTGGTTAGTTGGCTCATCGAGTAACAGGAAGTTAGCTTGCGAAAGCAGCACCTTAGCCAATGCAACCCGCGATTTCTCCCCCCCGGAAAGAACCTTGATTTTCTTGAAAACATCATCTCCGGTAAACAGGAAGCAACCCAAAACCGTCCGTAACTCGGTTTCGGTCTTGGTCGGGTTGGCGTATTTCAATTCCTCGATGAGGTTATGCGCCACGTTGAGGGATTCGAGCTGGTGCTGGGCGTAGAATGTGAACGATACATTGTGTCCCAGTCTTCGTTTCCCGTCGATAGGTTCGGTACCCGCCACAATGCGGAGCACGGTGGATTTACCACGACCGTTAGCCCCGATCAACGCGATTTTATCACCGCGTTCCATACTGATATTGGTAGCATCGAGGATTACCTTGTCACCATAAGCCTTGGATGCATCTTCCAATTGGAAAACATGGCGACCCGGCTGGGTTGTAAACTGGAAGCGGAAGTGCACTTTTGCATTTTCATCCAGTACTTCATCCACAACATCCATTCTGTCCAGTGCCTTCACGCGGCTTTGTACCTGGCGTGATTTGGTGGCTTTGGCTTTGAAACGCTCGATGAAGCGTTCCGTCTGACGGATTTTGGCTTGCTGGTTTTCGTAAGCACCGCGCTGAATATCGTTGCGGAGCGCTTTTTCTTCCAGGTAATAGGAATAATTTCCTGCGTAGTAATTGAGTTTCCCGCCGGAAACCTCCACGGTAGTATCAATCGTATTGTCGAGGAACTGGCGGTCGTGGGAAACGACGATCACCGCACCTTCATAGTTTTGCGTATACTTTTCTACCCATTGAATAGACGGCAAGTCCAAGTGGTTGGTAGGCTCATCGAGCATTAGGAGCGCCGGCTTTTGCAAAAGCAGCTTCGCGAGCATTACGCGCATGCGCCACCCTCCCGAGAACTGGCGCAATGGCAGGTTCAGATCGGCGGTCGAGAAGCCCAGACCTTCGAGGATCGCTTCGGCCTTCGATTGTACCGAGTAACCGTCCAATGCTTCGAATTCGTCCTGCACGCGGGCGAGCTTGTCCACGAGGTCGTCGGAGTAATTATGCTCCATATCGTGCAGGATTTTGTCCATTTGCACTTGCAGCACATTCTGCCTTTCAAATGCCTGCATCGCTACCGAAAGGATCGAATCTTCGGATTGGTATGAAAGCAAATCCTGGTTGAGAAAGCCGATGGTACAGTCGCCTGCCTTGGAGATCGAGCCGCCGTCGGGTTGGAATTCTCCGTTGATCATCCGCAGCAGGGTCGACTTACCGGTACCGTTCAGTCCGATGAGCCCGATCTTTTGTTTTGGCTTGATATGTAGAGAGGCGCCGTCGTATAAGGCACGGTCGCCCAGGAAATAGCTGAGGTTCGTAATCGCGATCATGGTGCAAAGGTACGGGGAAAGAAGCAGATAGAAAAAGTGTGATGTTGGAATAGTTATAAAGGGTTTCTCGGTTTCGGTATGAACGGGTTATTTGTGTAAATTTGATCAATGAACAATCTCTTCCCGATATTCCTGAAACTCGAAAACCTGCACACGCTCATTGTGGGCGGCGGCTACGTAGGTTTGGAAAAAATCACGGCCGTTCTCGACAACTCCCCGCTCGCACGCGTAACGCTAGTTGCGCCCGAAATCCGGGAGGAAATCAAAAGCATTGCGGCGACTAATTCCCGAATAAATCTAATTACGCGGAAGTTTGCAGACGATGACCTGCTCGAAAAAGACCTGGTGATCGTCGCTACGAACGATAAGCCGGAAAATAAACGGATCTGGGAAACCGCCCGCGCTCGGCATATCATCGCCAATGTGGCCGATACGCCCGATATCTGCGACTTTTACCTCTCCTCGGTTGTCCGGAAAGGCAATCTCAAAGTGGCTATTTCTACCAACGGAATGTCTCCTACACTGGCCAAACGGCTCAAAGAAGTCCTCGGCGAAGCGCTTCCCGACAACCTTGAAGCAGCCATGGAACAACTCAAAGCCGTCCGTGATATGCTGAAAGGAGATTTTGCTTCGAAAGTCGACGAATTGAACCGCATTACTTCGGTTTTGACAGAAGAGAAAAAAGATGCCCGGTAATGCATCTTAAGTCGTGTTTTTGAACAATAAAAAGCGATTTAACAGTGTTTTTAGAAAGATAATTTGCTAAAATCACACCGCACGCCTCCACGGTTTTGCCATCTTGTGCGTATTGAGTATATTCTTTTGGTTTCGGGGTAGTTGGCATTAGTTTAATTTTTGTCACCGCCTGTGGTAGAATGTTTTCGCTTTTCGTGCGATAATATGTATTATTGAATTTATTAATTAAACCCGCTTTGGGCGGACGGACTGTTATTTGGGGTTAGACTTATACTTATTTATATGAATCTTTTCTATCGGATCAGTGGCCTGAGTCGGCTTATTGTGTTGCTCCTGGGTGTCTTCTTTCTGTCCGTTTTCGCATTTCCATCTTCTTTGTTTGCATTCACCGCCGATATCGACGTCAAAGGTGTCGTGAAAAGCAGCACCGGCGAACCGCTCATCGGGTCGACTGTCCGGGTGAAAGGCTTGCAGAAAGGTACGGTCACCAATGAGAAGGGGGAGTTCCTGTTGCAGGGCGTAAACGAGAATGCGACGCTGGTCGTTAGCATGATCGGATTTTTGTCCAAAGAGGTAAAAGCTGCCCGCAGCCTGTCGATCGAACTCGCGGAAGATGCCGTGGGTTTACAAGATGTGGTTGTCACTGGTTTTCAGCAGATTAATAAAGATAAATTCACAGGTTCAGCCGTAACGCTCAAAACCGACGATGTCAAGATCGACGGTTTGCCCGATGTGAGCCGGATGCTCGAAGGCCGTGCGGCGGGTGTATCGATCCAGAACGTCTCAGGCACATTCGGTGCCGCTCCCAAAATCCGTATCCGCGGCGCTACTTCATTGAATGGCGCCAACAAGCCGCTTTGGGTAATCGACGGCGTTGTGCAGGAGGATATCGTCAATATTTCAAACGACCAGCTTTCCAGCGGCGACCCTACCACATTGCTAGGCTCGGCCGTTGCAGGTCTCAACCCGAACGACATCGAGACATTTGATATCCTCAAAGACGCCGCCGCAGCCGCATTGTACGGTGCGCGCGCCATGAACGGGGTAATTGTGATTACTACTAAAAAAGGAAAGAGCGGCAAGCCGGTGATCACCTATTCGGGCAATTTCAGCACGCAGCTCGTGCCTTCCTATCGCAATTTCAACATTATGAACTCGGCGCAGCAGATGTCGGTGCTGGGAGAACTGGAACGCAAAGGCTATCTGGGTACGGATGTTCTTTCCAAACCGGATTATGGGGTGTATGGAAAGTTGTACAATCTGATCCAGGTTGGCGACGACCAAGGGGATTTTGGCCTGGTGAATAACCCGGCAAAGCGGCGGGAGTTTTTGTTAGGCTACGCAAAAGCCAATACCGACTGGTTCGATGTCCTTTTCAAGCAAAACTTCATACACGAGCATTCTCTCAGTGTTTCTTTCGGAACAGATAAATCCAACTCCTATGCTTCGGTAAGTTACCTGGATGACAATGGTTGGACGATTGCCGATAAGGTCAAGCGTTACACACTGAACTTCAATAACAACTATCAGCTTTCCGATCGTCTGAGTATCGGTTTGACCACACTGGCTTCTGTAAGGAGGCAACAGGCGCCAGGTTCTTTGAGCAGAAGAAGCAACCCGGTGGAAGGAAAGTATGACCGCGATTTTGATATCAACCCGTTCAGCTACGCATTGAACACCAGCCGAACGCTCACTGCTTACGATCAGACCGGTAATCTTGAATTCTTTCGCAGAAATTTCGCCCCTTTTAACATAGTTTCGGAATTGGCAAACAACAGGATCAACCTGACGTTGGCCGATATCAAGTTGCAAGGAAATCTTTCTTACAAAATCACTGATGACCTGAGCTACGATTTCCTAGGTGCGTTGCGATACATTCAGACCGGTCGGGAACATATTATTACGGAACATAGCAACATGGCCAATGCATATCGCGCAGCCGACAATTCGACTATCGCACTGGCCAATAAATACCTGTACACCGACCCCGACGTACCTAACGCTGAGCCAGTGATAGTGCTGCCATCAGGTGGGTTTTACAACCGCAACGAAGATCAGATGCTGTTCTACAACGTGAGGAATAACCTGCGTTATAACAAGAAACTTGGTGAGCGTCATGAAGTGAATGCGCTGATCGGGCAGGAGGTAAAGTTTACCAACCGCCAGAACTCCAATAATACCGGCTACGGCTTCCAATACGACCAGGGTGGAACCCCGTTTGTGGATTACCGTATTTTGAAGCAGACGATCGAGACCAATTTCCAATACTATGGAATGCAAATGGACTACGAACGGTTCGCCGCATTCTATGGAAGCCTTGGCTATACGTTGGACGGAAAATATAACGTAACAGGTTATGTTCGTTACGACGGCTCCAACCGGTTTGGGAAGTCGGCCATTGCGCGTTGGCTGCCTACATACACGCTTGCCGGTTCCTGGAACTTCGATCGTGAGAATTTCTTCAAAAATTCGACCTGGTTGAGTATGGGGCGCTTGCGATTGAGTTATGGTCTCTCCGCAGACACCGGCCCAGCTACCAATGCGGCTGTATTGCTGCAAAGCATTATAACCCGTCGGCCTTATGTAGACGAAAAAGAGTCGGCGATACAACTTGCTGCGCTGCAAAACACGGAGCTGACCTGGGAAAAGTTGTATAGCGGAAACCTGGGGCTCGATGTAGGGTTGTTCGGCAACCGGATCAATTTTACACTAGACGGGTATGTTCGAAACAGTTTCGATTTGATTGATCAGATCAAGACGTCAGGTATTGGCGGGCAGATTTACAAGGTCGCTAACTATGCCGATATGGAATCGTACGGTGCCGATTTCTCCGTGGACGGGGTGTTGTTTAAAAACCGTGACTGGGATTTTCGCTCGCGCATTACGTTCGGCTATTCGCACACACTCATCACAAATGTTGACAATAGCCCGGGCATTTTCGACCTCGTAAAAGCGGAAGGGGCCAATGTGCAGGGTAAGCCGGTAAGGAGCCTTTTTTCGATCGACTACCGTGCATTGAATCCTAAAACCGGTGTTCCGATATTCCTGAATGAGAAAGGGGAAGTGAGCTCGGATGTGTATTTGCAGGACCAGAATATTCAGTATCTCAAATATGAAGGGCCGGTTGACCCGCCATTTACAGGTGGTTTTAACAACACATTGGTTTATAAGGGACTTACGCTGAATGTATTTTTCACTTACCAGGCGGGTAATAAAATCAGACTTAATCCCTTGTTCCGGGGGGCATTCAGTGATCTGGATGCAATGCCAAAAGAATTTTACGACCGCTGGGTGATGTCGGGTGACGAGAGATATGGTGCCAACCCGTCGATTTCGGATCGGTTGGAAATGCTATACCTTCAAGGCACCTATCCCTACAACATTTATAACTACTCGACCGATCGCGTGGCGAAAGGCGATTTTGTGCGGTTGAAATCGGTATCGCTGGCTTACAAACTGCCGTTACAGGTTATCTCGAAGTATGGATTCAAAGCGGCAAGTATTCAGGTTTCGTCGATCAATCCGTGGCTGATTTATTCGGACAAGAAGCTGAAAGGACAAGACCCCGAGTTCTTCAATTCCGGCGGTGTTGCCCAACCGATCCAGAAGCAGTTTACAGTTGCATTGAAACTGACATTGTAAAGTTTTGAGGATGATTCATTTTGAAGATATGATTACCATCAGAAAGTTCAGAAAAATAATGCTGTTCCTGCCACTACTGGCCCTGGCAGGTTGCGAAGACTTCCTTTCGAAGGAGCCGGACAGCACACGGGCGATCATCAACACGCCCAAAAAGGTATCTCAACTGCTCACAACCGCCTATCCGCAGGCAGGTTATGTTGTGTTTTCGGAAAGTATGAGTGATAATGTGGCTGATAAAGGAGTGGGCGAGGATGACAAAACCAACCGAGGCTCGTTCCTTTTCGAAGTAGTAGAAGCAACTGTCGATGATCAGGATTCACCTGACTCTTATTGGGCTGAATGCTATCGAGCAGTTTCGGTAGCCAATGAGGCATTGGACATTATAAGCAAGGTTTCAGACCCTGAAAATTACAATGCGCAAAAAGGCGAGGCATTGCTGGCTCGTGCCTATGCACATTTTATGCTCGTGAATTACTACTGCAGATTTTTCGATCCGCAACAAGGCAACGAAAGTCCTGGTATACCTTATGTAACTGTGCCTGAAAGTGTGGTTATCAAGCAGTACGAACGTGGCACCGTGGCCGGCGTGTACCAGATGATCGAAAAGGATTTGCAGGAAGGGCTTCCGTTGATCAGCGATGGAACATACACAATACCTAAATACCATTTCAACCTTGCTGCCGCTAATGCATTTGCGAGCCGGTTTTACCTCGTGAAGAAAGACTATCAGAAAGTACTGCAATATGCCAATGCGGTTTTTCCAAGTAATAACTTCGCGGAAAACATGCGCCCTTGGAATACGACTTATTCGAGCATGTCGCCGGCTGAACTTTTCAATATCTATTCCCGTGCTACTGAAAATGCCAATTTGCTGCTTGTCGAAACCGCATCGAATTTCGGGCGGTTTGCGCCTACCTATCGTTATGGAATGACGTATGGCAAATGGCAGGAGATTTCTGTGAGCGAGCGGATCATTGCGGGCAATGCGGGCTGGGCATTTCCATTATATTACCGCGGCGAAAATAACTACTTCATTCCAAAACTTACCGAATACTTTGTGCGCGAATCAGTGAATGCCGAAATAGGGTTTCCTTATGTAATGCTGCCGATTTTTACCGTCGAAGAAGTGCTCTTCAACAGGATCGAAGCCAATGCCTATCTCAACAATACAGCCGCCTGCCTGACAGACCTCAATACCTACGTAAGCAAACGGGTGGATAACTATAATCCATCGGCACACAAGGTGACTGCCGCTAGCATGCGAGACTATTTCGGTACCAGCAACCTCAGAAATAACATCATTGAAACCGTGCTTGCATTCAAACGTGTGGAGTTTGTGCAGGAAGGCATGCGGTGGTTCGATCTTCAACGATACAACAGAACCGTAACGCATCAAACCCGCACGGGATCGGTCATTACGGTTCCCGCGGGAGATAACCGCAGGGTATTACAGCTTCCACAGACAGCGGCACTTTCAGGTATAACACAGAATCCCAGGTAAGAAAGCCATTCAACCATGAAAACGATATTCAGACATTTTACCCATTGCATTATTGCCGCATTGCTGGCTGGCATGACGTCCTGCAAAGAGGAGGGCCTGGGCAATGTAGACGACATTCCCGGCTTGGGTGGCGACGTTTGGGCTGAGGGACCGATTGACAAATGGATCCAGGATAGCCTTGTTGCTCCCTACAATATTTCCGCGAAATATAAGTGGGACCAGTTCGAGTTCGGAAACATGACCAAAAACCTGGTGCCACCGGATGAATCACAGGTAATTCCGTTGTTGAGCACGATTAAAAAAGCATGGACAACCCCGTACGTAGAGGAAGCGGGAAAAGTTTTTTACAATAAATATTCACCCAAATTCTTCATTCTCTCGGGGAGCAATGAGTACAATGTCGAATCGGGATCTATTACGCTCGGAACGGCGGAGGGCGGTCGGAAAGTGATCCTGTTCGGGGTAAACCTCTTCAAGATCAAAGGAATGCAGGGATATGACCCGGGAAGAGACTCTTCGTTTGTAAAAGACTGGTTCCTGCACACGATTCACCATGAGTTTGGCCATATTCTGCATCAGACAGTATTCTATCCCGTCGAATACAAGAATATTTCAAAAGCGTATTATCAGGGTGGGAACTGGATCAACTGGAGTGATGCCGCCGCCCGCCGCGACGGTTTTATTACCGCTTATAGCTCCTCTTCATTCGACGAGGATTTTGTGGAGATGATCGCCATGATGCTCACCGAAGGACGGGCAGGTTTCGATAAGATCGTGAACTCGATACCGGAAGGCACAAGCCCCAGCGGCGTAACAAAGGCGCAGGCACAGGCCGCATTGCGGCAAAAAGAGGCTATTATTGTAGCCTATTACAAGAATACGTGGAAGATTGATTTTTACAGTCTGCAAACCAAAGTGCGGACTTCGATGAACAAACTGTTTTAACGCCAGATGAAGAGATCATTTTTATACCTGTTGTTTCTCACCACTGTATTCTTCTCCTGTGAAAACAAGGATGACACGGTTTTTGAAGAATCGGCGGATGTGCGTTTGAACGCGGCACTGGCCTCATACGAAAAGCAACTCGTAGAAGCGCCTTATGGCTGGAATGCGGTCATTTATCCTGGCGGTGGCGGGAGTTACGGGTTTTATTTCAAATTCGATGACAAAAACCGTGTTACAATGTATTCCGATTTCTCCGACGCTGCTGCTGCCAAGTCGAAAGAAAGCAGTTACCGGTTGAAGGCCATGCAAACACCTTCTTTGATATTCGACACCTATTCATACCTCCACGTGTTGGCGGACCCTGATAACGAAGTCAACGGCGGAACACTTGGCGAGGGCCTCAAATCTGATTTCGAATTCAGCATCTACGGTGATTCCCTGAGCGAGGATCGCATGGCGTTTGTCGGTCGCAAAAACCAGAGCCGTCTGGTACTTACCAAAGCCACGCAGGCGCAGGCGACCGCCTATACGAACGGGGATCTGGCGAAGGCTGTTCTATTTAATAATATCAGCAAATACATTCCCTATTTCAAGCGTGTTACGCTCGGTGCAAACACCTATGAAATTACGGTTAATCAGAATACAAGGACCATTAAAATGACCTGGTTGAACGGAAACGTGCCGAAAACTTTTACTACCAGCTATTACTTTAATCCGACGGGTGTAGCGTTCGTATCCCCACTGGTAAACGGCTCGCAAACCATCACAGGTTTCACCAACATTACCTGGAATGCTAATTCGACGCAGGTCGGTTTCAGCGGCGGCGGTGCAAGCGGGGTAGTGGTAAGCGCGATCAAACCGTTATCCGTCGATCTGGCAGCTGCGCGAAGATGGTGGCAGGCACCGGTTGAATCCGGTGGCGACTGGCGGTCCTCTATGGGCTTTCACGTAAATGGTGTTGACGACGCATTCAAGGTAAATGACTTGAAAGATGATCAGGGCCGTCCATACTGGTTCTATATGTACTCGCCGGCTTTCAATCCCCAGTATGATGCATTCGCACCTATTTTTAATGATGAGGACGGCATTTATCTGGATAACGGACATGCTCCGGCAAAGCCTACTTTTACAGCGGATGGCCGTGCGGTATTTACCCAGCTCGGGACATTTGGCGTAATACCAGCGGGCGGCGCCGTAGACAAATCGGGTGATCTTTTATTCGATCCCGCCGGATTTTACCTGATTCAGACGTCGGATGAAACATACGATATGGTAAGCGCCAAGGATGCCAAATCCTGGATTACGTGGGAATAGCAATTAATGTAGCCGCTACCAGTATTTCCCGTTCTTTTTAGCAAACCAATACCCGCGCCAGAATATGCGGAGGTGGTTGAACAACGTCGGTACAAGTCCGAAATGCTTTTTCAGGACCTTGTACCGGTCGGTGAGCGAACGGCGGTGATTTTTGACGGAAAGGCCTCCTAACAGATAACGGCAGAGGACGAACGGCAGGTAATGCACGTTGTCGGCCCGTTTCAGGCACTCGATTTCCCAATCGATGTCGGCGCTGAGATTCTGGTATTCATACACCGGCGCAATGTCTTTCCGCACGATAAAGGCCTGGTGGCATACTTTCATGCCGAGCGCGAAGTCCTGCCAACGAAGGTTTGTCGGTAATGTATGCGGAGTAAACCGGCTGCGCAAACCCACTTCGGTGCCGTCTTCGCGAACCATCATGGCATCACTATAATACACCGCGCCGCCGCTTTCGAGCGATGCCAGAAGCTTTTGCAGCGTCTGATCGTCGTAAGCCTCATCACCCGCATTCAAAAACCATACATATTTCCCCGTCGCAAGCCGTAAGCCTTTGTTCATGGCGTCGTAAAGGCCTTTGTCTTTTTCGGAAATGACTTTGGAAATCAGTTGATTATACTGGCCGGCGATGCTGAGTGTCTGATCTTTTGAGCCGCCGTCGATGATCAGGTATTCCAGTAGCTTGCGATCTTCTACCTGAGACAAAGCCCTTTCTACACTATTTAATGTCCGGCCAAGGAATTTTTCGGCCTGGAAAGTCACGGTAATGATGGTTAACAATGGGCTATCCATGAAGCAGGGAGTCATAAAGTTGGGAATACTGCCTCGCTATCACCTCTTCCGAATAGTGTTGCAAAACCTTCGCACGCGCCTGCTCCGAGATGGCGCCATTCGAATTATGGCTCAGCACCCATTGAATGCCTTCTGAAAGTGAGGAAGGCGACTTGGATTTCGATATGAAACCGCTTTCCAAATGCCCTATCATCTCCGGAATGCCTCCGGTGTCGAAGCCTACCGCCGGTGTTCCGCAAGCCATGGCTTCCATAATGGTGTTCGGGAGGTTGTCTTCGAGTGACGGAACAATGAGCATGTCGGCCGCATTGTAAGCCTGTACCATTTGCGCCGAATCCGAGATTTTACCGAGGAAATGCACTTTGACAGGCATATCCTTGAAGTTTTCCGGCTTCCCTTTGCCAAGAATCATTACTTCCGTGCCGGCAAGATCGGGGTCCTGCATGGCTTCCCGGAAGTAGGTAAAGCCCTTGCGCGGGTCCTGTGTGTTGGCGCCTGCGAACAGGAGCAATCGCTTGTCTGCCGGCAGGCCTAATGCATTGCGTGCACCTATGCGGTCACCGGGTTTGAAGAAGTTCGTATCAATGCAATTTGGAATGGCCCGTGAAGGTTTCCCATTCGTTAATGCAGCTTTTTGTACGAGATTATCCAGCCATCGGCTGGGAGAAACCAGCGTAAGGTTGGTATTTTGGTAAAGACGTTGCTTTTTTTCGAATTGGGTAAAAGCGATATCATATTCGCCCGGCTTTTTGAGATACGGACAATAGCAGCAATGCGAAAGATAGCGCTCACAACCGCGGTTGTAATGGCAGCCGCCAGTGAAAGTCCACATGTCGTGCAACGTCCATACGATCGGTTTGCCGAGAGCGAAGAGCTTTTCCAGTGATTTCATCGAAAGGAATCCGAAATTGATCCAATGCAAATGAATAATGCTGGCTTGTTTCACCAGCGGATGATCGGCAATGTCGGCGCCGGCAACAGCAGGAGAGAAGGCAAAACGGACGGACTTGTCTTTTTCATAAGGCAAAAAACTAAGTCTTTCCAGCACAAAATTGCCCCAGGCTTTTCTGGATTTCCAGGAAGCATCCGCCCATGCGGTCGTGTGCGGGGCGGGGCTGGAAATTTCCGAAACCATGAGTTGCGAATCGGTCCCGGCATTGCGTAATGCCTGATGCAACCTTGCCGCAGCGACCCCGGCGCCTCCTTCCCAATGAAAAGTACTTAGTTGAAGCACCATTTGATCGCAATAGATAATTCGTGTTTTGGCCGGATAACCATTTTAGACCGATAAAATTAATATTTGCTCCGTTAAATAAATCTTATTCGTTGAAAGTATCTTTATCGCAAAATAGGTGTCCCCGCGAAAATGTCAAGCGAAAAGAAAAGCCACGAGGCGCATTCGGAATGGTACGAGCTGCAATATGCTACACAGGAGGCTAAAAATAAAGCGATCGAACTTTGGGAGTATGATAATGCGCACCAGACGATTAACCACTGGATCCACAAGCGCATGCTGGACCTTACTGAGCCATTCGTGCGGGAGCAGAAAACGTGGCTGACGGTGGGGGATGGGTACGGGTTTGATGCCAATCATTTTTTCAAAAAAGGGCTCGATGCCACCGCCAGCGATATAGCAGGTACTTTTTTGCCGCTGTCGAAGGAAAGGGGATTCATTGATAAGTATGCCATTGAAAACGTCGAGCGTCTGACATTTGCCGATAATAGCTACGATTATGTATTCTGCAAGGAGGCCTATCACCACTTCCCGCGTCCGTATCTGGGCGTATATGAGATGCTGCGCGTGGCACGCGAGGCTGTAATCCTGGTAGAGCCGCACGACCCGATCTCCAAAATGCCTTTCCTGCTTGCATTAAGGAATATATTCGACCGCTTCGATACGAAGGCTTTACAGAAATACTGGAAAAACAGGTATTCATTTGAAACCGTGGGGAACTACGTTTTCAAGCTATCCGAGCGCGAAATGGACAAGCTGGCGAACGGGATCGGTTTACCGGCGGTCGCATTCAAAGGTATTAATAATAACTACTATCATCCGTCGTACGGACGCGAGAAGGCGGACGATTCATCGCCGGCATTCCGCAAGATCAAGCGGAAGCTCGCATTTCATGATTTTCTGGTAAAAGCTTCGCTAATGCCTTCACAGGTACTTTGCGCAGTGATATTCAAGAAACTGCCTTCCGAACAGGTTATGAAGGCCATGCAGCAGGACGGGTTTCAGGTACATATTTTTCCGCCAAATCCTTATGCGCATTGAATGCTGGTACACATGCTGGCAAGACAAGTTTCTAAGGTCACAATTTGTGACCTTAGAAACTTGTACACCTAATGGTATAATACCTTGGCCTTTCTTTAAGATCACAATTTGTGATCTTAAAAGACGCAAATCCACTTTGGTAACGCCATCACCGGGATTTTTTGAAAGGCTGAAATATGCCTAGTTTTATGCCCGAACATTTAATAGCGTACCTTCCATGTTACCCACATCAGATGTCAGAATTGCCGTTATCGGGTTAGGTTATGTCGGTTTGCCGCTGGCTGTGGCGTTCAGCAAAAAGTATCCGGTAACTGGTTTCGATATCAATAAAAGGCGCATTCAGGAGTTGAAAGACGCTTACGATACCACTAAGGAAATTTCACGGCGGGATTTACGCGAGGCAGTTAACCTTACATTTTCGTGGGATGAAGGCGCATTGCAGGAATGCAACGTCTATATCGTCACTGTACCGACGCCCGTGGATCATTACAAAAAGCCCGATCTTACCTATTTGCTGAAAGCCAGCGCGATGATCGGGCAAATATTGAGAAAGGGCGACGTCGTGATTTATGAATCCACGGTATATCCTGGTTGTACCGAGGACGATTGCGTGCCGGTACTGGAACGGGAAAGCGGTTTGAAATTCAATGAGGGGTTCTTCTGCGGCTATTCTCCCGAGCGCATTAACCCCGGTGATAAAGTCAATACTTTTACAAAGATCAAAAAAGTGACCTCGGGCTCTACGCCCGAAATGGCCCGATTTGTGGACGATTTGTACGCGTCGGTTATCGATGCGGGCACGCATCTGGCTTCCAGTATCAAGGTGGCGGAGGCTTCGAAAGCGATCGAAAATGCGCAGCGGGATGTGAATATCTCCTTCGTGAACGAACTGGCGCTCATCTTCGACCGGATGAATATCGATACCACGGAAGTACTCGAAGCGGCCGCTACGAAATGGAATTTTCTAAAATACAAACCGGGATTAGTGGGAGGCCATTGCATTGGGGTCGATCCGTACTACCTGGCTTACAAGGCCGAATCGCTGGGTTACTACCCGCAGGTAATTCTGTCCGGCCGTAGGGTAAATGATATGATGGGCGTGTTTGTGGCCAACAAGCTGGTAAAGCTCATGATCCGCAAGGGACATAAGATCGAGGGCAGCCGGGTGCTGATTTTGGGCATTACTTTTAAGGAAAATTGCCCCGATATCCGTAACACACGTGTGATCGACGTGTACCGCGAACTGACCGATTTCGGAATGCAGGTGGAAGTCCACGACCCCTGGGCGTCGGGGGAGCAGGTACTGGGAGAATATGGCATTGCATTGCTCGACCGACCCGCAGGTAGCTACGAGGCAGTGGTGCTGGCTGTGGCCCACCAGGAGTTTCGCGCCATGGAGTTCAGGGAATTTACCGGCGCTGATTCCGTGATATTCGATTTGAAATCAGTATTACCGCAGGAAATGGTGGATTCGCGGCTTTGACGCCTATTCGCGCCAGCCAAAAATATTCAATTGTAGGTCCATCACATCGTTACCCCGGTAGCGATGGTTCGTAAATGGCCGCAGCCGGTGCTGGTTGGTATCCACATAATAGCGGAAACCGTTTTCTTCGAAAACTTTCACCACATCGGCCAGACCCTGCGCATTGCCAATGTAGGAGTGAAATTCCACAAACAGGTTTTGCACATGCGCAAGCGAGCTGCGGCAATCATGAAGCACTTCAATTTCAGCGCCTTCAATATCGATTTTGAGAAAATCAATGCGGCTCTCCTTTTCCAGGTAGTCTTTCAGCCGAATGGAATCGATCTTACGCTTCTGTGCAGTGGAGTAAATCGAAGAGGAATCCGCCGATTCACTGCCGAACCAGATGCCGTCGTCATTGATCCACACGGCTTTATCGATAATTTCAACTTCCTTAACACCATTACTTTCCAGGTTTTGGCGGAGCAGCGAAGCGATTGCCGGCTCGGCTTCAAAAGCTAGTAACCGGGCATTGGGATACAATTTTTTGAAATACAGAACGCTCATTCCAATATTGGCCCCGCAATCGAAAATCACGGGTTGAGGTTGGGTACTTTCAAAATAATAGAACTCGTCTGCGAAGATCTCCTTGTGCTGCCAGAGAAAGGACATGGTGTCCGGTGCTTTCAGTTTGAACCCGCCGAATACTACGTCCGTCAGCTTGTAGCGGGTGTGGTTGCCGTATTTGAGCAGCAATTTCACAAACTCCCGGTTTCGCGCGGTTCCCAGCGCATGAAAAGGTTCTTTAAGCAGGTAGCGTAGCCAGTACATATAATTGGAAGGTCAAATGCCGTATTTGACCCTGTTTTTAACTTTTAAAAGGAATGGTAACCGGTAATATTTCCGGAATGCCCGGGTCATTTGCTCATCGGGCACCAGGTCGGCGGGCATTTGCACACCACCCTCGGCCATTTCCTGACCATACTCCCCGGATTTGAATGTAAAATTAGTACCGCTGCCGTCTGTTCCGATGTTTTTGATTTTGGAATGAACAGGGTAGAGCCCGCATGCATTGTTCAGGAACTGCGAATACGTCCAGCGAATGGCCCACGAATCGATCACACCCTGCTGCTGCTTGGCGAGCATTGGCCACAGATCGTCGCCGCCCGCATTGAATTCCAGACGGCGCGCCGCATTGCTTTTTATTGCCTGAAAATCCTTCACCTGCCAATCGGCCTGCGCCCATTTGTGCGCCCACGTGCCCCAGCCCCAGGAACTCGCCCGCGGCACGAGGTACAGGTCGTGCGCATAGTCTTTGGGAACGTCGATAGGCGGCGTGTAACCGGTTACGGAAAAAATATCGGCCCGGTTGGCGTACACATCCAGCGCCTGGTTCATGAACGACAGAAAATCCGTCGTGCTGAGCATATCGTCTTCCAGCACGATCACATTGGGATGCATGGAAAGGACATGGCTTACGCCCTCGATGACCGATGCCGCCAGCCCTTTATTTTGCGGCGATTCGAAAATTGTAACGTTTTTAAAACCATTAATTCCCGAAATGTAAGCCCGTACCTCATTGATAATCCCGGCCTCCTGCGCATGTTTAGGCCCATCGGAATAGATATACAGCTCGCTTTCAGCAGCAAGCGTATTCATTTGCAGACTCCTGACGGTCTGCTGCAAATGTTCGGGACGGTTATAGCAAAAAAGGACGATGGGGGCACTCGCGGGCATCAGCTCATAAGTCGGTTTTATGGTTGCAAAAGTAGGTCGAAACGTTTCCAAATCACAATAAATACCCAAGTAGTAAAAGCAGGCGCGGTTAGTATTGGTACTTAAACTGCTACCTTTGCAGAAAAACCGTCAGCGAAGCCGTTGAAGATACTATGTGTGATGGGCGCGCGGCCCAATTTTGTGAAGGTAGCGGCCCTGTACAGAGCCTTCGCAAAATGTCCGGAGTTTTCTGTAAAGCTGGTTCACACCGGGCAGCATCACGACGATGCCATGTACAGGGTATTTCTGACGCAACTGGGGCTGCCCGATCCGGATTATTCTTTGAGCATACATGGCGGCTCGCATACCGCGCAGACGGCCCGGATCATGCTCGCCTTCGAAAACGTACTTGCAAGCGAATCTCCCGATATGGTAATCGTCGTCGGCGATGTGAATTCGAGTCTGGCGTGCGCATTGGTGGCAGCGAAGGAAGGTGTGCCGTTGGTTCACGTGGAAGCCGGGTTGCGCAGCGGCGACAAAAGTATGCCCGAGGAGATCAACCGGATACTGATCGACCAAATGTCCGGCGAGCTTTTTGTTTCGGAGGAATTGGGGGTTAGTAATCTACGAAGCGAGGGTATCGGGCCGGATAACATTCATTTCGTCGGTAATGTCATGATCGATTCGCTGGTTTATTGCCGGGAGAAAGCGTCGGAGCTTTCTGTGACAACACAGCTGGGTTTGAGAAAAAACGCGTACATCGTGATGACAATGCACCGTCCGTCGAATGTGGATTCATCCGAAGATCTGATGCTGCTGGTAGCGCTGATAGAGGCCGTTTGCAAGCTCAGGCCAGTGGTTTTCCCTATTCATCCCAGGACCAAATCGAATCTGATCGACAAAGGCATCTGGCACCGGCTGGAAACTATCGAGGGGCTGCATTTGCTGCCGCCGCAGGGTTATCTGGAATTTATTAATCTGACTTCCAATGCGGAGCTGGTGATTACGGATTCCGGGGGCGTGCAGGAGGAAACTACTTTTTTTGGCGTGCCTTGTATCACATTCAGAAACTCGACGGAACGCCCGTCGACGGTCGGCGAAGGAACCAATCGGCTGGTGGGCGGTTTGAATGTCGCCAATGCAATGCATATTATAAGTGAAGTTATTAACGGGGAGAAGAAACCGACTTCTTTACCTGCTCTGTGGGATGGCTTTGCTTCGGACCGCATTGTGCAAATCATTAAAAAGAAGTATCTAAAATAGATTAACGTGGGAATTGTTTTACGACAAAGTTTAAAGGCCGGGGTAGGCTCTTATATCGGAGTTGGAATTGGGATTATTAATCAAATGTATGTTTCTACCAAATTCCTTTCGGTAGAAGAACTGGCATTGACCCGCCTGCTTTTTGAAAACAGTTTACTTTTTGCGGCTTTTGCACATTTGGGTACGCCGCTTATTGCAGACAAATTCTTTGCCAAATTCCGGGACGATCAGGCCGGACATAATGGGATACTGCCCTTCCTTCTGGGGCTTCCGTTTGTGGGGAGCATTCTGTTCACAATTCTATACCTTTCATGTTCCGGATGGATTCAGGATTATTATTCTGAAAATTCTCCGCTACTGATCAAGTACCATATTCTCGTCATTCCCTTTACATTGTTCTGGCTTTATATGGCGGTTTTGGAAGCCTACTGCCGGAATAATTCGCGGATTGCCGTGCCCAATTTTATACGGGAAGTGTTTTTGCGGCTTGCCAATGTAATGGTCATTCTGATGTTCGGATTCGGATGGATCAGCTTCCAAATCATGCTTTGGCTGTTGATCTCTTCATATGGGCTGGCGCTCGTGACATTGATCATTTATATCCGTAAACTGGGAAAATGGTATTGGTTCAAACCCAATGCGCAAATACTTACCTGGCCATTGTTCCGTAGCATGATGGCCTACGGCAGTTTCACGATTTTCGGTGGAATCGGCGTTAACCTGATGCTTTTTATAGATCGTTCCATGCTGGCGGGGGAGCGCGGACTTATCCAGACAGGGATTTTTATCATCGCCGCCTACATTGCCGGTGTCATTGAAATACCCAAAAAAGCCATTTCGCAAATATCCATTCCATTGCTATCGACATCCCTCGGCAAGGAAGATTACGAGTATGTCCGGCAGATCAATACGAAATCGGCATTGAATCAATTGATTGTCGGCGGGCTGATTTTCCTGTTGATTTGGAGCAGTATCGACGAGATTTTTTACCTCATTCCCAAAGGCGAAACTTACAGGGAAGGAAAACTGGTTGTTCTCTTTCTGGCGTTGGTGAAAGTATTCGACACCGGAACCGGCCTCAATACGGAGATCATTCTTTATTCCAGGTATTTCAAATATGCTACTTACCTGATTATCGGGTCGGCCGTTTGCGGATTTTTATTGAACCTCCTATTCATTCCTATGTACGGGTTCATTGGAGCAGCATTAGCGACCATGATCACGACATTCTTTTATTCACTTTCAAGGTTATTTCTCGTCTGGCGCAAATTCGGCATTCAACCTTTCTCACTCGGCACAGTGAAAGTAATAATGGCATTGGCTGCATTGTACCTCGTAACGCTTTTGGAACCCGAATTTACAGTGTCCAAGCTATCCGCCATGGTCGCAATCGTGCTCCGGTCGGCATTCCTGTGCATCGCTTTCGCAATCCTGGTCCTCAAACTGGATGTTTCCCAGGAGATAAGGGTAATATTTGAAAACGTGAAAAAGAGGGTGCCTTTTATCAATGGCGAGTAAGTTGCAAATTAATGCAAACTAAATATTCATGTTGCGGAAGCGGATTCTCCTCGCTGTTTTAATGCGCTGCTGAACGAATTCCAGATCACGAAGGTAAATGGTATTCGACGCGCCCGTTGTTTCCAACTTTTGTAGATTTCTTTTAAATGGATCGTAGCTATGCGGGGTAAAGCCGAGTGATAACAGTTTGTTGTGCAGGTAATTTTGCCCAAACTCATATTGGTCGGAAAGCCCGTTGGTTTCCATAATTATTACTTTCAGCTCGGGATTTGCCAGGGTGTCCGGTGCTCCGTTAATGACATTCGCTTCAAACCCTTCGACATCGATCTTGATGAAATTTGGGGTCCGGTTTGCCAGTAAATGATCCAGCGTATCCACGGGCACCTCGATTGTCGCACCGGCGGGCTTCTCGTCGCTGCTGATCACGTGGTTGGTCGCGTCGAGGCTGTTGGTGAAAACCAGTTTTTCCTCCTTATCGCCCACACCCAGGTTGCGAAGATCTACGCGGCCTTCCAGCAGATTATAAGTCACATTCCTTTTCAGTTTCGAGAAAGTTGAAGGGATCGGTTCAAACGAAATCGCATTCGAACCCGCCACACCCGCGGCCAGGATCGTGTACACGCCCACATTCGCGCCCACGTCTACAAACGTGTCGTCCGGGCGCAGGTAATGCGTGAGGAACAGCATTTCATGCAGGTCGTACAGCCCGGTGTAAATTTGAAGTTCAGCACTGGACATGCCTTTTTCCACCACGAGCGAGGTGTTTTCAAGAAATGGATACACCATCGGATGATGATGCAAACGAATGACCACCCCTCTTTTGAAGAAGGTCATCAAGGCCGAGAGTTTGTTCTGCTGATTTAAAGGATGACTCAGAATGGTCTTGATCGTCTTTAACTTCATTACGCTGTTCGAGGTTTTTATTCCAGACTGGAAGCTCCCAGCGGGAAGTCCCGGACGGGAAAAATTTGGCCGCTAATGTACGGGAAATGCCCGGGATTTAATCGGGAGTTGCTAGTAAACCACCATCAGGCTGCCCTGTTTGATTAGTTTTTCGCCCGACAGAATCCGGAACGGGTAGCTGCCGGAAGGCACGAGTTCATCTCTGTACCTGCCGTCCCACTCTTTGGTGTAGCCTTGCGAGTAGTAGATCACCTCGCCCCACCGGTTAAAAATAAAAATGCGCAGTCCTTCCGTTCCCGCGGCGTTGTAGATTTTCCACGTGTCGTTTTTGCCGTCCCGGTTAGGTGTAAAAATGTCTGGTACCCACAGGCCGGAGGTTTCTTCCGGAGGATTTGCACAACTTTTGATCTCTAACGTTTTGTCCACTTCAAACGGAGGAGGTTGGGTGAAGCAGGTTGGGTCGAAACTGACGTTTACACGGATTTTTATTTGATAGTCGGAGGTTCTTGCTTCCGTTTTGAGCGACAATGCCGACGAAGATTCGGATTGCGCAACGTTATCCACTTCCCAATTAAAAACCGAGCCGGGCTTGCTGGATACAACTTTCAGTGACACACTTTCGCCGGCGCATATTTGGGTTTTACTTACCGTAAGCTCTCCCGTCACAGGAACCGACGGCATATTCGGACCCTTGTACAGTGCATCAATCTCATCTTTGGTCAAAGGCCGGTCGTAGAGGTGGATATCGTCGATGCGACCACTGGATGCCTGCCCGTAGTTGTTGCGCGCACCGATCATGGCGCGAATCGTGCTGGTTCCGTAGAACGGCTTCTTGCCATTTGCGCTGTTGGAGCAAACCATTTGTCCATTGACATAAAAAGTATAATCGTTAGCATCCTTCACGAGCGCGAGATGGTACCATTGCCTGATCGGCTCTACCGACGGCCCCGAGCAAAGTATATTGTCCGCAACCCCCTGATAGCAACCGTGCGAGAAGCCGGTATGCCGGTCATTGGAATAATGGTCGCCGAAAAGAACGTGCTGGTCGCCATAGTCGCTGCCGACTGAAAACAGGAACATGGCGGTCGTGTACGCGGGAGCTGCGTTGGGATTCACCCACAGCGAGTAGGAGAAAGTATCGAGCTGCAAATCGTCCGGACTTATTTCGATCCAGTCATCGAAGCCGTCGAATTCGTAAGCAGAATTAGCATTACCGAAGCGGTCCTCAGCCAGTTTGGCGCCCGATACAGTTCCGTGGTTTGCAATTGGGCTATAATCTTTTGCATTTCCTGAAAATGGATAACAGCCGATCAGCCCCCGTTCAAGATCGACCTGGGCATATGCTAAGGAATGAAGATAAATGATAGAGAGGATGATGAGAGCACTACGAAACACGCTGATAGTTGGGTAAAGTAACCAAGGGTATATGAATCGGACAGAAAGATCAAGAAATTTCCCAATATCCAAAAGAGTGCGGAGCTTGAAGATCAGAAAAAATATCAAAACCTTGCTCTGTAAATAATCTTGGGGCATTCAATGCCCCCGATGCGCTTTTTGAAACCGGCCAGCGTGGGCTTTTGGTTACCGTGGTGATCGAGCGAAATGCCGAGATCCAGGATTTGTATCCTGCTCGCCCTGCCTAGTTCGTAGGCTGCCTCGAAAAGCAACAGTGAAGGGCTGAGCGAACGGAATTCGGGTAGGAAGCCGGAAAGGAAATGGTACAATACGGTATCGCTTACGTGTACCATCAATGCCGTGGCGACGGGCCGGTTGCCGAGCAAGGTTGTGAAGGAGAGGTAGTGGTCAGGTAAAGCATTGATAATGTGCACCATTTTCCCTCGCGGGACAGGTAGTGTGTATCCCTGGGCGGTATAGCAACAATGCAGAAGATCTTCGGTCGGTTTGTCGTAAATGCTTGGTTTAATGGCCACGCTCAGGCCGCTCTTTTTACCTTTCGCTAACCTGCGCCGCTCCGCAGGCTCAATAATTCGCTCGAAAGCCTGGTCGGCAATAGGAATATAGTGGTTGGAATAGGTATGATTGGGTAAAAAACCGGCAGCAAGGTAGCTGCGATGACACAGCTCGTGGATGAGTGGGGCGTAACACGACGGCGCCGTTTTAATGGTTAGCATTTTTCCTCCGTGATCGGTTATCCATTCACGGACGCAGGTGAGCAGGAATGTTAGCTGAGTCACGTCGCATTTCCCCGCAGGCATAATGCCGCCGAACGGGGCGCAGGCGGGCGAAACCCAGCCATGAGTGTCTGGCAGGCAGTGAAATACGGCCAAAATGTCGCCGGATTCTTTGGAAGTAAGAATAAATGAATAAATTAGGTCAGAAGTCTGAATGGCAAGCTGTTCCTTTCTGAAAAACAGCCATTCGACGGTAGTAGGAAAGGGAGCCTTTTGCATTGGAAATACCTCCACGACGGTGTCGTGATAGGTCCAGGAACGAAGAGAAGTGCGTGTAAAATTATTACTCAACCGGTCCAAAAGTTATGAGATACATGTTAAATGTGCTCAGATCAAGGATTTTGATAAATAATTGATATACTAATTTGATATTTTTTATGTTTAATACAATGCTGATTACTATTTTTGTTAATTCATCAAATCAGTTCAATCTGAATGTACAAAAATTGTACTGGTTGGTAATCAGGATTTTCAGTTCAAGGGCAATCATCAGGCTGGAAACTGATTGACCGGATTAATTTGACACCAGTATTTTTTACATCCATTGGACCCAACCCATCCATGAAACACATACTGATCGCCGAAGACCACGCCGTGGTAAGAATCGGTACCAAACACCTCCTCAAATCACTAATTCCGGATTCAGCAATTTCGGACGTTGACGATTTTGATAAAATTCTTCAGGAACTCGAGACGAAGGCTTATGACCTCCTGATCCTGGACATCAATATTCCGGGCGGCAACACCACTAAAATGGTGGAAACGATCCGTGCGAAGTCGCCGGGTATCAGGATTCTGATGTTTTCGAGCTACGACGAGCAGCTTTACGGGCTGATGTACCTGCAAGCGGGAGCCGATGGCTACCTGTCGAAGGATGCGCCGGAAGAAGAATTCAAAACCGCCGTTATGAGCGTTCTGAACAACAAAAAGTACATGAGCGAAGATATGCAGCAAATGAATATCAACCGTCTCATTAATCCAAAGGAATACATGCCGGACCCGATCGTGAGCTTGTCGCCGCGTGAAACCGACGTAATGAACCTTTTGAAGGAAGGCTTGGGAACCGCAAAAATTGCAGAAAAGCTGAACTTGCAGCTATCTACCGTAAGTACTTACAAGGCCCGTATTTTCGAAAAACTGGGCGTGAAGAACATCGTAGAGCTGATTACCAAGATTAAGTAATTTATTCTTACCATACCGGAAAAGGGTTTCTGTACCAGGTGCAGAAACCTTTTTTTATGAAATCAACCGAGAGAAATTCATGCGCAAGCTGAGTGTAGATGAAATGGACCGAATGTCGGTCGAAGAATTTAAGGGATCGGAAAAATTTCCTTTCGTAATCGTGCTGGACAATATCAGGAGCCTCAACAATATCGGATCGTTCTTCCGGACGGCAGACGCATTGCGGGCGGAGAAAATAATGCTTTGCGGCTACACACAGGAGCCACCGCACCGCGAGATCACGCGCAGTGCGCTTGGGGCTGAAATGTCGGTAGCCTGGGAAAAATGCCCGAGTGCGGCGGAGGCGGTAAAGACATTGAAATCACAGGGCTACAAGGTATGGTGTGTAGAGCAGGCCGAAGGAAGCGTGCTGCTGCAAAATTTCGAGCCGGAGCCGGCATCGCCCTATGCTTTTGTATTTGGTAATGAGGTAGAAGGCGTGGATGACGCGGCGATCGCCGAAGCGGATGGTTGCCTGGAAATCCCGCAGTTCGGTACCAAGCATTCTTTTAACGTATCAGTGTCAGCGGGAATCGTATTATGGGACTTTGTGAGAAAAAAGATAACATAAAAATAATCCCAAAAATTTGCGATTTATAAATTATTAATGGGTATTTGTAGGTTATTGTCTGACGTCAAATTTGACGCATTTTAGCCCCTCTGCGGGGCCGGGCTCCATGTATCATTTATGAAATTCTTAATATCAGATTTATGAAATCCGCTACCAAGAAGTTATCGACAGAGATTGCTGAAACACTTACCGGAAAGATTGAAGCAGTCACTGCCGGCTCGAAAAAAATAAAGAAATCGATCGAGAAAGCGGCCGCCAAACTGGCTAAGAAAGTAGCCAAGTTTGAAAAAGAAACCCAGAAGAAAAAGGCCAAAGAGGCTAAGAATGCCGAGAAAAAAGTAAAGGATAAAAAGGAAGTGAAGCAATCCAAAGCAGAGAAAAAGGAAAAAGTAGCGGCACTAGTGGCGGCAGCCTCATCTAAGGCGCCGGTAGCTGCTCCTGCGAAACCAACCGTAGGTAAAGAAGCAAGCGCTCCGAAACCTGCTGCAAAAGCGGCAGCTCCCAAAGCTGCTCCCGCAAAACCAGCAGCTGCTCCGAAAGCTCCTGCACCGGCATCGGCCCCTGCGCCTGAAAACGCATAATTTCCGGAAGGAAATCCATTAGAACGACCAGCAGCGCATTCCGTTGCTGGTCGTTCTGCTTTGTATCAGGCAATGCGGCCGATCGTCACCAGCAGGCGGCCGGTGAGGCCTTTCTCTGCACGATGAGAGAAATAATCTTCGTTGTGCAGCACGGTCGAATAGGGTGATACTTCGATATTTTCAGGTCTTAAACCGCTGCGGATGAGCTGGTCGCGGTTGGAGGCTTTGAGGTCTACGAAAAACTTGCTGGTGCTATCGTCGCGGCGTTTATAGACCGGGGTGAAATGCTGCGCCACGTCATCGCCCACTTCAAAACTGCATTCATCGATACAAGTACCCACATAGCCAACGCAATCTTCGGCCCTGGTGCCGTAGTTCGCCTGCATCGCCGCGACCGACTTTTCGACGATCCCGCCCACGGTCCCGCGCCAGCCCGCGTGTATGGCGGCTACCGCGCCTGTTACCGGGTCGTAAATAAGAATAGGCGTGCAATCGGCCACGGTAACGGCTAGCTGAATGCCCTTCACGTTCGTAACCAATGCATCGAATCCTTCGAAACGGGCGGGTTTGGTGACGGTTACAATGTCGGTACCATGCACCTGGTGCGCCTTCGCGACGTTTTCGAACGGGATGCCCAATGCGCCGAAAAATATCAGGTTGTTTTGCATGATGTTTTCGGGGCTGTCCTGTGAGCCGCCGAGGTTCAGCGATGCATAATGGCCGTTACTCACACCACCGTGGCGTGTGCTTTCGGCGGCAACCAGTTCGGGAAATTGGTTAAATATCTGAGGTTTGCGGAATATCGGGTGTTTGTCGGTAGTAGGGGAAGCAAGCATTCGTCTGGTATGGATGTAAAACGGTACCAAAATTAAACGATCACGCCGGCGGATTCATTTCGGGCCGAATTTATTTTGACGCATTGCCGTTATGTGCCCGGGGCGCCCGATAAAAGAACCGTAAAATAGCGGGGTACAGATTTTGAGGAGAATTCAGCTAAATTTGTGCCGAGCGACTCCGCTTATTCAATGAAACAGTGACTATGATAAAAGTGAGCGTGTGTGTAGTCACCTACAACCACGAAAAATTTGTAGGAAAAATGCTGGATTCAATCCTGATGCAGCAGACTACATTTGATTTCGAGATTATTGTGGGAGATGATTTTTCCAAAGACAACACCCGGGCAATATTAACGGAATACCAACAGCGTTTCCCCGATAAAATCAGGCTTTTGTTACACCCGAAAAACATGGGCCTTAACGGAAAGTTTAATGCATTGGCCACATTTGCCGCTGCAAAAGGCGAATATGTCGCCCAGTTCGACGGCGACGATTACCTGCTGGTGCCCGATAAGCTGCAAAAACAGGTGGAAATGATGGATGCCAACCCGCATTACTCGGCCTGTTTCCACAATGCAAAGGTAGTCTACGACGACAATGCCGCACCGCCGCATCTCGTCAATTGGATTAATAAGAAGGAATTTACGGTTGACGACCTGATCGGCGAAGATGAGCTTTGCTTTATCGCCACGTCGAGCCTGATGTTCCGGACGCAGGATTTTGCCAAAAACCCGGACCCGGAATGGACGAATAAATCGACCAGCGGCGATATTCCCCGTAACATTATGCTGGCCACGCGCGGGCCGATTGGTTATATCGATGAAGTAATGTCGGTGTACCGGAAACAAAGGGGAGGCGCGAGCTTCGCGGATAACCATTATGGTAAGGATTTTCTTTTCAACCGCATTGAAATGTATTCCAATATCGATAAGGAATTGAAATACAAATACCATGACCGCCTGACGAAGAATATCGCGACTTACTACTATAAAATGCTGTTTTCGAGGGAGTACGGCGAAACTTACTGGCCGCGGGTCAAATATGCGGTGAAATACCTTTCGATGGCCGAGCCGTCGCCGGAGCGGAAAAAGGAGGTGATACGCGACTTCATCATCCCGCCGTTTTTTATGAAGGTTTACAGCTTCTTCGCATTGAACTTCTACAATCTGAAAAGCAAGGCCTCGGGGCAGAGCTGATAATAAAAGAGCCGATCCAAGTGGGTCGGCTCTTTTCCTGTACTAGAATAATTTCTCTTTCGGTGGCGTCGCGCCTTTCATGCGGATGTACGGCGTGGTTTGTCCGCGGTGGTGGGTCTGGTGCTCGAAAGCTTTTTCGAATGCGGTACCGGCTTTCATATCCATTCCAAATACCTTCACATCCTTGCCGAGGTCTGCGTCCGTCATACCTTTCAAGGCCGCGAGTACGAAATCGTAGCTATCCATTACGCCTTTCGTTACGGCCGCTTTCGATTGGTCGGCACGTTTTTCGAGTGATTCGCCGGGTTTCGCTTTGCCGCTTGCCGCCGAGATGAATGCATAGTTGGCGTCGCCCAGGTGATCCATTTGCGCTGCGAATGAGCGGATTTCCGGTGTCGGCTTCAATGCATAACCATCTTCCGGCATGGCATCGAGGTATTCTTTGGTGTAAGCCTTGGCGCGTTCCCAGTCGGCAGTGTATTTCGCGGTCATGGTTTGTGCGGATGCGACTTTACCCGCCAGTAAAAGCATACAGATAATAGCAATTTTTTTCATTCGATTTTGTGTTTGGTGGTTGATAAATTTGAACGAAAGGTAACTGTATGGAACGCGATTGTCAACATGGTAAAACGATTATTTAACTAATGGTAATGTGCCAATGAGTTACATGAAACTGGCAGACTTTCAAGAAAATCCGGTCCGTATCGTTGAGGTTAAGCCCGTAATTATTTTTATTTACCATTAACACCCATCACGAAAAGCACCGCTATGCCCGGAACCTCCGAAGAACGTGCGCAGAAATACCTCGACCTCGGCCACAGCGAGGCGGAAAATCACGCCAAAACGCAGCTGGAACTCTACGAAAAGCGGGTCGAGCAAACGTCGTCGGTTACCAATGTCATTTCCGAATTTTTCAAAACCAATCTGATAGGCTTTGCCTGGCATTACCTCCGGAGCCGCTTTGGCGCGCGGCACCCGTACCAGGCTTACCCGCGCAACGACGACACCGGCATTTACCCATTGCAATCTTCCATTGCGTCCAGGGAAGAGATCAGCATTGCATTGCTTTCGGATTGGGCGAGCGATACCGCCGAATCCGATGCCATAGCCAACCTCGTGGCACGCCACGCACCCGATTACACGGTGCATATGGGCGATATTTACTTCGTAGGAACACCCAAAGAGGTGGAGGAGAACTTCACCGCGCCTTATGCTTCATGGTACTACGGCGCATCGGGCAGTCTGGCGCTCTCGGGCAACCATGAAATGTATTCCAATGGCAATGCATTCTTTCAGCACTTGCTTCCCGCTATGTATGCGCAGGTAGGCGACGTGCGCATGACGCAGCAAGCCGGCTTTTTCTGCCTGGAAAACGAATACTGGCGCATTATCGGCATCGATACCGGCTATACTTCGGTAGGGCGGCCGTTCTTTGAGATCCTTTCGCCGCCGGACTGTCATTTGCGGAAAGAGCAGGTAGCCTGGCTGCGTGATGTAGTAAAGCTGGGCGATCCGCTGGATACGCGCGGTATCGTGTTTTTAAGTCACCATCCTTATATGTCGGCATTCAGGGAGGAATATACACGGCCGGGCGAGCAGCTGCAAAAGCTCATGGGCGATGCGCAGAGGCCGGTGGTATGGATCTGGGGGCACGATCACCGCATGGTCGCCTACCGGTTCGACAGGAACGGTAAAGGGCCGCAGGCTTTCGGACGCTGCATCGGGCACGGCGGGCTTCCCGTGGAAATCAGGCCGCCGGATGCGGGTGAATTGTACAAAATCGATTACTACGATACGCGGGTGAGGAAGGAAATGAAAGGGCGGGCATTGGGTTACAACGGGTTCGTGCGCCTGCTGCTGCGGAATGAAAAGCTCGTGGCGGAGTACCGCGACCTGGAAGATACCTGCGTGATGGAAGAAAGCTGGACTGTAAACAAAACGAACGGCCAGCTCGATTGGGAAGTGGTAGATGTGCTTCCCGGGCTGGCCGTTCGTTGAATATGATCATGCCCTTTCGGGCGCGATGTCAATGGTGATCGTCGTGGCTGTTGTCTTTGTAAAATGCAGCGAAAGTCACAACCAGACCGATGGTTCCGAGGATGAATGTGAACAGGTCACCAACTACTGCCAGGATAATGAAAAGGATGATGAACGCCGCGACGTAAGCAAATGTGGGCAGCGAATGAGACTCGGTATGTGATGTTTCAGACATATTCGGAATGTATTAATAGCTTTCGATGCTGCGAAAATAATAAATCAATCCCAAAATCCATACTTTTGTTTCACTAATCACAGGCCATCGTTCCCTTGCGCGGGAATGCGGTTTTTGCCTCTAAAACAATTGCCAATGCCCTATATTATCGGTTGTGATATCGGCACAACAAACGTCAAATCAGTCGCTTTTGATACCGTTTCCGGGACAATCCTCGCTTCGCACAGTGAAAGTTATGAAATGCAGCATCCGCGGCCGGATTGGAGCGAGCAAGACCCGGACGAGATTTTTCAGGCAGCCTGTAAAACATTGCAGACAGTTGTAAAAAAATGCGAAGAGCACGGTGATCCGACTGGTATCAGTTTCAGCGCGGCTATGCACGGCGTGCTGGCGCTCGATAAAGACGGCAAACAACTCACCAACCTCATTATCTGGGCCGATAACCGCAGTGCCGACGTCGCGACGAAGTTGCGCGCCTCCCAGGTAGGCAAGAAGATTTACAACAATAACGGAACGCCCATTCACGCAATGACGCCGGTATGTAAATTGTTGTGGATGAAGAAGAACGAGCCGGAGACCTACCGGAAGACGAGCAAGTTTGTGGGCGTGAAGGAATACATCGTATACAGGCTCACGGGCGAATTTTTGGTAGATTACTCCATTGCCTCCGCCACCGGCATGTTCAACATCCGCGAGCTGCAATGGGATGTGTATACATTGAAAAAGCTAGGGCTGAAAGTTGAGAAGTTGCCCAAGGCGGTATCACCCTATCATATTGTAAAACTACCTAAGGACAATGCGGCCAAACTGGCGGAAGGTATCCCGCTAATCATGGGCGCGAGCGACGGCTGCCTGGCGAACCTCGGCAGCGGGGCCATTAAGACCGGCTCCATGGCCGTCACGATCGGTACCAGTGCGGCTGTGCGCATTTGCTCCGCCAAGCCATTTTCCGATCCGCTGATGCAGACGTTCTGCTATGTGCTCGACGAAAAGACCTACATCGTCGGAGGGCCGTCTAACAACGGAGCCGTTATTTTCGAATGGCTCATGAATACTTTCTTTCCAAAAGAGGAGTATGACGCCGTTTTCAAGGAAGCGGAGGGCATTAAGCCCGGCTCGGAAGGATTGCTGTTCTATCCTTATTTGCTTGGCGAACGTGCACCGCTTTGGAGCTCGTCCGTTCGCGGCGGCTTTTCGGGGCTCGACATCACGCATACCCGTGCGCATTTCGCGCGGGCGGTGATGGAAGGTATTTTGCTGAATTTGTACAGCATTGGTAAAATACTGATGGAAATGCAGGAAATCGATACGATCTATGCCAATGGCGGCTTTGCCCGCAGTGCTACCTGGGTGCAAATGCTGTCCGATGTTTTTGGGAAAACCGTAAAACTGAATGAAACCGTCGAAACCGGGGCGGTAGGAGCGGCTATGATGGGACTGAAAGCGCTCGGCGTGGTCAAAAGTTTCTCCGAATTGGAAGCATTTACACAAGTAGGAAAGGAGTTTAATGCTAAAAAGGACATTCATGAAAAATATGATGCGCTTGCGAAGAAATTCATCAAGGGCGCTCAACTGGTGATGGCCCACGCCGTATGACCACCTGATTTTGCATAAACACAAAAAAGGCTTCCATTGGGAAGCCTTTTTGCATTTGATCTAACTATCTATTAAAACTTATAAGTAACGCTCAAACGGTAGTTTCTCGGAGGATCGGCCTGCCAGTAGTAGGATTTCAACCAATCATAATAACCGCCGCTGTACAGGTATTTGTCCAGAATGTTGAACACATTGGCTGTCAGGCGGATGTTGTTTTTCTCCCAGAACAAACCTCCGTCCAGTTTGAAATAGTCGGGCTGGTTGAGGCTGGTGTTGGTGGATGACCAGTTGGTAGTTGCGCGGCCGCCGTAGTAAGTGACACCGGCCGATATACCGGCATTTTTCAATGAACCGTGTTGTACTTTGTAGCTCAACCATCCGTTCGCGGTGTGTTTCGCATAGCCCGGGATCAGGTCGCCTACTTTTACGTCGGTTACGCCTTCGGCAACTTTTGTCACTTCCGAAATGGTGTAGGCGTAGTTGGCTGTCAGGTTAAGGCCATTGATAATCGTGCCGCGAAGGTCAAATTCAACACCTTGTGCTCTTTTTTGACCCAAAACAATGCTCAGGCCTGAGTTCGGCCCGCTGTTAGGGTCGCCGGTAAGCTCGTTGTTTTTCAGGATACGGTAAAATGCGAGGGTAGTATTCCAGCGTCCTTCGGCCCAGTCGCGTTTCACACCAAACTCGGTGTTGTTACCAGTTATCGGTTTCACTTTGCCAGTTACCAAACGGCCTGATTGCGGGATAAAAGCCTGGTCGTACAATGCATACAAGGAAGTATTCTTAGTCAGCGAGATGCTCAGGCCCACGCGCGGTGTGAAATGCTTGGCCTCGTCGTCCGGGCCGCCATATGCCGATTGTTTCACATAAGTATAGCGACCGGCCAATGTAAGGCGGATGCGGTTTTCGAGGAAGCTGAGCTCGTCTTGCAAATAAAGACCGGTGTAATCCTGGTTCTGTAAGCCGCCGCCTGCCGCCGCACGGGATTCGAGATCCATCGAACGGTCAAACACCGGGTAACCCATCACAGGAGTACCGTAATATGGGTTTCTCGGATCGAATTCAGCGCCAGCGGAGTCGAGCGAGTAGGATTGCGACCAGTCGGCGAAGTAGTTTTTGCTACCGATATCGATACCACCGAGAATGCGGTGTCTTACTGCGCCCGTTTTAACGTCACCATTGATAAATACCTGTCCGAGCGTCATTTCGCTTTTCGCATCCCAGAGGCCGACACCGCGGTACATAAGGCCATTCGGTTTGATAGAATCCGGCCACATGCTGCTTCCGCCCAGTTGATAATTGAAATAGCCCACTTGTGCAGTCAGTTTCCAGTCGGAGTTGAAATTGTGCTGCAAGTTCACGAAAACGCTGTGGTCTTTGATTTTTGTAGGAGGCAAACCCGCAGGCATTGTCGTGAAATCACGCGGTAATGTGGCATAGCCATCAGGCGAAAACACGTAGAACGATCCTACGTTCGACATTTTGGCATATTGCAATGTGTATTCAGCCGTCAGCTTGGTCTTTTCGTCGATTTGATACGAAACTACCGGGGCAATGCTGTAACGGTTGTTGTATTCATAAGGACGGAACGAACCTTTGTTTTGCGCAGCCACATTGAGGCGGTAGAGGAACTTGCTGTCTTTGCTCAGTTTACCATCGAGGTCGAGGGTAGCGCGGTAAAGTCCGAAGCTGCCCACATTGATACCTACTTCGCCTTTCGTCTGGCCGGTAGGTTTTTTGGTAACCACATTATACAAGCCGCTGGGATCGCCATTCGCGAGCATGAAGCCGGCCGGACCTTTCACGAATTCGATGTGGTCCACGAAGCTCATATCTTCCGTCAGCGGGCCCCAGTAGGAGTTCACCACGTTGAAACCGTTACGGAATGCCTGGATCTGCGAGCCGCGCATGCTGATATTGGCATACATATCGCCCCAGTGTTCGAGACGGACGGCGCCGCTGACGTTGCGGATCAGGCCGTCGCTCATGCTGATCACCTGCTGGTCGGCCAGTACTTTTGAAGTAACGACCTGTACGTTCTGAGGTGTTTCGAGGATCGGCGTGAGGAGTTTCATACTGGATGAAAACTGGTCCGATTTGTAGGTGGTACCGCTTTTCACGATTACTTCCTGCAACTCGTTGGCGCTCTCGGAAAGGGTGAAAGAAACGCTCACCGTTTCGCCGGCCGCCACCGTTACTTCCTTCTCCTGGGTAGCTAACCCTACGAAGCTTACAAGCAATGTGTAGCTGCCCGGTTTTACTCTCTCAATTGTGAATTTTCCTTGATTGTCCGATACGGCACCGCGGGCTGTTCCTTTAATTCCGACCGAAACTTGCTCTGCCGGTTGCCCGTCCGAGCTCAGTATCTGTCCTGATATTCTGCCGTTTTGCGCAAATGCGGAGACGCTTGCGAGCAGGAATAGGAAGAAAATATAAAATCTTTTCATTTATCTAAAATTGGACTAAATAGTTAACGAGCCGCAAATATCTGTCGGGAATTTTTAGCAGGCAAGGTTTTATTTAGATTTATTTAAAATAGTAGCTAATGGGCTGTTACATAGATATATTGACCATTAAAAAAGCCGCATCGTCCGTTGGGACAATGCGGCTTAACGCGCAGCCTTGAAAAGTCGTTGCTACTTTTCCTCCGCCGGTTTTACGGCCTCTACCATTTTCACCGTGATCATTTTCTTCTCCGAGGAATTGCCCCAGGAGTTCATAATGTAATTCATCACGTCGGCGATCTGCTCGTTGGCCAGGCCTGGTTCCGGCATCATGTTATCATAAGAAACGCCATTCACAGTCACCTTCCCGATCAGCCCGAATTTGATCGCCTGGATCGCATTCTCAGGCGTTTTCATCAGGTAATCCGATTTTGCGAGCGGCGGGAATGTGGCCGTAATGCCTTCGCCCGTGCCCATGTGGCACGAAATACAGTTTTCGGAATAAATCATTTTGCCGCGCTCGATGCTTTTGGCAAGCTCGTCGTCCTGTGCGCGCGGGATCGCGGCGCAGAAGACGGCGACAGTAATTAATGTGAGTACTAGTTTCATGGTGATGTTTGGGTTAAGATGGTGTGAAGCTCCTGCTTCACACATACTATTCGCAGGCCTCTGGCCGGTCGGGTATGTAAGACCGGCCGGAGGCCTGCGAATAGTAAGCACGAAGCAAGAGCTTCGTGCCATTGCTTATTACTTCGTCAGCGAAAACGGAACCGCTTCCGGCTTCGTTCCCCAGCTTTTCGAAGGCTTGCCTGTCAGATCGAACTGTACGGAACCGCCTTTCTGAATGTCGGCATGTTCGAGGTAAGTTTTGTCATACGACTTGCCATTCAGCTTCGCGCCCTGGATGTACAGGTTGCTTTCGTTGCTCGCCGGTGCTTCGATGGTGAATTTCTTGCCGTCTTCCATGGTCAGCGTCGCCTTTTTGAACAGCGGCGAGCCGATTACGTATTGCGTCGTACCCGGCGTAACAGGGTAGAAGCCCAGCGAAGAGAATACGTACCATGCGGAAGTCTGGCCATTGTCTTCATCTCCGCAATAGCCATCCGGCGTCGCCTGATAGAGTCTTTTCATGACCTGACGTGTCCAGTACTGTGCTTTGTCGGGTGCGCCTGCGTAGTTGTACAGGTAAATCATGTGCTGGATCGGCTGGTTACCGTGGGCGTAGTTACCCATATTCATGATCTGCATTTCGCGGATTTCGTGGATCGGGAAGCCGTAGTAGCTGTCGTCGAATACCGGCGGCAATTTGAAAACCGTATCGAGTTTCTGCACGAATGCTTCGCGGCCGCCCACGAGGTTGATCAACCCTTTCACATCCTGGAACACCGACCACGTGTAGTGAATGCTGTTGCCTTCGGTAAATGCGTCGCCCCATTTGAATGGATTGAATGGCGCCTGGAACTTGCCGTCTTTGTTTTTACCGCGCATCCATTTCGTTTCAGGATCGAAGAGGTTTTTGTAGTTCTGGCTTCTTTTTAAATACAAATCCACTTCCGATTGCGGCTTTTTCAGTTCTTTCGCCAACTGCGCAATACAGAAATCCGCATAAGCGTATTCCAGCGTGCGGGCAGCATTCTCATTGATTTTTACATCATAGGGAACATAGCCCAGCTCATTGTAATACTCGTGTCCAAAACGGCCTACCGAGCTAACCGGTCCTGCATTCTGCGTGTTTTTCAGAATAGCCTCATACAGTTTATTGATGTCGTAACCGCGGATACCTTTAATGTAGGAATCGGCGATCAGCGAAGCGGAGTTCGAACCGATCATACAATCGCGGTGGCCGGGGCTGGCCCATTCAGGCAGGAAGCCGCTTTCGTCGTATGCATTGGCGAGGCCCTCCATAATGTGCGCGTTCAGCGTCGGGTACATGAGCGTGAAGAATGGGAACACCGCGCGGAATGTATCCCAAAAGCCATTGTCGGTAAACATATAACCCGGGCGCACTTCGCCATTGTACGGGCTGTAATGCACCACTTTGTTGGCCTTGTCCATTTCATAAAACTTACGAGGGAATAGCAGCACGCGGTACAGGCACGAATAGAATGTGCGGATCTGATCGATATTGTCGCCTTCCACTTTAATGCGCGAAAGTTCCGTGTTCCAGGCTTGCTCGCCTTTCGTCATTGTTGCGTCGAAAGAATCGTTGCCCAGTTCGCGTGTCAGGTTCAGCTCTGCTTGTTCGGGGCTGATAAAAGACGAGGCAACTTTGATGCCGACCTGCTCGCCTCTTTTTGTTTTAAAACCAACTACCGCACCTACGTGAGCTGCGCTGAGTTCCAGCGTATCTTTTGCCAGCGTTTTGCCGTGGAATGCTGAGGAGAATGTGAATGGTTTATCAAAAACCAAAACAAAGTAGTTCTTGAAATTGGCCGGTACACCACCGCTGTTTTTGGTGGTATAACCAATGATCTTGCGCTCTTTCGGAAGGACTTTTACATAAGAACCCCTGTCGAATGCGTCCAGAAGCACGTAAGAAGTGTCGGCTTTCGGGAAGGTAATACGGAATTGAGCGGCACGCTCGGTCGGCGCGATTTCCGTAGTGACGTCATAATCCGCCAGGTATACCTTATAATAATGCGGCTTGGCCGTTTCGGCCTTGTGGGAGAACCAGCTTGCACGGGCTTCCTCGTCGATTTTCAGCTTGCCGGTAATGGGCATGATCGCGAACTGGCCGTAATCGTTGATCCAAGGGCTCGGCTGGTGGGTTTGTTTGAAACCGCGGATTTTCTCGGCGTCGTACATATAAGCCCATCCGTCGCCCATTTTGCCGGTTTGCGGCATCCAGAAGTTCATACCCCAGGGCAGGGCAATGGCCGGGTAAGTGTTACCGGCAGATAAGCTGAATTTCGACTGCGTACCCATCAAAGGGTTCACATAATCGACCAGATTGGCAGTACCTTGCCCGTAGGATAATTGCAGCGATGCAATAACGGTAAAAAGGCAGGTCAGGAGTTTTTTCATGTTGGAAATAATTCTTTTTTACTGTTTCGGAATTACAAATGCAGGGACAAAAGTAATCGAAGGGCAGAGAACAAAAAGTAATGGGGCCAAAGATTTACCAACGGCAGGTTTTCTGCCATTTTGTACCGGCATAGTTCTTTTTAGCGTTAACGGACGGAGGCGACAGGCCGCCTTCACAAAATTCATTACACATTAACTCCTGATCACCGATCGTGCTCTTTCAGAATGCGGTGCAGTGAACGGGGTTTCGAATCCATAGCAAACAAATGACAGAACACCTTAACCGCCTTACACCGCGTCAGATCGTTTTCGAGCTCGACCAATATATCATCGGACAAAATGACGCGAAACGCAATGTCGCCATCGCATTGCGCAACCGGTGGAGGCGCATGAACAGTCCGGAGGACATTCAGCGGGAGATTATCCCGAATAATATATTAATGATAGGCGCTACCGGCGTGGGTAAAACCGAAATCGCCCGCCGGCTGGCCAAAATAGCCGATGCGCCATTCGTGAAAGTGGAAGCTTCCAAGTTTACGGAGGTCGGCTACGTAGGCCGCGACGTCGAAAGCATGGTCCGCGACCTCGTGGAGCAGGCGGTAGGCATGGTGCGCTTGCAGAAAAAAGAAGAAGTGAAGATCAAAGCGGAGCAGGCGGTGGAAGACATTATCCTCGACGCACTGATCCCACCGGTCCATGGCTCGGGTTCTGCCAAGCCTGTCACCGACAATGGATCGGAAGAAATGCCGCAGAGCGATGCCGAACTCAACCAGCGCACCCGCGAGCGTTTCCGCGAGAAGATCCGTAACGGAGAGCTCGATAGCCGCAAAATTGACATCGAAGTGCAGCAGAACCAGATGCCTAATGTAGGCATGATCGGTGGGGCGGTAGATGACGTTTCGATGATGAATATCCAGGAAATGATCGGCAATATGATGCCGCGCCGGGGTAAAAAACGCAAGGTAACCGTCGAGGAAGCCCGCAAACTGCTTTTGGACGAAGAAGCGTCGAAGCTCATCGATATGGACGAGGTGAAACTCGAAGCCATTCAAAAAGCGGAAAACCTCGGTATTATTTTTATTGATGAAATAGATAAAGTGGCTTCAAGTCGCTCCGGCGGAAGCGGCCCCGACGTGAGCCGCGAAGGCGTGCAGCGCGATTTGCTGCCGATCGTCGAAGGCAGCGCGGTCAACACCAAGCACGGCGTGATCAATACCGATCACATTCTCTTCATCGCCGCAGGAGCATTCCACGTTTCAAAGCCATCCGACCTCATTCCCGAGCTCCAAGGCCGTTTCCCGATCCGCGTTGAGCTCAATAGCCTCACGGAAGGTGATTTTTACCAGATACTCAAAGCGCCTAAAAACGCATTGACGAAGCAATACAGCGCCATGATGGAATCCGAAGGCGTAGAACTCGAATTTGAAGACGGGGCATTACGGGAAATCGCCCGCATTGCATTCGAAGTCAACAGCGAAGTCGAAAACATCGGCGCCCGCCGCCTCCAAACCGTCATGAGCTCACTCCTCAACGACTTCATGTTCGACATCCCCGACGTCATCGGCGACGGCTCCCATATCGCCATCACCGCCGAAATGGTGCAGGACAGGCTGTCGGCATTGGTGAAGAATCGGGATTTGAGTCAGTATATTCTTTAATGGAGAAAGGGAGGATGGAGGAAGGGGAGGAAGTGTGCTTTTGCATTACTTTGTCCCTTTCTTCCATCCTCCCTTTCTTCCCTTTTCTCCTTTATTCAAAAAACAACCACTCGAAAGCCAGGGGGAACTCTTTGTTCCATTGCCTTTCTTCGTGTTCGCCTTTCGCGTCTACCGATGATTTGATTTTTACCCGGCTGTAACCGAAGCTTTGGGTTTCCAGCGTTTCTTGGAGTTTCGTGACGTTCGGGATCATGTGCGCGCCTTCCTTGCCGCCGGCGTACAGATAAATGCGCGTTTCGAATGGCTCGAAGAAGTGCACGGCGTCGAAGTAGATTTTCTCGGAGATCCACAGCGCCGGCGAGAATACCATGAATTTGCCGAACGTCTGCGGAAACATCAGCGCGGCGTAAATGCTGAGCAACCCGCCGACCGAACTTCCTCCGATACCGGTGTTCAACCGGTCGGTTTTGGTGCGGTATTTAGTGTCGATATGCGTTTTGAGCGGTCCCGCGATGAATTGCAGGAATTTTGCGCCATATCCTTTACCGAGTTTGGCGTTGTCGTAAGGCGAAAGCTCCTGTACGCGGTCCTCTTCACCGTGATCTACTGCAACGATAATCACACCGGCTTTATGCTCTTTGGCGAGCGCGGTGAGGCTTTTATCTATTTCCCAATTACCATATTCCGAACCCTCGCCGAACAGGTTCTGGCCGTCGGTCATGTAAAGTACCGGGTAGCGTTGATCGGGATTTTCGTAGTACTCGTGTGGGAGCAGCACACGTACACGGCGCGTGCGGCTGAACTGGGCAATTTCAAACGCTTCGGAAACGGTTTCAACAATAGGTGAATGGTCCGTTTTGGCAGAAATGTCGGTTTGCCAGCGGATCACATTGTCATGAACGAGCGTTTCACCGGCTTTGATAATGCGGTTGCCGTAGGGGCGGCCTGCGCGGTCGAGTTCCACCTGGTTCCATCCGCCGCGAGTATATTTGTATTCGATGGGATAGGGCAATTCCATGTCCTCGGGAAACTGGAAGCGGTAATTACCCGGACTTACAATCTCCATCCGGTACTCTTCCAGGTCGGGCAGCCACTTGCAGAAATTGCCAGTGATAAAAACCGGACGGTTATCGAAGGGTACTGTGCTTAATTCAATGGTAAGGGTTTCAACTTCTACTTGCATTCTACGCTTGTACTTTCATTGAGTCACTATGGGTTACGAGCCACAAAAGTACTTATTTATCAGCTTTTTTAATATAATTTATAAATTCAAATCGAAAAATATGACGTTCGTCAGGCTCGTGCATGATCCTTTCCGCCTCTGTCCACGCGCCCGGATCTTCGATTTCGAAAAACGTATCTCCTTCGATTTCAGTATGCACTTTTGTGAGGTAAATATGGGTGGCAATGCCTTGCGACAACCTGTAAATCTCTCCGCCGCCTACAATGCAAGCCTCCTCACTATCAATCTCTTCCGCTTTTTTCAACGCTTCTTCCAACGAATGCACGACAATCACCCCTTCGAATGCAAAATCGACACTCCGCGTGATCACGATCGACGTCCGTCCGGGCAGCGGCTTCCCGATGGATTCGAACGTCTTCCGCCCCATGATCATCGGGTGGCCCAATGTAAGTTGTTTAAACCGTTTCAGATCGTCCGGCAACCGCCAAAGCAGTTGGTTGTCCTTCCCGATCGCGCCATTCTCGGCGGCGGCTACGATGATTGAAATTTTCATGCAGGTAATGAATTTTTTGCAAAGATGGTCGATTTAAAGACCGCGACAAATGCCGTCAGGCATGTAATATTGGTAGTGTCGAAGATATCAACAAGTTTCGGCAATGCCGTTAGGCATGTAATATTGGTAGCAAAGCGGTGCTAGACGACGTTCGGGAAATGCCCTTGGGCATGTAACGGCATTGCATTGCGTAGGCGCTATTGTTGCATCCCTGACGGGATTGCCGATACCTGGTGTTATTTACTCGCTACCAATATTACATCGCTACGCGATTTTCCCGCAGCGGAGACATTAATGCGCGATAATCAATGCCGGTAGGCATGTAATATTGGTAGCCAGGCGGTGCTAGACAACATTCGATAAATGCCCTTGGGCATGTAACGGCAATGTATCGCGTAGGCGCTGTTGTTGCATCCCTGACGGGATTGCCGACATTGGTGTTATTTACTTGCTACCAATATTACATCGCTACGCGATTTTCCCGCTGCGGCTACATTAACGCGCGATAATCAATGCCGTTAGGCATGTAATATTGGTAGCAAAGCGGTGCTAGACGACATCCGGTAAATGCCCTTGGGCATTTACCGGCAATGCATCGCGTAGGCGCTGTTGTTGCATCCCTGACGGGATTTCCGATAACCGTCTGTTCATTAATTTACTACCAATATTACATCGCTACGCGATTTTCCCGCTGCGGCTACATTAACGCGCGATAATCAATGCCGTTAGCATGCAATATTGGTAGCAAAGCGGTGCTAGACGACGTTCGGAAAATGCCCTTGGGCATGTAACGGCAATGCATGGCGTAGGCGATGTTGTTATATCCCTGACGGGATTTCCGAGAAGCGTCTGTCCATTAATGTGCTACCAATATTACATCGCTAACGCGATTTTATTCTGGCGATTTAAAAACATATCGCTCATCATATTCAACTTCAAATTTCTCCAAAAACGACAAATACTCTTCCCGAAACGTCACTTTGCGATGGTGTTCCTTTTGCGTCTGGATATAACTGATCACATTGGGCACCTGCGATTTGGAATAGGAAAACACCCCATACCCAGCCTGCCATTCAAACCGGCTTCCGCAAAATCGATTGACATTAATCCACTGCGACGAATCGGCCTTCACATCCTGCATAAAGTCGCCGATAGATTGCGTGGTGCGAAACCCAACCAGCATATGCAGATGATCGCTCATCCCATTGATCGCGATCATTTTGTGCTGCCGGGCTTGGACGATGCCGGTAATGTATTTGTATAGAGACGTTTCCCATGTGGCGCCAATCAGCGCGTGCCGGAACTTTGGCGCAAATATGAAATGCAGGTGAACCTGCGAATAAGTGTTAGCCATGATATAGTTGTGTGTAAAAGTGTGGTAATGCAAATCAGGGAGCCTTTAAAGCTTATACCCCCTCAAAAAATCTCCAACCGCCATCCGCTTCTTCCCTTCAATCTGCAACTCCTCGATAGCCAGCCAACCGTCGCCGGTGCGGAAATGCAGGTAGGACTTATTATCGGTTTGAAATTCACCCGGCAATGCATCGGATTCGAAATCAATCACTTTTGACTTAAATACCTTACACGAAAGCCCATTCAAAGTCGTCCAGGCTGCCGGATACGGCGAGAGACCTCTTACAAAGTTGTGAATTTCAACAGCGGGTTTGTTCCAATCTATTTCACAGGTCTCGCGGAAGATTTTCGGGGCGGATTTGATGTCCTCCGGCTCGGATTGTGCTTCCTGCGGGTAGCTGCCGGCTTCGATGGCCTGCACGGTTTTCACGACAAGGTTCGCGCCCTTGCGCATGAGGCGTTCATATAATGTACCCGCGTTGTCTTCCGGGGAAATGGGTTCACGGTCCTGGAAGATGATTTTTCCGGTGTCGATATCTTTTTCGATGAAGAAAGTGGTGACGCCGGTTTCGGTTTCGCCGTTGATGACGGCCCAATTGATGGGCGCCGCGCCGCGGTACTGGGGCAGGAGCGAGCTGTGGAGGTTGAATGTACCTTTCGTAGGCATGCTCCAAACCACTTCCGGCAACATCCTGAATGCTACCACCACTTGCAGGTCGGCGTTGTAGGATTTCAGCGCTTCGAGAAATGCCGGATTTTTTAACTTTTCGGGCTGCAAAACGGGAATGCCCTGCGATTCTGCGTATATTTTGACGGGTGACGCCGTCTGCTTTTGGCCACGGCCCGCGGGCTTGTCGGGAACAGTTACGACGGCTACAACATTAGAATTGCTTTCGACCAGACTTTGTAAACTTGGGACTGCAAATTCGGGCGTCCCCATAAAAATAATTCTCAATGGATTTGACATATCAGATGGCGCTTTTGGATAAAAATGGTGCTACCATTCACAAATATTGTTAATTTTGTCGTTCTTAACAGAAAATTATGGTGAACACAAAATCATATATCAACCGAAAAGAAAAGGTCTTCTAGCCTTCTACGAGAGTATCGTTAACTCTGTAGAGCGGTCTTTGAGCCGTTCTTTTTTTTTATGTAGAATTTCAAAAATCAAAAAGTCTTATAAAACAATATAAAAGGTCATGGCTAAAATTTCATACTACACGGAAGAAGGACTAAACAAGCTGAGGAACGAGCTGAATGAGATGAAAACCAAAGGCCGCACGGAGATTGCACGACAAATTGCAGAAGCGCGGGATAAAGGTGATTTAAGTGAAAATGCAGAGTACGACGCGGCCAAAGACGCACAGGGTATGCACGAAATGAAAATCGCCAAACTGGAAGAAATCATGTCCAACGCACGCGTGATCGACGAGTCGTCGATGGACACTTCCCAGGTTTCAGTACTTTCCAAGGTGAAGATCAAAAACCGTAAGAATGGAATGGAAGTTACCTACACACTGGTGTCGGAAGAAGAGGCCGATCTGAAAACAGGCAAAATCTCCGTGGGCTCGCCGATCGGCAAAGGTCTTTTGGGTAAAAAGGTAGGAGAAACAACAGAAATCAAGGTTCCCGCCGGTATGATGGAGTTCGAAGTGCTGGATATCAGCCGTTTCAACGGAGAATAGTTTCGTTGCAGATACAATGCATCGGGTTGCGGAACGACAGCGTTTCGCAACCCGATTTTTTTGGTGACATTTGTAAATGACCGCCGACCGCTGACGACCGACCGCCGATCGCGTGATTGTAGAACAAGTGACCGCCGACCGCTGACGACCGACCGCCGATCGCATGATTGTAGAACAAGTGACCGCCGACCGCTGACGACCGACCGCCGATCGCTCGTACTAAAAGAACAAGTGATCGGCCGTCGGCTGTCATCGGTCGGCGGTCATAAAAGCATACCGTCCCCCCACAACAAACCACACTCACTATGCACATCAAAGGTTTCCTGCTCAATGTGCCATCGCTCCGGGTCGACGGAATGGCGCTGTTTCCATTTATTTTATCGAAGCGTAAAACGCCATCGGAGGTCTTTCTCAATCACGAACGCATTCATTTGAAGCAACAGCTTGAAATGGGGTTGGTTATCTTTTATGTGTGGTATCTGGTCGAATATTTAATCCGATATGTACAATTCAGAAGCCATTATTTAGCCTATCTTCATATTTCGTTTGAAAGGGAAGCTTACGCCCACGAGCGCGACCTCGGCTATCTGCGGAAGCGGCGTTTTTGCGCGTGGTGGAAGTACCTTCGAAAACATCATTATTAGTGGTTATTTAAATTAAAAGTATGTCAGATCAGAGCAAAGAGTTCCTTTATAAGTACTTGAACAATGCTTCGCCGACCGGCTTCGAATCCACCGGTCAGCAGATATGGCTCGACTATATCAAGCCCTATATTGAAGAACAGATTATCGATGTGTACGGCACGGCTGTGGGTGTTATCGGCCCGGGCCAGGATTACAAAGTAGTGATCGAAGCACATTCCGACGAGATCTCGTGGTTCGTAAACTACATTTCAGAAGACGGCTACATTCACGTGCGCCGGAATGGCGGTTCCGACGCGGCCATCGCGCCTTCGATGCGTGTTAACCTGCACACGGCCAAAGGCGTGGTGAAAGGCGTTTTCGGTTGGCCGGCGATCCACGTGCGCGACACCGCCAAAGACCAGGTGCCCAAAGTACACGAGCTTTTCATCGACGTGGGCGCTGCCAAAAAAGACGAAGTGCTTGAAATGGGCATTCATGTAGGTACTGTGGTAACATTCGCGGACGGCCTCGACGAGCTGAACGACAAATACTACCTCGGTCGCGCGCTCGACAACCGCATGGGCGGGTACATGATCGCGGAGGTGGCGCGGATGCTGCATGAAAACAATGTGAAGCTGCCGTTTACATTGTATGTCGTGAACGCGGTGCAGGAAGAAATCGGTTTGCGCGGTGCGGAGATGATTTCGCGTCGTTTGAAGCCGGATCTGGCGATTTGTACGGACGTAACGCACGATACCCAGTCGCCGATGTACAACAAGAAAGAGCAGGGCGATCTGAAATGCGGCAATGGTCCGGTAATTTGCTACGGCCCGGCGGTGCAGAACAATGTCCGCGATATGCTGATCCGCGTGGCGGAAGAGAAAAACATTCCCTTCCAGCGCCAGGCAGTAAGCCGCTCTACCGGCACCGATACGGATTCTTTTGCCTACTCCACAGAAGGCATTGCGTCCGCATTGATCTCATTACCATTGAAATACATGCACACCACCGTGGAAATGGTTGCCAAAGAGGACGTGCAGAATGTAATACAACTGATGTACGATGTGCTTCTGTCGCTGAAAGGCGGGGAGGATTTTCGGTATATTAAGTAATGCGTTAGCGGGGCTGAAATTTTCAGCCCCGCTGGCAACACACACCTTTCGTTAGCATACTTCATAACTTCATCAACTTACTGGAAAACAATGGACAACCGGGCACGCGGGCGCGGGGCTGCTATCAACACGCCCAACAAATTCTTCAAGCACGAGATCGAGTACACCTCCGAAGACTGGCAGCAGTGGGAAGATCCCGAGGTAAATCCTAAAACACAATTCATCGAAGAGGAATCCAAGACGCTCATGAGCGTTTCGGACAGTCCTGATTTACCTGATTTTCATTCGATTAATCCTTACCGGGGCTGTGAGCATGGCTGCATTTACTGCTATGCCCGCAATTCGCACGAGTACTGGGGCTTTTCGGCGGGGCTGGATTTTGAGACAAAAATTGTGGTCAAAAAGAATGCACCGCAATTGCTGGAAAAGCTGTTCAACTCGAAAAAGTGGGTGCCGCATAACATTCACATCTCCGGGAATACGGATTGTTATCAGCCGGGAGAAAAGAAGTACCGCATTACAAGGCAACTCCTGGAAATATGCCTGCGCTACCGGAACCCGGTGAGTATCCTGACCAAGAATGCATTGATCCTGCGGGATCTGGACGTGCTGGAAAAAATGGCTAAACTGAACCTCGTACACGCGGCACTTTCAATCACTTCCCTGAATGAAGAATTACGCAGCGCATTGGAACCACGGACGGTTACAGGCAAAAGACGTTTGCAGGTGCTTAAAACATTGAGCGAAGCCGGCATTCCCACGGGCGTCATGACGGCACCGATCATTCCGGGCTTGAACGACCAGGAAATACCTGCGCTCATTCAGGCGATTGCTGAAAACGGCGCATTATGGTCGCATTACACGGTGGTGCGGCTGAATGGCGCGATCTCGACATTGTTCGATGAATGGATCCATCACCATTTCCCCGACAGGGCGGCGAAGGTTTTGAACCAGATCAAAGAATGTCACGGCGGCGCGGTCAACGATTCGCGGTTTGGAATAAGAATGGTGGGAGAGGGTAATTTTGCGGAGCATATCCGGCAGCTGCACGAGCATTGTTGCAAAAAATACCTCGCCGGACGCGAGTTGCCGCCTTTGGATACCTCGCAGTTTATGCGGGCAGGGCAGATGCGCCTGTTTTAAATTTTTGTTTGCCACGAAGACACTAATGTCCACGAATTCGTGCTAATTCGTGTCTTCGTGGCATCAAAATCAAAGCCACGTCTAAATCCCATGAAAACCTTAGCCTTAGCATTCAGCCTCACAGCCGCATTAGCCACGAACAGCAACTGCGTAAACTCGACATCCCAGAAGAGCCGGGCAATGGCGGATTCGCTCTCCGCGGCCCCCGAAGATCTTACCAAGGCCAAAGGTCCGACCACCGGCGCCGACCAGATTTCCCAATATCTCGACTATTTAAAAGGGAAGAAAATTGGCATTGTGGTAAACCAAACGTCCATCATCGGTACCAAACCGATCGTCGACAGCCTGGTAGCATTGGGCGTGAATATCGTCACCATTTTCGGGCCGGAGCACGGTTTTCGAGGCACAGCGAGCAATGGAGACAAGGTAAGCGACAGCATCGATCCGAAAACCGGTATACCGGCCATTTCGCTCTATGGAAAGCTCAAAAAGCCCACCAAGGACCAGATGGCGGCCATTGACCTGATGATCTTCGATATTCAGGACGTGGGCGCGCGCTTTTACACGTACATCAACACGCTCGGGCATGTGATGGAGGCATGCGCGGAGAACAACAAGGAAATGCTCATCTTCGACAGGCCTAATCCGAATGGTTTCCTGGTGGATGGACCGATACTCGAAGACCACCTGCATTCAGGCATAGGGATGTACAAAATACCCATCTCACACGGCCTTACGATAGCTGAATTAGCCCAGATGATCAATGGTGAGGGCTGGTTACCAAATAAAATGCAATGCAAATTGAAAATCATCAAAGTGGCGAACTACACGCACGACACGCCTTATATACTGCCGGTAATGCCTTCGCCGAACCTCAATACCCAACAATCCGTGATGCTGTACCCGCACATTTGCATGTTCGAAGGGACGATCCTGAGCCAGGGACGAGGCACTTATATGCCCTTTACAGTGCTCGGCGCGCCGTTGCTGAAAGGCAAATACGATTTTACATTTACCCCGCACAGCATTAAAGGCATGAGCGAAACGCCGCTGCATCAGGACAAAGAATGCTATGGCCTCGATTTACGCAAATATGACCTGAAAGACATCCGGAAAAGCGGCAAACTCAACCTGAAATGGCTCATCGAGCTCTACAAGGCCTATCCCGACAAGGAGAAGTTTTTCGACATGAGCCAAAGCAAGCAAATGGGCAACTTCGATAAGCTATCGGGTACCGAAAACCTCAAAAAACAAATCATCGCCGGCGCTTCGGAAGTGGAGATACGCAAAAGCTGGGAGCCGGGCCTCGGGCTATTCAAGGAAATGCGGAAGAAATACCTGATCTATCCCTGATCATAATCTGACAATACCTGACTCTCAGTAGTATATAAACAAAACATCCCAGAGGAAGCCCCCGGGGATGTTCAATTATTCTCAACGATATTTAATTAAAACTGATAGCGATTTAGTTTAGGTTTGGTACGGTAAATATGTGTGCGTTTGAGAAACAAATGTGTGCATAATGCTCAGTATCATGCCAAATATGCTCAATCGACCTAGTTACGTTTTTTGGAGTGAAACAGATGCCTGGACCTCAGAAAAATTTTAAAATTTAATGAAGCCCAGGCCTTCTGTCGGGGTAAAGTATATATGTAATAATAGAAGAGGGTGTTTACGTGCTATAAAATTACTTCGCACGTAACACCTCAACAAATCAAAGGGGTGAAGTCTGGCTTTTCTGGGGTGAAGTCGGGGAAACCGTAAGTAACCGTTTTTCGGGCAGGTGGTACTAGCTGTCAGGAGAATGTTCTGATGCGGCTCAGAAGTTCGGTCCGGTTATCGTTCGTGATCGGGATCTCGATGTCGTTGATCATCACGTGCACGTAGTCGATTCCTGTGATTGCGTTCAGGTTGATAATGAACGACTTATGTACGCGAAAGAAGTAGTTGGTGGGAAGCTGCTGAAGCATGTTTTTCAGCGTCTCCCGGATCGTGTATTTCTTCTTGGTGGTATGCAGTTCAAGGTAGTTGTCGTCGCTCCGGATGTACAGAATGTCCGTCAGCATGATCTTGGTGAACATGTGTTTTTCCTTGATGAACAGCGCGTCCTTGATCACCGTAGTATCTTCCTTTTCCTCCGAAGTAGTTTCACCCGCCAGTGCTGCCAGCCGGTAATTTTTCAGCGCGAGCTTGACGGCCGTGTACACCGTGATCTTCTGGAAAGGCTTCTGCAAAAACGCATGTGGCGCTGCCTGCAATGCGGCGTTTACTACCGCGATGTCCTCGTGCGCCGATAGAAATAGAAATGGAATCTTAAAGTTCTCCCGGATATAATGGGCCAGGTCGATTCCGGTTTGATAGCCATTGAGGTTGATATCCAGTACGGCCAGGTGAAAAACCTTGCTTTGGAGGATTTCTGTGGCCGTCGTATAATCGGTTGCGATATCGTTTGCGTCGTAGCCGAAACCATTAAGCAAAAATTGAAGATGTTTCGCAATGATAAAGTCGTCCTCAACGATTAGAATATTCATCTTTGGTATAAATAGTCAGCCTGTGCCCGCTTAAAGTATGATTGTAAAATGGATTGTATTTGGAAACAACCGCTAAATGCCGGCTGTAATGCAAATAATAGGATAATATACGAATTAATTGCAAAGTGAGATTTACAGAATGCGTCGAATTATCTTTTAGATAATTTATTCAAAATAACCTCGCATTAAAATAAAGTCAAAATAAGCTATTGCACAACCGTCTGCTGTCGCAAGCCGGAAAACTAATCTTAAATTTATATACCGATCGCCTTCACCTGTCCGACTGTTTTGTATGAAAAAACTTATACTCCTGTATTGCTTTATGCTCGTCAGCCTTCGGGCGCTTGCCCACCTCGGAGGCATTTCGGGCGTGGTGTATGATCAGGCGACCCGTTTGCCGCTCAAAGATGTGACTGTTCAGCTCTCCGGGACAGGGAAGGCTGCTATTACCAACGAGCTCGGGCAATACCGGTTCGAAAGCCTGGTAGCAGCCCGTTACAAGGTCGAGCTCACGCACGTGAGCTTCCGTGCGCAGGTGCTCGAAGTGAATGTGACCGACGATGAAACGGCGTTTTTGAAAACAGAATTAGCCAATGCGAATGTGGAGCTCAGCGAAGTGACCGTTTCCACGCAGCGCGCGCACGACCAGCAGCTCATCAGCAGTCTGGACATCCGGCTGCGGCCCATTACCAACTCGCAGGAAATATTGCGCATTGTGCCGGGACTGTTTATCGGGCAGCACGCCGGCGGAGGAAAAGCGGAACAGATATTCCTGCGCGGCTTCGATATCGATCATGGTACCGACATCCAGCTGACGGTCGACGGCATGCCGGTGAATATGGTTTCGCACGCACACGGGCAGGGTTATGCCGACCTGCATTTCGTGATCCCGGAACTGGTTAATGGTGTGGATTTCAAAAAAGGGACTTATACGACCGACAAAGGCAATTTCAGTACCGCGGGCTGGGCCGATTTCCGGACTAAGGATGCGTTGGAAAAGTCGTTCGTGAAGCTGGAAGCGGGGCAGTTCGATACCTACCGGGCCGTTGCGGGTATCGATTTGCTTGGCCGGAAAGGCAGGGAGAAAAATCAGTCGGCCTACATTGCTTCGGAATATTCATTTACCAATTCCTATTTCGATAATCCGCAGCATTTCAACCGGTTGAACCTGGTGGGTAAGTACCATGGGCACATCGCGCCGAATACGAACCTGACATTGACCGGCTCTACTTTTTGGAGCAAATGGAACCACTCCGGGCAGATTCCCGACCGTGCGATAGAATCGGGGCTAATCGGTTTTTACGGTTCAATCGATCCCACGGAAGGCGGCGAAACCAGCCGTACCAACTTCAATGCACAGTTCGTGACGGTTACGCCGCGGAATTTTGTGATCAAAAATCAGGTATTTTACAGCAATTACAATTTCGAACTGTATTCCAACTTTACTTTCTTTCTCGAAGATTCGCTGAATGGCGATCAGATCCGCCAGAAGGAGCGGCGCAACCTGTATGGTTATAATGGAAGTATTTCAAAGGAAACTTTCATTGGAAAAACCAGTTGGGTAACCACTGCGGGCATTCAATACCGCCATGACCTCACCCGCGGCACCGAACTTTCGCACACCAAAAACCGCACGGAAACGCTCGAACACTATCAACTGGGCAATATCAACGAACTGAATGCATCGGTATACGTGGACGAAGTTGTACGATTCACCGATCGCTTCTCGGTAAATGCGGGCGTTCGCCTGGATTATTTCAGAGATCAATATGAAGACCTGCTTGATAAGCCAGTCACCAAGAAGCACGCGGGTGATGCCATTGTTTCGCCCAAAATCAATTTTTACTACACATTTAACCCAGGCCTCCAACTGTACCTGAATACCGGGAAAGGGTTCCATTCCAATGATACCCGCGTAGTAGTACCGCAAGGCGGTAAACAGATTCTGCCCGGCGCATATGGCTCCGATCTGGGCGTGATTTTCAAACCATTTCCTAAAATGGTGGTGAATGCCGCTGCGTGGTATTTGTGGATGGCGCAGGAATTTGTGTATGTGGGAGATGCGGGCGTGGTAGAGCCGAGTGGGAAGTCGCGCAGGCAGGGGCTCGACTTGTCGGTGCGTTACCAGCTCACCAAAACGCTTTACGCAGATGCCGACTTCAACACCGCCAAACCCCGCGCCGTGGGTGAAATAGAAGGCATGAATCACCTGCCGTTAGCGCCGGTATTTACGTCGGCGGGCGGATTATCCCTGCAAATGCCGAATGGCCTGAACGGCTCGCTGCGCTACCGGTACATTGCCAACCGGCCCGCCAACGAGGATAATTCGATTGTGGCGAAAGGATATTTCGTGAGCGATTTGCAATTGAATTACACCCAAAGCAGGTATAACGTCGGCCTTTCTATCCAGAACTTGTTCAATACCAAATGGAAAGAGACCCAGTTTGCAACGGAAAGCCGGTTGAAAGACGAAGCTGAGCCGGTGCAAGAAATCCATTTCACGCCCGGTACGCCGTTTGCCGCCAAACTAGGCGTGACGTTCTTCTTCTGAGTGTTGCAAAGTTTCGAGTTTCCTATGGCGGCCTGTGAGGCTGAAAATGATTGCTACCGCCAGCAGCCCACCGAAAAACCACAGGCTCAGCAGCCAGTTGTAATACACGATCGCCACCAGGCAGAGCACGGAAATTGCCAGCGCGACGGCCGGGAAGTAGGGGAATGCGGGTACTTTAAAAGGCCTTTCGAGGTGCGGTTCCTTGCTTCTCAATGCAAACAGCGCTACCATACTGATAATGTACATCACCACCGCGCCCAATGCGGCGAGGATAATGACCTGATCGGTGGTGCCGAGCGACAATGCGACGCACCCGGCAATGCCCCCGGCGACGAGCGCCCAATGCGGCGTCTGGAAGCGTGCATTCACATTCCCCAGAGCTGACGGAAGGTAACCTTCACGGGCTAGCGCGAAAATTTGTCTTGAATAACCGATAACTGTTCCGTGAAAGGAGGCGATAAGGCCAAAAAGGCCCAGGCTGGCAAAAAGCTGGGTAAGCCCGCTGTCGCGCCCGAGCACGATGCCCAATGCGGCCGGTAGCGGATAGTCGATATCGCTGAGTTCCTTCCAGGGCGCTATGCCGCCGGTGAAAACCATCACGGCCAATGCAAGTACTACCAATGTGAGAATGCCGTAAATGTAACCCAGCGAAATGGTCCTTTTCGGGTCTTCCACCTCTTCGGCTACCATAGCTACACCTTCGATGGCGAGGTAAAACCAGATGGCAAACGGCAATGCGGCAAAAACGCCGCCCCACCCGAAAGGCATTGGCTCGGAAACGAATGTGTCGTAAGAGAAATGCGGGGCGACGATCCCGATGTAAATGAGCAGTTCCACTACCGCCAGCAGCGTGACAACGAGCGAAAAAGTGGCCGACTCTTTGATCCCCAGTAAATTAATTACAATAAAAATCGCATAGCAGGCGAATGCAACTTCCAGCACTTGCAAATTGGGATACAAAAAATGGGTATAGCTGCCCAATGCAAATGCAATGGCCGGAGGCGTCACCAGGAACTCGACGAGCGTGGCATAACCCGCTATAAGCCCGCCCCACCAGCCGAATGCACGGTAAGCATAAGAAAACGGCCCGCCAGCCTGCGGAATGGAGGTAGTAAGCTCGGTGAAGCTGAAAATGAATGTCACATACATGACCGTCACCACGAGCGTCGCGATCAGGAAGCCGATGGTACCCGATACGCCCCAACCGTAATTCCAGCCGAAGTATTCCCCCGAAATCACCAGCCCCACGGCTATTGCCCAGAGATGGATCGGTTTGAGGACTTTTTTGAGCGCAGCGGTATTTTCAGCAGACATAAAGGGCAGGTTAGACTAATTGATAGCAGTACAATATAGTCTATAACTCTCCCAAAGCCATTTGATACTATTGAAAAATTATCCCTGGCCGTATTTTGTTTTGTAAAACTACCGTGGAGCAGTACGGAGGTAGTCGCCGAGCTCGCGGACTTTGTCGGTGTTGAGGTAATCGACGCCGAGGGCCATCATGGTTTTCCAGGAATTGATATTGTCGGGCGTGGCCCATATCCGTACCTTCTTGCCCATGTCGTGCACATCGTTGATCATCTTCTGGATCTTCTTTTTATCCTTTTCCAAAAGAGGCCCTTCACCATTCCATTTGGAATACTGCTGAAATGCCTGGCTGACCAACCCCACATGCGCCATTTGCGCAGGGGTGTAAACTTTCTCGGGGCGACCGTCGAAATAGATGAAGTTGGGGTATTTTTCAAATAAAGAAGGATCGGGAACATTGCCGCTGACGACGATTTTGACGCTACCCGTCGGCGCGAAGATGTTTTTGTGCGGTTCCAGTAACTTGATCAGCGCTGCCAATGTCGGCTCGCCTTCCGTTTTGAGGTCGATCAGCAATTGCAGCGGCACGTTGTCCTGCGTATAAATGCGTCCGCCGTTCTGTTCTGTTTTTTGAAGGATCGGAAGAAGGTACAATGCCGTGAAAGTACGGTTGGGACGAATGTCTTTGAGGTTGTGGGCAACAAAAAGGGTGTCGTTGACGAGGAAAACATCAGCCTCCACCGACCCGAACTGCTGTTCGTAGGCATCCTCAAGCGGGCGCGCCCTTTCATAATCATTGTGGGAATGTGCCTGGGCGGTGGAATAGGATTTAACACCTTGGGCTGCAAGGAATTGAATGGACAGGATGAAGCTGATGAAGCATGTAGTGATTCTTTTCATGGGCAAATTAGCGGAACGGAGTAACGGGGATCATTTCGATAACGCAATCATTCCCTGTTTGATTTCCCTTTCGAAGAATTTTCTACGGATTTTTTGGGATAAAAGGAACAAATTTTCAGGCGATGCCGGGATCGTTTTAGAATATCATTATTTTTAGCCCTGCTTATTACAAACTTGATACCTGATAACTAGACGCCTGCATGAGCCAGAATTCTCCGCTTTTCCGAAAAAAATCCGTCGACCAAATTCTGAAAGATGCCCATGCGGGAGGTGAAGGGGGCCTGGCCAAAGTGCTCGGTGTGCGCGACCTGGTGTCGCTCGGTATCGCGGCCATTGTAGGCGCGGGGATATTCAGTACCATCGGTTTGGCGAGCTACAATGGTGGCCCGGCGGTATCACTGCTCTTCGTTTTTACGGCTATTGCCTGCGTATTCACGGCGCTCTCGTATGCGCAGTTCGCGAGCACGGTGCCCGTCTCCGGGAGCGCGTACACGTATGCGTACGTGGCATTCGGCGAGTTGTTCGCGTGGATCATCGGCTGGGCGCTCATCCTCGAATACGCTGTTTCCAACATGGTGGTGGCCATTTCGTGGTCGGAATATTTTGTAAGTATGCTTAAAGGTTTCGGTATCACATTGCCCGGCTGGCTCACGATCAACGGTGAATCGGCGCGTGAGGCATTTCTGAAACTGCAAAGCTCCGGCGCGGCACAGTTGTCGGATTATGAACGGTTTGCAGCTTCGGCATACGAGTCGGCACCTACCATCGGTGATATTCATATTCTCCTCAATTTGCCTGCTGGCCTGGTGACATTGCTCATTACGGCATTAGTTTACGTCGGCATACGCGAGTCGCGGACGGCGAGTAACATCATGGTCGTGCTCAAAGTAGCAGTGGTATTGCTCGTAATTCTGGCGGGTGCATTTTATGTAAAACCTGAAAACTGGTCGCCCTTTGCACCCAATGGCGTGAAAGGCGTGCTAAGCGGTGTGGCGGCCGTATTCTTCGCATTCATCGGCTTCGACTCCATATCCACCACAGCCGAGGAATGCCGCAACCCACAGCAGGATATGCCCAAGGCGATGATTTACTGCCTGGTGATTTGTACCGTATTATATGTATTGATTACGCTCGTGCTCACGGGAATGGTGAACTACACCGAGCTGAAAGTGAGCGATCCGCTGGCATTTGTATTCCAAAAGAACGGCCTGGATTTTATGGCGGGCGTGATTTCCGTGAGCTCGGTCATCGCGATCACCAGTGCATTGCTGGTGTACCAGTTGGGCCAGCCGAGGATCTGGATGACGATGAGCCGCGACGGATTGCTTTGGAAACGGTTTGCCAAAATCCACCCCAAATACCAGACGCCGTCCTTCGCCACGATCGTCACAGGTTTTGTAGTGGGTATTCCCGCATTGTTCTTCAAAATGGATTTCTTCGTCGACCTGACGAGCGTGGGAACATTCTTCGCATTCATCCTCGTATGCGCCGGCGTGTTGTACCTCGATCATAAAGGCATTTCAGCACGTTCCAAATTCCGCGTGCCTTATATCAATGGAAAATTCCTGGTAGGCGGGTTGTTTTGCCTTGCCGTCATCGGCCTGCTGACGTACGGCAAAGGTGTAATTGTAGAATGGCGGATGCTTAGCTTCGGAGAGATCATGGAGCACAAGCTGCTGACGATCATTTTCTGGATCACCTGGTGTACGTTGTCGATTTTGAGCTACCAGCACAACTTCTCCGCGCTACCCGTGGCCGGTATTCTCACAAACCTGTACCTCATGACCGAACTGGGCGCTTCAAACTGGCTGATCTTCGTGATCTGGCTGGCGATCGGGCTCGTTATTTATTTCAGTTACGGGTACAAACAGAGTAAACTGGCACAAAAATAGGGAAGCCGAGGGGCCTCCCTTCTATTTCATATGGTTGCTTAACCAGCTACTTCCGCTCGATTTTTAACTGTATCGAATACTTTTCTTTGGTCCTGGTCGAATCGCCGAACTTCGGATAAGGATTGACGGCGACGAGCACCAACTTATATTTTTGTCCTGCAAAAGTCTTTTCCAGCGTATCCGAGCCCGTCTTGGCATCGCAGGTACCGAGGCACATTTTGACATGCTCCATAAGGCCTCCCTCGGTGGTGACGCCCGAAAGCAGCAGATCCACCGCGGCACGCCCACCCCAGATACACGTCACACCGTCGGGGCAACGGCTGTCTTCCACATCGAAAAACGTCAGCGTTGCGGCCGGAACATCATTCAGCACGACGGTTTCCTTGTATTTGATACCATCTTCCCGCTTATCCACACCGGTACTTTTACACGCCACCGCTATCGCGGCCAAAAGCAGGAATACATACTTTTTCATGGGATTGTATTTAGGTTTGGTTGAGGACAATGTGGCGGGAGGGATGGTTGTAACGTTTGGTGTTTTTTGACCGCCGACGGCCGACCGCTGACCGCCGATCGCTTGTATCGTGCAGCGGTAACGAGCTTGTACTGTGATTAACAGACTGAAAGACCGATAATCACCAATCGACTGCCGACCGCTGACCGCTGACCGCCGATCGCTTGTGTCGTGCAGGGGTAACGAACTTGTACTGTGATTAACAGCCTGAAAAACCAATAATCACACAACCAATCGGCGGTCGGCGGTCGGTGGTCAGCGGTCCCTAAAACACCAACGTAAACACCGTCCCCTTCCCAACCTGCGACTCGACGTTCAACTGGCCGTTGTGCTGCTGTAAAATCTGGCGGGAAAGACTTAGGCCGATACCGGAGCCGGTTTTTTTGGTGGTATAAAAAGGAATGAAAATGTTCTCCAATGCTTCGGGCTCGATGCCGTCGCCATTATCGGCTACTTCGATCATCACCGTGCCGTCGAGCTGGTAGGCCGAGAGGGTAATGAGGCGGTCGGTTTGGTGCGAGAATGCCTCCGAGGCATTTTTAATGAGGTTAATCAGCACCTGCTGGATCTGGCTGGCATCGGCTTTTACGGTGAGGGTGTCGGGTTTTACCGACAATTTCCATAGCACGCCGGATTGCGTCAGATCCGTTTGGAGCAGTTGTATTACTTCCTGCAAAAGCTCGGCCACTTCCAGGCTGGCGAAAACGGGTTTGGGTAATGTCGTGAAATCGCGGTAGGCATTTACGAACTGCATCATGCCCTTACTGCGCTTTTCGAGGGTTGATAATGCTTCTTTCAGGTCATTGACGGCCTCCTGGTCGTTCGTGGAGCGCTCGATATCCTCGTTCACGATCAGGCGCATTGTGCCCACGAGCGACACGATCGGCGTCATGGAGTTCATGATCTCGTGCCGGAGCACGCGGGTGAGGTTTTGCCAGGATTCGATCTCCTGCTGCTGCAACTCGGTCTGAATGTTTTGTAATACTACAATTTTAACCCACATCCCACGGAGCTGAATGGCGGCCGCCTGTAATGCGAGGGGCTGGTCGTTGGGTGTGCGGTAAAGGTCGCGGACGCCGGTGTCGAGGTCGGAAAGCAGGTCGTAAAGGCGCGGGTGCTTTTCTTTGAGCTCGATGAGCTGGTGCAGACGGTAAATGCCCAACATGCGGAGCGCGGCGTTGTTGATGAGGTTCACCTGCCCATTAGCGTCGAAGGTAATGAGGCCGGTCCCGATGTGCTGGACAATGGTATTCAGGTATTGCAGATTGGCTTCCTTCTCTGCACGCGCCTGCCTGAATGCGAGCAGCACTTCATTGAACTGCTGGTTGAGCTCCTTGAACGTCCGGCCCATTTTGTTGTCGGAACGGAAGTTGATCGTGAAATCCGAATACCGCACCGATTCCAGAAAGTAGGTCAGCTTTCGGTTGACGTTCGTCACATACTGGTACAGCAGCGACCCCTGTATGAATATGAAAATGGTACCCAGGATATACACCAGCGTTTCGTTGGTGTGCCTGGATGCCAGCCAGGCGAGGGCGATGACGCTCAGGACAATCACTATTATCCTGATCATAATCATAATACTGAAATGCCGGAGTCCGATCATGCGGGGGTCAGCGGGATAGGGTCGAGGTTTAGTTTTCGATCACACTTTGCGGCACACCCGACATTTCGCTGAGTATGTATTTTTCGAGCGAGGGGATCTTGTAATGTGCCATATCAAACTTTTTATCTTCAAAAACTTCCGCGGCAGGCACCGAAATGGTGATCATGCCCGCTGCATGTGCGGCGCGCAGGCCTGCGTGAGAGTCTTCGAAAGCAATGCATTCTTCGGGTAAAACGCCGAGTTTTTTGGCGGTAGTGAGGTACACCGCCGGATGCGGCTTGGTGTGTTTTTCCAGCTCGCCGGAATGCCAGGTGTCAAAGTAGTCAATAATTTCCAGTCTTTTTAACACACCCTCAATCAGGTGCATATGCGAAGCCGATGCGACGGCCAGTTTCAGGCCCTGTTTTTTCAGCTCCTTCACCAGCGTAATGGCTCCCGGCATGGCTTCGGCGGTGGCCAGGATGTCGTGATGCGCTTTTTCCAGAATTTCCTTTTCAAGCTCTTCGAAAGAGGGTGTATTCCAGGGCTGGATTGTGTGGCAAAGATCGAGAAATAGCTTGATAGACAGCCCGGTACTTTGAATGCGCAGTGCGTCGGTAATTTCAAAATTTACTTTTTGCATGACAGAACGCGCCGCTTCCGTCCACATCGGTTCGGAGTCGATAAGGAGGCCGTCCATGTCGAAAATTGCTGCTTTAATCATAATCAGGTGAGCGTATGGATTTTTGATAACCACCCAAAACTACTACATTCGTCGGTGATGGAGAAAGGAAGACGGAGAAAGGGACGAAAGGGAGGATGGAGGAAGGGGAAAAAGAATTCCTTCGTCCCTTTCCTCCCTTTCCTCCTTCCTCCCCCAAATGGTAAAAATCAACCCCAATGGTAGAAACAAACCTCGAAAAACTGCGTGCCACGGCTCCGCTGGTTCATAATATTACCAATTTCGTCGTGATGAACTTCACGGCCAATGCATTGCTGGCGGTGGGTGCGTCGCCCGTGATGGCGCATGCGGTGGAAGAGGTGGAGGATATGGTTTCGATCGCGGGAGCGCTGGTGGTGAACATCGGGACGCTTTCGGCGCATTGGGTGGAAGCGATGAAGCTGGCTATGAAAAAAGCGGCCGAACTCGGCAAGCCCATCATCCTCGACCCAGTAGGAGCAGGTGCAACGCCCTACCGCAACAAGGTACTGACCGAACTGCTCGAAATTGCTCCCCCGACCATTATCCGGGGCAACGGCTCCGAGATCCTTGCATTGGCCGGCGCCAGTATTCAAACCAAAGGTGTAGACAGCACCGCCGACTCGACGGATAGCATTGGCGCCGCGCAGGCGCTGAGTGCACGCTTCGGCGCGGTTGTGAGTGTGAGCGGGGCGGTGGACGTGATCGTGCAGGGCAGTCGCACCGGCTGGGTTTCCAATGGCGTTCCGCTCATGACCAAGGTTACGGGAATGGGCTGCGCGGCATCTGCTATTGCCGGCGCATTTGCGGCCATTTGCGGCGATCCGTTCGAAGCGGCGGTTTCGGCGGCGGCAGCGATGGGTGTTTGCGGAGAGCTGGCCTACCGCGACGCGAAACTGCCAGGTTCGTTTCAGATTGCTTTTCTGGATAAATTGGCCGAGGTAAGCCCGGCGCATTTGGGGGAATTGAGTAAGATTAAATTTGAGTAATAATATGTTGAATCTCGAACTGTATCTGGTAACCGACGAAGCCTCATGCCTGGGCCGCGACTTTTTCTGGGTCGTGGAAGAGGCTGTGAAGGGTGGCGTTACGATGGTGCAATTGCGGGAGAAATCGCTTTCAACCCGTGCATTCATCGATCGCGCGAAACGTCTGAAAAGCCTTTTGGAAACTTATAATGTCCCTTTGATAATCAACGACCGTGTGGATGTAGCCTTAGCCGTGGATGCGGATGGCGTGCATATCGGGCAGAGCGATATGCCTTTTCAAACGGCCCACAGGTTGCTTGGAGAGGGCAAAATCATTGGATTATCGGCAGAAAAACAGACCGATATACTCGAAGCGGAACATTGGAACCTATCCTACCTCGCCGTGAGCCCGCTTTTTGCGACTCCGACGAAAACCGATACCGAGATGCCCTGGGAGCTCGAAGGCCTGCAATGGGCCCGTCAGCAGAGCAGGCATCCGCTCGTAGTGATCGGAGGGCTGCACACGGATAATGCGCACGAGGCAATATCGAACGGCGCAAACGGCATTGCCGTAGTGTCGGCGATATGCAGCGCACCATCGCCGCGCGAAGCCGCCGCAGCGCTCAAAAAGGTTATTCAGGATGCGATCCTCTGGCCGGCTTCGAACAACACCTGACCAATTCCTGACAACAATACCTGACCAACACTACAACCACACCAGAAAACAGCCAACCACATTCCTATGAACCGTTATCCTACTGTACTCACCATTGCCGGATCCGATAGCGGAGGTGGCGCAGGCATCCAGGCCGATCTCAAAACGATCGCCGCACTGGGCGCCTACGGAACTTCGGCCATTACCGCGCTTACTGCGCAGAACACGCAGGGTGTGCGGGCCATCCATCCCGTGCCGCCGGCTTTTTTGCAGGAACAGTTGGAGGCTGTTTTTGAGGATATTACCGTCGATGCCGTGAAAATCGGGATGGTGAATACCGCGGAAGTGGCGCATGTGATCGCGGAGGCGCTCGATCGTTTCCGGCCACCGTTTGTCGTTTTCGACCCGGTAATGGTGTCTACCAGCGGTTCCAAACTCATTCAGGACGAGACGGTGGCGGTGCTCTGGAATGAGCTTTTTCCCCGCGCCGACCTGATCACTCCTAATCTGGACGAAGCGGAAATACTCATCGGCGGCCAGATCCGCACCCCCGCGACCATGAAAGGCGCAGCCATTCAAATGGTAGAGAGGGGATGTAGAGCGGTGCTGCTGAAAGGCGGTCACCTCGTGGCTCCCACCATTTACGATGTGCTGGCGCAACGAGGGCAGGAGCCGCTAATCCTTGAATCGGACTATATCGAGAGCCGGAATGTCCATGGCACGGGCTGCACATTGTCATCGGCCATTGCTACCTACCTGGCCAAAGGCAATTCGCTTGCGGAGTCGATCATTTTCGCGAAGGAATACATTGCGGGCGCCATCCGGGAGGGTAGGGACGTCGTTACCGGACATGGCCCAGGTCCATTGAACCATTCATTTTCACCACTTTCCATGCAGATTATATCATGAAATTTACCGACCTGCTCTGGGCCGAGGCATTGCCGATATTTGAAAAAATAAAACAACACCCATTCAATCAGGAGCTTAAAGAAGGCACGTTACCCCTCGAAAAGTTCAAGTTCTACATTTACCAGGATTCCCTCTACCTCGCCGATTTCGCCCGCGCATTGGCCGTGGCGGGTACCAAGGCAGGCAACAGCCACGAACTGCTCGATTTCCTCCAATTTGCCCAAAACGCCATCCTTGTAGAGCGGGCATTGCATTTAGGTTATTTCAAAGAATATGTCATCGATTACCAATCGGGCAAAGCGCCGGGCTGTTTTGCCTATACCAATTATCTGATGGCAACGAGCGCGTTCGAATCCTACGAGGTGACGGTCGCGGCATTGCTTCCCTGCTTCTGGATTTACAAACAAGTCGGCGATTACATTTACGCGAACCAGGCCACTCCGAATCCCTACCAAAACTGGATCAATGCCTATGCAGGCGAAGATTTCGCCCATTCGGTGCAGAAGGCGCTGGACATCTGCGACCAGTTGGCCGAGAATGCTTCGGAAGTAACGCGAGCCAAAATGATCGAAGCATATATTACCGCATCGCGGCTCGAATATGTGTTTTGGGATAGCGCTTATCGGTTGGAGGAGTGGAAGGTGTAGCATAATTGACCGCCGACGGCCGACCGCTGACCGCCGACTGCCTGAAAATCGGAATTTGTAAATAAGTCAAATGCAGTTTGGCACAATAGACGCGATCGACGGCCGACCGCTGACCGCCGACTACCTGAAAATCGGAATTTGTAAATAAGTCAAATGCAGTTTGGCACAGTAGACGCAATCGACGGTCGGCGGTCAATGGTCGGCGGTCAAAAAAACCATTCAAAAATTTTTTCAACAAATTTTTAGGGGCATTCACCGCTGAGTTGTCAGAATTGCAAAACAACCAGCCATGAAAAAATTTATCTTGACCTTAATGGCCGGGGCCGTGAGCGCCCTGGCCTTTGCCCAGCCTGCCCAGACCGTCAAGGGACGCGTCGTTGATACCGAATCACAGCAACCGGTGATCGGGGCGAATGTGATTGTGACTTCCGTAACGCCCATTATCGGTGGCGTGACCGATACCGAAGGGAATTTCCGCATCGAGAAAGTGCCTGTCGGCCGCCATTCGTTTAAAATTACCAGCATTGGATACGACGATGCATTCGTGCAGGAAATCAATGTCGGCTCGGGGAAAGAAGTCGAGTTGAATGTCAAGCTGACCGAGTCATTCCGGGCTCTGAATGAGGTGGTTGTAAAGGCGCAGAAAGAAAATGGCGCGCCGCTGAACGACATGGTGAGCGTAAGTGGCCGGTCGTTTACGGTAGATCAGACAAAGCGTTTCGCGGCTTCGGTGAACGACCCGGCACGGATGGCGATGTCGTTTGCCGGCGTGGCGGCGACGGACGACGGCAGCAACCAGCTCATCATCCGGGGTAATAGTCCGAAGGGAATGTTGTGGCGCATGGAAGGCGTCGAAATCCCTAATCCGAACCACTTTTCGCAGGAAGGTGCCAGCGGCGGGGGCATCAGCGCATTGAGTGCCAACGTGCTGGGTAACTCCGACTTCCTGACCGGCGCGTTCCCCGCAGAATATGGTAATGCCACTTCCGGTGTTTTTGACCTCAAACTCAGAAAAGGTAACAATGAAAAACGCGAATATGCGATGCAGGCCGGCATTCTCGGGCTCGATTTCGCTGCCGAAGGCCCCATTGGCCCCAAGGGCGGCGCTTCTTATCTGGCCAATTACCGCTATTCTACGCTGTCAGTTCTTAATAAAATCGGGGTTAATCTTAATGGCGATGCTTCGATTGATTTTCAGGATGGCGCTTTTAAAGTATATATTCCTTACGACGACAAGGTGGTGGTAAGCGTATGGGGAATGGGCGGTATCAGTACGTCGAAGGTCAATGACGACGATTGGAAGGAGACATTCAAGTCGAACCGCGGGATGGTGGGCGTGAATTATCTCCGGTATATCAACAGTAAATCTTACATGGAAAACATCGTTTCGTACTCGGCTACGAGCCAGACAGGTGATTTCTATGATAAAAATATCGATGCTACTTATCAACAAAAATTTGTAAATCAATCACTTAGGCTCTCCTCCTTATATAATTACAAACTCAATGCACGTAACACGGTGCGGCTCGGCGTGATCATCAACCACCTGGATTTCAACCTGTACGACAAGGACAATGAGGACGGCCCCTATGAAGTGAATGTGGATCGGAAAGGGAACACCCAACTCTTACAGGCATATGCGCAATGGAAGTCGCGTTTAACACCTACCGTTACCTTGAATGCAGGATTGCATGGCATGTTGCTCGCATTGAACAATCACTATTCGATCGAGCCGCGTGTGGGTGTGAGATGGGCGGTAGCGCCGCGTTCGACGGTGAGCCTGGGAGCGGGTTTGCACAGCAAAACGGAATCGATTTCGACCTATTTCGCACAGGTTAAAGTTTCCGATGACAAGACCGATTTACTCAATAAAAACCTCAAACTGACCAAATCGGCACATTTGGTGGCGGGTTACGAGTTCAGGCCGTCGGCGAGTTGGCGGGTACTTGCGGAAACCTATTACCAGCATCATTACAATATCCCGATCGGCCCCGCGAATACGACTACGCCCTATTTGCTCCACAACTCGCAGTTGAACGAGATCAGCGGTTTTGTAAGCGATTCACTCACGAGCGATGGCAAGGGAAGAAGTTACGGTCTGGAACTGACGGTCGAGAAATCACTCACGGCGGGCATTTACCTGATGAGTACGACTTCATTGTACCAATCCAAATACACGGGCCGCGATGGTATCGAGCGCGACAGCCGCTTCAACGGCAAGTATGTGCAAAACTTCCTGGCAGGTAAGGAATGGCGGGTCGGCAAGAGTAAAACCAATATTTTTGCAGCAAATATAAAGCTGTTGGCGGCTGGCGGTAACCGTACCACGCCCATCGATCTTGAAAAATCGAGAGAAAAAGGCCGGACCGAGCGCGATTGGACACGAAGCTATTCGGAGCAACTTCCAGCCTATTTCCGCACCGACCTCCGCGTGAGTTATACCAAAAACAAAAAGCGCACAACCTCGACTATCTCGCTCGATATTCAGAATGTGACCAACAGGCTGAATGCATTCGATCGCTACTACAACAAGAAAGAAGATCGGGTGAAGCTGATTACCCAAACCGGAATGCTGCCGATCCTGAACTATCGTTTGGAATTTTAATGTCGACCGCAGACCGCCGACGGCTGACCGCCGATTGCATTTTTGCTACGGTAGTGGTCAAGTGTGGTCAGATGTTGTCATGCTTGGTCAAGTGTGGTCAGATGTTGTCATGCTTGGTCAAGTATAATATTTCAATGACTATTCCTGACTACCCATGACAACTCGGACTATGGTCGGCGGTCAGCCGCCGACCGTCGGAAACTGTCGCCTCCACAGACCATCTTTGGAACAGTTGTTTTACAGATTTGGATTCAAACCAAAATTTCAACAGATCTAAAAACAACGGTTATGGAAAAGGATTTTGAAGATAATCAGGCTATTAAGAAACTGAAATCGCTGGCGGAGGATATCCGGTTCTGCATGTACACGACCATCGAAGACAGTAAAATCGTGTCGCGGCCGATGACCACGCTGGATATCGACCAGGAAGGCAATGTATGGTTCTTCACCAGTCGCCATACAGAACTGGTCAGAGATGCGCGGCACGGTGACCCGGTGACATTGATTTACTCGGACCCTAAAAACAATACTTACGTCAGCGTATCGGGCACCGCGTCGATCGTGGAGAGCGAGCGGCGCAAGGATGAGTTGTGGAACCTGATGTCGAAAGCCTGGTTTCCGGGCGGGAAAGACGATCCGGATCTGGCGGTACTGAGGGTTACCACTCAAGAAGCCGCGTATTGGGATAGTACTTCTTCCAAAATGGTCGTATTCTTCTCGATGCTTAAAGCGGTTGTCACCGGTACGACACCTGAAGGCGGCGATCATGGCAAGTTGAATCTGGTGTAGATGTTATATTGAATGCAAAAGAGGCGGCCGGGAATCCCGGTCGCCTCTCTGCTTTATAAAAGGCAGAAGCCTCTACTCTACACTTGCTTCCTCGTTCACGTAGGCTTCTGCCAGTTCGGTGAGCTTGTGGTCGGTTTCACCTTCCTGGTCAAGCGTTTGTTGCAATAGGTCGGCTACGTCGGAATGGCCGAGCGTGCGTGCAATGTTGCGCAACGTGCCATATGACGCGATTTCATAATGCTCTACTTTTTGTGCGGCCATGATCAGCCCGCAGTCCCGTACCATCGTACCCTTGTCGGTGCTTTCGAGTATTTCGTTTGCTTCTTCGATAAGCCCTTCCATCGCTGCGCATTTCTTGGCCTGCGCTTTTTCGCCGATCATTTCAAATACCTGTTCCACCGTTTTGGCGTGCTGCTCGGTTTCGGTAGTATGTTGTTCGAACGCGGCTCTCAACTCTTCGGAAGTCGCGTTTTTCGACATTTTAGTCAATGCTTTGGCGAGGTGCTTTTCAGCCCAGTAAATGTCTTTAAGCCCGTCTACAAACAATTCTTTCAGTTTTGCGCTGTCTGTTTCAGTGATTTGCTTGCTAGCTGTTTTGCCTTTTGTCGCTTTCATGATAATGATGTTTTAATGGTCGTGGTATTGTTGAGATTGATGGCGATTCTCGCCGATTTGTCGCATCGCTTTTAAAAATCCGTACCAAAAGCAAAATCACGCTTGCCTGAAAACTTTGAATGTGCTTTGAAGACATTCCTACACATATACGTGTGGCGCGGGCACAAAAGTGATGGGAACGCTTTTTGAAACAGAGGTACATCAACCAACCGACACCATGAAGAAAAGGAAGCCATTTAAACTGATCATCATTATGCTGCTGCTCGTCGGCGTCGCTATTGCGGTGTGGTACTTTTTCAAAAAGAGCAAACCCGACGCGGTCACCGGCCTGAAACCGCACGTGGAGATGAGCATTGCCCGCATCAGCGACGTTACGGATAGCACCATTAAAATGGAGCTTAAAACGCTCGTGTATAACCCGCTGCCGGTGGGGATGCATTTGAAAAACATCGATTATGTGGTGAAAATGAATGGTAAAACGATCGTCGAGGATCATTACCGCAAGCCGCTTGAAGTAAATGCAGCGGACAGTTCGCTACTGACGTTGCCTGCTAAAATAAAGATCCGCAACCTGCGCGTGGAAGGTGACGAGGAGGCGGGCAAAGGCGAGGACAGTGCCGATTACCATTTCAAAACGATCCTTCATTTTGAAAAATCGTTTCTGGGAAAAGACTCCCTCGTACTGGACATGGACAAGCGCCTGCCGCTTTACCGGCTGCCGATGGTTAAAATGGCGGGTTATGATTTCAAAAAGCTGGGTTTAAAGGAATCCGACATTGTGGTGAAAATTGAGGTAACCAATCTAAATCCTTTTTCACTGGAATTCCAGGACCCGAGATATGTGATGGATTTGGGTAAACAAAAACGCTTCGCGGAAGGGGCTGTGAAGGGTATTACCAAAGTGAAATCGAAAAGCAAGGACGTTTATGAAATCCCGCTGGAAGTGAGTTTGGGGAAAGTAATTAAGGCGGGCGCTCAAATGCTCACAAAAGGCAAAGAATTGCCATTTACATTCTATTTCAAAAGTAAAATCAAATCCGAAAACGAGGTGCTGAATAACAGCGATATCAACCTGATCATGGACGGGGAGTTGAAGGATGTGGAGACGTTTCAGAAGAATTTGGAGAGGAAGTGATGGTTGACCGCCGACGGCCGACCACCGACCGCCGATCACATGTTATCAGCATTCTCCATCGTCCCCAGTTCGCGATCGGCAGTCGGCGGTCAGTGGTCGGCGGTCAAACTTCAAACATCACTCCTTGCCAAACCAAATCGTCATCTCATTCGCGCCGCGGTTGGCCCAGGCGTAGTAGGGGATCAATGTAATGTTCTGCTCTTTGGATTTAAGCACATTAATGCCACCCAGCATTTCCTTCTGGTAAGTGGGAGCGAATTCCTGGGTTCCGGACATTTTGATCGCGAGCGCTTTGCCGCCGTTGTCGTGCCCTTCGGCACAGTAAAGTACCGGCCCGCGCTCAATCGCGACTTTTCCCTGGTTGCCTTTCAGTTTGTCATTGGCAATGACGCGCCGCACCGGCATATCCAGCACGAGTTCGATCACATCGCCTTTTTTCCAGGTGCGGTTGAGTTTCAGATAGCCGTTTTCTATGGTCGCTTCTGATTTTTTACCATTGATGGTCAGGTCGATGGGTTTGGCGAGCTTGTCTTCATAGCTGTACAAATCGCCGGGAATGGCCTGTCCATTTGCCCAGCCGGGAATGCGGATATGCAACGGGAATACGCCGCTTTTTTCAGGATCGACCTGAATGCGGATGTTGCCCTGCCAGGGATATTGCGTCTGCTGCGTAACCTGCACCGGTGTGTTGGGAAGCGTGATATTCGCTTTCGTATCGCCAAAAAGGTTGATCACCAATGCATTTCCCTGCGTAGCGTACATATATGCGGGCATGGAAGGCAGGAATCGTGAAACGTTCGTCGGGCAGCACGCCGTACCGAACCACTCGTGCCGAACCGCGCCGGAACCTTTGTTGAAATCGTTTTTACCGTCCGATGCCATCGGATTTACGTAAAAAAATGTGTTGCCTTTAACACCCATGCCGCCCAGAAAACCATTGTACAGCACGCGCTCGAACACATCCATGTACTTGGCCTCGCCGGTGAGCAGGTACATTTTGTGGTTCCAAAACATATTCGCGATGGCGGCGCAGGTTTCGGCATAGGCATTGTCGTTGGGCAAAATATAGGGCTTGTCGAAAGCTTCGCCGTCCTCACGGGCGCCCATTCCGCCGGTTACGTATTGTTTTTGATAGGTAGCGTCATCCCAAATCGCATTTACGGCGGCTTGGTCCTTCGGGTCCGGGCGGAGTGTGAGCAGGTCGGCTACGCCCGTGTACAGGTATTGCGCCCGCACCGCGTGCCCGACCGCCTCGCGCTGGCGCACAAAGGGCACCTGGTCCTGGAAATAGGAGGGACCGAGCTTGTGCTCGTCGAGGAAGAGCGTGCGCTTGTCGGAGCGGCCACGCATATCGATAAAGAATTTGGAAAGATCGAGGTATTCCTTTTTGCCCGTCACGCGGTAGAGGCGGATCAATGCGAGCTCGGTTTCCTCGTGCCCCGGTACCACCACCATTTGTCCGGGTTTGGGGCCAATGGTTTTGACCAGATGGTCGGCATTCTTGATGGCCACATTCAGTAAAGTCTTTTTGCCCGTCGCTTCATAATGCGCAACAGCGGCCTCGTACAAATGGCCGACATTATATAACTCATGACTTCCATTCTCGAATGAATAGCGATAAGGCCCGGCGATCCAGTCGTAGGAGCCGGTGGTGTCCTTGTTGATGGTGCGGATCGTGTACAGATAGCCATCGGGTTCCTGCGCGGCGGCGAATAAGGTGATCAGCGAGTCGAGGTAATGGTCGAGTTTGGGATCGTATTGATTTTGAAGTACATAAGAAGCGCCTTCCACGACTTTGAAGACATCGGAATCATTGAAACGGGCCCCATTGAACGTCCCCTTTTTCAACCCGCCGGCTACCGCGAAATTATCGAACCGGCCCGATTCCTCGCATTGGTGCAATGCATGAGGCACCGTCACCGCCCGCGCCAGCTCGACGCGATCGTGCCAGAAACCCTGGGTAGTTTTAACGTTTTTCAGCGGAACGGGTTGGATACCGCCGGTTTGAGCAACTAGGAAATGGGAGAAAAAAACGAGGATGAATATGGGAAGTGATTTGGTCATCGGAAGTACAAAGTTGTTGAGCTTTTGAATTAATTAACCCAAAAAACATGCCAAGTTCGTACTTCCGTGCCGTCTTTTAACGCTTACAGACCGTATTTTTCCATCCTGCGGTACAATGCTGCGCGGCTGAGTCCCAGCTCACGGGCCGCATCGGTGATGTTTCCGTTGAAGCGTTTCAATGCTTTGATGATCATCGTTTTTTCCATGTCTTCAAGGTCGAAGCCGGTGGCGGTAGCAGGCTGCCCGGCCGAACTTTTGAGGAAAAGATCATCAGGTTGCAAGGTTTTTTCCTGCGAAAGGATCACCGCACGCTCTACGGCGTGTTGCAGTTCGCGGATGTTCCCGGGCCAGTTGTACTGCTGCATTTTCTTGACCAATGCATTACTGATATCGTTAACGGGACGGTTATACTTTTTGGCGTATTGTTTGAGGTAATATTCGGCCAATGCGCTGATATCCTCGGGCCTGTCGCGCAGGGGCGGCAATTCGAGCTCGATGGTATTGATCCGGTAGAGCAAATCCTGGCGGAATGTCTTGTCGGTCACCATCTTTTCGATATTCATATTCGTTGCGCAGATCAGGCGGACGTCGAGCGCAATGGGCTTGTTGGAGCCCACGCGCGTTACTTTGCGTTCTTGAATGACGGTGAGCAGCTTGGCTTGCAGGGGCAATGTGAGGTTACCGATCTCGTCGAGGAAAATGGTACCGCCTTTGGCTTCTTCAAAACGGCCTGCGCGGTCTTCTTTCGCATCCGTAAATGCCCCTTTCACATGCCCGAACAGCTCGCTTTCGAAGAGCGTCTCGCTGATCGCACCGAGGTCTACGGCTACGAATGGTTTGTCGGAACGTTTGGAATGCTGGTGAACGTGCTTCGCGAGCTGCGTTTTACCGGTACCGTTCTCGCCCAGGATGATCACATTTGCATCGGTTGCGGCTACGCGCTCGGCGGTAACCAGTACCTGCCGCATACTCTCACTGGTGGCCACGATGGTATCGCCTACGGCCTTATTGTTCTTCTTACCGTCGTCTTTGGATTTTTCCTCGGCCACGGGCAGCACTTTATCCTTCCCGCCTTCGAGCGCTGTGCTGATCGTCGCCAGCAGCTTGTCGTTTTCCCAGGGTTTTAGCACAAAATCGATGGCACCGGCTTTGATCGCCCGGATGGCCATTTCTATATCACCGTAAGCCGTGATCATGATCACTTTCGCGGCCGGATTGATATCCAGGATACGGTCCAGCCAGTGAAATCCTTCGCGCCCGCTGTTTACGTCGCGGGTGAAGTTCATGTCGAGCAGGATCAGGTTATAATCGCCGTTGGTAACGAGGAATGGCAGTTTTTGGGGATTCTTTTCAATGTCGACTGCTTTGGCGTGTCGTTTCAGTAAAAGTTTGGCGGCACTAAGCACGTCAACATCGTCGTCGATAATCAGGACTTTGGCTTCTGATAGTAGCATGGCTGTTATTTCTTGTGGTGCGCAGGCGGGTTGACACTGCCGGATAGGGACTTAACGCAATTGTTTGTCAAGATAAGGACGCAATTTGAAATATTATTTTATAACAAGCTAAAATGTCACTATTTTACCTTAAAAAGGCGGCTTGAAAGCCTTGTCCGCGCCCGAACAAATTTGTCCGATAACGAACAATATTAGTGGTCTTCTTAATTTGAATGGTATTGATTTTCAAATGATTAGATAGCGTTGCCTTCTTTGGCATAGTGATTGGATTAGTAAAGCCAAATACAAAGGCGAACTCAATCACTAGCATATAATGGAAGTTAAGACACCTAACTCGACAAGCACCAGCAACGGATTTTCCGGAGGATCAACAATGGACCGAGTCAAACCGAAGAAATTCTGGAATACCAAACGCATCAGCATCATTGGCGGTAGCGTTTTGCTGGCGGCTTTCCTGATATACCAGTTCTTTTTTGCCGATAAAAGAAGCAAACTGAACGTAGAGCAGGACAAACTGACGATATCAACTGTCCAAAAAGGCAAATTCGACGAATTTATCGTCGTAACCGGGGTAGTTCAACCCCTTAAAACCATCCAGCTCGATGCGATCGTAGGTGGATATGTGACAGAGAAACTGATCGAAGGCGGTAATATGGTGAAACAGGGCGACGTACTGCTTCGCCTCGAAAACCAGAACCTGAAACTGAGCTTCCTCCAATCGGAAACAGAGGCCAGCCGATTGGTAAACGACCTTCAAAATACGCGTCAAAACCTGAAAGTAGCGCGATTTACACTCCAAAAGACATTAAGCGACCTCGATTTCCAGCTTGATCAGGCGAAAGATGCACACGATCGTAATGTGAAATTGTATAAAGACAAAGTCATTCCCGAGGCCGATTACCTGAAAACAAAACGTGATTACGAAAAGCTGGTCAGACAGCGCGAAATCGAAATCGAATCGCAGAAATACCAGGAAGAAAACGCTAAAATGCAGATTAACCAACTGGAAGGAACATTGGCAAGCACGCAGAAAAACGTGAGCCTGTGGCGCCAGACATTGGATAACCTCGTGGTGAAAGCGCCGGTATCGGGTCTGTTGTCTTCCATGAATATCGAAGTCGGTTCGAATATCAGCCAGGGACAAAACATTGGTCAGATCGACGATTTGAATGGTTTTAAAATGCGTGTCAGCGTAGATGAGCACTATCTGTCGCGGATTTTCGTCGGGCTGAGCGGCTCGATGGAATTCAACGGAAAAGATTACGGCTTGAAGATCATCAAGATATATCCGGAGATTTTGAGCGGCCGTTTCGAAGTGGATATGAAGTTCGACAATGGCGCACCGGAACTGGTGAAAAGAGGCCAGTCGGCTCCGATCCGTCTGCAACTCGGCCAGCCTTCGCAGGCTACATTGCTGCCGGTGGGCGGTTTCTTCTCCGAAACAGGCGGAAACTGGGTGTATGTGGTAGGCGACGGAGGCAAACGTGCCGCGAAACGTAAGATCACATTAGGCCGCAAAAACCCTGAATACTTCGAAGTCCTCGAAGGTTTGGAGCCAGGTGAAAAAGTCATCACCAGCTCTTATGAGAACTTTGGGGATAATGAAGTACTGGAATTTTAGTAGAGGGAGGAAGGGAGGAAGGGAGGAATGGGAGGATGGAGGAAGGAGGAAGGGGAGGAACGGTGAGTTGTAGTTGAGCTTAGAAGTTTGTTTCTCTTGTCTTGATCAGGTTTTGAATCATTGCAGATAGATGGCGGCTTTTATTGATGAGTTCTGTTCCTTTTTCCTCAGTGATCAGGCCGGTTCCCTTGGCGATGTAAATTTGAGTTCTCAGTTCACCGGACGACCCTTTTGCAATTCTTAAGAAACGTATAAACTCTTTGTTAGAATGGCGCTCGAAACCCTCAGCAATGTTAGACGGAACCGATACCGCGGCCCGGCACATCTGGTCTTTAAGGCTAAAATCGCGACAGGTACCGAGCGATTGATAAACATGGATGGATAGATCAATTCCATCCTGCCAAACCTTTAAATCTTCGAATTTTTCAACTTTTGACATAACTAGCAGGATTGATGAAAGATAAGGGCAATAATAACCATTTTCCCCTTCCTCCTTCCTCCCTTTCCTCCAACACCTAGAACAAAATGATCAAGATTAACAACATGCACAAGGTGTTTTCTACCGAAGAGGTGGAAACAACTGCCCTCAACGGCATCGACATGGAGATTAAAGATGGCGAGTTTGTAGCCATCATGGGACCTTCCGGTTGCGGGAAATCGACGTTGCTGAACATCCTCGGGTTGCTCGACAATCCCAGCGAAGGTTCCTACGAATTTTACGGCACGGAAGTGGCCAAAATGTCGGAACGCCAGCGCGCGCAGATCCGCAAGGGTAACATCGGTTTCGTATTCCAGAGTTTTAACCTGATCGACGAGCTGACGGTATATGAAAACGTGGAGCTGCCATTGCTGTACCTCAAAACCCCGCCGGCAGAGCGCAAGGAAAAAGTGGAAGCAGCTTTGACCCGCATGAATATGATGCACCGCCGGAACCACTTCCCGCAGCAGCTATCGGGTGGTCAGCAGCAACGTACCGCCATCGCCCGAGCCGTAGTAGCCACTCCGAAGACGATCCTGGCCGATGAGCCGACAGGTAACCTCGATTCTAAAAACGGGGAAGAGGTAATGAACCTGCTGAGCCAATTGAACAGCGCCGGAACGACGATCCTGATGGTAACGCACTCGCCCTACGATGCCGGTTTCGCTCACCGTGTAGTGAACCTGTTCGACGGCAAGATCGTGACTGAAAAAATACATGTTTAGAAATCCTCCGGCTATTGACGACTAGCGCGGCTTTTAGCAGGAACCTTGATACGGGGGCAGGAGCTCCCTGAAACGCAATGTGGGGACCTTGGCCAGGCGCCGCCAGCAGGGCGCGCCGCCAACCGGGTGACAAGTGCCAAAGCTAGTTTGAACAATATGCCAAATCTAACCATGAAGAAAATCCTAACCATCCTGTTGGCCGGCGTGAGTACGCTGGCCATTGCCCAGAAAAGGGCTTACCTGAGCAGAAGTATCGACGACGACGGCAAAAAGCTGTCTATTAAAGTATCCGGCACGCTCGACGGCAAAGACGTCGATATTAACAAGACATTCGATGTGGAAGGTATGAGCCAGGAAGACCGAGAGGCGCTGCGCGACAAGGTATTGTCGTCCATTGCCGAGGGGAATCTGGAATTACCGGCGCCGAAAGCGCCTTGTAAAGAGTCTGTTGCAGTGGCTACTCCTAAACCCAAGCATAAACTCAAACCCAAATCACCGGTACCGCCTGTTGCACCTGAGCCATCGGCTGGTGAGTGGTCGGACGACGACGCATCGGCAGACGAACCGGAAACCATGGCATTTTCTTCTAATGAAATGAATGCGGAAATGGTATCGTCCGGCAAAGGGTTTATCAAAGAGCCGGTTTCCAAAGATCCGAAGGGCTTCACCAAGCATGTACGCTACAACTCCGAAACGGGTGAAATGTTTGTCAAATACCGGTTCACGAAAGATGGCGACGAGTACATCTATGAAAAGACCGTGAATGCGGCGGATAAATCGGAGAAAGAACGGTTGAAAATTATTGAAAAATTTGAAAGCGAAATGGGCTTGCCGGGCAACGGCATGGAGATGTAAACGCTCGAATTAATGCTGAAAAATTACCTGAAAATTGCCTGGCGGAATCTGCGTAAACACAAGTTTTACACGTTTCTGAACATATTCGGTTTGTCCCTTGGGCTGGCAAGTTGCCTGCTTATTACGCTTTATGTGGTGGACGAGCTCAGTTACGACCGTGCGTTTGCCAATGCCGATCGTATTTTTAGGATCAATGCAGATATCCGTTTCGGCGGTGCGGACATGGCGCTGGCAGTAGCGCCGGACCCTTTGGCATTCACATTGAAAAAAGATTATCCGCAGATCGAACAGGTAGTGCGCATGCGCGAAAACGGCAGCCAGCTGGTTCGCCGCGCCGATGCGACCGATAATTTAAAAGAGGAACACGTTTTCTTCGCCGATTCCACATTCTTCAAAGTATTCTCTGTACCGCTGCTCCAAGGTGATCCAAACACGGCTTTGCGTAACCCGCAAACCGTGGTAATTTCGGAAACGGACGCCCGGAAGTACTTCGGCGACACAAACCCGATGGGCAAGGCGCTGATGGTGGACAATAGCGCTGCGTATACGATTACCGGCGTTATGCGCGACATCCCCGCGCAGTCGCACATGCGGGATGTGAATATGCTGCTCTCCATGAGTTCAACCGAGGAAAGCAGGAGCAATGCGTGGGGCAGCCATAACTTCAACACCTACATTCTTTTCCGGGAAGGCGTTAATGCAAAGCAGTTTGAGCAGCATTTTGAAACTGTTTTACAAAAATATACTTCCAAATGGATCCAGAGCTTTTTGGGCTCGACGCTGGAAGAGGTCCGGAAATCGGGGAATTACCTGGTTTACACCTTAATGCCGCTTGCGGACATTCATTTGCATTCCGACCGCACGGCAGAGATTAATGCAAATGGTAATATCCAATACGTTTACATTTTCGGCGTCGTAGCGGTCTTTTTGCTTGCTATCGCCTGTGTCAACTTTATGAATCTCGCCACGGCCCGTTCGGCCAACCGGGCGAAGGAAGTGGGCGTACGTAAAGCTTTGGGCTCCGAGCGGTCATCATTGGTGAGCCAGTTCCTGACAGAGTCGATCATGCTCAGCTTCCTATCGCTTGCGCTAGCGATCCTGATCGCATACATTGCATTGCCGCTATTCAACAGCCTGGCGAGCAAGCAGATCCAGTTTCCCATCGCGAATGCATGGTTTTGGTCGGTGTTGCTGCTTACCGGCGGCATTGTCGGCGTGCTTGCGGGCAGCTATCCTGCATTCTTCCTTTCGGCATTCCAGCCATTGAAAGTGCTTAAAAATACCATCGAGCTGGAAGGCAGGGGGAGCGGATACCTGCGGAATGCATTGGTAGTATTCCAATTCGTAATTTCGGTGATGCTGATCGTTGGTACTGGCGTTATCTACCGCCAGCTCAACTATATTCAAACCAAGAAACTCGGCTTCAACAAAGACCAGATGCTGATTGTGAACGACGCCTACGCGCTGGATAATCAGGTAAAAGCATTCAAAGAACAGGTTTTGCAACTGCCTAATGTGGAAAGTGCCACGGTAACCAGTTTCCTTCCCACGCCTTCGTCACGGACCGACCATACCTTTTTCCCGGTGGGCCAAATGCAGCAGGACAAAGGCCTAAACATGCAGAAATGGTCCGTGGATTATGATTTTGCGAAAACAATGCAGCTGCAAATGGCAAGCGGGCGTGCATTCGACGAATCGTTCCCGTCGGATTCTACCGGCATTGTGATCAATGAGGCGGCCGCAAAAGTACTGGGCTACCCCGATCCGATCGGTAAAAAGATATTCGGTTATGAAGATGCCGCATTAACCAAGCGGGTCGACTATACCATCATCGGAGTGGTGAAAAACTTCCATTTCGAATCGCTGAGGAAGAACATCGGCGCATTGAGCCTGATCCTTTATAAAAGCTCCGGCTCGGTGGTGTTCCGCATGAAAGGCGGCGATGCGCCGCGTACCGTGGAGCAGGTAGCGGCGCTTTGGAAGAAAATGGCGCCCGGCCAGCCGTTCAACTACCGGTTTATGGATCAGGATTTTGACAACGTTTATCGCAGCGAGCAGCGGGTAGGAGAGATATTTATCACCTTCGCCACCATTTCGATCCTGATCGGCTGCCTGGGTTTGTTCGGCTTGTCGGCATTCACCGCGGAGCGCCGCACGAAGGAAATCGGTGTCCGGAAAGTACTGGGCGCGAGTGTGGGCAATATCGTAGCATTACTATCCAAAGAATTTATCAAACTCATCATCGTTGCCATTCTCATCGGCAGCCCGATCGCCTGGTTTGGCATGAATCACTGGCTAAGCGATTTCGCCTACCACGTCGACCTGGCCTGGTGGATGTTCGCCGCCGCCGGTTTGCTCGCAATCGTGATCGCATTGCTCACCGTAAGTTTTCAAAGTGTAAAAGCCGCGCTGATGAACCCGGTGAAGTCGTTGAAATCGGAGTAGGTTATTGGAGTTCGAGGTAAGGATTGATGATAGTCAGCTGATTTTCGACGACCATATAATGCTGGAAATCTTCTGAATAAAGCACATTGCATCCGGCCTGTAATGCCGACGCGACGACAATGCTATCAAAAACCTGAAAATCGTATTTGAGTACAAGTTCGCGCGCCTTGAGAATCAGTTGGTGGTCCATTCCAACCACCATGCAACCTTCGGTAATTGTCAGGCAATGATTGATCAGTTGTAGTTTGGGCGCGCGAAGCAACCGGTTTAACACATTGAGATATTCTGAAATCACCTGACTCGAAACAACAGGTAAATTTTGAACAATCATTTTTGAAATCTCACTCTTAAACGATGGGATATCCTCATGGAGATAAACGAGAATATTGGTGTCAACAGCAATTCTGTCAGTCGTAGTTGTTTGCTTCATTCCTATCAAATTTCCAGTTAGTAAGGTCTACTTTCAGGTTGGATAGGGAATCGTTGATTTTTTGCATTCTGGTATCAATGTCGATCGGAGCGGCAGAGTCAACTTCAGCAGCAGTAACCTCAATTTGCTTTCCTACCATTTCTTTTGGCAGCGTCAGCACGTATGAGTCGGTTGTAGGGACGATTACTTTTCTGATCAGTTCCATAGTGTCTCAGTTATCGACAATCAAATATACCCAATAACACATTGTACATCGTATTTATTCCAACACCAATGAACTAACGGTATGCTTAGAAATTATCTGAAAATCGCGTGGCGGAATTTGCTGAAAAACAAGATGTTCAGCTCGATTAATATCCTCGGATTGGCGCTGGGCATGGCTTGCAGCTTGCTAATTATGCTCTGGGTGCAGGACGAGATCAAAATGGACCGGTTCCATGAGAACGATACCCGGCTCTACTCGGTAATGGAAAACCAGCATTACTCCGGGGCGATCAATACCTATGCTGCTACGCCCGGGATTTTGGCGGAGAATATCGTTAAGGACATTCCGGAGATCGAAAAGGCCAGCCAGGTGCTTTGGGAACAGCAGCCGGTTTTGCGGGCAGGGAATGTGTTCGACAACGAAAAAGGCCGCTACGTGCAAGGGGATTTCCTGACGATGTTTTCATTTAAACTCAAACAAGGCGATGCTAAAACTGCGCTGAAACGCCCCGACGGCATTGTGATTTCCCAAAAACTCGCCGACAAATACTTCAAAGGCCAGGACCCGCTCGGAAAAGCCATGCGCGTCGATAACAAGGACGACGTGGTGGTAACCGGCGTTCTGGACGAGATTTCGCGGTATTCTTCCATGAAATTTGATTTCATGATGAGCTACGATCGGTGGCAGAAAGGTGCCGAATGGTCCAAAGAATGGGGCAATAACGGTCCGCGCTGTGCGGTCTTGCTCGCTAAGAATGCGGACGTCAACAAAGTGAATGCGAAAATCAAGGATTACGTCAAAACCAAAAACAAGGGCAGCAACGTCGATCTTTTCCTGATCAACTACGGCGAATCGTACCTGTACTCGAACTGGGAAGCGGGTAAGCAGAATGGCGGACGCATCGAATATGTGCGGATGTTTACGATCGTAGCCGTATTCATTCTGATCATCGCCTGCATTAACTTCATGAACCTCGCCACTGCCCGCTCGGTGAAACGGGCGAAAGAGGTGGGGCTCCGCAAGGTGGTTGGCGCATATAAAACGAGCCTCATCGGGCAGTTTATGGGCGAGTCGATCCTCATTACAGTGCTTGCCCTAGTGGTTGCGATCGGTATCGTGCTCATATTGTTGCCGGGATTCAACTCGCTGACGGAAAAACAGCTTGCACTCGATTTCTTCGACCCGATATTCCTGATCCTGCTGCTCGTACTGACATTGATCACCGGCCTGGTGGCGGGAAGTTATCCGGCATTGTTCATGTCGTCGCTCAATCCGGTTACAATTCTGAAAGGCGCGTTGAAATTCAAGCCCAATGCGACTTACTTCCGGCAGGGGCTGGTCGTGTTCCAGTTCGGGCTGTCGATCCTGCTGATCCTTTCGATGATCGTCATTTACCGGCAGATCGATTTTATCCAGCATAAGAACCTCGGTTTCAGTCAGGAGAATTTGCTTTACATTCCCGACATTGAAAATACCATGAGTACCAACTTCGAGTCCTTCAAGCAGGCGCTCGAAGCCGAGCCGGGTATCAAATCGGTGACGCGTTCGCAGGCGAGCCCGCTCGATTACGGTAGCTCCACAATGGGTGTCTCCTGGCCCGGGAAGGATACGACCAAGCAGTTGCTTTTCAATGTAAACCCCGCAGGTTTTGATTTTGTCAAAACAATGGGCATCAAACTGCTCGACGGCCGCGATTTCAGCCCGTCATTCGGTACGGATACTTCCAATTACCTGGTGAATGAGGCGGCGGCGAAGAAAATCGGTTATAAAGATCCGGTGGGTAAGGAACTGACCATGTGGGGTAAGAAAGGGAAGATCATCGGGCTGATGAAGGACTTCCACATCGGCTCGCTGCACGTGGCGATCGAACCTTTGATTATCAATCTTCAACCCAAAAAGGATGCCTGGGGCTCAGGCCTGATACGTGTGGAGGCGGGGAGAACGAAGCAGGGCATTGCAAGCATCGAGAAAATTTTTAAACAGTATAATTCCGGCGTGCCATTCAAGTACCATTTTGCGGACGAGGAATTTGGTAATCTCTACAAGGCCGAAACGGTCGTAAGCAAGCTCTCGAATTACTTTGCCTTTCTCGCGATTTTCATTTCCTGCCTGGGGCTGTTCGGCCTGGCCGCATTTACAGCGGAGCAGCGCACGAAGGAAATCGGCGTGCGCAAGGTGCTCGGCGCCAGCGTTTCCAACCTGGTGGGGATGCTATCAGCGGATTTCCTGAAACTGGTAGGTATCGCTGCCGTTATCGCATTCCCGGTGGCCTGGTATTTCCTGAACGGCTGGCTGGAAAAATATGCCTTCCGGATCGACCTGGAATGGTGGTACTTCGCCGTGGCCGGTGTGGCCGCGCTGCTCATCGCGCTATTTACGGTAAGCTTCCAGGCGATCAAGGCCGCGCTGATGAACCCGGTGAAATCTTTGAAATCAGAGTAGAATTGACCGCCGACGGCCGACCACCGACCGCCGATGCTTGACAAAACCAAAACGAAATCGGCGGTCGGCGGTCAATGGTCGGCCGTCATTAATTCCCAAAAGCCATGTTAAAGAATTACTTCAAAATCGCCATCCGAAATCTTACGAGGAACAAGGTTTTCTCGGTTATCAATATTGCCGGTCTGTCGCTGGGGCTTACCTGCTGCATGCTTATTGTGCTGTACACGAAGGATGAGGTGAGTTTCGACCGTTTCCATGCGAACAAGGACCAGCTATACCGGATAATGGTTACCAGTAAGGACGAGCGTGAAACCCGCACTTTTGGAAGTACCAATGCGATCCACGGACCGACTTTCAAGCAGGATATTCCGGAGGTTAAAGAGGTGGTCCGGGCGCAGAGCAATTCGTTCGTAATCAAAAAAGGGAATGAGGTATTGAAAGAAGATATCCTGTTCGCCGACGCGCCGTTTTTCTCGGTTTTTTCTATGCCGCTGCTTTCGGGTGATCCCAAAACGGTGCTGTCGGACATTCATTCCATCGTATTGAGTGAGGATTTGGCCGAAAAATATTTTGGTACGAAGAATGCGGTAGGGCGGACGATGCAACTGAAAGTCGGGGATGAATTCGAGCCGTTTATCGTGTCGGGCGTAGCGAAGCGCTGCCCGGAAAACTCATCGATCCAGTTCGATGCCGTGCTGCCGTTCGCCTACCAGGAAGCCAAAGGCTGGACGGACAGCGAGTGGATAGGTTTTTATATGAACACTTTTGTATTGCTGCATGAAAAGGCCAATTACCATGCGGTAGCGGACAAAATGAACCAGGTTTCGAAAAGTAAAATTACCGCCGAAGCCAACAATGGGAGAGATATCCGTAGCCAGGTGACGTTCGGTCTGATGCCTTTTCTGGATATGCATTTGCAAAGCGAAAGCGGCGATCTGCACAATGGCCTCGATCACGCCAGCAGCCCAGTCTATTCCTATATTCTGTCGGGTATCGCCATTTTTATTTTGCTCATCGCCTGCATCAATTTTGTGAACCTCACGGTAGCGCGCTCGCTAAACCGCGCGAAGGAAATAGGCGTACGGAAAGTGGTAGGCGGCTTGCGGAAACAGCTCATTTACCAGTTCCTGGGGGAATCGTTTTTGCTTTCATTTCTTGCATTTGCCCTGGCTATTGCATTTACGCAAATCGCATTGCCGGTTTTCAACGAGCTGGCTAATAAGCAACTGGCCCTTTCCTATTTGCTCGATACCGGGCTGGTATCGGGTTATATTGCATTGTTTTTCATGACAGGCCTCGTTGCGGGCGTGTATCCGGCGCTCGTACTCTCGGGATTCAGTCCGGTGCAGACTTTGTACAACCGCACCAGGCTCGCCCGGAAGAATTACCTCACCAAAGGCCTCGTGATATTCCAGTTCGCATTGTCGGTGTGCCTTGTAATCGGCACCATTGTGATTTATTCTCAATTCCAATATCTGACTAATAAGAATCTGGGTTACAATGACCAGAACCTGATGAGTTTCAGCCTGGGCCGCGGCGGGCCGGGCAAGGAGGTGATGGAGGTCGTTCAGAATGAGTTGAAAAATACGGCCGGCGTAAAGTCGGTAGCGGCGTATAATGGAAACTACAATGGTACCGGCGCCAAAGTCGACGGACATGAGATCGGTTTCGGCTACATTGGCGTGAGCGACGAGTTCCTGAGCACGTTGCAGATCCCGGTGTTGAAAGGCCGCAATTTTTCCAAAAGCTTCTCCACCGATCCCGAGGACGCGATTGTAGTTAACGAGGCATTTGTGAAGGAAGCCGGCCTGAAAAATCCGATCGGCAAGGAGGTGAATTTTGAATGGAAAAATAAGAAGATGACGATCATCGGCGTGATCCGCGACTATCACTACGCTTCCTTGAAAGATACTATCAAGCCATTGGTACTTACGCAGGACCCAAAATACCGCGTGGGTTCCATTCTGGCAAAGCTGGATAGTAAAGACATTCCGGCGACGCTCAAAGCCATCGAGAAGATTTTTAGAAATCATATTAAAAACCAGCCTTTTGAATACAAATTCGAAGACGAGGCGAATCTGAAACGCTACGAATCGGAAGCGAAATGGAAGCAGATGATCACGCTAGCGGCGGTACTGTCGATCTTCGTGTCGTGCATCGGGCTGTTTGGTTTGGCGACATTCAATGCGGAGACGCGTGTGAAGGAAATCGGAATCCGCAAAGTGCTGGGAGCTTCGGTAGCGAGCATTACCGCGCTGCTTTCCATGGATTTTGTCAAACTCGTTGTCATCTCGATCCTCATCGCATTGCCGATTTCCTATTACGGCGCCAATTTATGGTTGCAGGATTTCCCTTACCGCATTCCCATGTCATGGTCGTACTTCGCCATCGCGGCGGTCCTCGCCATTGCCATCGCGGTACTGACGGTGGGCTACCAAAGCATCCGCGCGGCGATGTTGAATCCTGTTAAATCACTTAGAACGGAGTAGGGGAGAATGGAGGAAGGAGGAAGGGAGGAAGGGATTTTTTTTCTGCTTCGTCCTTTCCTCCATCCTCCATCCTCCATTCCTCCCTTTCCCTTTTACCATGTTAAAAAACTACTTCAAAATCGCATTCCGGTCGTTGTGGAAAAACCGGTTGTTTACGGCGATCAATGTGCTTGGGCTTTCGCTGGGGCTGGCCAGTGCCGGCGTGCTGATCCTTTTTATTCAGCGGGGCATTACTTTTGATACGTTTCACAAGGACAACGACCAGCTCTATTTTGTGCAGACAGCCGATGTGTCGGGACGTTATAACCAGACCGTCTATCCGATTTTGGAACAGATGGTCAAAACGTTTCCCGAGGTCGAAACCGGCACGCACGTGCAGAGCTGGAACGATGTGTGGCTGAACCATAACGGCAAGGATTTGCAGCGGCAAACGAGGTACGTCGACAGCACATTCTTTGATGTTTTTTCCTTCAAACTTAAATATGGCAATGCGGCCATCGCGTTGAAACGGAAGCAGTCGATCGTGCTGAGCGATCAGGCTGCGGCGGCATTGTTCGGGGATGTTAACCCCGTCGGCGAAACGGTTACGGTGGAGGATACGCTCACTTTCACCGTTACGGGTGTGCTCGAACCGGTTCCGGCCAATTCGTCCATTCAGTTCGAAGTACTGTTACCTGCTTCAAATCTTCAAGACAATAAAGACTTTGCATCGAGTGCCGACTGGTACAATACGTTCGCGACCGTTTACCTCAAATTGCGGAAGGATACGGATGTAGGCAGGCTGGAAGCGAAATTCCCCACCTTTGCGAAAACGCATTTCCATGCCGAAGGGCAGAAATGGCAAATCCACATCGCGCCTTTGGAAGAATACATCCATTATGAAAACCCCAATTTCAAGTGGATGATTTACGGGGCGATCACCATTGCGGTATTCATTGTGCTGATTATCAGTATCAATATGGTAAATCTCAACACCGCAATGTCGTTCACACGCGTGAAGGAAGTGGCGGTGAGGAAGGTAACCGGCTCCACGCTCGGGCAGGTGCTGGCGCAGTTCTGGACCGAATCGGCGCTGGTACTGATCGCGTCGCTGCTGATTGCCGTAACATTCGGGATCATGTATCTGGTACCTCAATTTAATGAATTCAGGCAGGGCCGAATGCAGCTGGTGGTGAACTGGCAGCGGGATTCCGCCACGTTCCTGACTTTGACGGGTATAATCGGAATCATCGCTTTTATTGCCGGCACCATTCCGGCGGCTTATCTGAACAAGCTCGATTTGCGGGATACATTGAAAGGGAAGCTGTCGGGCAAGCCGGGCTACGGAAACTGGACGCAGGGGACACTGATCGTCGTGCAACTGGTGATCGCCATTGTCCTGGTAATCGGGGCGATCGCGGTGCGCTGGCAGATCGACTTCATGCGGCAGGCCGATACCGGATTCAAAGGTGGGAATGTTGTTGTGGTTATGTCGGATCTGCAATACAAGGATGAGAATGCCGCTATACAACGATTCGTCCCTATTCTGAACGGTTTAGGGCAAAATTCAAAAGTAGAAAGTATTGCCATGTCCGGCATCGTTCCGACGCGCTATTGGAGTAATTATAACATGTATACACCGGACGGCGAAGAGAAGAAAAATATTCGCTTGCGCCACGTCGGCACCAGTACCGACTACACCAGCACCTACGATATCCGGATGGTGGAAGGCAGGGATTTTTCAGAAGAACTCGACAAAAAGGGCGACCAGCATCCCGTAGTGATCAACGAAGCGGCTCGTAAGGCTTTCGGCTGGACAACCGCCGTAGGCAAGACGCTCCGACAGGGCAATAATACCGAGGTTTATACGGTGGTAGGCGTAATGAAAGACTTCCACTACGGCCCTTTGAAAGAGCGTATCGAGCCCCTGCTGCATTGGTACAATGGCCCGCCGGCCCTGAGCAACTATCTTTCATTGAAATTCACGGACATTTCACAGGCGCAAGGCGTGCTGGCTGCACTGGAAAAGGACATGAAAAGCATACCGTCCAAGCGTCCGTTCAAGTATTTTTATATGCAGGATGAGCTCAGCCGACAGTACAACGACCTCGACGGCATCTGGAAAATGGTCAATTTTGTGACGTTCCTGGCTATTATCATTGCATTTGCCGGCATTTTCGGTCTCATATCGCTCGCCGCCAGCAAGCGTACCAAGGAAATAGGTATCCGCAAAGTGCTCGGTGCCAGCGTGCAGGGAATCGCGATGCTGCTTTCACGTGATTTCATCATACTCCTGGTTATCGCCATGCTCGCAGGGTTACCGCTGGCTTACACATTCGTCATCAAATATCTCGCGAGTTTCGAATACCACGTCGATTTGCCCTGGTACATTTTCGTACTCGTCGCATTGGGTGCACTGCTCCTTACCGTTGTGACCGTCGGCTTTCAGGGCATCAAAGCTGCGCTGGCCGATCCGGTGAAGAGTTTAAGGAGTGAGTAGGGGATAATGGTCGGAATTGATTAGTTTAGTATCAGATAAGTATTGTTTTAAGTGATGTTATCTGACTTAAATATTATCGGCAATGAGCACGAAAACAATAGATTCCGAAATTGTAAGCTATCTGCCGCTGTTGGGAGAAGGAGAAAAGAAATCCCTGCTGGGCATTATCGAGGCATTCCTGAAATTGAAACGACCTGACCACGGTGAGCGGGTTTCGATTGAGCAATATAATTCAGAGCTGGATGAGGCCCTGGCAAGAATTAAATCAGGAAGATATCACACGGAGGAAGAAGCAGAAGCTGAAATTAATGGATGGTAGACAGGCAGTATGACGTTCGTTGGGACACGGTCGCGTTGATTCAGTTTAAAGAAATCTTTGTCTACATTCGCAAAGATTCCTATCAGAATGCATTGAAAGTCAAAAAGAAGATTTTGGAATGCATTGCGAAGATCAAAGCCGAGCCCATGCGATTTGGTCCGGATAAATTCAGGATCGATCATAATGAAGCATTCCGGTCATTTGAAGTTTACAATATACGAGTTACCTACTTTATCGATGATGTCGATTATAGCGTAAACATTATCCGGGTACGGAGCACAAGGCAAGAACCAATTTCGTATTAAAATCTCCCAGTCCAATACTGAACAAAGGTGTCCGATAGTGGACACCTTTGTTGTTTAATTGAGGATTTAAATATTTGATTATTAACAAGTTATTCTATTGGTAGCCCTGCTGGTACAGTTATTCATTCTTAATGAAACGGAATGCAATCCATGACCAGCCATGATTCAAAACTATCTGAAAATTGCTTGGAGGAATGTCTTGAAAAACAAGATGTTCTCCATCATCAATGTCTTCGGCCTTTCGGTCGGGATGACTTGTTGCATGCTCCTGCTGCTTTATATTCTGAGCGAGGTATCGTTCGATAAGCATCAGGAGCATATCAATGATCTCTACCTGGTGCGCTCGGAAAATGTGCAGCCGAACGGGGAGAAAATGGATAACCCCCGCGCACCGGCGCCTTACGCGCAAGCGCTGAAAGCCGAATACCCGGAAGTAATACAGGTAACCCGACTCTGGCAGAATTTCCTCGAAGACAAAGCCCTGCTGACGGTCGAACAGGCCGGAAGAGCCCCGCTATCATTCTACGAAACCAAAGGTACCCACGTCGATTCGACGTTTTTCGACGTTTTCACCTACCAATTCCTGGAAGGAGACAAGCGGACGGCATTGAGCGATCCGCATTCGATCGTCCTTTCCGACGCACTCGCGCAAAAGCTTTTCGGCAACGAACCTGCATTGAACCGCACCATAAAAGTGGGCGGGAAGACAGGCCATAACGAGAATTTCAAAGTAACCGGCGTTTTCAGGGACGAAACCGCCCGCTCCCACATCGACGCCCATTATTTTGTAACATTCCAGGTGGGTTGGATCGGCGATTACCTCCGGCAGCCAGAGCACAACTTTATCAGTAACAACATGTTTTACCATTACCTGCGCCTCCGGCCGGGTACCAATGCGGCTGCGTTTCAGGCTAAATTGCCCGCATTCATTGATAAGTATGCGCGGAAGGACCTGAAAATCGCCGGATTCAATAAAATACTGGTATTACTTCCGGTACGGGATATTCACCTTTTCAGCCAGATCGACCGCATTGTTTCGGCCACCACCAGCTCGACTTACCTGTACGTTCTGGCATGCATCGCAATATTCACGTTGCTGATCGCCTGTATCAATTTCATGAACCTCGCCACCGCGCGCTCTGCGAAACGGGCGGCTGAGGTAGGCATGCGCAAGGTAATGGGCGCCGGCAAAGGCAGCCTGGTCGGGCAGTTCCTGGGCGAATCGATGGTGCTTACATTCCTGGGCCTGGCAATCGCGATGGCGCTTGTGGTGGTGCTGTTGCCATTCTTCAACCAGCTCGCCGACAAATCACTCGATGTAAATGACCTTTTACAAGTGAAAATTGTAGGTGGTTTTCTGCTGCTGGCGCTGGTTACGGGCTTGCTGGCGGGAAGTTACCCTGCATTCTATTTGTCGGTATTCAACCCGCTGGACGTGATCAAGGGGCGGTTTGTGAATTCGGTATCGGCTACGACGCTGCGCCGGGGGCTGGTGGTGTTCCAGTTTGTTATCTCGATTGGGCTGGTGGTCGCCACGATCGTCATTCAGGGGCAGATCCGGTTTATGAAGGACCAGCCGCTGGGTTTCAATAAGGACCAGCAGGTTGTAATCCCTTTCCGGAGCGAGGAATCGCGGCAGGCTTATACGGCGCTGAAAAGCGAACTTTTGCAGGACAGCCGCATTACCGCGGCATCGGGCACGGGCTATTACCCGGGCATTCTCAATCCGAGTGATATGTCGGTGTACCTGCCTGGACAGACGGTGAATGACGATAATATTATCAAAACCAACTGGGTAGCGCCGGATTTTATGGAAACAATGGGTTTCAAACCGCTGGTTGGACGTATGTTTTCAAAAGAATTTCCGGCAGATACAAATTATAAAATCGTGGTGAATGAAGCCACACTCCGTAAATTCAACGTGCCCCTGAACAAGGCGGTAGGGCAGAAGTTCCTTTTTAATAATGGCGGCGATACGCCGGGTTCCGTCGAGGTAGTGGGAGTGGTGAAAGACTTTCATTTTCAGGATTTGCACAAAGTGATAGAACCCTATGCTTTCTTCCTGAATATGGACCCGAGCTACAACTACATGATCGCGCACATCGCGGGCAAGGATGCCGCCGCCGCGCTGCCGTTCATAGAAAGTAAATGGAAATCACTCGTGCCGGGCGAGCCATTCTCATATACCTTCCTCGACGAGGATTTTCAGAAAAACTATGCTGCCGATGCGCGTACTTCGAGGCTTGTCAATGCATTTACCATTATTTCAATCCTGATTTCCTGCCTCGGACTGTTTGGCCTGGCCGCATTTGCCGCTCAGCAGCGCATTAAGGAAATTGGCGTACGAAAAGTGCTCGGCGCTTCGGTGACCAACATCGTGGGGCTGTTGTCCGGTGACTTTGTCAAACTCGTAGTCGTTTCCATTGTCATAGCCACGCCGCTTACCTGGTATCTCATGAACCGCTGGCTAGCCGATTTTGCCTACAAAATCACCCTGCAATGGTGGATGTTCGCCGCGGCGGGAGCGCTGGCAGTGATCATAGCACTGCTGACAGTGAGTACTCAGGCTATCAGGGCAGCCGTTACCAATCCTGTGAAATCGTTGAAGTCGGAGTAGCGTTGATGACGGCTGACGACCGACCGCCGACGGCCGATTGTTGTATGTACATTAGTCAACAGGTCTTGGAATCAGAAAGGAACTAGTTAGAAATCATAACAAGAGATCGGCGGTCGGCCGTCAATGGTCGGCGGTCAAATAAGCATAAGCTATGTTCAAAAACTTCATCAAAATCGCGCTGCGTAACCTTTGGAAGAGCAAGGGTTATGCTTTTATCAATATCGTCGGACTGTCGGTCGCATTTTGTGTGAGCGTGTTCCTGTTCCTGACCGCATATTTCGCGCTGTCGTACGACAGTTTTCATGCCGATAAAGACCGGATTTATGAACCTTATTTCTTTTCAAATGATCCCGAGGGCGTAGGCCGTACCGCCTCCATGCCATTCCCGATCACGCCCGCATTGAAGGCGGAGTATCCCGATATCGAGGCGGTAGCGAGGATTGTCAACGGTTCGGATGTGGTGGAATACAAAGGCAAGTATCTCGACAAAAACATCAAATTTACCGAGCCGGATTTTTTTAAAATATTCTCATTTCCGTTTAAACAAGGCAGCCCACAAGCCGCATTGCAGGATCTCAGCAATATTGTGATCACCGAGCACATGGCCAAGGCTGTTTTTGGCGAAGAAGACCCGATGGGCAAGCGCATACAGCTGGGATTGGAGGAAAGTAAAAAGGAGTATGTCGTAAGCGGCGTCCTCGCGGATTTTCCCGAAAACTCTTCCCTGCAATTCGACGCGTTCATTCGCAGTGAGAATGTGGGTGGGTATCAGCAGCAAAAGGATCAGTGGGACGCATTTTCACATAATATTTTTCTCAAACTAAAACCCGGGGTCGATAAGCTGGCATTTGAGAAGAAGCTGAAACCTTTTACGGCCAAATATTTCGCGGAAACGCTTACTAAGCTTAAAAAGAAAGGCGCTAAGCCCGATGAAAGAGGCGATATCTACACGCTTCGCCTTCAAAAACTGGAAGACATCCACTTCAACCGAGAAATTTCCGGCGGTAAGGAGGGATCGCTGATCTATGCATTAATGGGTATCGGGATCTTCATCCTGCTGATCGCCTGCATTAACTTCATCAACCTCAGCGTCGCGCGCTCGTTCATCCGCGCACGTGAGGTGGGCGTACGTAAGTCGCTCGGGGCATTGAAACAACAGCTTTTCTTGCAGATTTGGGGCGAGGCAGGGGTAATATGCTTCCTTGGTTTCCTGACCGGCATAGTACTGGCTATCCTGTTGCTGCCTGCGTTTAATGCGACATTCAGGGCCAAGCTCTCGCTGGAATACATTTTCGAGCCCGATAAAATGGCAATGCTGATCGCGCTGTTCCTGTTCGTTACGCTCGTGGCGGGCGGTTATCCGGCGTTGCAGATGTCTAAATTCAATGCGGTGGAAGTGCTGAAAGGGAAGGTGTCGCTTAAAAAGCCGGGTATATTGCGCAATTCATTGATCGTGGCGCAGTTTGCGCTTTCGAGCTTGCTGATATGCTGCACGATCATCGCTGTACAGCAGGTCGACCATCTCCGGAAGCAGCCGCTGGGCTTTCAGAAGGAAGAAGTGATCAGCATTCCGGTGGGCAGCAAAGTGAATGGACAAACAGCGCTGCGTAGAATGCGTAACCGCCTTGCCGACGATCCCAACGTGGTAGCGATCACCGGCACGGGCGTGAACCTCGGACTTGGTCTCGACCGCAGCAGTTCCCGCAGTTCCATTGGTTTTACATTCAAAGAACGCGAAGTGGAAACCGACTGGCTGCATATCAGTTACGACTATCTCAAAACACTGAATATCAAATTACGCGACGGAAGGGAGTTTAACCCCGCTTACCCCACCGATTCGATGGGAAGGGTGATCATCACCGAAAGTATGGCCAAAGCGATCGGCGAAAAAGATCCGGTCGGCAAGTTCTTCCAGACCGACACGGCCGGCATCAAGCATCAGATCATCGGTGTAGTGCCTGATTTTAACCTCTATTCATCCAAAACCAATATAAAACCGATCACGATGTACCTCTCTCATACCGACGGCATCGGGTACATTTTTGTGCGCGTGACGCCGCAGAGCCTGGCATCGTCGATGGAGAAGTTAAAAAGCGTGTGGAAAGAAATCACGCCGGAATCGGAGTTCATGGGCTCGTTTCTGGATGAGAACACGAACAACTGGTACAAAGAGGAAGAAAGGCTTTCGCAGGTATTCAGCCTGGCATCGTCCGTGGCGATCATCTTGTCGTGCCTCGGCCTGTTCGCCGTCGCATTGATCGTCATGGAACAGCGCACGAAGGAAATCGGCGTCCGCAAAGTGCTCGGTGCAAGCATTGCGAGCCTGGTATTCGTATTATCCAAGGATTTTGTAAAACTTGTCCTCATTGCCATCCTGATCGCCACGCCGGCGGCCTGGTATTTCATGCAGCTGTGGCTGGATAATTACCCCTACCGCATTGAAATCAGCCCGCTGGTATTCATAGGAGTCGGTGCCGCCGCATTGCTCGTCGCCATCGCTACCGTCAGTTTCCAGAGTATCAAAGCCGCGCTCATGAACCCGGTGAAGTCGCTACGGAGCGAGTAGGGTGGTTTAATGGAGCATTAAAATCATCAGGAGTACCGATTTTTCCTTTCAAGCTGCCTAAGCGGCGCTGTGGGTGAATCGGTTCTTTCATTGTATTCAAAAATAGAAAATAAGGTGCCATGATCAAAAACTATCTAACAACCTCATTCAGAAACCTTCGGCGCAACTGGAATTTTACGTTGATCAACATTACCGGGCTTACGCTGAGCCTGGCTTGCTGTTTGCTGATCTTTTTTACGGTCAGGTACGAGCTGAGTTTCGACAGCCATCATAAGAATGCCGACCGGCTTTACCGCCTGCTCAACCAGAATGTAGAAGATGGCGAGAAGGGGTTTGGTGCCGGGATTCCGCTGCCGGCACTGGAAGCGCTGCGCAACGACTATCCAGAGATCAGGAATCAGGTTGTGTGCACGTATGGACTTCGCGAAACGCTGATCACCATCACGCAGGGTTCGGAGAAAAAGAAGTTTTCGGATCCGGGGTACGATATCGCATTCACAGGCCCCGAATACTTCCGGATGTTCGACTATCAATGGCTGAAAGGTTCGCCGGCGCAGGCCCTCAAAAACCCCGGATCGGTGGTGTTGACAGAGAGCCAGGCCCGAAAGTATTTCGGCGATGCAGACCCGATGGGCAAAACCATCCGGGTAAGGAACCAGATGGATTTCGTGGTTACTGGCCTGGTGGCCGATCCGGCTGCCACCACTAACCTGCCGTTTAAGACACTGCTATCGTTTGCTTCGCTGAAAGAATTCGGCGCATTTACCAATTGGGACGATTGGGTTTCCAGCTACGGAGGCGGGCAAATATACCTGATGCTGCCCGAAAATGTGACCGAAGCACAGTTTGAAAAGCAGCTTTTGGCCTTCAATAAAAAGTACCGGGACCCCAAGGATGTCGACAAGCTGAAATTCGTTTTGCAGCCATTGAAGGACATTCATTTTGCTACAAAAATGAGTAACTACGCCAACCGCTCGATCAGCAAAGGCATGATCTGGGCGATGTCGCTGGTCGGGATTTTCATTCTGATCACGGCTTGCGTGAATTTTGTGAACCTCGCCACCGCGCAGGCGCTGCGCCGCTCGCGTGAGGTAGGTGTGCGCAAGGTGCTCGGGAGCACGCGCGGGCAGTTACTGCGGCAATACTTCTCCGAAACGGGTATTATTACAGTGTTGTCGGTGTTGCTGGCCCTGGTTTCGGCGCAGTTGCTGTTGCCTTCCATTGCCAGTATCCTCAATATACAATCGCAGGGTGTAGTGTTTTTCCAGGATCCGTATGTTTTGCTCTGCTGCCTGGTACTGACGGTCGTGACCACTTTTCTGGCCGGGTTCTATCCTGCGCTCGTCGTTTCGGGGTACCAGCCGATACTGGCTTTGAAGGGAAAAATGCGCGTTGCGGGAAGCGGACAGTCAAACCTTCGCAAAGGCCTGATCGTGCTGCAATTCTCCATATCGCAGGTAATCCTGATCGGAACGTTGATCGCTTACAGCCAGATGAAGTATTTCAACTCGCTGGACCTGGGTTTTGAAAAGGACGAAATCGTGACGATTGCCGTGCCCGACCAGGAGGAAGGCAAGCTGGAAACCCTGCGGGAAAAAGTGGCGCAGATTCCGGGCGTGAAGTCCATCGCATACAGCGCATTTACGCCCATGTCGAGAAGCAACTGGCAAACCGGCTTCAAGTACGAGAACGATACCGAGTTCCTGGATTTCGATATAGTAATGCGGCCTGCCGATACTGCTTATTTTAATACTTACGGTCTGAAAATGGCCGCCGGAAGACTTTTTCTTCCCTCGGATACGATCCGGGAGTATGTTGTAAACGAGGCGTTTGCTGCAAAAATGGGTTTTAAAAACCCGCAGGATATGATCGGAAAACGGCTTGCGATAGGAGGCAGCGACTTTAAGCTGCCGATAGTAGGCGTTGTTAAAAACTTCAATACTTACTCGCTGCACCAGGAAATCATCCCTTGTGCAATGACTACCATGCGGAATAACTACCGGACATTGAGCGTGAAGCTCGATAAAAGTGCAGGGCTGGAACAGATCGGGCGGATAGAACAGGTTTGGTCGGAAGCTTTCCCCGATTATTTATTTAAATACTCATTCTACGACCAGACGCTGGAAAGCTTTTATGAGAAAGAGGCAAAACTGTTCTCGTTGTTCAGGATACTGAGCGGTATCGCGATTTTCATCGGCTGCCTGGGACTCTACGGCGTGGTTGCATTCATGGCCGAGTCGCGCACGAAGGAAATGGGTATCCGCAAGGCGGTAGGGGCATCGGCGATGAACATTTTCGGGCTGTTTTCCATCGATTTTGTCAAACTGGTGGTGATTGCGCTCGTCATTGCATCGCCTATTGCGTGGTATTTCATGAATGAATGGTTGCAGGATTTCAGCTATAAAGTAAGCATTAGCTGGTGGCTGTTTGTGCTGGCAGGCGTGGCTGCGGTACTGATCGCGCTGGTAACGATCAGCTTCCAGAGCGTGAAGGCCGCGATGACCAACCCGGTGAAGGCGTTAAGGAGTGAATAATCAGGGGCTTGGAGATGCAACCAGCAGGCTGGTTTTTACATCTTTCGCCAAAGTATTCCAACTCCCAACCTATCTGACCCGGCCATGATCAAGAATTATCTGTTAATCGCGCTCCGCAACCTCCTCAAAAACAAAGTTTATTCCCTGATCAACATCGTCGGACTGTCGGTAGGTATCGCCGTCACAATGCTGATCGGGCTGTGGGTTTGGGATGAATTGTCCTATAACAAATACCACAAGAGCTACGACCGCGTGGTGCAAGCGTGGATCAGCCAGACTTTTAATAACCAAACCGGCACCGGTACCGCCGTATCCATTCCTTCGGTAACGGAAATGGCGACCAAGTATTCGGCGGATTTCAGGCATACCTCGCTTGCCTCCTGGAATTTCGGGCATCTGTTGGCCAATGGCGATAAGAAAATCAACAAATCGGGGATGTGGGCACAGCCGTCATTTCCTGAAATGCTGGGCCTGAAAATGATCCGGGGCGATTACAGTGCATTGAAAAACCCGGGATCGGTGGTGATCTGCGAGTCGCTGGCGAAAGCCCTTTTCGGTGACGCCGACCCGCTGAACAAACCCCTCAAACTCGATATCAAGAAGGACGTGAAAGTGACGGGCGTGTACGAGGATATTCCTTTCAACTCGAACTTTAACGAACTCTATTTAATCCTGCCCTGGAACGACTACCTGCAAGCGGAAGGATGGGTGAAGGACGCGCAAACGCAATGGGGTAACCACTCGTTCCAATGGTTTGCACAGGTAGCCGATCATGCGGATATCGCCACGGTTTCCCGCAAAATCAGGGACGTGGAAATGCCGCACGCATTCTCGAAAACCGACAAGCCTCAATACCTGTTGCATCCGATGAGCCGCTGGCACTTGTATTCCGACTTCAAGAACGGCCATAACGTCGGCGGGCGCATTCAGTTTGTGTGGCTTTTCGGTATTATTGGCGCATTCGTGTTGCTTTTGGCATGTATCAACTTCATGAACCTGAGCACGGCGCGATCGGAGAAACGGGCCAAGGAAGTAGGCATCCGCAAGTCGATCGGTTCGCTCAAAAGCCAGCTCGTATTCCAGTTCCTGAGCGAATCGTTCCTGGTAGTGACGTTTGCATTGGTACTCGCGATCCTGATCGTTCTTATTTCGCTGCCGGCATTCAACGACCTCGCTGGCAAGCATGTGAAATTCCCGTTCTTCTACTGGCAATTCTGGCTGTTGCTGATCACATTCGCATTGTTTACGGGTCTTGTGGCCGGAAGTTACCCTGCATTCTACCTGTCCTCGTTTAATCCGTTAGCGGTTCTGAAGGGTACATTCAAGGTCGGGAAATATTCGGCTGTGCCGCGTAAGGTGATGGTCGTGGTGCAGTTCACCGTTTCGATCACGCTCATTATCGGGACGATTATCGTATTCCAGCAAATCCAGCATGCCAAAAACCGGCCGGTGGGTTACGATCGTCAGGGACTTTTACAGATTACCATTTCTCCCAATTTGTGGGGTAAATATGATCCGCTGCGCGATGATCTGCTCAAAACCGGGGCGGTATTTGAAATGAGCGAATCGTCGAGCCCTACCACGGGCATTTATTCGAACCAGATCGGTTTTGAATGGGAGGGATTGGAGCCGGGCTCCGTGCCGCTGTTCGGTACCATTGCCTGCACACATGATTTTGGCAAAACAATCGGCTGGAAAATCATCGACGGCCGCGATTTTTCCAGGGATTTTTCAACGGACACAGCCGCATTTGTACTCAACGAATCGGCCGTGAAACTGACGGGCCTGAAAAACATCATCGGCAAAACGATCCGCTACAACGGCAAACCGCGGCAGGTAGTGGGCGTGATCAAGGATATGGTCATGCAATCACCCTACGAGCCGGCAGTACCTACGATTTTTATGCTTAACTACGAATGGGCCAACCTGATCAACGTCAAACTCGCCCCCGGAACGCAGGTAGATAAGGCTTTAAAGAAAGTAGAAACCGTTTTCCGCAAGCACGATCCGGATTCGCCATTCGAATTCAAGTTTGCCGATGAGGAGTATGATGCCAAGTTTCGCGCCGAAGAGCGGATAGGGAAACTGGCCCGGGTGTTTGCAGTACTCGCAGTGTTTATCTCCTGCCTCGGGCTATTCGGCCTCGCAGCTTACACAGCCGAGCAGCGCACCAAAGAAATCGGTATCCGCAAGGCATTGGGCGCTAGCGTCGCGCAGATGTGGGCGATGTTGTCCAAAGAATTCGTGTATTTGGTCGTAATCTCCTGCGTCATCGCCTCGCCCATCGCGCTCTACTTCCTGAACGACTGGCTGGATAAATATGAATACCATATCAAACTAAGCTGGGTCGTGTTCGTCGTCGCGGCATTGCTGGCAGTAGCCATCACATTACTGACAGTAAGTTTCCAGGCGATCAAAGCAGCGTTGATGAATCCCGTGAAGTCGCTGCGGAGCGAGTAGGCTATCTCTTTACCAGAGGACTTCTGCTGCCGGATACAGTGCGAATTTCGGGTCGTTGGATACAATGCTAAGGCGTTCTTGAATCGCTGTTGCAATTATTAAACGGTCGAATGGATCGCGATGTTCCTGGATGAATGGTAGCTCTTGATAAGCTTTCAGCTGGGGGACATCAATATCTATGGTCAATATCCCGTTTTTCGTAGCCTGAGTAAAAGCTAGATCGATAGGGTCCGCCAGCGAAAGTTTTCCGATTTTCGCCTTAATTGACATTTCAAACCAACTGATGGCGTGTACATAGACGTCATTGCCCAAATCTTCCATGAGAGATTTGGCCTTGCGTGAGAGTTTGGGGCTGTCTTCAAGAAACCAAATCAGCGTGTGTGTGTCCAATAATACTTTCATCTACATGTAGTCCTTCAAATCCTCAAGTGGTTCGTTAAAATCGTCTGACATATGAATTCTTCCCTTCAGTGCTCCCGCCTGACGTTTTTTGAGCGGTTTTGCTACTTTTTCCGGGAATGTAATTGTGACTTCCGTGCGTGACTGTACAGGTGGCGTTCCCATGAGCGTCACCTTGCCGTCTTCATAAATTCCCTTGATAGTAGTTAGCATCTCTTTTGTAGGTTGGCCTTATTCAAATTTAAAAATAAAAGAACCCCATAGCAATTCTATCCAGCCTGCGGCGGCCATTTCGTCGATCAAAAACGGCTTGCTATCTACTAACAGTGACATTTCGCAGATTGTGTTTCCAGTGCGTTAAACTTGGAGGGGAAAAGTGCCTCTAAAAGACATAAACAAACAATTTAAATACTGGAAACCATGAAAAAGATCATTTTCGCCATCGCAGCAATCGTAACTTTCACTACCGGAAATACTTTTGCCCAGCGTTATAGCCAACCTGCCCATGTCGTGATCGACGCCCGCGACAATGCCGCCGAAGAGTTCAAGATCAACAAGCTGGACGAGATTGTTAAGCTGAGCCGCAAACAGGAAAACCAGATCAAAAAGATCGAAAACAAATACGATCGTCTGGCCGGCAGAAACCAGCGATACAGCACCTACCAAGGCATGAAAAGATTGGAAGAAGAGAAACAAAGAGAAATCCTCTCTGTGCTGACGCCTGCACAACGCCAACGTTTGTTCGCTTATCAGCACCGTTTCGAAAACCGTTACAACCGCAGAGGATAACCGATTGAAATGATAGCCATGAACGAACGGCCAGGTCTCAGGATCTGGCCGTTTTATTTAGCAGCACCCGATTATTCCGAAGAAAATAGTCGAGCAAAACGAGGCACGACAGCCCGATCACTGTCAGCATGACTGGCTGCGGAATGGTGGAGAATTGCTGGCTGAAAACCTGACTTGACATGATGTGCGCGTTCAGTTCGCTAAAAAACGCTGATTGCGGCTCATTGCCGGGCAGGAAAAAACACGCAATGATCAATGCAGCCCACGCGGCCGCAATCCCGTACCATATGCCTCGTGAAATGACCGGCTTCGGCGCGGCGACTTTCTGGCTGGCTAGGATTTGCGCCATAACCGCGCTACTGAATGCATTCGGAGCTGCATCGACGGCATTTTGCTGCATCAGCGCATGGAATGCGGCTTCCTCGTGTACGCGCTGCATGACCGCCCGCGTGAACGCGTCCGAAGGCGCGTCGGTCCCGGTATCCTGGATCAGTTTCCTGAAATGCGCTTCCTGTTTGTCGTCCGTCTGCTCCATAATTCCCGCATTATAACAAAAATTGCAATTCTTTGCCCAGTACCTTCCTGGCCCTGAACAGTTTTACTTTCACATTGCTGTTCGAAAGGCCCGTGATCTGCTCGATTTCCTCGATAGGGCTCTCATTCAGATAATATAATGTAATGACCAGCGCTTCCATTTTGGGCAGGCGGTCGATCGCCTCTTTCACGAACCGTTCGCGCTCGCGGGCCTGCAAGCCTTCCAGCGGCGGCGGGCTGTGCTGGTAATGGTAATTTTCTTCAAATTCTTCATCGATGCTTTGCAAAGCGAGCCGCGGCTGCTGCAATTTTGAAACGCCCGTCCGGTAAACGATCGTGTACAGCCAGGTCGAAAACTTGGATTTGCCCTCGAAACTCCCGATTTGCATATAAGCCTTCACAAAACTCTCCTGCGCCGCGTCCTCGGCGTCCTGCGCATTCGAAAGGATTTTCATTGCAATGGTGAATGCCATGTTTTTGTACTTGTCGACCAGATAAGTATACGAAGCCAGGTTACCCTGCTTTACATTCTCGATGTGTATCCGGTCGTCTTGATTTTTCATGCATTCGATGGCTCGCCTGCTAATGAGACTGCATTACCCCCGGATCGGTTACAGGGAACCCTATTTATTTTTTAACCAAAAACTTTTTGCAAAAACTGTAACCGGGAATGCCGCGCGGCTGTCAAATGGGTAACATTCGAAATTTAACCATCTTTTAGTCATGAATGGTGTACTTGTTTCTGTTGCGGCTTTTCTGGGTATTTTCGGAATCGCGTATGTGTTTCTGATGACACGCCACCGCGAACGTATAGCGCTGATCGAGAAGGGCGCCGATGCGTCGATTTTTACGGATAAAAACCAGAAGTTTTATCCCACACTCAAATTCGGTATGCTTTTCGTGGGTATCGCGCTAGGTATCCTGACGGCGAACTGGCTGGACCAAAACTATGATTTCCACACGGAGGTCGCGTATATGTCGATGGTGTTCCTCTACGGCGGCATCAGCCTAATCCTGAATTTTTTGATAGAAAGGTATTTGAACAAGCCAAAGCCACTCGAATAGGAACAGGCCGGTACCGATCAGCTGCATTATTCTACCGTTCATCACTTAATGCAAAAAATCAGGCCTAGTACCTTGCATCACAAAGTACCTTCCAATACATTTGTAACATCAAAATTAGGTTAGTCTGTATCTGTGCGTCAATTGAATATCGATATCTAATCTATTGATACACAGATTGCTGTCTGAAAGAGCCCAAAATCTCTTGCCAGAATTCCTATGCCCATTCAAAAAATTATTAGCCATGAAATTTTTTTCCATGAAAACACTATTCCAAATTCTCATGTCCATCCTGATCCCTGGACTGATTTGTTGCCAGGACTCATTCGCGCAAACGGCACCCGCCGGTGGCGCTCCTGCGACAGGCGTCCCTGCGGCAGGCGCTCCTGCGAAAGTAGCTCCTGCGGCAGGCGTCCCTGCGGCAGGCGTCCCTGCGACCGGGAGCATTAAAGGCATTGTAGCCGATTCGACAACCGGCAAGGCGCTGGATTTCATTACCATTAACCTCATGAAAGACAAGAACACCGCCGTGAAAGCCGATTTTACAAAGGCCGACGGTTCATTTGCTTTTCAAAATTTGAAACCGATGAAATATGCGCTGGTAATGGTTGGCGTAGGTTATAAAAACAAGGTCATCGATGTCGATCTGACGGACAGCACCCGTCAGCAGGTGGATCTGGGCAATATTACGATCAGCCAGCATGCGGTTGGCCTGAAAGAAGTTACGGTTACTGCATTAAAACCCATTGTGAAACAGGAGGTAGACCGCATTAGCTACGATCTCGAAGCTGATCCGGAAAGCAAGGTTTACAGCGTACTCGAAATGATGCGGAAGGTGCCATACCTCTCGCTAGATGCCGAGGACAACATTTCGCTCAAAGGCAATACCGATTTCAAGATCCTGATCAACGGTAAGCCGTCGAGTATGGTCGAGCGGAGTTACAAGGATGTGCTGCGCAGCATGCCGGCGTCGTCTATCGTGCGCATCGAGGTGATCACTACGCCGCCAGCAAAGTACGACGCGGAAGGCCTGGCGGGGATTATCAACATTATTACCAACAAAAAAATCGATAACGGGTATAATGGTACCCTCAATGTCAGTGAACGCTTCCCGACGGGCGGACCGGGAGTCGGTGGCTCGCTCTCGGCCCAGCTCGGGAAGATTGGAATGTCGCTCAATGCGGGTTTAAATCAATACAAAAACCCTTCTACACAGTCGATTTCCAACCGTACTACAACGGGCACCAATCCTACCGAGCTCGATCAGCGCGGCTGGAACCGGAACAATAACAAGAATGGCTACATCGGCTATGAAATCACTTACGAGATCGATACGCTGAACCTGCTGAGTGCCCAGTTGAATGTAAATGGCGGCCGGAACCGTTCGTATGGCTATCAGTCGTCGCTGCTGAATGCGGGCGACGAGATCCTCGAACGCTACAATGTGAGCAACACCAATTCGGATCGCGGCAACGGGCGCGACGCGGCGCTCAACTACCAGAAGGGTTTCAAAGCCGATAAAAACCGATTGCTGACATTCTCTTACCGCTATTACGGCTATGACAACAAGCAAAACGGGAACCTCAACATTACGAACCGAATCAACTACGATCGGCCCGATTACCGCCAGCTCAACGACCAGCGTTTTTCGGAGCAGACTTTCCAGGTCGACCTGGTTTATCCTGTGAAAAAGCTCAATATCGAAGCGGGTTTGAAGGGCATTATGCGAGACAATAAGAGTGATTTCAAATACACGGTGTTCAATGCCGAAACCAATACTTACGAGGTCGACACCCGCATGAGTAATATGTACAAGAACCAGCAGAATGTGTTCGGCGCTTACAATACTTACGCGTACAATTTCAAAAACTGGGGTGTGAAAGCGGGCGCGCGGGTGGAGCAGACGGTGATCGACGCCGATTTTATTTCTACGGATTCGAAGGTGGAACAAAACTATTTCAACTTCATCCCTTCCGTTTCGATCAACCGGAAGCTTAAAAACAATGCGGGGATCAACTTCGGCTATACAAAACGCATCCAGCGCCCCGGTATCTGGCAACTCAACCCGTTCGTCGACCGTTCGAACCCGAGCTACGAACGCACCGGTAACCCCGATCTCCGTCCGGCATTTGTGAACGATCTGCAACTGAGTTTTAATAAAGCCAAAAAGGGAAATATCAATTTCGGCGTAGGTTACACGCATTTCAAAGACCTCATTTTTCCGATCGCCGTTTACAATCCCGAAACGCAGATTACCCGCACATCCTACGGTAACACCGGCCGCGCGCGGCTCATCAGCGGTAACCTGAATGCGAATTACCCATTCAGCAAAAAATGGAATGTCAGCACCAACCTCCGCATTGCACATGGCAAGGTAACCGGCATTGTGAATGGCGTGGAGATCACCAACAGCGGAGTAATGTACCAGTTTTCACTTTCCACGGGTTACAAGCTGCCGAAAGACTGGCGGGTGAATGCCAACTTCAATGCGAATGGCCCGGGCGTGAACCTGCAAGGCACTACGAACTCTATCCAAAGCACGTCGTTCAGCGTGAACAAGGATGTTGTGAAGGATAAATTGTCGGTATCGGCGGCTGTGAGCAATCCTTTCACGAAATTCAGACGGTTCCACAATGAAACCTTCGGCCCGGATTTCGACCAGTTCACCGACCGCTGGAATTACTTCCGGTCGTTCAATTTCAGCGTGAACTACAAGTTTGGAAAACTGAAAGACGGCATTAAAAAGAACAAACGCGGCATTCGAAACGACGACGTGCAGAATGGCGGTAACTGATAGTGGACGCCGGGTGAAAGCCCGGCGTTTTTTAATCTGCAAGATATTGATGGGCCGGAACGATAAGGGCTTTCATACCGTCCCGCTCGAATTCGTCGGTCTGGTTGAACGTCACGAGCATACCCTCTTTTAAACCAAAATGTGCCACGGCTTCGAAAAGCCCTTTCAACTCGCGGTCGATATTGTCGGGATTGAGATCATAGCAAACCTGCACGACTTGCCGCACAGTGCCTTTCTCCGAGATTACAAAGTCGCATTCGCTCTTTTCCGAGAAGTAATAGATATCCTTATAGTTTCTGCGCAAATGCAGGAACACCGGATTTTTAAAGACACTCCCGAAATCGTCCGTAAATGATCCCGAGTTGGCATTCACCACACCCGTGTCGATCGCGTACACCTTGCGCGGGTTGACCAGCTGCTTACGGAGGGAATAGCTGAATTTCGGCACGAAATGGAACAGGTATGTATATTCAAAATACGAAAGGTAATCCATGATGGTGCTCGTGGACCCTGCTTCGAACATAGTTTTCAGCCTGTTACCGGTGATGAGTCGGCCTATATTCGAAACGAGGTATAGCGCAAGGCGTTGCAAAGTCCGCACGTCGCGTACGCCGTAGCGCACGGCAATGTCGCGTATGAGAATGTCTTCGAAAAGTTGCCGCATGAATTCTTCCAGCCCGGATTTTACATATTCGGGAAATCCGCCGGTGGCCATGTAGTCACGGGTGGCGTCAGGAGAAGGCAGGGCATTCCGGTACGCGCAAAACTCGGAATAGGAAAAAGGGAACAGCTCCTTGGTGATCTGGCGTCCTGTGAGCTTGGTACCAAGCTCGCGGCTCAATAGCGAGGCGTTGGAGCCGGTGATCACGACTTTGCAACCCTCATCCAGCTTCTGCCGCACGTATGTTTCCCACCGGTCGACGATCTGGATTTCATCGAAGAAAAGCACTTTTTGCCCGGTTTCCGTCACGAGGCTATCCAGCCGGAGAAAGTCGGAAGGCTCGAAATCATACAGCCGGGTATCTTCGAAATTGAGATAAAACGCATCCGGATGCTTCTCGCGCAGCAATTGGTGCAACAGCGTGCTTTTACCGCAACGTCGCACACCTGAAACAATAAGCGCATGGGAGGTGATATCCGGCAGCTTGTCCAATGCGGTTCTTGCCAGCCCGGATTCCAGGATGGTAAGGTTCGCTTTTTGAGCTTCCGCAACGCTTGCTATGACGGTTTTTAAGATCATTGCTATTCTTATCGATTCAAAAATACAACAATGTATTTTTATATCAAACAAAAGTATCCATTGCTAATATACATTTTTGTTTGATAGTAATGGATAAAATCATCACTGTCCGGTTTTGAACACTCGTTTTGAGGTAAATATTTGATACAAAGTGCTTTATCTGGCTGGTACGGATTTGTTGACCCAATTCCGGAATCGACGTTCGAAGCCTTTCTGCGATATTATGCTCAAAAATTACCTCAAAATTGCAATCCGGAGCCTCTTCCGGCATAAAACGTATTCGTTGATCAATGTCCTCGGGCTTGCTGCGGGTATTTGTGTTTCTACGCTGATACTGATGTTCGTGGTCCATGAGCATAGCTACGACCGGTTTCATGCCCGGCACCGCGATATTCACCGGGTGTTGGGAAAGGTAAAAATGGGCGACAACGAATTCCAGATGAACTCCTTTGCTGCCAGTTTTGCGCCGGCGATAGTAGAAGGTGTGCCGCTGGTGGCTGATTATGTCAGGATTTTGCCCTCGTACAGAAACGTGGCCATCGCAGACCCCGCACGGAAAGAGGAGGCGATCCTGGAAAAGAATGTTATGTTCGCGGACCCGTCGTTTTTCAAGATATTCAGTTTTCCGCTTGAAAAAGGGAATGCGCCGGCGGCATTGCAAAAGCCCTTCACGATGGTAGTTTCGGAGCGGGCGGCATTGAAATATTTCGGGAGTACCGATGTGATCGGCAAGGCGCTGTTGTATGAAGGAAAGCACCTCATCCAGATTACGGGTGTTGCCCAGGACCCGCCGTCCAATTCTTCCCTGGATTTTGATTTTGTCATTTCCAGTACCACCTATCCTGCGCTGACGGCTTCAAACCGTCAAAACTGGGAGAATGGGGGCGGAATCTTCAATGTGTACCTGCTATTGAATTCCGCCGGATCGAAAGCGCTGGCCGAGAAGGGGATCAACCGCGTTAGCCATTTAAAGGAAGGCCAGCCTGATTTAAAACCTAAATACACCCTCGAAAGCCTCGACGATATGCACCTCGGCGGGGCATTCACCGACTCGGGAAACAACAAACTGATCCCGATTTTCGGGGTCGCCGCTATTGCCATTCTGCTGCTCGCGCTCTTCAACTACATGAGCCTCACCACCGCCCGGGCCACGCAGCGCGCACGTGAGGTAGGCGTGCGTAAAGTCGTAGGCGCCACACGCGCAGGACTCGGCAGCCAATTTTATATGGAATCGGCATTGGTATGCGCGCTGGCATTTGGTTTGGGATTGCTGATGGTTTTCTATCTGAGTCAGCCGTTTTATGCGCTCCTGGGGTTGCGGATCGATACTTCGTTCGTGATATCGCCTTTCTTTTTATCGTTTCTGGCGGGGTTACTGGCCATTACCGCATTGGTTGCCGGGAGCTATCCGGCGTTCGTACTGTCGGGCTTTGCGCCTTTGGAAGTGATCAAAGGGCGGTTTACGGGTAATATCGGCGGGGTAGGCGTGCGGCGGGTTTTTACGGTCTTTCAATTTGCCGTTTCCATGGCGTTGATCGTCGGCAGCCTCATTGTGCGGGAGCAGCTCTCATTCATGCAACGGAAAGAGCTCGGGCTGAACAAGGAACAGCTGCTCAGCATTCCGCTGGGGCCCTCGATGGCCGACAATTACATTCCGTTCCGTGACGCGGTAAGGCAGCAAGCGGGCGTGTCGAATGCCACTTTTGCGAATGCGGGCCTTTTCAAAGGGTATAATATGTTCGTCGCGCCGAACAAAATCACTAAAAAGGAGGTGGGTATTGTGCAGCTTATTGTGGATGATCAGTTTATCAACACATTGGGAATCAAATGGAAAACACCGGCGGTAAGCACGCGCTTCAATACCTCCCTGGTGAACGAGCAGGCCATTAAACAACTGGGTTTGAAAAAAGACCCCGTAGGCCAGCAACTGATCGAAGGCATTACCGTGGAAGGCGTGTTTGAAGATTTCGATTTTACCAGTGTGCAGAACGGTGCCAAAGCGATGACGCTTTCGGTAGCCGCCGATACCACGAACATGCTCCGCACGCCCGGATCTGTGCGGGGAGTCATGTATGTGCGCATGAACGCTCAATCCGACATCGCCGCGAACGTAAAAGCCATAGGCGGCCTTTTCAAAAAGTACGACCTTGAAACGCCTTTCGAATATTACTTCCTCGACGATGCGTTCAATGAAACTTTCAAAAATGAAATGCGGCTCTCCGGGATGTTCTCGGTGTTTACGGTACTCGCCATTTTCATCGCTTGCATGGGACTTTTCGGCCTTATTACTTTTACCACGGAAACGCGGACGAAGGAAATCAGCGTCCGGAAAGTGCTGGGCGCATCGGCGGCGGGCATTGTGGGAATGCTTTCGAGGGAGTTTGTGGTGCTGGTACTCATTTCGGGTGTGATCGCCATTCCGGCGGCGTGGTATTTCATGTCGCATTGGTTGGAGGATTTCGCCTACCGGATCAGCATGCCGCTCTGGGTACATTTCCTGACGATCGCCATGATGCTGCTCATTACGCTCCTGACCGTCGGTTTCAAGGCGGTACACGCGGCGATGGTCAACCCGGCGGCGTCTTTGAAGAACGACTAGCTATTTAAATACCAATCATATCTGACAGCCATGTTAAAGAATTATTTCAAAATCGCCTTCCGGAACCTGTGGAAGCACAAGGTTTTTTCCCTGATCAACATCATGGGGCTGACCGTCGGGATGTCGGCCTGTCTGCTGATTTCGCTGTATGTCAATTTCGAACTGACTTACGACGCGTTTCATGCCAAGTCTGACCGCATTTACCGGGTCGTGACGGACGTGATTACTCCTTCCGAAACCATTCATGCGGGCGTTACTTCCTGGGCTTATGGCCCGACGATCAAGCAGGATTTTCCAGAGGTAGAGGCCTATGCCCGCATTAATAGCGGTAGTTTTCTCGTCCGGAAAGGGGATATCAAATTCCAGGAGCAAGCTACGGTGTTCGCCGACTCTTCGTTTTTCCGCGTTTTTGATTTTAAACTGATACAAGGAAATCCTCTAACGGCGCTCAAAGAACCGCTAAGCATTGTTTTTACGGAAAAAGCAGCCCAAAAGTACTTCGGTGACAGCGATCCGGTCGGGCAGACGGTGCTGCTGACGGGCGAAAGCATTCCGGCGAAGGTTACGGGTATAATGCAGGACATCCCCGAAAACTCCCAGATCAAAGGGGATATGTTTGTTTCGATGACAACCATGACCACGCGTTTCAATCGCGGTATCGACGATGAATGGGGCAATTTCGGGGCGACCACCTACCTGCTTCTGAAACCGGGGGCCGATCGTAAAGCTTTGGAAAAGAAGTTTCCGGCATACCTCGAACGCCGCGCGGGCAAGCTCATGCGCGAGGCAAAAATGTCCTACAAACTTTTCCTCGAACCGCTGCGCGACGTGCATTTGCATTCGGAGCGGGATGTGGCTGAAAAGGGTAGTATGAGCAACGTATATGTATTTTCCGTGGTTGCGGCTTTCATTCTGCTCATTGCCTGTATCAACTTCGTGAACCTCACCACCGCACGCTCGGCCGAACGGGCGAAGGAAGTGGGCATCCGCAAGGTGGTGGGGGCGGCGAAAGGGCTGCTGGCGAGGCAGTTTGTGAGCGAATCCATCCTCCTATGCCTCATCGCATTTGTGTTCTCGATTACACTTTCGGCGGTGCTGGTGCCGCTGTTCAATAATCTGGCTGGTAAAGTGATTGTTTCGAACATCTTTGCCGATCCTTCATTTCTCATGTACATGCTTGTGGCGGCGATCATGATCGGGATTCTGGCAGGCATTTATCCGGCATTGGTACTGTCGTCGTTTGAGCCGGTAACGGTTCTGAAAGGGCGTTTTACGACCAGTTTTAAAGGGATTTTGCTAAGAAAAGGCTTGGTAACCGTTCAGTTTGCCATTTCAATCGCGCTGATTATCGCTACAATGATCGTCTACATTCAAATGAACTACATGCGCAACCGCGACCTCGGTTTCAGCAAGGATCAGATGCTCGTGGTCAATACCGAGGGCGATTCCAGCCGGGAGGCATTCAAAGAGTCGCTGCGGGGATTGACAGGCGTGAAACAAACGACTTTATCGTCCAGCGTCCCCGGAGGTCCCAACCGCGGCGCATATTCCGAAATTGAGAATAAAAGCGGCGAGCTGCAAGTCGCCAACCTCGATCTCTATTTCGTGGATTTTGATTACATCCCGCAATTCGGACTGAAAATGGCAGCCGGCAGACCGTTTTCGAGAGAATTCGGCACAGATAGTACCCAGGCCATGGTCATCAATGAAGCGGCGGTGAAGCTGTTTGGTTATGCCAAAGCCGAAGATGCGATCGGGCGCCGTTTCAAACAATGGGGGCGTGAAGGCAAAATTGTCGGCGTGATCAAAGACTTTCATTTCCGGTCGTTGCAGGAAACCATTAAACCGCTGACAATGCGCATTGAGCCAGACGGTACGGAGCTTGTTTCTGTTAAAATCGAGGGTAACCGATTGAAAGAAACCGTTGCGGCGGTGGAGGGCAAATGGAAGGAAATGGTTCCCGGCAGGCCGTTCAGCTACTATTTTATGGACGAATTCTTCGACCGGCAATACCGCGCCGAGGAGCGTTTCGAAAAGCTGTTTTTCAATTTTGCCATCCTGGCGATATTCATTTCCTGCCTTGGTTTGCTTGGCCTGGCGTCGTACAGTACCATGCAACGCACCAAGGAAATAGGCGTGCGTAAAGTGATGGGCGCGTCTGTTGCAAGCATTGTGGGTCTGCTTTCAAGGGATTTTCTCAAACTGGTACTTATCGCATTCGTAGTGGCGGCGCCCGTTGCCTATTTCGGAATGGATCGCTGGCTCGAAAACTTTGCCTACCGCACCGGCATTTACTGGTGGGTGTTCGTGATTGCCGCGGTATCGTCGACCGTCATCGCTTTTGCGACGGTCAGTTTCCAGAGCATCAGGGCGGCCCTGATGAACCCCGTGAAGAGTTTGCGGAGTGAATAGCATTGCGTCGCACGTCCCGTTCCAAATCGAACGGGACGTGTCCGATAGTGAACACCGCTGAATTGTTTTATTAATATATAAAAAATTGATTTTCAGATATTTGTGATATTGTTGCCGACTGGTGCATAATTTGACTGTTAGCATGGAATGTCCATCCGCTAACCCTCGTAACCGGCCCAGTTATGCTATCCAGTTATCTGAAAATCGCTCTGCGGAGCCTTTCGAACAAGAAGGTTTTCGCTTCCATCAACATTTTCGGGCTGGCTATCGGATTGGCGACGTGCATGCTGATCCTGCTTTTCGTACAGCACGAGCTCAGTTACGACCGCTTCAACAAGAATGCCGACCGCATTTTCAGGGTTACTTTACATGGCCGGATAGGCGGTAACGACATCAACATCGCGGGCGCATCCGCTCCCGCAGGCCCTGCGCTCATGCGCGACTACCCGGGCGTGGAGTCGTATGCGAGGCTCAATACCAATGGTACCTTTCTGGTTAAAAACGGTGAAAAGCGCTTTCTGGAAGAGCGCGTCATTTTTGCCGATTCCAACTTCTTTAATTTTTTCTCTATTCCGCTGCTGAAAGGCGACGCGAACAGCGTGCTCCAAGAGCCGAAGACGGTCGTGCTGACCAAATCCACCGCATTGAAATACTTTGGAAACCAGGACCCGATCGGAAAGAGTCTCGACATGGGCAGGGTTGGCCTTTTTCGCGTAACCGGCGTTTGCGAAGATGTGCCTTCCAATTCGCATTTCCATTATGACTTTTTCGGGTCGATGAAATCGATCACGCTGGGTGAGAAATGGCTTTCGAGCGGCGCGCATACCTATGTTTTGCTCCGTAAAGGTTATCCCGCGGAAAAGCTTTCCGCAAGGATGCCGGAGGTTGTCAGGAAATACATCGGTCCGGAAATCCAGGAATTCCTGGGTATGAGCTATGACGAGTACCTGCGGAAGGGCGACAAATTCGGGTTTGGTTTACAGCCATTGACCGACATTCACCTCACGTCCAACCTCGAAAACGAGCTGGAAGGCAACAGCAACATCAAATACATTTACATTTTTACGGCCATCGCCGCATTCATTCTGCTCATCGCCTGCATCAACTTTATGAACCTTTCTACTGCCGGTTCGGCTGGTAGGGCGAAAGAAGTGGGGGTGCGAAAAGTAATGGGTTCGGTACGTCAGCAGCTCATGGCGCAATTCCTGACCGAATCGGTTTTGGTAACATTTTTCGCGCTCGTGGTCGCATTGGCATTGGTTGCATTGCTCTTGCCCGGTTTCAACGACCTCGCCGGCAAGCAGTTTGATATCCAGTCGATCCTGAATGGCCCGATGATCGCATACGCATTGGCCGGCTGCCTGATCGTAGGCCTGCTCGCGGGAAGCTATCCCGCTTTTTTTCTGTCGGCATTCAGGCCGGTAGCAGTGCTGAAAGGGAGCATTCAGGCGGGTGTAAAAAGCGGATGGCTGCGCAATGCGTTGGTTACCATTCAGTTTGTCGTTTCGATCGCGATGATCATCGGTACCTTGGTCGTTTACCGCCAGCTGCGTTTTATACAGAATAAAAATGTAGGTTTCAATAAAGAACAGGTGCTGATCCTGCACGATACCTATTTGCTGGGCGACAAGGCGAAGACATTCAAAGAACAGCTGGGCAATCTTTCCGCGGTGAGCAGCGTCACCCTCGCAGGCTTTATTCCGGCGGGTTCTTCCAACAATGGTACCGACGGGTTCCTCCCCGAAAATGCCGAAAACAACATTACGCCCTACCGTTTCACAACTTACCAGATCGATGAGGATTACCTGAAAACGCTGGGTATAGGCCTTGCCACAGGCCGTAATTTTTCGAAAAGCTTCGGCGGCGACAGTGCGTCCGTGCTGATCAACGAGGCGGCTGCAAAGCAATTCGGCTGGACGAACCCGATCGGAAAACGTATCAGGACCATCGGCAATGGTACCCCTGAAAGTAAGAGGTATTACACCGTGGTGGGCGTGACCAAGGATTTCCACTTCCGCTCCATGCACGAGCGCATCGCGCCGCTGGTGATGTTCTACGGTGGCGACAGTTACCAAATGGCCATTCGCATTAAAAACAACGATATCCCCGGCTTGCTCAAAACTTTGGAAAAGACCTGGAAAGCGACTTCGGACAATCCGTTCGCCTACTCGTTCCTCGACGAACGTTTCGACAAAATGTACGAATCGGAGCAGCGGGTAGGGAAGCTGTTCGGCATATTTGCCAGTCTAGCAGTGGTGATCGCCTGTCTCGGGTTGTTCGGGCTGGCCGCATTCACCACTATTCAGCGCACCAAGGAAATCGGCGTCCGTAAAGTACTGGGTGCCTCGGTACTGAGCATTGTTTCATTGCTTTCCAAAGATTTTGTGAAACTCGTCGGCATTGCCATCGTCATAGCCTCGCCGCTCGCGTGGTACGGTATGAACCAGTGGCTTTCCGATTTTGCCTACAAGGTCGATATCGAATGGTGGGTATTCGCACTCGCCGGGCTACTGTCGGTAAGTGTCGCTTTGCTAACGGTCAGTTTTCAGAGCATTAAGGCGGCGTTGAGGAATCCTGTAACGAGTTTGAAAAGCGAATAAAGGAGGAAGGGGAGGATGGAGGAAAGGGAGGATGGAAGTCGTAAGTAATTCCCCTTCCTCCCCTTCTTCCCTTTCCTCCTTCCTCCCAAAAACCCACGATACCATCATGCTAAAAAGTTCCCTAAAAATCATCTTCCGCAACCTTTGGAAAAATAAGGGTTATTCGGCGATCAATATTGGCGGGTTGGCGATCGGGATGGGCGTGGCGATGCTCATCGGCCTTTGGATTTATGATGAACTGGCATTTAACCGCTATTTCAAAAACTACGACCGGATAGGGCAGGTGCTGCAAAACCGGGTAGAGCATGGGGAAAAGAAAACGTCGTTTTCGCTGCCCGTGCCGTATGTGGCAGAGATGAAAACGCATTATGCGGGCAATTTCAAGCGCATTGTTGCTTCCACGCAGATCAGCGACAACATTCTTACGGCCGGGGAAACCAGGCTGACCCGCAACGGGCATTTTATCGAAGCGGAAGCGCTGGAAATGTTCGGCGTCCGGATGGTACAAGGCTCTTTGGCCGCATTGGAAGACCAGCAGGGCATTATTCTTTCGCAATCGACTGCCCGGGCACTTTTCGGCGATACCGATCCGATGAACAAGATCGTGATGGTGGATACCCATCTGAACCTGAAAGTAACGGGTGTTTACGAAGATTTTCCCCAGAATACCCGGTTCAGCGAAGTGCAGTTTATGGGTTCCTGGGATTATTTTATGGAAAAGAACCGCTTTATGCGGGATAAGAAATGGGACAACCACGCCATTTGGGTTTACACCGAGCTGGCCGATAATACCGATTTCCAAACTGCCAGCAATGCTATCCGCCTCTCGGAACTGAATGCGATCCGCAAAATGGACGACATGCGCGAGGAAGCCGCCACCCGCCCCGAAATGTGGGTGCATCCGATGAAAGACTGGCATTTGTATTCCGACTTCCGGAATGGCGCGGTGGGTGACGGGCCTGTAAAATATGTGTGGATGGTGGGTCTGATAGGCTTTTTTGTGCTGCTTCTGGCGTGTATCAATTTTGTCAATCTCAGCACCGCGCGCTCGGAGAAGCGTGCGCGTGAGGTGGGCGTACGTAAGGCGATCGGTTCCATGCGGGTGCAGTTGATCGGGCAGTTTTTTAGTGAATCATTCCTCGTAGTGCTGCTATCGTTTGTGGTGGCGTTGGCGGGCGTCGTACTGTCGCTGTCCTGGTTCAATAACCTTGCTGCAAAGCAGATGATTATCCCGTGGGGTAATGGTTATTTCTGGCTTGGCAGTGCGGGTTTTGTGCTGCTCACGTCGGTGCTGGCGGGCAGCTACCCGGCCATTTACCTCACATCTTTTCAGCCTGTGAAGGTGCTCAAAGGCTCGGGCGCGTCGCTGCGGACGCATTTCGGGCGCTTTGCCTACACGCCGCGGCAGGCGTTGGTGGTATTGCAATTCACGATTTCCGTTACACTCATCATTTGTACCAGCATTGTTTACAGGCAGATCAAATTCGCCAAGGAGCGGCCTGTCGGCTACTCGCGCGACGGGTTGCTGATGGTACCTATGAAAACCGATGAATTTTATGGCAAAACCGACCTGTTCCGCACCGAATTGAAGAATACCGGCATGGTAGCCGAAATTGCCGAATCGCAAAGCCCGGTTACCGGTGTGTGGTCGTCCAACGAAGGGTTCAGCTGGAAGGGAATGCCGGAGGGCTTTGTAGAAACATTTGCTACCCTCACGGTTTCGCCCGAGTACGCCAAAACAGCCGGCTGGCAGTTTGTAAGCGGTCGTAACTTCTCGAAAGAATTAGCTTCCGACTCGTCGGGCTTCGTCATCAACGAATCGGCAGCCCGGTTGCTGGGCGTGGCAGACCCTATTGGAATGACCGTTTCCTGGAAAAGCCAGTGGATGACCGACAACATCCGCAAGTCGTACACGGTGCTCGGGGTAGTGAAAGATATGGTAATGGAATCGCCGTTCGCGCCCGTCAAGCCGACGGTTTTCTTCCTTTTCGGTTCTCCCAACTGGATCAATATCAAACTGAATCCTAATATCAGCTCTGCCGCGGCTTTGCCCGCCGTTGAAAAAGTATTCAGGAAAATAGTACCCGCCGCGCCATTCGAATACAAGTTTGCCGACGTGGAATACGACGCGAAGTTCAGGGCGGAGGAGCGGGTCGGAAAACTGGCCGGTTTCTTCGCTGCACTGGCTGTGTTGATAAGCTGTCTCGGCCTGTTCGGGCTGGCCTCATTCACCGCCGAGCAACGTACCAAGGAAATAGGCATCCGTAAAGTGTTGGGCGCGTCGGTAGCGGCATTATGGAGTATGCTTTCGAAAGATTTTGTCGGGCTGGTGGCCATCGCAAGCCTCATTGCAACACCGCTGGCCTGGTATTCGATGAGCGAATGGCTGCAAAATTACCACTACCGGACTGAGATCAGCTGGTGGATTTTCGCCCTCGCAGGCGCAGGAGCCCTCGCCCTCACGCTCGCGACGGTGAGTTATCAGGCGATTAAAGCGGCGGTGACGAATCCTGTTACGAGTTTGAAGAGGGAGTAAGGGGAGGAATGGGAGGAAAGGGAGGAAAGGATAATGGAAAACATTCCTCCCTTTCCTCCATCCTCCTTCCTCCCAAAACATAAGCATATGATCAATAGCTATCTAAAATTTACGGTTCGGAGCCTGGCGAAACATCGGGTTTATGCCGGTATTAATCTCGTTGGCCTGGCTGTCGGGATGGCGGGGGCGATTGTGCTGTTTCAGCTGGTGAAATACCATCTCAGCGTGGACCGGTACCATGCCAATGCCGACAGGACCTACCGCGTGGTGGTGGATCTGCACCTGGAAGACGGCTCGGTAGAGCAGGAGCGAGGCTCTGCTTATGTTTTGCACGAAACGTTGAAAAAAGAGTTCAGTAATGTCCGGGATGCCGCTTACGTGGCCCAAAAGGAAGTGACGATCCGGGTCGATGCGGACGGGACATCGCGCAAGTTCCTGGAAAAAGAACATCTGGTTTTTACGAATGCGGATTTCTTTAAAATATTTGATTACAAGTGGATTAGCGGCAATGCATCCGCCATGGCGGCACCGAATCAGGCGGTAGTGACGGAACGCTATGCCCGGAAGTATTTCGGGAATGATAATGCAATGGGAAAGGTGATCCGTGCGAATAACCGTGAAAACCTCGTGATCGCCGGCGTAGTGGCCGACTACCCGGAGGAAACCGATTTCCAGCAGGATATCTTCGTTTCGCTGCCTACTTTAAAAAAGATCGTCCCGCAATATGGCTACGAAGACTGGGGGTGGATCGACAGCGGCCGCGATACATACATAACGCTCCGCTCACCGGAGGACAAGGCCGCATTCGAGGCGCAAATGCCGGCATTTGCCCAAAAATATTACGGCCCGGACGCCAGGGTTTACCACTACCATTTACAGGACCTGTCCGATGTGCATTTCAATATTGCCTACGGCGGTAAAATCAAATTCAATACAATCATCGTACTCGCGACGGTAGGCATCCTACTCATTCTCATTGCCTGCTTCAATTTCATCAACCTCTCCACTGCACAGGCATTCAAACGAAGCAAGGAAGTGGGTGTGAGAAAAGTGCTAGGCGTGTCGCAAGCGCAGGTTTTTTGGCTTTTTATCCAGGAAACCGCATTGCTGACGTTCGCAGCCGGTGCCATTGCCTTGGCAGTAGCCTGGCTTTTTGCGCCTATGGTCAGTCAATGGCTGAGCCTGAATGTGCGTATCGATATTTTCAGGGATATTCGGTTGCTGGCTTTTTGTGCCGCATTGTTCCTGCTCGTGATTATGCTGGCCGGCGTTTATCCGGCGTTCGTCATTTCCAGGTTCAACCCGGTGAAAGCGATTAAGGGGGTGTTGAAAGAAAATAACCGGAGCTTTTTTTCAGTCAGAAAGGGGCTGGTCGTGACACAATTCGGCATCTCATTCGTCTTGATCGCAGTATCGACGCTCATCATTTTACAGTCTCAGTTTTTGAAAAATAAAGACCTTGGAATGGACAAGGACCTGATCCTGCATCTGAATTTGCCAGAAACAGAAACCAGTAAGCTCACGGCATTGCGCAATGAACTTTCGGTATTGCCGGAGGTGACCGGTCTGTCGTTTTTCCGAAGCGCGCCGTCGGTGCAGATGAGTGGCGGCGGGTCGATCCGGTTCGAAAACCGCGATTGGGAGAAGTTCGTAGCCCGCTCGAGAGCGGCGGACGATCAGTTTGTAAAAACCTATGGATTGAAACTTGTAGCAGGCCGTGTTCCGGTGCATTCGGATACATTGAACGAGTTGCTGATCAACCGCAAACTGGTGCGGGCATTGGGCCTGAAATCGCCGGAAGCCGCATTGAACCGACGGCTGCACGTAGGCGACGCGGGCAAAACCGGTACCATCGTGGGCGTACTGTCGGATTTCAATAATGGCGACCTCTACACCGGCATCGAGCCGACGATCGTTTTTGCCGATCAGCAGCGCTACCGCCGGGCGGGCGTAAAGCTGAGCCGGTTAAATGCGTCGACGATCAGCCGGATCGGCTCGGCGTGGCAGAAACATTTTCCCGAGAATGTATTTGAATACAGCTTCTATGACGAGGAAATTGCGAAGTTCTATCAGCGCGAAGAACTTGCAACCCGCCTGACGACCACTTTTGCGCTGCTATCGGTGTGCCTGTCGTGCCTGGGGCTTTTCGGGCTCGCCATTTTCGCCATTGAGCAGCGTACCAAGGAGATAGGCGTACGGAAAGTGCTCGGGGCCTCTGTGGCGGGCATTACTGCCATGCTATCGATGGATTTTCTGAAACTGGTGCTCGTCGCGATCGTCATCGCGAGCCCGGTTGCCTGGTATTTCATGCACCGCTGGTTGCAGGATTTCGCCTATCGCATCGAGATACATTGGGGGATATTCGCCTGGGCAGGTTTCCTCGCGGCCGGTATCGCTTTGCTAACGGTGAGTTTTCAGAGTATTAAAGCCGCGTTGACGGACCCGGTGAAGAGTTTGAAAAGGGAATGAGGGAGGAAAGGGAGGAGGGAAGAAGGGGAGGAAGGAAGAAAGGAACTCCAATATTTTTTTCCATCCTCCCTTCCTTCCTTTCCTCCATTATTCCCTTTCCTCCATTCCTCCCACAGAAACAAGATACTGACATGCTAAAAAGTTACCTAAAAATCTCCTGGCGTAGCCTGATCAAGGATCGGCAGTTTACGCTGCTCAATTTGCTGGGCCTTTCTACAGGGCTTGCTTGTACGCTGCTGATCTACCTTTGGGTAACCGATGAGCTGCGCGTGGATAAGCATAATGTGAAGGACGCGCATTTGTACCAGGTCATGGTCAACCAGCCGCATGAGGATGGCATGAAAACCGGCGGACACACGCCGGGCCTCCTGGCCGATGCATTGAAGGCGGAAATGCCGGAAGTAGCGTTGGCGACAACGGTGGTACCGGCCGAATGGTTTTCAAATAAAGGTATAATCTCAGCCGGAGAAACGAAGCTGAAAGCAGGCGGGCAGTTCGTCAGCAAAGATTATTTCGATGTTTTCACGTGCCCGTTCACACAGGGTGACGCGCAGGCGGTGGCAGGCGACAATAATACGCTGGCGCTTTCGGAGGAAATGGCTGAAAAGCTTTTTGGTACACAACAAAATGTGGTGGGAAAGGCCGTCAAGTGGGAAGAGGGGGAATTCAGCGGGCTTTACCGCGTGGGCGGGGTGTTCAAAAGCAATCCGCGTAATGCGAGCAATCAGTTTGATATTCTTTTCAATTTCGAGCAGTTCAAGGCGCGGCGGCCGGGGATGGAGAAATGGGGTAACAGCGATCCCAATACATTTGTAATCCTCAAAAGCGGTACGGACCTGGCGCTTTTCAACGATAAGATCAGGCATTTCCTGAAATCCAAAAGCAAAGACAACGACACGCAGCTTTTCGCCATCCGCTATTCGGACAAATACCTGCATGGCCAGTTCGAAAACGGCGTGCAGAGGGGCGGGCGCATTACGTACGTGAGGTTGTTCTCAGTGATCGCGGTGTTCATTCTGGTGATCGCCTGCATTAACTTCATGAACCTTTCCACGGCCAGGGCTTCGGGGCGTATGAAGGAGGTGGGGATCAAAAAAGTGGTGGGAGCATTGCGCAGTTCGCTGATCATGCAGCATTTGAGCGAATCGCTGATGCTCACTTTCGTGGCGCTGCTTGCCGCTGTCGGCCTGGTTATGCTCCTGTTACCCGAATTCAACAGCATCACCGGCAAGCAAATCACTCTTTCGCCCGATCCGGCGCTTATTTCCGCCGCATTAGCGATTACCCTCGTCACCGGTTTGCTGGCGGGCAGCTATCCCGCATTGTACCTGTCCGGTTTCGATCCGGTTGCTGTTTTGAAAGGAAAACTGAGAAATACCGCCGGAGAATTGCTCATACGGCGTGGATTGGTAGTTTTCCAGTTTGCGGTTTCCGTGATATTCATCGTGTCGGTGATCGTTGTTTACCGGCAAATCCAGTTTATCCAGAACCGGAACCTCGGCTATAACCGCGACCACATTATCCATTTTGAAATACCCCTTGAAATGGATTCGCTGAAACTGAAAGCGGCGGAGGCGTTTCTCGGGGAAGTGAAAAATTTGCCTGGTGTGGTAAATGCGTCGAGCTACTACCATAATCTCACCGGTCAGCACGGCGCAATCTCCGGTTTCGAATGGCCAGGTAGGCCCGCGGGTACGGATATCGAGTTCTCTAACCTCGAAGTGGGTTATAATTTCATGGAAACCACGGGTATGACGCTGCGCGAGGGGCGGTTTTTCTCCCAAAACCAGAATGCGTCCAACGAAATCATATTCAACGAGTCGGCTATTAAAAGTATGGGTTTGAAAGACCCTGTCGGCAAGATGGTGAAGTTCTGGGGAAGAGAACGGCAGATCGTCGGTGTGGTGAAGGATTTCAATTTCGAATCGCTGTACGAGCCCGTGAAACCGTGCTTCTTCCAAATGTACCCGATCATGCCGAATGTGATGGTCAAAATCCAGGCAGGGGCCGAGGAGCAGACGATCGCGCGTGTACGCAAGCTGTTTCAGGACCGTCACAAGGGGCTCGTGTTCGATTACCAGTTTCTGGATGAAAATTACAAAGCACTTTATGCTTCCGAGCGGCGGGTAGGCGTGCTGTCCCGCTATTTTGCCGGTCTGGCGATCGTCATCTCGTGTCTCGGGCTGTTCGGACTGGCCGCATTTACGGCGCAGCGGCGACAAAAGGAAATCGGTATCCGCAAAGTGGTGGGCGCCTCGGTAACCAATGTAGTGATGATGCTTTCCATCGATTTTATCAAACTCCTGGTGATCGCATTACTCGTGGCATTCCCGCTGATCGGCTGGCTCATGCACCAATGGCTCGATAACTTCGCATTCCGCATCGACCTCGACGCCGGAATTTTCATTACCGCAGCCGCCGGCCTCGCGCTCATCACGCTGGGAACGGTAGGTTACCAGGCCGTGAAGGCGGCGCTGTTGGATCCTGTTAAGAGTTTGAAAGGGGAATAGTGGAGGAAGGGAGGAAAGGGAGGAATGGAGGAAAGGGAGGATGGTGAAAAAAATATTGGAGTTCCTTTTTCCTTCGTCCCTTTTTTCCTTCCTCCCACAAAAAAAGATAACATCATGATCAGAAATTACTTAAAAATCGCATTCCGTAACCTTGTTAAAAGCAAGGGATACTCGGCTATCAATATCGGCGGGCTGGCTGTGGGAATGGCCGTGGCTATGCTGATAGGCCTTTGGGTTTATGATGAATTTACGTTCGACCGCTATCATGCCAATTACGACAGCATTGCGAAAGTCGTGGAGCGGGGTGTTTTTGAGGGCAAAACCTATGACGGCGGCCAGCATACGTCCTTTCCGCTAGGGCAATATCTGCAAGAACACCATAAGGACGACTTCGAGCACGTGATTCAATCGTCGTGGACGGACGAGCACATATTGGCTTACAAAGACAACAAATTTACCAAAACGGGTGCCTACATGAGCGACGGTGCGCCCCATATGTTCACGCTGAATATGCAGCGGGGCTCGCGCGATGGCCTCAAAGAGCGCAATTCCATCATCCTTTCAGCATCGGTAGCAGCGGCTTTATTCGGTAAGGAGAATCCCATGGACAAGATTGTGAAGCTGGACAACCGTTTCGATATGAAGGTAACGGGCGTTTACGAAGACCTGCCTTACAATACCGAATTCCGCGAATTGACATTCGTAGCGCCCTGGGATTTGTATGTAGCTACGCAAGACTGGGTACGCGAGGCGCGGGATAAGGAACAATGGAACAACAACTCCTGGCAATTGCTGACGCAAATCCGTCCTAACACAACATTTGAAGGGGTTACGGAAAGAATCAGGAATATTAAATCCCAACATACGCCGGAAGCACGGTTTCTGAAACCCCAAAACTACCTGTTACCAATGTCGAAATGGCATTTGTATGGTACCTGGGACGATGCCGGGCAGGCCGACGGGCGCATTCGTTACGTGTGGCTTTTTGCGATTATCGGGGCTTTTGTACTCTTGCTGGCATCGATCAATTTCATGAACCTCAGCACTGCCCGTTCCGAAAAGCGTGCGAAAGAAGTAGGTATTAGGAAAGCGATCGGTTCGATGCGGGGCCAGCTGATCAACCAGTTTTTCAGCGAATCGTTCGTGGTGGTGTTCCTGGCATTTGTTTTCGCGATCCTGATCGTCGTGTTCACATTGCCGGCATTTAATCAATTGGCCGATAAGCGGATCGAGTTCCCGTGGCAGAACGGCTATTTCTGGCTGGCAGGTTTTGCATTCTGCTTCCTCACCGGGCTGTTGTCGGGCAGTTACCCGGCGTTGTACCTGTCGTCGTTCCAGCCGGTGAAGGTTTTGAAAGGTACATTCAATGCAGGCCGTTTTGCTTCGATGCCGCGTAAAGTGTTGGTCGTGTTGCAGTTTACAGTGTCCGTTACATTGATTATTGGTACCGCCATTGTTTACAAACAGATCCAGTACGCCAAGAACCGGCCCGTTGGCTACGACCGGAATAACCTGATTACTGTCGAAATCAACACGCCCGAATTGTACAACCAATATAACCGGATCCGCGCTGCATTGCAGGAAACCGGCGCGGTGGAGGAAATGGCGACGTCTTCGTCTGCGTCGACGTTCCTCGGGTCGAACAACGGCGGTTTCAGCTGGCCGGGCAAAGACCCTAACCTGCATGATAACTTCGGCACGATCGGCGTCTCACACGATTTTGGCAAAGCAGTCGGCTGGCAGTTCATCGGCGGCCGTGATTTCTCCCGCCAGTTCTCCACCGACTCGACGGGTATGGTGATGAACGAGTCGGCGATGAAATACATGGGTTTCAAACAGCCGTCGGATGCAATAGGCCAAACGGTGAAATGGGGTGATAATCCTTACAAAGTAGTGGGCGTGATCCGCGACATGGTCATGGGCTCTCCGTTCAGCCCAGTACGCCAGACACTATTCATGGTGAACTACGGCTGGGCCAATTTCATCAGTGTCAAACTCAAAGCCGGTCTGCCATTGGAGCAATCGCTGGCCAAAGTAGCCGCGGTTTTCAGGGAAGTGAATCCCGGCGCGCCATTTGACTACAAATTTACGGACGAAGAATACGCACGGAAATTCGCAGCCGAAGAACGCATTGCCACGCTGGCGACGGTGTTTGCCGTGCTGGCCATCTTTATCAGCTGTCTCGGATTGTTCGGGCTGGCATCTTTCACCGCCGAGCAACGGACGAAGGAAATCGGCGTGCGCAAAGTGCTCGGCGCTTCGGTTGCCAACCTCTGGGCATTGCTATCCCGCGAATTTGTAGCGCTGGTGATCATTTCCTTCCTGATCTCGACGCCCACCGCCTGGTATTTCCTGAACGACTGGCTCAAAAAATACCAATACCGCACCGACATCCCCTGGTGGATTTTCGCAGCAGCAGGCGGAGGCGCGCTACTCGTAACGCTGGCAACGGTAAGTTACCAGGCGATCCGGGCCGCGTTGCTGGATCCGGTGAAGTCGTTGAGGTCGGAATAGAGTTGACGGCTGACCGCCGACCGCCGACCGCTGACGGCCGATCGCTGACGGCTGACGGCCGATCGCTGACTTCGGTTAGTTTATAATAGAAGACATAGTGTAACCAATCAAAACATGGTTCATGGTTGATCGTCCATGGTCGCCGAAGGCCCAACCAATCGGCGGTCAGCGGTCGGCCGTCGGCGGTCAAAAACATCAAACCCCCATGCTAAAAAACTACCTAAAAATAGCCCTGCGCAATCTCTTGAATAACAAGGGCTATACCGCCATCAATGTGTTCGGACTGGGGCTGGGTTTGGCGACTTGCCTGCTGATCGTGCTGTACATTTTCGATGAGATGAGTTATGATAAACACCATCGGTCGGCGGACAGGCTTTTCCGCATTGCCATGGAGGTACAGAACGAAAAATGGTCGGGAATGCCGGGGCCGGTGGCGGCGGGTATCCAGACTGATTTTCCCGAAGTAAAATCGGTGGCGCGCGTGCTGAAATTCTCCGGTTTCGACCGTATGCTGCTGGAAAACTGGAATGGCAAGGTTACCAGGCCGTTTTACGAAACCAATGGCTATTATGCGGATTCTACGCTGTTCGATGTTTTTACCTATGATTTCAAATACGGCGATGCCCGCACGGCGCTCAAACGGCCGAACTCGCTGGTACTTTCTGAAAATGTGGCTGAGAAGCTGTTCGGCAATGCCGATCCGGTGGGTAAGATAATCCGCGTCGGGCTGAATTTCGGGGATTTCGAATATACCGTCTCGGGCGTTTTCAGGGCTAATCACAAGTCGCATATCGATGCACGTTTTTTCCTTTCTATGCAGAATGGCGACATGGGCGGCTGGGTGGCGAGCCAGAACAACTGGGCGATGAACAATATTTTTCATACCTACGTGAGGCTGCGCGATGACGCCGATCCCGCGGCATTTGAAGCCAAACTCACCCCATTCATGAACCGCCACGGTGGCGCGGACCTCAAAGCAATGGGCATTTCCAAGGAACTGTTCATTCAACCCGTTACCGACATTTACCTGAAATCCAACATCGGCGGTGAGATCGCGCCGAATGGCAGCATGACCTACCTGTACATTTTCGGGTCCATTGCGGTATTTCTGCTGCTCATTGCCTGCATTAACTTCATGAACCTCAGTACCGCGCGTTCCGAAAAGCGGGCGAAGGAAGTGGGTGTGCGGAAGGTGATGGGGGCGGTGAGGCAGTCGCTCGTGTATCAGTTTCTGGGCGAGTCGATGATGCTGGCGCTTATGGGGCTAGGCGTTGCGGTGCTGGTGGTGGAGCTTCTTTTGCCTTATTTCAATAACCTCACGGGCAAAGTGCTCGATATGTTTGCGGAGCCTGCATTTCTGTACTGGATAGCGGGCATTACACTGTTCACCGGCCTAGTGGCGGGACTTTATCCGGCCTTTTACATGTCGTCCTTCAAACCGGTGAGCGTTCTCAAAGGCAGGCTGGCGAACGTAGCTTCGGCTTCGCTGCTGCGAAAAGGACTGGTGGTATTTCAGTTTACAGTTTCCATCATCCTCATTCTCGGCGCGATCGTCATCGGGCAGCAATTGTCTTTTCTGCAAAATCAGCATTTGGGTTTTGATAAGGAACAAAAACTCGTGGTGCCGTTCAGAAACGCGAAGGCGACGGCTAACTACCATGCATTCAGGGAAGAAGTACTGCGGATACCGGGCGTGGAGACGGCTACCAGCGGGTCGGTTTACCCGGGTATCGAAAACATCGAAGACCTCCCCCTTTATGCCGAAAGCAAGACCATACACGACGCTGTCGATACGCATTTCGCCACCGTTGGTGATGATTATATTGAAACATTAGGCCTGAAAATGGCCGCAGGCCGCTCCTTTACCAAGGAATTTACCGGTGATTCCAGCAGCATTATCCTGAACGAAGCGGCAGTGCGCGAGCTGGGTTACAACCTGACCTCCGTGATCGGCAAAAATGTATTTTTCGAGCTCGGCGGCAACCGCCGGGGCTTGCAGGTGGTGGGTGTGGTGAAGGACTTCAACTTCAATAGCCTGCACGAGGGAATCAAGCCTTACGCGCTTACGACCAGCATTACCGATAAGTACCAGTATTTCATTGCCAATGTAAAAACCAGCGACTATGCAGCCGTGCTGGCATCGGTGGAGGCAACCTGGAAGAAGCTGAACCCGGATATTCCATTCGCTTACTCCTTCCTCGACGAGGATTTTCAGAAGAATTACGAAAAAGAGCGCCGCACAGGCACCATCGTGCTGTATTTCACCTGCATTGCGGTCGTGATCGCTTGCCTCGGCCTGTTCGGATTGGCGGCATTCTCGGCGGAGCGGCGCACAAAGGAAATCGGTGTGCGAAAAGTGCTTGGCGCATCGGTAAGCAGCATTGTACGCATGCTTTCGGGTGAATTTCTCTCGCTCGTATGCATAGCGCTCGCGATCGCCACGCCCGTCGCGTGGGTGGGCATGCGCCAGTGGTTGCAGGGATTTGCCTACCAGGTAGGTATCCAATGGTGGATTTTCCCCGTTACCGGCCTGCTCGCTATCCTGGTAGCATTGTTCACGGTCGGTTTTCAGAGTGTGAAAGCGGCTTTGATGGACCCGGTGAAATCGTTGAAAGGAGAGTGATGGAGATTTTCCTTCCTCCCGTTCCTCCCAAACATTAAACGCCATGAAATACACCCTAGCGCTTCTCCTCCTATTCTGCTTTTTTCAAAAGTCATGGTCGCAGGCCAGGGGCGGTTTTGAGAAGGATGTGGAGCGTTATGCGCGTATGCTCGGGCTGCCTGCGTATGCGCTGGGCGTGGCTGAGGGCGACAGGATCGTGTTTTTCAAAAGTGCGGGTTATGCAGATTCGGCGGGCAAAGTGGCGATTACGAAGGATCATATTTTTGAAATAGCCTCTGTTACCAAATCGCTTACCGCTATTGCATTGCAGCAACTCGAACAGGCCGGAAAGCTTTCGCTGAACGACCCCGTGGATAAGTACCCGAACCGCTATTTCACGAAGGAGCGCTGGAATGCACAGACTACGCTCGCGCACCTTGTGAGCCATACCTCGGAAAGCACGCCGGTCGGGTCGGCATTTGTGTATAACGGGAGCAAGTTCAATATCGTTTTCAATGCATTTTCGGCCATTAATCCGATGGATTCCACGGAAGAAATGACACGCCCATTCACAATAGAGATTGAAAAGGGTATTTTAAAACCGCTTCAAATGACCCACACGCTCACGCGCTTCACGGAGGCTGATCACGGAGATCTGAGGAAATGGGTGGCTGTAAAGTATAGTTTCGATGCCGCTGCCGGCAAGTATGTACCGCGGCCTGTGAACCCGGCAGGGATGCAGAGCGGGCCCGGCTTCGGGATGATGAGCAGCGTGCAGGACCTGGTGCGCTATTCGGCGGCGATAGGTAAGGAAAGCATTCTTCCGGCTGAGCGCTACCGGAAAATCACAACGCCATTTTACCCGGGTAGTCCGCAGGGAATGGGTTGGTTCACCGGTTCTGTGGCCGGCGTCGACCTGCATTGGTCGTATGGTTATGGCGACAACAGTTCCGCACTATTGCTCCGTGTGCCGCAGCGCAACCTGACGCTCCTATTACTTTCGCCCGCCAATGCGCATTCCGCTGCCGCGCTGCTGGGTTTCGGGAATCTGTTACTCTCACCGGTTGCTGCCGCATTTGTTCGCAATTATGTTTTGAATGCACCTGAATCCATTGATTTCGAAGAAAACAGGGAGCGTGTTGTAGCAAGTTTAGAAAAGCGCAGAGCACCCGAAGTTACGGACGTGCTGCTGCATGAGGCATTCGGCGCGGTGATGGCATTGTCGTATTCGGCGGACAAAGGAATGCCGGGTAATCATTCGAAAAGCATTGATTTATTAAAAACATTAATCCAAAACTACCCGAAGCACCCGCTGTGGCAGGCTACCGCCGCGTTCGAATTTATTGCGGAATCGGAGGACAAAGCCGTATTGGATTTTGGTAAGAAAATGGTGGCAGACTTTGGTAAAACGGGCAATGTGCATCCTGCCAAATCCCTTTACGCAGGGCTAATCCTTGAAAAGAATGGAGACATGGAAGGTGCAATGGCTTTCTACAATGCATTGGCTGCCGGTGATGATTTTAAAGAGCAATCCTACAAGCTGAATGCGATGATGAAAGTGGCCAAATACGACATGGCGCGGAACCCGGCATCGGCGAAGGCCACCCTGGAACGGCTCGTGCGCTACAAGGAATATGTAACAGCGAAAGATGGAATGTATAATGAAGCGAAAGAAATGTTGGTAAAGTTGGAGTGATGGAGGAACAAAAAATATCATGCTAAAAAACTACCTTAAAATCGCATTACGGACGCTTGCGCAGAGCAAGGTCTATTCGGTGATCAACATTACCGGGCTGAGCATCGGGCTCGCGGCGGCTATGCTGATCATGCTTTATACCAAGGATGAGGTGAGCTATGACGGCTTCCATGTCAACAATCCGAATATTTACCGGATCACGTTTAAATCGGTGAACCCGGCGGGCGTGCTGGAAAACCGCAGTGCCATTACCGGTTACCTGCCGGGACCTAAATTTTCGGCGGCTACGCCGGAGATAGAGGCATTTACCCGCTTCCATCAGCACAGGAACGATTTAAAAGTTGGCGACCAGGTAACCAGCCAGGAGGTGCACCAGGCCGATCGTGACTTTTTCAAAATATTCTCGTTCCGGTTGCTTAGCGGTAACCCACTCACGGCGCTATCGCAGCCGCGGTCGGTAGTGATTTCGGAAGAAACGGCGGAAAAGCATTTCGGTACGGTTAATGCATTGGGTAAGACCATGCTTTTCAAGGATGCATTTGATGAAAATGCGGCTTTCGAACCTTTTACAGTTACCGGCGTCGCGGCGAAATGCCCTCAGAATTCGTCCATTCAATTCGAAATTTTACAACCACTGCCCGTGCCGGAGTCGCAAATGCAGGGCGAAGCGTGGTTTAACAGCTCGCTGAATACATTTGTGAAGCTCACGCCCGGCGCGGATACCACGGCTGTGAGCGCGACGATGAACCGCATTTACCAGTCCGACGCCCGCGATGCGATGAAGGCCGTGGCCGAAAAGTATGGACTCAAAAACAAGCAGTACTACGCCTTGCAGCCTTTTACCGCCATTCACCTCGATCCGCAACTGGCCGCCGAAAATGGCCTCGTGAATGGCAGCAAGCCGTTATTCTCCTACGTGCTTTCAGGGATTGCATTGTTTATCATGCTGATCGCCTGCATCAATTTCGTGAACCTGACCGTCGCGCGTTCGCTGAAACGTGCGAAGGAAATAGGGGTCCGGAAAGTGGTCGGCGGCGGGCGGTACCAGCTTGCGGCGCAGTTTCTGGGAGAATCGTTTGTGTTGTGTTTTGCGGCATTCGTGCTGGCTATCCTGCTGGTGGAATCGGTTTTGCCTACATTTAACAACCTTGCCAACAAAGCACTTTCGCTTTCCTACCTGTTCGACTGGCAACTGATAGCGGCTTACATTGCATTGTTCATACTCACTGCGTTGCTGGCGGGTTTTTATCCGGCGGTGGTGCTTTCGGGCTATGATCCGGTGAAAACACTTTACAGCCGGTTCAACTTTTCGGGGAGGAATTATTTGCAAAAAACATTGGTGGTAGTCCAATTTGCGCTGGCCTCGTTCCTGATCATCGTCACGCTCACGATGCGGTCGCAATTCAACTTCCTCACCAATATGGAGCTCGGCTACGACGATCGGAACCTGCTCAGCATCGAGAAACAGAATCTCACACGCCCGGAGGCGAAGTTACTGACCGAGGAATTGTTGAAAAACCATTCGATAACCGCTGTCTCGCCCAAAAACGGCGGCCAATGGGGTACGACGGCGAGGATTAATGGCGGGACGGATATCGAATTCTCTTATGAAACGGTTGGCGCCAATTACCTTTCGGTGCTGAAAATCCCTTTGTTGCAAGGCAGGAAATTGTCGGGAGCGCTGGCTACGGATTCCACCAAAGCCATATTGGTAAACGAGACATTCGTTAAAAAAGCAGGTTGGAAAAAGCCTTTGGGACAAGTAGTGGATTTCTGGTACAACCCCGGCGAGCAATATACCGTGGTGGGCGTGGTGAAAGATTACCACTTTCAGTCGCTGACGTCGAACATCCGGCCGCAGCTTTTTACGATGAAACCGGGTAATGTGTTCGGGAAAGTATTGATCCGCATCAAACCCGGTACCGAATCGGCGAGCCTTGGACACATCGGCAAGACATTCCGGAAGCTGTTCCCGCTGGTACCGTACAGCTATCAGTTTATCGACGAGGCGAATGTCAAAAGCTACGAATCGGAGGCGAAATGGAAGCAGATCATGCTTTTCGGCGCGGTACTGACCATTTTTATCTCCTGCATTGGCCTGTTTGGCCTCGCTACCCTGGCGGCAGAGCGCCGGACCAAGGAAATCGGTATCCGCAAAGTGCTTGGCGCATCGGTAGCGGGTATCGTTACGCTGCTGTCCAGCGATTTTGTCAAACTCGTGGCCCTGTCCTTCGTCGTCTCCTTCCCCGCAGCCTATTATGCAATGCAGAAATGGCTGGAAAACTATCCGTACAAAGTTGAAATAAGCGCCTGGATATTCCTTTCGGCGTCCGCGCTGAGCCTGGTGATCGCTTTATGCACGGTCAGTTTTCAATCGGTAAGAACGGCGTTGATGAATCCGGTGAAGAGTTTGAGGTCGGAATGACCGCTGACGGCCGACCGCTGACCGCCGATGGGTGGGGCCTGGGGCCTGACGATGGACGATGGTTTGGTTGGGAATGACCGCCGACCGCTGACGGCCGACCGCCGATGGGTGGGGCCTGCGGCGTGACCATGGGCGATAGACTATGGACGATGGTTTGGTTTGAGTTTGAAAAATAGACTGGAAAGAATAGCGATCGGCGGTCGGTCGTCGGCGGTCGGCGGTCATGATTCATCGTCCGCCGCAGGCGATAACTGTTACCCAAAAAACGCAACGAACATGATACGCAACTACTTAAAAATCGCATTACGGAACCTGCTGAAAAGTGCGGGGTATTCGGCTATTAACATTGGCGGGCTTTCGGTGGGAATGGCTGTGGCGGTGTTGATCGGGTTGTGGATTTACGACGAAGTGTCGTTTGACCATTACCATCAAAACCACAAGCGCATCGGGCAGGTTTGGCAGTTTGTACAGTTTGGGCCGGAGAAATCCGCGTATGATGTGGTACCGCTGCCGCTGGCGGTGGAGATGAAGGATAAGTATCCCGATTTCGAAGCGGTGAGTAAATCGGCCTTCCGGGATATGATTATTTCAAATGGCGACAAAAAGTTCTCGAAGACAGGTCGGTATGTACAGCCTTCATTTACCAAAATGATGTCCGTCAGGATGGTATCCGGAAGCGATAACTTGCAGGATGTTAATTCGATACTGCTGTCAGAATCGTTTTCCCGGGCTCTTTTTGGTGATACCAATCCGGTTAACAGGATCGTGAAGCTGAATAGCGACCGCGATGTGAAAGTGGCAGGTGTTTTCGAAGATATTCCTCAAAACAGCACATTCAGGGAGGTTCAGGTGCTCGCGCCGTGGGAGCTGTATGTGGCGGTGGATAAATCGCTGCGAGGGGCGGATACGAATTGGGACGAAAATTCCTATCAGATCTATGTGCAGCTTCGGGAAGGTGCGGATTTCGCGACGGCTTCGGCCAAAATCAAAGACTCGCGCATGAAGAGGGAGAATCCGCCGGGCTACAAGCCGGAATTTTTCCTGCACCCGATGGACAAATGGCACCTGTATTCCGATTTCGAGAATGGCGTGAATGTAGGAGGCCTGATCAGTTTCGTCTGGCTTTTCGGTACCATCGGCGTTTTTGTGCTTTTGCTCGCGTGTATCAATTTTATGAACCTGAGTACGGCGCGTTCTGAAAAACGGGCCAAGGAAGTCGGTATTCGCAAAGCGATCGGTTCGGTGCGGGCGCAGCTGGTAAGCCAGTTCTTTAGTGAATCGGTAATGGTGGTAATGATCGCATTTGTGCTTGCGCTGGTGCTGGCGGGTGTTGCATTGCCGGCTTTCAACGAAGTGTCCGGGAAGAAGATCGCATTACCCATTGCCAATCCGCTGTTCTGGATCGTCGGAATTGTTTTCAGCTTGCTCACCGCTGTGATTGCTGGCAGCTATCCGGCGCTTTACCTTTCGTCTTTCCAACCATTGAAAGTGCTGAAAGGGACATTCAAGGCCGGCCAGCTTGCCGTGTTGCCAAGGAAAGTGCTGGTTGTCATGCAATTTACAGTTTCTGTGACGCTGATCATCGGTACGGTGGTCGTTTTCAGACAAATACAACATGCGAAAAACCGCCCGGTTGGGTACAGCAGACATGGGTTGATCGAGGTAAATATGACCTCCCCGGCACTGTACGGACATTATAATACCCTCAAAAACGATCTTATGAATACCGGTGTCGTAAGCGGCTATTCGCAGTCGACGGGGTCGATCACGTCTCACTATGGAGGTGTTACCAACCTTTCGTGGCCGGGTAAGGCGCCGGACGCGATCCCTTTGCTGATGTCGAACAGTATTTCGCATGATTTTGGCAAAACGGTGGGTTGGGAAATTACCCAGGGCCGGGATTTCTCGCGCGAATACGCGACAGACTCGGTGGCGATGATCATCAACGAATCCGCGTTGGAGCTCATGGCCCTCAAAAAGCCGCTCGAAACGATACTGATTTGGGGAGGTAAGGAGTACCGGGTGATCGGCGTAACGAAAGACATGGTCCGGGAGTCGCCTTTCAGTACCATAAGCCCGGCCTTTTACGTCGTCAATTACCGGAATACGAACATGATCAATATCCGGATCTCGCATTCGGCCGCAATGAGCGATGCGTTGGAGAAAGTCGGGGCGGTTTTTAAAAAATATGATCCGGGCAGCCCGTTCAGCTACCAGTTTGTGGACGCCCGCTATGCTCAGAAGTTTGCCGACGAAGAGCGGATCGGTAAACTCGCTTCTTTCTTCACGGTGCTGGCGATTTTTATATCATGTTTGGGTCTTTTCGGACTGGCATCGTTCGTCGCCGAGCAACGTACGAAGGAAATCGGGATCAGGAAGGTGCTCGGTGCGTCTGTGGTCAATCTCTGGAAGTTGCTTTCCACTGATTTCCTGCTGCTGGTCATCGTCGCCTGCATTATTTCAGGGCCTATTGCCTGGTATTTTATGAGCGATTGGCTGAAAACCTATTCCTATCGCACCGAAATATCCTGGTGGATTTTCGCCGGTACCAGCCTCGGGGCATTGCTGATCACATTGCTAACCGTCAGTTTCCAAGCCATCCGAGCCGCGCTTATCAATCCGGTTAAGAGCCTTAAGGCGGAGTAGTGAATAGGGAGGAAGGGAGGATGGAGGAATGGAGGATGGAGGAATGGGAGGAAGGGAGGAAGGGAGGATGGAGGAAAGGGAGGAATAGGCTTTCTCCTTTCCTCCTTTCCTCCTTTCTCCCTTATTCCCTTTCCTCCCTTACTCCCTTCTTCATTAATGTTAAGTTAAAACCAAGCTCACAGTAACGAATATCGGCCGCGCGTATTTATCTTGCATTGTAAACCATTAGCGGGCGGATCACTTGTGTAGAACCTTTACTTTCAGTGTCGTTGCGATTCTTATAATCATTTCGGGGCCACTTTTTGCCCAGAAGAGCATGCTTGTGTCCAACTTCGATGCGAGCGTGGAAGCCGGGGCCTACCTTTCTTCCAATGGCGAAACGCCTTTCTGGCTCAGGACAAACCAGTTTGGGGCAGTACCCGACCGTGCTACGGCGGGCGTTGTGCAGGCAGCGGCGCGGAGGAACTACCTTTTTTACGACAGCCTTACCAACCGGCCGGTGAAATTCGATTGGAGCGCAAGCGTAAGTCCGGCGGGGATCTATAACAAGGAAAACAAATTCGAATTTGTGCTGCCGGAGGCGCAGGCAAGTGTGCGTTTCAAGCGCGTGGAGCTGTGGGTAGGGCGCAGGAAGGAAGTAATGGGGCTGGGTGACACTACTTTGTCGTCGGGCTTTTACTCGATGTCGGGGAATTCGCTGCCGATTCCCAAGGTACAGATCGGGACGATAGGATTTTCACCGCTCAAATTCACCGGTAATTTCGTGGCAGTACATGCCGGGTTTGCACACGGGTGGTTCAATACGGATTACATTCAGGGAGTAAGGCTCCACCAGAAGTTTCTGTACCTGCGGCTGGGTAAACATAAATCCAAATTCTACCTCGGACTGAACCATAATGTGATGTGGGCAGGGCATTCCGACTATCTGAAACAACATCCCGAACTTGCGGTGAATGGGGAACTGCCGTCGTCGTGGTCCATTTACCCGAATGTGGTGCTGGCATTTACTTCCAAAAACTGGTTTGAAAAAAATGGTTACGGTGCATTCGACAGCTACCGGGTGGGCAACCATTTGGGAAGCTATGACGTCGCATTCGAAACGAAGCTGCAAGACTACCGGCTTTTCGTGTACCATCAGCATCCTTTCGAAGATGTTTCGAGCATGCTTTTCAAGAATATTCCCGACGGGCTTTACGGTGTCAATCTGAAACTGTTGCCCGGAAATGCCGCAAACGACTTTGCGCTTACCCATCTGACATTGGAATTCCTGACCACCAAAGACCAGTCCGGTTCCGAATTTTACATTCCCGGAAGCAAGTACCAGGGTGCTGATAACTACTTTAACCACACGCAGTATTCAGAAGGCTGGTCGTACCAGGGCCGGACGTTAGGCACGCCGTTCATTATTCCCGGGAAGGATATGGACCAGTCGAAACTCGTGAATCCGCGGTTTTTCCCAAATAACCGAGTCAATGTGTACTACCTGGGAGCGCAGGGCAAAGCAGGCCGGTCGCTGGCACTTACCTTGAAGCTTTCTTACAGCAAAAACTTCGGAACACCCGGAGCTCCTTTCGATCCGCCGAGAGGGCAGTTTTCGACGGTACTTGGCGCGCAGTATGCCGCTCCGTGGTTTGAAAACACCAGCATTATCGCACGCATTGCAACCGATCAGGGGGATGTTTTTACCAAGCGGACAGGCGGGTATATCGGTATCCGGAAGAGCTGGTAATAACGTTGCCCCATCCGACTTTCCCGCGTTGTCCATCGGTGAACAAAATTGTCCGAAATCGGACATTGTCCGTTCGTTTTTCTCCATTAAAATGCTGATTATTAATTCGTTGATTGGGCTGGCATAACTTTGTTGCCAGAAGCTGAAACAGTCATTGTCAGGGAATTACGTTTTCTGGCAATTCTTGTTTTATGCCTGATGGGTGTGACCGCCGACGGCCGACCGCGGACCGCCGATGGGGCTAAGCAAGGAACATCTGTATCGATACGTAAATGCATTCACTGGCGTAGCCAAACACTAAATAACGGCGGTCGGCGGTCGGCCGTCTGCGGTCAAAAAAACAGCAACGGCATGCTCAAAAACTACCTCAAAATCGCCCTCCGGAACATCTGGAAAAACAAGGTTTTCTCTGCTATCAATATCGTGGGCCTGGCGGTGAGTATGGCCGCCTGTATCGTGATCATGCTGTTTGTGTTCTACGAGCGCAGTTTCGATGGAATGCATTCCAAAAACATCTACCGGCTCGACGAGGTGCAGAAGTTTGAAGGGATGGTGGCCCCGCAAAAAGTGGCGCTCTCGATGTTCCCGATGGGCCCCACATTGCAGGAAGAGTTTCCTGAAATCCGGCAGTTTGTCCGAATAAATACCACAGGAAAACTGCCTGTGCATTACCAGGAACAGCGTATCGAGCTGTCACAAACCTTCCTGACCGACTCCAATTTTTTCCAGCTCTTTGATTATCCGCTGCGCGAAGGCGAGAAAAGCCGGGTTTTGAAAGAGCCGAACAGCATTGTACTGACCGAGAAAAGTGCGAAAAATATCTTCGGGAATGCCGATCCGGTCGGGAAGTATGTCAGCCACTTCGGCAACGATACGCTTACGCTAAAAGTGACGGGCATTATGGAGGACGTGCCAGCGAATTCGCATTTGCAGTTCGACGCACTCATTTCGTTTACGACCATCGCTAAGCCCGATTTTATGAAAAACTGGGGTGGTAACTGGCTCGTGACCTACCTCGAACTCGCGCCAGGGACCGATATCGCCAAAACTGAAAAGAAATTCCCCACATTCCTCAAAAAGCATATGAAAGAGGGCGGCTGGAAGTTTTACGAGCTGTTTTTACAGCCGCTGAACGAGGTCCACGCGCAATCCGTCGACATTACACACGATTATGTGAATTATCAGAAGTTCGATAAGCGGTATACCTACGTTTTCTCCATTATCGCGGCCATTGTGCTCATTATTGCATGTGTGAATTTCATGAACCTCTCTACGGCGCGTTCGACGGGTCGGGCGAAGGAGGTCGGTATCCGAAAATCGATCGGTGCACAACGCTTTCAGCTGGCAGGGCAGTTTATAGGCGAGTCGGTGCTGCTGGCATTATTTGCATTGGTGCTGGCGGTGGGGGTCGCCAAGCTGGTAATGCCTTCGGTAGCGGATTTCAGCCAGCGCCGGCTCGAATTCTCCATATTTCAAAATCCGGGATTATTACTGATCGTTCTGCTGGGTACGATGCTGGTGGGACTGTTTTCGGGACTGTACCCCGCTGCATTTCTGTCGGCTTTCGAGCCTGTGAAGGTATTGAAAGGTACAATCCGTGCCGGTAAGAGCAATTTCCGGAATGCATTGGTGATCGCGCAGTTCACGAGCGCGGTGTTCCTGATCATCGCCACGGGTTTTGCCGTGAAGCAATTGCGGTTTATGGTCAATAAGGACCCCGGCTTCGATCGGGAGCAGGTGGTGATTGTACCATTGAATTCGACGTCGGACATGAAGTATGCCGCTTTGAAACAGGAACTGCTGACGAGCTCGTTCATCGAGGCGGTAACCGGTTCGCAGCAGCGACTGGGTAACAACCTGCACCAGACGGGCGTGGCGTTTCAAGGCACCGGGGCCAGGAGGGAGCTTACTTCGTCGCAGGTAATAGTTGACCCGGATTACTTGTCATTGTACAAAATCAAAATCATCGCAGGACGTAATTTCACCAACAGCGCCGCGGATAATGCAAAAACCTACATTATCAACGAGTCGCTCGCCAGGGAGCTTTTGAAGGACGAGCCGACGCTGACGATGGAGACATTGATCGGCAAGCGGTTTGGTTTCTCGGGGATGGACTCGCTGTCTACGATCGTAGGCGTGTCGGAGGACTTCAACTTCAACTCGCTGCACCATAAAGTGGAGACGCTTTGCATATTCAACCAGAAGGATTGGTCGTATTCTGAAATGTCAATACGTATCAAGGGCAAAAATTCGCAGCAGGCGCTGGCCGCCATTCAGGGAACATGGAACAAGCTTGTTTCCGATCAGCCATTTACCTATTCATTTCTCGACGAGCATTTCAACGAAATGTACCGCGCCGACAGCCAGGTAAGCGAGATCGTGGGCATACTGGCGGGGCTGGCGATTTTCATATCGTGCCTCGGGTTGTTCGGGCTCGCTTCTTATTCGGCAGAAAGGCGGATCAAGGAAATAGGCGTGCGAAAAGTGATGGGTGCGTCGGTAGCGGGCATTGTGGCATTGCTGTCACGGGACTTTCTCCGACTCGTGCTCTTCGCCATCCTGATCGCCACGCCGGTTGCCTGGTGGGCCGTACGAACCTGGCTGAACGACTTCGCCTACCGCATCGATATCGAATGGTGGATGTTCCTCCTCGCCGGCGCACTGGCCGTGTTCGTAGCATTGTTCACCATCAGTTTTCAAAGTATCAAAGCCGCGTTGACGAATCCTGTCAAAAGCCTTCGAGCGGAATGATGGAGGAAAGGGAGGAAGGACGAAGGGGAGGAGGAAATCCCCATCTTCCCTTTCCTCCATCCTCCTTCCTCCCAGTTATAAAATTGAATTTTAACAACATAATCCCATGAGCCACATTGCCATCCCTATCCCGCCGCTTCAAGGTAAGCAGGAGATTAAAGTTGAGGTAACGATCAACGGAATCAAGCAGAACCTGTTCTATCGGGTCGAGCTGTTTTACTGGGAAGATTGTACCAATCCGGTTGCGCATCGCGCGGATTGTATCAGCGAAATGCTGTCGCATCATGATCCGGAATGGACGGTCTATTACATCGGCGCGCCGAATGACGAGTTTGTGCCGATAACCTTCGTGAAGAAGGAGAGCAGGAACCTCTTACGTGAAGCGATAGCCTGATAGGGTCCGGGAACGTTTTAATTCTTTTTTAATCTTTATGTGCAACACTGTTGCATTTGTGGTTTTTCTGAAACTACATTTGCATCATTGTTGCATGTAAAGATTTTTTTATGAAAAAGCATTTATTCAAATTACTACTCTCAGCGGCTTTCGGCGTAGTGCTCGTGGCTTGCGACGACAAGGAAAAAGACGATGTAAAACCTGTTGAAGAAACGGAGTACAAATTCATCCGCGTGGTGGTGAATGACGAGGTTTCGAGGGAACTGTCGCTGGTGGACCCGGTGAAAATGACGGCCGAGAAGTTCGAAGCACAATTTTCCAAATCGGCCCTCTATGGCACGCAAGGCGGTCGCTTCGGGGCGATTGTGAATGGCGCGAACAATTTTGTGCAGCTGTTCGATACGGGTTTCGAAGGTCACGGCGACCATGTGGATGTGAAAGGAACGCCGAAATTCGGCGCATTGACCGGTGATGGCAACAAGCCTACCCATTTTAAAAGCAAGGGCGACGAAATTATTACTTTCAACGACGGCGATGGTACGCTTAGCATTGCCAAAGAGGCTGATTTTCACACGGCAGGCAAGAAAATGACGCTTGTTAATGCCGGTAACGTGGCGCACCACGGCGCCATGACGAAGTTTGACAACGGTACCTATGCCATTACCGTGAAAGATGGTTCGGCAGCGGGCACATTACCCGAGCGCGTGAAGATCATCGACGCGTCGGGCAAAACGCTTTTCGCTTCAACCATTCAAACCAAAGGCATTCATGGTAATGCTACCAATGGAAGTGTTTCGCTTTTTGGCTCTTCCAGCGGCATTCTCGCCGTGGAGCCTAGTGGTAATCAGCAACTGATCCCGCATCCCGCCGATTTCGGCGAGGCGTGGTTCGGTTCCATTCTTGAAGCAAAAGGAGCCGGTAAATTCCTGGGTTACACCGCTGCAAAGGGCGTTTATATCATAGATGTTGCCGCGAAATCGGTTACGCCGGTGCTCGCGAGCGCGGATATCATGCAGGCGAAGGTGGATTACGCCGGGAATAACCTGGCGGTGCTGCTGCATAGCGGCGAACTCCGTATCTATGATTTGAAGACGAATAGTTTGAAAATCAATGGCTCGGTAACAGGCGCGACGGCGAAAGACGAAACGCAGAAGCCGCAACTGGAAGCGACCTCACGGTACATATATATTACCCAGCCGAAAAGTGGTGAATTGCTGGTGGTAAGCACGAGCAATTTGGCCAAAATCAATAAGGTGAAAGTCTCCGCTACGCCTTACCGGCTTGCCATCCTGGGCTTCGAGTCGAGTGAAGGGCATTGATAGTCAAAACCCCGGCACGCCTGGCGGCTTGCCGGGGTTTTAAGATTACCTCGCTTTTCCGGCTTCCTCGTTTCGGAAAAGCAGTTTTCCCCAGTATTCGGGATAATGCATATTGATAATGCCTTGCGGCGACCATACCCAGTTGTACTCCGGAATAATTTTGCCCGTCTCCGCATTGCGTTTCCGGCTGTAACGGCCAGTGGCGTCCACCTCGTGCTGCCAGTTGACGCGTGAAAAGTTGATGCGCCATTCGGAGCCGTCGGCGGGGATCACCGGTTTCACATTTTCAGTTGCAAGCGATTCGAACGGAATCGCGATTTCCACGAACCAGCGTTTGTCCTTACCCTTCGCATCATTTACGGTGCCTTCCACCGATACCGCCGATTTCAGGCCTTTGATATCCCATTTCAGTTGCGCTTTTCCGCCTTTGCGGTAAGTTTTGGGCAAAAACAGGTCGAATGTGTTATTGATAGCATTGATTTCCAGCTCATAGTAATTCTCGGTGTCGCCATCCGGGTCGATGAAAACTTCGAAATCGTTTTCGAGGTACACGATCTGGTCTTTTTTGTCCTGATAAGCCCATATGTGCTCCTCCTCGATTTGCGCGGCAATGTAGAGATAGTGATCATCCCAAAGCATTTTGGCGCGGGTTTCTTGCAAGGGAAGCGGCTTTTTGTCCCCTTCGATATCTACGAACGACGAAGTCCACGCGGCCTTTTTCCAGGAACGCTCATTCAGCTTTCCATCGATCGAAATGCTCTTTTCCGCCCTGTAACAAGTGTAGTTTTTCGGGGCCGGAGGCGTTTGTGCCTGCGCATTTGTAATGGTCACGCACGCCATTGCAGGGGCTATGCAGGTGGTTAGAAAAAAGTGGAATCTGCTCTTTCTGCCGATTAAATTAAAGTTTTTCAAGATTGGTCAGGGGAATTGCTGAAAGAAGTTAAATATAGCGCATTTTACTTCCTTATGAGGTCTCCTGCCTTGTTTTCGTTGCTGAGCAATGCCTGGAAAAGTGCCCATCTTTTGGCCGGATCGGCCGCGGAGCCTCCCTGCGATTCAATGTACTTTTTAATAATGTCCTGCCCGTAATTGTAGTTGATCACATAGCTCCGGTATTTACGAATGAACCGCAGGTAATCCGACGCGCCTTTTTCGGGAAGCAGGCAGTAGTCGGTAAGCCAGCGCTTCGCCTCCTGTTCGCTCATACCGTGGTCGAGCAGGCCGCGCGCCACTTCGTTGCGGGCGTAGTTCAGTGCCGAGCGAATCGTAAGCGCTTCAAAATAGGCACCGGCCATGGTGGTATCCAGGCCGGCGAGCGGCATCAGCACTTTTTTACAGAAATCCTGCTGCTCATTACCGGGGAAAGCCATCGAAATGCCGTAGTTGGCGCTTCCTTCGGCGATCAGCGACTGCGGGCTGAACAACGGGTAGAGTGAAATCTCCGTCCATCCTTTGTCGCGGAAGAGGTTCTTTTCCAGCAATGCGTTGTACACATGATGTCCGGGATAACCCTCGTGGCATGCGAGATCGATCGCCCGTTCAATGTAAATTGGCTGGCTTACATTGATCTGGATCACGCTTTTGTAGTTGCCTTTGTACCAGTTATACCCCGACCACGGCTTGTCGTGGACATATTCAAGTTTGAAATCCTCACCTGCGGGCAACGCATAATGCGCGAGTGTTCGCCGGCGGGCCTCCGCGATGGCGGTTGTGAAAACGGTATCGATCTTGTCCTGCGGGATCAGGAAGTGGTTTGCAAGTTGCTGGTACCGTGCCGGAATAGGCCCTTGCCCCGGCAGCAGGTGGTCGAGCCTGGCGATAAGGTCTTGAAAATGCTTCTCATCGTAAACGGGCGCCACGGCATCGAACAGGTCTTTGGACTCGGCGTCGAATGCGACGAACGTCCCGGAAAATAGGTGAATGCGCCTTTCGAATGCCGTAAGCTGGGCGGTTAACCATTCGGCACGGTGGGCGAGCGTGTCCTGCTCATTACCCGTCGCCAATGCGGCAAGGGCTTTTTTCAGGGCTGCCGCCCGTTGCAGGAACGTTTCTTTCGGGAAATGCGAGGTATCGGTTTTTGCGGGCCTGAGCGAGTCGGGGCCATAGTAGGCATCCACAAAATCGCCGTCGAACTGTCCGATCGAAAGGCCGAGCTTTACATATTCCCGGGCGATACTATCCAGACGGTCGTGGGGCGCGGTTGCTTGCTCGCGGGTGCCGCATGCCATTGCTGCGCATGCGAGCATGAGTACTGCAAAAGGTTTTTTTAGCATAACATCAAGAATTTCAATTGCCTAGCATGGTTCTCACATTGTAGAATACGGGATTGCGAAGGCCCGTAGTTCCGGCCCGAGACCCCAATTCGCGCTTAAAATACACACGTTATCCGGAAAGCTGCGCTGGAACGGAAATATTAACCAGCCGCTAACGCCAGATATCTGGTAGTGTGAATCTGCAAATGTGAAACAATGAGCGGGAATGATGTCCGATACCGGGAAGCCGAGCTGGTAGCCAAGCTTAAAACCAATAGCCGGAGTGCTTTCGAGTACTTGTACGACCACTATTCGGCTGCGCTGTATGGCGTGATCCTGAAAATCGTCAAGGACGAGGAGAAAGCGGCTGATGTGTTACAGGAAAGCTTTCTGAAAGTCTGGCGGCATATCGCATCCTATTCCTCCGAAAAAGGCACACTCTTTACCTGGATGCTGAACATCGCCCGAAACAGGGCGATAGACATGCTCCGGGCCGATTCCAAAACAGAGCAAAAGGTTATCCGCATGGATGTAGTGACGGAGATGGAGCAGGTGTGGGGCGACAATTGGAGCGAAATTGTCTTTGAAATGGATGTAAAGACCGCCGTCTCCGGGCTTCCTTCCGAGCGGCGCACACCGATCGAGCTCGTTTACTTTCAGGGTTACACCCACGAAGAAGCCGCGGAAAAGCTGTCGGTCCCATTGGGAACAGTGAAATCGCGCATCCGTAAAGGCCTTCAAGAGCTCCGCGCAGCCTTTTTTATGCCCGTAATGCAACAAAAACGTGCCTAGAATCCTATTTCAGGTTTGAATGCATTTGTAAAAATAACTCGAGACTTATTTGGTCTGGAGGTGCTTTACCTCACTCTTTCTTCTGCCAGGGCCGCTATCCTGCGGTATTTTCTATCGCCTTATTCTTATTCATTCTAAGTTTATTTGGGGCTAATCCTTCATTAATCCGAATAGAATGTAGCTAAACTGCTGTAATACAGTAATAAAATGATTGCATTTTATTCGCATTCAAAACAAAGCTTGTAGAAGCCGGGTTTTTTATGAAAAAAAGTTTTGTCGAAATTCTTCAGTGAAAACTCATTGATAGCCACAGAAACGGACATTTCCAGCAAGTGCCGTTAGTTCGTCAAAATGGGCATTTGGTCGCCCAAAACAGCCCTTTCGTAATTAGTAAGTGTAGAAGTTTTACTTGAAGCCCCGTCACGATTGTGACTAAACGATGATTTTGGGGTGAACGAAGATCATGTCGGGGTGGCTGCATGAAAACCGTCTGTGACCGGGGTTACGGCAAAATTATCTTTTGTTTTCATGTAACCGCCGGGTGCGGGGAATGTATGGACAATCTATGTAGTATATTGAAAAAGTGATATTACTAATTTTAAACGTATATGCAATCAGTTTGAAACTGTATTAGAATAGTTTTTGGTCAAAAAGTGCTTATTTTGGATAATTAATTAGGTTTAAACTTGTAGAAATAATTCTTAAAATCGATTTAGAAATAGTTAAAAATTTGAGATAAACATATTTAATCTCACTTTGTCATATAAAAAAAGTGCTATTTTCTGAACATCTAATTTTTACCTTTGTAGCGTACATTTTGTTGACAAGCCATTCAGCTAATCAATTACAAATCAAATACGTTATGAAAAATTTTACGTTTCTCTTTACCCTTTTAATATTGAGCCTGGGCTTCGCCTTCCAGGCCAATGCAACCAGCGGTTGCGATTGTGATGGTAACAAGTTGACCAACGGGAGCTTCGAAAGTGGTTTGACCGGGTGGACGAAATCCTACGGCACGTTTAGCACCAGCACAGGTTACGACGTGTGCGGTGAAAAAAATGGTTTGCTCGGCGATAAGAATGACAACGCCGCGAAGATTTATCAGGACGTGAATGTTACGCCGGGGAACGAGGTGACCCTCACCGTATATGCAGGTACGCACAAAAACCAGTATGACCATACTATCACCCTGGTTTTTCTTAATTCAAGCGGCCAGCAGGTGGGTGATAAGGTAGTTCAGCAGGTAGACTATGAAGTTGGTAATGGCAGTAGCTTGCAAAAATATACGCTGACCGGAACGGCGCCTGCAAATACCGTGAAAGTGCGTGTTCAGGCCTATGCTCAGAAGAACTATCTGAAAATCGACGGCGCTTGTTTGAAAGTGAAGGTCCCTGTGGCTTGCGATTGCGTTGACAGCAACAAATATATCAAGAATGCAAGTTTCGAGAATGGCACGGCTGACTGGCAATATGCTGCCGGAACTTCGGGTGCTACCTTCTCCAAAGACGGAGCATACGAAATGTGCGGTTCGAGCAACGGCTTGCTTTACAAAAAAGGAAAAATCTGGCAGGATATTTCAATGGTGCCAGGAACACAGATTCAATTAAGCGCTTACGGCGGTACACACGTCAATAACTCTTCAAACAGACATTACTTCAAAATTACTTTCTATGACGGTGCCGGTACTTTGCTGGGAGATTCATCGCGAGTTCTGATGGATTACATCGTGACAGACAATCAATTGAAAAAATTCGATCTCTCGGCAACTGCTCCTGCCGGTGCTGTGAAAGCCCGCTTTACAGTTGAGTCCACAGGCGATTACTTCAAAGTAGATGCAATCTGTACAACTGTTACGCCACCGGTGACTTGCCAGGAATGTAATGGTAATACCCTGAAAAACCCAAGCTTCGAAAGCGGTACGGACAACTGGTCAGTAACAGGTTCACTGTCAGTAGAGTCTATTTATGCGGTATGCGGTGTGAATGGCGCGAAATTGAGCGGAGCAGGCAAGTTCTGGCAGGATGTTGAATTGTTTACAACCACAGGAAATCAGGTTTCCCTGACTATCTATGCGGCTTATGGCAGTTCAAACAGTCAGAAAATCCAGCTGGTGTTCCTGAACGAGGCTCTGACAGAACTTGGTCAAATCACACAAGACGTTACAAAGGCACTTAACAGCGGAACCTGGGGTCTTCAGAAATATACTTTGGGCGGAACCGTTCCGTCGGGCAGTAAATATGTACGTGTGTTGCTGTCGTCCAATGGAAACGACCTTCTGGTAGACAATGCATGTCTTACTTTCTCTGGTCCTCCATTGCCTGTAACGCTCTCATCATTCTCTGCGAAAAAAGAAGGAGCATTGGCACAGTTGGCATGGGCAACTACCTCGGAAAGCAACTCTGCTTACTTCGAAGTACAGCACAGCCAAGACGGCCAGAACTGGACTGCACTCGCACAGGTTGACGCAAAAGGCGAAAGCAAAGAACTCGAAACATATACCTATACCCACACTAATCCATTGGCAGTGAACCTTTATCGACTGAAAATGGTGGATCTGGACGAAACATTCGCTTACAGCGCGATCAAGAGCCTGAAATTCGACGGCCAGGAGCAGCTGAATGTGTATCCTAACCCGACTGTGGACCGTATCAAGGTAACCAGCAACCAGTTGGTAACGAACGTGAAAGTTTACGCTCAGACAGGTGCATTGGTGCTGAACGCTACACCGGATTCATCCAACGAAGTAGACCTGACAAAACTGTCGCAGGGAACTTACTACGTGAAGATCAACAACGGTCCGCTGATGCGTAAAATCCTGGTTGTGCGGTAAGCGCTCCCGGAGCCAACCCACCGGTCATTTCAAAAACCCTTCGTCCGCAGTTTCCGGACGAAGGGTTTTTGTTTACATATTAGTTTTAACTTTCGTACCTCAATGAAACAGGCACAGGCTTGACAACGACTACTAACCAACATAAAAAAGAAACCGGGTATGCACCGGCAACGCCGGGCTCCTTATCGCGTGAGGATTTCGGAAGTAATTTTAAATGGGGTGTGGCAACCGCCGCATACCAGATAGAAGGCGCCGTGCATGAGGATGGCCGCAGCGATTGTGTCTGGGATGTTTTTGCCAGGAAAAAAGGCAAGATCCGGAACGGCGACCATGCGCGGGAAGCTTGTGACTTTTACCACCGTTACAAGCAGGACCTGGAACTGGTAAAGGAGCTGGGGTTTGAGGAGTTCCGGTTTTCGATCTCATGGTCGCGCATATTGCCCGACGGGCACGGGCGCGTGAACCAGGCGGGGATAGATTATTACAACCGGCTGATCGACCAATGCATTGCGCTGGGTATTGAGCCGTGGATTACGCTGTACCATTGGGATCTGCCGCAGGTGTTGGAAAAATCCGGCGGTTGGAAGAACCGGCGTATTGTGGAGTGGTTTGCCGAGTATGCCGCTATATGCGGCCATGCATTCGGCGATCGCGTGCGGCACTGGATCGTGCTGAACGAGCCGATGGCCGTTGCAGGACTTGGCTACACCACCGGTGAGCATGCGCCCGGCAACACCGGCATTCATAATTTTCTGCCCGTGGTGCACCATTTGGCGCTGAGCCAGGCGGAAGGGGGCAGGGTGTTGCGCCGGCTGCTGCCGGATGCACGCATTGGCAATGCCATTTCCTGTTCTTATGTGGTACCGAACAGTCAGAGTGCCGCGGATGTAAGGGCGGCCCGGCGGGCGGATGCGCTCATGAACCGGCTTTTTATCGAGCCCGCATTAGGGTTGGGGTATCCCAAAGACGCGTTTCCTTTTTTGTCCAATATCAAAAGGTTCATGCGCGAAGGCGACCGCGAGCGACTGAAATTCGATTTCGACTTCTGGGGTCTGCAAAACTATTTCAGTGTGGTAGTCCAGCATTCTTACCTCGCGCCGGTAATGTGGCTGAAAGAGGTACCGGCCACGCTGCGGAATGTACCTACGACGGGTTTGGGCTGGGAGATCAGTCCGGCCGGGATGTATGAAATATTGAAACAGTTTCAGCGCTACAACGGCGTCCGCGAACTGATCATTACCGAAAATGGCGCCGCATTCAAAGACAAAGTGAAGGACGGAAAGGTGGACGACCCGGGCCGGCAAGCGTATTACCAGGCCTATCTGGATGCCGTTCTGAAAGCAAAAAATGAGGGGGTGAATATTACCGGCTATTTCGCGTGGACGTTACTGGATAATTTTGAATGGGCGCATGGGTACTCGGCGCGCTTTGGCCTGGTGTTTGTGGATTTCAAAACCCAGGAACGTACGGTGAAGGAATCGGGGAAATGGTTTGCAGGATTTCTAAAAAAGCCTGAAATGTAATTTGCTTCCAACTAATTCGGAAAAGGGCGTGTCTCTCCCTCACATTAAACCCCATAACGATGAAGGTCTGATTGTTTTATTCGGTTTGCTGGCCTGGATCGGCTGCCACGACGAGAGCGGCGATATCAACGAACAGGTTTACGAAGCAGATGCTACCTGGACGAATATGCTAGCCACCGACGGTTGCTCATGGCATTTCGCCATTAACGCGAAGGATTCTACCACATCGCTGCTTCCGAGCGAAGCGTCCCTTGCGAAAATCGAAAAGGAGCTGGGCAAGATCGAAGAATATTACAGCTTTACGCCCGTCCGTTTGAAATACAGCCTGACAGGCTCGAAAAGTACCGTACAATGCGGCTGGGGCCGCACTGCAACGTTCGACGAAATTAAAGTCATTGAAATTCACAAAAAATAATCCCTACAAATTGAGGATTTTCTTAGCCTCTTGTTCGGAATAATAAGGAATCAACTCCGCTTCATCAATAATCTCCTGCACCTGCTCTTCCGTGGCAGGTGTAGCTGCTTTAGGGCTGGTCCAGGCCTGCTTTCCATCCTGCTCTTCCTCAAATACAATCGTTCCTTTTCGTTGGAGGTTTTGGAGGACTTCCAGTACCAGTTGTTCCTCTGATTCACGGACGGCTTTTACGCGGTATGTTTTCATGATAATGACTGATTTTGGTTTGTTATGAGCAAAAACTGTACCTGAATGTAACTTTTAAAAGCATTGCATGCAACCTGGGTTCCGGGATTTACATCATTGGTCAAACAAATCACAGAATCCCATGAAAATTAAACAACTACTAACTTTCGTCCTGTCCGCGCTTTGTTTCGTGAGTGCGTATGCACAAGGCGATGATGACAAACCTTACGTTACAAAAAACTTCAACGGCTCATCCCTAAAAGAATTACAGGTTGAAACTTCCGGTGGCTCGATCTCCGTCACAGGCGGGCAATCCGACGGTTTCAAAGTGGAAATGTACGTGCGCGGCAATGGCTGGAACGGCAATAAACAACTCACCAAAGAAGAAATCGAAGACCGCCTCGAAGACTACGATATCCTGATCGGCACCGAAGGCAGCAAGGTGATTGCCACGGCAAAAAGGAAAAATAACCAGCAATGGAACGAGAAACGGAACATTTCGATCGCGTTCAAAGTAATGGCGCCGCGTAATGTGGCTACCAACCTCAAAACCAGCGGCGGCAGCATTAAAATTGCCGCATTGACCGGCCAGCAGAATTTCACCACCAGCGGCGGTAGTCTGAAAATTGACGACCTCGACGGCGTAATCAACGGCCGGACTTCGGGCGGCAGCATCGATGTGGCGCATTGCAGTAAGGATATCAACCTGCATACCAGCGGCGGCAGTATCAGGGCCAATGAGTTGAAAGGTAAGATCGAGCTTAAAACTTCCGGTGGAAGCATTGAACTAAACAAACTCAATGGGGACATCGTGGCGCATACCAGCGGCGGAAGCATTCGCGGCGAGGGTGTAGATGGTTCGCTCGATGCAGGTACCTCGGGAGGTTCGGTACGGTTGGCCGGTGTTTCGGGCAGCGTGCGCGCCAGCACCAGCGCGGGCAGCATCGAACTGGAATTGAAATCGCTGGGTAAATATGTAGACCTTTCCACATCAGCCGGCAGTGTGCGCGTGAGCATGCCGCTGGATAAGGGCGTCGACCTGAACCTGAAAGGTAACAAAGTGGCTATACCGCTTAAAAACTTCGACGGCTCGGTGGAAAAAGACCGCGTACAAGGCAAAATGAATGGCGGTGGTATCCCGGTAACATTGTCGGCCAGCGCAGGCAGCGTGTATGTGAATCAATAAGAAACAGTATTAATAATCGTGCAAATGAGCAGGCGGCTTACCGTCTGCTCATTTGTGTTTTAAAACCTGTTACCAAATCACCGATGCTACGTAACAATGGGAAACAAATCCCTGACTTATGTATCAGAAAATTTTAAATGGTTTGCAGGACTTCTTCGGAATATCCCGGAAAGAAGCGCGCGGTGCGCTGGTGATGATGGTATGCTGCGCGATAATGATCTGGGCGCCCTTCTTTTTCAGGCGCTGGATTTTGCCTTTTGTCCCCGCCGGCAGCCCGCCACCTGAGCGCAGGGTACTCGATAGCATTGCATTACTGTTGGAAAAACAGCAGCAGACGAAATACAGGCCGCGCGCACGAGCTGCCGCGAACGGGCCGACCGCATTCAAACCCGAGCAAATAAAATTGGTCAGCTTTGACCCGAATACCGCCTCGGAGCGGGAGCTGAGGGGTGTCGGTATTCCTGCATTTATCGCGCGGCGCATTGAAAAATTCAGAAGTAAGGGTGGGAAGTTCCGGCAGAACGAGGATTTAATGAAGATTTACGATTTCCCGCCTGAACTGTACGCCCGGTTGGAAAGATACATTTCCATAAAAGATCAGAAACCGGTTTTCGAGGGCATTCAAATCAAGTCTTCCAAAACGAATTCACAAACGCCTGCCCGGCAGGAATTTAAAAGCAGCATCCAGGTATTCGATATCAATCAATGCGATACAACAGCCCTCATTCGTCTGAAAGGTATCGGCACCAAACTGGCGCAGCGTATTCTGAAATTTCGCGATGGGCTCGGCGGTTTTCATTCCGCGGACCAGTTCAGTGAGGTTTACGGGCTGGATTCGCTGGCATTGTCGGAATTGAGGCGTAATGCGAAAGTTTTGAGTAATGTTAAAAAGATCAGCGTAAATGCGGCTACCGGCGAGGAGCTGGGAAGACATCCGTATTTGCGAAACAGAAAGCAGGTGCAGGTATTGGTGAATTACCGAACGCAGCACGGGCCGTTCCGTTCGCTGGAAGAATTGCGGAATGTGAAGGTGCTGGACGAAGCGACGATACAAAAAATAGGGCCATACCTCTCGTTTTGAGGAGTATGGCCCCGTTTGGAGAACCCAGTTTGGAGAACCCCGTTTGGAGAACCCAGTTTGGAGCAAATGTCATTGCTAGAAGTTGGGTTTCAGCAGGTATTTTGAATAGAATTTATCGATTACCTGCACCGCTTCATCGGGTGTATCTACCAGGCTGATCAGTTTCAGGTCTTCCGGGTTGATATTGTGCTCGGTAAGCATCGTTCCTTTGATCCACTCGATCAGGCCCGACCAATAATCGGTACCGACGAGTACGATCGGGAAACGGCCGATTTTTTTAGTCTGGATCAACGTCATCGCCTCAAAAAGCTCGTCGAGCGTGCCGAAGCCGCCCGGCATGACGATGAAGCCCTGCGAGTATTTGACGAACATTACTTTCCGTACGAAAAAGAAATCGAAGTTAATGCTCTTGTCGTGGTCGATGTACAGGTTGCTGTGCTGCTCGAAGGGCAATTTGATATTCAGTCCGACGGACTTTCCGCCCTGTTCGAATGCACCTTTGTTACCCGCTTCCATGATACCGGGGCCGCCACCGGTGATCACACCATAGCCGTGACGTACCAGTTTCGCCGCGATATCTTCCGCTGTTTTATAGTGAGGATTGTCGGGCAAAGTACGGGCAGAACCGAAAATGGAAACGCACGGGCCGATTTTGGCCAGTTTGTCAAATCCTTCCACGAATTCGGCCATTACCTTGAACACAACCCATGAGTCGGCACTCTTGATTTCGTTCCAATTGCGGTCTTCAAACGCCTCCTTGATCCTTTTCTCATCTTCCGGGACCGCCGGGTTGAGGAGAGAAACGTCCACTAATTCTCCGTTGGTTGGTTTTACTTCTTCACTCATATTTAGCATTCAATTGAGTTGTTGATCAGTATAATGGTAACTTTGTACCATTAACACCAATAATAAAAAACTTTTCACCATGTCCGCTGTGGTTAACGAACGGTGGACTGTAATTAACAAAAAAGTAATGAGAAAAATTGCTATCGGCTCCGACCATGCAGGTTTCCCCTACAAGCAACCGGTTATCGACTGGCTTACCACCAACGGTTTCGACGTGAAGGATTTCGGGACATACAGTGCCGACTCGGCGGATTACGCGGATTTTGCGCATCCGGTGGCGAGTGGTGTGGAAAGCAAGGAGTTCGAAAAAGGCGTGCTGCTTTGCGGGAGCGGGCAGGGCGTATGCATTACCGCGAACAAGCATCAGGGCGTACGCGCCGCACTCGTGTGGGACCTGCCGCTGGCACCATTGGCCCGCCAGCATAACGATGCGAATGTGATTTGCTTTCCCGTGCGTTTTATCGAGCTGGAAACCGCATTGGCCAGCCTGGAAGCATTTTTAAGTACTGAATTCGAAGGCGGCCGTCACCAGACGCGTGTCGACAAGATTTCCTGCTAGTAAGCCCTTTGGTATACACCTTTCCAGGGGCTCTGGATATACTGCTTTTTCAATGCCGGAACCCGGTTCAGGAGTTTCGGCATGATATTCACCTTATCAATCACAAATTCAGGCGGGTCTTTGCGGAAATTGTCATAGACGTGGATCACGCTGTCGAAATTGTCGAGGTTCTGCAAATCGTAGCTCGCCAGCTCCCAGTTGAGGTAAGGCGTGGCGGTGAAATTATTGATATACTCCCCTGAATTTTGCCCCAACACCAGGATGCGTTTGTTCTTGATCTGCTCCGGCAAACTGGCCGGCTTGGCACGCAGGTTTTCGAGCTTACCCATTGCAACGCCGGGTAATACTCCCCTCAATCCCTGATATTGTATCAAAACGATCATCGCGCCCATGAGGGTGAACTGCAACTCGTCGGCCCAGCTGTTCTTTTTGAAACTCTGGAAATAATGCGTGGCGAAGAATGCTGCCGGCGGGACGAAGATCACAAACTGCATCGGCGCCAGAAACTGCATTAGCGGGATCGTGAATACCGCCGCGATGAACCATAGCGCCATTACCTGCTGAATGCGCGTCTGGTAGTTCACAAACCGGAGCGTTGTGAATATCCGCATAAAACCCATGATCCCGAAGCCCAGCGGCAGCAGGAGCGAGGCGAGCAGGGATGAAAAGTCGTTGAGGTTGTATTGTTTTACCTGAAATACAGAGGTAAGGAGGTTCCTGTTGAGGCTTTCGATGCCGTTGTTAAGATAGAAAAACAACACCACCATCAGCAGCGGGAATACCGAGCCGAACAACCCGAGCAAATGGTGCCGGAAAGTAGAGCCGGTATAGAACAGCAATGCCAGGAATGCCCAGATCATGAACAGCGACGCGGGCAGGTAGAACAGCGTAGCAATACCGATATAGAGCCCCAGCTCGAAAACCTGGGTCGTCACCTCTCTTCTTACGAGCATTTTTACGATAGAACCGAATGCAAAAAGCAGGAATGTATTTGCAAGCAGCATGGGCGATAATGTGCCCATATCGAACGAAATGTTCAGAAACAACGCATACAACGCGCCGGGCAGGTAAGTACGCTCAGGGAAAACGTCGCGGGAATAGATAACGTAATTGAAATACAATATCTGCACGAGCGAAACGCCCATGGCAGCCAGCTGGTATACCCATTGCGCACGGCCGAAGAGGCTGTCGATAAGCCAGTAGGTGAGGCCCGAAAACGGGCTTACATTGTCCCACACATCGCGGTAGAGCATAAATCCGCGGCCCATTTGCTCGCCTACGAGCATCCAGCTCAGTTCGGGTATCAGCAACGGCGCGCCTCCCAGGAAAAAGGGGAGACGGAGCAGCAGGAAGAATACTACTAAGCTGATGGTCTGGTACCGTGCATTTACGCGAAAAAAACTAAGCAAGCGGTAGGTGGATTAAATCTCTGACGGGAAATAAGTTTCACGAAATTACAATGCCGGGTTCCACAAAAACAAAATAAGTATGGATATTTGTACTTATTGAAAGGAGAGAGGGAACGACGTTCACAATATGGAATCGAAAAGACAACAAAAAGTAGGCAGGCAGATACAAAAGGACCTGGGCGAGATTTTTCAGAAGGATGCACAGCACCTTACCCACGGCGCCTTCGTGACGATCACTGCCGTGCGGGTAACGCCCGACCTGAGCATTGCCCGGGCATACCTGAGCTTCCTGCCGGATAAAAATAAAACCATGCTGCTGGAAACGATCCGGGAAAATACCCGTTTCATTCGCCAGAAGCTCGCCGAGCGCGTCCGTCACCAGTTGAGGATCGTGCCGCACCTGCAATTTTATATCGACGACACTGCCGAATACGCAGCCAAAATGGATCAGTTGTTCGCCGACCTGGTGATCCCGCCCGCACAGCCCGACGAGGAGGAGGAAACCTACTGATTTCAAGGCTGAGCTATCATGGACATTTCCTACCGGATTGCCGTTCGCTACTTTTTTTCGCGTAACAAAAGAAGTTTCATCAGTCTGATCGCGCGCATTGCCATGGCCGGCGTGGCGGTCGGGACGATGGCTATGGTAGTGGTATTGTCGGTGTTCAACGGCATGGAAGACCTCAACCGGAAGATTTTCAAAACTTTCGACGCGGATGTGCGCATTGTGCCCGCGGAAGGCAAGCGGTTCAAAATGACGCCTGCATTGATGGGCGAATTGAAATCGGTACAAGGCGTGAGGCTGGTGACGCAAGTGATCGAAGACAATGCACTGGCCCGGTATGGCAACCAGCAAACGATTATCCGCCTCAAAGGCGTCGATAGCACATTCGAGCAGCAGAAACAGCTCGATACCGCCATGGTTGAGGGGACATTGCAGCTGATCGGCAGCAATGGCACGCCCTATGCGGTTATTGCGGAGGGCATCCGGAATGCATTGTCGATTTCCCTGGAAGACATTTTTACCCCGCTCGAACTGCTCTACCCGCGCACCGGTACCAAAACGCTCAACCTGACTTCCCCCGAAGCATTCAACCAGCTCAATCTGCGTCCTGGCGGCGTGTTTTCCATTGAATCGCGCTACGACGACTACATTATCGCCCCATTGAAACAGGTAGCTGGCCTGATGGGCTACAGCGGCGAGCTGTCGGCGCTGGAAGTTTATCTCACGCCGGGTTATGCCGAAAAGGATATCAGCGAGGAAATTGGCGCGAAGCTGGGCAAGGCTTTTGTAGTGAAAGACCGGGATTCGCTGAATGCGGATCTGCTCCGCGCAATAAAAATGGAAAAGCTTTTTGTGGCAGTGACCCTTTCGCTGATTATTTTAGTGGCCGCAATCAATATCTTTTTCTCGCTCAGTATGTTAGCGATCGAGAAGAAGAACGATGTGTCGATGCTGTATGCCATGGGCGCAACGCAGTCGCTGATCCGGAAGATCTTTTTGGCCGAGGGGGCGATTGTGGCATTCTCGGGCGCGATTGCGGGGCTTTTGGGCGGAGTTGCAATCTGCTGGCTGCAAATACGGTACGGACTTGTTTCGATGGGTATGACCACCTCGCTGGTGGATGCTTACCCGGTTAAATTAATTTGGGAAGACATACTCTACACGGGCGTGATTGTCGTTATGATAACTATGGTTGTTTCGTACATCCCGGCCAGAAGGGCCGCAGAAGCGGGTGCGCTGCTGCGGGTGTAACGATGTCCCGGCAATCAGAAAATCGTTTATTAACTTATTTACATTGACTTACTTCCTAGCAATCAATCAGAAAGCGGATATGACCGGTAATATTAAAAGGCCTTCTTTGAACCGATTGATCTTTACACTTTTTGGCATACTTTCTCTTTCATACAGCGCGCTGGCAATGCCCGGCGCCGATGCCGACACACTTTACAGAAGAAACCCCGGTACCGTAACCAAGCAAGGTCCTTACCGGCCGGAAAGAGCCCGCAAAAGCGACATTTTATATACCAGGCTGGATGTACAACTGGATTGGGTCAAACAGCAGGTGCCCGCGTCGGCGATATTGAAGTTTACACCGCATTTTTATCCGCAGAATACCCTCGAACTCGATGCGAAAGGGTTTGATGTGAAAGGCATCGCATTGCTCGAAGCGAATACCGAATACGGAGACCTGACCACGGAAGAGGTAGCGGGAAAGGTTAAAGGCAAACTGGAATTCACCTACGACAAGCGGAAGCTGATCATCAAGCTGGGGCAGGAATATACCCGCAAAGACACGCTTTTTGTAAAAATCGATTACACCGCCAAGCCGAACGACGTTCCGAGAGGCAAGGAGGACGACAGCGCTTCCGACAAAGGGCTCTATTTTATCAATGCGGATGGCCTCGACGAAGGCAAGCCGCGCCAGGTATGGACGCAAGGCGAGACAGAAGGCAGTTCGTGCTGGTTCCCGACGATCGACGCGCCGAACCAGAAGTTTACCCAGGACATTTACATTACCGTTGACAGTACTTACAAAACGCTGTCAAACGGCTTGCTCGTTGGGCAGGAAGAAGGCAAAAAAGGCCTTCGCACCGACCATTGGAAGCAAACCCGCCCGCACGCGCCTTACCTCGCCATGATAGCGGTGGGAGATTTCGCCGTGGCGAAGGATATGATGCCGAACGGCCTCGAACTGAGCTATTACGTGGAGCCGAGATACGGTGCCGACGCGGAGGCCATATTTGGCCGTACGCCGGAGATGATGGGCTTTTTTACCAATATTTTCGGGGTTGAATATCCGTGGGAGAAATATGCGCAGATAGCCGTGCGGGACTTTGTAGCCGGCGCCATGGAAAATACCACAGCCACAGTGCATGAAGAAGGCGTTCAAAACGACGCCCGCTCGCTGGTGGACGGTAATTCCGACGCCGTGATCGCCCACGAATTGGCGCACCACTGGTTCGGTGATTATGTTACCGCGGAAGAATGGGGTCAATTGCCTTTGAACGAGTCATTTGCGAATTACTCGGAATACCTTTGGAGCGAATACAACGACGGCCGTTTTGAAGCCGATTGGGGTAATTTGCAGGAAATGAAAGAGTACCTGGCTGAATCGGAAACGAAGCAGGTACCGATGATCCGGTATTTCTACAAGGACCGCGAAAATATGTTCGATGCGCATTCCTATGCCAAAGGAGGCCGCATTCTGCACATGCTGCGGTCACAGGTGGGCGATGACGCTTTCTTTGCCGCATTGCAGCATTACCTCAAAACCCATGCATTTGGTACCGCAGAGATCGACGACCTGCGCATTTCGTTCGAGAAAGTGACGGGGCAGGACTTGAATTGGTTCTTCGATCAGTGGTTCCACAGACCGGGCCACCCCGTGTTGAAGATCGACCAGCAATTTGTGCCTGCGCAGTCAAAAGTTGTTTTGAAGGTAAAACAGGCGCAGGATACCACCGCCACGACCGTTTACCGCCTGCCGGTGAAAGTAGATGTGTGGGTTTCAGGCAAAAAGAGCCGCTACGACGTGGTGGTGGATAAAGTGACCCAGACACTCGAATTCCCCGCTGCGAAAAAACCGGATTTGGTCGTATTTGATGCGGACGCGAACCTGCTGGCGGTGATCGAGCATGACAAAAACAGGCCGGAAATGGAGTTTCAATATGTCAATTCCGAACGTTTTCTCCATAAATACGAAGCATTAGCCTCACTGGAAGGTGCCTTGGCCGATACTACTGCCCGTAAAATCCTGGTAAAGGCCATGGACGATCCGTTCTGGAAGCTGCGCCAGATGGCGATCAGTAACTTTGCGGAATATGCGGGAGAGGGTTTTGCAGACATTGAAAAAGTAATTCAAAACCGCGCGCAAACAGACCCGCACCCGCAGGTACGCTCGGAGGCGATCATTACCCTCGCTTCATTTGGAGACAACAACAGTGATCCGATTTTCAAAGCCGCATTGACCGACAGCTCCTACCTCGTAGCCTCGGTAGCCATCGAGAAATACCTGATGAGCCAGCCGAACGATGCCGCGGAAGTAGCGGCGCAGTTCGAAAATTCGCCTAACGACGCCATTATTACCTCGGTAGGCAACTATTACGCCGGCCTCGCCCAGCCAGAGCGCTTCGACTGGTTCCTGACCAAAATGAAGGCGATGAAACCAACCGAGAAATACAACTTCCTGCAAGTTTTTGGTAAGTACCTTATTAAATCGAAGCAGGATATCCAGCGCAAAAGCATTCCGGTACTCGAAGGCCTCGCGCGCGACAATTCTTCCTATTTCGTACGTTTCGGCGCATTCCAGGCGCTGGGGCTGCTGACCGACATTCAGGGCGTGACAGCGCTCCGGAAAGACATACGCGCGAAGGAAACCGAACCGAAGCTGAAAGAAATGTATAGCCAGTTTGGGGATTTGTAACGCTGCGACGTATTTGGAGCTTGGAGGAAAAGTTGTCAGGTTTTGTCAAGAATAGTCAGGTAGTGGTCAGGTACGTTCAATTATTAAATTGGTCGGTAGCTAAATGCCGTTAGGCATGTAATATCGGTAGGAATGTAACCCGATAGATTACGCCAAAAAATGCCGTCAGGCATGCAACAACAGCGCATTGTTGTTACATGCCTGACGGCATTTTCGAATACATTATTCGGTTCGATTGCTACCAACGTTTCATCGCTACGCGATTTGCTGCATTTCTTACTGTACAATTCCTGACCACAAGTGACAACACCTGACCACAAATGACCAAATCTGACAAATGACTACTGCGGATCGAGGTAGTAATCCAGGTTTTCCTTCGTAATAATATCCAGCGGCAGGAACTTGATCGCCGGGATCTCCTTTTTGAAGATCAGGTGGTTGGCTAACTGGTGAATGCCCCAGTAACCCTGCCCGAGCGGGTTCTGGTTGATCAGGAAGTCGATGACGCCTTTGTTGAGATATTGCTGATTCGGGCCGATGAGGTCATATCCCACCAGTTTAATATCCGTCAATGCATTCTTTTCAAGGTAAGCGGCTACTTCGAATGCCTTGGAATTGGTAACGTATACCGCAGCGAGGTCGGGATATTGTTTGCGGAGATCGTCGAGCTGTTTGTCCAGGCCTTCTTCTTCCGGGAAATTAATTTCCTTACTGATCACCTTAAACGTCTCTTCGAGCTGCTCGCCTTTGAAATAATCGCGGAAACCTTCTTCCTTCGTGATCAAATGCGCGGAGTTGGAAATGTCCTCATTCACGTGCGCCACGAGTACCGTACCCGGTGAATGCAGTCCGAAACGCAGGATTTTAGCCGCCAGCGACCCACTTCGGTACGAATCCTGCCCGATGTAGCACAGCGGGTTCACATGCTCGATCTGCGTGTTAAAAAGCACATAAGGAATGCCCATTTCGGCCCATTCCTGGAAGAACGGCAATGCTTCTTTGTAAAATATCGGCGCGATCAGCAGGCCGTCGGGATGTTCGCGGCCCACTTCTTTGGCTTTCGCGATAAAGGAAGGCTCGGAATGCGAATTGAATATGAACTTGGTAATGTGTACGCCGTATTGCCGGAGCTCCTTCTCGGCTTTTTCAAGACCATTATGCGGCGCTTCCCAATACGAGTCGAGGCTGGGGTCAGGGATAAGGGCTGCAAGGTTGAAAGCGCGCTGTGATTTCAGCGATTGGGCGATCAGGTTAGGCTCGTAATTCAGCTCTTTGATGATGGCCAGGATTCGCTCGCGCACATCGTCGGCCACTCTTCCACGATTATGTAACACGCGGTCGACGGTGCCTTTGGAGGTTTGCGCCTTTTCCGCTATATCTTTGATTCTGACAATTTTCTTTTTCACACTCGACTATTATTCAAGGGATTTTTCAGTTCCGTTCAGCAAATCTAACAAGTAATTATGAAGATGGACTAAATAGTGTGTTTTAGTGAAAGGCAACTATGCTGAACAAAATTTTTCGAATTTTATTTATAATAAATTTGAGATTTTAAGCGCTGGCCATTAGTTTTACCTGACTATAAACGACTATTTGTAATCAATGGTGTGCACGAACCCAACGAACCTTTTCGATTGCGTGCTCGAACACTTTTTTAAATTTTATTAGGAAAAACCGATTTGGCAAGTAATTTTGTAAATAAGATAAGAAAGAAAATTTTATTCTTTAATATTCCTAACACTTAACCTTTTCAGGAATTCTTTCACTGAAATTCCTTTAATCCTAAACCTTAATGAAGCGTACGGCATCGTCTGTACGCTTCTTTGTTTTACTCCTGCCTGATTTCGATCGCTACATCGTCGCTGTCCACGTAGGACGAACAGGTTAAAATCCAGCCTTCTGCGAGATCACGGTCGGTGAGAACTTCGTTCACGCTCATATGCACTTTCCCGCTCGTACACACGGCCGCGCATGAGGCGCAGCGCCCGCCCTTGCAGCTGTATGGGAGCTGTATACCTTCGGCCAATGCGGCATCCAGTACTGTCGAATGCGCCGGAATGAGCAGATTGTGCGTCGAGCCGCGAAAATCAAGTTTAATGTAATGTGGGTAGGAAACCGGTGGCGGGGGAGGCGGAGAGGGGATCACGAAATTTTCTTTGCGGATTTGCTCGCCCCGGAAACCCATGAAATGCAGGGTAATGCCTGCGGAACGCATCAGTTCGAACGGCCCGCAAATGAAGAAGCGGGCGTCTTCACGTTTGAAACGGATGGATTGATTTACCAGCTGTTCCAGCCGCGTGTTGTTAATGCGCCCCTGAATGCCCGTCCATTCTTCGGTAGGCTGGCTGTGAATGTGGATTACCCGAAGCCGTTCGGGAAACCGTTCCTGCCAATGGATAATATCTTTCCAAAAAAGCGTGTTGCGTATGTTCCTGCTCGCGTAAATGAGGGTTACCTGGCTCTGCGTTTCCTGGGTGAGGGTTTGTTTTAACAGTGAAAATAGCGGGGTTATGCCGCTGCCGGCGCCTATAAGCACAATGTCGCGGGTTCCGGCGTCTTCTTTCTCCAATACAAACCTGCCCGAAGGAGCCAGTACCGTGAAAAGGTCGCCTGCTTTCACGAGATCGATCCAGAACCGGGAAATCTCGCCATTAGGTACCCTTTTAACGGTGATGGCAGGAAATGCATCCACACCCGGCGCCGAGCTCATCGAGTAGGAGCGGCGTACCTCGTGCCCGTGCATGTTGATGAGGAAGGTGAGGAACTGGCCGGCCTTGTAATGCAACGCGCTGCCGTCGAGGGTTTCGAAAACGAATGTCTTGGCGTCGTCGGTTTCGCGGATGATTTCGCGGAGCTTTAAGGATATCGTGTGGTCTGCCATTCGCTAGCTGGGATTGGATAATGGTAAAGCGCCATTTACCTGTTGCTGGTTCCAAAGCGCCTCGTATTCCGCTAAAAGCGTCCAGCAATGCGCCTCGCAGGTCCAGTGCATGTGTACCAGCGGGTTCACCGACAATTTGTAGAGCACCGGATTTTCGTAAGCGGTAAGCAGCCCGGCTATGAAAAAGTAAAAGCCTTTGAAATCATTTGCAGTAAACGATTCAACTGGAATGCGTTCCGTCCGGATGCCAAACCGCATGAGCGACGTGGCCAGCGAAACCCGGTCCATGTGGTTGCGGGTAGTTTTCAAGAGGTTTTCGGTATCGCCGATCAATTGCGCTTTGATTGACCGTAATGCAGGCGGATCAAATGCCGCAATAAGCCTTGATACGTGGTAAATGATCAGCGGCGTGCGCGGGTACTGGTGTGCGCAGCGAAAAGGCGCATGAACGTACCGGCGCGTTTCGATGATCGAACGGATGTATTCCAAACTGGCTTCGTCATGCACATTCAAGGGTAACTTATAATGCAGAATGCAGTACAGCATATTGCTCAGCACGCTCACGTCGAACTCCACATACATATTCTTGCCAAACCAGGTAGAGTAGGCGCGCAGCTGCTGGTACTCGGGATACGTATTCCTGATCCAGAGTTTGGTGCCATTGGCGTGGAGCGTCAGTTTTTCTTTTAGCCAAAACAATTCCTCTTGAGAAGGGCTCGTGGTCAGGTAGGCGAATGCGGTGTCGTCGATGTCGTCGGGAATGCGGAAATGCTCGAAACGGCGGAACCAACGACCGTTAGGGAAGTGACGCGAGGGTTTTGTTTTCCAGAAATTATAGGTTTTTAAACCGTCCTTATTTTGAAAATCAGGATAATTGGCGGTTACCAATGCGATGATGGAATCTATCTGCGCCTGGCTTTCCGTGCTGCAATGCTTTCGGATGGATTGAAGCGTGAATGCAATGATCGCGGAAAAGAACATCGTGGTATCGGGGCGCCGATAACCGATCATGGAGTTGGACCGCTGCGCCGGGAAGATGCCTTTGGGGAACAATGCATTACCGGTAGATTGTAATGCCTCGATACGGTCTAAAAATGCTTCCAGCGGTGCCTTCATGCGCCGAAACTAACAAAACACATTATAAAAAGAAACCCTGTCGGGTTACGACAGGGTTTGTAATGTGTATGTTTGATGCATTAAACGCCTTCTGCTACTACTTCTTTTACATCCGGTACCATGCGGGTAAGCAAGTTTTCGATACCGGCTTTCAATGTGAGTGTCGATGACGGGCAGCCGCTGCAAGAGCCTTGCAAAAGCACTTTCACCACGCCCGAGCCTTCGTCGAACGAATGGAAGTTAATCGCCCCACCGTCCGATTCAACCGCCGGCCGTACATATTGATCCAATGCGGCCTTGATCTTCTGTACCGTATCGGAATCCCGTGCATCGACGATCAAAGTGTTGCTATCGATCGTTTTTTGCTCGAATACCGGGTGGTTTTCTTCAAAATAAATCTTGATAAACTGCTTCGTGTCGCGCAAAACCTCTTCCCAGGCAACATCGTCGCCCTTGGTAATGGTAATGAAGTTGCTCGCGATGAAAACGCGCTTCACGTGCGGGAACTGGAACAGATCAGCTGCCAGCGGCGAGGACCTGCCTTCTTCCAGGGCCGCTTCCAGTGAAGGGTAGTCGAAAGAAAGCCCGTCGGGTACCAGCTCGAAATTCAGAACGAATTTCATCGAGTTGGGGTTGGGGCTCAATTCGGTATATACGAAAATAGGTCGTGACAACATTGGGATAGTCGATAATGATAGGGTAAAACAGCTTTCCGGTTAAGAGAACACCGGAATGCGCCTTTTGGTTTGGCGGCGGGCGCATTAACCAATAAAAAACCCGTCAAACATTGGTCTGACGGGCTCTTTTAACTTCGTTTTGGAAGTGATGCTATCGGGCGTTGATTACGCTTCCGCAGCAGCTTCAACCGCGATCGGTTCGATGTGAACGTAAGATCTGTTTTCACGGGTCTTACGGAACACTACGTTACCATCAACCAATGCGAACAATGTGTGGTCGCGGCCGATACCAACGTTTTTACCTGGGTTGTGCTTGGTTCCACGCTGACGAACCAGGATATTACCTGCTTTTGCCAACTGGCCACCGAATAATTTTACACCAAGACGTTTACTTTCCGATTCACGTCCGTTTTTCGAGCTACCTACACCTTTCTTATGTGCCATGATATCTTATACTTAAATTGTAATTTCCTTTTTGAACTGTTTCAGGCTTCCGCCCAATAATTAGGCAACGATTTCGTCGATGCTGATCTTTGTCAGATACTGACGGTGACCGTTTTTCACACGGTATCCTTTGCGACGTTTTTTCTTGAAAACGATCACTTTCTCACCTTTCAGGTGTTCGAGAACGGTTGCTTTTACAGAAGCACCTGCTACTGTCGGAAGACCTACCTGTACTGTGCCTCCGTTATCAACGAGAAGGACTTTGTCAAATACAAGTGCAGCGTTCACGTCACCTTCAAGCCTATGCGTGAAGATTTCGCGACCCTTTTCAACTTTAAATTGCTGACCTGCGATTTCTACGATTGCGTACATGTTAATAATTAAATTAAACTGGATTCAAAATTTGAGGTGCAAAGATAAAAAGAGAGTGGCAGAATCACAACGCATTAGGAGGAATATTCCTGTTTTTTTAATATCTCGCAACCGGGCACGCCGGCAACGAGGGTAATGCACCACTGGGTTGTCATGAGCATGTGCTTCCCGAATTTGAATAATAAGTGACCGATGTGGTAAAAAATGCGCAAAAAGTTACCTTTATATGATCCGGGCTAGCTGCCGCGTTTAGACATGGAGCGTGACGAACCAGCTTAACAATATTTAACAGGTAACGCCTTTACTTTTACCTAGTATTAGGGTCTAAGAGACAGTAGATATAGAAAACATGAAAATAAAAGTCAGTCGGTGGGTTTTGATGGTCCTGTTTTTCGCATTGTTCGGGCAGCTGGCTCATGCGCGGATAATCGAAGAAGGAGGTATGCAGGGGCAGGGAGGTTACCAGGTGGGCGACGCCGTTTCGAACTTCCGCTTGAAAAACACCGACGGAAATATGGTTTCACTCTCGGACTTTGGTAATTCAAAAGGCGTGATCGTGGTTTTTACCAGTAACCACTGCCCGTTCGCGAAAGCTTACGAGGACCGTATTATCGCCCTCAACAACAAGTTCGCAGGCCAGGGCTATCCGGTTATTGCTATAAACCCGAGCGACCCGGGCACGCACCAGGACGATACTTTCGAAAAAATGAAGGAGCGTGCCAATGCCAAGCATTACGGTTATCCGTATCTTGTCGACGATACGCAGCAGGTAGCGCGCAAATTCGGGGCGGGCCGTACGCCGCAGGCATTTGTATTGCAAAAAAATGGTGCGCAGTTCACGGTGCGGTACATGGGGATGATCGACGATAACCCGCAGGATGCTTCGGGCGTCACCAAATTGTACGTCGACGAGGCGGTTACCAATCTCGTGGGCGGTAAGCCCGTCGTAACCACGATAACCAAGCCGGTAGGTTGCGCCATCAAGTGGAAAAATCAGTGATTTTCGAAGAAAAATTGCCCTATGACCAGAATTTTAGCTTTCCTCCTCACCATAGCTTTATTGTTGCCGGCCATCGGCCAGGCGCAGATCAAAAGTAAAAAATTCTCCAATGAAGGGGAATTTACCAGTAACTGCGAAGGTCCCGCGGTGGATGAAGATGGAAATGTCTACGCCGTCAACTTCGCGCGGGATGGCACGATCGCGCAGATCAGCAAGAAAGGTAATGCAAGCTTTTTCGTGACTTTGCCCAAAGGCAGCACGGGCAATGGTATCCGGTTTGTGGACAAAAACACTTTCTACGTGGCCGATTTCACAGGTCACAATATCCTGAAAGTGGATATGATCACGAAGGATGTCTCGGTTTTCGCCAACGAGCCCAAGATGAACCAACCCAACGACCTCGCTGTAACGGCCAATGGGCACATTTTCGCCTCCGATCCCAACTGGAAAGACGGTACCGGGCAAATCTGGCACATTTCACCCGAAGGAAAAGTGAGCCTGGCCTTTGGAAATATGGGTACTACCAATGGCATCGACGTGAGCCCCGACGAGAAGAAGCTGTACGTGAACGAAAGCGTTCAGCGGAATGTGTGGTCGTTCGACCTGGCACCGGATGGTACGTTGTCCAACAAGAAACTCCTGCACCATTTCGAGGACGGCGGCATGGACGGCATGCGCTGCGATGTGCATGGCAATATCTATATTGCACGCCACGGCAAAGGCGAAGTAGCCGTGCTCTCTCCCGAAGGAAAAGTGATCCATACCATTCAAACAATCGGAAAAAAGGTTTCCAATATCTGCTTCGGCGGCAAAAACGGTAAGACCTGCTACATTACTTTGCAGGATCGGGGCTGTCTGGAAACGTTCAAGGCCAAAACGGCGGGTCGCGAGTGGGCAATGATGAAGGCATTCGCCGCCAATAATAAGAAGTAGCCTTTCTTTAAGTAACCAATTTTAAATTTTAATGCCCTTCCTGCACTTGGAGTTTCCAATCGTTTTATAGTAACTTTGTATTTCAAAGTACTTTAAACTAACTTAAACGATGCTGAGAAACCTGGTCAACTATCTGGAAGGCAATTTGAAAGTTGCGCTCCTTGCATTTGTTTCCGCCGCTGCGATGGCGCTATTATCAGTCAGGATTCTCCTGCAAGACATGGGTTTCATCTTTTTGGCCTGGAACCTGTTCCTGGCCTGGGTACCCTTGCTTTTCATTAAATGGGTTTGGGAAATGGAGAAACGCCGGCAAGCACCATTCGGGATTCTGATGGTATACCTGGCAGTCTGGCTGCTATTTTTCCCGAATGCGCCCTACATCATCACCGATCTGAAACATTTGCGTGTGGTACCCGAGAATATGATCTGGTACGACGCATTGATGATCTTCACATTCTCGCTGGCAGGATTTATGACCGGTCTTTACAGCATTCGCATTGTTCACCGGATCATCGCCCATCGCTGGAACGAGCGTCTGGCTTGGTTTGCGATCCTCAATTCGATGGTACTGAGTGGTTTCGGTATATTTTTGGGCCGCTACGGCCGCTGGAACAGCTGGGACATCATCACACAGCCCGGCGCACTCGCGAGAGGCATTTACCATAGCATGAGAGATCCGCTGGCGATCAAACACACCATTACGTTTTCGTTCGTGCTCATGTTGTTGTACTTTGCGTTCCATATTTTTGCCGAAATGAAACAACATGAACGGACCCATCGATATTCTTAAAGCCCTCCGAAGCTTCCGTTACGCAGGTGCGGGGATTTACAGCCTGTTCCGATACGAAAACAATGCACGCATTCACCTGATCGCCTGTTTGGTAGTTGCCATCGCAGGCGTATTTTTCAATATATCGGCTACCGAATGGTGCATTATAGTGATCCAGATCGCGCTCGTGTGGGCGGGTGAGGCATTCAATACAGCAATCGAAAAACTGGCGGATCTGGTTTCGGCCGATTACCATCCGGTCATTAAAATAGTGAAAGACACAGCCGCCGCCGGCGTATTACTGCTGGCCATTTCGGCAGTCATAGTAGGAGGAATTGTGTTTATCCCAAAAATCCTGCTGCTATTTTAACACTGGCCCCGCCATTGTCTGACAACATCTGACAATGCCTGGCCGCACCTGACTATTTAACAACTTCTGACCGTTACTTTACATTTTGATACGCTTATGAACCCGAATCAGGATTCTTTGCACACTTTGAACGAGATCCGCAACCTGATGGAGCGGTCGTCCAAATTTCTGTCCCTCAGCGGGTTAAGCGGAGTTTTTGCCGGGATTTTCGCCCTCATCGGAGCGGCGGCGGCCCACATCCGCTTCAAAACCGATTGGATGGCCGACATTCTGATCCCGCTCGGGACTTATAACGGGCATACGCGCAGCGACGTGATCCGGTTCTTGCTGGCCGACGGCATTTGCGTGCTGGTATGCTCGCTCGCGGTTTGCATTATCCTCACCGTCCGCAGGGGCCGCAAAAAAGGCCTTACCGTATGGAATGGCAGCTCCAAACGCCTGCTGATCGCCATGCTCATCCCACTCACGACAGGCGGCATATTTTGCCTTGCCATGCTGCATTATGGCTTCGTCTGGCTGGTTTTCCCGGTTACGCTGCTGTTTTACGGCCTCGCGCTCGTGAATGCGAGCCGATTCACCTACCCCGAAGTATTTTACATGGGCATTTCAGAAATCGGGATCGGGTGCGTTGCATTGTTTCTGACGGGTTATTCGCTGATATTCTGGGCGATAGGGTTCGGTTTGCTGCATATTTTTTACGGCCTCACCATGTATAACCGCTACGAAAGAGAGAAGGTGACAGGTGACGAGGTGCCGGGCGGAGGATTGCCGGGAGGCCAGGGGCTGAGTGGAAAATCGGGTGTTGCGGTGGTGCTATTATTGCTCTTCACAGGCTCGGTTTGCTCGGCGCAGGTGCGCATTCCTTCCGACAGTACCACGGCAAAAGCGAGAAAATGGTACGATAAGGAGACCATTTATTTGAGAAATGGGAATAGTTTTGTCAAAAACAACGTCATATACACCGGGCAGAAGGCTTTGCGGAAAGAATTTATGATTTCGCCGGAAGGGCTTGGCCTTTACCTGAAATCCAGAAGAACGCGCAGTATCGGGCTGGTGATATCGCTGGCCGGCTCGGCAGGCTCGATCATATCGCTGCTCTCGGGTAACCGCGATCATCTGAAAACCTTTTTCTGGGTGTCGGTAGGAACTGGCCTCGTAGGCTCGGGATTTACCATGGCGGCCAACAATCAACGTGACCAGGCCGTATGGATGCGCAACCGCGATGCCATGCTGTTCCTGGAAGCCAATCAATAACGGAGCCCGTCAGCTGATGCACGGAGCCCGACGTCCCTCGTAACAGGAACTTGTAATGGAGTGGTTAGAAAAGTTTAATAAGGTATTTGAAAGTAAAATCAGGCTTGGGCTCATGTCCGTGCTCGTGGTAAACGATTCCCTGAGTTTTAATGAACTGAAAGAACTGTTGCAGCTCACCGACGGCAACCTGGCCTCGCATTTGAAAGCATTGGAAGAAATTAAATACATCGAATTCCAGAAACAATTCAACGGCCGCAAGCCGCTTACCACCTACAAAGCCACGGACGATGGTCATAAGGCATTCACCGAGCATTTGCAAGTGTTGGAGAATATGATCAAGCAGAATTTGTAGAAGGGAGGAAGGGGAGTAGGGAGGAAAGGGAGGATGAAAAAATAAACGCAGACTAGGCCGTTGGCCGGGTCTGCGTTTTTTGTTTTCGACCGTTTAATTTTTAATAGCTTCTCGTTGATAAACGGTTTTGGTGAGCGGATATGGGCAGGGTTAATTGAGGCAGATTGTTAACTATTAACCTCTTTAACTATGAAATATCGATTGATACTTTTACTGGTTGCTGTTTTCGCCTCATTGTTAAGTTGCAATGAAGATGTAATTGAAAGCGCGCCAAATTCTGTCGAGAAGTCGGATGATGTGGATGTAAAGCCGTTTATGACCGATTCTGTGGACGTTTATATTGCGGGAGCGGTCAATCTGGCCGGCGACCAATGGAGGGCGAGCTACTGGAAAAATGATTCGCTCTATTTGCTGGATGAGAATTACTCCGTCGCTCATGACGTCGTCGTGTTAAACGGTAAAGTGGTGGCAGCGGGGAAGTATGATGGTAAGCCCTGTTTGTGGAGAGACGGGAAGCGAACAATGCTGGATGAAAACAGGGATGGGGAAGTGAAAGCAATTGGCGTACTGAATGGCAAGCTATATCTGGTCGGACAGCTGTATGAAACGCAAACCAATTTTCGCGCATTTATCTGGACGGAAGGCAAAATGACTTTTCTGAACGATTTTAAAGGATATGCCAGCGACATCGCATTTAGTGGGATTGATATTTACGTTTCCGGGATGGATTCTGAACGGCCCTGTTATTGGAAAAATGGTCTGAAAACGGAACTAAGCAGCCATTTCGGACATGGTTATGGGATTGAGGTAATCGGTAACGACGTATATGTTGGAGGAGAATACCGCCCGTCGAACGGTGGCTATTTTCTGGGAGGTTACTGGAAAAACGGATCATTTCAATCGTCGGGTAATGATTGCTATATCTGGAATATCGGAGTAGATCGCGGCGAGGTGTTCCTGGTAGGAAACGGAGTTGTCAACACAGCTACTGATGTCGCCATGTTGGTTGCCGGAAGCGGGAAACTTGTTCTGGATACACCAGGTAGAGGCTTGTCGGGCGCGAATGACATTGCATTCAGCTTAAATAACCAATATGTTTTGGGGACCTGTTCAGGCACTGCTTCCGGTGAAGGAGCCCCGCGGGTGTGTTATTGGCTGAACAACAAGCTGCACAGGGTTACGGATCAGAAATCTTTGGGAGTAGGCATTTATCTGAAATCAAGAAAATAGCCTGAATTGCTTAAAAACGAAACGAGGCTGGTGTTTGCCAGCCTCGTTTCGTTTTTAAGTTATCAGAACTTCACAGGCACCGAAAATCCTGCCTTATCCCATTGGAAATCCAATGATGCATCTTTCACGGTGAAAGTCAGTTTTTCCTGGGAAGATGGGTAGGCCTTGTTGGGAACGGTGATGTGCGCTACGTCTTTGCTTTTGTGCTCATCGTATTTGTAGGCGCCCCATTGGCCGAGCTGGCTGTTCAGAATGATGGTCCATTCCTTTTCGTTAGGCGTTGCGAATAGGGTATAAGTGCCTGCTTTGATAGCCTTTCCGCCGAATGTAGCGTCTTTTTTGAAGGTAATGGTAGTGGCGCTGTCGGCACCGATACGCCATGGTTTGCCGTATGGTTCGAGGCTGCCGCTTCCTGCTTTACCAAACAATACGCGGCCCTTTTTAGATGGCTGGCCGTATCGTACGCTTAAATTCTTGCCGTCGGCAGTAACGTGCGGGCTTTGTGCGGATGCCCAGGTGAATGCGATCAGGGTGAGGAAAAGCGATAACAATGTGGTTTTCATAAGTCGTGTAGATTTGGAATTGATTGGTGGTTTAAGAAATACGAAGCAGCAAGTAAAGCATTCGGAAGTTGGGAATCAAGCGGGTTGTAGCCAAAAGCTTCGGAATAGCTACTCCGTTAACAGAGATTAACATTTGCAGCCTCCAAACCGTGTTTTTTATGATTTCGGTTTATATTTGAATAATGACTTCTGAAACAAACCCATCCGTTAGAACCCGTTTTTTCGATACCAAAATCGAATTCCTGAAAGGCGTAGGGCCGCAAAAAGCCGCCTTGCTGAACCAGGAACTGAATATTTTTACCTTCGGCGACCTTATCCAGCATTACCCTTTCCGGCACGAGGACCGCAGCGTTTTCCACAAACTCAGCGACCTGAACGAGCAAATGTCAGCGGCACAGGTAAAAGGGCGTTTGCGGGAGTTTTCGGTAATTGGAGAAGGCAGTAAAAAGCGACTCGTCGGTACATTTCAGGATGGCACGGGCTTTCTCGAACTGGTGTGGTTCCAGAGCATTACCTGGTACGAAAAATGGCTGAAACGCGGCGGGGAATACATTGTTTATGGAAATCCAGTGCAATTCGGGGGGAAATGGAGCATTACCCACCCGGAAATTGAGGTGTTGACGCCGGAGAATGCTTCTGCCGGCTACTGGCAGCCCATTTACCCGCTTACCGAAAAACTGCGCAAGAAGTTTCTCGACAGCAAGGCGATCAGCAAAATGATGCGCAGCCTGCTCGAAATCGCGCATACGCATATACGCGAGACATTGCCCGCAACGCTCGTCGAAAAATACAGGCTTGTCTCCAAAGCACAGGCACTGTGGCATTTCCACCTGCCGCAGGATAGCCGGACGCTGCACCAGGCACAGCGGCGCCTCAAATTCGAAGAGCTGTTTTACAACCAGTTCAGATTAATCAAAAACAAACTCCTCCATAAGACCGAGTACCCTGGGATGGTTTTTGATAAAACCATGCTGGTCAAAGAGTTCTACGACCAGCATTTGCCTTTTAAACTCACTGGCGCGCAGATACGCGTGCTGCATGAGATTCATGAGGACCTGAAAACCGGCAAGCAAATGAACCGTCTGCTGCAAGGCGATGTAGGCTCGGGAAAGACGATCGTGGCATTCATTACCATGCTTTTTGCATTGGATAACGATGCGCAAGCCTGCCTCATGGCGCCTACCGAAATCCTCACCGACCAGCATTACCAGGGCCTCAAAAAATTTGCAGACTTGCTCGGCGTGAACATCGCTAAACTCACGGGTTCCACGAAGAAAAAGGAACGCGAAGTCATTCACCGGGACTTGCTGAACGGTACTTTGCACATTATCGTCGGCACGCACGCATTGATCGAGGACGCGGTACAGTTCAAGAACCTGGGACTTTGCATTATCGACGAGCAGCACCGGTTCGGGGTGGCGCAGCGTGCCCGCCTTTGGGCTAAAAATCCGCGCATTAACCCGCATATGCTCGTAATGACCGCCACGCCCATCCCGCGCACGCTCGCGATGACGCTCTACGGCGATCTCGACATTTCGGCTATTAACGAGCTCCCCGCCGGACGCAAGCCCATTAAAACAGTACACCGGTTCGATAAGCACAGGCTGTCGGTATTTGGGTTTTTAAAAGAAGAAATCGCGAAAGGGCGGCAGGTTTACATGGTGTACCCGCTGATCGAAGAGTCCGAAAAAATGGATTTGAAGGACCTGATGGACGGTTATGAAAGTGTTGCGCGCGCATTTCCGGGTACTCCGCTCAGCATTGTGCACGGTAAAATGCGTTCGCAGGACAAGGATTTCGAAATGGCCCGTTTCGTGCGCGGCGAGACGAAAATCATGGTCGCGACGACCGTGATTGAAGTAGGTGTGAACGTGCCGAATGCCTCGGTAATGGTGATCGAGAATGCGGAGCGCTTCGGGCTGTCGCAATTGCACCAGCTGCGCGGCAGGGTGGGGCGCGGGGCGGAGCAGTCGTATTGTATTTTAATGACGGATTATAAGCTCAGCAAGGACACTAAGCTGCGTATCGAGACGATGTGTACTACCAACGACGGTTTCGAAATAGCGGAAGTGGATTTGCAGCTGCGAGGCCCGGGCGACATTTCGGGCACACAACAAAGCGGGCTGGTGGATTTATTAGTAGCCAATCTCGCCCAGGACGGTGAGATATTGAAGGCTGCGCGGGCGTCTGCGGAAGAAATTCTGACAGCCGATCCCGATCTGCTCCAGCCGGTTCACCATCCCATACGCAACCATCTCGAGAATCTGCGCAAGGAAGAAACCAACTGGAGTCGGATCAGTTGATCATCAAGGTTTTATTTCTCTGATTTCGTTCGCAAACTCGTACGTCTGCGGGCGCGTCACGTGTAATGCGGCACCGAGCGAAGTCGCGTACGGGAGATCCGAAACGTAAACTTTGTGGTTAGGATAGTGCCTTGCCAGCAGCTTTGTGAAAATTTCATTGCGCGCGAAACCACCGTCCACGTAAATGGCATGTACATCGTTGATATTTACCAGGTTCAGCGAAACAAACAGCAGCTCGGTAAGACCTTTCAGCAAATGGTGGTAAGCTGCTTCCGCCGAAGCAAATGCGCTGACCTGCCACTCCTGGGTGTTTGGTTCGGGGAATGGCCCGTTGCCGGTCATGCAGGCAGTGTAGAATTTTGGCGTGTCCTGTTTGAGGATTTCTTCGTCGAAGGCTACTTTTTTGTAAAAATCAGGATCTACCTTGAAGTATTCCACAATGCGCGCGACCTGGTAATCGTGCTCGCGGCCGAGAAACAGGCGTGACGCGGTAACGCCGCTGCCTTCCGGCGTAAGGTAGTTCATACAATCACGTTCGAGCTGGTAGGAAGTCAGTGGTTTTGACGCGAAAGAATTGAAATTAATACACCAGGTTCCGGTCGAAAGCAACACGAACGGCTTTTTGACGGCCATGCGGTAAGGTATCAATGCCGAAGAGCTGTCGTGCAACCCGAAACCCGATTGAATGCCCTTGTCGCCATGGCGGTAAATAAACGACGACGACGCCAGCACCGGCGCGAGTTTCTTATGAATGGCTTCTTGCTTCACCCACTCGTGGTAATCCCACATTTCGAAGCTCCATAATGCGGTGTGGCAGCCCAGCGACGTGTAATCGCTCACTTTGCGGCCCGTAAGCAGGTATAATATGTATTGCGGTAAATGCAATGTCGTGGCGATCTGGCTGTAAATCTCCGGTTTGGTATGTTTAAGCCAGTAAAGCTGCATGCCCGAGTTGAGCATTCCCATGGCCGGGGAGCCGGTTTGCAGGGAAATGCGGGTAGGGTCGCCGTAGGTGCTGTAAAATTCCTTTAAAAGTTCTTCCGGGAACGGTTTGAGATACGAATACAGCGGGGTAAGCGGGCGGTTCGCCGCGTCGAGGTGCACGAGGCTGGCACCATAGCCGGCCACATTCACCGCCTTGATGTCGAATTCCGGATTGGCCAGAAGCTCAGCCCAGCGGTCCTGCACCCATTTGGTCAACAGGTCACAATCTTCGGTAGGGAAGCCGTCTTCGTCAACTGTTTCTGGGAGGGATTCTGAAAACTCATGAACGATATCATACTTCTCGTTGAAAAGTACATACTTCTTATTGGTCCTGCCAATATCAAAAACCGCTGTTACTTTCATTACTGGAATATCACTTTTTTACCCGGAAATGTATTTTTTCGGTCAATATAGTGACTTTACGTTAAAACCAATACCCTTATCTGTTCTTTTAAAATCTTTGTAAAAAACCGTAAAGTGCAGGATACTTTCAGACTGATTTTTCCAGTATCGGGCGGAACACTTTCGTCCATCTTTTGTAACCTTCCTCGTTCATATGCAGGCTGTCGCTCACGAAGATAGCGCCGTCGGGGCGGCCGTTTTTGAGCATTACCGGCCACACGTCGATGTAATGGTGGTTCTTGTCTTTTTTAATGTAATCCTGAATGAGTTTGTTGGCTTTGATCACATCCTCGCGCTTCGCCCACCGCGACGGCGAAGGTTTGAGCGACACGCCGTAGAGCTGCACGTCGGGCTGCTGCGCGCGGAGCTTCTGCACGAGCGTCACATACGCATCACGTACCTGCTCGGGCGACTTCGGTTTTTTGCCGAACATATCGTTCTCGCAATAAATCACGATCGTCTTCGGCTTGTATTTCGAAATCGCGCGGTCGGAGTAGTGGATCACTTCCGGTAATGTAGAGCCGCCGAAGCCGCGGTTAATAATCGGCAGCGGGGCGAGATCGTTCACCGCATTTTGCCATTTGGTAAATGAAGAGCTGCCGGTGAACACTATTCCGCCCGGCGCGGGCATTTGCTCGGCATCCTTTTTCTCGAATTCCTTAATGGCATTTTCGGAACGGGTCACATCGTAATCCGGCTCCCACGGGCCGGCGAGGTTGGTACTTTGTGGTTTATGGCAAGCGCTGAACGCAGCGAAAAGGACAATCAGAAGGTGTTTTTTCATTACAAACAAAAAGTGGATATGGCCTTAAAAGCCATATCCACGGGGATTTTAATGATAGACTTGCGGATTTTGGATATTAATCCTTGAAAAAATAACGAAGTCCCACGCCGACAGACGGGAAATTGAAAGTGGGTGAGAGCTGATATTTCAATCCGTTGTTATCGGCTCCCTCGCCGGTTCTGCGGTATTCCGAACGTCCGAATGTGTAGGCGAGGTAAACAGGATTTGAGAATGCCAGCGAGGCGGTCAGCCACCAACGGTCGTTCAGGGCATAGTAGGCGCCGGCGCTCAGGTCGAGCGATGCAGCAATTTCATTAGTTTTATACACGTATAAATTGTCTCCGTCGCCGCCTGTCGATCTGCCATAAGCATATTTCAGGGAGACGCCTGGCCCGCCGAAAATCCCAAATTTATCGCCGAAGTGTTTGTAAAAGCTCCAACGATAACCTGTACCGATCACGAAGGCGTTAACACCCGATAGGGTAGTTGTATCAGTGTTACCCGGGATGTTTTGTTTTGCCCCAATCATATTACTGAATACCGACCACACACCTGCCCGGGTGTTGGTTTTGAACTTGCCGAGGCCGAGGTTGATGCCATAGCCATAGTTGTTCGAATTCTTTCCTGTTGCGGGACTATATGAATTGAAATTCGTGGAAACACCACCTGAGATGAATCGCTTGCCTTCCAGCTGGGCCAATGCGGCCGTTGCCGGGCATAAAATCAGAATAAGTATATAGTAAATGGCTTTCATGGCTGATTTTAGTTAGATTTTTGAAGATACCACGCCGCCCGGACGCCGAAATAGCTGCCGATGCCCGATGTAATACCGGCGTTGAAATTGAATCCCTCCGATTTTTCAAAATTGGAGTATCCCACGTTCAGCGAAAGCAATTGCAAATCCGTTTCGAGTGCGAATCTGGGAGAAATCCGGTAACTGATACCCGGGAAAACATACAGCCCCGCCTCGTAACCATTGTTCTTTTCCGTGAAGTCATCTACTTCTTTGACGGACCATATGTATGCCCCTTCCACGCCAGTTTGCAAGAAAAGCGCCCATTTGGGATTGAGCGTTTTGTAATGCCTGATAAAAGGCGATAACCGCAGGGAGTAGGTGTTGTCGGCAAAGTGATTGAGCGGGCCGGATCCCTCGATTTTCGAATTCGAAAGTCCAATCGTTGACGTAAGCCGCAAACCAAACATCCGGTTGTCTTTGATCAGCCATCCCGCCTGGATCGATGGAGACACAGAATGATTACCGTTTTTGTAATCGGTAGAATTCCCTTTTGTATGCGTTTCCGTTCCTTCCGCACTGATCGTCGCCCCCCAATGGGCTGTTCCTTTCTCAAACTGCGCCTCCGCAGTCCCTGCCAGTAACATCAGCCCTGGCAGTAACAATAGAAGAGTTTTTTTCATGGTCCATTAAATTAGTTCGCACCTAATTTACACACCATAATGTAACCACCTAATTATTTAGGTTTATTTAACAAAAAGAGGCAGCCAATGCGCCTGGCTGCCTCTAAGAATTACCGATACCAAATTTAACCTAACAATCTTTCATATCTTAAAACACCCCTTCCCAGTTTCCCTGGCGGAAGTATTGTAACAATCTCTGTTGCATCAGGTAATCATATTTTGCCTGAATCGCAATGCCTTGTGCCTGTGCGAGGTTCGCTTTGGAAAGCGTGTATTCGAAAATGCTCGACACCCCTGCATTGAACTTGCTTTCCACTACGGCGAATGCCGCTGTCAGCGATTCCACCTGTCCTTCGGCCGCGGCATGTTTGTCGGCCATGGCGCTTAGGTTTAGTACCGCTGTTTCGATCGCCTGGCGGAGTTGTTGATTGGTAATGTCAAGCGTATTTTGTGCCTGGCGTTCCTGCACTTTGGCCAGTTCGACGCGTGGCCGGGTTACCCACCGGCCCATGATCGGGATGTTCAGGCCGAGGTTAATGGAGCCGTTCCGGGTCGCATTCAACTGGTTGAAATAGTCGAGGTTACGGTTGGTCGACGCGTAGAATGCCCGCACATTGGTGCTCAGATCCAGCGACGGATAATTCAGCGCTTTGATCGACTTTACGAGGTACTTGTAACTCTGGCGGTTCAGCTCCGCGCTGCGGATTTCGGGGAATGATTTCGAAGCATTCTCGTACAATTCCATTGCATTGGCGGCAGCAGGCGCAATGTTTTCCTTCGGCAGCAGCGGTTCGAACTCGACATTATCGTCGGGCGTGATGTTCATCCGCTGGAACAATGCGAGGCGCGCCGTACGGTAATTGCTAAGAGCCGTTACCTGTAAGTATTTGTCATTGGAAAACTGTGCTTTAATCTCCGCGAGAAGGTTGTTGCCTGCGGTTCCGGCATCCACCTGTTTCTGTACCTTATCCACTTGCTGCTGTGAGGAGGCAAGTTGCTGGTCGGCCGCTTCGAGCAATGCCTTGGTTGCGAGCACATTTACATAACCCTGCATGAGCAGGATCGTTTGCGCATTCAGCACGGCAACGCGGTTTTCCATCGCCGACTCTTTGAGCAATGTCCCCTGGCGTGCCTGGTTTGCAAGCCGGCCCGCCTGGTAAACAGGCACCTGGAATCCCGTGCTCACCGAGTTATAGGTATAAAGCTGATCGATATACTCGTTGGTGTACTGGTCGATGCTGCGACCCAGGTTAAGACTCTGGTTGGCGGAAATATAGATCTGCGGGAGAATTTGTGACTTTGTCTGCCGGAGCTGCGCCTGCGCTGCCTCCGCCTGCAATGTCCCTTGCTGGTAAATCAGGTTGTTTTTGGCCAGCAGGTCCACGCACTCGGCGAGGCTCAGCTTGTTTTGTGCCTGCCCGAGTAAAGGCAGGAGGCATAAAAGTAAAATAATGCGTTTCATGGCTAATAGATTGAGTTAGGTCACGCCAGCCATCCGTCCTTCAACCGTACGATCCGGTTGCCGTAACCCGCATTCAATTCCGAGTGGGTTACCTGTACGATGGTGACTTTGTCTTCCTGGTTAAGTTTCTGAAATAATTCCATGATCTCGATCGCCTGCTCCGAGTGCAGGTTACCGGTCGGTTCGTCGGCGAAAATCACTTTCGGGTTGTGTACGATCGCCCGGGCAACGCCCACCAGCTGTTGCTGACCACCTGAAAGCTGGTGCGGGAACAAATCCTTTTTGGCCACCATATTGAATCGGTCGAGTAGTTCCGCGACGCGGCTCTTGCGCTCCGACGACGAGGTGCCCTTGTACAAAAGTGGTGTTTCGATGTTTTCATAAACCGTCAGCTCGTCGATCAGGTGATAGGCCTGGAACACGAAACCGATGTGGTGACGGTGCAATTCGGTGCGTTTCTTTTCGGAGAGTTTCTGAACAGGCTCGTCCAGGAACAGATACTCGCCTTCGGACGGCTCTTCAAGCAAACCTAATATATGTAGCAGGGTGGATTTACCGGAGCCCGACGGGCCCATGATCGATATAAACTCACCTTCTTTAATGTTCAAATCAATGTGGCGCAGCACGTAAGTTTTGCCAAAACCTGCCGGGTAATATTTGGATATCTTTTCTAACTGGATCATAAAAAATTTGGAGTTTGAGATTTGGTATGTAATTACGGACAACCTGTTTTAAAAACAAATGCTTACATCCGCCTCTCTTATGCCAGTCCTATTTTAAAAAGCCTTGCCAAAAGTATAATGTATTGATTTTTAGTGTGTTTAATATTGATAACTAAATGAGCGCGTCCGATACCGTACAAAATGTGTACGCAATCGGACGCGCGCCGGACATGCGTTCAAGCGTGCGAAAAGGAGCCTATTCCGAGCGTAAAACCGTCACCGGATCGGCCATTGCCGCCCTTAAAGCCTGTGTAAAAACGGTCAGTAATGCGAGGATCAGGGCCATGGCGCCCGAGCCGGCGTACACCCACCACGGCAGGCCCGTATGGTAGGCAAAATGAGCCAGCCACGAATGCATCAGGTAATGCCCGGCAATGGAGGCGATGAGAATAGCCGTGAAAATGATGCGGACGAAATTCCTGGAAAAGCCGATGGCAATGTCATAACCGGTGGCGCCCAGCACGACCCGGATGCCCGTTTCGCGCCTGCGCTGCGCGATGGCGAGGTGCGACAGACCGAACAATCCCAGACCGCAGATAATGACCGCCACGATGGTCGCTATGGTGACGATCTGTTGCCATCGAAGCTCTGTCGCGTAGGCGCTGGCGTTGGCGTCGTGCAGGAAGGTGTATTCAAAAACGGCGCCGGGTAACGCTTTCCTGAAAGTACTTTCAAGTTTGCTAATGGCGTAATGCTCGCGGTTTTGCGCGATTTTAACCCACAATTCACCACCGCCATAATGCGTGCTCATCGGCATGATCATTGGCCCGATGCGTTCTTTCAGTGAATTGAAATGAAAATCGCCGACGACGCCGAGAATAGTGAAGCTTTGCTTGCCGAAATAGTCGTCAGGCATTAATGTCTTGCCGACAGGATCAGAAATCCCGGCTTTTTTGACGAAAGCCTCATTGACCAATACACCGAAAGTTTTGTCCGATGCAAAGGCGCGCGAGAAGTTGCGGCCTTGCGTGAGCTTCATTTCCAACATCGGAAGATAATCCGCATCGACCGTACGCACATTTGCCAAGAGTTTTTGCCCCTTCACCACAACATCACGGTTCCCAAATTCACCTGCGAGGGAAATCGCCCCGAATGCAGGATCGCCGGCCAGCTCGTTTTGGAAACGATGATGTACCTGCTGAACATCCCGCACTCCCTGAATGGCGATTTTAACGATCTGGTCGGGATTGTAGCCCAGGTTTTTGGACCTGATAAAATGCATTTGCCTGTAAAACACCACGCTGGCAATGCCCAGCAGCACCGCCATTGCAAACTGGAAGACCATCAGCACATTCCCTGCCGGATTTCTGCCTGCGAGGCGGATTTTAGAATACAGGGTTTCAACCGGCGTTAACCTGGAAATCAACCATGCCGGATAGAGCGCCGCGCAAGCAATGTTAGTCACGAAAATGAATACAAGCCAGCCCATGAGGTTGGGGCTCCACAGTTGCGTAAGTGCTATTTGTTTTTGGGATAATTGATTAAATGCAGGCATTAATAAAATAACCAGCATGATTGCAAGTACCATCGCAATGCCGACCAGAATGGCCGATTCGCCTAGAAATTGAACGATAATTGCGCCTTTGCTGCTGCCGGTAGCCTTGCGTATGCCCACTTCCTTCGCCCGCTTCATCGAGGAAGCGATGTGAATGTTGACGAAATTGATGCTCGCCATCAGTAAAATGAAGCCTGCTATCCCGATGAAAATGTATGCGTAAACGGGCCTGCTCGTGTTCACAATGCCGGACTCGCCATTCTGGTTGGGGATGGCCTGTGTGTTCAGGTGAATGTCGGTCATGCCTTGCAAGCCATATGTGATGACCGAAGCCTCGGGATGGTCTTTTCGCTGGGTTTGGGACAATGCCGCTGCAATGCGGTTGAACTTCCGCACTACCTGGCCCGGGTCGGCGTTAGGGCGCAGCACGACGAATGTCCCCAGATACGCATTCAGCCAGCTTGTGTCATCGAACGAGACCTTCATGAACTCGAATGGAAAGAGGATATCGAACTGCACCGAAGAGTTTGCGGGAGGATCTTCCGCTATGCCTGTGACGACCAGCGGCTTCCCGATGCGCATTGCAGACGGGTCGGCGTCCATATGCAGGAGCTCGCCGACGACATCCGTCCGGTTGAAGAATTTCAGGGCCGTGCGCCGGGTAATGACCACCGAATTGACGTTTTGCAATGCCGTACGGCCATCGCCATGCAGCAGCGGGAAGGTGAAGACCTTGAAAAACGAGCTGTCCACAAACAGCAGCTGCAATTTGAATGCATTGTGCCCATGCCGCACATCACCGTAAATGTCCCCGCCCATCACACGCGCATAATGCGTGATCTCGGGCATGCGCGCCTGGAACGCCGGGCCTTGCACCTGTCCCGTGCCGCCGCTGGCAATCAACTCGCCGCGCTCGCGGTAGGTGCTGGTGATGCGGTAAAGATTGGGATTGTTGTCATGAAACCAGTCGAAGCTGCGTTCGTCGGTGAGGTAAATGGCGGCGAAAAGCATACAAGCCGTGCCGACGGCCAGACCGGTGACGTTGATAACCGCATACAGCCGTCCCTGCCAGAGCTGACGCGCTGCTATTTTCAGAAATGTTTTGAACATGGATTTTTAGGAATGAACTTCCATTTTGTAGCCTACGCCGTGAATAGCGGTGATTTTGATGTGCGGGTCGGCTGCCAGCATTTTACGGAGCCGCGAAACAAATACATCCACGCTCCGCCCGACCGTAACACCCTCATCCTCCCAAACGGACTTCAAAATAGCGTCCCTTTCCAGTACCTGGTTGATATTCCGGACAAACAATGCAAGCAATTTGGCCTCGCGGAATGTCAACGTCTGGTTCGTTTCACTGTTATAAAGCGTCTGATTGGCGGTATCCAGCCAGGAATTACCGAATGCAACCCTATGCAAGGCGGGGGCTTCCCGCGGCTCGGTTTCCGGCTTTCTTTTATGCCGTGACCTCGTCCAGGCAACGAAACCGAGCCCGGCCAAAGTGCCGCCTAACGAAATCAGAAGCCAGGTATTACCGGCTGCTTTCGGCTTCGGAGCCGCCGGATCGAAGCGGATTTGCAGCGTATAGCAACCCTCCGCACGCGAGCGACCGCCGCACGGAATGCCGCCGGGCTGTTTCAGGTCGAAAAACTGGTATCCGAGCTTTATTTCGCCGGTCCGGCAATCCAGCACGGTGACGGTATAGGGGCGGTCGATATGGTACGCGTCGAAAGATTGCTGCAAGGTTTCCGGCAGTTTATCATAATCGAACATCCGCCTCATGGGTACCGAAAAGGTATGGGCGTCCGTCTGCCTCACCGGCGGGATCTCCGAAAGCGAATCGCCATTGGCACGCAGCAGGATATCGACCGTACGCCTGAGCGACAGGTTCACATTTTCAGAGAAACGCACTGCGTCGCTATTGGCAACTGCAACGCCCGAAAGCGCTGCACACAAGCCGGTAAGCAATGTTAATACCCTGAAAGTTGCTTTGATATACCTTTTCATACAGCCTGGAACCAATGATCAAATTTAATGATTTTCAGCAATTGTCTTTCTTTGACTTTACACCAAAAAACCACTGGAATTGCGGCAGGATTTGCGTTTTTTTAACCGTGATAACCTTTCTGCCCGCGGCATTCCGGGGCTCGGTGGGATCGATAATGATCTGATCGCCTGGCTCGGCCCATTTCAGGATGTCGGCGATTTCCCACTGCTGTACTGCGAAGTTGTGGGAGTAGCCCTCGGCGTTAATGATCCGTCCGTGACGTTTCAGGTAAATATGGAACGGGACCAGGGATTTGCGGTCCGAACCACCTTTTGCAAGCGAGATAACGCCGCGCACCACGTGGCTGAACTGCGCCGTGTTGACCTCCGTTCCATTCAGCAGCAGGGTGCTTTCGTAGGAGTCGGTCGTTTCCGGCAATGCAACTGAGGCCTGCAAGGTAAAAAACAGCCATGCGGCAAGGGTAATTCTGATGGTTTGCGATTTCATAAGGCATGGTTTTGGGTGATGAAAAGAACCTTGTTCAAAAATACCCGGGTGCCTTTTGACCCTTTGCATTGCCGCTGTAAAACATTGTAAACGAAATGTAAAAGATTGGTTTTGGCATTTAACCGGTGTTTTATTGAATAGAAACGGGTAATCGAATTAATTTTCAGTTAAAACAGAACATTATCGGAGATTTCGGTTGTTCACTTTTCATAACTCCCAAACACTCACTTGAAAACAGTAGCATCCAACGATCCGTACGCAGCACTCCGCTATTCTGATTTCCGGTTTTTTGTATCCAATTCCTTTCTTTTTTCCGCCACGATTCGCATTCAGGAAGTGATCGTAGGCTATGAACTGTACAAAACCACGCACGACCCACTCGCATTGGGCCTCGTGGGACTTGCAGAGGCGATTCCGTTCATTATTACGTCGTTGTTTGGCGGCTACGTGGCCGATCAGAAGAACAAGATTACCATCATGCACATTAGCCTGGTGGTGATTCTGCTGGGTTCGGGAATACTCTATACCGCTTTTCAGCCGGGCGTTTACAATAAACTGTCGGAGATGCAGCATTTGGCGGTTATTTATGCTGTTTTTGGAATAATCGGTTTTGCAAAAGGCTTTTACTCACCTGCGGCAAGCTCGCTGAAACCTTTCCTCGTACCGCGGACGATTTATCATAACTCGTCTACTTGGAGCAGTTCCTTTTCGCAGGCCGGCGCCATTATCGGCCCGGCGGCTGCGGGCTTCATGTATGCTTACATGGGCCTTACCCACACATTACTAATTGTGATCGTCAACTTCCTGGTCTGCTGGGTATTACTGGGTATGGTCAAGACGCGTCCCGAGTTCCCGAAGATTGTGACGCCGATGATGGAAAGCCTGAAAGAAGGTTTCAAATTCGTCTTCAAAACCCGCATTGTGCTGTACGCTATGACGTTGGATTTGTTCTCGGTGCTTTTCGGAGGTGTAATCGCATTGCTACCCATTTTTGCGGAAGATATACTGAAAGTCGGGCCGGAAGGGCTTGGCCTGCTCCGCGCCGCGCCGTCCATCGGTTCCATGCTGACCATGTTCGCAATGGCTTACTTCCCGCCCACACATAATGCATGGCGCAATATGCTCGTAGCCGTGGCCGGTTTCGGGGTCTTTACGCTCGTTTTCGCCGCATCCACCAATTTCATGCTCTCCTGCGGCGCCCTTTTTGCCACCGGCGTGTTCGACAGCGTAAGCGTCATCATCCGGCAAACCATCCTGCAAATCTACCCACCCGACGAAATGCGCGGCCGCGTAGCCGCCGTCAACGGCATGTTCGTAAGCTCCTCGAACGAACTCGGCGCCTTCGAATCCGGCGTCATGGCCAAAGCCTTCGGCACCGTCCCCTCCGTCATGATGGGCGGCGTGCTGACGCTCGTCGTCGTCACCTGGGTGTATCTGCGTTCGAAGGATTTGTTTTCGGTTAGGTTGAGTTAGCCATTGAACTGGTGAATGCAGGGAGAAATCGCTATTTTTGTTAATCAACAAATTCCATACCGCTATGTATATATACAAGAACATCGTGACGCTGGAACCTGGTAAACGAAGCGGTAAACCGTGTATCAGGGGCATGCGCATCACAGTTGAGGATATTTTGCGCTGGCTGGCTTCGGGAATGTCTTTTGAAGAAATTTTAGAGGATTTTCCGGAGCTGACGAGAGAAGATATTACAGTAGCTTTGGAGTTTTCTGCGGATCAACTGAAAAGAACGCTTTATGATGTAGCTGCATGAAAGTGCTGATCGATCAGAATATCTCACAACGTATTTTGCCATCCTTGGCACATCAATTTGATATTTTGAAACACGTAAGGCACCTGGACCTTACTGACGCTGAGGATTACGACATTTTTATGTTCGCCCGTAATAACGGTTATCAGGCAATCATTACAGCAGACGAAGATTTTATAAAGCTTATCAATCAATTTTCCGAACCTCCTAAAATTGTCTGGATCAGAACGGGCAATTGTTCCACCCGAGTACTTTCTGCATTACTTAGAGAGAAGGTTCAAATGATCAGGGAATTTATTAGCGATGACGATTTCGATATTTATGAAATCTTCAAGTCCTAATCAATCACCCTTCAAACTCTTCACCGGATCCGTCACCGCCGCCTTGTAAGTCTGCGCACATACAAGCACGGTAATCATCACCGCGAACACCATCACAATTCCTGCGAAAACCTCCCACCCAATTTCGACACGGTAGGCATAGGTTTTCAACCATTGATTTCCCAACAGAATCGCTAGCGGAAACGCAACCAGGATAGCCGCGACGAGGATTGCCAGAAATTCTTTCAAAAACAGCATTACCACATGCAAACTGGTAGCGCCCAGCACTTTCCGGATTCCTACTTCGCGTGTGCGGCGGGCGACATTGAGGGAAACCATGCCCAGAATGCCTAACAGCACGATGACTATGGAGAGAAACGTAGCCACACGCGCGGCTTTTTTCAGTTGTATTTCAGATTGATATAATTTTTGAAGGGTTGCATCTATAAACACATATTCAAAAGGCGCGTCCTGCATGAGCTCGCGCCATTTTTGCTGGATGGCGGCCATGGAATTGCCAATGTTGCCGGGGTTGAGGCGGATGCTCAGGTAACGGTAGAAGTTGGTGCCTCGCACGTCCGCGAATACGAGTGGTTTGATGGACTGATGCATTGATTCGAAGTGGAAGTCCTGCGCTACGCCGACAATCGTCAAAGGTTTTGGATAAAAATGCACGCGGACCTGCTGCCCTAATGCTTCGTGCGCACTCGCGTATCCGAGCGATCGGAGAGCCGTTTCGTTCATCACAATGCGGTCGGGCTGGTAGGCGGTGTTCGGGGATTGAAGAAATTCGCCCGCGATCAGTTTCATGTTGTAAGTACTGGCATAGGCAACATCCGTACGCAACAGCGTGGCCTGGACAGCTTCCGTGGAATCCTGCCCGGGCTTATAAAATGCGCTGCCGCCTCCGTTTCCATTGGGGATTTCATACGAAAGCGAAATGTTTTTCACCTCTTTGAGCCGGGCGAGGTTATCGCGTACCTGTTCCATTTTCGCCAGTCCGTCAGGCGTCCAGTCGCGGGGGACGCCGAGGGTAACCACTGATTCTTTATTGTAACCCAGGTTTTTGTTGAAAAAATAGTCCACCTGCCGCGCTACAATGCGGGCCCCTGCAAATACAAACAATGCAATCACAAACTGGACGGCAATGAGCGAGCGCCGGAAAAGGACGTTGTCCCTGACCGATTTCAGTTTCCCTTTCATCGACTCCACCGACGGTATCCGCGAGAGTACCAGGGCAGGGTACAGGCCGGCCAGCAATCCGACGAGCATGGCAATGGATAGCGGAACGAACACCGCATAAGTGTTCAGCGACCACAGTGAGGCAACTTTTTTACCTAAAACATCACTGAAAACCGGTCGCAGTAACTCGTATACCCCCAGTGAAATGACCATCGCCAGAAGTGCAAGCAAGACAGATTCAGCCAGGAACTGCCCGATCAACTGCCGTTTCAGGCTACCCAGCACTTTGCGGACGCCTATTTCTTTCAGCCGGGACGAGGAGCTGCCAATCGAGATGTTCACAAAATTGACGACTGCCATTACCAAAATGAACAGGGTAATGCCCGAAAGCGTCAGGATCATTTTGTTGACGACACCATCGTTCGCCTCGCGATAGTATTCGCTGAGCGGTGTCAGGTACGGTTTGAGATTGGCCTTGATGGCCTCCGGTGCATTCGATGCGATCTCCTGCGCCATCGGCTTGGCGAGGTCGGCGGGCGTTACGCCGTCTTTCAACTCAATGTAAGTGACCATAATCGGAAAGTTCCAATTGTCTTCCGAGCCCTTCCGACCTTCCAGACTGCTGAACGGAAAGAAGATCTCCGCTTCGGTATTCAGCAAATGGGTAACGGAATTGAACGGCGGGTTTTTGATGACCGCGGTGATTTGGTACTCCTGCTTGCCGCCCATGAAATTATGCAGCGTGAGCGACTCGCCTACCACATCCGTCTGGCCGAAATATTTCATCGCCTTATTTTCGGTGATCACGATCGAGTTAGGCGCATTCAGTGCGGTTTGCGCGTGGCCGTGCAGGAGCGGGAAGCCGTACATCGCCAGCAGCGTAGAATCGCCTGTCTGCACGTCCTCCCTGAAATGCTTGTCGCCGTGCGATACGGCGACGGTAATGGCATCGTAGCGATAGTAGTTGGCGACCAGGTTAGGATAATCCGTTTTCAATGCTTTCCCAAGCGGACCAAGGGTCGTCAGGTCGAGGCCCATGTTTGGGTTAGTCCACTTGCTGCGGATAATGCACTGGTTTTTCGCATTAGCGAGGTGGCTGTTGACCTGCCATTCACCCCAGATGTAGCTCATCATCAGGAACGAAAACGTCATCCCGACAGTGAGCCCGAGGATCGTCACCAACGCGTAAAAGCGGCGTTTCAACAAATTACGCCAGGCGATTTTAAAGTAGTTTTTCAGCATGTTTCAAAATTAACATGCTGGGCGTCAGGTGGGTTTTGTTTAACTTTTTTTAACAGGGAGGGAAAGGGAGGAAGGGAAGAATGGGAGGAAGGGAGAAAAGGGAGGAAAGGGAGGATGGGGTGGAAGGGAGGATGTCGGAAAGGAGTAAGGGGCACAAGAAATGCCGTTAGGCATGTAATATTGGTAGCAAAATTGTAGCAGTCAAGTGTTCAAATGCCCTTGGGCATGTAACAACAACGCCAACGCAAACGTGTGATATGTTGTTACATCCCTGACGGGATTTTTCGGATTGCTGGTGATTTGCATTACTACCAACGTTACATCGTTACGCGATTCGCGATAAAAGTGATTCCCGTAAGGAGGAATGGAGGAAGGCGAAAATTCCGTCCCCTTCCTCCATCCTTCCTTTCCTCCCTCACTCCGCCCTCAACGCCTTCACCGGGTTGGTCAGTGCCGATTTCAATGCTTGCGAGCTGACGGTTGCCAACGCGATCACGATGGCGATGATGCCGGCCAGGGCGAAGATCCACCAGGATAGTGTTTCGCGGTATTCGAAGTTTTCCAGCCATTTGTTCATGGAGTAGACGGCAATGGGCGTCCCTATGACAATCGCAATGAGCACCAGCTTAATAAAATCTTTGGAAAGCATCAGCACCACATTCTGGACGCTGGCGCCGAGCACTTTGCGTACGCCGATTTCTTTCGTGCGCGCTTCGGCAGCGAATGCAGCCAGGCCGAAAAGGCCGAGGCAGGCGATGACGATGGCCAGTACCGCGAATGCCAGCAGCACATTGCCCTGGCGTTGCTCCGCCTGGTATTGTTTGGCAAAATTTTCATCCAGGAACTGGAATTCCGGGCGTGCTTCGGCGTCGAAAGTTTTGTATACCTGGCTGATATACGCGAGCGCTTCGGGGGTTTTGGCGGCGTTGATGCGCACATACATATTGTCCTGTTCTGTCGGCGGAGCGAACTGGATGACCAGCGGCTCGATCTTATGTTGCAGCGAATAAATGTGAAAATCGTTGGTCACACCTACAATGGTCAGCTCCGTTACATTGCCGTCCTTGTCCGCAGGATAACGCATTCTCTTGCCGATGGGGTTTGTCCAGCCTTGTTTTTTAACCAATGCTTCGTTCACCAGCACGGAACCGGCCAGGTCAGCGGGGGAATTTTTGATAAAATCACGGCCTTGCAGCAGTTTGATCTCCATCGTCCGCAGGTAATCGGCGTCGGCCATGAAACGCTGGGTCATTTGGGTGGTCGAAGGGATTTCGCCATTGCTGGTTTCAATGAGCAAACCGGTAGAGCCTATAAAATTGTTGCCGATGGGGTTACTTGCAGCTGCGGAGCTTTCGATCAGCGGATTCTGGCCAAGTTTCTCTTTCAACGCGCCTACCTGCGTTCTTACTTCGCTTTTGTCGATATGAAAAGTCAGGACCTGGTCTTTGTTGAAACCTAAATCTTTCTGATTGACATACCGGATCTGCCGGTACACAATACCCGAGCAGGCGATCATCACCACCGTGGCTGCAAACTGGAACACCACCAGCGATTGCCGGAAACCCGCGCCGCCTGTCTGGCTGCCCAGCTGGCCTTTCAATGCGATAACCGGCCGGTACCCCGAGAGCATTAATGCAGGATACAACCCGCTGAGCAGCCCGATCAGCAGCAGGAATGCCACCGCGATGGCAATAGTGGCGATGTTGTTGTCATGAAAATCCAGGCTCAACGATTTTTCTGCAAGCCGGTTGAAAAATGGTAATGCGGCACTCGCTAAAAGAAATCCTACAAAACCTGCCAGTATCGTCATCATAAATGACTCGGTCAGGAACTGCCCGATGAGCTGGAAACGCTGCGATCCGATGGCCTTGCGCACGCCTACCTCGCGCACCCGTTTGAGCGAGCGGGCGGTGTAGAGGTTCATATAATTAATGCAGGCAATGACCAGGATGAGCAATGCAATGGCGGAGAAAATGTAAACCGTTTTGATATTGCCGTTCGTGCTGAACTCGAAACCCAGATGCGAATGCAGGTGAATGGACGTCAGCGGTTGCAGGTTCATACGATAATCGGCATCACCCATCTCTTTTTTGAGGTATTTGGTATAAAAAGCAGGGAATTTCGCTTCGAGCTTACGGGCATCTGTGCCTTCCTTCAAGAGGAGATAAGTATAAATATCGCCGTCCTGCCAGCCGCCGGTAAAGTCGGGAGGTAGTGACCTCAATGCGCTGAAAACCAGGTGAGAGTTGGTAGGAACGTCTTCGATTACGCCGGTTACGACATTCGGGAAATTATTGGAGAAGAACACGGTTTGTCCCATTGCCTTTGCCGCGTCCCCGAATATGCGGGTAGCCAGGGTCTTGGTCAGCACGATCTTCTGTGGCTCGCGCAATGCGGTTTTAGGATCACCATACAGAAATGAATAGGAGAAAATGTCGAAAACGGAGGCGTCGGTAAAAAAGACGTCGTAGGCATCGACTTGCTTCTCGCCAAACCGGATTTTGCCGCCGCCCTCGGCGCTGATGCGCACGGCTTTTTCGATCTCAGGATATTCATTTTGCAATGCCGGCGAGAATGGCGCGGAGGTGGATGCCAGATTAAAACTGCCAGTGGCCCATTCGGATTGCTGCGTAACGCGGTAAATGCGGTCGGCTTTGGTGTGGAAGCGGTCGTAGCTGAGTTCGTCGGCCACATACAGCACCATGAGCCACACGGCGGCGATGCCGATGCCGAGGCCCAGGATATTCAGCGCGCTGAACAACCGCTGCTTGCGGAAGTTCCTGATCGATATTTTGAGGTAGTTGAATAGCATAAGTCAAGGTTTGTTAGTCAGTGCTATTACACGAATAAATTATATGCCAATCGTGTTTTTTGTTGATTATTAATGATTTACACTTAAAAATAGCCGTTTTGCTGTTCGCTAACGGACAACCCTGTTCAGCGGCGCACGCGATTTAAAGAAAAATTAACGCCGGATTTCCCGCCGGGTACCAATGCGCAATGCCGTCAAAATCCCTAATTTTGCCAAATTCATGATTTTGATGGATTTAATAGTCTTTTTTCTTATTGATTTTAAACGAATAGAATGAGCCAGGCACCTGCTACCTCTCTGCAAGACATTGTTGGGCACGCGAAGGAATACGGTTTTGTATTCCCTTCTTCCGAAATATATGATGGATTACAAGCCGTTTACGATTATGGTCAGAACGGCGTCGAATTGAAAAACAACCTGAAAGCGGCCTGGTGGAAGGCTATGACGCAGTTGAACGACAATATTGTCGGTATCGATGCGGCGATTTTCATGCATCCGCTCACGTGGAAGGCATCCGGCCATGTCGATGGTTTTAACGATCCGATGATCGATAACAAGGATTCCAAGAAACGCTACCGCGCCGACCAGCTTCTGGAAGGCAAGGCAGAACAATATGAAAAGGATGGCGAGCCAGAAAAAGCGAAAGCGTTGCTCGCTGAAATGGGCCGCTTGCTCAGCGCCGAAGACCTGAACGGGGTTCGCGAGCTGATCATCGCGGAAGGGATCAAATGCCAGGTGTCGGGCACGAGCAACTGGACGGAGGTTCGTCAGTTCAACCTCATGTTCAGCACGCAGGTAGGATCGGTGGCCGAAGATACCAGCATGATTTACCTCCGTCCTGAAACCGCGCAGGGTATTTTTGTCAACTTCCTGAACGTGCAGAAAAGCGGCCGTATGAAGGTGCCTTTCGGTATCGCACAGATCGGTAAGGCATTCCGTAATGAGATCGTGGCGCGCCAGTTTATCTTCCGTATGCGCGAATTCGAACAAATGGAAATGCAATTCTTCGTTCGCCCCGGCACCGAAGAAGAGTGGTATAACAAATGGAAAGAGGCGCGGTTGAAGTTCCACAAGGCGATAGGACTACCTGCCGAGAAATTGAAATACCACGACCACGAAAAGCTTGCGCATTATGCGAAGGCGGCTGTCGATATCGAATTCGAATTCCCGTTCGGTTTCCGCGAGATCGAAGGTATCCACTCCCGTTCGGATTTCGATTTGCGCAACCATCAGGAGCTTTCGAAGAAAAAACAACAATACTTCGACGCCGACCTCGACGAGAACGGCAAGCCATACGGTAACTACATTCCCTACGTGGTGGAAACATCCGTGGGCGCCGACCGTCTGTTCCTCGCGACTTTCTGCAATGCTTATACCGTGGAATCGGTAGGCGAGGGCGACGCTGCGAAAGAGCGTACATTCCTGAAACTACACCCTGCATTGGCGCCATTCAAGGCGGCGGTGTTGCCGTTGGTTAAAAAGGATGGTTTGGCTGAAAAAGCACAGGCGTTGGCTAGCTCTCTGAAATCGTCATTCCGTACGGTTTACGACGACAATGCGGCGATCGGCAAACGTTATACCCGGCAGGACCTGATCGGAACGCCGTTCTGTATCGTGGTGGATTACCAGACTATGGAAGACGACACCGTAACCATCCGCCACCGCGACTCAATGGAGCAGGAACGTGTTCATATCAATGAGTTAAAGGAGAAAATTGGTTATCAGGTGGCTATCGAGCGGATTCTCGAAGTGATCTGAGCTGATTAATTTTGAATGATTGAATGACCGAATGACCGAATAGTTTTTTATTCAATCATTCAATCATTCAATCATTCAATCATTCAATCATTTGCCGGCATGCAGCCTCACCAGGTCCTCCGCATTGCCGTTCAGCAAATCTACCGAGTCTACTTCGAGGATCTGGGCAATCTGCACCAGGCGTTCGAGCGTAATGCGCGTGTACGCGAGTTCGATCTTACTGTACGCGTTCTGCGAAATGCCAAGCTTCATGGCGAGGTAGTCCTGAGTATAATCGCGGTACTCCCTGATCTTCCTGATATTTGTCGCCACTGCCCGCATTTTAGCCTCTATCGTGTTGCTCATGAAATGAATATATAAGTGTGTAGCAGGTTAATTATTTAAAACATACGCATCAAACGGACCGGACCGATTACTTGTAAACTGAAATCGGGGAGTATGCCGAACTACTTTCTCCGATTGTAGACTAAATCGACACAAGCGTTTCCCCATTGTCTTGCTTTGATTTTCGACCGGACATTCCGACCATCTCATTCACCGGTATTTTTGCCAAATCGAGGTCACAACGCCTCTGCGACGCCGCGTTCCGTGCCGTCATATTCGTGCCCGTTGTATATGGAACCGCGCGCATGATACGAATCGCTTCTGCGTTCGGATTACTTCACTTTACTCTTCTGAGTTGTATTTTATTCCTGTTAGTTGTTTGATTGTCAATTCATTGTGCCGCCAATGGCATAGTGCTTTAACAAACGTCACCGAACCTCAACGTTCAAGCAGGGGACGCTGAAAACCTGAAAAAGAGTAGGCTATGTTTCAATTAAATTTTTTGCATTATGAAACTCCAAGAATTGAATGCACAAGAAATGAGAGAAATCAATGGTGGTTTGTTGGGCCTTGGCGGCGACTCGTCGTCGACAGGCGGAATTACCGGCGCGCTGGGATTGAATTTCAGCAATGAGTCGAAAGACGAAGACGGATCCTGGGAGAAAACCAGCTTCGGTCTTGGCCTTGACCTGGGCGCCATTTTGAATTCTATCACAGAATAGAACTGAATTCAGATATAAGAGCGGGAACGGCACGGCTGTTCCCGCTTTTTGAGCATTACAGCCCCACCAGAACGATCACACTATGAACAATCCTCAGCCAGACAAAAACAGGATATTCCCCCCGGAAATTCTGGAATACACCGCCGATTACCACTTTCACAAGCATCACACGCGCTCAGGGGTGGTGTACCGGGTCATGATCCTGATGACGATCATCGCATTCATCGGCCTGTTCGTCATTGCCGTGGATGTGAGCGTGAAAAGTACCGGCATTATCCGCGCCACCGACGACCGGAATGAAATCAAAGCATTGGTCAGCGGCCGCCTCGACTCGGTTTTCGTCTCCGAAAACCAGCGGGTACGCAAGGGGCAGACATTATTGAAAATCGAAGCCGGCATTCTGCGCGAACAAAACCAGCTTGTAAAAGCTCAGAAGGACGACTACCTCAACCAGATCAAAGACCTTAATATTCTCCTCCATTTAAGCCGCACCAACAATTGGAGTAAAAAGCCGGGGCTCGCGAGCGGGCTGTACAAACAGGACTTTGCATTGTTCTGGCAACGTATCAACGACGCCAAAACGACCCTGGCGACGGTCGAGAAAGATTTCGAACGAAGCAAAAAACTCCACGAGGTAAAGGCGATCTCCGAAGCAGAGTATGACCGCGCGGTATTGCTGCACAGCTCTGCTACCAGCCGCATCAAAACGATTATGGAGGAGGAAGAAGCCCGTTGGGAAGCCGCGCTTACCCAATTGCGCATGAAAACCCGCGAGTTGGAATCACAGGACCAGCAGTACTTGCGCGAAAAGGATTTCTATGAGGTGAAAGCGCCGATCAGCGGCACGATCCAGCAACTGAAAGGTTTACAGCCCGGGAGTATTGTTACGGCCAACGAGCTATTGGCCGAGATATCACCTGATGAGGCCATGGTGGCCGAAATGTACGTGCTACCGAAAGACATCGGGCTCATTCACCCCGGCACGAAGACGCGCTTGCAGGTAGATGCATACAATTACAACCAATGGGGCCTCGTAACCGGAAAGGTTATTTCGATTTCCAACGACGTGTATACCAATGGGAAAGAACCGCCATTCTTCAAAGTCCGCTGTAAACTGGACAAAAACACGCTGACACTCAAAAACGGTTACGTCGGAAAATTGAAAAAGGGTATGACGCTGCAAGCGCGTTTCCTCGTAACCGAACGCACATTATTCCAGCTGCTCTACGACAAAGCCGACGACTGGCTGAACCCGAATCTCATCGCCACTACCGACACACCACCGCTGAACTGAGTCCTATGAAAAACCCGGTACTCCATCGAATAGCAGCCGCCATATCACATTTTTGGGCTGTATTAATGCGAAAACTGCCGTTTTTAAACGGCAGGGGAAACCTGCGATCGGTGATCATGAAGCAGCATGACTTCACCGACTGCGGCGCCACTTGCCTGGCGTCGGCGGCCGCATTCTATAAGCTTACGATTCCCGTCGCACGCATCCGTCAATACGCTTCCACCGATAAAAAGGGCACGAATGTGCTGGGGCTCATCGAGGCTGCAACCAAGTTGGGTTTTAATGCAAAAGGCGTAAAAGCCGACCTCGAACAGCTCCCGCACGTACCCGTACCCGTGATCGCACACGTAATTATCAAGGGCATTCTGCATCATTATGTGGTGGTATACCGCGTGAATGCGAGCATGGTAGAGGTGATGGACCCGGCACGGGGCGAACTGATCGAGATGTCGCATGAAGAGTTCCGGAGCATCTGGACGGGCGTACTGATCCTCGTGCAGCCAGGAGATTCGTTTATGGAGGGTGATGAAAAGATTTCTGTTACCAAACGGTTTTGGTACCTGCTCATGCCGCACCGGTCGACATTGCTACAAGTGTTGCTCGGGGCGATCATTTACACGATACTTGGCCTTTCGACCTCCATTTTCCTGCAAAAAATAGTGGATAATGTGTTGCCGGAAGGTAATCGCAACCTGCTTAACCTGATGGGCGTGGTAATGATCGGTATCCTGCTGTTCAGGGTGGTGATCAATCATGCCAAAAGCATTTTAACCATTAAAACCGGCCAGCAGATCGACGCGCGGCTGATTTTGGGCTACTATAAACATTTGCTCCGCCTACCGCAGCAGTTTTTCGACAATATGCGTGTCGGGGAGATTATTTCACGGATCAACGATGCGGTGAAGATCAGGGTGTTTATCAATGATGTGCTCATCGGGTTTGCGGTGAATATATTCATCCTGCTGTTTTCGTTCGCGCTCATGTTTACATATTACTGGAAGCTTGCGCTGATCATGCTCGGCGTGGTGCCGTTGTACGCGGTGATTTATTACTTCTCCAATCGCATGAACAAAGCCACGCAGCGGAAATTGATGGAAAGCTCGGCGGAGCTGGAAGCGCAACTCGTGGAATCGATCCATTCGGTGAGTACGATTAAGCGGTTCGGGCTGGAAGATTTTACCAATATGCGTACAGAAACGCGGTTTGTAGGTATGCTGCGTTCGGTCTACGAATCCAATACCAATTCCCTGTGGATCGGTGATTTCAGCGGTTTTGTTTCCAGCGCATTCACGATTGTGCTGCTCTGGGCAGGGTCGGTTTTTGTTTTGCATAACATTATTACACCTGGTGAACTGCTCTCATTTTACGCTATCATCGGCTATTTCACCGGGCCCGTAGCGAGCCTGATCGGTATGAACAAGATTATCCAGGACGCGTCCATCGCCGCCGACAGGCTTTTTGAAATCATGGATATCGAGCGCGAATCTTATGAGAACAAGGCGGTGATGACGCCGGATATGATCGGGGATATTCATTTCAAAAACGTGCATTTCCGTTACGGCACGCGGGTAACAGTGTTCGAAGGGCTGGACTTGACGATCCCAAAAGGTAAAATTACGGCTGTCGTCGGAGAGAGCGGTTCGGGTAAAACGACATTGCTCGCATTGCTTCAAAATATTTACAGTATTGAAAAAGGCAACATTCACATCGGCGGTTTTGATATTAAATACCTTACTAATGACAGCCTGCGACAAATGGTAGGGGCTGTGCCGCAAGATGTGCATTTGTTTGCGGGTAATGTGATCAACAACATCGCGGTAGGGGAGTTTGAGCCGGATATGAAGAAGATCATCGCTATTTGCCAGGAGCTGGATATCATGAAATTCATCGAAAACCTGCCCAATGGCTTCAATACTTACATTGGCGAGAATGGTACCAGTCTCTCGGGCGGGCAGCGCCAGCGCCTCGCGATCGCCCGCGCGCTCTACCGCGACCCCGAGATATTGATCCTCGATGAAGCAACGTCCTCGCTCGATTCACGATCGGAGCAGCATATCCAGCTGGCGGTACAGGCATTGCGCAAGCGGCAGAAGACGATTATCCTCATCGCCCACCGGTTGAGTACCGTGATGAATGCGGATAAAATCGTGGTTTTGGAACAGGGAAAACTCATCGAAGAGGGAAGCCATAAGAAGCTGATGTCGAAGAAGGGCAAGTATCACGGCATGTGGACGCAGCAGTTTCCTTCGCTGGAAAGCGTAAACTGACGGCGTGCCATTCGGTCAATGATCGGGCTGGTAAATCATTATTGGTAGCTATAATGCCGATTATTTAGTAACTACGCGGCTTTTAGACACCAACCTCACGGGGAAATGATCAACCAGCTATACGACACGTCGATGAGCCTTTTGACGGACTTGTACCAGCTCACTATGGCCTACGGCTATTGGAAATCGGGCAAGGCGGAGCAGGAGGCGGTTTTTAACCTCTATTTTAGAAAACACCCTTTTCAGGGCGGATTTACCGTTGCTGCCGGCCTAAGCAGCGTGATCGAATATTTACAGGAATACCGTTTCAATGACGAGGACCTGGCCTACATTGCCTCGCTCACCGGCAGCGACGGTAACCGGCTTTTCGACGACGGTTTCATCGATTACCTGCGAAAAATGGAGCTTCAATGCAGCATCGACGCCATTCCGGAAGGCACCGTAGTCTTTCCTAATGAGCCGCTCCTTCGCATTCAGGGGCCGATTTTGCAATGCCAATTACTGGAAACACCACTCTTAAATCTCATTAATTTCCAATCGCTCGTGGCCACCAAAGCCGCCCGCATGCGCCTGGTCGCGAAGGAAGATGCTTTGCTCGAATTCGGTTTGCGCCGCGCCCAGGGGCCAGACGGAGGCGTCACAGCCAGCCGTGCGGCCTATATCGGTGGATTTGATGCCACTTCCAATGTACTGGCGGGCAAATTGTACGGCATTCCCGTTAAGGGCACGCATGCGCACAGCTGGGTAATGTCGTTCGATAGCGAATTGGAAGCTTTTGAAACCTACGCGAAGCACATGCCCAACAATGTGACTTTGCTCGTGGATACCTACGACTCCCTTAACGGCGTGCGCCATGCGGTGGAAGTAGGAAAGCAGCTCCGCGCACAAGGGCACGACCTGGGTGGTATCCGCCTCGATTCGGGCGACCTTGCGTATCTGAGCATCGAAGCGAGGAAAATCCTGGACGAAGCCGGTTTTGAAAAGACCAATATTGTGGCCAGCAACGACCTCGACGAATACATTATGGACAGCCTGAAAATCCAGGGAGCGAAAATAAATGTGTGGGGAATCGGTACAAAACTCGTCACGGCTTATGATCAGCCGGCATTGGGCGGAGTTTTTAAGCTCGCGGCGATCCGTACGGAATCCGGCGAGTGGGATTACAAACTGAAATTGTCGGAGCAGGCGATCAAGGTATCGACGCCTGGCATTCAGCAGGTTCGGCGGTTCAGGGATGCGAATGGTTTTGTGTCCGATATGATATTCAACACCGAAACGCCGCTGATCGGCAAAGCGACGATGGTGGATCCGTATGATTTTACAAAAAATAGGTCATTCGACGAGTCAGTGCATTACGAGGATTTGCTCGTCCCCGTTTTCGCGAAAGGTCAGCTGATCTACAAATTGCCGTCCGTACACGACACGCGGGCGCGTTTGCAACAGCAGCTGGCACATTTTTATAAGGGAATTAAAAGATTTGTAAACCCGCATACCTATCCGGTAGGGCTAGAAAAGGAATTATTTGATTTAAAAACCAACCTGATTTTTAAACTTCGCGCCGGCAACGAGGCGTGAAACCATGCGTATGCAAGAGTTAACACATCCGAACAGCGAGATCCTCAAAGATCTGATTAACTACAAAATGCCTTTCGGCAAATACAAGGACTGCGTCATCGCCGACCTCCCCGTATCCTACCTCGAATGGTTCTACCGCGAGGGTTTTCCATCCGGCAAGCTGGGCATGCTGCTCGGTACCATGCTGGAAATCAAGATGAATGGGTTGGAATCTCTGATCCAGGGACTGCGGAAGGTAGCGTAGCATCATATCAGATACAGGTACAACACAAAGCGGATCCGGGGCAATGCTCCGGGTCCGCTTTGTATATATGGGTATCATGTGTGGCCGGGATAGCCAAAGTCTCAGGGCCAACTACTTCTTCTCGGGCATCAGCACCACTTTGATGAAATTGTCATCATTAAAATACTTCTGCGCTGCGGCTTTGGTACTTGCCACGGTTACCGATTTGAGTAACCGGTCCTGTTCGAAGATTTCATTCAGGTCGTCGCCGAGGAATGTGTTATCGTCGAGGTAATCGAGCCAGAAGCCGTTGGTTTTGAGTGCGGTTTCTGTTTTGCGCTGGGTTTCGGCCACGAATTTCTCAATATCCTTCTGGTCCGCACCATTTGTTTTGATCTTGCTGACCTCCTCCTGCGCCCTTTTTACCAGTTTGTCCACATTCTCGGGCGCGCAGCCAAAGCCGATGGAGAACCTGTAATGACCGGTCGGGAATTTGTCGGTACCTTCTGAAACGCTCACACCGTACACGCCGCTTTCCTCCTCGCGCAGCGATTCGATCAGTTTAATCTGCAAAATCTCCTGCAATGCTTCGATCTGGATGTTGTTCTCCGGGTTATAGTCATATTCGCCGCTAGAAACGAGAGTTACCCGGCTTTTTGGCTCCAATCCTTTGTAAATCACCTTCTCCACACGGCCTTTCGGCGGGTAAATATTCGGGTGACTGAACGTATCGTCGCGGTCGCTGGATGGCAGGCTGCCCAGGTATTTCTCGATCAATGGCTTGATGGTCTCCGGTTTGAATGCCCCTACAATTGTAAATACAAAATCGGACGCGTCGGCGAAGCGGTTTTTGTAAATTTCAAATGCCCGGTCGAGACTCACTTTGTCGACGCTCTCGGGTTTCAGCGGCTGGCGTTTCGGATTGTGGCTTGTCAGTACCGCATTCAGGGAGTCTGAGTAAACTTTTTCCGGGGTCAATGTTTTTTGCATATTTTCCAGATAGGCCTTTTGGTTGGCCAATATGCCGGTTACCACATCGGCATCCTTCCGCGGTTCCGTGAAATAGGCATAGATCAGCTGCATGGTGGTTTCGAGGTCCTTCGGATTGGTATTGCCCCCAATGCCTTCCGTAAGCTCGCTCACGTACGGGCCCGCGCTGGCGGTCTTGCCCGCGAGGAATTTTTGGAGCTGTGTCTGGTTGTAGGGCCCCACACCGCCCGATTGTACGAGATAGCTGGTAAAAATACCCGTTTCGCGCTCATCGGGGAAAAGGGAATAGCCGCCTTTCGCCGTCGCTTTGATCAGGATTTCGTCGTTTTTAAAATCGGTGGGTTTCAACAAAACCTTCACCCCGTTTGAAAGCGTAAGTTCGGTGACGCCCAGTTTGTCGAGCGTCTTTTCGCTTGTGATTTTGCCGGGCGTAGGCTCCGCTTTCAGTAACGGTGCATCGACAACGTCGTCTACATAAGCAGTTACATCCTTGCCGGCCTCATTCAGCAATGTGCGGATCTCCGCTTCTGTGGGAAGCGCGTCCTTGCTTTTTTCAGGCCCCATAATGACCACGGCCCTGTTTTTATCGGTAATGTATTTTTTGGCAAGACCATTGATCTCCGCCAGCGTTACGCCGTCGAGATGCTTCTTGACAAATTCGAAATATGCCTCGGCGCCCATGAATGCTTTCTCGTGAAGGAAATGGTTCAAATATTCCTGCACGTGGTTGGCCGATTTCGTCTTGTCACGCTCTTTGTAATCTTCTTCGACGGCATTATAAAAGTCCTTTTTAGCACGATCGAGCTCGGGCTGCGTAAAACCGAATTTCTGAACCCTTGCATTCTCTTCGAGTAAGGTCGTCAACGCGGTTTTCATCGAAGCAGCGTCTTTGGCGAGCGCAATGGAGGTGTAGGAATCCAGGTTTCCCAGGAAATCGCCATACTGGCTGGCCCCATACAGGAATGGCGGATTGGCCTTTTGGGTCAGTTCCTGCATACGCTGGCCCATCATGGCATTGTACAGCTCCTGCGCAAAGTCGTTCCGCACATCCTGCAACGACTTCTCCTTGACACTAGGCTGTTTGTAAATTAGTTGGATGAGGTTCTGCGGATATTCAGAATCGGTTACGATCGCCACTTTCGTGGAGCCGTCGAGCGGAATATCGTAGCGAATGCGTTTTTTAGGATTAACAGGCGGCTTAATGGAACCGAATTTCTGTGTGATCAATGCTTCCACTTTCGCGACATCGAAGTCACCTACCGCGATGACGGCCATCAGATCCGGACGGTACCAATCCTGGTAAAATGCCTTGATCGTCTCCGGCTTGAAGCTTTTCAGAATGCTGTCTTTCCCTATCGGCAGCCGCTCGGCGTAACGTGAGTTGTTGAGGATTACTTTCAGGAATTTGTCGCGCATACGCTGCTGTGCGCCGCGGCCCATGCGTGATTCTTCGAGCACCACACCACGCTCTTTTTCGATTTCGGAAGGATCGAGCAATGCGCCATTCGCCCAATCTTCCAGCACTTGAATGCCCTTTTCGAGCAAGCCGGCCGAGTCGGTCGGGATGGGAAGCATGTAAACAGTTTCATCGAAGCCGGTATAAGCATTCAAATCCGCTCCGAAACGGACCCCGGTTTTTTGCAGGAAATTGACGAGTTCATTTTTGGGAAAATGCGTGGTACCATTGAAATTCATGTGCTCCATGAAGTGCGCCAGCCCCTGCTGCGCATCGGTTTCCAGCACCGAACCCGCTTTTACAGCCAGCCGGAGCTCCGCCCGGTTCTTCGGTTCCGCATTCTTTTTAATGTAGTAGGTAATTCCGTTTTTCAGTTTTCCTGTTTTTACACTGGGATCGAGAGGGATTTTTTGAGTGCTCAGGCCTTGCGCGTGTACAGTCGCGACAGAAACCACACCCCATCCGGCCAAGCATAATGCTATGAACGCCTTTTTCATTTTTCTGATTTTAAATTTGATGAATTCAGGAGGGGCGAAAGATATTGAAATAATCTATTTAACCGGCTCGCGCAAAATGGTTTTTAATTTGTCGGGCGAGGTCTTGCGAAAATCCGACAAATAAATTTCATGATGCAGCCCATTCCGCCCCAGATTGTGCGCCGTCATAAACTCCATCAGCTTTGCCAGAGTCGCCGGTTCCGTATCGAACGGGCCGGTATGAAGCATTTGCACAGCTTTCCCTTCTTCCATTTCAAAATACGACACTTCCCTGATTTCCGTCATGCCTTTGGAAGCGTAGCACTCTGCCACCGCCGACTCGACATCTTTTTGCGTGATGAAATCCGGAATGCGGATCAGCAGCCGGTACTCCCATTCGCTGCGCGGAATGGTCTGGGGAGCGTTGTCGATGGTTGCATTCTGGTAACGGCTCTCGTCGTACCACCACAAACCTTCCAGTTTGGCCACCACAAAGTCCTTACCTTTTGCTTTGAACGCGAATTTCAATGCGTAAGCGACCGGGTAAATCGCCTGGATTTTCTGACTAAATTCCTCGCCGGATGGGTCGCCTTTGCCCTGAATGGACAGGTATTGCGCTTTTTCAATGTCGACCAGTTCGGGTTTCGGTTTCGCGGTGTAGTAATGTTTGAATTGTTTGGCAAGATCCAGTTTTTCCATGGCTGTCGTGGTTTCAGGTTGATAATGACGGCAATAAATAACCATTCATTGACAACGGTATGGCAACAACCTTAAAAATTATTCAGCCGACGGACATTCAACAGGCTTGAAACTGAGACCTTTCTTAAAATCCAGTTTCGACCGATCCGAGAAAATCATTACCCCGGCTGAATCTTTCACATCGCCGAAACCTTCCACCCAATTCTGGCCTGTTTTCAGAAACACCACTTCCCTCACCGACTGTGTGCCTTCGGATGCGAATGTATAATGCGCAAAAATCGTATCTCCCGACATTGTTCCACTCAGTTTCCCTTCGTTGCGGTCTTTTTCGAAAATAGCATAGGAAAGCTTGCCGGAAACGCGCTGGCCCGCGATTTCGAGGTTAAGAAAAGCCGAATCCTTCCGGACTTGATACGCAAAACATTGGTTAGTTGGACCTATTGCGATCGTACTTTTGATCGAGGAAGTATCGTCGGATGCATTGTTTTCTGAACCGGATTTGCCCGAGCATGAGCAGATAAATACGGCTGCGAATAATGCGAGTGTGTTACGTATTGTCATAATGGCTTAACAATGAATAGTTTGTAAAATAACCGGAAGTTGCTAGTTTTATACGATTCTTCAAAAACAGACTAAAAACGGAAATGTAACCGGAGAAGTATTCTGGCTGCATAATCAATTTGCATACCCACTACCCGAAGGATGTAACCCCCGCAACACGTCCGATTTATGTCTGAATTCAAGATTCCCGGCGTGCAGCTTGTCGCCCACAATGCTGTGCTCAGAAAATACCTTACCAAAAGCCCGCGCCACGTTCTCGCGCTATTGGTGGTGCTGGTTTACCTGGCACTGGAAAGCTACTACCTGTTTTTTCGCTTTCACAGCCACATCCAGGACCTCGCTTTTTATCAAAGCGTCGCCTCGAAAATGTTGGACGGGCAAATCCCATTTCGTGATTTTCGCGTCGATTACCCCGTTTTTTCACTTGTTCCAATTCTACTTCCGGGTATTTTGAGCCAGCTGGCGGGAGGCTCGTTTGAAAGCTATGTTTGCTGGTTTGTATTGCAAAACCTCGCGTTGGGCGCTCTTATGGCGCGAATTATAGCCAAGTCGGACGCCGGCGGCAAAGCGCTTCCCCGCTTCCTGATCGCGACGCTTTTCGCTTTTCCGGTGTTCCTTTTTCGCTTTGACCCTTTCCCGGCAATGCTGACGACGCTTGCCGTGGCTTACGTTTCAGGTAAACCGTTCTTTTCGGGAATGTCGCTGGTCGCCTCCGTGGCTGCGAAACTTTACAGCATTGTATTGTTTCCGGTGTTTGGGCTATATTATTTGTTCAATAGTGAATTAAGGAAAATGCTTCGATTAGCCGCTGGTGCCGGTTGTCTGGGCGCATTGATTTTCGGCTGCATCGCCTGGGCTAAAATGGACACCGCCCCGGATTTTATGCGCTACCACCTGCTGCGCGGCATTCAGATCGAGAGCCTTGCCGGTGGTATTTTGTTGCTTTTAGAGCAGACAGGGATCGTCGAGCTCGATGTAGCGCATAATTTCGGAGCGATGCACCTCGTTACGCCGCTATCGGGCCTTGTTTTAAAGTGTATCAATTTGGTTATGCCGGCCTGCTTCGTAGGGATGGCGATTTTTCTCTGTTTTGCATTCTATAAGATATCTTCGGCGGGCGGCAGCATTACATTCCGGCAATTGAATGCAGCGGCGGCGGCACAAATACTGCTATTCATACTGCTCAATAAAGTCCTTTCGCCACAGTACCTGATCTGGCTGTTACCGCTGATACCCTTTTGCAGGTTCAGGGCGTCGCTGATCTTCATGGCTGCATTGATGCTCACGATCCTGATATTTCCCGGACATTATTATCACCTCATTTCAAAACAATTGCTAATGGTCGTTACGCTGAATATCCGTAACGGCCTGTTGATATGGCTTTTTATGGAATTACTTCTGGAAGTCGCTCCCCTGTGCAACAGGCGCGGAACTACCGCTCGGCCGACTCCATCCGTGTAATTTCCGCTACTTCCACCGTTAAAAAACCGAACTCTTCCGTCACCACACCGCGGATTTTGTAAACACCCTTCACCGATCCATTCACTTTGGCGGCAGCCGTAGGGAAATGCACGGTATCGATAAATTGCCCTTCATAATCCAGGAACGTGCCGAACTGCATCGACTCGCCTCGCGCCGTTCGGGTATTTTTCAGCGCCACCAGATAGCCGTATTGCACCACTTCCTGGTTCACGTAATCATGCAGATCGCGCGACATGACGCTTTTCGGCAATGCATTTTTGAGCAGATTGAACGGGCTGCAAAGCGGAAAGCCGAGCAGCTCGATCTGGTCATAAGCATCGTCGAGAATAGAGGAATGGAACTCAGGCAGTTCAAAATCTTTGATTTCTGTGTGGAACAATTGCTTTTGCGGTACCTTCACAGGCGTGGTACTGAGCCGGAAATGTGCCTTCCAAAGCAGCGTTTTCTTGCCGATACCTGTAAACCGGAATGCATCAATCCGGATGAGGATCGTCAATTGTTCGATCGAAATAGGTACACGGTCCAGGAAGTCGTTCAGCGAGGTGAACGGGCCGTCTTGTGTACGTGCGCTAAGGATCTTTTCAATGGTTTTGGCCTCCAATGCATTCAAAAACTGCATACCGAGGTAAATTTCATGGCCTTCGATGGTCGCCTGCGCTTCGCTGTGGTTTACGCAGGGCGCATGTACAAGCGCACCGAGCATGCGCGCCTCGTGTATGTACAGCTCGGGCGCGTAAAAGCCGCCGCCATTGTTGAGAACGGCTACCATGAATTCCAACGGGAAATAGGCTTTCAGGAACAATGTCTGGTAGCTTTCGACGGCATACGACGCGGAGTGCCCTTTGGCGAATGCAAATCCGGCGAAACTGGCGATCTGGTTCCAGATTTCCATAGTCATTTCCTCATCATAACCCTTGCTCCGGCAGTTTTTGAAATACTTCTTCTTAACCCGCTCGAACTCCTCGCGCCCGCGAAACTTGCCGCTCATGCCGCGCCGGATCACATCGGCCTCCCCGAGCGTAAGGCCCGCAAAGTAATGCGCCACCTTGATCACGTCTTCCTGGTACACCATTATGCCGTAAGTCTCTTCCATCAGTTCCAGCAGGCGCGGGTGTGCTTCGTTCCGTTTTTCGGGATGGCGATGGCGCAGGATGTACTCGCGCATCATACCGCTTTTGGCCACGCCCGGCCGGATAATGGAGCTCGCCGCCACGAGTCCGAGGTAGTTGTCCACTTCCAGTTTTTTCAAAAGCATCCGCATGGCCGGTGATTCCACGTAGAAACAGCCAATGCATTGCGCCTGCCGGATCAGGTCATTGATCTTCGGGTCGGTTTTGAATTTTCTTACGTCATTAATATCGAAGTCAGCAGCTTCCGGCCGGTTATAACGGATGATTTCAAGTGTTTCCTTGATCTTAGCCAACCCGCGCTGACCCAGAATGTCATATTTGTTCAGGCCGACATCTTCCGCGATCACCATATCGAACTGCGTCGTCGGAAAGCCTTTCGGCGGGACGTCGGTTGCCGTAAAATAATGCATTGGCCGCTCCGAAATCAGGATGCCGCCCGCGTGAATGCTCAAATGGTTCGGCTGGTTGTTACCTTGAAAGTAATCGGCGTACCGGACGACCAGCCCGGAAAGCTGATCCAGCTTTTTAGGATCGTACTTGCCGTTGCTCAATGCATCGATCTCATATGCGGGCAAACCGAATACCTTTCCAAGCTCGCGTACGGCAGAACTGTGCTGAAAAGTGCTGTACGTCGCCAGCAATGCCGCCTGACCATTTTTGCCATAAGTATCAAAAATATAGCGCGTCACATCCTCGCGATCGCGCCAGGAGAAATCGATGTCGAAATCGGGCGGGTTTTTGCGATGCAAATTGATAAACCGCTCGAAATACAGGTCCAGCTCGATAGGGTCGACATTGGTAATGTTGAGTAAATAGGCGATAATGCTGTTCGCCCCGCTCCCACGGCCGACGTAGTAATAGCCCTTGCGGCGGGCGTAGTTCACAATGTCCTGGTTGACCAGGAAAAACGGTACGAAATTCTGTTGCCGGATCATGTCTAGCTCTTTGGCAATGCGGTCGAAAATTTCGTCGGTGATATTGTCGCCATACCGATAACCAAGCGCCTCGTAGCTCATCGATCTCAGCCGTTTGAAATCTTCCTCTTCGCTTTTGCTGAACACTTTCAGGTTCTGATGCTCGCGTTCGTTGCCGAAACTGAAACGGATATTGCATTCGTCCATCAGCTTTCGGGTGTTTTCAAGGATCGCGCGGAAGTCTTTTTGTTTGAAATGATATTCCAGGACTTTCGCCTGTACGATCTGCTCGTTCTCTTTGCCGGTTTCGGAAACAGCCAGCTTGCTCAATAGCGTATTACCGTCGATCGCGCGCAGCAAGCGGTGTGCATTGAAATCTTTTTTGTTTCGAAACGTAACCGGCTGCTGGATCACCAGCCTGTCCATAAAGCGGTGCAGCGGCGAATAATGCAGTTTATCCAGCTCCTGCATCGAAATGCCGATGTATTCGTTAGGCCGGAACTGCTCGCGGCGTTCTTTGTTGATCTTTTCAAAAGGATAAATAAATGCCACATTCTCCATCTCCGGCGCGCGGTCGGGGAATGGGGCATCCGCCAATTTCTGGGCCGACAAATAGGTGTTCAATGCCTGGAAACCACTGTTATTCTTGGCTAATGCCACAAACTGCTGCGTTACCCCGTTCCGGAAATCGATCCCGATAATAGGTTTGATATCGAACCTCGGCGCCATGCGGATAAAGTTCAGGCACCCCGACGTGTTGTTAATGTCCGTCAGCGCGACACAGTCGTACCCATTCTCCCTGCAAAGCGCAAGAAGTTCATCCTCAGGAATCGTCCCGAATCGAAGGCTGAAATAAGAGTGGCAGTTGAGTAACATGAGTATTTAAAGGAAACGTCGCTAGGCATTCCTATGCGCCGGGATAATAGGCGGCTCGCCGTTGAAGGAGTTTCCCATAGCGCCGATGTCCGAGATTCCCATTGTGCTGGCCCAGGTCAGGATCTGGTCGCCGTCTTTGTTGTACGCGTATTTGGTTTTAATGTAATCCATAGCCTGGTAGAGGTTCAGCCGCTCTTCGGTATCGTCGAAAAGGTTGATCTGATAGTTTCCCGTCACCAGGTCGCTGAAACTGACCCCTACCAATCTCACCATCATCCGCCGGTTGTAAAGCTGGTCGAAGAGCCGTTCGATATGCGGAATGAGCACATGATCAGCCGAGGTGTAGGCGATTTTCAGCTGTTTGGAGAAAGTGTTGAAATCGGAATACCGGATTTTGACCGAAACACAAGAAGTGAGCTTTTCGCCCGTACGCAACTGAAACGCCAGCGTTTCCGCCATTGCCCGTACCATTTCCCGCATTTTTCGGACATCACCCGTGTCCTTCCCGAAAGTCCGCTCGCTGGAAATCGATTTGCGTTCGTGAAATGGGACAATAGGAGAGTTGTCGAGCCCGTTGGCGCGGTTCCAGAGTGCGATGCCGTTTTTACCCAGCACCTGTCCCATGATCTCCATCGGCATTTCCTGGATCGTCTTCACGTACCTAATTCCCAGGTTTCGAAGCGTCTGATCCATTTTTTCGCCTACCATCGGTATTTTCTGTACTTCCATCGGCGCCAGGAATGTCTTTTCCGTACCGGGGTCTACTTTAAGCTGATTGTTCGGCTTAGCTTCCCCGGTCGCTACCTTGGATACCAGCTTGTTGGTCGATAGCCCGAACGAAATTGGCAGGCCGGTTTCCCGGATAATGCGTTTCCGCAGGTCGGTGGCCATGCCGTAGCAATCGAAATATTTCTCCATGCCCGACAAATCGGCGTAAAACTCATCGATACTCGCTTTTTCAAACACCGGCACATTCTGGCTGATGATCTCGCTCACTTCTTTCGAGTGCCTGGAATACGTTTCCCCATTCCCGCGAATGACCGTCGCCTCCGGACAGAGCATACGGGCCATCTTCATGGGCATGCCCGAATGCACGCCAAACTGCCGCGTTTCATAGCTGCAAGCCGACACCACGCCACGGTCGCCGGTGCCACCTACGAGAATGGGCTTGTTTTCAAGCCGGCTGTCCTGCTTGCGCTCTACGGATACGAAAAAGGTATCCAGGTCAAAATGTAATATCGCACGGTCCACTGCTGTTTGGAGTTTTTACAAAATTATGGATTTAATCCAAATATATGGATCATATCCATTTAGTAAAAGGAAATATTCCAAAATATTTTGTATGTTTGAGGAGTCAAGACATTGTCAACCGGTAATCATCGCACATGCTTATGGCTATTGATGAAGAATTCAGGCGTTTCAAACAAATCAGGGAGGAGCTCAATCTGACCCAGGCGGCATTTGCCGAAGAACTCGGGATCAGCGCCACCACTGCGGACATCGAACGCGGGCGTACGCGCATACCCGGGCAGGTAGTGAAAGAGCTGCTCAAAAAATACAATATCAATCCGCTCTGGCTGTTTGGGGATAGTCCGCAGAAGTACCTTTATGCGGATAAGGTCTTCGTCAATCCAAAGGTTGTGACGGTCGATCAGGCCGGTAAGGATAACATTGTGCTGGTCAGCGCGAAGGCTGCCGCCGGTTATCCCAACAATATTGGCGACGCTCAATGGTTTGAAGCATTGCCTGCCTTCACGATCCCGCTGCCGGAATACCGCAATGCTACATTCAGAGGTTTTCAGGTGGATGGGGACAGTATGACGCCCGCGTTGCAGTCGGGTGAATGGATCTGGGCGCGCGCGGTTGATGATTGGGACACGCTGAATGACAAGTATATGTATGTAGTGGTGACGGTCGACAGCGTGCTGGTCAAAAAGATCCGGAAAGAGAAGGATTCGTCTTTTGTGAACCTCATTTCGCTGAACCCCGATTACGCTCCGATCCGCGTCGACCGCAACGAGATCCGCGAAGTATGGCAGGTGAATAGCAAATTATCCTTCGGTTTGGAAGAAGATAAAACGGAAGTGAGTTTGCAAAGCCTGCATTTGGAAATGCGGGAATTGCGGCAGGAAATGAAGAAGCTGATTAAGTAATTTACACCTCTTCTGAGATCAACTGCTTCTCATACAGTTCTTTATAAGCGCCATTCAATGCCATGAGCTCTGCATGAGTGCCTTGTTCGACAATGCGGCCGTCGTCCAGAACTACGATTTTATCGGCGAGCTTAGCGGAGGAGACGCGGTGTGAAATGATCACGGAAGTGCGCTGGTCCATGATCCGCTTCATGTTGTTGAGGATGATGTTCTCGGTGTTGGTATCTACCGCTGAAAGACAGTCGTCGAGGACAAGAATTTTTGGGTCGCGGGCAATGGCGCGGGCGATCGAAAGGCGTTGTTTCTGGCCACCGGAAAGCGTAATGCCCCTTTCGCCGAGCATGGTTTCGTAGCCTTGCGGGAAGTCTTTGATGTTGTTATACAAATCGGCGTCTTTCACAGCCTGCTCTATCCTTTCAAAAGGCATATCTTCCGTGCCGAACCGGACGTTGTTCTGAATACTGTCCGAAAAGAGGAACACGTCCTGCGGGACGTAACCGATCTGGCGACGGTAGCCGCGGACTTCGTAGTCCTTCATCGGAATGTCGTCGATCAGGATCTGGCCTTCGGTAGGATCGTAAAGGCGGCACATTAAATGCGCTAATGTACTTTTTCCCGAGCCCGTCGTGCCGAGGATTGCTACGCTTTCACCCGCTTCGATTGTCAGATCAAAATCATGCAACGCTTTAATGCCCGAATCGGGGTAAACGAAGCCAACGTGGCGGAAGGTGACCTTGCCATTCACAGTTCTGCTGACGTTTTTCTCAGATACCAGCGTCGTTTTTTCATCCAAAAATTCATTGATCCTGAGCTGCGACGATGCGGCGCGCTGGATCTGGCTCGTAGTCCAGCCCAATGCCATTACCGGCCAGGTAAGCATATTCACATACAATATGAACTCGGTAATGTTACCCGGTGTGAGGCGGCCGTTGATAATTTCCTGACCACCAATAAAAATGACCAGGATGTTACTCAGACCTATCAAAAGGACAATCATCGGGTAGAAGAATGCATCGACTTTGGTAAGACCGAGTGATTTGTTTTTGAAAACTTCGGCCTCCTTTTGAAAATTGGTATAAGACCGGTCCTCCTGTACGAAGGATTTGATCACGCGTATACCTGAAAATGCTTCCTGTACATAGGTCGATAATGCGGAAAGTTGCTTTTGAATTTCCTGCGAACGCTTCATAATCATGCTGTTGACTATGTATACACTCACCGAAAGTACAGGCAATGGCAGTAGCACGTAGAGCGTCAGCTTCGGACTGACGGAGACCATATAAGAGATCACCAGGAAAAACAGCACGATGAGGTTAATGCCGTACATCAGTGCCGGGCCGACGTAAATGCGGACGTTGCTGACATCTTCCGAAATGCGCGCCATAAGGTCGCCCGTGCTGTGGCGGCGGAAAAAGGCGGCGGGAAGCGTCTGGTAATGCTTGTAAATATCGTTTTTGAGCTCGAATTCGATGTGGCGTGACATGACGATGATCGTTTGCCGCACCAGGAAAAGGAATATCCCTTTGAGCAGTGCCATGAGCAGGATCAGGAAGCCGTAGAGCAGAATGCTGAACGCAAAAATGTCATACATATCACTTTGCAGCGATACGCCATTGTAGAGGTAATAAATATCCAATGTCTCGATCACCAGGTCGAGCGCATAACGCACGAGCTGGGCGGGGATAATGCCGAAAAGGTTCGAGATGATCGTAAAAATGATACCCAGGATGAGGTACCATTTATATTTCCACAAATATTTATTGAGAGATTTTAATGCTTTCACCGGTTCAGATTTTGATCAGCCGTGCTGGACGCTTTCTAGCCAACATCCTATTTTACCAAAACGTTGCAAAATTAAAACGACGCGTCCCAATTTTCCGATTGTGAACAAAATAGTCTAATTTTGCGGTCGATTTTAAAAACAATCCATGCGGGGTACAGCACAGAATGGCCTTGCAATACATGCAGACACGTTCTTTGATTTACTGTACCTTTTATCCAAATAGTATTCCGGCTTATGCTGAATAGAAGATTACTAAGAACCAAGGCGGTTCAGGCACTTTATGCGCGGCAACTTACAGCCGATGCGAACCGTTTACTGGCACTCGATCAGATTGAAGAGGCATTTGCTCCCGACTTGAACTCGATGGAGTTTCAGGACAAAAAGAAGCTCTCGGGCATGAAGCGGCTCGCGAACATGACGCTCGACGAGTTTATCAAGAATGGTAAGCCGAACGGCGACGAAGAACTTCCCGATCGGGTGCTGAGAGTGGCCCAATCGGCCTATGAAGCATACAACCGGCAGACGAATACGGATGGAGAAAAACTCGTTAGAAGGGTTTTGAATGAAACGGAGACGATTTACGTCGACTTTATCAGAATCCTGTCGATGCTGATTGAACTAGCACACCAGGCAAAAATCGACCGCGAGCGCAGGTACGAAGACCCCGAGGCGCCATTCCCGAAAGATTCAGGACTGGATACCAACCGGGTGATCAAGGTTTTGCAGGAAGATAAGGCGCTGGAAGAGGAGATTATCCGCAGCGGTATCAACTGGACCAACGAAATGAACCTTATCCGGAAGATTTACCGGGAGGGTTTGCGGAAGGACGAAACCTACGAAACATATTGCAAATCGGCGACGCATACGCCGGAGGAGGACCAGGAGCTCATTCAGCACATTCTGCGTCAGATTATCCTCAAACACGAGGTTTCACTCGATTACCTCGAACAACGCGACCTTTACTGGGCAGACCACAGCGAGCTGATCCGCAGCCTTGCGATCAAAACTTTGCGTACTGCCGATTTAGCACATACATTTCAGCTTGCACCTCTGACCAAGGATTGGGAAGAAGATCGGGCATTTGTGGAAGAACTTTGCAAAATCGTGGTGAAGGAAAGCGACCAGTACGATGTTTATCTGGATGACCAGCTGAAAAACTGGGAGCTGGAAAGGATCGCATTGGTAGATCTTATTATCCTCAAAACAGCCCTTGCCGAGCTCATTCATTTTCCGGGTATCCCCGTGAAAGTCACCATTAATGAGTTTATTGAGATCGCAAAAAGGTACAGTACCCCAAAAAGTGGTAAGTTTGTGAATGGCGTCCTGGACGTGCTTTCGGTGAAACTTGCCAAAGAAGGCGTGATCAGAAAAAGCGGGCGTGGATTGATTGATAATAAGTAAAAGCTGCCGAAATTGGGGCCGGGTATAATGGAACAATTTTTGGAAGCCATTATAAATACATGAGCTGACACCCGTTTGCAGCAAAAAACAGCAGAAACCATGAGTAAAACGAGTAATAGTTTAATCGCTTTCCTGACAGGCTGTGCCACCGGCGCAGCATTGGGTATCCTTTATGCTCCCGACAAGGGGGAGGTTTTGAGGACACAACTCACATACAGACTGTCCAAATACCGTGAAAAACTGCAAGAGGTCATCCAGGACCTGGTTGATAAAAAAGACCAGCCCGATAACTTTTCCAGAACAGAAGGCGAACGTGTGGTGAACGATGCCCGCGAGAAAGCTGAAAAATTGCTGGAAGATGTGGATCGCCTGATGGCGCAGATCAAGGGCCAGGCCAGTGAATGACCTATGAAAAAAATAGCCCTTTTCGCGTTTCTGGGATTAGCGGTGGCTTTTTCTGGCTGCTCCAAAAATGAAAAGAATGGTGAACAAAAACAGGCAAATTCAAAACTGCCTGTTTTTGCTTTGATCGATAGCACCGAATATGATTTCGGGACGATCCAGGAAGGCGCCATTGTGGAGCACGAATTCAAATTCCGCAATGATGGCGAATACCCGCTGATCCTCAACAATATCAGTTCATCATGCGGGTGCACGACGCCAGAATGGCCGAAAGACCCGATCGAACCAAACCAGACTTCGAGTATCAAAGTCCGTTTCGATAGTAAGCACAAGGCAGGTCCGCAGGTTAAAACAATCACTGTTTATGCCAATACCGACCCGGCCAATACCGAATTGAGGCTGAAAGGCATCGTAAATGCGGCACCGCAGCCGGTAGCAGCTGATTCGGTAACGGCGAAGAAGTAACATTTTTACAACCCATCTACTACAATGAATTATTCTATTTTAGCACAAGCAGCCGGCGGCTCACAAGGTATGATTTATCAGGTCGTAATGTGGGTCGGCATCATCGGGGTATTCTATTTCTTCATGATCCGTCCGCAGCAGAAAAAGCAAAAGGAACAGAAAGAATTGCTTAATAACCTGAAAAAGGGCGACCAGGTGGTAACGATCGGCGGTATCCACGCGAGAGTTTACACTGTGGAAGAAGCGACGGTTACGCTTGAGTTGGATAAAGGAGTGAAGCTAACGGTCGAGAAATCAGCTATTTCGCGTACCATTGCCGGGTAAAACTAATCATTGTTGTGAGTCAAGTCCCACCCAATCAGAACAAGATCAAAACATTCATAGGATGCTTGCTTGCAGCATCCTTTTTTTGGTTAATGAATGTTCTCAACAAAGAGAATTATTCTCTAAAGCTGAATTACCCGTTATCGATCGAGTACGATAATTCAGCTTATGTGCCGATGCAGCCGCTTCCCAAACGGATTTCGGTGAATGTAACAGGGGATGGCTGGACTTTGCTTCAAAAGTCGTGGCTGAATTTCAATGCCAATCCGGTTGTGTACCGTGTCCAGAACCCGACTGTATCGAGCTTCATCAACTCTACCACACTTACCGACCAGATTACGGACATGTTTCCGAACCTGCACGTCAACTATGTGGTGGCCGATACATTTGAACTGAATTTCGAGCCCAAAATCAGGAAAATCATTCCAATCCGCGTGGATAGCGTGGGCATCGATGTGCGTGAAGGTTATGTGATTTCCAGCTTTATCAATGTCTCGCCGTCGCTTATTTCGGTCGACGGGCCGGTTTCGCTGATCAAAACTTTCCCGGATACGATCAAAGTACGCGTACCGACACCGAAAATCCAGAACAATTACGACGAAAGCCTGCCCATTCCGCTCCCGGTTTCCCCGCTCGTAGAAGTGAGCCACCGCGACGTGTACGTGAGCTTCGAAGTGGCCCAATTCCTTACTGCCCCGCCGCAGGAATAGTTTAATCCTCATTTGACTGACGACCGCATGGAACTTCCGCTTTTGATAGGTGTCACCGGTGGGATCGGTTCTGGCAAAAGTATGGTTTGCAGGCTGTTCGAATGCCTGGATGTTCCTATTTACTATGCCGATAGCCGTGCAAAATGGCTTACCAATAACGATCCGGAAATTCGCGAAAAGGTGACAGCTTTGCTTGGGCCGGAAGCTTATGATAGCGCAGGGCTTTACAATACACGGTTTGTGGCGTCCAGTGTTTTCAATAATGAGCCTTTGCTTAAAGCATTGAATGCCATTATCCACCCGGTTGTGCTGCGCGATACCAAAGATTGGGTGGCGCAAAATGCAGGACTTCCTTACGTGGTAAAGGAGGCGGCCATCATGGCGAAAGCGGGACAGGCCAATTCGGTGGATTATGTGGTGGTAGTGGAAGCGCCGGTCGGGTTGCGCATTCAAAGAATATTGCAACGCGACAAACGTACCGAGCAGGAAATCAGGGCGATTATCGAGCGGCAGGTTTCGGATGACTCCCGGCGAGAGATAGCCGATTATATTGTTAACAACGATGATACTTCCGAGCTGATACCGCAAGTGCTGCATTTGCACAGCACTTTTCTGAAAGCAAGATCTTCAAAGTATTAAAAATCCACATCCAGCCCCAGCGCCTGCTTCAATTCGAGTAGATAGGGGTTCTTTTCAGCCATGAAGTTGAATTTCTCGGCCGGTGTGTAGGGGAGCCTGTTCACCTCCTGGGGCGCTACACGGGGATTAATGTCCAGCTTCGACGCGTCCAGCCGTGCTTTCAGGAAACCCAGCAACTCATACCGCATATTCATTACCGCATCCTGCTGATGATCATTATCGAGCGCAATTTCGATTGTGCTGCCGTTCAGCTGAATTTCACGGTTCAATGTGATTTGCTCCGTCGTGGAATTGCCGGTTTGCAGGCGTTTCTGAGAGAATTCGTACCAAAAACGTTGCAAGTTTGCGAGCGTCAACTCTTCCTTTTTCGCTCCGTTTGGAACCGATGCATAATCTGTCGAAGGCTCGGCATTAGTTTGCTTTGCAGGCTGCTGCGTAGGCGGCGTGAGCGACTGGGTGAGTGAAACGGTTGTCTTGAGTCTCGATGGAGCAGCTTGCTGAGGTGCTGCTTGCTGGGGAGCGCTCTGCTGTGGTGTTGTTGGGTGTGATGCGGCTATGGGTTGTGCGGGCGCATTCGCGTAGGCATTGCCATTCGACGGCTGGCCGTTAGTCGGTGCGGCGGGTTGCGGGGCTGGTGCTGCAACTGCCGGTGCCACCGCGCCTGATTGGTTCAGGGATTGTTGGGGCTCAACTTTTTTTTTTGCCGTTTCATCAACGGCTGCAAGAGAATGAAGTTGAAGAACCTGGGGCAAATTGGCGAGTTTCATGAGACAGATCTCCACATGCAACCGCTGGTTTTTCGCCGATTTATAATTGATATCGCATTGCCCGGTAATGCTCAGCGCCGAAAGCAGGAAGCTGAGATCGGCCATCAGGGACTGTTCGAGGTATTTACGCTCGGCCGATTCGGAAACCTGCAACAGGGTAACCGTCGCGGGGTCTTTGCACACTAGCAGGTTCCGGAAGTGTTCCAGCAAGCCGATCACAAACAGGTGCCCGTCGAATCCTTTCCGGAGTATTTCATCAAAAAGCACCAGCGAGCGTGCAATGCTGCCGGCTGTAAGCGCATCGGTGATTTTGAAATAGTAATCATAATCCAGAATGTGCAGGTTTTCCAGCACCGCCGCGTAGGTGAGGTGGTTGTTGGTAGAAAACGTCACATTCAAATCGAACATCGAAAGCGCATCCCGCAAACCGCCGTCGGCTTTCTGGCCGATCAGTTCGAGTGCTTCGTGTTCGGCATTAATGCCTTCTTTTTTGGCAATATCCGCTAAATGGTGTGCAATGTCTTTCGACTGAATGCGGTTAAAGTCGAAGATCTGGCAGCGCGACAGGATCGTTGGAAGAATCTTATGCTTCTCCGTCGTAGCCAGGATGAAAATCGCGTACGAAGGCGGCTCTTCCAATGTTTTCAGGAATGCATTGAATGCAGCCTGCGAGAGCATGTGCACCTCATCGATAATATAGATCTTGTACTTGCCGGTTTGGGGTGGGTAACGCACCTGGTCTATCAGGTTACGAATGTCCTCTACCGAGTTGTTGGAAGCCGCATCGAGCTCATGGATATTAAAGGAAGCGTTGTTCTGGAAGCTCACGCAAGATTCGCATTCACCGCATGCTTCTACATCGTCGCCCAGGTTCTGGCAGTTGATGGTTTTAGCAAGAATCCGCGCACAGGTCGTTTTCCCTACACCGCGGGGACCGCAGAAAAGGAAAGCTTGTGCGAGGTGATTGGTGCGAATGGCATTCTTTAATGTAGTAGTGATGTGTGACTGACCCACCACCGAATCAAAGGTGACGGGACGATACTTCCTGGCCGAAACAACGAAATGATCCATGGTGCAAGATACTTCCGGGCACTGGATTTTCAAAGCCGCTACTTCGTCACAAGCGGGTACACGCGCACGTAATCGACCTCCATTTTTTGCGGGAAAATGCTGTCATCCACGCCCTTTTGCCCACCCCAGTTACCTCCGACTGCGATATTTAAAATTAAATGAAAAGGCTTGTCGAACGGCCATTCCGGCCATTGGTAGTTGACTTCTTTTTTGAAGGTGAAATAGGCATTGCCGTCCACCAGGATTGTGACGGCCTCGGGCGTCCATTCGCAGGTGTACACGTGGAAATCCTCCGAGAGACCCTTCACGACGATATTGTTACCCTTGTTCGTTTTGATAGCATGGTTGAATGCCTTCGTGTGAATATTCCCATGCAACTTGTCCTGATCGAATCCGACGTGCTCCATAATATCGATCTCGCCATTATCCGGCCAGCCTTTGTTACCATATTCGCTTCCGCTCGCCAGCATCCAGATGGCAGGCCACGTGCCGCGTCCTTTGGGTAATTTCGCGCGGATCTCGAATTTGCCATAGGTAAAATCTCCCTTACCCTTCGAAATCAACCGTGCAGAGCTATACTGCTGCTTACCCGAAGGCTCCTTAATGGCCGTGATTACCAGATTGCCGTTTTCGACTTTGGCATTCTCAACCTTATCGGTATAGTTTTCCAGCTCATTATTTCCCCAGCCATGGTCGCCGAGGTCGTAGCTCCATTTGGCGGCATCGGGCTTGCCGGGCGTGTTAAATTCGTCCTGCCAGGATGGGGTGGGGGCGAATTCGTATTGGGGCGTAGTTGCCTTTGGCTTTTCGGTGGGCTGGGCGCAGCTGACAGCTGTTGAAATTGCTGTGATGAATGCCGCTAATGTGAGTCGTCGAAACAATGTGATGGTCTCCTAAAAGGTTATGAAACAGCTTTATGCCTTTTGGGTATGTTTTGAACCATCCGCTGGTTTGGAATTATCTGGATGGTTTTCGCGCTTTGGTAGGTTATTGAAGTCAATGTTTTTGACGGCCTCCCCAAGGACCCTTACTTTTTCATCAACTACTTTCTGTTGTTCCGGGGTCAGTTTGAAGTCTTGTCGCTTGTTCATAGCTATAATTTTTTGATAAAATAATGTTCGTAATCTACATTCGGCGTAAAGACAACCACTTCCTGGCTTGCCGTGGTGCCGTATATTTCGTATTTCCCAGTGACGTTGTCGAGCTCACGCGAAATGGCAATCCTGTACAACCTATGCCTGCGAGTGTCGCTCCCACGAAAACTGACAATGGAGTCAGGGAACTGGTTCAAGAAATCACAGATTATTTGAAAGACTGTGGCCAGCACTGTTTGGAGGTCGCCGTTTCTACTTTCCACCTGATCACTAAATGCACCGTTTGCCAAGGGACCAAGCAATGCCACGTTGAATACATTGCTGTTACCAATTCGCTCAAATGAAACAGTTTTTACGATTGTTCTTTTCGTACTTATACTTTCAAATTTATAGATCAGCCCGTCAACGCTGATCTCAAACGGATAGCTCCCTTCACCCATACATTAAACGATTTATAGTGTGCCTGATATTCTGCGCCAAACATATAAAAAAATCCTATAACCCAAATTATAAATTGCTAAACCACAGCATTTAGTGAAATCGTGTGGTTTTCATGCTTAATTTTGTGGTTCGCTTGTCGTTTTTATGTAATGAAGGATATTAAGTTGAGTACGGAAGTTGCCCTGGATGCCCCTGATTGGAAGATTGATCATCAAACCAAAATACTGACCATCGGCTCCTGTTTTGCCGAAGTGCTGGGTGGGCAACTGGCTGATTTCAAGTTTGATGTGCTCAATAACTCGTTGGGTACGGTGTTTAATCCCCTTACCATTTGCAAAATCCTGGATAGCGCGGTGGAGGAGAAGAGACCTAATCCTTCATTGTTCCTGCAAACCCCGGATCATATCTGGCTGCACCACGATTTCCATTCTTCGCAATGGGCAAACGGGCAGGGCGCGCTGGATGCGCAGCTTTCGGATAAGCTGGACGAAATCCGCGAATTCCTCGCAGAAGCAGATTTGCTGGTGATCACACTAGGCACGGCTTATGCTTACCGTCACCGGAAAACCAACCTGATCGTCGGAAACTGCCACAAGGTTCCCAGCGACCGTTTCATCAAAGAGCTCCTGCATTTCGATCAGATCACGATCGCATTTGAACAAATAATACAAAAGCTGATACCCTACAACCGCAAGCTGCGCATCATGCTTACGGTGAGCCCCGTGCGGCACACGCGTGACACGCTTCCGCTCAACCAGGTGAGTAAATCGACATTGCGGCTCGTTTGCCACCGGCTTTCCGAAAAATACAAGCACGTCGACTACTTCCCGTCGTACGAGATAATGATCGACGAATTGCGGGATTACCGCTTTTATAAGGAAGATATGATCCATCCGAGCAGCGTCGCGGAAGAATACATTTTCAATGCATTTGCACGAAATTATATCGATGCCGGTTCAGTGAAATTCATGAGCGAATGGGCGTCCGTTCGCGACACGCTGGCGCATAGGCCGCTGCACGGCCACACGCCCGGACATCTGAAAATGCTGAAATCGTTGTGGGCACGGCTCAATGCGCTTTCACGAAATATTGATGTTTCCGGCGAAATGGAGGAAGTGGAGCGCAGGATCGGAGAATTTCCGGGAATGTGACAAACTCATCGGCGCTATTTCGTGTTGCATAATATAGTCAAAGTACCAACCATAATAATGGGAGAATTTACAATCAATAAAGACAAAGTATTGCAGGCATTGAGTACTGTCGAAGAGCCCGATCTTAAAAAGGATCTGGTGACGCTCGGTATGATCCAGGATATAGAAATCGGTGTAAACCAGGTTAGGTTTACGGTAGTGCTTACAACCCCCGCATGCCCTCTTAAAGAACTGATCCGGAAAAATTGCGAGAATGCGATCCACGAGCATCTGAGCCCGGAGGTAGAAGTGATTATCAAGCTCACAGCGAATGTAACCACGACCCGCCACACAGGCCCGCTGATTCCCGGCGTGAAAAACGTGATCGCGGTTTCATCCGGCAAAGGTGGGGTAGGGAAATCGACAGTGACGGCCAACCTCGCGATGGCATTGCACCGCTCCGGCGCGAAAGTGGGTATTATCGATGCGGATATTTCAGGCCCGTCGATCCCGGTGATGTTTGGCGCGGAAGATATGCAGCCGACGATCACACCGAAAGACGGCAAAAATTACATTAACCCGATCCGCCAGTATGGCATTAAAATGATGTCGATCGGCTTCCTCACACCGCCGGACAGCGCAGTAGTTTGGCGCGGACCGATGGCAAGCCAGGCATTGCGCCAGTTTTTCGGCGATACCGATTGGGGCGATCTGGATTACCTTTTGATCGACCTGCCTCCCGGTACCAGCGACATTCACCTGACATTGGTACAAACCGTTCCCGTAACCGGTGCGGTGGTGGTAACGACGCCTCAGAAAGTGGCCCTGGCGGATGCGATCAAAGGTTTGTCGATGTTCAAGCAGCCGCAAATCAATGTGCCGGTGCTGGGTATCATTGAAAACATGGCCTGGTTCACGCCGGAAGAGCTGCCGGATCACCAATACCATATTTTCGGTAAAGGAGGCGGACAGGCGCTGGCAGATAAATTCGAAGTACCATTGATCGGACAGATCCCGTTGGTACAGAGCATTCGTGAGGCAGGTGACGAAGGTCGTCCTGCCGTAATGGATACCAACCCGATCGTGAACGATGCATTCATGGAAGCGGCCGAGGCATTGGCGCAGCAGATAGCCATCCGCAATGCGTCGCGTGAGAAAACGAAAGCCGTGGAAATCCAGGTTTAGCAGTTAGTAACTGAATGATTTGACTTTTTGGATATAATCTTGCATCTTAGCAGACAGACTTTTTAACAATGGATTCAAAAGAAAAAACCATAGAATTGATCGAGCAGGCGCTCGAAACGGTGCGTCCTTACCTGCATGCAGACGGAGGTGATGTGAAATTGGTGGAGCTGACGGACGACCTGATTGTGAAGCTGGAACTGCAAGGTTCCTGCCAGAGCTGCCCGATGAGCGCCATGACTTTCCGCGCTGGTCTGGAAGAATCGATCCGCAAGGCAGTGCCTTACATTAACAAGGTGGTTTCCTCGAATGTGCCTGAGCTGGCATAACGGCGGAAAACACGTAGCAAATATTGGTCAAAAGCAGTTTCCTGAAGGGGAAGCTGCTTTTTGCGTTTAAATCTGCGCGTTGAATAGCCGGAAATTGATTCATCCCGATTAGTCAGCTATATTGCGGCCATCATTGGAATGCATTAATCAGCAACATCAGACATGCGTATCGGAATTTTTTTTGGAGGTCCTTCCCGCGAAAGGGAGATATCATTTGCAGGCGGTAAAACAGCATTTGAACACCTCGATAAGTCACTTTTTGAGCCCGTGCCGGTTTTTGTAGACAGTTTCGGCAGGTTTATCCTGTTGCAAAAGGAATTGATGTATTCGTCCGAAATCCGGGAATTTTACCCTGCGCCGGGCATTCAAAAAGACGGCTTCAAAACGTACGTCGAGTCCTTCCCGGAGTTGGCGGCGGCCGGCATTCCCGCTGAGATCGGGAAAGAGATCAGTCCTGCCGAATTCAAACAACATTTCGATTTCGTATTCCTGGCTATGCACGGCCCCGATTGTGAAGACGGGGCGATACAGGGTTTGCTGGAATGGTACAAGCTCCCGTACAGCGGTCCCGGTTTGATGGGTTCCGCGGTTGGTATCGATAAAATATTGCAAAATGAAATGATCGCCCTCGTAAACGGGCAGGAGAAGAAAAGCTGGACACTCAAATACAGCCAGTGGGTTCCGCAGGATTACCCGTTGCTGTTCCAGGTTTTGAAAAAGCATTTGGGGCTACCGCTGGTGATCAAGGCGCCGCACCAAGGCTCGTCGATCGGCGTGGCCATCGTGAAGGACGATTCGCTGGAAGAATTCGTGGCGGCTGTGAACCAGTGCTTTTTCCAGATCGAGCTGAATGCTGAAACGTGGAAAGAGCTGGATGAGGCTGAGAAACTCGCCTGGGGGCAAAAAATAGCTAACCTGGACGAAGGAATCGGATTTCCGGTCATTTTAAATGGTAAAACAATCTACCATCCCACGACATTGATCAGCGAGCTGGAAATCTATTTTTCAGAAGGAAATAACCAGGCATTGCTGAGCAGCTCCAATGCGGAAGATCAGGTGCTGGTGGAAGAGTTTGTGAATGGACAGGAGTTTTCGTGCGGCTGCATTCAGTTCGACGACGGTTCGCCGCTGGCATTGCCGCCGAGCGAGGTGATCAAACTGGTGCAGGTTTTTGATTTTAATACAAAGTATAAACCCGGCGCCAGCCGTAAACGTACGCCGGTAGGAACCACGCTCGAAAAGAACCAGGAGATCCAGCAGATGATCGTCGCGACATTCCAGCAATTGGGCATCGACTCCTGCGCACGCATCGACGGTTTCCTCACCGAAAACGGTACCATCCTGCTCCACGACCCGAACACGATACCCGGCATGTCGCCAACCTCCTTCATTTTCAAGCAAATGGCGGAGATTGGTTTAAACGTAACCCAGGCATTGACCTACCTCGTGCGCCAGTCCCTGCGCGAGCGCATACGTACAGGCAAGCACACGTGGGTACTCCGCGCCTTGCTCGCTAAGCTAGACGCCCGCATTACAGCCAACATCGCTGCCGGCAAACCGGCCGAGCAAATCGTTTTCGATGCTACCGACGAAGCATACATCGAAGCGCGGCGCCGCTACGGTTTGCTGAATGCAGGTGGAACAGTAACGCCGGTACCGGTATTGAAAGCCACCGACGGCCAGTTTTACCAGCTGCCCAATCCATTGATGTTCAAAGAGTATGTTGCGGATGTGGAAGAGCTGCTGCACGCGGAACGCCATCCGCTGCTGGTCGAAACCTCGCAAAAGGCGGCTGCGCTGACCCGTTTTTATGCAGGCGAAGTTTCCTATGACATTACCCGAATCGAAAACCCTGCATTGTAATTTAAGTATTCGAAGGTTACTTGTAGTGGCTCATTATGAGTGGTTTATGCATAATTTTGCAGCCGCTGATAACCACCTGCCGGTTTGTTAAATTTTTTCAATTTTCTGCCGGTTTCTGGTGTTTTTGAAAACCGGTTTTCTAAATTGGGTAATTATTGAAATTCATTCCTTTCGAAAAATTGACGGATTAATGGCACAAGGAGCTGAAAAAGTAAGGTTAAGTCTTCAAAAGGAAAACAAAGGATGGAAGAAATGGGGGCCGTACCTGTCGGAGCGCCAATGGGGCACGGTAAGGGAGGATTATAGCGGGAACGGCGACGCCTGGAACTATATTACCCATGAAATGGCCCTCTCCAAAGCATATCGCTGGGGCGAAGACGGAATCGGTGGTTTTTCTGATAACAAGCAACATATATGTCTCTCATTCGGGTTTTGGAACCATAAGGACAAAATACTGAAAGAGCGGATTTTTGGATTGACCAACCGGGAGTCGAATCACGGCGAGGATGTGAAGGAGATGTATTATTACCTCGATAGCACGCCCACGCATTCCTACACCAAAATGCTGTACAAATACCCGCAGCAGCTATTTCCTTATGACAAGCTGCGTCAGGAAAACCAGCGACGTGGCAAACAGGATCCGGAATACGAGATCATGGACACGGGTGTGTTCGATAACGACGAATATTTCGACATTTTCATCGAGCACGCCAAGGCCGATGAGGAGGATATTATGATGAAGGTAACGGTGTTTAACCGTGGCAAGGAAGAAGCGCCGATTACCGTATTGCCGCAAATCATGTTCCGCAACACCTGGTCGTGGGGGTACGAAGCATTCAACTACAAGCCGATCATGAACGGTATTTCTAACCGGTTGATCGAAGTAACGCACCGCAAACACGGGAAATACAACCTTTACCTCGACGGTGCGGATGAATTGCTCTTCTGCGAGAACGAAACCAATTTCAAAAAGCTCTACGGTACGGCCAATAATACGGCCTATCCGAAGGACGGTATCAATGATTATATTGTCAGCGGACAGAAATCGAATACCGTCAATCCGAACAATATCGGTACCAAAGCGGCTGCCCGTTTTACCAAAACCATTAAAGGCGGCGAGAGTTTTACATTTCGTTTACGGTTTGTAAACCATTCGATTTCGGAGCCATTCGGCGGTTTTGAAGATCTTTTCAACAAGAGAATCCGCGAAGCCGACGAGTTCTACGACGATTTGCAGCGCGACGTAGCGGATAGCGATCTACGCTCGATCCAGCGCCAATCGTACGCCGGGATGCTTTGGAGCAAGCAGTTCTACTATTATAATGTATATGAATGGTTGAAAGGCGATCCCGCGCAACCGGGGCCGAACCAGGGCCGGAAATGGGGCCGTAACTCAGGCTGGAAGCATTTGTACGCGGCGAATATCATTTCAATGCCCGACAAATGGGAGTACCCGTGGTTTGCCGCCTGGGATTTAGCTTTCCATTGCGTGCCGCTCGCCCGTGTGGATGCCGATTTTGCCAAAAGACAACTCGAAATCCTCCTGCGCGAGTACTATATGCACCCGAACGGGCAGATACCCGCGTACGAGTGGAACTTCTCCGACGTAAATCCGCCCGTACACGGCTGGGCGACCTGGAAAGTGTACGAAATCGATCGTGAGCAGAACAACGGGGTAGGGGATATTGAATTTTTAGAAAAGATATTCCATAAACTGCTGCTCAACTTCACCTGGTGGGTAAACCAGAAGGACGATACCGGTAACAACATATTCAGCGGCGGCTTCCTAGGGCTCGATAACATCGGGGTATTCGACCGGTCGACGCCTATGCCGTTCGGCGGAAAGCTGCAACAGGCCGATGCGACGGGCTGGATGGCGATGTACACGCTGAATATGCTCCGCATTTCGGTAGAGATCGCGCTGGTGCATGGCGTTTACCAGGATATGGCTTCCAAATTCTTTGAACACTTCCTGCACATTGCGGGTGCGATGGAGTCGATTGGAGGTAAAAATTCGTCGATCAGCCTTTGGGACGAGGAAGACCAGTTCTATTACGACGTAATCCACATTCCGAATGGCCAGAGCATTCTTTTGAAAGTCCGTTCGATCGTAGGTTTGATACCGCTTTTTGCCGTGGAAATTCTTGATCCTCAAAATCTTGACAAGCTACCGGTTTTCAAACGGCGTGTGGAATGGGTATTGGCGAACCGTCCCGACCTGGCGCGGCTGATCTCCCGCTGGTTTGAATCCGGCAAAGGGGAAAACAGGCTGCTATCGATCCTGCGCGGCCACCGGATGAAAATGATCATGAAACGGATGCTCGACGAGAGCGAATTCCTGTCGGATTACGGCGTGCGGGCATTGTCCAAATACCACGAGGAAAATCCTTACAAGTTTTATATCAATGGCGAGGTTTTGCAGGTAGATTACACGCCTGCCGAGGCATTGACCGACATCATGGGTGGTAACTCCAACTGGCGGGGCCCGATCTGGTTCCCGCTCAATTACCTCATTTTCGACTCATTGATGAAGTTCCACACCTACTACGGCGAGGATTTCATGATCGAATACCCGACCAATTCCGGCAACCTCACGACGATCAAAGAAGCAGCATTGGCCATTGCCTGCCGCCTGATCGACATTTTCAAGAAGGATTCGGAAGGAAGGCGCGCGGTGTACGGTCAGGATGAGAAAATGCAGAAAGACCCTAATTTCAACGATCACGTTCTTTTTTACGAATATTTCCACGGCGATAATGGCCGCGGCTGCGGGGCAAGCCACCAAACGGGCTGGACAGGCCTCGTTGCGGAGCTGATCCACAAAACAGCCAAGGAGCAATATTCGGCGATCGAGAAGGAACCGGTGGAAATCGATAAATAGGACGGCACACAAATCTTTTAATACTCTCAATTAATTCTATTTAAAACTGATTATGACTGCAAAATTGGAACCGAATGTGATGACCAAAGTGAGCAGCTGGCTCAACGGTGATTATGATATCGATACGAAACAATCCATTCAACAACTGATCGATGAAGGCAACGATACTGAACTGACGGATGCATTTTATAAAGACCTCGAATTCGGAACAGGTGGTTTGAGGGGGCTGATTGGCATCGGTTCCAACCGCATGAACCGTTACACTGTGGGTACCGCGACGCAAGGTTTGGCCAATTACCTCAACCAGGCATTCCCGAACGAGGAAAAAAGTGTTGCGGTGGCTTACGACAGCCGCATCAAATCGGACGAGTTTGCGAAAATCATCGCCGATATCTTTTCGGCTAACGGCATTTCGGTATACCTTTTCGAAGGTCTGCGCCCTACGCCCGAGCTTTCATTCGCGATCCGTTTGCTGGGTTGCAAAAGCGGGGTAGTGGTAACTGCTTCGCACAACCCGAAAGAATATAACGGCTACAAGGCCTACTGGAATGATGGTTCACAAGTGGTGGCGCCGCACGATACCAACATTATCAATGAAGTCAATGCGATCACGTCGATCGACCAGGTGAAATTTGACGGCGATGCCTCGAAAATTACTAAAATCGGTACGGAAGTGGACGAGAAATATATCAACCACATCCTTTCACTTTCGATTTCGAAAGGTGCATTGGAGCGCCAGAAGGACCTCAAAATCGTTTACACGCCCTTGCACGGAACCGGTGTGACATTGGTGCCGCAGTTGCTCGCGAAAATGGGTTTCGAAGCGGTGACGATGATCGAAGAACAGGCAGAACCGAAAGGCAACGGCCAGTTTCCGACGGTAGTTTACCCAAACCCGGAAGAGAGCGAGGCCATGTCCAAAGCCGTTGAAAAGGCGAAGGAAATCGATGCGGACCTGGTAATGGGTACCGACCCGGATTCCGACCGCGTAGGTATCGCGGTGAAAAACCACCACGGCGAAATCCAGCTCCTGAACGGTAACCAGACCGCCAGCGTGCTCATTTACTATCTCCTGAATGCCTGGAAAGACGCCGGCAAACTGACAGGAACCCAGTTCGTTTGTAAAACCATCGTTACCACCGACCTGATCGACAAGATGGCGGCAGCTTACGATGTGAAATGCTACAACACGCTCACCGGCTTCAAATACATTGCCCAGGTAATCCGCGAGAAGGAAGGCCAGGAGCAATTTATCGGCGGCGGTGAGGAAAGTTATGGTTACCTCATCGGCGATGCCGTGCGCGACAAGGACGCGATCGCTTCCTGCGCGATGATCGCCGAGTTGACGGCTTATGCCAAAGACAAAGGCCTGAGCCTGTTCGACATGCTGATGGAAATTTACAAACAGTTCGGTTTCTATTACGAAGGGCTGATCTCGCTGACCAAAAAGGGCAAATCGGGTGCTGACGAAATCCAGCAAATGATGGCGGATTTCCGCGCTAACCCGCCGAAAACCATCGCAGGATCGCCGGTAGTGCGCATGGACGATTACAAAGCATTGACCACGACCGATTTCAAAACCAATGCAACGACGTCAATCCCGTCAGGCGAAATGGGTATCGAATCGTCGAATGTGCTCCAATTCTTCACCGAAGACGGCACGAAATTCACCTGCCGCCCGTCCGGTACCGAGCCGAAAATCAAGTTCTACGTGGGCGTACGCGCTGCGCTGGAAAAGAACGAGGATTTCGACAGCGTTTACGCTTCGTTGAAAGACAAAGTGAAAGCGATCGGCGAGGAGCTGAATTTGAAATAGTACCTTATTAATGGGGTAGATAAAATACGAAGGCGGCTCGAATGGGCCGCCTTCTGTCTTTATTCGGTATAAACGACGATGTATTTCCGCCTGGCATTGTCTTCCAGCAGCGTCACCCGCTCGATCTTTGAAAACGGAACTTCATTTAGTTCGATAAATGTGGATGGCTTTGTATTCAGGTAGAAGGTTGCGTTTTTGTGGTATTCTGATATCCGCAACGTATTTTCAGCCGATTTGCCAAAGCCATTCTTGTTGTAAAAAGTTTCGGCCGACGGCCCCGTGAGAAGTTGGCGCGTAAATGTGGTTGCGGTATGACCTCCCAGGCCCTTGCCAAGCTTGTATTCGAAATAGGCTACTTCATTCTTTTTCGCGATTGCAACGGCCTGCTGGTAATCCTGCTCCATTGTCTTGCTGAGCGGATCGGGAGGAAGTTGCCCCATTCCAATTCCCTGCCCGGATATATATCCCGAGTAACCTTTCATAGGGGCAAATTCAGCTTCGCCATGTTCTTCTCCCGTTCCGGAACCATTTTTTGCGTCGATGCGAACGGATACGTCGGTAATGTATTTTTGTAATGGATCGAATTGCAGTTGATTGATCTGAAACTCCTGTCCGAACTTTTGAACTTCCGCCCTGAGTGCATTGATATCCTCCCAGTTCATCATCGGCGTGATAGCCCAATACAAAGTTTGATTTACGATCAGCACGCCTTTTACTTTGAGCTGTGCACTTTGAATAGTATCAGACGCTTCACCGGCAAGTTGCGCGTGTAACGGAACCGGGCTGACTTCCTCTTTTGCTACGGTACTCGTAACCGAATCTTCGGCCGTTTCTGCTGGGGCGATCACTTCTCCGATCAGCGGTTTCACAATCGGCCTGATCACCTCCGGCGCCAGCTCCACAATTTCCTCGCGATACGGCGCCACGAATGCGGATGAAACATAGATCAATGCCAATACGGCCACATATTTGCCCCAAACCAGGTAATGCGAAGGTTTCCGGTTCATCATCTTAATGCGCTTTTTGAGTAATGACTGGGCAAATGAATTGGTAAGCGGCAGCTTATGTGCGTGCATGACTGCATTAAGCAGGTTGTATTGATATTGTTTTTTCTCAAAACCATTGTCCAGCACGGCGCGGTCGGCGAGGTATTCGAGGTTTTCCTGTACCAGTTTTTGATGAATCCATGCAAATGGGTTGAACCACAAACAAATACGCTGTATTTCAGCCAGCAAAAGGTCCGCGCTGTGCCACTGCCGCGCATGCTCCGTCTCGTGCGCGATGATATTGCGCAATTCGTTGCCGGAATGTTTCGATAGGTCCAGAACAATCCATTTAAAGAAAGAGAAAGGCGAAGCGCCGGCCACATGTAGGATGGAAGCACCGCCCGGGTACTTTTCTTTGCAGCCTTTTGCAACGATAATTAACAGTCGCCCCATTTGGAATAGCAAGAAAACAGCCATTAATAACATGCCCGAGAGGTAAATGGCATTGATCCAATCGGCTGCTGTCATTTGACGCATTGCCGTTTCCGCCGTTGCTGTGACCGATTGCGATTGAATGGTGGTGATCGGCTCAGCGAGTATCGGCAGCTTTCCTACCACTTTCGGTATGCTATGGTGAAATTCTGTTTGCATTTCCAATGGTCCCCAGCTGGGAAGGCTGATCAATGGTAATGTCCACGAAGCCAATGCGTTGAGCCATAGCAGCACGCGGTTCAGTTTAGAGAATGTTTCAAACTGGATTAGCCAGCGGTACGCCAGGGTGAGCACAGCAAGCACCAGGCTGACTTTCATAAGGTAAGGGATCAGCATAAGTCGGCGGATTAATGTGGTACATCAAAACTCTACGCTCCTTCTTCGATCATCCGGATAATCTCGCGCAGATCGTCCGGCGTCACTTTTTCCTGCTTCGCGAAATAGGCCACGAGGTCTTTGTAAGAATCGTTGAAATAGCCTCCAACGACCTTGCCCAGCACAAACTGGTTCTGGTAATCCTCTTGCTTCACGACCGGGAAATATTCATACGTATTGCCGAACTGCCGGTGCGATACATAACCCTTTTCTTCCAGATTCCGGATGATGGTCGAAACGGTGTTGTAATGAAGCTTCGGTTCGGTGAAAACCGGAAGCATGTCTTTCACAAATGCGGCGCCCAGCTTCCATAGCACCTGCATGACTTCTTCCTCCTTGTTGGTCAGCTTTTCAAGTTCCATGTCGTAAATATTGAAACTATTTTTATAGTTAACAAACTATTTTTCTAGTGAAGATATTTTTTCAATAAAAATTTGAAAAGAATAATGTACAACACACACTTGAAATCGTGCCGCAGGCTAATCGATATGTTACTCTTTGTTGTCTTGATGAAACTTAAAGTGATACTTTTTAAAGAATGGATAGTAACTTACAAGTATCATGTAACGTCACCTAACTAATTATGATGGAAAAACTACTTCACAACAACTTGAAGTTGCTGTGCCTGCTGATCGCATTATGCTGTAATTTGGTGCAGGCACAAAACGCGTCGGTGACCGGGAGAGTCACGGACAAGGGCGGGGTAGAGATACCCGGTGTCAGCGTGAGCGTCAAAGGAACTTCGCAGGGGACTTCCACCAACGAAAAGGGAGAATACTCCTTACAGGCTGGGCAGGGAGCCGTATTAGTATTCAGTTTTATCGGTTTCAAAAAGCAGGAGGTTGCATTGGGCAGCCAACGGGCGAATGTAAATGTGCGAATGGAAGCGGATGTATCCATGCTCGACGAGGTGGTAGTGACCGCTCTCGGGCAGACGCAGGAAAAGCGGGCGATCGGCTATTCGGTGCAGTCGGTTCGGGCCGATGAAATCAAAGAATCGGGTAATCCGAATATGGTTGCCGCATTGCAGGGCAAGATTGCCGGTGCGGTGATCACGGGCTCGGGCGGCGCGCCGGGTGCGGGGGTGAATATCATCCTCCGGGGCATTACCTCGCTCAGCGGAAGCGCCGACAACCAGCCGCTCTTTGTGATCGACGGCATTATCATCAGTAATGCCACCACGGCGGGGAGCCCGCTGCCGAGCGCAGGCTCCGCTTCACCAGGCGCGGCCGAGCAATTTGCCAACACCAACCGCGCTGCGGATATTAACCCCGACGATGTCGAAAGTATTTCGGTACTCAAAGGTCCGGCGGCGACGGCACTTTACGGGCTGCGCGCTTCCAATGGCGCCATTATCATCACCACCAAGCGTGGAAAATCGGGTAAGCTGAATGTTTCGGTATCGCTGTCGGGCGGGGTGGACGTACTCGGCAAGTCACCCAACATTCAAACACGCTTCCTGCAAGGGCGTTTCGGGGAGTTTATTTCGCCTACGGAAGTGCGCCAGCGGACGCCCTACCAGTCGTTCGGGCCGTCGGTCATCGGTAACACCACCGACCGCATTTACGATAATTTCCGGGGATTTTATCAGACAGGCTTCCGTACCAACAACAGCATTACATTGACCAAGGGAAGCGAGAAGGGCAACATTTACGTCTCCGCGGCGCACAATTACCAGCAGGGCATTGTACCGGCTACGCATTTCGAAAGAACTTCCGCGAAAATTGCCGGTACCTATAATTTCACCAAACGCTTCTCGGCGTCAGGCTCATTCAACTACATCCGCTCCGATGGGAAACGCCCGCCTGCCGGTGATAAATCGATATTCAGCGCATTGTCCTACTGGCCGAATACCTACGACGTAAACGATTACCTGAATGCCGACGGATCTTACAAAAACCTGCTGCCGGGCTTTACGGATAACCCGGTTTACCTCGTCAAAAAGAGTCCGCGCGTCGATGCCGTGAACCGCTACATCGCCGACATAACATTGAATTACAACATTACCGACTGGCTCTCGGCCAAGTACCAGGTCACCATGGATGCATTCAACGAGCATCGGAAGCGGCAGGTTGACAGTACTTTCGATGTGGGTACGGCGGTGAAGGGCTTTTTAATCGAAGAAAATATCAACTACCGCGAAATCAACTCCAACTTATATGTAACGGCCACGAAGCAGCTCAACGAAAACTGGAACGGCTCGCTGATGGTCGGCAATTCGGTGGTGGGCAGCAAGCGGCCGGATAGCTACTATGAACGCGGAGAAGGCTGGAAAGCGCCGTTCACCGACGAGATCGCCAGCTACCGGAACCAGCAAAAGCGCTTCTACTCACCGCTCGAATACCGGATCGTGAGCTTTTTCGCGGATGCCAAGCTGAGTTACAAGGACGTGCTTTACCTGAATGCGACCGGCCGGAACGATATTGTTTCCACGCTGCCGACGGCCAATAACTCGTTCTTTTACCCCTCATTCAGCGCCGGTTACATTTTTACCGAAAATCTCCCAAAAAACAATATCCTCAGCTACGGAAAGCTTCGCGCCTCGTGGGCGCAGGTGGGCAAGGGTACAGACCCGTACGTGATAGGCGTGTATTACGAGCTCGCCGACAACTTTCCGTTCGGAAATACGGTGCCGGGCTACATTCGCCGATCCACCACCGCTGCGGACAACCTCCGGCCCGAGCGTACCACTTCCATTGAATTCGGTACCGAACTGCGGTTTTTCAGGAACAGGCTGATGCTCGATGCGACTTATTTCACAATGGACAGCAAGGACCAGATCGTCCGTGCGCCGGTTTCGAATGTGTCGGGATATTCATTTTATTATACCAATATCGGTTTGATCCGTAACAAGGGCGTCGAATTGCTGGCGACTTTCAAGCCGGTGGCGACGGCCCGCTTTACATGGGATATGTCATTGAATTTCACAAAAATGTCGGGTAAGGTAATCGAAATGCCGGATGAGCTCGAAGAAATTTCCTATTTCGATAATGGCAGCCGCGGTGTGCTGAAAGTGCGGGAAGGCAGCAAACTCGGCGAGCTCTGGGGACTCGACTACCTGCGCGCGCCGGACGGCCAGTTGCTCATTCAGTCGAATGGCTTCCCGCTCACCAGCCAGGTAACCGTGCCCTGGGGCAATGCATTGCCCGACTGGACCGCCGGCCTTACCAACTCATTCAACTACCGGGGAATAGGCCTTTCCTTTCTGCTCGAATGGCGGCAGGGCGGCGACGTGGTCGATCTCGGTGAACGAAATGCATTTCGTGCGGGGTCGATCGCGATTACCGAGAGGCGCTACGAGCGGGTGGTATTCAAGGGGGTAGTAGAGCAAAAAGGCGCCGATAACTCGGTGACCTATGTGCCCAATACCAAGTCGGTGGTGCTGGATGATGCATTCTACAACCCGTCGACGGCGCGGTACATGGGCAATTCAGCCCAGTTCAATATCCAGGACGGCTCCTGGTTCCGGCTTCGGACGGTGGGCCTTTCGTACGCTATTCCGAAAGCGGCATTGGCCAAATCGGTGTTCAAGGGCGGTGTTCGGTTCAACTTTACGGGTACCAACCTGTTTCTGAATACGCCTTTCCGCGGGTACGATCCGGAAGCGCTCACATTCGGCTCCGGGACCAATATCATCGGTTTTGTAGGACGGAACAATCCGGCTACGCGCAGTTTCCAGTTGGGGGTTAATGTCAATTTCTAGAAAACATGAAAAATTTCAGATACATATTCAAAATACTGCCGTTGCTGGGCTTGCTGCTGACGGCCTGCGACAAGTTCCTGGATGTCAACACCGATGAAACTCTCAAAGGCGACGCTACCATGCAGGAGCTCCTGCCGACTGCGCAATTCTACACCGGCGAGGCGAGTTTCCAGCAGGCATTTGTGGCTTGCCAGTACGCGCAGCAGCTCGGGAGCGCACTGGGTGCCAACGGTATCGATACCTATGCCGAGACGGACAACACATTAGGCTGGTCGAACCTCTATCTTTATGCATTGCCGCAGCTCAATGAGATTATCAAAAAAGGGCAGGAGGAAGGCTCACCCGCGTATGTGGGGATTGCCAAAGTGCTGACGGCCTACAACCTCGGCATCGCAACCGTCAGTTGGGAGAACGTGCCGTACAGCGAGGCTGACAAAAAGAACTTCTCGCCCGCGTACGACACGCAGGAGCAGATTTATACAACTATTAACAAGCTGCTGGATGAGGCCGTGACCGAGCTCGGCGGCAACACAGGTACCAAGCCCGGCCAGGACGATCTCATCTACCAGGGCGATCTCGCCAAATGGACCCGGCTGGCGCATTCGCTGCGCGCCCGCTACGCCTGGCATGGCTCGGTACGCAATCCCCAGCAAGCCGCGCAAACCGTGTTGGCGGCATTAGATAAAGGAATGAAGGGTAATGAGGATGATTTTCAATTGCAATACAATTCCAAAAACCTGAGCCCGTGGTACAGCAAAGTGGCAATCCCGAATACGACCGGCAACCTTTCAGTCACATTCACCAATACGGTCGTGGATCTTTTCAATGGCACCACGCAGGGCATTACCGACCCGCGTTTGACGAAAGTGATCGGGTTGAAGAACAATCAAACGGTATACTCGGGAGTTATTCCGGGCTCAGGCAGCGGTTCCACGGTCGACCTGAATAGCAAGGCCTGGCATTCGACCATTAATTCTCCGCTGGTGATGATGACCTACTCGGAACTGAAAGGCATCGAGGCGGAAGCCCGGTTGGCCCAGCAGGGTAATGCGGGTACGTCGGCGGCCGGGTATGCGGCCTATCAGGAAATGATCGCGGCCAATATGAAGAAGGTGGGCGTGGAGCAATCGGATATCGATCAGTTTTTGAAAGATCCGAAGGTAAACGTAGGCGCTGCCAAACTGACGGCAAAGCAGATTGTGACCGAGAAGTTTAAATCGATGCTGCTGATCGGCGATGTCTGGACGGACATCCGCAAATACGATTACTTCGACTTCCCGATGCCTGCAAACGTGAACCCCGATTTGCAGGGCCAGCGCATTCAGCGCATGAAATATCCCGATACGGAGATTACACGCAATTCCAAAACCGTGCTGGCCAACCAGAAAGACCCGGAAGTAAAAATGTGGCTGATCACTAAATAGGCATTCCATTAACTGAAACAATATGAAACTGATCCTGAAATATATCATTGCCTGCCTGGCGGCCCCGCTGCTGCTCACTAGTTGCTACGAAGAGCCCGATTTGTTTGAAGAGCTGCTCGTCAGCGATGGCAAAGTGGCGCAGATAGCCGTGGTGTGGCTGGGCGATGCGAAGGTTTACAATGCGGCAGGAGTACTGCAAACCACCACGACTGTCGATTCACTCAGTACTGTGAATGTGAATATCGAATATACCTCGGAAGTGGCTGTGAAAGAGTTTAAGGTGTACTCGGCACCCACAGCAACCGGCACGCAGACGCTGCTGGCTACCGTGCCCGCGGGCGTTCAGAAATACGACGCCGAGCTTCGCAACTATGTCATGAAAGTGCCGGTTACGGCGCCCAAAGGCAAGAATGAGACGGTTACGATTTTTGCGGAAGTGATTGCTGAAAATGCATTCGCCTCGTCGCAAAAGACCGCTACATTGAAAACGAAGCCGTAGGGAAGTACAAGGGATATGCAACGTACACCGGGTATTTCGGGTACCAGTTCAAAGTTTACAAACTCCTGATTTATCTTTGAGGTTTAAAGCTTTGAACATTCGATGCGCCCGGTCCTGAATTGCATATCCCTTACCCGTTACTTGCTGATATTGGTCATGATTACCCTCGTGTGTACACGCACGTACGCGCAGCAGGCAGGGACTGTGACGCTTACCGGCAAGGTTACCGATGAGAAAACCGGTAAACCGCTGCCTTTTGCCAATGTTTTTATCAATAATTCAACCATAGGAACGAATTCCGACGAAAACGGTAACTATCGTTTGCCCAATCTGGCAGTCGGGAACCTTGAACTGGTGGTGTCGTTCCTCGGCTATGAAACGGTGAAGCAAACGCTCCGTTTCGAGCAGCCGGGCACGAAAACCGTAGTTTTCAAACTGCGGGAAGGCCAGGAGCTAAAAGGTGTGACTATTGTAGCGAAAAAGAACAAAAAGCGGGAAAAGCATTTGAAAATCATTATCCGTGAGCTGCTTGGAAAAGGTAAATTCAGCAAGTTGTGCAAAGTGCTGAACCCGGAAGCACTGCGGATTTCGGAAGACGACGACGGGCACCTTGGGGCACAAACTGTCAAGCCGCTGATCATCGAAAACTATGCATTGGGCTACCGCATTCACCAGGACCTGGACGACTTCGATTATTTCAATGGAAAGGTCTACTATGGCGGCGCCACGCGGTTCGAGCTGCTCGTACCTAAAGACGATGCGCAACGCAAACTGTGGCGGGCTAACCAAAAGGAAGCCTACAAAGGCTCGCTCAAACATTTGCTGACAAGCATGGTAGCCGACAGCTTGCAGGAACAGGGCTTCAAAGTTTTCCAGGTGATTCCCGATTCGCTCCGCATTTTCAAATCGGTGAGGAGCGTGAATGGGTACAATACGATTGCTAATCACGTGCACAACCGGATAGAGCCTGTACGTGGAATGCGCCTGGTGCGCCCCGGCGAGTTGCCTACCGAGCGGCTGGTGGTTTCGCTTACACAGCTGGAAGTATTCAATATGAACAGGCACGGCCGGTCGCCGTATGCCGATATGCCCTACGCTTACACCCAGATCACATTTCCGCAAGGCTACATGGTCACGACGCCGCAAGGCTGGGTAGTGATGCCGATGGGTTTTGAAATCGCCGGCGACCTCGGCAACGACCGTTTTTCCAGCCTTCTCCCCGCCGACTGGAAACGCGACGAGTGACTTCGGTTCTCATTGCGTATAGTCATTCCCGTAGCTTCTGCCTGGCGAACTCATTTCTTTGTGAGTTAATGCATTCACACAAGTAAAAGCATGGTTGCTTCTTGCATTGTTGTAACCGTTAAATAATTAATATAGGATAATATTGTACAATATTGAGCACTTTAATCGATTAAGGTGATTTTTGCTGTCAAAGACAATATGTAACCAATAGTGATTTCTAGTGACACTATTTTATCCATTTTTAGTACTATTCTGTCAAAAAATAAAATCATATACTTTATATGTATAATTATTTGCTCAAATAGTGATAAATTTGATATGCCTAATAAAATATTAACCTAACTAGAAAAAATGAAAATAATCTACAAGAATCCCCGGTGGGATTGCCTCACTTTCCTCCTGCTTTTTTTAACAATTTTCTCAGCTATTGCACAGGATCGGAGGGTGACTGGCGTTGTAACAGATCCCGCTGGCACAGGAATTCCCGGAGCTACCATTCTGATAAAAGGTACGCAGATCGGGTCGAATACAGATGCGGAAGGGCGTTTTGCAGTGAATGTCAGATCAGACAATGATGTGCTTATCATCAGCTTTGTCGGCTACAAGACGAGGGAGATCACCGTGGGAAACCAATCGGTGCTCGATGTGAAAATGGAAGACGACGTAGCGGCATTGGAAGAAGTGGTGGTGACCGGTTATACGACCGACAAACGCCGTGAAACTTCCGGGTCGGTAGCGCTCGTAAAAGCGAAAGACCTTACCGCGGTTCCATCCGGAAACGTGGAGCAGCAATTGCAGGGACGCGTGGCGGGTGTGACGGTGATCACGAATGGCCAGCCCGGTACCAACAGCCAGATACGTGTGCGCGGATTCGGTTCTTTCGAGGCAAATGAGCCCTTGTATATTGTGGACGGGGTGCCTGTGGGTTCCACGGACTTCCTCAATCCCGACGATATCGACCAGACCACCGTGTTGAAGGATGCTGCCGCAGCATCTATCTATGGAGCGCGGGCCGCAGCGGGCGTGGTCGTTTATACAACCAAGAAAGGTACCCGTAACAGGAAGCTGAGCGTTACCTACGATGGTCTGGTCGGTTTTACGACCCCTGGCGACGGCCAGAAAATGATGAACCCGACGGATTTTGCCGACTGGACCTGGAATGCATTCCGCAATTCGGGCTGGAAACCGGGCGACAAAAACTGGACGCACCCCCAATTCGGCACTGGCGCAACGCCCGTGATCCCCGACTACCTGATGGTGGGCGGAACGTATGGGGTGACAGGTAATGTCGATCTGGCGGCAGAACGCAAAAAATACAACGTTGATCCTACGGCAGGAACGGTTTATCAGGTGGTGAGAGCAAACCGTGCCGGTACCGACTGGTACGACGCGATCACGAGAACGGCGCCGGTTACCCGGCATTCACTGGGCTTCTCGGGCGGCGGTGAAAACGGCCGCTACTTTGTGGGATTGGGTTTGCAGGATCAACAGGGTATTCTGTTAAGCAATAGTTTCAAACGCTACACTTTCCGGGTGAATACGGAATTTAATATCCTGAAAAACCTGAGATTCGGGGAAAACATCCAGGGTACTTACCGCCAGGTGCTGGGTATTGGTGGATTGAATAACGGCCAGGGCGTAGCGAATGACGAAAACGACATTCTCAGCGCATTCCGGATGCCTTCGATTATCCCGGTTTACGACGAGTTTGGCGGCTATGCGGGAACGGCGGCAAAAGGTTTCAACAACCCGAGAAACCCGGTAGCTACCCGGGACGGTTTGAAAAACAACAATGCATTCAATGCCAACGGCTTTGGTAATGTTTACCTGGAATTCGATCCGATCCAAAACCTGACATTGCGGTCGAGCCTCGGGGGGCAGTATAACAACTATACTTACTGGGGCTATTCACGCCGGCAGTACGAGAACTCCGAAAACAACTCGGCAGTAGGTTACAGCGAAGGTTCGGGCTATCGTTTTGCGTGGACATTGACCAATACTGCACAGTATCGCAAGACATTCGGGCTGCACAATGTGGACGTGCTGATCGGCCAGGAAGCATTGAATACCGGTAAAAGCCGCGATTTGCAGGCATCCGGTCTGAACCCGTTCTCGAACGACATTAATTATGTGAACATGTCGAACGTGTCGTCGAAAGTGACCAACAGCCAGCTCGATAACGGCGTGACTTTCTACTCGCTGTTCGGCCGTTTGAACTACATATTCAATGACCGGTATATCGTTTCCGGGGTGTTGCGCCGCGATGGTTCGTCACGCTTCGGTGCTGCGAATCGTTACGGGGTCTTCCCGGCGGTGTCGGTGGCCTGGCGGGTTACTTCGGAGAACTTCATGAAAGGTGTTACGTTCCTGAGCGACCTGAAAATCCGCGGAGGTTACGGTACAATGGGTAACTCCAACGCCGTTCGTCCCGACAACCAGTACAGCCTTTACTCGGCGGGTATCGGAACATCGGCCTACGACATTACCGGCTCCAATACCAGCGCTGCCGAAGGTTACTACCGCAGCAAACTCGGCAATGCCGATGCCAAATGGGAGACCAGTGTAACGAAAAACATCGGTTTTGACGCGACATTCTTCAATGGCAAACTGGACCTGATCCTCGATTTGTGGCAGAAAGATTCCAAAGACCTGCTGTTCCAGAAAGGTATACCTGCCGTGGTAGGCTCGGGCGCGACGCCCCCGTACGTGAATGCGGGAACGATCACCAACAAGGGTATCGATTTCCAGGTCATTACCAAAGGCAAAGCCGGCAGCAAACTCGGCTATGAACTGAACGTGACGGGTAGCGTCCTCAAAAACGAAATCGGAGATCTGGGCGGCGACAAATACCTGTCGGGTATCAACCCTGGTTACCGCGGACTGCAACCGATCCGTAACCAGCTCGGTTATTCGCTTTCTGCATTCTATGGTTACAATGTGACGGGCCTGTTCCAGACCCAGGAAGAAGTGGACCGCGCGCCCGCGCAGGATGGTAAAGGCATTGGCCGCTTCCGTTACGAGGATATCAATGGTGATAACCTCATCAATGCCGATGACCGTAAGTATCTCGGCAGCCCGGTTCCGAAATTCACAGGCGGTTTGAACCTGAAACTGACGTACCTGAATTTCGAGCTGGAAACTTATATGTACACTTCGGTGGGCAACAAGATTTTCAATGCTTCGAAATGGTTCACCGACTTCTATCCTTCATTTGCCGGCGCAGCCATCAGCGAAAGGGTGAAAGACTCCTGGTCGCCTTCGAACACCGGTGCTACCATCCCCATTTTTGAAAGCGCTTCCAATTTCAGTACCAATACGCAAGCCAATTCATTTTATGTGGAAAACGGCAATTATGTAAGAATGCAGAATATTTCATTGGGCTATAACCTGCCCAAGGTTTTGCTGGCCAAACTGAAAATGCAGAAACTGAGATTCTACGCCTCAGCCAACAACATTTTCACGATCTCCAAATACCAGGGTCTCGACCCCGGCGTAGGCGGTAATGCGGACACGCAATTCGGGATCGATGTAGGTAACTATCCTGTCACAAGAAGCTGGGTTTTCGGTGTAAACCTCGGTTTTTAGTCAACAAACAGGCAGTTTCTACATTGAATGAATCATTAATATTCTGAACTGATGAAAAAGATATTAACCAATAGTATGGTGATTATCACCGCTCTGATGACGGTGTTTTTCTCCTGCAAAGAAAGTTTTCTGGAAAAACCGGCAACGGGCGCGGTGAGCGAAGGGCTTCTTACCTCTACAAAAGGGCTTGAAGGTGCGCTGATCGCCGTGTACGGCCAGATCAATGGCAAAGGTGCGGGCGGCCGGATGGCGAGTCCGAGCAACTGGGTTTGGGGAAGTATCCGCGGAGGCGACGCCAATAAAGGTACCGACCCCGGCGATTACAGCGACATCAACCCGATCCAGCGCTATGAGTATCAGAGCACACAGGGCGTGATTTCTGAGAAATGGCAGGGCAACTACGAAGGTATTTCCCGTGCCAATGGGGTGATCCGCCTCATAGCCAAGGCCGATGCCGAAGTGACAGATGCGACCAAGACGCGGATCACCGCGGAGGCGCGTTTTTTACGTGGGCATTACTACTTCGAGCTGAAAAAAGCATTTGGCAACACACCTTATGTAGATGAATCCGTGGATTACGACGCAGGGATCGAAAAGGTGAAAAACGACGCGGACCTCTGGCCGAAGATCGAGGCAGATTTCAAATTTGCATTCGATAACCTGCCGGAAACCCAGGATGCAGTAGGGCGTGCCAACAAATGGGCGGCCGCAGCTTATCTCGCCAAAGCGCTTCTCTACCAGAAAAAATTTCCGGAAGCCAAAACGCTTTTCGACCAGATCATCGCCAGCGGGCAGACCACCAACGGTAAAAAATATGCCTTGGTGCCCAAGTATGCCGATGCGTTCCGGGCTTCGAATGACAACAATGCGGAATCCATTTTCGCCGTCCAGGCAGCCGCCAACACGGGTAGCGTAAACAATGCAAACCCTGAATTTGACCTTAACTGGCCCTACAACACCGGTGCGAATGGTCCGGGTAACTGCTGCGGCTTCTTTCAACCGAGTTTTGAAATGGTGAACTCGCACCGCACCGACGCCAATGGTTTGCCGCTGCTCGACGGTTCATACAACTCAGACAAGAATGCAGTGGCGTCGGATATGGGTTTGCTTTCCAAAGATAAATTCACCCCCGATGCCGGTAACCTCGATCCACGCCTCGACCACTCGGTGGGCCGTCGCGGAATTCCGTTCCTCGACTGGATCGATCACCCCGGTGCCGACTGGATCCGTAATCAGGCGAATGGTGGCCCATACAGCCCGAAAAAATTTGCTTACTACAAAACCGATGTAGGTTCGTTGCAGGACAACAGCTCCTGGACGCCCGGCTACACGGCGATTAACTATGCTGTAATCCGTTTTGCAGATGTGCTGCTGATGGCCGCGGAGGCGGAAGTGGAGGCTGGTACCCTCGAAAAAGCGCGCGAATATGTGAATATGGTGCGCACGCGTGCCGCTAATCCGCAAAGTTTCGTAATGAAGGGCACTACCCCTGCGGCGAAATACGTGATCAGTACTTATAAAACTGCGTGGACTGACAAAGAAGCGGCGCGCATGGCTGTCCGGTTTGAACGGAAGCTTGAATTGAACCTGGAAGGCCACCGTTTCTTCGACCTCGTGCGCTGGGGCGTGGCCGATAAGGAGTTGAATGCATACCTGACGTTCGAATCGAAACAGCTCACAGGTGCATTAGGTAGCGCGAAGTTTGCAGCTAAATACGAATTATTGCCGATACCACAGGGGCAGATCGACCTTCAAGGCGCCGATGTTTTGAAGCAGAACCCCGGTTTTTAAATTATTATAACCTAACTAATTTATGGGAGATGGTATGTATTTACCATCTCCTTTTCTTAATTTCGAAATATCCTGATTCTACTAATTTATTGCACCTGGCAAATGTTCATTAAGCGCTTACTTCCTCTGTTGGTGGGCTCGGTCCTGCTCGTATCCTGCAAAAAAGAACTCAAAACTTTTACCGAGCTGCCCGCCGGTGAAACAGGTATCCAGTTTGCGAACCGGATCGCTGAAAACGATACGATGAACATCCTGGCATTTGAATACGTCTACAACGGAGGAGGCGTGGCCCTGGGTGATTTCAACAACGACAGCCTGCCCGATGTGTATTTCACGGGAAATACCGCTCCGAACAGGCTGTATCTGAACAAAGGGGATTTCAAATTCGAGGATGTGACGGAAAAAGCCGGCGTTGCGCCTAAGAACAAATGGTCGACAGGTGTGGCATTGGTAGATATTAATAATGATAACCTGCTCGATATCTACGTGTGCGCGTCCGTGCGGGAGGTAGCGCAGCAGCGTGAGAACCTGCTCTATGTAAACCAGGGCCTTGGGAAGGATAAAGTGCCGGTTTTCAAAGAAATGGGTAAAGAATACGGGATCGCGGACACGACGCACACGACTAATGCGGCGTTTTTTGATTATGATAACGATGGCGACCTGGACCTGTTCCTGATCGTGAACGAAATGGACGACAACAATTTTCCCAATAAATACCACCAGAAGATCGTCGACGGCTCGTCGCGCCGCACGGACAGGCTCTACCGCAACGACTGGGACGCAAAGCTGAACCACCCGGTTTTTACCAATGTATCCAAAGAAGCGGGCATCCTGATCGAAGGTTACAGCCTGGGAATCAATGTGACGGATGTGAACCAGGATGGCTGGAAGGACGTGTACATTACCAACGATTACCTTACCAACGACCTTCTTTACATCAACAATGGGAATGGCACATTTACCGATCAGGCGCCGACTTCTTTTAAGCACACTTCGCATTCGGCAATGGGTAACGATGTGGCCGACATCAACAACGACGGGCTGGTAGACGTGGTGGCCGTGGATATGATGCCGGCTACTAACCGTAGAAAGAAAATGATGACGCCTGCGAACAGCTATGTGACTTACCAGAATAACGACCTTTTCGGTTACCAGTACCAGGTAGCCCGAAATACGCTGCAACTCAATATGGGAAGCCCCGTGCAGGGAGATAAATCGCCGGTATTCAGCGAAATAGGGTTGCTGAGCGGCATTGCCGAAACCGATTGGAGCTGGACGCCGATGGTGACCGATTTTGATAATGACGGCCTGAGGGATATTATCATTACAAACGGCTTCCCCAGGGACATTACCGACCTCGACTTCATTGCTTATCGCAACGAAGTATCGAGCATCATGGCCTCCATGATGATGCTGGACTACATTCCGAGCGTCAGGATCAGGAATTTTGCATTTAAAAACAAAGGTAACCTCGCATTCGACGACGTCACCACCGACTGGGGCATCGAAACACCCGGGTTCTCGAACGGGGCTGCATATGCGGATCTGGATAATGACGGCGACCTGGATTACATTGTCAACAATATCAATGATTCCGCGATGGTTTACCGCAACAACAGGATTCAGCTGAAACCCGCGGAAAGCAACTATTTGCGCATTGCGTTTAAAGGGGATCGTTACAATGGTGCGGGGATTGGCGCGATTGCGGAAATCACCTACGCGGATGGAAAAAAACAGGTGGCTGAAAACTCGCCTTACCGTGGCTATCTGTCGACCGTTGAGCCGGTTTTGCATTTCGGTTTAGGCAAAGAAAAGACTTTGCAGGAAGTGAAAATTACGTGGCCGGGCGGGAAAAGTCAGGTTCTGAAAAATGTACGGGGCAATCAGGTGCTGGTTGTGAGGGAAAAAGACGCGGCGCTGGTGCCGACGCCAGCCAAGCCAACTGCCGCACCGCTGTTTACCGATATTACGGGCGAGTTGAATGTGCCGTACCGCCACGAGGAAATGGATATCATTGATTTCAATGTGCAGAAGCTGCTGCCGCACAAAATGTCACAATTCGGGCCGGCACTTGCGGCAGGAGATGTGAACGGGGATGGACTGGAAGATGTGTTCGTAGGAGGTGCAAGCCTGCATAAGGGAAGATTTTTGCTTCAAAAGCCGGATGGAAAATTCTCGGTTGCCGACTTATTGCCGGGGCCGGAAGGCTTTGAGAAGCCTTCCGAGGACATGGGCGTGCTGCTTTTCGACGCCGACCGTGACCAGGATCTGGATTTATATATTGTCAGCGGGAGCTACGAGTTGCAGGAAGGGTCTGATGCATTGAAAAATGCATTGTATCTCAACGACGGGAAGGGGCATTTTACCCGCGATACGGCCGCATTGCCTGCATTCCTGGTGAATGGTTCGTGTGTAAAAGCCGTCGATTACGACCGGGATGGCGATCTGGATTTGTTTGTTGGAGGACGGGTGGAAGCGGGGAAATATCCAAAGCCGGTTTCTAGCTATATTTTACGCAATGATTCCAATGGCAGTAATGTGCGTTTTTCCAACGTCACGAATGCAGTTGCTCCGGAATTGGCAGGTATCGGCCTGGTATGCGACGCACTTTGGACGGACTATGATAACGACGGCTGGACGGACCTCCTGCTCGCGGGCGAATGGATGCCATTGACTTTCCTGAAAAACGATAAAGGCAAATTCAAAAAGGTTGCTACCGGCCTCGATGCGAAGAAAGGGTGGTGGGGAAGCCTTGTCGCCGGAGATTTCGATAACGACGGCGATATGGACTACATCGGCGGAAACCTCGGGACAAACACGCTTACCAGGGCTTCCGAAAGTCGCCCCGTGAGCGTATATGCGAAGGATTTCAACAACGACGGCTATTTCGACGCCATCCCGACGGTTTTCTACAAAGCTGAGGATGATACCTACAAGGAGTTTCCCTACAACACACGCGACGATATGGGCAAGCAGGTGATCCAGGTGCGCCAGCGCTTCCAGGAATACGGGAAGTTTGCGGAATCGCGGTTGCCGGATATTCTGAAACCGGAAGAATTGAAAGACGCATTGCATTTGTCGGCTACCTGGATGCGAAGCAGTTACATCGAAAACCAGGGCGGCGGTAAGTTTGCCATTCGCGAGTTGCCCATCCAGGCGCAGTTTGCCCCGCTTTTCGGTATGATCGCCGATGATTTCGATCAGGACGGGAACCTCGATGTGATGATTTCGGGGAATGATTATGGCTCGGAGGTGTCGGTGGGGCGCTACGACGCCATGTACGGCCTCATCCTCAAAGGTGACGGTAAGGGCGGTTTCCGCCCGCTGAGCATTTCGGAAAGCGGTTATATGGCTGCGGGCAACATGAAGGGGCTTGTGCGCGTGGCTTCAACGGGCGGCAACTGGCTTTCGGTAACCTCGCAAAATCGTAATTTGCTGCGTTTTCACAGAGCAGCAAGGCCAATGCGAAAGGTCGAGCTGGGTGCGGGCGAAACATCGGTGCTGGTGCATTTAAAGAACGGTAAATCGCGGAAGGAAGAGCCGGGGTACGGCTCGTCATTCCTTTCACAATCGAGCCACGCATTGTTCTTGCCGGATTACGTATCATCTGTAACCGTTACCAATTCGAAAGGAGTTAAGAGGGAGTTGAAATAGTCCCGCCGACATTCGAAATAGATTTCAATTCCAATACTATTTTGCCGCTGACTCACCGCAGCGGCTTTTTTATTGAAATATAAATTTTCCAATTTTAAACGCTTAGTGTGAGATTAATTAATATGGATATTTAAGTTAATTATATAAATTAATTGAAATTAAGCCATTTATCTCCCGAGTCGGCCGATCCAGATATTTTATCTTCTCGTCTTGTCTAACGTTTCGAACAGTTTGTAACCTGTTTTTTACATTAAATGCTTGATTTAGTGTTATTTGTAGGTGTGACACTTATAATGTTAGAGATTAAAATTGGATTAAAAATCATTTAACCTGCTGGTGCGTTTCTTGGAAAAGATCAATCCTGATTCACTTATTTGATTAAAATAGTACAATTGTATATTGGATTGAATATATTTTGTAGTTATTAGATTATTTAATGATTACAAATGAATATTTTTGGGATGCGTTACTATATTAACCTGACTAAATACGATGAAACAAAACTACCTTCACCTGGGAAGCAGGCTGCTTTTTTGCGTGCTCCTATTTCTCATCTCCCTAACAGCGTTTGCACAGGATATCACCATTACCGGAAAGGTCGTGGATGAGCAATCCGGGTCGAGCTTGCCGGGAGCTTCTGTCACACTAAAAGGTTCGACGACCATTGGGGTCACCACCGACGCGGACGGCAATTATTCCATTAAAGTGCCTTCCAGCGCTCAAATCCTTGTTTTTTCATTTATCGGCTATACGGCCAAGGACGTGGCGATTGGCAACAGGACTATCATCGATGTTTCGATGACCAGTGACGTAAGTGCACTCGAAGAGGTGATTGTGACCGGTTATGGTTCGCAGTCACGACGGGACATTACCGGGTCGGTAACTACCGTGAATGCGAAGGACTTGCAGTCTGTTCCGGCCACGACATTTGCACAACAGCTGCAAGGTCGCGCGTCGGGTTTGAACATTGTGAACGACGCAACGCCGGGCGGAAACGCGACCGTGCGTATACGGGGGTTCGGTACGATTGGTAACAACGACCCGCTGTTCATTATCGACGGCGTACCTACCGAAAACCAGGGTAACCTCAACCCCAACGACATCGAAACGATCCAAATCCTGAAAGACGCGTCTTCGGCCTCCATTTACGGCTCACGCGCGGCGAACGGGGTGGTAATCATCACGACCAAGCGTGGTAAAATCGGTAAGCCGGTGATTTCCTTTAATGCTTATTATGGAACACAGAAGGCTTATAACGACGTAGAGGCGCTGAATGCGAAGGAATTGGGTGAGTACCTCTATCTAGCAGACAAATATGCAGGTAAAACACCTTCCCACGGGCAGTACACATTCGGTCCGAATGGCGAGGTGACCGTGCCGGATTATGTATTTCCGAGCAAAGGCAAGGAGGGTACGCCAGACGTAGATCCCGCCAAATATTCCCTCGTACCGGGCAATATTTATGCCATTACGAAAGCAGCAGATACCAATTGGTGGAAAGAACTGACTAGCTCGGCACCCATTCAAAATTACCAGCTATCCGCAACCGGCGGTACCGAAAATAGTCGTTATGCATTATCGGTTGGTTATTTCAGCCAGGACGGTGTCGTGAAATTTATCGGTTACGACCGCTACACCGTCCGCGCCAATACCGAGTTCTCGACTGCCAACAAACGTTTTCGCGTAGGGGAGAACCTGGCGGTATCGTTCGATAACAGAAAGGGAGGTTTTGGTAATAATGATGAACAAAATGCGGTTTCGGGTAGCTTTAAGCACCACCCCTTGCTACCTATTTATGATATCAAAGGCAATTTTGCCGGTTCGCGTGGTGCAAACCTGGGTAACAACTCCAATCCATACTCGACGCTTTACCGGCAAAAGGATAACAGGACTTACCGGCTGCGTGCATTTGGTAATGTGTATGGTGAATTTGACATTATTCCCAATCTGACGATCAAAACGAGCCTTGGTATTGATGGGGTTAGCGAACGTGGGCGTTACATAGGTCGCGCCAACCCTGAATATGTGGAAGGTAGCTTCAACAACGAGTCAAGATCAACTAGTAAATATTCCTATCAATGGGTTTGGACGAATACCTTGAGCTATTCCCATAACTTCGGTACAAATCATAAAGTGGATGCGTACGTGGGAATTGAAGCGATCCGCGAGTTTGCCGAAGAATTCGGTGCCGCGCGCTCGGGTTATGCATTTGAAATACCGTCTATTATCAATTATCTGAACCTCGGTGATGCGACCAAAGCGACTAACTATGGTGGCGTGAACCGCGATTACAGCCTCTATTCGCAGTTCGGAAAGGTTAACTACGCATTTGCGGATAAGTACCTGTTCCAGTTCATTTTGCGGAACGATGCTTCCTCGCGTTTCCAGCAGGCTTCCAGAAGCGCGGTATTTCCGGCATTCAGCGTGGGTTGGAGGTTGTCGGATGAAAACTTTATGAAATCGTTAAGCTTTATCAATGACATGAAGCTGCGCTACGGCTGGGGTAAAACGGGTAACCAGAAAATCGGTGACTACAATGCCTTTACCACTTACCGCGCCGATATTTTCCACGCAGGTTATCCGATCGACGGATCGGGAAGTCAGCCGACCATCGGTTATGACGCTTCTTCATTCGGTAACCCGAATGCGAAATGGGAAACCACTACTTCCAACAACATCGGGCTCGACGCGACATTCCTGAACGACGCGTTAACCCTCGAACTCGACTTCTGGAACCGTAAGACGACGGATATGCTCTTCTCGACACCGATTACATTTACAGCCGGTGATGCAAGCGCGCCTTCGTTCAACGTAGGCCAGATGACCAACAAGGGTATCGACCTCGGGCTTTCCTACCGCAACACCGCCATGAAAGGTGATCTGCGCTACGGAGCGTCTGTCAACTACTCTATGTACCGCAACACGGTGGATAAACTCGATGAAAGCGAGAATACCAAATACTTCGGTGCCGGTTCACGCGTACCTGCGGTGACGCTCACACAGGCGGGGCTTCCAATTTCGTCCTACTACGGCTATAAAGTGCTCGGAATCTTCCAGTCCGACGAAGAAGCCAAAGCCTGGGCGCCTTACGGTACCTATAATAAGGCTGGTAAATTCAAAGTGGCGGACACCAATGGCGACGGTAAAATTACGGACGACGACCGGACTGTTATCGGTAACCCGCACCCTGATTTTGTATACGGTGTGAATGTGAATATCGGCTACAAAGCCTTTGATCTGACCGTTTTCGGTAATGGTGTGGTGGGTAATGAAATTTTCAGCTACCTGCGTTATTTCACCGATTTCAACACATTCCAGGGTAACCGCGCCAAACGTGCGTTGTACGATGCATGGCAGCCGACACACAAAGAGGGTACCGTGCCCATTATGGATGCGGATGACCAGATCAGCAGCCGTCCTTCCAGCTATTTTGTTGAAAAAGGCACCTACTTCCGTCTGAAAAACGTGCAGCTCACTTACAGTTTGCCTAAGCCGGTCGCTGCAAAAATCGGATTCAGCAATGCGCAGATCTATGTGCAGGGGCAGAATTTGTTCACAGTTACGAAATATAGCGGTCTGAACCCCGAAATCCAGACAGGCGAAGACCGCACGCTGGGCTTCGACGGCGGCTATATGCCCGTGTCGCGGACATTCCTGGTGGGCCTTAATGTGTCGTTCTGAAAACCGGTTCTTTTTTCTTCTGATCTTAAAAATTCAATATATATGAATTCAAGACTTGTAAAATACATGCTATCGGTGGGGCTGGCAATCGGGATTGTCTCTGCTTGCAAAGACTCATTCCTGAGCCGCGATCCGCAGGGACAATACAGCCCGACGGCCCTCAAAACACCTTCGGGTGTGGAAGGCTTGCTCGTGGGCGCCTACGCGATGATCGACGGACAAGGCCTCGACGGTCAGGATTCGTGGAACAACGACATTCAGAGCTGGGTTTTCGGCGGGCTTGCTTCCGATGATTCCTACAAAGGTACCGACGCCGGTGACCAGCCGGAGCAATCGTTTATCGAGAAATGGGACTTTCAGCCTACCAACAACCACATCAAAAACAAATGGCGCGGATTGTACAAAGGCATTGCCCGTACCAATGATGTGATTAATACATTGGCGGAAGTGCCAGAGGTAAGCGATACCCGCAGAAAGCAGATCATCGCCGAAGCACGGTTCCTGCGCGGCCTGTTTCACTTCGAGGCGAAGAAAATGTGGAAAACCATCCCGTACATCGACGAGACGATTTACAAACTCGACGACCTGGAAAGTACCAAGGTGCCTAACGACAAGGACGTATGGCCGATGATCGAGGCCGACTTCAAAGCGGCGTCGGAAGGGCTTCCCGAAGCACAATCACAGGTAGGACGTCCTACCAAATGGGCTGCGCTCGCTTTTCTCGCCAAAACCTACATGTACCAGGGCTGGAATGTCTCCACCGGTGCGGCTAATGTGGCTGTTTTGCAAAAAGCGAAACCTATTCTGGAACAAATCATCGCATCGGGCAAGTTTTCGCTCGCTCCGAAGTTCGAAGATAACTTCCTGATCGCGACCCGTAACAATGCCGAATCGATCTTCGAAATCCAGTATGCCGTTTCGAGCGCATCCGGTGACGCGGCCGACGCGGGCGTGGGTTTGGCTCACCCTTACATTGACCCATGGGGCTGTTGCGGATTTTATCAGCCTTCTCAGAACCTCGTGAATGCATTTAAAACGACTGCCGCTGGCCTTCCGATGCTGGATAATTTCAACGAAAGCGACGTGAAAAACGACCAGGGTTTGAAATACAGCGATCCTTTCGAGCCGTATACGGGAACACTCGATCCGCGCCTCGATCAGACAGTCGGTCGCCGCGGCATTCTTTTCAAGGATTTCAAAATCCACGGCAGCGACTTCATCCGCGACCAGACTTACGCGGGACCTTATTCTCCCAAAAAACACATTTCAGAGAAAGCGGGCTTTGGTATCAATGGCTGGGGTAACCTTTCGAGCAACAACTACCGCATTATGCGCTACGGCATGATCCTGCTCTGGCTGGCTGAATGCGACGTAGAGCTGGGTAACCTCGAAAATGCACGGAAATTGGTGAACCAGGTGCGTACACGGGCAATGAATCCGGCTGGTTTTGTGAAAAAAGCGGTGCAAGGACCAAAATCGAGGGACGATTATTCTGTGTTGAATGAGCCTGCGGCAAACTATGTGATCAAAACTTATGATCAGGCCTGGGCAGACGCGGCTGTCGCGCGTAAAGCAGTCCGCTTCGAAAGCCGGCTTGAATTCGCGATGGAAGGCCACCGTTTCTTCGACCTCCAACGTTGGGGCATTGCGGCGGAGGTATTGAATGCCTACGCGGCAGTAGAAGGTAATAAGAGAGTTTACAAAAAGGGTTCGACCTTCACAAAAGGCAAGAACGAGTTTTTCCCTATTCCGCAGGAGGCCATCGACCGGTCGTACAAAGCGGGAGCGGCTACGCTCACACAAGACCCTGCGTATAAATGACTTTTGGTTAGTTAAAACCAGTATTTGTTAAGCGTTTGTAATCAGAAAAGCCCCTGCGGTTATGCAGGGGCTTTCTTCGTTGATGAAGTATTTTAAATAGCTTAACTTACATTGATCTCCTGCGCAGGCTTATCCGAACCGGGCACAATCGGCAGCGTAAGTTGCAGGATGCCGTTGATATATTGTGCGCTGATATTTTCCGTATCGACGGTGTTGTCGATCATGAATGTCCGTTGGAACGAGCTTTTGCTGAACTCCTGCCTGACCCAGTTGCGCTTCTCGCCCAGGTTGTCTTTCAGTTCATAGGAAATGGTGAGTTCCAATCCCTGCACATTGATTTTGAAATCTTCCTTGTTGCGGTCGGGCGCGAAGATGAGCATTTCGTAGCTATCATCGTTTTTGACGATGTTCACCGGTACGCGGAACTCGCGCTGCGGGCCAAAGTTGCGGCCATAATGGTCGTGGCGCATTCCAAAGCCGCGACGTCCGAATCTGTTATCACACATGGTATTTAATTGTTTGTTGGATGAAATATTGTTTTAAACTTTTTGAGGTGCCGGACCAAACGGATCGGCCAGGTATTCCCGCTGCGGGCCACCGAAACCGGCCTCTGGATAACCATAATAGCCCGAATGGTAATGCCGCCATCTGCGGTAGCGGCTTCTTCCTGCGAACAGCCTGAAAATTAGTCCGACGAAGAAAAAGAAGAATATAGCTTTGAATATCAGGAACGGGAGCGCTAGCAGAAACAAGCCCGCCAGGACCGCGGCCCCTATCGATTTTAGAATGACGATGAACATGATTTTGTCTGGTTTTGATGAATAACGGCGCGTCGTTTGCGCCTACATCATTGCAGACGTACAGTCGGGAGAAATACTTTAAAAGTCCAGTAAAAAATAAAACCCGGCTGGCGGGCCGGGTTTGGTATACATTACATATTCTCAGGTGGTTTTCGCCAACGATTACGCATCTCCTGGCGGAAGCGCCGCCGCTCCTCGTCGGTCATTTGCATCCATTTGTTCTTCCAGGCCATGATTTCTTCACGCCCTCCACGCCCGAAACGCCGGTTGAATCTTTGCCATTTGTCGTGATGCCGGTGGTGACCTGGCCCCCCGCGGAAGCCTCCGAACAGTATTTTGCACAGGATAAACAACCCTACCGCCTGCCAGTAGGTAATGGTGTTAAAGTTGGCGGCAGCGGGCAGAATGGCGTTCCAGAGCCATTGTACAATAGCGCCGAGACCGAGGGCTGCGATCAGGATAAAAACCGGTAGCGCAAGCCGAAACCTCCTACCTCTGTTTTGCGGGTTCATCATGGTCAACAAATTTAATAATTTACAAACTCCCGGTACACGCTTTCGAGCCGCTCGCGAAGGTGGCGGACGGCGTAGCGCTTGCGGGATATTAATGTTTTGATATTCTCTCCGGTACGATCGGCGATTTCCTGGAACGTCTGATCTTCGAGTTCGTTCCAGATAAAAACCTGCCGCTGATTTTCCGGAAGCTCGTCGAGGGCAATGTTCAATTGCTCCCAAAAAAGGTCCTTCAAATAGGCGGTTTCTGGTGTATTGTCGTCGGCGAGCAGGATGTCTTTGAAATGAAATTCGCCATCCTCGTCTTCATAGCCATGATCTTCGAGGGATTCCGGCTTTTGTTTGCGGTATTTGTCGATGATCCGGTTACGGGCAACGCGAAACAGCCAACTGCTCATTTGCTCTATCGCCTCGATCTCCGGCACGGTGCTCAGCTGGTACCAGACATCCTGCAAAATGTCCTCCGCATCCTCATCGGTATTCACGCGCTGCCGGATGAACCCCAGCAATTGCTTGCCATAGGATGCGACGGTCTGGATGATATTTGGCTTTTTCTGCGACAAACGGACTTTTAATGCTATTACAGATGGGTAGACGGCTGGCTTTCGGAAATACTTTAACTGGTTGCAGATTTTTTTGCCACGAAGACACGAAGAAACACGAATTCAGGTGCTTCGTGTTTCTTCGTGTCTTTGTCACAAAAACCTACCAACTAAGTATACTATTTTAATATATAGAAATAGTGCAATTTTAGTAATTTGTACTATTCCAATAGAACTGGCAAATTTCAAACGACTTGCTGTACTTTTTCTAGAAACATAGTATTATTCCAATATTTACCCACCATTGAAAAAAGAACTTTGGCTTGTCTAAATCGCCCTTATTGACTTTTAATCACAATGTTGGGTACCTTTGTATTGTCCAAAGAGCAAAAGCGAAGAACATCCGAAAGCTCAGAGAACTTGAACAGGTAGATGCCTGAAAAGTGCAAATTGGTAACATTGAATCAGACATTAAAACATTAAGAATAAAATGAAAAAGACTATCTTGGCAATCGCAGTTTTGGTGGGAGTATCAACTGCAAATCTTTCAATCGCTGCTGACAAAGTAAAAGAAAACAACGCTTCTATCGAGCTGGTTTCAGGTGCAGAATTGAAATTCAAATTGTCTCTTGAAAGCGTAAAAGAAAGATCTTCACTGGTTATCAAAGACTACACAGGAACAATCGTTTACAGCACATCGATTCCTAAGTCTGAAAACTACACTAAGATCTTCGACCTGTCGAACCTTGCAGACGGAAATTACAGCTTCGTAATCAACAATGGCAGCGAAATCTCTACAAAGCCATTCGCGATCTCGACTGAAACAAAACGTCAGGTAACAGCGGTTATCAAATAACATAAGCCTACTAATTTGGCAATAAAAAAGGCAGTCCGGATATTTCGGACTGCCTTTTGCTATTTTATAACGGCCGTTTAATAAGCCAATACTTTCTTTTCGTTGCTGCTCTGGAATGCGAGGTCGATCACGCGGCAGGTACGTAATACTTCTTCGGGCTTCACGGCAAGTTCTGCTCCGTTTACGATAGCGTCGTACACATTCTGGTAAAACGGCATATAGTCACCCGCTTCGCTTTCCACAATGCCGGTAAAGTCCGAGCTGTAAAGCTTACCCCAGCGATCTTCCGGTTCCACTCCCCACGGCTTTTCGGTAGGCAGCACATTCTTACGCAAAGTTTCTTCCTGAGGATCCAGGCCGCCTTTAATGAATGAACCCTTCGTGCCATGCAGCACATAACGTAAGTGGTTTTCATACACCATCAGGCTCGATTTCACGATCACCGATTTGTCGGCATAACCCAAGCGGATGTCGAAATAATCGTCGATCTCGCTGTTCGGGCGGACGATACGGATATCCGCGGTAACTGTTTGGGGCTCGCCGAAGAGCACTAATGCCTGGTCGATCAAATGCGGGCCGAGGTTATATACATTGCCGCCCACGGGCACCGCGCGCTCTTTCCATGAGCCGGCAACCGCCTCGCGGTAGCGGTCGTAGCGGCATTCGTATTCGATCACATCGCCCAGTTTGCCTTCGTCGAGCAGTTTCTGAATGGTCAGGAAGTCGGAATCCCAGCGGCGGTTCTGGTAGGCGGTCAATATCAGGCCTTTCTCTTTGGCCACTTTTACCAATTGACGGGCCTCATCTTCGGTAGCCGAAAACGGTTTTTCGATCACGACGTGCTTGCCGTTTTGCAGGGCGTCCATCGCATACTCGAAATGCGTATCGTTGGGCGTGCATATAAAAACCAGGTCGATCTCCTCGTCGCTGAGCAGCTCTTCCACCGACCGTGCATTGCCGATCGTCGGGTCGAACTCCTGCGCCTCGTTTTTGGATCTCTCGACCACCGTTTTGATCTTGAAATTCGGATTGGTACTCAGGAACGGCGAGTGAAAATACCGCCCCGAAAGGCCGAAGCCAATTAAACCGACATTGAGAATTTTTGAAGGCATAGTTTTAGATTTTGCTTTGTCACAAAGGTAATCTTCCCCGAAAACTGGGCAAGGCACTTGTGCAGGATGTTTAGGATTGACAGGAGATTAATGCATTACATTGTATTTGACTAGCATCAACGCGATTTGCCATGACAACGGAGAAAAAGAAAATTTCGGCGACTGCATTGCACTTAGATTTCAGATACAATGACGATATCATCACCAACATAATCGCGTAGCGATGTAATATTGGTAGCAACGTCGAGCTACAATCGACGCCAAAATCCCGTCAGGGATGCAACAACAAATACAAAAGCGATGCATTGCCGTAACATGCCCAAGGGCATTTTTCGAAGGGCGGCGTGCTGGTTTTGCTACCAATATTATATGCCCAAGGGCATTTCTAACGTCTGTGCCAAGCTTGTAACTTTCTACATTGTATGCCTGGCGACATTTCCTGTCAAGAAATATTCACTAGGGCAGCGCAAACGCCACATACCGATCTCCCGATTTCGTATTCAACTTCCCGCCGCCACATGCTATGACGACATATTGCTTTCCATTCACCGAATAGGTGCTTGCAGAAGCGTAGCCCGCGGCTGGTAGAGTAGCTTGCCACAATATTTTACCTGTCTCTTTGTCAAATGCCCGGAACTGCTCGTCGCGGCTGGCCCCGATGAATATCAGGCCGCTGGCGGTGACAAGCGGGCCGCCGTAGTTATCGGTGCCGGTCGGGGGGATGCCTTTGGCGGTCAGTTCTTTGTATTCGCCGAGCGGTACCTGCCATTTTCTTTGGCCGGTATTGAGGTCGATGGCTGTCAATGTGCCCCAGGGCGGCTGACTTACCGGGTAGCCGTTCCGGTCGTACCAGCGGTTGTAGCCGGTGTGCTGGTAGGGAACTTGTGTTTTGGAATCGATTTGAATGCTTTCGTTACTATCCTGATTGCTGAGATAAGCAATAATCGCTTTCCGTTCGGCGTCGGAAATGTGCGTGAACGATGGCATCATACCGCGGCCGCTTTGCAATATCGCTTCTATTTGCGCGGGTTTCAGGCGTTTTTCGAGGTTGGCGAGCGAGGGGTAGGAGCCGTCATGATTACCCATTTTGTCGGCTCCGTGGCAGGCGGCGCAGTTGATCTGGTACAGTTGCGCACCGGTTACGCCTGCGGTAGTTTTGGGGATTTCTTTTTTAACGAGAGACGTGTAAACAGGTATTTCCTTGGCAGGAACGTACATGATTCCGCCGGGATCGGTCGCTGCGCCACCCCATTGTGCGCCGCCGTCGGTGCCGGGGTAGAAGATGGTCATGCTGGAAGTGATCGGGATGTAGGCGCTGCCGGTTTTGGCTTTGGAAAGCAACCCGGCGAGCGAATCCCGGTCGGATACGAATGGGTTGAAGTCCTTCGAACTGAAAGTCTGGCGCGTGAATGGGAGCGGTAATGTGGGAATAGGTTGCGTGGCGCTCACTTTCTCGCCTTCGATGGCCGGGAAATGGAAGGCGGTTTCTTTAATTGGAAACAATGGCTTTCCGGTAACACGGTCGAAAACGAAGACGTACCCCTGCTTGGTTACCTGCACGACCGCATCTACGCGCTTGCCCTTGTGCGTGACGGTCACGAGGTTAGGCGGGCAGGGCGGGTCGCGGTCCCAGATGTCGTGGTGGACGAGCTGGAAATGCCAGAGGCGTTTGCCGGTTGCGGCGTCGAGGGCTATGAGGCAGTTGGCAAAAAGATTATTGCCGGGCCGGTTGCCGCCGTAAAAATCATAAGCCGCCGAGCCGGTAGGAATGTAAACAATGCCCCGTTCGCGATCGATAGCCATACCGGCCCATGCATTGGCGCCGCCAAAATGCGCTCGTGCATTGGCAGGCCAGGTTTCAGAGCCGTATTCCCCTTTCGCGGGAATGGTACGGAACGTCCAGGCCAGCTTTCCCGTACGCACATCATAGGCACGCACATCGCCTAGTAGGGCGGTTTCATTTTCATTCACGCGCGCGCCGGTGATCAGCAGGTTTTTGTAAATGGTGTTAGGGGTATTCGGAGTAATGTAGTCGTCGGCGCCCGGACGTTCGAGGCCTATCCGGAGATCAATAAGCCCGTTTTCTCCAAAAGACTGAATGAGCGAGCCATCGGTGGCATTTAATGCATAAATGTATTTCCCCGCTCCGAAAAAGATGCGTTTCTCCTTCCCGTCCGACCAATAGGTGACGCCGCGGCTCAGCGTACCGCCATTGTCTTTCACATTCGTTTTCCATAACTCCTTGCCGGTAGCGGCATTCACAGCGAATGCCTGAATTCCCGCCGATACGCCATACAGAACGCCGTCGATCACGATCGGGTTGCATTGCATTTGGGTGCGATTACGCGCCGTATCTGCACCGCCGGACGCGTAGGTCCAGGCGACTTGGAGTTGTGCTACATTATCTTTTGTGATCTGGTTTAATGTCGAGTAGTGGCTCCTTGCGCCGTTACCATTGTATTCCGACCAATTCTGGTCGGTGGAATCCGTGCTGATCACAAAACCGCACAGCGCGGCGAATGAGGCCGACAGGAGAATGGGCGTTAATTTCATGAATGCGGCGGATTGTTAAGCGGCTGCCCAGAGTTCTTTCAGTTTCTGTAAATCACGCTTCATCGCGTCGAAAACCACTTTTTTGTCCACAGTAATCTGAAACGCGCCCTGATCGGCACCGCCCAGCGGGTATTCGAGGTGCAGGCAGATCGGTACATCCACTTTCAGGTCTTTCAGCAGTTTGAAATAGGTTTTAAAATCCACCATTCCTTCGCCCAGCGGCACACTCTTCACCGCCCATTTCCCCGCATTGTTTTTCTCCCAATAAAAATCCTTGATCACGATTGTCTTGATATGCGGACGGATCAGGTTGAAACCGGTTTGCCACGAAAGGCCGCCTTCCACGGTAGCGTGGCGGATGTCGTATTGCGCGCCCATCGTCTTCTGATTGGCCTTTTGAAGAATATTCCAGATCTCGAACATCGACGCGCCCACCATTCTACCCGAATGATTCTGATAGCAGCCATAAATGCCCAGTTGCTCATTCAGCTGACTCAGTCCCGCCATTTTGTTGCCGAACTCACCAAGCTGTTCGGGGATCGCTTTCTGCTCATTGTACTTGTACCAGTTCATGCGGTAGTACTTGAAACCGAGTTTGGCCGCCGTTTCAAGTAGTTTTTTGGCAACCGGGTTCGTTGCATCTTCGACGGCCGTACAGAACATTTGGGGCGCCAAACCCACTTTTTTCATCGCTTCCACGGCCAATGGCAGGTCTGTTTCTACCTTTTCAGGCAACACATGGCCCTTTGGACGCACGGTTAGATCAATGCCATCGAAACCAAGTTCTTTCGCCACTTCGGCCATATCCTGGTAGTTCAGGAATTGCAGATGTTTGGAAAAAATATTGACTTTCAGATCGCCCGCCGCGACGTTGGCGGGGCCTGCAAACGATTCTTGCGCCAGGGAAGGGATCATGCTGCCGGCGAGGGCGCTGTTAATGAGGAAATCTCTGCGGGATAAATTCATGAGGCCTGTTCAGGATTTAGTAATAATGAAACTGTGTTTGCCTTTGGCTTTCAACGTCTTGCTGGTGAGGACAATGCGCGTGACCGGTGCGCCGTCCCATTTGGTTTTAAAGCTGTTGTATTCCATGCCTTCGGTGGAGGGAAGTTCGGTGGAAACCGTCCAGCTCTTAGGGTCATAAGAGAGCGATACCGCTTTTTTACCGGAAGTGGTCAGAATGATTTTGCCCGGTGTGCCGGTATCGACTTTGCAGACGGTCATGAATATCTGCTGCAATGAGTCGGGCTTTTGTTTCAACGCGTAATCGTCGGAGATTTCCACTGCATTTTTGCTGCGGTTGAGCTTCACGAGCCGGTTCCAGTTTTGCACCCCTGCTTCCTGCGGGTACGCGGGCGCGATGTCCATGGCCAGCGACACTTCTTTTTCAGTTACATTACTTTTTACATTCCGTGCATTGAATTGCTTCCCGGCTGGCTGTCCTAATCCGTTAATAACGGGAAGATTGTGGTATTTCGATTGCGTAAACCAGAGCTCATACCGCTTCGGGGAAAACGTCCTCGCCGTATAATTGCCGCGCCCGGCATCGACGATCACCGGTTCGCCGTCGGCATACACGATGAAATCACCGACGTCATTATGGTTATGGCTTTCCGCATTGTGGCCGGCGTGCGTGGCGAGGTACAGGCCGTTGTCAGAACGGGCGGTGAGCACTTCAATGTCCGAAAGCCACGATTGCGCTACTTGTTTGTATGTTTTGGATTGATCCTGCTTCAATTCGGAAGTAGTGAGCAGGTTCCAGACTTTCCTGGGCCGTTGGAACCCGTTGCCGCCCGTGACTGCGCCAAACTGGCCGTATGCCCATTCTCCCAATGCGCTCAGTTCAGGGTCCTCCACGGCCTTTCCGAAGCGGTAGAGCATTAATCCATCCGGTTTCAGTTTCGGATCGGCGTCGGCGAAGTTCACGAAATAGTCGTTCGCAATGTGCACTTTGTACACATATGCAGCCATTTTGCGGATCAGGTCATTATCGTAAATATTGACTTTTCCATTGGTAGCACTTTCGAGGATCGCGAGCGCGTCGTAAGCACTCGCACCCGCGGCGAACCAGTAGCTCGGGCCTTCGTCGCAGCCGCCATCGTCGCCCAGGCTGTTGAAATACCGGTCGAGGAACACCATGTACTGGTAGGCATTATCGCCGCGCTTTTGGGCATCTTTTTCCAGCAAAAGGTCGGCAATAAGCAGGTTGGATACGATCCACGGGTTCCAGTTGTTGACCGGATTGGTAGTACTCAGCCAGCCATAGCGCTTGGGGTCTTTCAGCGGTTCGAATATCTTTTTATTGGTTTCAAAATAAATGCGCGGCCTTACCAAGGGCGACATTTTATCCAGCTTTGCTCCGAGGAAATAATCGGTAAGTGCCAGTACTCCTGCGGTTTCGGCACCGAACAGGTCCACTGTCGGGTCCTGCACATCGGGCAGGCCGTTTTTGGCTTTTTGGGCACTTAAATGCGCGGGTACACCCCAGTAGGTTTCTTCACAAATCGCCCAAACGGAGTTTAGAATAGCTTCCATGAACCGGTCTTTGCCCTCCACGGCCTCTGCCAGCACCAGGTTCATCAGTTGGTTCCTCCGCCCGAACGATGCCGCCGCGTGGCGCTCACGGTCGCCGCTGCGGGTAAAATCGAGCAAAAGGCTTGCAGTAACGATTGGAATGGGCTTTTCCAGCGCTTCTTCACCGGCTTTGATGATCTTGGCGAGTTCGGCAGGGTCGGTTTTGCTGCGCCATTCTTCCGCTGTTTTGGGGTAAGGAGCCCATTGGTCGAGGGGAATGAGCGCTTCGGTGAAAGCGCTTTGGCTGTACTTTTGCGCCAGAATGTTGCGCGGGGTGACTTGTGCCCTCGCGGGCTGCATACTTGCGAGCTGTGTGCCTGCGGACAATGCCACGAGCAGGGCAAATGCCAGTAGTTGTTTCATCATAACGGCTGTGGTTTAGGAAGTTGAATGTAATTGAATATAAGACTGCATTATCCAGTAGAATCACTTACTTCGGCCTTTAATTTAAATTCAATTAGTACAAATTCCTCGAAAAATATGAATATCGAACGTCTGAACCGCCGCGACTTCCTGAAAGCAGGTGCCGTTGTTTCTTCCTTCATGATTGTACCGAGGCACGTGCTCGGGCGAGGATACAAAGCGCCGAGCGACATGATTGCGTTGGGCTTCATAGGCTGCGGGCGGCAGAGCGGGGGCTTGCGTAACCGCTTTCTCGATACCCAGGAAACGCGCATTATCGCGGCATCGGACGTGTACGCGGTCAAGCAGGAGACGTTTGTGAATGCCGCCAATAAATGGTATTCCGAAAAGCTTGGGGAAGGCACCTACAAGGCCGCAACGGGCATTAAGGACTTCCGGGAGCTGCTTTCGAGGAAGGATATCGATGCCGTGGTGATTGCCGCGCCGGACCATTGGCATGCGGCCATGGCAGTACGCGCTGCCGAGGCGGGAAAGGATATTTATTGCGAAAAACCACTTTCACTGACTGTCAAAGAAGGCCGTGCGATGGTGAATGCTGCCAGAAAATACAGCCGTGTATTCCAGACAGGCAGTATGCAGCGCTCAGCGCCGGAGTTCACGAAAGCCGTACAGCTGGTGCGCAGCGGGGCTATCGGAACGATAAAAAAGGTATATGTAAATGTAGGCGGCCCGCCGAAAGTATGGGACTTGCAAAGTGAAACCAAACCCGAAGGCCTCGATTGGGACCTGTGGATGGGCCCTAATGCCATTGAAAGGCCCTACAACAACGAACTCGCGCCCGCCATGGATGCGAAATTCTGGCCAAAATGGCGCGATTACGTCGAATTCGGTGGTGGCGGTATGACCGACTGGGGCGCACATATGTTCGATATTGCGCAATGGGGCCTGAACATGGATTCCAGCGGGCCTGCCGAACTGGTTTATTCAGAGCCGGGAAAGGGTTTGGTTTATAAATATGCCAACGGCGTGGAGGTGATCCACCGGCCGATGGAGGGCAAGCAGCATTGCCATTTCGTGGGTACGGACGGCGAGGTGTTTGTAGCACGCGGTGAACTGAAAACCACGCCTGAACCATTGAAGGACAAGGTTTTCAATGCAGGAGAAGCCGGAGTTTATGTGAGTACCAATCATTATAAAGACTTCCTGAATGCGATCCGCACCCGTAAACTGCCCATTTGCGATGTGGAAACCGGGCATCGGACGGCGTCGGTATGCAACATCGGCAATATCGCGTACGGCTTGGGCCGTTCGCTGAAATGGGACCCAGTGAAGGAGCAATTCGAAGGCGACAAAAAGGCCAACGAGCTCTTGGGCCGGTCAATGCGGAAAGAATGGAAAGTATGATGCTGCCGAAGCCATAAAATTGTAACGGGTTTTTCCAAATTGTGTATTTTTGTAACATGATTGGACAACCCACGGTAATTCGTTTTAAAGAACTCGACGAGCTTGGAAATGTATCGGAAGCACTTTTGAAGCTTGGTGCAGAAACGCCCGTCTGGCTCTTCGAAGGCCAGATGGGGGCCGGTAAAACGACGCTCATCAAGGCATTGTGCAGCCATCTCGGGGTCACTACCCACGTGCAAAGCCCCACTTTCTCGCTGGTGAATGAATATGATGCGGGGGGCAGAACAATCTATCATTTTGATTTTTACAGGATTAAGGACGAAACAGAAGCCCTGGATATGGGTGTGGAGGAATATTTCGATTCGGGGGATCTCTGCTTTGTCGAATGGCCGGGGAAGGTTGAGAACCTTTGGCCGCTGAATTATATGCAGCTGCATCTGGAAGCGGATGAAAGTGGCATGAGAATATTGGAAGTCACCAGGGTATAAGAGGTCACATTTAGTCAGTTCAGTTTCACACTTCATTTTGCCAGTCAATGCCACAACCTCAGATTACCGGTTTTGAAGAGCTCGCCAAGCAGTCGGTGCTATACCCCCAGGAGTCGTTAATGGCCGTTAAAAAGGACCAGAATTCACTGCATATAGGCTTGCCGAGGGAGGTTTCGTTACAGGAAAACCGCATCGCGCTCACGCCCGACGCGGTGGCGATCCTGGTCAGGAACGGGCACGAGGTATGGGTGGAGAAAGATGCCGGCAAGGGCGCCAACCTGTCGGACCACGAGTACAGCGAGGCGGGCGCGAAGATCGTTCATAGTCCCGAAGAAGTGTATAAGGCCAATGTGATCCTGAAAGTGGAGCCGCTCGTTGAGGAAGAGTTCCGGTATGTGAAGGCGGGTACGACGCTGATTTCGGCATTAAATCTGCCGGCGCTTGAAAAGCAATATTTTGAAAAACTCAACGAACTGAAAATAACCGGCATCGGCTATGAGCTGATCGAGGACAAGGTAGGCGGGAAGCCGATTATCCGCGCCATGGGCGAGATCGCCGGCAGTACGGTGCTCCTTATCGCCGCTGAATACCTTTCGACGCCGAATGGCGGCCGGGGCGTGATCCTGGGCGGCATTACGGGCGTTCCACCAACGAAAATCGTGATCCTCGGAGCAGGTACGGTGGCCGAATTTGCCACCCGTGCGTCCCTGAGCCTGGGCGCGGATGTAAAGGTTTTTGACAAACACATTTACCGTCTGCAAAGGTTGAAATACTCGATCGGGCAGAATTTGTATACGTCCATTATCGATTCTGAAACGCTCGCGGAGGCTATTGGCCGGGCGGATGTGGTGATCGGTACCATGCGGGCCGAGAATGGATTGAGCCCGATGGTGGTGACGCGTGAAATGGTGTCGAAAATGAAGCCGGGCTCGGTGATCATCGACGTCAGTATCGATCAGGGCGGGTCGTTCGAAACATCGCGGATGACAACGCACAAGAACCCGACATTTAAATACAACGAAGTAATCCATTACTGCGTGCCGAACATCCCCTCGCGCGTGGCGCATACGGCGAGCACGGCGCTGAGCAATGTATTTTTGCCGTTTTTGCTCCAAACCGGCACGATAGGAGGTATCGAGGAAATGATTTATGCCAATCGTTGGTTTATGAAGGGAGTATACTGCCACAAAGGCACGCTCACCAACTCCCACATCGCCCGCAGTTTCAATATGCGTTACAAGGATTTGACGTTGCTGCTGGCGGCGAGAATGTAAAGTTTTACTAAAATTATGATTAACAATAGCAATGAAAATGCCCTGATGGACGATGCAAATTCTCCGGATTTGAATCAGAAGTTGATGGGTTACATATCGCAGGATTTCGTGAAGGTCGCCGACCAACTGAAAGAGGCGTCTTACCAGATCCGCAAACGCGGTTTTTCGGAGTATCCGATTTTTGCAGTTACCAATAATGAAGTCGATCTGGGCGTGCTGCTCATCGATGCGACGGAACTGACGAACAACTATACTTACAAGGCCTCGTATTTGCAGGAGTTTGTCGATCGCAAGCTGATCGGCGAGGAGTCGGTGCTGCTTTTTACGGAAAACTACAAGAACCCGGAAGAGTTCTGTTGCCTGTTTGCATTGATCGGTGAGTTCTCGGGGTTTGTGTATGTGCCTTACCCGGAGGACTAGTGTTTGGTATGCCGTGTAAAAAGTCTTGCACCGCCGGAAAATAAACAGTTGGAACGCTTAATAGGTCGTGGGGATCGGGTTCCTGGATTTTGTTTTAGTTTTGAAATTAATTGTTTGAAATTCAGCTAATAAATCCCCCGTCTATGGAATCTAAATTACTTCTCGAGAAAGAACTCGAACCGATTTTCCTTCAAAAATTTCCGCCATTCTCCGAGAGCGTCAAAGAATTTCTCGTGCAGTATGGCCCTTACATTATCCTGGTGCTCTCTGTTCTCGGAGTGTTGGGCTTACTTACTGCGTTGGGTGTCGGTGGGGCTGTTTTAGGTGCAGGGGGGCTTTCCGCAGGTATTGCTTTCAACGCGTACGTCGGGATTGCGCTGGGTATCGTTACGCTGGTAATGTACCTGATGGCCTTTTCACCCCTCAAAGCACGTAAACGCGCCGGATGGAACCTGCTTTACTACGCACTGCTGATCGGGCTGATCAGTAACCTGATCCAGTTGAGCATTATCGGCTTCATCATCGGCGGCCTCATCGGTTTTTGGGTCCTTTTCCAGATCCGCGAGAAATACGCATAAATATTCGAAGGCATATGCCGTGGAAAGCGGGCGGATTATTCCGTCCGCTTTTTATTTTTGCCATTGATCAGCCAAATGAGGCTTTTGTACTTGTGGTCGCCACGACCCGGGAAATTACTTCGCATATTTGCGGTTACACCGTTTTGAGCTTATGAACATCATAGAGGTAAGGAATGTAACGAAGGAATATTCCAGCCATACTGCCCTGGATAATGTCAGTATAGCCATTCCGAAAGGCTGCATTTTCGGGTTGCTGGGGCCGAATGGGGCTGGAAAGACGTCGCTGATCCGCATTATCAACCAGATCACCGGTCCCGACAGCGGCCAAATCTTGTTCGACGGCGTGCCGCTCAACCCGAACCATATTTCGAGGATCGGCTACTTGCCGGAAGAACGCGGGCTTTATAAAAAAATGAAAGTAGGGGAGCAACTGCTCTACCTCGCGCAGCTGAAAGGCCTTTCGCAAAAAGAAGCGATGGAAAAGCTCAAAAGCTGGTTCATTAAATTCGATATTAAAACCTGGTGGGACAAAACCATCGGCGACCTTTCGAAGGGAATGCAGCAGAAGGTCCAGTTCGTTTCCACCGTCCTGCACGAGCCGGATCTGATCATCCTTGATGAACCATTCTCCGGTTTCGACCCGATCAACGCCAACCTGATCCGCGACGAAATCCTTGAATTGAAACAAAAAGGCAGTACCATCATCTTCTCGACCCACCGGATGGAAACCGTGGAGGAACTTTGCGATCATATCGCATTGATCCACAAGTCGCGGAAGGTGCTCGATGGTCCGAAGCGGGAGATCAAGGAGCAGTTTAAAACGCATACTTATTTTGTCGAATATAAAGGTCATCTCGACGAACTGGATCCGATTTACCAGATACTCGACCAGAAAATACTCGAAGACGGCTACCTGCGGTCCAATATACATCTGGATGGCGATACGAACGCCAATGCATTGTTGCTCAATTTATTGTCGAAGGTGGAGATTCGTGCATTCGGCGAGAACATTCCGACGATGAGCGAAATTTTTATGAAGGCGGTCAATGAAGTTCCCGAGGCGTAAGCGGGCACATTCCATTCACAGTGATTAATCCGAAACCCCATGCGAAATATATTTCTGGTAATAAGAAGAGAATACCTGGTAAGGGTGAAAAAGAAGTCGTTCCTGGTGATGACGGTGCTGGGGCCGCTGCTTTTCGGGGCTTTCTACGGGACGGTAATATGGGCGGCAATGAGTTCGGTGGATACGAAAACGGTGCAGGTACTCGACGAAAGCGGGTTGTTCGGGAAGAAATTCAAAGATTCGGAGACGCTGAAATTTCAATTCATCGACAAAAGCATTGATTCCGCGAAAGCTGCATTCCCATCCAGCGACGCCAATGCGCTGGTATACATTCCGGCCAATGTGATCAAGTCGCCGAAGAGCGTCCGTATTTACGCTGCAAAGAATGTGAGCCTGGATTTGAAATCGGATATCGAGAACGTCATCGAGAAGGAAATTGAAGACATCAAACTCGCGGAGGCGGGTATTACGCACAAAATCCTCGAAGATTCGCGCGTGAATGTCAGTTCGGAGACGATCAGCCTGAGCGAGGAAGGCGAGAAAACGAGCAGCTCCGGTGCTGCGACGGTCATCGGCGGTATTTGTGCATTCCTGATTTACATGTCGGTATTCATTTACGGCACGCAGGTCATGCGCGGCATTACCGAAGAAAAAACCAGCCGGATCGTGGAAGTGATTATTTCGTCGGTCAAGCCATTTCAATTGATGCTTGGCAAGATTATCGGCGTGGCATTGGTGGGTTTAACCCAATTCATATTGTGGATATTGCTTACTACCGCCGTGACCAGCGCTACGACGGCCATTATCGGCAGCCAGATTTCCCAGGAATCGGTGCAGGCCGCGAAAGAAATGCAACACGCGCAAATCCCGGTGCAGGCTGCGGGCAATGTCGAAAACCCGGTCGCCGAGGTACTAAGTGCCATTGGAAGCCTCAACATCCCGCTGATAGTCGGCTGCTTTTTGTTCTATTACCTGGGCGGTTATCTGCTGTACAGCGCATTGTTCGGCGCAGTGGGTGCGGCCGTGGATAATGATGCCGATACCCAGCAATTCATGCTTCCCATTACATTACCTATCATTTTCTCGTTTGTTTTTGCCCAGTTCGTCCTCCGCGACCCCGACGGTACCCTCGCATTCTGGACGTCCATTATTCCATTCACTTCACCCATCATCATGATGGTCCGCATTCCGTTCGGAGTGCCTGCCTGGGAGCTGGCATTGTCGATGGTGCTGCTGGTACTCGGCTTCATGGGTACCACCTGGGTAGCTGCCCGCATTTACCGTGTAGGGATTCTGATGTATGGCAAGAAGGTGAGTTATAAGGAGCTGGTGAAGTGGATATTTTATAAGTGACAGCCGACGGCCGACCGCTGACCGCCGACCGCGGTTATGCAGTCGCCTATTCAAGTACATTCGCAGAAAGAACATTTAAGTATGGTGCAACCAACATCCGATCGGCGGTCGGCGGTCCATGGTCGGTGGTCGGGGGCGCAGCCCCCTTTAACGTTTTTTAAGATTCCCAAACCGTTGCCGTTGTGGTTATTTTGCTAATTTTGGCCGATCATTGATAGAACTGCTCAAAAAGAGTCGCCATCTTTGCGCATTGTGCATATAACTTTTTCAAATTTACCGTCTTTCAGATGACCCGTTTCAGCCGTACAAACAACCTTACGGGTTGGATTGTCTTTGCTATTGCATTCATCACCTACGCCCTTACTGTCGAACGTACTGCCAGTTTCTGGGACTGCGGGGAATTCATAGCCTGCGCGTTCAAATTGCAGGTTCCTCACCCTCCGGGCGCACCTTTCTTCCTGTTAATCGGCCGCATTTTCTCCCTTTTCGCCATGGGCGATTTGCTGCAAGTAGCTTACTGGATCAACATGGTATCGGTGCTGAGCAGTGCATTTACGATCCTGTTCCTTTTCTGGACGATAACTTTGCTGGTGCGCAAGCTGGTCGCTAAAAATGATGAAGAGCTTACACAAGCCGATACGCTGCTCGTAATGGGAGCCGGTATCGTTGGTTCGCTGGCTTATACCTGGTCGGATTCATTCTGGTTTTCGGCAGTGGAAGCAGAGGTTTACGGTTTGTCATCGTTCTTTACAGCCATTGTAATCTGGGCTGTATTCAAGTGGGAGCGTATCCAGGACCCTGCGGCTGAGAACCGCTGGCTGATCCTGATCGCCTATCTCGTAGGACTTTCTATTGGTGTTCACTTGCTGAACCTCGTTACCATTCCGGCACTTGCATTGGTTTATTATTTCAAAAAATACCAGAAAGTCAGCGTCTTCGGTGGCATTATGGCTTTTGTGGGCGGTCTGGTTGTTCTCGGGATTATCAACTCGGGTATCATTCCGGGCTTGCCGAGCATTGCAGGTAAATTTGAGATATTCTTCGTCAATACTTTGGGATTGCCTTACAAATCGGGGGTAATCTTCTTCATTATATTGTTCATCGGTGCGCTGATCTGGGGAATCCGTTTTTCTCAGAAAAAAGGCAATGTGTTGCTGAACACAGGTTTGCTTTCTCTCGCATTTGTACTGATCGGCTATGCTTGTTACCTGATGGTACTCGTGCGTGCAGAGTACAACCCGCCTATTAACGAGAACAATCCTAATGACGTACTCAGCTTCGTTTCGTACCTGAAACGCGAGCAATACGGCAGCCGTCCGTTGTTGTACGGGCCGTCGTTCGTATCACGTCCGGTAAGCCAGAAACGCGGCGCGCCGATGTACCGCAAGCAGGATGGCAAATATGTGATCTACGATTATCGTCCGGAATACGAATATGAACCGGGTGCCAACATGCTGCTCCCGCGTATGTACAGCACGCAGCCGGGCCACCCGCAGTTGTACATGCAAATGACGGGTTTGGCGGAAGGCCAGAAGCCGACCATGGCGCATAACCTCTCGTTCATGTTCTCCTACCAGATCGGGCACATGTATTGGCGCTATTTCCTCTGGAATTTCGTAGGTCGTGAAAGCGACGAAGAAGGGGCAGGGAACATGACCCCATGGGATGTTTCGACCAAATACCCGGAGCCAATTGCGAAGAACAAGGCGCATGACAACTATTTTATGCTGCCGTTCCTGCTCGGATTGTTTGGTATTGTGATCTGCTATTTCCGCCAGAAACGCGACCTGCTCGTGCTAGGCTTGCTGTTTATCCTGACCGGCGTGGCATTGGTCGTTTACCTCAACTCGCCACCCACCGAGCCACGCGAGCGTGACTATATTTACGTGGGTTCATTCTATATTTTCTGTATCTGGATCGGCTACGGTGTTATCGCCATCGCGGATGCGATCAGTAAGTTTGTCAAAAGCGGTACGGCGAGAGCGGGTGTCGCTACGGCGGTCGGTTTGGTTGCGCCTGTCATTATGGGTGCCAAAGGTTGGGATAACCACAACCGCGACCACCGCTATCACTCGGTGGATTTTGCCAAAAACCTCCTGAACTCCTGCGCACCGAATGCGATCCTGTTCACAGGTGGTGATAACGATACATTCCCCTTGTGGTATGTGCAGGAAGTGGAAGGCTTCCGCACGGATGTACGTGTGTGTAATCTCAGCCTTCTCGGTACCGACTGGTACATTGATCAAATGAAGCGCCGCACTTATCAATCGGAGGCGCTGCCGATCTCGCTCGATAAAAACAACTACGCATTCGGAAAGAACGACATCGTGCCTTTCTATGAAATCCCGAGCGTGAAAGCGGGTATCAACCTGAAAGAATACATGGGTCTCGTGAAGCAGGAAAATAAGGCCATTCAGGTGCCTTTGACCAGCGGCGATATGACTTCCATTCTGCCATCGTCGGTATTGTTCCTTCCTGTGGACGCCGAGGCGGTGAAGAAAATGGGGATTATCAAAAACGACCTCATGCCATTCGTGAGCGACTCGATCAGCTGGACAATCGGTAAGGGAGATTTGTACAAATCCGACCTGATCATGCTCGATATCATTGCTTCCAACGACTGGAAACGTCCGATCTACTTCTCGTCGACCCTGGGCGGATCGAGCTATCTGAACCTGAAAGAATACATGCAGCTCGAAGGTTATGCATACCGCCTGTTGCCGGTGAAAGTACCGGGTGCAAGCGATGGTTATGTGAATGTGGATGTGATGTACAAAAATATGATGACTAAGATGTTCTGGCGCGAGCTCGATAATCCGAACACCTATTATGACAACACCTACCTCGGTTCGCCGGTAGCGACTGCGCGTATCGCATTCCTGCGCCTCACAGGCCAGCTGATCGCCGACGGCCGCAAGGAAGAAGCGAAAAAAGCCATCGAGCGCTCGCTGACCACCATGCCCGACAAGAGCATTCCATACGACCAGTTCTCGGCCAACTTCATAGGTCCGTTGTTCGACCTGGGAGAAACCAAAAAGGCCCTCGAAATAGCCGAAACAATGGCCACCCGAGCCGACGAAGTACTCACTTGGGCAAAAAACAACCCCACCACCCGCCGCCGCGACAGCAACGTGTACCTGTACATCATGCAAGTGATCGTCCAGGAATGCCGCGACGCCAAGCAGGAAGCCGTCGCAAAGAAATACGAGGCGATTTTCCAGAAGCACCTGGCTGCGTTTAATATGTATGGTGGGGGGCAGTAATATTTAAGTTATTGAAGTTCAAAGGGCGGCATTTGCGAAAGCAGATGCCGCCCTTTCTTTTTGTGCCTGTTTACATGGATTAACTTTTTCTACACGCTGCGCGATAAGTAATTATCAAGCAACCGGAAAAATTAGTTGCCGGTGGATAGATTTGATTCACTGAAAATCAGATAGTTAAATTGATGTGACCCGTTGGATAACTGCCATTATTTCCCAATGTTGGTCCATCCTCTACCATGAGCAAAACACGGCTTGCATATCTCTCCCGGAATCCTAACATTCGCCCAAATCAAAACCCCGCCGTAAGCTTGGTACCTGACGGGCGGGGTTGAGGTTCGAGTCAAATAGTCAACCAAAACCTTTCAAATGTATGAAGAAATGCATTGCCCGGCGCGCGGCGCTGGTGATTGCTTTTGCCTTTGTGTTTGGATGTAAAGACACGGGTGAAAAAGTAAATGTGTTGCCCACCGACGACTTCACCGTCGAGCAGGCTCAGAAATAGTACTCCGGGTTCCGTCAATCGGCTCGGAGTCTCGGTCAGCCGGATGACAAAGTTATCTGGGGCGCCGCGACGCAGCGGAAAGTGGCCGTGGAAGATGAAATTGTGGTAGCGCCGGTACTTTCAGGCAACTTCCTCGGCTGCCGCATTAAGGACGGACGAAAGGATAAGCGCAAGCCTGATGAAGAGAGCGTAGCCGGAAGGATCCAGCGGAACCTGGTCGTACGCAAAGTCCGCGGCAAGATTGAGGCTATGGAAATGCGTACCGTATTCGATGGGGACTACGAGCCGACGGTTAAGAACGGCAAGGTCGATCCCTCCAATTTTGAAGGGAAAGTTTACTTTTTCGATATGAGCGGAAAGCTGGTCAATGGACTGATTTACGAAGAAGGTAAGCAGGTAGCGACATTCGGGCCCAACAAAGGTGGCCGGACTTCCGACATGGTGGAAGTCTGCACGGATTGGTACCATCAAGGTTGTGTGGCCGGTTATGGGTGCTCTGGGTGGGTTTATCAGGAGACTACTTGTGAGATGGTGTATATTGGCCAAAGCTCAGGTGGGACAGGAACTGTTTGGTCGAATTCTCTGGATGTAGCATTAACAGGAGGAAGTGATGTCCTTTTTGAAGCCATGATGCAATTGCCTTATGTATCGGATCTATGGGCTAATCTGAACAATACGGAGAAAGAGTATTTCGAAAATAGGAAGTGGTTAATCCCACAAGCTGCATTCGCTCGTGGAACGGCAATAGCACTCACATTTTGGTTTTACTGTCAGGATGGAGATAACGGTAATTGGAACGCTTTCAAGCATGCTGTATGGACTGCGATTCTATGTATGCAATTTGGGACCTCCACGACTTTACAAATAACCAATAATCACGAGTTGGAGTCGCCTCCCAATCAACAGGAGATGGATCTACACAATAATGGCTTAGGTATTCAAATTTACAAGAGCATTAGTGCGTCCATTGCCAGTTTACCTGCAAACTCTCCAGGTCTCAAAATAGCCCTGATAGTAGATAATGTAATGGCGGCAATCAAAGTCGGGTTGGGTAAAAGGATACTTCCGGAAGAGCCTCTACCAGGGCAGACTCAAACTATGTTTTGGACAAATGGGACTAATCGATGCCATTGAGCAAACATGAATCTATTTAAAAGTTTTAAGAAATACATTAACAGTAGGCTTGTAAATAGCCTGCTGTTAATTGGGATAGCCTCGAGTTGTTCAATGGAGAAGGGAGAGTTTTATATTGTAGACGTGTCGAAAGCGCACACATTTACCGATTCAGCTTCGTTCCATCCCGATTGCTGTGTTGCGACTTTTGTTACCGGAACACTGGATGGACCTGCGTGGATATTGGTAGAGTATTATTCAAAAGGTGGTTTAATTGATAGCATCTATTTACCGAAAGGCAAGGTTAATATTGAGAATTCACACGGGGACTTTTACTGGCAAAGAAAGATAGTTGTCAAATATTTTCCGGGAGAAGCTAAAAAGGGAAGTTTGAAAATTAAGACTCTGATCTTTTGATATTCCCGATGAGACTGCAAAAAAAGTTGAAAAATAGACAATTATGGTCCTCATTCTGTGTTCTGCTCCTTCTTACGGACGCGTGTCGGCGGGAAGAAGATGGTGTATTCGAAATTACCGATCCATCCAAACCGCATGTCTTCTACGACTCTGCATTCCATAATGCTTTTTGCTGTGTGGATGCAACGGTTACGGGGCAAATTGACGGCACAGCAAAAATACAGCTCCAATACGTGCCGCAATCCGAGTATTGGGTCGGAGGTTTTGAATTAAAACCAGGTCGCATTGATTCGCTTCGGCTTAGACAGGATTTCTTTTATAAAAAATCAAGATCTATTATATTCCGGGAACGGCCAAAAAAGGTTATGTGAAAATTGTCACCAAAGTTCTTTGAGTAATGGGTCGATTTAAATGCATTGCAAAGCGCCTGTTTAGCAGGGATTGTGAGATATTATTCCATCGGTATAGCCACACAGGTTGCTCTTTCGAAGAGTGCGAGTTTTATATAACTGATCTATCCCAAAAGCATTACTTATAGCGTCCATCAGGGGATATTTGGATGGTACGGCCACGTTGGAGATCTATTATCCGGATATGGTTCATCGCGTGTGGACTTTTGAGCTCCCTGCTGGGCGTATCGATTCATCCGGCCGATGGGATTTCTACGGGAGAGAATTCGGATTGATTATGTTCCAGGAGCGGCTCAAAAAGGTCATCTAACAATCAAAACAAAAGTATTTTAAACACACAAGCGGTCTGGAACCCTCCAGGCCGCTTGTGTTAATGTGATTGTCTTTACTGATGTTTTGAGTAATAAGTGCTGTCTACCTTACTCAACCTTTAATCTAACCCAAACCAACCTATGATCCGAGCTCGACTCCCGCTTCTCCACCAGCTCCGCCATCGGCTCGCCTTTTGCGGGCCAGAAAACGCCGCTGTCGACGATTTGGAAGCCTTTGCGCGAAGGTAGCACGTAATCCGCGCGCATGCGCCAGAATGCCGTGTGATTTTTGGCAAATGCATTGGTGGGCGAATGCTCGGAACCGCCTTTGCTGGCGGGAGCGGTGTTGCCATTTACGGCCGGGTTGGAGATGAGCTGGCGGATGCCGTCGGCGATGGCATTACCTTCGTCCGGGGAGGCGTTTTGGTCACCTAGTATGACGAATGAGGCATTTGCGGCGAGGCCGCCTTTTTTGCCTTTGTCGTCATAAATGTAGTTTCCTTTGCCTTGGGTAATGTAGTCGTTCCAGAAGCGGATTTCGTCGTGGTTGCGCTTGCCGTTGCGGTCTTCCTTGCCGTCGAATGAAGGCGGGGTAGGGTGGCTGGCGAGGACGTGGATGGTTTTATTGCCGACTTTCACGGGAATGTCCCAATGCGATTTAGAAGAAAGCGGGAATTGCGCCCACGCCTCGGGTGCGTACCAGTCGGAGCCGTTTTCCTGGGTTGTTTTCAAGGCATCCGGCATGTCCTTCCATTTGAAATGCTGGAATGTGCGGATTGCTTTGGTGTCGATCGGGTAGCGGGATAGGAGCACCATTCCATATTGGCCCGGGTAATTACCGAACCCCCAGGCATCGGCGCCGAATTGTTCCGTTTTGCCGTTCCGGTCGAGGTCGTAAGGCGTCGGCTGGCCGGTATTGACGGTCGAATAGTAGTAATAGGGATAGTCGATGCCTTTCGCTCCATTCGAATCGTCTTTGAGATAACCCTTGATAAACTGCCCGACACCATCCGCGGGGTTTTTGACATAATCGAACTCGTTCAGCAAAATCACGTCCGGGCGGACAGTTTTGATGATCTGCGCGATGTTTTTGATCTGCTGGTTGGCGCCGGAAGCCAGTTCCTTGATCAATACCTTTTCCGAATTGCCCGGCGTGCCGCGTGGGAAATAGTTTTCGGCTTCCATACTCACATTATAGGTAGCAAATGTGAGCTCTGCCGGGTTGGTGGCAGTTTGTGCCGTCAGTTCCTGGCTGGCAAGTGCCGTACAAAGCAATGCGCCGGAAAGCAACAGAGATTTCATTGGGTGAATGTTTTTGGTTATTTAATGATCGATGATGAATCGCGGCGAACCGCTATTGGTGTCAAGCAAAAAGAGCCGCTCCGGTGACGAAGCAGCTCTTTTGGAATATTTATTGACCAGGCATGATCAATGGAAGAAATCTTTCATTTTATCAAAAAAGCCTTTCTCGTTTTTGCCCGGTTTCGGTTGGAAATTCGGCGAGTGACGGAGCGATTCGAGAGTCGAGCGCTCGTCAGAAGTCAGTTGTTGTGGCGTCCATACATTGATATGCACCAGCTGATCCCCTTTTCCGTAGCCGTTCAGGTCTTTGATACCCTTGCCTTTGAGGCGCAATATCTTGCCTGCCTGCGTTCCTGATTCGATGTTAATGCGCGCTTTGCCGTCGATGGTCGGTATTTCCATGGAAGTGCCGAGCGCGGCGTCGATAAAGCTCAGATGCATGTCGAACACGACGTTGTTACCATCTCTTTTCAGCAATGCGTCCTCTTCTTCCTCGATGACGATCAGCAGATCGCCCGCCATGCCTCCGCGCGCAGGAACGTTTCCTTTGCCCGACATCGAGAGCTGCATGCCTTCGGCCACACCACCCGGAATGTTCAGGGTAATGAGGTCGTCTTGCAGCAAGCGGCCTTCGCCTGCGCAGGAATCACAACGTTCGCTGATGATCTTGCCATCACCATTACAAGTAGGGCAGGTGGCGGTGGAAACCATCTGGCCGAGCATGGTGCTCACCACTTTGCGCACCTGGCCTGTCCCGTTACAACCGTTACAGTTGGTCAGCGATGTGCCGTTTTTGGCGCCATTGCCACCGCAGGTATTACAGGTAACGTGTCTTTTAACCTTTATTTTCTTCTCAACGCCATTCGCCACCTCTTCCAGGTTAAGCTTTAACTTAATCCGGAGGTCGGAGCCTTTGCGGACCCGACGGCCATTTCCGCCCTGGCGACCGAAAATGTCACCGAACGGACTGCTGTCCCCGAAAATATCTCCGAATTGTGAGAAAATATCGTCCATCGTAAAGCCGCCGCCGAAGCCGCCTGCCCCGCCGCCCGAAGCACCGCCTACGCCTGCATGCCCGAATTGGTCATAACGTGCACGTTTGTTCTCGTCGCTGAGAATGCTATATGCCTCCGCCGCTTCCTTGAACTTGTCTTCCGCGGTAGGATCGTCGGGGTTCTTGTCCGGGTGGAATTTGATCGCGAGCTTGCGGTATGATTTCTTGATTTCATCCGCGGAGGCGCCACGATCTACGCCAAGGACCTCGTAATAATCTCTTTTCTTTGCCATTTTTAATTACTGATGTATCCGTTAGGAAGGTTGAGCGTATTAGGCGCCTACGATTACTTTGGCGTAACGAATGACCTTGTCGTTCAGGTAATATCCTTTTTCAATTTCATCGATCACCTTTCCTTTCAGGTCTTCCGACGGTGCGGGGAACTGCGCGATGGATTCGTGGATTTCAGCGTCGAAATCAGCACCTTTCGATTCCATGGCTTTCAGGCCTTTGGATTCGAGGGCTTTATAAAGTTTGGTATAAATCAGGTCTACGCCTTCTTTAAGCGCGTCGATCTCGGTAGAAGACTCAAAAGAAACCTTGGCGCGTTCGAAATCGTCGACAATCGGCAGGATGAGTTTCACCGTATCGGCGCTTGCTCCTGAGATCATTTCCAGTTTTTCCTTGGCGGTACGGCGGCGGAAGTTTTCAAAATCTGCATAAAGACGCAGGTATTTGTCTTTCAGCTCGGCGATTTCAGCCTTAGCGGAATCCAATGGGTCCAATTTGGGCGCCTCGCCAGTAATCTCCTGCCCTGCATTGTCCAGCGGCACATTGTTGGAAATTTCGGAATTTTCTTCGTTTACCAGATTGTCAGTTTCCAATGAAGCTTTATCCTCGTTCATTTCGTAATTTTTGTCTTGATCTATGTTGAATTCTGTATTTTCTGGCATGGTCCTTCGCAGTTACGTGTCTTTTTGCAACAGCCATTTTACTCCTAAATTACTTTGCCACGGCTAAATTACTGACAAGATGGCATTTTACAATCAATTTGTAACTTTGCAACATGACGGCATCAGATATCGTACGGCAGGAGAGGAGTCGGTTTATCAAGGCAAAAGCGCTTGAATGCGGCTTCGATTTTTGTGGTATCTCAAAGGCGGAATTCCTCGAAAGCGAAGCCCCGCGCCTAGAAAAATGGCTTTCGCTGAATCATCACGGTGCCATGGCCTACATGGCCAACCACTTCGACAAGCGCCTCGATCCGACCAAACTCGTAGAGGGCGCGAAGAGCGTAATCTCCGTATTATTAAATTATTACCCCGAAGAACGCCTGCCGGAAGGCGAAGACGATCTCAAACTTTCCAAGTATGCCTACGGCACCGACTACCATTATATATTGAAGGAAAAGCTCGGCGCATTGCTCACAGCCATTCAGGAAGAGGTAGGTGAGGTAAATGGCCGCATTTTCGTCGATTCGGCGCCGGTAATGGACAAGGTATGGGCGGCCAAAAGCGGCCTCGGCTGGATCGGCAAGCATTCCAACCTGCTCAACCGGGAAATGGGCAGCTTTTTCTTCATAGGTGAGATCATCTGCGACCTCGATCTCGCGCCCGACAGCGCCACCGGTGATTATTGCGGTACCTGCACCAAATGCATCGACGCCTGCCCGACGGACGCCATTACCGGCCCGTTCGTGGTCGATGGCAGCAAATGTATCAGCTATTACACCATCGAATTAAAGGACGCGATACCTGAGGACGTGAAGGGTAAATTCAACAACTGGATATTCGGTTGCGATGTGTGCCAGGACGTCTGTCCATGGAACCGCTTCGCCCGTCCGCATACGACGGAGCAATTCAATCTACCCAAGGGACTTGCCGGCTTTTCCAACGGCGACTGGCGGGAAATTACCGAGGAAATATTCCGCGAAATATTCCGCCGTTCACCCGTAAAAAGGGCCAAATACGCCGGTTTGAAGCGGAATATCGAATTTGTCATAACCGATGAATAAAAAGCACAATTATTTCTGAAACCTCTTATATTTGGGCCGGGGAGTACCTTTCGATGACTGAATAAAATACTCAATACAATGAGAAAACAATCTGTCAATCTTTGGGCCGTGCTAGTATGTGTAGTGATAGGTCAGATAATACCAGCGTTGTGGTATAGCATATTTTCAGAACAATGGATGGCTTTGAACGGCTTCACGATGGAGCAGATCAAGTCGGCCGCCAGCCCGGCCCCTTATCTTGCCAGCATTGTCTCCACCTCCTTCATGGCCTACACCATGGCCTGGGTATTCACCAAAGTCCCCGTCAAATCGCTCATTATGGGCTTCCTCATCGGACTTCTGTTCGGTATTGTCTTCGTTTTGTTTGAAACGATCGTCAAAGACATGTTCTCCATGCGGGCGTTGGCGCTGTCCCTTATTAATGGCGGCGTGAGCGTGATCGTGTACGCACTCACCGGCGCAATCCTGGGCGTGTGGCGCAAGTACGAGTAGTTGCCTTTTTCACATCTTGATTTTATACTAGTCGATGCCGTGTATTGCCTTCGGCGTGTAGTACTTTTTTGTCGACATAATTATCGCTTCGGTTGACAATTTAATCGGCCCGCTGCGTTATCCAATCCAAAACCGAAAATGCCGAATGCGTGCTTGTGTTTCGAGCACGCACGCTGCGTGGATTGGGGATATTAATTGTATTAAAGACAAATAATATTCTAAAAACAGGCAAATTATGCGTTTTAAATGCTTTTGTAATCTTATTGTTCGAAATATTAGTATAGTGCAATTAAAAATGGCGGAATAAGTTGCTTGTTTGATTTAATAGGATTAAATTTCTATTAAATTTCACAAACCCAATTTACTTATGCGCAACGCTTTACAGTGTGTGCTGCTGACATTCGTGTTAGCAGTGCTATTTGTTAACGCATCACGCGCCCAGGACCGGCAGGTTACGGGGAAAGTGAGCGATGAGAATGGCACCGGGCTCCCGGGAGCCAACGTCCTGATCAAAGGGACTACGAGGGGAACGAATACGGATGCGGAGGGAAATTTCAGCTTGAATATGAGTGGTGCGGCAACGCTTATCGTGTCTTCGGTAGGCTACACATCCAAGGAAGTGGCAGTATCGGCCAACATGACTAACGTAACGGTTTCGATGGACGCCGATGTGCGTAACCTGGGCGAGGTGGTGGTTACAGCACTGGGTATCAGCAAAGAACAAAAAACGCTGAGCTACGCAACCCAGATGATCAATACCGACAACTTTTCAAAAGCGCGCGAGCTCAACGTCGCCAACTCTCTTTCCGGTCGTGTGGCCGGGTTGGATATTGTGCGTTCGTCGTCGGGCGTGGGCGGTTCCAGCCGGATCGTTTTGCGCGGGGACCGGTCTATTACCGGCAATAACCAGGCGCTGATCGTCGTGGACGGGGTGCCGATTGATAATTCTAATTTCAGTCCCGGTAACGCCAACGGTGGTCGCGACGCAAGCGACGGCCTTTCGAGCATCAACCCCGACGATATCGAATCTATTAACGTATTGAGGGGGGCGTCGGCAACAGCTTTGTACGGAAGCCGGGCGGCGAATGGTGCATTGCTGATCACTACAAAAAAAGGTGCGGTACGGAAGGGAATCGGCGTGAGCATCAACAGTACTTTCCAGGCTGAGCGGGCTATCATTCTTCAGGACTTCCAAAACGTATATGGCCAGGGTGTGGATGGCAACAAGATCCAGCAAAACAGTGAATTCAGTTGGGGACCTAAAATGGACGGACAGCAAGTGCCGGCATGGGGTCCCGATCCTGCAAACGTGGGAAAGACCTATGCCTATTCACCGAACCCCGATTCGTATAAGGACTTCTATTCGACCGGAACTTCCATTGCAAATTCAGTTTCACTGACGGCAGGAAACGAAAAGGTGCAGACCTATTTTTCCTACACCAATACCTCGGCAAAAGGGATCGTGTCTAACAACAAACTGGGCCGTCATAACTTTAACCTGCGTTTGTCGAGCCAGATCACCAGCAAACTGAGCTTCGACGGCAAGGTGACCTATCTGAGTGAAAAAATCGAAAACCGGCAACAGACGGGTGAAGCATTCGCCAATTTGCAACGCCACATTCTGCGCTTGCCAAGAAGCATTTCGCTCGATCAGGCGAAGCAATTCGAGTACATCGTACCGGCAACAGGGCGGGTCCGGCAAAATTACTGGAACCCCGGTTCAAACGGCGGGCAAAATCCCTACTGGATCAAAAACCGGGTACTTGCGCTCGATAACCGCGACCGCATTTACGGTTTCACGCAGTTGAATTATAAAATAACAGACTGGTTTACGCTCATGGGTCGGGCGGGATACGACAAATACATCGATAAGTTTGAAGGTAAATGGTACACCGATACCTATACGATTGCCGATTTTGGTGATTATCAAACCAACTGGCGCGATAATTCAGAGTTGAACCTGGATTTGTTCGGGTTGGTTAGCAAGCAGTTCGGCGAGGATTTCAGATTGGAGGCGACGGTTGGTGGAAATATTTTGAAAAGAGATTACATCAACCATCAGACCCTTAACAACCAGTTGAACCGCGACAACCTGTTTGTTACAACGAATGCCAGAAACTCGGTAACCAACCGTTCGGTAGCGCAGACCCGCAAACAGGGCGTATTTGCATCTGCGGACTTTATCTGGCGCGATGCGCTCACCATTTCCGGCTCAGCCAGGAACGACTGGTCGTCTACCTTGCCCGAGGCAAACCAATCCTACTTCTTCCCGTCCGTTGGCGTGGCGGCCGTGCTGACGAGCCTTTTCAACTTACCACAGGCTATTTCGTTTGCGAAGCTCAGAGGAAGTTACGCGCTCACGGGTAACGATGCAGCACCTTATTTGCTGCTTCAAACCTACTCGTTCATCGCGGGAGGTACTTCCGGCTACATTGTACGCGACAATATCAAGCCGTTCCCTGTCCTGAAACCTGAAATGACGACCGCGCAGGAAATAGGCCTCGAAGCTAAGTTCCTCAACAACCGTATCGGCTTTGACCTGACCTTGTATAATAGCAACTCTAAAAACCAGCTATTCCAGGTGCCGCTGTCGCCGGCGTCCGGTTGGAGTTTCGAATATATCAATGCGGGGAATGTCCGAAACCAGGGTATCGAGCTCATGTTGAACCTGGTTCCGGTCAGAATGGGTGACTTTACCTGGAATCTGGATCTGAATTATGCGAGGAATGTGAATAAACTTATCAAATTGTCGGACCGCATCACGACGCTGACACTCGCAAGTGATTTTATGAACTTCATGCGGGCCGAAGAAGGTAAAGCTCTTGGCCAGATTTATAGCCGCGGTTACCAGCGCGATGCCCAGGGCCGGATCATCGTAGGTACCAATGGGATTCCGCTTGTAACGTCGAACACGACGGTCCCGCTCGGAACATCCCGGCCGTCATGGACAGGCGGTGTTACCAACCGTTTCTCTTATAAAGGAATCAATTTCAGCTTCCTCGTCAGTGGAAGGATCGGCGGTGTGGTAACATCGTTCACCAATGCGGTAACTTATGCGGATGGTGTGACCGAGGAAACACTGGCCGGACGCGAAGGGATGGTCGTCGAAGGTGTGCAGGCCGATGGCAGTCCTAACACCGTGAAAACCACAGCTGAGGCATACTGGAAATTTGTAGGAGGCCGGAACACGCCGATCGGCGAAGCATTCACGTACAGCGCATCCAACATTCGTATGCGGGAAATGACGCTCGGGTACAGTTTGCCGCAAGGCATTATCGGTAAGTCGGTTTTCCAGAATGCTTCATTGTCGCTCGTAGGACGTAACCTGTTCTTTATCATGAATAAAGCAAAAGGGTTTGATCCCGAGCTGGTTGCGGGCTCGGCAAATACAACGGTTGGACTTGAATCGTTTTCGATGCCGGCTACCCGCTCAGTGGGTGTAAACCTTACTCTTACATTCTAATCGAAAATCAGGAAAGCGATGAAAAGGAAATATCAAATATTAGCACTGGCGCTCCTGGCATCCGTTGCCGTGGGAACCTATTCCTGCACGGGTGATTTCGAGGAGATCAACACGAACAAAACGAAGCTCACCGAACTGGACGAGCTGGGTACGGAGAATGCGTTCGCAGCCGCCCAGTACCGTACCATTCAGGCAAGCTGGCAGACATTCCAAAGCCTATTTGCCGATTTGCAAGGGCAATACTTTGCGAATATCGCCCAAAACTTCTCCTCGGACAGAAATGTAATGGTGGGCAACTGGCTCAATGGCGCGTGGAGCGGTTTCTATGGTACGGCGGTGCCTGCATTGATAGGCGTTCTGGAAAATACCGGTCCGCAAGGCAAGTATCCCAACCCTGGCAAATTCGCAATGGCCAATATCTGGAAAGTTTATATGTACCTGCCGCGTACCGATTACTGGGGCCCGATTCCCTACTCACAGGTGGGTAACGGAGGGCCGGACGTTCCCTATGACTCTCAGGAAGCCATTTACAAGGATTTTCTGACAACCCTGAAAACTTCCACCGATGCTTTGCAGGCATTCAAGGGGAAAAAAGTTTTCGACGCGGTCGACCAGATCTACGCCGGGGATGTGGATAAATGGATATTGTTTGCGAACACGCTGCGCCTGCGTATCGCGATGCGCATTTCCAAAGTAGAGCCTGCATTGGCGAAGACCGAAGCCGAAGCGGCTGTGGCAGGAGGTGTTTTGACAACCAATGCCCACGACGCATTCCTGAAAGTGACTGCCAACTCCTTCAACCCGATGAACCAGGCCACCGCGTGGAACGAGTTCCGGATGAGCGCAGCGATGGAAAGCGTGCTGAAAGGATATGTGGACCCCCGAATGAGCAGGTATTTTGCACCTATCCCCGGAACGAGCAATTTCAAGGGACTGCGAAATGGATATACGCAGGGGGAACTGGGCGCTGCCGAAAACAATGCTGGCGCGACTTCCAATGTGGCCGATGCATTCCTGCCCGGTGTGCAGGCAACAAACCCTTTCGCGATCATGTATGCTTCCGAGGCTTACTTCTTGCGCGCAGAAGGTGCATTGAAAGGCTGGGCAATGGGAGGAACGGCGAAAGAGTTTTATGAAAAAGGCATTGAAACGGCATTCAAGCAATGGGGGATCAATGATGCGGCGGTGATCACGGCCTACACCAATGGCGTGACTACACCCATCGCATTGAACGACATGGCGAAAACGCCGGCATTGTCGGACATCCCGGTGAAATTCTCTGCCGATCCGGCCAAGCAATTGGAACAGATCATCACACAGAAATGGCTCGCTAATTATCCCAATGGTCATGAAGCCTGGGCTGAGTACCGCCGTACAGGTTATCCGAAACTCTACGCCCGGATCAATTCCGACAACCCCGATTCGCCCAAGGATGCAGTGGTAAGGCGCACGCCTTTCGTAATCGGTGAGCAGCAGACGAATGCCAAGGCGGTTACAGACGCCATCTCCAAACTTGGCGGCGAGGATAAATCCAGTACTCGTTTGTGGTGGGATAAACCGTGAGTATATGCGTAAAATAATGGTACTGCTGGCCCTGCTTTCGGGCTGCAAGAACGACGAGAAGCTCTTTACATTACTCGACGCCGGCAAGACCGGCGTCGATTTTAATAATTATATCGATGAGGACGAAGAAAACAACGTGCTGCGGTATGGCTATTTCTACAATGGCGGAGGCGTGGCGGCGGCGGATTTTAATAATGACGGGCTGATCGACCTCTATTTCACCGGTAACATGGTGGCCAATAAGCTGTACCTCAACCGCGGCGAAATGGAATTCGAGGATGTTTCTGAAAAATCGGGGACGGGATTGAATGAGGGATGGAAAACCGGGGTGTCGCTGGTGGACATTAATGACGACGGCTGGGTGGATATTTTCGTGAGCCGCGCAGGCGCACAGGACCCGCGCCTGCGTACGAAGCTGCTCTACATCAACAACGGCAAAACAGCCGACGGTATCCCGATTTTTACCGAAAAAGCAGCCGAATATGGGCTGAACGACGCGTCCTACACCACACAGGCAGTGTTCTTCGACTACGACCGCGACGGCGATGCGGATTGTTTCCTGCTCAACCATTCGTTGCAGGAATATGCCGGGTTCAGTAACCTGCTCGCTAATTATCGTCAGCAGCGCAATGAGGCATACGGCAACAAACTGCTGCGGAATGATGGAGGGAAATTTACCAATGTGACCGACTCCGCCGGCATCGTCTCCAATGTGCTGAGCTTCGGACTGGGTGTGAATGTGAATGATTTTAACAACGACGGCTGGCAGGATCTCTACATTGCCAACGACTACAATGAGAACGATTACCTCTACCTGAATGAAAGAAACGGCAAGTTCCGGGAGGTGATCCGCGAAGCGACGGGGCACGTGTCGCTGTTTTCGATGGGTACGGATGCGGCCGATATCAATAACGACGGCCTGATGGATGTTTTGACGCTGGATATGCTGCCGGATAACAACGAGCGCATCAAGCTAACGTCCGGTGACGATAACTACGACAAGTACCAGCAATTGCTCCGCGCAGGTTTCCACGACCAGAGCATGCGCAACATGTTACAGCTGAATAACGGCGTCAACGCGAACGGCGTCCCCGTTTTCAGCGAGATAGGCCAGCTCGCGGGTATTTCCAATACCGATTGGAGCTGGGCCGCATTAATGGCCGATTTTGACAACGACGGCTGGAAGGATATATTCATTTCAAACGGCTATGCGCGGGATTATACCAATATGGAATTCCTGAAATACTCGGCCGACAAGCAGGTGGAGCACAATCAGGCGAGCAACTCGCCGAAGCAAATGGAGATCATCGCGCAAATGCCCCCCATCAACGAGCCGGACTACATTTTCCAGAATCAGAAAAATCTCACATTCGCCAAACGCATCAAGGAATGGGGTTTTGAAAAAAACAATCAATCGAACGGTGCCATCTACGCCGACCTCGACAACGACGGCGACCTTGACCTGGTGACGAACAATGTGAGCCAGAAGGCATTCATTTACCGCAACAATGCGGAGAAGGTGCTTACCGGCAATGCGTCCCTGCGCGTGAAGCTGTCATCACCCAAATATGCCTGGCTCGCCGGCGCGAAGGTTACATTATATGGCGATTCGCTGACGCAAACGCAGAATTTCATTCCGGTTCGCGGGTTCCAGTCGGCGCAGTGGGATGCGCTGCATTTCGGCCTGGGCGGTAATTCGCGGATCGATTCGCTGGTCGTCAACTGGGCGGACGGCAGCCGGCAGGTATTGAAAGGCGTTAGCGCAAAAGAGGTAACGCTCCGCTATGCCGATGCCCGCAAAACTTCGGAATCATCTCCTGCTCCTTCGCCATTGTGGGAGCCGGCTTCGCTTATCGACTTCACGCATACGGAGGAAGCGCGCAACGATTTTCGCATTCAGACGCTGCTGCCAACGGTACTCAGCTATCATGGCCCGCATTTGGCACAAAAAGACATTAACGGCGATGGTACCGACGATTTCTACATCGCGGGAGCCCGTGGGCAATCGGGCGCGCTGTTTCTGAGCGGTAATAGCGCATTCCGCAAGTCGCCACAGTCTGCATTCGAGGCCGACGCTGCATTTGAAGATGCCGATGCCGAGTTTTTCGACGCGGACGGTGACGGCGACCAGGATTTGCTGGTAACCAGCGCCGGTTATGAGCTCAATGCGGACGACCGGCTGCTTTTGCCACGCCTGTATCTGAATGAAAAAGGGGTATTTAAAAAGGCGCCGTTTCCCGCTGTTGGGCCTAATGCAGCTGCGGTAGCGGCGGCAGACGTTGATAAGGACGGCGATATTGATGTTTTCCTGGGCTCGCGGGTGACGCCCGGCCGCTTCCCGGAAAGCCCGGGAGGTGTGTTGCTTACCAATAACAGCAAAGCTGCATTCACGGATCAGACCGGTAAACTTGCTGCGGAGCTTCGTAATGCAGGAATGATCACGGATGCGGCATTCGAAGATCTCGACAAAGATGGTTTCCCGGAACTCATTCTGACGGCAGACTGGATGCCTGTGCAGGTTTTTAACAATACCAAAGGTAAGCTGACCAATGCGGGCCAGAAATGGGGTGTCGCAAGCCTGCAAGGCTGCTGGAATGCATTACACCCTGCGGACCTGGACGGAGATATCGATACCGACTTTGTGGTTGGAAATATGGGTGTAAACTCGCAGTGGAATATTACATCGCCCGGTGGTTTGGAGCTATATGCGGCTGATTTTGATAAGCTTAATCGGATTGTTCCGGTAGTAGCCCTTAGCGAGCAGAACAGGCAATATCCCTACGCCAGCCGTGACGAGCTGCTGGATCAAATCCCTTCATTAAAAAAGAAATACCCTGATTACGTCAGTTACTCCAAAGCCACATTGGCCGAAATGCTATCCGATGAAAAGCTGAAAAGTGCCGGGAAGTTTACGGTCAATGAGTACCGGACAGGCATTCTGGAAAATAAGAACGGAAAGCTGGTCTTCCATGCATTGCCTGTCGAAGCGCAGTTTGCTCCCGTGTACGCCATTGCAGTGCACGACATGGATGGCGACGGCAAGCAGGACATTGTTTTGGGAGGAAATGCCAGGCAAGCCAGGGTGAGAATGGGCAAAAGCGACGCAAGCCTTTTGCAAGTGTTTGTAAATAGCGGTGCATTGAAATTCGATTATTTGCCGCAACAAAAAAGCGGTTTTTATGTGCATGGCGATGTACGTGCATTGGCCGTCGTGCAGGCGAACGGCGGAAAATATTTGCTGGGAGCTATGAATAATGCGCCATTAGTTGCCTACCGTTCCAAATCCCAAAAAATAATTTCCATGAAATGATACAAAAGCATTAGAAAATATTATTTTTCCTATCGCTTTCTTTTCTATCACGGCACTTTCAATGAATAATAAGCGTCGCCTGCTGTACCTGCTGCATGCTGTTCTGTTTTTGACCCTGCATTTTACCCGGGCCCTGGCGCAAGGGCCGCTGTTCCGTCTGCTCGAAGGCAAACAAACCGGCGTTGATTTCGTAAACCCCGTCAGTGAAACCGAGGGCCAGAATGTGATGTCGTACGAATACTATTACAATGGCGGGGGAGTGGCTGTGGGTGACATTAATAACGACGGTTTCGACGACCTTTTCTTCACCTCGAACATGGGCTCCAATAAGCTTTACCTGAACCTGGGCGCGAAAGGGCAGAAGTTGAAATTCAAAGACATTACCGCCTCGGCGGGCAAAGGGCTGGAAGGAAGGAAAGGAGGCTGGAAAACCGGCGTGACAATGGCTGACGTGAATGGCGACGGCTTGCTCGATATCCACATTTGTTACTCGGGCAAGGTGAAGGATGAAGACCGGAAGAACCAGCTTTTTGTCAACCAGGGTAACCTCAGATTCGTTGAACAGGCGAAGGAATACGGGCTCGACAATATCAGTTACAGTACCCAGGCGGCTTTTTTCGATTACGACAACGACGGCGATCTGGATATGATGCTGCTCAATCATACCACCAAAAAGATCGATAATATGGAGCTCGCCAAGTTCCGTACGCAGACGGACGAGCTCGCAGGTAACAAGCTTTTTGAAAACCAGAAAAACCATTTCACAGAGGTTACCCAAAAGGCGGGCATTCACCAATATCCCCTCACGTTCGGGCTGGGTATTGCGATTGCGGATGTGAACCAGGACGGCTGGCAGGACATTTACGTCACCAACGACTACAACGAGCCCGATTACCTCTACATTAACAACCACGACGGCACTTTCAAAGACGCCACGCGCCAGTATTTTCGGCATTTAGCCCAGTTTTCGATGGGTATCGACATCGCCGATTTCAACAACGACGGCCTGCCGGATATCATGTCGCTCGATATGCTGCCCGAGGACAACCAGCGCCAGAAGCTGCTTCAATTGCAGGAGAACTACGAAGCATTCGAATTGATGGTGCGGCAGGATCTGCAAAAGCAGTATATGCGCAATATGTTGCAGCTCAACAACGGCGACGGCACTTTCAGCGAAATCGCCCAGTTTGCCGGGGTTTCCAATACCGATTGGAGCTGGACGCCGCTTTTCGCCGATTTCGACAACGATGGTTTTAAGGATCTTTTTGTGTCAAACGGTTATCTCAGGGATTATACCAATAAGGATTTTCTGAAATACTGGGGCGATTACAAGATCAAAAGGGCCGTCGATAAGGAGCCGTTTCAACTAATGGACCTGGTAAAGGCAATGCCGTCGACAGCGCTTGCCAACTATATTTTCAAAAATAACCGCGACCTCACATTCGCCAATATGCAGGAGCCCTGGGGCCTGGGACACGCGTCGGTTTCGAGCGGCGCCGTGTATGCCGACCTGGATAACGACGGCGACCTCGATCTGGTGGTCAACAACATCAATGAGCCTGCATTTATATACCAAAACACAGCCAGCGATTCGAAAAACCTTCACTGGCTGCAACTTAAACTGAAACAGGATGGTGCCAATGCCGCCGGAGTAGGAGCGAAGGTTTATCTCAAAAACAAGGGAACGCTCCAATACCAGGAAGTAAACCCGAACCGCGGGTATCTCTCGTGTACGCCCCTGCGTCTGCATTTCGGGCTCGGTGAAGCGGCGGCGGTTGATACGGTAAGAATCCTCTGGCCGGATGGTACGAGCCAAATCCTCGAAAATGTGAAAAGTAACCAGTTGCTGGTCGCAGAAAAGAGCAGTAGCAAGGCTGGCGGGCAGGAAATCACTTCAAAAGCATTGTTTCAAAAACAGGTCCCTGCGATCGCGTATCAACATGAAGGTTTCAGTGAAAACGATTTCAAACGTCAGCCGCTGATGCTTTCGATGTATTCGCAAACGGGACCGGTGGTGGCGAAAGGCGATGTGAACAAGGATGGGCTCGACGATATTTTCGTGAGCGGAGATCAGAATAAGCAGGCCAGGATATGGTTGCAGGAGCAAGACGGCACGTTCCGCGAAATGCCGGGTTTTGCAGTGGGCGATGAAAACACGTCTGCGATTTCGGCCGCGGTGTTTTTCGATGCCAATGCTGATGGTTTTGACGATTTGTACCTTGCCAAAGGCGGCTATTCGCTTTTTGAGCCCAATACGGTTTCGCTGCAAGACGAGTTGTTCCTGAGCGATGGCAGGGGCGGATTGAGCTTGTCGGTATTGTCGCTGCCGAATCTGAAGGCCAGCAGCAAGTCGTGCGTGCGACCTTATGATTTCGATAATGATGGCGACCTCGACCTGTTTGTAGGCGGGCGCATTATCCCCGGTCGTTACCCGGAAGCGCCCGCATCCTTTTTATTGGTGAATGACGGAAAAGGCCGGTTCGAAACCCGCGAATCGCCATTCTTCAAAATAGGGATGGTAACCGACGCGCAATGGGGCGATTTGAACGGTGACGATAAAGCCGAGCTGGTGATAGTCGGGGAAATGATGCCGGTGAAGGTTTTTAGTTTTAATGGAAAAGATTTTGAAGATAGAACAACCGGTTTTTTCAAAAATGAGGAGAGCGGTTTTTGGAATACTGTTCAAATACTAGACCTGGACAGCGACGGAAAGCCCGATATCCTGGCCGGTAACCTGGGCTTGAACTCGCAAATCAAAGCCTCCGAAAAAGAGCCCGCAGAACTGTATTTCGCCGATTTCGACAAAAACGGGTCCATCGATCCCTTCTTTAATTTTTATGTACAAGGCAAATCCTACCCGTTTGTAAGCCGCGACGAGCTGAATGATCAGATTTACCCGATGCGCAAAAAGTTCTCTTTCTACCGCGACTACGCCAATGCAACCATGCAGGAGATCATCCCGCCCGCCGAACTCGAAAAGGCAGGCAAGGTCGAAGCGCGCGAACTGCGTACGGTCTGCTTCATGAACCGCCAGGGCAAATTTGAAAAGTTTGCCATGCCTACGCGTGCGCAATTCGGCCCCGTATGCGCGATCCTGAGCGGTGATTACAATCACGACGGGCTGAAAGACCTGCTGCTTTTAGGTAACAAAAGCGATAACCGGCTGAAACTGGGGAGTATGGATGCCAATTACGGTAGCCTTTTCGCCGGAGATGGCAAGGGTGGCTTCCGCTTTGTGGAGCAGGCCAGTGCCGGGCTTTCGGTGATCGGCGATGTGAAATCAGCCGTGCAGATCAATATCGGTAACCAGCCGTTTCTGGTAATCGGCGCATTCAATGAGCCATTGCAGTTTTATAAAAATTCCCGAAAGTAATGCGCCGTACCCTTCTCTTCCTTTTGATGTTAGCTCAACCTGTTTTTGCTAAACCGGAGCTGGGCAAGCATTTACAGCCAGCCGTTTTCTCGGTAACCATGGTCATGATTCATGATGTGGTGAATCCGCCTGCTGCCAGTCGGTTTTATACCTATTGCCTCCTGGGCGCGCATGAGATCGTGGCGCGGAGTAACCAGCAGATCGTCGCGCCGACGGCATTTACCAAAAGCATTAGCCCGGTTGCCATCGAAACGAAAGACTACGATTATCAGATCGCGGCATTGTATTGCATTCTGGAAACGGGGCGGCTGATTATTCCGTCGGGATACATGCTGGAAGAGGACCAGAAAAAGCTGATCATCGCATTGCTGCGCGAAGGTTACCCGCAGGCAACGATCGACAAGTCCGTTGCCGCGGCAAAGGAAGTGGCGAAGAAGATCGCGGCAGACGCGAATACCGACGGCTATCTCAAACTCAGTACCCGCCTGCGGTACCGCCCGAAGCGAGGTGAGGGATTTTGGTACCCGACCCCGCCGGGCTACATGGAAGGTGTGGAGCCGCATTGGAAAACGATCCGTCCGGTACTCATCGATTCATGCGATCAGTTTGTGCCCAAACCGCCGGTGGAATTCAGCAAAGATAGCACGAGCGCGTTTTACAAGCTGGCGAAAGAGGTTTATGAGGTAGGTAAAAACTTGACTGATCAGCAGCGTTTCATCGCTTCTTACTGGGATTGCAACCCGTTTGCGATCAATACTTCGGGGCATATGAATATCGGTTTCAAGAAAATCAGCCCGGGCGGGCACTGGATGAACATCACGGGCATTGCTACCACCAAAGCCAACCTGGATCTCGACAAAGGCATTATGGTACATTCCCTCGTGGCTGCGACCCTGATGGACGCATTTATCAGTTGCTGGGACGAAAAGTACCGGAGCAGTCGCGTACGGCCGGAAACGGTTATCAACCGGAGCTTCGACCCCAAATGGCAACCTTTGCTGCAAACCCCGCCTTTCCCGGAATACACCAGCGGGCACAGCGTGGTGTCGACAGCCGTGGCCGAAACATTGACTTTCCTGCTCGGCGACAATTTCGCCTTCCGCGACGACACCGAAGTGATATTTGACCTCCCTGCGAGGGATTTCAGGTCGTTCAGGCAGGCATCGGAGGAGGCTGCCATTTCGCGGCTGTATGGCGGCATTCATTACCGCGACGCGATCGAGAACGGCCAGGCGCAGGGCAGGGCATTGGGTGATTTTATTATTGAAAAACTCAAAAAGGCGGGCGTAAAGCCGGCAATCTGACAATTTCTGAAATGCCGGAAGTTGAATGTGATCTGAAAATAGTAGTTTTGGGTTCTTAAAAACTCGCGTGTTCCGCAAATAATGATCAGATCGTTTGCCGCTTGCTTATTGGTTTTGGGAATGCTTGGTCACAGTGCCAGCGCCCAGGAGGCTTCCATCACGGAATGGAGGAAAGACCGCGAAGAGCCGATCGACCAGCCCCAAAAGCCTGCATTACGAGAGAAAGAAGCAGATCAGCCCGATTTTGCCAGGTGGAGCTTCGGCCTGAACGGGGGTTACGCCTACCGTCTGTTCCGCGCCGGACGCATTACCAGCCACGACGAGCAGGAGTATATCAAAGACCTCAAATCGGGCATTGCATTCGGTGGAGAGGTTGCCTATTTTCCCTGGAAGCACGTCGGCTTCGGTGTGCGTTATGAAATGTACAAAGGCAAAGCCAACCTCGACAGCGCTCAGAGCGAAAAGGTAACCATTCAGCACCTGAGCGGCGCATTGATCCACCGGTCGTTTCTGAAAAACGGTAAAACGGCCGTTCTAACCTCCCTGCTGCTCGGTTATCAGCCCTACGAAAACAAAAGCACCGTCGGCGCCCAGCAATTCACATTCTCGGGCAAAACCATGAACTGGGGCGTGAGCGTCGGCATAGAGCAACCCATTTCTCCCAAATTAGCCCTCAACCTCACCGGCACAGCCATGATGGGCGCCATCTACCGCCTCCAACGCAAAACCGCATTCAGTACGGAGACGCTTCATTTGTCGAAGGACGATAGCGTAGACCTTTCGCGGTTCTCGGTCACGCTCGGGATCAGGTTTATGTGATACCGGTTAGATATGGAATCTTCTCGCCTTTAAGATTTTAACTTATTTACCTTATCATTACACACCTAACAGATTGGATATGACGGACAGCGAAAAGAACATTTCAGACTTGTGCGTAAGCTGCGGAATGTGCTGCGATGGTACCTTGTTCCCTTATGGGTTCGTGCGCGATGAAAATGACAGGAAAATCGCGGATGAGCTGGGTTTGACCACTAAGGAGATCGACGGTAAATTGTTTTTTAACATGCCCTGCCCGCATTTTTCAGGCTGTTGTACTGTCTATGACAAAAGCCGGCCACACACCTGTTCGGCGTATTTTTGTCCTCCTCTCAAAAAATACCGTCGCGGCGAGCAGGCTTTTGAAGATGCGGAAAGCCAAATCCGGCTTTTCAGGGAGCACCGCGACAAACTCCTCAATGCCGCATCCCAGTTTCCCGAACTCGCCGATCTGAACTTCCGGGCGCTGAAAAGTCTGCTGGACAAATCCGGCGACGACGCTGCTTTTGTCAGTAAGCACCGGCAGCTTTACCTTTTACTCTTCATCTTCCGGGACATCTACGACCGGTATTTCACGCCTGCTGAGAAGGACAAGCTTGTTGTATGAAGGTATAAAAACCTGCTTTGCTAACTCAGACGTAACGCAAAATAACTGCATGCAATATCTGCGAGATAGGGTACCTATTTTAAGAGGTTTTCAAAATGAACTGCCTCATGATCGTCACTTATCCATCTATTTTACTGCGCATTTGCATATTGCTAAGTCTTCTCGTCGCTTGGAGTAACACTTTTGCACAGCTAGACGTCAAGCATTTTGATACGCTAGTCCTCAGGAGCGTGACGGAAAGTGACTCCGCAAATGCTGAATGGAGGCATATTCTGGCGACTAGAAATAACCATTCCGTAGATTCCACCACCCAGCTATTGACGACTTTCACTATCGGAGAGAGAAATTGGTTTGCATTAATAGCAAGCAGACAAGTAGCGTGGGAGTTGATGCTAGATTCTCTGGCGAGGCCTTTCGAAGCAAATTTACCGAGCAAAGTCACCATCATAGTAGGGTCGCACGGTGTCGACGACGCGTTTACTTTCGATGGCAGTACAATAGGGTTTGATGCATCCATACTTGAAAAAAATTATGGGAATGCCAATTCAGCCGAAAATACGGAACGCATTGACAGGCTTTTTGCACATGAAATGACCCACTTATTTCACAAAGCCTGGGTGAAAAGCGAACACATGGAACTGAGAACATTTAAAGACAGCGTCCTCTGGGAATGTATTTATGAGGGATTGGGGACCTATCGATCATTGTCTAGTAAATGGCTGCCACAAGAAGATTCTCTTCCTGCCGTTACCGAAGTAGTCTTAGATGCCTTGTTGCCGGAATTTTTAGCTAACATTGAGAAAGTGTGTAATGCAGGTAACCTGACCGTTACTCAAAAGGCTGATATCACCAGAAATCTCTCTCGCGGAACAATTTCAAAAAAATGGGGGGCGTTCACAGTAGCTATCTGGATCGCACGTTTTGTTGGAGAAGACGAGGGAAAGTTGAAATTAGTCGTAGAATCAGGTATTAACTCGCCTATATTACTTGCTATCAGAAATATTCCATTCAATAGTCCTTACAAGCCTCTGCTGATGGAATGTCTGGCAAGGTAGATTGAGAGTTAAATGTAGAATTCTTGACAATCCGGTAATTTTAGCGCTATTTTATTTGCTATACCACCTTCGCGAAAGTAGATATCTTGTTTGAATAATCCTTTTCCCCGCCCGTTCCTTCTAAAACAGGATAACACAGGATACATCATATTTCATTTATAATTAACTAGGGGAAAAATTGCATTAAACAGTCTTCCTGAATATACCCCTTTACTCACGAAGCTTGAACCTTAATCCTTTCACCATGAAATTAAAACAGTTCTGCATCTGCTTGCTTTTTACGGCATTTGCAGTGGTGGCTGGCGCGCATGTGGCGTCCGCGCAATCTTCTAAAAAGAAGCCTCTCGTTGTATTCGTCACGGGCGACCACGAGTACAGCGGGGAGGAAACGCTGCCGATCGTGGCGGCGGAGCTCGAAAGGAATTATGGCATGCGTACGATCGTCCTCAAAGCCAATCCCGATCACAACAGCGAAAAGAATATCCCCGGCCTGGAAGCATTGAAGGATGCCGATCTGGCGGTTTTTTATCTCCGCTGGCGTCAGTTGCCGCCGGACCAGCTGGCGCATATCGAGGCTTATCTGAAAACAGGCAAGCCAGTGATGGGCTTCCGCACCACCACGCACGCATTTAACTTCCCCAAAGGACATGAAAGCGAAAAATGGAATGCTTTCGGCGAGTTTGCGCTGAATGCGCCTCCGGGATGGGGCGGGGCGGCCAAGCACACGCATTATGGCCACAACAGCAGCACCGACGTGACCGTCATTCCCGAGCAGGTCAAAAATCCCATTCTTACGGGCGTTACGGGCCCGTTCCACGCACGTTCGTGGCTGTACCGCGTGCTGCCCGATTATCCTACGAAAGGCTCTACCTGGCTGCTGATGGGCAAATCGGTGAACCCCGACAAAGAGGCGATCGAGAACCCGGTGGCATGGACGGGTACCAATTCATTCGGCGGCAAGGTGTTCATGACCACGCTCGGCCATCCGGAAGATTTCAGGCTGGAACCGTTCCAGCGGCTTGTTGTCAATGCGATCCATTACGAACTGGGCCTGAAAATCCCGAAAACATGGAAGGGTAAAATGGATATCCAGGTACCCTACCGCGAAGCCAAGTAACTTTTACATAACGCTACCTAAAACCCAATCTAAAATCTTTTCAAATGTCTAAACCCAAAAAAATCAGCGTTTATTCATCGCTTATTGCATTTGGACTGGCAGTCATTGCATTCAGCGCGTTCCAGTTGAACCAGCCGGCTCCCGTCAAGATCGGCAAGGGCACACACATCTCCCTGATCGGTAACAACCTGGGGTCGCGGATGATGAACTACGACAATTTCGAAACGGAATTGTACATGCGCTACCCCGATGATAACCTCGTTATCCGCAATATGTGCGATGGCGGCGATACGCCCGGCTTTCGTCCGCATGCGAGCCGCAATACGCCCTGGGCATTCCCAGGAGCCGAAAAATTCCAGACCGAACTCGCCAATCCTTCCCAAAGCGAAGGCCATCTCGAAACGCCCGATCAGTGGCTTACCCGTTTGAAAACGGATGTGATCGTATCGTTTTTTGGTTACAATGAGTCGTTTGAAGGCAAAGCAGGCCTTGCCAACTATAAAGCCGAGCTCGATGCATTCATCAAATGGACGTTGCAGCAGAAATACAATGGTACTTCGGCGCCCCAGCTGGTGATCGTTTCGCCGATCGCTTTCGAAGACCTTTCAGCCAAGTATGACCTTCCGAATGGTAAAAAGGAGAACGAAAACCTGCTTTTGTACACCAAAGCCATGAAGGAAGTGGCTGATCAAAATAAAGTGCTGTTCGTGGATGCATTCGCTCCGTCTCAGAAATGGTATGCCGAAACGAAGGAAGACCTGACGATCGACGGATCGCAACTGAATGCAGAAGGATACAAGAAACTGGGCGTTTTGCTGGTAGATAAAATCTTCGGAAAGGCGTCGGCCAAAGCGAAGGACCGGGAACTGGTGCATGCCGCCGTGACCGAAAAGAACTGGATGTGGCATAACGACTTCAAAATCCCGAACGGCGTGCATGTGTATGGTCGCCGGTACAATCCATTCGGGCCGGACAATTATCCTGCTGAAATCGAGAAGATCCGCCAGCTGACCGACATTCGTGACCAGGCGATCTGGCAGGCGGCTTCGAAAGGCGAGAAAATGGACCTCGCTGCGGCCGATAAGAGTTCCCGCACATTGCCGCAGGTGAAGACCAATTTTAATCCTGAAAAGAATGGCAGTCTTACTTACCTCTACGGAAACGACGCGTTGGCGAAACTGAAAGTGCCGGACGGCTATAAAATCGAGCTTTTCGCTTCGGAGCAGGAATTCCCGGATTTGGCTAAGCCTATGCAAATGTCGTTCGATAACAAAGGCCGCCTTTGGGTAGCTACCATGCCGAGTTATCCGCACTACAAGCCGGGAGATTCGAAGCCGAACGACAAGATCATCATTTTCGAAGATACCAATAACGACGGTAAGGCCGATAAGCAGACGGTTTTCGCGGATGGTCTTCATTTGCCGTTGGGTTTTGAAATTGCCAAAGAAGGCGTTTACGTTTCGCAAGGTACCAACCTGAAACTGCTGTCCGACACCAATGGCGACGGCAAGGCTGACAAGGAGGAAATCCTGCTGAGTGGTTTCGACGACCACGACACGCACCACAATAGCCACGCATTCACAGTGGACCCGTCGGGCGCTATTTATTCCGGTGAGGGGGTTTTCCTGCACACTAATGTAGAAACTTCGTATGGCCCTGTACGTGCCACCAACGGTGGTTTCTACCGCTATGCGCCGCAATTGAAAAAACTCGAACGTACGGCACAGCTTTCCATTCCTAACCCGTGGGGTATCGCATTCGATGACTGGGGCCAGCCGTTTTTTGCCGAAACATCGAGCCCGGATGTCCGCTGGATGCTGCCCGGAAGCGTTTTGCCGCGCTACGGCGAAGCAACACACAAATCGGTGCAGCTCGTGGAGGATAAGCACCGTGTGCGGCCTACTTCCGGTCTGGAATTTGTGTCGAGCCGCCATTTTCCGGACGATATCCAGGGCGATTTTCTGATCAATAACACCATTGGTTTCCTCGGAACCAAAGAGCATACGCTTACAGATGAGGGTACCGGCTACAAAAGCCATCACCGCCAGGATCTGGTAGTGAGCGAAGACCGTAACTTCCGCCCGGTGGATATGGAATTTGCGCCGGATGGCTCATTGTACGTGATCGACTGGCACAACATCCTCATCGGCCACATGCAGCACAATGCGCGTGACCCGTTGCGTGACCACTCGCACGGCCGTATTTACCGCATTACCTATCCCTCACGCCCGCTGGTGACGCCTGCGAAGGTCGATGGTGCGAGCATTGAAGAGCTTTTGAACAACCTGAAATTACCGGAGTACCGCACCCGTTACCGCACGCGCCGCGAGTTGCGTGGCCGTGATGCATCGCAGGTTTTGGCCAAGCTGAACACCTGGGTGGCCGGGCTGGACAAAAACGACCCGCGTTACGAGCATCATTTGCTGGAAGGCCTTTGGGTAAGCTGGGGTATGGATAAAGTAGATCAAAAGCTTTTGAAACAGGTATTGAAAGCCAAAGACTACCACGCACGTGCAGCCGCAGTGCAGGTAGTGCGCTATACCGGCCACCAGGTGCCCGACCAGGCCGATTTGCTCATGCAGGCAGCGCGCGACGAGAATAGCCGTGTAAGGCTGATGGCTATTGTAGCAGCTTCGTGGATAGGAAAGGAAAAGGGGTTGCCGATCCTGGCGGAAGCGAAGAAAATGCCGCTCGACGACTGGACGATCCACGCATTTGAAGCAGCGGAAGCACATTTGAAGGGCGAGAATGTGAAGAGAGAGAAACAGACCGTCGCCGCGACAAACCTGAAAGGCAATGATCTGATCCTGTTCAACCAGGGCCGGCAGATCTACGCCAAGGAAGGTTATTGTACTACCTGCCACCAGCCCGACGGCAAAGGGCTGGAAGCATCGGGCTTCCCGCCGCTTTCAGGGCCATGGATCTCAGGCAGCGACGAGCGGTTGATCAAGATTGCATTGAAAGGCTTGCTGGGGCCGATCGAGGTGAATGGCAAGAAGTATCCCGGCCAGGTGCCTATGACGCCTTTTGCTGGCTTGCTGAAAGACGATGAAGTAGCGGCGGTACTGACTTATGTCCGCAACTCGTTCGGAAACAAGGGGGCCGCGATCTCGCCTGAAAAGGTGAAACAGGTGCGGGCCGCTACCGAGAGTAAGAAAGACTTTTACTCACCGGAGCAGCTTTTAAAGGATCACCCTTTGGAAAAGTAACAGATTGATATGATATTGTAAATGCTTGATACGGAGGGCGGGGATTTTTCTCCGCTCTCTCTGTTTGTTTACAATTTATTCGTCACTTTTCGGTTACTAAGAAAAGCAAACTAAGTGTACAAACAGATGCGAGAAAGGTTTAGATTTGCTTACAACTGATCCGAATCTATCATATACATACGTTACGGCCTTAACCCATGCTTCGATTCTTACCAATTGTTGCCATCAGTCTCGTAATTCTGTTATTTTTTCTTTATAATCTTCATTTTTCGGTCAATTTCCCTTTTCAGGACGATTTTCTATTCATTCAGTTTATCGAAGCGATTACGGGTGAGCACACAAGTTTTACCAAAGTGATTGAAGAAATGTTCCGCACTTTCAACGATCACAAAGCGGTAGTTCCCAGGTTTATCTCCCTGCTTGACTACGAGCTCACCGGACGTCTCCATTTGCGATTCTATATTGCGCTCGTATCTGCCAACCTGATCTACATTTTCTATTTCCTGTATCTCAATTTTCGCAAGGCCGGGCTGCCGCTGTATTATTTCGTTCCGGTGCCGTTCCTGTTCTTCCACCCGCTATACCACGAAGTCTCGGGCTGGGCGCTTACCGGTATGCAGCATTCGTATCTGACGGCTTTCCTGGTAACGGCCATCATCCTCGTGTCACGCGGCACGAAACCTGCTTTCTACGGCGCAATGCTCTGCTGTTTCCTGGCTACTTTCACCCACGGAAATGGTATTCTGTCATTCCCGGCGATCATTTTCTATTTCCTCTGCTATAAAAACTTCCGCAGCGCAATCCTGACTGCGGTTTTCATGTTCATCAGCCTCGGCATTTACCTCTCGGGTTACGAGTCGGGGCAGGCGGTGCATTTGCCTAAAAGCGGGCTGCTCTTTTTTTCGTCGCTTTTCGGGTTTATCGGTTCCGAGATGTCGCTTTGGGCCAAGCCGGAGCTAACGTCGGCTATTTGGGGTTTTCTAATCCTGGCGTGCATGGTAATGGTAACGCTTCGTGTGGCGAGTATTTATTTCAAGAAGCCCATGCAGATCAAACCCGGGACGATCGAGCTGCTGTCGGTTTTTGCATTCATTTTTATTTCCAGCCTCATTATCGCAGTTTTCCGATCGTGGGCGGGAACCACCGTGGCGAGTCGTTTCCAGCTGTATGCCGCGCTCGCGACGGCTATTTTTTACATCTTCCTCGTGTTTTATTTCGAGTATTTTCGGAAAAGGTGGGTTTATACGACTGCATTGGCGCTGAGCATTTTCTATTGGGCCTATTCACATTACCGGTACACAGCCATTGTAGCGGCCAAAAAAACGACCTATCTCGCCGACATTTATAACTGGCGCAATAACCGCAGTATGTTCTCCGTAGAGCGGTCAATCGTCAAATATGGCAGTTTCTACCTGGTGCCGGGATATGAAAAGGGTTTTTTCTGGCTTCCCGAGCCTGTTGTGGAAAAAGAAGAGCTGAATGCGATGTTTGCTCAAAAAGGGTCCGTGCGTGACAATGGAATGTACATCGAGACCTGGAATATCCATCGCGTCGTGCGGGAGGGTACCGAACGGCTCACCTACTACTTTATTTCCAGCAATGTGTCGCCCGTGCGTAAGGACTTTTGGGACGACCGTTTTCTGGTCATGAAAAATACCGCGAACGACACGATCTACCTCATCAATGCTACTCCGAAAATAGAAGCCCGAAAAAATATTCTTACGGCAGCCAACTACTACAAAAACGGTTTCAATACCCTGCTTCGCGAAAACGATCTGGACGCCGGTACCTACGACCTCGGCATTCTGGATGTTTCAGGAGACGGGAAAAAGAAATTTTACCGGCTCGACAGGACGCTCGTATGCAGCGGGCACGGGTATATGCTCAGGTAACTTTCATTCGCCGGATACTAAGCCATATCGCCCGTCGGAGAAATGACGATGTAACCTTTTGCTGCTATTTCCCAACACAGAAATATCATATTTCAGCCCCGGACGTTCCCAGGCCCGCATTCGCTTTGAAAGGCACACGGAATGGCAGGTTTGAGATAGGTTTTGCTAGGTAAAACCATAAAAAATTCGTATCTTTACGTGCTTAAAAAGCCAGATAATGGTTCTTTTTATCCAAGTGTAAAACAAACTATATGTCAAACGAAGCAGTGCTAGAAGTAAACAGCTATTCGGCTGAAAATATCCAGGTTCTTGAAGGTTTAGAGGCCGTTCGTAAACGTCCGGCCATGTATATCGGTGACACTGGCTTCAAAGGCGTTCACCATTTGATTTGGGAGGTTGTCGATAACTCTATCGATGAGGCGATGGCAGGTTACTGTGATACGATCAATGTCACCGTAGAGCCCAATAATTCAATCACTGTAAAAGATAACGGCCGCGGTATCCCTACCGGAATGCACCCCAAAGAGAAGAGATCGGCTCTGGAGGTTGTGTTGACGGTATTGCACGCCGGGGGTAAGTTCGACAAAGACACATATAAAGTTTCAGGTGGTCTGCACGGGGTAGGGGTATCCTGCGTGAACGCGCTTTCCACGCATTTGCGTGCGGAAGTGCACCGCGAGGGCAAAGTATTCGAGCAGGAGTTCAGCGAAGGCAAGCCGCTTTACCCGACCCGCGTGATCGGCGATTCAACCGATACGGGGACGATCATCCACTTCCTGCCCGACGCGTCGATATTTACCGTAACCGAATACAAATACGAGACGATCGCTAGCCGCTTACGCGAGCTTTCCTATCTGAACAAAGGCATCCGCATTACGCTCGAAGACAAGCGTGAGGAAGACGAAAATGGCAAATTCCGCGGCGAAGAATTCTATTCCGAAGTAGGTCTAAACGAATTCGTGACTTACCTCGACGCTACCCGTCAGCCATTGATCCCCGAGCCGATCCACATGGAAAGCGATAAAGGCGCGATCCCGGTGGAAGTGGCGATGATGTACAACACCTCGTACAGCGAGAACGTGTTCTCGTATGTAAACAATATCAATACCATCGAAGGTGGTACCCACGTTTCCGGCTTCCGTGCCGCATTGACGCGTACGCTGAAAAACTATGCCGACAAGTCAGGTATTTTGGCCAAAGAAAAATTGGAGATCAGCGGGGACGACTTCCGTGAAGGACTTACAGCGGTTATTTCCATTAAAGTAGCTGAGCCGCAGTTCGAAGGTCAGACCAAGACCAAACTCGGAAACGGCGAAGTAACCGGTGCCGTGAGCCAGGTGGTAGCCGAAATGCTCGAAAGCTACCTCGAAGAGCACCCGAAAGAAGCCCGCGTGATCATCGACAAGGTCATCCTTGCCGCGAAAGCCCGTATCGCTGCGAAAAAAGCGCGCGAAATGGTACAGCGCAAGAATATCCTTACCGGTACCGGCTTGCCCGGAAAGCTTTCCGACTGTTCCGAAACCGACCCGAACGTGTGCGAACTATACCTCGTGGAAGGGGACTCGGCGGGTGGAACTGCCAAGCAAGGCCGTAACCGCGCATTTCAGGCGATCCTTCCATTGCGTGGTAAGATCCTGAACGTGGAGAAAGCACAGGAATACAAGATCTACGAAAATGAGGAGATCAAGAATATGTTCACGGCAATGGGCGTGCAGATCGGTAAGGACGGCGATGAGCGTGCATTGAACATCGACAAGCTGCGTTACCACAAGATCGTAATCATGACGGATGCGGATATCGACGGTAGTCACATCCGTACGCTGATCCTGACGTTCTTCTTCCGTTATATGAAGATCCTGATCGACCATGGCTACATCTACATTGCCCAGCCGCCATTGTACCTCGTGAAGAAAGGCAAGGAAGAGCGTTACTGCTGGACCGAGCAGCAACGCGAAGAAGCGGTTCGCGAGATCAGCAATGGTAAGGAAGATTCGGTGAACGTACAGCGATACAAAGGTCTTGGTGAAATGAATGCCGAGCAGCTGTGGGAAACGACGATGAACCCCGAGCGCAGAAGTTTGAAACAGGTTTCTGTGGAATCTGCTGCCGAAGCCGATCACCTTTTCTCGATGCTGATGGGCGATGAAGTAGCCCCTCGCCGCGATTTTATCGAGAAAAACGCGAAATATGCCCGCGTCGACGTGTAGTCATTAGCTTATACCGCAATATCGAAACGGATGGCTGTGAAACACGGTCATCCGTTTCTTTTTGGAACGAAAATTTAACACAAAGTTCATCGGCCCGAAAACAATAGATTGTTTAGATTCGTTGAATTTTTATTGCCATCCTGATACACCTTTTTAAATAGCATAACGTTATGTCCGGCTCATCCGACAATATATATAGCAACGAAAAACGAAGTAAGCTGACCAATTTGTTCGCATTGTTCAAAAGCCCGAAAGAACCGGCTGCGGCAGACGACGGTAAGGCAGTCAGTTCGTCGTCGGAGAAAGCTATTACCCAAATGCAGCAAAGCGACCTCATCAGCCGGGACCTGAGCTGGATGAAGTTCAACGACCGCGTGCTCGACCAGGCGACCAACGAAGAACGTAACCTGTTCGACCGCCTTAAATTCCTCGCGATTACTTCCTCAAACCTCGACGAATTCTTCACAATCCGCGTGGGTAGCCTTTATAATTACCTCGATTTCGGGAAGGAACGCCTCGATTACTCGGGTTTGCGTGAAATTCCTTTCCGGAAGGTGTTGATGAAGGAAGTGCACGATTTCGTGCGCCGGCAGAATGAATGCTATAAAAACCAGCTGCTGCCGCTTTTCGCGGACCACGGCTTCCGCATTATCGGAATGGACGAGATCACCGGCGAAGAACATGTTGCCGTAGAAGAATACTTCGACCGCACCGTGTACCCGATGCTGACCCCGATGCTGTTTGATTATACACACGCATTCCCCGTTTTGCTCGCAAAAGTCCTGATCCTGGGTGTGATTACGCAGGTTAAGGGTACCACTTCGGAGGAAGACAGAAAGCTTTCATTTGTGCAGTTACCGCCGAATCTGCCGCGCTTCTACGTCATCGAGCGGGAGGACGAGCTGCTATTTTTACCTATTGAAAACATTGCCAAGGCGCATATCAACAAGCTGTACCGGAATGTCGATATCGTATCTGCGAACCTGTTCCGCATTAGCCGCAATGGTGATTTTACCCTCGAAGAAAGTGACGATATCGAGGCGGATTTCATCGACGAGATCAAGCAGAAGATCAAAAGCCGCCGTTTGGGCCGCGTGGTACAGGTTTCGATCGAGCCCGACGTGAACCCGGATTTGCTTAACCTTATTAAAAAGCGCTGGGAAATCGATGATCACAACGTTTTTATGATCGACGCGCTGATCGACTTCACGGCGCTTTGGGGCATTATCAAACACCCGGAGTTTAAAGACCAGATCCCGCCGACCCGCCCGCCGGTGCCGCCGCTGGGCCTGGAACGCGAGCGCATTCCCGATATTTTCGAGGTAATGCGGGAGCGGGATATTCTGTTACACCACCCTTACAACAACTTCGAACCGGTATTGCAGCTGCTCGAACAAGCTGCGGAAGATCCGAAGGTATTGTCCATTAAACTGACCATTTACCGCCTCGCAAAAAACTCGCGCGTGACGGAGGCGCTTCTGCACGCGGCCGAAAATGGCAAGCACGTAGCGGTATTGTTCGAGGTGAAGGCGCGTTTTGATGAAGAAAACAATATTAAAGAAGCGCAACGACTGCAAAAAGCCGGTTGTTTCGTCATATACGGCATTGGTTTGCTCAAAACGCACACGAAGCTGTTGCTGATCGTTCGGAACGAGGGCAATCGCGTGCTGCGCTACGCGCATTTGTCGAGTGGTAACTATAATGAGGATACTTCCCGTTTGTACACCGATACCGGCCTCTTGACATCCAATGAAGAATACACGCACGACATTTCGGAATTCTTCAATGTTATCACAGGGCATTCGATCCCGTCCGAATACCAGAACCTCATCACGGCCCCGCGCTACATGCGTGCGAAGCTGATCGAGCTGATCCAGCAGGAAGCGGAGAATGCGAAAGCAGGTTTGAAAAGTGGTATTTGTATTAAAATAAACTCCCTGGAAGACCGCGACACCATTTATGAGCTGTACAAAGCTTCGGAGGCGGGTGTGCCCATTAAACTGATCGTTCGCGGGATGTGCTGTCTGCGGCCGCAGCGCAAAGGTTTAAGTGAAAATATCACCGTGCGCTCGCTCGTAGGCGACTTTTTGGAACACTCCCGCATTTTCTATTTCCACCAGAACGGCAACCCGCTCGTGTACGGAGGTAGCGCGGATGCGATGGTAAGGAGCTTCGACAAACGCATTGAATCACTTTTCAAACTCGTCGACCCGCGCGTGCGCCAGGAAGCGATCCATATTTTGTATTACAGCCTGCAAGACAATGTGAATGCTTACGAATTGCAGGAAGATGGTAACTATATCAAATGTGAGATCAAGGAAGGCAGCGAGCCGCTGAACGTGCATCAGGCATTCTACGACGTTACGCTCGACCAGGTGATGGCAACGCATTTGTTTGAGGAAGAGGATGTTGAAGCAGAAGCAATAGCAGAAGAAAAAAGCGCTACCCCTGAACCTGACAATGCAGATACCGAGGTAGCGCCGCAAACCGAAGCCGGTCTATAAGGCTTAGTCTTTAAAAAATACACGCTTGACGCGGTCGCCGATGCCCGTCAGGATCTCGTAGGGGATGGTGTTGATGGTTTTCGCGAGTTCCGTAATAGGAACTTCCTTTCCGAAAACGATCACTTCATCCCCTTCATCCAATTGCGCATGCGTGACGTCGATCATGGTCATATCCATGCAGATATTGCCGATAGTAGGGCATAATGTGCCATTCACCCAAACTTTCCCCACGCCATTGCCCAACCCGCGATCGTAGCCGTCCGCGTAGCCGATTGCCAGCGTCGCGATGGCCGAATCGTGGTCCACAATGCCCTTGCGGCTATATCCCACCGTTTCACCGGAGGTCAGGTACTTGATCTGTGAAACAATGGTTTTCAATGTGCCGACGGATTGCAATGCTCGCTGGTCCTGCCCGGTAGCTTCCACGCCGTAAAGCCCGATACCTAGCCGCACCATATCGAGGCGGTATTCGGGGAAACGCACGATGCCGGCGGAGTTGAGGATATGCTTGATGGTTTTGTATCCCAAAGTCTTCTCGATAAGCCCGGCACCATCCATAAACTGCGCATATTGCTTTCTCGAAAACTCATTATGCACGCCTTCGTCCGCGCCCACCAAATGCGAGAATATGCTTGCTACCTTCAATGCCGGATTTTTACGAAGTTGTTCAACCAGCCATTCGTAGTCGTCTTTCACGAAACCGAGGCGATGCATGCCCGTATCAAGCTTCAAATGTACGGAGGGCGTGTTGGCCGGTTCGCCTTTGCGGATGATGTACTCGACCCAGTCGGTGAGGATGCGGCGGCTGTAAATTTCGGGTTCCAGCTTGTATTGCCACAGCAGGTCGAAGGTAGGTAAGGTCGCATTCATGACCATAATGGGCAAGGTAATGCCGCTTTGGCGGAGCATGACGCCCTCGTCGGTGTAGGCTACTCCCAGGTAATCGACGCGGTGGTATTGCAGCAGTGCGGCCACTTCCGAGCTCCCGCTGCCATAGGCGAATGCTTTCACCATCGCCATGATCTTCGTGCCTTGCCCGGCGCGTGCGCGGTAATAGTTGAGGTTATGTACCAATGCGTCGAGGTTGATTTCGAGTACGGTACTATGCGCCTTTTGCTGAATGCGGTGAACGATCTGTTCGAACGAAAAAGGCCGCGCGCCTTTCACGAGCACGAGCGTGTCCGCGAGGGTGTTGAATGCGAATGTTTTGAGGAAAGAGTCGGTATCGTCGTAAAACTCCTGTTCCGGAATGTCGAACAGCGATGCCTGGCTGCTGATTTGTTTTCCTATACCAATTAACCTGTCGACGCTTTTTTCGCTCAGCAGTCGGGAAACCATTTTGTAAAGTTCAAGCGGCGTCTGCCCGGTTTGGAGGACGTCCGAGAGAATGACGGTCTTGCGGTGGCGCTGCTCCTGTTGCGCGAGGAAGTTCAACGCCATCGAGAGGCCTTGCAAATCGTTATTATAAGCATCGTCGATGATGTACGAGTTATTAATGCCCTCTTTGAGTTCTAAACGCATGGAAACCGGTTTGAGCAATAATACCCTTTCTTGAATTACAGCCGGTTCGAGGCCGAAATCGAGGAGAAAAACAATGCAATGCGTAAGGTTTTCGAGTGAAGCGTCGTCGCGGAAGCCGGTTTCGAAAGTATGGTTACCAAGTTTTCCGGTGAGAGAAATTACGGTTTTGTCTTTTTGCGGAGTATAGGCCACCTGCACGTGCGAGCCGGAGTAGTTGCTTCCCCAGCTGAGCGTTTCCAGGAATGCATTCACCGGTTTCAGAATGAGGCTGATTTCCTCGTCGATCTCGTGGTAATCTTTCCGGTAAATGAGTTTTTTGACTTTGGTAAAAAGGCGGAGTTTTTCGGTGATCTTCTGCTTGCGGCTGCGGAAACCATCGTCATGCGCCGGGCCGATATTGGTGAAAATGCCGATGGTAGGCTGCATGACCGGTTGCAGGTATTCCATTTCATGTGCTTTGGAAATACCCGCCTCGAAAATCGCCAGCGAATGCTCCTTACTCAAATTCCAAACCGAAAGCGGCACGCCGATCTGCGAATTGTAGCTTTTGGGGCTCGCTACAATGCTGCGCCCGGGCGACAGCAGTTGCACGAGCCATTCTTTTACAATGGTTTTACCATTACTTCCCGCAATACCCACCACCGGAATGTCGAACTGCTTCCGTTTGGAAGCCACCAGTTGCTGCAATGCACGGATACTCGACGCTGCCACCCAGATTTGCGCATCGTCCCAGGCTGCTGCGGTTTCGCGCAGCTCGCCGGTGAATGCGGCTTCTTCTACCACAAACTCCCGCACGCCCGCCTCGTAAAGCTCCGGCAGGAAGCGGTGGCCGTCGTGGCGCTCGCCTTTGATGGCAAAAAAGATACTTTGTCCGGGGAAGGAAACCTGCCGGCTGTCGGTCAGGATATACTGTGCCTGTGTGGTAACCACAGGGGATGTATTGACGGTAAGACTCATTCCAATGCTCGTTAATCAGAGCACAAAGTTATCAATCTACATCCATTTTTTAGATTTGAAATAAAATATCATCCCCACCGTAACCGCGACCATCAATCCCCACACATAGTAGTAGCCATAAGGCTCTTTGAGCTCGGGCATAAACTCGAAATTCATCCCGTAAACGCCCACTATAAACGTCAGCGGCATGAAAACGGCCGAAAAGATCGTCAGCGTTTTCATCACCTGGTTCATACGGTTGCTGATGGTCGACAAATGCACGTCCACCAAACTAGCCACGAGTTCGCGGTAGGAGTCGATGGTGTCGAGAACCTGCATAATGTGGTCGTAAAGATCCCGGTAGTAGGGGATTACATCCTTGCTGATCCGCATATTGTCCTCCCGGATCAGCTGGTTCACCATGTCGCGGAGCGGCCAGATCTGCCTGCGGGCGAGTGTGAGCTCGCGTTTCAATGCGTACATGTCTTTGAGCGAAAGCTCCTGTACGCCGCGGATCACCTGGTCTTCGGTTGCGTCGAGGGCGTCGCCGAGCTTTTCCAGAACAATGAAATAGTTGTCGACCACCACGTCCATCAACGCAAAAAGCAGGTAATCGGGCCCGTTGCGGCGGGTTTTGCCTACGGAAGCTTCGAGCCGGTTTTCGACTGACGTGAAAATGTCGGAAGTGAGCTCTTCCTGGAACGACAGCACATAATTTTTGCCCAAGACAAAACTCACATGCTCGGCGGAAATGCTGATCGGCGATTCGGAATCGACGTGGAGCATTTTCAGGGTCAGAAACAAATGCCCGGTGTCGTACAATTCGAGCTTTGGCTTATGCTCCGTATTCACGACGTCTTCCAGCAGCAGCGGGTGCAAGTGGTAGAACTTGCCGAGCTTTTCGATCAAGGGGATTTCGTGAATACCATCCACATTGAGCCAGGTAATGAGGTTTTGTCCTTCGGGCTCGGGGCGGCATTCGTCGAGCGATTTCACATTCTCTTCCTTAAAAGAATGCTCGTTGTAGCGAATGCGGCGGATTTTGGTTTTCAGGCCAACCTCCGGACCGATATAGGTAAGCGTGCCCGGCGAAGTGAGCAGGCCACGCTTACGATACTTTTTGGATTTTCTGCCGCCGTTTTTGACTGCGCCGCCATGCGGTGAGGCGCCCTCAGCAGGTTTATCGCTTTCCGTTCCGTTCAAACCGTTTGTTATTTGAGGTGAAACACCAGCAAAGGTACATGCGTATCCACTACGAGCTTACGGGTAATGCTCGGATTGATCAGATATTCTTCAATAAACGAGCGTTCGCGGGTCGACATGATCAGCAGATCTGCCCGTACTTCGTCGCAATAATCCTCGATCCCGTCGAGCACGTGTTTCGATTCCCGGATCACGATCTGGCCGTCGCGGATCGTGAAATGTGACTTGATATCGGCAATGTACTGGTTATCAGGCTGAATGTCGGGCTGTGTGTCCGAGTTGATTTTCAGCAGCGTAAGGTCCGCGCTGAGGTGGTTCATCAGCACAAATACCTCGCGCAGGATGTTGTTCTCTTCGTATTCGAACTGCGTCGCGTACACCACTTTCTTGAATTTCGTCGGCTCGGTTTGCGGTGGTACCACCAATACCGGGCACGGTGAGTTGAGCGCGATTTGCGTGGCCGAACTGCCGATGAGTTTGTCGAGGAAGCCGCCTGTACCGGTGCGTCCGATCACGATCATATCCGGCACGTGGTCGTTGATAGCCTCTTCAATGGCCGATTGCACACTGCCGACTGCCCATATTGCCTTTGCATTGTAACCTTCCGACGTCAGGGTCGCGGCGTATTCGTCGAGCCGTTTCTTGAATTCTTCTTCCAGTTCGGTGGTCATCGTCAGAAAGTCGGTGCCGCCGATGCCGGGCATCACATTGCCGGAAGTCACATTTACATCGGCTATATAGGGTTGGTACGCGTGTAGGATCAGGAGTTCGGTCGCCTCTTTTTCGGCGATCAGTTTAGCGGCGGCCAATGCGCGCTCGGCATTTTCAGAAAAATCAATGGCAATCAGGATACTTCTCATGTTGGGTTGAGTTATGTTTTGGGTATGGATAGTCCTAACATATCGATTTTAGGAACCCGAATCAAGGACTTTGGTCATCTTTTACCAGTTTTGGCGGTCGGAAAAGGCACATAGGCCGGTTTGGAAAAGAATTTAATGTATGCGTAATCTTGCTGTTGTCAATTTTTATGCCAAATTGGGCACGAATTCACGATTTTCAAGCCGAACTCCTGCCTCGGCGCTCATTATTATTTGTATTTGTCCAATACATTTGCTGTTTTAAGGTAAACGATTGTTTATTTTATAATTCCTCTTTCATTTAGTATAAACATTCATTCCGGTTGTCTGATACTTGGATTAAATTCTGTATTTTGACTTAAATCCATTTGTTGCATTGACAATCATTAATTTGATTTTTTATAAGTTTACCATTACAAACTAATTAAGGATACCAAATTCCCTGTATGAAGAGCAAGATTACGATTATCAATATCGTGCTGGTCACCATTGCCGCGATAGCCTCCGTTTTAAGTGCTTACGACATCCTGCCGTTATCTGATAGTGTGCTCATTGGCCTCCGCTGGCTGGCGCTGGCGAGCCTGATCGTGTACGCGGTCCTGAAAAGGAACCTTACCACTTCAATCCTCATTTCGATGCTCGTCGGGACGGAGATTGGTTATGATTTTCCAAAAATGGGCACCGAGCTGCATTTCCTGCGGCAGATATTCCTCCAAATGATCAAAACGGTGATCGCGCCGCTGCTTTTTGCGACGCTCGTAACCGGTATCGCGGGCCATTCCGACCTGAAACAAGTCGGCCGGATGGGCTGGAAATCGTTACTATATTTCGAAGTCGTTACCACGTTCGCATTGGTCATCGGGCTGGTGTTTGCCAACTGGTTCAAGCCGGGTGTGGGCATCGTGCCGCCGGAGAGTTTGAATGCTACCTTGCCGAAAGTGAACCAGCAAACCTGGCAGGAAATCGTGCTGCATTCATTCCCCGAGAACGTCGCCAAATCCATTTACCACGGTGAAGTGCTGCAAATCGTGGTTTTCAGCGTGCTTTTCGGCATTAGCCTTGCATTACTGCCGTCGGCGAAAAAAGAGAAGTTCGTGCATGGCGTGGAGCTGCTGGCCGAGGTAATGTTTAAGTTTACCAAAATCATCATGTATTTCGCGCCGATCGGCGTGGGGGCTGCGATTGCCGAAACCGTCGGCCATATGGGTATCGATGTATTGAAAAACCTTGCATTGCTGCTCGCTACGCTGTATTGTGCGCTGGTCGTCTTTATTCTCATCGTATTTGTACCGGTGGCGATGATCGCCCGGATTCCGGTGATCAAATTCGCGAAAGCCATTTTCGAGCCGGTTTCCATCGCATTCGCGACTACCAGTTCGGAATCCGCATTGCCCAAGGCGATGGAGAAAATGGAGAAATTCGGCGTGCCACGCCAGATCGTATCTTTTGTAATGCCAACGGGTTATAGTTTCAACCTCGACGGTTCCACGTTGTACCTCGCACTCGCGACCGTGTTCGTAGCGCAGGCAACCGGCACCGAAATGTCGATCGGGCAGCAGTTTACGATGGTATTGTTATTAATGCTCACCAGCAAAGGCGTGGCCGGTATCCCGCGGGCTACTTTGGTGATATTGTTGGGTGCGATCGCTAACTTTGGAATGCCCGAATGGCCTGTATTGCTGATCATGGGGATCGACGAACTGATGGACATGGCCCGCACGTCGGTGAATGTGACCGGTAACTGCCTTGCAACGGCCGTTATCGCCCGTTGGGAAGGCGAGCTCGATGATGAGAAAATGCACAATTCGGACAAGGTGGTGGAAGTTCCCGCAACCAGCGAAATATAAACAGTCATTTTCAGAGTAAATTTTTATGTTGACCCTTTACGGAATCCCGAATTGCGATACCATTAAAAAAGCCCGCACCTGGCTCGACAAAAACAAGGTGGCGTACCAGTTTTACGATTACAGAAAAGACGGCATCAGCCCGGAGAAAGTAAGCAGCTGGTTCAGCGAGTTCCCCTGGGACAAGGTTTTGAACAAAGCCTCCACCACCTGGAAGGAGCTCAGCGACGAAGAAAAAGCAAAGGTTACCGACGCAAAATCCGCTGCAAAACTGCTCTCATCGAACCCGACGGCCATTAAACGCCCGGTAGTAGAAGACGAAACCGGTAAAGCGCTGACGCTCGGCTTTAACGAGAAAATCTACGAAGAAACCTACCTCAAATAGGTTTCACGCAAACGATCACGACTTTGGATTGATCGGCAAGGGTGGTGGCGAACAGGTAATGGTCGCCACCATCTTTTAATTTCCACTTCTTCCTTAATTCTTCGGGCTTCGCTGGAAAATTGCGGGTGGTAATGTTCGCCTTATCACCGGGAATGTGCTGTGAAATCTCACGGATATCGGGCTTGCAAACGGCTGCGACCTTAAAACTGCGTCCCGGAAAATCGCTTATCCATTCTTCCGACGTGTATAACTGGCTGTGAATGGCCAGTTTCTGCATATTATACCGTGCACAAAGTGTTTTGAATGCGCCCGCTTTCAGTACGGCGGCGTGTGGTTCATACAAATGGCCCAGCGGTTTGGAATAACTTACCAATGCATTGCGCTCTTCCTCCCGGTCGAAATCGAGCTGGTGAATGGGCTGGCCCGCTGCGTCGACAATGCGGACTTTGATTTTAAAATTCGGGTCCTGCATTTCGCGGTCGAGCACGAAGAGTAGTTCCTTGCATTCTTGCTCGTAACCCATTACGTGTACTTCTTTCAGTTTTTGCAGTTCCTTCGAAGCGAGGTCGATGTCGAGGAGGGGGGATGTTTTGATTAAAATATTAGGGGCTGCATTTAAAAGTAATGTTGCATTTCCGGCTACATCCGGCGTACAATCGGCGAGGCGCACTACTTTTTCCTTGTTCGCGTCGCGGCGGGCCGGGTCGGCGTAGAGCCAGTCGGCAGTGAGGCCGTTTTGTAATGCATTGAGCGATTCTCCCGCGTGTACGTGTATGCGTGTTGCGCCCAGCTGCGCGAAGTTGTACGCGGCAGTGCTCGCTACTTCGGGTTGTTGTTCGAAATAATGGCTTTCGGCGAAGCTCCGGCTCATGTAATAGCAGTCTATACCCATGCCGCCGGTGACGTCTATCAATGCATTTCCCGAAACGATGCCGGCTTTGTAATGCGCCGTGGCTTCCGAAGAGCATTGTTCCACGGACAATGCGGGCGGGAAAATCAGCTTTTCGTTCGCCGACCATTCGGGCAGCTTTTTCAAAGCCTTCTGCCGTGACTGGATTTGCGCCGCGAGTTTCTTCACATCGAGCCCCTTGAACTTGCCCGCTTTCAGGATCAGCTCGCCGGGGTTGTCGTACAAATGCGCACGGATGAATGCGATTTCTATTTCCGCCAACCCCTCGTGCGCATTGCCGTTTGCTGCTATTTCCTGCCCTTTGATCATTCGTTCAACTAGTTCGAAAGCCGAAAGTACATCTTTTTAGCCGGTAGCGTACGACGGTGGGCAACAATGCCTGCTTTATGGGGAGAATTTGAAATATTATCAGAATGATAACAATTGCTCACCTTCTGCTATCGGTTGATAATCAATAAAATGGCCTGCAAGTGTCTGGGATACAGTTTCTGTGCAAGTAGGACTAACCAAATGAAAATTATAACTTCACAGTCAAATCCTAAATTTCCTGTTAAAACCTTTATTTATCATGAGAATTAAGACCTTTGAAGAGTACAAGGTTGCTTACCAACAAAGTGTAGAAGATCCCGAAGGTTTCTGGGCGGAAGTGGCCCAACAGTTTCAATGGCGTAAACCGTGGAAGAAAGTACTGAGCTGGGACTTCCAGGAAGCGCGTACCAAATGGTTCGAAGGCGGTGTGATGAACATCACCGAAAATGCCCTCGACCGTCACCTGGCCGAACGCGGCGATCAGCCCGCGATTATCTGGGAGCCTAACAACCCCGAGGATCAGGCGGTGACACTCACTTACCATGTTTTGTTTGAACAGGTTTGCCGGTTCGCCAATGTGCTCAAAAAGCACGGCGTGCAAAAGGGCGACCGTGTTTGTATATACCTGCCGATGGTGCCCGAGCTGGCCATTGCCGTGCTCGCCTGCGCACGCATAGGCGCGGTACATTCGGTGGTTTTCGGTGGCTTTTCGGCCAAATCCATCGCCGACCGTATCAACGACGCCGAATGTTCGATGGTAATCACCTCCGACGGCGCATTCCGCGGCTCGAAGGTGATCCCGATGAAGGATACCGTGGACGAGGCATTGGTACAATGCTCGACCGTTAAAAAAGTAATCGTGCTCACTCGTACCCGCACACCGGTACACATGCTCAAAGGGCGTGACCTGTGGTGGGAAGACGAAGTGAAACAAGTGAACTCCGTATGCCCCGCCGAACCCATGGACGCCGAGGATATGCTTTTCATCCTCTATACTTCGGGCTCGACGGGCAAGCCGAAAGGTGTGGTGCACACCTGCGGCGGCTACATGATTTACGCGACTTACACATTCGCGAACGTGTTCCAATACGAGCCGGGCGAGGTGCATTTCTGTACCGCCGACATTGGCTGGATCACCGGGCACAGCTACATTGTGTACGGCCCGCTTTGCTATGGTGCTACTACCGTGGTATTCGAAGGCGTGCCTACCTACCCGGACGCCAGCCGTTTCTGGAAAATTGTTGAAAGACATCAGGTTAATATCCTTTACACCGCGCCTACGGCCATCCGCTCGCTGATGGGCTTTGGTTTGGATTATGTCAAAGGGCATGATTTCTCTTCATTGAAAAAACTGGGTTCGGTAGGGGAGCCTATCAACGAAGAGGCATGGCATTGGTACAAAACCAATATCGGCGGCGACCATTGCCCGCTGGTGGATACCTGGTGGCAGACTGAAAACGGCGGCATCATGATTTCGCCGCTCGCAGGCATTACGCCGGAGAAGCCTACTTTCGCCACATTGCCATTGCCGGGTATTCAGCCGGTGCTGGTGGATGAAAGCGGCCAGGAAATCGAAGGAAACGGCGTGAGCGGTAATCTCTGCATTAAATTCCCGTGGCCGGGCATTATCCGCACCACCTACGGCGACCACGAGCGTTGCCGTCAGACTTACTTCTCGACCTACCCGGGCAAATATTTCACCGGCGACGGTTGTTTGCGTGATGAAGACGGCTACTACCGCATTACCGGCCGCGTGGACGACGTTTTGAACGTTTCCGGCCACCGTATCGGCACCGCGGAGGTGGAGAATGCGATCAATATGCACCTGGGCGTGGTGGAATCGGCCGTAGTCGGTTACCCGCACGACATCAAAGGTCAGGGCATTTACGCCTACGTGATCACCGAGCACACGCCTGATGACCCCGAAATGTTCCGCAAGGATATTTCCGCCACGGTTTCCCGAATTATCGGGCCCATTGCGAAGCCTGATAAGGTACAGTTCGTAACCGGTTTGCCAAAAACACGTTCAGGCAAGATCATGCGCCGCATTTTGCGCAAGATTTCCGAGGGTGATGTGAGTAATTTGGGAGATACCTCAACCTTGCTCGATCCTGCGGTTGTGGAAGAGATTAAGGAAGGGAAGTTGTAGAACTTGATACTTGAATATAAGTCAAAAGGCCCCGGTTGGGGCCTTTTGCATTCTCGCGAACGGGTATATTATTTGATTTTAACCGAACTCACTTTGTCGGCAGCGCAACCGCACCCTTTGGCACATCCGCCGGTGTTGCGCCGGTCGAATGATTTCCAGATGCGCCAGCCCATGTAGCCGGCCGCGACGAGGAATAGTGCCCAGATGATGATTTGCTGCTCCATGATCGGTTAACCGTATTTTACTGCCAATTGTTCCGTTGAGCAAGCCGGAATGCATGCTGGTAATGGTGCTCGCTGTGCCATGCGTAATTCGCGATCACTTCGTCCAGACGATATGATTTTTGTGATCCGGGGTGGAAATAGGTGCGGGCAAGGTCGTTTTCGTCCAAAGAATTCAGCAATAGTACCCATCGCAAATGCACGTATCGGATCAGTTGCAGCGACAATTCGACCTGCGCCGTTTTCGCATCCGGTAATTCGGCCCATAACTGCTCCTCGTAAGGTTTGATCGTCGGGTTATCCTCCGTCATCGCCAGCCTGCAACGCGTGTAGGCATTGATATGGCTATCGGCGACGTGATGGATCAGCTGTCGCACGGTCCAGCCATCCGGGCGGTAGGGCGTATCCAGTCGGTGATCATCCCAATTGCCCAGCAGGTTGATAAACTTGGAGGGCAATGCGCTGATAATCTGAATATTCGATTTGATCTCGGAAGGAGTGTAGCTTTCCTGAGATTGGAATTCGCCGATGGGGTATTGGAGTTCGTTCAGGTTCATGGCGCTTTAATGAGTGAATGAGTGAATGGGTGAATGAGTGAATGTGTATTGTCAGGTGTGGTCAGGTATTGTAATTTGATGTTCTGTCATCGATTTTATGATCATTCCCTGACTACTCCTGACTACCCTTGACCACTTCCTGACTATACTTGACAATTTCTTGACCATTTCCTGACCTGGCATGTGTTCAGAAATTTTCGCTGATCACCTGCACGAGTTCCGGATGTGCTCCCGGGGCGGCTGCGATGATGTCGCCTCCGAAGAGGTAATTATCGCCTCCATTGAAGTCGGTTACCGTGCCGCCTGCTTCTTTGATGAGCAGCGTTCCGGCGGCCATATCCCAGGAATTCAGGTTGTATTCGTAAAAACCGTCGAAACGGCCGGCTGCTACATAGGCTAAGTCCACGGCTGCGGCGCCCATTCTGCGGATGCCGTGCGTTTTTTGCATGAGCAGTTCGAGGATGTACATGTAGCGTTTCTGCTTCTCGAAGCGGTAATAGGGGAAGCCGGTCGCGATGAGGGCGTCGGCGAGCTGCGGTACGGTGGATATTTTAATGTTCTTGCCATTGCACCACGCGCCACCGCCTTGCCAGCCGTAGAACATTTCATTCAGGCTCGGTTCGTGGATCACGCCTACGAGCAGCTCTTTGCCACGGGCCAGGCCTACGCTCACGCAATACACGGGAATGCCGTGGATGAAGTTGGTGGTACCGTCGAGCGGGTCGATGATCCAGTTCAATGCCTCGGGATCGGGCTCCTGGCCGGTGGTACCTTCTTCGGTAATGAAGCTGGCTTCGGGCAGAAGTTCCTGTAAACCGGCTACCAGCAGTTTTTCGGCTTCCTTATCGACGTAGGAAACCAGGTTATTGAGGTCTTTGTACTCGATTTTGTCACGAGAAAAAAGGGCCGCTTCCTGCTGGATAAATGAGGACGCCTGCCTTACTATTTCAATGGTTTTTTGTGTCAGCAACTCCAGATCCATACGCAATTTCCTTTTGGGGAATTTTTGATAGTGAATTGTTAATATAGTAAACCCTGATGATCAGCATCGCCAGGATGGGTATCAGCACCAGATTGTGTTTCGCCAGATTGCCCGTTGCGCAAAGTAGCAGAAATGCATAAAAAATCAACAAATACTGAAACCAAGAGGGCTTTTTGGTTTTCGAAAGGGCGAAAATCAACGGCATCCACAGCGGAAATGCCCAGAGTACGTCGTAATTCCAGCTCGTAACGCCGTGGTTCGTCCCGAACCAGAGCCCCAGTAAAATCCAGCCAGACAGGCCCGCAATGCCGAAAAGCACTTTATCAAACACGAAATTGATCCGTTCGGTACGGATTTGCCAGTAGGTGATTGCCAGCGTCAGGATCGCCAGCGACCAGAAAACAACCGTGGGTGTAAACGGGGTAGGCGGCGGGAATGGCGCTGCTTTGAAAATTTCGCGGGTTTCTGAAACCAGCGGCGCGGTGCCTGTCGCCGTTTTTACTTTCGCATCTGTAAATGCCGTGGCGAGGTTATCGGGGAGAAAAGTGGCTTGCTCGGGTGTCGCGATTTCGTCGGATGGCGCGCCTATGGCCAAATCCATGCCAAAATCCGCCCAGGGGTTCTGCTTGAATGCGTACCGGTCGATCCACTGGCGGAAGCTCAGTTTTTCTTTGGTATAACCATTATAAATGAGGCTGTCGCCCATAGCCGCTTTCAATGCGACGGTCATACGGGTGGCGCAGTTGTCGTAGAAAAATTTGTATTGATACTCCCGGTTTTCGGGTAGATAGTTGTTTTCGAGAAAGTTGTAGAGTCTTTGTTTTTGGGGTACTGAAAGATTTAAAACCTGTTCGGAAATGGAGCGGTTCTCTTCCTGGTAATGCGCTACCTGATAGGAGAGCGGCGACACGGAGATACTATAAGGCAATGTGCCCCTCAAAAATTTGATATAAAAATTACCTTCCTCGAAACGGAAAGTACCATAATTGAATGCCCGGTCGACGCCCGTCATGGGGTCGTACACCCAAAGCACGCTATGCCCGAAGCCGGAATACAGCTCCGTTCCCGGCGCCACGGTCACGAGGCTTATTTTGGCCGAAGGACTGAGGATACCAAATTGCGCCCGCGACACAAGCGGCGCTGCCAGCCACAAAAGGCAGATTAATGTGACTAACCTTAAATGTTCAATCCTCATCTTCGTCATTCGATTTTTTCTTTTCATCGGCCTTGCCAGCCACTACGATCACAATTTCGCCTTTTACAGGTTTGTCGCCGAAATGTGCAATCACTTCGGTGACAGTGCCGCGCACATTTTCCTCAAACATCTTACTCAATTCCCTCGAAACACAAACCTGCCTGTCGGCCCCGAAATGCTCGGCGAACTGCTGCAATGCTTTCACAAGCCGGTGCGGCGATTCGTAGAAAATCATCGTCCGCTCTTCGCTGGCGAGGTTTTGCAAGCGCGTTTGCCGTCCTTTCTTATGCGGTAAAAATCCTTCGAATGTAAACCGGTCGCTGGGCAGGCCGGAATTGACGAGCGCGGGCACGAATGCGGTAGGCCCGGGCAGGCATTCCACGGGTACGCCCTCACGTATGCACGCGCGCACGAGCAGGAAGCCCGGGTCTGAGACGGCGGGAGTACCGGCGTCGGATACGAGCGCGAGCGTCTCGCCCTTGCGGATGCGTTCCACTACGCGTGCGACGGTCTGGTGCTCGTTATGAATGTGATAGCTGTGCAAAGGCTTCGAAATGCCCAGGTGTTTCAGCAGGTTGCCCGAGGTGCGGGTATCTTCTGCCAAAATAGCGTCAACGCTTTTCAGCACGTTGATAGCCCTTAATGTAATGTCTTCGAGGTTGCCGATCGGCGTGGGTACTATGTAAAGTTTCATGCGTTATAAATCCGGTCGATCGCCGCGGCCAGCTTGTGGTCTTTTTCGGTTACGGTGTCGCCGGCATCATGGGTATTCAATTCAAAACTGACCTTGTTGTACATATTCGCCCAGTAGGGATGATGGTCCATTTCGTTCACAACATCGGCCACTTTGGTCATAAAAGCAAAAGCTGCGCGGAAATCCTTGAACGAAAAGCTTTTTTTGAGTTTGTTATCTTCTTCCTGCCACATGGTGTTGCGTGTTTGGTTGTGTGGTTTTCTTCAAAATACTTATGCCACTGTGTGCATGACCGCCGCGTGCAGGCTGGATTTCTGCACCCGAAGATAAGGCTATTCTTCGTGAAATTGCACGCCGACTTAGCCCTTTCGAGACCGATCGATTATATTTGAACTTTGGCCGGGGTTAAAAGCTTAAGAGATTATACGTGCCGGTTGGCATGTCGGCCAGAGGCCTCCGAATAGTGGGCACGAAGCAAGAGCTTCGCACCATAAAGACAGAAAGTAACCATCATGAAAGTAGAACTAGTCCGCGTAGATGACGCCTTCCATTTCGAAGGCACCGGTTCCTCCGAAGTAAAAGTACATACCGACGGCTCGCCTGAAATCGGCGGCCAAAACCTCGGCGTGAGGCCGATGGAACTGTTGCTGATGGGCCTCGCCAGTTGCAGTGCCATCGACGTGGTGCTCATTCTCAAAAAGCAGCGCCAGGAGATCACCGATTTCCGCATTATCGCCGATGGCGACCGCGAGCAGGAGCCCGACACGCAGCGCAAGCCGTTCCGGAAGATCCATTTGACATTCAAATTTGCAGGTAACAACCTCGATGAGTCCAAGATCCAACGTGCGATCGGCCTTTCGATGGAGAAATATTGCTCGGCGACGGCCCAGCTGGAAGCGCTGGCGACCATTACTTACGACGTTGAAATCGCGACTGTTTAAATAAAATCATGCAACAATACCACGACCTGCTGCGCCACATTCTGAAAGAGGGCGTCAGGAAAACCGACAGGACCGGCACCGGCACGATCAGCGTGTTCGGCTACCAAATGCGTTTCGACCTTAAAAAGGGCTTTCCGCTGGTAACGACCAAGAAAGTGCACACCAAATCGATCATTCACGAGCTGTTGTGGTTTTTGCAGGGCGATACCAACATCGGTTATCTGAAAGAACATGGCGTGTCGATATGGGACGAATGGGCCGACGAAAACGGCGACTTGGGGCCCGTTTACGGCAAGCAATGGCGGAGCTGGGAAGGCGCCGACGGGAAGTCGGTGGACCAGTTGCAGGAAGTTTTGAAGCAATTAAAAAATTCGCCCGACTCGCGCCGCATTATCGTTTCGGCCTGGAACCCTTCGGAGCTGCCGCAAATGAAGCTGCACCCGTGCCATGCATTGTTCCAGTTTTACGTGGCGCCGCCCGATACCGATGCCGGCGAAACGAAGGGCAAGCTATCGTGCCAGCTCTACCAGCGCAGCGCGGATGTGTTCCTGGGGGTACCATTCAACATTGCCAGCTACGCATTGCTCACGATGATGATCGCCCGCGAATGCGACCTTGACCTGGGTGATTTCGTATGGACTGGCGGTGATACCCACATTTACCTCAACCATCTGGAACAGGTAGAAACGCAGCTCAGCCGCGAGCCGCGCGCATTGCCGCAAATGGTGCTGAACCCGGATGTGAAAAACGTGCTGGACTTCAAATTCGAGGATTTCGAGCTCGTGAATTACAACCCATGGCCGGGTATCAAGGCGCCGGTAGCCGTGTAACCCTCGTCGCGGGATGAGCATTCAATACATATTAGAGATTGTCGGAACGTTCGCATTCGCGATTTCCGGCGCATTGGCTGTGAAGGATCAGAAGCACCAGGATTGGTTTGGTGCGAGCTTCACAGCCTTTATTTCTTCCATTGGCGGCGGTACGTTGCGCGACGTACTCCTGGGCAGTTACCCGCTCGTGTGGATCAGCGACATTACCATCATCCACGCCATTATCCTCGGCATCCTGGCTACATTTATTTTCTACAAATTCCTGCTCAGGCTTCGGAAAACGCTATTCCTCTTCGATACTTTCGGGATCGCGCTTTTTACGCTGGTCGGAACTGAAAAGGCATTGAATCTGGGCGTCAGGCCGGAGATTGCCGTGATTATGGGCGTTTTTACGGCCACTATGGGCGGGGTGATCCGTGATGTGATGACCAACGAGATCCCGATCATTTACCGGAAGGAAGTATATGCGACCGCTTGTTTCACAGGCGCATGCGTGTACCTGATCCTGGATAGTATCGGTGTAGAACGGAATGTCACGTTCATTTTATCAGCCATTGTGATTATCTTGCTGAGGATACTGGCGGTGCGTAACCAATGGAGCGTTCCGCGTTTTTTTAGGTAAAAAGCTTAAATGTCACGCTGAGCGTAGTCGAAGCGCGGTACCGTACCGCGCTTCGACTACGCTCAGCGTGACATTTATGTGTACTTTCTACAATCTTTTTATTTCTTTTTCTTCTTCACAGTCGAAACCGCTTCTTTCACCGGTGCGGCTTTGGCCTGCATATCGGCGATGGCTTTTTCAACCTGTGGTTTGTAGAAGTTGTAGGCACCGTCGGGAGCGGCTGCGCCTACTGTCAATGCTTTTTGCGCTACGGGGATTGCCTCGGCGGGCTTGCCTAGTTTGTTCAAGATCTGCGCTTTGGTCCACAATGCATCGAATGATTCTTTCAAGCCGATCGCTTTGTCAGCCAATGACAATGCTACCTGCAAATCCTTGCCTTTTGAAAGCAAATAACCCGCGGTGCTTTGCAATGTGGCCACGTCCTCAGGCTTTTCGGCTACGGCTTTGTTCAATGCAGTCAATGTAAGGGACTCCGTGCTTACTGCGATAGGTACAGGCACATTCACCGATGACCACGAAAGGTTCAGATACGCCGTGCTATCGGTAACCGGTTCGATTTCAATTTTAAATGCTTCGTTATATTCATTCGAAGTAGGGACTACCATCGTACGCGCAACGTCCTCCGATTCTTTATAGCCTTCGCTGCCGCCCTGGTTGTAGTTTTTGTTCAAAATCACCGTCCATGCCGCGCCGTTGGGGATCGAGAACAATGCATACTTGCCCGCTGGTACCTTCTTGCCGCCGAATGTGAACTCGGTGCTGGCTTCGAATATGGTAGCCATGTTGGCACCGGTACGCCAAACCTGGTCGTAAGGGGCCAATGCAGACTCCTGCGCGAATACTTTGCGGCCTTTGATGAACGGGCGGGAATATTTGACGGTGAAATCGGTTACACCAACGGTTTGCATGACGGTGGCTGCGGGGCTTGGTGCCGGCACGCGCTGCGCGATAGTCGCAGTCGCCAGCAATGCAGCGAGGGACATGGATAATAGATACTTTTTCATTGTTTGAATAAGGTGGTTTATTGCTTTCAGTTGTTAAACTTGTGGTGAAATTAGAATGAAAAAACCACATAGTCTAAAAATGAAAAGGGACAGTTTGCTTGCATTACTCGCCGCCTACGAACCGGAGCCGGGCTTAGAGGCTGAAATGCACAACGATACGGTCGATTTTGTGAAACAGCACCCCGATTGTTTCGAACGCAGCCTGCTGATTGGCCACATTACCGCATCGGGCTGGGTACTTTCGCCGGGAAAAGACGCGGTACTACTCATGCACCATCGCAAACTCGACCGCTGGTTTCAGCCCGGCGGCCATTGCGACGGAGATCCCGATGTACGGGAGGTAGCCATGAAAGAAGTAATGGAAGAAACCGGTATCACCGACCTGCATGCATTGAAAGACGGTATTTTCGACGTGGACGTACATTTGATCCCTGTCAATAAAGAGATCCCCGAGCATTACCATTACGATATCCGCTTCGCTTTCAAGGCGGCGGAAGGGCAGGAAATTGTGCTGAACAGCGAATCCAAAGACGTGCAATGGGTACCCGTGTCGGAAGTACAGCATTCCAACGACTCCGAGTCGATCATGCGCATGGTTCGGAAGACTACCGCTTTATAAATTTCAACGTCCTTTCCTGGTCGTCGACTTTGAGGCGCACCAGGTAAAGTCCCGAGGCGAGCTGGCCGGTGGCAATGGTGTGTTTGGCGGCGAGCCGCGCGGCAGCCGAATGCATGGTTGCACCGCTTACCGCGTACACGCTTACATTCGCCATTTTGCCGATCAGCGTTTGGGGGATCGTAAGCGTCACTTCGTCCTGCGCCGGGTTGGGAGAAAGCACGACGGAGCTCAGCAATGTGCCTTCGGTACCCAATGGAGAAAACTCGTCCTTAGCAATTTCCTGCGCTTTCACGAGGTTTGGTACGCCATAGCCCAGCATATTGTTCGGCGTGGCAGCCAGATGACCCGATTTTTTTAATACATAAATAACCTGCTGTGCGGTGAGGTTTGGAAATGCCTGCCAGAGAATGGCTGCAACCCCGGCGATTTGCGGAGCCGAATAGGACGTTCCATAACCGCTGGTAGCGCCGCCGTTGAGATCACCGACGATGGTTCCCGCGCCCACAGCTGCGACATCGGGCTTTTGCTGTTGTGCCGCATTCGGGCCGACAGAACTTAATGACGCATAACTGCGGTCGTAATTGGTCGCGCCGACGGTTAGTACCGAGTCAACGTCCGCCGGGGCGCCCACGTAATGCCAGCTGTTGCTTCCGTCATTTCCCGCCGAGTTTACCACTATTATACCTTTCCGCGTGGCATAGCGCGCGGCGCGGCTTACGATCGTCGTTTTGCCGTCCATATCCTTATAGGTATGATTGTAGGCCGGGGTGTTGTATTCATCATCGAAAGTCGTGTAGCCGAGCGACGAGTTGATCACATCCGCGCCCAGGCTGTCGGCGCGTTCTGCCGCCATCAACCAGGTGATTTCTTCATAGGGCGACTCGCCGAAGTTGTTTTCGGTAACATATAATGCAAATGAAGCCTTGAATGCAGTCCCTACGAGCGTGCCCGGCAGGTAGGCGGCAATGGTAGACATCACGCTCAGGCCGTGGAAGCCGTCGTTGTATACATTACCATCGCGTGCTACGAAATCGTGCGTGTCGATAATGCGCTTCTCGTCGCGGAGCTGTTTGAAATACGCTACTTCATTTCCGCTGGCAAAGCCATTGTCGAGCACTGCAATGAGCATATTCTCGCCCTGGAAGCCTTTTTGGTGCATATCGGCCACTTCCATCAAAGCAAGCTGATTGTTCATTCGGCCGTAATCGATACTTTCTGTCGTGCCGAGCTTTTGATGGGTTGCGGCCGTGCGGGCAATGCCGGGAGATTGGGAACTGATATTGGCAACGGGCAGGTTCAACTCAATCCCTTTGTAGAATGGCATTTTTTTGATTTCCGCCAATTGGGCATCGGAAGCTTCTACCAATGCGCCGTTGAACCAGCGGCTGGGGTAAATCACCTTCGCGCCTATTTGGCGGACGGCAAAGAGGTAACCCGGATTTACTGGGAAGTCATGGGAAGTAATGGCGATATTCTGCTTTGTCCGCCTGTCGATGGAGCGTTGCGAGAGGATCTCAGTCGGCCTGTCAAGGGAATAGGGACTGTTGGCTTTGTCTTTAAACAGCACGAGATACCTTGGGTTGCTCTGTGCTAGAACAGTACTTTGGACTAACAGGAATGCAAATGCGGTAAGCAGTAAAGTTTTTTTCATGGACGCGGTTTTTTGAAAGCAACGCTCGTTGTTTCTTTTTCCATATACTTCTTTAAAGGCAAAATTGTGGAGGTTATCCTGTGGCTAGGCTGTTTTTTCTCCCGGTATATCGCGCCCTCCGAGGTGGTCGCATTCCAGCAATGCATTGATGCCGGGGAAAGGGACGACGGTTTTGAGATAACCATAATTGTCGGCCAACGTAATCGTGCGGTTGTTATCTCCCATTGAAATATCGATATCAGCCATTCCGAACTGGCAGGGGTGCTCATAACCCGAGGCGTGTGTGATTTCGATGATTTCCTTCGCCAGCGTCTTCATGTAGTTGTTGAAGCGCTCGCTCTTCAATGCCGGATCGATGCCCGATTCCAGCCATTTGTTATTGGTAGCAATGCCTGTCGGGCAGCGGTTGGTGTGGCAGGTCTGCGCCTGAATGCAGCCGATAGAGAGCATTGCCTCGCGTGCAACGTTGATGATGTCGGCACCCATCGCGAATGCCATTACAGCCTGTGCGGGCAGTCCGAGCTTACCCGAGGCTATGAAGGTGATCTTATCGTTAAGGTTATGTTTTTGGAATATTTTATAAACCGTACTGAATGCAAAAACTAGGGGCAGCGACACGTGGTCTGCAAATGATGGAGGCGCCGCGCCTGTACCGCCTTCTCCGCCATCGATGGTAATGAAATCGGGTCCTTTGCCGGTTTCTACCATGATGTCTGCAAGTTCTTCCCACATTTCGGTCTTTCCTACCGCCGATTTAATGCCAACCGGTAATCCGGTTGCAGCAGCCATTGCCTCAATGAAATCGACCATGCCGCGTACGTCCGAGAATGCGCTGTGGTAAGGAGGCGACACAACGTCTTTCCCGATCGGTACCCCGCGGATCTCGGCGATTTCGGCGGTGATTTTGCTGGCCGGAAGCACACCGCCCTTGCCGGGTTTGGCGCCTTGCGAGAGTTTCAGCTCGATCATCCGCACGGCTGGATTGTTTTGCATCAGCTTCACCAGCTTTTCCATTACAAAATTGCCGTCGTCATCACGCACGCCGAAATAGGAGGTACCCATGTTGAAAACCACGTCCGCGCCATATTTATGGTAGGGAGATAGGCCGCCTTCGCCGGTATTATGGTAGTTGCCGAATTTGAAAGAGCCTTTATTCAACGACTCGATCGCACGTGCGGAAAGCGATCCGTAACTCATTGCGCTCACATTCACGACCGAACGCGGGCGGTACGGGCGCTTGCGACCATGGTATTTGCCGATCACCTTGGCGCTCGGAATGGTGTAATGGTGTGGGTCGTTGCCGTTTTTGACGTGGTGGCTGTGGGTAGAATCCACGCGGTAAGGCAGCATCGAAGGTTTGATGAGGACATAACCCGCCTCCTGCATGTTCTGGTCGGTACCGAAACCCTGGTAGTTGTTCTCCTTTTTGGAAGAAGCGTAAATCCAGGAGCGCTGCCGGCGGTTGAACGGCAGCTCCTCCCGGTTGTTGGCTACAATGTACTGGCGCAATTCCGGCCCGATCGTCTCGATCATGTACCGGAAATGCCCTACCAATGGAAAGTTATGCTGAATGGTGTGCCTTTTTTGTAAAATATCCCTCAATGCGATGATGACGGCAATGGCGATCACAATGTAGAGCCAAACTGGCACCGATGCCAGGAACGACCAGACAGTTTCCATAAACAATTCCAGATGGTGAATATTCTAAACTTCTTCCCAGGTGGTAACCTTCGCGAGGTCTTTCCAGTAACCGGGATAGGATTTTACAACCACACCAGGCTCCTCGATCAGGATATCGCTTACCATGCCTACGGGCGCGAACGCCATCGCCATACGGTGATCGTCGTAGGTGTGAATGGACGGTACAGGGTCGGTAGGAATGTCGGTGAGGGTGTTAACTTCGTACAAATGGTCTTTTTCAACTTCTTCCAATTCCGCGCCAAGCTTGGCCAGCTCTTGCTGCAATGCAAAAACGCGGTCGGTTTCCTTGATTTTCAGGCTCTCGATACCGGTGAGCGACAGGCGGATCTTTTTAATGGCGGCAACAACCGCTACGGTCTGAGCGAGGTCTGGACAGTTGGTAAAATCCCAGCCTAATGATGCTTTCGCAGGGATCTTGGTCAAAAGCACGCCGCGGTCGGTGAATACGCTTTCTACGCCGAGGTGACGCATGATGTCGACGATTGCGCTATCGCCTTGCAGCGAATCTTTTTTCAATCCCAATAATTCAACTTCCGCGTCTTCGGCCAAAGCCACAATGCTGTACCAGTAGCTCGCTCCCGACCAGTCGGATTCGATCGCGTAAGGTTTGGGCTGGTATTTGAATGCGGGGATCGTCAATATATTATGTTCCCAGTCGGCGATATATTCGATACCGAAATGCGCCATCTGGTTCAAAGTCATTTCAATGTAAGGTCTTGACCCTACTTCACCTTCGAGTTTGATCTTCAAACCGCTCGGAAGCTGCGGTGCGATCATCAGCAATGCGGAAATGTACTGGCTGCTCACGTCGCCGCGCATAGTCAGTTCATTGTTTCCCGAGTAGTTGAAACCATTCAGTTGGAGCGGCGGGTAGCCTTCCACTTTTTCGTAGGTAATATCAGCCCCGAGCTTGCGCAGCGCATCCACGAGTATGCCGATCGGGCGCTCGCACATACGAGGCGTGCCGGTCATGGTTTTCTTCTGATTGGTAACTGCAAAGTAGGCTGTCAGAAAGCGCATGGTCGTTCCCGCGTCGATCACGTCCGCAACGGCGTCGTTCGAATTCAGCAGGCGCAGCATGGTTTGCGAGTCGCGGGCTTCGGAAATGTTGGTCAGCTCCGACTGGAAGCCGGTGAGCGCATTGATGATCAGCGCGCGGTTACATTCACTTTTGGATGCGGCAAGCTGTATTTCTGCACGTATGGGTTGTTGGGGGGGATGAACGAGAATGGATTTCACTTTTCGGATATGGTGTTTCGCAATTAATAGGTTTCAAGCACTTTTAGCTTATTCCTGGAATTGATTTTCAGGGAAGCGAACGTGAATTTATAACAAATATACCCCGCAGCCATAAGCGAGCCGCCGATGACGAGCGTGGAAGTGTCGGTAGTGTAGCGTTTGTTGTCGACGCCTTTGTTGAAAAAATCGGCCCCGATGAAGATCAAACCCGCTAGTGGAAGCAACGGAGCTGCCTGTGAAATGAACGGGATTCTTTTTGAAACCTTCATTAACCGGATATCTTCCAGCAAAATGTGCTGGTAGTCCATCCGCCCAACGGCTTCGTTCACCACACCAATGGTAAAACCGGTGTCGTCCACGGAAGCAATCGTTTCATTGAAGCGTATCGTTTCGTTCTTCATCCGGAATTTGATATTGTCGCCCGGAAAGAACCGGTACCTGTGGAAACCACCAATGACCGGGGACGCGTCAAGTACCAGATATTTTTGTCCCGGCGTGGCGATTACCCGGTTGCTGCTACCCTGTTTCAGAAAGAGTTCTTCACTGGAAAGGGTTTTCTTAGGGTCATAATGGTCTTGCGACCATGCTTTGATATTCCCCAGGAACAGCAAAACGACAATGGGAAGGAGTAGTCTCATAGTACTAAAAGAATGGTTCAAATATAGGGAATCATTCTCTTAAACGGGCACAACTGTTGCATTGTTGCTCATTAAAAACGGGTTAAACTAGTCTTCCTCAGCCGTTTCTTCCTTCGAAACCTTTACAGACACACCGCCGGATACAAGCATCTTCATCACGTCTGTGGCCTTGGCTTCGACCGGTGTTACGTTCGCGGCGGGCACAATAAAGAGCTCACCCGACAGCGAGTAGGAGAGTGGCATGTACACCGCCACATGATCGGCGATTTTGAGGTGGCTGAGGTCGGTTTGGGTGATGAAGCCGATCTTTTTGATATCAGTATCCTTGTACATCGTTACCAGCACCGGCTGGTTGAACTTCTTTTTATCCCCGACAAATGCTAGAATGAGGTCTTTAATGGAGTAGTATATCAAACTCACCAGCGGTATGCGCCGCATAATGCTTTCGGTGAACTTGAAGAAAGATTGCGGGACGATCGTCGAGAAGAGGAAACCAAGCAGGATAATGCCGAAAATGATGATCAGCACGCCCAGACCGGGTAAATACACCATCTGTTGGTTCGAGATCGGGATTTCGATGGGAAGGATACTGTCGAGGTATTCGACGCCCGACCAGATAATGAGGGCTGTCGCGTACAACGGCGCCACCAGCACGAGCCCCCGGATGAAGTAGCTGATGATGCGTTTGAGGAATGAGTTTTTAATTTCCATATTTGCACGCCGGGCGCCGCACGCAGGGCGCGCTGGTTGGCGGTAGGGCAAAATTAGCAAGAAGTTCATTATTTGACGTATATGTATCAGGCCAGTTATTTAAAACATTTCACCGAGCAGGTTTTTCTGGCAATAGGATGTTCTCAGGAGGAAGCCAGGCTGGCTTCCGAAGTGTTGGTCAGCGCGGATTTGCGCGGTGTGGATTCCCACGGTATCGCACGTTTGGCGGGTTATGTGAGGCTTTATGATCACGGCCGCCTGAACCCGAAACCGAATGTGACCATCGCCTACGAAACGCCGAGTACCGCCGTGGTGGATGGCGACCGCGGGTTAGGCCTCGTAGTAGCGCCGAAAGCTATGGAAATTGCCATGGAAAAGGCTGAAAAGGTAGGTTCGGGCTGGGTATCGGTTAGAAACTCAAACCATTTCGGCATTGCGGGTTATCACGCCATGCTGGCATTGCAGAAGGATATGATCGGTTGGACCATGACCAATGCCGCGCCGCTCGTTACCCCGACCTTCTCGCTGGATAAATTATTAGGTACCAACCCGATTGCCGTTGCGGTACCTGCATTGACGGAACCTGCCTTTGTGGCAGACTTCGCATCGACGGCTGTGGCCTATGGTAAGTTTGAGATATTACAAAGAAAAGGCCTTCCCGCGCCGCTGGGATGGGCGCAGGATGCCGATGGTAACCCTACGACCGATTCCAATGCCGTAAAAAGCGGGGGCGGTTTGCTGCCCCTCGGTTCGGATCGTGAACATGGCAGCCATAAAGGTTATGGCCTCGGCGCGATCGTCGATATTTTCTCCGGTGTGCTTTCCGGTGCTAACTTTGGGCCGTGGGTGCCGCCATTTGCCACTGCCGGTTTTATGGGCGTGCAGCAGAGCGTCGGGCTTGGTACCGGGCATTTCCTGGGTGCGATGCGTGTGGACGGCTTCCGTCCGGCCGATGAGTTTAAGGCCGATATGGACAAATGGATCGGTGCATTCCGCAATGCGCGGGCTGTGGATGGCGAGAAAGTGCTTATTCCAGGCGACCCCGAACGTGAAATGGAGGCGGATCGCAGTGTGAACGGTATCAAACTGCTCGAACCGGTAGTTTTGTCACTCGATGAGTTGGCGAAGCGTTTCGGCATACCATTTGAAATCAATTTATAAAACTAAAAAAACTGACGGCCGACGGCTGACCGCTGAAACATATGTCGCGTAATTTTAAAATAGGATTGTTCATCACGATTGCGATCCTGGCCACCACATTTACCTTCTACTTCTGGCAGATTTTCCGGACGCCGAACTTGCAGGCTGATAAAGAGTCGAGCTTTGTGTTGCTCATTCCCGAAGGCGCTACTTACAAAACCGTTCTGGACACACTGAACAAGCACGAGGTTATTAACGACCACATTTCATTCCAGTTTTTGGCTAAATTTTTGAAATACACTGAAAAAGTGAAGCCGGGCCGCTATGTGATCAAGCCGAAAAGCAATAACTATGAGGTGATTAAAAAGCTTTCGTCGGGCAGCCAGGATGCTGTGAAGCTGACATTCAACAATATCCGCCTGAAAGAAGACCTGATCAAGCGCATTGGTTCGCGCTTTGAATTTGGAGAAGATAGTTTCCGCAAGGCACTAAACGACCCGGCGGTTTGCAACAAGTATGGCCTCGATACATTGACGATCGTATCCATGTTCCTCCCTAATACCTACGAAATTTACTGGACTACTGGCACCGAGAAGTTCCTCGACAGGATGCACAGTGAATACAAAAAATTCTGGTCCGACGAGAAGGTTGCAAGGGCAAAGGAAATCGGTCTGACACCGGTTCAGGTTTCGATCCTGGCTTCGATCGTGGAGGAAGAGCAGGCGCGCAAAGTGGATGAGCGTCCGCGCGTGGCTGGCTTATATATTAACCGTCTGCATGCCAATATGCCGCTGCAAGCCGATCCTACGATCAAATTCGCATTGGGCGACTTCGCTATCAAGCGCATTCTGAACCAGCAGTTGCTGATCAAATCGCCATACAATACTTATGTGAATACCGGCTTGCCTCCGGGACCCATCCGCGTGGCGGATTTCAAGTCGCTGGATGCGGTGTTGAACTACGAAAAGCACGATTATACTTATATGTGTGCCAAAGCGGATCTTTCGGGGTACCACGCATTTGCCACCAATTATACCGACCACCTCAACAATGCGCGTCTTTACCAGGCTGAGTTGAACCGGTTGAAAATCATGAAGTAAGGATGTTTGTTCACGAAGTCAAAGGAATTCGCGTGCGGTATGCCGATACCGACCAGATGGGATATGTGTATTACGGAAATTATGCGCGGTACTATGAGATCGGCAGGGTAGAAGCATTGCGCAGCCTGGATTTTCATTACAAGGCGATGGAGGATTCGGGTGTAATGATGCCCGTTTACGAGTGCCATTATAAATACCTGAAACCAGCCCGTTATGACGACGAGCTGAATATTCTTGTCAAAATCGAGGAATTACCCGGCGTACGCATCCGGTTTGCCTATGAAATCCGCAATCAGGAACGCGTTTTGCTCAATACCGGGGATACGACATTGGTTTTCCAGCGAATGGATACCGGCAAATTGTGCCCGGCGCCGGATAAGCTGTTGGAAAAACTAAGACCTTATTTTGAACCGAAGGGATAACACGCGGCCGGTTATGCTTGAAAGATTGCTGAAAAACCGTCATATCAAGCGCATTATCCTCTGGTTACAGCAAACGATGCTGTTCCGGGGAACGGTATCGTTGTACGACATTATCCTGAACCTGGTTCACAGTAATCAAAAGCACGAGATCGATCAGCGGGCTTCGGCGGTGGCTTACAGCCTTGTTCTGGCCGCGTTTCCGGGGATTATCTTCCTTTTTACCCTCATTCCCTACATCCCGATCGAAAACCTCGATCAGCAGATCTTGGATCTGCTGAGGGAAAATATGCCTGCCGGTACCTTCCAGGCTGCCGACCAGACGATCCTCGATATCGTGAGCCGCCCGCGCTCGGGTGTACTTTCCCTCGGTTTTATTTTTGCCATGATCGCCTCCACGAACGGTATGATGTCGCTCATGCGGGCATTCGATATGGTGTATGATGATACCGAAACGCGCGGTTTCCTGGCGATCCGGGGCATTGCAATGATGCTTACGTTGCTGCTGATCGCGGTGCTGTTCCTTTCTATCGTGTTGCTGATTGTCGGGGATGCGGTGATGAACATCGTCGGCGAGTGGCACATTATCCGCGACAACTGGCTGATCGCGTTGCTGAATATCCTGCGTTACCTGATCAGTTTTGGCTCGCTGATGTTGACGATCTCGATTATCTACCGGTTCGCGCCCTCACACGGGCGGCAGTTTACATTTCTGAATGCAGGCTCGGTGATTGCTTCCGTACTCATTCTCGCGGCTACCTACGGTTTTTCCTTCTACCTTTCCCGTTTCAGCTCCTACAACAAGCTCTATGGCTCGATCGGCACCATGATCGCGCTGATGATCTGGATCTATTTGCTCGCATTTGTAATTATTCTGGGATTTGAAATCAATGCGAGCATTAGCCGGGCGCGCAACCGCGTGGCTTCCAGGCGTGCTTTAAAACGGTGATTTGCCGGATAATAACATTATCGGCATCTCCGGCCTGTTGTTGGTAATTTTGTGCTGCGGTGCCCTTTTCCCCTCCGAATCTACCACCGTAATGAAGGGACCGCTTGGAGCGTACATCATGACAAACTTGGAACAACCACTCGTTACAGTTATCCTGACGGCATTTAATCAGGAAAAGTACATTGAGGAAGCCCTGGCTTCCGTTTTTTACCAGACTTATCCATACATTCAGCTGATCGTCATCGACAATGCGAGCAAAGACAATACGCTGGGTGTTATCGAAAGTTTTAAAGGGAAGGCGCCTGCCTTTCAGGTAATCCGCAACCGCAACAATATCGGGCTTTGCAGGGCATTCAACCAGGGACTTACTATCGCACAAGGTAAATACGTGATCGACCTTTCCGGTGACGATGTGATGATGGCCGACCGGATCGAGAAGCAGGTTCAGGCATTCGAAGCATTACCGGATGATTATGCCGTAGTTTTTACAAATGCAAGGTATATCGGAAAGGCAGGCCAGTTGTTGCATAACCATTATAATATCGACAACAGGGGCAATGCGACTTGCAAGGTTCCATCCGGCGATGTTTATAAAAATATTCTCGAACGCTACTTCATTTGCACGCCTACCATGATGATGCGGACGGCTGCATTGCAGCAACTTGGCGGCTATGACGAGACCCTCGCATTTGAGGATTTCGACTTCTGGGTCCGTTCCTCCGTTCGTTTCAAATACTTCTACCTCGACCAGGTCCTCACCAAAAAGCGAGTGTTGAAAACTTCGCTTTCCACGGGTGTTTATAAAAAGGGAAGCGGAATGCTGCAATCTTATTATGCCGTTTGTAACAAAGCCTACGATCTTAACCGCGATCAGAAAGAGTTCGATCTTTTGGCGCAGCGCATACGTACATTTATCCGTAAATGTCTGTACGCGCAGGAGTTTGAGCTGGCTGTTCGTTTCCGCCGGTTATTGAACTATATCGAGAATCCGGGGTTGCAGACAGAGCTGATCGTCCTGATGTGCAGGCTGCATTTGCCGGTGAATTTCGCTTACCGCTTCTATATCGAAAACTTAAAAAAGTTAACACCGCAGGAAGGATTTGCATTTTGATTTTGTTAGGTCAAAAAGTAAAATTTCCTTATGCCTGCTGAGTTTGTTAAAATTTATCCCCAAAATCCTGACGAGCGACGCATCCGTCAGGTAGTGGATTGCCTTCGCGACGGAGGTTTGGTGATTTACCCGACCGATACGGTTTACGGTCTCGGCTGCGACATCTACAATACGCGCGCCGTCGAGAAAATAGCCCGTATCAAAGGCATCAAGCCCCAGAAAAACGACTTTTCATTTATCTGCTACGACCTGAGCCACATTTCCGACTTCGCGCGAGTGGGCAATACGGCATTCAAGACCATGAAAAGGGTGCTTCCCGGGCCCTATACCTTCATCCTGGAAGCGACCAGTAATGTGCCCAAGCTTTTGAATACCAATAAAAAAACGGTCGGAATCAGGGTGCCGGACAACCTTATTCCCCGTTTGATCGTAAAAGAGTTAGGGAACCCGATCGTGACGACTTCCATCCGCGACGACGACGAGATCATCGAGTATTCGACCGATCCGGAACTGATCTTTGAGAAGTTTCAGCACCTGGTGGATATGGTGGTGGATGGGGGTTACGGAGGCAACGTGGCGTCAACCATTGTGAAGGCGGATGGCGATGATTTTGAGATCATTCGCGAGGGCCTGGGCGATGTAAGTATCTTCCTGTGAGATCAAAAATTGTAATGATTTAAGTTGCTGTTGAACATTGTTGACCGTACAAAATAATTATTATAAATTTTTTGATAATATCATAAGCCTTTACCATATTTGATAGTGTCGGATTTTTTAGTTAAAGAGGATCAGTCCACGGAAGTACGGATTGAATTGCAGTATCTGCCTTGTTTAGAGTATTTTACCTGTATATTACAGTACGACCGGGTCTACATCGATATTGAGGAGAGGTATGTGAAGCAGACTTACAGAAATCGCTGCGATGTACTCACTACTAATAAAATAGATACGCTGACGATCCCCGTGAAAGGATATGAGGCAGCGAGCTCCACGAAAGATATTTTGATCGACTATAACCAGGATTGGACGAGGCGCCATCTGGGTTGCCTGCAGTCAGCCTACGGAAAGTCCCCTTTTTACGAGTATTACGTGCACGAATTCAGGCGCGTTTACGAGAAGAAGCTGGCATATCTGGTCGATCTGAACTATGAATTGTTGACAATTTGTCTTAGATTGACTGGTATTAAAAAGGAGATTCAGTACAATTTGTCAGGAGTTGAAATGGATGAAAAAGGCGCTGTAAACGCTATATCGTTCATAAACAACCGAAAACAGCCGGATTTGCATAAATATTACAGCCCGACAACTTATTACCAAACCTTCGGGAATGATTTTGTGGGGAATTTAAGTATTGTTGATTTACTCTTTAATATGGGGCCGGAAGCAAAAAGTGTTTTGTTAAGATCCTGTAAGTCTCAATCAAAGCTATTTTGAACAAACAGGGAAAAAGTAGCGTTTAAGATTTAATAAACACTTTTTTATTGCTACACAATGGAAGCAAAATTTTCGAATAGAGTGAAAGAGGTAATCTCAATGAGCCGGGAAGAAGCCCTCCGCCTGGGTCACGATTACATTGGTGCAGAACACTTGTTATTAGGAATGATCCGTGAGGGAGATGGTGTAGCCATAGGGTTGCTGAAAAAACTCGGCGTTTCGCTCGATGACGTCCGCCAGACGATCGAGCAGGCAACCAAAGGTGCAGCCACGAATAATGTCAAAAATTTACAGAATATCCCTCTGACGAGGCAGTCGGAGAAGGTATTGAAGATTACATATCTGGAAGCTAAAATTTTCAAAAGCACGCTCATCGGTACCGAGCATTTGCTTCTTTCGATATTGCGTGATGAAGACAATGTAGGGACCCAGATATTGCACAAGTTCAATGTTAACTACGAAGTCATCAAGGAAATGTTAGAATATCAATCATCCGGATCCAGACCTCATATGGGGCCGGAGACCGAAGACGGGGATGATGAAGCCAGAGGCGGAATGTTTGGAGGTGGAAGCGGCTCATCTTCCGGTAAAGAATCCAAAGGTGCTGAAAAGTCCCGTACACCTGTCCTGGATAACTTTGGAAGGGATTTAACCAAAATGGCGGAAGTAGGCAAGCTCGACCCGATCGTCGGACGTGAGAAAGAGATCGAGCGCGTGGCCCAGATACTTAGCCGTCGTAAAAAGAATAACCCGATCCTGATCGGCGAGCCTGGTGTTGGTAAAACAGCCATCGCAGAAGGCCTCGCATTGCGGATCGTTCAGAAAAAAGTATCTCGCGTGCTTTTCGGCAAGCGCGTCGTAACGCTCGATTTGGCTTCTCTGGTAGCCGGTACCAAATACCGCGGCCAGTTTGAAGAAAGAATGAAGGCGGTTATGAACGAGCTGGAAAAATCACCGGATGTGATCCTGTTCATCGATGAGCTCCACACGATCGTGGGCGCGGGTGGTGCATCAGGCTCGCTGGATGCTTCGAACATGTTTAAACCGGCATTGTCGCGCGGGGAAATCCAATGTATCGGAGCTACCACGCTCGACGAGTACCGCCAGTACATCGAGAAAGACGGCGCATTGGCCCGTCGTTTCCAGATGGTGATGGTGGATGCGACTTCGATCGAAGAAACGATCCAGATCCTGACCAACATCAAGGACAAATACGAAGATCACCACCACGTGAACTATACGCCCGAGGCGATCAGCACTGCTGTGAAATTGTCGGAAAGATATATTACCGACCGCTTCCTGCCGGATAAGGCTATCGACGTACTTGATGAGGTTGGAGCGCGCGTACATATCAGCAACATTACTGTTCCTGAGGATATTCTGATGCTCGAAGAACAAATCGAGAATATCAAGCAGGAGAAAAACCGGGTTGTAAAAAGCCAGAAATACGAAGAAGCCGCACAATTGAGAGATCGTGAGAAAAAACTGATCGACCAGTTGGACAGAGCTAAACTGGCATGGGAAGAAGAAACCAAGCAGAAACGCTATACTGTCACAGAACACAATGTAGCTGAGGTAGTTGCGATGATGACTGGTATTCCTGTGACCAACGTTTCGATGGATGAAGGCAAGAAATTGCTGAACATGGCCGACGAGCTGAAAGCGAAAGTTATTGGCCAAGACCCGCCGATCGAGAAACTGGTGAAAGCGATCCAGAGAACCCGCGTTGGTTTGAAAGATCCTAAGAAACCAATCGGTTCATTCATTTTCCTTGGACCAACGGGTGTTGGTAAAACCGAGCTCGCGAAAGTGCTCTCGACTTACCTGTTCGATAAAGACGACTCGCTGGTGCGCATCGATATGAGCGAATACATGGAGAAATTCAGCGTATCGCGTTTGGTAGGAGCGCCTCCGGGATATGTGGGCTACGAAGAAGGTGGCCAGCTGACGGAGAAAATCCGCCGCAAGCCGTACAGCGTGGTATTGCTCGACGAGATCGAAAAAGCGCACCCGGATGTGTTCAACATCCTGCTGCAAGTGCTCGACGACGGTATTTTGACGGACGGTTTGGGCAGAAGAGTCGATTTCCGTAACACGATCATCATCATGACTTCGAACATCGGAGCACGTGACCTGAAAGATTTCGGAACAGGAATCGGTTTCTCTACCAAAGCAAGATCCGAGAACCAGGACGACATTATGAAAGGTACCATCCAGAGCGCATTGCGTAAAGCATTCTCTCCGGAGTTCCTGAACCGTCTCGACGATGTGATCGTGTTCAATTCGCTGCAACGCGAAGACTTGCACCGCATCATCGACATTTCACTGGGCAAATTGTTTAGCCGTGTGAAAGGTCTGGGTTATGAAATTGAACTGACAGTAGCTGCGAAGGATTTCTTGTCCGAAAAAGGTTACGATCCGCAATACGGAGCGCGTCCTTTGAATCGGGCGATCCAGAAATACCTGGAAGATCCCGTAGCAGAAGAAATATTGAAAGGCGACCTGCGCGAAGGCGATGTACTGGTGGCCGATCATGAAGAGAAGAGTGAACAACTCGTTATCAGTGTTCGCAAGAAGGAAGAAGAGCTGGCAAACTAGATTTGCATTGCTCTGAAAGCAGAAGTTAGCTTGAAAGGCAGGTCGGAAGACCTGCCTTTTTTATTTATATTTAGCCATCGAAAATTCGTATAACCAATGGGACCTAACTGGAAAAGCGCCGTGCTGGGCTTAACGCTCAGTATTGCAGCAATTAATACCGACGTGTTTGCACAAAAATTACCTTCCGGCCCACAGGTCCTCACATTTTTCTCCGACGCCGACGATACCGAGCAACCTTACGGCCTCTATCTTCCCGAGAATTTCGACGAAAACAAAATATATCCCCTCGTGATCATGCTTCACGGCGCTGGCTCGAATCATCGGCTTGCATTACGAAGAGTATTTGGTAAGAGCAATGCCGAAGGGGAAACCGACGTGGAAGCCACGCGTTACTTCCCGAAATGGGAGAATGTGGATTACATTGTTGCCTCGCCATACGCGCGCGGAACGGCCGGGTATCAGGGCATTCCGGAGCAGGATGTGTACGATGTGCTGGCCGACGTCAAAAAGCACTTTAAAATCGATGAAAACCGCACTTACCTGACTGGCCTTTCTATGGGCGGCGGCGGAACATTGTGGATCGGCCTCACGCGCCCGGACATTTGGGCGGCCATCGCACCCGTGTGCCCCGCGCCTCCCGCAGGTACATTCGATCTGGCAGTCAATGCGACGAACTTCCCGGTACATTTCTTCCACGGCGACGCCGATCCGGTGGTACCGGTGGCCGGGACGCAGAAATGGGTGAGCCATTTGCAGGATCTGGGCGCAGAAGTGAGTTATAAAGAGTTCGTGGATGTGAAACATGATAGCTGGGTGAATGCGTACGATAACGAGTACATATTCGACTGGTTCAAGGATTTTACGAGGAATCCCTATCCGAACCAGGTTCGGTTTGTGAGTAAGCAATACAAATATGACAAGGCATTCTGGGTACAGTTTAACCGGTTCGCTTCCGGAAAACTGGCTGAGATCGATGCGAAGTTTACTAAGGAGAATGCATTAGAGATTACCACCAAGAACCTTGAAAAGTTTGCATTAAACCTGAAAGGCCATCCAAAATTCAAGCCGGGCGCTGCATTGGCATTGAAAATCGATGGCTCAAATGTGAATGCGAAGACCGATAGTGTAGTAACCCTGTTCCGCGAAACTGCTGGCGGCAAATGGGCTGTGGAAGGGGCGACCATCATGTCGATTTACACAGGTAAGAAAAAAGGTGCGGAGGGGCCGATTTTTGCCGCATTCTCTTCGCGTCATGTGTATGTGTACGGAACGGCTGATAATCCTTTGCCGGAAGAGCTGAAAAAGCGTGTCGACATTGCTACGCAGGCTGCAAGCTGGTCGCAGTACCGCGGTGAGTTCCTGGGCCGCGTGATGTTCTTTCCGCGCGTATTGGCCGATAAGGAAGTGCGGCCGAGCGACATTGAAAGTGCTAACCTGATTTTATTTGGTACCAAAGAAAGTAATGCATTGATCGGCCAGTATGCCGCTCAGCTGCCGGTGCATTTGAAGAAGGGCGATACAGCTCACGGGCTGTTCTATGTGCTGCCCATGGAGGGACATTATGTAGCGGTAAGTTCCGGCTTGCCGTGGTGGGCTGGCATTAAGGATGAAGGTTTCCCGTTCGTGCCGGTAATGCATCGCAAGCTTTCAGAGTTCAAAGACATTATTTTCTTTAAAGATTCGGCTGCCAATCTGATGATCGATAATTATTTCACGCAGGAGTGGAAGCTCGACGACGATACCAAGCGCAAGCTTTCGGCATCCGGCGCCGTTGATATTACCCCGTAGTTTTATTTTTTAATTTTTCGAATCTTAACCAATGGATTACAACGAAAAGATTTCCCGGAAATCGTTCCTCAAAGCCGGCGCATTCATGCTGGCTACGCCCATGCTCTCGAAGCTGAGCCTGGATGTGAAAGCCCCTTCGCCAATCGGTTTGCAATTGTACACACTTCGCAATGAAATATCGAAAGACCTCCTCGGCACGCTGAAAAAGGTGTCGGCAGTCGGTTATAAGGAAGTGGAGCTTTATGGCTATTCTGACGGCAAATTCTTCGGCAAAACGGCCAAGGAAATGAAGAAGATTCTCAGTGACCTGGGCCTTAACCCCGTAAGCGGCCATTATGGCGCCGGTGTGGAGAACAAAACAGCCAAAGGTACATTGAGCAACGGCTGGCAGAAAGCAGTAGATGACGCGGCAGAACTGGGTCAGAAGTACGTGAACTGCGCTTACCTGACCGAATCGGAGCGCAAGACGATCGATCAGTACAAAAGCTACGTGGACCTGTTCAACAAATCGGGTGAAGTAGCGAAGAAAGCAGGCCTTCAATTCGGCTACCACAACCACGATTTCGAATTCAAGAAAATCGGCAATGAACTGCCTTACGACTACATTGCAGGCAAAACTGATCCAAAGCTCGTGAAGCTGGAATTGGATCTGTACTGGATCGTAAAAGCAGGTCTGGACCCGGTTGCATTGTTCAAGAAATATCCTGGCCGTTTCCCATTGTGGCACGTGAAGGATATGGACAAAAAGGACGGCTCATTTGCCGAGGTAGGAACCGGTTCTATCGATTTCGCGAAGATCTTCGCCAACCGTAAACTCGCGGGCCTTACGCATTTCTTCGTGGAGCAGGACGTAGCGAAAGTACCGCCGGTACAGGCTATTGAAACGAGCTACAAGAATGTAATAAAGATGAAAGTCTAGCATAAAAAAAGACCCGGCCGCATCGCAGCCGGGTCTTCCAAATTATGCAGATAAAAATTTCAGTTTACTAACTGTAATTTAAGTTCGTTCAAACGGCTGCGCAGTGAAGCGTCAATCTGACGGTCGCCTACTGTCAACACATATCCGCCAATCAAAGCATTATCTACTTTCTCGGCGAGTTCAACCGTCTTTCCGGTTGCCTTGGCAACAATATCGGTGAATTGCTTACGAAGTTCGTCGGTCAGCGGGGTAGGGGTTACCACCGTCGCCTTTTCGATTCCCTTGTAGCTGTTATAGGCTTTAATGAATTCCACCGCGATTTCGTCGAGAATGGATTCCCGGTTTTTCTTGGTGATAATATCAAATATCGCGAATGATACCGGGCTAACACGCTCTTTGAAAAGACCTTTCAGAATGCCTGATTTCTTCTCGTGACGCACTACCGGGCTTTTCAATGCAAGCATCAGTCCGCGGTTCTGGTCTGCTGTATCTTTAAACAGCAGCATATCCTGATAAACCGTGTCGAGCACGTTCTTTTCTTTCGCCAGCTCGATCAGCGATTTTGCATATCTGGATGCTACAATACTTACTGACATCGGAATGAGATTTTAAATGCTGATTAGTTCAAACGTGCAGATGTTGCCAGGTCAGCGATCAGTTTTTCCTGTGCTGCCTTGTCAGCCAATTCACGGCGCAATACTTTCTCAGCGATTTCCAATGAAAGTGTAGCTACTTCCTGTTTGATTTTGCTCACGGCCAGCGCTTGTTCGTTGCGGATGGTTTCGCGGGCGCTTTCAATGATTTTCTGGCCTTCGATCGCCGCTTTGTCTTTCGACTCTGCGATGGTGCGGTCGGATGCATCTTTCGCGTCACGAAGGATCTGGTCACGGATAGCATTCGCTTCTGCGATCAGTTTCTCGTTGTCCGACTTCAATTGTGCCATTTCAGCACGTGTTTTTTCTGCGAGGTCAAGCGCACCCTGGATTTCGTTTTCGCGGTCTTTCAAACCTTTCAGGATGGGTTTCCAGGCGAATTTGGACAGGATGAACACTACCAGCAAAAATACTACCAGCATCCAGAAAATAAGGCCTGGGTTTGGAGTAAGCAATGACATAGTTAAATGAGTTTTTGAGTGTAAGAACGATCTAAAATCTTCTCTCTTCTTATTAAAATTTCGTGGAAGCCTAATGCTCCCACGAGAATGTTTTTGCATTGCATCCGGGCCTAGCGCGCCGGGGCAACGTTCCCCTTTCGGGAAGCTCTATTAAAGCTTGAAAGAGATAAGCAGACAGATTACCGCTGCGAAAAGCGCTACCGCTTCGATAAGAGCCGCGATGATCAACATGGCAGTCTGGATTGCACCAGCAGCTTCTGGTTGACGGGCGATACCTTCAACAGCGCTACCACCGATTTTACCAATACCAAGACCTGCACCGATAGCAGCAAGACCTGCGCCGATAGCAGCACCGAAAACTGCAAGACCTGCACCACCTTGTTCAGCAGCTTGAAGCAAAATTTGAGCGAACATAATTTGTTTGTTTTAAAATATAAATTAATAAAAAAGAGATTCAGAATCAGTGTCCGTGGTCGGCGTGGCTATGCTCTTCGATAGCGCTTCCGATGTACATGGACGATAGTAGTGTGAAGATGAACGCCTGGATGAACGCTACCATGATCTCGATGAAGTTCAGGAACAATGCGAACAGGGAGATTACCGGGGCGATCACGAAGCTTTGGAAAATAAAGATCAGACCGAAAAGGCTTAAAAGGATGATGTGGCCTGCCGTAATGTTGGCGAACAACCGGACCATCAGGGAGAATGGCTTCATGAACACACCTACGATCTCAACCGGGATCATGATGATCAACAGCGGTGCCGGAACGCCGGTCGGTGCCAGAAGGTGCTTGTAGTAGTTGCCGTTTGCATTCAGGTGAACCACGATGAATGTAAGCACTGCCAATGTCATGGTTACGGCGATGTTACCGGTAAGGTTAGCCGAGCCCGGAAGCAGACCCATGATGTTGTTGATCAGGATAAAGAAGAACAACGTGAGCAGGTAAGGCAGGTATTTTTCGTATTTCGGGCCTACGTTCGGTTTCACTACTTCGTCGCGAATGAAGAGGATAATTACCTCCATCGCCGATGCGAAACCTTTTGGCGCTTTGCCTTTGCTGTTTTTATAGAAGCTTGCAACGCCTGTGAAAACGAGGATCAGGATCAATGCGCTGATGAGCATCGAAGCTACGTTTTTCGTGACCGAGAAGTCGTAGATTTTACGCGCTTCGTCAACAGGCACGATTTGCTCCGATTCACCGTGTACCAGGTGGTAGCCGTTGTATTCGTGGTGTTCGTTGTGGAAGTTGGAAGACATGAAAACCTCGATACCGCGGTCTTCCGAATAAAGGATTACAGGAAGCGGAAGGACTACACCGTGCGAGAATTCCCATTCGTGGGAGTCGGCGATGTGGTGCATGATCATTTCTCCGATATTGAACTTCGCTTCGTGCTCTTCAAGCTTATGTTCAATTTTATGCTCTTCCTGGTTCACGGCTTCGGCGATCTTTCCGGCTTCGTGCTGGGCAGGTTCGTCGGCGCGGGCCGGGAGGTTAAAAACGCATGTTGCCGCTATAAGGGCGATAGTAAAAAACCGTCTCAGATGGGTATACATAAATGCTTGAAATACTATGCTTTGTCAATCGCGGCGCAAGTTACGATACAAACCATATATTTCAAAGCATGTGTAAAATAAATAGAGTGCAAAAAAGTTGATAACGAATAGGAATGAATCAGTTAGCCCTCTATACAAAAAAAGGCCGATGAAAATGATGCTCAGAATGATCCGCGCAACGATGCTGGAAATGTAAAATGTGACAAATTTCTCACGCTTGTTCCGCATTCCGAATTCTATGAGCCGGTGAACCAGAAACGCGAGTCCGAAAAAGAACACGAGAATGTACCATATATAAGGATGCAGGAAAGAATCGGCGTGAAATCTTTGAGCAAGGAAAAATACAATTCCGAGCAAAATGGTTGCGATCAGGGTACGAAGCATGCGCGTGCGGCTGCGGGGAGCGATTATTGTTTGGTAAAACTTCTTATCAACAGGTAGAGGGAGGCCGCAATGGAGACTAGCGAGAGTACGAGCGTCCACACAGGCACCTTGTTCTGCTGCCATTCATCGAGCTTGTAACCCCCGTAGGTGAACACCAGAATGGTGCCCAGCATCTGCATCGCCATTCCCGAGTATTTCAGGAAGCGTGTCGACTGGCCTTTGCCATTGGGCTTTTTCGGATCTTCCATAATTCAGAGGCTAACCGTTTCGGTTGAAAAACAATGGTAGAATATCAGGGTAAAATTGCTTCAAATTTTGCAAATGGCATTATCTTCGATACGCATTTATTGAAAATACCGTTTTAGGTTTGTAAACCTGGCACATAGACGAACATCCCATAAAGTCAATTTCGTGATCGACCGTTTTACCTCCCATATCCGACGCACATTACCGCTACTTGTCATGATGATCGTCGTAGCTGCCTGCTCGCAGTACAGTTCACGGCCGGGTGCCATCACCTTTCACAATGTATCGGCGCGGTACAATGCCTATTTTATGGCAGAGCAGGATATGCTGGAAGCGGAATATGAAATGCAGAAGGCTTACAAGGAGAATTACAACAGCCTGCTTCCGATACTGCTTCCGATGGATTCCATTCTCGCGCAGCCGGTGAAACCCAAGTTGCTGGATGCGATCAAAAAGGCGTCGATCGTGGCCGAGAAGCACCAGAACAGCAAATGGATCGATAATAGCTACATTCTTTTAGGTAAATCGAGGCTTTACCTGGGCCAGTGGGCCGACGGCCTGGAAGCATTGCGTTACGTATACGCAAACGGGCGTGACGAGAATGATAAGAACAATGCGTTAATCCTGCTCATGCGGGCCTATATCGAGCATAAGGACTATTCCAATGCAGTAGGCGTGGCGGAGCACCTCAGCCAGCAGCCGCTCAGCAAATCATCGCAACGCGATTTTTACCTTACCAAAGCATACCTGCACCAGCAAAACGGGGAGTACCTGACTTCCGTGGCCATCCTGGAAGAGACATTCCCGCTTTTGAAGAAATCGACCGAAACCGCGCGCATTCATTTCGCGGCTGCGCAGATGTACGATCGCCTCGGCCAGTATGCATTGGCTAACAGGCATTATAAGAGCGTCAACCGGAATAAGCCCAATTACGACCTCGGCTTTTATTCCAATATGAATTCCCTGCAAAACGCGGTGGTACTGAACCCGGAGCGCGACATTACCAATGTCGGTTTTGACAAAATGCTCCGCGACCGTAAAAACGACGACCTGAAAGACCGGGTGTATTTCACGATGGGTTTGCTGGCCGAGCACAAAAAACAGATACCGGAAGCGGTAAGTTATTTGCAAAAAGCAGCAGCGGCATCAAAAGGCAACATGCAGCAAAAGGCTTATACTTACCTGCAACTGGCCCGGATTGAATACGAATCGCGGGAAAATTTCGAAATGTCCAAAGCTTATTACGACAGCGCATTGGCCATTCTCCCGCAGGAAGCGCCCGAATACCGCCTGGTATCCGACAGAAAGCGGGCGCTCGACAATTTTGTGACACAGTACACCATTGTTTCGGCAGAGGACAGCCTGCAACGGCTCGCCAAAATGAACCCGGCCGCATTGGACAACAAGATCGACGCGATCATCGAAGCCAAAGAAAAAAAGCGGCTTGAAGAGGAAGAAAAGGCAAGAAAAGCACAGATCGCCGCACAGAATGCAAGTCTGCAACAAGGTGGAGGCAACCCGCTGGCAACCGGTGGAGAGCGCCGCTGGGAATTGTACGACCCTGCATTGGTTAACAAAGGTAAAATCGACTTCAAAAGGGCCTGGGGTAACCGCCCGCTGGAAGATGACTGGCGCCGAAGCAGTCGCCCGTTGCGGTCGCTTGCAGGAAATAATGCAGCCGGAGGCACTGACAGCACTGCCGTCGCGCAGACCACTCAAGAAAATACCGGTTTGAAAAAAGGCACCGCGGAATGGGATCAGGTGCATGCATTGCTTAAAAAGGACGTTCCGCTATCGGATACGGCATTTGCCGCTTCGCAAAAGAAAAAGGAAGACGCGCTTTACAACCTGGGCAAAATTTACCGCTTCGACCTCAAAGAATCCAACCGTGCTATCGCTGCATTTGAACGCGTACTGTCTGAATACCCCAAAACACAATACAAAGACGAGATTTACTACCTGCTTTTCCTGAGCAACGAGGAAAATGCGGCTCAGAAAGAATCGTGGAAATCGAAGCTGCTGAGCGAATATCCGACTTCCACTTACGCCCGGCTGGTCAATAAATCCACGGACGCCGGCGGTACATCCGGCAATGCGACGAAGGAGTACGAAGCGATGTACAAACTGTATGCCGATGGCAATTACACCAAGGCACTGGAAGACATCGAGAAAAACCTGCCGTCCTACAAAGGCAGTTCGATGGAAGATAAGTTTGCATTGCTGCGCGTTTTCCTGATCGGCAAAGTGCGGGGCAAAGACGCCTACGGCCAGGCCATTACCGAGTTCATGAGGCTCTATCCGACCAGCATTTACCTGCCGCGCCTCAAAGAAATGCAGGACTTCAATTCCGTGTCGATGGGCAAGAGATAATAGGCTGAAATTGTATATTTGCCTTTTACAGTAACCTATCACCCCACATCTATGATTGAATTACAACCCGGAAAGTATCGGCGCACCATTGTCCGTCTCTGGCGGTTCGTTGGCCTGGGACTGGGTCTGATCATATTCTACATCGTTGCCGTCAGTTTTAACTTTTTGTGGTTGTTCGGCAGTATGCCCGACCTGAAAACCCTCGAAAACCCGAAGAGCGAACTCGCGTCGGAGCTGATCAGCGAAGATGGCAAGTCGCTGGGCAAATACTTCTTCGAGAACCGGACGCCGATCGACATCGCACAAATTTCCCCTAACCTCATCGACGCGCTCGTTGCGACGGAGGACGCCCGTTTTGTAAACCACTCAGGGATCGATCCGCGGAGCTTGGCGAGGGTATTCAAAGGCGTTGTTTCCGGAAGTTCGAGCTCCGGGGGCGGTAGCACGCTGACGCAGCAGGTTGCCAAAAACCTTTTTAATACGCGTTCCGAAGAATATGAAGGGCTGCTTGGTAAAATCCCGGTAGTCCGCATTGTGATTGCCAAAACCAAGGAATGGGTGCTGGCAGTGGTGCTGGAAAGGAAGTATACCAAACAGGAAATCATGCAGATGTACCTGAATACGGTTTCGTTTGGTAATAACACATACGGTATCAAAGTCGCTTCCAAAACCTATTTTGATAAAGAACCCTGGGATTTGAATGTGACCGAGGCTGCATTGCTGGTAGGTATGCTGCAAAACCCCACGTTGTTCAACCCATTGCGTTTCCCGACCAATGCATTGAACCGGAGAAACACGGTTCTGGCGCAGATGTATAAGTATGATTACATCCGTGAAGACGATTTTAATAAATTTAAAGACAAATCGCTGGGGCTGAACTTCACCGTCGATAGCCACAACACCGGCCTCGCGCCGTATTTCCGCGAATCCATGCGCGGGTACCTCAAAAGCTGGGTAAAGCTCTATAACGAGGAACACGACACCGACCTCGACCTTTACACAAGCGGCCTGCGTATTTATACCACCATCGATTCGCGCATGCAACGCTACCAGGAAGCCGCATTGACCGAGCACATGAAGGCGCAGCAAAAACTGTTCGACGAGCACTGGAAAGGCCGCAATCCGTGGACATTCGATAATGGCAAGGAAATACCGGGTTTCATTACCACCGCCGCAAAGCGCTCCCCGCATTTCATTTCCCTCAAAAGGGACCTGGGAGAAGAAGCCGCGTGGAAAATCATGAAAAAGCCTTACAAAATGAAGGTTTTCACCTGGAATGGAGAGAAGGAAGTCACCATGAGCCCGCTGGATTCCATTGCTTATTACAAACGCTTCCTGCGCGCAGGTATGATGTCCATGGACCCGCGTAACGGGCACGTGAAGGCGTGGGTAGGAGGTATTAATTTTAAGTATTTCAAATACGATCATGTAAAACAGGGATCGCGGCAGCCGGGTTCTACTTTCAAACCGTTTGTCTATGTTTCGGCATTGGACAAAAACTTCCTGACACCCTGCGACCATGTTACCGACCAGCCCATTTTCTTCGGGCTTTCCGACGGGGTACCAGGAGGATGGTCGCCTAAAAACTCCAATAACAAATACTCTTACCAATCGCTGTCGCTGCGGCAGGCGCTGGGGAAATCGGTGAACACGGTGAGTGCTTACCTGATGAAAATGGTGCGGCCGAAAGCGGTGGTGGAATATGCGCACAAGCTCGGCATTACCTCCAAATTGCAGGAGGTTCCTTCATTATGTTTGGGTATCAGCGATGTTTCGGTGTACGAAATGGTAGGTGCCTACTGCGCATTCGCGAATGGCGGCCACCGCACGGAACCGATGACGATCCTGCGCATCGAAGACCGTTACGGCAATGTATTGCAGGAGTTCTTCCAGAAACAAAACCAGGAAATCAGTGCCAATATGGCCTATAATATGCTCTACCTGATGCGTGGAGCCGTGGAAGATCCGGGTGGAACGGCTGGCCGTTTGCGTCAGTATGGCGTGACCGAAGGCAATGAGATCGCTGCTAAAACCGGGACTACTTCCAACTACTCCGACGGTTGGTTCATGGGTATGACGCAAAACCTTGTGTCGGGCATTTGGGTAGGCGGCGAAGACCGCAGCATTCACTTCCGCACGATCGCCTACGGGCAAGGCGGACGCATTGCCATGCCGGCCTGGGGATTGTTCATGCAAAAAGTATACGCTGATCCCACATTGGTACAGTATCGCAAAATACCTTTCAATAAACCTGAAAACTACGTCCGCGAATGCGGCGGCGTGACGACCGACAGTACCGATACTTACGTTCCGCCATCGCGGTCCGACGACGAAGGCGTTTTATTCTGACCCATTAAATCCCTGCCCGTGAATATCCTCGTTGCCCCTGACAAGTTTCGCGGTTCGCTGGAAGCTGCGGAAGTATGCGACGCCATTACCGATGGCATCAAAAAGGCATACCCCAATGCAAAAGTAACGGCGATACCGCTGGCCGATGGCGGCGAAGGCACTTCGAAGATATTGACACAGCGTGCCAATGGCACCGAAGTGACGGTAACGGTCATGGACCCGCTGAACCGGCAGATCAAAGCTACCTATGGTATTTCCGAAGATCATCAGGTTGCATTCATTGAAATGGCAGCGGCTTCGGGGCTGGGACTTTTGAAGACAGAGGATCGCAACCCGCTGCGAACGAGCACATTCGGGACGGGGCAGCTCATTGTAGATGCATTGGACCGGGGTGTAAAAAAGATCATTCTCGGAATCGGCGGAAGTGCAACCACTGACGGCGGCATCGGCATGGCGGAAGCGCTCGGTTACGCATTCAAAGACGCGGCAGGGCATACATTGCTTCCAAATGGCGAATCGCTGGCGAAAATCGCGTCGATTGATTCGCATAATGCCGATCCGCGGCTTGCATTGGTTTCGGTAATAGTGGCTTGTGACGTCACGAATCCCTTGTTCGGGAAGGACGGGGCGGCATTTATATACGGCCCGCAGAAAGGTGCCGATCCTGAAATGGTAGTGCAGCTCGATCAGGGTCTTGAAAACCTTGCGCACGTAGCTACGCGTGCATTCGGGCGTGACGTGAGCCTGGTACCGGGCGCAGGTGCAGCAGGAGGCCTGGGCGCCGGCTGTATGTGGTTTTTGAATGCTACTTTGAAAGATGGTATCAGTATCGTGATGGAGCAAAGTAACGTCGCTTCGCTGGTGGCCAATGCGGATCTGGTCATTACTGGCGAAGGGAAGGTAGACGAGCAGACGCTGGCAGGAAAGGTTGTTAAAGGGCTAGCCGGACTTTGCAAAAGCCATCGCGTGCCGCTGGCGGTCGTCTGCGGTACTTTGCAGATTACCCCTGAGCAGGCGAAAGAAGCGGGCATGACCTATGCTGTATCAGTGCTCAACCGGCCGATGGATCTCAATGCCGCCCAAGGTGAGGCATTCCAGCTCGTGAGCGACGCAACTTTTCAATTGGTGCGGTTGTTTTTCTTCAACAGGGGCGCAGTTTAGTCCTAAATCACATTCAATGTCTGAATTCAATTATAAAGAAGAACTCGCCAAACTTCCTCTCGATCCCGGTGTGTACCGGTATTTCGATGAAACCGGCGAGGTAATATATGTAGGGAAAGCAAAAAGCCTGCGCAACCGGGTTTCGAGCTACTTTTTGAAAAACAATCAGCACGACCGTAAAACCAGACGGCTCGTGAGCCAGATCCGCCGGATCGAATTTACCATTGTTTTGAGCGAATGGGACGCATTGCTGCTGGAAAACCAGCTGATCAAGCAGTTGCAGCCCAAGTTCAATATCCTGCTCAAAGACGATAAGACCTACCCGTTCATTTGTGTGACCGATGAGCCATTCCCACGCGTATTCCCCACGCGGAATATGGACCGTACCAAAGGCACGTTTTACGGGCCGTTCGCCAATCTGCGCTCGATGCACACGCTGCTGGATATGTTCAAGGCATTATACCAGATCCGCTCGTGCCAGCTGCCGCTGACGAAATCGAATATCGAGGCCAAAAAATTCAAAGTTTGCCTGGAATACCACATCGGTAACTGCAAAGGCCCGTGCGAAGGTTTGCAAGGCGAGGATGAATACAATGCGGAGATCGAGCAGGTTCATAATATACTCAAAGGCAACTTGTCGTCGCCGCAGCAGTATTTCAAGGAGAAAATGTTGGAAGCCGCCGAGCAAATGGCATTTGAAAGAGCGCACGCCTGGAAAACGAAAATCGAGCATTTATCAAATTTTCAGAGCAAAGCCACGGTGATCAACCCGCGCATCGGGAATATCGACGTGCTCACCATTGTTTCCGACGAGGAAGCCGCTTACCTGAATTTTATGAAAATAAAAGAAGGGTACATGGTGGCGACCCAGACGCTGGAAGTCAGGAAAAAGCTCGACGAAAGCGATATGGAAATCCTTTCGATGATGATCGTGGAAATGCGCTCGACGTATGGTTCGGAAGCGAAGGAGCTGGTTTCCAACCTGAAACCGGACCTGGATATGCGCCTCGAAGTGACCGTCCCGCAGATCGGCGACAAGAAGAAACTGCTGGATATGTCGATGAAGAATGTGATGTATTTCAGAAGGGAAAGAACGGAGCGCCGCGAGGTGGAAGCATCTGCCACGACCTCGAAAAAAGACCGGGTATTGATACGATTGAAAGCCGATTTGCAGATCAAAACGCTGCCTCGGCACATTGAATGCTTCGATAACTCCAACATCCAGGGTACTAATCCCGTGGCGTCGATGGTTTGCTTCAAAGAAGGGAAGCCGTCGAAAAAAGATTACCGGCATTTCAATATCAAAACGGTGATAGGCCCGAACGACTTTGCCTCGATGAACGAGATCGTGAGCCGCCGGTACCTGCGCCTGATCGCGGAGGAGCAGCCATTGCCCGACCTGATCGTGGTCGACGGTGGCAAAGGGCAGCTCGGCGCGGCCTGTGATGCTTTGAAAAGCCTCGGCATTTACGGGCAGGTCCCTATTATCGGTATTGCCAAAAGGTTGGAAGAAATCTATTTCCCGGAAGATCCGCTGCCGCTATACATCGATAAGCGATCCGAATCCCTGAAACTGATCCAGCAGATCCGTGACGAAGCCCACCGGTTTGCGATCACTTTCCACCGCGACAAGCGCAGCAAGGCAAGCCTGGTAAGCGAGCTGGAAGGCGTCGTAGGTGTCGGGAAAGTGACGGCTACAAAGCTTTTAAAGCATTTCGGTTCCGTGCGCGCGATCCGCGAAAGTTCCGTCGAAACGCTGACGGACCTGATCGGCCTCGACAGAGCCAGGAAGGTACGCGCCTATTTCGACACCATGGCCGGCGATTAAAGCCCTATATTTTTCCCGACAATGTAGCCCGTCGTCCAGGCATTCTGGAAATTGAAACCACCGGTAATGCCGTCGACGTCCATTACTTCCCCCGCAAAGAAAAGTCCTGGAACAGACCGGCTCTGCAATGTTTCAGGATCGATATCGGCTAATGCAATGCCGCCGCAGGTTACAAATTCCTCTTTGAAGGTGGTTTTGCCCTTCACCTCATGCTGACTGTTGGTTAGCAGTTCGGTCATACGGTTCAGCACCTTGTGGCTCGCATCGCCCCAGCGTAATGTATCGGGGATTTCCGCTTTTTCGGTAAATGCTTTCCAGAGCCGCGAGGGTAGCCCGAACCGGGCATGGGAAGCGATCTGCTGTTTGGAAGTATTGGTTTTTTCGGCCAAAAGAAAATCTCTTACTTCCTGCTCCTTCATTTCAGGCAGCCAGTTAATGCGGCAGGTGAATTGGTAATCCTTTTCAGCAAGGTCACGGGCGCCCCAGGCCGAGAGTTTCAGTACTGCCGGTCCGCTGAAACCCCAATGCGTGATCAGCAGCGGCCCGCGCCACTCATGTTTGGTACCCGATATTTTAACCAATGCATCTTTGACAGACACACCGGCCAGCGGTAACAGATAGTTTTCTGGGGTATTAAATGTAAACAGTGAGGGTAATGGTGGCACAATCCCGTGCCGGTGTTCTTCCAGCCAGTCAAAACTTTCTGCTCGCGGATAGCCGCCGGTTGCGATCAATAAGCGATCGGTAGTAATGGGTTCTCCATTGACGATCTTCAATTCGAATGTGTCTCCCGTTTTTTCAAAAGAATCTACATGCACACTCGTCCTGATTTCGATATTCAGGTTTCGGGCTGTTTTGGTAAGGCATTCAATAATGGTATGGGAAGAATCCGTAGTCGGAAACATGCGCCCGTCCGCTTCGGTTTTGAGTTGAACCCCTCTTTTTTCAAACCATTCAACCGTGGCATCGGCGTCGAAATGGGGCAGGAGCTTGCGGAGGAGCTTTTCTCCCCTTGGATAATTTTTGATAAAATTCCGCAGCTCGTGAGGCCGGTGCGTGACGTTGCATCGCCCGCCGCCGGAAATACGGACCTTGTTGAGGACCGTCCTGCTCTTTTCAAGAATGGTAATGCGCGCGTCGGGAAACGCCTCCGCAGCCGTGATCGCCGCCATAAAACCCGAAGCGCCGCCGCCCACAATGGTGATTGTCATAATGCCTGATTTGTCCTACAAAAATGACATGCAAGTTTTAAAAACTGCAATTTCTTTTTCTATCTTTCAAAATAGCTTCAAAAATTTCAACTAAAACCATTTAAAACTATACATGCAAAAAGTACTTGTGATCGGATTGGGAAAAGTGGGCTCGCTCGTCGCGACTTTGCTGAGCAAACGTTTCCAGGTTACCGGGGTCGACAAGGCCGAACCGGTCGTGCAGTTGCCCTTTGATGTAGTGGCCGGCGATGTAAACGATGGCGCGTTTCTGGATCAGGTACTGGCCGGTTTCGACGCTGTGGTGTCCTGTATGCCCTATAACCTCAACCTGCCCATCGCGCAACGCGCCCACAAGGCAGGAATCCACTATTTCGACCTTACGGAAGACGTTCCTACCACAGCCGCCATCCGCGAAATGGCCAAAGACAGCCGCAGCGTGCTTGCGCCCCAATGCGGTCTGGCGCCGGGCTTCATCGGCATTGTAGGAATGGACCTGGCCAAACGTTTTACCAAAATCCGTGATATCGAGCTTCGCGTAGGCGCATTACCGCGCTACCCGAACGGGCAGATGGGGTATTCGTTCACCTGGTCGCCAGCCGGTGTGGTAAACGAGTACCTGAACGACGCGGAGGTGATCCATAACGGCGTCCGCAAAATGGTACCCTCCCTCGAAGGCATTGAAATGATCAATATCGAAGGGCAGGAATTCGAAGCATTCAGCACCTCGGGAGGCCTTGCCACGATGTGTGAAACGCTGGAAGGAAAGGTGGATACATTGAATTACAAAACCATTCGCTATCCCGGCCATTGCAGCCTGATGCGCTTCCTGCTCTATGAGCTTTGCCTGAAAGATAAACGCGCATTGGTGGAAGAAATCCTCACCGAGGCCAAGCCGCCCGTGCAGCAGGACGTGGTGTATGTATACGCGGTAGTGGAAGGCTGGAAGGGCAGCCACCTCGAAAGGGAGGAGTTTTACGAGGCCTACCATCCGATCGAGATCGATGGCCAGCATTGGCGTGCCATTTCCTGGACTACGGCGGCCTCCATTGCGTCGGTAGTGGAGATGGTGGCAGACGGCACCTTGCCCGCAAGCGGGTTTATCCGGCAGGAGGACATTGCGCTGGCCGATTTTTTCAAGACGACGAACGGGCAGTTTTTCAGGAATGTAGGTTGAGTTGGTATGAAAGAAATAAATGTAATACTTGAAAAGCTGGGCATAACCGGTATTAATCATGGCGTGACAACGGGCCGGTCGGGCTGGCAGGGTGGTGGTGCATTGCTGGAATCGTTTTCTCCGGTCGACGGCCGGAAAATTGGTGCGGTATCACAAGCCGCGCGCACCGATTACGACCGTGTAGTGGAGACGGCGTCGCTCGCGTTCAAAACGTGGCGGAGCCTGCCCGCGCCGAAACGGGGGGAAATAGTGCGGCAAATGGGCGTCAAACTGCGTGAAAACAAGGAAGCGCTTGGCACGTTGGTCAGTTACGAAATGGGCAAGAGCTTGCAGGAGGGGCTAGGTGAGGTCCAGGAAATGATCGACATCTGCGACTTTGCAACCGGCCTTTCCCGCCAACTTTACGGCCTTACCATGCACAGCGAGCGCCCGCAGCACCGGATGTACGAACAATGGCACCCGCTGGGCGTGGTAGGCATTATTTCAGCATTCAACTTCCCGGTGGCGGTGTGGTCGTGGAACTCGATGATCGCGTGGATATGCGGGAACGTGTGCGTGTGGAAGCCGTCGGAGAAAACGCCGCTGACAGCCATTGCCTGCCAGCATATTATCCAGGACGTATTAAAGGAAAGTGATGTGCCCGAGGGCGTGTCGTGCATTGTTTCCGGTGGCCGCGACGTGGGCGAATGGCTCGCACAGGATAGGCGGATTGAGTTGGTATCGGCCACAGGAAGTATTCCAATGGGCCGCTCGGTAGGAGAGGCAGTAGCGCGGAGATTGGGAAAAAGCTTGCTCGAACTGGGCGGGAACAATGCGATCATCGTTACGCCCACAGCCGATCTGAAAGTAGCCATCCCCGCCATTGTTTTCGGGGCGGTCGGAACGGCCGGCCAGCGGTGTACCTCCACGCGTCGGCTGATCGTGCATGCATCAATATTTGAAGAGGTAAAAAACCGTTTGAAAAAGGCGTACGGCCAGTTGAAAATCGGTAACCCGCTGGATCCGACCCACCACGTTGGACCGTTGATCGATAGGCAAGCTGTGCTTCAATACCAACAAGCCGCAGAACAAATCAGACAGGCTGGTGGCACATTTGTGGTGGAGCCCGGCATACCGGAAGGCGATCAATATGCGTCGGGGTGCTACGTTTCGCCGTGCATTGCGGAAGTGGAAAACCATTGGGCGATTGTGCAGCACGAAACATTCGCACCCATCCTGTACCTGATGCGTTACAGCGATGCCGATGAGGCCATAGCATTACAAAACGATGTGCCACAGGGGCTTTCGTCCGCCATTTTTACGAATGACCTACGCGACGCGGAGCGCTTCTTGTCTTTCGCAGGCTCCGATTGTGGTATTGCCAATGTGAATATCGGTACATCCGGTGCGGAGATCGGTGGCGCATTCGGTGGGGAAAAAGAGACAGGCGGAGGCCGGGAATCAGGTTCGGATGCCTGGAAAGCCTATATGCGGCGCCAAACTAATACGATCAATTACGGTACCGCATTGCCGCTGGCACAGGGAATAAAGTTTGAGATTGAGTAATTAAAATTTCTAACTTTGTACAAAACGGTTGCACATTATACTTTCAGATTTAACTTTTCAGAATGAAATATCAGCTTACATCGGAACAGATCTCGTCCAAGGTTGCGGGGGAAACAGTAATTCTCAACCACAGCAAGGGTGCATATTATGGTTTGGACGAAGTAGGCGTGCTCATCTGGGATGCATTGGAGAAAGGACCGCAGACGATCGAAACGTTATGCGATGTGGTAACCAGCGAGTACGACGTAGATGCCGATACTTGTAAAAACGACATTGATGGTTTGTTGAAGGAGTTGATTTCGGAGCGACTGGTTGAAATAATCAAATAATTTTGGGCAAAATCGGTAAGCTGATAGGGAAATGGCGGAGCTTGTCCGGGCCGGAGAAATGGCTTTTCCTGCGGGCCTCGTGGTGCCTGCTGTGGATCAAGACCGGTCTTCTTTTGCTGCCATTTTCGGTGTTCAGGAAATGGTACCATCGCCTTAGCCGCCCGAGCCGGATTCGGGAGGCTGGCCGTGAAACTATGGAGCGGACCGTTTGGGCTGTGGATACCGCCGCAAACCTGCTGCCTTTTGAGCTTCTGTGCCTCCCCAGGGCACTCGCTACCAAATACCTGCTTCGCAATTCACCTGCATTAACCCTTGAAATCGGTATAGAGATCAATCCCGCCAAGCAATTCGAGGCGCACGCCTGGGTGGAACAGAATGGCAACATCATCATCGGCCGCTGGCCCGACACTGTTTCCTACAAACGCCTCTGGGTTTGGGAATGATTTAATTTGAATTTACACACATGCATCATTACACGGCCTTTGGCCTTCATATCCATTCAGAAATCTCCCTGCCCGAGCTCGCCGATGGTGACCCGCATTCGGCTACCGACGTTTTCATACGGAAAGGTATAGTTGAGCTGCCGCAAATGCGTCCTACGAAGATTTACCGACGCGGAATCAAGGCATTTTTCGGACAAGACACAGATCAGGCATTGTACCTGGATTGGGCCGGTGTAGCTTCTTTCAAAGCTTCCGGTGGTAACGAGCTGATCGTTTCCCCGGTTTCGACGGAAGGTAACGTTATCAGCCTTTTCACAGTCAGTGAAGCATTAGGTCTGATTTTGTTCCAAAAAGGACATTTTTTACTCCACGCGAGCTCAGTGGTGGTGGGCGACGAGGCGTGGTGCTTTATGGGTATGCCAGGAGCGGGGAAATCAAGCACGGCGGCTGCGTTTATCAAGGCGGGTTGCCGGTTGTTGAGCGACGATCTTACGGCAATTACATTTGATGAAGATCGGAAACCCGTAATCATTCCAGCATATCCGCAGCTTAAAATCTGGGAAAAAACAGTCAATGGCCTGCATTATAACGCCTCCGACCTTGAACCGGTCAGCGAAGGCGTCAACAAATTTGCCTATCAGCCGCGCGGTGAATTTTCAATGAAGGAAGTGCCGCTGAAAAAGGTCTTTTTCCTCCATAAGGCGCGGAACAAACCGGCGTTTCAAAATATCAATGCGGCTGAAATACCCGGCGAAATGCTGCGTAATTTTCCTTTGCCGACAACACTACTCAGCGGCGATAACCTCAAAAAACACTTTTTCCAAAGCCTTCAATGCGCCCAATCGGCCGAATTGTTCCGCAAAAGGCGGCCGGAAGGCTTCGATAACCTGGAAAAGTGGGTGGAAACGAGTGTCCGTGAACATTTAATCGCGGAATAGGATGCAGCGGATCAAAATTTCACGAGAACTGGCACATCTGATCGAGGCGGCAGTATCGCCGTCGGGTCACCAGCCGTTCGAGATAGAAGATAAAACTTTTGATCCGCAAAAATTTTCCTCCCTTGCCAGCTGGCACCAGATCCGGCCACTCGCATTCGAATATGTGCAGGAAAAGGAAATAACTCTTCCCGAAAATGAGTTGAGCGCGCTCCGCGAATTCACACTCGGGCAGGCTGTTACAAATATGGCATTCCTTGGAATCTGCGTCCGGATATACAATCGCTTGATTGATAGCGAGGTAAAGGCTTTTCCGATGAAAGGGGCATTATGGGCATGGATGCTCTACGACAAGCCTGTATTACGGGAATTCGGGGACATCGACTATTTCATTCGAAAAGAAGATGTATCCAAAAGTCTCGATATACTACTCGACGAGGGTTTTGCAGCCGACAGCTACCGCCATTATTTGCTTGAACAAAAGACCGTTGCAAGCGAATACCTCGATACCGACTATCAGCTGCCGCTCACACCGTTGCAGGAGCATACTTTGCAGTCTTTGGAAATACAATGGAACAGTACTTATCCACGGTACTGCTATAACTTTACCTGGGATGAGCTGGCCGGAAACCTGATCAGTTTCAGCATGCTGGGGAAACCCGTACTCGTGCCGGGGCTGGAAATGCAGCTGATTATGATGGTAATCCACCATGGCGGCGTCGAGCAGTGGGACAAGCTGAAATACATGGCCGATTTCGTGCGCCTGCTCGATAAATTTGGCGATTCGCTGGACTGGGCGTTGATCGAGAAGGTCACCCGGGCGAAAGGTTTCAACAGGCTCCTACTGGAATCGCTGGGTGTGGCGGGTTACCTTACGGGCCGAAATTACCTGACGCACGCGGGAGCGGCTGCACATTACCCTTCGGAAGTCTTCCTGAAAGATCTGCTCGCGCACTGGGAAAATGAACGCCCATCGTTGAAGACCAAAACCTGGCGCATTTTTCAATACAATATAAAATACCGCGACAAGTGGTCGGATAAACTTTCCATTGTCGCGGCACATATCGGGTATTTGACGCATTGGAGACTGCTGTGGTACAAAATGGTCTGGTACAGGACCAGGCCATCAAACGAGGCTGACCGTGATCGTGCCGTCAATGCTGTGTCCGGGCGCTAGGATATTCAGGCCTTCGCCGGTATTGAATGCATCCACATTGGCCGTGAGCGCCTCGATAGCTACGCAATCGCGTGCGGGAGGCGTGTATACGACTAGGTATTTGAACTTCCCTTCACCGGTTTCCTGCTCGATGCGCAGGGTTACATTCTGGTTCTTCGAGATCAATTCGGTTACTGCGTGGCCGCCGCTATTTTCTACGATAAAAGCGTTATCAAACTCTTTCCGGTGCAGCAATGCGGGCATTGCCATATCGAAAGGCTCTGTACCGATCGGGATGAGGTTTTCATTGAAAGTGACCAGCTTTTTCGATGGAATATTGATCTTCCAGGCCTCCACATCTTCATTCCCAAGCACCCAGTAGGGATGCCATCCAAACATCGCCGGGCAAGGTGCGTGTCCATTGTTTTTAGCCTCGTATTTCAGCTCGAAACGGCCGTCGGCATGCAGCGTGTAGCGTACTGAAAAGTGGACCTGAAAAGGATAACCTTCTGCATTATCGATCGTGTAGGATAGCTGAATGGACGCATTGTCTTCGTGAATAACCTGCTCGTCGAGATGGAAATGGTTTTTACGCACCAGTCCGTGAATGGCGTTGAGGCCGCCGTCTTCGTTTTTGTGTAACTGATATGCTTTACCCAAAAACTTGTATTTCCCTTCCGGAATGCGGCTTGCGAATGGGAAGAGCAGCTCGCTGGCGCTTTTCGTATCGGCTAGCAGCGCCGCCGGGGTGGGAGGTGTTTTCAGGACTGAGAAGAGTGTCAGCCCTTTGCGCAGCGATAGTTGCCGCACAATGCCTCCCAGCTCAGGGATTACTACCGCGCGGTTTTCAGTGGTAGTCTCGTGTATAACGTATTCAGTCAGGTCGCCGAATTGCTGTTTGAAAATTTCAAAGGACATTACTTTGAAGGTTTTAGGTAAGTGATTTAGATATATGGTAAAAATAATAGCCGGACAGGTTGATTTGTCCGGCTATCCATTATTTATTCATTTAAAAACCGCCTTATTCGTTGTCGGCGCTTTTTTCGGCTTCTGCCATTTCTTCTTCTTTACGATCTTTTTCGAGCGTGTGTTTCACCACTTCTTCGTGGATCGCAGCTTCTTCGTTCGAACGGCGGTTAATGTACGCCTGATAGCTCGTTTCCTTTTCATAAGGACGTTTACCGATCAGCTTTTCAAGGTCGGCCTGGAACAGGATTTCTTTTTCAAGAAGCTCTTTCGCCAGTACTTCCAATGCTTCACGTTTTTCAACCAGGAGGCCTTTTACGAATTGATACGCCTGATCAACCAGTTTTCTTACTTCTTCGTCAATCGCCTGTGAAGTCGATTCCGAGTAAGGTTTGGTGAATGCGTAGTCGCTTTGTTTCGAATCGTAGAATGAAATGTTACCGATGCGCTCGTTCATACCGTACATCGTCACCATGCTGTACGCCACTTTCGTAACGCGTTCAAGGTCGCTCAATGCACCGGTAGAGATCTTGCCGAATACCACATCTTCCGCGGCACGGCCACCCAATGTCATACACATCTCATCAAACAGCTGCTCGGTACGGTACAGATACTGCTCACGCGGGAGGTATTGTGCGTAACCCAATGCCGCCACACCACGTGGTACGATCGACACTTTCACCAAAGGATCGGCGTGTTCGAGGAACCAGCCTGCCACTGCGTGACCAGCCTCGTGGTAAGCTACGATTTGTTTCTCTTCCGGTGAAATCAGCTTGTTTTTCTTCTCCAAACCACCAATTACGCGGTCCATTGCGTCCTGGAAATCCTGCATGGTTACTTCCTCGCGGTTGCGGCGGGCGGCGATCAATGCTGCTTCGTTACAAACGTTCGCGATTTCAGCACCGGCAAAGCCAGGAGTTTGAGACGAAAGTTTCTGGATATTAACGTCGGTAGCCAGTTTCAATGGCTTCAAATGCACTTTGAAAATCGCCTCGCGACCGATAACGTCTGGTTTGTCGACGGAAATCTGGCGGTCGAAACGTCCCGGACGAAGCAATGCAGGGTCGAGTACGTCGGGGCGGTTGGTAGCTGCTACGATGATGATACCGGAGTCGGTTGCGAAACCGTCCATTTCCACGAGCAGGGAGTTCAATGTATTTTCGCGTTCGTCGTTGGAACCGGGCATTGCGCCACGGCCACGTGAACGCCCTACGGCGTCGATCTCATCGATGAAGATGATACAAGGTGCTTTTTCTTTCGCTTGCTTAAACAAGTCACGCACACGCGCCGCACCCACACCCACGAACATTTCCACGAAATCGGAACCTGAAAGTGAGAAGAATGGTACGCCTGCTTCACCTGCCACCGCTTTTGCGAGCAATGTTTTACCCGTTCCCGGAGGGCCTACGAGCAATGCACCTTTCGGGATTTTAGCACCGAGTTTCTTGAATTTGTCAGGGCTTTGGAGGTATTCTACAATTTCCTTGATCTCTTCTTTCGCTTCGTCAAGGCCGGCTACGTCGTTAAATGTGATCTTAACCTTGTTTTCCGCATCGAAAAGCGTCGCACGGGAACGGCCGATATTGAATATCTGGCCACCCGGGCCTACACCACCCGACATTCTGCCGAGGATGAAGTACATTACCAGGATCATGACAATGAAAAAGCCCCAGGTTCCGAGGAAGCTGGTCCAGTCGTTACGGGTATCTACTACAAAAGGCACCTTATCGTCATCCGGAGTGCCTTCCTGCATTTTATCGAAATCCTTCTTGAAGGTCTCCGCAGACGTTACCTGAAACTGGTAATGCGATGCACTTTCGCCGCCGAAATAGTTGTTTTCCTTTGCAACAACCCTGTATTTGTCGAGTTTGAGCGCCTCGGGTTTGAGCGTAACTTCTACCGATTTGTCATTCACAATAGTAACGCGCTCCACTTCCTTGTCGGCCATCATTTTTTCGAAACGCTTCTGAGTGGTTTCGCGGATGGTTGATGTGCGGTTAAGGTACGTGATTCCGAGTATAGTAGCGATCAGAGCGGCTATTATCCAACCTTGATATCCTTTTTGAGGACTTTTAGGGTTGAGTGGCCCCCTTTTGTTATCGTTTTCAGACATTCGTTCGTTTTAATTAAGAGGAAATATAATAAACAACAATCCCGGCGGGGCTAATGTTCGCCCGGCGGGCCTTTATACCATGGAGTCTTCCAGGTACGTCACCTCTGCATCTCCCCAAAGTTCTTCCAGATCGTAATGTTTGCGGCGTTCTTTGTTGAAAATATGTGCGACAACGTCCACATAGTCAATCAAAATCCATTCCCCATTCGCCTTACCTTCTTTCTGCCAGGGCTCTGTTTTGGATATTTTGTAAACTTCATCTTCAACCGAGTTGGCCAAAGCATCTATTTGCGTGTCGGAATTCCCCGAGCAAATCACGAAAAAGTCGGTTATTGAATTTTTTACTTTTCTGAGGTCTAATATGGCAATGTCCAAACCCTTCTTTTCTGTCATGCCCTTCACCACCAGTTCGGTGAGATCTTTTGAGGATAGTTCTTTATTTTTGCGTTCTTTCATGCGTTGTTATTTCCTTTTCTAAAACCCTAAAGTAAAACAAAAAAATTGTACAACTCTACACAGGACACGCTAATAATTGGTAAAAAAGTAATATATCTGCCAACTTGTCATTCCACCAACGACATAGCGGCTGAAATAGTACATGCGGGGCTGTTTGAGGAAGGAACGGTTGTCATCACCGATAATCAGGTAAAAGGAAGGGGGCAGCGCGGCACGGCCTGGAATGCCAATGCTGGTGAAAATCTTACATTTTCAGTGGTACTGACACCCCGTTTCCTGCCCATTCAGGAGCAGTTCCTGATCAGTCAGGTGACCGCATTGGCGATCCGCGCCTACCTGGGCAGCTACGTGCCCGATACGAAAGTGAAATGGCCGAACGACATTTATATGAACAACCGTAAAGCGGTGGGCGTATTGATCGAGAACTCGTTGCAGGGAACGCGCTATTCGACGTCAATCGTAGGTATCGGTGTGAATATTAACCAGGCAGTATTTGAAAATAACCACGCGACCTCGCTTGCGCGTGAGACAGGATCTGCATTCTCATTGGCGGAGGAATTTCATAAGCTTTTAAAGTACCTCGACGCCTACTATGTCAGGCTGCGTTCGGGGTTTCAGAATGACGCAATTCGTAATGAATATCTGAGTCATCTTTATGGTTATCAGCAGGATGTGAAATTTATCCATAAAGGAAATCTAACAAAAGGCTCGGTGACCGATGTGACACAGCTTGGAAAAATCCGTATCAAATTAGCCACCGAGCCGGAAGAACTGGAATTCGGTTTGAAAGAAATCGAATGGGTTAAGGAGTGATCAACCCCATTTCCCGATGACGGCCATCACAATGGCACAAATGCCCAGCCCGAGCGATTCACGCGCCAGTTCGATATTGAGGCTGCGCATGGCAGTTTCCCCAAAGAAAATACCTTCAAATTCGGGCGGCCATTGCAGGATCGCTGCCACCAGATAACCCGCGGCAAGTACATAAAACACCCATGACGGCCAAAGCTCCCGGAGGCCCATAAAGCAACCCAACGCTGCGAAGCTGTAAACGGCAATCCAAATACCGGAATCGGGGTCATTTAGCTGGAAATAGGCGAAAATGACGAAGATGACGCCGAAAAATATCTTTAAAAGTCTCATGACAAAGTGGGTTAAGAATATGATTATGTTAAAAAGCTGTTACCATGCGGTTATTAACCGTTTTTTACTGGTCTTTTAACATAACTTTTACTGACAAAATTGCGCCAATGCGTTCGCGGCGTCGCTATATCCCACGTTCAGAGCCTGTTTCAGGTTGGTGCAGCCCAAATCTTTTTCACCGTCGTTGATCTGCGCAAGGCCCAGTCCATAGAACGCTTTGCCATAAGCCGCATCGAGTTTGACGGTCTGGCGGAATGCCAATGCAGCCTTTTTGAAGTCTTTTTCGCGGTAGTAGGTATTCCCGAGGTTGTACCATGCCTGTTTGTTATTGGCGTCCAGCTGCGTTGCTTTTTCGAAATCTTTAATGGCGTCGGGCGTCTTGTCCATCAGTACGAGCAGCTGGCCACGGTTCAGGAAAACGTCGGCCGTATCGGGAGCAAGCTCGACGGATTTGTTGTAATCCGCGAATGCCGAATCCAGTTTGTTTTCATCCGTATAGAGCAATGCGCGGTTGAAATAAGGGCGGTAAGAAGCCGGTGCGAGCTTAATGGCCTGCGCGAAATCCAGTAATGCATTGTCATTTTCTTTCAATTCATAGTAAGCCACGCCGCGGAGGTTGAATGCGTCGGCATTGGTCGTGTTTTTTTCAATGGCTTTGTTGATGAATTCAATGGCTTCGCGGGTCTTGCCCTGTTGCATAAGCTCTTTGCCTTTTTGGAGAAACGCGTCGGAAGATTGGGAGCAGGAGTAAAGGAAAATCAGAAAAAATAAAAAAAATAATCGAGGCATACTGGTTCATTTCTAGTTGTTTCGCACAAAAGTAAGGCGAAACGTTACACGAATGTTTTCTTTTTGTGAATAAAATGTCCTTATCTTTGCACCCGGCAAATCGGAACTACCAGCTCCTTTCGAATCCCCCAGGTCCTGACGGAAGCAAGGGTAGATGGTCGATGCGGTGAGATTCTCGGTTTGCCTTTTTTTATTTCTTCGCCTCGGGTTATTCCATCTTTCTTTCTTTTTGCTTTTGTTCAGGGTTTTCTACTTTTGTGGAATATTCTAACCAATAAATTTTCAATATGAAATTTTTCATTGATACTGCGAACCTGAACGAAATTCGGGAAGCGCAGGCACTTGGTGTTTTGGACGGTGTTACTACCAACCCATCTTTGATGGCGAAAGAAGGAATTACAGGTAAGGATAATATAATGCGTCACTACAAAGCTATCTGCGACATCGTGGATGGTGATGTAAGTGCGGAAGTAATCTCGATTGATTTCGAAGGAATGGTTCGCGAAGGTGAAGAGCTGGTGGAGATCGACGAGAAAATCGTGGTGAAAATCCCGATGATCAAAGAAGGTATCAAAGCATTGAAATATTTCTCTTCCAAAGGCATCCGCACCAACTGTACGCTGATTTTCTCGGCAGGTCAGGCGCTTGTTGCCGCGAAAGCCGGTGCTACTTACGTTTCTCCATTCGTAGGTCGCCTGGACGATATCTCAACTGACGGTATCGGCCTCATCGAGCAGATCCTTACTATTTACAGAAACTACGGTTTCGATACGCAGGTACTCGCGGCTTCGGTACGTCACCCAATGCACATCATCCAATGCGCAGAAGTAGGTTCGGACGTAATGACCGGCCCATTGAGCGCGATCGAAGCATTGCTGAAACACCCATTGACCGATATCGGTCTGGAGAAATTCCTTTCTGACTACAAAAAAGGTAATTCATAATCGTTTGTCACGCTGAGCGTAGTCGAAGTGCAAATGCAGTACGCTTCCGTACGGACTGTCTTCGACTCCGCTCAGACTGACATTTACCACACTATCCATTTCGAGCATTCGCTCACATTTACACAAAGCACAAACTCATGACCATCGATTCGACGGAGCCAATAATCAGACTGGAAAGGGCAGATATTTATCAGGGTGAGAGGCCTGTTTTGAACGACGTTCATTTTGAGATCAATAAGGGCGAATTCGTTTACCTTATCGGCCGTACCGGTAGTGGCAAGAGCTCGCTTTTAAAAACACTATACGCCGATTTATGGCTGCATACCGGTTCTGCCAAAGTGGCCGGTTATGAGCTGCACAACATTAAAAGGGCTGATATTCCCTTCCTTCGCCGCCGCATAGGCATTGTATTTCAGGATTTTCAACTCCTTTCCGACCGTTCTGTCGAGGATAACCTTGCATTCGTGCTGCGCGCGACGGGATGGGAAGACAAAGGCAAAATTTCCAAACGCATTGCCGAAGTATTGATGCAGGTAGGCCTCGGAACTGCCCAGAAAAGAATGCCGCACCAGCTTTCCGGTGGTGAGCAGCAGCGCGTGGTAATCGCGCGGGCAATGCTCAACGAACCACAAATCCTGATCGCCGATGAACCAACGGGTAACCTCGACCCAGAAGTGGGCGATCAGATCATGCAGGTTTTCCGCACGATCAACAATGCGGGAACGGCGATCCTGATGGCAACGCACAACCACGACTTTCTGAAACGCTTCCCCGCCCGCGTGATCAAATGCGAGAACGGAGGGATAACTGTTACCGATAATTGATATTAGATCTAAGCATTAAAAAAGGGCGTCTGAGTTGATCAGACGCCCTTTTACATATTGAAACTTCCTTATTTCGCTTTCATATCAATTACCGGAATGATCATCTCTTCGAGCGACACGCCGCCGTGCTGGAAAGTGTCGCGGTAGAGGTTCACGTACTGGTTGTAGTTGTTCGGGTAGGCGAAGAAATAATCCTCTTTGGTGAACACATACGACGTCGAAACGTGTGGTTTCGGCAGGAAAATGCGTTCCGGTTTGCGGCACACCATCAAATGGTTGTCGTCGAAGCCCAGGTTTTTGCCGTGTTTGTAACGGAGGTTCGTATTCGTTTCGCGGTAACCGATGATTTTCACCGGTTTCTGCACGCGGATCATGCCGTGGTCCGTCGTGAGAATGAGGCGACCTTTCTTTTCCGCGATTTTACGGATGAAATCGAGCAGCGGCGAATGCTGGAACCACGAGCGGGTGATCGAGCGGTAAGCTGCTTCGTCGGGTGCGAGTTCCTTGATCATCTGGACGTCTGTACGCGCGTGGGAAAGCATATCCACAAAGTTGTAGACAATCACATTCAACTGGTTGGTCAGCAGGTTATTGAAAGTATCCACCAATGCTTTGCCCTGGTTGGTATTCAATATCTTGTTGTATGAAAACTTGATGTTCAAGTGGTTCATTTCCAGCTGTTTTTGAAGGAAATCCTGCTCGTGGTTGTTCAGGCCTTCTTCGCCCTCCGGCGTATTTTCATCGCTTACCCACCATTGCGGGTGCTTGCGCTCCATTTCACTCGGCATAAGGCCCGAGAAGATCGCATTACGCGCGTAACCGGTGGTAGTAGGCAGAATAGAATAGTAGGATGACTCTTCCTCGATATTGAAAAACTCCTGCAAAATCGGCTGGATCATCTTCCATTGATCATAACGGAAATTGTCGATCAGCAGGAAGAACAGCGGCTCGCTCGACCCTTTCAGGTGTGGGAATACCTTCTGTTTCATCAATTGGTGCGAGAGAACAGGCTTATCGGAACGCGGGTCGTTTAGCCAGTTTTCATATTCGTCCTCAATGAATTTGCAGAAATTCGAATTGGCTTCGCTCTTCTGCATACTGAAAACCTCGGCCATACCCTGGTCGTCAGAACTTTCGAGTTCGAGCTCCCAGTAAATGAGCTTTTTATAGATATCCGCCCATTCCTCGTGACCAATGCGATCCTGGTATTGCATAGCCAGGTTGCGGAATTCCTGCTGATAGCTGAGCGTTGTTTTTTCAGTCACCAGACGTTTGTTGTCCAGTATTTTTTTAACCGAAAGGAGTATTTGATTCGGGTTCAAGGGTTTGATGAGGTAATCATCGATTTTGGAGCCGATCGCATCCTCCATAATGTGCTCCTCTTCACTTTTCGTGATCATTACTACCGGCAGGTTCGGCTGCTGCTGTTTGATCTGCGCGAGGGTTTCAAGGCCGGTCATACCCGGCATCATTTCGTCGAGGAAAACAATGTCAAACCGGTCATTCTCAATGCGATCCAGCGCATCCGCGCCGCTGTTCACGGGCGTCACGTTGTAACCTTTATTGGTGAGGAACATGATATGCGGTTTGAGGAGATCTATTTCGTCATCGGCCCAAAGGATGTTATATTGCATAAGGCGGTTTTTTCAAGTGGTAATTAGTTTAAAACAATAAAAGGCTAACGCATCGGAAGAAGCAGGTCGTATACGTAAAACGGTTTTAACGTTTTTTAAGAAATATACGGCTAATCCTTATACGTTAACCTTCCTTGTAAAAAATGCATTCCACAAAGGCCTGTTATGGCAAAAATTTTCTGGTAACCCGGTCCAGGTCGTCGGGCGTGTCCACGCCATGCGAATCGTCGGAGGTGACTACGGCCTTGATCGCATAACCGTTTTCCAGCCAGCGGAGCTGTTCCAATGCTTCCGCTTTTTCCAGCGACGACACCGGGAGCTTGGTGATTTCAGCCAAAACATCGGTGCGGTACGCGTAAATGCCAATATGCTTGTAAAAAACGTGTGATTTCAGAAACTCGTCCTGGCTTTGCGCATTGCGCAGGTAGGGGATTGTTTGCCTGCTGAAATACATGACCTCATTTCGCTTGTTCAAAACCGCCTTTGGCACATTCACATTGAAGAGAATTTCGTCATTATCGATGATTTTCACCAATGTAGCCAACTCAGTTTCACCATTCAGGACAGAGGCTAAATGGTCGATCGGCTCGGGGCTGATGAACGGTTCATCGCCCTGGATGTTAATCAGGTAGTCGTATTGGCCTTCCGTTTTGGTTAATGCTTCAAAGCAGCGGTCGGTGCCGCTTTGGTGGTCTTGCGAGGTCATTACCGCCGTGCCGCCGAACTCGCGGACGTGGTTCAGTATTCTTTCATCGTCGGTCGCTACGATAACCTGATCCAGTTGAGTAGCTTTGGACGCTTGTTCGTAAACCCGCTGGATCATGCTTTTTCCCCCAATATCCACCAATGCCTTGGCGGGAAAGCGGGTAGAAGCATAGCGGGCCGGTATTATTCCTATAATGCGCACGAGGTCGTTGTCAGTTTAAATGGGAGTTCAAAATAAAGGTAAAAAATTGCAAAATCTTTTTTCGTTCCGTTTTTCCGAAAACATCTGGCGCGTTATGCCCGATGCTGATCCGGATAGTTCGCTGTGGGCCATTGAGTTACGCAATGCGGAGCTGCGGGAAGTGTCGTTCGCGGTGATCGATACGGACAGTTTCATGGTAAGGTGGCAGAGGCAAGTGGAGGGAACCGACTGGTGGACATCACTTACCGCTTTTGCGGATAACCGCTATTACTTACACAACTACCGCTATCCCGAAGTCCCCGAGCCGACCGACTTGCTGGCGGTGAATGCGGAAACCGGGTTGCTGTCGTGGGTACTAGCCAACCATTTACTGGTAAAAAATGCGGGAAAGGGCTTGCTGGAAGTGGCTATCAAGCAAGGAGATTCATTCAAACACCAGCATTGCAATGCGTCTACCGGCGAGCTGCTGCCATTGAATACCAGCCTTCCCGAATCGGCCGACGCAATAATTTTAGCCGAACCCGTTCGTTACATCGAAGGGAATATGTACTTCGATCGCCTCGCCCAATTTATTAGCGACGCAACTGGCGGTCACATCCCCGTAGCCATTGATTATTTGGAGAAAAGACCCTATATAATCTTTTCTTATTATATTTACGAGCAAGATAAAACAGTGCAATACCTCCTCATAGTAACCGATCAGAAACAACAGGTTTTACACGAGAAACTTTCGGAAGAGCGGGAAGGAACAGGCCGCTCGACGATGATGCTGAAAGCGTCCACACTGGTTTATCTGAAAAATAGCAACGAGTTTTCGAGTTTAACGCTTTCATAATAAATGAAATACATTTTTTGCCTGGCCCTTTTGGCAGGATTGATGACAGGCTTGACGAGTGCCCGGGCTAAGGGATTGAATGCTGTTGACTCCGTGGGGGTCGAGAAGGTAGGAGGGAAGATTTTCGTTATACATAAGGTTAATCCGGGCCAGACGATGTTTGCCGTCGTGCGCCAGTACGGAACTACCATTCACGCCTTACGCGAAGCCAACCCAGGCATGAGCGATCAGATCCAGTCGGGACAAACGATACGGGTGCCTTACACCCCGAAAGTCACAAAAAAAGACTCCAAAAAGGAAGATAAGAAAGAAGAGAAAAAGGAATTGGTCAAGGCTGAGGTGAAAGAAACCAAGCCAGTTGCCGATACGCCGACGGCTGCCACGAGTACATCCGCGCCATCGGCCGCCTCGGCTACTGCGGCTCCTGCCAATGGTATTCACAAAGTCGAGCCAGGTCAGACATTGTACCGTGTTGCAGTGAAATACGGCGTTTTGATGGCCGATCTCCGCAAGTGGAACAATCTCACTGACGATAATCTTAAAGACGGTCAGGAGCTGATCGTCAGTGAAAAAGGAGCGGAAAAGGCCGCTGCCCCGGTAGCGACGCCGCCAGCGCCCAAGGTTGCGACTACGGTGGTGAAAGACTCCGTGAAAGCGAAAACGGCGGTTCCGGAGAAAGTGGTGAAGCCTGTGGAGGAAGTAGCCCCGCCAAAAGTGGTCAAAAGCAAGAAAAAGTCCGAGTCGGGACTGGCAGAGGTGATTGAAACAGACGAAAGCACCAGCAAATTCCTGGGTCTGCACCGTACTGCGCCGATCGGGTCGCTGGTAGAGGTTTTGAATGAATATAACCAGGAAAAAATCATCGTCCGCATCATCGGCCGCATTCCCGACACCAGCGTGAACGACGACATCGTGATCAAGCTGTCGTCGCGCGCATTTGAAAAAGTTTCTCCTAACAGCAAACGATTCAGGGCCGTAGTGAGTTATCTTGAATAACGACGGTAAAACTATATCATGAAACACGCACCACAGTTCCGTTCCAAAAGGGAGGAGGAGCGCGAAGCACTCAAAAATACCCTTGGATACAAGGTTTGGACCGTTATGTTCACTCTGCTGTACCCTTTTATCGCCATTTTTACATTCCTTTTCTCGGGGATTGTAATGATTTTCTCAGGTATCTCACGCGTGCTGGCTTACCTGTTCGGAGGTAGCCATGCCAGACGTTGATCCAACCGCCTATCCGCCGGAATATGTTGCTGAACTGCTCGAAGGAAAAGTAGCGCAATACAACCAACCGGATTTCATTCCTTTCGACCCGATCAGCATCCCGCACCGGTTTTCAGTAAAGCAGGATATTGAAATCATGGGTTTCTGGGCCGCGGTACTCGCCTGGGGCCAGCGCAAAACCATCATCAATAAATGCCTCGAGCTGGCCGCATTAATGGACAATGCGCCGTACGACTTCGTGCGCAACCACCACGAAAGCGACCTGAAACCGTTCCTGCATTTCAAACACCGGACATTTAACGCGACCGACACGCTCTATTTCCTGCATTTCTTTCAGGAATACTACAAAATCCACGACTCGCTGGAATTCGCATTCAGCAGCCACATGAAATCTGGTGACATTACCATAGAGAATGCGCTCATCGGCTTCCACGACCAGTTTTCCGACTCCGAAAACTTCCCCACACGTACGCGCAAGCACATCGCTACACCCGCGCGCAAGTCCTCCTGCAAGCGCCTGAACATGTTCCTGCGCTGGATGGTGCGCAAGGACAACAACGGCGTCGACTTCGGCATCTGGGACACCATCCGCCCAGCACAGCTCGTGTGCCCCTGCGACGTGCATGTAGACCGCGTTGCACGCGTCCTCGGACTCATCAAACGGCCCACAACCGATTGGCAAACTGCTACCGAGCTCACCGCTTCTCTGCGCTTGCTTGATCCTCATGACCCTGTGAAGTATGACTTTGCATTGTTTGGATTGGGGATTGAGGGGTTCGCGAGTTGAGGAGTTCAACTATTTCATATTTATCGTTCCCAATAGTGTGTATAAGAACATACTTTGGCGATGAGATTTAGTCTATGGTTTTAGCGGAATCAGATGGGGCAATATTCTTGTTCTAGACCCGATACTGTGTTGGTCCGTAAAATAGTCCAAAACCCTCCATTGCTCAATACATTTGGTGCTGATGAGCCTGATTGACAGATTTATATTAATTACAAGAATTCAATATAAATCACTGACAACAATCAAGCACATGAAAAAATGGTACAGAATGACAGGCACATTTATTATTGGACTAGGCATTTTTAGCCATGTGAACGCACAGACGCAATATGGAATGGGAGCAGGAATGGTCGGTGCTGGCAGGGCTTTCTTTGGCACAGATGCCGGTAAGATCAACGGAGTCACAGGAATCAACAATTCATTTATAGGACACCAGGCCGGCGCGAACAATACCTCAGCTGTCGAATGTACCTTCATTGGGTTTCAGGCGGGTCTTTCTAATAGCAATGGAGGCGGTAATACTTTTGTCGGGGCGTCGTCAGGTAATATGAATGTCGATGGAACAAATAACGTATTTCTCGGGATAAAGGCAGGGCAGTTCAGCACCTCGGGAGACGGGAATGTATTTATTGGGACGGCTGCCGGCATTGTCAATTCGGCCGGCGATGGGAACGTGGCGGTCGGATTCCAGGCCTATCAAGGGTTTGGGAGCGGTAATTGCGCCGTTGGATACCGAGCCTCGTTCGTGGGAGGTGGTAATAACAATACTACCTTGGGGAATTCTGCCGGTTATTCGAATCAGGGTGGAATAGAAAATGTATTCCTTGGTTATAATTCAGGCTACAAAAGTTTGGGCGGGTTAAATAGTTTTGTAGGCGCCAAGTCGGGATATAGTAATTCCGACGGGCACTACAATGCCTTTTTCGGGTATGAAGCGGGTTACAGCAATACCACCGGTGGACGAAATACGTATCTGGGTTACGCGGCAGGGGGCTCGCCTACACTAATTAATGCGACTGCACTTGGGGCCGAAGCAAATGTTACAGCAAGCAACAGCATCGTATTAGGGAAAAAAGCCAATGTCGGCATTGGCTACTCTGCTCCATCCTTCCAACTCCACCTCAGCACCGACGCCGCTGCCAAAGCCGGCTCGCCCGACTGGACGGTAGCCTCCGACAGCCGCCTCAAAAGAAACATCACTGACTTCACCGACGGCCTCGACCTCCTGAAACAAATCCGCCCCGTCTGGTTCCAATACAATGGCCAGGCAGGTATTGAAACCGCCGACAAGAAGTTTGTAGGCATCATCGCGCAGGAAATGCAGAAGATTGCGCCTTACACAATCGGCACATTCACGCATCAGGATTCCGTAGGCAACAAAACGGAATACCTGGATTACGACGCCAATGCGGTGACTTACGTTTTGATCAACTCTGTGAAGGAGCAGCAGCGGGTGATTGAGGAAAAGGAAGCGAGAATTGCGGTATTGGAGAAGAACCAGCAGGATTTGCTCGCGCGGCTGGAAGTACTTGAACAGAATTCGCTTGGCTCGAAAACAGTTCCTAGAAAGGCGGATCAGAGCATTGAGACACCTTTCCTGGAACAGAACGTTCCTAATGGCTTTTCGCAAAATACTTGTATTGGATATTATGTGCCTGACTCTGCGAAGGCGGCCGCGATTAATATATATAATTCCAAGGGTGTGAAGATCGCTACCCGTGTCATTACGGCGCGTGGAAAAGGTGAAATGGTATTTTCTGCCGAAAGCTTGCAAAGCGGTATTCTGCTGTATGAGTTGATGGTTGATGGCAGGAGCGTGGGAGGCAGAAAGATGCTAATCGAATAAGACTTTCCGACAAATAACCAGAGCTATCCTTTGCTTCAATAATTTCTTTGCATACAGACCCGCCGCGTCAGATTTGCATTGGTTACAAAATTCGTCATGGGTAAGTCACACCCGTTTAAACAATTTAGCTATTATGAAAAAATGCTACAAAATGGCGGGCACGCTCCTGGCCGGAGTATGCTTGGTTACACAGGTAAACGCACAAACGCATTATGGGCTAGGTGCTGGTACGCAGGGGATAGCGCATTCGTTTTTTGGAGTAGACGCTGGAAAAGTCAATACAGGTTCATATAGTACTTTTATCGGACAAGGGGCAGGAGAGTCGAACTCTACAGGTACAAGTAATACGTTTCTGGGTAGTTATGCTGGCAATGTCGGTAATACCACGGGATCGTTCAACACATTTATTGGAAATGTCGCGGGCTACAATAGCAATGGGAACGATAATACATTCCTCGGTTTTGCGGCAGGCAATCAAAATAAGGTAGGAAATGATAATACGTTCATTGGAGTTTCAGCAGGCAATAAAAACCAAGGAGGAAACCAGAACACATTCCTTGGTAACCGTGCTGGTTCTGCTGATTCCCATGGGAATGAAAATGTCATGGCCGGATTCAAAAGTGGATATTTGTCAGGTGGAGCGGATACTGGAAACGCGTTTTTTGGCAGTTGGTCGGGCTACGAAAGTAAAGGGAATTACAATTGCTTTTTTGGATTTAAAGCAGGGTATGCCAATACGAGCGGTAGTAACAATACCTATTTAGGTTATATGAGTGGAGGGAGTGCGACACTAGTGAATGCTACGGCGATAGGAGCGAATGCGCTGGTTACAGCCAGCCATAGTATTGCATTAGGTAATAGTGCAAAAGTCGGCATCGGCTACTCCGCTCCATCCTTCCAACTCCACCTCAGCACCGACGCCGCTGCCAAAGCCGGCTCGCCCGACTGGACGGTAGCCTCCGACAGCCGCCTCAAAAGGAACATCACTGACTTCACAGACGGCCTCGACCTCCTGAAACAAATCCGCCCCGTCTGGTTCCAATACAATGGCCAGGCAGGCATTGAGACGGGCGATAAGAAGTTCGTAGGCATTATCGCGCAGGAAATGCAGAAGATTGCGCCTTACACAATCGGCACATTCACGCATCAGGATTCATTAGGCAACAAAACGGAATACTTGGATTACGACGCCAATGCGGTGACTTACATATTGATTAATTCCGTGAAGGAACAGCAGGAAGTGATCGAACAGAAAGATTTAGAATTGAAGGAAATGAATGCACAGGTAGCAGCGCTTTCAAAGCGACTTGAACAGTTGGAGCGCATTGTGGCTTCAAACACGGCAAAGCCGTTGACAGGCAGCGCCGCCCGCGTCGAACCGAATGGGACTGGTGTAATCGTTGAACAAAATGTGCCTAATGGCTTTTCTGAAAGTTCGGCGATCAGGTACTTCGTCCCGAATTCGGTGAAGGAGGCCAGAGTTGATGTGTATTCGGTGAGTGGTGTTAAAGTTAATTCCTATCCGGTGAAAGAACGGGGAGAGGGACAACTGACCATTTCTGCCGATGACTTTCCAAACGGCGTGTTTCTTTATGATCTGGTAACTGATGGTAAGAGCAACGGCGTGAAGAAAATGGTGATTCAGAAGTAAGATTGTTGAACTAAATAAAATGCAAAAGAGGGTGTCTCAAAAAGGCATCCTCTTTCAATTTTCAAAGCTTTGGCGATTTCCTGCGATTGATTATCTTTAGATATTAGCAATCCAGGATCGATGGCCCGACGACAACCTACCTTCAAGCCTTATCATCAGCAGCAATTAATGCTGCTTCCTCCCAGTTTGGATGAGTTGATCCCCAAAGACCATGCTTGCCGTGTGGTCAACGATGTGATCAATAGCATCAGTTTGGAGCCGCTTCATGCAGCCTATCACACGATCGGATCATCGAGTTACCATCCGCAGATGCTTTTAAAAGTGCTTGTTTACGGTTATGTGAGCAACATCTATTCAAGCCGTAAACTAGAAGCAGCTTGTAAAGAGAGCATTTACTTTATCGGGGCCGCCCGGCGGTTTTTGAGCTCGATGAGCTATCCTGACCATAATACGATCAACCGGTTCAGGGGTGTGCGTTTGAAAGATGCATTGCGGAAAATTTTTGAAGAAGTGGTGCTGTTATTGGCTCAGGAAGGGCTTTTAAGCATTGAGGAGGTCTACACAGATGGGACTAAGATTGAAGCGAATGCCAATAAGTACACTTTCGTGTGGCGGAAGGCAATTGCCACTAATAAGGAAAAGATCAAGAAGCAGTTAGCCCACATCTGGGAATACGCCCAAAGCGTGGCCACGGCCGAAGATAGCCTTCCCGATCCGCCCGATT
>NZ_FNAN01000036.1 GCF_900101885.1 Dyadobacter soli | reverse complement strand
TCCAACTGGATTGTTTCGGAAGGTGTACTATCGGAAACAACCTTTTTCTTTTCCTGTTTTCCCTTTGCCATACTCCTAGGCCTCAACCCTGAATTACCTTTTAAAACTTTGGTTTTTGAATCGTAGCCCAACTTTCGCATCCAGCGCAGCAGATGGCCGCGTTCTTTGCTCTGGCTCGTATATTTCTTCCAAATTTCAAGCTTTGAATAGTCAGTCGAAAGATACTCCTTGATGATCTGGTGCCGCTCCTCATCGGTAAACAAATTACCGTCCTTTTTGAAAAATATCTTACCCATTTTGAAATTGGTTGGTGTAAACCTATTTCAGGACAAGACAAACGACAATTGATTAGGAGGCCCCGCCGGGGCCCGTTCCTCGGGCGTGGATCTGACTAGTTACAAACAGGGAGCCGCTCTGCGGCTGCTTTCCCTGATTGGCTTCCGCGGAGCCACCAACTCTGGAATCACCAGGATACACAACATACAAATTAACAAAAACCAGAGTTTACATTTAACGAAACTATTCTTACATTTGCCTTAAAGACACACTATACATGGATAAACTTTTCGAAATTGTAATCTTAGACGACGCGCTTGAATTCCTGAGCGGGCTCGAACGAAAGCATTACGAAAAAATTCTTTATAATATCCGTAAGTCGCAAGTAAATGCCGACCCGAAACTTTTTAAGAAATTGACTGACGACATTTGGGAGTTTAGAACACTTTACCAAGGTATTCAATACAGACTTCTTGCTTTCTGGGACAAATCGTTAGCTACTGATACGTTAGTAATTTCGACCCACGGATTTATAAAGAAAAGAAGCAAGGTTCCGGACAATGAGATCCAGAGAGCCGTGAACATTCGCACTAAGTATTTTTTAGCAAAGCAATTAAACAAGAAAAGATGAAGGCGTATACACTAGACGAAGTTCAGGATAAACTGATCGGAAAAATAGGAACTCCGGAGCGTGATATATTCGAGTATGAACTTCAAATGGACTTAATTGGCAAAGCAATCAAAGAAACAAGAAAGGAACGAAACCTGACCCAAGAAGAATTGGGGAAACTAATTGGTGTTCAAAAAGCGCAAATATCGCGACTTGAAAGCAACGCCAGTAACGCCACGATGGATACGCTGCTGAGAGTCTTTACAGCTTTGAAAGCAAAGGTAAAATTGCAAGTCGAGCTACCGAATCTGAATATTATCATCGGAGAGTAAGGGTAAAATCCCAAAACCTGCAATCTCAAACTATTCAGCCGCTAAATCTTCCCGGATCTCCGCGACATAATTTACACTTACTTCCATGATTGAAGCGATCTGCTCATTTGTAAGTGAAGATTGCTTGATCATGTTCCTCACAGATTTATGCGTAGTTTCCTGTTTGCCCTCCTCAACGCCTTTCTTCCGGCCCTTTTCTTCGAATATTTCCAAGGTGTTCATAATCGTGTCCTTACTTTGAATTTGTAGTGATGCGACTAGGTCTAACAATTGAGCTTCACTGAGTCCGCTGTTTACGAAAATATAAACAATGAGGCTGCTTTACAAGTTCTTGTCCATCTCATCCGCCAGCGTCAGTATCGTGGGAATCAATGCACCAAGCGCATCCTTCAAAGCACTATATTTCATCGCGAGCAGCGATGCGGCCAGAAATTTGTTGTGCAGCGACTGAGTCTCATCATCGGAAATCTGGCCGAGGTTGTGGAAAATATACTGGTAGTCGGGCACAAATTCCTGTAACGCCGGTTCCATATCTTCGAAGAGATCGACAAGCGTTTTGTACTCCCATCGGACTTTGCCGTGATACAGTAGGATGGGAATGATCAGGGAGGGACTTTCGCCGTCTCCAATCTGTTTCAAAAGCCCGGAAAAGATGTAGCTCCCGATCTGGATCGGCGTGTATGGGTCGACATAGCTTTTGTGCTCAACAAGCAGCGAAATCTTCACTTCTCCTTTACCGTCCACCTTCTGGCAGGCGTAAACAATGTCTGACATGGATTTTTGCAGATCCTTCGACACGTACGTATCGGGAAGTTGCCGGAGGGTGGAAAAGTCCAGCAGGTCGAGGATGTGCTGCGGGATGCAGGCCCGAAAATAGTCCAGGGCGATCTGCTGGTTGCCCATAATGGCCCTGATGAAGGTATCATGGTTAGGTGTGTGTTTTTTCATAGGGTAAAGATAAAATTTTCAACTATCAATGTCCACGAGCTTGAAAACCCCAAATTAATTTCCCAAAACCTCCGTAACCTTTCTTTTTAATACGTATTTATTAATTTTTTCTTACGTAATATACTTTCGTTTCAATAATAAGATTATATTTGTTTCGATACCTTTCGAATCAATCACATCTAGACCGTTAACCTTCCATTACCTATGGGAAACCAAATGTTTACTGAAAGCTATAATTCCCTCCGCCGGGCGTGCGGGGTGACTTTGCGAATGCTGTTTGCGATGTTAATGCTATATGTATGTTGTAGTACCGCGCAGGCGCAGAACGCCGGGCGCGGGAGCCAAGTGACTGTGAATGGCCAGGTTACCGAGAAGGCAACCGGGCAGCCGCTCGTGGGCGTTTCCATTCGGGTGAAGGGCGGCACGGATGGCGTGACGTCGGATGCGGATGGCAATTACAAGATCCAGGTGCCTGCGAGCAGCACATTGTTATTTACGTATATAGGATATGGTGATTTGGAAGAACGCGTTGGGAACCGCTCGGTCATTTCGCCCCAGCTTGAAAACAGCGACCGCTCGTTGAACGAGGTGGTCGTGGTGGGATATGGCAGCCAGTCGAAGCGGGAAATTACCGGTTCGGTGGCGTCTGTTGGGGCGCGGCAGATCCAGGACAGGCCGGTGGTGTCGTTCGGCGAGGCGCTGGCCGGGCAGATGGCCGGGGTGCAGGTGCAGCAAACGTCCGCTGCGCCGGGTGGCGGCTTGTCGATCAAAATCAGGGGAACGGGCTCCATTACGGCGGGCAACTCTCCTTTATATGTGATCGACGGGGTGCCGTTGGATAACTCGGTGAGTAATGCGGGCGCCCAGGGCGGCGGCATCGGAAGCCAGTCTCCGGTTAACCCGCTGGCAAGCATTAACCCTGGTGATATTCAATCAATTGATGTACTCAAAGACGCAGCAGCTACGTCCATTTACGGATCGCGGGGCTCGAATGGTGTTGTCATTATCACTACCAAACAGGGCGCGGCGGGTAAGTCGCAGATCAGCGTGAATGCCAGCTACGGCTTCCAGGAGATTGCAAAAAGAGTGGGATTGATGACCAACGAGGAATATGCGCGCCGACAGATCGACATGCGTAATACCGACTGGGTACGCGCCGGTGGAAAAGCGACGGACCCGAACTCAGCACGGAGCGGACCGGGCTTCAAAATCCCCGACGAGTTCAAAAACCCTTCGGCACACCCCTACACCGACTGGCAAGACGTGCTTTACCGCCGCGCTCCGATTCAGAATTACCAGATTGCAGCTTCCGGCGGGACTGAGAATGCACGGTATTACGTGTCGGGCAATTACCAGAACCAGGAAGGGCTTATTGTCAATTCCGGCTTCAAAAAATATGCATTCCGGCTGAATGTGGATGCGAAAGTGTCGGACAGGATCAGAGTAGGTGCGCGTGTGGCGCCGTCCTACACCAATAACCGCATTGCTACTTCGGGCGGAATCCAGGATTACGGCGCCGTGGCCGTGACGGTGATGTCAACTCCCGGATTTTATCCGGTGCGTACGGCCGATGGCGCCTATTCCAGGTCCTACACGCTGCATTTCGATGATGGTACCACGCAGAATATCATTTACAACAACCCGCTGGCTTTCGGGGAAGGCATCAAGAATACGATGAACCAGTTCAGCACCGTCGGTAGCTTGTTCACCACGGTTGATATTTTGAAAAACCTACAATTTAAAACCAGTATCAATGCGGACGTCAACACGTTCAGCAACGACCGGTTTTCGCCTTCCTACATCAGTGTCAGCCCTTCCAACGGCCGTTCGTTTTCATCTGCCAACATCAGCTGGATTAATGAAAACACGCTGACTTACGACAACTCTTTTGCCGGAAAACACAATGTGAATGTGCTCGTGGGTTTGACGGAACAAAAATCGACCTTCAATTCCACCACGGTGAGCGCCAACTCTTTCCCGAACGACCTTGTGCCTACGCTTAATGCGGGTATCGTCACGGGCGGAAGTTCCAGCAAGTCGCAGTGGACGCTGGTTTCGTTGCTGAGCCGGGCTACTTATAATTTCAATGAAAAATACTTCCTGACGGCCACTTTCCGTCGCGATGGCTCGTCGCGCTTCGGTGCCGATAATAAATGGGGGAACTTTCCTTCTGCTTCAGTGGGATGGCGAATCGGCCAGGAAGCATTTATGGCCAATGTGCCTGCGGTAAGCGAGCTGAAAGTGCGGGCGAGCTATGGATTGATCGGTAACAACCAGATCCCCGACTACGCTTCCGTTGGGCTCATCAGCAGCGCCAATTACATCCTGGGCGCTGGCGACGGTTCTATCCTCAACGGTTTGGCACAAGGGTCGCTAAGCAACCCGCTTTTGGGTTGGGAAAAAGCCAAAGAAGTGGATTTAGGATTGGATTTGGGGCTTTTTCAAAACCGCCTTTACCTGAATCTCGACTATTATAACAAGCTAACTTCCGACTTGCTCCTCAACGTGCCCGTGCCGCTATCGACAGGTTATGAAACCGCGCTGCGCAACCTGGGCAGCCTGCGTAACAAAGGGGTGGAAATTGCATTGGAAACAAGGAATTTCCAGCGTGAGAAATTTACCTGGACCACCAATGCCAACATTTCCTTCAATACCAACAAGGTGGAATCGCTCGGTGCGAGCGGTGCGCCGATTATCGTGGCCAACCGCGCACAGGAAAATTCCCTGACCCACATTACCCAAATCGGCAAGCCGCTGGGAAGTTACTATGGACTGGTTTTCGACGGCATTTACAATACCCAGGAAGAAGTAGACGCCTCTGCGCATTTGCCTAACACATTTCCGGGCGATGTACGGTTCAAAGACCTGAACGGCGACGGGCTGATCAATGACTTTGATAGAACCATTATCGGAAACAACCTGCCAAAATTCACCTACGGCATCACGAATACCTTCAATGTCGGCAATTTCGACTTCGGTGTTTCGCTGCAAGGCGTGCAGGATGTGGAGGTGATCAACCTGACCAAGCGGAGCGTTTACCGGAACAATGCGTCACTTTCGAACAACTACTGGCGCTCCCCGGAAGAGCCTGGCGATGGCAAGACCTGGGGTGCGAATAATGCGGCGAACAACCGCAACATTTCATCGTGGTACGTGGAAGACGCTTCTTTCCTGCGCATCCGGAACATCACGATCGGTTACAAATTGGGCAAAATCCTGAATGGGACCATTCTTAAAAATGCGCGGGCTTACGTGAACATCCAGAACCTGCACACTTTCACCAAATATTCGGGCTATAATCCCGAGGTGAACACGACGGAGGGCGATCCGTGGATCTCGTCCGCGCTCACGCCGGGGATGGATTACGGCACTTATCCTGTGGCAAGAACCTACACATTTGGCCTCAACCTTGGTTTCTGATCCATTGAACCCTGATCAACCTTTAACATTCATGATGATGATCTCAAAAAATATAAAAATAGCCGTCGCCCTCGTTGTCCTCGCGTTTTCGGGCACCTCCTGTGAAGATTTCCTCGCCTCCAAGCCCATTTCACAAATTGGTGAAACGGATTTTTTCAAAACCGAATCCGACTTCCGGCAGGCAGTGGTGGGTGCCTACAATGCGCTCGGACAGGTGTATTCGGGCAATGGGTACTATTCGCTGCTGGTCGACCTGCGTTCCGACAATACCACCGAGCTCGGCCCCGGCGGCGGCGGTAACGATGCGAAAAAGAATATCGACGAGTTTCGTGAGACAACCGACAATGAGCACCTTACCGCATTCTGGCAAACCAGCTACATACTCATCGGGCGGACAAACAGCATTCTCGCCCGCATCGATGCCTCGCCCGTGGCGGATAACCTGAAACAACAGTACACCGGCGAAGCGCTTGCGCTGAGATCGCTCGCCTATTTCAACCTGGTGCGGCTTTGGGGCGGCGTTCCATTGGTGACGGAGCCTGTTACGGATATCGACGCGAGCTACAAAGTGGGCCGCGCTTCTGTGCCGGAAATATACGCGCAAATCGAGGCCGACCTCGTGAAGGCGGGAGGACTGCTTCCAGCCTCTTACCCTGCCGCCGAAACCGGAAAAATGACAAAAGGCGCTGCGCAAAGCCTGCTTGGACAGGTTTATCTGACACAAAAGAAATACGCCGAAGCTGCTGCGGAATTCAAGAAAGTAGTAACGGCGGGTACTTATAGTTTGCTGCCTGTATATGCCAATTTGTATAAAGCGAGCCAGCAGGGAAATGCGGAAGCCGTCTTGCAGGTACAATACCGGACGATGTCGAACGGGCTGGGCTCCAACCTGCCCAATCACTTTGCGCCTGTCGGCTCGCAGGGGGGTGTAGTCCCTACCGGCGGGGCATTTGGGTTTAACCAGCCTACCGAAGATGTCGCTGCGGCGTACACGGAAGGCGACATCCGCCGGAACAACATCGCCGACGGATACACGCTGGCGGGTAATTTTGTGGCTGCCAAATACATCCGCGGTTACGTGGAGCGCGAAACGGGTGGCGGCAATGCCGATTCGGGCGCCGACTGGTATGTGATCCGCTACGCCGATGTGCTGCTCAACTACGCCGAGGCACTCAACGAAGCCAACAAAGGCCCCGTTGCCGACGCCTATGCGGCCATTAACCTCGTGCGGAAGCGTGCAGGCCTGACGGATCTTGCCGGTTTGAGTTACGACACATTCAAAACGGCCGTGTACAACGAAGAGCGCCTCGAATCGCCGTTTGAAGGCCATCGCTGGTTCGATCTGTTGCGTACCGACCGCGCGATGACCGTCATGAATGCGAAGCTATCCGGCCCGGGCAAACCCACGGTGGGTGTTTCGACGCCGATCAAGGCTTACCAGCTCCTCTACCCGATCCCGACGCTCGTGGTATCAACGAGCAGCCCGGCGATTGTGCAGAACGAGGGATATTGATAGTCGATGATGCTCGCATAGTTTCATTGATCATGTGATGTATTTCAAACTGATAATGATTCAAAAGAGTAATTAGCAACCGCTGATTACTCTTTTATTTAACCCTTAAAGACAATCCCTTGAACACGATCCAAATGCTCCGTAGCATCTTTCTGCTCAGTTTCTGCTGCTGCATCATCCGGTTCACAACGCTCGCACAAGTTCCGGCTTCACCAAAATCGACAGTCGGAACAACCAATGCCGGTTCGGGCCTGTTGCCGCTGCCGCAACGAATGGTGTTGAGCGGGCAGCAATTTGCATTGGGTAAAAACTGGAAAATCGTGGCCGATGGTCCGCTAGCCAAAGGACAGGCTGTGGCGACCTTGCGGGAGGGGTTGCAGGAAGCCAACCTTTCGTTGAATGTGGTCGGAAGCAAGGCGACGGCCGGAAAATCGGCTGCCATTCAATTAATCATCAAAGATGGAGCTGTTGAAATCGGCGCGAGCATCGACACCAACCGCGCCACGCTCACCCGCCAGGCATACAGATTGAATTTAAAGTCCAACCAGATTACCATTACGGCCAACGCGCAGCAAGGTTTATTCTACGGCGTTCAGACGTTTTTACAGTTATTAAAAACGAATGCTAAGCTTCCCGAAGGCGAGATAACCGACTGGCCTAATGTGGAAGTAAGGATGATTTACTGGGACGATGCGCACCATTTGGAAAAACTCAGTGCATTGAAACGGATCATTAAACAGGCTGCTACCTACAAAATCAATGCATTCTCGATCAAGCTGGAAGGACATTTTCAATACAAATCCGCCCCGGCGATTGTGGAACCGTATGCATTGACAGCCCGGGAATACCAGGAACTGACGGACTATGCCAAAGCGCATTTCATTGACCTGGTGCCCTTTTTGGATGCCCCGGCGCACGTTTCATTTATCCTGAAACATCCCGAATACCGGAAGCTGCGGCTGATCGACGACATTAATTACCAATTTTCGGTAACGAATCCCGGCACATTCAAACTGCTGGACGCCATGTACAGCGAGCTGATCAATGCGAGCAAGGGCAGCAAATATATTTTACTATCCAATGACGAGGCTTATTATACCGGCAAAGCCCCGTCCAAAAAGCCTATGGCCGACAGCCTCGGAGGAAATGGCCGACTGCTGGCGTGGTTTATTAAAAAACTGGCCGACAGGCTGCATGAGCAGGGCCGCACGGTGTTTTTCTGGGGAGAATTTCCATTGCGTAGAGAGGACATTACCGCACTGCCTTCACATTTGGTGAATGGGGTTTACAGTAAATCCATCGCGGCAGATTATAAGAAGCACGGCATCAGACAAACAGTGTACACGGCCACCCAGGGCGCAGAGCCTATTTTTCCCAACTATTACCCGCTGCACACCAAAACCGCCGTTATGGCCGACGGCAGCGACCGTTCGTCGGGGCGCGTGGCGGGCATGTTCCGGGAAATCGGGACGGCATTTTCGGATAACCTGTCGTCTTTTATGGGCGTGATCATCGCCGGCTGGGCCGATGCGGGGCTGCATCCGGAAACATTCTGGTTGGGTTACGCATCGGGTACGGCGGCAGGCTGGAACAACCAAAACCTCACACCCGCCGACGCTTCCGCCCGGTTTATGACCTCATTTTACGGTCCCCGGCAGCAGGATATGGACAGCGTTTACCGCGTCCTCAGTGAGCAGGCAGAGTTTCATACCGAAAGCTGGGACTGGATTCCGTCTCCCTGGCGCGCACCGATCAAGGGGAATTCGGACAGCCTGTTCCTGCATCCCGAAAAAGACCAAACCTTACCCCTACTACCCGTGCCCGCATCCGGCACGCTGGCCATCAGCAAAACTTACCCCGTAAATGCGAAACGCATCGCCACGGCGCAATCCATGCTGCCGCGCAATGCCTACGCGCTGCAACTGCTCCGCAACAATAAATCTATTAGCAAAAAGCAGCTTTACAACCTCGAAGTGCTGGAATCCGTCGCGGCCATTTGCGGGCAGAACCTGCGCATGCTCATCACATTGAACCAGGTTTCGGATTTATTGCGGGAAGCCTCCGCAGCAATGACCGATCCGAAATTGGCCATTAGAAAACTGGATGCGGCGATGGAAATGGTCAGCAAACTGAAAGCCCAGCGCGACAGCACTTTCGCATTCGTAGAAAGCATTTGGTTTAAAGAATGGCAACCGCTGGTCGAAAAAGCCAACGGGCGGACATTCCTGCACCAGGTGGACGATATCAAAGACCACCAGCCCGTCCGCACGATCGACTTGAGATACCTCATTTACCGCGAGCTCCATTACCCGCTCGATCAATGGTGGAACGATGTGCAAAAAGTGAGGAACGCCTTCGCGAAGCAACACCAGTTGCCCGCCGTAATGAAACGACTTGATTGGAAATCTTCCACTGGAAAGCCTATCTAATCACAACTTTGATCGTCCGCTTGCTGGCTGCGCTTGTGATCTGGACGATAAATTCTCCCGGGCCTTTTAAGGGTAGCCTGAACTTTTCAATAGGCCCCAAAGTGCCCTGCCAGTTATAGATGAGGCGTCCCGATACATCATAAATCATTATCCGGGCATTTTCAACAGGCGTTTTAGAAAGCACGTTGATGCTGGCAGACTCGGCTGGATTCGGATATACGATATATTGATCCGACAAGGTCCGCAAACCAATCTCTATACTATTCGAGCTTGCAGAATAGCAAACGAGCGTGTCACGATCCAAATAGAAGGATTGGGCTGCTTTTGCGGTATAAATACCGGCAGAATCCACGATAAGCGTGTTCCTGGATTGTCGTGGTATGATGTTCGAATCTCTCAACCAAACATAATCCACGCTGGCTGTGTCGGCAACAGGTTGTACCTTGATATTAAATGGCCCCTGCAAAACTAGGACCGGCGGGTTATCAGCCGCGCGGATCGTAAGCGATACCGTATTGGATCGATCTGATTCACAGCCAAGTACATTGAATGCCTTTGTAAAAAAAGAGCCGGCTTCTTTCGGCTGGAAAACACCGCCGGCCTGTTGGACAATCTGGCCATCACCCGAGTACCATTGGTAAATATCTTTTCCGGAATCAAGAAAGAAACTCACAGTCGAGTCCCGGCATATTTGGATGTTTCCCGAGGGCTGAATGACGGGCGCGACGGGTTTGATTGGGAATGCGATGGTAATTTTCTGGGTCCTGAGGGAATTTCCAAATTCATCCTTAATGATAGCGGAATAGGTCCCCGGTGCACTCACCTGCATCGTCTGGCCCGTAGCCGTCGCCTCGCCCTCTTCATTGGCGATCGTCCAGCCATAAGAACGGTAACCATCTGCAAGGCGAAGGGAGACAGAGCTGTCATCCGTAGAACAACTGAGTTTCGTTACAGGGACGTCCGACGGCGGAACGGGCGCTATATTATCAAAGAAAGCATCATCAAGCTGCCTGTTCCAGGCTCCGGCAAGTACCTGTAAGGCTTCATTTCCATAAAAGTGAGTACCATCAATCCGGCTGACCGGCAGGTTGTCAGTTTCCGGACCATAGGCCCCCTTGTCTCCAAGGTCCGTGATCACCGCATTCTGGGCATCGATTATAGCCTGACTGGTTATCGTCGAGCCGGTATTATCTACGATTCTTGATGTCCTGGCAATCATCCAGGGTATTTTATAGCCCGTGTGGATTGTCAGGGCGTTGATGACGCTTTCAAGTTTGTATTTAAAATTCTCGTAGCCCATCCTGACGGGGTAAGTGTCTGACTCTCCAAGCATCCAAAGGATCGACCTAACGCCATATTGCCTGGCATAATTTTGTGCCGCAATACGGAGGTTGGCATAAGGCATCTGATCGGGGAATTGGTATGAATCCGAGTAAACGCTCGAGGTGGCTAAACCTTTACTGCTATCCAGCCAATTTTGGATGGAGGTTCCCGACCAGGCAGTATTGATAAAAAGGACTGGTACATTAAGCCGCTTGACGAGCGAATCCCCTAACATACCCCAGCACCACGCGGTATGCCCACGCGGACCGAGTATACTTATATTATCTTGTATGTCAAGGTGAGCAAATAAAGGGGAAGGCGGGTCATTAAGACTGTTGTTTGCCTCATTGTTGTAGGCGATATAGTTAACACGGTCATCGGCCGCGCCAGGGGGCAGCGGGATACCCGGCAGATCGTTGACGCCTTGCGCATTGGATTGGCCGGAAATAATGAACACTTCCCCAACGCCTACCCTGCCCAGGGTGTCGATGCCTACCGTTTTTCCTGATTGTATTGCCCGTACCTGCAAGCTGTACCATCCCTGGGGAATCTTGACAGATCCGTTAAAGATTCCCCCCGAAGGATTTTGTTCCAGGATAGTCCAGGCGGTTTCCTCTCCTTCTCCCGGCTTTACAGCAATAACACGCGCTTCGATCCGTTGTGCGGCTTGAAAGTAGTTGCCACAAATCGATACACTGGCATTGCCAGACAAATTTCGCTGGAAGATTGCGCGCTCCTGGGGAAAAGTTATTTCCAATTGTCCCCAAACAGTCAGAGGCAAAAGGCACAGAGCAGTAAACACTCTCGATGTTGCGGAAGCAAGCGGCGCCAGAATGAAATCAATATAATTTTTCACCAACAAAAAAGATTTAGCTGCACAGAAAGCCTATGCCGATCTGTTTTCTGTGGGCGGCACCAGCTTGGAAGGCGGCTGGGTCAGGAAGACGCCGTTTCCTATGATGGTAAAAGTATAAATTAGGTGACAAAGATCAAAAGCGATTTAAATACAATTTCCTGGATCATGCTTAATACCGAAGACAACGAAAAGAAATAGTCATTTTCGGGCGCTTGTTTTAGAAATTGAAATCTAATTACAACTCCGTTCAATACTTTTAATGTAAATCCAATAGGATTCATTTATTTAATATGTTAACCACACCTTCTACGCCGATCCGCTTTTGCTGCAAGAAAAGATAAAAGAATACGAGATATATGGTAAGGCCGGCTCAAAAAGCGCAGGGACTTTATAAGATTTGGCTTTAATATAAATCACCAAAAATAGAATTGCCCTTACTTTATTTTCATTGCTTGCCGTCAGAAGGTTCCCGTTTTTTCGGCGGAACCGCCGATAATTGTGTATGCTTCGGCTCCTTTGTCCTGAATTTCGCCAGCGATTTGTTTCAGCAGTTCGGCACGCCGCGCTACCAGAACAATACCGTCAAACTCCCCTGGCAAGCCTGATGGCCGTTTGAGCGCCGATCCCGCTGCTGGCGCCAGTCACTATCGCTATTCTACGCTTCATATGCTAAGTTTCCCTAAAAAAGTGCCTGTAACAGGTTCCATACTAATAGTCAATCTGATTGCTATAATTTGAAATGAATGCACGAATATCTAAAACAAATCAATTTGTTCCTTGGGAGGACATTATCAGACAACGGTCATCCTTTCTGCCGGCATTTGCAGCACAAAACAACAACTGGTTGGATTTATTGGCCGACTCAAATTGTCGCTGAATTTCTACAAAAAGACCGCATTATTTAGTACATCGGTCACTACTCGCTATAACGACCTTGGTGGGTTATTTCACGACTTTCACCTTGGTATGAAAAAAAATCTACTGCTGACAATAGTCACTATCCTGGCAGCCACCTTGTTTTCTTATGGCCAGATTACCCCTACCGATTATGTAACAACCTGGAAAACTGACAATCCTGGCGCATCACTATCCAACCAAATAATAATTCCTGCCGAAGGCGAATATACGGTATACTATGAAAGTATCCCCGCAAGCACGTCGGGAAGCCTTCCTGCTTCCGGCACTTTTACGGGCTCTCAAACTATTACACTGCCCGCGGCTGGTACTTACAGGATTGCGATTAAGCCAACCGGAGCTACGCCTTTCCACCGGATTTATTTCATCGGTAGCGAAGACCACCAGAAACTGCTGACCATCGAGCAATGGGGCAGCACTGTATGGTCTACTTTCGAACAGGCCTATTTGGATTGCTCAAATCTTTCCGCGATTTCGGCAACAGATGTCCCGATACTGACCAATGTAAGATCGATGCAGTTTGCTTTTTACAATTGCACTTCTCTTTCATCAGCTCCGAATATCAATAACTGGGACGTTTCGGGCGTCACCGATATGAGTCAGATGTTTTACCTGGCCAGCTCGTTTAACCAGCCCATTGGTAGTTGGGATGTTTCGGCTGTGACAAATATGTCCTTTATGTTTAGGGAGGCCGCTGCGTTCAATCAGCCCATTGGCAATTGGGATGTTTCTGCGGTAACAAATATGAGTTTTATGTTTCATAGTGCCACTGCGTTCAATCAGCCTATTGGCAATTGGGATGTTTCTGCGGTAACCAATATGAGGCTGATGTTTATCGCAGCCAGCTCTTTTAACCAGCCTATCGGTGCCTGGGATGTGTCAGCGGTGACGGACATGGCTTATATGCTTTCGGGGACTGCCTATAATCAGTCTTTGGGTGAGTGGAATCTGAACCCCACAGTGGATATGAACAATATGCTGTCCAATAGCGGGATGGATTGCAATAATTATAGTATGACCCTGATCGGCTGGGCGGCAAACCCGGCCACTCCTTCCGGCCGCAGTCTTGGGGCAACCGGAAGGACTTACGGGCCCTATGCGTCGGATGCCAGAAATTCGCTGACTGTGACCAAAGGCTGGACGATTACACGTGACAACCTGGACGCCAACTGTACCTACCAAGTCCCTGCGACCGATTATGTAACGACCTGGAAAACCGATAATCCAGGCTCATCGCTATCTAACCAGATCACTATCCCCGCCGAAGGCGAATACACAGTGTACTATGAAAGCACTAGCCAGCCAGGGGTCTTCGGATTTCTGCCTGCTTCCGGCACTTTTAACGGCCCGCAAACGATTACCTTACCAGCCGATGGCACTTACCGGGTTGCGATCACGCCAACCGGAGCCACACCTTTTCACCGGGTTCATTTCAACGGAGGCGGAGACCGACAGAAACTGCTGACCATAGAGCAATGGGGCAGTACCGTGTGGTCTACTTTTGATCATGCCTACGATCAATGTTCCAATCTGACCGCGATTTCTGCAATAGATGCCCCCATATTAACCCATGCAATTTCGATGAGTTACGCTTTTAGCAAGTGCTCCACCCTATCATCTGCCCCCAATATGAATAACTGGGATGTGTCAGCGGTAACCGATATGAGCTATATATTTAATGATGCCGCTGCGTTCAATCAGCCCATTGGCAATTGGGATGTTTCCGCGGTGACGACTATGCAGGGGATGTTTCAAAGAGCTATGGCCTTCAATCAGCCTATCGGCGGCTGGGATGTGTCAGCAGTGACCGACATGCTCGGCATGTTTAATGTTGCAACTGCTTTTAATCAACCTATCGGCACCTGGGATGTTTCCGCGGTGACCAGTATGTTTGTAATGTTTCAGAACGCAGCTGTTTTCAACCAATCCATTGGCAACTGGGATGTCTCAGCGGTTACCGATATGGGCGCCATGTTTGCTGGTGCTTTTGCCTTTAATCAGCCTCTTGACGCCTGGAATGTTTCAGCCGTGACCAATATGGGCACCATGTTTAATGCTGCTATTGCGTTTAACCAACCGATTGGCACCTGGAATGTCTCCGCCGTGACTAGTATGGTCTCTATGTTTCATTTTGCCACGGCCTTCGATCAGTCTTTGGGTAAATGGAGCTTAAATGCTTCGGTGAACATGAACTTCATGCTTACCAGCAGTGGAATAGATTGTAATAATTACAGCATGACCCTGATCGGCTGGGCGGCTAACCCGGCAACGCCGTCTGGCCGTAGCCTGGCGCTACCCGGAATCAGCTATGGTTCAACCGCAGCTGCTGCGCACGACGCGCTGACCTCTGCCAAAGGGTGGACTATTACAGACAATGGCCTGGACGCCAGTTGTATGGTACTGCCCGTGAAACTGGTTTCTTTTACAGCGAAAGCACTCCCCGACTATACCGTATCACTCAGCTGGCAAACCGCCCAGGAAACAGGCAATGACCGTTTTGTCGTCGAGCGCAGCACCGACCTGGTACTTTTCGAGCAGGTAGCCGAGATACGCGACGTGGCAGGAAATTCCAATGCTATACACACCTATCAAACCACAGATCCTACCCCCCATCCGGGCACCAGCTACTACCGGCTGGCGCAATATGATCTGGATGGTACCCGGACCTATTCACGCATTGTCACAGTTGTCGTTCGATCTGGTGATTATGTACTTTATCCCAACCCCGGCCGAAACCAATCATTTCACATCAGCATTGATGAACCGGTTACCGCAAGCATTCAGCTTTACGATGCTAAGGGAGGTTCAATCGCTTTCACGCGCAAACCGAATGGGCCCCAAACGGCCGTTATAACGCCTTTACAACCATTGGCTGCTGGTACTTATTTGGTTGTCGCGTACGAGCGCGCGACCAAACGGACATTCAACCTTATAGTGACGCAGTAGATTTTTATCGCAATTAGGAAGTTGCCGGCACCGATCGCTGCTTTCTTTCTGAGCAGTGATCGGTGCCCGTCGGACTAATCGGTGTCATTACCCATTCACCCAGTCGCCAAACCGGATTTTGCCAGGGTAAAAGTCGCCCTGAGGCACCAAAAGGGATTTGGGGATCTCAAAGAACATATACTTACTGTCGTCGTTCGCTTTCACCGGCTTTTCTCCACCCTTAACAGACAAATACCGGCTTACGAACTCGTTCATGGGCGCCAGGTCGGGGCCTGCGATTTCCACGGTTGCATTTTTGGGTGCTTCCAACGCCAGCCGGGTAACCAGTACAACCACGTCTTCTACCGCAATGGGCTGGTAATCCACCGTTGACACGTGGATGGCTTCCTCATCAGATTGAACTGCTATAATGGTCGTAATATGTTCGTGAAACTGCGTGGCGCGGATGATCGTGTATGGGATGCCGGACTCCTTGATGATATCCTCCTGCTCTTTCTTGGCCCGCAGATAGCCGATGTACAATGCCCGGTCTATTCCTACGATGGAGAGTACCAGGTGGTGTTTAATCCCGGCTGCTTTTTCGGCCGCAGCCAGGTTCTTACCTGCTGTACGGAAAAAATTGATCGCAGTGTTTTCTTCGGGAGAAGCGGAATTAGAAAGATCCACCACTACCTCCGCATGTTCCATGGCGTCAGCAAGGCCTTCGCCAGTCAATGCATTGACACCAGCAGACGGGGACGCAACGATTACCTGATGCCCCAATGCCCGCAGCTTTTCACTCACATTAGATCCGATCAAGCCCGTACCGCCGATAACTACAATTTTCATGATATTGATATGTCTAAGTTTAGAATCGTACAAATGATCCCACACTTGCCATTTCAATGCCAATCATATAATATTATGATTATCAAATATTTAACAAAATACAACACCACTCGTTTTCACTATATTTAGTGAAACCATCAAAAGTATCATCGTATTTGATGAATAAACGAAGCGCCGGGCCGGATTACTGCCGCTCAATGGGCGTAGTAATCCGCCTTGGAAATGCCGAGCTTACGGATTTTGGAATGAAGCGTATTCCCGGGAATGCCCAATATCTCCGCTGCTCCGCCGATGCCGGAAATCTTGCCGCCGCACCGGCGTAATACCTGTATGATGTGCAAGCGCTCGACGTCTTCCAGTGTCAAATCGGATTGCATTGCATGCACATCGGTAGTTGCTCCTTTCGCCTGCGGCAGGAAAAACTTGCGGATCATAGGTTCGGTGGCCAGTATCACCGAGCGCTCAATGAGGTGTTCGAGCTCGCGGACATTGCCGGGCCACCGATAGGCCTGCAATTGTAGTAATGCATTAGCTGAAAGCTTCAAGGTTTTCTTGCCAATACTTTTACTGAATTTGGACAGAAAGAATCCGGTAAGGCTTTCGATATCTTCGCGGCGGTCGCGAAGCGGCGGAAGTTCAATAGGAAATACATTCAAACGATAATACAAATCCGGACGGAACCGGCCCGCTTTCACTTCCGCTTCCAGGTCGCGGTTAGTGGCCGCGATGATCCGGACATTCAGTTTGATCGTCGTTTTCCCGCCCACGCGCTCGATTTCTTTTTCCTGCAAAACACGCAGCAGCTTCGCCTGTGTTTCCAGCGGCATCTCTCCTACCTCGTCCAGAAACAGCGTGCTGTCGTTGGCCAGTTCAAACTTGCCGATGCGCCGCTCGACGGCTCCCGTGAATGCGCCGCGCTCATGGCCAAACAATTCACTTTCGATCAGGCTTGCCGGCAAAGCCGCGCAGTTGACCTTGATCATCAGCCTCTCTTTCCGGGCAGATGCATGGTGGATGGCTCTCGCGATCAGCTCCTTTCCCGTACCTGTCTCTCCGAGTAGCAGCACTGTCGCGTTGCTTTCCGCTACCAGCGATATAAGCCTGTACACCTGCTGCATGGCCTGGCCACTGCCCACGATTTCTTGAAAATTAGTGTTGAGCTGCTGTTTGAGATAATCGTTTTCATCTTCCAGCTGCTTTTTCAAACGCAGGATTTGCTCGTGGGAGAGCACATTGGAAACAGCGGTTGAAATCTGCGCGCAGATGCCTTGTAAAAGCGGCCCGCTAATGTGATCTCCAAGCATCCAAACCATCCCAAGCTTCTGATCACCCAATCTTAGCGCGGATGCATAAACGGTGTTAAGCCTACGCTGCTCGCGCTGGATGGACAGTTTGAGACACTTCACTTCCAGGTTTTCATCAATGTCGAGCAAGACCGGCTGGCCGCTTTCAAAAACCAGCCTTACATGCTCCTCGTTAATATTCAAAGAATAGAATTCTTCATGTTCAGCAACTTCATTTTCCTGAAAAAACTGCCTGTCGAAAAGGTATGGCCGCAATGTAACCTGGTCTTCCGCAAGCAAGTACAAAACGGCGATCCGGGTCCGGAACAGGCCCTGCAAGACATTCGAAATCACATAATCAAGCTCCACTTTAGCCTTGACACCAGTAATGTCACTTGAAAACTTGAGCATGAGCTGCTGTTCGGCCTGTCGGCGAAGTATTTCCTCGTTGGCCATAATGTTGCCCATCGCGATCGCAATTTGCGAACAGATGCCTTGTAATATCGGGATATTGATTTCATTGATGCTCAGCAAAAGCAGGCCTACATTCGCATCGCCATTGCGCAATGCAATACCGACCATCGTTTGGAAACCCATATTTTCCCAAAGGTCCAGATAAGATAGGTCGTAGCCCCTTTGCAGTTCCCTGCGAACATTGAAAAGCAGGGGAATGTAGCTCTCCACAATGCGGTTTTGGATACCGTCTTGGATCGGGTATTTTTCGGCAAGTACCTTTTCTAACAAACGCTTATCAAATGTGGCAGAGCCGGTATCATGCAGGTAGGCTGACATCGTTTTTCCGTCCGAATTGATCTTTCGGATTACATATCCACCATCCGGATTAAGCTTTCGAAATGCCTTCCTGACTACCACGGCCAGGTCCTCCCTACTCCTAACAGCCGTCATATCATTGCTGAAATCAAGCAGAAATGACTTTTCACTTTCCTTTGGCAGGATTTCGTCATTCATTGCCTTCCCGTTCGGGGGTTGCGAAGTCGTAAAAGACCCGAAACAGATTACCGTCGGGATCAGCGACTGTGAACTCATGCAGGCCCCATGGTTTCGATTCGGGCGGTGAAACAATTATCGTCTGGCGGGCACTCCAAAGCCTGAACAGCTCATTGACCTCTTCGATGCTATCGACATTAAGCCACACCAAGGTCGGTCCTGCATTGCGGTAATGCGTCCGAAAAGCCGGGTCGGAGAGAAACATCCTGCATTGCCCTCTTGAGATACCCGCAAGCCCGCCACCGTCTTCACCCCAATCAACATCGAAGCCAAGATTGTTTTTGTAGTAGGCAAGCGCCCTCGGCAGGTCGCTTACGGGTATCTCAGGCACGGCACCAGGAAATTCCATATTCATATCGTTTTTAAGAGAGCTTGATTATAAACGTATAAACATCGTTAGCGTGGATACCAACAAAATTCAGCCCAGCTTCCACTCCGGCCTTTCGAAGTGGCACGTGTAGCCGCCCGGATGCTTTCGAAGATAATCCTGGTGTTCTTCTTCGGCGTTCCAAAAATCCGTTTCCGGCAGCACTTCGGTGACGATTTTTCCCGGCCACTTGCCCGAAGCCTCCATTTCGCTGATAAGCGCCTGCGCCGTTTCCCGTTGCTGGTCGTTCACATAAAAGATTGCTGAGCGGTAAGAAGTACCGATGTCGTTCCCTTGCCGGTTTCGCGTCGTAGGATCGTGGATCTGAAAAAAGTATTCCAACAAAGCCCGGTAACTGAGTTTGTCCGGATCAAAATGTATTTCAATCCCTTCGGCGTGTGAACCGTGGTTGCGATAGGTGGCGTTGGCTACCTCACCCCCTGTGTACCCGACAACCGTCGACTGCACGCCGGGCAATTCTCTGATCAGCTCCTGGACGCCCCAGAAACACCCACCCGCCAAAATAGCCTTTTCTGCATGCATAAATAATGTTTTTAGATATTTGAACGAAGTAACAAATCTTGTGCCTCAACTACAAGGAAACCTGTGCTAACCTTGATTACTTTATATTATGTCCTATCCTATCATCCACTTTGGAAGACGAGTATCTGCGTACTGACTGGCTATCTGGCCAGCAGATCGGCTAAGTCCAGGTGCTGGATTGCTGGAATAGTGACTTAGAGTAGAGCCAAATTGGATTTAATCTTTAAGAATTCCCTGCGATCGTACCCATCTACAAGTTCGTTGGCATAAACTATCCTAAGCAGGTCAGCATAATGCCTGGAAAATGAAATTCGCCCATTTGTCAGAGTGTATAGCTCGTCAATTCTGGACTTAGTCATTTTAATGGGCACCAGGCTGAAATACAGCGAATTCACAAGGCTTTGCTGGCGGAGTCCTTCACTTCGGTCGCTGAGATTAAACGAGAGTAAAATCTTGCTCTTGATAATTTTTGGGTACATGCAGCTCTTTCCGGCAATTGTTTCGCCATTCTGTAAAACCGCTGGCTCCTGCTTCCTGTTTTCTTCCAGGCATATGACGATGCCATGGTCGGGTTCGGATGCGTGGTGCAAGCCGATCGCTATCTTCAAATTTGGAGACAACTTGCTAAGTTCAGACGAGGCCTCGGCGATAGTAACTGAATCCCGGCGACTAAATGCCCCAAACAGAAAGACATTCACTTCCTTAGGATGTTTTAGCAAGAGGTCGCCAGAGAATATCTCGTCGAGATCCCTCGCCATCTGCGAATTCAATGAACTATTCTGAAGGTATTTTTGAAGCTTTTCGTTGGAGTTAACCGCATAGAGGTTATCCGCAAAGTCCGTTTCAAATGATAACCGTGAATAGTTAGGCAAAATCGCTGGTTCATACAAAAGCCTCAGAACTTGTTTATCCAAATCGGTAAACCGCTTTTGTGGATTCCAATTCTGAAAAAACAGACTGGATGGATAGCTGTAACTGTCTCCGAATATACCCAGTGTCTGAACGATCTCTTCCAGCACGACTTCCCGGCGCGATGCCGCTGTGGTATCGTTAGGACTAAAATAAATTCCGACCCGGGCCTTAATAAGTCTACCTTCGTAACTCTCAGGCTTAGCAAATCCAAAACTGCTACTGGTGTCTACGCCCATCGCATCCAAATCTTCAAAGCCTATAAATGACGCTACTTCACCGACGTTTCCGAAAAATATCTGTATCGCGCCGCTATCAGGAGCTTGGGCGAGCCGACATTTCACCGGTAATCCAAGGGCATCGATTTCGGCTATCACCTCCCGGACGGAAGCCGTATCCATTCTCGATGCACGCCCTTTAATAGCGATGGTAGGATCATCCGTCCATTTCAGAAGATTGTCATTATTTTTCCGCGCAAAATCTTCATGAAAAACGGTCTCATAAAAGTAATTGACCGTGCGTGCACCATATTTTTGCTTTAAGACAGCAAGATCCTCTCCCTGAATTGAAGTCTTGTCACTACTGCACGATATGATCGCCAGCAGCGCGACGATAAACATCCTAACGTCCGGAAAAATGCAAATGTATCCACGAAGCATAATCCCAATATAAAATGGCGAGAACAACTTTCAAAACGGCCTGGCAAAAAAGCGGTCGCCTGCCTGTTTTAAATGCTGCTGGCGCGCCTGTCGAGCGATCCTTTGTTTCACATTAAAACTTGAATTCCGTCGTCAGGCAGAGAAAGAGCAGGTTTTTGCCTGGCCCGGCTTTTCGCAGGAAATCACCTGTAACAAAATAGGTCAGCTCGCAGCCGAAATGCAGGAACGGGCTGGTTACATACTCTCCGACCATCGCATACTGATGCCCGATAAATTTATCCTTGATGCCGGAGCTCGGATAGATCAATGCGGCATTTGGGCCGTAAACGCCATCCTGGCTGCTATATCGCCAAAACACGTCGTAGTCGAAGTCGACATTGAATTTACTGGTAAAATTCAATGTCACGGACGGATGCACGTCCACCAGGTTAGCAGGGCCGACCAATGCGGCCAGCCCGAAGTAACCGCCCCGGGGAAATAATGGATTGAACGTGTTCATCCGATTATCTCCCAGCCGCTTATCACCGCTGATGAGCTCCGTTTTTAGTCCCAGTTCCGGCTCGAACACCAGGTGATCCAGCATATAGTCGACGTGGGCCGATGCCGTCCAGGCCCGGACGGACTTACCCGCGAAGTCGCCGAATTGGTAAACGGCTTCCAGGTCGTAACGCCACCGCTGGGATTTGCCCCAGATCCTTGTCCCTGCCGAATGCCGCATTTCCTTGCCCTTACCGTCGTCGTAGCTGTTTATTTTTTTATCAAAACCAAAATAGTACAGGTCTACATTCTGCAAACCAGGAACCTGGTTGAACACGCTGTAGGCGCCCCATAACTTCACGTTTTTGTTGTAGCCGTCGTCAAAAACACCCTTTTTGGAAGCCACATAATGCGAGTACAGCAGGTCTGTTTTGACATTTTTCCCCGAAAACATGACTTTCGCCCCATCAAACGAATGGCGGTTATTGGGGCCTTCCCGGACGGAAATCAGCCGCTGCGAACCATACAAAAGCTCCTGCCGTCCCACCCTGAATACCACGTTACGGCTTTTCCCCCGAAACAGGTTCACATCGAAAAATGCCTGGTGCAAATCCAGCGGGTTTTCATCGGCCGGACTGGTACTCGCTTTCGCGTTGGCCATGCCGCTTTGCAGCTCGCCGAACAGCCGGAAATGCGGACCGGCATGGAAATCGGCATGCCCGAGGTAGCGCGAAAACACATAACCGTAGTTCTTGTCGGGCTGCTCTCCCCATTCGTCGTTGACGACATGGTAATACTGAAACCGGACGTCGCCCCCGAAACTGACATAGGTTTCCCCGTTTTTGGACAAGGGCGTAAATTTCAACTTGCGGTAGAAATTCCGGCTTGTATCGGTTTTGAGAAAAGCATAGTCCTCGTCATACCGGAGCATTTTAAATGGCGCGTATTGCCCGGCAACCCACCATGGTGCCAGGCAAAAGCAAACGATCAGCAAAGCTTTCATGGCCGCTCTTTTTGATAACCGCCGTAATGCTTCACCGGCGACCAGGCCGGGATCACCTCAGGTACGGCGGCATCCAGCGCCTTGTACTCGCCGGCCGCATACACGACCTTGCCGTTGACGATCGTGAGCAGCGATTCAATGTTTCGCACATCATCGGGCTTTGCGGAAAAGTAGTCGCCTGTGAGAACGGTCATGTCCGCGTACATCCCTTTTACGATCTTGCCCTTCAACTGCTCTTCGCCGGTAAACCAGGCGCTACCGGTGGTGTATATGTGCAAGGCCGTAAACCGGTCGAGCACCTGGTCTTTCGGCCAGAACTGCAAGCCGCCGATCGTCTGCCCGGTGAGCAGCCAGTGCAGCGCCATCCATGGATTGTAGGTCGAAATGCGGGTCGCGTCCGTGCCCATGCCCACGGGAATGCCCATGGAAAGCATTTTTTTGATCGGTGGAAGCTGGCGGTCGGCTTTGCCGTATAGCTTTTCATATAATTCGCCCTGGTAATACATCCTGAACTGCACCGCCACGCCGCCGCCGAGCTTCTTCACGCGCGCAAGCTGATCGTCGGTGATCGTTTCGGCGTGGTCGAAAAACCACCTCAGGCCATTGAATGGGATCTCCTTGTCTACTTTTTCAAAAACAGCCAGCATGCGTTCGATGGATTCGCCATAGGTGGCGTGCAGCCTGAACGGCCAGCGGTTTTTCACTAGTATTCGGATCACCGGTTCCAGGTCGGCCTCCATCTGGTCGGAAAGGATGGTGCGGGGTTCGAGGAAATTTTCGAAGTCGGCCGCCGTAGCTACCAGGTTTTCTCCGGCGCCCTCCATATCGTAGCCGTTCGGTAGCAGCATATGGTCGTTTTTGTTGAGTTTGGCGGTTTGGACCCATTTCTGGTAGTCTTCCAGTTCGCGGCCTTTTTGTTGGGCAAACAAAAAATAAGATGTCCGAATATTCAACTTTCCATCTTTGGCCAGTTCGAGCGCCACAGCGTAATCCGACGGGTAGTTCTGGCTCCCTCCTGCCGCGTCGGCGGCGCTCGTGATCCCGAACCGGTTCAACTCCCGGTAGTACTGCAATGTGCTGTTCAGCCTCTCTTCGTGCGAAAGTTTGGTCGTCAGGCCGAGCGTGGTGTAGATCGCTTTTGGCGTTTCCTTGGCGAAAAGCATGCCGGTCGGGTTGCCTTCCTGATCCAGCTCTACCAGGCTGCCTTCGTAGCTGGTCTTGCTGTCATACCCCAGCACCTGAATGCCCTTTTTGTTCAGGAATGCTTTGCCGTACAGGTAGGTAATAAAAACCGGCTTATCGGGCACAGCTTCGTTGATCTCCGCCAGGGTGGGCTGCCTTTTTTCCTGAAACTGAAACTCGTTCCAGCCGCCGATCACCTTGATCCACACGCCTTCCGGCGTCCTGGCCGCCTGTTCTTTAAGCATCTGCATGGCCCGGGCGAGCGTTTTGACCCCGTCCCACCGCAGCTCGCTGTTATAATGCAGGCCTTCGCGGATAATGTGAATGTGGCTGTCGTTGATACCGGGCACCACCGTCCTGCCCTTCGCGTCGATGACCTTCGTCTGGCCCGACCGGTATTGGGAAACGATCCGAGCAGACGGCCCCGTGTCGAGTATGATCCCGTCCTTGACGGCCACCGCCTGCACGAACTCCCCGGCTTTGGTCATGGTGGCGATTTTGCCGTTGGTAACGATCAGGTCGGCCGTTTGGGCAAAACATACCTGGCACCCGAGCAGCACGACCGCGAGTAATGTTGCTTTCATATCAATCCGCATTATTTACCTACAAAAAAATCCAGCAACGCCTTCTGTACCTGCTCGGTTTGCTCCTGCACCACCCAATGTCCCGAGCCCTGGATTTTTGCTTCGAAAACGTTGGTTGCAACGAGTTTGGAATGGTCTCTCAGAAATGCAGCCCCGAAATATTCCCCGCCCAGGGCCAGCAGCGGCATCGGCAGTTTCTTTTTGGCAAATTCTACATTGTCTTTCGCATCCTGCGGGAAGTTGCCAAACCAGTGGAACGCTCCGGTAGTAGCGCCTTTGACGGCATAGGCACGGATAAATTCTTCTGTTTCCTGCTCGGTAAACGGCTTTTCAACATGGCCTACCACCGGCCAGAAGTTGGTCAAAAATTCCCTTTCTTTTCCAGCGACAATGCTGCCCGAAGCCGGCCAGCCAAAAAAGCCAAACCACCATGCACCAGCCTTCACCTGGCTCCATACCGGCTCGATACCCGGCAGTAATGCATCCATTAATGCCAGCTTTTTAACTTCCGACGGGAACTGGGCCGCATATGCGTACGCGACCATCAGCCCGATGTCGTGACCGGCCAGGTTGATCTGGTTGAAACCGAGTTTCTGCATCAGCCCGTGCATGTCGGCCGCCATCGTCTTCTTGTCGTACCCGCCTTCCGGCTTGTCGGACTCCCCTACCCCCCGCAAATCCGGCGCGATGACGGTGAAGTGCTTGGAAAGCTCGGGAAGGAGGCGGTTCCACATATACCAGTTCTGGCCGAAGCCGTGTACTAAAAGCAGCGGCTCGCCTGCGCCACCGATGACATAGTGGATGTTCACGCCATTCACATTGGCGGTTTCATGCCGGAAATTCGATGGCGGATCGGCCGGCTTCACGGTCTGGGTGGCCGGGGTGCTGTCCTGTGCGGCGGCCTGTCGGGTTTCTTTCTTTTCGGGATTGCAAGCCCAGACTATTGCCAGCAGGGCGGCGCAGATCAGCAAACGGGTGCGTTTGGAAACAGTATTCATCGGTATATGGTATTAGGTGAAGAAAAAATGAAATGCGCAATGGAGAATGGCCGCTACCGGAACGTTTGCAGCCATTCGAGGCAGTACTCCGCTACCTGCTCCCAGCCGGGCTGTCCGAGCACGTAGTGGGTCCGGCCATCGAACTTTTTATAGTCGGTAATGGAGCCGCTGGATTCGTACTTGCGGTAGTTGTCGTAGTTCAGCGAATCGGGAATGGTGTGATCGGCTGTGCCCGAAATGAGCAGGAGCGGCGCGTGTGGCTTTTCGAAATCGACTTTCGCCACGCTCGTGATCGTGTCGCGCACAATGCGCTTGGATTCGGGGATAGCGAGGTTGTAGTAGCTTTCCTTCTGTATGTCAAGGGGCAGGCCGTTGGTGAATGCATATTGCCATTGCCGAAACGACATCATGAATGACTGCCCGACGGGCGTAAAGAAACCAAGCGGCCCCCAGCCGGCAATCAGAAACGACAGTTTGAAAGTCATAACGCCCTGCGGCGGCACCGAATGGATCGCAATGCCCGCGTGGCCGAGGCCCCTTTGCAGCAGCAGTTGGGCGATCAGCCCGCCAATGGAATGGCCGATCAGGATCGGCTGCTCGGGCAGGCTTACGGCAATGCCGGCGTAGTATTCCACCAGGTCGGCGAGCCGGTTGGAGGCAATGGCGGCATCGGGCTGCCGGTTGCGCAGCTGCTCGGCCGGGGCATCCTTGTGGGGCCAGGGCGGCGCCAGCGTGTGGTAGCCCTGCGCTTCAAAATATAGCTTCCAGTCGTTCCAGCATGCGTTGCTGACGAATGCTCCCGTGATGAATAAGATTGTTTTGCTGTCGACTTTCATGGATAACTTTTGGTCTTGCCAGGAGCTTAACCCAAAAGAGCACCAAAAGACAAGTGACTAAAATAGAGCACATTATAGAAAAAAAACAGGCATAGCCCGACGCCATATCGTTTGTATACGCCCCAGCCGACGAAATATCGTTGGGTAAAAGTCTTGCTACCGTGTTTTTAGTATTAGCCCGATTTTAATAATCCCTTCGAAAACCCCGTTTCGAATATGCATAAACGATTACTGCTAATGGCCGTTCTGTTGATGATCGGCACATATACCTACGCCGATTTTCTCGGGCCTTTCACCGCCGGGGAAGTAGCCCCGGTACTCGTCCGGCTCAGGGCCAGCCGGGCGGACACTACCCGGGCAAAGCTTTTGATACAACTCAGTGACTTGTACTTCTACCGCGCCGGGCGGAGCGCGCGCGACCTGGATAGCGCATATTACTATACGTCCGCCGCACACAAGCTGGCAGCCTCGCTCGGTTTCGACGACGGGCTTGCAGAGGTATACTTTCAGGAGGGGGCCATCCTGCCGATGATCGACCAAAGGGAGAAGGGCCGGCACGCCACTGAAATGGCAGCGAAGCTGTTTACCAAACAACACAATTACCGGATGATGGGCGAAAGTTATTACCGGTTGGCAGGGTATTACGGCCTTACCGAGACGGAAATCGGAGACAGGATCAAGTTTACCCATTCCTCGTTGGACGCCTTTCGTTTAGCAAAACTCCCTGTCAAAGTAGGCGCAGTTCTTCAAACGCTCGGCGACCTCCACAGCTCCCGAGGCGAGAACGGACCAGCCCTCACCTATCTGAAGGAATCCCTGCAAGCCTATCAGTCCGCAAAATATGATCGGCTCATGGGTGTATACAACCTTCTGGGCAATGTATACACGGCTCTGGGTGTGACCGACGAAGGGATTAAGTATGGCATCCTGGCTGTTCGCAATGCGCAGGCTTTGGGAGATACTTCCATGCAACTTGCTACGATCTACAATCACCTCGGACTCACTTATTACACTTTGCGGGAATATCCCAAAGCAATTGTGAGCTACGACAATTCGCTCAGAATAGCCGAGAAGTACAAGGATGCGGAAACGATTTACATTGTAGCCGCCAACAAGGCCTATCCCTACATCAAGCTGAAAAAATTTGCGGAAGCTGCCCGCTTTCTGCGAGAAATGGAGCGTAAATATCCTATGCAGGACATCCGTAAGAAGTTATGGCTCGATCGTGCGTACATGAGTGTTTACCGTGAACTAAGGCAGTTCAGCAAAGCCACAAAGTATATCAATGAGCTTATGACGCTGATTGACCAGGGAATAGCACCGGAAGAAACCGAATTGATTTACAGTCACTTAGTCGAGTTCTATTTTGCCAAAAAAGATTATTCGCTGGCAGAAAAATATCTGGCCCTTAAAAGAAAAATTAAGCTCGATAATCTGAGAGTGCTGCACAGAAGCCATCTTTGGCAAGCAAGACTGGATTCGGTAAATCACCAATATTTTTCCGCTCTCTCCGAATTCCAGAAGTATAGTGTTTTGATGGATTCATTTTACAACGAAACCAAAAGCCGGCAGATCAACCAGTTGGAGGTTATCTACGAAACTGAAATGAAGGAGGAAAATATTCAGGCGCTGCGGAAAGAGTCGGTATTACACCAGCAAATGCTCCGGCAGGCGTCGCTGGTGCAAAACATTACTTTTGTGAGTATTGCCCTTTTGCTAACCATTGTCGGCCTTTTGATTTACGGTAACCTGCTGGTTAAAAAAAACAACAAGGCACTGGCGGCCAGTCAGCAGGAAATCAATAACAAGAATATTTCGCTCGGTCGGCTGGTATCGGAAAAGCAATGGCTTATGAAGGAAATCCATCACCGTGTGAAGAACAACCTGCACATGATCGTCGGGCTGCTGGAAAGCCAGGCGGAATTTCTGACAGGCGACGAAGCGAAAATGGCATTGGCCGAGAGCGAGCACCGGATACAGTCGATGTCGATGATCCACCAGAAGCTGTACCAGACCGAGAACCTTACTTCCATCGAAATCTCTCCCTACATTCACGAACTGGTGCAATACCTGAAAGCCTGTTTCAAAGGCGAAAACCCGGTTGAATTCAACCTGGAAATCGAGCAGGCCGATATGAACATCAGCCATGCGATCCCGCTCGGGCTGATACTGAACGAGGCGATCATCAACGCTTTGAAATACGCTTTCCCTCCTAAAACGGCCGGCAGGATCGATGTTATTTTGAAGCAAACGAGCCCGGGGTATTTTCTGCTGAAAGTATCGGACAATGGTGTGGGTTTGAAACCCGGTTTTGACATTAACCAGGTCAATTCCTTCGGGCTGACGCTCATCCTGGGACTGTGCCAGGACCTGGGCGGCCAGGCAGAGGTGATCAGTGACGGCGGAACCACGATCCGGATCGCCTTTGCATACACCACCGGGCAGTCGCATACCGAGCAATACGCAAATTTACCGCACCCATGAACCAGAAAATACTCATCGTCGAAGACCAGTTTATCGAAGCTAATCACCTGCGTATCATGTTGCAGCGCGCCGAATACACCGTTTGCGGGGTTGCCCGGTCCGTTGAGCAGGCCGAGGAAATGATCGAAACCCACCGCCCCGACCTAGTGCTGCTGGATATATTTTTAACGGGCAAAAGGACGGGGATTGATCTGGCGGCGCAATTGAAGGAGGCAAATATCCCGTTCATTTACCTGTCGGCCAATTCCAATGAAGAAGTGCTGAATGCGGCGAAGGCCACCCATCCTTACGGCTTTCTGGTGAAGCCGTTTCGCGATAATGATCTGCTCGTCACGTTGCAAATCGCGCAGTACCACCATGAAAACGGGCTGGAATCCCAGCTCCGTAAAGAAACCCAGCTCCAAACACAGCTGGCGACCATCACCGCCGGCCAGTCCAACCGCCAGCAGCGGTTACTGATGATCGCACAGGTATTGCAGCCATTTATTTCCTTCGATATGCTGGTGGTCGGCTCTTTGGACGAAGCCGGCGCGCAGCAGCACGATACGCTGCATTTTTTGCGGATCGGTTTCAACGAGTACCAGGTGTTCACCCACGACGGGCTTAAAGTGATTCTCAATGCCCGTCCGGCCCATGCGGTTCCGGCAAATGAACGGGCGTTTTCCCAGGTGCAATACTTCAATGAGACTTCCTTTAAATCCGTCATCGCCAAACCCGGCACGCATAAAATCATGGCAGAAACATTCGGCATGAATGCCCTGCTGACGCTTCCGCTCCCACCGGGCGCCCACCACCGACAATGCTTTTTCTCGTTTTACAGCCGGCGCCCGGATGCGTTCACCGACGATCATGTTTCACTGGGTCAGCGAATCCAACCCTTTCTCGTCCTCGCGACGCAAAGCATGTCCGAGAGCCGCGTTCCGGCCATCGGCAGCGACGTGATGCACGGCTTGCCCGAACCTTCCCCCAATTCTGTTTTCGACAATATTATCGGCACCAGTCCGCAACTGACGGCCGTTTTCGAGCTGATCAGCCAGGTTGCTCCCGTAGACACCTCCGTGCTGATCACCGGGGCCTCCGGTACTGGCAAGGAGCGGGTGGCCGACAGCATTCATGCCCTTTCGCCCAGGAAGGCCCACCCGCTGATCAAGGTGAATTGTGCAGCATTACCGGCCAATCTGATCGAATCGGAGTTGTTCGGACATGAAAAAGGCGCATTTACCGGTGCCATAGAGAAACGCACGGGCCGTTTTGAGCAGGCCAACAACGGCACTATTTTTCTGGACGAAATCGGAGATGTGCCCCTTGAAACGCAGGTTAAGCTACTGCGGGTGTTGCAGCAGCGGGAAATCGAGCGCATCGGTGGGAAAGCGCCGGTAAAAGTCAATATCAGGATCATTGCGGCCACGAACAAGAATTTGGAAAAAGAAGTGGCCGAGGGAAGGTTTCGGCTTGATTTATATTACCGGCTGAATGTCTTTCCAATCCAGCTTCCTTCACTTACCGAGCGGAAAGAGGACATTCCATTGCTGGTAAACCATTTTATCGGCATCTATTCCCGAAAAACGGGCCGCAAAATTTCCGGCGTATCCGACAAGGCACTAGCCGTTCTGATGGCCTACGACTGGCCGGGGAACATCCGCGAACTGGAAAATATCACCGAAAGGGCCGTGCTGCTAGCCAAGGGAAACCTGATCGAGCACATTTCCCTACCTGTGCGCCAGCCCGCAATGCCGTCTGAAAAGGCCGAGGAAGTCCGGCTTAAAACGATCTTTGAGAACGAGCGCGATTACATTATCCAGGTGTTGGAAAAATGCAATGGCCGCATCCGGGGCGAAGATGGTGCGGCTGCGATACTGAAAATTCCGCCGACCACCCTGGGCTCCAAAATGAAGAAGCTGGGGATCAAGCGGAATTTCAGCTTTTAAAAAACCGTCAGTTGCCTCAGAGCTTGGCCATACCGCCATCGATGATCAACCCGGTAGCATCGATGAAAGTCTGCCGAGCATTTTGACCCATCCCTGATAGGCGCCTGTTTTTTTGGCCTCCTCTTCGGATACGGTCTGATAGATAGACACCCTGGTTCTGGTGTCTACGGTTTCAAAAGTAACCGTTGTCGTCTGATGCTCGGGCCAGTCCTTGTCTTTTCCTGCTTCAACCGAGCTAACCGAATTGCCCGCCGCATCTGACATAATCATCGTAAAAACAAGCCTTCGGTTTGGTACCACTTCCAGGTAAGTTCCCTTCACCCAGCACTCGCCGTGTACCGGGTCGGTGATGCAGGAATGATAGCTGCCGCCGACAGCGACATGAATGGACTTGAATGCAATGCTGCAACCATCGGGTGCATACCAGTGCTTTAACTGCTCAGGATCGGTCCAGGCCTGGAAAACGGCCTCGACAGGCGCGTCGAAAAAGTGGGTGATAAAAAGCTGCTTTCTTTCGGTGTTCATAGCTATTGTTTTTGCGTGTTGTTAAGGAATGCTTCGAGTTTTTCAAAGCGGTTGTTCCACAGTTTGCGCGACTCAGTGACCCAGTCTGTAACCTGATCGAGCTCGTCCAGGCGCGCTTCGCACACCTGCTGACGGCCTTTCTGGCTCATGATGATCAATCCGCATTCGTGAAGGATCTTAATGTGTTTGGCAATGGCCTGTTTGCTGATACCGAAATCCTCCCCAATCTGGGTGATATTAAGGGGCCCCTGGGACAATTTATGGATAATCATCCTGCGGGTAGGATCGGCTATGGCCTGGAAAACATCTCTTCTTTCTATCACAAGACAACCATTTGGTTGACAAATATAGAAAAACAACCAAATGGTTGCCATTTTTTCCCGATATTTTTTGATGCGGATACATCGCCGCGGCCTCTTGGCAACCGACAATATGAGCAGTACTACCTATGAAAATGGGTGGTAGCCTTCATTTTATGCAGGTATTGGGGCCGGTAATTTTGTGATGTCGAAAGACAAAGACATTCATCTTAAATCACAAAATCTATCAGCTATGAAAACATTTTTCCAATCTGTCCTGCGGTTATCGCTGGCCGTCCTGATCCTGTCCTGCGAAACAGACAAAGACTCCGCTACTCCCGGACCGGAACCTTCCGGGCAGTCGGCCGGGGCCGTCACACCCATCGGCATTTCAGAAGGGGCGGTCACCACCTTGCAAATCGGGCCTTCCGGGGGTGTGATTGCCTCGCCCGACAACCGCGTCAGCGTGGTAATCCCCTCCGGTGCTTTGAGTGCCGACCAAACATTTTCAGTTCAGGGAGTTTCCAATCACTGTCCCTCCGGCTCCGGTCAGGCATTTCGGTTGCTCCCACATGGTGTCAATTTTACGAAACCTGCCATAGTCACATTCCGGTACGACGAAAAGGACCTTAAAGGGACCGCACCCGCATTGATGCGTATAGCGTATCAGAATGAAAAAGGGGTCTGGATGTCCCCTGCCATCAAAAGTCTCGATACAACGGCCCGCACGCTATCCATAGAAACCATGCATTTCAGCGACTGGGCAATGTTTCGTACACTTCAGATAGATCCGGCCACCGTCTTTCTGAATCCGGGGGAAAACGTGCGCCTCACCACCACTTACATTGCCGAGACACCGGTAGCGTTCGGGGGCATGCCCGTGGTACTTCCGCAGCCTCTTCCGCCTGCATTTATCGACAAATGGGTTTTAAGCGGCGAGGGGACCTTAAAGGGCAACAACAATGTGGCAGACTATTCCGCACCTCAGGCCATACCGGCCCTTAACCCCGCTGCGGTGACTTTAATCCTCAACAAAACCACAAAGATCGACGGGCAGGAATTTAAAGACCTCCGTTTGGTGAGTAACATTTTCGTGGCACCCGAGGGCCTCTCTGTACAGGTTGATAACGGTGCGTGGCATACCTATCCCGCGGGCGTGAACGGCACCGGCGGGCGGTATATGGTGGTTGGCAAGGATGGTACCGAAACTGCTTCCGTCAGCTGGAAAGGCGCTCCTTCCGGCACATTTTACTGGACAAAAAGCGCCGACGTAGCTTTCAACCTTAACAAACCAAAACTGGTATATCAGCATATCTACGGCAAAGCATCGACCGTCAGCGGCGGGTCCGTAAAGGTAGATCAGTCCAACGAGCAGTGGGTGACAGGCACGTTCGTCGTGCAACCGGCCGGATGGCTGAATACGGCTACCCAGCCCATTTCGATAGGCACTGCGTCTGTCAGAGGGGCTTTCCGGGTCAAACGCGTCGGGCAGCTGTGAGCGTCCCGTAACATACATGAGCATTTATTTAAACACCAATCCAAAACCTGTTAGTCATGAAAAAAATACTATTTGCCAATATGCCCTACGAAGGCCATTTCAATCCCCTGACGGGCATCGCTATGCACCTGAAATCGCTTGGTCACGATGTGAGATGGTATTCGGGAAGCATCTTCAAGGACAAAATTGACCGCCTCGGCATTCCCTACTATCCCTTCAAAAAGGCGCTTGATTTTAACCAGCACAATGTACACATCCTTTTCCCCGAGCGCGACAAAATCCCCGGTGCTATCGGCAAACTGAAATATGACCTGAAGACCGCATTCATATTAAGGTCAACGGAGTTCTATGAGGATATCCGGGAGATCAACGAGTCCTGGTCATTCGATGTGCTTGTCAGCGACATTGCATTTACAGGCATGCCGTTCGTGAAGGAAAAACTGAACAAAAAAGTAGTATCGGTAGGCGTTCTCCCGCTTATCGAAACTTCCCGGGACCTGCCTCCTACCGGCCTGGCCATGACGCCTTCCACCAGTTTTTTGGGGCGGAGAAAACAGGACCTGCTGCGTCTTTTCGCCGACAAGGTCATATTCAGGGAGGCCGCGAACCTGTTCGCAAAGCTTTTCCGCGAGCATGGACTGACTCCGGTGAAGGGCAACATTTTTGATGTGCTGGGCAAAACAACGGACCTCATTCTCCAGAGCGGCACGCCCGGCTTCGAGTACCACCGCTCCGATCTGAGCAAAAAGGTGCGGTTCGTGGGGCCATTGCTGCCCTTCACAAAAGGTAGCAAAAGCCTAACCGATCTTGGGGAGCAACTCGGGAAATATGAAAAGGCAATCCTGGTTACACAGGGTACAATGGAAAAAGATCCCGAGAAAATTCTCGTCCCAACGCTCGAAGCATTCAAAGACACGCCCGTGCTGGTGATTGCCACGACGGGCGGGACGGGGACGGCGGAGTTGCAGGCGCGGTATCCGCAGGAGAACATCGTCATCCGCGACTTTATTCCTTTCAATGACATTATGCCGCATTGTAATGTGTACGTCACCAACGGCGGATATGGCGGTGTAATGCTGGGCATTCAAAATCAGCTGCCGCTCGTTGCCGCCGGTATCCACGAAGGCAAAAACGAAATCAATGCAAGGATCGGTTATTTCAGGCTCGGGATCGACCTTAAAACTGAATTCCCTACACCTGCGCAAATCAGGGCAGGCGTGGAAAAAGTGCTGGCCGACGGGATGTATCAAAACAATGTAAAAAAACTCAGCCGGGAATTCAAAGATTACAATCCTCATTCGCTTTGTACACAATACATTGATGACCTTCTCGATATCAAAACACCTGAACTGATATAATGCTACCGGCCCGTCGATTCGTAGTCATTTTATATTTGCTGTCTTCGTTGGCCGTAATGGGCCAGGCAACGGAACCGCCCGTGATCCAGCTGGATTACGGGCATTCCAACTACATTGTCGGCCGAAACGTGCTGGTACTGGAAGATTCTGCCAACGCATTACGCATAGACGATGTTGAAAACACCCCGGAAGCCTTTCGGCCCATTACCCAGCCTACCCTGAACGTAGGTCCCAGAGCTTCCACTTTCTGGCTGAAATTGCGCATAGTCAGCAAAACGCAGCAAGAGTGGTTTCTGCATGTCAGGGCACCATTTCTGAAACAAGTCGACCTTTTTACAGTGACCTGGCCCAGCTATGACAGAAAAGAAGTCGGCATTGCGGAAGTCGGTTCTGCATTGCCTTATCATGACCGGCCGGTCCTCGTCAATCAGACAATTCTGCCGCTCCATTTGGTTACACAGGACACAGCAACCATTTACCTGCGCGTGCGCAGCAACTCCATCATACGCATACCGCTGGAAATTTCAACCCTTCAACACATCTATGAAAACAGCCAGGAAAATGACATCGCCCACGGGTTCTACTTCGGGTTGATCGCCGCGCTGATTATTTACAACCTGTTCGTATTCATTTCAATACGGGAGCGCACTTACCTGTACTATGTGTTTTATATTTTCTTTGTAGCATTAAACATCAGCTATATCAAAGGTCATTTTTTACAATTCATCGTCCCGCATTTCCCTCAGGCCAATCATTCCAATTATACCGGTAGTCTCGCATTCATATTCGCATTGCTTTTCACCAATTCATTTTTAAACACCGGCTATTACTGTCCGCGGTTGAAAAAACTGGGCTTGCTGATCATCGTTTCATGCGTTTCAATCATTGTGCTTTCACTTTCCGGTCATTTGTTATTGGGTTTTAAGCTAAACTGGGTTACCGTGGGCCTCTTCCTCATTTACTCCAATCTCACCGGTTATGTGGTACTAAGGCAGGGATTCAAGCCGGCCAGGTATTACCTGATGGGTTTTACGATACTGCTGGTCGGCATTTTTATTTTTATGATGAAAGACATGGCTATGCTCCCGGAAAACTGGTTCACGGAGGGCGCTTATCAGATCGGCTCGGCGCTGGAAGCCATTATCCTTTCCTTTGCACTCGCCAACAAGCTCAATACGTATAAACGGGAGAAGGAAGTGACCCAGGCTGAGGCGCTGGCGCAGGCGACGCTTTTTTCCCAACAACTGATCGGTTCGCAGGAGAGCGAGCGCAAGCGGGTGGCGGCGGAACTGCACGACAGTCTTGGGCAAAGTTTGGGAATGGTCAAAAACAAAGTACTCATGATCAAACGGGACACCGGGAAACCTGAGCTGCACGACAAGCAGCTGAGAGATTTGGAGGAAATGGTCACGGAAGCCATTCAGGAGGTCCGCAATATTTCCTATAACCTGCGTCCGCTGCACCTGGAATTGCTGGGCATTACGCAATCGCTCCATAGCTTACTGGAAGATGTCATAGAAACAGGCCTGATCGAGGTGGAAACGGATATTCAGAACTTTGATAACTTGCTCAGCAAAAGCAACGAGATGAATGTTTTCAGGATCGTCCAGGAGTGTTTCAACAATATTCTCAAACATGCGCAGGCAACTGCCGCCCAAATTCGGATAAGTACAGAAAATGCCATGATAACAATACGCATAGCAGACAACGGCGTCGGTATTGCCCCTGCCGCCATGGAAAAGGGAGGTTTCGGAATGATCGGAATCCGGGAGCGGCTCAATATCCTCAACGGCCGGATCGAGATCCTGGGAAACAACCCGTCCGGTACTATTATTACTATTCAAATCCCCCTCTGACCATGGAAATCAGGCTGCTCATTGCCGACGATCATCCCATATTTCTGAAAGGGCTCAAAGAGGTGATCGAAATGGATGCCGATCTGAAAGTGATCGTCAGTGCGAAAAACGGACAGGAAGCGCTGCTGTCATTTCAGTTGCACAGCGTGGATGTCGTCGTGCTGGACATCGACATGCCGCGTATGACCGGACTGGAAGCTGCCGAGAAAATGCTTCAGATCCAACCGGACCTTCCGATCATTATCCTCACCATGCACAAGGAAAAGGCGCCGTTTCTAAAAGCACTGGAAATAGGGGTACTGGGCTACGTGCTCAAAGAAAACGCGGTTTCGGACATCGTTCACGCGATTTACAAGGCCAGGGATGGCGACCTTTACCTAAGCCCCGAAATATCGGCCTACCTCCTCAAAAAGACATCGGCCCTGCAACGACAGTCGAAAAACGACCTGAAAGCGTTGCTCACCCCTTCCGAAACGCACATTATGAAAATGATCTCGGAATACAAATCCAGCAAGGAAATAGCGGACGAACTTTTTATCAGTGAAAAAACCGTGTCCAACCACCGGATGAACATCGCCAAAAAGCTGAACCTTACAGGTAAAAACAGCTTGTTACGATTTGCATTGGACCAGAGCTGGGTGTGAGGGGCGCGGCCGCCATATTGAAAATTCCGCCGACCACCCTGGACTCCAAAATGAAGAAGCTGGGGATCAAGCGGAATTTCAGCATTAAAAAAACGATGAGTTGCCTCAGAGGGTGGCCATACCGCCATCGATGATCAACTCGGTACCAAGCAGGAACCGCGACTCGTCGGAAGCGAAGTACACAGCCGCATTCGCGATCTCTTCGGGAGCGCCGAAACGTCCGGCCGGGATCTGGGCCGCAATGCTCTCTCCTATTTGTTTAAAGTCGTCCTCGGAGATACCGAATTTCTCGGGCGTATGCAGCGGGGTAGCTACCGGGCCCGGGCTAATGGCATTTACACGGATTTTTCTGGAAACCAGCTCCGCCGAAAGGTTTTTAGCGAGTGTGAGCAGCGCCGCTTTCGATGCCGCATACACGCTGGCGCCAGGCATACCCACGTGCGCATTGATCGACGTGTTTAGGATAATCGACCCGCCGTCATTCACCAGCGGCAGCAATGCCTGGATCGTAAAATAGGCGCCTTTGAAATTGACATCCAGGATTTTATCGAAGAAATCCTCGCTCACCTGATCCACCGGCGCAAACTGCGCGATGCCTGCATTGATAAAAAGAATATCCACTTTCGGAGCGATCGCTTCAACCTGCGCTTTGAGCGATTGAATGTCCTCCCATTTTCCTGCGTCCGACACGATGCCGTGCGCATTACCTCCAAGTGTCTGTACGGCTTTCCGGTTGGCATCGGCATTGCGGCCGGTAAAAATCACTTCCGCACCTTCCCCGACAAACGCCTGAACCGTGGCTAATCCAATTCCACTGTTACCACCTGTAACTACTGCTGTTTTATGTGCTAATCTTGACATGATCGTGTTTGTTTATGTGTTTTGTAATGATCGATACAAAACTACGCACTTATTTTGTAACGATCACTATAAAACTGAAAAAATTTTTTAGATGGCTGAAAGAATGGCGTCCAGAGCGCTGTGGAGATGTTTTTTATCGCTGTTCGTAGCGGCAATCACCCGGATACCCATGAAGTTGATGAAAAGGAAACTCGCCAGTATTTCTGCATCTTTCTCCGAAGCGATCTCGCCGGACGTCTGTCCCTTGCGGATCAGATCTGCCAGGATCGAGCGGATTTGATTTTCATTGTCGGCAGCGATCCTGAACACCTGCGTATCCTGGTTGGCCATTTCCGTTATCGTGTTGACCATGAAGCAGCCACGGCGTTCAGGATCTTCCAAAGTGGCGTCAATCAGCGTCGCCAGCAGATACCGGATGATTTCCCGCACCGGCTTTTGCTCCAACACCGCCTGGCGCATCCATTCGTGCTGGGATTGCAAATACGTTTGCAGGGCGGAAACGAACAACTTATGCTTGTCGCCGTAGGTCGCGTACAGGCTCGGCGCGTTGATTTCCATACTTGTCGTCAGGTCGGAGATAGACGTACCGGCATAACCTTTCTTCCAAAAGACATTCATGGCTTTTTGCAAGCCGGCAGCTTCGTCGAATTTTTTTGGTCGGGCCATTGCTGTTTTGTATCGTTCATTACATTAACAAC
>NZ_FNAN01000041.1 GCF_900101885.1 Dyadobacter soli | reverse complement strand
CGATGATGTCCTTGGCGAGTTTATAATCCAGGCTCAGCTCGGCATACATCTGCTTCAATCGCCGATTTTCATCTTGGAGCGCCTTTAACTCTTTCAATTGAGCGGCTTCCATTCCACTGTACTTTTTACGCCAGTTAAACAGCGTCGCCTTTGAAATGCCGTATTCGCGGCAAACATCCATAGCTTCTCGGCCACCCTCATACTGTTTGAGGATCGCCACGATCTGGGTCTCTGAGTAGTTTTTCTTTTTCATGTGACAGTTAAATTAGCTCTTTTCGAGTCTAATCCTTCACCGTCCTAATTCCAGGGAAGCCTACAATTCCAGGGAAGCCTACACCTCCACTAGTAATCATTTCGCCTTGCTTCATTTGATAGGTGTACACATTCTCGCAAGTATAGAAACCTGTATTGGGAGTAGCACATCCTTCGATATGGAATGTCAATCCATTGATAGCTAAGTTGGTAAGGTTTTTAATTTCGATCTTGGACTCTTTCCGCCATTCGTCGCTCTGATTGATTAACAGTACTTGCAATATTGCCTCATTGTTCCGATAAGCGGTGAGCGTAATGCGAGTTGGTGGTGGGATTTGCGGTAATTCGTGTGCGTCTCTATCGCAACAGAGACATAGTGCGGCCAGGATTAGAAAATGATTCTTGAACATAGCGATTGAGGGGTATAATGTAAAATCGCAATCGATACTAAATTGCCTGGGAGGCTAATTTTTTAATTGCTTAGCCACATGTTAGGCTAGATTTTTTAATCTATTTTACCGCAAAATCAATTGTTTGAGAATATTACAATAAATAATGGTCGTTGCATTCGGTAGTACGATCTGGATATGAAATGTCGGAGAGGGATGTGCAATTACGCAATGTAGTCTGTTGAATTGAAAGGAACATTGAGCGAACGAACTGCCTGTTAAGAAGGGGGGTAGAAACAGTATTTTCCGCTGCCAATACCCGATTGCAGTTATTGATTGTCAACGCCAATGATTTGGTCTACTTTCCAACATAGTAAAAAATGTTTAAGATGAACAAAAATCGAATTGTTACCATTGAAACGCAAGATGTCCACGCGGTGAACAGGTTGCTAACCAGCTAGTTAGGTACTTATCCGTGGAAGTTTTTCTGAGATTTTTTTACTTCCACGAAACGCTACATTTTAATCGGGAATTTTTGAATATTTTGGTATAGTTCAAAAACGCAAAAACCCCGTTTAAACGCTTTAAACGGGGTTTTTGAATGTTTTGACATCATGTCCTGCAGAGAGAGAGGGACATAGTATTTGTCTGTATCTATCTGGTAATCAAAATCATACACATGTGTAGCAAAGCCTGCTCACCGAATTGCTCACCTTGATTTATTTGGGCTGCAACTTAGGGCAAATCTAACTATGATTTGATCAAATGGCAAACTGTTTTGGCACGGGAAATATTTAGTTTTATCCTGCCTCGTTTGACGGGGGAGGTCATGAAAGTTATGCGTACAGTAAAATAGTGACTGGTATTGTACAGGGCCAAGATCCTGTAAATGTTTTCCCACATCCGGCCACGACTTCCATCCAAATTCAAACCAAGAATCCCGTTGAACGGATCGAACTGTTAACCCTTTCGGGCAGAACTTTGTTGGATCAGGAAGCAAACCCAATCAGCAACAAGCTGGACTTACCTCAGTTTGGCTCCGGGAATTACCTGCTGCGGGTTTTGCTTAAAAATGGAAGAGCCGTAGTCCGGCAAGTAGTCATCGAATAAACTCGCTTGGCTTGCCCCATCATTGAATAATATCTGGCTGCTTCAATGGTCGATCTATTGGGGAATGGTAGAACCACGTTTTTCTCGAAAAAAGATTTTCGCCCAGAAAAGGGATAATTCTGATATTCTTCTGCACTAAGGATTTGGAACGTTCTTCCGGCCGCTAATTATTCTAGACAAATTGCTGGTTAGAAGAAGGTTTTGCGCATAAGGCGAGACTGCGCATTCGTGTTTCGCTTATCCCAAAAGCCTTTTTCTTTATGAAAGAAATCTTTTACCATGCATGGAGGGCAACTGTGCTTTGCAGCGCAATGCTTCTTCTGGCCATGAATGTCTCCGCTCAGGGCCGCACCCTGACCGGGAAAGTCCACAGTGCATCGGGATCTGTTCCGGGCGTCAGTATTTTGTTGAAAGGTACGCAGGTAGGTACTTCAACCGATGTAAACGGAGATTTTAGTATCAATGTACAGGGCGCGGATGCAGTGATCGTGGCTTCTTCCATTGGCTATAAAGCACAGGAGGTACGCGTGGGCAACCGCTCGGATATCACCATTACATTAGAGGACGATATCAGTGTGCTCACCGAAGTGGTTGTGACGGGCTACTCCACCGAAAACCGCAGCCAGGTTACCGGGGCCGTGTCCACCGTCAAGCCGCAACAGTTGCAGGTCGTTCCGTCGTCCAATGTGGAGCAGCAATTGCAGGGACGCGTGTCGGGTCTGACGGTCATTTCAAATGGTCAGCCGGGAACTTCGAGCCAGATCCGTATCCGCGGGTTCGGGTCATTCGGCGGGAATCAGCCGCTCTATGTGGTCGATGGCGTGCCTACGCAGAGCATTCAATTCATTAATCCCAATGATATTGAGTCGACGACCGTGCTGAAAGACGCCGCTTCGGCGTCCATTTACGGAGCACGCGCGGCGGCTGGGGTGATTGTTTTGACAACCAAAAAAGGCCTGAAAAAAGCGCAGAAGCTTTCCGTTAGTTACGACGGTTTGTACGGCTTTACCAATCCAGGCAAAGGGCAGCAGATACTTACGCCCCAGGAGCAGGCGGACTGGACGTGGCAGGCACGGAAAAACGACCTGTTCCAGAGTGGAACGCCCATTGGTCCAAACAGTTTTACAGGCATTGCCAATGGACAATACGGCACTGGTCAAAGCCCGGTTTTGCCTGATTACCTGATTGTTGGGAACAAGGTAGGGCAGCCTGCTTCGGCTGTGAACCTGGAAACAGAGCGTGCCAAATACAACGTAAACCCTGCAAACGGGCCTTACTATATGGTCATGGCGGCCAACAAGGAAGGAACCGACTGGTACAAAGCCATCACCCGAAATGCGCCGATGACGCGCCACACGCTCGGCCTTTCGGGCGGCTCGGAATTCAGCCGGTATTACGTGGGTTTCGGTATGCAGCAGCAGGACGGGATTGTGATCAACAACAAATTTTCGCGCTACACTTTCCGGGCGAATACGGAATTTGATTTGAGCAAAAAACTAAGATTAGGTGAGAACATCCAGCTCGCTTACGTGGGGGCCAAAGGCTTGCAGGGAAACTCGGGCAGCGCGCTGGGCAACAGCACCAACAACAATTCCAGCATTGCTTCCGATGAAAACGATATCCTGTCCGCATTCAGAATGGCGCCGATCATTCCTGTTTACGATGCATTTGGCGGTTATGGTGGCACAGCCGCTCCGGGGTTCGGAAATCCAAGAAATCCGCTCGCCAGCAGACAGGCCGCCGCCAACAACGTCAACCGGACGATATACGGCTTTGGAAATGCGTATCTGGAATATGACGTAATCCCCTCGATCACCCTGCGCAGCAGCATAGGCGGTACTTATTTTAATAATTACAACAACAGCTCCTCCCGCGCTACTTACGAGAATTCGGAAAACATTGCCAACTTTTCGTACAATGAATCCGCCGGTTTTGCCCTCGCCTGGACTTTCACAAACACAGCTACATTTAAAAAGACTTTTGGCAAACACGATCTGAACATTCTCGGCGGCATTGAATCGCTGAACACCGGCGCCGGACGAAATATGAATGGTTCAGGCTTAAACCCGTTTTCCACCGATCCGGATTATGTGACATTGAGCACCACCACGCCCGGCACAACGCGGCAGGTGAACAGCGGCTATTCCAAGGGCAACAACTTCTATTCGCTGTTCGGACAGGCCAAATACATTTATAACGATCGCTATATTGTAACCGCCGTCGTTCGCAGGGACGGTTCTTCGCAATTTTCGCCTAACAACCGATTCGGCGTTTTTCCAGCATTTTCTGCCGCCTGGCGTGTTTCTTCGGAAGATTTCATGAAGGATGTCAACTGGGTTTCTGACCTGAAAATCCGCGGCGGCTACGGGCTGATGGGGAATTCCAACTACCTCAGTTCGACCAACCAGTTCAGTTTGTACGCGTCCAATGCAGCCAATGGTTATGACCTCGGCGCGACCAATAACACTATTTATCCCGGATATTTCACCAGCCAGATCGGCAATGCCGATGCGAAATGGGAGACGAGTGTGACATCCAACATTGGTATCGACGGTGCATTGTTTAACAACAAGCTCGAAATCGTTGTGGATTTCTGGCGTAAAGACACACGCGATCTGCTCTACCAGCTTGCATTGCCAGGTGTGGTGGGTGTGCGGGCCAGCGCGCCGTTCGTGAATGTGGCCAGTATGCGCAACCAGGGTATCGACCTTTTGCTAACCAACCGTGGTAAAGTAACTGGCGACCTGAATTATGAAGTGACTGCCATCGGAAGTTTTCTAAGCAACAAAATAACTGCCATTGCGCCGCTTGTTCCTTATTTTACTGGCGGAGGCACGCGCCTGGGTACACCTGTTGTACGCAATGAAGTAGGACATACATTGTCCGAATTCTTTGGCTATCAGGTAGCGAGCCTTTTTAAGAGCAAAGAAGAAGTAGCCGCTGCACCCACGCAAACCGGCGCAGCACCCGGCCGCTTCCGCTTCGCCGACCTGAACAACGATGGTAAGATCAACGACGCCGACCGCACCTATCTGGGCAGCCCGGTTCCCAAATTCACCGGTAGTATCACGCTCGGATTGTCTTATAAAGGATTTGATATCAATACCAATGTGTATACTTCTTTGGGTAATAAGATATTCAACAATCAGCGCTGGTTCACAGACTTTTATCCCTCGTTTACGGGCGGCGCGCTCAGCACTCGGGTAAAGGATTCATGGTTGCCCGATCGTACCGATGCGACGGTTCCGATCTTCGAAAGCGCGGGTAATTTCAGTACCAACACTCAGGCCAATTCCTATTACGTGGAAAATGGTTCGTATGCCCGAATGCAGTACCTCAACCTGGGCTATACATTTCCTGCGGCGGCGATCAAGCGCATCGGGCTGAACCGCTTGCGGGTATCGGTGTCGGCGACCAACCTGTTTACCATCACCAAATATTCAGGAATCGACCCGGCGGTCGGAGGATCTTCGGATTCTGCATTTGGGATCGATGTGGGCAATTATCCGGTGACGCGCGGCTATAATCTGGGGTTGAGTTTTACGCTTTAAAAATCTGGTTTCAATGATGATCAAAAAACACATTCATAAATCCTGGGCGATCATGCTGCTGCTGACCTTCTGCAACAGCTCCTGCTCGGACAAATTCCTGGAAGTACCCGCAACGGGCCAGCTTTCGGAAGCACAGCTTAATTCCAAAGCCGGCATTGAAGGCTTGCTTGTGGCTGCTTACGCCGAAACAAACGGCCGCGGGTTCCGTCGTGTGACCAGTACTTTCAACTGGATGCGCGGCAGCATTTCCGGCGGGGATGCCAATAAAGGTTCCAATTCCGGTGATTACGGGGATTTGATCCCGTGGATGACGTATCAGCTTTACCCGAGTCTTGGGGATATAGGTCAAAAGTGGAATGCGATGTATGAGGGGATCAGTCGAGCCAATGCAGTGATGCGTATTTTGCCCAAAGCAGGCGCAGACGTGACAGAGGCCGACAAGCAGCGCATTTCCGCCGAAGCGCGTTTCCTTCGCGCACATTACTATTTCGATTTGAAGCGCATGTTCAACATGGTCCCGTTTGTCGATGAAACGCTGACTTACGGAAATGGTATCGAGAAAGTGCCGAACAACACGGATATATGGCCAAAGATCGAAGCAGACCTCGACTATGCGTATAAAAACCTTCCCGCAACTCAGTCGCTCGTGGGGCGGAGCAACAAATGGGCAGCGGCTGCTTATCTGGCTAAAATCTATTTGTATCAGAAAAAATACCAGGACGCCAAGCTGCTTTTCGATGAAGTGATTGCCAACGGAGTAACAAGTGGAGGTTTGAAATATGCGTTGGTAGCCAACTACACGGATATCTTCAATGCAGCCAAGGAAACCAATTCCGAGTCCGTTTTCGCCATTCAGGCGGCGGCCAACACGGGCAGTACCGACAATTCGAATACGGATCTGGGGCTCAATTATCCTTATGGTTCCAGCGCGCCGGGCGGTTGCTGCGGTTACTTTCAGCCAAGTTTTGAGCTGGCCAATTCATTCCGCGTGAATGCGCAGGGTTTGCCTTTGCTCGACGGTTCTTACAATGCGGGCGCCAATCAATTGAAAACTGATCAGGGAATGATCTCGGATCAGCCATTTACACCCGACTCAGCTCCGGTGGATCCGCGTCTGGACTGGTCCATCGGTCGCCGCGGCATTCCGTTCCTGGATTGGGGCGTGCATCCGGGCTATTCCTGGATCCGTGACCAGAGTTTCGGCGGACCGTATTCACCCAAAAAATTCATTCATTACAAATCGCAAGTCAAAAACCTCTCCGACGCGACTGCGAGCACGGACACTTACTCGGCGATCAACTACAACATTATCCGCTTCGCCGATGTGCTGCTGATGGCAGCAGAAGCCGAAATTGAAGTCGGGACATTGCAAAAAGCACAAACCTATGTGAATATGGTGCGCGAAAGAGCTGCGAATAAAGAAGCGTGGGTAAAAACCGCCGACGGAAAAGCGGCTGCCAACTACGTGATCGCACCTTACACCGCGCCGTGGACAGATAAAGTAGCAGCCCGCCAGGCAGTTCAGTTCGAACGCAAGCTGGAACTCTCCGGCGAAGGTCACCGCTTTTTCGATCTCGTGCGCTGGGGAACAGCCGAGAAAGTGCTGAACGACTTTTTGAATTACGAAATAGCGAAACTACCCGTCGCTTACAGCGGAGGCAAATTCACTTCCGGACGCGACGAATTCGCGCCGATCCCGCAAACGCAGATTGATTATCAGGGGCAGGATATTCTGACTCAAAACCCTAATTATTAAGGTATGTCCGATGGAATGAATAACAGCAGGAGGGACTTTCTGCAAAGCATTGCATGCGGCATTCCGGCACTGGGACTTGTTCCCGGTGCCGAAGCTTTGGCGGGTCCAGCCTCTGCTGAAAACTTAAATGCAGGCCAGACAGCACGTCGCGACACCGTCAGGGCTTCGCAAAACCTGGCCTTGGGCGAAACCACTTATGGCAAAGTGCGGGGTTATGTACACGGAGAAATTTACAATTTCAAGGGCATTCCTTACGGCGCGACTACGGCAGGTAAAGCCAGATTTATGCCACCGTCAAAGCCCGCAGCTTGGACAGGCATTCGTGACACGCTTACCTACGGCCCTGTTTGTCCGCAAAAACCCAACAAAGGCTGGGGAATGGAAGAGTATGCTTTTTTGTACCAATGGAATGATGGTTTCCAGGGCGAAGATTGCCTGCGGCTGAATATCTGGACGCCCGCAGTAAATGATCACAAAAAGCGGCCGGTGATGTTCTGGATGCACGGGGGCGCATTTTTCTCGGGCTCGGCGCAGGAGCATCCTTCCTACGATGGTGAAAACCTGAGCAAGCTGGGTGATGTGGTCGTCGTTTCGGTGAATCACCGCCTGAATGCATTCGGCTTTCTGCATCTGGTAGAATATGGCGAAGCCTATGCGTATTCAGGCAATGTGGGCATGCTTGATCTTGTGGAGGCATTGGAATGGGTGCGCGATCATATCGTCGGTTTCGGTGGTGACCCAGGCAATGTGACGATCTTCGGGCAATCGGGCGGCGCGGCCAAAGTGACCACCCTCATGGCGATGCCTTCCGCCAAAGGCCTTTTCCACAAGGCGATTTCCCAAAGTAGTTCCACCGTGCAAATCGCTACGCCGGATTATGCAGCCGGGCTTACGAAGCTGGTTTTGGATGAATTGAAAATCAATCAATCCAACATTGAAAAAATTCACGAGCTGCCGTTTCAGCAGATTATTCAGGCTGGAATTGCTGCGGAGCAAAGGCTGGGTACGCAGCTTCCAAAAGGGGTTGGCCGCGCGGGCTGGCAGCCTGTCGTGGACGGAGATGTCATCCCGGCACATCCTTTCGAGCCGGTGGTGCCGGAGTATTCCTCGCACATTCCGATGCTGATCGGAACGAACCGCAATGAGGCATCCGCCAGCATTAACAATGCGGCCATGGAGTCGCTGGATGAAGACGGATTGCGTAAAAAGCTGGCCGAACGCTTTGGCGATAAAAGCCAGCAAGTATATGATACCCTGCGCAGGGTGCATGTGAATGCGAAGCCGGTGGAGATACTATCTTATATTTCCCCCTACAACCCGCTGGCCTACCTGCAGGCCGAGCGGAAAGCGCTGCAAAATGCAGCGCCGGTTTACCTGTACCTGTTTTCCTGGCAAACACCGGTTCTGGACAAACGTCCCCGCGCATTCCATTGCAGCGAGATTCCATTCGTATTTGCCAACACCGACCGCTGCGATACCATGACCGGCGGGGGAGAGGAGGCGCGGGCGCTCGCAGATAAAATGAGCAAAGCCTGGCTCAGTTTCGCCAGAACCGGGAATCCGGCACATTCCGGCCTGCCGCAATGGCCGGATTTTACCAAAAACAAAGGCGCAATGATGGTTTTTGACAACAAAAGCGAGGTACGTACCGAACCCGACGGTGAGGCCCGAAAACTATTAGAAAGGGTGTTTTACAAAAGAGATTTTTAAAAAAGCCGACCCACATTGAAAGGTCATTTTATGAAAAAAATAATAATCCTGTTACTATTCCTTAACCTCGGATCAAGGGCCTGCCTGGCACAAAGTAGGCCCCGCGTGCTGATTTTCAGTAAAACACTCCGCTACTATCATGAATCCATTCCGAATGGTATCCAGGCAATTATGAAACTGGGACAAAGCAATGGATTTGACGTGGATACGACCAAAAGCGCGGAACATTTTAATGATCAAAACCTTCAAAAATATGCGGCGGTGATCTGGCTTTCCACCACTGGTGATGTGCTGAACGCGCCGCAGCAGGAAGCATTTGAGCGGTACATTCGCAGCGGGCGCGGGTATGTCGGCATTCATTCGGCTTCGGCTTCTGAGAAAGAATGGCCGTGGTTTGGGAAGCTGACCGGGGCTGTTTTCACAGGTCACCCGCCCGATCCGGTTTCGGGCGTAGTACAGGTCACCAACCGCAAGGATGCTTCCACTAAACACCTTCCCGAACGATGGAAATGGACAGACGAATGGTATAATTTCAACAAGCGAGTGCCGGATGTGGAAGTGCTTTTTTGTGCCGACGAAAAAACTTACAAGGGCGGTACCGAAGGCGACTATCACCCGTTGGCCTGGAAACACGCATTTGACGGCGGCCGCGCATTTTACACGGCGTTGGGCCACCTGCCAGCCGCCTACGATGATCCGCTTTTTCAAAAACACTTGCTGGGTGGGATTCAGTACGCGATCGGGAAGCCTGCGCGCGTATTGGTTTTTACCAAAACAAAAGGCTGGCACCACAGCTCCATTCCGTTTGGGGCTAAAGCCATTCAAAAGCTGGCTGAGGAGAATAATTTTGCAGCCGATACTACTTCGGGTGCCACATTTTTTACAGAAGAAAACCTGAAAAAATATGCGGCGGTCATCTGGCTGAATACCACGGGTAATGTATTGAACGGGGAGCAACAGGCTGCATTTGAGCGCTACATTCAGGCGGGCGGCGGGTATGTGGGGGTGCACGCGGCGGCGGATACCGAGTACGACTGGCCCTGGTACGGAAAGCTGATGGGCGCGCATTTCGCGAGTCATCCGCACAATCCCAACGTGCGAAAGGCGGTGGTAAACGTGACAGACAAATCGCATCCGGCGACCGCCTCACTCCCTGACCGCTGGGAGCGCGAGGATGAATGGTACAATTACCGGTCGTTTTATTCGGGCATCAAAGTGCTGGCCGAGCTGGATGAAAACTCCTACGAAGGCGGCACAAACGGGGCCAAACACCCGATCAGCTGGTATCACACTTTTGATGGCGGCCGCGCATTTTACACCGGAAATGGACATACCGATGAAAGTTACAGCGACCCCGCTTTCCTGAAACATCTGCTGGGGGGCATCCAATATGCGATGGGCGAAAATGTGACCCTGGATTACAAAAAAGCCTACGCAAAGGTGACGCCCGAGCAAAACCGGTTTGTAAAAACGGTCGTCGCCAATGACCTGAATTCGCCGATGGAGCTGGCGATTGCGCCCGATGGACGCGTGTTTTTTACAGAACTGTTTGGCAATTTCTCCGTATTTGATCCCAAAACAGGAAAATCCACGCTGATCCATAAATTCCCGATCACCAATATGGGCGGCACCGGGCTGATTGGCGTCGCGCTCGACCCTGCATTTGCACAAAATCACCAGCTTTACCTTTACTACGCGCCGGCCGGACTCACCGAAGAAAACCTTGCGTTCCAGCTTTCCAGGTTTACATTAACCAATGAAAACACCCTTGACCTGGCTTCCGAAAAGATCCTGCTGAAAGTGCCCGTGCAGAAAAACAGCGGCTCGCACCACGGTGGTTCTCTGGCCTGGGACAAGGAGGGCAATCTGTACCTTTCAACGGGCGACAGTTCCACGCCATTCCCATCGGGCGGGTATTCTCCCATGGACGAGCGGCCCGAGCCGGAGTTTTACAGCCAGGATTCACAACGTTCTTCGGGCAATACCAATGATTTGAAAGGCAAAATCCTGCGGATTCATCCTGAGGCAGATGGTAATTACTCAATCCCAGAGGGAAATCTGTTCCCGAAAAGAACAGCGCGCACATTGCCGGAAATATATGTGATGGGATGCCGGAACCCCTACCGCATTGCCGTCAACCCTAAAACTTCTGTATTGTATTGGGGAGAGATTGGTCCCGATGCAGGTAACGATGGCGTGCAGGGGCCGCGGGGTTATGATGAATTTAATCAGGCCAAAACGGCGGGGAATTTCGGTTGGCCGTACTTTTCGGGAAATAATGCGGCTTATACCAAATGGGATTTTGCGACCAAAACAGCCGGACCGAAATTTGATCCGAAAGCGCCTGTCAATAATTCACCAAACAACACCGGTCTGAGCCAGCTGCCGCCCGCGCAGCCTGCCATGATCTGGTACCCTTATGCTGCTTCGGAGGAGTTTCCGGAGCTGGGATTGGGAGGCAGAAGTGCGATGGCGGGCGAGTTTTATACTTTTAACCCTAATACCAATAACCCTTCCAAATTCCCGGATTATTACGACGGGGCACTTTTTGTGTTTGACTGGATGCGTAACTGGGTAATGGCGCTGCGGTTTGACGAGCAGGAAAACTATGTTCGCAGCGAGCCTTTCATGGCAGCCAATGGAGATTTTCGCCGACCGATCGATCTCGCATTCAGTCAGGATGGCACCATGTATATGCTTGAATATGGGTCTGTGTATGGTGCTGATAATGATGATGCGCGCCTCGTGAAAATCGAGTACAATACCGGCAACCGCCCGCCGGTAGCGCAGGGGTACATTGTCGACTCGGCGCGCCAGGCTTATCTGGACAAAACCGTTTTCCTGACTTCCGAACGGAAGGATTTGCCGATGGCTAAACAGAAAAGCGGCCAGCCGCCGCTGCGCGTATCGTTCAGCGGCAAAGGCAGCAAAGACCTGGATGATGACGATCACATTAGCTTCCAGTGGCTTTTTGACGGTAAAACCGTAGGAAGTACCGAGGCGGATGCCAGCTACATTTATAAAAAGCCAGGCGTGTACCGGGCCGTGCTTCGTGTAACCGACAAGGCTGGTTTGACGAGTACGGATACAATGGTAGTCAGTGTGGGCAACACTCAGCCTCAGGTGCGCATAGCCGGGACTTCCAACAAATCTTTCTTTTGGGACGAAAAACCATTCAGCTACAATGTGAATGTGAAAGACCGCGAGGATATCAAGGCTGATCCGAAAAAAATAAAAGTGACGATGCGCTACAATCCGCAAGCCGAAACGCAGCAAAATCTCGTTCCGGAGAATGCCGATACATTGTTACAGGAACCTGTCCCCCTCGGCAAAACGCTGATGGCGGCCAGCGACTGCCGCGCCTGCCACACGGTGGACCAGCCCTCGGTAGGGCCGACTTTTACCGCGATCGCAAAACGATACAAGGAACAAACAGGATCCGCGGAGGCGCTGGCGGCGAAGATCATCAATGGCGGCGGCGGCAACTGGGGTAAGGAACACATTATGAGTGCCCACCCGCAGCTTTCGACCCAGGACGCGCAGGAAATGGTTCGGTACATTTTTTCCATTACCGACCAGAAAAAAGCGACCACCGCATTGCCGGTTCAGGGGCATGCAAAACTCACCGAACACACCGCAGGTGACCAGAAAGGGCAGTATACCATTGTGGCTTCCTACCGCGACAAAGGTGGTAACCCGGTAGGGTCACTCACTGGAATTGATGTGGTGAAGTTGCGGAATGCGAATGTCAAACCTGCATTTGCAGATGCTTACAAGGGTTTTTCACGCTTCCGCGACAACCTTTCCCAGGGCGGGCACAAGTCATTTATTCTTTTGAAAAACATTGATATGACGGGGATCCGACAGTTTGTGTATGAATATGCTTCCGCCGGGCAACGGGGCAGCATTCAGGTGCGCATCGATTCGCAGGCCGGGCCGGTGATCAGCACCGTGGCGTTTGGGCCGACGGGCTCGTGGGATACGCTGCAAAAGCTGACGGGGACGTTGGAAAGGGCAATTACGGGAAGACACGACATTTACTTTTTCGCGATGAAACCCGACAAGCCCAATGACGAAATTTTAAAACTGACGAATATCCGGTTCGAGCAATAGCATCGCAATCAGCAGAATGGTCCAGATCGCTTTCCAGTCGGAAGTAAGCTCTTTGAGACTGGCGAGTGCTTTGTAGATCAGTTTGTAAACAGAGCCCGAGGTAAGCTCCATGGCGGCGGCGATTTCTTCGGTGGAAAGGCCGCTGTAATATTTGAGAAAAATGATCTCCCGTTGGCGCGTCGGCAGCTTTTGAATAAAATCCGACAAACCTTCGGAGATTATTTCTCCTTTTTGAAGTTCAATGATCTGATCTTCAAAAGATTCGTCTGCCAGCTCAATATCCTGGTGAACAAACTGCCGCTGCCTTGTAATGCGCCTGAGCAGTTCGCGGCGCAGCGCAACAAGAAGGTAGGCTTTGACGGAGGATACGGCGGGGAGCTTTCCGGCATTGGCCCAGATCTGAACGAACAGGTCCTGAACGGTATCCTTTACCAATTCTTTGTCTGTAACGATCCGGTAGCCGTAGTTGTGGAGCGTGCGCGCGTAGGTCTTGTAAAGCCATTCCAGCGCGTGATGCTGATTTTCCCGGAGAAGCGACCAGTATAGGAGCGCCTGCTTTTCATCAGAACTTGCATGGTTCTCACCAGAAGGCGTTTGCAGGTCCTGATCTGTTCTCATAGGCATTCCCACGCAGCATTTTCCTGCGTTTTGTACAATTAAATATTTATATAAGCAGATTCAAAAATACCGATAAATAAATCAGAAAAAAATATCTTTCTATATTTATAGATCTGTTTGCCGACCGGCCTTTGGAGGCGTCATTCAGGGAAATTTACAAATTCAATATGCAGTCTTACGAGCATTTTTCAAGTCAGGATTTCGTGGCAGACGATGCATTCATCAAATGGGTGACCGATCCTACCGAGGCTTCCGACGCATTCTGGCAGCAGTGGCTCGGGCAGCATCCGCATAAGCGGCCGGTTGTGGACGAGGCGGCTGGCATTGTGAGGAAATTGGCTGTTCAGCAGGATTTTTTTGCAGAGGAAGAATTGCAGGCAAACTGGGAGCGGATCAAACAAAAAACCACCGCCGAAAAGCCCGTTTACACTGAAAAAACAGTGGTTCGTCCATTATCCTACGGTCGCTGGCTGGCCGCTGCGAGTGTGGTTGTTTTCCTGGTCGCAGGGTTGGGATTGTGGCAACATACCCGGCCGGTTTCCTACAATACGACTTACGGGGAAATTAAAACGATCGCTTTACCCGACGGCTCGGAGGTGACTTTGAATGGAAATTCCCGGATTTCTTTCGTGCGCGGTATTTTCAGTCGGACGCTCGATCTGGACGGGGAAGCATTATTGAAGGTAAATAAAGAAAAAACGCTGGGTAAACCGGTAAGCTTTTCGGTGCGGGCGGGCCGCGTGGCGGTGCATGTGCTAGGGACGGTTTTTAATGTCAACCACCGCAGGCAGCATGTGGAAGTGATGTTGGCCGAGGGCAAGGTAAGGCTGGAAGCTTCGGGTGCGCAAATGCTGCTCGACCCCGGCCAGAAAGCGACGTTAGCGGCAAATGGAAGTGCGCTTGTGAAATCGGAAGCCAGCGCCGGCAATACTACTTCCTGGCTCCGGCGCGAGCTGGTTTATGAGGGCGCGACCTTGCAATCCATTTTTGAAGAAATGGAAGATAGTTTTGGGATCACTACCCGGGTAAGCCAGCCGGAAATCCTGAAAAAACGCTTTACGGGTTTGGTAGCCACGGATTCTATCCAGAATTTTTACAGCCAGCTCGGGGAGATTTATCATTTGCAGGTGCAGCCGGTGAAGGGTGGTTTTCTGTTAAAATAGATGCGACTGTTTTTCATTTTGCTGCTGATCATTTCCAATAGCCCGGTTTCATTCGCGCAGGAGGAAAGTCTTGTTGGCATATTAAGACGTTTTGCGGCCACATTTCAGGTTACATTTAACTACGATACCGATTTACTGGACGCAAAAACAAGTCCGGCGCAGCGCTTCAACCAAACCGATAACCCGGATAGGGTTTTACAGGAAATTTTAAAGCCGCACGGCATTCGTTTCAGGCGTAGCGGCCGCGTTTACATTCTGTATCTGAACAAAAACCGGCAGCTTAAAGCCGACCAGACAAACTTTCCATTGCTGGTACCCGCAGCCAATCCCAAATCGGAGCTGACGGGAAAAGTCACCGATCTGCATGGAAATCCCTTGCCGGGGGCTTCTGTTTTAATTAAAAATACATTTACCGGCACCATCGCCGCATCGGACGGTAGCTTCCGGGTGAATGTTACGGAACCGGGCGCTATTTTGGTCTTTACGTCTGTCGGCTACGAAACGAAAGAGGTGACGCCCGGGACTGAACGACTTATCCTCGTGCAGCTGGCAGAAGATCCACAATTGCTCAATGAAATGATCGTCACCGGCTATTCCAGCGAAGCGCGGCGGGAATTTACAGGTGCGGTTTCAACCGTACGGGCGCAGGATTTGATGACCGTTCCTTCGGCGAATGTGGAGCAGCAGTTGCAGGGACGCGTCGCGGGGCTGACGCTCATTACCAACGGTCAGCCCGGCACGTCGAGCCAGGTACGCATTCGCGGATTTGGCTCTTTTGGAGGAAATCATCCTTTATATGTGGTCGACGGGGTGCCTACACAAACAATCAGCTTTATCAACTCTGCCGACATCGAATCGACGACGGTTTTGAAAGATGCCGCTTCTGCGTCGGTATACGGAGCGCGGGCCGCGGCGGGGGTGATTGTAATCGCTACAAAAAAAGGCGGCAGGGAGAAAAGCGGAATACGGATCAGTTATAATGGATTGTACGGTGTAACCACCAGAGGCAAAGGTCTTTCGGTACTTTCGCCCCAGGAGCAGGCGGAATGGACGTGGCAGGCGCGGCGTAATGATATTTTTCAGATGGGAGGAGCAATCGGTCCGGGTAGCTTTGCCGGCATTGCAAATGGACAATACGGTGCGGGTGAAAATCCAGTATTGCCTGATTATCTGTTGGCTGGCAACCGTTCCGGACTTGGGGCTTCGTCCGTAAACCTCGCTACGGAGCAGGCAAAATACAATACGGATCCGGCCGCCGGACCTTATTATCTGGTGATCCCGGCCAATCACAAAGGCACCGACTGGTTCAGGGCGATCACGCGGAATGCGATGCTGATGCGGCATTCGTTGGGCCTGTCGGGTGGGGGAGCACAGAACCGGTATTATGTAGGCGCGAGCTATCAGAAACAGGATGGAATGGTGATCAACAACAATTTCGATCGCTATACATTGCGTATTAACACCGATTATAGCGTGGGGAAAAAGCTCAGGATCGGAGAAAATCTCCAATTGACCTACATTTCCACGACCGGCCAGCAAGGGAGCACGGGCGGACTTTTAGGTAATAATCTCAATAACAATCCGAGCGTTTCGGCCGATGAAAACGACATTCTGGCCGCTTACCGCATGGCGCCGATTATTCCTGTTTACAATGCTTTCGGCGGTTATGCGGGCACTGCGGCGCCGGGTTTCAGCAATCCACGAAACCCCGTCGCGAGCCGGGAGGCGGCTGCCAACAATTTCAATCACACGACATTCGGCTTCGGTAATGCGTATCTCGAATACGATATCGCTGCTTTTTTGACATTCAAAAGCAGCATTGGCGGCACTTATTTCAGCAACTACAACGGAACGCTGACGCGGGCCACCTACGAGAATTCCGAAAATATTGACAATACTACTTACTCAGAAGCCTCGGGGTTTGGCCTGGCCTGGACTTTTACCAACACTTTGCGTTTTATCAAACAGTTTGGTAAGCATGAAATCAGCGCGCTGGCGGGCATGGAAGCATTGAATACCGGTGCCGGCCGGAACATTGGCGGCTCGGGCATTAATCCTTTTTCAACGGATCCGAACTACATTACATTAGGGACGACCATGCCGGGTTCTATCCGGCAGGTAGCCAGCGGACGCTCGATGGGGAATCGCTTTTATTCCCTTTTCGGGCAAACGCGGTATATTTTCAATGATCGGTACATTGCCACGGCCGTGCTCAGAAGGGACGGCTCATCGCAATTCGGTGCGGAAAACCGGTTCGGGCTTTTTCCGGCGTTTTCAGCTGGCTGGCTGGTTTCTTCGGAGCGTTTTATGCAAAATGTTCGCTGGATAACGGACCTGAAATTCAGGGTAGGGTATGGCAAAATGGGGAATTCCAATTACCTGAGCTCTACCAATCAGTATAGTTTGTATTTGTCCAATGCGGCCAATGGATACGACCTCGGCGCGACCAATACGAGCATTGAATCGGGTTATTTTAACAGTCAGATCGGTAATCCGAAAGCGCGCTGGGAAACGAGCATTACTTATAATGCAGGTTTTGATGCTTCATTCCTTGATCACAAGCTAGAAGCTGCCATTGATATATGGCGAAAGGAAACGCGGGATTTGCTTTACCAGCTCCCTATTCCCGGCGTGGTCGGCACGCGGGCAAGTGCGCCGTTTGTGAATGTGGCCCGCATGCGCAACCAGGGAGTGGACCTGACGCTGGCTACAAAAGGGAAGGCAGGCAAGGGTTTCCGTTACGACATTCAGGTTTCGGGCAGTTTTTTACAAAACAAAATCACGCGCATCGGGCCGCTGGTGCCCTATTTCACGGCGGGAGGCACGCGGCTCGGAACACCTGTGATCCGCAATGAGCCGGGCCACGCGTTGTCGTCATTTTATGGTTATGAGGTGGCGGGTTTGTTTCAAAACAAGGAAGAGGTAGCTTCGGCGGCAGCCCAGTCGGGTGCTGCGCCAGGGCGGTTCCGGTTTAAGGATATCAATGCCGACGGAAGAATTAACGATGCCGACCGCACTTACCTCGGCAACCCGATCCCGAAATTTACAGGCAGCATTTTACTAAAATTTACATACAAAAATTTCGACCTCAGTACCAGTTTGTACAGCTCGCTGGGAAGTCGGATTTTTAATAACCAGCGTTGGTTTTCTGATTTTTATCCTTCATTCACCGGCGCATCGATCAGCACGCGCGTTCGTAATTCCTGGCTGCCAAACCACACCTACACGAACGTGCCGATTTTTGAAAGTGCGGCCAATTTCAGCACCAATACACAGGCCAATTCCTATTACATTGAAAACGGCTCCTATGCGCGCATGCAGCATCTAAGCCTGGGTTTTACGCTTCCCAAGAGTATGCTGCGCCGCCTCAAGGTGGATCAACTCCGCGTTGTCGCGATGGCTTCCAATCTTTTCACGATTACTTCTTACAGCGGACTGGACCCCGCGGTCGGGGGAATTTCCGATTCGGCATTCGGGATTGATGTCGGCAGTTATCCCGTAACACGAAGTTATAGTCTCGGGTTAACGATCGATTTTAACTAACAATGGTTTCTTTACTGCCATCACATTAATAAGAAGCGCTACTCGTTCAGTTTCACTATCTAATTCCGTCTGTACCAATTAATAATTTTAAGCTCAAAGCCTTCCTGGTACGTCTCACCGATAAGACATTTGACCAAACAAGTATTGGACTTAGTTTAGATTTATTGTAAGACGATAATCGCTACATTATGATTTAATGTCAAGTTATTTAGGGGTAATACAGGTCATCAAAAGTATAGTGGATACCGCAAATCAGGACCAAGCTATGACTGTCAACACAAACCAGGATTAACAACAAAACGGTTAATGCTTTTTTGGACGGGTTAGGGATCTTCAAGTCTCAAATTAGCTGGGAATTATGTGACAGTAGTTATTCAAATGCTGTAAAGCGGTTGATATGCGAACCGTCGAACAGTGTTGTCCGATATTAGCTGAACGGTTGTTGCGTCAACCGTCAAAAAACAGCGTACATCTCACTTCGAGCGAAATTGGAGAGAAGAACCGTTTCAGGAAAGGAGGGGTTTGTGAGATTGTACCCGTTTGCTTCGACTGTACATGTGAATCCAACCTTTACGGCAAAAATGTAATACTCCCCAAAATTGAGGCCATCGGTTAAGTTTAGTAACTTGACATTGAACCGATGAAACAATGAAACAAAGCCGGAGGAAATTCACAGCAAAATTCAAGGCAATGGTGGCTGTTGAAGCCTTGAAAGAACGAGAGTCGTTGAGCGAGTTAGCGACCAGATTCGAAATTCATCCAACGCAGGTGTCGGCCTGGAAACGGGAATTTCTGGATCGCGCAGAAAAAGCTTTCGGAGATGAGCCGGCCAAGGAAGAGGAATCTCTTGATGTTGACAACCTTTTTAAGCAGATCGGCCAGCTTCAGGTGGAGAACGACTTTTTAAAAAAAGCTTGAAAAAAGCAGGTCTATGAGTGAGCGCATGGCATTGATCGACAATAGTCATCCATTGAGCATTCGCCGACAAGCACAGATTCTGAGCATCAACCGAAGTCAGTTGTATTATCGACCTGCTGGTGAAAAAGAGGAGAACCTAATGTTGATGGAGACAATGGACAAAATCTTTTTGTCCGACCCAACGCTGGGCGTATTGGGTATGCAAGACGAGCTGGCGGAAAAAGGGATGCCCTACAATGTCAAACGTATTCGGCGACTGCTACGGAAAATGGCCATTGAACCGATTTATCCGAAACGTAACCTTAGCCGTTTGGGAAAAGCGAAATACATTCACCCGTATCTGCTGAGAAATCTTGAAATTACCCACCCCAACCAAGTTTGGACTTTGGATATCAGCTATATACCAATGAAACATGGGTTTATGTACCTGACCGCAATAATGGATCTGTACAGTCGCTATATCGTTGGATGGCAACTTTCTAACAGCCTGGAAAAGGAAACGCAGACCAGGCTTCTGAATACAACGATATCAGGTATGGCAAACCAGAAATAATTAATAGGCTGCGTTTCGAAGGCTATCAGTTTGAATAAAGTTTTTCTCACTTATTGCAAATTTGCTGTTAGCGATAGTTCTATGCGTCGATCTTATATTTTCCTTATTAGTTTTAGAGATTTCAAATCGTAAACTCCAATTTCATTTTTGTCAGTTTTGTCGTGTTTGCCATTGTTATTAGTGTCGTAATGGCCGGTAATAGTAATAGTTCCTGTTGTTTTATTGACCGCCCAAGTACTTGCAAATAGCTTACTGTCTGTCAGTTGAGTCTTTTGTTTTCCGTCAGTTGATAAAACAATGATTTGAGTTGGGTCATTCCAATCAATTCCTTTCTTTCCGTCTAGGTCTACGATCCGTGCAGAAACAAGTAAACAATTAATTCCCAACTTGTCAATTTTTACTTGTTCAACTTCCTGGATATACCCTTCATTTGGAAAGTCAACTTGGTTTGTCAGTCCATTTTTTGTGTCAATAAATAAAAGGTATGTATTCTTTAAACCTTCCATTTTACCCCGATTTTCAATTCGAGCAATTACATATTCAGTTCCCTCAACTTCTGTGAACTTGTTAAAAATCACATAGTTGTATTTGTCTTGCCCATATATTGTCAGGCAAAAAGTTGTCAGGATAATTAGAAGTATGACTTTCATTTTTCTGAGTTTAAGTTTCGTCCGAGCGATTGGCAAGTAGCTAAACACAACTTGCCGATTCAGATACTTCATATATAACATTCGTATTGCGTAAGTATTGTTCCAGACAAGACCTACGGGAAAATATACTTATTTATCTGCTCGTAGAATTATCCATTTTTTGATACGCTGGTTCCTACAATTGATGTCAATAGTTGACATCTTAGCGATATTGCTAATCTTATCAGAATTGGCTCCCGATCGATGGCAACGTAGTGGGCAGGCATCCAGCTATCTAAATATCTCAAATAACCTGGGAAATATGTGACAGAATTCGTTCCTGTCCACTAAAGTGGTTGATGGGTGAACCGTTTATCTGTCATGTTAGCATACGAAAGCATGGTTGTGCTGTCAACCTTTAAACCTTAGTAAGTTAATTGGCCTGGTGAGAGCGGGGCGCGCGTTCTACTGCGTAGATTTAAGTCGGGTAGCGTACTGGTGGGTTTTAAAGACGTACTGAAGCGCGAATCGTTCGGAGTAACAGAATCTAAACGAGAAAACACAGAACAAGAGAGAGGATTGAATTCTGGCGAAATTGTTCGATTAGTACAAGGAGGCGGGCTTTCAGAACAGATCCGCAGCAACCAGGTCGAGCAAAGCAGCCGGCAGAGCTATGAGCGGATCATGGCCGGGATCTTCGCCGATTTTAAAGGAAGCGCCCCGCAGGTGTCAACGTACTTGAAAAGCTTAAAGGAAGATGAAATCGGGCTGATCTGCCGGCGTGTTGCCCAGAACAGCGGACCGGTCGGTGCGGATCTCGCGCGGAAATTGCTGGAAAAGGATACCGCTAAAAATGCCATGGAGCTGGCCGGGTACCGGCAGCAGCTGCGCAGACAAGGTTTGGATACGGGAAAGGATAAGGGGATGAATCTGAGTATTTAATTGTCAGTAAGTTTAAAGCTAGCAACAGGAGATAGGTAATCCAAAATGCCATGCAAGTGCTACTACCTAAAATATTAGTTATATTTGGATATATAGTTCTTACTTTTCATTGTAATAAAATGAAGTCGGTGCGCCTATTTACTCAACGAAATCGGAATTTCGCCAGTGCAGTTACAGCATGCTATAAATTTCCGTTCGCAACATTGTGGTGTTTATTGTTCATTTGTACGACTTCCTTTGGCCAAAATTCTTTTTGGTATGATTTCAAAGGAACTGCTACTCTGAAAGTAAACTATACCCATAATCCTGGCCAAGGTGTCTGGACTGTATTTACCCATAACATGTTTCCTGATCAGGAAATCAGATTGAAGGATACGATCCCTGAGGGATTCGGAAACAGAAATTATGTGTTTCCGGTGAGCTGTCCTCAGAAAGTAACCCTGACAACGGCAGGCAAAGAACTAACGCTTCTTTTGACACCCGGGTCTACGTTAGTTTGTAATCTGGACTTTCAAGATTTAGCAAAAACTTCGTTCGATACGCAGGATAGCCTGGCCGCCATTAATGAATATCTGATTAAAAAGGACCTTTCTGTAAGCATTCCGTTTAGAATCGGACGGTCAATAGCTGTACAGAGGGCCACAACTTTGGAAGAGCTTACCACCCAAATGAATAAACTTTACATTGAAGAACTTCAATTCTTTACTAAAGAAAAAAGCGGACTGCCTGCTTGGTATCATAGTTACGAATATTGGGAAAACCGCTATGCCGACGCAGCAGGGCGGATGAATGCGGTTCCACAACGCGAATTTTCCAAACAGACAAAAGAACCAGTTCCTTCAAATTATTACAATTTTCTGGATTCACTTGCAGTGGACAACGATGCCGCTAAAAGCTCCTATTCGTACTATATTTTTTTATACGAATTATTTAATAAGCGCATGAAGGATCATGACCTTGCCCACGGAACAAAGTCTGATTTTCTAGATTACCAGATTGCGCAGGCAAATAAATCGTTGTCGGGTGACGCTTTGGATTTCTTCAAGGCATTTATCATTCAACTAGTACATAACCACTACAAAAAAGATGTCGCCAGAAATTATATCAAAAACAACAATTCGGTTTTCACTAAAACGATCTGGCGGGATGAATTAAGTGCTTACTTCAAAAGTAAAGAGGCCATTGCCGGCAAAGGCAAAATACCTCCCAATTTCGCGCTTGTGGATGTGAAGGATTCGTTGACTGAGTTAAAGTCATTCAAAGGAAATGTGATTGTATTGTCATTCTGGTTTGCTGGGTGTAAACCCTGTATTGAAGAATTTCCGGCTGAAAATATATTGGCAGAGAAATTCAGACACAAACCGGTCAGGATTGTCAGCGTTTGTGTAAACACCTCCGAAGCGATGTGGAAGAAATGGAGCGAGCGGTTCGGGCTTAAAACTATTAACCTCTGGGCGAATTCGGCGTGGGAGCAAACCATCGTCGAAAAATACGACTTGCGGGTATTCCCCAAGTATGTGTTGATTGACAAGGATTATAAGATTGTCGAAACTGATGCAGATCGGCCAAGCCAGGGTTTGGAAAAGCAAATCAATTCTCTTTTAGAAAAGTAGGTTGAATCCAGCGATTGATCATCAAGTCCGTTGATCGGTCCACCCACAAAGATCAAAGATCCTTAGCGTAATTTGCCCGTTTACTAAAAGAACCCCGGTCAGACTGAATTTGACGAATATCTGAAAGCCAAACACGGAAAAATCCAACTCATTTCTTTTCACTAGCTGCCTGAGAAAAGAACATTAAACCCAGAAAACCCGATCCGCTCGGATAACTTGCTGTTATGTTAAGAAGAGAATGCTGTCATCTCCGCGAATGTAATCCTGAAATCTTTAAAAACTTAAAAATACTCAGTCGCATATTATTAGAGTTTGGTAGCGATGGGAGAGAGGATTGCTTGTGATATTTATTTATCTACACGAAGTTTCAACGTTAGCCATCATCAAGCTGTCAAATATCCTCTGCTATTGTGTAGGGGTAGGAGTGCTGAGAATTTCAGCCGCCGTAGCGAAATTAACTGCTTCCCTATAATTTCAGAACTATGCATTCTTCTCTTAAATAATCCTACACTGAATTGATCTATGCATGTATTACCTCTTCAACAACGTCAAGCCATTGGGCATAGCCATTCATCAAATCAAACTGCTTCGCCCGTGACTTGCTAGTGAGCGGGTTTATGTTAGCGGCCCCTGTCATAATGTCCCGCATGTGTAGGCTTCCCTGGAATTGTAGGCTTCCCTGGAATTAGGACGGTGAAGGATTAGACTCGAAAAGAGCTAATTTAACTGTCACATGAAAAAGAAAAACTACTCAGAGACCCAGATCGTGGCGATCCTCAAACAGTATGAGGGTGGCCGAGAAGCTATGGATGTTTGCCGCGAATACGGCATTTCAAAGGCGACGCTGTTTAACTGGCGTAAAAAGTACAGTGGAATGGAAGCCGCTCAATTGAAAGAGTTAAAGGCGCTCCAAGATGAAAATCGGCGATTGAAGCAGATGTATGCCGAGCTGAGCCTGGATTATAAACTCGCCAAGGACATCATCG
>NZ_FNAN01000018.1 GCF_900101885.1 Dyadobacter soli | reverse complement strand
CGCTTTCCAGACCTTAAAAAGGCATACGAGCTGGCATTGGAGCTCAGTAACATTTTCACGACTACAAAAGAAAAAATATACGGACTGACCAGGCTGGCTAAGTGGCACGAAAAGGTCAGGCAATCCGGCTTCAAATCATTCAATACCGTTGCCCGCTCGATTGAGAATCACTACAAGACCATTGTTAACTATTTTGATAACAGAAGCACCAATGCATCCGCTGAATCTTTCAATGCGAAGATCAAAGCGTTCAGGGCGCAGTTCAGAGGAGTCAGGAATGTAGAATTCTTCCTTTACCGCCTTACCCAGTTATATGCTTAATCCAAGGTGCTCCACAACATTTGGTCTTGATCCTGTAGTTCGACGCTTTGCGAAAAAAGACGCTGGAAAATACCCGTAAGACTCTGATTGACAACCCGTTTACGACGTAAACATCTTGTCTAGAATGGCTGGTAACGCGATATTTAACCACTTAAATGTTAGCGTCATGTTGGAAAAAACTTTCGGCCTGTTTTTCTATTTGAAACACGCCAAGAATCAAAAAGATGGTTTACGTTACGTTTACCTCAGAATTACCGTCGACGGCAAACCTGTCGAAATGTCTACAAAACAACTTTGGAGCCCCGCCAGATGGAATGCAGATGCGGGCAGAGCAATTGGCCAAAAAGAAGACACCCGCACGCTCAATGCCTATCTGGACATGCTAAGCGCAAAAGTTTTTCAGGCAAAGAAAATTTTGATTGAGGATGATAAGGAATTGTCAGCCGAAGCATTGAAGAATGTGCTGCTTGGCAAGAGCAATGAGACTCGTACAATCCTTGAAGTATTTCAGCGGCACAATGAGCAAATGGAAGCATTGGTCGGCCAAGAGTTCGCCCCGCTCACCTTGAAGCGGTACAAAACCGCCAAGGAGCATACCGCTTCCTTTATCAAGTGGAAGTACAAGAAGGATGATATGGCGATCAGGGATTTGAATTATGAATTTATTACTGAATTCAATTTCTGGCTGCGTAGCGCCCGAGGTTGCAATCACAACTCGGCGATCAAATACATGAGCAATCTGAAAAAGGTTGTGCTGATCTGTGTTAATAACAAATGGTTGAAGAAGGATCCGTTCCAGGGCTTCAAGTTGACGAAGAAGGAAGTTGTGAAGAACCCACTGTCCAGGGACGAACTAAAACGGCTGACAGAAAAAGTTTTCGAAGTTGAAAGGATCAACCAGGTGCGGGACATCTTTCTATTCTGCTGCTACACTGGACTTGCTTATGTAGATGTGAAGCAATTAAAAACGACGGATATTGTTGTCGGCATGGATGGCGAACCGTGGATTGACACTACCCGCCAGAAAACGGATGCGCCTACACGCATTCCGCTGCTAGATACAGCGCTGGAAATTATCGAGAAGTACAAGGAACATCCGCAATGCTGTGCGGCTGGTGTTGTGCTGCCGGTGTTGAGCAATCAGAAGATGAATGCTTATTTGAAGGAGATTGCGAACCTGTGCGGGATTTGGAAGACTTTGACTTTTCATATTGCGCGGCATACGTTTGCGACCACTGTGACGCTGAGTAATAAGGTACCGATTGAGACGGTTTCTAAAATGCTCGGGCATCGGTCTTTGAAGCAAACTATGATTTATGCGAAGGTACGATTGTAATACAATCGCCGGTTGCTGCGCACCCGATCTGGCCTTCCCCTCCAAAGTCGGTTCAGGTTTGTGAAGGAGTTTTTAATGTTTGAAAGTGTAGATAGGATCGTGATGAAAGAAGAAAAATCGAACAAGACAAAGCATGTAATCTTCCGGTTAACACCCAAAGAATACGCCAATCTGGAAGCCAAACGAAGCCGCACAACTTGCCGGAAATTAAGTGAGTTCTTACGGCTCCTGATTTTCAACCGACCGGTAACTGTGATCGAAAGGAACGGTTCACAAGATCAGATGATCGGCGAACTGTCGGAGCTGCGCGAAGAGCTCAACCGGCTTGGCAACAACTTCAACCAGGCGACCAAACGCCTCAATGCGGTCAACCAAATTTCAGAATTCAGAAACTGGATCGCCAGCTACGAAGCTGAAAAGACATTCCTGTTTTCAGTCCTGGACAAGATCAAATCGCAAACCGATAAATTGGCAGACAGATGGTTGCAGTGATCCACACCAGCAGCCGACTTCGGTCAGTACTGCATTACAATGAAAACAAGCTGGAACAGGGACATGCGGAATGCATTTCGGCTATCAACTATCCAAAGGATGCGGATTCTCTGAGTTTTGATCAAAAGCTGAACCGGATTCAGCGGCAGCTGGCTTTGAACAAAAGGACAAAGGTTAATACGGTTCACGTGTCTTTGAACTTTGATCCGTCGGAAAAGCTGAGCAAAGAACAGCTTGCGGAGATTTCAATAGCCTATTTAAAAGGTATTGGATTTGAGAAACAACCCGCGCTCGTATACGAGCACCGGGATGCTGGTCACCCACATGTGCATATTGTGACGACCAACATCAAAGCTGACGGAAGCCGGATCTCGTTGCACAACCTGGGCAAAAATCAATCGGCGAAAACCCGGAAGGAGATTGAGATAGATTTTGTTTTAGTGAGGGCACAAGATCGAAAAACGCAGGAGTTTACGTTGAAGCCCGTCAGCATTAAAGCAGAGTATGGAAAGTCAGAAACCAAGAAGGCCATTGCCAATGTGCTCGAAAAGGTTCTGAACGATTACAAGTTCACCACGATGGGAGAATTGAATGCAGTGCTCAACCAATATAATGTTGCAGCGGACATTGGCTCAGAGGGTTCGAGGATCAGAACGAACAATGGCATTTTATACCGTGTACTGGATAAGAATGGCAACCGGGTTGGAGTGCCCATCAAAGCAAGCGACTTTCATTTCAAGCCAACACATAGAAATCTGAAAGTGCGTTTTCTGTACAATGAGATGAATCCGAACCGTACGAAGGATTCGTTACGTATTAAGAATAGGATTGATTTTACATTGTATGGCAAACAAAACGTGTCATTGCCCAGGCTGATCAATATTCTTCAAAAAGACGGGATTGATACGGTGATTCGAAAAAATGAGGAAGGCAAGCTGTACGGGATCACATATTGTGATCATCGTACTAAATGTGTTTTCAATGGAAGTGAATTGGGCAAGCAGTATAGCGCGAAGGGCATTACCGAGCGATGCATCGAAGATCCTTTTCCTCTTCATCAGCAAAAGTCTCAAAGGATTGGGATGGAAGTGGGGAAGGCTGCCAGTTCGGGTAATGTTTGCCAAGTCGGAAATGGTGGTTCGTTGGAGAAAGAAAAGTCTCTTGATTCTTTGTTGTCTCCCGTTAAGGAGGGTGAGTACACGCCGCATCAGTTGAAGAAGCCGAAACGGAAGAAGCAGAAAGGGCTTTCGATGGGGTTTTGACTTATCGAAGAATTGCGCTTGCACCACAGCGCAACGAAAGGTACAAAGCAAAAAGTGACGACTTCAAATCCATGCGGCTTTTTACCGCGGCTGTCGCCGCTCCTTAAACCGCCTTATGGATTTGCAGCCAAGGGGTGAACCCCGTCACTTTTTTTGCTTTGAGTGAGATTGGCGAATGCGCTGAGGTGAAAAAGTAATAGTTTTTAATCAGGCGTCAATCCGAAACAACTGAGGCACTGCCTTTCCATTTCCTGGCAACGCCCCGGTGACGGCTCGTTCCGCAGCTATTTTTCTGAGCTAAAACAAAAAAGGACTGTCGCCAACAGTCCTTCAATCTCTAAGCTTTCGCCCCATCTGTTCAAGGACTTCCCAAAGTACTTTCAGGTCAAACAGCGCTAACTTTTCAGCCTAATCAAACGGATATCCGATTGACAAAGAACCAGATCATGGATCATTTTGAACGATTGGGATAATTCTCGACGGCCCTGACAATCGACGATATACAGAAACTTTACCTGCCGTTTCGTCAGCGGAGCTGCGACTTCTAATCCGTGACGTGGATCATTCGTTGTGTTGACTCAATCTTTGTTCAACACCTGGGTCATTTGATATTCCAAATTGAAATGGATTTTGATGGATGAATAAGGAGAGGTCACTGCAAACATCAACAAATGGAACTACATCGATCAAGCCTCGGGGCTTTCATCAGTCTGCCTCATCAGGGCCATTTTTGCTGATTTCCACTACTCGTTCCATAAATATTAGGTATGTTTGAGGGGAAGATATATGGGAAAGTTCTCTTTTACAAGGTGATAGAACACACCTATTGATTACAAAAAAATGTAAATGGATCGATCTCAATCTTTTTACTAAATTGAGGCTTCATGCCTTCATTAGGTATTGCCTGTAATCCAGCCAAGTGAAGCATAATATGATATATTCACTAATTAACATGATCAATGACTTGTCTAAGGGATGCTGCATCACCAAACTCTCATACAAAGTTGAAGCTTTTTGCCGATTCAGCGGGCTATTGCCAAAATCCTGATTGTAACGTCAATTTATTTCTTACAGTTGGTCAAACGGAATTTCACATTGCTGAAATGGCTCACATTATTAGCGCAGGACAGGGAGGCCCAAGAACTAATCAATCAACCTCCGAACAAGAAAAAGGAGATTTTTCAAATTTGATTCTTTTGTGTCCAACATGTCATACGAAGATTGACAAGGCTGAGCAAGAATATCCCGAAATAATAATTAAGGAATGGAAAAAGCACCACAGCGAAAAAATAAATTCGGTTTTTAATATAAAACAGTTTAAAAATAGGACCACCGCAAGGCAGGCAATTGTCCCCATTTTAAATGAAAACAAGGCAGTATTTGATATTTACGGCCCCTTAACTGATTATCGATATAATCCCGAAAGTGAAATCCCTAAGTTATGGTTATCGAAAATACAACAGATAATATTGCCCAATAATAGAAAACTACTTCGAGTTTTGGACAATAATTATACACTTATTTCGGACATTGAAGCTAAAACCGTTGAAATTTTTAGACAGCACGTATTAGATCTAGAAGCAAAGCATATCAATCAAGAGGAAATAGAGGTGTTAAAATTTCCGAGTCAATTGCACCTGATTTTCGAAAACTAACTATGAACAATAATCGCGCATACAAATGGCTAACTGAAAAATTAAGTGATAAAGAGAACTTTTCGTCCGTAAAAATTGATGATTGTGGCATAATGAATATATCCCGAATTGAGGGACCAAAACTACGTTTAATAGGTTCTTCACTGGAAATTTTTACCTTAAATGATGTTGTTAATCTCGCTGATTTAGATCACATTGATTTCATCTTGCACGTGCATAAAGATCCATTCATTTATGGTGAAGTGTTTGAATACCTTGATTCGAAGCGTAAAGTCGTCGGTGGCTATGGTGACGTATTTAGAATTGTCGAGCGACATCACAATTGGCCATATTTACCGAAAGATGTCCAATTTATAAAACGTGGATTGGAGCAGCACGATAAGGTCAAAAATGTTCGAAGGTTGGATACCAAGCGTTATGAAGTATCACGATATGGATTAGAAACTGTGACAATTGTAGCCGTTGATGATTACGATATTGTAGCAGAGTCAATTCGAAGTACACTTGACAAGTATAAGAAATTTGATGCCGTGTTTAAGGCAAACCCATACGGCAAAATAAGCTCATCAGCATATAATCTTGCTAGAAATCTAAATATAAAAGTCCTCAGATGGAGTGAACTTTTGGGTCAGCTTAATAATAAATGGAATTAGAAGCAGTATTACTCGGCTTAGTAGAAATTGAAAAACGTATACGTTTAAAAATATCGGGGGTTGAATGTTATATATTTGGTTCGATATTGAAAGATTCATGGAATTCTAACGATATTGATATTTTAGTTCTTTACCAAAATGAACAGCACATCTCGATTGTAAGAAGAGAAATGGAAGAAACCAAAACTGAACTCCCTCTTCATGTATCTTATCTAACGTACAATGAAGAAACTGAGCTTAATTTTATTTCTCGATACGGTGCTAAATTGGTATTTAGAACTTAAAATTAACAAAATGACTCTTTCAAATTTAGTATTAGATGCGCAGACTTTTACAAGTATAGTTAGCCATAGAGGTAACAGGCAACCTATGCTTTGCAGCTTTAGCCTTTTGTAAGAATTCATCACATTCTTCGATAGTCATTTTGCTTGTTCGCAAAGCCTCGCACAAAAAATCCATAGTAGTTATATATGTGATGCTGTGCTCATTGCAATAATCACAAATGTCTTTCAAATTACTACTACCTAAGATATTTTCATTAAACCGTGCAACGGCCATACAGGCGCTTTCACCAACCCCAAATTCTCTTGATAGGCGCAAATATTCTTTTTTGATTTGCGGATTTGTTTCGGGAAAGTTAATTTTTTCAATTAACCGTAGATTGATGAGGTTATCCACTTGTACCCGCTTGCTATAAAAACCTTCTAATTCAGCATAAACTTTATCGATGATCTTCATCGGGTGAGTAAAAATCTTAGGCAGTAACAAAATATATCCGCCCGTCAAAAAATGCGAGATTACGTCAGCATCAATTAGTATAATCTTGTTAACGGTCTTCACTTTCATGCAAATCAACATCAGTTACAGAAAACCCGAGATCTTGCATCAGTGAGTAAAAATGGTGCTCTGAGATTATTCCTTTGTCTAAAAGGTTGTTTGCAAGAGGTGCATATTCCCCAACAGCAGCTTCGGCTGCACTTTTTTCGTATATATATGGGCCAAAGCCTAATCGAAATGCACTGGACTTTACAAACTTTTGGAAATCTTGCGCCTCGTCGACTGAGATTAAACCTAAGTCCCGCAACCTAATTAATAGAAATGCTCGAGAACATTCAAAGATATTTTCAATCTTGCAAATTGTTGCTAATGATATGTTCTTACTTTCCATCTCGCCATGAGGAATATTTGCATATATGGCTTCTCTTGGCATCAAGAAATATGCAGCGAAATTATCAGCATTATACTCTTCCGGGTCACCTTTATCAAATGTGCCTACACGGCAAATTCGGGATTGAAAAAATTGCTGTACGTAAAGGTGATAAAGCTCATGACAGACGGTAAAGTGCTGATGTCCAACAGACATATTTGCGTTAATCAACATGAATCGGTAAGTCTCATCTGCCTCAACTACGCGAAGACACATACCTGAAAACCCTTCGCTCATCGGCCTAAAAAGTGCTACAACGCCAATTTGAAGAAGTAAAGCACGAAGTGGTATTGGCTCTGAACTACTATAACCCCAAGACTGACGTAAGGAACGAGCTTTATCTTCAAGAACTAGTTTATTTTCTTTCCTGGCCTTCATACCTTTTTAACTTATTCTTCATGCTGATGAAATTTCTAACGACAGTCCGAAATCTAGCAATTTCATCAAGATCAGTCGGCTCCAACTCCCCGGCACGAAAAGCGAATGCTGTATTGGCCGTTTTGTTTGCTGCGTTTTTTTCATAGAAGTCATAGGCACTGATACCAAATAAGGACGCAGCTCTTTCCAAGGAATCAGTTGGCACACCTCTTTCTCCATTCTCATAATGACTTATACAGGACGCAGTAACATTTAGGTAAGCAGCTAACTCTTGCTGACTCATTCCTAAACGCACCCGAAATTGGCGTAAGTTACTGCCTATTATATAGTTATCGTTCTCCACTGACGTGCTTTAGTTGTAACAAATATCGTAAATATTATTTAAAAACGACAATTTAATGACAGGCTCAACAAATGCATTTTAGATTTTGTCACAAACTGAAACCGGATTAAGGCTGCCTTTTAACTAATCCCTTACCAAGTCGCTATGCCCCGTGGGGGTGCCTGGTGAGTCTGCGAAAGGCTATCAAAGTTCTGTATGTGCCTAATAGTTCATTTCACAAACACATTTGCTCGCAGTCCAGCCGAATTTCGCGTCTTACAACCTTGCCCAGTTCCCTGAACCATCTCGAGTGATCTTTATCTGCTAGCGTTCCTGCATTTTCAACTCGAAGTATGGCTTTGATACTTCAGTTACAGACTAAAAAGCCTATTAGTTTTCCTCTGGCAGCCATTGCGTAGCGTTGTTTACAATCTTCTTCATTTTCGTTAGCATCCCACTCACCCGAACTTACTTTGGCAATCAGTTCGGATATGACCCGGTAGCGTTCAATGGAAAGTGATTGATAGGCATCCGTAATGTAGATGTCGTCTATGGTTTTTCGAAACGCGTCGCGGTTATCAGGAATTCCGGGCGACGCGGGAAAGTTTGCGATTACGGTTGACGCATCTGCACCCACATCAGACGTATACGGTTGGCGTATGGTGAGCGTTCACGAGGGGACAATGTCAGATCTAATTTTGCTATCAAATGGATCTGTTTCGCGGATGTCATAATCCGCCTGCTTAAAAGTCTCAACAATCTGGTCCGCTATTCTACCTCTATCGATATTCCTGAAAGCCCCTGCCAGTCGTCCCGCTAAGGTGGTGTGCCCGTTTTCTAAAAGTATATTTAGCAACTCTGAAGCATCTCTTACCAACGAGAGCGCTGTACTTGGATCAATAGCATTTCGTATATAGATGGTTGCAGAACTATATATTAGTGCCGCTCGCAGCGTATAAATGTGCTTTCCGTTTGAAGCTACTGTAAGCTGATCTGCCTGTGGCAATTCGCCCCACATGTTAAATCGCGAAGTTTTGTATGCTAGCGGCGTAGGGTTGTTGTTCCCCAGCGGAGATCGCATAAGCAACTGCTGTGGGACCGCTTGGTTTCCTGCACGGTTGCAATAGTTTGGCAGACAGAGAGCAGTTATTATCATACCTGTATTTGAGAAACACGGCAACAAAATCCCAGTAGGAACAATATCAGGCTGTGGTTTCGCCATATCAATCTATCAAATCAAGCGGTTGTCAATCTATTGAATCTCGATGTGTCACTACTATTAAACCGCGTTGTTGTAATTATATTAAATATGGTTGTGATATTTCTATTAAATCGTGTTGTGATAGATTTATTGGATCGTGACAAGCACAATTAACGCTTTTAGCGATAGATTGCCCCCTGTTACACGATCAAGCGCCAGAAGATACTTACCATTGAAGTCTATTCGCTAGGTTTACCAAGCAACTTCAAATCTTGCAACTTTCTTCCAAGCTCGTCATCTGCGGCCAGTTTAAGGAAATCTTCGTGCAGATTTAGAACCCTCAAAACATTGAAATAAGCCCCTATCGATACACTAGGGCTGCCTTTTTCGATATGATAAAGTGTGGTACGGTCGATTCCCGCACGCTCAGATACTTGAATGGTCGTAAGTTTTCGGCGTTTGCGAGCCAGTTTTATATTTTCGCCCAGCTGCTCAAACATCTTCACAAATTTCGGCAGAATGACATGCTTTCTTGTCTTCATATGTTGCTTATTCCAAACAAAAAAGATAACAATGTTGAAAATATGCAACATTATCCGAACTATCGAGTGATCGTTCCCCGATTTTGCCAGCTTGGACCTTCACAAACTGCCCGCAGCAAGTTTCTTCCCAGATCAAGTAGAGACTTACTCGTACAATGATTTGAGAGTGGAACCCTTGACCTAGATTTACCAAAAACTAATGAGCGTTTATGCTACTACTAACTCTTAGACGTAATTACATCATGATCTTTACTCCACATCACCTTGACCAGAAAAATAGTTTTCAGACTCTGTTTGTTCTGCATGCCACCTTTCCCATTGGTCCTTTTCGTGTTTGAAGATTTCTGCATTGATCGTTCTTGGTATAAATCCGGGAACGTCGTCATCAGCCGTTTTTCCAAACACATATCTATGAGCATGTTCTGCGATCATACGACGTAGAATGTTCGTTTGCTCAACGGAAAATCTGGTACCACGTTGCGGCGGTTTCTTACCAACACGAGTGTAAAGCATATGATCAGGACTGAGCGGCATTAGTATTTCTGAACCGTTGTTTCCAAGGCCACCTTTGAAATCATACTTCCCAGGTGAGTAGTAGTTCAACCGAATGACCGGCTTGTCTGTCGTGATCCAACTCATTCCTTTTGCCGGACGCATAATTGTCCATTTATGCAGGTGCAAAATTTTGGCCGTATTATTCAGTTGGTGTTGCATTGTCCATAACCACGAATTTCGTCCTGCGGCTGTCTCAACCTTTAAAATACCGAACTCTTCGCCTTCCTTTATGTCAGTATATACTTTTATGGGAAGAGTTGGATTAATTTTCTCCGTGGCACTCTCGCCCTCGTTATGCTGATGTTTCTCTAATTTTTCAGGAAGTTCCGCCAGAACTCCGTCCATTATTTCCATTATTGTTTCAGAGTAATTTGTCATGTGTTCAATCAGTCGAGCGGGAGTCCTGAGATCGTGTAAGGCCAAGAATCGAACCAACTTGTGCCAGTCATCAGAAGTAAGCCGATCCTCATTTACCACCTTCTCAATACAAGCTTCTGCCGGGAACTCGAATTGCTCTGCAAACCGACGCTCAATCTCATCACTTTCCACTCCGTTAGATCTCAGGGCATAGAGGTATTCTTGATAGGCAGTTTTTGCAATGCTCTGCTCATTCCAAAACGGAACATTCTGGTGTGAGACCAATCTGTGGTAAACAAAAACCTTTTTGGGAGAAGACTCCCAGCGTTTGAGATACCCCTGCGATAGATAATGATTGTCTTTGCGGAATTCTGCAGCTGCCATTTGTCCTCTACTTTTTGAGATAGTGAATTAAAATATGTACAATTTAACCTTGCGCAACTAAATTATAAGACTAAGTATTTAGCTTTCAAGGGAGAGTGAAATTTCGTAACTTCGCCCCAGTAATATCGCACTTACCACCGCCAAAACCCACAGGCATTTTCCAAACTTTGAACACCTAAAACCACCCGAAAACGCACTCAAAAACCAGCGAAAACCATCATCAAACCAGCCAATTTTCGCCAAAAGAATTATACATAACAAATATACTGTTGTACTATATGTATAAAAAATAGTGAGTCATTCGTGTAGTTTACCTCAAATAAAGGAGACAAAATCTTGATTACAAGCCGATTAAGAGCAAAGTTCGAGACCCGTCTCCCTCTCCAACATAAGATCCCGATTTTTCAGGACCTCTTTTGTGCCCAACATTCCAGCTTTGCTAGCGCGCTATTTGGAGACAATTTTAATGCGGACTGGCCCCTTGATATGCTTAACATCAACAGGCACTCCCTTTTGTGTGATCACTATGCTGCCTTTGTTATGCAAATCAATTGCCACCTCGCGTACATCTTTCATGTGCTTACGCCAGTCGTCAGGAAATAGTATGCGTGCAATTTCAGAAGGGCAGGTACTTTTTTCAGCGCCGCGATGGATGGCAGTGGATAGGATGGTTGTCGCTATTTTTTCGTAATGCTGCATGTTATACTATTTGCGCTGGTGACACTTCTATCACATTATTTTAGTGGTGCTGCAAAAAATCGTCTCTCTGTTATGCAGCCCTTTACTTCCCATTCAAACCCAACCACTTTCCGCCACAAATCCAAAAACTGGACCATGCCGTTTCCAATATGGCCGCGTATATTTATACTGGCATCGTGATTAGCCAACACCATTGAACCAATCGCCCATCAGGGGCGTATCTCAGATGGAGGCATCACTTTTCCCACAATACATTACAAGACGGTAACAACTAAATATATGGATTTACGTACGACATTATCAGTAAATGAGAGCTTTATCGAAATGCTGGTAGATTGCAAAAACCGCGGGGCGAAGGCGGAAATGATTTTGGATATCAATGGGCTGGAACGGGCTGAGGGTGTGATACAGCAAATTCACACGGATGATCCCAACCCTTACATTGAACTGCAAGACGGGACAAAGATTGTAGAAAAAACCATCATCGCGCTCAATGGTATTTTCCGGCCTGAGTATTCCGGATGTTAGCTTCCTGGGCACAAAGCAAAAAGTAACAGCTGAAAATGGATAAATCGAACGGGTACGAAGCCTACGCAACGACATTCATTCGGTGTCGCTCCAAGGGCATCGATGGGGTTGGCGCGTCATCGGTGCGGCTCTGGGCCAGGTCGCTGCCTTCAAATGCGACGGTGCTGGATGTGGGTTGTGGCGCAGGCGACCCGATTTCGAAGGCATTGGTAGACGAAGGTTTGAATGTTTATGGCGTCGATGCGTCAGCTTCGATGGTGCAGACTTTCCAGCGGAACTTCCCGAATATTCCCGTCGCCTGTGAAGCCGCAGAAGATTCCTTGTTTTTCAATCGGCAGTTCGATGCCATCATAGCCTGGGGACTTATGTTTCTTTTACCGGAAGAAACACAGGAAATGGTAATTCAAAAAATGGCCAATGCGCTGCATAACGGCGGAAAGCTGCTGTTTACGGCTACTTCCCGAAAAATGAAATGGGATGATGCCATTACCGAAGTTGAATCACGATCGCTTGGAGCGGAGCGATACAAAGAGCTGCTGGCCGCATCGGGACTTTCGGTCATCGAGGAGTTTGAGGACGAGGGGGAGAACCATTACTATCATGCGGTGAAGCTTTAAGCCCCCTTACCTACCCTCCTTCACCTTCACATCCTTAAACATCACTGCATTATCACTAACCCGTACCGGCTTCCCGCTGGCGGTGGTGACGTTTCTCAGTATCACCTCATTGGTTTTTACATAAGGATATTTTTCCTGGTAGGAACCGTCCTTCATTTCCGGGTTGAAATTGGCGAAAATGGCCGGGCCCTGGTAGGCTTCCGGATGCTGGGAGTCGTCGATCCGCAGATTTTCGATGGTAATCCGTTCGGGCATGTAGCAGGTGTAGCCGAAATCGTGCTGGCCTGAGTAAGAGCCGCTTACCAGCGACGGATTGGCAGGCTTGCCGTTCACCGGGACGAATACGCAGTCGCGGATCACGACTTCCCCCTGCCAGGTGCTGCCGTAATCGGGACGAAGATTTACAATGCTCCTGCCACGAATGGTGGAGTTTTCGATCAGTAACAGCCCGCTGCCGATGGCATTGATGCCCATATGCCCGAGGGTCGAGTTGCGGATGGTAGCATTGGCAACACCCTGGTGCGCATCGAAGCGCGAGAGCGTGCAATGATCGTAAAGCATATTCTTGCAGAAGTTCGAGCCCAGAATGCCCCAGTAGGTATTATCGTTGATATCGTTTGTCTGGGTACAATTCACAAACGATATGTTGAGCGCCCGGTTAGCCGAAAGGTCATAAGTACCCATGGTAACAGGCTTGCCGGCCGCACCAATGGTACTGTAAGTTTTGTGGCCGGTGAGGACGGCATTCTTCACGGTTACGTAGGAGCAGTCGCCGATATTGATAAAGCCTCCATAGGGCGCGCCGTGGTCGCCTTCGCCGGTAATTCGGTGTTCCAGACCTTCCAGAAGCACATTCGAGCGCCTCACCGCGATGTTGCGGTTGTAATAGGTATACTTGGATTCAGCCTGGTTGGCGATGGTGGTGAAACGCCCGCCAGTGATTTTCAAAGGTTTTTCGTCAATGGGCAATGCGGTGATCTCGGTGATCTGGTCGAAATTCCAGATGATCGGCGCATTCATGTCTACTTTTCCGTTCTTGTCGACCACAAAAATGTCGGTCTGGGAAGAGCCGTTATTTTGATTCAACCCAAACCTTATGTACTGTTTTACATTGGAATTGGTAACCGTAACCAGGCACGGACCGGGCAGCATTGCGTCGATTTTTTCCTGGTTTCGTTTTAATGACTTGACGGTTTCGAGCTTAAATGGTTTCAGTCCTGAGCTGACGGTAAACACGGATGCATTGCGATTTTCCACTTCCTTATCATCGATAATAAATGCCGCTTTGCCGAAATCGGTGTCGGTCTGGATCACCGCGGTGCGCTCTTTTCCGCCGATATAGTAGGTCGCGCCGTCGTCGGCTTTCACCGCAAGCCCGTGCAGGTTGGCGAATGCATGCGTCGCCGCAATTGCATCTATGTCGTCGGCTTTACCATCGCCCCGCGCGCCGAAATCCCCATAGCGGACGCTGCCGGCCGCTTTGTACTTCCTGACGTCTTTCGGCGCTACATTCACTTGCAGTTCACCTTTTTCGTTGGTAAATACTCCCGTTTTCTTGTTTTCGGAAGTCACCACCACACTTTTATCCTGCCCCAGCGTCAGCAGCGGGAAAGTAAAAAGAGCAAACATCAGTAGCATGTATTTCGCCATAAGGGTCAGTTTTTTGTAATTATTAATTTCAAAAGACGCCCGCAGGAAAAAATACTTTTTACATCGATCAATACTTCAAATCCCTGATTTTCTTGACCACTCTGTTTGCAATAATCTTATAACCAAAGTTATTAAGGTGAATCTGATCCGTAGGGTTCGGGGCGCGCATTCGATGGGGAAAAACTCCCTTTGCGATATCCTCCGAATCTTCTGCGGTAGGGGTAAATCCAATGTCATTCATTTCCGAATCGGTGGGCGGCGTCATCCCCACGTAGGAATCCCGGTACAACATCGCCAGCTCGTCGTTGAGCGCGGTAACCTTGGCAAAGCCGTCCGTTCCCTTGTGTTCGCTGGATGCGAGCATTATCCCCAGCACCAGGTATCGCCGGGGCTCGGTAATGTAATCGATCGAGCTCTTGATTGCCGAAAGAATGCCATCCACGGGTTTCCCTTCTCCAATGTCGTTCCGCCCATACCAGAGGATTTGCGTAGCCGTCCGCAGGCGTGTTGCGTCATCCAGTTCGAAAACGGAATCATCGGGAATCTCCGTGTCGACCGGCTCTTCCGCCGGGGTTTCTGCCGTTAGTTCCGTGTCGGTCCGCAAAACGGGCTCTACCAGGTAGCGTTCGCCAACATCCGGCAAAAACTTACGCGTGATCGTACATTTCACACCTGCAAGGGTACCGGTCCTGCTATAAACGTCTTCGTCGAGCCAGGTCGACAGGAACCAGGTACTGATCTTCGTAACAACCACTGGCTTAGCACCGTTGAACTTGCCTCCTTCTACCGACAAGGTGATGGGAATACCACCCTGCCTTACCGCGATCGATAACGAAACCTGGCCGTTGATCCCGTCGCTAAAAACCGGACGTTCAGTGAAAACATCTCCTACCCACTCACCGAACGGCCTCGTGCCGCCCGTGCCGGCAGTGAGGCTGTCGCCGAAGAAAGCGAGTGTTTTATCGCGGTTATCCTTTTTGGGAGGGATGATTTTGTCGAGCAGGTTATCGCAGGAGCTCAGGAGCATTGTAGAAAGGGCGGCCGCCCCAGATTGACGAAAAAAACGTCTGCGGCTCATTTCCCCACCGCTCTTGCGTCCGGGGACAGTGTGTTGGAATGCCTTCATTTTCATGGATGGAACGTTTGCGTGTTGCGCATACGGGGTACGGATGCAAATTATCTACGCAATAATCGTTCCACAGTGCTGAAATTAGCTGCAAAGGCTGTCAGGGAATTTCTACAAGTTTTCAATCAAAACGATTAGGATTATTTCCAATAATATGGATTAAATCCATTTTCTTTGACCATCCAATATTGCTATACATAAATTGGGTTTTAGGGTTGTATAAATGATGACATTCCGGAAGTATTGCCTCCGGAATGTTTCTGTTTTCGGGACAAAGCCAATTATTCCGACCGCAGGCTTTTTACCGGATTCATTAGTGCAGCCTTAATGCTCTGAAAGCTGATCGTAAGCAATGCCACGCCCACCGAAAGTGCCGCAGCCAGCACAAAAACCCAAAGTTCAATATCGATTTTATAAATGTAATCTCTTAAAAATGACTGCATTGCATACCAGGCGATCGGCGCGGCTATGACGAATGCGATGAGCATCAGTTTCAGAAAGTCGCGCGAGATTAGCTCCACAATGCTGTAAACCGTAGCACCGAGCACTTTCCGAACGCCAATTTCCTTGGTACGCTGCGTCACTACAAAGGAAACCAGGCCAAACAACCCCAGCGAACCGATTAGCACGCCTAGTGCGGCGAATATTTGCAGGAAATTGGAAAGCTTGCGTTCGCTATCGTAGAAGCTTTTAATGTCGTCTTCCAGGAATTTGGGCTCGTAATAATGGTTGGGAAACATGGCTTTCCAATGCTCGCCGATATGCGCGATGGCTTGGGATTTTTTAGAATTGTCGATCCGGATGCTGGCCAGTTGAAAATTCCAGCCCGCGTACACATACACATGCGGCATGAGCTTGGTTTTGAGATCTTCGGAATGGTAGTCTTTCACCACGCCCACGACATTCAATTTCATCCCCCAGAATTCCAGTTGTTGGCCTATTACTTTTTCGGCTTTCCTGAAACCCAGGTCACGTGCTGCCTTCTCGTTGATCATCACGTCGGCAAACTGAGTGCCTTTGCTTTGGCGCGTCGTGTCGCTGGCTGTCAGCATACGGCCGGCAAGCAACGGAATGCGGAAGAAGTGGAAGTAATTGGTGTCGATATGTTGAAGACGGAACGTTTCCTCGCCGTCGGGCAGGCCCGGATGCTTCATCGTTCCCCACCAATGGTTACGCTTGCTGGCCGGGGTAGTGAGGCCGAATGCGACTTCACGAATCTCCGGATGCTGTTTCAGCTGCTGTCCGAAACGCTCCCGGAGAACGGAACTCCGGTCGGGCATAGTCACAGTCACGATGCCGCTTTTATCGAAGCCAAGGTCTTTTTCATAAAAATACCGGATCTGCTTCATCGCCAGCAATGTGCATATTACCAGTACCTGCGCAATCACAAATTGCAAAACCACCAGCGACGAACGCAGCGAAATACCTCTGCCCGGCAACATCACACGGTTTTGCAACGCCCTCACCGGCTGAAAACCCGAAAGAATGAGCGCAGGATACAGCCCGGCAAAGAGCGTTACCGCAATCGCAAGCACACCCAGGAACAGGAATGTACCGGCATTCCAGACTGTGGAGCCGTCGATACGCGTATTCAGAAGCTCCGAAGAATAGGTAACCAGCTTGCCTGCGAGCAATGCGCCCAGAAATGTTGCCAGCAACACTACCAGACCCGTTTCTCCGAAAAACTGAAAAATCAGCTGTTTTCTGCCGCTGCCCAGCACTTTGCGTACCGCCACCTCACGCCCCCGTTGGATAGCTTGTACGGTAGCGAGGTTCACGAAATTGATACAGGCGATAAATATGAGGAATATGCCAATGCTGGTGAGCGTGTAAAGCATCCACTTTGGCATGGAGTAATTGAATGGATCTTTGCTGGTGTCGAAATGCATTTCCGAAAGAGGCTGCAATTCAACTGAGGTTACCGTTGTTTCCTCAGGCCGGCTTTTCGCAAAACGGGTAAGCGCTGCCTCGATCGGTGCGGTCGATGCGCCGGGTTTCAGCAATACAAAGCCCTGATGCATGGAATCACCGCCGCTGAGCTTGTCTTCTTGCGCCAGATCGGGTTGTATTTTCTTGATTGTCTCCCATGAAATGATCATTTGCATCGGGAATTCGGTATTAACGGGCAGATTGCCGATCACGCCGGTTACGGTAAGTTCGGTTTGGGTATCGTAACGCAGCTGCTTACCCATCGCATTGCCTTTGAAAAGCTTCTCCGCGGTTTGCTCGTCCAGCACCACCTGCCCCGGGGCGCCGAGCGATTGCTTCGGATTGCCGGCGATCCAGCGGACATCCAGCATTTCCAGCATGGCTGGTTCGGTAAAAAAGATATTGTTCTGGTTGAAAATAGCCGTTCCCACCTGTACCGCCGCGGGGTTCATTCCATAGAAATTGGCGGCCGATTCCACTCCCGGAAACTGGGTTCTAAGTAGCTTAACCGTCGTCTGGTGTACATGCGACTGCTTCTCACCAAACTTGTCGGTCGATTTGACGCGGTAAATGCGGTCGGCTTTGGCATGAAAACGGTCGAAGCTGTATTCAAACCGGACAATCCAGAAAAGCGTAATGGCTACGCCCAGGCCGAGGGTAAGGCCCGTCAGGTTAATGGAGGAGTATAACCTGTTCTTTTGCAGGCTCCGGTAAGCGGTTTTAAAGTAGTTTCCGATCATATTTCAAAGCAGTTTACATTTGAAACAGCACATTCTAGATGTGTTTCAAAAATAGTCTGCCAAGCAAAAAAGGCCGTCAAAAACGGCCTCTGTACGCTGATAATGAAGAAGTTCAAAAATGCGGCTGTCCGCAACCGGACAAAATCCGTTCAGCATTGGACAGCCTCAAACCACTATCTCCACACCAAAACCTTCTGCTGCACCACCCGGTCGTGCCCGGCCATGCGCACTACATATATACCCGAGGCCGTATTGCCCAACGGGATGTTGACAGGCCCGCTCCTGCCGCCTATTTTCTCGGTTAGTATGATCTTCCCGCCGGCATTGACGATCTCGACGGTCTGGAAAGGCTCGTCCACGAACAGGTTCATCTCACTGCTGCTGATCAGCGAAGGCCGGACAAACAGGTCGCCCGAGCTCTCCCCGCCGCGGCTGACCGTGATGATTTTGGAATACCTGAAACTCTCGTCGGTATCCGTCATTTTCAGACGGTAATAGAGGTTTCCGTTCTCCGAAGTACTGTGCGAGAATGAATACAGATTGCCGGTTGGTGCATTAGCGCCCTGGATAATGCCTATCGCCTCAAATTGTCGGGCATCCCGACTGTGCTGGATCTCGAACGATTTGAAATCCTTTTCCATCACCGTTTGCCACGCAAGCCTCACACCCTCTGCACTGGGCGCCCCCGAAAAATCAACCAGGGTAACCGGCAGCGGGTCTTCTGCCTCTATGCGGTATACCGCAGTGGCCGTCACCGCATAAATTTCCCCGGCCTCGTCCTCCCCAATATCCCTGACGCCCGTGAATGTCGAAGTCTGGTATTCTTTCACCGAGCCATCCGAATTAATCTTATGAATATCCCCCGAACCGTAGTCCATTCCGATATAATAGCCGTTCATCACGGGCCAGTCGTTTCCACGATACACCACCCCGCCTATCACCGAATTTCCCCTTGCCGTGCGGGTTCTGTATGTGTAGGTAGGTTTGATAAAGCTCGCCGAATCGGGGCATTCATTGATCGCGATACCGGGCGTGTAGCCATTTCCTTCGAAGCAACGCCATCCAAAGTTGGCAGACGACGCATTACCAGCCGTAACATGGTTGATCTCCTCCCAGCTATCCTGCCCAACGTCACCGATCCACAGGCCATAATTTTCGCGATCGAAACTCCAACGGAACGGATTTCTCAGCCCGCGGATGAAAATTTCATTGCCAAACGGGTTGCTGGGCGGTATCACATAAGGCAGGCCGGAGCCTAATGGCGGGTTCACATCGATCCGCAGGATTTTGCCCAGCAAACTCGAAGTGCTTTGACCGTTGATATTCGGATCGTAACCTGCGCCGCCGTCGCCGGTGGATAAGTATAAGTAGCCATCCTCATAACCGAAATGCATTTCACCTCCGTTGTGGTTGTCATTCACGGGATGCTGGATTTTCAGGAGCTCGACCCGTGTGCTGGCAGGCACCACATTGCCCAACGGATTTGCAGAGGTATACCTTGCGAGCACAAGGTCACCGTTTGTATCGGTATAGTAAGTGTATACAAATCCATTGACATTAAAATCGGGATGGAAAGCGATACTCAGCAAGCCGCCCTCGCCCGCCGTTCCAACGACTTGCCCGCCGCTATTCATATTCAGAAATTCGATGGGAGTAGTTAAGGCCCCCGGGTTGAACGCCGTAATGATACCGGAGCGCTCTACAATAAAAATCCTGTTTGAATTATCTCCTGCATGTACAAGCTGCATCGCGGACGTCAGCCCGCTGATAACTGCTGTCGAGTTGATTTGTACATCGGGAATTTGTGCGCTGATACGTAACGCACCGAGAATAAAGCAACATACCAGGAGGTAATTCCGCAGTATGGGATAGTGGTTGATATGTTTCATACTTAACGTGGTTAATAGATAACACTACTTCTACTATTTTCTACGAAATGATACTACAATTCTCGTGCCCGCATTCGTGTTGGGAAATTTGGGCAAAGAAAAAGCCTCCGGAACGTAACTTCCGGAGGCTCAATATTTTGTACCAGACAAAAGTCGGTCAATAGTAGAATGTGCCGTATTCGCTGCTGATGGTGAGTTTTTTCTCGTTTGAAGCTTCTACCCGACCGATTACCTGTGCATCGATTCCGAATGATTTCGAAATCTCGACCACCCGCGCCGCGTGGCTTTCGGGCAGGTAAATTTCGAGCCTGTGCCCCATATTGAATACTTTGTACATCTCCTGCCAGCTTGTGCCGCTTTCTTCCTGGATCAGCCTGAATAATGGCGGTACGGGAAGCAGGTTGTCTTTGATAATGTGAAGGTTATCAACAAAATGTAGAATTTTTGTCTGAGCTCCGCCGCTACAATGTACCATGCCATGGATTTGCGGCCGCATTTCGTCGAGCAGCGCCTTGGCTACGGGTGCGTATGTACGTGTGGGTGAGAGGATTAATTTACCAACATTTAAGGGGGCGCCGTCTACTTCGTCGGTCAATTTTTTGTTGCCGCTGTAAATGAGATCGTCGCTCACTTCGGGATCGAAGCTTTCGGTGTATTTGGAAAGGTATTTACCCAAAATATCATGTCTTGCCGAAGTAAGGCCATTGCTGCCCATGCCGCCGTTGTATTCGCTTTCGTAGGTTGCTTGTCCGTACGAAGCAAGGCCCACAATCACGTCGCCTGCCTGGATATTGGCATTATCCACCACTTCGGAGCGCTTCATGCGAGCGATTACCGTGCTGTTGACCGTCACCGTGCGCACGAGGTCACCTACGTCGGCCGTCTCGCCGCCTGTGCTGTAAATCTCGACGCCGTAGCTGCGAAGCATGTCCAGCACTTCCTCAGCGCCATTGATCACCTCGGCGATTACCTCACCGGGAATGCGGTTTTTGTTACGGTCGATCGTCGATGAATAGAGCATCGGGCCGGTTGCGCCTACGCAAAGGAGATCGTCGGTGTTCATTACGATCGCGTCCTGTGCAATGCCTTTCCAAACGGAGATATCGCCCGTTTCTTTCCAATATAAATACGCCAGGGAAGTTTTGGTACCGGCGCCGTCGGCGTGCATGATCGTGCAGTAGTCGGGATCGCCTGCGAGGGTATCCGGTACTATTTTGCAAAAAGCCTTTGGAAAAAGCCCTTTATCGATCTTTTCGATGGCCTTATGCACATCTTCCTTTGAAGCCGATACACCGCGCTGGAGATAACGGTCGGTAGTTTTCATCTGAGCGTATTAATTAGTAAGCTATCCTTATTCCGCCACAAAAGTACGGAAAAAGGGGGCTCGAACCTTTACTTTCATGAAAGTAGTGGTTAATATTGGCCCCTTAAAGTCCTGAACCTACTTTCGATTTCATGCTTTTTCTGATTCGTTCAGTTGTTGTAGTAACCTTTTTGTTTGCCGTCAGTTCGCTTACCAACCGTTCTTTCGCACAGGCCCCGAAGTCCCGGGAGGTCGCCGCAGACACATTGAACCCGATCGAGTCGCTCGTATCGTTCGCTACTGAGCATTTACATATTCCCTATCGCTCCGGCGGCTCATCCAAAAAGGGCTTCGACTGCTCCGGTTTTGTCCGGTACTGTTTCAACCAATGGGATATTGCGCTCCCGCATTCCAGCGCCGCCCAGGCCGAGCACGGAGAGGCAGTAGAACTCGACAATGCCAAACCCGGCGACCTGATTTTCTTTAAAGGGCACAGTACCAAAAGCAAGCGCATCGGCCATGTAGGCATCATCACCGAAGTAGCACCCGGCTACGTCAAATTCATCCATTCAGCCTGGAAAGGCGGCATCCGGTACGATTTGTTGAATGCAGCATATTATAGTAAGCGGTTTGTGGCGGTTAAAAGAATGATCGGTGGCGGGACGAATGATTGAATGATTGAATGATTGAATGATTGAATGATTGAATGATTGAATGATTGAATGATTGAATGATTGAATGATTGAATGATAACCAAATTCTTTTTCCTTATTCATTTTTATCTCTGTTCATCTTTTTTATCTCTGCTCTTTCTCCTTTCCTCTCAATCTCAATTTCTTCTCTCTCCTGTGATCCGTCGACTCAAGTCGACGGCAAGATGATGCTCCTCTGCCGTCGACTTAAGTCGACGGAAATAGGAGATAGCTAGGAATTAGTTTTTTTGTTTGAATTTGTCCAGCCATATTTCAGCATGAATCTGTTGATCTCTGTTTCAAAGGTTTTGCCTTTGTGGTGCTCTTCCTGCCTGAGTATGTAGCCACGGACACGCGTTACATGCGCCTCACTGACACTTACAGCCCAATAATCATCCTGCCACACAAACTTGGTTCTCGTCAACTTATTCTTATTGATCCAGTAAGCTGATTCTCCCTTGATTATCTTCATTACATCCCCGAGTGTCTGCTCGCGGGTGAGACACAACAGGCAATGCGCGTGGTCCAGGTAGCCATTAATCATATCCAGCTCGATCCCCTTCGACATTGCATATTCCTTCATATGCATAAACACTTTCCTCCGAATCTCGTCGCGCAACACAGGTGCGCGATACTTTGTTGAAAAAACAACATGAATCCAAATCCGACTCCAACTCATACAGTACAAGTTTAAAACGCGTCCAACAACTAACCCCTGGCGGTCTTATTGATACGCTAAGTCTCAAATTTGGTCACACACAAAAACACAAAAAATCAATGGACGTCGACTTCAATCGACGGAAAAAGGTTATAAATGAGCCAATGATGCTAAATTTGTAGTGAAATTTTAGATTTTAAATTTATCATTCCTGCATTTTGAAACTCTGGCAAAAGGAAAATACTGTCACTTCTGAAAAAATAGAACGCTTTACGGTAGGGCGCGACCGCGAGATGGATTTGCATCTGGCCGAATTCGACGTGCTGGGCAATATCGCCCACGCCACCATGCTCGAAACCATCGGGTTGCTGACGGCCGACGACCTTGCTGCATTGAAAACCGAGCTCAAAGCCATTTACGCGCAAATCCAGAAAGGCGAATTCGTTATCGAAGAAGGCATCGAGGATGTGCATTCGCAGGTAGAATTGCTCCTTACCCGCAAGCTTGGCGATACCGGCAAGAAAATTCACAGCGGCCGCTCGCGCAACGACCAGGTGCTCGTGGATATGAAGCTGTACACCCGGGCGAGGCTTTTTGAAGTGGTGGAAGCAACAGAGAAGCTTTTCGATGTGCTGACCCGCAAATCGGAAGAACATAAAAACGACCTGCTGCCCGGCTACACGCATTTGCAGATCGCCATGCCGTCGTCGTTCGGACTGTGGTTTGGCGCCTATGCCGAGGGCTTGATCGATGATATTATCCAGTTGAATGCCGCCTATCGCCTCGCCAACCGCAACCCGCTGGGCTCCGGTGCAGGATACGGCTCCTCATTCCCGCTGAACCGGCAAATGACGACCGAGCTGCTCGGTTTCGAAGGAATGCACCATAATGTCGTATACGCGCAGATGAGCCGCGGGCGTACGGAACAAGCCGCATTGAGTGCGATAGCATCTTTGGCCGCAACGGTGTCACGACTCGCCATGGACGTTTGCCTTTACAACAGCCAGAATTTCGGCTTCATAGTATTACCCGACGACCTCACGACCGGTAGCAGCATTATGCCGCACAAAAAGAACCCGGACGTGGCCGAACTCCTTCGCGCCAAAACCAACCGCATGAAGGCATTGCCGATGGAGGTAACGATGGTACTGAGCAACCTGCCGTCGGGGTACCACCGCGATATGCAGCTGCTGAAAGAAATCCTGATGCCTGCATTCGACGAAATCCTCGACTGCCTCGACATCGCCGCATTCATGCTGGAACATGTGAGAGTAAAACAAAACCTGCTCGACGATCCGAAATACGACCTCCTGTTCAGTGTGGAGCGTGTGAACGAGCTCGTGATCGCCGGCGTACCGTTCCGCGATGCCTACAAGCAGGTAGGTGCGGAAATAGGCGATGGTACTTACACCGCGCCGCGCGAATTGAAGCACAGCCACGAAGGAAGCATAGGCAACTTGCAAACGGATGCTATCCGTCAGCGAATGGAGCATGAAATAGCCGCGTTCGGTTACGAGCAGATAACCACCGCTTTGGAAGCATTATTAAAGTAATACAATGAAAACCCGGTCCGCCATCGTCTGGATGCTCTGCTGCATTGGATTTGCCCTTGCGGCAACCACCAGCGCGCATCGCTCCGCCCATGCCGGACCGGGTAGTTTCAAAGTCATTTTCTTCCTCGATCCCGAATGCCCCGTCTCGAACGCGTACATGCGCGAGATCAAAAGCATTCATTCGGATTATGCAAAAAGAGGCGTCGCATTCGAGGCCGTATTCCCCGTCCCGACCGTCAACCGCGAAGACATCAGGCAATTCTTACTCAAATACCAAGCGACCATTCCCGGTTATCAGGATGCAGGTTTGCAAAAAGTAAAACGGTACCAGGCTACCACCATGCCGGAGGCGGTTCTAGTGAATGCAAATGGCGAAATACTCTACCGCGGCGCGATCGATAACTGGTATTATGCTTTGGGAAAAAACAGGGCGAAAGCTACGGAGCTGTATTTAAGGAATGCTATCGAGGCCGTTTTGAATGGCGAAATGGTAGTTAAGAGCAGGACGGAGGCGATCGGGTGTTTGATCAATCAGTAATCCGAAATTCGGCATCATACAAAAAGGCAGGCCAATGGCCTGCCTTTTGCGTTATTTAACTAAATCTATATTACAATTATTGCTTATCCCACCATACGCGGCCTTGTGCGCTTGCAAGATCACCGAAGCCCGGCTGTGCCGCCATCGCATCGTAAGCTGCTTTCTTGTTAGCAAAGTTCGGGTCCGAAGATGAAGGAAGCGTGATCGGCGAACGACGTGGAACTACCAGCGTTACGCTCAGATAGCTCATTTTAGGCAAAGGAACTACCGAATTTTCGTTTGGCAAACCTGTGCGCTTCCACAACGCCCATCCTTCCTGAGGCTGTCTCATGAAGTTCAGGTAGCTCTGGCTTGCAATCTGATCCATTGCTTTCGCCGCTTCGAATGCGATACCAGGCTGAGCGAGGTATGCCATGATTTCTTCTTCCTTGGTAGCCGTGTAGTTGGTCAGCTTCGCCCCCTGGCCAACTTCGTCGTAGAATTCAAGTGAGCTACGAACACCTGCTTCGTACCAGCTTTTCGCAGTGCCTGTTCCCATAGATTTGGTCGCAAGCTCCGCACGCATGAAACAGAATTCGGCATAAGTGATAACAGGAATGTAAGAAAATCCTGTACCTGGGTTACCCGCTGCATCCGAACGGCCCGCATTGAAAAGGCGGGGCTGAACGAATGACAAAGTGTCCACAGTTGTGCTATTAGAGGAGATCAGCTTCGGCGTGTAATAACGCTGGATAGTCGCAGTCTGACGCGAAACGTCAGGACTTGTGAAACTGCCGACATAGCGTCGTCCTTCTTTGATACCTGCCGGCAACTTTTTGTCGGCGATCAGCAAGTCGATATTTGCCTGGGTATATTGGTTAGGCGCGAAGAACGCATCGATCCGCGGATCTTTCTTATCCCACATAAAGTCAACCATCGGCTTTGGCGCGCGGAGTTCGTCGGTCGCCCAGTTTCCACCTGCGGCATCGCCGGTGAATGTGGCGTTACCGATAAACACCCAGCCGTCCTTATTACTGCTCATCAGGTCGGTAGCCGGCATTGCCAATACTTCGTTGATAATCGCGTTACCCGCAGCGGCGTCAGCCTTTTGCACGCGCATCGCCATGCGAAGTCTCAATGCATTGGCAGCCTTCACCCATTTCGCAGGATCTCCGTTGTAGTATTGGTCGAATTCTACCAGCGAGTATTGCGGCACGGTAGGTGATTGCTTCAATACTGCAACCGCAGCTTTGATTTCACCGTCAAGCTTGGCGAACAATTCCTGCTGGGTATCGTATTTAGGCTGCAATGTACCGCCGTAACGTCCCTGGAAAGCCTCTGTGTAAGGAATGCTTCCGTAAATATCGGAAACATAGAATGCATAGTAAGCTTTCAGGATCCGTGCGATCTGGATCATCTGGTTGTAGCGAGGCTGCTCTTCGGCGCTCAATTTGCCTACCAGTTGTTCCAGGTCGTAAAGGCGGTCGCCTACCCCGTTGTACAAACGTCCGTAACGGTTTGCGAAGTTATCGTAATTCAGGGTAAATGAGCCCTGGTTACCGTTTGTAGGCGTATTGTACTGCATCCAGGGCATGATACGACGGTAAAGGTCGTAGAATGCCTCGAAATCCTGACGGTGGATACCATCGGTTGCTTGCAGGAACTGGTTCTGAGGTGGGATCTCGGTAAGAGCGTCCGGGTTTTTGTTGATATCAACAAAGGCTTGTTTCTCGCAGGAGCTCAGAAATCCTACGGCCGCCATCAATATGAGTTTACTCTTGAAAGATTTCATAAATAATGCTGTTATTAAAATTTGGGCTGTAATGAAACTGATTACAATCCTACGCTAACTGAAACACCGAGGTTACGTGAGAATGGCAGACCGCCGTATTCCATGAACTCGCCCGCTTTGTTGCTGTACAAACCTTCGGGGTTGATACCGTCTTTCGCAGTTTTGTACAGGTAACCCAGGTTACGTCCAACCAGGCTAATACGAAGGCTCTGGATTTTCGCTTTGCCCAGCAATGAAGCAGGTACGTTATAACCGATCGAAACTTCACGCAATGCAACCCATGAGTTTTCGAAAGTCGAGTACTCGCGGATACCTGATGACCATTGGGTCAGGTTCAGATAGTAAGCATAAGCGGGGATTGGTTTCACATAACCGGCTGTTACCGCATCGGCATAGCTCATTCCACCCAGATCCTTAGGCTGGCCGTCCACTACTACCTGGAAGCCTTGTGCAAGCACACCGTCAGGAATGATACCGTCGTTTTTCACAACGCCGTCCGCATCGGTATAAGTTACACCACCCAATTCCGTGTTACGACCTGGCAATGTGAATTTGAATGCACCTGTCGAAGAACCGTACTGGTGCGTCGCCGACGACATCAGACCGCCGATTTTAGCATCAGCCTGAACAGTCGCTGTGAAGTTTTTGTAACGGAAAGAGTTGACATTGCTCGCCAGGAATTTCTCCATTACCGTTCCAAGCTCCTTCTCGGCCTTGTCTCCGTATGAACCATTGCGAACATAACCGACACCACCTTCACCGGAGATACTTCCGATTACACGCTTGCCATTGGCAGGATCGCTCGGGTTATCCGACTTGTAAAGCGCGAAGCCATAAGGCGTAATAAGCGTTCCGTAATCTTTGCCTACACGCGCCACAGATTTAATATCCGCACCAAATCCAAGTGAAAGTTCGTAAGTATCTGTTCCTTCAACCAGTTCAAGCACTTTGTTACGGTTACGGGAGAAGTTCACGCTGGTATTCCATTCAAAATCATTTTTCTTGATCGGCGTCGCGGTGATGAGGATTTCCACCCCTTTGTTCTGAATTCTACCGGCATTAACGATTCTCTTGCTTACACCCGACTCAGGAGTCGTGTTAAGGCTGAGGATTTCGTTTTTGGTAATCTTGTTATAAACCGTCGCATCGATTCCCAAACGGTTGTTGAAGAAACGGATGTCAGCACCGAATTCGACTTCTCGCGCCAAACGGTTTTTCAATGCATAGTTCGGCAATGTGTTATCCCGGAAACCAGACCAGTTTACAGTACTTGACCCGTTAGGTAGCGTATAAGCAGGTTTTGGCTCGTAAGAACCGGTTTGGTTAGTAGACCACGGATCCGTGTCTCCACCTGTGTAACCCAAGCTCGCACGAACTTTACCGAATGACAACCAGGTAGGAAGGTTTTTCAACGATTCAGTCGCGATCCAGGACAAACCTACCGATGGATAAGAGTAAATATAATCTCCGCTTCCGTTAGCGTAAGTCAATGTCGACGACCAGTCGGTACGATAGCTCGCGCTCAAAGTGATCGCATCCTTGAAAGTCAAATCACCGTAAGCATACAAAGCGTCGATGCGTTTGGATGGCAACAGTTCGTTTCTTTCAAACAACAACGGGTTGATACTGTTCGCCAATGAGAAGTTATCAGGAACGCGAAGACCGCCGTTTGTTTTTACATTAAACCGGCGTCCACCGATCAAACGGTTCGTTTCACCACCCGCAGACAAGCTCAGGTTGAAATCAGTACCCAATTGCTTGTTGGCAGTCAAGAGACCCTGGAAACGCGTTTGTGTCTGATTCTCTGAATATTCGCGGTATTCACCACCAGAGAAACGTACGTTGTCACCTCTGTCTTTATTATTTCCTGTGTAAAGCTCGTTTTGCACGTTACCACGTACGAGGAAGCTCAACCAGTCGGTAATGTTACCTGTCAGGTCAATGTTTCCACGGAATACTTTCTCGTTTCTGACCTGCTTGTATTCAAATGTCTGGAACATGAACTCCGTAATGTTGTACGGGTCGGCAGTACCGCGACGACGTCCGCCTGCAACCGGATCGATATAGTTTTTAGACCAATACTCGATATCCATGCTGCGTGGACGGTTGTAAACGAAACGGAATACAGGGTTGTAGTTACCGCCCTGACGGATCGGGTTCACCATGTCGTTGTCGGTATAATCCGCGCTCACATCGAGGTTCAGTATTTTACCGATTTTCTGAGTACCGCGAATGTTGAAGTTGTTTCTCTTCAACTCGGTACCGGCAGCCATGATAGACGTGTTTTTCAAAGAAGAGAAAGACGCACGGAATGAGCTGCGGTCGTTACCACCTTCAACTGCTAGGTTGTGGTTGATGTACTTTCCAGTCTGGAAGAAACTCAATGGATCGTTTGCTTTCCAGGTTACCATACGGCCATCCAGATCACGTACCTGCTGTCCTTCGAATTTAGGACCGTACGAGAATGGGAAGTTAGGACGATCCACCTCAGGCACACCGTCGGCACCGTTGGCAAATGTAGGGCTCAAACCTGCACCGTAGTCGTTCTGCAGATCGAGGAATTTATAAGCATTCTCGAATGTAGAAGTATGGGTATAAGTCACACCCAGGCCTTTATCCACACGTCCCTTTTTGGTTTGAACGACCACCACACCGTTCAAAGCCTCGGAACCATACAACGAACTCGCAGCTGAACCTTTCAACACGGTCATCGACTCGATGTTGTCCGGGTTGATGTTCTTCATGATGTTACCAAAATCCTGTGCAGCACCCCAAGAGTCGGCACCGGATGTGTTCGGGCGAATCAAAACACCGTCCACGACGAAAAGTGGTTGCGTGTTAGGGCTCAACGATGCATTACCACGAATACGGATACGCGATGAAGCCATCGGACCACCGGTTCCCTGGTTGATCATCACACCCGCCACTTTACCTTGCAGCGCGTTGACCATGTTGGCATTGTTGGCACGGGAAATGTCGGCACCTTTTACTTCCTGGATGGAATAGGCAAGTTTGCGGACTTCGGTTGACATACCGAAACCCGTGATGACTACTTCATTAAGCGTTTTGTTGTCTTCGTCGAGGTTGACGGTCAATTGGGTGGCGTTACCCACCGGTACTTCTTTTGTTACAAATCCAATGGATGAAAAAACAAGCACAGCTGAACTGGAAGGCACAGCAATGCTGAACTTTCCGTTGGCGTCTGTAGCGCCGCCCGTGTTGCTTCCTTTAATGAGGTAGGAAACGCCGGGCAAAGGATTCTGATCCTTGTCAAGCACCGTCCCGTTGACGGTCTTTCTGTCTTGGGCAAAACTCCAGGTACTTCCAGTGAGGAGGAGGAGCAATGTTACCAGACGTGTTAAAGCAGTACACTTTTGTCTCATGGTAAACTTGGTAAATTGAATTTTTAGGTGGTTTAAGTTAACTGAGTTACATACTCTGATCCGAAGACCGGCAACCAACTTACGCTGGCTCCCACTTTGCACATCAAAAGCATTGTAATGTCAAAAATAAATATTTTTATTAACAAAAATATAACATTTATTAAAAAATATTAATAATTAACATACAATTGTGATAGACTATTTGCCGATTGACTCTTTTAACCGTATTTTCTGAATGACCTGTAACCCAACGCCTCTACCCTGCGTCTGGCCGTTTACAATGGCCGATCGGTAGTGTATCCCGCCGTAAAGCCGACTGATTCCCGCCTCCTCTGCCGCTGCCGAAAATGAAGCAAAATGCCTCACCGGCAGCCCGTACGGCGTTTCCGTATTATCATCAAATGCAAATCCCTTTCCTAATTGCGCTTCCAACACCTCAGCGGCAGCTGTCGAGATCACGCTATGCCCGCTGGTGTATTCGGGAAAAGGCGGCGTTTGCAGCAAAGGGCGCCACTTTTCATCCATATAGGCATTGATCACCGTTTCAGGTCTGATGAACTGGCTGCGGTACTTTTCGTCCCAGCAACTGATAAAGCCGTCGAACAATGCAATGGAAGTAAGCAGGTACACGGCCGACGATTCAATCCAGCTTTTACCGGCGCTCTCCGTGGCTTGTCCGGCAATCGATACCCAATGGCCGCCGGGCGAAAGCTTCTTCGTCGCGAAGTTCAAATGTCCCTGTGTGTTGAGGTAAAATGGGTTGCAATCCCAGAAACTCGCGATCAGTATTTCCTCTTGACTAAGACTGCGGGTTTTGTCATAAACCTCTTTTACCTCTTTCATAAAAATACTCGCAGGCGCCGTATCGAATGCCGGTGGCGGCAGCGGCTTGAATTGCGCCGCCGAATCGAGCGAAACCGGGCGGATATGGCTCCAATAGGGCTCCACGGCATCGATGTAGCCCGGAGGCGTCGGCGTCCATTTGCCTTTTTCCTTACTATATGCGTACCGGCGCTTTTTCCGGGTGGCGGCGTAGTTGTCGCGTGCCGACCACGACAGAATGCTGTCGCTTACCATTTCGCCAAGCCGCAGGGAATTTTGAAAAACAGCCTCGTCGGGCTCGCCTACGCTTGCCAGAATGCTTTCGGCGCTGTCTTTGAGCATCGGTTCCGAAAAGACGAGCCGACCGCCGGTCCGAAAAAACGCGTATAATGCGGCCAGTTCATAATTCACGCCATTCGATGCGGCCATTCCCGGCGCGTGGGGCGCTTCGATCCTGGGGAATTCGTTGGCCTGGCCATGCAGGCTTTTATAACCTTCATGGCCGAGAACGAGTGTTTCGTAAGCCGCGGCATTCGCATATAAATAGATCCTGCTTGCTACCGGAGGCGAGAATATATCATGCACGATCACGCGCGTGAGGTTCTGCTCGGCGCGGTGCAGCAGCGCGGTACCCGGTTGCGCATGCACCACGCCCGCGAGCACGCACATTACGTACACGAAGCATTTGACGGCCCTATTTCGCATCACTTTTTCCATTCCACCAACACGGGCTGATTGTTATTAACGGTATATAATATACGCTTTTTATTTAACAAAACCGCAGAGCGAATATCGCCGCCTGCCCATAAGCCGCTTTCCGAAGGTGAAAGCACCTCGAAACGAAACGGCGCCACCTGCTTCAATACCGTTCCAACAGACGCGTCGCAAGGCCCGAGCTGAACGCGGTAAGGCGAAAAATTACCGGCCAGGACCAGATCCGTTTTATTATCGCCATTCAAATCGTGTGCGATAATGCTGCTCGTCCGTGAAAACTGTACGGCTTCCGGAAGCGGGTGTCGTTTGAAACCGAAGTTGCCCAGATTTTCCAATACTATGCTGCTCAGTTCTTTGCAATGGACTTTTCTGCTTTTGTCAACGGCCTCTTTACCAAAAACATCTTCAACCGTAGCATCTGCGTAACCCGCGTAATTGGTATACTTTCTTTTGAGGGCGGTTATCTGGTCGAGCATTTCGTCGCGGGAGAACATGGGGTAGCTTTTCTCGCCGATATAGTAAGTGCAAATCGGGTCGATCACGCCGTTTTTGTCGAAATCGTCGTAATAGATCGTCACCGGCTTCTCGGGTGTTGGTTTGTATTGACTGTTTAAACCTCCATTACCGAGTATAAAATCCAGGTCGCCGTCGCCGTCGAGGTCAGCGGCTTCGATGGCTGCCCACATTCCATCGGAGTTTTTCAATGCTTCAACAGGCTGATTTTCAAATGTGGTACCTGTGTTTTTAAAAGTCATGACCGGCATCCAATCGCCTGCGAGCGTCAGGTCAGGCTTTTGGTCGGCATTCAAATCCGTGAAAATGGCGGCGGTAACCATGCCAGGATTGAGCAGGGAAGGCACTGCCGGGGTAGTATCCGTAAATTTCACATTGCCGCCCTGCGTATCATTCCTCAGCAGATAACTCCTCGCCGGCATCGGAAACGACCCCGGTACCGCCCGGCCGCCTACAAAAAGATCCGGATCGCCGTCACCGTCCACATCCGCGGCGGTAATGCATTGTTTGGGGTTACGCATCGATGGCAATGCCAGTACCTCTTCGCGGAAAGTGCCTTTTCCGTCGTTCAGATACAGGTGATCGCGGTACTCGGGTGCATTCTCTTCAAACTCATTTCCTCCGCTAACTACATAGAGATCAAGGTCACCGTCGCCGTCCGCATCAAAAAACAATGCATTTACCTCCTCGCAATTCACATTCTGCCGCCAGGGCTGGGCCGCGGCGCCTTCGAAGGTTCCGTCCTGTTTTTGAATGTAAAGCACGCCAAACTGGTGCGAAGCGCCGCCGAGAAACACATCGTCCAGCCCATCGCCATTTACATCACCTTTGGCTAATGCAGGCCCGAGCCGGGAAAGCTGGTAAGGCAGCAAAACCTCCACTTTGAAATCCACAAAATCATTTTCCTGATGCACAAAATCAATCCCCGCTGCTTGTGCAGCCACATTGCGAAACAACGGTGCAGGAGCATTCGTATTTTGCTTTGAATCAACAGCTTCCGCCTCTTTCAATGTTACCAACCCGGCCGGCTGATTGACGAGGAAAGTAATTTTTCCCGAAGGCCACGAAACCCTAACCGAGTCCGCCTTTCCGGCATTAGCCAACCCGAAATGCAGGTCGGTAGTGACCGTCGACTGGTACCCTCGCACGGGGTAGAGCTCGGCATATTGCATAACTCCTCCCACATACACCCGCGCCGTCGCGCCGAATGCGTGCGAATTGGCATTCAAGCCCTGCAAACGCAGCGTCAGGCCCTTTTTATTGATTTGATTCTGATAAATAGAAACCGGCTCATTAATGTGCGAAATGACGATATCCAGGTCGCCGTCGCCGTCAAAATCGGCGTAGGCGGCTGCATTGGAAACCGCCAGTTCATTCATGCCCCATTTTTCGGAAACGTCTTCAAAACCAAAACCTTCCGGCCTTCCATTGTTCCTGAAAATGTAGTTTCGGAGCTTGTTAGAAGGCATTTTCTGCACCAGGTCATAGGTTTTGAAATTCAAATTACCCTTTCCCGCTTCCTTCATCTGCTCGTCGGCGACGGTGTATTTCAGGAAATCCATATTGGTAAAATCCCGCAGGTAGCCGTTGGTAATGAGCAAATCCTTCCAGCCGTCGTTGTCGAGGTCGGCCATGAGCCCCGCCCAGCTCCAATCGGTATTGCTGATGCCCGCCAGCTGGCCTATTTCGCTGAAACGGGTATTCCCCGCCTCATCGAGCCCACGGTTCAAATGCAGCATATTACGCATATTCTGGTGGTAATAGCCGCTGTCGAGCAGCAAATGGTACTGGTCGTACATATCCGGACCTTTGAGCAGCTTCTGGCGATGGTTATCCTCGGGCAGCATATCGAGCGTCAGCACATCGGGCAGGCCGTCGTTGTTGAAATCGGCCACGTCGGCACCCATCGAGAACTTCGAAACATGCGTGAACGACTTACGCAACGACTCCGTGAATGTGCCATTGCGGTTATTGACATAATAGCAATCCACCTCGGTGTAATCGCTCGTCGTGTAAAGATCCGGCCAGCCATCCTGGTTGATATCCGCCACCACGACGCTCAACCCGAAGTTCAGCGCATTGTTGATAATGCCCGCTTTCTGCGTCACATCTTTGAATTTCAGCTTCCCTTTTTCGCTTACGTTTTCAAACAGCCGGTTGCCGAAATACGGGTTCGGCGTCGCCCGCATTTCCCTGGTATTCAGGAATGGATTGACCGTATGATTGGAATGATTGAGCAAAAACATGTCCAGGTCGCCGTCTTTGTCATAGTCGAAAAAAGCGGCCTGCGTGGACTGCGAGCCAATCGCATTAAGCCCCGCTTCCACGGCAACCTCCTTGAAAACCGGCACGCCGCCTTTCACTCCCTGGTTGATGAACAGCTCATTATTCTTATCAGCCAGTTTTCGGTAAAATCCTGAATGACAAACATAGATATCGGGCAACCCATCGCCATTCACATCCGCTACGCTCACGCCCGTGGCCCATTTGCCATTGCCTTCGAGCTTTGCTTTGCGGGTTACGTCCTCAAATGCAATGCTACTTTCCGTCGACCGGTTCAGGAACAGCTTGTTGGGAACCGTATTACCGGAAATAAACAGATCGGGCTTGCCGTCCGCATTGAAATCGCCCACACCGATCCCGTTTCCGTTGTAGAGATATTCATACCGGAAAATGTGCAGCGAATCGTTCTCTTCGATCCGGTTCGTGAAATTCACCCCGGTTTCTTTCGGGGGCAACTTCCTGAAAACAGGTTGGGAGAAAACGGGAAATGGCAGCAAAAACAACAGATAATAGTGTTTACCCATGCAATACCGTTTATGAACCAGTAAGAATCAATTCCACTTGAAAACCAGCGCGTCGTCACCGGGCTCCCGGTCGACGTACATCAGGATGAGCGTCATCATCTCCTGATCGCTCCGCATGTTACCCGTCGACAGCACCAGCTGCGGCGGATTATGCGGGTTTGCGGGGTTACTTGCCGTATTATCGTAAGTTGCTTCCACCGTCACCACGGCCCCTTTGGGCAGCAATACCGGCTTTTTGTATTTGTAAATTTCCTGCCAGCGGAAATCCCACGCAGGCACATGCACGAGGGGGATCGTATCGCCCGCAGCCTGCGTCGCATACGCCTTGAACTCCTTGCCCAGGTAATGCATATGCGGCCACGCGTACAGGAGCGAAATGTCGGGCTGGTTGTTCGCAATGCGCAGTTTAAAACTGTTCACCTCGTTGGCGAAGATCATCAGCGGCGGGGTAATCTCCTTCTCCCCGATTCCGCCCGACCCGAGGCTGATCACCTTTACTTTGCGTTTAATGGGTGTTTTTTTGAAGAAAACATTCAACCCATCAATGCTTTCGGCATCCAAGGAGCTCGGGCCGAAATGCACCGTAAGCAGCACCACGCCCCGTTTGGGCATTATCCAGCCCATATCTTCGGGATAAGCTTCCACCGTCGTGCCGGGAATCCAGCCGCCGTAATAGGTCATTTCTTTTTTATACTTGACCCATTCATAATACTTGTCACCTTCCGCTCCGCTCAGGTCCACGACATTCACGGTATTATGCAGGTCCACCGAGGCGTCGGGCACCGGGTGGATCGCAAAATTGGCGTGATGGATAAGCTTTTTGTTATTCGAAGTAAATTCAATGGCCTCCACATTGGCCTCCTGCGCCATTTCAAACGGGATCTTGAACATGACGAAGCGCTCTTTGGCGTCGCCTTTCAGCGTGAACGCCTCTTTCATGCTCAGTTTGAGGTCAGGTTTGCGTTTATAAGCGGTTCCGGCATCGAGACGGGCCTGTAACTCCTGCTCGGCTTTCGCATTGGCCTTGCCTTTGGGCGTACCGGCGTCGATCCATTCGACGATTGCTTTGATATCTTTTTCGCTCAATGAGCGGTCGTTCGCAAAGGAATTGTAATGGTTATCGGCCTTCCAAGGTGGCATGTACCGTGAGCTGACGACCTGTTTGATGAATTTGGAGCGTTTGGTAACGTCCTCGAACGTCACCAGCGGGAACGGAGCTGCCTCGCCCGCACGGTGGCACGGAACGCAATTGGCATGAATAATCGGTTGTACATCCTTATAAAACTCGGGAGCCTGGCCTGCACACCAATCACACAAAAGCAAAAAAACCAGAACTAGGCCTTTTCGAAACAGCATGGTAATGAGTGGGTTTAACTCATGCAATTTAAGAACTTTAAATTTAATTTTAAGAAAATTTAATAATTAGGTCATAAAATTGGGTTAAAGCTTGTCTAAGTCACCAATTGAATACACAGTTCCAATGCTTCTAGACTGATATTCAGTACCTCCGTATATTAAATGCAGGCTGACTTCATTTGCCATTTTCTGAAAATAGGTCAGCCCGCTGAAAAAGTCATTCTGAATTGTTTTCCCAGACTTAATTTCGACTGCCTTGGTGCTCATTCCTTCCTGAATGATCAAATCCACTTCATGCTGCGAATAGTCCCGCCAAAAGTAGAGTTTCGGTTGCCGACCGGTATTCAAGATGTTCTTTTGAATCTCATTAATAACCAGATTCTCGAATAGCGCACCTTTCGCAAAATGCACATTCAACTCCTGCACACTGGTGATGCCAAGCAAATGCGACGCCAGGCCCAGGTCGTAGAAATAAACCTTCGGCGTGCTGACGATCCGTTTACTGAAATTCTGGTGATACGGTTGCAGCCTGAATGCGATAAAGGAGGTTTCGAGTACCGACAGCCACGCGTTTATCGTCTTATTATCAATACCGAGCTCGGTACCAAGGCTTTGTTGATTGAAAAGCTGCCCGATCCGCCCGGCCAGCAACTGAACGAAGCGCTGAAACAAACCCAGATTCAGGATGTTTTTCAATTGGCGAACGTCTCTTTCGATATAGGTTCTGAGATAATTATCGTAAAAAGTGGTGGAATCGATGTCTTCCGTCAATTTTCGGGGATATGAACCCGAAATAATGTATTCCTCCCAGCTTTGCGGCTTATAGGTCGAAGTTCCAAGTTCTTGCAGCGAGAAAGGCAACAGGTAGAAAATAGCAACCCTGCCGGCCAGAGACTGGGTTATCTGCTCCATCATGAGAAAGTTCTGGGACCCCGTTAATATGTACTCGCCTTTCCGCTTACGATCGTCTGTGAAAACTTGAAGGTAGGAAAACAGTTCCGGCACATACTGGACTTCATCAATGATCACCCCGTTCTGATAAGTTTCCAAAAACCCTACCGGGTCCTCCTGCGCAAATGCGCGCGTACTTAGGTTTTCCAGGTTTACATACTGATAATCCGGCCTGACCATCCTAGCCAATGTCGTCTTCCCCGATTGTCGTGGGCCGGTCAGGCTGACGATCGGGTATTTTTCCAGCATTTCATCGACCTTCGTCGCAAGCTTCCTTTCTATCATTCTGTAAATTTAGGAATTGAATTCCTAAATTTACAGATATCTATTTAATTAGATAACTATCAATACAATAAGTTGTATTTACAACACAATCGCCGTCCCCGCTCCGCCCGAAACCGCATTCGCCAGCTCATCGGCATGGCAGATCGTTACCTGCGTAACCCCGGAGTTTAATGCGGCGAATGCATTATCCAGTTTTGGAATCATTCCCTTGTTAATGGCGCCGGTTGTTTTGTATTCTTCGTAAGTAGCGGGTATCAGTTTAGCGATTACCGCGTCATCGTCGTCCGGATCGGAGAGCACGCCTTTTTTCTCGAAACAATAAATAAGGTTTACTTCAAATGCTTCCGACATCGCTACGGCGGTGGCAGAGGCCATGGTATCCGCATTGGTATTGAGCAGCAGGCCTTCCGCGCTGTAAGTCAATGGGGCGATGATCGGCGTGAGGCCGCTGGAAAGGATCGCATTGATTTGTTCGCCGTTTACAGCTTCGATATCGCCGACAAATCCGTAGTCGATCGTTTTCACGGGGCGTTTCACGGAGCGGATAATGCCGCCGTCGGCACCCGTGAGGCCAATGGCATTACATCCTTCGGCTTGGAGTTGGGCTACCAGATTTTTATTAACGAGCCCTCCGTAGACCATCGTTACCACGTCCAGCATTGGCTTATCGGTAATGCGGCGGCCGTCGACCATCTGCGTTTCGATCTGCAATTTCGCGGCTACCTGCGTGGCTACCTTTCCGCCTCCGTGAACGAGGATTTGGGGGGCGTCGAGCTGTGCGAATGCTTTCAGGAAACGGGCGCAGGCTTCGGGATTGTCGATCACATTACCGCCGATCTTGACTACGTATAAGGTCTGGGACATGTTAATAACTGTTAACTGAACTGGATTTGAGGCGACAAAGGTAGCAGAAACGCGAATCGGTGTAAAGGGAATTTCAATTGATGAATTTTTTTGTGAAAATTACGTTCGATAAGAAAGCTCTATCAAAATTGTAGATTGTTCGCCGGGCGACGTTCGCCGGGCTGGCATCATAGTTACAGCCCGGCAAAGCCATTTCCCCAAATCATCGATATGAAACGCGGTATTATATTCATTCTCAGTATTTGCCTTTTTGTAGCCGGCTTCGCGCAGGCGCAGGTCCAGAAAGCCAAGGCGCACTGGACTTACTCTTTTTCCAAACCGGAAGTCAAAAAAGGCGAGACCGTAGACCTGGTTTTTACCGCAACCATCGACAAGGACTGGTACATGTATTCCTCCGACTTCGACCCGGACCTGGGCCCGATGCTGACCACATTTACATTTGAGAAGAACAAAACTTTCGAAACCGTCGGCAAACTGAAACCGCAGAATCCGAAGACGAAATTCGAGGAAGTATGGCAGGGAAATGTGCGTTATTTTGAAGGGAAGGGTGTTTTTAAACAAACTGTCAAAATTCTGGCCGACAATCCGGTTATCAAAGGGACTTCCGAATACCAGACTTGCAGCCACGTCAGCGGCCTGTGCATTCCGGGCGGGGAAGATTTTGAATTCAAAGGATTAAAAGTAGCCTCCGCAGCCACCTCCGCTACTGAACAACCCACCGTAGGCGCTGCCAAACCGGACGATAAGTCGGCAGTGGCCCCAAAGACAGCGCCAACCGCTCCTACAAATGCAACAGACACCGCCGTAGCCGTTTCCGCATCCGACATTCCCGCCGATACCAATAGCGCTACCACCATCGAAACGGCACAAAAACCCGCTTCCGACGATCCTAACTCGGGTGGTTCATTGTTAGGTTTCGCATTGGCCGCATTCCTTTCCGGTCTCGTCGCATTGCTTACCCCGTGCGTTTTCCCGATCATTCCGATGACCGTGAGCTTTTTCACGAACCAGGAGAAGGGCAAATTGAAGGCGTTTGTATATGGTATTTCAATTATTCTGATCTATACATTAATAGGTACCGTCGTGTCGCGGCTGAACGGGCCGGCATTTGCCAACTTCCTCAGCACGCACTGGCTGCCTAACCTGCTCTTTTTCGCCATTTTCATCACATTTGGTTTATCGTTTCTCGGCCTTTTCGAAATTGTACTACCGAGCGGTTTTGTCAATAAAATGGACCAGAAAGCCGATCAGGGCGGTTATGCCGGGGTTTTCTTCATGGCATTCACATTGGTACTGGTTTCATTCTCCTGCACCGGGCCGATCGTCGGCAGCTTGCTCGTAGCCTCCGCGGGTGGAGAAGTGGTGAAACCGATAGTAGGTATGGCCGCATTCTCGGCGGCTTTCGCAATACCATTCACCTCATTCGCATTATTTCCGCAATGGCTAAAATCGCTGCCGAAATCAGGCGGCTGGTTGAATACCGTGAAAGTGGTATTGGGTTTCCTTGAACTGGCTTTGGCATTGAAGTTTTTCAGCATTGCCGATCAGGTATACCACTGGCATTTGCTCGACCGCGAAGTGTACCTCGCCTTCTGGATCGTCATTTTCGCATTGCTCGGTTTTTATTTATTAGGTAAAATCCGCACGCCACACGATTCGCCGATTGAAAAAGTGAGCGTTCCCCGCCTGCTGCTTTCCATTATCACATTCACCTTCGTCGTGTACATGCTCCCCGGGATGTGGGGCGCGCCGCTCAAAGCATTGGCCGGCTACCTGCCGCCGCAATCGACATTGGATTTTGATTTGAACAAAAGAACCGCCGCAGCGGCCCCATCCGCGATTTCCGCAGAAACCCGCAAATACGCCGACCTTTTCCATTTGCCTCATGAACTCGAAGGCTTCTTCGATTACCAGGAAGCATTGGCTTACGCGAAAAAGGTCAACAAACCCGTTTTCATCGACTTTACCGGCCACGGCTGCGTAAACTGCCGCGAAATGGAAGCACGCGTATGGGTTGATCCGGCCGTATTGCAGCGCCTGAACAACGATTACGTGATCGTCGCCCTCTATGTCGACGACAAAACCGAGCTTCCCGAGGCGCAATGGTACACTTCCAAATACGACAATAAAGTAAAGAAAACCATCGGCGCCCAGAATGCAGACCTGCAAATTGTGAAGTATAACAACAACGCGCAGCCACATTACTGCCTCGTCGATCACGAGGGAAATCTGCTGGTGCAGCCTAAAAACTACGACCTCGATCCCGCGAAGTTCGCCGCGTTTCTGGATAGCGGGAAGGCGGCGTTTGAGAAGAAATAACCTTCAATCAGTCGCGTAGCGACGTAATATAGGTAGCCATACGTTGGATACACGTCTTTCAAATCCCGTAGGGATGCAACTTTATATGCCCTGCATTTCTTATATTGGGTCTGAAACAATCCTATTATGGAGCAAATCATTCAGAAAGCCGCCCAATTCTTCCGGGATAAGCCCGTTAAACGCGCATATCTTTTCGGTTCGGCAGCCCGTGGTGAACGAACCGCCGAAAGCGATGTTGATATCCTGGTAGACCTCGATTACGAGAATGGTGCAGACTTCTTCGCATTTATCGACATGCAGGAAGCACTCACCGAACTCCTCCAAACCAAAGTCGATCTCGTCAGCTCCAACGGCCTGTCTTCTTTCATCAAACCTCAGATCGATCAGGAGAAGCAATTGATCTATGAAAAAATCTGAGGGCGACAAAGTACGGCTACTGCATATTCTTGAAGCAATTCATTACATTCATTCTTTTATCGAAGGAAAAGTAAAGGGCGACCTATACGACGATCCAATGCTTCGTTTTGCCGTTGAAAGGCAACTGGAAATTATAGGAGAAGCAGCCAATCATTTATCGGACGACCTCAAATCCACTCGCCCGGAGATCGAATGGAGAAAGATCATTGCGTTCCGGAACTTCGTAGCGCATGAATATTTCGGCATTGATCTTGAACTGGTTTGGGATATCATAATCAACAAGATACCTGCATTAGAAAATACAGTTTCCCAACTGCTATCGGAACAATAGCGCATTAAATGCAACCCAAATGGCTTCCTCGTTGCTCGATACGCTTCTTACCCCTATCATTACGAAATTTTCCAATTCCCGGGATTGAAATCCCGGGCTAACAAAACCGACCGAAATTATGCTCAAACGCTGGCTTACCGCGCTGACGCTACTCACTACCTCAACGATTTTTGCCCAATCCATCCGGCCGCCGGCCACTCCCCTCGTTACCATCGATCCGTACACCAGCGTATGGTCGTTCGGCGACCAGCTTGCGGGCTCCATCACCAAACACTGGACCGGCAAACCACACCCGATGGACGGCTTCATCCGCGTCGACGGCAAAGCTTATCGCTTCATGGGCGCCTCCACGGCCGAAATGAAAACCATTTTGCCGACGGCCAAACAGGAACCTTACACTGCCAAATTCACTGTCACAAAACCCGACCCGAAATGGTGGTTTAAGGACGGGTACAATGTCGGCACCTGGAAACAGGGCCCCGCGCCCTTCGGAACGCACGAGCGCAATGACGCGATGCTCAAAGGCGGTACCGAATTCCCGCAGGAGCTTTGGTATCGGCGCGATTTCAACCTCACGAATGTCGATTTTGAAAAGCCTGTCCTGAATATCTTCCACGACGACGATGTGCAGGTGTTCATCAACGGCGTACCCGCCTACGATTGCGCGCCTTGCTTTACGAGCGATTACGAATTCAAACCGATCAGTCCCGCGGCAGCGAAGGCATTAAAAAAGGGCAAGAATACATTGGCAGCCTATGTGAAGAATGGCGCCGGGCCAGGTTACATTGATATTGGCCTCGCCGACGAAATTGCTCCGAAAGGCGCGGACGCGGTAGCATTGGCCAGGCAGACTGGCTTTGAGATGAAGGCTACGCAGTCGATTTATCGCTTCGACGCCGGGCCGGTCCAGCTCACCGTGCGTTTCGTCGCTCCATTGATTATGAAAGACATGGATTTGCTCTCGCGGCCGGTCAACTACCTTATATATGAAGTAAAGTCAGCCGACGGCAAGCAGCACGATGTGAGCATTATGAATGCGGTAACCGGACTTTGGGCTACCCATGACAACACGCAGTCGGTAGTTGGTAAAGAGGCTAATCAGGATGGTTTGACTACATTGTCCCTGGCTAATTCGGTTCAAAACCTGCTGGCCAGAAAAGGTGACGACGTACGAATCGACTGGGGTCAGGCTTATCTCGCGGCGCCGCAAGGCTCAGTGAAGGGTTCGGCTATCGGACTTTCAACCGATATTATTAAAGAATTTGCTTCCAAAGGCACCCTGAGCGTCGACCAGGCCGGCGCGGCCCCTGCCGACACCAGGTCAATGGGGCTGATATTGAATGCGGGAAAAGTAGGAGCTGAAAGTAAGTCGCTGCATGCTTTGGTGGCATACGATGATGGCTATTCGGTTCAGTATTTCGGCCAAAACCTGCGGCCCTGGTGGAACAAAGATGGCAACAAAACCATCGCCGGCGAATTGAAAAGCGCCGAGGCCGACTTTGCCAAAATCCTGCAAACCTGCGAGGAAACCGACAAAACCATTTACGACGACGCATTCAATGCCGGCGGCAAACAATACGCCGAGCTTTGCGTACTGGCCTACCGCCAGGCTATTTCCGCACACAAACTCGCCGCCGACCCTACCGGCACGCCATTGTTTTTCTCCAAAGAAAATTTCAGCAACGGCTCTATTGGAACGGTCGATATCACTTATCCATCGGCGCCATTGTTCCTGCTCTACAACCCGACGCTGCTCAAAGGCATGATGGAACCCATTTTCCACTACTCGGAAAGCGGTAAATGGACCAAACCTTTCGCCGCGCACGATGTAGGCACCTACCCGCTCGCGAACGGGCAGACATACGGCGAGGACATGCCCGTGGAAGAATCCGGCAACATGCTCATTCTCACCTACGCCATTACCAAAGCGGAAGGCAACACCGATTATGCCAAAAAGCACTGGAAAACCCTCAGCATTTGGGCCAATTACCTGAAAAAAGAAGGTTTCGACCCTGCCAACCAGCTTTGCACCGACGACTTTGCGGGACATTTGGCGCACAACACCAACTTGTCTATCAAAGCCATCATGGGTCTGGCCTCCTACGCCAAACTCGCCGAACAACTCGGCGAATCCAAAGAAGCCGCCGAAGTAACCACATTGACCAAAGACTTCGCCCAGAAATGGGTGCAAATGGCCGCCGACGGCGATCACTACGCATTGACTTTCGACAAAAAAGGCACGTGGAGCCAGAAATACAACCTGGTATGGGACAAGCTCCTGGACCTTAACGTCTTCCCAAAAACCGTCGCCCAAAAAGAAATCGCCTACTACCTAACCAAACAGCAACCTTTCGGCCTGCCGCTGGACAGCCGCAAGACCTACACCAAATCCGACTGGATTGTCTGGACGGCCACGCTCGCTGAGAAGCCGGAGGATTTCCAGGCATTGATTCAGCCCATTTACAAGTATGCGAATGGTACTGCTGATCGCATTCCGCTGTCGGACTGGCATGAGACGACCAATGGGAAATCCGTCGGGTTTCGGGCACGGTCTGTGGTTGGGGGGTATTGGATGAAGGTGCTTGGGGAGCGTTGGAAATAGCTATTTTTAGTTGTTAAGTCAAAGGGTCAGAGGTTGTCAGGTATGGCGATTTCTGGCCTTTTTTTTGTTGATATAGTTTCAAAAAGGTTACATCTTTAAGCTATAAAAACCAAAAGCCAATTTCTCTCTATGCATTTGAAGATTTTACTCATTTCCTCTATCGCCCTTGCATTGACTTTTTCTGCCAAAGAATCATTTGGGCAAATGAAAATCGGCACGAATTCGACGGATATCGAGCCCAGTTCCAATCTTGAAGTGGAAGCTTCAACACCTGGTCGGAAATTTAAAGTGGATAAAACCACCGGGCAATTGACAATTGCAGACGGAACTCAGGCCATCAGCTCAGTGCTCGTATCCGATGCGGATGGTAAGGCAAAATGGAGCCTTTTGACTCCCAGCAACCTGTCTCAGTTCCCCAGAATGCGTGCCGACGGCGCACAAACAGGACCACTCGTGAATGGCGAGCGCATAAATCTCAGCTATCCGAGTTTTTCAGTTGTACAAGGAGGCTTCCATATTCCCGCAAATGGTACTTATAAAGTACTCTATTCGGGTTGGTACCAGATAGAAACCAGGCTGACTATCGAAAACAATGCTGGCTGTACCGGATCGTCTTTTATGGGCCTGGAAGTAAGCCTGATACGCAATGGCGAAGCCAGCACTTATCCGATCATCGATGAAAGACTCGCACCTGTATTCGAGGATAAGTACATAACCAAAGCTTCCACATTGGTACAACTGCTCGCCGGAGACTATACTTCTTTCTCCATTCTCCCGACCATCAAATCTCCCCAGGCCGGATGTTCGGTCAAGGTGGTTGAAGGAAGCTACTTGATCAGCTACGTCCCATGATTAACGCGATCCAAACCACGATAAAAAATCAGATTTCAGCTCGTGGCCCGCAGTACTTCTTCCTTTTCAATTTACTACTCCTTCTCGTATTAAGGTCGGTTGAGATATCAGCACAGCAGAAAGTATTTGGTAACGTCTTCATCCCTGCCGGCGGAGAAGTTACGGTTTTTGGAGCGCAGGACTTAGGTAGCGGAAAGATAACCACTGCCAGAGGCATTGCGCATGGGACGTTGAATACAACTGCATCTGCGCAGTTCACAAATATTAACGGAACCCATTTTGTAGACGGCGCAGTAAAGAAACTGAATGCAGGTCTATCATTTTTTCCGGTCGGCGATGGCACATTTTACGGGCCATTTACAGCATCATCAGCTGGCACGACCGGCATGTATTTTCATTCCGACCCGGCCGGAGCATCGTTTCCTGTCACGGCCCGGCAAGCCACGCTTTCCTTTGTCAACAACTCCGAATATTGGTTAATAGAGGGAGCAAATACTACTCCGGTCACCCTCACCTGGAACAAAGCCAGCGCTCTCGCGGATCATCTGAGCAAATTGGACAATATCAGAATTGTAGGCTGGAAAAACGGCATCTGGACTGAAATTCCTTCCCGGCTGGACGCTAACTCAATTCTCGGAGGGCCCTCTTCTCCACAATCTGGATCTATTACCAGCTCCGAAGCAATCAAACCCGACGACTTCAAAGCATTTGCCATCGGAACAAAATCCGAAACGCTTCCTGTGACATTGGTTGAGTTTAATGTAAAAAAGGAGTCATCAACTGCTATATTAAGCTGGACAACAACTTCCGAAACAAACAGCCACCACTTTGCCATTGAGCGGAGCGGGAATAGCAAAACCTGGCAAAATATTGGCATTGTAAAATCTCTCAGAGAAAGTTCCGCCCGACATGAGTATCACTTCGTAGACTCCGCGCCCATCCATGGAATCAACTACTATCGTTTAAAGATGGTAGATGCTGACGAAACCTTTGCATACAGCTCGGTTCGATCGCTGGATTTCGATTTTGCGTCGGAAGGCATCACTACTTATCCCAATCCAGCATTTAATGTACTGAAAATCCAACCCCGGATTACAGACGGCAACCGGCGTAGCCAGGTCACTATCACGGATTTGAATGGCCGGAGGTACGGAACCTCGACCCAATGGACCGGTGACGATTTGAATATAGAAAAGCTTCCAAGCGGAATATATATCCTTTCTGTGCCGACACAGTCAGGAGAAATGGTGCAGACTAAATTCATTGTCCAGAAGTAATATCGAGCGTAAAGTTCAAACGCATGCCGGCAATACTAAATCTGCAAGGATCATTTCCGTTCACACAAGTATCTCTGCCGGCTGCTCATTGATAATTAAAAATTAGGTTAATATAGCCATCTACAACGCCTTATGCTGAAACGGGCCTGGTTTCAGGCTTGACAAATATTAAGTTAAAACTTAACTTTATGTCAAAGTTCAGCATTCGGATATCAGATAAAGTCGGGCCTACCAGAATCAAATTGTATAAACTTTTCATTCAGAAAACCTGCCAGGTTGACGATTTTGAGGAAGAGATTTCGAGGAACTGCAGACTAGATCGCGAAGTAGATAAGATTTACAACATTCTGGAAAAGGTGTGCAATCTTAAAATGTTGCCAAAAACGATGTTTCGCCTGCTTCACTTAGGGGAGTTCTCCTACCAATTGTACGAGGCAAAAAGCAAAAGCTTACGCTTTTATCTGATCAAAGTCGAAAGGACTGGAAAGATAATCCTTTTGGGCGGGCGCAAGAGCAATCAGAAAGCCGATCTGAAATATCTGATAAAATTAATGCATGACATTGAGTCCGAAGGCATAACAAATATTACTAACCTATGAAAACACGCGAGGATCTTCTAAAAAGCCCTGCCTACTGGTTAACAGATGTGCAGATTGAAGTTTTCAATCTACTCAATAGCTACATGGAGGAAAACAATCTCACCCAAAAGCAGGTGGCAGAAAAATTGAATGTATCTCCTTCCTACGTGTCTCAGATTCTGAATGGCAATTTCAATTTCACCATTTCCAAGTTGATTGAACTTGCATTGCTCGTTGGCAAGGCGCCTATTATCAAATTTGAGACGATCGAACAAATCTTGAATGCAGAGGCGGCGCAAGTGCAGGCGGAAAGCAAATCTAGAAAAAAGAAAATTGCCAGTTTAAACAGCCCGGTTTCGAATATCTCCGTTAGTTAGATCTGCCAACCACCATGTCTGAATTCTGCCCCTACGAAACCTCATTCAACCGCGGACCTAATTTCCGGGTCAAGTACCGGCTTTATTCTTATGAAGAAGGCGGCCGCTACAATCCCGCTTTGCAGCATTACAAATGCGACTTCCACTATAAGAATGAAGGCAAGTTCAAGCATTCAATCTACATGATCTGGCCGGAATTTGAGGATGAGAACGGTCGCATTCTCGATGGGACAGAATTTGTACCCTTATCCGGAACTGCCACGATGTGGATCGTCACCAAGGACTTCATCCCTTACCATAAGGAATATTTGAGGGTCGGAACGATCGGATATTTTAAGGAAGGCAACAGAAGTGTCGGGGAATGCGAGGTAATTGAACTGATTGAGTTTTGAGCTTTTCCCCTCTACCTACACACGTGACTGGTGCCGTGATCATCCATTTGGAAACCCGTTACCTCCTCTTTATTTCCAATCCCCTACCGCAGGAAAACCCAAATGTATTTTGCTTGTGTTTTCTCTGTTAACTACCCAACTTACACCCACCTTAAACACTATCAATATGAAAAAGCAACAACGGTTTGCCCTGCTATGGTGTGGGTGTTTCGAAAGGCCCCGAACGCTGATAATGGCGTTAGGTCGCCTAACGCAGGGCATTTTCATTCCACCTAACACATTATCAGCATGACAACTTCATCACACACGACCGAATCCGAGGATTCGGTGTGCCTCGCTTACGGCAAGCAAGTAAAAGAACTTTTGAATGTAGGCAGCCCCGCGGAAATTCGGGATCACTTGTGGTCGATTTACAGTGATTCGATGGCATTCCAGCAGGAGGCCGGCTACAATCCGCGTGTTAGTGACATTTTCATGACTTTTCGCGAGCTGACGCTTTTCATACAGCGCATTGAAAGTGTGAAAGCGTAAAAAGCAAATGCCCCGCCATCAAAACAGCAGGGCATTTGCATTATATCTGTGCCATCAGGCACATTTATCAAAAGACTATCAAGCCTCCAAAACCATCTCCTCCTTCACTTTCCGCTTCTTCCGCTTAGCAAATCGCTCCTTGATCCGATCCACCACATAATAAGCGCTAGGTACGAGGAACAAGGTCAAAGTAAGTGAGCTGGTGAGGCCGCCGATGATTACCCAGGCCATGCCGTTCTTCACCTCGGCACCGTCGCCGGATGCGAGGGCAATGGGGAGCATACCCGCGATCATCGCGATGGTGGTCATCAAAATCGGGCGGAGACGTTCCTTGCCGGCTTCGATGAGGGCTTCTTTCAATGCATAACCTTCTTCTTTCAGCTGGTTGGCGAAGTCGACGATCAGGATCGCATTTTTGGCTACAAGACCAAGTAGCATGATCATACCTACGATCGAGAAGATCGTGAGGCTTTCCATGGTCAGGGCCAGGGCGGTTAATGCGCCGACGAGGGCTACCGGGATCGAGAAGAGTACCACAAACGGGTAAATGGTACTTTCATAAAGCGCTACCATAATAAGGTAGATCAGGATGATACCGAGCAGCAATGCCACGCCGAGGCTGCCGAATGCGTCGGCCTGGTTTTTCAGGTCGCCGCGGTACTCGATGCTAATGCCTTCGGGGAGCTTCACTTTCGCCATTTTGGCCTGAATGTCGGCGCCGATGGAACCGGACGGGCGGCCTACTACCTGCGAGTTGATGGTGATCGACGACAGGCGGTCGATGCGTTGCAGGACGCTTTCACCCATTCCCTCGCGAATGGTCGCGAATTGCGAGAGCTCGAAGGTCTGGCCCTGGCTGTTCACGAAATTCAGGTGGCGGATGTCGTCGGCTTTGGAGCGGTCGAACTGGTCGAGGTTGACCATAATGTCATACTCCTTGCCATTTTGCTTGAATTTCGAACGGTCGTCGCCACGGAATGCAGTTTGTAAAGTCGCACCTACTTCGGCTGCATTGATGCCGAGTTGCGCCATTTTCTCACGGTCGAGGGTTACGCCTACTTCCGGTTTCGGGTCGTCCACGGAGTAATCTACGTTGGAAGAACCAGGCACGGAAGTCACGATGTCTTTCACTTGTGCAGCAACTTTCCGGATCACTGCCATATCGGTACCTTTCACAGCTACCTGGATCGGCGCCTGGTTCGCATTACCGGTGATCGAGGTCGGTGCGACGGTCACTTTTACGCCCGGGATTTGGAGGATCTCGTTCTGGATATTCTGGCCAAATTCTTCGGACGAAATGGTACGCTCTTTTTTATCCACCAATTGCACGGTCAAATCGGCAATGTTGCTGTTGGAAGTGGTTCCCAAGCCGGTGCTGCTGTAACCGACATTGGTAAATACCTTGGTAACCTCCGGTTTGCCGAGCAGAATCTTCTCCACACGCTGTGCTACCTGATTGGTTTGGTATACCGAAGCAGTAGGCGCCAATTCAATGGAAACATTCAACTCGCCGCGGTCGCTTTGCTGCATGAAAGCCGCTCCTACGAATCCGCCCGGTACCAATGCGATAGAACCGATAATCAATGCAAACGAGAGCAGGAAAATGTAGCGTTTGTGACCCAGTACCCAGGTCAGAATCCGACCGTATTCTTCTTTTACATTATCCAGAAGATGCTCAAAACCGAGGTTCAAACGACCCCAGAGGCTGTTTTTATCCAAAACTTCTACTTTACCGAAACGCGAGGCGAGCAACGGGGTTAATGTAAACGATACGAGCAAGCTCATCAATGTCGAGAACACGACCACGAGCGAGAATTCGCGCAAAATATTACCGATCAAACCCTGCGTCAATGCAAGCGGCACGAATACCACGACGTCTACCAATGTAATCGCCAATGCGGTGAAACCGATTTCGGCGCGGCCGTCCAATGCGGCCTGCCAGCGGCTTTTGCCCATTTCCATGTGGCGGTTAATGTTTTCCAACACCACAATGGAGTCATCGACGAGGATACCCACCACGAGCGAAAGCGCCATGAGGGTCATCAGGTTGAGCGAGAAGCCCATCACACTCATCAATATAAATGTCGGGATCATCGACGATGGCAATGCCACGAGGATGAACATCGAGCTCCGGAAACTGTGCAGGAACAAAAGCATTACCACGGACACAATCAGTACCGCAAGCCCAAGGTCGAATACCACGGCGTCAGCCGAAGCCAAGGTGTAAATGGACTGGTCGGAAGCAATGTTAAACTTCAAACCTTGCGCTTCGTATTGCTTTTCAAGGCTGGTCAAACGCTCGCGGGTGAGCTTACTCACGTCTACGGCATTCGCGTCAGATTGTTTCTGGATTTGCAATGCCACGGACGGGCGACCATTGATGTGGTTCACCGCAGTAGCATCCGCAACACCGTCGTAAACCTCTGCAATGTCGCGCAGGAAGATCTGTCCGCCATTGGAAGATTTACCTACGATTACATTTCTCAAATTGGCAACGGTAGTGAGCTTCGCGTCGAAACGGATGGACAACTGGTCGTCCTGGGTTTTCACCTGGCCGGCCGGGTAAGAAGTGTTCGCATTGTTGATCGCAGCCGAAACCTGGCTGATCGACAAATGGTAGGCCTTCAATTTATCCTGGCTGATGTTTACCTGGATCTGGCGCTCGGTACCACCAATAATGGTCACCTGCCCCACTCCGGTCACGTTCGAAAGCTGCGGTTTCAGCTTGTCATCGATGAGGTCGTACAATGCGGATGGCGAAAGGTTCGCGGTCACACCCATTCTCAAAACCGGGATTTCGTCCGTAGAGAATTTGTTGATTACGGGACGATCCGCGTCATCGGGCAGAAGCGAAATCACTTGCTCCACCTTCCGCTGCGCTTCCTGCTGCGCCAGATCGACGCTAATGCCTTGTTTCAACTGGATAATCACAGACGACACACCTTCCTGCGAAGTCGAGTTGATCTGGTCCAGACCTTCAATGGCGGACACAGCGTCCTCAATATGCTTCGTCACGTTCGTTTCGACTTCATCCGCGGAAGCTCCGCGGTAAGTCGTCATTACGCTCACAACATTGGCCTCAAATTTGGGCAACAAGTTGTAAGACAATTGGTTGTAGCTAATCAAACCGAACAGTATCAGTACCACGAATACTACGGTGATGAAGAGCGGTCTCTTTACGGCTACTTCGGTAATTGACATAGTTCTTTCAGTTTGCTGATGAAGATTATTTTGTAACGGTCACCGCCGCGCCTTCGCTGAGGTTGATCTGTCCGGTCGTAACCACCGTCTCGCCGGCTTTCAGGCCTGCCAACACTTCCACATTGTCGCCTGCTTCGCGGCCTACTTCAATTTTACGTTGTTTCGCCACGCCGCCTTCCACCACGTATACATACGGGTTACGCACGCTTTCCACGAGCGCGCTGCGCGGGATCAGGAGCGACTGCGCGCTGCTTTTTTGCTGAAATTCCACAGTTACGAACGTACCGGCTTTCAGTTCGGTAGAGTTTTTCACCACAATTTCCACCGGGTAGTTGTGCGACTCGTCGCCTTGCGGGGCGATGTAGGAAATCACGCCGTCGATCTTCTTACCGGGGAAAATGCTGGTGCTCACCTGCACGTGCTGGCCTTCTTTGAGCTTGTAAACATCGTTTTCGTTGATCATCACCTGCACTTTCAGACGCGATACATCGAGGATCGTTCCAAGCGAAGTACCCACGTTCACAAATTCGCCCGGCTCGATGTTTTTCTTCACAATGCGGCCGCTGATCGGCGCCTGAATGGACGCGTCACTGATCTGCTGCTCGATCTGCTCGGCCTGGTTCAATGCATTGTCGTAGTTGTATTTGGTATCGTTCACCTGCACTTCGGTGGCTGCATTGCCTGCCAAAAGTTTGGAATAACGATCCGTATCCTTTTTCAGTTTATTGATATTCAGCTCCGTAGCTTCGAGGGAAAGCTCTTTCAATTTGCTATCCACTTTCACAATAGTTGCACCTTGCGCCACGTGCGAGCCGAGTTCGTATTTCACAGCCAGTACCTTACCTGCCGCGGTAGCCATAATTTCGGCTTCTTTGAAAGGAATGAGGCTCCCTGTGCGGATCAGTTGCTGGTCTGCGCTGCCTTCCTGTACGGCGGTGGCCGTTACCGGAATGGTTACATTCTTATTTTCGGGCATTTTCTTCTTCTCGTCGATCTTGGCTTTGTTAGCAACCAGCCTCACGCCGATCAGAACGCCGATAACGATGATGGAACCGATGATGATGAGTTTTCGCTTCATAATTTTGAATGACTGAATGACTGAATGACCGAATGACTGAATGTCGAATGAGTCAATGAGTGAATGAGTGAATAATGTTGGTTTGTTGATGAAGTGCTATGGTAATGCGGTGTAAAATTCGTTGAGGCTGCCGGTGGATTGCTCCAAACCGAGTTTTGCCTGGTAGTAGCTCAGCATGGAATTGATATAGTTGCTTTGCGACTCCTTATACGAAGTCTCTGCATTCAATAAATCCGTCAGCGGCACAGTGCCTTTGCGGTATTGAAGCGTCGTCACATCGTATACTTCCTTCGCGAGGCTTACGTTGTTTTCGTCGCTGGCCAGACTGGATTTTGCTTTTTGTAGCTGGGTCAATGCATTGCTGTTCTGCAATTCGTAGTTCTGTACATTGAGTTTCAGCTGCTCTTTCTGCGTCATCAGGTTCAGATCGGCCTGTTTGAATTGCGCGTCGCGGCGGAAGCTGTCAAAAATCGGGATGTTCAGTTTTAAACCGATAGCGCCGTAGCTGAACCAGTTGCCCCAGGAAGTACCGAGGTCATTACCGAGCGCCTGCACGCCATAGCGGCCGTAAACCGACACTTTGGGTAGATACCCCGCCTTAATGCGCGCCTTTTCGAGCTGTTGCAGCTCCATATTCAGGTTTTGTATTTTAAAATCGGTCAGGTTGGAAGCATTGAACTGACCCGGCTCGACGAGCTTGAATGGCTGGTCGAGCGGATTATCTGCCAAAACGAGCTGCTCGGTAAGCGACATGCCCATCTGGAATTTCAACTGGTTTTCAGAAAGCGTAAGATTGCTTTCCGCCAATGTCAGCTGCGATTTGATATTGTTCAAATTCACCTGCGTGCGGTCGTAATCCACTTTTTTGATCACGCCGTTATCGAGTTGCAGTTTTAATGTGCTGAGGATTTGGCTGGTTTTATCCAGGTTATCCTTCAAAAGCGCGATCTGCTGCTGCGTCACAAAAACCTGGTAATAGGCGTTCGCTACATTATATATGATCGTCTCCTTTGTCTTCTTCGCGTTCAATGCGGCGTTCTCCTGGTTCGGCTTGTTGGCTTTGATACCGATCAGCATCGCCTGGTCGAACACCACCTGGTCTACCTGCGCCGACGCATTGCTCTGGTACTTGGTACCCAGCGCCACGCGGCGGTCTTCCCCGCCAAACAGCGCACCCGGCAACACGGTCGATTGCAATTTCAGGTTATCGTCGAGCGACCCGGTACCCGCTACTTGCGGCAGATAACCCGCCAGTGCCTCACGTCCCTGCTGCACGGCCGTACTCTCCTTATACTGAGCTATTTTAACATTCCCGTTGTTCTTGATCCCGTAGGCAATGCAATCTTTCAGACTCAGCGTCGTCTGCGCCCAGCCCGGCACCGCCGAGGCGGCGGTTAACACGATTGCGGCGATCCATTTACTTTTCATTTTGACCTGTTGTTGATTGTTGTGGCTAATGCAAGATAGTTGATACCTCTACTGGTGATATATCAACTATTAATTCAAAAAAATTTATTTGTCTACTACTTTGACGACCCTGTCCAGATAACCGAGGAACGTCGTCCATTCCTGCTCTGTAAAATGCTCCATTATCTGGTTGTTGAATGCGATCGCCAGCGACTGAATGCGCTCACAGACGAACTTTCCACTTGGCGTCAGCGAAATGAGGTTCTTTCTTTTATCCTCAATATCACTTTCGATTTTCAAGAAACCATCCTTATGCAAAGTCTGCACAGAGCGTTGGATTCCAGCTTTATCTTTTTGCAAAATATTGGCAATGTCCTGCTGCGTCCGCGCCTGTTCCTGGAAATATACAACCATCAGGATCGGCAGCTGCTCCGCCAGCACGGGAATACCTTCATTGACAAGCTCCGCATTCATTTTCTTGAAAACCGTTTTGGTTACGGCCCCCAATTTGAACTGCAACGAGTTCTTCAATTCTTCCCTAAGGTTCTGCCAGCTATCTATGTTTGCGCTCATGATGTTACAAAGGTATATTGTGTTGATATGTCAACCAAATTCTAATTAAAAAAGTTTGCGATAAGATGACTAATGGTTGGATACGTGTGACGAGCGGCCCGGTACACCCTACGTACACACGAGGGCGGCATGTCCCCATACCGCCCTCGCATCACTCGCTAATGTCTATAATTACTTCCCAAGCGTCTTGAAAAGCGAACCTTTCGCGACTTTATCGGTCAAAGCCATGCCGTTGATAATCGCCAGTTCGTCCAGCTTTCCATCCGGCTGGTTGTTGTCTTTCAGCACCTCGCGCAATGTCGCGTCCCGTTGCGCGGTTTTAATACGGATACGTTCCGGCTGGCGGTTGAGGATATTGGCATCAGAAACGGATTTGAAACCCTGCGCCACCGAACGGAACTGACCTGCATTAGCCGCATAGTTACCAGCCGCCGCCACGCCATGAATGGCATAGATGTTGCCGCCGTACTGGATCAGCCACGTACCCACCTGAATGGTGTTCGCGGTTGCAGCGGCAGCCTGGCCGTTGGCCCCTTGCTCGGACTGCTGCGATACCATCACCAGCGCCGGGTTGCCATTAATGGTTGTTTTATCGTTTTCAAGCACTTTCAGGCCGTAATTTTTCACGACTGCCTGTGAAGCTTCTTCGAGCGTCTTGCCCTGTGCGAGGGTAAATAGCATCATCGACTTGCCGTCTTTGGCCGCCATCTGGAACTGTGCCGGCGAGTTTTCGTACTGCCAGCCGCTCGGTACCGGGAACTGGAATTTCAGGGAAGGGTGGTAAAAATTGTTATTTTCCACAAAGCCCTGCTGTGGGTCGGCACCGTATATAATGCCCTCAATTTTCCGCAAATATACGTCCCGGTTCACGTTGTACTTACCCGGATGCGCTGCTTGGTATTCGGCGGCCAGCTTGCCTACTTTGGTAAAACGGTCACCCGGATCAGGGTGGGTCGATTGGAATGTAGGAATGGCTTGTCCGGCTTTTTCAGAGATTCTTTTGAGTGTACCAAAGAAATCGGCCATTTCCCTGGCATCGTAGCCGATTTTACTGGAATAATCAACCCCGATTTTGTCCGATTCGGTCTCATGATCGCGGCTGTAACTTAAAAAGAGCAGCCCCAGCGCCTGCTGCGCCTGGTCGCCCAATGCGCGTACCTGCGGGGAAAGGATCATCCCTGCGGCAAGGCCTACCTGCCCGAAAATCTGGGAAGTTTGCTGGCGGGCAGAGTGACGGGCGGTAATGTGCCCGATTTCGTGCCCGAGCACCCCGGCGAATTCGGCCTCGTTATTGAAATGCGCCATAATTCCCCGTGTGAAATATACGTAACCGCCAGGTACGGCAAATGCGTTGACAACCGGCGAGTCGACGATGAAGAATTTGTAGGGCAAATCGGGACGATGGGAGATTTTCGCCATGGCCATACCCTTTTCGTTGATGAAGGATTGCAGGTTTTTATCGTCGTAAATGCCCATTGTAGCCACGATAGACGGGTGTGATTCGGCACCAAGCGCGATCTCTTTTTCCTGCGACATGAAGACGATCTCTTTTTTGCCCGTCACCGGATTTTTGGAACAACCTGCGAGCATTCCAGCCGCCACAAAAGCCGGCAGAATGCGAAATGCGTATTTCATTTTCATAAAAATTTGAAAAATGACTTGTTAGAAGGAGTTGTCAAAATTAAATGTTCTCGGCAATTATATGCAAAGAATCATGCCAAATAGTGGTGGAAGGGGCGACGGCTGACCGCTGACCGCCGACGACCGACCGCCGACCATAGACCATAGACCATAGACCGTGCATTCGATAGTCCATGTTCAGGCCGAAGGCCGATCATCGCCATCTGCCATCGGCGGTCGGCGGTCGGCGGTCGGCGGTCAAACAAAAACATTTCCATTCCGCCCGCATATTCTCTAAATTACGTCTTCGTCCGAAAACCGGATAAATCGATTTGATATGAACAGACCTGACAGAACCTGCATGCCACACCATTTACGCCACTATGACTTTTAAAAAAATCACATACAGCGCACTTCCTTCCTGGCTGGCCCGAATGGATTTCCTGGGGCTTTTCGAGAAAGACCCATTCGGCAACTTTCTGGCTATCAAAAGATTACTCATATTCATCCTCGGCTGGGCTACTTATTACCGCTACACCGCCGTAAATAAAACACGCATTACCGGCACCGAGCACCTGATGGACCTCCCCGACCAGGGCGTGCTGTTCCTCTCGAACCACCAGACCTATTTCGCCGACGTAATTGTGTTCTTTCACATATTCTGCGCCGTGAAATGGGGTTATAAAGACACCATGTCGCCGCCATTTTACCTGCTTTCGCCAAGGGCACGAATGTATTATGTAGCTGCTGCCGAGACTATGAAAGGTGGTTTTTTACCCAAAATATTCAGCATGGGCGGCGCGATTACCATCGAGCGCTCCTGGCGGGCCAATGGCGAGGATGTCAAACGCCAGCTCGATACTTCGGCGCAGGACCGCATCGGAATGGGCTTGCAGCACGGCTGGGTGGTAAGCTTTCCGCAAGGTACCACCAAACCATATGCCCCTGTACGTAAAGGCACTGCGCATTTGATCAACGACCAGCAGCCGATCGTGATACCGGTGGTGATCAATGGTTTCAGAAGGGCATTCGATAAAAAAGGGTTGCGTTTCAAAAAACGCAATACCCGGCTGACGGTACAATTCAAGCCCCCCATGCATTTCAGACCCGACGAGTCGGTGGAAGAAATGGTCGCGAGAGTAACGCAGGCGATCGAGCAGGAGGCACCGGGCGACGCCTCGCCGTCCGACGGATCGCAGCATCCCGAAATGTAGGTGGTATGCTTTTTTAAAACCAATTGTTATGGGAAAGAAAGTATTGATCACCGGCGGCACGGGTCTGATTGGCAAACGCCTCACGCAAATGCTGCTCGAAAAAGGCTATGAAGTCGCGTACCTTAGCCGCAAAAAGGCAAGCATTGCTTCCGTTCAGGTCTTTGAATGGGATATTCAAAAAAATTATATCGAAGAAGGCGCACTCGACAATGTGCATTTTCTCGTGCATTTGGCGGGTACCAACGTCGGCGAAGGCCGCTGGACGGAAGAACGCAAAAAAGCGATTCTTGAAAGCCGCACCGAATCCATTAAACTCATCGCCCGCAAACTCGCCGAAAAGCAAAGTCAACCGGCCGCATTCGTATCCGCGTCGGGTGTCAGCTACTACGGCCAGGACACTGGCGACCGCAAAAACGCTGAAAATACACCCCCAGGCGACGATTTCCTCTCGCACGTGAGCGTCGAATGGGAGAAAGCGGCTGATCAAGTAGCCGCATTAGGCATCCGCACCGTCAAACTCCGCACCGGCATTGTGGTCAGCAAAGACGGCGGCGCTATCCCGAGAATGGCATTGCCCGCCCGTTTCGGCGTAGGCGCGCCGCTGGGCTCGGGTAAGCAATGGATCTCCTGGATCCACCTCGACGATATGTGTAGAATGTATATGGAGGCGCTTGAAAACGAAAGCTGGCACGGAGCTTACAATGCTGTTGCCGCACCGCCCGTAACGAACGAAGACCTTACCAAAGCCATTTGCAAAGTGCTGGGCCGTCCGCAGTGGTTTCCAAATGTCCCCGCATTCGCATTAAAACTCGTTTTCGGAGAAATGGCAGCGGTTGTGCTCGGTGGGAACTATGTGGTGAACGAGCGGATCGAGGGGGAGACGGGGTTTCGGTACCGGTATGGGGAGTTGGAAGGCGCGTTGAAAGCAGAGCTTGTTTGACCGCCGACGACCGACCGCTTACCGCCGATTTCCGTTTTGAGATCGATATGCTATTTTTTTGTAATCGGCGGTCGGCGGTCATTCTTCCTCATCCTCCTCCAACTCCTCTTCCTCAATCGTCAGCACCTGCGCCGTTTCGAGCCATTTTTCCCGCTGTATTTGTGCCTTAAAATCATCCAGCACGTTCAGCTGCACATTGCCGTTGCTGAAAACAGACATTTGTAAGCCTACAAATGCAAGCGCTTCGTTCAGGCGGTCTTCGAGCGGGGTGGCGCTGAAAATGCATTCTCTCCAATACCATTCCAATGATTCGCCGGCTACTTCTTCTACGATGCCGATGTAGTCCTGCAAAGTATAACCGATAAATGGCTTGCCGAAACGCACCCATAGCAGCTTCATTACGTCGTCCAGCGACTGGGCGTGATTGGTTTTTTTCCTCAAATACAAATCCAGGATGAGCGCTACCAATGCGCCTTTATGGTAGACCGACACTTTCCGGTTTGGAATGCCCTTTTCATAGCCATCCAGCCAAAGGTCGAACGACGATTCCGCGAGCGACTGCGCGGCATGGGCGCTGCTTTCGAAATGGCGCTTCATATATACCTGTAACTCCTTTACGTATGCATCGTCGTTGAAAACGCCGGCGCGGCGAAGGAACAAGTCGCCGTAATAGGTCGTGCAGCCTTCGGCCACGAAGCAGGTTTCAAAGTAATTCTCTTTGGTAAAATCATAGGGCAAGAGCTCCGTCGGGCGAATGCGGATGATGTTCCAGGTGTGGAAAAGCTCGTGCGAGCTTACGCCCAGGAGATCGGAATAGAGGCCTTCGCCTTCATCGTCGGGCCCGAGCACGATCATCGTGGAGTTCTGGTGCTCCACGCCGTGGTAGAATGCGGTGGGCAGAATCAGGTTCAGGAAATGGTAATCCTTTTCGGGAAACTCTTCCATCATCGCGATTTGTTCGCGGGAGAAGCGCCGGAAATCGCGCTCGATGCGCCGCCAGTTGGGTTTGAGGTTACCATGCATCCAGATTTTGAAATGAATGCCGCGGACATTATACTCGCATTTCTGCAAAGTTTCGGATGCCAGCATCGGACTATCGACCAATTGATAAAAATCCCTTGCCGACAATGCATTGTTCCCTGCCGATGGCAATCCGCATGCAATCTGGTAACCTTCGGGTAAATCGAGCTCAACGCGGTAAGGTTCGCCGATGCGCCCTTCGGTATACATGCAGAAATTGACAAAATTGAGATACCACAATTCCTCGTCTACATAGCTGCTCCCCGCGTTTTGAATGGATGCATAATAAGTATAATGTATCCGCACCTCGTTTTCACCGGCAGTTCCAACCCGCCATCGGTCTTTGGTTACCTTATGCAGGGGCAGTTTGTTACCGGCGGGTGAGGTCGCTTCGATAAATTGAATATTTTTGGCGAAGTTTTGAAGCTCGTACCGCCCCGGGCGCCATGCCGGCAGCTGGATTTCGATCTGTTCGCTATTGATTTCGGGGATGGTGTAGGTAATGTCAAGAAAACGGGTTTGTGGGTCAGGAACCGAAATGTGATAAAGCATAGACGAAACGCGTGGTGTTAAGAGGAGCCGGCAGCGCAGTTTCAATTAGACAAAAATCAGATAGTCCTACGTTACCAGTTACAACAATCTAAAATAAACGATTTTAAGATGAAAAGTAAAATTCTCCTGCCTATCCTGTTTCTCCTGGCGGTTTTGATCAGTCCTTCGCTCATGGCACAGAACGACGAATACTACCGCCCCGATTCACTTCGGAAGGACCAGCCGGAAAGAAAGGAAGTTCCTCCCGTTGAAAGAAGACCACAAGACCAGAAACCCGTTCTGGCGGAGAAGAAGAAACTGGACGATTTCAAGAACAAGAAATTCATAGACCGTGTCCGTCTCGGCGGTAGCTTCGGGGTGAGCCTCGGTACGCTTACCAATATTAATGTATCGCCCATGGCCGGTTACGAACTCACGGAGTCGCTCGTAGGTGGTGTAGGCGCGACGGTGATGTATTTCAAATCCAAATGGGCGGGAGTCGATGCCGTATATTATGGCGGGAGAGCGTTCCTGATGTACTCCATTATCCCCGAACTGCATGCGATCGGCGAAGTGGAAGCTCTGAATGTAGAAGCGGATACTTATAAAAAATACGATGCCCGGAAATGGATCACTTCACCAATGCTCGGGCTTGGGTACAGCCAGCCTATTGGCGGTCGCTTCATCAAGGCGCTTCACCTTCAGGCGTTGTATAATTTTAATTACGACAACCAGGTGGATGACTATGGGAATAATGTCAATCCGAACGGACTTTTCCTCGGCCAGCCGATCGTGATCCGTCTGACATTCCTGTAAAATTCCTTTCTGCTCACCAGAACTTACCGTCGTTGAAACCTGGCGGTTGGTGGGCTCATTTTTTTAGTCTTCATTTGAACTAACCATTCAGATGAAGACTTTTTATTCAATATCAACTTCAATTATGGAAAACCCCGTATTAATCTTCGGCGCAGGCGACCTCGGTATGCAGGCCCTCGATATTTTCAGAAGGAACAATGTACTCGTCTACGGCTTCCTGGACGACCACGCAGAGCTGCACGGAAAAGAATTCGGCGAAGTGAGCGTGCTTGGCAATACCGACGACACGAGCTACCTTAATATTATAGGTTCCAAATGCGAGGCATTCATCGCCATCGGCGAGCGTTCCGTGCGGGAACGGCTGGTAGAATCGCTGAACGAGGAATACAAGAATATGCCTGTGAATGCGATCCACGACAGCGCGGTGATCTCCGGTATGGCGGCGATCGGGCATGGCAACCTCATTGCGGCACGTGCTACCATTGGCGCACGCACGGTGATCGGCCATCATTGCCTCGTACAAACGGGTGCTATCATTGATACATCGGCCATTGTGGGTGATTTTGTGACCATAGGCGCAGGCGCGGTAATCAACGACCGTGTGAAACTGGCCGACGGCGTGTTTATCGGTTCCGGAGCGGTGATCGTGGCGGGCATTGAAGTAGGCAAGAATGCACGGATCGGTGCAGGATCGGTGGTGGTGGAGAATGTACCGGCTGGTGCGACCTATTTCGGTAATCCGGCGCGGAAAATCTGATAACGCACAGCATTAGTGCCGGAATGCCAACAATTTTCCGGCCCAATGTTTTTTATTAAACTGAAACACATTACCTTTGCACTCCTTTTGACAGAAAAAGTGAAAGAGCTAAGTAAATACAACATAGACATTTACGGTTTGGAAGACAAACAGTATGACTATGATATGGAGTCTGGCGATGCTTTTTTTGAGGAAATGGAGCAGGATCTGATCGAGCACGGGCATTTCAAAACGCACGTGGTACTGAACAAATCGGCGACGATGATCCAGCTTCGTTTTCAAACAATAGGAAGCGTAACCCTGACTTGCGACCGCAGCCTCGAACCGTTCGAAGAACCGATTGATTCCGACGAACGCATTATATTAAAGTTCGGCGATCACAACGAGGAACTCACGGAAGAAATCGAGATCATCGGCCGTAACACCAACAGGGTAAACGTAGCACGGTACATTTTCGATTTCATCGCGCTGTCGCTGCCAGTTAAAAAGCTCCACCCGAGCCTACGCACGGAGGAAGACGAGTTTGACCTGGAAGATGATGAGGAAGAAGGAAAGCTGGTTTACACTTCCGGTGGAGAAACGGAGGAAGGGGAAGAAGGGGAGGATACAGAAAAAGTTGATCCTCGTTGGGAAGCGCTAAAAAAACTGAAAAAGTAACTTTCTTTTTCGACCCGTCGGTTAAAACCGACGGTAAAGGATTGAAAGAAAAAAAATCTATTACCGTCTGCTTTAGCTGACGGAAGGAGAAAAAAGAGAATCGATTCCCGTCGATCTTAATCGACGGAGGAGACTATAAATAGTAAATAACAATAGACCAAAAATATCATGGCACATCCTAAGCGGAGACATTCCAGCACCCGTCGCGATTCACGCAGAGCGCACGATTTCCTTACCGGAAAGCAGTTGGGAACTGATGCTACAACCGGAGAAATCCACCAATTGCACCGTGCGCACGTACACGAAGGCAACCTGGTTTACAGAGGAAAGGTTGTAGTTGAGAACTATACTAAAACGGTTTAGTTTCAGTCGATGAGCAATTCAATTTCGCAGCAGCCCTATAAAAGTTGTTGCGAAATTCTTTTTTACTGCGGCACATCTGCTAAATTTACACCTTCGGTTTCTAACTTATTTGTCAAAATAACAGCGTGTAAATGAAAATTGCGGTAGATGCTATGGGGGGAGATTTAGCTCCGCAAGCAATTGTTGAAGGGGTGATCCAAGCCTCTTCTGAGCTACCATCCGAGGCGAGAATCGTTTTAATTGGCCGTGAAAACGTGATCTGGGATATTTTCAACCAGCACAATTTTACGCCTACTAATGTTGACGTCGTTCACGCAGAAGATGTAATTGAGATGGGGGAACATCCTACCAAAGCCCTTTCTCAAAAACCCAATTCCAGCATTGGCGTGGGTTTCAAACTTCTGAAAGAAAAAGAGGTAGACATATTCTGCAGTGCAGGAAATACAGGTGCCATGCACGTGGGCGCCCTTTTCAGCATTAAAGCCATTGAAGGTATTCTTCGCCCTGCCATCGCAGGCCTTGTGCCACAGGTTGGTGGCGGTTATGCCGTTATGCTCGACATCGGTGCCAATGCCGATTGCAAGCCGGAAGTGCTCTCGCAGTTTGGCGAAATCGGCTCGATTTTCGCCCAGCATACTTTCCAGATCGACAAGCCGCGGGTTGCATTGATGAACATCGGGGAAGAAGAGCAAAAAGGCTCCCTCACTTCACAGGCCACCTATCCCCTGCTGAAACAAAACAAGCGCATTAATTTTATCGGAAATATCGAAGGGAAAGATCTCTTCACCAACAAGGCCGACGTGATCGTAACCGACGGCTTTACCGGCAATATTTTGTTTAAACTCGGAGAGTCTCTTTACGAGATTTCGAAGAAAAGAGGTTTCCAGGACGATTTTATCGACCAAACGAACTACGAGTCCATTGGAGGCAGTCCCATTATCGGGGTGAATGGAAATGTGATGATCGCGCACGGGGTTTCAACGCCTCTGGCCATCAAAAATATGGTTGGCTGGGCTTACAAGCAGGTGAAATCCAAAGCTTATCTGCATATTGCCCAGGCATTGAGCTAACAACGGATGCTGACAACCACATGACTATGAAAAAACTGAAACTGTCCCTTTTTACCAAATCTATTCGGATTTTGAATAGTTGATTTATCATGACCCAAATTAAAGCCTCTATAACAGGAATACAAGGTTATGTGCCTGATTATGTGTTGACTAATGCAGAATTAGAAACAATGGTTGCGACAAACGACGAATGGATCGTTAGCCGCACAGGTATCAAGGAAAGACGTATTCTGAAAGGCGAAGGTTTAGGAAGTTCACATATGGGCGCGGAGGCTGTAAAGGGATTGCTCGCCAAAACCGGTACAAGCCCAGAAGAAGTCGACCTGCTCATTTGCGCTACCACCACACCCGATTTTGTTTTCCCTTGCACTGCTAACCTTATCTGCGACATGGTCGGCATCCGCAATGTCGGAAGCTTCGACATCCAGGCCGCTTGCTCGGGTTTTATTTATGCATTGACACTCGGCTCGCAATTCATCGAGACCGGAAAATATAAAAAGGTGATCGTCGTAGGTTCGGATAAAATGTCCGCCATCGTCGACTACACCGACCGCAAGACCTGTATCCTTTTCGGAGACGGCGCGGGCGCTGTGCTCCTGGAACCTGATACCGAAGGAAACGGCATTCTCGACTCGATCATCAAATCGGATGGGGCGGGTTATCCTTACCTCAACCAGAAAGCCGGGGGAAGCCGCTACCCGCCTACCCATGAAACGGTAGATAACAGGCTGCATTACGTTTATCAGGATGGTGCGCAGGTTTTCAAATTTGCCGTGACCAACATGGCCGACATTGCCGCCGACATTATGGAGCGCAACGGCCTGAACAGCGGCAACGTAGCATGGCTGGTCCCTCACCAGGCCAACCGCCGGATCATCGAAGCCACCGCCAACCGCATGGGTGTAGGCATGGACAAGGTGATGATGAACATACATAAATACGGAAATACCACGGCGGCGACGATTCCGCTCTGCCTGTGGGATTATGAATCACAACTTAAAAAGGGCGACAACCTGATACTGGCCGCTTTCGGCGGAGGCTTTACCTGGGGCGCGATGTACCTCAAATGGGGTATCGGAGCGTAGGCATGTGATTTTCATTAAAGCATTATCATACAATTCATTAGCATAAAAATGGCAACTACTGCAGATTTGCGTAACGGTTTGGTGATCCATTTCAACCATGATCTTTTTCAGGTGATTGAATTCCAACACGTGAAACCCGGAAAAGGCAACGCGTTCGTACGTACCAAACTGAAAAGCCTTACTAGCGGCAAAGTTCTGGATAACACATTCTCCTCAGGCGCAGGCATCACGCCCGTACGTGTGGAGCGTCACAAGTTCCAGTTCCTATATAAAGACGAAGTTGGCTACAACTTCATGAACTCGGAGACATTCGACCAGGTACTGATCGACGAAAAACTGGTGACCAACGCCGACCTGATGAAGGAAGGACAGGAAGTTGAGATCCTGATCAATACTGAAACCGATGGTGCGCTCCTCTGCGAATTGCCTCCGTTTGTCGAGCTGACCGTTACCTACTCGGAACCCGGCCTGAAGGGCGACACGGCTAACTCGCCCAAGAAAGCGATCGAGGTTGAAACCGGCGCCCGGATTATGGTTCCTTTGTTCATCGAAGAAGGCCAGAAAATCAAAGTTGACACACGCACATACGATTACGTAGAAAGGGTTAAATCTTAATTAAATGGAAACCAGAGAAATTCAAAAACTGATTGACTTCATTGCCCAGTCGGGACTTGATGAAGTGAATATTGAAACGGCAGATCTGAAAATCAAGGTAAAACGCTTTGCCACTGCACCGGTCGTAGCCTACACATCGGCACCCGTTGCGGCATCTGCGCCTGCAATCGCTCCTGCGGCTCCCGCAGCGGCGGCACCGGTAGCATCGGCTGAGCCAGCGGTTTCCAAAGAACCAGCTTCTTCGAACCTCATTACCATTAAATCCCCGATGATCGGTACATTCTACCGCGCATCGAGCCCTGAAACGCCTGCATTTGCCAACATCGGTGACGAGATCAAGCCGGGTAAAGTTGTGTGCGTGATCGAGGCGATGAAACTGTTCAACGAAATCGAATCCGAAGTATCAGGTAAAATCGTCAAGATCCTGGTTGAAAACGCAACTCCGGTAGAATTCGACCAGCCATTGTTCCTGGTTGAACCTGCATAATGCAGCGAACGAAAACTCACTGAATTAAATGTTTAAAAAGATACTCATTGCTAACCGGGGCGAAATCGCCCTGCGTGTAATCAGGACCTGTCGTGAAATGGGCATCAAGACTGTCGCAGTATACTCGACAGCCGATCGCGACAGCCTTCACGTGCGGTTTGCCGACGAGGCCGTTTGTATCGGTCCTCCACCCAGCCGGCAATCGTACCTGAGCATCCAGAATATCATTTCGGCAGCGGAAGTAACCGGCGCGGACGCGATCCACCCTGGTTACGGATTCTTGTCGGAAAACGCTGAATTCTCGCAAATCTGTGCCGACTATGGTATCAAATTCATCGGCGCAACCGCTGCCCAGATCAACGGGATGGGCGACAAGGCTACTGCCAAAGCGACGATGATCACAGCTGGCGTGCCGGTAGTACCTGGTTCGGAAGGCTTGCTCGAATCGCTTGAACAAGGCAAAGAACTCGCAGAAGGCATCGGTTACCCGGTAATCGTGAAAGCGACTGCGGGTGGTGGCGGACGCGGAATGCGTGTGATCAACAAGCCCGAAGAATTCGAGAAAGCGTGGAACGACGCCCGTACGGAATCTGCGGCTGCATTCGGGAACGACGGTTTGTACCTCGAAAAATTCGTGGAAGAGCCTCGTCACATCGAAATCCAGATCATCGGCGACCAGTTCGGGAAAGTATGCCACCTCTCGGAACGCGACTGCTCGATCCAGCGTCGTCACCAGAAGCTGGTAGAAGAAACGCCATCCCCTATCATCACCCCTGAGTTGCGCGAGAAAATGGGTGCTGCGGCGATTAAAGGCGCTCAGGCGATCGGCTACGAAGGTGCCGGTACCATCGAGTTCCTGGTCGACAAGCACGGCGATTTCTACTTCATGGAAATGAATACGCGTATCCAGGTAGAGCACCCGATAACAGAAGAAGTTACTGATTTTGACCTGATTAAGGAGCAAATCAAAGTAGCGGCAGGCGAGCCAATCTCAGGGCAAAATTACACGCCAAAGCTTTATGCAATGGAATGCCGTATCAATGCGGAGGACCCATCAAACGGATTCCGTCCGGCGGCGGGTAAAATCACCAACCTGCATTTCCCCGGCGGTCACGGCGTACGCATCGACAGCCACGTGTACAGCGGCTACACCGTCCCGCCAAACTACGACTCGATGATCGCGAAACTGATCGTGAGCGGCCAGTCACGCGAGGAGGTGCTTACCCGTATGAAGCGTGCATTACAGGAATTTGTGATTGAAGGGATTAAAACTACGATCCCGTTCCATATTAAGTTGATGGATGACCCTGGGTTTAAGTCAGGGAATTTCACTACGAAGTATTTGGAATCGTTTGATTTTTCTGTTCTTTAAGAACTTAAAACTCGGGTAAAAGAACTTAGAAATTCGAGCCCTCCGTTCACTGAAGTGAACGGGAATAGATATAAGAGCGGCCGGCAGGCTTACTGTCGGCCGCTTTTTATGTTTGAGTTTTGACCTTTAAATCAGTCTATCAATGCAAGCATCTTTTGCGTAGCTTCCATCCCTACCTTAATCGTCCTGACCGATGGTGTCCCGTGATAGTAACCTGCCAAATGCAAAGTATCGTAGGCTTCGTTCAAATAGGAAAGCAAGGTCTTGTGATGCTTACTTAGCCGAATTCTGTATTCGTCAATGCTGTTAGGCTTCGTAAACTTAGCCCCTTCCTTCTTCCGCAAATATTCGTCGGCAATCATCAGTGCGGCATTATAAGCTGTTCCTGACGCCATTTGCACATACTTGATGTCTTTGTACTCTTGCCCTTCTTTGTTGGCCTTTGTACTGAGTATCTCCCGGGCATTGTCCAGATAGCGCGTGATTTCTTGATAGTGATTCATCGGTATAGTGTTCAAAATAATTATTCAATATTACGGATTCACGGTTTCATGCATTAAAGCATCCGCCTCTTCCTCCATCATTCTCTCACCCTCCAACCGGTAAGGCTTGTTGAATGCCTCCTGCCTCATCGCAAAACGCGTGGCCAGTTTACGGATGACTTCCTTGGACATACCCTTCTTGTAGTTTAAAATCTCGGAGACATAGCCTTTACTCACGTTCAGCAGCTCGGCAATGTCCTTCGCCTTCATCTTGTGATCCTTCATGAGAATTTTCAGCAACTCGACCGGATCGGCGTCACTTCTTATAGTACTATGCTCTGCGTCATAGTGATCTATCAGGACAGTCAATAGGTCAATTTCTTCTTCATACCGATCAGGATTCTCCGATTCCAACATTTGGATGAGCTCATTACAGTAATTGTTGTACTGCTCCAAATTCCTGATAACCTTGTATCTCAACGTTTCCATGCTAGTATATGTAAATTGAATATTGCAGTCCTCGCTTGCATAAATGTGTGTATTCCGCGTGTGTCCCGATCCAACATATCGACAAATGCACTCGATTTGGCCCGAAAAAGTATTTACAAATCATACGGTAGTTGTTTCCGGCAATATCAAACACAACCCTGTCAGAACCGTTTCCAAGAATGTCCGCCGAAGGGTAGGTTTCCCGTATTTCCTCAGGAGCTTGCCAGCGCGCTGTCTTCAAATTTGTCAGCCAATTTTTGAATGACGATTTACTTCTTGCGTGATCAAGGATAAAGTTGTCAATGGTTTGTTCTTTAATCAGATGTATCTTCATATTAACGTGTGTGAATATAAGAAAAGTTCTCGTAAAGAGAACTTTTCAGTTGAACAATAATTCCAAAACTTCAATACAAACCTACACCACCTGCGGCAGCGCGTATGGCGAGCGGTATTTCCTCGTCAGCAGTTTGTTAGCCTCCTCATCCCCTACAAACTTCTCCGTCTTGTTATCAAATGTCAATGCGCGGCCGACGCGGTAGGCTATGTTGCCTAAATGTGCCAGGCCGGAGGATAAATGCGCCGTTTCAACCGGCCCGTTGAGCAGCTTTGGATCTTTGGCGATGACGGCGTCGATGAAGTTTTTGTAGTGGTCGCCGCCGGCCTTGCGCGAGGGGCCTGCTTTTTTGTCCTTGCCGAGGAAAGTTTCGTAGTAATCATAACCTTTTACCACCATGTAGCCTTCGGAGCCATAAAAGATGTTACCGATGCCCACGCCGCCTTCGTCGTTGGTCATCCAAGGGCGTACTTCAAACTCGATGATCTTCTTTTCCTTGGTGTAAACGTAAGACGAGCTCAGCACTTCCGGTGTTTCTTTGGCGTCGTTCCAGAGGAATTTGCCACCGGAGGAAGTGATTTTGTCGGGGAAAGTGTCGACGCCGAGGCCCCACATGCACATGTCGGTTTCGTGGATGCCCTGGTTGCCGATATCGCCGTTGCCGTAATTCCAATGCCAGTGCCAGTCGTAATGCACGTAGTTGCGGGAGAATGGCTTCATTTCGGCCGGGCCGGTCCAGAGGTCATAGTTCAGGCCGGCGGGGATCGGTTCGGTACCTTTATCACCAATATCCGGGCGCCATTTGTAAACGAGTCCGCGGGCCATGTACACATTGCCGATCAGTCCGTCGCGGAGGTGTTTCACGGCTTCTTTCAATGCTTCCGAGCTGCGGAGCTGGACGCCGTGCTGTACCACTCTTTTGTATTTGTGGGCGGCTTCTACCAGTTTACGGCCTTCGTGCAGGTTGTGCGAGCCCGGCTTTTCCACATACACATCTTTACCGGCCTGGCACGCCCAAATGGCGGCCAATGCATGCCAGTGGTTTGGCGTGGCGATACTGACGGCGTCGATGGTTTTGTCGTCAAAAACCTTGCGCAGATCGTTTTCGGTTTTGACCTTCTTGCCGGTTTTCTGTTCGAATTCCTGCGCACGTTTCTGCAAAATGTTGTTGTCCGGGTCGCATAGCGTGGCTACTTCCACATTGCTCAATGCATTGAAACCCGAAATGTGGCTCTGGCCGCGCCCGTTAACGCCTAACACGGCCACGCGTACGCGGTCGTTCGCGCCGAACGCGCTCGCGGGGATGACAGACGGGATAGAAAGCGCCACGGCCGCTCCTGTGGTGTTTTTGATAAAGCTCCTTCTCGATACTTCGTTTGGTTTGTCCATTTGAAAGAATTTAGGATTTCGAAAGAAATACATTTTACCTGACGGGCAATGAGTTAGACGAAATTCAGAAGTAACTCCCTTATTCGTTACCTATAAAAAAGTACTACTCATTTCAAATTAAGTACTATTCCAACCTACATAATCTGAACGATCCCGTAGCCGCTTACAAACAGGATAGACAGTACGCTGACCCAAAAGAACAGATCATAAGTCACCGAAGGCTTCAATGCAACCGGTAACTCCCGGTAGCGGAATACGAGCGACACATACACGACCAGCAACAGCAAAACCGAAGTTGCGATACCACCCAGAATAACCATCATCACCGGCGCCTGAAAAAACAGGAACAAAATGCACCACACCGCCGGAAGGACCCAGGATAGTATGCCGATACTCTGCTTCTGCTCCTGTGCGGAATCAAATTTCATCCAGCCAATCTGCCCGAACGCATCTGCCCAGACACGCGCCCAGCTCGCGGCGGCGGTAAATAATGTGGAATAAAGCACGAAGAATGCGCCGATCAGGAAGATGTTCTTTGCCCACGGTCCCAGCGTCTCGGTGAAGATGCGGGAAAGTGTATCCACCATCTCATAGCCCTCCGGTACCGTTCCGCCGGAATGCAGCACCGCCGCCCCTAGGAGGTAAAATGCCGCGGTAACGATGGTATAAACGACCATTGACATCACCGCATCAAGATACATTACCTGAAACCAGCCTTTCGCCCGCTCCGACCATTCCTTGGAACCATCGTTCGGCCCGGTGTAGGCGGCATAGCCTTTTTCAATGCACCAGTAATTGTAATACATGATTTCATCACCGCCTACGCCCGTTATGCCGAATGCACCGAATGCGGTAGCAACTAATGCAGTAGGCAGCGAAAACTGAAAGCCGCTTTCGATCTGCGGCCAATGAATGGCATATTGTGTCCATTGCAGGGAGAAGAGTGAGATCAGAATGACCACCGTGAACAGGATGATCATCACAAGCGAGCCTTTTTCTATCGGGCCGTAATTGCCCTTGTAAACCCAGAACGAGGTAATTAATACAGAAACAATGGCCCACCAATTGACGGATATGAATGGAAAGCCCATGTGCAGCACAATCGCGACACCTCCCACAATGCCGCCTACCTGCAAGAGTTTCAGCCCTTGCAACGAAAGCCAGAGCCAAATGCTCCAATGCGCCTTCCCGAGCTTCAAACCGGGCAGGTTGTTGAAGTTATGCATGATGAATGTGCCGGTATAAATGGCATTCTTGCCGAACTCCAGCTGCAATGCCACTTTGACCAGGCAACTGAGAATAATCAGCCAGAACATGACGAAACCCGCTTTCGCACCTAATGCGGTGGTGGCGATGAGCTCGCCCGAACCCACAATGGCCGCTGAAAGAATGAAACCGGGACCGAGGTATTTTAGCCTGCCCGCGAAAGTGGTTGGCGGGGATAAAATTTTGGACATAAACGAGAATTTATGTCCAAAAGCGAAGATCAACTAATATTTAATGCTATCTCTATAAATTCCCCACAGCCTGGTGAATCTGCTTCACCGTATCGACATAATTTGTCTCATTCGGAAGCCCGAAAAGCGATTTCTCCTTGATAATCTTTGCCACATTTTCCGGCACGAGCTTCTCCCAACCCGGTTCGCCGCGCTTGATCATTTCAAGCACGAAATCGGTGGTGATATGCATATGCTCGGTGTTGTAGTTCTTGATATCCTCAATCTTGTCGTTCACGATCAGGTATTGGAACAATGGCCGCAAATGATCGGGTACCCGGAAGTTTTCGCAGCTGTAAACCGAGCCGTCGGGCTGCAATGTAGGATAAATATACAATTTCACCTTTCGGCTGAACAGCGTCGCGAACGATTCGAGAATGCCGCCTTGCAGGAACTGGTAATGCTTTTCTTCGAAAATATCTTGCAAATTTGGGCTACCGAGCAGCAGACCGGATTTCAGTTTCGTCAAGCGCGAGAGATAAGCTACCAACCGGTAATACTCATGATGGTTGGAAATCATCACCATATGCCCCAGCGAGCAGAGAATGTCCACGCGGTCGAGGAAGTCCTTCTCGTCGATATCACGGTCGCCGGCTTTGAGGTTATGCAATGTGAGCTCCGAAATGAGCACCACTTTGGATTCATCAACATCTTCCTCGGCCAGGAACTGCCGCTGACCATTGCTGATCAGGTCGATATGCACGTTCGTGATCGGGCGCAAGCGGCCGCGCATCATGAGAATGTGCTTTTTGTACAATGCTTCCGAAGGCTGTAACACACCGCCGTCGCTGCCGAACAACGCGGCGTCGGTAAAGCCATTTTTCACGAGCCGCAAGCTCATGAGGCGGTTATCGACTTTGGCAAAATCCGGTCCGCTGAAACGTACCATGTCGATTTCAATGCGATCGATCGTCAGGTCGTCCATGAGCGACATGAGCAGGATTTCGGGCGATTTATAGTAGTAATAACAACCATAAATCAGGTTCACACCGATAATACCCAATGCCTGCTGTTGCAGGATATTCTCATCGTCGCGCATACGCACGTGGATCACGACGTAGTTCGTCGGGCCCATGGGCGTAAGCTGGAATTGCAGGCCGATCCAGCCGTGCGATTCGTTCGTTTTCTGGAAATTGAGGGCTACTACGGTATTCGCAAATGCAAAAAAGGTGCTGTCCACACCGCGTTTTTCCGAAAGCCTTTTTTCGACCAGGTTATATTCGCGGTTGAGCATTTTCATCAGTCGGGATTCCACCACGTACCTGCCTCCCTCTTCCGTCCCGTATATCGCGTCGCTGAACGTCATGTCGTAGGCCGACATCGTCTTTGCAATGGTTCCGGATGCGCCGCCGGCTTTGAAGAAGTAAGCCGCCGTTTCCTGACCCGCCCCGATTTCCGCAAACGATCCGTAGATCCGTCGGTCGAGGTTGATCCTTAATGCTTTTTGTTTTGTACCAAGGTTCTTTTCGTACATAACGGTATATTAGTATAATGAAGAAGCTTACATGTAAATATAAGAAAAATACAGTTCAGCATTAAGCGCAATTTGTGATCTTCTGCCAGCAGAATGGAAAAGTTATATAATTTATTCACTTACGGCACTTTGATGCAGGGTTTCGACAACCCCTATGCGCGCAAACTCCGGTTGTCTGCAAACTATATCGGAAAAGGGTATTTCAATGGAAAATTGTTCCGCGTCGAGTGGTACCCGGGCGCGTTGTACGAGCCTGATGCGCCTACGCGCGTACATGGGGAAATTTATCAGTTAAACTCCCTTGAAATACTTAATGAACTGGATGAATATGAGGATGTTTTGGAAGACGAGGCAGCGAGTTTGTATGTCAGGAAGGTGGTACCTGTCAGATGTAGTCAGGAATTGGTCAGGGATAGTCAGGAAGTGATCATTCCTTGTTGGGCATATTTGTACAACCAGCCGGTTACTGATTTACCATTGATTGAAAATGGCTATTTCAAAACTACGCCCTGAGACTTTCTCCGATAATGCGCAGGCCGTCCAATGTTAAGTTTCTGTCAATTTCTGTAAACTCGTCGCGCAGGGTATCGATGATGGACGATAAACCGCCTGTGGCAACGGCAATGCATTCCCCGCCCATCTCGGTACGGATGCGGCCCAACAGCGATTTCACCAAACCTTCATAACCCAGCAAAATACCCGCCTGAATCGCTTCGACTGTATTTTTGCCGATGGCGGACTGTGGAAGCTGCAACGGCACTTCCGGTAATTGCGCAGTGTTGGCGAACAATGCTTTCACGGCCGTGATCAGCCCCGGCAATATAGCCACGCCCAGGATTTTGCTGTCTTTGGAAACAGTAGTAAAGGTTAATGCAGTACCAAAATCGACGACCACGCAATTCTGCTGATACCGCGTAGAAACGGCCACCGCATTCGCAATCAAATCCGCGCCAATTTCGTGGGGATGGTCGATTTCAATAGACAATGCAGGGTAAACGTCCGGCCCGACTACGATCACACCGTCGCCAAACAGCGAACGGAGCATTCTCAGTATAATAGGCGTCAATGCGGGCACGACGCTGCTTACCACCACCGTTTCCACATCCCCGAACCACAAACCTGCTTCCAGGAAATGCAGCCGGAGCTTCGATTCGTAATGCGCCTCGTTTTCCTGAACGAGTGAGCGCATCCGCCAGATGTGCTCCCAGTTACCGGAATCATGAAGCCCGAAAACGGTGTCGGTATTGCCAAGGTCGACGGCTAACAGCATAACAGAGAATTTACATGTAAGGGCAAATTAAAGGCATTCTTCAAATAAAACTTCATAGCGCCCCGGTTTTGCCTCCGTTTCTTTTGGTTTATACCTAATTTTAGCCCCAAATAAAAACGCGTGCTTGCCTGGCCATTCAATATGTCTTTTTCTACCCGCTGCGGATTTCCGATACTGCTTTTTTTAATACAAATACTGAACCACAAGGCTCATGCCCAGGCCATTCCTGAATGGCAGGACCCGCAGGTGGTCAGCATCAATACCGAGAAGCCACGCGCCGATTTTTTCCCTTACGCTTCGGAAAAAGCCGCATTGGCGATGGACAAAAAAGGCCCGTTCGTGCAGTCGCTGAATGGCACCTGGAAGTTCAAATGGGCACAGCACCCAGCGAAGGCGCAGCTGAATTTCTACGACCCCAAAACGCCCGATGCAGGCTGGGACAATATCCCGGTACCGTCCAACTGGCAGGTCGTGGGCGCACGCGAAGGCCGCAAATACGACCGCCCGATTTTCAGTAATATCAAACACCCATTCAAAGCCACACCGCCGCGCATTACAGCGGATACCAATGCGGTAGGTATGTACCGTACCACTTTCACGGTGGCCGATGTAAAGGACAAACAGCTGTTCCTCCATTTCGGCGGTGTGCAATCGGCTTGCTATGTGTGGTTGAACGGCGTCGCGATCGGTTACCACGAGGACGGCATGACGCCGTTTGAATTCGATGTGACGGAAGATGTGAAAGCCGGTGTGAATAACCTGGCCGTGGAAGTAATCAACTGGTCGGATGGCAGCTACCTCGAAGACCAGGACTATTGGCGCCTTTCGGGCATTTTCCGTGATGTGAACCTGCTGATGCTGCCCAAAGTAGTGCTCACCGATTATTCCGTAAGAACCATTCTGGATGCGAACCACGAAAACGCGACGCTGAAACTGAGCGCGTATGTCAAAAACTACGGCCAGCAGCCCATTCACGCGCACCAGGTGCTTTTTACATTGTATGATGTTTCCAAAAACGTCGTCGCCACGCCGGTGAGCCAGATGGTCGGTACGCTGGAAATGGGTAAGGAAGGTGCCATACGCGCCGAAATGCCGGTTCCTGGCCCTGCCAAATGGAGCGCCGAAACACCGAACCTTTACACACTGACGGTGCAGCTCATGAATTCGGATGGCAAGGTCCTCGAAGCGACTAGCCAGCGGGTAGGTTTCAGAGATGTGAAGATCAAAAGCGGGCAATTGCTCGTGAATGGGAAAGCGGTAACCATTAAGGGCGTCAACCGCCACGAATTCGATCCGGAAACGGGCCGCGTGATCAGCCGCGAGTCGATGATCAAGGACATTACCTTAATGAAGCAGCACAATATCAATGCCGTCCGGACTTCGCATTACCCCAATGCTTCCGAATGGTACGACCTGTGCGATCAATACGGCCTTTACGTAATGGACGAGGCGAATATCGAAAGCCACGAATTGTGGGGCAAAAACATTATCCTGGCCGATAACCCGCAATGGCGCTCCGCATTTCTGGCGAGAGGCAATGCCATGGTCGAGCGCGACAAAAACCACCCGTCGGTGATCATCTGGTCGCTGGGTAATGAATCGGGAATGGGGCAGAACTTCGTGGATATGGGCGATTTCATCAAGCTCGCCGATCCTACCCGGCCTATTCATTATGAGGGAAGAAAGGATTACAAACCTACGACGCTGAGTAGTTTCGATATCGTTTCGGTGATGTACCCGTCGACGCAGGACATGGTGGAGCTGGTTAAAAAAGACAAAACCCGTCCGCTGATCGTCTGCGAGTACGCGCATGGGATGGGCAACAGCATTGGGAACCTGAAAGAATATTGGGATTTAATCGAAAAATACCCCACTATGCAAGGCGGCTTCATCTGGGATTGGGTGGATCAGGGACTGAAACTGAAACGCCCCGACGGTACCGAGTACTGGGATTATTTCAACTACATCGACGGCGCCAATGCCGGCGACGGCCTCGTAAACCCCGACCGTACACCGCAACCCGAGCTGAACGAGGTAAAAAAGGTATATCAATATGTGAAATTCGAAATGCCGGACACGCTCAAAGCCGGGGCAAAAACTGTTACCCTGCAAAATACCTACGATTTCCAGTCGCTGAATGCATTTGAACTCGTGTGGTCGGTCATCGAAAATGGCAAAGCAGTGGGCAAAGGCGGCAGCATTACGAACCTGAATGCATTGGCGCGCCAGAAACAGCAGATTAGCATTCCCTACGAACTTCCCGCCGCTTCCAAACCCAATGCGGAGTATTTCCTGAACATCAGTTTAAGACTAAAAGAAGCCACAATCTGGGCACCGAAAGGCCATGAAGTCGCGTGGCACCAGGTGCCGGTAGTGAAACCGGCCGCGCCGCGCCCTAACCTCAGCCTGTACAGCGAGCGCCCGCTCCGCATTGCCCAGGTTACAGCTGCCCGCGTGCAGATTGTCGGCACCGATTTCACCGTAGTTTTCGATAAAAACGAAGGCCGGATGATTTCTTTCAAAAACAAAAAGGACGAAATGCTCGAAAGCGGCCCATATGCCAATTTCTGGCGGGTGCCGACGGATAATGACGAAGGCGGCGCCGCGAAAAGCTATGCTTCCCAGTGGCGCAATTGCGGCCTCGACACCTTGGAGCGCGTTTCCTCGGAAATGAAAACCCAGAAGCCCACCGCGCAGATTTACAAGGTGACGCTCAACCAGACATTGAAACAAGCCAAAGGCGAAATGGATGTGCAGTCGGTGTATATGGTTTATGCTTCGGGCGACATTCATGTACAAAACACATTCACCCCACGGGGCGAATGGCCGTCGCTTGCAAAAGTGGGAATGCAGCTGAAAATGCCCGCCGCGTTTACCAAAACGCAATGGTATGGCAACGGCCCGCACGAAACTTATGCCGACCGCAAGACGAGCGGAAAAATAGGCGTTTACGCCGGAACGGTGGCCGAGCAGCATTTCCCTTACATTACCCCACAAGAAAACGGTAACAAAACCGCCGTCCGCTGGGCCACAGTTACCAATGCGGAAGGCATCGGCTTACTCGTATTAAGCGATACTGCATTCAACTTCAACGTGCATGATTATACGGACAAAGACCTGCTCGCCGCCAAACGCCGCGCGGCGGTGCTGAACCGCGGTACTTCTACCGTCGTAAATATCGACCTGGCGCAAATGGGCCTCGGTGGGGACGATAGCTGGTCTCCCCGCGTGCATGAGGCGTACCTGCTCCCCGCACGCACGTACACGTACTCGTACCGGATGCGCCCGATCGAAAATACTTCCAATATCGAACAAATAGCAGCCGTGCGCCTGCCTTATGTGGACCAGAAGGAAACGAACGAAACCGTAGCAATTACCGAAACCGCCGCAGCAACCGATGAAGCATTGAGCGAAGAAGATGAGGAGGAAGAAGAGGCCGTAGCCGCGCCGGTACGCAAAACTACCGTTAAAAAAGCGCCGGTACGGAAAAAACCGGTTCGGAAAAGAAAGCCTGCCCGCAGACGTCGCAGAAGATAAGGAAAAAGACTTGGCAAGTTCAAGAAAGGCTTACCAAGTCTGTAACACCCCACAGTTTTAATAAAGACCTGAGATCCGGGTTCCGACAACGCTATGAATGTTGCCGGACCGTGGGACCGCAGGTCTTTATCATTTTTTGGGAGACAAAATATATTGCGACTTCACCTTGATGATCTGCGCGATTTTCACGAAAACCACTTTGGGCACTTCGATATTATGGTCCACGAGCGCTACTTCAAAATCGGAACTGATCGTGATCTTACCGCCCTCTATCTTCATCTTTCCCTTGATCGTCCGCTCTTTGGTAACGCCGTGAACCGTAAATTTCCCGGTCGCCGACGCGTCATATTCGCCGTCTTTGGTATAATCCGGCGCCTTATCGACCTTCCCTGCGAACGTAGCCGTGGGGTACTTCACCGATTCGATATAGTTTTCGTTGAAATGTTCCTGCATGAGCTTGTTCGGAAAGGAAAACTCCCGCATGTTCATCCGTATCGCGATCTCGTTGTTGGCCGTGTTCAGGATCACCTGCGACTTTTTATTCTCCGCTTCGATATTTTCCAAAGGCGTAGTCGCCGAGAACTTCGTATTGCCGCCGGAAGTGGTGAACATTTGCCCAAATGCGGTCGCGGAAAGCAAAGCGGTGCTGAACATGGCCAGGCAGGCCACGCGAAAAAAATGCAGTTTCATAGTTTGGATCAGTTTGGCTGCTTCTTATTCTTCTTGTCAAAGCTGAATGTACGGGAAATGTTGAACCCGTAATGGATGTCGCCTTTGCCCCAGCTGCCGGTGGTTTCGCCGATAAACTGTTTCTCGATCATGCCGAGGGAGTTGGTAAAATGCAGTTGGAAAACATGCCCGCCGGTCTCGATATCGACGCCGAACGACATGGAATCGTGGTAAGGGGCCGTAACCGTGTTTTTCTCACGCGCTGTGTAAAAGTATTCGCCATTCAGCGAAACGCGCTTCGAAAGCTTGAACCGGCCGCCAATACCCACTGCCAACACCACTTTTTCATCGCCCTGCACATCCGGCATGGTACGGTAGAGGTAAGTTGGCGATAATTGCAGCGACAACCGTTCACCGAATTTCCGTGCGATAAGCACTTGCGCCGTGTAATACAGTTTATCCTGAAACTCCCGCTCCTTATCCAGCGTAGCTACCCCGGTACCACCGAACAATGTGATCGAAACCGGGATATTCCGCGCTCCGGTGCTTTGTTTCAGCACTTTATATTTCGCAAAAGCGTCATACACTTTCTGCGACGTGCTACGGCCGATTCCTATTTCAAAATCATCGGTCAATCCGTATTCGAAACCCAGGCGCATGGTAGCCTGGTCGAGCCCGAAGAACTGGTAGGCTCCCGAATTCAGCTTCCCGAAACGGTGCGAAATCCGGAAATCGAGGTGCTTCTTCTTCATCGTTTCCACCGACTGGCCATTCACCACGCGGGTCGATTTGAAAGTGGCGGATACCGGAACGGTTTGCGCGCTGTCTTGCTTCGACAGCTCATTCAGCAGATCATCCTGTGCATATAATACTGTTGATAAACACATCAACATCACGAGTAGGCGGAGTACTTTCATGGTATAACGGATTAAGCTTTCACGGTTAAAGTGTTGCCGTCAGCGGAAACGGTCACTGTATACGTTTTGAGCGGATTGACAGCCGGTCCTTGCTTTACGGCGCCGGTCAATGTGAATTCGGATTGGTGTACCGGGCACTGAATATCGTTCTGGTTTTTTCTGTAACCTACCGTATTACCCTCGTGCGTACATATTTTCGATAAGGCTACATAACTGCCGGTTGTCGGTAAAGCCACGAGGACATCTCCGATAACCCTGCCGGTACCCGCGGTTTTCAGGTCGGTATAAGGAGATTTGGTCATATCCACCGTGAAATTGATATTGTTGCCGGTGGTCGTACCCGATACGCCATTGCCACCGCTTCCCGGATCTGGGTCCGGATCCGGATTGGGATCGTCGTCTTTCGATCCGCAGGCTGTCATAGTGGTGCCGAGGCAATAGAATGCCATTAACGTTGAGGTACTCAGCCCGAGGCTGCGGAGAAAATCTCCCCGCTTCATGCTTCCTTTTTCAATTGAGTTCATAGTAGTAATGAATTAATTAGAAGATACAATGCAATGGTAATGTGGGCATAGTGCTCACTTGAAAACAGGAGTGTAGCGCACCGATAGCCAGAGGCCGGTAGTAATGAGGTTCACTTTTCCGTAACCGACGCGTTTGAGCGGTATCCGGATCGACGGTTCTGCAAGCAGGGAAAGCTTGCGGGATATTCTGTATTCGTAACCGGCGGAAACATTGGCGTGGCTGAAAAAATACCAGCCGGTTGTTCCATTCCAGCCTCGATTCATAATCTTAGGATCGTTCTCGTCGACGAAATAGTATTTGTACTTTTCGCTGTTCATGTGATAGGAGGAAAAACCGCCGCTTGCAAACCACCGCGACCGCTCTCTCAGCACAATGTCATAGCGCAAATTCAAAGGCACTTCCAACACTTTACAAATTCCATCGATACCCGTCATCGGAGGCGGATAATAATGTGGCTTTGCTGGTATCTGATAGGCGTCTGCCGGTGCATAGTAATCCTTCCTGCTCCAAACTGCGCCACTTTGAATAAATAGCCGCGGCAACACCGCATATTCCACCAGCAGCGACACCGACGTGCCTGGTTTCGAAAAATCCTTCAATCCTACCGTGCTCAAATCCGGTGAATAGCCAAATCTGACGGCCCAAAGCGGCCGGTCATCTGCCGAAATGGACGATTGCTTCGGCGGCGCTGGCGCTTCCGGGAGTTCATATACCGGCTCCGAAATCCCGGGCAATGCCAATGTATTCCATTTCAACCCCTTACCATTCAATGCGGATGCCGAAATCAATGTCCTGACCGGTTCATCAGCTATCACCGTGGATTCGCTCGCGATTACCTGCTGGCCGTTTGCTTGCGGCAGAGCAGTCTCGCTGTCCGGTGTATTCGCATTATTTTTAAAAGAAAGAGCCCCGTCGCCTCCTTCCACTTTTGAGCGGTTAGGCTCTAAGTACACTCCGCCTGCCTTAGATCGGCTCCGGGGCAATAGTTTTCTGCCATTGTTCGCAACAGCAGCATTCAATTCTGATTTAGAGGAAGATTTACCAGGATCTCCTTCACTGGTTTTCAGTTTGTTACCAATATCTTTTTTGCCGTTACCAGCAACTTTGTCTCTTTTGGCAAGCGGTTCATTTGCATTATCCACAGCCGGGCTTCCATTATCCACATTCGCATCAGCCCCACGCTCCTTCTTCACATCCGAGCCCACGCCCGAACCTCCCGCCCCTTCAACAACATCTGACTCCCTACCAACACCCGACTCGCTATCAGCAGCCTCCAAGCCTCTATCCTCCCCTACTCCTTCCTCCCTTACTCCCATTCCTCCATTCTCCCCATTCCCAACAACACCTGACTTCTCCTTCCCTTCTCCCTTTCCTCCATCCTCCCCTTTCCAGGAGTACAATACCATCCCGATCGGTATCAGCAATGCCAGCAAGCCGGCAGGCCACCATTTCCGCAACCATCCGGCCGGAGATTTCCCATCCTGCTGGTCGAGGCGCTTCCGCAGGTCATTCCAGTCGTCGGGTTCGTATGTCGGATCAAGCTCTTCGGATGACTTTCTGAAGAGCTTGTCCAGTTCGTCATCTGGCAACTCTATCATAGTCGTCAATATTAATCTTGGATAACATTTCTCTCAACTTTTCCCTTGCTCGCGACAAATTTGACTTTGACGCCCCAACCGAAATACTCAGTTGTTCTGCAATTTCTTCGTGTGTGTAACCGTCAATGACCGACAAACTGAATACCAGCCGGTATGCCGGTGTCAGGCGCTGGATCAGTCCGACCAGCTCTTCATGCGAAAGCTTGCTGATAACCGTTTCGTCGACGGACACTTGCTCCGCCACCTCCACGTCGTCAAAAACATCTCTGCGAACTTCCTGTCTGTAATGATCGAGGGCTGTATTAATCATGATTCTGCTCAACCAGGTTTTAAATGGCCGGTTTGCATCAAAGCTTTCGAGCTTCGTGAAAACCTTCAAGAATCCATCGTTGAGTATTTCCTTCGCCTCTTCCCGGCTGCGTGTATAGCGTAAACAAATGCTCATAGCATAGCCGTAAAACTGCTTATACAACAGCTCCTGACTGCGGCGGTTTTTTTGTAAACAGCCGTCGAGTAGTTCTTGAAGAACGGCGGAGTTATACTCGGGCATGCTATTTGCTTTTTTTGAACTTATACGTCGAATTGAAAAGCAGGGTTGCCTGGGGTTCGAAAGTTTTTTACAACATTTTTTATACCGGCAAAAAGGCACATCGTCCGTTCATTGAAAAATTAGGAATTTTTGCGCACAATCGCACGTAAACTTGGTGGTAATGCCCTTCCTGAGCGGCCCTACCCGGGCGGCTTTGAATTAATGCTTATTTTTGCAGGCTAACTATCGAATGTTCATCCAACCGGGTTAAAACTGATTTCCGGTGTACACATAATCTAATGGCCAACAATGAAACCCGATCCCCGTTTGCAGTCAGAAAGATCAAGTGGGAAGGCCTGAAAATCACACTCCAGCTATTGCGCTACCTGCGTCCCTACCGTATGCTGTTCGCGGCGGGAATGCTGTTTCTGGTATTGTCCACGGCCACGTCGCTCGCATTTCCGAAGCTGGTAGGAAGCATTATCGAGGTGATTGAGGGCAAATCCCGGTTCACGATCAACCAGATCACCATGCTGCTTTTCGTCGTCCTGCTCGGCCAGGCGATATTTTCGTTTTTCCGGATTTATCTTTTTTCCAAAGTGAGTGAAATGGCTGTTAACAATATCCGGATGGATGTTTTCAGCAAAATCATCACATTACCTGTCCCGTTCCTGGAAGAGCGCCGCGTGGGCGAGCTCACCAGCCGCATTACTTCCGATGTTGCGCAGCTGCAAGGCTTGCTATCGTTCACACTCGCCGAGCTTTTCAGGCAAATGGCGACGCTGATCGTCGGGATGTCCATTCTCTTTTATACGTCCTGGAAACTGACGCTCTTCATGCTGGCTACGGTCCCTATTCTGGGCGTGGCGTCGGTATTCTTCGGGCGTCACACGCGCGTACTCGCACGCAAGGCGCAGGACCAGTATGCGGCTGCGAATGTGGTGGTAGAAGAGACGCTGCAATCCGTGAATGTAGTGAAGGCATTTACCAATGAACCGCTGGAAATCAATCGTTACCGCACGATCCTCGACCGTGTGATCGACCTTTCGCTCCATGCCGCCCGGCTCCGGGGCGCATTCGCTTCATTCATCATTTTTGCAATGTTCGGCGGGATCGTGGGCGTGATCTGGTACGGAGCGGCATTGGTACAGGCCGGCGAGTTCGGGCTTTCCGACCTTTTTACATTCATCCTCTACACCACCTTCATCGGCGCGTCGATCAACGGGATGGGTGACTTGTACGCGCAAATTAACCGCACGGTAGGCGCTTCGGAACGCATTTTCGAAATACTGGGAGAAACGCCGGAAGTTTCCGCCGACGAAGCACAACATGCGGTAGCAAGCCAGATCGAGGGCCGGGTAACTTATCAGGATGTGCATTTCGCTTATCCATCGCGCGCGGACCTGCCGGTGCTGAAAGGCGTTTCGCTGGATGTTCAGGCGGGTGAAAAAATCGCTTTGGTAGGATACAGCGGCGCGGGCAAATCGACCATTGTACAGCTCCTGATGCGTTTTTACCAACATCAATCCGGCGAAATACTCGTCGATGGGAAGCCGGTAAACGAATACGGGGTTTCGGCATTAAGGAAAAATATCGCGATCGTACCGCAGGAAGTAATGCTTTTTGGCGGGACGATCTATGAAAACATTGCTTACGGAAGACCTTCCGCATCGCGGGAAGCTATCATCGATGCGGCAAAGCGTGCTCACGCACTGGAATTTATCGAATCTTTCCCCGAAGGTTTTGAAACCATAGTAGGTGAAAGGGGTATCAAACTCTCCGGCGGCCAGCGCCAGCGCATTGCCATTGCCAGGGCTATTTTGAAAGACCCCAAAATCCTCATTCTCGACGAAGCGACCAGCTCACTCGACGCCGAATCGGAAAAACTAGTGCAGGTTGCATTGGACGAATTAATGAAAAACCGCACCACGATCGTGATCGCGCACCGGCTCGCCACGATCCGGAAGGTCGATATGATCTACGTGCTGCGCGATGGCCGCATTGCCGAGTCGGGCACGCACCAGGCATTGAGCACCGTTCCCGACGGCGTGTACGCCAATCTCATCAAACTACAATTTGAAACCGCTGAAACCCTTTCATGAAAAACGCCGAGCCAAACCATTCCGCATCATTTTTTCAAACACAAAAAGAAAAAGCGACGGTCGCGGAACAACAGGAACATGAAAGGTTCAAACGCATTGCATTACTCCGCCTCGCTGCCTTCGCGGGAATGGTGCTGCTAGCGGTGGTTTGGAATAAAACAGGCATTGCTTACTGGGGAATCGGGATACTGGTGTTGCTGGTAATCTTCCTGATTTTAATGCGGAAACAGCAACAGGCACGCATTAACCGCAATTTTCAACGAAACCTGATCGAAATCAACAATGACGAGCTCGCTCGCATGGATCTGCGTTTCAAAAGGCCTGAAACCGGCACGGAGTTTCGTGAAAAGGACCATAATTACTCCGACGACCTCGATATTTTCGGAGAATACTCGCTTTTCAAACTCCTCAACCGCACACGCACCGCCGAAGGAAGCCGCCGCCTGGCCAACTGGCTTAAAAATCCTGCAAATGCAACCGAGGTAGGCCTTCGCCAGACAGCTGCCAGCGATTTTGCCCGGCATCCCGAACTCATCCAGGCGTGGGAAGCGACCGCGCTACTACACGAACATGCCGCGAAGCACGTGGGCGAATTTCAGGCGTGGGTAGTAGAGGTGTTCCCGGCGCCGTTGAAAAAGGCATTGTCCTGGCGATGGTACCCGGTAGTGTCGCTTGTGATCGCGGTATTGTATTTCGCGGGTATTTTGCCGGGCATTGCATTGCTGGGCAGCCTCGCCATTCATCTTTTCATACTGGGCCGCTACACCGATTTTGTGAAAGTGTTGGCCAACCGCACCACTTCGATGGGGCAAACGCTTACCGCGTACTCGGAGTTGCTGCAAAAAGCGGAAGACGCGCCGTACCAATCGGCCTGGTGGCAAACCAGGAAGGCGCAGATCACAGGCTCGTCGGCGGCATTGGCGAAAGTCGGGAACCTGTTCGAAAAGCTGGATTACCGCAACAATCCTTATTTCGCGATTTTCATAGGCATTCCCACGCTCTGGGATATGCATTGCCTGGCCAGCCTCGAAGAATGGAAAGCCGCACACCACCAGCACCTCACCGATTGGCTGGATGTACTGGCCGATACCGAGGCCATGAACAGCCTCGCCGGCCATGCATTTGCCAATCCGGCATACATTGTACCCGAAGTTAATGACGCCGCGGAAGTTACGATCACCGCTACCGCGCTTGGCCATCCGCTAATTCCCGCCGCGAAACGGATCAGTAATGACTTTGCAATGCAAGGCACCGGCAAGACGATATTGGTCACTGGCTCCAATATGTCGGGGAAAAGTACCTTTTTGAGAACCATTGGGTTAAACCTCGTCCTCGCGCAAATGGGCGCGGTGGTAAGCGCGGGCGCATTTGCGTGCTCGCCTGTACGCGTGTTCAGCAGCATGCGCACGCAGGACTCGCTGGAAGAAAGTACCTCTTCTTTTTATGCCGAATTAAAAAGGCTCCGCAAACTCCTCGAACTGGCCGATGAGCAGGCTAATGCACCGGTGTTCTACTTACTCGATGAAATACTGAAAGGTACCAACTCCGCCGATCGCCACCGCGGCGCAGAAGCATTGATCCGCCAGCTGCATTCCAAAACAGCATCGGGTATGGTATCCACTCACGACCTCGAACTCGGTGAATGGGGCGCGACCGAAACCTACATCCACAACTTCCATTTCCGGTCGGATGTGGAAAACGGCCAGCTACATTTCGACTACCGGTTACACGAAGGTATTTGCCGGAGTTTCAATGCTTCGGAGCTGATGCGGATGATGGGGATCGCCATCGGGCCCGACAAAACCCCGCTTGCACACTGATACCGGGCATTTGCTAGGTTCTTTGAGGATTTACGTAACTTTACTGTTTACATTTACGTTTGAAACACTGATCCGGCAGCGGAGATCGAACTTCTTTTGATTAACAATTAACCCGTAACGATTACAAAACCTGAATGGAATTACAGAAAGCATTGGAAATATTGATCATGGCAGGGCAGCTTATCCTGGGCCTGTCGATCCTGGTGGGGTTGCATGAGTGGGGCCACATGGCTGCCGCAAAATTGTTCGGAATGAGGGTTGAAAAATACTTTATAGGCTTTCCTCCTAAAATTTTCAGTTTTCAAAAAGGTGAAACAGAATATGGCATAGGCGCGATACCGCTCGGCGGGTTTGTGAAGATTTCGGGGATGATCGACGAATCGATGGATACCGAGGCAATGAGCCAGGAGCCGCAACCGTGGGAATTCCGCTCGAAACCGGCCTGGCAACGGCTGATCGTCATGCTAGGCGGGATTATCGTGAATGTGATCGTCGGTATCATTATCTTCATCGCGATCGCTTACCACGACGGTAAAAGGTTCCTTTCGATCGACGAGGTCAACAAATACGGTATCGTAGCGGGCGAGCTGGCGCAGGAACTGGGCCTTAAAACCGGCGATAAGGTGATCCGCGTTAACGGCAAGCCATTCAAAGATTATAATGAGCTGATCAGCTCCGATGTTTTCCTCGGCAGCAACAGCTCTTACACCGTGCTCCGTAACGGACAGGAGGTGCAGATCGAAATCCCGAACAATTTCATCGAAAAACTCTCCGATCCGGACGAGAAACGCAACTTTATCCTTCCATTGGAGCCATTCAAAATCGGCGAGCTGATCCCCGGCATGCCCGCGGAAGCAGCAGGCCTCGAACCCGGCGACAAAGTAATTTCGATCAACGGAAAACCTATTCAATTCTTCCACGAATTGCAGGCGCAGCTCGAAACCCTCGCAGGCAAGGCTACAACGATGGTCGTACAACGCGGCGCGCAACAGCAAACCCTGAACGTGAAAGTGACCGAGGACGGCACACTTGGTTTCTACCCTGAAACGCTGCTGCATTTCACAACCGTTAACTACTCTTTCGGTGAAGCGGTGTCCATTGGCACGGAAAATGCCTTCGGCGTGGTGTATAACAATATCAAAGGTTTCGGTAAAATATTCCGCGGAGAAGTTTCTGCTTCCAAAGCATTGAGCGGCCCTATCGGCATTGCACGTATGTTTGGGGGCGTTTGGGACTGGGGCCGTTTCTGGCAGCTTACTGGCTTGCTTTCGATGGTACTTGCATTCATGAATGCATTGCCTATCCCGGCACTCGACGGCGGCCACGCGGTGATCCTTTCGTATGAAATCATCTCAGGCCGCAAGCCTTCCGACCGCTTCCTCGAAAACGCCCAGAAAGTAGGTATGGTCCTGCTTCTAGGCCTGATGGCCTTCGCGATCTTCAACGACGTATGGAAAGCTGTTTTTTAAAAGTAGGGAGGAAAGGGAGGATGGAAGAAGGGGAGGAAGGAAAATACTCCCTTTCTTCCCTTTCCTCCTTCCTCCCTGTCCTCCCCTTATTCCCTTTCCTCCTTTTCTCCCTACTACTGCTATCTTTTACGCCCAAACACGACTACCACGTTTCGGTGACGCAAATGCAGTACAATGCGGCTTCGCGATCGTTTGAGGTAAGTATCCGGATATTTACCGATGACCTAGAAAAAGCATTGTCGCAAAGCCATTCCAAACAACGTTTTGTGATCAAGGACAATGATCAAAACGATCGCTTCGTTGAAGAGTACATTCGCAAATCATTTGTTTTGACAGATAGTCAGAAAAAAAATACCCCTATCAAATATGTCGGGAAAGAACAGGAGGCGGATGCAACGTGGGTGTATCTCGAAATCCCCTTTCAGGGCGCTTTGAACGGCTGCAAGCTTTTGAATGTTACGCTTATGGAAGTTTTTGACGATCAGGTTAATATGACCAACGTTAAATTCCAGAGCGAAAAAAAGACACTTTTATTTAAAAAAGGACAGACCTCTCACCTGCTGTAATTAGTTTGTGACCGCTTATAAAAATGCATGACAATATGTGTAGTGGCACGGCTATTTTGTTTTTATAATGCCTTTCTTTTGAAAGTCATTATTTATATATTGGGAAAAGATTATCTGTCAATTTGACAGAATGCCTATGAAATTTGAACCTTCTGATCTATATAGCCGGCTGCTGATGTCCGACTCGGACATGGATAGCCTTGAAATCGTTCCTCTTGGCGGCCCCGATGGCTCTGACGAGCCTTTTGAACTTCCCAACGAACTGGCGATACTTCCGATCAGGCAAACGGTGCTCTTCCCGGGGATGGTTATTCCCGTAACTGTGGTGCGCCAGAAAGCGATCAGGCTTGTTAAAAAGATATACCGTAACTCCGATATTAATCAGCGTATTCTCGGTGCCGTCACCCAGGCTATTCCCAACAAGGAAGACCCTACGGCCGAGGACCTCTACAATATCGGTACCGTCGCACAAATCCTGAAAATGATCACGTTACCCGACGGTAATGTGACGATCATCGTGCAGGGACGCCAGCGTTTCGAGATCAAAGCCATTGTCAACGAAGAGCCTTACCTGACCGCAGAAGTACGGCCGATCGAGGATTCGTTTGTAGGGCCCACCAAAAAAGAGGCGAAAGCATTGCTGCAATCGCTTCGCGACGGTGCGCATAAGATCATGCGCCTGAACCCGGAAATCCCGCAGGAAGCACGCATTGCACTCGATAACATCGAAAGCCCGATCTTCCTGATACATTTCCTGTCGTCGAATATCAATGTAGAAGTCGCCGACAAGCAGAAATTGCTCGAAGAGCGCAACGGCCACAAACAGGCCACGCTTTTGCTGCAATACATGATGCGCGAGATCGAAATGCTGGAATTGAAACGCGAGATCCAGACGAAAGCCAGTTCGGATATCGACCAGCAGCAGCGCGATTATTTCCTTCGTCAGCAGATCAAGGTTTTGCATGACGAACTGGGAATGGACAGCCCCGAGCGCGACCTTGACGAAATCCGCCTGAAAGCCAGCCAGAAAAAATGGGCCGAGCCGGTAAAAGCGCATTTCGATAAGGAACTGACCAAATTACAGCGCATTAACCCGATGGCCCCCGAATACCCGGTAACGATGAATTACCTGGAAACACTCGTGGATTTGCCTTGGGGACAATATACCAAAGACAATTTCGACCTGGTAAGGGCTCAGAAAATCCTGGATGCGGATCATTTCGGTCTGGAAAAAGTAAAGGAGCGCATTATCGAATACCTCGCGGTGTTGAAACTGAAAGGTAACCTGAAAGCGCCGATCCTTTGCCTTTACGGCCCTCCGGGTGTGGGAAAAACCTCGCTCGGCAAATCGATTGCAAAGGCATTGAACCGGGAATATATCCGCATGGCGCTTGGCGGCGTGCATGATGAAGCCGAAATCCGCGGCCACCGCAAAACTTACATCGGTGCAATGCCGGGTAAAATCATCCAGAATATCAAAAAAGCAGGTTCTGCAAACCCGGTATTTATCCTCGACGAGATCGATAAGGTGAGTTCCGACTACCGCGGCGACCCTTCTTCTGCATTGCTGGAAGTACTCGACCCCGAGCAGAATTCGTCATTTACCGATAATTACCTCGAAGTAGAATACGATCTTTCGAAAGTACTTTTCGTAGCCACCGCCAACTCGCTCGACACCATTCACCCCGCATTGCGCGACCGGATGGAAATCATCGAAATGACCGGCTATACGATCGAAGAAAAATTGCAGATCGCGAAACGCTACCTCGTTCCGAAACAGCGCAAAGATCATGGCCTGAAATCGACCGACGTGAAGGTGGACGATGCCGCATTGCTGAAAGTGATCGAAGGCTACACCCGCGAATCGGGCGTACGTAACCTCGAACAAAAAGTAGGCACGGTTGTCCGCAAGATTGCGAAATCGGTAGCGATGGAGCAGGATTATCCCAAGACCGTTAAAGCGGATCAGGTGGAGAAATACCTGGGTGCGGAGATATTCGATAAAGACCTGTACCAGGGCAACGACTTTGCAGGCGTTGTTACCGGCCTTGCGTGGACGTCGGTAGGCGGCGAAATCCTGTTTATCGAAACAAGCCTGAGCCGCGGGAAAGGTGGATTGACATTATCCGGCCAGCTGGGCGATGTGATGAAAGAATCCGCCGTGGCCGCATTGTCGTACCTCAAAGCGAATGCCGACAGACTGGGCATCGATTACCGGATCTTCAACCATTACGACTTGCACGTACACGTACCTGCGGGCGCGGTGCCCAAAGACGGGCCCAGCGCGGGCGTGACGATGGCGACTTCCATGGCGTCGATATTTACGCAGCGCCGTGTGAAACCGTTTATCGCGATGACCGGCGAGATTACCTTGCGCGGAAAGGTGCTTCCGGTGGGTGGTGTGAAGGAAAAAATTCTCGCAGCACGCCGCGCAGGTGTGAAGGAGATTATTTTGTGTGTCAAAAACCGCAAGGATGTGGAAGAAGTACCGGCCAACTACATCAAAGATCTGACTTTCCATTACGTGGACCAGGTCGATGAGGTACTCGGAATCGCGCTGCTTCCTGAAAAGGTAAACAACCCGATGAACTTCGTTTTCCCTGATGAAAAGAAAGAAAAAGAGGAAAGCGGATTTGTTACGATGACAGTTTAGATTTGACTGAAAAAATATACGAAAGAGGTGCTCAAAAGGTACCTCTTTTTGTTTAGGGGTTATACTTTCCAAACGGCGTCATACTGTCAAACCTTTTATCTACTAACAATGTCGTTACCGCAGCTTTCTCCCCAACTGCTCGACCAGCAGCCCGAACTTCTTCCCGATTACGGGAAACTTCTTGCATTGCCTGAAAAAATCATCCAGTTCGGCACGGGTGTGCTGCTGCGCGGCCTGCCCGATTATTTTGTGAACAAGGCTAATGCCGAGGGCATTTTCAATGGCCGGATCGTGGTTGTGAAATCGACCAGTACCGGGGGTACGGACACGTTTTCGGAGCAGCAGAACATTTTCTCCCACAGCATTCGCGGGATCGAAAATGGCCAGCAGATCGACGAATCGGTTATCAACACCAGCATCAGCCGCACATTGGCCGCCGCCAGCGATTGGCTCGATATTCTCGAATGCGCGCATAACTCTCAGCTGAATATTGTTATTTCAAATACGACGGAAGTAGGTATCCAGCTTGTCGATGACAATATCTTCGCCAATCCGCCTTCATCCTTTCCCGGCAAACTGACTGCCTATCTGCTGGAACGTTACAGGGCATTCAATGGCGCGCCGGAGTCGGGCATGGTGATCATTCCTACCGAGCTGATCGTCGGCAATGGCCCGAAATTGAAGGCTATCGTGCTCGAACAGGCCCGCCGGCACGATCTGGATGAAGCATTCGTCGAATGGCTTGAAAAACATAATCACTTTTGCAGCTCCCTCGTGGACCGCATCGTTCCCGGAAAGCCGGATGCAGAAACGATCGAAGCACTTTCCGAAAAACAGGGCTTCCGCGACGACCTGCTGATCGTTTCCGAAGTGTACCGCCTCTGGGCGATCGAAGGCGGCCAGCACGTGCGCGATGTGCTAAGCTTTGCGCAGGCCGACAAAGGGGTGGTCATCGAGCCGAATATCGACCTTTTCCGCGAATTGAAGCTTAGGTTGCTGAATGGTACCCATACATTGGCTTCCGGTCTTGCTTTCCTGCATGGCCTGGATACTGTTCGCGAGGCAATGGAAAACGCCGAAACGGCCCAGTTTATCGCCGATGTAATGCTGAAAGAGCTCGCGCCCTCGATACCGTATGATGTAGATCCGGCGCAGGCCCAGGAGTTCGGAAACCAGGTCCTCGACCGCTTCCGCAACCCGTTCATCCGCCACCAGCTGATCGACATTACCGTACAATACACGGCTAAGATGAAAATGCGGAATATCCCGACGCTACTTAATCATTATCAGAAATCCGAAGAAGTGCCGGCATTGTTCGCCAAGGGATTTGCCGCATTCCTGCGATTTATGAAGCCTGTTATGCATAAAGACAATGCGTATTACGGCGAACGCGACGGACAGCCCTACTCCATCCGCTGCGATGCCGCAGCCTATTTTGATGAAAAATGGAAGAATGCCGCGTCGCCGGTCGATCTCGCGCAGCAGGTTTTGAGCGATGTGTCACTTTGGGATACCGACCTTACATTATTGCCGGGCTTCGCCGACGCTGTAAAAGGTTACATGACCGAGCCAGTCGTCACCGGGACTTCCACGCTTTGAGCTGATTAACGAGCTCATTGGCCGATATTTCGTCGGAACTGAAATAGATCTCATCCTCATTTGTTGTCTTTATCAGCAAATAAGGGTGGGATTTTTTATTGATATACAGTTGCACAATGCGGCCGTCGTCGGTACGGAACGAACCTTTTGAAAATTCACCTCCTGCAAAACCGTGCATGCGGCCTGCGATATCAGGCAAGCTGTCCGTTACATTATAATAGGTGACTTCGCCGCGCGGAATTTTCATTCCATAAATACCCTTGATTTCAAGCTCGTTGGCCAAGAGAAATATCTGGCTGTTTTTCATACTCACAAAAAACATATAACCTACCCCCACACCCACCACCACGAGGATCGCCATTACAATGTATGTACCCGAGCGCTGCCCGCTGGTACCACGGTAAAATTTGTTCCCACGCGCGATCATATACACATATGCCAGCAACGGGTACAACACCATGAAAACCGTCGCCCAATTACCATTGAAACCGTTCAAAATCCAGAAGCCGACGAACAGGCTAATGCCCAGAAAAACGTGGAAACGGTTGAAAAAACGCAGGTAGGACACGATATCGATCTTCGCCCGGTCCGACTCAGACATCATATTATATCCCGAAAGCAAGTATTTCGCATTCCCGGGCGTCACGCAGAACCCCAGCAAAACAAAAGTCACAGAAAGAATTATTGCGGCAGTAAGCATAATTTGTCACGGCTAATTGCCTTATAAGTTACAAAATTATGCGGTAAAAAGTCAATTGACTTTCATTTTGATAAATGCTTATATTTGATAAAAAGCACATTATGATTCTCCCATTGAATATACCTGCATATCCGTCTTTCACCGACGACGAGTTGGTCGCATTCTGCATGGCCAACCCTGACATCATGGTGGAAAGGGATGAACATGGTCAACTACACATCACTATGACACCAACTTTTGTACTTGGAAGTTCCAATAACAGTGAATTGATTATCGAATTAGGCCTCTGGAATCGCAAGTACAAGACTGGGAGAGTGATAGAGTCTAATGGAGGCTTTTTCCTAGAAGATAAGTCGATGCGAGTGCCGGATGTCGCCTGGATACATATTGATCGCTGGAACGCGATGAGCAAAGAAGAGAAACGATCATTTCCTCGTATGGCTCCGGACTTTATAATTGAATTAAAGTCTGAAACCGACAGCCTGCGCTATCTGCAAAAGAAAATGGCCAAATGGATTGAAAACGGCGTGAGGCTTGCCTGGCTCGTGTGTCCGGACAGCCAGACGACCTACGTTTACGAACCGGGCAAGCCTCAGCTTGTTGTGCATTTTGAAGAAACGCTGTCAGGCGGCGAAGTGCTTATCGGTTTCTCCACGCGCCTGAGCGATATTTTAGAATACTAAATCAGCTATTCGCCCTGAACTCCTTCACGAGCGCGATGCTTTCTGCTACTTTTTGTTCGATCCAGGGGTAATTGCCTTCCGCAATCGCTTCTTTAGGGAAGAGGTTTGAGCCTAGACCAACTGCATAGGCACCTGCGCTGAACCATTCGTTAATGCTTTCGCGCGTGGGCTGTACGCCGCCCGTTACCATGATCTTCACATTAGGCATAGGCCCACGAATGGCTCTTACAAATTTAGAACCTACTACTTCGCCCGGGAAAAGCTTGACCACTTCCGCACCCGCTTGCTGCGCATTGTAAATTTCAGTCAATGTGGAAATACCGGGGATCCAGGGGATACCGGCTTTCAGGCAAGCTGCGCCTACTGCCGGATTGAGGCAGGGCGTTACGATGAAATCGGTGCCGGCGTCGATGAATTTTTGTGCGGTTTCCGCGTCGTAAATGGTACCGATACCCAGTGAAAGGCCGGGCAGGCTTTCCTTTACATAAGCCAGAAGCTCCGTAAATACATTGTAAGCGTTATCACCGCGGTTGGTGAATTCGAATGCGCGTGCGCCTCCACGGTAAGCCGCATTGAGCACCTCTTTCGCGATTTCGATATCCGCATGATAGAACAACGGCACAATGCCGACTTCGTTCAATAATATCAGTGTTGTTTCTTTATCCATGATTGTTGGCCAGATTGCTAGCGTTTGATTCTTCCTGAGGTCTCTCCCTGACGGATCGCTTCCACTTCAGCGATTGTCGAGATCAGAGCGTCGCCTTCGATGGTATGCTTCAATGCGGAAGCGGCTACCCCGAATTCCAGCGCTTTTTGCTGATCGTCGAAAGTAATGAGGCCGTGGATAAGGCCGGCGATGAATGCGTCGCCGCCGCCTACGCGGTCGATGATCGGGTTAATCTCGATATCTTCCGTTTCGAGCACCTCTGTGCCGTTCCACAAAAACGCCCTCAGCAGGTTATGCGAAGCGCTGATCGACGTCCGTTTGGTATCCACCACGGTTTTCACCTGCGGGAAAGCCTTCTGTAAATTGACGCAGGATTCGACAAAATCGTTTCCGTCAATGTCAAAAATCTCCTTGATATTGATGCTGTTGGCAATCACAACGTCCGTTCCTGCTGTCAGTTCGGGCAGAATATCGGATGGTTTTTTACCGTATTTCCACAGGTTAGCACGGTAGAAAATGTCGCCTGAAACAGTAATGTTGCGTTTGCGTGCGGCTTTAATGCCGTCGAGCAATGCATCCGCAGCTTCCTGCGACAATGCTGGCGTAATGCCCGCCCAGTGAAACCATTTCGCGTCTTTCAGGATATTATCCCAATCGAGTTCTTTCGGGTCGATGGTCGCCAGCGATGAATTGGCGCGGTCGTACACGATCTGGCTGCCGCGCATGGCAGCGCCGGTTTCGAGGAAATACACGGCCATTCTCGGGCCTCCAAAAAGAATGTGCGACGTATCGACGCCGTGGAAATGCAGGTACTGAGCCGCCGCACGTCCGATGGGCGAGTCAGGGAAACGGGTAACATGCGCCGTGCTGTGTCCCCAATACGCCAATGCGGTCGAAACATTCGCTTCGCCACCGGCATACGTTACATTCAATTGACGGGCTTGTTCAAAACGGGAAAAACCAGGAGTGGAAAGCCGCATAAGCACTTCCCCGAAGGATACTATCTGAGCCATATTTTAAACTATTGCCCGTTTGCCAAAGAATGAACTCCCTGACGGGCCATTGAAAAATGATTACGCGCCAAAATTAAGTATTAACATTAAAATAGCCCACAACAAAAATGTCTGGGCTATTCATTTATTAGTGTATTTTAAATTCGGACTTTACTCAAAAACCAAAATATTTGTTGGCATTGTTGTAACTGATATCGGATACCAACTTGCCCAGCCACTGAATGTCGTTCGGCAACTCGCCGTCTTCGACATCCTGACCAATGAGGTTACACAAAATGCGACGGAAATATTCATGGCGCGGGTACGAAAGGAAGCTGCGCGAATCGGTGAGCATTCCCACGAAACGGCTCAGCAAGCCCATATTCGACAATGCATTCATCTGCCGCTCCATACCGTCCTTCTGATCGAGGAACCACCAGCCGGAACCGAACTGCATTTTGCCAGCCACTGTACCGTCGTTATAGTTACCCGTCATCGTCGCCAACACTTCGTTATCAGCAGGATTGAGGTTATACAGAATCGTTTTCGCCAGTTGATTGGTCGAATCGAGTTTATTCAAAAACTTGGAAAGCGCCTGCGCCTGGCTGTAATCGCCGATCGAATCCCAGCCGGTATCCGGGCCGAGTTCGCGGAGCATACGCTCGTTATTATTACGCAACGCACCGAGGTGGAACTGCTGCGTCCAGCCTTTTGCGTGATCCATTTTGGCCATTTCATACAACAGCACCGATTTGAATGCCAATGCTTGGCTTGCCGAAGGTTTATCGCCTCTCAATGCAACCGCAAATGCTTCACGCGCCGTAGCTTCATCGAATTCGGCATAAATATGCTCCAAACCGTGATCCGACAAGCGGCCACCCATCGATGCGAAGAAATCGTGACGGTTCTGGATCGCAGCAAGCAATGCATCGTAAGAAGTAATCTCACCGGTACCGGCTGCCTGCGCCAGTTTGGACAAATATTGTTTGAAATCGTCCGGCGAATCGATCAGCAGCATGGCCTTATCCGGGCGGAATGTCGGCAACACGCGGATATCGAAACCGTCTTCGCCGATTGCGCTATGGTAATTCAATGCGTCCGTAGGATCATCAGTCGTGCAGATTACCTTCACGTTCATGCGGGTAAGCAGGCTTTTTACCGAGTAGTCCGGCTGTTGCAGTTTGGCCGAGCATTCTTCGTAGATTTCCCTTGCGGTATCTTTATTTAAAAGAATATCAATGTCGAAATAGCGCAGCAGTTCGAGGTGCGTCCAGTGGTAAAGCGGATTGCGCATCGTGTATGGCACGGTGGCCGCCCACTGTTCAAACTTCTCCCAATCGCTCGCGTCGCCGGTGCAATAGCGCTCATTGATCCCATTGGCACGCATTGCCCGCCATTTGTAATGGTCGCCGTACAGCCATGCTTGCGTCAGATTCCCAAACTGCTTGTCTTCCGCGATCTGATCGGGCGGCAGGTGGCAGTGGTAATCGATAATCGGCATTTCCTTTGCATAATCATGGTAAAGGATACGCGCGGTTTCCGAACGGAGGAGAAAATCTTCGGAAATGAAGGTCTTTTGTACAGCGGTGCTAATCGTTTCCATTCTCTTTCTTGTTACAATCACAAACTTCTTTCAATGCCGTATTCGAGTCCGCGCAACTCGGCAAGCCCGCGCAGGCGACCGATGGCCGTGTAACCCGGGTTGGTCCGCTTCGTAGCCGACAGATCATCGAGCATACGGTGGCCATGATCAGGACGGAAAGGCATTCTCAAATCGGTTCTACCTTCATTTTCCCGCCTTTTCTGCTCCAATACCAATGCCCGCATGACCCCGTACATATCCACGTCGCCATCGAGGTGATCGGCCTCGTAAAAGCTGCCGTCGTGCTCGCGCTTGGTGGCACGCAGGTGGATGAAATGGATCCTGTTGCCCAGCCTGTCGACCATTCCGGCGAGGTCGTTATCCGGCCGTACGCCATAAGAGCCGGTACAAAAACAAATGCCATTCGCCTGCTTGTCATATGCTTTCAAAAGCATTTCCGCATCGGTCTCCGTACTTACCACGCGTGGCAAACCGAGGATCGGGTAAGGAGGGTCGTCCGGGTGGATCGCCAATTGGATTCCCGCCTCCTCCGCCACCGGCCCGATGGCCTGGATGAACTGATACAAATGCGTGCGCAATTCGAAATCGCCGATATGCTCGTAGGTCTTCAAAACTTTCCTGAATTGCTCCACTGTAAAGCTTTCTTCCGAACCCGGCAGACCCGCGATGATATTACGGACGAGCTTTTGCTTCTCTTCCTCCGACGCCGTGTCGAGCCAAATTTTCGCAGCACGCTTCTGGTCTTCGGTATACAGCGCTCCGGCCTCCGGCCTTTCTAAAAGATAAAGATCAAAAGCGGCGAACTGCGTTGCATCGAAACGCAAACCAGTTGAACCATCTTTCATCGGCGCATCCAGATCGGTACGCGTCCAGTCGAGAATGGGCATGAAATTGTAGCAGACGGTATCGATACCGCATTGTCCCAGGTTACGGAGCGACTGCTGGTAATTCAATATATGTTTTTCAAAATCACCGGACCGCGTTTTGATCGATTCGTGCACAGGCACGCTTTCCACGACCGACCACGTAAGGCCGGCGTCTTCGATCAGCTGCTTACGCGCCTGAATTTCTGATACTTCCCAAACTTCTCCATTGGGAATGTGATGTAATGCGGTGACGATTCCGGTTGCCCCGGCCTGACGGATATCCTGCAACGAAACAGGGTCGTTAGGGCCGAACCAACGCCAGGTTTGTTCTAATGCCATTGTAATTTAATGCTCTAAGCTACCAATCTATGCTCCGGCACGCGCTCGCGCAGGACTTTCAATGCGCGGCTCATTTGCGTTTCCACTGTTTTGACGGAAATTTCCAGACGCTCCGCAATATCGCGGTAGCGCAGGCCTTCCTCTCGGCTCAAACGGAAAATGAGCTGGCACTGGCGCGGCAATGCCTGGATACAATCTTCTATATGCTCGTAAAATTCGTTGTACGACAGCTCCTCGGCGGGCGAGAAATGGTCGGCGTGGTTCATATTCCACTGCACCGATTCCAGCGAATCCCGCTCATTCTGACGGTGGATACGCAGTTTCAGGTAATCCAGCGCCTGATTGCGCACAGCTCTGTAAATGTAAGCCTGAAATGAAGTATGCACTTCAATCTGCTCACGATTTTTCCAAAGTTTAACAAATACATCGGATACCACTTCCTCCGCGATCTCCCGCGTTACCACCACGCGCATTGCATAGTTGCAAAGCGATCGGTAATGACGTGTGAACAACTCGCGGAAGGCATTATAATCACCGTTAGTCACCACTTTCCCAAACAGGGTCTCCAGTATACTTTTCTGAGAACAGGCTGATGGTAATGTACTGGTAAGTGAGTTTGTCTCCATGTAAACTGAGCTAGGTTAATTATAGAAAATTTCCTGGAATTGTAGTGGTGTTTAGCCCTTTGTCTTCGTCGATGATTTACCTAGTTTAAACACTCAGTCGCTGATACACAAAAATAATTCTTGAAAAAAAGCAATAAATTTACGCAACCGTTCCCGGAACCGTTCCCATTCCCGCAATTTTTCCCGGAACTTTGTGCGAACATCAGTGACTTTGTGCAACATTGACCGTTAGGCTATTTCCGGGAATTTTTAGCAAGATTGTACTATTTCAATATACCCCTATGAAAAAGGTTTCTATCACCATCAAAGAGATTGCAAGGCAACTCGGCATTTCCAAATCGACCGTGTCGCGGGCGTTGCGCGACAGCAGCGAGATCAGCGAAGAAACCAAGCAAAAGGTGATAGACCTCGCCGAACAACTCAACTACTACCCCAACCCGATCGCGATCAGTTTACTCAAAAACCGCACGCAGACGATCGGAGTGATCGTACCGGACATTGCCAACCGTTTTTACTCGTCGGCGATCGGCGGCGTGGAGGATATTGCATACAGCCGTGGCTACCATACGATGATCTACCAAAGCCACGAACTCCTCGAACGCGAGCGCTCGGCAACGCGCCACATTGCATCGCGCCGTGTTGACGGCCTGGTAGTAGCCATTTCGAGCCAGTCCGAGAATATCGATCACTTCGCATCCTTGCAGGAACAGGGCATTCCCGTTGTGTTCTTCGACCGCGTGAGCGATGCCATGCACACGCATAAGGTGCGCGTGGACGACTACAAGGGCGCATTCGACGCGACGGAGCATTTGATCAAGCGTGGTTGCAGGCGCATTGCGCACATTGCCGGGCCGAAACCGGTATCTATTACACGTTTCCGTTTGGAAGGTTATAAGGATGCATTGCGGAAGTACGGGATCGATTTCCAGGAAGAATGGGTGCTGCATAGCGAGATCACCCAGGCAGGCGGTACCGAGCGTACCTACCAGCTCATGGCCCTCCGCGAGCGCCCGGATGCCATTTTCGGGGCCAGCGACCGCATTACCATGGGCATTCACTGGGCATTGCGGCAGCTCGGCTACAAAATGCCCGACGACGTGGCGGTAGTGGGCTTTTGCGACATTGCCATGTCGTCACTCCTCGACCCGCCGGTGAGCTCGGTCACGCAGCCGTCGTTCGAAATGGGCCAGCAGGCTACTTCACTGCTTTTGGACCTTATTGAAAGCAAAAATACCCCGGCCGAATTCGAGACCAGGGTATTGCAATCTAATTTGGTAATTAACAAGTCGTCTATGCGACACTAGCCGGTAAGACATTAGCCTGTGAGCGTCACCCGGTAATAGCTTTCAATTTTCTTTCAAATTCAATGAGGATACGCTCTTTCATCTGAACCTTGCGTTTCTGGATATTGATGCGGCCCACGGCTTGCTTATCCTGTTCGGGATCGCCGGTGGCGGTACGGTCAAATTCCAGCTGTGCAAATTCCAGGTCGCTTTTCTCGCGTTTGGTAAGCCATTCGAGCTCGCGGTATTTGGTACGGAGCTGCTCTTCGGGGCTTTTCATGTCGAAAGCAGGGTATTTGCGGCTGATCACGCGCGCCAGGTAGCTTAGCTCGAATATCTTGTCGCACACCATCCGGAATCGTTCCGCCAGTTCCTTGTCTGCCAGCTTGAACGGGATTTTGATTTCCTTCCATTTGCTGAGCAATGCTTTCGCTTCCTGCGATGCTTCGATAATATCCGGCGATCTCAAAAGTGTTTCCGCCTGGGCCAGCAATTTCTGCTGTTCTACAATGCGCGGGTCAATGCGTACTTTCGGTTCGATGCCTTTGGCTGCATTATACTTGTCGTAGAACAGTTTCAAAAAGTGACGGTAAGCCTTATTGACTTTGAAAAAGCGTTTTGGCGGAACTTCTCCGATATTGTTCCATGCATTCCGGACATCTCTCGCTTTGGCATAGGCTTCGTCGAGATCTTTGGCGTAACTAAGCGTTTTGGTGATTTTGATCAGCTTTTCGTATTCTTCTATACGATACTGGTTCAGTTTGTTTTGCTCGTCGAAATAATCGCGGCGGCGTTGGAAGAAATCATCCAGGATTTGCTGGAATGTAGTTTCAATTTCTTCCTGGTATTCCTTGTCGACCGGACCGGTGCGAATCCATTTGGCTTTGATTTCCTGGATCTGGTCCGTAGCGGTGGCGTAATCGGTAACAGCGGCGGCAACTTTGACGTCTTCGATCAGCGCGCGTTTGATTTCCAGGTTTTTCAGCTGGTTAACTTCAATAAGGCTTTTGAGGTATTCTTCCTTCTCTTCCAGCCTTCTCAGCAATGGCACAAAATCGCCCAACGCATCAAAACTTTTCAACTTGCGTTGTAACTGGATCAGTTTGGTAAGATAGGAGCCCTTATTAAGTGCTTCATCAATTTCGCGTTCCAGCTGCTCTACTTTGTTCAGGACAATGTTAAAACGATTCTTGAAATAATCAATCGCTTCCTGTTCAGTCCTTTTTACTTCTCCAATTTGCCGGTCGGGGAAATCCAGATACCCCTTTAAAAATACTTTGCTGTCCTTAACGTAGCCGTATTCATCATTCAATGTGGCATTTTCCATTCTTTCAATTTTTTTTATCTGCTAAGTGTAGGGATATATAACGATATTTGTTACGCACAAATTAAACAAAAAATGAGTAACGAAACCATTATTTTCTCAATGTCGGGGGTTAACAAAATCATTCCTCCCAACAGACATATTATTAAAAACATTTATTTATCCTTTTTCTATGGTGCCAAAATAGGCGTCCTCGGTCTGAACGGCTCCGGTAAGTCGACGCTCCTCCGCGTCATCGCCGGCATCGACAAAGACATTCAGGGTGAGGTAGTTTTCTCTCCCGGCTACTCCGTCGGAATGCTCGAACAGGAACCGAAACTGGATCCCAATAAGACCGTTCGCGAAGTTGTAGAAGAAGGTGTACAAGAAATTGTAAATCTATTGAAAGAATTCGACGAGATCAATGAGGCGTTCGGTGCAGAAGACGCAGATTTCGACAAATTGCTGGAAAGACAAGGCGAAGTGCAGGAAAAACTCGACGCATCCGATGCCTGGAACCTGGACAACCGTCTCGAAATCGCGATGGACGCCCTCCGCTGCCCACCTTCGGATACCTTGATCTCCACACTTTCGGGTGGTGAAAAACGACGGGTCGCGTTGTGCCGCCTCCTGCTGCGCCAGCCGGATGTGCTCTTGCTCGATGAACCTACCAACCACCTCGACGCCGAGTCGGTACTGTGGCTCGAAGAGCATTTAAGACAATATAAAGGAACGGTTATCGCCGTAACCCACGACCGCTACTTCCTCGACAACGTAGCCGGCTGGATCCTCGAACTCGACCGCGGCGAAGGTATTCCGTGGAAAGGCAATTACACTTCCTGGCTGGAACAGAAGCAGGAACGCCTGAAAAAAGAAGAAAAAACCGAATCGAAACGCCAGAAAACATTGCAGCGCGAGCTGGAATGGGTGCGTTTGGCGCCAAAAGCACGTCAGGCGAAATCCAAAGCGAGGCTGGGCGCTTACGAGAGATTGCTCAGCGAGGAAGGCAAAGAGAAGGAAGAGAAATTGGAGATCTTCATCCCGTCGGGCCCCCGGCTTGGGAACAAAGTCATCGAAGCGCATAATGTATCGATGGGCTTCGGCGACCGGTTGCTGTACGAAAACCTCAGCTTCGCATTGCCTCCGAACGGCATTGTAGGGATTATCGGACCGAACGGTGCGGGTAAAACCACGTTATTCAAACTCATTACCGGCCAGCTCAAACCGCTGACTGGCCATTTCGAAGTAGGTGAGACTGTGCAACTCGCCTATGTAGATCAGGAACACGACAATCTCGATCCGAACAAAACAGTGTACCAAAGCGTATCCGACGGCAACGACTGGATCATGCTCGCGGGCAAGCAGTCGAACGCCCGTGCGTACGTGAGCCGGTTCAACTTCGGCGGCGGCGATCAGGAGAAGAAAGTGGGAACGCTTTCAGGTGGTGAACGCAACCGCGTACACCTTGCCATGACATTGAAAGAAGGCGGTAATCTGTTGCTGCTCGATGAGCCTACCAACGATTTGGACGTGAACACTCTCCGTGCATTGGAAGAAGGTCTGGAAAATTTTGCAGGCTGTGCGGTGATCATCTCCCACGACCGCTGGTTCCTCGACCGCGTCGCGACGCACATTCTCGCATTCGAAGGCGATTCGCAGGTTTACTGGTTCGAAGGCAACTTCTCCGAATACGAAGAGAACCGCCGTAAAAGGCTTGGCAACGATGCTACTCCTACCCGTATCAAATACAAAAAGCTGGCGTAGCAACTGCCGAAATTTACCGTTTACTAAGTGCTTACCTACACAGGTGAGCACTTTTTTTGTGACCGCTTGTAGAATTTATTTTTAAATTTCCTTGAAAAATAGTTTTAATGCTCTACCTTTCTAACGCATTCAAACCATCCTTTATCAAGTTGACATTACTAAATAAATTGAACTGGTAGCCTGTTCAGGCACAAAAACTAAAATTCCTCTTCTGTTTCCATCTTGATTATCAGCAGAATTCTGCAACAGGCTGTACCAATCAGGGCAGTCACTGGGCAGTCAATAAACTTCTATGTCAATTATCGAATAAATTAATGCACCCCGCATACTCTGAAAAACCATAACCGCCCACGAACAAAAACTTTATGCGCTTCAACGGTCTGCCGCTGTCAACCACTCACTTACGTTTATTAACCATCGCATTTTTCGTCGCCCTGCTTCTTGGCAGTCCACCCAGGCTCCTGGCCCAGCGCGAACTGATCCTCAACACCACAGGCTACGGTTTCGACCGAACGGCGCCGAACGGTATCCACGTCGAGCAATGGCAGTACATTCTCAAATTTGCGAACCTTAAACACAACGGAAAGGACGCGAGCCCCACGGCCATCCGGCTGCACATTCAATGGGAGCATTACGAGCCCGCCCTCGGCGATTACCAGCGCGCGAAGATGGCCCAGGCCGTAAAAGCCATTCTGGACCTCAATCCGAATATGAAAGTCGCGCTGCATTTCTCCTACCTGCGGCCGGGTTACTGGAATGACAGCTTCCTTTCGAGCGTCGACGTTGCCCAGCTCTCCAATGGGTCGCTCATGCGCGAGGCCATTTCGAATACTACCCCGTCGGTATTTTCCGAGTATGCGACCGGCCGCTTCCTGGCGTTCGTGGACGATGCGCTTGCCCAGGTACAGCAGTATTCTTCGAGGATTTTGTATGTGGCGATGGGCAACAACGGCTCCGAAGAGTTTTATATGCCCAACAAAGTCATGAACTCCGTCAACTACGCCGGCATGTTCGAAGCGAAAGCGTTGCAGGCATGGCGCACCAGGTTTCTTCCGATACGGTTTCCGGGACAAACCAATGCTACCTGGGGCCGAAACTCCTATCCTATCGCCTCCGCCCCCCAGCCAACCGACGGAAATTACAATTCTGAAATGGGCCGCGACCTGCATCGCTTCGCGGCGTGGGGTTTACTGACACTTTTCAAGGATTTTTACGAAACCGTCAAAAACCGTAATTCTTCCATTAAGGTATTGCATTTCATCTCCGACGTAGGTTCCGTACAGGGCAACAACTGGCATTTGCACAGCAGCACTCTTCCGCTGGCGCTGGAACTGTCGGATGGCATCTACCACACCGACGGCACCAGCCAATGGGACCTTTGGAAGAAAATCATGGGAATCGATGTGATTAAGGGCACTTATCCCAACAAAATAGCAGGCCTGGAATTTGATCCGACCGACCTCGGCCAGCCCAGCGGGGGGCAGGGGCTCAATGGGGGCATTCCCTACGAATGGCTTCCCCGTGCCTACAAACACGGCGCCGATTACGTGCATATCGCCATGCATTTCAGCGATATTGAAATAGCTCAACTCGCACCCACACTCGCATTGTGCCGTGAGCAATACCTTAAACCATCCTATCAGCCACCTGCACGTGCCGAAGCGGTGACGGTCAATATTTTTCCGAACGTATTTACCGGAAACTTCCTTTTTGAAACCTGGAACCAGATCGGCGGTCAGAATTTCGGCCAGTCGGACCTTCAACCCAAATCCATCCGGATGACGGACACGGGCTATTGGGAAAACATCTGGGAGAGCGGCAATTACCTTCCGTGCTCGTTTTCGGTGAATGTCAACACCGCTCCCGCCAAGGTAGTGACAGGGGCGGCCGTGACGCTCAGCATTAATTGCCAGGGGCCGGAATGCAATGCCGCCAACTACGTGTGGAGCGGAGAGGGCGCCACCAACCAAACCGGTAGCTCGATCACGATCAATGCCCCCGACACACCCGGAAACTATAACTATACTGCCAAATCCACACGCAGCGGGTGCAGCGCCAAATCCTCATCGAAAGTGTTGCAGGTGGCCCGCGCATTGCCCGTGAAACTGATCGATTTTACGGCTGTAAAAGAAGGACGGCAGGCATTACTTGCCTGGTCGACATCCGAAGAGGTGAATAGCGAAAAATTTGACGTGGAGCGGAGCACCGATGGCAAAAAATGGGTGCAAATAGGCTCGCTTCCTGCGGGCGGCGATGTATTGAATGCCATTACCCGGTACAATTTTACGGACAGCGACCCATCGGCCGGCGAAAATCTCTATCGCCTGAAAATGATCGACCGCGACCGGACTTTCGCGTATAGCAAGATCGTAAACGTGAATTTCAAAACGATATCGGTCGCCAGCACTTATCCCAACCCGGCCAGCGACAGGCTAACCATCGAAGCGGGTGAATGGGAGAATGTCAAAACGGTAACGATCATCAACACGGCCGGTCAGGTGGTTTACAGCTCCGACGAGCCCCGGAAGGAAATCGATATTCAGGGTTTGCCCTCGGGCTCGTACGTGATCGGCCTTGTACGCGGGGATGGTGCGCAGGAAAATGTCAAGTTCGTGAAGGATGCCGGGAAATAGGACACAGCCGGGATTTGCCCAAAGGCCAATTCTTGCTAACTTTCGAACGGAATCAGTTTTTAGAATTGTCAATGAGTCAATCTTCATCTTTGCATAAAATACATTTCATTTCGATTGGCGGTAGTGTGATGCACAATCTGGCCATCGAACTACATTTAAAAGGGTTCATTGTGACCGGATCGGATGATGAAATCTATGAACCATCATCCAGCCGCCTGGCGCAATACGACCTGCTTCCGCCGGTTACGGGATGGTTTCCGGAGAAAATCACCACCGACCTGGAAGCTGTGATCCTCGGAATGCATGCCCGGCAGGATAACCCCGAGCTCGCGAGAGCGAAAGAGCTGGGGATCAAAGTGTATTCGTATCCCGAATATATTTTTGAGCAAAGCCACGACAAACAACGGGTGGTAATCGCCGGTAGTCATGGCAAAACGACCATTACTTCAATGGTTCTCCATGTTTTAAAATACAATAAAAGAAATTTCAACTACCTGGTAGGCGCTCAGATCGAAGGCTTCGATAATATGGTGAAGCTTTCTGCCAATGCCCCACTGATCGTGATCGAAGGCGACGAGTACTTTACGTCACCCATCGATCCTACGCCGAAATTCATCCATTACCAGCCGCATATCGCATTGATCAGCGGCATTGCCTGGGATCATTTCAATGTTTTCCCAACCTGGGAATCGTACGTCAAGCAATTTGAACTGCTGGCGGATTCACTACCGAAAGCGGGGGCTATCATTTTCGATGAAACGGACGATATGCTGGACGTCATCGGCCAGAAAGGCCGCCCGGATGTTTCCAGCACGCCTTATAATGTACATCCGCACCGGATCGAGGACAACCGCACGATATTGATCACCGCCGAACAGGGCGAAGTGCCGGTACTCGTTTTCGGAAGTCACAATATGAAGAATATCAGCGGCGCACGCGAGGTTTGCGAGCGGCTGGGTGTGACCGACGAACAGTTCTATGACGCGATCCGCACTTTCAAAGGTGCTTCGAAAAGGCTGGAATTACTTGGAATGAATGAAACCGTAAACGTATACCGCGATTTCGCCCATGCGCCTTCCAAAGTGGAAGCTACTACGAATGCGCTGAAAGAGCAGTTTCCGCAAAGAACGCTGGTAGCCTGCGCGGAGCTTCATACGTTCAGCAGCCTTAACAAAGGATTTTTATCCCAATACCGCCGCAAGCTGAAATCGGCTGACGTGGCAATTGTGTATTTCAATCCGGTAACGCTGGAACACAAGCGGCTCGAAAGCCTGTCGGAAGAAGATATCAGAACGGCATTCAAGCGCGACGATCTGAAAGTGTTTACCAACTCGGCAGACCTGGAAGCATTCCTGAAATCGCTGACCTGGAAAGATGCCAATTTGTTGCTGATGAGCTCCGGCACATTCGGCGACACCGATCTTAAAAAACTGGCCGCGGATATTCTGGCATAACCTGCCGGAATACGCGCCCTTCAAATTATATCCGACCATCCGATGCAATCCATAGTTGTATACTGCGGTTCAAACCCGGGAAAGAAAGCGATCTATGCCGAAGCCGCCTACGAATTGGGCGCAGCGTTGGCAAAGCAGAACATCAAACTGATTTATGGCGGCGGCAATATGGGCCTGATGGGCCGTGTGGCCGATGGCGCAATGGACAATGCCGGGTTTGTGACGGGTATCATCCCTAATTTCCTGGCTAAACTGGAAGTGGCGCACAAGACATTGTCGGAACTGCATTTCGTGGAAACAATGCACGAGCGCAAAGCCAAAATGGTGTCGATGTCCGACGGCGTAATAGCATTGCCTGGCGGCTACGGCACTTTGGACGAGCTCTTCGAAATCCTGACCTGGGCACAGCTCCGCATTTTCCACGGTCCCGTCGGGCTATTGAACGTCAACGGATTTTACGATCTCTTAATGCTGCAACTCGATAAAATGGTAGAAGAAGGCTTTTTGCGTGCCGATACCCGCACGCTTTTGGTGGTTGCGGAAGATCCGGCAACGCTCCTTGAAAAAATGGAGGCCTTCCGTTTGCAAAATGCGGAAAATAAGCCGCTGGACGGGTCGTTGTATGTAGATAAAAACTAGCCATCCTGTCAGAACAATGCGTGCATTCTGCCTATTAGCCATTACGGTCGCCACATCCATCTGCGCCTACGCACAGTTGGAAAATCTCGGAAAATCGGTCAATACCGAATACAACGAAATCAGTCCGATCATCTCGCCGGACGGGAAAACGATCTATTTTTCACGGGTAAGCCATCCGCAGAACACGCACGGGCCGAAAGGCAGCCAGGATATTTGGTTTTCAGAGCTCAAAAGCGACAAATGGACGCCGGCGCGGCGTTTGCCTACACCCCTCAACAAGGAAGACTACAATAGCCTTTACAGCATCACGCCCGACGGCAACACCCTGTTAATCAAGGGATCATACAAGAACGGCACCTATGAGACGCGGGGTTTTTCAACCAGTAAAAAAACAGCCCGCGGCTGGTCCGCTCCCAACAAGCTGGATATTCCGGGTTACACCAAACTCAGCAAAGGCCAGTTCGACTGCGGTTATCTTTCCAATGACGGCAAAACCCTGGTAATGTCGTTCAGCGAGAAGAAAAACAGCAAAGTCGACGATCTGTACGTGAGTTTCAAGCAAAAGGACGGTACTTGGTCCAAACCATTGAACCTGGGCGCTGAAATCAATACCGCGGATTTTACCGAAACCACCCCATTCCTCGCGCCGGATGGCGTGACGCTCTACTTTTCCAGCGACCGGAAAGGCGGGCAGGGCAGCAACGACATTTATTACAGCAAGCGGATCGACAAGTCGTGGAAAAGATGGAGCCGTCCGGTAAACCTCGGCCCGGCCATCAATACCGAAGGTTATGATGCCTATTATACCATTTCCGCATTGGGTGATTTTGCTTATATGGTTTCTTTCAAAGATACCGAAGGCAAAGGCGACATTGTCCGCTACAACCTGCAACCCAAAACTTCACCGGCCGATTCTACCGAAGCACCGGTGGCTGCTGTTGTACCACCGTCAGACCCGGTTGTGATGATCAGCGGAAAAGTGATCGATTCCAAAACCGGCAAACCTGTCGAAGCGACGATCGTTTATGAAGACCTCGCGACCGGCGAAGAAGTGGGTACCGCTACCACCAACCCTACCACGGGCGAATACAAACTCGTGCTGCCATACGGCAACAAGTACAGCTGGCGGGCAGTTGCGCCTAATTTTATTGCCGAAGGTGAAAATATCGACCTTACCGACTCGACTAATAATGGCAATAAAGGCTTCAAAGAAATCGCCAACAAATCGTTGAAACTAATCCCGATCGAGGAAGGGCAGATCGTGCGGCTAAACAATATCTTCTTCGCCACCGGAAAAGCGACGCTTCGTGAAGAATCTTTCCCCGAACTGAACCGCATTGCCATTTCGATGGAAGAAAACAAAACGCTTGCCATCGAACTCGGCGGGCATACCGACAATACCGGTAGCGCGGAATTCAACGTGACGCTGTCGCAGGCGCGGGCCGATACCGTTCGCGAGTATCTCATCGGCAAAGGCATCGAACCCGACCGCATCGCGAGCAAGGGTTACGGTGAAACCAAGCCTGTCGCTAAAAACGATACGCCCGAAGGCCAGCAGCAGAACCGCCGTGTGGAATTCAAGATATTGAAGAAATAGGCGCCACAGTTTCTCCGGCTTTCCGTCGTTTTACTGCTTTCATCCCAAATAATACCCGCAGGACGTTGCTCCGGCGGATCAGAAAATGGTATGTACCCAGGCATACCACGAATGTGGCTACGCATAGGTACACAAACTTCACAAACCAATGCACCGGCGCATTGATCAGCGGATAAGCCAGGCAAATTATCACTGTCTGGTGCAGGATGTAAAACGGGTACACCGCCTCGTTGGCATATTTCAGGAATGGATTGGTGAATTGAAGGTAAGTGTAGCCGTATCCAAAAAACGAGAGCAGAATGCACCACGCATTGGTGGTCTTGATAATGTCGTACACCAGCCATTCCGTCGCATTCATATCCCGGTCGACGGTCCAGTAGTAGGCATACAGCGCAATCGTCAGGGTGATCCAGATGCCTAAGGTAAGGCGGCGATGCTTTTGCAGCGTTTCCCAGAAGCGGGTTTGCGTACAAAGCACAAAACCCGTCACGAATAGTGTAAAATCGTGAAAATGCTCGTTCCAATCCCTCACCAGATTATGCGTGGTCGGAAATGGCTCCGATAGTAACATACTTCCTCCAACATGCCACAGCACCGGCAGGATTATCAACGCCCAGGGATTGGCGAAGAATGCCGCTACACGCTGCGTAAAGCCGACCGAGCGGCGGAGCAAAAGCAACAACGGAAGCCCCAGCAACGAATAGCAGAAAATATACACCAGATACCACAAATGGTGCCAACTGAAACTGCCCTGCGGATAGGGTACAAACTGGAATACTGTTTTGTAAAAATCTCCGTAACCATATGTTTGCCCTTGCGTAAGCCGCTCGAAGAATATCTGCGGCGGGACGATCACGAACATGCCGAAAGCCAGCGGTATGAAAATCCGTACGAAACGTTCTTTCAGAAAAGCAGCGGGTCCACGATTTCCTAGCGCGAAATAAACGCCCGCACCGGAGATCATGAATAGCAGCGACATTCTCCATTGGCTGCTGAACCGCATCGGCCATTCAACGGCGTGTGTGACGACATTGTTTTTAATGTGCCAGTCCCAGTGATTGAAAAACATCCCGACGTGGAAAAAGATCAGGATTGCGAATGCGATGACGCGGAGCCAGTCGAGGTCGTACCGGCGGATGTTGGTGGATGCGGGATGAAATTGATCGGGCTTTGTTTCCATGACGAATAGCTTTGAGTGATGCCCAAAACTAGCGTCCCAAACTCCTCAGAAACGACCGTCCTGATCCGTTCGAAGTTCTTCCCGATAAGTCAGAACTTCTGGTTGACGTACTTTTTGCGGTATTCCGAGGGTGTCAATCCTGAAATCTTACGAAAAGCCGTATTGAATGCCGACTTTGAATTATAGCCTACCATCTGTCCTATTTCCTCAATTTTGATGTACGCATTGCCCTCGTCCGCGAGCAACCGCTGAGCCTCCTGAATGCGGTATGCACCGAGAAAATCGAAAAAACTCTGCTTCAATTCCTCATTGAGTATTTGAGACAAATGGTGTGTAGACACGCCGAGCTTTTTGGAAAGGGCCGGCAGGGAAAAGCCCGGATCGAGGAATGGCTTTTCTTCCAGCATTACCGCTTGGAGTTTGCGGAGCGTCGCGGATTGTATTTCCTCGGTTAGGGAAGATTTTTCATACTTCCGGGTGATCCGCTCAGCCGGTTCGTGGAAGAACAGCGACCTCCTTAACACTGTAAAGCTCGTAATGTAAATGATCAGGGAAATAAATGCGGCGATAATGTGGTCGCCCAGATCGTGGCGGAAGGAAATCCGGACGATAAAGAAGACCAGCACCAGGAATGTCAGTTGCAGCGACATATCCCTGAACCAGGTGAGCGAGCTCTTTTCACCGGTAAAAAAAGAAGTACCGCGATTCCGGAATGCCCTGGTAAGCGCCACGAAACTTGCGATACTGTAAATGACCATACTCGCAAAAGTAAGGTCGTTGATATGCCATTTTGGATAAAACATCCAATCGCTGCCATACCTTGTGGCTGCAATTGTTGCCATTTCAGGATGAAAAGAGCCAATGTTTGCATTGTACTTGAATGCAAGGCCTTGTGGGTATACAAGCGCGCACATGTACGCGAGGTAAATGATCGCAGGAATAAAATGCAACCATGCGCGCCTGGCAATCCGCTGGTTAACACCTGTTTGCGTGTACAGGAATGCCGTCGGGGCCATGACCAGATTCAGTGGTTCACTGAAATCCACCAGCCACAGCACGCGGAACATATAATTGGTATATCCCAGCCACACATCGCTGATAATCACCGACATCGCCAGAATCAGAATTCCCAGAAATAGGTTTGAGCGATTGCTGCCTTTCGTATGTGAGAGGAAAACGTAGGCTAAAATCAGCCCTTGCACACACCCGAGCAGAATGAACAGGGAGAAAAGGTCGGTACGGATCGGAGGTGAAGCGGGGATCATGTGATTACATCTCGGATTCCAAATATACGAATTCGGGAATGCAACTTCGGCAGGTTATCACTGTAAACCAGCTTCTAATAGAGTACAATCAGAAAGATGAACACCACCAGCCAGAGCGCGCCGGTGAAATGCCAGTAGCGGGTGAAAAGCTTAATGCGGAGGCGGTTTGGCGGGTTAACACTGTAAACAAAAGAGTCGACATAACTTCTATTCTTCACAGCCTTCCTGAACAGATAACTCAGGTACAGCACGCCACCCATCATATGAAGCAGGTGAAGGCCCGTCAGCAGGTAAATGAACCCTTCCGAAGTATTCACGCCGCTGAAAACGCCCGAATTGACCATTTCCATCCATCCGCCTGTCTGCAACATGATGAAAATAAACCCGAGCAACAGCGTAGCACCGAGAAATACCCGGTAATGCAGGAAACGTTCGTTGGTGAAAGCGAGGTTTGCTTCGTGAAGTGTAATGCTACTGAACAAAATGACGAGCGTACTCAGCCAAAACATATCCGGCAATGCAACCAGATGGGCCGTTTCTTTGTGTGCGCGTAAAAGGAAAATGACGAAGATTGAGGTAAAGAGCACCGAGCTGCCTGCAACTCCCAACCAAAGCATAAAGCCAAGCGGCTCACGACGTTTGGTGAAGGGGTTTTCGGTTTGCTTAGTTGTGTGCTTCGGACTCATCTGCCTATCATTGATATCTTCGAAAAGCGCAATTCAAAGTGAATATAACGACTAATTTACACCTTAATACATAACCCGAGGGTTAAATTTTACTTAAGAAATCCCTGCCACAGACGAAAATCGGGGAAATGGTGTTTTACATTTTGTTCCTGCCCGAAAATACCGAACAGCGTTGATCCCGAACCGCTCATGGCCGCATACTCCGCTCCAAGGCCGTATAATTTTTCTTTCACTTCCCCCAAAAGAGGATATTTTTCAAAGAGCGTTGCTTCAAAATCGTTCCGCACACGGCCTTTCCATTCTGTAATTGGCTCCCGAAGTATATTACGTAAATTTTCGCTGCTCCGTTTCGCGACTACGCCGGAATATGCTTCAACGGTCGAAATATGAATGCCCGGGTTTACGAGCACGATCCATTTTCCTGAAATATTTATGTCTATGCTATCGAACCGGTCGCCTTTTTCGAAGCAGTACATGGGTTTGTTCCGGATGAAAAACGCGCAGTCGCTGCCGATGAGCCGTGCATATTTTTCCTGCTCTTCAATGGAAATACCGAGCTCAAACAACTGGTTCAGCGCCTTGATGGTAAAAGCCGCATCCGCAGATCCTCCGCCCAGTCCCGCCCCGATCGGCACCGTTTTCAATAAATGTATTTTGACGGGAGGCAACTTAAAATTCGTCCTGAGCATTTCGTACGCTTTCGTGCAGAGGTTATTTGCCGCATTGCCGGGAATTGTGATCCCGTCGGAATGAAAGGAAAAATTCTCCGCCAAAGTAATTTCCAACGCATCCGACCAACCTACGGGATAGAAACAGGACTCGATGTTATGAAACCCGTCCGGGCGCTTTTCGACGATATTTAAACCGATATTGATTTTGGCATTCGGAAATACTAGCATTGTACTTTCAATTGCGGCAAAAGCTTACTGTTCCCAGCGCCACTCCTGTCCGATAATCAGTTCTTCTTTCAATCCTTGCGATATCAGATATTCACGGGTTTTCTGGTCCGACAATTTCTTCACCGCGATATTCTCTGCATTGGACAATGCGTAAAGGTACATGGAAGCAATGCGAACCGTATTTTCCAGCTGGTCTTTGTTTACCAGGCTGAAATCGTCGCAGTCTGCGTGATAGCATTGCAGCACATTGGGATCGAGGTGCCCGGATAGACCTGCAATCGGAACGCCTTCCAGCATAAAAGGCTGGTGGTCGCTGTGCAAGCCTGCCCGATTGGCTGTCTCATTCTTATAGTCATGATCCACAGACTGGATCGCCTGCCCGACCGTCGCAAAAAACTCCATCATTTCATCCCGCCCGAACGTGTTGGCTCCGTTCGGATCGTTGGTCATATCGAGGTTCATCATATAGGATATCTTCTCGATCGCACCGGATTTTTTCAGCTCGCTTACGAAATGTTTTGAACCTAGCAATCCCTGCTCCTCGCCCATAAACAGCACGAACTGAATGGTCCGCTCCGGTTTTACTTTCAATGCTTTGAATGCCCTGGCCACGTCCATTACCGCAAAAGACCCGATTCCATTATCAATCGCGCCGGTAGCCAGGTCCCACGAGTCGAGATGGCCACCGATAATGACTTTTTCATCCGACTTCCCTTTCAGCGTAGCGATCACATTACGGGCTTTGATCGGCTTTGAAATGTTGTGCATATCAATATGCGCCTCCAGAGGACCTTCGTCCTGGATCCATTTCCGGATCTCGTGGCCGCTTTCATTGGAAATACAAACCGCCGGAATGGAAATGATCGCACCCGTTACCGACGCTGTGCCGGTAAGCAGGATCTTACCCGGTGCGCCGTTGACCATAATCATTCCCCGCGCGCCGTATTTGATCGCCAACGCCGTCTTCTCCGACCGGTGCAGGTTCTTTTTGCCTGCTGCACCAACAAGGTTGATGTTGGCCATGGCGATTTTGCCTTTTACTTTGTCTTTCAGGGCCAGAAAATCTTCTTCCAAGCCATTGCCGACATCCACAATTTCACCTTGCAGATTGGATTCGACGGGCGAGTGCGCGAGGGAAACCACGGGAACGTCACGGAAGTTGTCACTGCTGCCAGGCGCGATGGACAGCGTAACGGTGTCGCGCATCCATGCTTCTACTTCAAACGGCTGATAAACCACATCCGTGAAGCCGTAGCTTTTCAACAGCTTGAATGCATATTCCTCCGCCTTTTCACCATTTACGCTTCCGGTAAGCCGGTGCCCGATGGTTTTGGTAGCGTCGCCAAGTGTTGTATAGGCCTTACTATTCTGCCTGATCTCCTTATCAAGACGTGAGAACTGTTTCTCCCACTTTTTGTCGACAGGACGAAACTCCGAAAACAACAGAAACAGCCCGCCAATGAGAACGACTTGTACAACTTTCTTCATAATTCCCGATAAAGGATGTCAGCAACTTGAAATTTTCCTCAAATATCGCATAGATATTTGACCTCTTGCAAGATAAACACAAAGGAGACCCTAAAATCAACCCTTTAGTTTCATCAGGTCATCAATATACCTCAATTCCGGGTGAACTGACATCACTTTCTAATCTGCATTCGGCACATTCATATTTAAGTGTAAAATTTACACTTATTATGTTTCTTTTCTTAAAGTTATTTGAACATTTTTGTACTTTTTAGCACTTATATTTAAACATTGAAGCTCTTTAAATCAAAATAATCATATTTCGCAATGTATTTCCTTGGATTCGATTTAGGCAGTTCGTCCGTCAAAGCTTGTTTGATTCACGCAGATACCGGGGCAGTTGCCGCCTCCGCATTCTATCCTGAAAGGGAAATGACCATTGCAGCTCCCAAGCCGGGCTTTGCCGAACAGCAGCCGCAGATGTGGTGGGAAAATGCATGTCTGGCTTCAAAAGCGGTTATCCAAAAAGCAAACGTGTCCCCCGACGAAGTGGGTGCCATCGGTATATCTTACCAGATGCACGGGCTCGTGGTCGTGGATGAAAACCTGAATGTCCTTCGCCCGTCCATCATCTGGTGCGACAGCCGTGCCGTCGAGGTAGGTAACCAGGCGATGGAGGCATTAGGCGAAGAATATGTACTGCCGCATTTGCTTAACTCACCTGGTAATTTCACCGCCTCCAAACTGGGTTGGGTGAAACAGAACGAGCCGGAAGTTTACGCGAAAGTCCACAAGTTCATGCTGCCCGGCGACTACCTGGCCGCGCGTATGACAGGCGAAGTGGTTACTACGCCATCCGGACTTTCCGAAGGTATATTCTGGGACTTCGTCAACCAACGCCCGGCCGATTTCCTGTTCGATCATTTCGGTTTCAGTCACGATATCCTCCCCGAAGTGCTTCCGACTTTCGCGGAGCAAGGCAAAGTTACTGCTGCCGCTGCTGCTGAGCTGGGCCTGAGGGCAGGCATTCCTGTTACTTACCGCGCCGGCGACCAGCCCAACAATGCATTTTCACTCAATGTACTCGAACCGGGCGAAGTAGCGGCAACTGCCGGAACTTCCGGGGTCGTATACGGCGTGAGCGACCAGATCAAATTCGATCCGAAATCGCGTGTCAACACATTCCTGCACGTAAACCCGATTTCTTCCGCATCGCGGTACGGCGTTCTGCTATGCGTGAACGGAACCGGAAGCCTGAACGGCTGGCTGCGCAATGCACTATTCCAGGGCAATATCTCTTATCCGGAAATGAACAACCTCGCGGCGCAAGCGCCCGTGGGATCCGATGGATTGTTCTGTTTACCGTTTGGTAACGGCGCCGAGCGAATGCTCGAAAACCAGGACCCGGGAAATACGTTCAAAGGACTGCAGTTCAGCCGCCACGGACTTAGCCACTTTACGCGCGCCGCGCAGGAGGGCATTGTTTTCGCACTTTATTATGGTATGGAAATCATGGAAACCGTGGGCGTATCTCTTAAAAACATCCGTGCAGGCGAAGCCAATATGTTCCTCAGCCCGGTTTTCAGGGAAACATTTGCCAATGTCTCCGGCGCCACCGTCGAGCTTTACAATACCGACGGCGCACAAGGTGCTGCACGGGCTGCCGGCTTCGGACTCGGTTATTACAAAAACCGCGAAGAAGCATTTACCGGTCTGACCGCATTGCGTACGATCGAGCCCGATGCAACTCATACGCAAGCAACGCGCGAGGCTTACGGCAACTGGAAAGCTACGCTCGAAAAAAGCCTTTCATAAGCAAAACATAGGCCTCATGTCGACCAAGGCATGAGGCCTGCCTTATATTCTTCTTCCCGATACATTCCTTGCCTGCGACGCGCGCTAGCCTTCTACACCCGCCGACTCCTGCCTTTTGACATACTCTTCGACCTTGTAGGCCGTCACTTCCGACCGTCTGACATTCCGGCCATCTTTGCTCACGTATTGCCGGTAACTCAGCCGTCCTTCGATAGTAACCATTTTCCCGGTCGTCAGGAACGTTTCGCAACGCTCGGCCAGTTCTCGCCACACCACTACCTGATGCCATACCGTGTTTTTGACTTCCTCCTTATTCTTGTTCAGATATCCTTCGTCCGTCGCCAGTGAAAAACTGAGCATTTTACCGCCTTCAAACTCCTTTACATTGATTTCGCGGCCTACATTTCCGATTAACTTTACCGAGTTCATTTTACAAATGTTTAGATGATAAATATTGGTACCGGACCGAAATGCGAACCGGTAATGCAAAGGTGTGATGGCCGCAAAAATGGAGCCGGTTTTTAAATGCTTATAATCGGATATAAACGTTTGTAGTCGTTTGCAAACGGATAAATGTGGGTTCTTGAACCCTGCAAGCGATTTTTACTATATTGCAACTCAGGAAAATCTATGCACACTGCCAAGCTTCAACGAGTCTGGCGCAAACGAAAAAGACATGAAGAATTGCCAGGAATGCGGTGAACCTATCATGGGCAGAATGGACAAAAAGTTCTGTTCCGACCTGTGCCGGAACAGCTTCAACAACCGCCTCAATTCGAATTCTCACAATGTTGTGCGGAACATTAATAACCAGCTACGGAAGAATCGCAGGATCCTGGAAACGCTTTGTCCGGACGATAAATCCAAAACCACCAAGAACGTTTTACTGGCCAGCGGCTTTGATTTTAACCACATTACCCATATCCGCCCGACCCTCAAAGGCAGCATTTACCACTTCGTCTACGACTACGGCTACCTGGAACTGGACAATGATTTTTATCTGATCGTTAGGGATAACCGAATGGAGAAATAGATATTTTTGCAGGAATTCAAACTACCACCGATGAAAAAAGTAAGCCTCAGCGATTCCGGCCCGAAAGTTTCGGAAGCAATTTATGGTTTTTGGAGATGGACCGATGAAGGTGCCGTCACCACCGCGCAAATTGAAAAAACGGTCAATCTCTGCCTCGATCTGGGCATCAATACATTCGACCATGCTGACGTTTACGGCGACCATACGATTGAAGAGCATTTCGGCAAAATCATTGCCAACAAGTCGTTCAAACGTGAGGACATCGTCCTGTTCAGCAAATGCGGCATCAGGCAGTCGGAGGATAAATCATTGACGTACTACGATAATTCGCGTGAGCACATTATCAACAGTATCAACGGTTCACTCAAACGGCTTAAAACCGATTATCTGGACATTTTCTTGCTGCACCAAAGCGATTTGCTCGCCGATCCGGAGGAGACAGCCATGGCATTGGCCGAAATCGTGACTTCCGGCAAGGCAAAACACATCGGCGTTGCCAATTTTACGGTGTTCCAGCACCAGTTGCTCGCGTCATACCTTCGCATTCCGATCGTTACGAACCATATCGAACTGAATTTGATGAATACGACGGCGATCGAAGACGGCCGCATTGATTTCATCAAACAGAGTTTCAGCAAACCCCTCGCATGGGCGCCGCTCGCAGGCGGTAAAATCCTGAATGGTACCGATGAAAAGGCCATTCGGTTAAGAACAAAACTGGAAGAAGTCGGTAAAAAATACGACGCCAATATCGAACAAACGGCCGTCGCCTGGCTTATGAAACTGGGCACATTACCCATTATCGGATCGCTTTCCGAAGCCCGCATCCGCAATGGAGCCAGCGCTTCGGATGTAAAACTCAGCCGGGAGGATTGGTATGATATCTATCAGGTTGTAGGGAAGTAAAAACTGGAAAGGGTATCGTTCTTAACGAATAATACCCTTTCTAAATCAATCCTTCAACTGCTTGGCATCCAGCTTTCTGATGATTTCTTTCTTGTTGAAAAGCAGCCGCCAGACGGCGAAAGTAGTGTCCTGACCGGCCATGCATTTCTTGCAAATAACGCTCTCCGCTGAAACGGGGGCGTTATAGACCAGCAGGGTGTCGTTGAGTAGTTGCAAATTATCTCCTGCCTGCGTGTTGCTTTTGGCACTGTAAGCATATGCGTCGAGTATTTCCCGTTCCTTGGCGTGCAGGTCGGGGCGCTTCACGTCGTTAGTACCGAACAATTCGACTTTAACGCCATATTCCTTTTCCAAAGCAGCAATTACCGGAATGCCGCTCAGGTCACGGCAATGTGGCAACCCGGCGTCGGGATTCTTTTCGAGTTCGCCTTTCAATGCTTTTTCAGCGATCTGCGCGATTTTCTTTCCCCATTCATCCGCTGACGATATCAGTTGCACGTTGGTAACGCGCTTGATCTGCGACGCTTTTATTTCGCGACTCAGCTCCTTGGTGTTTTCAAGTCGGCCACTTTTAAAATCGCAACCCACCAGTATGCCTGCCAGTATTGCGATACCTATTATTTTTTTCATTGTTCTAAATGTTAGTTTAATCCAGCAAACGGTATCTAGCACAGCATGCGGCCAGCCCCTTGAAACCATTCATTTAGCTAAAATGCGTATCTTTGTGCCCCGAATGCGAGATGCCAAAGATATTCAATAAAGATGATCGATAAATTAGAAGCTATAAAAGAACGGTTTGAAGAGGTTTCTCAACAAATCATACAACCGGAAGTGGTCTCCGATTCTACGCGTTATTCGAAGATCAGCAAGGAATATAAGGACCTTGGCAAGATCGTGGAGCAATATGCGCTTTATCAGAAGTTGCACAAGGACATTGCAGGCACCAAAGAACTTATAGCGACTGAAAAAGACGAAGATCTGCGTGAAATGGCCAAGGAAGAGCTCGACGACCTGGTTCCTAAACTGGCAGAGCTGGAACAGGCAATTAAAGAGCTGCTGATTCCGAAAGATCCCAATGACAGCCGTAACGTTATCCTCGAAGTTCGCGGTGGTACGGGTGGCGACGAGGCAGCTATTTTCGCCGGTGATCTTTTCAGAATGTACCAGCGCTTTTTCGAAAAAATGGGCTGGCGGTCATCCGTAATGGACTACACCGAAGGCACCAACGGTGGTTATAAAGAGATCATTTGTAAAGTCGAGGGTGAGGATGTGTATGGCAAAATGAAGTTCGAATCGGGTGTGCACCGCGTGCAGCGCGTTCCGCAGACGGAATCTCAGGGACGCATTCACACGTCGGCTGCTTCGGTAGCCGTTCTGCCGGAAGCCGAGGAAGTGGATGTGCAGATCAATATGAATGATGTTCGTGTCGATACTTTCCAATCGTCAGGTGCGGGTGGACAGTCGGTTAACACGACTTATTCCGCGGTTCGTCTGACGCATATCCCGTCCGGGCTTGTTGTGAGTTGCCAGGATGAACGTTCACAGCTTAAAAATAAAGATCGCGCATTGAGCGTACTACGCTCGCGCCTGTACGAGATCGAGTTGAAAAAGCACAACGACGCCATCAGTTCTCAGCGGAAATCCATGGTCGGCAGCGGCGACCGTTCCGACAAAATCCGGACCTACAACTACCCGCAAAGCCGCATTACCGATCACCGCATCGGATACACGGTATATAACTTGCCCGCCGTAATGGAAGGAGATATTGCGGAACTGATCGAAAAACTGCGCATTGCTGAGAATGCGGAAAGAATGCAGGAAGGGGAGGCGGTTTAAGAAACTAGCCTTCTAACTAATGAAGCGAACTTTCGGGTTTTTCAATAGGCAACCTTAATTCGATTTCATCCATATTATAACTGAAACCATCCTCGAAGAAGCTCAGATTGACCACTTCGAGGATGTTTTGTTTTAGCTCCTCCATATCATCACCCTGCGTGCCAATGAATTTGTCGGCAACGTCGCCAACGGCGCTAAACCCCTCCTCTTCCCTGATGACTTCCAGAACAATTTTTGGCTTTTTCATCTCTTATTGGTTTTTATATCTGCCTTCTTAAACAACGCTGCCAACAATCCCTTCTTCACTTCTTTCGAACCATGATAAGGAACCGACACCTGTCCCTTTTTGGTAGGATGCCGCATAATAACATGACTGCCTTCTTGCCTAACAATAAACCAATCATCATTTTTCAGTATTCTCATAAGCTCACTGCACTTCATATAAATTAGTTAAGTTAATAACAGGACACAGTTTTGAGAGCATCAAACCTGAAACTGCCGATTAATGACTATTTATAAGGAAGTTGAGTGAGTTAACTTATAGCTACTTCGCAGGGTACAAACTACCGTAAGTCTTCGCCTTATAGCTTTCGAAATCCTGCTTTTTGTGGTAATCATCCCCAAAGAATGTGATGATCTGGTGGAATTCCTTGGCTTTCAGGTACCCTGGCAGCGGCTGGATCATGTTGAATTTATCGTCCAGGAAGACGGTGGTGGGATAGCTTGGTTGGTTGTTGGTTAATGCCAATGCGATCTCGTTAATGCCCCGGCCGCCCTGGGCGAGGTATTTGAATTCTTTATCTCCAAGCTTGATTGTTCCTTTTTGCTCTGCGTCGAGCTTTACGGCGTAGAATTTCTTATTGATATAATCGGTTACGGCTTTGTCTTTGAACGTTTCGCGGTCCATCACCTTGCACCAGCCGCACCAGTCGGTGTAGACGTCGATCAGGACTTTGCGGGGCTCTTTCTGAATCTTGGCGAATGCTTCTTCGATGGTCAGCCATTGGATGCCTTCCGCAGGCTCGGCTTCTGCCAGCTTTCCTGCGCCCGGTTTTTCTTCGGGTTTGTTAGCGGTATCGGCTTTGAAACCGGTCTGCAATGTCAGCATTACCGGAAATATTATCAGCGATGACAGAAGTCGTTTCATGGTAATTTTTTAGATTTCTTCTCTTAAACAAATCTCAGCCACAAATCATTGCCTCAAAGCACAATCGACATGGAGGTCAGCAAAGTCATCCCAATTTTACGCATTTTTGACGAAACCAAAGCACAGGAGTTTTACATCGGCTGGCTTGCATTCAACGAACGGCTTTAAGCTTTTTTGGTTTTAGCCAAAGACACCAGAATGCCGCCGGTAATGATCAGCAACATACCCGTCAGCATCGAAAGCGTCGGGATAGCTTCTCCCATCAGGAAGCCGATCAATACCGAAAAAAGGATATTGGAATAGCCAACAGCGGCGACGCGCCCTGCTTTATCGTAGGTGAACGATTGCGTCAGCATTCGTTGCCCGATAAGCGCGGTAAGGCCCAATGTGAGAAATCCCAGCCATTGCCAGGCATTCTCCGGCCATTTGAATGTGCCTATCAGAAAATCCAGATGCTCCATTGGATAATAGGTACCGACCAGCATCGACAAAATGGGCATAACGATACCACTGAGCATAAAAGAAAGAATGATCGCGCGCGTATCATACACGACGCCGAGCTGCCGGATCGACAAATAGGAGACGGCCGTCAGTAATGCATTGCCTAGTCCCAACGCATTGTCGCGGAGGGAAGACGAGAGGTCGGGCCGGAAAACGAACAGAATACCCGTAAAACCCACGAATATGGCCATCCATTCCTTTCCATTGAGCGTCTCGCCGATAAGTAGCCATGAAAAGAGCGCAAGGAAAATCGGATAGGTATATTGATAGGTAGATGCGCGGCCGAGGCCGAGGGTCTGGATGGCGTAAAAGAGCATGTAAAGCGATAACGTACCCACTACTCCCCTGAAAATGAGCAGCCCCAACTTTCCACCTTCCTGCCTGAGAGGACGATTCCAGATGCTGCTGATGATAAATACTACCCCCACGATATTCCTGAAAAATACCAGTTGCACGATGTGGAATTCGCGGCCGAGCCATTTCGATATCGCAGACGTGAGCGAGAAGAAAAATGCGGCTCCCAGCATGAGGTAAATGCCTTTCAGGGAGGATGTGGTCGGAAAATTATCAGTAGAAGCGGCCAAAAGCAATCGTAATTTGGCGCAAAGATAGCGGTTATCCTACACAACAGAAAGTCGGGGGAAATGCCTAACTTTGCACCCGCTTGGTGCCATAAGCTGCTTCTAATCAGCAATTAGGCTTAATAGGGAATTCCGTGAGAACCGGAAACTGTCCCCGCAACTGTAAGTCTGCCCATTTGCGTCCCATCTTCATGCCACTGTTTACCGACGGGAAGGCACAGGACGCGAAAGACGAGCCAGGAGACCTGCCAGAGCATTTGATCGGCCCGTTTTCGGAGGAAAAGCGCAAGATCGACGCCAATCATTGCGATTTGAAAGTGTTTACCGACCGGAGATTTGTGGGATACTGGGTATTGTGGGCGAGTTTTGCACTCACATTGCCGGGTTATGCACAAAACGACTCCATTGCCCTCGAAACCGTAGTTGTGCGGGGCTTTGTACCGGAAAAATTCATGAGCGGCCTAAAAATTCAGGCCATCGACTCAGCTTCCCTCACACAGCTGAGGTTCCAGAACATCAGCGATGTTCTTTCTGCATTTACACCCATTGCATTCAGGAATTACGGCCCCGGCCAGCTTAGTACCGCCTCATTCAGAGGTACTTCCGCCAACCACACGGCTGTTTTGTGGAACGGACTCAATATCAATGCCCCTACCCTGGGTCAGACCGACTTCTCAACGATTCCCGTCGCCGGTTTTGATCAGCTCTCCATACAATACGGTTCCGCGGCCAGCATTGTGGGGTCGGATGCGGTGGGAGGAAGCATTTTACTGGGAAGTAAAGCGCCGGATAAGCCGCTTTCCGTAACCGCCGGGGCACAACGGGCGAGTTTTAACAATTACCAGGTGCAGGAAACTTTCCGCTATTTCACGCATTTGAATGAAAAATGGGAGTTTTCTGGAAAAACGGCGGTTTACAATGGCAAAATGAACAACGATTACCGGAAACCCTTGCGGCGGGGTTATCTGCTTTTGCCAACTGAAACCGCACAGAAAGGCATTGTCCAGGATTTGTTTTTCCGGGCGAAAAACGATCGGGAAATTTCCGCGCACATTTGGCTCACGGACAATAACCTCGTGCTCATTCCCGACGACGAAATGGGTCGCGAAATGACGCGTACCACGGCCTATCGCACGATGCTCCGCTACCAGGCAGGCTCGCTCGCTATGCGTACAGCCTGGGTAAGGGACATTATCGATTATGCCAAAGGCGACCTTTCCCGGCCCGACCATTCGGTAACGGATAAATTCGCTTCGAGAATTGAAAAGGACTTTATGCTAAATCTTGGAGACAATGTAAATCCTGTTTCCATCAAAGCCGGGGGCGAATGGACGCATTACCGCTCGCGCGTGCCCGGGTATGCGCAATCGCCCGTGAGCGAGAACCGCACGGACCTGTTTCTACTGACCCGCTGGCAGCCGACTGCGAGAATAATCACTTCTGTCAACCTCAGGCAAGGTTTGGTAACCGGCTACAATCCGCCGTTCACGCCTTCCGTGGGTTTGGAATATGGTTTGGTTCAAAAAATAAGGTATGATCTCAAAATCAAAGGTTCGGCCGGGCGCAGCTATCGCGTACCCACGCTGAACGAGCGCTATTGGAAAGATCTCGGGAATCCGGGTATCCGGCCGGAAACAGGCTGGAACAAGGAAATCGGCCTGGAACAGGCATTCAGAAGAGCGATTGGCGGCTCGTTGCGCACCTCAGCGACTTTTTACCATAACCGTATCAAAGACTGGACTTACTGGAACCCGTCGAGCGGCTTTCGCGTCGAGAACCTGCAACAGGTGCTGGCGCGGGGTATCGAGCTACAATTGAACTACCAGCGCCAAATCGGCTTCTGGCATACCGGCCTGGATGCCGGCTATGCATTCAACAAAAGCAGCCAGGAAAAAGCCTATGATAATTATTCTCAGGATGTTGTGGGTAAGCAACTGGTTTTCGTTCCGGAGCACACGGCGAATGTCAATATGTTCTTCCAGTATAAATTGACGCGGTTTACCACCCAGTTCCAGGCCGCCAGCAAGCGTTACTCCACTTCCGATAATATTCAATTCCTGGACGGTTACGGGCTGGTGACCCTGATCGGCGAGACGACCTTTCGGTTCGATGAGTTCAGGATGCATTTGCAGGCGCAGATCCGTAACGTTACCGACACGTTTTATCTGAATGTCAGAAATAATGCGATGCCGGGAAGAAGTTTTGCATTAAGTTTAACCTTTAGTTATGATTCCCAATAAATCAATGAAAATGAAAAAACAGTTAGCCAGTTCATTAGCAGTAGCGTTTTCTGCCGCATTGCTGTGGTCTTGTAACCAAAGCGACCCGGCTCCCAAAGGCGATTACGTAAGTGGTGTGTTTGTGTCGAATGAAGGCAATTTCCAGCAGAACAACGGTGCAGTATCCTTTTTCCCGCGTGAAAGGACTACCGCCGACCTCGATATTTTCGCCGCTGCCAATGGTACTGATCTGAAAGGCGGCGTGCAGGATTATACCGCATCCGAAAAACAGGGCATTATCCTCGTCGATAACTCTGCGGCGGGCCAGGACAGGGTACAGTTCGTTGAACGATACACTTTCAGAGATGAAGGTACCATCGGTGCACCGGACATCGAGAATCCCCGCGAAGTAGCGATCGCAGGCAGCAAGGCATATGTTTCCTGCTGGGGAACCAATGCAGATCAGAAATACTCGACCGGGTACATCGCGGTGATCGACCTTACTACTAAAAAGGTGACGAAGAAAATCAATGTTGCCAATGGTCCTGAAAACCTGGTCTATAATAATGGAAAACTTTACGTAGGAACTACGCAATGGGGTGCAGGAAACAGCCTGGCGATCATCAACACTACTTCCGACGAAGCAACATCGCCGATTTCGACACCTGGAATCGCCAATCCCGTGGGTATCGATGCAAATGGGAAGCTTTGGGTGAGCGCGGGTGATAAGGTGCTGCGCATTAATACAGAAAGCAATGCTACCGAAGCAACGATGACCATCGCTACCGGCGGCACCAAAGCAGTGGGTAACTTTGCGTTCAGCAATGATCTGAAATCTATTTTCTTCGTGCTTTCGTGGTTTGATGATGCCTTTAAGGAGCATGGTGCGACCTATAAATTCTCCATTTCCGATACGCAAATCGCGGTAGGAACACCGCTGATCCCCCGCCACTTCTCCGGCCTTGCCGTTGATCCGTCACAAGGGTTGCTTTACGGGGCTGTGAGCCCGTCGTACACGCAGGCGGGATACGCAGTGCGCTACCGCACGGACGGAAGTGTAGTCGATTCTATTAAAGTAGGCGTTATCCCAAGCGGATTCTTCTTCCAGTAATGCTAAATGTCAAACTGAGCGTACATCGCTGGTTCGCTCAGTTTGACATCATATTTTTTAAGCATTCTTCCATTTAATACCACATCCCACCGCTCTTGCCGATGGCGTGGTGACGGCTGTTTTACCTGCCAGAAGTTCATTCACTGCATTCTCCACATATTTCTGACTAGCGGCTTGCGGATCGCCCTGGTTGTTGTCGATCGCGCCGATGTAGGCTACTTTAAATTTCTCACCTTCTTTTCTTACCACAAACATGTGCGGGGTATTCGTCGCACCGAAGGCTTTGGTGATATTCTGCGTCTCATCCGACAAATACGGGAATGTATAACCCTTCGATTTAGCACGTTGCTGCATGGCCTGGAACGAGTCGCCGGGCGAAGCATTCACGTCATTCGGCTGAATGGCAATTACCGGATAGCCTTTTGCGGCATATTTTGCATTTAAGGCGATGATCCGGTCTTCGTAAGTTTTCGCTACCGGGCAGGTGTTACAGGTGAATGCGATAATGTATCCCTTTACTTCCTTCTGACCACTTAGCGACACCATTTTACCATCAATTCCCTTCAAACTGAAATCCTGAACCTCGTCGCCAACCTTGTAGCCGTCGGCCTTAAATGCGGTACCCTGAATGCAAAACGCCAGTAACAGCGCCAGAAACGATGCGGTTTTTACCTTTTTCATAAGCGTTTATAATTGATTGATAATGGATTGCAGTTCTCCTTCCTTCACGGGTTTACCAATAAATTTCCTCACCTGATTCTTCTCGTTCACGATCAGCGTCATTGGCAATGCACCCGACCATTCGGGCACCAGCTTATCGACCCAGGTATTCAGATCGGGCTCATTCAGTAAAACGACTTTCGATTTCAGTTTCCGCTGTTTCACGAACGGCTTCACTTTGTTATCCAGCGTTTTCACATCATCCATGCTCACGAGGAGCACCCTCACTTTTTTCGAAGCACCGGTTTTATTCAATGCCTCAAACTGCGGCAGCTCTTTCACGCAAGGCCCACACCAGGTCGCCCAGAAATTGACGACATTCAAAGTGTCGTCCTTTACCCGTACAAGCCGTTCCAGATCCTCGTATTTGACCACTTTTACCGACTGCGCGCGAATAGTCAGAGCCAGCAAGAAAAGCGGAATGATAAGATACCAGCGTCTTTGTTTCATGACCTAGTGCTGCACAAAAATTGTACCAATTTTTAGATAACAAAATGATTATGAGCAATATAAATAAAACAAAAAAGTCTCCCAAGCGGGAGACTTTGCAATTTCGGAACCATGCCACCTTATTTGAAAAAACCTTGCGGGTCGGGCATCTTCGCTTTTAATAGTTCAACAAAGTCGAGGTTAAGTTGACTGAAATCCAGCGTCCGGCCCTTGTGCAAATGATCCCACGACTTGTCGAGTTCGTTGAGATTGTAATGCAGCAATGCCAGGTTATACTGGCCGAGCGCGTAAGTAGAATCAATGGAAACAGCATGTTTCAGCAATTCGGCCGCCTCGTCCAACTCCTCTTTCCGGCTGGTGATTGCGAACAGTTTGAGTTCAACTGTCGACAGATCCACCAGCAGCGGTACATTGTCTCCTTGCAGGCTCACGCCCTTACTCAGCATTCTTTTCGCATCCACCCAGCTTTCGCGCTGGTACGATACAACTCCGAGCCCCCAGTAAGCTTCCACATTCTTGTCGTTCAACAGGTGGGCGAGATTGAAGCGGTAGCAGGCTGTGTCCAGAGAACCTTCCTGCAAATATTCCCACGCACGGGTCGCGAAAAAGCTGCTGGCCTCTGTGCGGCTGGAAAATGATTTGTCGCATTCACTCAGGAATTTGATCTCTTCATCAATCTGCTCCGATGTCTTGCTCACTTCCCCGAAGAGCGGGGTAACGCGCCTCTCTTTTAAATCGAGGGACTTTTTGGGGGCAACGTTTGTATCTGTGCTTGGACCCGCGCTTGCCAGATGCGTGTTTTGAGCGAAGCTCAGCACAGGTATCAAAAGGGCAAGCCAAATTACAACAGACTCTTTCATAATTGACTTTAATAGAAGAACAGGTTTCTATTGTCCAAGTTAAACGGATTTATTGGAATTGTATTGCATTACCTTCGTTTACTTCTTCCCGATGCTTGCCTGCGTCCCCTACTGGTATTCCCCGCGCCTTTCTTCGCCGGCGGATAGCTGTGTTTTTTCTCGTGAAATGCCCCTTTGAAGGTCGGATCTTCCTTCCGGCGCTGGTTATCGATTTCCCGAAGCATGTCCTGCCGCTCCTGGAAGGGCGTCTCGGCAATGTAAACATCGTCCGGGAACTCCGCCCTCGGAATTTCCATACGGATCATCGCTTCGATTTTCCGGATGTGGTATTCGTCGGCGATGGTCATAAAAGTGATCGCATTACCGATTGTATTAGCCCGACCGGTCCGGCCAATGCGGTGCACGTAATCTTCATAAATCAGCGGCACATCGAAATTGACCACATGGCTCACTTCGGTAATATCGATCCCGCGCGCTACGACGTCCGTCGCCACCATTACCCGGATATTTCCCTCGCGAAATGCTTCCATGGCATTAATGCGGGTATTCTGGCCCTTGTTTGCATGGATTACGCGTAATTCGGCTTCGGGGACTACGCGGCCCAGCAAATTCTGGTGCACGAGCCCGGCCACCTCGCGGCTGCGCGTAAACACGAGTACGCGTGTGAGGGTCTCTTTATCCTCTAATAAATAGGATAGTAAATTGATCTTGGTGCGAAAATTGGGCACCTCGTACAGCACCTGGGTTACCATTTCTGCGGCGGTAGCCTGCGGGGTAACCTCAATGCGGGTCGGGAATTCGAGGAATTCGTGGGAAAGGTTTTCGACTTTGCCGGAGAATGTCGCGGAGAAAAGCATATTCTGTCGTTTCCGCGGAATGATTTCAAGCAGCTTGCGGATTTGAGGCATAAAACCCATATCCATCATTTTATCGGCCTCGTCGAGCACCATTACATTCAGGTGCTTCACAACTATTTCTTCCTGGAAATACAAATCCATAAACCGCCCCGGGGTAGCCACGATAATGTCCACGCCTTTGCGCAATGCTTCGATCTGCGTTTTCGGGCCGACGCCGCCGTACAATACCACTGTGCGAATGTCGGTATACTTTCCGAGCTGCGTGATGGCTTCGGAAATCTGCATAGCCAGCTCGCGCGTGGGGGCCAAAATCAATGCCCGGGGATGCTGTCCCTGGGCATATTTGATGCGCATTAATAGCGGTAATGTATAAGCGGCGGTCTTGCCGGTACCGGTTTGAGCGATGCCCAGAATGTCCTGCCCGGCAAGCGCTACGGGTATTGCCTGTTCCTGAATGGGGGTTGGTTCGGTATAACCTGCTTCTTCAATTGCGTTGAGCAATTGCCGGTTGAGCTTGAACTGCTCGAATGAGTTTTGCGTCTCTTGCATTCGGCAAAGGTACGAAAACTAAAACGGTAGCCGGTTATCAGCCTTTCACAACGTCGTCCACAAGCTCGGAAGAGCCAATGTACAGCGGAGAACGCTGGTGGAACGACTGCGGCACAATGTCGAGAATGCTGCCAAAGCCGTCGCTCGCCTTACCGCCCGATTTCTCGGCGATGAATGCCAGCGGATAGCATTCATAAAGCAGCCTCAGCTTGCCTTTCGGGTCTTTTTTGGTGGATGGATAAAGGTAAATGCCGCCTTTGAGCATATTCCGGTGAAAATCGCCGACGAGCGAACCGATGTAACGCGCGCTGAAATTCCGCGACTTGCATTGTGCCACATATTGCTGCACAAACGGCGGGTAGCTGTGGTAATGCCCTTCGTTCACAGAATAGATTTTGCCATTAGCCGGCGTACCGATGCTTTTGTGTGATAAAATGAACTCCCCTAGCGAATGATCGAATGTAAAACCATTCACGCCATCGCCAGTTGAATACACGAGCATGGTCGACGAGCCATATAATATGTACCCTGCCGCTATCTGCTTGCGACCGCCTTGGAGAAAGTCCTCCATCGAAGCCGGGCCGTTAATGGGCGTTACCCTTCTGTAAATGGAGAAAATGGAGCCGATCGACACATTGACGTCGATATTCGAAGAACCGTCGAGCGGGTCCATGGCGACTACGTACTTGCCGTGGTCGTTGCCTGTGTGTATAATGTCCTCTTCTTCTTCGGAAAGGATGGCACAAACCTCCCCCCCATTCTTCAATGCACGAATGAACCGTACGTTGGCGACGATATCGAGCTTCTGCTGGTCCTCTCCCTGCACATTTTCGGTACCATTTCCACCCGCAATGTCGATCAGCCCCGCGCGGTTGATTTCCCGGTTGATGATCTTTCCGGCTAATGCAATGTCGCGCAGCAACTGCGACAATTCGCCCGTCGCGTAGGGGAACGCGCTTTGGCTGTGCATGATAAAACGGTCGAGCGTCACGCCCACCGGCACCACCAGGTCCTGTACTGTTTTCGTCGCCATAGTCAATTGAGTGTCATAAGATTGGCGGGAAATTTACACCCGGTTTTTTCCTATTTCCAAACAGTTTGAACTAATAAATTTTTTTAAAAATTAATATAATTTTATCTCCATTAATTCATGATTTAATCCTAAGGGTGAGCCATTTACGTGGTCGTCCCGTTGCACTTTTTAAATGTCGACGAGACATTAATCCGTATTCGTGCATAATAAAAAAGCACAAGACGCTCATGCCTTGTGCTTTAAAAAAGAGTTGTATTTCTGACGCTTATTTGAGTCTTGCCAATGCGTCGGTCAGTGTCGCGATCTTCGCTTCGGCGTCGGCTTGCTTCGCTTTTTCCTTTTCCACGATATCACCTTTCGCATTGGCGACGAAACGCTCGTTCGAAAGCTTTTTCATGACTGAGTCGAGGAAGCCTTTGGTGTATTCCAATTCACGGAGCAAATTTTCGCGTTCCGCCTCCACATCCAGTTCATCGGCCAGGTTTACAAAAAACTCATCCGACTTCACGCGGAACGAAGTTCCTTCCGCTTCGCCGGTCACATAGCTGATGCCTTCCACATTCGCCAGTTTTTCGATCAGCGGGGTCAATGCATTGTAGCGCTCGCTTGAATCGGTACGGATTGCCAGCGGTAATGCAGTTTTAGGGCTGATACCCTTCGAATTGCGCAGGTTGCGGATCGAAGAAACGAGTTCGAAGAGAATATCGAAGTCGTTCAGCATTGCCTGGTCAAACTCGGCGGCTTGCGGGAAATGTGCGATACAAATCGATTCCTTTTCGCCTCTTTCGATAATGTTCTGCCAGATTTCTTCCGAAATGAATGGCATGAACGGATGCAACAGGCGCATCTGGCGATCGAAGAAGTCCAATGTCGAATCGTAGGTCGAGAGGTCAATCGGCTGCTCGAAGCCCGGCTTGATCATTTCGAGGTATTGCGCGCAGAAATCGTCCCAGATCAGCTTATACACCGAATTCAATGCATCCGAAATACGGAATTTCGAGAAGTGGTCCTGTACTTCGGCCAAGGTCTGGTTCAGCTTGCTTTCAAACCATTGTACCGCCAGTTTCGAACCCTCGGGAACAGGCAGCTCGCTATCGACCGTCCATCCTTTCACCAAGCGGAATGCATTCCAGATTTTATTACCAAAATTCCGGCCCTGCTCGATCAGCTTCTCGTCGTAAGGCAAATCGTTACCTGCCTGCGAGCTGAAAAGCATGCCGGTACGGATGCTATCCGCTCCGTATTTCTCGATCAAATCAATCGGATCGGGCGAGTTACCGAGCGATTTCGACATTTTACGGCCCTGCTTGTCGCGCACGATGCCGGTCAAATACACATTCTTGAACGGATACTGGCCGCGGTATTCGTAACCCGCGATGATCATCCGCGCCACCCAGAAGAAAAGAATTTCGGGTGCGGTAACGAGGTCGTTGGTCGGGTAATAGTAATTCACATCCGCATTATCCGGCTCTTTGATACCATTGAAAACCGAAATCGGCCACAGCCACGACGAGAACCAGGTATCCACCACGTCGGGGTCCTGGGTAAGGTCTTCTTCGGTCAATGCAAAAAGCTGCAAATCGTGCTGGGCTTTGCGCAATGCCTCGCGCTTGGATTTGGCTACGATAATGGTGCCATCGTTCAGGTAGTACGCCGGAATACGGTGGCCCCACCAGAGCTGGCGGCTGATGTTCCAGTCGCGCACATTCTCCATCCAGTGGCGGTATGTATTCTTAAATTTCGCCGGAATCAGCTGCACCGTATCGTTCATCACATTGTCGAATGCCGGTTTGCTGATTTTCTCCATTTTCAAAAACCATTGCTCCGAAAGCCGGGGCTCGATCACCGAATCCGTCCGCTCCGAATGCCCTACATTCGACCGGTACTCCTCCACTTTCACGAGGTTACCCGATTCTTCGAGTAGCTTAATGATCTTCTTGCGGGCAATGAAGCGATCTTCGCCCACCAGGATCTGCGCCCTTTCATTTAATGTACCGTCTTCATTCAAAAGGTCGATAATGGGGAGGTTATGACGCTTTCCAAGCTCGTAGTCATTGGTATCGTGCGCAGGCGTCACTTTCAAACAGCCTGTACCGAATTCCATCTCCACATAATCATCCGCGATAATCGGAATAGCCCGGTTGATCAACGGAATGAGCACTTTTTTACCAATCAAATGCTGGTAACGCTCATCCGCAGGATTCACACAAATCGCCACATCGGCCATAATGGTTTCCGGACGGGTTGTAGCAATAGTAACGCCTTCCTCCATGCTCCCTCCTCCATTCTCCCCTTCCAAAGGATAGCGCAGGTAAACCAACTTTTGATTCACCTCCTTCATGATCACCTCCTCATCCGACACGGTCGTACGTGCCTGCGGGTCCCAGTTCACCATGCGGTGGCCGCGGTAAATATCACCTTTATTATAGAGGTCAATGAAAACGTCGATCACCGAATCGTACAAATCCGGCTCCATCGTGAAGCGCGTGCGGTCCCAGTCGCACGAGGCGCCGAGTTTGCGGAGCTGTTTCAGGATAATGCCGCCGTATTTGTGCGTCCATTCCCAGCAATACTCGATGAATTCGTCGCGGGTAATGTCGCGCTTGCTGATGCCGCGCTCTTTGAGCATCGCCACCACTTTGGCCTCGGTAGCAATGGAAGCATGGTCGGTGCCGGGTACCCAGCACGCCTCTTTGCCTTCCATCCGCGCCTTGCGCACGAGAATGTCCTGAATGGTATTATTGAGCATATGCCCCATGTGCAGCACGCCGGTGACGTTCGGCGGCGGGATCACGATGGTGTAGGGTTCTTTGTCCGGATTGGGTTTCGACTGAAAGAACTTGTTCTCGATCCAGTAGGAGTACCATTTATCCTCTATCTCCTGAGGGGCATAAGTTTTGGAAATCATTGCGTGTAGAAATTTACCGTAACTGTCGGTTAGTCATCTTAAAAAGACGGCAAGTTAGCGGTTACGGGCGATATTTCTAAACTATTTGCTCCTCTTTGCGGACCGGCAGCCAGATCGTAAATGTGCTTCCCTCACCCGGTTTGCTTTGCAGGCGAACGGTGCCTTCATGCGCTTCGACCATCTTTTTAACATAACTCAATCCGAGCCCGAAGCCTTTCACGTCATGCACATTGCCCGTAGGCACGCGGTAGAACGTGTCGAAAACGCGTTGCTGCTGCTCGCGGCTCATACCAATGCCCTTGTCGGCGATGGATATGGCAATGCCGCCGTTTTCATTTTTGGTATTGATGGTCAAATGCAGCTTTTCGGGCGAGTATTTGATCGCATTGTCGATGAGGTTATTCAAAATGTTGGAGATGTGCACCTCATCGGCGGCCACTACGTCCTCTTCCGCATCGAAGTTAAGGTCTACTTCGCCTTCCTTCTGCTCGATTTGCACGCTCTGGCCGTTCAATGCGGCGCCGATTAGATCATGCAGGTTGGTCTCAGTGATTTTAAGTTTAACATGCCCCTTATCGAGCAGCGCCATTTGCAAAACCTTCTCCACATGCGTGCCGAGCCGCTTGTTCTCTTCCCGGATAATGCCCAGGTAGCGGTCCAGCCGCGCGCCTTTCGGATTATCCATCAGCGAAGCCGAGTTTTCGTGCGCCATTTCCGCAGCCAATGCAATGGTCGAAATAGGCGTTTTGAACTCGTGCGTCATGTTGTTGATGAAATCGTTCTTAATATCAGAAAGCTTTTTCTGCCGCAGAATGGTCGTGACCGCCATGTAGAAGCAGGCCATGATCACAACAATTAGAATGCCCGAACCACCGAACATCACGCCCATATTGCTGAGAATGTAGCGTTGCTGGTCGGGGAAGAATACATATAATGCATTTTGCGCGGTCAATGTCTCATTGGGAAAAAGGGCCGCTTTGTAAGACCGGTCCTCCCATTCGCCCGGACGCATACTCACGGTCGAGAAAATGAGCGTGTCCGCCGACTGGCCAAGTACCGCGCCTCTTACCGCAAATTCGTACGGTAATGTAACACCATTCTGAATCAGCTGCTTTTTCAACAATGTATCCAGCAAAAAGCGGTTCACGCGCTGCTCGATGGGTCTTTTGGTATAAATAAAATCCTTCATTACCTCTTTGAGCAACTCGGCGCGGTCGGGTTCACCGGTGCTTATCAATGCCCGGGACTTTTGTTTGCCGCCCTTCGCATTATCGGGTAATGCCACTTTGCGGTTCGCTACATTCCGGGCAACGGAGTCCCTTTTTGAAAATTCACCTTTCCGGCGGATTTCCGAATCGGCCATACCGCGCATTGCATTTCCCAAACGGCGCTCATCATCCATCCTGCGGCGCATAAACTCGTCGATCCCGGCCATACCATATTGTTGTGCCTGGAAAAACTCTTCCATAATGCGCTGCTGATGATCGACCATCACCCTGAAATTAGGGCTCAGCACATCGGTAGGAACAGCTTCGGTGATGATCTGGTAATGTATTTCCTCGCCATTCGGGCCAATGGCGATCTCCATGCGGGGCTGCACGCGCGGCACCATTTCCTGAACGGGCGTTTTGGGTTTCGGAGGTGCGGTGCGCTTCACGGGCATTTCACGCAGCTGTGCAATGCGGTCGAGCTTGCTTTTTTGCTGCTCGGCCTCGATGCGGCGCTGGAGAAGGTACATCATTTCCTGCTTTTCCAACCGGTGCACCACTTGTTGTACCGACTCGGAGACCTTCTGGTTGAACTGGTCGTTCCGGATCGCGATTGCTTCCCTGATCCAGTACCATTGAAAGCCGATAAGCCCGATCAATGCGAGGCACATCAGCCCTACGATAATTTGTATTTTCCTTTTGGTCATAATTTCCGCTTCCCATGTGCAACGCGGGCCGTGCTTTGCCCGACATTTTGCCAAGAACAAATTTAATGTTTCGCCCCCGGCCAAAGGTGTTTTTAACATTATTTAACAGCGCCCCAAGCAACATAGCCATGGTTTTGCAATTCATTCAGACTCAAAACAAAAACTACTTTATGAAAACTGTTTCAATTCAAAAACTAACATGGTCGCTGCTGCTTGTGGCGGCACCCGCACTGCTATCCGTTGCGCAGGCACAATCCGACAAAAAACCTAAAAAGGATGACGATGCCCCGAAAACGAGCATAAGGATCCGGGTTACGGAGGATGACAATGGTAAAACCCGCGACATCGAGAAAAGCTACAAGGTTGGTGCGCTGAGCGATGACGAAAGGCAGAAATTCGTAGATAAAGTGCTCGACTCGCTGAATGTCGACAAAAAACGCAAGCAAACTATTTCAATCACTGTCAATGACGGCGAAGACGGCAAGATCGCAGCCAAAAAGCGCAAAAAAATGGTCATCGACCATCGTGACCCACGTGAACCGATGGTGTTTCACTGGGACGGCGATTTCAAATACGACCTGGATTGGGATTCGGAGAAATTCAGCAGGAACATGAAAAAGATGGAAAAGAATTTCAACGAAAATTTCCATCCCAAAGCCAAAATGATGATGCGCGACATGGAGGATTTCGGAAAGAATTTTAACAAAAACTTCGACTACGCCTGGGACAGCCGTGATAACAATGCAAAGGCGGCGAGCATTCGCTCACTGAATGCCTACACCAATAACCCTGCCGACGATGTGCTCAACCTGCGTTTCAGTGTTCCGCAAAAAGGCAATGTGACGGTAACAGTGACCGACACGAAAGGCAAGGAAGTGGGCAAAAAGGAAATCCACGAGTTCGAAGGCGAGTATGTAGGACAGATCGAACTTAAGAAAAATACAAAAGGAACGCTGTTCGTAACGGTGGTTCAGAATGAAGATGGAGCGGTGAAAAGGGTGGTTATCCCTTGATTGGAGCCACTTTTACGATAGCGATCCCCTTTACCGGAAACAGTGAAGGGGATTTTTGTTGTAAAAATTATGCAACAATTTCGCGCACATATAGTAAGAGTTGTAAATTTGCCAATTGTTCACCAATACCGCGACATCAATTTTTGAAGCTACTATGCTGAATCTTATACTGTTTGGCCCTCCGGGCGCCGGGAAAGGTACCCAAAGTGAAAAAATAATTGCAAAGTACAATTTGATCCACCTCTCGACGGGAGATCTGCTCCGCTCGGAAATCCAGGCAGGAACAGAACTAGGGGTGCAAGCCAAAACACTGATGGACAAGGGTATCCTGGTACCGGACGAAGTGGTGATCGGCATGATCGAGAACAAGCTGAAAGAGCACCGCAACGCGGCAGGTTTCATCTTCGATGGCTTCCCGAGAACAGTGAAGCAAGCCGAAGCACTTGACACCTTGCTGACCAGCTACAATGAAGGCATTTCGGTAATGGTAGCATTGTCTGTCGACGACGACGAGCTCCTGGCCCGCCTTCTGAACCGCGGCAAAACTTCCGGCCGTCCCGACGACCAGAATGAAGAGCTGATCGCTAAACGCATCCAGGAATACAACAGCAAAACAAAACCCGTTGCCGACTACTACCAGGAACAAGGTAAGTTTGTCGCTATCAACGGAATAGGCGAAATCGATTTCATTTTCGGGGAAATCTCGAATGCGATCGAAGCAGCCTGATTTCCATTTGTCACTATACCCACATGGCCTCCTCTAACTTCATCGACTACGTAAAAATCAATGCGCGCTCCGGAAACGGCGGTGCCGGCTCCTTGCATTTCAGGCGTGAAAAACACGTCGAAAAAGGCGGTCCGGACGGCGGTGACGGCGGGCGCGGAGGTCACGTGATACTGAAAGGCAATACCCAGCTCTGGACATTGCTGCATTTGAAATACACCAAACACGTAAAAGCATTCGACGGCAAGGGGGGCGAAGGCGGACGGCGGACAGGTGCGATCGGAAAGGACATTGTCCTGGAAGTTCCACTGGGCACGATCGCTAAAAATGCCGAAACCGGCGAACAGCTTTTCGAAATCACCGAAGACGGGCAGGAAATGATCCTGCTTCCCGGAGGCCGTGGCGGAATGGGTAACGACCATTTCAAATCTGCCACCAATCAGACCCCCCAATACGCCCAGCCCGGCGAACCCGGCAAGGAAGATTGGTTCATCCTCGAACTGAAAGTATTGGCGGACGTGGGTTTGGTTGGCTTCCCGAATGCGGGCAAATCCACATTGCTCTCGGTCGTTTCGGCTGCCAAGCCCGAAATCGCCGATTACCCCTTCACTACCCTCGTGCCTAACCTCGGCGTAGTGCCCTACCGCGACTATAAATCCTTCGTCATGGCCGACATTCCGGGCATCATCGAAGGCGCTTCACAAGGCAAGGGACTTGGTCTGCGATTTTTAAGGCACATCGAACGCAACTCCATCCTGCTTTTCATCGTACCTGCCACCAGTGAGGACATTCAGGCCGAATACCAGACGCTGGTGCAAGAGCTACGCTTATACAATCCGCAACTGCTCGATAAGAACCGCGTCCTGGCGATCTCCAAAATGGATGTACTCTCTGACGAAGAGCGGCTTACGTTACAGCAAAATCTACCGAACGGTATCCCGACACTTTTAATTTCTGCAATAACTCAAGAAGGTATTGAACAATTAAAAGACAAAATATGGGATTTGATCAATTCGCCGTTTCCCGTACAATAATAATTTCTTGTAACGAGGCAACCTTTCGATGCAACTTGTGTGTCCAAGCAGTTATTTCAAAGAATTTACAGTCACCATGAGACACTATCTACCGTATTTCTATTGGGTAGTATTTAGCATTATCTCCTTTACCGCACACGGACAAATCAGTGTCGATTTCCCTTCCGACCGCGCCGTTTTCCAACGCGACAAATCCAACAACGCCAACCTCCACATTGCCGGCAGCTACACCAAACCCGTCGATCGCGTAGAAGCCAAAGTGTCCGCATTAGTGCCGGGCCAGGGTTCCGATAAGGATTGGACGACCCTCAGTGACGCGAGTATCCAGGGAGGCTTTTTCTCAGGATATATTCCCGTACAGGGCGGCTGGTATCGCCTGGAAGTCAGGGGCTGGAAAGGTGGCCAGCTCGTGGACACCAAATCCGTGGACCATGTGGGAATTGGCGAGGTTTTCCTGATTGCGGGACAGTCGAATGCACAAGGATTTAACGACGGCAGGTTTAACAACCAGGGTGCACAAGACGATCGTGTTAATTCTATCAATAACTACGAGATAGGCGATTACCCGTTTGAACTGCCGGAACGCCCGTCATTCCATCACGTCGACGCTCAAAGCAGCATTTCTCCCCGTGGTCCCGCTGCATGGTGCTGGGGACGCCTCGGTGATCGCCTCGCTGCGAGGCTTAATGTCCCGATTTTGTTTTTCAACACAGGCTGGACGGGAATGGCTTCGCGTAACTGGAAAGAGAGCATTAATGGTAACACCATGTCTGTGTACGCCCCCGTTTGGATTCAACCCGACGGTATGCCATATGGAAACTTCCGGAATGTAATCCAACGATATACACCGATTACCGGCCTGCGTGGAGTGCTTTGGCTTCAAGGTGAGGCGGACAATTTTAAAGATACCCCGACCGACAGGTATTTTGATGAGTTGAAAACCATCATTGAAACCAGCCGGAACGAATCAGGCAAGAACATTTCATGGATGGTCTCCATTACTTCTTATGATGACGACCACGGCAGCGATTCGCAGGTCACGGACGGGCAGAGACGAGTAATCCTTAACGTGCCCAATGTCTTTGAAGGCCCCAATACTGACCTCATTCAGGTTCCTCGTCTTGGTTTTGATAACGATGGTGCCCACTTTTGGGGAGATGGCCTTATCCAGCTTGGCGATGCCTGGGCCAACTCGCTTACCGACGATTTCTTTGCCCGATCGGAGCCTTACCAGGCACAGCGGCCTCTCAGGATTACGGCAAATTGCGCCGGAAACGGCAATATTACCATTACGGCAGATCCGGTCGGACTCAACTCGTTTAGCTGGAACAATGGACAATCATCCAGCAGCGTCGTAGTAGGAAATGGAACCTATTATGTGAAGGCACGGGACGACAGGGGCAACTACATTTTCTCGCCTGAAATCCGCGTGAATGAGCAGATCCAGCCCAACCAGCCAACTGTAACGATCGAAGGCAGCAACCCCGTGTGCCTAGGCAACACCGCTACGCTCGTATCGAGCACGGCAGACAATGCAGTCTGGAACACCGGTGCTACGGGCGACAGATTGCCGGTGACAGCGGGCGGTGAATATTTTGTTACAGTTAAAAACATTTATGGCTGCGAGGCTTCTTCACAGAAAGTGGCCATGCAGGTGCTCAACTCACCGCTTCCCGACAAACCCAAAATTACGGCTTCCGGAGCGATTACTTTTTGCCAGGGCGGCGAAGTGAACCTGATCTCGGATTCAAAAGTAAAAAGTGTCTGGTCCAATGGTGCCAACAATGCCACCATTACAGTGGTGAGCTCCGGCGATTACCGGGTGAAAGCATTGGATGACGTGGGTTGCTTCTCCCCTGAATCAGATCCTATTAGTGTGAAAGTAAATCCGCTGCCGGAAAAGCCTGTTATTGCTTTGAGCGGAGAAACGACCTTTTGTGATGGTGGTAACGTCACTATGACTTCCAATTACGATTCGGGAAACATATGGAGCACCAACGCTACCACAAAAGCCATTGCGGTAACTACTACCGGCAAGTTCACTTTGAAGCAGCGCGACGGAAATGGCTGTGAATCGACCTCGGATGAGGTGAATGTGAAGGTTAATGCGCTCCCTGCGACGCCTACCGTGACCGCGCTGCGCCCGACCACATTCTGCGAGCGCGACTACACTACATTACGCAGCAGCGAGGCGTACAACTATCAGTGGAGCAACGGCTCAACCGACCGTGAGATCGAAATCCGGGCGTCGGGCAATTTTACAATTTCAGCAAAAGATGAAAACGGCTGTGTTTCCCCGGTTTCTCCGGTGGTAGCCGTGGTAATGAACCCGCTGCCGTCAACACCGGTCATCACCGCCGATGGCCCGACGACATTCTGCGCCGACCTAAGTGTTCAACTGACCTCAACCACAGCCACTGGCTATTTGTGGAGTGACGGATCATCCCAGCAAAGCCTGAAAGTGACCGTCGCCGGCACGTACTCGGTACAAACGATCAACCAGTTTCAATGCTATTCGGATCCGAGTAACCAGATTTCAACCCAAACCCTCGCGCTCCCTTCCGCACCTGAGATAACGGCACGGCAGGCCACTACTTTCTGCGATGGCGACACCATCGTGTTGAAAGCCGCTAATGGAAGTGCTTTTTTCTGGAATAACGGTCTCGAAGGCGACAGCATCGAGGTTTTCGCAACAGGCAGCTATTCGGCTCGCATTCAGGATCAGCAGGGATGTTATTCTCCTTATTCCGCGCCGGTGCCTGTGGATGTGAAGCCGTCACCTAGTGTACCTGTGATCCGCCAGACGGGTGTTTATACCTTGTTCGCCGAGAATAACCTCAATGCGGGTGAACACGTTTGGAAGTACAACAATTCGGTACTAACTGAAACCAGTGCGACATTGAAAGCTGTAAAAGCGGGGAACTACGTCGTGAACAATACGATCGTTTACAGTGAAACGCTAACCTGCTACTCCGATTTCTCGGAACCGTTCCTGTTCTATCTGGATACCAATAACCCGGGCTTCGTAGCTTATCCTAACCCCAACGCGTCCGACAAAGTGACCATCGAAGCATACGCCGACCTGGTGAATGCGGATGTTCAGATCATCGATAGCCGCGGGGTAATTCACCGCACTTTCCGGGTTCAGAAGTTCGATAGACCGCAATATTTCAACCTGACGGGACTCTCTAGCGGGATCTATATTATCCGCATTAATTCACCTGCTCTGAATGCAACACAGAAGCTGGTGATCGTAAGATAAATAGCCGTATTCACACCCGGCAACGAAAGGACGAAGCATTACCGATTTCCCGCTTCGTCCTTTTTGCATTTTAAAGCGCAGCCCCATTTGCGTTGAAACGCGGTGCTTCTGTTACGATTGATCAAAAAAACGGAATAGTGATATTTTAGCGAAAATATTCCGTTACCTTTGTGACCGTTTTGTAATTGAGCAGTTTAACAAAATTATCCTTCGTTAGAGCCCAGAAAACTTTACCTGTATCAGAATTCCCAATGCGTAGTAGATTTATTCTTCCGGTAGTGGCAAAGGCGTTACTGTTGATTTGTATTTTTTCATCAGTAGCATTTTCCCAAGACAAACCTCTATTTAGAATTACTTCTCCTGTTCTACAATCTGTCTACCAGCGTGACATGGCCGGTCAGAGGGAGGTTCAGGTGAACGGTACATTCACGGTACCCGTTGAAAAAATCGAGGTAAGGGCTGTGCCGGTACTTCAAGGGCAGGGCGTGGAAACACCCTGGCAAACTTTGCAAATCGCTCCCGAGGGAGGTATTTTCTCCGGAACGATCACATTGATCGGCGGATGGTACTCCCTGGAAGTTCGCGGTATTTCCGATGGAAAAGTGGTTGGCCGCGATGTGCTGGCCCGTTTTGGTGTCGGTGAGGTGTTTATAATCGCCGGACAGTCGAACGCGCAGGGCCTCAGAGACTATCCCGGACCATCGGCGATGGACGATCGGGTGCTATATGTTTCCAATTACAGCAACGACACTGTCGACAGGCTCACCGACCCTACCCCGCCGGAATTCAAGAAAATAAGCAACAACCTCAATGTTATAGCACCGCGGGGTCTGTCGGCCTGGTGCTGGGGCCTCCTCGGCGATCAGCTCGTTTCCAAATTGAATGTACCTGTTCTGTTCATCAATACCGCCTGGGAAGGTACATCCATTGAAAACTGGGCAAGCAGTGCAAAGGGCCTTCCTACTCAAAACAAGTACGGCGGCTTCGTTTATTCTCCTGAAATGCCTTACGCGAATCTTCGCATAGCCGCGCGCAACTATGCCAACCAATATGGTCTCAGGGCCGTTCTCTGGATGCAGGGTGAAACCGACGCGTTATTTAATACGCCACCGGCCGATTACACCCGCGATCTTCAATTCATCATGAACCGTCTCGGCGCCGAAACCGGGAAGCGTATAACCTGGGTAATTGCCCGCACTTCGCGGACTTCGGAAGGTAGAAATGTCGTATCGGACATCAATCCTAATATCATTGCTGCACAAAACGCCGTACTCAACACTCCTTTCAACCCAACCTACCCAGGTCCTGAAACCGATCCCCTCTCGCCTGACCGTGGCGATGGTACGCACTTCGTAGGAAAAGGCACGGAAGATAAAGAAGGAACAGTAAGAGCACTTACAATCCTCGCCAATGCCTGGGCAGGAACATTGGAAGCCAATTTCTTTTCCACCGTGACGCCAGTAAATCCCGTAGAAGTACCTTCGGTTACTGCCGCCTGCGTTATTGACAACAACGGCGTTACATTGACACTGCCGGCAGGTTACTCTTCCTATGCGTGGAACACTAAGGAGGTTTCCAGTTCTATCAAAGTCACAAAAGCGGGCTCTTACCGTGCCACTGTCAAAGATGCCTCGGGTAACTCCATTCTGACGCCCATCGTCGTCCTGGACAATGATGCGACACCGAAACAGCCGAGCATTATCCAGCAAGGCGAGCAGCAGGCTTGTGCAGATTCATCCTTCCAGTTTTCGGTACAAAATGAAGGCGAAATTTACAGCTGGTATAAAGAAGGCTCTAATACGGCCCTTACGACCGGTGCGACTGCCAGACTTGGCGAAAGCGGAAACTTTTATGTAAAAGCCAGGAATATCTTCGGGTGCGTGTCTGATAACTCTTCCGCTTCCAAATTGACTATTCGCGCCAAGATATCAAAACCGACCATCGAACCGTCAGGGCCTTTCAGCATTTCGGCCAGCATTCCGGAAGGTACAGAGCTGAATGAAAGCTTCATCTGGCGACGTCCGGGTTCCGAGAGCGATACGACTGCTACTTTGCTCAAACTCGTAAAATCCGGTGTTTATACGACCAAAGCGAAAGTTACCTACTCGATCGGCAGCAATAACCTGATTTGCTACTCCGACACGGCTTCGAGGGAATTCAAAACCAATGAGCAGAATGAGGTGGTGATCTACCCTAACCCAAGCCAGGGCGCTTACATTTACATCGAGTCACGGGAGAACATCAAAGACGCGGCCATCGAGCTTTTCGACATACGCGGTAATGTGATCAAAACCACCACTCCAAAGCTGCTCGACAGCCGTATGCAGGTCGATGTAGGCCTTTTGCCTACCGGGAAATACATTCTCCGCGTAACCGGTCAGGGACAGAGCCTTACCAAGCAAATTGTAATCAGATAAATATTTTTTCTTCGATAAGTACTAAATAAGCCCCGCCACAACGGGGCTTATTTAGTATGATACTAATTAGACAAAAGAAAAAGTAAAGAATTTGATTGATAAATTTGCAAAGCCTAATTTTGAGAGACGGGGAGGAATGTAACCCATTGACCACAGTTTTTGGCCGCTTTCCTGACCCTCTGTAACCGGATCATAATAATGAAAAACGAATATCTTCCTTCCGATTATTTGCCCATCATTGTGCAATTTTTGCTCGCCGCCGGCTTCATTGGTGGCACGATGATTGTCACTCACCTTATCGGTCCCAGCCGCAGAAGCAAATTGAAAGACGATCCGTTCGAATGCGGTATCGAGTCAGTTGGTGACGCCAGGACGCCTATTTCCGTGAAATACTTTCTGGTGGCTATTCTCTTCGTTTTGTTCGATGTAGAGGTGATTTTCATGTATCCCTGGGCGGTTAATTTCAAAGGCCTGGGAATGTTCGGTTTCGTGGAAATGTTATTGTTCATGGCACTTCTCTTGTCCGGTTTCTATTACGTGATCCGCAAGGGCGTACTGAACTGGGAAGAATAGGCTTCGAACATTGAAATACAAAGAATTATGAAAGAAGTAAAGATAGTGGAGGCTCCGCAAGGACACAGCGGATCTGGTTTTTTTGCAACTTCATTCGACGAAGCGATCGGTCTGGCACGCAGCTACTCACTCTGGCCATTGCCATTTGCCACTTCATGTTGCGGGATAGAGTTCATGGCTACCATGGGCGCGCATTACGATATTTCGCGTTTCGGTTCCGAACGTCCCAGCTTCTCGCCACGTCAGGCCGATTTGCTGATGGTAATGGGAACCATTGCGAAGAAAATGGCACCGGTGGTAAAGCAGGTTTACCTTCAAATGGCCGAACCCCGCTGGGTAATGGCCGTTGGCGCTTGTGCATCGAGCGGTGGTATTTTCGATACTTACAGCGTTTTGCAGGGTATCGACCGCATTATTCCCGTGGACGTGTACGTACCAGGATGCCCTCCACGCCCGGAGCAGATCATCGACGGCCTGATGCAGATCCAGTATCTGGCTCAGAATGAAAAGCTTCGCCGCCGTAATACCGACGAATACCAGGAACTATTGGCATCATATAACATTCAGTAACCCCCTATGCTTACGAACCAGGAGGTAGCCGAAGGGCTTTTGGAAAAATTCGGCGATCAGGTTTTTGACTTTGAAGAGCCGTATGGCCTGTTGACGCTCTCAACGACCCGCGAAGAGATTATTCCACTGATGGAGTTCCTGAGAGACCATAAAAACTACCAGGTAATATTCCTGACCGACATTACAGGCGTGCAATACCCCGACAATACCGGCAAGGAATTCGTGGTGGTTTATCACATGCACAGTTTCGTGCACAATTTCCGCATTCGCATTAAGGTAGCCATTTCGGAAGCTGATATTCACATTCCGACCGCAACCGGTCTCTTCGCCAGCGCAAACTGGATGGAGCGCGAAACCTATGATTTTTTTGGTATCTTGTTTGACGGCCATCCTAACCTGAGACGCATTCTGAACATTGAGGAAATGGACTATTTCCCGATGCGCAAGGAGTACCCGATGGAGGATGCGACCCGCGAAGATAAAATTGACGCCCTTTTCGGCCGATGATCTATATTGAGTAAGATATGGCAGATATTGAATTATTACCGCATAATGTCCCTTCTCAAAACGAGTTACCCGAACTCGTAGAAGAACTGACCACCCTCAACCTCGGCCCGACCCACCCTGCTACCCACGGTATTTTCCAGAACATCCTCAAAATGGATGGCGAAAAGATCGTTTCAGGTGAGCAGACGATCGGTTATATCCACCGGGCGTTTGAAAAAATTGCCGAAAGAAGGCCGTTTTACCAGATTACCACGCTCACCGATCGCATGAACTATTGCTCCTCCCCGATCAACAATCTGGGATGGCATATGACGATGGAGAAGTTCCTGGGCGTGGAGGTTCCCAAGCGCGCGCAGTACATCCGCGTGCTTATGATGGAGCTCGCACGTATTACCGACCATATTATCTGTAACAGTATCCTCGGCGTGGACACCGGTGCATTCACCGGCTTTCTGTACGTAATGCAGAAGCGCGAGGAAGTGTACGAAATCTACGAGGAAGTTTGCGGAGCACGTCTTACGACCAACATGGGCCGCCTCGGCGGTATGGAGCGTGACCTTTCAAGCACAGCTATCCGCAAGATCAAGGAGTTCATCAAATCTTTCCCGCCGGTACTAAGAGAGCTGGAAAAGCTGCTCAACCGTAACCGGATTTTCATGGACCGTACCATTAATGTGGGTCCTATTTCGGCGGAAAGAGCATTGTCTTACGGCTTCACCGGTCCTAACCTGCGTGCTGCGGGTGTGGATTACGACGTGCGCGTGATGAACCCGTATTCATCGTACGAGGATTTTGAATTCGACGTCCCCATCGGACAGAATGGCGATACTTACGACCGATACATGGTCCGTAATGAAGAAATGTGGCAAAGCCTTCGCATTGTGGAGCAAGCCATCAACAATCTTCCCGAAGGCCCCTACTACGCCGACGCTCCCGAATATTACCTGCCTCCGAAAAACGAGGTTTACCACAATATGGAAGCGCTCATCTACCATTTCAAAATTGTAATGGGCGAAATCGACGCACCGGCCGGGGAAGTATACCATGCTGTGGAAGGAGGAAACGGCGAGCTGGGCTTCTACCTGATCAGCGATGGCGGCAGGGCTCCGTACCGTCTGCATTTCCGCAGGCCAAGCTTTATTTATTATCAGGCTTATCCTGAAATGTGCAAAGGCTCATCACTGTCGGATGCAATCCTGACGATGAGTAGCCTGAACGTAATTGCAGGTGAACTGGACGCTTAAAGTTTGTTAAAGACCTATTTAGAAATGACCGAATCACCTAATCTGGTTGCGTTCACACCCGAACGACTTGAAACAGTAAAAGAAATTATCGCACGTTATCCGGAGGGCCGCCAAAAATCGGCTCTTTTGCCTGTTTTGCACGTGGCGCAGGAACAATGGGGCTGGCTGAGCAGCGATGTAATGGATTATGTAGCAGGTATTTTAAGCATAGAACCCGTTGAGGTTTACGAGGTAGCTTCTTTTTATACCATGTACCACCTCGACCCGGTGGGCAAGCATGTGATCGAATATTGCCGAACAGGCCCTTGCTGCCTCATGGGCGGAGAAGATGTGTACGGGCATTTGAAGCAAAAACTGGGCATTGACGCAGGTGGTACCACCGCCGACGGCCTGTTTACATTGAAAGAAGTAGAATGCCTCGCCGCATGCGGATGGGGGCCGGTATTCCAGATCCGTGAGCAGTTCTACATGAATCTGACCAACGAGAAGGTCGACCAAATCATAGAAGATTTAAGTAAATAAGCTTTCAGGAGCTGAAAATATTATCCTCAAATGGCTAGAAAAATTTTAACGGAGCATATTAATGTCCCCGGTATCGAAACCTTCGATGTTTATCGCAAACAGGGAGGCTATACTGCCGTTGAAAAGGCTATCAAAACCATGACCCCGGAGGAGGTGGTGGAAGAAGCAAAAAAATCAGGTGTGCGCGGCCGGGGTGGTGCTGGTTTCCCTATGGGTATGAAATGGGGCTTCCTGGCCAAGCCCGAGGGCGTTCCCCGTTACCTGGTATGTAATGCCGATGAATCGGAGCCCGGTACTTTCAAGGACCACCATCTGATGAAATGTATCCCTCACCTTCTGATAGAGGGTATGATCATTTCCAGCTTTGCATTGGGCGCCAACAAGTCGTTCATCTACGTGCGCGGCGAGCTCATGTACGTGATCCGCATTCTGGAAAAAGCCATTGCGGAAGCGAAAGCACAAGGGTTTTTAGGTAAAAATATCCTTGGCTCGGGCTATGACCTTGAACTGGTCGTACAGCCGGGCGGCGGCGCTTACATATGCGGTGAAGAAACTGCATTGCTCGAATCGCTCGAAGGTAAAAGAGGTAACCCGAGAAACAAGCCGCCATTCCCTGCGGTGAAAGGACTTTACCAGAGCCCAACGGTGGTGAACAATGTCGAGTCGATCGCAAATATGTCCTGGATCATCAATAACGGCGGTGATGCTTATGCGGCGATCGGGATCGGCAGAAGCACCGGTACTAAACTGATTTCGGCCTCAGGACACATTCAAAAGCCCGGTGTTTATGAAATCGAGCTGGGTGTGAGCGTAGACGAGTTTTTGAATTCGGATGAATACTGCGGCGGTATCCGCAAAGGACATTACCTGAAAGCACTGGTTGCCGGTGGATCGTCCGTACCTATTCTTCCCGCAAACCTTATTACCAAAACAGCAGCCGGTGAAGATCGTCTGATGACATACGAATCGCTTTCCGACGGTGGTTTCGCGACAGGTACCATGCTCGGCTCGGGCGGTTTTATCGTATTCGACGAAACAGCCTGTATCGTACGTAACACCTGGAACTTCTCGCGTTTTTACCACCACGAATCCTGCGGACAATGCAGCCCGTGCCGCGAAGGAACCGGCTGGATGGAGAAGGTCCTCCACCGCATCGAACACGGTCACGGCAGTATGCACGACATCGATCTGCTCGTAGATATTTCGAAGAAGATAGAAGGTAACACCATTTGTCCGCTCGGCGATGCCGCAGCCTGGCCCGTAGCCAGCGCGATCCGCCATTTCCGCGACGAATTTGTGTGGCATATCACCCACCCGCAGGAAGCAACAGCGCCGGGCGCGGTTTACATGGGTGAAATGGTATTGGGTTGATGGGTATTAGGAGCTGTCTCGTTTGGATCAAAAATAGGTCTCTGTTGCTGTCGGTGCTGTTCGGGCTCCTTAGCGCATTGGCTTTGCTGATCGTGAAAATGCAGGCCGTTCTAAGCTATTCACCTGATATTTCGGGCAGTGAAATGAGCGGGATTTCCGCTATTCAGCTGCTGCTGGACGGCGAGGATATTTACACCGATCCCGAGAAAGCGCCATTCAGGCTTACTCAATACACACCACTATATTTTACGATTGTTACATTCCTGGTTAAAATCGTAGGGTTAACAGGCGTAGATGTTCACAAAATATACTTGGCCAGCCGCCTGGTATCCAACTTTTTTACATTATCTGCCGTGAGCATAGCGGGTTATTTCATTTATCGGGTCACAAAACAAAAGATCGCCGCCTTCCTTACCGGGCTGGCGCTTTTTCATGTTTTGTCGTTCTGGTTCCTGACAACCTCCCGCCCCGATAGCCTGCTCGTTTTGCTGACAACGCTGTTCATCGTTTCTGTTTATTACGGATTGGAGAATAAAGACCAAAAGCTCTGGTTTCTGGCTATTTTCATCGGTGTTTCTGCATTTTTTGTCAAACAGAGCGGTGCTATTCTTCCCATTTCCGCAGGCGTATTCTGGCTGGCGCAGCGGGATTTCAAAATGCTTTTAAAACTCACCGCATTTGGGATACTGACGTTCGGCATTTACCTGGCGATCCTGCCCATTAACACCATCCAGCTTTTCTTCCTCAATATTGTGGGCGGAGTTGCCAATTCCGCGAGCTGGGGATGGTTTTACGACTGGACATTGGAACACTGGCTCCTGCAATTTGCACCATTGATGGTCCTGAATGCGCTGGTGAGCTCCTACACGATTTACTATCGCCCGCACGGCTTCCACTTATTCCTCGTGATTGCGTCGGTATTGTTCTTTCTTTTTGCCACATCCACCGCATTTAAAATAGGCGCCGGAGTAGGCTATTACCAGGATTACCTGATCGTGGCTATGATACAGCTGGTGCTGGCCTTCACGCAGACCAACGATTTCACGAATCTAAAAACCGGTTTCGTAAAGTCGGGCGTTGCGTTGTTTATGATGATGGCGTTCCTGCATTGCTCATTGTATATGTATATGAAATACAAATCGGGCATTTCCCGTAATTTTGAGGCACTTTATACAGAAGAACGCAAAGTAGCCGCTTACCTGCGCGAGCAGAAAAACCTGAAACCGACAGAGTACATTTATGTCTGCAATTCGGAGAATTTTCAGGGATCGTATTTGAGTTTCTTTCTATTTAAAAATAATTTGATTCCTTTCCCCGATCTGGTATACCTTGCAGACCAGAACGGTACATTCAACTATGACGAGTTCAGGCGAATGGTTGACGAAAAGGAAATTCGTTTTGTGATTTCACCAAAAGGAAAGGCTCCTGCAAACATTCTGAGCTATAATTTCGGGAATACGCTGAAATATAGTTCAACAATGGGTTCGTATGATATTTACGAGGCCGACAAGAGATAGCTTAATGTATTACTGGCATGGAAGAAGTTAAACCCCAATTACTGAAAATTACATTCGATGGCATCGAGGTCGAAGTAGAGCCCGGCACTACCATCATGCAGGCGGCGCGTAAAATCGCCGAGGCAGATGAGAGCCAGGGACATCTCGTTCCGCCGGCGATGTGCTACTATAAACCGCTTCCGGTTTCCGGAGGTAAATGTCGTGCGTGTCTGGTGAAAGTATCCGCGGGTTCTGCCAAAGATCCCCGCCCGATGCCGAAACTGGTCCCTTCCTGCATTACACAGGTTCAGGATGGTATGGTGGTTGAAAACACCACAAACCCGGCCGTGCTCGATACCCGGAAGAGTATTGTAGAGTTCCTGCTCATCAACCACCCGCTCGACTGCCCTATTTGCGACCAGGCGGGCGAATGCCATTTGCAGGATTTTGCATTTGAGCATGGTTCGGCAAAAACGCGTTACGAGGAAGAGAGAAGGACTTTTGATAAAATCGACATCGGTCCTCACGTGCAGCTGCACATGACGCGATGCATTCTTTGCTACCGCTGCGTGTACACCGCCGACCAGATTACCGACAAGCGTGTTCACGGCGTGATGAACCGCGGGGATGCATCGGAAATCAGCACTTACATCGAAAAAGCGATCGATAACGACTTCTCCGGAAACGTGATCGACGTGTGCCCGGTAGGCGCATTGACCGACAAGACTTTCCGCTTCAAAAACCGGGTATGGTTCACCAAACCGGAAGACGCCCACCGCGATTGCGACAAATGCTGTGGCAAAACGACCCTTTGGTACCGCGGTGATGAAGTGATCCGTGTAACAGCCCGTAAAAACACCTGGGGTGAGGTAACCGACTTCATTTGCAATACCTGCCGTTTTGAGAAGAAAAGTACCAAAGACTGGGTTTTGGAAGGTCCTACCAAAGTGAAGCGCAGCTCGGTGATTTCTGCCAACAAATACCGCAAAGACCTGGTAGCCAAACCGGACTTCGCATTGAAACTGGCCGCATCTCAGTTCAAGCAAATCGACGATTCGCGCCCGTACACAACCGACGAGGAAACGATCCGTCACCAAAGCATCGAGAATAACGATAAGGCCAACCACCGTTCATTGGCGGCCAACAATAATTAAGAGAATAGATTAAAGCAGCCGGATAAAATTGCTTTCAAATGACGTTAGTAGAATTTCTTGTTAAAACCGCAACCATCGTTGCCGTATTCGGGCTGACCCTCGTCATCGCGATGTACTCCACATGGGCTGAGCGGAAAGTCGCAGGTTTCATCCAGGACCGCAGCGGACCTAACCGCGCAGGCTGGGGTGGACTTTTGCAGCCGCTCGCGGATGCAGGTAAAATGTTCTTCAAAGAAGACTTCATTCCCGCATTAGCCAATAAATGGCTCTTTATCGCAGGCCCGAGTTTAGCGATGCTCACCGCATTGCTTGCCAGCGCGGTAATCCCCTTCGGCAGCACATTCCGCATTGCAGGCCATGAAGTGCCATTGCAGGGCGTTGAATCGAACATTGGTATCCTTTACGTTTTCGGCGTCGTGGCGCTGGGTGTGTATGGTATCATGGTCGGTGGCTGGGCTTCCAACAACAAATTTTCACTCCTCGGAGCGATCCGCGCGGCTTCGCAGAATATCAGCTACGAGGTAGCAATGGGCCTTTCGCTCATCGCGATCCTGATGATGAGCAGCTCGCTTTCATTAGGCGAAATCGTAGCGCAGCAGCATGGTATGAACTGGAATATCTTTTACCAGCCGCTGGGTTTCATCATTTTCATTACCTGCTCTTTCGCAGAATGTAACCGTGTGCCTTTCGACCTTCCAGAATGTGAAACGGAGCTTGTAGGCGGTTATCACACCGAGTATGGCAGTATGAAACTCGGTTTCTATCTGTTTGCGGAGTATATCAACATGTTCATTTCCTCAGCCATTATTTCCGTGCTGTATTTCGGCGGTTATAACTATCCGGGAATGGATTTCGTGTACGAGCAGTTGGTTAAATCGCTCGGTACGGAGGTAGGTCACAATGTAGCGACGCTGATTGGAACGGCTGTATTCTTCGGAAAAGCATTGTTCTTTGTGTTCTTCTACATGTGGGTGCGCTGGACAATCCCGCGTTTCCGCTACGACCAGCTGATGAACCTGGGCTGGAAAAAGCTGATCCCTCTTGCTATTTTTAACATCATTATCACCGGTGCGGCCGTGCTTTTCTTGAAGCCCGTGATCACCGCGTGGTTGAATTAATATTAAAATCGTATTGCCATGCAATTGACAAATCGCTCAAAGCAAGTAAGCAATAAACAAATGACGCTGGCGGAGCGCGCCTACCTGCCTGCTATTGCAACAGGTCTGGCGATTACGATCAAGCACTTTTTTGCCAAGAAAGTAACGATCCAATACCCGGAAGTGAAGCGGTACCTGGGACCGGTTTTCCGTGGAAGACATATCCTGAAAAGAGACGCGGATGGTCGCGAAAGATGTACCGCCTGCGGTTTGTGCGCGGTAGCATGCCCTGCGGAAGCGATTTCAATGGTAGCTGCCGAGCGCGTGAAAGGGGAAGAAAACCTCTATCGTGAAGAAAAATACGCGGCGGTTTACGAAGTGAATATGCTGCGCTGCATTTTCTGCGGCCTTTGCGAGGAAGCTTGCCCGAAACAAGCCGTTTACCTGCGTCACGACGAGTTCGTTCCCGTGTTTACAGAACGCGACCAGGTGATCTGGGGCAAAGACCTGCTAGTGGAAGATATGAACAACCGCTATACCCGCGAAGCCTGGACCAAGGAAGAAGCGCGTGCGCTGGATGCCAAAAGAGCGAGCGGTGAAGTTACCAACGTTGTTCCAAGAGCTATTCCCTGATCGGTAAACCAAGACTGTCAGCAGTTACAAACATTATGAATTCAGCAGTATCATTTTTTTACTTTCTATCCTTCCTGACCATCCTGAGCGCGGTGATGGTCGTGGTATCGCGTAACCCCATTCACAGCGTACTGTACCTGATCCTGACGTTTTTTACGCTGTCAGGGCATTACATCCTGTTGAATGCGCAGTTTCTGGCTGCGGTGAACATTATCGTTTACGCGGGGGCCATTATGGTACTTTTCCTTTTCGTGATCATGTTTTTGAATATGAAGCAGGACCATGAGGAATCGAAAACCAATCTAACCAAAATAGCCGCCACGATAGTAGGCGGGACGGTATTTGTGATCCTTTTCGGCGCTTACCGCAAAACGGCCATCGAGCCATTCAATCCACAAACTTACGATTCTCAGATCGGTATGATCGAGAGCCTGGGCCATATGCTGTTCCGTGATTATTTGTTGCCGTTTGAGCTGGCTTCTATCCTATTGCTTGTGGCGATGGTGGGGGCTGTGTTGCTGGGCAAGCGGGAGATTGGCGAGCGGCACTTCTAGGAGTTGAGGAGTTTAAAGTCGAAAGTTTAAAGTACATTAAACTCTAAACTCATAAACTTAAAAGAAATAACAAGGGCGGCCCTCATTACGAGAGCCGCCCTATTTTTATGCTTGAATTTCCGCCTTAGTTCGCTTCCTCTGCTTCCGCATAAGCCTCAACCGGGATACAAGAGCAGATCAGGTTGCGATCTCCGTAGGCGCTGTCCACGCGGCTAACGCTTGGCCAGAACTTATTGAAGCGCAGGTATGGCAGCGGGAATGCTGCTTTTTCGCGGCTGTAAGAACGCGTCCAGTTTTCGCTGAGCAATACGCGGGACGTGTGCGGAGCATTCTTCAAAACGTTATCTGTGCGGTCTGCAACGCCTTCTTCTACCTCGCGGATCTCATTGCGGATCGCGACCATCGCATCACAGAAACGATCCAGCTCTGCTTTCGATTCCGATTCGGTTGGCTCGATCATCAATGTACCTGCAACAGGGAATGAGAGAGTCGGTGCGTGGAAACCGTAATCCATCAAACGTTTTGCCAGATCCTCAGCCTCTACACCGGCAGCCTTGAAGCCACGGCAGTCGACGATCATTTCGTGCGCACAGCGGCCGTTTGCGCCCGTGTAAAGTACTTCGTAGTGGCCGTTCAGACGTTCCTTAATATAGTTAGCATTCAGGATCGCGAATTTGGTGGCATTGGTAAGACCCTCGCCGCCCATCATCGCGATGTACGCGTAGGAGATCGTCAGGATGCTTGCGCTACCGTACGGCGCGGCAGAAACTGCTCCGGCTTGTCCGTTTGGCAGGTACTCAGGCTGCGTGCTGAAATTCACGTGACCTGGCAGGAACGGCATCAAATGCTCGGCCACGCCGATAGGTCCTACGCCAGGGCCGCCGCCGCCGTGAGGGATACAGAATGTTTTGTGCAAATTGAGGTGGCAAACGTCGGCACCAATGCTGGCAGGGCTGGTAAGTCCAACCTGCGCATTCATATTCGCACCATCCATATAAACCTGCCCGCCAAATGAATGGATCATCTCGCAGATCTCGATAATGCTTTCTTCATACACGCCGTGCGTCGACGGGTAAGTTACCATCAAACACGACAGGTCACCGGCATGTTGCTCCGCTTTCGCGCGCAGGTCTTCCACATCGATGTTTCCACGCTCGTCGCATTTCGTTACCACCACTTTCATACCGGCCATTACAGCAGATGCCGGGTTGGTACCGTGTGCGGAAGATGGGATCAATGCTACATTACGATGTGCCTCTCCACGGCTCTCATGGTATGCACGAATGGCCATCAGACCCGCATATTCACCCTGTGCACCTGAATTCGGCTGGAATGACATCGCCGCGAAACCGGTGATTTCGCAAAGCCAGGTGTTGAGCTCGCTCACCAGCTGTGCGTATCCGCCAACTTGATTGGTAGGAGCAAACGGGTGAATGCCGCCAAATTCCGGCCAGGTAAGCGGGATCATTTCGGCAGTTGCATTCAATTTCATGGTACAGCTACCGAGCGAAATCATGGAGTGTACCAGCGAAAGGTCTTTGTTTTCCAATGATTTCAAATAACGCAGCATTTCGTGCTCGGTGTGGTGCGTATTGAAAACCGGGTGCGTCAGGTAATCCGACGTCCTTACCAGGTTTTCGGGAAGCGAGAATTCAAGCTCCTCGTCAATCACCATTTCACCCTGGAAGCCTGAGACTTCTGCAAATACATTCAGCAATGCGATCACATCGTCGAAAGTTTTAGCCTCATCAAAAGAAATTGAAAAGCTTTCGTCGCCGTGGTAGCAAAGGTTAATGCCGTATTTCAACGACTGCTCACGCAGCTTGCGCGTCAGCGGCGTCTTGATAGTTACTGTATCGAAATAATTTTCCGTAACAACTTCATAATTGAATTTCCGGACAGTATCCACAAACAAACGGGTAAGGCCATGCACGCGTGCGGCAATGCTCTTAATACCCTCAGGTCCGTGATATACGGAATAGGCGCCGGCGATAACGGCCAGCAATACCTGTGCGGTACAAATGTTGGAAGTCGCTTTCTCGCGGCGGATGTGCTGCTCACGGGTCTGCAATGCCATACGCAATGCCCGGTTGCCTTCGCCATCCACGGATACGCCAATAATACGGCCCGGAATCTGGCGTTTGAATGCGTCTTTGGTTGCGAAGTAAGCTGCGTGCGGGCCGCCGTAGCCCATTGGTACACCGAAACGTTGCGATGAACCTATCACCACATCCGCGCCCATCTCGCCCGGTGATTTCAGCAATGTCAATGCGAGCAAATCTGCTGCTACCGCTACGGTAATGCCCAGCTCGTGTGACGAAGCGATGAAGTCGGTATAATCGATTACTTCACCGTTGGTAGCAGGATACTGAACCAGTGCGGCGTAAATGTTTTCGTCGGTAAGATCTACTGTCGCGTGGTTACCTACCACTACATCAATGCCGATAGGCTTTGCGCGGGTGTAAATGAGGTCGATCGTTTGGGGGTGGCAAAGCTCCGATACGAAGAATGTATTGGCTTTTTTCCTGGAAGCGCCTTTCACGGCGTGCAGCATTGTCATCGCCTCTGCGGCAGCAGTTGCCTCATCGAGCAACGATGCATTCGCGATCTCCATTCCCGTCAGGTCGGTCACGACTGTCTGGAAGTTCAAAAGCATTTCAAGGCGTCCCTGTGCGATTTCTGCCTGGTAAGGCGTGTAAGCAGTATACCAGGACGGATTTTCGAGGATATTCCTGAGAATGACGTTCGGTGTGATTGTGTCGTAGTAGCCCGTGCCGATGTACGATTTCAGCACCGCATTTTTGGAAGCAATTCTTTTAATGTATTGTAAAAACTCCTGCTCCGATTTGGGCCTCGGCAAATTCAATGGTTTTTGTAGACGAATCGCAGAAGGCAGAGTCTGGTCAATCAGTTCATCCACTGACCCGGCTCCGATAGTCTTCAACATTTCCTGCAATTCCTGTTCATCTTTACCGTGGTGACGGTTTTCAAACTTGTCCTGGTTTCGAAGATTAACTTTCATTCAAGTTAGGCTGAGAATGCCGCTATTAGGTGATTTTAAAATACAAAAGTAAGCAAATCCAAACAAATCTCTCAGAGATTGATGGCTATGCTTACTCTTGAATATGTACAAAATGTAACGGCGGGAAGTTCCTAGTGGTTAGGGCAGCCGCAATCGGTTTTTCGTTTGAATATCCCAAGGAATTTTTTGGACCTGGGCTTCTTGTAACCTTTGAATTTTTTCTTCTTACCAAACAATTCCACTTTCGCAGCTTCCGGCGTGGCAGCCGTAGCGGCAGAAACCGTTTGTACACCCGAAATACTGCACATCAATGCAAGTACGAGAAGCCAGGGGGTAATTTTTTTCGTCAGTTTCATAGTTGGATCTTCAAAGGTTACTAATGCAACGCAATGCACGCCGGTTTCGGTATGCAATGCGCTAACCCTATCACAATTTTCCGAAAATTTTACGCTTTTACCAATTCCAGGATCGTGATTTCGGGCAGGATACCCACGCGGCCGGGATAACCCAGGTAGCCAAAACCGCGATTAACGTACAAATACTGGTCATTCTCCTCATACAGCCCTGCCCATTGCTTGTACCGATATTGCACCGGGCTCCACCTCACCTTCCCGATTTCTACCCCGAACTGCATCCCGTGCGTATGCCCCGCGAGCGCGAGATCGATGTCTTTGTATTTAGGCAAAACCTGCGCTTCCCAATGGCTGGGATCGTGTGAAAGCAATATTTTGACGGGATAATCGTCAGTATGCTCGTAAGCTTTTTCCAGGTTTCCGTATTTGGCAAAATTACCTGCACCCCAGTTCTGAATGCCGATCAAACCGATGGATTCCCCATCTACTTTAATGGCCCGGTTTTCATCCAGCATCAGCTTCCAGCCCAGCAATTCATGTGCTTTTTTCAGATCATCGAGGTTCGCTGTCTTCGACCGTACATCGGCCCAATGGAAATAGTCGCCATAATCGTGGTTCCCGAGCACCGAGTGGACGCCGAGCGGCGCTTTTACCTTATCGAAAATGTTGATATAATCCTTCACCTCGATCGCCCGGTCGTTGACAAGGTCGCCGGTAAAAAATGCAATGTCGGGTTTTTCCTTCATCAACATTTCTATCCCGCCCTTCACAGCCGTTTTATTGAAAAAACTACCCGAGTGAATGTCCGAAAGCTGGGCGATTTTCATGCCGTGAAATTGCCGGGGCAAATTTTTCAAAGGCACCTTCACGCGACGAATGCGGTAATCGTGCGCGCCCGAGAGAATGCCGTACGCAAATGTTCCCATCAATCCTGCACCTGCCACCACGGCGGTCGTCGCGAGGAACTGGGAACGCGGGATCGTCGGCTCACCGGTTTCAGGGGAAGGTGTAGCTACCGAAGGCGCGAAAAAGCTCACAATCCACTGAAAAAAGCGACGGATATCGTCTATCAAAAGAATCGCCACGGCGAGTAATTTAGAAAGATAGGGAATGGCGATAAACGCAACCACGAAAGTCCGGGTGGTGCTTTTGAAATAATCAGGCGGCAATAGTTGCATTCCTATGTATGCGCCGAGCGTGACGAGCGTCAATGCCCAATATGCCCCTCCGATCCAGCGTTGTGTTAATGGGTTCAGGCTGCGGATGGCGAGTTTCAGACCTTGCCAGACGTACCAGTCGATGGCAAAAAGTATAAAGGTTAGTATGATAAAAAAGAAGGTTCTGTTCATTTTAAAATGATAGTTGTCATATCAACGACAAACATATGCAAAACCTTTCACGTTCAGCGCCCGACCGGGATTTTGGATGAATGTATAGAATGGATGAATGAAGGCTGATTTCGGCAGCTAAGCGGTTTTCGGTACTTTTGCACCTTATCCTTTCTTAACTATGTCTAAATATGATTTCAAACGGTTTCACATTCGCTCGATGAATGCGGGATCGGACCAGGAAAGAGCGGCGATCAATCAGGAATTGAAAGATTTGTACGCGTCGCTGCCTGATGACGAAAAAAAGATTTTCAATGAGGAATTACAGCATTTCCTCACGCACGAGGTTGCACGGATCAAGTCGGACTATGAATCGGTGAAAGGCCTGAACCAGCCGAACTGATCAGTTAAGGCGGGGATCGATAGGGTAATGTGCGATTGAGCGGTATTCACCGCCCATGGTGCGCAGGATCTCGCGCCAGAAGTTTCCTGCGGGTGTTGAAAACAGGAAATCGGAGTTGGTACTGGAAATAATCCACGAGTCCTGTTTGATCTCCTCGTCGAGCTGCCCGCCGCTCCATCCGGAATACCCGATGAAAAACATGACATCTTCCTGTTTCAGCGTATTCAGGTTCAGCAGCGTCTTGACATTCTCGAAATCACCACCCCAGAAAACATCCTTCATGATCTCCGTTCCGCCTGCAACGAGGTCGGGACGGCGGTGGATGAAATGCAATGTATTTTTCTCGACAGGGCCACCCAGATGCAGCGGGATGTCCTGGTAAATGGTCTCGTCCAGCACATCTCCGAGGAACAAATCGGTCGTTTGGTTCAATACAAAACCGAAGCTTCCCTGTTCATTATGCTCGCACATAAGGATTACTCCCCTTTCAAAATTGGGATCGCCCAAAAACGGCTTGGCGATGAGCAAGCTTCCTTTTGAAACTTTCGCGGCTGACGGCATGACCTGGCAAATTATTAATTCAACAACGAAATATATTTATTTTTCGCACTGAAAAACGGATATTGCCCAAAATATAATAAAAATAAGATCATGGCATTGATAAAATCTGTCCGCGGGCATCACCCTACCTTCCATGAGAGTTGCTGGTTTGCAGAAAACGCTACCATTGTGGGCGACGTGGTGATGGGCGAAAATTGTACTGTATGGTTCAACGCGGTAATCCGCGGGGACGTGAACAGTATCCGCATCGGGCATCACTCCAATGTTCAGGACGGCGCCGTGATCCATTGTACCTACCAGCGTTTCGCCACCACCATCGGCAATTACGTCTCCATCGCGCACAATGCCATCGTGCACGGCTGCACCATCGAAGACCACGTACTGATCGGCATGGGTGCCATCGTCATGGACGGCGCAGTTGTCGGTGAAGGGGCCATTATCGCAGCAGGAGCCATTGTCACCCAAGGTACCAAAGTGCCTCCCGGAACCATCTACGCCGGAAATCCTGCCAAATACCTGAAAGACGTTTCACCGGAATTGAATGCGGCCATTGACAGGACGGCTAATAACTATCTGGTTTATTCGGGGTGGTTTAGGGAAGAGGATGGTTTGAAATAATGATCCTCCTGCCCCGGCACGCCCGGAGGAATCAGAATCACGGCCTCCGGAACACGGTTTTCAAATAGGGATTTTCTTTTGCGTTTTACTGCGCGATACATTACGTAATACGTGGCAATACCTCCCAAAGGCCGATACACAGGCTTTGAAAGCTGAAAAGCGACCGTCAACCCTCCAAGTGCAATACCGGCGACACATGCCGGCAGCATAACTCGCTTCATGAGTTTGATTTTGTCGATATTGACAATGTCCTCATAAAAAACGAAACCGCCACTCCCGGGGATGTAAGGGTTATCCCGCAACATAACGCCATCATGTCTTATGACCGTGACCTCTCCAAAAACAAACTCCTCCTGCCCAAAGGCATTCTTTTGAATGCATTGCAAAAACTGGCCTTTTTTAATATAGGTAGTCTGTTTTGTTTTGACGGATTGTATCTGAAAATACGGCTTCTGAGCAGAAGTCGCTGGCACGATCAACCACAAGACTATAATAATCGAAAGTTTGAAGCGGTTTGAAAGACGTACAACATGGCTGACCATTGGCAATTTAAAAGAGTTCATATACAAGAGACGAGACAAACATATCCTCCCTTCATGCATCTGTTAATGCCAGCAACAGTACCAACAAAACCTCCAACAGCAGCTCCACCAATAGCAGCTGGCAGAGTTCCGATCGCAGCAAATGGCACACCGGCGATCAAACCTAGCAATGCACCATAGGTGATCTGGTGCTTGTAATTATAAATTTTCGCGTAGGCTTGATTCAATGAAAACTGATTGGGATTGGCTTTGTAGGACGCGGCTAAACCGTCATACCACGGACCAGTAGCCGCTCCATACTTGGCTATTGCCTTGTTCCTGTACTTCGTATTCAAGGCATTTTCATTTAAAGTCGAGCAATCCAGCGATCCGAAATTGTTGCCCGACATCTTAGCGTAGGCATCGGTCGCCATAGCTGGTGTCTTAGCGGTTGTGGATGGGCTTACGTCATCGTTGTATTTACTACAAGAGGAGATGATAATTGACGCTGCACAGAAAAGAAATACAGTAAACAGTAAACGGTAAGAATTAGTGTTTAATTCTTTCATGACATTATCAAGATTAAAGTGTGAGAAAATGATGATGCATTAAGGAGAAAAGCCCCTTTGAATGCATTTGGTCAAGTTTGTTGATGAACTACCCTCCTCATTTTACGCAATGTGAAACTACCTCACAAAGCAAATCAATTAATTACCTGATGCTGTTGCGGAAAGCGCAGGACTGCTTGCGGTTTCCGCACATAATTGCGCGGAACGGGCGTGAGCTATTTGGCGATTTCAAAAAGCCGTTAAATTTGTCAAGCGACTCATAACGAAGCACACTATGACAGATTTTGGAAGTAATTTCAGGAAGTTGAGAGAATGGGCGGGACTTTCCCAGGAGGCGCTGGGAATTAGTTTGAATGTGTCCGCTTCTGTCGTCAACAGGATTGAAAACAATAAGAGGAAGCTCGATATTCAGATATTGCAAAAGCTGGCGATCAGCCTGCAACTGGACATATCGCTTGTAGTGACGGTATTGTTCAAAGGCAAGTCGGCATTGCCGAAACAGCGAGCACCGAAAAGAGAAAAAGTGTTACCAATGCCCGCCTAGGAGATTCTATTCCGCCATTCCTTTCCGCGCGTTCAGATATCCCTTGATCACGGTGAAAGTCGTAATCGCCAGGAAGAAGATTATAATGTACTGCACGTAATCGACGATCCACGGGAATCTTTCACCGAAAAGATAGCCGCCGCCGGTTAATGTGAAGATCCATATCGCCCCGCCTACTACATTGTTGATCAGGAAGGAAGAAAACGACATTTTTACAATCCCCGCAAGTATAGGCGCGAATGTGCGCACGATAGGCAGAAAGCGGCTGATAATGAGCGTCCTGCTGCCGTATTTTTCAAAATAGTTATGCGTGGTCTCGATGTGTTTTTTCTTGAAAAAGAAAGAATCCGGCCTGTTTTTGAACATATCACCAAAATACTTCCCGAAAATGTAGCCGACCAGCGACCCCAATATCGCGGCCGTCAGCATGCTGATCAGCAAAATGAGAATGGGTACGTCGAGAATGCCGGTACCGCAGAAAACCCCCGCCAGGAACACGAGGTAATCGCCCGGCAGGAAGAATGCGAAAAACAGGCCGTTTTCCGCGAACACGATAAATGTAATTACCAAAAGCCCCCCGGTACGGATGATTTCCTCCGAATTGAGAATGTACTGGAAAAACTCGACAATTGAATCCATAATCAGTAATCTAAAAGTCGGGCCGCGGCTCATATTCCGCGGCTACCGGTTTGTTGACCTTTTAAAATTAAGCATTTTCCGATAGTTCCAGCCAGCGCATTTCCTTCTCGACCTGGCTCTCACTTATTTCCTCGATCTGTTTCGACCATTTGGCCAGCTCTTCATGCGAGCCGCCCTTGTTCAGGTTCTCCACCAATTGCGTTTTAGTCACTTCCATTTTGGCAATATCCGCTTCCAGCTGCTCCATTTCCTTTTGCTCCTTATAACTGAGCTTCCTCTTGGTGGCAGTGGGCGGTGCCGGCGCAGCTGCTACCGGTTCTTTTGGAGCGGCTACAACGGGCGCGGCAGGTTTCGGAGCATTGGCCGCTATTTTCTTCTCAGCCTCCTGCTCATCCTGGTAATCCCTCAGCTCGGTATAGTTACCCGGGAAATCGCTGATCTTACCCTCTCCGTCAAACACGAAAATATGCTGCACGAGGCGATCCAGGAAGTAGCGGTCGTGGGAAACGATCATTAAGCAGCCCGGAAAATTGAGCAGAAACTCTTCCAGCACATTCAAACTGTCGATATCCAGGTCGTTCGTAGGCTCATCGAGGATCAGGAAGTTCGGTTGTTTGATCAGAATCAACAGAAGCTGCAAACGGCGGCGTTCTCCTCCACTTAGTTTTGATATAAAATCATATTGTTTCGAAGGTGAAAACAGAAATGCCTGCAACAGCACGCCCACCGTCACGGTTTCACCGGTCCCAAGTTGAACCACTTCGGCCACATCTTTGACAATGTCGATCACCCGCTGGTTTTCATTAAATACCAGATCGGTCTGTTTGTAATAGCCAAACTGAACCGTTTCGCCGGTACTGATCTTGCCTTTATCGGGCTGCAACTCGCCGGTGATCATATTCAGCAGCGTCGATTTGCCCATTCCATTCTTCCCTACCACACCAATGCGGTCGCCGCGGCGGAATGTGTATTCGAAGTTTTTAATCAGTTCGCGCTCGCCGAAGCCCTTGCTGATATTTTCCAGCTCGATAATCTTGCTGCCGAGGCGCGACGTGCGCACATTGAGCTCCATTTGCACATCGAACTTCTTCTGGCTGGCTCTCTCTTTCAGGTCTTCGAATGCGTCCACACGGTATTTTGCTTTCGTACCGCGTGCTTTTGGCTGCTTTCTGATCCATTCCAGCTCCTTGCGCATAAGGTTACGCGCCTTATCGATGGTCGCGGCTTCGAGCTCTTCACGCTCGGCCTTCTTTTCGAGGAAGTACGAGTAGTTTCCTTTATAAGTATACGCCGAACCGTGGTCGAGTTCGAGCATCTGGTTGCAGACGGTGTCGAGGAAGTAACGGTCGTGGGTTACTACCAGCAATGTTGTGTTCGAAGTATTGAGGTATTCTTCGAGCCATTCGACGGTATCGAGGTCGAGGTGGTTGGTAGGCTCATCGAGAATGAGCAGGTCGGGGTCTTCGAGGAGCACTTTCGCCAATGCCACGCGTTTGCGCTGGCCACCTGAAAGCGTTCCGTAAGCATTGTCGGTATGGTGAATACCGAGGCGGCCGAGAACTTCTTTCGTTTTATACTCAAAATCCCAGGCATTGAACTTGTCCATATCCTCCATCACCTCCGAGAGCTCGTCGTGGTTGTCGGTTTCAATAGCGTGCTCATAGCGCTTCACTACCTGTGCTACCGGGTTATTGGAAGAAAATATCACATCCAGTACCGTAAGCGTTTCATCAAATGCAGGACTTTGGTCGAGATAGCCCACACGGATGTCTTTGCGGATACTTACCGAGCCTTCATCGGCGGGAATCTTGCCCGTCAGGATATTCAGAAATGTGGTTTTCCCCGTTCCGTTCGTCCCGATCAACGCTACTTTATCACCCTTGCTGATTCCAAAACTGATATTCTTAAAAAGCCACCGGTCACCGAATGACTTCGCGATATTTTCCGCCGAAAGATAATTCATGATTAAATCTAAAATTCTGTATATGCAAAGTTAGGACAGATATTAAACAACGAAGAAAAAATTCGCTTTCATAGGGTAAATAGGCTAATATTGCCACTTATATTCAGTTAGATGGTTCCATTGAACACATTCATTATCATGTCCAAACAACCCCTTTACCTAATCTTAACCGTTTTTCTTTGTTTTAATGCAGTAGCGCAGGACAGTAATTTTAAAAGCTATACCCAAAAAATCGGAGGCAGCCCTCAGGTGTACGACATGGTCGCGATACCGGGCGGTGAATACACGATGGGAAGCCCGGCAAGCGAAAAAGGTCGCAGAGCCGACGAAGGTCCCCAGCACAAGGTGAAAATCGAACCTTTCTGGATGGGCAAAACTGAAATGACCTGGGACATTTACGATTTGTACGCTTTCAAAAATATGGAAAAGGAAATGGGCGCCCGTCACCCGGATCCTGACAAGAGCGTTCAGAAAACCGACGCAAGTACCCGCCCCTCCCCTCCTTATGTAGACATGTCTTTCGGAATGGGCCGCGCGGGTTATCCTGCGATCAATATGACGCAATATGCGGCAATCTTTTTCTGCAAATGGTTGTATGAAAAAACCGGCATCTTCTACCGCCTTCCAACCGAAGCGGAATGGGAGTATGCCTGCCGCGCGGGTTCTAACACACCTTATTCTTTCGGTGACGAATCCAAAATCAACGACTATGCATGGTACCGCAAAAACAGCGATGCCGCTTACAAAAAAGTAGGAACAAAAAAGCCGAATGCGTGGGGATTGCACGATATGCACGGAAACGTAATGGAATGGACGCTCGACCAGTACATTCCTGACTATTACGCGAAACAGCCAAAAGGTGAAGCATTCGCTCCGGTGACCGAGCTGTATCCTACCTCCGTGCGCGGCGGTTCATGGGACGACGAGGCGGCCGATCTGCGCAGCGCAGCCCGCGTGGCTTCCAAGCCTGAATGGAAAATCCTCGACCCTCAATTGCCGAAATCGGAATGGTGGATGACCAGCGCGTCGTTTGTGGGTTTCCGCGTTGTAAGACCTGTAAAAGTACCTTCGCAAGAAGAGATTAACGCTTATTACAGCCCTAAGTTGATTGAAGACTACTGATCATATTTAAACTCTTAATTCGAAATGGAACAAAACAGACGTAATTTTTTGAAAGCATCGGGCCTGATCGCCGGCGGTGCTATCCTGAGCCCGCTAGCCGGCTATGGCTACAACAGCGCGGTTGGTGACACCATCAAAGTGGCCCTTATCGGTTGCGGCGGACGTGGAACCGGCGCGGCGGCACAGGCATTGAGCACTACGCAAAACGTGCAGATCGTGGCTATGGCTGATGCTTTCAAGGACCGTCTTGATGATGCCTACAAAAACCTGACAGCTAAAAAATACAAGGATGCTGCCGGAAAGCCTGTTGATATTAAACTGAAAGTGGATGTCCCCGACGACCGCAAGTTTGTTGGGTTCGACGCATTCAAGAAGGCCATCGCATTGAAAGATGTGGATGTAGTGATCCTGGCAACGCCTCCGGGCTTCCGTCCTTCGCATTTCGAAGAGGCTGTGAAAAATAACAAGCACATTTTCATGGAAAAACCCGTTGCAACCGACGCACCCGGTATCCGCAAAGTGCTTGAACTGGCAGAAGAAGCTAAAAAGAAAAAACTGAACGTAGTAGTAGGTTTGCAACGCCACTACCAGGCCAACTACCGCGAGGCGATCAAACGCATTCACGACGGCGCGCTGGGTGATATCGTAGGTGGCCAGGTGTATTGGGTAGGCAGCAGCCCCTGGATGAAAGAGCGCCAGCCCAACCAGACTGAAATGGAATACCAAATGAGAAACTGGTATTACTTCAACTGGCTTTGCGGCGACCACATTTCGGAGCAGCACGTACACAATATCGACGTCGCCAACTGGGTGAAAAACGGCTATCCTGTTTCGATCCAGGGCACAGGCGGACGTCAGGTTCGTACAGGTAAGGCTTATGGCGAGATTTACGACCACCATACCCTCGACCTGGTTTATGCGGATGGTACAGTAATTTCAAGCCAGTGCCGCCAGTTCGAAGGAACCTGGAACCGCGTTGACGAGGCATTCGTAGGTACAAAAGGCCGTATCGACAGCTTCGACGACAAGAAGACTATCCTGAAAGACTACAAAGGCGGCGTGATTTACCACCACGACAACTCCAATTACAGAAACCCATACCAGGTAGAGCACGACGAACTGTTCGCCGCCATTGCAAAAGGGGAATACAAATTTGCCGATGCAGAAAACGGTGCGAAAAGTACCATGACCTCCATTATGGGCCGTATGGCGACCTACTCAGGTAAGCAGATCAAATGGGAAGAAGCGTTGAACTCCGATATCAACCTGTTCCCTGACAAACTTGCATGGGATGCGTCTCCGAAAATTGTGCCGGGTCCTGACGGGCTTTATCCTGTGGCAATCCCGGGTAAAACTCAGGTGATATAATTCAAGACCAATAACGCAAAATGGCCCTCAACGGGCCATTTTGCGTTTTAATAGTATTTCTCGAAGCGAATGTATATATTCGGTTAGGGAATTCTTGACGATACTTATTGTTGAACGAAATATGTAGTCAGTGAAACTAAGCCTGAGAAACGCTCTACTTATCCTTCTTGCCGGTATGATCGTGCTGGCAACCGGTTCGTTTTTAAACGCATCCAAAACCCAGTTCAGTGACCCGGTCATTCTGAGCGGGCTTGCGATCGAATTCATAGGTACCATTTGGCTGGTACTTTACCTCAACCAGCGCCGCAGGCGGCACAAAGCCTGACTACAATTTCGCCGACCTGTTTCTCAGGTAAAAATCCGCCAGTACCAACGCCGTCATCGCTTCTACGATAGGCACTGCGCGCGGTACTACACATGGGTCGTGACGGCCTTTTCCTTGTACAATGGCCACATTCCCGAACTGATCTACGCTCTCCTGGTCCTGCATAATGGTAGCAACAGGTTTGAATGCCGTGCGGAAATAAATGTCCTCGCCATTTGAAATGCCGCCCTGAATTCCACCGGAATGGTTGGTACGTGTGTGAACATTACCAGTTTCATCGGTATAGAATGCATCGTTGTGTTGCGAGCCGGGTAGCAATACCCCGTCGAAGCCGCTGCCGTATTCAAAACCTTTCACTGCATTAATGCTCAGCATAGCTTTGCCGAGTTCCGCATGAAGCTTGTCGAACACAGGTTCTCCCCAACCGGCGGGCGTTCCTTTTACTACACAATTGACAACCCCGCCGATGGAATCGCCTTGTTTACGGATGCCGTCGATATAGTCGAACATTTGCTGGGCCATTGTCGGGTCCGGGCAGCGTACTGCATTGTTCTCAGTTTCCGAAAGGTCCAGCTCCTGGTAGCTCTTCTCCAATTTCATCGTACCCACTTGCGACACATAAGCCTGAATGCTTACGCCCAGTTCGGCCAGCATAAGCTTCGCGAGTGCGCCTGCGGCTACGCGTGCGGCCGTCTCGCGCGCAGAACTGCGCCCGCCTCCGCGATAGTCGCGCACGCCATATTTGACCTGATAAGTATAATCGGCGTGGGAAGGCCTGAATTGCGCCGCTATATGCGAGTAATCCTTGCTCCGCTGGTCCTCGTTCCGGATCACCATCGCGATGGGCGTACCGGTCGTTTTTCCCTCAAATACTCCTGAAAGTACTTCAAATTCGTCGGCCTCCTTGCGTTGCGTCGTAATTCTCGACTGTCCCGGCTTTCTGCGGGTCAGTTCGCTTTGTATGAAATCCGAGTCGAAATTCACGCCTGCCGGACAGCCTTCGATCACTACCCCGATCCCTACTCCGTGCGATTCGCCAAAAGTGGCTATTTTAAATATCTTGCCGTATGTACTGCCCATTAACTTACTTTCTAAATACCCAAATCATTGTTACCAACAACAACACGATTACGATGTTGGTTAAATCCTTCAAAATCTTTTTATAATCGATCGTCTCGCGCCCACTGTCGAGGTTTTCCAGGTTATCGTACAACCCCGACGAGCCCGAAAGCGACAAGTTAGTCAATTTGTAGTCTTCTCCCCTCACTTCCAGCGATGCCGCGGAGGTAAGTGTATCGTATTTTGCTTTTTCCACATTGAAATATATCCAGTGAAAATACCGGCTCAATGGGAATTCGCCATCTTTCCGCGGAACTACAAAATAGTTGAACGTCTTTTCGCCAACCACGCTCTGGTAACTTCGCTTGGTGATCTGGCTAACTTCGGGCGGATATATATCAAAGGAAGAACTTGCCTGGATCACGGGCGCGGGGATCGCTGTAATATTGCCCACTCCTTCCACCTTGAACATGTATCGGACGCTCTCTCCCGGATAAACCAGATCGCTCGATAACCTCTCCTTCAAACTATATTGACCAACTGCGACCTGGTCGCGAAGCGGATGATCGGGAAGTTGCTTTACCACTACCGTTAACGGCCTCGAATAAAACCCTTTTATAGACTTTTTATCCACATTCACCGCCCGTCCGCTTTCAGTCACCAGCATATCCAGCTTCACCGCGGGCAACTTTATATCTTCCGTAGTAATAGGGAAAAAACGGGCCTGATACATATTATACTCGGCGAATTTCCGGCCCCTGATAGTCACCTTCCGTTTGATGATCTCCTCCACACCCACATTCTCTTCCCAGCAATTTACAGGCCTTATCGCTTTCAAAATGCCCTGTAACTGTTCGTTGAAACGGTAAAACTCCATTTGCACCGGCGCATTTTCGGCGATGTACAGCGATATGCGTACTGCGAAGCCCTGCCTGATGTAAACCTGCTTCTTATCAGTCTGTACCGATAAAAAAACCGATTGGCTGTTATCATCTACTTCTTCCACATCCATGGTTTCCGTTGCCAGCGCACCACCCGACTCCTCTCCCGACCGGGCGAACACAACCATCGTCTCCTCCGAGCGCAGTTTGGTATTGTTAACTGTCAGCGTAAACTCGGGAATGAGGTAATTACCGGCCTTGTTCGCATAATATTCCTGCGTGATAGTCTGGATTACTACCTTCCGGCCGTCCACCGTGCTCACCGAGCTCGTGGCCGACTTGCTGCGCTTTTCCAAATCCTTGATTTCGGGGAAGATAACCGATGGCCTTGTCTCCACATCCCGTAAAACTACCGATACAAGGAACGGTTGATCCAGCGTGAGATTTTTCGATCCATACTCGATTGTAGCGGCATTTTCTGGGGATTGCGCCAGGGAAATACTAAAAAAACACAAAAAAATATTTAATAACGCATATAATTTCATTTCAGTTTTTCGTTATCTTTATTGGAATTGCTGAAAACGAAGCGTTTTAAGGGTTTCTCTTTGTTTTATTCGTTGTCCCTAAACCACAAAACTACATAATACTATGGCCTCGATGCTTGAATACATTAAAATTATTCTCCAAAAAGTCAGCTTCGACCGCAAATTATTTGAAAAAGAACTCAGAAAAGCGATACGCATGTTAATGCCCGCTGAGATCAAAAGGCTTAGGCAATGGTGTTACGACCATTATGCAACCGTTCACCTTCCGGTGTTGAACACGTGTTTTGAACGACTTTCCTCATTGAATTAGCAACAACAAATTACCATTTGATAATCGAGAGCTTAAGAAAAAAGAAAGCCGCCCGGATTCGGGCGGCTTTCTTGCTTTTAGCCTTTTTGGAGACTTATTTCTTCTTCGGAGCAGGCTTCGCTGCCGTACCAGCCGCAGCAGGTTGTGCTGCCGGCTGAGCAACCGCCAATCCTAATGCTTCTTTCGCAGCGGCATTATCCGGATCTACTTTAAGCAGCTTCTCCCAATATTCCTTCGCTTTCGCTTCGTCTTTCAATGTAGACTGCGCGTGGAATGCAAGGTACGGATACGCAAACTTCAAATACGGCTTGTACTTGTTTGGATCTGGATCTTTTTCAGCTAATTCTGCCAATTTCAGATAGTATGGCTGCGAGATGCCTTTGTCAACATTCTCTTGTCTGTCGTACGCATTGTAAAGCGTACTTGCACGCCAGTAGTAACCGTATGGCCAATCTGGCAATTTCTGCGTTACAGTTGCGAAAATCGAATCTGCTTTCAGGTACAGGTTACGCTTGTCAGTTGCAATTTTCACGCTGTCGGCGAAGTTAGGATCACCTGTTTTCGGAACAACGATAGCCTGAGCAGTCTGGAAGTTAGAAAGACCTTCATAGTAGTAATCATTGGCGCTTGCTTTGGCTGTATCCAGTGAATTACCCTGTTCGTAAGCAGCAGCAGCCTTAGGGAAATCTTTCGCAGCGTAATATAAGCCGGCAACTTCTTTGTAAGCAGCAGCAGCTTCAACTTTGCTGGTGTCCATAGCAGCACCTTTTTTGATATACTCCATACCCAGCGAGTCGTAGCCTTTGCCATCTGTTGATTTCGCGTTAAGCGCACGGCCAAGATATTTGTAATCGTCACCGATTACTTTTTCAGGAGATCCTTTGATAAACTCGTCCAGATTCTGGATTGCTTCGTCAGGCTTGTTGGTTTTAAAATAAGCCCAACCATACATACGCTTGATGATCGGGTTGTTGATCTTACCTTTTGCTTCTTCCAGGAATTGAAGTGATTTGTTGTAGTCGTCAGCAGTAAATGCAAACTGAGCACCACGAAGCTTCATTTCAGGGTCCGTGCTACCGCTTTTTTGCAGGTACAAATCGAAGTTTTCAGCAGCCTGCTTGAACTTCTGAGCCCAGAAATACAATTCAGCAAGGTCTCTGTAAGCGGGAGCGAAGTTCGCATCCGCATCAATCGCTTTTTTGTAGTTTTCCAAAGCGAGGTTATAGTTTTTACCACGCAGGTAAACAGAACCTATCGCATTGTGAGCAACCGCATAGTTTGGTTTCGCCGTCAGCGCGTATTCGTAAGCTGTTACAGCATTACCACCTTCGTTACGCAGCATCAACGCATCACCTTTCGCGATGTACGCGTCAGCCAGGTTCTTGTCGCGTGCGATCGCCAGGTCGAGCAAGCGGATCGCTTCGGCAGGGTCATTATTTTTTTCAAACAATGTATAAGCCTCACCTATTCTGAAAAGAACTTCTGCATCTTTCTTGTTTTTCTTTTCAGCTACATCGAACAATTCTTTCGCCTTTGCACGATCGCCTTTCGACAATGCAATGGTTCCAAGACCTACCTGGTTCAGGTAAGACTTTTCGTCCAGCGACAGACCTTTTTCGAATGCTTTCTGCGCCTCATCCAGTTGATTGGTTTTGATATAGTAATAACCAAGGTAATATTGGTTATCAGCAGAAGGGGTTCCTTCGGCAAGCTTTTTGAACGCAGCGCCTGCCTCATTATAACGTTCTCCATTAATTAATGCCAACCCGTCCTGTACCGTCTGTGCGTGTAAGTTAACAAACGCTAATAAACCAAATACCAATGCTACTAATTTCATTCTCATGTTTCTGTTCATTTTTTACCCGGTTAAAATAATGATAAAAAACTTGGTTTTTCAATAACAAGCCCCAAATCTACTAATTGTTTACTGTACTATAACTCTGTCTTAATTTCAAGTTCTCGCGGGTAAACTACGGTAGGCAGTAAACCCATTTTTTGAATAATCAACCCGCCGACATCCCGGGCAATGTAGGTCATTAACCCACCTCCAAGCCCCGAGTATCCTTCCCGGCTGATGATATATAGATCCCTGTGCAAAGGATAGCGTTTGAACTCCAATCCTTCCTGAAATGGCTGGATGTAGTCCGAAAGTGAATCAGGCTGGGCGTCTTTCGCAACTCCCATTACCCGGATACCCTTTGAAAGCTCTTCCGAAGCCAGCGAATGTCCGTCACTGATCCAGTTCACCCCGATAAACCCGAGATGGGTCGGGTTCTCCCTTACGTCCTTGATTACATTCTCGTTGGATCCTGCTGAAATAATCCTCAGCTTCTGGATATCCTTAATGCCAAACTTGTTGAGAACGAAGTTCAGGTTGCTTGCATTGGCATTATCGAAAACCAGTGTAATCAATCCCTCTTGTCCACCTTTGATCTGCGACCAGTCGGTAAGTTTACCTTCCATGACCGCTTTCAGCTCTGGAAGCGTGATAAGGCTATCCGTATTGCTCTTGCCGATTACCAGGGCAAGTCCGTCGGTTGCGATATGCTGAAACTTCTGACTGCCCTTTTGCTTCTTGATAATGTCCAGCTCTTTCTCGTTCAACTGGCGCGTCGCGAAAATAATCCTTGCGCTATCATTCAATAGCTGGCGGATCGCTTCCTGCTCCGGCTTATAGTCTACGTTAAAGTGCGTGTTGGGATAAATTCCCTCATAGGCACCCGTCAGCGAGTTGATCAGCGGTTTGAAAGATTCGTCGGCCGCAATCGTGATCGTTCCCTGCCGCGGATTGTCCAGGTCACCGCTGGACGAGGTACATCTGAGTAATCCTGCTATACCGAGCGTTGCCAGCAGCAGCAATCCTGCCAATCTCTTTTTCATGACTCGTCGTCCTGGTTTTTTCTCAACACTCTGTAACCCCGGTAGGCTCCGTATAAAATAAGCGTGCCAGCAAAAGCATACCGCCAGATGCTGCCGATCGGCAACAATCTAAATGAGAAGGAGGAGAGGATCAAAAAGACCCCTCCTCCTACGTATGCCAGAGCCATTACCGAAGAGGTCAGATCACCGAGCTTCTCGTGCAATGGTTTCTCCCTCATGCCTTACTCCAATTGGAAGTTGATTGGCAGGTTGTATTTAACACGAACTGCACGTCCTGACTGCTTTCCTGGCTTCCATTTAGGCATAGCTTTCACTACGCGGATCGCCTCTTCATCGCAACCAAAACCCAAACCTTTCAAAACAGCTACGTCCTGGATACTTCCGTCAGTGTTCACAACGAAGGACATGAAAACCCTTCCGGAAACGTTAGCACGGGATGCAGCACTTGGGTATTTGATGTTTTTTCCAAGGTACTTGTACATTTCTGCGGTACCTCCCGGGAATTCCGGTTGTTGCTCAACCACTGTAAATACCTTTTCAGGCTCAGGGGCTGCCTCTACTACTGTTCCTTTGCTAGGCGCCGCAACAGCTTCGGGTGCAACAATGATTTCATTCGCGTTAGGGTCACCCTCGATGGTTTTGTCCGCAACAACAGCTTCTTTAATTTCTTCCACTGTTGGTGGTGGTACCTCTTCGGGAACCTCTTCATCTTTCTTAACCTCAGGAGGCAAGAACTTCACCGTGTTCACCTTAGGTGCTTCCACTGGTGGTGGTGGCGGTGGTGGTGGTTCTGCCGGGTCAATTGGTGGCGGCGGGATTTTCATCAAATCCACTTCAACCATCGGTGCCTCTTCTTCCTTACCGGCCGTCAAGCTGTTGATGATCGACGGTGTAAACATGGCAAGGACAAAAAGCGCAGCTCCGAGTAAAGTAGCCTTCGTCACATCTCTGCGATATCCTTGACGAAGTGAAAATGCACCGTACGCCTTATTACGATCCGCAAACACTATATCATCCAGTGTTGCATTCGGGCTGATTTCTGCCATGGCGCTGTGATTAATTTTGTTTGAAACTAATTTTATGGTTTGATTTTGTCACCCAAAAGAGTCTTTTCCGAATCGGTCAAGGCATCTACGAGTGCATAACGCTTGGTCTTTGTGATCGCCATTTCGTCGAGTACGTCTACCATATTTTTATAGGTAGATACCGCCGTTGGCTTAATTACCACTACAAACGCTTCATTACCGTCTTTATCCTTTGGATTAGCTGCGTTGATACGCTTTTGAGACGCGAAAATCACACTTCTCAGATCGAACCCGTAACGGGTTGTTTTCATATCTGTCTTTGCTTTATCGTCATCTGCAGCGATACCATCCAGATAGTAAACGTCATCGTTCGCACCCATAAACAGGGTCAATACTTTCGACGCTTTCAAAGGTTCTGTCGGCTTTTCCTGATCTTCGGTTTTGTCAGGCACAGCGAGCGACATGGATGTCGGTTTCGACATTGTTGTCGCCAGCATGAAAAAGGTGATTAGCAAAAATCCTAGGTCTACCATGGGAGTCATGTCCACACGGGTGGACATTTTCTTGGCCCTTACCTTACCATCACCTTTACCGTGCCCACCACCACCGGATTCTTCAATTGCTGCCATTTCTTCTAATTATTAAATGATAACATTATTCGTTTGTGTAACCGGCCGGTGCTTGTTCGCTACCTGTGATCAGGTTGAACTTGTTGATGTTCTGCGACTGCAGGTTAGCAAGCACGTCTTTGAACGCAGGGAATTTCGACAGGTTGTCGCCTTTCAATGCGATACGTAGCTGGCTATCCGCTTTACGTGCAGCATAAACCCAGTCTGCCAATTCGCTTGCGCCTGTGGAGTCAACCGGGATCCCTGGTTGCTTCACCTGGCTCATCTGCTCTTTCGGCATGTTCAACCAGGGCTTCAACTGATTCAGGGGCAAACCGAAGCTTGACTGCAGTGCAAACTTAGTTCTCTCGGCATCAGTGAATGTAATGCCTTTGGCCTGACCAATGTTGTCCAGCATCGCAGCGCGAGTAGGCTGGGCGTCAACACCAAAGAACACTTTCCCTGCTTTGTCAATGCTAATGACCATGATCTTATCATCTGGCACTTTGATCTGCGAAATCGATGTAGGTGTTGTAATCTCTGCATCGTTCGACTTAAAAGTCGCCGTCATAATGAAGAACGTCAAGAGCAAGAAGGCAACATCCGTCATGGCCGTCATATCAGTATGCGGCGCATGTTTCTTAGGCCTTACCTTTCCCATACAAATATATAAGTTTTTTTTATATTAACGAAACTTCACTATAAAATAGTTCAGCGAACTATTAATAATGTGCAGCAAAGTTCGACTGAAGGCTCATGCCAATTTCGTCGATGCTGTAAGTAAGATCGTCAACACGGCTGTTCAGGTAAGCGTAAGAGATAGTCGCGATAGCCGAAGTACCGATACCCAATGCGGTATTGATAAGGGCCTCAGAGATACCAGTTGCAAGAGCAGCGGAGTCAGGAGAACCTGATGTACCCAAAGCCGCGAACGCCTTGATCATACCGATTACCGTTCCCAAAAGCGCCAAGAGGGTAGAAGCACCCGCGAGTGTAGCGATGATGGTCAGGTTTTTCTGAAGCATTGGAAGTTCAAGTGTAGTAGCTTCTTCGATCTCTTTCTGAAGAGCCGCCAGTTTTTGCTCTTTGTCAAGCGCAGTTTCAGTAGTCAACTGCTTGTATTTCAAAAGACCTGCTTTGATAACGTTACCAACAGATCCTTTTTGCTTATCGCATTCTTTGATCGCTTCTTCGATTTGGTTTTTGTCAAGCAGGCTTCTCACTTTGCGAACGAAAGAATCAATGCTGCCTGAGCCGCTAGCTTTGTTCAAAGTGATCAAACGCTCGATTGTAAAGGTCAATACAATAAGGAAACACGTCATCAAGATCGGTACGATAGGACCTCCCTTGTAAACGATTCCGTAGTAATCACCATCGATAGGCCCTTTTTCGTGATCACCGTCTTTAAAGTGTTCCGGAGCACCCAGAACGAAAATGTAAACACAAAGTGCAATCGCAAAAAGGAGAGGGATTACCAATGCCGGGTTCAAACCGCCTTTGCCTTTAGTTGCTGCCGCAGCAGGCTTTGGAGCTGGTGCCGGACTTGTAGCTTTCTTTTCCATCAGACTTACTTTTAAAGGTTAAATTGAGATTTTGGTTGTGAATTAAATAAAACTTTTGGTTTAAACTGGTTTTCGTAAAATAAAATTTTGAATGCTTTTCGGATAAACGACATCTACAAAAGTATGAGTTTTCCTTTTAAAAAAAAGCAAGCGTTTCGGCAGATTTTTTCTCAGATTTTTCTCCGAAACGATTCCGAATTGCATAATTTAAAGAATGCCCTCCCTTCTATTTTTAGTAAAATTTCTAGTTTTAATACTGACTTCTAAGGATATAACGGTTACCCTCAAACCTCTATATAATTGTACTCTTTGCGTTCATATGTAGCAACATGTTTTTTAGTGAGGAGATTTGCGTTTCAAAATATTTCAAGATTACCCTAGAAAAGCAAATATTATTTTTCTCCTACTATGTGTCTTAACAACAATTTTAAATTTCAGTGGTGCCGATTTTCAGCCGAACCCTGAAATTTGACTAAATCAATCCTGCCCGCGTCCCGATTTTTTCGGCCTTGCAACCGCTCGTCACTTAATTTCCCGAAGCTTACCACTAGCGGAATGACAAAAATCCGGTAATTTTGGCTTTCCGCAGATAGCATGTCTGTTAACTTAACAAATTCTTAAAATACATGAAGATCGATCAGGAGTCGCTCAAAAAGATCGCGCACCTCGCACGATTGGAGATCAGGCCCGGGGAAGAAGCGGCGCTCTTGCAGAGTATGGACTCGGTTCTTACCTGGATGGACCAGCTCAATGAAATCAATACGCAGGGAGTGGAGCCTTTGACGCACGTGCTCGATGAAGAAAATAACTGGCGCGAGGATAAAGGTGCCAATACGCTCACCCGCGAGGAAGCGCTCTTCAATGCACCTTCGAAAAATAGTACCTATATAATGGTACCCAAAGTGATTGAGTAAGTATAGGACACAATGTCCTATACATCAACAACGGATCTCGAAATCGTCGGCGTCCGACAATGCGGGGAAACTTTGCCGGTAAGCCATCAAATCCGCCTTTGAAATGTGGACGATCTTTTCGGCCTCCTGATTTCCGAGCAATACCACTGGCTCACCCAGATAATCCAGTGCCGCGGAATCTCCCTTGTATTCCAGCCCGTTTCCATCGCTCCCGACGCGGTTCACGCCTATCACATAGCATTGGTTTTCGATCGCCCTGGCTTGCAGGAGCGTGGTCCACGCATGCGCGCGGCGCGTGGGCCAGTTCGCTACATATAATAAGATGTCATAAGGATCGCTTTGCAGGTTACGGCTCCAAACCGGGAACCGGAGATCATAGCAAACCAGCGGGCAGATTTTCCAGCCCTTCCATTCGATCGTCAGCCGTGCATTGCCGGCGGTATGATGGTCGCGCTCCCCTCCCATTTTGAAAAGGTGCCGCTTATCGCTATGTGCGAGCACGCCGTCCGGACGTGCGCACAGGAGGCGGTTATAAAAATTCCCACCTTCATTTACTGTGAAACTTCCCACCACCAATGCATTGTGCTGTTTCGCGATCTGCTTCATCCAGCGCGTGGTGGTGAGGTTCATCGGTTCCGCGAGTGCGGTATTCATCGTAAAACCGGTATTGAACATTTCCGGAAGTACGATCATGTCCACCGGCTCCGGCAATGCGGCCAGCTTTTCTTCGAATGTGGCCAGGTTGGCCGTCACATTTTCCCAATGCAGATCAGCCTGGACCAATGTGACGGATAGTGTTTCCTTATTTTCCTGCATTACCGGATATATAATGATTAGAACCTATCGACGGCTTGGGAAACGCATACGATAATCCGCATCTACATTTCCTTTGGAGATATCGGTTAGTTTCTTCTTGATGAACTGCTTTTTCAGTGTAGGCAGGTAATCCACGAACAGCTTGCCCAGCAAATGGTCGTACTCGTGCTGGATAATGCGGGCGGCCATTCCGGAATAGGTTTCCTCGTGCTCGTTCCAGTCGAGATCGCGGTAGCGGATGCGCAGCGTTTCGGGACGGTACACATCGCCGCGGATGCCGGGAATGCTTAGGCAGCCTTCCTCGAATGCCCATTCCTCACCGGTTTCTTCCAGTATCTCGGGATTGATGAACGTCTTTTTAAAATCGACCAATGACAAATCCGGCTCGTCGTCTTCGTCTTCCTCATCTCTTTCAGCGAACGGCGTACCGTCTACTACGAAAATGCGGATATTCAGACCGATCTGCGGCGCCGCCAGGCCTACGCCATTCGCGCCGTGCATGGTTTCGAACATATCCTCCGAAAGTTTCTTCAAATCCACTTCATCTTTCTCGATAAAACGGGTTGGCTTTCTCAGGATCGGGTCACCGTATGCAACTATTGGATAAATCATGCTTATTAAACTTTTGCTTCCTATATAATATGTACTACTTACAAATTCTACCTTCTGCTTTCCATGAACGATTGGAGGATGATCGTGGCGCTAACCTTATCGATATTGCCCTTATCCCGCCTGTCGCTTTTCTTCGATCCCGCGACGATCATGGATTGTAATGCCATGGATGAGGTAAACCGCTCGTCGTGCAAATGCACAGGGATTTCGGGAAATGCTTTTTGTAATGTCTTTACAAATGCTGAAACCCGGGCCGCATTCTCGCTGTCGGTATTATCGAGCTTTTTGGGCATTCCTACCACAAATGCTTCCACTTGCTCACCCGATGTGTATTTTTTGAGAAAATCGGTGAGCTGATGCGTGGGTACTGTATCGAGCGCAGTTGCGATGATTTTCAACGGGTCGGTAACAGCTAATCCGCTGCGTTTGGCACCGTAGTCGATCGCCAGGAGACGTGGCATGGGCTTAAAATATGTTAATAGTTTGCAAAGATAAGAGCTTTCGGCTAGCTTTTCCCGATGGATCACCCGATTGCACATTTTGGCAGCATGCATTCCGGATTCCGATTATCTTTGTTCTATGATTGAAAAGCGCTGGATACATTACCCTCCCTTTACCTCTGAACAAGAACAGGTTGCACAGAGATTGACCGAATCCCTGAAAGTAAGCCCCTCGCTGGCAACGCTTTTGGTGCAGCGCGGCATTCTCGATTTCGACCAGTCGCGCGATTTTTTCCGCCCCGATATCAAGCATTTACACGATCCGTTTCAAATGGCGGATATGGAAAAAGCCGTGGAGCGTTTGATCAAAGCTATTGATTCGAATGAGAAAATACTCGTTTACGGTGATTACGATGTGGATGGTACCACGTCCGTCGCATTGTTTTACGGTTTTCTCAAAAGGATTTATCCCAATCTCGATTATTACATTCCCGATCGCTACGAGGAAGGCTACGGCGTTTCCTGGCAGGGCGTGGAATGGGCCGAAGCCAATGGCTATACATTAATAGTAACCCTCGACTGCGGCGTTAAATCCGTTGACAAGGTAACCGTCGCCCTCGAAAAGGGCATCGACTTCATTATATGTGACCACCACCGGCCAGGCGACGAGCTGCCGCCAGCCGCTGCCGTGCTCGACCCAAAGCGCGAGGATTGTTTGTATCCTTATAAAGAGCTCACAGGCTGCGGCGTCGGTTTCAAGCTTTTGCAGGCATTTTGTATCAAACAAGGCCTCGATCCTGAAACGCTTTACGACTATCTCGACTTGCTGGTCGTCAGTATTGCTTCCGACATCGTGCCGATTACGGGCGAAAACCGCGTGTTAGCATTCTATGGTTTACAAAGATTGAATGCGCATCCGCGGACCGGCATTAAAGCATTGATCCAAATCTCAGGAATCAGCGGCTCGCTGGATATTACCAATGTCGTTTTCGGACTCGGCCCGCGCATTAATGCAGCCGGGCGCATCAAGCACGCGAAAGAAGCTGTTAGACTATTGCTTTCGGAAATCGAGGAAGAGGCCATTGCATTCGCCGAAGAAATTAACAAGCATAACAGCGAGCGCCGCAATTTCGATTCGAGCATTACCGAGCAGGCACTTTTCATGATCGAAAACGACGAATGGTTTTCGAATGCGAAAAGTACCGTATTATATAAGGAAGACTGGCACAAAGGCGTGATCGGCATTGTGGCCAGCCGGTGCATTGAAAAATACCACCGCCCAACGATCATACTCACGCAATCGCACGGGAAAGCGGCCGGTTCCGCCCGCTCGGTGCCTGGTTTCGATGTGTACGAGGCGATCGAGGAATGCGCGGATCTTTTGGAACAATACGGCGGGCACACTTTTGCTGCCGGACTCACATTGCCGCTCGATAATGTGGAAGCATTTCGAATGCGGTTCAACGAAATCGTAAGCAGCCGCATTCAGCCGGACCAGCTGGTGCCGATGATCAATGTGGATATGCTGCTGGAACTGGAAAACATCACGCCGAAGTTTTACAATATCCTTCGGCAAATGGGACCATTCGGACCAGGGAATTTGACGCCGGTTTTCGAATCACGAAATATGACGCTGGTCGGAAGGCCGATGTTGATGAAAGAAAAGCATATCAAATTTGATGTAAAGCAAAACAGCTCGGCGGTTTTTACGGCCGTGGGCTTCGGAATGGGGCATTTTTATCCGGATATCGTCAACGGAAGGCCGTTCTCGATCTGCTATTGCCTCGAAGAGAATAATTTCCGCGACAAGAAAACCTTGCAGCTGTCGTTGAAAGACATTAAGCTGCATTGAGGAAGAACTGAACGAACAATGATACTAAGAACCGAAAACCTCGTGAAGAAATACGGGGTTCGTCTTGTTAATAATAATGTAAGCTACCAGGTCGAGCAGGGCGAGATCGTCGGGCTGCTCGGGCCGAATGGGGCGGGGAAAACCACTTCCTTTTATATGGCCGTTGGATTGGTGAAACCTAACAGCGGAAAAGTGTACCTCGACGATAAGGACATTACGAACCTTCCCATGTACAAGCGCGCGCGCCTGGGCCTGGGCTATCTCGCGCAGGAAGCATCCGTTTTCCGCACATTGACGGTAGAAGAAAACATTAAGGCGGTCCTGGAAATGACCGACCTTTCCAAAGCCGACCAGAAGCATAAGGTAGAAGAACTGATCGAAGAATTCCACCTTGGCCATGTCCGCAAAAGCAAAGGTATGGTCCTTTCGGGAGGTGAACGCCGCCGTACGGAAATTGCAAGATCACTGGCGGTGGATCCGAAATTTATATTGCTCGATGAGCCATTCGCTGGTGTGGACCCGATTGCGGTAGAGGACATTCAAAGCATTGTCGCCAAATTGAAACATAAAAACATCGGTATCCTCATCACCGACCATAATGTGAACGAAACCCTGTCGATTACCGACCGGGCATATCTGCTTTTCGAAGGGAAGATTTTGAAACAGGGAAGTGCCGAGGAACTGGCGGAAGACGAGGTGGTGCGCCGCGTTTACCTGGGACAGAATTTCGAGTTGAAAAGGAAGATCTGAAATGTCTCCAGCATAGAAAAGGGAACGCTCGCGGCACTCCCTCTCTTACAATTATTCACCATGAACTGTATTACTAGTCAAAAAGAGTAACAGCGATGCTACTTCTTAGGGCACTTTTTACAATGCTTGCCCTTCTTCTTGTATTTCTCGCAACACTTCTTAAACACGCATTCGGTGCTGTCTTCGAAGTTTTTCATCCAGAAACACCCCTGCTCCGACCCCACATTGTAATCACTCATTGTACAAGCGCTCATTCACATTGCCGTTTAAACTGAGGCAAATATATTACCTATTTAGAATGATTCAAATTTTAGGCGAAAATTATTTTGAATAAATCTAAATAATCAGAATACCGGAAATGGGTCACTTATCACTTCGCCCCGCTCCATTTGTCCGATCTCCTCCTCGCTGCAAAGACATTCGCGTAGTTCCCGGGTAACCGTACCTTCATCTACATCCTGTCCGATGATGACAAGCTCGTTCATCCTGTCGCCAAACCTTCCCCAGCGGCTTTCGATCATGCCCCGGTTTTCGAGAAAAGCCTGGTATTTCAGCCGCTCTTTGAATGGCATGCTAACCCACCACACACCTGCGGGTTCCGCTCGCAACGAACCGCCTGCCTGGCTCCAGTTCATCGCCTGCTCCGGCCGGGAGCTAAGCCAGAACAGCCCTTTGCTGCGGATAATGCCCGCCGGCCAGTTTTGGGACAGGTATTTCCAAAACCGCTGCGGATGGAATGGGCGCGAGTCGGTAAAAATGAAGGAGCGAATGCCATACTCTTCTGTTTCAGGCTTGTGCCCACCATTCTGAACCAGGTTCAATTCGCGTATCCAGCCTGCTGACTGGGATGCCACTTCATAGTCAAACAACCCCGTGTTCAGGATCGAAGAAGGCGAAACTTTTGAAAAAGAGCTCTCGATAAGCCTTGCAACTGGATTCAATGCTTTGATCACAGCTTTTAATTCCTGCAAATGCTGCCGTGATACGAGGTCTGATTTATTCAGAATAATCACATCTGCAAACTCGATCTGATCGGTAAGCAGGTTGACAATCGCCCTGGTATCCGACTGATCCTCATTTAGTTCACGGCTCACCACTGTATCCACCGACCCGAAATCCTTCGCAAAGTTGAATGCATCCACGACCGTCACCATGCAATCGATCGTCGCCCATCGGGAAAGGTCGATCCCGTTTTGCTCGTCCGAGAAACTGAAAGTTTGCGCGACCGGCACCGGTTCGGAAATGCCTGTACTCTCGATCAGCAGGTAATCGAAGCGTCCCTCGCGCGCCAGCTTTTCCACTTCCACCATCAGGTCCTCCCTCAAAGTGCAGCAAATGCAGCCATTCGACATTTCCACCAGCTTCTCTTCCGTCCTGTGCAAAACATTTTCCTCCCGCACCAACCGCGCATCGACGTTGATCTCGCTCATGTCATTCACGATCACCGCCACTTTGAGCCCTTCCTTATTATGGAGGATATGGTTGAGAAGCGTCGTCTTACCCGCGCCCAAAAAGCCACTTACTACCGTAACGGGCAACTTTGTTCTTTGCATAAAAGGTCGTATTTATATTTGCAACAATGTTGCAAATATAAATACAGCACAAACAATAATGCAACACTGTTGCATTATTGGAACTTATATCCTTTGGTTTTCAATGCCTGGTAGATTTCGTCCGGGCTGGTACGGCCCTTTTCATAAGAGAGGCTTACCGCGGGCATAGCAACCTTGATACTACTTTTCCGAATCCCGTCAATACCCGACAGGTCGGTTCTCAGCCGCTGCTCGCCGCTATGTTCTAAAAAATGGATGTCCAGCTGCCGCGATTGCCGGAACCGCTCGAAATGCTGCTCAGCCAGTATTTGCTCTTCCGTTTTGAACGGTTCGCGGTAACCGATGACCAGGCCGCCCACGGTAATCACCAGACTGCCATAAAACGACAGCATTTCCAGCCGGCTATGGAATGATAATGCAAAAAAGTGGTAGGCTAAAATTCTTCCCACGAGCCAAAGCAGAACACACCACTGCATTACCGCGAACATAGGCTGGTAACTGCTTAAAAAACCGGTATGTGCGACCGACGCGGGAATTAATGAGAAAAGTGGAAGCAGGCAGCATCCGATATGCAGAAGTGTAGCAAAGAGGCTGGCAGACAATGAATAAACGAATCGCATTGGTAAATAGAACTTGCAAGACTATTGTTTCCTAAAACTTTTTAATTCATTTTTGCAACGTTGTTGCATTTAATGAAGTTCCATTCGCAATGAATCTTACCCGTCCGATTTCCCTGTTTGCTATTTGCCTGCTGGCAGCCTCCTGCTCGAAGAAAAGCGAGAAAAGCCCTCAGCTAATCGAAGCAAACCGTTTGCATCTCGAAGCCATTGAAATTTCAAAACAATTGGAAACCAGACTCGATAGCCTGTCGCCCAAAGCAGCCGGCGATGTGGAGAAATCACGGATCGATAGCCTGAGATCCCTGATTGAAACCTGGGAGGAGAATGTGATTGAGGTGCCCGGCTTCCCGCATGCACACGACCACGCACATGGCGCACATTCGCACAAGTCAGCCCCGCCCATGACCGACGAATCAATGCTAGATTATCAGCGGCAATCGCGTGAGGCTATTATTGAATTGAAAGAGGCTATTGTAAAAATTGACAGTCTGCAAAAATGAAACGACTTGCCTTACTCTGCACTCCTCTGCTGGCATTCGCATTCCATGCCGAACCGCTGCAAATAAACTGGAAACGGTTGACCGACGTTCGGTTTACCAGAAAACTTAATAGCGAGTTGAGCATGTATTTCCTCTACCCCACGTTCGGGCCATCGGTGAATGCATTACAGGGCAAAGAGGTGATTATCAGAGGATATATGATACCCGTCGATCCCAATGAGGACATTTACGTAATTTCCGCCAAGCCGATGGCTGCCTGCTTTTTCTGCGGCGGCTCAGGCCCGGAGTCGATTATGGAACTACAATTCAGGAAGAAAAAACAGCGCTTTCGCACCGATGAAGTAAGGACTGTGCGCGGGAAGCTGGCATTGAATGCCAATGATGTCGATCACCTCAACTACATTTTGAAGGAAGCGGAAGTGATCGAGTAAAAATCAGGGGATTTTCTCCCAAATTTCATGCATAGGCTTGCCGTCGCTGCTTTTGCCGCTATGGTCCCAACGGCCATTATCGAGCTTATGGTTAAATGAGAGGGACGAGCCCACGCGATTATTATCCTTGGAGAAAAACTGGATATTCTCGGTATACTTGCCGTCTTTCACCGTGTAGGTTCCGCCGCCCGTCGCATAAAATCCCTTCACCGCCGGGTCGATCGCAAACCATTGAAAACGGGTTTTCGACAGCAATTTGAGCGTTTTTCGCGTTCCTGTCTGGTGAATTTGAACGAGCCCGCCCTGACCATTGTCGCGCTCCGTAATGTGCCACGCGCCCGCCATCGGTGCATTAGTGGTTGCATCATCTACACGCATCCACACCATCGCTTCCTCATAGCGCAATGTGAGAATGTCATCTTTCACCGTTACCGTGAACTCGATCGGAATGCCGATTTTGGCCGTATCCGCCGAGTTGAATTCGGGTGTGTAAGTCATTTTATCGCCGTTCATCGTAAACGGGCCGCCCTCGGCTCTTTCAAAATATTTGTTACCAATGCTGTAAGAAGCGATAACGAGGTAATTATCAGCCACAATGAGCGTCGAAGCACTCCCGGTTGGCTCCTGCGACTTCCAGGCACCTTTCGGAGCTTGTGCCAGGAGCTCCTGCGCGAATGTTAAGAAAGAAATGAGTAGAAAGGCGGTTGTCAGTATATGTTTCATTGCATTCGGTTTGATGGAGTTACCATATACGTTATCAAAATTATGCCAATTTCTGTCGGAAGCAATTTTCAGCGCAAAACTTCCCGCAAAACATCCAGCGACTTGATCTCTCCAAGTCCCTCCATGTGGATTTTGTAAAAGAAAATCAGCTTTTCGAGGATATTTATCCGCCTTGTCCTGTCCAGTGGAATGGACAATCCGTAGCCATTTTCCAGCATTTCGACCGTGGCCGAGTGCTCCTGCGCATCGGGTTGGTGGGGAAAATGGTTGTGTTTCAACTCATTTTCCAGGTCGTCTGCCGTCTCCACGCCAAACCCCAGGTAATGTGCAAGTTGCATCAGGAACTGGATATGGAAATTTTCGAAACCCGTCTCCGCCTCATCCAGATACAGGACCGATTGTTCAATAAAATGGAACAATGGCTCGTTGTTTTCTTCCTCGCGCAAAGTCTTACCAAGCATTTCGGTCACAAAAAGTGCCAGGCCTGATTTTATTACATCAAAAGGTATCGCGTAGAATGGCGCGTAGCATTTGATCTCGGAAATACGGTGGATAGTGTCTTCCTTGTTCTTGTGATACACCACCAGATCGAGCAAAGTGAGGGGTTGAAAGAAGGCGATCCGGTTGGTTTTGGAATTGCTGCTTCGTACGCCGTTGACGATATATGTCTGTATACCAAAGGCTTCCGTATAAATCTTCGCGATAATGGAAGATTCTTTGTAACGGATGTAGCTCAATGCGATGCCACGGGTTTTATGAAGCATGGAAATTTTAATATCGATTTGATCAAAAGTAGTTATCTTTCTTTTAATTGATTGTCTATTGAAATCTTGCTTTCTCTTGTGATCCGGCAGTTAAAACTGCCGGCAAGGGGATTGACGGTTCGGCACTTTCGCGCAGAGTCGCAATCTAATACCGTCGGTTTAAACCAACGGAAAGGCAGTTAAAACTGCCGGCAAGAGGATTTGACGGTCCGGTACTTTCGCGCAAAGCCGCAATCTAATACCGTCGGTTTAAACCGACGGAAGGAAAGGAAAATTTGAGCAATTTTGCAGTTTTTTAAGCCAAAGGATTTGTACCTTTGTAAGAAATAACGAACTAAACGAGAATCGAAATTCGTTAGGCTAATATTCAGGGAATACGCTTTGCATACCAGCAAACACCAATATCTCTAAAAGCATTACTCTTCTTATGAGCGACGCCATTAAGCATGAGTGCGGCATAGCACTTATCCGTCTTAGAAAGCCTTATCAATACTACATCGACAAGTACGAAACGCCGCTGTACGCAGTCCATAAGCTTTCGGTGATGATGGAAAAACAGGTCAACCGGGGCCAGGATGGAGCCGGGGTAGCCAACATCAAGATTGATGTCCCGCCCGGGAAACGATACATCAGCCGATACAGATCCGTAGAGCCTCAGCCACTTACGGACATTTTCTCCAAAATTCACAAAAAATTCAGGAAGGGTCTCAAAAACAACCGGGACCATGCCAGCGACGGAAAATGGTTGCAGGAAAACCTGGCTTTTACGGGAGAAGTGTGGCTGGGACATCTTCGATACGGTACACATGGCTCCAATGAAGTGGAAAACTGCCACCCGATGCTGCGCCAAAGTAACTGGCGGAGCCGCAATCTTGTTATGGCGGGTAACTTCAACATGACCAATGTGGATGAGCTTTTCGGCAAACTGGTTTCACTCGGCCAGCACCCGAAAGAGAAAGTCGACACCGTAACGGTAATGGAAAAAATTGGACATTTCCTGGATGAAGAAAACCAGCGGGTGTTCGAGCGTTTCAAAGGAGTTTATGAAAACCCGACATTGTCCGACGTTATCGAGGACAATATTGACCTGCCTCGCTTGCTCTACCGCTCGTGCCGCGATTTCGACGGCGGCTATGCGATGTGCGGCCTCACAGGTTATGGCGCATCTTTCGTAATCCGCGACCCGGCAGGCATTCGCCCGGCATTCTATTATGCTGACGATGAAGTAGTTGTAGTCGCCTCCGAAAAGCAGGCGATCAAGGCTGCATTCAATGTAGATTATGATCAGATCACCGAAATTACACCGGGTTCTGCATTGATCGTAGACAAAAACGGTGAATATAACGAGTTCCCGATCCTGCCCCGCTTGGAAAAACGTTCATGCAGTTTCGAGCGCATTTATTTCTCCCGCGGCACCGATCCGGACATTTATAATGAGCGCAAACAGCTTGGTAAACTGCTGATTCCGCAAATTCTTAAAGAAGTTAATTACGACCTCGAAAACACGATTTTCTCATACATTCCGAACACAGCTGAAACGGCTTTCCTCGGAATGATCGAAGGTTTGGAAGAATATCTTGCCAAAAAGCGCAAGCAGGCCATTATGGAAGGCATTTTGTTCGAAGAAGACCTTGAAAAAGTGCTTTCTTTCCGCCCGAGGATCGAGAAACTGGTTACCAAAGATGTGAAATCACGCACATTCATCACAGCCGATGCTTTGCGCGATGACATGGTTTCGAGTGTGTACGATACCACTTTCGAGGTAGTTCGCAAAAATGTGGACACCGTGGTGATCATCGACGACTCCATCGTTCGCGGTACCACCCTTGAAAAGAGCATTCTGACAATGCTCGACCGTCTGAAACCGAAGAAAATCGTGGTAGCATCTTCCGCCCCACAAATCCGCTTCCCGGATTGCTACGGTATCGACATGTCGAGGATGAAGGATTTCGTCGCTTACCGCGCGGTATTGAAATTGCTGGAAGAACGCGACATGGAATACAAACTGGAAGATGCTTACACCCAGAGTGTTACAGCATTGGCAACCAAGAATCCATATCACACCAACTACGTAAAAGCGCTGTACGAACCTTTTACGGACGAAGAGATTTCACAAAAAATCGCTGAAATTATCCGCCCGAAAGGTTTGAATGCAGAACTCGCAGTAGTGTTCCAAACCGTTGAAAACCTGCACAAAGCGTGCCCGGGCCATCTCGGAGACTGGTACTTCACCGGAAACTACCCAACTCAGGGTGGTAACAAAGTTGTGAACAAAGCCTTTACGAACTCCTACGAGGGTAAGTTGGAGCGCGCTTATTGATAGGAAATATTTGAAGTGATGGTAGTCGGCCTGGAAACGGGCCGGCTATTTTTTTGATCACCTACCTAAATTGAGTCAGTACGTTGACGGAATTAACATTTCTATTAATTTGCCACCTCAATTCTCAACCTAAATCTCAATGACCCAATTCAACACAATTCAAAAAGCCTGTCTGGCATTTGTTCTGGTATTGACGGCGACATTTGCTCAGGCACAAGGTACCTTGAACGACATCGCATTCCTCGACGGCCGCTGGCTCGGAACTTATAACGGTGGGCCTATCGAAGCTTCCTGGACTGCGCCCAAAGGCAATAACATCGTCGGTTTCATTCGAATGATCAAAGATGATAAGCCTGCGCTTTATGAAATCTTCGCATTTGAACAGACCGATAATGGCCCTGTGGCGATGGTGAAGCATTTTAAACCCGGCATGATCTCGCTGGAAGAAAAAGAGGTAGCTGATCGTTACAAATTCATCGAAGCTAAAAAGAACCAGGCTTTATTTGAAAAAGACGACGCTTCTGTGCGTATCATTTACGAAAGACGCTCCCCTACTCAACTGGTGATCCAGCGCGGAAAAAAAGAAAATGATAAATGGAGCTTTGTGGATCTGTTTATTTTCAACAAAATCCCCTGAGAGAACCCCAATGACATTTTGAACAGCAATCCACGCGGGTTGCTGTTTTTTTATGTCTTAATTTTTGAGGATCAGGTACACGCCGCTTACGAGCAAAATGGCACCCAAAATGCGCGGCAATGTGATATGATGGACCGCAAAGCCCTGTAAACCAAAATGGTCGATCGTCATGACGGTTACCATTTGTCCCGCGATGATGAGGCACATCATATTGGACGGGCCGATATTGCGGACGATAAAGATCACCGTAATCACATAAAACGCGCCCAATACACCGCCCAGGAAGCGCGTCCAGGAAACCTGTTTGAGATCCGCTATCGACGGGATCGGGTTTTGATTGAAGCAGGCAAATGCAATGCTCAGGACCATTAATCCCACGAAAAACGAAGTCATTCCGGCGAGAATCGGGTTATTGATCGACTCCCGGAGCTCGGTATTCACGCCGGATTGCACGGCGTTGCTGATACCGATGAGAAAAGCGAAGATCAGGAAAATCCAGTTCATGCGGCAGCGGTGATCTTTAAGCTATTGCTTCAATTCATTTACCTTATCGGGATCGACCGTTTTAAATCGGCCATAAACCCGCAGAATGATCGCCAGCGCCACGGTTACCTCGGCTGCCGCGACCACAATTACAAACAATGCGAAAAGCTGGCCGCTCAATCGCTCGGGATCGTGCCGGCCAAATGCTACCAGATTGATATTGACCGCATTCAGCATCAACTCGATACCGAGCAGCATACCTATAAAATGCCGTTTGGTGATGGAAATAGCGAGCCCTATGCAAAACAATGCAGCCGCAACAACCAGGTAATATTGTACAGGAATGGTCGTCATGCGGTCGGGTTTCTGTTTAATGCGAGATAGGCAGCGCCGATGAGCGCAACGAGCAAGAGAATTGCGGCTATTTCAAAAGGTAATAAATGGCTGGTCATCAGTTCTACGCCAATCGTTTTGATCGTCGATTTGGTACTCATTTCTTCTCCCGCCATTCTGAAATCCGAGGATAGAATCACTTTCACCAGCAATCCGAATAGCCCGGCGCCAGCCACAAAACCCCAAATTTTCCTGGTTATGGCTACTTCGACGCGGTTATGGCGTGTGGAGTCGTCGCTTTTCTCCTTTTTTTGTGTAAGCATTATGCCAAATATCAGCAGCACGAGAATCCCGCCCACATAAATCATGATCTGGGAAACGGCCAGAAAATCCGCGCCCGCGAGCACGTATAATGCAGCCACGCCCAGGAACGCGACGAACAATGCGAATGCGCCGTAAATGAGGTTTCTGGAAAAAAGTATGAACAGCCCGGCAGCGAGTGTCAATGCGGAAAAAACGTAGAATATAATTGCCTCCATGCGCGCCTATTCTTTGGGTTTCGGTTTCATTGTCGGACGGAATGCTGGTTTGGCGGCTACTGGCTTTTCCTCAGACGCCGCAGGTGTCTCCGGGGTTGGCGTCTCTGCCGCCGGTTTTTCGGCATTATCTTCTGAAACCACTTTCGGCTTCATCGTAGGACGGAATGGCGCTTTGGCAACTGGTTTTTCAACCGGTTCGGCAGGCGTTTCGGCAACCGGCTTCTCAACTGGTTCAACAGGCGTTTCAGCAACCGGCTTCTCCGCATTGTCTTCTGAAACCACTTTTGGTTTCATCGTCGGACGAAATGCTGGCTTGGCAGCAGCGGGAGTTTCGGTAACTGGTTTTTCAACCGGTTCAGCAGGCGTTTCGGCAATCAGCTTCTCCGCATTCTCCTCTAAAACCGCTTTCGGCTTCATCGTTGGACGGAATGGCACCTTGGCAACTGGTTTTTCAACCGGTTCAGCAGGCGTTTCAGCAACGGGTCTCTCCGCATTATCTTCTGAAACCGCTTTCGGCTTCATCGTTGGACGGAACGGCGCTTTGGCAACTGGTTTTTCAACCGGTTCAACAGGCGTTTCAGCAACCGGCTTTTCCGCATTTTCATCCGATACAACCTTTGGTTTCAAAGTCGGACGGAATACAGGCTTGGCAGCCGCGGGCTTTTCAGTTGGTACGGCTTCCGGTGCAGCTTCCTGCGCCGGCACCTCACCTTCCACCTTCTTAGGCTTCATCACCGGTTTGAATGCCGGTTTCGGAGCCGGAGTTACCGATTCATCGGCATCGGCATTGGTATCTTTGGCTACGGGCTCTTCAACTGGCTTCGGTTTTGCGGTGGGTTTGAAAACCGGGCGGGCAGGTGCAGCAGTACCGGTTGCAGCCGTCGCTGGCGTAGCCGCAGGGGCTGCTTTCGCGGCTTTCAGCGCTTCTTTTTCCTTCTGGAACTGGTCGAGGAGCATGCGCTTCTCGTCGGCTTGTTCGGCGGTGAGGTTGGAATAATTGTAAACCATATCCCGCACATCGAGCTCGCTGTAATCGAATGTCTTGGTCATTGTCAGACATTCCGTCGGACAAACCGTTGTGCAAAGGCCGCAATAGCAGCATTTGGCCATATCGATATCGAATTTGGCCGCATACAGGCGGATCGGCGAGCCGTCGGAGGCACGCCCAACGTCTTCTACCGCTTTTATCGGCTCGATATCGATGCAATCGACCGGACAAACCTTCGCGCATTTGTCGCAGACAATGCAGTCGTCCATCTCGTTATGCAAACGGTACCTGCCATTATCGGGAATGGGAATGGTTTCCAGCGGATATTGGATCGTAACGATGCCATCCTGCTGGTCGTAAAAGTCGGATGAACGAATATCCGCAGGTTTACGACTCTTACGGGCATTCAAAAGGTGCCGTAACGTCAGCCGCATGCCCGTGAGGGTCGTACTGATGCCGTCGGATATGTTTTTAAAGTATTCTGACAAAATCCCTGTTCGTTGGTATAGCGGTTTACCCTATCACAAATATAGGGTAAACGGTTCAAAAACTCACTTTTCCACGCCCACTGCTTCCAAAAGCTCCTGCAATTCGCTTTGCAGCGACTCGGTTTTATCGGCAATGTACCAGCGCTGAATGTCCTCCGAAAATTCACTGTAAGACTTCACCGGGTTGGCTTTGTATTCCAGCAACAGTGCTTGTGCACCGGCAGGACGCGGCCCCCAGGTGAAAATTTCATTGAAATCTTCGTCCACAGCAATCAATTTCGGTATAGAACGACCTCCATTGGTCAGGTAGGCGTCCATGAGTTCCGGATTCTCGTCCCGAAGCAGCAACCTGACGGTAATCAAAGGATTCGAAAGCGAAGCGGCAACGATAGTAGGAATATTCTGAGCCGCATCCCCACACCATGCTTCTGTGAGAATGTACCATGTTTGCGGGCCGTCGACCTGGTCCACAGCCTCCCTGAGCGAATCGTGTATCTCCGCCTTTTTATTAAGACGCTGCATCCTCGCAAAGTTCAGCTTCGTGTAATGGCTCAATGATTCGGATTGTTTCGGACCGGTTGTCCTGTTTTCGAGAACCACCGTTTCCATTAAATGCATGTATTCGGAATATGTATAAGCCCCGTTTCTAACCGATTCAGGGAACAGATGTGCTACGTTTTTCATTGGATTCTCATTTATTAGAAAACCCTCCGGCGGCACTTTCAGTTCACTTTTTCATCATCAAAAATTGCACTTTTCTATGTCACTATAAATTGATTTTCAATGCGTTTCAAAAAGTCCTTCGCCAATTCCTCCCGGTTAAAATGGGTATGTACAAACCGGTAGCCATTTTTACCATGCTTGTGCAAAAGTTCCGGGTCGTTCATGTAAAGTCTGATCTTTTCTGCCATGTCCGCCGGATTTCCTGGCTCCGCAAACATCCCCGCTTCCGCTCGCTCGATCAGCTCGCGCGAAACGCCGTCGATCGCCATGAGTACCGGCTTTTTACAGGACAGGTAGTCAAAGGTTTTGTTACTATAAACTGTTTTGAAAATAGCTGCTTTTTTCAAAACGGCTACGCCAATATCTGCCATTACTATGTACTCGATTATCTCCTCTTTCGACACCGGCGCCAGGAACGAAATGTTGCTCAGCTGCCTGCAACCGGCCTCTTCCATTATCATTTTCTTCTTCATTCCATCGCCGACCAACAGAAAATGCGCATTGGTACCATGGAGCCGGGTGGCAGCCTCCACCAGCTGCATTAAATCATTTGCCAAACCATGCGCTCCGACGTAGATGATCACAAACTTTCCTTCCAACCCAAGCCTCGCCCGTAACCCGCTCGTACATACGCTATGCAACGCGCGTTCGCTCAACCGGAAATCCGCCGCATTGGGAACCATCACGATCTTACCCGGTTCGACGCCTTTGTCATGAATAAGCCGTTCCCGAAATGCCGGCGTAAGCACATTAATCAGCTTTGCCTTTCGATAGAGGTATTTTTCAAAACGACAGGACAATCTGATCAGCCACTTATTCTTCAAAACGCCCATTTCAATCGCCGATTCCGGCCAGAGGTCCCGTATTTCCAGCACCAGCGGAATGTGCTTCAATCTTGAAAGCAGCAAACCGGGAATGCCCACCAACAGCGGCGGCGACGTTACGATCATGCAATCATAGCTGGAATTGGCGAAACGCAAACCCGCATAGGTGGCTGCCAATGCAAAAGAAATGTAGCTCAAAAGCCTTCCCGCAAAACAGTTATGATAATGCCGCGAGCCGCTGCAACGGATCAGCCGGACGCCATATGCATTCTCTCTTATCTCGAAATGCTCCCTCATTTCGCCACCCGATTGCTCCTGCATATAATGTACATCACCCGCGATCACCGTCACCGCATGCCCTTCACGCACCCATACCCGCGCCATTTCATTCCAGCGTGACCCTCCTGCGGCATTGTCTTCGAGAAAATATTGGTGGATGAGAAGAATGTGCATAAATCCCGATCAATAAGCTTTGATAACCGTTTGAACATAGCACTCAGCCGTTTCGAATACCAAGGCATTGCATTCCACCTTTTCACCATACACCTTCGAGTACCAGCCCTTTTTAACGGTCATTGGGATTTCTTCACCGCATTCATCGACGGCACTAATCTGAAAATCGCGTAAAAAAGCCTTGTCAGGATGCCATAGCTGGCGAATGCGCATTCCTCTGGGCACATTCAAAACACGATCTTCAATTGTCCAATGCGGTTGGCCAACCTTTTTAACGACCCGTCTTTTATGAACAATCCCCTTGCCGACGTGCCGAAAACCTTCGAATTCGGCCTCTATCCAGAATTCATCCCCACTGATACCCGCTGCTCCCTTTGCATTTTTGATCCAATGCGTCCAGATGAACCGGTGCTGCTTTTGCATTTGATCAAAATCATCGATCATGACCGTGTTGTGTGCGCTCGTGCCTGAGAAGTAGCGCATCGATTCGTCGTCAGCATTGTAAAGCCAGGTTCCGGCGTCACGCAGGATATTGCGGCCGTCGATCCAGATGTCGAGATGGTTGTTATCGGCCTGGAATGGACGGCTGTAATACTTGCCGCAGCGCAAAAAGGTGATCGTGTTACTGTCGCGGATCACGTGATAACCGCCTTTTTCGAAAACAGACAGCGGTTTGATGGTGGGTTCCAAGGTAGATGCATCCGCATTCCGATCGCCTGTCAGCCACAGCAGCTCTTCGGTCCAATCTCCCGTTTGATAACCCAAATCTACTCCCAGAACATTGGCGAGTGCGGCCAGTTGCGGTCGGAAATCGCGGAAACTGCATTCCGTTAGTGGGAAAAACAATGCGCCGTCATTGTTCCCGTAGTTGGGAAGGTGACCGTTTTCATCGTTCTGACAAGTTCTTAGGAAAGTCAACGAAGCCCTCGCACGCGTATAAACGCCTTCACACATAGGACTATGCTGCAATTTGGCCAGTCGAATGCCACAGGTCATCAGCTGCACGACTAGCCGATGGTAATTCATCGAAAATTGAAGGTAAGTCCCGTCCGATGTGATTTGTGAAACAATCTCTCTTTCGAACAAATGCTTGCCTTGCTTTTTCCAGCGCCCGCTTGTCGGGAAACAGGGGAATATTGTGCCGGTAGCAAAAAGACCCAATGCTTCTGTCAGAATGTGATTATTCCGCACGGCGATTTCCGAAAACCTGATATTTCCCGCTACATGCCGCATCTGGTCGTAAATGCTGCACAGTATCTTATCAAGTAACGCCTGGTTCAATGTGCCCGAGAGGCGATAGTAATGCAATGCAAAAGTCCAGTTGAGTACCCGCAGCGCGATTTCCTGGCTGCATTTCCAGTTCGGACCACAGTTAACAGGATTTTTATCGATCCAGTCCGTCATCAGTTCAAAAACCATTTCGGATTGGTCCTCCCAAAAATGATAGTCATAGCGAATGAGGTCGTACAAAAATGTAAACCGCGATTTCTCCCACACATATTTGATATCCCCTGCTTTTACCGAAAAATCATTCACCTGCGACCAATGCTCATTTACATCGTACCGATATCCAGTTATCGGATTGGTGTGCCAATCAGCCATTTCGAACCATTGGCTGCTGAAATAGCGAAACCTGCCTGCCCGTATCTGCAAAACCCGCCATTCAAGGCTGTCGAGGCTCTCGTTTCTTCTCACATTTAGTTTGTGAGTATCGAAAAGAAATCTGGGTTTATGATCGCGCCACTCCCAAATGCTGATAAACGAATGATTCGTAGCGCGTTTCGGAAAGCGCAATTTGAGCAGTCCGGTTTTTGTCTGCAACCAATAACCCATCCGAAACAGCACATAGCGCCATCCCATTTGCCGACCGACGTACCACAGAAGTGTCAAGTATCGCACCGCTTTCATGATACTTTCACCCAACTGCCGGTCCACATACTATCCCGCGCCGCCAATGTCGCCCGGCTCGCATTCCAGATGTCTTCCGGAGGCATTAGTGGCTCTTTTCCGCATGAAATGCATTCAAACAGCTGGTCAAACTGCTCCTGATGACCTTTGCCGGCATTCTTGGTCATTCCGCGGAATCCTTCGAAGCCATAGCCGCGCAGCGTTTTGTAGTCATCCAAAACCAATGTCCGCCCGAGCGAATGCACTTCGATCCGCTCCTTTGGATAACCACCATGACCATTCGAAAAGTAATGCACGGTACCGGCAGACCCGTTCGCCAGCCGCAGCAGCACGCTCGCATTCTCGGAACTCAGGCAACCACCGACCGTCAATGCATGGGTACAAACTTCCGTAATGCGGCTTTGAGTTATCCAGGCAACGAGATCGATGAAATGGCACGCCTCTCCCACCAGCCTTCCTCCGCCCCGCGTGCTATCGTGTATCCAGGTGTTACCTAAAATGCAGCCGGCATTGACGGTAATGACAATATTCATCGGGCCGCCTTCGAGCAACTCCCGCATCTGGGCGACGTGCGGCGCGTATCTCCGGTTGAAACCCACCGTGAGGGAAACCGGAGACGGTGCGTTTTGAAGTGCAGTTTTAACCTTATCAATGCCCGCAGCATCGATACTAAGCGGCTTTTCCACAAAAACATGCTTACCCGCCCGGAGCGCATCAGCCGCAATTGCAACATGCTGATCGTGCCTCGTAGCAATGATGACCAGGTTCACTCCCCTATCGGCCAGAACTTTGCGGTAATCGGTGGCAATCAACGGAATACCATATTTCGCGGCCAGTTCCGAGGCCCGTAATCCACCGTAGCTTGCAATGTATTTAATGCATTTTCTTCTAAGTGCCGGCAGCAGCGTCATACAGGCAAAATTTCCCGCCCCTATCACGGCTGCCACTACATTTTGCCTCACGAATGCATGGTCGGGATTCCGAATCACCGTTTCGTCAGGCTGGCATTCGCCGCTATAATCGATCAGCACTCCGAGTGATCGGTTATCCTTTCGAAACAGGCTTGAATAACTTTCCAGCGGAAGAATATCAGAGATTAACGGCTTTACATCCAGCGAGCCATTACCCAGTAACCGAAGGACTTCCTGGAAATTCCGGTTCACTGTCCACCGGACGTAAGGCAGAGGATAATCGGCACCTTGCTCCTCGTACGCGTGGTCGTAGCGCCCGGGCCCATACGCGCAGGAGACCTGGAATGTCAGTTCCTTGTGATAAAAATCGGAACGATTCAAATGCAGCGGAACATCGCCGATGAGCACTATTTTGCCCTTTTTTCTGCAAATAGCAGCGGCCATTCCAATGACATTCACCGACCTGGACGAAGCTGCTATGATCACTCCATCCATTTCACCGAACTGCCCGGAGATTAATTTGCCGGTATATTTCGTCGGATCAATGGCTGCAATGCCTTTTGCTTCGGCAATGCGCCGGCGGCTCTCTTCGGGCTCGATGCCTGTTACCTCGCATCCTTGCGCACGCAGGATGTCGGCCACCATCAACCCTACCAATCCCAAACCTATCACCGCCACCCGCTCACCAATGGCGGGCGCGAGCAATCGCACGCCATGCAGGCCTACCGCGCCTAAAACTGCGAATGCAGCTTCCTCATCGGGAACATGATCCGGGACTTTGGCTACAAGGTTCGCCGGTACGCAAACCATCCCGGCATGCGGGCCGTTGCTAACCACCCGGTCACCGATCGTGAAGCCCTCGACTCCCTCTCCTATTCCTACTATTTCTCCCACATTGCAATACCCCAACGGCAGGAGTTGATCCAGCCTGCGGAGCACCGAGCGCGTCGTTTTCCATAAGCCATCGGTTTTAATTTTGTCTAAAACAAGGCGGAGCTTGTCGGGTTGCTGCCGCGCTTTCAAGAGAAAGTTGGCTTTGCCGAACGCGATCAGCATTCGTTCGGTGCCGGCGGAAACGAGACTTTTGCGGCTTTTAATAAGCAAATAACCCTTTCGGGCGAGCGGAACGGGGACATTTAGTAGCGACGTCTCCCCCGTCCGGAGGTTCTGGACAAGTTGTTTCATAAATATAGTGTGCAGTTTGATTAAAAATCAGGAGATGGAATTTACGAATTAATCCTGTCATCAAGATTTGATACTTTTGGCAAACCTGTTCAGCATACAATCCTTAATCATATCCATTCCCGAATGAAAAAGCAGATCAATATCGGCATCGTAGGTTACAAGTTTATGGGCCGGGCACATAGCAATGCATGGAAAAAAGCCCCACTGTTTTTCGACACGCCGTCGGTACCCGTGCTGAAAGTCGCGTGCGGCCGTCATCAGGAATCACTGTCGGAGTTTGCGGAAAACTGGGGCTGGGAAGAAACCGAAACCGACTGGCAGAAGCTGGTAAACCGCCCGGATATCGACATTATCGACATTGCATTACCCCAAAACCTGCATTATGAAGTGGCGCTGGCCGCAGCGAAGGCCGGCAAGCACATCTTTTGCGAAAAACCGCTTTCGATGGACAGCGCACAAGCGGTCGAAATGCTGAGAGCCTGCGAGGAAAACGGCGTGAAGCATTATCTCAACCACAACTACCGCCGGACGCCGGCTGTGGCGCTCGCCAAAAAAATGATCGAGGATGGCAAAATTGGGCGCATTTTCCACTGGCGCTGCGCATACCAGCAGGACTGGATCGTGGACCCGTCGTTCCCGCTTACCTGGCAGTTGAAAAAAGAAACCGCGAAGGCTGGCCCGCAATGGGACCTCAATTCGCACGCCGTCGATCTGGCGCATTTCCTCGTCGGTGACATTGTTTCCGTGTCTTCACTGACCACCAACTTTATCAAAGAGCGCCCCATCGCCGACGAAACCGCCACCGGAAGTCTCACCGGCGCATCCAAGGGCGACGAAACGGGCGAAGTAACCGTCGAGGACGCCGCATTGATGATGGTAAGGTTCCAGAACGGCGCCATAGGCTCGTTTGAAGCGACCCGGTTCGCCACCGGCCGCAAAAACCGCCTTACATTCGAGATTTACGGAAGCAAAGGCAGCCTCGTTTTCGACCTGGAACGCATGAACGAGCTGCAATACTACTCCAACGAAGACACAAAAGGCGAACACGGTTTCCGCACCATTCTCGCCACCGAATCCATCCACCCCTACGCTGGTAACTGGTGGCCCGCCGGGCACATCATCGGCTACGAGCACGCATTCGTACACGCGGCAGTCGATTTTCTGGATGCCATCGAAAACGATTCGGAGATCAAACCGAATTTTGCGGACGGTCTGAAAATTATTCAGGTGCTGGAAGCCGGATTACGTTCGGCGGAGAGCGGTGTTGAGCAGAGGCTTTAAGGTGGGAGGAAGGAGGAAGGGACGAATGGGAGGATGGAATGGCATTTTTCCTCCTTTCCTCCCTTTTCTCCTTTCATCCCTTTCCTCCCTTCCTATCTCAAAAGCGCCGCCACTTTCAAATCCACTGCATTATCCCCGGTGTCGTAGCCTACGTGCTGATCGACTACTTTGCCATCGCCGTCCAGAAGCACCCAAAGCGGAATGATTTCCAAGTTGTACTTCTTATCCAGCATCGCAAAAGTTTCACCCGCAGGCAGCAGGAATTGCTTCCATGGCATTTTTTCCTTTTCCATAGCCTTTTTCCAGGCATTCTGGTCTTTGTCGACGGAAATGCTGACTACATTCAGGTCCGATCCTCTGCTTTCATAGAGCTTCTTAATTTGTGGAATTTCCATCCGGCAAGGCCCGCACCAGCTCGCCCAGAAGACGATCAGATTATGTTTGGAGGAATCGACAAGGACTTCTTTTACCGATTTGTCATCGGCCGTTTTCAATGCAACTTCCGTCGGGAAGTCGTTGCCGGTTTTGTTTTCGTATTCCAGATAAGCTTTTAAAGCAATATAACCGGGGTTTGAATGTAGCTCGGGACTAAAAAGTGAGAGCAGATGCGTGGCTTCGCCGTTGTCGAGTGATGATTTGCTGAAATTCAATGTTCGTAACAAGTCGATCGAATACGGATGCTTTTGAACAATCGAGCGATTATAAGCTTGGTTATCGGAAACATTCTTTGAGCCGCTTTTGAAATTGTAATGGTGGAACAGCACGCTGGTTTGCGGGTTGGCGTTCCCTATTTTGAATGATATTGCCTTATTTTTTGGCGTAAAAATCTGGATTGTGTCGAGTTGTAAATCCATTACTCCGTCTTCGGCATAGAAGTTACTTTCAATCGTTTTTTTGAAATAGGGGTTTTTATAGCCTACTAGCTGATATGGAAATGCGGGATTACCCGTTTCATACAAGATCGCTGCCCTGAACGGGGCCAAATCGTCGCCTGACCTTATTTTGAATTCAAATTTCCCTTCCCGAACAACGGCGGTATCCAAAAAATCCTTGGTTTCCGCATTGCCAAAATATAGCTTCTTCCCTTCCAAAAACGTATCCACACCCCGCAAATCACCCCGTATGACTATTCCCCGGCTATCCCCGCAAGCCGACAATATGCAAATCATCACAAGCACCCCCGCCATACCGGAAAGGGAGCGACTAATCCGACTGTTTTCCATAATGCGTTACGATTTGTTATTGCGCAATTGTAAACACTTTATTATAGAAAACAAAATATAAAATTAAATTACATATAACTATCGACTTGCTGCTAAACAAAAATGGCAACCGAAACGGCTGCCATCCAATTGAAATTTCAATACCAATGCATTTACAACACTAATTAGGTTCCGTATGCGTGGTGGGCGTGTGCACGATATCGAAATACACTGACTTGTCGTTGCTGTCCGGATAAATCCTGTATGTAAATTCATCCTTTGTCAATACCGTAATTTCAACCACACGTGTAAACAAAGTAGCACCGGCATTATCCCTGGCTACAATCGTACGGGTTTTTCCATCAGCAGAAACAGACCAATCCCCGTGCATTTTAGGTGAATCGTCGAGGTTGTACATTGTGAACGTCCCGTCCGGTTTGAAGTAAGCAAATCCAACAAAGTTGGCCACATTGGCGTCCGTCAATGCTACATTTTCTCCCTTGTTATTTTTTGCATTTGTCGTTTCCCACGCAACACTTGCTAATACTTCGCTGGGTGTTAACGCTTTCTGAGGCTCATGGTCGTCACTGCAACCGATGAACAGCGTGGCGCAAAACATCACCACCAAACCCAATACAATCTTCTTAAAATCAGTCATGTTTGATAAAGTTTAATACACGGCAAAAGTATTTTACCCGTCGTGTAATCACTTTACCCCTTTCATCCCGATAGTTGCAGCATTTATAACAATGCAATACGGGCTCTCAACGCACGACCTTGATTTTCACTTGCCAAACTCAGCGTTCCGACAAAATCTTTACTATCTCCGAAAATCCCCGACTTTTTGCATGCTGCAATGGCGTAATGCCGTCATGGTCCGGGATTCCGAGATCGGCACCGCCGTCTTTCAGCAACTGCACGATTTCCTGGTACTTTTTGCCTCCGTTACCCAGGACAATGGCTTCCATCAAGGCCGTCCACCCCAAACGATTGATGTGGTTGACGGGAAACCCATTCGTGCCTACCAACACTTTGACGGTTTCCACATGCCCGCGTTCGCATGCGGGGATCAATGCGGTTCCATTATACCGGTTGAAAACATCGAAACGTGCGCCATGCGCGAGAAAGAGCTTCACCAATGCCGTCTGTCCCGTTGCTCCGGCATATAGAAACGGGCTATCCTGGATGTCATCCTGTAAATTGACATCCGCGCCTTTCTCCGTCAGCAGCGTTGCCATTTCCTCTTGCCTGCCGATCGTCGCCAGCAAGAGTAACGACTTTCCCCTTCCATCCCGGGTGTTTACATTCACACCGCCAGCAAGCGCCTTTTTTACACCGGCTAAATCGTTTCGTTCCACCAGCCTTATAATGTCCTCCTGTTGCATAATTGTGTCATTGTTCAACGGCTGGTCTTTCGCATTGCAAGACGCAAAAATGCCTGCCAATGCCAGCAGCAATAATGTTTTCATAAGTCCAAATGATTAATTGAAGATCGCCGCTACAAGGTAAGGGAGGTTTCCGGCTGGTCCTTTGCGGATGCTATGCTGATAGTTGGAGGTTTTATTACTTTTGTCTTCAAATCTCAACCGCACAACGGGTTTTGGTATTTTAGTTGGAAAAACAACCAAAAGGTCCTGATCAAAGGCAATGAAAAACATCTTAAAGTTAATTTCCAGAGTGAATTTGAGGACCATATATTTCAATTTGAAATACCTTCCACTGCGGCAAGCATTGCTTTTGCCTGTTCTGGTATCCAGGCGAACCTACCTAAGAACTACTTCCGGCAAAATTAAAATCAATGGACCGCTGAGAATGGGCCTGATACAAATCGGCTATGGTAAGATCGGAATTTTCGACGAGAAGCGATCAAGGACGATTTGGGAAGTATCCGGAACCGTGGTTTTCAACGGAACGTGTAATATCGGACATGGCTCCAAAATATCCGTGGCAAGTACCGGATCACTTTCTTTTGGTGAGGATTTTTTTATCACCGCAGAAACTTCAATCGTTGCACAGCTGAATATTGAATTTGGCAAAAACTGCTTGATATCCTGGGATACGCTCATCATGGACAGCGACCTGCACAAGATAAAAAACGAGCATGGCTTAGAGATAAATGCTCCACAACCCGTTTTGATAGGCGACGATGTCTGGATCGGATGTCGATGCTTAGTGCTGAAAGGCGCTAAAATTCCCAACAACTCCATTATTGGTGCAAGCTCACTGGTCAGCAAAGCACTTGAAAAGGAAAATGCACTCTACGCTGGAAGTCCTTGCAAATTAATCAAGGAGAACGTTTCCTGGGAGCGCTGACCTGAGTTACGCAGGGGATTAGAGTTTGAGGGACTCGAACCGCGCGGCGGACCGCGGCAACGGCCGACCGCCCCGACCCTCTGCTTGTAAGGCAGATGCCGCATGGGCCAAAAACAAAAAAAGCACCGATTTATCGATGCTTTTCGTGGGAGTTGAGGGATTCGAACCCCCGACCCTCTGCTTGTAAGGCAGATGCTCTGAACCAACTGAGCTAAACTCCCTTTCTTTTTTTCTTTGTTTTCCCGTCGTTTGGGAGTGCAAATATGTGCGACTAAATTGAACTCTGCAAATATTCTTGAAAAAAATTTTAAAATATTTTTTAACCTCCTGATAACCAGTATACGCTATTCGAAATTTAAATAGAGCGTTACGGTGTGGGTACGCATGCGGCTGATGCCATTGGCTACGGAATTTGTTCCGGGCACGAGCATATTGGTCAATCCGTGTGAAAAACGCAGTTCGGGAGCGAATTTGAAGAACTCGAAGAACTGTTCGTAGCCGATGCCGTAATCGATCGAGAAGTCGCTCGACTTCGTGTTCAAGGCACCAACCCCACCTCCGCGGTTGCGCTTTACGTTGGTCTCGATCCCGAGCGTCACGCCCGCGATCATATACATGCGCGAGTTCACGCGACGCAAGGATTTGTATTTTAGCAAGAGCGGGACTTCTATCCACGTCGACTCGCGCTTTTCCGTACGGTCGGTGCCGTTGGGATAGCTGAATTTGACATGCCGCTCGTAAAGCGAAACGGCAGGCGTGGTGCGCAGGTCAAAATGCTCGTTCAGGTAGGCGTTAATGGTGAAACCCATGCGAAATGCGCCGTTCGTGGGCGACTGGATCGCATATGCGGAGTCCTTCGGCACGAAGTCATTGCTATGCTTGATATTGAAGCGCGTGAATGGTACCGCGAAAAGAATACCGTAATGAATCGGCTTATCGTCGTAGTATTCGAGGTGCTTACGACGGTAGCCGATGCCCTGAGACCGGGCCTCCTGCGCCGCCATAAGCAACGCCAGGATGCCGATAATTACTTGTGTCCGACGTAAATTGAACAGATCCCGAAGGTAAGTGATATGCATTTGGTATTTATGAAACCTGCTTTTTTATAAATATCAAGAAAAGCTTCCCCGTCCGGAAAGGCCTGTACCGACTCGGGCAGATAAGTGTAAGCTGCGCTGTCTTTCGAGACCGTTTTCCCTATTATTGGTAAAATGTATTTGAAATAAAAATTGTAAATCTGCTTGAACGGAAAGCTTTTAGGCTTCGAAAACTCTACCACCACACAAGTTCCGCCCGGCTTCATCACGCGGTTCATCTCTGTCAGTCCGGCCAGCAAATTCTGAAAATTGCGTACTCCAAACGAAACGATAATCGCGTCAAAATAATTGTTTGCAAAAGCCAAACTTTCCGAGTCGCCGCTTTGCAGGGTAATCACGTCCTGCTTGCCCAGTTTAGCGATTTTTTCACGGCCAACGGCCAGCATTCCTTCCGAAATATCGACGCCGATGATCTTCTCGGGCTTCAATGCAAGCGCCTCAATTGCGAAATCGCCGGTACCGGTTGCAATGTCGAGAATGACCTTCGGTTGCTGCTTTTTGAGCAGTTTAATGGCCCTTTTACGCCAATATATGTCTACACCGCCACTTAGGACGTGGTTCAGCAGGTCGTATTTAGGCGAAATGTTGTCGAACATCTCCGCAACCTGCTCCCGCTTGGTCCCTTCCTTATCTTTATAGGGTACTACACTCATCTTTGTATTGTATTTTTCAACTATAAGCAAAACTAACAGATATTTACGGTTATCACACGGCGGGCCGGCATCTTATTGGTTCTACAAAAGGTGACCAAAATGAAAAGCGTGCGTATCAATGGCTGAACAAAGATTTCATTCCGATCATTTCAAGCCATGCGTTACATTTTGCTCCTTACCACCTGCATCCTGGCAGGCATAACCCTCGCACAACCTGCCCGTTACCGCTCGCCGAACGGCATCAGCGACAAGAAAAATTACGATCGCCGCGCCTTGCAACCTTACTTTTTGAGCCTTCGCGGCGGCCTTACCCAGTTTTACGGGGAACTCAATGCGCAGGCCATGCACGGGATTGCCGGTATCGGTATAGGCAAGTCGCTCAACAAGCAATTCGCCGTTCAGCTCGATTACAATGCCGGAAGAATCGGCGGCGAAAAGCGGGAATTTTTCAATTCCTGGTTCGTGAATGAATACAATAGCTTGGAATGCCTCGTGAAATGGGACCTCTCCGAGCAGTTCGGCAATAAAGAGCCGGGACCGGTGCATTTTAATGTTTATGCCGGATTAGGACAAATCTGGTTCAGCGCCAATGCTTTCGACCTCGACGATAACCGGCTGTTACGCTTCACCAACAGCACGCAAAGCGCCCGAAACCCGTTTTTTCTGCGCTGGGGACCGCCCAAAGGCCCGAAAGGCATCCGAAAAACAAGGGAAGGAATTTTGCCGCTCGGCACTTCTGTGGATTATGCTTTGTTAGAAAAATTGAAAATTGCACTCGAATACCGTTTCTATTTCGTGCGGACCGATAAGCTCGACGCCACCTCCGGCCATCGGCTGATCAACCCGGAAGAAAGCGAATCGTACAGCGACACGCCCAATGATGCATTCAGTTTTATAGCGGTTTCAATGCAATACTATTTTGGCAAAAAGGAGAAACGAATGCCTGCTAACATTGTTAAATAATGATTTCTACCACTGTTAAATACAAACTTTACCCGTCCCTGCTAGGCTGTTTCGACCGCTTTGAGCGTGGCTATATCGATGAACAGGCGCTTCTCGACCGCATTAATCGCGTTCCTATGCCGCAAACCGAGGCACAGTTTCGCGGCGTGTCGTTTGAAGATGCGGTGATCAAAGGCATTGGCGAAGAGACATTTGACCCGGAAATCCTTTCAAAAGTACGATCGTTTCTGCCCCGCCCGATGCTGAAAACGCAGGTATATTGCGAATACCAGCTCAACGACAGCCTCATTTACGGCTATGTGGATGTGATAGGTAAAATGCTGGCTGTCGATATCAAAACCACCAGCAATTACCGGCCGGGTTGCTTTGCCAAAAGCCATCAGAACTTTTACCTGCCCGCATTGCGCGCAAAGGGCATCAGAAGCCTGCGCTACGTAATCACTGATTTCAATGATGTTTACGTGGAAGAATATGATCAGTTGACCGATTTCACTTACCAGGAGGAACAAGCCGCTCGCTTCTGCACATTTTTGGAAACCTACCGCGACCGCATTACGGATTTACGGGTATTTGCCCGCATTTAACACTGGTAACCGCGTTAGAAGTCCAGTAGTTGATATTTAACCGCAAATATCGCCAGGCTCACGGAGTTGCTTGCGCCCGTTTTTTCGAGCAGATTTTTGCGATGGCCTTCCACCGTCCGGTAGCTGATAAACAGCTCCTCAGCGATCTTGGCGGTATTATATCCTTTGCAAATCAATGTGAGCACCTCCATTTCACGGTCGGTGAGGCCGATGTTCAGCGAGGGAATGGCCACTTTGCTCCGGGCAGGCTTGATATCGCCATGCTGCAAACCCTGCCGCATTACCTGTGCAATATCGTCGTTGATATAATATCCTTTGGTGACCACCTGCTCAATAGCTTCGCTCAGAATGCCCTGGTCGATATCCTTGGGAAGGTACCCGTGCACGCCTACGCGCATGAGCTGTAAAATGTGCTCCGGGGAATAATTCATGGACAGGATTATGATTTTCACATCCGGGTACTCTTTGAGCAGCAACCCGGCAACCTCTTTTCCGTCCATGCCCTTCATAAAAAGGTCCAGCAGCACTACATCCGGCGCAGCATTGCCTATTGCTTCCAGCAACTCCTCGCCGGAAGCAGCTTCCAGCACTATCAGATAGTCGTCATTTCGGGAGAGGATCTGGCCCAAACCCTGGCGGAACAGCTTGTGATCGTCCGCTATTGCTATTTTTACCGGTTTCAATGTATCGTTGAGAAAATGTTAAACGGGCATTTCAATTCTAAAACGGGTGCCTTCGCCCGGCGCCGAACTCAACTCGAGTTTTGCACCCAACAGGTCGGTACGGGTGCGGATTGTGCTCATTCCCATCCCGGCCGCTTTCTGGCTGGAATGTATATCGAAGCCTTTTCCATTGTCGCTCATGAGCAAGCTCAGTTGTGAACTCCCATGATGCAGATCGAAAGTGATCTCACTGGCTTCGGCGTGCTTCACCACATTACCGATCACTTCCTGGATAATGCGGTACAAAACCAGCTGCTGGTAGGATGAGAGTACGTCAGCCGGATCGTCGATCGCGCAGCGAATATCCATTCCGGCATCTTCCATCCTCCGGAGCAAAATTTTCACCGCGCCGGCAAAACCGAAGTTTTCGATGATAACCGGCGACAAATTATGTGCAATCTGTCGTACATCCTTCACCACATCCCCGATAATCTGCCCCGAACGCGCCGCAAGGCCCTTCATTTCTTCCGGCGACTTTTCGTACTGAATCTGGTTCACAAACAAACGCACCGCCGACAACGACGCCCCTACCTCGTCGTGCAAGTCACGCGCAATGCGCTCGCGCTCGTTCTCCTGCGAGGCCACGATCGATTCGAGGATCTTTTTCTGATGGAGCATTTCCATCTGGTGCAGGCGGCTTTGCTGAAAATGCAGTTTCCGCTGGTAGAGCAGCACAAAAATGACGATCGCGAGCGCCATCATCACCATAATGCCGATGCCCCCGAACAGCAGTTGTGCAAATTCTATTTCCCCCGGCCTACCCATAGTGCGATCGCGTAAGTAATGTACAGCATATAATTCATCAGCGAATGGATCACCCAGATCTGGTCGTTCAGGTTTTTGGAATACAACAAAATGAAATTCATAAATATGAAAATCAGGAAGTTACCCGAAAAGAACAGCAGTAATCCCGCCGACACCCAAAAGAAAGGCTCAACCAACAAGTTTTGCACTTTTAATTCCTGAAAAACTTTATAGAAATACGACAATGCGAGCAATATCACGACCACACTTTCGATCGACCGCCCCGCATTATCGATCCACACCGACTGCCCTTGCTGCCCCAACTCGCGCACGAGCACGATGGCCGTAAACGCCGCCAGCATCCAGCCACGCACGGTTGTCAGCCACTTCTGGTCGAGTACCAGGCTATACATCCAGGTCAGCAATGCGAATTCGACCGTGATATAAATCGGCCAGAGAAACAGGTTGGATACTTTAAAAAACCAGAAAATGCGCGAAATACTCTCGATGAGTAATGCAAAGAAGATCAGCCAGCATAACAGTTTTACGGGACGGTCGGCCCCGCGGTACCTCCTTAACGCCATCCACGCCGCCACAAGCACGGGCAGATACGTGAAAAGCACGATGAGTTGCTCCCTCGAATAATGCATGGTATTTAGCCTGATGAAGTTTTGGAATGCGTAATCCTTCGACGGATCAGATCCGACCGAGCATGAAAATATGGAAATAATTGAACACTTAGTGCAAGTTAGTTACATTTGAAGTTTAGTACTCACCAAACTCTCTATGTTCTTTTGTACACAACTTCTCCGACCAGGCAGGTCGGCTTTTGCTTCCATTTGTACCCTTGCGCTGCTTCTCCTTTTTATCTCCTCCCGGTCATTTATTCTCGCACAGCCACCTGCTAAACTTTGGGACAAAACCATTGGCGGAAATGGCGATGAATATCAGGTGAAAGTAATACAAACCAGCGACGGGGGGTATATGGTGGCTGGCTCATCCCCTTCCAATGCATCCGGTGATAAATCCGAAAATTCCAAGGGCAATCTAGATTACTGGATAATCAAACTCAATGATTCCGGCGTTAAGCAATGGGATAAAACGATCGGAGGCAACGGCGCGGATTTTTTATCTGATATCCGGCAAACATTTGATGGCGGGTATATTCTTGCCGGCACCTCACAGTCTGGTTTGAGCGGCGATAAAAGTAAAGGTTCACTGAGCCCGGATGCGTGGATTGTCAAATTATCGGCAAGTGGCAGCATTGAGTGGGACAATACCTTAGGTGGCAATGATGGCGATAACGTGAAAGAAATACGTCAGACCGCCGACGGCGGATACATTTTCATCAGCGATTCTTTTTCTGGACTCAGTGGTGATAAAACCGAACCTTCACGGGGAAGCTTTGATCTTTGGGTCGTCAAGTTGAACGTCAATGGCAGTAAAGCATGGGACCGTACCTATGGCGGAAGCGACTATGAAATGAACGGTTCTTTGTCGCTTACAGCAGACGGGGGGTACATCATTGGTGGCATGTCTGGCTCCGGCATCAGCGGAGATAAAACGCAAGCAAACTTCGGTCAACCAGACTATTGGATATTGAAACTTTCATCGTCAGGAGTTAAAGAATGGGATAGGACATTCGGTGGTGATAACTCCGACTTCTTTAGACGTATCGTCCAGACACCATCCGGTGATTATCTGGCAGCCGGCGACTCCTATTCAGGTATAAGCGGCAACAAGTCGGCCGACAATCAAGGCCCTTCCAGCAGGGACTTCTGGGTAGTCAAAATCGATGGTAACGGCAACAAGATTTGGGATAAAGCTTATGGTAGAGGTGGCCAGTATGATGAATTTACTTCCCTGGCTACAACTTCCGACGGCGGTTTTGTATTGGGAGGCTGGTCATTGGCGCTCGACCCAAAAGAGGACTTTGACTTTGACTATTGGCTCACCAAATTATCGCCGGATGGCGCCTATCAGTGGGATAAGACTTTTGCCGGCCCCAAACAAGATGTGCTTTACAGCGTGGTGCCGACCTCCGACCGGGGATATATAATAGGTGGACATTCCTATTCGGGTGCGGGGCCCGACAAATCTGAAAATAATAATGGAGACGGTGATTTCTGGATAATCAGACTTGCTACCGACCCATTACCCGTTACACTCGCCGCGTTTACAGCAACGAAAGAAGGTAATACTGCATTACTTCAATGGAAAACAACGTCCGAATCAGCATCCAGCGAGTTTGAAATCCAGCATAGCATCAACGGCAAGCAATGGAATGCGATTGGCTCAGTAGCCGCTGCGGGCGAGAGCACCACAGAGAAGCCGTATCAGTTCATACACACGGAACCCGTAAGCGGTCAAAACAATTTCTATCGACTGAAAATGATCGACACCGACGGAAGTTTCGCATTGAGCAGTATCAAGGCCCTTTCATTCGGATCAAAGGATGCCGCGCGCATTTATCCTAACCCCGTTTCTGCCGGGCATCTCACTGTGGATGTAAACAATTGGGAAACCGTCAAAAAGGTGCAGATCAGCACCATCAGCGCGCTGACAGTTTACGACTCAGGCAGCAACCCACGGCAGACGATCAATGTAAACAGCCTTCCTGCGGGTGTTTACATTTTAAAGGTGTTCAAGAAAGACGGCACCTCGGAGGTGTTTCGCTTCGTGCGGTGATAGGACCTTGATCGTACGCAACAAAAGCAGGCGGATTGCCTGCTTTTGTTGGGATCAAGACCAAATGTTGTGGAGCACCTTGGATTAAGCATATAACTGGGTAAGGCGGTAAAGGAAGAATTCTACATTCCTGACTCCTCTGAACTGCGCCCTGAACGCTTTGATCTTCGCATTGAAAGATTCAGCGGATGCATTGGTGCTTCTGTTATCAAAATAGTTAACAATGGTCTTGTAGTGATTCTCAATCGAGCGGGCAACGGTATTGAATGATTTGAAGCCGGATTGCCTGACCTTTTCGTGCCACTTAGCCAGCCTGGTCAGTCCGTATATTTTTTCTTTTGTAGTCGTGAAAATGTTACTGAGCTCCAATGCCAGCTCGTATGCCTTTTTAAGGTCTGGAAAGC
>NZ_FNAN01000017.1 GCF_900101885.1 Dyadobacter soli | reverse complement strand
CCATCTGCGGCGTTTGATGTGAAGGAAGACCTTATGGCCCCGAATTGGAAAATCCTGAACAGTAATCATCGGAAAGAACCCTTTGGAGAGCAAATTCTTCCTCTCCGGGTCATTCTCATCCGCATTCTTCTCATCTATATGCACGTGAAATACTCCATCCTGACGGTCGATGGATGTCAATTCAAAATTTTCAAGGATAAACTCTGGTAATAGAAACTGGATAATAGGCAAGAAACTCTCCAAAACGAACTAGGTTGATTAAAAACACAAACCTAGAAAATCCTATGCGCTCCACAAGTTTTTGATTTGATCCACCGATTCCCGGCGGAAATTGTGGATGAGGCAATGCGGTTGTCGTCGGAGCTGGGCGGGGGAGGCCGGGAGGGGCCAAAAGCAAAAAACACTTAGCAAATTTGCTAAGTGTTCCTGTTAAGAGCCCCCAGTCGGGATCGAACCAACGACCTACTGATTACAAGTCAGTTGCTCTACCAGCTGAGCTATGGAGGCCTTTTTCTTTGTGATACCGTTTGTTATTCCGTTATCATGGTGCAAAAGTAGTCGAGCGGGATATACGATGCAACCTTTTCAAAGTAAATTTTTCAACTTTTTTTTCAGGTTTTAGATAGCTTCCTGAATAATAGTGAGTTGGTGTTTCAGCTCGTCCAACTGGCTTAATGCATTATTGATCTTTCTTTCGAATTCTGCTTTCAAACGATCCGAAGTTTTCGATTTCGCGAAGAATTCGATGTTATTCTGCCAAAGCGAAATGTCGTTTTCAAGTTGCGTGATTTTGCGGCGGATGTCGTTTTCCTTGCGGTAGAGGTTGCGGCTGCTTTCGCCGTCGCGTACCAGTTCCACTTCGCTTTCGAGCACGGCTTGTTCTTTCTCTTTGGTCGAGAGCTGGCCGATGGCGCTCACGTAAGTGTTGATTGCCGCGATATAGCGCTTCTGAATGGCCTGCATATCCTTCTTCGGTACAAAGCCTACCGACGACCATTCCGACTTGAATGCGCTCAACAGATTGAGCGACGATTCGTCTTTGTCTTTGGCCGCCGCCTCGATCCGTTCGATAAGGTCGGTTTTCAGTTTCAGGTTGTTCTCGAATTCTTCTTCCACTTCGCGGTTTTTCGCGCGTTTCTGATCGAAATACGAGTCGCAGGCCTTTTTGAAACGGTCGTAAATGGTGTCTTTGAATTTCTCTGGAACCTGGCCAATGCCTTTCCATTTCTTTTGTAGCTCGATGACCTTCTGCGTAGTGGATGGATTGTCCTCGCCAGCGGCCAGAACAGCTTCGGCTTCTTCGCAGAGCTGGTTTTTCAGGTCGAGGTTTTGCTCGCGTTTCGATTCCAGCTGGCGGAAGAATTCGCCTTTGTTGTTGAAAAACGTTTTAAGCGCAGCCCAGAACTTTTTGCTCAGTTCTTTGCCTTCCTCACGCGGCATAATGCCTTTCAGGGCCACCCATTGGTCCTGGAAAGCCATAATGTCTTTCGTTTTGGCATTCCACTCTTTAATGCTACCCGAGTTGTAAGCCGTGAACGGAACAATCGCTTCAAAGATTTTGAGCTTCTGTTCGTAGTTCTCCTGCATCGATTTCTTCTGCTCAGCAAACTGGCCGCGCTGCGCATCATAAAGCACATCGAGGGCTTCTTTGAAACGCTGCCACAGTTTTTCCTGGTCTTCTTTCGGGGCAGGTCCGAGGTGTTTGTATTCCTCGAAAATATGGTTGGCTTCGTTCAGGATTTCGCGCGTCATCGGACGGCTTTCCAGCGATTTACCCAGCTCTTCCACTTTCTCGCACAGCTCTGCTTTCAGTTCGGCATTGCGGCGGCGGTCGAGTTCTTTGAGTTCGAAGTAAATGTTGCGGTTGCTGAAATAGCGGTCGATCAATGCATTATACGTTGCCCAAAGCGTGCCGTTATGCGGTGATGCCACATTTCCTGCGCCTTTCCACTCTTCCTGGATCTTCTTGAATTCCTCCCAGCTCGATTTCAGGCCGGTAGCATCGGTTTCGCGCGTGCCTTCCTCATCCACGAGTGCGCGCAAACGACCGAGCAGCGCGGTTTTTACGTTGAAATTCTTCTCTTTTTCCTTCTCCTGACTCTGGTAGAAAGCATTTTTGAGGCCCCGGATTTCCCGGCTCAGCGAGTCGATTTTCTGCGTTTCCGCGTCGTATTTGTATTCGAACCCGTCTTCGCCGCCTGTTTCTTCGATAAACGTTTTCAGCGCGACTTCGCGGTCCTTTTGTTTGATCTGATCTACGACCGTACGAACCCCTTTGGCAACCGCCTCCGCTTTTTTCAGCTGAGCGGCTGTCGCACCCTCGCCGCGAACGGCTGCGAGTTCGTTTTCAAGTAAGTTAACCAGTTGCTCCTTAGATAATTGGCTGTAATCCACATCAGGCGTTTCCTCCTCGTGCTCCTCCGTCAACTCATTGTTAAGATCAATTTCAAGGGTATCAATCGTTTTGGGTGCCAGGTCGTCCTGCTCTTCGCTTTTGACCCCTTCTTGTTGTTCTTGTGCCATCGTGATGCTTGTTTCGTACGTACGGTCTCTTATAGATTACAAATCTAATAATCTTTCCCTTGAAATGGCTACTTTTGGCATCCCAACATTGAACATATTAGTATCCAATGGACCATAACATTGCAAATATCCGGTACGACTACCGACTCAAAGGGTTGCATGAAGCCGATCTCGATCCTGATCCGCTGAAACAGTTCAGGTTATGGTTTGATGAAGTACTTGAAGCGGACATTTTCGAGGCGAATGCAATGCTGCTCAGCACGGTCTCAGAAGGCCGCCCGACAGGCCGGATCGTGCTCCTGAAAGACCTCGACGAAAGGGGCTTTTCGTTCTTCACCAACTACGACAGCAAGAAGGGACAGGAGATCGGGCAAAACCCGCAGGTAGCGCTTACATTTTTCTGGAAAGAGCTTGAAAGGCAGGTGCGTATCGAAGGAAAAATCGAGAAAACGTCGGAGGAAGAATCCAGTGAATACTTTGCTGTGCGCCCGCGCGGGAGCCAGATCGGCGCCTGGGCGTCGGCCCAAAGCGAAGTAATCCCGAACCGGGAGTTCCTGGAAGCAAAAACAAGTGAACTAGAAGCCCGTTTCGAAGGCCAGCCAGTGCCCCGCCCGCCGCATTGGGGCGGTTACCGCGTGATGCCGGATTATGTAGAATTCTGGCAGGGAAGACCCAGCCGCCTGCACGACCGGTTAGCTTATACGAAGGTAGGAGGGGAGTGGAGAATTGAGCGGCTTTCGCCTTGATGAAGTCTATGAGTTTAGAGTTTATGAGTTCAGAGTTTAGAGTTATAATGTATGAAGTAAAAAGTTCAGAGTCGAAGTGATTATCTACACCTTCAACTCTGAACTTTTTACTTTGAACTTAAAACTTACTTTCTCTCACCAATCGCAACGAACTCGCGTTTAGGCGCTCCGGTGTAGATCTGGCGTGGGCGGCCGATTGGCTCTTTGTTCACGCGCATTTCTTTCCATTGTGCGATCCATCCCGGCAGACGCCCGATCGCGAACATCACCGTAAACATATTGGTAGGGATACCCAAAGCGCGGTAAATGATACCTGAGTAGAAATCTACGTTCGGGTAAAGCTTGCGTTGTACGAAGTACTCGTCTTCCAATGCCGCCTTTTCCAGTTTCTGTGCGATTTCGAGAACAGGGTCGTTAATGCCGAGCTTGTTGAGTACGTCGTCTGCGGCCTTTTTGATAATGCGGGCACGCGGGTCGAAGTTTTTGTAAACGCGGTGACCGAAGCCGAACAGGCGGAAGCCGCTGCTCTTGTCTTTGGCCATATTAATGTATTTCTGCGTATCACCGCCGTCAGCTTTGATCGCTTCGAGCATTTCGATCACTTCCTGGTTGGCGCCGCCATGGAGCGGGCCCCACAATGCGCTGATACCCGAAGAAATGGACGAGAAAATGTTGGCGTGTGATGATCCTACCAGTCTTACGGTCGAGGTAGAGCAGTTTTGCTCGTGGTCGGCGTGGAGGATGAGCAGTTTATTCAATGCTGCGGAAACAACCGGATCTACATTGTATTTCGCTACGGGGAGCGAGAACATCATGTTCAGGAAGTTCGAGCAGTAGTCGAGGTCGTTTTGTGGGTAGTTTACCGGGTGGCCTTGTGATTTTTTGTAAGACCACGTCGCGATAGTAGGCAACTTCGCAAGCAGGCGGATAATGTGCAGCTGCGTAGCTTCTTCCGAGTTTTGCGCGTTAGCGTCCGGGTAGAAGGCGCTCATCGCGCTCACCAGCGACGATAGTACGCCCATTGGGTGCGCATTCACCGGGAAACCTTCGAAAATCTTGCGCATATCCTCGTTTACGAGCGTATGCGTGCGGATTTCATGTTCAAATTCAGCGAATTGTTTTTCAGTAGGAAGCTCTCCGTAGATAAGCAGGTATGCTACTTCAAGAAATGAAGATTTTTCGGCCAGGTCCTCGATCGAGTAACCTCTGTAATTGAGCACGCCTTCCTCGCCGTCCAGAAATGTAATGGCACTTTTGGTGGCACCGGTATTCTTGTAACCTGGATCAATCGTAATATACCCTGTCTGGTCACGCAACTTGGAAATATCTATCGCCTTTTCCTGCTCACTTCCTTCAATTACGGGGAACTCGTACTTTTTACCTTCAAGGGTCAATTCAGCTATTTGGGACATAGAAATAAGAATAAAATTAAAAGGGTTAATGAACAAGGCAGGCCAATCGGTCAATTCAAGCCAAAGTTTTTCGTTAACAGCGATTTACTTACCCAACAAGTTAATTTTGTGTTAAATGGCTTCGGGTTTAACCATTTCCCGGTCCGACACAAGCCGCAATATCCTAAAAAACCGCGTACTTTCTATTATTATCCGTGGTTTATTTGTGAAAAATCAAGACGGAAACAATATTATTTCACAATTTGAAGGATTTATGAGAATATTCTACTGTCTCAGGCCGTTTGGACAACAATTTGCCCTTTTCATAGCCTGCTAAACCCCTCCGGAGCCACTTTTTTCGTCTGTTAAGCTTTCGTTAACCGGTTCCTGGACGAGTATCCGTTTGAACAGATACCGCAGATTCAAACCCGCCAGTATGACCGGCAGCAAATGCGCTCCGTAAATGAATGCCTTGCCCGTGATCCGGTAGGAAAATGACGAAAACGTTACGAAAACATACATAAACCAGAACACCGCAACCGCCGTCAACAACAGGTAGCTGAATATCGCCGTCTTCTTCCGGGTAAGCCGGTAAACCAGCTCACAGACCGCCAGCGATATGCCCACTACGATCACCACCGTGAGCAGCGCCCTCGGAAAGTTGCGGATATAATGGTGCTTGTACACCAGCACCCCGATTTTCCCGATCAGATTTGGATGCGCGAGCAGGTAGGCATCCGTAACACTCAGTACCAGCAGCAACAGCAGGCTGCTCCATTTGCGATTCATCTATTGTAACGACGTTTTTTTGGTTGGTTTACACTTACATATTACCGGCATTTCCGCTTTTAAATTCCCGGTAATGCTGAATTACAAACCGTATTTTCTCCTGCTCCGACCATTCGTCGGGTATCCAGTTGATTTTCAGTCCGTCCTTTTCCATTTTTCTGAAAAACGTCATCTGTCGTTTGGCAAAGCGGTGAATCTCGGTTTCCAGTTTTGAATGCATTTCATCGAAAGTCATCTCGCCCGTGAGGTACAGGGTTACATATTTGTATTCCAAACCGTAATAGATCAGAGAATCGGGAGTAATGCCTTGATTTAAAATGTTTTGTACCTCTTCTATTAAACCTTGCTTTAACCTGACTGAGAGCCGTTTGCTAATGCGCTCGCGCCGCGTTTCAACCGGGGGATTGAGCCCGAACAGCATTGCCGGGTATGCAACCGACTGATTACCAAAGTCAATATTCGTCTCCGGATGCGCGTTCAGGTATGTGGCAATTTCCAAAGCGCGTATCAATCTTTTGCGGGTCGAAATATCGGCCAATGCGTGGTAATGCGACTGTGAATTATGAAATCTTGCCGTCAGCTGCTCATTTGTAAGCAGTTCAAGCTCCGTGCGCAACGCTTCGTTCACCGGCACCGTGTCGTTGGCATGGCCTTTCAGCAATGCATATAGATAGAAACCGGTGCCGCCGCAAACGACCGGAATGCGGCTGGCGGCCACTATCCCGCGGTAAGAATTGGTGAAATCGTGCTGGAAGTCATTGACATTATATTTGTCGCCGGCCTCGCGGATGTCGATGAGATGATAGGGGATATTGACACCGTTTACCACATATTCTTCGAGGTCTTTACCCGTACCAATGTCCATTTGCCGGTAAACCTGACGCGAGTCGGCGCTGATGATCTCGCCGCCGATCTCATGCGCGACGCGTGTGGCGAGATGGGTTTTGCCGGAAGCTGTTGGCCCAAGGATGATCAGTAGCGGCGTTTCAGCATTCATCGGTTTGGGAAGGTTTAATGGTTTTTACGTATTTGATACTGCCCAAATTGTACACTGTTAGATATTCAATCGCCGGTTTTTCGGGGGAATGCGTGGTTTCTGTACGCACGCGATGCATATCCGCCACGCGCACCTGCACCTCGCGCGGGGGCATTTCACCTCTTTCTTCAAACCCGAGCCGCTTGTAGCTCCGGCCGTCGGACCATTCGAGGTCGGCGTAGGTCATGATATCGTCCGGCGACTTTTCGCGGATGAATGCATTCAGCAGCTTATCCAGCGCACCGACCACATTGGTATTCAGCAAGCTCGCAAACCGGATCAGTTCGTGTGAGCGGAAGGGCGCATTGTTTTGTTCAAAAATTCTCGCATTACTGAATGTAGCCACCGCTACGAGCAACTCTTCTGCCATTGCGTCGAAAGTAAAACCTTCCGGCAACACGCGGTAGTAGCGTTTGGGTAAAAATAAGCCATACCGGAATTTCGACATGACGTTGCCATTCAGATGGTTCGCTTCCAGAAATTGTGCCGTTGTTGCATTGTCGATCCTGCGTACTTGCGTCAGGCGCGCGGGAATTTTGGCTGAAAAGCCCAGCATGGCTGCCAGCCTTGATTGTACAATGCCTTTCTTTCCTAACCAATAATCTTCCCAAATGACAACTGTTGGAAGTCCTTCATTTCGAATAGATTGGACGCGGTTTGTTAATTGGTTTAACAAAAAATTCTGACTCGATCTGTTCCATTTGCTCAGCTCCACCGGCATTACTTTTAAAACCGGTCCGTTTGCACTAGTTACTTCCAGCAAAGGCAATGCAAAATCCGGTTGATAAGCCATATTGCACGCAAATGGCAAGGTTTCCAGCCAGTTGCAAAGTTCTTCCGGAAATGATAACGGTTCTGCCAATTCGTAGCCCATAAATGAGCGGGCAAGTTAATGCGGGAATCCCTTACAACAAAAAAACGCGCCGTGGTGGCGCGTTTTGGCTTTTAGTGCTGATCAGGAAATTACTTGCCGCCCAGCCCGAAGATGATACCGACGTTCACACCGCCGAATTTGGAAGTGGATTCGAAGTCGATATTGTCGACGTTGCCGGTATCGGAGCTATGGTTTTTGTTACCAAATACAAAGTGGTAAATACCTTCTACCTGAATACCGAGGTTGCCGAATGCGAACACGATACCGGCTCTCGGTGCGGTACCGAAGTTGCTGCGGGTCGAAGATTCGAGTACGGTTTCGCCGTTCCATTTCGCTTTGTATTTCGAGAAATACACACCTGCGTCACCACCTACGTACGGGCGGATCACGCCGTCGGTGAAAAAATAGTCGAGCGTACCGGTTACTGGCATGAGCGTTCCGGTGCTGCTGAGCGTTTGTCCGGCGACGCGGTAATCGCTTCCGTCGGCGTAAATTTTACCGGCCACCCCGATCGCGAATTGTGGTGAAGCAAATACGCGGAGGTTTACGCCACCACCGGCAACTGTTTTGGAATCTTCCACATTGGATTTGGCGATACCGCCCTGCAAACCGAGCGAAAACTGCGCAAAGCTGGCCGATGTCGCGGTTACGATCAGGGCGAAAACTGCCAGCGACAGGATTAGTTTCTTTTTCATGTTGATGTTTTGATTTTGGTTGATAGTTTTGAAAACCATGAATCCATAATCAGTCCAACACGGAAAAGTTGCATTGCGACGAGGCTATTAAATTGTCATACAATTCATTATAGTGACAATTTATTTTTATTGTACTATTTCAAAATCGCCTGCTCCTGTGCAAAATATTCCTCATCCTGACGGGCAGCCTCCCAACCGATCAATGCTTTTTTGCGCAGGCTACCCCAGCGGTACTCGCCCAGAATGCCTTCTTTCCGGATCACGCGGTGGCAGGGGATAATGTAGGCAATCGGGTTGTCGCCCACAGCCGAACCTACGGCCCGGACGGCTTTCGGATGCCCGATTTTTTCCGCGATCTGCTGATAGGTAGTTACGGAGCCCTGAGGAATGCTAAGCAATGCCTCCCACACTTTCAGCTGGAAATTGGTGCCTTGCACGAGTAGGGGAAGCTTTTCGAGTGATTGCTCCGCAGGCCTGAAAATGCGTTGAATGTAACCGGCAGCGAGCTGCTGATCGGGGCGGATGGTGGCGTAATGCCACTTGCGGGCGAGTTCGATGAGCTGGAAATCGCGGGTAGCGTCGTCCACGAATGCCATGGCGCAAATGCCCCGCTCGGTGGCGGCAACGAAGCAGTCCCCAAAAGGTGTTTCGTGAAATCCATAATTGATTACCAGTCCTTTACCGGCGCTTTTGAACTCCTGCGGCGTAACGCCTTCGATCGAAATGAAATGATCGTATACCCGACTCTGGCTCGAAAGTCCGGCCGATTCCGCGAGCTCCGCGAGGTTGGTCGTGTCTTTGATTTTGTCTTTGAGATAACCCGTCGTAATATATTGCAGGAAGCGCTTGGGGCTCACGCCCGCCCATTCCGAAAACATGCGCTGGAAGTGAAACTGGCTGATATTCACTTCGTCGGCTACCTCGGTGAGGGTTGGCTGCTCTTTGGCGTTCGCCACGATGTATTCGATGGCTTTCGCGATTTTGTCGTAGTTATAAGCTTGCTGGTCCATTGGATGTTTTAATTTGTTGATACAAATTTGGCCCGCGCCGCGCAGGTAGCCAACCCGAAACTTGCGCAAGTATTTGCACCAGTCACGAAACCGGCCTGGCACTGTTTATGTATGCCGGTTTATATTCGCATTAGTTTTAAACCTCAATAACAGCACGTTCTTCATCGCCATGAAACTCATTTTTGCCGGTATCATTACATTATTAATAGGTCACAGCGCGCATTCACAAAACTTCAAAGCCGAGCTCCGGAAGCTCAACGGGCAGATCGAAGCGGCTTACAAAAGCAAAAAACTGACCGCCAACGAATACGCCAAGATGAAAAAGGAGCGCAGTATGATCGAGCTGACGATCGACAAGGCGATGGCCGACGACATCCTTACGCCCGACGAAAAGAACAAAATCCATTCGAAAATCGTCCGTTCCCGGAAACGGTTGGCGAAATACAAAACCAACCGGGAGATTTATTAAATGCGAAATGGCTCCTGCATGCGTGTGCGGGAGCCATTCGGGAAGGACTTTTCAGAAGATCAGTAATCTTTCTTACCATCCTTTTTTGCCTTCTTATCGGCTCTTTTTTCTTTCAGGGATTTAGTAGCCTCTTTTTTGTCGCTTCCTTTGTCCAGGTTTTTTCCTTTGGCCATGACTATTGAATTTTAGAGTTGTGTAATCTTTCAAATAACAGCAATAACCCGCTAAATTGTATCGCGGGACGCATAAATTATTGTTTTTGGGTGATCCTGTCCATGATCAGATTCGCCCGAGCGCCGGTGTCGCCGCTGCTTGGGCTCTTGCCCTCGCCGCGTAATTCTTTCACAATCGATTCGATGAGCGGCTGCTGAACATGCTGCGGATAAGGCACATGGAAAACCTCGATTCCTTCCGAAGTCTCGACGTGAATATCGAATTTCTCGAAAAACGAAAAGATAATGCGGCCTTTCGAACCGATAATCTGCGTTTCGTCCTCGCGCTGGTCCTTATCCACCGTATAGCACCAGCTTCCTTTACCTAATACACCCGATTCGAATTCAAAATTGGCTACTACAATATCGTCGGCTCCGTACAGGCCCGCTTGGTTGCGCGCGATGCCCGAGGCATGTTTAACGGGCCCGAAGATGAATTCGAGCAGGTCGAACTGGTGGGAGGCGAGGTCATGGAAATGTCCGCCGCCGGAAATTTCGGGGTTCACGCGCCAGCGCGGCTTCGGGTTCGAGCCCACTTCTTCGTCATAGGGCTGCCATTGCAGGCAAATGTCGATGTAGCGGATGTCGCCGATCGCTTTTTTGTCAATCAACTCCTTCACTTTCAGGAAGTAATCCAGTGTACGACGGTAATAGGCCACGAAAACCGGCACGCCGGTGCGCTTGCTTTCGGCATTGATCCGGTCGCATTCGGCAGCGGTACGGGCCATCGGTTTTTCGATATAAACCGGCTTTCCAGCTTGCATTGCCTTGATAGCCAGGCTTTCGTGGGCGTCGGGCGGCGTGGCAATGTAAATCGCATTGACGTCCGGGTCGTTTATGAGCGCCTCGGCGTTGTCATACCATTTGGGTACGCCGTGGCGCTCGGCATAGTCTTTGGCGAGGGCGCCGTCGCGGCGCATGACAGCCACCAATGATGAGTTGGGTACCTTGTTGAATGCGGGACCGCTTTTGACTTCGGTTACATTGCCGCAACCGATAATACCCCATTTTATCTGATCCATCGGACAGGTTTTAGGTTTTGAACTAATCGACCTGCATAATAATTATTTATAAACAGAAATCTACTTTAAAACAGACGGCAACATTTTCTAACGGCACGCATGGATCAACAACCGAATAACCCGCTTCACGGCAAAACACTCGAAGCTATTCTGAATGAACTCGTAGACTATTATGGCTGGGAGCAAATGGGTTATCACATCAATATCAACAGCTTTCAACACGAACCCAGCGTGAAATCGAGCCTTAAATTTTTGAGAAAAACACCATGGGCACGAAAGAAAGTGGAAGATTTGTACATTAAAATGCTGGAACGAAAGTAGTGTACAGTTTATAAACCGTTATTCACGATCAATAGATTGAATATTTATGGCTTTTGTAGATTATTATCAGATTCTCGGACTCGACAAAAATGCTGACGATAAGGCCATTAAGAATGCTTATAGAAAACTGGCGAGGAAATACCATCCCGATCTGAACCCGAACGACAAGGAGGCGGAGAAGAAATTCCAGCAGCTGAACGAGGCGAACGAAGTGCTAAGCGACCCGGAAAAACGGAAGAAGTACGACAAGTACGGCAAGGATTGGCAGCACAGCGAGGAATTCGAGCGTGCGCGGCAGGCGCGCAGCCAGGCAGGAGGGCAGGAGGGGCAATGGTACGGAGGCGGCAATGAAGGTTTCTCCGATTTCTTCGAATCGATGTTCGGCTCCGGTTTCGGGGGCGGTAGGCAGGCGCGTTTCCGCGGGCAGGATTATCAGGCCGAGATCCATCTGAATCTCCGCGACGCATATGAAACGCATAAGCAAACGCTGACTGTCAATGGCAAAAACATTCGCATTACGGTGCCTGCCGGCGTGGAGAATGGGCAAACCATTAAAATCGCAGGTCACGGCGGACCGGGCAGCAACGGCGGGCCGAATGGCGATTTCTACATTACTTTTTCGGTGGCGGCTGATGAAAAATTCAGGAGATCGGGCAATGACCTGCATTTGAAGGCCGACCTGGATTTGTACACGGCGGTGCTGGGCGGTGAGCTGGTAGTGGAGACATTGGGCGGGAAGGTGAAACTGCCCGTTAAGCCTGAAACGCAGAACGGCAGCGTCGTGCGTTTGAAAGGGAAGGGTTTCCCCGTCTACAAAAAGGAAGACCAGTTCGGCGATCTTTATGTGACTTTCGACGTAAAAGTGCCGACCAACCTCACAGAGCGGCAGAAAGAGTTGTTTACAGAATTGTCTAAATCCTGAAAACGATATGGAAAATGATCAATTGATTGCTATCGAGGTATTCTGCACGAGTTACGATGTGGAATATGCATTTGTTGAGTCATTGCAGGACCACGACCTGATCGAAACGGTGATCGTGGACAACACCCGCTTTTTGCAAATCCCGCAATTGAACCGCATCGAGCGCATTATCCGCCTCCACCACGAGCTCGACATTAATCTCGAAGGTATCGAGGCCATTCAAGGCCTGCTGAGTCGTATCGAGCATTTGGACAGGGAACTGAATTCGCTTCGCAACCGGCTGCGGTTTTACGAGCCGGGCTTGTAATACCTCATGCATTGCCGGATAACCGGTTATCTTTGCACTCCCATTAAAACGAAGGGCGGGCCGGGGCCGGTCTGCCCACTTATTTGCCTATGAAATTTGAAGATTACCCCATTGCCGCGGAAATCAAGCGGAGCCTGGAAACAGCCGGGTTTAAAAAACCTACGGACATCCAGTTCAAGGCCATTCCGGCGGTGATGAAGGGGGAGGATGTGCTGGCCATCGCGCAGACCGGTACCGGTAAGACAGCCGCTTTTGCGATCCCCGTGGTGGACAAGCTGCATAAACAGAAAACGTCCAGCCGTTCCGAAGGGATCAAATGTGTGGTGATGGTGCCGACCCGCGAGCTGGCGATCCAGATTGCCGAGGTTTTTAGTAGTATTTCAAAATATACCAAAGTAAAGACATTCAGCGTGTTCGGTGGGGTAGAGCAGGGGCCCCAGATCGCCAAGCTGGAAAAAGGGATCGATATTCTCGTCTCCACGCCTGGCCGGATGTTCGACCTCGTAAGCCAGGGTTATATCAAACTTGACCGTGTAGATACCCTCATTCTCGACGAAGCCGACCATATGCTTGATCTCGGGTTCATCAAGGACATTCAGGACCTGATCCGGCATTTACCCAAAAGAAGGCAGACGCTGTTCTTTTCCGCGACGATCGATGAGAAGATCAAGAAACTGGCCTACTCGCTCGTTCGGAACGCGATCCGCATTCAGATTTCCCCTAAAAATCCTGTCGCGAAGAATATCGATCATTCCGTGGCATTCGTGGCTATGGACGATAAACGTTTTTTTCTCGAACGCGTCATCCGCCAGAATCCTGAGAAGAAGATCCTCGTGTTCGTACGTACGAAGGTGCGCGCGGAGCGTGTGTATAACGCGCTCGAACGCATGGAAATCAAAAGTCTGACCATTCACGGCGACAAAGAGCAGGCCGACCGCCTCACTGCCATGAATGAGTTCAAGAAAGGTAATGTAAAAGTGCTGATCGCGACCGATGTGAGCGCACGCGGTATCGATATCCCTAGCGTGGATTACGTGATCAATTATGATTTACCGGAACAACCGGAGAATTACGTTCACCGTGTGGGCCGTACCGGCCGCGGAATGCAGAAGGGCATCGCCGTGTCGTTTTGCAGTGCAGAGGAAAAGCCGGTATTGGATCAGATTCAGCAATATCTGGATAAACCCATTGCCGTAGTGAAACTGACTGCCGAAGATTACGCGGAAACGCTCGAATTCACGGCCGACGCGCCCGACGACCTGGGGGCATTAATGCGGGAAGTGGAGGAGTTCGAGTCCAGGCAAAAGAAGAAACGCAAAAAGTAGGGCATTAAAAAAGGCTTTCAGGATCGCTCCCGAAAGCCTTTTTTAATATGGTGGATTATCGCTTATTCTTCGAATTTGTCGGCGAGGATCTGTCCACGGATTTCCCCGAATGGATAAAGCTCGGTAGGGACATTGATGTACATCTGACCCATGATCAGCTGCGTTTGCTCTTCGTTGGTTTTAATTTTGTAACTACCGCTTACCTGACCGGTAGGGTTGCTGGCCAGCTCCTGAATGATTCCGCCGCGTTCCCATGCAGGGTTTGCTGCGTTGAGCGTCACCGAAGTGGGTGTAATGTTCTGGAAATTAATATTGTATTTAAGCTCCATCGTATTTTTGTTGTACTCAAATACGCCCGTGCCTTGTGCCGACGATGTAGCCTTTGGAACGGTTGGGCTACTATTGATTACAGCCGAGAACTTCACAATGTCATCTTTGTGAGGCCCTTCCTCTTTACAGGAAGTTACAAATCCTAACATCAAAACTCCTGCGATTAATAGTAAATAACGTTTCATTGGCTTTTTCATACAGCGTTAAATTAAAAATTTGACTCCTAAATATACATATAAACTTAAATCCTCCAAAAATGATACCAGTTGGTCGTCAGATGTTCCAAAGGTCGCTTTTCCGGATGTAAACGATCCGGTTGTTCCAGATAACCCTGTCCCAGTGGTCGACAGACCCGATGATCGTCAGTTTATGCCCTTTACCCACTTTTTCGATTACTCCCGCCGCGGACGAAGGCTCATCGCGAAGGAACGTGTTTTCATTCACGATAATGCACGTTTGATAAAGCGAAGGCACATTTAGTATTCCCAGCAATGCCAGCAGATAAACGATAATCGAAACCTTGTGAATCTGCAAAATCGGCTCCTTCCTACGCGTCTTTGTAACCATTATGACAACTATATAGGTGCCCAAAGTTAGGAGCAATATTGGAATGTAATCACCATATTTTCGATAAAATATTATGAAATAATTGTAATCGTCGAATTCATAGCCACTTAGATTCTGCTCTTTGGCGAGCTTGTCCATTTTTTCAAAAAGATGCCTTGAAGGCTGCGTGAGGGCCAATTTGCTGAGAAAAAAAAGGCAGTCGGTATAATTGTTCGTCTTTTCGGCGAGGAAAGCCAGCTTCAAAAGCAGCGCCTGACTATTTTTTTCAGTCAAACTGAAATTTTTTTTATAGAGCGTTTGCGCCTCGGAATACCTGGCGATAGCGAACAGAGAATCAGCCGTTTTGAGCTCTTTTGGATTGGCACAAAAAGCGGTTGCCGGCGCGAAAAAGGCCAGCATTAAAAACGAAAAAAACAGGTTTTTCTTGTAGGGTACTTGCATTATACTTTAAAGAATTCTACTTTTGCATCGCAATTACGGAAAACGCCACGGCTAATCCAAGACTGCAAAACTTCGAAAGTTGCAAAGCAAGTAGAAAATGATTCCGTAGCTCAGCTGGTAGAGCAATACACTTTTAATGTATGGGTCCTGGGTTCGAATCCCAGCGGGATCACTTGAAGAAGTAACAAAAAGCATCAAAAGCCTGCAAATCAAACGATTGCAGGCTTTTTTGTTTGCCCTTACTATACCAAAACGTTCAAATATTCTCAAAGTTTTGGTGAGTAATTCGGTGAGTCAATCAGCCTCAAAAGTTTACTCACCAGAAATTGCGTAACCAATTGATTTACAAGATGTCCATGCGGTGGACATCTTGCGCTGACTAGGCTTGCAAGACTACTTTTGTTCAACTATTAAACCTGTAAATGGTTATGAAAACAAAGCTGAGTCTGCTTTTCTATTTGAAGAAGCCGAGAAATTATCAAACCGGGCCTATGCCCATCTACCTAAGGATTACCGTTGAGAGTAAGAGGTCAGAACTTGCGACCGGACGTGAGTGCGACCCTAAGACCTGGAATACGGGGGCAGGTCGGGTTCTAGGTAACAAGGAGGCCGTGAAGTCACTCAACGCCTATTTGGGCAACCTCGAACAACAATTCTTGGACGCACATGCTTCCTTAATTCGCCAGGGCGAGCTTGCAACTGCCGAAACCATTAAAAACAAATTCTTGGGAATCGGCCCAAAACAGCGGATGTTGATGGCGGTGATTGTAGAGCACAATCGGCGGATGCACTCGCTCGTTGGCCAGGAATATGCTATCGGAACATTCAAACGGTACGAGGTTTTGAGACGACACACAGAAAACTTCCTGAAAGCCAACTTTAATACCACAGACTTTGATATCGGCCGCATAGATTTTGCTTTCATCGCCGACTACGAGTTCCATCTACGTTCGGTCCGCAAAATGGGAAACAATGCCGTGGTAAAACACATGAAGATGTTTCGCAAGATTGTGAATATCTGCCTTGGGAATGGCTGGATGAATCTTGACCCCTATCTAAATTTCAAGGGTAAGTTCAAAAAAGTTGACAAGGCAATTCTCACAAAAGAAGAACTTGCCCTCCTTGCCGAGAAGGAGTTCGCGAGTAATCGGCTTACCCAGGTTCGAGATACTTTTCTTTTCTGTTGTTACACCGGCCTTGCTTACTCAGATATTCAGAGCCTCGAAAGAAGCGATATCGCGCGAGGAATTGATGGCGAGCAATGGATTTTCACGCAGCGCACCAAGACTAACGTTAAGTCGCACATCCCGCTTCTTCCCGAAGCGCTGGCGATAATCGCGCGATACGAAGATGATCCTATTTGCGAGTCACGCGGACTTGTTCTTCCGGTACCCAGCAACCAAAAAATGAACGACTATCTCAAAGAAATCGCCGTGGTTTGTGGAATCGATAAGATCCTCACGTCACATGTTGCCAGGCATACTTTCGCAACTACGATCACTTTGCAAAATGGTGTTCCTATTGAAAGTGTTTCGAAGATGCTGGGCCACACTAATATCCGTACCACACAGATTTACGCTAAAATCTTGGATTTAAAGGTTAGTGAGGATATGCAGGCTTTGAAAGGTAGATTGCTCTCAGAATCCGCAAGTAGGCCGATTCGAAGCTAGTAGCAAACATAATTTATTCGAGGCCGATATACTGATTTATCTTGGCCTCGAATAGTTAGCGAAATGATCACTTTGCGGCCCTACTTTTCAGTTTCACTCCTTTCGAGTTGAAACCGCTTAAAGTCTTCACCCAAAAAACCAAACTTCTTTTCGAATAGTCCTGCTAGTCTGGTATTTGCAGTTGCGAAGAATATTTGCTTCCCAGACCTAAGCACATGCAGTCGCAGATGATCCAAAAATGATAGCGCGTTTAAGTCGTCAATAAACGACACCGGATCATCAAACATGACAATATTCGGCCCATTGGTCAACTTCCCATTTAGGGATAGAAAAATTGCAAGTGCGAGTGCTGAGCGTTGACCAGTGCTGATCTGTGATACTGAGCGAATCTCTCCTTCATCCGTCGTAAGCTCAAGCCGGTCGTCAACATATCTAAGGCCTTGAAACTCCTTTGGAATGTGAATAGATTTGAAAATATCTAGGATTTCCAGAAAATTCTCATCGAAAAACGCGCTAACATCGGCGGAAGCCTCTTCGCCGGTCAGGGCTCTAAGAGTAGCGACCGCCTTCTCGTATTTTGGGAGTTCGGGTTCACTTTTTTTAAGAAATTCTGTTGCTGCCGAATATGCCTTTTGTGCAGCAAGATACTCGAATTGAACTTTCTGCTCTTCTCGAAAACTATCAATGTTACTTTGAAGGGAAGTAGATTGATCGCTGAGATCTGTCAAGTTTCTATTCGGGTTTAGTTCAATTAGGACCTGAAGGACTTCGTAAGAACTTTTGATTCTGCTGAAAGCTGCTTCATCTCTATCCCAAATTTGCCGAATGTCTCTCATGACCATGCTGGTTCCCTCAACGCCCAATAATTGTTTAATTTCATTACCTACATTAGTTCGCTCGATCAAAGTGTCTCCAAGCTCCTTCTTACATTGAGCGATTTCTCGCATGGTTTGTTCAAGCAGTTTCTTGAAAGAGTCGGCCTGACCGAAAGTGAACTGAACTGATTCATTTAGTTGATGCTCACATCCAAGACTGAGCTCGTAATACTCTTTTTCCGATCGCCCCAACTGGTTAGCGTAATTTTTAATTTCCGAAATCTCGGAAAGCTCGTTCTCATTGTTCTTTTCGAGCGCGACAAAATTTGATACCCGCGTAAATGCTTTATTATAATCAGCTTCAACACCTTCTTCTGGAAATGCTGCTGAATAAGCCCTTGCTATATTTCCCTGTTCCATTTGGCTCTTCTGCTTTTCGACTAAAGTACTTTTTAGGTTTTCCAGTTTAGTTTGAAATAAATGCAGTTCGTCATTAGGTTGCCCGCGTCTGCCGGTTTCACGTTCTTGCAAGATCCGATTGACCAATTCAGTGCGGTCGAATTGAGACTGGCATAGAGGACATGTGACTGAGTTGTGGTCTAATTCTAGAAATTCTTTGCCATGCGCCTTTATCTGCCGAAGTATACCATCGATCTGGCTAAGGGACTTTAGAAAATCATTAATTTTTATGTCGACCTCCTTTATCTCCTTCGTCAACCTCTGTACATCGGCTTCCAATGTTCTAGGGTCGAGGCTTAAAGCCAATTTCTTTTCATCAATCCCTGCAATCAACTCTTTGCAAAACAGAATTTTACTACGTGTTAGATTCGCCTCACCCTCTCTCGCCTGAAGGCCAGCAAGCTTCATTAATTTTTCGTCTTGGACGTACAGGAAACAGCGATCTAGAAAGTCATAGAGCGTATTGAGGCGCTTTTCATCCGCAGTAAGGCGATTATGATTCTCGGTAAGCGTTCGCAGTTCTTTTTCTCTAGCCTCCAATGTTAGCCGTTTTGCAGCACGATTCTCGAGAGAAGCGTTAAAGTCGGCCAAGGTCATATGTGTATTAGTGGACGACAAAAGCGTGGTCAGAACCGCCCGTAATTCGTTGTTGCGCTCCTCTATGAGTGCAAGATCTCCCTCAGCCGCAGGAAGTCTAAAAGTTAATCCATTATATAGTTGTAAAATCCCCAGACGTAGTTGACCTAACGTTTTCGGTTCTTTGTAATTCTTAATGATTTTCTCGCTTCGCTGCACCTTCAGTTTTTCTTCTTCAACCTGTTCCCTTAGCTTCTTAAATTCCGGTCTGAGTCTTTCCAAAACCCCCTGGCAGCGTTCCGATATGTAGTGATATTCTGGGCCAAGCACAATACCGAACAGTGCTTCCCGAGCTTCGCGCTCATTACTAGCAATAGAAAAACTGTGTGCGGCATCCGCATTAAAAAAATTAAACCTGTTAAATGACGCGTATAATGTATTTGTTCGACTATTAGTCGAATACCAATTCAAGTCCCGCGCTTGGAAAAGTTGGGTGTTAGCGCTGTTGAAGGCTGTAAGGCTGCCGGAATTATTGAACTCTGCCTCAATACACCCCTTGGGCATGGATACAGAAGGATTACGTAAACATTTGCCACAAATCATGGCTTCAATTGCTTCAAAAAGTGATGTTTTTCCGACGCCATTAATTCCTCGGAAAAGGTTCACTCTTGCAAATTGGTATTTTCGAACTTTTGGATAGCGCCGATAGCCTTTACCCAAGACTAATCGGTTGATAAATAGTATTTTGTCAGCATCAGTTTTGGGGCGAGATTTCGTTCCTTCCTGTTTACCCTTCACATCATTTGCTTTGAAGTCAGCGATGACATCCACGTAGGTCCGAGTTGAGTAGACATCTTCAAGACCAACTAGATCAAGGCGACGTTTCCAATCTGCCACGATGTTAGGGCGAATGGAGGCATCACTCTTCTCTAAGGTGAAGAAGTCTTCGAATTCGCTTTCATTGACTACGTACTTCCGAGCGTACTTGTCATTTTTTTCTATTTGTTGCTTTGCTGATTCCTCGAGCTGATCATTTAGCATGAACAAGTAATAATTCCATTGTAGGTTACCTGGATTCGAGTAAAATTCATTTGCAAGCAGGCTCTCTTGATACGCTTCAAAATCATCCAGAAGCTGATTGTTTAAATCAAAATAGTATACTCCTGCCACCTTATCGGCAAGATTTAGAGTACCTCTGAAAATGTTATCCTTAACTTCACTTAGACCAGTAATATACTGGCCAGCAAGCGCTAATATATTTCTTGTATTCATGTTCAACTCAGAAATGATGATAAACCTCTTTCCTCTGCAACTACGATGCGGCCAGCATCAACGTCTGCAATGACTAATGGAACAAGACCAAGCTTGTAAAAAACCACGACCCTCCGACGATTCATACTATCTTCTTCAAACATTGATTGCAAAAACTCATAGGTTTGTATGGCATGTTGCGTCGTTGTCATTCCCAAATAACATACGGTCGCTTTTATCATTTGGCCATCTTCATTCATCAAGTTGTAACGATAACGTTCTTTATGAATAAGTTTGTGATGATCATCATCGACATCCTGTCCATATCCTAGAAAGACCGGCTGAGCTTTCAAATCGGCGATGCTGCTGGGATATTGAGCCTTATCTGGCAGTATCTCTCCATCAAGGGTATTTACGGCAACCATGTATGATTTTAGTTGATCTCGGCTTTCGTCACTAGTGTCCTCGACAAAAGTGACCCTCTTACTATTTTCCGTCGATTCAGCCAGGCGGATTGAGAACAGTTGATCGAGATTTGACCAACTCTCATTTGGTCGAGATAGGAATTTGCCGGCGGAGAGGCATACCAAGCGTTCTTTCTCGAGCACGCAATTATCGGCAGAATTAAGAAAAGCATTTCGGCACCCCAGGTCCAAAAGCACCTGTCGGTGATCGTCTGATATTGAGGCCTCTGATACGAAGGTGTTACTTGCCCGTAAAACAAATGTCTCCATTATTTCAGGACCATTCCTCATTCGCTGTGCTAAAACTCCCTCAGTAATATTTACGGAAAGGTTTTCAATCAGGAATGCATGAGCCTTGCCGGTAAGGACATATGCATGTTTATCCCTTCCAAAATAAAAATAGTACAAGCCAAGTTTATGATTTTTGCGAATCCGCCCTAGGTCTCCAAATCTCACTTGATTGGAGTTTAGGTAGATACCGCTCCTCGATGTTCCTCCACGAAGAAGTGCATCCTTACCGATCTTGGAAGACGAGTTCCAGTTAAGGCTAATAAGCTCCTTTCGCTCCTGATTAAACAAGAACTTTCTAAAAGCAATAAATTCGCTATATAATGGATCTGGATTAATCTGCGGGTTCAGAATCAGAAATGGGCGATCGTTCCAACCCAGTTGAGTAAGTTGTGCAGTGCCCATTGCTGCTGGAAAGTTCATGGCTTCCGAACATATTAATGTTAACAGGTTTACAGAATCTACATTGTTACGTAAGACATAAACCTCTTCGCCTCCAATCAAATGATTTCTTTCCAGCTCTCCGCCACCCCAAACGCCCATATGTTTGGTTTTGAATTGAACGAGCGTAACCAACATACGATTATCCCCAAAACTTGCCTGGAAAATATACACTAGTGGGTTCAAGAATGTCAATTCCTCTTGTAGCCTTGTTGCATCAAAGTGAACAATCTTGTCATCAGTAGCATATTGGGAATGAAATGCACGTAATTCTTCCTTGGTAATGGATTCTGCTCCTAATACCCAAAGTTTACCTTGAACAGGCCAAAGACTTCTGTCCTCCATAATCTCGCGAATATTTGTCCAAGGACAAGAATATTCGGGAGTCATTACAAGATCTGCGGATGTTTCGCGAGCAAGATTTAGAAACGCGCGGAATTGCGGAGTACAATCCGTCAGGTTTCCAAGTTTCGACCCATCCGAGAAAGCCAATACGCCCTCATGTTGATACAAAAGCACTCGATATCGTTCGGTACCGCGGGAAAGTGCACGAAGGTTTATTGAAATGCCGGGGAGAATCTCGTCAATAAAAAAGAAGTTCATTGAAATAATGAATACTAAATTTCATAATGAGGGAAAAATACACTTGAACGCAGGCGTTGTAGATGTGCGCTATAACTGCTGGCTATTTACACAACTTCATCGACTTTTTGTTACCGATAAGTAAGTACCTTAATGACAATAGCTGAACAATCAAAACTCGGAAACGACTTTTTCAAAGCAATGTTTGGACAAACAAAACTCGGCAAAAGCGCAGCTAAATAAGTGGCCCCATTTTCCGAGATTGTTCATAAGGTCGCCAAAAGCTTACGGCATAATGGCGGCCTTTCTTATTGCTGGTAGATGCCCGAAAGCCGACCGCCAGCCTGCGGCACTTATTCCGTTTCCTTTTGGCTATATCCGGGGCCACTGCTAGAAGGGCTTTCTTTTTTCTCGTTTTTTCTTTGTCAAACATTCATTTGAGGGAGCGAGAGGAAGAAGAAAGAAAACAATTTCTAACTTCTAACAGCTACGATCATGGCTCACAACATCAATTTCGACGAAAACACAGACAAACACAGTTTCTTCTCGGTCAAAGAAAAAGCTTGGCACGGCCTCGGTCAAATTGTCGACCAGTACCCTAACAGCAAAGACGCAATCTCCCACGCGGGGCTTGACTATCAAGTTGAAAAAGCAGATCTAACCGCACTGGTCAAAAATTCATCGAACCAACAACTAAGCGGCTCCGCACCTGTTCCGGGATATTTCGCGACCATGAGAACAGACAACAATGCAGTCTTGGGTGTAGTTGGCAAAGATTATCAGATTGTTCAGAACCGGGACGCATTCACGTTTTTCGACAGTATTGTCGGAAATGACGGAATCCTTTATGAAACTGCCGGGGCACTTGGCAAAGGTGAGAGGATCTTTATCACAGCGAAACTACCAGGATACATCCAGGTTGGTAGCAACGATCTAATCGAAAAGTATCTGTTCCTGACTACCTCGCACGATGGCAGCGGCAGTATAACGGCAGCGTTTACACCTGTAAGGATAGTTTGCGCGAACACTTTAAATGCCGCGATGAAAAACATGACCAACGTTGTAAAGATCAGGCACACAAGTAACGCCGTCGAACGTTTGAGAACAGCTCATAAGGTTATGGGTATCGCCAATAAATTTTCTGATGAGGTCGGCGAGATTTTCAACGATTGGGTCAAAAAGCCAATCACTGATCCGCAATTAAAGAAGTTGATTGAAATCGCAATGGCTCCAAACCGCGAAGTTCTCGGCAATCTGAGAGATGGCAAAATCAATGCGCTGTCTACGCAATTTACCAATATAGTAGACGATGTGTATGAATATGCGCTGACAAATCCAACGCAGCAAATGCCTACGACAATGGGGACCGTTTTCGGGGCATACAACGCTGTCACGGGCTATTTTCAGAATGTGCGAAAATTTCAGGACGACGAAGCCAAAGTAAAATCGATCCTGCTAGGCGGTACGGCACAGCTGAGGGCGCAAACGACATTTAATCTTTGTGCCGATTTTGCCAAAAATGGAATTTCAAGCCTGAGTTTGAATTAAGGTTGGGGAGCCTGGCTCTCCTTTTCTTTTTTATATGCAAGCCGCCCACGATGTGAAGCTTTAATCAGCTCCCCATCGTGGGCGGTTCATATGAAAGATATCTGAAACGGCCTTGCTATCGATTATTGAAAAGCTCGACGACTAATAGAAATATTCCCGAGACGATAGCCAATGCCGAAGCGATCATCAGAATTCCCTCAAACGTTGATATAAAAATGGCCGACCAATACGTGCTGTAATGTTGAGCTCCACCGTACCCCCTTCTGTTAAATCTGCGCTGGCTCACAAAGAGCCGGAGACCGATACCAATTGCAATAAGTGCTGCCCCATACATCATAACGGACGAAATGCTAAGTGCTAAAACCATATCATTGGAGATTAGTGACTATAAATACAACTTACCAAAAATACTATCGATCGTTCCGTACCGCAAGATCTGAGACAGGCCTGTACAGTATTTACGATTCGACGAGCCATACTTTGCTTGCCACCCCAGGGTGGTATGACGGCGAATACTTGATGTATCCCAAACTTTCAAGGTCCTGCAGACATTTATGATATGTGGTCTGGCTCCGTGCCCTGGACATTTGCATGATCAGCCGACGCGTCACCCGAAACGGACTCGATTGCTTGTTTTTATCCCAGAGCAGAACCAACGCCAAATAAGTGCCTACATGCCAAACTTTTACCCGCGCATCCCCCAAGATACGGTTCAGATATTTTGAAACTGGACGCTCCATTATTTTTTTGGTTTTAAATTGTTTGATTGAAGCAGGGACTGAATGTCCTGGAACGCGTAATAGAAGGTTCCTCCAATCTTATTCGGTTTTAACTCCCCATTGATTCTAAGATTCTGTAATGTCCCGGAAGAGATATTGAGCAGCTTCCTAACCTCAGCGCTTTTCAACCATTTCTTCGGCTCGCTGGCAGAATTTGAAATAAACTGTTTCAAGTCTTCCAAGAGGTCACGCCGGAGCTTTTGTAAATCTTCCCTCGTAATTAGCTCAACATTCATATCTTTCCGATTCAAAAGATTAACTTAATTTAATGGGTCCGGCAGGACAATCCGACTTGGCCGGTTTTTGTTGAATGACGGCTCGTATCGGATATATCCAAACTCATTCAACTCGCGCACCGCTTTATAGTAGGTTTTACCGCTTGAGATCTTGGCCATCTGCATCAGCTCAAAACTGAACATTGCCAGACAGTTCGTCCCTAGTTTGTATGTCGTTTGAAGGATGGCAGTGTAGACGCTGATATGTGTCACCGTAATCCTGGCGTCTGCACTGATATTTGTAAAGAATCCTTCCAAGTGCCTAGCTATATCCATATTCATTGACTGATAGACATAGCTTTTGATTTCTTCGTCTTTTTTTCCGGAGCGCCGCCAGGTGCGTCGTCTGTCGCTAACTCACTCGACACTTTTTGCTCGTGTCTGCTGGCATTCTCCTGCTTATTCTCTTTAGACTGCTTCGTTTGAAGCCGGTGCATATTGGCATCGAATATGGTTATCGTTTTGAATTGAGGATTGGCCTCAATATATCTCCGGTGTTCGCTACCAGTTTCCAGGAATGTGACCGCGTGCCTGTTTCCTTTTTGCAGTGAGTCAATGACTCTGCCACGATCTTGATTATTTTGCAGTTCTTTGACCGGCAGCCGGGAAAGCTCCTTTTCAAGGTCGAAGCCGTAGTTCTGGTGGAACTGTTTGAGCTTAAAATTTCCTGCGCTGTCAGTTTGCTTGAAATCCATTTGGAGCCATGCATTGTAAATTTTCCCTTCCTTATTGGTCAGATCTTTATTTACAGCCCGGCCACTCAACAAATTGTACCCTTCTTTCAAAGTGATATTGTTGTCCTTCCCGATATAGAAGGTTTGGTTTACCTTCTCTGCAGCCTGATCAGGCTTTACTGAGGTCTGATAGTTATTGAAAAAATACATATCGGTAACCGACGATTTTTTGAAATTCAGTGTGCTCTCTACCTCGTCTCTACCGAATGCCGTTTGATGTTCCACGCTGAATTCAAGTGGCTGATTTTTGATACTCTCCCTCAGCTGAGCCTCCAGGCCGTCGCCGAAGCCTGAGTATTTTACCTGGTCGCGCAGGTATTCGAAATTTTTCTCGTTCATGATTTCTATGATTTAAGGTTGGATTAATGAGTCGTCAAGGGAAGGGATTTCAGGATATGCCTGTTTCGAACTTTAAGGTTTAGATGCCTGCCGCCATTTTTTTCATGGAGCGCGATTGACAAAAGCTTTTTGTCCGGAATCGTCATCTTGGGTATTGCGTAAATGAAAGTGTGCTCCGCTTTTGGGCCGACTGAGGTCGTATCACTCAGCACGCGGAATGGCTTGATATAGGTTTCCTGAATCGCTGTACGCTTAGGTCGTTTTTTGTCCCTGATGGAAAACCGCAGACTTTCGATATCATATTCAATCGGTGAGTTGTTGGTAAGTGTCAATTTGTAAAGCAAAATATCGCCGCAGATGTAAATGCCTGATAGCTCCAATTTTGTCTGAGAAGATTGGTCTTTTATTCTGACATTACTGGAATCGTTTTGACTTGCTTGGATCAACGCCTGCTCAATCTCCGCTTCGTTTGGTTCTGCTACTGACGTAGCGCCAACGTTCATTGATTTACCGATTCTTATATTAATTGAGACAGGATTCGGACAGTAGCTCGCTATAAACGAGTAAAGCGTCCCATCACCTGTGATAACAGTCAGATTGGTCGTATCGAAAGATGCCATAGCGGCTTTGACTTGCAGGATGTTGTCAAAGCCAGCCGCCGTTTGCGCAAGGATTTCTCCATTCCCGCGGTCCACCGTTTTGATGCTGTATGGAAATACGAGGTGCGTAGTTTTGCTGGTGGTGATTTCCAGCGGAATTGCCTGTATATCGTTCGTTTCGACGCCTTGACAAATGGCTATTCCGACAAAGCTTAGGCATAGCAGTAGCTGACTCAAAAGAAAATTTCTCATGATATTTGATTCTTAAAATGAATAGAGATTAGACCGATTTGGCGTTGGCGTCTTTGAGCAGAACTTTATAGCCAGCCTTCACCGAAACCTGGATTAGCTTTGTTTTCCGGCCCAGGAATGTCTTGGCAGCTTCGATACCTGCACTCGCAGCTTGTGCGCCTAATGAAGGGTCGATGATTGGAATGTTAATCCCTTGAATCGCACGGTCAGAAGATTGTTTACCAACATCGCGAGACAGGGCGCCGGGAACGTAAATCCCTTCCATTCCATCCAAATCGTAAACCGACAAGCTGACGGCAAACAGAGAATTACGATACTTGACAGACTCAATATTCACGCGAAGCCTTTCCTGATTGAGGCTAGCTTTACCGTAAAGAAAGCTTCCAGCCGGAATGTGAGTGCCGGCAATTAAAATGTCCGTGGCAAGCCGAAATTTGATTGTAGCTCCCGTCACGAGTGTTTGATTTTGATCGATCACCGCTTCGATCGCGTTTTGACTTTGGCTCGCACCTCGATGATTTTCTAGCGAATGAAAACCATTCATTTGATTCGAAATGAGATGCTTTAAACTATCTGAGGGTTCGCGCTGCCCACTAAGAAAGGTGAAATGCACTTGATCAGTAACCGCTGTTACCGGAAAGACCTGCTTTCTATTTTCAAGTGATAGCTTTCGAGTCTGTTCAAGTTGCAGATCCGGATTTTGAATTTGCATTATCTTGTCAAGCATTCCATTTAGCTCGGCCATTTCCGGATCGGCCTCAGTGATTGGATCGTCTTCTTCCCCAAGCCCAGCCATCATGTGTTCTAACTGCGCAAGTCGCTCGTGATTTCCATCTTCCTTTTGGGCCGCTGCTATTTCGGACTTAGCGGGATCGTCAAAATTTGGATTGCTGGTTTTTGATAAGACCTTGTCTAGTTCTTGGAGTTTTTGGAATACTTCTCTGTCAGCCTGATCGGCATTTTCAGAAGTTTGGCCAGTGATTGCTTTCTTAGTTTTTCCCGGCCCTTCCAGATTTTTGAGCGGCACACCCAATGGGCCGGATTTCGAGGCGAGTAGCGTGTCCTGATAGTACGGGTCTTTCTCAATAAGATTGCGAAGCCTTGCAGAATCTTCGGCCGCTTTTTGGTAATAGCCCATTTTATTCAAGTCTTTCTCATCTTTCAAAAAGGCATCTGGAAGGCTCATAATCAGTCCTTTTCGCTCTTTTGATAACACCAATCCTCCGTCTCCCTTACCGAATAATGCCCAGGCAATTAGTGTGAGAAATGGAAAAACCAGCAGTGGCAGGACTGTATAAAACTTACGCTTTTGTAAGAATTTACGGGTGTATGGTTTGTTCTGCATAATCTTTTGCGGTTTGTTGTGATTGATAAATGCTGTCCCGGAAGTGTGTTTGCTCCAAGCTGTCGACGTAAGCTTCAAAAGCCTGCTGACGTGGACTTGACGTCGCCGCTCTGATTGTCTTTTGGTTTCTGCTACCATTTTTGAAGACCTTTGACAATGCGGCAATTTGATAGTCAGGGAGAATCAGCGAAAAGCTATATCCAATTCCTGCGGAGAGCAGCGCGATTGATACCGCGTGCTGCCATTTCAGTGGCAGTCGTGCCACCCTCACAGTGATTCTTTTCCAAAGTCCCCATTTCCTGTTTCCTTGAAACCTGGGTGATGCTGGGGCACGCCGGACCGGGCCGCCAGACATTTGGGCGGCAAGCTGTTTGTGTCTGTTGAAATTGTAAAACATAAGCTATCGGTTTTGAACATTGATGTCTTTGTTTTCAAGCGTCGTCCAGCGTTCGATCAGGAATCCATGTGGATTGTTATCACTTCTGGACACGCTTCTAAGAAATCCTTCCGTAACCAGCCGCCGGGTGACGATACTGGTGGAGCGAATAATGCGCTGGGACGCAACGCATCGGAATTGGTAAGGATAATCTTCGGTCTTCACCTCCACCGTATCAATGCTGATCTGCTGGCTGATGTTTGCTGAGATGATGCTGGCGTAGTAGCCAGACTCTTTCAAATTTTCATATTGCGTTTTGGCTGAGACATCTGCCAGATAAAGCGCCCTGACTAGATTAGATTGTATCACCTTATCATCAGGGTCAAGCGTGAAGAAGTATCGGTGAAAGGTGGCCACATGATCCCGAGCTTCGACCGGAATATTCTCATTTCGTTCAGACGCATAGGCATCGAGCACTTTTCCACTTGCCAGGATGTAGACTTTGTCCTGAGTTTCATCCACCAGCTGATAACTTTTGTAGATCGCAAAGCAGCAGAAACCTATGCAGCCCAACACTACCAGCATTGTAAATCCGCGCACATGCCGGAATGCTGTTTCCAGATTTTTGGCTTTTGTAAACATGACATTGATTGGTTAAGAATTCTGAGATTTAGGCATAGCCGTGTTTCTTGGCAGTGTACCGAAACCGCCGCCAGCGGGAAATACTCTGTTGCCGAAACCGGTCGCCGTCTGAGAGAATAATGTTGTGACCTTGTAGAGATATGGGTTTCCGCCCCCTGCCTGGATAATGAACCCTGCAACTGCAGGAACAGAGAAATACCCGACAATGCCGATAATGAGGAATACCAGATAGGCTAAGTCCGTCGAGCTGAAAAAGGTATCACCCGCACCTTCAACCTGACTAATATCCAGCGTCAGCATCATTTCCTGGATCTTTCCGATGATGGCCCCGAAGATGTTTGCGACTGGCAGCCAAAGGAAAATGTTAATGTACCTGGCAATCCAGCCAGTTAACGTAAACTGGAACCCGTCAAAAACTGAAATTCCGAAAGCAATCGGCCCAACAATGGCGAGCACTATTAATTGAAATGTTCTCAGCGTATTGATGCAGAGTGCAGCTGCTTCAAACAGTAATCTTAAAATCTCGCTCATCCACTCCTTGATAGAGTTGCGAAAATTGTAGGAAGCCTTGGCCATCGAGAATTTGATATCATTGCCTAAACTTGCCAAAATCCCTTCACCCGAAGGCTCCTCATTTCCGTGCGTGTATTTGTACCATTTGTCCCGGTCGCCATTGCCCGCTGCGCCCACATACATTTGCCACGCGTTGGTTTTCATAATTGCCTCCTCCTTTTTCTTCAACAGGATGGTGATTGCCTCGTTCGAACCATCCACCATTGCAGCAGTTGCATTGACTACGGGCGACATGATCCCATTGATCATCGCCAACACCGAAGGGAAAATCAGAATTGCAAACCCGATCGCAAATGGCCGGAAGAGTGGATAAAAGTCGATCGCTTCCGCATTGGCTAGATGCCGCCAGATACGTGCTGCTATGTACCAGATTGCTGCAAACCCTGCTATTCCCCTGGCTACGCCGATCAACTTTGCGCACATCGGCATCATTTCATCATAAAGCTTGTCGAGCACGCTATGCAGTCCGCTGATCTGATCTGGAAACCCTTGTGCAGAAGCCATTTGAGGCAAAGCGATGCCAATCACCGTTACTAAGGCGGTTCTAATCAATGCATTCATAAAATTTTGGATTATGGATTGACGCCGTTTAGGTGCGCACTCGTTTCTACCTCCACAAAAACTTTGGCACGCTGCAAGCCGAGTGTGGCGGCAGTTGAATTGAAATGGCGCAGGAATATCAATTTATCCTGCATCTCTTCGTGAATTTTGTCGATTGCTGCCAGGCGTTCATCATCCGACATCCGCATTTTCTTGGCAGTCACCACCATTGTAAGTGCGTCCAGATTCTTAATGCTTTGGTTTATTAACCGGGCATAAACCCTTGACATATATTCCAGCTCGTCCTTATTAAAGTACTTCCCTGACTGGAATTGTGCGAACGCTGATCGATATTCGGAAACCAGTTTCAATTGAAAATCCACGATTTCTGCAATGCGTTTGTAGCGTTTCACAGCTGGGCTCACTTCTAGCAACCCGTCCAGAAATGCCTCGTGAAGCTTGAAGTTTCCTTTGGAAATATCCTTAATCGTCGTATAACCTTTAAAAAGAATGTCATACCCGGCTTTCAATTCTTTGAGGATCTTCCGCAGCTGGTTCAGCTTTTGGATGTTTAAGATCAATTGAGTTACCTCGGGAGTTTGCGCTTTTGTCTGGTTCGGAACGGCCAACGCGATTACTATAAGTACTATCAGGGCGATTCTCATTGCGTTTCAATTTGCGCCGTGTAATTGTCGGCCGGTTACCACATCCTCTTTCTCTTTCATCCTGGCTGCTGCCAGCACAGCAGATTCATTGCAAAACGCTTTTGAGAACGTATAGTTGAACAGAATTTGATCGTAAAGTCCGTCGATCCTTTTCAATCGCTCGTTGTCGGTCATGGCCAGGTTCCCGTCGCTGGTAATCTCTTTTACAGCCGCCTGGATTTGGTCCGAGTCAGCAGTTACACGGTCGAAAACTGATCGTAAATAAGCTAGCTCATCGTTTGTCAAATAGCCACTTTGACCGAGTTTCGAAATGCAGGAGCTACACACGCTTTTGACCTCTCCGTAAAATGTCCCGATCCATTTAACTTTCGGCAGACCAGCAATCTTCGGATTAACCACCTTCAATGAATCGAAGTAGTTTTTATGCAGTTTGAATTCACCTCGTTTCAAGTCGCCGATCATCGTTAGGCCTTCCTTGGCGATCTTGTAACCTTTTTCAGTGAGCTCCAAATAGATCTTCAACTGGGCGATCTGCTCGATCAGGTACTTCTTCTGCGTCTTTTTCTGCCGGAACCATTCCTTGAATGTTTGCGCTTGCAAGCCAGTATTGATGAAAATCATGGTCAGGACAATCAGGATTGTTCTCATGTTCAGACTAATTAATGCCGTACAACTTTTTCACGGTCTCCACTTCATGCTGACTTTTGGCCCGGCTGATACTCAGGATCGCATTTTCCTGATTGAACCTGGTCAGGTCACTATAAAGCTGGTCGGTTTTGTCAGCCGCATTTTCGATCAGTTCGAGCCGCTTGGCATCGGTCATCTGCATAGTGAAGGATTCGACAATCATTTTCAGCAGGTCAACGTTCTTGGAGGAATTTTCCAGGATGCCTACATACACCTTGAAGATGTAGTCTAGCTCCTGTGTGGTGAAATGCTTGTCATTGGAAACCAATCCCCAAAACCTTCGGTATTCGTCGACCAACTTTGAATTTTTGTCGGCAATCTGCTTGATCTTGAAGTAATAAGCGATAACGGCCTTGACCTTTTTTAGCTCATCGTAATACTTTTTATACAGATCTCGCTGCTTTTTCACCCAATCAGTGATTTCGTCCAGTTGCAATTTCGCCATCGTGTTTTCAATGGCTTTCTGTGCATTTTGGAGCCGGATTACCTTGTTTTGCCGCCTTTGGATCATCAAATCGACCGCCTTCACTACCTTTTTAATCGCTGCTTTGATAATCGCCGCCCAAGGATTCGCTGCTTCTGCTTCCTTGACCGGTGTCGCGACAAGTGCGAAGGCCAATGTGAAAAATAGAATGTGCTTTCTCATGATGTTGATCTGATCTCCTCTGCTAATGCCGCGATCCCTTTTTGCATGCTGCCGAAACGAGCCGCGTATTCAATCACCTTGATTTTCTCGCTTTCTTCGGTCGTGTAGCACAGATACTCCTCCAAGCTCACCTCGGTCCGATACACTCTCGAAAGCGTGCCGCCCAGACTGATAAAAACCTCTTTGTACTTTCGTAACGGATCGTTGGCTTTGTTGACTGACAGAATAAGAGTTTTCTCCTTTTCGGTAAGCCCGAGTAGTTCCTGTATCTGTCCAAATTTGTTCTGGTATTTACTTTGGTCGAGCAGGATTTTGCAGTCGCTGTTATTAATAATGGCCTGCTTGACTACCGGAGAACTGATAATGTCCTCTACCTCCTGAGTAACTACAATCGCCTCCCCCAAATATTTCCGGACCGTTTTGAACAGATACTTTATGTAATCTGCCATACCTTCTTTGGCGATCGCCTTCCAGGCTTCTTCAATCAATATCATCTTCCTGATCCCTTTCAACTTCCTCATTTTGCTGATGAAAACCTCCATGATTATGATCGTTACGACCGGGAACAGGATTGGGTGGTCTTTGATATTATCCAGCTCAAAGACGATGAATCGCTCGTTCAGTAGATCAATGTTTTCGGTCGCATTCAGCAGATAGTCAAACTCCCCACCTTTGTAGTACGGCCGCAAAACGTATAGCAGATTGGCCACGTCAAAATCCCGGTCTTTGACTTTGTCCTCATCCAGAATCGGCACGAACTCGTCCCGCAGGAATTCGTAGAAGGTATTGAAACAGGCGAATTCCTCGTATTCATCAATGTAGGCGTAGTACAATGTCAGCGCGTTGGACAAAGCCACATATTCACTTCGCTTAAAGACCTCATTGTCCTTCTTCCAAAGTGCCAGGATCAGCGTCTTAATGCTTTCCTTTTTCTCAGTATCCAGCGAGTCACCCTCAGCAATGTGAAAGGGGTTGAACTTGATTGGATTCGTTTCCTGATAGGTGAAATAGTAGCCATTCACCAGATCACACAAGCCTTTGTAAGAGTGCCCTACATCCACCAGCACGATATGCGAACCCTGTTCATAATAGCTCCTAACCATGTGGTTAGTGAAAAACGACTTACCACTTCCAGAGGGACCGAGAATGAATTTGTTTCGGTTCGTGCAAATCCCCTTTCTGATCGGTTCGTCGCTTATATCAACGTGAACCGGTTTTCCCGTAAGCCTATCACCCAACCGTAGGCCAACTGGACTGATCGAAGACCGGTAACCCGTTTCCAGGTTTAGAAAGCACGACGCTTGTTCAGCGAAACAATCAAACGTCTCATTCATTGGAAAATCCGCCGCGTTGCCGGGAATGCCTGCCCAATAAATCTGGGGTGCACCGGTTGTCTCCTTTTTTGCAACAGCTTCCATTTGGGCTAGTGCTGCCGAAACTTTGTTGTTTAGCTCGTTGAGTTCTTCCTGCTTTTCAGTCCAAACCAGCAAATTGAAATGCGCCCTCACCGGCATTCGTTGACCTGATATTGCTTCATTCAGAAAAGCATTCGTTGCGTCGAGCGCAATCGCATTCTTTCGGGAATAAGCCGCCAGCGATTGCAGCCGCAATCTTTTCGTTTCCATCTTCCGAAGTGTTTTCGGCCCGTCGTCGATGAAAATGTACTGGTTGTAAATGTGGTTGCAGCTTAAAAGTTGGCCCAATGACGAAGCGTACCCAATGCTAAATTTGGTCTTGTCGGTTGAGTACCGATCGAAGCTGTTTTGCGAACCGCATGTTGACGGTAAATCTTCGGTATCTGCCAGCGTATAGAGTTGACAGTGCTGGCTTCCGATCCGGATGTTTTCATCAAACTGCATATCTTTGATCAGTGGCTCGCACTTGCCGGATAGGTAACAATACTGTTCAATGATCCCGGCCTTCACGCCGTTGCTCCAAAGCTCTTCATCCTTTAATCTTCGAAGCTTTACAAATCCACTGTCTTCCATAATATGCCTGAACTGACCTACGAAGCTATGCAGCTCCTGCAATACCTTCTCATCCATCGTTTCTTCCGGCATCAAAGCCGCGCGGATCAGGTTGGAGACCAGCGAGCTGGATACCTTCCGGTTCGCTGGCTTTTTGGTGATGTAGATGTAGCAGGTGTGATCCAAAAATGGTCGCTCATTGAAATGACGTTCACTCTGCATCGACAGGAAGCTTTTATCCTCCCGCGAAAAGTCCGGCTCGTAGCGGCTGTCGACAAACCAGTCCTGCTTATGGAAAACAGAGTGTGGTGGCAGCACCCGGAGCGCTTTCACCCACGTTTGATGAAAAGCCTCATAGTCGTGGTCAGAGAGGGTGAATATTTCAGGCAAATCTGCCTGAAATACCACCGTGATGTCTCCCTGCTTGGATAGGATACAATCGTGCTCCACATCCATGATTGGGATCAGATCATCCAGTAACTTTTCCATTAATAGTGCTGGTTTTGAAAATGCGCCTCGAATTGGACTTCACATTTTTGGGAATACTTCGCCGCGCGAGCATCTTGGTGACGCCATGCTCTCCATATGCCGAGCTCAAATGGTAAATCCCCATGATCATCGGAATGCCTAGGCAAACCACAATCCCCACGCAGATGTAAGAACGGATCCCGCAGATATACAGCAGTGTATAAATTGCAAACAATACGATTGCCGCCCCACCCATATACCAGATGTACTGCGCTTTGAGCCCCTTGAACTCGATAGACGTATTGATCCCCTTGTTGATTTGGTAGACGCTTGTACTCGCCATAACGGTTACCCTTATAGGCCGAAGAAAGATTGCAATACAGTAGCGACTACAACCAAGAAAATACAGCTGCCAAACCACGCTGCCGCGACCTTGCCGGTATCATTATCACCGGCATTCCATTTCTGGAAGACTTTCACTGCGCCTACCAGACCAAGTACCGCGCCAATAGCATACATAAGCTGTGTACCCGGCTCAAAATAGCTACGCACCTGGCTGTCCGCCTCTGAAATACCTGCCGCACCGTCTTGCGCTTTGACTACGCTTGCCACTACTGCAAGCAATGCTGATGCCCATACTTGTTTTGCCCTGATCGAAAGGGCCGCTTTCCCACATTTCATACGCCTCGTTGATTATTGTTTTTGAATTGATTTGCTTGGTTTGTCTCCTTGCGGCTCCCAAGCCCGAAGGCCCGGGAGCGCAGGAGAGCGGGCTCATCATTAAACCTCCTTCCAGACTTCCTCTAGCTCTACAGCACTGAGGTTGATGAAGCCATATTTTGCCGATTCCGAAGTAATCACATTGTCGATCGCCCGTCGGAACTGGCTGCCTTTGATGGCAGAAAAGTCTTTGATTAATAGCTGGATCAGAAAGATCAGGTCTCTCCGTTCGTATCCTTTTTGGCAGGCTTCCGATATGCTGATCCTGATTTGCTGGGCCAGCTCCTCCACCTTGCCGAACACTTCTTCATTTTGCCAGGCTGGTCTTTTCGCGATAGCTTTTTCCCCTTCACCAGCCCACGGCTCACTTAGTTGGCTAGCCACTCGGGGGAGGCTTCCCCGCCCGCTGCCAAAGCTTGTTTTGCGAGCTGAAAAACGTTTTGATTTCGTGCCGGTAGAACAGTGCACCGACGATCCCATAATAGACAGTCGCAATAACCGCCACTGCCAGAAAGTAATCCGTCCAGGTGAAATGTGGTAACATAAGCCCTGCTGTTTTGAAGTGAAGAATGCGTTTGCCTTTCTCGAAAGGACATGACAAAACAACATCAGAAATCAAGGCACTTCAAGTACAACTTTTTGTTGTACCCAAATTGTACCCGATCAGACGATTTGAAAATCAACTTGTTACATGTTTTACAATTTAGGAGATACTTGTCGAAGGATTGAGGATTGCTCGAATGCCTGACAGAGTTTCTTGTATCAATGATGCCCCAAAGATAGGCACAGGGCTGCGGGGGCGTAGTGGAAATTCCGGCATAAACACCGGGGCGCGTAGCCCGGCATAAATACCTGTCCACGCTACCTATCTGCGCACGGGCTTCCCTTTATTCCGTTGCTTCCACTACTTGCTTGCTCAGTGCCAGAATGAAGCGCCATAATTCATTCAATCACTTCAAAATCAAGGTAATTATGGAAAGCTTCGCGAATGTCTCGAACTTGTATCAGGTAGCAGAAATTGAGCTGATCTACAAATCCAAAGTACAAGCAAGCCAGCGTCCTAAAATAGAATCGTCCCTAGATGCATACAAGGTGCTGATGCAAAGCTGGAACCCAGACAGACTGGAATTCATCGAAGAGTTCAAGATAATTCTTATGAACAACGCCAGCCGTGTGCTAGGTATCTTCGAAGTTTCCAAAGGCGGGATTTCAGGAGCAAGTGCTGATGTAAGGATCGTTTTCGCGGCTGCTTTGAAGGCCAATGCGACAGGAATTATCCTGGCACACAATCACCCTTCCGGGCAGCTCGTGCCGAGTGATGCTGATAAGTATGTTACTGAGAATATGAGAAAGGCGGGAGAGCTGCTGAATATCCGAGTGTTGGATCATTTGATCGTGACTGCGGAAGGATTTTGCTCGTTTTCAGATGAGTTTCTTTTGTGAAGCCTAAGTGGCCTCACAAGCTGTTTTGTCAAGCAACACATAATTTACCGGATATAGACCATAGCTGCAATATGAGCTGATGGTCAAATTTAGCTTTTTAACGTCTAGCAACCAACTCACCGTATTTTTATTTAGGTAAGTTTAATCGGAATTTATTACATTGATCTTACATACCTCTATACCAAAATACTCATGACCCTGGATGAATTACTAAAGTCGCTGCGAAACTTAAACGATCAAAATGATTTTTCAGCAATAGCGAACCTTTATGACAATGAAGGCTTACCTGAGGGAGCGAATGCGAGTATTTTGACAGAATATGCTATTGCCTTCAGAGAGTTAGGTAGGTTTTTTGAATGCGATGACGCGTTACAACAGGCTTTAACCCTGAACCCGAAGCATAAACGTGCAAAATCGATTGCGCGCATCTTTGAACAAGATGAGCGACGCTACCAAAACAAGCAAAAGAGCATAACAAGTCCAAGATATATATCCTCCTACTATAACCTTGGCGTAAAGAATTATAACTCTGGAAATTATGGACGGGCAATTGAGCTTTTGAAGATAGTATCAAGCATAGCACCCGACTTCGAAACAGTGTTTGAGATTATGGGACAGTGCTATCTTAAACTAGGTGACATTAAAGCTGCGAAGAAAACCTTTAAATTGGGAATAAGCTATGGAAAGTCAGTAGAGCTTTTTATCGGCCTGTCAGAAGTTTATCAACGGCTAGACAAAATGGTTGAAGCAAGCGATACTATTGAGAGAGCCATGAAAACATATGGTCGAACTGAAAAGTTAATGTTTGAGATAGCATCGATTCACCAAAAGCAAAAGGAATACGCGAAATCAAACGCATGGTTTAATCGAATTGCTAGAAAAAATGAGAAAAATGCATTGGTTTTTATGAATCTTGGTATAAATCATTTGTTTAACCGCAACCATGAAGATGCATTAGATAACTTTGAAAAAGCCGCATTTATTCTTAGTAAGTCGTATCTAAAAGAAAATGCTTCTCCAAATGATAGATCTAATTTGGCCGCCTGCTATGCATATAGAGGTAATGCATTTAGAGCATTGGAAAGCTACGAAGAAGCGATTTCCAGTTACACTCAGGCGATTGCACTTTTGCCTGATAATTTTGAAAATTATTATAATCGTGCTCTCGTTTACAGCAAATTATCAAGCATCAGTGAGAGTGACAAGGCTTACGAGTACATGATTACAGCCTATTCAGATTTTGAACGAGCTTGGATAAATATTGAGGAGACAGATACCTATTTTAGTGTAATAGTTGAAATTTTTAATGATGAGTTACAACGTTATAGACGCAATGATCAACTTTTTAGAATATTATTAGTCATCAACAAAATCCGTAACCTTTTAGCGACTGAGGGTCGAAGTGTAGCACATTTTACAAGTTTATCTGTTGCAAAAAATTTAATTCTAAATGACAGCAAATTCAGATTGTCGGAAGGGACATTCTTAAATGATACATCTGAGGGGACAGAATTATCTAGATATTTAGAAATTCCAAATTCTACCATAGGAAAATTTGAAAGAGTAATTGACAAAAAATTTCTGCCTAAATGGTTTATTGGAAGTTTTGTTCAAGAAAGTGAAACAAATGATTTGACATTGTGGCGGATGTATGGGAAAGAGGGAGCGGATGAAGCACAGGGATGTTCGATCACGGTTAATTCAAATAAATTGCTTAACCAATTCAACGAATTTATTTACAATAGTGATAAGTCTTATTTCAGGAATATTCTGCAACAATCCTCTGGTGAAAATTTTGACCAAGATTTTGTGTTTTTCCAAGTAGCCTATTATCAGACTTCAACGTCTACATTTATTGTTCCTACGCTCTCACCAGAAGGGAATGTCTCACTAAATCACAGAATGAATGAACTCAAAGAACAAGTAAGAGAATATTATGATAAATACGGCCACGATGAGACGGAGGTGTATTTCTTGGAATCACTTTTGAGTCAAATTAAATATTTATTCAAAACGGAAGATTACAAGCATGAGCAAGAAGTGAGAATCATAATTCGTGGAGGAATGTTTCCAAAGGAAGTCGATATGAACTTCACCCCTCCAAAGGTTTATATTAATACATTTCCGATCGGTCCATGTATCACTAAAATCGTTCTAGGGCCAAAGGTAAATCGTGCAGATGAGTGGGCATCAGCGTTCTACTATCACTTGGAAAAGACAAATGTCAGGCCCGAAATATTCATTTCTAGTCTTCCATTCAAATAGAGATCGAGTTTGTATTGATAAGAGTGTAACCTATATTTCTTATTAGTTAGAAGTAAGTCCAATTCTAATCTGTGGCAATTTCTAATATAACTAAATGTGTCATGCTTCGTAAACTTAGTACTCTGCTGAAAGTTGATGGCAAGGAATTCCAAAAAAAGGGAATATTCGATAGCTTTATAGATATTGACAGCAGATTACATATTGATCCAGGACTTCTCAGTAAATCGACAATTCCCGAGTTCAAAGACTCACATGCTATTTTTCAAGAATATTTTAGAAATGTTGGAATACTAATTTCAAATAGCAAGCAACGAGGAGATACATTTTGGAGAGAAGCGCATAGAAAGCTACAATTTCGAGAAAGGGCCAATACTGCTTTGGGGTATTCAAAGGGAGGAACTTTTGGCAACGCAATAGGGCCAATTTTGGCGACTAAAATGCTTGATACAGTCACTCAAATATTTGAAGCAGGGATTAACGATCCAATCATTTTCGAATTGGTAGGAATGATCGAGGATGGAATTGGCGCTGATCGTATTAGTGACATGACGATTTCGATTCTTCTCGAAAACTTTGCGAAATATACTCAAAGATTATGTTCAGAATTGAGCATTAAAACAAGAAGTGTTAAGATTAAAGGGGAAGTTTATTTGGTCCCTTATGATTACCAAAATAAGAGGGCATTATTATTTGTACCTAGGAGTCTTCTGAATAATTTGCCAATCGCAATCGATTGGGATGATATTGATAGAGTTGGGAGGTATAATGAGGAGTTACGTCAGAGAGTCAACAAGTTGATAGGCGTTAGTTGGAAGGCCGCCTCAAAAATGTCTAAGAAGCAGCTAAAACAAATATTGTTAAAGAACCCTGAGTTATTAATCGATTTGATCGACCAATACAAAAGAAAGATTAGAACTTCTTATGATTTTGAGAATGACCCTGTTGGAGAAGTAATATGGGCTGAGCTGTCTGAATCTGCTATTGATTCTCACCCATTGGATCTCTCTCCATTTAATCCAATTACTGCTGATAACATTATCGAGGTAGTCAAAAGGATTTGTGAACAGTATGCCTCTTTGATTGAAAATAATGGATGGTTTGAATATTTATATGATGATAACGGTAAATTGAAAGTCGAGCGCTCGGCTCAACTTTTGTTCTATGGTATCGCAGAGGTCTACTGCATTGCTAATGACCTTGATTTAAATCGGGAGATTAATGGAGGTGTTGGTTCGCTCGACTTTAAAATATCTCGCGGCTTCAAATCGAAGGTAAATGTTGAGCTTAAATATTCTACAAATTCTAGCCTGATTAAAGGATTTGAGATTCAGCTACCAACTTACAATAAAGCTGAAAAAACCGATACCAGTATTTTTTTGATTATTCAGACAAAAGAAAATCGAAAGAACATCGATAAAGTTCTGGCACTAGCTGAGAGTATGCGAAATCAAGGACAAAGATCGCCCGAGGTTATCATAATTGATGGCAGGAAACAAATATCAGCGAGTAAAAGAAGATAAGATACTTTATTTCACCTTTCCCCAATCAACCGCTCCAACCGCTCCATCATCTCATCCTTCTCCTTCAACATCCGCTCATACAAAGCAATCTTCTCCTCATGAAGCTTCATTAACTGGTCAATTGGATCTTTCTGAATAGTCCCGTAATTCACAGAGCTGCCGACAGCCTGATCATTGAAAGTAGTAGTAATGATATTTATAGCTTGATCCTCATTGAAATTACGAATCGCCTCAGCCGGGATTTTGAGAATCGCCGCGACTTGCTCCAGAATGTCGGAATCGATCTTTTCTTTTTGTTCGAGGAGCGAGATTTTTTGCTGGTTCCAATCTTCGCCGAGCTCAAACGCCAGCGCGTCCTGCTTGTAGTTAAATAACTCTCTGAAACGCTTTAAGTTACGGCCTTCGTGGATCTTCGGGTTGGAGGTAGTATGTGCCATGTGGAAAAGGGTGTTTGGTTAAAAAAAGCAATTTATATAAATCTGCCGGGAAGTGCTCGGATATCTTACTGGTGTTTCGTGTATATTACCAACCTTGGGCGGTATTAGTCGTCACTTTAATAGCAGACTTCCGCATTTACCCTGACTACATGAATCTCTTTGGTGCTTTTAGGTGTCGAAGGGTATATGACTCTGTTTCTCGGTGTGACTATTGATGGTTTTCAGGCTATGATCTTGATACAGGTGCGGGACTTATCGCAAGTGTCTAAGGTTAACATTTGTGCTTTGTTTGATGATCCGAGAAGGTCTTGTAAATTGCTGTCTGAGCAAGTAGTACCATGCATAACGAAACAGCCCCAAATGATTTTTTCTAAGACTGAGAATGAGATTTTGTCAGACGACAAGCTGAATAAAGTGCTCAAATCTTTATTCAGTATCTATCTTGAAAAGGGAATGATACTCGATAAAATTGCTGACGAATCGGTCATCGATTGGGACGAGTCACGTGGATTAGAACTTATATCGTTTGACGAACTCACTAAGAAATGGGTAATAGTGCCAAATTATTTTTTTGCTTATACAGTCCTAAACGGTACTATTCCAGATTTACGATCAAAAGTTCCAAGCAGTGTGGAGCAACTAGTAGAGTTGTTTGAGAGTGTAACGGAGCTGTCGGATGAGAAAGGAAGAACGGGAATTACGTTACTAGCTGATCGAATAATGGAACTTCTTTTGGCTCTGATTCATGAAACCAGTGGAGAAACCTTTTCAGACTGGATACCTCGGCTCGATTCCGAGCGGATCTCCAAAATCAATTTAGAATTTTTGCAGGCTTATTGCAAAGTAGCGGACACTTTACCACTATGCGCAAGTGACATAGCGAACGCTTGCCATCACTTTTTTAGCTGGAATGACCTGATAATTTGGCCAAATGTAAACCCGCTCATTGAGCGTGTAGTAGGACAAGACTTCAAAGAAGCTGAGAGACTTATCCTCGACTTGCCTGCAGAGTTCCGGATCATGCGGACTTTGTTTTTAAGTGGCTTGATTAAGCATGATCCCGAAAGGGCTTGGCTATTAGTCCGAAGCGAGATTGAGCTAGTCGACAACCAAAGTTACATACTAGGCGCAATTCACCATTTTGAATTTTCTGAGCAATCTCGAGCATTTGAAGCTCTTCGCTTGGTGAAGAAATGCAATCTGGGGATTGAGGTAACACGTCATCATGTTCCATATGCTGTAACACGATTGGTTGCTCGCCTTGGCTTCGAAGATGTCACATTTGTAGATGAGTGCTTCCAAGTATTGAAAGACATCGTTCCCAGCGCAGACCTGCCAACAGCTAAGCAAGTTTTACTGTCACTTAGCGCTAGCGTCGAAAAATACCCTTCTCAGACAATTGACTTAGCGGGAGATTTATTGAAAAACCCAAACATAACCTATGAATATCTAGCAGATCAGAAAAGTCTCATAAGTTTTGACGCCCTCCTGGAAGAAGTGTCAGATCTAAACATAGTCTTCGATTTTTTTCAAAATTTCGCGCTCTGCTATCCATTTAAGTTTGATCGCGATCTATTTCAGGAAACAATGTATCAAATCCAAAGCAGCACCGAAAGTATTGATGGGCTTTGTAAAAAGTTGATTCATCTTATTGTTCATGACGTTGGAGAAGTTCGCTACCTCGGCGTAGAAATGTTGAGTTGCTTCAAAAATCAACCTTTCCGAGACCAGTTTTACCAAAATCTGGCGGAGTTAGACCCCATCTCACAGTATAAGCTGTGGATGTCAATTCTTAGTCTCGAGGCTAGTCCGAAAACTAGTTTGGTCTGGCTCTTGCCATTGCTTCACGCCAAAAATGAGGTGGTGGCTGAGGCACTTCTTTGCAAATTAGAAGAATTGACCGAATCGTATCATGAGGAAGTGATCACAGTTGTGGAGAGATATTCAGAGGAAAATGCGGGGATACTAATGACTGCCGTAGTGCGACTTAAAACCCACTACGCGTCTTTTTGTGCAATGCTTGACATTAAGAATAACATTATTGAGTTTCATCCGTCTATCTGTCAACCGCAATATTATGACAGGTTCCGAGAGCTGCATAGGCATAGAATGAATGAGCAAATAAATAATAGCCTAAATAATCGCCAGGGCATTCTAAGTTTTGCTAAGAAAGTAGTTTTAGTAAAGGGAGGCGGCTGGAAACACCGAGAAAGGGATGAAGTCACCAAATTGGGACGATTTCAGTCGTCATATACTTGGCCGCGTCTTCATTTGTTGAATCCTGAACGATTTGATTTAGAGCGAAAGCTGGCATTAGCAGCTAATTGGCAATCCGATAAGACTGATTTTGACGAATGGATAACGGTCTAGTTATTAGAGAGTATTTGGAAAACCTGACAGAAGACCAGGAACTTGATGCAATTTTGCCATTATTGCTGATTGCCAAAGGTTTTAGAGTGCTTGCGACACCGGCTCGTTCAAAAGGTCAATCACAATACGGCAAGGACATTGTCGCGATTGGGCCAGACGAAAGTGGAAAACTGCATCGGTATTATTGTGAAGTTAAAGGTGGGAGAAGTCGGCACGTTGATGATCAGACATTTTATGACAATGACGGAATTCGCATGTCACTATTGGAAGCGAAGGACACTCCCTTTCGCCACGCCGGAGTACCAGCCTTCGAAAAGCTCCCCATCAAATTTGTTTTGGCGCACAATGGAGACATTAAGGAAAATTTCAGGCAAACGTTTGATGGATTCATCAGTAACACTTTTCCCGATGGAAATTTTGAACGATGGGATTTAGATTGGCTCACACACGAGTTTGATAGGTATCTGTTCAATGAACATCTAATCCCAAATCAGGTTGACAGCCGACTTTTCAGAAGAGTTTTGTTACTTATTGATACAACTGACTACAATCAAGTTGACTTCCGCCAGCTAGTTAAAAATTTGCTCGCTCGACTTCCGGAGCCAAAACATAAGCGGAAATTCAAGTCTGCGTGGGCCACATTGATTCTTCTCGGTCGAATCGTCTGGAGTAAATGCCGGCAAAATGACAATCTTTATCCTGCTATCGATGCACTTAATTTTCTTCTATTAGAAACTTGGCTCGAAATTCTTCGTAAGAAACTTGACACAGCTAAAAGCGTGACTACTGAATTCAGGCGAATGGTTACAATGCATTTCCAGTTCCTGCGAGAGTATTTCAAGAAAACCAGTGCAGCGGCTGCGCTTCCGAACGGTCTGTTTGCTGAACGCGCGGGGCCATTTGAGGCGATTGGATATCCGATGCGCTCTTTCGAGTACTTGGGACTGCTTGTTTATTATTTCGAGGCCAGTCACTGGTTCCCAACTTTTCGCAAAACTGCAGATGTAAAGAGGACTGTCAGACTTCAAGGTGTTCATAAGCGATACCTAAAAAAGCTGATTGACTCAAATTCGGCTTGTCAACGACCATTACTTGATTCGCACAGCATCCCAATTCTAGCTACGATCAATTACATTTTAGGGTGTAAGCAAGTTTCGAAGGCTGACCGCAAATTTGTTGGGGACTATGTTATTGGCAATTTGGATTCAATTTTTGTAATCAGAGATGTGAGTGGCCGTTATCCGTCGATCTCACTGAACTTAAATCCGTTGATCGAATATGTGGCGACTTCGGAGAGGCCGTACAACTATTCGGATGAATCATCGCTGCTTATTCCATCACTACTAGATATCTTGGCATCACTCAAACGTGATAGACCTTGGGCAGATGCGTTGCGACTACTTTCCGACTCGGAGATTGATTTCCAGCTAGCCATCCCGAACACAGTCGAATTTGACATCGAGGAAAGGCTGTTCACAGATCACATGGATGAAGAATTTCTGATTGAATCTTCGATCGAGTATCCTGCTACTGCTGAGGAGTATCGCGAGGCAACGGGAAATCGAATTTTCGAGCAAATAACGTATCGGACAGACAAAGCCGGATTTCCCTTCCTTCGGACACTGGCTCATGTTTATTATAAGTCGGAGTTTTTTCCGGGCGATGTCAGAGCTTCACTATCTTGATGTAGACCATAACTATTAGGATAAAGCATCGCAAAGTTTTAATAATTAAATTGCCTGGCTGTCGGTTCTGACGTTGCCGAGAGGTTATCCTTCGATGTCGCCAAGTAGCATAAGTGTTATGCCGTATTGCTGCAATAGTTGGTAGGCAAAATTGCGAATTGTATCAACTCTCGCATCATTGTCTCTACCAGTATATTCTGACATACCATTTTCCTGCCTAAACTTGACTATAAATTCGGCGAAGCTTTCTGCCGTAAAACCAATATTGGATGAATTGTAAAAATAATTCAGTATACGATTCATCTGTGTTGATAACCGAAAATCACCTTGCCGTAATTCGCCACCGTGCCAGGCCACATCACCACCTGTCTGTGAATAGGAATAATGATGTTCGTGAGTGTCCACCAGTGTATGTGGAGGTATAGAAATATGATGACGTAAAAAAGGATTATTCCCTAGCAGAATGTTCTTTCTGATTACCGCATCGTGTACTGCCAGTTCTCTATGTAAAAATGGATCAAACGGGCTCAATCTCATATACCACTTTGGGTGCATCAATTTATAATATTCCGAATCATTTAGTGTCAGAGGAGCTATATAGAGGCTAAACTGGTCAGGAGGCTGATTTAATTTAAAAAGAATGTTATGCTGAAAATCTGTTGCCATTCGAGCCTGACGGCGTAACTGGAAATAGAGAATAGGATTACCCGATAAGTTGTTTTCTTCCCGATACTGAATGATCCGCGTTAACGGGGTTCTGACAATTCTATCAGTAAATGATCGTTCTGGTTTTAGGCCCTGGGAGACTTTGAATTGCATATATATCGGCAGGAACCGGTTGAATAACTTGTCCGCACCGGTAAGTTGCTCATTCACTGAAATCAACCTAAATCTTGCCGACCATATAGGAGTGATGCAGCCTAGGTATGATGCCACATCAGATTCAATTTGATTCTCACTTAGCTGGCTCCTAAGTCTAAATGCCATAGTCTCGGTTTTTCAAATGACTGGTAACAATACGCTTGTGTTGAGAGCCAATCTATCACGCTCGAAGAATTCTAAACTTTACCATTAGAAAGGTGATACCAGCTTATTACTTACTCAGATATTGTGTAATGCCTCATGGTTGTATTTGGATAATCTGCTTCCTTACTTGGCTATCGAGCGAACTTTGATCGGAAATTTTGTTGATTCTTAGCGGTCGTAGATCGGATAAATAATATGAAGATAAGCGTTATGGTGTTGTGCGAAAAAATCGGATTGGGCGGAAGCTGTCATTGGTGCACCGAGGCCATATTTCAATCATTGAAAGGCGTGATCCATGTTAGCCAGGGGTGGATTGCGTTCGATGATAACCCAACCCGGTTTTCCGAAGCCATCGTGGTCGAATTCGATCCGGCTCAAATATCACTGAAAACACTGATCGAAATCCACCTCCATACCCACAGCTGTACGTCCGACCACTCCATGCAATCCAAATACAGATCTGCTGTCTATGCATTTACCGACGAGCAACGTTCCTTCGCAAGTCAGGCCATTGAGAAATTGCAAGCGGATTTTTACCAAAGTATTATCACTGAGGTAACGCCGTTCGGCGAATTTGAGCTGAATGATGAGAAGTATCTGGATTACTATTCGAAAAATCCTGACAAGCCTTTCTGTAAGACGTTCATTGATCCGAAGTTGAAGATTTTGTTGCGCCAGTTTTCAAATCATTTAAGACCAATGAATTGAACCGCTGAGTTTTAAGCTATCATTAAATTTATCTATGGCAACGATGAAAGAAGTTCCGACCCTCTATGAGTGGGCGGGTGACATGCAAACATTTGAAACGCTGTTCGCACGATTTTATGAGAAGGTTTTAAAGGATGAACTGTTGGGCGATGTATTCAAGGATATGTCCCCGGAACATCAAACGCACGCCGCTCATTTCGTCGCCGAAGTCTTTGGCGGGGAGAAATTGTATACCACGCTAGACAATGGAAGCCACGCGTCGATGATAGGAAAACACATCGGCAAGATGCTCACCGAAGAAAAACGGCAGCGTTGGGTGCAGCTATTGTTACAAACGGCTGATGAAGTCGGCCTAAAAAGTGACCCTGAATTTCGCTCTGCATTTGTGGGATATATTGAATGGGGAACAAGATTGGCCGTCATCAACTCGCAGTTGACAGAAAATCCGATAACTGAAAGCGAGCCAATGCCAAAATGGGGATGGGGTGAAACTGGGGGCCTTACATTGTTGATGAAGGCAAATAGCGGTCAACTGACCATACGAGGCACCTAATTATCCTATTTAGAATATAGACAATGTCAATTTCTTTTCAGTAGTTTGCGCCCTCAAAGAGAAACAGTCTCAGTGGGCTCCCAATTTAAGCAGATCAGAAGAAGTCGATATTTGGCAACAGTTCTCGTGTTGCTTTTAACTGCCCGTAGCCTATATGCACAGTCTGGTGACAGTTTAAGTCGCGAACTGATAATCGACTTCGAAGTGCGACCACGCGCTGAATACCGCGATAATTTCATGTGGACGCCTGCCGATACCGTCATGCCGGAATTATTCGCAACACAGCGAAATCGTCTTAGCATTACATACCGTACAAATCGCCTCAGGCTCCACGCCTCTCCACAGGAAATCCATGTTTGGGGTAAATCTGGTCGATTCTCCGAGGTAGGCAACCTGAATTTTTTCGAGGCATATGCAGAACCTGGCATTTCAAAGTACCTTTCTGTTCGGATCGGCAGGCAGGCATTATCGCTCGACAATGGCAGAATATTCTCAGCAGCCCCCTGGGGACAGCAAAGCCGCTCGCATGAGGGCATCCGTTTTCTTTATAAAAAGAAGCTTGAAACAGATTTGACCGTTGCCTTTACCAGGCCATACGCCAAACGTTTTGATCCCGCATTTTCACCCGTTGCTGCGCATAATTATAAATATTTGTTTGTCCACCATCTCAAACATAAACTGACAAACCAGTTTACTCTGACAACCATCAATGCCCTGGATGTATTCCGTCGGGCAACGGGTGATCAGCAATACTATCGGCGCATCACCAATGGCGGGCGATTGGAATACAGCAAACAGTGGTTTTATGCAACAGTGAATGCGTACTACCAATACGGGCAAAATGCGGCGTCGAAAAAAATCAGGGCCTATTACATTCAGCCGGAAGTCAGCGCGAACACAGGCAAAACATTGTTCCGGCTGGGTGCCGAAATATTGAGTGGAAGTAATAGCAGAACTCCGGGTAATGTGTCGGCGTCTTTTGTGCCGCTTTATGGTGTGGCCTGGAAATTCATGGGCAATATGAATTTGTTTACCCGGTTCCCTGCTGATGTGAACGACAAAGGTCTGGTTAATCCCTATTTGTTCATCATTCATCAGGCCGGTAAGAAGCTATCTCTTCGGGCGGATTCCCATTTATTTTACTCGCAATATCCGTTGCTCTCCGGCGAACGGGCGATCGATGGGACTTATCTGGGATTTGAAAGTGATCTGTCCTTAAATTACAAACCGGTCAAAGCCTTGGAAATCATTTACGGGTTTTCTTTTACAATTGCTGATAAACGCATGGAACTGCTCAACAAAGTTCCGGATTCCGGGAAGGTGCCGGTTTGGAGTTATTTAATGATATCTTTCGCTCCGCGGCTTTGGTATCAGAAATGGTGACGGCTTAAACCAAATCTGATACCAAAATCTTAATTAAAAGCTTCCCTAAATTATGGCTGATCTGTAATATCTATCTCTCAGCCAGAAAGCTACGTTGACCAGGGCAATCAAAGCCGGTACTTCTACCAGCGGGCCAATCACACCAACAAATGCCTGACCCGAATTGATACCAAACACGCCAATAGTGACAGCAATAGCTAATTCGAAGTTGTTGCCAGAAGCGGTGAACGCAATAGATGCATTCTGAGCGTAATCAGCCCCGCGTGACTTTGCTATGAAGAAACTCGCCAGGAACATGATCACAAAATAGATTACGAGTGGAATGGCAATTAGAAGTACATCTCCGGGCAACTGAACGATCAGCTCACCTTTTAGGCTGAACATTAAAACGATGGTGGCCAGCAGCGCAATTAATGTCACCGGCGAGATGATGGGTAAGAATTTCGTTTCATACCAGTTTTCACCTTTCAACGCGGTCAGTCCGATACGACTTAGCATGCCAGCCGCGAACGGAATTCCCAGGTAAATGCCGACGCTCAAAGCAATTTCACCGATCGTTATGTCGACCGTCAGCCCTTTCAGACCGATTAAAGGCGGCAATATTGTGATAAAGAAATAGGTATAAAAACTGTACAATAGCACTTGAAACACGCTATTCAGGGCAACCAACCCGGCTGCATATTCCCGGCTACCTTCCGCAAGCTCGTTCCATACCAATACCATCGCTATGCAACGCGCCAGGCCAATCAGTATCAATCCGACCATGTATTCAGGATGATTGGGCAGAAAGACTACCGCGAGTACGAACATTAGTACTGGCCCGACAATCCAGTTCAGCAGAAGGGAAACGGTCATTACCCGGGTGTTTCGAAATACCTCGCCCATCTTGTTATATTTCACTTTGGCTAACGGCGGATACATCATCAGGATCAAACCTATTGCCAGCGGCATATTGGTGGTGCCACTGGAAAACCGGTTGATATAGGCAGGCACCGATGGTACAACATTTCCAAGGATAATACCCAAAGCCATTGCAAGGAAAATCCAAAGCGTTAGGTAGCGATCTAAAAAGCCGAGTTTCTTGCGATTGGCCGCTGGGGCGCAGTTGTTGGCAGACATCGATTATAGGTTTTCTTTTACAAAGTTTTCGGCGTACGCTTTCACCTGCTCACGAACGGCCCTGAATTCATTCATGATCTCTTCCACTGTACCCGTTGCTTTGGCAGGATCGGGAAAGTTGTGGTGCATTTTCTTTGCGTTGGTAGGAAAGTAAGGGCAGCGCTCTTTGGCGTTATCACAAACTGTGATGACGAAATCAAAATCGATGTCGCCGTATTCATCGATGTGATTGGAAGTATGATGAGAAATATCGATCCCGTCTTCCGCCATGATCGCGATGGCTTTGGGGTTCACCCCATGTGTTTCTACCCCAGCACTGTAAATGGTGGCTTTATCTCCCGCAAAATGCCTCAAATAACCCTCTGCAATCTGGCTCCGGCAACTGTTACCGGTGCATAGCACTAAAACTTTTTTCATGTTTACTTAATTGATTCCTATGGTTTTACTTCTGCGCTCCAACAGGTTGACATTCCGCCAGATACCATTTATTTTACCGATTTTTTCCCGGTAGCCGATGATGCGGAAACCATTGCTTTCATGGAGCCTGATACTTGCGGGATTTTCTGGAAAAATACCGGCCTGCAATGTCCAATACCCGTTGTCTTCACTTTCAATGATCAAATGCTTTAAAAGCAGGTCGCCTACTTTTCGTCCTCTGAAAGCTTCGGCTATGTAAATGCTCACTTCCGCAACCCCGGCATAAACGCACCTGCCCGAAACCGGCGTTAAGGCAGCCCAGCCCGAGACTTCGCCGTGATCAGCGAAGGCTACATACCGGAGATTTGCTACGTGGGACTGATCCCACACTTCCCATTCCGGCGGACTTGTTTCAAGCGTTGCTTGGCCAGTAGCGATACCCTGAGCATAGATTTCCCGAACGGCGGGCCAATCGTCGGGTAAAAGTTCTCTGATTGTCATCGAAATGCTGTTTTAGGATGATTTATTAACAGCATCCGCCACCCGGCGTGCAACAAGACGCTTCCTCACCGACCACAACCAGCTGAGGTTCCTCCTTTTTGTCAGCCGGGCCGCAGCAGGATGCATCGGCGGGCGACGTTCCGCAGCTCTGATTGCGCGTAAGTGCTTTGCATTGGGTGAAATCGGGAACCAGATTTACTGTGAATGCTTCCTCGTCGGTAATAAACTCTCCCGGATACATTTGGCGCGTGTCGAACTTTGAGTTTCCAAATTCAATTTTCACTACTGCATTCGGATTTAGCTGCAACGATTTCTCCACAAGGCTGACAATTTTGAGTGCTTTGCCCACTTTCATCGCACGCTCGACCTCTTTAACGGAAGGTTCCCATAACTGCACGATCACTTCTGTCCAGCTGTTCATCACTCCGCCGCAGTCAACCGAGACAATCGGAGCCTGCTTAATTTCGGTGATATGGTAGGAGCTGTCTACAAACTTACCGGCTTCATACTCGAATTGCAGGTGCAGGTCAGGGTTTTCTTCGAGCGTACTTTTAAACTCGCCCCAGGTCATAGGGCGGTGCGCAATTGGATTTGATGGATTCGTCATAAGTCAACATTTTTATTGTAATATTACGATTGATTTACTCAAAAAAACACCCGCTTAATTGCAGCAGGTGACGCTCTCGAATGATTCCAGCACCGAGCCGAATGCTTGCCGGGCCTCTTCCCATACCGGCGGATTAATACAATAACAAACGCGCGGCGGGTTGATTTCGCCTTGGATAATCCCAATCCGCTTCAATTCTTTCAAATGTTGCGAGACCGTCGCCTGAGCGAGTTCCAGCTCATCCACCAGATCGCCACAAACACAGGCTTTGCGGGCGACCAGCAGCTGTAAGATCGCCACCCGCGCGGGATGCGCGAATGCCTTGGCCAAGTCGGCAATGCGGTTCTGTTCTTCGGTGAATATTTCAGTTTTTGTAAGTCCCATAGTGCAAACATAAGACAAAAAATATAAATCGCAATATTACGATTTATATTTTTTTGACCGGTTGCGTGGAATCTGCTTTGATGGCAAGCGTTGTTGTTGGTACAGATCTTTCATTTAGAATATCAAATAAACGTCTTCGCTAAAATGGGAAACAAAGATGTCTTACTGGCAGCTAATGCCGCAGTAATGAGGGGTGATAACGAAGGATTTTTAGCATTCTGTATAGATACCGTCGTATGGAATTTCGTCGGAGAGCAGACATTGAGCAGCAAGGCAGCTGTGCGGCAGTATTTGACTGACACCTATTTGGAGCCGCCGAAGTTTGATGTCGAAACCCTGATCGCAGAAGGCGACTACGTTACAGCGGTCGGCAAAATCGATTTGAAGGGCCGGGACGGAATACTGTTACATTATTCATACTGCGACGTCTGGCGGTTCGAAGATGGAAAGATGGCTGAATTGACCGCATTTGTCATTGAGATCAAATAAGGAAATCTAAAAATCTTTCCCAACCTAGCCCGATTCTGATGAGCCAGCCCCTAGTCGCTACACTAGCAATTTCCCCGGTTTCACAGGCATATTTCGATGATTTGCGAACGCAGTATTTTCTGAAGCTACTGCTTTCCTCTGCAATAGCCTTGGTCTTAAATCGCCAGAACTGGCCGATCTCCGATTTGTAGGGCTCGCAAATCAAAACACCCTGCTCGCCTCTGCCGACGCGGTACAGCTCCGGATGCTTTTTATAATCGACATCCGGCTTCCAGGAATAGGCCTCCTCGTCAAAGTTCAAGTAAGATGGAGTTTCTTTTGGTCGTCGCTTACCCATTCGTTCCTACCTGGGCTTATTGTTTTCATTTCTTCTCATCTCATCTTTTCGCATCGGCATCGCATCAATCAGCCCAAATAGCTTCTCAGCACTCACCACTTCACTCGACCTCAACTTTTCGCCTCCGTCACGGCCTACTAATATGAAAGTGAATGCATTGACACTATCGACGTCCCACTTTTTCCATTCGGACAAATCGTTCCAAGTGGATGAATATTGGGATACCTTGATATCACGCTCCCGAATGTCTTTTCGACGTGCATCCAGGATCGCCATCTGTGATTTCTGCTTTTCTAAACCGCTGTTTGTGTAGAAAAGCAAAACTTGGCGCGGAGACTCAGCTGCGATTATTGCGATCATCATTATTCCGAATAGTGTTTTCATACAGCTTCTATATAAAATACTCTGCCAGATGGATGTATCTTGGCAAATGCTATTTCCGAGACAGCAAAAGCAAATAGAAAACCACCATGATTGATTTCCGAGCCGCAAGAATTGATGATCTGACGTTGCTACAACATTGGGACGAACAACCTCATACGGTTGCTTCCGATCCGAACGACGATTGGGGATGGGAGACCGAACTGCTGCGCTGCCCTCCATGGCGCGAGCAACTAATTGCCGAGCTGGACGGTCGCCCGATCGGTTTTGTGCAAATCATTGATCCTTTAATAGAAGATGGACATTATTGGGGCAATGTAGCCCCTAACCTTCGCGCGATAGATATTTGGATTGGTGAGGCTAGTGACCTCGGTGAAGGTCATGGTACTGAAATGATGCATCAGGCCATTGCCCGCTGTTTCGCATCGCCCGAAGTGACGGCAATTATCATCGATCCACTTGCATCCAATGTGAGAGCCAGAAAATTTTATGAAAAACTAGGCTTTTCTTTTGTTGAAAACCGCACGTTCGATAAGGACTTTTGCGCAGTCTACCAACTCGATCGCAATGATTGGGAGAAAAAGTGGAATTGACCATAATTCAAACTTACGAATGACTGTAAGACAGAATTGCCTTCTCAAACAACCCGGGCACTCGGTCCTGTAATTCGGAAATCATTGCACTGAATGTCCTAGCCTTTTTGATCGCTAGTCGACGGCTCGGAGCCCAAAACGTTCCAACGAGATCAAACTCCCAACCAATTCTCCTTCTGAATTTCAAATTTGTTACGAGCTCCGAAATATTGTTTTCCAGGCTGATTTCATCCAGATTATTGCTGACACCATCAATCACTTCCAATTCGCCTCCCTGGCTTTTCAGACGGATCAAGAAAGGTGTCATGCCTACCTCAATCAGTTGATGATATCGGTCAAGCTGGATATCGGTTTCAGTTCTGAGAATTGGCTTAACCCCCATACCACCTTCAACGAAATCGTTTAACCGGCACGCCAGTTTGAAAGCACTTGCAAATTCAGAGAACGCTGCAATAGGCCTCTCATCCCCAGCTTCAAACGGATAAACCGACCAAATCCAATCAGAGTTGTCGATTTTCTCGAAGTCGGCATCAGAGATACCAATTATCCGAAATATCTCCTTGTCAGTTGTTTGAAGCACTGAGTCCATGATATTAGAAGTTTGTTGATGAAGAAAGTTTGAAGATATTTTCAGTATCATTTACATGATCTCAAAAGTATCTTTTTCTATTCATAGACTCAAGTCACAGCCACATTAAATTTTCTCTGTCGACTACCAAACTTCGATTAGCATTTGTAAATTACTCATACTCTGAGGTCAAAGTTTAGAAAGGCGGTCGTTCAGCTCATTCAATCCCGACTTAAGCAAGCACTCGTTTGAAAATGTGGTCAGTTCCTCCTTCGATTCGGGCGAACAAATGTCAATCAAGTTTACTGAGTCGGCGGATGCCTCCGACGATAAAGCCTTGTTGATTGCCTGGCTCAACAGCAATACATTTCTCCGACTGATTTTTAAGTCGATCTTTATCGGATCATTCATGCCGGGGATACTCATGATGGTATCATACACACTTACCAGTTCTTTCGCGTTCATCATGTTTTGGATTTAATTTTGATCTTCCAAATTTATAAAATGCGTCTGAAACGATCCTAAGGAGAATTTTCTCAGGATTGTGGGTGCATATGTCAAACAGAAACTCCCGCCGACGGTCCGTTTCCGAACGCTAGCAGGAGTTCAAATGCTGGTTGACGGTACCCTAGTTTTGGAGTTGAGATAATACCTCCGGGAGCGAGGTGATCCCCCAGTGTTCAAAATACTTGCCGTCTTTTACCCTGACGATATCAATCACGTCAATGTTAACTGCCCGTCCCGTAGCCGGGATACCTAAAAGGGCTCCGCTTTGAGTTCCGCTAATTGTTTTGCGCGTTGTCACCAAATCACCTTCTGAAATCTGCTGGTGGATGGTTACATGGATGTCAGGCATTGCCGGGCGAAGGATTTCATTGAAAAAGTAAATCATACCTGCCGGGCCGTTATCCATACCCTCAGGTGCAGAGCGATTGATAAATTGTTCGTCCATCAGCGCTTTGAAGCTTTCAAGATTACCTTCGGCGATTACTTCCTGGTTGAAGCGGCGGACGACTGCTTTGTTTTCGGTCATTGTTTCCATCATTGCTATGTTTGTTTGATGGTCCAAAAGTACCGTTGCGCCCAGCGAGGGTGTTAGGGATAGACGGCCAAGATCTACGGCGAAACGTTCAAATACATTTGCTGGTAGTCGCTGGGCGTGCTGCCAAAGTGGTTCCGGAATGCTTCCGAAAAGCTTGAATGATTTTGATAACCGACTTTCATATAAATGCCGGAAGGGCTTTCATCGTAAGATCTCAATAAGTCGGCGGCCAGTTCGAGTCTTTTGGCGAGCAGCCATTTTTGAGGTGATGTTTGATAGATCTCGTTAAACTTCCTTTTGAATGTCGAAGTGCTCATGTGGCAGAGAAATGCCAGGTCATCCACCGTAGTCGGCTGACCGATCTGACTTTCGACCACTTTCTTGATCTGCAATTGCTGTCGATCGCGTGTGATGATTTGAATGGAGTGAAACCTTTGAGGATCGGCATGAAGCATATATAACAACAGCTCTTCGATCCGAAGTTGCCGGACTTCAGCGGGCAATGTACCGCCACAGCTGAGCAAGGACATCAGCGACGTAATGAAGTGGCTTATAAAGCTGTCCTGTTTGAAAATCAAAAAAGGTTGCCTGCTTGCTGTCGGAGTATTGCCTTTTATTAAATGCTCATATTTGATCAGGAAACGGTTAAACACTTCATTGCTAAAATAAAAGAGAACACTTGTAAACCGATCCGTCCCGACAAGCAGCTCGGATGCAAGCACATTCCCGGTAGACAGGACAACCAGCTCGCCAGCCTGAACTACTGCCGTCGCATCCGGATAAATGATCGTCTTCGTTCCGCTAACAAGAACGTTAATCATATTCTGATTGAGGACAATCCTGTTTTTGACTGAATTGCGATCGGAATTGTAAAAACGGATCGCGACCTCATCCGACTGCGATGGACCGTCATCTAAAAGATCATCAGGCAAGTTGTAAGTATTCATTTGGAAATCTATGTTTCTTCTTCATCCGCTAAAATAATCCACGTAGGTGCGTGGTCGCTGGACTTTTCCCAGCCGCGGACGTGTTTATCCACGCCCGCCGCGACCAGACGCGGAGCGATTTGCGGACTCAAAAGTAAATGATCTAAGCGGAGACCGGCATCCCGTCCGTAGGCATTTCTAAGATAGTCCCAGAAAGTATAAATAGTTTCGTCTGGATGCAGATGCCTGATCGAATCGATCCACCCTTGGCCGACCAATTCCTTATAAGCTTTGCGAGGCTCCGGGAAAAACAATGCATTATCCGCCCATCGCTCAGGTTTGTAAACATCCTTTTCTGTTGGAATGACATTGTAATCACCTGCCAGTACCACCGGAACTTCCTCCGACAACAGATATTTCGCATGTTTCTTTAATCGCTTAAACCACGCCATTTTATAATTGAACTTTGGTCCCGGCGCAGGGTTTCCGTTTGGCAAATAAAGGCAACAAACCAGCATCCTGCCGACGATCGCTTCGATGTACCGGCTATGCAAATCACTGTCATCGCCTGGAAGCGAGTTTCGAACTTCTTGTAGTGGGAGCTCCTTTGAAAGTATTGCGACGCCGTTCCACATTTTTTGCCCATGCCAAATGGAATTGTATCCTGCATCCAACAACGCCCGCTCCGGAAACTTGTCTTGCGGCGCTTTCAATTCTTGCAAACACACAACGTCAGGCTTAGCTTCTTCGAGCCATTTTAACAGAACCGGAAGGCGGCCATTAACGCCGTTGATATTGAAAGTCGCAATCTTCATTTGAAACTGTGTTAGCTATGTTTTTGACCAGAAAAATTAGACCAGACAAGTTTGCCAACTTTGACAGACGCGGCGCATTTCCAGCTTGGTTGTTCCTAGGGAGAATTTACATAGGATAGGTGTCTGAATTTCAGCCTCTTTATTTTCGCCAATACGAACTAAATAACGACTGAAATGTGGGATAGAGCGAGGGAGCAATGTCAACTATTAACGTTGGCTAAAATCAAAGAGTTTGATATGGTTGACTACTTGTTTGAGCTCGGGTTTGAACCAGTCAATATCAGGAATGTCGACCATTGGTATTTGTCGCCATTCAGAAATGAATGGACGGCCTCATTCAAAGTGAATCGGCAATTGAACCGTTGGTATGATCACGGAATTGGCGTGGGAGGAAATCTGGTGGATTTCGCAGTAACGTTCTATCAATGTTCAGTTCGTGAAGTCGTCAGGATTTTTTCAGATTATCTATCATTTCATCAACCGACAACACATACGGCTCCGAACATCTCGACTGTGAGCCGACGGAATATTGAGATCCTTTCTAGTGGTGTCTTGACGAGCCCGTCGTTAATACGGTACATTTCGTCACGATGCATCCCAGGAGAAATTGCTGCCCGTTACTGCCAGCAGATCTATTACAAAGTACGAGAGCGAAAGTATTTCGCTGTTGGTTTAAAAAATGATTCAGGTGGCTATGAACTGCGTAATTCTTTTGCCAAAGTTGCCAGCAGTCCCAAGGATATAACCACGATTCAAAACGGAGCGTCAGTGGTATCTGTCTTCGAAGGATTCTTTGATTTTTTATCCTATAAAACCATCACGGCAAACGCCAGCGAGATGCGGGAAGACTATGTGATCCTAAACTCAGTCTCCTTTTTTGGCCGGTCTAAAGATTTCCTGGAAAGACACGAGCAAATTAACCTTTACCTCGACCGCGATACTGCCGGTTTTAAGTGCAGCTCGTCCGCTAGGGAGATCAGCGAAAAGTACAAGGATGGAAGTCCGCTCTATGAGGGGTTCAAAGACCTTAACGAATGGCTCATTAGTAAGACTCCGGAAAATGATTTCTGATCTCAGCCATAATCAGATCTTTCGAAAAGCGAGCCTATCAAAAATCCGGAGGATTGCCTCTTAACCGCAATCGGCCAGATGTCAGGTTGTATCACAACCTTAGGATCTGGCCGCCCAAGCGCTCCGAAGTCGCTGGCGGGGGTATCGTAAAATCAGACACAAAAACATCAATCAAATACAGGTATGGAAAAGACAGAGGAGAACCGAAATAAGTGGCTTCATATCCGGTTGACGACCACAGAAAGTGAGTTGATTCGAAGAAAAGTACAACGAACAACCTGTCGTAAGATCAGTGACTACGCAAGGAAAATTATACTGTCCGAGCCCATTACGGTCAATTATCGCAATGAGTCCCTGGACTTGCTAATGTCAACATTGATAGAGCTTCGCCGAGAACTTTCAGCTATTGGTAACAACTTTAATCAGGCAGTCAAGAGGCTTCAAACGCTCTCGCAAATCAGCGAATACAGTTCCTGGTTAACCGAGTATGAGCAGGACAAAAAAGCAGTCTTAAAAATGATTGAAACCATCCAGTTGGAGATCAGTAAAGCAGCGAAAACATGGTTGCAATAATTAAGACAGGTAACTCGATCAGGCAGACGTTTCACTACAATGAGAACAAGCTGAAAGAAGGTATTGCAGAGTGCATTATGGCAGCAAATTATCCCGACGAAGCGATCAATTTATCGGAGAAGCAACGGCTAAATATGCTGTTAAAACTTGCTGCCCTGAATGAGAATGTCACCCGAAATGCAGTCCATATCTCTTTGAACTTCGACCCATCAGAGCAACTTTCCCAGTCAGATTTAAAAGAGATTTCGCAGTCTTATATGGACAAGATCGGCTTTGGAAACCAACCGTTTCTCGTGTATCAACACCATGATTCTGGTCACCCACACATCCATATTGTGTCGGTAAAAATTGCGGCAGACGGTCGTCGGATTGAGACTCAAAACATCGGAAGAAACCAGTCAGAGAAAGCAAGAAAGCAGATTGAAATCGACTTCAATTTAGTGAAAGCTGATGAGCGAAAAAGAGATTCCTTCGTGATTAGGCCAGCGATGGTCAAGGCCAATTATGGTAAGACTGAAACAAAAAGGGCCATATCTAATGTGCTCTCGGGCGTGATAGATCAGTACAAATTCACATCCATTCCAGAGTTAAATGCTGTCTTAAATCAGTTCAACGTAGCTGCCGACAGGGGCAGTGAGGATTCCAGGACTTACAAAAAAGGAGGCTTGAATTACCGGCTTATCAATGAGCGAGGTGAGCGAGTCGGCGTTCCCATTAAAGCAAGCGATTTCGCACAGAAGCCGACGTTAAAAAATTTATTGGAGCGCTTCGAGGCAAATGAGCAGAAGCGCCAACCCGATAAGAACCGAGTCAAAAATACGATCGATTTTGCTCTGCTCGGGAAGGCCAATACCACTTTGGAAAAGCTCACAAGCCAGCTAAGGAGAGAAGGGATCGAAACAGTAATTCGGCAGAATGATGCTGGCCAGATTTACGGAATCACCTACGTAGACCACAGAACACGATCCGTATTCAACGGCAGCTCTCTGGGAAAAAGTTATAGCGCAAAGGCCATTCAAGAGCGATGCGCGCCTCATGAAAACCGTCCTGCTTACGAACATCTAAACCGGCAGAAACTTTCCGCAGACCCCGCCAATGCCAATAGAAATGAAGCTCTCGGTGGATTTTACGGCGGCGATTTACGGCCTAGCAGCAGTGAGATAAATGCCGCCGATGTGCTCTTTGATCCTGCAAAACAGGATGGCTCGACGCCGAGCCAGTTACGCTCGAAACGACGTAAAAAGAAAAAAGGTCTGTCTCGTCTGTCTCAACAACTCTAAAATAGCGAATCAATATGGCTTCAAATACTGGTGAAAACGATCAGAGTCTTCGGAAGATTACTGATATGACGAGATTGGTCAGCCTTACAGTGCTGGCTCTTCATTTTTACTTTTTCTGCTATCAGGCATTCTTTGAATGGGAGCTTACATCGTCTATCTCCGACAGGATTTTAGACAAAATAGCACGCTCTGGTCTACTATCATCACCGTTGAAATCGAAGGCCATTGCGCTGGGATTTTTACTTATTTCTTTGGTGGGTATCAAAGGTAAGAAAAGCGAGAACGTCAATTCAAGGAGTGGCTTTGTACAATTAGCGTCGGGCCTATTGTTGTATTTCATAAGCACATTAATACTCAGGCTTTTGATTCCCAACACAGCTCTGACAATATTGTATATTCTGGTCTGTTCGGCTGGTTTTCTGATGATTCTTTCGGGTGGCAGCCAATTTTCGAAAATTATCAGAAGCCGACTGAGCAATGATATTTTCAACAAGTACAGTGAGACCTTTCCGCAATTTGAAGACCGCATTGAGAATGAGTTTTCAATCAATTTATCCGCCGAATACAGATATAGGAACAGATTCCGAGGGAGTTGGATCAATATAATCAATCCATTTCGAGGGCTATTAGTTTGCGGCTCGCCGGGTTCTGGAAAAACCCATTTTGTTTTCCGGCACGTGATCGCTCAGCACATCGCCAAGGGCTATTCCATGTTTGTTTATGATTTCAAATACAACGATTTGTCGATCTTAGCGTACCGCGCTTGGGCCGAGAACAAGCAGCATTATGAGGTTAGCCCTGAGTTCTATACAATCAATTTTGACGATCTTTCCCGAAGTCACAGGTGTAACCCATTGGATGCTGAAAGCATGACTGATATCACCGACGCGGTAGAGTCAGCGAGAACAATACTAATGGGATTAAACCGCGAATGGATCAAGCGACAGGGTGATTTCTTCGTGGAATCATCAATCAACTTTATGACTGCGGTGATATGGTTCTTGCGCCGATACCAGGGCGGCGAATACTGTACGCTACCTCATGTGATTGAACTCATGCAGATGGATTACGATCGCCTTTTTACCATTTTACGTGCGGAAAAGGAGATCGAAGTTTTCGTCAATCCTTTTGTAACTGCGTATCTCAACGAAGCCATGCAGCAATTGGAAGGTCAAATTGGGTCGACCAAAATCGCCCTTGCTCGATTGGCTTCTCCGCAGCTTTATTATGTATTATCGGGTAATGATTTCTCCCTGGATATTAATAATCCAGAGCATCCCAAAATCTTGTGTATGGGCAATAACCCACAGAAAATTCAGACCTACGGGGCTGTGCTTTCCTTATATATTACGCGCCTGGTCAAACTGGTTAATCAACCCAAACGGCTGAAATGCAGTCTTGTCTTTGACGAGTTCCCCACCGTATACCTGAATAACATGGACACGCTTATCGCAACTGCCAGGTCCAATAAGGTCGCGACTACAATCGGCATTCAGGATTTCAGTCAGCTTAAGAAAGATTATGGCCGGGAGTATGCCGAGGTGATCATGAACATTACAGGAAATGTCATAAGTGGGCAAGTGAGTGGCGAAACTGCCAAGCAACTGTCGGAACGTTTCGGGAAAATTATGCAGGATCGGACGGGACTTTCAATTAACAGAATGGACACGTCTGTTAGCAAATCGCAGCAATTGGAATTGGCAATTCCTCCCTCCACCATTGCTTCATTAAGCTCCGGGGAGTTCGTGGGTTTTGTCGCAGACAACCCTGACCAGCGGATAGACCTGAAAGGTTTTCATGCGAAATTCACGACACCGACCCAAACTGCAAGTGCAAAAGATGATAGTTCTCAATTGCCAATCGTACGTCACGTTGACTCGAATATCGTCCAGCAGAATTACCTTCAAATTAAAAGAGAAGTGGATGAAATAGTGCAGTCTGAAATGCGGCGTATTCTTGAAGATCCTTCACTACAACACCTAATTGTTCGAAAAAACAACGATTGAGACCAGCTATTCTCAAAGTTTAAGCACCTTTAAATTAATAGGCTGAGAGTCACAACGATACCTCTTTATGCGCATCGCACGTGCAAATAATTCTAATAAAATTCTAATAAATTCTTTATGGTTTCCGTAAATGTTATTTAAGTTCGCAGATCCTCCTCGCTGTTTAACAGGACTTGTTTCACCAAAATCTTTGATGATGACGGAAGCGACAGCGAAAGACAAAGGGTTGATTATCGACATTCTGACCCAATCTTTTCAAGACAATCAAAGCGTAAATTATCTCATCCCGTCCGACGGTCGGAGACTCAATCGCATTCGCGCTTTGATGGACTATTCGTACGAAACATGCAAGCTTTTCGGTAAGGTCTACCTGTCGGACGACAAAAAGGGATGTGCGTTGGTGTCGTTCCCCGAACGTAAGAAAACAACTTTAAAGTCGCTTTTATTAGAGGTCAAATTGATCTTGAATGGTATTGGTTTTGGAAACATTTCCAAGGCCATTAGCCGAGAAAAGGCGATTTCGAAAAATTATCCCGCTGATCCAATCTACTACCTCTGGTTCATTGGCGTGCGCCCCGATAGCCAGAACAACGGCGTCGGGAAACAGTTGATGCGAGACCTTGTAGCTGAGTCGGAACGAATGAAACGACCAATCTATTTGGAAACTTCCACAGTCAAAAATCTGCCGTGGTATAAGAAGTTCGGGCTCGACGTCTATAATCAGCTAGACTTTGGATACAATCTCTTTCTCATTAGAAATGGTCAATAGAAATGCGCGTTGGAGGTACAGATATGCACGTGGTGACGCTCGTGTTCATCATACTCGAACTGATTATGTTCGTGTATCAATTCTTTTATTATCTATCGCATCCCAGAGATAAGCGAAGGCTTTATTACCTTGGTTTGCTTCTTTTTTTGATTTCGAAGAACATCGCAAGCGGCTTCTTCCCAGATCCAAATCTTAGCAGCCCGCCCATTGTGGTTCAATATGCCATCGCCTATGGGATGGGATTTTTGATGGGAGCATATTTTCCATTCTATTTCTATAAAGCATTTGAGCTGAATAGGCTCCGTTGGCATGCGCTCTACGGCGTTCCACTCTTCATTCTACTACCTTTCGCGGTTATTTTTCCTTTGAAGTTCCTGTACGACGGCGATATAGACCATGCTATCAATTACGGCATGGTCATACCTGCTGCCTATGCGTTAGTACTTCTTTATACAATACAGCAATCCATTCAGGATAAGTATAAGAAAGACATCCAGGATCGGCGCTTCTTTGAAGTGACGGCAGTCTATCTTGCCGTCGTTCCCTGGGCATCTCTTCCATTTTTTGCGTTTTTCAGGATCCACCAGGTTCCGGAAGCTTTACTAACGAACGTCGGCTTTATTGTAATCACAGTCTTGTTCATCAGGCGCTCAATACGGGAGAGCCGTGAAGAATACGAACAACTGTTAAAACTCGCGAGCGCTGATGGCAGCGACTCATTGTCGAAGCTTGATTTAATCGAGCAAATGATCCAGCAGTTGGAGGCAAACGGTATCTCACCCACTCAGCGGTTTGAGATAAATCTCAGTACAGTCGGGTTGACTTCACGCGAAAAAGAGATCGTTCGCCTTGTACGATTCGGAAAGGCATATAAGGACATTGCCAACGAACTTTATATCTCCGAACGGACCGTTAGCAAACATATTCAAAACGTTTATGAGAAGCTCGGCGTCTCCAATCGAGTCGAGCTACTCAACCGGCTACAAATTTGGGAAAATGGCTAATACAACCAACGCAGGTCGAAATACGTGTTTTTGCGTAGACGATTTGCGTCTTTTTGCGTAGTCCCGGAACCTTTAAATAGTTGTTTTCTCGTATTTCTTCCGCGACTTAAATCCCTGAGTTTTGTCCCAGATATTCATCACGTAATTAATGACTAGCGTATGGGACATGAGTATGCTTTAGACTGGTTAGACCAAATGGTTAACGAGCTAGATCCATGGAGAACAGAGCCGGAAAGTTTGGACGACGAACAATCCATAGCGATCGTAGAAAAAGCCACACAGGAAGAGAAACGACTAATCCTGTTGTTCAAACAGTTTGTCTTTCAGGAACAAAAACACCGGCAAATAAAAAATACAGTAAATCAGTATCTCTGTGCGGCGGTGAGCCTGATGAAGACTGCGAGCAACAATTTAAATCAAATTCCGGCCAGAGCTGACAACTTTCGTCTTGCACTCGAAAGTGTTCTTTCCTGTCTTGGCGGTGTGTCTGCATTTATCATCAAGCGTTACAAAAATCTTGTAGATCGAGACCTCTCGCTGGACATGCTTAGCATTGATACTAGTGCCCACGATTTCCGTAAGCTTGGGAACCTCGGCGTTATGCGGGATAATCCGGAACTATCAGAACTAGTGATTGGAGCATTTAGTGATATTTTCTTGAATCGCCGTGGTGGTGAGATCACGATCGGGAAGGTGGATTATTGGGTCAGTGTTAGTAACGCAGTCAGTTTCTTCGATGTTTCGCCGGCGACGACCGAGCTATTCGACCGCTTGGAAGTGATCATGATTGAGCGAAATTTCAATTCGCCACTGTTTGTCAAATATTTGACATCTAAATTCTCTCATATGGTGGACATTCCTGGCGATTCCTCCCTGGCAATGCAGAATCTTGCCCTTTTACAAAAAACCTTCAATCAAATTCCTGTTATGAAGGACATGATTTTTAGCAATCATTTCGACGATCTAAGCCTGACGATCAATACATGGTTTATTGAAGAGATTGACTTTCGGTCAAAAGTTACTCGTCCCGCTGTGGCTGAGCTTGACGATCGTTCTTTCAAGAAGGCCAGAAAGTATGAGAGAAAGACCTCAGATAAGGTGATTTGCAATCTCACGGTCGATCAACTATCACTATTTTTCAAAGCCGCCGATCTTTCCAATATTATATCAGCGCGTTCATTATCAGCAATCTTTCAATCTGTGGCACCTTATCTGTCCACGCCACATCGCGCCGATATCTCTCACAGTAGTCTTAGAGTAAAGAGCTATTCGGTTGAGGAAAGGGATAAATCGTTGCTGATCGACATAATGACCAGATTGACTGAGCAAATTAAGGAGTTGTGATAGGCAGAATGATTGATATTATCTGTCGCACTAAGATAATCCCATTACAGATCAATGGCATAGCTTTTTTGTACCAGTGACTATTGATTTATTACTTAACACTATAACAGTCATGGGAATCAAGACAGGACCTAAAAAAGTTGCCAAGTCGACGGGAGAACCAGACAAGCGCCAACGGGACAATAAGGAATCACCAGGCAATACGCCTTCGTTGAAAGCACATAAGCACAAAAAAGGAGATTAGCTGCTTGCAACATTCACAAATGCAACTTTCACTGGGCTAGGTTCATACCTAGCCTTTTTTTGCGCTAACAGCAGTCTCAAAAGCAAGTCAGCTTTACACACCAGCCTTCATTTAGCATGCACGGTAATGATCTCTTTCATCCGAGTGCTATATCGGGGAGAGAGCTTGTCCTGCTTCATTTTCCAGCGTGTATTCAAATCCTGACTTGCCAGAAGCACCTTATTCTGCCCCATGGACTTATTTAGCTTATCCATGACCGCCATCAAATGCCCGTGGCGGGGATCAGAGTTTTCAAAAATCTGCTGCTGCTTAGCGTTTGCCGGGGTCAGCTCCATTACAATTACGCCCGCTTTTTTATACCCATAACCTTCCTTGAATATTTTATTCAGTGCGTCAACTGCGAAACGAGCAAGTTCGAGGGCAGAATTGGTCGGGAATGGAAGGTCGATTGTTATCGACTTATTATACTGCGGCTGATCCGGCCGAAAGGTGTTTGTGTGAACAAACAGTTGCAGGACGTTGCAGCAGCTATCCTGCTCGCGAAGGCGCTCACTACACACCGACGCGAACGTGATCACACGTTCCTTTACATCTTCAAACGTCGTAAAATTCTGATTAAATGACCGCGTAACTGCGATGTTCTTTTTCAATTGAGGCGGTTCCAGATCCAGCGTTTTTTGGCCAGCCAGTTCTTGTTGCAGTCTCAGCCCGACGATGCTCATATTTTTCTTTACCCATTCCTCAGGCAGCAACGTAAAATCCAAAACTGTTTCAACGCCAACGGCTTTCAGACGTTTTTCGTGCTGCCTGCCGATTCCCCAAACATCTCCAATCCGAAAAAATGCTATTGCTTTCAATAGCTTGTCCTGCGTATCAATCACATGAACACCACCGGTTTTATCGGCAAACTTCTTGGCGATCTTGTTCGCCAATTTTGCGAGTGCTTTCGTTGGTGCCATGCCCACACTGATGGGGATGCCCGTGCTTTGTGTCACCGTCTTCCGCATGTCTTCACCTAGTTTCCTAAGATCAACATGCGTGTTTCCGTCGAAGCGGAGAAATGCTTCATCAATGCTGTACACTTCCATGAACGGTGTGTATCGCCCAAGGAGCGTCATCACCCGATTACTCATATCTCCGTACAGAGCGTAGTTACTACTGAAAACATGAATCTGCTGTTCTTTGAACTTCTTTTCAAAGAGGAATGCCGGAGCCCCCATTGTGATGCCTAGGGCTTTGGCTTCATTCGACCTGGCAATAACGCACCCGTCATTGTTACTGAGCACAACAACGGGCTTGCCATTCAATTCGGGCCGGAACATCCGCTCGCAGCTTGCATAAAAGTTATTACAATCAACGAGAGCGAACATTCAGAAGAATTTGATGACGTTTGTAACTATTCCCCAAACCAGAAACTCTGTGTCTTGACCGACCCAAATCGGTGTATATTGCTCGTTTTCAGCAACCAGCCAGCACCCGCCCTCATCGTAGCGTACCCGTTTCACCAGAAATTCACCATTCAAAAAACAGACGGCAATGCAATTGTCTCTGCACGGGAGGCTTTTGTCTATTACCAGAATGTCGCCGTCGTCAATGTGCACGTCACACATGCTTGTGCCCTTGACCCGCCCGTAGAATGTACTCGCCGGATTTTTCACAATCTCTTTCTGCAAATCGATTTCAAGGTCGATGAAGTCTGCGGCCGGAGAGGGAAAGCCTGCACTAATTGCCGGAATCAGGGCTGTCAGCCAGCTTACACCGTTGATCTGTCGATAAATTGTTAGTGACTGTGCGCCGGTAATCTCCTCCATCTCTTTACACTTTTTACAAAGGTGGCACGGGGAAATTAACAAATCAAGCCTTGATATGGAAATATTCCATTATTGTGGATTTAATCCATTTGTATTATATTTGTTGATCTTTACGGTATAAGGATCAGCTAATTAATGTTTCAGACTTAAAAATTGAGGTTATGTGCTATCACGTGTCGAATGAAAGTGATGTTGAAACTTTGAAAGCAGAATTCAAACTTCCTGTTGACAAGCTCGAACAATTCAAAAAGAGATACGACTTCAACGGCTTTGAAAAGCCGTTTCTGCCAGTAATGACCAGTCCACGGTCGCTTGATTTGTTCAGGTGGCGACTTGTACCTACAAATGTCACGGACGAAAAAGCATTCAGGTTTAACACGTTGAATGCGACCAACCACGATTTGTTCAACCGCGACAAGATGTGGTGGAAGTATGCGAAGCACAATCGGTGCCTGGTGTTGTGTACGGGATTTTTCGAGCCGCACTATCCAGATTTGAACAATAAGAAGAGCTATGAGTCTTGGTACATCAAGCCAGCAGAGAAGAAGTTTTTTGCGATGGGCGCGATTTACTCGACGTGGAAAGGAATGAACACGTTTGCTATTGTCACGCAGGATGCGAGCCCGATGCTTGGTGCGATACACAATGATGGTAAGCGGCAGCCGCTAATACTGAAAGGTGACGCAGCACTGTCCTGGATGATTCCTGGCCTGACTGAAAATGAGATTATGGATTTGACTTATTTCCAGTATCCAGATGATAAACTTTCGGCTTACCGGGTAATTGATGGGGTTTACAGTAATCAGATAGATACGAACCTGCCTCAGGTGCTTGATCCGTATGGGCTGCCGCTGAGGAAGGCAGCTTAGTTCAAAGAATGTGATACGATCCTCTATCTGAGCCGGTAGTATTATATGTTCGGGCTCTTCTTTTGAGTCTGAATCAACCCAACTTGATATGTTAGACGAAGTTCCAGCCAATAAATTGGGGTATGTGCAGGCGTATACAGAAACAATGGATCCGTTAGAGCCTACATTTTTCTTACAAGCGTTGATCAACTGTTTAAGCCCAAGCGAGAGCTGCTCAATGTTGGACACTGACTTTCGTGACAATAAATTCCGAGAATTTCTGCTGAAAAAGATTGTTTCTGATACAAAGGAAAATTTCGAACGTTGTCACGAGAACCTAATTAATTTGCTTATCTCGAAGGCTAACCAGCCAGACTTTAAAAAGAGAGACAGCTGTGCATATGTTTTAAACACTCTTTATGGTACATCTCCGCAACAAATTAAAGAGCAAATTATTGTAAGTTTTCTTTCATCCAACCTAACGGTCATTAGGAATAGAGCATACAAAATATTGCTTGAAGATTGGAACGATGAATTTGCAGACACTATTTTCAATCTATGGACTTGCCACCAAGAGTATTATTGCCAAGAGCTAATTATTAAAAAATTTTCTGTGGATTATCTGATGAGTATTTATGACGAAATAAGTAATAATCTGCCACTTAACTCGCTTTCGAAGCTGGTAATAAAGCTGGCTCCGTATAATAACAATTATGTGTTTTCAGTAAAGGAAATTGATGAAATTACATATTTGTATATCTGTGCATCGTTAAAAATAGCTGTCGGTGAAGAAGAGGCTTGTAGAATCGTGGACAATAATTACTCCGATGAGAGATTAGGATTGATGCTGTGGAGTTTAGGAAAGCTGAAATCTTGGAAGACTATTAAATATTTTATCGAGGTTTACCGAGATCGCATATCGTTCGATCATTTTGGGAATATTTCTGTCAGGTCTCAGTTATAGCGGTGGACTCTATTCAGACATGTTATACTCAATCAGCAGTACAAATTCAGCTATAACTCTTTTGAATCCGCTATAATAACCATCTCTGCAATCAATCGCAGTAAATATATTTCAGTCGTGAGGTCTTTATCGTCGCGAAACGGAGTGTACTTGATTTTCTCAGTTTCCTTACTATGAACGATAGCATTTCGAGTGAGATAAATGCGCTTCGACAGATTCTTGAATATTTCATTCAAATTTTCAGATTCAAAATTGACTCTATTCCCTTTTGAAAACGGGACTTCATTCCTCTTGAAATAGTCTATTAAGGTAGCCGATATCTCGTTTAGCTGATCTGATAACGAAGATATATCTGTTATAAAATTTTTGAGAGTAAGCTCTAAGGCTTCTAGTTCGTTAAGTGAGAATTCATCATTTTTATATTTTAAGCGGGTTTGGATAATGGATACCAATGAATTTATATCCTTGGTTCGCTTGTAAGAAAAACTCGGTTTTGTTAATTCTGTTTTAACACTATTTATTATATCATCAGTGTATATTTTTTCGAAAAAATGTTCGAGAACATGATAAAAAGAAAGAAATTGATGATCAAGGCTCTCGCTTGAAATGCCCTTTTGATAGTGCAAAATAAGTTCGTTGGTATAAACTCTTTTTGGTGCCTCAACCTCACTAATCTTACTTCTTCGAAGTCGGCCAATTCTGTAAGATTGAGTGAATTCTTCCATAAATCGCAAAGGCAGAATAGTGTAGTCTAGATTGTAGCCTAAGTTAAATAGTAGCGAATAAACAAGCTGCTCGAATTCAGACTGTTTTTTGGGCGAATCAGATTTGATTTGAATTGTGTCAAATTGAGGCAAGATTTCCTTCATTAGGTCTAAAATATTCTCGCTAAATATTGATAGCTGCCCACTTGAACTGTAAATTCTTCGCAATTTGTGGGCCATCATCGTGCGTCTCAATATTCTTGGCGTATTCTGTTTATCCAAATAATATAGAAAATGAACTAGATAGGGTGTGGTTGGTTTGCTTATACGATATTCAATTTTGTTAACGGTATCTACTTGATGAATATCAGAAGGTCCAACGTATCTGTTTTCAAGCCGTACAAGGACTTCGTAAGTCGTTGGGCCCATAAGCTCTATTCCTTGCAAAGAAACCAACGGCTCAGCCTCAGTTAAAATGGCCCTTAGATCGTTTTTGTCTAAAATTGCTGTTTTATCAGAAATTGTTTGAAATGTCACTTGGTCCTCAGTCTCTTCAAGTACTGGAAAATTAAATAGCGTTGTAATCGCATTAATGATGTCACTTACTTCCATTGTTCGTAAATGTAGAGAGTTGTATTTTTATTGAATGTTTACTAGCAAAAATTTCACCATATTTTATTTCAAAGGTGCTATTGCAATATGTTTAATGTAGAAAAGCATATTAAAATATGAGACTAAATGAATTTAGCGATCACTTATAGTTCGTGTTTTTCCCAGACTGGTAATCCGCTCCCGACAAACCCGCTCTGTCAAATCCCTCAACAACGCCACCCGACTCCCTAGATACTCCAACTCGCGTGATTTCTTGACCTGCTTGGCCGAATTCTTGTCTTTCGTGACAATCATAATGTCAAAATCGCTCACATACTCGTACTTCTCCTGATAATCCTCAACCCAGTCGCCCCTTGCATAGCTACCGAAGAGAATGATCATTTCTGCAGGGACTTTATCGAGGACAATTGCGGTAAACGCCTTTAATTGGTCTTGCTTGTTTTGTGGTAAGTGAGCGAGGGATGTTTTCATTCGTGTGTGGGGGTTTTTGAAATTTTGGTAAGATACGAAATTTCAAAAACCCACTGGTGGCTAGCCTTAATGTTCAATCGCCATCATCCGCACTTTCCCATTTTCGAAGGTATAAATATGAAATAGCAGCGTATCGCTCAAAATCTGACCTTCCAGATTTTTAATGATTTGCCGTACCTGAATAGCGATCCGACCATCAGACTTTTCCTCAAATGCAATCGGCTCGACCGCCGGATCAATTTGTTGCCATTGCCTGAGCCAGTAAACCCGCACTTCCTCGTGCCCGGACACGTAGCCGCCTTCCCAGCCATTGGGCCAGCTTACATATTTATGCATATGCGCCAGTACGGCATCGATCCGGCGCGCATTAAAACCCTGGTTGAGTTGGCGAAGCAGGGTTTGATAGTCCATGATATTGTTTGGTTTTAAACCCCAAAACTACGTCCCGAATGCCTTCACCAATCCCGCTCTAAATTGAGATTTAATCGCAATTACCGACTACACATTCGACGGTTTCGGCTACACTTCCGCCCGTTCCTTTCCGGAATTTTGTATCGTAACATTCAACTTACGATATGACAAATGGAATTGAGAATAAAGTAGTGGTCATTACCGGCGCGAGCAGTGGTATTGGCGAAGCCACGGCGGAACTGCTGGCAGGACAAGGAGCGAAAGTCGTGCTCGGTGCCCGACGGGCGGATCTCTTAGCTGGTTTAACAGAACGCATTCAGAAAGCTGGCGGCCAGGCGGTTTACCTGCAAATGGATGTGACTAAACGAACCGACGTCGCTTCGCTGATCCAATTGGCCTTGAACGAATTTGGCCGATTAGATGTGATCATCAATAATGCAGGCATCAGCCAGCTGCAACTATTAGAGGATGTGGATGTGGAAGGTTGGGAGCAGATGATCGACGTGAACCTGAAAGGCACGCTTTATGGCATTGCCGCCGCATTGCCCGTTTTCAAATCGCAGGGTTCCGGGCATATTATCAACATCATTTCAACGGCTGGCATTAGTATTGTGCCCACGATGGGAGTTTATGCGGCAACCAAAAATGCGGTCCGGACAGTCAGCGAAGCGTTGCGCCAAGAGTCAAAAGGCCGCTGGCGGGTGACAGGGATTTCGCCCGGGTTCGTGGATACGCCCTTCGCGGGCAAAATCAGGAATGAGTCCATCCGGGATGTTCTGACGCAGCGGGCGAGCGAAATCGCTATTCCCGCCACGGCGATTGCGGAAGCAGTCGCCTACGCGATCGCCCAGCCGGATCAGGTTGATATTGGCGACATAGTGATCCGCCCGGCTGTTCAGGATTAAGTTTTTTGGATATTATTTTTTTAAGACGATAATCAGCTATGCAGGGGCAACCAGTGGTTTTTGATACAATCTCAGCTTTGATGGAGCGGGTTGGCTTGCCGTCGCCCCTGCATCCGCTGATCACTTTGGTGAATTATGATGAAAACAAGCCCAGTCTCGCCGATGCCGGGAGCCAGTATCTGCTGCATTTCTATAAGATAGCATTTAAGTTACGGTTCAATGGCAAGGCCAAATATGGGCCGGGATCTTATGATTTTCGCGATGGCGGGCTTGCTTTCGTAGGGCCCAATCAGATTGTTCAGCTATCCGATGACTTGGAGGAGCACGAGGGTTATGCATTGTACTTTCACCCGGATCTGTTTTACAAACATCCGCTTGCATCGCGTATTCACCGGTACGGCTTTTTCTCCTATTCGGTGTCAGAAGCTTTGTTCCTCTCCGAAAAAGAGAAGAATGTGATTAAGTCTGTGTTTGAATCGATAGCGACTGAGTTAGAAACTCAAACCGACCATTTCAGCCTGAATGTCCTGGTTTCGCAGATCGAGCTGCTGCTTCATCATTGCGATCGGTTTTATAACCGGCAGTTCCTGACGCGGAACGTCACCCATCACGACCTGATTGACCAGATGAACGCGTTTTTAAATGAACGTCTGAACAACGAATACGCGCTGGTTAGCGGTCTGCCTACCGCGCAGGAATTAGCAGAGCAATTAAAAGTTTCTCCGCGTTATTTGTCTGACATGCTGAAATCCCTCACCGGCCAGACCACCCAGCAGCACATCCATTTGAAAATGGTCGAGAAAGCAAAGGAAATGTTAGGCAGCGACCGACTCACCACGGCAGATGTGGCCTATGCACTGGGATTTGAGCATCCGCAGTCTTTCAACAAACTGTTCAAACAGAAAACCGGCATGTCGCCTGCTGTTTTTCGTAAGTTGCTGAATTCGAACTAGAAATTGGTCGCTTAGAAGATTGCAGAATGAAAGGAATCAAAAAACAAGACCTGCCGGAAAAAACTTGCGTGGTATGCGGGAGACCATTTACCTGGCGGAAGAAGTGGGAGAAAGTTTGGGGCGAGGTGAAATATTGTAGTGACAGGTGCCGTCGTGGGAAATAAAGCGTAGCTATGGCTTTTGAAATGGTGCAATACAGTACGCACCCGATAATTATTTTATGTTGTAAAAAGGGTATGACATAGGGCTGTCACAACGCCATCTGACTTTTGTGAAAACAAAAACAAACAATGTTATCACAAACGAAAATGGAAAAGAACACAACAGATCCGTGGGAATGGGGCAAGTATTCGAACTCGGTACAGGCAGTCGAAATCAAACAACCGGCAGGGACGCTTTATTGCTCCGGGCAGGTTGCAATGGACGCCAACGGCCAGCCTGTTGCGGGAGAAATGAACACGCAGCTGGAACTCACAATCAGCAACTTAGAACAGCTGATCACGGAAGCGGGATATGAGCCAAGCGGGATTGTTCGGCTGAATGTCTACACGACTTCGACTCAAGAATTCTTCTCGACTTGCGTGCAGACTTACCAAAGCTGGATCGCGAAACATGGTATCAAGCAAGCTACAACCTTACTGGAAGTAAAAGGTTTGTTTGGAGGCTTTACCATTGAACTGGAAGCTACGGTAGTAAAGTAGGTTACATGGAAAACAGTTGCAAAAGAGCCCGGTTTCGGGCTCTTTTGCATAATTCAATCTCTCAAACGCATGATCGATTCAGAAGCCACGCGGCTGTCCCGGCTCGTCGCCTTGCTTACATTGCTGCAAACGAAACGAACCCTGACCGCAACAGAATTGGCACAACGGTTTGCAGTCAGCACCCGCACGATTTACAGGGATATCAGGACATTGGAAAGCGCAGGAATACCGATCGTTACGCAGGAAGGAAAGGGATATACCATGTTAGAAGGATATCGCCTACCACCTGTGATGTTCACCCGGGAAGAAGCCATCGCATTGCTGACAGCTGAAAAACTGGCGGCCAGGCTTACAGATGCAGCCACGGCTAGGCTCAGCTCGGCAGCGATGGACAAGCTCCGCGCCGCACTCCGGCATGCTGACCGCGACCATCTGGAATCGATCGCCCCTTACATCCAGGTCATGGAACCGCCCAGCGCATCCGAACGTCCCAACACGTATCAACAGCTGGTTGCCGCGGTAACATCGCATCGGGTTGTAAATATGGGTTACCAGGCGGCTGAATCAGGAGAAGCCACCCTTCGCGAAATTGAGCCCATCGGTCTTTATTTGAGCGATCATTGGCACGTGATTGCCTATTGCCGACTTCGGCAAGCATTCCGGAATTTCCGGCTCGACAGGATCAGCAGCCTTTCGGTATCTGGCGAAACATTCCCGCCACGCCCGGAAACATTACAGCAGTATTGGGCGGAAGAAGCCAAAAGAATAGATCATGAAAAAGTGGTAATCCATTTCGACCCGTCGAAGGTGCCGCCTGCGCAGGGACAACACCTGCATGATACCAAACACAAATATGGCTGGATGCACGAGCAAACCCGATCCGACGGAAAACTTGAAATGCTGTTTTTGGTGGGCTCACTGAGTTACATGGCCACCTGGTTGTTGCCTTTTGCGGGATCTGTTAAAGTGATAGAGCCTGTCTCGCTGCTCGGACATTTGTCCACGCTCGCAAAACAGGCTTATGAGGCCTTTGATTTAGATTGAATTCAAATTTTGAGGCTTTCCATTGCGATAGTGTTGTAGTAGCGCATCGGAAATACAGAAATCAATGTTCGATATACCTTTGTTAAAACTAAACCTTAAGATCAAGCCAGCTCCCGGATGCTGGACCGTAACCGTGACCTGCCGTTTGGTAATGTCTAAATTCCACTTCCACCCCAGCATTCCGGAGGGTGTGTTGACCGCGCTCCATTGCCACGAACCACGCGCTGGAGCATGATATTCTCGACGGCATGCCATTCGCAATGATGATTTATTTTGTACGTGGACAAACAATCACGCGTGCAATAACTTAATTGAAAGTAAAAAAAGGGCTGGCACTCCTTCTGCCACAGGTAAGTGGATATACCCGGTATGATATTTTGACACAATTTGGCCTTTTTAAAAGTTATTCTTGTGGTTGAGTAATGGCTGAGAGCCATGAGCTCCCTGTCTGACTTCTGCATCATGGAAAATCGACACAGCCCAAATTCTAAAGATTATACCGCTTTGCAGCTCGATACTTTTTCTGACGGCGATAAATATGCCGCCCTGCTCGCACACATGCAGCAGGGCTTCTGCATAATTGAAGTAATTTTCGATGGTCCCACAGTGTGGATGAAGCAATTATAATTTTCCATCCATTCGTCGGACAAAATGCGAACTTGCTCTAATGATTCAAATAAATAGGCATCTAAGAGATCATAATCGAAATTGATAACTTTACACCACGTTCCGGATGCATCATGCTACTGGCAATAGAGAGATCCCTGAAATGCGACTGGGGCCGATCATTGTATTTGTGTTATCAATCAAAATATATCATTTAATGTCGGGTAAATATGATGCCTACTTGGTGTGCCTGAATGGGCATGGAGTAAACGATTCCTACTACAGCAGTCCTGCATTCAACCAAAAGTACTGTGACCGTTGTGGAGCAGAAACGACGAAATCCTGCCCTAACTGCCAAAAAGATATAGAAGGTGACTATAAGGGAAATGTGGTATTCCTGGGTGGCGGCCCAACGTCCGTTCCGGATATCTGTAAGCATTGCGGAAAGGATTTCCCCTGGCGCTCGAAAAAGAAAGAACTGAGACAAAACATTCAGAAAGCAGATAAGGATGACCTGTTCCTCTTGGATAGCATCATCGAGAAATTCCATCTGGTCGCCAAACAATTACGGCAGCGTTATGACGATAGGGCTACGCTGGACATCGCCGATGAATACGATACACAGGATTTGCTGCACGCCTTGCTCAGGATCTACTTCGAAGACATCCGCACCGAGGAATGGAACCCCAGTTATGCTGGCTCTTCGACACGTTCGGACTTTCTATTGAAAGACCAAAAAATAGTCATCGAGGTAAAAAAGACGCGAGCCAGCCTGAAAGCAAAGCAACTAGGTGAGCAGCTGATCATTGACATTGCAAAATACAAGACCCATCCCGACTGTAAGGTATTGTATTGCTTCGTTTACGACCCCGAAGGATACATCAGTAACCCCAGGGGTATTGAAAATGACCTCAACAACACGACAGATGGCCTCAAAGTAACCGTTCGCATTATACCAAAGGGGCATTGATGCGAGATGGCCGGTCACTGCTGTTGCTGTACAAACGGATAGTAGGCGTGCTGCCCTAACTGTGCGGAAAACAGCGCTTTTCCAGGATGGCTACCACGGTGATCTCGAGCCTCGCCGGATCATGACCCGCTGTTTTTCGTTGGAATGGTCGCTTCGTCCACTGACCTATTGGTCTGTCGTACGAGTTGTTTCAGTGTCCACCTGTGAGCATGGCTGCGCGACGGTGGCAACGGTCTGGAACGGCTGTATGGACTGCATAGCCTCAATCACATCAGGCATCAAGTCTTTCAGGAACGGCTCAAGATCATTTACTATAGTCTTATCCACGCTCGTTTGGATCCGTTTGACAGCCTTTCCTGCCCGAATCCAGGTGCAGATGCCCACGCTACAGGCAATACTTTTAATATCTTCCTCCAATTCCCTTAATGAATCTTCAAAAATCTTCGGCTTGAGCGTATCGAGCACCACGCTCAGACTGTGTTGTATTTCTGCACGCTCTTGCGGGGATTGTACGGGGATTTGGTCTGCAAGGCCTGAAAAGGTTTTGAAAAGTTGGTCAATGTTCGACCTGCGGCTCAGGTAGTAGGCCTGAATGGGATCAATTGCCGAAAGTGCCAGGACGGATTGTTGGTAGTCTTTGGAGATTTCTTCAATTTCTTGGGATATACGCGTTGCTAGAATCGATTTGAGCGCACGCGTGTACTTAACTTCGGCTTGCTCCATGACCGCTTCGTCGGCAGATTGTCTAGAGATGACACTCATCGCCCTTCGGACAAGGTGATCTAACCTGGGACCAGGCTTGTTTCTGTCCAGGGAATAATAGGTTTCTAAAAGGTGGAATAGGACTGTTTTGAGTGTTTTTTTATTTTCCAACCGCGCCCGGTATGCCATGCCGATTTGGGTCAGGACAAAGCCCAGCACGATACCGATGACAGTGCCCACTACAGGGTATTTAGACAATAGTGCAATCATGTTGTGACGTTAGCGAGGGTTTGACCTAGGGATTGGTTTGCCGTTAATTCAACGTTCCAAATTTAATTTTTTATGTTAGGATCTTTTATGCTCTTCCTGTAAGCTGCGCAACAATAGTTTCTTTTAGTTTTAGTCTTCCTTACGTTCGGACATTAAATGCTGCGGAAGCCAAAGTTGTTGCCGGCCGTTGAAAATTTTAACTTGCATATTTAATCCCTGATCTTGTCTTCTCTTGCCGGTGGACCGGCCTTAGGCGCCAGCGAGTTTGTCACAAGGGGCTTTCCTACCGACGTTGCAATTTATCATCAACGCTGCGTCCCACATGCATTCGGTTATAAGATGGGACAATTCGAGTAAGCCAAAAACATTATCATTGGGATCCATATTATAATTCCTCATGAGCACTAAACTAAAGGTACTACCCGTAAATTGTGGCGATTCGCTGCTACTAACTCATAAAAGCAATGACAAGAAAGTCCGGAATATTGTTATTGATGGCGGATATATCAAGGCCTTTAAAACCTTGAAAAAGCAAATCAAATCAATCCAACAAAGGAAGCAATTAATTGACCTTTGGGTGCTCACCCATTTGGATGCTGACCATATTAACGGGGCTTTGCAATATTTGCGAAAAATTGATGCTAGTGAAAAGCCTAAAATAATCGGCAGGTTTTGGTTCAATTTCTTCGACGCCTTTACGATCAGCGATGACTCACCTTTTTTGAGTTTCGGAAAGGGCTTTGACCTAAGCAAACTTTTGCGAAAACTGAGCATCCGCGGCCGTATGGATATCACCAATGAGCTCGGGCCTATTAGTATCGGAGATGCCACGATTACCATATTATCCCCTGACAAGAAAACCTTCAGGAGCCTTCAGAAAGCATGGAAAGATGAATTCAAAATCTATTATGGGGGCGAGCCGTCAACTTTGCTGGCAGACCCTTCATTGAAGGACGCCAGGCAAATAGAGGACTTGGCCAAAAAAACGGACGCCAAAGAGGGCAGTTCCAAAAGTGGTTTGGTAAATCGCAGCAGCATCGCGTTCATGTATGAAGAACGGGGCAAAAGAATATTGATGCTTGGTGACGCTTATCCATCCGTAATCCTTGATGCGCTTAGGAAAGACTATTCAAAAAAGAAGCCGCTAAAAGTCAAGTACATGAAACTTTCACACCACGGTAGCCGAAAAAATTACCACACTGAGTTGCTGGATATCATCAGTTGCCGGCGGTTCATTATTTCGGCTGACGGAGAGAACCAGCACGGGCTGCCGGATAAAGAAGTCCTTGCCAAAATCCTCAACCATCCAAACCGGGATAGGAGTAAAAGAATTACCTTTTACTTCAATCATGACGATGACCGGTTTCATCACCTCTTCGACGCTGACAAGGACGCCGAAAGACGATATAATTTCACATGCAAGTTCCCGAAACTGAAGAAAGTGCTTAAGGTCAAATTGTAAACATGAAATATAACGAGGTACTGAAAGAAGTTACAGTAAGGGTTACAGCACGTGACGAAAATTCTGGCTCCGGCATCATCTACAAACCGGACGGCTCTGATTTGCTATACATATTTACAGCAAAGCACTGTCTTTGTGGCGAAGATTTTGATATTGAACCGAAACGGAAACATATCAAAATTGATAAGATCAAGGTGGCTGAAAAAGGGAGTTCCTACAAACTCCGTAAAGCGGACCGGATCGTAACCGATGATCAATCTGATATTGCAGCCCTTGTCGTTTCTGGAGAGCACTTTCCAGGGTTTTCTCAAATTCCATCCATCGAACTGGCCTCACTGGATCAGGATGGCTCCGAATTATGGTTTAAAGGCTATCCCTCACTTACCAGAGGAGAACGCCAAAAGACCGGTACGGCAACCCTGCGTACCATGGATGCCGACGAGGTTAATTTTGAGGCGGAGCCAGGAGGGGAGTTTCTTAAATACTACGCCAAGAACAAGGTCCCACACCTGAGCAGAGGTTTTTCCGGAAGTGGTATCTGTGGCCGTGTTGGCCAAGTGCCCTATCTGCAGGGCATCGTCAGTGAATTCGACAAATCAATTGGTTTTAAATGTGTTGCCCTTGGCAACTTTCTTAAAGCCAAACTGCCTGATCTTGCGCTCATGGACATCTCCATAGAACTCCATTTGTCCAATTCAACATTGAAGGAGAATCTGCGGAAAGTGCTGGACCAGTTGAAGCCGCGATATCAAGAACTAAATTTCAATGTACCCATACAAGAATATTTTCATCAATTTGAGGCAGCGGCGGAATACCGACAAGAGGTCATTGAAAGGGTCTCCGAATTCAGTGATGGTTTGGAAGGGTTCTTCGAAACCAGGTTCAGGCGCACAAAGGAAATATTTGAAAAATTTGGTAGTATGGACTACACTAATAGTAAACAAGAGTCCAAAACTTTTGAGGCAGCATATGAGGAACTTGTCCATCTGCTCCCTGCCATTCCCCCTGTATTTATATTTCTCCAAGACGATTTTGACAATACCGAAGAGTGGCGTATCGCCCGTGACTTGGTTAATGAATCCTTCCGTCTTCTAAATGACTTTTTTGAAGCGTTAAGAACAAAGGTAAACGAGTATGCCAGCTCAAAACGCGTCAAAACCCAAGAAATGAATGCTATGAGAGAGTTCATTACCTCTTTTGACGATCTATTGACTGATATAGCGGACTTTCAGCAATTTTGGGTCGATCAACGATTTGTCGGTAAAAAATATATGCTGGTCAGAGGGAAAGCAGGTAACGGCAAGTCCCAGCTACTTGGCTTTGCGGCCAATGAACGAATGGCCAACCAAAGCCCGTCGATATTGGTGCTCGGACAAAGCCTGAATGGCGAGCAAGGTATTTGGGATCAAATTAGAACGCATTGTTGCCCACAAATCCCGTCTGAAAAAGCATTTTTAGACATATTGGATCGTAAAGCGCAACTATCCGGAAAGCCATTTATCGTTTTTATTGATGCGATAAACGAAGGCAGGGGCATTCGGCTTTGGAACCAGGGTTTTTATGAATTTACAGAAACCTTAGAGCAATACAAACATATCAGGGTTGTGCTCAGTTTTCGTAATTCCTATGAAAATGCCTTATTTAAGAACGTCGGTTACGATGAGTCTGCGGTCATTGAACATCATGGTTTCAAAGGTATGGAAAAGGAAGCGGTCAAATTTTTCTTCAAAGAGGCTAATTTACCCGTCCCAGTGCTGCCATACTATAGCGAGCAGTTTGGTAACCCTTTATTTCTCAATCTATTTACAAGGTTGTACAGGAAGAGGCGCAATAGGGCTGAACTGCATAGTTGGGTTGGAACGCTCACTGTTTACAGGCATTTTTTTGACCATATCAACGACCAGCTTGGTGCTGAAAGCCGGTATGGGTACGATGCCGACAAACTGGACATGGTGGGTCTGTCCATCAGAAAGTTCGTAAAAAAGCAGTTAAAGCGCCGCCTCCTTTATCTCCGCTATGACACAGCTTTTAAGCTGGTGGAAAAAGCGGTTGGCCCTTTCATTGCGAAGAAGGGGTTCTTGGCGGCACTCATAAGTGAGGGCCTTTTTTACGAGAACCGGTACATTATTGACCAAACCAGCGACGAGTTGGGTGTAGATTTCGCCTATCAGAAATTGGGCGAGTACATTAAAGTTGATTTTTTGATTAGATCTTTGTCCTGGGAGGATCTTCAATCGGAAGTCGGGAAGGATAAGGTGCTCCATTTCCTGGCCGACGATCCCGAATTTTCAGAATCGAATGCTGGTTTAACCGAGGCTTTGACCATAATGATTCCCCATCGCTTTGGGAAAGAGATTTTTGAGCTCTCGGACGACCTTATCGAAAATGATTTTGTTGTCAGGGCTTTTGTGTCCGCACTGAGGGACCGGTCTTCATCCACGATTACGTCAAATACCCAGCGATACCTGGACCAGGTATTGAGCAGCGATAGGCACCTTGATTTTGATTTGTGGACAGAACTGCTGAACCTGAGTTTTCAGCCGGCAAATGCCCTGAACACAGAATATATCCATACTTACCTAATGGGCCAATCGCTCGCCCAGCGTGATGCTGGCTGGACAATTTTTATCCAGGACAGCTATCAGGAGGGCTACGAATATTCTGCTGTGGCAGCCATGATTAAATGGGCGCTAAGCTATAAGGAAAACGGTATCACCGATCAAAATGCTATTAAAGACCTCGGAAAGACGATTTTTTGGTTCTTTGGCAGCACCGACCTTCAACTTCGAGACCATGCCACCAAGGCTGCTGTTTTCCTGTTTACGGAAAATATAGCGGCTCTTAAATTGGCAATGATCGATTTCGAAAGCGTCAACGACCCTTATATCGCTCAACGGATCTACGCTGTGGCCTTTGGGGCTGCTGTCCGTAATAACCGGGCATCTGCAATCGGCGACTTGGTACAATATGTCCATCGGACCATTTTCCTGCAACCGGAAGTGAAGCAGGATGCCCTGCTTCGCGACTATGCCCGTTTGCTCGTTGAATTCGGATTACATCTTTCCCTGGACATAGAAAGACCAGAAAAAGCCAGGCCTCCTTACAATAGCCCAGCCCTTCCTGCGGCCCCGACAGATCAGGACATTGAGGGGTATCCGGAACGTCTCGGTTACAACGGGGAAAATGGGTATGGCGGGATTCATCAGATACTTAGTTCAATGGTTACCGAGCATAGCTCGCGGGGCCATATGTATGGCGATTTCGGGCGTTATACCTTTGGTTATGCCGTAAAGCACTGGAAGCGATACAAGGACAGCTCCTTAAGTAACCTTGCTATCCAGATCATTGTAGACGATCTTGGCTACAACCGTCAATTAAGCGACCTGGATAAACGCGGCCGTTATACCGGAAGAAGCCGTCCAAAAGTGGAAAGGATAGGAAAAAAATACCAGTGGATAGCCTTTCATCGCATCTTGGCTCAACTTGCGGATCATAGTGACTATTACGATGGCCCGAGTCACTATTCCAAGAAAGGTAAATTCTCCGGCGCGTGGGAACCTAATATCAGGGATATTGATCCGACGACAGCTCTCTGGACTGAACGCGAAAAGCCTGATAGCCAGTGGTGGTCAAAATACAACTACGAATTACCGGAACAACCCATTGACGAGTGGTTGAAAGACGAAAATGATTTACCAAACCTTCAGTCTCTGATCGATGTGGTCGATGATAATGGAGACAGCTGGGTCAAATTGGAAGGATACCAAAGCTGGAAAACCAGTGGTCGCGAATTGTGGTACCAGATGCGTAGCTATATTGTTCGCAAAGCAAACAAAAAGATGATCATTCAATGGCTGCGGAAACAAAACCTTATGGGACGTTGGATGCCCGAGTCCCAGTCAAACACCGAGTTATACTTACGGGAGTATTTTTGGTCACCGGCTTTGAAAGACTTTGAGGACTCATATCATGGTGGTGAACTTTGGCGGGATCTGACAGGACGCCTAGGCGGCAAGAGCCGTGGAAAAGTAGCAGTTGCAGCCCTTCGATATCATTGGGAACGGGGCGCGGAAAACCAAGGACAGGAATCCTTCAGCTTGTTGTTACCCAACCAACTTTTGTATGATGTACTGAACCTAAAACAAAGCGAACAAGATGGCTGTTTCCAGGACGTTGCTGGGAAGATCATTGCATTTGACCCGTCAGCGCTCTACGATACGCCATCTTGCTTGCTCATTCGGAAACGGGAATTAATCGACGCTTTGGAAAAGGCAGGACTGGCTATATTTTGGACTGGCCTTGGGGAGAAGCTGAACGTAGGTGAATATAACAGCGAAGAACCGGAATTATTCAAGCGAATGGAGATTTCTGATATATTGTCTTTGGACAACACTGAATTTGTCGGCTCGACTAAGATTGTCGTAGCGTGAGTGCCTTAACCATTATGCAAACGAATTTTAGGCGTATCCAGAATCTGGACACGAGTCGGGTCGTTACAACTCCCTAAATGGGGTGCATATACGCGTTGAATGTCACAGCCATAGAATGTCTTTGCGGCCCAGAAATACATTAAGATTACTGTATTACAGTGTCAGTTGTCGGATTCCAGCTTATCTCAGTCTAGTGAGAGCTACACGGAACTCAAGGGTGATAGGAATAACACTGTTTCGACGTCTGGTCTAACTGCGTGTAGAAGAGTAGCAACGAATCCTTGAATCCTCAATTTCGGTTTAATATTGTTATCTTTGAAACAATTGCCAACCAGTCAGAACAAATTGGTGAGTGATTAGGTGAGTTCCTGAATTTGCAGACATTAACCTTTTGATTTTAAACCTGTTACATCAAAATATATGATCCCAGCGGGATCACAGAAGGCACACGAAAGTGTGCCTTTTTTGTTTAAAATGCATTGATAATCAGCACATTTTACAAAAAGGCAGGTCAGTCTGAATCATAATGAACCAATCCATTCGGTCACCTATTCGGTCACCTGTTGGATTCGGTAAATTAGGTGACCGAATCAGATGTTTGATTGAGACGGTTTTGATTTAAGGTTCTCTACGGACACAATTACCAACCTTAAAATGTGCGAGCATGAAGTTCAAACAAAATCTGTCACTGCTTTTCTGGCTGTACCGGGGCAAAGCCTCCAAAGACGGAAAAGCACCCATCTATGTCAGGATTACGATCGAGGGAACCGACACTGACATTTCTCTTGGCAAAAAGATCCACCCAGACTTCTGGAACAGTGATGCCAAGCTTGTGACCGCTACAACGGCAGAGGCCAAGATGATCAACCTGAAAATTGTTCAGGTGCAAGCTGAGATTGAAAAACACTTTCTCGTGCTGCAATCCCAGTATAATCATGTGACACCTGTCATGCTGAAAAATGCCTACCTGGGCTTGCCGTTGTCTCATTCCAGATCAAAGCCAGAAAAGGCCGCAGGGCCAAGCCAAACGCTGCTAGCAGCCTTTGATGAATTCATCGCGATCTTCGAGAAGAAAGCCAAGAAAGGAATCCGTTCGGAAGGGACGCTTCGCCACTGGCGGTCGACCAAACGGAAGGTGGAAGCATTTATCCGTTTCCGTTATCAACGCAAGGACATCGAAATGACTGAGATCGATCAGTGCTTTGCCGAAGAGCTTTACGACTATCTGACGCTCCACCTGGATGAGCCGCTTTCCGAGGTTACTGCCAAGAAGCTGGTGAAATGGACAAGACAGATCGTCAAAACGGGCGTTAAGAAGAAAGTTATCCCTTCCAATCCACTGGAAGGGTTTGTTTGCTCGGGCGGAAACAAGGAAGTCCTGCCATTGGAGCTATTTGAAGTCGAGGCCATTCACAGAAAGCAGATCGATATCGACCGGATCAGCGAAGTGCGCGACGCGTTCATTTTCCAATGTTTCACCGGCTTTGCCTATCAGGATATGTATAACCTTTCGCCGGAGAACATTGTGAAGGTCGGTCGCTCAGGTGAAAAGTGGCTGATTAAGGATAGAGGAAAGACTGAGGTCACCGAAATGGTGCCGATCCTTCCTGTTGTGCAGGAATTAATTGATAAATACAAAAATCATCCCTATTGCAAGATCAATAACCGTTTGATCCCCGTCAACAGCAATTTCCGGTACAATGTCTATCTGAAAGAACTTGCGACAATCTGCGGGATCAAAAGGCCGCTTAATACGCACCTTGCCCGTCATACGTTCGCCGATATGATGCTTAACAACGGCGTGCCGCTGGAAGACGTCGGGAAAATGCTTGGACACCGAAATATTCGAACGACCCAGCGCTACGCGCGAGTGAGAAAGCAGCGGATTAGTGACCATATGGCGCTGGTAAAGCAGAGACTATTTACCAATTCTGGTAAGTTGAGGTCGGTACTAAACTCCGAAAATGTGCAATAGCCAACACTAGATCTGACAGTGAGCTTTTTTAGGTATTGCTCAAAAAATGAATTTGAGAAGGGGCCGGGGATTCTCAGCCCCTTTTTCATTTCTTAGCGAAAAAACCAATCAAAATTTACGTCATAAGTAAATTGTTCGAAATCATTGTAGGGGTAAGATATATTATGGGGCGTGAGTGAATCGACAAGTAGCCATGGTAGTAAAGCACCCTGGTGTCCTGGTCAATAACCTAAACCAGCTGCTCCGGTTTACAAATATGCAAGTACTGCTGTACGAGACAAAAAATGGCCACGCAGCTTCTATTGGAAATTGATCATTTACTGAAAAGACTAGCCAACGATCATCGATAAGATAATGATTGGATCAAGCTTCGGAGGGGCAGTCAGGTATGTCATGCAGAAAGAGCAGGCTATCGTGCTTCATGGCAAAGGGGTCAGAACCCAAGATTTAAAATCGGCCATCCATGACTTCAATGCTCAGCGACAGATGAATCCCGAGCTGGGCAAGGCTGTCGGTCACCTTGTACTTAGTTGGCGCGCGTTTGACAGAAATAAACTCTCGCAAAAGATCATGGTTGACAGGGCTGCCGATATATGACCAAAATGAAAATCCAAAACACCCATTATTTGGTCCTTGAACATCGCGATACAAACTAGCCACACATTTATATCATATACAACCGGATTGACAATGATGGTAAATCCATCTCCGACCGGTTCTAGAAGCGAGTGAATCAGAAGGTTTGCAAGGAGATGACCCTGAAACATAGCTAACTACATAGGCAAAGGAAAAACGCTGGTTACAGAGGTAAGCTAAACGGCATAGACAAAACGCGTTACGAGCTGGCGGATCAGATTAAAGTAGCAAGCAGATCGGCAGTTAATTGGAAACAATTGGAAGGGGCGCTTTCATCGAGCGGAATCACCCCATCTACAAATATGGATCTGGTACTCATCAGATTGAAGGTATCAGTTTCGAGCAAAACGGAAGAGTGTTGAAAGGTATTCTGGACGCAGAGAGATAGGGATGTCAACTCAAATCTCTCGTCAAACATGGAAATACGATAAAAAAAATAGGAATAGTTTTAGGGATATGTCAAAATACGGAACCTTAACGAAAATCAGCACCAGGTAGATGAACTATCAAGACTTACCGGACGAATCGTTACTCGGCCTGTTGATAGCCGGCGATTCCAAAGCTTTTGAGGCAATATATCAGAGATATTGGCGAAAGCTGTTTGGGTTCACTTATCAACTGGTAGGCTCGAAGGAAGATTGTGAAGAAATTATTCATGACTTGATGACCAGCTTGTGGCAGAACCGGGAAAGATCGAATATTCGGAATTTACAAGTATATATCTTCATTGCTGCCCGGAATCTGTCCAACAAATACATTAAATCTAAGATAGATTTCAGGAAATATTTAGAATATCAACTCATTAATGAAATTCTGGACAATGGAGACGCTGAAAAAATCATATCCCCGAGGGACCTGGACTTCGCCATTGAAAAGGCATTAAAAAAAATGCCGGAGAAAACAGCCACAATATTCCGTTTGAGCAAAATGGATAACATGCCTGTCAAGAAAATTGCGTTGCAAATGCATCTGACCGACAAAGCGGTTGAATACCATATCACAAAATCACTAAAAGTGCTTCGCGAGCAACTGAGGGGTTTCACTTCCTACAACTGAACTGCCATGACAAAAGGTGAATTTGATATACTGTCGGAGAAATATCTTTCCGACGAAATTAACCCTGAGGAACTGAAGATGCTGGAAAAGTGGGCAAGGTTCCACAGCAATGCAGATTATGATGTTTTTCAGAACGAAGCTGAAAGTAAGCGGATATCCAGCAGGCTTTGGCAACGGATCGTTACAGATGTGGAGCCGCTAGTGAAAATGAAGCCGCTCTGGAAGACTAATAAATTTTGGGCGGGGCTGGCTGCAAGTGTACTGATGGCGGTCTTATGCTATCTTTATCTTGCGCCCGAAAAACGCAAGGTTAGCAATATTAAAGGCGTTGAGACGAAGAACATTACATCATTCCGCCAGCTAACCATCCTGCCCGACGGGTCCGCTGTCACCCTTGAAAAGGACGCCGCGATTGTTATCGATGCAGGTTATGGTAAGAAGAACCGGACGGTATACCTGACAGGAGAGGCGTTCTTTGATGTGAAAAGAAACCCGCGGATGCCGTTCCTGATTCATAGCGGGGGGTTGGCGACGGAAGTACTGGGTACCAGTTTCCGGATCAAGCCGCAAAACGGCGACCGGACGATCGAGGTAATCGTTAAAACGGGGCGCGTTTCCGTTTATACTAATAACAAAATTGATCGCAGAAAGCGCAATGGGGTTGTAATCACCCCCAACCAAAAGGCTGTTTACGACGCGTTGGGCAAGACCATCACTTCCAACCTGGTCGATAATCCTGAGCCTCTGGAAACCTCGAAAATTCGTCCCGATTTCCATTTCGACGAAACCAGGATCGGTGATGTATTCGCCGCGCTTTCCAAAGCTTATGGCCTGGAGATCCTAGTCGCCAATGAATCTCTCAAGCAATGCATTTTTACGGGTAATCTAAACAAAATGGGCCTATTCGATCAGCTCGCAGCGATTTGTGAAGTGACTGGCGCTGAGTATGAAATCAGAGGAACCACTGTGTTCGTATCTGGATTATCGTGCCTCGACTTATAAGTTATCTGTTGTCCTTTAAATAGAAGGTCGACAATGCGTCAACATTGCCGACCTGATTGTACCTCTCAAACGTCAATTTGAGTTTCGTAAAACGAATAGTACCGTTCTCAGTTCTGGTCAAACCTTAAACACGCCTAATTTATGAACAAAAGATTACCAATTGCTCATTCCCTTCGGTTCATCATGAAATTGTCTTTCCATCAATTCCTGATTTGTGCGTTTCTAAGCGGATTGGCCGCAGCAGCCGAGGTGTCAGGCCAGGAGATACTTAGTAGATCGGTCACACTGGATGTTAAAGACGCCAGTCTGAAAACGGTGCTGCGAAGGATCGAAAGCCAGGCAAAGATCGATTTTTTGTATAGTTCCAGTTCCATAGATATTTCGCAGCCCGTCACCATTAAAGTGAATTCAGTTCAGCTGAAAAGTGTCCTGGATGAAATATTTAGTTCTCTCGATATCGATTATTCTGTATCGGAGAGCAGAATCATGCTCAAACACAGGCGGGAAAAGCCAGGGACTTCGAGTTCCAGTCCGCCTAAAACATCTGTAATCGCAATAGAAAGAACTGTTGCCGGCGTGGTAAGGGATGAAAACGGGGAAGTGTTGCCGGGAGTAAGTTTAGTGATAAAAGGGAAACAGATAGGGACTGTGTCGGATGCAAACGGAAAGTTCAAGCTTACTGCAAGCGATGACAACCTAACGCCCGGTTCAATATTGATCGTGAGTTATATTGGTTATCTGACGAAAGAAGTGCCTGTCGGCAACGAGAGCACTATGGAAATCAGCTTGGAACCAGAAAACAAAATACTTTCTGAAGTGGTGGTTGTGGGTTATGGAACCCAGAAAAAACGAGATCTTACAGGAGCAATTTCATCCATTTCGGGTAAGGATCTAGCAGAAACACCAGCCTCCAATGTGCTATCCAACGCACAGGGGCGCTTGGCCGGAGTGGATATTGTACGTTCTGATGGTAATCCCGGATCCAGCCCGGTTATCCGTATTCGGGGTAACCGCTCGATTAATGCCAGTAATAACCCTCTTTACGTAATTGATGGTATTCCGACAGACGCGAATATCAGCGATTTTAATCCTAATGACATCGAATCAATGGAGGTTTTGAAAGATGCCAGTGCTGTTGCCATTTATGGATCCCGGGGTGCGAATGGCGTTATTTTGATTACCACTAAAAAGGGGAAGGAAGGGAAAGCTGTCATTAGCTACGACGGATACTACGGGATTAAGAAGGCAAAAAAAGACTTCCTATCGATGAATGGAAGCGAATTCGCACGTTATGTAAGGGTATCACGAGGATTGTCGCCTGACGATGCTAGCCAGGATATCACTATTATGAGTCCGGTGGAAGCCGAGAATCTAAAGAAAGGCGTTTCAACTAATTGGTTGGATCCGGTGCTGCGTGACGGTCTCCAACAAAGCCATCAGCTATCAGCCAGTGGAGGCGCAAAAAATGCTACTTATTATCTGTCGGGCTCGTTTTTCGATGAAAAAGGCATTCTCCAGAAGAGCGATTATCGTCGGTATTCGTTCCGTGCCAATATAAACGTCAATTTAACCGAAAGGCTAAAGATAGGAGTAAGCGCGACCGTTTCGACCGATCTCCAAAACGTCATGGCAAACAGGCCTTACACATTTGCTCTCGGATACTCCCCCCTGATCACTCCTTACGATGCTGATGGAAATGTGTCGCCCTACCCCAATCCAAGAGAAGGATTACAGGCCAATCCACTCATGGATTACCAGCCTAATCAATACACTGATGAACGTCGGAAATACCGGATCTTTGCTACGATGTTCGGAGAATATAAAATTGCTGATGGCCTCACATACCGGCTTAACTACGGGCCAGACTTAAGTATACGGCGTGCCGGAACATACACGGGCAGATTGACGGGTAGTGTCAATTCAGCTAGCATAGACAACCAGCAGAATTTTGCCTATACGTTCGAAAATCTGCTCACATTCGATCGGAAATTCGGGTTACATTCCCTGAACGTTGTGGGTTTGTTTAGTACACAAAACAGCCGCTTTGAATCGTCGATGGCCAGTGGTCAAAATATCCCGATAGAAACGGCTTCATTTTATAATCTGGGCAGTTCGGGCGTCCTCACCAGCATAGGGAGTTCATTGACACAATGGGGGCTAATGTCCTATATGGGGCGTATTAATTATGGTTTCAATAGTCGTTACCTGCTTACGTTGACCGGTCGTGCAGATGGCTCGTCGCGACTTTCTCCCGGACGTAAATGGGCCTTCTTTCCATCGGTATCAGCCGGCTGGGTTATCTCCGATGAAGCGTTTTTGAAGGCAAATCGTCTGCTATCGTTCTTGAAAATTCGCGCTGGTTACGGCGCGGTTGGCAACACATCGATTGATCCATATCAGACACTGGGCGGGCTGGCGCGATCGATTTACGCATATGGAACGGAATCAGCCTACGGGTATGGCCTTAATATTATTCCTAATCCGGATTTGCGGTGGGAAATCTCCAAAACACTCAATGTTGGCCTCGACTTTGGATTCCTAAATGATCGGATAAGTGGTTCACTGGAGTTGTATGATACCCGTACCAGCGACTTGCTGCTCAACCGGTTGATTCCAATAACTTCTGGTTACACATCAATTTTGCAAAATGTCGGAGCTACCCGTAATCGCGGTGTGGAATTGACACTCAGCGGGTCTGTTCTGAACACCTCGTCGGGATTTAAATGGGATGCCAGCCTGAATTTCTTTTCAAACAAAGAAGAAATCGTAGAATTGTTTAACGGACAGATCGACGACGTTGGGAACAAATGGTTCATAGGAAAGCCCGTCAGTAGTTTTTATAGTTTTAAACAAGCAGGTATATGGCAAACCGGCGAGGCAGATGCTGCCAAGGCAGCAGGTCAGCGGCCGGGGGATATTAAGATTTCCGACGTTAATGGGCGCGATTTGGAGGGTAATTTAACCAAACGGCCCGATGGGATCATTAACGCGGACGATCGTACCGTTTTGGGTTCGACAGTGCCAAAATGGAGTGGCGGCCTAACGAACCGATTCAGTTACGAGGGAATTGATTTTTCATTTCTGGTATATGCCCGGCAGGGTCAGATGCTTCAGAGTGGTTTTCACGATTTAGGGGGAAACCAATGGCAGGGGCGCTACAACAATATCAACTTTGATTATTGGACACCGAGCAATCCGAGCAATAGTATCCCTATGCCCTATGCTTCATCTGCTCCGCTATATGCCGATGCTGTAAGCTACTTCAATGGCTCATTTGTCAAAATTAGAAACATTACTTTGGGTTATTCTTTCCCGAAGAATCTACTGAAGAAAACCGGGCTTTCAAGTTTGCGTTTGTATGGTACCGCCGACAACGCGTTGATTTTCTCCCCTTTCAAACTGGTCGATCCGGAGTCCAGTTCCGGCATCGTTGGAGGAACGACCCCTATGACATCGGCAGTCTACGTATTTGGTATGAATCTTAAATTCTAGACCCAATCATGAAAAATATAACTATCTTATTATCAGCAATATTATTTATTTCAGAACTATTCTCTTGTCAGGATGTATTGAAAGAAAACCCGGTGGGGCTGGCATCTGCCGATAGCTACTATTCAACGCCGAATGGAATCCGCGACGCTCTTAATGCTACGTACACTCGATTAAGGGTATTTTATGGGAGAGAGGATGCTTGTTTTTTAACTGTTCCCGGAACGGATATGTATACCAACGGGTTTGGCGGAGTAACCAATCACCCGGCGATTAATGATTACTCTGTTAACTTTCTAGGTACCGACGGATTTGTTACCTCGGTCTGGAATAATTTTTACATAGGGATTAATCAAGCGAATGCTGTCATTAGTCGCGCCCCGACCGTAACTGGTTTGAGCGAAACGGACAAAAACCGAATTATTGGAGAAGCTCGTTTTCTCAGAGCGCTATTCTATTTTCACCTGGTGCAACAATTCGGAGATGTACATTTCACACAAAATGAGTCCGTGGGGATTCAGACGACCGCCAAACGAACGCCCGTTGCAACAATTTATGAGCAGGGAATTATTCCGGATTTGCAATTCGCCATTGCGAACTTGCCTGCAAAAGCCACCAACTATGGCAGGGCAACCAAAGCCGCGTCTGAAGCCTTATTGGCCCGCGTACAGCTAACCAGGGGAAACTGGGTGGAAGCAGAAACGCTTGCCTCAAATGTTATCAAAAGTTACAACTTCCAGCTCGTCAAGCCCTATGCTAATCTTTGGGACATTAACAACGAGCAAAACGCAGAAGTGATCTGGTCGGTGCAATATACGAGCGACCCGTTGACGAACGGGGACGGGAATCAGGCTCACCTCTTTTTCTTGATCGATTACACCCAAAATCCAACAATCACTCGGGACTTAGCCAACGGACGAGCTTACCAGCGGTTTATGCCGACAAATTATCTGATCAAACTTTTCGATCAAACCAAAGACAGTCGATGGGAGGGCTCATTCAAAACTGTATTCTTCGCCAACGCCAAAGGCACGATCAATGGGAAAACCGTTATGCCCGGTGATACAGCCATCAAAATTGTGACCTATCCTGTTCCTGACGATTTGCAAAGTTCAGCCCCCTACTGGTATATCGATTTCAACGATAAATGGGTAGGTGCCTCAAATATCACTAATAATGAGATTGGAGGCGGGCAACGCCGACGCTTTCCAGTGCTTAAGAAGTTTCTTGATCCCCTGCGAATCAGCGTGAATGCGGTGGAGGGGCGTCGAGACTTTATCGTGCTTCGATTGGCTGAAATGTACCTCATTGCAGGTGAAGCCGCCTGGCGCCAAAATAAGCTCGCTGAATCTGCCACCTATTTTAATGTAGTTCGCACTCGCGCCGCTATTGCCGGGAAAGAAAAGGAAATGCAGGTAAGTGCCGCCGACATCAATCTTGATTTTATTCTGGATGAGCGTGGACGTGAATTGGCAGGTGAAGGCCAACGCTGGTATGATCTAAAGCGTACCGGGACATTACTAACGAGAGTAAAACAATACAACCTGGATGCGGCTCCAAATATCAAGGAAACACATCTGGTACGTCCGATTCCACAAACTCAGATTGACCGGGTAACGAACCCAGCTGAGTTTTCTCAGAATCCGGGATATTAAGTTTGAAATTGTAGTTTATTTTTATTCGGTGCTAAGATTATGAAATGGATTGTATTCGGGTTTGCTACTATGATTGCGTTTGCAGCTATTGGACTAACAGTGAATAAATCTCCTCAGCAGCAGCATTCAAACGTAATATTAATTTGTATCGACGACCTCCGTCCTGACTTGGCGTGCTACGGAAATCCGCTTATCCAGTCGCCAAATCTGGATAGACTGGCTAAGCGGTCGGCCGTGTTTATGCGCCAATATGTCACCCAGCCTACTTGTGGTGCGTCAAGGTATAGTCTTCTTACCGGTCGTTTGCCGCGCAACAAAGTGGAACTGACAAACGAAGCGATAGAAAAGGAGATAGCAGGAAAACCGCGTGGAGAGAAGCCGGAAACTTTTATCGATAATTTGCGCCGCAGCGGCTACTACACGGTCGGAATTGGAAAAATCAGTCATTCTGCCGATGGATTTGTATACAAATATGAGGAGCCAAAAAGCAATGTGCTGGAATTACCTCACAGCTGGGACGAAATGCTATTCGATCCAGGCAAATGGAAGACAGGTTGGAATGCATTTTTCGCTTACGCCGATGGTTCCAATCGCCAAAGCAAAAGGGCTCAGGTGAAGCCATACGAAAATGCAGAGGTTGATGATGAAGGTTATCCGGACGGGCTATCCGCTAAAATAGCCGTGACTAAGCTAAGAGAGCTTTCTGAAAGAAGGCAGCCTTTTTTTCTGAGTGTAGGGTTCTTTAAACCACACCTGCCATTCAACGCGCCCAGGAAATATTGGGATATGTATCATGAAGCTCGGATTCCGCTAACACAATCTTCTGCTATTCCCGACAAAGTAAACCCGGCTAGCCTACACCAAAGCGCAGAATTCAACGGATATAAACTGGGGGATGAGATGGCTAGTTTGGAGAAGCCGGTTTCGGATGCCTATGCGCGAAAACTACGTCATGCATACTATGCAGGTGTGAGCTATGTGGATGCACAGGTAGGGAAAGTACTGGATGCGCTAACGCAGCTGGAATTGGATAACAATACGATTGTGATTGTTTGGAGTGATCATGGTTGGCATCTAGGTGACCACCGAGTATGGGGAAAGCATACTATTTTCGATCAGGCTTTGCGCAGCGTTCTGATTGTGAAAACGCCGGAGATGAAAACCGGGCAAGTTCGGCATGAAATTGTAAGCTCTATCGATATTTACCCCACATTAATGGACCTTTGTAATGTAAAGGCACCAGCGGGACTTGATGGAAAAAGTTTTAGTGGAATGTTGGGTAATGGTAAATCTACCAATTGGGATAATGTAGCATACAGTTACTTTAAACAGGGTATTTCTGTGCGCACTGATCGCTACCGGCTGACAAAGTACTTTCGGGCGGATAAGCCGACTATTGAATTGTATGATCACAAAAATGATCCTCATGAAAATCATAACATAGCCGACAAGCATCCGGATATCGTCCAAAGCATAAATCCAGTTTGGGCCAAAGGAAATACAGGCCTGTTCAATTAAGTCACTTGTTAAAATAGTATGTTAACCAAATGCGCTCGGCACTTCACAAACCGATAGCAATCTGGCGGTTCTTTTCGCTTCCCGCTTTATTGTTGCTCTGCTCTCCTACGATGCAGTCTCCAGCGAAAAAAACCAATATCATCCTAATTCTGGCAGATGATATGGGTTATTCGGACATAGGTTGTTTTGGCTCTGAAATCCAAACTCCGAATTTGGATGATTTGGCAAAAAACGGGCTTCGTATGTCGCAATTTTATAATGCGTCACGCTGCTGTCCGACCCGTGCCTCTCTGCTGACTGGCTTGTTCCAGCATCAGGCAGGCGTTGGTGATATGGTAAATAGCCGTCCGCAACCCGCCTATCAGGGTTATTTGAACCAACATTGTGTAACCCTCGCGGAGGCATTGAAACAAAGTGGCTACAAGACTTATATGGCAGGTAAGTGGCACGTGGGAGGTAGACCAGATCAGTGGCCGGTGAAACGTGGGTTTGATCGCTATTTTGGCTTGATTGACGGCGCGAGTAGCTATTTTGATAATTCATCTTACAGGCCAAATCAAAAGCTTACTATTGCGCTGGATGATCAGGAATATACCCCGGAAAAAGGGTATTATGCTACCAATGCATTCACGGATCATGCCCTTGAGTTTATCGAGCAAAATCAGAAAGGCAATCCCTTTTTCCTTTACCTGGCATATACCGCGCCCCATTGGCCGTTACATGCGTTGCCGGAAGATATCGCTCGTTATAAAACAGCATATCGGAAAGGCTGGGATCAACTTCGTAAAGATCGGTTTGAACGGATGAAAGATTTGGGGCTTTTGCCTGCGGGTACTCAACTTTCGCCCCGTGACAACAAAATCCCAGATTGGGACACTGTTAGCGAAGAAGAAAAGTTGATCTGGATGGATAAAATGGCGGTTTACGCAGCAATGATTGACCGTATGGATCAGAATATCGGTCGAATCCGGGCGAAATTAAAGGCGCTGGGAGAAGATCAAAATACGGTAATTCTCTTCCTTTCTGATAATGGGGCCAGCCATGAGAATATCACGCCTGCTGGATTTCTGCCCGACGTTTTCGAAAGGAGCAAGAAGCCGTCCAGTGATCCTTATTCGTTCACAGCATATGGAATACAGGGGGCCAACTTAAGTAATACCCCGTTTCGGCAATACAAGCACTGGGAGTTCGAAGGTGGAACCGCGACTCCATTTATTGCATACGGACCGTCAATTGTGAAACGGGGAAGAATTGATCCGCGGCCGGGCCATATTATCGATATCATGGCGACGTGCCTGGACCTTGCGGGTGGAAAATACCCTCAATCGTACAAGGGTAATAACATCACCTCAACAGAAGGGGTTAGTCTTGTGCCTGTGTTTCAAGGGAAATCTTGGAAAGGTCATAAAGCTTTGTTTTTTGAGCACGAAGGGAATCGAGCTATTCGACAAGGCGACTGGAAACTTGTTTCGGACTATCCATCTAACCAGTGGCAGCTCTATGACCTAAAAACCGATCGCACGGAGTTGCAAAACTTGGCCGAAAAAGAGCCGCGCCGCGTTAGGGAAATGGAGGCACTTTACTACGCTTGGGCAAAGCGGGTAGGTGTCATTCCGTTCAGTGAATTAAACAAAAAGTAATTTGGTCAATACCGTGTTATCACTTGGATCACTCAGAAACAAAATTTAAAAAATCCCTAAGCACGGATAAAAGGGTTTCTAAAAAAGCCAAAAAAATATTCGATCTAATGGAAAAGGCAATTTACAACTTCGCGTTGTAAGTGGCCTTTTTTAATGTTGGGATATTAATATTCAAACCGTACGGGGCCGCTTGCGATCCAATGGGTCCGAACATGTCTGTTGATATTTTTTCGATGTAACATTATTTATGTGTCGGCTGGAAGCCCTTCAAAATGTTTGCAAATAAAAAAGCACTCAGCGAGCTTTATCACGTAAGTTGCTGATTTTCAATAAAGCAAGCCTGGAATCAAACCAGGCACCGACTGATTTATGAGACAGTAGTTCAACTGGCAAAAATTGTTGTCTCAATAGGGTATCGTAGAGGCCCACTTATAAAGTCATCGCTTCGCAGCACTAATACAGCTCGAAAATTTTGATGTATGCTGTAATCGAGAATAGTATGTTTTTTAAAGATATCTTCGACCACATCCTCCTGGTTAATCAAAATACCGCCCTTTAGAGTTGTCTTGACTTCGAATACATCTTTGTACTTCTTAATCCGCGCGAAAATTGAAGGGATTTCAGGCGTGAAATGGCCAAACTGACTCCTCGGTGCATGCTCTCTTATAATGTCGGTATCCGATTTAACCTCAAGTTGGTTTTTAAATATTATTAACTCGGCATCAAAGGATACCGATTGTGCCGACTTGTTTTCCACTGAGATGTGCAAATAGGGGTACTTTATGGCATCAGAATAATAGTAGGTTCTGAAATCATGTCTTACCACTATATCGTTTTTTCTATCCTTCCTTGTACTTTTTTGCTGATAAATTGCGTCTAGGTCCGACCTGCCTAGTATGAATGTGGATGTACCTTTTCTGATATAGCCTTCACCTCGTTTGAATTCGACTTTTCCGTCGCTAGCTGCGACATCCTTCTTGAACAGATAAGGTCTGTCTGTATTACCGAAGATCTTGAAATAGGCAATTCTCATCCCCTGATAGTCGAAGCCCTTGTACTCGAAGTTGATTGTTGGTTCGACGTTAGCATTGACAAGTTGCTGGTAGTGGGCATCATCAGTCAATTGTGCAATAGGCACTATCGTTTTCGCTCCGTTTTCTTCCCCAACTCCAATGATGATGTATTTTTCTTCATCCGATGGGTTATTGGCCATCGCTTGTATATCCTTGATGACAATGTTGCGCTTTGGAATGGAGCCGATTGGGTACTGCTCTCTTTTGAAGTCAAGTAATGAATTCTCTGGCTCAAAGGCAATCAAGTTAATAATCTTCTCATTCATAATACCTTATAGGGTTTTTACGGTATCGGCATATTTCAATAGCTGCGCGGCCCTTTGGTTTGAAAACTTTCAAAGTTACAACTGTGAAGTGTGTGGCGGGAAATAAGCATTAAGATTGGTAACAAGATACGGCCGATACAAACAAATTTTCTCCAAGTAGCAAATGCTCCTCATGATGAAATTTAATGTTGTACCGAACGTCATACTCATAGGTCATGTAAATTCCCGTCCAGAATGCTCATAAAGTGAAGCAAAACAGTGGGCTGCGAAATATCAAGAGGACTGTCGTCATCAACTATTTCATAGCACTATGGCCCGGCAAAAATGGTCTAGCAAAATTGCGATAATGATCAGAGTTGATTGATAATTAACAGCGATCACTAGTATAGACAGTCTGATGGCAATTAATAGTTACCTGCTCTTCTTTTATTCCAAATCCATTGCCAGGCGAGGCGTTTCCAATCTTGAATAACTTCTCCACTCCGAGACTGCCAAAGCCGCAGTAAATAATGTCGATGGAATTCGCGCGCCGCTTCCTTAGTCTTCCTACATTGAAGGAAATAAATCTCCACGTATTCCGGCCTGGGAGGGACATCACATCCTCGACCGGAAGTTTGGAATGCGGTGTTCATGCCGTGCCAATCAAGGTTGGTACTTTAGCTTTTTGGATCATCGCCTCAATGTCGTCCCTGTCGTAGTAGATTACTCCACCCAATCTCACAAATGCGAGTTGACGACCAACTCTGAGCGCCAGTAACTTGCCGGGTGAAATGTTTAGTAGTTTTCTAACCTCAGACGATTTGAGCCATTTCTTTGTAGTATCTAACGAAGATACCCTCGTTCTGGTAATCGCTGCCAAGAGCTCATCCCGAACGCTTCTCAGGTCTGCAAGCGTGACTAATTGATCTAGCGACAGGCCCGCTTTGGCCTCATCCGTTCCCCTCATCCTTTCCATTGTTTTTTCTATTTTAGCATTGCGAAGAAAACAAAGCTAAAATCCCCAATGTGGAAATCCTAGACCCTTTCGATTTTCAAATGGGTAACCATCTTCCAGTCCTGAATAGAAAAACCTGCGCTGCAACTTGCCACACGAAGAACCACGCAGCGGTGCGCAGACCGGCACACGTGGCAAATCTCATAGCAGAACTGTGGAATTTCTGATTGCTTCTATCAATAGGAACCGCGTATTATCTAGTCGTTGTTAAAGTAACAAGGAGCATTAACCGAAACAGAATTACTTCCGGATGTATTTCGAGCCTCTTCTAACGGGGGCACAGGTGTAGACAATAAGCTCATTTCCGGTTTGTTCAATATCCCATGTGTCGCAACTTAGACAATCAACCGAATAACAGCGTTCGTTAACCGGTACTGGTGTCTTCGGTTTTACTTCAAACAGTACCCCATTTACAAAATATGCCATTGGTGCGCAGCACGCAGGCAAACCCTTTGCGTCAAGCACTAAACCATCATATCTGAAACTCATGTAGTTGGGGTCACCATCAATAGCAGCCCAAGTTTTCGTCCCGTTGACTATTTTTCGTAAGCAATATGTTTCCATGTGCCCACAATAGTTTCAATTTCCGGCGTCGGGTCAGGGTTATCTTTTTTACAGGCAACAAACACAAATGAGATCATCAGCGGAAATACCAGCTTTTCCATAAGAAAAAGTCTTTTGTTAACCGGATACATATCGATCCTTTTTGGTTGGAACAATCGACCGTGTAAGAGCGCGAAAATCCCGGTATTTCCCTGGCAAAATTGGTAACAGTTTTAACGAAAACTCGTTTCATTAATTCTGACTTTCGATTTGAATCAATGGGTAAAATCGCGCCGGTCGCGCCCTTATGGTAGCGGAACATCTTCTCAACCAGCCTATGCGAATTATCCTCACCGTTTTTGCTTTTATAATTTCCTTAACAACCTATGCCCAAGAAGCCCAGTCATTATTGTTCCGGGTTGGAAAGCTCTATGACTCCCAGAAAAAAACATTTTTAACAAACCAGCAGATCTTGATATCGGACGGCATAATTCAGCAAGTAGGGACAAACGTTAAAAAGCCCAAGGGTGTCAAAGAGATTGATTTAAATGGCTGCACTGCCACTCCTGGTTTGATTGATATGCATACGCATTTGGTATTTAATCAAAAGCAAACAAAAACAAGCGAAGGCTTCAACAATGCTTCCAAAATACCGTCACAAGAACGCATCGCGCAAGGACTAAAACTTGCGCAGAGTTGCCTGGAAGCAGGTATTACCACCAGTCGCGATCTTGGAAACTCCGGCCAGTACCTTGACATCAAACTGCAAAAAGAACTTTCCACTAAAAAAGGTAGCCTGACTATGTTTGTGTCGGGACCCATCCTGAGTGGTCCAGGCGGTCAATTTTCCAAACTTGCGCCGGCAGATACTTTCCTGATCGACCAGGAGTATAGCATAATACGTAATACGCAAGATGCAAAGAAAGCGGTCGATGCACATGCACAGCATGGCGTAAATGTGATCAAAGTTTGTGCCGATACGGATCACGGGCTATTGAAAAAAGAGCTGCTGACGGCAATCGTTGAAGCTTCAAAATCGCATGGCCTAACGGTTACAGCCCACACCAATTCCGACAAAGCGGCACGTAATGCAATACTTGCAGGTGTTAACGGAATTGAGCACGGATATACGCTGTCTGACAGCACCATACAACTGATGGCCGAGCGTCACGTTTACCTGGTCCCGACAGATATATCACGAAAACAGGGTAAGATCATGATTGACGGGATTGGTATGAAGGGAAAGGAAGCGGACGATTATCTTGAAAGTAATTTGCAGGGAATGCATGATCGGCTGAAAAGGGCCGTCACTAGAGGGGTTAGTATCGTTTTTGGCTCCGATTATTACCTAGATATTGAAGGCCTCGATCGCGGGAAAAGTTCAGTCGATGTGCTTGTATCCTATTATGAGGCAGGCATTCCAGTCGCAGAGGTAATGCAATATGCCACTGTGAATCCTGCCAAAGTTTTGCGCGCAGAAAATCAAATCGGGGCAATCCGAAAAGGTATGAAGGCAGATGTTGTATTCTTTGAGGGTGATTTGGAACAAGACTTTGCCGCAACACTGTCACAACCTAAAATGGTGGTCAAAGATGGCGTTTTGCTGTCGAAATCACATTGAAACTGATCAACGCCGAGCGGCTGTGCTGATTTCAAATTTGGTTGACCAAGTCATTTCGATCTCAATTGACCTCCCTATGTCTCTTTTGACCACTAAGGGTACCGGCAGCAAGTCAACCAGGACTTAGCGAATCGCAGCTGGTGATCAATCCGCCACGGAATGAGATGATCAATGGCGCCGTATTGTCTACCTATCGAATTTGGGAAAAAGCAGGTTTTTATACGTCGGTCGGTAAAGTTTAGCTATGGGCGCGGAAACCTTGATCAGGCATCCTCCTTGCTGCTCCATTACTTTTTCACACCATTTTTCGGCTATCTCGATACGCGTCGCCTTAACGGATCTGGGCACCTTGCAGTGAAAAGAAGGGCTATTTTTTGTATTTCCCAAGTCTGTCATCATCAGACTCTGGTATTCGTCGAAAAACCGTTCTTGTTCATTTCTTGAAATTTAGGGAATAATTCTTGATGAAGTGCCTGGTTTAAATATCGCTCCTTTTCGGCCTCCCGGCTTAAATTTCCTTTTTATCTACAGAACAAAATTAATGGCCTTCGCCCGCTAGGTTTGGGCTGACAGTGCCTTCAGGGTAGGCATACCCACTTCCTTGATGTAACGGACTAGTAACCTGTTAATCTCTATTGGAAGATCGGCTTGATCTCTCATTCATGCATGAGTTGTCCCTTAGAACGATCTAAAATACCCCTTCAATCTCCTTGATGCAAAAACGCGCGGCGCCGCGCAATTTTAAAAGAATATAGGTAGGGCAGAGTTTGTAACAATCCACCAAGATGAAACGAAATCTCTGCCCTACCAAAGCCCCAAGATACTTTCTTTCAGTCGTTAAGTCAACGCTGATTTATTTTTTCGAAGATCAAAAGCCGTTTCCGCTAGCCTGCCAAGTAGCTGGTATAGGGTAAGCATGTCAATGTAAACTCCCCATTCCTGAGCAGACTGGCTACTTAGGGAGTAAAGGCAAATCTGGTTAAGTTCCTGCTTCCACTTCTTTAGGCTCTTGTACTCAAAAAATTCTGTCAAGAATTGAATAGTACTGGCAGGTAATTCAATTTCTCCGTCTGGCCCGACGCTGGCTTTGCAAGTGCCTTCGGCGGATGGTTTCGACTTGGTTAGTCGTTTTTCCTTTTCACCGCTCAGAATCAGGTAGGCAGAATTGATAATCGATTCAACCTTTTCTAGAAGGTATAGTACGTCGGCTGGGCAGCCCTTGTCGTAGTATTTTTCTTGACAGCACACCTGCAAAATATCGTACAATCTTGCCTTAAAGCTTGTTAGGTCGTACGCGTCAAAAAAGGAATCAAGAATCGCGTACGGGTCATCGAATCCATCACGATGCCAGATCGAAAGGCGTTTAAGGCGCTTATTCAGCTTCTTGGTTAGAATTCGTCGATTTGGCAGCCTCTCTGATGAATGCGACTCCTCGAAAGATTTACATGGCTCAATATGCTCGCCTTCATCTGCTCTTGCTTTTGACAAAGACTGATGCTGATCCAACACAAACGATGCTTCAAGGTACACCACTAGATTCTCAAAAAAGTAGATTTGCTCTTCAGGGCTGGCATCTACATGCTGGCCTTCGGTCGATATCGATGCTGAGAGCATCTGCCACAGAAAGAACCTGCAGTCAGCAATCGTATAATTTCTCCAAAATTCCGGGAGTATTTTCTCCGGGCGCTCGGTCTCCTGACTTGATAGCCAAACCGGTTTCAGATCCTTGACATCTTCTGAAATATATCTCATCATCATCCCTATTTGAGTGGAATAAATGGTGAAAATCAGAACTGATGTGATTCTAAAAAATACCAAAACTTGGTTTCCTAGCCCTAAAACAGCTATTTTAGACTTTTGATCAAAACCAGAGAAACCTTATCTTTTGAAAAATGAGCACTTCGCAAGAAATGACAAAACACATTCACCACGGCCGGAACATCAAACGCTTTCGGGAAATGTTGGGAATCAAGCAGGAAGGCTTAGCGTTCGAGCTTGGCGAGGAATGGTCTCAAAAGAGGGTTTCGCTACTTGAGCAGAAGGAAGTCGTTGAACAGGAAATCCTGGATCAGGTTGCTCAGATACTGAAGGTTCCCGCAGAAGCAATTAAGAATTTCGACGAGCAGTCGGCGGTCAATATTATTGCCCAAACAGTGAACAACCATGATCAATCAGCATCTGTCTTTTATAATCCGATTTTTAACCCCGTAGAAAAGTGGATTATTGCTCTTGAAGAAAATAAGAACTTGTACGAGCGCCTTTTGAAATCTGAACAGGAGAAAGTAGAGTTACTCCAACGACTGCTCGACACTACAAAATGATTTCAGTTTTGCGTTTATGTACTGACGAGTCCAAAGCAAAATAGGAAATTAAAATGCTTCGCCTTTTAATTTGTATCTTCATATGCCTTTCACTGTCACTTAGAACCGGCATTTGTCAAGACGTATTATGTAAAGGCAAGTATGATCCGCAAGTCAAGGAGGTGGTGTATCCATCGCCAGAAGTTAATGCATCTTTTCCCGGCGGCATTTCCAAGTTCTACATCTACATCAATAAAGAGCTTGATATCACGGCAGAAGAGTTTGAAAACCTTGACTTAATAACGATTGCATTTACAATTACGTCCACTGGCAAAGCTATTGTTCGCCACATTAAAGCCAATGGTTCTGTTGATTCGCAATTCGCTCGGAAAGTCCGTAATGCTTTTGGGAAAATGCCTCGTTGGATACCCGCCAAATGTGATGGGTGAAACGTCGCAAGTAGCTATACGTTTCCAATTCGCAATTAACCAGATACCTCTTCTTGTATACACCGTAAGGCTGTTGTTATTGAAAGCAATTTCTGCGGACTTTAAATTTTTTCTTACAACCCCTCCGTAATTGTGAGAGGGGCTTGTAAGAAAAAATTTATTAACTCTTATGGGAATAGATGTTTCAGGTCAAGGAAAGGTCGCTTTGGAGGTAAAAGAATCTTAATCGATCAAAAAACAGCCGGAAAAGCATCAAAAAGAGCATTTTTGCTCCCAATTGGGCTCAAAAACTTATTTAGGACTATTTTTCCCTTTTCTTGCCGAATCTGGACCATTAGTGCCCTTTTAAGGCCGACACCTGCTTGTCGGGCATGAAATCTAGCTGTTTCAGATGTGCCAAATTTAGGTGCTACCACCTGTCTTTCCGTGGTAGGCCAGATGTACAAATGTATCACGCGGCTACCGCCACGCGCTTCATTTGGATCTGGCTCTGCGAGGCTGGCCTCACTCGGAACTCGTAAGGCTTGCTGGTTAGCACTTCTATTATGTACTAACCTCATCGAGTAACGACCAGTAAGACGACTCGCGGGATGTACACAATTATTCGTCCTGATAAAAGTGCCAGCCATATTAACAGCGTTTCCTGCTTCTAATATTATTAACTTTATAAAAAAGAAATGCTATTGAGGAAACTGGTATCAGATTCGGCATCCCTGGGAACGTCCCTGGCTATCGCGAAAACTTCGATAGGTCTGTTGCTCCAACCTTTTGTAGCACTAGTCAAAATTTTATTTCTTGCTGTAAATGCTGCCAGGTAACGGTTGGCCTTCGGATTACGCAGCGGCCTTTTACTTTGCCGCGGAAAGCTACTGCCAGGCGGCAATGGAAAGCATTCCTTATTAAAATCCGGCAGGTTGAATACCTCGACATTCCACCAGAAATTCAAAATATCTCGCTGTTCCAATCTTTGGGACTTACGGCTTCATTTTGTAAATAACAGTGCCGGATATAGGAAATAATTTCTCGATAATGACGAGATAAGGGAGCGAGCATAATGGCATTCATTACAAGTTACTGATCAGCAATTCATCATTCCCCCAAATAATAAAACTAAAAAATCATCCCTAAAAATACGTTTCATTTGCCGATAGCTAACGCGCGATTCGTCGATAAAATCTCGTGATTAGTCGAAAAACAAAAAAATAATGTTTTGCCGCTTTCAAGGCTGTACGAAAATAAGTAGCATTGCAGTGCATCAACATAGCGGTTATACCGGGAAAGGAATGGTCTGCTGCCGTCAATTTCTTTATAACGCATTTATGAAACCAATCGAAATTTGAGGTGAGGAATATAGATCTGGCTAAATATATATTGCTCGCTGGCAGTTTGATTTCTCCCCATGTGGAACTGAGCTACATCGGCATGTTTTTCCCGAGGGAATTTGTACTTCTGGTATGCCTGGCGTTGTTGAGTGGGGTAGCATTTATTGAATATAGCAGCAAAACAGTACCGTTTGGGATAACAAACGCGGATAGCTTTGCACTGCTGTTCTATTTATTTATCGTCGCAAATACATTTCTATTCCATCACCCTTTTAAAAATCTGGAAGGCTTTTTGCTTGCCACAGGCCTGTTCTGTGCTTATGTGGTTTACAGGATTACCTTTCGGCAAATAGCCGATTACGCCATCTTGCTTACGATCGCTACGAGTCCGCTGGTTATCGAGTTGCTGATATCGGGGGCCCAATACTTTGGGGCAATTCCCAGCTCCAATCCTTTCTTCGCGGTTACAGGGTCATTTAATAATCCGGGGATCTTAGCCGGTTATTCGGCTATATGCCTGCCAGTCTCTTTACATCTGTTCCTGACTTACGGTGAGGACAGTTCAAGGAGAAGGGTTTACCAATTAACCGGTCTAAACACCCTAGCCGCTGTACTACTGCTTGTGCTTAGTGGGTCGCGGGGTGCTATACTGGCTGCTGTATTGTCTTGCAGCTATATACTGTTTATACATTTCGAACCCGGCAAACGCATCGGTAAGATCAGGAACGCCCAATGGATTCTAGCCGGGGTATCCATACCGGTAGTTTTGGGGATTGCAGTTTACTTATACCTATTGCGCCCTGAATCTGCCGCCGGCAGACTGTTTGTCTGGAAAAATACGCTTTCGATGATCAAGGAACAGCCTCTATTGGGCGTCGGCACGGGTAATTTCAGCGCTGAATATGCAATGGCTCAGCAGCAGTATTTTGAAAGTAACAAACCTGACGCATTCGAGTTATCTGTTGCTGACAGTATCCTTGTACCATTCAACGAAATCCTGAACCTGCTGGCAGAACAGGGTATTGCGGGAATAGCCCTATTGCTGTTGTTCTCCTTCTTCACCCTGAACAATGTTCAGAAGGGGCACCACCCGAAATTCGCGATTGAATGTATATATGCCGCGGTCGCGTCTTTTTTCGTATTATCGCTGACAGGGTACCCATCAAAATCCATAGGGATTATGGTAACGATGCTCCTATTGACGGCACTTTCTAATAGCGGAGTGTCGGCTACATGGCCAAGCTTTAAGGCAAGCGTACAAGCAGCGTTGTTAACCGTGACCGTATCTGTTTGTGTGCTTTTGTGGTTGGGTTCGGGGTATTTCTTTCAGACCCTGCACTACTATAATGCTGGGCGCGCTTACGCCTTTATGCGCCAGTACAAAGGTGCAAATGAGCGCTATGAGCGCTGTTATACGGAAATGAGACATAGCAGTGACTTCTTGTTAGCATATGCGTCATCGCTGTACCAATCCGGAGATTACACAAAGAGCTTGCAGATTCTGGAGGACTATGACCAAATTGCATATTCCTATGAATCGACGCTTTTAAAGGCCAAGAATTATTATGCCCAAAAGCAATTCAGGCAAGCGCTTGTCTTTCTTGAAAACGCGGCCCATATCATACCATCCAGGTTCGAACCCTTGTATTTCCAAGTTCAGTCGCATCAGGAGCTGGGACAAACTGACATGGCAAAGCAAGCAGCTGCCAGAATCCTGGCACTTCCCGTAAAAATAGCATCCGATCAAGTCCAAACGATCAGGGAGCACGCGCGGCGTGTATACTCTGACGACAACCAAAAGAACAGTTTATGAAGAATCAGAAAATTTTTTGCTGCCCCGCCTGTGGCAATGAGCTCGCATTTAAGCATGTGATAAAAGTTGCAGACGGCCATGGCTTCAATTGCCCGCATTGCGGAACGTCGATTACCCCTCAAAAATCGAAAAGCTGGAAGTGGGGTTACCTGATCGGCCTTATAAGTGTAGTGGTCCCGTCCAAAGTTTACCTGGAATACTTTCAGGATAACATTTTCGTTGCCCTGGCCATCGGAGCCATGTGCGGCGCCACTGCCATAATGGGGATCTGCGTGTATGTATACCGGACGACCATTTTTAACATCAAATAGAGTTGTTTTATGTTCCACTTTTATATATTTCAATTATGCAAAAAAAAGCGAAATCCTTAGCGCTTCTCTTTTCAGTTTGCGCGCTGATCGGCGTTTCTTCCAACATGCTGTCTAAACCAAAGGCCAACAAAATATGGGTTGGGATTGGTTATGTTGCATCAAGTGAGGGAGCGTCTCCCGGTGCTGGTGCAGCCATTGGGGCAATTGGCGTTCTTGACGCCGCTGCTTGGGGCTTTGGCGTAGGGATGGTCGCAGGCCCTGTTGCTGGCGCGGCAGCCGGTGTAATATCCGGTCTCTAATAGGCCGCCGGTCTATGGCGATTTGCCATAGACCGGCTACTGTCAAACAATATGGTCTATAGATGAAAACAAAAGAATATAGCGGCTACCTGGCAACGGGTGCTTATGTTGCGGGACTTGTACTGGGTGTGCTGGTAAAATTTGACATTGCTTTGGACATGTCTGGAAAGTTCCAGGCATCCTTCAATAGCATTTACAGCCAAAATAAACTCGTCCTGTTCTGGGATATCCTCGTCAATAACATTTTTGTTGCTGTGTTCAATATATTCGGAGCGCTGTCTTTTGGAGCAGTATCTGTCATCAATACCCTGTACAATGGCGTTATCCTCGGATACACTATCTCTTCATTACACAAGTATTATCCTCTCGGCGACATTCTAAAGCATACGCTTCCTCACAGCATAGAGATCGTAGCCACAGTACTGTCTTGTAAGTTGGGTATCGAGCTCGGCGCGCTACTTTATCAGCGATATTTCGCTAAGGTCAACAAGGAAATTGACGGGCGCTATTACGCGCGCGCACTCGGCGTAGTAATGCTGATAATTGTGCTCTCCAGTGGATTGGAAGTAGCATTCATGAGATAATCATTCCGTATTTCAACATGGTATTTACGCAAAGAAGCTTCTATATTAATTTGGTTTGGCTGCTGTTGACATCAGTTGCTTTCCTAATGATCTCTATGGAATCGGCACAATCAAGGCCGGATCTGTTGGCTGAAAACGAACTGTTTAGGTTGTTTGTAAACGTCAATCATGTTATCTCATTTTTCCTCCCGCTCATCACCTTTATTTTCGTCATTTTTTCTTCGAACCTGATGTTTTTCCTTTTCGACTACGAATTCGATGCACATCAGATCGGAAAGATAATCTGCATTAGCCTAATCCCCATACTCCTAAATTCAATCCTGCACTTTTTTGTACTCAGCAGCCTCAATGCCAGCCAAATCACTGCGCTTGACAGCAACTATGCCTATCATACTACCATTTTTGGTCTCAATCTGATGGATATGAACTATCTAAGCTACGGATCCTGGTTCTTGTTTTATCTGCTGTTCGGTATGCTCATTTATGACAACTCTGAGCACAGTATTTTTTCGATCATTTGCATAGTCCTGGGACCAAGCATGCTGATCGTAGTCATTAAATTTTTGATGTCTTACCTTTCATGAAACTTCCTTTACCGGCCCAATGCGAGAGCTATTCGATTTTCCCATGGGCGAACCGGCACGGCCTGCAGCAGCCGCTCTCTATTTTTATTATAAGCGCATTCCTTGTAATGCTGTTTTTCGGCTGCGGCCGCCAGCATTCGAAGGTCGAAGACGTATTGGAGCAATCGGGAGAAAACATGGAAGAACTTCAAAAAGTCCTCGACCACTTTGGCCGTCGAAAGGAAGACTCCCTGAAGCTTCGGGCGGCACGGTTCCTGATAGCCAACATGCCTAATCATTACAGCTATAAAGATGAGCGGCTCGATAAATACAATGCCATATTCGATCTTATCCGGCAAAAGGAATCCATCAAACCATACACCGGTAATTATGTCTTCCCAGAAACGGACATGATGTGGGATTCGATTGCCAAAACGGCCGGGCCGCTTGACGCATATAGTTTGAATGTGGTCAGCGACTGCCAACTCGTTACGGCCAAACTCTTAATAGAAAACATCGAATACGCATTTATGGCTTGGGACCTTCCCTGGTCCAAGCACCTTACCTTCGATCAATTTTGTGAATACGTACTGCCTTATCGGTTCCAGGATGAGGCTTTGGAGTCCTGGCGGCCGGTATTCTGGAAAAAGTATGCCTGGCTGGCAGATTCGATGAAAGGCAGCAATGACCCTTTGAAGGCATGCGAGCTGGTAAACAGGGATATAAAACGGTGGTTCCGGTTTAACGGCTTGTTCAGTGCATATCCCAGCGCCATCAGCGCGGGAAATCTATTGAAGGTCAAGATGGGCAAGTGTTTGGACCAGGCCGCCATTGCTTGCTTTGCCATGCGCTCGATGGGCATCCCGGTTGCCCATGAATTTATCCCGCAATGGGCGGACCGCAGCATGGGCCATGATTTTAGCGCAGCACTGTCTAAGGAAGGTACGTTTGTCGGCTTCCTCGGTGGTGAGCTTGATCCCGGCAGTAACGAAATCCGCAACAGAGCGCCGAAAATTTTCCGATCAACATTTTCACAGCAAAACAATGAGTTGCTGAATGCAGGGATCGGTATCGAAGAAGTCCCTTATTTGTTAAGAAGCTTGTTTCAACAGGACGTTACGGCTCAATACGTACCCATCTCATCTGTTCGGATCAGCCTTGGAAAGGATGTTGTAAAAAAGCAAGCCTATCTGTATCTAGCTGTTTTCAATGACCGCGAATGGATTCCTGTTACAGCCGGGCGGGTGAACGGGACCTCGGTAGTCTTCAGTAATATCGGGCGCAATATCGTCTATTTGCCTGTGCTGATCGCCGACGGAAGGATGCAGGAGATAGCAGCCCCTTTCCAGCTAACAAAAAGTGGTGCGGTTCATTCGTTGGAGCCAAACCTAGTTCAAACACGTGCATTGCACCTTGAAAGAAAATATCCATTGCAGGGCTACAAATTGAATTGGCTGAAATGGATGGGTGGTGGAGCATTTCAGGGAGCTAATCTTGCCAGCTTTGCCGATGCCGTAACCATTTATCAGGTGCCGGACTCTATCTCTATGAGCATGCACCAGGCTGATGTTAAAAAGCCTCAGATGTTTAGGTATCTTCGGTACCTGTTTCCGGATAACTCTTCCGGATCGCTCAGCGAAATCGCGTTCTACAATGAGAATGGGAATGATTTGGCGGCCACTGGAAAGAAAATAAGCGCCAAAGGCGTCGATTCTGCGGATCTCGCCGCCGCTTTTGACAGAAAGTTTGAGACCTATATCGACAGGACCCCGAACTATGAATACAATGGCCTTTGGATCGGCCTCGACCTGAATATGAAGCAAAAGGTCAAGGCCGTTGGGTACAGTCCCCGCAACGATCGAAATGGTGTAATTAAAGGAATGAAGTACGTGCTCATGTATTGGGACAAAGGATGGAGAGCAATCGGGACAAAAGTGGCAACAGAGGACAATCATATCGAATTTCCGAATGCACCTGCCAACAGCTTATTCCTGCTAAAAAACCTTACTGAAGGAAAGGAAGAGCGCTTATTTGTCTATACTGACAATAAGCAAGAATGGTTCTAAGGTGACAGATAATCCGAAGAAGCAGTGCCATCCAATGCCATTAAATATACAGTCGACTCCCAGCGGAATCATAAGATTAACATACAAGCACCCTGCAAGCCAACACCTCTTGCAGGGCGCTTTCTCTATCTGGCAGAACGCCCGCTGAACCTTCTTTTATGCAGCCCCAATAGCCTCTACCTGGTTCAATGCCTGCATAGTTGTTATCTAAATAGATTAAATTGCCTTTCCAAAATACGCAAAAAGGCACATTACTCAATGTTACAGTTGCATGGAAGTTATTAATGAGAGTAACTCCTCGGTCGAATACGTCATCCCAAACGATGTTGGCGGTCGGCTAAAGTCATCAGCGCTACTTTGCAAAAGCTGCAACTCGCTTTATGGAGGAGGGATTGATGCGGTATTTGCACACGCGACGGAGCCAATTACCGCCCTCCTTAACATCAAACGAGAACGCAAGAAGGAGAATATCCTGAAGAATTGACGGCGTTGTTGGTAAACTTCAAAAAACGGCATTGGCAATTTCGTTTGCTGACGGTGAACTTTTCAGCCAGCTGATCAATGGTGATTTTGTCGAGGTAATTTTGTTCGATGAGTTTCTGTGCCTTTTCCCTTCCTCGTCGATATGGTCTTTTTGCCCTTCAAAAAAGAATACATGGCGACTGGCTTGGCCTGTCGATGTCGATAACAAAACTCTTGACGATCTGGACAGCCATTTCCAGGCTCGCATATTTCCGATCAGAGGTGCACCACCAAGTTCAGTAAGGAAATGTGTGACCGCTGGCGTATAGCCCGTCCTTGTCCGAGATAATTTTGGGAGGGATCAACTTCGTACTGGGTATGTCTTCCTGAATTCCTTGGCAAGCGTCCAGTGTGTCGTGAAGGGTATGCCGTCCAGCAGGCCGGTGTCGGCGAGCGGAAAAGCGTCTATGCACAAGCCAGTAATTTACCCGCCCTGGTGGTGCTGCCGGATGATCCAACTAGTAGAGTCCGTATTCATTTCAGCCACTTTGGACTGGCCAGCCATTCGAAATTAGCTATGAGCAGAAATGCGAATAGCAGGGGTCCAGGGGTTTTCCCATGGCCAGCTCCCGCCGGGGAGTCGCTTTTTGCGACGTACCGGCGATAGCTGGCTGTGGAGGAAACCACCGTGCAGGATCTTTCCTGACCGTGTCTAGCTCAATTTTTCACCTAAATGATTTTTCTGGACTACTTTTTGACTCTTTGTAGCGCTTTCTGACTCTAAATACCCACAAAGACTCTTTTGGAGCGCATTTAGACCTTTCTGTACCGTTTTTGGATCAATTTTTCCTCCGCAAAGGCACTTTGACCAATCTTCGTCGCAAGTCGAATTCGTAAGACTCGCCAAATACATATTTGCCGCGTTTCGAAGGCGAGAGAATGAGATACTCGATGCCGCATGACGTTTCAGTCTCACCTTCCCGAATCAATGCCGCATAGACCGGTGCATTTTTGTAAGCTGAAACGAAATCTTCGATTCGCTGGTAATCCACATACGTACTCATGTATACGTAATATAATAATCCAAGTATAAGAGCCGTAATCGAATACGGCAATCCCTTACCTGAGCCATGGATGAAAGCTTCCAGGATGGAGCCTAATTGTACCGTCTTCACGGATTCTTTGATCTTGCTGCTGAGCTTTTAGTTTTCATCCAGAACTGCTCGGAGCTGGCTATCCATGTTTTGAAACTGGGCCTGATTGTCCAGCAGGATGATTGCCGACCAGTTGTCCATTTCGATTTCATCCCTGGTCAGGTACTCCGCGTTGATCCTGGCCAGGGTTTGTCGGTTGATCGGTTGGCTAGAGATTGGCAAAGTTGATTTGAAGTTCTCTTTGAAGCCTTAGCCCGATGGTGTAGGTATCCAGCGCGAGGCCTTTGCGGATGCCTGTCAGAACCTCTACCCCAGATATGATTCAGGCTGGAAGTCGCCCAACCTGTGAATCGTCGGCCCAGAGTCCTTACAGTTTTCTCTCAGCTCCTGGGTCAGATGCGGAAACTTACGATAGGTAGCCATACTTTGCCAGACGATGATTTCAAAGTCCGTTTTTACAAGGCTACTAAATTGTCACGTATCAAAAGACCCTTCTCGTCTGGGAAGCTCGCAACATCGGATTGATCCTGCTGGACGAATTTCAGCTGACGTGTACTGGTCTGCGTTGAAGCGTCCACATCAATAAAAAGACATTTAGAATCTTGGTAGTGTTTAAGGGCAAACAGGTACATCAGAATGGATTTGCCTACGCCTCCTTTGGCTTGCACTATAAAATGTAAGTTTTTCATCGGTCAATATTTTTTAGATGGTTTAACATATGGCTCAGGCTCAGAGCGGGGAAATTTCATTGCCGCTTTCGGTTGAGCCTCAGCTTCGGGCTTTTCACTTTGTTGAACCGGCATTTGCTGTTCACCCCACTTTTTCATTTTAGCGCGGATGTATTTGATATCATACAGCGACACGACTTCGGTCGAGAGTTTCTCGTTGATCAAGTCTTCAAGAAACCTGGCTGACATATTGGATGTAAACGGATCGCAATACAGCTCAAATAGCATCCGCTTGCACTTAGGGTCTTTTCGCTCAATACCTGTTGCATGTATCATCAGCCTTGGGCATGCCGACGTATCGCAAGGGGCGCTGGAAAGGCTAGCCGATGCGGACGCGTTCCGCTCGATGGGAATGGACCGGCATCGGGCGATGTGGGGAGCTTCTGCTCTTTCCGACCGGCCGATGGGCGCTTTCAAAGGGCATAAGTCAGCTAGCGACTTCGAAACACCAGTCTAGCTTCCCAAGCTTTCGCTTTCCGAGCATGTCGTCCAGGATTATATGTCCACCTCGCTGTCCCTGAAAGCGCGTTTTGTATCATTTGTCCGCGGCGAACTCAACGTCACCATCTCTCCTGGTTGATGTAAATGACCCTCTTTGCAGGTCAATTGTAAAATGTACTGCTTTGGGGTAAAGATACATGTTGAAAAGCAAAGAAGTATCCTGCATTCGCTGTGGGTAAAATCCATTGATGCCGGCGGCAGGGAGTGGTTTGAGGAGCTGAACCGCAGAGGCAACCGTGGTGATGACGCTGAAATAAGCAACGAAAATATGAAGCATATTCATTTTCAGGCAAGCCGTAGCGGGCACCGGTCTGCTACCGCTTATATTTTTCAATTATATTACCCGATTAGGTTATCCTGGATTCTCAGGAATATTCAAATCACTTACCAACAGATATTCGTATGTACACGTTGCGTCACCCGACAGGGTGATTTTACAACAGGTATTTCCCGGTTGCAATCCTTTCATACTCACCCTACCGGCAAATGAAGCAGACGAAGCAGATGTATAAACCGGGCTGTACCACAGCGAACCTGGCAAGACTGGGCGATTGCAAAATCCAAGGCCTTCAATACAAGTACAGTAGTAAGAACTAACTGCCTAACCTTATGCTGAGAAGTTTACGTAATGTGTCAATATTTACCATAGGATACATCGATTTAAATGAGAGATACTTTGAAGTGCACGCAAGCAACCACAATATTACCCTCGGGCAGGATTGCCTTATTATGGTTGTTGGTATCCCTGCTTTGATTCAAAGCGGGTAGAAACTATGTTAATGAACGGTCGGTCACCGGCTGGCTATTTAAATCAGGGCGCTGTCGGCTATCTCCTATCAGGACTTTGTACACGGTAAGCGATATCGTAAAGGCTAACCCCCCCAGGGGTTAATTTTAATAGCCGGGGCAGCGGTCAGCACCCTGTGCATCAGAATTCCCCAAACGGTCGAGAACAGAATGGCCAATAGAATCTTCCAAATACCGGATCGGTAGCCGGCAATGGCAGTGATCAAACTGCCGGCAAGAATTGCAACCGCCTTGACGAATTCGGTCATTTCGACTAGTTCACTCAGGGAGCTGACCGCCCAGAACCAAAGCAGAAACGTTTCGGTCAAAAGGAGCATGGTACGGTAACCGGCCCTGATTTTTTTAAGAGGATTCATTATCAAAGGATGGCAGAAGTCAATTACTCAAGGTGGCCCAGAATGATTTGGCACCTGCCTCCTTGTGATTGAGAACAAGTAAGCAGGTACCTTAGGGTTGGCAATAATAAGGCAAATTGGGGTAGCGACAGTCGCGGCTGAATCAACGGCCGACGATAATCTTGTTTTTAGTATGGCTACCGTCCAGCATTTCGATGTCGACAATGTAGGTACCTGCCGGTAACCGGGATACGTCTATTCCGTGGGCTGGCATGCCGCGCTGATCAATCACAGCGCGCCCTGTCAGGTCCAGTACCCTTATCCGGCCAATTCTTTCGTTCGGCACATTTTTGATCAGCAGCAAGGTTGAAACAGGGTTTGGATACAAAGTTACGCTTTGTCCATTCTCGCCGTTGACTGACCGGATTTGGCTGTAAGCAAAGCTCTGGTCGAAGTCTATCATTTTCAGACGGTAGTAGCTAGTCCCTTTCAGCGGGGCCGTGTCGGTAAAAATGTAGTCAAGCTTGCTACTGCTGCCCGTTTCAGGCGACAGCGAAGTCACAAACTCTACTTTCGACCAGTTGGCAGCATTACCGCTGCGCTGTATCTCGAAGCCCATGCTGTTCTGCTCGGTGGATGTGGCCCATGCCAGGTTTACAGTTTGACCTTCCAGGCGGGCGTCGAAGCTGATCAATGTTACCGGCATCGGACCTTCGGTCTGGATGGTGTAAGCTACCGCGGTGCTGGTGGCCCCTGCCTGATCTGTGATCGAATAGGTAAACCCAATCAGATTGTTCCCTGTACCGCTGCCGACTGCGCCGTAGATCACCAGTTTGGTCATCTCGAAGTTGGGGATACTTACCGGACCGCCCGTCACGTCTATCGCCACAGGGCCTGCGCCGAAGTCATAATAGAGCCGGGTAGTTGGTTCAATGGAGACAATGTTGAATGTGGTTCCTGTATCCGTGTTACATTCCCCGGCCGGGCAATCTTCCGCGTCCGAGCCTGAGAGCGAGCCGCCCGTCGGGTAGCCAGTCAGGTTTGCCGACGATGCCTGGATGGCCATATAATCCGGAAATGTGGGGTAAGTAGCCACAGGTGTGAAACTGAACGCAGCGTTAGGCACTGTGTATGTTTTAGGATCGGCCACAGGAGGCTGCTGGATACCGAAGTTGACATCGGTGCTATTGACGCCAATCGTGAATACAGGGCTGATCCCATCGACAGGGGCCGTGTTGCCTGTGTTCTCGGCGCCATTGAACTCACCGGTGTTGACCCATCCTGCCGGAAGACTTGCCGCTGGGGCAACGCCACCTATGCTGCCACTGGTGGTACTCAAAACGACGGTGTAGTCGCCTGGCGCGATGTCAGTAAACTGGTAAGTTCCGTCAGTGTTTACAGAGACTACCCCGACCACATTTCCGTCGGTCCCGACCAGGTTGGCAAAAAGTCCGGAAGGGACTGTATTGGGACTGCCTGTGCTGTTGTCTACATTGCCTGCATCCGGATCATGAAATACATTACCTGCAATGGAAGCGGTCAAAAATGCGTCGGGGCAACTGGCCCCATCGTTGTTAGTGGCAGGGACCGATATTGAAACCAGGGTAGCAGTGTTGGTTGTACTATTGACCCGGTAGAACCTGCCCTGGCTATTGGCAAATGCATAAAAACCATCCGCGTTCTGGTCAATAAAGATAGAGCCGTATGCGGCAGTTTCCCCCTGGATACCCCCTCCCGAAACGGCCGGACCGAATGTAACCGCGCGCGTAACGGGGTTTAGGGTAACACTCCTGAATGGTGACGTGCTGGTAGGATCGGTTAATCCATACAATAAACCTGTGGCAGGGTTATAGGCAAGGTCGGATAGATTTAAAACTGCCGGAGCGGTGCTGAATTGATTCCCGTATGGGGCGGTATCCAGCACAAAGGACGCGGTGGGGTCGACAAGTTGCAGGTAGGTGGCCCGGGAAGCGTCAAGATCCACCACATAATATCTTGTCTCGGTCCTGTCGTAAAAAAGCAGATACCCGTTACCGATAATATCACCTACATTATAGCCAGCGGAGGGATTGGGCAAATTGGGTACGGTAAACATTTGAGAACCTCCGTTCGAACCGATTTTAACTACCCGGTTCGTAGTGGCAATAAGACCCCACAAATAATTATCCAGGGTATTGTAGGCAACCGCATTGGCATTGACGGTCAGCTCACTTAAAAGCGCGCGCGCGCCGGTAGCTACGTTATAGCTATACAGGTTAGAATTGGTACCCGCCTCACTTGTCACCTGATACGCCAGTCCCTGACAGGTGAAGGCGGCAGGTTCGACAAAAAATGTGTTCGGACAACTGGCGCCGTCGTTACTTTCTGCCGGCACTGAAGTAGAGACCAGTGCGGCGGTGTTTGTCCCCAGGTTGATCCTGAAAAACTGGCCCAGGGTATTGGCAAAAACATAGAAATTATTGGCACTTTGATCAATAAAAGCAGAGCCATATCCAGAGGTTTCACCCTGGATGCCGGCGCCGGAAATTGCATTGGCAGAAGCTACCGCTACCCTGGTAACAGGATTTACCGTCACTAACTTGTAGGCAGCCCCGGCTCCGGCATCCACGATACCATATAGCAATCCCGTAGCAGCGCTGTAAGTCAAATCCGAAACAGCGATACCCGTTGTACCGCTAAATGCATTCCCGTAGGGAGCGTTATCCAAACTATACGAACTGGTAGGGTCAACCAATTGCAGATAGGTTGCCCTGGCCGGGTTTAAATCGACTACATAATACCTGGATTGGCCACTTGAATACAAAAACATATAACCATCCCCAATGATCTCGCCCACATTGTAGCCCACACCGCTTGCTACCGGCAGGTTGGGGATCGTAAAAGCGGAATACTGTACATTAGAACCCAGCTTTATTATCTGATTTGTACTATTGGCCATCCCCCAGATGTAGTTATCCAGCGGATTGTACCCGATAGCATTGACGGTTATAGGAAGGCCTCCAAGAAGCGCGCGGCTTCCACTAGCCACATTGTAACTATAAAGGCTGGAATTTCCACCGGCAGGACCACTCACCTGATAGGCAAGGTTAGAACAAACAAATGGCGCAGGTTGTCCCCAGGCAAAAGATACGCTTAGAATAAGGATCAAATTCAGTAATGCTTTTCTTAGCATTAAGCTGTAAAAATTGGCTATTCCCATTGCGACAAAAATTAAGTGAAGTGTATATGTAAGTGGCGATAGTGCTCGCCCAGGCCCCTTGATAGGTTATGACAGGGCGGCAGCATCATCGCCAATCTCGCTGTAAAAAGTGAAACACCGCGACAGACAAGTGTTAACATGAAGGATCTATTGGCCTGTGCCCCGAAAGCATTGAAACCCTGGCAGCAATCACACGGTGGTGACGGCTACCAGAGTTTTCTACATTAGCGCATTGTCTTACGGAATAATGAAAGTCTTTTCATAAATCCGACCATTGCTGGAAACTATTTTGACAACGTATTTGCCTGATGGAAGCCCTTTCAAATCCAGCACGCGGCTGCTTTGTTTGTAAGCCTTCACCTGGGTGCCAAAGAGATTATAAATCTTCACCTCAAGCATTCCGCTTTCGGGCAAGTCCAGGGTAAGTGCCCCGGCGGCAACCGGGTTAGGATACAGCACCAGGCCTCTACCGTCTGCCGAGAAGTCAAGCACAGCTATCCGGCTGAGATGAGAACTGCCGTTCCAGTCCACTTGTTTGAGGCGGTAGTAGTTCTTGCCTGCCATCGGGGTCTCATCCGAGAAGGTGTAATGCAGCAGTGCGTTGCTGTTACCGTCTTTGGTTTGCCCGTTCACGAAGCCGATAGTCTGCCAGCTAGTGCCTAAGGCGCCGCGCTGGATTTCAAATCCCTCGTTGGCCGATTCTTCCGAGGTATTCCAGGACAGCAACGCCGAGTTGCCTTTTCTGACCGCGTCAAAGCGGACGAGCGTTACAGGAAGCGCCGTTTCGTTCGTCGTGGAAACGTAGACGAATGAAGAGAATGAGGTGATATTATCAAATTCTACGTATTTGATACCGTCCTCTACGCCACTACTGCTTGGAACAAGCTCGATCGCTTTTTCCGGGTTCAAAAGTCCGTCGGCATTGATGTCGGCACGCACCGCGTTGGCATCACCTTCAAATTTGAACCAGGCACTTTTCTGCGCCCCACTGACGGTGGTTGCGTCCATTTCTGCCTGGCTATAATAAACCCTTACTTTCACGCCCGTGTAGGTGCCTGCTCCCGTATCGGTTGCCGTGGCGACACGCGGCATTAATTTGGTATGGATTGTACCATTAAATTCCGCTCCGACGGGGTCTATGACTACATCCAAATTGCCCAACTGAGTGACTGTCATGCCTTGAATCGCTAAGTATTTGTCAGTGCTCGTTGTTTGCTTAGCATAGTACCAGCTGTTGGAAGCACAGGTGGAGAAATCCGGCGCCGAGGTTATTGTGGCAGGGAGCTGAACAACACCTGGGGCCCACCCGTTTACTTTGCCGAAAGTGAAATAGCTAACTCCTGCGGGGAATGTATGTTTTGCTTCGTAATCTGTCCCGTTAGACGTTAACGGCACCACATATTCATTGGTAGTGAATCCCGCGTCGTCCGCCAGAATCAATACAAACTGACTGCAGCCTTCATCAAGGAAAGTCGTATTTCCTACCGAGGCCTGAGGGAACCGGATCAGCACTTCTTGTCCCATCGCTGTGTTCTGGACTTTCCATGCGCGTTTCGTCATGCGACCGTTGTCCAAGCTTCCGTTGTATGTGAAGGCGAAGTAACTGCTGCTGTTGTTGGTCATCGCCTGCGTTTGGCCATTATCACCCCAGACCAAGAACTGGCCGTCGGCGATTGTGCCGGGGTTAGTTGCGTTGGTGGCAGCAATTTCGCCGAGCCCGATAGTAACCTGATTGTTAGTATTGGCGTGTTGGCTGCGGCTTTGTTTCTGGTGCAATGCCGAGATATTATCTCTACCTAAACCTGCCACATTGTTATAAAATGACGCGCTGGAAGAAGCATACCATACGGTGTCTCCGGCAGATGTAATGTAATTGTTAGTGTTGCTAAGCGTAACACCATATTTGACGGCTAGGTAAGAATCGACTTTATTTCTCTCAGCAGCAGTAATGTTACCCCCACCATAAACCACAACTTCGCCGATATTACCCGTAAATCCTGCGTTATCGCTGCCATTGCCCGAAAACTGCGTTGTGCCAATAGCGTGTCCGCCGGTAAGTGTTCCAATAGCCGTATGCGTAGCAGTCGTACCGTTTGCAGCTCCGTTCAATCCTTTGGATACCGTCGTATTGGTGAACGTATTGTACATAATACTAGGGCTATTGGCAGACCAGTTAATGTTCCCCGGATTTGCCAGGTACCGGAAGTTATAAGCAGTATTCATCCGCTCGATCCGGTTATCGGCCATGATGCCAATGCCATCCCAGTAGTCGATATCTCCTGCAAGGTCGGTATTGTTTACCAATACGCTAAATACCCTGCCGTTACCTCCTGGCGCCAACCCTTCCTTAGTAGCCGTGAAAACATCATACGCCTGTGATGAAACGGTAGGAACCGTGATGTTGCCAAGGGTTTGATTGGCCGAAGTGAAATTGACACCAGGGTTAAAGTTGAAATAGTCAGTAGCCCCTGTCTTGAACTTGGGAAGAGCGGCGGTTCCGAGTTGCGCCGAAACTACGCCTGATGCATAATCCCTCCATGACGTTATATCCGTCGCATCGCCTGTATTAGCCGCATCGATATCTGCGCGGTACCAAAGTGACAAACCCGCGAACACACCACCCGGTGCATGCTCGACCAAAGTGGCAAAGGTAAAATATTGACCATTAGACAAAGTAACATCCGCGTAATTGTAAGTTATGCCATTAATAGTCTGGCTGTTGGATGCCATCGGTGTAAAAATATCGGATCCGTCGAAGGTTTCATCCCCACTTTGCACAAGGGTAAGGTTATTCAAACCGTCAGGCCATGCAATTCGCACAGTACCAACACCATCAGTATTTTGTGCTTTCCAGATGGCTTTGAAAAGCACATTGACTCCATTGCCGAGTCCGGCATTGTAGTTACCCGGAGCCTTGGCTAGGCCGTTATCACCCCAGATCAAAAACTGACCGTCATTCAGTCCAACCGCATTGGCTTCATTGGTATTACCCAATCCATTGGTTCCTATAATTACCTGCTGGCCAGCATTGTTGCTGAAAGACTGCTTCTGGTGTAATGCGCTGTTATCGTCTTTGGCGATACCGGCGATGTTGCTGTTATAGCCAGTATTCGCGGTGGTATCCCAGATCACCACCGACTTACTGCTCAGATAGTTGGCGGTACCCGTGCCTGCATCGTTGCTTAGCGTAATGCCGTATTTGATTGCGAGGTAGGAATTGATCCGCTGCTTTTCATCTCCGGCGGAGTTCTGATGATCGGTACTGTATGCAAATACTTCTGAAACCCCGCCTTGAAAAGCTTCATTCCCGTTGCCGGTAAGCCCTACGCCTTCCGAGCCTATCGCGAAATTTTCGGCATTGTTGATGTTGCCGATATTCGTATTGGCACTGCTGTAAATCCTGCCGTTCAAATTAAGGTACATGCCGTTATTAGCCGCTCCGCTGCCTTTCCAGGACATGCCTGCCAGGTGAGCCGGCGTCGTATTCAGCCCCAGGTTCTGATTGATAACGTCTCCGTTATCTCTAAACAAATAATAATTGTCGCCATTACGGTTCAAGTTCGGATCATCATCGCCCCACCCATACGGTGTGCGCCAGCCTCCTGATGCGGAATTATGCATAATTCCATAGGTCGAGCCCGGGCTGGTAGGCGAAGGGAAATAGGCATCATTTTCGCGATAGAAAAAGTCGTTAGAGCCGTCAAAATAATAGAAAGGGTTGAAGTTAAAAGAATAGTTTTTGCTGTCGGCCGCATGGGTTGCATCCGTCACCAGGCTGGGCTGATTGTCCGCATTGTTATTCTGGGCGACATCCCTTCCATTAACGGACATATCTTTCCAAACGTTTTTAGCGCCGGCCGTGGGGACCCCGTCATTAGCCTTGTGCCACATCAGAAGGTTTGCTGCGACCCCGCCCGGTGCCTGTACGAAAGCCGCAAAGGTAAAAAACTCCCCGTCGGCCAAAGTCACGTCTGCATAGTTGTAGGAAACGCCGTTGACGACTTGGGTGTTCGCGCTCATATCAGTGCTAACATCAGAGCCGTCGATAGTTTCATCAGCGCTCTGGATTAGTTTCAGATTTGTAAGTCCAGCGGGCCACGCTACTCGAACAGTACCTGCACTGGCAGAGTTTTGAGCTTTCCAGATAGCAGCAAACCGGAAATTGGTGCCCGCTCCGGGAAAGGCGACCGCTGGCGCTTTGACAAGCCCGTTGTCGCCCCATACCAGAGACTGCCCATCAGAAAGTGGAGTTATATTGGCAACATTTGTGTTCGCCAAACCAATCGTACTGATGATAACTTGCTTTCCTGCGTTGACACTTATACTCTGCTTTTGATTGAGCGCAGAGGCCTCATCATTAATGATTCCCGCCACATTATTGTGATAAGTGCTATTCGCTGCGGTATTCCAGATAATGGTTCCGTCAGAATTCAAATAATTCACATTGGCGGGCAGGGTGATACCATATTTCAACGCCAAATACGAATCCACTTTGTTCCTGTCGGTAGCAGATAAATTGCCGTTGCCATAAACGATTATCTCTCCGATATGACCGGTAAAGCCTCCATCATCTCCCCCGGGAGGGTTTGAGCCGTTATTGGCCCCGAAGATATGTCCGCCGGTAGACTGGCCCCTTGCAGAAACATTTAGTACCGAACCCAAGGCATCACCATTTACCCCCTTCATGATGGTTGTATTGGTAAAAGTGTGGTACATAATACTTGGCGTATTGGCAGAGAAATCGATATTGCCTGGATTACTGATAGTCAAAGCTCCACCGGTGCTGTTTCTGCTTCCTATTCTCCCGTCGACATACAAACCTGGCTGGTCCCAGTTGGTCCCATTCATAGCCGTATTGTTCATCCCGATATTGAAGAACCGGGTACCTGTCATTCCCTCTTTCGTTAAGGTGAAAATATCGAAGGAGGTATTGGAAAGGGTTTGGGTAGCGATGTTACCCAACATTTGCTGAACTGCGGTAAAGTTAACCCCAGGGTTAAAATTAAGGTAATTCGTAGCACCTGCTTTAAAAAACGGCCGGGGTGCAGTTCCTATTTGAGCAGAAACAGTCCCTCCGGCAAAATCGGTCCAGGAAGTAACGTTGGTGCCATCACCACCGGAAACTACACCCTCATCGGCCCTATACCATTGGGTTAAGCCGGTAGCAACGCCACCAGGTGCAGGTGTCTGCGCGCGCGCACCAAAGCACGAAAGCATCGCAGAGGCGAGCGCGATGGCGGCAAATTGTACATTTCGTTTCATAAAAAAGTTGATTCAATTGTTGAATAAAATTTAGCGTCTCCCTGCCTGATCCTAATTTTTCGGCTTGGGCCAGATCGTGCTCATAAGCTATCACTTCGCTTACCAGACCGTTTCCTAATTTGGATTGTGAAGTCAAAAGGGTACTGTTTGCATGATTGGCGTTACCGGCACCAAAAGTGTTGTTTACCGTGCCGGTCCGACCATGTTGTCCATACTTGATGCCGGACGGACCCGACCCAGACCCCGAGGCATCCGTTCCGCAACGCAGACGAAAGTTCGTTCGGCGGTGTCAAGTGTATATAGCGAAAAACAAGGGCAAAATATCTTCATATATAGAACAAACGGCTTTCTATATACGTAGTTAGTAACAGGAACTCTTTGTTTCCGGAAAAAGGAGGTTCGGGTTATGTCGTAGCCACACAAGTTAAATTCATGATGAATTCCGCAATTCAATTGTGGTGATTCCAGCAAGTTTGATTTGTATCAACATAGTTTATTTTGTCAAATAAGTTTTACACGAATTGCTTACAAATATTTTGATATTGCTGGTAAACAGTGTGCACTAATCTTGTCAATTATGTGCGGTTATTTAATCAAAGTAGTTTTTTAGATTAATTTCCGTAATCCGGGCAGCTGCGGTGGTCAGGCTTCTCCGGGGATTTCAAGCGGAGTTCCTCGCTTTTTGAGGGTCGTAGCCAAGTCTATAATGTTATGAACATTGGTCTTTCTGTAAATATTCGATTTTACAGTACTTATCGTCGAGCTTCTCCGATCCAGCGTATGGGCAATTTCAGAGGTTGTCATTCCTCTTATCAGAAAGGCTGCTACTTTTCTTTCCAGTCCTGAAAGCGTTGTTGTTCGCGGTTGCTTTTGACTGGGCATTTTGTGGGTGATGAGCCGATACGCAACTTCGCTATTAACATAATGTAGCCCTGCGGCAAGCGAATTGATACACATATCAAGGTCACGTTCATCGAAATCTTCTGGTAGGTATCCACCAATGCTGTCCTGAAAGAAGGTGATCAAAAAGTCCAGGGACGGACGGTTATCATAAACGGCTATCCCTGCGAGCGGGCTATATCGTCTTAAACAACTAGCCAGGTCGATAATTTGCAGGTCCGAGTGGCCTGCACCCGAGAAAAAGATGATTTCTGGGGCGTATTCGGCATATTTTCTTTCCAGCTCCTGGCAGCTGGACGCTTCTATCACCTCTAATGATTTACGAGTTTGAGATAAAATTTGCCTCAGACCCCTTTTGAATATAGGGCGAGGATCAACAATAGCTATTAAGTCTACGTTGAGGTAAACAGGTGATGCTTTCATCTTAAGAATACATTTAGTCTTGTGACACTTGGCGTCGCAATATTTCTATTTCGCTGGAAAGAGAAGTATTGAAATATTGTCAATCTTGTGCTCTTATATTATCAGCAGTTCTTTTCTAGACTCTTTGGGATGGTTTTGGAAACTTTTTAGGGAAAGCTATCAAGTTCACCACATGTGCCGGATCAATGGAAGAAACTCACGTCGATTCGAAGATTCGTTAGTGTAAACTTTATTCGATCCCAAATATGTAGAAAATTGTATGCCCCGAACACTAGAAGAAATGTCAAAAAGGAACTGCTGATGCTATATCTGACTGCTTGCCACAGGCACGTTATACCACCGACTCTTAGTTATTATCTTGTCAATTTTGTGCATATTTCTTGTATAACTGACCTTGCCCCGTGTGGCCCTAGTGCAAATTGATTCGAGGTATTTAAGTTTGTCGTGCCTCAGTTACAAGAGAATAATTTCGACAAACCAGCCGCCCGTTTACCTTGATATCTGCTTATTTCATCGAATTGTTGCTATGCCTCTTTTGCCTACGGTTTGACCAGGCTGATGCCCGGATTTTACGGCATGGAGCGGAAAACGGTAGTTCAGGACGCTGTATGGTCGCAGACGGATCGTCAAATATTGATGTGCCCTTTGACAGTCCGTGGGAAAAGCAGCGTAAAAGGAAGTCGAATTTGGTAGTCATCGCTTCTGCTGCCTACCCATACTTTTTTGCCAGTAAAGCACAATTTGCCATCAGGACCTCCACTGGCAAAGGTTCTCGGATCCTATTCGGGCTTCTCTTGGTACTTTCTTCATGGTGGCAAACATGGTTTGTGTACTTGTGTTGCATGACGATTGGTGGAGGACTAATTTATCTGCAGATTCGATTGCTTCGGACCAGGGCTGCCCTTAAAAAAGACAGTGAAATGTATGGAGCTAAGATTGACTTTTATGCAAATGTATCCCACGATGCGCGCACGCACCTTTCGCTTATCGAAGGGCGTCTCGAAAAGGCGTTTCGTTTACTTGACGATGATCAGGTTGCCAAACACCATCTAGGCCACGCCAGAAATAACTCGCAGCAACTCATTCAGCTATTGAATGAGCTGCTGGATTATCATAAGATGGAAAATGGAAGCAAACAACTTGCCGTCAGCGCGACCAATAGTGGTTTAGGGATTTCTAGGGAAGAGATAGGCCGCATGTTCGATAAATTTTTCCAGGGAAATAATGGCGATTCAAAAGAAGGGAATGGCATTGGTCTGGCTCTCTCAAAGACGATCGTCGATTTACATAATGCCAAACTTAGTGTTACCAGCCAGCAGCGTATTGAGAGGCAGGAGGGCCAAACTCGTTTTTCGGTGGGGTTTCTTTCCGGTTCCGGTCATTATTCGAGTGACCAGTTCGCTAAAAGCGAAACTGTTTTTACGGATTACTCCAGTTCTGAGGTCGGAACACTCCAAGTATCAGGGCTTTCTGGGCCGTCCGGAAAAAAATTCACTGTTCTGTTGATAGAAGATAACGATGAGCTTAGAGCGGTTGAGTCTGAGCTGCTTTCTGAAATCTATCATGTACTGGAAGCAGTAAACGGGTCTGAAGGGCTAAAAATGGCATTTGAAAATATTCCTGATCTGATTTTGTGTGACGTTACACTGCCTGAACAAAATGGTATACAGATATGCAGCCAATTAAAAGCAGATTTGCGTACATCTCATATTCCTATTATCCTTTTGACGGGGCAGAGTGTATTGCCTCAGGTAGTTCAGGGGCTTCAAGCGGGGGCGGATGACTACTTGGTCCAACCTGTTGCTGCGAATATTTTATTATTGAAGATACAAAATTTGATCAAAACGCGGACAGCCATTCAGGAGTACACCGGGAGGACGCTTTCGTCGGGTGCAGACGGGTGGATCATCGCAGGTGCTAACGACGAATTCATTGATAAGCTTCGCAGCCTGGTTATAGAGAACATATCCCATCCCAATTTTGGAGTCAATGAAATGGCATTTCAGGTTGGCGTGAGCGTTTCCGTTTTATACCGCAAGGTACGATCGTTGACAGGCATGACGGTCAACGATTTTATGAAGACAATCAAAATGCAAAAGGCGCTTCGGCTTCTGGAGTCAGGTACTTACCAGGTCAACGAGGTAGCATTGATGGTTGGCTATGAAAGTGTTAGGTATTTTAGCAATGAGTTTAAAAAGCTTTTCGGAAAGAATCCCAGTAAGTTTCGAAGTCCGTCGGGTCAATAAGTGGGCTTAATTAGGAATTTTGCACTTACTTGTGTCGGTTAGCTGTCTCAAATGACCGCTGATTTCGCCGCTATATTTATTTCGTTGTGCCACTATCTTGTTTGAAAGTTAATTCATGCATTTCGCTTTATCAGATCACGCTGAAGTCTCGGTTAAATATCCAATTACTGTGTTGAGGTCCATATTTTCAATTCGGCTCCCACTATTCATTCTTGCGTTGATCTGTACCGCAAATCTTACCAGGGCCCAGGCCTTTCGAAATATTTCCGCACCGGGAGGCAAGCCGATGTCCGATGTGAGGGCTGTTGCTCAGGATGCGCGAGGGTTCATTTGGTTTGCCACATTCGCCGGACTGTTCCGGTACGATTCTCATACCTTAAAGAAATATCAACATAGTTCGTCTGACCCCAATTCAATTTCTTCAGACATGCTCAAAGCCCTCTTTTGTGATTCGAAGGGCAACTTATGGGTTGGAGGTTCGGGCGGGCTTGATCGTTATAATTCCGAAACAGATGATTTTACGCACATAGACCATAATCTGCCTAACGCGAACCCGGAGCGCAATAACCAGATCTACTTTATTTCGGAAGATCGTAATCACCGGATACTGGTTGGAACTCCTTATGGACTTAACAGTATTGAGGTCACAGCCAGCAGGGTAAAGGTCAGCCATGTGCTACACCGTATTTTTGAGAAGGGCAGTAGTCAGTCGATAATTTCAGCGAGTGAGACCAGCAGCGGCGATTTATGGGTGGGAAGTTTCGATGGTATAGTCCAGGTACCCAGGAATGGCGCTGCCGTGACAACATTCCGATACAATTCGAAAGATAAGGCGCCCTTGCATAACGAGTTTCCTACCCAGTATCTTGATGATCAAAACGTCATATGGCTCGGACCCAATTCGGGCGGAATAGTTCAGTTCGATATTGCTACCAAGACATTTCGTCCGGTGCCGGAGTTTCGCGACCCGGATGGGAATATCCCGTTAGTGACCAAGATACTTCCTGACGGCACAGGCAAATTGTGGATTGCCAACCTCTCCGGACTTGCCCGGTTCGATCCGGTGAGCCGAAAAGCTACCTGGTATCGGAATCAGGAGGGTAATCTTTACAGTCTGGCAGATAACAGCATCCAAACGATGTGCCTCGATCGGCAGGGCGGCATTTGGATGGGTACCCATTTCTTAGGTATCAGTAACTTTTACCCGGGTGCCCCACGCTTCGTTCCGTGGCCGTCCCAAGTAGGTCAAGTTTCCGAAGCCCGTTATCCGGATTCATGGATCGGTAGAAGCAAAAAAGGGCAACTTTGGCTGATCGATCAGCATATGCGAATGTTACAGCTGTTTGACAATTCAGGCAGACGAACAGCGTCATTTGATCTAAAGTTAAAGAAGTCAAATGGCTACTTCCATTTCTATCTTGACGGGGACGAGACACTTTGGGGTGCCGGAACCGGGATGATCACGAGCTACAATATAAAAACACGCGTTCAGAAAGACTACCCCTTGGTAATTGAAGGGAAAAAAGGTCTGGAATCTGGCCGGGTTACGGATATTCTTGAAGACAGCCGAAATCGGTTTTGGTTAGTAGGGCCGTTAGGGGCATTGTCCTTTAATAAGAAAACAGGCCGGTTTATTAAACACACGTCGGTCGGCTATGCGCACGGCATTATGGAAGACTCCCACCAGAATATTTGGGTCGGTGGCGGCGATCAGGTATTTCTTCTCAAACGCAGCGCGACTTTCTTTGAAGAAGTGGCTACTGACAAGAGGATAGGCGGTGGGAACTTCGCGGCAGTACAACGCATGGGGCAAGATGGTAGAGGCAGGATATGGGCTGCTACCAGGCAAGGGTTACAATTTTTTGAAGAGAAATCCAGGCAATTTCGACTCGACCCAAAAATACAACTTTCAAAAATCGAAGATCTCCAGATTGACAGTGACGGCTACATCTGGCTAGCCACCGATGCCGAACTCACGCGCTACCACCCGGATAAGAACACGTCGCAAACCTACAGTTATCAGGATGGGCTGCCCTATAATGGAATATCCCGGCCAGCATCGAGCGTACAGGTGCCCAATAACAATCTTTATTTTACTACAAACAGAGGAATTTTCGAGTTCACTCCCAAACAGATCAAAGTTAGGAATGACTCGTCAGCACTCGTGTTCACTGAGTTGAAATTATCTGGCCGTGAAGTGAAGGCGGGAGATGACACAGGTTTGCTTACGAAAAATCTAAGTCAAACAACAAGATTAACCCTCCGTTACAACCAGAACATTTTTTCGGTCGACTTTGCCTTGCTTAGTTTCCCAAGATCGGAGCGGGCCCAATACGCTTATAAGTTGCAGGGGTTCGACGACAAATGGATCTATTCTGCAAACCCTTCTACCACTTATATGAATCTTCCTCCCGGGGAATACGTACTTAGCGTACGGGCAGCGAATGGTGACGGATATTGGAACCCCAATCCGATTAAGCTAAATATTACGATACTTCCGCCCTGGTGGAAAACCTGGTATGCCTATCTTTTCTATGTTTTGTTGTTTGCAGCTGCTGTTTATGGCATTACCCGTTTTATATGGCTACGTAGCTCATTTAGGAGAGAGACTGCGTTGAACCAGGTTAAACTCGATTTTTTTACAAATGTATCCCATGAAATCAGAACGCACCTCTCGCTGATCTCTGGGCCTTTGGAAAAGGTCTATGAGCAATTCAAAGAGGGAAAAAACATTGAAAATAACTTGAACTACGCCAGAAACAATTCCGACCGGCTGATGCTGCTGGTCAACGAGTTGCTTGATTTTCGCAAAATCCAGACTGGTGGAGTCCGGCTGCAGGTGCAGCAGCACGATGTAACAAAAATTATCAAAAACGTCATTGCGGCATTTGAACACTTGGCCAGGGAGAAGGAAATAGAAACTTTGCTTGTCTGTCCTGACACGCCGGTGCTGCTTTGGCTGGATATTGCCCAGATGCAGAAGGTATTCTATAACCTACTCAGCAATGCCTACAAGTTTACGCCCGAAGGCGGTAAGGTAGTTGTGCGCATTGTAGAGATATCCAGCGAAGTAAGCATTACCGTCCAGGACAATGGCGCTGGAATATCCGAAGAGCATTTGCGGCAACTGTTTACTTACTACTACCAGGCCGACTCAGAAAAACCTGGCTACGGCATTGGCCTGGCACTTTCGAAAAGCATTGTAGAGCAGCACCACGGTTACCTAAATGCTGAAAGCAAGCTTGCTACCGGATTATCCCAGGGCGGTACAGCGCTAACGATCCGGCTGTTGCGTGAAAACCGCCATTTTTCGCCAGATCAGATAGTAGTGAAAAGCAATGATTACGTCGGCGGAACGGTAACCGACGAAATTGAAGTCCCCGGCATTGAAAGCAACGCTGCTGAAAAACAAAGCAATACGATCCTGATCATCGAAGACAACGAACAGTTGCGCGCGTTTATCAAAGATCTTTTCCAGGGGGACTTCGGTATCCTTGAAGCCGAAAACGGGCAGCGGGGACTGAAATTAGCAGAGGAGCATCTTCCCGATATCGTTCTTTCTGACGTGATGATGCCCGAGATGAATGGTCTGGATCTGAGCGCCCGGCTGAAAAGCAACATGACGACCTCTCATATCCCGGTAGTATTGCTAACTGCCAGGACCCAGAATGAGCAAATCATTGAAGGCCTGACGGCAGGCGCTGACGACTATCTGGTCAAACCATTCGACCCACGGATATTGCAATTGAAGATCAAGAATCTTATCAGTCTTCGAGATGAACAGAAGAAACAATACAGAAAGTCACTGTCGGCAGGTCAGGACGCGAGCGGTAGTACGTTGCAGGGTGCAAATGAGCTATTTATTGCTAGGCTAAAGGCGTCGGTGATCGAAAATATATCCGAGCCCGGCTTTGGTGTCAACGAACTGGCTAGGCATGCGGGCATGAGTGTATCGGTTTTATACCGGAAGATACGTTCGTTGACCGGGATGACGGTGAACGATTTTATGAAGACGATACGGTTCGGTGAGGCCAAAAAGCTACTGGAATCAGGCGTATATAACGTCAGCGAAGTGGCCTCGATCATCGGATATGATAGCGCTAGACATTTCAGCAACGAATTCAAGAAAGTTTTCGGGCAAAATCCTAGTGAAAGTAAGAGGCAAATTTCCAGATAAATGGCTGAGGCGCTAGGCCAGTCTGGTCGGAAGACTTTACTTTACGAGTGCCAATTTTCAATGCAATCACCTATTCGCTTTATTCTGGCAGACCATATCTTATAATTTATATAGGCCTGAATGGCGACGAGCAAGGCCAAGCCAAAAAGCATCCAGTTTTTCGCAGTATCAAGCTCTATGGAAGAAACAAAGAAAATTAATAGGCAAATCAATGAAGCCGTCCGTGTCAGCAAAGAAACCATGGCGTATCCTTTAAGCTTTTTGTGATATTTCGTCATCGACTGCAAAATATCTTCTCCTGATACAATGTTTTTTGCGGCCATGTAGCCCGTCAAGCTATGGATGATGACCATAAGAAAAGATCCAACAAGTAATAAATTGGCGTAGAGCGGCCTTTTGTCTCCATCAAACATCGTATAATAAACAGTCAAAAATAGCGCGTATGAGACCATTTCTATGGCAAGCCGCAGTCTGATGGCATTTAAGTGCTTGTTACCTTTTTTTATCATTGGCTGCTCTTTCATGCCATTATTTTCCGGCTGAAGATTTTTCCAATCGTTTTTTAGTTCGTCGATACTCATTTTGCTGGATTTAAGGTCTTTTTTAACTTGGATCTGATTCTTCCCATCTTTACGGCAATGTGGTTTTCGCTCAACCCCGTTATCTCTGCCATCTCGCGATAGTCGAAGTCTTCAAAATACAATGCGAGTAGAGCTCTGTCCGCTTCGTTTAACGTTTTTAATATCTTAAACAGCTGCTCCTCTCTTTCCCGATCTTCGCCATCGATGTTGCTGTCTTCCTTGTCAGGTAATTGCTCTGTAAATGATAATATGATGCTTTTCTTTCGATAGCATGCCATTGCAGTGTTAAGGGCAATTTTGTATACCCAAGTACTTTGCTTGGATTTTCCCTCGAATTTTGGGAACGACTGCCACAACTGTAAAACGATCTCCTGAAAAAGATCCTCGCGATCCTCAGGGCTATCCCGGTAAAGTCGTGACACCTTATGAATGCTGGCCCTATGCATGGTGATCATCTCCAAAAACTGCTTTTCCATGCTACCTGCTTTTAAGAAAATGAATTGATTGTCCTTTGAGTTTGGCTTTTAGGCCTTTGATGGTGTTATCTGAACCGTTTTCAAATTCAATCTGCACGGGTACCTTTTTACCAAAGAACACCAAGTTCTCCGAGGGATACAGTTCGAAGAATGGGTTTTGTCCCATTTTCGCATAGAGTTGCTCTCCTTTAAAAAAAATCAGTAAGACATGGCCACTATCCGCAGTATACGCTCCTTGGAATTTGTCGAGCTGAGATGCGTCCATTACCACTTGGGTTTGCGCAACCGGCATATCAAAGCTGTCTCCAAAAACGATGCTTTCAATATCGGACTGCATTTCTCCGACAGGCAAAGTGGAAACGTTACTTAGGATAACCACAGAAATCTTTGCATTTGGATAGTATCCCGAAATAGCAGAACATCCATAAGTCCCGCCACCAGTAAAATTGAAATCTCTTTCCCGGTTTGACGTTCGCCTAAGAAACCAGCCATAACCATAAGATTCGCTACGTCCGTTAACCGGCTGCGAGTTTTGAATGGTGAACAGCTGATCAATGACCATTTTGTTGAAATGACTACTGCCGTTTAAGGCATTGTTCCACTTCGATAGATCGCTCGCAGTTGAATACATGTTGCCCGAACCCTTCATTAACGCAGAGTCGCGATGTGGTGCCGCGATCAGTCGATTTGCTAATTGATGATACGGGGAAACCATTCCTTTAATAATGTCAGTTGCATTGCCTACTCCTGTATGATCCATATGCAATGGAGCAGTAATCTTCTCCCTTAGGATCGCATCATAACTTTTGTGGTAAACTATTTCGAGAATACTTGCCAGCAAAAAGTAGCCAGGACTCGAGTAATGCGTCTCTGTTCCGGGGACAGACAACAGTTTCAGTTTGAGTATCTCATCTGCAGCCTGCCGTTCCGAGAGTGGAAGAAACGAAATTTTCTCCCAGTAATCTGCAATCCCTTCATCGTGTGGGAGGCCGGAGGTGTGAGTAAGCAATTGCCTGATAGTGATGTTAGGCCAATCTGATTGGCTAAGCCGAGGAAAATATTTACTGAGATGATCGCCAAGCGATAACTTTTGCTCTTCGGCCGCCAACACAATCAGCATGGCAGTAAACTGTTTAGTGATTGATGCTATTCGAAAAACAGGATCCGAAGAGAACGTTACGTCGAGCTCCAATGACGCTTTTCCAACAGATCGTTGATAGATTATACTATCATTTCTGGTAATCATGACTGTACCGTTGAAGCCAATTGATTGCTGCTGTACGCTCAAATAACTGTCAAGCAAGTCAATCTGTTCTTTTTGAATCTGGGCTATTGATCTTGTCAGAAGCCCTAGCACACAAATAAAGGCGAGTATGAGAATTTGTAATCTGTTCATCTTTTTTCAGTTAATCCACACCATTAGTAGCGATTTATTGAAAAAGATGACAAGTGATAAAGAAATATTAACTACTGAATGCAGTATTCGCGGGATGGGCCAACCGGTTACCATAGAATGGATGGGCGTATTGGGTCGTGATCACTTTTATCCGTATCAATTCATAAAAGAAGTCTTATCATCGACGATAAGGAGGGCCTAGTGTTGATTCGAAGCACCCATAAGCCGTAACAGGCATTACAGTACCTCTATAAATTTCCGTTAAGTGCTAACCTCACTATAATGAATAGATATTCATTTATTGTGGGCATCGTGCTCATGACTATATTCGACGTGGACACAAATGCGCAGAGCCATTTGGTCTCCTCCCGCCAGAGCGGGACAATTGTGGAAGCCTTTTTTGGTACTTACGACAACCGGATAGCCTCTGGGTTATCGGTAGGCCCCTCAATCAATTGACCTTGGGCTTGGGAACAGAAGGGATTTGGGTAGATAACAATGACCGCCCCGCTTTTAAAAGTATAGCTCCGTCGATATCCTATTTGCTTCTAAAACAGAAAAAATCCCCGATAAAGAGTCTTCGACAGATTTGGCAGGGAGTGAAATTGAAAGGCAAACTTGAATTTAGGCGGCACTAACCTTTTTCAGTCTTAATGAGAGGATTAATTCATTGTTGATCATATAATAGATTACATAACTTTGGATAGATATGCTTAGATGACTAAATTTGATACGGAAAATATTTGAATTGAAGCCAAATTCGATCATTTCATTCGGTCCCCAATTCAGTCACCTATTCGATTCGCTCGGGTAAGACATTTGATAATCAACTACTTTCGTCGATATTTTGCGATTCCAGCGGGATCACTTGAAGCTCCTCAAAGGGCGCTTTTTTGTTTAAAAACGTCATTTTTTCACTGTTTTCGGGATCAGTCCGAAAACTTGGGGGGCGGTGAAAAAAGTAGTTGTTTTGCAATGAATCAATAGTAAATGCATTGCAAGAATCCTATTTAGCCCTAGTCCGCTTCCTGTTACCGGAGGGTATCCTCGATTATTTCGAGCTTTCCAAAATCGTTGAAGGTCTCAAGTGGTGAATAAAATTGTGTATTTCATGGCTTTGGATTGATATTTAAACTGAAATGCGCCGGAGTGCTATTTTCAGAATGTCACGTTGTAGAGTTTTTCGAATTGCTTTTCACGAAGCGATGCCGGCGCTAGTCTAAGCGCCGTGTTACGGAGACTAGCCAGCAGCGGATTCCCGATTTGCGCCAGACTTCCTATTTTTCGCGACTGACTGATAATGTATTGGGTGCGTTCCAGCCGTCGCTTTTCGAATGCTATAAATGCGTTTTCCAGCGGGACATCCTTACAGAGTTCTGTGTATAACGTCGCAGCATCCTCAATGGCCTGGCATGCGCCCTGGCCCATGTTGGGTGTAGCACAATGGGCGGCGTCGCCGATTAGCAGCACGTTGCCGTAAGCATAATGTTCGAGCGGGGCAAGATCGTATATATCGTGGTGGAGCAGGGCTTGTCCATGGGCACGGGCGAGTATTTCCGGGACCGGCGTATGGAAATGCCTGAAATGCTGCGCCAGGTTCTGAGGAACAAAATTGCCGTACCGCGCATCGTTGGCATCGGCCGCCACACATGCAAACCAGTAAAGCTGGTCATCGGGCAACGGAACAATGCCGAAGCGGCCGGTCGTGTCCCAGGTTTCGGAAGCACCTTCTGCGAGCGCGCCCGCATTGTCGATCACACCGCGCCAGCAGGTGTAGCCCGCGTAACGCTTTTGTGCATTAGGGGCCACTTGCTGGCGGATCACCGAATTGATACCGTCGGCGACGATGAGATAGTCGGTCTTGAAGCTGGTACCATCCGCGAAATGCAGGCGAAGCTGGCTCCCGTCGTTTTCAAGACCGACGGCCTTTTTCGCCGCGTGAATAGAGGCAGGGTCGACTTCGCTGAGCAATGCATTGTGCAGTTGACGGCGATGAATCGTGAAGTTATCCAAACCGAATTTCCGGCCGATCATATCGCTGTTGTTCTCGGAAATGACTTTGCCCGAGCGGTCGAGGATTCGGAAATAAGGGAGACGGCGGCCCAGCGGAATGATGTCGTCGGCAATGTCGAGCGCGGCCAATGCATTGATGGCATTCGGCGCCAGGCCCAGCCCTGCTCCGACCGGCATGATGGTCGGAGCGGCCTCGAAGACCGTTGTTTCATAACCCGCTTTCGTAAAAGCGATGGCCGCGCAAAGACCGGCAATACCAGCTCCTGTGATGGTGATTTTCATGGCGGTAAGGTGATAATTTATGCTAAGACTGCTGACGATATATAAAAGCCGAAACTTCTACCTGATACCCCTCTATGCAGGCAGCCTGTCAGTTCATTGTAGTGCAAAACTGGTTACTGGCGTGTTGTGCGGCAATCTGCTGTGGTGTGAACTGGCGTGGCTTCTTGCCGAACTGGGACTTTTAGGGATAAAGCCGGAATGGGCGCCGCCTGCTATTTACCCAGCCAATGCTTAAAATCCGTTACCTTTTCCCGGCTTACGATCACTTCTTTTTCATGATCTGGCCGGAGTTTTAGCGCAAGCCGGTGGCCAAAATAGTCGTTGATCTGGTCCAGAGCGGCTGGGGAAACGAAAAAAGACCGGCTGATCCGGTAGAAATTTTCCGGTTGCAGCATGTTTTCCAGTTCATCCATCGTGTAATCGACCACAAAACGTTTATTGTTATACGTTTTGAAGAATACCAGCTTTTCTTCCGAATAGAAGTAGGCGATATCTTCCACGTTGATCGAAACGAGTTTCTGCACACTTTTAACCAAGAAGCGTCTTCGGTACTGCCGCGTGTTCATATGCTGGTGCAGCTGCGCGGCCAGGTTTTCGATGTTGACGACCGGCTGGCCCTGAGCGCCTGCCTGTTTGGGCTTTTCGATCCAGTTGGTGAATTTGTTCAGGGCGGCTTCCAATTCCTCTTTCTGCACCGGTTTCAACAGATAATCCACGCTATTGACCTTGAATGCTTTCAATGCATATTCATCGTAAGAGGTCGTGAAGATGACCGTGCTGGAAACCTCCACACGATTAAAGATTTCGAAACTCTGCCCATCGACGAGCTCAATATCGGCCAGGATCAGGTCTGGGGCGGGGTTCTTATTGAGCCATTCCACGGTGCCCTCCACGCTATCGGTAGTGCCCACGATTTCGATGTCACGGCCGATGCTTTGCAGTGACCGTTTGAGTTTGGCCACCGCCAGGTCTTCGTCTTCGATAATAAGTACTTTCATCATGATTTTGTAGATCAGTCATTTATTAGGCAGGTAAATGCGCAAGTACCTGATGATGCTCTTCCACCTCGCCGCGGTGCATTAATGCGAGCCTCACCCTGAAAGTGCGTTCATCTTTCTCGATCAAAGCCGCGGGTTGGCCGAGCATCTTGTATTTAAGCGAAATATTGGATAACCCGATTTTATTGGACGGGACGTTTCCCGGCTTTTGCTGCAAATTATTTTCAACCACCAGCCTTTCCTGCCCGTCTACCGAAATGGAAATTTGCAATGGTCGGTCCTTCCGGGCCATATTGTGTTTCACTGCGTTTTCGACAAGCAGTTGTAGTGACAGCGAGGGAAGTATCCGGTCTTCGAAGGAGGTAAGGTCGACCATCTGGAACTGTATCGCCTGGCCGTGCCGGATTTGGAGTAGGGCGATGTAAGAACCTATGAACTGCATTTCATTTCCCAGCGTCGAGAGCACTTCCTGGTTATTACGCATCAGGTATCGGTACACTTTGCTAAGCTCGTCCAGGAAATATTCGGCTTTGGCCGGGTCGGTGGTAATCAGTGAGGAGAGCGTATTGAGATTATTGAACAAAAAATGCGGGTTGATCTGCCTGATCAGGTTTTCGAACTCCTGCTCGTGGTACTGCATTTGCGCCAGTTCTTTCATCGCGAGGCTTTCCTTCCATTTTTTGAATACGTATTCCGTTTCACAAAGGGTAATGCCGATGACCGTGACGGTGATGCCGATAATGGAGCTGAATACGAAATTTTCATGCACAAATTCATACCCGAATAAATGCACCGCGTCGAATCCGTAGAAAGCAATGGCCATGTTGATTTTCAGGACGATGATGTCCAGCCAGATCATTGCCAGCACGCGCTTCCACATATCTTTGAATGTAGGGAAGAACGCGGCAAACTTTTGGATCAGCATAAAATGGAAATACCAGCACGTAAGCGAAATCGCCACGATCAAAGACGTGGTGACCGCAAAAACCTCGACGTCGTGGAAATAACGGCTTCCATACAGCTGATAACCCGCCGTGCATATCACAATCGGGAACATGCATACAAGCGTCAACCATTCGATGAAAGAGGGCCGGTAATGGAACATTCGTTGTATCTGTGGGTAGATTTCATAGTAATTTACTGTATTATTTCATGGGCTGAACAAATGTGCCAAGGATTATGCGCGGATACAACCACTTGCCGACGAATTGGTGATTTTTCAGGCGAAATGGCAAAAACATAACCTCAAATGTGCTCACGTGAGTGGAATTTCGATGGTTTGCGTGTCACCATTACGGGCAATGCGCATCGGTTCCAGGTCGAGCAGCCGGAATTTGTTGACTACGTTTTCCAGCCCGGCGTTACCTGCCTGGTCCTCCACGGCAATTTTCAATGCCACCGTATGCTGCAATGCCAGCCGCCCGGCGTCCGTCACAGTAATGCATATCCGCAACGGTTTGAGCTTACTGATGATGTTCCGATTCAGAATCTGCTCGATCAACAGCTGCAAGGTGAGTGGCGGGATGCGTTTTTCAAGGGAATTATTGTCCACGTCCATATCGAAATGAATGGCCTGGCCATAGCGGATTTTCAGAATGTAAAACCATGAATTCAGGAATTGCAGCTCTGTTTGAAGGGTTACGAACTCGCCTTCGTCGGTTTTGAGCAGATAGCGGTATACTTTACACATTTCATCCAGAAACACTTCCGCCTTCCCGGGGTCCTCGCCGATCAGGCTTGACAACGTATTGATGCTATTGAAGAGGAAATGCGGGTTCACCTGCGTTTTTAGCCCTTCCAGTCGGCTTTTGGCATATTCGGTTTTCAACTGCTCCGTTTCGGTGAGCGCAGCCTTCCATTTTTCGAAATTGGACATTCCCTCATGCAGGAACGTTGCGAGCATATTCAGTCCTACGCCCGATATGAGCACCCAACCGTAATTTTCGGTGTTAAAGTAAGCTTCTCCGATGCCGGTTTGGTAGTAAAACACAAATATCAACGTGTTAACCAATGCGGTAAGGGGGACAAAAAGAAGCAGCGAAACGCCTATCCGGCGCATGGTGTCGGCAGGTTTCAGAAATTTTCCCGCCAATGCCATCGCGATAATCGTGTGGAGCTGCCAATCCACTACTTTGATCGAGAGCGTGATGAGCGTGACCTGGACGGCGAAAACGTAGTCGTTAAAATAGGGTTTGGAAAAAATCAAAAAGTTCAAAAGCACCGAATACGGGATCAGAATCCCTAGCATAAGCTGGTATTCGCTGGCTATGTATTTCGGTAATCTCATAGATGGCATGCGGTTCTCGATGGTTGGTAACTATCCAAAGTTGGCTACCATGACACGTTTTTGGAAGAATATTCAGACGGCCGGGGATAAAAAGCACTTGAAACGGGATATCTACGGATGAGCCGTTAGTTCCGCTGGTTGACCCCCCAAATGTCCCACTTCGTCCGGTTGTAATTGGTCATCAGTGCTTTGCAGTTGCAATTTTGTCAGGAAATCGGGAGGAATCCTTCCGTTAAACCAAAACAGAATTGCTCTATGCCATGAAGAAACACCTGCCCGGCGAAAAGCATATCTACAACTGGACCTACGAGCGCTCGTCTCAAACGCTCACGCTCACAGACCCGCAGACCAGCACGAAAGCCGACGAATGGGAGGTCGTCTTTCAAAGCGATAACCGTCTGTGGATCAAGTTCAATCTGCTTCCTGATGGCAAAAAGGACTCATTACTCAAAAGCATTATCAAATTGAAAAAACATTGACAGTAAAGCCATGATCATTAAAAACGTTCACATTTTTGACGGCGGCCCAATCACAAATAGGTCGGACATTCACATTTCAGAAGCGGGCATCATCACCGCGATCACCGAGAGCGGTACGGAAGAATACGGACCGGATGTCGTAAACGGCGAGGGGATGCTTGCCCTGCCTGGCCTGACCGATGCGCACCGCCACGTATGGCAGGCGCCTTTCAAAGGCGTGGCATCGGATATGATGCTTTTGGAATATCTCGACAAAGTGGCCGGCAACATCGCGTCACAGATCAGCGCGGAAGAGTTGTACTATATAAATCTTTACGGCTATATACAATGCGCGCTGGCCGGTATCGCTACTGTTTTCGACTGGTCGCACATTATGAATTCTGCGGAACATGCGGATGCGGCAGCGCAGGCGGCTCTGGATTCGGGGCTCAATGTGCTCTTCCTGCACGCTACCTCCGCCATCGAGCGTGAGAAATACTGGAACCATAGCATTACCCGTCACGACCGGTATATCGAAGCCCTGGTCAAAAAGTTTGGTAATATGACACCGAACGTCCGGATCGGAATGGGGATGCGTGGGCCGGAATTTGCGGTAATGGACGTCAACCGGGCAGATATCGAACTGGCCAGGGCATTGCAGATTCCGGCTTCGATGCACATCGGCTGCTCGCTTTTGGGCAAAATCAACAAGCCTGTCATGCAGCTCGCCGAGCACGGCCTGTTGACCGAAACACTCAACCTGGTGCATTGCAATACGCTTTCACAGGAAGAAATGACACTGGTAGGCAAGGCGGGTTGCCTGGTAACCATCACACCCGAGGCCGAAATGCAAACCGGGCTCGGCGAGCCCGCAGCGCGGTTTATGGCCGATGTGCCCGGTTTAAAATGGTCGGTCGGGACCGACATTCCAACAAGTTCAACCGATAGCCTGTTATTTCAACAACGGTTGTTGCTGCAATATTACCGCTCGCTGGTGAACCACCGGGTGCTTGAAAACATGGAATTTCCCGTGCAGATACCTTATGCAAGCAACCAGTTTTTCTTCGATTCAATGGAAAATGCGAATGCATATGCCGATCTGAACACGTCGGCCCACATTGCGGTCGGGAGCAAAGCCTGTTTCTCGCTTTTTAAATGGGACGCCTTTTCTAACGAGGTATTCCTTCGAAATCCAGCCTTTTACTACTTGCAGGAAGCCTGTATAGACACGATCGTGATCAATGGGAAATTGGCGCGGCATCGCGGTGAATGGCTTTTCCATGACCTGGAAAATATAGCAATGCGCGTAGGCGATATCGCAGCCCGGATCATGCGAACCATATAGACACCAAACACTCAATCCACAAATCCATATGAAAAAGACGATTATAGCCATGACCATTTTTGCAGGCGCCGTGTGCATGAATGCCTGCTCCGACCATCCACACGAACCTTCCGCATTCGAGAAGATCTATAACAGTGTGGATGATCCCGAAAACGAGTTTTTCTGGGAACAGTTTCATAGCGGCAATGTCAGCAATGTCAAAACGATCATCAGCAGGTTGGAAAAGCAGTATAGCGAGGATTCCACCAATGTAGTGGTTGCGGCGCATTTAGGTTTTGCCAATTTCTGGGTGCTGTCCGAGGGGATGCGCAGTACGCAGCCGCTGGGTAATATTCCCGATTACATCAACAACGCATACAGGTATTTCACCAGGGCGTATCAGCTCAATACCAATGATAAGCGCATTCTGGGCTTCTTGTCCAATGCTGAAATGGCGTATGCCAGCTTGCAACCGCAGCCAGGGCCGGTTCAACAAAGTGCCGTCCTCAAAGGCCAGGAATCGATTGCCGCCTGGCCGGAATTCAACAAGTTCACTATTGGCATCGGATACACCAGTTTACCCCCGCAGTCCGAGCCGTATAAATATGCCCTGGAAATGCAATGGACAACGCTCGAAGATTGCTATACATCACCCATTGACCGCGCTAACCCCGATATCCGGCACATTCTCAACCGCGATTTGTCGGGCCACAATCTTGGGAAAGACCGCGCCTGTTACAACAACTGGATTGCGCCGCACAACATCGAGGGATATTTTTTGAATATGGGTGACATGATCGTAAAAACGGGGGACCATGCAATGGCGGTCAAAATATACGAACTGGCAAAGGCTTCTCCGGACTATAACAACTGGGCGTACAAAGATGTACTCGAAAAACGGATACTGAATGCGCGCCAGAACACCGTAAAATTTCTGGATCAGACCCAACAGGGGATCGATAACGTCATCATCGCGGGCTCGGGCGCATTGTGTATGAGCTGTCACCAGATGAGCGAGGGCGACAAATTGCGGTATAAGGATTTCGATTGGAAGAAGTACTTCCGCCAGACCGACGTTTATTCTGTAAATGGTTGAAACAGTAGCTGACATTTCTATTGGATGTTCACCGATCGACTCGGTACTCGGGTACAACAAGCACGTGCGCCGGGAACTGAACAGATTGCGGTCCAAGGTTGGGGATAAGGTCAGCTAAGAATTCCTAGATGATCGAGATGATATTTATATTGTATTGTTTAAGTTTAATGGGACATAATATTGCTGACTTTGAAAGGTGGAACCATTCAAAGTCAGTATTGAGGATATTGAAGGTATATCATCAATTGTCTGACTCAAATAAGCTATTGGAGTGAAATGTAAAAATTAGAATTAATCATACCTCTACACGCCTATAAAATCATTGACGACTTCGACTCGTTTTTCCTAGTTATTATGAAAAATAAAATATGTGTGCTTTTCATTTTGATAACCTTCGCTGGATGCACAGGTCAGTCAAAAATCAGTATATCTTTTCATTTTAATACGAGTGCAAAAAAGCTAAAATCACTTCGTTTGAATTTTAAGAACAATTCCAGCTCCGACCTAATTCTATTAAACATGGGGAGAGTGAAAAAAAATGGCAGTAAACATCCGTGCGGGGCCATTAGGTTAGATGATTTCACCAAGATGAGTTCCCATGAAGCAGGAGATTGCAACATTAACATGGGCAGCAAACTATTTTTTTACCAGAAAATAGAGCCATTCGATAAAATTGCCTATTTCAATCTGAGGGAGGAGCTGGTAGCATCTCATTGGTTTGATGAGCGGCATGACCTATTCGCCTACATGGACTCAACGAAAAATAGCGCTAATGCTTTCCCTTCTTTTATATTAGTAAAAGCAGGTACTACTACATTTGTGGAATATGCAATCGATAACAATTTATCAAAGGAGGACACCGGAGACTATACGGTGTTTTGGGCTAGCATAGAAGAAATTGATCAAATCATATCGCCTCGCAATAATAAGTATAAGCTCGGAGATGTACTATCAAATTTGAAAGAACACAGGTGCTACAACGGGCCTTTCGAAGTTGATCCTCTGATATTTAATTTATGATATTCAGCTCTAATAAAGTCCCAAAGTTCACCACAAATCGCTCGCCGCTTTTATGATGTAATAACAGTCAGGAGCGAAGGAGATCGAGAAATACTTTCTCGTGCTGTAACCAAGTTTAATCCTGTGATGCCATTAATGCGGAAAAATCGCAGCCGGTAGCATCGTAGAAGTATCACTGCTTGTATTGAAAGGTTCGCATAAGCACAATAGCCTATCTGCTTTAAGCCGATTACAGTTCAGTTTTAATAGTGGAATGGATTGCTACTCGGTTTTCAAACTTTTAACAGGATCTAATCTCGCAGCGGCAATTACTTGAAGCTCTACTGTGAGCATACCTACCGATACCGTCAGGATAGCGGCGATGGCAAAGGTCATCCACTCTATGTCTATCCGAAATGGATAATCTTGCAGCCAATGTTGCATGGCCAAATAAGCGACCGGAAATGCGATGATCAATGCTGTAACAATCAAAATCAAAAAATCGCTGGAAATCATAATTGCGATATTCGAAATCGAAGCGCCCATTACTTTCCGGATACCAATTTCCTTGTTTCGCTGTTTCACAACTAATGAAGCAAGGCAATAAAGACCAATCGCAGAAATAATAATGGCAATCGATGCAAAGTAGGTGAAAATCTGGGTTTGCCGCCGTTCGGAGTCGTATAATCTATTCAGTTTGTCGTCTGCAAATGTGTAAGTGAAAGTCTCGTTTGGAAAAAATGTTTTCCAGGTATTTTCAATATGGCTTATCGTCTCGGGCAAGTTGCTGTCTTTTACACGAATGTACGTATAAGCAAATGAGCTTTTGCGTAGGAGGTCATATATCAATAAAGGGCTTGTTTCTTTTAAGGTAGTCAATTGGAAATCTTTTAGTACGCCGATGATGGTTCCAGAAGGTGATCCCTCGCGCAATACATGGTTAATCGGGTTGGAGATATTCAGGGCTTTTACCAGTGATTCTGAAACAATTATAGGGCGTGTTGAATATACATTTGGATCCTTGCACTTTTTTGCAAGTGAATCAAAATTGATTGCGTCCCGGGTGATGGTTTCTGAAAATAGCCGGCCTTCTTTCAGTTTAATTTTCCAAGTTTTTACAAAATCGTAATCTGCACTAATGTATGCAAAATCTAAGCGTTTGGCAGTGTCCGATGGATTCGTATTACTCGAATAAACGCCGAAACCACTACCTACCTGAATGTCTGAAAAGCTGACATTCTCTACATTTGGATAGTCAATAAGTGCTTTTTTAAAGGCGTATTGATGGTTTTCAATATCGGCCTTCGGAAGAAACAATAAATGGTCCTTAGCGAAACCCAGCGGTCTGTTTCTAAGGTATTTGAATTGATCCCATATTACCAGTGTACAAATAATCAAAATAGTGGATAAGGCAAATTGGGTCACAATCAAAACCTTTCTTAACCGAAAATTTAGAAAGAAGCTTCGTGGCTCCTTTTTCAATATGCCCGCGGACTGGGCTCCGCTTACGAGAAGAGAAGGATAAACCCCTGAGAGAATGCCTGAAAGCAAACCTGCTGCGACTAAAAGTAAGATGTTTGGAATGGTGAAAAGATAGGATAATGGCAACTGGATATTTAACATAGAAATAAAAAACGGCCAAACCAAGTAACTCAGCAGCATCGCTAATACAAGGGCGACTGCAAAAAATAAGAAGGATTCGCCGATGAACTGGAACGCCAGCTGCTTTCTACTACTCCCCAAAGTTTTACGAATACCCACCTCTTTAATTCTTTGCAGGGATCGTGCGGTAGTTAGGTTGATATAGTTGATACACGCGATGATCAGAATGAGCGCACATACTCCTGATAGAATATATATGTATTTGATATTGACAGTGTTATCTAGTTCGGCGCTAATATCAGATGCTCTCAGATGTATGTCGGTAAGTTTGATGAAGCCTATGTCTTGCTTTTGATTGGTCTTATATTTTTTCAGAAACCCGCCTATTTTTTGCTGCAATTTTTCAATGTCGCCTCCCGGCTTTAAAAGAATATACTGAGTTCCGAAAGCGCTGTAAGATGTAAAGTCTAATATATTGGGGGCATTATCTTTATTGAGTGCAAAAATAATATCTGCTTTGAACACTGTATTAGGAGGAACATTGCGGATCAAGCCCGTCACGGTGTATACTGGCGACGAATTTTTTGAGAGTTTAATGCTTTTTCCGATAGGGCTCTCTCCCGGGAATAGTTCGTCTGCGGCTTTTTGACTGAGAACTACCGACTGCGGCTGAGAAAAACAGGTGGATGCATTCCCATAAACAAAAGGCAAATTAAATACTTGAACAAAATTGGTGGCTCCTGTTACGGAATTTAGCGTGTGTGGTTTATCATTGACCCAAACGGTACGTTCATAATCCGAGAAGGCGGTATGCGCTTCTATTTCAGGAAATTCCGCATGAAGCGTAGCCCCAAGTACGTCTGGAACCTCGGCGGTTTTAATAAACGGTGCTGTCCCCTTTTCCTCGCTGATGATTTGATAAATTCTGTCGGAGTTGGAATAATGCTTGTCAAACGATAGTTCAAAGGTGAGATATGAAATGATTAAAAACACACTCATCAGACCGACACTCAATCCGGCAAGATTTACGAAGGTGTATTGCAGGTTTGCCCGAAAGCTTCGGATAGCTATGGAAAAATAATTTTTGATCATTACTCTTTTTATTGATTCGTTTACTCACCTGTAATTGGGTTTGCCAAGGTCGGAAGTAAAATATTAAAAACAGAAGGCCGTCTCAAAAATTGATTCGAGACGGCCTCTTTTGCTTTTAATGACTTATTATTCCCCTTCCCGCTTTACCGGCACGGCAGGGCTCGTTTCCGGCTTGGCTTCGGAGGCTGGTTTATACAATCTGCCCGGCAGAGTGTTGGTGCGGAGCTGTTGACCGTAACCGCCGGTGGCTGTGGGCTTGTGCAAGGTGTCTTTTTTAGCGGCTACGTCCTTGCTGAACAGTAAACCCGGCGCTGTGCCTTTCTTCAATTGGCTGCCAATGGATTCGTCGGTTCTGAAACGGGACTGGGCGGTGGCCGTGATGCCGGTGAGGGCGGTCAGGGCAATGATGAGGATGTATTTCATAATGATGGATAGCTTTTTCTATTTGACATTGACAAACACATTGATCTTGCCGGTCCCTTCGCCGTCGAAGTTCTGCAATGCTTTTCCGAGGGCTTGACCGGTCTGGATTTTGGCAGGATCGGCCTTCATGGCTACGCCGGGGATCGATGAGGTCACGAGCAGGTCGCCACGCTGAATGGCGCCACCTTCGGTACATACTTTGGTAGGGATTACGCCCACGACGCCCATCGGCACCTTGCCGGTGAGCTCGCTATCGATGTTTTCCTCGGTAAGGAGCACGCCGGGCTTGGTCGCGTACACACCCAGGACGAGCGATGAATAGGCGCCCGCGCTTTTTTCGATGGTCCGGTCTTTGGAGGTTGCGATGCTCAGCACATCGCCCGGCTCATATTGAGATGTTGCGTCGACCACGTCGAACGCTTCCGCAATGTCGGCACCGCCGTTTTGGGTACCATCGTTGAAAAAGCCTCTTCCCGCCTTGTTGATGCGCGCCATGTTGGTACCACCGCTTTGGAATACGGCGAGGCTGCCGCTGGGCCCGGTATGGTTTATCAGAAGGTTATTTCCGGTTCCGTTGGTTGTCACGTACAGCGTAGGTTGGCCGTTTGATGAATTAAAATTGGAAAACCGCCCGGCTTTGCCTGTCCCGAAATTGGGTATCCAGCCAAACATCGCGTTTCCGGAGCCGTCGCAGGTTGCTTCTACGCCATCGCCGGTACCACCCGCGTTAGCGGTAACACCGTTCCCGTTGCCATCGGTCAATGCGAGCAAAGCAGGGCCGTTGCCTGCGGTATTACTCGCATGAAACAAACCGGCATAACCTCCCGTGCCGGACGATGTGCCATATACCGCGGCCGTCCCAAAGTTGGCAAATATCGAATTGACTTCGGCTTTCACGGCTGCCGATGTACCTGTGGTCCTGTCCACCTTGAAGTTACCTGCAACGCCGTTTCCAATGGTTCTCACGAGGAGTGCCTCGGTTTCATTATCCTCGTTGTAGTTTTCGAACCGTCCCGGGCGCCCCGTCGCGAAAGAGGGTACCCACGCGTACAATGCATTGCCGGCGCCGTCGATGTTCGTTTCGATACCGTTACCGTCTTTACCCGCATTGGCGGTGATGGCGTTGCCGTTGCCATCCGTGATAGCGACGAGCGAGGCGCCGTTGCCCGCCGTATTCGCCGCGTGGAAAAGGCCGGCAAACCCGCCGGTACCGGACGATTTACCAAAAATGCCCGCCGCGCCGAAGTTGCCGAAGATCGTACCCACTTCGCCCCGCACGGCAGCGCCTACGCTGTTATTATTATTAATTCGAAACGACGCGGCATTCCCCACGGTATTATCCGGGATGTTACCGCTCCCGTTGGTTTCCACATCCAGTACGTTGGCGTCGATATTGTTGGAATTGGTATTCTGAAACTTGCCTGCGGAGCCTTCGCCGGTCGCTATGCCGTTCAGCGCCGGGCCTGCGCCCTGGTTGGTAGCCGAAAACGCGGCGGCCGCATTGTTGGTCGTGCCGGCAAACGGCAATACGAACGGCGCATTGTCGGTCCAGCCGGTGCCGCTTTTGAAATACCAGAAACTCTTGGTATCGGTATCGTACACCAGCAGTCCGTCGGCCGGACTGGCGATGCCGGCGCGCTGGGTGGAATTGAGGCGTGGTATCAGTACGCCTTTGGCTCCCGACTGCACGTCGAGCTGTGCGCTGGCGTCGGGGGTAGTGGTGCCGATGCCCACCTGGGCGCTGGCGGTGAATGCGAGCGAGCCGAGCAGGGTGGTCAGTAATGCGGCATTGGGAATATAGAATCTCTTCATGGTCATGTTGGTTATTGCTTAACGATTTTGATAGCCTGCGTTTTGCCGGCGGCCGTCTGCACTTGTACGAGGTAGGTGCCGGCGGGATATTGCTTCATGCTGAACTCCCGGCCGGGCTGCGGTTTTGATACTTCGAGCATCACCTGGCCGGACAGGCTGGTGACTTTCACGCTCGTGAGCGCTTCCTGCGAGCCGATCACGAGCTTGTCCACCACGGGGTTCGGGAAGGCGCTGATCGTGCCGCCGGTTTCCATTTCGATATTACGGATCATACTGTAAGCGTAGGTGCCGTCGGAATCCACCATTTTGAGCCGGTAATACTGCATTCCCGACCGCCGGATGGGGTCGCGGAAACTGTAATCCCTTCGTTCTGCACTTTCCCCGGCTGCGCTCACCTTGCCCAACGCCGCCCATTGCTTCAAATTCGGGCTTTGCTGCACCTCGAAGTAGTCGCTGTTTTGCTCGCCGGATGTCTGCCACGAGAGCAGCGCCATATTTTCCACTTTTTTAACCTCAAAACCGATCAGGGTCACTGGTAACGCATTGTCCTGTGCGGCGGTGAGCGAGGTAAAGTTGGTCATCGGCAGGGTGTTGGAAATGTAATGTCGCGTGACATCCACCGTGCTGCCGGTAACGGATTCGAAAGTCGTGTTGCCGTGCGCGAGCTGTAACGAGCTTTCCGTATTACCGTTCAGCTCCGAGGGCAGGTAGAAAAAGCCTGCCTCGCCCGCGAAATCGACGGGTGTGCTGAACTGGTAGACCCGCGCAATGCCGGGGGGCGAGCCCGGTAGGGGCGTAGGGGAGATCGTCAGGGTCTGGGAAGAAAGCAAAAAACCGGTGCTGGGTATCAGCGTGAGGCTGTCGATGGTGACGGAAGTGCCCTGGGAGACAAAAAAGCCTTCGCTTCCCGTGGTGAACTGCGCCTGTGCGGCCAAAGCGGGCAATAATGTCAGCTGGCAAAAAAACAGATAGCGTTTGATCATGTGAACTGATGTTTGAGAAAAAGATTAGGTGAACCTCTCACGTCGCAGCGCATGGTCGCATGCACATGCGTAGTAATTCGGAAAGGTACAGGCGTCACTTGTAACCGGTTGTACTAATAGTGACTGTCTTTTTGTCGAATTTCAGTTACATAATAATTTTTATGAAGAATGCCCGGAATGCGCCAAGTCGGTGGACATCGGCGCATTCCGGGCATTCGCAGTTTGATGTTGCCGGAAATCAGGCGAAAAGCCAATTCATAGTTTTGTCAGTATCAGCACCTATCCTGTAAATCCCGATGCAGGCCGTGACCTGTAAGCACAACCTGCATCGGGCGCCGTTCTTCTTTAAATTCTAGAATGTAAGTTTTGAAATCGTTGTGATGTCGGAGATGTTTTCAAACTCCAACCCTTTGGTACCGACCGCCGTGGTAGCATTGATCGTATAGACGAAATGCTTACCCGCGTCGTCTTTCAGCACATAGCGGATCGTGTTACCATCCTCTTCCACGAAAGTTTTCTGCTTGTAGCCCATCTGAGCATGTTCAGGCACGCCGGTCACCCAGGTAATCGTCTGGTTTTTGACGTCCACAATGGCAAGCTTGGTGCGGCCGGCCCATTCGGTAACCTCTTTCGCATTGATAAAGAACGACATCAGGAATTTCCCATTGCTGATATAGTCGCCGCGTGAAACTTTCAGACCACCCGTTTTAGCTTCCAGGTTGAAGAAATAGCTTTGGTCGAACTCCTCGGTGCCTTTCTTGATCCGCACCACCGCCGAAGGATTTTTTGACCTTACAGCCGTGGAATATGCATACACGTCACCGTCTTCGATCTGCTTCAAACCATGCATTCCAAACCAGCTTCCAATTGTTCCTGTGCGCCCGTCACGGATGATTTTCTTGAATTGCAATCCAGGATAAGTCGCAACCATGATCCAGGTGCTGTCGGTGTATTTGGTTTGCGTCTGGGTTTGGTCCAGCGGGAACATATCGTAAGGGATGAACAGCTTGTCCTGGTCTACCGGGAACACGCCATACCAGGTAGGCCACTCATCGCCAACGGCCAGCTTATTCATATCGATCGTATTGCGTCCGCCGAGAATCAGGTTTTTAGCGTCAAAGCGGAAAAGCGTGGCCATCGGGTCCTGCTTATCGCCATTGAAACCTCCGCCTACCCAGGAGTCGGTTCCCACGGCGCCATAGATCGCCGCAACAACGGCATTCACGGTATTTCCAGCCTGCACAATCTTCCCGTTTGCATCCAGGTTATACGGTGTTACCGGCCCCTGTCCGCCCCATACAGCTGCGAAAAGCTTATTGTCCTGTGTGACAAAGGAATAGGCATCGGTTTCGATCCCATTGGAAAGACCTACTTTGCCACCCGTCACCGAATCGGCCGAAATAATATAAGGAGCAGATTCAACCCCTTCCGAACCCACTGAATAAGCTACAAAAACGTATTTGGATTTCGCACCATTACCCGGCCCGGGTGCCGGCTCGTTGTTGTTATCGTCCGAGCACGAAGCAAGCGCAAGCATCCCCAGACCCAGCATGCTGAGTACTAACCTGTTTTTTTTCATTATATAATTGAGATTTGATTATTTGACTAAAAAGTACCGAAGCTTCACATTGAACGACCTGCTGGGTTTCTGCAAGCTGAAATTGTCGTAAAGCGTAGCGTCGGCAATGTTGCGGCATTCTACGGCGATGTTGTACTTCCCACCTGCCAGCGAATACACGACACTGGCGTCATGGGCGACCTGCTCGGGGACTGTCAGCTTACTGCCGGCGGCTCCCTGGCTTGGCCAGCGCAGGTAAAATTCATGCACATAAAGCAGGTTGTAGCCGATCGTGAGCGTGTTGCCTTCGCCGCCGACATTCTTGAAGAACACGGACGCATTCGCATTGCCGAAAAGGTAAGGCATGTTGGGAATCCGGTCGCGGTACACCGGGCTGACCGTAGTGGATTGCCCCTCGAATTTGGTGTTATTACGTATGTTCTGGTAGGTGACATTGACCCCGGCCGAAAACAGCCTGCGGAAGCTGTACCGGATTTCGCCGTCTACCCCGCTGTTGGTCACATCGCGCAAATTCACCATCTGCTGGATTGCCCGCCCGAAAGAGCTGTACAGGCTCGGACGGATGAAGTCGCTCGCGGAGCGGTAGATCAGGTTAGCATCCACATAGAAATTATGGATTTTGCTGATGGTAGTGGTGTAATTGACGCCGAGATTGAAATTGTGACTGCTTTCCGGACGCAGGTTGTAATTCGAAGCCAGGTTTACCACGTCGCCAAACAATTCCTCATTTTCGGGCAAACGGTAGCTTTTTTCGTAGGAACCTTTCAGCTGTAATTGGGGCAGCAGGAAATAAGTCGTGGCTAGTCCGTAACCCTGTTTGGAAAAGGTGTTTTCCTGAACATAATATTCGTTGTTCAGAATGTTGTGGGACACACTTTTCTGAATATACTCCTTCACAAAAAAAGTAGTATTCCACTTTGAGCTCACATCATAACGGTAGGCCAGGCCAATGACGTTCTTGCTGGTCCGCTTCGGCTGTTTGTTATCCAGGTTTTCAGGGTCAAGCACATCCTCGCCCTTCCGGTTGAAAGTATTGAAGGTATTGTTGAGCGTAAGCGCATGTTTTTGACCTAACTGATAACTCAGCGTCGCATTGACGAGCCCGTTGTTGTTGCGGAACTTGTAAAACATCCGGCTCACCTCGCCACCGGGCGTATTGGGATTGCTCTCTTTGTAAATAAATTCCCCCAGCCAGTTGTATTGCCTGAATGCGGTATCGATCGACTGCTCTTGCCCCAGGTTGAAGTTCGCATTCAAAGCCAGGTTAAGGCCTTTGACGAGCAGGTCTTTCTTGGCATATTTCAACGAAGGCATCACGATGTTCCCTTTGCGCCGGCGCTGGCCATAGACTTCGTACATGCGGTTCCCTGTTTGAATATCGGCCGCATTCTGACCCAGCGTAATGCCCAGCAGCAACCTGTCGGCAAATGCTTTGTTGACCACACCCACCTGTGCGATCACGGTTTCGTTGCGGTACTTGTCGTGGAACCTGCGCACGCGCATCGGTACCGATAAGCCGGTGTTCAGGTCCGGCACTACGTCCACATCTACCCAGTAATTATTGTCGGAATAATTCTGGAAAGCATTCAGCTGGAAAGTGAACCCGTTTTGTGTCGTAACGCCAGTATTGACTGCGCTGCGGTGGGTATTGAATGAGCCGTAGGAATAAGATACGTCCAGGTAGTTGCGTCTGTTGGGATTGGTAATGATATTAACCGCCCCTCCCAGTGCATCCGAGCCGAGTGCGATGGGCACCACGCCTTTATAGATCTCGACGCGGTCGGCCAGGTTTACCGGGATATTGTTCAATTGGAACGAGGAGCCGAAATTATCCATGGGGATACCGTCGATGAAGAACTTGACCTGCCGGCCGGTAAAACCGTTCAATGAAAAATTGAAGTTGGAACCTACGCCGCCCGTTTCCCGCACACGCACGCCCGATACACGGTCGAGCACATTGGACAAGTCCAAAGTGGTATTATGCAGCTGCTTGGCATCGATGGCCGTGATATTGAAAGCCAGCTTGGCGGCCTCGCGCGTCTCGCTCAGTCCGATCACCGAAGCTTCCTGCAAATCCATGGCAGCGGCCGAGAGTTTGAAATCGACCCGCTGCTCGTGGTTTTCACCGAGTTTTACGGTCCTGGTTTCGGGCTGGTAACCCATAAATGTGACGGTGATCGACACATTGCCGGCGGGTAGTTTTTCGATCCGGAACTTTCCGTTCTGGTCCGAGAAAGCACCGGCGGAAGTTTCCCTGACCGAAATTGTCGCGCCGGGAAGTGTTTCGCCTTCGGAGGAGCGCACTGTTCCGAAAATCACGGCACGCTGGGCATGCACAAGCATTGAACAGGCACACAATATGCCCGTAAACAAGATTTTTTTAACTTGCATTACTTTTAATTTTGACGACTTAAAGTTCCACGCTCCGGTGTGGATGGCCAGCTCATGCGAATGAATTGGGACCGGTTGGTATGCACCGTATCCTGGATCTGCCGGAACAAATGACGTTTTACCTCCTCCCTGTTTTCGATCCGCAAAAAATTGCCTTCGTCCAGATCGCCACTGTCCAGCCATGCTTCCACAGCGGTACGCTCAGCAGCGGTTAGCTGATTGGCTGCGTATTTTCGTAAAAGCTCGTTGGAAATAAACATGCTCCGGACCGGTTTGTAAACCTATGTTGATTAACCCGGGTGGTAGTCCTAGTGTGAGAGGGAAATTTTTTGAAAATTTTAGAGCATCGCCTTGAAAGAGGCCAGGGCGCGGGTAAGATGGTTCTTGACAGTTTTCTCCGAGAGGACCATCTCGACTGCTATTTCGCGCGTGTTGAGCCCCTGAACGCGGCTAAGTTCGAACACACGCCTGCATTGGTCCGGAAGCGCCTGCGCGAGCTGCTGCACGCGGCTGCGCAGTTCATTGAGCAAAACGTGGTTTTCGGTGGTATTCTCCCGATCGTCGGTTTGCCGGGCAAGTTCGTCCAGGTGCCGCTCGTGAAGCTGTTCGGTACGGTAATGTTCGAGAATTTTCAATTTCAAAGCGCGCGAAAGATAATGCGCCACCTCGCCAGTGATCACTAAGGTATGCCGCCGTTCCCACAACGAGACGAAGATTCCCTGGACGAGCTCCTTGGCCAGGTCGGTGTCTTGCAGCCGGTATAATGCCGCCAGATAAAGCTTCTCCCAATGCTGATTGTACACCTGTTCGAATGTTTGTTCGTCAATCGTGAAGCGGCAAGTACAGGTATCGAACATTCGGCGGGGCTTGTTTTCCGCCAAAGTTCCAATCTATTTATATTAATTCCAAATAAAAATACTAGTAGATATTCGGTGACTAAGCAGTCGGGTCCTATCGAAAGGCCTTTACCTCGGCCACGATTTTTTCTATGGCAGGAAAATTATTTGACCTTGCTACGACGACACCTTTTGGATCAACGAGGAAATAGGTTGGGAATTCGGTGATATTAAAGGTTTTCATTACCTCTCCCCGGTCAAACCGGAAATCAGTGAGATTAATCCAATTGGCCTGGTGCTTTTCGATGGTTTTGAGCCAGGTCTCTTTGTCGTCTGCCCATTCGGCAGCGATACCGATCACGGTTACTTTGCCTCTGTACTTTTCATGAAATGCCCGCAGTTGCGGCATCGTCTGGATGCACGGCCCACACCAATGTCCCCAGAAATCCAACAGCACATATTTCCCCAAATATTGCGACAATTGTACCGAATCGCCTTTCGACGAAACAAGTTTAAAATCAGGTGCTTTCTTACCCTTTACAGGTTGGTTTTTAACGATTTCAATGCGCTCCTTAGCCTTTTTTCCATAGTAACTTTCGCGAATCTGCGGCGGAAATTCACGGAATGCGGTGTCCAGGTCTTCAATTTTAAGACTCGGGTCGTTGGTTAGCCCGCTCAAAAGGTACATGGCCGTCAGGGAAGGCGTGTTTACCTTCATAAATGCCCAGGTCTTAAGCTTTTGTTCTTCGTTCAATTTTTCTATTGCTTCGGCAGACTGGCCCTTTGCTTTTTCGCGGTAAGCCCATCTGATTTGGTTGTAGGATGTGAGCAGGTCGTTGTCCTTTGTTCCTTTGATTTCCAGTTGTTCAGGATTGTCGATGTTGCCCAAAACGGTAAGGTTGCCGGCCTCGTACCACACGCCTCTCCAAGCCGGGTTTTTAATGAATATATCGAACATGCCGTCGTCAGGTTTCTGGACGACGTAACGGAACCGATCGCCTTTGGCGACAACCGTATCTACCTTGTCGACGCCATTCTGTGTGTATCTAAATTGAATGGGTGTATCGCCAATGCCCCTGATCTCGCCGCTTACAATGCAGCTTTGGGCAACTACTTTCCAACTGGTAACGAGCAAGGCCAATATGAAAAACGCCGCGGCCTTTTTTGAAGTTAAAATTTTATTCATTATCAATCAGGGGGGGCTGAATGAGAAGTGAAGTTACTTCTTACTAAACTTAGTATATGTTTATGAAAGATTGGTTGTTTCTCGAAAATACCGACCTAATCTCGCGTTTACACACTAACTGGCAAGTCATACCGACAACCGCATTAGAAATTCGACTTTATTTTTGCGGTTAAAACCAACGAAACAACGCGTATGGAATCGTTAGAGCAGATTTTAGAAATGGAGAAAAGGCTCCTCCGGGCCATGATTGCCAGCAATGTAAGTGAACTTGAACTAATTATATCGGATCAAGCGATTGTTGTCGGGCCAGACGGGCGATTATCAAATAAAACTGACGATATAGCTGCTCATCGAAACGGCTTACTGCGAATTCTGACAATGGAACCCCAAGAGACAACTACGCAGGTTCTCTCAGAAGAAGTGATTGTTGTTCTTGCACTGATGGAAATGCGGGGAACCTACCAAAACCAAGCTTTCGGAGGCCGTTTTCGTTACACGCGTGTCTGGCAAAAACGAGACGAAAGTTGGCAAATTGTTACAGCTCACATAAGTTCCGTATTGAGTTAATACACCAATTCAACCAGTTTTGACTGTCTGCCAGATGTTCAATGGACCGCCGGTTTCTCTGCTTCTGCTCGCCGCCTTTTCTATTAATTGTGAACCATTCCCTGCAAAATTCATTCAACCGCACTGGCCTATCCATGGAAATTTGACGGGAAGAGTGGTCATTTTGGTGGCGGAAGTAACGCGGTATCCTAGGAAATAGGCATTTCCTGTTCTAGGCCGCCGGGCTGTCCGAAGGTAATGCGCTGGTCGAACTCCAGCGTAATTTCAGTACCAGCATCACCGGACAGCTGTACCTTGCCGCCAAGCTCTCCGGCCAGGCCGTGGATCAATTTCAGTCCCATCGAACCGGGCTTGCCCGACATATATTCCTGCGGCATCCCGATCCCGTCATCCGTAATGGACAATGTAACCTTTGAGGAGTACTCATCCTTTTTCAACACGACTTTAATGGACCCATCCCGCCCGTTTGGAAAGGCATATTTGAGCGAATTGGTAATCGCCTCATTTAAAATCAATCCGATCGGGATCGCCTGGCCGACATCAAGGGTAATCGGGTCCAATTCCAGCGAAAGCCGACAGCTTCGTCCGGGGAAGCTTTCCAGCAAATAGTCGGTCAAATCCCAAATGTAATTTGACATGTCGATTGTGGCCAGGTTATCGGTCAGATACAATTTCTGGTGGATCAGCGACATTGCCTGGACCCGGTGCTGGCTCTCCTTAATGGCTTCCAGGGCATCATCCCGAAGGTATACCGACTGGGATTCGAGCAAACTCATAATCGTTTGCAGGTTGTTTTTCACCCGGTGGTGCAGCTCGCGGACCAGCCATTCCCGCTCGCTGACCATTTTTTGAAGAACCCGGTTGTTTTCGGCGATAGCAAGGTTTGTGCGCTGTTTGGTTTTATAGCGATTGAAGAGTAAACCCAGGAAAAGAACACTCAATCCCAGGAATGCTGCCGTGATATTCCTGTTCGTTTGGGCTTTCTGCAACAGCTCTTGCTGCAATGCGGATTTCTTTGTCAACAAGCTGACGTTCTGACTTCTGATCTGCAATTCTCGGTCCTTCCGTTCCATGTCAAACCTGACGTTGAGCGTAGCGACTTGTTTTTGCTTTTGAACACTATACAAGGAATCCTGGCTTTTCTTGAAGTTTTGGTAATGTCCGATTGCGGAAATATAATTACCTCTGGCGGAATCCAGTTGAAATGACCAAAAGTAACCCAGGCTGACCTCTCTCGTTTTATTGGTCTGTTTTGCAACCTGCATGAATGAAGTCAGATATTTCCTGGCTAGCCCGTATTGCCTGGTGGCAAGGTAGTGTTTGATGGCAGCAGTGAGAACAGACTGAGTCACGTTGTGAAAGGACTGATCATCCAGATTCAAATCAAGAAGCTTTTTAAGATATACTTCCGACATCGCATGCATGCCCAGTTTATCATAACTTAAAACCAGAATTGAGTATAACATAATGGTCGATGACAAATCAATCCCGCCATACTTTTCAAGCGATCCCAATGCATTGTCGATTGCGGCCCGATAGTCTACTTTTTCATAAAATGCCGTAGCATAGGCGAGGTTCGCTACAATGTAGGCGATGGTGCTGTTGTCTTTATGATCTATGGCAACGTTGAGTGCTTTCTGATGGTAGTGGTTACACAAATTGTAGTCGCCCTGTTGGAAATACGTCAATGCCAGCCTAACGTAAATTGTGCACAACTGCATGGTGGAATCTCCTAATCCTTCTGCTGTCTTTACTGCCAAAAGGCCATATTCGATTGCCTCGTCGTACGCGCCCAGATTGGAATAAACTGATCCAATCAAATCATACACGCCGTGCAACTCTTTGAAGTTTACTTCTTTGTACAATGCCAGCGACCTTTTCAAAATGGTCAGAGCCTCCGGTAAATCAACAACGCAAAACTGCATGATATCCCCCAATTCTTTTAAAGCATCCGCTTCGTCTTTCTTAGATCCGGCATTGTGAAAAGCCGCAGCCGCCTGACGCGCAATCATAATCCTTTCCTTGCAGTTTTGTTCGCTAAGCGGATATTGCGATCGCTTTTCTAACAGCGCGTTACCCTCACCCAGAAAGTTGCCCGACTTTTTGTAATACGCCAGTGCTTTTTCAATCATTGGCAGTGCTTCCTGGGTGCGTCCTGCTTCCCGATTTATTCTCGCCAACAACAGGTTTGCGTCGGCCTGCCACGCGGGCTTGTTAAGGCGTTCGGCAAGACCATTCGCTTTTTCAGCAAAGATCATGGCCTGTTTGAGGTCCGAAGCCGTCTCCCCGGGCCTGAAAAGAAAGTGGTTACCAAACTTCATCAACTTAACCCAGCCGATTGAATCCGCAGTAACAAAGTTCTTTTTGGATGAATGGTTCTGACACAACGCGTCAGAAGATTGGAATACCGAAAACAACAAGCATATCAGAAGACTGAAACGAACGTTCATAGGCCGGGCGAAGTCATTACCTTCGGTTCAATAAATTTGTTAGCTGTAAATACAAATATAAGTTAAGTGCTTAAATTTCAATCACCTCTCCGATGTCGGGTCGTGATTTCGAAGTCGGATATAACGGTTGCTATTGTACGTTAGGTTACAATTCGGCATACTGCACAAAATCACCGATGTAGCGCACCACGAGCTGTGGATACTGATTCTGCGGGCCGTGGCCTGTCTGTCCGAGCATAATCATTTGAAGGTTCGGGATTTGCCGGGTCAATGCATACCAGTTCTCAATCGGGCATGCCGGATCGTGGTCGCCGGAAATGACGAGAATCGGGACGTTAATCGTTGCCAGTTTTGTCCTGGAACCGTATTCGTCGGCCGCATAATCCTTGGCTCCTGCAAAGTAATTGTTCCATTTTTCCTTCGGCACCGGGATATCCTGGTCCACTGTCCGCGCATTGATCCGCTCAAAATAGCTTTTGGCTGCCTGACGGCTGAATTCCGAGGCCGGCTCGAAAAACAGTACCGTTTCATCGGCAAGGTCGTTGACTTCATGCATGGTAGCGTCCAGAAATGCCTGCTCGAACGGATGCGCGTTTTGCCCCGGCGGGTTCGTGCCTAGCAAGATAAGGTGAGAGACTCTTTCCGGATAACGCGTCGCGAACGTTTGCGCCACGATTCCACCATAGGACCAGCCGCCCAGGATAAATTTGTCCAGGTTCAGGTAGGACGCGAGAAAGCCGATGTCTTCCGCAACCTCCGCAATCTTGACGGGCAAATCGCCGTCAGAAGAACCGATTCCGGAATAATCGAAGATGATCACCCGGTAGGATTCCGCGAGCTCGTCGAGAAATGCCGGGTCCCAGGAATCCAGAATTCCGCGAAGCCGGTTGCAAAGAATTATGGTAATTCCCTCACCGATCGAGCGGTAGGCAATCTTCTTACCTGAGCCGGCTGCAAATTGCGTTCGGACATTCATGGCAGATACGGAGGTAGCTTTCATCATAGTTTTGGTTAGAGCGATTTTAAGACGAAACAACAAAGCAAAGGAAAGCCAACCCGCAGGTCAATGGAGATTGTGCGGTAATTCGTGTATTTCCAGCTTGCTCGTTGCGCCCGTTCTAAAAAAGCTGGCTAGTGCCGCTATTTGCCAGAATAATGCGGATGATATCGGTTCCGAAATCGGATGCCTTGGCTTGACCAAAATTTTTGATTTGTGACAGCTGTGTTAAAGTATTCGGCATTTTTTGCGCTACCTGTGTCAAAACAATGTCGGAGACGATCGTGTACGGCTGCACATTGCGCTGCTGAGCGAGGTCGGCGCGCCATTCGAGCAGTTTGTCGTAAAGCCCGCTTTCCACCACAGCCCGCTTTTTGGGACTTGTCGCTTGCTTGGGCTCAGCTTTTTTCGATCGGTATTCACTCACGGCTTTTGCAGCAGTTGAAACAAGACTTTCCGGGTTAGTGGCTTGTGGCAAGCTCAAAAAGATCCCCGCTTTCAAGCTGACGTAATGCCTTAACCGTGCCGATGCTAAATGAAAGTCCGGGTCCAGGCTGCGCTGGTCGCATTGGGTAAGTAGCTCGTCTATTTTGTAGGTACATTCATAAAGTTTGGAAGAAAAATAGCCGATCGCTTTTATCAACCGCTCAGGCAACGATGCCATGCTCCACACCCCGGGATCATCCAGGAGTACAGTCAATTCCTGCCTGTGAAAATTGACCGAAACTTTTATCAAATCAGCTTGAACGAGCTTTGATATCGCTTCGATTTGCTGCTGTACAAGGCGACTAAGCTGCTCGTTTGCGCGGATAAACCGGAGCGTCATCTCCCAATGTTCCGACAGCATGGTAAAATCAAACAAGTCGATCAATGCCTCGCGAAGGCTGTTGGACCGGAACGCATCCACGGCTGAAATGTCGTTAGCATTAATCGAGGCATGCTCCATAAAGGCCTTTACCGCCGGGGCAACCATGACACTTGCCGCGGTCACGGGCCTGAGCAGCACAAGGCCTTCCAGCGATCGGCACCGGCTCAACGCCACATAAACCTGCCCCGCCGCAAATGCAGCGCCAGCATCGACCACCAGCTTATCGAAGGTAAGGCCCTGACTTTTATGAATGGTTACGGCCCAGGATAGCCGCAACGGCAATTGCGTAAATGTTCCGGCACTGGATTCGCTGATCTTGCCCTCGGTTTCGGACAAAGCGTACTTCACATTCTGCCAGATTTCCGGAACGACGATAAAATCAGAGCCGTCATCGAAAAACGTTACATGTACACGCCCGTTCTCGATACGCGAGATCCGCGCCGCGCGCCCATTATAGTACTGCTTCTTTCCTGAGCTGTCATTTTTGATAAACATCACATGGGCTCCCTCTTTCAGGATCAGCTCCTTTTCTGCCGGATATCCTTCCGAAGGAAAGTCGGCGGAAATGCTCGCGCTGAAAACGTGTTCCGGGGTTTGCAATGCGTCGAGACGTTGCTTGTTAATTTCTTCCACCTTGTTATTGTGGGTCGAAAGGGTGACGTAGTCGGAGAGGTCTAAAACTGATTCCGAAATGTGTCGCGCGTTGAGCGCCGTCAGCGTGCTTTCGGTAACCTCGCCATTCCTGACGCTGTTAAGGACGTCTATAAACACCGGGTCACTCTGGCGGTAGACGCGCGACAGTTCAAAGGTCAGAAAGCCCGACGATGCCCAAACGAGGCTATCAAAGAAAAAAGGGCTGTTGTAAATCGGGTTTAAAATATCCCAGTCCCTGTTGGTAACGGGCGGCAGCTGATACGGATCGCCGATCATCAGGAGCTGAACCCCTCCGAACGGTCTGGCAGAAGCCCGCACGAGCCGAAGCAACGCGTCGATGTAGTCCAGGATGTCTGCGCGCACCATACTGATCTCATCGATGATGAGCAGTTGCATTCGCCTGAGCATTTTTTCCTTTTCGGGGTTCACCGACCGGATCGCGGGCTGCGGTTGCCGCTTACCGCTTACACCGGGTAGGAGTGGGACGAGCGGTACCTGAAAAAAGGAATGGATCGTTACGCCACCCGCATTAATGGCAGCAACGGCCGTGGGCGCAACGACCACCATTTCTTTGTCCAAATTCTGACGAATATGTTGCAAAAACGTGGTCTTACCTGTGCCGGCCTTTCCCGTTAGAAAGATAGGTTTGTCGGTTTGGGTAAGAAAATTCAGGATAGTTTGATGATGAATGTCGAGTGTCATGCGGATTATTTAATACTGTATATCAATATTTTACCAAGGCGAATAGTAGGTGGGCCCTATTCGTATGGCGATTTGAAGCAACATTTTATTTCAGGTTACATCTTTTCATTGCTATCACGCAAATATCTCATTCAAATCTCCATAATTACCAATATGCTTCGTGTTCAATTTTACTTTCCAATCTATTTCTTTCTGCTTTTTGGTATAAGTACCTTTTCATCAGCACAGGACAATCTTCTCTCGACCACAGCAATGCGGGAAGATTTTCAGTTTGTACGGGAACAACTGTTTAACGTACATGCCAATCCATTTTCCCAATTAACAAAGGAAAAGTACAAGGCATATTTTGATTCGCTGGAAGCCGGGCTAAGCCAGCCGTTATCCGTTGCCGACTTCCGGCAAAAGGTGAACCTTGCCCTGATACCGCTCGGCGACGAGCATGCAGCGATATCCATTCGAAATGCGAATGCGCAGAAAAAAGCTCCGGTCTGGGCCGATAGCGTCGCCACCAACATTTCTTATCAGCGGCTGGGCGACATTGGCTATATCTTCGCCCGTTCCTTCGCGACAAGAGGGAGTAAGGATTTACCTGTCTATGAGCGTTGCATCGACAGCATTTTTGCCGTTATCCGTCGCGATGGCGTTACGCGGCTTGCCATTGATGTGAGTAGTAACGACGGCGGGGCGTCCGCAGTCGGAAATATGATCATCAAGCATATCTTCCCCAAACCCTACAAGAGTTACTCCATGAGTTGGAAACGCAGCGAAGCCTATCTGGCCAAACTCACTTCATGGGGATTCAGTGATGAGCATTACCAAAAAGCCGCACCAGGCGAAATGCTTCACTTTCAATCCGGAACCGTCGTTCCAGCGAAAGTGAGCGACCCTTTTGAAGGAAAAGTGATTGTGATCATCGGCCCCGCTACATTTTCCAGTGCGATTATGTTCGCCACACTTGTGCAGGATAACGCCATGGCACGATTAGCCGGAGAGTCACCCGAGAACGGGCATCCCACCCATTTCGGCGAAATGTACTCGACTGTTCTTCCCAATGCCCAGCTGGAATTACGTTTTGGGGTGAAGGAATGGGTGCGGCCCGCCGGACGTGGCAAAGTGAATAAACTGGTGCCGGATCTTCCGTGCGGGCTCCCGAGCAATAAGGACGTTCCTATGCTTGTTAAACAGCTTCAATGGTAGGAGTTTTGGGAATGACCGAGCCATTCTTTCATGGCATTCATCGGAACGAATACAGCTAATGGTATTGCGCTATTGCTTTATCAACTTATATGTCTCCCCGCTCCCCGCTTTGATCACGTAAATACCGGCCGGAATAGCCGAAATATCTAATGTTTGCAGGCCCGGAGCCGATATGTTGGCAGTCATTACCGCTCGTCCTGCCTGCGAAAAGATTTGTATGGTTTGGCGGCCCGCACCGGCTGTTTCCAGGTTGAGGACATTCTGCGCCGGATTCGGGTAAATCGCGGCAATCGAAGTATGGGCTTTGCTACCATCCAACGCGACGATACGGCTGTAAGTGAATGGGTTATCCGGTCCGTCCGTCGGCAAGTCGGTCATTTTGAGGCGGTAGTAGGAGAGGCCGGGAACGGGCGCATAGTCGGTGAAGCTGTACGAGTGGTCACCTGCCGCGTTGGCCGCCGCGATGGTCGCGATCTTTACAAATTGCTTTCCGTCCGTGCTTCTTTCCAGGTCGAAATGGCTGGTATTCACTTCCTCCGTCGTAGCCCAGGCAGCCACTGCCGCGCTGCCTTCCCGCTGTACCGCAAACCGCACCAGGTGCAGCGGCAGTGCCGCGGGACTCATGAGGCTCACATCGCCCGTGGCCGGTTTGTCGTAAACGATCGACCAGCCCGCCGGCAGGTTATTTCCACTGAATGTGCCGCTGATCGCATTGGATTTCAGGATGGTGATGGAGGTGCGGGCAGGGGTGTAGCCGGGGGCGAAAACCACGTTCAGGTTGCCCGAAAGCTGGGCCGTTCCGTTCACCGTGATCTGATCGAACTGCGTACACTCGGTTTCGCCGTTCACTTCGATGCGCAGAACGCCGCCCTGGACATTGAAACCGTTGCCAAAGCCCATGCAGCCCGGACTGTTTCCCGGTGCCACGTCGCCTTTGCTGTTAAATATCGATCCTTTGAACAGGCCACTGCCCTGGTAGCGGCTGTTGTTGGTGAATGCTTCGGCGGCATTCCAGGTACCATTGTTCACCACCGTCCCGCCATTGGTAAATGCCCGGCTGCTGAATGTGCCGCCGTTGGAAACCGTACCCTGGTTGTCGAATGCAAATGCCAGGGTCACGGTGCCGTCGGTATTGTTCAGTTTGCCCGACGGAGAATTGCCGATCAGTACCTGCAAATTCATTTTTCCGCCCGGCATGGTTTCAAAAATACTGTTGTTCCGAAAAAGGTACAGAGCGTCACGATTGTAAAATCCGCGCCCGGTCACATTTCCGAACCGCACAATACCATCGTTGACGAACCTGCTGGTCCCTGCCGAATTGTTCGCGTCGGACACGAGCCCATCCCCGTCTACGCTCGCGAATTCCAGGATGCCGTTCGGCCTGTTCTGGAAAGTCGAGCCGTCCGTTAACCGTAGCGCTGCTCCTCCCTGAAAAGCAGCATTATTGCCCCAAACGATCTTGCCGTCATTTTCGAAATCGCTTTTGGTCGCCAGCAGCAGGCCGACACCGCCGCCGTTCGCCCTGTTAATGTAAATCTCCCCGCGTTTCTGATTCGTAAATCTCACATTGTCTTGCAGAAAAATGCTTTCCCGGGAAGATGCCGGGTTCAGGCCCGTTTTGATAATGCCGTCATTGTTAAGGCTGGCCGTCCGCGCCGCATAGATGGGCGATTCGCCTACATTGTAAAATTCCATTGTGCCGACATTGTTCATTTCGCTGTCGTCGAGCACTTTTACCCCGCTTCTTCGCGTGCTGATGACCTTGATCAAGCCGCCGCGCTCATTGGCCAGGAACGCGTGCTCATCTACCTGAATGGCGTCGTGGGCAAACGCATTGGAGGCGTTGCCGATGGTGAGCGTACCCCTGTTAATGCCCCTGGACCCGTCGTCGTGTATGTATAGTGCTGGTAATTGGGTGTTTGTCGCGGACCTGTCGAGCGTAATGTTCCCGGTAGGCAGGTTTTCAAAACGTGATCCTTCCGTAATGGCAACACACCCGCCGTAGACACCGTTACTGGCCGACGCATCCAATACCCCCGCATTATCAAAGCTCGATCCAGCTTGCAGTAACACGGGAATAGTATCGGTTTTCATCAGCATTAGCATTCCCTGGTTGTCAAAATGCCCGCTGGTGAGGTGAATACCGCTTTTTCTGAGCTTGTCGAGCTTCACCTGGCCGTCGGTATTGTTGGTGAACGTGGCATCGCCGAGGTAGATACCGTCGGCTTGCGCATTGCCGTTGCCGATGACGTCCGTAAGCCCCGTGTTGGTGAAGGTGGCCTTGCCGATCATCCGGATCAGGTGATTGCCGCAATTCCGCACCTGTACCTGGCCGTCTTTTTCATTGGTAACCGCCGCATTATTCAGTGCGAGACCGGAACCTCCGACGGCACTTTTGCTTCCTATGACGATGTTTTTGCCATTCGTGATACTGCCGGCATCGAACCTGATAGCGTCCGAGCCGGTGTTGTCGACCAAAATATCTCCCTTGTTGATCAGCACGGCGGGGCCTACCGAGTACATTCCCTGGCCTGCAATGCGGCCGAGCTGTCCTATTTTGATCTGGCCGCGATTATCTATCTGCGTCACCGCCATGCCGTGCTGGGCATTGTCGACGGTGATGACGCCCGCGTTGTAAATGCTGTCGGATACCAGCAGGCCTTTGTCGGAAATGCCGGCCTGCTCGCCGATCCGCACCTGTCCCGTGTTGATGAGCCTGGTAACCGCCATACCGGAGAAGACGGGCAGGCCGGGCTTGGTTTTGACATTATCGACGGTAATGGTCCCGGAGTTGGTGACAGTAACTCCCCATTCTGCGTAAAGCCCGAAACTGATTACATTTTTGTTGTCCGAAAGGCCTATGGGCGCATTCTTGCCGATCTCGATTTTCCCTTTGTTGGTAATGGAGCCCCCGAGAAACATAATACCGGAGCCCTCGATGTTGTCGATGGAAATCTGCCCGGTCTCGTTGACCACGATATCCGGATCGGCAAACCTGAAATCGGAAAAACCCGCCTGTATTCCGTCGCCGTCCACGTAGCTAAGGTCGCCGATGAGCAGCTTGCCGCTGACGATGATCTTACTGTGGTAGCGCAGCTTGATCGCGCCCAGGGGCCCGCCCGTATTGATATGCAGCTTACCTGTTTCGCCAATGTTGAGCGTGCTCCCTTCGAGGACATAAATAACCCCGGAAAACACTTCGCCGCTGAGGATTACCTCGCAGGATTCCTGGATGGCGACCCGCGCATTGGGGCCCGGTACTGTTCCGGTCGACCAGCCTGTGGCGTCGTTCCAGTTGCCGGTCCGTTTTTTCCAAACCGGGTAGGGTGGGTCAAACTGTGCGTAAACAGAGAGCACAGAAAACAGCATGACAAGGGTGAGTAGAAGTCGCTTCATGCGGATGCTTGGATAAGTTCAGGAATGGATATGCAAAGCAACAAGAAGCTGTGCCGCAGCACAATAGCAAATATTTGCTATGGATCGATTTGAATCCACGGATGAATTCAAATACTCCGGGTTGTGAATTTGGTAATCGTTTGGAATTTCGGCAGGTTGAAAAAATTCAGAAGAGGCAATTTAGCATTGACCGAATATCTGGGGTTCAGAGTAAATTCAGCATCCCCGGTACAAGCATTGTTCCGTAAACTAAGGATATCAAGAATGTATGATTTTCTTGTGTATTTTCAGTCACTACTTGTACACCTGAACATTGATAATCTTCCAGCTATCATTGATCAATGCTGATTCTCTCTCGACTTGCTTTTGCTAAATTCTGTACTAATCTATTCATTTTAAACCCAGAAAATTATGAGTTTTCTACAAATCGCCAGTTGGAATATCGAGCACCTTTCCGGACAGCCGAGAGCCAAAAGAAAGCAAAGTGCTTATGCGTTAGCCGACCATATTGAAATGGCAGGGATCGACTTGCTTGTGCTTCAGGAAATCTATGTAACTGCATTAGACGAAGAGGTTCGGTTATCCGATAGCCAACCGGTGATCGTCAGCAGAGCACATACTGGAAGCCGGAGAAATTCGGACCTGGACGTTGTTTGCTACCTGTTGGAGGAGCATCTGGATGTGCCATGGAACTACTTTATCCTCCCGAATCGTCAGGCTGGGGACGGTTCCCAACTGTGTGCAGTTTTATGGAACACTCAGAGATTGACAATCGGAGAAATAAAGCCGTTAGATGTAAAACACACGGACGGGGATTATCGACTTTGGGACCGCAAGCCTCACCTTATCCATTTCAAAACTGAGATTGAGGTTTGGAGACGTTCTGAAAATGGTGAATGGACGAAGCAGACAGAGAATAGAACCATTTCGGTTATACCACTGCACATGAAATCAAACTATGGCGGAGTTACTATCAACCGAATTGTAAGAGCAAAAGAGGCTGAGACATTATGCGAGGCTATCGACAGGATTAGAGATTCCATCGACCCCAGCCTGATCTTATTGGGAGATACGAACATTTTGCGAAATGACGAACCGGCAATAGAAACCTTCGTCACTCGTGGATTCGTAGACCTGAATAATAATGATGCTGCAACTTATTGGAGTAAAGACTATAACGAAGCGCCATTTGACAGAATATTCGTACCGCGCGGAAGACCGGAATTTAAATATAGTCGTCAGTATGTACTCCGATCTTCCGATTTGACCTCACATGACCGTTTTCTATCAGATCACTACATGATAAAAATCAGCGTAAAAGATTACGTCGATGATGCCGATCCAAGACGAGAGCCGTAGTAACACATACGGTTTCAACTAACAGGACAGTCAACGATTGACGGCCTGCGAAGCAGAAAATGCCCGTTTTATTCACACCGGATGGCCGTTCTGATGCATTTGCAAGAGAAGTTTGCTAAATTGACACGCAGCTAACTGCTCAAAATCTCAACAATTTAAACTATGTCAAAATCCTTACTTTTCCTGCTGACAGGCGCACTTGCATGCAGTTTGTCCACCAGTAAAGCACAAAACATCGAGTTAACACCTGCCTGGGAGTCTGATACGACCTTACGGACACCTGAAAGCGTGCTGTATGAGCCGGGCCAGAATGTCCTGTATGTCGCCTGTATCAATGGCGGTCCGAGTCTGGAAAACAAAAACAGCTTTATTGCGAAAGTGGGACCGGACGGCAAGGTGATCAAGTTGAAATTCGCCGAAGGCCTCAATTCGACGAAAGGAATGGGTGTACTGGGCAACAAATTGTATGTTACCGAAATGACGCAAGTGGCTGAGATAGACCTGGCAACCGGTAAGATCCTTAACCGCTATCCTGTCGAAGGGGCGAAGTTTTTGAATGACATCACCGTGGATACCAAAAAGCGCGTTGTGTATATCACCGATTCCGGCCACGGAAAGGTATGGTCTGTTACCGACGGCAAGGTAAGTCTGGTTTCCGAAGGTGATCCTTTGAAAGGTACCAACGGGTTATTGTTTGAAAACAATCAATTGCTGATCGGAAATGGCGACGGTACTTTGTTCAGCATGGACCCTGCAACGAAGAAGCTTACCACCATTGCAAAAGTTTCGGGTGGTATCGACGGAATCGTGGCATTGGGCAACAAGAGCTACATCGTAACCGAATGGGCCGGAAAAATCTGGCACGTCAAAGCTGACGGAACCACCGAACTGAAATCGGATACGTCGCCACAGAAAATAAACTCGGCCGACGTCGGGTACAATCCCAAAACGAAGGTGTTGTTCGTTCCTACGTTTTTCCACAACACGGTTAAAGCGTTCACGATCAAGTAAAGTCGCATATCGACCATTATCAAAAGGCTGTCCGGCGTTCCATTGGCGCGGGCAGCCTTTGTTTTTTTGTGCCCCTCCGAACCACGCCATTTTTTGACTTTTATCAAAGGAATACTCCCTGCTGATCCTGAGCTTTGCCGGGTAACCTTTTTATAAAAGTCATGAAAAAAAGAATTGCTTCGCTTGGCTGCCTGATCGTCTTTGCATTTGCTTTTTTCCCTGCCCGCGCGCAGCAGGCCGAGAACTTCGAACGCGCATTCGCGAAAGCGGCCGAGTCAGGGTTTGATTCGGTGGCGGTGTCGGGGCTGTTTGAAAAATATGGCCGTTTCCTGATGCCCTTTAACCAGGTGATGCAATTCAGCGCCGCTTTAAAAGGACAGGAAATGACAAAGTTTCCGTTGATGTATATGCAAAAAACGGAAGCTTACAAGGCTAATATCAACACACTCCTCGATGCGAAACGGCCGGATAAGCGCATGCTGGGTTATCTGATGGTTGCCGCGTCGGGTGATTTTGCAAAACGGAACAGGCTGTCGAGAGACTTGCGGGCCGGAGCATTACCGGAAGCGGAGCTCTGGCTGGGAATGGGGCTCATGCACCTGGGCTACGACCATACCTCCGATCTTTTTCAATGGGTAGTGCGGAACAATGCCAAAGCTGGGAACTACCTGTTCCCTTTGCTGCTATCACTGCCCAAAGATTCGCTGCGGCAAACGGCCTACCGCTTTGCCGACAGCAAGGATCTGGGCGAGCGCATATACGCGGTGCAGACGCTGGAATATACGGGCACGAGCCCCAAATCTGAGAAAATACTCCGAAAAGCGATAACGTCCTGGCCTGTGAATGTAAAGGGTTACGCAATCGTCCCCGCGCAGGCGCTGCAAATCGGTAACCTGCTGCCGATATTGAAGCCGGTCCTCGACAGCGCCGCCACCCGGAAAGTCGCATTAGACGCACTGGCCGATAGCCCCACGCCTTCGGACCGCGCATTTGTATCGCAGCTTGCCAAAAAAGGAAGTACGGACGCTGACGTTTTGAATGCATTGAAAAGTTCGCGTTACGAAGAAACAGTGATCGATTGGCTGGATCGCCTGCCGTTATTGCCGCAAGAACAAGCCTACTATTTCAACTTCTTTCGCGACTCGGTCATTCTCCGCAACGCCATGCTGCCCCATTTGCAGAAGGCGGCGGTGAGCATCCGAAACTCGGATGTACTGAGCAATCTGCTGCCGGCATTGAAAGGGCGGGAGGACAGCCTGTCGCAAAAACTGCTGGTGGGATACCTTGCTCACGGGAACTCGCACGTGCGATGGGCAGCCGGCAGGACATTAACGGGAACCTGTTCGCCATTCCTGAAAGCGGAGCTGCCGGCGATTATCGGTAACCGCGCACTCATCGGCGCCGAAACTTTCGATCTCGCTTCCGGTTGCGGACTGGACAACTACCAGGAAACCGCCGAGGCTGTTTACCGCTCCACGGAGGAGTACGAGTACCTGACCCGCGTGAGCGCATTGAACTACCTGGCAACCTACCCTCAACCGAAACATCTCCCGATTTTCCGCGACGCATTAGAAATGGACCCCGAGCACAACATCCTCCTGATGCGCGCGGGCGCACGCGGGCTGGCAACTCTGGGCGACACGGCCTCCCTCGAAGCGATCATCACCGCCTGCGAAAAAGAGCGGAAAAATTCAGATATGAACACCATGGTGTACCTCGACGCGATCGCGCGGCTCAAAACCGCGCGCTGCAAAACCTACCTGGAATCATTTCTGAAAAGCGACAGCGATGTGGTGAGGAAGAAGGTGGAGGCGGTTTTGGAGGGGTGGTAGGTCGGTTGATGTGAGAACGGCCGGGATGGCTCCGTCAAACCGGCTGCTCTGATACTTTGTAATGCTCCAATGCATTTGCCAGTTGTGCCTGGATCTGTTTTTTGAGAATCCGGGGGCCGAGTATTTTGATTTTATCACCAAAGCCCAGCAGCTCACGTTCAAGCTCGAAGTTGAGCACTACCCGGATGCTGAAAATCTTTCCTTCCGCGTCACTGCCGATTAGTTTCTGCGAAGCATGAAGCGGTTTCGTGATCACGTAGGGTGCGTGGGCGTGGTGAATGCGAAATACGACCTCGGTGTTTCGCTGCCCGGCCGTTTTGGTAACACCAATTACATCATTATAATGTGTCGTGAGGTCGAGGGACGTATTTTCCTGATAGGGCTCCGAGGGTTCTTCCTGCAATGTCTGAATGCGGTCGAGCGCCAGCGTTAGCAATGGGGAATGGTGCTGATGCGATTGGCCTAGCACAAACCACCGGTTGCGGTATTCTTTAAGCAAAAAGGGGCTGAAACAAAAAGTACTGGCCTGCCGCGCTTTAAAAGACTGGTAAGTAATGCATAATGCCGTTTTTGAAATAATCGCACGCCGGATCACCTCGATATGTTCGAGACCTTTCAAATGATCATTCTTTTCAAAATCTACCACAGGCATACTGTGCGTGCGCCGAGCGTGGATTTTGTCTTCCAGGCGGCTGACCATTTCGTTCAGGTCGGCAAAGTGGCTGAATCCCTTGAATTGCTGCAACAATGACGATACTTCACCCAGAATCCGCATATCCTGCGGCGTGAGCGGGATATTGGTGATGCTGTACGTCTTGTCCCCGTAGGTATAATATTTTCTATCGACCACGATAATAGGCGCCTCGTAGCCAAGCTTGTCGCTGCGCATCATTTCAATATCCGCCTGCACCGATCGCCTGCTGACGCCCTTGCGGATACCCTCAAATTCATATAATGCTTCCGAACAAGCTTCGATAAGGTCGTCCAGCGTCCATTTACGGAAGCGGTTCTGTAAGCATTGGTCAATCGTCCGGTAGCGGATCAGCGCATTGCGGTTTACAGGCATATTCAGATTTTTTTGAAAAAATATTAAAATAAAATCTACTGCGCAAAAAGACTGCGCAGTAGCCCGGTTGCTTTGTAACCATCAAACGGAACAAAGCAGTCATGGAAAAAGAAAAGATCAGTAACGGTGAAATAGGAGCCCTGGGAATCGAAGATCTGGAATTGCTGGTGGCATTCAGCCGCGTGGCTAACGGGCTTTTGAAACACGAGGTAATGAACAAGGCAAGTATCCTTACCAACCTGGAAGCCCTCATCGCCGACCCTATGCCCTATGCATTAAAGCGCAATGGGAAATTTAAGAACATAGCCGACCGGGTAATCGAACTGCGCAAGGACGGGCGGTTTGTAAAGCAGGTGCGCAGCGTCCATAAACTGAAAGAGGAGGTAGCGGATTTCCCGGTATTCGGATTGGAACATATTGAGGCGGGCGCATTGGCACAGATGAAAACGGCGATTCAGCTACCCATCGCCGTTGGCGGCGCCCTTATGCCCGACGCACACCAGGGATATGGGCTGCCGATCGGCGGGGTGCTGGCCACTACGGCCGATACGATCATTCCATATGCAGTCGGCGTGGACATCGCCTGCCGGATGTGCCTGAGCATCTTTGACATGCCTGCCTCGGTAGTCGATACAGAAAAGGGGAAACTTGAAAAACTGCTGGGAGAGCATACGCATTTCGGTATCGGATCGACCTCCGCAAGGCATTTGGATACCACGCTGTTCGACCGCGCCGAGTGGAACGCCACCAAGGCGATCCGCGCCTTGAAAACGAAGGCATACAACCAGTTGGGAACATCCGGTACGGGTAATCATTTTGTAGAATGGGGCGAGCTTTCGGTAGCGGACAATGCGCTGGAAGGAATCCCGGGCGGAACCTACCTGGCACTGTTGTCGCACTCGGGTTCCAGGGGTTTCGGAGGCAATATCGCGGATGTTTATTCCAAAATTGCCATGGAGAAAACCCGATTGCCGAACGAGGCGAAACATTTGGCATGGCTCGACCTGCATACGGAAGAAGGGCAGGAGTACTGGCTCGCGATGAATCTCGCAGGGGATTATGCTTCGGCAAATCACCACGAAATCCATAACAAGATCGCATTGGCGCTCAATGCGGCTCCGGCAATGCGTATCGAGAACCACCATAATTTCGCCTGGAAAGAAAAGCTTGCGGATGGTACCGAGGTGATGGTTCACCGAAAAGGTGCAACGCCGGCGGGTGAAGGCGTGTTGGGAATCATTCCGGGCTCGATGAGCACGCCCGGTTTTGTGGTCAGGGGAAAAGGCGACGCGTCATCCATCCAGTCGGCATCGCATGGCGCAGGCAGGGTTATGAGCAGAAGCGCCGCTTTCAAGACGATCCGCCGGGAAGACGTCGACAGGAATTTGCAAGCCAACCGGGTGACCGTAATCGGTTCCGGTTTGGACGAGGCGCCTATGGTTTACAAAGACATTCATTCAGTAATGGCCGCGCAAACTACGCTGGTGGATGTGTTGGCGAAATTCCAGCCACGGATCGTCCGTATGGCAGATCCGAAAGAGAAAGCGGAAGATTAGAAATAGAAAAGGAAACCGCAGCGGCGGACCGCTCACTCACTCTAAACGCATTTTCTTCAAACTCTTCACCCTAAACACATTCCTCCTCCCATCCAAAACTTTCCTTTCTGCGAACCCTGCATTTACCAGCCAGTTCAATGATTCATATACCGTTGCAGGGCTGATTTTTACGCCGCTGGTGCGTAGCGAGCGCCAGAGCGTGTCGCCGTCGGTGTATTCGTTGTGCTGGTCGAGGTGGAGGGCTACTGTGATGCGCTTGCCGGCGTAGCGGATGTTGTTCTGGCTGCAATAGCGGAGAAGCAGGTCGGACAGGGACATTGCGGTTGTTGATGAATGGGCGGAATATGATGAAAAAATCATACCCATTAGTAGCGTAAAACGGTAACAACCGTAACCTTCCCGGCAAATAAAAACGGCCTGCGCATTTCCGCAGGCCGTTTCCCCAATACATTCCCGTAATTTTAAAAATTGTAATACAAATTCAGACTGAACCGCGCGCCGTTGCCGCGGGTGTATTCCAGGTCCTGCCCGCTGAACAGGTTCACGGTGTTGAAATAGGTTTTGTTAAACAAATTCTCGATCCCTACCGCCGCGCGGATGTGCTTGCTGAACTCGTAGGAAGCATTCAAGTTAAACAGATCATAGGCGTCGACAGGACCTTCGCCATTGCCGTATTTGCCATTGGCCTGCTTGTCGAAACGCTTCCGGTTGCCGGAATACACCCAGAACAGGTTTAGGTTCAATTTGTCGGTAGGCTGGTATTTGACAAATGCCGTCGCTTTGGGCGGGGTAATGCGGGCACCGGTGAGGTAGCGGTCTTCGGCGTCGTCGAAGTTGCCGTTGTCGTTCTGGTCGGCTTTGCCTTCTACATAAGAATAGCTTCCCCCGAACGACAGGTTATCCATCGGTTGAAAATCGAGTGTGAACTCGTAGCCTTTAATTTCTTCCGGTAAGCGGAGCGGCGTCATCACGCCATTCACCGTCACCATATCGGCGCCGAGTTTGGAAGTACTCACAAAATAGGCGGCCGTAAACTGTACAAACTTGTACTGGCTGCTGAAACCGGCCTCGTAATTGTTCACGATAATGGGTTTCGTGTTCAGGTTAGCGATGGTATTAGTCGTCGCGGAGCGCAAAATGCGGCCCAGTTCGCTGATACCGAATGCCTGCGAAAAGTTGAAGAACGGATTGAAAAGGCTGTATTTCGAGTAGCGCAATCCCGCATTCATATTCAATGCCTTGTAATCGAGCTTGCCGCCTTTCACGGCTACGGCGCCTTCGCCATTAGGGCCCTTGGCCAGTGTGCTGTAATCCTTCACATCGATGCCGATATTCTCGAAACGTGCGCCGGTTTTCAGGGTCAGGTCTTTCAAAATTTCGAGTTTGACCTGTGCGTAAGGCGCTATGCTGGTCATATTCATGTCGGGGACATACACGCGGCCGTCCGTGAGTACCTGGTTGGTCACGTCGCCGAGGATGTCGATACCGTAGGTTACGCCGCCTCCGAAGCTGGGATTGACATTAAATGGGGTGTAAAAATTGGCCCGCAAACCTTTCTTGCGCGAAGTGATCTGCGTTTGCCCCGGTCCGTACCAGCCGGTGGTGGAGGCAGTGTAGGCATTCATCGACTCAAAACCATTCACATACGCTGTTACATCCATGCTGGTTTTGCCCCAAAGTTCGCGGCGCTGGTAACGAAGCGAGAGATTATAGTTAAACGGCGTCCCTTCCGCTTCTCCCGGGCTCACACCCGGCACGGCGATGGTCGGCGTCTCGCCGTAGACGCCCGGCTTATTCACATATTTGGTATACTGCCTGCTGCTGAACAGGTTGAATGCAAATTCGAGCTCGTTATTGGCATTGAAATCATAAAAAAGTTTGGTATAGGCATTGTAAAGCCGCGTTTCGCCCAGCCCGTTGGAGGTCGAGATCACTTCGCCTTCGCCGTCCTTGTATACGCCCGTGCGGTCGAGCAGGCCGCTCACGACGTAGGAAAACTTGTTGATCTTCCCTTGCAGCATTTGCGAAATGCGGTAACCCGGCGTGTCGGCCATGTGGAACACATTTCCGTGCGTACCCAGCTGCGTAATGCCGCCAATGGCCTTGTTCTCGGTAGGTTTACGGGTAATGTAGTTGATCAGCCCGCCGCCCGCGCCGTTGCCGTAAATGGCCGTAGCGCCTTTCACGACCTCGATGCGTTCCAGCACGGCGGGGTCGATGGAGCGGATGTCACGGTTACCATTCATGAGCGGTGTCGATTGCGGGATGCCGTCCACGAGCACGAGCAGGCTGCGGCCGCGGAGCGTCTGGCCGGTGTTGGTCGCCTTATTGTTCGGCATTCCCAAACCCGGAATAGTATTTCCAAGAATCGCCGCGATGGAATTGTTGATCGTCGCCTGCTCCTGGATTTCCTTGGCTTTCAAAACGGCGATCGACGCGGGTACCGAATTGAGACTTTCACGTACGCGCCCGGCCGAAACGACCACTTCGTTCAGGTTTTTATCGCCTTCCTGCACAGTTACGGGTGGTAATGCGGTTTGTTCGCCGGTTTGCACGGTAAATGGCTGATCGGCCGAGGTGAAGCCGAGGTGCTGCACGAGCAGGCTGTGCTCGCCTTCGGGAATGTCGTTAATGATAAAATGGCCGTTCTCGTCGGTTTGGGCACCTTTTCCGGTCCCTTTCACAAGCACATTGGCAAACTCCACAGGCTTGCCGTCGGGCGTTTGTACCTTGCCTTTCACGGAACCTCTGCCGGTTTTGGTCAATGGCTGGATCATAATCTGCTCACCCCGGACTTTCATTCCGCGGGCCGCATTACCCAGCAATTCTTCCAGCACGGTACTCAGGGCTTTGCTTTCTGCTTCGATGCTGTATTTTTTGCGGGTATCGAGCTGGTCGGCGGAGTAGGAGAAGCTGGCGCCGGTTTGTTTTTCAATGCTTTCGAGAATAGCCGAGAGGCTGGTTTGTTTGAAATGCAAGCTCACTTTTTTGTCCAGTACCGATTGCTGGGCGAAAGCCATTTGCCCTGCTAGTAACAATGAGAAAAATAGTAATGCATTGATGGGTAATCGATTGTGTGAGCGCGTTCGTAGAGGTTTCATATAAATGGATAGGAGTTATTAAATGAAATGGGCGTTACTTCAAGATGACCACGGTGTTGCCATTGATCTCATACTTGAAATTCATCACATAGCCGAGATCGTCCAGCAGTGCTTTTAAAGAAGGGTTTTGAAACTTACCCTTATACAGATGCGCCGCCAGTTCCGGGTCACGAATCTCAACTTCCACACCATACCGCCGGGCAATGTCATGCGCGATTGCACTCAAAGGTTCATTGTTGAAAACCAGCTTTTGTTCCATCCAGGCACCGGCAACGTCGTCTGGTAAATCGGTTTTTTCGAATACGGCCCCATTGGCCAGCACCGCCTCGCCGCGCGTCAGCAATACGGACTGCGCATTCTTTGAAAACCGGACTTTTCCCTCACGGACGAGCAGGCTTGCGGGCTCGCCTGCGTAAGCCTTCAAATCGAATGCGGTGCCGAGCACGCGGGTAACATAGCCGGAGGAATGTATTTCAAAGGGCCGTAATGTGTCGCGGGCTACTTCGAAAAACGCCTGGCCGCTCAGCTGCACCCTTCGAAGCGTATCATCGAACAGCGAAGGATAGCTGAGCTGGCTCGATGCGTTAAGGGTAATGGTGGTGCCGTCGGGCAAATGGTGCTTCCGGATCTCGCCCGCACGGGTGCGGACGGTGATTAATGTAGGTTGAAACGAAGTTTTATGATGCGCTACCGCGTTGACGGCCCTTTTTTGGGTCAGAAAATAAAATGCGGTTCCCAGGCCCAGCACCACGAGCGCGGCGCTCAGGTAGGAGAGGAGGCGGTTGCTCCACGAGGTTTCCGGCTGATCGGGCACGGTACTTTCGGCGATCTGCTCGTCGAGCCGGGTCCAGATCTCGAAACCGGCGATTGGTTCGTTTTCGGACGGACTGTCGTCGTGCGCTTCGAGGTCGCTGCTCGCAAGCCACTGCCTGATAGCCGCCTGTTCGGCCGGAGTACAAAGTCCTGCGTGGTATTTCCGAAACAGTTCGGGGGTGATTTCCATGAATTCAGTGAATGCTTTTCACTGAGGTAGTCGGTAGGGAAGCGCGTTACCCTAAGTCCGGTTGGAAAAATGTTCGGAATATTCGGGAAGATTCTCGCGCAGGTGGCGCAATGCGCGGGTAATGTGGTACTCCACCGCCTTGGGCGATATTTGCAAAGAAGAAGCTATTTCCTTGTTACTGAGCCCATTCTCGCGACTCAGCTCGTACACTTTCCTGCATTGCCCGGGCAGAAACAGCACCAGCTCATTGATTTTATTGACCAATGCATTGAAATACACCTGGTTTTCGGTCAGGTTTTCGGAATGCGCCGATTCGGTGGCTGGTTCGTGAGAAGGCGTATTGGCTTGCTGGCGGTAATGATCGAACACCTTGTACTTGGCGGCGCGGATGAGGTAATTTTCTTCCTGGCCGCGTATCGTCAGCGAATGTCTCCTTTCCCAGAGCGCAAAGAAAATCTCCTGCGTTACTTCCTTGGCCTGTTCCTCGTCGCGCAAATGCGAGAGGCAATAGCGGTAGATCCGCTGCCAGAACCGCTCGTAAAGGTTGCAAAAGTATTCCTGCAAAGGCTGCTCATCGTCCGGAAAGGAGTGATGATTCATTTGATCACTATTTAGACTTAATTCAAATAATGTGCAAATGTATCACAAATCGGATAACTTACAACGCATTCACGTAGCCGGAAGGACTAACGCCGAATTGTTTCTGAAAATCGCGCGAAAAGTTGGTAGGCACGCTGTAACCCACCATATCTGCCACCTCGTTGATCTTATAATTCTTCTCGGCAAGCAGTTCTGCCGCTTTTTTGAGGCGCGAAAGGTTAATCAGTTCGTTCGGCGTCATATCCGAAATGCCCTTGATTTTCCGGTAAAGGGTAGGGCGGCTCATATTCATTTTGGACGACAGCATATCCACGTCCAGGTCGCTGTCGGCGATGTGCTCGGTGATGATGGCGTTGAGCTGTTCGAGGAAATCCTTGTCGGCGCGGGAGAATGCAATGCCCTTGATGTGCGTAAGCGGCGAGCGCGCGAAGTAATCCTTGATGATATCGCGGTTTTGGAGCAGGTTGCTGATCTGCGCCGACAAATGATCCAGTGAAAAAGGCTTTTCTATATATGCATCCGCGCCCACTTCGAGCCCTTCGATCTTCGAACTGATCGAATTTTTAGCGGTCAGTAATATGATCGGAATGTGGCTGAAACGCACGTCGTTCTTCATTTCGCGGCACAATGCAATGCCGTCCATGACCGGCATCATAATGTCGCTGATTACCAGATGGATATTTTCTTCCTGCAAAAGTTCGATGGCCTGCCGCCCGTCGCCGGCCCGGAAAATATTGTATTCCAGGCTCAGTTCACGGCCCAGGTAACCCAGGATTTCGGTATTGTCTTCTACCAGCAGCACATTGGGCTTGTTGGGATTGCCCGAAGTTTGCTCGGAATCGTCGGCTTCTGCACCATCCCGGTTTTCGTCTTCCTTATGCAAATCCAGCTCGTAATCCTGGTGGATCGGGATGGAAAGCAGGAAAGTGTTCTGATCCAGCTCGGAGCGTTTCAGTTCGAGCGTGCCTTTGTGCAGCTCCGCCAGCGAGCGCGCGAGCGGAAGGCCGATGCCCGTCCCCGGTTCCTTACTGCTGCCCTCGGCGCGGTAGAACGGTTCGAAAATGCGGTCGCGGTCGTCGTAGCCGATCAGCGGGCCATCGTTGGTAAATTCGATGTGGAACAAAAGATCGTCGCTGTTGAACGGCGAAAGCTTCACTTTGACGCTGCTTTCGGCATATTTGATCGCATTGTTCACGAGGTTGCTCACGATTTTCTTGCAAGCCTCTTCATCCACGAATGCCTGCAAGGTAATGCGGGGCAGTTCGAGTTTGTATTGCAATTGCTTTTGTTCGGCCGCCGGACGGAATGTGCTGAAAACGTCGCTCAGCAGGTCGTTAATGTCGGTTTTGGTAAAATTAAGGCTGTAATTATTGGCCTCCGCCTTGCGGAAATCGAGGAGCTGGTTGGTCAGGTCTATCAGTCGGGAGGTGTTTTTATCAATCATGTTCAAACTCTCTATCATTTCCAAGTCCGACTTCCTGGTGGCCAGCAGCTTATCCAGCGGCATCTTGATCAGCGTCAGCGGCGTGCGGATCTCGTGGGCTACATTGGTGAAAAAGTCGATCTTGGCATTATAAATCTCCCGCTCTTTCCCCATTTCGATCGTCTCGATCTGCCGCCGGCTTTTCTCATGGAGGGCGAGAAAATAGTAACGAAAAATCACGACAATAATACTCACGGTCAGCACCACATAAAACAGATATGCCCAGCCGGTAGCCCAGAAAGGCGGCAAAATGGTAATGCGCAGCCTCGTTTCGCGGTTATTCCAAAGGCCGTCATTGTTGGCGCCGCGGATTTTTAATGTGTAATCGCCGGGCGGCAGCTTGGCAAACTGAATGCGCCGGTCGCCGTGGAAGGGCACCCATTCTTTGGCGAGGCCTTCGAGCTGATACTGGTAACTGTTCTGCTCCGGAATAACGTAGCTCAGCACCGCCACATCGAAACTCACGCTCGAACTCTGGTAGGGCAGGGTAATCTCATTCGCGTAAACGATCGATTGTTTCAGCGGCGCGTCTTCCTGCCGGATGTCCACGTCGCGGTTGTTGACCTGCAAGCGGGTAATGTACACCGGCGGTACGAACGCATTCCGCAATAATGCGGCCGGTTTGAAACCCACCATGCCCGCGACGGTACCGAAATACAATGTGCCGTCGGAGTCTTTATAGGACGAATTGTAGTTGAACTGATCGGTCGGAAGGCCGTTGCGCATGTGGAAATTGGTGAAACGGTCGGTGCGGCCGTCGAGCTTCGCGAGCCCGCGCGAAGTGGTGATCCAGAAGTTTCCAGCGTCGTCTTCCAGAATCCGGAAAACCTGGTTGTCGGGTAAGCCGTTGGTCTTTCGGTAATTGCGAAACTTTCCGGTTGCCGGGTTATAGCGCGACAGCCCGTGCTCGGTACAGAGCCAGATGCTTTTGTCCGAGCTTTGGTAAATGCTGTTGACGTAATTATCGACCAATCCGCCGGGTTGGTCGGCACTGTACCGCAGCTGGCCTTTCTTTTGTGTTTTAGGATTAAAGAAAGAGACTCCGCGACCGTAACTCGCCACCCATAACGTGCCCTCGGCGTCTTCATGAATGCTCTGTACCTGAGAGTTAAAGAATGGAATTCTCGTAAAATCGTCGGTGGCGCGGTTGTATTTGCAAAGGCCGATCCACGTGCCCGCGAGAATGTCGCCGTTGCGGGTCTTGTACATGGTCACGATAAAATTACTGCTCAGCGAACGCGGGTCCGACGATGCATTGTAATGCCGGATCACCCGCTGGGTGCGCAGGTCGATCACGTCGAGGCCGTGTTCATAGGTGCCCACCCACAGCTCGTCGCCGTCGACCACCATGCCGTGGAGGTTGCGGTAGGAAATGCTGCCGGGGCGCCCGTCGGGCAGCAGGGCTTTGAACTGGCCGGTGTGAATGTCGAGCCGGTTCAGTCCCGCATCCTCGGTACCGACCCACAAATGGCCGTACTTATCCTTGGTAATTTCGTGTACAATGTTGCCGCTGATGCTGTTGCCGGGTTTCGGAAAGAACTTGCGGAAGTTGTTAAACTGGGTCGAATAGTAGTTGATACCGCCAAACTGCGTCGTGATCCAGATGCCGCCCTCACGGTCGCGCAGGATGGAATTGACGATGTTATCGGTAATGGAATAGTGGTTAAATTGTTCGCGTACAATGTGTTGGGATCGGCCGGAGATCAGGTCGAGAATGTAAAGCCCCGACTCGGTACCGAGCCAGAACTCGCGATCGCTTTTCCGGAAGATCGTATGCACCTGCACATCCTCGCCCGGCAGCCCGGCAGCGGTCAGGTTACGCACCTGTTTTTTGACAAAATTGAAAAGTAAAACCTTCTTCATCGTGCCGATCAGCAACGAAGAATCGCCCACGGCGTGTAGGGTAGTAGCCCCGTAAATTTCCCTGATCCCGGACAGTTCGCCCAGATTGAATGCCTCAAAACGGCCTGTATCCTGGTGATACTGACGCACCACTCCGTTGTTGCAAGCCACCCAAACGGTTCCTGCGGGCGAAATATGCAGTGAAACAGGCTGGTTACCGCCCAGGTCGACGCGCGCGAGCCGGCCCGTACGTACGTGGTAGCGATACAATGTGAGATCGGAGATGACCCAGATGTTGCCGTTGCGGTCGCCGCGGATTTCGAGCACCTCACCGGCGGGTATCAGTTTGAACGCGTCGAAGCGGTCGGCCACGGGGTCGTAGCGGTACACACCCTTGTGCGTGCCCACCCAGAGTTTCTCGGAGGCGTCTTCGTATAATGCAAAAATGGAGTTGCTCCCAAGGCTCAGCGAATCGCCCGCAATGCTCTGAAAAACGCGAAAATTATGGCCGTCGAAGCGGTTGAGGCCATTGCGGCTCGCAAACCACATGAAGCCTTTTTTGTCCTGGACCATCTCGCCCACGGCATTGCCCGACAGGCCGTCGGCAACCTGGTAATTCCTGAAATAGAATGGGATATCCTGCGCAAAACCCTGCGTGGCGATTAAAAAAAGAAGCAGGATGGAAACAAATGCTCTCACCAATTTAAACTACATATAAAACACATAACCTGGCATAACCGGCATGTAAAGATATCCACTAAAATCTTAGTTAAATCATAAAAACAAGGGGTGAGACATTTTGATTCAAAATTGAGACAAAACGATCATCCCGTTACCCGCTAAACCCTGAACTTCGCGGCAGTCTTAATTAATCCTATATAATAACTAAAAAGTAACAACGCTGCGGAGCTTTTCACCTAACAATCCTTGATGAAAATGAAATTATACAAATCGACCGGCCGGGGTACACGCCTTATGCCGGTTGGACATTCCATTACGCGGGCAACCGCATGGCTGGGCTGCCTGCTCATGCTGCTTTCGGGCTGGCAAGCCAGTGCACAGAGTACCGTACAAATTTCCGGTAAAATCCGGGATTCCAAAGATGTTTTACCGGGAGTGGCTATTCTTGAAAAGGGTACCAGCAACGGTACGGTCTCGCAGGTGGACGGGACATTCAAGCTGGAAGTGAGCAATGCCAATGCTACACTCGTGATTTCGAATGTAGGTTATGTAAGCCAGGAGATCGCGCTTGCAGGCAAAACCTCTATTGATGTAAATCTCGCCGAAGACCAGAAGCAATTGAACGAAGTAGTCGTGATCGGTTACGGTTCGTTGAACAAAAAGGAGGTTTCCAGTGCTATTACGCACCTTTCGGGCAAGGACCTGCTCCGCGTGGGCGGTAACAACCCGCTGATGGCGATCCAGGGCAAGGTAGCGGGGCTTTCAGTGACCAATACTTCTGCGGCCGATCCGAACTCTTCGCCCAGCATCCAGTTGCGCGGGGCGTCTTCACGTAGCGCAGGCTTGGGGCCATTGTTTGTCATCAACGGCGTGCCTGGCGGTAATATCGACAACATCAACCAGAACGAGATCGAGTCAATCGACGTCCTCAAAGGCGGTGCGGCGTCGGCTATCTACGGTACGCGCGGCAGCAACGGGGTGATTGTGATTACGACCAAAAAGGGCTCTGAAAATTCGCGTATATTCTATGACGGTTATACGACCTTCGATTGGGCTACCAACCAGCTGGAAGTGCTTTCGAAAGATGAGTTCCTGCGCAACAAGCGTGGGGTGGATTTTGGCGGTAACACCAACTGGATGAACGCCGTGAAGCGCAATCCGTCGTTCTCGCACAAGCATACCCTGCAATTCTCGGGCGGTAATGGTAAGACCAATTATTTCACCTCGCTCGACTACCGCGATGCGAACGGTCTCGACCTCCGTTCGGCTAAGCGCGAGTACGGCGGCCGGATCAATATCAACCACAAAACGGCCAATAACCTCGTCGAACTGACTTTCTCCGCCGCGCCCCGCTATACCAAAACCAGCGATGCCGATTACAGCGGATTTAACTACGCACTGACCCTGAACCCGACGCTCAACGTGCGCGACTCAACCGGTAAATATGCTTATCTGACTTCCGGATTCTTTGCTAACAACCCGGTTGAAGTCGCCAAGAGCGTAAAAGCCGACCGCGAGTACAAGCTCCTGGACATGAACGGTTCCGCGAAAATCAATATCCTTGAAAATCTGAATACCGTGGTGACCATCGGCGAGGTGAACTCTTCGATGCGCAGGTTCCTGTTTACGCCTTCGAACCTTACGACCGTCATCAACGGCAGCAAGCGCAACACGGGAGAGCAGATTTTGGAAGAAAACGACCAGAAGAGCTTCGAGTGGATCGGTAACTATTACCTCGATCTGAACAAGCATTCGGTGAAGGTGTTGGGCGGATATTCGTTCCAGTATTTCACATCATCGGGTTTCAATGCAAAGAATGAGAACTTCCCTTCCAATGTATTGACTTACAATAACCTGGGTAGCGGTTTGTGGAACTTGCAGCAAGGCATTAACAATGTTGGTTCTTACAAAAACTCGTCTAAACTGATCGCATTCTTCGGTCGTTTGAACTACGATTTCGACCAGAAATACTACTTCTCGGCCAGCTTGCGCCGCGAGGGTTCTTCGAAATTCGGTTTTTCCAACAAGTGGGGTTACTTCCCGGCGGCTTCGGTGGCATGGCGTGCCACGCAGGAAGGTTTCCTGAAAAACATTTCCTGGCTGAACGAACTGAAAGTACGGGCGGATTATGGTGAAACGGGTAATCAGGATTTTGGTAACTACCTTTCGCTCGATACTTACGGCGGTTACGGCTACTATTTGTATAATGGGATCAACTACCAGGTTTGGGGACCTAGCCAGAACACCAACTATGACCTGCGTTGGGAAAAAGCGGCGAACTTCAACGCCGGTCTGGATTTCGAACTCTTCGGAAGCAGGCTTTCGGGTAGCTTGAACTACTACATCCGCACCAACCGCGACTTGCTCGGTAATTATAATGTATCCAACCCGCCGAACATTCAGGGACAGACCTTCGCGAACGTAGGAACCATGCGCAATACGGGTGTGGAATTGCAATTGAATGCATCCGTGATCCGCAAAGGTGATTTTACTTACGACCTCGGTTTCACAGGCGCTTATAATAACAACAAGTTCGTTTCCTTCTCGAACGCGCTCTTCAAAGGCCAGAAATACGTGGACGTGGTAGGTATGCCTGCGCCGGGTAGCCCGGGTACTTTGCAGCGCTTGCAGGAAGATACCCGCATCGGTAGCTTCTACGCGCTCAAATCGGCAGGTGTGAACGACCAGGGTGCATTGCTGGTGTATAACAAAAAAGGCGAGGTGATCGCCGGCAACCAGGCTACGAACGACGACAAGCAGTTTGTAGGAAACGGTCTGCCGAAGTTTACAATGGGTCTTTCCAATAATTTCAAATACAAAAAATGGGACCTGAGTGTGTTCCTGCGCGGTTCGTTCGGCTATAAGTTGTTCAATACCTATGCATTCTACCTAGGTACGCCTGCGACGCAAGAGAATGCGAACGTGCTGAAATCGGCCTACGACGGCAGCAAGTATTCGAAACTAACCAGCCCTACGACCTATTCGACTTTGTCGGATTACTTCCTCGAATCAGGCGGATTCTTGAAAGTGGATAACGTGACTTTGAGCTATACCCAGCCGGTTCAGACCAAATTCCTGCAATCGGTGCGGATTTACGCTACTACCCGCAACCTGGCGACTTTCACCAAGTTTACCGGCGGCGATCCCGACCTGATCAACGTCAACGGCCTTTACCCGGGCGTGAACAAGAACAACGATAACAACGGTACGCTCGATTACTACCCGTCGACCACACAGCTATTGCTGGGCGTTCAGCTTACCTTCTAATTTATTGAAAGACAATGAAAAGCATTAATCTATTAAAATATACATCGAAGATTGGGGCAGGGATGCTGTTGCTTACGACGGTGGGCTGTACCAATCTCGACGAGCAACTTTTCGACCGGATCACTTCCGACAACTTCCTCCAAACGCGTGAAGACGTTACCCGCGACTTCCTCCGTGCATTCGAACACAGCTATTGGAGCATTCAGGGCGGCAGCACGTTTATGTTGCAGGAAAACAGCTCTGATGAGATCATGACGCCAAACCGCCAGGGCGACTGGTTCGACGGCGGCCAGTTCCAGCGCGTGCATTACCACACCTGGACGCCCAACGACGGCTTCACGGCTGATCCGTGGAATGCATTGTACGGCGGCGTGACGCTCGCGACCAACTCGCTGGAAGATTTGCAGGGCATTAAAGATCCTTCGAAATTCGAGATGACCCAGGCTGAACTCGACGGTATGATCTCCGAGTTGCGCACACTTCGCGCCTGGCTGAACATCCGCCTGCTCGATTTCTACCGCAACATCGTGATCGTGACGAAGGTGAAGGGCGAAACGACCGGAGGGTCACAGGTGACGCCGCAGGAGGCATTTGCGTACATTGAAAGCGAATTGAAAGAGTCGCTGCCGAAATTGCCGACGGTACAGAGCCTCGGCGCCAATGCGGTAGGCCGCTGGACGCAGGGCGGGGCAGTTTCCTTGCTGGTTAGGTTGTATCTCAACTCGAAGGTGTACACGGGTACCGACCGTTTTGCGGACTGCGCGAAGCTTTGCCAGGAAATGATCGACGGCAAATATGGTACTTACTCGCTCGAATCGCGCTGGGATGCGCCATTCGATTATAACAATGCTACTTCGAAAGAGACCGTTTTCGGCTTCCCGGGCAGTTTCGGGCTTACGCACTGGCAGTATGACGGCGGAATGTATTTCTGGATGCTGCCAAACCTGGCGCCGAGCTATTTCGGTTTCACCGATTTCGGTAATGCAAACCCTAAATACGCGATGCAGCCGGGCCTAGACGTGGACGGCAAAGAATACCCGCACGCATTGGGCAAGCCATTCGTGAAGTTTCAGAAATATCCGGATGACGTTCGCTTGAAAAAATACAAGAACCTGGGCAACAGCAAGCGCGAGGGAATGTTCCTGCATGGCTATTTGACCTACACCAATTCGGCAGGCAAGCCTGACACGGTTCGTGGTTTCAAAGGCCCGTACGCATTGTATTTCCGTGACCAGGTAGGCAAGTTCCTCGATGCGAAACCAGGTACACCGATCGCCGACAAGGTTTCGAACATGAACAATGCGGATAACAATTCGGGTATCTTCCCTGTGAAATATCCGTTCTACCCAAGCGACGACCTGAACAAGATTGCTTCGGCATATGCGGAGATCCGTTTCGCGGAAATCTACTATTCACTGGCTGAATGCAAATACCGGGCAGGCGACAAGGCCGGCGCAGCGGTGTTGCTCAATGCGGTGCGTAAGCGTAACTACCCGACCGGATCTCCAAGTCTTTACAAAGCCGACGGTACCCAGCTCACCGACCAGGAAATGATCGACGAATGGGGCCGTGAATTCCTCGTGGAAGGCCGCCGCCGTACCGACATGATCCGTTGGGGCGTGTTCAACAAAGGCACCTGGTGGGACAAAACTGCCGACGCCGACAACCACACCGAGATCTTCCCGATCGGACAAACGGTACTGAACTCGTCGCCGCAACTGAAACAAAATCCTGGCTATTAATTTCCGTCGGCTAAAGTCGACGGCTAGGGGATAAAATCATAGATATCAATTGTAAATCTCAGATTCATTTATGAATTGCCGTCGACTTAAGTCGACGGGAAAAGAGATAGCAATTTATGAAGAGATAGAATTTCATGAAGAGAGAGAGAATCATAAAGAAATAGAATCATGAAGAGATAGAATCTATGAATTGATTAAAAAAATTAACTAAAACCGATGACTGAACACTGTCACAGGGCCTGCGGGATAAATCCTGCGGCCCGGGACGGTGGATGCGCCTCAAAAGGGCGCATTTTTTATTTTTCTTGCATTTAAATCGAAAGTTTGTAATATTTATTCGGAGTGATTCGGTACTTATTATGACGTTAACCTGTTACATCAGAGGGGTTTTCATTGGCTTGGTGATGATCCTCGGGCCGCTCCGGCCGGCTTGGGCGCAGGTGGGCAAGATCCGTGAGTTGCAGCTGAGCCTCCCTGCCATCCGCGATAGCTCAAATTACGTCGACGTTATCAACCGGATTTCCCTTCTTTTTTACGAACAAAATGCGGACAGTACGCTCTACTATGCATTGCAGGCGCGGCAAATAGCCTACCGGAACGACTACGCCCAGGGCCGTGCCGATGCCACCAATAACCTCGGTGTCGTGTTCGATATCAAGGGCAATATCCAGCTCGCATTGCGCTATTATAATGATGCGTATAACCAGTATGTATCGCTGGGCGATTCGTCGAACATCGTGCAGACGCTCATGAACATCGGTTCGGTGTATAATGTGAGCGGGCGGGACGACAAGGCGCAGTCCAATTACGATCGGGCCATGGCACTTGGCGACCGCATCGAACATGACTCCATTACGGCGATCGTCATTTACAACTACATTCTGCTATATCCTCAGAAGTTCAGCCGGAACCGTCGCACAACGCTGATCGACCGGGCTTACCGCATTGCCGAAAAGTACCGCGATGTCCGTCTCGAACTGGCTATCGACCAGCTCCGGGCCACCGAGTTCATCGAGGCGGGCCAGCGGGAGAAGGGGTTGGCATTTTTGGAAGAGACGCTCGATAAAACGCTCGCATTGCAGTTGAATTACCTCAGTATGGATCTTCTGATCGACCTGGGCGACCAATACCTCGCCGAAGACCGCGTCAGGGCGATCGGGTTTTATAACAAGGCGCTCGATCTGGCGGAGCAAAAGAATTATCGCATGTACGCACGCGACGTGTGCAGGAAGCTTTACGGCTATTATGAGGGCCGGAAGGAGAATGCCGAAGCATTTGTATATAGTCAGAAATTGCTGAAACTGTCCGAGGAGCAGGCTGAAATCGACCGGGTTTCAGGGATCGATTACATTGAATACGCGGTCAAGGACCAGCAGTTGATTTCGGCTCAATTGAAATCGAAATACAATTCGGAAATGCTGACGCTGGCCGTGGCGGTTTGCGTGCTGACATTGCTGAGCATTATCGTACTGTGGCGCAACTGGAAGCTGAGCAAAAAGACCAACCGCGTGCTGACCATGCAGTTCCGGCAGCTCGAATCGACTACCGACGCGTTGGAAAAAAGCAACCAGAACTACGCGCGGCTGATCAAAATCGTGGCCCACGACCTCCGCAATCCCATCGGCGGCATCAATGCATTGTGTTCATTGCTGCAAGACGACGACACCACCGCGGAAGAGGGGCGCCAGTACGTGGAGCTGATCCGGGAGTCGAGCACAACCTGCCTGCACATGATCAGCGACCTGCTGCAAACCGACTTCGATTTCAACGAAACGGAAGTGAACAAAAAGCCCGTTGATCTCCCTGTTTTCCTCGATCACGCCGTAACCCTGCTTACATTCCGCGCCGCCGAAAAGAACCAGCGCCTCGTCCTCGATGATCCTTCGCAAGCCATCGTGAATGCCGATCCCGAAAAACTGCTGCGTGTTTTGAACAACCTGATTGTGAATGCGATCAAGTTCAGTCCGGAAGGCGAGACCATCCGGGTCGATATGGAGCGAACCGACAATGGCGTCACGATTTCGGTGGAAGACCACGGCCTCGGCATTCCCAAAGAAGCCATTCCCAACCTTTTCGACCCGTTCACGACCTCCAAGCGGCCGGGTACCGCCGGCGAGCAGGCATTTGGTTTGGGTTTATATATTTCAAAACAGATTGTGGAGGCGCACGGCGGGAAACTCTGGTTCGAAACCGAGGAGGAGAGAGGTACTACATTTTATGTTTTTTTGCCGGGAGAGAACGTCAATTCATTCTCTCCCGCGTGATTATTTATTCCTGATCTTTTCGTCGTAGCTCTTTTTGAGGTTGGCGAGGGCCTTGTCGTACCCGGCTTTGTCGAAAAATGCTTCCGGGCGATAAGGATCGGTGGGTTTGTGTTTTTCATGAAGGCCAAACTGGCTTGCGTGCGACGACAGCCAGATATCGAACTGCTCGTTTTTCATAACCGCCAGCGTTTTGGCATAATCCTTCCCCACTTCCGCATAACCCGGCATTCCCGACAGTTTGGTTTCGTCCAGAATGCTCGGCATATTGGCGATCAAGACTTTATAGGCGCGCTTTTCATCACGGACCATGAATGAGAAACTGCTCGCGCCCGGCGTGTGGCCCGGATGGTGCAATAGCTTCACCTGCATAGTGCCCAATTTAACGACCTCCCCGTTTTTCAATAGCTTATCAGGCTCTACGGGCTCAAAGCTGGCGCCGTGGCTGCCCAGCGCGTAGTCGGAAGCACCGCCGTCGGCCATGGCTTTGGCGTCTTTCTCCTGGATCATTAGTTTGGCAGCGGTGGCCTTCTTAATGGCCGCCATCCCGGCCACGTGGTCGTAATGCGCGTGTGTGGCGAGCAGGATTTTGATGTCTTCGAATTTGAAACCCAATGCCTGCACATGCTTCCGGATGAGCGGTACCGATCCTTCCAGGCCGGTATTGATCAGGATATGTCCCTGGGGCGTTGCGATGAGGTAGCAGGCCAGGTCGTAAGTACCCACATAATACAGGTTTCCGGCAATGCGGAACGGCCGGTAATCTTTCGACCAGTCGGCCTGTACATACGGTAGTTTATAGGTTTTGGTTTGTGCATCGGAAGCGAACGGCGTAAGCAGCGCCCCGGCAAGGAATGTCGTTATGAGTGTTTTTTGAAATTTTGGCATAGAAATGGCGGTAAGCGGGCAAAGATAGAGTCGCGGGGGCGGGAATGCAACGGAGTGGACGGCGGACGGCCGACCGCTGACCGCCGACCGCCGATGGCTGCGCCGACCATGGGCCTTCGGCCTTACCATCGACCATGGTTAATCTGGAATAGGGTCTATGGTCAGCCGAAGGCAATGGCCAGCCGCAGGCGATGGTCAGGCCGCAGGCCACAAGCGGTCGGCGGTCATCGGTCGGCGGTCGGCCGTCGGTCACCGCGACACCGCTTCTTAACAAACTGATAATAACTACGTAAACTCCGCGAAAAGTGAATGGCTGTACTTTGTAGAAATCTATTTCACTACTCAGTTTATCTTCACCATGAAACCTTTATTTACTTATTCCGCATTGGCCGGGCTGCTTGCATTGGGTGCATGTACGGACCACCGCGATCCGAACAGCCCTGACATTACCCTGCAAAACCGCTCGGTAACGCCTGTGCTCGCCAAATTGCTTCCGGGCGCTACCAATGGCCGCATCTCTGCCGGCAATGTGAAACTTTACTCACTGCTGAGCAGCGACGACCAGCTCGAACAATCGCCGGCCTACGTTTTCGGCGGATCTGCCGATGGCGCCGGACTTATCCAGAACGCCGATGGTAACTACACGATCCTGGTGAATAACGAGGACAATTTCGCCGTGTCGCGCATTACCCTCGACAAAGGTTTCAAGCCTGTGAAAGGTGAGTATGTGCTCAATTCCGACGGAGGTACCTGGCGTTTGTGCTCGGCTACGCTGGTAACGCCTGCCGAGCATGGTTTCGGCCCGGTGTTCCTCACTTCCGGCGAAAGCGGCCAGGAGTCGCGCACACACGCATTGGACGTGGACGCGAATGTGAGCCAGGCAAATATTTCCCGCGAGGTAGCTGGTTTGGGCCGTTGGAGCGCTGAGAATGCGGTTCCGCTTCCTAAAACTGCTTATCCGGGCAAAACGGTGGTCGTAATCGGTGACGACGATTCGGATGTGAATGGCGGTCAGGTGGCTATGTATTTGTCAAATACGGTGGGCGACCTCGACAACGGTTCGCTTTACATGCTGAAACGCGCCGATAACAACCAGAAGGAAATGGACATGACGCCAGGCTCCATGTATGATGTGGAGTTTGTCAAAATCGATAACCACAAAACATTGACCGGCGCGCAGATCAACAGCAAAGTGAATGATCTGAAAGCGATCAAATTCGGACGTGTGGAAGATGTGGATTACCGCAAGGGTGGAACCGAGCAGGGCCGCGAGGTGATCTTCGCCGTAACGGGTCAGGATAACAGCGGTGTGAATGCAGATTATTCCCGTTCGAAATACGGACGCATTTACCGCGTGATACTTAATGCGAACGATCCTACCAAAGGCAAACTCGAAGTATTGCTCGATGGCGACGATCGTACCGGCATTGCCAAGACGTTCCAGAACCCGGACAACGTTTGCGCGACTTTCGACTACGTGTACATCATGGAAGACCCGAATGGTTACGGCGACGAAAAGCATGATGGCTATGTATATCAATTTAATCTCAATACCAAACAACTGACCCCGGTGCTTGAAATCGATCACCGTCGTACCGAGGCTGATGCGGCCAAATACAATGTAGGCGGCACTTCTGCATTCGGTTCGTGGGAAAGCAGCGGTATGATCGACGTGTCGGATGTTACCGGCCGTCCAAACACATTTATGCTCGGCATTCAGGCGCATACATGGCGCGGTGATAAATACAAAGGAGTCGATGGCGGCTCTGTCCGTAAATCGGAGAATCAGGCCAGCCAGTTGATCCTCATTGAAGGTCTGCCTCGTTAATTACATAGTTTTCAGACTCCTGGCCGGAATTTTCGGGCCAGGAGTTTTCCTTTTGAAATAATACCCACCCTGCATTATGCTGAAATTCGAGCGTAACCCCAATTCATTCGTTTATCGCCATAGAAGGCTGCTTTTTTCGATATTCCTGATCATCGTCATCCCGCTGATCGTCTGCCTGATCTGGTGGCTGACGGGCCCCAGGCCTGCCAAGCCGGGCACCGATCATTCAAACCAGGCACCTGCCGGGGCGGTGAAGCATACTTTTATGCAAAGTATCACATCGCTCGACAGCGCCGTAAGCCGCTTGCAGGCCGATATCCGGGCAAAACAACCGGCTGCCATTCAGGAATCCTTCAAGCGCGCGCGCCTTGCCTACAAGCGGGTGGAGTTTATCTCGGCCTATTACAGTCCCGAAACCACGCGCGCGCTCAACGGCCCGAACATCCCGGAAGTAGACGACGATTTGCGTGTGAATGAGCCGCAAGGTTTTCAGGTTTTGGAAGAAATGGTATTTCCTGATGTCGCGACGGATGCTTACCCCGACATGCTGCATGCCGCTAATGTCATCCGCGCCAATGTGAACCGGTTGCGGAAAGTTTCGGATACCAACGACCTCACCGACAGCCACGTATTCGATGCCATGCGGCTGGAAGTTTTCCGCATTGTATCGATGGGGATTACCGGTTTCGATTCGCCTGTGGCATTTCACTCGTTGCCTGAGGTAGCCTCGGCGCTCGCGGGTATGCAACACCAGCTGGCTCATTACACTACTGGAAATGCGAACAATGCATTAGCCGCCCGTCTCGACAGTACTTTCAATGCAGCCATCGGTTATATCCGCCAATCCCCGGATTTCAATGCATTTGACAGGCTGGAATTTATAAAGCAATACGCCAATCCGCTCAGCAGCAGGTTGCTCGATGCGCAGAAGGCGCTGGGTATCCCTGTTTTTACTGAAAAAAGATTGCTATCCGCGTCTGCACGTACGCTTACGGACTCGGGCGCATTCAATGCCAATTACTTCATCAACTTTGAAGAACAATCCATGACCGCCCAACGCATAGAGTTAGGTAAAATGCTGTTTTTCAATCCGATATTATCCAACAACGCGGGCCGCACGTGCGCCACCTGTCACCAACCCGACAAAGCATTTACCGACGGCGAGCCAAAGAGTTTCGCCATCGGTTTCAATGGTGCCCGCATCAGCCGCAATGCGCCTACCTTGCTTAATGCGTCATTCCAAGCCGTTCAGTTCGCCGATTCACGCGTAACCTTCCTCGAAGACCAGGCCAGCGACGTGATCCGCAATCCCGATGAAATGCACGGCTCGCTCCCGGAAGCTGTGACCGCATTGCGCAAGCAGCCCGCGTCGCAGAAACTTTTCGAAGAAGCTTATTCCGACGGCATCACCGAAAGCAACCTCAAAAACGCCATAGCCAGCTACATCCGCTCGCTTTCATCCCTCGATTCCCGCCTCGACCGCCATTTCCGCGGTCCTGAAAACACATTGACCATCGAAGAAATGTCGGGTTTCAACCTTTTTATGGGTAAGGCCAAATGTGCTACCTGCCATTTCTTCCCGCTTTTCAACGGCACTGTGCCGCCCGCATACCTCGAAACCGAAAGTGAAGTACTCGGTACGCCTGCCACCCCCGAAGGCAAAACCGTCGACCCGGACGTAGGTAAATTCGTCCTCACCAAACGCGAACCGCACCGTTACGCCTTCAAAACCCCCACCGTCCGCCACGTAGCGCTCACCGCCCCCTACATGCACAACGGCGTTTTCAAAACGTTGGAAGAGGTGGTAGATTTCTACGATCAGGGAGGTGGGAATGGTTTAGGTTTTAATCTGGATAATCAGACGCTGCCGTTTGATAAACTGAATCTAACCGATCCTGAAAAAAGGGCAATCGTGGCTTTTATGAAAATTTTGTGACGCGTGGTGACTATCGACGCGTCTGTATAAATTTTTGCCAAATAATCCGCATCCATCGTCGTCTACAAGTATTGCGCGCCGCTGGCGCTTGTCGTGCGGGGCGTATCTGCGTGGCAATCATCACTGATAATTAGACGTCGTTTTCGTGGTCCGTTCGCTGCGGAGCGACCCTCTGTTTCTTGCAATTGTAGTTTTCGCGATGAATTTGCCGCAGAGCGGCGTCCAGTTTGTCACAATTCTAATTTCCGCGATGCATTTGCCGCAGAGCGGCCCCCTGTTTATAGCAATTATGATTCTCGCGATGTCATGGCTCCGACGGAGCCTCCTGTGTTCGCTATGCCGTTACATGCCTGACGGCATTTCAAATGCGCTGATGCGCTGCTGGTGCTACCAATGTTTCGTGCCTAACGGCACTGTTAATGGTGGATGCTCAATCGCGTCAGCGATGTAATATTGGTAGCATTGCGTATTTTCGGAAGGTATGCAAATGCCGCTAGGCATGTAACGACGAATATTGCGCGCGCCTCTGCTGCTGTTCGTGCAGGGTATGTGCTGTGGCGCTACCAACGTTTCGTGCCTGACGGCACTGCTGATGATGGATGCTCAATCGCGTCAGCGATGTAATATCGGTAGCACTCCACATTTTTCTGAGGGTATGCAAATGCCGTCAGGCATGTAACGACGAATATTGCACGTCTCTGCTGCCGTTCGTGCAGGGTGGTATATGCGCGGGGAAGATTTTGATGTAAGACAATGTTTTTTTGCGGTTCATTCGTTGGGGCGGCTTTCCGTTTTTACAACAATTGAATTATCGTGATCAATTTGCCGCAGACGGTCCCTGTTTATAGAAATTTTGATTCTCACGATGCTATGTCTCCGGCGGAGCCTCCTACGTTCGCTATGCCGTTACATGCCTGACGGCATTTCAAATGCGCTGATGCGCTGCTGGTGCTACCAATGTTTCGTGCCTAACGGCACTGTTAATGATGGATGCCTAATCGCGTTAGCGATGTAATATTGGTAGCACTCCACATTTTCGGAAGATATGCAAATGCCGTCAGGCATGTTACGACGAATATTGCGCGCGTCTGCTGCTGTTCGTGCAGGGTATGTGCTGTGGCGCTACCAATGTTTCGTACCTGACGGCACTGTTAATGATGGATACTCAATCGCGTCAGCGATGTAATATTGGTAGCACTCCACATTTTCTGAGGGCATGCAAATGCCGTCAGGCATGTTACGACGAATATTGCGCGCCTCTGCTGCCGCTCGTGCAGGGTAGTATATGCGCGGGGAAGATTTTGATGTAAGACAATGTTTTTTGCGATTTATTCGTTCGGGTGGCTTTCAGTTTTTACAACAATTGAATTCTCGTGATCAATTTGCCGTGGAGCGGCTTCCTGTTTGTAGCAATTGTGATTCTCTCGATATTATGGCTCGGGCGGAGCCTCCTACATTCGATATGCCGTTACATGCCTGACGGCATTTCAAATGCGCTGCGTTACTACCAATGTTTCGTGCCTAACGGCACTGTTAATGATGGATGCATAATCGCGTTAGCGATGTAATGTTGGTAGCATTTCGCATTTTCGGAAGATATGCAAATGCCGCCAGGCATGTAACGACAAGTATTGCGCGCCGCTGGCGCTTGTCATGCGGGGGCGTATCTGCGTGGCGATCATCATTGGTAATTAGACAACGGTTTCGTTATCCGTTCGCTGCGGAGCGGCCCTCTGTTTATTGCAATTGTGGTTTCCGCGATGAATTTGCCGCAGAGCGGCCCCCTGTTTGTAGCAATTGTGATTCTCGCTATTATGGCTCCGGCGGAGCCTCCTACGTCGCTATGCCATTACATGCCTGACGGCATTTCAAATGCGCTGATGCGCTGCCGGCGCTACCAATGTTTCGTGCCTGAGGGCACTGCTGATGATGGATGCTCAATCGCGTCAGCGATGCAATATTGGTAGCACTCCACATTTTCGGAAGGTATGCAAATGCCGCTAGGCATGTAACGACGAATATTGCGCGCCTCTGCTACTGTTCGTGCAGGGTATGTGCTGTGGCGCTACCAACGTTTCGTGCCTGACGGCACTGCTGATGATGGATGCCCAATCGCGTTAGCGATGTAACATTGGTAGCAGCCCGCATTTTCGGAAGATATGCAAATGCCGCCAGGCACGTAACGACGAATATTGCGCGCCTCTGCTGCCGTTCGCGCGGGCTTCATTGTGCTTGTCGAACCAAACGTTAACGACGGTTCTCACGATCGCCATTTAATTCAACTTTTTTGCCATTACTGACAATAGGTTGTCATTCAGGCACTATTTATTTGGAATGAAATTAATATTCACTTCAAACAAACAACCCTATGACAACGATCATCAGCAATGGTACGCCAATCAGTTATCGCATTTACGGCAGCGGCCCCGCGACGTTGCTTTTTGTCCACGGCTCTTTTATCGACCAGACCTACTGGAAAGAGCAGGTGTCGTTTTTCAAGGAGAAATACAAAGTCGTGACGATGGACCTCGCGGGCCACGGCGAATCGGGCACAAGCCGAAGCGAATGGACACTTCGGGGTATGGCGGACGACGTGGTTAACCTCATTAAGGAATTGCATCTCGAAAATGTGATCCTGGTGGGCCATTCCCTCGGTGCGAACCTGATCCTGATAGCCGCAACTACCTATCCCGATCCGATTATCGGTTTTATCGCGGTGGATAATTTCAAAAACCTTGCGACGCCGCTTCCCGCCGAGTACGATAGTCAGGTGGAGGAGATCATCGAAAGCTCCAAGAGAGCCTATGCCGATACCAACGAGCATTATGCCCGCATGGTGCTCCTCACGCCGGACACGCCGCAATGGATTACCGATAAAGTAGTAGCCGCCTACCGCAATTCGTATGAGCCGATGGGCCAGCAAACTTTGCCGCAATTTTTCATGATGGACCAGATCGAGCGGGAAGTGCTGCCGTCGCTGAGGCCGAAAATGAACCTCATTAATGTCAACTATATGCCTACTAATGTGGAGGCTTTGGAGAAAAATGCAGTCAATGGTTATGCATTGATCGAGATCGCCGGAACTTGCCATTACCCGATGCTCGAATCGCCCAAGGCGCTGAATGAAGCGTTGGATGAGGTGATCGACGGCGTGCTGGAAGCGAAAGTTACTGCGTGACACCTGCGAGCCGCGCGCATTCGCGTTCGAGCGTCTGTACTTCGGCGGGAGACTTGGAAAGTTCGATGGCCCGGCGGTAGTGTTCCGAGGCTTGCGTGGTAGAAAGCGGCGTGTAAAGGTAGCCCAGCAATGCGTGGTAGTAGGTATTGCCGTTTAGTCCGAGCTTTTCGGCTTCTACCAGTCCGGCCTCGTTGCCGTATACTTTCGCGTAGGCAAATGTGCGGTTCAGCGCCGTCGCGGCGGAGTATTCGGTGACGATGAGTTGGTTATACAAATGCAGGATATGCGCCCATTTCACCGTTTCGGGCGGCGTGGTATGCCAGTAGGCAATGCCGGCCTCGATGTGGTATTTGGAGACCGCATTGCCCGAACATGCGTTGACGAGGTAATAATTGCCGCGGTCGATAAGCGCCCGGTCCCACAGATTTGGGTCCTGCGCCTCGAATAGCACGGTATGGCCATGGTCGTTCAGGCGGGCGTCAAATCTTGAACTTTGGTAGCACATCAATGCCAGCAATGCCTGCACCTGCCGCGCATTGGTAAGCGGGTTTTCGGCGAGCATATGCGTGAGGCGCATGGCTTCCGAGCAAAGGTCTTTGCGGATGAGGATATTGCCCGATTTGGAAAAATAGCCTTCATTGAACAGCAGGTACAGCGTGCGAAGTACCACATCGAGCCGCGATTGCACTTCTGCGGGTAGCAGCGGACCTGTCTGGAACCGGTCGTTTCTCAGGTTGGCACGCGCCCGCAGTAGCCGTTTTTTAATGGTTTCGGGTTTGGAAAGAAACGCGTCTGCGATCTCGGCAACACTGAAACCGCAAAGGATCTGCAATGCGAGGCTGATCTGGCTTTCGGGAGAATTGGCGGGGTTGCACACCGCGAATATCATGGCGAGCTGACTGTCGGCGATGGTTTCGACGGAGAAATCGAATGCGGGTTGTTGTCAGCCATGAATGCGAATTTACTTACGCTGTACAATTTCCCTCACCTCGATATTTCCACCTATTTTGAAGATCGGATTGGCCTTAGCGAGTTCCACTGCTTCGTCGATGGTATCGGTTTTGACGATTACGTAGCCGCTCACGAATTCCTTGATTTCGGTGAACGGGCCATCGGTTACTATATTATCCGCATACACCGTTTTGGCGCTTTCGTTCGAGAGCGTATTGCCTTTGTCGGCGAGCTTGTTCTGCGCGGCAATGCCCGCGAGCCAGTTCATGCGCTCCTGTATCTGCTCGGGTGTGGGGCGGAAGTCTGTCTGATTGTCTAGTCGGAAGATTAATGCAAATTCTTTCATGATATACATTGGTTTGATTTGCCCTTTGACGATCGCGGGCCTTGGACGGGGACAATGCAATTTCAAATAAACCGGATTGTAACAAAAACGCAAGTCGATCGTCTATGCCATGTCAAGTGTAAGCAACGGCTTCACATCCAAAAACAAAAGAGCAGGCGTTTCGTCTGCTCTTTTTTAGTGAACAAAAGCCCTTCGGTCAGCCCTTTTCAGGACCCGAACTAGCCCACATAGACTCCGGTGTATCATTTAATTTCTGGCCCCTATACATTCTCACAAACCGCCGCTGTTCTTCCAATCCGTTCGATTTTGCCCAGCGCAATGCTGCTTTGTTGGGTGCCGGAATATCCACAAATACCGGCAGGCCATTGAAATGATGCAACATCGCGTCACAGATCTGTCGACCTGCTTCGGGTGTGGACGCAATAGCCGGACCGAGCTGTACCGCATTGCGGCCCTTGCGCGAACCCGCGTACGCGAGGTCGTCCTCGAACATGGAGTAGTAAAATGTATTGGAGCGCAGCAGCGCATTCAGGAACGGTTCGCGGCGGGTAGCGGTAATGCGGAAATCGAGGTCGAGGATGGGAGGGACTGACGTTTCCTGTGTCCAGGGCATTGCCTCGTCGTCGAGGCCGCCGTGCATTTTGGCAATACCTTTCATTCGCACCACTTCATATTCTTCCTGAAACCCGAGTTTTTCGTAAAGCCCTTTTCCCAAAACCGTAGCATCCAGTCGCTGCGTGTCGATCCCGAGATCGTCCAAATGGCTTATAGCACGCTCCATCAGCTTCTGACCAATGCCCTGGTTCCGCGCCGCGATATCCACCAGCACCATAGCAATCCAAGCCACCCTGCCAAAAATGCACGTCGTTACTGTTCCGACCGGCGCTCCGGCGGCAGGCGTACCGGCGACAGGCGCTCCGGCGACAGGCGGCCCTGCGGCCGGCGCTCCTGCGACAGGCGCTCCTGAGCCCGCCACCCCTGTGGCCAATTCAGCGAGGAAGCAACCTTCGGGATGGAGGGCGAGCGCACGGTGCCAGTCGGCTTCCAGCTGGTTCCAGCCAGCCTGTTGTACGAGCTGCATTCCGAACGGTATGTCGGCGACTTGCATTTGGCGGATGATGATCGGGTTCTCCAATTAAATTTAAGTTACGTATATGCTAATGCGGTTGTTTTGGGGTTTAAACTTGCAGCTAGTAGCTTGCTTTTTTATTACTATCTGATTTTTAGTCAAATAATAGATGTTGCGTCGATATTTAATTAAAATCTAATCACTTTCGGTCGGTGTTCCAAATGCCGGCAGGCAATCTTTGCATTACGCCTGCCTCTTCTTTTTGACGCAAACCTGAAAGGAACAACTATGAAGATGAAGAAAACGATACTCATTATCGAGGACGACCTGCGTATTGCGCAGAACATTTACAGGGTTTTACAATCGGAAGATTTCGATGCCGGGATCGCCCGTGACGGGCTGGAAGGCAAGAAAATGGCGCTGGAAGGCCGGTATGATCTCGTTTTACTGGACATTAACCTGCCGGGAATGAATGGTTTCGACGTTTGCAGGCAGATTAGGCAGTTTAAGCCGGTGTTGCCCGTCATCATGCTCACCGCTTACGGCGAGGTGGAGGATAAGGTCGAAGGACTCGGCAAGGGTGCGACGGATTACATTGTTAAGCCGTTTGATTTCAGGGAGTTAATGGCCAGGGTGAACGCGGCATTGCGGCTTTCGGATATTGGAAATGAGGATGCGGGCAAGAGGGTACTCTCTATCGCCGATCTGCAATTGAATGTGGATACCAAAGTGGTAACCCGCGCCGGAAAGTTCATCGGGCTGACAGCCAAGGAGTTTGCATTGCTCGAATACTTCCTGCTTAATCCGGGTACGATCATTTCCAAGATGGACCTGGCCCGGAACATCTGGCATTTGAACTTTGATCCCGGGACGAATTTTGTGGAGGTTTACATTAACTACCTGCGCAAGAAGATTGACAGGGATTTTGATGTGAAACTGATCCAGACCAGGCCGGGGCTGGGGTATATGCTGATGGTTGGTGGGTGATTTTGGGGCATGCTATCGGGCGTGAATTGGGCATGCAGCTGGGGCATGCAGTTGGGGCGAAGTTGGGCGTAGTCTGTGACTACGTCCGAGCGTCATGCGGTCTCTGACCGCAACATCATGCAAGCCGGTCAGAGACCGGCGTCCGCTCGGACGTAGTTAGAAACTACGCCCAACCTGATTACGTAAATGACTTATAGTTAGCTAAATAGCCTCTCTAATTACCCTCTTCTAATTTTCTTCTAATTTACTTCTAACGATTTTCTAAATGCAAAAATGGTGGCCCGGACGTGGACTTTCCCAATCTTTGCAAAGTCAAAAACAAGAGTTATGCGATTTTACCTGATCGGGTTACTGGCCTGTGTGAGCATTGTGTCACAGGCGCAGGATACCCTCAAAGTGACTGTCCGGCAGGCGGACAGTCTCTTTTTGAAAAACAACCTGACCCTGCTCGCCGAACGTTATCAGATCGACATTGCGAAGGCGGCCGAAATCCAGGACAAACTTTGGGATAACCCTAATCTGAATGTCGAATTGAGCGCTTACAACCCGTCGAGAGGATGGCTGGATGTGGGCCGGGGAGGGCAGAAGTTTGTCAGCCTGCAACAGGTCATCACCCGCGCCGGCAAGCGTACGAAGCAGGTGGCGCTCGACGTGGAGACCACACGAAAAACCGAGCTGGAATTTTTCGACCTCGCGCGGACTTTGAAATTCGATCTCCGGCAGATTTTTTTCGAAACCTATTTCCTCAGGCAGACCTTGCAACTGATGGATAATCAGATTGGTACGCTGGCAACTACGGTGGAGGCTTTTGATAAAGAATACGGCCGGAACAATGTGTCGCTGAAAGAAGTGGTCAGGCTGAAAGCATTGCTGTTTCAACTACGGAACAACCGGGCGGATATTCTTTTTGAAATAACTGAAAATCAGCGCGACCTGCGGATTTACTTCAACAGCGAAGCCTATGTAATGCCGGTCGTGGACAGCCTGGAAATGGCACGGTACCACGTTGAGGCACAGACATTGGAGCAGCTGGGAGACCTCGCATTAGTGCGCCGGACGGATCTGAAAGTAGCCGAGTCGGCCGTAAAGCAGGCTGAATTGAACTACACGCTGCAAAAGGCGTTGGCAAAACCGAATGTCCAGGTAGGCGCGGTGTACGACCAGGCAAGCAACTACCAAAACCATTACCTCGGTATTTCCGCGGCAATGGACCTGCCTTTTTTCAACCGGAACCAGGGAAATATCCGGGCGGCCAAAAGTGGTATCAGCTATTTCAAAACGCAGGAAAATGCCAAAAGGAACAGTATCAGCAATGAGGTGAATGCGGCCTGGAACAAGGTAATCGTAGCTGAGAATACGTATCGGAGCGTCGAGGACCGCTTTACCGACCAGTTTTCGCAGCTCAACCGGGGCATGTACGACAATTTCCAGAAAAGAAACATTACCCTTCTCGAGTTTATCGACTTTATCGAAACCTACAACGAGAGCATCCGGGAGTTCAACCGGCTGCAATCCGATCGCATTAAGGTTTACGAGGAACTGAATTTTGTCGTCGGGGAGGAATTATTCGGCTTTTAAAACCATCAAAAACACATGCAAAAAATAGCTATTGCCATTCTGGGCGGAATGGTGGCCGTGTGGGCTACGTCCTGTCAGAAGCAAACCCGCCCGCAGGAAGAATCCACGGCATTTATGCTTTCCGATTCGATGATGAGGGAAATCGCGCTGGATACCGTGGTGACGGAAACAGTGCGCAACGAGCTGACATTGGTAGGGAAGGTAGTGCCGGACGAGAACCGGGTGATCCGCGTGTTCCCGCTCGTGGGCGGGAATGTGGAGGATGTGAAAGTGGAGTTGGGCGACCACGTGCGCAAAGGCCAGGAATTGGCCACGATCCGTTCGGGCGAAGTGGCTGATTTGGAGCGGCAAATGATTGAGGCACAATCGGATTTGCTGATTGCGCGGAAGAACCTGTCGTCTACCGAAGACCTTTTCGAGAGCAAGCTCGTACCCGAGCGCGAGGTGATCACGGCCCGTCAGATAGTAGATAAATCGCAGGCCGAACTCGATCGCGTGAAGGAGGTATTTGCAATTTATGGTATTTCAAAATCAGCCAGTTATGTAGTACGATCGCCCATCGACGGCTTTATTATTGACAAGAACATAAACCGCGGTACCCAGCTTCGGTCGGACAATGCCGAGAGCTTGTTTACCGTCGGCCAGATTTCGGACGTATGGGTAATGGCGAATGTCAACGAAAGTGATATTCCCAAAATCCGGGTGGGTATGCCTGCGGATATCAAGACGATCAGCTTCCCGGACGAAGTTTTTAACGGGAAAGTGGACAAGATCTACAATGTACTCGACCCGGAAACGCGCGCGATGAAGATCCGCATCCAGCTATCCAATGCGGGCTACCGCCTGAAACCCGAAATGCACGCCACCGTATCCCTCAATTTCGAGGAAAACACCCGGATGCAGTCGATACCGTCCAAAGCGGTGATTTTTGACAGAAGCAAAAACTGGGTACTCGTTTTCACCAGCAAAAGCAAAATCGAAGCCCGGCCCGTGGACATTTTCCGCAACCTCTCCAAACGCGCTTACATCAGCAGCGGGCTGGCCGACGGCGAGCAGGTCGTGTCGAAGGGGCAGCTGTTGATTTACAATGCATTAAGCCAATGAAGTTCAGGAGTCTATGAGTTCACGGTTAAACTCATGAACTCATAAGCTCAATAACTCTTTTATCATGAACAAATTCATCCGTGGCATCGTGGGCTTCTCGCTCAGGAACCGCTTTTTTATATTTTTTCTGACCGGACTGCTGGTGGTGGCGGGCGTGGCGAGTTACCGGGCGACGCCGCTGGAAGCATTTCCGGACATTACCAATACGCAGATCATCATCGTTTCGCAATGGAACGGGCGCAGCGCCGAGGAGATCGAGCGGTTTGTGACGCAGCCGGTCGAGATTGCAATGAACTCCGTGCAAAAGAAGGCCAATGTGCGGAGCGTAACGATGTTCGGGCTTTCCGTCATTAAAATCATATTCGATGACGGCGTCGAGGATTTCTTTGCGAGGCAACAGGTTAACAACCAGCTTCGTACGGTATCGCTTCCAGATGGCGTCGACCCGGAAGTGCAGCCGCCTTACGGGCCTACGGGCGAGATTTTCAGGTACACCCTCGAAAGCAAGGACCGCGACAGCCGCGAGCTGCTCACATTGCAGAACTGGGTGATCGATCGTCAGTTACGGAGCGTGCCGGGTGTGGCGGACGTGGTTGCATTCGGCGGGCGCGAGAAGATTTACGAAGTGCAGGTGAACCCTACCGCATTGGCGAAGTACAATATCACGCCGCTGGATGTGTATGAGGCGGTTACCAAAAGCAATATCAATGTGGGTGGCGATGTGATCGAGAAGAATGGTCAGGCGTACGTGGTGCGCGGGATCGGCCTGCTGGAATCGGCCCAGGATATCGAGAACATTATCGTCGAATATGTGAAAGATTACCCGGTGCTGGTGAAGCACGTGGCGGATGTGAAGGAGTCGGATCTGCCACGGGTAGGGCAGGTGGGACTCGATGAGCGCGACGACGTCGTGGAAGGCATTGTGGTGCAGCGGAAAGGTGAAAACCCGAGTGAGGTACTGGCAAATATCAAGGAGAAAATCACCGAGTTGAACACGAAAATATTGCCGCCCGACGTGAAGATGAAAACCTTCTACGACCGCGATAACCTGATCGAATTCTGTGCGGAGACGGTAAAGCATAATCTTTTGGAAGGTATTGTGTTTGTGACGGTTATCGTGTTTTTGTTCATGGCCGACTGGCGCACTACGGTCATCGTGTCGATCATCATTCCGCTCGCATTGCTTTTTGCATTCACCTGTCTGTATCTCAAAGGCATGTCGGCCAACCTGCTGTCGATGGGCGCTATCGACTTCGGGATCATTATCGACGGGGCCGTGGTGATGGTGGAAGGAATATTCGTCGCGCTCGATCATATGGCGCACAAGCGGGGCATGGAGCGGTTCAACCGGCTGTCTAAATTAGGTTTAATCAAAAAGACGGGCGGGGAGCTCGGAAAGGCTATTTTCTTCTCCAAACTCATCATTATCACGGCATTGATACCCATTTTCAGTTTCCAGAAAGTGGAAGGTAAAATGTTCAGTCCGCTGGCCTACACGTTGGGTTTTGCATTGCTGGGCGCATTGTTTTATACGCTCACGCTTGTGCCTGTGCTGTGCTCCTTTTTGCTGAACAAGAATGTGCGTGAGAAGAATAACCCGGTCGTTAATTTCTTCGATAAAACCGTTTCACGTGGGTTTGAATGGTGTTACGGGCACAAAAAGCTCAGTATGATCGCCGCGACGGTATTCCTGGGAGTCTCCCTTTTTTCAGCCACATTGCTCGGGACCGAGTTTTTACCCCAACTGAATGAGGGCGCATTATGGGTGACCGCCGAACTGCCTATGAGTATGTCGCTGCCGGAGAGCGTAAAAATGTCGCAAAAGATCCGCCGCGACCTGAAAACTTTCCCGGAAGTGAAGCAGGTGCTCTCACAGGTCGGGCGCTCGAACGACGGTACCGATCCTAATGGCTTCTATTTCTGTCAGTTCCAGGTGGATCTGGTGCCGCAGAAAGAATGGAAGCGGAAGATTAATGTAGAACAGCTGACAGACGAAATGAACAAGCGGCTCAGCAACTATCCCGGCGTTTTGTACAACTATTCCCAGCCGATCGTCGACAACGTGGCCGAAGCTGTGGCGGGTTACAAAGCGAGCAATGGTATTAAAATATTCGGTTCCGATTTGCAGGAGCTCGAAAAATACGCCAACGTAGCGATGGACGCTGTCCGGAATGTGGACGGTATCAAGGACCTCGGCCTGATCCGCAACATCGGTCAGCCGGAGATCAGCGTGATCCTGCACGACCACAAAATGGCGCAATACGGCGTAAGTACCGCCGATGCCCAGGCAGTGATCGAAATGGCGATCGGTGGGAAGACGGCCTCGATTTTGTACGAAGGCGAACGGAAATTCGACATTCGTTTGCGCTACAAAGAAGCATACCGCGCCGACGAGCAGAGCATTCAGCAACTGATGGTACCGACGCTTACGGGTAGTAAAATCCCATTGAAGGAAATCGCGACGATCCGCAAAATCACCGGTCCGGCATTCGTTTACAGGGATAATAACAAGCGATTTATCGGTGTTAAATTTTCTGTCCGCGGCAGAGATCTGGGCGGGACAATCGCCGAAGCGCAGCAGCGCGTGAAAGAAAAGCTTACCGATCTGCCGAAAGGCTACTCGGTGGAATGGGTAGGAGAGTTCGAAAACCAGGTGCGTGCCACCGACCGGCTCGCGCAGGTGGTGCCGGTGAGCCTGATAGGCATTTTCATTTTGCTCTTCATTATGTTCAGCAATGCCAAAGACGCCGGTTTGGTACTCGCCAATGTGCCGTTCGCATTGGTGGGCGGTATCCTCGCGCTGCACGTCACGCATATGAACTTCGGGATTTCCGCCGGCGTCGGATTTATCGCATTGTTTGGGTTATGTGTGCAAAATGGGGTGATACTGATTTCGGTATTTAACAAAAACCTGGCGGCGCGCATGCCGCTGGAAGAGGCTGTCCGGCAGGGTGTGAAATCGCGGATCAGGCCGGTGGTGATGACTGCGCTCATGGCGGCGATCGGTTTGCTGCCTGCGGCGATGTCGACCGGTATCGGTTCCGAGACCCAGAAGCCGCTGGCCATTGTGGTGATCGGCGGGCTCATTACGGCGACCATTCTGACCCTGCTCGTTTTCCCGATTATTTACACATTTTTCAACCGCAAAAAGCAGGGCAGGACATCGCGTTTTACCGCGTCGTAACCGGCTGTTTTGATTTGGTTACATTAAAAAATTACATAACGTAGATCGTTCATTCTCAGGCGGGCAGTGCCGGGCGGGAGTAACTTTTGTGACGCGGTTCCAACCAAACCGACGCGGTTTTGCATCACTTAGGGGATTTTAAAACCAAATAAAGCACATGAAAAAGTTAGTTTTAATGCTCGGACTGCCTTTCCTGTTCCTCGCCTGCAACGACGATGAAGGAGGGCCGAACCTGCCTCCGCAAATGGAGCTCAACGACCAGTTTAACAGTGACAAAAAAGGATGGACAGCCGGCTTTTCCGACTATCCCGTGAAGATGGAGTCGGATTGGAAACTCGAAGAAGGCATCGCGAACCTGCCTGCGCCGCTCGACACCCAGAAGAAGGGTTTCCGCATTTCGGGTAACAACCACAGCGACGACCTGTTTATGTATTTCAAAAAGAAAATGACCGGCCTGAAACCGAATCAGGAGTACAGTGCCGCATTCACGCTGGAATTTGCTTCCGACGCGCCTTCCGAAGGCTGGTCAGGGGTAGGCGGCGCGCCTAATGCCGTGAGTGTAGGAATCGGGGCCGTGGGCATCGAGCCGAAAACGACGGTAGATAACCTGGAACATTACCGCATGAACATCGACAAGATCCAGCAGAAAAACGATGGCAAGGACATGAAGGTGATCGGCGACATCGGAAACGGAACCGACAAACCGGGCTATAAACTCCTCACCAAAACCGGCGAGTTCAAAGGTAAAACCGACGCCAGCGGCAACCTATGGCTTATTTTCGGCACGGATTCGGGTTTCGAGGCAACCACTACATTGTACTACACTTCCGTAAAAGTGAAGCTGACGGAGGCGACGACGAAATAGCATTCGTTTTATTCAAAGTTGAGGAGGAGGCGGTACCCGGTACTGGCCTCCTTTTTGTTTTTCCGGACACAAATCAGTCACTTCTGCTTTTGTCTGTTCAAAGAATTTTGTGAAGGATAATTTTAATCACCAATGTCGAATCGGGATGGACATTGGACGGGTATTCCTTCCTTTTGACCAGATGCGGCGGCGCGACGATGAGCTTAATTTCACCCTCCTGCATCCCCAGCAACGCCTCGTCGACCGCCTTGGTAGCCTGGTTTCCACCGATCAGCACCTTCACCGGCGAAGTGGTATTTTCATTGGAATACAAAACCTGGCCATTCCGGTAACTGGTCGTCTCGAAAAGCAAGATATCCTGCCCGGCCTTTGCTTGCGGGCCGTGGCCTTTCTTTACGATTTTGTATTGAAGGCCGGATGGGGATTGGTGCATTTTACCGGTAGCACAGGTGAGTAGCAGAAATGCCAGAACGAAAAAATTAGTTGATGAAACAAGCGGAAAAAGATTGGTTCTATGCATATTGGGATCGTTTTACAGAACCTAAACTAGAATGCGGCATCCGTTTCCACGAAATATGTTTGGTAAAACAATGTAAACGATTTGTAAAACTTCATATAGCAAGAATAATGCGGCGCATTCCCGGGAGATTACTATCGTGTTTATGCATTTGTATCACGCTGTGGGCTTGTGACAATGCGGATTATTCACTGGACAAGGCCATTCCCCGTTTGCAAACGCCTTTGGAAAACATCGGCTCGTTCCGTACTAAATGGCGCAAGTCCCAGCATATCGAAACGGTTTTTTACGACCGGCAAAACCGGGTGGCGGAATCGTTCAACTTTGGCCGTTCAAGCTGGAAAACATTGAATTTTTATGAAAATGATCGCCTTGCGAAAACCATCAGCTACGCACACAGTGACAGCGATGAAAGTAATACCGCAACCGTTGATACGGTTTGGTTTGAATATGATGAAAGTGGAAAGAAGGTTACGGAAACGCACCGGCAGGGCAGACTTCATGCTAACGGGAGCATGCAATACCCTGGCGCCTATAAGCTGTTTTGGGAGTACACGGCGGCTGGGGACACTATTCTGAAAAAATGGGAGGGAAAATATGAGCTTCTTCCGGCGAATATTATCAATGTGAATCGCTGGGAAAGGGACGAGAAACAGCGCATTACAAGCCATTACAAACTTTACGTGCTCAATGGGCCAGCGGATACGATTGATCATTTTACCCGGCGGTATGCCTACGATGCGCAGGGGAGATTGAAGCAGGTATGGTTTGAGCGCATGTACCTGGGCAAGTTTTATATACCTCACGGTCCGGATACGATCGCTTACACTTACGATGCGCAAAACCGGCTTCTCACCGAGCGGCACAGATACACAACCGACATGCGCAACAAACAGGAGGTTGATACCACTCAACTTTCAGAGGCAGACCGGGAGTATGTCCGTTTTTCCAGATCACATTTTTTCAAAGGCAACGGTTATACCACAAGCAATGACCGCCTGGATATCTTTGAATATCGCTATGAGACTTTTGATCCTGAGAAGCATGGCCAGCTTGAAATTCCCTAACGCTGTATTCCAGCCGACTAATTTTAAATACACCTGCCACACAACCCCAAATCCTTCCCAAGTCCGTAACGCATGTGCGTACGATCGCTTACGTGCAACCCGCGATCCCAAGAACCGGCGCAGGCGTTTCGTTCGCGTCATTAATGGCCCGGCTTCAACCATTCACCGACTGCTTCCAGAAACTGCGCTTGCTGATCGATGAAGGCGGTGTGCGAGCAGTTATCGAGGTATTTCAAGCGCGACTGGCCGGTGATTGCTTGCAGATCCGCGATTTGGTCTTTCGAGTAAAGCCCGTCCTGCTTGCCGTAAATGGCATAGATGGGCATGCCGGTCTGTGTCAGCTTCTTTAATACAGGAGTTGTATCGATATTCTTCCGCGCTTCATTCTTCCAAAGTGTCCCGACGGCTTGTTCGTTTTTGACGTAGGCTTTAATTAAGGTATCCGTATTATAAGTCGCGTAAATCCGTCGCGCGGCGGGATCGGGGTTTTGCAGACTGAAAAAGCCGTTTCGCGACGCGTGTGCGAAAACCTCCGTACGGTAGGCCAGCGAAAGTGTGTCCATTGTCCTTACTTTACCTAATGCTTGAAGGTTCGCGCTGTCTTGCCGGCTCCGGTAAATGCGTTCTACCGAATCGAGGATTGTGTGGTAGGAGGCTTGCTGGGAAACCAATGCGCTTACCAGCACGATCGATTTGACCTTTTCAGGATATTTTTCGGCATACAAAGCCGTAACCAACCCGCCGAAGCTGAACCCGATCAAATGCGCGCGGGTAATGTTATAAGTTTTATAAATGCTGTTTAAATCTGTAAAGAACTCATCATAAGTCATCTTCGCATCGGTTTCCACCGACCGGCCCTCGCCGCGCCGGTCGTAAATCAGGACGTAAAATCCTTTATCAGCCAGTTTTTGCGCAGTAGTAGCTTCAAAATAAACCGCACTGCTCCCCGGACCGCCATGCAGAAATATGACTGGTTCATCGGTTTTCTTGCCAAACGCCCTGGAATACAAAGCCTGCCCAACCACCGAACCGCCCATAGTCATACAAACGCCCAACCAGCAAAGCAACAAGAACTTCAAACAAAACCTAAACCTCATATTACCATTTAAACGAACTCATCAATCAAAAACCAAATTTCGCGGTCAGCGGTCAGCGGTCAGCGGTCATCGGTCGGCGGTCTGCGGTCATCCGTCATCCCCACATGTATCCGCTAGTTTCATGCAAGTAACCATTTAAATAAATTAGACCTTGTGCATTGGCGGCTTTTTTATAAAATTGCCTGCTATCAAAGACCTGACGCTATTGAAAACTTATACGCCCGGACTGCACCTTATCGCAACCCTCCATTCGGACCAAACGGCATTGTTGGACGGGTATAGCGGTTTCAAGGACCTCGCCGACGAGCTTACCCGCGCATTCGACTTGCAAAAGCTGGGCGAAGTGTACCACGACTTCGAGCCGGGCGGCTTTACCGGCATTGTCTGTCTCAGCGAAAGTCATTTATCGGTGCACACCTGGCCGGAATTCGGCAAGGTGAATGTCGATATTTACCTCAGCAATTTTCAACGGGTCAATAACGGTGCCGTACGGGAGATTTTCGAGCGGATTACGGCTTATTTCAGCGCGGAAATAGTTTCTGAACATCAAATCATCCGATAGGCCATGGAAATGAGCAAACTCGCAATTTGTCCATCCTGCGGCAAACCGGTCTATTTTCAGGGAGCCAATAATGTGGCCGGCTGCGGCTGCGGAAAGGCTTGGTACCGCTCGGGCGAGGAGTTGACGGAGGTGAAAATGCAGCCGATCCACAGTGCGTCGGAAGTGATCCAGCCCGGTACGACGGGCAGCTGGCAGGGTATCGCGTTTACAGTGACCGGCAGGCTGCGGGTGCGGTTCGAAGACCAGGCGTATAACTACTGGACGCTCGATTGCAACGACGGATTTACACGCCATCTGGCGGAAGGGTACGGACTGCATACGATCTTGGAGGCGCTGGCCTTCAAAGAGGAGACAGTCGCACGGAAATTCCGATCGGATGCGCAGGGACTTCAACTGCCCGACGACCGTGATTTTTCGGTAACAGCCCGAAATGAAAGCCGCCTGATCGAGGTGGAAGGCAATGTACTGGTGCAGGGGAAGCCCGATCGTTTCAACAGCATTGAAGCAATGTCGGAGACCGAACGCGTGGAGCTGGTGGCGTACGGCGAAACGGTGGCCGTGGCATTTGACTGCCACGACGTCGAACCGGAACTGCTTTTTCTCAGCAATACGCGGGAAGCCGAACCGGAACCGACGATTTTCAACTGCCGCAATTGCAACGACCAAAACTACGTACTTACCTTCCCATATGCGCAAAGCTGGGTTTGTACCCAATGCGGGACCCGCCACTCGTACCTGGGTGGGCAATATGCGACCCGCGGAGGCCAGCAGACCTACGACCAGGAGTTTTGTTTCAGCATCGGTGAGCACCTCACGCTCGAAGGCGGGGATTACCGCGTGGTTGGCCTTGCCCACAAATATGATACCGATTCGCGCGCCGACTACTGGCACGAATATACGCTTTACAGCAAACTGCACGGGTTTATGTTCCTCACCGAATCGGCTGGGCATTGGACTTACCTCAAAGAAACACGGCATACCCCGAGACCAGGCGATGCCCGCCTGCACCGTATCGAGTTCGATCATGTGCAGTTCCGGCGTTACTCCAAATACCATTACCGCATTCTCTACGCATTGGGTGAATTCCCCGGGGACATGTTTTCGAAGCACGAAGAAACGGAATGCATGGACTATATTGCCCCGCCGCAAATACTGAGCGTCGAGAAGGACCATCAGAAGCGGGTCACGTGGTTTCGGGGCAACTATGTGCCGCGTGCGGTGATTGCTGAGCAGGCAATTAACCCGCTTCCCAGGGCCGTAGGCGTTGCACCGACGCAACCGGCACGGATCAGCGTTGGTACGGGATCGATTGCCAAAGCGGGCGTGGTAGCCTGGGTGCTGGCCGTGCTGGTGCAGTTGCTGACCGGCAGCATGCACAGCAACCGCGTGGTTTTGGATTTGAATTATACTTTTGCCGATTCGCTTAATACACAGCTTTTTATTACTGAAAAATTTGAACTCGAAAAGGAGAGCAGTGCAATGGAACTGAATTTCCGTTCACCCGTGGAAAATTCATGGTTGGAGCTGAATGCAACGCTGGTCAATGTGGTCGACGGCAGCGAATACAGTGCCGAGGAGGGGGTAGAGTTTTATTCCGGTTACGAAGGCGGATCGTATTGGACCGAGGGCTCGCGGGAGGGTACCATTCATTTTAAGAAAATACCTGCCGGGACTTACATTTTGCAGCTGACGGCCGCCCGCGATTCGAACGGATATAGCAGGACATCGAATTTCTCAGCCAAGCTTTTTTATGACCCCGTCACTTACCGTAACATGTGGATCGTCATTATCCTGCTTCTGATCGGGCCATTGGTAATGGGTATTATGCGGTATTATTCCGAAACATCGCGCTGGGGTAACAGTGCATTCGCCAATTCATAAAACATGACGGACATGAAAGAATTTCTGAAAGAACTCCTGCCGATGAAATGGTACTTTGTGTACGTGGCAGCGCTCCTGGGCTGGCTCGCGTACGCCAACCTTACCGGCGACCGCATTTTGTCATTCGACAACCAGGAGCAATGGACCGCCGGCGGAAGCGGCTCACATAGCAACGGCATCATGCACCACAAATAGTCATTCAAACCTAAACATATATCGATGCAACAATACATCATCAGTTCGCTCGTGTACTCGGGCATCGGGATAGTCGTCCTGCTGGTAACCTTCGGCATTATCGAAATACTCACACCGAAGCACAACCTGCGCCGCGAGATCCTGGAAAACAAAAACGTGGCGCTGGCCATTTTCGCAGGTTTTTTCATGCTTGCGATCGCCATTATCATCGCGTCGGCAATTCACGGGTAAATGAAAAACACGGAAGGCAGGCATAGTGCGCAGTGGGTGCTGCTCGTGGCGGTGTTCATCATCGCCACGTGCGGATTGATTTACGAGCTGGTGGCGGGTACGCTCGCCAGCTATTTGCTGGGCGACAGCGTCACGCAGTTCAGTATCATCATCGGCGTGTACCTTTTTTCGATGGGGATCGGCTCGTACCTGTCGCGTTTTTTCAATGATCATTTGCTGGAATGGTTTATCCGGATTGAGTTGCTGGTAGGGCTGGTGGGCGGTTTCAGCGCCATTATTCTCTTTCTCGTATTTCCGCTGGCCATTAGTTTTCAGCCGGTGTTGTATGCATTGGTGTCGGTTACGGGTATTTTGGTGGGGATTGAAATACCGCTATTGCTGCGTATTTTAAAAGATAAGGTCGAGTTTGCGGAGCTGGTGAGCAGGGTTTTTACCTATGACTACATCGGCGCATTGCTGGCGTCGCTGATATTTCCGCTCATTTTTGTGCCGTACCTCGGGCTGATCCGCACGAGTCTGTTCTTCGGATTGCTCAATGTGGGCGTGGGGTTGTACCTGTGCCGGTATTTCGCGGGCGAGGTACGCGGCATCCGCGCGATCCGTTTCGGCGGCATTGTGATCCTGGTAGCGGAAGTAGTTGCATTCATTTTCTCCGAACAGATCATGAGTTTCAGCGAAACGCTTGCCTATAATGACCATGTCGTTTATTCCACTTCCACACCTTACCAGCGGATCGTGATCACCAAAAACAGGCACGATCTCCGGCTTTATCTCAACAATAACCTCCAATTCAGCTCGGCGGACGAGTACCGCTACCACGAGGCGCTCGTGCACCCGGCGATGACGGCGGCGGGGCAGCCGCGTAATGTGCTCATTCTGGGTGGCGGGGATGGCCTGGCGGCGAGGGAGATTTTGAAGTACGGTTCCGTCCGAAACATTCAGCTCGTGGACCTCGATCCGGTGATGACAAAGCTGTTCACCGGGCAGGATATTCTTGCAGAAATCAATAAGCATTCCTTAAAAGATCCGCGCGTGACGGTTACCAATGCGGATGCATTTATCTGGTTAAAAGAAAACAAAAAACAGTTCGATTGCGTCATTATCGACTTTCCGGACCCTTCCGGCTTTTCGGTTGGGAAGCTGTATACTACCGCTTTTTACAGATTGTTAAAAACCGCCATGACGCCGCAGGCCGTGGCGGTGGTGCAAAGTACCTCGCCGTATGTGGCGCCAAAGAGTTTCTGGTGCGTGAACGAAACGCTCAGGGCATCCGGTTTTCAAACGGTTCCTTACCATAACTACGTGCCGTCGTTTGGTGAATGGGGATATGTAATGGCCAGAAAGTCGGGTAGTTACCAGCTCCCCGATACGTTTGCGATCGAAAAGAAATACATGAGCCACGCGGTGATGGAGCAAATGCTGCAATTCCCCGACGATATGCTCGCCCACGAGCCGCTCGAAGTGAACAAGCTGAACAATCAGGCGTTAGTGGCTTATTTTGAAAAGGAGTGGGGTAAATACCAGGAACAATGAAAAGGGGCGATTTCATCAGACTAACTGCCGGAATGGCCGTCGCCGCGCCGCTCCTGCATGCATGTGAGGAAACAAAGTCGAAGGCTGTTCCCGGAAAGATCGTCGGTGCTTCGGCCGCAGCGGGGCATCTGCTGCGCGACCATTCCTTTAATCCCCCGGGAGCGTTTGAGCCGAAAGAAGTGGTGATCATTGGCGCGGGCGTGAGCGGGTTGTCTGCCGCGCGGCATCTGGTGCAAAACGGCGTGACGGACATCACGCTGCTGGACCTGGAAGCGCAGCCGGGCGGCAATGCGGCGTCGGGCGGCAATGCATTCTCGAAATATCCCTGGGGCGCGCATTATGTGCCGGTACCCAACAATAATCTCACGGAATACCTCTCTTTTTTGGAAGATGCCAAAGTGATAACCGGCTATGATCCTGCGGGTTTGCCGGTTTATGACGAATTCTACCTGTGCCACGACCCGGAAGAGCGGTTATACATCAATGGGCATTGGCAGGAGGGACTCGTTCCGAATACCGGACTGAATGCAGCCGAACTGGCGCAATTTAAGCAGTTTTTTTCGCAGATTAACCATTATAAATACCTGAAAGGCACCGATGGCCTCGATGCGTTCAGCATTCCGGTCGATACATCGAGCCGCGACGAGTCGTTGCGTGCACTCGACCGTGTCACGATGAAGGAATGGATGGATAACCACGGCCTCACGAGCGAGTACATTCGCTGGTACATCGATTACTGCACCCGCGACGACTTTGGCACGCCTTACAACCTGGTGAGCGCCTGGGCCGGCATTCATTATTTCGCTTCGCGGAAAGGAAAGGCGGCCAATGCGGCCCACAACGATGTGCTTACCTGGGAGAATGGAAACGGTTTCCTGATCGACGCGCTGCGCAAAGACCTCGATGGCAAAATCGCTACGGGTGCATTGGCGACTTCCGTGAAAGCAACGTCCAATGGCGTGCAGGTCGGTTACCTGGATGTGGCGACGCGGCAGGTGAAAGGCTTCGAAGCAAAGCATTGTATTGTAGCGGTGCCGCAGTTTGTGGCGGCCAGGCTTTTGGGGGATTCGGAGCGGGGCAAGACATTACACGAACATTTTCACTATGCGCCGTGGATGGTCGCTAACCTCACCGTGAAAGGCCTGCACGAACGGGCAGGGCAGCCGGCCAGCTGGGATAACGTGATTTACGGAAGCCCCTCATTGGGTTATGTAGACGCGACCCACCAGCAGGTGCAGCAACGGAAAGAGCGCCGCAACCTCACTTACTACCTCCCGCTCACGCACGCGTCACCCGAGGCCGCGCGTAAGGAGGCCTACCGGGCGGAACATGCATTTTGGGCGGAAAAAGTACTCTCCGACTTGCAACGAGTGCATCCGGACATTCGCGAGCAAACGGAGCGCGTCGATATTATGCTTTGGGGGCATGCCATGGTGCAGCCGCGCCCCGGGATGATCCACGGTGAAGCGCGGAAATCGCTCTCGGGCAGCGTCGGTAACGCCATTCATTTCGCCCATACCGATCTTGCCGGCGTGAGCATATTCGAGGAAGGCTTTTACCAGGGCCTTCGCGCCGCAAAACAGATCCTGCAACAAACCTGAACCGCCATGGAAAGTAAACAGCCGTGGCTGGGCAAGCCATTCACCGACATTGTTTTCATCCTCGCTCCGCCTTTCCTGAGCCTGCTGGTGGTGATGGCCTTTCCTGCGATTTTCCGGGACAATACGCGCATGCCCGATGCCTGGTGGGTGATACTGATACTACTGATAGACGTCGCGCACGTGTACAGCACGCTCTACCGCACGTACCTGAACAGGCAGCTCTACCACCGCTTCAAACCGTTGCTGATCGGCATACCGGTATTGGCGCTGGTGATCGGCTCGGGTATTTACCTGATGAACGGGCTGTGGTTCTGGCGGGTGCTGGCTTACTCGGCCGTATACCATTTTGTGCGGCAGCAGTACGGCTTCATGCGTTTGTACAGCCGTTTCGAGCGGACGCCCGCCTGGTACCGGCACGTGGATCAGTTTACAGTCTATTATGCAACCATTTACCCGCTGCTGTACTGGCACCTGCACGGCGGGCGGCATTTCAATTGGTTTATCGAAAACGAATTCCTGATCTCCGCCTCGCGACCTGCCCTGGCCGTTGCCACCGGCTTGTACTGGATCATGCTGGCGGCTTATGCATGCAAGGAAATGCATTACTGGTGGCATTTCCGTAGCCTCAATTTTCCACGCATCGCGGTCATTACCGGCACGCTGGTATCCTGGTATTTTGGTATTGTGTATTTCAATGGCGACCTGGCTTTTACGCTGCTGAATGTAGTGAGCCACGGTATTCCCTACATGGCGCTGATCTGGATATTTGGCCAAAAGGAAGCATCAAGGCCTGAATCGGGGAGGTGGCTGCCGGTTTTCTTCGGTCAATATGGGCTTGTGTTGTTTTTGGGGTTGATTTTTCTTTTGGCCTGGTTCGAAGAAGGCCTCTGGGACTGGACCGTCTGGAAGGAGCACCGCGATGTGTTCTCTGTATTCCATCAATTCCCCGTATCCATTGACAAACCTGCGCTGGCATTGATCGTCCCGCTGCTGGCGGTCCCGCAAATCACCCATTATGTGATCGACGGTTTTATATGGAAGAAAGGAAGTGATCGGCTTACGAAAAGTGGCAGGTAATCAGGTAAATAATTCTTTCAAAAGGTGTTTTCGCTGCTTGCTGATAATGGCCTGATAATTCCCTTCCATCAGCAAATACCCGCCGTCCTCTTTTTTAAATGATACGATCCTGTTTTTATTAATCAAATAGGATTGGTGCGTACGGGCAAACCCGTAAGGTTCAAGGATATTCTCGTAGTCTGAAATCGGTTTGCTGACCGTTATTTTTTTGTTTCCTGTTAAATAGAAGGTTGTATAGCTATTATCCGATTTGCAGAAAACAATATCGTCTATCAATACATAATGAATTTCACTGGCTTCGGTTAATGCGATCTTTTTCTGCCGCTGCGAAGGCAGGTTTTCGAACGACTGTATCAGCATAGCGATTTGCGCACCCTGGTCGCGTTCTTTCTTTTTATCCGTTGCTTTTCTGACAGCCTCCGTTAGTTCCAGGTGATCGAGTGGTTTGAGTAAATAGTCGGTAGCGGAAAATTTGATAGCCTGGATTCCGTAAAGGTCATAGGCGGTGGTAAAAATGATACTGCCCTGATAATGATGGAGTTGTTTTAGCAGATCGAAGCCCGTTTCGTTTTGTAAACGGATATCCAGGAAGAGGATATCCGTTGGTTGTTTGCTCAAAAAATCATAGGCCTCGCTCACGTGATGCGCATAGCCCGCCACTTCTACCTGCGGGCAATGCGTTTCCAATGCCAGTCGCAGATTATGCACAGCCTGGATTTCATCGTCGAGAATAAAGCATCTGATGGGGTTCATGAAAGCCATTTCAGCAGTCTGATTTCGGTGGTAGTCCCGTTGCCGGGGCTGGATTTGGTTTCTACGACAATGCGCATGGCCGGTAGTTTTTCATTGATCAATGCAATGCGTTTTGCTGTCAGTGAAAGTCCGTGTCCGCGCGATTTTACCGAAGTGTCGAACCCGATTCCATTGTCGGTAATGGACACGATTAGGTCGGTAGCATCGCAGCGGATCGTGACGGTAAGCGCCGGCTCACCAACCGATTCGGCGAGGCCGTGTCGAATGCTATTTTCAATAATCGGCTGCAAAAGCAAGGGCGGGAAATCGATCGTACCCAGGTCATTTCCGCATTGGTTCCGGACGGCGTAGACAAATGGTTTTCGCTTTTGTTCCAATGCAATGTATTTTTCTTCGATACTGATTTCCTCTGCCAGCGAAACCAATTCTTTCCGTCCGCTATCCATTATTGTCCGCATAAAAGTAGCCACCTCGGTAATGTATTGATTCGCCGCCTCGGGATCATTTTGCCGGATCAACGACTGCACCGCATTTAATGAATTAAAAAGAAAATGCGGGTTTAATTGTCCGCTCAATAATTGCAGCTGGTTTTCAATTTCACTTTGCTTGCGGTTGAGCCGTGCGAGCTGCATTTTATGACGCTGTTTCAGGATAAAAATGGTCAGCAATGCGATGACAATGATGGCAACTATCGGCAGTGCGACGTCGATCCAGCCGGCGTGGGTAGGGGAGACGTCAACGGTTATCTCATGGACGCTTTCAGGCTGGTGCTTGTAGCGCAGGAATATCTTCACGGCCTCGCCGGGCTTCGGTCTGTCGAGGTAGATGTAGGAATGGCCCTGCGTGAATTTGAGGTCTTCTTCTCCGCCCAGACGCTGCCAGTTTTCAGGCGCGCCAATCGCATATTCAATTCCGGTGTTGCGCGGCTTTTGGCCGAAGTAATAATATTGTTCGTGATTGGAAAACCGCAGGAATGCCGAATGCCCGGCAGCGATCTGGAAATGGCTGGCTTGCGGCCCCTGTTCGGTCCGGACTTTATTGATTTCGGTATTGAGGATTTCCTGGAAATTTTTGTCTCCGGAAAACTCAACGAAATTGAAATAATCGGGCACGCTGCGGACGCGGGTGATCGAGAAGTGGTGTGCCTGCGCCAACGTATTTTTATTCCTGAACTCGACCCTGAGCGAATCGCCAAGCCGCAGTTCGAACTTGCCGGCGTGGTAATGCTCGGCGGGTTTCGTTGCTACGTCCTTAATGTCGTGGCGGAAGTCCACGGTGGCAAGTCCGATGTAGTAATCCGGATCGCGTCCCAGTGAAGTAATGTCGGTCCAATCCTTTTTCAGAGCACCGTTTACAGTTGCTTTGAACTGCAAATCTTTGTAATCCATAAAAGGAATGGGCTCGCCGCGCCTGGCGAGAACTTTGCCGTAAGGATAGAAATCAAGCGAGAAACGTGCCATAGCCACGAAAAACTTGGACGGATCGACCACTGAAAGCTCCCGCGTGAGGGAAGCGTCGGTGTAAAGGAACTGGTTATCGTAGTTGGGCGTGAGAAAAGAAACCGTTTGCGGGCTGCCGCTGACGCTTCCGGCCATTGTAACAATGCAGGAATCGCATACCACGCCATCGTGGATTTCTTTGATTGCGAGAATGTTGTTCGCATTGTACTGCCCGCGTGCGGCGGCGGAGATCAGTAGAAATAGAAGCAGGGCTAGTTTTTTCATGCGCTGAGATGGTCTGGTTATTCCGCAAATACGCCTACGCATTCCACAGCCGACCAGCCAAAACTGAATATGGCGCTTTTTGATTTGAATTCGAACCATTATCAAGCAAAATACCTAAATTTGTAACCATGAGGTTCACACCAACACTCTAAGGTCCCTTCCCGTGCCGCCGCTGCACGTTCTTCCCGATTCCGGGAAGCAGGATTTTACTATCCCGATTTTTCCATTCACTACTTATCGAAATCCCATGGAAGGAACACTGAGTTCTCAGCAAATAGATCAATTTATTACCCAGGGCTTTATCCGCATCGATCGTGCGTTTTCTGTCGAAACAGCCGCGCTGGTAAGGGACATATTATGGAATGACCTCGCGCTCGACCGTCATAACCCGGCCACCTGGACAAAGCCGGTAATCCGCCTCGGAATGTATGCGCAGGAACCATTTGTAACGTCTGCCAATACGCGGGTTTTGCATGCCGCCTTCGATCAGCTCGTTGGGGCAGGTAAATGGCTGCCCTGTCGTAGCATGGGCACGTTTCCCATTCGCTTCCCGTCCGACGAAGATCCTGGTGACGCAGGCTGGCACGTCGACGCCAGCTTCCCGGGCGAAGATCCGGCTAACTTCTGGGAGTGGCGCGTCAATGTAAACTCAAAGGGCAGGGGGCTGCTCATGCTCTTCCTGTACTCGGATGTGAGCGAGCACGATGCGCCCACGCGTATACGTATAGGCTCACACACGGATGTGGCTCGCGCATTGCAATCTGCGGGAGCGGCTGGCCTGTCATATATGGAACTTGCCGGCAAGCTGGACGATATGCCCGAGCGGGAAATCGCATTGGCGACGGGCGAAGCGGGGACCGTTTATCTTTGCCATCCGTTCATGGTTCACGCCGCGCAGGCGCATAGGGGAATGGAGCCGAAGTTCATGGCGCAGCCGCCGTTGTTGTTAAGGGAGGAGTTGGTTGTAGACGGCCCTTCGCCTGTCGAGCGGGCTATTAAGTTAGCGTTGTAGCGCTCGGAGCGCTCGTACAAATCTCCTGACGCTCGTACAAATCTCCTGATTTGTACACACTATTTGCAGGCCTCTGGCCGGTCTATACGGCGAGATGCGGTAGTGACCGGCCGGAGGCCTGCGAATATTTAGTCACGAAGGCAGACCTTCGCGCCATTTTACCACTCTGCAGCACTACCATCTTCGTGCGTCCACAGCGGATTCTTCCAGTTATGGCCGATCGCCGCCATTTTACGCACCTGCTCTTCATCCACTTCAATGCCGAGGCCGGGGCCGGACGGGATATTCACGAAACCGTCGTGGTAGTCGAATACCGTTCGGTCAGTCAGATAGTCCATCAGATCACTGCCCTGGTTGTAATGGATGCCCAGGCTTTGCTCCTGGATGAATGCATTATGGCAGGTCGCATCTACTTGCAGGCACGCTGCCAGTGCAATGGGGCCGAGCGGGCAATGCGGCGCCGCGGCCACATCGAATGCTTCTGCCATGGAAAGTATTTTCTTACATTCGGTAATGCCGCCTGCGTGGGAGAGGTCGGGCTGGATAATGTCGGCGTAGCCGTGCATCAGCAGGTTTTTGAAATCCCAGCGGCTGAACATCCGCTCGCCTGTCGCGATCGGGATAGAAGTATGCGCAGCAATTTCTCGCAAAGCTTCGTTGTTTTCGGCCAGTACCGGCTCTTCGATGAACATTGGCCGGAATTGTTCCAATTCTTTGGCGAGTACTTTGGCCATCGGTTTGTGCAGGCGTCCGTGAAAATCCACGCCGATTTCAAGCCCGTAGCCAAGCGCCTCGCGGATCGATGCGACCCTTTTTACGGCCAGGTCTATCTTTTCAAACGAATCGATATACTGCATTTCATTGGTCGCATTCATTTTAATGGCTTTGAAACCACGGTCGAAGCATTCTTTTGCCGCTCCCGCCACTTCATCCGGCCTGTCGCCGCCGATCCAGGAATACACTTTGATCTTGTCGCGGCATTTGCCGCCGAGTAGTTGATATACAGGTGCATTGAAGAATTTGCCTTTGATGTCCCACAATGCCTGGTCGATGCCGGCTATGGCGCTCATCAGTATGGGCCCGCCGCGGTAAAATCCGCCCCGGTACATCGTATTCCAGTGACCTTCGATATCAAGCGGGTCCTTGCCGATCAATGCCTCCATCAATTCGTGCACGGCGGCAGCTACCGTTGCAGCCTTGCCTTCGATCACCGGCTCGCCCCATCCGACAATGCCTTCATCGGTTTCAATTTTCAAAAACAACCATCTGGGAGGTACCTGGAACAGCTCGTAACTTCTGATTTTCATTCTATTTTTCTTTTACATTGTATAACCCTTCTAATTGGCTATAAATGTAAGGGAGGCATTTTTATATTTCGGCAATTTGAGCTGCTGTTTCATACTTTTAAATGTCTCCATCGGCCCTTCGGCCGCAAATGCATTCACCGCCCACGCCGGCAGATACCCTCCGGGATCGGTGTGGAGTATATATTCGATACGTACTTTGCCAGCTACCGGCGTGAGCAGCCAGCGCCCTTTCGAATCACTTACCCGTACCACATTCCTTTTTACAGGCACCATTCCGGCTACCACCGGGCCATCGATCGTGACGGCTTTGGTCGTAGGGTCCTGCCGGGCCATCAGGTGCGCCACGAAGTCGCGGTTATCCAGCGGCCAGGGAAGGCTTATTTCGGAATGATAGTACAAATCAGTAGGAGAGACCCGCTTCACGAGCGTGCACGACTTGGTTTTGTAAACCCACTGCGTTCCGGCCTCCACATCCAGCACCAGCGCGACCATCTGCGCAAGCGACGCATCCACGACACAATCGACTTTGATAGCCTTGATTTTAGATTCGGGAACCGCCGACGAATAGATCCGGATTTGCTCCTTGTCGGCGATCAGTTTCCATTTGGTTTGTGCACTCGCGGGCAGGTAAAAGACTGTGATAACGAGTAATAGGATGAATTTTCGCATTTGTTGGATGAAGTATCAATCGGTTTCATGCATGATTTTTCTGCATGACAACCCAGACTTCTACAACCCTTACAAAACGCTTTAAATTCCTGCTAATGCATTAAATAAACGTGCAACGGGAATCATTCCCGGGTGTTGACTACATGCTCATAGCCATATTTCTCAAACTCTGCTACCTTTGCGCCGCCCAACTTTTTCAGCTCGTTCCTGATTTCCAGGCGCAGCCAATGCTCCGGCGTAGTTTTCGTAAAAGACGCCAGCTTGAAAGCGATATCCGTATTCAGCTTCCGCTCACCCGTAAGGTATTTGTGCAGGTTGCTGTCCTTCATTTCAAAAAGCTCAGCGAGTTGTTTTTGGGATGTGTTGAGGACTTTGAGATAACGTTTGATAAAGTAGTGGATGCTGAGGAATTCGGCGGGTTCAAATTCGACAATACGTAGCGAATCATCATTGAAGTAATCCTCCATCAAGTACTGAATTCCCAGCATTTCGGTTTTTAATTTTTGCTCTGGTGTTCGCTTTGCATTTTCTGCAATGATAAATTCAAGCAGTGCTTGCCGCCTATGGTCATTAGAAAGTTGTTCCGGGTTGATCTCCTTCTCTTTTTTCATTGTTCTGACATTAAAAATTTAGAAATCAGTTCTTCACCATTCTCTGGTGAAATCAACATTGTTGCTTGCCCCCACCTCACTGCGCCATACTTTTGGCAGTACAAAGCCATTATTTTGATTTCATCTTCCTTGCGATGTTCCTTCACATCGAAGGTCAGCCATCCGCGATAATGTTCTGTCCCATGCTTCTCGCTGAGCCGGCAGGCAGCGGCAGTCAAGCACCCGGCTACATTTGCGTAAACCCTGTCTTTTCCCCGATTATGCGGCGCGACCTCTATAAATGCCATATAGGGCTCGACCCCGTTCCGCATCTCAAAGATCAGGCACCCCTCAATCACATCCGGCGTGTCCTCGCATACCAGCACAAATGCCCGGCAGTACTTCTTTCTGACATGCTTTTCAAAATCAAACCGCCAGCCATCGTTCACCGATGGTAAAACAAGCCCGACAGGCTGAATAATTTTTGCGGCGACGGTTTCGCCGCTTGAAACACAGGTAATTTTTGCATTCATGCTCCCACTAATAAAGGTATAAAAAATTATACAACTTGTATAATATCAAACCGACCGTTTATTCTTCGGTTAACGGCAATGAGGGAACGTTTGAGTAGCGTAGTGCGGCTAATCGACGACGATCAACCGCTGGGGGAATTTAATGTTTCCTATTTGAATTTTGTATCTGCCGGGTTTCAGAACTTGTTGTATCGGAGAATAAAGTTCCACCGAAAGTCTGTTCGGCTGCGAGCTGCAACCTGCCAGCGTAGCACCGTCGGCTGTGATAACAACCGGTTCGCTGCCATCCTCGTTTTCGAACACAATGCGGGTTAGGTGGACATAATTGTATTGGTTTTGAACCGGCAGACTAAGTTTCAACATAGTTGATTGCCGTGAGAATGTCGTCTCCTCGTAAACATCCTGCGCTGCGAGAGGGCCGGTAGCAATAATGTTTAAACGGTACGCAGCAGTTTTTGTTCGGTTGGCAACGCGGAGGTAAGTCGGCTCGTTCTGACTGCCGCGGCAAAATGCGGAAATATCAACCCTTCCATCGGACATCAGCCCCACAGGCTGTGCGCCAGGCGTCATTTTCAAAACCGGTTTCAATCCCCCTTCCAGCACCGCCGGCATCCTTACGGTAATCAGCGAGTTGCGCGGGTCAAAAGTCACATTCTCGTCCGGCAAGCCGACAAATGAAATGCTTTCAATGGCAGGCATATCACCCACAGACTCAGACGAATCCTTGCAACCGAGCAACAAACTGCCGGAAATAAACGTGATCAGTAGAAGATGTTTCATGGCAATGGCTAGTTATTTCTTGTCAATATACAAAAATATCTAACCATGGTTACATCATACCAAGTCCCATTCTTTCCGGGGTTTGCGGTTGAGCAAACGGTTCGCTTCCTTATCTCCGGTGAATTTTTCCTTTTTTGCATTCCAGGTCAGTTCCCGTTTCAGCCGGTAGGAAATCAGCCCCAAATGCATTGGAATCGTCATTTCGCGTGCATAGGCGAGGTTCGACTCGGGCTGTTTGCGGGATTTGACACAATCGATAAAGTTCTGCTGATGCCCGGGTGAGCGCGGATTTGTTATCGGTACGGAGGCGATGTCGGCCATTTTCTCGCCATTGATCGTCAGTTCGCGGGTGTTGTAATCGCAAATAAGCGTGCCTTTATCGCCTTCGAAGAATGCACCGATGCCGCGGTCTACCGCGCCGGGGACGTCAGGCGGGTTGGACGACCAGTATACCTTCAAACCATCAAATTCATAATCCACGTCCAGCGTTTTGGGCGCGTCGGCGATGCCTTCGTATGCGGTTCCCCGTGCATTGATTTTCTTCAAGCCCGTCGGGTGGATCGCGGAATACATCACATCGGCAATGTGGCACCAGAAATCCGCAAACTCGCCGCCTGAATAATCGAGGAAATAGCGGTAAGTGAAGTGGCATTTCTCGGGAATGTATTCCGTAAATGGCGCCGGACCAAGCCACATGTCCCAATTCAATGTCTTTGGAACCGGCTGCACCGTCGGTGAACCCAGCTCTTTGGTACTTGGCTTTTTCCAAAGCCGCACCGTATGCACCTTGCCGATCGACCCTGACTGGATCAATTCTACAACCCTGTGAAAATTATCACCCGCATGGATCTGGTTGCCCATCTGGAAGACGCGATTGTGCTTTTCGAGCTGTTTGAGCATCATTTTACCTTCTTTCAAGCAGTACGAAAGCGGCTTTTCCCCATACACATCCTTCCCGGCCTGAAACGCCAGCGTCGCAATCTGCGCATGCCAGTGGTCGGGTGTCGCCACGGTAATGGCATCGATATCTTTTCGTTCGAGAATGCGCCGGAAATCGCCGTAAGTATCCACCTTAATGCCGGGCTTCATCGTTTCCAGCCGTTGCTTTGTCTCGCCCAAATGCAGTTCATCCACATCGCAAAGCGCCACTATCTCGGCGTCCGGCAAATTCGCAAACCACTTCATATGGTTATTGCCCATCCCGCCCAAACCGATATGCGCTATACGCACGCGATCGCTGGGCGCAGCACGGGTGATCAGGTTGGGCAAAATAGTCAGGCCGAGCGTTGTAAGCCCGGCTGTTTTAAGGAATTCGCGGCGGTTAGCGTTTTGCGTCATGGTGGCTGGTTTAGGAAGTTGGATTTGATTGGTGTTTTCAAAAGGTCGTTGGAGGAAAATGTTACTGATGGAGAGGATGGAGGAAGGGAGGAAGGAGGAAAGGGAGGATGGAGGAAAGGGTGGAATGGAAGACGGAGGAATGGGAGGATGGAGGAAAGGGAGGACGGAGGAAAGGGCGGTTGACCGGCGACTAATTCGTTGATAGCCTTTCGTACATCCGGGGCATACAGGGTATTGCATTTCGATTGGGCGTTCCTGATTTTGTGGTTTCCTTTAACATATACATTAAAATATTTAAGTAATTGCCCTGCGATGGTGCGGATCCGGCGAAAGCCCCGGACGTTGTATATGGCGTTAGGACACCTTTACGCAGGGCATTCACAAACCTAAAACATAAATGAAACCATCAACAACGATTTCAGCGTCCGAAGAAGCCATTTGCCTGAACTACGGGAGAAATGTCAAAGAGTTACTAAGCCAAAGCACCGCATCCGAGTGGATTGAAGACCTTTGGATCATTTACAGCGACCATATGGCATTTCAAAAAGAGGCAGGTTGCAACCCGCGTATCGGTGAAATATTCCTGTCGTTTCGGGAATTGGTGTTTTTCTTTCAGAAGTTGGAGATGGGTAGGAAGGAAGAGGGGAGAATGGATTAAGGGAGGAAGGAGGAAAGGGAGCTAAGGCATCAACCGCGAGCCGCTCCAAATCCAGTGGATCGCCTTGCCGCGGAGCGGCGACCTGTTTATAGCAACCGCATTTCCACCACAACGTCAGGCCCCGGCGGGGCCTCCTATCCACATGTCTTGTCCTGAAATAGGTTTACACCAACCAATTTCAAAATGGGTAAGATATTTTTCAAAAAGGACGGTAATTTGTTTACCGATGAGGAGC
>NZ_FNAN01000011.1 GCF_900101885.1 Dyadobacter soli | reverse complement strand
TTCCACGATGCCAATGCATTGACGGATAACACTGTCAATACGACTTCGGCCATTGCGATTCCTGGTGGATTGTTTGTAACGCTGGTTGACAATGCAGGTAACCCTGTGGCAACCGTGCCTGTGAATGCAGATGGTTCTTACGACTTCGGTAATGTGGAACCCGGCACTTACAGCGTGGTATTGCATCAGACAGCGGCCGGCTCGACGGTACCAAGCCTGCCTACCGGTTGGAATAACACCGGTGAGCACCTGGGCGCCAATGCCGGTAGCGATGGTACTGTGAATGGTATTCTGCCAAACATTACTGTGACTACCACCGATGTGACCAATGCCAACTTCGGTGTGCAGCAGCCGCCGGTGGCCGATCCAAAGAATTACCTGATCGACCAACCGACTGTGGATGTAATCATTCCGCTTAACGGCTCGCATGTGAGCACAGGTGCGGGCACAACCACGCCTGACCAGCTGACTGGTACCGACCCTGAGGATGGCGCATTGAATGGGGATGATAAGGACCGCACCGTGGTAATTACCACCCTGCCCAACAACGGAGAGCTGTACTACAACGGCATACTCGTAACACCAGGGCAGGTGATCCCGAACTACAATCCGGATTCACTGGCGATCAAGCTAACGGGTACGGGCTACACCAGCACCACTTTCGAGTACGCTTATGTGGATGAGGCCGGCGAACAATCACCGCCTGCACCGTACACGATCCGCTGGGAAAACCCACTTCCGGTAACCCTGGTGTCGTTCACTGTCACCGCGCGTGAAAATGTTGCAGAACTCAACTGGGTAACTTCGGAAGAGACCAACTCGGATCGTTTCGAGGTTCAGCGCAGCCTGGATGGTAAGGCGTGGAAAGCCATCGGCAGCGTGAAAGCGCAAGGTGAAAGCAAGGTGAGGAAAACCTACGCTTATGTCGATCACCAACCGGAGGTTGGCGTTAGCGTCTACCGCCTGAAAATGGTCGATGCCGACAGCAGCTTTGCATTCAGCGCTATCAGAAGCGTCCGTTTTGAAAGCAAACTGGAAAGCAGCATTTATCCTAACCCTGTGAGCAATGAGCTGACCCTCAAAGTGACCAGCTGGAAACAGGTGAAAGCCATCCGGATCGACAACCTCGCAGGTTTGCAGGTGTACAGCTCCGGACCGGTTGAAGCAGGTAAGGTGGATGTAAGCAAGCTCGACTCGGGCGTGTACGTCCTGCGCATCACACACACAGACGGATCTGTTCACACACACAAATTCGTCCATATTAAATGATGACAAGCAGGTGCTCTTACAGTGAGGGCACCTGTTTTTCCTAGTCTATCCTCCAAACCATGAACATACTGATTATCAACGACCAAACCATGCTAAGAGAAGGCTTGGTATATTTTCTTGAAAATCTTTCCGAAGAATACAACGTATTGCAAGCAGCATCCATGGAAATTGCCCGCCACATTATCAGTGATGTGGATATTGATTTGGCAATAGCTGAAATCAATGTCAGCGGAACTAATGCAATGGCTCTGATCGGAGATCTCCGGACTCTGGACTCTGACCTCCCGATCCTGTTTTACTCGTTATTCTCCGAGCGGTTATATGCGCTCCCCCTCTTACGGGCCGGCGTTGACGGTTTTATTTCAAAGCAAGCCAGCTTGAAGGAACTTGCCCGGGCCATTTCGATTGTTTTATCCGGAGGCAAATACATCAGCATGGAATTACAGTCCGCGCTCGTACCCAACATTTTAACACGCCACGGTGCAAATTCTGAATCCCTCCAATGGCTTTCCAATCGTGAACAACTTGTTATGTCGCAACTGATTCAAGGAAAGACTACCAAAGAAATTGCCTACACGCTGAAGTTAAAGAGCAACACAGTCAGCACATACAAGAAGCGGATATACCGAAAACTGAATGTAACTGACTGCTTCGAACTAACCCAGAAAGTAGCAATACTGTAACACTGTTACTTTCCTGATTATCTAGGAGAACCTTATGCTCAAGATAGAGCTTCCAAAATTCAAGCCTGTCCAGTACCCAAAGCATCTCCAATGAAGGTATCAATACCGTTTATAGGAACAAGGCCTAACAATATAGTGCCCTGTTCATTGATGCTCTCCAGATATCCTGAGGTTTTGAAGCAGACTTTCGGTGCTCCTGACGGGTCTGTTTCCTCGTCTCTTTCAAATATTGATAGTTATCCGTGAATTCTTCGTATTCTTATATATTATCAAACTGTTAACCTATGACAAAAGAAGAAAAAGATTTCTTGATCACTGAAGCACATCCATATATTGGTCACTTTCTACCGGATACGGAGACTCCGAATGTTGGCTTGGTAAAGTATAAGTTTATGGGCTATCTGGAAAATCGCCGTGGTAATGAATATTTCCCGGTGGCTATTATAGCATCCGAAGACGGAATACAACGCGAGGAAGACCTCTCTTACGTAGTACAACTGTTTAAAATTGCTTCAAAATTATAGGCTACCCTAGTTCGCAAAATAATTGGCAAAAGAATCAATTTGGAAGATCCCAACTTTAGAGATATCGATGCCGCCGTTGGCTGTGAGCTCTCACTAGAATTTCTCCAATCCTTGGCTGCTAGCTTCAAAAATTGTAAATTTGGTATGTGAAGTTGGTCAAGTTACTCCAAAATCGCTCATTTCATCTGGTAACCTATCCGGTAACCCGGAAATTGAAGTCCAAAATGGTACCGCTTCTCAGACAGTTAGGCGATAAAAATGATTCCAGCGGGACAACTGATAGCGCTTCAGAAAGCGCTTTTTTCATTCATAATATTCGCTATTGTGATTTCTTAAAAAGATTTACGTGTAATTTCGATTCAATTCAGGTCAAAATATCTGGTAACCTTTTCGGTAACCTGCCTTTGTGAACTAGTTTGCTTAGCGTTTTTCAAAGGGATCCAATACTGTTTCTGAGCGGAATAGATCAACATTTCTTTCCGGCCTCCATTCGTCACTATATGTTGGTTACACTGCATTCAGCTTAATCGCGGCTGGTCAAGCTCCCCCTGGTCATTGTCTCTTATATTTGTTACGGTCGGCTCAGGCAGCATAGCCTGATCACGGCTTGATTCTCGACCGTAACAGTTAATTATCTAGAAACCATGACAAATCAAGAGGCCATAGAACTAATCGGTGGCGGTACCAATGGCGAGCAGGAGCAGTACTGGTTAGATTTGGGGTGTGGGACGGGGACTTTCACCGAAGCCTTGGCGACGGTGTTGCCAGCGCACAGCAACATTACCGGCGTGGACAAAACAACCAACAGCTTCCGCCGCAAATGAGCAACCAGGTTTCGATCAAATTCATCGAGGCCGATTTTGAAACAGAGGCGTTGGAGGTGGCAGGATTAGACGGAATCCTGATGGCGAACTCCCTTCATTTCATCAGGGATAAGGAATCCTTGGTCCGGCGCTTGGAAAAACATTTTAGTACAAGTAGAAGGTTTTTGATTGTAGAATACGACACAACAGTATCCAATTCCTGGGTGCCATTTCCCATTGACTTCAAAGGTCTAAAAAGCCTTTTCGACCGTGTCGGGAATTATTCGATATCAAAACTTGGGGAGCGCAGGTCGTTGTATGGTTCCGCGATGCTGTATGGTGCGCTGGTTACTTCCCCGGATGAATCAATAAGCTGATCGAAAACCGAGGCCTTCAACCGATCAAGGAGCAATTGCCTAATTCAAGCTTTCACGGTACTGTACCGGAGACATGTTGGTCTTGTTCTTGAACAGCTTATGAAAGGATTGCGGATATTCAAAGCCCATCTGATAGGCAATTTCACTGACTTGTAAGTTCGTGGTCGCCAATAGCCGTTTTGCCTTTTCAATCACCCGGGCTTGTATGTGCTGCTGGGCGGTTTGTCCTGAGACGGTCCGCAGCATATCGCTGAGATAATCGGCGGACACGTTCAACTCCCTGGCGACCTGTTGTACAGTCGGCAACCCTTTCTGCGATTCCAGAAATGTGTTAAGCACAACTTCCAATCGGACCAGGATTTCGTCGTTGGCCACTTTACGGGTAATAAACTGACGGGCGTAGAACCTGCTGCTATACTGCAGCAAAAGCTCAATGTGAGCAACCATCACTTCGTGGCTGAAATGATCGATGCTGCTTTGGTATTCCGCCTCAATGCTGGCAAACAGGTCCTTGATCTTCGCCTCTTCCTGTTCTGACAAATGAAGGGCTTCGTTGAGCTCGTAGGAGAAAAAGCCAAAATTCCGGATTTTGGTAGCCAGCGAAGTACCTGCAATGAAATCCTCGTGAAACATCAGTGTCATGCCACCCGGCGGTTTCGATCCCGGGTCCAGTTTCATCAGCAGTTGGTTCGGGGAAATAAAGGCCATCATCCCTTCGTCGAAATCGTAATGGCGATGCCCGTACTTCAACCTGCCGTCATAATCCGTTTTGATGGATATGCAGTAAAAGTTGAGGGTAAAATGTTGCAGATCGACCAGGCTGGCGTAATCAGCGTGCTCATGCCGGAATACGCTGATCAGCGGATGCTTAGGCTTGGGCAATCCGAGCAGCCTGTGCTGCTCGGATATGGAATTGATGAGATATGGCTTGTTCACCGATTGAAGTTACAGGGTTTTCATATCAATGACAAAACGGTAGCGGACATCCCCTTTTTGCATGCGGTCGTAGGCAGTGTGAATATCCTTGATATCGATCAGCTCAACTTCGGAGACGATGTTATGCTCCGCGCAAAAGTCCAGCATCTGCTGTGTTTCAGGAAGGCCTCCTGCGCCAGACCCTGCAATGACCTTGTTGCCGGTTGCCAACGAGAAAGAACTAACTTCCCAAGGCTTGGCCGGCATACCGACATTGACGTAAATGCCATTGCTTTTTAAAACGGCCAGATAGGGGTTAACGTCACTGTTGCCCGAAACGGTATCGAGCACAAAGTCAAATGTTTTGAAGGCTGCTTTCATCTGCGCATCCTCCCTGGAAATGATAAAATGGTCCGCCCCGAGCTGCATAGCCGCTTCCTTTTTGCCAGGAGAAGTGCTCAGCACCGTTACTTCTGCACCCAAAGCTTTCCCAAACTTTACGCCCATGTGGCCCAATCCACCTAAACCGACCACAGCCAGTTTATGTCCTTTACCTACATTCCACCTTTTTAATGGCGAATAGGTCGTTATCCCTGCGCAAAGCAATGGGGCCACTCCGGCCAGGTCGAGTTTTTCGGAAATGCGATGCACGAAGTCTTCATGGACGACGATGGTATTGGAATATCCGCCGTAAACAGGCCGGCCGTCGTGGCCCAGATTATTGTAGGTTTGCACCGGGGCAACACTACAAAACTGTTCTTGCCCGTTCCTGCAATCAGCGCATTCCCGGCAGGAATCTACCATCACGCCCACACCACCCAGATTACCGATGCCGAACTTACTGGCATGCGCACCGAGCGCGATGATGCGCCCCACGATCTCATGGCCGGGGACCATTGGGAAAATTCCTTCAAACCATTCGTTGCGGGTCAGGTGAATGTCGGTATGACAAACCCCACAGAACAGAATTTCGATCTGTACATCGTGCGCGCCGAGCTCGCGTCTTTCAAATTGCCAGGGCGCTAGTGGGCTTTCCGCTGTTTGCGCCGCATATCCTTTTGCTGTGATCATATTATCGTTTTATGATACAAACTTAGGAGGCAGCGTGTGGCCGCAATTATCCAAATCCGGGTAAAAAGTATCCGAATTTTTCAATGCTGCTAAGTCCAGGGGTTATGGCTACAAAATATCAAGATCGCGGGCCACATAGTAGCTTGGCACCAATGGCCGGAAGCCGGTTTTCTTTCGAAGTTTGGAAACATCCTGAACGCCCTGGAAAGGGTCGTTAAGCGGGCCTTCGGTTCCGTCAAAGGTGTCCGCCGCTTTTCCGACAGAATCAGCCAGTTCGTACAAAGTGATCGGTGCATCGTCGGCAACGTTGAAGATCTCTCCATCCAACCCCTCGATGGTAAGCAGCAGGATCAGTGCTTGCGCCACATCCAGGTGATGTACCATGTGCATGCGCGATCCTGAATGCATGTTCAGCTTTTTAATGTATGGGATAATTTCGGCGATGTGCGGGTCTTTGTTACCGTACACAAAGCCAAGGCGCAAGATACGTACATCAAATCCCTGGTTTTGATGCATTTCGATCAATTCGTTTTCTGCGGCGATCTTGCTGGAAGAGTAAGCGCGCGGATCGTTGATATCCACCTGTTCGTCTTCTTTGGCCGGGCGGCGGTAACCCGAACCGTACACATTAGAGGTGCTGGTAAAAACAAATCGTTTGACACCGGCCTCGTGTGCTGCCTGCGCCAGTGCGATACTTCCCTCGCGGTTGGTTTTGATGATACCTTCATTATCTGTAAAGGTGCGGAAGAGCGCGGCAAGATGGATCACGACATCCATACCAGCTACCGCGACGGGTAAGGTGGCTGGTTCAAATAGGTCGCCGGTAATGGGTGTCGCGCCGAGATTAATCAGACTGCCAGCCTTTGCAGCGTCCCTGACCAATATCGATACATCATAGCCTTTGGCTATCAGCCGTGGCACTAAACGGCTTCCTACTTTTCCTGTCGCTCCTGTTACTAGAATTTTCATTGTTGAATGGTTTAATAATGATACGGCAAAATTAGGCCGCAGCCTGGCGGACAGCCAATCAATATCAAACCAATCACTATTATTTTCAAACCTTGCGGAAAACGTTCGGTGTGCTGCCGGTCAGGCGTTTGAAATAGTTATTAAAATAAGCAGGGTATTCAAACCCGAGTGCGTAAGCAATCTCGGCCACGCTCCAATCACTATGTTGCAGCAGTGCTTTTGCTTCGGCAATAATGCGCGTGGATATATGCGCCGAAGTGGTTTTACCCGTCGTTTCCCTGACAGACCGGTTCAGGTAATTGACATGTACATTTAAATGCCTGGCATAGTCCTGAGGACTGCGCAAGCGGAGCGGTTCGTCGCTGCGCTCGATCGGGAACTGCTTTTCGAGCTGCTCAGTGAAAAGATGTGTAAGCCGGCTTTCGCCATTTCGGAAGGAAGCGCTATGCTGCGCGGGCTGTATCCGAAGGGCCTCGTGGATGATGAGCGCCATGTAGTTTTTAACCAGATCGCCCTTGTAAAGATAGTCGCCATCGTAAACAGACAGCATTTTCTCAAATAGGCTAGTCATAAACGCGGCTTGTTCTGCATTCAACGTCACGACTGGATTTTCGCCGACCCTGAAAAGAGGAGAATCCTGTAATTCCCGGCCATTGAGGAAGGTTTCTGTAAAAATACAGGCGTAACCACTGGTACGGTTGATGCGGCGGACAAGCGCGTGCGGTACTTGCGGGTTTACGAAAAAGATTGCGGTTCCTCTGATCTCCACTAGCTGGCCACCATAATTAATAGTCATGTCGCCGTTGACCAAACCCATTTTGTAAAAGTCGCGCCGCCCGGCTTTGACCGGAACATCTGTTGATTCCGGAAGGGCGTGAACTTTAAAACCTTTCAACCGAAGGTCCGCTTTATTCAGTCCGGGTATTTCAATTTGTTCTTCATTCTGCATTTGGCAAAGTTAATAAAATCAATCCTTTGCCATCCTTACGTTCATTGCTAAGAGGGAATGTTTTTACGTGAACGAAGCCCTGAATTCCATCGGCGATTGATTGGTTTTGTTTTTAAAGAGCTTGCTGAACTTTGCGAATGTTCAAAACCGAGCTCATAGGCAATTTCGGACATGCTTAGTTGCGTCGTCGTCAGCCGTTCCTTGGCTTTTTCGATTAATTTCTCATGAATGTACTGCTGGGCATTCTGCCCTATCAGCGAGCGGAGCATATCGCTTAGGTAACCGGGCGATAGGTTCAGTTTTTCGGAAAGATATTGAACCGTAGGAACCCCGTCGTGAAGGGATTGCTGGCTGTTCAAATAATGATCCAGTATTGCTTCTGTTTTGGACAAAATATCATCGTTGACCACTTTGCGGGTAATGAACTGCCGCTTGTAGTAGCGGTTGACATAGCTCAACAGCAATTCGATGTGGGCGATCATGAGCTCCTGACTGAATTCATCCACACGGCTGTTGAGTTCCTGTTCCATGTGCCTGTAAATCGACAGGATATTTTCCTTTTCCGTGTCGGATAAATGCAGTGCTTCATTGGCTGAATATGCGAAATAACCATATTGCCTGATTTTACTTGCCAGAGGGTGGCCCAATAAAAAGTCAGGGTGTATGAGCAAGATGTAACAATAGGTCCTGCTATTATAATCCGTGCTGCCCACTAATTGGTTAGGCGCCATGAACAGCATGCTTCCCTCGTCGAAATCATAGTAATCCCTTCCATATTTCAGCCTTCCGTTGTTATCGGTAATAAAGGTGATTTTATAGAAGCTAAGCACGTCGTAGATCGGGGCCATGCTAGTATTGAAGGGGTTTTGCTCGTTGAAATGCACAAGGTTGATCAAAGGATGCTGGGGCTTGGGCAAGCCGAAAGCCTCATGCGTTTCCGAGATCGTTATGAACCGTATCAATTTGTCGTCCTTATTTTTCATCCTATAAATATACCAAAACCCGTGACTGTTTCCAGCCACAGGATTTTGACCTTATCACGATCACCAGGGAATAATGTTGTCTGCTCCGGCATAGTGAGCGGGGCCCGTAAAACTTCCTGTCGGCAGGTCTTCTGACAAAGCCACCCTTATGGGTTCGATAGATCCTTCTTCCACCGTATCCGTTCCCTGGAAATTATTGAGTGCCGTTGCCGTAAAGCCCGGACTTACCAGGTGTACTTTGATATTGCTATTCGCCAAATCGATGGCCAGCGAAAGGAAGACGCCATTAAGCGCAGTTTTGGATGCCCCGTAAACCGCATCGAAAGCCGAGCGGTATGGGTTAGCTGGATTGGCATTCAAAGTTAGCGAACCCAACGCGCTTGACACGGTCACAATCCGTGCTGTATCGGCCGCCCTTAATAGAGGTAAAAAGGCTTGTGTCACGGCAAGTGTACCAAACACATTGGTTTCCCAAACCGCCTTCATTTCGTCGATAGGCGCGATACTGGCGCGCTGAGCTCCGAGAACTTCTTCCATGGTGCGTCCAGGTTTCCCCGTATTCGAGATGGCCGCGTTATTAACCAGCAGCGTCAGGTATCCGGCTTCGCTTTGAATTTTCTTTACTGCTGCGTCGATGGATTGGGAATCGGTAATATCCAATTGAATGGCTTTTGACTGTTTTCCAATCTCGGTAGCAGCAACCTCCCCTTTGTCCGGGTTTCTGGCACCAACGTAAACGGTATAGCCTTCATCAGCAAGTGATTTTGCGATCTGGTATCCCACGCCTGTATTTGCCCCTGTAACCAGTGCCACTCTCTTTGTTTCTGTCTGCATATCATTTTTAATTTTTACAGAGCAAAATTCCGAGATCGCGCTAGGGCGCTTGTAGCCGAAACAGGAAATGTTGTAGCCGAATTGAGGGTGCAGTCCGTATGGATCTATGATGTCGAACTATGAAAATCCAATGCTGTCGCTTGACATTTATCAACACAATTCCATGATTTAGATCAAAGGTAACTACGACAGATAGCGCTAGTTTTGCTTCGTACAAAACATCAGCGATATGGAAAATGCAGCACAACTTTTGGAAGACAGCCTTTTAGTTATCTGGAATGATAGAAACGCGGAACGCAGATTGCAGGCCATGCAAAACGTTTACGCCACGAACATTCACTTTTACGAATCTGATCACGGCGCCGCCATTGTCGGTTACCAGCAGATAAATGGTGTCATCTCGAATTTACAGGCGAAATGGCCAAAAGAGTTCCAATTTCAAATCACACGGCCTGCAAGCGCAAACCATCAGGTGCAGCACGTAGCGTGGAACCTGGGCATTCCCGGCCAGGCACCCGCCGCATCGGGAATGGACGTGGCCATCATTGAAGACTGGAAAATCAAATCGTTACATCTTTTCCTGGATGCTCCCAAGCCCTGAAACAAAGAAGCAGCTATTTGTAGATCGTCTTCTTTCGCACCCGGCTGAGCGTTTCGGGCGAAATGCCCAGGTATGAGGCAATCATGCTTTGGGGAAACCGCCTGACGAATTCCGGATAGGTTTTGGCCAGCAGTTCATACCTTTCTTCCGCATCCATGCTGATTGCAGCGTGGATGCGTTTTTGTGTGGCGATAGTCCCTTTCCGGTCAATTTCCCGCACCATTTCATCGACGGCCGGAATAGCCGCGCCGAGATTCTTCATGTCTTCCTGCGTCACCAGCAGCACGTCGGAATCCTCGGTCATTTCGATGTAGTAAATGGATGGCGTGTGCAAATTGTAGCTCTCATAATCGCCAAGCCACCACGACTCGACAGCGAGTCTGATAATCGTCTCCTGGCTATTTTCTTTCATCGTATACATCCGCCCCGCGCCATTTACGATGAATGCCATGTATTTGCAAACATCGCCTTCCTGTAACAAGTACTGCCGTTTCCGAAGGTGTCTGGCCTTAAATGCTGCTTCTATTTGCACTTTCTCATCAGCCGTGAGCAAGTGCGAAGATTTGGATTCGATGTATGCAAAAAGCGTTTCGTGGGTCATGCTGCCTGTTCTTTCCGCTAAAAGTAAATCTCACCGGTTGCATTGACAAATGTCAAGACGAATCTACTGCGTTTGTCAATGCACAGCTGCGGATGCCGTGCCAATTTTGTGATATCAAATAACAGACAGATCATGAACACAACACAAGTAAATGGCATAGTGCGGCTGACTCGTCAGGGACCGCCATCAGTTTTGGAATACACCACTGAGCAGATTGGCCTGCCCAAACCGCACGAAGTCCTGATCCGGCATGAGGCCGTAGCATTGAATTTCGTGGACGTGTTGTTCAGAAATGGCAGTTTTCCCCTGCGACAGCTGCCTACGACCATCGGCGTCGAAGCGGCAGGTGTGATCGAATCGGTGGGCAGCGAAGTGACCGGCTGGGCAGTCGGCGACCGGGCCGGCTACTACTTTTCCCTTGGAGCCTATGCCCAGCGGCGCGTGATCGATCCTCGGCAACTGGTGAAGCTGCCGGATGATATTACCTTCGATCAGGCGGCTTCATTACTTGCCAAAGGGCTTACCGCCCGAATGCTTGTTAAACAGGCGTATCCCGTCCAAGCTGGTGATATTGTGCTCGTACATGCGGCAGCCGGAGGAGTCGGGTCGCTGGTAAGCCGATGGGCAAAATCATTAGGTGCGACAGTCATCGGTACAGTAGGCAGCGAAGCCAAAAAGGCCATCGTCGAGCCGTACGGACTGGATCTGGTGGTGGCGCTGGATAAAGAGAATTTGACTGAAAAAATTCATGCTTTTACAAATGGGCGGGACGTCGATGCGGTGTTTGACGGGGTCGGCAAGGCAACTTTCGGCAAATCCGCAGCCCTGACAAAGCCGGGCGGTACCATCGTGCTTTTTGGGTCGGCCTCAGGTGCCCCCGAAATCGATAGCGCCTTTCTGAATGCAAGGCAGATTAAATTCTTGCAACCATCACTAGGACAGTATTTGCCCCACCTGGCAAGCGTTAACTTTGCAACAACCGAACTGTTTGCGGCCTTTCAAAGCGGCATTTTAGGAAAGGTCACACCAACCATATATCCATTATCCGAAGTCAGCCAGGCCCATCTCGACCTGGAAGCGAGCCGAACTACGGGCTCAGTCATTTTTCGTCCTTAAACATTTAACTTCAATACAATTCATTATTTCAATGTCTAGATTGAAAAATAAAACAGCCCTGGTTACGGGCGGGAGCCGGGGTATCGGTGCGCGCATCGTCAGAAGCCTGGCTGCGGAAGGCGCCAATGTGGTGTTCACCTACGTCAGTTCAGCCGGGAAAGCCGAAGCGCTGGTGCAGGAAATTCAAGCGCTCGGCGTCCAGGCGCTGGCCATCAAGGCCGACACGGGAATTCACAGTGAAATCGATGGAGCGGTTTCAGCCGCCGCGGATGCGTTCGGGAGTATTGACATACTCGTCAACAGTGCGGGTCTTTTTGTTACCGGAGCGGTGGATTCGACAGATACGGACCCGGATGCATTCACACGCCAAATGGGATGTCAACGTCCTGGGCGTTGCTCACACGGTGCGGACGGTACTGCCATTTATGAAAGATGGAGGCCGGATCATCAACATCGGCTCGACAGGTGGCAGTCGCTCACCTTACCCGGGCATCGGCGAGTACGCCGCCACCAAAGCCGTTTTGGCAGCCTACACCAGAAGCTGGGCCAGGGATTTAGGCAGCAGAAAAATTACTGTGAACATCATCCAGCCCGGACTCATCGACACCGACATGAACCCGGCAGATGGCGCTTTCAGTGCCGAAATGCTGAAAGCCGTAGCACTCGGGCATTATGGCGAACCACAGGATATCGGCGCTGCTGCTGCGTTTCTCAGCAGTGACGATGCCCGGTACATTACCGATGTCACTTTGAATGTGGATGGCGGGCAAAGTGCTTAAATAGGTTTACGCCGGCTGGTCCAGTATGACATTCCCCTGCGGATGGGTTATCGTTGAAAAGCAGGCGCATACACCTCGTTGGCAAACTGCTCAGCCGTGGTGGTCGTCGTCGTAGACTCGTCCCGCTTTTGATAATTCATATAGCCGGAGCTGATCGCGGTGCCCATTTCAATCAGGTTCGAGACAAAATCGGGGGAAAAGCCATTGCCGAGGAACACCTCTCTGACCTTCTCCACCGGAAGCTGAACGTAGGCCAGATCCGGCTTGCCGACCGCAGCACCGACAATGCCTGTCAGTTCCGCATAGGTGTAATCCCGCGGCCCCATGACGGCGTGGACGCTTTTGCCGCTGAAATCGAGGTTAGCCAGATGGCTGGCGGCCACTTGTGCCACATCTCGGGTGGCGACCATCGGAATGGCGTAGTTACCGGGAGCCACGGTGCCGTTGATGCCGGCCTGTTTCACCAGACCGATCGTGCGCAAAAAGTTTTCCATAAAATAGGCGGAGCGGATGTGTAGCACATGCACGTCTTCGAGCTGGTTCAGCCTCACTTCCTGCTCGCCCGTGCCGCCCATCATGCCGTTGCCCTCGTGCATATGCGAGCCCAGACTGCTCATATTGACAATGTAGGGGATGCCCGAGCGCTGAATCGCCTCGATCAATGTGCTGGTAACCTGCCGCTGATATGCCCGTGTGTTCTCGGCTTTTACATTGTCAGGCAATAGTACGAACGCACTATCCGCGCCGGTGAAAGCCTTTGTAAGCTGATCGGCATCCGTGATTTCGGCTGAAATGATTTCGGCACCCTGATCACGGTACGTTTCCAGTTTTTCGGTACGTCTTGCCACCAGCGTCACGTGATGGCCTTCGTTGATCAGGATTTGGGCAATTTTATTGCCTACCGTGCCGGTGGCGCCGAGTATTACGATGTTCTTTTTCATTGTGTTCGTTGTTTTGATTTTGTTTGGTACGATACAAATGTCCCCCGCTGCGGGAGAAAAAACTTGTATCAGATCACTGTTGTTCGATAACCACCTTACCCGTGTAGCCGCCCTGCTCGGCATAGCGGTAAGCATCCTGGAATTCTTGGAAAGGGAAAACTTTATGAATTTCAATGTTCAGCCCTTGTGCGGCTGCTTGCAGTAATTCATCAGTGTATTTCGTGGATGGACTGGCGAGCACGATCACGTGCTTTTTGCCGGTAAACAGGTTCTGAATCAATGCGAGCGGAATCTCAATCGGCTTGGGCGTCGGGTTGAGGAATCTGGAATGCGGCTTCATGATCCGCTTCGCATTCGCATAGCCCTTTTTGCCCGACAGATCGATGACGATGTCATAAGTTTCCTTGCGGGACAGCACGTCCTCTTTGCTGTAATTGATCACCGTGTCAGCACCCCATTTTTTCGCGAATGCCATGCCGTTCGAGCTGGTCACCGCCGTCACGTGAGCCCCTTTTTGTTTCAGGAGTTGCAGCAGGATCATGCCGAAACCGCCGGTAGCACCATTGACCAAAATGTTTGTATTTGGGTCAATGCGGCCCATTTTTTCAAGGGCTGTCAATGCAGCGGTGCCCACCACGGGAAGCGATGCCGCCTGGGCGAAAGTGATATTTGAAGGCTTTTTCCAGATTTGGGAAGAAGAAATAGCGATGTACTCGGCGGAAGCGCCTTCCTTCATCATGTTTTTGACGACCCCGAAAACTTCATCCCCCTTCTTGAATCCGGTAACCGCATTACCAGCCTCTTCCACAACGCCGCTGAAATCGGCACCGGTATATTTCGGGAATTTCGAGCCTGACATCAGTTTCATTTCCCCTTTCCGGATTTTCCAGTCCATCGGGTTGATGGAAAAGGCTTTTACTTTGACAAGTACTTCGCTGGATTGGATAGTTGGTTTTGGCACTTCCGCCATTTGTAACACTTCCGCGTCCCCAAATGCCTGATACACGATTGCTTTCATGATATTCTTTTGTTTTGTTCAAAATGATATCACAAAGGTGCGGACCGGCCCGGGCGTAAACTTGTATCAGATCACTGTTGTAGCGAGGGCATGCCGATATTGGAGAAAACTAGTAGATGCGAATCAGATCGCTGTTGTGTTTCAATGCCTTCGGCGGCATTCCGAACATTTCGTACATGTATTTGTTGAATTGCGGCAGGTCATAAAATCCGGTGTCATAGGCAACATCGGTGAGCGTCCGGCCTTCGTCGGAAAGGATCAGGTAAATGGCTTGCCGCAGCCGCGTCCACAGCAGGTATTTGGACAGGCTGCTGCCCGTTTGCTTTTTGAAAAGTGAAGCCAGACGGGACGGGGAAAGAAATACAATATCCGCAAATGTCTGCGGCGTAATATCCGCCTGAAAATAGTTTTCCGTAATGTAATCGACGATTTTGGCCACCCGCTCGTCGTATGCGACGGCCGGAATGCGGGCCATCAATGCTTCCAGTACATTGCCCACATCCAGGCTTTGGGAAGACGTTTGGAAAAAAGCATTTGAAACTGCTGGAGTTTCAAAAACCACAAATTTTTCATCCGCTTGAAATCGTCCTGCCAGTTCCAGCCCGATGGCAGAATACGGCTCTACATTGAGCACATTCAATGTGCCTTTCTCGGCTACGCAAAAATGCGAAACATGCGGTTTGATCAAGAAACCGTGGATGCTTTCATGCTTTACACCATCGATGGTCGAATCGAACGGCGTGTCGTTAGACAGCACAATCTGATAGGCCGAATGATGATGGACCTCCACCGTAAGGTTACGGGCGATCAGCGCGAGGATAAAGGGATTGTGGGTGGAAGTCGCTTTCATTTGCCAACAATTTCGTCCCGGAAGTGCTTGCCCCAGTTCCGCAGCTCGTTCAAAAGTTCACGCAGCGACATGCCCAACGGCGTCAGTGCGTACTCTACCGTTACCGGCATGCTGTCGTGCAGGGTGCGGGTGATGAGCTTGTTTTCTTCCAGGGCTTTCAACTCCTGCGACAGCATTTTAGGTGAAATGTCGGGAATATCGCGGTGGATTTCGCCGAAACGTTTGGTGCCGTAGGTCAGAGATATCACAATCGGAATACGCCATTTGCCCTGGATCACCTCCATGGCGTCGCGCGCAGCTTTGAGTTCGTACTGGCAAACCGGTTCTGTACTTTTCATAGAGATTTCAAATCGTCTAGTTACCTGGCGGTAACTACTTACCCAGAGGTAACAACTATCTTTTGGTAAGTGAGTATAGGTAGTTTTGTTGCATTGATCACCATCATCGAAGCAAAATCATGAAATATCTCATTCTTATTCTCGCATTCACTCTCAGCACCGCCGCATCGGCACAAAAACACAAGCCCCGTACATTCCTGCTCGTCCATGGCGCCTGGTCGGGCGGCTGGGATTATGCCAAAGTAGATTCCATTTTTAAAACAAAAGGAGACATCGTCTTCCGGCCCACGCTCACCGGCCTGGGCGAACGGGTGCACCTGGCCAATGCAAATGTCAACCTGAGCACTTACATCATCGACATCGTCAATGTGATCCGGTACGAAAATCTGCGCGATATCATCCTGGTAGGCCATAGCTTTGGTGGAATGGTCATTTCCGGTGTCGCCGAGCAAGTTCCCGACCGCATCGGCCAGCTCATTTACCTGGACGCGATGATTCCCGACAGCGGTCAGAGCGCCCGGGACGTCTGCGGCCCATTGTGGGACCAGATGATGGTACCCTTCGTCAAGGACAGCGTTATGCAATATCCCTTCGGCAAATCCAGGACGGGTACCCCAGGCGATCTCCCGCAGCCCATCAAGACTTTCACCGAGCCTTTAAAAATCGGCAACCCGCAAGTTAAAAAGATACCGTCTGCATTCATTGTTATGACTAAAAACGGCGAATCCAACCCGCTCAATGACCAAATGGGCCTAAACAAAGCGCGTACCCGCGGCTGGAAAATCTACCCAATGGAAGGTGGGCACTATTCCATGCGCGAGCAGCCGGTCCAGTTAGTAAGGAAGCTGGAAGAGGTGATACGCAGTCACGAGTAGAAAAAACCTACGAAAAAGTCGGTTCAAACAATGAAAAAAAGAGCAATGCATTATACCCCGTAAGACTGCCTTTCGCTTCTTAATTTATTTTGTAGCTCCGCAATCGCTTTCTTTTTATTCTGCCTGATTTGGGCAAGCAAGGGTCCGGGACCGCCGTCTGGATTATACTTGGATCCCCAGTCAACAACCTCTATCATCACCGGCACCAGCTCAATGCCTTTGTCCGTGATCAGATACAGGAATTTCGAGGCATTTTTGGGCGAGACTACCTTAGAAACAATGCCTTCGTCCACCAGTATGTTCAACTTCTCTGTCAGTACAGCAGAGGAAATTTTCTCCGCTGATGCCCGAAATTCCAGAAACGAGTTTTTGCCGTTGAACATCAAGTCTCTCAAGATCAGCAGCATCCACTTATCTCCCAAGATTTCTACTGTGAAATTGATGGGGCATGTTGACCTTCTCTCCATTGTTTTCATAATATCGCAACTAAAAGTAGTTTGTTTTTCAAACTACTTTCCATAGATTGCAGTTTGAAAAACAAACTGCAAAATAGCTAAAATTTGATTATGGACTTCACAGGCAAAAACGTCATTATTACGGGCGGAACAACAGGAATAGGATTCGCAACAGCAAAAGCGTTCATTAACGCCGGTGCAAACGTGTGGATTACAGGAAGAAGCGCAGAAAATCTACAAAAGGCTAGCACGGACATCAATAGCCCAAAACTGACTACTGTTATTTCCGATACTTCAAAACTCTCTGACATTTTAGTTCTGGAACAAGCATTTGCGGAAAGTGGAAAGAAGCTGGATGTTCTCTTCCTGAATGCGGCGATCGGGATATTTGAGCCGATAGAAAACGTCACAGAAGCTAATTTTGACGCACAGTTCACCACCAATGTGAAAGGGCATTTTTTCACACTGCAAAAATTACTCCCACATCTGGCTGACGGAGCATCCGTCATATTCACCTCTTCGTCGGCGGCGACTGCTGCAACCTTGGGAACAAGCATATATTCCGCAACCAAGGGTGCGCTGAACAAAGTCGCCCAAATCGCAGCTAATGAGCTCGCAGCCAGAAAAATCCGCGTAAACCTGATTAGCCCGGGACCTATTGCTACACCGGGCTTGGATAGCGTCTTATCCGCCGAGGCGCAGGCTTTTCTGGCTACTACCACCGCATTGCAAAGGCTCGGCCATCCCGATGAAATTGCAAAAACCGTGTTATTTCTGGCCTCGGATGCCGCAAGCTATATCTCTGGAACAGAGGTTGTCGCTGACGGTGGCTACCACACCTATGCATTGAAGTAACGGTGATCGCCTTACCGGTGCCCGCAAATTCACCGGTGAGGCCAAACGAGAACGCGGTAAGTTATCTGTTAAAGCTTTGACTGACTATCTTGCAGTGTCGTCGTAGGGCGATGAGAGACTGTTTCCGATGGAGAAAATTTCATTAACTGACATATGTCTAAAACCCAAACACTCGATACTTTTTACAAATTAAAGTTCGACGAGTCACCGCCGTTGTCAGGCGCAGGTGATTTTAATGTTTTTCGCTTGGAGCCTTCCAATGGAATTTCCCATGCCATTCCCTATGCCCGCTACGACTTCTATAAGATTATGCTCATCCGCGGCAAGCATCGGTGTCATTATGCAACCAAAAGCATCGAGTTCAATGGCAGCACGCTTCTGTTTTTCAACCCTGCGGCTCCGTATAGTTTTGAACGGATGGATACCGACTCGACCGGCTTCTTTTGCCTTTTCAAAGACTCGTTTTTCATAGAAAGCCTTCGGAATGGGCTGCATCATCTGCGGATTTTTGAACCTGAGAACAAGTCGGTGTATCATTTGGATGAAAGGCAGGATCAGGAGGTAACCGCTTTGTTTGAGAAAATGCTGAATGAGGCGGATTCGGACTATCGTTTTCGGTTTGATCTGATCCGGAACCAGGTTTCCGAACTGATCCATCTGGCATTGAAAATGATGCCTGACGAGCAACTATACCACCATCCTGATACCAATGCGCGCATCACTTCGATTTTCCTCAATCTGCTCGAAAGTCAATTTCCGATACAATCACAAGATCAAAATATCATAATGCGCTCCGCGGGAGATTTTGCCGACAGGCTCTCGGTCCATGTGAATCATTTGAACCGCGCTGTCCGCGCAACGACCGGAAAGACCACGACAGCCCACATTGCCCAACGGATTGCAGCCGAAGCTACCGCATTATTAAAGCACACGGAATGGAATATTTCCGAAATCACCTATTGCCTCGGCTTCTCGCAGCCAGCTCATTTCACCTATTTTTTCAGGAGACAAACAAAGCATACGCCCAGTGCTGTCCGGAATGTTTGAATTTCGATAGCATCCGCTTGATCGAAGTAAGATCCAAGCCAGGTTGTGACCATATTTTTGTCCTATCAAAATACAGAATATGGAAAACAGAAAAACATGGTTCGTTACAGGCGCTTCGAAAGGCCTGGGACTAACATTGGTGAAACAATTGTTGCAGGCAGGCCACAAGGTAGCGGCGACCTCCCGCAACACGGCCAGCCTCATAGAGGCAGTCGGCTTTACAGGCGACGCATTTTTACCATTAGGCGTAGAACTGGGCAGTGATGAAAGTGTGGCGGCTGCCATCCGGCAAACTGATCAGCATTTCGGTGGGATCGACGTAGTCGTCAATAACGCCGGTTATGGCATGGGTGGAAGTATGGAAGAGCTGACAGATAAAGAAGTCCGCGATAGTTTTGACATTAATGTATTCGGTACGATTAATGTAATCCGCCACGTCTTGCCGGTCATGCGCGGGCAAGGATCAGGCCATATCATCAACATTTCTTCGATCGCCGGTATAGCCCCGAGCACCGGCTGGTCAGTTTACGGAGCCGCAAAGCACGCGGTAATCGGCCTGACCGAAGTGTTGGCCGACGATGTCGGCCACCTGGGCATTAAAGTGACACTGGTTGCTCCGGGGGCATTTCGCACAAACTTCAATAATCCGGACTCTTTGGTATTGTCGCAGCGGAAAATCGATGCTTATTCAGAAGCACGATCTTCGCAGGAAAAATTTGCGGCCAAGAGCGGCACCCAGGCTGGCGATCCGGCAAAGGCGGCAAAGCTGATGATGGAAATATCGGAGATGCCAGAACCACCCTTATACCTGCTCCTAGGTAGCGACGCCTACGTCCGCGCGTTTGCCAAGTTGGACCTGCTCTCTTCATCGTACAAGCGATGGGAGGTGCTAACAAAATCGACGGATTACGATTGATAACATTTCGGTGATCAAATTCACAAACAACCCTCGTTCTGGCTACAAATCGGCTTGATTTGGCTACAATCGCCATCCCGGCAAGCCTGAAATTTGCTTTCTCAAATTTCAAAGTAAAAGCAGATGGAAGCACAGAAAAGTAAAGTAGCGCTGGTGACAGGTGCCAATCAGGGAGTAGGATACCAAATCGCCAAAGCACTGGCAGACAATGGCTATGCCGTTTACGTAGGCTCACGCAACCTGCAAAATGGCGTGGACGCAGCCGAAAAAATCGGCGGCAAAGCAAAAGCAATTCAAATAGACGTCACAGATAAAAGTTCGATTGAAAGTGCGGTCGAAAAAGTGCAGCAGGATTTTGAAAAACTCGACCTGCTGGTGAACAATGCCGCCATTTCACACGCGGGTAAACCGGGCAGAACTTTGGAGGAGATCATGGCCACCAATCGTCCGAGCATATCTTCCGTGGATGAAATGCGTACCGTATGGGAAACCAATGTGTTTGGCGTAGTGGAAGTAACGCAGGCTTTCCTGCCGCTCCTTCGCAAGGCCGACGCGGCACGTATCGTCAATGTTTCAAGCGGATTGGGCTCACTTACTTTGGCCAGAAATCCGGAAAATCCTTATGCTAAGCATTTTGAATTGATCTACGGTGCCTCGAAGACGGCCTTGAATGCAGTGACTGTAGCATTTGCCAATGAACTGGAAGCCAGTGGCATTAAGGTAAGTGCGGTCAGTCCGGGCTTCACGGCGACGGCGCTGAACAATTTCCAGGGAACAGATTCTGTGGAAGTAGGGTCATTAGAACCGGTGCGGGTCGCGCTTGAAGAAGATGGGCAAACGGCGCTCTTTACCGGCCCGAACGAGGAAGTGTTTCCCTGGTAAGCGTTACTTATGATTAAAAACAAGGTCTGTGGCGATGAATTGGCCACAGATTTTGTTTTCATAATTCAAGTTGCAAACAAATGAAAAAAGAAGAGCTTCTCCGGTTTCGTTCCATCTCGGCCATTCACCAAGCATTTGGCTTACCTAAGCCACAGCACCCACTGATAAGCCTGACGCATTTTAACGATGAAAACCCCTTTAATCCAGACAAAGCACCGGCCTACGATGTGCTGCATTTCTATAAAATCACATTTGTCCTGCAAAAAGGTGGCAGATTGAAATATGGGCAGAGCTACTATGACTTCGAAGAAGGCAGCATGATGTTCATGGCACCACAACAGCTGGTAGGCCCTACGGAGTATCATGAACCCGGGGAATCCTATGTGTTGCTCATGCATCCTGATTTCTTCCTTGGCTATCCGCTGGCAAAAAAGATCAAACAATACACCTACTTCGCCTATTCGGTTAATGAAGCGCTGCATCTGTCCGATCAGGAAAAGGAGGTTGTTTTATCCATTTATCGCATTATAGAGCGCGAATTAAACAGTCAGGTCGACGAATTCAGCCAGGAAATAGTGATTGCGCAGATTGAATTACTATTGAGCTACGCTACACGCTTTTACAAGAGGCAATTTGTGACCCGCAAAGCTGCCTGCAATACGCTCTTAGAACGGACGGAATGCGTTGTTAATGACTACCTGACCAGCCAAAAAACGCTGGTATCGGGCTTACCCACAGTGCAATACTTATCCGAGAAGCTGAATGTTTCTTCAGGATATCTGAGTGACATGCTGCGATCTCTGATTGGTCAGAACGCGCAACAATACATCCACGAAAAGTTAGTGGAAAAAGCCAAAGAGAAACTTTCAACTACCGATTCCTCTGTCAGCACCATTGGTTACGAACTTGGTTTCGAGCATTCTCAAAGTTTTAACAAGTTCTTCAAACAGAAAACCCGGCAATCGCCGCTGGAATTCAGACAGTCGTTTTTGGAACTGAAGAGAGCTTAACTTCGCAAGACCATTTCGGCTACAACATTCTCGATATCCGCTCCAATCGCCAGCCGCGCGCCGCGGAAATTTGTCTCTTGAAAATAACAAGTGAGACAAAATGACAAAGACGATTTTTATTACCGGTGCTTCAACGGGCATCGGACGGGCTACGGCCAAATTGTTTGCGGCCAAAGGCTGGAAGGTGATCGCGACCATGCGCAAGCCTGAAAATGAAACCGAACTCCATGCGCTGGAAAATGTGACCGTATTACCGCTCGACGTGAACAACCCGGCGCAAATCCGCAAAACCACGCAGCAGGCGCTGGCTTTGGGCGATGTCGATGTGGTATTCAACAATGCCGGCTATGGTTTGTTCGGCGCATTGGAAGCGATGACCGACGAGCAGCTGGTACAACAAATGGATACCAATTTCTTCGGTGTCGTGCGGGTGACGCAAGCCTTTATCCCCTATTTCCGTGAGCGGAAAGCGGGACTTTTTATCACAACCGGCTCATCAGCTGGGCTGATGGCTTTCCCGGTAAGCTCCATGTACGATGCCAGTAAGTTCGCGCTGGAAGGCTGGGCGGAAAGCCTGTCCTATGAGCTGAATGAGTTTGGCATTGGGATTAAAACCATTGAACCCGGATTAGTGGCGACGGAAATCGGTGCAAAGTCGGTGTTTGCGTCGCACCCGGCTTATGAAGCGTTGATCAACAAATTCACGGCGATGCTCGCACCTGACCAGGCCGCGACGACTTCCGAACAAATTGCCGAAGTGGTGTACGGCGCGGCTACCGATGGTACCGATACGTTGAGGTACGTCTGTGGCGACGATGCCAAACAATGGTATGCGAAGCGCCTGGCTGAGGGCGACGAAGCTTTTCGCCGCACGATCAAACAATTGTTAGCCGCTGTTTAAAATCAAAAGGGCTGCCGGCGCGGGCCGGAACGATTTGCGCCGGCAGCACATTATGTGAAATATGAAAAGGGAACATCTCAAACCGCGCGTGTACCACTCGATAGCTGAAATGCAGCGTGAATTTGGCCTGCCGCAGCCTTTGCACCCGCTGATCAGCTTACTGGATTTCAACAAGGTTCGGATCACAGCCGAAATGCTGGCCGATACATTCGCCATGGATTTTTATAACATCACCTACAACGAATCGCCGGGCTGCCGCATGCGATATGGGCAAACTACCTACGATTTCCAGATAGGCGGAATGTTTTTCTCCTCGCCGGGCCAGCCGTTGACGGGCATTGAAGTGGCCGAGACGACCCTTGGATTTACTTTATTAGTCCACCCTGATTTTCTCAGAAACTACCCACTGGACGCCAAAATCAAGCAGTACGGCTTTTTCTCCTACTCGGTGACAGAGTCGCTGCATTTGTCGGACAAAGAAAAGTTGATCATCGAGGGCATTGCCGGTAACATCGGCGACGAGCTCGAAACAGCTACTGACGACCTGAGCCAGGATGTGCTGATTTCGCAGTTGGAGCTGATGCTGAATTACAGTCAGCGGTTTTACAAACGCCAGTTCATTACCCGCAAGCCGATCAACAATGCATTGCTGGAAAAGCTGGACCAATTGCTGAATAATTACTTTGACAACGAAACCGCCCTGCTGAAAGGCCTGCCGAGCGTCCAGTATCTTTCGGACCAACTACACGTTTCGCCCCGCTACCTGGGCGACATGCTCCGTGCACTCACCGGCCAGAATACACAGCAGCACATTCACGCCAAGTTGATCGAAAAAGCGAAGGAAGTACTGACATTCAGCGATCTGACCGTAGGAGAAATTGCCTACCAACTCGGTTTTGAGCATCCGCAGTCTTTTAGTAAGTTGTTTAAATCTAAGACAAATGTTTCCCCGCTGGAATTCAGGGCGAGTTTTAACTAAGGCACTAAGCGTTGTAGCATACGAGGTGACCAACACAAGCGATACACCTATCCCTGGCCTGCTCCTGGAAATGGAGCGGATCCTGAAAAATGCATGTTAACATCATATTGTCGCTAAGACCGAATGTTCGCTTCGATGAGCACCCGCAAGCGCTGCTCATGCTGGTCGCCCCACTGTCCGATGGCACCGATGACGGGGATGAGTGATTTCCCGAAATCAGTGAGATAGTACTCCACTTTCGGCGGGACGACGGGGTAAATCACCTTCCCTACCAGCTCGTGACTTTCCAGTTCTTTTAACTGCACATTCAACACCCGGCGGGATGCATCCGGAATTTTCCGTTGCAGCTCGCTGGGCCGTTGAAAGCCCTCGTTGATAAACCACAAGAGCCGCATCTTCCATTTGCCGTAAAGCACTTCACCGATCAGGTCGAGCCCGCAATTCAGGTTGGGCATTGTCTTTCTTTCGTACATAAGACAAATATAAACAGATGCGCCTGCCGGTTCAATAGGGATAAATTTATCCCTATCTGAATCGTAAATCCGTACTTGTCAGCATCTGGCATTGTGCTGAATTTTGTCCTGAACAAAACAGCAAAACAGTGGACTTCAATTTTGAAAACGAACTGGAAAGTAAGATAGCCCTCGTAACCGGCGGTAGCAAAGGAGCCGGCAAGGCCATCACCGACCGTCTGTTGAAAGCAGGCGCAACAGTGATTATCACGGCCCGTAACAAGCCGGAAGAAATCAATGGCGCCCATTTCATCGCCGCCGACTTATCCAAACCGGAAGGCACTCAGAAAGTGGTGGATGAAATTATCCGGAAATTCGGTCGCCTGGATATCCTGGTCAACAACATGGGCGGTTCGGAAACGCCCGGTGGCGGATTTGCCGTCCTCTCCGACCAGGATTGGGAAACGTTTTTTCAAACCAATTTGCTGGCACCCGTAATGCTCGACCGTGGATTTTTACCAGGCATGATCGAAAACCGCGCGGGTGTCATCATTCACATCGCCTCCATTCAGGCCAGGTTGCCATTGTACGATTCTACTTTGCCCTACGCCGCGGCGAAGCGGCTTTGGTGAATTACAGCAAAAGCCTCTCCAATGAAGTATCGCCCAAAGGCGTAAGAGTGCTGACCGTATCGCCGGGCTGGATTATGACCACCGCATCGGAAAGAATGATAGAGCGTATCGACCAGAGTTCGAATATTACGATCGAGCAAGCTCACAAAAGCGTCATGGATGGTTTGGGCGGGATTCCGTTCGGCAGACCGGCATGGCCGAAAGAAGTGGCGGAGCTGGTCGGCTTCCTGGTCTCACCGTGTGCAGCCTACCTGACCGGTACCGAATACGTGATCGATGGCGGGACGGTCCCCACAATATAGTTACCCATCAGTCAAATATTCATTCCCGAATATTCATTCCAAAATATTCATTTCACAATCAACATAAACATCCAAAATCATGGAACTTCCAGAAAACATAGCCGGTCTTATCAAAGCGCAAAACGATTCAGACAGCGCAGCATTTGCCGATTACTTCACATCACACGCAACCGTTTCCGACGAAGGTTCGTCCTATTCAGGTAGGGACCAGATAAAGGAATGGATACAGGCGGCCGCCCAAAAATACACGATGCAGGTGACACCCATTGATTTTAACCAAAATGGCTCCAAGGCAAAATTAACCGTGGAAGTAAGCGGCTCATTTCCGGGCAGCCCGGCCGTAATGGCTTATCATCTTGAACTGGACGGCAATGCGATCAGCGGATTACAGATTACGGGTTAATAGTTCATTTTACATTGTCGTAACCAGCCGACTTTCTCACTCAAAATCGCCCGGATTAACCCAGCCGGCTTTCATTTTTTCACCACGCTTAAAACGCTCGTAAAAATTACGTGAAGCAGGTTCTGCGAATGGGTACGTGTCAAAAATAGCTCCGTTTCCCAGTATTCGCGGGTCCTGCTGTGCGCGCAACTCCTGCTCCATCTGCTGTTTCAACGCGGCTTTCGCTTTGGCATAAGCTGGGTCTGCGGCAAGGTTTTTCATGGCGTCGGGATCGGTACTAAAATCCTAAAGCTCGTCGGCCCCTTTTTTGCCGAATGCTAATTGCCACCTTGTACTATCCCTGCCGACGCGCCTGCCTACCAATATCTGGGTTTTGGTTGGTCCTCCGTCCGTGTCCAGGTAACCTGTCTCCGGATTGCCGGACGGCCAGCGGTCAGGTTCGTAGTTGCGCGTGTAAATCAATTTTCCTTTAACAATCCCTCTCACCGGGTATCCCTGGTCATGAGGTCTACCGACGTCGGTCCGCTCCTTTCCCAGTAGCACATGGTCACGTGCGGCATCCACCTGGCCTGATTTTGCAAATGTAAAAAGAGGCACAAGGGATTTCCCCTGCATGAGCATGGCCGTTTGGTTCTTCAACCCGGACAGTTCGAGAATGGTGGGCGCCAGGTCGATGAAACTCACAAAATCCGTCACCTTACGCCCTGGGGCTTTAATCCCCTTCTTCCACATAATGGAGAGCGGCAAATGGTTGTCAAACTCGTACAGATGGCCTTTCGTGCGCGGAAAGGGCATTCCATTATCGGAGGTCACAATCACGATGGTATTGTCCAGCTCGCCGGCTCTGTCGAGTATAGTGAGCATCTTTTGTAATTGCTGGTCGAAGTATTCCACTTCATAGGCGTAATCCAGCATGTCCTGCCTCACGGTGTCGTTATCGGGCCAGTAGGCGGGCACACGGTCGATGTCACCAAGCTTCTTGTTGCCCTTTGAAGAGCCGCTGCCGAATTCATAAGCGCGGTGCGGCTCATGGCCGCCATACCAGAAGCAGAACGGCTCGCCGGCTTTCCGCTCTTTCAGAAATGCTTCCAGGTTACCCGCATAGTCGACCGGTGAAATGGCGCTGGTAGGCGCTTTCAGTTTGAGGGAATTATAATGCTTGCCGGTCAGCAGCCTGGGCACGCCATCTTTTTCACCTGCATTTCCAGGCCACCAGCCCTGCTTCGCCACAGTAGTAAACTTTTCCAACTTCAGTTCGTCGGCCAATAGATACTCCAAAACGTTGACCGCCTGTTAAGGCAATCTCATCTGGCCGCGCAAATGCCCTAAAATCATGGATAAGAGAGTTCAATAAATATTCCTGCAACAAACGAGTATCAGAGAGGTTGATGCCTATATTTGTTTCTTGCCATGCCTTACCGTTTTCATGGACTTGTCCGCTTATTTAAGATTGGTTCACCGGCAGTTCACGTTTTAGGAAACCAGAATTTTAGTGATAATGGATTATGACTCATTTGCAAAAGAATGTATCGTTAAGTTAACGGCTTTGCAGAAACAACTTAGTGACGAATTTGATCTTAACGGGTATGCAAACTGGTTTTACAATCAAGCTACTGGATTGCTGACCTTTTCCACCGGCGAAATAGAGCTCAATTTCAGATTCTTCGAGGTTGGAAGCTTCTCTCACAAGTCAGGTACCTGGATGTGGTCATGGCACAACGAAAACACGTTAGGAAATGCCAAAGAAACAACTACGCAAGTTAAGGATTTTGGAACCGTGCATAATTTTGCCAAATTAACCGAGGGCTGTTTCTCAAGCGATGAATTTGAGGCCTGGGAGTTCACCGCTATTGCAGCCAAACTAACAAATGCAATTGGTGGTTACAGGCCCGTCAACGACGAAGGATTGAAGATCTTTCTGGTAATAACAGAATTTGTTGACAATGAAACTGCTAAAAGCATCAAGGACAAGTACATAGAATGTGGCGATCACGAATACAGAAGAGTGGCGTTTGTGTGCCAGCATCTGAATTTCACTACCAGAGTTGGTTTCGAAGAATCCTTTGAAACCTATGAAGGAATGGAGCTATCGGATGAAGATGACTTTCAGGCATGGTGCAACGAATGTGAGGTTGTAAGAGTTGCCGAAGACGGCTGGAACGATAATGCAATGGAATTTGCAAAAATTAGAGTAGTTTGTGAAGGATGCTATTTCAAAATGAAGACACTGAACCTCGAATCCGAATAGAAATCCGTTCACGGTTTCTACTCCGACACAGCTGCATAGGGTTAACGCAAAAAAATAGCTTTCCCACTTCTCAAAGAATCTTAGAGTTATGATTGAAGCTGAAAATTTATAGCTAATTCAAATCTCGTCTTTAAGTATGGACTCTAGAAATATTTTCATTTTAAGCAATACTTATCTGAGACAAGTCGCCTGGCAAAGGCAGGACGGGGAAGATTGGGTATACGTTGGGGCAGGAAATGATTTCGATTTGCTCAAAGCATGTGAAATCATACGTTCTACGGTAACTGGAAATAAGATTTTTTACGTCACCAGTTGGCATCAGTCGAAGGTTGTTATCCTGGATCATTTAATTTCATCGCCGAAGTCTAGTCTCGAAGGCCTTGATTTTCTGATGTGGGATCTTTCGTTTGAAGCGGTTGTCGAATTTCACCATATCGGAATAGCTCGAAAAGGATTTCGAAACAGCAGTTCTTGATCGGCCTCGCGCTCACTTTTGCGAACACCGACATGGCTAATATTTTACAACTTATCATTTTGATACCGTTGTTTTGGTTTCTACTGAACCAGGCTGCCAAGCGATCTCACGACAGAAACAATATTGGATGGTTCCAAATAATTCCGTTTTACTACCTTTGGATGCTGTTTGCTCGGGGCGATCCTGGCGAAAATGATTTTGGTCCAAGCCCGAAGCGGTGGGCAGAGCTACCCGCTTGAAACACTCTTAAATCATGTTCAAAAAACTATTCTCCTTCGAAGGGCGCATTGGGCGCGCTGAATATTTCTATTCCTACGCGGCTACCTGGGCTATCCTTTTTGGATTGCATATTGCCACTTTCACAATCCGTTGGGGCGTTGTCGTGGTCTTTGCAGGCTGTATCCCTCTGTGTTGGTTCATGTTGGCCCAGGGAGTCAAGAGATGCCACGGCACAGGCAATAGCGGATGGCTTCAGATCATCCCTGGATTCTTCTTTTGGATGTTGTTGGCTGCGGGCGACGCGGGGGACAATAAATATGGACCAAGTCCCAAGCAGCCAGCAGAACTACCAGCTTAAACTACCTTGCGCCATTGTAAAGAGGACAGTGACAGTTTAGACTTTATTCACTTCTGGTTGCTTGCCCAAAGTAGCAGCCGCTAAGTGAGCAATGTTGCTGCTGGTGAAACCGGTTGTAGTTTTCATCTATTCGTTCGATAAAATGCGCGCCTGTTCAAGTGGCTCAAATTAAATAGGCATCTAAGACACCTTCGCAATTAAGTGCGGTTCAACCCTTCCATTTCCACATTTTACAATGGGCGTAAGCCTCAATTGTACTTCTGATAGAGAGCAAAGACTGAGTCAAAAACGCAATCGATCTCCTTGCGAGAATGATACTGGTTGAATACAACACGCGCGCGAGAAGTTCCATATTTTACCGATGGATATCCTGATATTTTCAAGAAGACTTGCCTTGAGAACAGGAAAGTTTCAGCCTCTCTCGCAGAGCACCTTATTTGCAGATTCAGGCCAGTTATATGGTGATCCCCGGTAAAAGGAATCTTCGCTATCCGCAACCTCTCTCTAAAGTAGCTCGCAGAATCAAAGATTGCATCTCGTTCGGCCTTAAAATCCAAAGAAGCGCTCAAGAGCAACGTATTGATATCCCATATATACGGAGGTAACGGAGTGGAAAATATCCACGGTGAAGAGGCTTGCTCCAGCCATTCGATGGTTTCCGTTTGTCCTGTTATTATTGCCCCCACACTACCAAGAGCTTTGCTAAAGCCTAAAATTCGTATATCGGGACGCTGTCCATTCGGGGTATCCAAACCTCGATTTCCGAACATTCCAAAAGAATGAGATTCGTCAGAGATCAGAATCACTTTATCAGAATGTTGATTCTTTGGTGGTATTATACTTTGTTCACCGGTTATGCCTTCAATTGAAGGATAAATGATAGCAGTTCGACCCGGTCGATGGAATAGAGATTCCAATATATCTTCGTCGATTTTGAGAATACTAACTTTATCCTTGAATTTTCGTAATCCTTCGATTATTGAGTTGTGATTGTTAGGGTGGGAAATAATGTGCTCAAAATTATTTCCTACATATTCAGCGATGGCGTAATTAGCCGTCCAGCCGGATGATAGTGCTAGGCAGCGTTCGTAGAGCGTCAATTCGGCCATTACTTGTTCCAACTTTTCTTTGGAAGGATGGAGACCTCCTAAGTAGTTACTCCCCAGGCTAGCAAACAAGTCTTGACCTCCGACATTTAAAGCGTTGGCAATTCTTTCTCTAACATTTGCGTCCCAATTTAAAGCAAGATAGGAAGTTGAGCAGGCTTGTATCATTTCAGAGCCAGAAACAATCACACATGTTGGCGAGATTGGAATGACCAAATCGTAGACCCGCTTACTGTTATGATGCTGTTTCATTTTTTGCTTTGATTAGATATAAGTTGCCGTTATTCATTTCATAAATAGAATCAAAGAAGCTTTCGACGATATGATAGTCATGATCCACACAAATCAGAGATCCTTGTTGTTTCTTTTGTTCATTAAAGAGTCCTTTAATCAGAGAGAAAAACTGGTACTTTATTACTTTGTCTAGACCTGTGCAGGGCTCGTCTAGCAGCAGGAGATCCGGGTTGCTGGCCAGCGCTTGGCCTAACGCCACACGCTGCTTCTCTCCTCCACTTAATCGCTGACCTGTTCGTCGATTGCGCAATTCTCGACCCAGACCTAAATTTGTCAGTACCTTATTAACCAACTGCTTATCTTTCGAGTATAATGAAATGTTGTCCTCAACGGATATTTGATCGATAAGTATCGGTGATTGACGCAAATAAAACTGAGTATCCGGCTTATTCCACACTTCAACAAAACGACTGCTTAACATGCCAGAGAGCAGATTTAGTAGTGTTGACTTCCCGATTCCTGATTTTCCAATGATTAAAATCCACTCGTTCTTTGGCAACTGGTATTTCCCCTCTCGAAGTATCAATTTTGGCTGATCGCCAGGCACTGGGTACTCAAAGTCTCTTTTCAGATTTAGCGAGATGTTATCACTGGCACCCGTATTGCTCTTATACTTCGGTGAAAAAAAAAATTTGACATAAGGAAGTGTAACGTATCCAGTTTTACTTTTCTTATCCGTTTGCTTTTGATTAGCTAGATTACTTAAGCGTATATAGGCGTCTTTCTCAGGAGACTCCTCCTCGCCAATTTTGTCGGCGGCAATTTGGTAGCTCCCAGATACAGAATTCTGAAACACTGAAGGTTTCGAAACCATGAAAAAGCCCTCAGACTCAAACGTCTTTTGAATTGAAAATCGGATTTCATCATCTTGAAAGTTCCAAGTGATAGGTATTCCTCCCGATTGGCGCTCCAGTAGATCTTGTTTAATGTTTTCGGCTTGCTCCTCAAAAACAGTCAGATCGCAAAGGAAAAAGAGACCGGTAGGTCTAAGCGCTTTCTTTGCCCGCGAAATTAATAATTGCTGTTCGTCATGTTGAAGCAGATAGAACATGTCACGGCAGATTATGATGTCGTAAAATTCAGGATTCAGCTTATTTAACTCTTCTACCCCTCCCGAAGTGAAGGTGACCCTTTTCTGTAGACCGTTATCTTCAGCGTCTTTTTGGGCAATTTCTATTGCCGTAGGAGACAAATCGATTCCATGGCATTCGCTATCTTTTAAGATCGTCGCTAGCCGAAACACGAGGTCTCCCGTTCCGCACCCAAAATCAAGAATTTTTGCTCCTCTGGCCAAATGATAAATAGATGACCGTCCTACGATCTCCGCGGCAGCGAGCTCGGTGTTGAGGATCAGACCATCATCGAACCCTTCGGGAGTCACTTTGCTATCGGGGAAGATGGCAAAGTGAAGGTGTTTAGACCAATTTGTATTTTTCTGATCGTACTTGTTAGTCCAATATTCTTTGCGCTTTTCTTTCGCGGCTTCTCTTTGTTCAGGATTCATTATTGAAGAGTTATTTGCCCCAGGTAGATACTAAGCAGGGTGATTTGAATAAATAGCATAAGCCTAAAAATGCTTATTATCGATCGCGCAATAGAATTCGGTGGTGGGTTTATTGGCAACGCTATATGGGAAAAAGACATGAGGGCAGCAGATGCAATCTTTGGCACAGATCTTGCATTTGCTGATCTGGCTTCGATTACAGTGCAGACTATCCAAGTTGCAGCGAAATACAGAAAAAATGAATAGAGCGCCTTTTCTGGATGGATACCGAATCCCGTAAGCCAGTCGAGAAGGAAGGCTAGTATTGGCGACACGTCATCCATGTCTACTCTCTTCTTTAGGTACAACGCATCTTTGCCAATTCCTTCTTTATCTGAGCATATTCGTCCATTTGTTTGAAGGGCCAAAAAGAAGCTATTCCTCTCAACCGCAGGCTTTGACAGGTTATTCATTCCGTCTACGATATTCCGAGACATCTCCAGGGCACCAAGAATGTTCACGAACTTAAATGAAGGATCGATGCTGACGTTTTCATTCGGAATACATATTGAAATGTTGGGTAACTCAATGTCAAACATGCCTATTTTTACATTCTTTTTGACGGAATCTAAGGAATGTATGCGCAGGCTTGAAAGCAGATTTTTAGTGCTTTCAATGTTAGATAAACTTATTGAATGTAGCGATCCAGTGCGAACCGTCAATTCGCTTTCCAATTTAATATTCGAAAGGTCAACAGTGGTGTTCAAACTATCTATTGAGATCGTTGCCGCAGTGGGGCTTTCTATCGTTTCTACGTCGTTAAAACTGCATTCCGATAGTTTTAGTGTAAAGTTCTTTACTCGCTCTGCCTTACTGCGCAGCTCCATCTTCGCGTCAACGATATTTAAATTTCCTATATGTAGAATTGCTTCCGTGCTAATCTCGTCACCTTCAAACTGAAGATCATTAAAAAAGAAACTTGCTGACGATTCATGTTGAAGAAACTTCTTATTTAAATCAATTTTGACCTTGTTGGTTGTGACATGAGTAAGGTTCACAGTAGACCGGTCCGAGAGATGGAGTTCCATATTCGGTATTCTTGCATTCTCAATCGTAAGCTTTCCAACTGAGGAGTTCTCGTCAAGGATTAATTCAAACTTGCTAGGAACATTGGCTATCCGGCTTGAGCCCTCAATAGCAAAATTGATAAACGATAGGTCTGAGAATTTGATAATCGGAATGTTAGAACTAGCAGACTTTATCTCCTGGATAGAAATGCCTGCCATTTTTTTCTCATTTAATGGCTTGAATGTCACTGTATTTCGTGAGCCGGTAAACGTCAAGCTCTTGATAGAAAGCGTTGTCGAGGAGTCGACGTCAAGGTAGACTAGACAGCTTTCCGTATAGAAATTCAGGGACACCAGTTCTTGGCCGGAAACACGTAACACGATTTCATTTGTGGTAATGTCGAGGTTCTGATTTTGGCTTTTCAGAACTACATTTCTTTGTACTATTTGTTGACCGTTTGAAACCAGTGGTACCAGTATGACAACGAATGCCGTAAACCATTTTGGTAGTATTCCTCGCCATTTCTTGAACCTAAACTGATTGAAAATCAACCATAAAAAGGCGATCATAAGAATTACGATGGCCGAAAGAATTAGGCCGATAGTCACGCCGGAGCTAAGCTGTGACTTTGAAAAGCCCCGGATTTTTGCCGCGAGATAGTTTTCATTATTGCTCAGTAAATACTGGATTCCATCTTCTACCCATAGGAAGTAGAGTGTTAGCAAAGTCGCTGGAATAAGTAGTACGTAGTTACTTTTCTTTAAGAGTCTTAGCTTATTCTTAAATGGCTGTCCACTTTTCGAGACATTAAAAAAGAGCACTGCCTGATAAGAAATTTTATCGATTGGAATAAGCAGGCCTAAAAGGCATGTACAATAGATAATTGGGGTTACAACACCGGCAATTGTCAGAATAGTTTTATTGATGGCCAATGAAAGGCCCAAAACGCCATAGATTACAGGTGGCATTACCGCTCCAGCCATTAGAATTAGACGTAGTCTTTCGGTAACAATTGCACCTGTTTTCTCAAGTCGAGAATAAAGATAAATGGCTACGAGTAAGCAAGTAACGATACCGATTTTCAACCCGTCAGACATAAATGTCTTCAAAATATCTAAGACTTCCACTGTTTGGAAACTTAAATCCATCCCGTATAGCATGCCAGAAGCAGCAATGACAGTTGTAACCATAAAAGCTACTGCTGAAACATATGTTAGTTTATCGAGGGTAATAATGATTAAGTTAAAAGTTGTATCTAGCTTTTCAAGTATTGCTACTCGATTCTTAATGGCCATTCTTAGGCTGTACTCAATCACCCACAATGTGGCATGGTTGAGAAAGATTATAGCTGCAAATAGTGCGAGTACTAACGCAGACAGCCTTGCCTTAATGAACGGATCGAATGGTTCGTATTGGTGCAAAGCATATAAAATGCTCCAGTTTCCCATGTCTAGAAAGGATGGAGCAGCCACCATCGATTCAAAAAAAATAAAGACAATTGTAAATGTTGTCGCGATTGGCCTGAGGAGGATTAGAATCCCCAGTGTAACAATCGGAGCTCTTTTGCCGCCAAGCCCAAGGTCGGCCTCCGCTAGGTGCCTTAGATTTTTCACCTTTTGGGGAAAGTCAAACTGCTTTAGTAAAAACGCGCTCAGCCAAACATGGAAAAGAATTCCATGTGCAACTAACAGCAGCGCGCTTGCTCTAACAGCCCCGCCTAGAAGCCAAGCTGCTGAGTCAACTAAAATTTTAGAAAATAGAATTGGAGCAAAGAAGATCGGTACGGCATGGATAAGCTCAATCAGTCCGTTGCTCCTTTGTTTCAGCGCTAAGCCAATTCCTACGCCTGTTGTAAACAATGCACCGAGCAAAAAAAAAGCGAAATGTCGCTGTTCAATTGGCAATATCCTGTTTTCTAGAAAATCAAGTATTCCTGTTTCTTGCATAGCCTACTCTTTGATGCGCCAGTCTTGCCACTTTTTGTTAATCCAACCGAAATTTTTACTCCAAAACTTTTCATTCAGTTTCGCCAGTGATCGAGGATTAGACACCGATCCGGCACTTAGGAAATGAGAGGCGATTCTATCGTCAACCAAATTCCTTTCAGTTGGGAGCGCGTATAGCTGGCGTGTAGCGAATCCTTTTGCTGTGTCGATAACAGCTGGTGAATACGCATGCCGCAAAAACTCAAAAGCTATCTCTTTTTTTGTGCTGTTCGCGGGAACAATCCACCAATCCACGCTAATGAGAGCTGTGCCCGGATATATTCTTAATTTTTTGCATTCAGCTGGATTCATATTCTGACACAGGCTTCGGTATGCCGAGGCGGCACGTCCGGACCACGCAGCACATAATGTCGTCTCTCCATTTTCTAAGCCCTTTTGAATTTGATCTCCTGTTGTGTACCAAATTATGTGCTTCTTCAGGGAATCAAATTTGGCAATAGCTTCGTCAACTCGCTTTTCCAAATCTGGTCGACTCAGTTGCGGATCGTAAAGGTAACTTTCAATATTTCTTCCCTGCGCATTCAACGCGATTTCGATATTTCCAAGAGGAAAATCTCGCGCTCCTCTGGCTCCGGGATACTTTGCGACATCCCAAAACGAGCTCCAAGTGAGATCACCAGATGCTTCTTCAATGCCATTGTCCAGTCGGGCAGTTAATATATATCCATACTCCAGGATTGGAACAGCGTAGTTGTTCTTGAATTTTGGATTAATTGACTTGAATACGTCTTCTGGTATTGGAGAAAATATTTTTTCTTGGTTGTCTACATTTATATAATAATCCTCAACGTGGACCAAATCCCATGAATTTAAGTCTTTTTCGATCTTAGACGTCAAGGCCGCGTAGTCCCCGTCCCATGTACCCTCACTTATTTGAATTCCTGAACTCCGCGAGGCTGGCATTAACCAGTATTCCATTAAATCCTTTTGAAATTTACCACCCCAGGAGACAATTTTTAGTTCTTTATCTCTGTCGTTATCATGGCAGCCCCAGAAAAGCGCAGCAAGAAGTATACTAAACACGAGATTTCGCCGATTACCCATAATGTTTGTGTTTAAGATTTAAGAAAACGAGAGTTTATGGCAGATTCAATCAAATCGAAGATAGTCCAGATACCTTCTGCGTTGGTCATCTTTCAGCCCTTTAAACACCATCAGCAAAGTAGTGCTGAAATTATATTGCGGCAAGAGGTTTTATAACCAAGATGGATACAAGGTACGGCTGAGGAAGGAATGTGGTGCATGGTTTAGTAGGGTTTAGAATGAGCTTTAAATATCAGATTTTTTTAGTTTTCTCGCAACACCCATTTTCGCCCTCCATCAATGTTTTTAGCGAATTGTTTTCGATACTGCATATGTTTTGATAAGTTAAGTGACTTTCTATACCCTTTATTGATGTCGCTCCGAAAGGGTTTCTACCGGTATGGCAACCACGAAATTTTTGGAAAGTAGAACTTGGTCAAACGCCTGTAATATTTTAATGGCCTCCAGTCTACCGATAGATCTATCTTTTGAAAGTGTAGGCTCAATGTTCTCCCGAGCTATCACGGTGAGTTTATCAATTAGACGAAATTGCTGTCCGAAAAGCTTATCTCTGTATTCAGGTTCGAGGTCTGATGCCTCGAACTCCAAACGGAGCATGAGGTGCGCCAAGGTTGAGTCTGATACTATTCCAATTTCATCGGTGAGCCCATATGCTGCGGTCGTTGCGAGACACCCAAACAGAGCAGGCAGTATTTGTTGAAGCAAATTTCGCAATTCTTTCATGTTCTGTAGGTAAGGAGGTTTGGCAATGAAAATAACTAAATAAGGGAGAGATATTGTCAGCATCGATTAAAATTTTAAAAAAAAACTTATCTACTGGCATTTGAAATAGTCCGCTGCGACCCTTTCTATTTGAATGGCGTCGAATTCCCATTCTTTCGTGAGAACGCAACCAATTACAACTACGTGCAGCAAAAACATCCACTTGCCACGATGATAGTGTAAAATCGGATTGATACTCCGGTGATCCGTATACGCAGTATGGTTTATGTGCTCAAAACGTTTCACTTCCAAAGAATTCAAAAAGAGAGTTCACCTTGCTTTGGATTAATTTCAATTTTCCACATCAAAATTCTCTGGTGATTGTCGCATTGATTGTTCCAAAAGATATCGTGATAGTCTCTCTGGATGGGAGCCATTGATGGTAGACACGAAATGTGCAGCAATTATGCCAACTCGCGGAATTTTCATATCTTCGAAATAACAATTCGGTGCGCAAAATGCATCAAAACAAGCTAAAAGAATCGGTTACCGTTTCGGTTACCTGTTTTGAAGGGAATTGCAAACATTTGACATACAGGCTTTTTCAAGATCTAAAATGTTCCCAGCGGGATCACAGAAGGCGCACCAAGGTGCGCCTTTTTGTTTTAAAATGTATTCATTTTCAGCATTTTAGAAAAAAAGGCTATTCATTTCGAAACAAAGAAAATCAATGTATCTGGGACCCCATCTGGGACCCCACTCAATTGTTTAAATTGGGGCACCACGATTTTCTGAAACGACTTGTGAGAGAGGGTTTTAAGGAGCATCGATGTGTTTGTCGGCAATCCCGGCTAAAACGTATTGTTCACTTAAAAATGTTGAAAAATGAAAAGCAATCAGAAACTTTTTGTCCTGTTTTGGCTGAAAAAATCAAAAATCACAACTGATGGCACCGCGCCGGTTTATGTCCGTATAACGATCGATGGCCTAAGTGATGAAATTTCAACCGGGTTAAAAGCGCCGGTAGAACATTGGGACATTAAAACCAAAACGGTCTTGTATTCTGCCCCCAAGGCCAAAATTATCAATCAGAAGATCCATCAAGTCGAATTCGACTTAGACCGCCATTTCCTACTTCTTCAGACCCAGCATCAAATCGTGACACCACAGATGCTCAAGATTGCATTTACTGGAAAATCACCGTCGAGTAAAAAAGCCCTTTCGCAAGAGATACAACAAACTTTACAACATTCCTTGCTGGAAGCCTTCAATAGCTTTATCGAAAAATTTGAAGAACAGGTGAAACAAGATAAGCGCGACGGCGGCACACTTAGACAATGGAAAACTGCCAGGCGAAAGGTCGCAGCTTTTTTAAAAAATCGCTACAAGGTGAAAGATATCGACTTGAAAGATATTGAGCCCGGCTTTGCCGAAGATTTTTACGATTACTTGACCATACATTGCTCAGACACCATTGCAGAGGTTACCGCCAAAAAACATGTAAAACGGGTAAGACAGATTATAAAGCCTGCCGTAATCAGGAAGATAATTGCTTCCAATCCGTTAGATGGCTTTAACTGCTCCGCGGTTGAGAATGAGGTACAGCCACTCGAGATGCATCAGGTAGAGGCAATTTATCGCAAGCCCTTGACGGTTAAACGCATGATCGAGGTGCGGGATGCATTCATCTTTCAGTGCTTCACCGGTTTCGCCTATCAAGACATTTATGATCTTACAACCAAAAACATCATTAAAGTCGGTAACAAAGCAGAACCGTGGCTTATCAAGGAACGTGGAAAGACCAAAGTGTCACAACCAGTACCCATATTGCCGATCGTAGCAGAACTTATCGAAAAATATAAGAATCACCCCGTACGCAAGGTTACTGGCCGCCTAATCCCTGTAAACAGTAACTACCGCTACAACGTATATTTGAAGGAACTTGCCGACGTCTGCGGAGTGACCTTTGACGATGTTACCGTACGAAAACAAGAATTCAACACCCACCTTGCAAGACATACTTTCGCACACATTATGCTCAATAACGGCGTTCCCCTCGAAGATGTCAGCAGAATGATGGGACACCGGAGCATTCGAACCACGCAACGATACGCAAGGGTCAACCGGGCCCGTATCAGTGAAAGCGTTTTGAACGTTCGGACCAAACTATTTACGAAGGCCGGCAAACTTCGCGCAATCAAGTAGAGCTTAATGCGAAAGATTCTCCTATCTATTTGCAACACTGCTAAGTTAAGGAATCCCAGTATCGCAGGTCAGCCCTGCGATACTGTGTTAATCGTTGTCGAAGCATAACCGTTTGGTTGTCTCCGTTTTAACAGAAGGACCCCTCGGATTCGGCCAGGCCACTATTCGTTATTTTTCCGTATTCCTCAACTGGTAAGCCTTGTTGGCACTTTTGATTTTTCGATAGCTTCTTGGGATAATCTGCCGCCTCTAACAAGCTTTGCGTGCGCCACCGTATATCCCGCTGTGCAAGAAAGTCACAACGACCCTTTGCATTCGCCTATGTGCCCGCCCCCCATTGCTCTTCTTGGAACCAGTCGGACAAGTGTTCACTACTGGCCGGTAACTTGCCTGATTCGCACGTCGAGAATGCTTTACAAAAACTCAGAATTGGCCACTAGGTTTGCGCGCCGGGAAAGACCCACAAGCACTCAACATCATTAGTAGCCAGCTTCTGTTGACATTCCTATTTGGAAGTTAAAGACATACGAGCAGACGCACAACTTCACATGAGCGTTTTCTGTGCGAATCAATGTATACCAGCTAGAATGCTCATTCTACAATAAATCCAAAGCTTTCATCTAGCCCCTGGGGCAGGATAGGATAAATTTCATTGATCCGGTTGTTCCTCGATTTGATACGAATCATTGCGTTGTATTTCTCGGAATCGCCCAGCATGCAAGTGCCTTTGGGGACCACTTCTTCGGTCTGCAAAAATTCGATCGCCGGATAAATATCGTATGCCCCCTTTTTCTTAGCGACAAAACCAATGTCGAGGTTCCAGAATCCGCCTTGATTAACAGCGTCGAAGCTGTAAGTCGCGGTTTGTTTCCCGGTGCGGACGAAAGTATCAAAATAAGTTTGAAATACTCGTACAATGGTCGTATCCATCGCAAATGGTGAAGTGCTTGTGAAGGAAGAAGCTGCCGAAAGTCTGAAAAACAGGCCCAGCCGTCCATGAACGCTCATGGGTCGGCCGCTCAGCGAATCCATCATCGTTTCGGGGATATGCGCGCGGATGAAGACCGTATCGCCGATGCTCATTTGCTGTGAGGCGGTCCAGATTTCGGCTTCCTGATAGCCAAATTTATATTTCTGGGGAATGTAGGTTTTACATTTCGTCTCAAAAATGTCTAGGCCAAGGAAATTGCATCCCGAACATAACAGCAATAAGGCCCAGACTAAAAAGTAGACATGTTTCATAGCAGCTGTTTTATGGCCCCGTCGATGAGCCAGGTTTATTTTAAGTTGCAAAAAACGAACCAGCCTGTAAGGTCTAAAATCCGTCCGTGCTCATTTGGACTAGGCGATTTACGGACAAGCATAGCCAATGCGCATTAGATTTCCCTCCGATGCAACCCGCAGAAAATGTTCCGTATGAGTTAGGTGATTTCCATCCAAAGTAATTCCCTTATCACGCAATATTATCAGTGTCGCAGGCAATTTGTCCGGATTGCAAAGCGAGCAAGCAGAACGAAAGCCAAATTGCTATGTTGTTCAAGTTTAAGCCTCTTACTGATTGATATTATGGATACAAAGAAACGACAGATTATAAATTTAGGCCTTGTCCTACGACATAGATTCGTCTTGTCGTAGGACAAAATTCCAGGGTAGCCTAGCAGCTTGACGAACATATCTTTATCCTCTTCTGCTTCTTGCTTTCACAACGTTGGAAGTTTTCAGCGACGTCGGCGCGCCCGTTTGGTTAGAATGGCGTTAACCACTGCTTTCTTGTAATCGGTGCTATTGCTGGCGCCTCGCTTACAAGCATCAATAATTCGCTACAATGAGCTGGATACGCCTTTTACGCTTTATTTTCCTTTCGGTATTCTGGGGTTTCAGGCAGGTAAATGCCCAGACACCCAAGCTTCCCGCTGTCGCTGTGATTCTGGATACGGATATGGATTCGGACGTAGACGATGTTGGCGCGCTTGCAATGCTGCATGCTTATGAAAAGCAGCGTATGGCCCGGATATTAGGGATCATCGTCACAAGCGATGATCAGTACAGCGCGCCATGCACAGATGCGATCAACAGATGGTTTGGCCATAATGACATACCGATCGGGGTGAGCCAAAGAGATTCGTTACGCAGCTTTTCAAAATATACCAGGCAAATTTCCGAGCGCTTTGCCAGCGGGTTCAACACGAACGCGGACGGAGAAGACGGTACCGCTGTATATCGAAAGCTATTAGCCAGAGAACCCGATTCCAGCGTGGTCATCATTACAATCGGGCACCTGACAAGTCTCGCCCGGCTGTTAACTTCCGGTCCAGATTCGATAAGCCCGTTAAGTGGAAGCGCACTGGTGAAAACGAAAGTGAAACACTGGTCATGTATGGGCGGTCAGTTTCCCGAAGGAAAAGAAGCCAATTTCTACCGGCCAGATCCGGCTTCTACGATCTTTTGCCTTTCCAATTGGAAATTACCTGTAACTTTTGCTGGCTGGGAAATAGGTAGCCAAGTTGTTACGGGTGGTCAAACCTTTAAGTCAAACAGTAGTACAGACAGTCCCATTTATCAAGCGTATCAGCTCTACAACGATTTTAAGGGACGTGCCAGCTGGGACCAGTTGGCTATCTTGAAAGCGATCGAGGGTGTTCAGCCCTACTTCAAAGCAAACCATGATGGGACTTGCCAAGTCGCCGCTGACGGTAGTAACCGTTGGGTATCCCCTTCAAACGGATTGCACGCTTACCTTAGCCTTCACGCGCCCGCAGACAAAATCCGAGAAAGGATCGACTCGCTGATGTCGGGCAGTGCAAACGGCGCGAAATAGGTATCCTAACTCGCTGCTTATCAGCTCCATGCACTCACCGATTTTCAGGCACAAGGAAAGGTGTTCCTGCACGGATTTAGCGTGGAAAGCGCGCCAAATACTATGAAAAAGATTACTGGCCTCTTTGAACACATGGCTTAGAGCAGGCCATAACAATTCTCTTTATCAGTTTTTCAGCAGCGTGTTCGGCCCCGATCAGATTTAGCCGGATAGCGATTTGCCGGTATTGGATGGCATCTCCACATGCCGATTACTGAGAATTGAACCGTGAGGAAAATTTTGTTACCCTCCTCATTCTGATGCTCGTTATGTATTAAAACTAAGTTAGGAAACCTAGTCTCCCTTTTTATGTTTATGAGGTTTAAGCGAAGGCGTGTTGCCTGGTGATTCCTTGTTGTCACGCTGACGCTTGTCTGGTTTACCTGTCGAATCTGCGATTCTTTTCGGTCCTGGTTTGATACCCATGATAATCAAATTTAGTGATACCGCATATCCAAAAAATATTATACCACACCTATCAAGTGAATACAAATCAGCAGGAATTTGGTTTTGGTTAGAACATTTAACCATATGGCCTCGAAGTTTCATTAGAGAATATGACCAGTTCCAAGTTCTGTCTTATTCCTTCGCTCTCTTTTGTTCAAAAAACGCGCGGGCCATTTTGAGCCCGGTAGCTATGGCGATCCCTTCTTGTGTCCCGTCTTCAAGTAACGCGTTAGCAATCTCAACCGCTTTCTCGCGGATTTTCATTGGCTGGTTTTTGTATGATTGCGGGTGATCTCCGTTCTGCCATGGCATAAGTTTCAGATTTAAAGTGAACATCTATTCATCGGCTAGCTCGATCCAGACCGGCGCGTGGTCGCTGGCCTTCTCCCATCCCCTCACATGCCGGTCAACACCAGCGGCAACGAGCCGCGTCGCAATTTGTGGGCTCAAAAGCAAGTGGTCGAGCCGTAAACCCGCGTCGCGGCCGTAAGCATTACGTAAATAGTCCCAGAAAGTATAAATTCTTTCATCGGGGTGAAGATGACGGACCGCGTCTGTCCATCCCTGACGGGTCAGCTCCTTGTATGCTTTGCGCGCCTGGGGAAAAAACAAAGCATTGTTCTGCCAGCGCTCTGGATTGTAAACGTCCAGCTCAGTCGGGATCACATTGTAGTCTCCGGCCAGCACGACCGGCACCTGTTCTGAAAGCAGGTATTTCGCATGCTTTTTGAGCCGCTTGAACCACGCGAGTTTATAATCGAATTTTGGGCCTGGCGCAGGGTTGCCGTTGGGAAGATAAAGGCAGCATATGAGCATCCGGCCAGCGATCGCCTCGATATAACGGCTGTGGTCGTCACCGGCATCACCGGGCAGCGTGTTACGGACCTCTTGCAGCTGGATTCCCTTGGCCAAAATGGCTACCCCGTTCCACATCTTTTGACCATGCCAAATGGCGTCATAGCCCAGGGCTGACAGTACGGACATGGGAAACTTATTATCAGGCGCTTTCAGCTCTTGCAGGCAAACGATGTCCGGCTGCTGCTCGGCAAGCCAACGCTTGAGCACTGAAAGCCGACCATTGATGCCGTTAATGTTGAATGTGGCAATCTTCATTTTTGGGCGAGCGTTTCTGGCAACCACTTCTAAAAGCGTACCATTGAGCACTGGCACGGAATTATCATTACATGCGCGCAAATACTGTCCACCATATGAAAAAGCTTAACGGCCTATTTGAGCGCATGGCCAATCATGTCACCGCATGGACGGGGAGCTCACCCGCATTTCTGGCCGCGTTTGCTATCGTATTAATCTGGGCGGCGACTGGCCCGCTATTCGGATACTCTGAAACCTGGCAGCTGGTCATCAATACCGGAACAACGATCGTCACCTTCCTGATGGTATTCATTATCCAAAAGTCGCAAAACAAGGAATCCAAGGCGATCCAGCTGAAACTCAACGAGCTGATCGCTGCAAGCCGGTGGGCCAGTAACAGGATGGTAGACATAGAGGATTTGACCGAGGAAGAGCTCAATGTGCTTCATAAATTTTACCAAAAGCTATCAGACGAGTCTGAAAAGGATGAAGACATACATAAGTCACACTCGATCGATGCGGCCGATTTAATTCAGAAGGAAAAGCAACGCTTCCAATCAGGACAGAAAAAAGATGATAACGCATCCTAAGCCCATTCCCCATCGCCTCCAGTTCTGTTATCTCAATATGTTGCTGGCTGCGTCCTTTGACGCAGCCGCCGGGGCTTAATATTCACTTGGAAGTAAGACTACATCGCTGAATACGTAAATTTTGATTTCTGCTAGCGGGAAGTCGGTAAAAGGGATCTTTTTTGAGCAAAGCATACGGCCATTGCCATCCTCGCAATGAAGGGTGCCCGTGGATTGTTTCAGGTCAACGCTGAGTATCCAGACTTGAAATTCTTCTGTTTTCACCCGTGGATGAAACTGCTGGAATGCGATTTCGTCGATCAGCCAATATGCGCCGGCCGGTACGAAATTAATGTGATGCCTGAGGGGTAGCTTCTGCTTTCAACACAATCCAGCGGTAGCTGTTGACCGGTCTGAGCAAACAGCGGCCTGCCAGCTCCGAGCAGTATCGGCACAACCCGTATCTGGAATTCATCGATCAATCCGGCCTGCATGAGCTGCTGGGCAACTGATAAACTCCCCCAAAGCACCATGTCTTTTCCTTGCTCATTTTTTAGATGCCGGATCGTGCTGGTGAGCTCTGCATCGATCACCTGGCAGGCTTCCCATTTTCCCCAGGGAGCCTCGCGCAAAGTCTTGGAGAACACAAGTTTGGGCGTCTGGTTGAGCCGGTTTGCGATCAGTTCGGTTTCCGGGTCCACATCGGGCCAATATTCCACAAACATTTTGTAGGTGTTCGCGCCCAACAGGATGGTACCGATCCCGTCCATAAATTCAAGCAGTTCGGCATCCGAGCCCTCTGCGTATTTGGGGCTGCTAAAAAAGTCTGTGGTGCCATTTCGGTCGGCGGCAAAGCCGTCCAGACTGACCCATTCTTGCAAGATTACCTTTCTCATGTTCAGAGTATCGATTGTAATTGGATGGACTACTTAACGTTTACCAGGGTTTAAGATCACTGGCGGCTTTTCCACTCCCGTCCATATACATCGGAAAGGACTGGTGCTGGTGCGCAACTTTCCATTGTCCGTCGATCTTTTGGAAACCCAACGTCTCGCGGTACCACATATTTGTGTATGTGCCATCAGTCCGCATTCCCTTTAAATGGTCAAGACTGTGGCAGAAGGCGACCTGATCACTTGCGGTGACTTCCAGTTCCTGGTAGCTCAACTGTATCGGTCCTTCAAATGTATCAAACCACTCCTTGATGCCCGGCGCGCCGGGGGCGTTCTCACTCGTCTTGAAGCGCAACGGCGGGTTCAAAAGGTACATCACCGACTCGCGCGCGAAAACCTGGATCGATGCATCGACATCCTTGCTTATGATCGCGTCAATCATCCTGTCTTTGATAGCGATTATTTCCTGCTGCATTGTAATAGCATGTTTGATAGAATTTTTCAGCCTGGGTTCAGGCTTCTTTATTTTCGATTTTTGCGCCCGGCAGCTGCTCGTCGAGCGACTGCCGGTATTTGACGCAACCGCGCATAAACTGGGGCCAGGGCGGCACAGCGACATCGATCGGTACTTGTTCCGGCAACAGTTCCCAAAGTTTGGGATGGTGCCAGCACAGATCATGTCCGGAAGCGTCGCGGTGCTCCCTGATCGCGCCGCGCAACTTTTGGACTTCCGCGGCAAGCCATTCGGCACTCTTTTCTTTCAAATCATCATCGAGCTGCTGCATATCGATCTGTTTCTGTTGATCAGCGTCTTCTGGCAAATTCTGATTTGTGTCCTGCTGTGAGCCGATTTTCAACCGTCAAGCATCACTTGACAGTTGGCGGCTCAGCCAAAACGTACCGAATAAACCGGTTTTGAAATTCTGCGTCGCTTTCCTTCTTTGCGTTCAGTGGTAGTTTCCTGCTTAGAAACAAACGGGTTCGTGGTGATATAGATCTGTTCGGAATTGGAATCTGGCTTGGTATTCATGGTCTGGTTGTTTGAGATGAAGTATTGGTTTGTTTTTGGAAGACTGGTGTAAAATCATGCCAGTTGATTTGCCGGCGGCACTCGGTAGCCACTGTTGCTAAATTTCAATGCCCACTTTTCCTGTAAAGCTTCCTTGCTCTACCAGCTGGTGGGCCAGCGCAAGGTCTTCCATTTTGAACGTATGGGAAACACAAGGTTTTAACTTCCCGGATTCGATCAGCTGCGCCAGCTGGTGGAGCTGGGCGCTGTCGGGCTTAACCACCACCAGCTTCATCCTTTTTTGAAACGCCAGGTCAACAGCCGCCTCTATCGCCCCTCCCACGCTGTCCGCGCCTGCCTTTGTGCTCACAAAAAGACCTTCCTGCGTCAGGCTGTCTTTAAGGTCTGAAATGGTGAAGTGGCCGCTGGCATCAAAAATCAGGTCAAATTGACCGTCAGAACGGATTTTTTCGCTATCATAATCGATCACATGATCTACGCCGATTTGCCGGGCAAAATCCGCGTGCTCCTGGCTGCATGTGCCGGTAAGCGTACAGCCAAAATGTTTGGAGATCTGTACGGCTACCGAACCGACCCCACCGGTGCATCCAGTGATCAGTACGTTCTGGCCCGGTTGCAGTTTTCCTTCCACCATCAGCCCTTGCCAGGCGGTCAGCCCGACAAGCGGTAAGGATGCGGCCTCAACGAATGAAATATTGGAAGGTTTTGGTGCCAGGTTTTCCGCTTCGGCCACAAGCATTTCCGCATACGCCCCGCCTTTGACGGCGCTAAGCATTCCGAAGACTTCCATGCCGGCTTTGAATGAGGCGTTGTTGGATTTGACCATAATACCGGCAAAATCAGCGCCAAGTACGTGTTCTCCAAATAGCCCGGTAATAAGCCGGGTCTTTCCCTGCCGTACCAGCGTGTCGACCGGATTGACCGACGATGCCTTATTTTGGACCAAAACCTGGCCGTCTTCCAGTTCTGGCGCGTCAAGTTCTCTTATTTTGAAATTCTCAGGCCCACCATACCCGGTAATAATTGCAGCTTTCATATAATTTTAGATAAATGAAACCGGTCCTGATAGCAAAAGTGTGCCGCGATGGCCCCATATTTGAAAGGGAATGGGAATAAGCGTGCAATGGTATCCGTTTTTTCGGAAATCTTCTGTTGCCCTAAACCAAAGCAAGCAAGTATGGCACTCAATGGCCCGATTGTGATCATCGACGATGACGATGATGATCGCCACATGATCTATGAATTGCTCGACGACCTTAAAGTCACAAATCCGGTCCGCTATTTCGAACACGGCGGGGCGGCAATGGACTATCTGCAAACAACGAGCGAGAGCCCGCTGCTGATTCTTTGCGACGTTAATATGCCGGTCATGACTGGCCTTGAACTACGGGACCGGATCGATCAAGATCCTTATTTGAAACAAAAATCAATCCCTTTCATCTTTCTGACTACTTCGGACGATCTGGCTTTGATCAAGAAGGCCTACGCGGCCACAATCCAGGGATATTTCAAGAAGTGTTCTGACTTTGACTCCGCAAGAAGTGATCTGGCCTTGATGATTGCCTACTGGAAGCGGTGCCTTCACCCCAATCATCATAAGTAGCTTCTGGCACGTATTTTTTGTTTCCGACGCCCCAAATGCTATTTACTGGACATTGCATGCAATATGGGAAACAAACAACTTTTGGTCATGATTGACGATGACAGTGACGAACACGAAATCTTTAAAATGGCCGTCGATGACCTGCACCAATCTTTAAACACACTTTTTTTCTACGATTGCGAATCAGCTATTGAACACTTCTCCCAGAGCACGGCCGTTGCTCCCGGTTACGTTTTTATGGATTTTCGGTTACCTAGGATTGATGGGGACAGCTGTTTGCAAGAGCTTCAAAGGCTTAAACAGTTCGATGAACCGCTGTTGGTCATATTTTCTTCTTCGCTGCCAGGCGACTGGCGTGAAAAGCTCCTGAATGTCGGCGCAGACGAATTCTTAGAGAAAACATCTTCTATTGAACTGCTCAGCCAGCGTATAGCAAACCTTATTGAAACCAGCTAAATACTCGTTACCAAGGAGGTGTCCTTTCTCAGCCAGCTCTTGCTGAACCGATTAGCTGCTTTGCCATCTTTTCAGCCGTGTCTGAGTACTGCTTTTCATACTCGTCCATCAGCTCCTGTTTGGAAGGACGCTCTTGCTTTTGATGCTTGTCGGAGATGACCGATAGCGAAGTGTACGGCGGGGTCTTAATGCCGATCGCACCAAAGAAGTTGGTGATGCTTCCGGTAATATGCTGTGTCCCATCCGAATCTCCGGTGATCAAAATCCCGTCTGTTTTCCCGTCGAGCACAGAGCCCTTGCCTGCCAGGATATCGTCATGGATGTGGTCCAGCCGCTCGATAATTTGCTGAATTTGCGAGCAATGGTTTCCCCACCAGATCGGGGTCGCAAATATGATTACCTCCGAGGCGACGAGCTTGTCAAGCACCGCTGGTCAATCGTCGCCTGGTCCCATATCAGTGTAGGTGCCCGGCAGGATATTCAAATCCACCAGTTTGATAATTTCGGTTTCTGAGCCGTGCTTGCCGATTACAGAGGCAAAGAACTCGGACAGGGTCTGTGTGTTAGAGATGCCTTCTTTTTTAAGTGTACCCAGCAGGATGGTGGTTTTCAAAGGTCGGTTGTTTTGGTATGCCCCCTAGTGGCAAACATGTACCAAGACAATCCCACCTATTTTGTATTTTCAATTCAGTTTCAGCGGCGGGCCCACCACTTTCATTTCATTGGCCTCAAATATCGTGGCCACTTCCGCCTGGCTAGGCTCGTGGTCTAACCCTGCCATGCTCACAAAGAAATCTTCCAGCTTACCGGCAGGCTGCAAGATGACCAGCATTTTACCTGTCGCCGATGCCTGCGTCCATGAATGTGGCACTGCGCGCGGAAGAAAAATGGTTTCTCCTGCGGCCAGGCTAAACCGGTCCTCTCCGACCAGGAATTCATATGCGCCCTCTAAAACGTAGAAGACTTCATCTTGCGCAGGGTGCACATGAAGCGGTGTTCCCCTACCCTGACTTAGTGAGGTTTGCTCGAAGACCGCCAGTCCGCCACTCGTGTCGCTTCCGGAAATTTTAACATCGAGCACATTGGCATTAACGCCTTTGAGCCTGATATGCCCATGTTTGCGGCCTTCACCGGCCTTGGCCTTGAATGCGTTGCTGATAGGTGCGGTAAATGTTCTGACTTTGCTCCACGCGAGCGCGGGCAGCATAGCCATTGCCCAGACGCTAGCCAGGAATGTTTTTCTTTTCATGACGGTCAGTGAAAGCTTTGCCCGTTGGGGCCTTTTAGGATTGGATGCATCTAAAATATCGATTTAAACGAGCTTAACAACCAATCAATCAGAATTTTAACGATGATTTTATTTAGCGTACGAATTGGTAAAAGATACAGATACCCGCCTGGACATTACCAGGAGGAACGGTTTTTTCGATCCTAGGGCAAAGCGAAAAAAAATGAACAAAAACAATTCGAAAACAGCTGCCAGAGTGCTGCTCGGGGCTGGCCTGATCTATGCCGGCGTTAGTCACCTGACTTTTGCTAGAAGAGAGTTTCGTGCGCAGGTACCTGATTATGTACCGCTCAGCAAAGACGATACGGTCGTTTATTCGGGCATCGCCGAAATCGCGCTGGGTACTGCGCTGGTGATCGCGCCGCAAAAATACCGCCGGGCGGTTGGCCGAATTGCAGGCCTTTTCTTTACGGCTGTCTTTCCCGGCAACACCGCCCAATACACCAAGCGGCGCAATGCATTCGGCCTGGACACAGACAAAAAGCGCCTGATCAGGTTGCTGTTTCAGCCCGCACTAGTCGCATGGGCATTGGAAAGCACATCACCAGTAAAACCAACCAATAAGCTCCCATGATAGATCAGCGAATAACAGTGCTGACATTAGCGGCTGACGATTTGCCCCGGATGCGGAATTTCTACGAAGGGGCGCTGGGATGGAAACCGGTGGCTGCCAATGACGATATTGCCTTCTATCAGATGAATGGGTTTCTGCTTAGTATCACCGGCCGCAAGTTTATTGCTGAATTAATCGGGATCAGCCCGGAAGGCAGCGGTTTCAGGGGTACTACGATTTCCTACAATGTAGCAACCGAGCAGCAGGTCCGGGATATTTATGACGATTTAAAAAGCAAGGGAGTAAAAATTCTCACGGCACCGACTGCTCCGCCTTTTGGAGGCCTGTACTTTTATTTTCAGGATGTGGAATCGAACGTGTTGGAGGTGGCCTGCAATGATTTTATCCCTATGGATGCTGACGGCAACGCGCTGGGCCATAAACCGATTGATCAACTGTGACCCCGCGATTCCGGCATCAAGGTTATAAGCTTTCGCTGACGCTACCTGTTAATCAAATGAATGAAAGCCAGCTCAGAAATGGAATCGTAACTGTTAACATCTATGATTCTTTTACAAGCAAGCAGTACAATGATGCGCTCAATACTGAGGCTCCAACCGAAGATGGGAACAATGGAGCCATTCCTTCATACAACATACTTAATATGTCAATGAATTACAGATGGAAAAGCTGGGGCATTGGCGCGACAATCAATAATCTGTTGAATGCAAAATATTTTACGCATCGATATGATTTTTGGGGCGGTAAATTTCCCGGAGCGCCAACGACTGTTAATGTCAAGCTAAGCTACAGGGTGCATAAATAAATTTAGAAAAATCCAGCTACCCACATTTTATGGGAAAATCGAGTAGAGAATCCATTCTTAATTAAATTAAAGGAAAAACGCTACTCTACCTCTGGATCAGGTGGCGCGGTTGGCTAAATCTCTGGAAAGGGCCATCTAAACTGGCACAGTCGGATAATACCGGCCTCTGAGCCATTCAACAGCAATGCTCTGCGCTCCTTGTTCGCTGATGCTGCACAGCGATCGTAATGCAAAAGTATTTGCGCTAATTATAGGTCAAACCGAAAGGCTGCTTCTCAAATAGGAGTAGCCTTTCGATAACTAGTATTCGCTTGAAAGCAATACGAGGAATTACTCATGTAAGTTTCGATGATCTGCAATGGAAAGTCAGTGAACGAACATGTACATACATCTGATGCAGAACCCTACTCAGCCACCAGATTAATGTTAGGGTGCTCGCCAATGATGCTAAGGATTATATCAAAGTAGGTCTGACCAGTTCCTTGCTCAAGGGCAGCTAGCTTCTCTTCGAACGTCTCCCTACTGAATGGGGAGTCCGGCTGCAATTTCTGAGCATAGTAGTCCCTGGTCACATTGTATCCGAGCGCTTTCTTGCTTTTTTCAAAGTCCCTCCAGATTAGATCAGCATGCTCACCTCCCTGGATTTCACCATATCCTCCGTAAAGCATGTCACTAAAGGCGTCGAGGCTGTCGGAAATTTTCCAATCTTCGGATTGCATAAATACCCGGTTTATCTCCTGATAGAATGAAGGGATGTCCTCGATCCTGCTGCCGCTGATAACTATCTGTTTCTTCATTCCAATACCGTATCGCTATTTTTCAAGAAGGCTTTTTCGAAGTTTTACCTCCTGCCGCATTTTTTGCCGGCGCATCGACGACCTGATCATCTTCCTGAGGGGGCACGGCCCGGTACCGCAGATAGGCGTCAGTATGATCAATTTTAATTTCCACCCACATTGGCAAATGATCTGACATCTGAAACGTCCGGTAGTAGGTCTTGTAGTATCCGGTTTTATCTTTTCGGGGATTTCCTTTTGAATCTGTATGATAGTCATCTCCCATAACGGACTCGTAAAGAGCTTCGTCCTGCTTTCGGTATACAGTTTCAAAAAAGTCTAAAACGCCTGCTTTTCCTGTCGTCTCGAAGCGGTTTTCCCTGACCATGAATGCGATCTGATCGTAAAATTTATTCTTTGGAGCGTTACTGCCCGGCAATGCCTGGATTTCCTGCGGCACAATAAAACCAGCATCTGTAATCGCTGTCATTGTCTGGTCGGTCTTGCTGAAAATATTAAAGTCGCCTAATAGCACTAAGTTGGGCGACCATTCATACTGGCCTTTTGCCTTGGAAGCCATCGCGGTGGCAAGATTACGAATTTCCTCGATGCGGTTAGGATCGTCTGCTGCACTTTCGCCGTAAAGGATGTGAACGGTAGTGAGCACAAAATCAGTCCAACCTGCTTTAAAGCCACACATAAATGGTGTCCGCACAAGTTGCTTGCTTGGAGTGTAGATCGTTTGCTTGGTATCGGGATCTTTGGTCTCCATGGGAGGGAGCACCATTTCTCCCGCTAGCCCGCCGAATTTAACCTTTCTGCTATCAAAGACAAAGGCAAGCCGCTCTTCATTGCCTTGCTTGCCTTCTGTAACGTCCGTAACGATATACTCCCAGTTGCTACCCAGGATTTTCATCAGCTCTTTAAGAGCCTTAAGATCTTTGCGAACTTCCTGCACAGCCACCAGATTAAATTTCGAAATGATTTCGGCAATGTAGTACAGCGCCTCGGGCCTTCGTCCTCCGTATTTCGGCGTTCCAAATTCCCGGATATTCCAGGTGGCCAAAAGCAAATTACTTTCAAGATCCTTTTGAGGGATTTCGCGTTTGAGCTGCTCTCTTAGTTTGAGAAGCCGGTCCACAGTCCGGATTCCCTCAGAGGTATTGGTTTGAATGTCTTGATAGAAAGGCATGGCCGTTGCTGTTTGATAAAGTCAGTCCAAGATAAGAATCACACCGATACACAATCTCGCACAGTCGCCAAATCGGTCGAACTTACTTATTTAACGTAATTGAACTTGCTAAGTCTGTTGGAACTGCCGAGTTGTACGGCCGACAACGCTCGACAAAAGCTCCCAATTCAATGACGAGATTTTCCCAGATAGTTTCTTTTAGTCCAATGGGCCGACGGAAAATGGACTGCCCCTCTTCTAGAGGTAAGGCGCTTTGAAAGGCCACTCTCTGTTAATTCTTGAATTTTGATTGACCGACCAAAACTAGCAAATCTGCAATTTCATCATGACACGAAGAGAATTTCTTGCCGCCGCGGCTGCCACTAGCGTGGGCTCAGCGTTGTCGGCAGCCAGCGCTGAGCACCTCCCCAAGCTCCCGATTATCGACACTCATATCCATCTTTTCGACACCAACCGTCCGCAAGGCGTTCCCTGGCCTGAAAAAAGCGATAAAATCCTTTACAAACCGGCTCTCCCAGCTCGCTACCGGGACATCGCCGTTCCACTGGGCGTTACGGGTGCTATCGTGGTGGAAGCGAGCCCTTGGTCTGAAGACAACCAATGGGTACTGGACTTGGCAGCCAAGGACAACATTATCGTTGGCGTAGTTGGTAATCTCGAACCAGGTAAGCCAGAATTTGGCAGACAACTTGACCGCCTGGCGAAGAACCCTCTTTTTCGAGGCATTCGAAATGGAAACCTTTGGGGCCATGATATTTCCAGCCAAACCCAGAACCCGGCATTGATTTCAGATCTGAAATTGATGGCGCAAGCTGGCATGGTGCTCGACACTGCAAACCCTAATCCTGCCCTTATCGAAGCTATCCTCAGGATCACCGATCAGGTGCCGGATTTGAAACTGGTAATAGACCATTTACCTCAAATGGCCATTCCCGAAGACAAGAAAATCAGAAGCGCCTGTGAAGCCAATATGCGCGAGATAGGCCAGCGGCATCAGGTATATGTAAAAGTTTCCGAAGTGTTGCGAAAGGTCGATGGACAAATTCCGACCAGGCTGGAATTTTACCGTCATCGGTTGGATGAACTCTACGACATTATTGGTGAAGACAGACTGTTGTATGGCAGCGACTGGCCCAACAGCGATCAATGGCTTCCGTTCCACGAAGGACTGACCCTGGTACGTCAATACTTCATGGAAAAAGGGCCCGCTGTTGCAGAAAAATACTTTTGGAAGAATTCAATCGCAGCATATCAATGGCAAAAGCGCGACCAAAATCAACCCTGGTTCAAGTAGCTGGCTGTCGCAAATCGATACATTCATTTGCTGCAAACGCCGGCCAATGCTGGGGCCGGAACAATGGAGCCCAGTTTACTATTGGGGCATTACGATTTCTCAATTGAAAAGCAACTCTTACGCTATGAAGGATTTTCTGAATCGAAGAAAGGCCAACATCGAAAACACTATAAAATATACTAGGCTAACCCATTGAAAGCCCTCAAAGATTCCCTTGTCAGGCGCTGGAACGTAGTTTAATAACATTATCGGGTATGCATATGGGAAGAAATCTGCGAGCCCTCCTTTTCCGTTCATTAGCACAGCCAGGGCTATTCCTGCCAGACCGACACCCAGTGTCGAAACCAGATTCTTCACCCTGAATCCCAACCAGAAATGAATAGCAACAATCGCAAGGATAGAGATACTAACATTGATAGAAAAATCTAACAATGTAAAAAAATTGGGATTAAAGCCAAGGAAGTTCAGCTGAGCCTTGTACATGCCTATTATTTGCCCAGCCGTGTAAGTAAAGAAGAAAGACAGTATCAGAAATGCCGCTGCCATGGTCAGCACTGCGAGGTACTTCCCGAAAAAGACAACTGCTCTTGAAACAGGAAGAACCAATATTTGCTTCCAGGCATTTGCTTTATGCTCAATTTGAAAACAAAGCCCTATCATCAGGATCAAGTACAATGGCATAAAAAGGATTAAACCGTTGAATGCCCGGGCATATAGTTCATCCCAGGGGTTCACATTTGCAAGTGGAACAAAAAGCTTCCAATTGTAGACGTAGGTAATAACAATTACAGCTGGAATTATGGCCGCACCCAAAACAGTGAGCCAGTAGGCAAACGTTCTGCGTAGCTTGATTAGCTCGGTCACATAAAATTCAATCAGGTCTTTCATCAGCGGTTCACCATTTTTAAAAAAATATTCTCCAGATCGTTTGCAGTTGCTGCAAGGTGATAGACATCTAACCCTGCATCGCACAACAGACGACAGATTTGGGCGGTCTGAGCTTTGCTTGAAGCCTTCACAGATATTGTCTGCGCTGTATTTGCTTCAACCTGATAGTGATCTTTGAGTACCAATGCTGCTTTGCCGTTATCATTGGTCTGCAACAAAAGGGTTGAATCCTGAAAAGAGAGCGATTGCAAGGCTTGCATTGTTCCCTGGAATACGAATTGTCCCTTGCTGATAATTCCGATGTGCGTCGCGACCTTTTCCACTTCGGCCAGGATATGACTCGACATCAAGATGGTCGTTCCGTAATCTTGGTTGAGTGTTTGCAACAGCTCTCTTACCTGAATAATGCCATGCGGGTCAAGGCCGTTTGTGGGTTCGTCTAAAATCAAAAGTTCGGGCTTCCCCAGCAGCGCGACAGCCAGTCCAAGTCGCTGCTTCATTCCCAGCGAGAACTCTCTGACTTTAATGCGGGCCGAAGCAGTGAGGCCAACGATTTCAAGTACATGGCTACACATACCTGGGTCTAGCTTGCGGATCCTGCGACCAATTTCAAGGTTTTCCACAGCAGTAAGATGCTCATAAAGCGACGGCGTTTCAATCATCGCCCCTATCCTGGAAAAGAGCTGCCAGCTTTTCCGTGAGACAGGCTGGCCAAAAAGCGCTACCGAGCCCGCGTGAGGCGACAGTAGTCCGAGCAGCAAGCGTATAGTAGTGGTTTTACCTGCCCCATTAGGGCCCAGAAATCCATAGATCTGCCCGCTACCAATATCCAGACTGATGCTGTTGACAGTTTTTACTTGCGGCACATAGCCAAAACTCAGCGAAGTTGCGGAAACAACGGTGTTCATTTACGATTTCTGTCTGTTTGCATTAATTTCGGACTGCCATCATGTGCTTGATTTACCTCTAAGCCTGAATACAATTTACCTGCTTCATGATTGTGATGAAAAGTCCGGGACACAGACCCTATATTCGATGCCCAACGGGCGCTTTTCGGTGCCCAAACCTTCGGGCCGGATAAGGGAGGAATTGACCAATGAACCAGAATTACATGAAACCTATTGACCTGCTGGTATCAAAACTACTCTCGTCAAAGACGGGAGTCCATATGATTTTCTGTTTAGCGTTTGTTGGTATTTTCTCAATTCCTGTTGTCTTGAGTGGCAACAATCAGGTAGGATTCGCCGGGCTTTGCTGCTGTCTTTACTTGCTTTTTTGCACCTACCTCGGCCGCTGGCTAGCAAAACTATCGACTCGGCGTACCCCAAAGGGATCGATCGCATTGCTGGGGTTGGTCGCCTTTTCCTTCTGGACAGTATTGGGAGCATTTGGGGCAGGTCTTCTGTTTAAAGCAGAACCCTACATCCACTTTTCAGAATATCTGGCAATTAGCTTTCCTTTGGTCGTCCTATTTGGAGTGCTAGGGGGATCGGTCTATTTGGTCAGAGTCAGTTTGACCCGCCAGATCAAAGATGCCAGTCTGCGCCAGCAGCAGCAGCAAAGTGAACTTGAACTGCTTGTCTCGCAGCTCAGCCCGCACTTTTTGTTCAATACGCTTAACAACATTTACGGGCTCTCGATGACTCAGCACGAAAGGGTCCCCGCCTTGCTTGTAAAACTTTCTGACTTGCTCAGATACTCGCTCTATCAAACAAAACAGCCGTTTATCCCGATCTGCAACGAGATTGCCTACATTAAAAATTATATTGCCTTTGAGCGACTGCAAACCGATGAAAAAATCAGCTTCCGACAGAAAATAGAAGACATCAACGATCCGGACCTTCTGATCGCGCCAATGGTGCTTATCGTCTTTGTGGAAAATGCATTTAAACACTCGCGGCACGATCAAAGCACCTCACCGGCAATTAGCGTCAGACTCGAAATGTCAGATAACTGGCTGCTTTTTGAGGTCATCAACACCTATTCGGTCGCCAGCCAGCATCATGAAGTAAGTGTTGAATCGTCCGGAATGGGCCTGACTCACACGCTTCGCAGGTTGAAACTTATCTATGGGAATGATTTTCGGTACGATGTCGATAAGCAGTTTAACGAATATAAAATAAACCTTGCGCTCAGGATTATTACGCCATGATAGATTGCCTGATTGTTGACGACTCGCCTATCGCGCGGGATATCATTGCCGGATTCTGCGGCTTTTCGCCTAAACTCCGCGTGCTCGCCAGTTTGGGGCAAGCCCTGCTTGCCCGTCAGGAATTGGAAAGATCGAAAATTGATATCCTGTTTCTGGATATCAATATGCCTGTTCTGAGCGGTATCGAGCTGGTACGAACCTTGCCGGAACGTCCTCAAATCATTTTTACCACGGCTTACAGCGAATATGCTGTCGAGGCCTTCGAGCTGTCTGCATGCGACTATCTTGTAAAGCCCTTCTCTTTGGAGCGTTTCATCAAAGCCACAGATAAAGCAATCCAAAATATCGAGAACCAACAAGGATCGGGCCTCTCAACGAGCAGGTTTTTGTTCGTAAAAAATGACAGGGCTACTCACCGCGTCGACACTGAAAAAATACTCTATCTGGAAGCCAACAGGAACAGCACCAAAGTCGTCACAGAGGACGGTACGCTTTTAAGCAGTTTGTCGCTATCTGTGATAGAGAAACAGTTATCGGCAGCTCAGTTCGTTCGGGTACACCGATCATTCATTATCAGCACCTCGAAAGTTACCAGCTTTCAAAACAGTAAGGCCTTTATCGGAAAAAATGAAATTCCGCTGGGAGAAAACTACAAATCCGGATTTACAAGAGCCATCGGACTGGAAAAGCTTTAACCAATAGACTATCAGGCATTCGATGCATCATAGCCTTACACTCAAAAAGTTCATCTTACATTTGCTGTTGATCCTCGTGGTTACACGCGCGAGCGGCCAGAACAAATTACAGCAAATGGATCAGGACCTGGTAGCAGGCTTGTATCCAAACGTGCATAGCGTTCTGGTGTCCCAAGACAGCAAAACCCAATATGAGCGATACTTTAACGACTACAATGCTGATTCACTGCACGATACACGCTCTGCATTTAAGTCGATCACCAGCCTGCTGATAGGCATCGCAATCGACAAGGGTTTGATCAAAAGTGTAGATCAAAAAGTATCAAGTTTCTTTCCAGAGGACACTGCATTTGCCGCTGACCGCCTGAAACGTCAGATGCGCGTCAGGGACCTGCTTGAAATGCGCAGCGGGTTTGACTGCGAAGAGTGGAACGGCACCCGTGACTGTGAATCGGAAATGGAAAAAGCGCAGGATTGGGTAAAGTTTTCACTTGACCTGCCAATGAAAACCCCGCCCGGGACCGCGTGGGCTTACACATCTTGCGCGAGCATGGTCCTGGGCGGGATCATTGAAAAAGCCAGTGGCATGCCGGTAACGCAGTTTGCCCAGGCACATCTGTTTTCAAAGCTGGGCATCACCCGTTACCGATGGACGGCCGACCCTTCCGGACATGGAATGACTGCGGGATCTTTTTTCATAAGACCGCAAGACATGCTTAAAATCGGGCAACTTGTACTTAGCAAGGGCAGATGGCAAGGAACACAAATCGTCTCGCGAGCATGGATGCAAGAATCAACACAAGCTCATATCCTTATCCCGGAAGGCTCATTTGTAAAAACTAGCAGGTCGAAGGCAGCCGTCCCGCAGCAAGTTTACTACGGCTATCAATGGTATAATGAAGTGATTAAGACAACTTCTGGCATGAGCTTTCCGGTGATTTTTGCCTCGGGAAATGGCGGTCAATACATTCTAATCATCCGGCAGTTGAAGATGGTTATCGTCTTCACTCAGGGAAACTACGGCAATAGAACTGCGAAACAAGCCTTTGATGTCGTGGCTAAATACATTCTGCCATCCAATTAAGCTACGTGTAAGAAGGTAATGCATCTTCAAAGTTTAAAGCAACACATGCCGAACACCAAATTTCCTAATCAGACCGGGAAGGCTACTCAGACCTGAGCGTATCTGCCGGATTACTCATCGCCGCACGGTAAGATTGAACGCCAATTGTCGCAAGACCGATAAAAAGCAGGCTAAGCAGGCACCTGACAAAAGCCATTGGCCCCAGCGCGGTATGGTAGGTGAATATCCGAAGGAAAAGCCCGCCGAGCACATAGCCGATCGGCAATGCGATCACGGACGCTACCAGGATGAGCTTCACAAAACTTCCGCTTAAAAGCGCCATGATCTGCGCAACACTCGCGCCCATCACCTTTCTGATGCCCACTTCCTTAACTCGCTTTTCGGTGGTGTAGGTCACCATCCCCAGAAGGCCCATACCTGCAATCAGAAAGACAATCAGCACAATAACCCCTGTGAAACGCTGATCTCCTCCTTCGGCGTAATCTTCGTAGAGCTGGCTTTCATACCAGGAATAGACAAACGATTCGCGCGGGTAAAGCCGCTTCCATGCACCGGCTAGCAAGGCCTGAATACGCCCCTTGTCTGCCTGCTGATCTACTTTGACCGACATAACCTTCATTTCAGAAACGTCATATGCCAGCACGAGCGGCGCTACCGGCAGCTCATAGCGCATAAAACAGAAATTTTTCACGACCCCGGCCACCTGAACGCTGGTCTGGTTGAGCTTGATTGTCTGGCCGACAAGATCCTTTGGGGTGTCAAAACCCAGTACTTTCGCGGCCCTTTCATTGATGACCACGAAACGTCCGACACTATCCTGGAAAGTTTCGGGCAGATTTGATCCGGCAACGAACTTCAACTGCATATTCTCAATAAAACCTGCATCGGCAGCGTAAATGTAGGTATCCTGAGCAACCGAAGGATTACTGTCAGAGCCAGTTGTGGAAATCTTGGCCTTTCCAGACCCTTCGTTAAGTGTAGCCGAGGTGAGCCCGACGCGTTCCACGCCGGCCATTTTTGATAGTTCGGCCGCCAGTAGCCGGAAATCTTTTCCCGCAACAGGTATATTGACGATCCCCTTTCGGTTGTAGTTTTCATTGTCGGTTGCCATATACTCAAACTGGCTGTTAGAAATTCCCGTAAATGTCATGAAGACCAATGCGACCACAAACTGGATTACCACCAGCGATTTCCGGAAGCTAATTTTACCCAGACTGGATGGTCCCAGGTCTCCCTTGATAATTTGTGCAGGCTCGTATGCCGACAAAATCCGTGCAGGTAGAAATCCGGCGAGCACACCTGTCAGCAGGGTGAAAACGATAAAAGACAGCCACAATGCCACCGTGTCGTTAACCTGATAGTTCAGCCAGCGGACATGCATGTAAGATTGGAAAGTGACCAACCCTACGTATCCGACACCCAAGGCTAAAAAAGCGATGACGATAGTCTCGATCAAAAACTGCAAGATAAGCTGCCCACGTTTGGCGCCAGCTACTTTGCGCACACCCACTTCCCTGCCGCGGCTCAGTGAGCGGGTCAATGTGAGGTTCACGTAATTAAACCCGGCCAAAAGGATCACGATGAATGGTACAAGCAAACTGACCCCAATTTTCCAAAGAGGTTCTACATATGGATTGTTCAGCAGCCCTTGGGAATCCAGCGGAATATCTTCCAATGGCTGGCTGCGAAATGTGTGCTTTTTAACGTCTTTAAATGTTACTAACTTATTATTCGAAGCGGCAATTTTGCCGATGGCGGCGTCCAGAGCCGCCTTTGTGCTACCCTTTGAAAGAAGGACGAATGTGTATGTATTGTAATCCTGCCAATTATCGGTGGCAATATTGGGGTTAAGCTCCTTGAAACTTGCCATCGATAAGACCATGTCCGACTTCAAATGGGTGGTGAACGGTTCTATCGGAGCAAAAACGCCAGAAATGGTAAAAACTCCCAGGTCCGGGTTGGTGAGCGTTTTACCAACCGGATCAGCGTCGCCGAAAAACCGCTCGGCCATTTCCTGGGTCAAGACCACCGTGCGCGGCGCGGTGCATGGTTTACCGCTTTTAAGTTTGAAGCCAAATATGTCAAAATAGGCAGGATCCACATACATCCCGCTGACATTCAAAGACTTTATACCGTTATTGAGATTCCCACCGAAATTCCTGACTACCCTGGCTGACTTTGCGACCGCGCTCTGCCCCAAGTTTAGCTTTTCGCCCAGCGGCAAAGGCGAAGATGCCAGCGAATAGAGCTTGTCATCGTTTCCTGTTGCATCGGTAATAATGCGGAAAGTACGGTCCGGATACGGGTGAAAAGAGTCTTTCTCAAAGCTGGTTTGCACCTGCATCAATTGCAGAAAACAAAAAGCCATCGCCAGCCCCAGCCCGACAATATGAATTACAGAGAAGAGCTTGTGTTTCCACAGATTGCGAATCGCGATTTTCAGGTAGCTTTGAAACATGTTGGCAAGTCTAAGCATTTCGATATGCTCATCCGCTAAAATAAGTATACCTAAATTTCAACAATCTAATTACCAAATAGTTAAACAATAACCTAAGCAATTTAACCGTCCGGAAGCGAACAAAGCGGGCGCTTGGCATGATGATAACCTGCCGGCGCACGCTGAAAAATACAAAGCTAAACTGATAAGTTTTTAATGCCGCTTGTTTTTACCGGCCGCACCTATCTATCCCTTCTCTGCTAGGCGGCTTATGTCGAAAAATGAGGCGATAAGGGCTAACACCAGCGCCGTAATCGAACTTACCAAGAGCACAATAAGCTTGGCGGGCTCTTTGTCAAAATTGATGAAAAACATAAATGCAGAATAGACGTATGGATAGTAAATTGATTTGTCCCAGTCCATCAGGATGATACCGGTGATCCATAAACCCAGCCCGAACCCGAGCGGGATAACAAAGTTGCGGAACCGAAGGCTCAGCCAGTATTGGATGACCGAAATTGCCAGGCTGCCAAGGTAGATCCGGCTTGAGATCAGTAGCAGATTCTTCCAGTCGATGCTTTCAATCACCAGTTTATAGGACGCGTTGATGCTATGTACCAAAAGGCCGGAAAGTATCACAAAGCAATCAAAGCAAATGATGTAGCATGGCACCAGGAATTGAATCACCAGTAGTTTTGAAAAGAAGATGTCTGCAAACGAGCGGGGTGAGGCATAGATCTGTTTCCAGGTGTTATTTCGAAATTCGATCTGCACGACAAGATTTGTAATCAATATGATATACATGGGCAGAATCACGGCTGCAACATTTTTCCAGTTGAAACGACAGAAAGTGAGCCAGGGAGTCTGTTCAAATTTCGTTAAGAGTATCTCGGGCCTCTCTAATAGAATGAATGCGTTAATCGCTGGTATGAAGGCTGCGGCAAGGACGGTAAGCCACAACGCGAAGCTTCTCTTTGTCTTAATGAATTCTGCCCAAGTGTTGGCTAAAAATCTTGTTTTCATCGCTTATGCTGAAATGATTTGAAGGAATAGTTTTTCAAGGTCGTTGCCGGCTACGCCCAGGCGACTCACCCTGACTCCGCCGCTGACAAGCATGTAATTGATCAATGCGGCCTGATCCGCATCCGGGCAGACGACCTGGACGGCAAATCCGTGTTTGGGCAAGACCTGAAAATGAGTTGAAAGGATCTGCTCTGCCCTTGTGAGCTTATCCACTTCAATTTCAAGCAGCGACTGCTGTCGCTGCAAATTTTGGAGTCCGGCCAAAGTTCCCTGGAAAAGCAGCCTGCCCTGATGAATGATGCCAACGTGAGTCGCCAGTTTTTCCACCTCTGTGAGCAGGTGGCTCGAAACCAACACAGTCTTTCCCTGATTCTGGCTCAGATCACGGATCAGTTCACGAATCTCAATAATGCCATTGGGATCCAGGCCGTTGGTGGGCTCATCCATAATCAGCAGCTCAGGATCATGTAGCAGTGCGACAGCTATCGAAAGCCGCTGCTTCATGCCCAGCGAGTAGGCCTTCACCTTTTTGTGGGCGGCATTTGAAAGGCCTGTGATGCTTAGTACCTTCTCGGCCCTGCTTTTTGGGCAATCGTAGGCGCGCCGGAATACTTCCAGGTTTTCCTGGCCGGTCAGATGAAGGTACAGCGATGGCTGCTCGATCAGCGATCCGGTGCGCCGCATGATTTCGATGCGACTGGTGTGTAGCTGATGCCCGAAAAGACGGATTCCGGGATTTTCACAGCGAAGCAGTCCGAGCAAGAGGCGTAGCGTGGTTGTTTTGCCGGCCCCATTGGGTCCGAGAAAGCCATAGATGCTCCCGGCGGGGACGCTAAGATTAATGTCGTCAAGGACCTTTTCGCCGCCGCGGAAGCAGTAAGACAAATGATCCGTTTCAATAACGGCTTGTTTGATTTCCATAGTTGTTTTGATTGTCAGTCAAAGAAATACGCGGTATTTCACAACAGGAAATAAAATCGCCAACAGGTCTTTTTCACCTTCGAACGGGGCGGGATAACCGGCCAAAATCCAGGCACTACCGCTCAACCAATCCGTCTGAACAATTCTTCCCGAAACAAATCGCCGATCGGTACTTTTGTTTCGCCTATCCAGATGGTGCTGCGTTCGATTGCAGTGATCTTTTTAAGCGCAATGATGAAAGACCGGTGCACGCGCAAAAACTCTTTCGCCGGAAGCTTTTCCTGAAATGCAGTCATCGTGGTCAAGGTCTCTATCGTATGATCCGGCGTGTGAACGGCCACGTAATCCTTTTTTCCTTCCAGAATCAAAATTTGGTCAAAATCCACACGGACCATTCGGTGTGCGGACCGGATAAAAAGGTATTCTTGCCCGCGTTCGGGCAGCGTCGCCAGGCGGGATTGCACTTTATGTATTGCCTTTAGAAAGCGCTCAAACGAAAACGGTTTCACCAGATAATCGACCGCGTCATTTTCAAATCCTGCCAAAGCGTACTGCGGATACGCTGTCGTCAGTACGACCAACGGCGGGCGGGTGATCGCCTGCAGAAAATCCAGGCCATTGACTTGCGGCATATTAATATCAAGCAGCAGCAGGTCGCATCCGGCCGCGTTAAGCATTGCCAATGCGTCCAATGCTGATGTAAAAGAGGCCGACAGCTCTAAAAATGGGCATTTAGCTACGTAGCTCTCAATGATTTCCAGAGCCAGCGGCTGATCGTCAATGGCGATACATTTAATCATGACCGGACTTACTTAAATGAATGGAAAGGTCAGCAACAAATGAATGCTGATTATCTTGCAACGAAAGTTGGTGTGCCAAAGGGTAAAGTAGCGCCAGCCTGCGACGAAGATTAGCGACACCGACACCTCCTGAAAGCTCTGGCCCTGCTGCCCGAAAACCGTTTTCGGTATGAATCTCGAGCAAGCCACCCTTTATGCTTACCGTAATCAACATAGGTAGTGATCCGTGTTTAAACACATTTTCGACAAGGGGCAAAAGTAGCAATGGCTGGATGAGTATGCCTTCAATCTCTCCGGAGGTCTGAAATTGAACTCTTTCCTCAGATTTACCACCCATCTCGTGCATTGCAACATACATACGCAGCATTTCGATCTCCTTAGCAAGCGGTACCAGCTCGGCGTTGGTCTCATACAACAAATAACGCATCATCTCGGAAATCCGCAGGATCACAGCCGGCGTTTCGGCGGCCTGCCGGAGCGAAAGTGCATATAAATTGTTAAGCGAATTGAAAAGAAAATGGGGGTTGATCTGCCCTTTCAGTACTGCGAGTTCGGATTTCAGGTGCTCGTTTTCCTTCTCTTTGTCTTTGCGCAGTTTTTTCTGCCAGTCCACCAGAAGCCGGACAGCAAGGCCCAACAGCGCAAAGACGGCGTAGTTGCTGACTTTTGTCAGCAAAGGTAGCAGCTGGCCCTGTTGAATGCGTTTGAAGAAAGTTTCGCCTGGGAGCAAAAGATCCTCCAAGCCACCCGCCACGCTCGCCATCAATAACGCGGCCATCAGGTTCACGGTCAAAAAACGCGCTAAACTCTTTTGCGGTAACGTTTGTGGAACCAGGTAATGATAATTTAGGTAAAAACTGCCTGCGTGCATCGCAAATGCAAGTCCATAATGCACGCAAAACACCATGGGGGCCATCCTGGCAAAGTTTCCATAAAACACCATGGTTGCGTAGACTCCCCACACAATTAAATGCGCCAGTGCCGGCAGTTTTCTTTCCAGCAGCGGCTGCCACGCTTCTGTTGTCGGTTGAATCATCTGCGATATTACCGATTTACCCGCTCTCTGAAAAAAAGCAGGGCCAACTCCGTTTTTTCGCCTGCCAACAGACTGATTCTACCGACGGTTATGATCCCGGGGAGTAATGCGAAACTTTTTGCAACTTTTTAGCGCATAGCCTGTCCAATCACCAGCTATGGACCAGAAAGAACCTTACAGACCCAGCGACCGTCAACTCGTAGAAAGGGTGCTCAGCGGCAACACCAGGGCTTTCGGTATGATTATTAAAGATACTGAAACGCTGGTGGCGCAAATCGTGTTCAGAATGATTGCTGGCCACGACCAGCGCCGTGATGTTGCCCAGGACATTTACGTGAAGGTCTTTCAAAAGCTGGAGAGCTTCCGGTTTCAATCCAAACTTTCGACATGGATCGCGCGAATCGCCTACAATACCTGTATAAATCAACTAGAAAAGAACAAGTCAACGCCATCTCTGCTGGTTGATCAGATACTGTATGAAACCAGCAGCGAGGACGATACTTCTCACTGGGAGCCTGCCGACGCAAGTGACCTGGTAGATGAGCTGATTCAGGAAGAATTCTCAGGACTACTTCAATCCGCATTGGAGAGATTGCCGCCGCTATATAAACTGCTTATTACACTGTACCATCAGCAGGAATTGAGCTATCATCAGATCTGCGAGATTGTTGCCCTTCCGGAAGGGACCGTTAAAAGCTACCTGTTCCGGGCCCGCAGAATGCTCAGGGACCGCATACAAACTATTTACAACCAAGGAATATGAAGCCAGAAGAACATTTAACAGACGATGCTATTCAGCAGCTCGCATTAGGAGAAACAATAGTCGACTCTTCCATTAGCGCTCATGCGGGTAGCTGCCCGAGTTGCGCGGCTCAGGTAAGGCTTTACCGGCAGATTAACCTCAGTTTGGCTAGGATTCCCTCCGAGGCCTTCGACTTTGAGCTTGCACCGCTTGTAATGGCAAGCCTATCGGCTGAAAAATCCTCAACCAAGACTGATTCAATATTCGCCTTCTTTATCGCAGCAGTCGGCATCGCCGCGGCGGGCGGTCTGCTCTGGCAAATCCATGCCAGTTTAGAGATTAAATTGTTCGCAGCCCGCCAGGTACTGCTTGATGGGGTGATGCTGATAGGTGGTCTGCTGTTCCTTTTTCTGGCATTTAGCGCCTGGCAGAGCTATGCCCGAAAAATTGGAAAGCTAAATGAATCGAAAGTCTTGCAACAATTGTCTGCGGGAGCTGTCTAACCTGAAAACGAGCTTAGAACCATGAAATCCATACTTTCACTTATATCCTTGATATTCCTTCCCGCGCTGGCTGTCGCCCAGCCTGTAAGAACAATCTATGTCGACCGCGACCAGGTGGCCCTTGCCGTGACTTTGCTGCTGGTTGTTTTTGTGCTCGGATTTCTTTTAGAGCTCACCAACCGGTACTTCCGCTACCGCATTAAAGAAAAGATCCTCGAATCAGCTGTGACAGATGAGCTCGCAGCGCTTATTCTGCAACCAGACCACAAGGAAAAACTTCGGTCATGCGTGAAATGGCTGGCAATCTGGCTCGGATTGGCGCTGGGCCTGGCGGCAGTGGCGCTGACTGGTGCAGCTGACTGGGCTGCGGTGGCCATCATCTGTTTATGTTTGTCGGGCAGCTTTCTAGGCTACTACATTTTCCTTAAAAGAACTGATCACTAACACTTTCTAAATCCATCAGCCATGAAGTATTTTTCAACGCCCGTTCTGCGGGTAAGGGTTTTTACTGTCTTTTTGACCATAATATCGCTGCCGATGGGATGGGCTTGCGCTCAATCTAACCCTGACTATGATTTTAATCGGATGCTGGAAGCTTCTGCTGTTAGAGAGGACTTTAGCGCTTTTCGCGCGGCAATAGATCAGCATCACCCCGACCTTTATCGCTACCGGTCAAAGCAATCCCTGGACGGCTTGCTGGACAGTTGCCAGGCAAGCATAAAAGGCCCGATGAATCTGGTTGAATTTAATAATCTGGTGCGCTATGCGGTAAGCGCGATTGAATGTGGTCACACAAGCGCAGGCATGACAGGTGAAATGATGGAACAATACGCAGTAAGCACTCCTGTGTTTCCGTTGAAGCTCTGGTTTGCAGGTGCACGGGCGTTTGTGCTTTGTAGTAAAACTGAAAACGCGCCTGCCGGTTCGGAGATCCTCTCGATTGACGGTGAGCCTATTGAGCAGATACGTCAGAGACTGATGCGCTACCTTCCATCGGATGGCAAGATCCAGACCAAGAAAAACGCGACGCTGAACAACGATGCATTCGTGCTTCTCTACAATTTCGTTTATGGGGCAAAAGCGAGCTTTCAGGTAAGCTTGATCCCTCCCGGGGCGAGCAGCCGAGAAATTGGCCTTCAGTCAACCGGGTTTAAACAGACGCTTTGCCCGGCTTACAAGACAGGCATTAATGGAAAGCCACTTGAGATCACCTACCATGCCGGCAGCATAGCGCTGCTGGGTATCCGAACATTCACAGAGCCTGACATGCCTGCCTTCTTAGAAACAACATTTCAAGCGCTCGCACAAAAAGATGTAGATCATCTGATCATTGACCTGCGCGGCAACGGGGGCGGTCAGGACATGTACGGCGCATTGCTTTACTCCTACCTGACCACCGAGCCGTTTCGGTACTTCTCAGCCCTTACATCCAGGGAAAAACCGGTCATGACCACCAGTGATCATGCCGGGCTTGAAGTCCAGCAACCCTCCAAAACCCGGTTTACGGGTAAAGTCGTCATTCTCACTGACGGAAGGACATTTTCTACGGCAGCGGACTTTTGCGCAATAGCCCGCAGCAACGGCCGCGCTGTCTTTGTCGGCGAAGAAACCGGCGGTGGCTATCAAGGCAACAATTCGGGAGGGACTCTCAGGCAGACCCTGCCCCATACCGGTCTTCAAATATCGGTTCCGACCATCCGGTATACGAATGCTGTCAGACCGGGCCAGCAGACAGGTCAGGGCATAATACCTGACTACCCGGTTGCTGCCTCTGTTTCGGATATGCTGGAAGGCAGGGATACACAACTTGAAACAGCCATTCGAATCTGCAATGATTGATCCCCAGCGAAATTCAGCATTCAATGTTTGCGCTTCAACCGGGGGACTTGAAGGTAAAAATCCAGGGTCATCGCAAGACCTGACGGCCTTACCGGCAAGGCACCCTCGACAAGCTTGGTAGTTATGTTTTTGCGGTAGCCCACCGAGAGTTCAACCCCTGCCCAGTCTCCCAGCCTCCGGTTATAGCTCATACCCAAATCCACATCGACGCGTCTGTAAACAGAGGGCGACGGCAATGCCGATGGATTTGTGTAGTAGGTTCTTGTAACAGATTCTCCGCGAAGATAAATGATGTCATTTCTGGACAGGTTTTGTCGCCATGCGACCCGCTTAGGCAGCATCATCTCAATTCCTGAGTGTGACGAAAAATTGTAGTTAAAGATAAAAACAGGCAAAATAATCATCTTATAGCTTTGATTGACCATTATACCGGCCCCGATTTCCTTGTCGACGGACTTTTTCCTTAGAAGAGCTGCCGAGACGGTGTAATTGAGCGGAATATCTTTCAGAGAAAGCTCGGAGGAGTTACCGCTCTTGTTGAAATGCGAGGTAGCAACCACCCATAAGGCGCTATCCAGCCTTACGAAGGAATTCAAATCCAGCCCGTAAGAGCGCAGGTTCCATCCTGCCATGCTCCGGATCGGATTTTCACCAGCCGATTTTGATTCGAACTGCTCAGTCCGGTAGTTGGGTCCAAGAAGCACCGTCACATTTTTAGCATGCACGACCGGTAGCCATGCACGGACAAAGTATTCTTCATAGGTGTAGGTTTTCGGGCCGGCGTTTGCAAAGTTGTAGACCTTACCGGGAGAATGCGTATTTCTGAACGTGATCCATTTGGACGGCGCCATTCCCGAAAGCCCGGGCTGTGTCGACTGGCAAACGGCATGGCCACTGACAAGGCATAAGAAAGCGGCAGCCGCTTTCCGGCAAAAAGAAAACATAGTGTCTTGCTTAGATACGTGTAAGGAACTGGCCTTCTGATATTTGACACCCGGAAGACCTCGTATTTGGCAAACATTTTCCCACGCCTGTAAAGTTCCATGCTACACGCTTTCAAGCAACACCAACAACAAGCTTTATAAATAAGCCCGAAAGCATAACCGCAGTAATATATACGTTCTTTAAAAACAATTCAGAATTCAGTTTAAGCTTTACGTTTTTGAACCTTTATATGTGTTCTGAAAAGTAAGAAAAACCTAAAACCCGGCTTTTGATAGAATATTTTAGAAAACACTATGGCATATTTGAGGCAATATTGGTGGAAATTTCTTTCAGTACTAATTCTCTTCTACGTTTTCGTTGCCGGCCTGATTAATTCAGTCCCCCGCCTGCCGATCCTGAATGAAACGATACGGAATTCATTCTACCATCCGCCTTTGTGGATTGCTATGATGACCCTGCTGCTACTGTCAGCGGTTTTCTCTATTCGGTTTCTAAGCAAGGGAAAGATGCTCGATGATTTGTGGGCCATTGAATTCGCCAATACGGCAATACTGTTCGGCGTGCTAGGCTGCATCACCGGATCGGTTTGGGCATATTTTGCCTGGGGCGATTTCTGGCCCAATGACCCGAAAACCAATGGTGTGGCAGTCGGGATGCTGCTCTATGTGGCATACTTTATACTTCGTGCTTCATTTGAAGATGAACTAAGGCGTGCCCGGGTGTCAGCAATCTATAATATTTTCGCGTTTGCCATGTTCATCCCGCTTATCATGATCCTGCCGCGTTTGACCGACTCGCTGCATCCTGGCAATGGAGGTAATCCGGGATTCAATCAATACGATCAGGACAAAAGCATCACCATGATCATTCGCCCGGCATTCATCGGCTTTACCATGCTCGGTTTATGGATTACCCAGCTCAGGTTCCGCACGCGCCGGATAGAAATAGTGCTTGACGACCAGCAGGTAAATGAAAAGATCAGCCAGACCTGTATTTCCAATGAATAGTTTATCTAAATATGCAGCACGATTCTGTTTCCTGCTTTCGGCGCTGCTTCCTTTAGTATCCAATGCCCAGCCCCAAGGCCCGGTGGCCAGATTACTTCGGCAGGATGGTAAGCTATGGGTGGTGATTACAGTGATCGCCATCGTGCTTACAGGGCTTCTTTTCTATTTGTCGAGGTTGAACAGAAGGGTGAAGCGTCTAACAAGGAGCGAGCGGCATAAGCCGGGTCTAAACTAGCATTCCAGAAATTCGAATTTTGAATTCGAAATATCTTCAAAGTCGCCGATTAGTTTGCCTGAAAAACAGGTTAACATATGAAGCGTCTACCAATATTATTTGCGGTTCTGCTGGCGGCAAACCAAGCTTTTGCGCAAGGCGACAGCACCTCATACTTTGAGTTCCGTAAGATTTCTGAGAGTGATCTGGCAAAAAAACGGGAGGGCACTTTCGTGACAGGTCTTCCCGATTTTTCCTCTGATCCCGTCGCGGATTTTGGCTTTGGCGCCAGAACGAACATCTTTTGGAATAGCAAGCGGCAAGACCGTCTTTTCGCCTATAAGCCGCTGGCGTCTTCATCTTCTGAGAACCCTATCAGCGGCCAAGCGATGATCTTGGCGTGCAAAAACCTGGGATTCGACAATTGCTTGAAATACGGTGGACACAATCACCAATTCATGATGAGGTGCGACATTCCGGTGAAACCACTAGAGCTGTATTTGGATACAAAGTCGATAGGCAGGCAATTGCAAGCTTCGATGCAAAATCACTTCCTTTTTTTGACGACAAGCAAATGCTGCAGTGCAGGATCCTGGTTGATTTGTGCCAGCACCTGATCGACAATTTCCTGGACATCCTGCTTAATTTGGGAGAATGTCCTGCGAACCGCATCAGACGACACCTCTCGCACGGAAGGTATGGGTTTGAAAGCGTCCTGCTCGGCAGCAAGCGCCTTGTGATCATTGATAATCCGGCAGTGAAACGCTTTTAAGGGCATAAGCTCGTCGGGATTGTCGGCAACCATACCCACGAATTCGCCCGAGCTTAGCGCGGCGATTTTGGATGCGGGAACTGCCAGATCTAGCTGCATCGAGCTGGCCACAGTGGTGTCTGTCCGGTTAACCGAAAGTACGGTTCGCCCCTGCTGTATCTTGCCAAAACGCTCGGACAGCTGCTTGGCTGTTTCGCCCGAGACTTGCCCGCTGATCAGATTTCCGGTGATGTTCATCAGTACGTCAGCCTGCTCCTTTCCGTAATCCTTCCTGAGCTGACTGAAGTCCTGCACAGCGAGCGTGGTAGCTACTTTATTGGAGCGGGCGGTGGCAATCAGTGAGTCAATATTATTGAGGTAAATGGTGGGAAACTCGTCAAAAATCAGGCTGCTTTTTAGTTTTCCTTTAGTGTTAACCAGTTTAATGAGCCGGGTAACAAACAGTGAAACGACTGCTCCATAAATTTGCACTTTTTGAGGATTGTTTCCGATACAAACAATTTTCGGCGAATCGGGACTATTTATATCAAGTGTCAGATCATTTCCCGATAAAACGAAATACAGCTGGGGAGATGATAAACGGGCAAGGGCAATTTTGGCCGAAGCGATCTGGCCTTCAAGCTGCTCCATGGCATCGTTCTGGTACGCACTGATAAAAGGGTTAACCAGCACCTCGATCTCCTTTTCGGTTCGTAGCACTGAAAAAAGCTGCTCATAATCGGTTTGCATAAGCTCGATTACATGGGGTAAAGTGCAGTATTCTCCATCCTGGTACCGCCTAAGAAACCAGATAACGGCTGTTAGAAAATTAATCGAAGATTCCACAAAGAAATCCCCTTGCTTTTTGATCCATTCCCGGTTGAGGCCCATCAGAATTGTCCTGGCCGATTCTGCAGCATCGGTGATATCATGCATGCTGGCTGGCTCCAATGGGTTACAGCGGTGGGTTTTTGACAGGTCATCGAAATTGATGGTATAGAATGTGGGGGCAACCTTATAGCGAGCTTTGTTTTTTAAGTAATTATTATAGGCGATCACCGACAGGTCGTCGAATTTAAAATCGTAAATGAAAAGTGAAAACCCCTTCCTGATATGCTGGCTGATGATGTGCCGGATGATAAAATAGCTCTTACCCGACCCGGGTGAGCCCAAAACGAGCAGGCCGCGGAAGGGGTTGATCAAGTTAATCCAGCTCTTTCGCCGCTTGCCTTTCAGGCTGTATTCGGCAGGAAGATTGACCGAATACTGGTTTTCAAGCAGCCGCTCCTGCTGGGGGAAAGATTCATTCTCACTGTTAAAAATATCCCCGCCGAGCTTGATCTGAATTACCCTCGACAGCAGCGTTGTTCCCGAAAGAACCATCACAAAACCCAGCGAGCAGCTCAAAATATACGCCCAGGCAAGCGTGGATAAATCTGCTCTGAATAAGAGAACTCCACCAGATGCCCAATAAATTAATAGGCCGGGCAGTAACACGTTAAGGCCAGTTTGTAAGCTCATATCCTGTTGCTTTCTGCCCTTTGTTCCAATCAGCGAAACGATTAGCAGGCCCAGCGAGATCAATTTGGATTTAGCCATACTGCTAAACATCCCGGTTTTGATGATGTTTACTAAAACACGGTCTGTAAAGGAGCTGACAAGGTGATGGCTGGCAAAAAAAGCGTAGCAACTATAATAAAAATGCAGCGCCAGGATGGCGATGGCAATCAGCCGGGTCATCTCAGAGATGCGCGCCAGGGCTTGTTGATTTTCTGATGTTTGCGAGGCCATTGTGTTATTTTTTTAGGCTACAAAGATTTTCTTCTGGTCTTTTTTTTGGGTTGGCGAACCGGATACGGCACGGTGGGATCGCCCCTCTGTGACTGCAAAAGTTCGCTCAGGAGCCTTGTTGTATCCTGATCAGCCTCTGGCATACCAAGGGGCCTGCCACCTGGTTCAGAGTCTGTTTCCAAGCTGACACGCTCCCGGATTTGCAGCGGCGGAGTATGATGAATTTGCGCTTGGGAAGCTATCGAATCAATGGCGGCTTGTACAGCCTTAGCACTATAGGGTTTGCCCAGATCGCTGCCGTTAAATACAGTTTTGGTCCGGTGGTCAACATAAGTCAGACCGTAGAGCACACCGCTGTCGCTGGCCCGCTTAACCAGCGTTACCCCCTGCTGGCGCAGGGCGGTAGAAAATGCCGAAAGCGACGGCGTCGAGCGCCTTGCAAGGGTCATGTCGATCGTATTTCTTAATCTGACTGAATGCTTTTTGCGCTGAATAGCTCCTGCTTCAAATCGCGCCTGCAACCGCCCAAGGGTTGGTTTAAAATAAAAATCGCTGGCCTTGATGGGCACTCCGAGCTTTTCTCCATTCGGCCCGAGCACCCTGAAAACCAGTCCTTGCCGCTGCTGGATGCGTGATCCCTGACCGCCTGTGTCTGCAAGCACCCGGTATTGAGCCAGCACGGCATTAAGCTCGGAAACAGAAGTGAAATGATATTCTTTGAGCACGGTCTGTAAGACGTTCGAAATGGCCTGCTTGGTCTGAGCCCTGCCGTACTCGACGATTGATGCGGGCACCGGCGAGAGCTTAAACACCGATCTTTTATGGTCCTCCGCCCGGACAAGTCCATAATCGTTTTCGATTTCTTTTCGGGCCACTTCCGAGCGGATTTTTCCGATGTTATGTAATTTGATGTTGCTGCCGTCGGGCCGGATGTTAGTCGTGACAATATGTACGTGTTGGTGCCCGGCATCCAGGTGCTCATACAGCAAGTATGGCTGGTTTTCAAAGCCGATCTTTTCCAGGTAAACCCCTGCAACCTCTTTGAGCGTAACCGTATCCAGGCGGTCCTCCGCAGCGAAATTCAATGAAATATGAAGCGTGTTGACCTTTATGCGCGTGTTCAGATCGATCAGATCCTGCAACCGCGAAAGCTTCTGATGAAAGTTAAGATCATCGGCATCACGCGTGTAATAGCCCGCATCGATGCATTTGGCCACACCGCGGGTTACCTTATGCTCGTTGTAGTTGACAGCTTCCCTCAGGCTGGCCCCGCTATGGATTACCGCGACCATTTTTGTGATAGTTCAGTGATCGACCGGGCAGCCTGCTCGATGTGGGTAATTAGCCTTCTGCGGTCGAGCTCGTAGGTGAGAAGCCACTGCTCAAAGTCTTTAATCCGGGCAAGGCTGTTAAGTTTTTTTACCGCCTGATTGTAGTTTGCGCCTAGCCTGGATAGCTCAGTCCGAAGGCCGGCCAGCTGTTCTGTAAGCGCATCTGTCGAGGCGTCCCGGGAAAGGATTCTTACAGGCTTTCCCAGCAACTTCCGTCTGGCAAAGTCGCTAATTTTTCGATCTGTGGTTCTGGAAAACTGCTCTGAAATCTCAGCAAATTCCTCCTCTGTCAGTCTGACGTTGACCCATTTGGTCCTTTTTTGCTTCCCCTCTTCCATGGTCTTCACTTTTACTTTTTCAGGTCACTTCTACCAAAGGCCACACGAGTTCCGAGTGAGTGGCCCTGCCCCTGTGGCAGCCAGATCCATTGTTACACGCGGCATGCCGCGTGTAACAATGGTACATCTGGCCAACCACTGGAATGACAGGTGGTTGCAGCGCCCGGCGGCGCTCGTAGGTTACCGAAAGGCGTCTGCGAAGTTTTACCAAAGCTGTTTCAAAAGCTTTCGCTGCCCGCTGAACCCGTTATGACCAGGGCGAAAATAAGGCGCGATCCGCCTAGAAAAATGACCCCTTTAAATTCTAAATGGGTGAAAATCAGCACTGCGCCATTTCTTTGCGACTGTTCACAAAACGATCAAAACCATTTTATGGAAACAAAAATTGAGATCCGGATGCTATTTGAAACATTGCTTTCAAGCCCGGGAATGACAGACCAGGTAAAACTGGAACTAAAGGTTTCACGCCAGACGGCGCTGCTACTGACCACTGCTGTTAAGGCGGGCTTATCAGCTGCCAAAAACGAAAACTCGCTGTTGTCTTTCGCCGAAGCTTCGGCGAGCGCCGAGCTGAACGGGGTGCTGGATGCGATCCTTGAAAAGGCTGGGCTTACACAGACAAGCAAAAAGCTGGCGGCCTTAGGTTAACCCTCCAAAGCGAAAAACTCGCCTGACGGGTCAGGCGAGTTTTTACGTTCTTCGAAGTCATCAGAGCTGTCCTTGCTCTGCGAACGAGTAGAACCCTTCGGCTGTCAGAATCAGGTGATCTAATAATTCTATCTCCATCAGTTGGCTGACTTCCTTGATGCGCAGCGTCAAAAGGCGGTCCTGAGGGGAAGGCAAAAGCGTTCCTGACGGATGGTTATGGGCGAGAATGATACCAGTAGCCGATGCCTTAAGGGCCGCTGCGAAAATCAGCCTTATATCGGCAGTCGTTGAAGTGATCCCGCCACGACATACGTTGTAGATACCCAGCACCAGGTTACCCCGGTTTAACAGCAGTACTTTAAACTCTTCGATAAAACCCAACTTTCCGGCATTCCAGCTGCTACGGAGAATCCCGTAAGAGCTGGCCGGAGAAGTTACTTTCGGACGATCTGTGACCTTGTAGGACGGTGTGTAGATCAGCTCGATTTCTGCAACCTGAAAGCAATCCGAGAATTTTTGAGTGGTTTCCATAATCATTTACGGTTAAGTGAATTATGGTGCACCCATTGGGGCAGGCGCGATAAGGCGCGCAAAGCAACGGAATAAATGAAAGGTCGCGGGATGGGATCACACCGAATGCTTTGCATTTGATGTGATCGTGTTTATGCCGGAAATTTTGCGCGGCTTCCATCGCGGCTGAGCCCTAACTTTGCATCGTAAGAAGCGATACCGCCTTTTAATTCCGCTTTGCGCTATTCAGCCGCAAAATTCAACAACAAAAACGCCCATGAGCAGCGCATTCGCGACTCTGGAAAGTGCCCGCTGCTCATACCGCAAAAATGGCCGCCCCCGGTTGGGGCGGCCACGATTTTTCCGCCAGCTACCACTAGACGCCGGTGCAGATTATGTGTCTGCCCCGGCGCTTACCAAAAGCTAATTTGCGTTAAAAATATCAGGGCCGTAATCTGAAAACCCTTGACATAAGTTAAAGGCAGCCTGTCCACGTTGGGCGGCGTTACCTCCCAGCAGGATTGACGCTAGTTTATCTTCCCCGGTTTTATAGCTACGCACAATCTGAAAATAGCCGGTGACCGCATTGTATGCGCCAAATACGGTTCCTTCGGTGGTAGGAAGGCACTGGTCGGGGCTAGTGAAGGCGTACTGTAAAACACGGTCTACTGTATTGTTGAATTGGGATGAGAGCTGCTCAAAATTGCCATCCTGAATCTTGCCCAGCGTCTCCTTGCCGGATGCCATGGCCATTTGAATCAATTTTTTGAGTTGCCCATCGGTAATTTTGACCTTGGCCCAACGGTTAAAAACTGCCTCGGCGTGAACTGATGCTTTGGCAGCGAGTCCCATTAGTTTGTGCGCCTGCGCAAGCCTCTCTGTGGCGCTTGCTGTATGGCGGATTCTGACGGCCGAACTGACCGCGTCCATTGCGGCGCCAAGTGTATTCTGACAAACTATTCGCACCGGCGTGAATGCAACTGTGATGCTGCCAGAGCCGTCATGAGAATTTGTCAAAAACAGGTACTGCTCGATCAGATCGTCCTTGCCGACCACGATATGATCGTCAATTTTGGCAGTAATAAAAATCCGCTCTCCTGCTCCAAGCGCCCCCGCCGTTTCGTAACGAATCCCTTTGCCGTCTGCGATGCTGTCAAAAAAGGTGAATGCATCCTGGTTCTGAACGATCTGGTAGCCACCTCCGACCACACCCAGAGGCTTTCCCGTATCAGCACGGCTTGTCGCGTAGTAGCCCGGCACAGTGGTTAGCTCATCGGGAAAAATTGTGATGTTCTCAGGCAGCTGCTGATGAATCTGGCTGGTGAAAAGTGGGGTCTTGACTACCTGATAATCCAGACCTGCATGCTGGATTGCCTCGCCGCTAGACTGGCAGCCGTCAACGATCTGACCCAAACCATGCCACGGCTTTTCCTTGACCGAAAAAAATGCGTGCTTACCTGTACCTTGGTTGAAATGAATGTTGTGCGACATGAGCTTAAAGATTTTGAGTGAAAAAATAAACCTGATCTTCCGCCCTTGTTTTCAGGATCTGACTGCCAAAAAACACCATGGTTTTGACCCAAAGAAAAACAAGAAAAAAAGAAAGCTCAGCCCCAATCCAGGCCCTGTGGGCCAAAAGGAAGCGGAATAAGGAAGCGGGCAGGGCCCGGCGGTTATGCCGAACATTTTTGGCTTTCCATTACAGCGTCATGACCCGGCCTGGATTAGCTTAGCTGCACTTTTGGGCTTGTTTCAGGGCAAAACCTGACAATTCGCTATACCAGATTCCCCGGCTTTCAGCCCCGATTTTCCAGCCTTGGGCCCAATTCGTTTGCCGGTTGCTAAAAAAGAAAGTCATTGAAAGTTTGTAACCTTTCATTGACAAAACACCATGACAGTACTCAAATCCCACCCTTTGGCGCTTCTGAGAAGGCCATTGCTACCTGAAAGCTTGCTCGGATCGGTCAACCGTGCTTTGTGCGCCGACCCGGCCTCACTGGAAGCTCAGATTATCCAGGTGATGAAAAACCTTGATTTTAAAGAAGCCGTTTACCTGGCCTCCCCCGAACTTTACCAGCTTGCCAAGAACCTGGTGGAAACAGGCCGCGTGCCGGGCAAGGAAAAAGTTTTGCTGGCGCTTTACAAGTACCTGATCCGCGCCTGCACCCGCAGCACCCCATTTGGGCTTTTTGCAGGATACACGATCGCCGGCCTGGCGCAAGCAACCAACATCAGCTTCGACGGAAACCTGAAAAAGCACGGCATACTCTCTGGCCAGGTGCTTGAACAAATCGGCGCCAAGCTGGCCGGTTGGGATGCACCTTCAATGCAGGGCATGATCGGTGTTAACACCAGCTTGTACGAGTGCGGTGCGAGTTACAGGTATACAGCCAGGACGGCCGTTTCAACTCAAAATTCAACAGGGCTTGATTTCCGGCAGATCGAGGGCAATCAAATCCTGAGAACGGTCATTGAATTTTGTAAGCCATCAGTAGGCCTGCAAGTCATTACTGACAAACTGACAAGCATAGGGTTAAGCTCGAAAGACAGCCGCGATCTGATTCAGACCCTGGTCCAAGAACAGATCCTGACCACTGGCCCGGAGCGCCCGCTGAGCCTAACTGGCTACCAAAAGCAGCTGGCTTCCAAGGCTGCCACCCATGCCACTGGTGAGATCTTCTCAGCCTTTGAAAAGATGCAAGACGCGCCAATGCGCGGAGCTGACCGCTTCGCGGGATTGACAACTGCACTTGCGGCCGCTGATATCGAGTCAAACGCTCCTGTGCAGATCGATCTTGAATTTGGCGCCCAACGGTGCCAGATAAGCAAAAATGCGGTTAGCGGGATTCTCAAACAGCTCGCAAGGCTGCTGTCTGATAGGGCATCGCCTTCAAGTGGCCTTTTAACCAGCTTTATCCGGCGGTTTTCGAATCGCTATGAAATGCAGCTAGTTCCATTACCGCAGGCCCTTGATCCGGATACCGGCATCGGCTACGGTCATCTGATCAGCCCGTCCCCGCAAAACGAGCAGGTTATGAATCTGCTTAGGCAAGATCAGCCAGCCAGCAATGCCAGTCTGTTCCCCGCTGCATGGATGGAAAGAGCCTACTTTCAGGCAACGGCCACGCGGGGCACGGTATACATGTTGACAGAACAGGACTTGCCCGACGCGGTCAGCAGAAACATAGAGGGCTTTTCTATCCTGGGAAGTATAATCGCCAAAAGCCAGGGCTGTCTTGACAAAGGGGAATATTTATTTGAACTCAAAGGGATTTCAGGTCCTGGTAGCGCGGGGCTTATCGCCCGATTTGCTGATTCTAATCCAGAACTTTGTCAGGCGGTGAGCCAAATGGTAGAATCCGAGCAGACAGATTACGCCGCGGTGGTTTTTGCCGAGATTGCTTATGCTGCAAACGGTGCAGCGGGCCACGTGACGCGGCGCCCGCCGCTTAACCAATATCAAATTTGCTTTTTGACTGGGACCGAAAATGAGATGATCCCACTCGAAGACATTATGGTAGGAGTCAGAGATGGCAAGGCTATACTATTTTCAAAATCGCTGGGCAAGAGGGTGCTGCCCCGGCTGAACAGCGCCCATAATTTCGCCAGCGGGCCCCCGATTTACCGCTTTTTATGTGATCTGGCCAGTCTGGATGCACCTACCCTGTTTTGGGACGGCGCGCTGCCAGCCAGTTACCCATTTTTCCCCCGCGTGCAGTATGGTAGAATCGTTGTCTCAAAAGCGCAATGGCATATTGGCAAATCATTACTGGCTGACATCCCTGAAAGCCCGGATTCACACAAAGCCTGGTGGAGCAAAGTGCGCAGATCGCTTGGGATCCCAAGAATGGTTTACGCCGGGCAGCATGACCGTCAGCTGATTATTGACGGCAACTGCCATGTGGCAATCCGCCTGTTGATCGAGATGCTGCAAAGTCAGCAGGTAGTGCGCCTGACTGAGGTGCTGCGCGCACCCGGTCCCGGACTGCTAACATACAAAGGCAAAAGCTACCGTAATGAAATTGTCATTCCCGTCCGTTCGGCTGGCCATATACGCACCTACCAGGATCTGAAAAGGTCCGAATTTGCCAAAAACAATGTCGTGACTTGCCATCAGGGCTGGTTGTTATAGCCTATCACCTGGCTTACTTTATTCCGGCTTTCGGCGGTGAGCTGCCTGCGTGGCGGCTTGTCAACTCCTACTTTATCTACTATCTGCGTTTCATACCGGTCTTTTACGCGGGGTTGTGGCTGTTTCAAAATCTTCGAAGTGGTGATAGCCTGGTAAGGGTGCTGAGCCTAACCATGCTGGGGCTTGTCACTGTGATGCACCTTGCAAGCACGTTTGTATATTGGCTGCTCGACAAGTGGTATGGACTAGGGAATCTTTCCGAAGCATTTAAAAAACTGGGAAGTCTTTACCTGAAGGAGCCTTCCATGCGAAGCTGGCAGGATTGGCTTGTGTTTGGCTACGATTTACAGGAGCTGCAACTGCTGTTATTTCCAGTCGGACTGAAAATGCTCCAGTACGGCCTGTCCGAAGGCCAGAAGAAGGCAGCGATCGAGCGTCAGCAAATAGAGACTGAGCTCAGGCTGCTCAAATCCCAACTCGAACCACACTTCATCTACAACGTGCTTCTGTCCGCCTATGCTTCGGTTGTTCCCGTCTCAGGCCGTGCGGCGGGTTATCTGAACAGGCTCGCAGGCCTTCTCAGGTACACGCTCTATGAGACTTCATCGGGGTTCGTGCCTTTGAAAAAGGAGCTTGCAAGCCTTAGGAATTACCTGAAACTGGAAACGCTGCGATACGGAAGGCGCCTGAATATTAAGTGGGAGCAGTCCGGCCCTGTGGCCGGCGCCGGATATATTCCGACCCTGGTACTGATCTCGCTTGCAGAAAATGCAGTCAAACATTCAGCCGATGCCCACACCGGACCAAGCCAGATCCACATCAAGCTTGAAGCTACCGAGCAGGAGCTACACTTTACGATTACCAACAATAAGCCCGCGCGAGCTGTCAAAAGACCCAGGCAGGGCCTAGGTCTGCCGACCATCGAGCGCCGGCTGGCGATGCTCTATGAAGGCGTATATCCCTACCAGTTTGAAATCCGGCAGAACCAGCTAAGCTACGGCGTCGTGTTGCGAATCCCGATCCTTGTTTCGATCTAAAACCAGGCATTTTGTCCCTGCCCAGGCGGATTTGAGCCCAATAGATAGGCAGTAATTGATCTAACTGGTTGCTTTGCTACTGTCACCAAAACAGTCTGAGCAATGAAAAAAGCGAGAAAACCCAAACTGGCGATCCAGACGCTTGCCATCATCCCCACAGAGGCTAAGGGCCCTGACGGCGATGATCCAATCACCACCAGCGGCACGATCTGTACACTGCCTGGCAGGCTTTAAGTAGCACCCGCAAGCCCGGGGCCGAAGTGACCACCTTCGGCTTCCGGGCATTTTTCGTGTTAAAAATGATTAAGCTACCAATCCTATGCTCGAACAAAACTACTCGCTTGAATGGCTGGATTTCATCATCAACGTTACCCTGAACATCGCCAAGACCGAGATCGATACGCTCTCAGACAAGCAGTTGCAAACCATTGTCGCCAAAGCTGACGAGGAAAAAGAGCGGCATGTCAAATTTTTAAAGCAGCAGGGTTTTCAACTCGATTCCCGGCGGAAAATGCAGCTCCTGGTCGGCCAGTACCATGCAAGCCTTGTGATGCTACTCGACCAGGCCTACGAGAACGCTTCCAGAATCAGTCCAACTCACCAGCGGCTGCAAACAGCCCTTGAAAGTATTTCGGGTTGCCTGGATGAGCTGCTGGGCTTTGTCGAAGACCGGTTCAGCGACTTTCTCAGTCTGGACGAACGGGTTCCGGCGTCCTACCTGGCCCAGATCAAAAAGGAGCTCTCCGACCGGTTAGAAGCGCTCCGTCTGGAATTGTTTGTCAGGATTGACAACAGAAGCCTGACCGATATTATCGTTCAGAGTCTTCACCATTTCATTTACGATTCTGAGAAAAGGCCAATCTCCTTCCGCGAGGTGTTCTATAAAAAGGAACTGGTCTCTTCGCTTGAAAAGATCAGCAGTGAAACCGATGAAACAAGGCTTCATCAGGCCATTATTGAGCAGCTGGTCTACCTGAATTTCAACAGCCGCGGATTTATGAACTACTTCACCCAGAAACTGGCCCAACGGATCAATGCTTATGGCCCGGTCCACGAAAAAATGACGCAGCTCCTTTTGAGCTATAAGGAATTCAACCAGATGCATCGCAAAGCAGGAGTCAAACTGAGCCCTCAACACGCCGACCTAAAGAAAGTGCTCGGAAACTGGTTTGCCCAGGAAATCACCTATCTGGAAAAAAAGCACCAGTGGGACGTTTTGCCGCTTCAAAACCAGCAGCCAAGTAAAGAAAAACCCGAGCCCTTTAAAGTAATGTGCTTTCTTTCTGTGGATCAGTTGGGGCTAATCCTGAGAGCCCTGGACGCTCTCAGGATCGTTAAATCCAAATCCCTGAACAGTTTCATACAAAGCGTAGCGCCTTACCTTTCAACACCCAGGAAAGAAGAGATTTCTTATGAAAGCCTGCGCAACAAGGCCTACACTTTCGAAGCAGGCGACAAAGAGGTGGTAATCGGCACACTAGAACGGATGATCACCTGGATAAGGGAATCCTGAGAATGTCGCTGCTATGGCCATGCCCCAAATGATCGATTACCTGTCAAGCCACTATGCGCTCAGCGAAGAATTTCGCGCTTCGCTCAAATCTGCGCACTTCCAGAAGACCTACCCTAAAGGCCACATAATTTACCCTGGCAAATCCTTTTACAGCATCTATTTCATTAACAAAGGCCTTGCAAAAGGCGCTTACGAAAGCCAGGACGGCAAAGAGCATATCACCCGGCTCTGGCAACAGGGGCAAGCTATGTTGCTTGGCCCCCGAAACCCGGCCCCCAGGTACGGTCAAGACCAGATCGTGTTGTTGGAAGACTGCGTGATAAGCGGCATTCAGCCCGCCGCAATGATGTCTATCTACCAAACTTTTCCCGAAGCGGCCAAGTTGGCCAGCAAAATTCTTTTAGAAGACATTCGCCTGGCAGCTATTAAATCCATGCTGTGCGCGCTGCCTGCCCTGGAAGCCTATACCAGGTTTACAACGCTGTTCCCAGCCGAGCGGTTCTTGCTGCGCGATATTGCAGCTTACCTGGAAATCACTCCCAGTACGCTCAGCGAGATCAGAAGAAAACGGAATTAAATCGACTACAATACGAAAATCAATTTGTAACCGGCTTTCGATTTCCGCAGTAGTTCAAAGTTTTATAAGCCGAAATTCACCAATGATCCGGAAAGATCATGCCTCAAACAATTTTAGATTCTCAACCCCTATGAACAGAAGCCTTATCATCAGGTTAATCACCGCGGCACTTATCATTCTGTATTTCTACACGGCCCTATCAAAGGTAATTGACTATGAAAAGTTTCGGGCGCAGATGCTCAATCAGACTTTTCCGTCCTGGCTTTCGCACCTTGCTTTCTGGCTGCTACCACCGGCTGAGCTGTTGGCTGTGTTGCTGCTGGTCAACCCTTCAATGCGGCATGCCGGGCTGTGGCTTTCGACACTGCTGATGACAGCCTTCACTGGCTACATGGGCCTTGTACTGCTTGATTTTTTCAGCCGCCGCCCGTGCAGCTGCGGAGGGGTGATAAGCAGTTTGAGCTTTGAAAGCCATTTTTTATTCAACCTTTTCTTTCTGACGCTCTCAATCACCGGCCTGATGCTGGCCAGACGGGAAGCTTCTTCGGATAACATCAAGCCGGACGCAGGCACAGGCAGCAAGTCTGCCCCGCGTCCGCCAGGCGCTGCCGAAAACCTGAAAACAGAGTAGGCGACAATGTTCACTTTTCACATTTTAAACTTACAGTTATGAAAAAGTTCAGAATCGATTATTTGCTGGCGGCCTCTTTGATGCTTGCAGGTGGTATGGCAGTCTCAAACACGATAGGCGCGCCAAAAACCAAGGTCTTAACCCAGACTTGGGTCAGAACAGGCACGCCTGCGCAGCCCAACCGGGACAACAGCTGGGAGATCGGATCACTTTCCGAGTCTTGTAACGCGGCCGAAAAACTCTGCAAAGGCGTTTTCGAAGACGGATACAATCCTAATGCCCACACCGACGCTGAAAACACCGCTGCCAACCAAAGCGGGTCCATTCAGACCGGATACGTGCCTGAATAATCTGGCTGCTTGACAGAGCGCGGGCGGAAGCCCCTGCCCGCGCCTGTTTAGTTCTATCTATATGCTACTAAGACAAAGCCATCGCCGGCATTGCAACGACAGCTGATCTGCGAGGTGTCCGACCCAAGGTTCTTTGCCGCATTCACTTAAAATCCTTTGGCCCCAAGCCAATTTTTTCTCCCTCCCACCCTCTCGCCCAAGCCCTTTCCGCAAACCGGAAGCGGGGATTTCACCCTGGATATGACCGGGTGGGAGCAGCTAGGCCCAGCTTTTGAAATGATACGCAATAGTGACATGGCAAGTGGACGTATGGATGAGAGGGCCCCTTTACTGATCCACAAATGGTTTCCGGGCGGGCATTTGTATTTCTATGTGGCCTATCCCTTAAAGATGCGTTTGATTGGCCTTGGGAGCCTGAATGATCTGCATAAGTTTCACTGGCTCAAGGCAAAATATGGAAAGGTAGAGTCAGGTTCTGACGCCTATTACATCACCCCTTCCAATAATTTCCAGGATCCGGCAGAAATCTACCAAAACCTTTTCTCCACGATCGATAAGCCGGTTGTGATCCGCCAGCTTCGCGGGGGTAAAGTTGCCCGCTACTGGTTTGTCTACCGTTTGAGGTGCGCAGGTAGCTGACTACCGCTGGCGCGACAAATAAAAGTGGCCGAGCGCAAAAAGACAGACGATACCGATCATAAAGCCCGCCAGCACGTCAGTCAACCAATGCGCGCCCAGGTAGACCCTGGATATGCCCACCAGAAAGATCATCGCAGCAGAAAAGACCGCGACCGATGTCCTGACCGCAGTGGGCAAGGTTTTCTGATTGACCATGACAAGGATCAAGAAGCCGAAAAAGACGGTGTAAAACAGCGTGTGCCCGCTTGGAAAACTCTGATACCTGGCTTTTTCGATGATCCGCACCAGGTCCTGGGTTGGTCCAGGCCTGTTGATGAGTATTTTCAGCGACCAGCTAATCACACCGGAGATAAGGGTGAGCATGAAAAACATCGCCTCGCGCCTGCACTTCAAAAAATAGAACAACCCGGCGACGCCTGTAACCATCATGACAGAGTATGGCGGATTGCCCGGCCAGCTGACTGCACGCATGAAAGTATCGAGCAATGCATGGCTTTGCTCCTGAACTTCCTCCGACACTTCTAAATCAACCATCGATGGAGGCAGTGCCGTGACCAGATAGCCCAGCAATACGAAACCCAGGATTAGAAGCATAACTACTGTTACCAGCAGCCGCCTCTTACTTTTTAATACTGTTTCCAAGAAATCCATAACAAGATTGGCTTTTTCAGGAAACTATCAGGCAATTTTGAAAAAATTCTAAAGACCTAAGGCAGTCTACAGGCGGATACGCTATTGTCAGTTAGGGATGACCGGTATTTGCGCTTGCAAGACGCCCAGCCCGCTGTACAGACTAAGTCCATTGCTTAAGGGGCATCTCAGATTGCCCTCCCTGGGGCTGGGAACACTGGCGATTTGGATAAATTCTAAGCGGGAAAGTACCGCCGATCAGCGTAGGAAAGCGAGCAGCTTCTTACACCTGGCTGGAATGAAAGCCTGCCATCAAAAATTATTTTAACCTTGGCCCGCGCATACCGGCCGCCTGTCGCCAATAAAAATTCATTATGGCCACTCGACGCCTTGCCTTGGAATAAAGAAGCCTTTTATGCAGTTGGGATTTCTGATGCAGATTTGAATATGGTTCTTTTCATGGAATCCAGCGCCGTCATATAGCTCCCCGCCTTCTACAAACACACCCCTGACAGAATCAAATGGAGTTCCATTGGACTGGCTCTGGATCAGATGTATATTTTCAATGACAGCACAATCGAGCTCCCGGAGCAATTTTTCATTGGAGCCCTTCACATCTTTGTTGCGTGGGACCTGACCGTTACTGGTATTGGCGGCAGTGACTAAGTTGTCGTAAGACATTTTCGCCAGGCGCAGATATTGTGTATCCAGAAGGTCCAGACACTGGCCCAGGTCAATAACCGCCCCGAGCACAGCAGGAGTCTTAATTTTTTGTGTGGGATGATTGCTGGCAAAATCCAGGGCCCTTTCGTGATTGTTCTCCCAAAAATACAGACCTCTTCCCAGCCAATCATAGATAGAGCTACTCGGAGTCATAGGCTCTCCAAACACGATACTATCCCTTACCTGCTGTTCACATCCATGAAAACCAATCAACAGGCCGGGCCGGGCAAAATACATACGGAGGCATTAACGCGTTGCTGGTGTTTTTTTAGCATTTTGACCCTTTTTGCCGACAAACGAGTCAAAAACATTGAGCTCACGCAGCAAAGAATCGGAAGCCTCCTTTTGAGTAACCAGCTTGCGTTGGTTCTCCAGTTTTTTTTCAAGCTCTTTAAATTCTCTCAGGCTCATCTCGCTTCCTGGGTTAAATTAAAAATATGCACTAAGCAAATATACAACAATGCAGTAATCCCTCGCCGTTTCAGCAAACTTTTGCCCGTTCGGCACGTTCAACTTTGGCCTTATGCCTCGCATCGCAAAGTAAACATAGATAGAACCAAATAAATTCTTGGCTATTGAATCGCTTATACCCCTGGCGCACACTATCCACCCGTTGTCAAGTTGGATCTAAATGAGTAAATTCGCATACTTCGAAGAATCGACTCCTACCCCATCAACGCTCCATTTGGTGCGCAGGGTTTTCTTTTGCCAATTTTTCCCATCTTGGAAGGGGGTAAAGTAAAACTTTACCCCCTTCCAAGATGGGATTCCGGGTATGCTATGCGCTGTCTGCAGAGAAACTCTTTTATTTTACCCTGCCCTACTGATAAAACCAGTGATTCCCAGAATAGATCATTGCATGCCAACAATGAGGATTCACTTGTCAAGTTTCGCAGAGCCCAGCTATAAACCTAAGCATGATCTCTAACTGTTAACGTTCGAAATGAGCCTGCCGGGTACAGGTTGCTATTCCGGAAGTTGATCGAGCCTGAATTTATTTTAGGATCATCTCGGGTCCTTACCTCGTTTAGTGCAGGTAGCTCGGTCAATGCCATAACTGATCCTGTGACAAGCCAGCTTAAATCAGCGCACAAAAACAGCTAACAGTCTGCGGTTAGCAAATTGGGCTAAAAGATCCCATTAAATAAAATTGAGAACCGGTCCATTGCTTTATTTCTTAAATTTTAAAAGCAGTGAAATACCAAGGTCACTTTCGACAGATCGCCTGAGTACACTTTGCTGCTCATAGCTATCTAATACGGGATTGGTCGGGACATTGCTTTATAAAGCATTTCCTCACTAAATCCGACATACCTGACTGGTAAGAAATCATTCAACTAACACCTCCTTCTATGAAAGCGCAAAACTTTATCAAGCAGTTAGCAGACCAGCGAAAAGAAGAAAGAAATGAGCTGGTCATCTCTTACCTTACCCTAAGGAACCTGATCGGATTTGGCGGTATGCTGTTACCGATAGCTCTGGCGGTGCGCCCCGCCAGACCATCGGAATATTATTTCGGGTTTGAGCCTTCCATAAGCGACTACTACTATACGGATAGGGGCGATATCCTGGTAGTGATTTTATGTATTATAGGCGCATTTTTGATCACTTACTACGGTTATGGCTTTTATGAATGGTTGTTAACTTTCCTTGCGGGCATTTGCGGAATCGGCGTAGCGTTTGTACCAACCAAAATTGGGTGCGACCGGTGCCTGCTGAGTGTACATACCGAGCACGGAGGCGTTTTTAAGACATTAGCCGGGACAGGATGGCATTTCGCCTTTGCCGCAACCTTCCTTCTTAGCCTGGCTATCATGTCGCTGGTGTTTTTTACCCGAGGCGACGATAGTGCAGCTACCGAAGGTAAAAACAAACAAAAAGCGATCAGAAACCGTGTTTTTAAAATATGCGGCTGGGTGATCATCGGCTCACTTATCATACTGGGGATTTACTTTATCCTTCGGCGCATGATAGGCCTGGATGTCAAACCCTTCCCGATAGTTTACGTCTTCGAAGCTGTGGCTGTTGAAGCGTTTGGTTTTTCCTGGCTGGTAAAAGGTCAAACCCTATGGCCGGACGGCGAACATTATCTGAAAAAGGGAATAAATATGCTGAGTCAAGCCTAAAAACCCGCCGGCTAATCCCTATCTTATTCTAAAATCTTACTAACCAGGGACGCCTTCGAAAAGTGACAAAACAAAGCAGAGGAATTGTTTCTGATTAAAAGCGCGGCTTATATCCGGACTTACTGGAAAACTTAGTTTGTCAACCCACACTACTGGTAAGCATACGCAATTCTATTCCCGGCTTTTGTGCTAACCCACGGAAGGCTAAAAGGAAACCATTCATCGAATGCTGTCAAGCGGTCTAATGGCGCCATAAAACCCTGTCCAGCTCTAATAAAAACGCTTCAAGACGCTGCTAGCACTGCTGACCCAACACGGCCTTCACGATGTCTTCAATAAGGATTTCGACCTTCTTTTTGGCACCTTTCGAACGCAAGTCTATGCCCACGGCCCGCCCGTGGGCTATTGCAAGGCCAAGATAACAGATTGCGCTGTAGACGAGCGCTATGAGTGAGCTGCGCAGAGGTTCGGAATCGGCGCTACCGGAACTGCTCCTGACCTTTATTGCCAGGTAGTCCAGTAAGGCCGAACTGGTCAGCTTTCCTGTCACTACCTCTCGCCTGAGTATCTGTTGGCAGGAGGAGTTTTCCCAGACCTGGCATAACACAAACTTTAATGCGCCAGCAAGCACCTGCTCTTCACTTTGCCGGCAAGTGCCGTCATCAACGGCGTTCAAAAACTCACAGGCCGGTGGGAGTAGATCAGACACAGCCGTGAAATACTGCTCGATCAGATTTTCAACGGATCCAAAATACCGGTAGACAAGTACTTTGTTGACGCCCGCCAAATCAGCTACCAGCTGGGTTGTTACCCTGGCGGTTCCACCTGCGGAGATGATCTGCCCTACCGCGTCGAGCATTTTTTGGCGGGTCCTGGATTTATCGCGTTGCTTAACTTTCTGTTGCTTCATGGCCAGTATTATTAAACTGAACCCTACCCCTTCCAGGTCTTGGAGAGGCAGGGCAACTTATTTGGGTGCTTGTTCAAAGACTATATAAGGCAACAGATCAGTTAACGCGGGTTTGGGCTGATGCCGCTCAGTGCTATTTCAGGATCCGGGATTGGAAGCGTGTAGCGGTTATCACCGGGCAAAAGGCTGATGGCGCCACCCGAAGTAAGCCGCTGCAAACGCACAGCAAGTGCCGGGTCTTTGTTCAACCGGCGCAGGTCAGTCCAGCGTAGCCCCCTTGCGACAAGCTGCTTACGCCGCTCTGAAAGCACCAGGTTCAAAAGGCTGTCCTGACCTGCAACCAGCTCCTTAAAGGTGCCTGCCTTAAAGCGCTGCTTTAAAAGCGCGTTCAGATCCGAGAGCGCCGCAGTGCGCTGCCCGGCACGCGCATAGCACTCGGCACGTATCAAATACAGCTCATCGGTAGCCAGGCCAGCAAAAAGTGTCGCGCTGCCCAGATAGCTGCCTTTGAAGCCAAATACCCCGCCTCCGCGATCGACAAAGAAGCAGGTCTTTCGCAGATCGTCTGGCGCGTAGGAACGGTAAAGGCTCGAGTCTACACCCGTCTGTGTCAATATGGGAAGATCCATTCCAGGCATAGAGGCGTGAAAAATAATCTCCGGATTCAGCCCGGTAAACATGGCTGGAAAGGGCCGGCGGGCCGATGCGTTCAGCGTATTATAGTCCAGCAATTTATCATGCAGACCAAGGGCTTTACTGGCGTAAATCAGCGCCTTGCCGTATTCGCCCATGCTCAGATAAATCCGCGCTAAGAGCGCCTTTGCCGCCACGCCAGACGGGCGATTGGTAAACCCTACAGGCCCGGTTAGCAAGGCCTCCGCCTTTGAGAGGTCGGAAAGAATCTGATCATAAGTAGCTTGAAGGGTGCCACGATCAGAAATCTGATTTACATCCGCGGTCAGCCGCAGCGGAATGCCGGGCAATGAGCTGGCGCTGCTACTATCGTAGGGCGCGCAAAATGCCGCAGCCAGGTTGTAATGGGCAAATGCCCGAAAAAAAAGCGCGCTACCCTGGATGCTGGCGTACTGTTGCTGGGAGGCGCTGTCTGCCTGAATCGATTCAAGACCTGAAAGCACCACATTGGCATAAAAGATACATTTGTAGGGCAAATCCCAATCCTGGCTTGATTTGCCCTGAAACGGGTCCCTTTCCCAAAGATATACGCCGCGTTCTGCGGGCGGCAGCCCGTCTATCGCCACGGGCAGGCAGTAAAAATCGTCTGTGGCCAGTGCCTGCATACCAGGAGAGGTGTTCATCCCTTCAGGCACCGCGTCAAGCAGCGCCTGATAGTCTGAGAGCTGGCCAGGCACCAGCAGCCGCTTGTCCGGCTTTTGCTCCAAAAACGAAGGCTCGCAGCTCACAAGCAAGCCTGCGCAAAATAAGATCATCCAATATTTTCTCATGTCCGTAAGATGTCTGAGTTAAATGTTTGCCCGAAGTCCCAGGGCCAGGCTTTTGGGTGGAGCAGGCCCCAGCATGTAATCCGGGTCAAGGGGCCCTTCGGCCTTTTTCCAGATCAGGCCGAGGTTGTTAGCATACAGATAGAGCTGCATGCTGCCGAAGGGAAGTTTTTTATTTTGCTCCCGGGAAAAGGAGTAAGTGAGGTTCACGTCCTGAAAGCGGATGTGATCCCCCTTTTGCACCAAAACATCTGAATAAGTATAAAACTCGGTGCGCGCTACATTTTCGGTAAGCGGCATTGAAGGCACATGGGTAACGTTTTCATCGCCCGGTTTTTGCCAGCGAAAGCTGTAATCCGCGTGCCCCCCAGCGCCGGAAAGAATGCTACCATAGTCCACAGAAGCGTAGCGCACCGCATAGCCTAGCCGGAAGCTTATATTTGCAGACAGCGAAAATCCCTTGTATTCAAAAGTGTTGCGGAGCGCGCCAAAAACGCGTGGGCGTGCTGCGCCATTATAAATCAGCCCATCCAAAGTGGCTGACGATTTGATCGCCGTGTAATCCTTGCTTACCTCCCCATCCAGATAACCCTGCGGGTCACCACTAGCAGGGTCAAGGCCCGCCCACTTGTAGCTGTAAACGGCGTACAACGGCTTTCCTTCTGCCGGCACCAAAGTGCCGCCGGCCAGGTACGCACTGGCCACCGAAGTCGGCTTAATCAGATACCGGCTGACGCGGTCTGCCGCATAGCTAAGCAGTAAATCCGTGTCCCACCGTAGCCCCCCTTGCAAGTTATGGGTGCTCACAGAAAGCTCTGCTCCCCTACCCTTTGTGTTGGCTGTATTTCCCCTGAGAACGCTCACACCCGTCTGCGCGGCCAGCGGCACTGCCCCAATCAGGTCAACACCCTTTTTAAGGTAGTATTCAAAGGTCCCGGAAATACGGCCGCCTTTAGTTTTAAAGTCCAGCGCGAAATTGATCATCCGCACACGCTCCCAGCGAAGTTCGGGATTAGGCGGGTTGGTGATCGAAGCATACGGCAAGCCGGTCCCAGAAAGGTTGGCACCCAGGTAGGTAGCAGTCGTGTAGGCAGACACAGTCTTATCCACGTTGCCATTATAACCGTAGGTAGCCCTAAGACCCATTTGTGGCAGCCAGGCGAGTTTATAGAATTTTTCCTGGCTGAGCTTCCAGCTTAGTCCTGCCGAATAAAGAGGCACCCCTTTCTGATTGGCCCTGACTCCAAAAAGGTTGGACTGGTCAAGTCTTGCGCTGGCCGAGATCCCGTACCGGCCCGCTAGCATATAGGTCGCATTACCGTACCAGGAGATGTAGCGGTCTGCCAAGCCAGATAGCGAGGCCGGGTCTGGGATACGGTTGTTTTTTGAGGAGGGATTTACAAAAGAGGTAAAGTTGGTCAGGTAGTCGATCTGGACGCTGCTGGCCAGCTGATCATTATAGCCGTAATAGCGGCTTGAATATCCATCTGTATCCAGTTTTCGAAACTCGGCTCCGACCAGCGCATCGATGCTTCCACCTCCTGCAAGCTGTTTATTCAGGTTTAGTTGACCGCGAAGGTTGTGGCCTGCCGCGGAAGCGCTAGAAATGTCAAGAATGTCGCCTACCGGGACAGGACGGATCAAAGATCCGTCTTCGGCAATGGAAGTAAAGCGGTTGACCAGATCACGCACGGACCAGCTGCGTTGATCCTGACGGTTGCGCCGCTGGTTTACCGTGTTCAAATATTGGTAGAGCACATCGGCCGATAGCCATGGCGTGACCCGGTAGGTCAGCTGGGTATTCATCCGGTAGTCAGTTGCCCGGATACGGTTGTCGGCTCTTTCAATTTCGGACAGCGGGTTAAACCCCCAATCCAAAAGCCCTTTCTGGCTGGCCTGCTGCAAGAAGCGCTCGCGGTAAAGATGGGTCACCTTCAATGGCTCGCCGTTCGGACCGACAAGGCTTGCATATGGGTAGAGCGGTTTTCCTGCTGAGATGTTCAGGTCCGACCCGTCAAGCGCATTCTGAAAAGCAGTCGAATTCGAGTAGTAGAGCCCGGTTGTAAGCTCTATTTTCCTGGCGAAAAGTAGGTAGGTATTGGTCGCATTGACAGTAAAACGAGATGATTTATCTCCCACCAGGCTGGAAATGCTCTTGTCATAGCCACCCGAAACAGCGTACCGCTGAAAGGCAGTCCCACCGCTAAGGCCGACAGAGTACTGCTGATTGATGCCGGTCCTGCTTAGATGCTTCCGGTAGTCGTTTCTGACATCGTTTGCCCGAAGCGATTCAATCGCTGAGTTCACCTGCTCAGAAGTGAGCTTACCATCCCTTCCGGCAATCAGTAGCTTCACGACAGGGGTCAGCGCGATTTTCGCATCACTGTTTTCAGCTGATTTATAGTAGCCTCTTTCAAAGAGCATCTTTTCGATGTCTATGTACTCGCCCGTGCTGATCTGAGGCTGGTAAAACACGTCGGGCCTTTCGCTGAGAGTTACATTCGAGTTGAAAGAGACCTGCATCGGGCTGCCAAACTTTCCTTTCTTGGTAGTGATCACAATCACGCCATTTCCGGATTGTGCCCCCCAAATCGAGGCTGCGGCTGCATCTTTCAGGATGGTGACGCTTTCGATGTCGTTGGGATTGATCTGGGAGACATCTCCTGTGTAAGGAAAATTATCCAGTACGATCAGCGGATCCTGCCTGGCAAAGATCGTGCTCTGGCCCCTTATGCTGATCGCGCTTTGCGCGCCCGGGCGCACTACTCCGCTACGGTTGACGACCAGGCCAGGGACAACATCTTCCAGGCGTGAAAGGATATCTGCGCCCACCCTTCGGTTCAAAAGCTGCTGGTCAACGCGGGAAAATGATCCGGTGGCACGCTCAGCGGCGATGCTCTGATAACCGCTGGATACGACCACCTCAGCCAGCTGTCCCAAATCCGCAGCAAGAACAATTTGCAGCGTCCCCTGGAGCCTACCGTCAAGTGTAATCTCTTTTTTCTGATAGCCGATAAATGAGACGACCAGCACAGTCCCCGGACCTGGGGCGCGAAGCCGGAAGCTACCAGAAGAGTCAGCAGTAACCCCGACATTTTCTCCTTTCAATACAACCGAGGCGCCCGGCAAGGCCAAACCGGTCTGATCCGAGACGCGCCCGGTGACACTAAAACCCTGGGCAATTGCAGAAAGCGGAAGGCAGCTTAAAAGCAGCATGTAAAGATATGTTTTCATCGGGCTTCTAGTTTTTATCGCTGATCACCAATACCTCTTGCTCGGTCTGCTTTTCGACAAAGGCCAGCCCGAAACGCGACAGCTGCCGGTTCATCGCTTCGATGTCTGAAAGCCCGGCCTCGACATCCATATCGATGGGGGCATTAAGCCCTGTCTGATCAACGATGGTGAGCTTGTGACTTTGCAGCTGGTTGAGCCTAGCTACAAGCCGCGCGGGCGAAACATTGCGAACCTTCCATCCCATACGTCCTATTTCCAGAACCGGCGCGCCGCCACCACTTTCAATCACTCCACCAGCGCCCAGCCTGACCAAGGCGAGTGATTGCCTTTTTTCGCAGACCACCTCTGCGGTGTATTGCGGGAAGAAATCCCGGAGCTGGCCCTGCATGAGCTCATTGGTTTTCTGCTGAAAACTTGCCGGTACGATGATCTCATAGCAAAAACCGTTTCCATCACGCATCCAGTCCAGGTAGCGCTCTCCGTAGAGCTGAGAGGAAAGTTTAAGGGAGTCCCTGGTGACAAGCCTTACATTGCTTTCATGAAACCAGCCTCCGGGCTTGCCGTAGGCAATCCGGTAAAGCCAGATCCTGGCGCAATTAGTGATAGTGATCCGCCTTCCTGAAAGAGAATCAATTTTCCAGGAGAACCCACCTGGGATTCCAGGCACGTACTTGGAGAGTACCGAGTGGTAGATAAGACGCGCTCCATCCCCACCGTTGCTGCCTGCCAGAAAGGGCTTCTCAGCGCTGTATGCAGTTCGCTGCTCGTCTTGTTTCTGGGTCAAAACAGCGTTTTTTGCCAGGAAGGCATTGATCTTAGGAGCTGTAATCTCCCCCATCTCAGTGACTGCGCGAACGACACCCGACTCGTCAATCCAGACGTAATGCGGGATAGAACTGTGGTAAAAAAGCTTGTGAAGCAAAGTATCACCGACCACTGTCGGTAGCTGTATACGTTTACCATGGCGACGCGCATATTTGTCCAGGAACGCTGTAACTTTGCTTTCGGGTTCAGAGGTCACAGAAAGAAAATAGGCTTTCCCTTCAAACTGCTTTTGCAGACTGTCGATGCGCGGAAGCATTGTTACACATGGCGCGCACCAGGTTGCCCAAAAGTCAATAATGAGCAGTTTCCCTTTAAAATCAGAGAGTTTGACAGTGGAAGAATTCATATTCATCACACGAGAAACGGTCACCTCTGGCAAAGTGTCGCCAATTTGGAGGGCACCCGCCGACTGCGCTTTGGCAGGACGCCATAGGCACATCAGGAAATAGACAAAGGCCAGATAAAATAGATAGGGCACTATCCGCCCTAATGAAGACAGAACTGTTTTCATGAACATTTGGAATTGGGAGTGAAAGATGAAGGTGAAAACTCCGACAAAGGGAGACTGCCACACTGCAGAACAGTCGGTAGCACTCCCAATAACAGAGCGAACTAAAACGAGCCGATCATTGAGGCTTGCGGATCACTAATTTGAAGATCAAACGATTACTCATAAAGAAATAGATAGTCTGACTTAACATGTCGAAGAATTGTCTCAAACCCATTTCAGTCAAGAATAGTTATGCTGTACCTGAGGGAAATGGTTGAGTTGAAAACGAATTGGGTTGCGGCTGTGACTTAGAGACTCATTATTTCACCTTTGGATCCGTGCTATACCATTTTGCTCCTTAAAACAGTGGTTATACTCGAAGGAATTCAAAATGTATCACTTACTGGCCGAAATGCTTAGATCCAAACGAGAAAGAATAAAACAAATATACAAAAGTAAACTAAACATAGCTATAGCTATGTAGAAAAATAATTCTCTAAGTATTCTTTCGCCGGATGGAGAAGCCTAATGAATTTGAGCAATACATCATTGACAAGGTGAAGGAACGAAGGTTGGCTTTGGGCATGACCCAAAAAGACCTATCTTTTTTACTTGACGTTTCCGAGGGCTATGTGGGGCTGGTCGAAAGTTCAAAAACCGATGACAAATACAGCCTTCGGAGATTGAATGATCTTGCCAAAATACTTCAATGCTCGCCAAAAGACTTCTTGCCGGAAAATCCACTATAGGTTGTTGATAAAGCTTTAGAGAGAAAGGCAGCAGCTCATTCCTTTAAATAATTCCTGGCAACCGGCTAATATCTAAAACCGCATATATGCACAATTGCGACGTAGCTTGTATTCAAAAAGCTAATGGAGCAAGCCTATCTCATAATCGGGGAAGTTCATGATTTCGAAATTTCTGATTATATACCCCATCTCGGCTGGATTTCCAGTCAATATCTCATCAGAAAAATCTACACTGAAGCAAGCTCGCACAACTTTTTCCTGCACGATGAGCAGGCCAACCGTCTTTTTGAGTTTTCCGCCTTCGAGCCATCTTCCCTGAATTCCACAGAAAGTTATCAAGAAGTAATTAACCTTTTCAAATCATTCCATCCTGAAATCTTTAATGATTAACTGACCTGATGAGCTTTATTCCAGCGCATGTTGTACCCATACAGAATCAAATTCAGACGACCATACATCTGCCGCTACCTCTTCGAAATCCATTCAGGGTTGCAAAAGGGTTGCAATAAAGTTGTACTTTTTTGCAACCCTATCTGGCCGGTTACTTTGCATCATACATCACAGGAGCTATTAGCCCCGATGATGATCTCGAACCAATTCGTAACCATTTTCAGTCATGGTCAAAGAAAGCCCCTGGCATTACTATGCCCTTGCCGTCGCGGCAGTAATTGCGCTCTACTACGGGTGGGTCGCTCTGAAATTCTACAAGACAGAAATCAAGAAGCTGTTTAGCCCGAGGTCAAACCAGAATAGCCGCTCAGACCAGCCAGTTTCAGAAACGCAGCTGGATGAAGAGCCGCCCTTGGACGATAGCGACCAGGATGCTTTCAATGAACCACCCGCCTGGCAAAACGAGCAGTTGTTTGCTGACGTTGAGAAATTAGTCGACCATCTGAGCGAAGAAATCGAGGAGGCGCATCAGAAAGATTACACCAAGCAGGATTTGATCCAAATGCTGCAACTGATTCTTAAAGAATACAAAATGCTGAAAGGCACCCCTTTCCAGATTGCGGTAAACAACCGGATCGATGCCGAATGCGCAAAATATGGCTCCATACACCTTAGCGAGGGTGAGAAAAGAGAGGTTTGGAGTATGGTGTGATGGACGCCCTGCCGCCGTTTGGCCCCTTCCGTTTTGACGGAGGGGCGCCATCAGGCGGTCAACAAGAAGCATGTTCAACTTAAACGGATAGAGGAGTATGAAAATGAGGAGCAAGAATCCACGGGCATGGTACGCCCTGATGTTGACACTTGCCGCAAGCGCGGCATCAATGAAGGCCTGGGCCCAGGATGGTGCAGCCGGTATCCAGGAAGCCGATTCGCAGGTCAGGTCCTATTTTGAGCCAGGCACCAATTTGATGTATGCGATCGGCGCCGTTCTCGGACTGGTAGGGGCCGTAAAAGTTTTCCAAAAATGGAACGCGGGTGATCAGGACACTGGCAAAGTCGCTGCTGCATGGTTCGGTAGCTGTATTTTCCTGGTAGTTGTAGCTACCGTCCTGCAATCGTTCTTTGGTCTGTAAGCCATCACGTATATCTTAGTGCGTAATGGCCCGGATCACCTACGAAATCAATAAGGGCATCAACCGGAGCATTGTCTTCCGCGGGTTAAAGGGCCAGTATATCTGGTATGCCGGCGGGGCAATGTTCACGGTGATGATCGCCTACGCACTGATGTATGTGCTGGGAATTAATACATACCTGTGCCTGCTGATCTCCTGTTGTCTTGCCGCGGGATCGCTCATGCTGATCTTTCAACTCAGCGAAACCTATGGTGAGCACGGGCTACTGAAAGCTTATGCGGCCAAGAAAATCCCCACTCGGGTGAAGGCAACTTCGCGGGCCGGTTTTATTTCAAAATCCAAAAATGTTACTGCCGATGGAAAAGCTATTAGATGAAATGCTACCTATTATGGATGTCGAGCACGATTTAATCCTTTCTCGTCAGGGAGATGTAACGATCGTTTTCCGGGCGCAGCTTCCTGAGATCTTTACGCTTTCCGAGCCCCAATATGATGCTTTTCATCAGAGCTGGATCAAAGCGGTCAAAGTGTTACCCAATCATGCCGTGCTACACAAACAGGACTGGTTTTTAGCTAACCGGTTCACAGCAAATCGGCGTGAAGCGGCAAGCTTTCTAAGCCGGTCGAGCGATCAATTCTTTACCGGCCGGCCATACCTAGAACACGAGTGTTTTGTAATGCTGACCAAGTCCCCAGGCGAGAGAAAGCTATCAAATTCACTGACCAGTAATCTGCTAAGAACCTCGATCGCTCCCAAACAAACGCTGCGTAAAGCCATCCTGGATGATTTTCTTGATAGCGCAGGGCAGTTCAAGCGAATCCTGGAAGATTCAGGTATGATGAGGCTGGCCCAGCTTCGCGACAAGGACCTTCTCAGTCAAACTCGCAGGGCAGGTCTGATCGAGCGATACGCTTTTCTTTTGACCGCAAACGATCAACGCCTGCTGCGCGACATTACATTTGAGAAAGGCATCCAGATCGGAGACCGCCGCTGCAGCCTGTACACACTCGCTGACGCTGCCGATTTGCCAGGACTGTGCAGCGCAGCTACCACCTACGAGCGTTACTCGACTGACCGGACAAAATTCAGCATTGGTTTTGCGACACTGTTGGGCGAACTGCTGCATTGTGACCACATTTACAATCAGTATATTTTTACCGCCGATAGTGAAAAAACGCTTAAAAGGCTCGAAAGTAAGCGCCTCAGATTGCAATCGCTCTCGTTATACGCAAGAGAAAACAGCCTGGCGCTGGACGCGGCCAATGAATTTCTCAATGAAGCGATTCGCGAGCAGCGGCTTCCGGTAAAAGCGCACTTCAACGTACTGGCATGGACAGACGATCATTCATCGGTAAAAGAGCTTAAAAGCCGCGTGTCCTCCGCACTTGCTCAACTGGACACTTCCGCCAAGCAGGAGTCGGCTGGCGCTCCCCAGATCTTCTGGGCCGGAATCCCTGGCAATGCAGCTGATTTCCCCATTAATGACACATTTGACACCTTCGCTGAGCAGGCAGCATGCTTTTTAAACCTGGAAGCCCCCTACCGATCTTCGCAAGGACCATTCGGGATCCGGCTTGGAGACCGGCTGACAGGAAAGCCTGTGCTAGTCGATATTTCAGACGAGCCTATCCGGGCGGGTATCTGCACTAACCGCAATAAGTTCATTCTGGGGCCCTCCGGCAGTGGTAAAAGTTTCTTTACCAATCACATGGTCAGGGCCTATTACGAATCAGGCGCGCATATCGTGCTGGTGGATGTCGGTCACAGCTATAAAGGCCTGTGCGATATGGTCTCGGGCTACTATTTTACCTACGATGAGAAAAACCCGATCCGTTTCAACCCGTTTTTCATTGCCGAAGGGGATGTGCTTGACACCGAGAAAAAAGAGAGCATTAAGACGCTGCTGCTTGCGCTGTGGAAGAAAGACGATGAAACTTTCAAGCGCTCTGAATATGTAGCTCTTTCTGTTGCGCTGCAGCGGTACTATGAGCACGTAGGAAAAAGCTCCATTTTCCCCTGCTTTGACACCTTTTACGAGTTCCTGCAAAGCACTTTCATTAAAGTGCTGCAAGAGGACAAGGTTAAAGAAAAGGACTTTGACATGGGCAATTTCCTGTACGTTCTAAGGCCTTACTACAAAGGAGGAGAATTTGATTACCTTCTTAACGCTCGGGAAAACATTGATCTGTTATCAGAGCGTTTTATCGTCTTTGAGCTTGACAACATCAAAGAACACCCAATCCTTTTTCCGATCGTAACTATCATCATTATGGAGGTTTTCATCTCCAAGATGAGAAAGCTTTCCGGCATCAGAAAGGTAATACTGATAGAAGAAGCCTGGAAGGCGATAGCAAAAGAAGGGATGGCCGAGTACATTAAATACCTTTTCAAGACAGTCCGTAAGTTTTTTGGAGAGGCGATTGTGGTCACCCAAGAGGTCGAGGACATTATATCCTCCCCGATTGTCAAGCAGGCGATCATCAACAATTCGGACTGCAAAATCCTTTTGGATCAAAGCAAGTACCAAAACAAGTTTGACCAGATCCAGGAGCTTCTCGGCCTAACCGAAAAAGAAAAATCGTTAGTGCTTTCAGTGAATAAGGCCAATGACCCGCTGCTTCGCTACAAGGAAGTATTTATTAGTCTTGGCGGAATGCTCTCAAAGGTCTACCGGACCGAGGTTAGTATGGAAGAATATCTGACCTACACGACAGAGCAAACAGAAAAACTCAAGGTGCAGCAGTACGCCCAGAACCTGGGTAGCATGGAGGCAGCAGTGGGCGCCCTGGCGAAAGAAATGCGGGAAAAGAATCAGTAAACCAAATACGAGACCAATATGGCTAGGAAACTATTTCTTCTGATGCTGGTCTTCTTTCTAGCCGCTACGCCCTTGAAAGAAGCGCACGCAGCAATCCCCTGGGCTGAAATTATCAAACAGGCGGTTAAAAGGGTGGTCCGGGCTTTTGACCTGCTCGTCCAGCGAAGGCAGAACAGGCAAATCAGGCTTCAAAATGCCCAGAAGGCGCTTGAAAACACGATGGCGAAATTGAAACTCGATGAAATCGAGGATTGGGTGAAAAAGCAGCGGGACCTTTACCGCGAGTATTACCAGGAACTAAAAAAGGTCAAAGCGGTCGTGAGCTATTATTTCCGCGTAAAAGCGATCGCAGACCGTCAGGCGCAGATTGTCAAGCAGTACCAAACCGCGTGGGCGCTTTTTAAAAACGACAAGCATTTTACTGCATCGGAGCTCTCACAGATAAGCACCGTTTATGAGGGCATGCTCGAAGAGACGGCCCGAAGCGTCGAACTTCTCGAACTGGTAGTCAAATCTTTTGCGACCGAGATGACCGATGTCAAGCGGCTTGAAATCATCGAGCACGCCGGAAAGGCAACGGATCAGGTCTACGATGAGCTAAACTCATTCAATCAGGAAAACAAGCTGCTAAGCCTTTCCAGGGCGAGAAATGAGTTCGATGCCAAGGTGGTCAAAGAGCTGTATGGGATTCAATGACAATGATATGAAAAAGAAAACATTGCTTCTGGCCATATGGCTGACTCTCGCCTTGACGAGCGCACAGGGACAAAAGTTCAAGGAATGGTTCCGTCAGAACAAGACCCAGCGGGAATACCTTAAAGAGCAGATCGTGCAGCTCAAAATCTATCTCGAGCTGACCAAGGAAGGCTATAAAATCGTAAAAAAGGGTCTTGCAACAATCCACCAGATCAAAAACGGCGAGTTCAAACTTCACAAAAACCGTTTTGATTCGCTGCTGATCGTAAAATCTGGCATCACCTCGCTCTCCCGGCTGCAACACATCACGGATCTACACGGAAACATCAACGAGCTGTGTGAGATGATGCCGGCGAAAATCTCCCGGTGCGAGGCAATCGAGGATCAACAAAAAAGACAGATGCTCACAGCGCTTAAAACCCTGTATGATGACTGTCAAACACTAGTCAATGGCTTCTTTGCTGTCATCCGAGACGATCAGCTTCAAATGAGCGACGATGAAAGGATCCAGCGGATTGAAGTGCTCGATAAGGAATTCGAAGACAACTATTTGTTTGCACAGAGCCTTCGTCGGGATTTTCTGATGATTTGCAAAGTCTCTGCAGACGAACTTAAAGCTATCCAAAACAGGCGCGCACTGCGCGGCATAGAGTAGGACGATATGAAAAAGCTGATGCTATTTTTTCTGCTGGGCGCTGCCTCCCTGGCCCCCTGTAATGCGCAGACCCAGGAGGTGACCCAGCTCATCCTCAACCTTGAAAAGCTCAGGGAGCTCAGAAAGATCCTCAAAGAACTTAAAAAAGGTTACGACATACTTTTCGAGGGGTACACCAAAATCAGGGATCTATCCCGTGGTAATTTTAAGTTGCATGAAGCGTTCCTGGACGGGTTGCTGCAAGTAAGCCCAGGGGTGAAAAGCTACGGACGTATAGCAGATATCGTTAAGATGCAATTGGAGATCTTAAATGAGTGCCGCACTGCCCGCGCTGGCCTTGCGGCCTCGGGAAGTTTCACAACAAAAGAGCTTGACTATCTGGCTCAGGTTTACTCGGATCTGATTGCAGGAAGCATTAAGAATCTGGATGCCCTTACAAACGTTATCACTGCCAAAAAACTGCGGGCATCCGACGATGAGCGGCTTGCAATGATCGATCAGATACATAGCGAAATGTCTGAAAAGCTCGTGTTCCTTCGCCATGTGAACAGCAACAACAGCCTATTAGCCGCCCAACGCAAAGACGAGCGCGCCTCCATTGAAACGACCGAAACGATTTACGACATCAAGCCCTAATCAAAGCTCCATTATGAAACGAACAATTTTAACGCTGCTACTGGCAGCGGCTGGAATGCTACTGCCCAGCCAAGGCTTCTGCCAAGGTTATGAAGCGCAGATCCGTGGATTGAACGGCGTGCTTGATGAGCTCTACTCGGAGATGCTTCCGCTGTGTGAAAAGCTCATCAGTGTCGGCCGGGGGATTGCCGCCTTCGCTGCGATCTTTTACATCGGTCACAGGGTGTGGCGCCATATCGCCTCGGCTGAGCCGATCGACTTTTACCCGCTGCTGCGGCCTTTTGTGATCGGGTTTGTGATCCTGATCTTCCCTGCTCTGATTGCGCTGATTAATGCAGTGCTCTCCCCTGCCGTCAGAGGCACCTCAGGTATGGTGACTGATTCAGACAAGGCGATTGCGCTGCTATTGAAAAAGAAAGAGGACGCAATCAAAAGCTCTCAATTCTGGGAGATGTATGTGGGTGATGACAGCAAAGGAAACCGTCAAAAGTGGCTCCGGTACATGTACGGTGATAGCTACTCGGAAGGCTTTGCCGACGGGATTGCCAATGACATTAAGTTTTACATGGCCAAGCAGAGCTACAATTTCCGAAACTCGATCAAAGCGGCGTTAAGCGAAATCCTGCGGGTCATTTTTGAAGCGGCAGCGCTCTGCATCAACACACTCAGAACCTTCTACCTGATTGTGCTTGCAATCATCGGCCCGCTGGCATTCGGGATCGCAGTCTTTGACGGCTTCCAATTCACTCTGACTAGTTGGATCGCCCGCTACATTAACGTCTTCCTATGGCTTCCAGTGGCGAACATTTTCGGGGCCATCATTGGCAAAATCCAGGAGAAAATGATTGCCATGGATATCCGGCAGATCGAAGGAACAGGAGACACATTCTTCAATGCGCACGATATGGCCTACCTGATTTTTTTGATCATCGGTATCGTCGGCTATTTCTCAGTGCCATCTGTTGCCAGCTACATCATTCATGCAGGCGGCCCAAGCGCGCTATTACAAAAAACGACCAACCTGCTTGCCGGTACCGCCACAAGTGCGGCCCGCATCGCAGTACCCTCCGGCCCGCTGATGACGCCCTCGCGAAGTTCAACCAAAAACCAGTAAGCCATGTTCACCAAAACACAGGATATAGAGCGCGCCTTCCGCCATATCCGCAGCTTCACATTTATCGTATTGATATGCTGCGCGCTGACTACGTCAATCTCAGTCTATGTTGCTGTTGACTCAGCCGGTAACTCCGCCCAAAGGGTTTACATACTAGCCAGCGGAAAAGTGCTGGAAGCGTACGCTTCGGAGCGTAAAGAAAATATCGCAGTTGAAGCCAGGGATCACGTTGCTACTTTTCACAGGCTGTTTTTTAGTCTTGCGCCCGACGATAAAGTAATTACCGCGAATATTTCCAGGGCGCTATATCTGGCCGACGGCTCAGCAAAAAAACAGTATGAGGACCTTCGCGAATCCGGGTATTATACCGGGGTAATTTCAGGAAATATCTCCCAGGAGCTCACAGTAGACAGTGTCAAAGTCGACGCTTCCGCCCAGCCCTACTTTTTTGAATGCCGGGCCGTGCAAAGAATTGTTCGCCCGACGAGCATCGTCTCGCGCAGCCTTGTCACTCAGGGCTATCTCCGGCCGGTCGAGCGAAGCGATAACAACCCTCACGGTTTTCTTATCGAGCGGTGGGCGACAACTGAAAACAAAGATCTTCAAATTCAAACCAGGTAAAGATATGTTCTATCGATTCAAACCCCGCAAATCACCGGCTACGTCCGATCAACAAACCGAAAGGCTAAATGCAAAGATCCGTGACATGCAGCGCAAGTGGGCCCAAAGCCTTCAACAGGGCGCAGAAAAGCTTCCAAAACATCGCCTTAAAACCATTCTTATTCTGGCTGGGATATTGGCCAGCGCAGCCGCCAGCTTTCTACTTTACGACGGGCTGGCAAGCCAGCCCCCAACAATTCACCGGTTCAATCTCAGCATACCCACGCTCGCAGAGCCAATCTTGGTTCCCAAGGGCCCGGAGCGGCAACAGGCTCTGGACGATTACCTGGATAGCCTCGAAAAAGCGCTCATCCTTGACAGTCTACGAAACATAAAAATCAAAAAATAGCCATGGAACATTTAGCTCACAGCGCAGAGTTTCTGCAAAAACGAAAGTTTTACACCTACCTGCCCCTTCTGGCTCTCCCATTTCTGACCTTCATCTACTGGGTACTGGTCGTTAAAAACCTTAACGGAAATAACCAGGCGGCAAGCTCATCGATCGGCCTGCAACTAAGTCTTCCAGCGGCCAATCTCGAAAAAGACAACGGGATGGATAAGCTAGCTTTTTATAAGAAAGCCGACCAGGATTCAGCCAACTGGATAAAGCAAATCAAAAGAGATCCTTACCGCTTGCAGGAAAATCTAACAGCGTTCGACTCGACAGGCTCGCCGCTTATGGGACTTGGCGCTCCGGGTCAAAATCCGAAAAACAAAAACATAGCTGCATCTGGCCAACAGACCAGTGAAGCGATAGTCCACCAAAAGCTTCGTGATCTGAACAAAGCTCTTACCACTAGCCAAGAGCCATCCTTTGAGCGCCAAAACGCAAACACCAACGATTTGTCACCCGATCAGCCTGCGATCGCAAAATTGGAAAAAATGATGGCGGGCATTGGCAGCCAGGATCTGGCTGAAAGCGAGGATCCAGAGATGGCCCGGCTCGACAGCATGCTTGACAAGCTGCTTGCGATCCAGCAGCCCGGCCAAAACCCGGATCAATCCGGTCCTGAACCGCAAGTAAACAAACAGCCAGCCCTCTCAGTTACAAGCGGCAGAAGCAGCGATATCGTTTCGCTGATCACCCCTGGCTCCAATGACTCTGCCCAAGTCGTATCGGGGCAAGCTGCGCAAACCGGCTTTTATGGTCTGGAAGGTGAGCCCGAATCAAAACCAACCGAAGGTATCACCGCAGTCATCGAAAACACGCAGGAAATTGTGACTGGGGCAACCGTGCAGCTCAGGCTTACACGCCCAATTTTCTTGTCATCAAGCCCTGCTCCAATAAGCGGTTTTGTGTATGGTGTCGCCTCGCTTTCCGGCGAGCGGTTAAAAATCAAAATCAGCTCTCTCCGTTCAGGCGAGCAGATACTGCCAGTCAACCTACTGGTCTATGACCTGGATGGCTTGGAAGGCTTGTACATCCCGGGCGCGCTATCGCGTACTGTGACCAAACAGGCACTGGGTAGCCAGGTACAGGGATACGACCTTGACGTGGGCGGCGCTTCAATGGGAGCTCAGGCAGCTTCGGCAGGCATTCAGATGAGCAAGTTGCTGCTGGGGCGCAAGACAAAACTCACACAGGTAACGCTCCGGCAAGGATACAAAGTCCTGCTCAAAGACGCCAATAATATAAATCCGTAAACAAAGCTACCATGCATTCAATCATCAAAACACCAAGTCAGATAATGGCGGTGATCATTTTGATCCTGGCAAAATCAATCGCCATCGCCCAGGAAAACCAGATTTTTGTCATCGAGCCTCTTCTCATCGAAGTAAGCTCAAACCAGACGGTCGCCATAAGTTTTCCGTCTGCGGTAAAGGCTGTTGATCGCGGCAGTCCGCAGCTGCTCGCCCAAAAAGTAAAATCAACAGAAAACGTACTGCTGATTAAGGCGGCAAGCCCTGAGATGAAGCCAACGAGCTTGATTGTGATTACCACAGACGGGCAGCTGCATAGCTTCGAGGTTACCTATCAAAGTGTCCCTTCTGCGACTAGCGTGCAGCTATTACCACGCCAGCACTCGGTGGCGGCTGTCCTTTCCGGCCAGCAAGGCCAACGTCGGCTCGACTCATTGATCCGCATAGCTAAGGAGTACCAGTCGAACATCAGGCGAAAAAGCAGCGCTGGAAAGGTTACGGCAACGCTGGACGGCCTGTTCATCAAGGAAAACCTAATGCTACTCAGGTTAAAGCTGGAAAACGCCTCCCCTATCAACTATGATATTGAGACGATGCGGATATACATCCACGATAAAAAACAGATCAGGCGCTCAGCAATCCAACAGCAAGAAATTCTGCCAGTCGCAGTCTCTGATACGATCAACCAAATCAAGACGACAGAGCAGCAAACGATTGTGCTTGCTATTCCAAAGTTGACCTTGACCAGCCGCAAAAGGCTTTCGATCTCGCTGACCGAACAAAACGGGGCAAGACAGCTAACTATCCATGTCAAACCCCGGCAAATTAACCGGCCCGCTACACTTTAAAAATCATCAACCATTAAACATCAAACGTCATGAATCAGAAAAATCTGGACTACCTCAAAGACCAACTCAAATACTCCGGTTTTGGAGAGGAGCTGCAATCCAAGCTTGCAGAGAACCTTCAAAAAGCCCAGAACGAGTTCAGCATCAAACATGTGAGCAGCTACGGGAAGGACGAACTTTCGGTTTCGCTTAACTTTAAGAAATCCGCAAACTCAGACATGTATTTTTTTAACAACTACCGGGCAGAACTTCAAAAGCCTGGTGCCGAAGCGAAAGTAAGTCAAACCTTCTATATCAATAACGAAGGCAGAAATATTACGCAGAAAGAAGCCTACAACCTACTCGATGGCAGGTCTGTCAACAAGGATCTTGTGAATAAAGAAGGTCAATTTCACAACGCCTGGTTAAAACTGGACTTTAAAGAAACTGCTGCCAACAGTAATTACAAGACGCGACAATTCAGCCCGCAGTACGGTTTCGAGCTGGAAAAAGCGGTGGCAAAATTGCCAATTAAGGAACTTGCCGACGATACTGCGAAGGTCAGGCTCTTTGAATCCCTGGAACGCGGCAATCGCCAGGCAGTAACATTTACAACCGATCAAGGCGAACAGAAACGGTTTATTGAGGCCAACCCACAGTTTAAATCGGTCACCGTCTACGATGAAAACCAAAAACGCATCAGGCAGGCAGAGGATCAAGGCAAATCGCAAGGAAACAAAGAATCGCTTAAAGAGGATACCAGTCAGAAAAAAGAGAACACGGTAGCTGATGATACGGGCGGTGAGAAGACCGGAAAGAGAAAAGGTGTGAAAATGTAAACCAGACAACATGGCACTGAAAACACACCTGGTCGCTTTTTTTGCCAAAGCAATAGACGACCCCCAAATTGGTACTGCTCATATTTCCTTGTACCTGGCCATCGTCAGTCTTTGGCAACAGCAGGGCGGCAAAAGTCCGCTCCTGTTGTTTTCCAAATCAATCATGAAAACAGCAAAGATAGCAAGCTCGGCAACCTATGTCAGACTTATCAGAGCACTCTGCGAAGGCGGCTATCTGGCCTACGAGCCATCATTTTACAAAAGAATTCCAAGCAAGATTCACGTGCTGCCACTTGACAGCTGAAACCTGTTTCCACTATGAATATCGAGATTATAACCAGAGAGGACTTACAAACACTCAAAGCTGAAATCCTTGCAGAAATCCGGCAACTACTTGGCAAAGACAAACGCATCACCGAGGAACCATGGCTGCGAAGCTACCAGGTGCGGCGTCTGCTCAATGTTTCTTCGGGTACGCTACAAAACCTTCGTATGCAAGGCCTTCTCACCTATACGAAAGTTGGTGGAACACTCTTCTACAAACGTGAGGACATCGATACAATGCTTTCAACTACCAATAAGAAGACAAAGAGCCGTTGAGACCTCCCCGGGGCGGAGCTACAACTGGTTGCCAATGCAGCTACCAAAATATCTGCCGATACTTCGAGCGGTTTGAAAACTTAGTCCGTTTTTCTTCAAATTTCTATAAGTTATCTTATGAACTGTGTTAAAAGTCAAGGATAAGCGCGAAAAACTGGTTTGTAGTTTGGGTCAAAATTCTGATCAAATTTGACTACCGCAAATGCCTGCCTGAGCAGCTTGTTGACCACAGCAATCAAGGCAACTTTCGATGCTTTACCAGCCGCTTTTAATCGATGGTAGAGTTCTCGACAAGATTTATTGTGTTGAATTGCGGACCATGAAGCGACATACAACATGCTCCTTAACTGGCCATCACCGGTCTTGCAAATGCCTTTAACAGAGTTTAGCTTTCCAGATTGATAAATAATTGGCGCTACCCCAATAAACTTTGACAATGCCTTCGCAGAATGGAAGTGCCGGAAGCCGCCAGTCACTTCAATCAGTGCAGTTGCAATAGCTGTCGAAATACCCACGACAGAGGTCAAACGTATGAATTCCTGGTTAAAATCAGCCTTGGTCAATCCAGGGAAGCCTACAATTCCAGGGAAGCCTACATGAGGTTCACATCGATAACTTCAAACGTTGTTTTAGCTTCCCATTAAACCTGTATAAAAATTAAGCAAGAAAGCATCTGGCGATTACCTTTGCGTACCCTAACCATTGCAACCTCTATGCATTATTTCAAGCAGTTTTGGAGGAAAATTCTCACCATTGCGATATTTCTATATGTGTTGATTGCCGGCCTGATCAACGATGTGCCGCGCCTGCCGATCCTGAATACTCGTCCGTTAAAGTAAAAATCTGACAATCAATACCATACATCGCAAATTATGCCACTCACCTAATCATTCACCGTATTACTTGAATCGAGCTGCAACACTCAAAGATAGTATACTTGCCCCCCGGGTTAAGGAATAAAACCCTGTTGTCAACCTCTTCGTTCGCCGCACAAATTGAAATATCAATTCCCCAAAACCCCAGTTGGCCATTTTTATAAATCATTGAATTTGACATAAATACGGGCAAAATATACATTGAAGTTGACCGAGTTATCCCGGTATTTTGGGCAGTAATTCAATGGTCATCATTCAATATCTAACACAACCTTTCAATTATGCCGAAAAATAAAACAATTCTGATCACGGGTGCAGGCTCTGGACTTGGGGAAGGTGCTGCGATTGGCTTGGCCAGGCAGGGGCACAAGGTAATAGCTGGTGTGCAAATCGATCCGCAGGTTACTACGCTGCGCGACAAGGTAAAAGAGCTGGGCCTGGAAAATAACCTGCACGTGATACGGCTGGATGTTCTAGATCCATTCGATGTCAATTCTGCGCTTAGATGGGATATAGACATTCTGGTCAACAATGCAGGGATCGGAGAGACAGGGCCGGTGTCGGAGACTCCCATAGAACTGGTGAAGAAAAATTTTGAAACCAACGTTTTCGCTCCGTTGGTTCTCTCGCAGAAGTTTATTGCAAAGTTTGTGAAGGAGAAGAAAAAAGCGAAGGTAATATGGTTGTCGTCGATGGGCGGCCTGTTTACGCCCACGCATTTTGGCGTGTATTGTTCCACCAAGCATGCATTGGAAGCGTTAGCTGAATCGATGAAGGAAGAACTGGCGCCTTTTGGGATTCAGGTGCAAACGATCAACCCGGGTGCGTTTTTTACAGGCTTCAACGAAAGGATGCTGGAAACGTCTTTCCGCTGGCTGAACGAAACAAACTTTACAAAAACGGCCGATTTGCAAGCTTCTATCGATGCGCAGGTCAACGTTCCCGACTGGAAACTAAACCCGCAGGATATGATTGATGAAATGGTGCGGGTCATCCCTGCCGAAACCGGCAAGTTTAGAAATGTATTTCCGCCATTTGTCGAGGATATGCTGAAAGATTTGCACGCCAAGGCATGGCTAAACACTATATAGAAAAAGTGAGACCTGATTTTTGCAAGTCTCACGCGTATTCAATATCTGCAAGCCTGTTCAGAGCACAACGTACATTCTATATCCCTCTAACTAACAAAAATTATGGGAATTGTTTCAATTAATCCGGCTACCGGTGAAGAGATTAAAGTTTACAATGAACTAAGCCTCGATGATTCATTCCAAAAGCTTGCCCTTGTCAATCAATCCTGGAAAGCATGGCGTAATTCGAGAGCGGATGAAAGAGGTTCGCTTCTAAGAAACATGGCCGCTGTGCTCAGAAAGAGGAAAAAGGAACTCGCCGTGCTAATGGCCAATGAAATGGGTAAGCCGGTAACGCAAGGAGAAGCCGAAATAGAAAAGTGCGCGGTTTGTTGTGAGTACTATGCCGAATATGGTGCACAACACCGGGCCGACAGGCTGGTAACAACCGAAGCTTCAAAAAGCTACGTCTCCTTCCAGCCAATCGGAATGATTTTAGCGGTAATGCCGTGGAATTTTCCATTCTGGCAGGTTTTTCGTTTCCTGGCGCCAGCGCTTTCGGCTGGCAATTACGGCGTTCTGAAACATGCGTCCAACGTGCCGGGCTGCGCCCTGGCAATCGAGGAGATTGTGAACCAGGCCGGGTTTCCCAAGAACATCTTTTCAACACTTCTGATCGGTGCCGAACATGTCGCGAAGATCATTCAACACCCGCTTGTGAAGGCTGTAACACTAACAGGCAGCACGAATGCCGGGATAAGGGTTGCCACCACCGCCGCATCCGTTCTGAAAAAAACGGTATTGGAGTTGGGCGGAAGTGACGCGTATGTAATCCTAGTAGATGCAGATCTGGAACTTGCAGCAGAATCCTGTGTGGAAAGTCGGCTCATCAACAGTGGGCAGAGTTGCATAGCAGGCAAGAGATTTATTGTCGAGAAATCGATCGTCGAAGAGTTTACCGCTTTGTTTCGTAAAAAAATGCAGGCTAAGCGCATGGGTGATCCGCTGGATGCGAACACGGATGTGGGCCCGCAAGCACGTGCAGATTTGCGTGACGAGTTGCACAGCCAGGTATTGCATTCCATTGAAAAAGGCGCGAAATGCATTCTCGGAGGTAAGGTGCCGGCAGGGGATAATGCATTTTACCCTCCTACAATACTGACCTCGGTAACACCCGGAATGCCTGCCTACGACGACGAGCTTTTCGGGCCTGTGGCATCTATTATCACCGCCGAGGATGAGCAGGACGCCATTCGGATAGCAAACGACACCGTTTTCGGCCTTGGGTCGGCGGTGTTTACGAAAGATATAGCAAAGGGAGAACGTATAGCCGCCACCAAACTTCAGGCCGGATCGAGCTATGTAAACCACCGTGTGCTGTCCGACCCACGTCTTCCATTTGGTGGCATTAAAACTTCCGGCTACGGCCGCGAACTTGGTGATTTCGGAATGCATGAATTCATGAACATCAAGACGATATATATCAGGTAGGCCAACCCCAATTTGATCATTTTGCGCCTGTTTTTGAACCCAACTAAAATTTTAGAAATGGAAAGCAATATAAAGAATAAAGTGGTGGTAATCACCGGTGCAAGTAGCGGCTTGGGGGAGGCGACTGCCAGACACCTCGCCGAGCAGGGAGCAATGTTGGTCCTCGGCGCCCGACGGACCAATCTGTTGGAAAACATTGTCAAAGAAATCGTTTCGAATGGAGGCTCGGCGATTTATCAGGCTGTTGACGTGACCAGAAAAACAGATGTTCAGGCACTCATAGATGCAGCCTTGCATACTTACGGGAAAGTGGATGTGTTAATCAATAATGCAGGTATCATGCCGATTGCGCCTATGACAGAGTTGCGCACGGATGAATGGGACGACATGATAGACATTAATCTCAGAGGTGTACTTTATGGCATAGCAGCCGTGTTACCGGTTTTTCAAAAACAAAAATCGGGACATATTATCAATCTCGGCTCGGTTGCCGGGATCAAGGTATTTAGTCCTGGCGGCACCGTTTACAGTGGCACCAAGTTTGCGTTGCGTGCGATCAGCGAAGGGTTGAGACATGAACTGGATGCCACCATTAGGACGACGATTATAGCGCCGGGTGCGGTAGAGTCTGAATTAAAGCACGGTACCAGCCATGCAGAGAGTTCAGTTAACGTCAAAAAGTTCTATAAGATGGCTATTCCGGCTTCTTCTGTGGCCCGTGCGATCGCTTTCGCGATTGAGCAGCCTGCCGATGTGGACATTAATGAAATTGTAATTAGACCGACCGCACAGGAATTCTGAACTTTCTCGCCAGACATGATTGTCAGAAAGTTTCTATCGGCCAAATCGATTCTGGAATTTACCGGACATTACATCATATGGCTCGCGTGCTGGATGACAATCGTGGCCATCACGCTTCATTTCTTTGGTGGAAAATACGTGGTTATCCCCTGGTTGGTTCTTCCATTGGTAGGTACAGCGGTGGCCTTTTATGTTGGATTTAAGAATAACCAATCCTACGACCGCCAATGGGAGGCCCGAAAGATATGGAGCGAGATCACTAACGACAGCCGCAAGTTCGCCGGAATGATCCGGTATTACCAATCGGGTGAGCCTGGTGTTCATTCCAGCGAAACCATAAGACGGACCGTCGCTTTTCGGCACATTGCATTCCTCTATCAAATGCGCGAGCAGTTACTTGTCCCTGCGCCCTGGGAACACGTGAGTTTGCATAATACTTGGGGAGTCGGCAATGCCAACAGGCGCCGGCGTTCCAGGTTAGGCGAGCAATTCAGGGAGGAGCTGGATGCATTTCATAGCCGAAATTATCTTTCCGTGGAAGAAAATGACAATCTGAGTGTGTACAGTAACAAAGCGCTGCAAATTCTGAATACGCAGATGGAACAAATTCAGATGCTGCTCGACAACAACCAAATCAGCATGATCCAACAGATGGAAATTCAGACTATCGTCTGCAACTTTTACGATAGTCTGGGCAGGCTTGAACGAATTAAACAAACCCCTTTCCCAAGAAAATACGCGACTTTCAGCTTTTTGTTCGTGTGCATTTTTATTTTCCTGCTGCCATTTGGCATAATAGGTGAACTGGCCAAAAACAGATTGGAAATTTGGCTGAGCATTCCCATTGGCGTCATTATTGGCTGGGTTTATCTCACCATGGAAATGATTGGTGACTATTCTGAAAATCCTTTCGAGGGGTTACACAACGACACACCTATGCTCTCCATTTGCCGCGCCATTGAAATTGAGATCCTGGAAATACTCGGTGAGGTTGATTTACCAGAACCGGTCTGGCCAAAGAAATCTATCTTATTTTGATGAAGGTTGACACTGCCCGTCCGGGAGTCGCCACGAACTGGCGGTCCTCGGACATTTTTGGCTATACTATTTTGTCAACCAAGCCTCGACTGCCCTTGAGAAGTCGGCTACGTCGATAGGATGGCGACTGGTAATGAGGTTTCCGTCGACCATGACCGGCACATCGGAAACAATTCCGCCGGCGTTTACCAGATCTGCCTGAACGTTCCAGTAACCAGTGAGCCTTCTTCCTCTCAGGATATCGGCTGACGCCAGTACAACGGGCGCGTGACATATCGCGGCAACCAACTTTCCGGATTTGTTGAATTCCTTGATAAACCGCAACACATCTTTGTCGAACCGCAAATTGTCCGGATTCCAGGCTCCGACGGGGATAAAAATGGCGTCGTATTCGTCCACTTTAATTTGATCCGCGGTACGATCGACCTTCACCCATCCGACGGGATTCAGATACTGGATGGCCATGATGTGGTCTTTTGCCATTTCAGGTGTGCTGAGGCCGTATCTTTCCGGGGTAGGATTGAATTTAGGCGCCACGATATCAACCTTTGCACCCAGCTGGCGAAAATACCAGACCGGGCCAAGCATTTCTATTTCTTCAAAGCCGTCGGCAGCAATTACCGCCAGCCGCTTGCCTTTCAAAATAGTGTTGTTTTTCACAGGTGTAAAGAAAAATGCTTTTAACCCTTCGTTGCCTGGTGCATTTAACAGCTGAGATACAGGCATAGATGCAACGGACGCGTTGGAAGAAAGCTGATTGATAATTTCAAGCTGGACTACGTTATTCTGCGCGTTTGAAAATTCGGCATTTAAAAGAATCAACAGGCTTGCGGTAAGTTGAAGTTTCTTATTCATCAGGATTGAATTTAAAGTGGTAAAGATGTTGTTTGTTCGTTGTTATCATTCGCGTGTCATTGGGGCGATCTCCAACAAGGTATGTAATACGAATTGCGCATCGCGGCCCTCGATTTCAGATAGCTGATATGTTATCACACCGGCCTCTGCACGGAAGTGCGGCATTGCTTTATAATAGAGGTCTCTGAATTGCTGTTGAGTGCCTGATTTGGCGTCTACAAATAACATAATTGTAAGTGGCCGGTCCTTTTTTGCAGCAAGAGCGCGCCATGCGTTCCGGTTCAGTGGACGCTGACCTGACGTTTTTGGCTTCCAGGGCCGGGCTGACCAAAAGACATAGTGTTAAAATTAGTCCGGCCACAAGCATTGCCGGTCTGAAGTAGTGCTGGATCATGTCAAAACGGGATTATTATTCAAGCAGGGGTGTTCGTCCACTATGTAAATTTTGACAACAATCACTTATAAGACAATGTAAAATCTGTCGCACTTGAGGTAGAAACAGACCCTGCTATCCGAACATCGAATTACTGATTTTCTCCTGCTCATTTACTTCATATTTCAGAATGAGCGAAACCTTGGTACCGCCCCGGTTTTCAAACACGATCCTGGCGCCCAAATCCTCGCTTAACCCTCTCATGAGCTGAATTCCTAGCGAACTTTGGTGATTGTAGCTGCTCTCATCCCAACCAATGCCATCGTCCTCGATTTCTAAAATCATCTGATTTCCTTCCTTGTGAAGCGAGACTGAAATTGTACCTCGAAGATTCCGTGGAAAAGCATATTTAAGTGCGTTTGTTACACCCTCATTTACGATAAGTGCCAGAGGAATAGCAAGTGCCGTTTGTATTTTAATGGACTCCACCTTTTGCACGATAGTCACTCTGTTACCGATGGAAAATAATTCGAATAAAAAGTTAAGAAAATCAGTAAAGTAACTTTGCATATCGACGGTCTGCATATCATCGGATTGATATAACTTCTGATGTATCAATGACATTGCATAGATTCTGTTTTGACTGGTCTCCAATGCCTTCAGGGCGTCGTTGCCAAGGAATGCGGCCTGGCTCTCTAGTAGACACATAATTGTATGAAGGTTATTTTTTACCCGATGATTTACCTCTTTAAGGAGCCACTCTTTTTCACTGATTAAATGTTCTAACGCGATGTTCTTGCTGGTAATAATTTCATTTTTCTCTTTGATTTCGCGGCTGCTTTTGATGTTCTGATTATATTTTGAAAAGATCAGGCCGGCGATGATAGTTACCAATACTGTAATGGCGACAGACGTAAAAGTTGTCAGGCGTGCATTTTGTACCCGATCTCGTTGCATATTGACGTTCTGGTTAAGCAGCCTTATATCCCGGTCCTTTATCTTGATCTCGTCTTCACGCTGCTTGGCTTCAAACATTTCACGAAGTTTTTGGCCGTTTTCTTCACGTATTCTTTTCAGTTCAAAATCATTTAATGTACTGCACGCACTTAAATGCTTTAAAGCGTCGTAGTAGTCTCCTTTGGCAGAATCTGCGAGGTATGCCATGAGTTGTGCATGCAATACATCACCGTTGGGCAGCGATTGTTGATAATTAAGCACCCGGTGTAGAAGAGGAGCGGCCTTAGCATACTGCTTCATATCTATGTAAAGCTCTGCCAACCCCTTTGTCAGCACCAGCTTGGGTATTTTATGTTTTGCACTTATTCGACTTGCCGCTAAATAATATGTTTCAGATTTATTGAAATTTTTCATTTGTCGATAAATCCTGCCCATAATGATGTTATGGTAAATTTCATCCGAGGGGTTCTGAGGCGGTGTGTTTGCAATTAAAACGCTCATTTGTGCAAGGTCTCTTTCATAATCATCCGTTTTGGCTAAAATATATTCAACGTTAGATAGAAATTTTGCGTCGGAAAGATCATGGAGTCCAGCTAACCGTCCATAATGCTTGATTGCAAGATGAATGTAGTTGTACCCGTTTCCATATTCGTCGTTGTCCGCGCATATCAGTGCGTGATTCGCATAAATATCTCCGGCCATAGCCGAGTCGCCAGACCCTTTCATTGCTTGGATGGCTTCAAGTGAATAATACATGGATTTGAATTGATCTCCCAGGTAAAATTTATACTCACTTAAAGCCATATACGTCGTCTGATAGAATGTGCTTTTAGCTTTCTTGAATCTTTTTACAATTTCCAGCAATTCTGTTTCAGCCCGGGGATTTTGCTGTTTCGCGTGCACGAGCGCGGCAATCTGGCGTCCCTGGATTTCCCGTACAGTGTCGTGCATTTGGCTGGCACTTTCAACAGCATCGTCGGCCAGCGCGAGCGCCCTTAACCAGTCTTTCTCCTTGAAATCGTTGTCGGCATCGCAATAGGCGTAAGCAAGTCTGAGTTGTAAATCCAGCCTACGACTTCCTGCCAATTCCAATAATGTTGTTTCTGCCTGCTGAAAATCCGATTTGTCAATGGCGGCTAATGCAATAATCGTAGCGGCACGTTGCCAGGTATCATTTTCCTTTCTGGCGGCGTGCCCCTTCTGCGCCGCGCGCGCATAGGCTATGGCCTTATCCAGGTCCTTGTACCGCTTTCGCGGCTTGTTGTAATATAGATTCGCCAAATCGATCAACGCGTCTGATCGGACATGGTATGATGTAGACGGGTTTTGCACCAACATCACTAAATGGGGCAAGTGTTTTTCCGCAATGACCGGCTCGCTGGGAAAAAACTGGGCGCGGGCAAATTGAGGTGAAAGGTACGAACATAACAGCCATCCCAAATAGAACAGCCTGTTGCGTAATAGTGGTGATCTGTTCATAACGAAGGGGGCTAATGAACAAAGGTATAATGACAAGTGAAAGAGGAAGTTAATGCCAAATACCGTTACTTGCAAATCTAAGTGGTAATACAAATTTATTTTCTGGCAGCGAGGTGGATGGCCTCTCTTATCCGCTTGTAAGTTCCACAGCGACAGATGTTTCCGGACATCGCGTGATCGATGTCTTTATCGCTCGGAGAAGGGTTTTCGCGTAGGAGAATGGTCGCCGCCATGATCTGTCCCGACTGACAATAACCGCATTGCGGCACGTCGACTTCTTCCCAAGCATGCTGGACAGATTTGCCGATCGCGTCGTTCAAACCTTCGATCGTAACGATATCCTTACCCTCGGCCCGGGCTACCGGGGTGATACATGACCGGATGCCCGCGCCATTGAGATGAACCATACAGGCGCCGCATTGAGCCGCCGCACATCCGAACTTTGTTCCGGTAAAGCCAAGAATATCGCGTAGTACCCACAGTATGGGCATTTCCGACGGCACGTCCACATCATAAGTGACGCCATTAACTTTCACTGTGATCATAGCGAATATTTTTTTGTGTTAAACCAAAACTAAATATTGCTGTATACGGGCAGCGTCCTGATGCGTTTGCCTGTTGCAGCGAAAATCGCATTGGTCAGGGACGGCATTACCTGCCCCACCGCCGCTTCCCCAATGCCGCCGGGCTTTTCACGGCTCGGCACAATATGCGTCTCCACCTCCGGCATCTCCTCTATACGCAGGGATTTGTAATCATAGAAGTTGCGCTGGACAATCTTACCATTTTTAAACGTGACTTCGCTGTACAGCGCTGCGGACAGCCCGTGTCCGACGCTGCTTTCGACCTGAGCTATAATACCATCAGGATTAACTGCAACGCCGCAGTCTACTACGCAGGTCATTTTATGGACTTTCACCGATTTGCCATCGACGCTTACGTCGGCTACCAGCGCCGCAAAGCTTCCCATACCTTTGAAGGCGGCCACGCCCATGCCGCGCCCTTTCGGCAGCTGTTTTCCCCAGCCACTCTTCTGCTTGACAAGCGTTAGTACATTTGCAAGCCTGGGTTCGTCATGGTAAAGCATCAGTCGGTAATCAAGGGGGTCCTTACCGGCGGCATGGGCCAATTCGTCCGAAAGGCTTTCCATAGCAAATATCGTGTGACTCAGTCCGACGGCCCGCCAGTTGTCAATCCCGAATGGTAGCACGGGAGCATTGACCTCGATTTTCTTATCAGCGAGGGCGGCAACGTGTGCAGCATCTTTCATGCCTTCAACAGAATATTGGTCTACACCGTTGATTACCGCTACTTTTTCGAACGGACCGCCTGTCATCACTGATTGTCCCACGCTGATCTGCTTCCATGCGACAGGTTTACCGTCTTTGTCCAGGCCAACCTTGAACCGGTGGAGAAATGCGGGTCTATACCGTCCACCCTGAATGTCATCTTCGCGCGTCCATACAGTTTTGACAGTCTTTCCGGAAGCTTTCGCAACCTCAACCGCCTCCCGGACATAGTCGGAACGGGTAATGTTTCGCCTGCCAAAGGATCCGCCCAGGAACATGGTATTGATAAACACGTGTTCTTTGGGTAATCCGGTAATTTCGGCAGCGGCATTCTGGTCGTCTGTCTGTGTTTGCGTACCGGTCCATACCTCACACTTATCTAGACTGAGCCTTACGGTCGCATTCAACGGTTCCATCGGCGCATGTGCGATAAACGGCTGGTAATATTCGACCGCTACCACTTTTGCCGCTGAACCCAGCATCTTCTCGACATCTCCTGCCTCCACGGCTACGATGCCGCCCTCATCAGCCCGGCTCTTGTAATCGGCCAGAATCCCTTCGCTACTTAGCCCTGCATATGCACCAAGGTCCCACTGGACATTCAATGCGTCCCGCCCCCGTTTTGCTGCCCAGAAATTGTCGGCCAGAACAGCCATGCCCTGCGGAATGGGCACTACCTGTTTCACACCAGGGACCGCAAGAGCCTTTTCGCGTTCATAGCTTTTAATGCGGGCGCCTTCTATCAGGTTCCGCGCGACTACGGCCACCAACGCATCTGGTTGGCGTACGTCCAACCCGAATATGGCCTTCCCGCTGCATTTGTCGGGCGTATCAAGCCGCTTCATGCTTTTTCCGATAAACTTCCAATTAGCCGGATCTTTCAACGGCACATCGGCTGGAATTGCCAGTTTCGCCGCATCTTCTACAAGATCACCGTAGGCGATTTTCCGCTCTCCAATCTGCACCTGGCCGTCTTCTGTGCGACAACTTGCCATATCTGTTTTATAGCGCGCCGCGGCCGCCTGCACGAGCATGTATCGGGCCGTGGCGCCCGCCTTGCGGTACCGATCAAACTCGGAGACCACACTCGTAGAACCACCTGTGCGCTGTGTGGCATACATGGTGTGATAGTAGTCGACGGCGGCAGGTGCATGTTCGGCGCTGATTCTCCGCCAATCTGCATCGAGTTCTTCGGCTATCAGCATGGGAAGGGCAGTCCAGATGCCCTGACCCACTTCGCAACGGGACAGCAACACTTTGACGTGTCCGTCCGTGCCGATCATGAGGTAGGAGTTTGGTTTTAGCATCCCGTTCTCCGGCTCGGCTTGCCCTTTCTTGCCGCCATATGAATAAAACGGGATGAGCAACCCCGTTGCCATTACGGCGCCGGCCCTGAAAAATTCACGCCGGTTAAAGTTCAGTGCATCTTCCATTATGGTTATCAGGTTTAAGTCCTACAAGCCGGACTATTTGTCGGGGAGTACAGCTCCTTTTTCGATCCATTCTTTCACTTTAGCTACAAATTCCGCGTGGGACAGTGGTGGTCTCGTTCCGTAGGTAAAGCTGTGACGGACAAGGCGGTCAGTTTCCACGTGCTCGATAAACCGCTCCATTGTTGCGAAACCTGTGAAGCTGGAATCTTTAAAGCTGGCAGCCAGTGTCCGGGGGGACTTTCCTTCAAACACCATTTTCCTGTGTGCTGGAGGCAAATGCCACGTCGGATGGCTCGGAGGCATGTGTTCTCCTTCGAGCTCACCGGTTTGCGGCTGATGGCAGTTAGCGCATTTATTCGCATACAGGCCTTTGCCGTCCGGTCCCCGGGTTACGCCTTGCGGATGTAAATGACTGTCATCGCCCTGAAACGGCGTATCGCCTTTCGGATGGCAGTTCATACATCGTGGATGCATAAATACCCTGTAAGCTTCCAGGAAGGCTTTCTTTGATTCATTGGCTCTCCGGTCGGCAGCATCGGACGGAACCTGGCGGGTAGGAAGTGCTTTATCGTGAGACGATACATCTGTAAGTGCGTCCTTCGGCGACCTGCCTGCCTCGACCACATAGAATACGAATGTGATTGCCGTAATGACGATCACTTTCCCTGGCCGCCGCGTGAATATCTTCTTCATAAGCCTTTTTATTAATTGAAACAGGTCTTGAAATGAGAAAGGCGCTTGCATACCTGACGTCGCCAGTTATACGTAACAGCAAATCCTGGCCTCCGGCGTGGTGGTGGTTTGCGGATCAGGCATTTGAATAATCCCTAAATTACCCCATAAAGACAGGGCAATTCAATGTACTTTCGATTTGATTTGATGTCAATTTCAATGATGTTTGCCCGGCGGCAGCCGGACTGTTGCCATTATGAAGAAGAGGTTGAGTTTCCCGCTAATTCGATCGCTCTGGCGTGCATAGCTCACATCAAGCACAACTCTTTTGCATAGCGTAAGGAGACATCCTGCTCCAATCCGGTTTCTCGAAAAGTCACCTCTGTTAAATGAGTAGCTAAACTCGTCTACTAAATAGGGTGAGAATTGCGACGCATTACCAAACGACAACATCAATCGCACACGGTTTCGGTAAAAGTGCATGTCGTCGGCATTGGTAATAAACCTGTTCCATACGAGCCCCCTATTTTCGATCAGCATTTTTCCTACGGGAATCCTAGCGGTAAATCCATTCATTAAAGTCCACTCCTCTACTTCACGGTTGGTAACATCGATGTACATGAAGCCTATGTTTACGTCGAAATTGGGCTTGGGCCTGATGATAAAATTTCCATAACCGAGCATCAGCTTTTGTAAGGGGTTCCAGCCTAATTGTGCAAAACCATATTGTTTTTCCGAAATCTGGTAATTGACTGCCGGCATTAACCAAAAGGCGTAAGGATCGGCCCCCTGTGCTTTTACCCGTGGCATAACGGCTATCGCCATGCAGAGGCTCACCAATAAGTGTAGGTTGCGCACATGGTTTGTTCGGTTTTTTCCTACGGCTGGAATGTCTGCTAACATGCGGAATTACATTTCAAGACCGGTTTTGGCAAAGTCAAAATACGTATAGCATACATGAACTATATCTCCATTGTTGTGGCAAAGACTTTGCGACTGAATGCCTGGCGGCAAATCTTCGAGCCTCACCGGATCTGCCGAGCTAAGCAGGTCGGCGGTCAACAGTGCATAGGAATGGCTGGCAACTTCATTCTTCAATAGTACATGCGCGTCGACTACGGCTTTTCCATACAGTTTTTTGAAACCTTTGAGATCGTACTCGGCAACTGGGCCGTAATGCGCAATCAGTTTTAAGGACAGATCATAGGTCACACCCAGCGCCCTGTTGATATGGCCTAGCCGCACGTTGAATGCATTGAGCATTCTTTTATATTGTTCCAGCAATTCAAACGCTGAGGGCGGAGGACCATATTTATAAAAAAATATCGCATCACCCTCTATTTCCGATATGCTGAATAATAAGTTGTTCTGATCAATAATGGCCGAAAGCAACTCGTAGGTGATGCGGCGACCGGTTGCAAAATCCGTATTGTGCACAAAACGGGTAAAGCCACTAATATCCGGAATGAAAATCGTCCCCATCTCAGGAACGATTTCGCTCAGAGACAATTTGAAAAGGGGGGTATTTTCGGAATCGGTCATAAGGGTAAGTCGTTTTTATCCGGCGCTGCCAGCGGTTGCGATGGCGAAATCTTCTTCAAGGCTGCCGCCTGACACACCTATGTACGCCACAATTTGCCCCTGACGGTATACTGTCATTCCTCCCGGAAATGCTACGAGGCCACCGTTGGTGTTCACCATGCCAAATGTCCTCTTTTCAGGATCGAGAAACTTTCCGACACCTTCCGAATTCATTCTGAAAAGCATGGATGTCCGCGCCTTGCCGATCGCAATGTCGATAGAGCCAAGATAGGCTTCTTCCATGCGGTAAAACAGTTTCAAATGCCCCCCGGTGTCGATCACTGCAATGTTTACGGGTACTTTTATTTCGTGGGCCTTACGTGCAGCGTGATGTGCGATTTCAAGAGCCAGTTCTGCTGTAATTTCCATTTGTTAGTTGGGATAAAAATCGTCCAAAGTTATTTCTCTCGCAAGAATCACTTCCCGGTTAACGAGCCTTGGAACAATTTCCTGAACTACGAACTGCTGGAAATGTTCGGAATTGCGATGGCTTGTCAGCGCCGTTTCATCGGCATAGCCTTCCAGTAGCACGATTAGGTTGGGATCGGCATTGCTTTGAAGTACATTGTAAAAGAGGTTACTCTCTTCTTCTTTACTTTTGATGGCAAGTTGGGAAAGCAGGCTCAGCACTGTTTTCAGTTCTCCAGGTTTTACTTCCCATTTGGCAATTGTGGTGATAGCACTCATAAGATTTAGAGTTTGAAATTATCATGAATGGTAGTTCCAGAATGCTGATTGACGAAACCGGAACATCTTCCCCCGGCTGACAGAAGAAGATGTTCTTAAATATTTCAGGCTTCCAAAATCCCTATGACTTTTTCGGCGACCCCGCTGGCGGACGCAGGATTTTGTCCCGTAACCAGCCTGCCGTCCTGAATGCTGTACGCTTGCCACGGGTCTACGCGGCTATATTTTGCCCCCCGTGATTTCAATGCGGTTTCCAATTCAAAAGGAACATCCTCCTTCGCATAATTTTCCTCCTCGGCAATGCTGAACCCGGTAACGCTTTTGCCGTCCACCAGATAAGACCCGTCTTTGAGCTTCACGTTGATCAATGCAACCGGGCCATGGCAAACCGCGCTCACTACGCCGCCTTTGTCGTACATAGATGAAAGGATCTTCTGAACGGTCTGATTTTCAGGCATATCTACGACAGGAGCGAGCCCACCCGGAACGAAAACGGCGTCGTACCCATCCACAGTAACACTCTCAATGCTTTGTGTGTTTTTAAATTTTTGTGCCCCGTCATCATTCAGAAAGGCAATGTTGGTCGGATCGTCCAGCTCCACCATATCGATGGGTGCCTCTCCGCCCTTCACACTGTAGATGTCGATGTCATATCCCTGTTTTTTAAACGCTTCGTAAGGGTGGGCTACTTCCGTAAGCAAATTTCCTGTGCGGCGGTGCTTGGGTCCGATGACATCTGCACTGGATACAACAAATAGAATTTTCTTTTTCATAGTTGAAACGGGTCTATAATGTGAATGATAAGTGATTACTGCGAAACGATAGCGTGCATACGCACGTTGGAAAGCTGGTTTTATTTCAGCTGCTCAGGCACTCTCCATGATCCTTTTCCGATAGTCGGTAAAATTGCAGCCGCAACCGATCTTGAAGAATTTGCTGAAATGGGCGGCGTCGTTAAAGCCCAACTGGTAGGCGACCGTCTTCATGCTGATTCCGTGGACGTTGGCCATCCTTTGCGCTTGCACCAACAGGCGTTTGCGAATATTTGCTCCGGCCGACATTCCGGTCTCCTGCTTGATAATCTGGTTGAGATGATTCGGGCTGACGGCCAACTCGTCGGCATACTCGCTCACCTTTTTGTTGACGGAGTATTGCTGTTCGAGCAGATCAAAGAACCTGCGGGCAAGCACCGAAATGTCCGTTCTCAAAGATGATCTCAGTGTGACCGAGGGGCGTCTGAATAAATAAATGAGCATGATTTTCAGATAACCCGAGAGAACTTCGTCCTGCTTACCGCCCGCGTTTATCAGTTCCCGCCGCATGAGTTGGACAATGCGTATGACAGCGGATGTAGTCCAGTTGTCTATTTCAAAAACTCGTGACGCACTGTTTACAATATTGGGGTAAGGTAAATCCGATCCAACAGGCATTATACCAGCCGAAAGACGTAATACCAAACCATCCAGGATAGCTTCCGAAGACCTGATTTCAAAGGTCTGTCCCCGCGTCAGGAACACGATCGTTCCGGCTTCAGCTTTATAGGTCTCTAGATCATGCATGATGTACAATCGCCCTTTCCTGACCCAGATTATTTCTACGACCTGATCCTTTCTAATCGCTGGCCGATTGGAAAAATATGCTTCATTGAGCGCATAGATTTCAAGATGTTCACTTTTACAACTGGCTGTTTGTGACTGCCGAAAAGCAGTATTTGGGTAAACCGCATAGCTTATCATACAATATTCAATTGGGTGCAGATTAACTATTACAAAATCCTTGCCAATTGATAATACATTGTATTTCAGATACTTAATTAAAAAAATAGGTTCGCTATAACATCGGTATTTCGCTATTTATTGCAAAGTGGCGAAATGTCGTTCCCGTTCGATCGCAGAGTACAAACCAGTTTTACTATTCTATATCCCAAGTTTTTTCATGCGCGATTTCAGCGTAGAACCGTTAATGGCGAGCAATTCCGCTGCACCTCCGGGACCGTAGATTTTCCAGTTACATTGCCGGAGCGCAGCCAGAATATGGTCCCTTTCACTTTCGGTCATCGTTTTAACTCTCAGGCCCTTGCTTGTTTCTCCTGTAACGGAGGGGCCGGGCACCTGAACTTCGCCGATCTGGTTGCCGTGGCATAGCAGAATGGCGCGGATAATGAGATTTTCCAGCTCCCGGACGTTTCCCGGCCAGTCGTAATGAGTTAAGGTTTGTCGTACTTCGTCAGAAAATCCGGTAATGTTCTTGCCGAATTTTGCGGCGTTCATTTCCAGAAAATAAACTGCCAGTGGCATGATGTCCGATTTCCGGTCCCGGAGGGCTGGTAAGTTTATAGGGAAAATGTTGAGGCGGTAATAGAGATCCATCCTGAACCTTCCGTTCGCCATTTCTTCTTCCAGATTACGGTTGGTCGCGGCCAGTATCCTGATATTGACCTTCTTCCGCTTGCCGCCAATCGGCTCGATTTCCATTTCCTGCAAAACTCTTAGAAATTTCACCTGGAGATCGAGCGGCAGTTCCCCAATTTCGTCCAGGAATACCGTACCGCCGTCGGCTTGCTCAAACTTACCGATCCTCTTTTCCGTGGCGCCTGTGAAGCTTCCCTTTTCGTGCCCAAACAGCTCCGACTCGACCAAATGCGGGGGCATGGCCGCACAATCCACTACTATCAGTTTACCCGAACGCCTTTCGGAAAGTTCATGTATGAACTTGGCAATAAGCTCTTTGCCAGTTCCGCTTTCGCCCAGGAGTAGCACCGGCACATTGGTGTCCGCCACCGTTTCGACGTTCTTCAATAAGGCCTGGATAGCGCCGCTTTCTCCGACGATTTTTTTAAGCTCCCTGTCGCGGACAGGATTATTAGAGGTCTTTTTGGGCTTGGCCTCATTATCCTTTACCATCACTTTTTGCGAGTGGTGATACCACGCGATGTCGAGCATTGCCAGCACATCGCGCTCACGGAAAGGTTTTATCAGAAAGCCGTAAGGTCCTGTCATTTTAGCTGCGGTGAATACACTTTTGTCCGAGTTGGCCGATAAGTATACGAAGGCGATTCCGCGCGCTTTGAGAATATGTGCCAGGTCTATCCCGGTCCGCTCACCTTTCAAAAAGATGTCAAGAAGTACCAGGTCTGGTACCTGCCTATCGATGATTGCCAGTGCGTCGTCTACGGACCTGGCAATGGGCAGGACATGGTAATCAGCCTTTAAAAGAATGATTTTTAGGTTGTTGGCTTCGATAAACTGGTCCTCGACGATTAATAGTGTATCCTCCATGGATTTCTGTCGTTGCTAGTGTTGGTACTAAGGCCGCATCTCCCGTTTCCTGATATCAAGCCGCTTCATTTTGGAGTTGAGAGTACTGGGTGGAATCCCGAGCAATATTGCGGCGCCGTTATGGCCATTAACCCGCCCATGGCACATTTTAAGTATCCTCACAATATGCTCGCGTTCGTTTTCATCGATCGTTTTAATTTTCTTTTCAAGATACATACTTTCATCGTTCCTATCCGAATTAGCTACTGGAATGTCAAAGGTCTTCAATGTATCTCCCTTGGTAAGCAATACGCTTCGCTCGATTGTATGCTCCAACTCGCGGATATTTCCTGGCCAATTGTACCGCTGCAATTCTCGTAAAGTACTTGTATTCATAGATCTTATTTCTTTTCCGACCTTCGCCGCGTACTTGGAGATGAAATGACTTGCGAGAAGCGGAATGTCGGAGATCCGGTCGCGAAGGGGCGGAATGCGGATCGGAAAAATGTTGATCCGGTAATACAAATCACTCCGGAATTTCCCTGAGGCAACTTCTTTTTCCAGATTCCTGTTCGTGGCAGCGATCACTCGAACGTCGACCTTGATAACCGCCTTTCCACCCACTCTTTCTATTTCTTTTTCCTGAATTGCCCGCAGAAGTTTTCCCTGCAAATCCAGCGGCAGCTCGCCGATCTCGTCAAGAAACAATGTGCCATGGTTTGCCAGCTCAAATTTGCCCAGCCTGCGTTCTGATGCGCCGGTGAAACTTCCCTTCTCATGGCCGAAAAGTTCAGATTCGATCAGAGTAGCCGGTAATGCTGCGCAATTCACCTTGACCATTAGCTTCGATTTTCTAGGCGAATTATTGTGTACCGATCTTGCAACGAGCTCCTTCCCCGTGCCGGTTTCGCCAAGGATCAGGACCGTGCTGTCGGTATATGCAACCTGCTCAACAAGTTTATGGATAGTCTTAATGCCCTGGCTACTGCCGATCATATCCGAATTATTGGCGGATGTTTTCAATTCTTCTTGCAAATAGATTTTTTCGTCTTCCAACCGCTCCTTCAATTTACTGATTTCTGCCAGTTGCGCTGAAATTTTGTCCGTTGCAAGCATATTGGATGCGACGATTGCGAGCTGAGAACAAATGCTCAGATACAATTCCTCCCGCTCTTTAACCAATTGTATCCGGTGGCTCGAAAATGTGAGCAAACCGATCACCTCTTCACCTATACGCAGCACGCTTCCACCCATGGCCCTGATGTCGGAAGTTTCGATTACCTCTGCAAAATAAGGGTGTTCCGAATAGGCCTTTTCGAGATCGCAGGCATCAAAATAGCTAACCCCGGTTCCGGCGAGAATAACATTGTAGATCCCATCGTGATTCCTGAACTCGGTAGTGCGCGCCTTAAATGCCGGGTGACTGGCAAAAATTGATTCATCATCAAAAAGAACAGGAAATCTGAACGAATGGTCTTCGGAAAGCGACCAAAGTAGAAAGTCATCAATTTCAAAAAGATCGTGCAGGTGATCTTTAACCGTTCTAGCCAAATTAGCCTTGTTTCTAATGGAGGCAATGCTATTGCTGAATTGAATCAAACGATTCTTTTCCAGTTCACGACGTTCATATTCCAGACTTGTGAAAACGTTCTGAGTCGCGGAAGTAATCATTTTAGCAACGTCCTTTACCATTTGCATTGCGTTTGGTGATAATGGACGATTGTGGTCAAAAGCAAGGAGCCAAACGCCCGGAGCATCTTTTGCATCGGAAAATCTAACCATAGCAACCTTTACGATGCCGGCGTCAGAGACTGCTTTCATATAACCGGGCAGAGGGCTGGTTTTTGCAAGTTCCTCAATGTTGTAAATGACCGGACCTTCGCCCGGCAGCATCCTATCCACAAATCCGTCATCGATTTTGTTCCTGGCCATGGCATCCCCGTTAACAAAATGCATTTCAGATACCAGCTTATCAGCAGGATGATTGTCGTTCAGCGTAACGAACATCGTATTCCTGAATCCGATAAACTTAATGGTATACCTGTCGATTATTTCGAGCAATTTCTCAAAACTCCGGACCGACGCGATGGCATTTCCCAACAAAGCCAAAGCTTCTAGTTGAGCCATCCGCTCATGTAGCCGCTCCTGAAATAGATTATCGCTTAACAAAACCTTCTCGCGCGCAAGAACGTCGATAAGTACCAGATTTATACTCACAGATATTAACATGAGCATCTTAATATCGTAGTCGCCCAAAGACGATGCGTCCGTGAATAACAGGAATAGGTTGCCAATAAAATCATTTCCCTGCCGCATTGGAAATACAACTATCGCCGAACCTACTGGCGGTATCGAAGAGAGATACTTACCGAAACGCCACGTTTGCAATCCGTCTCGGATACGAAATTCGGCGAAGTCCTCATTACCTTCCGTCAGTAACACCTCGTCCGTAGACAGGCTTTTGAGGAGAACATGTTGTAAAAAGAATGGACTTTCCCGGAATGGATTGGGCATCTGGATCAAATTGTATAGCATATTATCATGACAGTCCAATGAAAAAATAGCCCCCTCACAGTAAGATAGTGCAGCCTTCAACGACGTATTAAATATATCGGCCAGATGAGTTATCTGCTTGACAGACAAAAGATCTGCTGATATCTTTTTTAGAATGTCTTCGCTCTCTTTCATTTCAGTTCATGGTGAGGTAAGTGGGTTTCAATTGAGGCAGATTTTGAAAAACGATTTGCCAAACGACATAGCAATCACAAATCCCTTGCCATTAAATAACTGTTTAATAATCAGAATATTAAACAACTTTCAAAGTAGGCGATTGTCATGAAATGTCGTGATTTCCAAATGGATATCGCGATATTTCATGACTTTGGATAGCTCAGTTTCCAAAGATCCATGAATGCACTTGACAGTGGGTGGACATTAGCAATGGATGTCCTTCTATTGGGCCCGGGTGCTTCCAACGGTCCAGACAACAATAATTTCCGGCTCCATCAGGCGAGAATTGGAGGAAACTATCCTGCATTTTCGAGCCAGGATTCCTTTGCTCGAATTTATATCTCTCACCCATTAAGGATTTGCCTAGACCGAATACTTCTATGCCACCGAGTGAAATGCAATTGTGTCGACCAACGATAATTCTAAAATCCTCAGGGAAAGAAAGGCCGAATCTCAGATTCAAACCAAAATAGGAACTGCACTCGTCATATTTGTCCCCCTTACAGACGACCGTTTAAATGTGGTCGCTTGCAGCAAGGCATAAGTTACATTTTAAGGTGTACACTCTCACCTAATATGAAATAAAACATGCCTAGAAGCGACCAATGGCAAGCTTTCTACAGGACATTGAATTTTCACTTTAACGACCGGATTTTTAGACCTGGCTAGGTGATTACATAATTTTCCTACACCTATGTATCTCTCTAAGCTAAAAAAGCGGTAACGCCGCGGCGATACCGGTTTATCAGCATCCAGGGAAGTGCTGGTTACACAAGTAAGAAAGAACCAGACGATGAATCAAAGCTTATATCCTCCGCTGGCTTCGATCACCTGCCCGGTCACCCATCGCCCTTCATCACCTGCCAGAAAAGCGACTACCGCCGAAATTTCCGAAGTTTCGCCAAATCGGCCTAGTGCGGTATCGCCTTCAATTGTCTTCACCATGTCGGCATTCTCACGCACGGCCGCATTCCTATCTGTACGTATCCAGCCAGGCGCTACGGCATTCACTGTAATGCCGCGCTGGCCAAGTGTAATGGCGAGGGAATGAGTCAGGTTGTTGGTCGCCGCTTTGGCAGCAGAATAAATCGGCGCTACTGCCATCGGCCGCGTCGCGGCACCTGAGGAAATGTTGATGATGCGGCCACCGTCAGAGACGCGGTTCAATGCAGACTGGACGACAAAAAATGGCGCGCGTGCGTGAACGGCAAACATAGTATCCCAGGTTTCGGGCGTAGCGTCGGAAAGGCCGCCCCAACCGGAGTTCCCGGCATTGTTTACCAAGATGTGCAATGCATTACTTCCCGTCCGCTTGCTGAATTCACTGTCGAGCTGCTCGAAAAGAGCCGGGATAGCCGCAGCATCGGTCAAATCCGCACAGATTGCGAAGGCACGGCCACCTGCTTTCTCGATTTCACTTACAACCTGCTCTGCTGCACCTTTACTTGCATTATAGGTAATGGCGACTAATGCGCCGTCGGCTGCGAGCCGTTTGGCAATGGCCGCGCCAATGCCCCGTGATCCGCCGGTTACCAATGCGGTCTTTTTCGATAACGGCTGAGCGGCCAGGCCTACATTCGTTGCTTCAATTTCTGTTGACATGATTTATTGATTTAATGTTTTGACAAATTTCCGCAAATGCGTGGCCGCGGGCTTTGCCATTTTACCGTATTGCTTTGCCAGAAAAATTTTAGCCCGGAGCAGGAAGAAGCGAAGTCGTCCGGTCCGGGCTAAGTTTTAGGGCACTCTTTTGCTTACTACTTTAAATGGTACTGGATAAAACCGCCATCGACAGCGATGTCTGCGCCGTTGATGTAGGCTGCCCCATCGGAAGCGAGGAACAGCACGGTGCCTGCAATTTCCTCGGCAGTTCCGACCCGTTGAAGCGCAGTTGTGGAAGCCAGGTATGCTACTGCTTCTGGTGGCGCAACGCTATCCAGACCAGGCGTTTGTATCGGGCCTGGACTAACAATATTGGACACGTACTTTCTTTTCAGCCAGTTCATTTAGCGCAATGTGTGCGATCTTGTTCAAAGCCCCTTTGGTTGCTGAATAAACCCCGGTGCCTACCGCTGCGCCTGTTGCTACCCCCGAAGATGTAAATATCACCGAAGATCCGTCAGCCAGATGTGGCATCAGCTTTTGAAGGGTAAAGAAATGACCTTTGACATTGGTGTTGAATTGCGCATCAAAGTCCGCTTCGGTAACAGTTGCAATCGGGGCGAACGTGGCTGTTCCGGCATTCAGAAAAAAGCACATCCAGCTTTTTCCCGCTTTCTTCAATAACCTTTACTAATGCGGAAATCCCATCCAGGTTTGAAGTATCGGACACGACAGTTGTCAAATTGCCGCTGTTAATCTCGTCGGCCGCCTTATCGAGATTTGCCGCACTTCTGCCGGTTATCCATACACTTGCTCCTGCGTTAATAAACGCTTTTGCCGTAGCGAGGCCAATGCCCTGGCTGCCTCCGGTTATGACTACATTTTTGTTTGTGAAATCCATTTTCTTGTTTGTTAAAATATTACTTCCACAAACTTAGTGCGGGTTGGTATATTTTAGTAACTTCATGGTCAAAAGTAACAGTATATATCCGGTAACCAAGTAACTGATGACAGAAGAACCTTGCCACAAAAGAGACATCCGGGCGATCCACGACGCCATGTACGTCCTGAATGGAAAATGGAAAATATCCATCATTTCATCTATGTGCTATTACAGCGAAAGAAGATTTTCAGAGATACTGAATGATCTCGACGGGATCTCCAACAAGCAGTTAAGCAAGGAGTTAAAGGAATTAGAGCAGAATAAGCTCGTGAAGCGCACAGTGCTGGATACCCAGCCTGTTTCAGTAAAATATAACCTGACCGAATATGGTTGGTCCTTGCAGAACATCATTTATGACCTCTCAGATTGGGGCGCAAAGCACAGAGAGGTAATTATGAGTGAATGAAACCAACAAAGCCTTCAAGATCGACGACCTTGAAGGCTTTGTTGGTTTCATTACATGGATGTATCAGCGCAGCAAACAGTGATCTTCAAACTAATCCCTCCCGAAAGATGGGGCCGGGATTTGCTTCAATGACGGAAACACCCAAACGGACCAGGTCAGCATCTCCTGCGTACTCGTGATTGGCAACATGGTGCATCAACACGCCGAGCTGCTCAATGGAACGGGCAGCTTTGAGAAGGCCTGCATTTACTGGTTTGAACCCCGCATCAACGATCAGCCCTCGGGTAAGCTGAGCCGCTGCCTGATCGTCGCTCGCATAAAGTATATTGGGTTGCAGCGGTGAGCCTGACCATGCCGCCGCTTCCAGCACAGGTGCCGGTAAGATATTGAATGCTTTAACTACCCGGGCATTTGGCAGCCGTGCCTGCAAAACCTCCGCAGTAGAATTGTCCCGCATGAAATCCAGGTCATGGTAGTGTTCAAATTGAGCGTTGACGCCCCGTGGGTTCATCGTTTCAATGATCACTTTACCATCCAAAGCATTCCCTGCTGCATTCACAACTGCATCAAGCCTTGGCCAATAAACGGAAAATAATAGGACATCGCCGAATTCAGCAGCTTCCCGGATCGAGCCATACCTGGCCTTGTCGCCCAATTCTTCGAGCAGCGGTTCTAATTTCCAAAAATCACCATCCTGCGCGATCATCAGTTCGTGTCCGGCAGCAGCCCATGCCCTTGCCAGGCGGGCCCCGATGTTTCCGGTATTCAAAATTCCAATTTTCATTTTTTCCTCAACTTTTAGTTTAACCTTCTCTACACCCCTTACAAAGGGTCTTTACAAAGGTCAGCTTCTAAATGCTTCGGAAATTTGCCGTTTTGAGGTTATTCATTGCCATTTTAAGGCTGTCGGTGTTGGCTTATTTGGCTGCAATTCAAACAATCCTAGCGTCAGGACTGGTCTGAAAATCATCATTAGTTGTTAAACGACTTTCTGAAATCCAGTGGCGATAACTTCGTTTTTGACTTGAATAGTTTGGTGAAAGACGACGGGTGCCCAAATCCCAAGTCGTAAGCAACCTCGCTGACTGAGAGGTTGGTGCCCGATAATTTTTCTTTTGCTTTTTCTATAAGTTTTTGGTGGATTACCCCCAACGCACTTTGGCCGGTAACCGACCGCACCATATCGCTCAGGTAGCTTGGCGATACGTTTAAACGTTCGGCCAGGTAATGCACCGTCGGGATGCCATCGTTCAGCGTCTTGTCGCCCGTCAGGTATTCTTCCAGAATGTCCTCCATCTTTTGTAAAAGATCGCTGTTAACTATCTTTCTGGTTATGAATTGCCGTTTGTAAAAGCGGTTGGCATAACTCAGCAGCAATTCGATTTGTGCAACGATCACATCCTGGCTCACCTCATCGATCCGGCTGTCTAGTTCCTCGCCAATGTTCTTAAATATGGTGACAAGTGTTGCCTGCTCTTTCTCGGAAAGGTGTAAGGCCTCATTGGTGTTGTAGGAGAAAAATCCATATTGCTTTATTTTCTTTGCCAGCGGATAATTCCAGAGAAAATCCGGATGGATCAACAGCGTGAACATCGACCAGGAGTCGGCTACATCATATGCGCATGCGCCAATAACCTGGGTAGGCGCAACGAAAGTCATCCCACCATCTGAATAATCGTAGTAACCCTGTCCATACTTGGATTTGCCGCTCATGCCGAAATTGCAGGTGATTCGGTAAAACCCCGAGACGACAGCGCCGGAAAAATTGTTTTTGGGTATCTGATGTTTCGGCCAGTCGATCAGGCTGATCAATGGGTGCGCCGGAGCCGGCAAACCGTGGTCGCGGTGTATCTCTGAGAGCGTCCGCTTGTTGATAATGGCTATTTTACTCTCTTTCATGAACTTGTTTCGTTAGCCCCAAAGATCAGCCATTTCTTCACCCGAATTTTAGCTGTTTTGCGGCAAGGCTTTGCCATATTAAGCTCAACTGTCATATGAGTTTATGGTTTTGCAAATGGGTTTAACAGCAACAAACATCGAATTACAATTTAACGTGCCCATCTGCACGGTATGATGAGCGATTGATGGCTACTTGTGCGGCTTCATATGCAGCCAGGGAATCTATCGTCGGATCACTAAAAATTACTAATGATGGCATTATTTGAAAGGACAAGATCGTATCAATGTTAGAATGCAGAGACCTGAAGCTTTCACGAGGCCATGTCCAAGACTTATATTGATCGCTGCGTCTTATTCCCTCACTTCGCGCCCGGCGCGAACTTCATCATAGTAGGTTTGGGAAATTTTATAGTACCGCGTTGGATAACCGAATTCATCATTTTCCGTGAAAACGTATCGGAATCCAAGTTTTTTTAAGATATTTTCCGAAGCGGAATTTTCTGGATCAATCGAAGCATAAATCGCCTTTAATTTCAACACCTCAAAACCAAACGCTACCATACCATTGCTGGCCTCTAAGGCAAATCCCAGGTACCAATGCTGTTTGTTAAGTGCGTATATCAATTCGATCTTTTGGATTTGTTTTGAGTAAACAAGCCCGCAGTACCCGATTAGAAGATTACTGTATCTATCAATAATGGCATAGTTGCCAAAGCCCCTAGTCTTGTAATTGTTTTCTGTTACTACAAGCCACTCTTTAACCTGGTCCAATGTCAGCGGCTCGCTGTTGCCGACATATTTCATTACTTCGCTATCACTGCAAATATTACACAGATCCATCAAGTCATCAGCTTTGAGGCGCCTTATTAGGAGCCTGGATGTTTCAAATATAACTAGTGGATTGGTCATGTTATTAGTTACTGTCGCACTGGCGTTCGATTGGATCTGTGGCTGCTGGCATTCACCAAAATTTGTTACTGATATCAACGATCTCCTTTGGACGGCGGAGTTTCCAGGTGGTAGTCTGTGTTTGATGCGATTGATTGCTGTTTTATATCGCATTGTTAATAAATCCTTTCAGCATCAGCCGATAGGTTTTCTATGTGTTGTAGATGCGCGCGCAAGTTTCTGTCCCAACTTAATGGATATTCAAAACCCAGTTGCGAAGCGATAAATTCAGCACAATACCGGAATAAATCCATCGTGGCAAAGGTCGCATGCCATATCGCGGGTAAGTTCGCCGCAGGATAGGTTGCAAGAAGTTTTTCGTATAAATCAGGTTCCAGGTACCGCCTATAGAATTTCCCGGACTTACCGGTATCTACCTTGAAGTCATGCCGGCACCCTATGTACCAATCCAGCATTTGCAGCAGTGCCGCGCGGCTTACCTGATTCAACAGCTCCTGAACATAAATCACCTCGCCGCGCCAAAGTGCCTTGCCCAGGCTCCCGCTCGTAAACCAGAACTCGTTACAGCAATCCGTAAATGACAGGGGGGAAGGTTTTTCTATCCAGTAACTGGCATCGCTCGAAACCGGCAAAGGGCTTGATTCAAAAATGCGAACTTTGTCCAGAACCACCTTACACAAGCTATCAGAGGTAAATTGATCAAGTTTTTGCAAGGGTGCTATCAATAGATCAATCCGGTTTCCATCGGTAAAAAGCATCAGGTAGGAAAACGCTCCTTCAAGTTCAGGTGAGGGAGGATACAATTCCATAGCTTCCGGCAACTGCATGATCATCCTTTCGCCAAAAACATCTACCCAGCCAGGGTCTTGCATAAAGGGTGCCAGGTCTTTGACTACATAGATAATGTCAAAATCCTGAAAAATATCAGGTGTTACATTTGGATTTGACCTGGATCCATCCTGCAATACCGCAAGAATGCGATCGTCGTTACGGGCGACTTCCAAAATGAGCTCCATCATTTCCGAAGCATTTCTGCTTTCTGTATTATTAGCCATAGTCAAAAATTTAAATCTCCCTGAATTATTAAACATTCGCCAACGGGACTCCATACTTCACTTTGTATTCCAATGGCGACATTCCGAAATGATTCCTGAACATTTGGCGGAATGCCTTATCGTCGATACAACCGCATTCATGCATAATGCAGGAAACGGTCTTTCCCGTTCTTCCGTTATCATACATGGGCTTCAAATTGCATGCATCTCACGTTGCTGCTTTATGTATTGGTGGGTCCTCTGTATTTCACCTGTATCAGTGGGAAAACGAAGTTTCTCGCCGACAGCCACTGATAACCAGGCAAAAATCTCTGCCATATTGCTTAGTGCTTGCCAGTTTTCCTTAAGGTCCGCATTTGCATATGTGGCCAGCACCCGCTCATAAAAGTCTTCTCCCAAGAATTTTGAGATATATTTTCCTGATTTACCAAAAGGTTCTGAGAATTCGGTAATTGTGCCGATTTGCCAACTGATCATCTTCATAAACATCGGCCGTACTACCGTTTCCATCATTTCTTTCGCGTATGGAATCTGACGACGGGCCAACCCCTTGACCACATAAGTGCTTACCCACCAAAATTCGTTACAAGTGTCTGTGAATTCCTGTAATGCGGGCACTTTGATTTGATAGTCTGCCGTGGATGGTTCTGGCAAATTTGGAAAAAGTCCATCCTTGTCGAGCCAGCAGATGGTTAAGCTATCCGGCCAAAAATTAGGTCGAACTAAGTCAATTGGATATAGTGTCAGATCGATTCGATTACCATCTTTAAACAACATCAGATAGCCAAAGCTATCTTGACTGCGCTCTCCGATAATCATCTCGTCAGGTAGCTGTTTTATAATCAATTCTCCGAAGACATGAATCCAATTGTGATTAACAGAAAAGTCTTCAATAGCCTGTACGATAAAAACCACATCAAAATCCTGATATTTATCTGGTGTCACGTAAGCGTCCGCCCTTGAACCATTTAGTAATACAGCACGAATGCGATCGTCTTTCTGCACTATTTCCAATATCAATCTTTTTATTTCCGTGTTGCTTCGCATATGAAATCAATATGTTAGGGAAAAAGTTGGAGATATGGACACATTCTAACCAACTGCATCTAGTTACCAGTGTCGATGCACTGCATTTTGCAGCGTATCGGTTGCTGCCAGTAGTGGTTGTAACCTGATGCGAAGCTATTTGCCAAGATAGCATCGACATGCAGCCATTTGCAAAACCATAGAAGTTAAATGCTGTGCTGGCCAGGCCATGGTTTTCCCTTTCCGGTCTCACAATACAATTTTAAGCTTCTCAAAAACTGCCCCCACGTATAGCTGCATTCGGCAAATGTGGCAGTGTAGTCGCCCCAGTCATCTTGATGGAAATGGAGCATTGTGGCAGCCGGCGCGGGGTTTTGTTCTATCTGTCCCCGGATTTCAGGATTTGTTTCCAAAAGTGCGGCATTATCATTCTGCACTAGCGTAAAGAGGATCGTTGTCCCGATCCATTCATGATCGCCTTCAATGCACTTCCATTGCACCGTTTGCGCTGGGGTCAGGTTTTCGATCTGCATGCGCTTTACGTACCCATTGGCGAAAGGAAAGCTGGCTATTGTACCAGGCTCTGGGATTGCCTGCACATTGGGTGTCCACCACGCCGAAAGTCCTCCGCTTGTAGTAAGTGCATCATAAATATGCTCAGGTGTAGCTGCAATCAAAAGTGTTTGTCGGATGTTGGGCATTTCTATGATATTTAAATGTTTTGACAAAAATACACCGGAATCCCTGCTGAAAATGAGGCCATATGGACAATATTCGGGTCGATGTGGACATTTGAAACTTCTATATTTGTCCCACTCAAAATACATGGAGTATGCAGCATCAAATCGTTTTTTTGGTCCCGGAAGGTCTTGTCAATTGGGGCAGCATTATCGCCGTCAGCGAGATCTTACAATGGGCCGATGACCACTGGCAAGGTCGCGGCCGTAAAAAGCGCCTAAAAATGTTCCTGGCCGTGCTTAACCAGGAAGCGACCGCGCCGAAAATGCATTTTCCGGTACTCAGTCAAATGAACATGTACGAGATTACTTCGCCCGATATGATCATTATCCCATCATTGTCCCAACAATACAAGTCAATACTCGGCAGTGGGCGTGCGTATGTGGATTGGATTAATAGACAGCACTTAAATGGAGCAGAAATCGCCAGCATCTGCACTGGCGCATTTTTGCTTGCAGCGACTGGCCTGGTTGATAAGATGCCATGCGCTACGCACTGGGATGCTGCCGATGAGCTACGGGATATGTTTCCAAAAGTGCAGGTTTGCCTGGAAGTATTGACTGCTAACAAGGGCATTTACACAAATGGTGGCGGCTACTCTTTTTTAAATCTTGCACTGTTCCTGGTAGAAAAATACTTTGATCGCCCTACTGCGATCCATTGTGGCAAGATGTTTCAGATCGATATTGGCAGGAGCACTCAATCTCCGTTTGCAATTTTTGCTGGCCAGAAGACTCACGGCGACCCGGTGGTAATCAAAGCGCAGGAATATATTGAAGAGCATATTAGCGAGAGGATTTCACCTGAGGCCTTGGCAACAGAGTTGGCAGCAAGCCGTCGCAACTTTGACCGAAGATTCATCAAAGCGACCGGTAACACATTGATGGGATACATTCAGCGGGCAAGAATGGAGATCGCAAAAAAAGCATTGGAAGAAACGGACTGCCATGTTTCGGACATTATGCTGACCTGCGGGTACAATGATGAAAAGGCGTTCCGGGAAGCTTTCCGGAAAGTTGTCGGGCTTTTGCCACTGGATTACAAGGCACGCTATCGACGTTTTTCGTAACGAAACTATGAAGTACAAAGAATTTACAAGCTTTTCGGCTTGCTGCATGATACTAACCGCTATTGGTATCGATATTATGCTACCCGCTTTTGCGGAAATTAGAAAACATTTCAGTCTGGAAGAAAGTACTTCCGGCACACCATACATCGTCACAGTTTTTTTTGCTGGTCAGGCGTTACAACTAGTTTTTGGCCCGCTTTCTGATTGTTATGGAAGGCTTCCAATACTCCGTATCGGTTTTGCGCTTTATATTGTTGCAGGTCTCGCCGCGGCATTGTCAAATAGCATGCCTGTTATGCTAGTCTGGCGGTTTGTCGGCGGTGCGGGTGCATCGGCGGTTTTTATGACGACCATCGCCGTTGTTAGGGACCATTTTTCGGGTGATAAGATGGCGCGCACCATGTCCCTGATATTCACGATATTCCTTTTTACGCCCGTCGTGGCGCCATTTCTTGGCGCAGCCATTTTGACTTGGACTTCCTGGAAATTTGTTTTTCTTACACCGCCGATTTTCGCCGTGATTGTTGCCATCTGGTCATTGCGTATGAAGGAGTCGCTTCCACCATCGCAGCATATCAAATTAAATTCGCGCAGCCTGGCAATCTCATTTTCTCAGGTGCTTTCTAATCGAAACTTTTGCCGGTATACCGCGGTTACCACCTTGTTATTTGGCGGCATCAGCGCCTACGTGTCCAACTCTGAGTTTTTGGTTGGAAGCATTTATCGGAAACCTGGCCAATTCTCTGTTATTTTTGCTACCGTGGGCATAGTAATGGCTGCTGGGGCCTTAGTTAACACCTGGCTAGCTGGCCAATACGGATCAAGGCGTGTGATCCGGGCGCTCATCCTTGTTTACACTATCATTGCCGGCATTCTATTTCTGGTCACCTACTTAGTGCCCCAACCTCCGATCGTAGCATTTTTCACTGGCATTGCGCTACTCTTGGGTATTAATATGTCCATTGAGCCCAATAGCAGCGCCCTGGCAATGAAAGCGGTGGGCGAAGCTGCCGGAACTGCATCTTCCATTTATGGGACTACCTTTTTCTTTGTAGGTGCGTTAATAGGCTCGGCAATCAGCTTTTTTTTGAAGGACACATTACTGGTTATGCCACTCGGATATTTATTGATCGGGATGTTTTGCACGATTCTCGTTTTGACCGCTAGCGAGCAAGAGACGTGAGGTCCCTCCAATTTTTGCTTTCTTTTACTGTTGCCCAAATAATCCCACACCCATTAGGGTACATGTTCATTCAGTTGTCATGCAAACGTTGATCCATTTCGGCGATCCATAAGTCCCGACAGATTTGTTAAACTGACATTGCATGAAAATTGAAATCTTGAATAAGGAAGGAGAGGTAATAGAATCCAGCATCTTGACCGCACCGAAAATAGCATGTCCGACATACCGTAAAACTGCGTACTCTGTTCACCAAACGTATTGGACGAGCAGTGTTACCGAAATAAGGGCAGGCCAATGTCACATTGATATTCACGAGATAAATGTAAAAGAGCAGGTAAGTTTGAAAACCTATGCAGCTCCTGCTATGATGGGAATGTTATTCCTGGAAAAAGGAAATATTCATGTAAAGCAATCGGACCGGTCTTTTAGAGAGCTTGGAAACCTGCAACACAATCTGATATATAATGCCAAACAAACAGAGCAAACATTATTTCGGCCCAATCAGCAAATACGCCTGACGATAATCCATATTTCGCCGGAATATTTCTTTAACCTCGCAGAAGGCGGAAGCAACAGTATTGACGGAATGGCAAGCAATATTGACCGTGGAGATGACCATTTGTTTGCCACCCCAAACAATCTGCAAATAACGTTTCCGATGCTCAGGCTTTTGCATTCTTTGGACTCGAACATGTATAACCCTGCGTCCCTCAGACTGCTTACCGAAGCAAGGGTAATGGAGCTACTCTCTTTACAGATCGCACAAATTGAAGATAATCCAAGGAGTGCGATACTATCAAAGCTCAGTGACGGCGATGTCAAGAGGATAAATCAGGCGCGTGAATACATCCTTTCAGACGTTTCTTTTACGCCTACGCTAGAATCCATCGCCATGCAGGTTGGAATTAATATCTATAAGTTGAAAACAGGCTTTAAGGCATTATTCGGGCATTCAATATTCAGCTATCTACGGGAAGAGCGGCTTCTACTCGCTTATAGTGAGATACTTACAAGCGACCGCTCACTTACAGACATTGCCTACCAGACAGGGTTTGCATCAATCAGCCATTTCAGTGATTCCTTTAAAAACCGTTATGGCATATCACCAAGTCAGCTCCGATAGCTAGATACTTTCATTTTTCGGAAATCATACTACCGCATTTGAAACAGTCTCCGCTGCCGCAAGGGTTTATTTGCAATCAAAAAAACAAAGATGAAAGCAAATAAATCACTGCTAGCCACGATATTACTGGGAATGAGCTACGCGGCATGTTTCGCCCAGGTTTCTCAAATTGAGCTTTCGGGAAGATATAATCCAAGCTCCAAATATTTGCCTCCGGTAGATAGCGTGTCTAAGCCTGGGACAGTGGTCCAATCAGAGGTTAACGCTGCTGCCCTGATCAATTTTTATACAGGTGTTGATTCCTTAAATCAGGTAAGATCGTTTGGGTCCAATGTGCAGTTCCGGTACACAAATTTCTCCAGGACCGGTTACAACAAATTGATATTGCCCGCCGACCTGTACTGCATAAATGTCGGTCTCTACTACTATTCTACTTTAAATCAGAAATGGGCATACAACGTGTTCTTAAATACGGCACTGAATTCTGATTTCAAAGAAGTGGACAAAAACGATCTCTTTTTAGCCGCAGGAGCAGTGTTCATCCGGGAATTTACGCCAAATTTTAGCCTGGGCTTTGGAGCAATCGTTCACAATAACCTGGGAGGATTCATGCCCTGGCCCGCTCTGACGGTAGATTGGAAAATGGGTGGCAAATTCAGGCTCGATATCCGGACTCCTGACAAATCGCCGGGGATTGCACATTACGTCGGGGTAAGCTATGCTGCAACTAGCAAGGTAAACTTGTCATTTGCGTTCAGGCCGGAAGTTATATCCTATGATGTCACTACCAATCAAGAGAGGACGAACCGTCTGATGAGTTTCTGGCAACTACCCTTTACACTTTCGTCAGCTTTCCAGGTTGGTGATTTTGAGATTATTCCAAGCATTGGTTTTACAGCGCTTCGCCGATACGCTTACGGCGAAAAGAAGGTCTCGGAAATGTTCACCGAATATCCTTATCACGGATTGGGGACCAATTTGATTTACGGCGTTGGTGTTAAGTACCGTCCATTCAAAAAGTAACGTCTTAACATGGTGGATAAACGAGCATTTTTATGGTTAGTGTTACGAAATAAGGCCATGCGCTCTATTTCAATGTGCCCAGCACGATAGCGATATCTGCAGTGCCAACTCCACTGACGGTTAGACTAAAACCTCTGCAAAGATAATTGATTCACATCTCTTGCTTTGATCCATTTATTTACGCCAATCGGATTCCATTTTTTCCACAAAGCTCGTCAATGAAGCTATACAAGTGGAATAGCATGTCCTGCTGGCTCCGCACCGCGCATTCCCCTAGGCGTCCTCCATATGTGCACTGGACTAAGCGTCCCCGGCTACGCGCCCCGGACTCGGCGTCCCTGGCTACGCGACCCGACTGCGCGCCCCAAACCTTCTTTTGCTTCTTTTCTTTGGCAAAGAAAAGAAGCGCCCGTAAATAACTCCCGGGCGCTTCCTTGGTCTCCTCTGCCATCTTCGCTTCGGCTTTATGCAGGCCCTGCTTGCAAGAGCTCAGTTTTAACAGAGGCCAGCTCAGCAAGCCGCTGCTCGAATTTGACCATTCGCACCTGAGCAGCCTGCTGACGAGCCTGCTCGATTTTCTGAACATCAAGCCCTGCACTGTTGGCCAGCTCACGCAAGCACCAGCCGCTGATATTATCAGGATGTTTGCTTGCAGAATTACCTGCAAGTGAGAGTCTTACCAAAAACGCGAACTGCGCTGGCGTGAGCGAGGCCAAACTGGTAAAGAACTGCTCTTTTTCCAGCGCATGCCCGGAAAGTCCTAGCGCTTCGATTGCCTGATAGCGAAGCTGATAATCCAGCGACTGAAAGACAATAAGCCTTACAACGACCCGATCTGCGGCGGTCAAAGACGCCTGATCGTCCATCTGCGCAAGCCGCTCTAAAAATGCAGAATGCACAAGGAGCTGAATTTTTTCCTGATCAAGCTCTTTGCTCCGCTGCTCTTTCGCTGTCAGCCGATCAATTTCGGATTAGACTACCTGCCGGGTCAACCCGCCCTGCCGGGCTGCGAGCTGAAATTGCTTTGCGGAAACCGGAGCCTGCCTATTTGCATTACTCTTTTCGGTCTGCCTGAAATACCCCGTCCGCACCGAATTATCTCCGATTAGAAGAGCCGCCATACAATCTGAGGAGCCAATCACAGTCTCATATCCGCTCAGATCAGCCTCGTAGTCATCGAGTGCAGCCATAAAAAGCTGCTCTGTATCGCCTGTCAAATCCTGCGATCCCTGCTCAATGAAGTGCTCGCGCTCTGGCATACGTGGCGGCAGTATTTCTGAAAGTCCCCATTTGGCATACTGCGGAAGGGAGCTGAGCCCTTCGAACCCCGAGAGTACGTGCGCAATTTCTTCAAGCTGAGCCGTGTGCGTGTAAACGATTGCCTGCGGCTGGAAATCCCGGGTCAGCTCCTTTATTTTCCGCGCAAGGTGCGCGCTCCGTTTCCGTTGGAAGCATTCCCAGCCACTGCACGTGGCATTGCCAGCAAGCTCGGGAAAAAGGCTGCTTAGCGCCGTTGAGTTAAGTGGGCAGCTTGTGCACGCACCCTTATCAGATAGTAGCTCATCGTCATTTATGTTGAAAGGCGCGCGGCTAAGATCGCAGCGAAACCGGCTGATCTGATGGCCTGACGGCATTCTGAAATCCTGATCCTGCCAGTTCTGGCAAAACTGGGCAAAAATCTGCTGCTGGGTGGGCGCGGAAAGACTGGCGATTTCATAAGCTTGCTGCACACCCATCTTGCCTGCCATCAGAATATTTTGATGAGCCTCAATGAGCCCTGAGAGCTTTATTCTTGTATAAATAAATTTCTTTGATTTGCCCAGGCGCGCCGCGATCTGCTCGATCGATTTGCCTGACTGCTGCATATGCTGGATCGCTTGCGCCTCATGCAAGGGGTGCGGGTTTTCCCGCTGCAAGTTCTCGACAAGCTGCACCTCACGCGCCTGCTCATCGGTGAGATCAGTCACCAGCACGGGCACCTGCTCAAGCCCTGCTATTCGCGCAGCGAGAAGCCTTCGCTCTCCCGCAACCAGCTCGTAGCCTCCGGCTGGCGAATGCCTGACCAGAAGTGGGGAGAGCACCCCATGTATTGCCAGCTCCTGGGCAAACTCTTCCAGCGCGTTCTGATCAACGTGCTTGCGGTAATTAAAACGGCTCAACTCGATCTGCCCGGCCGGCACGCGTTGCAGCTGAGCTGATTCAATCAGCCGCTCAGTTGGTACCGGCTTCTTAGCAGCCTTGCGCTGCGCGGCAGCTTTGGAATTCGTTTTCATGTTTTTAGCTAATTAAGTCTGTAAAAATCATTGAGGTAAATACAAATCCTGAAATTCCGGCAGCCGCCATAGCCTCGGGCGGCTGCCAGCATATATCAGAATGGCGGCTCGTCATTTGTTTTACCGCGCCTTGAATTTGTTGTCTCAGCTGGCCGCTGCCGGTCTTCCCGCTCGCGGCTCACCCCGCTTGAAATAAGCTTGAAAGCCGCTGTATGAAACTGCAGCCCGGCCTTGGCCTCGCCGTCTGAGCCGTGCCATACCCGGGCAGACATCCGCCCGTAAAGCTGCACCACCGCCCCTTTTTTGAGCAACTTAGCCGCCCCGGCATTCAGCCAGAAAGCGCAGCTGACAAACTCTGTCCGGTCAACCCAGCTGCCTTGCTTATCACGGTAGCCATCGCCAACAGCCACTGTGAAATTGATCACCGAGCGCTCATCTTTAAGCTGCGCCACAACTGCATCCCTTGTAATTCTTCCTGTGATTTCCATTTCTGATTTGTTTTAAAATTGAAAACTGTTTTTCTCCCCCGGCCCCGCCCTACCGGAACTTGTGAGCTGCTTTTCGTTTCTCGGATTGCGCGACGGTCTTTTTCATGTTCTTTTCGATTTTTTCTAAGGGAGCACAAAACCGCCTGCATCCCGCCTGAAAGCAAGGGTTCGTGGAAGGCAACGGACCGAAGTGAAATGAAGGGAGTATCAGCCGCGAAAGCCCTTGTTTCAGGCGGGCTGTCTGGCGGTAGCTTTCGCAGAAATAAATCGAAATGAAAAAGGCCGTCCCCGAAATGGGAACAGCCTACAAGGGAAGATGCAATGCGCGTGAGCATCTATCTACCTGCACTATGCCCGGGCAGTTCAGGCCAAGTGGCCATTGAGTAAAAATTGCAGACGGGTTAACCGGTCGAGATTTATATCGAGTGGGTACCTCAAACTCTTCCCGGAAGATGACCGCAATGATTCATCCCGCTTAATGTCTGGCCTTTTCCCCGAACGAATGTTTATCTCAGATCAGGCAAGAAGATTTCAGGTCCTAGACAGGATTACCAGGTATTATTGAAAAAGCCGGGTTATGTCTTTTGCTACAATGCGTAGGTCATCATTGAACTGATGCCCGCCGGTCGGGATTAGGCGGAAAGTCGCCCAGGTAAGATGCTTTTGGTAAATCTCGAATTGCTCTGAGGGACCTGCTCATCGTCAAGACATTGATAGAGAAATTGCGGCGTACTGCGGCTAATTTTCCCGGCGAAATCCGGGCGGAGTCTGAACGGCTTTACCCAATCCTGTTCGCCCTGCCAAAAAGGGGTAGCAAGTAAGAAAACTCCTGCGAGCGCTGTGTCTATCTCAAATTCAGAGAGGCAGGCCAGCAACATCGAAGCGCCCAGCGAGTGGCCCACTAAAATCACGCCATCATCGCTACCGGATATCGCCTCACGGATTTGCCGCCGCCTTCCAAGGTCAGCAGTACCCTCGTCGGGCAAAATGGGTATACAATCTGGTAAGATGGTCCAAGGTGAAGCCCAAGCGAATCAACAAGCTTTTGATCTGCCTGAAAATCCTGTTTTGAGCCGCCACCATGAAAGAAGATTACTTTCTTTGTCATAAAAGCGCGAAGTTAAAATGGCTGAAAGCCCCTTGCCAGATTGAAAAATCAGTCTTTCAGATAATGCGCCAAGTTTTCAAGGGTTGAATGAATGCCTTCAAGATGGTCCTTTCGGCTAATTCCTTCCGGCACATTCTCGGCAGTGATCCTGACCAATGTGGCTTCACCCGTATTTACAAGCTGGTAGGTCATGATCATGGTGCCAGCAAAATCAGGGTTGTCAGAGACAAAATCCACCGACTGAGATACCTGCCGGCCTGCAAGAAGCTTTAAGAATTTCCCTTGCGTGATATCTGAACCATCAGATGATTTTGCAAACTGCTCTTTATCTGCTGGCTTATCGTAGCTGAGCCTGATCTGGTATCTGCCGCCTTCCCAGGGCTCAAATTGATTGATTTGAGCCCGCATACCCTTCGGAGCAATCCAGCTGGCAAGGGCATCCGGGTTGATGATGGCCTGATAGATTTCATCGGCAGACGCGTTGATAATCTTTGAAGCAACGTCTTTTCTTTCTGTCTCCATGTCAAGTGCAGATTAGTTTCCTAATAGCATTTACCAAAAGTAGTAAACGCCATTAGTCCTCACGCAGGTTAATCCGGCCATTTAAAAGGGGCACCTGAGACAAAAACTGCTAATTGCGTCTGCCAAAAGAAGCCGCTGCGTAGTAATGATTTGAAAAGCAAAGAAAATCGCTCTCAACGGTCCTGCTTAATGTCGCGCGGTTCAATACACAGGATGGAAGCCGGTCAGCAAAAATATTGGGAGCACCCTGTGATTAAACCTTCTGCAATAATGCTAGCGCGCGCAAATACTTGTATCCCGTGTCAAAGGCGTAAAGTTGTCGGGTTCATTCTAACCTAACTTTTCAGCCATATAGTGCGGCTTCAATGCCGGGTAGTAGTCTTCAAATGAAGGCAGGCTCCTGCCCTCTCGCACTGCTGCAAGCATATCCAGGTAATATTCCCAGCCAGGCCCGACGTCTCCGGCAAGACCGGGGTCAGTGAGCGGCTGCACAAAACCAAGCTTGGTCTTCCCGCTAAGTCGGGTCAATGTCGTCTCGATCCGCCACAACCCGTGATCATCCTTCATTTCGACAACGAGGCGTTCGGGCGCCTTGCATTCCACAATTAGGATATTCACCCAGGGCTCGCCCTTCTCATGTACCAGTTGAAGCTCAATGGTCTTACCTGGACCCGGCTCACCTCTCCATCCGCCAAACCATTTCGCGGTCTGCTCAGATTCGGTCACGCTTTTCCAGACATCCTCAATTGAGGCATCAAACATCCGCTCAATGACTATTTCATTGCCTTGGACCCTGCCAGTTGGCTTAACTTTCATGATTTGTTTTTGGGTTTATTGATATATGGCTGTAATTATCACCGTCCTGCGCGCCTGTAAGTTGCGCTAGTAAGCCCTTAAACAGGCCACGGTCATCAAAGCGCAGATCCAGTGATAAATTAAGGTATAAAATCTAGTCGAACATTAATTGTGAATCCCTTATTTTATACTATCCAACTCGAAAGATGACAATTAAACTTTCTTCAAAAGCAGAAAACATCCTGGATCAGATTACCACCAAAACCAAGCTGGGAGAACTACGCAGCACTGCCAAGGATATCAAAAGGGATCATGAACTGGCATTAGAACTTTGGTCAACTGGGAGGTTCTTGTCCAGGCTACCGGCTATCCTGATTATGGACGTAAAGGCACTTTCAAAGGAAATGATCAATAAGCTCGATCAGGATATGCAGACTCATCCTTTCGATGAGCAAAATCAACTTATCGACTGGCTTATGGCCAATCAACTCCTTAAAGACAAAAGGGCCTCAGCGCTGGTTGAGTCCTGGGAAAACAGCCCTTCCTGCCTTCAAAGGCGGGTATTCTGGTATTATCAGGGGCGTTTAAGGTGGATGGGATAAACACCTCCGGCTGATACCGCAGAATTGCTGGCAAAAATAGAGGATAACATTGTCAGCGAGCAGCCCCGGGTCCAATGGGCTATGAACTTCACTGCCGGCTGGATTGGGATTTATGATAAACAGTATCGGGACCGCTGCGTCGCATTAGGCCTGAAAACGGGTCTATACAAAGACGAAAAGGTTTCAAAAGGCTGCACCCCCAATTATCTGCCGGAATTCATTACCATTGAAAGCTACAAACGCAGCACCTAGACGGATTTCCAGACGGCCCTCACAGGGAAACCTCTCTTAAGGGATCACCCGTATCAATAAACAATCGTCCGCCCGGTTTCAAAGCCTTTTTGATTTGCATAATTGCTCTGGCTTGCAGTTCGGGGTGACGCCCGTCCAAAGCACTCACCCGAACCGCAAAAGCAAGATCGTATTTTTCTTCTGCGGGGTTAAGCTCGAAATCTTCAACGGCCGCGTGACGAAACGAAACCCTGCCAGCCGCTATTTCATCTTCACTGCCCTGGACTGCCAGCTTAATGGCCCTTTCCGAGCGGTCGATCCCAAGCATATCGCCCGTGCGGGTACAGCAAGCGACCGCACGCGCTGCCGCCCCAGGCCCGTAGCCAATTTCCAATACCCTGACGCCCTCCTTTAAAGGCAAGGCATCGACGATAGCCGCAAGCCGTTGAGAAAGTTTACTGGCCATACTAATTTTTGCTGTCCAGAAATTGCTCGATCATCGGCAGCACAAAGTTCACCTGATGGGAGCCCCGCTTCAATGTTGTGATCTCACCAATGTACTCGCCGTGCAAGCCCGGGATGATCGCCAGCTCTGCCCTTTTAATTTGCCTTTGCATTCGCAATGCGTGTTCGGGTATTATCACATCCTTATCGGCAATGATGATCAGGGCCTGCGCATTGATGGATCCTAGCTGCGCATCTGAAATGTCTTTAAAATCAAGCACGCGTTTTGCATCCTTGTCATGCATCCTTCGAAGGCCTGCCGTATCGGGCGTGACACTCAAATAGGCATCCTTCAACTCCTGGGGCATATTAGCAAGGTCTGCATTTTTCATAAAGCCCCATAATTCAGCCGGCACACCACTGCGCTTGGCCAGTGCCGAACCCAAAACCATTTTATCTACCACTTCAGGGTGGCGTATGGCAATTTGCAGAGTGGTAGTTCCTCCATTGCTAAAACCAAAAAAATCCGCCTTGTCAATGCCTAGCTTCTTTAACAGCGCCACAACGTCATCCGCATCCTGCTCAAATGACTCATCGGCGTCCCTGTCAGTAGTCCTTCCGTGCGCTTGAAGGTCAACCGCGATCACCTTCCGGCGGCGGGCAAGTAAAGGAATTATCCTTCCGAAAGTAGTTTCTATGGTTGAACCGCCACCATGGATCAGCACAACCGGCTTTCCACTGCCGTGTATCTGATAGTACATACTAATGCCATTGACCGGCAAATGCCCGCTTTGAAAACTAGTTGTGTCTTTACCGGGAGTAGGCTTCTGCCCGCTATCAGGATTTTGCTGTCCGGCGCCGCCACAGCCAGCAAGCAAACAAATCAAGGTCAGGCACAGAATTGTCTTTTTCATTTTTACAGCTTTATAGTTGCGTTAATGTCCTACCTGATTTCACCCAGCATCAATGAAAGTCTGCCGAGCATTTTGACCCATCCCTGGTAGGCTCCTGTTTTCTTAGCCTCTTCTTCGGACACGGTCTGGTATATGGACACCCTGGTTCTGGTGTCCACGGTTTCAAAAGTGACCGTTGTCGTCTGATGCTCCGGCCAGTCCTTGTCTTTTCCTGCCTCCACCGAGCTAACCGAATTACCGGCCGCATTCGACATAATCATCGTAAAGACAAGTCTTTTGTTTAACGCGACTTCCAGGTAAGTGCCCTTCACCCAGCACTCACCGTGTACCGGGTCGGTGATGCAGCTGTGATAGCTACCGCCGGCAGCGACATGGATGGTCTTGAATGCAATGCTGCAACCATCCGGCGCATACCAGTGCTTTAACTGCTCTGGATCCGTCCAGGCCTGGAAAACGGCCTCCACGGGCGCGTCGAAAAAGTGGGTGATAAAAAGCTGCTTTCGTTCCGTATTCATAGCTATTGTTTTTTGGTTTTATCAAGGAATGCTTCGAGTTTTTCAAAGCGGTTGTTCCACAGTTTGCGCGACTCAGTGACCCAGTCTGTAACCTGGTCGAGCTCATCCAGGCGCGCTTCGCACACCTGCTGACGGCCTTTCTGGCTCATGATGACAAGGCCGCATTCGCTCAGAATCTTAATATGCTTGGCAATGGCCTGTTTGCTGATAGCGAAATCCTGCCCTATCTGGGTAATATTCAGTGGCCCCTGGGACAATTTATGGATGATCATCCTGCGGGTGGGATCGGCTATGGCCTGGAAAACATCTCTTCTTTCTATCATAAGGCAACCATTTGGTTGACAAATATAGAAAAACAACCGAATGGTTGTTGATTTTCTCTCAACTTTTTTGATATGGACACATCGCAGCCCAGAGACTTGCTTACTACAAATGAAAAAAGCCCTCCTTTCGGAGGGCCTTGCAAAAAACGGGTGCTGGGTTATTCAAGAAAGCCGAAAATTACGCAGCAAACTTCAAATAACCATCTGGGGCAAAATATCTGCGCTTAAAGCCTACGACCGTTCAGGGCACCTGATCCGGGCGAGCCCTTATTTAGCGACTCATATCTCTCCTTTTTCTCTTAACAACCGGAATAGCTGCCGGGCCTGCTCAATAGCCTGCCGGCCGGTCCATCCCCAGAATGTCCCGGCAAGCGCATGTAATTTCTCGTTCATGATCACCGGCTCCTCAATATCCGGAATCACGTCACACGGCCCCCAACTATCAAAAACCTCCCGATCGATATAAAAATAATCGTAATATTGCGATATATAATTTTTCTAGTTAGTTTGCAGCATGGGAGTTACCAAAACAGAAATCTTCACTGAGCAGCAGAACCGCATTGCGGATCTGGCAAAAGCGTTTGCGCACCCGGCACGGGTAGCGATTTTGCAGCTGCTGATTGCTCGTAAAGCCTGCGTTTGCGGTGACCTGGTGGATGAACTCGAACTTGCTCAGGCGACGGTCTCCCAGCATTTGAAGGAGCTAAAACGGATCGGCATTATCCAGGGAGAGATTAACCCGCCCCGCGTTTGCTACTGCATTAATCCTCCGGTGTGGGAAGAAGCTCGGCAAGCATTCGGCTCGATCCTGGAATCCTTTGAGGGAGTGACCTGCTGTGACTAAGCGGGTATTTTTTTGAGCAAATTAATCGTAATATTACATTATAACAATGGTAACTATGATCAATCAGTTGAACCCAATGACCCGGGGTGCGCTCACCTGGCAGGCTTTCAAAAGCACGCTTGAAGAAAATCCTGACCTGCACCTGCAATTCCAATACGAGGCGGGAAAGTTTGTTGACCGATCATTTCACATCACTGAAATCAAGCAGGCACCGATTGTTTCGGTAGATTGTGGTGGTGTAATGAATAGCTGGACGGAGGTAATCGTGCAGCTATGGGAGCCGCCGGTAAGTGAAACCGAGCGCTCGATGCTGGTCAGCAAAGCACTTAAAATTGTGAACCTGGTCGAAAAGTCGTTACCACTTAATCCGAATGCGGTTGTGAAGATCGAGTTTGGCAATTCAAAATTCGATACCCGTCAAATGTACCCAGGTGAGCTTTTGCCCGAAGGTGATAGTTTCATTGTCAATCTGGTTCCGGATTTCACGCAGTGCAAAGCACTAACGCGCAATCAATCATGCAGGACGGGTCCTGCGGCCACGTCCTGCTGTGGCTCGGCTAGTGAAAAAGAAGAATTGGAAGTTGCCGGTGCTGATGGCGCTGCATGCAAACCAGGTTCCGGCTGTTGCTAATTATCAATCAATTACCAGTATGAAACGAATTTTAGTATTATGCACGGGCAACTCAGCCCGCAGCCAATTAGCGCAAGGGTATTTACAGCATTTTGCAGGTGACCGCGCAGAAGTGTATAGCGCTGGTGTAGATCCCAAAGGTGTAAATCCGGTTGCCATCCAGGTAGTGGCGGAAGATGGTCTTGATATCTCGCATCACACCGCCCGGCGGCCCGGGTCGAACCATGCCGACGAATATACCGGCATCGCTTTCGATTATGTAATCACGGTTTGCGATAATGCACGTGAGCAATGCCCTTATTTCCCGTCTGCGGGTGAGTGGTTCCACCATAGCTTTTCTGATCCAGGCCATACCGCACCGGCGGACCGGCCAGGTGAAGACCTGGTAACTTCATTTCGTAGGGTTCGGGATGAAATCAAAGAGTACAGCCGCGAATTTATCCATCAGAAACTGCCTGCATAATGGCTTTCACTATTCGCCCCCTTGTTGCATCGGACTGGCCGCAGGTAAAACAGATTTACCAGATGGGCATTGATACCGCTGATGCGACATACGAGACACAAGCACCGGAAGTCGATGCGCTGAAAGCAAAGTTTCTTGCCCCGCCGCAGCTTGTGGCCGAAGAAAACGGTCAGGTTATTGGGTGGGCATTCCTATCTGCTGTTTCTAGCCGGTGCGTGTACGGTGGCGTGGCTGAAACAAGCATCTACATTCATCCGGAATTTCACGGGCGCGGTATTGGCCGGGCGCTTTTATCAGACCTGGTGCCGTTAAGCGAAACACTCGGTTTCTGGACATTGCAAGCGCAGATATTCCCAGAAAACAAAGCGAGCATTGCACTTCACGAGCGGCAAGGTTTCCGGAAAGTCGGCTACCGTGAAAAGCTTGGAAAACGTAATGGAATTTGGCGTGATGTAATATTTCTGGAACGTCGCAGCTCGACAGTTGGAAATGATTAATCAGAAACATTTTATGCAAGAAAAGCGGCTTTCATTTCTTGACCGTTATTTGACGGTCTGGATTTTCCTTGCCATGCTTTTGGGGGTGTCCATCGGGTATTTTTTCCCAGGCACACCCGATTTTATCAATCGGTTTAATTCTGGCTCGACCAATGTGCCATTAGCCATTGGGCTGATTCTGATGATGTACCCGCCACTTGCCAAAGTGCGCTATTCAGAGCTTCCACAAATATTCCGGAATACCCGTATTCTTGGCCTGTCACTGCTGCAAAACTGGATCGTGGGGCCGCTACTGATGTTCGGCCTGGCGGTAGTGCTCCTGCCGGATAAACCGGAGTACATGACGGGATTGATCATGATCGGTATCGCACGTTGCATTGCGATGGTGATCGTCTGGAATGATCTTGCAGGCGGTGACCGCGTGTATGCGGCCGGGCTGGTAGCATTCAACAGCATTTTTCAGGTGCTGTTTTATTCAATATATGCCTATGTGTTTGTGACGCTGCTGCCGCCATTATTTGGACTGAAAGGGTTCGAGCAGGGCCTCCTGGTGGTTGATATTACCATCGGAGAAGTAGCGCAAAGCGTCTTTGTCTATCTCGGCATTCCGCTGCTGGCCGGGATCATTTCGAGGGAAATATTGACCAGGTCGTTTAGTCAGCATTGGTATGAAAAGAAATTCCTACCGGCGGTCAGTCCCATTACCCTGATTGCGTTGCTGTTTACAATCGTGGTCATGTTCAGCCTGAAAGGAAACCTGATCGTAAGTATCCCGCTGGACGTTCTGCGCATCGCCACTCCCCTATCGATCTATTTTGTCATCATGTTCTTTTCTGCCTTTTATCTCTCAAAACGGGCAGGTGCGGATTACGCAAAATCCACCTCACTGGCATTCACGGCCGCAGGCAATAATTTTGAATTGGGCATTGCGGTTGCCATTGCTGTCTTCGGAATTGATTCCGGAGCTGCATTTGCTGCAGTGATCGGGCCGTTGATTGAAGTGCCGGTGTTGATCCTGATGGTAAATTTCGCAGTGCGACAAAAAAGGTTATTTCTGAGATGAGATGTAGAAATAGTCGTGCGATATTTTAGCGCAACCAAGCTCTTAAACAAGTTCATGGTCTTCGGAGCCAATTACAATACACAAAAACGACCGGATTTATAGTCACGAGTATGCCTTAGATGTCGTTAAAATGCCAGCATGAGTGATGCTCTTCATTAATCTCATCACGTCGAACACACACTTGTGCAGGATTAAGAGAAAAGGTTATACAAACCGAAAGGCATTACCGGGCTCCGATAATGCCTTTCGACAATTTTTGCCGCAGAATAAATTTACCGGGGACTTATGACCTGGCCTGTACTAGGCCCGAATACGCTTTTGCGGAAACCGTATTCGAGGGCTTTCATACTTACCGGCACTTCGCCAGGAAAATAAGGAAAATACTGAGGTGAATCTTCGATAACTGTTGGGCTTACTGCATTGATCCTGATGCCATTTTCTAGCTCTATGGCCGCGGCCCGCACGAACGCTTCGATCGCCCCATTGGCTGCCGCAGCGTTCGCAAAGTTTCGCTGCGGGTCGGTCGTTAAAGCTCCGGCAATTAAAGTAAATGATCCCTTGGGATTGATATAGCGCTGCCCGACCAATACCAAATTGACCTGTCCCATCAGTTTGCCTTCCACGCCTTTCCGAAATTCCTTGTCTGTCATACTTTTCCACGGCCCAACATACGAAGGACCGGCAGTGGAGATCAGGGCATCAAAGCTGCCAACCTGCCTGAACAAATTTTCAATCGAGTCGAGTGAAGTGATGTCAGCCTGAATATCTCCACAACTAGAACCGACCCTTATTATTTCATGCTCTTTTTCAAATGCATCGGCAAGGTATTTACCCATGGTGCCCGTGGCACCAACTACTACAATTTTCATTTGTTATTGATTGTAAATTTAATGGAACTCTTAATTTGAAGATCTGGCCAAACACACAATGCGAGGCAGGCACGAACGCGAATCCATATGATCTGTGAGATCACTTGAAATGGATATAGGAAATTGTTGATCTAAGTTGGATAAAGAAGATGAAGGCACGTCTGGTCACCGAGATTATCGTCCCAATAATGCCGATCATAGCGATGATAAACAGGTTCATGGGAAAGCCGATTTTGTATCAAACTCTTCCATGATTAACCTTTTACTCACAACCATACCAGCGGTTGTTCCGGTAGCGACCGCATTAGCAACTGTCCGCATGCGGCCTGAATTGTCACCACAGGCATAAATACCATCTACGTTTGTCTGTTGATAAGCATCGACCTGGATATAGCCATCCGAAGTCAACACACATCCCAGCGATTCAGGTATCAGACTGGTTTGCGTAAAAGGCACCAATGCATAAGCCACTTTTAGCGGTGCCGCTGGCCCGTCGGCAAAAACGATGGCTTCGACGCTACCGTCAGTATGGTCGAGTCTTGAAATTGGCTTTTCGATTATTTGTATCTGGTGATCAGCTAGCTGCCGGGCTTGCTGATCTGTCAACCCGGATGGCCCGTTCGTAAAAAGGGTTAAATCGTTTGTCCAATTGGAAATCAACCTGGCGAAGTCATATGCATGGCTCCCACTACCAATGATCCCAGTAACCTGGTTCTTTACTTCATAACCATGGCAAAAAGGGCAGTGTAGCACTGAAATGCCCCAACAGGCCGAAAACCCATAAATATCTGGAAAGGTGTCCTGAATGCCCGTCGCAAAAATCAAAGCCTTAGATATAAACCGCGCACCTGATTGCGTTCGGACTTCAAAACCATCACTGCGCCTGGTTGCGCCATTTGCCAGTTCGGATATAAAGGAAACGGTAGGGTAAGCGCTGACTTGCGCTCTCCCCAATTGAGAGATTTCCACCGGCTTCCGGCCATCTTGTGTGAGGAAATTATGTGAATATGGAGTTTGACGGTTGCACGGCCTGCCATTATCGATAATAAGTACCTGCTTTGATGCGCGTCCCAATGCCATTGCCGCAGCCAGGCCTGCATAGCTTCCACCTATGATAATCACGTCAGCATATGTAGTATCCATTGGTTATTGCAAGGTTTGAGATTTGTTAATATTTTCAGGCTTGGATGATAAAAAGTCGACAACTGTGTTTACGACTGGCAAGCCAACAAAGACGATCCAGGGAACGAGTGAAATCGTAAGTATCAGCGTTCTTTGATAGAGGGGAAGCCCGGATAAAGGTTCTGCCAGAAAGTAAAGGAATGCGGTAATCGAAGGATAAATGACCACCCAGATCTTTAATGAGGCAATTATTTTTGCTTTTGTTTTCATAGCTCAATTTGCTTTGTTTGAACGGTACAAAGGTAATTTGGGCCCAAGGTCAACGGATAGGACAATTATCGAGTTGTATAGCAGAATCGGCGATCATACCGAATTGTTGGTAGCTGATCAATTACAGATAATAGAACCTAAGCCATAGAACCATGAAGTCAATTCCAGTAAGGCATATCGCGCAAACACACCAGGATCTTAGTGATCTTGGCCGGTTCAGTATCAGGGCGCTCAGTACGGTGCTCAAAGGTCAAGACCTTGTGCACGACCTTCATCGGCACAACTTCTATTTTGTCCTGGCCATACAGGAAGGTCAGGGTATCCATGAAATCGACTTTGTAAAATATGACGTCCAGGCAAGCACCGTATTCATCCTTCGCCCAGGTCAGGTACACCATTTACGCCTGGCGGCAAATTGCACGGGATTTTTATTAGAGTTTGATAATTTGTTTTACCGTGCCCATAGTCCGGCCACCGAACAGCAATGGAAAAGGGCTACTTCTCAAAACTTCCAACAGATCAAGGAAGCCAGCTTCAAGAAGCTGATCAGCTACCTTTCAAACTGCCACGATGAATACGCATCGAAGGAAGACGGGTATATGCAGGCAATCCAGGCGAATATGGAGCTCTTCATGATTGAATGTTCCAGGCAAAACCCCTTTTCTACGAAAGTCGCAGCTGGTGTTTCTACGTACACCCAGGAACGTTACGAGGAGTTAATGAGATTGCTTGAAATGAATATCACCCAGATCAAAAGTGTATCCGAATACGCCAAGCTGACAAATTTATCAGTCTACCAGCTCAACGCAATTACCAAGGCCTCAGTCGGCAAGACCACGGCCGATTTGATTAACGAGCAGATAATCCTTGAAGCTAAGAGGTTCCTGCTGGCAACCTCGAATCAGATCAAAGACGTTGCCTGGCATTTAGGATACGAAGACCCCTCCTATTTTATCCGTTTTTTCAAGAACCACACCGGCTTCTCGCCTGATGCTTTCCGCAAACAAATGCAATAGAAGACTTAGGGGCTGAGCACTATTTGTTCCCGTAGACGAATCTGCCTTAGAACCCGCTTTGAGAATCGCGACCCGGACTTTACGAATCCATCACCTGGATCGACAAAGTAGAAAACACCGCTGGTAATCAATTGGTTAAAACTCACCGAAAGTACCATGTAATTAGAGGATTGTCCTATCCGCTAGCTATAAGGGCATACTACTTTTGTAATGTTGATCGACAAACACAAAAGGAAATATCTCAGCCTTAGGCCTATTCAAAGCCAATGGTCTGGTAATAAAACAATCCAATCGACATCCCATTTGAAGCCAAAAAGCATAATACGAAAAATTCGTAATGGATTTTTCATGTCCCAAACAATTACAGTTCCAAACTTAAACAGCTAAATCGCTATGTATTTCCCAGCCAAAAAATCAATTGCAACCATAGTATTCACTTTACTTGCATTTACATCTTATGCGCAGCAAAGCAAGTTCAGCTTCTCGATCAATTCGTTGACTACAAACTTCAATTACGGTAGCGCGAACAAAGGCTTGCAACCCTACAAAAAGAATTTTAAAGGGCTTCAAATCGGTACCGCCTATCAAATTGGTTTAACTCCAAACTTTTCATTAGCACCCGAAGCCAATTTTGCCATAAAGGGAGGAATACTCGGAGCCGGAAACCCGGTCAGTGCCGGTAAAACTTCCGTCAGACTTTATACGATTGATGTTCCGGTATTTGCCCGTTTGCATTTAGGCCAGTTCTATCTAAATGCAGGCCCATACGCTGGTTACACATTGGGCGGGTTAATAAAAATTGATGGCTCTGCGGATGTTGCTCCATCAAAGTCAAAGATTTCCTTCGGACGCGGAGCCAGCGATTTCAAAAGGTGGGACTACGGCTTGCAGGCTGGGGCAGGATACAACTTCCAGCTTGAAAAATCGGTATTAACCCTTGATGCCCGGTATGGCTATGGACTTGCAAACATGTCAGTTGATATCGCCCGGTACAACCGTATGTTGAATATTAGCCTTATTATGTCAAAGCGCAAGTAGTTTGACCTTTGGAATTAGGTCATTAATTGCTACCGGCTCATTTCACTTAGTTGGCATTTATAAGTATCTTTACATTCTCATTTCAGCGGAATAGACTTCCCGCTATGAGCGATCTCAGTTCTGATGACAATCTAGCAGAACGAAAGACCTTACGTGCTCAAATTCAAGTGAATATATCAAAAACCTTTCAAGATATTGATATGCATTTACTATTGGATCTTTTGAGCGTGCTTTTTTTAGGCATAACCTGTTTCGCGGTTAACCATCTTGTCGGTGGATGGAAATCGCGTATAAGACGCCGGAAAGTAGAAATTCGAGTACAGTCGACTAAAAAACGCAAGCGGTCCCTCATCGAGAAGGAGCTTGATTATTTATTGCTCCAATATAATCAGGGTCTTCTCACTGAGCAGCAATACCACCAAATGACTAACTCACTAATTGACAAATTGATAGAGCTGGAATCACCACCTGTCGAAGTGTAGGAAAATTGCAGGATATTTGAGGTTAGGTTGATGGGAAGACGCCCCAATCGAGTCGACAGCTGCTAGACAAAAAAAGGTACTCGGCCATATATCATAGAACAACAGCTCAGCCTCTCAAATTTTTCATTCATGTTCTCACAGCAGAAAGGTGGACTACATAGAATTGTCAGATTCCGCTTTCAGCATAACATCCAGCGTCGTCTTAGTGCCCAAATGGATTTCCTGGGACTGGTATCCAGTTAACGAGAATACGAGCGTCGCTTCTTCCCCTGCGTTCACAGATATTGAGAATCTACCGGAACCACTGGTGGCCGTACTACGCTGCGTTCCCTTAATCACCACATTGACATTAGATAATAGGGCCCCATCCTCATTCCTGACAGTACCTTCAATGTTACCAGCCAATGGTGATACCCTCAGTAAAGGCCCATTGGCAGTTAATGCCGACCTCTGATCATATAATGCAAGAGCTATTAATAGTGCAGAAAATGTCGCCATATGCACAGCTGACCTAGGAATGAATTTAAACATATTTTTCAGGTTCATTTATTTCGAACGTACTTAAATGTTTACGCTTTGGATCAGGTAAACGACAAGAATGACGCTGATTAATACCAGTACGCCAGTCAATAAATTGGTCAGCCAGCTCTTGGGACGATACATGCCGCTTCTTAACTGCTCTTCGGTCAAATGATACTCGACAAAAGCAAGCAGGATTGACCCGATGCCAAAAAGCACGAGAACGATCCCAATTATTTTGGAATATCCATGCGAATGTAATTTAACAGGCTTACCCAGAGCCAGTCCAATCTGGGTAACGAAAAGTGAAAATTTCACCACCACAAACCCAAACGCCATTATGCCTACCCCCGTCCTGACCCAGGCGAGGTATGTCCGCTCATTGGCTAAATGGTCATTGGGTTTGTACTGCCTTTCCGGGTGCTCATTATTTTCTGCCATAATATTTCATCCTATTTTGATTGAAACAATATAAAAAAGCCAGCACTCAGTGAACACTGGCTTTCCTTTTAACGAACATATGCGAGTTAACGCACAGAAAAAATGATGAGTACAAATTTAACTACAATCATGCACATAATTGTCGCCAATGATCCAATTAAATACATTATTAATTTTAAACTAATTAAATAGATATATAAAAATTCATCACAAAAAGAATCGCGATGAATTCGATATTACGTGCTCATGCATAGTGACGTGCACTATACTGTCTTAAATTAATCAAAATGGGTGGACGACATTATTATTATTTAATTCATAATTTCAAATACTAAACATTTATTGAATTTAATCAATTTATGTAAGCTCAATTTTATTAGTCAATATTTCAATTCGCTCAACTAATTGTGCATTCCATTTTGTTCCATTTGGTGAAGGCCTATCCAACTCATTTAATTTATCTGCTATCTCACTTACAGTATTTTGGCCTGTTTGCCTTAAGGCTTTTATAAATGGGGCCGTTTCCAATGCAAATTTTTGCTCTACATTAAGCTTGGTATGCTTCAAAGCTGTCATTGACTGGCTAACCGCACCAGGCGAAACGGGCAACTTGACATTTAACCCTATGGCAGCATGGCCTGCCTTCATTCCAGCATGGTACATCTCACCAAGAACTTTGTAGAACAGGTACCTACTATATGCATCTACGCTCATTTGCCCCTCGATGGGCTTTACCAGAATTCGGATGACTTCCTCGATAAGGACAGCCCGAAGCTTGTCATCACGCAGTTTTTCTAGCAGTGACAAGCATAGATGCATCAAGTCACGATTTGAGTGTAGCATTCGCAATGGGTTTATCCTATGACCTTGATGCTGCTCACCGGCTTGCCACTACCTTCGTTCCCTGTCTGAGGTCATTTCGCGGGTTTACAATTATTTTATCTCCTTTTTTCAGGCTACCGAACACTTCGGTCATATCGCCCTGCTGCCCCAGGCGCACATCGATAAATTCTGCATTGCCCTCCGCATTTACCTTGATCACATACTGGCGCTCCGTGGAAACGACAATCGCGGTGTTTGGGACGGTTAATGCCCCTTCGGTACCTTCCGGCGTCAGCATCACTTCTGCAAACATCCCTGGCTTTATTTTCCGGCTCGCATTATTAACATCTATCTCAACTGTTTCCGACCTGAATTTCAGGTTCATATTTCCCGAGCGGCGGCTGATGCTACCTTTGAAAGTCTCGCCGGGCATAGCGTTGATATGGTAACTAACGGCCTTCCCTCTTTCAAGTCCCAGGCTATAATTCTCGGGCACATCTACCACAAGCCTTAACCGGTCCTGCTGTTGCAGGTTCAGCATTGGCCCTACCTGCCGGAGCCCGGAGCCCACCAGCGCACCTGGGTGCACATTCCGTTCTGTGATGATCCCGTCAAATGGGGCCCTGACAGTCAGGTAGCTCTTGATTTCGGTCAAGGCGTCGAAATTGGCCTTCTCCCCCATTGCCGAAGCACTGTCAGCCATCATTTTGGCATGCGCGCTTTCCAGGTCCAGCGCCGAAACTGATCCTGTAATACGGGTACTGGCCTTCAACCGGCGGTAATGTTCCTTGCTCGCTACCAGCATGGCCTGTGCTTTCAAAAAATTCGAACGCGCCGCCACCAGCTGCTGCTCGGTTTCGGGGGCTTCGAGCACCATGAGCACCTGGCCCTTATGCACCGCAGAGCCGCGGTCCACCAGCACCTTTTGTACAAAGCCGTCGGCCTTGGGATAGATGCTCACTTCCTGGAATGCCATAAACTCGCCCGGCAGCTGGATCTGTTGCCCTACCTGCCCCTGGGATACTTCGCCAATTTTGAAGGAACGCTCTGATTGTCCTTTCTTTGCTTTGGCTTCCCTGGGGGCCGACGATTCAGAGGATGAGCATGCTGAGAATGCGCCCAAACCAGCCAGGAGGATCAAATAGCTATATCGATTAGTTTTCATTGCTTGAATGTTGTTCTGGTTTATGGAAGCCGTTGGCGGAAAGGGCGGCGTGAACAGCAACCGGCTGTTCGGGAAGCAGTGACGGGTCTTGGAGCGGCGTTTTCTTTTGCAGTAATGTGTACACCTGCGGAACAATGTAGAGTGCTGCCAGCGTGGACGCCACCAGTCCGCCAATCACCGCGCGCCCCAGCGGCGCCACCTGCTCGCCGGCCTCTCCGGTGCCAAGGGCCATCGGCACCATCCCTGCCACCATCGCAAAGCTGGTCATCAGCACCGGCCTCAGGCGAAGCCCAGCGCTTTCCAGCGCGGCTTTACCAGCATCGGCGTATTCCCAGCGCAGTCGCTCGGCGTTTGTGACAATCAGGATCGCATTGGCAACTGAAATACCCGTGGACATGATGATACCCATGTAGGATTGCAGGTTCAAAGTGCTTCCGGTCAGCAGCAATGCCGCGATTGAGCCGGCAATTACTGCCGGTACCGTGGACAGGATCACCAGCGACAGCTTGAATGATTGGTAATTGGCAGCCAGCAGCAGAAAAATCACCAGAATGGCAATGCCCAGCCCCGTTTGCAGACTGTCCAGGGTCTCAGTCAAAAGCGAAGACATTCCCTTTATCTGGGTAAGAATTCCCTTTGGCGGCTGGCCGAGTGAAGCGATCGCATTTTCTACCGACCGCGTCGCAGCGCCAAGGTCCTGATGGTGCATGTTGGCAGAGACAGTCACGAACCGGCGCGGACCGGTGCGTGAATATTCTCCGGGCAGCGTGTCAACAGAAAATGTAGCGACGTCGGCAAGCACCGGCCTGGCTTGCCCGGCCACCAGCGGTACCTCTTGTAGCTGTGCCAGATTTCGCATGGCAAATTCCGGGATCTGCACCTGTACCTGATAGGTATAGGCTGCATTCTGGTCGAGCCACTGGTTTTTCTCGGTGTAGCGGCTCGACGACGTGGATGCGGTAATGGAACGGGCCGCAGCTTGCAGGCTCAGGCCCATTACCGCCAGCTTCTGGCGGTCGAGCTTGATGTTGATCACCGGAAATTTGAGCGGCTGCACAATCCGCACATCGCGTAAATGCTCGTCTTCGGAAAGCTTTTTCACCAGGCCTGTTGCGTACCCTTCGATCTCTTTCATATCGCGGCCGGCCACCTGCACTTCAATGGGCGTGAATGCGCCGCCGCTCATGAGCTTTTCCGTCAAGTCCGCCGGCTCGAACGACAAAGTAATGCCCTGCATTTTTTCCCCGACAAGGCCGCGGATACGTTCTTTCAGGTCCTGAATATTGGTTTTGTATTCAGGATCGAGCGCCACTTTAATCACCGCATCATTCGGCCCGCTGGTGCTCACATACAAATTCGAGGTGGCGTAGTTGGTAGGAACCACCCCGACATAAGCGGACGAAACGGCCAGATGACCGTCGGCGGCCTCGTCTACCAGTTCCAACAGCGTTGCCACCTCTTCCTCGGTCCTTTCCAGACGCGTACCGTCCGGAGTTTTCATCCGGATTACCATCTGCCCCGAATTGATCTGCGGGAGCATATCTTTCCCGATCACCGAAAATCCCCAAGCGGCCAGGGCCAGAATAAGTACCCCATAGATTCCGACTACCAGTTTATTGGAAGCAATCAGTCTCCGGTTTTGGGACATAAACCCATTTCTCACCCTGTCAAAAAAAGTGGGTGACTTTTCCGTGTCTGTATCGTGGCCGTGCCCCTGGTGATCTTTAAGCATCCAGTTGGCCAGGATAGGCACCAGGCTCTGGGCAAGCAGATAGGACACGGTCATGGCAAACCCGATCGACAAAGAAAGCGGTAAGAACATCGCTCTCGGCACGCCCGACATGATAAATGACGGGGCAAATACTGCTATGATACAAAGCAGGATCAACAAAAGCGGTAAAGCTACTTCCTTGCACGCATCATAAATCGCGAGCCGTTTGGGCTTTCCCATTTCCAGATGCTGATGGATATTCTCAATGGTCACCGTCGCCTGGTCGACCAACACTCCGATCGCCAGCGCCAGCCCGGACAGGGTCATAATATTGATCGTCTGACCGGCCAGGTTAAGGCAAAGCACCGCGGCAATGACCGATACCGGAATGGTAATGATCACGATCAGCGACGAGCGCCAGTCGCCCAGGAAAAGCAGTACCATCAATCCGGTGAGCAATGCGCCCAGGCCACCTTCAAAAAGCAAACTTTTGACAGAATTGATGACAAATATGGATTGATCAAACTCGTAATTGACCTCGATATCGTCCGGCAAAAGGCTGCGCATTTCAGGCAGTTTTGCTTTCAGCGCCGTTACCACATCCCAGGTGGATGCGTCGGCCGTTTTTACGACGGGAATATAGGATGAGCGGCTGCCATTGACCAGCGCATAACCGGCCGTCACGTCCGAGCCGTCGGCTACATTGGCAATATCCCTGAGCAGGACCGTCCTGCGCCCCTGGGTGCTAACCGGAATCTGCCCAAAGTCGGCCACGCGTTCTTCAAGCGAATTGAGCGTGGTAATGTAAGTGGTGTTGTCAACCCGGATATTGCCCGACGGCGTCATGGCATTGTTGGAAGCGAGCGCCTCCACCACTTCGTCGGGTGAAAGGTTCAGCGCGCGCACCTTCTGCGGGTCCAGGTTGATCACGATCGTGCGTGCATTGGTACCGATCGGCGGGGGTGCGGTAAGGCCGGGAACTGTCGAAAACAGCGGCCGGACCCTGGTCACGGCAAGCTCATGAATTTCCTTCAATGGACGGGTTTTGCTGCTGAAAACCAGATCACCGATCGGAACCGACGACGCATCGTAACGCACTACCTGCGGCGGCAGCGCGCCCGGCGGAAAAAACTTCATAGCCCGGTTGACCTGGATCGCTACTTCGGCCGCCGCTTGCGCCATATCGCTGCCCTCATAGAAAGACAGCTTGACGATCGTCAGCCCCTGCACGCTCCGGCTGGAAATCTCTTTGATACCGCCGATGTAAAGAAACTGGTCCTGCATACGGGTGGCAAAAAAGCCTTCCATCTGGGCAGGGGACATTCCGCCATAGGGCTCGATCACGTAGATGACGGGCGAGTTTAGTTTTGGGAAAATATCGACAGGGATCTTCGTGGCAGACATGATGGAAAACACCACCAGTCCCATGACAAAAACCAGTACCGCAATCGGACGTTTTAATGATAGGTTCAGCATAAGAGAATGGTTTACGGCCGGCGGAAAAAACTAAAAAACTCATCGAAGTCGCTGGTGGCGTAAGCGCGTTGCAGGCGGAGCTCAACCGCCCGCCGCTGAATATCGACAGCCTGCTTTTCTACTTTGGTCAAAAGCTGCATGGCATCTGTGAGTCCCAGGATATTTTCGATCCCGTTATTGTACAGGGAAAGTCGCTGCTGGTAAGCGCTCTCTGCGGACCGGATCGCCGTTGGCAATTCGCGCAGCGCCTGGCGCATGATTGACATCACCGAGTCGGAAGATGCGAGGGTGTTTTCAAGCTTCATTCTTTCGAAGCCAAGCTTTACGTCTGCTTCTTTTATTTTCCACTGCTGCACCTGCATCCGGCTCTTGATGCGCTTGAAATCTACCAGATTGACCGTTGCCGCCAAGCCTACCAGAAAATTGGTCCGGCTGTAACCAAATCCGGGGCCGAGCGGACCATAATTGTTGTCCAGGTCCAGGCTGGTACCGCGCGCCCAGGCGGCAGTCATCAGTGACACCCTGGGCATGGCCGTCTTGCGGATGACGCCGACCTCGGTTTGCTGGCGGCTTAGCATACTCGCCTGGTAGCGTAGCAGCGGATGACCGGCCGCCACCTGTAAATCCAGGCCAGGTTCAAGCAGCGCCTGCTCGTGGAATGTGGTATCGATGACCAGTTGACTCACTTTCCGGCCAGTGAGCATGGCCAGTTGCAGGAATGCGCGCCGAAGCCCCTCGTCGATCTCGTAATAGTTGAGCCGTGCCCGGGAGAGCTCCACACTGGCCAGCGAGGAATCCAATCCCGGCCGGATACCGTTGCTAACAAGGTTATTGATGATTTTACTGACCGTATCGGCGCGGGCCAGGTTATGGGATTCTATTTGCAGGATCCTTCCGCGCCATAGCACATCCAGATAAGTGCCTACAACTGCCTGCCTGAGCAAAAACGCCTCCCTTTCCACCCCGGCCTGCCCGATGGCGATATCCGCAATAACCAACTGGTCTTCCGCCTTGAAGCGTCCGAAGTTGTAAACTTCCCAGTCTGCCGTAGCCAATGCGATGTTGCCCGAAGTGAGGTCCATCCGGTTTTCGGGCCTCCTGCCACCGGAGGTGGGAACGATCATCCCCATTGAAAAATACGAACCCGAAAGGCCGTTCGCCGTACCAATGTCGATCTGGTCGTGCAGGCGTACATTCGGCAACCGGTTATCTTTCAACACGCGGGCACCGGCCTGGAATGAGGCCAGTGCCGCTCGCTGGGCTTCGATGGTCGGGTACTTTTCGATGGCCGCGTTTACGGCTTGTTCCATACTTAGCGGCTGCGCGTAAGCCGCCGAATAGAAGGCAAAAATGATCAGGAAAATAATCAGGGCAGGCGGTAATCTTAACATATGGGTGCTACTTGTTCATCGCAAACAAAAGGCGTGACACAACACCTTAGCCTGCTGAAAACCAGCATCCATTGCGTGCCCCGCTTGAAGTTTCAAAGTAAACAGGCAAGTTCTTATAGGGTAGTTAGAAGGTTATTAAAAGTTGATTAGAGCCGGGATTTTATAGCTTTTCTCATGGGAAGGCTTGTAATTTGGCAATGAAAATAAGGGAAGCATTATGAATGTTTTAGTCGTAGAAGATGACGTCGAACTGACCCAGTTCATTCAAAAAGGACTGGTTTCGGAAGGCATAGCAGTCTCCACTGCGTTTGACGGCATCATCGGACGCACGATGGTGAATGAAAACCGGTTTGACGTGGTGGTACTGGACGTGAACCTGCCGGGCGTGAACGGTTTCGACCTCTGCCGGTTTATCAAACAAAACTGGCCTGCGGTGCCCGTGATCATGCTGACAGCGCTGGGAAGCCTTGATAACAAGGTGCTCGGCTTCGAGGCCGGCGCCGACGACTACCTTGCCAAACCATTTGCATTCAAAGAGCTGCTGTTCCGCCTCAAAGCACTCGCCCGCCGTCACCCGTCCCGCGCGCCCCGGCCCAAACGCCTCGAACTGTTAGATCTGGCCATTGAAACGGATTCGCACAAGGTATGGCGTGCGGGCGAGCGGATCGAGCTCACGGCACGCGAATATGCACTGCTTGAATACCTGATGCTCAACCAGGGGCGGGTCGTCAACCGGATAGATTTACTGGAAAATGTGTGGGATGTTCATTTTAACAGCAATACCAATGTGGTAGATGTTTACATTAACTACCTGCGAAGAAAAGTTGACCGGACAGAGCCCAAATTGCTCCATACGGTATTCGGCGTAGGCTATATGCTAGGGGCTGAGCCATGAGCATTAAGCAACGGATCACGATCTGGTTTGGGGCGCTGGTAGCTTCGCTGCTACTGCTGTTTTCCATTTTCATTTACCAGACGACCGAATCTTACCGCAAAACGCTATTCCAGAACAGGCTGCAAAGAAGGGCTGTCGCAGGGGTACTATACTTCCAGAACCGGAGTGAATTCCACCGGTCGAGCTACCTGACGCTTCCCGACCAGCACGAGACGATCGTCGGGGACGGTAACCGGGTCATTTACAAGTCTTCCGGCCCGGACGATTTTAAACTCAAAGCCGGGCTGCTCAGCCAGGCGCGTCAAAAAGAGACTTATTTCGAATATGACGCCACGCCGTGGAATGCTCCCAAGGAAGGTGTGGCGCTTTCGTTTGAATTCGACGGAAAAAAATACGTTTCGGTGGTCACGGCCTACGACCTCACCGGCCGTCAGGCCAGCCAAAGCCTGCTGTTTATTTTGCTGATCGGCAATATCGTGATGCTCGGCATTGTCGCATTTGCCGGTTTCTGGTTTGCACGCCGGTCCATGCGGCCCTTTGATCAGCTGATCAACCAAATGAACCCGTCTGCCGCCAACGACTTTTCTTTCCGGCTCCAAAGTACCTCTAAGGATGATGAAGCGACCTACCTGGCCAATGCATTCAACGGATTGCTCGAACGGCTGCAAGGGCTCGCCGATAGCCAGGAACATTTTGTGGCTTACGCGTCACATGAAATCCGCACGCCGCTGACTGTTGTAAAGGGGATTTTGGAAACTTCCATTGCCTACGACAATCAACTCGATGATATCCGTACAAGTATGGAAAAGGCGCTATACCGCCTGGAAGATGCGATTACGCTGGCTAATTCGCTACTTCAATTGGCGGAAGTGGAAGGGCTCCAATCCGTCAAAATGCAGCACGATGTGAACATCGTAGATACAATCCTTGACACTATATCGTATTTTGGAGAGAAGCATCCCGACCAGCAGATAGAATTGACACTGTCCGATATTTTCACTGAAAAAAGTCAAACAACGCACGTAATGGGCAGCTCCGTTCTTCTTAGGACGGTGCTGATCAACATCCTGGACAATGCCAGCAAGTATTCCGGCAAAAAGCCGGTTTCACTGGAAGTCGATTTGGACGAGCTCGGCTTGCTGATTAAAGTTACCGACCAGGGTATGGGCATCCCCCAAGATCAACTGGCGGAAGTGTTCATGCCCATGATGCGGGCTAATAACGTCGGCAAAGTCCCTGGCTTTGGTCTGGGCCTGACCATTGCCAAAAAAATCATTGATATCCATCAGGGTGAATTGCAAATTACCTCCCAGCCTAATTTAACCCAGGTTTGCATCAGGTTACCGATCAAAACTTTCGAAGGTTCATTGTGAACTGGTATATGACGAATATGGTAGTTACAGCACTATTTCTTTCATAGCTGAGATATTAGGAAATTGAATTACAAAATATCCCATTGTCAACCACATTTATTAAACTGCAAATCCTCCGCCGTCCTTGCAGAAGGCATGTTCCGTGCTAATCTCTGTAATACGTTTTAACGACCGGATAGATTGCCTGCTTATCTATATAGATATGATCGATCAATCGTGGTAAGTTGAGCCTGCCAAGTACATTTTAAGAAAGTGGATCGCAACCTCGAATAATTCCCTTATATTTATATATATCATTATATTGTATATATGAATATGAAGCTATTTTCAACTTGTCTCTTGGTTATTGCCACTGTCAGCATAGTCTCAGCACAGATCGGCAATAAAATTGTTGACAATTTAGATTTGGAAGGCAACATTACTGTGCATATCAAGTCCGTTCCTCAATCTGAGAATGTTCTCGTGAACCTTGGTACATACCATAGCTTCCCCAAGAATGACGTAAGTGTCGTCCGAGACACATTAACCCATGAAAATGATGAAGTTTACTTAACGGGTCCGTGCCGAAATGTGGGATTATCTTTCTTGCATATAGCTGACTCGACTTATAAGGTCGTGGGTGGGCCGGGAGACACTATTGAGGTGTCGATTATAGCCGATGTAAGCAAAGCAACCGATCAATCCCTTCTGTCCTTTGAAGGAAAAAACAAAGAATTGCAACAGTATTACCAATTGAAAACGAGAAGACTAAATGATCCTGTTCAAAGTTGTATGAATGTAGGAATAAGCGCTGCGAAACTGGGGCCATTTCAACAAGAAATGGATAAAAGCTATGCAGCTCAATACCAGCTTTGGGTAGAGTTTCAAAATATGCATAAGCTTCCCGATTGGTTTATTACCTATGAAACAAACTCGTTGAACTATACCGACGCGTGGCTTAGGGTATACATGGTGTGGTATCAAACCATCTATCAAAAGAAAAGCCAGGCAATCCCGGAATCGTATTTTGCATTTAAAGATAGGATCAAAGTGAAGAACGAAGCCACTATGTATCACTATGACTACCTTCGTTTTCTACGCGAGCAAATTTTCTGGCAAATGCGCCAATCCGACCGTGCAATGGGTTTGAAGAATCTGGTATCCTACGCAAAGCAGGTATTAGGTGAAAACATGGGTTCGTTCTTCGAGATCTGGGAGTTAAGCGGAGCTGCTGACAATTTGAACTCGGTCGAAAGTGAATTTAACAGGAAGTTTCCCGGAAATTATCAATACTTAGTTGATTTTATCAAACACCGCGCGAAAGCAAGTAAAATGCTTTTAAAAGCTGGTGATAAAGCACCAAATTTCGCCTTGGTTGACTCAAACGATTCTTTGGTGACACTTAACCAGTATAAGGGGCAGGTAGTGTACCTCAGCTTCTGGTTCACCACTTGCGGACCTTGTATCAAAGAAATCCCTTACGAAAATAAACTTGCAGAGCATTTCAAAGGTAAGCCAGTCAAAATTATTAGTATTTGTACCGGCACGCCAGGGACGTCAGATGAGCGCCAGATTGCCAAATGGAAGGCCGCTTCCGAGAGATTCGGCTTGAAGACAATCGACTTATTTGCCAACCGCTCCTGGACAAATACATTGGCTAAAAATTACGTCATAAGCGTGTATCCACATTATGTGCTGATCGGCGCTGATGGGAACATTATCGAAAATTTTACCGAACGGCCCAGCCAGGGCGTAACCTCCAAGATAGAGAAGGCGCTGGCTGAAATCTCGAGGTGAACCGTTTGGTGCTTCGCTAAGAAGATAGTATGCCGGCCACAATTCTGAATCAATGCGGCAACAAGTCGCGGAAGCGGCCGTACACCCAGGTGCCGGCCACCGCACTGGCTAGCACCACAGTCACTACTGCTGCCCCGGTCCCGATCTGCGCAAACAGGGGCCCGGGACAAGCGCCGGTAAGTGCCCAGCCCAGCCCGAACAGAAACCCGCCATACACCTGGCCTTTGTTGAATTTCTTCGGCGTGAATGTGATCGGCTCGCCGTAGATGGTTTTGATGCGAAACCGCCTGATGAGCCAAACCGAGATGATACCTGTAACTACCGCCGAGCCGATAATGCCATACATATGAAACGATTGCAGCCGGAACATTTCCTGAATGCGGAACCAGCTGATTACTTCCGCCTTGACAAAGGCGAGACCGAACAGCACGCCGACGATCAGGTATTTGAAATTATGGTACCATTTATGCTGCAAATGCGACTCGTTAATGCAGATCGTATCCTGCGACCGGGCTTCGAGCCCGGCGGTATTGTCAATCAAGGAAGGCTGCATGTACTAGTTGTTTAAAATAATGGGTAAAATAAAATTGGCCATCAGAAAGCCACCGGCTATAAAGCAGCATGTCGCCACCAGCGAGGGCCATTGCAGCGCGCTCAGGCCCATGATCGAATGTCCGCTCGTGCAGCCGCCCGCGTATCGCGAGCCAAACCCGACTAAAAAGCCACCGCCGACCATCATAATCAATCCGCGCGCTGTGAGCAGGCTGTCCCACGAATAGAGCTGCGTCGGCACCATTCCCGAAAAGTCGTTGATACCGTAGGTTGCGAGTTCTTGCGCCAGCCGCGGATCGATTTGGATCGGCGCGGGGTTTACCAGAAAGTAAGCCGCCAACGCGCCTCCTAAAACGATACCCGCCACAAAAAACAGGTTCCAGATTTCCCTCTTGTAATCATATTGAAAGAATGGCACATTGCCTGGAAAGCAGCTCGCGCAGACATGCCGCAAATTGGCCGAAATACCGAAATGTTTATTGCCTAAAATCAGCAGGGCGGGTACTGTGAGGCCGATCATCGGACCGGCCACATACCACGGCCAGGGTTGTTTAATTACTTCCAGCATCCTTATTTCATCCCTCCGTTTAATGTCTCTAATACCTGGCCGCTGCCAGCGCCGTTGTCAATCGCAGCCGCCTGCGTGGTCGGGCATACGTAGTCCGTGACCTTCACACGCCCCGACTCGCTGATTGCCTTGAAACCTCCTGCGACGTCGATCAGGTTATGGTAGCCGCGCGCCCGAAGGATCGAGTTGAAGATCATCGACCGGTAACCGCCTGCGCAATGTACGAGATAAGTTTTGTTGCTGTCAATCTCTTCCAAATGCTCATTCAGGTAATCCAACGGCAAGTTTTCCGCTCCTTCCACGTGCTCGGCCAGGTATTCGCTGCGCTTCCTCACATCCAGGACCTGCCAATCAGGATGGGCGTGCAGCAGAGCCGGTATCTCTGCGGCCTCCACCGAAGGAATGCTGTCAATTTCCTTTCCGGCTTGCTCCCATGCTTGAAAACCGCCGGCTATATGCCCGATCGCATTGTCATAGCCTACGCGTGCCAGCCGCATCACCACCTCTTCCTCCCGGCCCGGCTCTGTCACCAGCAAGATCGGCTGCCGGATGTCTCCAATGAGCGCGCCTACCCACGGAGCAAAGCTGCCGTCGATGCCGATATTAATGGAGTTAGGAATAAAACCTTTGGAAAATACCTGCGCCGCGCGAGTGTCCACCACGAGCGCGCCCGTTTCGTTGGCAACCGCCTCAAATGCACCGGCCGTGAGCGCCTGCATCCCGCGGTTCAGCACCTGGTCAATACTTTCATATCCCTGGATATTCATCATCACATTGGCCGGAAAATAGGCAGGTGGCGGCGTCAGGCCGTCGGTTACCTTTTGGATGAATGTCTGCTTATCCATCGGCTGCAAGGCGTAGTTGGTAGCTCTTTGGTGCCCCAGACTATCCGTGGTTTCCTTGCTCATATTCTTGCCGCAAGCCGAACCTGCCCCGTGCGCCGGGTACACAATGATATCATCCGGCAATGGCAGGATTTTGTCGTGAAGTGAATCGTAGAGCATGCCTGCGAGTTTGTCCCGGGTCAGATTGCGCACGATTTTCTGTGCAAGATCCGGCCGGCCTACATCGCCGATAAACAGCGTGTCGCCGGTAAAGAGCCCCACCCGACGGCCGTTTTCGTCAGTTACCAGGTAACAGGTGCTTTCCAAAGTATGTCCCGGTGTATGAATAACTTCAATGGAAATCCCACCCAGCCGGAGCACCTCGCGATCCTTTGCAATATGCGCACTGAAACCGGGATTGGCCGTAGGGCCATACACGATCGTTGCACCCGTCTTTTCGGCAAGGTCCACATGCCCGCTCACAAAGTCTGCGTGGAAATGGGTTTCCAGCACGTACTTTATTTTCGCTCCATTCTTTTCCGCGCGGGCCAGGTATGGGCCTGTTTCGCGGAGCGGATCGATGACAGCCGCCTCACCGTCGCTTTCAATATAATAGGCTCCCTGAGCCAGGCAGCCAGTATAGATTTGTTCGAGTTTCATTTTTCTGTTAACTGTTTTGAGTGATAGGTAGGAATACCGTGTGACAAAGTTCGCAAGGCAGCCGGCCATTGTCTGTGACCTTTGTCACACAGGTCTCTTTTATGGTTTTATGACAAAATCAGCTCCTTGAAGAGGATAAAGCATCCCATGGCAAGCACAAACCAGCCGAAGCTTTTTTTCAACTGGCCGCTGTCGAGCTTCCGCGCAAGCTGGCCACCGATGAAGATACCGGCCACGGCAACGAGTGTCACAGTCAGCAGAAAGTACCAGTCGATAACAAAATGGCCTAGATCGCCGGCAAAGCCCACCAGCGAATTGAGCGCGATGATCAATAGCGAGGTTCCTACCGCCTCCCGCATGGGCATACCTAGCACCAGTACCAATGTAGGGATAAGCAAAAAGCCGCCCCCCGCGCCGAGGAGCCCCGTGGTAAGGCCGATCCCGACCGCACTGAGACCCAATTTTACAATGTTACGCCCCAGGTCGCATTCGAGACAGCCGGGCTCAGTTTGCCGGCCCCTAATCATCCCGATCGACGCTGCGAGCATCAGCACCGCGAACAACGCCATCGTCAATAGCGGCTCGGTAATCTGGAAGTCGCCGATATGGAAGAGATTTTGTGGAATTAAAGGGACCAGGAGCTTCCGCGTCAGGTAGACGGTTACCATGGAGCTCAAACCAAAGAACAGTGCGGTTTTGACATTGACCAACCCACGGCGGTAGTTGCCATAAGCGCCTACAAGGCTGGTCGAGCCGACAATGAACAGCGAATAGGAAGTAGATACGACCGGGCTGATGCCGAATATATATACGAGGACCGGCAAGGTCAGGATCGATCCCCCGCCCCCCACAAGCCCCAAAGAAATACCGATTAATACCGACGCTAAATAACCAATGGTTTCCATATGCATTTGCTCTAACTGAGCGCAAAATTGCAGTACGGATTGCGGCAAGTTTGTGACAAATGTTACACAGCAGGAAAGTCGTTCAAAAAAGGACGGTGATCGTGTTCCGGCCCAGCCGCACCATTCCGCGTTGCTCCATTTTTTTAAGCAGCCTTGATACCACTTCCCTGGATGAGTTCATATCAGTCGCGATCTGCTGGTGGGTCAATGCCAGCTCGTCGCTGTGGGAGAGCTTGCGTTGATTTTTAAGGTAAAATTCAATCCGCTCGTCCATGCTCTTAAAAGCGATGTTATCCACCACTTCGAGTAGCTCTTCGAACCTGGAACGATACGTTTCCAGTACGAAATAGTACCATGTCTTATAACCAGTCATCAGTTCGTCCATCAATGCGATGGGCACAAGTAAGGCTTTGGAGGGCTCCAAGGCTTTGGCGGAAATCTGGCTCTGTTCGTTCCGCGTAGCGCAGATCATCGATAGCGCGCACGCGTCCCCTGCACCGAGCTGGTACATGAAAAACTCGTTGCCATCCTGATCCTCCCTGTAAATTTTCACAGCGCCCTCGACAATCAGCATCGTCGATTTGAAGTATTGCCCCGGGCGCATGAGCTGCTGGTCTGCCTCGAAATCACGGATAATGCAGTGCTCGGCGAGTTTGTTGATTAACTCCGGCTCAAATTGCCCGAAATAGGCTTCCAGCAGTTGCTGCACCCGGGAATGCTGTATCGTAGTGCCCATTGGTTGTTGATTTAAAAACGGCTAAGTTAAGCATTTACAGAAGTCTTGTTTGTGACATTGGTCACACAGCGATCCGCCGAGGTTGCGGTATGGTCATAGACACTGGCAGTCGGTTGTTATCTTCTCTGATATTTTAAGCATATCTTAAGAGACATCGGGATAGTTATTCCATTGCTTCTTACTTACTTCGTACACAGTGATTTTAATGTCACTATTTAGACCATGCGAATCCTGATCATCGAAGACGAGACCGGCATTTTAAACTTCCTCCGACAGGGGCTTGAAGAAGAATCCTATTCAGTCGATACGGCTACGAATGGCCTTGACGGCCTTGAAATGGCGCTCGCAGAGGCCTACGATGTGATGCTGCTCGACTGGATGTTGCCGGGAAAAAGCGGAGTCGAGCTCTGCCGGGAAATCAGAAAGGCAGGCATCAAAACGCCGATTATCTTTCTGACCGCCCGCGATACGGTACAGGACACGGTCTTCGGTTTGCAGGCCGGAGCCAATGATTACATTAAAAAGCCATTCAGTTTCGAAGAACTGCTGGAACGGATCAAGGTGCAATTACGGCCTCATTCAGGTGAACAGATTGAATTTCGGCTGGGACCAATTCTCGTCGATACACAGTCCCACCAGGTTTTCAGGGATTCACAGGAAATCAAGCTCACTCAAAAAGAGTTTGGATTGCTAGAATTCCTGCTGCGCAACAAAGGAAAGGTTTGCCGGAGGACACGGATCATCGAGAGTGTCTGGGATATTCATTTCGAGTATAATACGGGTGTGATCGACGTTTACATCAATTCGCTGCGCAAAAAGCTGGGGCTCACCAGAGAAGAAGACTACATTCAGACCATCCGCGGCGTAGGTTACATTGCGAAGGAAATATGAACCGTGCGCCGATGAAGTCCTCCTATCGAAACCGGATTGCCCTTAACTTCACGCTGGGTACCGGACTATTGGTGGCCCTGATCTTTCTGCTGATTTATTACATAGTCAGCGCAACGGTTTTCAACCGTCTGGAAAAAGACCTTGGCTATGAGCTGGACAAACATTTTTACGAAGTAGGCGTCCGGCAAGGACAACCCTATTTCGCCGATAAAGCGGAATGGCTCGAACGTGAGCATAGCGAACTGGAAATCAATCCGGTATTTGTCGTGCTGACAAACCTTTCCGGAAACGTCATCGACAAATCGCCCAATCTGAAAAATGATTCGCTCAAACTCCATTTCTCGTCGGCAGATCAAGCTGTATTCAAGACCACTTTGCGCGGGCTTACAATAGCGCAGGTTCAACTGACCATCCAGGCAAATAACCGGCCCGCTGGCTACATTGTGGTAGCAATGCCTATCGACGAATCAGAAGGAGTGCTTTTTAATCTTAAAGTCGTGCTTTTAATTGCTTTTCCGGCGGTGCTGGCGATCCTGTTCGTTTTCACACGGTATATCGCCGGCAGGAGTATACAACCGGTGCTGACGGTGATTGAAACCGCCAGTAAGATTTCCAACGACAACATGGAGAGCCGTATCCCGGTACCGGCTGTCCGCGATGAACTGCACCTGCTGGTGACCACGCTAAACGAGTTGATGACCCGAGTCGAGCATGCGATCGAGCGGGAAAAACGGTTCACGGCCGATGCATCGCATGAGCTCCGCACACCACTGGCGGTGATTAAAGGAACGCTGGAAGTACTGATACGAAAGCCGAGATCGGCGGATGAATATGTTGAAAAGATCTCTTACTGCATAACAGAAATGGACCGCATCAACCACCTGGTTGACCAGCTCCTTCTCCTAACTCGGTTCGAAAGCCAGCAAGAGGCCATGGATATGCGCGCAGTGGATCTTTCCGAACTCACTGGCAACGTGCTGGCGCGTCACCAGCAGCAGATCGTTGAAAAGAATCTTTCCGTGGATCTGGAAACGGACGGGTCGCACTTCGTATATAGTGATCCGTACATGACCGATATCATGCTCGATAACATTATTTCCAATGCGGTGAAATATTCGCCTGGCCCGGCCGGCATGACAATCCGAATCGAGACTTCCGGTGAAAAGACGTGCTACACGGTATCCGACCAGGGAATCGGCATTGACCCGGACGACATCAGTCGTATACGCGATGCTTTCTACCGTTCGGCCCCCCTGTCCCATCCCGAAGTAAAAGGAAGCGGTCTGGGCCTGTCGATCGTGAGCCGCATGTGCGAAATGCTTGGCGTGGATTTCAACATCCATAGCCAGCTAGGTAAAGGCACCCGGGTTACGCTCTCATTTCCAATCTTAAGGTAATCTTAAGAATCCCTTGAGAATCCCTTAAGAAAGGCAGGGATACCTTTGATTCAAACAGAAAACAATCAGGGTTAATCCTGCTAATCATCTATGAACTCCACCGGACACGCTCAGAACCTGAGCCGCCATGCATTCCTGCGCAAGCTGGGCTTTGGCGGAGCTGCACTTTCCGCAATTTATTTTGGCAGCCATCTGCAATCATGTACCAACGACCGGGTCAATCCCGCGCCCACCAATATGACCCTCGATCTGAACGACCCTGCTTATGCTGCTCTGAAATCCAATGGCGGATACGTCGTAAAGGATGGCGTCGTCATCGCCCGAAGCAATACCGGCTCCTACATCGCGGCCACCCGAACATGCAGCCACGAAGGCCGGAATGAGGTAATCTACCAAACCGACCATTTCTATTGCACAGCACACGGCGCCAAATACGACAATACAGGCAAAGGTCTCAATAGCGAAGGCAGGAAAGGAATAGCCGTTTACACGACCTCACTTACCGACCAAGTCCTTACTATAACTGCCTAAGCCATGCTCAAAACGACATCTGTCCTGTTTTTCAGTCTGATCACTTCCGTTGCATTGGCCCAGACCGACCTGATGAAGCAGTTGGAACAAGCCGACGACTCCACGGTCCAGTATGTAGCAGCAACCTTCAAGGGCACCCGCATTATCAACGGGCATTCGATCGAAACGGTTGGCAAGAACAACATGGACTTCATCATTTCGCACCGCTTCGGGGCGATTAATTCCGGGGCCGGCAACTTTTTCGGCTTGGACGAATCCCAAATCCGCCTCGCGCTGGAATACGGCCTCACCGACCGGCTGATGGTAGGTCTGGGCCGCAGCAGCTATCAAAAAACGATCGACCTTTTCGTAAAATACCGGCTGCTTCGCCAGTCGAGCGGCCTGCGTAATGTGCCTGTATCGGTTACGCTTTTTGCCAGTGACGCACATAATGCGAGTACCTCCACGCCCGACCTTCCGTTTTATACCATTACCCAGCGCCAGACGTACACGTTTCAGGCGCTGATCGCCCGCAAATTCAACGAGAAGCTCTCCTTGCAACTTACACCCACTGTAATGCACCGGAATCTGGCCCAAAAGCCTTTGGATGCGAACAATGTCTATGCTTTGGGTATGGGCGGGCGCTACAAGCTCACCAAACGGACCTCATTCAATGCCGAATATTGGTATACGCCTAAAACGATCGGCGGCACCACCCAACGCGACCCGCAATACACCAATACGCTCTCGCTCGGATTTGACATTGAGACAGGCGGTCACGTGTTCCAGCTTCACCTAACCAACTCGCGCGGCATGATCGAAAAGCAGTTCCTGGGCCAGACGACGGGCAAATGGAGCAATGGGGATATCTTCTATGGCTTCAATGTTGCCAGGACATTCAGTTTCGACAAAAGCAAAAAACACAGCAATGGATACTAGACTCTTTAAACTGGCATTTCTGCTTATGGCCAGTCAGCTGCTGGCCATTTGCGCCAGCGCGCAGATTTACATGACCAAAACCGGGCAGACCAGCTTCTTCTCTGAAACACCCCTGGAAAATATCTCTGCTGTAAACCAGCAAGTGGCGGTGCTGCTCAGCAGCGCCAGCGGAGAAATCGCGGTGCGGATGCAGCACCGGGCATTTAGTTTTCCAAACAAGCTCATGCAAGAGCATTACAATGAAAATTATATGGAAACCGCGAAATACCCGGCCGCCAGCTTTACAGGCAAAATCAACGAGCATATCGATTACGGCAAGGACGGCACTTTCACGGTGAGCGCAGAAGGCGTGCTTGATATCCATGGCGTGAAACAAAAGCGGGTTTTAAGAGGTCAACTGGTAATAGACCACGGGCAATGCACACTCACCAGTGAATTCGACGTGAGGCTCACGGATCACAACATCCAGGTCCCCACCCTGGTGATTGCTAAAATCGCCGAGTCCATTTCAGTCAAAAACAAGTTCGTTCTCACATTGAAGAAAAACCCGTAGTGACTCAATGCTGAACAAAATCATCGCCTTTTCAGTCAGAAACAAGCTTATAGTCGGGCTGCTGGTCCTTGCGCTGATAGGGTACGGAAGCTTTGAGCTGACCCGGTTGCCGATCGACGCGGTACCCGACATCACCAACAACCAGGTTCAGGTTATCACAATCGCGCCATCTTTTGGCGCGACCGACATCGAAAGGTTGGTTACGTTTCCCATCGAGCAGGCCAACAACAATATTTCGGGCCTGAAAGAGATACGAAGCTTCTCACGCTTTGGCCTTTCCCTGGTTACGATCGTTTTTGAGGACGATGTGGATGTGTACTGGGCACGGCAACAAGTCTCCGAGCGTCTTGCCAAAATACAGGCGCAAATCCCGCAAGGTATCGGTACACCGGAGCTTGGGCCGATCAGCACCGGGCTCGGCGAAATTTATCAGTACGTGGTGCGTGCCAAGGAGAGTTACCGGCACCGTTATGATGAAACCGAGCTCCGCACGATTCAGGACTGGATTGTCAGGAGACAACTACTTGGTGTGAAAGGAGTTGCAGAAGTAAGCAGTTTCGGCGGTAAGCTCAAACAATATTCAATAGAAGTGGATCCCGCCAAACTGCTTTCCATGGGACTGAATATCAACGATATATTTACTGCGTTGCAGGAAAACAACGCCAATACCGGCGGCGCTTACATCGAAAAAGGCCCCTCGGTGCTCTACATCCGCAGCGAGGGGCTTGTAGAAAATCTCGAAGATATCGGCAGCATTGCCGTCAGGAACCTGCCCGATGGACAACCGGTGTTTATTCGCGATGTTGCCGAGGTCAAGACCGGCTTCGCCACACGCTACGGGGCGATGTGCTACAACGACCAGGGTGAAGTTTCGGGAGCCGTGGTGATGATGCTCAAAGGAGCCAACAGCAGCGAGGTGATCAACGCGGTGAAACAACGCGTGGCGCAGATCCAGAAAACATTGCCTGAAGGTGTGGTGATAGAACCTTTTCTGGACCGCACCAAAATGGTAAACAACGCCATCGGAACCGTGGAAAAGAACTTGCTGGAAGGGGCATTGATCGTCGTTTTCGTGCTGGTGATCTTTCTGGGAAACCTCAGGGCGGGTCTGCTGGTCGCGTCGGTGATTCCGCTAGCTATGCTTTTTGCCGTCATCATGATGAACACCTTCGGCGTCAGCGGTAACCTGATGAGCCTTGGCGCACTGGATTTCGGCCTGATTGTCGACGGGGCCGTGATCATTGTCGAGGCGGTAATGCATCAGATCGCCCGGAGCAGCCATTTTTCAGGCACCGAACGGCTCACGCAAAGCCAAATGGACGAGCAGGTCAACGAATCGGCTGACCGCATGATGAACAGCGCCGTATTCGGGCAGATGATTATCTTAATTGTATACCTGCCCATATTCACCCTGCAAGGTATAGAAGGGAAAATGTTTAAACCCATGGCGCAAACTGTGGCATTTGCATTGCTAGGGGCGTTTCTGCTCTCGATCACCTACATTCCGATGATGAGCTCGGTGTTTTTAAGTAAAAAAGTTAGCCAGGAGCCCAATTGGTCCGACCGTGTAATGCGCAAAATCACGGCCGGCTACCTGATCGCCTTGGATAAACTGCTGCACTTCCCTAAAACTGTCATGCTATCCGCGCTACTGCTTTTCACCGCGGCGATATTTACCCTGACTGCCCTGGGGGGCGAGTTCATACCCGCGTTGGAAGAAGGGGATTTTGCCGTCGACACGCGTGTGCTTACGGGCAGCAGCCTGACCACCACAATCGCCAATACTACTAAGGCGGCACACATTCTTAAAACCCGCTTCCCCGAGGTGGAGAAGGTCGTTACCAAAATCGGCAGCGGCGAGGTCCCTACCGATCCGATGCCCATGGAAGCGAGCGATATGATGGTGATCCTGAAAGACAAAAGTGAATGGACTTCGGCAAGCACCTTTCCCGAGCTTTCGGAAAAAATGGGCCGCGTATTGCAGGAAATACCCGGCGTGACGGCCGGATTCCAATTTCCAGTGCAAATGCGCTTCAATGAGCTCATGACCGGCGCACGGCAGGATGTGGTTTGCAAAATATTCGGCGAGAATCTGGACACGTTGGCATTGTATGCCGCCCGGCTGGGTAAACTTGTCAATCAGGTCAATGGCGCCCGGAACCTATACATCGAAGCTATGTCGGGCCTGCCACAGATCGTGATACGGTACAACCGAAACACCATTGCACAATTCGGTCTTACTGTCGGAGCGGTGAACCGGATCGTAAACACCGGACTCGCCGGCCAAAATACCGGGATGGTTTTCGAAGGAGAAAAACGATTTGATCTGGTCGTAAGGCTCAACCCGGCTCAAAAAAGGAACGTCGCACAGATCCGGGACCTGCTGGTACCTACGCCCGGTGGGATCCAGGTCCCGCTTTCCCAGCTGGCCGACATCCGTATTGTTACTGGTCCCAATCAAATCCAGCGGGAGGATGCCAAGCGCCGCATTGTGGTGGGATTCAATGTGGCCGGGCGTGATGTACAAAGCATTGTCAACGAAGTTCAGGCCAAAGTCGGCAAAAAATTGCAACTGCCGGCCGGCTACTATGTCACCTATGGCGGCGCTTTCGAAAACCTGAATGCAGCCAAAGCACGACTGATGATCGCCGTGCCTCTTTCGCTGGTGCTCATCTTTGTGCTGCTGTATTTTGCATTCGACTCGGCGCGTGACGGGCTGCTGATTTACTCGGCAATCCCGCTATCGGCTATCGGGGGAATTTTCCTGCTCGCCCTGCGCGGAATGCCGTTCAGCATCAGTGCCGGGATCGGCTTTATCGCGCTATTCGGCGTGGCCGTACTGAACGGGATTGTACTCGTAGCGGAATTCAACCGGATTCGTAAGGCGGGTGAAATCGCTGTTCGAAAAGCGATACTGGAAGGCGCTAGCCACCGGCTTCGCCCGGTTCTGATGACCGCTTTTGTCGCTTCGCTGGGCTTTTTACCCATGGCTGTAAGTAATGGCGCCGGGGCGGAAGTACAACGACCGCTGGCAACGGTAGTGATCGGCGGCCTTCTGGTCGCGACCGCGCTCACATTGTTTGTCTTACCGGTACTTTACATGGTATTCGAAAACCGGTTCCAGCTCAAAGCAAGCGCTGCCGCCCTGTTGATCTCCGGTTGCCTGCTCGCACCCGATCAGGCCCACGCCCAAAAACAGATCGCCCTGGAAACGGCTATTAACCTGACGCTGAAAGACAACAGTTTGTTAAAAAGCGAAAAGTTACGGACACAGTACCGGCAGGCACTTATCAAAACCGCAGTCAACCTACCTCAAACCAACGTGAATATAGAGGCAGGGCAGATCAACAGCGCTTACACCGATACGCGGTTTGCAGTATCCCAGTCGGTGTTTCTTCCAGTGGTTTACCGGCGGCAACGCTCGCTTCTGGAAGAGGAATTTCAGGCAAGCGCCCTGCAAGCCTCCGTCACCGCGCTCGACCTGCGGCGAAACGTCACGCATCAGTTTTACATGCTGCTTTACCTAAGACAAAAATCCCGGCTTCTCGCCTCCCTCGACAGCCTTTTCAGCGCGGTCGCTACGCGCGCCAATGAGCGCCTGGCCCGGGGAGAAACCAACGTACTCGAAAAGACAAGCGCTGAAATGCAGCTCGGGCAGATCAGGCAGCAGCGCGGGCAGTTGGCTACTGATCAAAAACTGGCGCTCATCACATTCAACCTGCTGCTAAACGGATCGGAACCGCATGAACCGCTCGACGGCCCGCTTGTCTTTTCTCTTAGCGGATATACCGACACGACCAAATTATTATCGCACCCCTATATGCAGCTGGCCCGCCGGCAACAAGATATTGCCGGCGCGGCTGTCGCTGTCGAGAAAGCACGGCTTTTGCCCGAATTAAGTCTGGCCTACAACAACATGAGCATGCGTGGCACCGGTGCTGACAACAAACTTTACAATGGCTGGCCGCGCTTTCAGGCTGCGCAGTTGGGGGTAGGGATACCTGTTTTCGCAGGTGCACAAAAAGCGCGTATCCGTGCAGCGAAGATCGCCGGAGAGGCTACCGGGGAGCAATATCTGATTCAGCAACAGCAGTTTATGGCCCGCTACAGGACAGTGCTTACGAATTACCGTCAGCTGCTCGAACGCGTCGGCTATTATCGGGATTCCGCCGTCCCCAATGCCGAGCTGATTGTCCTGACGGCGACCCGCCAGCTTGAAGAAGGCAATATCAATTATGTGGAATGGAGCCAGCTGATCGCCCAGGCCACTTCGATCAGAAGCGAATACCTTGATACGATTGCCAACCTGAATGAGAATACCATTGACCTGGACTATTTCCTTAGCCAATAAATGAATGATGACTGTCAAATTTGTCCTTTATACGGCGCTGGGCATCCTGCTGGCCTCCTGCACGGCGAAGACCGCCGAACAGGAGTCTGCCGCCCAAATGCCGACACAAGAAAACGTCGCGAAACTGACGCCCGGCCAAATCCGTAATGCGGGCATCGTCACCGCGTTGCCCCAAGTCAGACCGGTTGCATCCGTATTACGACTTAACGGTAAAATCGATGTACCACCACAAAACATGGTATCGATCAGCGCGCCGCTCGGAGGCTATTTGAAATCAACCAACCTGCTGCCTGGAATGCACGTGCAAAAAGGGCAGGTATTGGCGGTGCTGGAAGACCAGCAGTACATTCAGCTGCAACAGGACTACCTCGCCGGCACCGCGCGCATCAAATACCTCGAGACCGAGTACGATCGCCAGAGGAGCCTTAATGCCTCTAAGTCGGTGAGTGACAAAACCTACCAACAAGCCGAAGCCGACTTTCTGGCCCAACAGGTGGCCGTCAGCGCTTTGGCCGAAAAGCTCCGGCTTGCAGGCATCAATCCAAAGCAGATAAGTGTTGACCGGATTTCGCGTAGCGTCAACATTTACTCACCGATCTCGGGTTATGTGTCACGGGTTAATGTGAACATTGGCAAATACCTGGCCCCCACCGAAGTACTTTTTGACCTGATCAATCCATCGGATATCCATTTGGCGCTGAAAGTGTTTGAAAAAGACCTTGACAAGATCCGCAAAGGCCAGCAGGTAATGGCCTTTACCAATGCCAGGCCAGAGCGGAAACTAGCCTGCGAAGTGATTCTGGTTGGAAAAGACCTCTCACGCGAGCGCACGGCCGAAGTCCATTGCCACTTCCAAAAATACGAGCCCGATCTTTTGCCGGGCACATTTATGAATGCCGAGCTTGCACTGGAATCCCGTCATGCGACCGTCCTGCCGGAAGAAGCCATCGTCAGCTTTGAAGGAAAAGAGTACATATTCGTCCCTGGCAAAGATGGGTTTACCATGACGGGAGCCCAGACAGGCAATAGCGAAAACGGCATGACCGAAATCCTGAGTCCAACCGGTCTGCAAGGCACGCTTTGCGTGACAAAAGGCGCCTATTCGCTGCTTATGTTTCTAAAAAATAGATCTGACCAATAAACCCTCTTTATGCTATGCGGCCCCTCCTATTTCTGCTTTGCCTTTCCACGCTTGCTGCCGCGCAGCCAGCATCCCCTGTTGCTCAGGATAGCGTTGTAACGGCTCGTATTCCGATTTTACGACAGCTTTACGCGCCAGCTTCCCTGATTTTGGGCGGCCTGATAGCCAACGGTCATTCAGAGGAGTCCATTAGCCACGAGCTCGCCGAGTCTCGCAACCGCCATATGCCCCGGTTCCGGACGCACATCGACGATTACATACAGTTTTCACCGCTGGCTGTCGCCTATGTCCTGGATGCATTCGGGGTGCGCTCGAAAACAGATGCCTTGAACAGAACAGCCATTCTTATTAAAGGTGAAGCGATGGCGTTGAGCACTGCCACTATTCTAAAATCGGCCACCCATAGCTTGCGTCCCGATGGCAGTTCTTACAACTCCTTCCCATCAGGCCATACAACCCAGGCTTTTGCCGCCGCCACTTTCCTCAACGAGGAATATAAGGACCGTTACCCCTGGATCCCTTATGCAAGCTTCACAGCCGCATCCTCTGTGGGCCTGTTACGGGTAGCCAATAACCGGCATTATATCAGCGACGTGCTCGTTGGAGCCGGTATTGGATACCTGTCGATGAAGGCAGCGTACTGGACGCATCAGTATAAGTGGGGAAAGCGAAAAGCTAGCGCCAAGCCTGTATACTGATTAACATGCAGACCGTCCGGCACATCGGAGAACAATCACATTACATATTGACACTGATCATTATTGCGCACACCAGGACCGGCTAATTTCGAGTACACAGTTTTCCTGCGAAAACTTAAACAAAGTGGTCAACTTAATATCAAAAAATCATGAAAACCGATTTTGAGATCCAAAAAGATGTCATCGAGCAACTTCGTTGGGAGCCCGCATTGGCTGCCGCGGAAATCGGAGTGTCTGTTAAAGACGGGATTGTGACTTTGTCAGGCACTATTGATTCTTACCCCAAAAAGCTTGCGGCGGAAAAGGGTGCACGCAAAGTTGGGGCCGTCAAAGCAGTCGTTGAAAACCTGGAAGTGCACCTTCCGACTAACAAGCAGAAGAGCGACCAGCAAATCGCTGACCAGGTCTTGCATGCCCTGCGCTGGCATACTGCGGTAGCCGACGAAAAATTGAAGGTCACCGTTGAGCATGGATTTGTAACCCTTTCCGGCCAGGTCGACTGGGGTTATGAGAGAAATATGGCAAAAACCGCGATCGAAAACATAGAAGGTATCCGGCTTGTGGTGAATGAAATCACTGTCCGGCCCCATCCTGTCTACTCGGACGTCACCGAAAAAATAGGTGCGGCCTTTCAACGCCACGCATCAATTGATTCATCGAAGATCAGAATTTTTATCACCGGCAACCGTGTAACCCTGGAAGGCCGGGTCAGATCTTGGGCGGAGCGCGATGATGCCGAGGAGGCAGCCTGGTCTGCCAGAGGCGTCAATCAGGTAGTCAACAATCTGATTGTAGAGGAAGAAGAATTTGCATTCTAACCAAAACTAAGAGGGTGTCTCATTCCAAAAATGGGGCACCCTCTTTCGTTCTGGTATTTCGGTAAATACAAACTTGCAATCAAAACCCTAGACCGAAAGCTAATCGGTGTAATCGGGCGATATCCAGGAAAACGACCCTTCTAGGCTGCCTTTTTCCTGATATTCTGGGCTAATGCGATCAATCCCCACTCGATTTCGACCTTCTGTTTGCCGCGGAGCATAAACCGCCGGAAGCCGTGGTTGTTTTTTATGTTGCCGAAGACCGGTTCGACATCAAAACATCGTTTCTTTTGTTTCTGGATGCCTTCTTCACTTGTTAGCAGCTGGTCAGCTTGCTGCTTTTTCCTTTCCAGATTCACATTGATCTGAATCACCCTATCACCTTGTGACTTGTGACAAGCTCCGTTCAAAGGGCAACTTTGACAATTTCTGGCCTTATAAAGCCTTAGGGTCTGCGCAAAACCGGTCGTTGTTTTCCTTGTCCTCTCACCTATGTAAGCCATTTTCTGGCCCATCGGGCAGATGTAATGGTCTTGCTTAGGGTTGTAATAAAGTTTGTCAGCTGCAAATGGATGTTTTTTGTGGAAGGTACGGCTTTGGCGTTTGTCAAACAGGTTGTACTTCACAAAGGCAGTCACCTTCTTTTCTTCCAATAACGTGTAGTTTTCCTCAGAACCGTAACCTGCGTCAGCTGTCAGTGATTTTGGGCCAGCGCCAAAGCTTTTTTCATGTTGTTCAAGGTGGCTTGCCAGGGTGTTGGTATCCGTTGTATTAGGATGTAATGTATAATTGACGATGAACTGGTTAGAGGTCGATATCTGAACATTATAGGCTGGTTTGAGCTGACCATTGCGCATATGATCTTCTTTCAACTTCATGAACGTGGCGTCTGGATCGGTCTTGCTAAAAGAATTTCGGTCGCCTAAAATGGCTTCTTGCTGCTCGTAGCGGGCGATGTTAACCGGGTAATGCTTAGTCACATAACCCAGTTTAGCCTTCATCTTCTTGTCGATGTTTTCCTTTTTACTAAGCACCTGGTTAAGTGTATCGACCGTATCCTGTACTTTCTCTTTGTTGATTGTGGTAAGATCTGGTGGCTCGGGCATGTTGTCCTCGGTGGCAGCCAGGCTCTGTGCATACGCCCAGATCTCGGACAGCTGCTTTTTCATCTTCTCCTTACTGCTGGCTATCGCCTTCTTCCAAACAAAGGTGTATTTATTAGCGTTGGCCTCGATTTTGGTACCATCAGTAAACACTTCCTCAATACTTAAATAGCCTTCCTGGGCAAGTAGAGTCACCACCTGCTCAAAAATCGTTCGGAACGCATCCTTCAAACGAACCCCTCGAAAACGGTTGATCGTGTTATGGTCGGGGAAGCTCATCGAGCTCAGATACATAAAGTAAATGCTCTCCTTACAAGCTGCTTCCAGCTTTCTACTTGAATAAATATTACTCATATAGCCGAATACGAGCACTTTTAACAGCATCTGAGGATGGTAACTCGCCGGACCGGTCAGGTAGTAGGCAGCATTGAGCGGCTCTAAATTGATCTTATTGATCACATCATCGACCACGCGCACAACGTGCCCTTTAGGGACTAATTCATCTAAACTTGGGGGAAGCAGCATCAACTGCTGCTGGTGATAAGGCTTGAAATTAGGCTGTCTTCGACCCATTTTTCTTTGATTTGCTTATAACTAAAGATAATCAATCCCGAAAAATTACCCAAGCCCTAAAAACAAAAAAGGTGTCCTTTTGAGACACCCTCTTAGTTTTCAATGCGATCTTTTCTGACCACCGAGTCGCCTCGGTCGGCATGCGATGGGAACGCATCGAGAATTTTTGCTGCGACCGACCGAATAACGACTTCGGGCTTTTTCCCGTCATCAAATACAACTTCAATGGCTGCAACCGCCCAGCCACGCCATATCAGCTTTCTGCTGACTGAATGCCAGACATCGATAATCAATGTTGCCTCACGGTATCGGAACAAGTTATCGCGCGGCATCATCCAATAATCTCCGTACATATACCCATAAGGATCCGGCAGCACTACGGACAGTTCCTGCACGCTTATATCATACCGCAGTGTCAGATCGGCAGTATCCTGACCAAGTAGGTAGCCTTTCGCTATCAGCAGATCATTGACAGCCTGCTTGATTCTCCCATCATTTAACTGATTGAAATACAACGAATTTATTTTCCAGGCGAGGCTATCTGCCTTTGCCCATTGAAAGGTATTGTATTGATTAACGGGATTGCTCTTTTCAACCTGATGGTAAATTCTAATCTCGGGGCTGCACCCGATGAGCATCATCGCCAGTATAGCAAGTGCGGTCCGCATAATATTGGAAAAGTTGGTATGGACATAAAATTAAAGCAGACAAACCTTGGCGGACATGAGCAAAGTCAGTTTACCCGGCGCTATTGGTCATCTTTCAAAATACTATCAATCAATAACTTGCAACTGGTTTAAATAACCAATTTAACCTAAGCGAGCTGCATATGAAAAAGATTCTTGTCCCTTTTGACTTCTCTGCACTTTCGATGTCCGCCCTCCGGTTCGCTATCGAGCTGGCCGAAGCAGCGCATGGCCAGGTCACTGCGCTGCATGTCGTCAGTATCGCGCCAGTTTACCTGGAAAGCCTGGACCCGAACGGGTATTCGGTAGGTTCCGCCTCGATACTCTCAGAATTGAGCCGCGAGGCAGCTGAGCATTTCGCCCGGGTCAAGGGCGAGCTGAAAACGAGTATAGAACCTGGCTTTCGTGTTGAGCAGGGATTGCTTCATCAGATTGTGATTAAGACCATACACGAGACAGAAGCTGATCTGGTGGTGATAGGGACAAACGAAATCAACGGAATCGCCGAAGTGATGATGGGCTCGAATACCGAAAAAATTGTCAGGACTGCGCCGGTACCCGTTATTTCCATCCATAGGGGGCAAAGAATCAGCCAGATCCGCAATATCGTTTTTCCCACGACTATCGATCTGGATCAGCACCGCTTTATATGGCAGATCCGGGCACTGCAATCATTTTTTGGCGCGCACCTTCACTTGCTTTACGTGAAGACACCTGACGTCAAAGACTCTGATAAAACCCTGACTGGTATGCTTGGCGATCTGGCCGAATACTATGGCCTTTCCGGATACAGTGTTCATGTTACCCATGCTTCCACCGAAGAAAAGGGTGTACTCAAATTCGCCGCCCGCATGCCAGGCTCGATGATCGCGATGGCCACGCACGGCTACACGGGCCTGACCCACATGGTGCTGGGAAGCGTCGCGGAAAATGTGATCAACCACACCCATGAGGCTGTGTGGACCTGCAAACTTTCCGAGCATGTCTGAACTCAAAATTGGATGCATAACTGACCTAAACTAAACTAAAACGAAAAGTGCCGCCGGGATTACCGGCGGCACTTACTTTTAGCTGCAAGCCTTACTTGATTGATACTTGCCGTGTAGTAGCATTATTTTCCGCAACTGCTTTCTTGGGCAGGCTGATTGCCAAAATACCGTCTTGGTAGGTGGCTTCGATCTTATCCTTATCAATTTGGTCGGGTAGTTGAAAGCTTCTTGAAAAGCTGTTATAGCTAAACTCTTTTCGCTTGTAGCCATTCTCTTCCTCTTCACTGTTGGACTTCTTCTCACTGCTGATCACGATGAAGTCATCGTGCAAATCAATCTTGAAGTCATCTTTTGTCAAGCCAGGCGCTGCTACCCTGATAGAAAACGCTTGCTTATTCTCTGTGATGTTAGCCGCCGGCACCGACTGCCGACCGAGGAACCGTTCAAGGTCGTTACGATCGGGCCATGGACTAAATGAATCATCAAATAAAAACGGCAAAAAACCTGTGGGTTTTACCAGAGATGTAGTTGACATAACCGTAGGTGTTTAAGGTTTAAACTGAACGTACATCTCAAAAATAAATACCTGTTGGATGCGCCAGGATGACGCACAGTTGCCGCTAAAATGATTATCGTCAGTTAAATAGGCACTAATTCCAGCAACCTTTACCACTTAATGTAATGGCCTGTGAAAGATTCCCTAAAATACAGTGGTCTTACTACTGACCAGGCAGAAGCCTCCCGCAAGCAGCATGGGCAGAACATGCTGAAAAAACAAAAAACGTCCGGACTCTGGTTTATTCTGAAAGCAACAGTAGCTGAACCAATGCTAATGCTGTTGGTGGCTGCGGTGATAATCTATTTTTTGATGGGCTCGACCAGGGAAGCAGTTATCATGCTGGTAGCGATCGGGCTGGTGGCAACGATCTCACTTATTCAAGAGAGCCGGACCCGCCGGGCATTAGTCAGCCTGGAAAAGTTCACCAGCCCGGCATACCGCGTTCTTCGTGACCAAACCTGGACATTGCTTAAAAGTGAGGCATTGGTTGTAGGCGACATCGTTGAGCTGGATGAAGGAACGCTCGTACCGGCAGATTCGATAATATTGTCGGGTGACGATTTCTCGGTCAATGAATCGATACTGACCGGCGAGTCCATGCCGGTCTACAAACTCGCCGGTAACCCTCCCGACCCGCTATTTGCGGGCACTCAGGTCACCTCCGGCCAAGCTGTCTGCCGTGTTACAGTGGTTGGCGGCGCTACCCGACTTGCCCGGATCGGCAGCAGCATTGATTCCATTCTACCAGCGAAATCAGTTTTACAAGTTCAGATCCGCCGCCTTGTAAGGGACATGGCTGTCGTCGGAGCAGTTATATTCGCAGCCGTCTGGGCAATCCGGTTTGCCCGGTCGGGGAATCTGCCCGAAAGTCTGTTGGGTGCATTGACGCTGGCTATGAGTATTCTGCCCGAAGAAATCCCGGTTGCTTTCACCACCTTCATGGCACTAGGTGCTTACCGGCTAATGAAACAGGGCATTATAGTCAAGCAGATGCAAACCGTGGAAGCCCTCGGCAGCGCGACTGTGATCTGTACCGACAAAACAGGAACACTTACCGAAAACAAAATGTCGCTTTGCGCAGTGTTCGTGCTCAACGGGAGGGAGCTGGTTACAGACTTTTCCGCCCTTTCCGCAGGTGCCTCGCAGCTGCTCTATCATGCGGCGCTGGCCAGTGAAATAAGCCCGTTTGATCCCATGGAAGCAGAACTTCAACGCGTCTTTGAAAAGACCTCTCCTACCCGGCTGCCTGCACACGATGGGTTGACGATGCTGCTGGGCTATCCACTGGAAGGCAAACCGCCGATGATGACCCATATCTGGCGGGGCAAAGAAAATCAGAATATCATCGCTGTCAAAGGAGCGCCCGAACCCCTGATGAATATGCCAGCCCTCTCCGCCGAAGACCGCGCTGCCTTGCTGGATGCCACTGCCAGCTTTACATCCAAAGGGTTTCGGGTACTGGCCGTAGGAAAATCAGACTTCCAAGGCACGAATTTCCCCGAGAGCCAGCAAAGCCTACCCTTTCAAACCCTTGGCCTGGTGGCATTTTATGATCCTCCCAAAGCGGGGATGGCAAAAGTTCTGGCAGCATTCTATCAGGCCGGCGTGCAGGTCAAAATCCTGACTGGAGATAACCCGGTAACAACCACCCACATTGCCCGGCAAATTGGGTTGCGCGTCAGCGACCGCATTGCGACAGGAGAACAGATAATGGCCCTGGACGATAATGCCTTGGTGAAAGAAGTTGGCGCGATCACCGTATTTGCCAGGATGTTCCCCGAGGCTAAACTGCGCGTGATCCGTGCCTTAAAATCTAGGGGAGAGATCGTTGCGATGACCGGCGACGGCGTCAATGATGGCCCGGCCTTAAAAGCGGCAGATATCGGAATTGCCATGGGAAGGAAAGGCACCGAGATCGCGCGCCAGGCCTCGTCCCTGATCCTTCTCAACGACGATCTGGGCGGAATGGTCACCGCCATCCAGAGCGGCAGGCGCATTTACATCAACCTTCGGAATGCTATCCGGTATATTGTTGCGATACACACGCCACTGATCCTGCTTGTATTTCTACCTCTGGCGCTAAACTGGTACTATCCGGTCATTTTCGATCCCGTACACATTATATTTTTTGAGCTGATTATGGGTCCAACTTGCTCGATCGTCTACGAAAATGAGCCAGCGCGCGTGGGCCTTTTGCATGAAAAGCCGCGCCCGGCCACGAGCAGGCTTTTTGGTTTGCGCGAGCTGTCACTGAGCATCTTGCAGGGGGTTGTGATCGCCGCTGCACTGATACTGATTTACCAGGTCGCGGTAAATGGCGGCCAGTCTGAGGATACCACCCGCGCTATGATCTTCATTGGCATGATCTCGGCCAACGTTGCCTTAACTTTAACAAACCGCTCCTATCAGGGCAGCCTTGCCGTATCCCTTAAACCGGGCAACAAGCTGATATACTATACGCTGGCTATAACCATCTGTTTAACTGTTCTGATATTTCTGATCCCGGCTGTCTCGGAGCTGTTCCGGCTTTCAATGCCTGATACAGGGCGAGTACTTTTCAGTATCGGATGCGGTATGGCCTCTGTTCTGTGGTTTGAAATCTATAAACTGCTCAGGGGCACTCTGAGAAAAACTGCTACACTAATCGCCAGCTAAAACCTGACACAAATCATATTCCCGGATAAGCCCTGTCAAGTTTTTTGAGGCCACATGCCGCTTATTTTGAGGTAGTTAAACAAACCGACCACCTTAACAGCCAGCATGATGGATTCACTCAAATTCTTTGACTTGGTCTCCTGGGTATTTTACCTGGGCTGCAACGCGTTGGCAATCTTCATGATCCGGATTAGCAAAACCCGGCCCCCGTTGGCGCGCATGATCCTGCTGCTAATTTTCTTGTTCGCTGCGGGTTTTAACGCCTATACCGCGCTCGATGCACCATGGAACTACAAGGATTTTGCCGATAGCGCCATGCCGCTTTACAAGCGATTTATCCTCGGCGCTTTCATTCCGATCATTACGCCAATGGTTCTAACCATTGCCGTATGCCAGCTTTTAATTGCCCTGGCCATGACCACCAGAGGAGAGTTATTCCAAGCGGGCTGCTGGGCGGGGATTATCTTTTTAATCGCTATTGCCCCTTTGGGACTGTACGCAGCCTTTCCGATGCCCTTATTGCTTGCTTGGGCGATGCTACGCCTGGTGAGAACCGAGAGCGGCCAATCCCCCGCCTCAACGAATCCGAAATCCGTCAAATTAAAAAACAAACACCATGCCTGATACATCCCGAATTAAACATACCTCCCTGGCTTCCAAAGTCATGTCATCAAGCCAGGCCGCCGAGCTGATCCACGACGGAATGGTCGTAGGGGCAAGCGGCTTCACGCGTTCGGGCGACAGTAAGGCAGTCCTAGCCGCATTAGCCGAAAAAGCCGAATATGAACATACCCGCATTACCCTGATGACCGGGGCCTCGCTGGGCCAGGGAACCGATGGCGCGCTGGCCACCGCCGGCGCAATAGCCGTGCGGCTGCCGTTTCAATCCGATCCGGTTATGCGGACGATCATCAATGAGGGCGGACTTTCCTACATCGACGAAAACCTGAGCGAAACCGCAGCGCACATCCGCAACGGCTTTTTGCCGCCCGTAGACATCGCGATCATCGAAGCGGCATACATCGAAGCCGACGGCAGTATTGTGCCTACTACGTCCGTGGGCAATTCGGCGATATTTGTACAACAAGCCAGACAGGTGATTGTCGAAATCAATGAAGCTGTGCCGACCGGTATCCGCGGCATACACGACGTGTATTTGCCGGAAGATCCGACAGGCAGAGCGATACTGCCCATCACTGAGGTATGGCAACGCATCGGGCAGGATGTGATTAGCTGTGATCCGGAAAAGATCGTATCGATCGTTTTCACCAACCAGAAAGACAGCCCCGCCGAGACGGCAGCCGATAATGCTGCTGCCACCGCCATTGCCAGGCATTTACTGCATTTTTTTGAAAACGAAATAGCAGCCGGCAGGCTCACACGATCGCTCAGACCTATCCAGGCAGGTATCGGTAAGATCGCCGACGCCGTTCTCAGCGGACTTGCACAGGGCGACTTCGAGCATCTTACCATGTACTCCGAGGTATTGCAGGACAGTACTTGCCGGCTGATCGACAGCGGCAAGATGGATTTTGCCTCTGGCAGCTCGATGACCTTGTCAGAAGGTTGCTACCGGCGTGTGTTTGCTGATTTTGAGCATTACCGGCACAAGATCCTGCTACGGCCCCAAGACATTACCAATGCGGCCGAGGTAATCCAGCGGCTGGGCATTATCGCCATTAACACAGCCTTGGAATGCGATATTTATGGAAATGTCAACTCATCCCATATTGTCGGCAGCCATATCGTCAACGGCATAGGAGGCTCTGCTGATTTTGCGCAGAACAGCTACCTGAGCATTTTCGTCACCGAGTCCATTACCAAGGGCGGCAAAATTTCACGTATAGTCCCGATGGTCACCCATGTGGATCATTCCGAGCACGATGTGGATGTTATTGTCACCGAGCAAGGCCTTGCCGATTTGCGGGGTCTGTCGCCCAGACAGAAGGCCCAGGCCATTCTCAGCCGTTGCGTACATCCGGATTACCAGGCGGAACTGAATTCGTATTTCGAGCGCGCATGTCTTCGTGGCGGACATACTCCGCATTTGCTGGAAGAGGCATTCCAGCTCCATACCAACCTGGCCGGCACCGGCTCGATGAAAACCCCTATCCCGGAATCTATTTAAACCACCTACAATCATGAAAAACATCCGCCTGGTGATCGATGCCGGTCATCTTAATACCGATCACATCCAGTTCGCATGCTACATTGCTTCGCTAACACAATCGCGACTCACAGCGATTTTCATGCAAAACGCGCCCTACCGGCAGATTCCCGAAATGAAAATAGCATTCGGGGCACCATTTACCGAAACAATTACTTTGAAAGACCTTCCCGACTTTAAGGAAAGCCAGCAGCTGTTGCAAGAAAACCAGGCAACGTTCCGCGCCATCTGCGAACGGCAAGGCGTTCATGCCAGTGTACATGAGAACCCGTGCGAGCCCCTTGAACAGATTTTGGCCGAAAGCCGCTTTGCAGACCTGATGATCGTTGGTAGCGACCTGTCCTTCGAGGGTTCGGACGAGAAAAAGCCCAGTCCATTCCTGCAAGATGTGCTTTGTGCCATAGAATGCCCGGTGATCATCGCCCCGGCTACTTTTGAGGGCGTCGAACAGATCGTTTTCGCCTACGATGGCAATGCTGCCGCTGCACATGCGATCAAGCAGTTTTCTTACCTTTTACCCGAGCTGGAAGACACCCGGCTGACGATCGTTCAGGTTGTAGGTGGAGGGGAGCCGGACGAGGCCAACAGCGGCAAACTGGCTCGGCTGATCAGCTCGCACTATTCTAATGCACATTTCGAGAAACTTCATGGGCGTCCCGGCCCTGAGCTGTATGCATATTTGATGAACAAGAAAAAGACGCTGGTTGTAATGGGCTCTTATGGCCGCGGCGCATTTTCGAACCTGCTCACGCCAAGCACAGCCGATGCGCTGATCCGCAGCCTGAACCTGCCGCTATTCATCGCGCATCCATAAATCATTGAACACGTATAAAAGAAAAAGGCTGCCGGCGCAGCCTTTTTCTTTTATACTCTCACGCTATTTCAAACCAACCTTCACTGCAAAATCGCTGCCGCCCGACAGACCAAGTAAGCTGGGCAAGCCAAAAACCCTTGGCAAACCGGCGGGTTGAAATGCTCACGCGCGGCCCGTTGGCGGGAATAATCGGTACGGTAAGCCCATCGTCTGAGGACTGACGGGTAAAGGTCACTTCTGCTTTTGCAAAATACAGCGGCAGTACAAAGGTGACTTTTTCTTGTTCTGCTTGATAGGTCATGGTAGTAAGATTTAATGTTGAATGAGTGCCTGCCGCAGCGGGCATGTAAGAACAGGTATTCTGGCATGGTTGACAACGTCCGCTGTGATACTGGGACGAAACATATAGGACGGGTCTGGATTGCCCAGTGTTCCCATCGCGATCATATCCGCGCCGATCTGCGCGGCGAATTTGAGTATCGCCTCGGTGATGTCCTCTGCGATTATAATCGATGTTGCGCAATGCGACAGTGCCAGTATATGCGCATATTCTTCGAGCTGCTGCGCAGATGCTCGCGCTAGGCCAGGCGCATTTGTGTCGATGTACAGAAGATGAAACCGGCTATCGAGTAGGTGAGAAAATCTTGAAAGGCAGAAGCGCAGTTCCGCTGGATTAGCATAAATATCGACCGGAACCAAAATTTCTGCTGATCCTGCAAAGTGCCGGCGCTGCTGAATGCTCAAGACCGGAACCGGAGAAACGCGCACAATCCTTTCTGCGTGCGATCCCATAAAGACGCCGTCCCATCCCCTGGCTCCCCGTGTGCCAACGACAATTAAATCAATATGATGTCAGTCAACCACATCAAGCACAGAATCGACAAAACGCCCCGTCACTTGTAATGGGTGGATTTTGATGGCCGGCGGAAAAGCTGAGATCCATTGACCAAGCTCGCTACCGGCATTTACCGGCTGCACCCTCGTTCCAACGTCCTCCTCTACTGTGAGCATAAAAATCTCGACGTTCATTTGCCGTTCGAATTCTGCGGCAACTTCCAGCGCCAGCCGACCAATTTCCGAGTCGTCGAAGGGAACAAGAATACGCAGTATATCAGCCGAATCATTCATACGTCAAATACTTGTGTGCCGTGGATAGGTCAGATTATTGGTAATGCGACACACGCCGGCCACGTTTTCAATCCGGGATTGAACCAGGTCGCGGTCGGCCTCAAAGTCGACGTGCCCGTCAAGGAATACCCAGCCCTGGTGAACGCTTACGTGAATGTCATGCTCATCAATACGGATATCCCGGTGAAGAATGCTATTGATCTGCTCAACAATGGCAAGATCGGGTATACAACTGCTCATAATAGGTCAGGCTAATGGATGAATACCAACTCATTGCAATACGTATGTCCAAACAGGCTCCGACAGATGGTTGACCACATCTTCGGCGACGCTGCCTTCGGTAAAATGCGCGAGCCCTTTATGCCCGTGCGTGCCCATTGCGATGATCGAATTGGGGATACGCCGCGCGTATTTGAGGATACCTTCCTGGACGTTGAGTCCCCTGCTCACATGAACAGTATAGTCTTTCAAGCCATAAAACAGGGCGTAGTCTTCCAGTTTACGCTCAGCCTCCTCGTCAGATTCCAGGGAAAAAGGAAACCCGTTCACGTATAACAAGTGTATCACTGCTGAGAATAATGACTGTAACGCCTTGATCTGCTCAATGAGCGGTTTTTGATCGAGCTCCATACTGGTCGGGAAGACAATATTTTTGACCCATTCCAGATGAAACGGGCCGTGTACTGCCATCACGGGCACCACAGAGGCCCGCACGATCTTTTCGGTATGCGAGCCGATGAAGATTTCCTTGAACCCTGACGCACCGTCAGTGCCCATGATGACCAGATCGACCTTTTCCCTTGTGATCACATCGCGGATGACATCGTTTACGTATCCGGTTTCCAGCAGCAGCTCTACCGAGCCCGCGGCGCGGCCAGTTTTCCTTTTCATTTTTTCAAACTCCTTCTCACTGTATGCAATCCATTCATCAATCATCGGAATTGGATCGATCGCAGCGAAAGGCTGCCCAGGCATCCCATTTCCAAAAATCGTCGGAACTTGCATTACTTTCAGTACCAGCACATGACCACCGCAGGCGGCCGCCATCTCGACAGCGAACTGAAAGGCATGATTCGCCGCTGCCGAAAAATCACAGGGGACAAGTATTCGTTTCATAGGACAGGTGTTTAGCTAATTACATGCGCAACCCTTGTGGTTATACGCCGGATCTAAATTACATTCTCACCCTGTCAAACAGGATGACAACTGCCACCGCAAAACATGACTTTGCTCAGAGCGGATTGACATTTTTGAACCTGCCCACACAATGTCTTTATTCTAGTCGGATCTGGCGGGCGAGCTTGGCGACAACCATTTCTATCTGCGCGGTGGTCAGGTACTTGACCCGCCCGATTCTTGACACCTTCACAGGCTTGAATCCACAAAATTCAAGCGTAGCTTTCCTGATCGCCCTGATATCGCTATTGCGATACTGCCACCAGAGCCAGATAGCCGGGGCGTCAGAAGTTGCAATGATGTGCGCCGACCTTTTCGTTAGATAGCCATCCCAAAAAGGACCCTTCTCGTGGTACTTAAATGCAAATCCGGGTAATAAGACACGGTCCAGGAAGCCTTTGAACAACGCAGGAACCGAGCCCCACCAGACAGGATAAATGATCACCCATTTATCGCACCACAATATGTTCTGCTGGGCCGTAAGCAGATCTTCTTCCAACTCTTGAACTTGGCCATAGGCATGCCATAAGATTGGGTCGAAGCGCATCTGCCCAATGTTTTGTCGGCGGACCTGGTAGCCTGCCGACAGCAAGGCTACTTCACAAGCGTCGGCAATATGACCGTTAAAACTCTTAGTATCGGGATGGGCCAGTAATATGTAAACTTTCATTTAAGAATTGAAAAATCGTGAATGTCACGGCATCATGTTTGCCGTCCCATTTCGTACTTCCTAAAAAAGCGCACTTTGAGTAAATCCGCGCTGATCAGGTAAGCGATCAGTATACCGAAAATCCAGGCGATTTCTACAAGTGTAATCCGGGCAAATCCCAGTTGGTTTGCAACCAGGGAAGCCGGCAGAATCACTGTGACAGCAAGGGCCGCAAACGTGAGCCGGAAAAGGGAGCGCGAAGGCCTGCTGGTTAGAAACGGGCGCCTGCTTCTTACTACAAGTAAAATGAGCAGCTCGGTGACCACTGACTCAATAAACCAGCCCGTTCTAAAAGCGGCACCGGATAGCTTTAAATGAAAGTATAAAATATAAAAGGTCAGAAAGTCAAAGAATGAACTGTGCAAACCAAATACAACCATGAAGCGGCGGATCATACGCATGTTCCATTTTCCGGCTCCGGTCGTTTGCTGGGAATCAACGTGGTCGGAGGCGATAGCCAAAGCAGGAAAGTCGGTAATAAAATTGGTGAGCAGGATCTGCTTTGGAAGCATGGGAAGAAATGGAAGCAGAAGAGAAGCGCCGGCCATGCTGAACATATTTCCAAAAGTTGCCCCGGTCGTGATGAAGATGTACTTCATCGAGTTGGCAAATGACTTGCGACCTTCCAGGATACCGTCGGCCAGTACAGACAAGTCTTTCTCGATCAGGACGAAGTCGGCCGCCTGTTTAGCAACGTCAACCGCATTATCGGTGGAAATACCCGCGTCAGCCGCATTGATAGCCGCAACGTCATTGATCCCATCTCCGATATAGGCAGTTACTGCGCCCTGCTCTCTGAGCGCCTTGACCACCCTGACTTTCTGATGTGGCTCGATCTCAGCGAAAACGGCTATGCTCATCACGCGCTGCCCGAAAGCCTCCTCAGAAAGGTTGTCCAGATCAGGCCCGGTTAATATGCGGCCACTCTCAATCGCAAGTCTTCGGGCAATATGAGCGGCGGCGAAACGGTTATCCCCGGTAATGATTTTGACTTCTACGTCCAGCTCTCGCAGCCTGTGAAGAGAGGCAAGGCTCGAAGGCTTTAACGGATCTTCCAATAACAGAAATCCTGCAAACGACATTTCGCTTTCGTCGGCCCGCGTGATATGGCCGAGCTGGGTATTTTTGACGGCAATGCCCAGCACGCGGTAGCCCTGCTCACAATAGGCCTCATATTGACCTAGTAATGCGATGCGGCGAGTCTGGTCAAGCAGTACCGAATCGTTGTTGCCAACTTCCAGAAAGGAACATACAGCGAGAATACTTTCGAGCGCCCCCTTGCTGATCATCACATTTCCACTATCACTCGCTGCCAGGACAGTCACCCGCTTTCTTATAAAGTCGTACGGAACTTCATTAAGTCTGCGGTAGCCTTTCTCACCGATAGCCAAATCGGCCAGCGCCTGATCGATCGGGTTGGCAAAACCCTGCTGCATGACCGCATTCAGGTAAGCATACTGGCGTAGATGCTGACAGGATTTCCCGGCCGCGTCAACCGCATCGCAAACCCTGACGCTGCCCTCGGTGATAGTTCCTGTTTTATCGGTGCATAGCACAGTCACTTCGCCCAGATTAAAAATCGAAGAAAGCTTTTTGACAATCACCTTCCGCTCCATCATGCGCGCGGCGGCTTTCGACATGGCTACTGTCATGATAGCGGGAAGCAGCTCGGGCGCCATTCCCACAGCTAATGCCAGCGAGAAGAGCACCGAATCAACGAGCGGCTTTCCGAAATAAATATTGACTGCGAGTATTACCAGCGTTAAAACGGTGGTAATCTGCAAAAGAAAGTAGCCAAAACCCCGAATTCCGCGCTCGAAGGCGGTTTCAGAATTGCCTGAAAGGCTCTGCCGAAGTTTACCGAAAACAGTATCCCCGCCCGTGCGAACCACGAGTGCCTTGCCTGTGCCACTGATTACGTTGGTGCCTTGCCAAAGGCAATTGAAGCTGTCTGAAAGCGCGGTTTGAATACTGATTTGTCCTGCCATCTTTTCTGCAGGAAAACTTTCTCCGGTCAGCGAACTTTCGTTAACATGCAGTTCATTGCTGTCAATTATCCGGCAATCGGCTGGGATAATATCACCCGCTTTGACCAGGATCAAATCTGCCGGTACTACCTGCTCGGCATCAATGATCTGCTCAACACCCTCACGCAATACGGTGATTTTCTGCGAGATTAGTTTTTGCAGCTTTTCAACCGCCTGGCCCGCCTTGAACTCTTGCCAGAAGCTCAAAAGTCCGCTTGCCAGGATGATGCAGCCGATAATGAGCGTATCGGAAACTTCACCTAAAAAGGCGGATAAAATCACTGCTACCAGCAGCAGCAGCACGAGCGGGCTTTTAAACTGCTTGATCAGCGTTGACAATGCCAGCGATGATCGTCTACCTGAATCAGGCTCATTGGCAAGGGCGCGTTGTAGTCTTTGCGCAGCCTGCTCGTTGTCAAGCCCGTTTCCATCGGTGCCAAGTGCCTGATATAGCGCTGGCAGTGGAATCTGCCCGAGTTGTATTTGTGAAATTGAATCGGCAGCCGGCATACCCTACATGGTCATCACAACCCGCCCTTCGATACGGCCCGCTTTCATATCGTCAAATATACTGTTGATCTCTTCCAGCCGCGCGGTGTGGACCGTCGCTTTCACTTTGCCATCGAGTGCAAAGCCGACCGCCTCCTGCATATCCTTGCGCGTGCCGACAATCGAACCGCGGATGGTATGCCGGTTGATAACCGTTTGAAAAATAGGCAGATCAAAGCTGCCCGGCGGCAGTCCCGTCAGGGCCATGGTGCCCTTTTTGCGCAGCGCCGAGATTCCCTGCTGAAAAGCCACCGGTGAAACCGCAGTGATCAGCACGCCGTGCATACCGCCGGTTTGCTCTTTCAGAAAAGCGCCGGGATCTTGATGCATGGCGTTTACTGTGAGATCCGCCCCAAGCCGCCGGGCCAGTTCGAGCTTTTCATCGCTTACATCAATGGCTGCCACGTGCATTCCCATGGCTTTCGCATATTGCACCGCCAGGTGCCCCAAGCCACCTATCCCGGAAATGGCTACCCACTCCCCTGCTTTCGTCTCGGTTTCTTTGAGGCCCTTGTAAACGGTCACCCCAGCACACAAGATCGGCGCCATACCAATCATATCCGTACCGGACGGCAGGTGCGCCACATAGCGCGCGTCGGCCAGCACATACTCTGCATAGCTGCCATCGACGCTGTAACCACCGTTCTGCTGGGCATCGCAAAGCGTCTCCCAGCCGGTGACGCAATACTCGCAGCAACCGCAGGCGCTGTACAGCCAGGGCACTCCGACTATGTCGCCTTCTTTGACCCCGGTGACCTGTGGCCCTATTGCGGCAATGTAACCGATCCCCTCGTGCCCGGGGATGAGCGGCAACTGCGGCTTGACTGGCCAGTCGCCATCGGTGGCATGCAGGTCGGTATGACATACGCCGCTGGCGACGATCCTGACCAGGATCTGGTGATTGCCGGGGCGCCGCACGGCAACTTCTTCTATTTGTAGCGGTTTGCCGAACTGACGAACGACCGCCGCTTTCATGGTTTGAGGCAACATAACGGTTTGCTTTTCAGGTGGAATGTGCCGTAAAATTGGCCATTTGACGCGCGCATGATCATGACAATGGTCAGCTTTAAAGATGACTGTGATAAGCCGCGTCAAGTCTGTCCGGGTGAAAGCATTTATCACAAACCCACATGACATGCATCATAAATCCACCCAATGGACGGGCTGAAATCTGGTGCAGATTCATACCGTCTTCCGTCAATTCAATCCATCTGACCATGAGAAAAATCCTTGTACCCACCGATTTCTCTGAGAATGCCGAAAAGGCCCTCTCTTTCGCCATTCGAATTGCTGATAAGACAAAGGCGCAGCTGTTGGTGCTTTTTGTATATCATACCTATATCAATGACATTGCCTTACCGGAGTATATCGGTTCACTGGAAATATATAAAGAGCTAGAATCGTCACAGGAGGATTCAGTTCACTTAGTCATTTGGGCCAAACCGCAAAACTGCCTGGCATGTCGCCTGTAATGGTTCTGGGAGTTTGGATGATCACATTCGGCATCGGTGAAGAAGCCGGCTGGCGCGGCTGGCTCTATGCCTTCCTAATAAAAACGTGCGGGCGCCTCCAAGCCGCCGCCTGGGTAGCAGGGGTTTGGATGCTTTGGCATTTACCTGCCTTCGCTTTCAACGAAAACTACCGCGAAATGGGCTGGGGAGTGATCGGATGGGCAATCAGCTTGCTTTACGGATCGGTCCTGCTCGGATGGCTGTTCCACAGGTCAGGCACCATCATTCCGCTGGTCATCTGGCACGGAGTCTTTGATCTGATCACAGCCAGTGACCACCTGCCGGATGCAGTGCCGATGTTGATCAGCGGTGTGGTCATCGTGCAAGGCATTTACCTGGCGCGCCAGCAGGCAAGACATTAAGCAACCTTTCCATCCTGCATTTGAATTGTTCGACCGGTCCTGCGGGCAAACTCCTGGTCGTGGGTTACGATTAGCAGCGTCTGACCCTGCGTTTGGGCCAGTTGCAGGAAAGTTTCGAAGACAATTTCACTGTTACGCTTGTCTAGGTTTCCCGTGGGCTCATCACCCATAATGATCAGTGGATCGTTGATCAACGCCCGGGCGATGGCCACACGTTGCTTTTGACCTCCTGAAAGCTGATTGGGTTTCTTTTGAGCGTGCTGAGCCATGTCCAGTGTAACAAGCTTGTCATAGGCCCGCTGCCGGATTTCATCAGCTTCCCACCGGCCCAGCCTAAGCGCGGGCATCATGACGTTTTGCAGGACGGAAAATTCATTGAGCAGATAATGGAATTGAAATACAAATCCGATCTTTTCGTTTCGAACCCTGGCAAGCTGCGGCTCGGTTTTGCCATTCATGCAAACACCGTCAATATAAAGCTCTCCATCGTAATCGGTATCCATCGTTGATAAAACATAAAGCAGCGTGGACTTACCGCAGCCGGATTTGCCTGTTACCGACACAAATTCTCCCTTAGCAAGCTGTAAATTGATATCGCTTAATACCGGTACATCAACCGCATCGCCGAACGACTTGCTAATATGGCTGGTTTGCAAAATGAGCTCTTTCATTTTCCTCTGATAATGATAACCGGATCGATCCTGCTGGCTTTTCGTGCGGGAAAATAGCCTGCAAAAAATGTGGTAGTGACAGAAAAAACGAATCCGATCAGGTAAAAAACAGGATTGTAGTTAACAGGATATGTTTTGACGGTGGGCAGCGAAGATGTCTCAAATGGAACCTGATCGATAAGCAAAGAACCTCCAAAACCCAGCAGCAGACCAATCACCCCTCCCGAAATACCGATTCCGGCAGCAATGCCCGTGAAGATGAATTGAACGTCCCCACCGGAAAACCCTGTTGCTTTCAGGATAGCGATCGAATCCATTTTCTCGTAGATGATCATATTCAGAATATTGTAAATGCCAAAGCCAGCCACGACGAGCAAGGTAATGCCGACCGCATAGGAGATCAGGCTACGAATAAAGCTGCCGGTTTCGTACTGGGCGTTCTCGGTTTGAACATCGATGGCATCTACGCCAAAGCGCTTGCTTAACTTCATCGCTAGCGCTGGCGCATCGCCGACATCGTACAGCTTGATCTGGATATCGGTGATATAATTAGATGGTTTGCCAACCAGCTTTTGTGCGGTGGCGATCGAGACATAACTGTTCACCTGATCAATTTCACGCAGACCGGATTGAAAATAACCTACCACTTTCAACGGCACAGTGGTGCCTGTGATGGTGGTCACATAGATTACCTGTCCGGGCGCGGCCATCATTTTATCGGCGATGTCCTTCCCAAGGATAATACCGCCAGAGACCCTGTCCAGATCGCCGGCAGCACCCGAGGTGACATAGTCTTGAAAAAGGAAAAGCCGTTTCTCCTGCTCGGGCTGTATGCCGTTAATGATTCCGTTGATCCTGACAGCTCCGAGGTTATAAAAAACCTGTGTAACGAGTTTGGGCGCCACGCCGAGCACGATCGGATCTTTCTGCAGGGCTCTGATGATAGCGAGGCTGTTCCGAATTTCAGGCCGCGCCGCTTTCGGTTTGACCGATCGGACAAAGTGGTGGGAAGCCCCTTTGAAGTTAGCCGACAAGGCAACCGGCTGGACGGGTGAGGTCTTAATATCGTTGTAAAGCCGGATATGTGGCGTCCGGTTAATAACCAGCCCGTCTAAAAGCTGGTTAAGTCCAGACATAAAGCTTAGCAAACTGATAAACATGGTAATGCTGAACGTAACGCCTATCGCAGCGACAAGCGTCTGCTTCCACCTGGCCAGCAGCAGCGCCCGGGATATGTCGATGAGTAGCTCGTATTTCACTGTTCAGGCTGGATTATTTCATCTCTTGCGGATAATCCCGACAGTATCTCGACCATTTCCAGATCCCGCAGCCCTGGCCGGACGCCGATCCGGTCGCCATTTTTACGCAATAAGGTCGAATCATCGACCATATAGCTCCTGGGAATCAGCAAAGCATTTTTCTTGTAGGCACAGACAATATTGGCTTCTAATGTCAGGTTCGGGTAAAGCCCTGGCTGGGGGTGTTTAAGCCGTGCCTGAACGGTAAAGGTTCTGGTCTGCGCGTTCATAATGGGGTGGATCTGTTCTACAACGGCTTCCAAGACCTGGCCCTGGTAGCTATCCATTGTTACAAGGACCTGTGCTCCGCCCCTAATCCTGGAAATATCGTATTCATCCACCTGTAATTCCAGCATGTAATTAACAGTGCCTCCAAGAATCGCCAGGGCAGTCTGCGGCGCGACACTTTCACCTTTCTCACGCAATGGATCAAAAACCACGCCGTCGACTTGACTCATGACCCTGAACTGCTCTTCTTGGGCACGCGAGATTCTCCAAGTCAAACGCGATTGCCTTGAATCCAATGCCAACTGCCGCCGAAGATCTGCGAGCTGCCTTTGAGAAGACTTCCTGGCGGCAGCGGAAGCATTGTATTGTAACTCACGCTGCTCAACCTGCACAAGCGTCCCGATTTTCTGTTGCCAAAGCCGCTGTTGGCGGGCCAGCAGCAAAGAATCATTGCTAAACTTTTCGATAGCCAGCTCCACATTGCGCCGCATTTCCTGCAAACGGCCTTCATTGGCTGGCAACGAGGCATATTCGGCAGCCAGGCGTGCCCGCTCGCTGGCCAGCTTCTGTTGATCACTCATGATAGTCAGTAACGTCTGTCCTCTGCTGACCCGTTGTCCTTCTCTGACGTAGACACTGTCAATAACGCCGGAAACCGCTGCAAAAGCCTGATACTGCCCTTCACTTTTAACAACGCCGGAAGCATAAACCGATTCTGTGATAGCGCCCTGGATCGGCCGGATGGGCTTGGGCCGCTGCTGGCAACTGAAAACCAGCCAGGCACAAAGCACAGCTACGTTGGTCCTTCGTGACGCGGCAAGAGTGCGGATCAGAAATACGTCAGTCATCGTTGCATTTTTATTGCGCCAGGTAACCACCATCAACCGGGTAATAGGCGCCTGTAACAAATGAAGCTTTCGGACTGCTGAGCCACAGCACCAGTTCGGCCACTTCTTCCGGCTCGCCCATTCGCCCGACCGGATGCCGGCTTACCAGCCATTGCATGGTCTGTTCGTCCAGGTATTTCAGCAGCGGCGTTTTGATAAATGCCGGGCCAACTGCATTAGCCCGTATTCCTTTCTCACCATATTCAAGCGCGATATTTTTGGTAAGCCCGAGCAGGCCGTGCTTGGCGGCCACATACGCCGGACTGTTGGCAAAGCCGACGCTGCCCAAAATAGAGGCCATATTCACAATGACTCCCCCACCCGAATTAAGCATGGCGGGAATCTGGTAGCGTACGCCGTAAAATACGCCGGAAAGATTCACGGCAATCACTTTGTTCCAAGCCTCAACGGGGTACATGCCCGTTGGCGCCATTGCACCGCCTATTCCAGCATTGTTGCACGCAATATGTAGCGCCCCGTAGTGATCAATTGCCGCCCAAACGAGCGATTCATTTTCCTCCGGGGAGGAAACGTCACATTTGACAAAAAAGCTGTCGCCTCCTTCTTCGGCAATCAGGCGGACGGTGTCCCGGCCTGAATCTTCATCCGTATCCGAAACAATAACCTTTGCACCCTCCCTTGCGTAAGCGAGCGCGACACTACGCCCGATACCCGAGCCCGCCCCGGTAACGATGGCAACCTTATCTTGTAATATTTTCATGGTTTTTCAGATTAATATTCAACTATAAATAATTCGTAACAGGCCGGTTAAATGGCTTGATTGTACTCGATTTCCGTAGTCACAAAGCGTGCATAGGGGAAATAACCCTCCGGAAGATCCCAGGCGGCCTCCAGCACGGTCGGAATCAGCATACCTTCGCGAAGTTGATAATCACTCAGGCGCGTAACCCATTTCTGTCTGGGGCCGTCGCCCATATTTCTCATCGCTGTCATTTGCTGGATTTCATAGTTGGCATTGAAAGCGACCATGAAACTTATCAACATCCCCTGGTAGGTGTATTCCAGTCGGGCCGACCGCTCATCAACCGGGTACCACTTCAGGTCCTTGGAGGGCAAAAGGTTTGTTGGAAAACAAACACTTTCGCCAAGCCAGCGCATCAGCTCACCCCGGTTAAATTGCGGCCCCTGGCTGTCCTGTATCTGAAAAAGAGAAAACAGGTGCACCACAAGCCGCCCTTTACCATCGATGAACATATCACGCGCGGTGAAGGTGGCAGTTTTTCCTTTCCAGACAAATCCGGGGCGGTGAGCCGTGAAATACTCCTCTCCCGAAATTGACACCCAGCCTTTTTTAAGGTCGGTTTTGAAAAAACCGGAGTGCAGCAGATGCACGCTCGAAATATAGGATTGCCCGGGCCTGATCACATGCCTGAAATATCGTTGTACCGGGCTCGGCAGTCCTTCCAACTGGCGATAATTGAATTTGTTGGCAGAAACATCGGCCGCATTCGCCAGCAGCCGTGCTACATCGCCGCTGAACCGCAGATACAGGTTCAACCGGCCTAAGAAGAAAACCAAAATCAGCAAAGTGATGACGCGTAATGCCCATTTGGTCGCAGTAGCAACCTTCCCGCGCGCATTAGAAGGCACTTGCCCTCTGGAAAGTGGTTTAATAATGTCCATAACAGCTAGCGCTTAAAACGGCCCGAGTTGGTTTTGATCTTCGACATAAACGCCTGAAAATCCTTTGGTGAATGGGCTGTGGGCACACTGTCTCCCGCCTGATGCGGCCGGATCGCGCGGGCAATGGCTTTAACCAGCGAAATGTAAATGCTACTCATAGCTCGATTTAGGTTAGATTAAACAACAACAAGAAGAGCCTACCGCTCACGTCTATACGATCAATATGCTTCGTAGTCGAACACTACTGTTTCCGACAATACCGCAGGCTGATCAAGCAATGGCTTGACGAGCGTCGCGCGGGTTTCAGGTAGTCCGAATGCATTGTATTGATAGCGATAAAGCGTCTGGGTGTATCCCTTGATATTGGAAGAGGTAGGATTGTTCCGGCTCAGGTGAAGGTAGTTGTCGACACCTCCGCAATAAGTATAGTGCGAGAAATTACCACTGGTCGGTGAGGCAATGCCTACCGGGGCGGGAATTAATGCAATACCATAAAATGGATTAGGATGATCGTCGTAAACAAAGTCCGTAGTTGAAACCGAAGTGCCTGGAACCACCTTTTCGATCGTGGTTGTAGCAATCAACCTGCTTAAATTTCCGCTACTGAACGTATATTGATTCTGCTGACTGTATGAAATAGAGCTGTAAAAATGGAATGATCGTTTGATTTCTGTCAGATTTCCGGCCCCATCGTAGTTGGGTACAAAATCGTAATAGTCATTGTCGCCTCCCGTGTATCTTATCGAAGAAATCTTCCCCGTCCCTTCATAGGCATACACATAACGCTCCGAGCCACCAGTGCTGAGCGTCCTGGTCATCTGAGCCAGCCTGCCCTGGTTATCATACTGGAACTTACTGGTCTGAGTAGGTGAATGGGCGCTGTCCCCTGTCTGGTAGCTGTAAACAGAATCGACTCTGCCCTGCCAGTCATAACCAAGTATGCTTACAACACTGTATCCATGCTGATAGGACAAGCTCTTGGTGAGCTTTTTGATACGGAACCGCTCCGTACCTGGTTCCTGATGGTCGGTGCAGGCAAGCAGCGACCAGCAGATCAGCAAAACACAAAACCACGAAAATTTCACTGGTGCTCTCATAAATTTTAAGGGTTAAAAGTGATAGTACCGGGTTGGATGACACTACTCCCCGGCATCAACCTCCACTTCCAATGTCATCGATGGCTGGGCAGCGGCATATTTAAGAATCACGGCCACTTGACCACCATGATGAGCGGTATGCGAAATGATCCTGCCCAGCGACTCGGCCAGTGTCTTCTTACCAAATTCCCGTGTCACAATTTCACGATGCCAATCCTGCTCGGTCTGCTCGGAAATCACCGATTCAAGCGCGTCGACTGACTGGCGCACAAAAGAGAGCAAATCATCCAGATCAGTCCATTCCCCGGTATCATGCTGCGCAATCAAGGTTTTGGCTTTCACCTGGACATGCTCCCCGAAGACATTTTTCACAAAAAGCATCTCAACCTCGCCGATATGCCTGATCAGAAAACCCACACTATTTTGCGTCCCTGGCAGTCTTTTTGTTAAATCCTGTTCTGTTAATGCCGGCAGTTGATCGGAAAATCGTGTGCGGGCCTCGCGCCACAATGCCAATAAGGTTTGAGTAGTAGTAAAGGAAGTCATCAGATATTTCCAGTAAGTGTTTGAAGTAAATTTGAAGGTCAATCCCGAAACATTACGGGCGCCTCTTTGACAAATAGCAACGCCAGTACCACCAATACGATCACTATATTAGGCACGGTCCCAAAACGCGCCTGCTCCCAAGCCGATGCGATAAGCACCTGCGAGGTAAGGGCCGCCAGAAGCGCTACCCAAGTCCAGTGCTTTTCATGCAGGATCAATAGAAGCGCGGTAAGTCCGAACAGGGCCGAACAGGCGGCCCAATAAATACCGGGTGCTCTGTCAATCGCCATCACACGGCCAGCGACCGGGGCAAAAAAACCTGCCAAATGAAAAGCTCCGTGAAGCAACAAAAGCGCGAAAAGCAGATAGCGTAGCATGTTTTCTTGGAATTGTTACTACACAAAGTTGCTCGTTATCAGATTGTCAAATGATGACCTTGGTCATATGCAAAACAATTGGTTATCAACCTAATATTCCGGTAACACAATGGACCAGAGGGCCTCCTATTGCACTGCAAGCTGGCCAGTATAACTACTTAAAAGGTCCAGATATTTCTTGCATAAGCCCAGCGCCTCTCGTCTGCTTCTCTCATCGGGTGTAGCCATCGCGGTCACTACGCAAACCTTGGCCCTGATATTGGCTCTGAGACATTTGTAGTAAATAAAAATCAGGTTGTCTGATTCAGTCTGAAAACAGGGAAAATCCTCGCAATAAAGCGAGATAAACATTTCCGAAAGTGAAAACTGCCCGAAGCGTTCAAGGTCCATACAAAGGAATGCGATTTCATCGAGTACATCTATCTGCCGGAAGCGGTCGTTGTATTCGGTGCAGTCGAACAGGATTGGCTTTTTGTACAGGAAGACATTTCCCGAATGCAAATCGCCGTGAAGGTCCCTTCGAAAACCAAGTCTGACCCTTTCGTTCATGCGTGGTAGGTAGACGTGCAAAAATTGTGTGCTGACCGCTACTGCATGCTCGATAAGATCGCCATATGCAGCCCCCAGATTCTCAACTACAAACCCGGACACCGTGCGAATGTCATCAAAGGTTGTGGACATTTCGTTGAGCTGTAATGGTAGCGAAATTACCCCTGCGCTCTGGTGAAATGATGCAACCAGTTTGGCCAGCGAGACAATATGATTGCTTTCCACCTTTCCGGCAGCCAGCATTGCATCCATTTTCCGCCCGGTGGAAAGCCTGCGCATCATCACGGCATAGTCAACAATCTCGTCTCCGGCCCCGCCGATACAAAAGGTATTACCTGTCCTTTTAACCGGAAGCAACCCCTGATAGATAGGCGAAAAACGCCGGTTGATTTCCAGCTCCTTCTCACAAGCTAGTTTTCGAGCCTGAATTGTCGAAAAATCCAGGAATGAAAGTTTAACAGGCTTTTTGATCTTAAAGGCCTTGTTGCCACTGAGTAAAATCCAGGAGATATGCGTCTGCAACAGGGACGCATTTAGCGGCATTCCCTGAAAGCTGCCCTCCCTGGCAAGGCAATTGATTTCAATGCTTTCCATTAGTGACGGTTAAATAATCCACTGCCGCGGCCAGCATCTGTTCGATATTGTCTGCTTTCGATTGCAGCCGAAGATGTGGCTGGGTAAACTTTTCAAACTGAGCCTTCATCGCCAGATATACGCCCAGATCGGCTTCGCTCTCGGTTCTTGGCCGTGATAGCCGCTCTTTTACAAGTGCCTCAGAAGCCACGATTACAATGAACCGGATCGGACACCGATTTTGCAGAGCAGTTTGGGTGAATAGCTCGCGCATAGTATGATGATAGAATGTAGCGTCTACTACGACGTCTTTCCCCTGGCTGACTAGCGCCCCTGCCCTTTCAGCCATATGTTGGTAAATACGAAGCTTATCTTCGAGCGAGTACCTCCCCATAGCCAGCAGCTCTTTACGAACCCGGTCACTGTTTATGTAGTCTGCATTTATTCTTGTGGCAAGTCGGGAAGCAAAATAGCTCTTGCCTGATCCAGGCAATCCACAGACGAGAGTCATCATAATTTCTCTTTTTACAACTCATTGATAAATATCGCATAGCTCAATGTAAAACATGCTGACAATGGTCATCTTTCGCGCAAGCATCGATCAGAAAAAGAATGCGGCCATATTAAAAACTTTACCTACAAGGAAGGATTTTAAAGATATGCCAGAGTATGAGCCCAGGTCGCATTAATCGAAAAATATTCATATGGCTTTTTGCGGTGAATCTTTGTGTGGTACTATCGGCCTGCAAAGGTCAGGGTCAGCAAATAGAGAAGCCCGCTGCCAAAATTTTGCTCCAATCATTTGCTGCAAAACAAGGATTGGCAGCCAGTAAAACAACCCCGCCTGCAAGGCGGCAACGTATGCACAGCTTCAATTTCAGGTATGCGGCCCAACGCGCAACACAATCAACTGTCCGGGTCAGAACGACATACTTACAAGAAATCCCAAAAGCAATTCCGGACTTCTACTTTGATTTTTTCGATAAGGATGTGGTTGGGCCTTACAAACATTCAGCCGCGGACCGCAACAAGGACGGAAGTGGCTCCGCGTCGGGAGTCCTGATCAGTGAAGACGGCTACATTATCACCAATTATCACGTCATTGAGAACGCCGACAAAATTGAAGTCATACTTAGCGACAGCAGATCGTATGCCGCACGGATCGTTGGGACAGACAAGGCAACCGATCTCGCTTTGCTGAGCATCAATGAAAGCGGATTACCATTTTTGCAATTCGGAAATTCGGATTCTCTGATGAGTGGCGACATAGCGCTTATTGCCGGGAACCCTCTGAACTTTACCTCCACCATAACACAAGGTATCATTAGCTTCAAAGCACGAAATATTGCTCAAAAAAGTGCTCGTTGGGTATTGCAGTCCTTCATTCAGACCGATGGGGTTGTCAATATAGGCAATAGCGGCGGCGCGCTCGTAGATCTGGATGGAAAATTAACAGGTATCATCACCGCTATTGCATCACCTAATGGCGTATTCGCAGGCTACTCGTTCGCAATACCGGTCGAGGTGGTCAAAAAGACTGCCGACGACCTGCTCAATTATGGTAAGGCAAGACGAGGAAGCTTTGGCATGAGAACCTTAGAAATGGAGGCAGCCGGAGTAGCGGAGCTAAGTGGGCAGCGTGTTGCAGGAATGTTAGTTGAAGATATTGAGGATGCCGGGTCAGCCCGCGCAGCTGGGTTGGAGCCTGGGGATATCATCATTGCAGCGGACAATGTTCAAATAGCATCTACGGCACAGCTCAGCGAATGGATTGCCCGGTCACACCCCGGCCAAAAAGTCACAGTCACCTTCGTGAGGAACGGTACCAGACATCGCACAAGGCTTCAATTAGACAGCCAATCCGACTGAATGACTGGCTTAGCGCAAGCAGCTGCTCTTGCGTTCGAACGATACTTGCAAGCTCCCCGGCAGCAGACAAAGCACTGACGCTGATCATATCAGGCATTGATCACCATCGCTGCTGACCCAGAGTCGGCCCTGTATCTTTAACCAATAACGTTTCACAAACACTCATCCGACCATGAAGAAAATCATCGCCGCCATTGACGGATTAAAGTACTCTGAAAGCACAACAGAGTACGCCGCCCAACTGACCCGTGAAACCCACTCACATTTGGTAGGGGTTTTTAACGAGGACAAAAATTATCATAGCTATTCAATTTACGACCTCACACTGGAAGACACAGTGGAGGGAAACATCACTAGCGCGCTGGACGAACACGATAAAATGGTCCAGGATTATGCCGCCTCACAGTTCACGGAAACATGCCAATCTGCCCGTATTAATTTCACTATCCATCACGGCAAGAGCGCAGCCATGCCGCAACTGTTACATGAAAGTCTGTATGCGGACCTGATGATCATCTGTAAAAAAGAAACATTTTCCCGCTTCGATCAGGATGTACCGACAAGCTTTGTGAGGCACCTGCTGGAAAACGCGGAATGCCCGGTGGTGGTCGTACCCCAGCAGTTCGAAAATATCGAAAAAGTAGTCCTGCTTTATGACGGAGGCCCCGCCTCGGTATATGCTATCAAGATGTTCAGCTACTTGCTGCCAAGCCTGGGCAAACTACCTATTGAAGTGCTGACCGTTAAACCCTACCGCCTTGATTTGCATTTACCCGAAAACCGGTTGATGAAAGAGTTTATGAAGCGGCATTTCCCGGACGCGTCCTACAAAATAGTCCACGGCGAGCCGGTTGCTGAAATCATAAAGCATCTCAAAAATAAACACCATGATGAGCTGGTTGTCCTGGGTGCTTTCCAACGATCAATGGTTTCCCGCTGGCTTCGCGTCGATATGGCCGACCATTTAATGGCGCAGCTCAAGACTCCCCTTTTCATCGCGCACCGCTAGCAAGGGCAAAATCTGAACATATACAGTTAACCTATCCCTGAAATGAAAAATATCCTGACTATCGATCCTGAAATCGGAGGCCAGCCGGCAAAGCCCGAATTCATCCCGGACGCCCCAGTCCGTCCGCAAATTCCCTATGAACCTGAGATAGTTCCCGAGCCCGAGCAACATCCTTTAACACAACCAGAAGAACTGCCTCCACGCAAAGAAGGTGGATCCACACAAGCTTCGGTTAGTAGCCTTGTGCCGAAAACGTTCAACAAGGTACCTCCAAGCGCTCATCGACTGTCCTCTCATTTAGTATTCCTGGTTTTGGTAATGGCAATGCTTTCCTCTTGTGTCAAAGATCACCAGATACCAACTTCTCAGATTCAAATACTGACACTTTCGTTTAGCCCGGCAACGCAATCGACCGTTTTCAGAATCCAGGCGACTCAACTTGGAGATCAGCCGATTATTGAGCACGGGGTGGTATTTACCGCCTATTTCCGAGGTGTGGGAAATCATAATCAGCTGCCTACCATCAGCGACAACAAGGTTGTTTTTGATAATAAGCTGATCCTGGGTACCAATGAGTATGCTTACATGAAAGATATCATTGCGGGAAGGACTTTCTTCTATTACAGGGCATATGCAATTCTGAGTGACAATTCGGTCGTGTATGCAAACCGGCTGAGTTATACTATTGAGTAATTCATCTGAAAGCCGCAAGCTGCGTCAAATGCAAACAACAGACATATCAACATATATCCATCACTTTTCCTATCTGGGGATTTTCCTATGGTTTCTAGTTTTCGAACAGTTCACACCCATACCGGAAGAAGTGTCCCTGATTTCACTGGGATATACCTGCAAACACAACCATCTCAATTTATTTGTGGCTGGCGGCTTTGCACTTGCCGGCTTGCTGATTGTAGACAACACTTTGTTTTACCTTTCGGGCAAAGGACGCCGTTTTACCGGTAAGTTGGCTCAGAATTACGATGGTAAGCTCTTGTCCGAGCTAAAAGGCCAGCTTAGAACCCATACTACACGCACGCTAATCTTATGCGCATTACTCCCAAAAGTCCGTTTTCTTAGCCCTATTCTCGCAGCCTCCTCAGGTGTTGGCTGGAAGCACTTTTTCGTAGTTAACACGCTGACTACCTTATTTTATGTATCGGGCTACATTGCAAGTGGAGTGTTTTTTCATCAAGGCTTAGCTAGCGTCTTGTCCCAAATGCAAACTTTCCAGCATCTGATTTTTATCTTGATTATTATCTTCGTCTTTATCTGGTTAGTGATTAAAGTCAGGAAATCCTAGCAAAAAAGCAGTCCGTTATCCATCAACAAAGCAAACATTCTGCTTATTTATCATACATTTTCAATGTGGCGATAAGGATTCATCGGAAATATGCAGACGACTTCCAGCCAACAAATCGCCAATAATACATATTAATCATACCTGGCCGTGGTGTAAATCGAGCTATTAGGGATAAAGACGGCGTTATCAATATCTACACTTAGGAATTATCTCGCTTACCGGATCAGTGGCTCGCCGGTGAGAATTTTAAACGAGCCGATCGACGTCAAACCTTAGCCGGGATATATAATACGCAATTCAGTAATGTTTGCCGGATCACCACGGAAAAAGCCCAGTATCGCCTTTGACTGTACCAGGTACTAATAATCTGCTGTAACAGATTCAGGTAACTTACATAAATGCGAAATGGAAGCGGACCACCGACCAGATTTTGATTGATTGTTGAGCAGGACCCGGGCAAGATTCCCGCACCCATGCAACAGACGTTATGACGGTTACAATTTAGATCGTAGCTATTTGCCAAACGGAGTTTGGCAGAACTTTAAAATGGGAGCAGATTTAAAAGGCTTTATCTTGCCGATGAGCTCAAACAACCTCTTGCCAACAGACACTAATTGCCATGACTGTGGCCGTTAAGTTAAACCTTAAATTCAGCTGGCGCCATACCGCAGAGCAAAGCATCTTTCACGCTTTATGTAAGTTTTTACTGTAACCTGGAACATTAACTAATTTACCCCTTATTCACCCTTATATAGGGATATGGGAAAGTCAAATAGTTTACAACGCTTCTTACGCCAAAAATATTGATGGCATCATGGTAAGCCATATTCCGCTCGTTTTCAGAATTCACAGCACCTTCAAGGTAAACAGTGCGATTTAAAACCCGCACTGATATTTTGGCGCTTTCGATCATACAATCTCCGTGCAGGATTTCAAACACACTTTCGGCCAGTTCAGAATCAACTGCCAGAGCCCCGCTGATCAATGAGCCAGGGCTCTTGTTTTCCACAATATCTGTTTTGTCATTTTTCATCTTTCGCTTGCTTACTCAATCATCCTATCACCATCAAACAAGATTATTCCTAAAATTTGTATCACTCTCCTTGCTCATCCATGACCAAAACAGCAGCACCGTAAACTCTCCCTTCCCTGAGATCGCCTAGGGCTTGGTTGGCCTGTGACAGTTTATAAAACTGAACCTGTGTTTTGAGAGGAACCCTCATTGCCAGTTGGAAATACTCCTGCCCATCCTTGACGGTCAGATTGGCGACTGACCTCACCACTCGTTCCCCCCACAGCAAACGATATTCAAATCCTGGGATATCGCTCATGTGGATCCCCCCGCAGACGACAGTGCTACCTTTTTCGATATCTGAAAGGGCTTTGCAGATAAGCTCCCCCACCGGCGCAAAGATGATTGCTCCGTCAAGCTCTTCGGGAGCGGGTTGGGAGCAATCACCAGCCCAGACTGCTCCCAATTCTTTTGCTAGCAATTGGGCGGCGCTATCTCCCTTTTTACTGAACGCGTAAACCTTTTTATTCTGAAATCCGGCAATCTGGATCAATATGTGAGCAGCAGCTCCAAAACCATAAATGCCGATTTTTTCACTATTCCTGCCAAGCATTCTATACGAGCGGTAGCCAATTAAACCAGCACATAGCAGGGGCGCCGCCCACGGATGATGATAATAAGCAGGAAGCGGGATACAGTAATGTTCAAAAGCCACAGTGTACTGGCAATATCCGCCGTTAACTGAAAAGCCCGTGAATAGAGCCTGATCGCACAAATTCTCTCTGCCGGTTAAACAATACTTGCATTTTCCGCAAGTACGAGCCAACCATGGAATCCCTACCATTTCGGCTATTTTCAGCTTAGTCACCCCTTTCCCGATTTCGACTACTGTACCCATTATCTCGTGTCCTGGTGTCAATGGAAGCATAGCCCCTTTCAATTCGCCGTCTACAATATGAAGATCGGTCCGGCAGACACTACAGGCGGCAACCTTAATGAGCACTTGGCCGGTCCCGGGTTTTGGAACGGGTACAATGAGATGATTCAATGGCTCTCCGGGCTTGGACAGAACCATCGCACGCATCGTTGCTGGCAGATTCATACAATTGGCTGGTTATGACTCCGACGCTACCTTCATCATTGACTAACGACAACAAATAGCTTACATATAGAAAGTTACGATCTCTGAATAGCAGTTAATATGAGCAAGATCAGCATTGAACAACTCTGTGATCACAAATTAAGTTGTTTCAGGCCATTTACTTTATGCTGCAATTGCCCCTCCCTCCGTTGATGGGGGCAACCTTGCAGAACCGATTTTTTTGCTAACCATTCAAATTATGAAAAGTATCAGAATTGCACTCGCCATTGCCATGGCCGCCGCGGCAGGTTTGGCGGCAGGTATTTTAATTGCTTCGGAGAAAGGCAAGCGTACCCGGCGCAAAATTTCTGAGGCTGGATTGGATTTGATCGAAGATCTTCAACAGAGATGCCAGGATGCTCTTGAAGAACTGAAGGGCAAAGCTCAAAAAGAATACGACAATATTGCGCAACGTTGCCAGTGCGGATCCACTTGTCAAAAGAGCGATTTATAGAAAAAGGCAACCTGTGCGATGCAAATCTATAAGGTCTGTAAAGCTCAATAAACGCTAGCAAGCAAATATGTGTCTTACTAAATTGAAAATTATCTTCATATTTGTAGCGCTGAGCAATTCCAATGTGAGGGCTCAGCAGCCACAAAACTGGAAAACTTTTTGGCAGGCCGCCGGTGCAGATACCAGTATATGCAGCCTGGATAGCGCATCGCTCAGCCTCCAGGCATATTTGATTGCCTATGGCAGACGGGACGACAGAATACCGTGGTCAATCGGTGAGCATATCGATTCAGCAAAAATCACTCAGATAGTACAAAACGTCCTGTCAGGCAAGGCCGACGGCATTGCGGCGATGAAGTCGCTCGAGCCGGCATTCCAACCCTATCAGCAGCTTAGACAGCTGGTGGATAGAATTTTAGAAACAAAAGCGGACAGCCTGCTTGATTGGCCTCTTCTCAGGCACAGCCTCAATGAGTACCGTTTGCTGAACCGTGCAGCCTCGCAAATGATCATTCAGGTCAATGTCCCTTCGGCAACATTGCGGGTCTTAGACCGCTCAGGGGACCTTTTGCTCGAATGCCCGGTCATCGTGGGGAGCCCCTCAAGGCCGACGCCTATTTTTGGGGCTTACCTGACGGGAATAATTACCTACCCCTACTGGAACGTCCCGCGATCTATTGCGACAAAGGAATTTCTACCTAAAATCAGGCGCAACCCATCCGGTTTTCTAAGCGCTATGAAGTTGCAGGTACTCAATTCACAAGGCATTGTAATGGATGCTGAAAATATCGACTGGAAAAACTTGTCCGCCAAAAACTTCCCCTACCGGCTACGGCAATCGACTGGATGTGATAATGCCCTCGGTCTGATCAAGTTCGATATCGACAGTCCGTACAACGTCTACCTGCACGACACCAATCATCGGGAGCTTTTTGACGAAGAATATCGTTTTCTCAGCCATGGTTGCATACGTGTGGCCGAGCCGGTAAAATTGGCAAACCTTCTCATGCATCGGGATTTGCTACCCGAGACGTTTACCGAAGACCGGTTTCATAACATCAGATCAAGTATGTTCGCATTACCTTCGCCGGTTCCAGTACTAATCACCTACGCACTCCTTGAAGCAGCGCCCGACGGCGCGCTGTACCACCATAAAGACATTTACAGGCGGATAAAGGCTATTCATCCCTGAGGCGAGACGACATACAACGGTCAAAGCATTCGTCATCATTTTCCCGGAGCTGCGCTTTTTATGTCCTTACCCAATGATACCGAAGCCCCTCTTCAACAACTGAACCAGGACAACTGGGATTAGACTAAATACCAAAACGATTCCGAACAAACCATGCCCTAAGCTCACAAGGGAAAGCGCGGATGGTAGCGCGGGAATCTGATAAGTGATCATTAATGCGCCAAGACAAAAAAAGATCGCCAACCAGACATACTTATTTGCAGTTATCTGATTTGCAAAAAATGGCGTCTTCCGCTGAGCCATATTAAAAACATTCCAAAGCTGCGCAAGAATCAGGGTGCAGAAGGTTACGTTGTTAACGAGTTTACTCTCGCCACCAGCAGTCGAAAAAACATAGAACTCAGCCCCCAAAACCCCTGCGGTCAGACAACCAGCATACGCCACGATCGAAATCCAGTTTGCCTTTGAGACAATGGCTTCGGATGGTTTACGCGGCGGCCTGTTCATGACCAATTCTGGCTCTCCCCGGCTCATTCCTATGGCCAATGCCGGAAATACGTCCGTGATCATATTCAGGAACAATATCTGCAGCGGCAGAAGCGGCATGGGCAATTCAAGGAATGAAGCCAGCGCGACGATCAGTATTTCGCTCAGGTTGCAGGATAATAGATAGATCACAAATGTCTGGATATTGTCGAATATAACCCTGCCATACTGAATCGCAGCGAGGATCGATGTAAATGCGTCGTCGTTGATGATCAAATCGGCTGCCTCCTTGGCAGCGCCCGTACCCCGGACGCCCATCGCGATACCGATATCTGCTTTTCGGAGCGCCGGTGCGTCATTGACTCCATCACCGGTCATTCCCACGACGAGCCCTTGTTGCTGATAAAGGGAAACCAGGCCAAGCTTTTGGGCCGGGTCAACCCTAGAAAAAACCGAAGCCTGTAAAAGCCGGTCAACCGTCTGTGCTGAAAGGTGCTTTTCCAAGATTTCCTTCCCATGAATATGGGAGCTGGGCTCACCGTCTGATAAGCCTATGGCTGTTGCAATAGCGACCGCTGTCCCTGGGTGGTCGCCTGTAACCATTACAACCTTGATCCCTGCCTGCTGACAGCACAGAATTGATTCTTTGATATCAGGCCGTGCGGGATCCATGAAACCAGCAATGCCTATAAAGACAAGGTCGTCAAGCAACATGGCCTGCTGTGGGATATCTTCCGAAATACGAAACGCAAAGCTTAAAACGCGGAGCCCGCTTCGTGCCAACTCCTCGACTTTCCGGTTCCATTCGGTCTTATTATCAAAGTGCTGCGGCTGACCTTCGCGGAATATCTTGCTGCATCTGCCCGAGACTTCTTCCCACGCGCCTTTTACACAGGTTAAGTAGCCATTTTCACAGCTATGCAAAGTTCCCATCATCTTAATCTGAGAATCAAAGGGGACCTCGGCCATTCTGGGATTTTGCGTTCTGATTTGTTCAATATCATCGGACAGGTCCCCGGACAGGCGCAAAAGCGCTACTTCCTCAGGATCGCCGACCGCTTTCGGCTCGCCATTTATCCTGTCTTGCAGGTCAGCATCGTTGCATAACACAGCCGCTTTGGAAAATAAATGAAAAGCGGGATGGTATTTAAGCTGCTTATTATGGCTGATTTCATCGGAAAAATCTTCAATAAACCCGTCGAGGGCGACTACCCTCACACGCATCTCATTCTCGGTAAGAGTGCCGGTCTTATCGGTAAAAATCACCTGAGTTTCACCAAGTGTTTGCACGGATTCAAGTGTCTTGACGAGAACGTTCTTTTTAAGCAGCCCTATCATGCCGCGGGCAAGCGACAGCGTGGATATGACCGGCAGACCTTCGGGAATACAAGCAATTGCCAAAGCGATCGCTGTTTCGATCATCAGTAACAGCGACTCTCCCCTGATCATGCCGGAGATGAAAATTAACACCGTCAGCGCTGTTGTTAGCCATATTAGCCTGACACTTAGTTCGCGTAGTTTCTTGTTCAACGGAGTTGCTTCTTTGGACGCTCCCTGGGCGAGTGCCGTGATTTTTCCCAGCTCAGTTTGCCGCCCAGTTGAAAAAATAACCCCAACCCCTTTGCCCTTGATGACCTCCGTCCCTTTAAATACAGTGTTGCTTCTATCCGCTACCGGGATGCCGTCTGACAGCGGGGCTGTGTTTTTGGCTACCTGGGTAGATTCGCCACTCAGTGCCGATTCCTTTAAGGAAAGGTTATTTACAGAGATGAGCCTGGCATCCGCTGTCACAAGATCACCTGCCTGGATTAAGAGCAGGTCGCCCGGAACAAGGTCCGCAGAGTCAAGTGTGCGCCTTTCGCCGTTGCGCAATACCTTTGCCTTTGCTCGCGCCAAACTTTTGAGCTTATCCATCGAACGGATCGCCTGCCGCTCCATCAAAAAACCGATCGTTGTATTTATCAGAATAACAATTAGAACAGCAACTGCCTCCACAAGATGGCGGAAAACAAAGGCAGCGCCAGTCGCCAGCAGCAACATCCAAACGATCGGGTTAGAGAACTGCCGAAGCAGCGTAGACAGCATACTTTTCCTCCGCTTGTCTTCAACAACATTTTGACCATATTGTGATAACCTCAGGCTAGCCTCCTGATCTTCTAAACCATTTTCGGGGTCGGTGTTCAGGTCCACAAGGGCCTGTTTTACCGTTAGGGTATAATATCTTTTATCCAGCTGCTGCATGGGCTAGTCGATAACTGGGCGTTAAATTGTGTATCAGTCGTACGGCCGAAAATGTTGGCCGGCATTACGGGCGGCATTTACATTGGTTTGTTACTTAAAATGACGAACTGCGCCGGCGCGAGCCGCAGCTTGATAAAATGCTGGCTTCCCTCCTCATTAGTTAAAACATTCACGCTACCGGATTGACCATATATGAAAGTAAAGACGCTTCCCTGCGGATTGAGCGAGGGGTCTACGCGCACATACTCTTGGTCTTCTTCGGTTAGAGAACTATTGTAGGCAATCACCACTTCATGATCGTACAACACCCGCGAGAAGGCTAAAAGACACTTCTCAAATGTCGGCAAGGAAAAATTTTCTCCGTCCATCGATTGCTTGCGCATATACATCCTGCCGAATTTAAGTACCGGGCTATTCATCCTGATTTTGGCCAAGGCCGCGATCTGCTGATAGATTCGACCAGATTTACTTAGCGCGCTCACCGGACGGCCTTCAAGGCTAAACATCGACTCTCTTATATTAAAGTCTCCCAAACCCGCCCCATCAAAGCCCTGTTCGGTGCCATAGTAGATGCAAGGAGTCCCCAATGCACAAAGTAAAAATCCGATTCCGGCTATGATCTGTTCTTCTGAAGCTTCATGGCCAAACCGCTTCTTTAATGTCTGCCCGACCTGATCGTGATTGTCGATAAATGTGACGAGAAACTCCCCGAATTCGCCCCTGCTCATCGCGTTTTTCCTCAGCGACTCATATCGTTCGATAAGCCTCTGCGGCCGCGATATTCCCCGAACCACATCAGCCAGGATGTGATAAAGCGGAAAATCAAGCACTGAGTTGAGACCGAAATAGATGGCCTTGTCTTCCACCATTACCGAAGTCTTCGGGCCAATGTAGCGGTTGTACATTTCTTCTGGTCCGACAAACTCACCAAACAGGAAAAAATCCTTTTTCCCTAATAAATATGCGTATTCCCTGACGTGTGAACAAAACTGGCTAACCATCTCTTCTCCCATATGCTTGACGGCGTCAATCCGGAAGCCGTCCACATCAGTTTCACGAATCCAATAGCAATGTATTTGTGTCAGTATCTGCTGAGCCAGAAGCGCCTCCGGCGAAGCATCGTTCTTAAAACTCTTTAAGCCTCCAAAATCCCCCTCCCGAGTTTCCGGGTAAGCATCAAAATTTCGGATACGGCCTTTGCGCCAATACAATTCCGGATTACGAAGTTCTACCGGAACCGGAAACTTGTCTGATCTCCATTCGCAGAACGGGAACACCGCACCCTGGTAGTAGTAGTAATCAAAGTCGCCAGGATAAGACCAGTTATCCCCCGAATGATGCAGGACAATGTCCAGAAATACCTTAATACCAAATTCGTGAGCAGTTTCAACCAATTCGGCCAAATCTTGCTTGCTGCCAAACCTTGGGTCGACGTTGAGGTAATTCTCGATAGCATACCCATGATAGCAGGTATCATTATTTTCAAATACCGGGCTCAGCCATAACGCTGTACAGCCCAGATCCCTTATATAATCAAGGTGTCTTGTTATGCCTTTCAGCGTTCCACCACACCTATTTTGCAGTTGCTCTGCATTGCCATACCCCTTCTGCCTGCCGGGAACGGTGGTGGGCATACGGTCTAAGTCGTCATGAAAACGGTCGACGAGCAAAAAGTAAATAAATTCCTCGCGCCATTCCCGGCTGCCATCCGCCCAGTAGTTTTTGCCCTGTTTAGGGCTCAGATCAATTCAAATAGATAATCGTAGTTTGTAGTGATGATTGTCCGGATGTGAGGAATCGCCGCTAGTGATTTGTGTGCAGTGAGCTTTTGTGGTTGCCTACGAAAGACATTTGAAATGAGCGTATTTAATTCGTTTCGGCTACCTTTTTTTGATAGGATATAGCTTTCTGCCATATCTATCAGTGATGCGGTGGAAGATATTTCTTGGCGAACTGAGTGGTTAAGATCGTTGTAAAGGATATCTCGAAGACCATTACCAGATGGATACCCGGCGTAAATCGACATTCCAGCACCGGCCCACAGCACAATATTCTCCTTACGGATTTGTTCAAACAGGTTTTCTTTAATCATTGTTGGTTGAGAAGAGAGACGAAGATTCAATATAGCTTTCGTAAGCTCAAAAGTCAAATGCAACAGTCTCTTGTCAACTTCTAAAAATCACTTGTGATCACACTGGCCGACACTTGCCACTTTTGTAATATGAATTCTTCGCAGATACCTCGAATTTACTTCTTTCCATATTTGCGAAATGCTTGAATCAATTGGTACAAAAGAAACCCGTTCACCACACGACCAAGAAAGTCCCAAAAGCGGGACCAGTGCGTAACAGGCATATCAACCGCCTCTGAAATATAGTCCGCTTTATGGATTGGCAGCAGAAATTCTGGAAACAATGAAGCAATTTCTTCAAAGTTATGCAGTTGTTGGAGTGTGTAGGGGTATTCTGCAAGCTCATAGCCGAGGGAGAAATTATGGCACATAAATAGGGTCGCTCCGGCCCCAACGAGGCAGTAGAAAGCTAACCCCCAGCTTGTGTTGAAATTGTTTGATTCTCTATTAAGCCACAGAGTCAGATAATTGAAGAATTCGTGCCAAGTACGTTTCCTCTTGAAAAAATTGGCCCTCTGCAGTGATTGCATATGTGCTTCAAGCTCTCTGGCAAGATATTCGTGACTTTTAACAGAATCACCTCTGCTTTCGTAAACTTTCTTCAATTGCGCATACCCGATTTGTCTTTCAGCAAATGCACCCTCTATTTTCATCGGCATCTCGGTTCCTGAGAGAAATATCTCCGTGATCTTCGATGCATGAAATACCATCATCATTTCCCCGAAGTCGCATGACAAAAAATTGATTTTTCCGAGATCAGAGTTGTATACCCGAAGCATTGGGAAATCAAAGCTGGGTGTCTGGACCATAATACCGTTATCAAGACATAATTGCCTGAAGTCGGTCGATACTGCACCATAGTCCTTTGTCAGATCTAATAACTTTCGTTCTCTAAATTCCACGTTCGCCACGTAGATGAGTGAATTATTATGAAAGGAGGCAAAATCAATCGAGTATAACCCGAGGTTGTCCAGTACAATCTTCGGTTTAACACTCACTCCCTTCGTTTGCTCGAAATAACCATCCAAGAAACTTAGATAGTTGATTTGAAGAAGTCTACCAGGACCTCCCGAAAGCTCAAAAAGCTCGAACTCCATCAATTTTGTGGGCACTAATAGCCAATTAATTGAAGAGTTGTTAATACTCACATGTGTGACATGCATATTGCCGAATGCGAGTATTCCGATCTGGCAACCATCTCCAAAATATAGCTGAGCGAGGCGAAGCAAGTTATACATTTCAAGCCTTCCTAATTGAACTGCTTCGAAACGGTATGAGACGAGTGTTTGGTCTTGCTGAGCGTACGAAAAACCGATACATGCCATTTCATCAATCCGACACTGGATACATCGAATGTCCCCTCGAAAGCCAGATAGTAGCACACTTCCAATTCGAGATGTTCCAAGGTTAATAGATGCGCTAGGTGCATGTTTAAATTCAATGACGTCAACATCTGATTGCTGGACGAGTAAAGCTACTTTCATCGAGTCGAATATTTCCAATCGGCTCAATGGGAAATTGTCTATCTCAATCGTTGAATCGATGGCATTTGATTTATTGTGAATTGAAAGCTCGATTTTATGCTGTTGACTCGCTTTGCCATTGACCAATCTTAACGACTTAATGTCACCGCTGACTCCCACATGTCCACTAAGCTGACAATTTAAAAGATTGACGTTCAGCGACACATTGTTCCCATTTATTTCGAGCCCTGGCATAAGGCACTCAATGAAATCGACAAACCGTTCGACGCCTTGCCATTCACCTGTGTGTTCGATGATTACAATATTTATAAACTGGCAGTTGAAGAATTGGAGCTGATGATTTGATCCTCTGTGAGTAAGTATGAAAGGAAAATTCAAGTCGGCATTGAGCAATCGTTTACACCCATCCAAAATTTGAAAGTTACCTGTTAGTTCAGGAATTTCGCCGCCGACATTTATTCTGTGCCAAAGTTCATCGTTGATTTCAATGCGATTCATCCGAGGGGAGTTATTTAATCTTCTGTTATAATAAGGTAATTGTTGCCGGAATTAACGTTGTGACAAACTTGTAAGGAGCCTTAACCTGCAAGCTCGTAACAGAGTTGTTTTGCGCGCGACGTTATTCAAGCTCGCTTTCACTAGTATGACCATAAGCCAAAAAGCCGAGGACCAAACCGCAGAGCACGTTTTTGTTAACCTGAGACGGTTGGCAGAACTGGCGGAACGAGCTGCTGTCGTAAGTGTCAAAACGAAAGTTGTTGAGCATTTTGGAGGTTGAGTTACGGCTGTTTTCGAAATAAGTGTCCGATGTAACCGATTTAACTTTTCGTGTTCGGGAATTTATTAAACGGTTAGCGGTACTCTCGACCGAATGTATTCAAGGTTTGGGGGCTTGTCAGGGTCATCGGCAGCGGACATTCGAAACTGAGAAAGTTGTCGATTAACAGTCTGAGGCTAGCACCGATATTCATTCAATAAATGACGCCAAAAAAGCTTAAATTGGAGACTATCAATCACTTACTCACACAATCTGCTAGCTCCAATGGAACGTCGTTCATTTCTTCAGTTGCCAGTCATCGCGCCAGCGCTGACATCCTTTTTGAATCTCTGGCCAGACAATCCCACAAACGGCCAACCCAAAGATGGGATTTTGGTCCGCGCTGGTGAAGATCGTTCGGGTAAACCATTCAAGTGGTTGGATGCAACCTTCACCGTCAAAGTTTCAGGAAAGGACACAAATGGGCGTTGCGTGATCTTCGACACACTGCGCCCGGAAAAAGTCGGTCCGCCTTTGCATTTACACACGGATTGCGATGAGTGGTTCTTTGTAATGGAAGGAGAATTCAAGTTCCAGGTCAATCAGGAGATCACCACCTTGAAGGCAGGCGACTCGCTGATGGTGTTGCAGGACACGCCGCACGCCTTCGTGAAAACGAGTGAAGGAATGGCGCGCCTGATCGTCATGCACCAGCCCGCAGGACAGATGGAAGAATATTTCCGGACTGTGATTCAGCAAGCCGACCAGACCATTGAGGGCCGACGCACACTGGCTGAAAAACATGGTATGCGGATCGTAGGGCCACCTCTAAAAGCCAGCTAAAAACCTAAACTTATTCACCCATGAAAAGAAACATATTTATTAACAGCCTCATTGGGATAGCTTCGCTTTCGGCATCTGCATGGAGTAAGACGACGCACCTGGCTACGGAAATCGGAAAAGTATTTAAGGCAAAAGCAGGCGAAGGCCGCAAGCACGGGCATATCCAGCTGAAAGGCGTTAATGCGAATGTGCTTGATTTGAAAATTTCAGGCAGCGATACTAATGGTGGCCTCGCAATTTTTGAACAAACATCATTAAGCCAGGGCAGCGGCACGCCGCTACACGTACATCCTGCGCAAGACGAGGTGTTTTATGTGATCGAAGGATCCTATGAATTTTTGGTAGGCAAGGAACGGTTCAGCCTGACCGTGGGTGATAGCATTTTCTTGCCCCGCCTGGTACCGCACGCCTGGACACAGGCATCGGCCAAAGGCAAAATGCTGGTCACGTTGCAACCAGCGGGGAAGCTGGAAAATTTCTTTGTCCAAATGGCGGCGCTGGATCACGAACCCTCGCAGGAAGAAGTGGCCAGGATATTTGAAGAAAATGAAATGAAGGTGGTCGGGCCACCGTTGAAGCTGTGACACTGCAAAAACAACGATTTGTAATGGATAACCCCATCACCAAAACTATAGAAAAGATACGTTCAATAGTGCCACTCAGTGACGCGGATATTGAATTGACACTTCCTCTTTTCCAACCCTGGCATCTCAGAAAGGGAGATTATTTTGTCCAGGAAGGTCAGGTTTGCCATCAGGTTGGGTTTATCCAAACCGGTCTCGTGCGGTACTTTGTTAATCAAGACGGGGACGAAAAGATTTATAGCTTCGGTTTGGAAAACGACTTTGTCTGTGATTATGAAAGCTTCCTTTCTCAACAACCTAGCCGACGTGCCGTCCAGGCCATTGAAGATTCAACATTGTATGTAATCTCTTCTGCCAACCTTCAACGTTTGTTCGCTGAACTGACATACGGTGAGCGTTTTGGCCGGATCGTGATTGAGCAGATTTTTGTTCAAACGATCGGGCAGCTTGTCTCGCTTTATACGGATTCGCCTGAGGCGCGTTACAAAGCGTTTTTAGATGAATACCCGAGCCTTGCAACCCGGGTCACCCAATATCACATTGCATCCTATGTAGGGGTTAAACCCCAGTCATTGAGCCGCATCCGTGCCCGCTGGGCTGGTAAAGATTATACCCGCATTTCTTCATCTGAGTGAATGCACGCGTATCCGTTGGTGATCAACTTTGTGCTGTACTTAAACAAAAGAGATTATGACAACGCAATGTATTTCTTCACCTGTCAGGCTGGTCAGCTTGCTCATCGGGTTTGGTCTACTTTTCATTGGCGGCCGTTTCCTGCTCGCACCTGAAATCGCGGAGGCAGGATTTGGCCTTCATTTTCAAGAGCCCAATTATGCATTTCACTACATTAAAGGCATCCGTGATACTTTCTCAGGATTGGTCATTATCCTTTTTGCCTGGTCTCATTTGCGGAAGCCGCTCATGTTGACCTTGCTGGCAGGTTCTCTAATCCCCTTGGCCGATATGCTGATCGTGTGGCGCACGCCCGGCAGCAATCTGTGGGCGATGCTCATTCATGGCGGGACAGTGATCGTGCTTTGGCTGATATGTTATTTTTTAAAAGAGTCAACGGCTGATAATGTTCAGGCAGGAGGCGCTATTTGAATTTTCGGCAAGAGGCAATCTAGTAAGTCACTTGCAATCTTGGGTTATCAAATCTGGTCCAAGCAGAATTATTGATGTTTACCATCCGTAATCACCGTTTCGAGCTGGGAATGTTCTACTGTTATATTTACAGAACGCTCTCCCTTCGGCCGGGTCCGGTGAACGACGTTTTTGGGAATTGTAAAAAGTTGACCGGGAAGTAATTCAATGGTTTCCGTTTCAAGATCAATTAATAAGATACCTTCAACTGTCATAAACGTCTCGTCCGAATTTGGATGGTAATGCCAATGATAACCTTCCGTCATTACACTTACCCGGACAACATGGTCGTTTAGTTCAGCTACGATGAAATTTGCGTATCTGTCTGTTATTGATCGGGTAATTTCATTAATATCAATTTGGGTAAGTGGAGATGTTTTCATCAATGGTTTTTGGAAAGAATTAGGTTTAGCAAAAGGCACAAAACTCGCGCCTCAGCCAAGAACATAACGTATGTCAACTACAAATAAAATCGGCTGATCAGGCAGTATTTGAAGTAAAAACCCACCAGATAATTTCTCTCGGTGGCGGCACAGCCTTTAAAATGGTGTCACCTGAGTTGGGATCGCTTCACCGGAATTTACAAAAACAGTATCACGACTATCTCACTAATCAGGATAAACAGAAAAGGAACTTCCATATCACTATCCAAAACAAAGTAGAGGCTTTCGTAGCCAAAAGCTTGCAACAGGAGCTTAGGTCGACGTTTGAACCATTTTGTTTCACAGCCGACGGTGTGCATTTGTGGAGATATCTTGGCGGGCCGTGGGAGTTTGTCAGGACTTACCGGTTCTACGGCAGCATAGTCGGCGAATAACCAAACTGCTTTTTGAAAGCGTAGGAAAAATGGGATAAGTTTTCAAAGCCGGTTTCGACATAAACATCGACCGGCTTTTTCCTTTTCTCTGCAAGCTGATAATGCGCCAGCGTCAATCGCTTTTTGGTAAGCCACCGTTGCGGTGACATTTGAAATGCTTTTTTGAAATCACGCTGGAAAGTAGTTAGGCTTCGTCCAGTAAGCCGGGCGAATTTGTCCAGTGAGATGTTGAACATATAATTCTTCTCCATAAAGTCGGCACGGTTGATTTTTCCGGGTTCTGAAAAATCGGACAGCATCCCGTCAATATCCGGATCAATGCTACGCAGGATCTCAATAGCTTCCTGAGTTTTGAGTTCCACCAGCTTTTCGGCCAATGGTTTATTTAAATCAAAATACGGCAGCATCGATGCGAAAAGGCTATCTAAAAGTGGCTCTTGGTCGATTCTGAGAATCTCTGGCTGCTGTGGCTGAATATCTGGCGATGTGTTCTCATAAAAAGCCCGCAGTATTTTGGCTGGCAGACTAATGATGACAGACTTATATGGCTGATCGTCGAAACAACGTTTGCTGAGTGTAAAAAGTTGATTTTTGGGAAACAACAAAGTCTGACCAGGTCCACAAACAATTGACCTTTCTGCCTGTGTCACCGTCAACTGGCCCGAAATGATCCTTAACAGCGCATGCTCTTCCAGTACCTTTTCGCCTGTGCAATGAAAATCTTCATTACAGGTCAAAACCATTTCTGCATACGCACTTACTTGTCGCTGGGCCATTGGGAATTTAGCGAAAGGAAGCCGGTATTTAAGGCCCGGCTCCCATATTCATGATTACACAACATCAAACCTGACCCCAGTTAGTTCCTCGCTCAGCGACCAAAGCTTCCGGGCAGCATCTTCATCCAGCGCAAACTGCATCACGCCTTTGATCTTCGCCGTATCGTCGCTCCAACTTTCCGAAGGATCGTAGTCCGTATCCAGCTCGGCAATGTCCGTATTTTCACAATAAACGCCACCGAGGTTTTCCAACAAGGGACTGGTAGCACACCAAACCAGCGTGGAGATGCCTTGCTCGACAGTTTTGGTGCCGGTATACTCGCGATGTACCATATTACCATCAGCATCCGCCATGCCTAAGATTTTCATGGTATCCAGCGTGATCGACCGACCCAGATCCGTGCTAAGTATCAGCCCGGGATGCACGGAATAAGACCGCACACCAAAGGCCTTGCCACGTTCGTCTAGTTCTAACGCAAACAGTACATTCGCGGTTTTGGATTGCCCATAGGCTTGCATTGGATCGTATGCACGATTTTCGAAATGAGGATCTTCAAAAACGATAGGTGACGCATGGTGACCCCAGGAAGACGTGTTGATCACCCTTGCTCCGTTGGCCTGTTTCAGTGCAGGCCAAAGCCTGGCTGTCAAATGAAAATGTCCTAAATGGTTTGTCGCGAAATGACTTTCATATCCATTTGGATCATGCGCCAGCGGTACCCACATAATGCCCGCATTGTTGAACAATAAATGCAAAGGACGACCGGAAGCCACAAAAGCAGCTGCAAAACGCTCGATAGAAGCAGCATCCGTAAGCTCTAATGCCACGAGCTCCACACTGGGAATATTGGCTAAATTTTTTCCGGCTTTTGAAATATCGCGGGCACCCACAATGACGTTTGCGCCTGCCCCTGCTAGTGTCTTGGTAAGTTCAAGCCCTAAACCGGAATGCCCACCAGTAACAATGGCGGTTTTACCCGTCAGGTCGATGCCCTTGATCACCTCGGCAGCGGTGGAATTTCTATCGAACCCAGAGCCGATAGAATGCTGTAATGTGCCCTGAAAATTGTTTTGTTTCATGTTTCGTTTTTTTGAAACAAATTTCAGGCGCTACGCTTTTTCGCATTTTGTTCAACCGGTCGATTTTACTTTGTTCAAATGGTCGGGTTCTTTGCCAGCTAAACGTAAACATGCTGGGCAAGAGTACAATGATGTGGGCGGATCGGACAATTTCTCAAGTTACAGGCTGATTTTCAAACCGGTATCCTCTCAATCGCCATCGTTCGGACTTTATCATCTTCAAAAGTGTAAACATGAAGCAATTGTGAATCACTAATTAAATGACCGTCTGATGCTTTGATGACCTGGCGGACTTCAATCGCTATCCGACCGTCAGGCTTCGTCTCAAATCCAAGTGGCTCGACTGTCGGGTCGATTTGTCCCCATTGCCGCAGCCAGTACGCCCGCACCTCTTCGTGCCCGCGTACATAACCTCCTTCCCAGCCATTCGGCCAGCTTACATCTGCATGCATGTGTGCTAAAACTGCGTCGATTTGGCGCGCATTAAAGGCCTGATAGAGCTGGCGAAGTAGTGCTTGATGATCCATGATTTGTTGTTTTGATTCAACAAAGCTAGATGCCTCCCTGCATCGTGATTGTCGGTTATTGTTGAGATTTAATGTCAAAAACCGACCTGGTGAGGATTTTGTCTAATTTGCTTCGGATATGAGCAACGGCTGTTCGAAAAGAATGAAGTATGAAAGGTATCAAGAAACAAGACTTAACGGCGAAAAACTGCATTATGTGCGGAAGGCCGTTTACCTGGCGGAAGAAGTGGGAAACAATCCGTAAATCTTGTCGCTGCTTTCCGTTGGGATAATGTCTCAATCGCGTACCACATCTGACTTAATTGCCCTCCCCAAAAGTTGATATGTCCAGCTAATTTTGAAAAATTGTAAACGCAGACATTTCAATTAAGTCTCATGAAACTTCTTCTTACTTCGGCAGGGATCAGCAATAAAAGCATCTACAATGCGCTGGTTGATCTTCTAGGAAAACCTATCGCCGAATCCAATGCATTATTTGTACCTACTGCGATTTACGGTGTTGCCGGCGGCCACGACATCATACGCAAGGTCATTTGCGGCACCCTGGGCGACCCATTTTGCGAGTTGGGCTGGAAATCGCTGGGTCTGCTGGAACTAGCTGCGCTTCCTACGTTGAAGCGGGAGTTCTGGGTAGATACCGTTATGAAAACCGACGCATTACTTGTCGGTGGGGGCGATTGCCAGTATCTGACTTACTGGATGCGACAATCAGGATTGGCAGATATGCTGCCGACATTGCTGGAAAAGATCGTGTATGTCGGGCTGAGCGCTGGAAGTATGATCATGACAAGCTACGGGACCACTTTTGGGAATCATTCCTTGCCCGCTGAAACAGCCAAATCACTAAATCTGTTTGATATCGCCATACATCCTCACTTGGATCATGAATGGTTTCCGGAGAATGCATTGGCCGAACTGGAAAAGTTGGCTAGTACGCTTTCCGTACCATCTTATTTACTTGACGACCAAAGTGCAATCTTGGTGACCCACAGCGGCATCAAAGTGGTCAGCGAAGGCAAGTGGAGACTTATTTCCAAGATCATTTCATTATAATGCTGTGGTTATTAGTTTTCAAATTTTGAGCAGCTGTAACGGATTTCCGCCGTCGATGTAAAGTAAACGATTCTTTTTGAGTGCTTTCCGTGTATATAGGTAAGTAGCCAATATGTTCAGATTCTTCGGCATGGCAGGTGTACATCGTTCTCATTTCCGACCCTCCTAATCGGCTTTCAGAACTTTTGAAGGATTTGTGCGGGCTGTTTTGAAGGTTTGTGAACCAATCATGGCAAATGCCAGGACGACGACAAGAAATAAACTGATCAGCAGCTCGCTGGCGCTGACCGCTTTGCGATATGCGAAATTTACCAGAACGATTTTATCAAAGAAAAAATAGGTAGCCGGAAGTGCGATCAGGGCCGCCAGCAGTAGCATGACAAGAAAGTTTCTGCTCAGCAAGAGGATCAGGCTGCTTTCGCTGGCCCCAAGCACTTTCCGGATACTGATTTCTTTTAACCTTGTTTCGGTCGTAAATACAACCATTCCGAACAGTCCCAGAGAAGCAATGCACACGGTCAGGAATGCCAGAAACCCGATAATTTTGATCATTATAGAAAATGGACTGTACGCTTTCTCGATCTGATCATCGTAAAGCGTCGCCTCTAAAGGATGGGTTTTATCAACTTTCTGCCAAGCATTTTCTACAGCATCGAGTGTCTGTGGCCAGTCTTCGGTCTCAATCCTGGCGGTGAGGTAACCGCCGCCATTCCTGGTGATATTACGAAGGATCACGGGTTCAACCTGGTCTTCCACTGTTTCGTAGTGGAAATCCTCGATGACACCAATGATGGCCAGATTCTTTCCTTCGATGTTCAATACCTCGCCAAGGGCTTTGCCAGGCTCTTTTTCGTCCATACCAAATTTTGGGAGAAGCTGCCGGGTTACAATGATTTCACTTTCTTCCGCCTGGTCTGATCTGGGAGTGAAATCTTCTCCAGCCAGTAAGGTGTGACCATGCATTTTAAGGTACTGACTGTCGATAAAATTCATCCACACCATTGCGGAATCGCTTGAACTTTTATGTTTTACTTGCCCGGTATAGATGTTGCCCAGGCCCATGACCAACATGGATTGCGAAAGACTGCTCACCTGTGGCAATTCCGACAGTTCCTTTATCAATAACTCCGCATTGTTGCCCTGAAGCTTGATATTGAGCTTGTTTTTGGTATTGAAACCAAGATCGAAGTCAACAAAATTCCTGTATTGCCCGTAGCCGATGATCGTTGTGGCGATAAAGGTAATCGAGAGCGTATATTGGCTCACAATCAAGGCTTTTCGCGGATTAATATGCCTGAACAACCTCAGGGAAGAAGAAGTTTTTAACACCGTTGCCAGATCAATCCTTGAAAAAAAGATAGCCGGTGTAATTCCTGCAAGGATGCCTACAAAAATACCCAGCGCGACGAACCCCAACGACACGATGGGAGAAAGCTTTAAGGAGACCATGTTTTCGATGGAAAAATCCAGCGCCAGAAACTCCCTGCGCAACAGCAGGAATAGCAGAAATGCAAGTGTGAGCGAGAGCAGCGAAATGATCACCGATTCGACCAAAAACTGCGCAATGACGTGCCGGGTTAGTGCTCCGCTCATCTTCCGGACACCGACCTCCCGGGTACGCCTGAGGGAACGTGCGATGGACAGGTTGGTGTAATTAAAGCAGGCCGACAGTATGACCAGCACTGCCAGCCCGATCAATACCCAGATCGCCAGCGTGTTCATTACCGGCCCCAATTCATTGGTGACACTGATGCCGCTACTGTTAAAAACAATTTGTTTCAGCTGCTGGACACCCAGGAAAATCTGTCCCACATCCACGGTCAGGTTACCCGCATGGCTAATGCCATTCAGGCTGGCTTGGATCGTCCGAAGATCACTTTTTTCAGCAACGGATATGTAAACATAGTTTTGATAGATATTTTTCCAACTTAAAAAGTCCGGGTCCCGGGACTTGTCAGCCGATGCAAATGAGGCCAGGGCCTCAAATCTTAAGTGCGAAAGCTTTGGTATATCTTTCATGACACCGGTAACTACGTAATTATCGGAACCCACTTTTACAGATCTGCCCAATGCATTCGCGCTGCCAAATAGCTTTTTTGAAGTTTTTTCAGTCAGCACCAAAGTGTACGGCTTTTTCAGGGCAGTAGCCGGATCGCCTTGCAGAAGCGGAAAAGTGAATATGTTAAAGAAGGATTCGTCAGCAAATAGGCCGTTTAAGGGTACTGTCTTTTCACCTGCCAAAATATTTTCCCCAAACCCTGGACGAAGGATGGTTACATGGTCAATGCCGCTTACCGTCTCACGGATTTTCCTGCCTGCTGCTAGGGAAGCGGAAGCATAGTTCACTGGCTTTTGACCTTTTTGTTGAAAGGTGGAAATGACCCGGTAAATCTTGCCATTGTTTTCGTGAAAATCATCGTAGGAAGCCAGGTCGAATACGAAGGCGATCACAAGTAGCCCTACCGCCATGCTGACCGAAAGCCCGATGATATTGATCATTGTAAATAGCTTGTGGCGCAGAAGGGTCCTAAAACAGGTCTTGATGTAACTGTAAATCATGGCGCTATACATTATTATTTTTATCCAATTTTTTGAGCACATAATAAGAGACCAGCAAGCTGATGCCCAGAAAGAGCAGCATCGCAAAGGGCAGCATAAAACCTTCGAACGGATAAGCAGCGACCGACTCTAAAAAGGCCCCTGCCAGCAACCCCACACCAATGCTGATGCTCACAATAGCAAGCAACAATAAGAGTGGCAGGTAGTTGGTGCTGCCTTTAAAAAAGTCTTTGGGCAGTCCTTTTTCGACAATAGCAGTTCGTTCTTTGTATCTTATGATCAGGTAGTGGTAACATATTCCGAAAATCCCGAAGGTGATCGACATGGTAAGGAATAGGTCAGCTGTGGTATCATCCATGGTTTCGTTATTGAATGGTTGCTGTTTTTCGGATATGACTTGTAAAAAAGAAAAGTGGTCACAAAATGTGACCACTTTTCTGAAAAAATAGTCTAAGGCTTTGTCGGGGGATTGATTCGACCACCGGAAAATTCGATAGCATGAAATGATTTTCAGGAAGACAAAACATCACGAAGATGCGTTTTTAGAGCAAGCCATTCGTGGTGAAAGAGCAGGTCTTGAATATCTGGTGAGTGCCTATAAAGATTTGGCGTATACAGTTGCATTTCGGATTGTCATGAATAAAGAAGACGCGGAAGAAGTTGTCCAGGATTCCTTTTTGAGAGCTTTTGCCTCACTGGAAAAATTCAAAAGGGCTTCCAAATTTTCAACCTGGCTGTTCCGCATCGTTTACAATACCGCGCTTACAAAAGTCAAAGACAAAAAAATACAGCTATCAGAATTGGGCAACCCTTTGGATGATAATGCGTTTGATATATCCGACCACAGCGAGTACGATCTGTTAAAAAAGGGCGAAAGGGAAAAATTTGTTGGGTTAGCCCTCAATAGATTATCCCAGGAAGATCATGCTGTTATCTCGTATTTCTATATCGGCGAAAAAAGCATTTCAGAAATTAGTGAAATATTGGGGCTAAAAACGTCTGCCATCAAAATGAGGTTACTCAGAGGCAGGAAACAGCTCGAAGCAGAACTAAAAATTTTATTAAATATGGAAATAAAAGATTTGTTATGAAAGAGGACAATAGTGACTCAAGCATCCGGATGATTTTGAAGGAAAACGGCTTAAACAAAACTTCTGACCAATTTTCCGCATATCTCAATGAATTGATTCGCGAACAATCTAAAAAGAAACTGTCGCAACAACTGGTGATCAACCAATGGCTGGGCAAAGCACTCGCTGGAATTGCCCTTACCTGGTTGATCGTCTTTCTTTATTACGCCCGGCCATTTTCCATTCAACCCGCAGTCCCTATTGCAGCAATGGCCCTGATACTCGGTCTTTGGGTATTACTCAATATTTTTAAAAAGAATATTTTTTCAAAAATTGATTCAGTTAAACTTATGCCTCCAAAACCTCTTAAATGTTAAGATTAGGAATTATGTTCAAATTCCGCTCAGCTACCATTGATGACCTGGCTTTATTACGGCATTGGGACGAGCAGCCCCACACCGTTGCCTCCGATCCGAACGATGATTGGGGATGGGAAACTGAGCTGCTGCGGTCGCCCGAATGGCGCGAGCAACTCATTGCCGAACTGGATGGTCGCCCGATCGGTTTTGTGCAGATCATAGACCCATTGTTGGAAGACAGCCATTACTGGGGCGAAGTTTCTGCCAACCTCCGCGCAATCGACATTTGGATTGGTGAAGCTGATGACCTCGGTAAAGGTTATGGCACAGAAATGATGCGTCAGGCGATTGATCGCTGTTTTGCAGCACCGGAAGTTTCCGCAGTCATTATTGATCCGCTTGCCTCCAATATGAGAGCGAGGAAGTTTTATGAAAGACTGGGTTTCTCGTTTGTTGAAAACCGCACATTTGACGAAGATTTCTGTGCGGTTTATTCGCTCGACCGAAATGCTTGGAAAGGAGTTGTTCAACCTCGTTAACCTACCTCAGGAATGGGCAGCGAAAAGCAGCTTCCTTTCAAACAATCCCGGGGTTCTGTTTTGTAGTTCAGCGACCATGGATGCGAACGTCCTGGCCTTACTGATTGCCAATCGTCTACTTGGAGCCCAGAAGGTACCCATTAAGTCAAATTCCCAGCCGACGTTTTTTCTAAACTGCACGTTCGAAACGAATTCAGAAATATTGTTTTCGAGGCTGATTTCATCCACGTTACTGGCCACACCGTCGATGACTTCCACCATATTTCCATGACTTTTTAGGCGTATCAGGAACGGCGTCATGCCTACTTCGGTTAGTTGACGATATCTGTCTACTTCGATATTTGTCGGAGCGGCAAGAACTGGATGAATGCCAATTCCATTTTCGACGAAAGCATTTAACCTGCTTGCCAGGTCAAATGCACACATAAATCCCGTGAATGCAGCAATAGGTCTTTCCGTCCCACCTTCGAACGGGTATACAAGCCAAACAGACTCAGGGTCGTCGACCTTCTGAAGGTCTGACTCGGATAAGCCTATGATTCGAAATATCTCTGGTTCGGTGATTTGTGATGCAGAGTTCATGCTGATTGAAGTTTGTTGATGAAGTGGCTTAAAGATACTTTTGGTATCAATGATATGATTCCAAAAGTATCTTTTTCTTCTGCCAGATTCAAGCCCAAGCTATATTAAATTTTAGCTTCTTATTTTCGACGACCGGTGCTGATAGACGATCTTTATTGTAAATCAAATTATTAAAGCTTACCCAGCCGGTCGTTGAGCTCATTTAGCCCTGATTTTTGTAAGCATTCACTTGAAAAAGCAGTAAGCTCCTCCTTCGATTCGGCAGAACAGATATCGATTAGGTTTACTGAGTCAGCGGACGCCCCCGTCGAAAGCGCTTTGTTGATCGCCTGACTCAGCAATAGAACATTTCGTCTGCTGACCTTCAGATCGATTTTGATCGGATCATTCATTCCAGGGATACTCATGATGGTATCATACACACTTGCCAATTCTTTCGCGTTCATCATGTTTTGGATTTTAAATTTCGATTATTCAAAAGTACCGAACGCCGCTGAAACGATCCTAAGGAGAATTTTCCTAGGACTACATGGCTATCTGACACAAAAGAAAAAGTCCCGCACCTCTCAACTAGCCGGATGCGGGACTTTAATTCAACAATTGTGAAATAATGGATGAGCGTCAATTCTGCAATTGCGTCAATACTTCCGGCAGCGAAGTGATTCCCCAGTGTTCAAAGTATTTGCCATCCTTTACCCTCACGATATCAATCACATCGATGTTAACCACTTTTCCTGTTGCCGGGATGCCCAGCAATGTGCCGGTGTGCGTACCGCCGATGGTCTTGCGCGTCGTTACCAAGTCGCGTTCAACAACCTGCTGGTGAATTGTAACATGAACGTCGGGCATTGCGGGACGGAGAATTTCATTAAAGAAGTAGATCATTCCATCTGCGCCGTTGCTCATGCCTTCGGGTGCAGAGCGGTTTACAAACTGCTCGTCCATGAGCTCTTTAAAACTTACGAGATTACCCTCGGCAATTACTTCCTGGTTGAAGCGGCGCACCACTGCTTTGTTCTTTTCGGTCATTGTTTCCATAACTGCGATGTTTATTTGATGACCCAAAAGTACCGGCAAGCCCGGCTGTGCAGTTAGGGATAGACGGTCAAGAACTATGGCGTAACGTTCAAATGCTTTTGCTGAAAATCGCTGGGCGTGGTTCCGAAGTGGTTGCGGAATGCTTCCGAGAAACTGGAATGGTTCTGGTAGCCCACTTTCATGTAAATGCCGGAGGGGCTTTCATCGAAAGATTTAAGCAGATCTGCCGCTAATTCCAGCCTCCGGGCAAGCAGCCATTTTTGCGGGGAGGTTTGATAAATCTCGCTAAACTTTCTTTTGAATGTGGAAGTACTCATGTGGCAGAGGAAGGCAAGGTCGTCTACGGTCGTCGACTGGCCGATCTGGCTTTCGACAACTTTTTTAATCTGTAATTGTTGTTTGTCGCGGGTCAGGATTTCTATTGCGTGAAATCTTTCAGGATCTGATTGGAACAGGTATAGCAACAGTTCTTCAATTCGGAGCAGTCGGATTTCCGCTGGTAATGTCCCTCTATTGCCGAGCATTATTTGTAATGAGGCGATAAAGTGTTTGATAAAATTGTCCTGCTTGAAAATTAGAAATGGCTGCTTGTCGCCCTTGGGGGTGTTTCGTTTGAGTAAATGCTCATACTTAATCAGGAAACGGTTGAACACCTCATTGCTAAAATAAAAAAGAATGCTTTTGAACTGATCCGTACCAGCAAGGAGCTCAGAAGTGAGCACGTTCCCGGTTGACAGCACGACAAGCTCGCCGGCATTTACTACTGCCGTGGCATCCGGATAGATAATGGTTTTCTTTCCATTCACCAGCAGGTTGATCATATTCTGATTCAAAACGATCCTATTTTAACCGAATCCCGGTCAGAGCTGTAATAGCGAATGACAACCTCGTCAGTTCTGGCCGCAGACTCATCTAAAAGATCATCAGGCAAATAGTAAGTGTTCATTTTCAAATTTACGTTTCTTCTTCATCAGCCAGGACAATCCAGGCCGGTGCATGATCGCTGGATTTCTCCCAACCACGGACATGCTTGTCCACACCAGCCGCGACCAGTCGTGGCGCGATTTGGGGACTTAAAAGCAGATGATCCAATCGCAGACCAGCATTCCGGCCATAGGCATTTCGAAGATAGTCCCAGAATGTGTAAATAGTTTCATTTGGATAGAGATGTCTGATCGAATCAGTCCAGCCTTGACCAACCAATTCCTTGTAAGCCTTACGAGGCTCCGGAAAAAACAATGCGTTATCCGTCCATCGCTCAGGTTTGTAAACATCCTTCTCTGTCGGGATCACATTATAATCTCCCGCCAAAACAACCGGTACTTCCTCCGACAACAAGTACTTTGCGTGTTTCTTCAATCGCTTAAACCACGCCATCTTGTAATCGAACTTCGGTCCCGGTGCTGGATTTCCATTCGGTAAATAGAGGCAGCACACCAACATCTTCCCTACGATCGCTTCAATATACCTGCTATGCAAATCTTCTTCATCACCGGGGAGGGAATTCCTGACTTCTTGCAAAGGCAAATCTTTTGAAAGGATCGCCACGCCATTCCACATTTTTTGTCCATGCCAGATCGCATTGTACCCGGCATTGAGCAATGCTCTTTCCGGAAACTTGTCCTGCGGCGCTTTCAATTCTTGCAGACAAACGATATCAGGCTTGGCCTCTTCTAGCCATTTTAACAAAACCGGGAGGCGGCCATTTACGCCGTTGATATTGTAGGTAGCGATCTTCATTCTTACATAATGTTGGATAATGTTTTATGCAGAAAAATCAGACCAACTAATCCGGGTAAACCAGGAGTGTTTCAACTTGTTGGGCCGTATGATCAATGAAACGCGTATATGGGACAATTACCGTCATTTCTTTACAGCCCGGGAAACATCTCACATTCATCTTTGTTAGGTTTGCTGCACACATACGAACCCAACAGTTATTCAAGGTACTAGTTGGGGTTACCTAAAAAAATTTAGCTGTGATTGAAATAGATAAAATGCTTGGTAAAGTCGATTCGGCTCTCTTGTCCGAATATGTTTTGCAAAATTTCGGAGACATGTCTCACTTGAAGTTGCAGAAGCTGCTCTACTATACGCAGGCCTATCACCTTGCCAACACGCGGGTCAATTTCAATGCCTCGCTGATTGGCGGCATTCCCGAAACACAGGAGGTGGTTACCTACTGCCCAGATCACAAAGTTTTACCGCAAATTCAGGTCATCAAAGCAGCCGAAGTGAACGATGCCTGGGCAAAAGTGCTCGACAAGAAAGCTAGGTACAGATTTGTTATTGATACGGCCACCATTTAAACCCGCTTTTTTTAAACAATGGAAAGCAACAAGGATATCCCAGCAGATCAATGAAGCCTACGACCGCTTACTGAAAGTGGATTTCAGGTACCGTTTTGTGATTGACATGGCTTCGCTGAAAAGTTAATGCTTCCTAAGCTTTCAATTATAGATATCCAGGGGGCCACAAAGTAGCCCCTGCATATCTTTCCTCCGATTTGGCAATGGATGCCCGTCGAAGAGAAAATTCAAGAACAGATTACGCCGCTTTAACAATCGACTGGAAATCTTTCCAAAGGCGAGTTATTTCATCAAACTGATATTAGTCATACCGCCATCAGAAAGAATTTCGGTGCCGACTATAAATGCCGAATCATCCGAAGCGAGGAATACCGCGGCTTTTCCGATATCGGACGGGAGACCCTGCTTCCCGACGGGGATAATGTCGATCCACGTTTGTTTCACCTGCGCCAGATGCTCTTCGGGTACCAGCTTTCCGAAAACAGGCGTGTCGATCGAGCCGGGAGAAAGCGTATTGACCCGGATCTTCCTCGAAAGTAAATCCAGCGAAAGGCCTTTGGCCAGCGAGATAACCGCCGCTTTGGCAGCACTGTATATCGCCATCCCCGGAGCGGCGCGGTGCGCGGCGCTTGACCCGATGAGGATGATAGACGCGCCATCGTTCAGGTAGGGCAGCGACTTTTGGATGGTAAAATAGGCGCTCCGCAGGTTCAGGTCCATGTACCGGTCGTAACCTTCCTCGGTCACGTCGCTGATCGAACCCATGGGAATGCCGTCGACTACACCGCCTGCATTGACCACTAGCACATCTATTTTGCCGAACCGATCGGCAGTTTTCTTAAAAATATTTTCCAGATCGGTCGTATTGGTGACGTCCCCCTGAACACCGATAAATTCCCCGCCCAATGCATCGACAGAATAATCCAGTGTCGCTTGGTTCCTTCCCGTAATGGCGCCTTTCGCACCCTCATTTTTAAAAGCTTCGGCGATTCCGAAGCCTATGCCGCTATTACCGCCGGTAATGACGGCGACTTTGTTTGCTAATTTGCTCATTTCGATTGTTTTCAAAAGTTAAACGTTCAGCCCATCGGGCCTCACAGCCCGTAAATGCCGCCTGAAACGGATATTTTCTCCCCGGTAATCCATGCCGCGTCTTCGGAGGCCAGGAATACGGCCACTTTCGCGATATCGTCGGGTTGCCCTGTCCGGCCCAGCGGCGTGCTGGCTACCAGTTTACGCTCGGCTTCGCTACCAATGAAGCCTGCGCTGCGGGAGCCTTCGGTTTCCACTACGCCAGGTAAAATGGAGTTGATCCGGATGTTTTTGCCGCTGAACTCCTTCGATAAGGAAATGGTGATAGCGTCCAGTGCAGCTTTTGTAGCCGAGTAAACCGAGCCCGTCGGGAGCGGTGTCTTGCCGGCCTCGGAGCTGATATTGATAATGCTGCCCCCGGCCTCCCCGAAAAGTTTCAGCGAACCCTGGATGGCCAGTATCGACCCCAGCACATTGATATTGAACTGCTCGTGAAAGGTTTCGGCCGACACCTGTTCGATCGGCTCGTACTGGTAAATACCCGCATTGTTTACCAGGATATCCAGTCCTCCGAATGCGTTTTTTGTCTCCTCAAAAATTCGGACGATATCTTCCGGATTGGAAACGTCGCCCTTTACCGAGATCGCCCTGCCACCGTTTTCGGTGATGGCCTGCACTACCCTGTCGGCACCCTCTTTGCTGGATGCATAATTGACGACCACTTTCGCACCTTCCGCCGCGAATTGTTTGGCTATTGCAGCCCCTATACCTTTGGAAGCGCCCGTTACCAGAGCCACTTTATTTGCTAATTTGTCCACTTTGTAATTCCATTTAAGTTTGGAATACAAAATTAGATCAGCTCAGTTACTTTTCGTAACTTTGTATTGAAAAGTAACAGTAACATCCAGGTAACAAGGTAACCTATGCAGTGCGAACCACGTCAGACGGACGTTCATAAAAAGGAGATGATGGCTGTCCAGGATTCCATGGATGTCCTCAGCGGGAAATGGAAGATTTGTATCATTTCTTCTATTTGCTATTACAACAAAAGAAGGTTTTCGGACATCCTCAACGATGTGGACGGCATTTCCAACAAAATGCTCAGCAAGGAATTGAAGGAACTGGAAATCAACCAGCTCGTAAAGCGTACGGTGCTGGACACCCAGCCGGTGACCGTCCAGTACGAGCTTACCGAGCATGGCCTGACGTTGCAGACGATCATCAACAACCTAACCGAATGGGGAATGCAGCATCGTAAAAAGATCATCGGAGAATAGCCCGGTTTTATCAGATCATTTCAGACCATGCATTCAAAATTGCGGCATCATATCGAAAAGCATTTACCCCTGACCGACGAGGAATTCGCGTTCGTCGGGAAGCATTTCGTTTTCAAAAAATTCAAAAAACATCAGTTCATGGTGCAGCAGGGCGAGCCGGTGCCCTACAACTATTTCCTGCTTTCCGGGCTTACGAAGCTGGTATACACCGACGAGGCGACCGACAAGCAGCATATTCTCGCATTCGCGATGGAGGATTGGTGGGACAATGATTTTCAGGCATACTACACCCGCGCCAGGGCGACGCTTTCGATGGAATGCCTGGAAGATACCGAGGCGCTTTGTTTGTCGCTGGACGATTTCGATGCATTGCGGGCAGGTCTGCCTAAGATCGAGCATTTCTTTCTCGAAAAAGTAATGGCCGGCTTTCTGGCATCGCAGCGTCGCATTCTTTCGCTGCTGACCTCGAATGCGCAGCAGCGCTACGAGCAGCTTGCCAGTCAGTATCCGTCGCTACTGCAACGGCTGCCCAAAACACAACTTGCTGCATACCTGGGTGTTTCGCGCGAGACACTGAGCAGGATGTGATCTACCTCACACCAAAGACGTGCGCTGGCTCACGTGATGGTTTTTGAGCTGTCTGCTAGTTTTGCATTACAAATCAATCCAAAACAAAAGATGGAAAAAAGAATCATTAATCCGTGGGAATGGCAGGACGCGCTCAGCTACGTTCAGGCCGTTGAAGTGAAAGATGTACAAGCAACCTTGTACGTGGCCGGTCAGGCAGCGGTACTTCCCGATGGCACATCGAGCGATGCCGACATGCGCACCCAGCTAGGCATTGCAATCCATAACCTGGAAACTGTTATCAGCCAGGCCGGTTACGATGCCGCCAACATCGTCAGGCTGACCATCTACTCGACGTCCTCCGAAGAGTTTGTCAATAATTGTTTCGACCTCTTCAAAGACTTCGTGGCTAAACACAACATGAAGCAGGCCGTGACGCTGATGCAGGTAGTCGGCCTGTACGAAACGCTGAATGTGGAGCTGGAAGCTACGGTGGTGAAGTAGTCTGGGGGGAATGGTGAGCCTGTCCCCCCTATCCCCCCGATAGCTTACCGGGAGTTTCGGGCCGACTCGGTGCTGATCGATCATAGCTATTCCGACAGTTGAAAGCACTTGTAGGTATTTAGGAAATTACCTAAATTTGCAACATGAAACTATTGGACGTCATCAAAGCATTATCAAACCAGACGCGGTTGAACATTCTTGAATGGTTGAAGGAGCCTTTTGCGCACTTTCCTGCCGAGGAACTGGCTGATTATACGCCGGATTTGGGCGTGTGCGTCTCCGATATTGCCAAAAAAGCAGGGATGTCTATTCCTACGGTTTCCGTTTACCTTAAAACAATGTCGACCGCAAACCTTCTGACAGCCACGAGAAAGGATCAATGGACCTACTATAAAAGGAATGAACAGGCGATTCAGGAGCTTGCAAAGCATATAACAGATAAGTTATAATTTTTTTAAAATATAATTTAGATAATTACCTAAATAACTAAACAACTAGATAACTCAATAGCATGAAGGCAGCAGTGTTAAGGGAGTTCGGCCCTGTCGAAAACTTCGAAATCGTAGAAGTACCAACGCCCAAAGCCAGTTTCAGGGAAGTTCTGGTCAAAGTCATTGCCACATCGGTGAACCCGCTGGATTTCCAGGTCCGGCGCGGGGATTATAAAAATGAATTGTCATTGCCCGTCATTACGGGCCACGACGTCTCCGGAGAAATCGTGGAAGTCGGGCCGGGTGTGGAGAATTTCAAAGTTGGCGACCAGGTTTATTATACGCCTGAGATCTTCAAGGGCCAGGGAAGTTATGCCCAATACCACATCGCCCATGAGTCGATCATCGGCCTGAAACCCAAAAACCTGAGCCACCTGGAAGCCGCGACGCTTCCACTGGCAGCCGGTACGGCCTGGGAAATGCTGGTTACCAGGGCACAGCTAAGGATCAATCAGTCAATCCTGATCCATGGCGGGGCCGGTGGCGTGGGGATACCGGCCATTCAGATTGCCAAGGCAATGGGCGCCGTCGTTTTTACGACAGCCAGGAAAGTCCATCACCAGTTTCTTCTCGAACTAGGAGCCGATCATGTGATCGACTACGAAAATGAAAATTACATTGATGCTATTCAGCAGCTTACAAGTGGTAATGGTGTAGATGTCGTCATAGATACCCTGGGAGGCAATACACTTTCGGATAGCGGGCTGGTACTCAGTCAACTGGGACAGGTAGTTACGCTGGTCGACATCGAAAAGCCGCAAAACCTGATCCACGCGTGGGGGAAAAATGCCACTTACCATTTTGTATTTACCCGGCAGAGCAGAAACAAGTTGAATGAGCTCACCAAGCTGGTGGAATCCGGTAAGCTCAGGCCGGTGGTAAACAAAGTTTTCCCATTGTCGGAAATAGGCCAGGCGCACAGCCTGCTTGAATTTAAAAAAGGCGATGAGAATTTCTTCGGCAAGATTGGGATTGAGATAAGACAACCAAATGGTTGACAATTTTTTCTTGACTTTTTTAATGCGGATACACAGCGGCGGGAAAAAGTGAAAACTGAACTAAGGGCTGAGATTAATCAATTTTGCTGCCAGATGCGCAGCTTTGCCTGGATTTCACTCGCCTTGGGATTAAGGTCTAGCGCCCTTTGAAGCGCCCTGATGGCTTCCGCTTTCCGCCCGGCAGCCATCAGGGCGTCTCCGTAGCTGTCGTACTTGTTATAGTCGTTGGGATCCCACAAGAGGTTGATTTTAAATGTTTCGATGGCTTTGTCGACGTGTCCGGTATGTAGAAAATCATAACCGACCTGATTCATTCGCTGCGGGGAAAACTGGAAATGCGCGGTATCCTGCTTCATTTGCAATAGTTGAAGAATTGCATCAGATGAGTCGGATTTCAACAGCGCATTGGCAAAATAACGTACCGCCTGCTTGCGCTGATCTACTTTTTGTAGCGGCTTACCTTCAATTATATTTATGATGTTGAGCAATTTGGCCCCAAACCCGGAACCTTCGGTATTATCGAAAAGCACAACTGTTCTCCTGGCGAGAACATCGACAAAATAATGCACATAAATCCCCCGATTGTAGCCCGAATGCCCTATTTTAGAGCTATTCTTGTCTTTGTGGACTTCCCACCCAAGCCCGTAAGAACTATTTGCACCGCCAAGCACACTATTATTTTCGGTGTAGGTAGTGCCATCGTTCAATACGGTTGGCCTGAGCGCAAGATCGATCCAAACTTTGCCAAGCAATTTTCCTCCCAGGAATGCCTTCGTAAACAAGTTTAAATCACCTGTGGTCGTGATCACATTCTGATCGCCGTAGGTCGCGCCGAGTAGATAGTTGTCATACTGTAACCGCTTGACGTAAGGATGCGTATCCGGTAGACGGATGCTATCGACGTTTCGAGGTTGTAGAACGTATCCGGGCCAAAGTACATTGTTTGTAACAGGGACAGATGTCCCCTTTCGCTTTAATCGGGTATGTTGCATCCCAGCAGGTGCAAAGATTTCCTTTTCCAGATAAATCCCGAATTCCCGGCCGGAGACCTTCTCCACCAATAGCGCCAATAATTGGTACCCCACATTGCAGTATTTAAACTTTGCTCCCGGGACGAAGTGCAAGGGCAAACCCGACCGGGCAATCGCATTCGGCAAATCCGCATTGTCAACAGGCTGTTTCGGGTCCATGGTAATCAGGCTGTCATAGACTTCAACATCGGGAATCCCGGAGGTATGGTTCAGCAAATGCATAATGGTTACCTGCCGGTAGGGAAATGAAGGAAAATAGCGTTGTACCGGGTCTGCAAGTTTCAGGCGACCCTTTTGCGCGAGTAACAAAACTGCCGTCGAGGTAAAAACTTTCGACACCGATGCCGATTGGAACCCGTCGTTGATCTGCAAAGGACGTTGGCCGTCGAAGTCGGCAACACCGAAAGCGTTTTGATAGATAATCCGATCGTAGTCGGCCACGAGCACACCGCCATTGAGAAACCCGGGTCGGTTAAACATGCTGTCGATGCGATAGGAAACTGACTGGCCTTTTAAAAAATGGCCAAAAATGGTAAAAAGAGCGAAGGTGAAGTATTTTTTCATGTCCCAAAACTACTAGCTTTGGAACCGCAGGCACATTTAGAAAACCTTTGTAAAACCTCAGAAAACCCTGAATCTTCCAATGCAGCGTAGTTTTGTTATCAATGACCGGTTTCAGATCGTGCCCTCCAACAGCACAATTTCCGATAAGGTAACCGGCAGCGTCATCAGGCTGGAACCGCGGCTAATGCAGGTGCTGTGCCTGCTGGTGGAAACGCCCGGGCAAACGGTAACGCGCCAGACGCTGATAGATAAGGTTTGGAATAACTACCCGGGAGGTGACGAGGCCTTGACACAAACGGTGTCTGCGCTAAGAAAAGCGCTGATCGATGATCGGAAGGAACTGCTGCAAACGGTACCCAAAAAAGGTTACGTATTTGAAGGTACCATCACCGATGGCACCGCGAAAACGTTCATCAAGACTTCCCGCAAATTTTTAATGATACCTGTCACATTGACCATCCTGGCTGTCGTCGCTCTGGTCTGGTTTGCAGTTTTTCAAAAAGATCAAAGAAGCGTCGTTGCATCGGGACCAATCGCCTACCCTTCCAACCTGGATTCCCTTTCACAAGCAGAGGAAACCCCATTGAACTCCGTGGAAACCAAAGGTCCCGACGGAACGTATTACAAAATGGTCGCCATTGGCGACCGCCCTCCGGCTTTCTACATCAACGGTCAACGCATTAGCGAAGACAACTGGGAAAAGCACATGCCGTTGATCAATTTTCTTAAAAAGGAGATCAAAGCCCGGAAAAGACCCTCGGCCCCTTCTTCCGCACCATGACCGGGTAGGCTACTTTGGCGGAAGTCGAGAGTGTGACCGTTCTGGACGTGATGCTAACCCTGATCATCTGGATAACGTGTTTTTCTTCCATTAAGCCTGAAAGAGCGTCATACAGTATAGGGCAATCGTTGCAGTATTTTGTGAGCGGTCGGGTCTTAGGTAAGACTTATAAAAATATCAAATCATCCCATGATAAAAGTATTTTTGAATCTTTTTATAGGCTACATCTGTCTTTGCCCGAATCCGACACAAGCGCAAACCAAAACGGATTTTCCGCTGAAACTGAGTGCCAACAAAAGGTATCTGACCGATAACAAACGCAAGCCATTTCTGATCAAGGAAATTTCAGCCTGGGGTTTGATTCAGGCACTGTCCGAAAAGGAAGAATCCGAATTCATGGATAGTGTTAAAAGAAAAGGCTTTAACACCATGCTGGTCAGTATCATTTCCAGTGACAAACGCTTTGCCGGCGGGCCGCCTGACTGGCAGGGAATATCCCCATTCAAAGTGCAATGGGATTTTTCCACTCCTAATCCCGCCTATTTCGAGCATGTTGACCGCGTGCTTCGCATGGCAAGCGCCAAGGGTATGCTCGTATTGCTGGTACCCTGCTATCTGGGTTACAAAACCGATAGTACGCAGGGATGGTGGTCAAAAGTTTTGAGTCCGAATAATAGTCCTGAAAAAAGCAGGCTGTACGGTGAGTTCATCGGCAAACGTTACCGTAATCAAAACAACATCATCTGGGTTGCCGGCGGTGATCACAAAGGGGACGGGAAACTGCATCCCCATCTGGACAACATGATAAGGGGCATTAAGAAATCCGACCATACTCATTTGTGGACCGGGCATTTCGATTCTACCGGAGGAGGTAACTGGTCAGCAGACAATGAGCTGTATAACAAGTATATGGATATAGACGGTCTTTATGTTTTTGATGAAAAGAACATGGGTCCGCACGGTCCGCAATACAAGTCTGAATTGCGGCGGTATGATAAAGGGAAAATGATTTTCCAGCTTGATCAGAGTTACGAGAAGGACATCCCGCATGGCCCCGACAACGAAGATTATCAGTACATACGCAGAAAAAATTATGGAGGCCTGCTGAGCGGATGCGTCGGCACGAGCTTTTCCCCGGGTTACAAGGACCATCAGTTGTATGTGTTCAAAAACTGGCGCCCACTGATGAATACCGAGGGTATGAAACAAATGGAAATATGCTTTAAACTGTTTACATCGAGGTCCTGGCATTTACTGGTGCCAGATACGTCTGCCCATGTGATCGTTTCTGACCGGGGGCTGTTCGGAGACATCGGCTACATTTGCGCAGCTGCGGCATCGGATCAGAGCACTTACATGGCCTACATGCCCAATGGCGGGCCTGTTAAACTGGACCTGACAGCATTGGGCATGAAAAACATAAAAGCCTGGTGGTATAACCCGAGAACTGGCTCAGGCGCGCCCGTCGGGCGATTCAGTTCCAGGGAGCAGGTCAAAGCATTCACCTCCCCCACAAACGAAGACTGGGTATTGGTGATTGATAATGAAAAATTTCACCATGCAGCTCCCGGAATTTAGCATATCCGACTTACTCTATCAAAGGCTCTCCCAGGATCGTTCTGTCGGACATCTGCTGCTCGCAACTAGAAATCCACGGGAACTTCCGAACCTTTCACCCAATTGACTAATAATGCATTGGTCGACAGTAAGATCGGAGCTTACATCACTATGGGCCGGTTTGAACTCGCTTACAACACGGTTTATTCGTTTATACTCGAAAGGCGTCTTCGGAATTGAACGTCAGGGATACCGTCGTTCCGATATTGCTGAATATCTTCAAATCGCCGCCAATTTCTTTACTAAGTCCTTGAATCAACCGAAATCGCCGCGTACTTTTTGTGCTATCTTTTTCCATCGTATACGCATCGGCGACTGTCGAAAGCAACGCATCGTCCGCCTGGGTCTTGCTCGGAGCACTTTACCACATGATAATACGGATATTTTCACAAAAACTAAGTTGGTTAGAATTGGCAAAAGTTAAGAAACCGGGTCATCCTCCCAAAAGCAAACCGGGCAGGCTACATGGTTGCTACTCCGATGCATACAATCGTGAGAGTCTTCGGTCAGGGCGCGTCTTCCAACTCCATTCCGGCAAGCATATGCGCCAGTATAGGTTCACATTTTTCGCGACAGGCCGGATAGAAATGCCGGTGTTTCCAAGAATCGGATTTTGGGGACTTGCCCCACCAGAACTCAGCCATCGCAACGGGTTTCATGCCGTGCCGAAAGGCATATTGCAGCATTTTGGGAGCCGCGCACTCGCCTGCACCGGCAGGGGGATTTTTGTATAAGGCTCCTTCGAAGATGGCACGCAGGCTTTTCTCTTCCCCGGCCTGGTTTAAGAAATGGTATTGGTCGTAAATCTCATTTTGAAGTCGGTATGAATGAATTTTTCGTGCTGTTTTCAATGATTGTATTACCTGTTCGAAATTTTTTGGCTTTCGCGTTTCCAATGCCCTGATCTGCTCGTTGATATTGGAAAGTTCGAGCATTCCTGCATTAAGAAACCCGCCGTCGGCCAATCCGTCGAAGATCGGTGGCACAAACCCTTCGTGGTGATTGCTACCTGCCAGTTTACCCGAAAAAGCAGACAGGTAACCGATCCTGCCGTCAGGCGTCACTACCACCAGCACACCAAACATCTTACCGATAACGGTTTCGTCACTCGCCGACAGACCAAAATTATGTACCCAGTTTTGTTGTACTTCCAAATGCGATTGCAGCTTTTTGACAGCCAGCAGGCTGATCGGCTGCGGCTGGTAGTGAAACGGGTATGTAAATTTTTCAGGAAGCGGAAAGTCCCCGGGCATTTCGTTAAAATAATGAATGACAGAATGTTTTTCCGTTGAGCCTTTGTTCAAAATATGCAGCTTATTACCCGGGCCGACCGGAGATCTTAGTCAAAAAAGGATTCAAATTTACAGAAAGTTATGCTGTCAATGATGGCTTTCCAGGATATTAAGGGTCGCCATCAACTCCCGGGCTGCTACCGCCCCGGCGCGATTGGCTCCGATAGTGGATGCAGACGGGCCGTATCCCGGTAAATGGATGCGGGGTTCTTTCGCGACCATTGTTGCCAGGCGGCCCGACATGATAATGCCACCGGTTTCTTCCCTGGGTAAAACGGCTTTCAGATGTTCCAGCGCCCCTCGAAAGCCGGTGTTCCAAAGAATGACATCGGCCTTTTCCTCCCTGCCGTCTTCCCATTTAACACCGTCTCTGGTGATCTCGCTGAACATTGGAAAGCGGTTGAGCACGCCCCTCCGTTTCATGTCTACCACTTCCGGCGAAAGAGGTAGCCCCGTAACGGAAACGACCGATGAAGGTATCAGACCGTTTCTCACCCTTTCTTCCACCATCGCCACGGCTTTGTGGCCGGCCACATCGTCAAATGGGCCTTCTCTAAAAACGGGCGGGCGGCGGGTAACCCAGATTGTAGCGGTCACTTTTGAAATCTGGTCGAGTAATTGGATTGCCGATATACCCCCGCCAACCACCACAACGCGTTTTCCCTTGAAATAGTCGGCAGTTTTAAAATCTTTGGTATGCAGCTGTTCACCCATGAAAAGCTCAGCCCCCGGGTAGGCAGGAATGTAAGGATTCTCCCAGGTACCGGTGGCATTAATGATCCCCATTGCCGAAAACAGCGTTTTCTGTGAATCAATGTAGAACCGGTCGTTGTGGAGGTACACATTCTCCACTTTCACCGGGCGAAACACCCGGATGCCGAATTTTTGCTCGTAAAGGTCGAAGTAATGAGGCACGGCGATGCTGGCTTGCACGGTCGTGCCAGCCGTATCGAGGGTCTCGTCGAAAGCCATTCCGGGTAAATCGTGGATTTTGTTCACAGTGCTAAGCGTGAGCGACGGCCAGCGATATTGCCACGCGCCACCTGCTGCCGAAGCCGCGTCGAGTACTATGAAATCGGGGCCGATCTCCAAGCCCAGTTTTTTTAGATGATAAGCGGCGGACAGGCCGGCCTGACCTGCACCGATGACCATGATCTTTGTCTTGTATCGAATTCTATCTGACATTTATAGTTTTTTATGCGTCTAATTATAAGCACTTAATCCTGAAAAAGCCAAAATCTTTTTATATAATAAATTTAAATATATTAGTAAGTACAAGTATATCGATAGGGTATGCGACCTTATACCAGCTAATCGCTTTCTTCCACTAAAAACCTGTGAAGATGCTTCATCTCAAAATTGCGCTACGGGCCTTTCTTAAATCCAAAGGGTATAATTTCCTGAACATTGCCGGGCTCGCGCTCGGTTTGGCCACATTCACTTTTGTGTCGTTGTATGTTGCCAATGAAACCAGCTATGATGAGTGGAACGGTAACATGGACCGGGTTTTTCTGGTAGAGCGGGAAACGCCGAACGGAGCTTCGCCTTACACGCCGGGAAAATTGGCCGCGGCCATTAAAAACGCCTGTCCGGAAGTCGAAGAAACGGGCCGGATGAATACCGCATTGTTTCAATTACCCTTCTTCACGAATTCGGGGAGGTTTTTGATAAAAAATTGGGTCGGCGCCGACTATTCACTGGCCGGTATGCTGGGGATTAAACCCATGGGCTTTCATCTAACTCCTAACAATGCTGCGCCCACGGTTTTGCTTTCCAGGCGAACGGCCGAGGTACTTTTTCCCGGCGAAAGCGATATTCAAAATAAAACGGTCATGATGATGTCCAGGAGCGGGATGCCGATGACCATTGCCGGGGTTGCCGAGGATGCACCGGGTAACACTAATTTCAGTTTCGACTGCATCGGTTTCAGCGAGGACATTACGCAGGGCAAGGATCAAAGCTACGCCAACCAGATTTACAGGACTTTCCTTTTGGTAAAGCCAGGTACGGATATCGGCCTGCTTTCCAGAAAAATCGATCAAATTTACAGGGAAGCCGCATTGGCAGACACCAGTATGGTAGCCAGGGAAGCGCTGGCCATGTCGGATGCGCCCACGATCTTTTTAGACCCGCTAAAAAATCTGCATTTGAAGCCTCATTACGGTTCTCACGTCAATGATCAAATTGTAAAAGGCCTCGTCGTTCTCGCGCTGATCATATTGATTGTCACGGGTGTGAATTTTACAAATTTGTATGTTTCCCAGGCCAACAGGCGTGCCAAAGAAGTGGGCATCAAAAAAGTGAGCGGCATTAGTAAACAGCAGATTGTCTTTCAGTTCCTGGCGGAGATCTTTTCCCAATGCATTGTTGCCACCCTGATCTCATTCGGGATCGTGGCATTGGGTCTACCTTATTTTAATCAACTGCTGGATGTAAACCTGTCAATTTCCGGAATAAATGGCGCAATAGCCATGCAGCTGCTGCTTGCCGTAATAGCATTAACACTATTGGCCGGGGCTTATCCCGCCCTGGTGATGGCCGGATTCAGGCCTGCCGAGGTGTTAAGGGGAAATCAGTTCGAAAAAGGCGGACAGTTCTCCTGGACGAAAGGGGTAATTCCCGTGCTGCAATTTACGTTTGCCATCGGCTTTGTCATAGTGCTGATCATCATCAATCAGCAGATAAGTTTCATGAAATCAGAAGATCCGGGCTTTCAGGCCAGGCAGGTTTTATATATTGACAATATGGCGATTTATAACACGCCTGCAGGTTTCGAATCCGTTAATGCACGGATAAAAGCGATTCCCGGCGTAAAGGATGTGGCCGTATCGTCCCACGTTCCAGGAGGGATCATGCCTGCTTCCCACGAATATGTGATTCAAAACAAAACACATGCTATGCAGACTGTTGCGGTGGGCTACCACTATTTTGAAACCTTGAACATCCGGTTGAAACAGGGTCAAACTTTCTCCTCGTCATTCCCCGTAGACTCCGCCAATGCGGTCATCAACGAAACTGCGGCCAGGAATATGGGTCTGGCAAATCCTGTCGGCACAATGATCAAAGGCCGCAGCGGTCATTACAGGATCATCGGCGTGACCAAAGATGTAAAGTCATCCGGCTTCGAATCCTACGTTCAACCCACCGTGTACCTAATGAACAACCCGCTTGGCGCTCCTAAAACGCAAATTATGATCAGTGTCGAAGGCAATGCAATACCGGCTGTACTGGCTACCCTCGGCCGGGAATGGAATAGCATTAATAAGTTGGATGGAGATAACTTCAACTACCATTTCCTCGACGAACTGTATGGTAAATTGTATGCGAAACAGGAGCAGTTGCAATCGATACTCACTTATTTTTCGATTTTGGCCGTGCTCATCGCCTCCCTGGGCTTCTTTGCCTCGGCAGCGCAAGCGATTCACCTCAGAATGAAAGAAATAGCCGTCAGGAAAGTATTCGGCGCACGCGGCAGCGAACTTATGCTGACGTTAGGAACTCCATTTTTTTATATCATACTCATAGCCAATTTGATAGCCTGGCCAACTTCCCTGGTGATAGCCTCCAAATGGTTGCAAACCTTTGCGTACCGGGTCGACATTTCCTTCCAGCCCTTCGTCGCTGCAACAATCATTTCATTACTGATCGTTGCGACAACGGTTTGTTTACAAATCAGCAGGGCTGTTAACTTAAACCTTGCTTTAAAATTGAAGGAATAATTGCGCGGAGAGCCCGCCATATGAGCGAGGAGCCTTGCCGCGAGAAATTATGTTGCAAGAGCGTACCTTGGCAGATGATACATTGCCGCGAAGAATGAGGCAATTCATTTTCGACCGGGTCAGACTTTTTCATTAGTATTAACTTTACAACCATTAAATGCCGGAATATATCCTATGCAAAGTACCTCAATGAAACTGTTCTAAAATCCATTCAATTATTCCATAGCATTCCAATATGTGGTTCAGCAAAAATATAGCATCGGCGGTGGCTATTCTGGCCTTCCTTAGTTGTAACAAAGACAATACAGAACCGGTGTCGGATATTCAGTGCATCCCTGCCGTGTACCTGACAAGTTATTGCCCGACAAAAACGGAAACGCATCTGGTACGGCTTCTGAGGCCAACCCAATACGCGACAAGAATGGATGGTAGCGAGGGTAAAGAAGTCTATCTGGCAGCAGTAATAAATCTTCCGCAATCGTTGATAAAACGGGATACGGTCTTTCAACTGCAGTTTCATTATGATCCCAATGCAGAGCAGCAAAATAAGGCGGTTGGCTATTGTAATACCAATATTGCACCAGCGAAAATGGTCGTTTACGACGGGGTAAGTGAGTCTGAATGCCCGTGATCTCAATTGATCATCGATCTTTTTCGGGCTTGCCAAAATATTTAACCTCAGCGCCACCGTGAATGCATCACCACCTTCCGGATATTGGGCCGGGATCGAGTCACAGTCGGTTGCACGATTTCATCTGCCGTAAATGGTTTGTAAATTCCGCTATACGCTTCGGAGGCCTGTGTGTATCTCCTGCCGGATCTTTCCGCGATAGGGCCGGCTCACGGGCAGGATGTGCGTGCCTATCTGGATCGTACTTTCTCCAACTCCCGTCACCTTGCAAACCGACACGATCAGCGCACGGTGTATTCGCATGAAGCCTTTACCGGCAAACTGCCCTTCGATAGCCGCCAATCCCTGGTGAATAATGATCTCCCCTTCCGTAGTCGTGATTTTCGAGTAATGTTTAACGCCCTCGATATACAACACCTCCTGCGTGAATACTTTCACGATCGATTTATCCGAAAAAAGGTAAATAAAAGGCCCACGGTCTGCGACGGGACGCTTCCGCCTTCGCTGGATGCTGCGCCTCATCGCCGGCGGTATTGCTGCGAAATAGCGGTCGATAACCGTCATGAAATCGTTGAACGCGACAGGCTTCCTGAGGCAGCCCATAATGTGACCGTCGTCACCCGGCTTCCACTTTTTCTTCCTGGTCGACAGGTAGATAACCCTGGGCCGGCAGGGCAGCATTTTCAGGAATGCGTCTCCCGTTACTTTGGGAAGCATCACGTCCAGGAAAAGCAGGTCGATCTTGTTGCGTTGAAGATACATCAGCGCGTCAATCGCCTCATAGAAAGTCCCTACGTGTTCCAGCGCGTCCAATTCGCCGATGTAGGATTCGAGAATGCCAGCCGCGTGCGGCTCGTCGTCAATGATCAAACATTTGATTCTACTCATAAAAAAACCCGGTGAAATGTTTTATGTCAATTAACCGGCTAAGTAATGAGAAGAAACGGATTGAGTAGATGGCGTCCAATTTCCAAATAATTCGTGAAAACTCCAACGCCATCCTCCGTATTGATTTGATCCGGCCCGATCAGATACTTTTCAGGTACACGCGCAAAGCCCGCATTTCGGTATCCGAAAACGCCGCGGTCATCTGCCAGGGCATAGGCGCTTTCAGTTCGGAACCATCCGGCCGCTTGCCCGTGCGAAGGGTCTGGAAAAACTGCTCGTCGGTCCATCGGGCGCTCGGGCCGGTGGATGAAATGTTGGGCGTACCGCCATCTCCCGGTGTGCCTTTCATGTCGGGCTTGTGACAGCCGGTACAAATTTGCGACACATACTTCCCGAAATCGGCCGTGACGCCTTCGCGGATCGCCAGGGGCAATGCCGCATTATGGTCGATTTTTTCGGCCTCGAACAATTCCAGTTCTCCCAGATCGGCCAGGATAGTAGCGCCCACACCGATATCACATGCCGGAACCTCGCGGTCCACAGGAGCTACCTGTTCGCAGTAAGCAATCACCGCTTTCAGGTCGGTTTCGCTCAGTTGGTTAAACCCCGCCGACGGCATATAAATGAGCGGCGTGCCGTCTTGCTGCACCCCATGACGGATCGCGCGCACCCAGTCGTCGGTATCGAAATCTTTGGACACACCACCTTTACCTTTGGTAAGATTGCGCGCTACGAGCCTGCCCAATCCTTTTTGTTCGAAGAGTACTTTGCCGCCGAGGTCTTTTTCGTGGCAGTCGGTACAACCCTTGGTGGTTACGAGGCGCTTGCCCATGGCGATGGTGGCGGAATCGGTCGGAATGTCGAGTTTGACAGGCTTTACCGTGTAGACTTTACTTTTGCGGCCGCTTATCGCAATGTAAGCTTTGGTGTAGTAACCGAGTGCTAGCAGCAGCACGACCAGCAACGCGCGGCCGGTCCATTTCATAATTTTCTTTAACATGGCTTTTGACAATAACAGTTTGGAATAAACTGCCGGCACAGGGGGCCGACGTTGCAAAAATGCCCTGTCGGCCTGCCATTTCCCTTGTTAAATCCGCCGAAGCGTCATAATCGCTGTATGAACTGTAATAACCTGTAAACAAGCCACTTCTTCCAAGCCATCGCCTTCGCTTGGTCCATGATCACCTCCGGGGTAACGATTGCTGCCAATTCTTTTCCATTCATTTTCGCGCTTCGTAAGCGGCTGTGTTTGAGGTTCAAAAAATTATTATATTTACAATAGACTGGAACTTCACCCTTCGATTACCGAAATCCCGGCCAATTTTGCTTTGCTACACCACATGATCTGAAATGCGGTCTCCCCGGACCGGCAAGATTTTTCTTGTTCCTCATTTAAACTCGCTCTCAGATGGAAGCAAACAGTTCCCTCAAAACAATCCCCCAATTCAGGGGCCGGGTGATTACGCCCGGCGATGCTGACTATCACACCGTCAGAAAAGTCCATAATGGCATGATCGACAAAAGCCCCGGGTTCATTGCCCGCTGTGCAGACGAGACCGACGTCGTTAAAGCCATTCACTTTGCACAGGAAAACGATCTTGTCGTCGCCGTTCGCTGCGGCGGACACAATGGTGCCGGGCTCGGCGTATGTGACCAAGGGTTAGTCATTGATTTGTCCGCGATGCGCAATGTGACGGTCGATCCCGCTGCCCGGACGATCCGCGCACAAGGCGGCTGCCTGTTGGGCGACCTGGATACGGCCGGCCACCCGCACGGGCTTGCCGTACCGACGGGCATCAATGCCACAACGGGCATCGGAGGACTTACCCTGGGAGGAGGTTTGGGACATTTGACGCGCTTCGCGGGCCTCACGATCGACAATCTGCTCGAAGCGGATGTGGTACTGGCCAACGGCGATCTGGTGAAAGCATCACCCACTGAAAACGAGGACCTTTTCTGGGCAATACGCGGCGGCGGGGGCAATTTTGGGGTGGTAACCTCTTTCCTGTTCCGCGCACACAACGTGCACACGGTTTACGGCGGGCCGATGTTCTGGGATATCAATGAAGCGAAGGCGATGATGGAATGGTACCAGGATTTCATCAAGCAGGCGCCGGATACAGTGAGTGGCTTTTTTAATTTTCACAAAATCCCCCCTGCTCCTATTTTTCCCGAACAATACCACTTGCGATTGATGTGCGGCATTGTGTGGAGCTGCATCGACGAGGAAGAGGCTGCCGAAGTTTTTGATATGGTACGCAAATTCCGCGCACCATTGATCGACGCCACCGGACCAATGCCCGTTCCGGCACTCCAAACGATGTTCGACGACCTTTTTGTGCCCGGCCTGCAATGGTACTGGAAAGGCGATTTTGTGAAACACCTCTCGCCGGAAGTGATGGATGTGCATATCAAGCATGCGCACAGAATTCCCAATTTCTTTTCGGGAATGCACCTCTACCCGATCAACGGCGCCGCCAGCCGCGTGCCGAAAGACGCCACCGCCTGGAACTACCGCGATGCTACCTGGTCGATGGTGATCGCCGGGGTATCGCCGGAACCGACTGAAAAAGATGTGGTAACCCGGTTTGCGAGAGACTATTGGGAAGAGCTACACCCGCATGGCGCCGGTGGTGCGTATGTCAATTTTATGATGGAAGAAGGCGCGGACCGCGTGAAAGCGACATATGGAAGTAACTATGAAAAACTCGCGCGGATCAAAGCCAAATATGATCCGGAAAATGTGTTCTGCGTCAATCAGAATATCAAACCCGCATAAGCAAAACAGGCAGGCCGTTACCGACCTGCCTGTTTTATTAGAATAACACCCCTTCATCATCCGACTTCGCGGGAGGCGTGTACACGTCCTCCGTACTCTGCTGTGTTGAGTCGGTTGCGCATTCGCCGGTGTAGCCTTCCGGGCGCGGGAATGGGCCTTTGCGGTATTGAATGAGCGTCTGGTCGTTGTAAACCTTTTGCATGAATGCGCCCCACGCAGGCATGGCTACGCGCCCGCCCTGCCCGAGCGCGAGGCTGCGGTAATGAATGCTGCGGTCTTCTCCGCCCACCCATATGCCGGCAACGAGGTTGTGCGTCATGCCCATAAACCAGCCGTCGGAATGGTTTTGTGAGGTACCAGTTTTGGCGGCGATTTCATTGCCGTCCGTAACGCCGTATTGCCGCAAACGGCCCGCAGTACCACCCGGATCTTCCACCGCGCCGCGCATGAGGTAAAGCATATTGTAAGCCATATTTTCGCTGAGCTCCTGGCTCTGCTGCTCGTGAAACTCAGCCAGCAGCTTGCCGTGGCGGTCCTCGATACGCAGGATCGTCATCGGCATAACCTTATAACCGCCATTCGCGAAGGAGGAATACGCCGATACCATTTCGTAAACCGATACCTCGCCCGTTCCCAGGCAAAGTGCCGGAGTGGCCGGCAGCTCACTGGTAATGCCCAGCTTATGCGCATAATCGACCACCGTATTGGCCTTTACCATTTTCATAATGTTGGCCGTTACCGAGTTCACCGATTTCCCTAATGCCTGCCGGAGTGTCAGCGCCTGCTCGGAATAAACGCCATTGGAGTTTTTCGGCGTATAATCTTCCTGCACATCATCGATACCGGCCTGGAATGTGACTGGCGAATCCATGATCTTTTCGCAAGGGGTAATGAAGTTTTTATCCAAACCGGCCGTGTATACAAACGGCTTGAACGTCGAGCCCGGCTGTCTTTTGCCTTGCTTCACGTGGTCGTACTGGAAATATTTGAAATTGATCCCTCCAACCCAGGCCTTCACGTGCCCGTTACGCGGGTCCATGGCCATCATGCCCGCACGCAGGAAGTGTTTATAATATTTAATGGAATCAATGGGACTCATCGTCACTTCTTTTTCCCCATCCCACGAGAATACCTTCATTTTGTAAGGCTTCCGCATCACTTTCCAGGCCTCTTCCTCGCCGAGTTTGGCTTTCAGGACATTGAAATACGGCAAGCGGCGCACCGCGGTATTGATAAACCCGGGAATTTCCTTGCCATTTTCGTCGATCCACGGGTTACGGCCTTTCCAGTGGTCGGCGAAAATTTTCTGCTGCTCCTTCATGTGACGCGTGAGCGCCTCCTCCATGTACTCCTGCATGCGCGAATCGATGGTCGTGTAAATGCGCAGGCCGCTCGTGTATAGGTTCAGGTCGGTGCCGTTTTCTTCGTTGTACATTTTCACCCAGGCTTTCAAGTACCCGCGCATCGACTCCTGGAAATAAGGCGCCGGGCCATTGGCGTGCGTCTCCATCGAAAATTGGAGTCCCAGCGGCTTTTCTTTCAACTGGTTGAAATCGTCGTCGGTAATGTAATCGTACTTCGCCATTTGCCCCAGCACCGTGTTCCGGCGGTTGGTGGCGTTTTGCGGGAAGCGCATAGGATTGTAGATCGTCGGGTTTTGCAGCATACCCACCAGCAGCGCCGACTGCGTAATGTCCAGGTCGCGCACGTCGGTATCGAAATATGTTTTGGAAGCAACCCTGACACCAAATGCATTATTCCCGAAAGAAACCGTATTGAGGTACATTTGCATGATTTCCTGCTTCGTGTATTTTCTTTCGAGAATGGTAGAAAGTATCCATTCCTTTGTTTTCGCGATAACGATCCGTACGACGGGTATTTTGCCCAATGTCCCTTCGAACTCCTCCGAGCGGGTATTGAAGAGGTTTTTGGCGACCTGCTGCGTGAGCGTACTTCCACCTCCCGAGCTCGAATTGCCCGTGAGAATGCCCTTCGCAACACGCAAAAGGCTGCGCGGGTCGATACCCGAATGGCTGATGAAGCGGGTATCCTCCGTAGCCAGCAATGCATTGATCAGGTTAGGGGAAATTTCAGAGATCTCCGCCGGTGAGCGGTTCTCGATCAGGTATTTACCGATCGATTTGCCGTCCTGCGAGATCAGATCGGAAGCCACCTCGCTTTTAGGGTTTTCCAATGCTACCAGATCGGGCATCCCCCCGAAAAGCCAGAAGAAGTTGTAGTTAACGGCGGCAATGTAAAGTATCAGCAAGGCCAGCCCAATGCCGAAAGCACGCCATAAAAAAAGAATGCGACGCCGGTATTTCCCGGGTTTGAATTGAATCATGTATTTTCCAGAGTAACGTCCAATAAACCGACCAAATAAACGAATTTGATTCACAAATCAGCTATTAGAACGCATTCGGAGTGGTATTTGCTATTTTTTCAATTAAAATATTTAAGTAAATTAAAGTATACCAAATTGAGGGAAAGTGTTACTTTGGGCTAAATTTTTAAGAGCCCTGCAACCTCTGAAAAGCCATGAAACAAATCTTAAAATCGGTGTGCGTGTGTATTACTACGCTCATCCTCGCTGTCAACGCAGAGGCGTTGGCCTGCTCCTGTATAATTGATTTTCAGGCGATTAAATCGCTGGACGACACGAAGGACTACCCCTTCGTCGCATTGGTAAAAATCACTTCCGAAACAGCCAATCCACCATCAGGCTCGACGCCTTTCCGGGACGCGACTCTGGGTTTTAAAATCATCGAAAAATTCAAAGGAAAAGATATTCGTGGGCTCATCGAATATGATATTCAATCGTCCTGCGATATGGGTATTGAAGTCGGTGACGAATGGCTACTGTTTGCGACCGAACGCGGTGGTAAACTTTCGATAGGCGCCTGCAACCGGAACGTCCGGTACCGCGATAAGGACGGCCTGCGGGACTGGCATTTCAAAAGAGGTATTCAGGAATTGGAAGATTTACGAAAATTGTATGGCCGCGCCGAAAAGCGGAACCGCGACGGTGTCGACAAGCAATACTACCCCGATGGAAAGCTGGAAATCGAAACGACCTATCACGAAGGCCTTAAAAACGGGATACGGACGATCTACTACCGAAACGGAAAGATTTTCGGAAAGCAAATGTTCGTAAACGACTCGCTGCAAGGAAAATCGGAATGGTTTTTCCCATCGGGCCAGCTGTATGATCAAAAGTTTTACCGGAAAAACATTCTGATTAATGTTTCAAGGGTTTATCACGATACCACGGTTACCGATCGGATGAAGCAGTTCCTGGTGAGAGATTTTTACAAAACGGAAGACTCTCTGCGCAAGACATACGGCCGTATTCAGGTTTGGCTGGAAGCGCTTTACGATTACAATGGTAAAATCGTCTCTTCGAAAGAGTATTCGAGATGGGGCGTAATCCGGCAGGAAAATTTTTACCATTTCCAGAACAGCGCATACACCTCCGTTTTTTACCATGATAATGGCCAGGTCCACACCGTAAATCATTTCAAAGACAATGCTATACCCACCGGCCACTACCAGGAGTATGACCCCGAAGGCAACCCTACCAAATCCTGGGATTACGACGCCAATGGCAGGCAAATCAACATTTACATTCCAAAATAATCACGCAACCCCGGCCTGCCCCGGAAACTCGACCCGCTTCTTGTATTCATTCGGACTGAACCCGGTTTCTTTTTTGAACAGCCTCGAAAAATACGGCGGGTTTTCGAAGCCGAGGATATACGCCGTTTCTGCCACGGTTTTGTCCGAGCTGAGCAGCATGTTTTTAGCTTCGGAGACAAGGAAAATGTGGATCAGTTCAATGGCGGTTTTACCCGTTTCCTGTTTGAGCAGGTCGCTCAGGTAGCGCGGCGAGGTATTGAGCAGGTCGGCCATCAGTTTGACGGACGGCAGGCCTTTTTCCTGGAAGTTACCATCTTCGAAATAGCCCGCGAGGCTTTCGTTGAAGCGCGAAACCGTGGTGCCCGAAAGCTGCGTGCGGTTGATAAACTGGCGTTTGTAAAAGCGCTGCGAATATTTGAGCATCGAATCCAGGTGCGTAAGCATGATGTCGCGGCTGTACTCGTCGGTATTATTGAAATATTCGCTTTGAATACGGGTGAAAAGGTCCCAGATGATCTGCTCCTCGCGCTCCGACAAATGCAATGCTTCGTTGGCTTCGTAATCGAAAAAACCATACTTGCGGATGTCCGAATGCAATGCATGGCCATTCAAAAAATCCTCGTGGACGTAGAGCATAAACCCTTTTTCTTCCAGTTCCACATTGTTGATTTCGATCACCTGCCGTGGCTTGGCAAAAATCATCGAACCGTTTTCGTGGTCGTACTTCGTGCGGCCGTACAAAATATGCCCGGCCTTGATCTTTTTGAATGCGATCAGGTAAAAATCCGTCGTAAACTCCCGGCGGCCCAGCGTACAGCTTTTCAGCTCGTCGCAGGTGAACATGCTGATCATAGGATGCTGCGGTGCCGACATGTTACTGGCACGGTGCAGCTCGCTGATGCTTTTATAATGGTCCATGGTTTTGGAAAAAAGTTAAATCTGCACCCGTAAAAGGTGCAGATTTGGTGATTTTAATCAAATTAATCTAAAATCAGGCAGTAACCTGGCCACCGTGAGCGGCGTCCGCTACCTCTTTCCATTCTTCCCACGTCGCGATGCGGTTGGCGTATACCTGGTTCAACCATGGGAACCCAACTTTACCGAGGAAAATTCGCAATGGCGGATTTTCTTCATCGACTACTTTCAGAATGGCATCCGGTGTAGCGGCGGGATCACCTATGGTGTCGGGCGTCAAGCCGGCGTACAGTGCTTCCTTCACGCCGTCGTACAGCGGGTTAGGCTCGGTATGGATGGCCGAAGCGCCGCCCCAGTCGGTCGAGAAGCCGTTGGGCTCTACGATCGTCACTTTGATTCCGAAGTCTTTCACTTCCGAAGCAAGCGTTTCGCTCAACCCTTCAACAGCCCATTTGGAGGCATTGTAAAGGCCCAGTACCGGCAGCGTAGCCACGCCGAGGACGCTGGAAACCTGGATAATGTGGCCGCCGCCCTGTGCCCGCATTACGGGAATGGCCGCCTGGGTCACCCAAAGCAAACCGAAAACGTTGGTCTCGATCTGGTCGCGGGCTTCTTTTTCGCTCGTCTCCTCGATGGCGCCGAACAGGCCGTAACCGGCATTGTTGATCACGACATCCACGCTGCCGAAATGCTTGCTGGTCTGTTCCACGGCGGCGAATGCAGCCGCGCGGTCGTTCACATCCAGTTGAATGGTTAACAGGGTATCAGGATATTGCGCTGCGAGGTCTTTCAGCGTTTCAGTGTTGCGGGCGGTGGCCGCTACTTTATCCCCTCTTTTCAAAAAAGCCTCTGCCCATATACGGCCGAATCCCTTGGAAGCGCCGGTGATAAAAATTGTTTTTGACATGATTGACAAATGTTTTTGTGTTTTGATGCTACAAATTTACCGGGTCGCTTCCGCCGGCGACTTATACAAAAATCCGGAAATGCGATACACTTTTACGTGCAGCCGTTCACGCGATTTCCGCAGGCCCGGGAACCGATGACCCGGCATTCCGGTTGCGGGAATAATGATCATGCATACCTATTTTCCGACACCGGAGCTCAGCCCGTTTATCAAATCCTACAAGGTGATCAAAACGCCTGCGGAGGTGGTGAACCATGTGCTGCCCGAAACTTCGCCGGTAATGGTGTTCAGGCTGAGCGGGCAGGTTAGCATTAATCTGAATGGCGGAACCAATGTGCTGGAACCGATCGTCGTTTCGGGTTTGCGAAAATCGGGACGGACAATGGCGTACCAGTCGGGGACAACGAACCTGCTGGTCATTTTCAGGGAGGGCGGCATTGCGCCATTCGTGCGGGAGCCGCTGCATGAGCTGAGCGATACGAACGTTCCGATGAATGCGCTGGACGGTTTCGGGGATACCCGGCTGCTGGAAGAGCAACTGGCCGAACAAGCCTCGCACGTGGCACGCATTGCATTGATCGAGCGCTTTCTCCTCAGCCGGTTGAGCGGCAAAACGCCGGACTATATGGTTTTGGCGGCGATTCAAAAGATCCGGAATGCAGGTGGTCAGTTGCGGATACGCGAGCTTGCCGCATCGCTGCACGTGAGCCAGGATGTATTCGAAAAACGTTTCCGACGGGTAGCGGGGCTTTCTGCCAAACAATTCTCTTACATTATTAAAATGAAATCGGTGGTGGAACAAGGGCGTACTGGACAAACGCTGGCGCAGATAGCGCTCGATGCCGGCTATTTCGACCAGCCGCATTTCAACAAGGATTTCAAACTCTTCACCGGCCTCACGCCTACCGAGTTTTTCAAGTCTCCCGTGTTGTGGTAAATCAATGATTTTTTACAAGAATGCCAGGCAGTTGTTTTGGAATTTTGTATCGACAAAAAACAAAAGCTGTATTTACATTCAATCAAAAATCATGAAAACACAAACCAACAACCCAATCGCATTCATCAGCAAATACCTTATTCCCGCGGCATCCAAAGAAACCTTTCTCGAACGCCAGCATATCGCGCGGGCATTCATACACACGCTGGACGGCTTCGTGCATGACCACGCATACGAACGCATCACCGAAACCGGCGATACCGAATACATTACCGTTGCCACGTGGACGAGTGAAGAAGCGGTGCACAATGCAAGAGAGGCGGTTAATGCCGAAAACCTGCGGACGGGTTTCAACCGCGCCGAAATGCTGCAAAGGCTGAACATCAAAATGGAGCCGGGGCTGTTCCGCGAGGATAACGCATGATTGCGTATATTTAGGCTCCCATTGCCAGCCATAGCACCATGAAAAACGAAGTACTCGACGTCTCCGGCATGAGGGCGCTGCCCCTCGATCTCGACTCCGCCATTTCCTTTATGCCTTACATCCGTTTCCTGGAACAGCGCGTGTCGGAAGAGAAGACGTTGAAATCTACGTTTTACAAGACGATACTAAGCTATTTCCACGAGCAACAGCTCCCGGAGACCGATATCCCGCTCGACGAGGCGCACCGGTACGGCGAGTTCTTCGAATATGTCTACAGCAGCCTTTCGGCGCCGCTCGCCTCGGAGCACAAGCTTGCCTGGGGGATGTGCATGCCGCTTTACCCGCATATTTTCTATGGTACCGACCTGCTTTTCGAGATGCTGAATTTGAAGCCGCTCGAAACGCAGTTCGAACTGCAAAAGAGCCCCGACGATTACCAGCGCGAACGCCTGCATTTGATCTACACCTTGATCCTGCAAAGACTTTACAATTTCCAGGTGCCGGTGAAAATTCAGCAGTACCACGCCTGGACCGACACGCAGACCGGCCTTTACCGCTATTATGAGGTTCTCGTAAGCCCCGAATTCGTGGAAGTATCGGCGAAAAGCGAGCTGCCGGAGCTCAACTTCGTCGAGATATATGCGCATTTCAGCGAAAAGGACGGGCATTTGCAGCTGCAAAAAGTATTGCCGCTCGATATGTTCAAGTTCCGCGGATTTGCCGTGATTACGGTGTCGGACGTTACGGCCAGGATGGCTGTCGAGAATATTAAAAAGGTGCAGTTCAACCGCATTGCCGGCGATAGTCCCAACCGCTACCAGCGCATTATCCAGTCGCTGAAAACGCTGGTGCAGAACAACCGCATCGAGTTCGATCTGTTCCCCTTCGTGCGTGTGAACGGGCAGGCGGTGTACGGGTACGGGCAGGCAGGCACGGGTGTGCTTTTTCAGATATGGGGCGAAAACCGGCTGACGCCCGAGGAGTTCCGCCGGCAGGCCGAGAGCTACGCGGCCAAGCCCAACTCTTTCTTTTCTCCTGACATTCAGGGCGAAGATGAGCGGCAGATCGGCTGGCTGACGCCTTTCCGCAATCTGAATGTGCGTTCGCTGGCATTGGTACCGCTTTTTGTGGAAGAGAAAGTAGTGGGCGTGCTTTGTATGCATACCTGGGAGGACGAGCGTTTCGACGAAAAGAAACTGGCCTCGCTCGAAACAGCTTTTGCTCCGGTGGCGCAGCTGCTCAATACTTATATCGAGGAGTTTAACCTGGAACTGGAAAGCATTATCAAGGAGAAATTCACCTCGATACAGCCGGCGGTACAATGGAAATTCAATGAGTCGGCGTGGCATTACCTGCATCGGAGGAAGAAAGGGCTGCCCGAGGTGAACGAAAATATCGCATTCTACGACGTGTACCCGCTGTACGGCGCGATCGACATCCGTAATTCCACCAACGAACGCAACACCTCCATCCGCGCCGACCTGGGCCATTACCTCGACCTGCTCGACGAACTGCTGAATGCCCTGGCCTCATTCGACCGCTCGTCGCTGATGCAGGAACTGCGCTTCCATTGCACCAAATGGCAGCAGTCGGTAACGCAGGGTGAGTTGAACAGTACTTCGGAGAACAATCTGAATACGTTTTTGAACGAGGACGCCCGGAACTACCTGATGCATTTGTCGCAGCAGGACGCACGCACTACCCCGCTCATCGACGAGTACCTCGGCATTACCCACCCGGCGCAAGGCGAGGTTCACCGGCACCGGCAGGAGCTCGACCGTTCCATGGAGCTGATCAATGCGGCTGTAAACCGGTATTTCGAAGATCAGAAGGATGCATTGCAGCGTTCGTACCCCTGCTATTTCGAGAAGTTCAGGACCGACGGTATCGAGTACGACATTTACATCGGCCAGTCGATTTCGCCCGATAAGCCTTTCAATCATTTCCACCTCAAAAACCTGCGGCTGTGGCAGCTTTCGTCGATGATCGAAGTGGCGAAGCTGACCCGCGGATTGCTCAGCGAAATGCCCAAGGAGTTGCATACCACACAGTTGATTTTTGTCCATAACCACATGATCGACATCAGTTTCCGCAACGATGAGCGGAAATTCGATGTGGAAGGCGCTTACAACATCCGTTACCAGATGATCAAGAAGCGCATCGACAAAGTCAGGCTAAAAAACTCGCATGAGCGCCTCACCCAGCCCGACAAGATCGCGCTCATTTACCTGCACCACCGCGATATCGAGGATTACTTGCCGTTCATTCATTATTTACAGGAAACCAAAGCCCTCGATCCGGCTACCGAAGAACTGGAACTGGAAGATTTGCAGGGACTCAGCGGGCTACGCGCATTGCGGCTGGGGATCGTGTATCGGTAGTAAATTAAATCGCTTTCACCCAATAATTACACCTGTTTTTTTGTAGAGATATTTCTTCAAAAACCATCCTTCGCGTGTACAAAGCCTCATATCGGCTGTGTATAGTTTTGAATGTTCCCCGGTCCTGCTCCTTCCACGAGGGCCGGAGGTAAAATCAATTCATACATACATAACGATCTGTTAATGATGAAGAAACTCTCTACCTGTCCTCGGTTTGTCAGAAATTGCGGGACATTGCTGGTATTCCTGTGCTGGCTGACCGCATTACGCGCGCAAGCGCAGCCGCCCGCATTCACATGCGACGGCAACTCGCCCTTCTACATGATCCAGGGATCGCCTTCCGCACTGTACGCGTACGACCCGCGCACAAGCACCACCACGCTGATCAAAGACCAGATCATCACCGACGTTACCAATACCGAGCTGAGCGCACTCGGGTACAATGTCCAGGACAATTACCTGTGGGCGCACCGGTCGGGTACCAATGAAGTCGTGCGGATCGGTAGCGACGGTACGTATGATTCATTTGCCATTTCAGGCCTTCCCGCTGCTACCTACCTAGCCGGCGACGTGACTGCGAGCGGTGTATTGTATTTGTACAACACCGGCGCAGGGGTTATCGAACGCGTCGACCTTACTCCGGCGCTTCCGGCAACTACGCCGCAACGCCTGTCGTCGGTGTCATCCGTGGTCAGTGCTGTGCTGGACATCGCATTCAATCCGGTCGATAACCAGCTTTACTCGATCATTGCCGGCAACCTCTACCGCTATGCCCCTTCTACCGGCGCACGTGTGGTCGTAGGCGCGGTAGCCGGGCTGACAGGCGATGCAGGCTCACATGTTTTCTTTGATGCATCGGGCAATATGTATGCGTCCGGGACAGAAGCCACCTACAAAATCACCGGCGTTGCGAGCAATACCGACAAAGTCGCGACCGTGTATTCATCCGGCAACAGCATCATTACCGCTCCTTCCGACGGTGCGAGCTGCCGGGGCGCATTGCCCACCATCACCGACCAGGTGCCGTTTACCTGCGAGCCGGGCGTTTCCTATGTGCTCAATGCTTCCAACCTGTTCCAACTGGATATGACCTCGGGAACGACCTCGCTCGTCAAAACGCTCGTACTCGGAGACGGTCATATCTTGAATGCGATGGGTTACAATACGGTCGACAACTACATTTGGGGAACGGTGATCAGTGGTACCAACCAGATAGCCCGCGTTGGCGCCGACGGTTCTACGCAAAGCTTTGCCACTACCCTGCCCGACGACGCTACCGCATTCACCGGCGACGTGGGCTCGGACGGTTTCCTGTACCTGCATTACACCGGTTTCATGCGGAAAGTGAACCTCAATGCGGGGCCTAACTTCTTGCTGGTAAGTTCGTTCGCCTCGCCGTCCTCGGGCAACGACTGGGGCTTCAACCCGATAGACGGCCAGCTATATTCGGTTATCGATAATACCTTATATTCACATAACCCCCTCAACGGCACGCGTACTACCCGTGGCGTAGTATCCGGGCTGCCGGTTGGTAACTACGGGGCCATTTTCTTCGACGCCAACGGAACTTTGTATGCCGGTAACAACGACAACCAGAACGTGTACAAAATCCTGAACCCCGATGGCGCTACATTGTCGGCGACATTGTTCCGGAACCTGGACATGCCGACCATTAACGACGGTGCGCGCTGCCCGTCATCGGTCATCGACTCGCCGGAGCCGCTTACCTGCGAAGACGGCATGTCGTACATCATCAGCGCTACCAACCTTTACCGCCTCGATATTTCAACCGGCGAAAACACTTTGGTATCGACCATTAATGTTGGTTCCGGTAAAATGGTGAATGCATTCGGGTATAATGTGGTCGATAACTACCTGTGGGGTAAGGTTTACAGCAACAGCAACCGGGTGGTGAGGCTTGGTGCCGACGGCTCGGCGCAGACATATGCGGTTCCTGCATTGCCTTCCACCCAAACCAGTTTTACCGGCGACGTGGGTACCGACGGTTTTATGTACCTCTACTATTCGTCGGGCACGATGAAGAAGGTGAACCTGAATGCCGGTGCGAACTTCCTGCAAGTGAGCTCCTTCCCTACCAGTTCGGCAGGTAACGACTGGGCCTACAACTCAGCCGACGGCCAGCTCTACTCGATCATTGGCAACACATTGTACAAACACAACAGCGCCAACGGTGTGCGTACCAGCCTCGGAACGGTAACCAACCTTCCTTCCGGCAATTACGGCGCCGTTTTCTTCGATGCATTGGGTAACCTGTACGTGGGCAACAACGACAATCAGACGATGTACAAAATCCCCGATCCGTTTACACAGGCACCGGTGGCAACGCCATTCAAAAAGCTGGATCTTTCGAGCATCAACGACGGTGCGCGTTGCCCCAACTCGGCCGTGGGACCCGGTGCGCTCGACGACGATGTAAATACCACCTGCGCGGCGATCGACATTAATGTGCTTGCCAATGACCAACCGGGCAGCAGTCCGCTGGTAGCGTCGACGGTTCGTCTCATCACGCCCGGAACGCTTGCGCCCGTTACCACATTGGATGTCTCGGTAGGTGTGTTCGAAGTGAATACGACCACGGGCGTTGTCAAATTCACCCCGGTTAATGGGTTCAACGGCGTGGCGTCGGTTCGCTACACCGTCCAGGACGAAAACGGGCTTGCTGCGGAAGCGGTGATCAACGTCACCACGGCATGTCCGATGCCCGTAACGCTCGTGACCTTCAAGGCTGCGGCCGAAGGACAGACCGCGCTGCTCAGCTGGGCAACGACCATGGAGACCAACAGCGACCGTTTCGAGATCGAGCGGAGCGCCAATGGCCGCAAGTGGACGCGCATTGGCACGGTACGTTCACAAGGCGAAAGCTCGGTACTCGTGAACTACGGTTTTAAGGACACTAACCCTGCCGCCGGCGAAAACCTGTACCGCCTGAAAATGATCGACTTCGACCATACTTATACGTACAGCAGCATTCAAAGCGTCGTATTTGCAGAGAATGGCATCAGTCCGGTTTATCCAAACCCTGCCAATGGCCTGCTTACTTTCAAGAATGCTTCGCAGATCCGCGAAGTAAGCGTGCGCAGCCTCACGGGTACGCGTCTGCTGGGCACACGCAAGCTCGACAACGGCTCACTCGATGTGAGTGCCCTGGAACCCGGCTTGTACGTCGTTACCATCACTCATACCGACGGCTCGGTTATTACCGGCAAGGTTACGGTGAGTCACTAAGCAATCATTTAGCAATCAGAAGCCTCCGGTCCTGCCGGGGGCTTTTTTTTGTTTATTAAATTCAAATATTATTTGGACTTATTACAAATAAACTATATTTGCAGCTCGATTTTACTACTCATTTTTCTCAAATCATGTTTAAAAAACAACTCCTTATCGCCGCCTTCCTGCTTTGCTGCTCGGCGCAACTCTTCGCTCACGCCCTGTGGATCCAGACTGCATCCAAAGGTAAAGCCGGTCAGAAACAGTCTGTTAAAATCATTTACGCAGAGCCCGGCGACAAGCCTGAAAAGCTCGGAGAATGGTATTCCGACGTGAAGGATTTCGAACTCTGGCTCACCGCTCCCGATCAGAAACGTACCAAATTGGCTACCGTAGCGGCCGACGATCACTTCACCGCCGAGTTCACACCCGATCAGCAGGGCGTATACACTTTATCGGTAGGCCACACGTCGAAAGAACTGGGCGGCACTACCGTTTATCAGTTCAATGCCAGTGCATTAGTAACTGTCGGAAAAGCCGATGCGGGTAATAATCCAGGCGCGAATGCCAACGAATTGAATGTTTTTGCAGATCCTGCCAAAACTTATAAAGTAAACAGCCCGCTGAACCTTCGCGGATTTTTCAAGAATAATGGAAATGAAAAACTTTACGTGACTGTGGCTTCACCTTCGGGATGGAGCAAACAAATCAGCACGGATGAAAAAGGTTTGGCAGAATTCGTTCCGCTTTGGCCGGGTATCTATTACATCGAGGCATCCAAAAGCTGGAAAGAAACCGGCAACCATAACGGAAAAGAATACAAAGCATTCTGGCGCAGCGCTACCGTGCTGGTGGATGTTGCAAAATAATTTTAAAGCGTAATTCATTCGCATGTCCCTGTACGAACAAATCAGCGCCTATTGTATCCGTCACAAAATAAGACTGGCCGAAAAGCGGGTAATTGTGGCCGATCAATTGCTGGTGACCAACGAATTTACGGATGGTGATACATTATGGCGCGACATGCGCAGTCGCGGGATTAAAATCAGTCCCGCGACCGTTTATGAATCGCTCAACTGGCTGGTAATTGCGGGGTTTGCGGAGCGGCGTTTCGCGGTGGACAGCCGCAAAAACCTTTTCGGGATCCCGGAGCTTGTCAGGAATACGCTGGATAACTGAGGCGGGCTTCCTGTTTATCAGTACTTAACAAAAAAGGGTCCGTTTTGCGGACCCTTTCTTGTATTATTCAGCAACCACTGCATTCTTCGGTTTGCGGCCCCTGGGCTTACCAGTGTATGCCGGCTTGGGTTCTTCTGTTCCCAAAGTGAGTTCAAAACCGACAACGCCTTCTTCATAATTAAAGAGGGTTACCTCAAAAATGTATTTAGTGCTTTCAAAATCCACACCGCCTTTGCGAAGAATCAGTTCCAGCGGGATAGAATATCCGCGGCCGCTTCTTGTAAGAACGAATGTCCCGTCTTCATCCGAGCTAGGGATCAGATAAAGGTGCTTCAAGGTTCTTTTACCTTGCTGTGCTCCGATTTTAAAGCGAGCCGTTTCAGGTTCGATACCTAATTCTTCCAAAGTTTTGGGAGGAAGAACAAGCTTGCCGGAGGAGGAAACATAGCCGGTTGGCTTTGGTTGTTCCTGAGGTTTTTTCGTTACCGAAACATTATCCTCGGGAGAAAAGAATTTAATTGCTCTTGCTTTCATAAATAAATTACAGGTTGCTGGTGGATTATTACTTTCGCAAAAGTAATGAAGTTAACATTTTATTAAAATACTTTTTGTAATAAATAATGGGCTAAAACTCGTGAAAAAAAATTACGCCGTTAATGCCCGCCATGCCGTTTTTATTAAACGTTTTTTATTCCCGGATTTTCAATAATTGGTTTTAAATACAACCGCGGCCGCCGACATTTTAAATCACACTTCCAATTGCCGTCCGATTCCAATATCCGATTGACTGTCCGACATTCGGGCATTAGTACCAGGCTGAAATTTACGCTGTGGGTAAAAACGCGCCCGCCGCTATAATGCCAAACACTGTTTGCAAAACAATCTTGTCTCATACGGTTACAAAAAATAAATTCCAATTAGTAATCCCGTCATAGTATCCCATGAGTTTGCGATCGGATTGTGAATCCGGCAAACACTTATTATTTTAGGATTAGGATTAACCATAAAAAAGAACCGGAATATAACATTTACACCGTAGAAGTAGTTTGGTGGTCACAATTATACCTAAGCTTTAAGTTATCTAAATGGTCTTTTCCCAAAAACTCCGAAACGACAAGTCGGCGCAAAAGAAAACTAACTCTGCCTCAATGATTAGTACGGGAAATAATATAAGTCCTCCATTTGTTGATGTTTAAATACATTATGGATACTACAAGTATCAAATAGGTTACTTGTAGTAATTATTATTACAGCCGTCAAAAGCTGTCCCCGGGATTTTTAGTCTTTCTAAACTTTTCACATCGTACATTATCCCGTACATTGCATTTGCCCGCACCCCAATCATTGCCGCTATGAAAAAACTACTACTCCTCCATTTCCTCTTGGCTTCGTTCACGTATGCGCACGCACAGACCACGCGCGAAATTTCTTCTCCGAACGGCGCTATCAGATTGGTAGCTTACGTGCACGACGACTTGCGTTATAGTGTGTATTTCAAAAACCAGCTGATCTTGTCTCCATCGGAAATCGATATGGTGCTTTCAGACGGTAAAAAACTTTCCACCGGCCTGGCAAAGGCACAGTTTACCGAAAGGAATATAAACGAAACCATTATTTCGCCGGTACCCGAAAAGCGCATCCGCATTCCCGACAGGTACAAGGAGCTTAAAATTACCTTGCGCAATGCATTTGCGGTCATTTTCAGGGTGTACGACGACGGGGTCGCTTACCGCATTGCCACGGCATTCCCGGGCGAGATCGCCGTTCGCTCCGAGACGGCCGCATTTCGCTTTCCGGCCAATCATCCGGTATATTTTCCTGAAGTGCCGCCGCCGTCGAATATGGACATTTACCATACCAGTTTCGAGGAACCGTACACGATCAAGCCGCTCGAAAGCATTCATTCCAAAAACCTGCTTTTCTCCCCTGTTCTCGTCGCACCAAAAGATTCGCCTAAAATCGGGATTACAGAATCCGATCTGGAAGATTACCCGGGCATGTTCCTCAGCGGCGCCGGGGAAAAGGCTTTGTTCGGGCATTTCGCTCCTTACCCGGCGGAGGAAACGGAAACCAAAGAATTGTATTCCACACGCTACGTTTCCAAGCGGGCCGAATTTCTCGCCAGCACCAAAGGTACCCGTGCATTTCCGTGGCGCGTGCTCATTATTGCACCGGAGGACAAAGACTTACCCGGTAACGACCTCGTTTACAGGCTCGCAAGCCCCTCGCGGGTACGGGATGTGTCATGGATCAAACCCGGCAAAGCCACGGACGAATGGATTATCACTTCCAATATTTTCAATGTGCCTTTTAAAAGCGGCATCAATACCGCTACTTATAAATACTATATCGATTTTGCCAAACGCTTTGGTTTCGAGCGCATTATGATGGACGCCGGTTGGAGCGACAACAATGATCTGTTCAAAATCAATCCGGATATTGACATGGACGAGATCATGGCCTATGCGAAAAGCAAGGGCATCGGGGTGAGTATGTGGACGCTCGCGCTTACGCTCGATAAGCAACTCGAACCGGCCCTGGAACAGTTCAGCAAATGGGGCGTGGATTTCATCATGACCGATTTCATCAACCGAGACGATCAGAAGGCCGTGCAGTTTTTTTACAAAGTAGCCGAGGCCTGCGCACGGCACAAGATCATGCTCATGTTTCACGGCGCATTCAAACCGGCCGGGTTCAACCGCACCTTCCCGCACGCTATCGCACGCGAGGCGGTACTGGGTTCGGAATACAACATGTGGAGCGCCAAAGCTACGCCCGAGCATAATGTGCTGCTCGCGTTCATCCGCATGCTCGGCGGCCCGCTCGACTACGAGCCCGGAATGCTCAACAATGCGACGGCCAAAGGCTTCCACGCGATGCCCGAGAACGTAATGTCGCTCACCACCCGGACGCAGCAGCTGGCGATGTTCGTGGTATACGAAAGTCCGGTCCAGTTCTTCGCCGGAAATCCTTCACAAGGCATGCAGGAACCCGCATTCATGGAGCTGCTGGGCAGTATCCCGACCGTCTGGGACACGACCCGCATGCTTGATGCCCGCCTCGGCGATTACGTGGTTACTGCACGAAAAAAGGGCTCCGACTGGTACATTGGCGCGCTGAACGATTCCACCGCGCGGGAACTCACCATTCCACTCGATTTTCTGCCTCCCGGAAATTACAGTGCCACCATTTGTGAAGACGGCATCAACGCCGACCGCTACCCTGCCGATTACCGGCTCTCGGAAGCAGTGCTTACTTCTAAAAACACTTTGCAAATCAAGCTGGCGCCGGGCGGCGGATACGTGGCGCGGCTGAGGCGACAATGAGCCGGTTATCTACTATTTCCGCTGCTGATCTACATTATTTTGCAAAGCTGAACTGATCCGGTTGATTTGTTTCCCAGTGGAACCGCCAACGCCGAGATGCGGCGGTCAGGAGTAAGGGCTGCTGCCGTACAACCATTTATATCGCCAATTATGTAGTATGCAATGCATAGTACCTAACATTGCATAGCTTTGTTAAAACTATTAACCATGAACACTTTTGAAGAACAACAATTCCCATTTCCCGGGCGCTGGCTGGGCGGCATTTCGCTCGTGCTTGCGCCCGTGTTGCTGCTCGCGGGCGAGCTGTTGAAGTTCCGCTTCGATTTCTTCTTTCCGGCACAGCTGAGCGCCTACCAGAGCCATCCCACGCTGATGTTCACCGCTTACAGCCTGTTCCTGGCAGGTAACATGCTGCTGTGGCCGGCCATTATCACACTTGCCAACCTGATCGGCCGTACCAAGCCGATGTGGGCCGTCTGGGGTGGCAGCCTGGTATTGTTCGGGCTTTTTGCGAGGACGTTCCACTCCGGGATCAACCACCTGGCATTTCAGCTGGTCAATACCCTGGGCCTACCGAAGGCAACGGAAGTAGTTGCGCAATCTTACGGCGCATTTCACATCGTTTCCACACTTTCGGGGGCTATTTTGTTTGGCTGGGCGGTACTTGCCGTTGGTGCATGGCTGTCGGGGACGCTGCCGCCCTGGGGTGTGGTGGCGCTGGCCATGATGTCGGCCCTGATGATCGGGGTGTTGAAGGGCGGCACTGTTATGTCGGTGATCGCTACGGGCTGCGCCTGCGTGGCATTGCTGCCTTTGGGCATACGCGTGCTCATGCATGGGAGTATGCCGCCCGCGAGGATATTCTGGGGCTGGCTGATATTCTCTTCGGCTGTAATCGGCTTATTTTTCTTCCTCGGACAAGCGGGATGACATCGATACAAAAGCAGGCCGGCCGACCTTCCCGGCACCCGCCCGGACAGGAGCAACCATTCCTCCCTTTCCTCCCCTTACTCCCTTTCCTCCTTTAACTTCCTTCTTCCGCCGTCCCCACCAGATCACGAAACCGGTAACAGGCAAGCTGGCGCAGATCAATCCCGCGAAAAAAGTAAGGATTTTGCTCGTTAACCCCGCCCAGGCACCTACGTGCAGGTCGAAATTCATGGCGTAGGCTTTTTCACCGTTGGTCAGTTCGTCGAAGGACCGGGAGCGCAGTTTTGCGCCGGTAAACTGGTCGTACTGCCCCTGGATACGGTCGTAGCGGTTGCTACCTGTTAAGTAGGTAGATGCATTGATGGGCAATTTGCCTGCCGCCGGGAAATTGATGAGATAACCGTAGGCAGTCGGCTGGTCGGTTTGCAATGTCGCGAACACCCGGTCGATGGCTGTTATGTCCTTATTTTGGGTCGAATCGGAGAAAACAGCCGGAACCTCGGCCAGCTTTCCGCCATCGGCGATGGTTTTCACACCTTTTTCGAACCAGTCGAATGCCCACACCAGGCCGGTAACCGCGCTCATAAAAAGGAGCACGCACGCATAGAAGCCCAATACATTATGTAAATCGTAATTGACCCGCTTCCATTTGGCATTCCATTTGATTTTGAAGCTCTTGTCCGTACCCGACTTATTCCATTTCGAAGGCCACCACAGTACCAGCCCCGAAATAAGTATCAATACAAAAGCCAGCACCGAATAGCTGACCACCGCATGCCCTATTTTCTCGCCGAAAAGCATTCGCATATGAAGCCCGAGAATGACGGTAAAGAACTCGTTTTCGGAATTTTCAAGCTTTACAACCTTGCCATTGTAAGGGTTCACATACGCCCGGAAGTAATATTTGTAATAATCCCAATGTGAAAAACCATCCTTATCGACTTTCAGCGCCCTGAAAATATATGTCCTGTCGGGCTGCGAGGATATTTCCACGCGCGTCACGGGCCGCTTCTCTCCCACCGCCTTTTGGGCAGCGGCGAGCAGTTGGCTCAGCGGGAGTTTAGGTTTATTTTCTGGTTGAATAAAAAGACGGTCCTGGTAAACCAACGGTTTGAGTTCGTCTGTAAAAACATAAATCGCGCCGGTGAGGCCCAATACAATGATCACGATCCCGGAGGCCAGCCCCAGCCAGAGGTGTAACGTTCCGATGAGCTTGCCGAAGGCTGTCTTTTTCTGAGACATGAATGCAGTTTGGGTTGACAGCGGTCGGCAAATGCGCTTTTGAAGCTCAAAAACGCGGCTGAACGCTTTTGCAGCAAAGAAATACCCTATTTAGTTTAATTACAAATTATTAAACCGCGCAATGCTGATTATTTTCATTCAAAATAAAAATAGGGATCGAAATGTCTACCGGAAAGTAGCAGCCGGCAACGGTAATACCAACCGCTTTCCGAATTCTTTTAATTTTGCACGCTGTTCAGTCCATTATCAGACACCTAACCATGAAACCGGCCTTTTTTTCGAAGTATGAATGGTGGTACCATCTCGCGATGATGCCCGTCTGCTTTGCGCTGGGCAACTATTATGTGCTGGGCGAACGGTACTTTCTTCATTTGCCCACTTTCCTGACCGGGACGGCGCTCGCGTTGGTGCTTTACTGGTTTTCGGTGGTGATCCTGACGATCGTGATACGCAAAACGGCCGGCAGTGCGGCGGAGGGACAGATCATCCGGCAAATGCTGAGAATGCTCTGGAAACTAGCCGTGGCGACCGTGCTCCTGATGGTTTTCGATATCTGGATTTACAGTCTCGTGCCGGGACTTGAAGTCGATTTCAGTTGGGCCACGATCTGGCCGATGGCACTGGTGGGCTTGCTCTGCGATGCATTTATCTGCGCGTTGCTCGGGTTGTTCTATGCGTTGCAACAGTGGAAAAACGACCAGGCCGACGACGAAAAACTAGCCCGCAAGACCCTGGAAGTAGAGTTCGACGCCTTGAAAGGACAGGTTAACCCGCATTTTTTGTTCAACAGCCTGAATACGCTTTCGTCGCTCATCAACGCCGACCCGATGCAGGCCGAGGATTTTGTGGAAGACCTGGCCCGCATTTACCGCTATATGCTCCAAGGCGGGCGTACGGAACTTGTACCGCTGCAATCCGAACTCAGTTTCCTCGAAGTATATGTGCGGCTGCTGAATGTGCGCCACCACGATGCGCTCGTGGTGCACCTCCCCGGCCGCTGCCCGCCCGACCTGACTATCCCGCCGCTCGTGCTGCAAATACTGGTCGACAATGCCGTCCAATACAACATATTATCCACCAGCCGCCCGTTGACGATCACCATCGCCCTCACCGACGACCGGGCGATCAGGGTTACCAACAATGTTCAGATGCGCCACCGCACCCTCGGCGCCACCGGCACGGGCCTGCGGGGGCTTTCAGCGCAACTGCGCACTTTTACTTCCCGCACATTGGATATTCAGGAAAATGAAGAGCTATTCTCCGTGACGATCCCGCTTCTGCCCGACGGGATAGCCCAGGTTCACGCGCAATGACAATTCATGCCATTAAAAATACAGTTGGTGCAACTTACCCGCTTGCATTTTCCGGTATTACACTATTTTTGAAACTGTCGCGAAGCTTGTCATGGCCGAACCGACTGCCTGACCATGAAGAAGAAAGCATTGTTTGAAAAACTTCCGGACAAAATCCCTTCGGGAAGCGCGCCTGCTAATGCCCTGGCCGCGGTGGCGTTCCTGTTGTTTTTCAATTATATCACCGTCGGCGCACACGTTTTCAGCAACATCAGCCTGTTCCTGAAAGCTACTTTGCTGAATGCGGTTATCCTGTCGGCGGCTTACGCGTTGCAATCGCGCGTGGCGGGTTACATTACGAGGCATTACAGTGATTTACCGAAAACGCTCATCCGTGTGGCGCTGTCGATATCGGTACATGCATTGGTTTCGGGCGGTTTTATGGTACTGATTGCCTGGCTTTACATCGGCCAGAAAATCTTCGGCGCTTCACTGACCGTTCACACACTCGTGATTATTTATGTTGTAAATCTTGCAGCGATTGTGCTGTTTACCGGCCTGTGGGAGACATTTGACGCCCTCGGGCGCTGGCGGCAGCACGAGATCAATACCGAGCGGTTGATGAAGGAGAATGTCAACGGCCAGCTCGAAAGCCTGAAAGCGCAGATCAGCCCGCATTTTTTATTCAATACCTTAAATTCCCTTTCGGCATTGATCGGCGAAGATCCGGAGAAGGCTGAGCAGTTTGTGGATGAAATGGCGCGGGTTTACCGCTATCTTTTGCAAACAAACCATTCCTCGGTCGATCAGGGCGATTTGGGGCAGTTAACGACGTTAAAAAAAGAATTGTCGTTCATAGAATCGTACGGGCATTTGCTTAAAACGCGTTATGGCGATGGTATGAAGCTTTACATTCATGTGGAAGAGTGTTTCCTGGACAGCCGCATTCCGCCATTGACATTGCAACTACTCGTCGAAAATGCCGTGAAACACAATGTGATACGCGCCAGCCGGCCGCTCACGATTTTTATATTGAGCACTGTGGAAGGACAGCTGATGGTACGGAACAATTTGCAAAAGAAAAACCTGACCGCCGGTGCCGAAAACATCGAATCCACGCACGTAGGCCTCACGAATATTGTGACCAAATACGAACTATTGAGCGAATACCGCCCGGGCCTGCCCCAACCGGTGATCGAAAGCAACCACGAGTTTTTTACAGTAACCTTACCACTGATTTCCTGAAAGTATGAATGCGCTTATCGTTGAAGACGAAGACTTGTCGGTCCGCCGCCTGAAAAAAATGATCGGTGAAGTAGCGCCGTCGCTGCATATTGCGGGTGTTACCGACAGCATCGAGCAAACCGTGGAATGGGTACAGGAAAACCGCGCCGCCGGTAATGCCGACCCAGACCTGATTTTCCTCGACATCGAACTGTCCGACGGCCAGAGTTTCGAAATCTTCAACCGTATTGAAGTTTCGAGCGCGATCATTTTCACCACTTCCTACGATGAATACGCGTTGCAGGCATTCAAACACAACAGCATCGATTACCTGCTGAAACCCGTGCACCGCGACGATCTGCAACGGGCATTGCAGAAGTATGAGAAAATGAAGGTCCAGCCTGCGGGAGATCAATCATTAGCAGGTATCCGTAGGCTGCTGGAAGACTTCAAAAAAGCATCCTCCGTGGAGTACCGTCAGCGTTTTCTGGTGAAACAGGGGCAAAAAATGCTATCCATCGAAGTCGGCGAGATCGCCTATTTCTTCACCGACGACCGGTACAGTTTCTTCATGACCGATTCGAATCAGAAAATGCTCGTCGACTACACCCTCGACGAACTCGCCGAGTCGCTAGACCCGTCCCGGTTTTTCAGGATCAACCGCGGGATGATGGTAACCCACCGCTCAGTCGACAAAATCGACCCTTACTTCGGTAACCGCCTCGCGCTCACATTACGCCCCGTGCATAACAAGGAGGCGCTCGTGAGCAGGGAAAAAGTGAGCGATTTTAAGGTCTGGATGGGTAAGTAACGTTAGATTTTCATTGCGAACCGATCTTCCAGAGCTGCATTCACGCCCGCTTCCACGCGCCGCTCGTGCGGGAGCGTGTAGAATTCCACCGTGAGCGTAATGCCGTCCGCATTTCTTTCCAGGAGCACTTTCAGGAACCCGTGCTTGGTATCGCAGCTGTGTTCGAGGTTAACGCCGTCGAACTCGGGCAGGTCGCTTTTGAAACGGTAGTCGCTCGTGTAAGCTACTGGGTGGAGCTCATCGTACCCACCGCTGCCAGCCACGATAAAAGGTAATACCCTACCCCCATTTTGACCGCTTTTATAATGCCTGCTGAAACGCTGGTAATTATGCACGTGCCCGCTGAAAACGATGTCGGGATAAATGCCCGTTTCTTCAAAAACCCCTTCCAGCAATTCGATCATCGGCATGCTCGAACCGTGGTTGATATCCGCCGAATACGCGGAATGGTGCAGGCAGAGGATTACCGCTTTATGCGGACGCTCGCTATCGGCCCTTTTGAGTTCGTGGATCAGCCATTGGCGCTGCTCGTCGGCTACCGCGCCGAACTTCGTCACATTGGAATACAAACCGATGATATTCGCGAGCGGCGTCAGGAGCGTCCAGTACACATTGGGCTGCACCATACTTTTCCGCTCCGCATTGCCGCTGAATGCAACCGTTCGGCGCTCGGTGTCGCAAAAAACAGCCTTGAATGCGTCCAGGCTGTTATAGCGCACGGGGCTTTCAGGATTGATATCGCTGTCGTGGTTACCGGGGATCGCGAAAATAGGGCCCGGGTATTTTTTGTAGGGTTCAAAAAACTGCCGCTGGTACTGGCTGGCTTCGCCGTGGTTGTACACCACATCGCCGAGGTGAAAGAGGAATTGCGGTTCGTAACCAGTTTTCTCGGCAGCCTCGAACTGCTTCTCCATCTCTCCCACCACCAGTTTCTGGAAATCCGGCGTGCGGATGCTTCCCGTGTCGCCCACCATATGAAACGCCAGCTTGTGCTGGTCCGGTACCGGATCAACGGCTTCGAGATCTAAATGATACGGATATTTTCCGGACGGTTTGGGAGCAGGCAGGTACTTGAATGTATCGTCGGGAACGTCTTTTTTGAAAACCGGTTTGGAGAATTTCTTGGAAAAATCTGATTTCATTACGGATGGCTGCCATTTATCAGCCTTTTGGTATCTTACTAATGGCAAGCTAGCAAAAAACGAGCTTGGAACGGTAAAATTTGCATTAAATCAGACTGACTTCCTGATAGCCTTCGCGTGTTCTGCCACGGATTTTATATCAAAATACATGGTCCTGAAATTCCCGCATGGCTGGGCATTTTCAATATTCACACGCTCGAAGCCGAAACGCTCGTAATATCCTGATATATCGTAACCAGTATCCGGGTCATACAATGCATCTACTGTAATAAATCTGATGCCTACGCGATTCGCCAAATCAGTAGTTACGTACTGTATTGCCCATTCCAAAAGTCGGCTTCCGACACCCTTCGCACGCCTGTCCGCAGCGAGCCATCCGATTTTGATTGCCGGAAATGTTTTGTACACAATACCTTCATTTTCTAGCAAACAGTATTCACTAGTTAACTTGTCCGCCATTAATGTGATATAACCTGCAAGATTACTGCCATGCTCTACGATCCAGCATTTGCTAGTCATCGATCTGCATTCCATTCTAATTTTTCGCCCCTTGATGTAGGTAGCAAAATCATTTCGAATACATTTAAAACCCTGACCCAGGTTATCTGAGTCAGGGGCCATTTCTTTCACTTCACATTTAGAAAAGTCGATCCCTTCAAATCTCATTTCTCTCATTTTTCTCTTTTTGTACAATTCGCTCAGCAATCCTCCGCGCAGTAGCCAGTGCTTGCTCATTCGCGATATAACCACCTGATTTAATAGCTTTTACCAACGCCTTGGCTTGTTTCCCCACGACTGGTTGCGATATCGTGTCTCCCTTATACTTCATAGTGGTATAGTATTTAGTTCGTATCGAAAATAACACATTCATTTCGAAAACTATCACTCGTTAAACGCATACTTACCAAGCTAACGGTATAAATGAATTAACGGTAACAATCCATCACAACCTGACCTTATGATCACCAATCTTCGTCGGAAACTTTGATGCCGCGTTCTCGGGCGCGGCGGACGTGTAGATGGTGCTGCATTATTTAAACACCGTTTTCACCGGCTCTCCTACCGGGTGGTTTGCCGTAAACTTCAATCCCATAAGCTGCGCCACCGTCTGCGCGAACTGGTCCTGGTAAATCTGCGATTTTGCTTTCATTTCGCCGGTTGCCGGGGTGTCGGGGCCGAGAATGGCCATCCAGGTTTCGTTGGAGCCGGGGGCTGAGGTGCCGTGGCTCGTCCATTTGTCGCCCAGGCCGCGGCCGTGATCGGGGTAGACGATGATGGTCGTTTTGTCTTTGTAGAAAGGATCGGCTTGCATGTAGTTCCAGAGGCTTTCTACCATCGCGTCCACGTAATGCGCGCCGTCGAGGAACGAATCGTACTGGCCGTGGTGGCCGAATTCGTCCATGTCCGCGAAGTCGATATGGACCACGCGCGGGTGGTTGGCCTCGATGTACGAGCGGGTGAGCGCGTACGTGTGCGCGTCGAAACGGACGGTTTTACCGAAGTATTCGGGGAGGTAATTTTGCAGCTCGTTGGCCAGTTTCTGGGCCGCGGTGAGGTTATTTCCCTTCACTTTTTCGCCTGGAATATTCACAAGCATGCCGTTGCGGTCGCGGTTGATAATGCGTGAAAGCGCGTCCCACGAAGCGAATGTGACCACTTTGCCTTCCATTCCCTTTTGTTTGTTGAAAAATTCCAACACATTCTCGTTCGGGTTGTTCGGATAATCGTTGGCGTCGATTTTCTCGTCGTAATAGCCGCAAAGCGTTTCGCTGCGGCCCGGGTAGGAAAACCAGTATTTGTTGCGAACGTTCACGAGGTTGCCCAGGTCGCGGTTACCGTAAAGCTGGCCCTGTTTTGAAATGGTATTCCAAAAGAAAGGCATGAGCTTGTTGCGGCGTTCGGCTACGTTTTTGCCCCAGTATTTCACGCTCATCGCCGCCGAATCCTGCTGACGGTATTTTTTGGTATAAAACAAAACAGAATCCGCGCCGCGGAAGATCTCCTGCCAGCGGCAACCATCGACGGAGATCATAACCACGTTTTTGGCTTTGGTCTGGGCAATGGCCGCTATACTTAGCGCCAACAGCATTGAAGTGAGTACAAAAGTTTTCATGATGTTAAGGTTAAGAGTCGGAAAAATGGTGATCAGATAATGTCTGAAAGCACGGGTAACATGCGCTATTGCAGAGCGAAGTCGGGACGTCATTTGCATTGTGCAAAGAGCCTTCGACTTCGCTCTGGCCGACAGTCTAATCTATTTAATGAGCCACATCACGCCATTCTGCGTGTCCGCACCGTTAAACTGCGTTTTGAGTGAGGCTTTTACATTCACCTCATTCGTCGTGTACTCCGAGGTCGGGTAAGCCCATCGGACGGGGATCTGGTTGTTATTCGAATTGGATTGCCCGATATCGAATGCCGGAATGCCCGTGCGGCGATTGTTATAGAACGCCTGGCGACCCGAATTTTCGAAGAATGCCATGTACTTCTGTTCCAGTACTTTCTGCAAACCTTTTTCCGTATTACCGGGATAAGGGTTGGCAGCCAAAAACTTGTCGATTTCCGATTGGGCAATATTATAAAACTTCATCGATTCGGTCACGCCTTTGGCATAATAATCTGCCGCATTGCCGGTGAGCCAGCCGCGGTTGATGGCTTCCGCAATGCTGAAATGCACCTCATGCGCGCCCAGCTGGATCGCGGGTACGCCCGCAGCCGAAGCTTCCCAATAGTCGAAATTGATCATCGATAGCAAGCCTTTTCCCGCCTCTTCGAGCAAGGTCGATTGGAGATCGCCGGTTTTACCGCCTCCGTAACGCTGGTACACATCCTGGTTTCCTTTCAAAGCGTCGGCCGGCAATGCTACCACGAGCAGACGCGGGTCGCGGGTGGTTTTGGCAATGTTCGCAAAAGTGGCTCCGAGGGTGTTACGCTTGTCATTTTTCACTACTACCCCGTTACTTGGCCACAGCGGATAGGTGTTGATGGTGTTGTAAACAACCTGGAAATTATCCGCATTCGTGGTAATGAGCGGATATTTGGCAGGATCGTTCACAATCGCGGCAAACTGCTGCTTCACATTCAGATCGGGGGTATCGTCGGCGCGTTTGCTCAGGCTGATCAGCACGCGCAGGCGGTAGGAGTTGATCAGCTTCTGCCATTTCACGAGGTCGCCGCCGTAGAGATAATCACCCGAGATCGCCGGTTTTTTCGCGATCAATGCGGGCATTTCGTCATTCGCTTCTTCCAGCCATTTCAAAACCTGGATGTAAATGTCTTTTTGACTATCGTATTTAGGTTTGAAATTCTCCTCGCTCACACCCTTGATCGCCTCCGACATCGGCACGTCTCCGAACATTTCGGTAGCCCGGCTGTAAAAATACGCTTTGAAAAACTTCGCCAGCGTAAGGTAATGCGCGCCCAGGTCGCCGGCTTTGGTTGCCTCGATTTCCATACGGTCCACATTACGGAGCGAATTGTAGAAAACGTCGTAGGAACCGGTCGTCCAGCCGTATGCCTGGCCGTCGTAATAGGCTTCGTTCTGCGTCATGAACTGGTTATGGCGGTGGTCGGTGCTCCACGGTGCGTCCCAGGCATTGGTAAGAATGCCGGTGAGGATCAGGTCGGCGGATGGATTGGTGATCGCGCCAGGGTCTTTTTGCAGGGTATCGATATCCTGGCAGCTTCCCAGGCCGATCGCCAGCGATAATATCAGGTATTTAATGCTTTTCATGGGTAATGCGGGTTAAAAAGTCACATTCAAATTAGCCCCGAAGCTTTTCACAGACGGCGTCTGGAAGCTGGTGGTGTTGCCGGTGGCACCGGTGAACTGGTCGAGGTCGATGTTTTTGGTATATGTTCCTGTAAAATACAGCAGGTTACGTCCTACGAGCGAGAGGCTGGCCGATGATGCGAAATGCGTTTTGGCAAGCAGTTTTGCAGGGAAATTATAGGTCAGAACCACTTCGCGGAGCTTCACATAAGTACGGTTCTTGGCAGCGACATAACCCGATTGGTAGTAATTCGTCGCCCAGGCCTGCCACAATACCGGCACATCGTTCGGGGCGAATTCGCGGGTGTCGGAGATCACATTACCATCCTGGTCAGTATTCAGCTGGCCCTTCACAATGCGTTCACCCGTAGTCATTACGGAGCCTTTGTAATCGGGATTATCGCGATTTTGCCAGTCTTTCAAACGGTACTCATTGGCCGACTCCGGCGCCGTTCCGCTACCGAACTGCTTGGTATACATATAGTTATTCACCTTTCCACCAAAGCGGCCATCCACCTGGAAGCTCAGCGTGAACGACTTGTGCGTGAATGTGTTATTGATTCCCGCCGTGAAATTATTGTCGTAATACCCGATTTTCGAGTTGTAAGGATTGTAAGCCGGCATCCCGTTCGATCCTACGATAATGCTGCCGGTTTCGTCGCGCTGGAAATCCTTGATATAATAGGCATCCGCACGCTCGCCGACGTGGATATTACCGTCGCGCTGCTGCACGCCATCGATCTTGTCGAGCCATTTGTGGTTCGTCGACCAGTTGGCCGATACATTCCAGGTCAGGTTTTCATTCTTTACCACCGTTCCTTCAATGCCCAGCTCGATCCCCTTGCGTACATACGTGAATGCATTGCGCTGCACACCCGACACGCCCGAGGTCACGGAGGTAGGTACGCTCACGATGCCGGGCCCTTCCACGTTACGGAACACCGCCGCGTCGAAGCCGAGCCTGTTGTGTAAAAACCGCATTTCAAGGCCGAGTTCAAGTGTTTTTACACGCGCCGCTTGCAGGTTGTCGCTGTAAAGCGTGCCGGTATAGCTCACGCCGGTGTAGGAATTGTTCCAGCGCGTCGAGCTCGCGTAGGTCGGGAGTAGCTTATAGATGTCGTACTGGAAGTTTTCGTCCACGAAATCGCTCGCGACGTTGGCATAGGCACCCCGCACTTTGGCAAATGAAATCGCCTGCGGCAAGTCTATCACCTCTGAAAGTACTGCGCTCAACGACGCTGAGGGATAGAAATAGGTGTTGTTCTTCTTCGGCATTGTGCTCGAACGGTCGGCGCGGCCAGTTAGGCTCAGGAAGAGAAAATCTTTGTATTCCAAATCCACAAAACCATAAACACTTCCTACCCAGCGTTTTGCAAAATCATTTACCGAAGTCGAAGGCTGCACGGAGTTGGAAAGGTCGTACACACCCGGTACGATCAGGCCTTTGTTGGTTATGCCTTGGAGCGAAGTCACCTTCACCGAACGCAGGTTACCGTAAAGCGAAGCATTCAGGCCAAAATCTTCTCCAAAACGGTCCTCATATTTCATCGAAGCTTCGGTATTGTTCTCCCAGAACGTGTCATAGGTTTCGGAATAACCGCCTGCCTGGTTCGGGAAGCCGAAGTTGTACAGGTTCGACGAGATCGGGGCGCGGGTGCTGCGGGTGCGGTTCCAGGTGCTCACATTGGTACGCGCATTGAAAGTCAGCTTGTCGCTGATCTTGTAATTCATCTGCGCAAAGCCGTACACGTCGTTTTTGTAATACGTTTTCAATGCCTCGTAAGCCGTCATCCAGGGGTTATCGTAGATGGTATACTCCCGGTTGTACTGCTGTGCATTTTCCTTGCCCGGCTGCCAGTAGTTGCGCAGGTCGTTCACGTCGTAATCAACGCCGCCCCACACGGTAAATATGTAGATAGGGCTCGCAGGGCCATAATCGAGCGTCGGGTAGTTGGGCGAATACTGGCGGTTGTAGTTAATGCTTGCATCGAAACGCATCTTTTTACCCGCATTGATACCGCCTGAAATATTCACATTGGTACCGCCGAGCTTCGTGTTCGGCATCTGTCCGCGCTGAAAAGTCTGTGAAAGCGAGAGACGGAAATCGCCGAACTCGTTTTTGCTGGAAATAGCGAGGTTGTTGGTGCTTAGCAAGCCGTTCCGAAGGAAGTTGGTGAGGTTGTTTTTACCCCTCGCAAGCCAGGGAATGGGCACCAGCTCACCGGTTTGCGGGTCTTTGGGGCTATTGTACTGGGTAATCGGCTGGCCTTCGAAACGCGGGCCCCAGATATTGTAATCGTTGTCGTTGATCCCGCCGCCGCGACCGTCCTTGAATGCGTATTCGTAATCACTACCCGGGCCATATTCCGTCTGGTATTTGGGAATGGCATTGAAACCCGTCTGTAACTGCGTGCTGGAATTGAAATCGACCGAGAAGCCTTTTTTTGCGCCGCTGCCCTTTTTGGTGGTGATAATGATCGCCCCGTTCTGGCCGCGGTTACCGTACAATGCCGCCGCACTGGCACCTTTCAACACCGAATAAGTTTCGATGTCGTCCGGGCTCAGGTTCCACGAATCGGTGTTCATAGGCACGCCGTCGACCACATACAATACCCTGTCGCGGCCGCGCAACGATACCTGCGGGCTGGAAAGCAAATCGGGGCTTTGCGCAATCGTGAGACCGGCTACCTTACCTGTCAGCGAGCTGATCGCATTCGGTTCCCGCGCTTTCACCATCGTAGCACCTTTCACCTCCGAAACCGAATATCCGACGGCCTTCTTCTCTTTTTTAATACCCAAAGCCGTCACTACTACCTCATTAAGCTGCCGCTGATCGGCATTCAATGCGATGTCGATCACGGTTCTGTTTCCCGCTACCACTTCCTGCGAAAGAAAACCCAGGAAGGAAAACACGAGCGTATCTTTCTCATTATCAATCTTCAAAACATAATTACCCGTCGCATCGGTAACCGTACCGCGGGATGTTCCTTTGATGAGGATGTTCACGCCCACAAGGCCTTCCTTGCCTGTCCCCTCGGTTACTTTACCTGTGACGGTCCTTTCATCGGTGGCTGCATTAATTGTCGAACGTACAACTTTATACGTATGCGCATTCGCGAGCGCATTTCCCGCCACGGGAGCTACGTCACGGGCATTTGCCGCGCCGGGAAGCGCTGCCGAAAGCCCGAGGCACAGCGTGAGTGCCACTGGCCAGCACCCGCCAGGGCGCTTCCGTTCTAAAAACGTAATCTTTCTTTTCATAAAATGATGATTAATTAGCTGGTATTTCAAGGTCAATAAGGGTTCATCGAAGGTTAGAAAACCATCTTGCAAGCAAATGCGCAGCGCTTCGGCAAGGCACAGAGAATCCGGGCGACGATCAGGTCGCGAGCCGAAAAGTTAAAAAGCTGGAATTCAGGGATTATTTCATAAACAGCCAGGTTTGTGAACAAATACTAAACAATATTCACATAGCACAATTTCAAAACATTCTGCGGTTGAAATCTAAAAGTAAAGTATAATTAAACAATGCAAAAGCATTTGGCGAAATTAATCTGAAAATTTGCTCGTATGTGCTCGATAACATCCATAGATCGTTTACAAATACTCGATATTTTCAACCTGCGACACAAAGATATCCTGCGCAGCCCGGAAACAATTTACCTTAATGTTAATTAATATTTAACTTTTAAAAGTAACCCCAGATAAACCTGCGGTGCTGGACAGCGAATTGCCAACCGCTCCGTCCGCCTCCTGATAAGTAGGCGCTGCCGATTGTTAAGTATTTGAGAACAAATCAAAACTTCTCATTCCCCTAATAATGCCTTAATACCACCGGAGCATCTTTGCGGCACTTATGAAGATACTCCGCATCATTCTGCTCGCGTTTTCCTCCTGGGTACTCTGGCTGCTCGTGTCACAATTCTTCTTCTGCCCGCGCTACCAGTTCAATGCCCCCATCCCTTTCGAAGGGGCCACCCTTTACAATCCCTACGACTCCATCGGCAGTTCGCAATGGGTCAAATGCAATTTCCACGCGCATTCGCGCGCATGGGAGGGTGTTACCAATGGGCACGGGACTGCGGCCGACATTCATAATGCTTACAAAGCATTGCATTACGGGGTGCATTGCGTGTCAAATTACCACCATATAGATACGACCCATGCCACCCGGGCCAATTATCTATCGGCCTATGAGCACGGCTATAATCTTCGGAAAACGCATCAGTTGGTACTGGGAAGCAATGAGGTGCAATGGCTGGACTATCTTTTCCCTCAAACTACCCACAACAAACAACACGTACTGAGCCATCTCACCGGCGCAGATAATGTGGTGATTCTCAATCACCCTGCCCTTAAAAATGGTTACACGGCGGAAGACCTCGCGCAGCTCACGCATTATGATTGCATGGAAGTGCTCAACCCGTCGGTAACATCCACGGCGCAATGGGATGCCGCGCTGTCGGCAGGCAAGCGGGTATTCATCGTGGGCGACGACGATATTCACGACGTTGTTTCCAAAAAGCGGCTGGGGACGCGCTGTACCTTCGTGAATGTGCGGAACAACTCGGCCGGCGAGGTGATCCGCGCATTGAAAACCGGCCAGAGCTACGGCGTGATCGTCGGTGAAAATCAGTCGCATGATTCGATCCCGCATTTAATCAGCCTGACGGTCCACCACGATACCATCGATGCGCAAATGACGCAGGCCGCCAGCGAGGTGTCCGTTACAGGCCAGAACGGCAAAGTGCTTGCGCTCGCACGCCACACCGACCGGATCAGCCATCGCATCACACCCGAAGACCGTTACGCGCGAGTGACCTTTAAGTACGCGAACGGCACCGAGATATTTCTCAACCCTGTGTTTTTCACACCCAAAAACGGCTATCAGCCGATGCCGGTTTATGAGGATTTCAATGGGACTATGTTTTTCAGGAGCATCGGCACGTGCGTTCTGGGTGTTTGGCTGTTGGTGGTTGCGCGATTGATGACCGGCCACCGGCCGCAACGATATGGACGACGCAGGCTCTCATGGCGTTAGAATACATCCAGAAGCACCCCGTCGCTGCGCTGGTGGTCGTTTTCACGATCATCCGCCTCCTCATCGCCAACCTGATCAACCTGGGCAACGACGAAGTTTACTACTTCACCTACGCCGTCCTGCCCGACTGTAACCATTTCGATCATCCCCCGCTGGTCGGCATTTTCATTCGCCTTTTCACTTTCAACCTGCATTGCAATTCCGAGGTATTTGTGCGGATGCCGGGCATTTTCGCGGCGGGCATTAATACCTGGCTGATAGCGCATTGCGGCAGTTTGATCAAAAACCGGAACACCGGTCTGATCGCCGCCGTGCTTTACAATACTTCCGTTTACACCAGTATTCTTTCGGGTATTTTTATCCTGCCCGATTCGGTGCAGCTCACTTTCTGGCTTGCCGCATTGTATACGATGCTGCGCTGCATCAAAGCCACGAGCCCTAACGACATTCACCGTTACCTGTTACTTACCGGGCTCTTCATCGGGCTGGCAACGATGAGCAAGGTGCATGGCGTATTTCTCTGGTTCGGGTTTCTCGGATTTATCATGTTCGATCGTCGCGGGCTGCTTAAAAGTCCCTATTTGTATCTTTCGATGGCCATTACGGCATTGCTCGTCTCCCCGATCCTGTTCTGGAACATTGGTAACGACTTCATAACCTGGCGGTTCCATAGCGAACGTGTGACGGTAACCGACAGCGGCATTAATCTCAGATCGTTTTTCCGCACGACCATCGGCCAGGTTTTGTATGCCAATCCATTCCAGATCGTTATGTTCATCATGACCGGCCGGACCATTACACGCGGGCTTTCCGTCGCCGACGCCGCTGCCGTGGCATTGCTCTATTGGTGCAGCCTGCCCATTATCGCCTGTACCATGCTGGTTTCGCTGTTTCGCGACACGTTGCCGCATTGGAGCGGGCCGGGGTTCCTGGGACTTATGCTTTTGAGCGCCGCCTGGTGCGACAGGTTCATTTACCCTTCCCTCAATAATCCGCCCAAAAAGTTGCTCAAAGGCTCCGTAGCGCTTATTTTCTTTGTATTCACCGCAGGCCCCATCCTCATCCGCTGCTTCCCCGGCACAATGAGCTCCAAACCCTTTCCACGCACGGGAGCGGGCGACGCAACGCTGGATATTACCGGCTGGGAACAGCTGCTGCCCGCATTCGAAAAACTACGTAACGACGACATCGCCACCGGCCAAATGCAGCGTAATGCCCCGATGGTGGTACACAAATGGTTTCCCGGCTCGCACATTTACTACCACGTCGCCTACCCGCTCGGAATGCGCACCGTGGGCGTCGGCAACCTGGAAGACCTGCATCAATTCGCCTGGCTCAACCAACTTTACGGACAGGTAGCACCCGGCACCGACGCCTGGTACATTACCCCATCCAACAACTTCACCGACCCCGCCGAACAATTCGCCAACCAGTTCGAACGGTTCGAAAAAGCCGCAACCATCACCCAGCGGCGGAACGGAAGCGTGGCACGGTACTGGTTTGTGTATCGGCTGAGGAAGGCGCGGGTGATGACCGCCGACCACTGACCGCCGACCGCCGACGATAGGGCCTGCGGCCGACTATGGACTATGGACCATAGACGATGAACAATAGACAATGGACACACGCTGACAACAAGTGATCGGCCGTCAGCGGTCGGTCGTCGGCGGTCAACAAATAACTTTCCCCCACATTTTTTCCACCCCATACAACCATTTCCTCATCTTGCGGCCTCATTGATACGAATACGCTAAAAATCACTGCATGACTTCGGAAGCCGATCTGATTACTGGTTGCCTTTTAAATGACCGAATTGCCCAGCGACAGCTGTACGACCGCTATAAAAAAGCGATGTACACCCTCGCCTACCGCATTACCGGTGATTTCGACGATGCCAATGACGTGTTGCAGGACGCTTTCCTGGAAGTATTCAAGCATTTGAGCCAGTTCCGCGGCGAGTCGACGCTCGGGGCGTGGGTGAAGCAGATCGTGGTGCGGAAATCGACGAAGAAGAAACGGGTGGTGATCTGGCAGAATGTCGACGATTACGTGGGAGAAGGTATCGACTGGGGGGAATCGGAGATCAATGCGGCGCATTTGGAAACGGCGGTGCTGTCGCTGCCGGATGGCTTCCGGACCATTTTTGTGCTGGCCGAAGTGGAGGGTTACACGCACCGGGAGATCGCGGTGATGCTCAACATTTCGGAAGGCACTTCGAAATCACAATTGTTTCATGCCAAAAGAAAGCTCCGCGCGATGCTTTCGGCGAACTGACACCGATTAAGATGGAAAAGAACCATATCAACCTTGAAAATGCGATCCGCCGCTTTCCGGCCTACGAACCGGCGGATGAAGTGTGGAATGGCATTAACGAAAACCTGTTGGCGCAACCGCTTCGCGAGGCACTTACCGAAATGCCGGCTTACGAGCCCGATGACAAGCTTTGGGAGCTGATCGACCGGAAAAATGTGCGGCAGCAGCGCTGGAAATGGGGTTATGCCGCCGCAATTGTCGTGATGGCAGCCGGGGTGGCGTGGCTGATGCTTCCGACCGGCCCGCAGCGCATTGCCTACTCGCAGGAATCCGTAGACGAGCGATTGCAAATGGACGCCGACGTGAAGACCGACCAGCAATACCGGCTTCTTAAAACGTATTGCGAGACGGAGACTTTGGTATGCAACAGCACCGAATACCGCTCTTTGCAACAGGAATACGAACGGCTCAGCTCCGCTTCCGACCAGCTCGTACAGGCGATCGGCGATTACAATACAGAACCGGAGCTACTGAGGCAGTACAATGAAATTGAAAGACAAAAAACGGACATTCTGAATGCAATGGCCAAAATGATTTAAGCACCTGAGCAATGAAAATGTATTTTAAAAGTATCCGGAAACTATCGCTGCTCGCGCTCCTTGCGTGGGCGCTTGGGGATCTGCCCGCGTATGCGCAGGGGAAATTGCAGGTCGCCACGAAAAGGATCGAAAAGACTGTGAGCGCGCCCAGCGTGCGCACGTTGTATATCAGCGCGGAGAAAGCCGACATCGAGATCGTGACCTGGGATAATTCCGACATCGCGGTGATCATGGAGCTTTCCGCACGCCACCCCGACCGCGCTACGGCCACGCAGGACCTTTCCAAGTTGCAGTATATTGCCGACCGTAACGGCAAGGATTATTTCCTGCGTAATTATATTGTATTAAAAGATGGAGAAAGCAAGCCGGTTTCGAACCTGAAAGCGCGCTATACCATCCATTTGCCCCCGTCATGCGCCGTCGATCTCAAAAATTCGTTCGGTACCATCACCTTGCGCGGGCTCACCAACCAATTGAACCTCAAAGCGGATTTCTGCACAACAAACCTGACTGGATTAAGTGGTAAAGGGGCCCTTCAAACTTCATTCGGCGAACTTTCGGGCCAGGAGCTCGCTGGCACATTTACCTTCGAGAGCGACCATACCAATGTGCGCCTGGAACGAATCGCCGGCGCCGTGCGGGTGGATGCGGCCTATGGCAACGTCGAAATATACCCCACGGTAGGCCTCACAAGCCTGGGAATCCATTCCAAAAAGGCCGAAGTAACGCTGCTGGCCAAGAATTGGCAGCATTTCGATTACACGATCAACGGCGCCTACGCTACCATGAAACTCCCGAACGGTTTCAAATGGAAACGTAACACGGCCGATTTCAAAGAAGCTTTTTTTTCCCGCAACCAGCTCGCCAGCGTCGACATCAACGCCGAGTTCGGGAGGGTCACGATTAAATAAAACGGGTGCTTAACTATTAGTCATGAAAGTAAAATAACCCTCCTCATTTCTGAATTCACCTCTAACTTCCCTTAATAAACCGTAACACACAGACGCCTATTTGACAGCACATTTACATTAATTTATCCTAATCCCTATTGTAAATCAATGCAAAAAGGCGTGCTGATACTGCTGCTGCTTTGTGCCATTTCCGCGGCCAAAGCGCAGGACACCGTGAGCATATCGTATTCCGAAGAAAGCGACACGCTGATCAAACAGCGCTTTCTGGACCGGTATGAGAATGTGTTTATGACCAAAGTTCCGACACGGCATATGTTCAAAATCGGGCTGTCGCAGTATTATCAATCCGTGGTTTTCCCATTAAAGGACGATAAAATCCTGAACAACAGCTCGCTGCAAATTGGGTACGAATTCAAGTTTCTGCCCGCGTTTTCGATTGCATTAACCGGACACTTGCCGTATTCCAATCTGCACACCGAACGGTGGCTACCCTGGCAAAATATCGTACTGGACGGGCAATTGCGTTGGTTTATCGACATGAGGCGACGGATCAGGGCCGGAAAGAGTGCCAACAATTTCAGCGGCAACTATATCGCCGCATTCTACAACCTTCCCAATCGCCATGAAATGGACCGGCGGATCGGGTTGAAGTTCGGTTTTCAAAGGCGTTTTCTGAACTTCGGGTTTATGGATTTTGCGCTGGCATTGCACCAGGATGCACCGTTCTTTTATTACGGAATACTCGAAAATTGGTCGCTCGCCTCGCAACTCAGCATGGGTTTTGCATTTGGTGACTGGAAACGCGCACGAAGAGCCCCGCTTTGCGATATTCTTTTTTGCGATGCCCAAATACGAAGCCAGTGGAAAATACGGTTGCCGGAATTGACGGTCGGTTACTACCTCAACAGGGTTAAAATAGGTGTAGCATTCGAAAAAAAACTGGGTACCTGGCCGGCTTCCATTAACTTTCAACTTGACGCAGCCATGAACAATGGATTTAACCAGATCAAATACGGTAATATGCTATGGGGCTATTATCGCGATTATATGCAGGTGTATTCGAGGGAAAAGGTTCTCTCATTCGCCGTTCAGCCGCGGTATTACGCCCTCACAAAAAGGCAACAACTGAAAGGAAAGAGCACGAACGGAATGTCGGGGCTGTATGCAGGCATCAATACCCAGTACTATTATTACAAGGGCAAACACAGCGACATTCCGCCTGATGACTTGCGAAGGGAAGACAACATTATCAATGTAGGCCCTATGGCAGGCTTCCAGCTTCGCCTTTTCAACCACGGTTATTTCGATTGCAACACCTCTTATAATTTTCAGGATTATTTAAAAAGTACTGAAACGAATTTCGACTTCCGGACGAATATCACATTAGGACTCGCTTTCTAACAAATACAACTCATTATAATCAAGCAACATGACACGCACTACAAAAAAGTGGGCTGGCATCGCTTTGTCCGCTGCCGTCGTATTCCTGTTTCTCTTTCAACGGAAAATGGAGGACGCACGCATGCAAGGCATGTGGGAGCAGAAGTACCACCGCACCCGGATGCAAATCGGCTGGCAACTAATGCACCTGCGGCACGGGTACGGCACCCGGCAAATGCCTGTTTCGCAGAATACCATGCGTGAAATAGGAAGATTGTGGGAAGACCGCGACGTCCTGTTTCATCTTTTGCGGCATCGAAAAAGCGCGTTTTCTGCCGATAGCCTCAATAAACTGAAAAGCCTCATCAACCGCCGGGCACCGCTGACAACCGTCCTAGGCGAAATCGAAAGAATTGAAAAAGCCAATGAAACCAACTAGCCATCAACGCCATGAAGAACAAAACGAACCTGCTCAAACTGCTACGGAACGCTAAACAATACCTGATTTTCCTGACGCTCCTGACGTTCATTACGTCCTGCGACCAGTTCGAATTCAGCCCCAACCAATCCTTCGACCATTCGAGCCCGTCCAACCTGAATGCGCAAAACCTCGCGCGGCTACGGCAAAACGCAGAAGATGACACCGTTACCATCGTTTTCGCAGGCGACACCCAGCGATGGTATGATGAACAAGAGCGGTTTGTAAAAAAGGTTAACAGTCTGGAAAACGTCGATCTGGTGCTGCTGGCCGGTGATATTTCGGATTTCGGGATATTGCAGGAGTTCAAATGGGTGCACAAGCGGCTTTCGGCGCTGCGCGTTCCGTATTTCGGCATTATCGGCAACCACGACATGGTGGCGAACGGCAGGCAGATATTTCAGCAAATGTTCGGGCCGCTGAACTATTCCTTTGTGTACGGAGGCATTAAATTCATCGCCCACAATACCAACGGGCTGGAAGCACCCGGCGAGAATATCCCGGATATCGGCTGGCTCGGCCATGAATTGAATAATTCCGAGGGAGCAAAATACATCGTGACAGTTTCGCACGTGCCGCCATTCAATGCATCCGAATTCGGCACAGCGTCGGTCAAACCTTATACCGAGCTACTGCAAAACACTCCCAACCTGCTGCTCTCCCTGCATGGCCACGTTCACCAGCACCAGGATTTCTATCCATTTGGGGACAAGGTGCATTACATGACCAGTTTTTCCTTCGAACAAAGTGCATTCCTCCTGCTTCAAATTGTCAACGGCAAAGTCCTGAAATCCATCATCAACTACTGACATGAAACAAATATTCGCCCTGGCAGCGCTCCTCGCGATGGGAGCAGCCAGCACTTGCCATGCCCAATCCGTCCGGAAACTCGCCCCTGATTTTGCACAAATCCAATATGCAGGCAGCAACGGCTGGATGGGTGTAGGCGCCGGGTATGAGTTCTTTAACCGGCACTTGCGCACCAACCTGCAATACGGCTATGTGCCCCCGTCGAAAGGCGGGCCGCTGCATTTGTTCTCGGGCGCTGTCTTTTATCAGCCGGCACGGATCAGGGCGGGCTCGCATTTACAAATCAACCCGCTGGACATCGGGTTCAAAGGCAGCTACCAGTTCGGAAACGACTATTTTTTCAAACTCCCCTCCCGCTACCCACCCAACTACTACTGGTGGAAACCCGCCTTCCGCCTGCACCTGGCCACCGAATCATCCCTCACCTACAAACTCCCCAAAACCGCCGGAATCCGCACATTGAGCACCTACATCGAATTCAACACCAACGACCTGTATCTCGTCAGCTACGTTTTGAATGCAGGTTCGCTGCGTGTCGGGGAAGTTGTGAAGGCCGGGATTGGCGTGCGGGTTGGGTTTTAGGTGTGATAGTCTGTCTAAAACTCCCGCTCCTGATAAGCCAACCCCTTCCCTTTCTCGCAGTAATCCTTCAAACTAAGCAGGAACATGGCCCAGTTGTAGTTGCACCATTGGTAGAACTCGGTTAGTTCGCGCCAGTTGAAATGCTTTAACACAATGGCTGTGACACCGTTTTCCCTTTCAAAAAGCTCGAACGACACGCCGGTGCCGATCCATTCGGGGTCGGAATGGGTGCAGAGCCATTCGATGCGCTTGTTTTCGCAAAGTTCTACGATCTGCATTAACACGCGGTCGTCTTCGCCAAACCCGAAATCACTGATGGCTCCGACTTCGTTTTCTACCGTCAAATCCGTGGTCCAGATGCTGCCGAGGCCTTTTTGCGTAGTTAGGGCCTCGTACACCTGGGTAATGGGGGCTTTGATGTAGTTGATATGCTCGATCTTTTCCATGGTTTGCTATTGAGTTGTTTCGCAAAACTAATTGCAGAATGTAACCGAGGTGTTGGGGAAACGGGACATTTTAGGGGCTGTTCCGGCCAAATCGTTTTGTTTGGCTTGGTGTTACATGCCTGACGGCATTTATCATCATCTGTAATGCCTCATTTCTACCAATGTTGCGTGCCTAACGGCACTTTTTCACCAACGCGAGTCGCGCTAGCGACGTAACATTGGTAGCAAACCCGACGATTACCGCTTCCGAAAATCCCGTCAGGGATCTAACAACAATGCTATCTCGCATCAATTACCCCGCAAATACCCGGCAGTAAGCGATTCCTTCGAGTTCAGCAAATCCGCAGGTGTGCCTTCGAACAAGACTTGGCCGCCCTTATGTCCGCCCTCGGGGCCGAGGTCGATGATCCAGTCGGCGTGCTTCATTACTTCGGTGTTGTGTTCGATGACGATCACGGAGTTGCCCTGGTCGACGAGGTGGTCGATGATTTCGAGCAAATGGCCGGTGTCGGACATGTGCAGGCCGGTAGTAGGCTCGTCCATGACGTAAATGGTGCCGTTTTTGTTCAGTTCGCCGGCGAGCTTGATACGCTGGCATTCCCCGCCCGACAATGTGCTCAGCGGCTGCCCGAGCGTGAGGTAGTTGAGCCCTACCTGGTTCATGGCGGTCAGTTTGTGGGTAATGTCTTTGGTTTTGAAAAATGCCAATGCTTCCTCCACAGGCATATCCAGCACATCGGTAATCGATTTGCCATTCACTTTATATTCTAAAACTTCCGGCCTGAACCGCTTGCCTTCGCAGGTTTCGCAAACCGTTTTCACAGGTTCGAGGAACGCCAGATCCGTAAATATGAAGCCCAAACCCTGGCATTCAGGGCATGCACCGTTAGAATTGAAGCTGAACAGCGACGGGCTGACCTTGTTGGTTTTCCCGAAAAGCTTACGGATATCGTCCATAATGCCGGTGTAAGTCGCCGGGTTGGAACGGATAGAGGCACCCACAGCCGACTGGTCGATCACGATCGCCTCGGGATGCTGCGAAAGGAACACGCCGTTGATCAGCGAGCTCTTGCCCGAGCCTGCGACGCCGGTTACCACGGTAAAAACGCCGGTAGGAATGTCTACCGACACATTTTTGAGGTTATGCCGTTTGGCATTCTTCACTCTCAATGCACCTGTCGGCTGGCGGAATGTGGATTTGACCTTCAAATTCCGGTTCATAAACCGGCCGGTGAGTGTTTTGGCTTCGAGAAGCCCTTTGTAATCGCCTGAATAAACCACCTCGCCGCCGCCGTTACCGGCTTTCGGGCCCACATCTACAATGTAGTCGGCGACGCGGATCACGTCCGGGTCGTGCTCGACGACCAGGATGGTGTTGCCTTTATCGCGCAGCTTTTGCAGAAGTTCGTTCAGCCGGTGCACGTCGCGAGGGTGCAGGCCAATGCTCGGTTCGTCGAAAATGTAGGTAATGTCGATGAGGCTGCTGTTCAAATGCTTCACCATTTTGATCCGCTGCGATTCGCCGCCGGACAATGTACCGGTTTCGCGGTCGAGGCTCAGGTAGCCGAGGCCAATGTCGACCAGGTGCTCCAAACGCTCCGTCAGCGTGTCTATCATCGGTTTGGAAATCGGATCGTGAATCTCGCGGATGATTTTGACCAGCTCGGATACTTCCATGGCCGACATTTCGGCGATATTCAGTCCGTTAATGCGGCACGCAAGCGCCTTCGCATTCAGGCGTGCGCCCCTACACGCGGGACAATCGCCCATTTTCAAAAACCGCTCGACTTTTTTGACCGTCTTCTCCGAAATTTCACTGCTGTCTTTTTGAATGTACAAACGGTTGAACTTGTCTACCAGGCCTTCATATTTCGTATCGAACGTCATGCCATTGTAATTCGACTCATAAGTACCTTTCCCGTACAGCAGCGTATGCATTTCCTCCTCCGAATAATCTTCCAGCTTCTTATCGTTATCGAGCATGCCCGAAAACGTATACGCTTTCCAGTACCACGTACCCACCGCGAAAACCGGGAAAAGGATCGCCCCTTCGTTGAGCGATTTGGAGGTGTCGAGAAATTTTTCAAGGTCTATTTCTACTTTTTTGCCTAAACCATTACACTCCGGGCACATTCCGGCCGGGTCGTTGAAGGAGAATGCATTGGAAAAACCTGCGTGTGGCTGCCCTAATCTTGAAAAAAGCAGTCTCAGAACCGCCGAAATATCGGTAATCGTGCCCATCGTCGAGCGCGAATTGCCACCAAGACGCTTCTGGTCGATGACAATGGAAGTGGATAGGTTTTCAATCGCATCGGCCTCCGGCTGACTGATCCGCGGCAAGCGGTTGCGAATAAACATGCTGAAAGTCTCGTTCAGCTGGCGCTGGGCCTCTGCACCGATCGTATCAAAAACGATCGAAGATTTACCCGATCCCGAAACACCCGTAAAAATGGTGATTTTGCGTTTCGGAATATCCAGTGAAACATTTTTGAGATTATTTTCCCGCGCCCCGCGGATGCGGATGTACTCCTGTTGCGTCATGATGGCTAATAGTTAATGATTGAATGACCGAATGATTGAATGATTGAATAAATGATTATATCAGTCCGTCGACCGGTGAATATCCATTGAATATTACTTTGATCAAAATTCACATTAAAAACTATTCACTCATTCAATCATTCAATCATTCAATCATTCAATCATTAACCCGCCCCAGCCGCCGAAAATATCCACTGTACCGCGTAACGATCCGTGAGTGTGGCCCATTGGCCTTTGAGGATACCGGGTGAGAGCGGCGCGGTTACTTCCCCTTCCTTCGCCAATTTCTGAAATACCGATTTCAGCTGATCGGGTACCGTGATGCTGATCCAAAGCGAAATGCTGTTGCCCGCAGCTACCCCTTCCTCACCGCCCAGGTCGGATGCAAAGAGCCGGACGTGCTCCGATTCCAGGCTTGCATGCAGCACCAGCTGCCTGATTTCCAGCGGGAACTGCTTTCCACCGGGCGTGTCGCCCAGGTAAGTGAATTGCAGCTCGCCTCCGAAGCACGACTGGTAAAACCGCATGGCTTCCCTGCAATTGCCGTTGAAAGTAAGGAAGGGGTATATGGCCATATTGTGATTATCGGTTGTATGCTTCTTCCATTTCCGCGATGATCAGCTTGCGCATACCCATCACCGCCTCAAACATCTGGCTCGCACGTTTCGGATCGCCGTGAGCCAACTTTTCGTTGAGCATTTCCGGCACGATCTGCCACGACAAGCCGAATTTGTCTTTCAGCCAGCCGCACTGGCTTTCTTCGCCGCCGTCGGCAATGAGCGAATTCCAGTAATGGTCCACTTCTTCCTGGTCTTTGCAGGAAACAAAAAAGGAAACGGCTTCCGTGAATTTGAACATCGGCCCGGCATCGAACAGGTGCAGCGTCAGCCCGTTGATCTCGATAACACCCATCATTACCTGGTCGGCGGGCATATGGGTTCCTTCGCCCCAAGGTTTCAGCATTTTGATCCGCGAATTCGGGAAAATACGGGTGTACAGGTTCATCGCTTCCTCTGCCTGGCCATTGTACCATAGGAATGGGGTAATGCCTTGTGTGGTTGACAATTCGCTCATTGTTTTGATTGTTGAAGGTGAATGGTTCGGATAAAAGTGGTTTTTAGTTTGCTGGTGATCTACATTACAAATTTGGCGGGTTTGAACAAAATAAAAGGGGTGTAAAAACGCCGATCCCAAGGGGTAAAAATGCCAACTGAATATTTTTCTATCTTTACGTCTTCTAAATCCAGAATCGTCATGAAACATATCTCGGTATATGTCCCCCAATGTTCCTACATCGAAGCCGTTTCGCCTGCATACCGGCTTTTCAACACCGCCAACGACTTTCTGAGGGCTTCGGGCAAAGAAGCCAAGTTCGATGTCGAATTCGTAGGATTAAGCCATGACATCAAAGCGCAGGATGGCGAATACACCATTCGCATCAACAAGCTGCTGAGTGAGGTGAATAAAACCGACCTCGTGATTATCCCGGCATTGTGCGGTAACCTCCGCGAATCGGTGGAGCTCGACCGGCCCGCCATTCCCTGGATGCTGGAAATGCGTGATAAGGGTTCCGAAATCGCTTCGCTATGCCTCGGAGCATTCCTGCTGGGCGCTACCGGGCTGCTGGATGGCAAGAAATGCTCCACACACTGGGCTTATTATGAGGAGTTTAAAGAAATTTATCCGCAAATAGAGGTTGTGGACGGCACCATTATCACAGACGAAGGCAAAGTCTATTCCAGCGGCGGCGCCAACTCCATCTGGAACCTTTTAATATACATTCTCGAAAAATACACCAGCCGCGACATTGCGATCCTGGCCGCCAAATACTTCGCCATCGATATCGACCGCGATAACCAGCGTGCGTTCACGATTTTCAAAGGCCAGAAAAACCATAACGATGACGGAATCCTTGCCGCGCAGGATTATATCGAAAAGAATTACACCGAAAAACTGACGATCATCGAGCTCGCAGACATCGCGAGCGTGAGCCGGAGAAGCTTCGAACGGCGTTTCAAGAATGCGACCAACAATACCATCAACGAATACGTGCGCCGCGTGCGCGTGGAGGCCGCCAAACGGAGTTTCGAAGTATCCCGCAAGAATGTCACCGAAGTGATGTACGACGTGGGCTACACCGATACCAAGGCATTCAGGGACGTGTTCAAAAAGGTGACGGGGCTCACACCCATCGAGTACCGGAACAAGTACAGCAAAGACAATTAGCAGCGGCACTTAGCCGCTTTTTTTATTAAATGGTTTTGACCTAATTAATTGTTGGTCAATAAAAAACGCTGATTTACCGGTGGCTCATTTTATTTGCGCCCTCTTTTCTAAATGCGCAATTTTGCACCACATTTTCAAAATCGAACCAATTTATAGTCATGTCAAAATCCATTTTGATCGTCGTGCTCGCATGCATGATCGGTACCGCACACGCGCATTCTACGCAACCAGCTATGATCAGTAAAATCGCCTACACCGAAACCGTCGATTGCGGCAGCGTTTCCCTTATCGACATTTTCCGGCGCGCACGCCTGTGGGTGAGCCAGTCGGCACCCGACAACAAGACGCTCGTCGACGACAAGGAAACCGGCGACCTCGTCACGCAGGGCCACATTACCATCACCATTCCGAGGTCGGAAAACAATGCGGGCGGCGTTTACAAATTTGCCTACGTGCTCTCCGTCGAATGCGCCAACCGCAAGTACCGCGCTTCACTCGCCAATGTGGAATTCCAGGACGGAAGCGGCCGGGCGGTAGCGTTGGAAGCATTCAGCCAGAAAAACGAGAACAAAGCAGCGGCCGCTGAGCTCGAAACCAAGCTCAAAGCATTACTCGCCGACTTGCAGGCGAACGTGAAGGATTATAAGCCGTTCTGACAATGAACACCAACCGCATTACTACGTTCCTACTCGGTCCTGAACTTTCCTGGCTTCTGATGTACGGCCTGGCGCTGCTCCTGGTGGCGCCAAACCAGCCTCCCACCGAGGCAGGTAATGTGCGGCTCGAAAGCATTGCCTGGTACACGCTCTTCGCCGCGATCATTTTGTCGTTCGCGCCGATGTACTGGTCGCAAAGCGGGTTGGGATGGTCGATGCTGCGTATAGGCATCGCCGGTTTGATCGGCATTACTTCGGTCGCTACGGCATTTTGCGCCGCCATCGACTACAACGATTCGCGCAATTCGGGGGTAGGTACGTTGTGGATGATGCTCGTGATTTTCGGGGCGATCTTTCTTTTCCTCGGCATGATCGTCGTGAGCCTTTACATTAAATTCAGATCCTAACCTTCAAAACTGATGGTCGACGAAGTTCCTTCTCCTAAAAATACCTATACCGTCCGCTTTGGTGCCTACGAAGTGCGCATGAGCCACTGGATCACCGAACCTGCGATTATCCGGCTTTCAAACAACCAGATGATATTTGATATGCCCTCCACTTGGAGCTGTGACGAGGCCAAATGGCTCGACGACCATACCGTCGAGCTCAAAACGCGCTTATATCCCGGCCGCGAATATTGTGATCTCGTGCTGGACCTGAAAGCAGGTACCGGCAAGGCCGTAAGGGGCAGTTACCCCTTCGCTAACTCGATGAACAAGCCCCCACGGGAATTCGAAGGCAGTTTGCAGGAAATTTACAGGTGGCTTTAACATCCCAAGATCATGGAAACCAGCAAAGGGTTACCGGTATTTGAATTAGTCATGCTGCTATTCTTTACAGTCGGGGCCATTCTCGAAATTATCTCGTTCTCGATCTACCGCAACAGCCGCAACCTGATCGAAAACGGGATCGAAACCAAAGGGATTGTGATCGACTTGCACCGGCTAAAACCCCGCGAATATCCATTGGCGCCGTCGATACGCTATATTAAAAGGGATGGAACCGCGCATGTTTTCCACAGCTCGGAAGGCCGTAACCCGCCGGAATATCAGATCGGTGAAGAAGTAACATTATATTATGATCCGAAAGACCCGGACAATGTCCATTTGAAAGGCAATTACCTGTTCGTTTACGTTTTTGCAGGAATGGGCGCCGTGTTCTGGCTGTTTTCGATCTGGTATGTCGGATCAGCAGTGAAAGCGATATTTCAATGGATTTTCGGCTGATAGCAATGTAAAACGGACGTCTTTGCGGACGTCCGTTTTGCTTTTTTAGTATTTCAAACGTTAAACCAAAAGCGGCTTCACCACTTTGCCGTGCACATCCGTAAGCCGGTACCGCCGTCCCTGGTGCTTGAACACCAGCTGCTCATGATCGATACCCATCAAATGCATCACAGTAGCCTGAAAATCGTGCACATGCACAGGATCTTTGATGATATTGTATCCAAAATCATCCGTCTGCCCGTACACGAACCCTTTCTTCACGCCCGCACCGGCCATCCAGATCGTAAAGCTGCGCGGGTGGTGGTCACGGCCATAATTATCGTGGGTCAATTTGCCTTGTGAATAGGCCCCACGACCAAATTCGCCGCCCCAAACTACGAGCGTTTCGTCCAGCAGTCCGCGCTGTTTCAAGTCATTGATCAATGCAGCCGAAGCCTGATCGACACTTTTGGCCATAATTTTAATGTCGTTCGGCAAGTTACCGTGCTGGTCCCAGCCCTGGTGGTACAGCTGCACGAATTTCACATCCTTTTCGATCAGCTTCCTTGCCAGCACGCAATTGGCGGCAAATGTGCCCGGCTTGCGTGAGTCCTCGCCGTACATATCAAAAATGTAGTCGGGTTCTTTCGAAATATCCATGGTTTCGGGAACGGCTGTCTGCATCCGGTAAGCCATTTCGTACTGTGCCATCCGATAGTTGATCTCCGGGTCGAGCAGTTTTTCAAACTGGCCTTGCTGCAATTTAGCAAGCGAGTTCAGCATGCGTCTGCGACTGGTTCGGTCGATTCCCTCGGGATTATTAAGGTAAAAAACCGGGTCCGGGCCGGAACGGAACACCACGCCCTGGTGAATGGACGGCAAAAAACCATTACTCCAAAGTTTGGCATACAATGGCTGGTCACCGCCGCGTCCTTTGGAGAGCAGTACCACGAATGCAGGCATATTCTGGTTGTCGGAACCCAACCCATAGCTCACCCACGAACCCCAGGAAGGGCGGCCGCCTTGCTGGCTGCCTGTCTGGAAAAACGTAACCGCCGGATCGTGGTTAATGGCCTCGGTAAACATCGAGCGAATGAAGGTCACATCATTCACAATGCCCGAAGTGTAAGGCATCAACTCACTGACCATCATATCATTATCACCATACTGCTTGAATTTATATTTCGAAGCCGCGAGCGGAAAACTGCTCTGCCCGGCGGTCATACCCGTCAGGCGCTGGCCCTTCCGCACCGATTCGGGAAGGTCTTTGCCCCACATTTCTTCCAGTTTGGGCTTATAATCAAACAGTTCCAGCTGTGACGGAGCGCCACTTTGGAACAAATAGATCACCCGTTTGGCTTTCGGCGCGAAATGCGGATGCCCGATGGGCAGTCCGGCGGCTTCGGCGCCTTTTTCACCTACTTTTTTGGCCAATGAATTATCCGCACTCAGAAGCGATGCCATTGCTGCCGCACCCAGGCCAAGGCTCGTTTTCGAGAGGAAATTACGCCTGCTCAATTGCTCGTGGACATGGTTTTCAAGTTCTCTGTAAAAGCTCATTGCGCTGATATTTATCGCTTGATCAAAAATTCATCAAAATTCATTACCGTACTCGCCACGATGGTTCCGGCCGCCAACTGCGCCGGGTCCAGCGTTTTATCGAGCGGGTACTCGCCCGCGGCCAGGATCGATTTCATCCGTTTCGGATTATGCCTGAAATCATTCAATTCCTCGTCATAAAGTTCTTTCAGCACTATTTTCTCCTTCGGATCGGGCAGGCGGCTCGTCAATGCGGTGAATGCGTAGTCGATCTGCTCGTCGATGGTCTGGCCGTTTTTCAGCATATGTTGTGCCAGCACCCGCGATGCTTCCACGAACTGCGGGTCGTTCATGACCACCAGTGCCTGCAACGGCGTGCTGGTTTTCTGCCGTTTGGTAATGCAAAAGTGCCGTTCGGCGGCGTCAAAGTTGAGCATCATCGGCGGCGGCGAGCTCCGTTTCCAGATGGTATAAAGGCTCCGGCGGTAAAGCGAATCGCCGTGCTGCTGCTTGTAGGTCACCTCGTTACGCGTAGCAAGCGCTTCCCACAGGCCCGCGGGCTGGTACGGATAGGCGCTCTTGCCCCCTACCCTGCGCGTGAGCAAGCCGCTGGACGCCAATGCATTGTCGCGGATTTGCTCCGCGCTCATGCGGTAGCTCGGGCCACGTGCATAAAGCCGGTTATCCGGGTCGAGGTCCTGTGCATTCCGTTCGATTTTCGATGACTGCCGGTAGGTAGCCGACGTGACAATCAGCTTTTGCATGGCCTTCACATTCCAACCCGACTCGCGGAAACGTGCGGCCAGGTAGTCGAGCAGTGCAGGATGGGTTGGCAGTTCGCCCTGGTTGCCGTAATCGTCGCTGGAAATCACGATTCCTTTGCCAAAATACATCATCCAGAACCGGTTCACGGTCACCCTTGTGAATAGCGGATGGTCTTTATCCACCAGCCATTTGGCGAGGCCAAGCCGGTTGCGGGGGTATTCTTTCGGTATTTTAAAGAATGCATCCGGCGTATCCATCGTTACCGGCTTTCCGGGCGCATCGTAGGCTCCGCGATTGAGTATGAAGGTCTTGCGCGGGAATTTCCGCTCTTTCATCACCATCACGTCGATCTGCTTGTCCATAATCTCCGTCTCCTCTCCGATCAGCGCACGGCTTGCAGCCAGCTCCTTTTTGTAGCCGGCATCGATATTCGTGAGGTAATAGTCTTTTAGCGAAGCGAGTTGCGAGGGTTTGAGCTGGGCGGGCGGCATTTTCAGTGCAGTCAACAACTCATTTTTTAACGTAAACAAACCCTGCATTTCCAAAGTACTGATCGCCCGGGTGTAGATCCGGAACTCGTCTACTTCGAAATTCTTAGTCCGCTGATCCGACAACCGACCAATATTCAGCCTGTCGACGTACCAGTTCGTTTTATTTTTCCCATACAAAATGCTTTCGGTCAAATGGTCATTATGCACAACGACTTTCACCGGCTGACCATTCACGAACAGTTTCAAACCTCCCGCCTTGCTCAACCCATCGTAAGTAAAGCCCAGCTGTGTCCATTTGTTCATCGGGAACTTGTCGATGGTTTGTATTTCAATGGCATTCTCCGGCCACACATGACTGATCGTCAACCGAATACGCCCATCTTTTTCGCGAAACACATTCCAGCCCCGGTAACCATTCATCACGCCATTGGATTTGTGCAGCAGCGAACCGCTCACCGCAGGATCATGCAGGTTTAGCCATATGCTAATGCTAAATGGCTGGTTACGCTCGAAGAAGGCGAATTTGTCGCCAAAGCTCACCGCATTTTCTCCAAAGATGTAACGGGCCTTGCCAATACGACCATCGCGGGAAGCTACATTGGAAAGGCTGTCGTCACCCTCCGCATTGGCCTTGTGCTTGGGATTGGCGAGGTTCGCAAACTCCTTGCCGGTCGGTTCGTCGAAGGTGAAATGGCCTAGCAAATCGGTTTTCTCCGGCAGCAATGCTTTTTCGGGTGCTGCGCGGGCGGTGCCGAGCCATTGCTGGAAGTTGCGTTCATAAGCCGCCGCATTGGCAGTCATGGCAGTGCGCTCCTTTACCAGATTTTCGTGAATGTATTTCAATTTGGCATCAGCCTCCGGCGTCGGCAGCGTAATGGCCGGGCTTGCCTCGCCGTTGTACGGGATCTGGCCGTTTTCGTCATTGTTATTGAAGAACGCATATAAGGAGTAGTAATCCTTGTGGCTGATCGGGTCGTACTTGTGGTCGTGGCAGCGGGCGCATTCGACGGTAAGGCCGAGGAATGTCTTGCCAAACGTATCCACGCGATCGGAAACGTAGGCCGAGCGGTACTCTTCGGGAATGATGCCTCCCTCCTGGCTCTGCTGGTGCATCCGGTTGAATGCCGTAGCCACCATCATGTCACGCGTGGGGTTCGGCAGCATATCGCCGGCCAGCTGCCAGGTAACGAACTGGTCGTAAGGCTGGTTTTTGTTGAATGAATTGATCACCCAATCACGGAACGGCCAGGCGGTGCGCAGGCCGTCGTCCTGGTACCCGTGCGTATCCGCATAACGCGCGGCATCGAGCCAGGGGACAGCCATATGCTCGCCATAATGCGGCGATGCAAGCAGCCGGTCAACGGCTTTTTCGTACGCATTTGGGGCTTTGTCGTTCAAAAAGGCACTCACTTCTTCCGGTGTTGGCGGCAAGCCGGTCAAGTCGAGCGAAACGCGACGTAATAATGTCGTTTTCGTCGCTTCCGGCGAAGGTTTGATGTCCTTGTCTTCCAGCTTTTTCAGGATAAACCGGTCGATATCGTTCTTTACCCAAGCCTCGTTCTTCACCCTCGGCAATGCAGGTTTTTCCACTTTGGTAAATGCCCAATGCGGCTTGTACTCGGCGCCTTCTTCTACCCAGCGGATCAGAATAGCCTTTTCCCGCGCGCTAAGCGATAAATGCGACTCCGGCGTAGGCATTACAATGTCGGGGTCGGCCGACAGGATGCGGTGCACGAGCTCGCTGCTCCCCGGTTTGCCGGGCCTAATAGCTTTCAAACCACTTTCCGCCTCCTTTTTATAAGCCACTTCGGCCATATCGAGGCGCAAGCTGGCCTTCTGGTGGTTGGCGTCCGGCCCGTGACAGGCAAAGCAGCGGTCCGAAAGGATCGGCTTCACGTCGTAAGTATAGTCGACGGGAGCCACCAGGGTGTTCATTTCGGCCGCCACATCGTCGGGGAGATCGATCTTTTTGTCACAAGACATTAAAATGAACCCGGCGGCAGAGGCCAGCAAACCATATTTAAACCAGGAATTCAACATCATTCAAAATGCTTTAATATCAGCGGGCAGCTCATGGACAATTATAAATAACAAAGCATTAAGCTATCCTATTCTCCATTTCCTTAATCCTAATTTAATCAATTTTTCCCTATTGCCGTCGACTTAAGTCGATGGCAGAGGATTCTAGAGTGTTAGTAGTCAGGACTTTGTGTCAATGTGGCTTTGCCATTTTTGGCTTACTGTAAAAGAAGAAATCCTCCGGACAAGGAGGATTTCGAATGTATATACAAAGTTTTTTACCGAACGATAACCAGCTTTTCCCCGGCGTTTTTCGGCGTCTTTTCACCGGTTGTGATCAGATAGGTCCCGCTTTCAAGCCCTGCCAACCCGATCTGCCCATTGGATACCCGGGTTTTTAACCTTAACCGCCCGCTCAGGTCGTAAACCCGCACCTCATCGCCTTCGCGACCGGAGATATGCACAAATGCATCGGCCGGGTTGGGATACAATTTGAAATCACCGGTTGTCGCGCCCACGCTTCGGATCGTGCTGAATGTAAAGCTGCCGTCGAGATCCACCATTTTCAACCGGTAAAAATGGGTTCCTGCGCCGACATTGAGGTGTACAAAATCATAATGCTTCGTAACAACGCTGTTTTGATGGGAAGTAACGGTCCCTAGCGGCGCCCAATTTCGGCTGTCGGTGCTATGTTGTATTTCAAAATGGCTGCTTGCAGTTTCCTCGGACGTCGACCAGGCCAGCTGAACCTCATGCTCAACTGTTTTCGCCGTAAAATCAATGAGTTTAACCGGGAAAGGGGCATTGGCCGCGATGCTGAAAGTACCGGGCGTGGCACTTTTTACCCCTGCGGCATCCTGCAACGAATAGGTGAAGCCAACCGGATCGCCGGGACCGCCTGTCCCTACCTGCGCATACAGCACGAGTTTCGACGCATCCAGATTGCCGATCGTCGCATTCATATTGCCGGGCAAGATTTCCTGGTTGTTATAATACAATTTGGAATTAGGCTTGATGCTTTCGATGACAAATGTCTTGCCCGCATTGCAGGTACCGGCTGCCGCGCAATCCTCGGCGTCACTTCCTGCGGGACTGCCGCCGGAGGCATAGCCCGTCAGCGAGGCGCTATTCAAAGGAATGCCCCGGTACCCGCTCAGCCCTGGCCCGCCCGCCGGTGACGAAGTCAGATCGCCGTCGGCCACGAGAAAGGTTTTGTTATCGGTGACAGGCCTGCGGTTAATGCCGAAATTAATATCCGTAACGGGCGTGCCCAGGGTCACAACGATTCCCACAATATTCGCATCGGCTGTGCCGTCGCCGGAAATCCCGCTTCCTTCCCCGGCCGCTACCCAGCCCTGCGCGAGCAACGGGCTCCCCGCCACCTGGGTAAGATAGGCGTTGGCGGTCGTAAGCCGCAACTCGTAGGTACCATTATAGACATTTGGTAACGAAAAATTCCCCGCAGCGTCCACTTCCGCGAATGCCCACACTTTTCCATTGCTACCTACCGCGATGACTTTCAGATTGCCACCATTTGTCCCGTTTCCACCGATCGAACTGTCTGTTAAACCGTTTGCGTCATTATAGACCTTCCCGGTGATCATATCCGCCTTGGTGAGCCAGATGCGGTGGTCTTCGGTTTCACCTTCTCCCAATATGGCGATGCTTCGCTCGTCGAGAAGCGTGGCCGGGTCGTCCGTTAGGCTTGCGGGTTCGGTATAGGAAATCCTTACGCGGGTGTATGTCTCCCCGGCACCGTAAGGAATATTCGTAAGGTTCCAGGTGAAACTAAGGTTTTGCTGTGAATTGTCGGGCGAGAGCGTATTACCGGCATATTCCGACGCGCTAAAAATACCGTCCTGGTTGAAATCGATCCAGGCCATTACGTAGGCGGGAGTAGCCGGGTTTGTGGATTTCTTAAATGCAGGCACCTCATATGAAAATGTGGAGGCGACGTCAATGGGGAAAACAGATACCTCTTCTATATTGACGGGCCAAATACCTTCGTCGTAGCCATTGTACTCGTCCGCGAATCCCCCGTACGTCGGTCCGAAGCTGTCTGCATCTCCACCGTATGGGCCAACCCGCAGCTTGCTGAAAAATGCTTCCGGAACTGTTCCCGGGGAAATGCGTGGCGTGCCTGGTGATGAAGTATTCCAATTAAAGTAATTGGTGATCGTGGCTGTGCTTCCGACCGGATCTCCTCCCTGGATACTAAATGGTAACTTGTTGATGGCCATGCCGTAGCTTGGGTCGCCATCCCCGGTGTCGTAATACACCGTGAACCCCAACGCAACCGAAGATGCCGAGCCGCAGTTCATTTCCATGTTCGCCTGTAATGGTGAGGCTGCCGATGCCGCGGGCTTCATAGTCTGGAAAACTGCCGAATTTTGCCCTCCGACGTGCGCCCGCACTGTTTTGTTCGCATTGGTAAATACCGCTTTTGCGAGATCGGAGCCATGCGCCAGTTCCCAGTCCACCTGCGTGAGCAGCTTCCATGCCGATCCATTGGTTGTCGCCTGCGTGTAATCGTCGATAGCGCCCGCCACTTCATTTCCATCCTCATTGGAAGCGAAGAACATATTGAGGTCCATGGCCTGGCCATGCAAAACGGCATGGGCGGTAACACGAAAATTAACTTTCAGGCCCGAGCCCGCTCCTGCGAACCTGGGCGCGAGGCAGATAGGCGGATCTTCGTTATATAGGGGATGGTACGAATAAAGGGTCTGTAACCCGTCGGTCGCTTTCGAGCCCGTGTTGTAACCGATAAGTTTGGTGGTAGCAATGGTCCCAGGCGCTTCTACTGCACCCGAAAAGCTGATTTCATCGATCACTACCGTTACGATCATGTCGCCGAAAGGTATCGTGCGGGTAATGCTTTGGCCGGCCACGAGCCCATTGGCCGGGAGAATATCATCCCATTTAAGCCAGGCCAGTGTCCCGTTTAATTTGCCCGAGCCGTACGGAAGCCATACAGCTTGGGCAACCGCTGCCGGGCATGATATCAAGAGCGCAGCAAGCAGGTGCACCCATACAAATCCTTTCAGGTAATTTCTTTTCATGACTGTTACAGTTCGGTTCCAAAATCAATTCACAAAGCTATGGTATCCAGTGAATAACGCGCTACATGTAACCACCAATTTATCAAAAGGGCACAATCAGTTCGCCTGCTGCAGACTTGTTTTAAGGTTTCTGGTACCCTTTCGCCGCATCGTCCACTACCAGCACCCAGTCGTGGCCGTAGCCTGAGGTGGGCGGGACAAATTTGCTGACGGACTTATTATCAAATTTCCCCGCATCCCGCACCTTGCCATTGCGCGGATCGTACCAGAATGCTTCGAGGTTATCGCCGGAGATTTTACCGGGGTTCACGGAGAATGGCTTTCCGGAAGCAGTATATATAAAGATGTAATCCTTCCCACGCGTAGCCTGCACGCGCTCCGCTGCCGGTAATGCATTCTCTACGACAATGGACTGGTCCGGCACGCGGTCCAGTATCGGCCGTGATTCGAGGAGTTTGCGGACGTATTTCATTTCCAATGCACCGGGCAAATCGAGGGCTTGCTGCCAGAAAACGTGAGGGCCATTCACGGCCTCGCGGTTTGGCGAGTACATCTGCCAGATGTCGTGGCACCCGTACGTGTGCCCGAATGCGCCCGCAAAGAGATCGAGGTAAGCCGATTTCCGCACGTCGTAGGCGCTGGAAGTGCCGTTCTCCTTTACATTGAAGCAGATCGGGTGGTCTTCATAAACCGGTTCCGCATCGAGTACCGGCTTGATAAGCGTGCGGTTGTAGGAGCGCTGGATGTTGTCGTAAACGGGCGTATCACGGCAATGCCCGGTCTGGAACATATTGAAATCGAACCACTCGTCGTCGTGAAACCACTCGCTGGAACCTTCCTTATTGGGCTGCGGGTGGTAGGTCATCAATGCCTTGTCATGGCCGCCCACGCCTTCCGCGATCCCGGCGGCCATGGCACGCCATATTTCTACGTCGCGGCTGTCTTTCCGGGGCTGACGGTCGCCGCCGAGCACCCATATCACGTTCGGCTTGGCTTTGTAGCGGTTACCGAGCCATTTTCCGTAGACTTTCGCATTGTTTTCATTAAATACCTCCGGCCCTTTGCCCCAGGTATTCTTGAAAACCTTGTCGCCCCAGGTCGGCAAGAATGCGATGGTGAGGCCGTAGGTAGCGGCTTTGTCGATAATGTAGTCGACGTGTTTGAAATAGTTCTCATTCGGTTTGGTCGGGTCGTTGTTGAGCAGTGGCTTCTCACCATACGGGTTGGGCTCTTGCAATCCGTCGAATTCGGCCAGCGCCACGGCCTGGATGACCGTAAAACCTTGTTCCGCACGTTTTTGGAGGTAATAATCGGCGTCGGAGCGGTCGAGGCGGTGAAAAAGCTCCCACGCGGTGTCGCCGAGCCAGAAAAACGGCTTGCCTTCTTTGAGTAAAAAGCGTTTGTTTTCACTTACTGCATAATGTTGTGCGCGTACTCCCGCGAGCGAACAGCAGAGGAGTGCCAAAATGAGGAGCCTGTTAGGTTTCATCGAAATACCAGAGTTAGCAAAGTATGATCATTGCATAAAGCCGGCAGCTATCAATTCTTAATATCCAGGCCATGAACAATCTAACAAAAAAATGAGCTGGTGACTTCGACGAAAAAATGACATCCGCCAGTTTGCCTAAAAATAATTTTTCACTCCGTTAGATAATTATAATGCATTCATTATCAATAAACTAATATTTAAAATCCCGCTATTTAACTATGATTATACGTAGAATAATTATGACCGTTAAGTAATTTATTTCATCGAAATGGTGATATATCACTAATATTGAAGTACTATTTTTACATAACCTAAACCGTACGTACCTCCCGATGAAAATAACTTCTACATCTCCCACTGCTGCCTTTGCAATTTTACGGGTATCCTCCTAGCAGGATATATACTTTTCCGTCAAATACTGCTCATCAACACCCGATTTTGACTGCACTTCATCAATACTGCCGATAACCGGCGGAGCACGTCAATACTTTACATTATCCATCAATTAACCCATTTCATTTTATGGCTGAACCATTTCTATCTGAGATCCGGATGGTAAGTTTCAATTTCGCGCCGAGAGGCTGGGCACTTGCCAATGGACAATTCCTCCCTATCAACCAGAATCAGGCATTGTTTGCATTGCTTGGAACCGTCTACGGGGGTAACGGACAGACGACCTTCGCCCTTCCGGATTTCCGTGGCAGGGTACCTATTCACTTTGGCAACGGCCACGACATCGGTGAGACTGCCGGACAGGAGGCCCACACGGTTATTAACCAGGAAATGCCGCAGCATACGCATTTCGTGACTGCTTTCGACAACAATTCCGGCAACAAAAACAGCCCGTCCGGCAACTATCTTTCCAATACGTTGCCCAACAATTTGTACTCCAACACGTCGAATACGCCAGTGGTGATGCACGCGAGTACGGTATCGAGCGTGGGAGGGAGTCAGCCGCATAACAATATGCAACCTTACCTGACGCTCAATTTCATTGTCGCATTGCAAGGCATTTTCCCAAGCAGGAATTAAGTGCGAAGTCAATTTTCCATCAACCCAAAACTTTCTAAATAAATGGGACAACCTTACGTCGGAGAGATCAGAATGTTCGCCGGCAGTTTCGCGCCTGCCGGATGGGCTTTTTGTAACGGCCAAACACTTCCAATATCGGAAAACGATGTACTTTTTCAACTGATCGGCACTACTTACGGTGGCGATGGCCAGGAAACTTTCAACTTACCGGACCTGCAAGGGCGGCTTCCACTGCACATGGGTACGGGAAAATCCGGAACTACTTATCAAATCGGTGAACGAGCGGGAACGGAAAGTGAAACACTGACTGTCCAGCAGATTCCTGCCCACACGCACGGCTTTCGTGCGACCGGCGACGTTGCCAACAGCGCAAGTCCGAACAACACGGTCATCGGGGTATCCAGCTCGACATCTGCCTTCATTGCGGACAGCGCATCAGAACCGATGAAGTCAGCCCTGAGTCCTGTGGGAGGCAGCCAGCCACACGAGAATATGCAGCCTTATCTGTGTATCAGCTTTATCATTTCATTGTTCGGCGTCTTTCCGTCGCAAGGCTAAGCGCGGCGACCGGAAATTGTAGAACCTTAAAACCCATTCAATCAATATGGCAGATCAATTCGTAGCAGAGATAAGAATATTCCCTTTCAATTTCCCTCCTACCGGGTGGGCATTTTGCAATGGACAACTCCTGCCCATTTCCCAGAATACCGCGTTGTTCTCATTGCTGGGAACTTTTTACGGCGGCGATGGCAAGTCGACCTTTGCGCTTCCTAACCTGCAAGGTTCCTCGCCAATGCACCAGGGCGACGGGCCGGGCCTGACTCCCCGTTCCCTTGGCGAGCAATCGGGTACGGAATCCGTGACGCTGCTAACATCGGAGATACCGGTACACACCCATTCCCTTAACGCGGCGGGGGTTATCGCGGACTCGAGAGATCCTAACGGCACCTGTTTTGGCGTCTCGCAGAATGGCAATGTGTATTCAACCGGCGCGAACCCGCCGCAGGTGACTATGCTCCCGGCCACGCTCGTGGTTGCGGGGGGAACGTTGCCGCACAATAATATGATGCCTTATCTGACGGTCAATTTCTGTATTGCGATGCAAGGCATTTTCCCGCCGAGAGGCTAAGGGAAGACCCTGAGTAACATTGTTTATTTTTTTCTGATTATTGATGAAGTTAAAGCTTACCGATCCCAACCTGAAACTGCGGCCCATTCAAGCCGCCGATATGGATAAACTGCTTGAAATCTATGGCAGTACAAGGGAAAAAGAAATGGAAAGGGTCCCGCAATGGTCGGATCTTATGAAAAAGGAATTTCTGGCCAGCCAGTTCCGGGCGCAGCATGAATACTATCAGAAAAACTATATCGGTGCCGACTTCTGGGTCATTGAAAAGAACAACAAAACGATCGGAAGGCTTTACTTCCAGGAAGACCACCAGGGACGGGGTATGCGGATCATTGACATCAGTATCCTGCCGGAGTACCGCAACCAGGGAATCGGCAGGGGAATTTTTGAAGATCTTTTCGGGAAAGCGGCCGAGCTCGATCGGCCGCTTACGATCCACGTCGAGAGCTTCAATCCTGCCAAGAATCTGTATACCCGACTTGGATTTAAAACAATCAGTGAAACCAATGGAGTTTATCATTTAATGGAATGGAAGCATACGATTTAAGCCTGATCACATCCGCAGATTTTACCCCTTTTGTGCAACAGCCGGTAGAAATCCATTTCGCAGAAAACCTTAGCGTACAAGCCGTGTTGACTGGCGTAACGGAATTGAACGGTTACAGCCCGCTGGAAAGAAAGACATTTTCGATTGAACTTCAAACCACCGGCGACCACCGGCCCCGTAACCAGGGCATTTACAGGATTATCCATCCCGGCGGCAAATTTCTGGACGTATTTATGGTGCCGATCGGGCACGACGCGGGAGGAATGCGCTATGAAGTGGTTTTTTCGTAAACCTGAATTTTAGAACTAAACACATGATGAAGGACAAGCCTATGATTGCTTAACAAACTAAAAACTATGAAAAACTTATACGCATACCTGGCAGGCATTGCCCTGCTCGTGTCGGGTGTTGAAATCGTCGGCAAGCTAGCCGATGCCCCGGCCGTTTCCCAGGAATGGATCGCCCGAAAGGAGGACCGGTCCGTCCAAAACAAGAAAGAACGGGTGCCATTCGCCCGTGCCCGCAAGAAATCAGGAGCGAAAGCATTTCTTGCGCCGAGTATCTCCGCCACCAACACGTACGCGATCACCAACAATACCGGCCCTGCCGGCGCTTCGGCTGGGGATGAGTTGGAATACACCGTCACCATCACCAACGGCGGGCCTGATCCGGCCAACGGAACCACGTTCACCGAAACGATCGATGCCAATACGACATTGGTGCCCGGCTCTGTCAAAGCCAGCCCTATCGCACAGAACGACTCTTACTCGACCATTGGAAACGTGGGAATCAACATTCCCGCAGGTACTGGTCTGTTTGCCAACGACATAAGCCCTAACGGCACTGCTATCAGCCTGAACAGCTCTACGACGGTAAACTCAGCCAATGGCGGTACCGCTACCATCACCGCCGCCACAGGTGCATTCATTTATGAGCCTGCCGCGGGATTCCAGGGTAATGACAGTTTCACCTATGAAATTCAAAATGGCTCGGGCATGACCAATACTGCTACGGTTAACATTACCGTGGGCACCAATGCCGCCAATATGATCTGGTTTATCAATGCCGGAGCCCCTGCGGGCGGTACGGGGACATTGAGCAAACCATTCAATAACATCGCTGATTTCCAGTCCATTAATGGCGACGGAGCAGGGCTGCATCCCAAAGACGGACAGGTAATTTTCATGTTTTCAGGATCTTATACCGGCCCGCTTACCCTACGTAACGATCAGAAGTTGCTTGGACAAGGTTCGTCACAGTCGATTCTTGATTTTACCGGCTTCTCCCAGCCAAGCGGTAGCAACCAACTACCTAATGTTACCAATTCAAACGCCGGCAGGCCCGTACTCACGACCACCAGCGGAACTATCAATGCAATTAACCTCGGTACCACCAATAATATCAAAGGAGTAAACGTAGGGAGCACCACAGGTACGAAAATATCCGGATCATCGGTCGGGACATTTACCGCATCTGAAGTCGGCCTGAACGGTAGCGGAAGCTCACTGAACCTAAGCAACAAGTCCTTGAATGCCAGTTTTTCAGAAGTATCCAGTACTTCCGCCACCAACCTCGTCAGCCCGATCAAGATCGCATCCAGCAACGGGTCGCTGACGATAGCAGGAGGTGTGATAGCGGCAGCATCGGTTCCGGCGATCGACATCGCCGGCAAAACAACGGGCGACCGTATCGCGCTTAATGTGGCATTGACCTCGGTATCGGCCAATGGCGGCAGCAAAGGTCTGGCCGTGCAATATGCGACCGGCTCGTTCCAGGTTAACGGTACCGGCACTACCGGCGGATCGGGCGGAACGATCCAGAACATCACCAACCGCGGAATCGAGCTACGTGACGTTCAGAATATTACCATTAAAAACATGAACCTGACGAATGCCAACACGGCCGAAGGACCTGTCACCACCGAAACGGACAACACCAATGCCAACGCGGCGATTCATGGGTTAAATGTGGTTGGCTTTACGCTGGACCGCATTATAGTGAGCGGAACCGTGGTACAAATGGGGATCAATCTTCGTGGAGGCAGCGCCTTCAATCTTAGCAATAGTACTATTAATCAATCTGGTACCCCAAACATCGTTGAAGAGGGCAACATCTACGCCATGAACGTCGGCGGCACTAACTCGATCGCAAACTCCTCGTTGAAAAGACCAGGCGGACGGGCTGCTTATTTCAGCAATAACAACGTGAATATGGACCGGCTGAACATTACAAATTCTTCATTTGAAGATGCAGACTATGCCTCATGTTTACTGTTCGAAGGGAAAGGTTCCTCAGTCATGACCCTTAAAATCCAGGGTACAAATCAGTTTCTAAGGCCAGGTTCGTCGGGCATCGAGGTTTATGCCAATAACACCGCGCAAATTCAGGCCGACATCCAGGGCGCGACAATCGATATCGGCTCCGGAGCAGACCTGGGTAAAGGTATCGACATCGCCGCGTCGGGAACATCCACCATTAAATTTAATGTAGCCGGCAATACTTCCGACTTCCTGGGCGGCCCCGGCTTCAATTTCTTCGCATTTGCCGGAGGATATCTTGAAGGGAATGTTACCGGTAATACAATCACGAACAATATGACTACTGAAGACGGCTCCTTCCACGCTATCGCATTCTCGACCCAGGGAACAACGGCGCGAGGGATCCTCAAAATAAACAACAATAACATCTTAAATTCCCGCAGTTCCATCGGTATCAGTGCGTGGCCGGCTTCTACCGGCGGCGCCGTGAGCAGCGTCATCATCGATAACAATAATGTTCAGCTGACCGGCGAGAACTTCGCGCACGGTGTATACGTCAACTCGGTGGGCGGTACCGGATACAACGGCACGCTTTGCGCGAGCGTCACCAACAATGACGTTACACTAAACTCCGGCTCACCTTATGCCGGCGCTTACAGAGCCGGCACGGCAGGTACTACACTCAACGTGCAGCAAGCCGGCGGATCCGCCTCAGCCGTATGGAACGCCGGTGCCAACACGCCAAGTGGCTCCGCAACCAAAAGCGGACTCGGTACGGTCAATTACGGTGCCGGAGGCCCCACGGGTTGTCCAGCTCCCACATTCAGCGGCCTGCGGGAAGCTGCCATTGAAGAAACTGCCGGAAGACTTTCTGCGGATTCTGTGACAACACCGGCACCGCCGGTACAGCAACCCGTTGCGCAGGTAACAGAAGTCGCGGAACCGAAAGCGGAAATCGAAGAGGCTGTAACGGCGTCGCCGAGCCCGGCGAGGACGGAAGCCGCTCAATCGGGTGAAACCGTAACGGTGAATGGTACAGGCAGCGGCTTTACATTGCCGGCAAATAAAAACACCATTATCAAATTCAAAGTTGTTATTGACGCTAACATACCAGCGTCCGACTGCCAGGTTTCTACGCAGGGAACAGTTTCCGGCACCAATTTCGCGTCTGTCCTGACCGACGATACGAACACACCGGGCACCAATAACCCAACTGTGACGCCAGTCGTTTCGACACCGGTTATCACTTTCTGCCCTGGAAACCAGACATTCTCGCCTGATCCCGGAACTTGTACTTCCACGCAGACATTCACGGCAACCGCGGATGGATGCCCTGCTCCTACCATTACGTACAGCGTAGGCGGCAACCCGATCACCTTCCCGTACGCATTCCCAGCTGGTAATACCACCGTACTGGTAACTGCTTCGAATGGCATTGGAACGGCTCCTACCTGCTCGTTCACCGTAACGGTAACCCCTACCCCGGCACCGCCGATCACCGATCAGCCCGATCCGCAGACGGCCTGCGCAGGCGCTCCCACCTTCTTTAGTGTGGCTACTTCGCAGACCGGCGTAACTTACCAGTGGCAGAAAAAACCATTTGGCGGCTCATTCGCGAACATTTCAGTGGGTACCAACCCGACTGCCGATGATGCAGTATTGACGCTCAGCAACGTGCCGGTTTCGGACAATCTTTCTGAATACCGCTGTGTTATTACAAACCCTTGTACCAGCACTACTTCTGACCCGGCGGTATTGACTGTGAACCAGATCACTTCTTCGAGTGTGACCGGGACCACCACCGTGAACCAGGGAGCTCCGGCGCCTAATATTACGTTCAGCGCAACCGGCGGTACATTGCCCTACACATTTACCTACAAGGTGAACAACGGCTCGAACCTGACAGTAAGCACAACCGGCGTCAACACCAGCGTGACTGTCCCTCAGCCGACCACTACCGTGGGTGTATTCACGTACGAGCTCGTAAACGTGTCCGACGCACTGAGTTGTTCGCTGACGCCGCCGTCCGCTCAGACAGCCACTATAACCGTAGCCAACAACCTCACAGCGACGATTTCCGGCAGCACCACTGCTTGCCAGAACGAAACCCAGCCTGTGATCACGTTTACAGCCGTGAATGGTATCGCGCCGTTTACATTTACCTATAAAATCAATGGCGGTGCCGATCAGCAGGTTACCACCACCGGCGCCAACACGAGCGCGACGGTAAATGTACCGACCAGCACGACCGGATCGTTCATCTACTCGTTGACCAATGTAGCAGGCGCAGGCGGTGCGACCACGCCAATCGCCGGACAGACAGCCACTGTGAACGTCAACGAGAAACCGACGATCGCATTGACCGGTGCCGAATACGAATGTCAGTATGCAGCGAATCCGCAAACTTATACGGTGTTCTTCACGGCTACTGCTGGTGCGGTGATTACTACCGACAAGGGTACCGTCAGCGGCAATACGGTTATCGACATTCCGAGCAAGGAGACGGCGATCATCGTGGCTACCCTGAATGGCTGCACCGATACGCTGACAGCCTACAAGGACTGCGCAATGCCTGTAACCCTGATCGATTTCAGCGGTGCGAAAGTTGAAAACACCATCGCATTGAAATGGAATACAGCCGAGGAAACCAACAGTGACCACTTCGACGTGCAGCGCAGCGCCGACGGCAGGAACTGGGCGACTATCGCTGTACAAAAGTCGCAGGGTGAGAGCTATCAAGTGGTGAATTATGGTTATGTCGACAAAAAACCGGGAGCGGGCGTTAACTACTACCGTCTGAAAATGGTGGATACCGACAAAACATTCGCTTACAGCAAGATCATCAAAGTCGACTTTGACAATCCCGCACTGCTATCCGAATTCTATCCAAACCCGGTTTCCGACGTGCTTAACCTGAAAAGCTCGGATTGGAACCAGGTTAAATCGGTGGAAATTCATAGCCTGACCGGCCTTTCGGTTTATAAATCAGGCAAGGCGGCTTCGAAAACGATCGATGTGAAAAACTTACCGGTAGGCATGTACATTCTGACGATCACCCACAAGAACGGCGAGGTGATCAACCGGAAAGTGCTTATCAACCGATGATTACGACACCAATGCGTTATTAAAGTGTTGTTTAGGTTAACTGTATCAGGCGGGGAGTTTCTCTCCGCCTGATTTTTTTTATAATTTGGTTTCAAAGCATTGGTAAAAACACCTTCACAATGGCCGGGACAGACCCTCATTTCCTTATCAACGTGATTTCCAGCATGGCAGAACTGGCCAGGCAGAAGTCTGAACACCTGGAAGGTGCCTTAATGCAACTCTCCGATCTTTTGCTTTACACCACTTACCAATCGCAGGCGGAACGCGTGACCTTACAGCAGGAAGCGGATCATCTCAGGAATTTTATGGCGTTGCAAAAACTGCGTTTCGCGACTTCTGTCCGCATTGACCTGGACATGCATATCGATGCAGATACCGCAGGCTACTTCCTCGAACCGCTGCTGCTGGTACCGTTTGTTGCGCATGCATTCAATTGTGGTGCGACGTCGCTCGCAGAGCCTTTTATCAACGTCCGCCTCGCGGCAACTGCCGGCAAACTGACATTAACTGTCGAAAACACTTACGATCCGGATCCGTTTAATGCAACGGATGGGCACTGGGGCGCCGGGCTGGAAAATTTGCGGACGCAGCTCAGCTTGAAATATCCCCAAAAGCACAGCCTAATTTCCGCCGAAAAGGACAATGCCTTCCAGGTCAGATTCGAACTGATATTGCCCAACCCCGAAAATCCCCAATATTTTACCGGCATAATGTAAAAAATGCCCGGATTAAGCGCTGCATTAATGGTTTGTTAACCATTTCTTAATTAGCCGCGGATTACTTTGACCCACGGTTCAACCGCTGTTTAATCATCCATCCATTTACAAATTCACTATGAAATGCCCCGCGGCAGACCGCTGCGGAGGTAGAAAACTATGCTTTAAACCAACCCGACCGCCGCGCCTCAGGGTGCAGCACAAGCCAACAATCCAACATTTAAACGAACAGGAACTTAACCCTACGGTATGAACAAACAACTTCTATCAAAACCCTTGTGCAGGCACATTACGCAGTCGCTCCGGCGCGCGTGTACTGCATTATGCATGATGCTGCTCCTGCAAGCGGGCGCATTTGCGCAAACCTCTGCCGACGAAACGCTGATTAGCGGTGAAGTGAAAGACGAGAAAAGCAGCGCCATTCCCGGCGCGAGCATTGTACTGCAAGGTACCACGAAAGGTACCACCACTGATGCCAATGGAAAATTTTCGCTAGCCGTTCCAAAATCGGGATCGGTCATTATCGTGAGTTTTTTGGGTTACAAAAGACAGGAGATTACTGTCGGTAGCCGTACGAACTTCGATGTACAACTGCAACCGAGCACCGACGAGTTACAGGAAGTGGTGGTAGTAGGATACGGTACCCAGCGCAAGCAGACGCTGACCGGTGCCATTTCGAACATCGTTTCGGAACAAATCAAAACCACCACACATACCTCGCTTGCACAGAGCTTGCAAGGCAAGGTGGCCGGTGTACAGATCCGCCAGAACTCCGGCGAACCGGGCTCGTTCAGCACGAACATTAATATACGCGGCTTCGGCGAGCCGTTGTATGTGGTGGATGGTGTGGCGCGCGACGGCGGTTACGAGTTCCAGAAGATCAATCCCGACGATATCGAGAGCATTTCAGTGCTGAAAGATGCCTCGGCAGCGATTTTTGGGATCCGCGCCGGGAATGGCGTGGTGATCGTGACGACGAAAAAAGGCAAAGCGGGCAAGCCGCAATTCAGCTACAATATGGTGTACGGCCGCCAGAGCCCCACCGACGTGCCCAAAATGACGAGCGCATTGCAATGGGCCGAAATGCGGAACGACGCGGCGAAAAACCTGGGCGAGAACCCGGTGTATTCTCCCGAGGAAATCGAGAAGTTCCGCAGCGGCGCGCCGGGTTACCAGGGTACCGATTGGTACAAGGAAACGCTGAACAAATCGGCCAGCCAGCAGCAGCATTTCATTTCCGCATCCGGCGGCGAGGGCGTGGTGAATTACTTTACCAGCTTTGGTTATCAAAAGGAGAATGGTTTGCTCAAAAGCGGTGATATGGGTTATCAGAAATACACATTCCGCTCAAATATCGGCATCGATTTAACCAAGAACCTAAAAGCGGACCTGATCCTGTCAGGCCTCTTCGATAAACGGGAGCAGCCGGGCGATAACTTTTTTAACATCTATAAGGGGACCCGCATTGCATTGCCTACCGAGCGGCCTTACGCCAACGACAATCCGAAATACCCCGCATTGCTGAGCGGCGGCTACAACCCGGTGGCATTGGCCGACAGGGGCCTTACCGGCTATTCGCAGGAGGTGAACAAGTTTTTCCAGTCGACATTTGCATTGACCTACACCGTTCCATTTGTGCCGGGGCTGCGCATTAAAGGTTTGGTGGCTTACGACAGCAATAACTATCGCGCCAAGTCAGTTTCGAAGGCCTACAACCTGTATACCTACGACGCGGTGACGGACAAATACACCGCGCACGCACAGCGCAATCCGTCGCGGATCGGGAATAATTTCACCGACAATAACCGCATTACCTTCCAGGGACAGCTGTTTTACAACACCGTCATCGCGAAAAACCACAACCTGGGCGCGACGCTGGTTTACGAGCAGCAGGAATCGCACAACCGCTGGGCGGGACTGGGCCGGGAATATGCGTTCTTCACCAACGACCAGATCGACCAGGCAGGGCTGAACAACCAGACGACCAGCGGTTCGGAATCGGAATATGCGAGCCAGTCGTATGTGGGCCGTCTGAATTATGATTTCAAAGAAAAATACCTGCTGGAAGTCGCAGCGCGCTATGACGGCTCGTACCGCTACCATCCCGATCGCCGCTGGGGCTTGTTCCCGGTAGTGTCGGCCGGTTGGCGGATCTCGGAGGAGAATTTTGTTAAAACCATTCCATTCATCTCCAACCTGAAACTGAGAGGGTCGTACGGTCTGGTGGGTGCCGATGCGGGTGCGCCGTTCCAGTATGTGCCCGGCTTCTCGCTCACGGGTGGCGGCGGATATGAGTTCACCAACGGCAATTACACCACCGGCGCCGCTTCCCCGGCGATCGTGAACGAGAAACTGACCTGGTTCAAATCGAACATCCAAGATATTGGTGTCGACGTCGGTCTTTGGGATAACAAAATCGATTTGACCTTCGATATTTACCAACGTGACCGCAAAGGCCTGCTCGCACGCAGGAATGTGTCGCTGCCCAATACATTCGGTGGTACATTGCCCGAGGAAAACCTGAACAGCGACCGGGTGCGCGGGATCGAGTTCTCGGCGGCTTACAATGGCCAGATCCGTGATTTCAAATACGGTATTTCGGGTAACTTCAACTTCGCACGCACGCAGAACCGCTACGTGGAGCGCGGCGAGTTCCTGAGCAGCATGGACAAATGGCGCGGCGGAGCTACCAACCGGTGGAACGACGTGGTATGGGCTTACCAGCTCGAAGGCCAGTTCCAGAGCAAGGACGAAGTCATTTACGCCCCGATCCAGAACGGCGACCTCGGCAATACCCGCGAGCTTCCGGGCGATTTCCGTTACAAAGATGTGGACGGTAACGGCGTGATCGATGGAAACGACGCGATCCCGCTATTCTTCGGCGGCGACCCTAAAATGTATTATGGTGTGACTTTGAATGCTTCATGGAAAGGCTTCGACTTCACCGCATTGTTCCAGGGTTCGGGCAAATACAGCGTGCGTTTCCGCGAAGTGTATGCAGAGGTTTTCGCATTCCGCGGCAATACGCCTGAATATTTCTATGACAGGTGGCACCAGTCGCCCGACGGCCAGTGGATCCCCGGCGAATGGCCTGCTTCCCGTTTCAACTACAATGTGGGCGCTATGTACGCCGAAAGCGGCGCGTGGCGGAAAGATGCTTCCTACCTGCGTTTCAAGAGCGCGCAGCTGGGTTACACCTTCAATTTGCCCTGGCTGAAAAAGATTGGTATCAACGATGTGCGTGTGTATGGCAATGCGCACAACATCTTCACCTGGGCCGATTCGTTCGTGAAGCCTTTCGATCCTGAGAAAGTGGAAGGATTGTTCGGCGCGGGGCTTACCTACCCGGTAACACGGAGCTACAACTTCGGGATCAATGTCAAATTTTAATATTATATTGATAATGAGCTATTTAAAAAACACCCTAACGCTATTGCTGGTGCTCGTGGCCATGAGCTGCGGCGATGTGCTCGACAAGCAGCCACTCGATAAGTTACAGGGCGAGAACCTGTTCTCAAATCCCGAAGGCGTAAAATTGTACATGGCAAACCTGTATTACCAGCTTCCTATCGAGGATTTTACATTCTTCCGGCAGGGCTTCAACTGGAACACCGGCGACCCGAACAACGGCGGTTTCGCCCCGGCGATGTCAACCGACGAGGCCGTGCATACCGAATTCGGTGATTTTGTGGGAGATGGTGATTTCCAGTGGTGGGACCAGGGCTACAAGCTGATCCGCGATGTGAACATTCTGATCGACATTATCCCCACCCTCGACGTTACCGATGACGAACGCAAGGCATTGATTGGTGAAAGCGCATTCATTCGTGCCTACGCCTATTTCGCATTGGTGAAACGCTACGGTGGCGTGCCATTAATTACATCAGTACAGAAATACGAAGGCGACGTGGAAGCCCTGAAAGTACCGCGCAGCACCGAGAAAGAAACCTGGGATTTCGTATTGAAAGAATGCGATACGGCCATCGGTAACCTCGGCGATTCGTGGCCCGGCGGCGAAAGACGCGCAACCAAATGGGTGGCTTACGCATTAAAATCGCGCGCCGCATTGCACGCAGCTTCCCTGGCCAAGTACGCCGACCGAGCCCCTATTTCCGGGACAGCCGTAGATCAGAAACTCGTTGGATTGGACAGAGCTGCCGCAGCGGAATTTTACAAAGCGGCTGCCGATGCTTCGGAGGCGATCATCAGCTCGGGTAAATTTAATTTATACAAACCATCGCCCGCGACGCCCGAAGAAGCCGCCAACAACTACCGCCTGCTTTTCGAAGACCCTAACAATGCGCCGGAAGAGGCGATTTTCATCAAAGGTTATGCACGGCCAGGCGCCGGCACCGGTCACAACTATGGTATATGGTTCCAACCTAACCAGACCGCCAATGGCTGGCCGCACCCGGGCCGCATGAACCCGACGCTCGAACTGATGGACGTTTACGAAAGCTATGACAAGCCCGGCGAAAACGCGCCGCTTACCACCTCGGCTGCCGCCAACGACCTCACCGATTACACCGGTTTCAATGCATCCAAACAATACAAAAGGTTTGATACTGAAAACGATATATTCAAAGGAAAGGACGCCCGCATGTGGGCGACGATGATCCTGCCCGGTACCAGCTGGAAAGGCCAGAAAATCGTGATCCAGGCCGGTTTTATCAAACCAGACGGTTCGACACAGATCATGGGCGGCGAGCCGTTCACGGTCAATGGAAAAACGTACCATACTTATGGTGCGGCCGATCGTACCCAATACTCGGGCTTCGATACCTGGGGCGGAAATAATACCCGCACTGGTGTGAGTTTCAAGAAGTTTTTGAATGAAGGGCTCAACATCGCGCCGGGCTGGAATCAATGCGTGACCGACTTCGCTGATTTCCGTTATGCCGAAATCCTCCTGAATTATGCCGAAGCAATTGCGGAAAGCGGTACCGGCGACAAAGTGAAAGGAGCCAAAGCATTGAACGACATTCGCCGTCGCGCCGGTCACAAGACTGAAATTCCGTTGACGATCAACAGTGTGATCCGTGAAAGAAGGGTCGAGCTGGCGTTCGAGAACAAGCGCTTCTGGGACCTCATCCGCCGCCGCGAATACCACACCGTGTTCAACAATACGATGCGCCACGCGATACTTCCCATCCTCGACCTGCGCGTCACGCCCGCCAAATACATTTTCGTTCGCGTGAATGTGCCCCGCAGCAACCCGTCGACATTCGACTACCGCCAGTATTACCGCTCCATCCCGGGCATTGGGGCGAATGGTCTGGTTCAAAATCCTCAATATTGATATTATGAAAAGACTAACCATTCATATTTCTGCCCTGCTGCTGCTTTTCGGCGCGGGCGCATGCAGCGTCGACAACTACCCTGCCCCTGATTCCGGGTTGTACGGGACTTTCCTGGATGCCGAAACCAATGAGCCTGTGGAGCAGGACATCATCCGCGGCAGCACGATCGAGTTCATTGAGCACGGCTACGCTTCGCAGACCAAGCAGACAATGATCATCAAAAACGACGGTACTTACCGCAACAACCTGATCTTCGCGAACACGTACACGATCACACCCGTACGCGGGAATTTCGTGCCGGTAACACCGCAGGAGGTTACCGTCAAAGGCGAAACGCAGCTCGATTTTAAGGTTCAGCCGTATATTCGGGTGAAGGAGGCGAGCATTGAAAAAGTGGGAACGAAAATCGTTGCTAAATTTAAATTGCAGCAAACTGTGATGAACAATGTGCGGAAAATCGGCTTGTACGCGCACCCGGAACCGTCCGTAGGCGAGCCTATGCGCGTGGCGCTCGCGGAGCATGAGATCAACGGCGCTATCGACCCGAACAAGGTGTATCAGCTGGAAATCGATCTGCCTTCTAACAGCAATGTTTTGAAAACCGGTGGTCAATACTTCTTCCGCGCCGGCGGCATTATCGATGCGCCGGAATCGAAGTTTAATTATGCGAAGGCCGTAAGGATTGCATTGTAAATGAAAAGCCGTAGGCCATAGGCTTTAAGCGATAAGCTTCCAGTACTGGCCTGCGGCTGTAAATGTTTTAAATAAACAAGATTACTGCATAAAGCGTAACGCTTACAGCTTCCTATGAATTTACTCAAACTCCTGTTCTGCCTCTCCGTAGTCTCGTTTGGCTGCAAGGGCAGTGACGAAAATCCTAAAAAGGACGATCCCAAACCCGTCGAAGAAGTAAAATACGACGAATCGCATTCCTTGTTCAAAAGTTATAAAGGCCTGGTGATGGCCGGGTACCAGGGCTGGTTTACAGCCGAGGGCGATGGCGCGGGCCGCGGCTGGCACCATTACCAGAAAAGTGGCAAGTTCGAGCCCGGGTTCGCGTCGATTGATTTTTGGCCCGATGTGACGGAATACACCAAAACCTACAACACCGCATTCAAATACGCCAATGGCGAGCCTGCCAAAGTTTACAGCCCCTACGACGAGGAAAGCGTGGACCTGCATTTCAAATGGATGAAAGAGCACGGCATCGACGGCGTATATATGCAAAGGTTTGTTTCGGAAGTAAAGGGCGAAAGCGGCAAACGGCACTTCAACAAAGTGCTGGCCAATGCATTGAAAGCTTCCAAAAAATACGGCCGGGCGATCAGCATCATGTACGACCTCAGCGGCTCCACTTCGGCCGATATGGATTTCATCGTACGCGATTGGGAAGCGCTTCAACAGCAATTCAAACTCTTCGACGGACAGGAAAACCCTACCTACCTAAGGCATAACGGTCGCCCGCTGCTGGCCATCTGGGGTGTAGGTTTCAACGACGGCCGCAAATACAATATCGCCGACATTCAAAAGCTGCTCGATAAGGTAAAAGGCCCGACCAAAAAAGCCTCGATCCTGCTCGGCGTGCCCTATTACTGGCGCGAGCTCGGCCGCGATACCGAGAACTCCCCTTTATTGCATACGGTCGTCAAGCAAGCCGACATTGTTATGCCGTGGGCCGTCGGTCGTTACAATCCTTCCACCTACCTCAGCGTCGCCGGCCCGAACCTCCCTGCCGACATCGCCTGGTGCAAAGCCAACAAAATTGACTACGCGCCACTCGTTTTCCCGGGTTTCAGCTGGGGTAACCTCAAAAACGACAAATCGCTCTACAACCAGATCCCCCGCAACAAAGGCGAGTTCCTCTGGCAACAGATCGCAGGCGCAAAAATGTCCGGCGCCGAAGCCCTCTACGTCGCCATGTTCGATGAAGTGGATGAAGGAACCGCCATTTTCAAAACCCGCAAAGAAGGCGATACACCCCTGAATGCGGACGGGAAGTTTGTCGGAATCGAAGCGGATCTACCATCGGATTATTATCTGTGGCTGGTGGGGCAAGGCGCTGAATGGTTTCATGGGAAAGGTGGTTATAGCGGCGCGAAACCATCACGTAAGTAATTGACAGTCAACGGCTAATTTGGGCAAGCGGCGCTTGCCCAAATTAGATAATGATTATTTCTATATAGCAGTTTTTACAAAGGAATAACAGGCTCGTACCTTTTACTAAACAGATTTGGCTACTTGATAAAAATTTTCGAGTCGATGGGTGGTGAGCGGCTAGATTTACACTAGTTCGCAACTCGTATGACACTCATTCTATGACATTCGAAAATGTATCGCTCCGGTATGACGATTTTCTTCAAAAGATCAAATCCGAAATCCGCCTCGCAAGGTTCAAGGCCAATGTAGCGGCCAACTCCGCATTGCTGGACGTCTATTGGCAAATAGGCTCCTGGATTTTACACCAGCAAAACAAGTCTCGCTGGGGGGCTAAAATTATTGATAAACTCTCCCGTGACCTGCGAAAAGAATTCCCGGATATGCAGGGTCTTTCGACCCGGAATCTCAAATACATGCGGCAATTTGCACTTGCCTACCCCGACCAGGAATTCGTGCAAGTGATCCTTGCACAAATTTCCTGGTACCATCACATCACCCTCCTGAACAAAGTCAAAAACGACGCCGAAAGGCACTTTTACATCGCCGAAGCCCACAAAAACGGCTGGTCGCGCGATGTCATGGTCGCGCAAATCGACTCATCTTACTATCAGCGAAAAGGAAAAGCAATCACAAATTTCAGTTCTGCCCTTTCCTCACCTCAGTCGGATCTTGCCCAGCAAATGACGAAAGATCCCTACATATTCGACTTCCTGGCGCTCACCGACCAGTGCCAGGAAAAGGAACTGGAAGATGCGCTGACAAATCACGTGATGAAAGTACTTCTGGAACTAGGCGCCGGATTTGCTTTTGTGGGTAAGCAGTTTCAAATCGAAGTAGATAAGCAACCATTTTACATTGACCTGCTTTTCTATCATCTCAAACTCCGTTGCTATGTTGTGGTCGAGCTGAAAAAAGGAAAATTCTTACCGGAATATGCTGGGAAGCTTAACTTTTACCTATCGTTAGCCGATGAACGGTTAAAGACTGATTTTGACGCGCCAAGCATCGGCCTGCTTATCTGCCAGGAAAAAATAGCGTCGTAGCCGAATATGCCCTTCGTGACATGGTGAAGCCGATAGGCATTTCAGAGTTTCAATTGACCGAAGCAATTCCAAAAAACCTTAAATCGTCACTCCCTTCCATCAAAGCATTGGAAAAGGAGATCAATACGCCGAAAAATCGTAAAGCGCGCGACGAGCCCAAATAATTGCGCTTAATATCAGTAACGGCAAATTGTGCAAGGGTTCCTTGCACAATTTCATCGAACAAATCTAGTTCCGCCAATTTTCATTATGTTTAAACAAAATAGAGCTCCAAAGCCTATTTGTTAAAACAAAATATATGAAAATTACATTTTCCCTGATCATTTCTTTCCTTCTGGCGGGAGCGCACACTTTGTGTTTGGCGGATGGAGGAAAAAAATCCAAAGCGCTTCCCCGTATTGCCATTGCCGGGCTGGGAATCGAGTCGAGTACGTTTTCGCCGGCGCGGACGGAGGAGCCTGCATTCAAGGCCAAATATGGCGAGCAGATTTTCACCTCCTACCCTTTTATGGCCGCCGATTCAAGCTTGCGTAAGCGGGCGGAATGGCTGCCGGCGCTGGTCGGGAAGTCGCTGCCGGGCGGGATGGTGACGCGGGCGGCTTACGAGTCGCTGGTGAAGCAAACGCTCGAACTGTTGAAAAAGAATGGGCCGTACGACGGATTGTATTTTGATATTCATGGTGCCATGAGCGTCGAGGGGCTGGATGATCCCGAGGGCGATCTCATCACGCGCATACGCGAGGTGATTGGCAAGAAGGTGCTGATTTCTACCTGCATGGATTTACATGGTAATGTTTCGTGGCGACTGGCGCAACATACCGACCTCATTACGTGCTACCGCATGGCTCCCCACGAAGATGCGATGCAATCCAAGCGTCGCGCGGTGGCGAACCTGCTCTCGCGACTTGAAACCGGAAAAGGTAAACCGGCGTATAAGGCCTGGATTCCGGTGCCGATACTGCTTCCCGGCGAAAAAACGAGTACTCGTATCGAGCCTGGAAAGTCGCTTTATGCCAAGGTAGCACCGGCTTCGGTGCAGCCGGGCGTGATCGACGCGGCAATGTGGGTGGGGTATGCGTGGGCGGACGAGCCCCGCAACCATGCCGTAGTGATGGTCACCGGCGACGATAAGGCCAAGGTGACTGAAAACGCCGAAATGCTCGCGAAGAGCTTCTGGGATGTACGCGATGAGTTTGCATTCGTGGCGCCTACCGACGATCTGAAAGGGGCATTGAAGAAGGCGCTCGCCAGCGACAAGCACCCGTTCTTTATCAGCGATTCGGGCGATAACCCTACCGCGGGTGGCGCGGGCGACGTTACCTGGACGATCACTGAAATTCTGAAACGCCCCGAATTCAAGGCTGAAAACGGCCCGTCGCTCATTTACGCCTCCATTCCGGGCCCGGAACTGGTGGAAGCTGCTGTGAAAGCGGGTGTCGGAGGCAAAATTGATGCGTATGCAGGTGCGAAAGTCGATGCGCGTTTCGCCCCGCCTGTACATTTGGTCGGTACGGTGGAAGCTATCCATCATGGCGACGTCAATGCGGAGACCGAAGTGGTAGTGAAAGTAGGCAGCGTGCGTGTGATTGTTACGAAAAAACGCAAACCATATCACAAGGAAGCAGATTTCACCAGACTCGGCCTCAATCCGCGAAAATCGGACATTGTAGTAGTAAAAATCGGTTACCTGGAACCGGAGCTTTACAACATGCGCGCCGACTGGATTTTATCACTCACACCGGGCGGCGTGGATCAGGATTTGGAGCGGTTGCCTTACAAACGCATCAAACGGCCTATGTTCCCGCTGGATAAGGATATGAAAGAGCCCGATTTGAAAGCGAAACTTGTGCCGTCGTCGGACACGTTGTAAATCGATTACCATAACGAAGCCGGCTGATCCGAAATGGATGGCCGGCTTCGTTATTCCTGTCTTTCAGATATTTAACCTGGTAATTCACTTAATGCAAATGCTACCGCTGCCTCGGAATGAATGCGGGTGGTATCGAAAACAGGTACTGCTACATCGTCCTGACTGATTATCAAAGGAATTTCAGTACAACCCAGAATAATCCCTTCCGCTCCTTCCGCGATAAGTTCGTCGATGATAGCCAGATAGCCCTGTTTGGTTTTTTCCAGGACTATCCCCTTGCCCAGTTCGTCTTTCAATGTGTTCTGAATAAAATCGCGACTTTCCTGTGACGCCGGAATGATGGGTTCGATGCCGTATGACGTAAGTTTGTCTTTATAAAAATCCATTTCCATCGTGAATTTCGTACCGAGTAAGCCGACTTTCCGTAGTCCCGCCCTTTTGATCGCGGCGGCAGTTGCAGTTACAATGTGAATGATCGGCAGGTCGATCTCCTTTTCCAAACGGTCAGCTACGGCGTGGGCGGTGTTTGCGCAAAGTACAATGGCTTCGGCGCCCGCCTTTTCGAGATGCTGGCTGGCTGAAAGTACAATCTGGAACGTTTCGTCCCATTTGCCAGCCATATTGTTGCTTACAAATGCATTGAAATTGACTGAGTAAATAATGCATTCGGCATAATTCAGCCCGCCGAGTTTTGCATTGATACCTTCGTTGATAAAACGGTAATAATCGACAGTCGAGACCCAGCTCATACCGCCTACAAGCCCTAATTTCTTCATTTTTTGAGTTGGTGTAACTATAAACTAGTGCTTAGGCTTCGTTACGGCTCGACATGCGGCCGGTTACCCACAGCAGAAATAATGCATTGAAAATCAGCGTGAGTGGAATCACCGACAGGTTTTTAAAAAACAATATAATCACCCATTCAGACGACTGCTCCGCGATGATATTGTTCACTTTGAGTTTGTAGTAAAGGCAGGTCTGGTAAGCCGTGTGGTCGATCAGGAGGTTGATCACCCATGCGATGAGCAGGTAAATGACAAAACTGGCGAGCAACGAGCGCCATTCGGACCGCAGGCGTGTGCGGGCTTGCCGCCAGTGTATTGCCCAGGCGTTGGGGCTCGTGAGCATTAGTTTAATGCGCTCAAAACCCTTTTTGACCTTCGTCAGGCCTAATGCGTACACGAAGAGCCATATTCTCGCGGATTCGATCATTACTTCCATTGCAGCGTGCAGCCCGGGCGATATGGTCCCGAAAGCGCCAAGTTGCACGATCCGTCCGATCGCGGCAATGAAGCCCAAACCGAGCACTGCAAGCAGATGCTTGCGAAAAAAGCGGAGCGTCTCGCGCAGCCAGGCGAGACTGGGGATGGTCGAAAAAGCTTTCATTTATAGGCAATTTTTAGTTTTTGAGAAAATCCGGACGCAGTATTGTCTATAAATACGGTGTAAATGCCCTTGGGTTTCCCCTCCATATTCAGTTTCCAATCTCCATCCAAGGTAATATCGCGGCTTTCGACTATCAAACCGGAAATGCTGTAAACCCGGACTTCATCGCCTTTCGCCAGGCCGCCGATAGTGATTTGACTGCCGCCCGGATTCGGAAACGCAAAGGGTTGCCCGCGCGTACCTAATGTGCCACTCACGACGGAACTGTACCGGAATGTACCGTCTTCGTCGATCATTTTCAGGCGATAATAACTAGTATTCCGTAGCGGCTCGCCGTCGGTAAATGTGTATGAGCTTCCCAGTCCTTCGCCGCCTACCCTGCCGATCGTCTCAAAAGTGTGGTCGTCGGGACTACGTTCTAAGTCGAAATGGGAGAATTTACTTTCCTGCGCCGTCCTCCATTCGAGCAGGAAGCGGCTGCCGGTCTGGATCAATTTGAAAGAAAGCAACTTGACCGGAAGCGGATCGCCCGGATTCGTGATTTTGGATAATGTACCGTTCAAAAACGATAACGTATAAAGCTCACCGGCATAATCCTCTCCGAAAGAAATCAGCGAAGCGTAGCTGAGTCCGGCGTCTGGCCTAGCCACTCCCAGCGGATCGATATAACCGATTTTCCCGCTTGCATAATCACCGAAAAAGTAATGCCCTTTCAAAGACGGATAGCGCGAACCGCGGTAGACGAACCCTCCCATCACCGACGCATCCTTGCCACCGTTATTCGTAAAGCCGGCGTATGTGAGTTTGGGCGCTATGTAGGCCGTTCCTTGCGCGCAATGCGACTGATTGTAGGTTTGCGTACCTTCGAGGCAGTTCCAGCCGAAGTTTGAGACAATTCCACTGAACGGGTACGACAGGTAATCGATCTCTTCCCAACCGTCCTGCCCGTTATCCCCGATCCATAGATCCCCCGTCTGCCGGTCGAAACCGAAGCGCCACGGATTGCGCAGGCCGAGTGCGAATATTTTCCCGAGCGGGTTATCTCCCGGCGCCGGCGTACTGGTATCGAGCCTCAGTAGTTTGCCGAAAAGCTTGCCCGTGTTTTGGGAATTGTTGTTCGGGTCGCCTGGCACACCCCGGGAGCCGGGGCCGTTGTCGCCGGTTGAAATATACAAAAAGCCGTCTTTCCCGAATGCCATATCGCCCCCACGGTGGCCACCGAGCACATTTTCGTAAGGAATCGTAAGGATTTTGATTTCGGAACCCGCATCCGCCAGGTCTGCATTGCCTGGCTGCCGCGAAAACCGTGAGATCTGGACTTCCGTCTTACTTTTTACCACGTACATCACATAGAAAAAGCCGGATGTCTGATAATCAGGCGGGAATGCGATACTGAATATCCCTGCCCATTCGGGATCATTGATTTTCGTGCCGATATCCAGGAAAGGCTGGGACAAAACTGCACCATCTTTGAAAACCCGGATCTTCCCGCCGATCTCCGCCACAAAAAGACGCCGATCGGAAGCGTTCGTAACTTTGACGGGCCTGGTAAAACCGGAAGCGACCGGTTCGATTACGAGTTGGAGCTGTGCAAAACTGGCAGACAATGCCGTTGCCAGCAATAGCAGTGTGCAGAGGAGATTTTTCATGAGTGCCGATTAGAAAAGGAGGCTAAAATTTACGCCAATTTTCCTCGTTTTCAAACAGCTGTAAGGCATTCCCCTACTCTACCGGCGCGACTTCATCGCCTTTACCGTGTTCATTTCTTCCTTCAATTGCTTATACTCTGTACTATCGCATGCGTACAGCGCGACCTTGCCATCTTTGTCGCTATGAACGCCCCAGCCGTAGCGCTTCGTGAGCGGCGAGGCACGCATACATGCCTGACCTTTGGAAAAAAACTGCTTCCGGGCATCTTCCAGCTCGCTTTCCGTCAGATCCTTCCGTTCCGCGAAAACATTGAACAGCACATCGTCGGACGTGAACTTGTACGGGTTCTTGCTGATCATTTCATATTGAATGCCAGCCACAGTTTTGGAATCGCCTTTCATCGGAGGTATTTCGCCGCCCGCTGCCGGGCAATCATCGGCGACCTCGATCAATGTATTTTCGTAGTTGGTGGTATGGACTTTCATAGCAGGTGTATTTTTTTGACGCAAAATAATCCCTCTTCTGACAACAGTATGTCAGTAGCCGACGGGAATGGTACAAAAAGTTTGTCCCCCTATCATACGGCCATCTCAGCGACTACCAGCACATTGCTCCGTTTCATATCCCTGTAAGCCCATTCGGCCATCGCATTGATCACCGATTCCAGCTCTCGCCCGCCTTCCGTGAGTGTGTAGGTGACATACGGCGGCACTACCGGTTTGGCCTCGCGGATGAGCAACCGGTCGGTTTCAAGCTGTTTTAAATGCTGAATGAGCATTTTTTCGGTAATGTGCGGCATGGCCTTCTTAATCTCGCTGTACCGCTTGCTGCCTGCCAGAAGATGGTAGAGAATGATCGGCTTCCAATGCCCGCCGATCTTGTTCATCACATACGTAACCGGGCATTCCTGCATTACAATCTCGCGGTTCGCATTGTAGGTCGAGTTTTCTTTGATTTTAGTCATACATACTCTCGGGTAAGTACTTGTCAAAAAGTAAGTACAAATATAGTTTTGTCCCATCAATAAACAATTCGAAAAGACATGAAATACATTATCACAGGGTCACTCGGCAACATTAGCCTCCCCGTAACACAGAATCTCGTAAAAGCTGGTCATGAAGTAGTTGTTATCAGCAGTAATTCCAATAAAAAAGCCCAAATCGAAGGCCTGGGTGCGGAAGCCGCCATCGGCTCCGTGCAGGATGCTGCATTCCTTGAATCGGCATTCAAAGGCGGTGACGTAGCTTACCTGATGATCCCGAGCGACTTCTCGCTGGACAACTACGCCGCATTCCAGATTGAGGTGGCCGATAAATACATTCAAGCCATTCAATCCGCGGGTATCACGCGCATCGTGCTCCTGAGCAGCATTGGCGCACACCTGCGTAAGGGCGCGGGGCCGATCGATGCATTGGGTTACCTCGAAGAAAAACTCGCGGCGATTCCGGAATTGCAGGTCAAAATCCTCCGCCCATCCTATTTCTTCAATAATCTCTATTCACAAATCGGCCTGATCAAAAATGCGGGCATCGCCGGCAGCAACTTCGGCGGTACCGAAGAAAAACTGGTACTCGTTGATACCGACGACATTGCCAAAGTAGCCACAGAGCAACTTCTCGCACCATTCGCCGAGGCTCAGACGATCACCTACATTTCCAGCGACGAGCGTCATCCGTCCGAAATCGCAACGGTACTGGGCGCGGCCGTCGGCAAGGAAGGTACGCCCTGGGTTACTTTCTCCGACGAGGACAGCTACAACGGAATGCTGCAAGCCGGCCTGAACGAAAGCTTCGCCGGCCTCTACCGAGACATGGGCCAGGCGTTGCAAAACGGCAAGATGCAGGAAGATTACTGGAAAAACCGAGGGGAAATAAAGGGGAAGTTTAAACTGGAAGACTTCGCGAAGCGGTTTGCGGGGGCGTATGCATAGTAGTTGATACCTCACAAAACAAGGACCAGGGCCGGACATTATCCGACCCTGATTTTTGTTAAAACACCCCCGCCATCAATATCCTTTTAAACGGATAAAAAACAGGCTTTTTCGGGAAGTGCTTTGCTAATAATGTTTTGTAATCGTCCCGGAAACGACTTTGCATATCCTCGGGTAGCCTTTCCAGATAAGGTATCAGTGCCGTGCCGGATACCCAGGTTACCAACGCATCCACATCTTCGAGCACCAGCGGGTATATTTTCTCGAAAATCTGCATGGATTTGCTGCCGTTTTCGAACAGGATTTCAGCATACCGGTTGATTTCCAGTACCGGCGAAATGCGGTTCCAGCCCTGGTAAATCTGCGCGTAGGGCTGTTGTTCGCCCAACTCTTCAAGCAGCTCGTTGGTCAGGTTATGATGCTGGGCGGGCATTTGTATCAGCAACTGACCTCCCGCCTTCAAACGATTGATGATCTTTGGAAAAAGTACTTCATGATCGGGCACCCATTGCAGGGCTGCATTGGAGAAAATCACGTCCCATTGCTGCTCTTTACTCAATTGATTTTCAATGGAAATGCATTCAAATCGCAACGCACCGCGAGCGGCGTCCTGCGATTTGCGCAGCATTTCTTCCGACGAATCGACGCCTAAAACATCTGAATCGGGCAGGATTTCAGCCAGTTTTGCCGTGAGCTCACCGGTACCGCAGCCCAGGTCGATTGCCGTTAAACCCGGTTGTACATTGAGCAGCGCCAGCAAATCATAAAAAGGTGCCGAACGTTCGGTTTTGAAACGGTTATAAGTGTCGGGATTCCAGGCCATTTTTGGTGCTTTAGTCAAAAATTTACCTTGTAATTATAACATCTGCTGTTAGAATTACAAGGTAAAAATCCGTAAAATCTGCCCGTTACCTGATCCCTTCACGGCGCTTCAATTCCAGCTCAGTAGGCTCGTCCAAGGCAAATGAGCCTGGTTTGATATCGCCGTCGGGGATGTAGGTGGTGATGATCACACCGGTACCTGACACGGTATGTTTAGTCAATTTCAAATTGGAAGGTATGGTACCGTCGGTGAAAAGCTTTTTACCATTACCGATCACGAGCGGGAAGATCCAGATGTTCATTTCGTCGATGAGGTTGTGGCGGAGGAGCGTCTGTATGAAGTCTGCGCTGCCGTGCACCTGCAAATCGATGCCGTCTTCGGCTTTAAGCGCTTTCACTTGCTCTACGGTGTCGCCATTAAGCAAAATGGTGTTTTGCCACGTGGCGTCCTTTAAAGTTTGTGTTGCCACGTACTTGTTGCAGGCATTGAACTGGTCGGCGGTGGGATCGTTTTCGATAAACTGCCAGTGCGCGGCGAAAATGTCGTAAGTTTTGCGGCCCAGCAGCAGGTCGTACGGCTGGCTCATGCCCTCGCCCATGACCTGGCCCATTACATCGTCCCAGTAGTTGAACGACCACCCGCCGAACTCGAAGCCGCCGGCACGATCTTCCTCAGGCCCGCCGGGTGCCTGGATTACGCCATCTAATGTTACGAATGTGTTGGTGATGATCTTTCTCATGATTTCAAAAAGTTGATGGTTGATTAGTTTTGACTTTGATAACACAAAGTTAGAAGCGCCACGACTTTCGAACAGGGTGTCAAAACGCCTTTCGGAAGGGTCATTTGCGACAAGTTTTCGCTTTCTATCAGTAGCTAACCTGCTTTGCCGGTTTTCCTAACAAGTGATCACCAGTTACACTGCCGCATTATGACTGTTCTGCAAAAATCCCGCCCGGTACGAAAGCAACTCCCGACTTTCATGAGCTTCATAACTTTCATGACTTTCATGACCGTCCTGACTTTCATGACCTTCCTGACCTCCGTCATCATCCCAGCCACGGCACAGGACAATCAGTTCGCCGAGGCGGAAATCATTATGAAAAGGGCCAATGGCTTCCGCGGAATCTGGTACATGAACCAGCCTTCAAACGACGAATACGTTTACAAATATAGCGGTGGACTGGCGGTTTACCCGGCCAATCACCGGCCGTTCGCAGTATATGCCCGAGCGGTCGATAAAACCTTCTTCTGTTTCGGCGGTACCGATAGCACGAATAGTACATTAATGCACAACGTCTCCTACTTCGACCACCGGACCGGCAAAGTTGCGAACCCGCTGACGATCCTGGACAAAAAGACCACCGATGCCCACGATAATCCAGTGATTTCCATCGACGACAGGGGCTACATCTGGATTTTCTCCACCTCGCACGGCATTTCACGCCCTTCGTACATTCACAAAAGCAAAAGACCTTACGATATCAGCGATTTTAAGCTGATCAACGCGACGGAAATCGTCAATGGCAAGCCGCAGCCGTTTACCAATTTCTCCTATTTTCAGGTTTACCCTGTGAAAGGAAAAGGCTTTATTGCGCTTTTTACCAAATACAACAAAGCCGGTCAGCGCGTGATCGGGTACAATACTACCGCCGACGGCGAGCATTGGAATGAATGGAAAGTGCTGGCGCATATCGAGGAAGGGCATTACCAGATCAGTACCGAGCGGAACGGTAAAATCGGCGTGGCGTTTGATTATCATCCCAAAGGAAAAGGCCTTAATTACCGCACGAACCTGCATTACCTCGAAACTTCGGATTTTGGCAAAACCTGGCAGAATATCGGTGGCGAAATGGTGCAGCTACCATTGACCAGCCCGCAAAATCCCGCTACCGTCCACGATTATGCGAGCGAAAAACGGAATTGCTATCTGTTGGACATCACCTTCGACCAGCAAAACAAACCGGCGATCCTGGTCATCGCCAGCAAAGGCTACGAGGCCGGCCCGGCGAACGGCCCGCGCGAATGGACATTGTACCGGCCGGGTAAGGAAGGCTGGGAACACCACATCGTTACGACGTCCGATAACAACTACGATATGGGCTCGGTTTACCATGTTTCGAAGCACAGTTGGCGGGTCGTCGGGCCGAGCGTCGACGGGCCGCAGGCTTACAACCCGGGCGGGGAAGTGGCGATGTGGCGGAGCGATGATGGCGGCAGGCAATGGGCGCTGGAAAGGCACCTTACCCGCAACAGCCCGATGAACCACTCGTACGTACGCAAGCCCGTGCACGCGCAGGACGGGTTTTACGCGATCTGGGCGGATGGTCATGGTAGGAAACCGTCCGAATCGTTTATTTACTTTTCCAACGCGAACGGCGACGTATACCGCTTGCCGAGACAGGGCAATGCGCCCATGCTCACGCCGCAACCGATGAAATAGTACAAAAAAATTGCCGGCCAAACGACCGGCAATTGAACTTTATATAGCGTATGTGATTATTGCTGTTTACGTTTTTTGACACTGTGGTCGACGATCGCGCCGGTACCTGCGCCTACGCCGGCACCGATAAGGCTACCGATCAATGCGCCTTCACCCCGCTTTTTGTTGATAATCGCGCCGGTGATCGCACCCGTACCCGCACCTACGACCGCTCCTTTGGCGGTGTGGCTCCATTTCTTTTTAGCGGGAGCCGTCTGTGCAGGAGCATTTGCAACGGCCTGTGTGTGGCTTGTTGCCTCATTTTTCTCGATTTCTTCCCACTTTTCCGCTTCTTCACGTTGCGCATGTAGTGCACTCATCGAATCTATAATGGCCTGCTTTTCCATGGCTACACGCATGGAATCAATGGTTTTTTGTTGTGATTTCAAGAGTGCTTCCTGCTTGTCAGACTGCGTGTTACAAGCTACCATAACGGAGGCGGCGAATAACATCGAAATAACAGCTTTCATCTTTGGTGTTTGGATGGTTATGCCGAATATTAATCCAAAACCGTACCAAAGTGCCCTGAAATGCACAAAAGGCCGCTATACTGCATAAAATGCGCACATCGTGCCAGCCTGATACCGGTTAATAACAAACGGCGAGTAGATTTCTGATATCCCCAAGCTTGTAGAAATACCTTGATCCCATAAACATCACCCCCTATGGAAGGCATTATCAACGACGACCTCGACCGGCAATCGCAACGCCCGGGACCGAACGGCACGCAGCCTTTACTCACCAAAGGCACCAAAGTGACGATCATCCGCGCAGAAAACGACGGACGTACATTGTGGTACGTTACTAGCGGCGGCACAAAGGTGATCGCAAATAAAGTGGAGCTCGATGCCTACTCGGGCTTGTCGGATCTGGACAAATCGCATTTCTTCATTTGCTATCGGGCCAATAAAGCCGGCATTCCGGTCATCGATATGGCAGATGCACCTAGCAAGCTCGCCTTCGCGAACCTCCCTCCTGCCCCGAACCGCGATTTCAAGGTAATGGAGCTGTTTCCCGAAGTATGGGCCACCGGCGTCACGCAGGCCGTTACCCGACTGCCCGAATCACGCAAACACGTATTTGTGTACATTCACGGGTTCGACTGGGAACCGGGCCTCAAACTCGAACTCGTGCCGCAATTCGTGCAGAGCTATCTAGCTCATCCTCAAAACAGCGTCGCCAATGTGCTGTATTTCGGCTGGCCATCCTACGGCTGGCGCAAGAAGGCCGACGACCGTTCGATCGGCTACGGCGAGCAGTTCACGCGGAATGGGTTGTTTGAATATTTTGAGGTGCTTTCGCGAAAACTGAAAGAAGCGGGTAAAACGCTCAACCTCGTCGTGCATTCATTTGGCCACCAGCTTTTGAACGGCATGGTCAACCCCGGCGACGGCCACAGCATCCCGACCGGCATTTTCGAAAATATATTCCTTATGGCGCCGGATATAACACACCTGGCGGTACAAAAAGGCGGCGTGCAGCTCAGAAACATGCGCAGGAAGTTCAAAGGGCCGCATTTTCATTACAATTACACCCCTTTAAAACAACTCGCCAAAAACGTTCACATTTACTACGACCCGAGCGATTACCTGCTGTATGTGAGCTCCAAGCAGTTCAATCTCAATGAAAATACAGCCGCATTCGATCCCCGCCCCGACGCCGAAGGCCTCACCACCGACTTCCGCAACCTGGGCAGTTACGGCGACGAAATCTTCAAAAACGATCCCAATCTCCAACTCGAAGAAGGCTTCAACTTTTATAACGTGCTGGATATTATCAAAAATAGCACCGATCCCGAACCCGACCCGCTCTACTACGGCTTCCTCGACAACACCGACGACGCCATGGCCAAAGCCCGCGAAGGCGATTATAGCGGCATTAAACTGCTTAGCACCTTCTGGGACCGGCATTTCCTCATGAACCATCACGCCTACCTGTTCAGTTGCAGGCCCGTGGTCGCGCACGTGCTGCAAAGGCTTGCGGGGGCGGATGCGCAGCCGCCCGTACGTGAGGAGGAGGCGCCGATTGTGTAGCATTATAGCTTTCAAGGTACCTGTGCAAAAGTGCCTTGAATGCTTTTTATATAAACAATGCATTCTTTTACAACCAAGTACAGCGGGTTTTAATCTTGGGAATATCTCAAATTCCTCAACTTAGAACGATGAAAACCTTTATACCAATTCTCGCATTGCTGCTGGCTGTGTCCTGCAAAAAAGACCAGCCGACTCCGGTCATATTCGAAGACTTTTCATTTGTAGCACCAGCCAGCTGGAAGCGGTTCGAAGGAGTGGGTTACGACTCCAAAGTGGGCGGTATTACCAATGGAAGAGACACCCTTCGGTACGACATCGGCATGTTCTCCTACCGCTTCACGAAAGAAACGGAAGCCACGCATTACCGCACCGAATCATTGCGCAATGGCTACAAGGCCCTCACCGTAAGACCCAAAGTGCGCGGAAAAGGATTAATCGGCCTCTATATTGAAGTCGACGCTTTCAGGAAGCTGAGTATTTACGGGCAGAGTAACGACGAAGCGGAGGTTATGGAAATATTGGGTTCGGTGACCATACTTTGAGGGGTGCGTGCTAAATTAGTCATAGCCTGCATCTTAGGTACTTTCGAGCATATGCTTTAAATGCGCATTCCTTTTCTGCAAAAACTTCCTCATGTAATTCTCCAAATACAATTTATCGAAAAGAATACCTAAAATGCCAAACGGCGTTTCATAACTGAACACGTCGGTCATAACCGTCGAACCGTTTTCTTCCACAAAATGATGTTCGTGAAGCATACTTTTGAAAGCGCCTTTCACCATCCTGTCTTCAAAATATGTCGGTACGGACATTCGGACGATTTCAACTGTAAGTCGTTGTCTGATACCTAGATGTTTTGCTTCCCAGGTAACGACATCACCTGCTTCAAACAATCCCGACATCCGACCTGCTACCACTTTTTCATTCGTACCATGTGCCGAAGACAAATGTGCATCAACGCTCCGTGCTGCGTCGAAACAGGCGTCTATCGGTGCATGAATCAATGTCGTTAAATGGATTGTTGCCATGTCTATTTCAAATGCTTCAACACTTTACCATCCCAAACACCTTTGTAAGTTTCATTCAACCCTTCGATTTCAATGCGAAAAGTGTGGTCCTTTTCATTGTATTGAGATTTAATAACATTGTCGCTTTCATCTAAAAATTCGTTTCCGTAATGAAAAGGCAGTTCCTCGCTGATGAAGCGCGTTTTGATACCACCATTCTGCATATCGAAAACCGCGATGTGAAAATGCTCGGGATAGCCTTTGTCGGCGTAAACTTCGTAGCCGGTAACCTGGCAGGCTAGCATGAAGAGCTGTTTGTGAAATACCAGCGGGTAGCGAAATGCTTCGAGATTATGTGGCCGGAAATCGGTGTAATAGCGCTTGCCGTCGATTAGCACTGAGTACCAGAGATCGAAAGTAAAGCTATCCTGGCCATTTACTTGTTGATTATAAACCTGGTTATGAAAAATCGTATCCACAATCGCCAGGGAAGGAGCGACCAACTTGCCAGCGACATTAGCTGGATTGGCCCTTTTCATTGATTTAAAAAGCAATATACCACCGGGCTGGGGATATATGAGCGACAGATCGGGATCAGGCTTTGCCGCAAAAGTCTGCGCAGGGATTTCCGTTTTCACCTCCGCGAGCGCCTTCACGTCCGTGCTTGCGGGCGTGTAGGAGCCGCTTTGAATGTTGAAATTGAATGGCGCTACTACGAACTTTTGGGCCGATGCGTGGAATGCGCCGCTCCCGGCGACGAACATAGAGATCAGGCAGAACACGAACCGCGCCATGCGGGCGGCCATCAGGCGATGAAGAATCATTCGAATGCGTTTTACAAAATGCGGCTGCAAGCTAAACAAGTCCGGCACTTCGCTATTAAAAAGCGATGAAAAAATCTGCAAAAACTTGCTTGCGGCCCTGTAAACCCTAAATTTGGTCAATCTAACTATCCAGATCATGAAAACTACTTTCACCTTTTTGCTCATGCTTGCGGCCTCACTCTGCTGGGCGCAGCTTCCTAAGCCCGACGAAATCGCCACGTCCAAAGGCCCGCTCAAAATCCAGCCGCTCAACCACGCCACGCTCGCGCTCACGTGGAACGGCAAAACCATCTACGCCGACCCCTACCAAGGTCAGAAAACCTTCGTCGGCATCGCCAAACCCGACCTGATCGTGATCACCGACATCCACGGCGACCATTTCGACCCGGCTTCCCTCGACGCCCTCGACCTGACCAACACCGTGATCGTCGCTCCCCAAGCCGTCGCCGACAAAATGTCCGACGCCCTGAAAGCCAAAACGACCGTCCTCGCCAACGGTGCCACCACCGAAAAGCTCGGCATTTCCATTACCGCCATCCCGATGTACAACCTGCCCGAAACGGCAGACTCGCGCCACACCAAAGGCCGCGGCAACGGCTACATCCTCAAAATGGGCGGCAAATCCGTCTACCTCAGCGGCGACACCTCCGGCATCCCGGAAATGAAGGCGTTGAAGAACATTGATGTCGCATTTGTATGCATGAATTTGCCTTATACGATGGATATTAATGAGGCTGCCGCTACCGTGCTGGCATTCAAGCCGAAGGTGGTTTATCCTTACCACTATCGCGGGCAGGGTGGGTTTAGTGATACGGAGGCGTTTAAGAAATTGGTGAATGAGAAGGATAGCAAGATCGATGTGCGGGTGAGGGATTGGTATACCGTGAAGTGAGGGTTTGCTATTAGCAAAAAGGCGCAGAGCGCCGCAATATTTGTAGCAATGCCGTCAGGCATGTGATATAGGTAGCAGATCAATGGAATAGCGATAATCCAATGCCCCTGGGCATGAAACAACCACGCAAGAGACAAGCACGCAGGTTTCTGTTGTTGCATCCCTGCCGGGATTAACGATTAGCTGTTCCCTTGATCTTCCTACCTATATCACATGCCTGACGGCATTGCTACGCGATTTGGAGTATTTGCCCGGCAATAGCGATACAAGTTGAGGCTGGAATTCCGATGGCAGAGCAGTCAAATGCACCGAAAATGCGGGCTTTTCGACCGGTGAAATTACCACCACACGCAAATGCCGTAGCAATGCCGCTATCATTCCCGCTCCTGAATGGTTAAATTTGGGTAAACCAACTTCAATATGAGCAAGCTAAACATTTCGGAACAAATCAAAACCCTGCGCCGGGCGAAGGGACTTTCACAGGAAAGCCTGGCCGAAAGCGCACGCATTAACCTGCGCACATTACAACGCATCGAAGCCGGCGACACCATCCCGCGCGGGGAAACGCTCCGCTTACTCGCTCAGGCGCTCGATGTACTCGTGGAAAGCCTTACCCCGGCGCCCGCAGAGGATGCTTCATTCCTGAAAATCCTGAACCTTTCCGCATTGTCGTTCTGGATCTTGCCAATGGGCGGCGTCCTCGTCCCACTGATACTTTGGCTCTACAACAAACGCCGCATCGCAGGGGTCGACGACCTCGGCAAACGCATCCTGAACTTTCAGATCACCTGGGCGATCCTCGTCTACGGTATCACCATCACAATGGTGGTACAAACTTTTGCAGGACATATGTTTGTCAACCCACTCGTGGTGGTGTGCATTCTATTCCTGCTGTCGTTTGTGAACACGGCGGTCATTTTGAACACGCATTTCAAAATCGTGCGCGGCGAGGGGGATTCTTACTGGATGGGGTTGAAAATTATCCAGTGATCAGCACCACTTACCTGCCGGAATAAACCAATGACGCCCCGGACTTGACCTCATAGAAGGAAATGTAGGCATCCAGTTTCGCCACCTTCTGGTTGGTCAGCTTCACAATATGCGAAAGAATATCAGGAGAATAGCCGCCGCTGCCGTGACTTCGGTGGTCGCTATTCTCCGAATCCACTTCCCGAATTTCCTGCGCATAAGCTTCCTCGGCAACCTTCTTATGCGGCATTCTGAACCGTTTCAGCTGCTGGAAACACTGCCGGAGCGCGCGCATGGATTCCAGCACAATCGGGTCGAAATCAAGGCGATCGTCGATGATCGTTCGGAAGCATTTACCTAGCAAGCTGTCGTGCTTTTGGTATTTCAAATAAATATCCCGCATTTCAGGGTGAACATAAGGCAGGTAGGTTTCCTTGAAAACGCGGTAATCCTCATCCGCACAATCACAACTCCAAAGCAGCTGATCGAACACAAACATTGGCATCTCCACCGCCCCGGGGCCGAGGTATTCACGCCCGCCAATACGCACCGGATCGAAATACAGCCGAAGCTCGGTGGCAAAAAAGGACAACGACACATTCCGTCGCGCCAGTACCATGCCGTCAACCACTTGCTGGAAACGGGCCGCCGCATTCTCACAAATTATTTTAAAATCAGTGAATTGCATAGGCGTATGATGCAAATTTGCCAGCAAACGTATCGCCTTCACCAACGGGTCCATCGCTTTCACAACACTATCGATCAGGCAATGCTCGTCACGTGTATCCGTATACGTACGCCTGCGATGATCGGCCGGGTTCCAAACCGTGTAATGCAACAGCGTATCGCGAGGCGGCATCGAAGTCGTCTCCGCCAACACATTCATTATAGCTTCCAGATCATGGATAACAGCACAAGGCTCAATACCATGTCTTTTGATCGAACCCAGAAAAATACCGATATCCCGAATCGCCGCATTGGCCTGATGGTATTCTAAATCCTGCGCACCACACAAGGAAGGCGTCACCGTGTTCGCCAATGACACCAGCGCACTTACATCCCTGCTGTTGTTGATATCAGGTATTCTCTTCATCAAATCGTCGGCCCCAAGCGGATCCAGATTTGCAATTATGTCATTTTCACTACTTTTCTCCTGCCCTTTCCAAATACCATAAGCGACTGCCGTCATGCATGTTTCCCGTTAAATTTCGAACTAAACCAGGCCGCTGCGGTGCTTTCAATTGTATCCGCACGCAGCCGGTCGGTATTAAGGGAAATTTGTACCGCACGATGGACATCAGGAGAAAGGATAATTATCCGGCCGAAGTCAATGACTCAGCGGACGCGGCTATCTGCTCCCAGAAGCCTGGGGTGCCAATGCACACTTAAACTGCTGGGGATTTATTCTACATTAAGATGTGATACCCGAAGCTTCGTCTTATCTGTCTAGATCCGACAACTAACTAGATGCTATATTCCAATAATCCTTCGGAGTTAATATTCGCGCTCCTTTATACTCCGGGAAGGTGAAATCATTGGTATTTCCGGTCACGATGAAGTCCGCCATGCATTCCTCTGCCAGTTCCAGGATTTTATTGTCATCTTGATCGGAAATGATACTAATTTTTACACTGGGATAGTATTTCACCGCCCTGTTATCAATGTCCGCAAGTAGCGCCTCGGCGCGGATAAAGAAATCAGGAAATCGCGAAAATTTGGGTCTGGACAAGACCTCGTAGTATTCAGCAAGCAGTTCGTCTGAAACGCAAAGCTGTATCTTTTCTTCGACAAAGAGCTGCCGAACGATCAGATAGGGATAATTTTTCTGGATAAGTGCTGATACAAAGACATTTGTATCAATGATTACTTTTTGCATGTGTGCGTACAGCTTTCACCTCTTCGGTGATTTCGTCCATCGTCATATCCGACAGACCATATTTTTCCGCCAATTCAACAGATTTTTCCAGATTCTGCCGAATCAGCTCCTTGCTAACCAAATTGAAGAGTTCTGAAAAAGTCAGACTCTCTTCCTTTAGCCCAAGACGTTTATATTCATTTTCCGAAATCGATACATTCAACGTCCTCATAACACCAGTGTTTACCCGAATTTAGATAAATTTTTGTTAAACAGGAATAGTCGCGACGTTGCGTTAACTGATCTCCCTTACAAATGCAACACCACCAAAGCGACGATCGCCGGTAGCGCCTGCACGAAAAATATCTTCCTGCTGGCCGTCACAGCCCCGTAAATCCCCGCAACAATCACACAAGTCAGAAAGAAAACCCCGACATACAACCGCCAATGATGGTCCTCGATCAGCAGCGACCAGATCAGCCCCGTAGCGAGGAAGCCGTTATAAAGCCCCTGGTTCGCCGCCAGCGTCTTGGTAGGCTTGAAAAGCTCCGGCGCGAGGGAGCCTTTGAAAGTTTCCTTGCCCTTGGTTTCCCAGGCGAACATTTCGATGTAGAGAATGTAAAGATGTTCCAGCGCGACGAGGGCTACGAGAATGGTGGCGAGTGTTTGCATGGGCCAGGGATTATGTGGATCAGATCAGAACAATTGATTTCATGAAGGTTTGGAACTCGTTGTGAGCGTTTTCACCCACCTCATCGGAGTCATGCATGTTAATGTAGTAATAATAATCATTGTGTTCGATAATCAGCACCGTCAATCTTGTCAAGACATCTCCATTGAGTTTTAAATGTTCAAAAAGGTAGCTCGCATGCCGGATATACGCCTTCCGCCCGGAAATTTGGATAGGCCCTTCAATTTCATACTCGCGAAAGTCCTTCAAAATAACGGCCGTACCTTCCCCGGATAATTCGATCAGCTCTTCAAAAGAATCAAATTCAAAATCCAGCTCGGATTTGTGCGTGATAAATGCGCCGATCGTGGGCGAAAACTTTCCTTCATTTTCCGGAGAATCCGGCCAGTATTTGGTGATAATGAATGCAGGTTCTCCCACCACTTCCGCGACCTCCTCCTTATCAACCCATTCCTCATCAATAATCTGCTCGTCCAACAACCGTTCGTAATCATTTACAGAAACAAATCCCCACGTATCAGGCTTTTCCAAAATGATCCCGAATTGTTTATTAACGTAGTAGTTATTGTTGGTCGAGACCTGCTTCAATGGATTATCAATCAATCCCGCCAACGCTTTCGCAGCGCGTTTAAAAAACTCCTTTTTCCCGATTCCCATTTATTTTAAGATTAATCTTCGGCAATCCACTCTATGTTCCGTGACAAAAGTGGATTCCAATTTAATAGCATCTCACTCAACTTGTTTAAAATCTACGGAATCGTCTATTGACTTTGGAAACGCATTCAAGGAATGCCCAAAATCCCGAAGCCACTCGATCTCACAATAGACTTCGATTGAAGTATTGTTAATGCCATTTGTAATCTCAAACATAATGTATGTCGTTTAGCGCCCCAATATAGCAAATTCCAGTATCTTGCCATTCAGTCAACTGTTCACTCCCCATTTCAAAGTTAATCATGCAAAAACACATCCTCACCTGCCTGCTCGCCCTCCTGTACACATGCATACGCGCGCAGACGCCTGACAAAAGCTTCAAAACAGACGACCTTGTGATCCAAAAGTTGACCGACCACTCCTACCAGCACCTCACCTACCTGCAAACCGAAACTTTCGGCAAAGTTCCCTGCAATGGACTGATCGTTTTTGACGGCGGTGAGGCGGTGATTTTTGACACGCCGGCGAACGACGCAACATCTGAAAAAGTGATCAAATGGGTAGAGGACAGTTTGAAATGCAAGGTAAAAGCTGTGATCGCCACGCATTTCCATGAGGATTGCGTAGGCGGGTTGAAGGCATTCCACGATCACGGACTCCCGTCGTACGCGACCAACAAGACGATTGCATTCGACAAGGAACATAAATTCCCGGTGCCACAGAAAGGTTTCGATAATAAGCTGGACCTCAAAGTTGGTAAAAAAGCAGTCGTGGCGGCATTTTACGGTGAAGGACATACGCGCGACAATATTATCGGCTACTTCCCTTCCGAAAAGGTGATGTTCGGTGGTTGCCTGATCAAGGAAGTCGACGCGACCAAAGGCAACCTGGCCGATGCCAATGTGGAGGCATGGTCCGCGACCGTAACGAAGATCAAAGAAAAGTATTCCGACGTGCAAGTCGTGATACCAGGTCACGGAAAGATCGGCGACACCGCGTTGCTCGACTACACCATTAAATTATTTTCACAAAAATAACCACAGCGCGGTTACCTGCTTATAGAAGTCCAGGAATTCCCCAAACGAATCAGCTCCGGAGGAGCTTCCTGTCGCGATGGATCAGGAAGCTCCTCCGGAGCTGAAACATTATAGGGAATCTGAATTTCTATAAACAGATGGCCACGCTGTGGCCAAAGCCTATCGGCGGTCAGCGGTCGGCCGTCGGCGGTCAAAAAATCCGCCCAGCCACTACTTCACCCCTTTCCCCGTAGCAGCCCAGTAAATGCCGCCATAAAGGTGGTCGAGGAACGACTGATCCGAGTACACCAGACCAATGTGTCCCAGGCCGGTATAGAATGCGCGGCCGCCGTCGAAGTTGTGGTACCATGCAATCGGGTGCTCGCCCATGCCGGTGCCCTGACTGGTTTTAGGATCGTAAGTTTTTTCGTCCAGGTTAATGAGCACTTTCAGGTCGTCGGCGTTGAGGGGTTTTTTGTATTCGTACCACTCGTCGGTCCAGAGCATGCGTTTCGGGAAACGTTCGAGGCCTGGGAAGTTGCTGTCTTTAACGTCGAGGAATGCGGTTTGCTGCGCCGGGTGCGTTTTGAAATAAGCTCCCACCAACTTGCCGTACCATGGCCAATCGTATTCTGTATCGGCTGCGGCGTGGACGCCTACCCACCCTTTTCCGCTTTTAATGTACTTTTCGAGCGCTGCCTGCTGGGTATCGTTGAGGATATCGCCGGTTGTGTTCAGGAAGATCACAACGGCGTAGTTAGCCAGACTTTTGTCATTGAAAACATCGGCATTCTCCTGCCAGTCGACCGAGAAGTTATGCCTTGATGCGAGGTTCCTGATCCCGGCCACGCCTTCATGGATTGAAACGTGGTGAAAACCAGCGGTTTTGGTAAAAAGCAACGCCTTGAACTGCTGTGCATGCGCTGTAACCGCGCTTCCGATCAGAAGAGACAGGGCCAGTAATTTTTTGAGCATGATTGTAATTGGGATTGAATGTGAATGTATTTAAAAGTGGGCGCGTCGGAAATTTACTGTTTCGAAAGCGCAAAGAAACAGGAGTTCTACACGCGATCTTCCCGGTTTAATGCCTAAAATCAAGCTAACATTAAAAACACTATAATTTTAATGTTAGCTCGATTTTAAACATTAAATTTGATGTCAAAACCAGAGCTAACATTAAAAACACCACAATTTTAATACCCAAATTAGCCCACCAACATGCCGTACCCGATCAACCCAGACCGAAATATCCCCTGGAATGACCTTCCCGAACTTCCGATTTCCGAAGAACTGTACCGGAATATCGACGTCTACGAGGCGCTGGCGAACGCGAAAGCGGCATTGGGAAGGCTGCAAGGCCGTAGCATAGCCATTCCAAATCAAGCCATGCTGATCAACACGATCAGCTTGCAGGAAGCGAAGGCGTCGAGCGCGATCGAAAACATCTTCACGACCGACGATGAACTGTATAAGGCATTCAGCGAGGAACGGGCCAATGAAATGAGCAGCTCGGCCAAGGAAGTCCTGCGCTACCGGGAGGCGCTCTGGTTCGGCCACGACTTTCTGAAAAACAGCGAACAGTTCAGCGAGGGCTATTTCAGGGTGGTGTATTAGGAAATTTATCAAACTACGGAGGGCATCAGGCCGCCATTTATACAAACGCATATACGGCAAGGGGGTACCGGTCCTAATGCAGGCAAGGCCGTGTACACACCGCCCAGAGGAGCAGGCATATTGGAAGCCAAGCTGCGCAACCTCGTCAATTTTTTGAATGATGATAAGGCCTTCAAAGTCGATCCTGTGCTGAAAATGGCGATCGGGCACTACCAGTTCGAAGCCATTCACCCATTCCGCGACGGCAACGGGAGGACCGGTCGTATTTTCAATATCAATTACCTTACCAACAAAGGATTGCTCGATTACCCCATTCTTTTTCTCAGCCGCTATATTCTCGACAATCGGGATGATTATTACAGCGGCTTAATGGGCGTCAGCCAGCGCGGCGACTGGAATACCTGGCTCAAATTCATGCTGAAAGCCGTCGAAACAACGGCCATATTGACGTACAACAAAATCAACGACATCCTGAACGCCAAAGACGCCATTCGTCAGGTCATTCTCGACGACACCGCCATCACCCGGCCCGAACTTCTCGTCAACGCCATTTTGACCCAGCCATTTACCCGGGTCAAACATTTGACGGATCAGCGGTTATATGCAGAGAATACTGCGAAGAAGTATTTAAATCAATTGATTGATTTAGGCGTGTTGCAGCGCAGAGTAATTCAGGGAAATCACTATTACTTGAATTTGGAGCTGTATCGGATTTTGGGAGAATGATCTGCTATCACTCAGCTTTCTGATCCCTGCCTGATAGGGATTCTCAGCCAGGGAATTAATTTTTCGAAGGATTTGACCTACGGCTTTTGACGGCAGCCTTTTAAGTTCTTTCAGTGCGTGTTTTTCGTAACTGATTTTATATCTCATATTTTACCATGGTTCCGCAGGAATTCCATGGCTTCTTCTTCTGATACAAACTCTCCATTCTTCCGCTCCTCATAGACCTTCATATCGATCAGATCCTCATGGATTTCCCGTGCTGTTAACTTCCCAGGCTTTGGCTTGCCTTCCAATACTTTGCCAACTTTCTTTTATATCGTTTGCATAGACGTGAGTAATTTGAGTCAGAACAAATTTACACCTTTTTAAGCCATTCGTCAATGCCAATTTACGGCGGAAAAGTCCGAATCCTGGAAGCAATTATCAAGCATACTATATCCATTATCGGAGGGCACAAAATATTTATCAAACAAAAAAACAGCCGACCCACAAAATGAGCCGGCTGCATTCAATAATATCCATCAAAACTACCTTCCTACCTTCAAGCGCGTCTGCGCGCCGCCGGTAACATCTTTCAGTTCTACTTTCAAACCGCCTTTCACAACGTTTCGGTCGAGAACCAGCGTGATCGGTTGAATACCTTGTGAAAGGTCGGCGGTGATCGTACCGTCGGAGACTTTCAATGATTTGCTGCCGTTGTAGGCCGTCACGCCGCCGGGGCTGTTCAATGCGAAAGTTACTGGCCCTTTGGTCAATGCTTCGATTTCGAAACGGACGATGCTGAACGGTTTGCCGGCGCTGTTCTGCATTTCGGGCAACTCGTCGATCGGCAATTCGCCGGAAACTTGACTGTAAATCGGGCTGGTGGTGACTTTGGCTCCCTTTCCTGCGATTACAGCGCCGCCGTCCATCGAGAATTTGCCAGCCAGATCCTTGCTGAGCGCGACGTTCTCCCACCTGCGCACGTAACGCGTTGCGGGCACGCGGAAGTCGCCCGGTTCGCCGAGTTTGGTGAGGAATGCGATGAGGTTAACGAACTGGTCGCGGTCGAGGCTGGCGGTGAGGCCCGGAGGCATCAGCGAGCCGGGAACTTTCTCCATGACTTGTACCTGACTTTTGGCGATCGATACTTCTTTACCCGTCACATCGCGGATCACGATTTCGTTGGCGCCGTCGGAAGCGAGGTAGCCCATCAGTTCTGAGCCGTCTTTTTTCACGACACGTTTCAAATCGTAACCTTCCTTGATCGAATTGCTAGGATAAATGATCGAACGGATGATCGTTTCGGCCGGCGAGCTGGTACCGAGGCTGCTCAGATCGGGGCCGATCAACCCGCCTGCACCACCGATGGCGTGGCAGGTAGTACAGCTCGACTCGGCTTTGCGGAATATAAGCTCACCTTTGGCGGCGTCACCCTTCTCGCGGGCCAGTTTGGCAAGGCCTTCGATCGTTTTGTCGTCGAGATCCTGGGGCATTTTCGGCGCGGGCATGGAACCGCCGGATGCTTCCAATGCTTTTTTCAATGCGGCAACTTCGTCGATCAACTGGCGCGTCCAGCCGGCGCGTTGCTGCACCAGTATGCGTCCGCGTTTGGCGAATGCTTCCGGGATTTTCTTAGCGGCAATGGCGTCGGCCAATGCTGCTGCACCCGAATTGGACGGAATGAATGCCAGGAACAGGTCGGACACGTCAGTATCCGCCGGGAGCGAGCGCATGAGCTCCGCGCTTACCTGTGCGCCTGCCTTTTCATCGAGAGCAGCCAGTTGTGCAGCTGCGATAATACGCACTTCCGGTGTGTTTTTCGGGCTGGTCAGGTCGGTTACCAACTGCAATGCTTTGGGTTTGTCAATGGCTCCCAATGCACCCAGCGCAGCTTTTTTGGTAGCCGGGTTACCACTTTGGATAAGGCTGGTTAACCGGTCGTTCAATGAAGCTATTTTCCAGAGGCCGATCAGACGGATCGCGCTCAGGCTTACGGCTTCGTCCTCGTTGCCGATCAGCGACGCGATGCGCTCGGTGTTTTTGTTCGGGATGACCTTCCGCTGACTTCCCGCTTCTTCCAATGCAGCCAGTTGTGCAGCCGCATCTTTGTTATTGGGCTGAACGGCCAGATCGAGGAGCATATTCAGGTCGGTAGGCTGCCCGAGTTGTGCGATCGACGCCAGAACGTCCTTTTGGTATTCATCCGGCACCTGGCCCTTTTGGTATAATGCGGTAAGCAATGCGGCAGCGTCGGCACTGGTGGCCGATTTCAATGCATAGGCGGTCTTTTTAGCATCGCCGAGCAGGTTCGGATCTGTTTTCAGTTTGGCTACCCACACCGGTTCCAGTTCCCGCACGGTCTGCCACAATGCGAAATCGAGGAATTCGTCCATTTGCGCGTCCAGCACGGTCAACGCCGTTTTTGCGGCTTCCGGTGTCTTGGTCTTGCGCAATGCGATTACCGCTTCCAGGCGTACCTGCGGGTGCGCATCGCCGACGGCCCTCGCGAGCAATGCAGGCGTATTGGAAACTTTCGGGTACCAGAGCGCCAGCGCACGCAATGCAGCCGCACGCACATTATGACTTTTCGCATTCAGCAAATTGAGCAGTACCGGCTCGTTTACGGTTTCAAGCGTTTGGTATAACCATAATGCTTCCAGCAGGTTATGCTCGTACTTCGCATCGTTTTTATCCAAACCGGCCACCCATTTTTCCAGTGCAGGCAAAACTTCTTTGTTACCCCGTGCCTTCAACACCTGTTTCGCTTGCAGGCGCGTCCAGTCCTCGGGTGCTTTTAATGTTTCAAGTAATTCATTTACAGTTGCTTTTGCGAGTTGCGGCTTTTTCACCAACGGACGGTTTTTAGCCACAATCCGCCAGATACGACCGTGCTGCTGGTCGCGACGGGGATCGTGAAAGTCGACCTCGCCGTGCTGGATAATGGGATTATACCAGTCGGCAACGTAAATGGCGCCATCCGGTCCTACATTAATATCCACCGGACGGAAGGCCACATTGTCAGACCACATCAAATCGTCGGTTTGTTTCGACACATAGCCACTACCCTGCTCTTCCAGTTTGAAACTGTTGATACGGTTGGCGCGGAAATCGTTGGTGATCATGCGGCCCTGCCACGCCTCGGGCAAATGTCCGCCGGAAACGACGTCCAGTCCGCTATGTTTCGGCTGGCCGGGGTTCAATCCGCGGAGAATGCGGGCAGCGCCGGGAGCCGTCACGAATGTCGCGCCGGGGAATGCATAGTTAATACCCTCACCACCAGCACCATCCGTCGCAAACGACTGTCCCCATTTATCGAACTGCAAGCCCCACGGGTTCACGAGGCCGCGTGCGTACACGTCCATGTCCAGGTTGCGCGTGTTGAGCTGCCACACACCGCCGCCTTCGAGGCGCTTGATACCAAATGGCGTCTCCACGTGGCTGTAAATGTAGATCGATTGGTTGAAATACATCCTGCCCTCTGGTCCCCAGCGGAAAGTGTGGATCAAATGGTGGGTGTCGCCGGTACCGAAGCCGCTCAGGATACGGCGCTTCTTGTCGGCTTTACCATCGCCGTCGGTATCCGCGAAATGCAGGATTTCCGTCGAATTGGCCACATAACAGCCACCATCTCCGGGCAAGATACCGGTTGGCTGGATCAATCCTTCGGCAAAAATGGTCGATTTATCGGCCTTGCCGTCACCATCGGTGTCTTCCAAGACGAATATCTTGTCGTTCGCTGATTCGCCGGTTTTCAAATGCGGGTATACTGTGCTGCTGACCACCCACAGTCGGCCTTCGGTGTCCCAGTTCATCTGGATCGGCTTCGCTACCATCGGGTCGGAAGCGAAAAGAGTTACTTCGAAACCTTCGGCCAGTTTGAAGGATTTCAATTCCTTTTCAACATCCGGGTCAAGGTTAAAGGGCTGCTGCTCGGGCTCGGTCGACGAGATCAGCAGCGCCATCGGAAGGAGCAATGCTCCGTAGAGTAGTTTTTTCATATGTATCGTCGGCGGTCAGCGGTTGGCGGTCCGCCGGATTAATGTTCTGATATCAGTTTTAGGTTAATCCAGCTTCCGCAGCTCATACACCACTTCCTTCGGCTCGCTATGGAGAATAATCTGCCCTTCGAGCCATTTGATGAGGATATTCTGCTCTTCGAGGCCCTTCACATGACGGCCTTGCTCGTACTTGCGGAAACCGACGATGTAGGTCTGGTTCAACGGCCGGTACTGGAAGAAATGCAGCTCGTTTTTACGGATAATCATCTCCCGTATCCGCGCCGATTGCTCAAACTGCGGGCCCTGTTTGATCTCCACACCCTTCTCCCACTCCTTAGCGGAAGCGGTAACTACCTGTGCATTAGCGGCCGTCAAAGTGTAATATCCTTTTTTCAACCCAATGATTCTGAGCACATTGGCATCGTTACCTACCCAGCTGCTGGCTTCCGGAAATGGCAATGGCAGGTATTTGTCGGCAGCTACGAAACGCGCGATCACGTTGTTATCCTTGCTGTCTGTCAGAATTTTAACATTGGAAGAATAGGGCGTCGGCTTCGCGATGGTAATCGTCGAAGTTTCGCGTTCGTTAGGCAAGCCTAATACTTTTTCCAGTACGTCGGCGAGATAGTAATAGCCGGTTTCGTTCAAATGGACGGTATTTTCAATGATATCCGCCTTCTTGCTGGTGTTCAATACCGGATTATAAATGTCGACAAACTGCTTGCCGCGCTGGGAAGCCACGTCGGAAATCGCTTTGGAATACAGTTCGAGATCCGCATTGCGCGCATCGATATGCTGTGCAGTATCGGCAGAAACGACGGGGATCGTCGAAAGTAATACCGTTTTCGCCCCCAACGATTCAATTTTATCAATCAATTTATTCAAACCATCCTTGAAATGCGCAACACCCGGCTGGCCTTCCTGCGCTTCCACGCCTCCGTACGCGAGGAACACGACGGTCGGGGCGGCTTTGGTGATGTCCTGCATCAAATGCTCGTACGGTGTCGGCGGGTTGGTGTAGGTGCTCCGGGCCTCTCCCCAAACGTTGTCGCCTGTCCAGCCGAGGTTGCGGAAAGTAATGCCTTTATCGGCAAAACGGGTCGTGAGTGCCAGTTCCAGGTAACCGTATTGGAACTCGTTTTCGAAAATAGAATTCCCCAGGAAAACCACCCGGTCGCCGTCTTTCAGCGTGAATGCATTCGGGCTTTTGTTCTGGGCGAGGGTCGGTCCGTAGACGAGGGTTAGTAGTAACAGAAAAACACAAACCGGGAACCCCGGCAGTCTAAAATTGCTCATTTACTTTGGATTAAGTGTTTGGCAGAGTAGTTTAATAGCATACAAAGACCCAAAGCCGCTGAACTTAATCGCCCGCCACACAAAAATCGAGCATCAGACCTCCTCCGCGACCGGTTGCGCCACTTTCGGGGCGGGAATAACGGCGATAGTGATCACCGTCGCAAGCACCAGCGCCACAGCCATTAATGTGTAGGAGGCATTGAAATTACCCGTTTCGCTATTGAGATACCCTACTAAATAAGACCCCGCAAACGAGCCCAATGCACCCAGGCTGTTGATAAGCCCGATGGCGCCGCCAATCACATTTTTAGGCAATATTTCCGCGATAGCGGCAAAAAACGGCCCGTAAGGCGTGTACAACGCACCGCCCGCGACCACGAGCAATGCATAGGCGAGCCAGAAATGCTCCGTCCCGATCCACACCGCCGCGTAAAGGCATACCGCCGCAATAAGCAGGAACGGCCATACGAATACCTTCCGGTTGCCTGTTTTATCCGAGAAATAGGATGCCGCGAGCATTCCCACCACTGCAAACACATAAGGTACTGCCGACAGCCAGCCCGTCGTGACCATGTTCATATTCGGAGCCGCTTTGATAATGGAAGGCAGCCACATCACAAAGCCGTAAACGCCGACGCTCCACAGCAGGTATTGCAGGCAGAGCAGGATTACTTTCGTCGATTTGAATGCCTCCGCGTAATTCTTGACCGGCTTGATGCCCGCCTGCTCGGCTTTCAGTTTCTCTTCTACCGCTATTTTTTCTTCGTCGGTCAACCATTTCGCCGCCATCGGCCGTTCGTCGATGAGTTTCCACCATATAAAAGCCCAAACGATCCCGGGCGCGCCCTGGATAATGAACATCCACCGCCAGCCCAGAGAATCAATCAAATACCCCGAAAGTACCGACATCCAGAGCACCGTAACCGGGTTGCCCAGGATCAGGAATGTGTTCGCACGGGAGCGCTCTTCTTTGGTAAACCATTGGCTCAGAAGAATGAGCATGGCCGGCATTACCGCGCTCTCAACTACTCCGAGCATGAAACGGATGACGATCAGCGCGGTTGCGTTGTTGACCATCCCGGTAGCCGCCGCCAGACCGCCCCAGAGGATCAACGAAATGAATATCAGCTTCTTGGCCGTGCGCGTAGCCGCATAATGCGCACCGGGAATCTGAAAAAAGAAGTATCCGAGAAAGAACAGCGAGCTGAGCAACGTCGAGGTGTTCGGGTCAATTTTGAGGTCATCGGCCATTCCGCCCGCAACGGCGAACCCGAAATTGGCGCGGTCGAGGTAAGCGAGGCTGTATGTGACAAAAACGACGGGAATAATGCGGTACCAGCGTACCTGGGCGAGTTGCGGCTTCATGCAGGATTCAGGAATTGATATGCATTAAAACACAAAACCCCGGCGGTTCTACCATCGGGGCAATGTAATGGGGTTATTTCTCAAATAGTTTGTATCCCAAAATCAGCGACAGTTTCGTAAAATCAGCGTCGACCCTGATGTAACTGGAATAAATGTCCCTGTTAATATAATACCGCGCCTCAGCACTGAACCGACCGGTGGCAATTCCCGCTCCCGCCGCAAAGCCCGAGCCGCTGATGACTTCCATTTTTCGCTCATCGGCATCTTTTCCGAACTGCTTTTCCGTAACCGTCCAGCCGAAAAGCGCATTGACAAAAATCTTCGTCCTGTCGCTCAGAAAGAAATAATGCCTGACACCTACCGGAACTTCGATCGTCCAGAAATTGACGTCCACATCCAGGCCGGTGACTTTCAAAGGCATTTTATGGTATTGAAAAGCAGGTTCTGTAAAGACCGACCATTTATTCCGGTGAAACGACGCGATATATTCGGCTTCCACTCCTCCCCTGAAAAACAGATAATTACCCTTTCGCTTATCGTTTTGGAGCGTGGTGAATCTGCTGGTTGTGAGCATTGTGAGGTTAGCGCCCGGTGTGATTTTCAGGTTAAACTGATCACGGCTCCCGGATCTCGTATTGGGTGCCGCCGGGTTCTTGCAGCTATTGAATTTTTCAAAAAACCGCGTCAGGTCGCTTTCGCGATAGTTGGTGCGTTCGATATCCTGCTGTGAAATGCCCTGGCATGCAAGGTCGTTCAGCAGTTGCTGCCGGAAGCCGAAGTTGGTGGCAGTTTGTCCATTGCCGTCGATATACCTTCTGAAAACCAACGGCGTATACAATGAATCGGATTTTTGATAGTAAAACTGAGTTACCTCGCCCCGCTTGTATTGCAGAAGCGTGGCCTCGCCTTTCACCAGTACTTTCAGGAACACCAGTTCTTCTTTCCAATCCGGATTCCGGCCGTTTGAAAGCCGGTTTACATCGGTCGAGCTGTCATCTACCTTCACCAGGGCCCGCACATAGGAATTGCCGCCGTCGATACCGAAAGCACTTACATCCTGCAACGCCGCTTCCAGCACCTCGTCGCTGCCAGGCAACCGGTAACGGAAGGACGAGGGGTTATTGTCCCAATCGACATTACGGATGTTACAAACGGTTTTCACCTGGTCATTGCTGATGAAATAGCCTTTTTCAAAGCGTATCTGCGCTTTTGCGCAAATGGAAAGCAGCAGGAAACAAAGGATCAGCGCAGGTTTGTTGCGGGGCATAAGTGGTAGCGGTTCGATTTTATTACAAAATAATCATAAAAAAATAATGTAACCGCTCAGACAAAATATTTCTACGAAGCGCTGCATGGCTCCCGGATTGTTATGGCAACCGCTCCTTATCCAACTGAAACCGCCGGTAAAACAGCCCGGCCTCGCCCAACGCCTCTTTACAAACGGTAAGTACCTGATCCACAGACACGGCAATGTCGACCGCGGCCGCTGTTTCGCTTTCCAGCACATCCAGCGGCCCATCGAGCAATGCATTCAGGCCCATGATCGAAATCGTCGTTTTAATGCCGTGGGCAATGCGCCGGATCTCGCCCGGGTCGCGTTTGGCGGCTGCGTTCGACAATGCTTCCAGTTCGCGGGGCATGAGGTGCAGGAATTGTTCCGTGACCACCTTTTCGTAAGCCGGGTCACCGTTGCTGATCTCCCGCATGTAATCGAGGTTTATCACTTTGAATGCCTCCGAGAGCGATCCGCTTCCGGGCGCAGGATTTGAAAAACCGGCAAATATCCTGTCTAGCTCACTTTCCCGTACCGGTTTGGCAATGTGGTCGTCCATGCCAAGGCGAATGCATTTCTCTTTTTCGCCTTCCATGGCATGCGCCGTCATGGCGATGATGGGCAGTTGGAGTTTCAGTTCCTCGCGGATCGTGCGCGTGGCCGTGTAACCATCCATTCCCGGCATTTGAATATCCATGAAAACCAGGTCGAACCGTTCGTTACGCAGCATTTCCACGGCTTCGTGCCCGTTACCGGCAATGCGGCCTTCGATCCCCCGCTCTTCCATGAGCCGCATCATCAGGCCCTGGTTGATGATATGGTCTTCGGCGATCAGTACCCGCAGCCCGGGGCGTTGCGGGTGCGCCTCGTCCGAACGTGCGTCCGTTGCGGGCACCTCGCTCACCATCGCGATCCGGTAGGGAATCGTCACTTTCACGGATGTGCCCTGGCCCGGCTGGCTCGTGACGCCGATGTGCCCGTCCTGCAAATGCACCAGATCCCGGACGATGGACAACCCCAGCCCGGTACCGCCGAATTGCCGCGTGGTGGAATCTTCGGCCTGTTTGAACCTTTCGAAAATCGTTTCAAGCCGCTCGTTTTCAATGCCTATGCCCATATCCGTCACTTCGAAAGTAAGGTTTACCCGGTCGCCATTGCCCGTGTCGGCGGTGACCCGGAGATTTATTTCTCCCTTTTCGGTGAATTTGAATGCATTACTTACTAGGTTGACCAGGATCTGCGTCAGCCTGGTAGGATCTCCCGTAATGGTTGCGGGAATCCCGGGATCGAGTGAAACAATGAGCGGCACCTGCTTTTCAGCCGACCGGTGATGGAACATCGTCCCCACCGAATGCGCCAATGCCCCGGGATCGAACGGTACGCGCTCGATCCGCATCATGCCGGATTCTATTTTGGATAAATCGAGAATGTCGTTCACGATTGCCAGCAACGTTTCGCCGGATTGCTGTACGGTGCCCAGATGCAGACGGGTGTCCGCGTCGAGTTTTTTCTTTTGGAGCAGATTGGTATAACCCAAAATCGCATTCAGCGGCGTGCGGATCTCGTGGCTCATATTCGCCAGAAAGTGCTCTTTGACCAGCACAGCTTCTTTCAGCTTCCTTTCGCTGGTATTAAGCTGGCCGATCAGCTCCGCCTGCTTCTTCATCCGGCCGATAATGATCGCGAAAACGGCCGTAAGCAATGCCAGTACGCCTACGATCACGTACAAATTCCAGCGCAATACCCGCTGCCCGCTCTGGTCTACCGCATCCATTTTCCTCGCCAGCGCCGCGCGGCTCGTGCTATCGGCCTGATGCGAAAGCCCGCTGCTCACGCGGTACTCATCGAGCAGGTTCTCGTTGGCGCTGATGAGCTCCTCCACATTACGGCGCGTCATGTACTGCGCCCCTACCAATGCCAGCACGGCAGCCACAAAGCCGATAGTAATGTAAATGACGAGCGTGCGGACTCTCATGGATTCAATTTTTCAAAAAATCACAACACATTCAACCGGCGGTTCAGCGCCGCGCGGTAGGTATCGGCGACGGGCACCATTTTTCGGTTGATAATAAGCGTGCCACCTTCGATCGTATCGATTTTACCTACCTGTATGATAAACGACCGGTGCACGCGGAGGAACTTCGAATCGGGTAGCTTCGCTTCGACGTCTTTTAAGGAAGCATGCACGGAGTAGAATTTTTCGAGGGTATACAGTTTGACATAATCCCCCATGGCCTCGGCGTATAATATATCCCCGATTTTGAGCCGGCGAACGATGTTCGAATCGCGGATGAACAGGAAACTGTCGTCCTCCATCCGCAACTCCTGCCTTTTGCTTTTGAAAATTTCCCGGGCCTTTTCGATGGCCTGCAAGAAACGGGCGGGCGTTACGGGTTTGGTAATGTAGTCGGCCACATTCAGTTCGAATGCTTCGGCGGCGTATTCTTTTTTGGAGGTGGTGAATATGATCACCGGATTTCTGGTACCCAGGCTTTTCACCAGTTCAATGCCGGTCATCCCTTCCATTTCAATATCGAGCAGCAGGAGGTCCACCTGCTCGTCCATGATCCTGCGGTAAGCGTCCATCGCATTGTCGCATTCACCTACGAGTACCAGCTCCTTGTCGTGCTTCACAAGCTGCTTCAATGTGGTGCGGGCAATGATGTTGTCGTCGATCACCAGGCAATTCATATTCGATGGTCCGGTTGAGGTGGAGGAATGTGAAAACCAAAGTAGCGAAAAGAAATCACAAAGACACTTCCGCCCTTTTCACCGACAGTTTCTGCCCTTCTGGCTACGCGCTGTTTCGCAGGTTGGCGGCACCAGGTAGTTTTGGATCATTCAAAGGATCAATCACCAAAAAACATAGCATCACAATGAAAGCTTTCATCACTTCCGCCATCATCGCCGCATTGGCCATCACCGGAGCCCAGGCACAAACCCTGGCCAAAGACACCAGAAAAGAAAACCGCGCCGAAAGACATGCCGCAGCCCATCAGAATGTAAGTTCACGTTCCAAAGACAGCTTCTATGCCGATTTCGGCCAGGTGCCCGACGCCCAATGGGTAAGAGGCCCGCAGTTCGACGAAGTTACCTTCACCAAAGACGGCCAGAAACAAACCGCTTTTTACGATAGCCACTTCATCCTCGTAGGCACTACCGCCAACAAAAAATTCGCCGACATTCCTGCCAAAGCCCAAAAAGAAATCCAGAAACAGTTTAAAAACTACGCAATCGGCGCGGTGGTAGAATACAAAGACAATGAAAACAACGACACCAACATGCTCCTCTACGGCACCCAGTTTGAAGACGCCGACCATTACTTCGTGACCGTTTCCAAAGGCAAAGAAGCCGATGTGCTGATGGTCAAAACCGATGGCCAGGTGTCGTTTTTTAGTACTCTTCGTTAAAAGGGAGGAAAGGAGGATGGAGAAAGGGAGGAAAGGATGTCTTGTCCTGAAAAAAGTGGACAGGTTATTACTAATTTCCTTCCTTCTTTTTCCTTTCATGCCACACTGAGTTTGTGCACGTTCGAAGGCGTTTTCAAGTTCAGCGACCAGTGAGGCCTCTTCTCGTTGTACAGGTGAATTGCCTCCTTGACCGATTGCAAGCACAGTGTCTTGGTTTTGAATGTGGTGTTTAATAAAAATTCATGCTTTAAAATTCCATTGACGCGTTCGGCAAGGCCGTTCTCATAACAGTGGTTGGCTTCGGTCATGCTAATGGTAACCGCATGCTTTCGTAACAAACTCACGTAGCTTTTACTGCAATATTGAATGCCACGATCAGACCGGGCCGCCGGAGCGGTGGTGGAC
>NZ_FNAN01000016.1 GCF_900101885.1 Dyadobacter soli | reverse complement strand
CCCGTAGGAGTCGGGCCCGTATCTCAGTGCCCGTGTGGGGGATCAACCTCTCAGCTCCCCTATCGATCGTCGCCTTGGTGGGCCGTTACCCCGCCAACTAGCTAATCGAACGCATGCCCATCTATCACCAATAAATCTTTAACAAATATCACCATGCGGTGCCCCTGTTTTATGCGGTATTAATCCGGGTTTCCCCGGGCTATCCCCCAGTGATAGGTAGGTTGCATACGCGTTACGCACCCGTACGACAGTGACATTACTGCCCCTTCGCCTTGCATGTATTAAGCCTGCCGCTAGCGTTCATCCTGAGCCAGGATCAAACTCTCCATTGTAAATATTAATATGATCTCGCTTCCTAAAAAGCGGATCGAATGTTTCTAACGAACCTATCTTTTTGCTCTCTTCATCATGTCAAAGAACGTTGCTTCGGACTTCCCGAAACTCGTGGCGGCGATCGTTTTCGCTGCCGTTGTTCCCGATTGGGAGTGCAAAAGTAGAGAGTAAATGTTACAATGCAAGCGCCGGTCAAAAATATTTTGAAAAAAATTTCAAAGAAATTGATCCCGGAACGTCATCTTCCTGTATCAGAAGGAGTTAGCTCAGATAATTTTTTTTATCGCGCAAAACCATTTCTTTCTGCCTTTGATTCTTAGCTCAACGAACGCCGGTAGTTCAGCGGCGTTGCGTTCGTTTTGCTTTTAAATAAGCGGCTGAACGATTGTGGAAATTCAAAGCCCAACCTGAAACCAATCTCGCTTACCGTGAGCTGCGTTTGGGTAAGCAATGCTTTGGCCCTTTCGATCACAAACCGGTGAATATGCTGCTGCGTGTTTTGCCCCGTGAGATTTTTGAGCAGATCGCTCAGGTAGCTGTCTGAAAAATTGAGTTCGCCGGCCAGGTAGGATACCGTCGGCAAACCTTCGGAAATGGGCCGGTCGCTGGCGAAGTAGTCGGACAGGAGCTTTTCCAAGCGCACGAGCACGTCGCTCGTGACAGGCTTGCGCGTCAGGAACTGCCTGCCGTAAAAACGTTGTCCATAGCTCAAAAGCAATTCCAGGTGCGCGATAGTGACATTTTCGGAGTATGCGTCGATCCGGCCGCCGATTTCGTCGCGTAGCATTTTCATCACCGACAGCACCAAACTTTCCTCCTGTTCGGACAAGTGAAGCGCCTCGTTGACGGCATAATCGAAAAAGCCGTACTCTTGCATGCGCTGCCCGAGCGGGTGACGCCTGATAAAATCGGGATGGAACACGACGCAGCAGCCGCTGGGCCTGTGGTCCTCGGAAATATTGCTCGTCACCTGGCCCGGTGCCGTGCAGAACATGATCCCTTCGTCGAAATCACAGAAGCCCTGCCCGTAACGCACTTTACCGGCTACATTTCTTTTCAGGGAAATGCAATACATATCCATCACCAGCATTTCCTTGCTGGTATCGGCATGCGCGTGATCCATTTCGTCAAAATCGAATACGCTCACCAGCGGGTGCACCGGCCCCGGCAAGCCAAGAATGCGGTGCTGCTCCGAAATCGAATGTATAATGTAGGGGGTCTGCTTTTTCATTGTTTAAATATAAGTAAACGGGCAGGACATTGCCCTGCCCGCACGATGGCTACCGGTCGATGGCGTCCATACCAAACTTGTCGTAACGATCGCCCGTTTCGGTACCCAATGGGATGATCGCTTCCAATCGCGCCAGGTCGGCCGCGCTGAGCTCGATTTCAGTGGCAGCGATATTTTCTTCCAGGTATTTCCGGCGTTTCGTTCCCGGAATGGGTACGGCGCCTTTGGCAATCACCCAGGCCAGTGCCAGCTGCGACGACGTTACCTGCTTTTCCGCAGCGATCCGCTGTATTTCCGCAAGCAAGTCCAGGTTTTTATAAAACTGCTCGCCCTGGAAACGCGGGATACCGCGCCTGAAATCGTCTTCGGCCAGATCGTCCGGACTTTTCAGCTCGCCGGAAATGAACCCGCGCCCCAATGGCGAGTACGCTACAAACCCAACGCGCAGCTCTTCCAGCGCCTGCATAATGCCTGCTTCTTCGGGACTGCGTTCAAAAAGCGAATACTCGGTTTGCACGGCCGTCACCGGGTGGACCGCATGGGCGCGCCTGACGGTTTCGGCCGAAACTTCCGACAACCCTATATAACGTACTTTACCTTCCTTCACCAGGTCGGCCATCGCTTCCACCGTTTCCTCGATGGGCGTATTGGCGTCCAGCCGGTGCAGGTAGTACAGGTCGATGTAGTCGGTACCCAGGTTTTGGAGGGAACGCTCGGCCGCCTTTTTAACATAAGCTTTGTCAGCCCGGAACTTCCAGGTAATCTGCGCATCGTCGTCGATTTCCCAGCCGAACTTCGTTGCGATGAGGTAATCTGCACGACGGCCCTTCGTCGCCTTTGCAATCAGCTGTTCGTTGATTAAAGGCCCATAGAGATCGGCCGTGTCGAGCAAATTCCCGCCGAGTTCGAGGGACCGGTGGATCGTGGCAATAGCTTCTGCTTCATCCGCCTTACCATATATATCCATATGGGCCATGCCCGTCATGCCCATACAGCCCAGTCCCACCGATGGTACCACGAGCCCCTGACTTCCTAATTTTACAAGTTTCATACTTTGGATTCTGTTTGTTTTAACCAATGCAAAACTAGGAAGACCTCTCACAGCAGGATTAACCGTATCCCGGAGGTTTGTATCCGAAATCCGGTTACACAACCCAGGCATGGAAATTGGATAGTAGTCCCAGCATTATAACATTACTATCCACAAATGAAAACAAACATCAACGGGCTGTTCGAGCGAATGGCCAATACCGTCACAAACTGGACCGGCAGCTCTGTCGCCTTTTTAACTGCATTTGCCGTAGTCCTGATATGGGCCGTAACGGGGCCTGTTTTTCACTTTTCCGAAACGTGGCAACTGGTGATTAATACCGGGACGACGATCGTTACATTTCTAATGGTATTTATTATTCAAAAATCTCAAAACAAGGAGTCGAAAGCGATACAGCTGAAACTGAATGAGCTGATCGCGGCGAGCAGGCTGGCAAGCAACCGGATGGTAGACATTGAAGACCTGACCGAGGATGAGCTTAATGTACTCCATAAATTTTACAAGAAGCTCTCGGATGAATCTGAAAAGGATGTCGATATCCATAACTCGCATTCGATCGATGCTGCCGACGACCTCCAAGAGGAAAAAAACCGGGCTCAAACAGAAAACAGGAAGGCAGACTAGCTTTTTGACTACCGGGCAAGTAGACCCAAAACGCCAGCACCTTTGTTTGTGAACGCCCCTTTTTTACTTATGAAGCTGCTACGCGGATTTCTGCTGATTGTTGTGTGTTTTATATACTCACCGGCATGGTGCATAGAGCCATTTTACCCCAGATACGGAGCAAAGGATGCGCAAAAGGATTTGGCCGGGTACAAACCTGCGCGTGCCGATACTTCGCAATTTATGCGCGCCGTACGGCTCGGAAGGTATCATGTATATAAACCCGGAGAACATAAGCAAGACCTGGATTCTGCGCATTCATTCTATCTGGCAGCCCTGAAGATATCCGGCCAACTGAAAACCGCCCGCAGCAAGGTCGACGCATTGAATCTGCTTGGGGCCATCCTGTATGAGAGAGGTGAGCACGCGAGGGCAAGCGCGCTGCATGAGGAAGCTGCCGGTATTGCGAGTAGAACCGGGGATCTGTCATCCGAAGCGGAATGCTGGTATTTGAGAGGGGAAATACAGCCCTACATCCGGCACGATTCGGGGCATTCAGTCAGTCCGTTCTACCAGAAATCACTGGAACTTTTCCGAAAAGCAAAAAACGTCCGGTACCAGGCATATGTTCTCGCCAGGATCGGTGGTTTGCAGGGGCAGTTTGTGCAGGACTACCCCGGAGCACTGGCTAATTTGCTTGAAAGCCAGCGCCTTTATAAATCGATCCGTTATCCCCGAATGCATTATGTCTATTTTCTGGCAACGGAGATGGCCTGGGCTTCCGGAATGTATAGTGAGGCAATGCGGTATGGAGAGCTGGCAATAGAATCGTCCCGATCGTCGGGGGACCTTCATGACCTGGCGGTATACCTGTCGTTCCTGGGCAAGATTTACGACGAGCTGCAAGAGCCGCAAAAGGCTCTCGTTTATTACAAATTATCAGTGAGTCAATCCATTGCAGACGGGAACCCTAACCAGGTACTGATCTCTACCCGGCGGATCGTCAAGAATTTACTGGCTTCCGGCAAGGTGGACGAAGCGAGGAAATACTTCGCCCCTATTTTCGCGAAATATCCGCCGAGAAACATCGACACCGAGATCATCTTCCTGGATGTGATGGCCCATTACCATACCTATAAAGGGCAGTTCGACATTGCCGAGAAGTTTATCCGGCAATTCCTTAAATATGAACCGAGCGTCAACAGCTTTTTGAGTTTCGAACTACAACTGCACCAATCCGTTGGTAAGCTTTATCTCCATGCCGGCCGCCTTGCTATGGCCAGAAAACATCTTAATGAAGCCTCCAAATGGGTCACTACCAGCAATCCTCAGGCCGTCATCATTAACATCGATATCCAAAAGAACCTGTACAAGCTAGATTCCGCCCAGGGAAATTATGCACTCGCGCTGGAACATTTTCGTCAGTTCAAGATACTTAGCGACTCGATTTATTCGGTAAGGAAAAGTCTTCAGATTGCGGGGATCCAAATCCAGTTCGACCTTAAGAAAAAGGAACAAGACATTCAGACCCTGTCCCAGCAAAACAAAGCGCAACTCGCCCGTTTGGCGCAGCGGGAATTCCAACGCAATGCCATGGTGGGCGGCACCTTGCTGCTAACCCTGCTGCTGCTTTCATTGTACGTTCTGTACCGCAACAAACAGAAGAATAACCTGGAATTAAAGTCGCACCAGCAGGTTATCGAAGAATCCAATACCCGGCTGACCCGGACCGTTGAAGAGAAGCAACTGCTGGTGAGAGAAATCCATCACCGCGTTAAAAACAACCTTCAAACGGTGATCAGTTTGTTGGAATCCCAGGCCTTTTACCTTGAAAATGACGCACTGACGGCCGTAAAAGATAGCCAGAGCCGCATACATGCCATGTCGCTCATTCACCAAAAGCTGTATTTGACGGAAAATGTTACTTCGATAAACATGCAAGTCTACATCGAAGAACTGGTTTCGCACCTCGGCAGCAGTCATCCCGACAGTGGCCAGATTTCCGTTGAAATGCAAATTGATGAGATATACCTCGATGTAGCGCAGGCGATTCCGCTTGGGTTGATCATTAATGAAGCTGTAACGAACATCTTCAAATATGCTTTTCCGAACGGGATGCCAGGCGAAATGCTCATCCGGTTCAGCGAGATTTCCGAAGGCCGGTACACGTTAAGTATCCATGACAACGGGATCGGGCTAAATACGGAGGCAAATCGCGCACGGACCGGTTCGCTGGGCATGAACCTGATGAAGGGCCTGAGTCGCGAACTGGGGGGCGATTTCATTCTTAAATCAGATCATGGCGTAAAGATTACAGTTCAGTTCGCATCTCTTCCCCATTTTTCGGAGGCAATGCACGCACATCAGGCTTGAAGTACATGAATTACCGGGTGATTACCATTGATCGCCCGGCGGTGTTACGCGATTTTTGTGAAAACGATGATGATTCATCCCCCTTGTGGTCCAAGGGCTACTTCCCGCGTAATCCATTTACTTAAACCTGAATAGATCATGACCACTGAAACCATCGCACTGTCCCCGGTCGACTTTGCCGAAGATCCCCATTTATCACCGGCTGTGAAAGCGTTTCTCAAACCGCTTAATGCGGGCGGGCCACCATTGGAAAGCTTGCCGGTAGCCGACGCACGGAACGTACTGGTTGCTGCGCAGGCTGCATTTGAGGTTGATCTTTCGGGCATTTCCGAGCAGGAAACGACTATCACGGAAGACGGCTATCAGATAACACTCAACATTGTGCGTCCCGAAGGGGCCACCGGGCAGCTGCCGGTATTCCTGTTCATCCACGGGGGCGGATGGGTGCTGGGCGACTACCCGACCCACAAGCGCATGGTACGTGACCTGGTGACGCTCACCGGCTTCGCGGGTGTGTTTGTGAATTATTCGCGTGCCCCGGAAGCGAAATACCCGCAACCCGTGCATGAAGTATATGCAACAGCAAAGTGGCTGGCGGCAAACGGGCAGTCCGTTGATCTCGACGGCACGAGGCTCGCTATCGTAGGGAACAGCGCCGGAGGCAACTTATCGACCGCCGCGGTACTACTGGCCAAATCAAAGGGCGGCCCCGAATTTAAGACCCAGATCCTGTTCTGGCCGGTTACGGATGCCAATTTCGAGCGGCCTTCGTTCCAAAAATTTGGTACACAGCGTTTTCTGACTTCTACCCTCATGCAATGGATGTGGGATCAATATGTTTCGCCGGACAGGAGGCATGAAATCTACGCATCTCCTGCTCAGGCTACCATCGAACAGCTTCGCGGTTTGCCCCCTACCCTCATCCAGGTGGCCGAAAACGATATCCTGCTCGACGAGGGCGAGGCTTATGGTCGCAAGCTCAGTGAGGCGGGAGTCGAAGTCACCACCGTCCGCTACAATGATGTGATCCATGATTTTGGCCTCCTGAACGGGCTTGCAGAAATCCCGCAGACGAAAGCCCTGTTTATCCAGGCAGCGCAGCAATTGAAGAAATACCTATAATATCCACCGTTAGCCAGATTCAATATGAAGACAAAGACGATAATGTTTGTGACGGGTGCATTTGTGACGCATCACTGCTGGGATGAATGGAGGGAATATTTCGAAGCACGCGGCTACTCCACGCTCGCGCCTGCGTGGCCATTCAAGGACGGGACAGCAGCGGAACTTCGCGCGCGCCAACCGAATGACGTAGACCTGGCGCGGCTTACGCTGGCCGAACTGGTAGATCATTATGCCGGCATCGCAAAAAGTTTTCCTGAAAAACCCATTATCATCGGGCATTCGCTGGGAGGGCTCATTACCCAGATCCTCCTGAACCGCGGACTGGCCTCGGCGGCAGTAGCAATCCACTCGGTACCGCCGCAGGGCATTATCCCGTATGAGTTTTCATTCCTGAAATCGACCTGGGGTGCGCTCGGGCTATTTACCTCACTGGATGAGACCTACCTGATGCCATTCGACACCTGGCAGTATGCATTCGTGAACGAAATGCCGTTGGAAGAGCAGCAAAAGGCATACGACCTGTTCACAGCGCCCGAATCCAAACGTGTTGCGCGGGGCGGGCTCACGAGCGCGGCTGCGGTAGATTTTGATAAACCGCATGCGCCGCTTTTGCTCACCTCCGGCTCGCTGGACAACATCATCCCGGCCCATTTGAATAACCGGAATTTTGAACGTTATAAAATGAATGGATCGGTCATCGAATACAAGGAGTTTCCCGGTCGTAACCACCACACGCTGTCCCAGGCGGGTTGGGAATCCGATGCCGATTATATTCTTGACTGGATCAAAAATTACTGACAAACGCTTCGCAGCAAACCTGATGCCCTTGCCATTTTGCAAGGGCATTTTTTTATCAGATTAATCCAAGCCCGGGAACAGTATCCTACAACAATGGCATCATTACGGCTCGTTGCTATCGAAATATCGCTGCCATATTTCGAAGATTATTGATATTTCAACAAAATCGAAAATTACTAAAACAGCTAATTATCTTATAATCAAAACATTAACTACTTGGCATGATTATGGAAAACAAAAAAAGACTCACCCATAAACCCATTCAGTCTTATGAAAGATTTTCCTTTAATCACCACCCGCGACACTCCGGTAATACAAGCTATCCATCCGGGAGAGGCCGTGCCGAAATTGAGCAATTCATACCGGCTTCTTTGGCTTGAAACACCGTATCATACATCTACCCGAAGACTGCTTATACAGCCTCCCGGCAAGCCATTGGCACGACAAGACATATTTGAATGCAGTGGCTGTGTAGTGTCATTTGCAGAAGAGTTTTTGCTCATGTTTGGTTTTGAAGATTCTGGTCCATTCCGGATAACGGCGGCGTTGCCCGCTACGCTCGACATATCCAACTGCCTTACCAGCAGAACGATCGAGCGCACTATCGCCAGCCTGAAACGCCAATCCCACCAGTTACCGAAAGGCAGCCTGGTTCTTTCCGGGCTTTTGAAGATACTCCTCGTTTCAGTCACACGCATCTTTGAACAAGCCGGGCAAGATCGTGGTACCTGCGTCGACCAGCGGGTTTTCGAGCGCTTTATAGATCTGATCCGTCAGCGCAACCTAAGTAAGAAAGGCATGCAGGACTACGCCAGGGCGCTGTCCATCCGGCCGGATGTGCTATCGGAGACGATCAAAAGAGTTTCGGGATATCCGGCAAGCCATCATATTTACCAGCACATCATTCGTACTGCCAAGCATGCCGCCATTGGATCAGGCTCTACTATGAAAGAGGTTGCATTTGCATTGGGTTTCAAAGATGTGGCCCATTTCAGCAAATTCTTCCGCAACAAAGCAGGGATGACATTTTCGGATTACAAAAAGGCTTATCAGGTTCTGTAACATGAAATATTCACATTACAATCCCTCGCAAACCAGCTTCCATGCGATTTCCCTCGGTGAAAATCAGGAGGGTGCTGAAAGTGCTTCCACCGGCTTCCGTCAATCGGAATTGTTTGAGCTGATCTGGATCAAAAAAGGCTATGGAGCGGTCACCGTAGATCTGGAAAACCGCCTGATCAGCGATAACAGTCTTTTTTGCCTCGTCCCGGGCCAGATCAATCGGTTTCCCGCCGGACAAGAGTTTGTCGGGTATAAAATCGCCTTCTCGCGGGAGTTTTTGTGTGCCGACAGCGCGTTACCTCACCTCCCTCCTGCCCTCGGCTATGGCGCCCGGGGCGGCCAGCTGGAAGTGTTGGCCCTGGGTAAGGAAATGCAAACCGAAGTAGAAAGTATCGTGGAAATGATTCTTTGGGAATACCATAACCGGCAAACGATGTGGGCGCAAATGCTGCACGGCCTTTTGAAAGTCCTGATTGGTTATTTCCCTTCCAATGCGAATGTTGCCGGATTGGAACCAACAGGAAACGATTCCCTGGCATTCAACCGGTTTATGGCCCTGCTCGATCAAAAGTTTGCATTTCAACGACAAGTTGCCGCCTATGCATCGGACCTCGCAGTTTCCTCCAACTATCTGAGCGAAATAGTGAAGCGCGTTTCCGGGCATTCGGCGAGTCATCACATTCAGCAGCGGGTGCTCCTGGAAGCAAAGCGTAAAGCGGTCAGCAGCAGCAGGTCCATGAAGGAAATCGCGCTGGAACTCGGCTTTGAGGATTCGTCTACTTTCAGCAAATTCTTCAAAACGATGACACAGGTCAATTTTTCAGAGTTTCGGCGCGGCTGGGTTACAGGTGTCTGAGGATGTCATTTGGCCGCTTCTGCCAGTACGTCGGCAACCGCAGCAAGCTCGGTTCCCTCTGCGACTGTGCGATCCGGTTGAATACCCGTCGCTTCCCAATTCTCGGTTGTACCCGGCCAAGTGGGCGCTCCGGTGGAGACGGAAATATAGAGGTGCTCATTGACGGGGTACCACGAATTCATGAACGCCGCCCCGCCCGATCGTTGTCCGATGATTTTTGCGCGACGGTGCTTTTGCAGGGCATATGCAAATGCTTCCGCCGCCGAAGCCGTCCCCTTGCCAACCAGGATGACCAGCGGCTTCTCATATCGGGGTTCCAGCAACCAGCCGACCGTCTTTTCTGTCTGCACGTTGCCATTCCTGGTTTTAAATTCCAGCAAAGTTGTGTTGGGGGGAAGGAAAAAGCTTTCGAGAACACTACCCACGTTACTGCCCCCGCCTCCATTGCTTCGCAGGTCGATGACCAATGCGCGCGTATTCGCCACGAAGCGCATTGCCGCAAACAGCACGGGAAGGCTCCTGGCCGAAATGTTGATCTCCGAGACATCCAGATAACCGATGTTCCCGTTCAATATTTTCACGTCGCGAAAGCCAAAGTTCCGTTCCGCGGCATCTTTCCCGTCGAAGAACGGGTTATATGCCTGCACGGCGGTGTCCGCGCCGGGCTGCGCAGGTTTTTGCAGATCCCTGACAGTCTTAGGGTCGTTTCTAACGTACAAATGCCCGTCATGGCTGAATTCCAGCAGGCTTTTTGAGATAATGCCGGCCAGATCCTGCCAATTTTTAGCGGCTGCAAATTTTCCCTGCCGATGTTCGGACCGGAGATGTTCCGCTATTTTCTTTCCTTTCTCCGGAAAAACATAGGCAGTATCGACCGTGTGCGCCATCGCGGCAATCGCCGCATCTATTTCCCGGGCTGGAAGTGCCTGGGCGAGCGCACACCGGCAGCACACCAGGAGAATGGTCGCGCTCAGGCAGAAACGGGTAAGTTGGATTAGTGACATGTGCCGGGTTGATTTTGGTTTCCCGGCAAAGTTCATCCATCCGCACCGACTAAAATTGTATGAGATTAGCGCGTTAGCTCTTCCGGTATTCCTTGGGTAAAAATCCTGTGACCTGCTTGAAAGCCCTGGTAAAATGCGCCTGATCGGCAAATCCGGATTCATACGCAATACGCGTGAGCGGGTAAGCGGTATTCTTAATCCGGGTAATTGAATTTTTGACCCTCAGGTTTCGAATGTACTCGCTTAAAGTACAGCCGAAATAGCGCGTAAAATACTTTGAAATCGTGACGGGATGCGTACCGGTTTGTGTCGCAAGTTCATGCAGGCTTACGTGCTCGTTCCAGCGGTCGTGCAGCAACTCGGCAATTTGCAATACCCAGTCCGGCTGTCGGCAACCGGCGGTTTCCCTCATGCGTAGCAGGCCAAGTACGGCCATAGTAATCGAATCGCCGATACAGTCTCCATCATAAATCAGTTGGCGGTACGCACGCAGGAACGCGGCGGCAGCGAGCGGATTGGCATGGGTAGCCTGTCCGATCCCGCACTCGGTGAGATCGAATGTTTTGATAAAATCGGGCGTAAACTCGATATTGAAATTTCGCGAACCCGGCAACGTCTTGCTATTCTGGTGAGGCTCGCCCGCGTGAAAGAATATCGCTTCACCCGCCTGGCGATAGCATTCACTGTGTTGCCGCTTTTCAACGGTCGCCCCCGCCAGAAGCATCGTTATGTGCGCATTCTCGTGCGCATGCAGCGATACATTGGGAAGATTTTCCTGCGAATACGTTGTTACACTCGTCCAGATGCCATTTTCCAGGCGGGTCGTCAGGTTCTTTCCTAAATAAGTGGCTGTCGGAAGAAGTTGCATAATCGATTCGGGTAAAACTATTTGAACCTGGTAGTACGATCGAACTGTGTTACTTTGCAGGCGAAAACCATTCAGCCAGCGGTAATGCTAATGACGCGATAAGACTTGAAATATTGTTGAGAGGAGGCTTCCTGATATCCCAAAGTCCTGGCGTGCAAACTTGTTAAACTTGCGCCAAATTTCAAAAAATGCCGTAATTTGAATTCATTAACAGGAAAACACCATGATCTCAGCGCTCGTCGAAACCTTGCAAAAAGAAGTACCGGTATCGGCCGCCGATGTAGCGCTGATTGCGAAGCATTCCAGGGTGAAGCGGTACCAGCGCGGCGAAGTGCTACTTCAAGGCGGTGAGGTACCGCAAGAGGTATTTTTCGTGCTCAGTGGGGCTTTGCACCAGTTTTATGTAGAGGAAACAGGCACCGAGCATACCTGCAATTTCACATTTGAGCGCGAGTTCGTGACAGACCTGGAAGCGTTTCAAAAGCGGATCGACTCGCCGTCTACCATTCAGGCCATGACCGACGCCACCGTACTCTGCATCAGTCATCAGGATTTCACATTAATGTTGGCGGAGTCGCCGGCAGTGGCCGAATATTTCAGGGTCCTCGTAGCGCGCATTGCCGAGCAGGGCATTAAACGCACCAAATTGCTTTTGTCCTCTTCGCCGGAAAAGCGGTTTATTGAATTTACCCGGGAGCAACCCGACCTCCTGCGTCGCGTGCCCCAGCGGTATGTTGCGCAATACCTGGGCATGACGCCCGAGAGCCTGAGCCGCATCAAAAAAAGATTGATGACCAGCGAAAAATCTTAACACAAATCAATGCCCCGCAGCGTACGGCCCGGATACATTTGCATCAAAAAGATCATGCAAACTATACTTGGCTCGGGTAGCGCAATCGGTAACCTTCTGGCAAAAGAATTAAAGAACTTCACCAACCACATCCGGCTTGTCGCCCGGAAGCCCGTTAAGGTCAATGCCGACGATGAGCTTTTCCCGGCCGATCTGCTCGACAAGGAAAAGGTTGAAATGGCCGTGAAAGGCTCGGATGTGGTGTACCTGACGGTCGGATTGCCGTACAATACCCGGGTTTGGGAGTGGGACTGGCCGGTTATCATGCATAACGTCGTCAGCGCATGTCTGAAATCGAATGCCAGGCTGGTATTTCTGGACAATGTTTATATGTATTCGGCGGACGAAATTCCCCGCATGACGGAAACCTCTCCTCTGCAGCCGCCCAGCAGGAAAGGACGGGTGAGGACTCAAATTCAGCAGATTATGCTTGATGCGATTGCTGACCGTGGCTTGCAGGGGCTTATAGCCCGAAGCGCCGATTTCTACGGGCCTTCCGTGGCCAACAGCCCGCTCGCCATCACCGTCCTCGACGAATTCCGCAAGGGTAAAAAAGCATTCTGGCAAGTCGACGATTCCAAACTCCACGCATTCACCTACGTGCCCGACGCCGCCAGGGCGCTCGCCATGCTGGGCAATACCGAAGATTGCTACGGTGAAATCTGGCATTTGCCCACCTCTTCCGAAAAACTGACGGGCAAAGAATTTATCACGAAAGTAGCCGCAGAACTGAAATGCAAACCGGATTACTATGTTTTCAAGCGCTGGATGATGAAACTCGTCGGCATTTTCGTACCGATCGTCAGGGAACTCGGCGAAATGTCATACCAGTACGACCGCGACTATGCATTCGACAGCAGCAAATTTGAAAACCGCTTTTCCTACAATCCCGTCAGCTACGCGGAGGGGATCAGGGAAATGGTACAGGCGAGCGTTTAACTGGCTTAACCTGCTTCTTACGCCGTCCCCACCAGATCAAAAAGCCCGTGACCGGCAGGCTAGCCAGAAACAGCGCCCCAAAAGTGGCGAGTATTTTGGTAGGCAGGCCAAAGATGCTGCCCACGTGAATGGCGTAGTTGGAGTTGCGCCATTTGGCACCGAGGGTCTTTTCATCCTGGTGCTCCTGATGGAACAGCTCGCCGGTATTGGCGTGGTAAGAATAATGGTCCGACTCGTCCCAGCCGGTGTTGCCGTCGAATGCCAGGTAGGCTCCTATTTCTGCGCGGCCATCGGCGGGTACCGGTAAATAGAGATTCATCGCGGTCCATTCGGCACGTTTGGTGACTACGTCGGCGAGTACCTTGTCGAGCGGTTGGGCCGTCAGCGGGAACTGGGCCAATGGACTTTCGTGTATCGGGAAAACCTGCTCAGGGTCGTCGCCCAGGAGGCGGTAAATGCCGTTGGTCCACCAATCGAACGTCCACACGAGGCCGGTAATGGCGAAAAGCAGGATGAGTAAATGCATATAAAACCCGCCCACATTGTGCACGTCGTAATTGACCCTCCGCCAGCGGGCGTCCCATTTGATCTTGAAGCGCTGCTTGCGCGCGGCTTTGTTTTTGGGCCACCACAACACCATACCAGTAATGGAAAGTATCATTACGAAAACCGTGGCAAATCCTACCACATAATGCCCGATATCATACCGGAGCAGCATGTTCTGATGTAGCCGCCGGGTAAGGTCTATCGGGTTACGAAGCATGTCGACCACGCCTTGCACGCGGCCCGTATAGGGGTTTACGTACACGTGCACCCAATGCGTGTAATCATCCCAGTGCGTCCAGCCCGTGGGGTTCGGATTGTCTTTGTAAGTAGTGAAAATATAAGCCCGGTCAGGGGCATTCACGATGTCTATCCAGTTCAGTTTTTTCCCGGGCACCGTCTGCTGCGCGATTTCCGTAAGCCGGGAAAGCGGGAGGCGCTGCGTGTTTTGGGGTTTTACAAAAACATAATCGTGGTAGTACCAATCGGTCAGCTCAGTATCCCAGACAAAGATGGCCGCGGCGGTCATACTAAGTACCACCACCAACCCGGCGGCCATCCCCAGCCAAAGGTGAATGGTGCCTGCAATTTTCTTGATTTTCATAGCGGCTGCAAAGGAACAAATAAAAAATTATTATTTAATCCAATTCCAAATAATGAAATGAGCAATATCTTTGCGCATCCACAAACACTCAATGCAAATCACCCCTATGAAGCAATTTCTATCCTTTATGCTCCTCCTCGTGAGCATGCATGCCCTCGCGCAGACGGGCACCATCCGCGGAAACGTGACCACTTCCGACGGTAAGCCTGCCGAATTCGTCAATATCGTTTTGGAAAAAACCAGCCGCGGCGCGGTAGTGAACGAAGCGGGCAATTACGCTGTCAACAAGGTGCCTGCGGGCTCTTACACGCTCGTCGCCAGCTTTGCGGGCCTTGTTACGCAAAAGAAAGAAGTGACCGTTTCCGCGCTCGAAGTGAGCACCGTCGATTTCATCCTGGCCGAAGACAACCGGCAGTTGCAGGAAGTGATCGTGCGGTCGTCGGCGGGCCGGGTAACCGACAAATCGTCGGATATGGTAGCGCGAATGCCCATTTCAAACCTGCAAAATCCGCAGGCGTTCAATATTGTGGGCAAGGAGCTGATGAAACAACAAAACGTCGTCGCCATTACTGATGCATTCAAAAATGCACCGGGTGTGGTGGCCGCATTGTATCCCAGCGGCGGAATCGGCGCATTGTCGCGCGGGTTCTCGACGGGCATCGACGCCCGTAACGGCCTGCAAACCACCTCGGGAAGGGGTAGTGCGGACGTCGCGAATATCGAAAGGATCGAGTTTATCAAAGGGCCCTCGGGCACCTTGTTCGGTGCGGGCAGCTCATCGTTTGGCGGTGTGGTGAACCTGGTGACCAAAAAGCCGTTTGAAACATTCAAAGGCAGCGTCGACCTATCCGTCGGCAGCTTTGGCCTCGGCCGCATCAGCGCGGATGTGAATACCCCTTTGAAAAGCGATAACAGCCTGCTTTTAAGGGTCAATACCGCGCTTCAACGCCAGGATGCCTACAACGAAAGAGGCTTTTACAACAGCTCGCTTTTCGCACCAAGCATTTTGTACAAACCAACTGACCGGCTCTCGGTGCTGGTGGACGCCGAAATTTACAGCGTCAACTCCGTTCGCCCGACCTACGTGCGCATTGCAGAAGATGCGGGGATCCGCTCCTATGCCGATATTCCATTGGATTACAAAAAGTCACTGCTGGATAACGACCTCGACGCGAAAACGAATACCGTCAAGTTCTTCGGAGAGGCCAGATACCGCATGAACGGCGGCTGGACCTCCACTACCAATGTCTCCTACGTAAACGAGTTTACAGAGCGCAGCTACCAGGATTACCCCGTCTGGATCTCGCCTACGAAAGTGACCATTGACGTTTCGCGGTACGGACCCGTGAGCAATACCTACGCCAACCTGCAACAGAATTTCAATACCACATTCAACACCGGCCCTTTGAAGCACACCTTCCTTACCGGCCTGAACCTGAACCAGTTCCTCGGTCGCGGTGAGAGCGGTGGTACCGGCATTATCCGTACGCTCGACGTGCGCGACAACAACCTGAAAGTGGACAGAATACTGGTCGACAGCGCATTGGTACCAGGTACCATGCTGAACTGGGGACGCTCGAACACGCTTACCTACGGTGCGTACGTGTCGGATGTGATCAGCTTCAACGATCGCCTGTTTGCGATGCTGAGCTTGCGGTACGAATACATTGAAGATAAATCGGTTGGCCCGTGGGCGTCGCCTTACACGCAGAGCTCTTTTTCACCCAAACTTGGGCTCGTGTACCAGGTCGTGAAGGACAAGGTATCGCTGTTTGCCAACTACATGAACGGTTACCAGAACTACCCGCCGATCGTTCAGCCGAATGGTTCTACCTTGCAGGTCAAACCGATCTATGCCATTCAGTATGAAGGCGGTATCAAAGCTGAGCTGCTAGACAAGAAGGTGAACACGACATTGAGCTACTATTATATCGACATCGACAATGCGGTGCGCTACGGGAACAACTCGTTCGCATTCCAGGATGGCAAGCAGGTGAGCAAGGGTATCGAGTGGGATTTCAGCGCCAACCCTGCCCCGGGGATGACAGTAATCCTCGGCTACGGCTACAACGATAACCGCATTCTCGGCGCCGAAAACCTCGACCGGAACATTTCCAACAACTCGCCCCAGCACATAGCCAACTATTGGCTGAACTACCAGTTCCAGACCGGCGCGTTACGGAATTTCGGCCTCGGCGCGGGTGGTAACTACGTTTCCGACGCCTATTTCGACGACACGAATTTGTTCCTGTTGCCCTCCTACCACATTGTCAATGCGAGCGCTTTTTATGAAAACCAGAAGTTCAGGATCGGTTTTAAACTGAACAATATCAATAACCAGAAAAGCTGGGGTTTCTGGGGCGCACCGAACCCGACACGTAATTTTGTGACCAGCGTGAGTTTTAAATTTTAGCATTGCGGCGGATTCCTGTCGTCGGCACTGTTCGGCAGACGGGAATCCGCTTTCGCGTAGCATATACCCCCATTCAAACCGCAATTTTCGCCCCCCGCAGAACTCTTAAATGCTCCGAAGGCGTGAACCCGGTGATCTCTTTGAAGTACCGGTTGAAGGAAGACTTTGCCTTGAAGCCTGATTTGTAGGCGAGGGAAAGAAAGTTGAAATCGTCGGACTGGCTCGTCGAAGCGGCCTCCATTTCTTTCAATGCATAGGAAATCCGGTACTCGTTGATGTATTGGTAAAAGGATTTACCTGCAAAACTGTTAAGCGTTTCAGATAGGTGGTATTTGTTGATACCGGTCAGGCCGGCCAGTTTGTCGAGGTTCAGGTCGCAGTCGGTGAAGAACATGTGCCGGCGCATTTGCGCTTCCAGCGATTCCCAGATTTCCTTTTGCCGCTCCTCGGGCAGTACTGCTGCCTTGCGGGACAATGGGCTGTCGGCGGTGGCGGTTTCTGTAACCGGCGCTGTTTCGGAGGTAAGTAATGCCGTATCCGGCGCAGTTCCTGCCACAAATTTGTAATAAACGATCATCACGCACAGCGCACTCAATGCGGTGTAGGTGATAATGCGGACAGGGATCATGAGGTCGGCATGGAAGAACGAGTTGGCAAAATAAACCGGCCCCGAAACGCAAACCATGCCCAGAAAGCACCATGCTATGACCGCTACAATGCGTTTTTCAACCACTTTCCCGTCGGCGAACCCACGCCTGATCCGCAATGCCAGCCACGCATAACCAATATCCGAAAGCAAAATCCCGCAGTAACTCCCCAGGTTATACCATTTGAGCAGCCCGTAACCCGACGTGCCCGAAACCGCGATAACGCCTGCGATCGTGAAGTAAGCGATAGCGGCAGCGACGAACGGCAGGAAAACGTACCAGCGCGTGGCGGGCAGGAAGGCGTCGTCATGCACTTTCCGGGCATACAGGTACAGGAGCGGCGCATAGCAAAAGCCGATGAAAGTATTCATTTGCTGCCGCACCTGCTCGTCGTTCACGAAAGTATAGATCACGAATTTGATCGAAAGGTGGCAGCCAATGCAAGCGATAAACATGATCAGCAACGAATCTGCGCTCGTCCGCACTTTGCCTTTCCATAGCATTCCCACGGCGACGATCGCCTGAAAGATGCCGATTGCGATAATATGATGCATGTAATGCTGTTTTTCCGGATGCAAATTTAGGATTTCAGTATTAACTGGATGTTAAGGAACCGGCACACGAGTGATCCGCGGCGCACTTGCAGCCTTTCTTAATGATTTCTTAACAGGAAAATAAGTATTTGTATATCAATAACTTAAAAGTGGCGCTCCAACGAGTGGGACGTGTGCGGGTAGCAGTTGTTGGCGTGGGTTGAAGCGAGCATGAAGTGTCCCGCACCTTTGTCGCAAACAATCCCGGACTACCATGTACACTTTTACAAATGTCGGTTCCCTCACCGGCAAACGATCCCAACGCAGGCTGTTATGGTCGCTGACGGCCCTGCTGGCACTCGCATCCGTTGCCCGTGGGCAGACGCTCAAAGGCACGGTCATCAGCAAGGACGGAAGCCTGCCCGGCGCCACGATACAAATGCCGGCGCATAACCTGTTTGCCTCCACGGAAATTGACGGCTCGTTCACACTTGTAGCCAATACGGAAGGACACGCACGGCTGACGATCACGTATGTAGGGTACGGTAAGAAAGAAATGGATGTCGTGATCGGCAAAGGCGTGACCAACCTGGGTAACATCGAATTGCAGCCCGATAGCAAGAACACGCTCAGCGAAGTACTCGTAACCGGCAGCATGGCGCCATCGCAGATCAAGGCGATGAGCATTAAAAGGAATTCCAATGCGATCATAGATGTAATGGCTTCCGACGCCATTGGTAAACTCCCCGACCGTAACATTGCCGAAGCTGTGCAGCGCATGCAGGGCGTGGCGGTGGCGCGGTACCACGGCGAGGCCGACCAGGCCACCGTACGCGGGACGCCATTCGCATGGACGTCGACGCTCTTCAACGGAAGCCGGCTGCCGAGCTCCAATGTGCTGGGTAACCGGTCGTCGGTCCTCGACGCGATCCCCTCCGAAATGATCCAGTACGTACAGGTAGCGAAGGCGATCACACCCGATATGGAGGGCGACGCGATCGGCGGTTCTATCAATTTCATCACCCGAACGGCCCCGGCTTATCGTCAGCTGAATGCAAGTGCGGCGGGCGGCTACAACTCATTTTCCCGAAACGGCACCTACAATGCCTCGCTGATCTACGGTGACCGTTTTTTCAAAAACAAACTCGGCGTCGTGCTCGCCGGTGCCATCTGGGACCGTCAGTGGGGTGCCGATGCATTCGATGTGAGCTACAACACCGGACTGGCCGACGCGGCGCAGAAAAAATCCATTAACTCGGTGATGTTCAAGCGGTATATGGGCAAGCGCCAGACGATGGGCCTCAGCCTGGGAATGGAATACAAGCTCGGCGGAGCGAGTAAGCTGTTTTTCAGGGGAATGCTGAATAAATTCAATGATATCCGTCCGGTGTCTGAATCGTATATCGACTATACCAACAGCCGCTATCAGTACAACTACCGCTATTCGCATTACCAGACGGCCATTCAGGGCGGCGAGATCGGCGGGGAACACCAGGTAGCGCCCCGGCTCAGGCTCGACTGGTCGTACAGCGATTACAAATCCAGGTATTTTCTTGAAACACCTCCTACCTATGGAATCAAAGGGCTGCCGATTGGGACTTTTCGGCAGAAGATCACAGGCGGTTTCAATGATCTGTCGTCGGACGGCAAACGTTACTGGGGTTTCGATTCACCCAATGGCGTCGGGGGTGATCCGATGCATTTCGAAGCGGGCCTGACCAACGAGTCGGAAACCATGGACCCGCAAAAGCTGACACTCCAGCAACTCGTGATTGCGCAGCTCGACAACAGCGAACACGACCGAAACGTGCAGCTGAACCTGCAAACGGAAGTTTCGAAAAATCTGAAACTGAAATTCGGGGCCAAATACCGCCACAAGTACCGGGAGAGCACCTACGGATCGAGCATTGTATTTATGCCGGCCGCTGCACTGGGCGTACCCAACTCCCCTGCCCTGCTAAGCCTGGCCAACCTGCAAACCGCCGCACCTGCGAAAGGGACCGAATTTTTCGGCCATATGCCCGGCGATCACAGCCAGTATGTGATGAATCCGCTTACCAAAGACCAGCTTTTCAACCTGTATGGCGCCGAATCGCTTACCAAAAACGGTTTCGTGGAAGTAACGCCTAAAACCAATCCGACGGCACTTTACGAAGGTTCCGAGCAGGTAACATCGGCTTACGTAATGGCCGAATACCAGGTAACCGCCCAGTTGCGGCTCGTGGGCGGCGTGCGTAACGAGTACACCAACATGGACCTCGAAGGCTCGGCCGCTACCATCGCCGGAACGCCCGCCACGACCGTCATTACCCCGACGAACGTGAAAAACAACTACAATGCATTGCTGCCGATGCTGCATTTGAAATATGCATTGAGCGTCAATACCAACATCCGCGCCGCTTACACCCGCACATTTATCCGCCCCAACTTCGGCGATATGACGCCGGGTACCTCCATCGACAATACCAAAACGCCGATGACCATCAGCCAGGGTAACCCCGCATTGAAACCGACATTCTCCAACAACTTCGACCTGATGGGCGAGCATTACTTCCCGAATATCGGGCTGCTCTCGGGGGGCGTGTTTCACAAACGCATTCAGGATGTGGTGTTCACGGATATGAGCATGCAAAGCATTGACGGCAGCAGCTACCTCGTAACGCAAGCCAAAAACCTGCAAAATGCCACGCTGATCGGCTTTGAAGCGGGTATAAACCGGCGACTTGACTTCCTCCGGGGTTTCTGGTCGGGCTTTGGGGTGGAATTTAACTACACCTTCATCGACAGCCGGGTGAAAGTGCCACGCGGCGTGGAAGGTAATATCACGATGGACCGCACACAGCTGCCCAACCAGTCGAAAAACCTTTTCAACGCCATTCTATTCTATGAAAAGAACAACATCATGCTCCGCCTGGCAGGTAACTACCGCGGTGCCTCGGTGGAAACCATTAATCAACAGCTCGGCCCCGGTTTCTACATCTGGACCGACGCCAATTTCACCATCGACGCGTCCGCTACCTACACCATCAGCAAGCGTTTGCGTGCATTTGTGGAGCTCAACAACCTGAGCGATTCGCCGATCAAAATGTACATGGGCGATAAACGCCGGACGACATCCAGCGAATGGTACGGACGTAAAGGTCAGGCTGGTCTGCGCTGGGACATTATCAAGTAATTCAATTTAATTTCAATACACCATCCAATGAAAAAGCTCATTCTCATTTTCGCACTCCTGTCACCCGTAGTCTCATTCGGCCAGCTGGCCGACAGCACCCAACGCCTCGTGCATGTACGCGGCGCGGTGAACTTCCGGGACGTAGGAGGATACAAAACAACCGACGGCCGTCAGGTCAAATGGAACCGCGTCTTCCGAAGCGCGTCCATTCAGGGACTTACACCATCGGATCTGGACACGCTTCGTGCAAGGCATATTTACACCGTTATCGACTTCCGCGGCAAGCAGGAATCCGCGCAGGCCCCCGATAAATTACTGCCCGATACCGATTACCTGCTCAGCCCCGCCGGCAGCGACGACGGCATGATGTCGAAGGAGCAAATGAGCAAGGCATTCAAAGGCGAGGGTTTCCTGGAAGAATTTTACGGAAAAGGCGGCATCAAGTACTTCGGTGAGCGCTACCGACCACTTTTCCAGAAGTTACTGGTCATGAACGATACCACTTCGATGCTCTACCATTGCACCGGCGGCCGCGACCGCACCGGCATGGCCACCGCGCTTTTCCTGTACACGCTCGGCGTGCCGCGCCAAACCATCAACGCGGATTTCACTGCTTCGAACATCTATTTGCGCCCGATGATGGGCCGGATGATGAAGCCCATGGCCGAACAAAGCGGCATGACCGTAGCGCAGCTGAACAAGAAAATGGAACTTCGCCCCGAACTGCTGGACATTTTTTTCAATGCCATCAAAAACCAATACGGCAGTGTGGAAGCATTCATGCAAAAGGAGCTGGGCATCGGCGCGGCTGAGACCAGAATGCTGAGGGAGAAGTACACGATCTGAGCTGCATAACAGCGAAAGCCAGCTGCCGAAGCGGGTGCTCCGGTGGCTGGCTTTCGCTTATGTAAAATACAGCCCCGGGGCCGCAACAGCGGGGCATCGTAATCTACACATTATCAAGCATTTTTGAGTTTAGGTAAAAGACCGGTGATAATGCCGATCAGCGGCAAGAATGCGCAAAGCTGGAACACATGCTCGATACTGGTCTCGTCGGCGAGGTTACCCAGCAATGCCGAGCCGAGCCCGCCCATTCCGAATGATAGTCCGAAGAACAATCCGCCGATCAACCCGACTTTTCCCGGCACCAGTTCCTGGGCGTAAACCACAATGGCGGAAAAGGCCGAGGAAATGATCAGTCCGATGCAAACGGAGAGAATGGTGGTCCAGAACAGGTTCGCATAAGGCAGCATCATCGTGAACGGCGCGGCGCCCAATATCGAAGCCCATATCACATACTTGCGCCCGAAGCGGTCGCCTATCGGCCCGCCGGCGACAGTTCCTATCGCAACCGCCGATGAGAATATAAATAACTGAATTTGAGACTCCTGAATGGACAAGTGGAATTTGTTCATGAGAAAAAACGTGTAGTAGCTGGTCATACCCGCCAGGTACACATATTTGGAAAAAATCAGTACAAGCAGGATTACCAGCGAAAAAACCACCTTGTTTTGGCTGAGCGAAGAGTGCGCAGCGGATGCCTTTTTAACTGATTTCGGCAAAACACTTCCCCTGTACCATTTCCCTATATTAATGGCCAGTATCCCGCCCAGGATCGCGGCCACAGCAAACCACATAATGCCATGCTGACCAAACGGTGCCACAATCAATGCGGCCAGCAACGGCCCGAGGGCGCTCCCGCTATTTCCCCCGAGCTGGAAAAACGACTGGGCGAAGCCGCGTTTGCCGCCTGACGACAAATGCGCAATGCGCGACGATTCCGGATGAAAGATCGACGATCCGATTCCGATCAGGCTCACGGAGATCAGTACCAATCCAAATGAATTCGCCCAGGCAAGCGACAGTATCCCGACCAGGGAGAAGCCCATACCCACGGCAATAGAGAAAGGTTTAGGATTTTTGTCAGTATAAAGCCCTACAAACGGCTGCAATAGCGAAGCCGTAATCTGATAGCATAGTGTCACCAGGCCGATTTGAGCAAAACTCAGATGAAAATCCACTTTGAGCATCGGGTAAATCGATGCAATGACTGCCTGCATGGTGTCATTCAATAAATGCGCGAAACTGATCGCGAAGAGAATGGGGTAAACCGTCTTCTCAGGTTGCAGAACGGATGTCGCAGGCTGCTGAGTAGCCGAACTAGTCATCATATCATCTGATGTTTAAATATAAAAAATTTAGTGTTTCAAAATTTCCCTGGCATACCGCAAGGCCAGCTCTTCATTCCCTTCTTTAATACTCAGGAACAGCGACTGATGTAGATCATTCGTTTGGATAAATGACGTAGTATCCGGGTGTATCTGCAAAAACCAGCTTTTCAACCGCGATGAAAATGCATCATACATATCGGTCAAAATTTCATTGCCGGATGCCCTGGCGATACTTACGTGGAAGTTGATGTCTGCCTGGATGCATTCTTCGATCCTACCCTGCTGGGAAGCCTGTATACGTTCATTCAGAAAGCCTTCGATGTCGTCGAGGTGCCGCTGGGTGCGGTTGCGTGCCGCATTCTGGGCGATTTTCACTTCCAGAAGCTGCCTCACCTCATCGATATCCTTCGCCGCAGCCCGGTTCAGACGCTGGTGTAAAGTTTCGCTGTCTTCTACAAACTCATTGATGAACGTCCCCAAACCCTGCTGCACGCGCAACAATCCGGAGTTCGCCAGCATTCTCACGGCCTCGCGAATGGACGAGCGCCCTACCCCGTATTGCTTCATCAATTCGGGTTCGGTCGGCAATCGCTGGCCGGCCACGTAATGCCCCGACCGGATGTAGGCCTTGATCTCGTTCGCTACCTCATCGGCCAGCGATTTTTTATGTATCGGTGTATTCATCATATCATCTGATGACAAAGATCAAGCGTTTTTTTGAGAAAAACAACATGATATAAAAAGTCCAGGCTTCTTAGCCGGATTCGAAGCGCATTAGCCTGAAATCGCTGGCACATTCGTCGGGGCGTGTGGTTGAACCGACACAACTTAATATTCGGGTAATACGGCCGGATGTAGCTTTGCGGACAGTCAAAGAAACTGTTCACTCCATTGAACCTCCATATGAAAAGAAGGGATTTTTTTACCGGCGCCGCAGCCAGTCTGGCGCTGGGGCCGATGGCCGCTTTCGGGAAAGAAAACGGCAGCCATCAACCGCTCAAAAATAAGTTTGCCGCCAAAAACATCATTTTTATGGTGAGCGACGGCATGAGTACCGGCACATTGAACATGGCCGATATACTCCTCCAAAGAAAAGAAGGACGCGAGAGCGCGTGGATTAAGTTGTATACCGAAAAAACCGGTCGCCGCGCATTCATGGAAACGTCGTCGGCCAATGCGCTCGTGACCGATTCGGCGGCGGGGAGCTCGGCCTGGGGCGGTGGCAGGAAGGTACCGAACGGAAACCTGAACGTGAATGCCGACGGAACTTTCAACAAACCCATTTTACAGAAATTCAAGGAGGCCGGCAAATCGGTAGGCTGCGTAACGTCCGTGACGATCACCCACGCGACACCGGCCGGTTTTTGCATTAATAACAAATCCCGCGGCGACGAATCGGAAATCGCGGACCAGTACCTCGACCTGAAATTCGACGTGATGATGGGTGGCGGTGCCGAGTTTTTCCAGGCAGATAAGCGGAAGGATAAAAAGGATCTTTTCGGAGATTACGAGAAGGCAGGTTACAAACTTGCTCGAAACCGCGACGACCTGATGGCATTGGCAGGCTTGCAAAAACCCATTATGGGTGTGTTTTGCGAAGGCGCGCTCCCCTATTCGCTGGATACATTCGAAGACGCGGAACTTCGGAAAGCCGTGCCGTCGCTCCCGGAAATGACGCGCAAGACGCTCGAACTGCTCTCCAAAAACCCGAAAGGCTTTGCGGTGCAGATCGAAGGCGGTAAAGTGGACTGGGCGGCGCATTCCAACGATGCAGGCGGACTGCTCTACGACCAGATCGCATTCGACGAGTCCATCAAAATCGCGCTCGACTTCGCCGCCAAAGACAAGGAAACGCTCGTGATCATCACCACCGACCACGGCAACTCAAACCCCGGACTTTTCGGAAGCAACAAGCAGTTCGACCTGTTCCAAAAATACAAGCATACCAACAACTGGATCATGGGCGACCTGAAAGAAATGCCGACGGCCTCCCAGCTGATCGAGCGGATCGAGTTCGCGCAGGGTTATGCGATCAAAACAGCGGAAGCCGAAAAGCTGATCGGGTTGCTGGGTACTAAAAACGAAAAGGGCCTCTATGTTGCCAACAAGCCGCTTTTCCGCGAGTTTGGAGCGATCCAGTCGCGCTACACCGGCCTCGGCTGGGCCAGCATGGACCACTCCGCCGACTACGTGGAGCTCGCCATGTTCGGCCCGGGCAGCGAGAATCTGAACCCGTTCGTAAAGAATACGGAGCTGCACAATTTCATGCTGGGTGTGACGGGGGTTACGAGCTGATCCACCAAAAACGAAATTGACCGAAGCCATCCCCCGGTCAAATTTAACTACCACATCTAACGGGACCCCGGTACATGACCGGGGTTCCAGGTTACTTTTTCCGCAAATCAGGCTCGGGGCAATGCCGACCGTCATTGCATCTTTTCGAATCCTATTTGAACAGCAACTGGGCGAAGCCGAACAAGTCGTGGCGCCAAACCGGCCAGGTATGCCCGCCGGGATACTCGCTGTACTGGTATTTAATGCCGAGCTCGTCGTATTTGGACAGCATAATCTTGCAGTTCTTGAATGCGATGTCCTCCGGCCCGCCCATCGAAATCCAGAAATTTTTCAGGTTGCCATTGATACTGGCCGCATTGGTTTTGGCAAACTCGTAATGCGCACCCGACAATGCATTGTTATTCGCGAACCAACCCGAACTGAACACGCCGAGAGAAGAGAACATGTCGGTGTTTTTCACGCCCGCGTATAGCGTCTGTATCCCGCCCATGGACAGGCCCGCGAGCGCCCGGTTGGCCGCATTTGCCTGCACGCGGTAGGTACTTTCCACAAACGGGACGGCACCCTGCTTCAACTCGCTTTCGAAGAGTTTCAAAAAGCCGTCGCCCGCTGTTGCCAGGCTTCCCGGCCCGAGCGGCGCGCCCAGGTTCCCGTCCATCATCACGATCAGCATCGGTTTCGCTTTACCGTCCGCGATCAGGTTGTCGAGGATCAGACTGGTTTTGCCCTGCGTCGCCCAGCCCCGCTGATCTTCCCCGCCTCCGTGAAGAAGGTATAGCACCGGATATTTTTCCGTGGAGGTATCGTAGCCGGGCGGGGTATAAATGTACATTTCCCGCCAGGTGTTGCTGGCTTTCGACAGATAGCGCTGAATGCGGATATTGCCATGCGGCACTTCCCGCATCGCGTAGTAGCCGCCTTTCCGGAAGGGTATTTCAATGCCGCTGGCCATCCGGCCCATGCCGTAAAAAGTCTCGCTAGCAGGGTCGGCCAGTGCTACGCCGTCGATGAGCAGCGAATAATAATGGAAACCCTCCCCGATCGAATCCGTGGTAACCGACCAGAAACCGGCGGTGTCTTTGAGCATATCGTATTTTTTGCCCAGATCGACCTGCACCTTCTGCGCACCGGGCGCTTTGGTACGGAACACCACCCGGTTGTCGGGCAGGATCTGCGGATATTTTGCATTGCGGATGTTGGTCGAAGCCGGTGTGCCCAGAATGGTGTATTTCGACAATGATTTCACATCCACTGGTTTAAACAAAAACTGAGAGAACATGTACAGACCGTTTTTCCAAACCTTGAAATCATGTACGCCAGGCTCGATGTAATACACATGCGGCACCTCGTGCTCGAGAAGATAATCGTGCGTGCGCTTGCTGAATGTGATGAGGCGGTCGTCGTCGCCGCAGGAGATAAAAAGCAGTTTCAGTTTTTGTCTGGCATCCTCGGGATTGGGCATCAGCTCCTGCGGTAGCCGCGTGTTCGGTGCTGACGAAAACCCGCCTACCCAGGCAAACCGGTCGAGGTTGCCCAGCCCGAAGTTGAGCGACTGCCCACCACCCATCGAAAGGCCCGCGATCGCGCGATGCTCCCGATCGGTCAGGACAGGGTATTTCTTTTCGACGAACGGGATGAGGTCGGTCAGCAGGTCCTGCTCGAATGTCGCGAATGCGGCCACTTTGTCGGGCGCCATGATATTGCCCGTCGCGCGGTCGTCCTTCATTGCCCGGCCGTTGGGCATTACCACGATCATCGGCTCGATCTTCTTTTCGGCATACAGGTTATCGAGGATCAGCTGCGGGTTACCGCCTTTCAGCCACTCCTTTTCATCCCCGCCGATGCCGTGCAGCAGGTAAAGGACCGGGTATTTCTTCTTTTTGGAAAAGCCCGGCGGCGTGTAGACCAGCGCTTTTCGCGTGGTACCAACGGTTTTCGAGGCATACTGAACACTGTCGATTCTGCCGGCCGCTACCCCCTCGCGAACCGTGTCGAAGCCGGGCGGCATCCGGGGTTCGGTGCTTTGCGCAAAGGCCATAGCGGGCAGGGTTAGTGCGCTCATTACAAATAAGATAAGTCTTCTCATCGGTTTGTTTTTTATCCTGATCAAATGTTTATGCTTTTTCCATATAATTCTCCGCGAACGCTGTGGGCGATACGCCGTGTAATTCCTTGAATGCGACCGAAAAGCTGTTCACATTCGCGAATCCCACCGCGAATGCCACCTCGGACACCGTCAATCCTTTTTTGGTCATCAGTTCGGCCGCCTGTTTAAGCCGGATGTTGCGTATCAGGTCCCTGGTAGTGAGGTTGGTCAGCTCTTTCAGTTTCCGGTGCAAATGCACGCGGCTGATGCCGATTTCATTGGAGATCATTTCCACGCTCAGATCCGGGTTAGCCAGGTTTTTATCAATCAGGAGGTGCACTTTTTCCAGCAGTTTTTCTTCGGACGCCTTGATATTGATTCTTGAAATAAATTCCTCCTGGTAATGCTGCTCGTTGTCGTTGTTGCGGAGTATCTGCCTGTTTTTGATCAGCGCCCTGATCGTCTTCGTTAAAATCTGCACGTTGAAAGGCTTGGTAATGTAGGCATCGGCGCCCATTTCCAATCCTTCGGCATTGGTCGATTCGGCTGTTTTGGCGGTAAGCAATACCACCGGGATGTGGTTTACCAGCGGGTTGGCTTTTACCTTTTTACAAAGCATCATACCGTCCATGACCGGCATCATCACATCGCTGACGATCAGATCGGGCATTACTTTTAAGATAGCCTTGTACGCTTCCTCGCCATTGGCATACGAGAAAACTGTAAACTCGCCCGACATTTCATCGGCAAGGTACTGGCAGATTTCGCTGTCGTCGTCCACTACCACCAACCGTTTGGCTTTCTTCCGCGATTTGTTTTTGAGAACGCCCTCCTCCGATAGCTCTTCCGCCGCGGAATCTGCCGGCGAAAACTTGTCAACAGGATCGACAGCGGCTGCATCCACCTCCGCAACGGGCATGTTGATCACAAACCGGCAACCGATCGTCGCCATATTCTCGGCGCGAATGGTACCGCCGTGCAGTTCCACCAGCTGCCGCACGAGATGCAGGCCTATGCCCGTACCATGCCTGTTGTGGTCGCGGTGGCTGTCGGACTGGTAAAAGCAATCGAAAATGCGTTCCGTTTCGTGCTGATCGATCAATGGCCCGGAATCCTCGATGGCGATACGCAATCCCCGCCGCACATTCGCGTCCACGGCATCCCCGACGGACAGCGCGACGCGGATGCGGCCGCCTTTGGGTGTGAATTTGAATGCATTGGACAGTACATTGATCAAAACCTTATCAAAGTTAAGCGGATCGATCTTCGCGAATATCTTCTCAGACGGCGCATCGACTACGAATTCGATTTTCTTGCTTTCGATCTGCTCCTCGAACAGCAGGCATATTTCCTTCGTAAAATCCACCATTTCCCTATTCGAGAATTGGAGGGACATCTGGCCTTTTTCAATCTTCCGGATGTCCATCAGCTGGTTCACCAAGTCAAGTATACGTTTCGTATTACGCCCCATAATGTCGTACAAATGCATCCGTTCCGGATTGTAATCCTGGCCCTGCAATTTTTGAAGCGGGCTCACCACCAATGTCAGCGGCGTGCGGATTTCATGGGCGATATTGATAAAAAATTGCAGCTTGGCTTCGTTCACTTCCTCGCGTCGCAGGTGCGCAAGCATTTTTTGTCGCACCAGCCGCTTGTTTTTGAGTGTTTTAAAAACAAAAACCGCTACCAGAAGCCCGAGCAACGCGTACACTGCCCACGCCCATGCCGAAAAATACCAGGCAGGATGGATAATGATATTCACCCGCGTTTCGTCGGAATCGGTTTTGCTCGACTTCGCTTTCAGCCGGAATGTGTACTTGCCCGGCGCGAGGTTATCGAACGTCAACCGGTTGGTACCTGCCCGCAAGGCTGTCCAGGCGTTGTCATTGATGGCGTACATATAGGAAACCCGCTCCGCATCGATGAAATCCATCGTGGAGAATTCCAGGCTGAACGAGTTGTCGTGGTGCGGCAGGTTGAATTCATCGGCGCTGCTCACGGTCGTGTCCACGATCATATACCCGCCTGACTTCATGCCTTTTTTCACGGCTTTGTCATGAATGTACAAATCCACGATGCGCACGGCAGGACGCCTGGTGGACATTTTGATTTCCTCCGGCTTGAAATGCGTCAGCCCGTTGATTCCCCCGAAATAAAATTCACCGTTTTGCGTAACGAGCGACGCTCCCTGGCTGAACTCGTTGCCCTGTAACCCGTCGGCCGAGTAAAAGTTGACGAAGGTCTGGCTTTCCACGTCCATTTTCGACAAGCCGCGGTTGGTGCTCAGCCAGAGATTGCCGGCCTTGTCGCCCCTTACCGCGCCGATGAGGTTGCTGGGCAGGCCATCACCGGTATCGAAAGTGGTGATCGCTTTGGTAGCGCGGGCGATCTTTTTCAGTCCTTGCGACGTTCCCGCCCACAGGTTGCCTTTGTCGTCGTCAAACAAGGAGTAAATCACGACGCCCTTCAACAGGCTGTTAGCACCGAAAGTCGACACAAAGCTTTTTGTATCCAGGTCCAGGCATGCCAGTCCATTGAAAGTGCCGATAAACAGCTTGTTATCCCGTGCGACGAGCAGGCAATTGACCCAGCTGTTGGGCAGAAAATTCTCGTGCGGGAGGCTGATCCTGCCCGGTAATGCATCCAGATTCTCGACCGCGCCCGTGCGCAGGTCCATTGAAAATATCCCCGAACCCATCGTAGCGATCCACAGCCGTTTTTTCGAATCTTCCTTCATATCGAAAACCCGCTGTACGTTGTCGCCGTTCTGATCCGACAGCTTGTCCGAATGCATGAACTTCCCGGTGTTGCGGTCCAGTTTCGAAAGGCCGGTCAGGTAAGAGCCTGTCCAGAGGTTGCCTTCGGAATCTTCGAAAACAGTCATTACGTTCTCGGGTGCCGAGGGGTTACGCTCGCTTTTGCGGTAGTGCGTACCTGCTTTGCCGCCGTTTGGCAATGCATACAAGCCATCATTATCCGTCCCGACCCATATCGTGTGTTTTTTATCTTCAAATAGCGCCTTCACAGCGCTGGACCCGATCAGGTTCTTACTCGCCGACTTGTAGCCCATGTAGCCGAAACGGTTGGTATTGACGCCCAGCAGCAGCAAACCTTTCTGGTAAATGCCCAGCCAGGTATTACCCGAATTATCTTCGCAAGCCGAGAATACCTTCGATTTGGTGAAATCAAACGTGTCCACATTGTGGTTCATATCGAGAATTTTGCCCGAGCCAGAATCATAATACTTCAAGCCATTGCCCCGTGTCCCGATGAGGATCTGCCCATTGTCGTTCACCATCAGGTCGGCTATCGGGAGGGTCCCGTTGTACGGAACGGGCTGGAACGTGTCGGCCACGGTATTGTACTGGTATAACCCGCTCACCATGTTACCTGCAAAGACGCGGCCGTATTTGTCCTCACATAGACTGGTAATGATGTTGTTCTGGATTTTCTTGGAAACAAAATAGGATTTCACCGATGTCAGCGATCGGTCCGCGAATCGCAGTAAGCCGCGATCTTCGGTGGACACCCAGAGGTTGCGGTCGTTGTCTTCGAACAATTGGATGATGAGGTTACTCGGCACCTGCAGCGGTATGGGCCTGGCAAGCGGCTGGCCGTTCTCGCGCGCCACTTTGAATATGCCGTGCCCGGAGGTTCCCACCAGCATGTCGCCATTCTTTCGCTGGCAGATCGCCAGTACCCGTACATTGGCCATTTTGGATTGCCCGTTCATCAGCGGAATGGTGCGAAACGAATCCGTGGCCGGGTCATAGTATTGCAATCCGTGGAGCGAACCCGTGAACATCCTTCCGGCCTGATCTTCAAACAGTACCTGGATAAAATTGCTGGAAACGCCGTCGGTAGTAGCCTTATCCTGCCGGTATACTGTGAATTTGATCCCGTCGAAACGGTTCAATCCGTCTTCGGTAGCCACCCAGATAAACCCGCTGCGATCCTGATGAACGGCCGTGACCATGCTGCTCGACAGGCCGTTTTCGACACTGAACAGCTTGGCCGATTGCCCGAATGCATCGGACAGCAAACAGACGCAGGCTACCAGCGTTCGGATCAGCATTTTGAAATGCATTGCTGCCCGCGTGTGTGTCATTTTCGCTTTATAGTGATTTCCCCCGATATACCGTTCGCCTGCGGCCATGTTACATGCTGTTGTTACTGATAACTGCTTTTCGCCTGGATTTACAACAGAAAACAAATATATGTGGGCATAATACTATAATAACCGGCACAATGTTACATAAGTCATAGCGCATGTTACCAATCGGGAGCCTGCCCGCGGACGAGCAGGCTCCCGATGCATATTGATCAGTATCCGGGGTTTTGTTTGATACCCGGATTCTGGTCGAGCACATTTTGCGGAATCGGGCTCATGTACTGCTTGGGCTCGAATTTCACCTTGTACTTTTTCTCCTCTTCAATGGTGTAGACCCAAACGCCCGAATTGTTGGCCGGCACCGAATTGCGGATCACCATGTTGTGCCGCGGCTTGTTCATGACAGTCGCCGCGGTAGCGAGACGCTTGTTATCCAGGAAGCGCTTGTCTTCGAAGCAAAGCTCGACTCTCCGTTCCCGCGCAATGGCTGCGCGCATGGCATCCTTGGACAGGCCCGCCGCAAGCGCAGGCAGTTCCGAGCGTGCCCGCAGCTTATTGATCGCGTCGTAAACGGATGCGTCCGGGCCTGATGCTTCGTTCTGTGCTTCGGCAAAGTTGAGCAGTATCTCGGCATAGCGGAAGAAAATATAGTTCTGGCCGCTCGCATCGGCGCCCGGCGCTGCGTCGGGGTTGAGGCGTTTTTTCTGGTAGTAACCCGAATCGCCAACGTCCGTTTTTCCGACGAGGTCAATCTGGTTGGTACGGTCGGGATTGGGATAGGTGGCGTCGATGCGGGTGTAAATCGTGTCGGCGCGTGGCATCCAGTCTTGCTTGTAAATGGCTCCGTCGTGTACGATGGCGTCATAGAAGCGCTTTTCGCGGTTTGCGTAGGGTTTTTGCGGATTGTAGCCCGAGGTCGGGTCGGTGATAACCTTTCCATTCGCCATCGCAAACTCGTCCACCAGCTCCTGGGTCGGGTTGTAATTACCCCACGAGCGGTATTCCCCGAGTACGTAAGTCGGCCCGCCCCGCTGCTCGTAGCTCGACCCCATTCCGCCTACATTAGCCACCACCTGGCGGTCCCAGATCACCTCCGGATTGTATTCGTTGCTTGCCCGGAAGATGTTTTTAAGGTCGCCGAACAGGTTATAGCGCTGTCCATTACCATACTTGTCAATAAATTGTTTGTTGGTCGCCGCCGCTTTGGCCCACCGCGAAGCATCGACGTTTCCGAAATGCACGAATTTTCCGGCGTCAGGCAGATAAGGCGTCGCAGTATTGAACAGCGGGCTGGCACCGAACAGCTCGATCCATCCTTTCACAGCCAATGCGGCACCGAGTGTAGCCCGGCCGGCATCTTTGTCGGACAAATTGTACTTCACGGCCAAATGCTCGCCTTTCACCACCTGATCCAGCTCATTGACGATGAAGTCGAACGTTTCCTGGAATGTCTTTCTCGGTTGCAGCAGTTCTTCGGGACTCATGGTATTGCGGTCCAAAGGCACGGTAATGACCGGCAGGCCGCCGACCTGTACAAAAAACTCGCTGTAAAAGAATGCGCGGAGAAACTTCGCTTCGTCAATGCGTTTGTTAAAATACGCTTCCGAGAAGTTGGCTTTGTTTTCCGTCAGTTTCTGGATGAATGTGTTGCATTTCCGGATTTTGACGAAAAAGTTTTGCCAGGTATAGCCGTACGTCGGGCCCTGCGTGCCTCCCCAGGGGTTATCGGTACTGCTCGACGGGATCTGGGTCACGCCCTGGCGCCAGTTCGAAGCCGTGTAGTAGTGGCTGATGTTGTAATCGTCGCTGAAATAGTCCAGCGTTTCGGTCTGGTTCAGCTTATTGGGCAATTCGCTGTACACGTCGTTCAGGAACACGTCGGCATTCGTTTCCGATTCCCATTGGGTTTTGTCGGTGAGGTTGGCCTTGTTGGCATTTTCGAGAAATTCGTCCGTATCGCAGGATACCGGCAGCACCAGCATGAGCAGGCCCGCACCCAGTATTTTGAAATAATTAATAGCAGCTTTCATAATATCGGTTATCGTTAAAATGTCAGATCAATTCCAAATGTGCTCGCCTTCATCACCGGGTATGCGGTTTCGCGGTCCGTATAGCCCATTTCAGGGTCGATGTGTTTGATCTTGCTGATCGTGAACAGGTTTTGCGTCAGGAAATACACCCTCGCCGAACTCATTTTCAGCTTGCCGGCAATGCTTTTGGGAAGGGTATAGCCGATGCTGGCCGTTTTCAAACGCACGTAGCTTGAATTGACCCACCAGAAATCCGAATCCTTGGTATTGTTCGCGTAAGGTGCTGGCGTAGATCTCGGGTATTTCGCATTCTGGTGATCGGGCGTCCAGCGGTTGTCGAAATATTCGTAAGCCGTGTTGCTGCCGTTATTTTCAAATGGTACGGTCATGAATTGTCTGACATTGATGCTGGATTTTCCAGATCCCTGGAAGAACAGGCTCACATCGAAGCCTTTCCAGTTCACGCTCGGCGTGAGGCCGAATGTCAATGCAGGGTAAACCGGGTTGCCGATCACGGTCAGGTCGAAGTTGTCGATCAGGCCGTCGGGTTTGCCGTCGGGGCCGCTCAAATCCGCGTACTTGATGTCGCCGGGATGCAGATCCCCGAATTGGGTTACATTGTAGCCGTCGGCCGCGCCTACGATGCCGTCGCCGTTGGTGTCCTCGGCAGAGGTAAATAAACCCAGCGATTTAAATCCGAATGGCGTGCCGAACTGGCGCCCTACCAGCGTGCGGTTAGGGTTTTTGGCCTCCGCGTCGGTCTGGAACACTTCCTGCATTTTGTTGATGGAATAGCTCAGATTCGCATTCAAAGAGAAATCGAGGTCTTTCGAGAACCGTTTGCGCGTTCCGAGGTTTAGCTCAATGCCATTGGCGCTCATCCTTCCCTTGTTTTCCTGCGAGAGCGAGAGGCCGTATTCCACCGGCAATGTCACCTGCGGCGCGAGCAGCATTCCGGTCCGTTTTTCGTGGAAATAATCGAATTCAACGGTCAGTAATGAATTCCACAAGCTCAGGTCAAAACCGATATCTGTTTTGGTAGAAATCTCCCAGGTAATTCTGGAATTGGCCTCCCGCGGCACCCGCGAGCCCTGCACAAGCGACCCGTTACCGAAACCGTAGGCGGCACCCCTGAGGTCGTAACCCGACTGGTACTGAAACGGGCCACCCGCCAGCATTCCCGCCTTACCCCACGATCCGCGCACTTTCAATTCATCGATGAAGCGGAAGTTTTTCATGAAATTCTCTTCCGAAATCCGCCAGGCAGCCGAGAATGCCGGGAAATAACCCCAGCGGCTTCCCGGGGCAAAGTAGTAATGGCCGTCGTAACGTCCCGCGGCTTCTATAATATACCGGTCTTTGTAAGTATACCCTATTCTGTATACGTAGCCTAATTCCGATCCGGTAGACGACACGCCTGCATTGTCATAATCCAGCTTGTCGGAGCTACCGAAGCTGAGCTCATCGATACCGATCGCGAAATTGTTGCGGCGGGTTGCCATCGAGTCGGCCTTGGTTTTCCGGGCTTCCATTACCACCAATCCGGTGATCGCATGTGCGCCGAATGTGCGGTTATAGTTCAGGTAAGCCTGGTAGGTAAAGTTGGTCCGTTTCTGATTTTGTAACCCCAACCAGCGGAAAGGGCGGCCATTGCCTTCTTGGAGCGAGATCGCTTCCGTATACGTGTAAGGCTTCTGGGACAGGTCTATTTTGTGATAAATGAATGGCACGTGCCAGAGCTTCACATTTTGCTGCCAGGGATCGTAACTGAATACCCCTTTCACACTCAGCCCTTTCGCAATCTGCTGCTCCACGAATATCGTTCCGAGGAGCGTATTGCCGTTGGTCCTCCTGTATCCTTCCGAACGCAATACCCCGATGGGCGTACTGGCGGAAGACTCGCCCCATTTGTCGCCCTCTGGATAAATGAGGCTTTGGGTAGGTAAAAACTTGTAAAAACTGCGGAACAAATGGCCGGAAGTGGTTTCGTCGGCATCTACGTCCCTGGTGTTTTCGACACTTCCGAAAATCGACATGCCGACTTTTGTCGTTTTGGTAGCCGCCATTTCAACGCTGAGATTGTAATTGTAGCGCCGATAACCCACCGGATCGAAAATCCCTTTCTGGTCAAAATAGCTCACACCGGCATGATAGGTCACATTTTCCGTTCCGCCACTCAGTTCCAGGCCATGGTTTTGAACCGGCACATTCTTGTTAAACACATCCACAAAGCTGGAATTAGGGTATTTCCAGGGATCTTCGGCATGGAGCTGGTCGTAATTCTTCACCATTTCGGGGTCATTCGGAAGGCTCGTGCCACCGGGTGTCTGGTTCAGGTAAGCTTCATTTTGCAAAGTCATGTAATCCTTCGCCGATAGCATTTTAGGCAGGTAGGTCGGGTTCTGGAACCCGTACGAAGAGCTGATCCGAACCTGCGGCTTGCCGCTTTTACCCCTTTTGGTTGTGATCATGATTACCCCGTTGGCCCCGCCGATGCCGTAAGGCGCAACCGCCGCCGCGTCTTTCAATATGGTAATGGTTTCGATGCTGGCCGGGTCCACCTGCCGGATATTGTCCCTCCTGACACCATCGACCACCACCAGCGGCCGGTTGTTGCCCGTGGTGACGATCCCGCGGATGTGGATATCCGGGTCGTCCTTACCCGGCTGCCCGCCATTGGGCCGCATACTTACCCCTGCCACACGGCCCGCGAGCGACTGGGAAATGTTCGGCACCGGTACTTCTGCAATGGCGTCGCCCTTAATGCTGGCGATCGACCCGGTTACCGTCGCTTTCTTCTGCGTACCATAGCCTACCACCACGATCTCTTCCAGCGCTTTCGTGTCCTGGGCAAGCACGAGGTCCAGCTTACTGGCTGTTCCCACCTGCATTTCCTTGGCCAGATACCCCACGAATGAAAACACCAGCACATCCTTATCATCGACGGATTCGAGGGTGTAAAGCCCATTGACGTCGGTGGACGTGCCGCGCGTAGTCCCTTTAACAGTAACGTTTACACCCGGCAGCCCCTGGCCGGCTTCGTCCGTAACTTTGCCGCTCAATTTCCTATCGATCGATAGCCCCCTGGCGTTTTTGCCAATCGCTACACGCGCGGAAATGTCCGCCGCAAACAGGTCGGACTGCGCGCCCAGGCCTGTTAATTGTAGAAATGACAATTGTAAAAAAAGCCGTAGTTTTCTTTTCATAATGAAAATGAATAAAAGGTTTGTAGAAGGAATCTTCCCAATGATCCCGCGACCATTGGCACAAAGCAGAAAACTTATGTCTGGAAGAACTTTGCCGTAACAGACGCTTCGTCACGATCCGGCAAATCTTCCCATCAGCACAATTGAGCACAAATATATATTCACATAGTGCAATTTTTTCGTGTTTCATGTTACAGAAACCATCGCCTATGTTACATTTTTGAGCCAGGCAGGAAGTATTTTTTAAGCAAACCGGAACAAACCGGCTGCCAGGTGCCCCCCACGCGACGATGAGAGATTTCCGGAATTTTTGAAGTGACTCATTAGTTTTGTCCGTCGCTTGCATTTTACACATCGACAGGCGCCATCGCCACATTTCCACTATTATCCGCCAAAATGCCTTCACAATTTTGTCCTGAACCAAACCTGAAAGGCATGAAAAAGCGGAAATATGCGTTAATGCTGTTCTTTTTGTTAGTCGCAATTACCCACCTCAACGCGCAGACACTCGTCCTCGACCCGGCGGGCAGCCGTTTTCTCATTGATGAAAAAACCCGTGAACCCCGCCTGGACCTGATCGTCCACAGCTTTACAACGCATGAAAAACGGGACATTCCGCGCTATGCGGTGATGGATACCGTTACAAAGCCGACCGTAAGCAATGTGGGGCCGAGTGTGTACCATGTTACCGCCGGAAGAATGGCTGAACGAATGACGCTGGTCATTCGAAATCCGGCAAGTTTACCGGCAGATTACGTACTGAAAGTCGATGGCGAGCCGGTGCGTACGCGGGAGGATATTCCAGATATCGCTTATTATCAATTGAATGGCGAGCAATGCAATGCTGCGGCGCTGCTCCCTTTCCGAAGCGACTCTACTACCGTTTCGTTGTTTGACAGTAATGCGCGATTGATCAGCCAGTTACTGATTTCATGGATTTACCCGAAGCCCGAGCTATTTTACGTCGACGTCAGGCACCATTATGCCGCCGACATCCGCGACACCTCTGGATTACGGCAGTTTATGCATTTCTTCAACAGGGCGCCTAACACCTACTCCAAGCCCAATGCCGTGCCCGACTCGCTGTCCATCGCAGAAGCCGAGCCTGTTTTTGGATTCAAAAGGGCATACTATGATGGCAAAGTACGGCCATCGCGCATTTCGTACAGAATCGGTAAGAAGGGGCAATGGATCGGAACGACCAGCGAAATCACCCCCCATTTTTTGCTGGAACACGTGAATGGGAACTGGTCGTGGCTCGTGGATGGACCGTACGAAATCCAATACAGTTACACGGCGAACGAGAGAAATTACGGCAGTTATGCATTTGCCATTGATCACACCTGGATCAACAGTTTCGCCTACAATGCCAGGACGCTGCTATGGCTGGTTGGAATGGTGCTGATGACCAAATTATGGCTTACTACCATCCTGGCGGGCGTGATTATGTACTTTTATTTCCGGAAACGGCTGCGGAAAGCGCGTGACCAGGCGCGAAAAACCAACCTCGAATTACAGTCTATCCAATCGCAGCTAAACCCCCATTTCGTATTCAATGCGATGGGATCGCTGCAAGGGCTGATCAATAAGAGCGAAATAGACCGGGCCAATACTTACCTGACGGGTTTCAGCCGACTGTTGCGCAATACGCTTCAAAATTCCGGACGTGAGATGGTGCCGCTGGACGTGGAAATGACGAATATTGAAAATTACATCCAGCTGGAACAGCTCCGTTTCGGCTTCCGCTACGCGATTGCAACGGATGAAACGGTGCGGCAAACGCAGCTCGAAGTGCCATCGCTGCTCATACAGCCGGTGGTAGAAAATGCGGTTAAGCATGGGATCTCAGGGCTGGGCGCTGCAGGGATGCTGGAAGTGACGTTCAAAACGGAGCATGAAGACCTGCTGATCAGCATTCGCGACAATGGGCACGGTTTCGACACCGACCGGCAAACACAAGGCAAAGGCCTCGCGCTCACCCACGAGCGGATCAAACTTTTGAACAAACAAAAATACCGGATCGCTATGGAAGTGGCTTCCGGCAATGAGGGGACGATAGTAATACTGACATTCAAAAAATGGCTCTGATGCGGGCGATCATCATCGACGACGAACCTAACAACATTGATAACCTTCGCGAACTGCTGACACGCTACTGCCCGGCTGTAAGCGTAGCCGGGCACGCAGGTAATGCAGATGCAGGCATTGAACTGATTTTGAAGACCCGCCCGGAGCTGGTTTTCCTCGACATCCAGATGCCCGGAAAAAATGGTTTCGATCTGCTCAAATCGCTTTCGAGCTACGATTTCGAGGTCATTTTCGTGACTGGCTTCGAGCAGTACGGCATTCAGGCTATCCGATTTTCGGCGATCGACTACCTCTTGAAACCCATTGACCCGCAGGAGCTGCAACAAGCCGTTCAGCGTGCGGAAGGAAAGATTGCGGAGAAAAAACAGAATGCCCAGCTGCAAAACCTGATGCATTTGCTGATGGAATCCAGGCAGAAATCCGAGCACCGGATCGCGCTTTCATCCGCCAGGGAAACACGATTCGTAAAAACCTCCGACATCATCCGATGTGTGGCCGAAAACAATTACACCGCATTTTTTCTGCGCGGGGGCGAGAAGCTACTCGTTTCGAAACCGATGTTCGAATACGACGAAACACTGACCGGCTATGGTTTCCTGCGCTGCCACCATTCGCATCTGGTAAACAAGCTGTATATTAAAAGCCTGCTGAAAGAAGATAGCGGCTACCTTCTGCTGGAAGACGGCGCAAAGATTCCCGTTTCACGCATGAAAAAGGATGCCGTGCGGCTGGCGTTGCAGAACGGGCTTTAACCCATATAGTTTTAACAAAAATCTGTTTCAATAACCTGAAAACCAATTCATTTAAATGAAAACCATTCTTGCCTACACTTTCCTCTTACTCTCCGTATTGCAGGTATCGGCACAGGAAAAGCGGGAAATCTTTTTTGCGGACGTAACCATTTATGTTGAGGCAGGCAAGTATTACCTTACCGGCTCAAAAGGCGGGAACGACGGGCCGCAAGGCTTTGCCTTTCTGGAATCCAGGGACCTGAAAACGTGGATAGTACCGGCCAAGTTAAAAGATTCGCTGGGTATGATCCTGACCAAAGGCGACCACACCTTCGGCACCAAGGGATTCTGGGCACCGCAAATTTTCAGGGACAAGGGTACTTATTATATGACCTATACGGCCGATGAACAAACCGTCCTGGCTGAGTCAAAATCGCTGTTGGGGCCATACAGGCAGAAAGAAATCGGCCCTATCGACGGCTCCGAAAAGAATATCGATTCCTATATTTTCAAGGATACGGATGGCAAATACTACCTCTATTGCGTACGCTTCGACAAAGGCAACTATTTATATGCAGCTGAGTTCGATATGCAAGCAGGAAAGATAAAACCCGAGACCCTGAAAAGATGTTTCAACCAGACAGAACCCTGGGAATCGACGCCCAACTTTAAATCGGGCCCCATTATGGAAGGGCCGACGGTGATAAAACTGAAAAACAAGTATTACCTGTTTTACTCGGCCAACCATTTCCAGAACATCGATTACGCCATTGGCTATGCCGTCGCCGATTCGCCATACGGGCCCTGGGTGAAATCTAAGAACAACCCCATCATTCAACGTTCCATAGTCGGCGAAAACGGATCGGGGCACGGTGACCTGTTTGAAGGGCTGGACAAGCAATTGTACTACGTATACCACATTCACAATTCCCCTGACAAAGTCGGCCCGCGCAGGACGCGCATAGTGCCGGTGGTGAAGCAATGGAATGCGCAAGCCGGGGTTTATACTTTCAGTGTGAAGGGAAACGAAGTGATTGTACCGATGACGACCGCTTCTCAAAAATTGGACTGAGACTTTTTTCGTCTCTTTCCATCCTATAATCGTAGCTTTGCGGCTTCAAAAAATGAGAAGATGATTACAGTTGAAAATTTGGCCGTCGAGTTTAGCGGTTCTACCCTTTTTAGCGAAGTTTCCTTCGTTATTAATCCTACTGATAAAATTGCCCTGATGGGTAAAAATGGCGCCGGGAAGTCCACCATGATGAAGATTATCGCCGGTGAGCAAAAAGCCACGCGCGGCCATGTACGTGCGCCCAAGGATGCCGTTATCGCCTACCTGCCGCAACATCTGCTGACCGAAGACAACTGTACGGTTTTCGAAGAAGCGGCGAAGGCATTCAAGCAGGTTTTTGAAATGCGCACCGAAATGGATAAGCTCAACCTTGCGCTCGAAACCCGCACAGATTACGATAGTGAGGAATATATGGCCATCATCGAACAGGTGACCGAGCTGGGTGAAAAATACTATCAGCTGGAAGAGGTCAATTATGACGCCGAGGTGGAGAAAGCTTTGAAAGGACTGGGATTCAGGCCGGAGGATTTTCAACGGCAAACCAAGGAATTCAGCGGAGGATGGCGGATGCGTATCGAGCTTGCCAAAATACTGTTGCAAAAGCCGGACCTGATCTTGCTGGATGAGCCTACCAACCACATCGATATCGAGTCGGTGATCTGGCTGGAAGATTTTTTGGTGAACAAGGCCAATGCGGTAATGGTGATTTCCCACGACCGTGCCTTCATCGACAACATCACCAACCGCACGATTGAGGTGACCATGGGCCGCATTTACGACTACAAGGCCAACTATTCGCATTACCTGGTATTGCGCGAGGAACGCAGGGCACACCAAATGAAGGCGTACCAGGAACAGCAGAAGATGATTGCCGACAATATGCAGTTCATCGAGCGGTTTCGGGGGACTTATTCCAAAACCAACCAGGTTTCTTCCCGCGAACGCATGTTGGAGAAACTGGAAATCATTGAAATAGACGAAATAGATAATTCGGCCCTGAAACTTCGCTTCCCACCTTCGCCGCGGTCGGGCGACTATCCGGTTACCGTGAAAGATGTTTCAAAATCTTATGGGGATCATGTCGTGTTCAAGAATGCAAGCATGTCCATTTCGAGAGGAGAAAAAGTATCTTTTGTGGGTCGGAACGGGGAAGGTAAATCCACGATGATCAAAGCCATCATGGGCGAGCTCAATGTCGATGGGACCTGCCAGCTGGGGCATAATGTCAAGGTCGGCTATTTTGCGCAAAACCAGGCCTCGCTGCTAAATCCCAATCTGACTATTTTTCAGACGGTAGACGAAGTAGCGGAAGGGGATGTAAGAACCCAGATCAAAAATATCCTCGGCGCATTCATGTTTCAGGGCGAGGATATCGACAAAAAAGTAAGTGTGCTGTCGGGTGGGGAAAGAACGCGGCTCGCCATGGTGAAGCTGCTCCTGGAACCTGTGAACCTGCTGATTCTCGATGAACCTACAAACCACCTCGATTTAAAGTCAAAGGATGTTTTGAAAGAAGCCCTCAGGAACTTTGACGGAACATTGGTACTGGTTTCCCACGATCGCGACTTTTTGCAGGGATTATCCCAAAAAGTATTCGAGTTCAAAGACAAACGGGTCATCGAGCATTTTGAAACCATTGATGCGTTTCTGGAACGTAACCGGATTAAAAGCATCGCGGATTTGCAACTTGCCAAATAGCCCATGGTGCTTTCCAAAACAAAAGCGGCAGACTTTATTAGCCAAAGTCTGCCGCTTTTTGTTTCAATCTACTTTTTCACAAACCTGTGTGTGTTAACCGATCCATCAGGTAGAATCAGCCTGACAATGTATGTACCGGTTCTGAGATTCCTGATATCTATTGCCTGATCGCCCTCGAAGCCATTCGGCTGGCTGCGTTCCAAAACGACATTTCCCGCGGTTGAGACAATCTGAATGCGGGAAACCGAATTGGCAACGCCCGTGCGAACCGTAATTTTATCGACCGCCGGGTTGGGCCATAGTGCCAGCACACCGCCAAATTCAGCTGTACGAATGCGGCTGTAAGCGAATGTACCGTCGTTGTCGATCATTTTCAGGCGATAGTAATTCTTGCCCGACAGCGGAGCATTGTCGCTGAACTTGTATTCTTTCAGAGAACTGCTTTCTCCGTGCGACCTCACTGACCCGATCGGCGCCCAGTTGCGGGCATCGATGCTGCGCTGGACTTCAAACGACTCGCTGTTAGTCTCCATGGTTGTCGACCAGGAAAGGAGCGCCGTTTGGTTTTCGGACAAAACATCGAATGCAACCAATGTTACCGGCAACGGCGGTGCGATAGATCCGATGCCGATCTGGGTAATGCTTACGCCAGCTGGAATGGTGCCGCTAATGGTACTCCCTTCCGTGGTGCCGGTCGCATTCGCAGCGCCGCTCAGGTCTGTCCACTCCGAGCCGTTCCAGCCGATTAACCGCAGGTTGGCCGTCGCTGCAAAGCCGGATACGTCGGGCATGGAAACAGTGATAGCCAGGCCATCGTCGTCCGCCGGGCTGCCCGCGATCCAGTCCCAGCTCCCCAGTGTGAATACCGATTCCACCGGATCGGACACCGCAGTGGCGGCTTCCACATTAGAAGTCTCATAAGCCGTGGACAGGTGTGCGGTTACGCTTGCGGGCGCGGAGATGCTGAGTATACGCGAGTCGCTGCCACTACCGACCGGAAAATTGAATGCTCCATTTCCTACTTTGCCTACGTATCCATTGACGTGCTGGGCATCGGTACTGCCACCCGTATACGATGCGCCATTCTGAAAACGCAGCTCGCCGGCTGACGTGTTGCCCCTCACGGTGGTCGTGATTCCGTTCTGAAAACTTGCTTGCGTAAAAACGTTCGCTCCGGCGGTATTGGTGATGTTGAACAAACTTGCGGTGCCGTTTTTCAATACCAAAGTCGAAAAGTTCGGAACGACTGTGCCACTCACCTCCTGTGTGCCTGGCGAGCCCAACGGGCCGTTGAAATTGTCGGTGCTGCCACCGTTACCGTTCGCATTGTAGGCGCCATTTACCCGCAGGGTGTTGGTGGCCGACTCGAAGTGGTCGAATATCGCGCCGAATGCAGCGGTATACGCGGAGCCGGCAGCGCCGGTAACCTCCGTGTGCGTGTCGTAGTTGCTGACGTAGCCAAAATTATTGAATGTGGTCCCGTCAACAAACACCTGGGCATGGGCATGCTGCAAGCCGAGTAACAGCATGCCGCCGACGGCCATGTTGATGTGCTTTCTTTTCATAGTTAAATCCATTGAAATAGAGAATGGGACGATTACTTCGCAGCTGATTTTTCGGCCACGCTGTTGCCGATGAGCTGCTCGACACTGGCTTTCAATGCATTCAGTTCATCGCTAAGCCCCGCTACACCACTTTTCAGGCTTGCGTTTTCTCTTTTCAAGGCTTCGATTTCTGCCTGCTGATCCTGGATCGCTTTGGTTAGGAACGGTGTAAGTTTGCTGTAATCGACGGTCCACGGCTGCGAGACATCGGCCCCTCCCTTCGTAACTACGCTCGGGAAAACGGTATAGAGTTGCTGTGCGATGAACCCGGTCTGCTGGGAGGTTTTGTTCGTTTTGTAGTTATAGTCGCTAACCTGGATCTTCATTACATCATCGATCCCAAACTTTGTGTTGCGGATATTTTCTTTCAGGCGTATATCCGAGGTAGTGTTGTAAACAACGCCCGTTCCCCCGTTGGAAGATATATGCCCCAGATTTGCTCCCTGCGCCCGGAAAATGATAAAGTTGTCCACGTTAACCGGCGCACTTTCTTTTTCCAGCAGCAACAGACCGTTCAAGTCGGCACTCGAAGACTTGATGTAGTGACCTACCGAAGAAGAAGTCTGAGTAGAAAGTTTGGCGACGGAACTAAAAGCTTCCAAAGGTTCAACCACGCCGATTGTGACATTGCCATCCTGATTGATCCGCATCCTTTCCTGTACGCCGGTCGTGTAGAATGCTAGTGCTGATTCCTGGGTTGTACCATCGCCTTTGTAGATACCAAGGATACTGGAATTGGTTGCGTGGAAGCCATTGGTAAGGTAGGGGCTGAAATAAACACCTCCTATAATTTCGTTGTCGGCCATGGGAGTTGGCGCAGCATAGGTGCCATTTGCCGACATCATAAACATGCCTGGCGCTTTCGAGCTTCCGAATCCCTTGAAATAGTGATCATTTCCGGCAGCTGCACCCTTATTGTCAGCCACAATCTCGACAATGCCGACCGGTGTAGTTGTTCCGACCGACAATTGGCCTTCGATAGCGGCGCCATTTGCAGGCACAGCGGAATTGGAGAAGTTTTGGCCGACGGCCACGTTACCATTTACAGAAAGTTTGCTCCCGGGTGTCGACGTTCCAATTCCAACGTTTCCTGTTTGTGCAAAAGCAGCGGAGCCAGCCAGCGCAAGAATCGCAGCTGCGAAATAGGTAGTTTTTTTCATGAGTAAAGTTGTTAAATAAACAAAAGGACTATTTAAGTATATGAATGGTTACATAATGTATGGGCACAATGATCCTGCGGAGGCATTCCGGCCTGTCCGATCAATTCGTTTTGAGAGGGAGTTTTTCGGCCAATTCCAATACCGAGCTGACTTTCATCTTTTCGAGTATCCGGGCCTTGTAAGTGCTTACTGTATTGGGGTTAATGTTTAAAATCGAGGCGATCTCTTTTCTCCATTTGCCTTCCAGTATCAGTTTTAGTATCTGTTCCTCACGAACAGAAAGCGGTGTGGATTTGGATGAATCCCTGACTTCGCCTCTCCTTTGCGAAATCCCTTCCAATAACTGCTGATGAACCTTTTCGCTGACGTAACGTTTGCCGTTCAGCACCGTCTCCACGGCCAGGCGCATCTGGTGCCGCTCGGATGATTTTGAAGCAAAGCCCGAGGCCCCGGCGGCAATGTATTCCAGCGCATACTCGGTCTCGTCAAACCCGGTGCATACCAAAATCTTAACATCCGGCTGCATGCTCCTGAATTGCTTTACCATTTCCGAGCCGGTCCCGCCCGGAATATCGATATCGAGCATGATCAGATCGAGCTCCTGTGCAGTGCATATCTGGATCGCGCCTTTAAACGACACCGATTCGTAGATTTCTGCGCCTTCCACTATTTCATTCAAAAGGATTCTCAGCCCGGTGCTGGTCAGGAAATGATCTTCGACTAACAATATTTTCTTCATGAACACAAAATCGATTCCCCGGGTATTACTGTCGCTTGTTTCGACTCATCACATACAAATGTAGCCAGCGAAGTATTAGTACTTTGTAGTGTAAGATAGATAATGACACTACATTTTTGTAGTGTTACATTTACACAAAATAACCGCTTGTAGAATACGCCTTCCCATTCCACTAACCATTTTCCACCAAATGACTGGCAGGCAACCCATTAGAATTTTTTAGGTCAAACGGCTTCGCGTTGGTAAATGTCAAAGTCACTTTAGTACCGTCATCCTCATTCTGAATGCTCAGCCTGATCATGGCGAAAGGCGCCAGCTCTTTGACGATTACCAATCCTAAACCATTGAAATTGTCAGGGGCAGGCAAAGATTCGTCGTGCCTGAACCATTCGACGATTGCGGCAGGCAAACCCGCCCCGGTGTCGCGTATCGAGAGGGATGTGGAGTCGTCGTCCCGGTACCAATCGGCGGTAATGGTGCCATTTTCGGTGTATTTATTCGCATTGTCGGTCAGGTTCCGGATGATAATGTCGAGCAGTTGCGGGTTGGTGGAGACGGTTACATTTTTGGGGACATGGTTTCGAAAAGCATTGGCGTTTACCCGGCCCGATTTGGCATACAAATGGAAGCTTTTATCGATAATCCCTGCCAGCGCAACTTCCTCCATTTTTACCTCGGTACGATAAACCTGCACTTTCATGTAGGTCAAAAGCTCGTCGGTAGATTGTTTGATCAGCCTGATGGCATCTTCCAGGTGCCCGTTCAATTGAGCGGCCTTTTCGGTCTCCTGACGGCCAATCAGCCTCCCCACCTCGCCCGTTACCAAAACCGCCGACGACAGCGGCGACCGGAGATCATGTGCCATTGAAGTCAGTAGCCGCGACTGCAACTGATATTGCTGCAACAGGTCAGCGCGTGATGCTTCGAGTGTCAGCAAGGTTTGCCGGAGCTCATCCGTCCGTGCAGATACCTGCATTTCCAGCCAGCGGTTTCGCTGCGCTATTTGAACGTACCGGGTCCGCCAGATCAACAGAACAACGGCAAGCGCAAAAACGGATGCCAGCCCCAGCAACCAACGATCCTCGTACCAGGCCCTGGGTGCAACCAGGATCATTTCTCTGCTCGTGTAGGTACTCGTGCCCGTGCCTGCGTGTCTGCGAATGATTAGCTTATGCAAACCGGATGGCACGCTTGCATAATGTATCGTGATATCGCCGCGGTCTTCCTTAATTTTTTGCCATTCCAGGGTGGAATACTCCTGATCGGGTTCTGCCAGGGCATACGTCATTTGGAGATTGCCCCGGTCTCCGAAATGCGGGGCGGAAAGATAAACCTTAAAATTGTCGGATTTGGAAAGCCGGATGGTATCGCTATCGGGTTCTATCGTTTTATCGCCTGCAACCACCTTTTCGACAACAAAGTCACCATCGGGAAGCGAAGGTACCTGTGCGCTGGAAACGCCGGGCCGTTCGCCGCCGGCTTCCCCCATCATAAACAACCCATTCTTACCGCTGGCAAGAAAAACCTCTCCATTCGACCGGTCGTGATAGATAATGTCCACACTTTCCGAATCCAGGTTAAAGTCGGCTACGAGGAGCTGTGTCGTAAGGGTGCCGTCGGGTTCCTGAACCAGCTCAAAAACCTGGCTGTCGATATAGAAGAACGCCTGGGCCGTTTTGTTATTCCAGAAAAGCTTTACCGGCGCTGTGGATTTTGCGTAATGCTCATTCCGGGTAATATCGCCCTTCATGGGAAACGACGATCTTTGGTTGTCATAAATCTGGGTGAACGATCTATCCGGGTTCAGGTAGTACAAGCGGCCTCCTAATGTGATGTAACTCAGCCGGTCCGTTGTTTTATTCAGTAATTGGTACCGTTTCTCCCATCCACGATAGTAGGCGACTGTGGTAGGGCTGCAAAGATAAAATTCCCCGTCCCCGAAATTACCCGCCACCATGGTCGATTGACCGGGCCGGATCGTTCTGCCCCACCTTTCCGGCAATCCGTTTATAAAATCGTAATACTGCCTGGCGCGAAGCGAATGGATTTTTTCATCGCGCAGCTGCACTTCATCCCCGACGGGACGTACGTGTCCGTCGATGATGTTCGCCCGGGCGCCGGTGGCAAAGGATACGTAGGCGACATCCAATTGACTGGGATTGCGTGCATTCCTTAATCCGGGCGAAATAGCCGATACCCGGTTGGTACCCGTTCCCGTATGACTTTTTTCGATTACAAGGAAGTTACGCCCATCGAAACGGGTCAAACCGCCTTCCGTAGCAAGCCATACGAAACCCTTCGAATCTACCGATAGGTCGTTGACGCTGTTATGCGGCAAGCCGTTTGCGGTGGTAAAATGCTGTGTGGGATGTTTTTGCTGGGAAATTACAGTGTGGGTGAGGAAAAGCAGGCAAACGCTTAAAATCGCCTTGACCTGCCGTGTAATGGAACGCCTTGTTGAGTACATGCTGTCGATGATATTTGCAAGCCCCCAAAACGCATAACGCCGGGTTAATGCAATTGAATAAAATACGATCGTGAATGTACATAATTCGACGAAAAGCGACAGCCGATCGAATAATTTCGACAGTTCATAGACTGTTTTTGTTTTACATATAAGTTATGAAAAAAGAAAAATCGGGGTAATTTGCGAAAGCAGTTCATCAAAGCCTCGGCCGACATCCATGAGGCACTCGTTCACCAATTTCTTTTCTCAAAAGCTTTATGATCAACAACTACGCCAGGATTGCTTTCAGAAGTTTTAAAAAGAACAAAGTTTACACATTCATCAACATTTCGGGACTGGCCCTTTCGCTGACCGCAACATTGCTGATTTCCTTGTGGATCTGGGACGAGTGGAATTACAACAAAGGCAATGCAAACTACGCGCGCGTCGGGCGCGTCATGTCCCATACTGCCCAGAACGGCCAGATCGCGAGTTCACCCAACCTGCCTTTTCCGTTAGCCGCGGAGCTGCGGGAGAAGTTTCCGGCCGATTTTGAGCACGTTGCGGTATCGTGGGATACGGAAGACTACAATCTGCTGGCGAACGGAAACAAGTTCCGCAAGAAAGGCCGGTTTATGGAGCCCGATGGTGCGCATATCCTCGCGCCGCGGATGCTCGCGGGCACGTTGGGCGCGCTTGGCAGCCCGTCCCAGGTATTGATTTCGGAATCTGCCGCCATTTCCATGTTCGGGAAAACCGATCCCCTCGGCCAGGCATTGAAAATTGACAATGAACTGGAAGCACTTGTGGCCGGCGTTTATAAGGATTTCCCTTCCAATTCGGATTATTATAACCTGTCGTTCATAGCCCCCTGGAAGCTGTTTGCCTCGGCACAAAGACGGCAGTGGGTCAACAACGTAAAAGACAACTGGAATGTAAACACGTTTGAGATATTGGTTCAGGTGAAAAAAACCGGCACCATCGAAGCCACATCCGCAAGGATAACGCATTTACTGGAAAACCATCTGAGCCAGGCGCCTGGTACCTCCGGTAGCACGCATACCATTGCGCTTCACGCGATGGATAAATGGCATTTGTATTCGTCCTGGGAAAATGGTGTGAATACCGGCGGAGATATTTACTATGTGAAGCTCTTCGCGGCGATCGCGGCTTTCATTCTCCTGCTGGCATGTATCAACTTTATGAACCTCAGCACGGCCCGCTCCGAACAACGGGCCAAAGAGATCGGTGTACGCAAAGTAGTGGGGTCCAGGCGCGCGCAACTCATTGCTCAATTCATTATGGAATCGCTGGTAGTCGTGACCGCGTCCTTCCTGATCGCTTTGGCGTGTGTGCAAATAGCGCTGCCCGAATTCAATGCGATCACGTCCAAGCAAATCGAATTCATGTCCCGAAACGGCTTGGCGTTCAATGCCTGGTTCCTGCTGATTGCCGTTGTATTTTGCATTCTGGTGAGCTTCGTGGCGGGAAGTTATCCCGCACTTTACCTCTCCGCATTGAAACCGGTCAAGGTATTAAAATCGGGATCGGCGAATGCGGGCCGGCTTTCCGCAACGCCAAGAAAAGCGCTGGTAGTACTGCAATTCACCATCTCTATCACCCTCATCATCGGCGCCGCCGGCGTTTTCCGGCAAATGCAGTTTGGGCAAAACAGGGCTACCGGCTATGACCGGCAAGGGCTGGTTTATGTAAAAATCCCGCCCGGAAGTTCGCGCCTGGATGCATTGAAAAACGACTTGCTGCATTCCGCGATCGTTTCATCGGTAGCCCAATCTTCCGGGCCCGTTACCGATCTGCTGTCAAATGCAAGAGGGTTTTCGTGGCCGGGCAAGTCGCCCGTTCAGGGTGACGAGTTTGCCGTCATCGCCGCATCGCACAGGTATGGTCATACGGTCGGCTGGCAGGTTGTTCAGGGAAGGGATTTTTCGGAAAAATTCGTTTCCGACTCTTCCGCTGTCATCATCAACGAAGCCGCTGCAAAGTACATGGGCCTGGCCGATCCGATCGGCAAAACGATCAGGTGGAAGGACGGGACATTCAACGACTCGGAGTACCGCGTCGTGGGGGTTGTGCGGGATATGGTGATGCAGTCGCCTTTCGAGCCCGTCAGGCAGGCGATTTATTTCATGACCTACGCACCTAATTACCTGTACATCAAACTGGATCCCGAAGTAAGAACAGGCAGCATCATGCCGAGCCTGAACCGGATCTTTAACCGGCATTTGCCCGGCAACGTATTCGATTTTCAGTTTGCCGATCAGCAATATGACCTGAAATTCAAAACTGAAAGCAAAATCGGTACGATAACCTTGCTGTTTGCAGCCATCGCCATTTTCACCTCCTGCCTGGGCTTGTTCGGCCTGGCCGCCTACACGGCCGAGCAGCGAAGAAGCGAAATCGGCATACGCAAAGTGCTGGGCGCGTCCGTTACCGGTATCTGGAAGTTAGTCGCCAAAGATTTCGTACTCCTGACGATCGCCGCCATCGCCATCGCAATGCCGGTAAGCTACTACCTGCTGAACCTGATGCTTGAAAAATACCAATACCGTTCACAAATGCCCTGGTGGCTTTTTAGCGGGTCGGGCGCGCTGGCGTTGGCACTTACGATTTTGACCGTCAGCTACCAGGCCATTAAAGCGGCGCTCACAGATCCGGTCAAGGCGCTCCGTTCCGAGTGAAAATCATACCGCGGTAAGCAGCAACCTTACCCGATTTTCGCGAAAAGATCGTTCAGGGATTCGCTCATCGATGGATGCGTGTAAATCGTATCGCGTAACACGGTGTAGTCGAGCCCGGCGTGCATGGCCAGCTGGACCAGATTGATGAGCTCGCTCGAATCGGAGCAAAGCAGCGTACACCCCAATATCAGGTTCGTGTCCGCATCCACCACCGCTTTGAAGATCCCTTCCGGACGGTTCAGAAGCTGCGCCCGCGTGCTGGTGGATGCCGGCAAGGTAGCTACTTTAACCCGGTAACCTTTCCCAATTGCCTCATGTTCCCGCAGCCCCACGTGCGACAACGGCGGGGTAATGAACAACGCCCCGGCAACCTGTATCCGATCGGCCGTACTATGGGGTTTAAAATCAAAAAGCTGGCTTCTGATGATCCGGAAGTCGTCCAGGGAAATGTAGGTAAATTGTGGGCCGCCATTGATATCGCCGATCGCCCAGATATTCGGGGTACTGGTTTGAAGGCGTTCGTCGACCACAATATACCCTTTACTGTCCTGTCGCACACCGGCGGCTTCCAGGTTCAAGTCTTCCGTATTGGGCTGGCGTCCCGCTGCAATGAGGATCGCCGTGGCCTTTATTTCTGTCCGCGTTTCTGCCTGGCGGTAAACGATGGTATCCGTATCCCCGCCAGGCACCAGCTCATCCACGAGCGCGCCAAGTTCGATACGGATTCCCTTGGCAATGAGTATAGATTGTACGGCATCCGCAATGTCGCGGTCCTCGTCGGGCAAAAACGTGGCCGACCGGCTGAGCAGCGTCACTTCGGAGCCGAATTGCGCATACATACCGGCAAATTCCAACGCTATATAACCGGCGCCGATGATCACCAGCCGCTCCGGCAACTTCGTTTCTTCCATCAGGGTCGTGCTGGTAAAAACACGCCGGCTCGCATTCAGTCCCGGAATGGATGGAAGAACAGGCTTGGCACCGGTATTGATAATAATTCGGTCGGCCGCGATGGTCACCTCCTCGCCCGAATCCGCCAGCCGCACGGAAACCGTGCCCGGCGACAGGAACGACGCAGTACCCGTGATGACGGTAGCATTCGGGAACTGATCTACCATATCGAAATTCCGCTTCCGCAACGACTCCACCAACCGATTCTTTTCGGCGATCGCATCAGCATACGGCACATGGTTTTCGGCACTGTGTACCAAGGACTTGGTAGGAATGCAGGCGATATTGATACAAGTTCCGCCGTACATCAGCGCCGACCGTTCTATAACCGCTACCTGCCAGCCCTGTTTCGCCATAAAAGCAGCCAGCGTCTTGCCGCCTTTTCCGAACCCGATAATCAGGGCGTCATATTTTTTCTGAATGGATTTCATGATATAAAAACCAGCCAACTGATGGAATATACCGGCCCGAAACCGCCCGAATCTCCATTTATAATTTTTTATTCTTTTTACAAAACTGTTAAAAAACGGGCATGAGTCGTCGCGATACCTTTGTAATGTAAATAAAACGACTATCCATACTCAAATCCGATCAGCAATGAAACGACACATTTTGAAATCAATAAGCCTCGGCATTTTCGCCACCACACTACTCTTCACCACTTCCTGCAAAGAAGAGCTCATTCCGACAGAGGAGTTATCCCAAATAGAAGGGGACGACCGCAACGCCAAGCTGGGAATCCCGACCAAATTTGACGCCAATGGCTTTGCAATCCGGATAGAAAATCTCCTGGAAGGCGAGGTAGGCTTCGGCTATGCAGTATACAACAACGGCGAGGAGTTTTACCGTGCCAATGGCGGCGATGGCTTTGCCAGAAAGCATTTCGAAGGTAGCTTTCAGCTCCACGGTGCGGTCGTAAAACAGGAGGTATTGACCACCACACAATACGTGACCGCCGTTACTGCTTTAAGAATACTCAAAAAATACAATTTGTCCCTTTCTACCAAGGTTTGGAATTACCTTCCCAAAAACTGGGTGCCAAGTTCCAAATTTAAAGAGCTGGATTTCGAGCGGCTTTTAGCGCACAGAACAGGGCTTATTTACTATCCTAATGATTGGGATAAAGTAAAACTGACAGTGGAAGGGCCGGTGAACGAAAGCATCTTCAATGCTAAAACAAAGCAGAACAATAATATCAATTATCTGCTTCTGGGAATTATACTCCCTTATGTGGAGGCAACCGAACTCAAAAAACAGGGTAATGCCGCTAAATGGAATGAATTGAATGCGACACCCGAAAACTTTATGCTGTATGGCGAACATTATCGCAACATTGTGCGCACCAATGTATTTGTTCCCGCAGGCCTTGAACATGCAACGGTAATTGATTGGCAGGCCTGGGGACAGAACCCCTGGGGAGAAATGGGGCCGATCAGCGCAAGCCTCTCTACGCAGGGCTATCCGGCCAGAAACGGGGACGAGCCTGGAATCGACAAGCCGATTATTCGTTGGGAATGCGGAGCTACCGGCCTGTATCTGAGCGCCTCCCAGTTTGGAAAGCTCGCCTCGAAAGTTGCTAAAAACGAGCTACTTACCATGATGGAGCTTAACCTGATGAAATCCAAACTGCTTGGTTTCGATGGTAAACTGACCGGAACGAAAGGCAGTTATTTTTACAAAACAGGGATCGGTCATAATTGCGAAACAATCTTCCTCGACTTTGGTCCTGTGCAGGTAGCCGTATTTGCCAATTCGCCGCAGAGCGAGATTTCAAATCCGAAACTGATCGCCCAGATGTACGAAAATTCCTTTGTACCGCTTTAAACAGCATTTCAAAAACCACAAAAAGTGCCCATTAAAACCTGTCGTCCAAGAAGTACGGCAGCTTTTAATGGGCCTTTTTCCTATTTAGTCGGGTGCGGCGCGATGAGCTGTACCTGAATGTACCCGCCGCCGTCGAGCGCGATGCCCTTCTTGAAGCTGTCGGCTCCGCCGTTCGGGTCGAATTCGTAAATGAATGCTTCCTTATCTACCGGACTGATACCCGTATAATATTTGCCGTTGAAAACCAGTGGCGAACGCACCATACCCACCGGGCTGAGCGGACTGTTCATAACGGTCACGGCCTTGGTGTTCAGGTTCAGTTTCACTACCTGGGCGATATCATTGTAACGGTCGCGAACGGAGGTCATTTTGCTTTCATACTGCACCGTACCGAATGCAATCCCGTTGCCCACGTAGTTGAGCCCCATCAGGCAGGCCTGGTCCCCTACCGGCGTAGTTACATCGAGAAAATAGTCTTTATCAAACTCGGCAGTACCCTTTTTGATCCTAACCACACCGGATTTACCGCCATTACCCATCCAGTATTTACCGGCGCTTACCACGAAATAATGGTTACCTTCCTCATCTTTATCAACCGAATGCAGGTAATCGTAACCCACACTTCCATTGGTAGCATTGGTACTGATCACCTTCATGTTGCCCATCGAAGGAAAGTCGTATACCAGCGCCTTCACGCCATCGACCACGTATGCACGCGTAGCGGCATCGTAGTAGTAACCGCCGAGGATAAACTTGCCGTTGTCCACAAACCCGCGGCCGAGGTAAAAGCCCACATCCGGTTTTGCAGCATCGTATGGCAATGTGAATGTACCCTTGTCGAGCACTTTGAAATCGCCGATGCTGATCCTGGCCCAGCCTGCCACGCCTTTGTTATCGTCCAATGCGCCCAGCACGAGCAATGTGTTGTCGTCGATCACATTCAGCGACTGGAAGTAGTTGGGCACCACGCCGTCAGTGAGGATGTACGATTTCTGCGCGATCGAACCATCTGCCTTCATTTCATACTGGATGAATTTCTTCTCGGGCAGGTTCATCTGGTAAACGTATTCCTTGTGCCACAGGTAGCGCGAACCTTGCGCCTCGATGCCTTTCCCGATAAACGACAGGTTCCCCTCGTGCAGCGACGGCACGGCGGCAATGTACTGGTCGTCGCCCTGGGCCCAGGCGGAAATCGTGAAATGCTGCTCGGCGGGAGTTACGTCGGCAGGCTCGTCCTTGTCGTCACAGGAGAAAAGGCCCAGGCTGGAAATGCCCAGGGCAGCGATGCCCATAAGGAGCCGGAATCGGTTGGTTTTCATTGTATTAAACTATTGGTTATGTAAAAAGCATCTGATATTCAAGCTGAGGAACCTGCCCGGCTTTTGCAGCAGGTAGTTGTCGTAAACCTGCCGGTCGAAAAGGTTGCGGCATTCCAGGCTTACATTCAGGCTGTTTTGGAGAAAGCTGTAAGTAAGTCCGGTGTTTTGTACAAATTGGGTCGGGATTCTTTTTTTGGTGGACGGATCGCCCAGGCTGGGCCAGCTCAGGAAAAAGCCCTTGACGTAATCGGTACCGAGGTAGAAGCTCAAATCGCCCTCTCCACCGAATGCAGCAGGGTACTTGAACCGCACCTCGCCATTGCCCATCATCGACGGCAGGTTTTTCATCCGGTCGTTGTACACAATGCTTTTTGCCCCGGATGCCGTGTAGCGCTGGCGGTTCCGCACATCCTGGTAGGTGACGGCCGCATTGATTTCCAGCCATTTCTTACGCGCATAACGCACGGACACGTCCCCGCCCGCGCTGCGCAGCTTGTCGATATTCTCGTAGCGGGCAGTTCCGTACAAGTCGCCTTCCCCGAGCCATATCAGGTCGCGGGTGTTGCGGTGGAACAGGCTCAGCTCGTAGCCCCATTTGTTTTCCCCGTCCCGGAATGTCTGTGCGATGCCTGCATTAACATTCGCGCTTTTCTCCGGTTTCAGTCCCGGCGCATTCAGAATGGTGTTTCCATTACCCAAAAGCTCCACGCCATCGGGCATACGCGCCGTGCTTTCGAATGAGAGCTTGATCAGGCTCGCCGCATTCAGCTGGAATTTCGTACCGAAACCCGCGCCCCAGCGGTTGTTTTCCGAGAAATAGGGAATGATCTCTTTTTGCTGGCCGCCATTGTAGTTATAGGTGTTGGTACGGGCCGAGTAACCGAAATTTTTAACAAAAAACACACTGGTAAGCCGCTCTTCCCACAAAACAGCCTGATAGGATAATGCGGCCACATACTTATCCAGCTCCTGCGGCTCGCGGAACGGGATCGTCCATTCCGCCGTTGCCAGCGGGTCGCTGCCGGTGCGGTGCGTGCGGTTCCAGGAGTAACTCGCGGCCAGTTTGTGATGCGCGCCGAGTGCGTAGGAAGCATTGGCGATCAGCATCGAGTTACGGTCTTTGAACCGGTAGGCCGATTTCTGTGCCCGGATGCCGTTCAACTCGCCCGATACCTGCGCGATCACTTCCTGCGCCCAATTGTATTTCCTCGAACTGGTATCGGTCGTTTGCGCCTGCATCCGGTTGAGCACGCCGTAAATATCCACCGAAAGCCCGTCGGGATTCTTCTTCGAATAGCGTACCGACGGCGACCAGAGCTTCTCGTCATAGCGCACCCCGCCGTACACGAATGCCATCGTCCGGCCGGTTTGCACGCCCTTTTCCATATCCGAGCCAATGAGCCCCAGCATGAGCACATCGGCCCAGGGTTTGCCGGTGATCCCCACTTCGGCCTTCACATTGAATGCCCGAAAATCGTCGTTGAAGCGGCGGTACTTCCGGCCGGCAATGGGTTTGCCAAACTCGTCGGCCACTTCCACGGTCGGGCCCCATACTTTATAATTGTTCTCCGAAAAACGATAGGAACTGCTGAGCTGAAACGTGAGGCCGTTCTGGTGGCGCCATTTGCCCGAAAGCTCTGCCTTATGCGTTTGAAATGACCCGTAACTGTATGAAACATCGAGAAAATTACCAAGGTCTTTGCGGGTAACGAGGTTAATGGAGCCGCCCAGTGCATCACCGCTGAGCTCGATAGGCGTCACGCCCTTGTACACCTCGATCCGCTCCAACGAATTGACCGGGAAATTTTGAATGCTGTAACCCGTTCCATAAGCCTCCATCGGCACGCCGTCCACAAAAAACCGCACCGATTTCCCCGACAATCCATGAATGGCATAGTTGAACTCCGAGCCCATTCCGCCCGTTTCCCGCACCCTGATACCCGGCATCGCATCCAGCAGCCGGTTGATTTCCAGGTTTCGCCCCGCGACTGCCTTCAAATCCACCACATCCACGGCAAACACCCGTTCCTTCACCTGCGCCGTTTCCGTTTTGCCTGTAACAGTCAATTCCCGGAGGTCGCGGGCATTCGTGTCCGGCAATGCGGTTGGGGTATTTTGTTGTCCGAAGGCAGGCCCGGAACCGAGTATCCCTGTTAAAAGTATAATCGAAGTGTATTTCAAAAATTTCCGCTTTTTGCCAAACCCTTTGCGGTTATACCAAACTATAAACCCCGTCACAGGAAGCGACGCCCCAATGAGCGAACAGAGGAAGGCCAGTATCTTGCCGGGCATTCCGAGAATGGTACCAATGTGCATGTCGTAGTTCATCCGCCGGATTTTCGCCCCGGTCGACGACGCTTCGAAGCTTTTATCGAACACCTCGTAAAAGTCCAGCCGCCGGAGCGTATGGCGATCGAAAGTGTGCCGGGCCACGTCGTAGAACCTGCCCGCAGCCGGGTACGTACGCATGCTGATGGTCGATTGCGCCTGCGTGGAATCCGGAAAAGCGTAGTAAAAACCGCCGTCCGAGGGATTCCCGGCGATCATTCCGGCCCAGACCAGGTCCAGCGCTTGCCGGTAGGTATAATGTCTGCCCTGTTCCAATGTATCCGAATGCACCCGCTTCCATTCCGGCTCGGCATCCCCGCCCGATGTGGCCCTGTACAAGCTTTCGCTGAACCACGTAAGCCCGAAAACGACGCCGGTGAGCGCCAGGACAAGCAGTACAAGGAATGTGTAAAAGCCCAGTACATTGTGCAGGTCGACGTTCAGCCGCTTCCAGCCCGCCTTCCATTTAATGCCGAAACTCTTCTTCCGCGTGCCGGCCGTCCATTTCAAAGGGTACCACCAGATAAGCCCCGTCACCAGCAGCAACACGAACACCAATGTGCCGTAGTTCACCACCGGCCGCCCGATTTCCTGCGGCAGCCACAGGTAGCGGTGCCCCAGCAATATCCATTCGAAAAAGCCGGTTTCGCCCGGCGCGAGCGTTTCCCTGCCTTGAACAGCACCCGTATAAGGATTCAGGAACAATACATGCGAGGCCGCGTCATGTCCGGCGTGGGCACTACCTGAGCCCACCCCTACCCGTATCGCGGCCCCCTGCTGGTAATAGGCGTAGGAAGCCTGCGCTCCGGGATATTCACGACTGGTAACCGATAAAATCCGGGACGGTTTCAGTACCGGCTCATTGCGTATCTCGGCGCGGATGGCCGGTTCGAGCAGGTAGGTAATCTCTTCATTAAATACCCAGATAGCCCCGGTGATGCACACCACGAACACGACAATGCCCGAAGCAAGCCCAAGCCACAAGTGCAGCCACTCGTTCACCCGCCGGAACGCCGTTTTACCACGCTGGCGTGCATTGCCCGGCGGCCGTTGGTCGGATAGGGTTTGCGTTGAGTCTGTACCGGAGTTTGTCATGATGTTCTTCAAAATGCGATCACCCCGCTGAGAAATTCGGCGTTGCGGTATACGAGGCCCTTTTTCACCTGGCCGGTCCGCCCGTCGTAGATATAGAATGCATTTTCACTGTTTCCGGCATTGACGGCAATAGCGACTTTGCCGTTTTTGAGCCGTTCCAATGCGCGTCTCGGGTATTTGCTCAGCGGAATATCCAGCTTCCGGAGCGACTGGTTTTTCAGGTCGGCCTCGTAGTAGCTTATCACATAGCCGTGCTGGTAATCGCGGTAGGCTTTAATGAGGTTATTTTCAAAAACCTGCACGATCACTTTGTCGCCGCCCGCGTGGATCATCCCGCCGGAATGGTTACCGTTCAGTTGGGCTGTAAGGTTGAAAAAATAAGTACTATCGAATTCCGTTTCACCACTTTTCATGCGCACAATGCCCGACGGCAGCGATTCGTTGGCGCCCCAGTAGTGGCTGTTCGAAGAAATCAGGTAGAGATCGCCATTGTCGGTAAATGCGTGCGAAGAAACGACGCTGTAACCCAGGCAAGCCGTTTTTTCGGTTGAAATAGTCTTTTCCAGAACCATGTCTTTCGCATTGAAAATGGCCAGATTAGCCTTGGGATAGGCATGGTTCTGGTCGTCGGCGTGGATGTAGGGCACCAGCACCTTATCGCCCCGCACAATGTACATGCTCGGCGAGGCCATACTGCCCGGCATGACGTCGAGGCGAATCTTGCCCCGCCGCTCCTCGGTCATATCGGCCGTGTTGATGATCTGATAGTCGAATAAGCTATCACTTACCTGACGAGGAGCTGTGCTTACCAAAAGGCGGTTGTCATCGAGAAATGCAGAGATAGGCCCTCCCAGCAAGCCGGTATTCGGCACGCTGCCTTCCGCTTTCAGCGACTGGTCCGCCGCTACGGAATAGCGGGTCATTTTTTCCTCCGAATTGAGAAAAACATAGCCCGGCCGCGCGGCCACCAGCACATTATTGGGAACATCGGGCACCTGTTTCGCGTCCCGGATATCGGCCTCGCCCGTTTCCAGGTCGGACACGATCTGGAATGGATAATAACCCTGCGCGGGCTGACTCAATGCGAGAATGTAATGCGATTCGGAAGTCCGGTCCCGCTCCGGACCGTAGGAAAAAGTAAGCAATGTGATCAGGCTGCCCGCCAGCAAACCGCTTTTTTGCCAAACACCCATCAGATCTCCAATGCTTTAAGCGCCTTCTGCTGCAATGGCAGTGGCAGGTCGAACAGGCGGTCTTCCTCTACCACTACCACCTCGTCGGATTTGAAATGGTATTGGAAAGCCAGGTATTTCCGGTCTTTCCGGACAGTGAACGAGGTCGGGCGGTTGTGGGGATTGCCGTTCGCGCAATTCAGGTTCAGATTGATCGCTACGTCGTTTCCGGAGGTATTGTGGATGCGCACGTCGCCGCAAAACACGAGGTCCGCGCGTTGGGAAACCAGTCCGAGGTCCACCCGCGCCGAAGCCTGGGGCGGAAGCCTCAGTTGCAGCCCGCTTGCGTCGAATGCATCGTAATGCCGCGAAGTATTCTGTATTTCAAAATGTTGCGAAAGCATACGGCCGGCCAGTCCGAAAGTGACCAGCAATGCCACGGATGCGGCGGCCGCATAGGCTACCCACGGGCGTAGCGGGCGTACGGCAGCGGTACGCATGTGCCTGTGTATGTTTTTCCAGGAATTTCGCAGCAGCCGTTCCTCGCCGGGCACCGGGCGGTCGAGCCAGCGCTTTACGCGTGCGGCCTCCTCGGGTGTACATTTTCCGGCAAAATATTTATCCAGTAAATCCTCGTCCATGGTCGGGTGGTTTACTAATGAGTAACCCGGCAAAGGATTTGGTCCTAACGGCTTGGCAAATTTTTTTAAGCTACCATCAAAAAGAGCGTGAAAAGCCCCTCGATGTTCCGGCGGAGAAAGCTTAAAGCCCTGGTAAGGTGGTTTTTGACGGTTTTTTCGGAAAGCAGCAATTCTTTGGAAATTTCCTGCGCATTCAGCCCCTGCTGGCGGCTCATGCGGTACACTTTGCGGCACTGGTCGGGCAGCTGCTCCACGAGCGCATTGACATTCTGGCTCAGATCGGCGTATTCGATATGCTCGCGGGTACTGTCGTCCCAGGCCTCGGACCCGGCAGTCAGGTCGTCCTGCGCCGACCGGAAACGTGCGTCGTTCCGCTGGTGGTTATAAAACTGGTATTTGGCGCAGCGGTAGAGGTAATTCTCCCACGAACCCCTCACAGCCAGCGTCATACGCCTGTCCCAGATCGCACAGAATATCTCCTGCACCATGTCGGCGGCCAGGGTTTCATTTTTACAAAACGAATAGCTCACCCGCAGCACAAACGGCGCATACTGCTTGTAAAGCAGTTCGAAATCCTGCTCGCTGGCAATTGTGATGTGCGGGGTTTGCTTTGCTGCGACTAGCGTCATACCGGGGAGGGCTCATGAGGGCATCGCTCCAAAGGTAGTTTTTGTTTTTATTTAAAACAATTATAAATAGAGACTTAGTGTAAATCACGTCTTGGGCTCAAAGTACCAATGGCGCCATGAAACTCACACCGGCTTCGCGCCCGTACTTGCCCCAGGGACATTTTCTGTCGTGTTTTTCAATTATTACATTTGCCTCGCATCCCAATTATCACTACTACGACAGTGCAGCGTTAATAACCCAGACTTATGAGGAGATACAAGTTTGAAATATTTACGGACGTGATCGAGCAAAATATCCGCGAAGGGATTTTTAAACCCGGCCAAAAACTTCCCTCAGTCCGCGAATTGAAGCATCAGTATCAAACCAGCACCAGCACCATACAGAGCGGGTACGAGTATCTGATTATCAGCGGCCTTGTCGAGAGCATCCCAAAATCAGGCTATTACGTCGCCAACAAGCCGGATATGCCCGTTCACGAGCCGACCGGCAGACATCGGCCTGTGGTGAGGGACGCGATTTTCAAGCACCACCTTGCACTTACGACCTCGCTCAGAGCGGGTCGCCGCCTTTCCGAGTTCAATGTAGCAGCCCCCGGCGATCTGTTGATACCTCAAAAATTGTTGCTCCGAACCATGCAGCAAACTATCAGGGAACATGGCGCCGGGCTGTTAAGGTACTATCCGCCGGGTGGCTCCGCTGAACTTCGAAGCAACATTATCCAACGTGCAGCGGTTAATAAAACCATTATCCACCCCGACGAGTTGCTTATCACGGATGGTGCCTTGCAGGCATTGTACATTGCATTGGCATCCGTCTGCAAGGCCGGGGATGTGATCGCCATCGAGAGTCCGTGTGTGTTTTCGGTGCTGGAAGTAATACGGGTACTTGACTTAAAAGTCGTTGAAGTTCCCGTAACCCCGCATTCGGGGTTCGACATCGACTTTTTGTCAAAGGCCTGTCGCCGTAACCGCATTAAAGCGGCCCTGGTGACACCTAACTTCCACAACCCGACCGGTACGTTGCTGAACGATGAAAAAAAGGTCGCGCTGGTAGCCATTGCCCGCGAATTTGGTATGGCGATTATTGAAAACGACATTTACGGAGACCTGCACTTTCAAGGCACCAGGCCATCGACAATCAGGAGTTTCGACGACAGCGGTATTGTAATCACTTATAGTTCCTATGCAAAAACGCTTGCCGCAGGACTAAGGCTTGGGTGGCTGGCGGCTGGAAAATGGATGCAACGTGCAGAACAAATCCGGTTTGCATTGGGCAGTACCGTCTCTCCTGTCTACCAGGAAACCGTCAACCGGCTATTGAGCGACCATAGCTATGACCGCCATGTCCGCGCGTTCCGGATGCAGCTTGCGCGAAACGCCCATCAGGCCATTCAATTAATCTCGGAACACTTCCCCGAAAAAACCTTCGTCCACACTCCTGCGGGTGGATATAATGCCTGGGTAAAAATGCCGGACGATACGGATATGAACCGGTTTTACGAGCAATGCGAGCAAATCGGAGTCCGGTTTACACCGGGCTATACATTCTCATTCTCCGGGGCGTTCGACAAATATTTCCGGTTGGTTTTTGCAGACAAATTTTCGCCTGAAAAGATAGCAGCCATCCAGCTTGCAGGACAGTGCTCCGCGCCAAATCTGTACTGATAATTCTGTTAAAATGTGTACTATGTATGGCAACCATCCGGCTTCTACATTTGCCCCTGTAAAATTTATACAGGAAAATGAACATTGTTACAAAATTCACGATAGCGACGGATCAGGGCATAGAAACGCTTCTCGCCCTAACCCGTCAACTGGCGATGGAGAAGTACTCGGAGCTCGTCGATGCGCGGGAACTCGATCACTACATTACCGAAAACTACCATAGAAAAGCCCTGATCGACGAGCTCAACAGCATGTCTAACCAATGGCTGGTGGTTTATGCAGATAACGCGCCTGCCGGATACGCACGCATCACCACCCGCGGCAAGAAACCCCGGTTTCTGGAAGGCAAGCGATCGGTACGCATTGCGGATTTCGGAATTCTCCATGCATTCCCGTCACCGGCAATCAGGGATTCATTATTTGAAAAATGTCTCTCGGTCTGCCGTTCACATCAGGATGTTCAAATCTGGGTAAACGAACATCCGGGAAGTCCCTGGATCAAATTATTTGAAAGCAATGGATTTACCAGGATTCAGGATGCCTGCGAACTGGACGACCTGCCCTTGGAGTCTGTATGTTTGATCGCTTAACACCCTGACCATGACAGAGCTAAGAGTTGGAGACCGTGATACCGGCAAAACCAACATGTTGCCCGTTTACATCATTTCTCTCGCCACCTTCATTATATTTTTTCAGGGGTTTATGGTAGCCCCGTTATTACCGATGCTCTCGGATCACTTTCACACATCCGTCAGGCATGTAAGCTTCATCGAACCGGCATATCTGCTCGGATACGGCGTTTTCACACTTGTTTACGCGCCAATGAGCGAAAAGTACGGCAGATTCAAGATAATCGCCCTGTCGATGCTGCTCTTTATCGTCCTGACGGCGGGTACAGCGGCAGTGAACAATATTGATCACATGATTGCACTGCGGTTATTGACCGGCATGGGCGCGGCCGGGGTGGCACCTACAACGATCAGCTGGATCAGCGATACCCATCCTTACGAGCAGCGAGGGCACGCCCTCGGAATTTTCTTCGGTTGTATGGCGGGCGGCGCGGCGTTTGGGTCCAGCATCGGTGCAGTCTTGTCATCGCTGGTTGGATGGAGGTACCTTTTTATTGGTGTTTCAGCGGTTGGTTTCGCCATTTTGATCACGATAATCAAATTGAAAATATGGCTATTTGGAAATCAGAGAATGATCGTCGCAGAGAGGCGGAACGTTTTGTCCTCATTCCGCGAGATTCTCTCCAAGGCCCGAGCCAAGCGAACATATGCTTATGTATTGCTTAATGGAATGTTTCACAGCGGAATTTTTGCCTGGCTGGGTTATTACCTTCACCTAAACTACGGCCTTAGCGAAATGCAGATTGGGCTCGCGTTGCTCGGTTACGGGATACCGGGGCTAATGCTGGGACCGTCGCTAGGAAAACTGGCCGATCGTTACGGCAGAAACAAAATCATACCGATAGGGATATTGATCAGCGCTATTGCCGTGCTGGTACTCAGCCAGGTCCCGAGCTTGATCGCTTCCTGCCTACTTGTCACATTCCTTTCATTCGGATTTGACCTTTCGCATCCATTATTTGCTGCCATTGTCACCACATTCAGTGCCAATAAAGGCGCAGCCACAGGCCTCTTTGCTTTCTTCCTGTTTCTCGGTTATGGTCTTGGCAGTTTGGTATTGAGCCTGATCGTTTCTGTCGGACTGAACACTGCTTTTCAGTACTACGGGATCTGTGCGCTCATCGGATCCATTATCTCGTTCTTTATTTTTCGCGATGAGCGATAACGAACTGGGTGGCCCTGGAATGCCTGTAAACTTCCAGCTTACCGGAATTGGCGGCTCCGATCAAAAGCGACGGCTTACCTCCGGCCTTCAAAAGCACCAAAGACCGGTTATCCCCCCGCAATGCGAGTCCGCTTGCTGTGGGGCTCAAAGGCGCAAAGTTTCCCTTGCCGTCCCCTTTCAGGCACAACCCGTACATCGCATCGAACCGCCCTATCGACGCGTCGGGCGAATAGGCATTACCTGAAAGAACGAGGTCGAGCTTCCCGTCGCCATCGCAGTCCAGGGGCAAAATGGCGCGAACAGGCGCAAACTGGGCCTGTACCGGCAACGGTTTCAGCCTGAACTTGCCCTTACCGAGATTTTCCATGTATGACGAAGAAAAGTAACTGCTTTTGAGCGCCATCGCCCGGTGAAGCAAATCGGCCGGAACCACATCCTCGACGGTCGCTTTGGCATATTCGTCGTACAAAAAGAACCGTTTCCCCAGGCGCGGCATCTGGCGCAGCAGTGCGTCGCGAGACGGCCAGGGGTAATTTTTGCCCTGGATGTACCACGACAACAGCGACTGGTGCAGCCCGCTCCCGTCCAGATCGCCATTGTAAATCGTCAGCGGCTCCTTGTCCGACGCGCGAAATGGCGTGTTCGTGCCGAGGTTCCCCAAAATGTAATCCATATCGCCGTCCTGATCGAAATCCGCCCCGGCAATGCTGCTCCACCAGCCCGATGTTTTTTCCAGCCCGGCCGACGCCGTTACGTTTACTAGCTGTTTGCCGGTGTTTTTGAAAAGCGTGACAGGCATCCATTCGCCGGCCACGATCAGGTCGGTCCGGCCGTCGCCGTCAAAATCGGTCCATAAAGCCGAGGTAACCATACCGATGCTTTTCAGCGCAGGGCAAATACTTGCCGTGATATTGGTAAATTTTCCTCCATCGTTACGCAGCACATAACTTTCCGGGGCGGCAGGATATTTACCCGGCACCAGACGCCCTCCGACAAACAGGTCCAGGTCACCGTCGCGGTCGAAATCGGCCGCGGTCACGCAGGATTTGCTTGCGCGCATGAGCGGCAGTGCAGCGAGGTCTTTGGAGAAGTTGCCTTTTCCGTCGTTTTTATAAAGCCGGTCGGTGTATAGGGGCGAGCCCGCCTCGAACTCACTGCCGCCACTAGCCACATACAAATCCAGGTCACCATCGTTATCGGCGTCGAAAAGCAGACTTCCCGCATCCTCGCAGGCATTATCCAGGCCCAGCTCCCGGCGCAGAAAGCGGCCGTTTGCCTGTTGCAGGTAATACGTTGCGGACAATCCGGCGGGCCCGCCGATGAACAGGTCGTCGAGGCCGTCGCCATTGATATCGCCTGCTGCCATACTTGGGCCCGTGGTCGAATAGGTTTGCGGCATCAGCACGTGCGTAGCGAAATCGGACCGGCTGTTTTCGGTATGCGTAAAATCCAATCCATATTGGCGGGCTACTTCTTCGAATAGGGGTTTTACCGCCGGGTTAAGGGTTTTCGTCGGATCAATGGCATCTTTCTCGTCCAGCACAATCCGATGGTTGGCGCTTACATTCAGCATTCGCTGTGTGCGGCCGTCCGGCCAAAGTATTTCCAATGTATCCACAGCCCCCGCCGTGCCCAGCCCGAAATGCACGGTGTTACCTACCGTCGACTGGAAGCCCCTGTACAGGGTATGCTCGTAAAATTGCATCTTCCCGGCATATTTTAGCGTGATTTTCGCGCCCAGCGCCAGGCGGTTGGCCGCAGTACCTTTAAGCGAAAGTTGCAGCCAGTGGTTTTTAGCCAGCTTTTGCGACTCGTTCCGGTAAATGAAGGCCTTTTCGTTTACATTATTCACCACCAGGTCCAGGTCGCCGTCGTTGTCCAGATCGGCAAACGATGCTCCGTTGGAATACGATGGCTGGCTGATGCCCCACTCGTGCGCCTGTGTGAAAGTGAGATCGCCGTTGTTACGGAAAACATAGTTGGGCAGCCTCACCCCTTTCAGGTTTTCCATCATTTTCAGCAATGCCCGGTTCGCCTCGTCCTTCTCCTGGAACATGGTCGAATGCTGGCTGTATTTGATAAAATCCTTGTCGGTCATGTCTTTCAAATGGCCGTTGCTCACGAACAGGTCGCGGTAGCCGTCGTTATCGAAATCGGCGAAGAGCGGGCTCCAACTCCAATCCGTTTTGTCAATTCCCGCAAGCTGCCCTATTTCGCTGAAATGGCCGTCGCCGTTGTTCAGTTGCAGGGTATTCCGCATATACTGAGGCTGGTAGCCCATTTGCATCATAAAATCGAACTTCTCGTTAGACATCCCCGCGGCCATGATCTTCTGCCGGTAATTGTCTTCGGGCAACATATCGAGCACGACAATATCCTGAAAGCCGTCATTATTATAGTCCGATACATCCACGCCCATCGCATTGTAACTCTGGTGTTTGAGGTACTCGCCGATCCGGTTCGTGAATGTGCCGTCGTGGTTGTTGATGTAGAGCAAATCGTTGCTGAGAAAATCGTTGGCGACGTAGATGTCCGGCCAGCCGTCGCCGTTCAGGTCGTTCACAGCCACCCCGAGGCCGTAGCCTTCCGTAAGAATACCCGCCCCGGCCGACACGTTTTTGAAAACCGGGTGGCCGTCGGGCCCATTACCTTCGTTTCGGAACAGTTTATCGGTATTGGCGGCTTCTCCGTGCGTGCGTACGGGCATGAGGTTGTTCACGGCGCGCGGCGAGTGGTCGTGCGTGAGCAGGTACACATCCAGGTCCCCGTCTTTGTCATAATCCAGGAATGCCGCCTGCGTCGTATAGCCGGTATTGGCCAGTCCATAAGCCCCGGCCGACTCGCTGAATGTATTGTTTCCCTTGTTGATAAACAGCATGTTGGCGCGTCCGGCAGCGTCGGGGCTTCCCGCTCGGCTGACGTAAATATCCAGCAAACCGTCGGCATTGAGGTCGGCCATGGCTACACCCGTGCACCAGCCTGTTGTCGCTACGCCTGCTTTTTCGGTGATATCTTCAAACTGCATATTGCCCTTGTTGAGGTACAACTTGGAAGAAACCATGTTGCCGGAGAAGAAAATGTCGGTGAGGCCGTCGTTATTGATATCGCCCAGGCCGACCCCGCCGCCATTATAGAAGTACATGTATTTCAAAATGTTCATCGAATCCGTCTGGCGGATATCATTCGAAAAACCTATCCCGCTTTCGTCCGGCGCCAGCAGGCTGAAAAGTGTTTCGGATTCTTTCTGACGGCATGCCGACAATACCGCTACGAGCAGGCAACAATGCAGGTAAAATACTTTCATTCAAAAGATCAGGTTTAGGGCAATTGCGAAACGGAAAGTCAAGTTAATCGATTTAGCAAGACTTCCCAAAATTGATTTTTAAAACACAAAAAGCGACAAGATGTTATGCTAAGGCAGCCGGTTTTCCAGCTCTTCGAGTGTAGCGCCCCGGGTTTCGGGCATGAGCAGCGCCACGAAGAGCAATTGCAGCACCATCAGCGATGCGAAGCCGGCAAATATGGTCCAGGTTTCGAACCGGCCGATCAGTACCGGGCCCATGAGCGTGGTCAGTCCGGCGAAAACGTTCAGCATACCCGAGCCCCAGGCCTGGCCGAATGCCCGCACGCTGGTAGGGAAGATTTCAGCCATAAAAACCCAAATCACGGCGCCCTGCCCTATCGCGTGAGAAAAGATGAAGCCAAGCATGAAAATAAGGATCGCAGCGGCATCCCACCCTTCCCGAAAAGCCAGTGCCATCAGCCCCAAACTCAAAATATACCCCACCGACCCGGCATACATCAGCTGCTTCCGGCCCACCCTGTCGATAAAATACATGCCGATGCAGGTCGCGATCAGGTTCACCACGCCGATGGACACTCCGCCGAGTAGCGATTGCGAGGTGCCCAGGCCCGCCCGTTCCAAAACATGCGGGCCGTAAAACAGGACGAAACTGATTCCGGAAAACTGGTTGAAAAACACCATTAGCAGCACTACCAGCAGTATTTTGGTATATTTTCCTGAAAACAATCCCATAGCATTCGGCGTGACGGACATTGCGGCCCTGCTTTTTGCAATCGCTCCGGAATACCAGCGCGGGCTTTCGATAATGCCCATTGCCAGCACGGTGTAAACCAATGCGATCATGCCCGTAGCACCCGCCATGAGCCGCCAGTCGGCAGAATCACCCACGCCTGCAAGCACGTAATTGGAAATGTAGGCCAAAAGAATGCCGCTTACGAGATTGATCTGGAACAAAATGCCCAGCTTGCCGCGGTCCTTCGCGTTACTGACTTCGGCAATGTAAATCGGTGCCGCAATGGAGCCGATGCCGGAAGCCAGCCCGCCGATGAACCGGAAAGCCGAAAACATATAAGGCGAGACCGACAATGCGGAACCGAGGGAGGCGATCAGAAACAGTATGCCCGTGAGCAACAATGCCTTTTTTCTGCCCCAGCGTTGGGTAGGATATCCGCCCACGAGCGCGCCGGCTACCGAGCCCCACAATGCGATGGAAACGATGAACGTGCCATGAAACCAGTCGGATATGCCCCAGAGCTGCCTCACCGGGAGGTTAATACCCGATATAACGATGGAATCGAACCCGGCGAGAAAGCCCGTCAGCGATACGACCAGTACGCAGCGGAAAACCCTGGCGTCCATTTGCATGACGCTACCCGATCCGACCTTTTCCATATCCGGTTCAGGTTGAAGCTCTGACGATCAGCGAAGTAAGCAGCGTAATAACCTCGCCTGCATGGTGTACTTGCGCCGGGTCGCGGAGTTTCGCCATCAGGGTATCGATCGCCGTTTGGGCAATGGCCTCGATCGGCTGTGCCACCACGGTAATGCCCGGCCGGTGGATTCGGAACAGGTCATGGTCGTCAAATGAAACCATGGCAATGTCGTCGGGGATTCTCAGTCCCATTTGGTTGATCACTTCCAACCCGGCAATGCCCAGGTAGTTGGTACCGAACACCACGGCGTCGAGCGCGGGATTCCCGCGCAGGATTTCACCAATATCCTGCAAATAGCTCTCGTATCCGCCTTTGAAGGGCATCGCGTACACATGCAAAGCCAGCCCGAGGTCGGCAACGGCTTTTTTGAAACCGATAATGCGGTCTTCCTTCTCGGGGTCGTCCAATGCGAGGGCGATGAGCGCGATGTTTTTCGCACCGCGGTCCGCCAAATGCTGCACAGCCTGGTACATCCCGCCCTGGTTATCGACCATCACCGCATCGCTGCCGTCGTTTCCGAAAAACCGGTCGAAAAGCACCACGCTCTTGCCCTTGCCGATCATGTCGCGGATGTCGTCTTCCATGCCCAGCGTGGGGGCGATAATGCAGCCATCGACGCTCAGCGTGTTGAACATCGTGAGAAACTCCTTACCTCGTTTCAGGTCGTTTTCGGTGCTGCAATAGACAATTTTATAACCGTTCTGGTACACTTTTTCCTCGATCAGCTTGGCAATGCTCGCGTAAAACGGGTTGGAAATGTCTTCCACCATGAGGCCGATGATGTTGGTACGGCCCGTGCGCAGGCTCTGGGCGAACTGATTGGGCCGGTAACCCAGCTTCGCCGCTTCCGCCATCACTTTCTCGACCACGGACTCGCTGATCCGCTTTTCTTTCGCCTTGCCGTTAAGTATAAATGATACGGTCGTTTTTGAAACGTTAAGCTTCCGGGCGAGGTCGCTCATCGATGGTTTCGGATCTGCCATTAGTTAAGTTGAGAATGCGCCGTGCGCAGGAACGGGGAAAAATTTGTATTCGAAAGTACGTAACAAAGCCGATAATACCGCTTTGGGGCAAGCGCGCTGTAATGCCCGCCGTCATTTCGCCGGGGTGGTTTCGGGCCAGTCGTCGCTGCGGAAAGGCAGGGCGGGCAGGCCTTCCTTGTTTTGTAAATTCGTTACGGGGAAATTGGTGAATGCATACCGCACAGCCACCGGCCGCTTTACTTTCGGGGTGACCAACACGATGGTATTACCTTCGATTTTTGCGGTAGCAGGATAAAATTTCCGGTCGGCACCAGCGACAAAGAAATGCTCCGGCGTCTTTGCGTTATTGGTTTCCAGGCCTTTAAGGACGGTTTCGGGACGGAAATGTACTTTCACGTCCTTATTCCCATATTCAACATAGTCGAACTCCGGGCCGCGGTAAGCAATGTGAAGGTTTCCGTACGTGCGGTTCAGGGCGGTTTTGGCGAGGCGCACACCGATGGGCTTCTTGTTTTTCGGGTGCAGGTCGCGCGACTCTCCAACGTCCATCGTCACCACCATTCCGGTATTGCCCAGCTTGCTTACATGCTCCTGCGCCTCGCGGAAGAAAGCGTAATCGGCCAATGTCGCGTCGTCCTTGTCGTACCAGAACGGAGCTACCTGTACGTAATAGAACGGCAGGCTTCCCTGCCCGAACCGCTCACGCCAGCTTTGGATCATCGCCTGCGTGAGCCGGGTGTAGCTCTCACGCTCGCCGCGGTTGGATTCGCCCTGGTACCAGATAAATCCTTTGACCGACAGGTTAATAAATGGGTTAATGACTGCATTGTAAAGTAAAAATGGCCGTGTCACTTTCTCGAATGTGAACCCGCCGTCGATTTTTTCCTTCGACTTCGGACTATCCAGGTACGGCTGCAAATACACGCGGTTCAGCAGCGTATCCGCCGCCAGCACCTCGCGTGGTACATACGCCTGCGCAGCCGACGCCCCTATACCCGTGAACACGAGGCCAACGGGCACATCCAGCGCCGCCAACAGCTCCCGCCCGAAGTGGTAACCCACCGCACTGAACGTCCGCGCCGTGGCCGGGCTGCATTCCTGCCAGGTACCTTTGATGCTATCGAGCGGTTCGTTGCTGAAATTGAGGCCCGCATTGAAAAGACGGATCTGCGGGTATGCGGCCGCCGGCAGTTCGCTGGCCGAGTCCAGCGTTTCGTGCAGCTTGAATTGCATATTCGACTGCCCGCTGCAAATCCATGTTTCCCCGATCAGCAGATTGTCCAGTACCTGCTTTTCGCCGCCGCCCGAGATCGTGAGCCGGTGTTTGGAAAAATCCCCCTTTCGCGCAGCGGGTACCGGTATGATACCCAAAAACCGGCTCCCGGCATCTGCGGCCACGCTCACCGGTGCAGGCATCCAATCCGCCTGAATGGAGATGATGGTTCCGGTCGGCGCGTTGCCCCATACTTTGAACGGCTGGTTTTGCTGAACCACCATATTGCTTTGTAAAACAGGGCTCAGCCGGAGTTGCTGCGCATGCACGGACGCGGCAAAAACGACCATGTAGAGCAGGGCGGCGATGATGTTAGGTTTAGGCATAGTCAGGTTATTAAAAGTGTGTATTTCAATTAGTAACAAAATCTTTCAGCCGGATCGTCCGGATACCGAATCTTGGCATGGCTACATTCAAAACCGTTTTGCCGTCTTGGCTGCGGATACTCAGGTCCTCCCTGGCGGCACCATTCAGTTCCACCAATGCGGCCGAGGCGGCTTTCCCGCCCAGCACCACTTGCCGGGGTTGCGTATCGCCTTCGGCATTGAAAAGCCTTACCAGCAGATCGTTACCGTCGACGAGCGTGGTCGTTACCTGGTAACCCGTTCCGGTAACATCCACGAGCGACTTCCCGGGTTCTTTGAGCGGACCGGTCGTCAGCGATGCGATGGCCGGTTCGTTCCAATCCGATGCCTCGCGCGAAATGCCGGCCTTATCCCACTTGTCGGCGTGCGGTACCAGCGCGTAACGCATGGTTGTCGGCCCCGTGAGTGTATGGTTCCGGCCCCAGAGGCCGGCACCGGAATACTGGACGTTCAGGCCGAGCGGAAAGTTTTCGCCGTGCGTGTAGGTGGTGGTATGGTCGGAAAGGAGCGCGAGGCCGGCATTGCTTTTGGCATCGTACAAATCCACCCAGCTCACCATCAGGTTGTGCTTAATGCTGTCCCAGCGACTAAAAAACGTATTTTCCAGTTTACTTTCCGTCACATCGAAAGGCGCGTCCTTGTAGATTTTCGGGGATTGAAAATTCACGGGAAACAATGCGAGCAGCTTCTGGCTGTCGTCGTAAAAGGGCTTGGTATAATCCTTCGGGTCCAGGCCGCCGTGCTGCTTGTAATCGCTGCCGATCCCGATGTTTGCCTTCCAGTCGATGTGCAGGCTGCATTCGATCTTGCGGTCGCCCTGCCTGAGCGTGATGGTTTGCGTGTAGGGATTGGAAAGCAGCTCGCCCCTGATCTCCGCCTTCACAACCAGCGGCCCGTTTTCGATAATCTGCAATGTCACAGGCTTTTCGGCAGTAGAATGAAACCCGCCGTTGTCAAAGAAATTACCCCGCAGCGCATTGAACGACTGCCCGCTTTTCAAATCCACAAATTCCCGGTTACCCATCGACTTGACAATCAGACTCTTGATACTACCGCCCCTGGCCTTATCCAAAACCAGTTTATAATGGTCGGTCTCCATCACCACATCGCCCGAAGCGGCTACCGATGCATTCGCGCCGGTCGTTTTAAGCGGCTTTTTATTGATCAATTTATATTGACTGAAACCCATTGCCGGCACCGTTGCCTTGAAATACAGCACAGGCGCGCCATTCTGCTCACCCGCCGCTTGCACGGCTATCTGCTTGTTTTTCAAATCAACAATGCTGAATGCCCGCGGATCAATTCCCGCAGGCAAACGCAAAGCAACTTGTTCGGTTTTAGAATTTCCGGTTGTATTGTAAACATTGACCACGGCATTAGCGGCATCGGTCTGGCCATTTCCGCCCGTAGCCGCCGCGATGATCCGGTCGGCGATGTGGTTGGTCGTATCCGTCCATACCACTACCTTATCGGCCCAGGTGTTGCCGCGTTTGCCGTTGTAGGGCACGATCCAGCAGTCGTGGTGCTGCGAGAGCATGAGCGTCCGCCAGGCCTCGTCGATTGCCGTCTGTGGCCAGGCTGCATTGCGGTACACTTTGTTCATGGTAGCTATTTTCTCCGCCATCACAATTTTGTTTTCCGACACCCGCACCTGCTGGGCAATCTTTTGCAGCACTTGCGAACCCCACACGAGGCTCACCTGCATATCTTCCTGCGAAAAATGCCAGTCCTGCTCCGCTTTACCGATAGAAGCATTGGTAAAATAGTCCCGCCAGGTTTTGTACTCGGTAGGTTGGTACCCCCGGTCGCCGTGGCCGATCCATGGGCCGTTTTTCCAGCCGGCATCCTGCAAGGTCATCGCCACCGGGTTTTTAATCCCCGATTGCAATGCATCGTTAATGTATTTGGGCGCATTGGTCCAGCCTTCGGTTTGCCAGGTGGAATTCGGTTCGAGCCCCTCGCTGCCGTAGCGCGGCACGGTGGTAATGCGCGAGCCATCGGGCCCGATCCAGTTCACCAGCTCCCCGCCGAATGCCCGCGTATACCCGCCCCAGCAAGTGTTAGGGTTTTTCAACGAAGCATATTTATACCCGAACGAGCTTAAAATCTGCGGCAATGCACTCGTGAAGCAGGGTTCTTCCGATGAATAGGTAGTGAAAACGGCTGTCGGGAAATAGGCTTTCACCTTTTTGATCCCGTAGTCGAAATGCCGGATGATGCTTTCGCCCGAAACATTGTAAAAATAGCTCTGCCCGTAAGCGGGACTCACGTATTCGACCCGACCGGCGATGGATTGATCGGCGAACAGTTTCTGAAATTCCGCCAATGCTTCCGGTTCGCGCACTTTCACCGAATCCCAGGTTTCGGGTTCTATTTCCAGGTTGATCTTCCAAAACGGGTTTTGTTTGAGCTGATCGACCACGAATTGCGTATATCCGACCGGGTAATGCCCATACACGCCACCGTGGTAGCCGTCGATAAAATAGGCTTTTTGCGCCTGCGCTTCGGCATTGCATAACGCAAGCGGCAAGGCCATTAAGAGTGGGTTCAGGAATGAATATCTTTTCAAAGTTTCAAGGTTAAGGTTGAGGTAGGGATTACTGGCCAAACTCCTGGTTGGGTTTGGGCCCCATCGTCAGTTCCAGCGTACCGCCGGCGGCGATGTCGTGGTAGTCGATGAAGCATTGATTGTAGGCTTTGCCGTTGAGTTTTGCGCTCTGGATGTACACATTAGCCGGCGAATTCCCGTGCGCGATAATGGTGAATTCCTTGCCTTTCGCATAAGCCGGATCGAGGCGTACGGTCACTTTCCCGAAAACAGGGCTCGTGATCTCAAAGCGGTTTTTGCCCGGGCACACCTGGTAGAGGCCGCCCGCCGCCAGCACATACCAGGCCGACATTTGTCCCACATCCTCATTGCCTACCAGCCCTTCCACGGAGTTGTGGTAGGCCCGGCGGCAGATTTCGCGCGTCCATTTCTGTGTGAGCCAGGGCTTTCCAATTTGGTTAAACAAGAAAGGAACGTGGTGGACGGGCTCGTTGGCGTGGTTGTAATAGCCGTTCCACATCATGTTTTCGGGCACTTTTTCGAAGAAACCGGTCAGGTCTGCCGCAACTTTCTCACGGCCGCCCATCAATTCCACCATACCGGGCACATCGTGCGGCACAAACCAGCCCTGCTGGTAGGGATTGCTCTCCACGCTGCCGTAGTCGTCGGCCATGCGGCCTTTCGCGGGCCACGGCTTCCAGTTTCCCTGCGCGTCCTTCGGGCGGAACCAGCCATTCGTTTTGTCAAAAATATTACGGTAACTCTGCCCGCGCTTTTCGAAATCAGTTGCTATATCATTCTTACCCAGCGATTTGGCGAACGAGGCGGTGCACCATTCGGTATAGGCATATTCCAATGTGTTTGAAATGCCGAACGGCTCCACGGTATAGCCGCGATCGCCATTGCCGAACTGGTTGCTGGTCTGCACGGCGTACCGCAATGCTTTTTCCTTGTCGAAACGCGCAATGCCCTTGGCGCTGGCATCGGCGATGACCGATAATGCAGGGTTTCCAATCATGCATCCGCTGTACGCATTCAACAGTTCCCAGCGTTCCAGGTAGCTTTTCTTGCGTTCGTCGGCCAGCGACAGCAGCGAGTTCACCATATCATTCACCAGCCGCGGGTTAATCAGCGATTGGAGCGGAAACTGGCTCCGGAACACGTCCCAGCCACTGAAAATGGTGCGCCGCGTATATTCCGACGATTGATGCACCTTGCCATCGCCCCCCGCGAAACTGCCGTCGACATCGGCAAACATGCGCGGGTCGATCATGGTGTGGTATAGTGCGGTGTAAAAAATATGTTTCTCCTCTTCGCTGCCTCCCGACACTTTCATTGCACTCAATGCATTGTTCCAAAGGCCGGTAGCCTGCTTGTGAAGCCCGTCGAAATCCCAGCCGGTGATTTCCTTTTGCAGGTTTTTCTCCGCACCATCCATACTCACGAACGAAATGCCGGATTTGAAAAGGATCTGTTCGTCACTTTGCGTTTCATACTCGGCAAATACGCCCAGATGATCGCCTTCGAGCTCGGTAACCGAGTCCGTCACGGCCGCTTTCGCTACCTGCTCCTGGTAGCGGTCGCTCTCGATGTCCTCGCGCTTGCGTTTCCAGTCTTTCGGAATGTCGGCCTGCCAGGCACCGAGTTTTTTAAATGGTTTGCTGAACTGGGCATAAAAGTAAACCGTGTACCGCGCCTGGCCGTCGCCATTACCCCAGCCGCCGCCGTCGGGCGTGCATTCCATCCAGCCCTTGATCGTGTGATCGTCGACCACCTTCACGTACTGGCGCGTGGAAGTGCCCCCTACCCTGCGCGCGAGGTCTATCTGCACGCGCGACTGCTTGTTTTGGGGAAATGTAAAACGCAGCATTCCACTATGCGGGGCGGCGGTCATCTCGGCGCGAATGCCGTAGTCGCTCAGTGTGGCGGCGTAATAGCCTGCGGAAGCTTTTTCATCTTCTTTGGCATACTTCGACCGGTACCCGCTGCCGGGAACTCCTTCCTTGCCTCTCGCCGTATGCAATGTGCCTGTGGTGGGCGTTACGAGGAAATTCCCAAGGTCGCCATACCAGCCGATGCCGCTCATTTGGGTAAATGCAAATCCCTCGATCGTCGTGTGCTCGTAGCTGTATCCGGAGCCGTTGTCGCCGCCGGTAATGGTGTTGGGGCTTACCTGTACGAGGCCGTACGGCGTGGTGGCGCCCGGGAAAGTTTTGCCTAACCCATGGTAAATCCCCGCCTTGCCCGTGCTGGTACTCGCGCCGATGAGCGGGTTTACATATTCGGCCGGGGCTAATTCCTGCTTTTCAGCGGTTTGAGTTTGGCCACGGTCGGTGCCGCAGGCGGTAATAAGGCCCAATGCCGTTGCCAGCGCGATAATGCGATACATCATTTTATTACAACAAATTAAAAATACCGGGACGCCGAAAAACAGCGCCCCGTATCGACAGGAAACAAATTATTGCACTAATATCCTTGATTTTGCGGCAATTTCTGGTTCACGTCGCGTTCGCGCTGCGGGAGCGGGAACAATTCGTACATCGGCTTCACATCGATGGCTTTTGCTTTCTGTACCTTCGCTGCCAGGGTGCCGGTACGGACAAGATCATACCAGCGATGCCCTTCCGCCACAAATTCCTTCCTGCGCTGATCGAGGATTTCTTCTTTTAAAGCAGCCCCAGCCAGGTTTATCTCTGCCAGTTTCGCTCTTTTACGCACCATATTGACATATTGATTGGCTGGTGCCGCATTCCCCAGCTCGGCCTGTGCTTCCGCGTAGGTCAGTAGCACGTCGGAATAACGGATGACTGGAAAATCCTGCTGAGAGTCACCCGCTACCGGCTCTGCGGTCCTATCCCAATATTTTTGAATGTAAATGTCGTTCAGTTTGATCGTCGCGCCTTTGTCATTCACAAACTCGGTCAGGAAAGTCACTTTTTTACGCGTATCCGCCTCAGCAAAAGAATTATACAAATCCTTCGTAGCCGCTTGCCAGCCTTGCGTGTTGCGAATGCCGGCAATTTCCCGCGAAAGCTCCGGCGGCAGCAAGCGCACATTGAACTGCCCGAATTCCCAGAATGAAATCGCCCCGCCGCCATCGCCGAAACTGACGGAAAACAGCGCCTCTTTGCCATTCCGGTTGGTGTGTTTGAATACATCGGCATAATTATCCCAAAGCGCATATTTGTTCGACTGGATCACTTCCAATGCTTTGGCGGACGCATTCTGAAAGTCTTTTCTGGTTAAATACACCTTCGCGAGCAGTGCCTTGGCCGCGCCGCTGGTAGCCCTGCCTTCCTGAATGGCACCATCCAGGGGCAGACCTTCCGCAGCCTGCAAGTCACTGATGATCTGCGTATAAATGGCATCCACCGTCGACACGTCGGGGTTCAGCGGTTCTTCTTCTTTGACCAGTAACGGCACATTGCCAAACATCCGCACAAGATTGAAATAGGCCAGCGCGCGCAGGAACTTCGCTTCGTTCACCAGCCGGCTCCTCAATGTCTCGTCCATATTGATCGGCGGAATGCGTTCGATCGCGATGTTGGCGAGCGTGATGGTTTTATAGTGAATGCGCCAGAGCGTGCTCACGCTGCTGTTTTCCGCATTCCAGGAAAAAGTCGACAGCTGGTCGTTGGCAATCGCGCCTTCCTGCTTGTTGATCATCTCGTCGGAAGCCAGCCCCGCCGCAATCCAGGTGGTGCTGTGGTAAATACCTTCCGGGCCCGACGACGTGGAGCCGAGGTTGGAATACACCGAGTTGACCGCCGCCGTCGCATCCTCGGCTGTCTGGTAAAACCGGTCCTGGGCGATACGGTCCTGCGGGTTTTCTTTCAGGAAATCCTCGCAGGAACTCAGCCACAGCAGCGCCGTAGCGAGCACCAGTCCGGAAGTTTTTATGATATTGAATCTTTTCATTTTTCAGTCAATGTAAAATCGTAGGAAAACTAGAATCCGAAATTGAGGCCGACGGTGTAGGTCTTGGCTTGCGGGTATCCGCCAAAGTCGACACCGACAATGTTGGTGGTACCGCCGTACGCATTGCCCTCCGGATCGTAACCGCTGTAATTGGTCACCGTCCACAGGTTGGTAGCGCTTACATAAAGACGTGCATTGCTCATTCCCAGCTTTTTAAGCACGCCGGGCGTAAAGTTGTAGCCGAGCGTAATGTTTTTCAGGCGCATATAGGAAGCATCCTCGATGAAGCGGGACGAAAACACGTTATCATTCGCGGTCGACAAAGCCCGGGCGTATTTGTTGCTCGGGTTCTGCGGCGTCCAGCGGTTCAGGCCCGCTTCGGCGAGCACATTCTGCTTTCCATTCACATTAGCGAGGTCGCCCAGGTTCTGGTTCACCATCTGGTTGCCCTGCGAGCCCTGGAAGAAAAAGGAAAGCGTGACGTTCTTGAATGTCAATGTGTTGTTTAACCCCCAGGTAAAATCAGGCTGTGCGGAACCGATGATCGTGCGGTCGAAATCGTTGATAATGCCGTCGGGCGTACCGTTCGGCCCGCTGATATCCTTGTACTTGCGGTCGCCAGCTGCGGGCGTCTGGCCTGCAATGGCCGGGCTGTTTTTCGCCTCTTCATCGGACTGGTAAATGCCGTCGAACACGTATCCGAAGAAAGTACCGATCGGCTGGCCTTCGCGGAGGATGTTACCGCCCACACCCAGGTTCACATCCCCGTTCCGTGCGAGGTTGGTGATCTGGTTACGGTTAATGGATACATTCAACGAGGTGTTCCACTGTACTTTCCCGTCCAGGTTCACCGAGTTAACGGCAATGTCGATACCGCGGTTTCGTACATTTCCGATGTTCAGGAGCGTATTTTCGAAACCGGTGGTGTATGGAATGGGCGTATCGAGCAGCAGGTCGATGGTGTTCTTATTATAGGCCTCGATCGTAAAATCGAGCCTGCCTTTCAGCACCGACAAATCGATCGCCGCATTGAGCTGATCGGTGGTTTCCCATTTCAGGTCTTTGTTGGGGTACGAAACCGGCTCACGTCCGCGAATGATTTCCTGGCCGGTGGTCGAGAAAACGCCCTGCCCGATCGCCCCGATCAATGCCAATGAGCGGTACGGCTGGATCGACTGGTTACCCGTGCGGCCGTAGCTCGCGCGGAATTTCAGGTCCTGAATGAAACCCGCCGATTTCATAAAATCCTCTTCGGTAACCTTCCAGGCGAATGCCGCAGACGGGAAGAAACCGTACTTCCGGCCTTCCGAGAATTTGGATGAACCATCGCTGCGGCCCGTGACGGTAAACAGGTATTTGTTTTTCAAAGAGTAATTCACCCGCCCGAAGTACGACAGCATACTCCACTGCAATTCGCCGTTCGAGGTTGTCTGCGGGTTTTCCGCCGAGCCGATATCATGCCACCCCGTGCGCGAATCCGGGAAACCAAAAGCGTAGGCATTTACCGATTCGTTCCGGAATTTCTGCGTTTCCAGACCAAGCAACACATTGATACTGTTGTCCTTATTGATCTGTTTGTTGTAGTTAAAAGTATTGGTATTCAGCCACGTCAGCGCTTGCAGGGTGGTTACGGAAGCTTCTCCCTTGCTGTTTTCGGTGCGTTTCAAAAAGTTGGGGCCGAAGGTGTTGGATTTGGTGTTCAATGCATCGATCCCAAAGCTCGATTTGAAAGAGAGTCCTTCCAGAATCTGGTACTCTGCGAAAACGGAACCGAGCACGCGCGAAGTGGTCGTGATCGCCTGGTATTCTCTCGCCTCCGCAATCGGGTTCGCGATCGCGTCGCGGCGGTCGTGCTGGAAAGTGTAGCCGCCTGGCCGCGACGCGTCATACACCGGCAATATCGGGTTGAACATCAATGCATTGGTGACCACACCCTGCACTACATTACCCGGGCCCGTGAGGACGCCGTTGGTCTGCATGCGGTTGTAGGCCAGGTTGGTACCTACTTTAAGTCTTTTACTGACATCCGTATCGAGATTCAGTTTAAAGGAATAGCGGTCGAAATCGGAGCCCTGTACGATCCCGTTCTGTTTGAAATACCCTCCGCCCAATGCGTAGCGCGTTTTTTCGCTTCCGCCTGCCAGTGACACCTGGTAGTTGGCGATGGATGCCTTGCGGAAAAGTTCTTTTTGCCAGTTGGTGCCCTCGCCAAAGCTGGAAGGATTGGTATAAACCGGCGCCAGCTTCGCATTGACCTGCGCTTCGTTGACGAGCTCGGCAAATTGCGTCGCATTCAACATATCCAGCGTTTTGGTGACCTGCTGCGTGCCGTAATAGGTTTCAAAATTAATGGAAGCTTTGCCTGCCTTACCCTTTTTGGTAGTGATCAAAATCACCCCGTTCGCGGCGCGGGAGCCGTAAATCGCCGTCGCGGAAGCATCTTTCAGTACCTCGATCGACTCGATATCGCTGGGGTTAATGGTCGACAGCGGGTTCAGGGACGGGCCCCGGCCGCCTGCCGACATTTCGGCGGTATTGTTATTGATCAGCATCCCGTCGATCACGTAGAGCGGCTCGCTGCTCGCGCTCACCGACGTGGTTCCGCGGATACGGATATTGGTACCGCCGCCCGGCACGCCATTGGATTGCACTACCTGTACACCCGCAGCCCGGCCCTGAAGTGCCTGATCGAATGTCGCAACCGGAACTGCTTTCAACTCGGTCGACGAAATGGAAGCGACCGAGCCAGTCAGGTCCGATTTCTTGACGGTCCCGTAACCCACGACCACGAGCTCGTCGAGGTTTTGCATGTCCTCGCTGAGCGTAACGTCTATGGTTGTACGTCCGTTGACAGGTATTTCTGCGGGCATGTACCCGATGAATGAAAACGCCAATACGCCATTAGTCTCCGAAACTTTCAATGAGTACGTTCCGTCGACATTGGTAACCGTTCCCGCGGAAGTGTTCTTCACGATAATGTTGACGCCGGGCAAGGGCTCGCCCCTCGAATCGGTGACTTTCCCGGTCACCTGCTGCTGCGCCCAGGCTTCGCCTCCAAGTAGGGCAAAAACCAGGCAAAAGTGTAAAATGCTTTTCATAGACATAGGGTATAAGATTGATCTGGGATCGATTTAATAGTAGTAAACCGATTTAGCAACAAAGTAAATCGGTTTAGCATTAAATAAAAAATTTTGGATAAAAAATTATACTCTTAGGTGAAGGCTATGGCAGTGCGACCGGATCTAAGCGGCGAAATCAAATAATCATCCAAAACCCTGCTGTGTTTGCATTGCATGGCCGCGGTAAAAATGGTATAATTGCCGACTATGAAACATATTCTCATCGCCGACGACCATTCGCTGATCCGTTCGGGGCTTCGTATGGTGCTTGACAAGATGGCGGTTAAATCAGACATCAGCGAGGCCTGGGATGCCAGCAGCGTGATGGCTAGGATGAAAGAGAAGCCGTTTGACCTGATATTGCTCGATATCCAGATGCCGGCGACGGATTCGGTGGTTTTGATGCATTGGATCCAGAGTTTTCACCCCGACACCAGAATCCTGATTGTTTCCCAAAACCCGGAAAATACCTATGGAAAACGGTATATGCAGCTTGGGGCTCATGGATTTATCAGCAAAACTGCCCCGGACGAGGAAATTATCAGGGCAATTACCCAGGTCCTCAATGGCGGCACCTACGTCAGCCCGGATCTGTCCCAGTCGATCATTCACGGGGTGTTCAACGGCGGGTCGGCCAACCCTTTCGATCAACTTTCGCAACGGGAGTTCCAGGTGGTGATATGCCTTGCCAAAGGGTACCCGATGAACGAGATTTCGGAAATGCTGCAAGTGCAATATTCCACAGCGCACACGCATAAGCGCCGCGCGTTCGAGAAGCTCAATATCGAAGACAACAAGGAACTTGCGATACTAGCGGGCGCCTACGACCTGCTCAGCTAGGTTTTGCGACAGCTCCGGGCCATTTACACTTCCCTGTAAGCGCAGCGTGACGGACGTCCCCGCGCCGCGCTCGCTCTGCACGTTCAGATTGGCGTCGAGACGGTTGGCAAAATCGATGATCATCTGGTAACCGAGCCGGCTGTTGCGCTCGATACCCGCCGCCGTGGATGCCTGCGCGATCCGGTCGTGAATCCTTTTCAGCACTGGCTCGCTCATCCCATTGCCCGTGTCGGCAATCGTAAGGGTCACATACTCGTCCGCTTGCCCGCTTGCGGATATGCTGATATCACACCCGCGCGAATGCTTGTTGGCATTGTCGATGATGTTGCGAAGAATTACTTTCAAAAGCGCACGGTCGGTGTGCAGCGTATACTGCCCATGGGCAGGAAATGTGAGCCTGTTGTCGTTCGCGTCGAGCATTTCCTGGAAAAACAGCCGTAACTCCTCCAAGAGGTCACCGAGCGGGAATGAAGTTTTGTTAACCGAAAAACCTTGCGTAAAAGACGAAGCCCAGAGATTGAACTCTTCGGCGAACTGGTACAATTGGTCGGCGGTGTTTTTGATCTCGCTACTGGTGCGTTCAATGCCGTCGAAATTATCCCGCTGCACGTTGTCGCGCAAGTGCCCCGTAACTTTTGACAGGAAGTAGAGCGGCGATTTGAGGTCGTGGGCAATCGATACTGTGAGCTTTTCCATCAATTTGCTTTGGTATGCGAGTTCCCGGGTACGGTCCTTCACCTCCGTTTCGAGTCGGTTGCGCTGGCGAAGAAGGTACCGGTACCGCATTTTGATGAACACCACGATGGCGGCAATGACAAAAGCGACAATAAGCAGGTAAAACAACCAGGTTTGGTAGAAAAACGGCATTACCACCAAGGGTAACCCCGCCATGATGTAATTACCGGTACCAAACCCTCCCTCCTTCCTCAGCCGAAGCTTGTAGCTTCCGTATTGCAGGGTGTTCAGTACAATGCGGTTGTTTTCGGGCAAGGGATACCAACGGTCGTCCAGGCCTTCTACATTGTACTGGATATTCAGATTGTTGGGATTTCCGAAGTAGGGCGATGAGACGGTCAGTTCCAGCCTCTTGAATGAAGGGGCTATTTGCAGGAGCGCTTGTCTGCCTGCCGGTGCGCCGTCGAGCATTACCTGTTCAATGAAGATTTTGCTTGTCGGAAGCACCGTTTTAATGCTATCGGGATGAAAAACGACTACGCCGTTCATCGACGGAAATGCAAACCGGCCGCTGGCCATCCGCAATGCGCTGGGCGAACAGCCTCCATTGAATTCCGTCGTTTTCAGACCGGTTTCTTTTCCGTAGTAATGATGATACACCTGCTTCGATTTGCCGGAAGCATAATCGTACAAGTCATTAAGGGCGCATTGAAAAAGGCCATTGTTGGTGCTCATCCAGATAAATCCTCGTTGGTCTTCAAGAAAACCGTGGACCATTCTGAGATGGTGGGCCGGGTCTTCGGGCATCTTTGTAAAACGGCCATTATGGAAAAGGAAATACCCTTGTCCGTAACTGCCCAGCCAGAGGTTTCCTTTTTTATCGCGGTATACGGTTCTCAGTTCAATATTGTCAAATTCATGGTAAATGCGCTGTTTCCCGTGCTTCACGTCGATCCACATACACAAGCCCCTACCCACGAGCCAGAACGTCTGGTTCCCCAGCGGGATGAAGCTCTGGATATTCTTGCCTGTCACACCCTTCAATGCGTAACGAACGAACTTTCCATCTTTTAATCGTCCAAAATAAGTCAGCCCCTGATTGAGCCAGATCGTTCCGTTTTCGTCCTCGTTGATACCAGTGAGCACTTCTTGGAGCGGTATGTCTCGCAACGCACGTAGCTTTTCGTCTGTTTCATAGAGTGTCAAACCGTTGGCATACCAATAATGGCGGTTACGGTCGCGCAGCACGGCATGCCTGTCAAAGCCCTCATACCCGGCCAAAGCCACCGGACTTCCCGGCAGTTCACCGATCGGGGAAAACACCTGGTCGTCGCCGTACGGTGCCAGTGCATAGAATGCGTCTCCAAATGCGGCATCCTTACCGAACGACCGCATATTTTGTTTACGAAAAACAAACAAACCCTGTGTATTGGCCCCTACGATCAATAGCCCCTGCTCCGGGTAATACCGCATGCAGGTGATGTACGACACATTTTTGATGGTAATAAGATGGTGGCATTTCAACTTCCCGCCAACCAGGCTTACTTCATAAATAGCACCATCCAGGTTGAGCAGCGTCTGATGCTCCTGCTTAAAAAATGCGACGGAATTTAAATTCACCAGTGATTTTTCAGCTGGAAAAGAGACCGGAACCTTTTGCCTTGTCTCCACGCCATTGGAGTCGATCAGGGCTACCTCGCCATTTCTAAGAACATGGCAAAGTTTGTTTCCGACAACGCCGACGGTCAGTCCCTTGGGCCTTGGGAAATCCTGGATTTGCGCCCACTGCACCTTTTTGTTTGAGACATAGCCAATTTTATACTTCCACGCAATGAATCCCTTGCCCTCGCCAACCGGGTGAAAAGCAAAGTGAAGCGGCTCCATAAGACTTTTGGCTACGACCTCGCTTGTGCCCGGAATCAGCTCACCCATATCCAGCTCATTAAAGTCTATAAGGGTCCCGACGGTCGTAGTGATGAGGCCATCTATCCTTTTTGGTTCTGAGAACCCTTTTTCGTGGCTGTGGAACGACGCTCTGTAAAGGTCGTCCATACAATAGATATTGCCGTCACTGCCTTTGCCGAGGGTCGTATACCGGTTACTTACAAGTGCAGAATTATAGTTATCGAATACCCGGAAACGCTGGCCATCATACCGCACAAGCCCAGCCTGGGTAGCCAGCCAGAGAAACCCGTCCTTATCGACCTCCGCAAACATGATACTGTTTTGCGGCAGGCCGTTGTCGCTGTTGAAATGGGTCATCGCCCAGGGACCGCTATCCTGCGCAGGCAAGGATAAGGGCAGTAAATAAACAATGCTAAACAGAAAAGACAGGTGCAAGATTCTCATACGGAGGCTTAATCGCGCCCGGCCCCGGGCGCACAGTCAGCAACAAGCTAACTGTGTTTGACTAGAACTAAAAGCAAAGTAATGTAAGAATAATTTTATTCAAATAGTAAAGTTTGTACTAATACTTCGCTTTTAATTTTACAATAGCTTCGAGACCCCGAATCGACCTCTGTGACAGCCAATTAGGCATTTACCAAAAAAATTTACAAATGAAAAAGCATTAAGTTCTGGCTGGTCTTCTTATACGCGGAAGCTGCACGCATCCTGGCCGACGGTCGTGTTGATATCGGCACTCTGCCAGGGGGAAAGCTGCATGTCAGCTAATCCGGCGCAGCTTCTGTGCCGGTAACTTCAAACATTTGATAGGTAGTGAAATTGAGGTCATTTAAACAGGCATCGGTATTGCCTGTAACGTTTCATCAGCTTGCGGCCCTCACGTGACCCGACGACCATTATGGAAGTACTGAGAAAATTGGCGAATTCGGCGCTCGGCCCTGTGACCGTCACGCTCGTCAGTTCCGATGACGGATAGCCCGTCCGGGGATCGATGATGTGCGAATACCGCTTCCCGTCGATTTCTGCATACTTCTCGTAGCTTCCCGAGGTAGCCACCGCACCCGTCCGAATTTTGAGAACTTTAAGCATCCCTCCCCCTTTGAACGGGTTTCTGATCCCAATTGCCCATGGCTCGCCGCCGGGCTGTGCTCCCCAGGCCGCGAGGTCGCCGGAGGCATTCACAATGCCGCCGGTAATGCCGCCGGATTGCAGGAGTTCACGGCATTTGTCGGCCGCATAACCTTTCCCGATGGAACCGAAACCGATTTTCATGCCTGGCTTGGCCAGGTAAATGGTGGAATGAATGCTATCGAGGACAATATGCCTGTATCCGACGTTCGCGACGGATCGTCGGATGGCTGCGGAATCGGGCAGGGCGGTCATGCTGCCGTCGTAGCGCCAGAGCCGGTCCATGGCCGCAATGCTGACGTCGAATGCGCCACCGGTCAGCTTGGCGTAACGAACGGCCCGCTGCGTGAGCCCGAATACTTCCCTATCGACCTTCACGGGCCTTAATCCGGCGTTTCTGTTTACTTCCGAAACCTGCGTACCGGGCCGCCATTCGGAGATCAGGTCTTCGATCCGGCTGATTTCCGTCTCCGCCCGGTCGATCGCGGCATTGGCGAGCGCCGAGTCTTCCGCTACCACGGTAATATCGAACAGCGAGCCCATCAGCGTCATCGGACGCTTCATCATTACCTGGGCGATGCCGGGTATGGAAAATGCCAGCATCAACAGGACAGTCAGGATCGGAATTGACTTGCCCATTTCAGTAACAGTCGGTCAGAACCTGGTTGCGGGCTTTGTAAAAGTCAAGGCATTGCCCGTTTTCCGATACACAAAGCGTGTTCAGCAACGCTTCCACATCGTGCTGCATTCGAAGCGAACCACAAATCATGATCACGCCGCCGGTAGCCAACAGCGCGGTGAAATAGGCTGCGTCGCGCGTGATCAAATCCATCACGTACTGGGGCTCCTTCCCACGCGAAAAGGCAAAATGCAGCATTTCCAACCGATTTTGCTCAGTTTGAAGCGCCGCAAACTGCCGGTATTGCGCCGTTAGCTCGTTGTCGTGGCGGAACCCCGCGTACATACTCACGGGCACGCCGGCGCGGTTGTCCATGACCATACCCAGGAACGGCGCAATGCCCGTGCCGTTGGCAATCATGACCACGGCGGGTGCCTTTTGCGGGAAATGGAATGCCGGATTGGGCATAATGCGCGCTTTCACCTTGCTATTCGGTTCGAGCTGGTAGAGGTAGCCGGAACCCAGGCCGTTTTCGTAGAGTTTCACCATCAGCTGGATCATGCCGTCATTCCGTCCTATCGAATAAAAACGCTCGCGGCTGTCCGAGGCGGGGTAAATGGCCAGCAAGTCGCCCGACTGGAAACCATTGCGCGACTCGGGTGCCAGCGTGATTTTAAATGTAGCATTGTCCGCACTTACCAGCGTTTTCTCCACCACTTTAAGGCTTCTCAGGCCCGTTTGTTTGGTCGTGTACACCGCCGGGGCTGTCGCCAGGGCTGTCAGCGAATGCTCGCTCCACGCGTGTACCCATTTCACAAATTCTTCCGGCGATTTGTCGTTCACCGTATGCAACCCCAGGTAACGCGTCGCCCACGGCTGTTTTTCAAGCAATTGATCCACTTCGTTTGCAAATGCACAAAAATCAGAATAAGCCTTTGATCCAAAACCTATTACACTGAATGCAACTTGCTGCTGCTGCTTTATTTTTTCAACCAGACTGTTAAAATGCGTCGCATTGGCGGGCGGGCTGCCGAGGCCGTAGGTGGAGGTAAAAATCAGGAGGTGTTCGGCCTGCGGGTAAGGTTGGTACTGGTTCATTTCGGCGAGGAAGGAACGTTTGCCGTCGGCGAGCAACTGCTGGTGGATCTGGTTGGCAAAAAATAGCGTGCTGCCGTTTTCAGTGCCGACCAGTATTACTATCTCCGCATTCCCGGCTTTGAATTTGTTCCTGATCTTCGTCCGCGTCCGCTTCCAGGTCATCACAAAACCGGTGTAGATGAATGCGAGGATATTCAACGAAGCAAAACCGAGCACGATAGCCCAAACGACGCTGGTGCGGCCGGTATGGAGGTCGAGGCTTAATTTTTCCCAGACAATGGCCTTGCCGAATGCAGCCTGCTCCACAACAGCCCCGGTGATCTGGCTCACGGTAAGCACCTTGTCCCGCATTTTAAGCACATAATACTCTTCCGGGTCGTCTTCCAGCAGCGGAAATTCGACCTTTTCTACATCGGCCAGTCTGGTTTTTTGAAATACAGGAAATTTACTTTTATCGAGCGGTGCGGCATCGGCGGGTTGTTCCGACACTACCGGCTCTTCTTCGCTGGCATTCATCACGCCAATGCGGACCATAAACAGGTAAGTCCCGGTGAGGGAAATCACCAGGATGGGAATGAGGAACAGCCTGCCGCTGACGACGTGGAAATACTGGGAGAAAAAATCGCGGTTAATTTTCGCAAAAAAGTGGCGCACGCCCTGCTGCCGCTTCAAAATGAGCACGGCGCCGCTGATGGTGATCAGGAATAGTAAAAAGGAAACGACGCCCACCGCAATGCGCCCCGTTTCCTTTAAAAATAACGAACGGTGTAATGCAATGTTCCACTGGATAAATTCGCTTTTCGGCACCACCGGCCCCAGCACCTTGCCATTGCGCGGATCGATGTAGGCTTTCACGTGCCCGCCGTCCGCATCCGTAGCATCAATGGTGACGAACTGGTTGTGATCGACGGACAATTCGATGATTTCGGGATACACCTTTTGCAATGCGGGAATGCATGCCGCCAGGGTAATGTCGTCGATCTGCTCAATGCGGTAAGAGGGCATCTTTTCATTCACCGCATCGAACGCGAGGATGACGCCCGTTACCGAAAGGATGACCAGGAAAAGTGTTGAAACAAAAGCCAGTGCCAAATGTGCATACCGCCAGATAGAGAGGGTCATCGGAATTACTGTACTTTACTGAGTTTCACAAACCGCACATATCCCTTGCCCGTCGCCCGCTCGGCCAGGCCCTCGGTGGTTAGCGGGATTTCGGCGTCGGTAACGTGGTATTTCTGCTCTTCCACGGCCGATTCGAACCTTAGTTTGTAGCCTTTATTGATTTTCGCATCCTCAATTTCGATCACGTGCACGGCGCGGTCGCCGCCCGTGATGGACGCGCCTGTGATGGCGCTGAGTTTGGCTTTGGTTTTAGTCTGGTACCTATGCCATTCTTTCAGGGTGTTGTACCATTGCTTGTCGGGCCCGAGTACGTACAGGGTTTTGTCATAAGCGCCCTGCGGGTTGATCAGCGAAATCACCACATAGGCCGCCTCGCCGCGGTAGCCGTCCATTTGCACGAGGCATTTGTATTTGCTCGTCTGGGCAAAGGCATTTAGTGTAAAAAGGAGTGTGAAAACGATCGATAATGTGAATTTCAAGGAATGCTTCATGGGTCGGTTTGTCAATACTATCAATGGGCGAAAAGAATCCGCCGCAATGCTGCCGTCCCTGGAAAAGGCTGGCTGCAATGCGGCGGAATGGGAATAACTATTTGAGAAAATCGAGGGTTACCTTACTATCCGCGAGGAAGTTATTGTCCTTCGCCAGGTCATAAGCCGTCTCCCCGAACTCCGTTTTGAGCTCCTTTTTAGCACCTAATGCGATTAGTGCTTTCAGGATTTTATCGTCTTTGGCGGTAAGCGCCGCCTTATGCAATGGCGTAGCCCCTTCCTTGTCCTGTGCATTGATGTTCGCACCGAGCGCAGATGCCTTTTCGAACAGCTTCTCATTGCCTTTCGCTACCGCGAGGTGGAAAAGCGTGCTGCCGTTTTGCTGCGGCGCCGACACGTCCAGGCCGGCATTTTTCAGCAATTCGAGCTTCTTATCAAACTCCTGACCGGCACGCTCGCGGCCGTTACCGCCGCGCTCACCTTCCCGCGCAGGCGCACCAGGCATCGGCCCGGCCGGGCCGCCCGAAACCTCGCGGTACGATTCGAACCAGTGGTAGGCCAGGTTATTCTGGTCTTTATCGACCACCTTCACATCCGCGCCGTTTTTCAGCAGCAATGCCACCATTTCCGAAGATCCGGTCGCAATAGCTTTCGTCAATGCCGATTCTCCTTTGTCATTTTTTGCATTGATATTCTTGATCTTCGGCAGCAAAGTTTGCTCCACAAGCTGTACATCCCTGCCGGAAGCGGCGAGCATCAGCAAGGTGTTGCCCTCGTTGTCGGCCTTGTTGAGATCGACACCCTGGTTCACAAAATAGGCGATTACCTCTGCATTGGGCCTGCGGATGAGCTGGTGCAGCACGGTAGCGCCGTCCTTGCTGATTGTCTTCGGGTCGAGTTTCAATGTTTCTACCAGGTATTTATAGGCATCGATGCCATTGCTCGACATCCGTGAACCCTGCGTGGCAAAGAACAATGCATGGCCCGTCGGCTTCACGCCCCGTTTGATCAGCTTTTCAATGAGCTCCCTGTTACCCGTCCGGGCGGCGTAGTCGGCCACAGTGCGTCCGTACTCGTCCTTGTCGGTAATCGACAGCCCTTTGGAAATGAAATAGTCTGTGAGCGTGAGGTCCGGATCTGCGGCAACGCCCAGCATCAATACGGTAGCGCCGTTTTCATACTTCGCTTTGGGAGAAACACCGGCTTTGAACAGCGCTTCGTACACGCCTTTGTCCTGGTTTCCATTCGCCGCGGCATTGCCGATGACGCTGGCGCCGTGGCTGTCCGTCAAATGCACGTCGGAACCTTTGCCGATGAGGTAACCTACGAGCTCCGCATTACCCCGCGCCGCCGCCCAATGCAGGTACGACGCGCTGTGGTGCGTTTTTTTCTTCACGCCGTTCCCCTCCTGCTCCACCATAAATTGAATGGTTTCCAATGGCGCACCGTTCAGGATGGCCCGGGCGGTCGGGTCCCAGGATGCTGCGTCCGGTTTCGACGGGCTGTTTCCTTTTGCGATTTCCGCTTTAACCTGCGCTACGCTGGGTTTCGTTTTCCAGAAATCGGCGCTCATCAGGGTGTTGGCATTGGGCGCGCCACCTTGCTGCGCATGGGCATACAATGCCGTCAGCATGCATGCCGTTAGAAGGATTTTTCTCATAGCAATATCAATAAGAACCCAGGTAGCTCGATCCCGACTGGCCGGTGAGCGTTGCGCCTTTGGTTACCGCTTTGGTTTTCCAGTTGATCACGTACAATCTGCCCGCTTCGCCGGTGGGGGTTAGTGGTACATAAATGTTGTCCCCGTGCACGGCAAGGTTCTGGAACTGGCCGAAATCGAGGCCTGCTTCGTAGTCGTTGGTGATTTTGGTAGCGGTTTTCGCATTCAAATCGACCATCGCGATGTAGCCGCCATCGCCCGCGATGTTGTACAACACCAGGCCAATGCCGTCCTTGATATATCTCCAAGCCTGGATGCGCGAATCGGTTACACCCAATGCGGCGTCGAGGTTGAAATGGTAGTTGTTGTCATACTCGCTGGTTCCCTTGTCGATGCGCAGGATGTCCTTTCCGCCAGTAGCGGTAGCCTGGTATACATGGCCGTCGTTACCTACGTACTGCGTCATGGTGCGGTACGAATGGTTGTTGGTTTTCGAAACCGTCGAGTAGATCAGCTTCGGGTTTTGCAACGATGGATAATCCACCACGAGCGTCGTCGTTCCGAGCGTGCGGTTGGCAGCGTCGTTAGCCCAAACCGGGTTTCCGCTTGCATTGTAAGTCAGCTTCTTCGGATCGATCTTGCTCACATTGCAGCCGATGAAAATTTTGTTTTTAGCCTCATTCAAAACCGGCACGTCGATACGCCCTACCGAATAGCCCTGCGCTTCGAGTTCAGCCGGGAAAGGGAAATCAAACTCGGTGGAGTTCGGCACACGTGCATTTTCGAGGTCGATCACGGCAATCCGCACTTTACCACGGGTGTATTTGAAAACATGGTTCGGCGCGGTTCCTTCCGTTACGGTAGTGCTGCCGGTCAAATGCACGCCGATCCCGATGTTTTCGGCAGCTTTCGTCCAGCGCGGGGAAGTTCCGACGATGTCCGACAGATCCAGCTCATTGCCCGTATCCTGGTAGTCTTTGGCACCTTTTACCAGGTATTTGTTAAAAACACCGCCATCCTCGCCGGTATACTGGATGTTGTACAACTCCGTACCATCTTCCGACGCCTGCACGCGCGCCGTACGCGCCGACCGCAAACCAAAACCATTCTGATAGATATTCACCGAAAAGTTCGGATCCACCGCCTGCTCGTGCGTGATCGCGTAGGCCATCGTACCCCCATTACCAGCCGTTCCGGCTTCGTCCGGGATAGAGGCGGTCAGCGAAATAAACGCTCTGGTGCTTTCCGGCGTTCCTGGTCCCGGGCCCGAGTTGTCGTCGTCGTCGTTACACCCTGCGAAAACCAGGGTCATGCCTAAAATAGCTGCGGTTAACAGGCTCTTTTTCATATTGAAAGGGATTATAAAAATTTACTGATTGTATAATTCAACTTCACGGAAATACTTCTGCCGGGCTTCTGCACACCGAAATTGTCGTACATCTCGGCATTGAGGAGGTTTTTCAGGTCGAAGCTGACCACCATCTTGCCGTTCGGGAACCGGTAGCTCGCGCCCAGGTCGTGGTAGAACTGCGTAGGCGTCGTAAACCACTCCGACTCCATCCAAACCGTGCTGAAAGGCGCCACATAGCCGGTATTGTAATAGATATTGAGAATGGATTTTTTCTGAAACTTGTCATTCAGGCGGTACTGGACGCTGCCGTTCATGGTAAAAAACGGCTCGTTGGGTAACTGCAAATTGTACAGATCGTGGGGATTGCCTTTCTGATCGAACTTCTGCTTGAACAGGGTATTGAACTTGGAGAAATTGAAAAGGGCATTCAGCCGGTTGTCGTACACGTAGATGATCTCGCCTTCAAAACCCCTCGACTGCGTCCTTCCGATGTTCACATATTTGGTCACCTGAATATCCGCATCGCTTTCCCGGCCGGGGACAATCTGGTCTTCCACGGCCTGCTGGGTGATTTTGTTAAAACCATTCCGCCAGAATGCGCTGGCATACAACGTGAGCTTATGCTTGCCGAACTGGACGGGCCCGTGCCGGAAGCCGAGGTTATAATTCACATTCTTTTCCGGGATGAGGTTGAGGTTTTCGAGGATGTTGTTTTCCGGGTCGCCGTAAAGCTGGTTTTCCGTCGCCGATACGTAGGAATTCTGCGTGGAGCCGATGATATGCATTTTGGAAAACACATTGTAGGAAACCGTCGCGCCGTAGCCGAAGTTGTTGTTGACAGATTTGCTCTCCACCCGGTTTACCACATTACCGCCATCCTGTTCCACGAGCTCGGGTTTGGTTTGGATGGTCCTGTTGGAAGTGTGTTTACCTAAAATATTGGTTTTCAGCTTGTCATTGAAAAGCTGCGCCTCGTAGTTCAATGCGAAGATGTTGGTCATCACATTGCTGACCGTCACGAGGTCTTTGTTGACCGGGTTGAGCAGGTCGTTATCGTCGCGGTCCGTGGCTTCCAGCTTGTGGTTCAGGGAAATGCGGTGTCCGGGGAAAATAGTATACCCCAAATTCGAGCGCATATTGGTGATCTGCCGGTTCACTTCCACTATGCTTTTCGGCCCCTGCTGGCCCATTCCGGCAGTGGGAGGCACGGGAATGATCTCGCCATTCCGGATGAGCATGCGCGGGTTGCCGTCCCAGTTGTACACCTGCCCTACCGTGTCCTGCACGTACGTGCTCCGGTAACTCCTCACCGCATTCACGTTCAGCGCAAGGCCTTTCACGAGGAAGTTGTTTTTGTTGTAGTTCAAACTCACCACGTGCGCCTGGTACTCGCCGAACCTGCCCACATACGGCCTCGCCATGGTGGTGCCGTGCGGGATTTCGGCGTAAGTATCTGATATATTGTAGCCGAGAAAAAACTGGTCGGCCCATTTGACATTCGTGAAACCCACCTCAAACCGCCCGCCAACCGACCGGTATTCATTATTGAACCGCTTGGCGCGGTAGTACCGTTCGAGGGTCCGGTCTGGGTGAACAAATTTCGAAAACTTGCCCCACGTCGTGTAACTGTTATCTGTATACGTATAAAAGCCGGAACCTCTCGTGGTGAAGCCCGTGCGCTTGTTGCGGTAGATTCCTGAAAGGTCGGCCTGGAAGGTATTGAATGATCCGTAAGCGACAGCGGCGGTAATGTTGTTTTGCGAAGCGTCCTTTTTCAGCACCACATTAATGGCCCCACCCACGTAGTCGCCCGTGAGGTGCGCGGGCAACACGCCCTTGTACACCTCGATGCGCTCGATCATCGCCGGCGGAATGTTGTTCAGGTTGAAAGACGACCCGTACGTCGATATTTCGATCCCGTCCAGGAATATCCCGACGGCGCTGCCCGACATTCCGTTCAGGTTGTACTCCACCCGCGAACCGATGCCGCCATTCTGGCGGACGCGCACGCCTACCGAGCGGTCGAGCAATTCGTTGGTATTCAGGTTTCTGAGCGACGCCTCTTTCGTTTCGATCACCGCAACTGCAAAACCCTGTGTTTCAATTTGTTTCTTCTCCGTTTTTTGAACGATACTGACCTCATTAAGTTCCTGCGCGGTCTTTTTCACGACCGGATTGAGTTCGTGAACCGGCTTGGTTACGTGTAATTTCAGCTTTTTAGCCTCGATTTCCACGGAAGTGATCACGATATCCTGATGGCCGTAAGGCACGTTCTTCAACTGGAAAGTACCGTCCGTTTCAGAGAATGTAGCGATGTTGGAATCGCCGACCCGGACCGTTACAAAGCTCACGACCGCCCCTTTTTCATCCCTGACTTTCCCCTTCACCGTCGCGGTTTTCGGATCGGCGTTTTGGGCATTGGTACTGAAATGGAACAGCGTGGCGATGGCCGTGATGTGTAAAAGGTGTTTCAATAACATCGTAATTTTTCCTGATATCCGGGGGTTGGCCCTGCTGGTTTCCATGAGAAGCCAGCCGCACAGTCGCAGAACCTTATTTAGACTAATACTAAATGCAAAGATAGGTGCCCATGCCTACCGAAAACGACGCGAAAAGGAATACGAGAGACGTCAGAGGGAGTAATTCGGCTTGCTGAGCTTGCTGGGAAGAATACCGTAATGTTTTTTGAAGGCGGCCGTGAAATGGGTGGGATGCTTGTATCCCATGCGCTGGGCCACGTCGTGGACAGAAGAGCCCGGCTGACAAAGCGCGTCTTTCGCGGTTTCCATCCGTTTCTGATGCAGGTATCCAAAGACCGTTTCGCCGAACACTTCCTTGAAATACTTTTTGAGGTTGAACTCGTTGCTGCCCACCTGGCGCGCGAGGTCTTTCAGCGACCATTGCTGGTCCAGGTTTTCATCAAGCAGTTTTTTCACCAAATGCATTTGTTCCGCATGCTCGCTGCTGAGCGTGGACAGGAAGCTGGGTAAGGGCAAATGCTCATTTTGCTCCATTTGCAGCAAAAGCAATTCGATCGCCTTCGCCCGGACGAAAAGGCTTTTGTGGAAGCCTGCGTAGGGGCATTGGATTATTTCAAAAATAATATGCTCCATCGGGCCGGTGACGGGGAGGTTCCGCATACTCATGAATGCGGGTAATTTGTACCGGATACCCTTTTCGAAATGCACGCTGAGCAGGTGCGACGGTGGCAGCAGGCTGAAAAAGAAGTCGGCGGCGAGGTTTAGCGAGAATATCTCCGAATGCTCGTCCGGTGCGCATTGCACCTGGATGTCGCCTTCGGGAATGAGCATCAGGTTATGCTGCCCCGGGCTGAAACGCACAAACACTTTTCCCAGCTTGTTGGAATAGTAAGTGGTATTACCTTGCAAATTGAAGTTCATCTGAATGCGCGGGGCGTGGTCGGTAATGTGCCAGGTACGCTCCCGCGCGACCGCCAGCGACTGGTACCAGACGTGGATTCCCTCAACCGCCATCTCCCTCCCTAGCCCGAAAAAGTCCGAACCTTCCATCGTCAGTTCGCGATCGGAAATTTCGTGGCCTTTCACCTCGCTCAGATCGGGAAACTGATGATGGTCGATATCGCCATTCGGTTCCTTCGCGGGAAGATCGTTCTCCTTATTTGTCATTATGGAGGGGTGTCATGGGTTCGATTGATCTGTCAAACTTAATTGTACGTCTTTGATATGCCAACTTATGCGAATACTTTCTTGACACGCGCCCAGCGCTTTTACCAATTTTAGTAACTTGGCCCCTGTTACCTCAGCACATTCAAACTCGCACCAATGACCGTAAAAAGTACGATGAAACAGTTCGAAAGATTAATCCCTGCAATTCTTTTTACGCTGCTGGCGATGAGCCAATTTAAATGCGCCGCACAAAGCGGTTCATCCAATCAAAGTAAATCCGGTAATGCCGGCATTATCACCGGCGCCGATCAGACCGACAAATATTTGCCTTATCTGAAAGGAAAACGGGTTGGCCTGGTCGCAAACCAGAGTTCTATTATCGGCAACAAAAGTAGTGTCGATAGTTTGGTAAGTCTTGGAATTAAAATTGCAAAAGTGTTTGGGCCCGAACATGGTTTCCGGGGTAATGCAAGTAACGGGGCCGCGGTGGGCAATGAGGTGGATGCTAAAACCGGCATTCCGATCATTTCGCTGTATGGAAAAAACCAGAAACCGACCAAAGAACAACTGGCCGATGTAGACCTGATGGTATTCGATATTCAGGATGTGGGCTGCCGCTACTATACCAATATCAACACGCTCGAATATGTCATGGAAGCCTGCGCGGAAAACAACAAGGAATTGCTGATTCTCGACAGGCCCAATCCCAACGGTTATGTGGTCGACGGCCCGGTGATGACCGATGACAGGTACAAATCCGCGATCGGCATACATTACACGCCGATGACGCACGGCATGACGATAGGTGAATTTGCACAATACCTTAATGGTGAGGGATATCTGGCAAAACAGTGTAAAATAACCGTCATCAAAGTAGCCAACTACAACCATGACTTGCCTTATGTGCTCCCCATCAATCCCTCACCGAATTTGAATACACAGCAGGCCGTAATGCTTTTCCCGAGCTTGTGTATGTTCGAAGGAACGATGATCAACGAAGGGCGCGGAACGAAAATGCCATTCACTATTTTAGGCGCGCCTGCATTGGAAGGTAAATATTCATTTTCCTACAAACCCGTCAGCATTCCCGGGATGAGTGAAAGTCCCCGCCACAAAGACGCAGTTTGTTATGGCCTCGATCTCCGCAATTTCGACATCGACCAGCTCCGTAAAAGCCGCCAGATTAACCTGTCGTGGCTAATTGAATTATACAATGCCTATCCCGACAAAGCCAATTTCTTTACGCCCGGAAGAGCCAACCAGGACATATCCGCTTTCGACCTCCGCATCGGCACCGACCAATTGCGAAAACAGATCATAGCGGGCGTATCCGAAGCGGAGATCAGAAAAAGCTGGGAGCCGGGGTTACAAAAGTTCAAGGCTATCCGGGCGAAATATCTTTTGTATCCGTAACTGACACCATTTCCGGAACTTCAAGGGATGGTAATGCTTTTGGTTTCGCTGGTGTGAGCGGAGAACACGCCTAATGCTCCATTTGAAATGTTGCCCGGCGGGTTGTTGGGCGTTATGCCGCCGCCCGGGCCGCTGTCGCCGATTAATGCCAGGGTTTTATAGTAAAGCGCCACCTTCGCGTCGACGCATTGCATTTTCAGCGTGATCACATCCCCGCGTTTCAGTTTCAGGTCTTCATCGTCGCTGAGTTCGAGCCGCGCGGTATTTTTCAAACCGTTTTTCACCTCGTCGTTTTGTACAAAATGCTGGTTCATCAGCTTGTCGTTTGCGGAAAGCTCAAAGCGGTAATTATTGCCTTTTTGCGCCGGATCTACGTATTCCGGAATGATATTAAACTCGGTTTCTCCCCCAAATATTACCTCTTCCACCTTAATGCCGTCGAATGGAACGCGCTCCGGCATGGTGCTTTGCGCGGCGTAGGACTGGTTTTCGGCGGTTATTGCGAGTGTGTAAGTCCTGCCCTCCATTCCCTGCAACTTGCGGGTAAGATACGTGCCGTTCCCCTGCGCAATGAGCGTGTCGGCATGGCCTGCATTATCGCTGATGATCACCACCGCATTGTCCACCGTTGGGTAAGCGCCCGTCTGGGTAAGCGCCACGGATTTGCGGATTTTGACGATGTAGGGCCCGGGTTGGTTGCTGATATTGCCTTCTATCACGATCCGCGACTGGTTTCCCTTGTAATCCAGCTCCACCACCTTCTCGCAGCTGGTAAGCAGGAACACGACACCCATTATTTTAAGGATATTTTTCATGTTTCAGAATTTGAAATTGTAAGAAATGCTGGGTACCCATTGAAACAGCGATGTTTGAACGGCGTCGATTTTCCCGGGGTCGGTTTTGTTCTCCTTGAAAGTCATCAGGTAGGGGTTTTTCCGCCCGTACACATTGTACAAGCCGAAGCTCCATGAGCCCTGAAACCTGCGCCGCGACGGCCGTTCAAATGTGGCGCTCAGATCGAGGCGGTGCGTGGCGGGCATGCGGTCGGCATTGCGGTTACCGTATTGGTACATCACCATGTCGTTGAGCGGATATTTACCGGTCGGGAAAGTGACCGCATTTCCCGTGTTGTAAATGAAAGTACCCGACAGCGTCCAGTTCTCCGAAAGCGTGTAAATGCCGACTACCGACAAGTCGTGCGTCCGGTCGTGCTTGGCATTGTACCAGGCGCCGCCATTGATTCCGTTGATCTGCCGTTCGGTTTTCGAAAGCGTGTAGCCGATCCAGCCGGTCAGTTTCCCGGTTTTCTTTTTGAACAATATTTCCAAACCATAGGCCCTGCCCTTTCCAAAAAGCAATTCGCTTTCGATATCGGGCACCGTATTGATGTCCGCCCCGTCGCGGTAATCGATCTGGTTTTTCATCGATTTGTAATAGGCCTCGGCATTAAGCTCATAAGCATTGTCGTCGAAGTTCCTGCTATACCCGGCGCTGAACTGGTCGGCCACGCCGGGCTTGATATTGTAGCTGTTGCCGATCCACTGGTCGGTGGGGCTGCCGCCGGTAGAATTGCTCATCAAATGCAGGCTTTGCGTATTTCTTGCATAACCAGCCTTCACGCTCGACACATCGTTCAGCCGGTAATTCGCCGAAAACCGGGGCTCCCAGTTGATGTAGGTCTTGCCTGTTTTCCCATCCGCCAGCGTAATGGACTTCACCAGCTCGTTGTTTCGGTAGATATTATACGTGTCGCCGCCGAGCACGTTGTAGAACGAGAAACGCAGGCCGTAATCCAGGCTCAGCCGCTCGGTGGCTTTGTAAGCGTTGGCCACGTACACGGCATTCTCCAAGCCCTTCCGGTCTTTCTTCGTGCTCACGATGTCCGTGCCGCCGGCTTTCGTGGGCGTAATGGTGTGGTGTATGATATTGAAACCAAAACGGATGTTATTCTTCACATTGGCGAACCAGGTAAAATCCTGTTTGAGGTTCAGGTCTTTGATGTGCGAGTTGAAATTGGTTTCAGCCCCGTCGCTTTTGAAGCCTACGTTGAAATCGTAGTTGCTGTAAATGAAGGAGGTGTTGGAAAACAACTTGCTGCTGATCAGTCTGTTCCACCGTAATGTACCGGTAGAATTCCCCCATTTGCTGTTAAACAAAGTCGAAATACCCAGTACGTCCTTTCCGAAATAGCCCGAGAAGAACAGCTTGTTTTTATCGTTGATTTCCAGGTTCGCCTTCATATTCAGGTCGTAGAAATACAATTTCGTGTCTTTCAGGTCCGAAGAGAGTTTGGCAAACAGGTCGGCATACGTTCTCCGGCCGGAGATAATGAAGGACGACTTGTTCTTCTGAATAGGTCCTTCGACCGTCAACCGACTGCTGATCAATCCGATACCGCCGCTTACCTGGTAATTTTTGTTATTCCCTTCCTTCATTTTCACGTCCAGCACCGACGACAGCCGCCCGCCGAACTGGGCCGGGCTGTTGCCTTTGATAATGGTCGCATCCTTGATCGCGTCGCTGTTGAACGTGCTGAATATGCCCAGCAAATGCGACGCGTTGTACACCGGCGCTTCGTCGAGCAGGATCAGGTTCTGGTCGGTAGCGCCTCCCCTCACCGAGAAGCCGTTTGAGCCTTCTCCATTCGATTTCACGCCGGGCATTAACTGAATCGTTTTGACCAGATCCTTTTCTCCGAACACAACCGGGATCTTGGAGGCCGTCTTCATATTCAGCGTTTCCGTGCCCATTACCGCCTGTGTGAGGTTGTCGTCGTCCTTTTTGGAAGTCACCACCACCTCCTGCAAACTGATATCGTCCGACAGCTCGATGTTTACCTTCACATTGGCATCCAGGTTTACAGGCATCGTCTGCTGCTGGTAGCCCACGTACGAAAACCGGAGCGAGTAACTTCCCTTCGGCAGCGAAATCGAATAGAAACCATACTCATTGGTGATCACCCCCATCGTGGGCTGCCCGGCTACCACTACCGTCACGCCGATCAGCGTTTCGCCCGAAGATTTCTGCTTGACCGTCCCGCTTACCGTATACCTGGACTGCGCCATGAGCGCACCGCCAAATAGTAATAGCAGACTTGTTAAAACCACTTTCTTAAACATCATGAATACAGCTGTTTTTTGATCTTTTTTTGTGCTGCGAACCGGCAGCGGTACAAATGTGTGATCGAAAGAAAGGCTGTAAAAATTAATGAGAAGAAGTGCCGGATTTACGCGAAGAACGAGGGATCGTCAGCCATTATACCGGTTGAAAAACTCGTCGGCATACGTGCGCCCGATCGGCAATTCCTGCCCGGCAATGTAGATGGTCCCGCCGCGGACAGCTTCAATTTTGGAGAATGGGAGAATATAACTGCGGTGTACGCGGATAAAGTCGTTGGAATTGAGTTTCTCCATCATATCCTTCATCGGCATACGTGCTACGATCGGCTTCCTGTCTTTGATATGTATTCTCAAATAATCGGCCAGTCCTTCAATGTAGACGATGTCGGATAAAGGCACTTTAACCAGGCTGAAATCGGAGCGGATGAATATGTTTTTGTCGGCGGTATCGTCCTTTTTGTGAATATAATCAAAGTAATCGACTGCTTTCGCGATTGCCTGCGCGAATCGCTTCTGGTTGATCGGCTTCAACAAATAGTCGATTGCATTCAATTCATAACTGGTTACGGCGTACTCGCTGAATGCCGTGGTGAAAATGACCATCGTATTTTGCCGCAACGATTTCACCAGACTAATTCCCGTCATCGAAGGCATCTGGATGTCGCAGAATATCAGGTCCACCGGGAATTTATGCAGATAACGCAGCGCTTCATTGGGTTGCGTAAATGTCTTTTGCAAATTGATTCCCTCATGCTTTGCACAAAGCGATGTGATTACATTCAAAGCCAGCGGCTCGTCGTCTATGGCAATGGCGTTTATCATTGAAGGTTGATATGCAGGGATACGATGAATTCCTTTTCGTTGTCATGAATGGTCAGCAAATGCCGCGACGGGTAGATCAGGTTCAACCGGTGCCTCGTATTCTCAATTCCCAAGCCGCTGCGCTCGGAAATATCCCGCTGAACGTTCACTTTATTGTTAACTACACTCAGCTGAAATTCCGTGTTATTAATCTGCATTTCGATCCTGATTCGGCTCTTCTGCTCCGAATTTACGCCGTGTTTAAATGCATTCTCAACGAACGGGATCAACAGCATCGGTGCGATCCTGAGCGACGGAATATAACCCGGGTAATCGTAGTCGAGCCTTACGCTGCGGTCCAGCCGGAGCTTTTGCAGTTCGATGTAGTTGCTGATATAATTGATTTCATCTTCCAGTGCCACAAAATCCTGCTGGGTTTCCTTCATTGTATACCGCATCATTTCCGATAGTTTGTCCACCATATCCGCCGCTTTTGGCGAGGTGTCAATCGCAATTGCATAAATATTATTTAACGTATTGAAAAGAAAATGGGGGTTGATCTGCGATTTGAGCGAAGCAATCTGCGCCGACAGCTTTTCACTTTCCGTTTGTCTCAACCGGTTATAAATCGTCCACAAAATAGACGACACAATCGACAGCAACCACAGCAGCAATGCATTCACGATGATTACCGGAATAATCTTCTCAATCGCCGGGTTGACACGCAATGCCAGAATCGAATTGAAATCAGAAAGTTGAAGAATTAATGCAAACAGAAATCCCGCCGCTCCGATAGTCAGCAACAACGCCGGAAAATAAATCCAGTAGCGCTTTGCCAACAGGTACCTGGGCATGAGCACAAGGTAATTGACATAGAAAGTCACCAGCAGCAAGGCGCTAAGCGTGAGACATAGCAAAAGATAAACCCTGTCCGAAGATGGGTCAAGCGCGTTGAAAACCTGGTCGGTCGGTACGTAGGGAACAACCAGGAGCAGTACCCAAATGAGGGCATGCATGGCGACAGCGAAACGGGTTACTTTCATTGAGTTATCGAAATAATTCCCAAACAAAAATGAATTAGGTCACCAGACCAAAAATTTGAGAAGAAAGGGCGGTGTTTGTGGATGTATGTCGGCATTAATTATTCCTTGCCACGCCCGCCGGAAGGGCTACAAAGCAACGCAAATATGGCGATTATCAAGGCGTTAGACAAGATTCTATACACTGGCACGAAGTTTGTCGACAAGCCATCCCATCTGCCTGTATTATATTTGCCTTAGCACTTTTTACAAATAAAAAATCGCGTGAAACCCAAAAGAATGTTGCTTCCGGTGACCCCTCTTATCAGCGCAAAACATTGGTCATTTGCGGAAAATCCCTACGTTAAAATTTTCAACCTCCATTTTATGGCAAGGCTTAAAGGAAGCATTCTTACAATGTTCCTTATTTCCCTTCCTGTCCTTCTCTATCTGGTATACGTCTTTTCAAATGCGACAAACACATTTTTTGCAGATGATTTTCATTTGTTGAAAACTGTTGTATGGGTTCAGGAGGCAAACGACTTACCCACGAAATTGGATTTGCTTGTCCAGCAGCATAATGAACACCGGATACTTTTGCCGCGCTTGCTTACCTTACTGGACTATCAAATTGAAGGTACCATTAACTGGCGGACGCTCGTTTTGCTGGGAAGTGTTGTATGGGCCGCAAACCTCTGGTTTTTTTGGCAAGGCTTTAAGCATTTCCGGTTACCGGCCTGGATGTTCATTGCGGTTCCATTGATTTTTTTGCAGCCACAATACGCGGACAACACTACCTGGTCGATTAGCATATTGCAGCAATCAGTGATCATCTTTTGGTTCTCGCTGTTATCGTATTTGTGTGCACAGCAGAAATACACGTGGGCATTAGTGGTTGCAATAGCAGCCACATTTACGCACGGCAATGGCTTTTTCAGTTTTTTGATCATCATCCTTCTCGCGATATCTGATCGTAAATGGAAAACCGTCGCGGTCTGCGCGGGTATTTGGGCAGCGGTCGGGCTCGTTTATTTTTGGGATTTCAGGACAGGTCAGAATGCTGATTTCGGGAAAAGCCTCTCCGATCCCGCGAGGCTCGTGATGTCATTTTTTGCCTTCTTCGGATCTGTAACCAAAATACGCACGCAAAACGCGTACTATGCGGTGTCACTGGGATTTTTACTGGCAACGGTCCTGGGCGTGTACATTATTCCTAAACTGAAAGTATTATTCTACAAAACCGGCTATCAGTTGTCGGCTTTCGATAAGATGCTCCTTGGCAACATCTTGTTTCTGGGTATCACCGGAAGCCTGATCGCCATTTCAAGAAGCTGGCTGGGCATAGACGGTATTCTGGCCCCGCGTTATCAGCACTATTCGCCCTACCTGATCTGCTGGGCTTATGTGGTGCTGCTTTCGTTTTTTAACCTGCGTTACAGAAAGATCGCGGCCGCGGTGGTGACGGTAGGTGCCGTCGCTTTCAACGCACTCAGCTATTTTACCTATCATGAACAGGTTCAACTGCGGAAAGACGGGCTAATTGCCGATGAAAGCAACTGGATAAATCATCGCACGATGATTCAATACGCCAGAAGTTTTAATGACAATATTAAAGGTGTCTATCTCGAAGCTGTTGCCACGGGTATTTGCACAGTTGAAGACCAATTCTCCAATATCGTCATCGCTGATTCGCCGGAGACGGATGCAAACCTCCGATTTGGCGAAGCTACTTCCTATATTATCGATACCGACGGATCATATTCCCAGCGCTTCCAATCGATCAGCAACAACCATTTAACCGGAACAACGTATTTGTTCCTGCAATCGGGGCAGCAAAAAGGCTACTGGGTCCCTACACGCATTCTGCATTCCGGGATTAGAGAATTTCTCTCGTCCGGAAGGCTGCGCAAGCCCGGTTTTCACGCAGAATTTCTAACGGAAAACCTTCCTCCGGCCGATTACAGGATTGGAATATTGAATGACGGGCAATTCAGCTGGTCTTCCCAGCGCATCCTTATCAAGTGATGTGACTTTACAAAGTCTTGCACAGCCCCACCCGCGCGGCGCCGGCGATTCTTGCTACTTTTGTAAAAATAATCATTACAAAAACGAACCGATTGACTTTACCGATCGTTCGGTACCTGTAAAACAAATTACAAATGGCCCACGCGAAAGTTGAACACGACGTCGTCATCGACAAATTGATGGAGACCTTCCGGTCGTCGGGATACGACGGAGCCAGTATGGCCGCGCTGGCGGAGGCTACGCAGCTGAAAAAGGCCAGCCTGTACCACCGGTTTCCGCAAGGCAAGGAGCAAATGGCGCACGCGGTGCTTGGTTACGTAGCCGAATGGGCCAAAAGCAGGATCGAAAATGTACTTTTCTCGGCTAATGCCCCCGAAGAACGGCTTGAAACGGCATTGAAAGCCATCGACGAGCTGTACGACGGCGGCAGGCTCGACTGCATTCTGCGCGCTTTATCGCACGGGTCGTCCGCAAATACCTTCCAGAAAGAAATCGCCGCGATTTTCCAGACGTGGCTCAACGCATTCAAACATCTGGCAATGGATTTCGGCCACGGGGAAGAGGAAGCAAATAAGCTTGCTAACGAACTGACCATCAAGATACAAGGCACCCTTATTCTGCAACGCTCACTCGGCCAGCCTTCGATGTTCAAAGAGATGCTTCGGGAAATGCAGGAGAAATTCATGCATATCAGCCATTAGCAGCTATTGGTGCCCGCGGCCAGCCCGGATCAGGAGCACCACATCCGGGTATAGCCGCTGGCCCGGCACATTCAGGGCGCTCGCTGCGCTGTTTGAATGAAAATTAGCCAAGTGTCACCACTTATTTCTACCTTGTCATTTCACGCATCTTTTTAACATTATATGACAAGAAATATAGTTACGGCGCTTCAAGAAAATCAGGATCGGATCCTCGATCAATGGGTTAACCAGCGCGAACTTTCAGAAGATTTTGGCGGAAATTTCAACTCTTTTGACGATCTGAAAGCACAGTCCTCGGAACTGCTGACCGCTGTGCTGGAAAACATGACCGCGGAAAATATTACCGACCTGTACGCTTCCGATCTGGAGCCGTTGATTGAGTATGTTTCAGGCCTTACCCTTTCCCGCGCCAAACAGGGATTTTCTCCCCGCGAAACCGCTACCTACATTTTTTCCCTCAAAGACGCGCTGCTGAAAGTACTCGGCGAGCTGATAACCGAAGATCCGAAAGAGCTCTATCGGTCGACACTGGAAATCAGTAAGTTTATCGACAATATCGGCATTGTCAGTTTCGAAACATTCATCAGAGGCCGCGAGGAAGTGATCCTCGGCCAGGCCGACGAGATGGCCGAGCTTTCTACGCCGGTGATCAAGGTTTGGGAAGGTATTATCGCAATGCCGATTATCGGCACGCTCGACAGCGCCCGCACCCAGGTGGTGATGGAGAACCTGCTCCAAGGCATTGTAGAAACGGAAAGCAGCATTGCCATCCTCGACATTTCCGGTGTTCCCGCAGTGGATTCCCTGGTGGCCCAGCATCTGATCAAGACCGTCAATGCGATCCGGTTGCTTGGCGCGGATTGCGTGATCAGCGGTATCCGGCCTGAAATAGCGCAGACAGTCGTGCACCTTGGCATAGATCTTTCTAAAATGGTTACCAAGGCCACCCTCGCAAGTGCGCTCCGATATGCCTATGGGATATTGCAGCTGGAAGTGAGGAAAGCAGGCAAAGAAAAGTCGAACCTCTAACACGGCAACAGAAACATTATGGAAAGAATACCTATCCTGAAAATGGGTAAGTTCCTGCTTGTGACGATTCAGGTGGATCTTTATGACCGCCTGGCTCTGACGCTGGAAGAAGACCTGATTCAGATGGTGCACAAGACCGGTGCCAGAGGCGTATTAATCGATATCTCCGCTTTGTCTATCGTAGATTCCTTTATGGGGAAAATCATAGGCAATATCGCTGCCATGTCCAGCATACTTGATGCCGAAACAGTGGTGGTAGGCATGCAACCCGCCGTGGCCATTACATTGATTGAACTTGGCCTTCCTTTGTCGGGCGTCCACACTGCGCTGAACGTCGAGCGCGGTATGGCCCTGCTTGCGGCGCGGATGCCCGAAGAAACGGACAGCGAGGATGTGGACGACGACTAACCAGAACAAAGAGCAGCTATCCATTCTGCATGACAGAGACGTTATCATTTGCCGCAACCGTATCAAGGAGGTGGCAGTGAAGATTGGAATGGGCATTGTGAATCAAACGAAGCTCATCACGGCGGTCAGCGAGCTGGCGCGCAATATGCTCATTTATGCGGGCGGCGGCAACGTGATCGTGGAGGTAGTCGCCCGCGGAAGAGAGCAGGGTGTGAAAATTGTTTTTGAAGATAAAGGGCCTGGCATTCAGGACATTGCCAAAGCGATGCAGGACGGCTTTACGACCGGCAAAAGCATGGGAATGGGGTTACCGGGTGCCAAAAGGCTTGTAAGTGAGTTTAATATAGAGAGTACGGTCGGTAAAGGTACTACTATCAAAATCGTTAAGTGGAAAAATGGATAGTGTACAGCAGGTGAACTATGATTTCAAAGACAGGAGCTTTTTGCCGATCATTAAAAAAGACGCCCAGCGTATGGGCACAGCCGCCGGACTGCCCGCCAAAAGGCTGGCGGAAATGGAGATCGTGCTGAGTGAAATCGCGACCAACCTACTGAAACATGCCGGAAGTGGGGAAATCATCGTCCGCGTTTACAACGACTCGGTGGTGTCGGGGATCGAAATCATGGGGATCGACAACGGTCCGGGGATAGCCGATCCGGGCAAGATGATGGAAGACGGCATGTCCACTACCGGCACCCTGGGGCACGGCCTGGGTGCGATCCGCCGCCTTTCCGATCAGTTTCAGTTGTATACGCTTCCCGGCTGGGGTACTGTGTTGCTGGCCCGTATTTTCCAATCCCCGCCGGTCGCAGGTACGAGGCCCCCGCGTTGGGGGATTTACCCGATCGTGGTACCCAAACCCGGGGAAACTTATTGCGGGGACATGTGTGTGTGGAAATCAAACCCGTATTTTATCAAGGTTTTGATGGCTGATGGGCTTGGGCATGGCATTTTAGCACAACAAGCATCAGAAAAGGCTGCCGAAGCTTTTCAGAAATCCACCTTTAACACCCCTCACCAGATATTGATGGAAATTCATCAGCATGTAAAAAATACCCGCGGGCTTGTCGCCACCATAGCCGTCTATGATCTGACGAACAAGGTCTGGCTTTTCTGCGGTGTCGGTAATATCTCAACCCGGCTGCATGACGCGATTTCTTCCAAAACATACCTGCCGTACAATGGCATCGTGGGCGTGAATATACCCAGGGTGCTCGAATCGCAGACGGTTCCGGCCGAACCGGGACGACACCTGATCATGTGCTCGGACGGGATTTCCTCGCGCTGGGACGCCAGCAAACACATCGGCGCATTCCGGTGCGACCCTTCTGTGCTGGCGGCGGCGATTTACAAAGACTTCGCAAGGCATTCCGATGATACCTCCGTCACCGTTGTTAAGGTCTCATAACATGCATATCATCACAAAGTTCAACCTGGACAATGACCTTGATCTGATGCTCGCCCACAAGCGATCCATGCAGGTGGCGGAATATGGCGGAGTGGGCCTGGTACACCAGACGAGCTTTGCGACGGCCGTGTCGGAAGTGTGCAGGCTGATCCTCGAAACGGGCATTCAACCCTGCATTCAACTGGGTTTTTCGAAGTCGAAATCCGGACGAAACAGTTTGTTCGCCCAGATCGTAGACAGCGCGATCCCCCAACTCGATGCCAACAGTCCCAGCCTCGTGTATGCGGGCAGGCTGGTAAGCGCACTGACCCTCGCGGAAGACTCGATCACCTTACAGCACGAGCTGCCCTCTGCCATGCGGCTCAGCCGGGAGATGATCACGAAAGGCCAGCAGCTGTTCGACGAGCTGCCGCCGGTAACGCCATACGAGCGTGCCAAACATCTGAACGTGCAATTGCAGGAGATGGCGGTCCGCCTTAGCGAAAGCGAAAGGCGCTACCAGCTCCTGACCGACAGCCTGCCTTTGATGATGTTTACCGTCGACGCGCAGGGGCGGTTCCTTTTTGCCAATGAGGGACTGACCAATTTCGCCGGCCTAAGTAAAGAACAGGTCCTGGAAGCCAACTGGTTTTCGTGGGTTGCGGGAAGAAGCCCCGTCGTCGAAGAGCGGGTTTTGAGAAAACAATTCGCTTTGGGAGCACCATTTTCACGCGAAATTGAGCTTACAGACCGGGAAATGATTGAAAAAATCTGGTTCCTGCTTTCGATGACACCTGTTAGAAACGGGGAAGCGGATATTCTGGAATGGTCGGGTTTCCTGGTCAGCATTCATGCACAGAAACGGGTGGAGCAAGCATTACGTGACAATGCCGAACTGAAACGGGCGCAGCTGGCTCTTGAAAAGCGCCAGCATGAGCTCGATCTGATGATCCAGGATCTGAACAGAAGCAATGAAGAACTCGCCCGCTTTGCGTACGTTGCCTCTCATGATTTGCAGGAGCCTGCCCGGAAAATGATCGTTTTTTCGGAAATGCTTACCAGACGGTTTCAGCATTTGCTTCCGCCCGAGGGTACTAACCTGCTGTCCAGGATACAGGGAGCATCCCACCGGATGGTAGCTGTGATTCGTGATCTGCTCGACTACTCGCGTCTTTCGGCCGATCAGCAGGTAGAGAAAGAAATGATCGATTTTTCGGAGCTCATCACCCAGGTGACAGAGCTGCTGGAAGAGCAGATAGCAAGCTCCGGAGCCAGCATTACTATTGAGCGCGGCGGTATTGTGCTGGGAAACAAACGTCTACTGACACTCCTCTTCCAGAACCTCATTGCAAACTCTGTCAAATTCATTACCGAAGGCACAACGCCGGCCGTACTGCTCCGAATAGAAGAGCCTACCGCCCGACAACTACAGGTAATGGGCCTGGCGCCGCAACTGAGCTGGACACGCATTGACGTCACCGACAATGGCATTGGGTTCGACGAGCTTTTCCTCGATAAAATATTTCAAATGTTTCAGCGGTTGCATACCCAGGACCGCTACCGGGGTACGGGTATAGGCCTGGCCATTTGCAAGCGTATCGTCGAAATGCACCATGGCCGGATCGGGGTAAAAAGTGCGGTCAATGAAGGTTCCACTTTCAGCGTCTACCTTCCTGCTAACTGAACATTTATCCAATTATCGAACAATCTAAATGAACGAGCCCGTAATTTTGGTGGAAGATGATGAGGACGACATTTTCCTGATCCGGATGGCATTGGAAGAATTGCAGATACCGAACCAGGTGGTCGTTTTCAGAAACGGCCTCGATGCCTTTGAATATCTGAAAGACCAGCATGAGAAACCTTACGTGGTAATCAGCGACCTCAACATGCCCGTCATGAACGGCTTCGAGCTGTTATCCTCCATCCTCGACCACGACGTTTTCAGCGGGGCCGTTCCCGCATTTGTTTTCCTGACAACGTCCGATCTGACGACCATCCCCCCGCATTCTTTTGACCAGCAAAGTTTTTCATTTTTTACAAAAGGTTACTCCTACGAGCAAATTCTCGAGACGATGAAGATCATCATCGACTATGGGCGTTCAAAGAAGACCGAAGGCCGGTAAACTATGCCTTGAACAACACCGCCCCGTCCCCCTGCAAATACCAGGTCGTCACCGGATTGAAATGATACCCCATATTGCCGCCACGCGCATTGAGTAGTTGTTTTAAAAACGGCTGCACGTACCCGGTTTCATCTACCGTCCGGCTCATGATTTCGGTGGGAGTGCCGTCCCAGTGCCAGAGGTGGCGAAATGCAGTGATGGCTTTATCGAGCACGGGCTCCTGTAATCGGGCGATTTGCCAGGTCTTGCCGGCATCCGTGCTCACTTCTACGCGGGATACCTTGCCCCTGCCACTCCACGCGATGCCACGGATTTCGATCCAGCCTTTCTCTACTTTGGCGGGATAGGAAGGATAAGTGATGATCGAGCGGGCGTCCATGGTGAAACTGAACTGGCGGATTTTGCCGCCTCCCACTGCTTCGGTGTATTTGGAAGTCTCCTCGCGCGTCATGAAAGGCGCGTCGGCGAGTTCGATGCGCCGGAGCCATTTTACATTGGCATTACCCTCCCAGCCCGGCAGGAAAAGGCGCACGGGGTAGCCCTGTTCGGGGCGAATGGCTTCCCCGTTTTGCGCGTAGGCGATGATGGCGTCGTCCCACCCTTTGTGGACGGGCACGCTGCGGGTCATCACGGCGGCGTCACCACCTTCGGCCAGAAACCAGGTCGCTTTCGGGCTTACGCCTGCTTCCCGGAAAATCGTAGACAATGCCACGCCCGTCCATTCGCTCTGGCTGGTGAGGCCGCAAATTTCCTGGGGGCGGATCTTGCCGTCGTTGCTGCCCCGGTAATTGCCCGAGCATTCCAGGAATGCAATACGCGAAACCGAGGGAAAGCGTTTGAGGTCTGCCAGTGTGAAAACCATGGGTTTCTCCACCATTCCGTGGATCACGAGTTCGTACTTGGTGGGGTCGATGGCCGGTACGCCGCCGTGGTGGCGTTCGTAATGCAGGTCCGAGGGTGTGATCATGCCGTGCAAATCCTGCAAAGGCGTGCGCGAAGAAGTATCCGAAGGGGTCTTGACAGGTTTTTCAAATGGCGACCGTGTGCCCAGTACGCCCGGAGGTACGCCCGGGATTTTGGTAGGGTCGTCGGCCAGCTCCGAAGCCGTGAGCGCGGCCTGGAATGCCTTGCCGCTGGCGGTTTGTACCAATACAATGGACGCCGCGGCCGCGCCTGCAAGCAAATTGCGCCGGCTGATTTTTCCGGAAGTTATCAATGGTTTTCTATCGTCGGGTTGCAGCATATTATCGTATTTCAGGGCCGTCTTTCCGGTCATCGGGGACGAACTTGTCGCGGGCGGGCATTTGAATTTTCGGAAGGTTTTTTGCATTCAGAACAGCCTTTTCGTCCCACAGGCCATTGGCATGGAGCAGGAAGGCGGTGAGGCTGTACACCTCGCGGTCGGTCAGTGAGCCGGGCTGGTTGAATGGCATTGCCCGCCGGATATAATCGAAAACGGTAGTTGCATGCGGCCAGTAGTTTCCAATGGCTTTGATCCGCCTTGCACCGCCTTTGGTAGTATCGCCCACCACGAGCCGGTCGTTCGGTCCCTCGGTGCCTGTGGCGCCATGGCAGCCGCCGCATTTCAATGCATAAATCGCCTTGCCTTCCAGTGCATTGCCCTCCCCTTTCGGCAGTCCTTTACCGTCGGGGCGGACGTCGATGTCGACCGCGGCGATTTCCGCTTCCGTTGCCGCGCGACCGAAACCGAAACGCGCTGGCTGTGAAAGGGTATCAGCCGGCAACGCTCGGGAGCGTTGCTGGCTGAATCTCAGACTCATACCCGTAATCGACAGCGTGGCGAACACCACCACGCTGCCGATGAACTTAATCATATTTCCCTGCATTGAGCGTGCTTTTAGCCAAAACGTAAGGTCGCTCCACCCGGTCGAGCACCACGTAAATGGAATCTTTTTTCTCGTTGATACCTTTGAGGATCACGCGCGAGCCGTCGGTGGTCGAGTAAGTGAGGATCATCCGCTTGCGTTTGTCGCGGCGCTGCTTGCCGGCAAACTCACGCTCGCGGCGGGCAGATTGCCCCAGCGGGTCGATCATCCTGTTTTCGTCCCCTATCCGCGCCAATGCGGCTTTACTGATCCAGTTGCGGCTGTTTCCCTCGCGCCCATTACCCCGTTTGCCGCTTTGCTGTGGCTGTTCGCCTTCCGTGTGTGCCCCTTCACGTGCGGCGCGCGTACCCTCGCCGGCACCGGCCTGTCCCTGGCGTGCCTCGCGCTGTTGCAACTGCCCTACGCCGTCGCGCGGGCCGTTTCTTGCATATTTATCCTGCAAATACAAGGTGTGTTCGAGCGTATCGGCCAGGTAATGGAACACGCGCTGGCCTCCTCCGGTGCCGGTGAGCTCGAAAGTCCGGCCGAGGTCGCGCATGGGTGCGCCGCCGCCGTTGGAGAGGTCGAGCGGGGTGGGTTTGTTTACTTTAAATGTCAATGTCGTCCATTTCTCGAACGTCGCCCATTGCCATCTCACGGTATCGGTCGGCGAGTAAGCGATTTCTTTGTTATTGATTTTGAATTCGGTGACATTATAGTTACCGCGCAATGCTTTGATACCCGCTGTGGAAGGCTGTTTGTAAGGATCATATTTGAAATTGACATATTGCAACCAGAACAAATAGCACACGAACAGGCCCAGAACGCCGGCTTTCAAGCCGGTGCGCGTATAACGTTGCCATTTCTGCGAAAATGCAGGGTAATAGTTGTCAGGAACGGTAAAACGTTCCAGGATAAGCAGGTTCCAGAGTTTTGGAATATCCTTAATCAACAAAAACGCCGCCAGCAGCACAAAATACGAGCTGTACACATGCACGCCGCCGTCATAAGCGAAGTTTACATACACAATATCCCCCAATGCGCCGAGCAGCAGAATGGCGCCCAACATGGTAGTACCGCGGAAAAAGAGCAAAATGCCCGCCGTAAGCTCCACGACGCCCGCAAACACCTGGTACCAGGGCACAATACCGACCGAGAGCCAGTAGATTTTTTGTAATGTAAAATCGCCGAAGTTGGTATTCAGCAATCCGAACGATGGGTAAGGCATTTGCGTGGGCATCAGTTTGGTGTATCCAAAACCAATAATGCCAATGCCCGCACGGTAGCGCACCACCACGCGAATCCAGTAATAGAGCAGGTTATACGCCTTCGGCTCGCGCTTGATCGCTTTCACAATCACCGTCCATACCAGCCCGGCCCCAATGGAAGCCAGCAATGTGATGATCCACGTGGCGTAACCTTCCATGGTGCTGCCGAAAAGTGTACGGCCGAAGAGGTCGAGCCCGGAGCCGAAGCGCGCGATATCGTACACATCGCGGTAATGCAGGCGCGTCCAGTCGAAAGTGACGAGGTCGGTGTACCAGCCGGCGCTGTTGGGGATGGACATGGCCAGGAAAAACACAAAGGCAATGCGGAAAAGGATTTTCTGCCATTCGGGCCAGCTGCTGACGGCGGCGGGTGCGCTATCGCTCTCCGCCGCGTGCCCGTTTTCCGCGAGCGTCAGATCGTCGGCGCTTGTTCTGATCGTTGACATATTTTTAATGTTTTGATTTACAGTTTAAACTCACCCCGGCGGCCTACTTTTTTCACTTCCCGGAACAGGTATTTTTTATCAATTTTCTTCAAAACCACCTGCAAAGAATCGCTGCCATTGCTGATACCGGAGAGGAGAATGGTAGCGCTGTCGGGACGGCTGTAATGCAGCTGTAACTGATCGGCGGCATTCACTTTATTGGTCAGTTTCAATGTCCTGGCATTCTCGTCCAACTCATAACCATAGTAGTTCCGCCCGCCCGATCCGGCGAATTCGAAGTTCCGTCTGGCATCATCGAAATGGATCTGTTCCACATTCGTGGAATCGATCACCAGCGGCCTGGCCGAACGGATACTGATCGTCGACCATTTCTCGAACACCACATCCTTCCACCGCACGGAGTCCAGCGGCGAATAGGCCAGCGTATCCCCATTGAGCACAAATTGCTCCACATTATACAGCCCGGCAGCCTGCGCAAGGCCCGGTTTCGAAGGATATTGGTATGCATTGGAATGGTAGCCAGCGTAGGTTTTGGAGCCGTAAACCACCACGAAGAAGAGTATAAATGCCGCTTTCAATGCAATGCGGCCGTATTTCAACCTTGTATCACGGAAATCCGGCTTCACCAGGTTCGGCACCGTAGGCTTTTCGAGTGTGAGCAGCCGGAAGAGCCTGCTGGCGTCGAATGCGAAAAGGAACAATGCGAGTACGATGAGGTAGAAGCTGTAAACATACTCGCCGCCTTCGTAGGCCAGGTTGGAAAAAAACACATTTCCTGTAAACGGAATGATGATCAGCGTTGCGATCGTGGTGGTTTTGCGGTGGAGCAAAAGCAACCCGCCCAGCAGTTCGATCAGCCCTAAAAACGATTCATAGTTCGGTACCACACCCAGGCTCATCGCAAACAGCTTCCAGGCACTGAAATCGCCGTAGGCCGTGTTGAGGTTGCTGATCGACGGCAAAGGCGCCTGCAATGGGAAGAATTTGATAAAACCATAGGCGATCAGCCCGGCCGCCAGGCGGTAACGAACGATCACGCGCAGCCAGTAATAGAGCTGGTTGTAATCCCTCCGATCCTTATCGCGGTTACCCCAAACCACCGCACCGGCAATGGCGATCACCAGCACCACGAGCCAGTTGGCAAAAGTATCCTGCGCACCGAAAAACCGCGGCTGGTAACGCGCCAGATCGAAAATATCGCCGTAGGTGAGGTTCAGCCAGTTGATCTGGAAAACGCGGTAATAATATTTCCAATCCAGCGGAATGCTCTGAATGGCGAAATAAATGAAGGCAACGCGGAAGAGTAGCTTTTCCGGAGCGCTCCAAGCGCCGGGCGTTGCGGTGCCATGCAATGCGTCGGCACCAGCCGGGCGCCCCGACGCGGGTTGCTGGTAAACTGAGGTTTGTGTCATGGGTTCAGGATTAATAGCCGGGATTTTGTTTCAAAGCCTTGTCGATCAGCAATTGCTCGGCCGGGATCGGGAGCAGCAGGCGGTTCGCGTCGGTCACGCTGAGCACAGCGGCGGCGCGGCCGGTGCGCACGAGGTCGAACCACCGGTGCGGTTCCAGTGCAAACTCGATGCGGCGCTCGTTTTCAATGGCAAGCAGCAGTTGTTCGGAGGTTGCGGCGGTGCTTTTCGCAATGCCCGCGCGTTCGCGGATCGCGTTCAGGTCGGTGAGTGCACCTGCGAGGGAGCCCGTGTGCGCCCGCGCTTCCGCACGTATGAGGAACAGTTCGGCAATGCGTATCACGAACGTCGGATCGGTGGCGGGACTGCGGTAGTACATATTGCCGTACCAGCGGCCCTGGTTGTCCTTCGCCACGAGCGTGTTGCGGTTCCCGCCGATTTCCGGGTCGTTCACCAATGCCACGAAAGCGTCGTTAGGCGCCCATTGCCGCGTACCGCCTTTTTCCTGCGGCTGCCACTGGCCCCTATGACTGTTCGTTTCGTTTACACTGTAAAAAATCTCGAACACCGATTCGCTGGTACCACGGGCGTCGTTGGCAAAGAATGCATTATAAGGCTTTACCAACTGATAATTAGCCGCATCGGCAATCACTTTCGACGCATATTCCTCCGCTTTTGCGAAATCCTTCTGGTACAGATAATACCGCGCTTTCAATGCCCAAACCGTCTTTTGCGTGGCGCGGAAACGGTCCGTGGTGGCGGGCAGCAGTGGCTCGGCGGCATTCAGGTCGGCCAGTACCTGCGCATACACCTGCTCCTGCGTGGCGCGCTCGATGCCGCGGTTGTCGGAGGGCGTCGCGGTAGGTTTGGTGACGATCGGCACGCCGCCCCAGATGCGCGCCAGGTCAAAATAGGCCAATGCACGGAGGAAGTTGGCTTCGCCAATGAGCTTGTTTTTTAGCGGAGCGGTCAGGAGCGGGTCCTGCACGTTGGGTACTTTTTCAATGACGTGGTTAATGCGGTTGAGCGTGCTGTAAATGCCGCTCCAAACGGACGAAATCGTCGAGTTTTCGGCATTCACCCGGTGGTTGATAAACTCCTGGATCTGCGATTGCGAACCCGTCCATTGAATATTGTCGCCCGAGAGGTAACCTACCGACTGGAAATCGATACTGTAATAGCCCCGGAACGAATTGTAGACGCCATTGACGGCAGTTTCCGCAGAGGCCTTATCGATGATCGTCTGGTCGTCTGAAATGGACGAACGAGGCTGTACGTCGAGGAATTTATTGCACGAGCCAAGCCCGATCAGCAGGGAAAGCGGCAGGATGTATTTGAATGCTTTCATAGTATCAATCATTAAAAGTCAGGTTAAGGCCCAGTTGAAAGCTGCGGGGCTGCGGCGGCGTGCCCAGGTCTATGCCCTGCTCGTTCTGCGCGCTCGACGAGCTCGATTCAGGATCGAGGCCGGTGTATTTGGTAATGGTAAACAGGTTGCTGGCCGTAGCGTAAATGCGGAGCGAGCTGATGTGCCGCACCGGCACCGTATAGCCCAGGGTAATGTTGCGCAGCCGCACAAACGAGCCGTCTTCCAGCCAGCGGCTGCCGCCGTCGCGGTAGTTGTTCACATTCACGCCGTCGGGGCGGGGCACGTCGGTAATATCGCCGGGTTTCTGCCAGCGCGCATTGTTGCTTGCGAAAATCACACGTGCCGCATCGCGGGCGCCGCCGCCTTCGCCGAAGAACTTGTTGTGGTTATAAACCTTGTTGCCGTAGCTGAATGCGAGGAATGCATTCAGGTCGAAACCTTTGTAGGTTACCGAGTTGGTCAGCCCGCCGAAGAACTTGGGCCAGATACTGCCGTTGATCTGCCGGTCGGCTACGGTGATCTTGCCGTCTTTGTTCACGTCCTCGTAAACGGTGTTACCTGTCTGCGGATCGACGTACAATTGTTTGTAAACCCAGAAAGAATAGAGCGGGTGGCCCTGTTGCAGCAGGATCAGGCTCCGGCTACCATATTCGAGCGGGTTTTCCAGCTTTTCGATTTTATTGATATTCCGCGCCACATTGAAAGTCGTGATCCATGAAAAGGTATTGTTCTGAAAATTCACCGAGCGGATCGCCAGCTCGAAACCCTTGTTGCTGATTTCGGCGGTGTTGCTGCGGTAGTTCGCAAAACCGGTGGTGGCAGGCAATGTGAGCGAGAGCAGCCCATTGCTGGTGTATTTGCGGTACACATTGAACTCGATACCCAGCCGGTCGCCGAAGAATGCGATGTCCGCACCTGCATTCAACTGGTTGGTACGCTCCCATTGCAGATCGGGATTCGCCAGCTGCTGCGGCGCAATGCCCGGATTACCCTGGTACGACGATCCGCTGCCCCATAGGCCGAGTGCCGCGAAGCTGCCCAGGCCATTCTGGTTACCCGTCACCCCGTAACTTGCCCGGATCTTCAAATCGCTGATAGCGGCCACATTTTTGAGAAAATCCTCCTGTTTTACACGCCAGCCGCCGCCTATCGAAGGAAAATAGCCCCATTTGCGGTCGGCACCGAAGCTCGACGAACCATCTGCACGAATGCTGAAATCGAGCAGGTATTTGCCGCCGTAGTTATAATCCACGCGGGAGAAGAACGACGCGAGGTTTTTCTTCGACCAGCTGCTCGAACCCGTGGTAGTAGCGGCCGAGGAAATCAGTTTGAAAGAATTACTGGCAAAACCGCGTCCCGTCGCCGTGGTACCGGTGTTCAAATCGCTTTGAATGGTGTTTCCCAGCAAAATGCCGAAGGTATGTTTCGTACCGATTTTCTGGCGATAGGAAAGTGTCTGTTCATTGAGCCACGTCGTAGCCTGGCCGTTGTTCGCGGACGCAAAGCCATTAGGGCTGCCGGTGATCAGGTAGGTATTCCAATATTCGTTTTCATCATAATTATTGAAATCCAGCCCCCAGCTCGTGCGGAATTTGAGGTTAGGCAAAATCTCGGCCTCGGCGTAGAGGTTACCGATATAGCGCAAGCTCACCGAGTTCACATCGTAGTTATCGAGCAGCAAGGTCACGTTGTCGAAACCCGCCCGGCCTACCAGTTCGCCGTTTTCATTGGTAGGAGAAAGATAGGTAGGCGTATGCAATGCAGCCTGCAAAAGTCCGCCCGCGGGACCGTCGCCTGCGCGTGCCTGGTTGCGGAACGTACGCGCGAAGCTGTTGCTCACACCCACCTGGATTTTGTCCGAAATCTTCTGGTCGAGGTTCACCTTAAAGCTCGCCCTATTGAATGTAATAGGTTTCAAAATCGATTCCTGGCTCGTGTAGCCGCCTCCGATGTAATACTTGGTGGAAGCCGTCCCGCCGGAAACCGACAGGTCGTAATTCTGCAAAGGCGCCGTTTGAAAAACCTCGCCCAGCCTGTCGTAGGTCTTCTGCTCTTCGGGCAGGCCTCGGCCGCCTTCCGAAACGGGGCGGAACGGGCGGTTAGCCTCGGTGCGGTTCAGCGAAGGCGTATCCTTGCCGGTATTGATCCACCACTCGTTTACGAGCTGTGCATGCTCGGGGCCGGTGGTGAGGTCCCAGAGCTTGGCCGCTTTGGCCCAGCCATAGGAAGCATTCAGGCTCACTTTGGCCTTCTGGTTGTATTTACCTCTTTTAGTAGTAATCAAAATCACGCCATTCGCGCCGCGCGAGCCGTACAATGCGGTCGCTTCGGCGTCTTTGAGCACTTCCAGGCTTTCGATGTCGTTGGGGTTGATGTCGGCAATGGGCGAGGTAGCCTTGCCACCGGTGTTGGTGGTTTGCATGCTGTTGCTGTTCATGAACACGCCGTCGATCACGTACAGCGGGTCGTTGTCGCCATTGATGGATGTAGCGCCCCGGACGCGCACCGTCACCGCCTCGCCCGGCACGCCGGTGTTGGAGGTAATCTGCACGCCGGGAACTTTTCCTTGCAGCTGGGCGTCGAAACTGCCCACGGGAATACTTTTCACATCGGTAGGGTCCACCTTGGTAATGGAGCCGATTACATTCTTGCGCTCCTGCGTGCCATAACCCACCACAATGACCTCATTCAGTTGCCGCTGGTCGGTTTCGAGCTTCACCGTGAGGTTGCTTTTACTGCCCGGCCGCAGCTGCTGGCTCACATAACCGATAAACGACACGACGAGCTCCTGCCCTTCGCCCACATCAAGATGGAAATTGCCGTCGGTATCGGTCACCGTGCCCTGCGTGGTGCCTTTGATCTGGATATTGACACCCGGCAAAGCCGCGCCATCTTTGTCAGTAACCTTGCCCGTGAGCTCGCCCGAACCCGCAAATGCCGCCGAACCGAGCGTCAGCCACAGCAAAATCCCGAGATAATACCTCCCCCCACGCTTCCGCAAGGTTCCATTCATAAAATTCATACATGTTAGGTTTAATTGTCTTTTTCGCCTGTGTCCTTCCTCCCTTTCCTCCCCTACTTCCCTTTCCTCCCCTTCCTCCATCCTCCATCCTCCATCCTCCCTTCCTCCCTTCCTCCCCCTCATTACCGGAAATGACTTCCTCCCGCGCTGGTTTGCAGCTGCTCGGCTGGGAAGCCTTCGGCTTTTAGCTGTTCGAAACCGCCGATGTTGTAATAGGAGTGAAAGCCGAGCGCATGTAATGTGTCGGTGGCCTTGCCGCTGCGGTTGCCGGAGCGGCAATAGAGGTACACGGGTTTGTGCTTGTCGAGCTTGGAGATCTGCGCTTTGAAATCCGGGCTGTTGAAATTGATGTTTTTGGCGTATTGCAAATGCCCGCCGTCGAATTCCTCAGGTGTGCGTACGTCCACGAGGTACGCTTTGCCGGCTTTGATTTTGGCTAATGCCTGGTCGTCGGCTTTTACGATGTTTTTGGGCGCGGTGTGCTGGGCCTGCACGGTGAGGGCCGATGCGAGCAGCAGCAATAGAAAGGTTAGTCTTTTCACAACGATATATTAATATACTATTTTGATAGAATTAATATACAAATATAGGCCACTCCAAATTGCGCCAGTGCATTTCGGGCATAGCGCAGCTGGAAATTCGGAAACCGTACCACTGGTTTCCGAAACTTCCGGCTGCGTGCTTGCTGACGTATTGATCTGGTAGACTTGGCGGAAAATACGGCGGACTATACTTTTTGGTAGTTGTTGGGGCTGCACTTTTTCTTCCTTAGAATGATCTGCTCATCCGGCCTACTACCGGCGCAATGATCGCCGCACTCCCGATTATGTCATTCAACATAGGCGCAAAACAACCGCAGCGCGTATTGGACCGGTATTTTGCAGCGGGTGCAATTCTGCCGAAAACGAATGAGTGATGAGTTTCGGCATCATGGAAGCGGTTCCTTTGCCGGTCGTTTGTACTGGCCTTTCTCATCGACCGGGCGCGCGTCGGCGTAATCCGGATTCACGTAACCGGTCGCTTTCTCCTGCTTGCCCAGCTCGGTCAATAGCTGCTTTTTCAGCTTTTCGCCGCTTTGCGACTGGTAGAGGTTCGTCGTCTCGTTGGGATCTTGGGAAAGGTCATACAGCTCCGACCAGCCTTCTTCGCCGGGATACTGGATCAGCTTGCCCGTTTCGGTGCGGATGGCTTTGATGGTGGGCGTGTTGTACGGCGTTTCGTAGAAATATTCGTAAAGGAACGAGGTCCGCCAATCTTTCGCCTTTTCCTCAATGAGCGGCACCCAGCTTTTGCCCTGGAATGAAGCCGGTGCCTGAACGCCCGCCAAATCGAGCAAGGTGGGCGCATTATCGAGGTTCAGCACAATCTTGTCGATTTTTTTGCCTTTCGGAAAACGGGCCGGGTACCGTACCAGCAATGGGATGCGGATCGATTCTTCATAAGCCGCGCGCTTGTCGCCCAGGCCGTGCTCGCCGAAGAAGAAGCCATTGTCGCTGGAAAAAATAACCACCGTATTCTGATCCAGTTTCAGTGAATCGAGCGTGCGCAGCACACGGCCTACGTTTTCGTCTACACCTTTCAATGCACCGAAATAATTCCGAATCTTCTGATCGTTGTTTTCCGTCCAGGAGGCGGATTGAGTGGCATTTTGAGGTGCATTCTGTCCTCCGTTGCCATTCTGGCGCCGCGGCGTTTCGATCTGGCCCTTGTAAGGCGAATCGAGGATTTCGGTGGCGGGTTTGGTCAGTTTTACATTCGCAAATGTATCCTTATGGCGCACCGGTGGCTGGAATGGCCCGTGCCCGGATTTGAAAGCGAGTGTTACCAGGAACGTCTCGCTTTGGTGCTGCCGGATGTATTCGATCGCGTTAGTGGTTGAAACGTCGTCCACCCAGCCTTTGCTCGGCTCCGGTTTGCCATCGATCTCGATCGGGCAATCGAAATATTGCCCCTGCCCTACGAAGCTGGCCGAATAGTCGAAACCCGGGCGCTTGCCGGTTTCTTTACCCATATGCCATTTGCCGAAAAAAGCCGTGCGGTAACCGGCATTGCGCAGCTCGGTCGCATACGTGCGGGTCGTGTCGGTGAGCCCGGTATGGTTGTTGGCAATGCCGTTCAAATGGTTGTAACGCCCGTTGAGCATCGTCGAGCGGCTGGGCGAGCACAGCGAATTGATCACAAATGCATTCCGGAACCGCACCCCTTCACTGGCGAGGCGGTCGAGGTTGGGCGTGGCGAACCACGGGAAACGTGCTTTATCGCCTTGCTCCTTCTGCACCACGCTCAATGCGTCGAAACGCTGGTCGTCGGTGTAAATGAGGATGATATTAGGCCGCCGGGCTACCTGTGTTTGCTGCGCCTCCGCGTGCCAGAACCCCTGAGCCGCCACGAGCGCCGTTAAAATCAGCTTTTTCATTGCAATTGGTTATTTAGAGTTTCAAAACGTCCTATTGTACTACCACCCCGGGTTCTGATGCCCTTGCAGCTTCGGGTTGTTATCAATCTCCTGCTGCGGGATCGGGTACAGGTAATGCTTGGGCTGGGCGTTGGTTTTTCCGGCGGCGTGCAGAGATTTGATCAGGTAAGCGTCCGGGCCCGTGAGCGGCTTGTAGCGAATGAGGTCGAACCAGCGGGAGTATTCGAAAACAAATTCCAGGCGGCGGTCTACCCGCAGCGAGTCGCGGAACTGCGCTTGCGTGAGGCCTTTGGCGAGATCGGGCAGTCCTGCGCGGTTGCGTACGGTATTGTAGGAAGCATAGGCCGCCGCAGTGGGGCCATTCTGCTCGTTTTCCGCTTCGGCGTGGATCAGCAGCACGTCCGAAAAGCGCAATATCGACACGTTGGCAGCCGATTGCGACAGGTTACCGGCCTGCGCGGGGTCCCACCATTTGTTGAAATGCGGGTTGGGTTTCGTACCGCCCGTGGCCGGGTCCTTCACGGTGAGCTGGTAAGTTTGCCCGTTTGCCGGGCTCACAATAGAGGTAATGAACGAAACATCCCGGCGCTTGTCTTTCGGTGAATACAATTCGTAAATACCCGGAAGCGGCTGCTCGGCGAAGTTGCCGTTCAGGCCCGGAATGCCCGTCGGCGCCTCTCGCATGGCCTGGTTGTTACCGTGGGAATCGGCATTGGATTCGAACTGGGCCGAGAAAATATGCTCGATACCATTTTTGTATGCAGGCAGGAACGCATGCGCGTAGTCGGCGAACAAGGCGTAGCCAAACGGCCCGTCGATCACTTCTTTCGATTTCTGGATTGCGTTGGTAAAGTCGTAGCGCGTCAGGTACACCTTCGCCAGCAGCGACCGCGCCGCGCCGCCCGAGGCCCGGCCTGCATCGCCCGCGGTATATTTCGTGCCCGATTTGGCGAACGGCTCGTTGGGCAATGCCTCGGCGTCTTTCAGATCCTGGATAATCTGCGCGTATACCTGATCCGCGGGCGCGCGCTCCACGTACAGGTCCGCAGGACTGAGCGAGGTAGTCTCGTGCAGGATCAGCGGGACATCGCCATACAAGCGCACGAGGTTGAAATAAAACAATGCACGCAGGAACTTCGCTTCCAGCACAAGCCGGCCGCGCAAAGTTTCATCCATTGGTATTTGGGGGATTTTATCAATGGCGATATTGGCACGGTTCACGGCGTCGTAATGCTGCTGCCAGATCTCGCGCACGCGCTGGCCGGTGGACGAGTGCGAGAGCACCGACTGCGAGCGCACATCCGCATTGGTAGCGCCCGGCCCCGGCTGCACGTCGTCGCTCATCATGTCCATACCGGTCGAAAACAGGACGTGGTAGGGCGTCTGGCCGGATGCGTTGAGGCGGAAATAGATCGCGCTCACGCCGGCGAGGGCATCGGCCTGGGTTTTGAAAAACTGGTCGGAGGAGACGAACGATTTCGGGGATTCGTCCAAATCCACGCAGCCGACGAGCAATGCGGTCAATGCTAGGGTGAGCAGGCTTTTTTGTAAAATATAATGCAATTTTTTCATCGTGATGTTTTCCGTTAACTGATCAGAAAGTGAGTGTCAAACCGCCCAAAAACGTCTTGCTGGCCGGGTACACGCCATTGTCGACGCCCTGCGTGAGGGTCGCCTGTTCGTTGCGGCTCACTTCGGGATCATAGCCGGTGTATTTGGTCCAGGTAACCCAGTTTTGGGCAGTTACGTGAAGCCGCAGCTGGCTGATACCCAGCTTACTCGTAACGGCTGCGGGCAACGAATAGCCGAGGCTCAGGTTTTTCAGGCGCAGGTAAGAACCATTTTCGATAAACCGGTCGGATACCGTCACCGCCGGATTTTCGATGGCGCGGTGGATTTCGTTGCTCGGGTTAGTCGGCGTCCAGCGATCGAGCATCGTTGTAGAAGCATTGATGTAGCCGGTACCCAATTCGAGGTTGGCCTGGTTGGCATTGTACACCTTGTTGCCCGACTGCCCTTGCAGCAGCACATTCAGGTCGAAGTTTTTGTAGGAGAAATTATTGGTTAAACCAAAAATAAACTTCGGCTGCGCATTACCGACGATCACCCGGTCGTAAGCCTGCGTAATGGTGCCGTCGGGCTTGCCATCCGCACCGCTCACATCCACATACCGCTGGCTGCCGGCCTTGTCGTTCGCATTGAATTTAGGCAGGTTGGCGATATCGTCCCCCGTCTGGAAGATGCCATCGGTTTTCAATACCAAAAACGAACCCAGCGGATAACCTACCTGGGCAATGGACACGCCCGAAATCACCGAGCTCACACCAGGCCCGAGGCTCAGCACCTTGTTGCGGTTGGTAGAAAATACAAAATCCGTTGTCCAGCCGAATGCGCCTTCGGTATTCACCGTATTGATAGCCAGCTCGATACCCTTGTTTTCCACGCTTCCGTAGTTCTGGAACGCATTGGGATAACCGCTCGTGTAAGGCAGAGGCACATCCAGCAGCAGGTCAGTCGTCTTCTTATAGTAGGCGTCAAACGTCACATTTACGCGGTTTTTGAACAAACCGAGGTCGATACCGGCGTCATATTGTGCGGTTTGCTCCCAGCCCAGGTTCGGGTTGGCAATGCCGTTGGGCGCATAGCCCGCCACGAGTTTGCGGCCGAACAAATAGCTGAAATAGGCCTCCTGCGCAAGCGAGGTGTAGGGCGCGATCTCCTGGTTGCCCGTCACGCCGCCGCTGACGCGGAATTTGAGATTGCTGATTTCCTGCACATTACGGATAAACTCCTCCCTGCCCAGGTTCCACGAGAACGCCGCCGACGGAAAGAAGCCCCATTTTTTATCCTTACCCAGCCTGGAAGAGCCGTCCGCACGGGCGGTGAGCGTGAGGTTGTATTTGTTGCGGAAAGTATAATTAATGCGGCCCAGGTACGAAAGCAGCGTCCATTTGAAATAATTGGAAGAAGCATTCTGGAAAGTGGTACCTCCGCCGAGGTTGTGATAGCTAAAATCGTCGGTGACAAAAGTGGCCGCACGGGCAACCGTGTTTTCGGTAGTCGAAGCCTGCTGGGTGATCCCAACCACGGCGTCGAGGGCGTGGTCTTCGCTGAATATCTTGTTGTAGCTCAATGTATTCTCGTTCAGCCAGCCGATGGTGTTTTTGTTACCCACAATACCCTGGCCATTGAGCCCGCTGCCTTCCTGCAAGGTGGCAGGCAGGTAGCGGTTCTGCTTGTTGAGCAGGATGTCGGTACCGAGCGACACCTTGGCTTTGAGGCCGTCGGCGATCTGGTACTCGCCATACGCATTGCCGAAGCCGCGGAAAATGTGCGTTTCGTTCACTTGCAGGAACAACGTTGCGATCGGGTTGGCCAGCGGGCTGTCGTAAATACTTCTGAGTGTGAATCCATTAGCAGAAGTCGGGTCGTACACCGGCATGGTAGGCGGCATTTGCAGCAGGTTAGGCACCACGTTTTCGGGCGCTACCTGGGCCGACGATTTGCTGCCCGTAAAGTTGAATCCCAGCTTGAAACGCTTGCTCATATCGCGGTCGATATTGATCCGGAAAGAATAGCGTTCGAAGTCCGTGTTATGCAATATCCCGTTCTGTTTGAAATAGTTACCACTCAATGCAAACCTCGTTTTATCATCGCCTCCCGAAAACGAAAGGCTGTGGTTCTGGATCGAGGCCTGGCGGAATGCCTCATCCTGCCAGTCGGTACCGACGCCCGGCCTCCCCAGGCTGTCGATTTCCGCCTGACTAAACGCCGGCGACTTTTTCGAGTCGGCCATTGCGTCGTTTTTGAGCAATGCCCATTGCTGCGCATTCATTAAAGGAAGCGTTTTCAGCACTTTCTGGACACCATAATAGCCGTCGTAGGTGATCACATTTTTGCCTTGCTTGCCCTTTTTGGTCGTAATAATCACTACCCCGTTCGCACCCCGGGAACCGTAAATGGCGGTGGCGGAAGCATCTTTCAGGATGTCTATCGATTCGATATCGCTCGGGTTTAGTGTGGATAATGCATTGATAGTCGGGCCGTTGGTTACGCCCGCATCGGCGTAGCTGTTGTTGTTATAAACCGGAAAACCGTCGATCACGTAGAGCGGCTCGTTGGCGCCGTTGATCGAGTTGCCACCCCGGATCTTGATGCTGACCGAGCTCCCCGGCTGCCCCGACGACTGTGTTACCTGCACACCCGCCGCACGTCCCTGCAATACACGGTCGAGCGAGCTGATAGGCACGCCTTTGAGATCGCCGGTGGAAATGGATGATACGGAGCCGGTTAAATCGCCCTTTTTCTGCGTTCCGTAGCCGATTACCACCACCTGGTCGAGTACGTTGGCTGTTTTGAGCACTACGTCGATGGGAGCCGAGGACAGTTCATACACCTCGACGTCCTGCTGCTCGTATCCTGTGAGATTAATTTGTAATGTAAATGGAAATTCTTTGCCTGCGGGAATCTCGAAGTTGCCGTCGGGGTCGGTCACGGCATATTTGGAAGTGCCTTTCTGAACGACCGTAGCCCCCGGCAGCGACTGGCCGGTGTTGTCTTTTACAAAACCTTTCACGGTTTCCTGCGCGGATGCCAGCCGGGCAGCCAGCATCAGCATTGTGAACAATAAAACTCGTTTCATGTAATGGAATTAGGTGAGTGAATTGGGTAACGCTTATGAATAAACGCCGTGCGGGCGAGTCAATGCAGAACCGGCCTTAGCGCTTGCAGGCAGTCGTCGGAATTGCTTCCGGAGTTGGGGAATGAAGCTAATGCGTGGTCAGCAACACCAATGGGTGCTCGCGAAGAAGCGGCAGGGTACCACCGTGGAAGAAGCAATAGTTATCCGTACTGAATGTGCATTCATGATAGATACGTTAAGATGCCTGGAAAATAAACCTGTCGGTGGCTGACGGTTATTCTATTAATTTGATAGACAAAGTAAGGTTATAAAAATCGAAGAAAAAAGGATTTGGGCCAGTTTTTCGACATAACCATGCGATGCATTACGCTTTCCCGATCGTCAGTCGAAATTCCGTGCCAAAATCTGCACCGGAATCGACAGCTATCCGACACGCTATCGACCGGGCCAGGTCACGGACCATATGCAAGCCGAATCCGGTTTTGCCGCTCACGACCGCGTCGCTGTTATGCAGGACCTGCAACTGATTTTCAGACAAGCCGGGGCCATTATCCCGGATAATCAACACTACCTCATCTCCCTCCCGCCTGGCCTCCCACGCGATCCGGGCGTCGGGCTGGTTTTGTAGCGCTTTCACGGCGTTACTGGTGAGATTTTGCAGGATGGTGCGCAAATAATCTTCGTCGCTGACAACCTGTAAGTCATCCTGCATTTCGAAGCTGAACTGCACGTGCGTCGCCTCGGCAAAAAACCGTTTCATGTATTCAAACAGCTTTTCAACCCGGATGACTTTGGCCGTTGGCCGGAATTGCTGCATCTGGCTCTTGCTCCATAGAAGCATCAACTCCATGGTATCGAGCAAGCCCTCGGCTGCGTCGGTGATTTTCTGCTGATGGAAACTTACCTGGTCGGAGGTGAGCAGATCGGGGCTGGTCTGTTGCAGGTGCAGGAAGTTGATGAGATTGGCGATGGGGCTCCGCAGATCGTGACTCAGGATCGCGAAAAAACGCGCTTTTACCTGGTTGGCTTCGTCAAGTTCCTGATTCAGATGCAGCAAGGTAGTATTGGTACGTTTGCGGCTGCGGCCCTGCCAATAGAGTAACCCTCCAATGACCAGCAGTAATCCCACACAGACCAGCAGCGCAAGTTGTTGTCGTCGCTGTCCGTCGATGGTCAATCGGTTGATCTGAAGTTGCTTGTCCCGCAGTTCGATTTCCCGTTTCCCTTCCAGTCCGGCAATCTTGTTTTTGGCTTCCTGCGAGTACAGCGAATCCTGCACGGCCTGGTACAACCTGAAATTCTCGTAAGCACCTTTGAAGTTTCCTGCCAGCGCCTGCAATTCAGCCAGGCTGCCCCGGAAATGTGCCTGATCACCGATTTCGCCTTTATCCGCGCTGAGCCGTATCGCCTCGGTCAGGTATTTTTCAGCCAGTTGCAGGCGGGCAGCCCGGGAGGTGGGATAAACCGGGCTCTGCTGCAGCGTATCGCTACGCACTAAATCCAGGTAAGCGATACCGAGGTTTGCCACATTGCTCACCGCAGTCAGGTGGCGCGGATTTATCTCGTCCCATATTTTTTTGGCATTCAGCGCGTACGAGATTTTTTGGCCAAAGTCCTGCTGCATTGCCACGGACAGATTCCCGTAGGTTTTTGCCAAACCGTCTTTGTTATCTATCTCTTTATGAATGCCCAGCGCCTGAAATCCGTGTTGCCGGGCTTTGGGCCAGTTTTTCATTTCGGTGTAAATAGCGGCGATGCTGGTCAGTGCAGCGGCCAGCTCCCGTCGTGCATTGATGTCGGGCGAACTCTGACGTTGCCTGAGCGCGAGCGCACGCTGCCCGAATTGGAGCGCTTTCGGGAAGTTTTTCTGGACGCGATAGATTTCCGAAACATTGTCCAGGCAAAGGCCGATCAGGTAATTATCACCCGTGACTTCGGCATAGGCCAGGCCTTCGAAATAATAGCGCATCGCCGCCGGGTAGTTCGACCGGATGTTCTGTTCCGCAACCCCCAGATTATTGGTCGTACTTGCCAGGTTCCACGTGTCGTTCAGGCTTTTGTAAATTGTGATGGCTTTTAAAAAATAATACCGGCAGGAGTCGTAATCGCCTTTGTCGCTGTGGGCCCGGCCAACATACGCGTTGAACACCCCGATACCCCTCGGCCAGTTCATCCCGGTTGTGTGCCGCAAACCCAGCCGGCTGTAATGCATCGCCTGATCCACATTGCTAAAAAACGACTCATCGGCAATTACGCGGTACAACCGGGCTTTCACCGTATCGTTGCCTTCCGCGGGCAGTCTGGCGACAAGCGAATCGATCAGCGCGCGACCTTGCTTTTGAGCACTGGACAGTACGGGGAACAACAGCAGAAATAGTAAAATACGTCCCATTTTTTGGCAGGATTTCGTCACTTTCATTTTTCGTTCCGTCCATCCGGTCGGACTGCATCCAATGCGGATCGATAACTTCGCCCGACCGGCAGCGCAAACTGACGGACATGAATTTGCTGGGTGTCGATCCGGTCGATGTAGTGCCGCTGGACGGCATAGCTGCGATGAATCCGCAAAAACGACTGAAAAGGTGCCGTCAACAACAGGTTGCCAATGGACGACAACACCGTGTACGGCTGGGTCGTCGTCACGATCCGGGTATAATCCTTCAACCCTTCCAGGTAGATCACCTCGTGCAGGCTCACTTTAATCTGCCGGTGCCCGTCCTTGATAAATATCGTGTCGGCTCCCAGGCTCAGATCAAATAGCCTGGCTTTGCGCCTCAGCTCAAAAAATTGCTGGATACGGCTCATCGTGTGACCAAACCGGTCGGCCCGAACAGGCTTGACCAGGTAATCGAACGCATCGACTGCGAAGCTATCCGCAGCATAGTCGGGATAGGCTGTAATGAATACACAAACAGGAATGTGCATCAATTGCTCCCGCAGTTCCAGTCCGTTCAGCCCGGGCATATCCACATCGAGCAGCAGCACGTCAACGGGGGCGTCTTGCAGACGGACCAATGCTTCTTCAGCCGATTCGAAGACGCCTACCACGTTCAATTCCGGATACTGCCGGGCATGCGCCAGCGCGGTAAGCCGGTCAATCTCGTTGTCATCGACAATCATACAGGAAAACGTGTGGTGCAGCATGGTGAGCCGGTCAGTTGACTCAAATGTAAATCCTTTTGCAGCAACAAATCAACCGCTCGCTCAAAGCAAATCGGATTTAATCGATTTAAACCGTCATTAATCGATTCGGGATTGTAAAAACCTGTTTCCCAGCGCAATTTAGACTTATCAAAGATCATCTTGCGCTATGAAAAAGCTTCTGTTAATGCTCCTGCTGGCAGGCTGTTCGGCCGGAGACCCGCAGCCGAATGCAAACAACCCCTCCGATCCATCCGACCCGGGCGAAACAACTCCCGGTACTACCAATCCCGGCAATGGCCAACCCGGCGTGGTAGGCCTGGCCGGTATCGATGCCTGGGACAAGCTATCTGCCGCGGAAAAGGCGCGGATCAAAAGTTGGAACACGCTTTTTCTGCACCAGTCGGTCGGTCAGGATCTGGAAGAAGGCGCCAAAGCGAACGGCATTGCGTTCGAGTATTTCGGGCCGAACGACGTGGTCCAGGGACTACGTGGCGGTATTTTCGTCGATGTGGGCGGTATCCCCAACGGCAACCCCTACGAAAAAATACGGGTGTTCAAAGAAGCCGCGCTACGCAGCAAAGCCAGCCTGAAAATCGCCGTTTTTAAATTCGGGTACGCCGACATCCTCGACGTTAACCGTGATTCGGTAAAAATGGCGTACAATACTTTTGTGTCTGAACTACGCCAGCAGATTCCCGGCCTGAGATTCGTCCACATCACGCCCCCGCTGGTTTACTCCACCAGTGCGGAAGAAGGGAATACGGCCAAAGCAAATGTGGGCCGGTGGATGAAAGATACATTCAAGGAGGAAGACGTGATATTTGATCTGCAAGCGATCGAAACCAACGATGGAGCTTGTCAGCATGCCAATGTTCCGCGCATTTGCCAGGACAACCGGGCCAGTGCCGCCGACCCGTCGGGCGTGAATGGCATAGATTCCGACGGACAGGGCCATCTGGGCACAAAAGCCAGCCAGCGTATCAGCAAAGCACTTTTATATGCTATTTATCAGGCAGGGAAATAATCAGTAACAGGAAGGAGTCCAATACGCGGCGGAAGATCAGTGGTCGCCGTAGCGCTTTTCGCCTGCCACCACGGCCAGCGCCAGCTTGTTTCGCTTCGGCGGCAGCGGGCAGGTCGCATAAGGGGAAAATGCACAAGGCGGATTGATGGCCTTGTTGAAATCGAGCCAGGCCGTGCCGTCTGCCTCGACGGACGAGTAAAGGAAGCGGCCCGCCCCGTAGGTTTCGAGCTTGTTAGTCTGATCGGCGAAGATCAGGAACAGGTTTTCCGGCTTGCCCACGGCGTCCAGGCTGTACTCCTTGCCATCGACGTCGAACACCAGTTTACCGGGCGAAACCTGCTCGTCGGTACGGCCGGTAATGTCGGTAATGCTCACCGTGCGGCCTTTGGTAGGAACGAATTTCGCCTTAACCCGCCATTTCTCTTGTACCGGATAGCGCTCTATGCCCGTAAAGCCTTTCAGGTATTCGCTTTCCAGGTCGCGCAGGCGGATCGCGTACTTCTCGCCCCGCTTGATCACAAACCAGCGCAGCGGCCCGTGCTTTAACGTTACCGGCTTGCCCACAGGCGAAATGTCGAGCTCCGTCACGGGCTGGTCGCCATTGAAAATCTGTGCGTCGGGTTTCGCTTTGAGGGTGATCTTGTCTTTTTCCAAAACAATTTCACCCAGGAACGGACTGCTTTTTTCTGCCGGGAAAAGAATGTCGTTCCCTTCCGCGCCGCCAAACGTGTTAACGCCTTCTTCGAGCCAGTATAGCCCGGCCAGGTTGAGCCAGCCCGATTCCGCTTTCAGGCCCTCGATGCGCTTTTCGTGCCATTGCCTGATCTCGTTTTCGTAGGGGCTGTCGCCGAATGTAAATGCGGCCAGGAAGAAAATCGCCACCAGCTCCAAAGTGTGATAAAGTTGCCTTTTCATGACAATGCTTGATTAAGTGAGTGAAGTCGCTCCCTGCACGTGCGGTCGCAGGAAGCGGAGTTTAATGGTGGCTGGTGTGCAAAATTAACTAAACTATTTAATCTACCAATTTAGTAGTTTAAAAATTTAAAATAACTTTACTTTGCCCATCAAACAAGTGTAGTTACTAAAAGCATCACCCATGATTCCATTTCTCCGTTCAAATCACATCCGATTGATTTGGGCCCTGTTGGGCGGCATACTGGCTTTGCAAAGCCACGCCCAGTCCGTTTCCATTCAGGGAAAAGTTACCTCCGCCACCGACCAATCGGCCCTGCCGGGCATTAATGTACTGGTCAAAAACACCTCCACCGGCACTACTACCAATGCCGACGGCAAGTTCGAGATCAACGCAGAAAGCAATGCCGTGCTCGTATTTTCGGCCATCGGCTACATTACGCAGGAGCTCGAAGTGAAAGGGCGCTCGCAGATCAACGTGCAACTGAGCGACGATACCCGGCAACTGAACGAACTCATCGTCGTCGGTTACGGCACCCAGAAAAAGCGCGACCTGACCGGCGCCGTGAACTCGCTGGATAGCAAGGACTTCAATAAAGGCGTACAAACATCTGTGGACCAACTCATTGCGGGCCGTTCCGCGGGCGTGCAGGTGACGCAATCGAGCTCGGAGCCCGGCGGCGGCGTAACGATCCGCATCCGCGGCGCCAACTCCATCAATGCCAACAACGAGCCGCTGTATGTGATCGACGGGCTGCCCGTGAACAATGCGTCGGTGGTACCAAACTCCACGCTCGTGAACGAGCAGGCGCCGCGCAACCCGCTGAATGCATTGAACCCGAATGATATCGAGTCGGTGGAGATACTGAAAGACGCCTCGGCCACAGCCATTTACGGCTCACGCGGCGCGAACGGCGTTATTTTGATCACGACTAAAAAAGGGACGAAAGGCAAGCTGAATGTCAATTATTCACTTTCCGGTGCGGTGTCGGAGGTGACCAAACGCGTGCCGATGCTGAATGCCCAGCAATACATGGCGCTGCTCAACGACCTCCGCGCCGACCAGAAACAAGCGCCCGAATTTACCGCAGAGCAGATCGCCGCCGTCGGTAAGGGTACTTACTGGCAGGATGAGATTTTCAAAAAAGGGTATTTACAAAACCATCAGCTGTCGTTCTCGGGCGGGCAGGACAAGTTCACTTACTACGCCTCGCTCAACTACCTCGACCAGAAGGGCGTCGTGATCAGTTCGGGTATTAAAAAGTATGTCGGCCGGGTGAACCTGAACTACACCGGCGACAAATTCAAATTTGGGTTAAACCTCAATTCCAGCCAGGTGAAGGACGATTTTGTACCCAATGGCGTGAGCGTGAATGAAGGTGCCGGGGTGATCAACACCGCCATTTTCCAGGACCCTACCCTGACCCTCAAAAATCCGAACGGCACCTGGACGCAGACGCAGATCGTGAACCTGGAAAACCCCGTCGGCCTGGCCAATGAAGTGAGTGACTTCGCCACGACGAACCGAACATTTGCGAGCGTTTTTGCCGAATATTACTTTCTGCCCGAGCTTTCGGCGAAGATCAATTTCGGTACCGACCGCCAGGATTCGCGCCGGGATATTTTTACCTCGCGCCTCACCAAACGTGCTGAGGGTACCAAAGGCATCGCGAGCGTGCTTACGAGCAATGCTTCCAACAACCTTGTGGAGTTTACGGCGCGTTACAGCAAGGCGCTCAACAAGGATAATCAGCTCGAAATCCTCGGGGGGTATACCTACCAGGAGTTTGTAGTGAGCTCGCTTTCGGCCGGTGCGCAGAATTTCCCGCTCGACGCCTTGGGCACCGACAACCTCGCAGCAGGCGCGCAGACGACGTTTTCACTCGGATCGGGGCGCACCAAGAACCAGCTGCTATCCTACCTCGGCCGGGTGAACTACAATTTGCTCGATAAATACCTGCTCACAGCCTCCATTCGCGCCGACGGCTCGTCGCGGTTCGGGGATAACAAAAAATACGGCATTTTCCCGTCGGTAGCCCTCGGCTGGCGCATTAAGGATGAGCTTTTCCTCAAAAACATCAACACCATTACCGACCTGAAACTCCGCGCCAGCTACGGCGTGACCGGTAACCAGGACATCGGCAGCTACAAATCGCTCGTGCTCCTCGGCCCTCAGGGACAGGCCATTTTCGACGGCGCGCCTTATGTGGGTATTTCAACAACGCAACTCCCGAACCCGGACTTGAAATGGGAAACGACTACCCAGCTGGATATTGGACTGGATTTCAGCTTGTTTGCCAACCGTCTCTCAGGTAGCATCGATTATTTCCATAAACAAACCAAAGACCTGCTGCTGCAACTGCCGATTCCCCGCACCACCGGTTTTACAACTACATTTAAAAACGTAGGCGGCCTGAAAAACACCGGTTTCGAATTTGCATTGACGTCTATCAACGTGACGGCGCCGTTTACCTGGCGGTCGAGCCTGAACTTCTCAGTCGTGAAAAACGAAGTCACCGACCTCGGCGCATTGCCTTACATTCTGGGCGGATCGGCTGGTTTTACCAATGATTTCACCATAATCCGCAAAGGCGATCCGCTGAATGCCTACTATGGCTACGTCGTGGACGGCGTGTTCCAGCAAGGCGAGGACATTGCCAAATCCGCACAACCGCTGGCGCGCCCGGGCGAATACAAATACCGCGATGTGAACAAGGACGGCACTATCAATTCTGCCGACCGGACCATTCTTGGCTCGCCGTTCCCGGACTTCACCTACGGCCTGAACAACGATTTCACTTACGGCGCGTTCAACCTCTCGTTCTTTTTCCAGGGCGTGCAGGGCAACAAGCTCTTCAACCTCAACCGGACCGAATCCGAGAACCCGATATCGTTCCGCCGCAACCGCCTCGCCGAAAGCTACACCGACCGCTGGACGCCTACCAACCCGACCAATGCGAATTCGTCGGGCGTGCCCGTGGCCGTTTCCTATACGAGCAACGTGAACAGCCGGGCCGTGGAAAATGCTTCGTACCTGCGTTTGAAATCGGTGCAGCTGACTTACAATTTCCCGTCGGCCAGATGGCGGCATATCAAAGGCTTGCAGGTGTATCTGACCGGCCAAAACCTGTTCACCATCACCAAATACACCGGCTATGACCCCGAAGTGAGTGCATTCGGCACCTCCAACGTCCGCGCCGATTACAACGCATTCCCGCTCTCGCGCACCTACACGGCGGGCGTGAGTATAAATTTCTAATTTCTTGTGAATCAATGAAAAAACTACTTTATATACTGTTAATGCTCGGCGCTGCCGCCTGCGACCAGCCGCTGGAAGAGAAAGTGTATTCTTCCTTTGGCCCTAACAATTTCTTCAAAACCGCCGACGACGCCGAGGCGTTGCTCAACGCCGCGTACGCCCTCGAACAGAAACAGGGCACCGACGGCTTCCGCAATATCCTCGTGATGGCCGAAGTGACGACCGACCTGCTCATCATCCGTGAAGGCGGGCTCCGCGGGCTCGCACAGCCGCTCGAAGATTTCACCTGGAATGCTTCCCACGAGTTTTTCGACACCGCATGGACCCGCTATTACAGCGCTATTTATCGTGCTAATCTCGTGATAGACAATGTGCCCAACATCGATTTCGATCCGGAACGCAAAAAGCAGATCATTGCAGAAGCCCGCTTCCTGCGCGCGAGCGGCTACATTTCGCTGTACGACCTTTTTGGCCCTACCCCGCTCATTACCAACAGCATCAGCAGCAGCAGCAGCGAAGACCGCCCGGCACGCGCCAGCAAGGAAGATTTTGTCAAATTCGTGACCGATGAACTCACCGCCGTGGCCGACATCCTGCCCGTCACCGCCAAGCAATACGGCCGCGCTACCAAAGGTGCCGCCCTCGCCTTTCTGACTAAATTTTACCTGAACAACAAGGACTGGCAAAAGACGAATGAAACCGCCCAGAAGGTGATCGACCTGAATGCGTACAGCCTTTTCAACTCCGCCAACCGGACCGATTTGTTCAAGCTCGCCAACGAGAAAAACAGCGAATTCATTTATGTAAGGCCACATTTGGCCCAGCCGGGGCTCGGTACTAATTACCTGCCGCACGCCGCACCGCCCAACTACAAATACAAAGGCGCCACCAAAGCCAACTACGCCACCCAGCTCAAAACGCTCTCCGGCTTCTACGATTCCTTCGACCCGAAAGACCAACGCCGAGAAGCATTCCTGACCGAATACGACGACCTGGGTGGCAAACACATCGTCCTCGGCCAGGACGACAAGCGCAGCTTCAAATTCGAAGAGGACCTCCCAGCCACCGGCGCCGACCTCGGCAACGATTTCCCCGTGGTCCGCTACGCCGACATCCTGCTGAGCAAAGCCGAGGCATTGAACGAACTCCAAGGCCCCACCGCAGCCGCTATCGACCTCATCAACCAGGTCCGCGCGAAAGCCGGCGTCGCCGCATTGTCCGTTGCCGCATTCGCCACCAAAGAAGCGCTCCGGGCACACATCCTGAAAGAGCGCGGCTGGGAATTCTTCACCGAAGAACTCCGCCGCCAGGACCTGATCCGCCACGGCAAATTCATCGAACTCGCCAAAGGACGCGGCAAAACCGCATTCGACTACCAGGTGCTCTTCCCGCTGCCACAGAGCGAGATCGACCGGAACCCGAGTTTAGTGCAGAATGAGGGGTATAAATAGTGTTCAATGCGCCGCTACCTGTTGATGTTACATGCCTACGGCATTCAAAAGCCATTTGAAATGTTCCCTGCTACCAATATTTCATCGCTACCGCGATTTGGCGTTTTGTGGTTAGTGCCGTCAGGCACGCAACGTTGGTAGCAAGATGATACCCCCTGGGAGGCCTTAAATCCCAGAGGGATGCGACAGCATTGCAAACGACATTCACGTAAAACGCTGCAATGCCGCCACAATACAACAAAAGCCAGGCAATCGAGCAGATTACCTGGCTTTTGTTTGTATACGGGGAGGGTTACCCCTTCATCCCCTCAACACGCTGGAAGAAAAACACCAGCTCCTTGAATGATGTAAAAACGTCCGCTGCGCGGGGGTTGTAACCCAACTCTTTTTGCGCAAGCATATAACCTGTATAAATGTCCCAAAGGTCATCTATCCAGTTTGACGGGCTGCTCTGGGCTAGCAGCTCTGCAACTTCCCGGCCGAATGCCAGGTGCCGCGAGTCCGGGGACTCGGCGGTGGGTGATAGTGTGGTCATAAAACTTATGTTTTTAGGTGAAAGAAAACGCCCTGTCTAAGGTGTCCTAATGCACATAAGGGCATCCGGGGGGCTTTCGCCGGTCCCGCACCATAACAGGGCAAGTCGTGTAAGATTTTTCATAGTTCTTATGGTTTTATAGGAGGCTGCATATTCGGAAGATGCTTATCCAAATCCAAACCTTTAAAAAATTCACGCCATCCGTAAATTAATTGATTTCCATGAAGCAACCTCGTGTACCTGAATACTGAATTCAAAAACAGGTAGAGCTGTCTCGCAGGGCGAGTACCTATACAATATATAAATTTGGTAATTGCTGCCGCATTTTTCAACTTGCCGCGGTTTAACCTGCGCTATATGATCACCCAAGAAGAAATTGCATTACTCCTGCCAGCATTAGAAACCGACCGGATTGAGAAAACCGTGTCCAGAAATAATACTGACAAATTTGGTGAAGCAATATGTGCGTTTTGCAACGATATGCCCGGACATGGATTGCCCGGATATCTGATCATCGGGGCAAATGACAATGGTAGCCTGAACGGCACGAAGGTTGACGAGCAATTGATGCAGACGCTGCTCGATTTTCGGACGGACGGTCGCATTGTCCCGCCACCCGCGTTAGCGGTAGCGAAATTCTCGTTCGATGAAGGAGAGATCGCAGTAGTTGAAGTTCAACCGTCAAAAGTGCCCCCAGCGAGGTACAAAGGCCGGGTTTGCATTCGAGTGGGTCAAAGGCGTGGGTTCGCGAACGAAGCCGAAGAACGGATATTAAGTGAAAGACGCTCGATCTATTCAAGGACTTTCGACACAAGGCCGGCTTATGAAAGTGATCTAAACGAGCTTAGTGTAGAGCTGTTTAAATTGACTTACCTACCAACCGCCATTGATTCGGAAACGCTCGAAGCCAATGGAAGAGAAATTACTGAGCAGCTTTCCTCACTTAAATTTTTCGATTTAAAAGCTGGTATACCGACAAACGCAGGAATACTGCTTTTCGGGAAAAATCCCCGGTTTTATCTTCCCGGCGCTTACATTCAATACGTACGATTTATCGGACCTGATGAGGTTAGCGACTTCGATTTCGAACACCGGTTTGAAGGCGATTTAACGACTCAAATACGCGTGATAAAGGACTTTATCAAGTCGCAAATCGAAAAGCGCGTTCAAAATGGACTTGGTGAGCCGTATGAGCTGGCCTATCCCGCCTCTGCCGTTGAAGAATTGATATATAATGCAATCATTCACAGGGATTACGAATCGAATGCCCCTATCAAATTCTATGAGTTCAGCGACAGAATCGAAATCACCAATCCCGGTGGTTTGTTTGGCGATGCACGACCGGAGAATTTCCCCAATAAAAATGATTATCGGAATCCAACCCTCGCCGAAGCAGCTAAAAACCTGGGCTTCATCAATGCATTTAATGTAGGAGTTAAGCGTGCAAAGGCCGCTTTGTTGAAAAATGGATCGCCAGACCCTATATTTATAGTCGACCAGCCAACCAGCTTCGGTGTGGTTATCTTCAAAAAACGATAATGAAAACGATTGCTTTTTTCAATAACAAAGGTGGGGTTGGCAAAACCACATTGGTTTATCATTTCACATACATGCTCGCCGAGTTGGGGTATCGATGCCTTGCCGTCGACTTAGATCCTCAAACCAATCTTACTTCTATGTTTCTGAGTGATGAGAGGCTGCAAGAAATATATGAAAATGAAGTAAATAGGCCGACTATTTTGGAGAGTATTAAGCCATTGAATAAAGGTATTGGGGATATAGCTCCTGCCCATATCGAAGAAATAAAGAATAATATCGGACTCCTGGCCGGCGACTTAGAGCTATCGCTTTTCGAAGACAAATTGAGTAGTGGCTGGGGCGCTTGCCTGAATCGAGATGAGGCAGCGTTTCGTGTAGTATCATCATTTTACCGAGTAATGATGGAGGCTGGGCAGAGATGGGAAGCAGATTTCAATATTATAGACATCGGTCCAAATTTTGGAGCAATTAACAGAGCTACTTTAATTGCCGCCGACTACGTTGTCGTACCTATGGCGGCTGACCTATTTTCTCTACAAGGCCTCAGAAACCTTGGAAATCGACTTGTCACATGGCAGGAGGAATGGGAGGATCGTTTGAATAGAAACCCTGAACCTTCGCTCCAACTACCACAAAGATCTATAACGCCTTTAGGATACGTCGTTATGCAACATGGCGTGAAGGAAAGCAGACCGGTAAAATCGTATCTCAAATGGGCAAATAGAATACCTAACGTATTCAGAGAATCTGTTTTAAATGATGCCCCACAAACAGACCTGACCGTCAACGACGACCCTTATTGCCTCGCGCTATTGAAACATTACCACAGCTTAATACCAATGGCGATGGAAGCCAGAAAGCCTATTTTTCTTTTGAAACCTTCCGACGGCGCTATTGGAGCTCATCTTGGGGCAGTTAAAAGCAGCTACGCTGACTTCTTCTCTTTTACACAAAAAATATTGAATCGAATCAGCGGTTAGGAAGCGGCCGATCAAAGCCCCTGAAACGCACCCATCTGATGCTGCGCAGCAGTGGACCGAAACCCAAACCACCCCACCTGCAAAGTCTCCGCATCCATATAAACAAACAAAACCTCCCCATCCACCGAAAAAGTAGTCCGACCGTTATCGGCAGTAATATCTCGCGTTCGCTGGGGATGCGGTTGGGGGAATGACGTGGGGCCCGGAGACCGAACGGTGCTTGCTATACGAATCAAAGATTCCGCTGCTTACGCACAATACTAAGCCGCACCCCGCCAAGCTCAGTCACAATCCGAACGCATTCCCCATCCCGGTAGCTATAAACACTCTCCTTGCCATTCGGCAGCTGCACTACATAGCTCCCGTTTTCAATTTTGCGGATGCGGCACATGGCGCCGAACTTTTCGGAATAGACCGCCTGCACTTGCGTCGGCTCCTGGTAGTAGAGGCCGGTGATGGTGTAGGCGATCGGTTCGGCAATGTCGCGCTTACTGGCGGGAGCGCTTTTTTCCGCCAGATCGAACCGGTAATGCTGCGAAGCAACTCGCGTCGTGACGGTGTGCTCACGCCGCTTCCCATTCACGATCTGTTCCGTGGAAGAGCTGTGTAATGCGCCATTCTCGAAGCGGTTTTCACTCACAAAACTCCCCGTATAAAACGGCACGCTAAACTCCGCCTCGATCCGCTTCCGCAACAACCGCTCCGCCCCATCGTGCTGCAAAACCTTCACAGAACCAATGGTATGGCCCGCCATAACGACGTCGAAAGTCGCGAGTTGAGCGAAGGCGGAGAATGAGGTGGAGAGGGTTAGGGAGATGGTTAATAGTAGGTGTTTCATGGCAGTTCAATTTTGAATGAGCGAATGAGTGAATGAGTGAATAGTTTTTACGCTAACTCAATCAAAGCATCAATCCGGGTCAGTTATTCAATCATTCGGTCATTCAATCATTCAAAATTCACTCATTCACTCATTCACTCATTCCCCGTTCCACGGCGGCTCATTCACTCATTCAAAAAGCTCGCTCCGCTCATCCTTCGACTTAAAAAGCGGGTACCCCAGCTGCACGTACCACGGCTCTTCGTGGTAATCTTCCAGGCCGATATGCTCCGAGAATTGGCGTGTAATTTTGGCTGTACCGAACAGCATATCCCAGATAAAGAACATGTTACCGTAATTTCCGTTGATTACCCCGATGCCGTCGGCGTCCGTAGCGGCGTGGTGGGCGTGATGGGTGGCAGGGGTGGAAATGGTTCGTTCCAACACCCACATCAATGGATGCAGCCATTTGATTTTATACAAAGGTTCGTCCCAGCGGACGCTCGAATGTGCCGATATGCCGATGAGCGCTTTGAAGAAATAGCCGATCAGGAATGCCTGGCCAAAGCCCAGGAAGATGAGGATTGTGGAAACGATGCGCGACGGGAACAGCAGCAGGTAAATCCACGAGTTGCGGCCGGTAAGGAAAACGCTCATTTCGGGCGCGCTATGGTGCACGCGATGGCCTTTCCAAAGCCATGGGTAAGTATGGGCGGCCCGGTGCCACCAATACTGCGTGAAGTCTTCGAGCAATGCGGTGATGAGCACCCCGGCCCATAGCGGCACATTTTCGAATACATTGTAATAATCCGCGAAAAAGTAATTGAGTACATAAGCCGATAGCAGGAAGCTGAGCGGGCGCGTGATGGTGCTGGACAGGAAAAGTCCGGCGAAATTAATGTACCATTCGTTGCGCGACCATTTTTCGCTTTTGTAAAGACCGGTGAATGCCTCGGCAATGCTGATAATGGCAAAAAGGATGAGGATTTCGTAGTAAATATGGCTGTCTGTGAATTTCATGCTGCAAGAAAGTCTGGACCGCTCCGCAGGAAGCGATGATGGGAAATAAACCAGTAACGGAAGCGCCGCGAAGGAAACCAGCGGCAAGAAGACTTGACTAGCAACAACAACATTGCGCCCCGACAGACATCAGGTGCAGGGTGCCGGAACGGCGGAGAAGTGGGGAATGTAGGTTAACCGAACGCATATCCGATGGTATTTGGTAAAAGCAGCTTCGGGTGGTTCTAAGCTCGATTTAGTTTAAGATCAGGACAAAGGTAATGCATGAAATGGTTAAACTCCAAGCGTTTGCATTAAAAAGCATGTAAAGTCTATGGATTTAATAGATTTTACATTAAAACATGCAGTATTAACTGTCCTGCGAAGCTTCTACCGGTTCTGTGATCAACCTTTCGGTATACAACCAGAGCTCTCGCGCCAATTTTCTGCTTCCTGCATTTGCCGACCGTTTGGCTGGTCGCGAATTGGCGAAATACTGGCCGGTAACGCCTTCAAATGCCTCCGAAGTGGCCAGTTCCACGATCTGTGCGGCGGCTTCGGAAGGCGTGCGGAAGAATGGCTTGAACATTTTCATAAACCAGGCCGTAGCCCCGTTGCCATCGCCGCCGAAACTGCTGGAAACCGTTCCCGGATGCACGGCATTGGACGCGATGTTGCAGGCCGCCAGTTGCTCGGCCAGTTCGTTGGAGAAAAGGATATTCGCCAGCTTGGAGCGCCCGTAAATGACCAGGTCGTGGTAATGCGGGGGATTGGCGAGTTTCCTCGTAGCATACCGCAGCGCGAAAAAGTGTGCTTCCGAGGCAAGGTTGACAATGCGGGCACCGTCGGCGGCTTTGAGCAACCCTACCAGCCCGGTCGTGAGGACGAACGGGCCGACGTGGTTGGTTGCAAAGGTGCGCTCGATGCCTTCCGGGGTCGTTTCGCGGCGCTGGACAATGAGCCCCGCATTGTTGATCAGCAGGTCGAGCCGCTGGTAGCGTGTCCGGATTTCATCCACGGCGCGCCTGACGGATGCAATGCTCGAAAGGTCGCATTCGACAAAATCCGTATGGACGCTGTCGCCAATCTCGTTTTGCAAGGCGATAGCTTTGGCCGCATTGCGCGCGACGAGGATCAGGTCGTAACCTTTTTCGGCCAGTTGAATGGCGGTATGGCGGCCAATGCCCGAGGTCGGGCCGGTAATCAGTGCGGTCTTGCTCATGAGCGAAATCTAATCTAAATACAGCATTAATGCTTAGCCCAGCCGAAAAAATGAATGGTCAGAGCGGGTAAAGCGACTTGTCGCCTTGCCTGATCACCTCGTTCAGCTGCGCAGCCAGCTCTTTCGCTTTGGCCGCATCGCCTTTTTTCTTGTACACCTTATACAGCCCCCACAATGCATTAGCGCTGTTGGGCCGTTTTTGGGCGAGATCTTCATACGCTTTGATTGCCAGGTCGTATTTCCCTGCTTTCGTGTAAACCTCACCGAGGCTGATCAGTACGGGCCGGGCGTACGATGGCGGCTCGCTGTAACCGAGGTCGTGCTCCTTTTTCTGGGCGGTTTTGAGGATGCGGATGGCCTCGTCGTCGTTATTTTCCAGGCTTTGGATGAGCCCCTGCAATTCCAGGGAGGCCACATTCAGGTCGCCGAGCCTTCTGATGGCGATCACGTCGTCGCGACTGGATTGCGTGCTATTGCGGTACAAATGCGCGTCGAGGGCGTCGGAGTATTTCCGGGCCTCGTCGGCTTTGCCGCGCTTCACGGCGTCCATGCCCAATGCGAAATAATACAGGCCGTCTTTATAGCCGATGGCCTTGCCGGTAAAAATGCTGTCCTTGTCGTTGATCAGTTTCAGGCGGTCGGCTGCTTTTTTGTAATACCCAAAACAAAGCTCCATTTTGGCCGGCGCAATAATGCCCTGATAGAAGAAGCGGCCTTCGTATTTAGCCTTTCGTTCCCTGGTGACGGGCATATTTTGCAGCTTTTCGGCGTAGTAGAGGGCGGTTTTGTAATGCCCGTTCTCGGCGCTGTTCGAAAGCAGGTAGTTGATATTGTGAATGTAATTCCAGGTATCGACTTCGGGAATGCCTTGTTTTTTCATGTAAACGGAGTCCACCGCCACCGCTTCCAGGAATGCCTCGTGGGCCTTTTGGTATTGGCCTAATTTATAATACACGTGCCCCGGCATATGCACCATATGCGCGGCGCCGGGTGTGAGCAGGCGGATGCGCTCGGAGCTTTTGATAGCTTCGTCCGGACAGCAGTTTTCCATCAAATGGATCCAGTAATGGTGCGCGCCGGCATTGTCGGGATCGGATTTGAGCACGTCGCGCAGCAGGTATTCGCTGTAAATCTGGCCTTCGCGGGGGTTCAGGTCCACGTCGTAGCCGCTCATTTTGCTCAATGCGAGGAAGAGTTTGGCGTCGACGTCTTCCGGGTATTTATGCACGATGATTTCGAGCTTTTGCTGGTATTGCTTCCGGCTGTTTTCGCCCGGCGCGTCGCGGAGGAGAATGGCTTCGGCGTACAGTTTTTCATGCTCGTTGGCCTTATCCCTCAATGCTTTCAGCTTTCTGACGGCCAGCTTTTTATCGTCGTCAAAATCAGGGCCTTCGGTAGCGCCGATGGCGCTGTACAGTCCCCAGTAAGGCATTACCGCCGACGAATCCAACCGAATGGCTTCTTTGAATGAACGATAGGCTTCGAAATCCCAGAAATCGTGCAGCAGCGCCACGCCCTGCGCGAAGTACTTTTGCGCCTGCTCCGATTTCGTGCTGATTTTAAATGTGGAAGTGCCGATACCTTCCAGAAACTGCGCGGGCGGCAGGTTATGCACGTAGGCGGTTTCCTTGCGGTATGCCTGAATGTGGTCCAGGTGGTTATGGGCAAATTCGTTCTCGTCCACATGATGCGCGTGGTCGTGCGCGGTGGCTGGTGCCTGCCCCTGCCTGTCGCGCTGCGCGAAAGTGGAAATGGAGATCAGACAGCATAGTATGAAGGTAATTCTCATGTTTTAATTTAAATAAAAAGCACGACTTCGCATGACACAAAGCGTGCGGGTCGCCTGCATTTACAGGTTCGGGTTATTATTAATTTCGTTGAGCGGGATCGGGAAAAGATAGTATTTGCTGTTCGGCACCAATGGCGTGCCGTCGGGAAATTTGGTAATCCAATGGCCCAGGACACTCACCGTGGCACCGCGCGTATCTACAAACTTTTCCGTCGTTTCCTTTCTGACCGGCGCGGTTTGCAGCCTCAGAATGTCGTACAACCGGAAACCCTCTCCCCAAAGCTCCTTGCGCCGTTCGAGCAGGATCTCTGCGATCAATGCGTCCTTGCCAAGGCCCGATAAATCCGTCAGCCCGCGCTGACTCCTCAGCGCATTGAGCGTCGCCGTCGCGCCGGGCACGTCGTTCAGCCGGGCTTTGCTTTCCGCTTCGATCAATAACTGCTCCGACGACCGCATCAGCACGATATGCGCATCATGGTTCGGATATTTGTTCCGGAATTTTTTGTAGCGATAACCTCTGTACAATGCCTCGGAAGGCTGTTTTGCAATTTCAAACAGCGACTTCCGGACGTCGTCCTTGTCGAACAGCGCGATGAAATTCGGGTCGGGCATAATGCTGTTATATCCGTAATAAAGGTTGGTACCGGCGGCATCGGTGGCGTAAGGCGTAGTTTCAATGTACGCCATGTACGAAGCGCCGCCCTTGTTTTGGGTAATTGTTTGGGGATGCCCCCAGATCCATTCCGGGTTGCTGACGTCGTTGAAACCTTGCGTGTACTGCGTGGCCGACATGATCGGATACCCGTCGCGGGCTTTCACGGCGTAGTCGCGGGCGAGCTCCCATTTTTCCTGCGTAAGGTATGCACGTGCGAACAATCCGTAGACTACATTCAGATTAGGCCGGTTTTTCTCCGCCCTTTCGAACCCGGCGAGCAGTTTTTCCGCCTCCGTGAGATCGGCGATCACCTGGTCGTACACTTCCTTCACGGTTGCACGCGGCTTCGGTACCGTGTTGGGCGTAGTAGGTTCTGTGTAAACCGGCACCGCTTTGGCATTGGCGTCTTTGGCATAGGTAAACTGGTATTGCCGCACCAGGTTCAGGTAATTGTGCGCCCGCAATGCATACGCCTGACCTTTGAGGTGTTTCAAACTCGCCTTGCTGGCATTATCGACCTTGACATTCGCAATGATGTTGTTCGCATGGTCGATCGACGTGTATTGCAATGTCCAGAAAAACAACGCGCGGCGGGTAGTGTTATCGAACGGGTCGCGGTAAGGATATGAGTCACGGAACCCGTACCGGCCGTCGCGGGCGAACGCGTCCTCGCCCATTACGTCATGCGTGAGGAAGATGGTAGGAAGCCCCGGATTGTCCTGGGAAGTGCTGTTTTCGAGCAAAAAACGGATCGAGCCATTGACGAATGCATCGATATTGGCTTCCGAAGAAAACACCTCGGGTGTCGTGATCTGGGTGGCAGGAGAAGTATTGAAAAACTCGTCGCCGCACGAAGTAAGCAGGGTCGCCGCAACGAATAGTAAACTGAATTTCCGTATCATGGTTGGAATGGTATTGTATTAAAATGATACATTAAGAACTGCTGAAAACGATTTCTGCGCCGGATAGCGGTAGAATGTCGATCCTGAAACGGTCTGTTCCGGGTCCATGCCCTTGTGGCCGTAGAAGGTCAGGATATTATCGCCCACGAGGCGAATCTTCACGTCGCTCAGCGTCAGCCGGGAAACCCAGGCCTGCGGCAGTGTGTAAGTAAGCGAAATGTTTTTCAGACGCGCGTAGGTGCCGTCGTACAGGAACCGCGTGGAAGGAATGGTGTTCCAGGCGTCGGAAACGTACGACAGGCGCGGGTAATCGGTATGGGTGTTATCGGGCGTCCAGCGATTGAGCGCTTCCTCCGACCACGCGCGGCCGGGCGCATTACCCAGGTGCGTGACCATCGGCTGGTCGCCGTCGAAAATTTTGCCGCCAATGCTGTACGCGAGGAGGAACGAGAATTCGAAGCTTTTGTAGGCAATGCTGTTATTGAAGCCGCCATAAAAATCGGGCAACGAGCTGCCCTGGAAGTAAGGCGTCGCTTCGGTCTGGTTTTCGGTGGTGGTCCGGCCGGTCACGTTTTTATTTTCGTCCAGCACATCCTTGTACCAGGTTGCCTTGCCGTTCTGCGGGTTTACGCCCGCCCATTCTTTTATGTAAAAGTCATAGACGGAACCACCTTCGACGAGCTTTTTGGTATTGCCGTATTGTCCTATCGAGCCGGTCAGGATTTCCTTCTGCGGCAGTTTGGTGATTTTATTGGTGTAATGCCCAAAGTTCAGCGTGGCGGTCCAGGTGAAATCCTTGCTGCGGAATGGCACGCCGGTAACCTGGCCGTCGATCCCGCGGTTGCTCAATGAGCCGACATTCGCACTGATACCGCTGTAACCGGTGGATGGCGAGAGCGGCCGGTTGAACAGCAGGTCTTTCGAGCGGCGATCGAACAGGTCGATCTGCGCAATGAGCCGGTTGTCGAACAGCGACACGTCCACCCCGAAGTTCAGGTTCAGGTTGGTTTCCCATTTCAAATCCGGTGTAGGGAGGTCGGACGGCAACAGGCCGAGCTTATCCAGACTATTGTAGATCGAATAAAACCCGCCGTAAGCATAATCGCCCACCAGCACTTTGTCATTTCCCTGCGCACCATAGCTCGCCCGCAGATTGAGGTTATCCAGGCGGGAAACGTCTTTCAGGAAGTTTTCCTGCTTGATGTTCCAGGCCGCCCCCACCGACCAGAAGTTCCCCCAGCGCGATTGCTTGCTGAACCGCGAGGAACCATCACGGCGGTAGCTGGTCGAGAAATGGTAGCGTCCCAGGTAGTCGTAATCCAGCTTGGCCAGCCCGCTCGCGAGCTTGTAGTCCGAAGAAGTGCCATTAAACACGCCGCTGACCGTTCCGGCCGAAGGCTCCGTTTTACCCAAAACCTGAAAACCCGTGCGGCTTCCCGAGAGATCGGTAACGTTGTTGACATACACTTCCGGCCCGGCCAGGAGACTGAGCGAATGCCTGCCGCCGAGGTTGACCGCGTAATTCAGGAAGCTGTTCACGGTATAATTAAGTGTGCGGCGGGCGCTTCGGGATGCGGTACCCGCGCCGTCGGTGATCACGCCGGTGCTGTAATAGGAATGCGAATAGGTATGGGACGTGACCGCACGGTAATCTACATTGGCCGTTGTTTTCAGGAACAATCCTTTTGCAAATGTGAGCGTAAAATTCGTTCCGAGCAGAACGGCGTCGGTCTGTTCGCCGGAAATGGCATTCTCGGCAGAACCCAGGATGTTGGAGCCGCTCGATGCGGTCGTGGGGCGCCAGCTGCCGTAGTCCCATTTCTTATTACCCCGTTCGTCCAGAATATAGGTCCCGTCCGGATTGCGTTCGTAAACGGGGTAGATGTCGGAGATCAGCCGCTGGAAATTGGCGAAGTTACCGGTGTTGCTATCACTTTGGTTAGGCGCTTTCTGGAAGCCGGACGACAACGAAATGTTCGCGCCCACATCGAGCCATTTATTGATCTTCGATTGCAAATTGGTACGCAGGTTATACCTTCTGAAATCCGACGTTCTGATCCAGCCTTGTTCGTTAAGATACCCCGCCGACAAGAAGTATCTGGTACTCGCACTCCCGCCGCTCACGCTGAGGTCGTACTGCTGGCGGACGCCCGGCCGGGAAATGGCCTTGCCCCAGTTGTCGTTCCAGACCGGCGTCGCGCCCGGCACCACCTTGCCGTCGAGGCCTACGGGTTTCGGGTAGTTCGGGCCGAAAATATTGACTTTCAATGCACCGTCGACCAGGTAATCGCTGGCATACTGTGCGGCTGCCTCGGCGGTTTTGCCCTGGTCGAGCTGCGTGTTGCGGATCGCCTCCCATTGCAATTCGTAATAATCTTTGGCCGACAAATACTTGTAATCCTTCACCGCACGGCCGGTGATACCATAGTTGACCGAAAAGTTGAATGCAGGCTTCGCATTCAGCGACCCGGATTTGGTGGTGATCACAATCACGCCATTAGCGCCCCGCGAACCGTAAAGCGCACTCGCCGTCGCATCTTTCAAAACCGAAATAGATTGGATATCCCTGGGATTGAGATTGTTGGCATCAGAAACAGGTATACCGTCGACCACATACAGCGGCGCCGTCGAAGCATTCACCGACCCTACACCCCTGACGTACAGGTCGGCGTCCGAGCCCGGCTGGCCTGCGGAGGCAATGGATTGCAGCCCCGGTATAGTACCCTGTAAAGCCTTGCCTACGGTAGTTATTTGCAGTGTTTCAATGTCTTTCGAATTCACCACCGCCACCGACCCCGTGTAGCTGGATCTTTTGGATGTTGTATAACCTACCACCACCGTTTCATCCAGCTGGTTGGTCGATTCGGCGAGGCGAATGCTGAGCGGCTCCTGCACGGAGGTGGCGGTAATTTCCTGGGTTTTAAACCCCAGATAACTGACAGTGATCGTGAGCGGTAGGGCTTTACCGCTGGAAATGCTGAATTTCCCGTCGGCATCGGTAACCGTCCCCGCACCCGCAGCTCTGATTGCCACCGTCGCGCCGGCTACCGGCTGATTGCCGTCGTCCAGTACGGTTCCGCGGATTACATTCTGAGCATGAGCGGTGACAGCTAAGCAAAAGACGATCAGCCATGTGTATTTCAATTTTTGCAAACAGGAGCTGGCATTCCGGCCCCAAAGAGTGAGTAGTTTAATTTTCATAAGCTTTGATTAATGAAGGATTGCCGGCCGGGCATAGCAATGCTGCCGGCCAAAAAGGCCGTTGCAAATGCGGTTTGTTGTATTTAAAAAGTTAGTCGGGGAGCGTCGTGCGGTACTTTTATCTGCTTGCCGCAGTTGCTGCGGGCGGGCCAAGCAGCTCTTCCAGTTTCTTGTGCAGCTCCTCCCCTCTCAGGTTTTTACCAATGATTTTTCCCTGCGGATCGAGCAGGAAATTGGCCGGAATTGCCCTCACGCCATAAAGCGCTGCCGGTTCGCTGTGCCAGTATTTGAGGTCGGAGATTTGCGTCCAGGCAAGCCCATCCTTCCCGATGGCCTTGATCCACGCTTCTTTACTTTTATCCAGCGACACGCCCAGCACATCGAACCCCTTGTCCTTAAATGCCTGGTATGCTTTTACCAGATTAGGATTTTCCTTGCGGCAAGGCCCGCACCAGGCAGCCCAAAAGTCGACCAACAGGTATTTGCCAAAACGGTCGGACAGCTTTACAGGCTTCCCGTCGGGCGTATGGGCCGTAAAATCGACAGCGGGCTTTCCAATGCTCACCTTATTCAGGGTCAAAATCAGGCTATGCAGCGTCTTCACATAGGGCGTCTGGTGCAGCGACGCGTCCAGCAAGCCGATATTCCGCTCTATTTCCTCCGGTGAAAGCCGGTAGGCGAAGTTGCGGTAAAGTACATATGCCGAGACGATCGATGCCGGATTGGCTTTAATGAATTCATCGATTTTCACATCCGGCTTACCCTTGTATTGTTCAAACAGATCTTGTGCAGGCGAGCCTGTCACCTTGGCCTGCCTGTAACGGGCAGCGGTATCGAGTGTGACGGTAACCCTGGACGTGTTTTGCAGAAAGAGGAACAACGGGTCCTTTTTCTTGTCGACCGTCAGTCCGTAAAGCTCCGGTAGTTTCAGTGAGGTTTTTATGCTAAACCTGCCACCCTCGATTTTAGCCGAATCGATCGGATAGAAGATCTTTTCCTGGAATTTTTCGAGATACACATACCCCGAGGAGGCGCCGGGGACGATTCCTTCCACGACTACGGGTTTGTCCTGAGCAAAAGCAGTATGCGCTACTGCAATCAGACCTGCGAGGGCAATTGCTTTGAGTTTCATTTAAGCTATTTATCCTATCTTTTAAGTAGATTTTAATACAAAGATAGAAAATTGGAAAGTCACCGGGGAGCAATAGGGATTATGTTGGCCAGTTTACCACCAACCGGGTCTTTTTTCCATTTTACTATTGGGCTACCTAAAATCCAGAAACCCGCCTACCCTGTCGAATACTTTTTGGGCTTGGCGCCGATGTGCTGCTCGAAAACCCGCGAGAAATGGCTCAGGTTGGTGAACCCCAGCCGGTAGCCGACCTCGGAAACAGAAAGATGTTTTTCACGGAGTAATCGCGCGGCTTCCACCATACGAGCCGACTGGTAATATTCGAAAACGCCCTTTCCGAACGTTTGTTTGAACAACTTTCGCAGTTTGGGCTCGCTCATACCGGCTTCCCGGGCCAGTGCGGCAATGTTGGGCGGCTCGTCCGGACGCGCTTGCAGTTGGTTCCTGATAGCGTAGATCGCCCTGATGTCATCGATATGCATTACGCCCGGCGCTACCTGCTCGCGCTGCATGAGGATAGCGAAGACCTGGCACAGGAGCTCCTCGCACTTCAATCTGTAATATTGATCTTCCAGGGCTTCCGGCAATTCCGTATCCAGCATTTGCCCTGCGGTACCGATGATGCCTGCGGAAATGCCGGTTTCGAGTACAAGATTGTCGCGCGCTTCGAGCACGCTGGCTACCACGGGATGCTGAATGTGCCCGAAAAGCTGGTTCAGATAGCGCTTTGAAACGGCGATTGTCACACTTGAAAACTTCGTATGCGAGGGCATGGCCATTACCGCCGACACCGCGTGCTTGCAGATCAGCACATTGGCCTGCTCGGGCAGCAGCTGCTCTGCCGACTGAGCAAGAGAAGGAAAGATCCCGCCCAGCATAAAAATGACATCCTCCTGCCCTTCCGAAAGCTCGTTGGTGCGCTCTACCTCGACGTCTTCCTTCAAATAATAGTTACGGATCATCATCCTCAGGTCGGTTCCCCACGAAAACCCTGTGATATACCCTGCGCCCTTGTTTTCCGGAATATAGATGAACCGCCCCGCTACCCTGGCCCCGATGGCCCTGGCAAATTTGAGGGCGATACCAGATCCGTCATCGGTAACCGAGATTTTCATTTACGACTATTTTTGTATTTAAAATAGGTATTTTAACTCTCAAAGTGCTAATAATTTTGCATTCATCAAACTTTAAACACAAACAGCACGAAAATGTTATTAACAAATAAACAAGTCGCCATCATCGGCGGCGGTCCGGGAGGGCTCACATTGGCAAGGCTTCTACAAATCCAGGGCGTCAGCGTCAAAGTGTATGAAAGGGATTACAGCGAGCACGCACGGGTGCAAGGCGCCACGCTCGACCTGCATTATGAGTCTGGATTAAAGGTAATGGAAGCGGCGGGGCTGATGGATGCATTCAGAGCTGCGTACCGTCCGGGAGCGGAAAAGGGCCGCGTGGTAGATGAATATGGAAATATACTTTTCGAAGACGGGCGCGAGGAAGCTGCCCTCGGTTTTGGCGATGAAGCTTTCAGGCCGGAAATCGACCGCGGACCGCTGCGGAATATGCTGCTCGCATCGCTGCTGCCCGGTACCGTCATCTGGAACAGCCATTTCAAAAATATGTCACGCACCGATGGGGCCTGGCTGCTGGAATTCCATAACGGCACCACGGCCACAGCCGACATCGTCGTGGGTGCGGATGGCGCCAATTCCAAAATCCGCCCCTTCATCACGCCTGAGCGACCGTTTTACTCGGGTATCACCATTTTGCAGGGTAATGTGCCGGATTCGGCGATGGCAGTGCCGGACATTCACAAGCTGCTGAACGGCGGGAAGCTTTACATACACGCAGGCGGAAAGTTTTTGCACCTATCTTCCAAAGGCGATGGCAGCCTTGATTTCTACATTACCTTCAAGAAAGACGAACATTGGGTAGCGAACGGCGGAATCGATTTTTCCGACAAAAGCCACCTCCACACATGGGCCGCACAGGAGTTCGCCGGATGGAGCCCACTCTGGCTCGACCTGTTTGAACATGCAGAAATACCCCTGTTAGAACGGCCCCAATACTGTATGCCCCTTGACCAACAATGGGAATCCCTGCCGGACCTGACCATGCTCGGCGATGCGGCCCACCCTATGCCGCCCTCGGGCGAAGGCGTAAACCTGGCCATGTTGGATGCGCTCGACCTGAGCGAATGCCTGACCAGCGCAGAATTCCCGGACATCCGGGCCGCCATCAACGCCTACGAAAGCCGAATGCAGGAAAGAGCCGCCAAAGAAGCCCGGGAATCGCTCGAAATGTCTGACTGGATGCTTTCGGAAGGCGCAGCAACCCGGATGGTTGAAATCCTAAGTCAGTGATTCGAACCAAGGCTACCTTATTTCCCTTTCGACTTTTTACTGATAACCTGTTGCTGTACAAACGCGTGTAGTTCATTCAAATCAAACCTGGAAGTATTGTGCGCCTTCGCGTAAGCCACATACGGTAATGCCTCCTCCGGCTCGTTCATTTTAAGCAGTATTACAAAAAGCATCCGCGCGCGTTCGAAACTGTTCTCCATCCTGAATGCTTTGGAAAAATAATTGACTGCCTGCCTGTTTAGTCCCAGGGCGGCACTGAGTTTTCCGGCATTGTCGAAATGCGTAACATTCAGCGGATCGTCCAATGCCAGCGCTTCGGTGACACGCAGCATTTGCGCGGTATCTTTCACTGTCGCGTAATGCTGTTGCAGCCGTGCCATAGCATCCCGCCAGGTAATTTGCTTCACCACCAATGCACCCGCCAGCTGCTCCTCTTCCGTTTTGGCGCGTTTTTCTTCCGCCGGCATGGGCTCATTGAATGGCCAGCCCTCTTTCAGGATCATCATTTCGTACCCGCCTTTCAGGGAATCCACCAATGTGACGGGCATTTGTTTTTTTAGTAAATCAAAAGACATTTCCGTTTGTGCGGCAGGCAGGAGTTTCGCTTTTTGAAGGGCTTGATAAAATGCTTCCGAAAGCAATGCATAACCCTGTAAATTGGGATGCACGTGTTCCAGCAATGTTTCGCTGCCTAGAATGCCGCCGGCAGAATGCTTTTCGAAAAGGTCGCGCGCGTCCACGAGCGTCACGCCCTTATGTGTGTGAGCGATGTCCCTGATGATCGCATTCAATGCTTCCGGCGCCCGGAAACGCAAGGCGTCAAGCTCTTTGGCCAGGACTAACTCCTTTTTAGCGCCCTTATAATCAGCCTTTTTATACAAATCAATTCCCACCTGGTAATGGGCATCGGCCGATTTCCCCTTTCCGTCCGGAATGCTGATGAAGGGCTTCAAATCCTTTTCATTGCTCACCAGGTTGCCGATCAGCAACGGTACGCCCTTTGCGCTTGTCAAGGCGGCCAGCTCGCTCATATTGGTCCTGAACTGATCCAGCCCGGCCTCATACTCCTCCGAAGCGAATGCGATCTGCTGATCGGCGGCCATCCGTTTCATGAGGTTTTCACGCAAATCGACGTTTTTGCCGGAAATTAGCGCACCAATACCGTCGGTAACGGAGGCCATCAGTTGAGTAAGCCGCAGGCCCCGCAGGTTCATCAGCAGGCGCGCCAGGGTGCGGCTGTGACCGATCCCTTTCGTAGCGGCTACGCCCATTGCCCCGTAATATTCATTGTGGCCGGTGTACACCAGCACGGCATCGGGCTCGTGATCGAGCACGGCCTTGCCGAAATCGAGCACGGTATAGGAGTTTACCGCAGTCAGCGAGAGGTTAATGAGCTCGAAATCACGTTCGGGATAGGTCTGCGAAAGCCTGTATTGCAGCCAGCGGTGGAACGAGCCGTTGTTCATGTAGGGATACCCGATGGTCGTCGATTCCCCCAGCACGAAAATACGGAGCGTGCCTGATGCCTTCCTGGCAAGAAACGGTTCGGTATTGCCGTAAGTCGCATTTTTTTGGTTGGCAAAATAGCGTTTCGAAGCATGCGGGTTCAAAACAAGGTAGCCTTTCCGCGACGGATCTTCCGTAAAAACCGCTAGGTCGTGGCCGTACGCGAATAACCGCAATGCCCCTTCCAGCACCAGCAGTACCAGAAAGGGCATTAGTATTACAATCAGTTTAAATAATGATTTGCGTTTCATTGGTTGTTACATGCCTACGGCATTCGGCATCTTTCTCGTCAACTTTGTGCTACCAATATTACATGCCTGACGGCATTTCCTACCATCGAACACTACGGACGAATGCTCGTACCGTCAAATTTACGAACCTGCCAGTTGGATTTGCTGGTGATCGGGTATTTGGCCGCTTCTTTTTCATCGATATCCACGCCAAGGCCGGGCACTTCGTTCACCGACATGTACCCGTCTTTCATTGTGGGACACCCTTTGAAAATTGCCTGCGTTTTTTCGTTGAAACTCACCGCTTCCTGGATACCGAAGTTCCAGACTGCCAGGTCGATGTGCGCATGCGCCGCGTGCCCTACCGGCGAAACGTCGCCGGGACCGTGCCAGGCCGTTTTGACATTGAACCACTCGCCCAGCCGCGCTACTTTCATGGCCGGGGTAATGCCGCCGATCTGCGAAACGTGGCAGCGGATATAGTCGAACCACTGGTTGGCCATCGGATCGCGGAACTCGTTCACATTGTTGAACAGCTCGCCCATCGCGATAGGTACTGTGGTGCTTTGCCGCAACTGACGGAACCAGCCCATGTTTTCGGGTGAAAAAGGATCTTCGATAAAAAACGGCCGGTGTTCCTCCAATGCTTTAATCATATTGATAGCATCCATCGGCTGCACGCGCTCGTGGATGTCGTGCAAAAGCTCGATTTCTTCGCCGCAACGCTTGCGCACTGCTTCAAAAAGCTTGGGTACCGATTTCAGGTAGGCCCTTTCGTTCATATAGTTGTCGGTAGCACCGCCGAAACCGGCCGCTTTGAAATCGGGTTTCTGCTCGGTAGCGCCCACCGCACCGTAGCCGCCCTGCTGGATGCGGATGTATTTAAAACCCCGCTCCATAATGCGCTGGACATCGTCCGCCACAGCTTCCGGCGTGTTGCCATTCGCATGGGTATAGCACGGGATCGCGAAACGGGCCTTGCCGCCCAGCAGCTGGTACACCGGCATACCGGCGCGTTTGCCCTTGATATCCCAAAGCGCCTCATCCAGCCCGCTCAATGCATTGTTCAGCACCGGGCCGTTGCGCCAGTAAGAGCTCACGTAGGTCGAATGCCACATGTCTTCGATATTATCCACGTCCTTCCCGACGCAGAACTCATTCAGGTAAGTGTCGATCGCCGTCACTACCGCAAAGGCCCGCTGGGTGAAAGTAGCGCAGCCAAGCCCGTAGAGCCCGGGTTCGGTAGTCTCTACTTTCACGACGATCAGGTTGGAGCCCTGGGGCGCTGTAACGATCGCCTTCACGCTTTTGATTTTGACCGGCGCCATGCCCTTCGCGTACGCGGGCTGCGAATAATGCGCCTTGCCATGCGCACGGTCGGCGGTGCCCAGGAGGCCCAGCAATCCGGCAGCAGAACCTGCTCCCAGCATTTTCAAAGCATCACGACGATTTTGGTTAGGCTCAAAGGAATTGTTGTTCATCATGTTTGGATTAGGAATGATTGGGTTAATTGTTGGGAATGGTTGGTGGTAGACGATGCGTCATGGACCGCCGACCGCTGACCACCGACCGCCGATCTCAAAAAAATTCCACATTATGGTCTATGGTCAGCCATCGGCGGTCAGCGGTCAGCCATCGGCGGTCGGCGGTCAGCGGTCGGCCGTCGGCGGTCAAATCGCCCCCTCACGGCAGCGCGAACGCAACGTACTTCCCACCCGGCTTGTGCCCGTTTTTGGCGCCGCCGGCTGCGATTACCACATATTGCTTACCGTTGACCATGTAGGTCGCGGGCGTTGCGAAGCCGCCTGCGGGGAGTTGGTATTCCCAAACGGTTTTGCCGGTTTTGCGGTCGAATGCGCGGATCTTTTCGTCCTTCGTGCCCGCGATGAACACCAGCCCGCCTGCGGTCACGATCGGACCACCGTAGTTTTCGGTGCCGGTAATGGGAACGCCCTTTTGGGTCAGTTCCGGGAACTCGCCGAGCGGTACGCGCCAGAGGTATTCGCCCGTATTCAGGTCGATCGCATTGAGTGTGCCCCAGGGTGGTTTGATGGCCGGGTAGCCGTCGGGGTCGAAAAAGCGCGTCCAGCCATTGTTAATGTAAGGCGGAATGTACGGGAAGGCGGATTTTGCCTCGGTAGGCGCTTCGCTCGAACTATGGTTTTCAGATGCCGTCACCTGCTGCTCCGAGTTGGTCAGGAATCCGATGAGCTCGCTCCGCTCCTTGTCGGAAATATGCTGAAACGAAGGCATTCGCCCGCGCCCGCTTTTGATGATATTTCCTATCTCCTCCTTCGACATCCGGTTACCGACCTGCACCAGGCTCGGGTATTCCTGCCCGCTTCCCTGGCGGTCGGCACGGTGGCAGGCGGCGCAGTTTCGCATGTACACAGCCACACCCGGTGATGTGGCAGCTTGCCGGATGCCATTCCTTCCATTGTAGTCCATCATTTTCAGGTCCCACACCATTTCGTTCGCATTTTGGTACAAAATACCTTGCGGATCGGCGGCATTACCGCCCCATTCGGCACCACCGCCAATGCCCAGGTAGAGGCTCCCCTCTTTGCTGGGTGGCATATACTTGTTGCCGGAGCGGGTCTGGGCAAACTTTTCCTTTACAAATGCATGCGCCTCGGGCGTTCGATCGGTAATATCCTTTTCAGTAAAATTCTGCCGGGCGAATGGTACCGGTTTGGTCGGAAAGGGCTGCGTGGGCCAGGGATGTTCGCCGGGCAAATGGTAGTCGGTCAATGCGGGGCGTTCCTCGACGGGGAACAGCGGCTTGCCGGTATCGCGGTCCAGCAGGAACAGGAGGCCGTCTTTGGTGGCCTGTGCTACGGCGTCTATTTTCCGTGGTTTGCCGTTGGAGCCTTTATGCGTTACCGTCAGGAGATTGGGTTGGCAGGAAATGTCCCGGTCCCAAAGGTCGTGGTGCACCGTTTGATAGTACCAGTTCATTTTCCCGGTTTCGGCATCGAGCGAGATCACGCAATTGGCATACAAATTCTTCCCTTCGCGATCGGCACCATAGAAATCGACCGACGGCGAACCGGTACCGAAATACACCGCACCGCGCTTTTCGTCGAGCACCATACCGGCCCAGTTGTTGGCCCCGCCAATGCGTTTCCAGGCATCTTTCGGCCAGGTATCGTGGCCCGGCTCTCCCGGTTCCGGTACTGTGTGAAAGGTCCATTTGAGCTTTCCCGTGCGCACGTCGAATGCACGGATGTGCCCCGGCGCGGCGTCCCCGTACTCGGACACGCGCGAGCCGATCACGAGCATATCCTTGTAAATCACGCCGGGCGAAGTCGCGTCCACCGAAAGTTTGTCATTTTCACGTCCCGGCCGGCCGGTAACCCCCGCACTCAGGTCGACTTTCCCGCCGACGCCGAAGCTTTCCACCAGTTTTCCAGTGGCCGCATCCACTGCGCAAAGGTGGTTACCGGCTGTGTAAAGGATTCTTTTATCCCCGCCGTCTTCCCAAAACATCACACCCCTGCTGGCATGGAAACGCGGCGTTCCCCCTGCAAACGGGTCGAAACGCCAGAGCTCCTCGCCTGTATCGGCTTTCAATGCGAACAGGCTCAGCAGCGGCGTCGTACCATACAAAATGCCGTTCACGACGATCGGCTGGCACTGGATTTCCATCGGGCGCCTTGCGGCAGGCGTTCCTGCGGCGGGAACGCCCTCCGGCCGCTTGTTGGCGTCGTATTCCCAGGCCACTTTCAGCCGGTTTACATTGGTCAGGTTAATCTGCGTCAGCGGCGAATAGCGGTTCCCGGCCTTGTTGCCGCCGTAAGCCAGCCAATCGGTATTGCGGTCGTCGGTTGCGCTCAAAAGCATCGACAAGAGCATTCCCGACACGGCCAGCCCGCACAGTAGTCGTGCCGGCTGGCCGATATGCTTCCGTATTTTTGGATTCATCGGTTATTCAATGGTTTGAATCAATACCCCGGGTTTTGCCGCATGTTTACGTTGGCGGTGATTTCGTTGATCGGGATCGGCTGGGCGTAGTCGGTGGGGTCCCATTGGATGGCTCCGCCACGGATGCGCTGGTAATAGGCCGCTTCCTTGTCGCCGATCTGCCAGCGCCGGACGTCGAGCCACCAGTGGCCTTCGCCGAAAAGCTCGGCCCAGCGCTCGTATTTGAGCGGGTCGTTTTTCAGGACGGCGTCGCTGGCCTTGGTGGCGTCGGTGAGGCTTTTGTAATCCAATGCCGAAGGTGTATTCACCGGCAAGCCGTATGCCCTTCGTTTCACCTTGTTGATGTATTCCAATGCACCCGCATTATCGCCCGAATGCGAGAGCGTCTCCGCGTAGAGGAGGTACACATCCGCCAGCCGGAGCCAGGGGAAATTGGCACCGCTCGACATGTTGATCTCCGCTTCTGTACCCGTCGGGTTCGTGAATTTGCGGAAGCTCCACGCCTCCATATCCAGCTCGGTGATGTCGAGATAATGCGAGATCGGGCGTTTTTTGCCGCTGACGATCATCGAGTCCACGTAAGGCTGGTAGCACGCTACCCAAAGGCGCGGGTCGACGGTCTGCTTCTTCTTCGCTTCCAGTGAGCGGGCAATATAGGCAGGGTCCACATTCGCGATGTTGGCGCTCGTGGTGCCGGGTTTGAAATAATGCCCTTCATTAAAACCGAAACGCGCGATGTTTTTGGCGTGCGGGAACACGTTGGACCAGGCCGAAGCCGCCTGCCCGCCATTGTCGCTCACATACGTAGGCGCGATCACCATCCCGATGCTCGACCCCATCGACTGGTCATCGCCACCGCGGGCGGTCATATCCACATTGAGGTTTAGTTCAAAAAGCGATTCGGAGGTGAACTCATTTTTACCATTAAACATATCCTTGTACACATCGAACGTCACGAGCGCTTTGCCGCTGTTGGTCACTACGTCGCTGAGGTAGGTTTTGGCATTCGCCCAGTCGGCCTGGTAGGTGTAAATTTTGCCCAAAAACCCTTTCACAGCCCATCCCGACACTTTGTACTTATCGGTTGCGCCGGTCCAGTTGGTGCTTTTGAGCAGGCCTTCCGCCGCTTTGAGGTCGCTGATAATAAAATCCCAGCCTTCCTTCACCGTTTTGCGCGGCACCTGCGTTTCGTCGAGGCCCGAAGCCACTTCCGTAATGATCGGCACGCCCATTTTGGCGCCGTCCGTACCTGCATTGAAGCCCTCGCCCCAAATCGACACCAGGTGGAAATAGTACCAGGCGCGCAGGAAAAGCGCCTGCCCTTTGATCAGGTCAATCGCCGCGGCGTCGTTGGGCGCTTTCTGGCGGTAAGTTTCAATGGCCGCCAACAATGTGTTGCTCCGCTGGACACCGCGCCAGAGCTCGCGCCAGTTGTCGTACAGAAAGCTGTCGTTGGGTTGCGAATTGTTCTGGCCCATTTGAATCCACGTCGGGGTACCCTGCCAGCTGAGGTCGGTGGTGTGGTCCCAGAGCCAGGTATTTTTGGCCAGCATGGTATGCCCGTACAGGCCATTGGCATGCTGCGTCGCATACACGCCGGTGAGCAACTGTTCCAGATCGGCCACCGAAGCCGGGTATTGCGAAGGAGCCAGCGCGCCGGGGTTTTCGACATTCACAAAGTCGTCGCTGCACGAAAGCAGGCCGGTCAACGCGAGCAGCAGGAGAAATTGGTTTAATATCTTCATAGCTTGATAGCTGTTAAAATCCATTAGAAATTCAGATCTATACCCATGGAAACCAGTCGCGTGCGCGGGTACGAGTAAATCGTATCGAGCCCGCGGGCGGTGGTACCATTCCTACCCAGCACTTCCGGATCGAGGCCCGAGTAGCCCGTGAAAGTGAGCAGGTTCTGCGCCTGGAAATAAACCCGCAAGCCGCTCATTTTCCATTGCTTAACCAACGCCGAAGGCAATGTGTAGCCCACTTGCAGGTTGCGCAGTTTCAGGAAAGAGCCGTTTTCCACCACGAAAGAGGAAATGCGGGTGTAGTTCGAATTCGGGTCGCGGACATAGTTGCCCGAGGCGTCCGTTGTACCCACGCGCGGCTGATCGGTGAGGCCGTTTCCATTGAAAAACGAGGTATTGAAAATATCGTTGGTCGTATTATAGTCACCGACAAAGAACTGGGTGTAATATTTGTTTGCATTAAAAACATCCACACCCTGCACACCCTGGAACATCGCCTGCACATCAATGCCTTTCCAGCCCAGATTGAGCGAAAAGCCGTAGGTGATCTTCGGCCACGGATTTCCGATGTAAGTCTTGTCGTCGATGGTAATGCGGCCGTCGCCGTTCACGTCACGGAATTTGAGATCGCCCGCGCCGGTACCGGCATTCTGGAAAAACACGCCGGTGGTAGGCTTGCCTGCGGCTGAGGCGGCTTCCTGCGCGCTCTGGTTCAATGCGGCAACTTCCGAATCGGTTTGGAAGAGCCCATCGACGATGTACCCGTAAAATTGGCTCAGCGGCCTTCCTGCCTGCGTACGCGTGACGGTACTTTCGAGGTAATCGCCCGCGGCGCCGTCGTTGATCGGGTTGTTGTTGGTACCGCTCAGCTGTTTAACCAGGTTTTTGTTAAATGCCGCATTCAAGCTTACGGAATAGGTAAAGTCCTTCGCCTTACCCCGGTAGTCGACGGCCAGCTCGATACCCTTATTGCTCATCTGGCCGATGTTCGTGTAAACGCCGCTCGTTCCGTAGAAACCCGCCGAAACCGGCACCGGTACCTGGTAGATCATGTCCTGCGTCTGGCGGCTGTACCAATCGGCGGTGATGTTCAATGCGTTACGGAACAAGCCGATATCGAGACCAATGTCGGTCTGGTTCACCTGCTCCCATTTGATATTCTGGTTGGGAAGCTGGGCCGTCAATGCATAGCCTTTCGAGCGGTCGCCGTTGGGCAGGCCGAGGATATTCGTACCGCCGGTGCCTCCGTAGGAAGCCTGGTAGGTGTATTGCGGAATGCTGCTCGTGCTGCCGAGTTTACCATAGCTCGCCCGGATTTTCAGATTGGATACCTGCGAAAAATTATCCCGCACAAATGCTTCCTCACTCACTTTCCAGCCTACCGAGAACGACGGGAATACGCCCCATTTGTTGGCCGGGCCGAAGCGGTCGGAGCCGTCGCGGCGGACATTGGCGGTAAACAGGTATTTATCCGCAAATGTGTAATTGATCCGTCCGAACTGCGAGAGCAGGCGCGTCTGCGGGAATTCTCCGCCGCTCGTTTTGTAGGTGCTCGGGTTGGTGGTCATGCCCAGGTTATAGGTAATCACCTGGAAACCCTGCGCTTCGCCACGCAAATTGCTCAGGTTAGACTGGTAAGCTTCGTAACCCACCATGGCCTTGACCTCGTGACGCCCGAATGTCTTCGCGTAGGTGAGCACGAAGTTTCCGGTAAAGTTTCGGGTATTGTTCTGCTCGCGGACCAGGAGCGCATTCAGGTTTTTAAGGGTGCCAAAATCGTAGGCTTCCGTGAATTTGTAGTTGTTCAGGGCGTAAATCGAAGCACCGAAAGTGGAGCGGAAGTTCAGGCCCTTGACGATTTCCCAATCGAGATAAACATTGCCTTCCAATGCGTACTGATTGTTCTTCGCGTGGTTGATCAGCTCGTTCGCGACGAGGTTGGGCCCGGTAAAGAAAGTACCGGTCTTCGCCCAGCCGCCCACGGGGTTGGTAGGGTCATATACCGGGATTACCGGCGCCGAACGGAACGGAAACGTAGTCGTTTGCACCGGGTTGGCGCGGGTACTCCATCCGTACAGTGTCTCGCCGACTTTCAGGCGGTTATTGATCTTGAAATCCGCATTCGAACGGATACCGTACCGCTCGAACCAGTTGTCGATCATGGTACCTCCTTCGCGCTGGTAGTTCGCCGAAAGGTAGTAATTGGTTTTCGGGGTGGCACCGGAGAGCGAAAGCGAATAGCTCTGGTCGCTGCCATTCTGGTAAACCTGGTCTGCCCAGTCGTTATCGGGCAATGTCGCCGGATCGCCCCAGCCGCCCACACTTACGCCGGAAGCTGCTTTGGCTTTCACGTAATCCGGTGTGTTCAACATTTTATAGAGGTTACGCGGCTGGCGCACACCATAATATGCATTGAAATTGATATTCATTTTATCCGAACCCACCGTGCCGCGCTTGGTGGTTACCAGCACTACGCCCCCCGCCGCCTGCGCGCCGTAAATGGCCGCTGCGCTCGCATCTTTCAGGATTTCAATGGATTCGACATCCTGCAAGTTGAAGTTGTTCCCTGCCGACATCCGGATTCCGTCCACAATGTAAAGCGGCGACATCCCGCCGATGGAACCCACGCCGCGGATCACGATGTCGGACGATGCTCCCGGCGCACCGTCATTACGCGTTACCTGTACGCCCGCCGCACGCCCCTGCAATGCCTCGTTGACGCTCCGAACCGGCAGGCTTTTGATCTCTTCCGATTTCACCGACGATACCGAGCCCGTCAGGTCCGAACGCTTTTGCGTACCGTAACCCACCACGACCACCTCTTCCAGCGCCTTGTTATCGATCCGCAACGTGACGTCGATCTGGCTCCGGCGCCCCACGATCACTTCCTGGGACAGGAAACCGACAAACGAGAATGTCAGCACCGCGTCGGCATCGGTAATGTCGATATTGAAAACGCCCTGCTCGTTGGTGGAAGTACCGCGCTGGGTGCCTTTCTGGATCACGTTCACGCCCGCGAGCGGCTCCCCTTTTTCGTCGATGACCTTGCCCGTGACGCTGATGTCGAATATCGTTTGCAGGTTGACTTTCTTACGCATCAATTCCGTCATCCGCTCCTTCAAAACCGGGTCGGAGGTGAAGGAAAATGGTTCTTTGAGGCTCGCCTCTTCCTTCGGCTTCCGGGCCGGCTCGCGCTTTTTCTTGACGATAATCGTCTTATCCACAATGTTGTAGGTCAATGGCTGGCCCGCAAAGCAGGCGTCCAGCACCTCCTTCAAAGGCGCATTGGTGACGTTGATGTTGACCTTTTCGGCCTGGTCCAGCATTTCGAGGTCGCAAATGAACAGGTAGCCCGTTTGTTTCCTGACGGTCCTTAGCACTTCCAATAAGGTTGCATCCTTCTTTTTGATCGATACCTGCTGGGCGAACGTGTCTTCGGCCAGCACCTGCAATGTACCAATCAGGAATATCAACACGGTTAATTTCATCGTCAGGAGAACTTTGCCAAAGTCGGTTCGGTGTTTGATGGCGCACAGCTCCCACAGAGAACGGATAAGTATATACGCTCCCCAAAGGACGGTTTTGCCCTTGTATACAAATTTCATAGTTTTGTATGCCTGGTTAAAAGTGAATGTATCGTTGTCCAATGATCTCAGGATTAATCAGGTCGGGCCGGGTGCGGTCGCAACGCATCCGGTCTTTTTCCTCATTATCCTTCCAAATGCTGCTCAGGAGGAGTTCAGGCGTTTCATTGTTGTTTCAGGGTTAAGTTGAAGGTAATCAATCTGTATTTTTTACGGTAATCTTTCTATCGTCGATCCGGAACTGAATGCCACCCGTCATTTCGAGCATTTTCAGCACTTCCGACACATTATTTTTGCGGGAAATGGTCCCGGCAAACGACTTTCGCTCCACATTTCCCTCGTACCTTACATCCAGGTCGTACCAGCGCGAAATCTGCCGCATAATCTCCCGGATATTGCCGTTGAATTCGAACCGTCCCTCCTTCCATGCTACCACACTCTCGGTATCCACCGTTTTTACCGCGATTTCATGCGCCGCCTCACCCATTGCCACACGCGCCTGCTGTCCCGGCGAAAGCACTTTGGTGACCTCGTCCTTCTCCACCCGCACGGAGCCTTCGAGCAGGGTCGTCTGCATGGTAGGCTCGTCGCCATAGGAACTGATATTGAAATGCGTACCCAAGACGGTGATTTCCATATCCTTACCTTTCACATTCTTATCCACCACCCGCACCAGGAACGGCCTGGTTTTATCGGGTTCTATTTCAAAATACACCTCGCCGGACATTTCCACATCGCGCCGGTTACCTGTAAATGCGGTGGGGTATTTCAAACTGGAACCTGCATTCAGCCAGGCTTTGGAACCATCCGGCAGCACGATCTTGTATTGCCCGCCTAACGGCGTCCGCAGCACATTATAGGCCGGAGAACCGTCTTTCGCGATAGTTTTGCCGTAAATGACCTCCCCTTTCGACTTGTCGATCGTAGTACCGGGCTGCACGGACAGGTTACCCTCGGTAATCGTATTCAGGTCATAGGTTTGTCCGTCCGCCAGCGTCAGGCTTGCCTTGTTGCCGCCGGCTGCCGCATCGTCGCCGTAAACGCTTTGCATCACCGCCACGGGCTGTACAGGCGGTACGCGGTTCACCCAGCGATACCCCGCATACATGAGGAACAACACCACCGAAGCCGCCGCCAGCTTAAAAAGCCACATAGGCCTGGTTGCGCCGGGCTCGCCCGGGCCGGATTCCTCCCCGGTAACACTTTCATCCCACCCGGAACCGCGCGCGCCTGCATTGTCCGAATGATGACTGGTAGCCGAAAAAATAGAACTCAGGATATCGTCTGCCGTTTCGTCCGACAACGAATGCTTCGTCCCGTCGCTGCGGATAAACTGGTCGATCAGCCCGTTGATCTGCTCACGGTTATCGTCCGCCAGCAGCAGGGTCATCAGCTCTTCCCGCTCTTCGTCGGTTATCTTTTTTTCACAATACCGGAAAAACAAGTCGTCCAGTCGTCGGTTTTGCATAAATAGTCAGGATTACGGACGGCTGTTACCGACCTTCACCCGTAAAGACTTTTGCCAAACGGTTTCGGGGGACAATGCGACAAAAAAAAGTTTAAAAATTAATTTACCAGGAAAAACAGCAGCCAGGAGATCGAGATTTCCAGCTTCAATTTGCTGTACGCACGGATGTGGCGCAATGCGCGTGCGAGATGTGTTTTCACGGTTTCGGAAGAGATACGCAGCGTTTTCGCGATTTCTTCGCGTTTCAGTTCCTGTTCCCTGCTCATGAGGTAAACCTGTTTTTGCTGTGCAGGCAAGAGCTCCACCGCCTGGTGCACGATTTCCGCTATTTCGATATCGAGCAGGCGGTTATAAGTCGTATTTTCGGCTACGGGTATTTCGAGCTGGAGGTCGTCGACGAGCGCTTGCTGCCGCGCCATTTTTTTGAGGGCGGAAAAGACGTGGTTGCGGGCCATAATGAAGAGGTAATCCTCGAAAACAGCAATCTCGGGCAATGTTTCCCTTTTGACCCACAGTTTTAAGAATACATCCTGGACAACTTCTTCTGCCAAAAAACTGGAATGGGTGAGCCGGAATGCGGCGGAATAGACTTTATCGCGGTACCAATGAAAGAGGGTGGCAAATGCCCTTTCGCTGCCTGCTGCAATATCAGTCAGCAATTCCGCTTCATTATGTAGGGCATCTATCTTCAATGGAATACCAGGCAGATTCGTACAAATGTAAACACCAAAACGGATCGAATATGAAAATACTATTAATAAATGTTTTTAAAAAGAGAAGCAGCGCTAACGCAGCATTTGGAAAAAAGACATTATTAAAACAAAATCTTTCAAACGGAGCCGGAGTATCCGCAATGCACGGGTGAGGTGATATTCTGCTGCTTTGGATGAAACATTCAAGCGGCCTGCGATTTCTTTCAGTGACAAATACTCCTGACGGCTCATTTTGAAAACGGCCTGGGCTGGTTGCGGCAGCTCATCGACTGCCTGGGCCAATCTCAGTTGAAGCTCCTGAAAATCGAGTGTTTCTTCCGTCAGATGAGTTATCTCCGAACCCTGGCTGAGAATTTCCTCATGCACGCGCCGCCGCACCTGCTGCATGTCAATGTAGTCGTATACCATGTGACGGACCGACTGGTACAGGTACGCTTGCAGGGATGTGTGGATGGTCAGCTGGTCGCGTTTCAGCCAGAGTTTGGTGAACAGCTCCTGAACCATTTCTTCGGCCACCGCCCGGTCGCGAACGTGATTGTAAGCAACCGCATACAGGGGCGACCAGAACTTTTCATAAATCTTCCTGAAAGCCGCCTCATTCTCGGCTTTCAGGCCGGCAAGTAACTCGTCGTGGTCTGGCGTTGAGGCGGAAAACTGCATGGAATGGTGGAGACAGATCTCTATAAAAAAGTCTAACAATATTAAGTATTATCCTAGTGAAGCCATCACTTGCGGGTTGGATTTAATTTTTTTAGAACGAATCAAAGATTTTTCTTGACAATAGTTTAGGGAGTGGTTCCTGTGGCCCGTCATACAATAAACCAACTCCATCACATGCATCCGAAGCAACTCCAATACCTGATCCGCTGCTACCGAGAAGGCACCGCCACCCGCGAGGAACGCGAGCTACTGGAAATGCATTGGAAGCAAATGCTCGACGCAGAGGCCGAAGATGGTCTTTCCCAAGCGCAGCGGTCGGCACAAGAGCATGATATCTTTCAGAATATCGTTCACGCCGTGCAGCAGCACGAACCGGGCTCTTTCCGCCCGGTCCGGCCACTTGGCCGGAACCGCTGGGTAATGCTGGCGGCCAGTCTGGTGGGTATTTTGCTGATAGTGGGCACCGCCCGGCTGTGGTTGTATAACCCGGGACCGCTGGAATACCGGACTGCTTATGGCGAGCGGAAGCATATCGTGCTGCCGGAAGGTTCCGAAGTGTGGCTCAATGGCCACTCGACTTTGCGCTATGCCCCCGATTCGCTCGGGAACCGCCAGGTATGGCTCGACGGGGAAGCGCAGTTCTCGGTGCGGCACACGGCCAATCACAACAAGTTCGTCGTGCATATGGCCAACCAGCTGAATGTGGAGGTGCTTGGTACGGTCTTCAACGTCGTAAACCGGCATGGCGACGTCAATGTAGTACTCCGGTCGGGTGCTGTTCGTGTGGTGGATCAATCGCGCGAAACCCCTGACATTGTTCTGAAACCTAATGAAATGATCAGCCGGAGCCGCGCAAAACCCGTATTGGCCAAAGCGGCCGTGCAAGCGCAGCCGCGGCTTGGCTGGAAAGATGGCGCGATGTACCTGGAAAACAAACCGTTGGGAGAAATCTTCGACTGGATTCGGGATACGTACGGCATTACGGTCCAATGCACGCCGGGATTCAGGAATGAAACTTTCGCCGGCACCATCCCGACCGATTCTATTGATTCTTACTTCAACATGATTGAAAAACTCTATCAGGTAAAAGCCCGTAAAGACGGCCAGACCTATGTGATAGAATAAAAATATCCACCTGCGCTTCTGTCCCCGCCAAGGTAAAAAGCAACAGGTGGCATTACGTACTTGAAACCCTAAAATTAGTATTCCAATGAAGAAAAACTTACTGTTTTGTAGTGGCTGGCTAATTTTTAGTGCCGGGGTGCTCACGCATTCCTACGCACGAGCGCAATTAGTGGCCCATGCGCACAGGTATCCTCAGGAAACACCCGCTCAGCCCGGTAAGCCTGCCAGGATAGCATTGCCGCAATTTTTGAAGAGCTTATCGTCCCGATACGGCGTTGCCTTCAATTTCAATTACAGGCAAATGAACCAGAAAACGGTAGACGCATCCATACTGGAACGCAAAACCGAGAAGCTGGAAACCATCCTGACGGAAGCCCTCGCGCCGCTGGACCTGATTTTTGAGCAGTTCGAAAAAAAGTCATACATGATTTACAGCCGCCCCGCCGCGGCCCCCTCACCTGGCTCCCCGGCAGCGCCCGAGCGGAACCAGTCATCACCGGCAGGCGCGGGCGAACAATCGCCGGTGAACAAGGCCGACCGTACTGTGCGCGGGGTAGTAAAAGATGAAAAAGGCGAAGGACTTCCCGGGGTAAGTGTGGTGGTCAAAGGCACGCAGCGCGGAACCAGCACCAATATCGACGGAACTTACGAGCTATCGGTACCGGACGGGTCGGCTACGCTGATTTTCAGCTTTGTCGGTTACGTACCGCAGGAAAAGAGCATTGAAAACGAAAGCGTGATAGAAATTACCTTGCAAACGGATACCAAGGCATTGGAGGAAGTGGTGGTAGTGGGCTATGGTACGCAAAAACGCGCCGACGTCACGGCGGCCATTTCGTCGGTACCCATGAGCGAGCTGCGCGATATGCCGGTTTCGAACGTGGCAACCGCGTTGCAGGGAAAGATACCGGGCGTGGTGGTGCAGCAAAACAGCGGCTCGCCCGGCGCGACGCCGGCGATCAAGGTGCGGGGGTTCGGATCGATCAGCGCAGGTAATGCGCCGCTCATCGTGATCGACGGTAACATCGTAAATGCCAGCATTTTCGCGAATCTCAACCCGAATGACATCGAAAGTATGGATGTGTTGAAAGATGCATCTTCGACGGCCATTTATGGTTCCAAAGGTTCGAATGGCGTTATCCTTGTCACTACCAAGCAAGGCAAAAGCGGGAAGCCCAGTGTGAACCTCGATATATTTACCGGCTTCCAGCAGGTCAGTAAAAAGCTCGACCTGATCAATTCGCAGCAGTTTGCCGAGTTCGGGAAAGATGCTTCCAACAATGCTTACCTGGACAATGTGCCCGGTGCCAAGATCAGTGACCCTAACAGCGCCCGTCCGACGGACTATCTACGCTACCGCTACCCGAGGGGCGAGGTGTTCGAGTGGTTTAATTTCGACGATCCGGCCAAGGTAGCGGCGCTTCCTTATACTGATTATCAGGACGAAATATTCCGCACGGGCAAAATGAGCAGCTACCAGCTTTCGGCCTCCGGTGGTTCCGACAAAGCCCGGTATAGCATCAGCGGCGGCTATCTTACGCAGGATGGTGTGATCCGGCGGTCGGCGATGGACCGGTACACCATGCGTGCCAATGTGGAAGTGAATGTGCTGCCGGCATTGAAAATAGGTTTGAACATCAACCCTTCCTACCGGGTCCAGCAGGAAGTGCGCGATGCGGGTCACTGGGCTGATAATGCGGTGGTCAACTCGGCGCTGTCGGTAATGCCGATGATACCTATTTACGCCGCCGAGGGGTCGTACACGTCGCAAACCGCATTTGCGGCGCCCTACAACTATCCGGGCATCACCAACCCGGTAGCCAACATTACCGAATACAACAGCCAATTCATTACAACCAACCTGCTTGGAAATACCTACGCCGAACTCAAACTTTTCAAGGATTTCACCTATCGCGTGACCGGGAACGTCAATTTCAGCGGCAACCGCCGCAATGCGTACCGTACTTCCCGGATGCCTTTGAACCAGATTTTGCCGCCATCCGTCTCGACGGGTACCGCATACTCCGACCAGGGGCTGAGCTGGCTGTTCAACCAAACGCTCAATTACAGCAAATCACTCCGCGAGGTACATAATTTCGACGTGCTGATCGGTATGGAATCGACCAAATTCCATTACCAGGACAGTCAGGGAACAGGCAGCTCCTACCCGAACGACGTGGTAGAAACTTTGAACGGCAGCGCCAGCGGCACCACCACCACGGCATCATCAGTACGATTTGAAAATGCATCCGCTTCCTATTTCGCGAGGGCCAATTATAATTACAAGGGAAAATACCTGGCGAATATCTCTGTCCGCCGCGATGGTTCTTCCATTTTTGGGTCGGAAAATCGCTGGGGTACTTTCCCGGCGGGATCTTTGGGATGGAGAATTAGTGAAGAAGATTTTGCAAAAAGCATTTCGGCAATTTCTGAGGCCAAACTCCGCGTGAGCTATGGGTTAGCGGGGAATAATGCATTTACCAACCAATATCCCTACGTCGCCACCCTGCGCTCCGAAAATTACAGCTTCAACAACTCGCTGGTGAATGGTCTGGCACCATCGTCGCTCGCCAACCCGCAATTGGGCTGGGAGCGCAGCCAGCAGCTCGACGCAGGTATCGACGTGGGATTGTTCGGCAACCGTGTTTTCCTAATCGTGGATTATTACCGTCGCATTACCAAAGACCTGCTGCTATCCGTGAACGTACCTACGCTGACCGGGTTTGGTACGGCAGTGAAGAATATTGGTAAAATGGAAAACAAAGGCTGGGAATTTGCATTGAATACCCGCAACCTGACCAAAGCATTCGTCTGGAACACCAGCCTGAACCTTTCATTGAACCGCAATAAAGTACTGGCACTCGGTCCCACGGGCGACCCGATCCGCAGCGCGAGCGGCGTGGGCGAAACCAACATCACCCAGATCGGATCGCCGATCGGAAGCTTCTTTGGTTTTAAACAGATAGGCGTATTCAAAGACCAGGCGGATGTGGATAGCCATCCGCACGACCCGACTACACGGCCGGGAGATGTGAAATATGAAGACATCAATGCAGACGGCAAGATCGACGCGAACGACCGCACGATCATCGGTAACAACCAGCCAGACTTCATTTACGGAATGACCAACACATTCACCTACAAAGGTTTTGATCTGAACATTGCGATCCAGGGTTCTCAGGGTGGCGAAATCCTGAACCTGAGCCGTCGCTTTTTTGAAAACCTGGAAGGAAATGCCAACCAGCTGAGTACGGTACTGAACAGATGGCGGTCGCCGGAAAATCCCGGTGACGGCGTAACGCCCCGCGCCAATGCACGGACTACCGGCAACAACAATGCGATTTCGACGCGCTGGGTGGAAGACGGGTCCTACCTGCGCATCCAGAATGTGAGCCTGGGTTACCAGCTGCCCGCCGCGTGGATCAGCAAGGCCCGATTGCAGCAGGTTCGTATTTACGCTTCGGCACAAAACCTTTTCACATTTACCAAATACCTCAATTATAATCCCGAGGTGAGTAACTATGAATCGGCTACCATCGCCACCGCCGGCACACCGCTTCCGGGACCGCTGGCGGCCGGGGTGGATTACGGCTCGTATCCTTTGGCTAGAACTTTCACGCTGGGTATCAACATTGGATTCTGATCGGCATCAAACAGTCCGAGCGATCGGCATTTTTTCAAAACATTGAACACAATGAAAATAGCAAGATCATACATTTTCCTGGCCGCCACCGTCCTGCTCAGCGCATGCAGCGACCAGTTCCTGGACCTGCGGCCCATTTCGACGCCGACGAGCGACAATTTTTACCAAACCGCAGACGATTTCAAAAACGCGCTCAATGGCGGGTATGCCGGCTTGCAGGCGGGAGGATTGGCTGGAAACAGCTACATCTTCGGTGAAATCGCTTCGGACAATACCGTGGCCGTTGCCTCCGGATCGGTGACCGACCAGGACGAATTCGACCGGTTTTATATCCGTACCACCAACCCGTTTATCTCCGGCAGGTGGAACGACGGATACAATGCGATCGCCCGCTACAATACCATTCTGGACAGGATCGGCGGTGTGACGATGGACGAAACTTTGAAGAACAGGTACATTGCCGAGACGAAGTTTTTGCGTGCGGTGGTGTATTTCACATTGGTACAAACTTTCGGCGACCTGCCGCTGGTCCTGAAACCGATTGCTAATCCCGACGAAGGTTACTCATTCGGCCGCAACCCGAAAGCGGAGGTTTATGCGCAGATCGAGAAAGACCTGACCGAAGCGGAAAGTGTGCTGCCACTCACCTACCCCGCTGCCGACAATGGCCGGGCCACCAAAGGCGCCGCGCGCGCATACCTGGGCAAAGTGTATCTGACACAGAAAAAATATGCGCCCGCAGCCGCCAGGCTGAAAGAGGTAATTGACCAGGGCACTTACGCATTGCTGCCTTCCTACGCGGATGTTTTCAAGGTATCGAACAAAAACAACAAGGAGTCGGTATTCGATGTGCAGTACAAATCGGGCGGTGCGGGCGAAGGAAACTCCTGGCCGAATTCCTTTGCTCCCCAGAATTCGGGTAATGCGGTGATCGCATTCGGCGGCGACGGGAATAATCAGCCTACGCTGGACATTATCAATGCTTACGAAACCGGCGATCTCCGAAAGGATGTTTCGGTGGCAGCATCATACGTCAATGCAGCGGGCCAGACAATCCCCGACCGGTTTATCAAAAAGTACTATGACGTGCCCGTCGCCAAAAACGACAATGGCAACAACATCCCGCTGGTACGCTACGCCGATGTATTGTTGATGTATGCCGAAGCATTGAATGAAACAGCCTACCAGGCCAGCGGCGAAGCATTCACTTACCTGAATATGGTACGCACCCGCGCCGGGCTTGCCACCAAAACTGCCGCCAATACCGCTACCCAGCAGGCATTTCGGTTGGCCATCGAGCAGGAAAGACGTGTGGAGCTGGCATTTGAGGGCCATCGCTGGTTCGACCTCGTCCGCACGGGCCGCGCGATACCGGTGCTGAATAGTAAAAAAGAGCAGATCAGGCTGGTGAATGAGCTGACCGAGAACAACCTCGTTTTTCCGATCCCGCAAAGCCAGATCGATATTAACCGCGATAAAATTCAGCAAAATCCCGGTTACTGATCCTATGGACTGAGTTGATAACCATATTAAATTCAGTAGTAAGCATTTTATTAAGCAAAATAAGCAAGCCCCGGATTTGAAGGTCCGGGGCTTATTTGTTTTTGCTATTCATGGCAAGCTATTGAACGTTTCAACAAAGCAGATTGGACTTTTGACCAAACCAGAGAATTAGCCAAACAGCGAATTTTGTATTCGAAAACAATGCCGGAACTACCTGGCGGACATTTTAAAATGGATACAAAAAGTATGGCAGCCAGCGTCTCCCCGCGCATTCTTTACAATCAATACCAGGGACGCGCTATCGAAGGGGAGGCATTTATCGCCGATCACATTTTCAGTTACATCGTCTCGGGTGCCCACGACGTGTGGGTAGGCGACAAACTGTATTCTTTTCAGGCAGGCGACTACCGGTTCTTTCGGAGAAATCAATTGGCCAAATCCCTCAAGAAGCCCCTCGGAGAAGGATTCTGCTCTGTTTCTGTTCATATTAATGAAATTACGTTAAGGGAGATCGGCCGGCAATATGACCTTACTTCCAAAGGCCCGCATTTATCGGAAAATGTCCTGCTCCTGAAACCGGGTCGATATCTGGAATGCTATGTTGATTCCCTCCTACCCTACGTGCATACGGAACACGCGCTTCGCGAACACATAGGCCAGCTCAAGGCGCGTGAGCTCGTCCTGATTCTGCTGGAAAGCAATCCGTCTCTCGCAAACCTGCTCTTCGATTTCAGCGAACCAGGCAAAATCGACCTGCAAGGTTTTATGAACAAACATTACCGCTACAATGTAACGCTGGACCGTCTCGCATTCCTGACCGGCAGAAGCTTGTCCGGATTCAAAAGGGACTTCGCAAAACTGTACGGCCTGACGCCCAGCCGCTGGCTCGTCCGGCAGCGGCTCCTTGAAGCGCATTACCTGATCGAGAAAAAAGGAAAACGGCCGTCGGACATCTATCTGGAAATCGGGTTCAATGACCTCTCCCATTTCTCATACGCTTACAAAAAGGCATTCGGCAACGCCCCCGGCAAACTCGGCAGAGGCTGACAGATTTTAATTATTATTTATTTACTAAAACAAAACCGAAATGGATTTACAATTGAAAGGAAAACGCGCGCTGGTGACGGGTGCGAGTTCTGGTCTGGGCAAAGCGATCGCCCTCATGCTGGCGGCCGAAGGTGCCGAGGTGGTTGTTCATGGCAGAAACGAGCACCGCGCGACGGAAGTTGCCGGGCAAATCAGGGAAGCGGGCGGCATTGCAGCAATCGCGACCGGAGACCTGGCCACCGACGAAGGTGCGGATGCCGTAGCCGAAGCCGCATTGGCAAACGGTAAGATCGATATCCTGGTCAACAATGCGGGGGTGGTCAGCCACAAAAACTGGTCGGATGCCGGTGCAGACGACTGGCTGGAAATTTACAATGCCAATGTCGTTTCCTACGTACGGATGATCCGCCGGATCGTACCGCAAATGAAAGAGCTCGGTTGGGGACGTGTAATCCACATCGGCGGCGGGCTGGCCATACAACCTATCAAAGAGCAGCCGCATTACAACGCCACGCTGGCTGCCCGTCACAATTTATCGGCTTCCCTTGCCCGGCAATTGAAAGAGACCGGCATCACGTCCAACGTCGTCTCGCCCGGCGCGATCATCAATCCGATGGTTGAACAATGGCTGATCGATGCGGCACCGAAGTTTGGATGGGGTACCGATCTGGAAGAAATCAAGTACCGTGCCGTCCAGGACCTGATCCCCAACGATACCGGAAGGTTCGGTTACCCCGAAGAAGTCGCCGGTGCGGTCCTCTACCTGACCAGTCCGCTTGCCAACTACATCAGCGGGGCAATTATCCGGGTGGATGGCGGTACGATAAAGAACGTGTAGCGGTAGTGTTCCGGGCAATGGCAGCTCGTCGCGGAGCGACCGACGAACGAAGGGATGCGACGTGCTGCACACCAGTCGCTGTCCGGCCGGCTTTTGCGTCGCACCAATAATCGATCAAAAGACTGCCAGTGTTTATCCATTTCCGCAATGCCTCCCGGCCGGTAGTTTTGGAGTTGCTCTTAGCCGCCAGTTAACATGGCGCTAATAAAACTCCATAACAATATGACTAACAGAAAATTATCCTACAAAAATCAGCGCGTCGGCGACCTTAGTCTGTTCTATCGGGAGGCTGGCGACCGGTCGAAGGACACGATCGTAATGCTGCACGGGTTTCCGGCCTCGTCGTATATGTACAGGCGGTTGTTGCTCGAACTATCTGACGATTACCACATCATCGCGCCCGACTATCCCGGTTTCGGGAACAGCGATTTCCCTTCGCCGGATACTTTCGCGTACACATTCGCGAACATCGCGCGCATCATGGACGCGTTTCTTGAAGCGATAAATGTATCGTCCTATGTGCTGATGATCCAGGATTACGGCGCTCCGATCGGTTTCAGGATCGCTACCGCCCATCCAGAGCGGGTTCGCGGGATCATTGCGCAGAATGGCAATGCCTATGAAGAAGGATTGAGCGCAGGTTTTGCCGATTCCCGGGTTTTCTGGAAAAACAGGACGCCCGAAACCGAGCAACCGATGCGGGCGCTCTTAACATTGGAAAGTATCAAATGGCAGTACACATTTGGTGCAAAAAATCCGGAGAACATCAGTCCGGATACCTGGGACCTCGACTTTGCGAAGATATCCCGGCCGGGAAACGACCAGGCCCAGCTGGATTTGCTTTTCGATTATCAGACCAATATCGCGCTGTATCCCGTGTGGCAGCAGTACCTGCGTGACAATCAGCCGCCCATGCTCATTACCTGGGGCGTAAATGATCCTTTTTTCCCGGAGACCGGGGCCAAAGCATACCTCAGGGACGTGAAGGACGCGGAGTATCATGCTTATCAAACGGGACATTTCGCGCTCGAAGAAGAAGGCGCCGACATTTCAGAAAAGATCAGGGCATTCATGAAACGCATTGCCTAGCCCCCCGGTTGAAAGCCCATGTCAGATCAGGACATGGGCTTTGGGTTTTACAGGGGCCGGAATTTCGGTTGCGCCCAACGCTTGGAGCAGGTCGATCTCAATTTCGCGACAGATATACAGCATCGGCACATCGGTATGCAGGCCGTCGAAGGGGTTTTCCGAATAATCGCCGATCATTTCCATAGCCACAAATATCCATCCGATGATCACGCCGACGGGGATCGAAAACCAGACGCCCACGCTCCCTAACTTACTGAGCTCACCCACAATACCGAAGGGTAGCATGAAAATGAACACGCAAACGAATATGAAGCTGAACGTGGCATATTTCCGTGGAAAAGGGGATTGTTTGATCCGTTCCATCCTTCCCTGGCTTTCGTTGAAACTCCGGATATTACTCTGGAATTCCATCTGCTGCACCATGTTGATCGACTTGCTTTCGAACAGTTGCTGAATAACCTGCGTCTGTACATTCAGGAGTCGCAGGGCTTTGTTTTTGTAAGCTTTCAACATCATACATTCCTCGGCAGGCAAGTATTGCTCGATTGCTATGCTATCGAGTTCCTGCTGGAAACGCATGTTGAGCTTGTCGCGCCGGTGGCTGGTGTAGCCTTTTCCCCAGAACCCTTCCAGGCTGAGATGGTCCCATTCCGGCGGTTCGAGCAATTGCTGGCGAAGCTGGTAAAGGTAGGCGATGTGACGCCGCACGATCTGTTGCCGCTCCTCGGCGTGTTCGCCGGCATCTGGCTCGCCCGACTTGTAGTTGAGCACCATCGTTACCAGCATTCTGCTCGCGATGGCAATTTCTCCCCACAGTTTTCTCGCTTCCCAAAGCCTTTCGTACGACTGGTTGTTTTTAAAACCGACATAAAATGCCACCGCCGTTCCGATCAGGGGCAGCGGAAACCAAGGGAATGCATTGATTTCCCAATCGGTGTATTGGTGCATGAGCGTTACCGACGATACCCAGGCCGTGAGCCACAGCAAATGGTGGCCGGTAAACTCATAGAGTGAGGCAATCGAAATCTTTTTGGGAACGGTCATAGGAAGGCGGTTGGGGTTAAATTTCAATGATCAGGACATGGGCTTTGGGCTTTCCGCACCCGCCAGTCCTTTCCTGATCCGGCTCAGCGATTGGGGCGTGACGTTCAGATATGTGGCGATGAAGTAGTTGGAAAACATATCCAGCAGGTATGATTCGTCTTTCAGGAACAACTGATAACGCTCCGTAGCAGAGGCGGTTAGCAAGCAAGCGATCCGGTCATAGGCAATGACCAGGCTTTTTTCATGCAGCTTTCTCAGCCACACGCCGAAGCTCCCGGACTGTTTCAGCAGCAAGTCTATCGCTTCGTTTGAAATCCTGACGGCGGTAATATCGGTCAGCGCCTGAATGGACATTCTCGACGGGACACCAGACAAAAAGCTCCGGTAATCCACCGCGAACAGGTGTTTCACCGGCGCATCCGGACGATTATAATGGAAAAACCACGTCGTGCTTTTTCCATTATAATCTGTAAAGTATGAAATGGCTTTTCCTTCATGGATAAAGTAAATATCCTTGCATACCTCTCCCGCATTGAGCAGCAACGCGCCTTTCGCGATTTTGACCGGCCTTGCATTGGCCGCGATCAGCGCCGCCGTAGGGTCGTCCAGCTCGATGTCCTTGCCCAGCAGGTCCAAAAGCGGTTGTACAAATGCAGGCATATCCGAAACCGCTCTATTTAGCCTCAACCGCCTTAAGAATCACCTGCGCTACTTTTGCAGGCTGCGACAGCATTGCCACGTGGCTGGCAGGCAAATGGAACACGGTAGCCTTAATTTTCGCCGCCATATCGGCTTCCAGCCTGGGTGAAATCACCTGGTCGAGGTCGGAGACGATGTAGAAACTTGGCTTACGCTTCCAGGCCGGATTGGAGATTTTGGCTTCCAGGGTACTTACATGAAAGCGCCCCTGCCCGGCGGCAAGCACCAGCGCGTCCTGCCTGGGCAAGTCCTGGGCAAAATGTTTCACGATCGTCTCGTCTTTGAGCCGGATATACCCATCCGAAACAACCGGATCGGCAAATCCGGGCACATTGGGTATTTTTCTCGTTTCATAGGCATCCTTACTGATGCTGCCCAGGCTCTCGCCCTCGTCGGGAGCGTATGCGGCTACATACACGAGCGACTTTACTTTTTCACTGTTTCCAGCCTGCGTGATCACAGCACCGCCCCACGAATGCCCTACCAGCACAACGCTCCCATTTACCTCCGAAATAGCCCGGTTTACAAACGCGACGTCGTCGTCCAGCGATGTCAGCGGGTTTTGTACTGCAATGGTTTGATAGCCTTTTTTCTGCAAAATGGGAATTACCTTGTTCCAGCTGGAACCGTCGGCGAATGCGCCGTGGACGAGGATAATGGTGGGTTTCACATCGGCGGCCGGCTGGTCCTTGCCAGGTCCCGCAATGGCGCTCAACGAAAGATTTACACAAAGAAATGCTGTACTGACCGCATGGGCCAGTATTGGTCTGATCACCTTCATAGGTAGGATTGTTGGTTAAAAAAAGAAATGATTAAAGAACTGTAATGCTTATACGTAACTCACTTACGGCGGCCGAAACCGGCTATTCAATCGGGCAGGAACGCCGGTAATCGGTGAAGTTGCAGCCACACCCGACCTTGAAAAATTTGCTGAAATGCGCCGTATCCTCGAAGCCCAGTTTGTAGGCTACTGCTTTCATACTGATGTTCTGGATAAGGGCTAGCCGCTTGGCCTGGATGAGCAGGCGTTTCCGGATGTTGGCGCTGGCCGTCAGCCCGGTTTCTTCCTTGATGATCTGATTGAGGTAGTTGGGGGTAACGGCCAGTTCGTCGGCATACTGGCTCACCTTTTTATTGACGTGATATTTCCGTTCAAGCAGGTCGAAAAATTTCTTTGTCAGTGTAGTGACCTCGGACCTGGAAGAGGAACTGAAATGAATGGATTTCTGCCTGATCAGATAAATCAGCATAATCCTGAGATACCCGGAAAGCACCTCTGTTTTTTGACTGTGGGTACTCAAAAGTTCGGATTGCATGCATTGAATAGCACTCATAATACTACCCGAGGTCAATGCGTCGACCTGGAACAGTCTGGATGTGCAGTAGGATAAACTGGGGTAAGTCGAGTTGTGGTCCATGGGGATCACACCGGCAGGAAAACGGATCACAATGCCTTCCGGGTCCGATAGCGACCGGAAATAAAAGGCCTGTCCGGGTGCCTGGAAAAATATCATCCCCGCGGAAACTTCGAAGGTTTCCAGGTCGACCATCGCGTGGAACTGCCCTTTCGTGAGCCAGATCATCTCGATCGAATGGTCTTTTCGCGCGGCGCGGGAGGAGAAATAATCGGTGGTAAGCGCATTAATTTCAAACAGATCACCCGCATAGGCGGCATTTTGGAACGGTTTAGGGGCATAGTTCAGGGGTGCCGAATAGTCTTGCATAACTTTGTTGTTTAGAGATTGGGATTCAGGATAATCGATCGTTTCAGGCTCAGCTTCTTTCGTTCAGCCAGCGCAGAATATCTTTGACGATCACGCTGTTGTACTTGTCGTTGAGCAGATCGTGGTAGTAGCCTTCGTACAAATCCAGCTGTTTGTCGGTCGAGGAAGCGTGATCGTGGAAGTATTTGCTTCCCGCCGGATTGGTAGCCTTGTCGGCCGTGCCGTGCAGGATCAGCAGCGGCAGGGTGATGGCGGACATTTCCTTTTGCAAATCCTCGCCCGCCAGCAGCAGCTGTTGCATGGTACGGTTTGGTTGCTTCTCGTTCCGGATCAGCGGGTCTTCGTTCATCTTGTCTACCACCAGCTGATCGCGGGAGAAATCGCTGTTGTTCAATTTCACGAGCCTGGTCCGTGGAATGAGCTTGCCAAGCCACTTCATAAGCTCCAATGCCAGCTTTGGTACCGGAAGTTGAAAGGCGAAACTTTCGGAAATCAGACCGTCCAGCTCGCCCTGGTGACGCAATGCATACACCGCGGAGAACACCCCTCCCGCGCTGTGCCCGAGCAGGAATACGGGCGTGGCCGGGTGTTCGCATTTAGCAACTTGGACCAGCCTGTCGATATCGGCGATCACGTCGTCGTACGCAGAAATGTAGTACCGTTCGCCTTCCGATTCGCCCCGGCCCTGTAAATCCAGCCCATAGCATTCGTAACCGGCTTCAAGCAATTTTTCCGCAAACCCCTGGTAATAACCGCTATGTGAATTTAACCCGTGAACAATAATGACGATCCCTTTCGGTTTGCCGCCGACGATCCAGTTCCTGTAAAAGATGTTATGCCCGCTTTCATTCCTGAAAATCGAAGTCGTTGGTTTTGACTGCATGAGGGTAGTGAGTTTGATAACGCCTTACTTTTACAGCCTTTGTTACCAAACGTATGCCTACATACGCGGGATTGTGATTAATGTAAAAATTAAAAAATAACTAATTGAAAGTCAGCTATTAAAATATTTTGTCGCAAATAAATTAAAAGTACTTTTCCCTTTACACTCCAAAAAAATTGGAGTACAGGTTCCGTCGTCCAAAATAAATGGAGGGACAGGTTTATATTTTTTTAGTAAAATCCTCCCTTTTGATGCCCAGCTTAGCCATTCTTGCTTCGAGCGTGGTGGGTTTGATATTCAGCATTTCGGCGGCTCCTTGCGCGCCCCGGATGATTCCGTTGGCCTTAATGAGAATGGAGGTGATGTAATCCCGCTCGGTTTCGTTCTGGATATGCTTTACATCGCTAAGCGTTTTAATGGTCGGTTTCCCGGTTGATGCTGGCGATCCGCCCGGCAATGCGCGTTTGAGTTCGAGCCTGGAATTCCCTTTGCCAAGGATCACGGCCTGTTCGATCACATTCACCAATTCGCGGATATTGCCCGGCCAGTCGTAGCCCGTCATTTCTTCCAGCATAGCCTCTTCGATTCCATGAAATGCCTTTCCGAACTCCTTGCAAAACTTGTCGGCAAAATAGGAAGCCAATGCTTCGATATCGCTTTTCCGCTCGCGTAATGCGGGCAGGGAAATGGGGAAAGCATTGAGGCGATAGTAGAGGTCCAGCCGGAAGGTGCCGTTGGCTACCTCCTTTTCCAGGTTACGGTTGGTAGCTGCGACGATCCGTACGTTCACTTTTCTGGTGCTGCTGCTGCCCACATATTCAAATTCTTTTTCCTGCAAAATGCGCAGCAATTTTACCTGCATTTCTAACGGCAGTTCGCCGATCTCGTCCAGGAAAATAGTCCCGCCATCCGCCTGCTCGAACTTCCCCTTTCTTTTTTCGCTGGCGCCGGTAAATGCGCCTTTCTCATGACCAAACAGCTCCGATTCAATCAGTTGTGCCGGTATGGCAGCGCAATTCACTTTCACAAACGGCTTATCTTTTCTCGGCGAAAGCGCGTGAATAGATAACGCGATATTCTCCTTGCCCGTACCACTTTCACCCAGTATCAGAACCGAAGTGTTGTACGGCGCAACCTGCATGGTCTGGTCCAGGGCGGTCAGCAAAAGCGGGTGCCTGCCGACAATGCCTTTGAATCCGGGCGCAAAAACTTCATTTGCCGGGGAAGCAGAAGTCTCAATGCCGGCTTTTGGCGCAGCCCCCGGACTGCCGGCCACCGGAGCGACGGCCGCCGGACCGCCGGCCATGTACGTTCCAACCCGTTCCAGCAATGCAATGTGCTGCCGGTGGTATGCGCCTTCCCGGCGACTCAAAAAGTAGTAATTCGCCTGCGAATCCCTTCCGGCGGCAACCGGGAAAGCCAGGTAGGAATGCAGTTTGAAAGAGTCCAGGTATAATTTGGGCAAAGCTTCGGCATTGTTATCAGGCACCGGCGGGCCGCTGTTGTGGATCGCAGGATTTGCGAAAGGCGCGCTGCTATCCATCGCCGCGGTAACGACCGCTTCTTTCAAGCCCGAAACGGTAGTCAGTTGCTGTTTGCCTATCACCTGATATTCATCAAACCCGACCCGCAGATAAGCCAAATGTGCGGAATGCGCGGCATTACCGGGCCAGCTCGCGCAAGCGATCAGATCGAACGGGATATGCGGCTGTAAAAGCCTTGCCATTTTCAGGAGTTTTTGTGCGGGGTCAGTGGCGTTACCGTGCAGTTCCTTCAACTGACTTTCCAGTAACCCTTCCTGCTTCAACCTCGACTCGACCACGTGCTTGTGCCGGTACAACGCAATGTCGATCGCAACCAGCAAGTCCCGCTTCCTGAATGGCTTCACGATAAATCCGTAGGGGTCGGTGCGTTTGGCTTCTTCCAATGTTTCCTGGTCGGAGTTGGCGGATATGTACACAAACGCCAGACTTTCCGCACGCAGCTTTCTGGCAAGGTCGATCCCCGACCTTTTCCCGTCGAGCCTGATATCCAGCAGGACGAGATTTGGCCGGACGGTCAGCAAAAGCGCATCGGCTTCCTCGGCCGACGCCGCCACGCCGCACACCTCATAGCCGGCCTGCGTTAAAATGATCCTTAAATCATTGGCCACAATGAATTCGTCCTCCACAATGAGCATTTTATACCGCATACGACGCCTGCATTAAATTGAGATGTAGTTCCAAATAAAAGGGCAAAATGCATTTTTTCAAAATGCCCCAACGACCCGCATGAGCTAACGAACTGTCTGAAAACGCAAAACAGCGGCGATAAATCGCCGCTGTAACCGGGTATTTCCACCGGAGCCGTCATGCCGGAGCACCTGTCGGCAATGTTATTGCACTTTCCTTCCCAGGAAATCCCTGATCTTGTCCGCAATCTCCTCTCCAACGCTTTCGAGCGCAAAATGGCCCGCATCGAACAAATGATATTCCAGGTCTTTGACATCCCGCTTGTAAGCTTCCGCGCCGCCTACGGGGAAGATGTAATCATTTTTGCCATAAACAATCAGCATGGGCGGGTTGCTTTCACGCAGGTATTGCTGCCATTTCGGGTACAGGACCACGTTGGTTTGGTAATCATAAAACATATCCAGCTGGATCTGGCCGTTTTCCTCGCGTTCCAAGTGCCGTAAATCCACTTCCCAGTTGTCGGGGCTTACCACGACCGGATCGGGTACCCCGTGCGTGTATTGCCATTTCAAACCATCGGGCGAGTGAAATCCCCTCAGTTTATCTTCGGAAACCTTGTCGTTCCGGTCGATCCAGTAGGCTTTAATGGGGTCCCAGAAAGTTTCCAGCCCTTCTTCATAAGCGCAACCGTTCTGGACGATGAGCGTCTGAATGCGATCCGGATTGCCCGAGGCGATCCTCCAACCTACCGGTGCGCCGTAATCCATCAGGTAAAGGCTGAATTTGCTGATACCCAGCTCGTCGAGCAATGCCTGCACGATCTTCGAATAGTTTTCGAATGTGTAGGAAAATTCGGCGATCGGCGGCTGCTCACTCCTTCCATAGCCCGGGTAGTCGGGGGCGATCAGGCGGAACCGGTCGGACAGATTGGTGATCAGGTTCCGGAACATATGCGACGACGACGGGTAGCCGTGCAGCAGCACCAGGACCGGCGCATCCTGCGGGCCAGCCTCACGGTAAAAGATATTCACGCCATTGATCTTGATAAACTGGTGTTTGGTCTTCATTGTGATTGATTGATTATTGGTGAGGTAAGAGTAAGCTGTGGAAGCCTGCGCGCCGGGTGGATTCAGGTTTTCCTCGTTCCACAATGTGTCGCCACACTCGTCGCTGGCGAACTGCGCGTCGCTGAACTGGTCGATCGGGTTCATAATTTTAAATGGTAAGAAGGTTTGTAAAATGAAGGGTAAAATGACAGGCGGGAAGTTTGATGGACAAAATTAGGCAGCCTTCAAAGTATAGCCAATGTGCGCAATACCGGCCTTGCTGTACCTATCGCAGGTAATCAATATTTAATGGCAGCAGTGAAACCCGCCATGTAGATCGGCTTGCCGAGGCCCGCCTGTTGCAGGAAGCTCCCGGTATCAAACCAGGTGAATTCCAGTTTCAGATCCAGGAAGCGGTTCGGCCCGATGCCTATATCGGTACCAAGCTGCCTGCCAATGGATTTGGAATTAATGCCCAGTCCGTTGTGAATCAATGCGCCGTTGACTGCATACAACCCATCGTTCCGGCTCATCCGCCAGAATACGTCGTAATCGACCGACCAGGTAATGCGCCGCGCCAGCCCGAGCTGAAAATAGGGATGAAAATCCGCCAGGTTATAAGGGCCGATGAGCGACGCCAGGCCAAAGTATGCCCCTCTCGGATATAAGGGATTAAACGTATTGAGCGTGCCGTCGCCGTACTGCCTGTCGCCGCTGACGAGCTCCGATTTTATCCCCAAAACAGGTGTTAACCGATTGGTATTTAACCGGTAAGATGCATTCATCGAAACGGTCCAGGCACGGATATGCGTCTCTGCTATCCGCCCGAACTGGTACACGGCTTCGAGGTCGGCCGAGACGCGGTTTTTGTTTTTCCAGATCCGGGTTCCCACGGAATGCCTTTGTTCGCGGCCTGAGACGTCGGTAAAAGTACCATGTTTGCGCACGCCGAGGTAGTAAAGGTCCAACCCCGGAAACTTGCTGATAGGTGGAATTACCATGTAGCTGCCCCAAAGCCGGCTCGAACCATCCCAGAAGCGCTCGTCGAAAATATGCTTCCGCGCATTTACATAAGTGGAATAAAATGCATCGGCCCGGATATACTCCCGCGTGAATACGAGCCTGGCCGCGTCGAACGCCTGGCGACTGTTTGGGCCCTCACGCACGGAAATCAGGCGCTGCGAACCGTAGCTAAGCTCCTGTCTTCCGATCCGTAAAAGCAACTTTTTGTCCTTTTTGGCAGACAAATCAATGTCCGTCATCAGTTGGTGGATATCCAGCGGGTTTTCGTCCACCGGGCTGGCGGCCCCGCTCATTCCGGCTGCCATACTGCTTTGCAACTGCATAAAAAGCCTCACGCGCCCGCCCACGTGGAGGTCGGCGTGGGTAAGGAACCGGCTCAGCACAAATCCGTCCGGGTCGTTCGGCTCGGCGCCCCAACCCGGATTTTTGTACCAAAAATACTGGTAGCGCACCTCGCCGCCCACGGACAGGTACGAGCGCGTGCGCCCCAATGGCCAATGCTTGATCCTGTGGTACAAACCCACGGCAGAGTCGGCTCCGGGGCTGCTGTAATCCTCTTCATACCGCAGCGTTTTGAACCCGGTTTCCTGCCCGGAACAAAACCCCGGCCCCAGGATGAGGACCGTCACCAGGAGCCAGGCTTTGCGAGGCCATTTATTCAGTCTGATAGCCGCCATAATGCTTAACCGGGCTCCATTCAGGAATAACGGGCAGCTTTTGCGGCCCGAAGGAAGCAAATGGTTCGTCCGCCCAAACGATTTTACCGTCCAGGATCGTCAGATGCGAAGTAATGGAATCGATCTGATCCTCGGGTATTGAAAAGTAATCCCGGCTAAGCAGCACAAGGTCCGCCTCGGCTCCGGGCCGGATTATGCCTTTTGCGTCCTCTTTCAGAAGTTTATAACCACCGGAGGTCAATAAACGTAATGCCGTAAAGCGATCGATGACATTGTCCTGATCAGTCACCTGAATGCCGCCGACGGTTTTACCGGTGACCAGCCATTGCAATGCAACCCAGGGATTGTACGACGCGACCCGGGTTCCGTCGGTACCCAGGCCAACGGGCAGGCCTAGTTCCAGCATTTTCTTTACCGGTGGTGCTGCCGACGCGGCTTTCTTGCCGTAGCGTCTTACAAACAGCTCTCCCTGGTACGCCATACGGTGCTGGATCGCGATACCGCCTCCCAATGCCTTGATGCGACGCATATTCGCTTCGCTGATTGTCTCGGCGTGATCGAAGAACCACGGAATCCCCTCGATGGGCACCTGCTTGCTTACCTGTTCAATCACATCCAGGTCTTTTGAAATGCTTTCGTCGTAGGTTGCATGGAGCCGGAAGGGCCATTTGTTTTTCAGCAGCAGCTCAATCACCGGGGCGAGCTGCCCCGGCATGGTAGGCGGCAGGTCCGGACGGGGAAAAAGGAAATTCTCGAAATCCGCCGCTTCCGCCACCAGGTTTTCGCCCCCGCCCGCAACGCCATAGCCTGTTCCGCTTGCATGGGCCGAATGCCCGTGACCTGCGTCGGCCATACCGATCCACCGCGTGTAGTCGGCCAGCTCCGTGCCCTTCTTTTGTGCAAAAAGGTAATGCGGAAGCCGCACGGTGAGCAGCCCTTGCCGGTGCAAAGAATCGGTGATCGCATAATCGTCCGGGAAATTCTGAAACCCGCCGCCGGCATCCATCACCGCCGTAACGCCCAGCCGGTTGAGTTCCGACATGAACTGAATGGTGGAATTGATCTTTTCTTCGGCGGTGAGCTCGGGGAGTTTGGCCAAAGTCGAATACAGGATGAATGCATTCGGTTCGGCCACGAGTAGGCCCGTCGGGTTACCGTTTTCGTCCTTTTCAATCAGGCCGGCCTGCGGATTGGGCGTCTCCGCGCCGATGTTCAGGGCTGTCAATGCGGCTTTGTTGAGCCAGGCCTTTCCGTAGAGGTACAAAATGAAGGTCGGTACATTACCGGTGGCTTCGTTTATTTCGGCCAGGGTCGGCAGCCGCTTTTCCGCAAACTGGTATTCGTTCCAGCCGCCCACCACCCGTACCCATTGGCCCGGTGGTGTGCGCTGCGCCTGCTCGCGGAGGATTTCGAGCGCCCTTTTCAACGTTTTCACGCCGTCCCATCGCAATTCCGCATTGTAAAACCGCCCGCCCCGGATGACGTGCAAGTGGCTGTCGAACAACCCCGGAATGATCGCCCGGCCACCGGCATCTATGATTTGAGTATTTTTTGCTTTCGTTTTAAGCACCTGTGCATGGGTCCCGATGGCGAGTATTTTGCCGGAAGCAATGGCCACCGATTGGGCCGTTTGCCCGTCGGCCCCCATCGTGTACACCTTTGCATTGACGACGATCAGGTCTGCCCGGCTTTGCCCGAAGCTGCACGTAATGCTTCCAAGAAGATAAATCGCGATGATTCTGAAAGACCACATCCCGATCAATGCTTGATCATTTCCCTCGAATACTGGATTCCGATACCGTAAGCACCGCCGTAATCACGGAACAGGTCGGTCACCGCATTGTAGGTGGCGCTGCGGCCCCAGTCGCGTTGCAGTTCGAGTACGTATTGCATGGAGGTCATGGTCGTGGCGCCAGCTTTGATCATGCGGTGAACGGCCATCTGGTGTGCTTCGTCGCTCGCGTCACCACAGGCATCGGTGATCACATACACCTGGTAACCGTCCTGGATAGCCGACAGCACCGGTCCGACGATACAAACACTCGTCCAGAGCCCGGCAAAAACGATTTTCTTTTTACCCTTCGCCACAATGGCCTTGTAGGTAGGGCCATCTTCCCACGGATTCATGGTAGTACGGTCGAGGTAGCCGGATGATGCCTGAGGGTAAGCCGCCAGCAGCTCGGGAAAAACGGGACCGCTAAAACTTTTCTCGGCAACGGTGGTGATCACAGTAGGTACCTTAAAAATTTTAGAACCGCCTGCAATGAGCGCTACATTGGTCCTAAGCTGTTCGATGGTAATGTTTTTGACGGGAAAGGCCATTTGACTTTCGTGATCTACCAGTACCAGTGCATGGTCATCCGGGGTTAGCAGAGACGCCGCAGGCTTTTGTGCAAACGTGTTGAAGCAGATACCCGCGGTGAATGCGAATAGAAAAGCGATTCGTTTTTTCATTGTTTCGATAATAAGTGTTTGAAAAATTACCTCGGACAAAAATCCCGCTACCGGCCGCCATTTTCAATGTCCCAATCCCGGAAGGTGATGTATACGTTGTACAGGATGGCGGGTTCCAATGCATTTTGAGAGGTCCCGCAGAAATTACCATATGTGAATGCTTGCCAAAACCGCGGCCCCGATCTTCGCGCAAAAAATGATTGAGTCCGTTATGAAGTACATCCGAAAAAGCTTGAAGATTATCTGGGTTTTGCCCTTTCTGTTCTCACAACTCTATGCGCAGAAGGCGCATGTAATCCAATCGGCAGACGGCATCCCGCTGCATGTTCGCGAATACGGTCAGGGCAAACCCGTGGTACTGCTGGCCGGTGGGCCGGGGTTTAATGCCGCTTACCTTGAACCCATCTGGAAAGCTCTGCCGCAGTACCGGTTCGTCGTCCCCGACCAGCGGGGAACGGGTTCGTCCGTCGTGGACAGATTAGATTCGAGCGTGATCAATGTAAACCAGTATGTGGAAGACCTCGAATTGATGCGAAAACAATTGCATATCGACAAGCTCATGCTTGCCGGGCACTCCTGGGGCGGCATGCTCGCGCTGGCTTACGCGGCCAGGTATCCGCGCAACGTCGACAGGCTTGTGCTGTTGGGGCCGGGCGGCATTACGCAAAATTTTTTCAAGTATTTCAAAAGCAATATCCGGATGCGCCTGCGCGAGGAAGACGTGGCCGAATCGAAAGCTGCCAATAACTTCGCGCTCAGCCTGAAAGCCATCTGGCCGGGTTATTTCTACAACCGCGATAAAGCGCTGGCCACCAAGATGCTGGTAGATACTAACCTGGCCAACTACCAGTCAGGAAAGGTCAACTCACTGGCACTGAGCGATTACAAAAAGACGGAAAGCACGCGTGTTGCAAGCCTACGGAAGTTTACCCGGCCGGTGTACATCATTCAGGGACGTCAGGACCCGGTGGGCGAATCCACTGTTTACGAGACCAAAAGCATTATCCCGCAAACGGAAATATTATTCATCGAAAACTGCGGGCACCTGCCCTGGCTGGAAAGCGAAGCCGCTGCGACTCAATTCTTCGATCTGCTCAAAGCTTCGCTGAAATAGGCGCTATCCGGTTTCGAGGAAGCCGCATCCATTACAAAAGTGTCGTTCACGGTGTCATTTACCGCCATTCAGGAACCTGACCATCACGTGGACGCCACTTTTGTTCCCTATATGGAAGACGCCGTTCAGCTGCTTGGTGAGCCCTGCTATCAGTTGCAGGCCGAGCGAGTTCTGCTGGTTTATATCCATTCCGGGCGGCAACCCCACCCCGTTATCGGAGACTTCGAGCAGGAGGTGCTCGGGGCCGTCGTGTCTCAACGTGATGCTGATCGTCCCCTTTTTTCCGTTGACGAATGCGTACTTAAATGCATTGACGACACTTTCCGTTAAAATCAAACCTAACGGAACGGCCTGCGAGACGTCCAGGTCTATCGTTTCAACGTGTTGTTCTAGCACGATCCGCTTCCTGTCATCAAAGCTCTCGCGCAGGTACGCGATCAGGTCGCTGATGTACTCGGCCATGCCGACCATGGACGAGGTTTCCTCGCGATAGAGCTTCTGGTGGAGGAGCGACATAGCGTGCACCCGCCTGAGGCTGTCCTTCAACGCCAGCCGGGCGGCATCGTCCTGCAAGTACGCCGATTGCGAATGCAGCAAGCTGACGACCGTATGCAGGTTATTCTTGACGCGGTCGTGCAGCTCGGTGATCAGCCACTCCTTTTCTTTCAGCAGCTCGTCCTGCGCATGGTTAAGCGTTTCCAGAAATGTGTTTTTCTGGTCGAGTTCGCGCTGGTTCGCTTCCAGCTGGTGATTGGTCCTCCGCTTCATGAGATAGCGGTTCAGCAAAAGCAGCAAAATAATGGTGGTGAGCAGCAAACCGGCGATCGTGATGTTCCGCGCCCGGTGCGCCTGTTCGGTCTTGATGCGTTCGAGCTGGTTCTGGCTGTTGAGGAGCTTAATGCTTTTGTCCTTCTTTTCCAGTTCGTACTTCACCAGTAGTTCCTCGGCCCTTTTTCGCTGTTCGTAGCCAAATATCGAATCCATCGACTCGTAGCTCAGGGTCTGGTTCCGGATCGCATCCAGGTACCGGCCTTCCATCGAATCGATCTTGTATAAATTATAGTAGTAATTTTCTTTGGCATAAACATCAAATGTGGAAGCGAAATCATTCCCTTTCAAAAGCAGCCGCCGCGCCTTTTCCGTCTTGCCGATGGTCCTGTAAAACTTTGAAATGCCGAGAAATGCAGCCGGGAACTCGTCATAAATATGCTCGGCGGGAAACTTGTCGGCCATGGCCAGGAACGTCTGGTATTCCGCTTTGGCCTTTTCAAAGTCCCTTACGTTTTCATAGCTCATCCCCAGCAGCAGCGCGAAATGCATTTGCTCGAAATACGATGAAGGCGGGTAGGTCCGGAATGTTTCGCCCAGTAGTTCCAGGGCTTCTTTGGCTTTGCCGGTACGATTGAGCATGCCCACCTTCCCGATCACCGACCGGTACCAGAACAGCCGGGTGTCCGGCGTCAGTTCGGAGAGGGCCTTGTCGTACCAGCGCATTGCCTCTTTGTGCTTATACAAGCGTTCGTAAATCATTCCCCGCCGGGTGTAGAAGAATGGAATGAAAACGGAGTCGGACCGGGAGGAGAGGCATGCGAAGCTTTTGTTGGAGTAAAATAATGCATTGGTCAATGCGCCTTTCCGGTAATTCAGCCAGGATAGCGCGTCGAAAGGATATTGCTGGTGGTGAAAATTCAGCTCGGCTTGCAGTTTCACGATTTCGCGGAGGAACACTTCCGCAGCATCGTACCGCCTGGCGACGAAATTCTCGATGTTCACCAGCGACAGCGCATCAATTTCCTTATCGATCTTTTTATTGGATTTATAAATGGAAAGCGCCTTCTCAAATCGGGCGAGCCGCTCCGGATCGCCGTAATGCAGCACTTCTCCCGCGCTCATCAGCACCCTCGCGAGCACCAATGCATTCCCCGACCGTTCGGCTAATGCCTCTGCCATGCCGAACAGTTTCCGGCTCTCTTCATGGTGGCCATACTGGTCGGTTAAATTTGCTTTGAGCAGGATATTTTCGAGTTTCCACGGCCCGGAGGCCTTCTCGCTCAGGAGCATTGCTTCATCGATATACAGCCGCGCTTCATTCAGATCGGCCGGTTCTGTACCCGGTTTGAAGACGAAATATCCGCCCAGCTCGGTCAGCAGCCGGAGCCTTTCCGCTCCACGGAGCGTTGCCAGAAGCGCCCTGGCGTCTTTGATATTTCCGGCGTTGATCAGCCGGGTACCCGCGTGCTCGCGGCCGTCGTGGTAACCTTCGTTGTAAGGCAGCAGGTAGCTCAGGCCATATACTTTGCAGGGAATACGGGTCGCGGAGTCCATATCGATTTGCCCCTGACTGATGGTATGGATATATTGCGCGGTAATGCGGACCAGCAGGCGTTGCCTTGGGAGATCGTCGTAACCCGTTCGATCCTGGCCGGTGGCCTGCACGCAAATGGCCAGCGCAAAAACGCAGAGCCATGCGGAGCCACCGAACCTCTTTACAAGAATCCCGGGACAAATGCGCTGTAAATGAGTAGCATAGTGCATGGAGCGCTTTTAGCTTTCAGTCGACATTGATTGATTTGGCCTAAATCTATCAAGTAAAACCGGTCCTTTCACGTGCATTACCCGACCCGGTGGGCAACAGTACATCACTAGCGATAACGGATACATCAAATGGGCTGGCGGAGTGTTTTCGATCTGCCATTTTTCCAGTAACATTATCTTCACAAAACCGATAGAATAAGAAGCACCCCCTAATACCAGGATGATAACCAGGATCATTTTCACGGCAAGCCTTTTACTAACCATCGCTGGTTGGGGATATTGCCAGCCTACAACGAGCAATCTGGCGGTCAGAAAGTACCCGTCATCGAGTTTCAATGCCCGCTACCTGCGCCTGCAAAAGACGCGCGAGGATACGGCGAGGGTCAACCTGCTGCTGGAAATAAGCAGTATCTGCCACCGGAAGCAGACGCTGGAATCGCCCGATAGCTCCATTATGTTTGCACGGCAGGCGGTAGCACTCAGCAAACGGCTCCGTTATACCGACGGCTACTGCGAAGCCATTTTTTTGATCACCAAATCACACCTCCGCAAGGACGACCTGCCGGCTGCGGAACGGATGCTGAACGAAGCAAGCGGCGAGCTGTACGTAAGGCTCCTGCTGGTACTGAGCGAGTACTGCATGGATAAGGGCGGCCCCGGGTCCGATAAAATGCAGAAGGCGGCACGTTACCTGACATTGGCCAACCGCATGAGCGCCAACCTGAAATCGAGGCATTGGATGACGGAAAGCGGCATTGCCCTCGGTAAATACCATTTCCGCATGGGCCAGATGACGCTCGGAAGCAGCCGATTTTACGAGGTGATCAACTACCACAGACGAATTCACGACAAAGCGGGCGAAGCGCACTGGTGGCAGGAACTGGGCCGGTATATCCCCGACACCGACAGTACGTATGCGATAGAGATCAACAGCCTGCAGCGGGCGAGAGCGCTCTACAAACAACTCGGAGATGTGAAAGCGCAGGCGGAATGCCTGGATAATGAGGCGTACATCCACTTAGCGCACGGAAAGACCGACCTGGCCGAAAGGCGCGGAATCGAGGAACTGGGCATCCTGAAAACCGCCGGGCTCGATCACAAGTTGCCTTCCTGCTACCAGCGGCTTTCCAAAACCATGCTAAAAAAGAAGAATAACGACAAGGCATTGGAATATGCGCTGCTGGGAATGGAGAGCGTGAAGGCCTTGAAAGACAGCAACCAGCTGATGAGAACCTACGAACTGATCGGAGACCTGCAACGGACGATCGGGAACCCGGCCGAAAGCGCCCGCTACTACAAACTGGCTCTGTCCACCATAACCCAGTCGCCGGACCTGGCGCATAACCTTTTGAAAAGATTGACAGAAGTGCAGCTCGGAATGAACCGTCCGGCAGATGCACTGGCATCTATCCAATGGCTGATTAAATGGCGCGGCGGCCCCCAGACGAACTCCGACAAGCAGCTTTTTGCGCTGATGATGGCCAACTGCTACGCCCAAATGGGCCAATTGGCTGCCGCCGAACGGCATTTTGCAGAAGTAGCCCGGCTGAATGAAGAGATTCAATCGACGCCGGTTTATCATTGGTACACATTCACCAACGTCGTGGGCGCCGAGGCGTACCTGGCGGTTGCTCAATTCTACGCCCGACTGAAACGCTACGATAAATCCAATCGGTACCTTGCCGCTGCATTACGGTCCGCGAACCTCACACCCGACATTGAAAGGGAATCGAGGTATTTGCGCTATAAAAATGATTCGATTGCCGGAATTTTACCGGCCTCGACCGTCGATTTCCAGCGGTATGTTTCCCTCAAAGATTCAATCGACCGCGTTACCAAGGGCGAACAACTGGAATTGCTGAAAGCCAATTTCAAATCGGCGCAGCGCGAAAAAGACATTCAACTGCTGAAAAACGAGGCATTGCTGCGAGAGCGGCAGCTCCAATTGTCGGCTCAGAAGGAAAAGCTTACCTACGCAGGGATTTTTACATTGTTTTGCCTTTTGGGGCTGACATACAACAGTTTCCGCATTAAACAGAACAAGAACCGGCAGTTGGAGGCACAGCAGGATATTATTAATAAAAAGAACGTGGCACTCCTTAAACTGATCGACGAGAAAGAATTGCTCATGAAGGAGGTCCATCATCGGGTCAAAAATAACCTGCAAACGGTGACCAGCCTGCTCACCTCGCAATCATTCCACCTCAGGGACCAGGGCGCTGTGAAGGCCATCGACGACAGCCGCAACAGGATTGAAGCGATTTCGATGCTGCACCAACGGATTTACCAGTCGGGGAACATGGTGGGGGTTGCGCTGAAAAGCTACGTTGCCGAGATGATCTGCAACCTCGAAGAATGCTTCGATACAGTGGGCCGGATCCGGTTCTCGATAGCGGTGGAAGATATGATCCTGGATTTATCCCAGACGGTGCCGGTGGGTTTGATATTAAATGAAGCCATTACCAATTCTTTGAAATACGCCTTCCCTCATGGCCGGAAGGGCAATATTGAGGTTTCCCTTGTAAAAATCGGCCATGACCGGTTGTCGCTCAGTGTTTCCGACAACGGGACCGGGCTTCCGGCCGACTTCGATATCGCCAGCAGTCCTACGTTCGGTTTCCAGCTTATCAAAGGTCTTACGGCGGATCTGAATGGACAGTTGACAATCCGTATCGAATCCGGAACAAAATTGCGAATCGACTTCGATCAGGTTTTGTCACCGAACGTATAGCTAGAATTTACTATTGTGCCCCGCGCTATGGGTGGCTTACTTTGCATGTTGCACAGATCACAGCTATCACCAAGCCCGGATACAAGACATGAAACCAATCTTTACGCACGCCCGCCTTTCGGCCGGCCTGGCTATTTTATGGCTTTTCATTTTTACATTGTTCAGCCAATTTGCTACGGCGCAAACCACCGTTACTTACACCACAGAGACCTTGCCCGCAGCAAACATTCCTCAGAACGCGGCGAGCGTAATCTATGCGCTGAAAGTAGTTGTGCGCTCCGAATCACCCGTCGTCATCACAAGCTTTTCAATCAATACGTCAGGAAACTATACGCGCTCGGACGTCAGTGCATTTTATCTGCTGCACGGGCCCGACGCCTCAGTAGCAAATGCGCAGCGCGCAGGCGAAATACTCAGACCGGGTGGAGGCGGAGAAACGCTGAGCTGGCAAAGCGGTGAAGGCGTGAACAAGTCAATCACGCTCGATGCCAACTCCACAAATTACTTTTTTGTACAGGCAACAATCACCCAGGCAGCAACCGGAGGCAGGACAATAGGCATCAGCGGCCTCGGTAATGCACTCTCTGCCGTTTATTACAGCCCGGGGCCAGATCCGGACCCTGTCACCGTCGATAACCAGAGCGACCAGTCGGGCCTGCAAACGATCCTCGCGCCCTCGGTTACCTACTCCACCGGGCCGGTTTCCGCCGCGAGCGTCGCGGCAGGTACGGCCGGCCATCTCGTGTATATCCTCAAAGTAGAAGGCGGCAATGCAGGGACGGCTATGTTCAACCATGTTTCTGTCAGAACGACCGGCACGTATACGGAATCGGATATCGACGTGTTCAGCATAGCTACGAACACCAGCCCCAGTATGAACGGGGCCACGTCCCTAACCTTCGATGAGCATCTTACAGGTGCGGGCGAAACACTCGATTTCATTGTACCGGTACAAAGCATCCCCGCAAATGAAACCCGCTACTACCTGATCACAGCCAAGCCAAGTTATGATGCCAGCGATGGCAAAACTTTCGGCATCAACGGGGACGCCAATGCGCTCAATATTGGTTACTTAAATAACCCGACCATTACCAATAACCAAACGGACGCGGCGGCATTGCAAACGATCATCGGGCCGCCTATTGCCATTTCTACCATACGTCGTCCTGCCGGAAATGCCTTACGGGGGGCCGAGCATCACGTGCTGTATGTTTTCCAGGTTACAACAAGCCCTTACGCCGACGTTGCGATCGATAAAATTGCTTTGCGGACAACAGGGACTTATACCGATACAGATATATCCTTATTCAGGCTTTTCCGAAGCTCGGTCTCCACCATGGATCCGGGATCGATTGAAACGGCTACACTCGGGTCGCCCGTTACAGGCAATGGGGAACTGATTTCTTTTTCAGACGTACAAATTCTTAGAAAGGGTACTACCACGTTTTTCGGGGTTGTCGCTGATGTGGCGCCTAATGCCACCCCCGGCCGGACCTTTGGTGTAGACGGGGCCAACAATGACTTCGCACTTACTTTTAATCCAAACACACGTATCCCCAGTTTGTTAGACAACCAAACTGATGTGTCGGGGACGCAGACGATAATCGCCCGGGCCGTGACATTTTCGACCGTGCCGCTCGCGCCCAAAAACGTATTACAAGGCGCTGCGCTTCACCCGGTTTATGTTCTGGAAGTGAAGAACGGAGACGCCCAGGTTTTGGCCACAACCGTGACGATCAAAACGACAGGTAACTATTCTGCCTCGGACATAGCCAGTTTCAGGCTTCTCCGCGGCAACAGTGCCAGCATGGCTTTATCAACTGTTGAGGAAGCTTCGTACCCCATACCGGCAACGGGCGCCGGAGAAACGCTTACGTTTTCCATGCCCTATAGTGTAGGTCCAAACGCAACCAAATACTACGGGCTAATGGCCAATGTATCGTCCGATGCCACGACCGGGCGAACGTTTGGTGTAGACGGGTCTGCCAATGCGATGGACATTGATTTTGCTACCCCGGGAACCATTCTGACCAAAATAAACAATCAAACCAACGTAGCGGGCTTGCAGACCATCGGCGTTTCGGGCGTCACGTATTCGACAGAGCCGCTGCCTGCCGGGACCGTCGCACTCGGGGCAGTTGACCAGCCTGTTTACACGCTCAAAGTCACAGTTAACGGAGACGCGGGTGCCACGCTCACGAGTCTGGAAACAGCAACGGGCGGGACCTATCAGGCTGGCGACGTCACTTCATTCAACTTATACCAAAGCGATACACCGACACTGGATAACGGGGCGGAGAATGGCAGGATTTTAGGCGCGCCGATCGCGACGATCAATGCCTCTTCGGGTGCGGGGGAAACACTCCGCTTTGATACCCGCCCCATATCGCTCCCTGCTGCCGGCGATACCTATCTGATCGTCACGGCCAACATAGCGGCTTCGGTCACAGGGATCAAAACGGTCCATATTGACGGGTATTACTCTCCTACCACGCTCGAATTCAGCGGGGCGGCACCATCGCCTGTTACCAACAACCAATCGAATGCGGCTGGCGTGCAAACGATCGATACTGGGATGCCTGTCACGCTGGTGTCATTCAATGCAAAGTCCGAAGACAATGCAAGGCAGTTGACCTGGGAAACGAGTATGGAAAAAGACAATGATTACTTCGAAATCCAGCGGAGCACCGATGCGAAAGATTTTGCAGCTATCGGCCGGATCAAAGGCACCGCAGGCGGATTCGAAACGCATCATTACCATTATACCGACGGTGACGCGCTTGCCGCAAGCACGATCTATTACCGGTTGAAAATGGTGGATCTCGATCAAACTTTCGCTTACAGCCGCATTGCGAGCGTGCAAATGCGAGGTCTGAACAAGGCCCTCGTTTACCCGAACCCGTCGTCGGAAATATTGCATTTGAATGTTGCCGACTGGGCATCTGTGTCAATGGTCAGACTTATTGACCTTCATGGAAAGATCGTCTACCAATCGGACAAGGTACCGGCGAAAACCATTGCCTTGAAAGGATTTCCCGCGGGGGCCTATGTCGTTTCCATTACAGATCAATCCGGCAGTACGACTTCGCAGAGGATCTTGCTGGCCAGGTAGACGAAATCAGGGCGTAGAATGGTCCTGAACGCATCATGGCTGAATAAAACACTTTGCTTTGCAAAATGATTATTCAGCCATTATTGTTATGCAAATGCACTTTTAAGATGCCCTCCTACCGATACAAAACGGATTTAGTATCCTTGATTTTGTACTAAAAACCCTTCTTCGCTGGAAGCTCCGTCTATTGCTCTCTGAGGGATCGGGAATAGGCGCTTATTGACGTTAGCGTCCGTTTTTTCCGTCCATTTGCCCTCGTATTTTCCAAACCGGATCTGGTAATTTCTTCTGAATGCTTCCCAATACAGTTCAAATCCCGACTCGCGGAACAATATATCAAGGTCAATTTTGGTCAGCGCTTTGGGAGTCTGGGCTGGCCGGGCATTTCTGGAAGTTCTTAATGTGTTGACATCCGCCAAAGCCCCGGCATTGTCGCCATTTCTCAGTTTCGCTTCGGCACGCATCAGGTAAATCTCTCCAAGCCGCATCAATACCAGGTCGACACTGCTGTAACTGCAGCAATTGTTGGCGGTATGACTGAACTGATACTTCGAGAACCGGTAGCCCGTGTTATGCAAGCTACCCGGGCCGGTGAAATTGACATCGCGTATGTGGTTTACATAAGTCAGGTTGGCGCCGCTGGTTCTCCTGTTGATCACCGGATAGATTCTCACCTTACCGTCGCTGCATTTCAGGATATTACCGCTGCCGTCTTTTCTGGGCCCCCAGATAACTCCCCGAAGAATTCCCCTGTCCATTTCAAACTGCGTGTCCTGTACGCAAAAATAATGCTCGGCATCATTCAGCGGCGTAACGCCCGTAAGGTCTTTCAGATTCTCGGGTACGATTGTATTCTTCTTGAAGAAACGGGCATCGGCATCGGCCGGGTCCGTGCTGCCGTAGGCGTCCACCCAGGTCTGGTAAAAGTCGGGGGTTACCGCTACTGCGTCCGTCCCGCGCGTATTCGGGAACTCCGGTCTTGGGATCTGGTCACCGGATATCGACCAATATGCCCAGCGCTGTTGGTCGGTTTCCAGTACGCCACGCTGATCAAGCGCAAAAATAAGCTCCTTGCTCGTGTGGTTATCGTCACTGAACAGATCGAAGTATTCAGGCGCCAGGGAGTAAGGTCCGGCGATGATCTCGTTGGTATACTGAATCACCTTATCCATATCCTCCTTTTTGAATTCGGGCGTACCATATGGATTGCGGTATACGGCAGCATTCAAATACATACGTGCCAGCATACCCTTCACTGCATTCTGGTTGATCCTGCCCGGGTCATTGTCTTTGCTGATTACATCCACCACCGATAAAAGCTCGGTTTGGATGTAGTTAATCGCTTCCTGTCCTCTCAGGATTTGGGATACGTCACTCGAAAGCTCTTTTTTGAAAACCAGGCCCCAGTTGTCCAGTACCATCATATTGAGGTACGCCTTCATGGCAACCATCTCGTAATAAGCTGCCTGCGCACTTGCATTACCGTCTTTAGCCGCTGCATTCAGTCTTTCGGCAGCAATCACGGCTCTCGATAAAGTGAGGGTGATGTTCGTCCAGGTATCACCTACCAGGGCATTACTCGGGGTCGTCAAATGCTGGTAAATCGCGATGTACTTGCCTCCATCATACCAGTCGGTGCCTCCGCGGTAAGGGAGGATACCTTCGTCGGAAGAAACCTCCTGAAGTCCGAACTGGGCCGTATGCAGCCACACGCCAGCCCGGAGAAGGCCATATACCGGGGCGATGGAGCCGCTTACAAGTTCCGCTTCGCCCGTTCCGGTGAGCGACTCATCCAGAATATCCTCCTCCAATGTGGTACAACCGAAAAAAGCCAGTAAAGCAACAATGGGCAATACTTTATTCAATCCTATATTTTTCATTACGATTTGATTATCAACGTACTGTAAGTAATCCGTCTATTTTTAATTAAAATGTCACGTTAAGACCAAGCAGGAAAGTCCTTGCCCTTGGATAGGTAAACCGGTCGATACCAAATGTCTGGATCCCGCCGGAAGCCGATCCCGTGTTCACCTCCGGGTCAAAACCCGAATAGCTGCTCAGGACAAACAAGTTTTGACCTGTTAATGAGAGACTTGCACGTTGAATTACATTGCCCAGCTTAGTGCCTGCCAGATTCAGATTGTAAGCCAGCGAAGCATTGTTCAGCCTCATAAAAGAGCCGCTTTCCAGGTACCGGGTCGACACGACATTCGCGTTGCTCAATGCCTCATTGGGATACTTGGTGGCAAAATCAGTCGTGTTGTTCGACTTCGCCAATTGCGCCCTGCTGAACAAAGTCATGGTCGTGTGGTTGTAAACCTTATTGCCCGCTACCCCATTGAAATTCAGACCCAGATCGAATGCCTTGTATTTGAGGTTAACGTTATAGCCATAGATAATCTTAGGGATTGCGCTGCCTACAACGACACGGTCATTGTCCAGTATCGCGCCGTCGCCATTGGAATCCCGGAATTTATTCTGACCAGTTTCCGGATTAATTCCGTCGAATTGGTACATATAGAATGCGCCCAGCGGCTGATCATTGATATAACCGTTGATCGTCGCGCCCGACTGGCCCGAGCCTTGTGCCGCCCCGGTCGCTAAAACCGCGTAAGGTGATTTCTGCACTTTATTTTGAATGTAGGTCAAATTACCTCCGATACTGTATGAGAAGTCACGTTTCACATCGCTGCTGTAATTCAAGGTCAGCTCGATCCCGTTGTTATGGATTTTCATATCCGGGATATTGGTCCAGTAGGTAGAAGTAGGCTGAACAGGATCGGCAGGAACAACTTCCAGAAGTATATTGGAGGATTTCTTATTAAAATAATCCAGGGTACCGGTCAATCTGGATTTGAATAACGCGAAATCTATCCCTAAATCCGCCTGCGTGGACACCTCCCATTTCAAATTAGGATTTGCCAGTCGTGTATAAATAATCCCGTACGGATAGCCTTGCAATGCAGTAGCATCGGTATCGATCGGATAAGTACTTACGCTTCCCGTGCCCGTTTGCAGACGCTGCTCCAAATAACTTGCCTTGGTAATTTTGGAAGGAATCTCCTGATTACCAGTCTGTCCCCAGCTTGCACGAAGTTTCAGGTTGTTGAAAACCGAATGGCGCATGAAATCTTCCTTGCTGATGTTCCATCCCAGGGCGAAAGAAGGAAAATATCCGTATTTGTTGTTCTGTCCGAACTTGGAAGATCCATCGGCGCGGAATGTACCGGTAACCATGTATTTATCGGCATAGATATAGTTTACCCGGCCGAAGAATGATTGCAGCTCGTTTTTCAACGCGTCCGAATTTACGGCAGTCGGCAGTGCGGTTGTGCTGGAATGGTCCTGATAAATAGGATCGATGTTGTTATTTGCAAATCCGCGGTAGGTAGTGTTTCTTCCTTCATCCAAAAACTTTTGGAAGGAATGACCTGCCAGGAGCGTAACATTATGATCCTTACGTGCCCAGTTATACGTCAGCGTATTTTCAACAAGTTGATTGGTATTCGCGCTTATCGTATTGTCCAGCACGCCCATGGAAACATCGGACTCGTTCACAACCGCCGGGAAAGGCTTGTATTGTTGATTTCTGGTTGTAGTCGAATAATCGACGCCGAAGTTCAGCTTGTAGGTAAGGCCGTCGAGGATTTCTACCGAAGGTGAAATATTTGCGAGAATACGGTGATTGATAGCCTTGTCGCTGAACAAATTGTTCCGGGCAAGCGGGTTCAATGCATTGGTGTTCAGCAAGGTAGGCACGCCATTGGTATAAGGAGCGATCGTCGGGTTCAGGCTAAGCATATCACTCATGGTAGAAGTGATATCCGGCCGTAAATTTTCCGTGCGGGAGGCCGTGAGATTATAATCGACCTTTACCCGGCCGTTGAATGCTTTCTGGTTCAGATTCAATTTACCCGAATAACGTTTCAGCCTGCTATTTTTCAGGATACCTTCCTGATTCTGATAGCCTACCGAAGTGAAATAGGAGAAATTCTCGCTATTGGCTCCGCTCATCGACAAGTTGACGTTGTTGGATACGCCGGTTTGCGTCAATTCATCCTGCCAGTTTGTATTGGCCCCGAAATCCTGCAAAGTCCCGCCCGTGGCCACAACTTCCTTGCGAAAAGCGTCGGCGCTGAAAACATCGATTTTATTAGCCATGGACGATATCGCCGTGGACGCCGACAAAGTCATCTGCGGTTTGCCCTTACCCTTTTTGGTGGTAATTACGACAACCCCGTTCGATGCCCTGGATCCATAAACAGCCGTTGCACTGGCATCTTTCAGTACATCGATGCTTTCGATATCGTTAGGGTTGATGAAGTTCAGCGGATTGGTGGGAACACCGGTGGAGGAATTGTCCAGCAAAAAACCATCGACTACATACAATGGCTGCGTTCCGGACCGGAGACTACCGATCCCCCTGATAATGATGTCCTGCGAAGCGCCCGGTTCACCGCTGTTGGCCGCGATGGAAACACCGGCCATCTTACCTTGCAGCAATTCGCCCGGGTTCGTTACGACACCCCGGTTGAAGCCCTCGCTGCTGATGGAAGAAATAGCGCCGGTGATGTCGGACCGCTTCTGCGTGCCGTAACCAACTACCACAACCTCACTGAGTTGCGAAAGGTCCTGGCTCAACTGGATCGTTATCGACGATTGCCCGTTCAGGGGCGTTTGTTTGGAAGCGTATCCGACGAAAGACACTACGAGAATGGCGTCGGTACCGGCATCGATGACAAATTTCCCTTCGGCATTGGTTGTTGTGCCTTTGGTTGTTCCTTTCACAACTACTGTCGCACCCGGCAGCGGCGCCCCGGTTTCGTCTGTTACTGTTCCGGAGATTGACTGCGCAACGGTCCCGGTATTTGAACGAAGGTTTTCTGTTTTTAAAAGGAGGCCCGTATTGAAGTTTCCGGGAAGTGCCTGGGCCGGGTAAGCGCAAAATACCCAAGCTGCCAGACACAGGGAAAGACGTACGAGCTTCGATAAAAATAAATCTGAAAGCATAAAAATTATTGTTTACTGTGATTCGGGGCCAAAAGTATCTTATAGGAAATGGAGTGGGATTTAGTAACCATTACCATTGTATTACCAATAAGTTATATGGGTTCTGACAGCCCTCATGTGGACGTTTGGTGCTCGACAAGATTGGTTTTTGAAATCGAGGCCTGCGAAGCCAGGATCTCTCCTCGTCCGGTCGAATATTTTCGTTAACCGGTTACTTTAAATAAATTATCGGAAAATGTATTTCAGATCGCGGAAACGAATGGTAAGTTGCGGTTATGTCATTTAACACTACCAGCCGACTTGCGAACGCACTTCTTTTAATGCTTCCTGTTATAGGCTGCGTTGTTTGGTTTTTTCTTAAAGTATTTCAATTTCAAACGAGCCCCGAGCAATATTCGGATGGCATGGTGATCCTCCAACTGAGTAAAGGCTGGCTGGAAGGGCGTCCGTTTCTGTTCGACACGATTTACGGAAATCATGCGCAGCAACACAATTACTACTTCATTCCGCTGATCGGAATTTTCACAAAACCCTTAGGGGTTAACGGCCTTTTTCTGGCCTATGTGTGTTTGGTGGGCTTGTTTTTCTATGTGTATCATCGAAGTTTTGCCCGATTCGGTATCACGGAACGCTGGGCAGTTTGGCTTACAGCATTGGTCTATGTGTTCGGGCCCATGGCCTACTTCATGTATCTCGATTATTTTGGCTGGCATCCCGAGCAATATTTTGTTCCGCTGCTGGCATTTCTTGCATTGAGCGCGGCACAACGCAAATGGTCCGCATTCATCATTTGGCTCATCCTTACCTTCTTGCTGAAAGAGTCTTCCATCGTCCTGATATGCTGTCTTTTTGTTTTCTTTTCCGTGGTGGACAGTATTATGCAGGACCCGGCAAAACATTGGGTCAGCTATTTGCTGAGCAAACGTAATGCAACCATCATCGGCATTTCCGTGGCATTGTTCCTGGCTGGCTTATGGTGGCTTTCTCATCTTAACGGCGCAAAGCCCAGCCGACTCAACCAGGCATTTGCCAACACGCAGCTTGACGCAACACTCTTTTATTACATCGCGTTTTCCCTGGTGGTGGGTGCGCTTACTTTTGGCCTAGCTTTAATTCCCTTCATCCCCTGGCTCCGCCTCTTTCCACGCAAAGGATTGATTATCTGGACACTGGCCGGTGGCTATACAATATTGCTCGTGATGTTCGCGACGGAAGCGCTCTACTATTTTCCGACCATTTACCCGGGCATTTCTTATCCGCCGAGAATCAGTGGCCTGTGGGCATTTATGTTCAGCGCATTTATTTATTTGAGCTACCGCGGGGCACAGGCCGGGTTTATGCCCGGCCGGGAAGCATCCGGCTGGATATTGACGGGATGCGTACTGCAATTCATTTTAGCTACGTTTCTGGTCGCCCATCATTTCACTTTTGAGACCAAACCGAGCACGCTAAGCAAAAATGTGTCCTATATGATCCAATCGCGCTTCGGCTTTGATCCATATCCCGACGGCCTGGCCCGGCAGCTTCACGGCTTTGCCAAAGCCATGCCCGCGGGGTCCGAAGTCGTGGTTCCGTTTCATTATTTGCGCTATTTCGAAAGGGTTTACCCCAGTTTCTGGCCATCGGACGGGCAGTTACCTGCTTACATTCTTGGAAAGCCTATGATGCTGGTTTACGAAAAAAACCTGATCGGAAGCGGTGTTTATCCCAAAATCCCGGGCAATGGCTACACGGCTATCCCCAATGAGCATCTATTCATTCTGGCTGATTCCAGCTGGTATAATCAGACATTTAAATGAGCGGGGAACAAAGAGAAAAATGGATCAGGAGAAATGCTTACTACCACCGGTCGCTGGTAAAGTATTTAAAATTTATCATTCCGGAAGGTGCTGCCGTTCTTGAAATCGGCTGTGGGACAGGCTACCTGCTGGAACAGCTCCGACCGTCCAGAGGTGTCGGAATGGATATTTCAGAAGAAATGATCCGTTTTGCCCGGCTGCACCGGCCCGGCTGCGTGTACTATCAAATGAATGCGGAGCAGTTAAGCCTGAACGAGACATTTGATTATGTGATCATTAGCGACACAGTCGGCAGTTTCAAGGATGTTCAGATGGTGTTTGAAGCTATCCATCCGGTGTTTACCCCGCAAACGCGACTAATCATCACTTCCACCAATTTCATCTGGCGCCCCGTACTGAACCTGGCTGAAAGGCTGGGGTTAAAAATGCCTCAGAAAAGGCAAAACTGGCTGGATATCGGTGATATTACTTCGCTTCTCCATCTCACGGATTTCGACCTCATTGATCATCACAGGAAGATGATTTTCCCAAAATATATCCCGCTGGTTTCCCCGCTTTTGAACCAGTACATGGGTAATCTGCCATTGATCAACAGCCTGGGATTAATTACCTGCCTGGTGGCCAGAAGTAAGAAGGCCGAACAAAAACCTGCCGGTGAATTGAGTGTCAGTGTCGTTATCCCCGCCCGCAATGAGAAGGGCAACATCGAAGCACTTATTCAGCGCACGCCGCAAATGGGCAGGCATACCGAGCTGATCTTTATCGAAGGCAATTCCACCGACCAGACCTGGGAAGAAATCCAGCGACTGGGTGCCCATTACGCCGCATCGTATGACATCAAATGGGCGCAGCAGGATGGCAAAGGCAAAGGAGACGCCGTAAGAAAAGGCTTCGACCTCGCCAGCGGCGATATTCTGATGATCCTGGATGCGGATATGACAGTCGCCCCCGAAGAACTGCCCAAATTTTTCGATGCCATCGCTACTGGAAAAGGCGAATATATCAATGGCTCCCGGCTGGTGTACCCCATGGAAAAACAGGCCATGCGGTTCCTGAACCTGCTGGGCAACAAGTTTTTTAGCCTTGCATTTTCATGGCTGCTGGGCCAGAATTTAAAGGACACGCTTTGCGGCACGAAAGTCATTTCCAGAGAAAACTATCTCCGGTTAGCAGCCAACCGGTCCTATTTTGGCAACTTCGACCCATTCGGCGATTTCGACCTCATTTTTGGCGCGGCAAAGCTCAATCTCAAATTCATTGAGATACCGATCCGTTACCGCGCCCGAACCTACGGAGAAACCAACATTTCACGTTTCAAACACGGCTGGTTACTTCTCCGGATGACCGCATTTGCTTTGCGTAAAATCAAGTTTAGGTGATTGTAAAAACTGAGGCGGCAGCCTTCCGGGGCTAAATTCTTCTGCTGCCGAAAACGTGTACTTACTGGTAGGAATTACCCTGCCGTTTGCAAGAGCTATTTCAACCGGCTGATCCTGCTCACGGAAGTAATGCCGCCATTAATTTCCACGCCGCGTTTGAGCGTATTTTTCTCAACGTCGTACTTGGCGATAAACCAGCGTGCATTATCTGTTTTCAAAACGACATACATATCGTTACTATTTTCGGAATAAGTTTCCATCGTTTTCTGAACTGCGCCCAATCCAAAGCTATTCAGGTCTTTGACTACTTTTTTGTTACGGACGTCGATTACAAACGATCCCATAAATGCAAGACCATTCTTCAAATAGGTATGATGGTCGGGACCCGCATAGCCCCCGTTTGACAGGGCGATGTTGCCGATTTCTTTGAGGTCAAATGCGTAAGTAGGGTCGATCTCCGTTGCCCCTTTCTTAATGCGCAGCAAGCCATACTCTCCCTTGTTGTTGATCGTACTGAAATAATAATCGCCGTTGTCATCGGTGAAACTCGACGAGCTGGCATACCATGCGCCCGACACATGGCCCAGTCGTGCATCTTTCAGCAACTTTACATTGGCAAGGCTCGGATAATCGGCTACGAGCATATAAGCGGTGTCGATTTTGGTAGCCCAATCATAATAATAACCGATAAATACCTTGTTGTCTCGGATGGAAAAGCTACTGGGTGTCAATGGCATATCCTCATTTTTCACCTCTTTGCCATCCGTATCGTACAGCTTGTACTTCGGCATCGGAAACTTGATCGGGTTCTTGGATTTTACCGACATCGAGGCCGTTGTATCCACCATGAACAATTTGTTTTCCAACACATTATCCGTCTTGTTATAACTCGTCTGCCAGCTGATGAAATTGAGCCCATTCTCGTTAAAAAGCGTTTTCATCATCCCCAGCTCCCACGATCCAGCCTCTGCGACCACATTTCCTACTTCGCGGTACTTGCCGGTCTGGATCCGTTGCTTGCTGATGATGTTGCCGTCCATCGTGAAATAGAAATTTCCTTTGGAATAGGCACTGTAAATGGTCGCCCAGAACAGGTCCGCATCCGAAACAATGCCGGATTTCACCGGACTGAGCAACGTGTCCTTTTCGAGGTTATCCACCGTGAGCGTGTAGTAGCTTTCGGTCGCATTCGCATTGCCGACCGTCACGAAAATGGCGTAGTCTTTAATCTCCGGTGCGGCGACCGGATCGGGCGTATCTTTACATGCTTGCAGCAATGGAAGCCCGCAAATGGCTGCGAGCATAAGCCGGGAGGTACCTTTGGTAAGAATTGTCTTCATAGGATTGTTTGAAACTACATTATTGAAAATCTGAACTTCACATAGAATGCCCTGCCGGGCTTCTGCAACCGGAAATTGTCATAAGCGCGCTCATCGGTGAAGTTGCGCGCCTCGAAGGAGATGTTGTACAAATCCTTCTTCCAGCTATATGTAAGAATGGCGGTATGAATAGTCTGCGTAGGCACGAAGTTGAGGCTCGACGGGCTGCCGAGCTTCGCCCAGGTCAGGTAAAACCAATGAATGTACTGGTACAGGTAGCTGAATTGCAGCCGGGAATTTTTGCCGGCCAGGTCCCGCTTCGAAAGTGTCAGGTTCGCATTGCCGTAAATCCACGGCCGGTTGGGAAGTTGCTCATTGTAGGTAAGGCTGACCTGGGAGCGGGTCGAATCGGTGTATTTCCAGCTGTCGAGCGCCTTGTCGAGCGTGCCGTTTACCGAGAGGTTGATCAGGTCTTTGTATCCGTACCGGGCCTCGGCTTCGAAACCGTACAATTTTACCCCCGGCACATTCCGGCTTTGCGAATGCACATTATCGCTCAATATCTGCGAAATAATGTAGTTCTGCGAATTCCTGTAAAAAGCACCTGCTTCGAAGTTAACGAAGTGATCACCAATGAAGTGGTTATAATAAAGGCCCGCATTGAAATTATCGCTTCGCTCGGGCGTCAGGTCATAATTAGAGAGGACAAACCGGCCATCTCCGAAAAGCGCGGTGGTTTCCGGCAAATTATACCCTCTTTCCATCGATCCTTTAACGCCCAGGTCGGGAGTAAGCCGGTAACGCAATGCCAGCGAGGCGCTCGGATAGCCGTAAAAGTTCTGGCGGGAGACAATCTGTCCGCCGGTCGGCTTGCCGGTATTGTCGAATGTCCGCTCGTCGACCGACACCTGCATATCCATTCCGTAGTATTTCGCGGAGAGTACGCCGATCAGCCTTTTGTCCAGCCATTGTCCCTGCCAGCTCAGCCCCACGATATGCTTGCCGAGCCTTTTGGGAAGCCCGGAAGTTTCCAGCCGCTCCGGGTCGGTTTCCATCAGATTATAGGTCCGGCGCCGCGTCGAAGCGAAAGTATAGTTCAGGTTCAGGCTATGGTTGAATGCCTTATCCAGGTAGTAGTTGAAGTTTGCCCGGGCGGCGTAGCTGTCGTCGACGATCTTGTTGGAAATTTCTTCCAAAGGCGTTCCGCCCGCATTCGCTACCCATTTTCCGCTCCAATCGTAGACGTAGCGTGCTGTATCCCTGATATTGTCGCGGCCGCGGGAATAGTTGCCGTAAAGGTTCGCGTACAGCCCGCGTACGACGAAATTCTCCTTGCGGTACTTGATCGTCGGCATAATGTACCGGTTTTCGGTCCAGTACCCGCCACGGACGGCGTTGATCGTCGCGCCCGTCTGTATCTGTTTCATGTTCTGCGAGTAGGTTAGCCCGACCGTAAACCAGTCGGCCCATTTTACCTTCTCGAAACCGACCTCGGCCTCCCCCATCGCCGACCAGTACCGGTCGTGAAAGCGCCGGGCTTTGTCGACCGTGACAGCCCGGAAGTCGTTCGTTTCGGGGTCTTTTCGGACTTCCTTTAACAGCACTTCGTACCGCGGGTCGCTGTACATCAGGTAGTTGTTGTCGGAGTGATTATAATACGCGCTCGTCCTGAATTTCAACCCGGTCTTCTTGTCGCGAATGCCGCCTGAGACCGCAGTTTGCCAGGTATTGAACGATCCGTAGCTCTGGCTCACGTCCAGAAACTTGCGGGTACGCTGCTTGGTGATAATGTTCACCGCGCCGCCCATCGCATCCGACCCCAGGTGCGCAGGCACCACTCCCTTATACACTTCCACCCTGTCGACGAGGTTGACGGGGATATTATTGAGGGTCATCGAGTTGCCGTATTGGTCCATCGGCACGTCGTCGATGTAAATTTTGCCCGCCAGCCCGTTGATGCGGAACGAAAAGTCGGAACCCATGCCGCCCGATTCGCGGATCAGCACGCCGGTCGTCCGTTTCAACACCTGGTTGATGTCGGTGGTCATGTTGTTGTAGGTCTTAATGTCGATCACATTCGCATTAAAACCCGACGTGCGGATCTCCTCGATTTTCAGCTGGTTCTCCGACTTTCCGGTAACGGCTACCTCGTCGAGCTGCGTGCTGGTATCGGTCAGCAGGATGTCAAACCGAAGATCTTCGCCCTTACTGACGCTCAATGCGTGACGCTGGGATGCAAACCCTACCGCGCTGACCTCCAAACTGACCTTTCCGGCCGCGACAATGCTTAGCACAAACCGGCCGTTTGGATCAGATACTACGCCGGTTTGAGCCACCCGGACCGACGCTCCCGCCACCGGGTTTCCAAACAAATCCTTCACGGTCCCGGATATGCTTCCCCGTTCCCCGGACTGCGCACGTACGCCTGTCCCGAAGAGCCAAAGCATCAGTGTCAGTCCAAGTACTGCCGCACGCACCGGCTTATATGCATGCGTGTGCCCGTGAGGGAGAAAAATGTAAAAAAAGCAAATCGCGTCGTAAACGTGTTTCATATCTGATTTCCAGCTGCCCCCGATTGATCCGAGTTTTTTGCGGAAGGCGCGGCAAATCTAATTCTTATTTAGATCAATTATTAATAAATTGATAAAAATTAGTTTTACTCAGAACTAACCCACGTTTTCAAATTCTTTCCAAACGCAATGCTACCGCCTGCCAGTTACCGCGATGCGCCGGGACCATACCGGGTGTGACCTGCCACGACGGTGTGAACAAAATGCTGGCCGTACCCACAGCTGTCCGCGGTTTAAGCCCGAATTGCGGGTATGCGCCCGCATACATTCCGGTTTCAGTGATCCGGAGATCGCCAGCGCCGCGGAGCTTGGCCTTGATTGTATATTTGCCCACCGGTACATTCACGATGGTGAGCCCGGAGTAGCCGATCTTCTTGTAAACTTTAAATGATCTGGTTTCACCATAGTAGCCTTCACCGTCGGGTATGAGGTCGATCTCGATCTCGCCGTCCTCCGGAAGGTAATTCGGCACATTGTTGTCCCAATCTACCTGATAGTCGAAGCTGATGGCGCCTCCGTAGTAGTTGGACGGGTTACCTGGCTGCTGTAAAACATTGTCCTTGTTTCCGACGCCGAATGATTGCAGGACGAAGTTCTTCACCATGCCATTTTCGGAAGCGAAGCCGGAAGTATTGTCGTCCGCGGGAGTAAGGCCTACCACTGCCCTGCTGCCGCCGTAATCGATTGTATAACCGGTCGCATAATAATGCACCGCGCCGATCGGCAGGTTGATCTCGTAGTACCCATTTTCATCCGATTCCGCGTGCGCTCCCGAGTAGGCACCGCCTATGAGGGTTACACGTGCTCCTATATACGCACCTTTCACGGGTTTTCCCGCGAGGTCGGCCACGTAGCCGCGCAGGAAACCTTTGCGCACGTCGAGCGAGGGAAATTTCGGAGCTCGTGGCTGCATGTCCCCCATTACATTCGCCACAAACTCATCTCCTGCGACGGAGAAAGTCTCGTGCCCGGTAACCGCCGGTAATTCGGGTTGATCCGGCCAGCCTTCTGCCCCGTCCGGGCCAACGTCCGGATCGGTGGTGGTGCAGCCTGTCCAAAACAATACTGCCCAACACAAATGCTTCATGTTAATTTTCATGACTTATAATCCATTTTTGTTTCGGCATGCAATTTAAAATGCCGGTGGGCGGATTATAAAATTCGGTCGACAGACTCCCATTTCCGACGACCAACGTGATAAAACACGCACGGGCAGAGCCATATGCGATTTTCGTCGCCAAAATCTGCTGTTTGTCGACGCGCTACCGGCTTTGAAGGAATTTAGCAGATTTCAGTATTTCTCAATGTACGCCAGAAATCGCACCCGTTGTCATAAAAATGACCGCCGAACTGGGAGTTCGCCGGTCATTTTGCGCACTTTACTAGTAGCCTGGGTTCTGGATCAGCTTGCTATTCTTATTCATTTCATCCAGTTTGATAGGCAGGAAGTAGTTTCTATCCACCCATTTACGTTCCTGAACTTCGATGATCTTGTAAGTAGCTTTGGCAGCAGTTGTTTTGTCAGCATTCAACTTGTAAGTCGGTTCCACGCCGCGTGCATTGGAATAAACCTGGGGAGCAATCATCCAGCGACGAACATCAAAAAAGCGCTGTTCTTCGTAAGCCATTTCAATGCGGCGCTCATTCTGGTAACGCTTCATCAATGCTGCGCCGGTTTCAGTAATTTCGGGCATTGCGGCACGTTTGCGGATCATGTTCAGGTACTTTTTAGCCTCCGCTTCTTCACCCAGGTTGATACATGCCTCGGCATAATTCATCAGTATCTCCGTATACCTGATAAATCTCCATGGCACCTCGGACCGGAAAAACTGGGCATCCACCGCCGGGTCCATAAACTTTTTCAGGTAATACCCTGAATACGTCCCGTTCCAGTCCTCGATAGGCCCTTTCCGGGTATCAAGCCCCGCCACAACTTCCACTTTTGAGGTAGTCGCGTTCCATTTTTCCCAATAACCTGTTTGAATGATGCCTTTGGGATCTTTGTCGATCACGTCAGCCGGACGTTGTCTCCATGGCGCACCTTCGAATAAGATATCCGAATAGAAACGTGAATCGCGTCCGACATAAGGATCAGCGGCATGCGCCGCGTTCGACCAGGAAAATTTAGTCCCGTCCTTCATTTCGTAATCATCCGCCAGTTGGCCAAGCGGCGTATTACCGCCCCAGTTGTGATAGCCATTAGGACCATTGGAGCGTCCCGGCCAGGCACCGTCGTTGTCCAGTTTCGCCAGGAAGAAACGTACGTGTATATCCTCCGGTGATTGTTTGGAAACGAACATATCAGCCCTGTTTTTAGACGCTTCGGCCAGTGTAGCCGGATTAGGTGCGTTCAGGCTGTAAACGTTCAGGTCCATCACCGCTTTGGCAGCGTCCTTGGCCGCTTTCCATCTTGCGGCACGGTCGCCGCCCTTATAACCGATCAGCTCCGGATTGGCGTACCCGCCCGACCAGGTTGGATTGGCATACAGATCACTGGCAGCATACAGAAGCGTACGGGCTTTAAGTGCCAGGGCAGCCCCCTTGGTGGCGCGGCCCAAATTAGCGGCAGACTGCGTTAAAGGGAGCAACGCGGCAGCTTTATCACATTCATCCGCAATGAATTTGATACACTCTTCATAGGTGTTACGGGGCATAGCATATTCCTCGCCGAGGCCATATGCCTGGGTTACCAGCGGCACACCACCGTAAACCGATACCAGATTATGGTACAGATAAGCCCGTACAAAATGCTCCTCACCCTTGTACATATCCTTCGTAGCAGCATCCAGCGTTGTAGCGCCTTCAATTTTGCTGAAAAACAGGTTTGTCGCACGGATGTTTTTGTAAACATTGTCCCACACAAAATAGCCGGCCCGGTCATAGGCCCAGTCGTTGATATCGCTGGCATTGATAAGTCCTTTGGTCACATTGACAACGGGCCCCCAAACAGCCATAGACTCGTCGCTGTACGTAGAGAACATCACGTTGTTGAAACCGTGGCCCAATCCCCGGTAGGTATTATTGATAAACGTTTGGATCAATGCCGGATCACTCCATACCGCGGTTTCCGAAAACTGGTCCTGCGGCTGCTTGTCAAGAAAATCCTGGTTACAGGAAGTCAAATTGCCAACGCTTAATGCAACTGTTAAAAAAGCTACAATCTTTTTCATATATATTCTATTAAAAAGTCAACGATAAACCGCCATTTACAACCCTGGAAAGCGGGTAGTTGATACCGCCGGTGTTGTTATCCTCAGGATCGAACCCTTTCAGACCAGGGCAATAGGTAGCCAGGTTGTTTCCATTCACATACAGACGAACGTTCTGCAAACCGAGGCGGCCGGAAAGTCCTGCCGGGAGCGTGTAACCAAATTCCAGGTTTTTCAGCCTGATGTAGTTGGTGTTGAAAAGCAGGTGCGTATTTCTCTGCGATCTCCAATATTCGTCACTTCTGTTGCTAGCACGTGGTTTGGAGCCATTGATGTTGTCGGGAGTCCAGCGGTCGTCGAAATCCTCTTTCCAGTAGTTTCCGAAATCGCCGCTTTCCAGGGACAGGTAACGGAGCGCGCCGGTAGCGGCCTGAAACAGGATAGAAAGGTCAAATCCTTTGTAGCTCAGGTTAGCACCAATACCGCCCTGGAAGCGGGGCACATCCGTTTTGTAGTTGCGAACACGGTCACTCGCATCGATTTTGCCGTCATTGTTCACATCCTGGAAAATGACGTCACCCGGACGCGCACCTCCCCAGTGTGGGTACGCATCAACGGCAGCCTGGTCTTTGAAGATACCGATTGCCTGATAGTACAGGTCACGGTCCGGATCGAAAGGTACGTTGGGATCGCTGGGCTTGGTGGGGAGCGGGTGCCCGGTAACCTGTTGATAATCGGGACGACCCGGTGTTTCATCAATAAAGTTCACCTTGTTAATCGCATAACCACCGTTAACGAACACCGTGTATTTCAGGTCCTTCACATTGCCACGGTAGGAAACATTGAAATCAAATCCCTTGTTGGAAGTCTTACCGATGTTTTCGCTGGGCAGGGTCAAACCGGTTGAAGTGGGAACGGATGCGTTCCGTTTCCAAAGCAATCCCGAGCGACGATAATCAAATACGTCGAAAGTAATATTGATGCGGTCATTCAATAAGCTTGCATCAAAACCGATATCTCCCTGGCTGGCTACTTCCCATGTTACGTTAGGGTTTGGAATACGGGTTTCTCCCAGTGTTTTACTTTCAATATTAGTACCGAATACCATGTTCTGGTTCTGGAAACCGTAAGTTCCAAGGTATTGCCACTCTTCGATACGGTCGTTACCGGTTTGTCCCCACGAAGCGCGAAGTTTGAACTGGTTAACAAAGCTTATATTGTTTTTCCAGAAGCCTTCTTCCGAAACGCGCCATCCCGCAGACACACCCGGGAAAAACCCGAAACGTTTGGCTGTCGGGAAAATGTAGGACCCATCTACCCTCCACACAAACTCCATCAGGTATTTCTCCTTGAAGCTGTAATTGACACGTCCGAAGTAGTTCAGCCTTGCACTTTGGTATGCTGTTCCGGCATTGTCCTTCTCCGCATCCCCACCTGCATTCAGCTGATCAAGGGAGGTCGATACGAAATAGCGGCGGAACGCATTGAACTTGTCGCCATTGCCGGTTCTTCTTTCGCTACCCACCAAAAACTTCACCATATGATTGGTGCCAATGGTTTTATCGTAATTGAGATAACCGTTCAGCAAAATATCCTGCTTGTCTTCCGTATACTGGGTAAGGTTAGGATCGCCTACCCCTTTCTTCCCACGCACCAGTATGGGCTCCCCATTCGCATCGCGGCTGGTTCCGTCCCAGGAATTGAGATACCACGGAGTCTGAAAACGCTTTCTGAAATTGAACCCTTTGTCAATCCCGGCATTACCCGTAAATGAAAGTCCTTCTATCCAGGGAATTTTGACATTCAATTGTAGTGTGCTGTTCAAAACATACCACTTATCACGGTCGTATCCGGTTTGGTTGGTACTTACCACAACAGGGTTATTTCCATACTCGATATCCGGCCCGGTAGCGCCGTTCGGCCAATATGCGGGCATATTGGGCTTGCCCCTCATCACCATCCACAATATGTCTCCCGCTGTGCGCGTAGGATAGTTTTTATCTTCCATACGGCCGGATACGTCGAAGCGCAGACTGATATTCTTGGTGATAGTCGCGTCGAGGTTTGTCCTGAAATCATGCTGCGTGTACTTCGTCGCACTGTTCTTATAATATCCATCCTGGGTTTTTGTGCCCAGGGAAACAAAATAGCGCACAGCCTCGCCGCCGCCTGATACAGTGGCATTATAAAAATGCTGGCCTGACCAGTTTTTGTAGATTTCATCGAACCAGTCCGTATCCGGATATTTCCATGGGTCCGAGCCGTCGGCAAACTTCGCGATGTCCTCGGCGGTATACCGTGGCGGACGATTTCTGTACAGGTCCACTTCGTTCAATGCCTGGGCATACTCCGACGAGTTAGTCATTTTAGGCAGGATGGTAGGCTGGCTGAAACCCTGATTCGCATTGAAAGTAATTGTAGGCTTTCCTGTTTTACCGCGTTTGGTGGTGATCAGGATAACCCCGTTTGCGGCCTGCGCTCCATAAATCGCAGCAGAGGCATCTTTCAAAACCGAAATTGTTTCGATGCTGTTGGGGTCTATGCGATCCAGTGAACGCCCTGGAATACCATCGACCACCACGAGGGCATCGTTATTACCCAATGTATTCATCCCACGGATACGGATGGTAGATCCGTCCTGGCCCGGTTCGCCGCTTCGTGAAACCAGGGTTACGCCTGGCAAACGTCCGGCAAGACTGTTACTCACGTTAACGGCCGGGGATTTTACGACGTCGGACCCTTTCACTGTTGTTACGGACCCGGTCAATGTCTCCTTCTTCTGCTCTCCATACCCGACTACAATCACCTCACTGAGGGCCTGTGAATCACCCACGAGCGTCACATTGACCGAACTTCTGGTACCAACCTCTATTTCCTGTTTAAGAAAACCGACGTAACTAAATACGAGGATGGCTTCGGCACCGGGAACTGTAATGCTGTATTCTCCGGCGGCATCCGTTGTAGTACCCGAGTTTGTCCCCTTCAGGAGTATACTTACACCTGGCAGCGGGGTCCCGTTTTCCTCGGTCACTTTTCCCTTCACGGTAACATCTGCCCGCAAAAGGTTCGTATTCATGCCGGGCATCCCGGATGCCAGAAGCGGCAATGGTTGGCTTACGACGAGCGCCATCATAGCCAGGCACACACCTGCGGGTGGGCATAGCCATTTTAAGTAAATAGTTTTGGTCATAAATTTCAATTAATACATGGTTTAGAATACCGTCATGTTAATTTTTGGGCACAAGAAATCTTCCCGATCGAAAAATCGGCCGCGCCTTAAATGAAGTTTGGGTTCAGTTAGTTTTTTTAGTCATAGGCAATTGTTTAGAAAACAGAAATAAATGAATACGCTGTAATACATTCTTAAAATGGGTGATAGGGAGAAATGAAATGCACTGACTCGTGCCTGTGGTTTCGCGAGAACAAAACGTCAGTGGAGATAATAATTAGTGGATATGGAGTGATCTTCTTCCAGCGCAATTTTAAAGTGAAATAGCGCCAAAAATATTTCAATATTTGATTGATTTAGACTGTATTTTGATATTTTAATTAATTAAAGACAATTTTATAAAAAAATACTACCAATAAAACTATCCGTCGGCGTTTATCCATTAAAGCAATTTGCGACATTCGATATACTTCATGGGAAAGAAAAAAGCCTGAATTACTTTTGGTTATTGATTGAAAATGAATTCAGTAGTCTACGATTAAACCTCAGGACAAAATGGCGTTGCTATATTTAAAAACGGTTAATCATATAGGTTAAACGTTGTAATAAGATGTTGCTTGATCCCAGCCTGGTTTTCGGAAATGATTGTTAATCGTTCAGGCCCGAACCCTAACGGTAAGCAATACGCTCCGGATAATTGAAGGGAATTTTGGAACGGCGTTAATGCAAATCCCGGTGCATCGCTCTGCGTCGGGATTTGCTTTGTCCGAAGGAATCTACGCAATGCATAGGGGAAATTTACCCGGTTCGGCAGCGGGTAAATTTACGAAGTTAATAAATTGTACTTTACCGACAAATAAAATTAAACGGCAAGCATTGTTGTTCTAAAAAATGCATGGTTGCTTTGCATCCGTAAAGCGGAATATGACACGTAATTAGCATCAAAATAGAAGATAAATCTATTTATGATTCAAAATAGTATAGCATTATTCAGGTCGCTTTATTTTCCATTCATTTTTTAAAGTATAACAAAACAAATTTTGCCGTCATGAAAAATCTCTTGAAAAGTATCGCAATGCTAAGCTTGTCAATGACCCTGTTCAATTGCAACAACGACCAGGAACCGCTGCCTGGGGGTGGTGCCCTGGCCGGTGAACAGGCCTATGGTTCGGCCAACGACCGTCACTCGGCACTTGTCGGCGGCGGGATCGTTTCGCACTTGCCTACACAGGCAAATGCCTGGCGCCTGACACAAACGCTCACGGTTCCCTATGAAAAAGGGTTCAATCTCCTTAGCCCTTACGCCATCACGGCAGCCGGCGCAGGCGACATCAGTTGGGGTTCCTATGGCTGCTATTCCGCATTGAAACCGGTGAAAGTGGCATTCCATAACCTAGGCATTGTCGAAATCCACACGATAACACCGGCATCACTCGCCGCATTGCCGTTCACGCAGGGCGCCATTGCCAATGCACCCGCAGGCTCCGCTTTCTGGACCAACTACATGCCTGCCAAAACGATCATCGCCTGCAAAACGCCGGCTGGTAAATACTACCTCATCGAAGTGCTGGGCGATGATCCTTTGAAAGTGAATATCTACCACTCCGTCCGAGTGTTGGTACAATAGGCATCAGCCCACAGCAACGCGCTCATCCTGAACACTTTTGAGCACCTCGTAGCTATGTATCCGCGCCTGCGGGTCGTAAATATGGCTGGTCACCATGAGCTCGTCGAGCTGGGTGCGTTGCTGGAAATAGGCCAGGTCCTTCCCTACCCGCTTCCGGTCGCCGATGAATGTGTACTTCATCATTTGTCTTACCGCGGCCTCTTCATATTCGCCCCAAAGCCCGTCCATACTGTCGACAGGCGGCTGCAAAGGCCGGCGCTTGCCCGTAATGATTCCCGTTGCCAGCTGGAAGAATGACGTGGCAAGCCGCTCGGCCTCTTCATTTGTATCGGCGGCGATCACATTCACACAGGCCATCACATAAGGCTGCGCGAGGTGCGCCGACGGCCTGAAATTCCGGCGGTAAAGCTCGATCGCGTCCAGAAAATGGGCCGGCGCAAAGTGGCTCGCGAATGCATAAGGCAAGCCCAGATGCGCGGCCAGCCGCGCGCTGTCCGTGCTCGATCCGAGAATCCAGATCGGGACATCCAACCCCTCGCCGGGAATGGCGCGTACCTTCGCATTTTTATTGTCTGCTGAAAAATAAGTCTGCAAGGCTATGACGTCGTCCGGGAAATCCTGGGCGGACTCCATATAGTTACGCCGCAGCGCACGCGCGGTCACCTGGTCCGTACCCGGCGCACGGCCCAGACCGAGGTCAATGCGGCCGGGGTAAAGCGATGCCAGCGTACCGAACTGCTCGGCCACTACCAGCGGCGCGTGGTTGGGCAGCATAATCCCCCCGCTGCCGACCCGGATCGACTTGGTACCGCCGGCAATGTAGCCGATCAGCACGGAAGTAGCCGAACTGGCGACGCTCTCCATATTATGATGCTCGGCAAGCCAGTACCGCCTGAAACCGAGCTCTTCGACCCGCTGGGCAAGCCTGAGGCTATTTTGAAAGGTAATCCCCGCATTGTTCCCCTCCGTAATCGGCGCAAGGTCAAGAATGGAAAAAGGTATATCCTGAATCAGTTTATCTGCCATGTGTATTCACTATCTTTTTGAATGCTACTAACAAAAAAACATTAAATCAGCGATGGAGTTCCTTGATATTCCGGTTTATTTAAAGCCTTTTCATACCCCATCATTGCGGATCGCGGTGCCAGTAATGAATCTGGCTTGCGGAGAAAGCAGAAAGGACATCAGTTCAACGACCACCGTTCACGCTTTTACCCGGGAAAGATCTTGCCGATCATCCTTCCGATCTCCACAAAATCGTCGTGATTGCTAACCGATCGCTTTTCAGTCTCATCCGCGTTTTGTTGTGAGAATGGATAAATCAGCAGGAAATTATTGTCGAGCGCATACTGGTTGAGAAAATCAGGCAGCTGGCTCATTTTGGGGAAGTAGGATACCATGCCGCGTTTGGCCATGAACAATATCAGGCCCTCGTCGTCGGTAACCGCAGCGGCAGCTTGCTCGGCTTCGCCCCAGTAGTCAATGATATGCAGCGACAGTTCGATACCCGACTTTTTGGCCACTCTTTCGATGATACCGATAATCGGCGCGGTGGCGTAGAAAGCCATTTCCGAGCCCGACGATTTTGCGATGTTCCATACGCGGAGCAATGCGTGGAAAAAGCCCGGCTCCTTATCCGCTTTGGGCGGTATGAGCACAATGTATTTTTTGATCGTGGAAATCGGCTGGGCCGCGTGGTAAATGAGTGTGTTCACATTTTCATTTTGCAGATAACCATTGGTAAGGTTATAAACCAGCGACGGCGTCAAACCTTTATCGGGCTGCAATGCGAGAATGAGGTCCGTTATTTTTTGCTCCTTGATGACATTGCTGATGCCGGAGGCCACATCACTGTCGTACCGGGTTAGCGGCAGTACCTTTACGTCCGCGGCGGCTGCGGTGGTCACTGCCAGGTGCAGCGTTTTCTCGGCATTCTTGACGGACGATTCGTTCTTTTCATCATTAATCACATTCAATGCAAACAGCCTGTCCCTGTTATTTGCGGCCTTGGTAAGTAAGCCAAGGTTCACCGTCGTCTCGACGGTTTCTTCGTAATTAACCGCAATCAGAATGTTTTCCGACTCCGGATTACTACCCGATGCCGTCGCCTCGTTATCCGCTTCCGCGATTTTCGCCGCGCTGGACATCGATACAAATGAAGAAACCGTACAGGAAATCAGGATCAGTAGGATACTGCCATTGAGGACGTGCTCGCTCAGCAAACGCACGGGCTCGCCGCTCTCGGTTTCGGAAATAATAATGTTATAACCCACCATCACCGCCGCCAACGTGGCTGCCGCGGAAGCCGAGCTGAGCCCGAAAATGATCATTCCCTCATCCTTGGTCAGTTTGAAAGTTTTTTGGGTCAAAACGGCTGCCAGGTATTTCCCGCCAATTGACGCAACCAGCATTACCGCCGCTACACCCAATGTTTCCAGGCTTTTGAAAAACACCGTGAAATCGATCAGCATTCCCACGCTGATCAGGAAGAATGGGATAAAAATGGCATTACCTACAAATTCCACCCGGTTCATGAGTGCGGAGGTGTGCGGGATGAGCCGGTTCAATGCAAGCCCGGCAAAAAAGGCGCCGATAATTGCCTCGATACCAGCTAGCTCGGCGAGTACCGCAGCGAGATAGATCATCACCAGCACAAATATGTACTGCGAAATCTTGTCGTCGACCTTTTTGAAAAACCACCTTCCTATTATTGGAAAAACAAATAGTACTACCAGACTGAATGCGAGCACAGAGAAACCCAGGCGTAGCCAGAATGCACTGTTTACCTCCCCCTGCGTCATACCTACTACCACGGCAAGCACGAGCAGCGAGAGCACGTCGGTCAGCATGGTGCCGCCTACGGTAATGTTCACCGAGAGGTTTTTGGCAATACCCATCTTGCTCACCAGCGGATAGGAAATGAGGGTATGCGAGGAGAACAAACTCGCGAACAGGACCGTCGTGAGCATGGAGAAATGCAGGACGTAATAGCCGCCTATCATCCCCAAAATGAATGGGACCGCAAATGTGAACACCGTGAACGTGATGCTCTTGCCCATATTCTTCTTGAAATCGCCCATATCGATTTCAAGCCCGGCCAGAAACATGATGTAGAGTAACCCGGTGGTGCCGGTAACAACCACGCTACTGTCGCGGGAGAGGAGGTTCAGGCCGTTGGGCCCTACTACCGCGCCGGCGATCAGCAAGCCCAGCAAATGCGGGACTTTGATTTTGTTGAGCAGCAGCGGAGCGCCGAGGATGATGATTAGTTCGAGCAGGAACTTCAATACCGGGTCTTCGATCGGTAAACTGCCGATGTGTATGTTGAGCAGCGGCATAGTCTAGCGGTTGGTTAAGCGGGTGAGCTCAATGGAAAATTTCGCGGTACACGATTTGTCGATGCCCGTAGTCTGCATTCCCTTGATGAGGTTCTTATTATTATCCCGGCCCAGCTCGACGGTCAGTTCGATGTTCTTGCTTGCCGACGAGTCGCTCATGTAATGCAGCTGGATGCGCGTGCTGTCGTACCTGGCGGCGAACACGCGCACGACCTGGTTGTTGTTGATCACACGGGTATACAATCCCGTGGAGTCACTCACAAACTCCCAGGTGTTGGAGCGCTGGTCGCCGATCACATATTCGCTGCAATTGGATTCGCGGCAGACGGACTTACTGCTCCACAGGCCGGCGATATCATCCGGCCAGCGCTGAATAATCACTGTGGTATCCGGGGTGGTCAAAAGGCTGTCGCGCATCCGCAGAAGCGACTGATAATCTGCCTCTTTCACCGCAAATCCCTTCTCCCGGGCCAGGATTTGCTGCTCCCGAAGATCAAGCGCGCGCGCTTTCTCCTTATCCTGGCAGCCCCAGAAAACGCTTAGGAAAACGAGTATAACAAGGAGGTATTTGTGTAGTGCCATAGGACGGAGTTGAGAAGTAAATACGCGACAAAATGGACCCGTATTTCTTTGGTTATGGCCTGGCAAGTTAAAAAAGTATTCCTTAAAACAAAGGCAAAATCATCCCGAATGGGCTTGGAGCAGACTGCGGTAACGGTCGAGCAACCGTGATTTGTCTATGAAACCGATGTAGCGGCCTTTCGGATCGGTAACGGGCAAATGCCACGAGCCGGTCTGGTCGAATTTGGTTATAATCCTGGCAACAGGCTCCGTTTCGGCAACCACCGTTACGGGCTGTTGCATGACCGAAGCCACCGACAAAGCCACCTCATCTCCCGAGGCAAACAGGTATGGATATAGTTCTTTTACGAGGATAATCCCCCGCAGCAAACCTTGGCTATCCACTACGGCCATATGGTTGTGCCGGTTTTCGTGCAATGCGTCCACAAAGTTTTCGAAAGGCAGGTCGATATCCACGACTGGGACGTCCTTGTCAATGAAATCCAGCGTGTTCAGTTGCGAAAGCAGGTTCCGATCGTGCTCGCGGGTGAATATTTTGCCCTCGTCGGCCAGTCTTTTTAAGTCAGGAGAAATGGCGGAGAACCATTTGGAAATCAGGAAGGACATCACGCCTACCACCATCAGCGGAATAAACAAATCATATCCCGAACTGGATTCGGCAATAAGGAATATGGCTGTTAGCGGCGCGTAAAGCACGCCGCTCATCACGCCCGCCATGCCTACCAGTACGAGGTTGGCTACCGGAACGTCGCTGATGCCGATGAAGTTACAGAACAATGCGAATACAAAACCCAATGTGCCCCCTGCAAAAAGCGAAGGCGCGAAGTTACCGCCGTTGCCACCACTGAAAATGGTAATCGAACTGGCAAAAGCTTTTAGCAAGCATACAATCGCCAAAAACACCACCACAGCCCAACGCTGACCACCCACAATGCCGAAAAAGCTGTTCTGCATCAGCTCGCCGACCTGCCCGTTCACCAATGCTTTGATGGTTTCGTAGCCTTCTCCGAAAAGCGGAGGGTACAAAACGCAAAGCACCGAAAGCAATGCCCCGCCGATCATCGCTTTCCGGAGCCGGCCGCCTTTCAGATTGGCGAAAAACCGCTCGACCTGGTGCCCGATCACCACAAAGTACCGGGCGTAAAGTCCACACAAAACCCCCAGCACAAGGTAAAATGGCAGGTTGTGGTAATTGAATGGACTACGGCTGCTGAAATGGAACAGCACTTCCTCGTTGAGCAGCATTCTGGAAAGTACATTTCCGCAAACGGCCGCCAGTACGAGCGGGATAAAATCGGTGAAAACGACGCCGGTAAGCAAAATTTCCACGGCGAACATCATCCCGGCAATAGGCGCATTGAATGCCGACGCGATCCCGGCCGTAGCGCCCGCGGCCAGCAATAATGTACGCTCGCGGTAGTCGAGCTTGTAGGCCTGGGCGAAATTGGAGCCGATGGCCGAACCGGTCACCGCAATAGGGCTTTCGAGCCCTGCCGAGCCGCCAAGCCCCACGGTAATAGCACTTTGCACGACCTGCGAATACATTTTTACCGGTGCGACAACGCTGGAATTTTGCGCGATCTCGTGCAGAATGGCGGGAATTCCTTTGCGGTCGTTGCCGCCGAAAAACAATATCACCACAATTGATGTGAGCACGATCCCCAGGAACGGGAACACGGCGTAAAAGAATATCTGCGTCTCGAAATGCACCCTGTGCGTGATCAGGTTGTGGATCGCGTGCACAAGCGATTTGAGGACCACACCGGCTAATCCCGCGCTGCAACCCACCAATATCCCGGACAAGATCAGAAACTGCGAACGGGTCAGAATGCTTTTCAACCAAAAGATAATGACCTCATACAGCTTGAATTTCCTTAAACTGTATGTAGTCAGGCCTCTTTTGAATTTGAGAAATGAATGGAATTTCTTGATAGTCGCTTGTTTCACAATGTCAGCTCAGTCTCCTTTATAATACGCCCCGGTTAGCCGGTTAAAATAAAGGTAAAAATCTAAGCCGGGCAAATCGTAAACCTTCTGTAACCAGTGGAGAAAGAAATAAGTCATCAACAGTAAAAAGTTGGTGACTTATTTCTTTTCGAACGTTATCTTTAACGTTTGGATTTATGATCCGTACCCTCTGTCTTACTGTGTTATCAAATTGAATTGCATTGAAATACCTTTTACCCGTTTTCCTCTTTTTGTGTCTGTCCCTCTGTGCGCATGCGCAAATTCCCGTCGATTTCCAGTTTTGTACCGGTACCGGCGAACTCTGCGTAACTCCGAGCGACTCGACTTACGAACTTTGTCTTAACCTGAAACCCGGTTTTTGTGATTCAAAAGAATATGAAATCCGATGGGGCGACGGCGAAACGGAGCGTATCACGCTGACTACTGAAAAGAAAGCCACGCACGTTTATGACCTCCGGCAGTTTGCCAAGAATTGCAGCGATGCCGAAATCGAATACAACTTCAATATTCGCGCGGTGAGCTGCGGAAACGACAACAAGGGTTATTTACTGATTTTCAAGAAAAGGCCGGAAGCCCGGCCGGTGATAGACGCGGCTTGCGCCGGTACTACCGTGAACATCAGTAACAATAGCTGCCCCACGTATGAGATCGATTTTCTCTGGGAATTCAGCGATGGCAGGACGAGCACCGATACCTACCCTTCGCTTTCATTTACAGATCCCACAAAAACATACAAGGTGAAGCTGACAGCCACTTCCAAAGTTTGCGGTACCAGCACTGCAGAAACGGAGTTCAGGCTCGCCAAACCGCCTGTTCCGGACTTTAAAGTGTCGGGTGTGTCGGTCATTGAAAAGGACACGGTGGTGTGCCTCGCCAGCGGCGGTATCATCGACCTCGACGGCAGCATTTCGCAGGACGAGTCGGGCTACGAGTGGGCCATCGAAGGTGGAAAGTACAGTTACCAGGGCAATACCAAACCCAATGGCGCGGCCGTGAAGGTAAAACTGGAAGAGGCTAAGGAGTACACTGTTACGCTGACTGTAAACAACAGCTGCGGCAACAAAAAGATCACCCGGAAATACAAGGTAATCAGCACTGTGGCACCGTCCATTACGCCACAGCCCGATGTCTGCGAAGAAATTACGTACAAGGTAGGCAATCCCATTCCCGGCGCGGTTTACACGATTAATGGGACCGCATTCTCGCCGTCGCAGGAGATTCCCGTAAAATATGCATCTGCGCCTTACATTGTCGTCGCCAAAGTCCAGAACGCTTGCGGCACCCAAATAGCAAGCGATACTTTCAGCGTGTCACCGGCGCAACCGGTAAAAATCGTTTCCATTCCCAAAGACACCCTGGTCTGTACGAGCTCGGGGCGCATTTTGCTTACCGCCAATCTGCCGGGCGGGGAATGGACCGGGGATGCCATTGAAACCGCTAACGGGCAGAGCTACTTCGTTCCCAAAACGCCCGGCAATTTCACCGTCGCTTACACACGCGGTACGGGCAAATGCATGATGACCACCTCTGTGAAGGTGACTGTCGAAGGCATTGAGGCCACGGCAGATAATAAATCCATTTGCGAAGGCACCGCCTGGATCAAGCTTTCCGGCACGCCCGCAGGCGGTCAATGGACAACGCCTTCCTGTGCAGGCTGCATCAAAGGAGATACCCTGTTTACCGCAGGCCTATCCGGGAACGAATTCGACATCCGGTATAGCGTCGCCAGCAAGACCGGCTGCAAGGCGGAAGCGCAGGCGAAGGTGACCGTCGGTAATCCCAAAGCGGACTTTTCCATTCAGGACGGCTGCGCGGGGCAGGCGTTTAAGCCAGTCAACACGTCGTTGCGGGCAGAAGCTTATGTGTGGATGGTCAACAACAAGGTCATTGCCAGCGATGCCGATCCGGAACTGCAACTCCCTGCCGGCAGACAGACCATTACACTTATCGCGCGTGCCGGTGCTTGTGCCGACACCATATCGCGGGAAGTGACCATTACTCTACCACCCGCCAAAATCAGCTTTACGCCGAGCGCAACAGCCGGCTGCGCCCCGCTGAATGTGTCCTTCAATATCAACGGTACGGCAGAGCCCGGCATTGAATATGTTTGGAAAGTAAATGGTCAGACTGTTTTCACCGGGTTCCGGCTGCCGTCCAGAATATTTGAAAATACAAGCAGAAAGGATTCCGTTTACCAGATCAGCGTAGCATCCGACAATGCCTGCGGAGGGCAGTCCGACACGAAAGAAATAACGGTACGGCCGGGCACGCAGGCGGAGATCGGCGTCGACTCGACCATGCTCCGGTGCACCCCTGCTTCGCTGCTGTTTTCCAATCGGTCCACGGGCCACGACAAGCAATCCCCGGTATGGTCATTTGGCGATGGTACTACGCTGCCATCCGCCGACGCTACCGTATCCCACATATTTTCAACCAAAGACAGCGCCACTACGTACATCGTCCGGCTAAAAGTCACCGGCGAATGCGGACAGGACAATGATTCGGTAGCGATCCGTGTGTATCCGTCGACAGTGAAGGCTTTGTATACCATTTCTAAATCGGAAGTGTGTCCGGGCGAAATTGTGCAATTCAAGGATGCTTCCGTTCCAAAACCTGTTCGCTGGCTATGGCGCTTCGGCGACGGGACCATCGCCACCACCGCTAATCCCTCACACACGTTTTCCAAAAGCAAGGGCGAATATAAAGTGACGCTCATCGCATATACGGACTGCGGTTCCGATTCTACACAATTGACGATCAGGACCACCGAAGCACCCACCGGTTCATTTGAAACCCCCGCGCTGGCCTGCGACAATTCCGCAGTGAAGTTTGCCAACCAGTCAGCCCCCGAGTACGGATTTGTATGGGATTTCGGCGACGGCAGCCCGCCCGATTCGCTCAACCATTCACCCGAGCACCGCTATCCCGGCGCAGGGACCTACCAGGTGACATTGAGCATCTTCCGCAATACCCAGGCTTGTAAAGTAGTGGCCAAAAAAGCCGCGGTAACTGTCGTATCGCCCGCCAAAGCCGATTTCGGTTTCTCCGGTGACTCATTGTTCTGCGCCCCGGGCCCGGTCGTTATCCGCAACCGTTCCGAGCAGGCCGACCGCTATCTGTGGTATTTCAGCGACGGACGTACCGCCGAGGCGCGCGAGCCGGCCCTCCCTTTTGAGCCAGGCATATACGATGTTAAACTGGTTACGGTAAAAGGCGGCGTTTGCATGGATTCGACGGAACGTGCTGCGGCATTTGTAGTGCGGGAATGCCAGATAGACATTCCACAGGCATTTACCCCCAATGGCGACGGTTTTGGCGACCGCTATACGCTGTTTGGCGCGGGCATTAGTGAAATCAGTCTTTTGCGGATCCGGAACCGGTGGGGAGAAATTGTATTTGAAATGAAAAACGTCCAGCCGGGAAGCCAGCAGCCCGGCGAATCCTGGGACGGCACTTTCGGCGGCAAGGAAATGCCCGCCGATATGTATGTGTACGAAGCCGACGTGCGCTACATTGATCAAAAGAAATCCGAAAAATTAAGGGGGAATATTTACCTGACGCGCTGATATATGAAGAGAATTCTACTTTTTTCGGGTGCGATTTGTTGTCTGTTGAATTCCGCCCGGGCGCAGTCGCCGCAATTTTCCCAGTTTTACGCAAATCCTATTTATGCCAATCCGGCACTTGCCGGAGACGCCGGAACGCCTCGCCTGATCGCCAATTACCGTAATCAATGGGCCACCGTGGGTACTGCATTCCAAACCGCCGCGTTCTCGTTCGATACCTATGCCGAAGACCAGCAAATCGGCCTGGGTGTGCAGGTGCTTCACGACCAGCGCGGGAGTGTACTGAAAAGCGATCAGGTTTCGGCCCAGTTTTCAAAAATGGTGTACCTCGACGGTCAGAAGGAGCTCCGGCTAATCGGCGGTGGCCAGGCTGCGTTTGCACTGAACCGATGGAACGGTGCCGACCTGACCTATGTATCCGATTTTCTGGGAAGCCCCGATCCGCTCTCCGGAAGCGCCATCCAGCAAAACCGGTTCACCTTATCGGTCGGTGGCATTCTTGAATACCTGCCCCGGCACGAAGACTACGCATCTTACTGGATCAGCGGCGCCTGGCACAATATAGGCATCAACAGCCCCATAAGCATCGACCACCAGCGGATCAATGTTCAGCTCGGCTCCAAAATTCCGATCGGCATTCCGGCCCTCTTCGGCAACAATCTGGGCAGTGACCTAAGCCGCGAAAGCGCGCTGAACCTTGGAATGCAAGTAAGAAAACAGGGAAGTTCGAGGCAGCTGGAAGCCGGCTTCAACCTGATATTTTCCCCGCTTGTGATAGGTGCATGGTACCGCGGTATGGTCTGGGGAAGCACCCGGCGCGACGCACTGATCGGTACCGCCGGATGGGCTTACGGCAATATCCTTTTCCAGGCCAGCTACGACCTGCCCGTGTCATCCCTTGGCCCGGACACCGGTGCATTTGAAATATCGGTTTGGTACGGCGTGGACGCATTGTTCCGTTTCGCCGGCAGGAGAACGACCGATCGCAGGGCGCGTAAATGCTTGAGATACTGAAACCTACCCCGCCTGAAAACTACCCGTGCGGGTAGGAGATCCTGGGTTATTTGCAATTTTCTTTGCTATCCACCCAAACGCTCCCGCTATGAAACATAATATTCTACTCTTTTTTGTATTTATCACGATCAGCATTTCCCCCGCTTTCTGCCAGTGCCCCACGGGAGACTTTTCTTTTTACACCCAGGCAGATATTGATGCTTTCGGCACCACATACGCTGGCTGCACCAATATAACCTTAGGCAATGTAACGATCAACGGCGTAACCATTGCCAACCTCGACGGACTAAGCAATGTTACAACCATTACAGGGTATCTCGATATTGTTAATAATCCTGGCCTTAGTAACCTTCAGGGATTAAAAAAACTGCGCAAAGTAGACCAGGCTTTTCTTTTGAACGCGAATCCGTCCCTTACCGACCTGACTGGTTTGGAAGATTTAGGCTATGCCGGAGAGCTTTATGTAATAGATAATGCTGCGTTGACCAACCTCGACGGACTCAACGGTTTGTTTATGTTGGGGTCAAACTTAGTTATTGCCCACAATGCTTCCCTCAACGATATATCGGGTTTACAAAACGTTAATGCAAATTCAATAGGAGGATTAGGATTGACAATTTTGGAAAATCCACAACTTTCGGTGTGCACGCTGCCCAATTTATGCAGGTATTTGTCCGACACGGGTAACCCAAGAAACATAAGCGGTAACCTGGCGAACTGTTTAAATGAAGCCGCAGTAGTTGCTGCCTGTGCCACCGCATGCCCCTGGGGAAATTTTAGGTTTACGTATCAAGAAGACGTCGATGATTTCGGGACAAGGTATGCCAATTGCACGAATATCACTTTAAACGACGTAACCATCAATGGCTTCTACATTACCAACCTCGACGCACTGAATGACATTGTTAAAATCGAAGGGAACCTTAATATCTGGTTCAACCCATTGCTAAACAATCTTAACGGGCTAAGCAATATTACCAGTATCGGAACCCTTTCGATTCAAGGTAATGAATCCCTGGACAGTACCGGCCTCAGTGGATTAGGCAATGTCACAAGTGTCGGGCAGCTCAACGTATTTGACAATTCCGTCCTGCCCAACCTTAGCGGATTAGGCAATCTGGCAAGCATTACAGGGCTTCTTGACATTGAAGATAATCCCGCTTTAACCAGCCTTGGATTGAGCAAGCTGGAAAGCATCGGAGATCTTTACGTTTCGGAAAATCCCGCTTTAACTGACTTTGACCTAAGCGGGTTGAAAAGCATTCGAGAAAATTTTTTCGTTGCAAGTAACTCCGCTTTATCCCGCTTCGGCCTAAACAAGTTGGAAAGTATCGGAATATCTTTCCGGGTTTCAGGAAACCCTTCCTTAACCAGCCTCGATAGCTTAACCGCTTTGACAAGCGTTGGGAAGATTCATGTTTCTGGCAATTCCCAGCTGGCAAGTATAACGGCATTGAACAATATCGATCTCTCCGCCATAAGTGCATTAACAATCACCAGCAATCCGGCTCTTTCGCTGTGCAACCTGCCTGGTATGTGCGCCTATCTGGCCGACCCGGGAAACCCAAGGTCCGTATCCGGTAACACGGGCAGTTGCTCGAATGCAACTACTCTTGCTACTACCTGTACTTGCCCGTCGGGACCCTATGCCTTTTACTCGCAGTCTGAAATTGATGAGTTTGGAGCCAAGTATGGCAATTGCGCCAGTATGAACCTGAGCCGTATTGCAATTATCGGCGATATTGATAACCTCGACGGATTGAGCAACCTGAAAGGTTTGGAAGGTCTTTACCTCGGATCTACCCTACTGACTAATCTTGATGGGCTTAGTAAACTTCAAGGGAGTTTGACCTATCTGGAAATTGAAGACAATGCCGAATTGACCAATCTGAACGGGCTGAGCGGCTTGACAAGCATTGGAGAGTATTTTTCAATTCTCGGAAATCCCAAACTTACCAACGTATCCGGATTAAAGAACGCCGACCTCTCTACCTTAACAGGGACCGGTTTACGTATTACTAACAATCCAGCCCTTTCCGTTTGCAGCCTGGTCAATTTCTGTACTTACCTGTCCAATGATGCCAGCTCCCACCCGAGAACGATCAGCGGAAACCTGGGCGACTGCGCGGATGAAGCTGCGCTGCAACCGGCTTGCTGGGTGGCACTACCCATTACCCTGGCTGGTTTCAGGGCAGTTAACGAAGGCAGGGTCAATTACCTGGAATGGCATACTGCTACCGAAGACCAGGGAGATATATTCGAAATAGAACATAGTGTCAACGGAAAGAAATTTAAGAAAATCGGGAATACTCCGGCAAAGGGCATTGCCGGCAGCCATTATTCATTTATGCATACCAATCCGGCAGCGGGGATCAATTATTACCGCCTGCGGTTCGTAAACATGGATGGCAGCCGGGGAAGCAGCAAAATCGTCGGCGTTAAGACAAAAGAAGACGGTTTTGTCATGAATGCCTATCCGAATCCCTTTACCGGTAATGTGCAGGTAAGCCTGGGGCAGGTTAGCGAAAAGGCCGTTATTACGGTTTCCGATGCTTCGGGTAGGATACTGCAATCCGAGACGGTAAATAGCAAAACCCACACTTTGCCTTTGCAGCATCTGCGCAGCGGGATCTATTTTATCCGGTATCAGGACAAAGCCACTGCCGAAACCATCAAAATGGTGAAGTAACTTTTTCTTTAATCAGAGGGTGGTTTTAAACGGTTTTTAAATAAAGGCTTTCGAGTTCGTTGGCCGAAACCTTATCCGCGTCAATCACCGCTTGTAGCACACCTTCTTTCATAATTCCGATCCGGGTCGCTACTTCTTTTGCGCGGAAGATGTCGTGGGTTGCCATGAGTATTGCCGTACCGTCGGCGGCCAGGGTTTGGATGATCTGCGAGAACTCATTGGACGCCTTCGGGTCCAGGCCGCTGGTAGGCTCGTCGAGCAGCAGCACCTTGGCCTTTTTGGCTACGGCAATAGCGATGCCCACTTTCTGGCGCATGCCTTTGGAATAACCGCCCAGTCGCTGGTCAAAAGCCTGGGCTTGCAGGCCGGCTGTCGACAGGAATTTGCGTAGCTCGTCCGCAGAATAATCGAAACCTGCCAGCGATGAGAAATATTCCAAGTTTTCCAATCCCGTCAGATTCGGATACAGCATCACGGTTTCAGGAATGTAGGCCAGGTATTTCTTGATTTCCTGCGGATGCTCGGCCACCGAAACGCCTTCGATCGATGCCGAACCTTCGGTAGGCTCGATAAAGCCCAGAAACAGGTTAATGGTGGTCGTTTTGCCGGCGCCGTTCTGTCCGAGCAAAGCGAATATCTCCCCCGCCCCAATGCTGAGGTTGAGGTTGTTCAATGCAGTGTGGCTGCCGTATCGTTTCGTCAATCCCTTAGCTTCAAGCATTTTGAATGTCTTTAATTTGTAAAAAATTGCTTTTGAATAAAAACAGGGCACACAATGCCAGCAAAATGCCCCAGGTGCCTATCTTAACCACGCTTCCTGCAAGTGGCTCACCCTCGTAAGCGACCGGTTTGTAAGCCGGGTAACCAGCCCAGTCGATGCTTGGGGTGGGTACGTTTTCGAAAATGAACGGGTAAAAATACTCGCGCACTTGCCGGTGATGCGCTTTCACCGATTCCAGATAGCGGACCTGGCTGGACAGATCGGTGTTGGCGATCCGGTTCAAAGCCTGCTGGGCTGTGATCACCGGGTTAAATGCTCCGATCTTCTCCGTCAGCGACTGACGCCGCCCCAGCTTTCCGAACAGCATTTCCGCCGATTGGGCCGATTCCAGATCGCCCGAAAACTGCATGGCGTAATACCATCCCGGTGAATATTTGTCGTCGGGAACTGGGTATTTCCGATATTGAGGGTAAACGGCATAAAACTTCTCCATGGTCGGACCTTTGGGCAGGTCCCATTTTTCATGATAGCCTTTCCGCTGCCGCACCGCCGTCTCGGCCGCCTCGGGAATCGGTACGGCATTGTTGACAGCAATGTTGGCAATGCCCGGAAAGAGGATAGCAAGAAAAATCCAGATACATACGAGCGTCGTTGCATTAAAAGCAGAGCTGCGCCCGAATGCTACCACCAGCGTACCGACCATCAGCCAAAACACCACATACGCGAGAAGCACCAGCAGCAACTGAAATGTGACCGCGGTCAACGGTAATTGTAATGCGATCACTGACAACACAAAAATGACGAACGTTATCAGCACGATAGCGATGTAGCGGGTCGCGAGTTTGCCAGCGATCGTTTGCCCGATACTGCCGGCAGTCGTCCGCACGATCTTCCAGACCCCGTTTTCCTGCTCTTCAGACAATACATTGTACATCAATGCAATGATCAGCAGCGGGAACAGAAAGATAAAGACGAACGAAGCGTCCAGGTTACCGACCAGCAAGGTAAGCGGATTGGTCAGCTCCGAATCGTATAGTTGCCCTTCGATGGCAAGCATTTTCACTTTCAATGTATACGGGTTCACATCACGCTGACCAACGGCGAACCTTGCCCAGGGCGTAGGCGGATTGACGGTGTAAAAAAAAGGATAGTAGGCCGTAGAGCCCACCGTTGCCTTCGCCCCGTGCTCGACGATCCCCTTCAAATGCGCCTGCTGGACAGCGGGCACTTCGTCGATCGTTGCTTGCTGCTGGCCGATCAAACGATTGCCATAGAAAAAACCGTAGGCGGCAAAGAGCAGCAGTGCAACTGCCCCAACCAGTACCGTCCTGCCCAAAATAAAGTTCTTGGCTTCCAGCATGAATACTTTGCGGCTTGCCATCATAATTGATATTTACGTTTAGTGGAAACAAAATGGAGTACTGAAAACCCAGCAACCACCCAGAGCAGCAACGCGATCACGCTGGCGGCACTTGCTGTAAGGTTCTGCCCCACCGGCACGGGCCGGAAAACGAAGTCAGGCATGTCCTGGAAGTTCTTCGCACTCACCCGCTGGGTAGCATTGTTGGCGAACGACACTTGCGTCAGGTGGATTTCGTTGAGCCTTTTCGTCTTCTCGAAACGGTACTGTTCGGTTTGCTTTTGAAACGCGGTAAACGAATCGAAATCGGTACCAGCCAGGTTCATCGAAATATTACGGATCGCCAGGAACGGGTCGGCAAACCCGAAAATCGCCGAAACGGCATTCTGAGATTGATAGGTGCCGATCAGTTGATCGAAATGTTTGTTGAAAATGGCAGCAGTGATATTCTCGCCTTCCTGCATCACCAGCGCCCCGTAGTTGATCGGCAGCACCTGAATTGAGTCGACGCCGTACTTTTTGAGGGTACGTGCTTTAAGGTCTGCGAAATGCGGATCGTCGGGATCATGGCTGTCGCCTTCCTTGCTGACGTCCGCTTCGATGGCCCGCTCGAAAGCAATTTTGCCCGGCGCTTCGAAGAGGCTGCTGCCTAATGTCTGGGCGCTCTTCGGCAGCACCACAAAGAACAACATCCACGCCAATACCAAAAGCATAAGCGCATTTTTGGCGGAAGAACTCATAGCAGATATAATGACTACCATCAGCGTGATAATCAGGAAATACAATGCATATAAAATAACGATTAGTGCTATACGTAATACCAGGTCGGCCGCCGCTGTGCCGGGCGCGTATGCGAAGCCGGCCACCAGGCCGAGTACCAGCAACGGGAGAAACAATGCCCAGGTGACCGCAGTCAGCCCGGCGGCTTTCCCGGCCAGCACATCCAGATACGATGCCCGCTGGCAAAGCAAAATCTTTAGAACGCCGGTTTGTTTCAGTCCGGCGACCGTCTGGAAACCAATAAAGATAATAAACAACGGCACGAGCAGTTGCAGCACCATAGCCATACTTAGCTCGCCGAATCGGAGCATTCCGTTCGAAAACCCGGCTTCGCTCATGTTCACCGTATTCTGGCGGTGCGCTTCGAGGAATACCGAATTGCCGACGTAGCTGTCTAACCCGAAATCAAAGAAACTGAGCGGGGATTTTTCGCGGAACACGAGGTAGCCGTAATGCGCCACACGGTGCGGGTGCCGGTTGGGCTGGCTCATCCATTGCTGATGCACTTCCGAGCTGGCAGCCGCCTGCTGCGCATTAAATTTGCCTACATACTGCCAACCCGTAAACACGGCCAGCAGTGATACGGCCAGCAGCACGAGGAAAAGCACCAGCGTGGTTTTGTTCCTGAAAACAGAATTCCACTCCTGCCGGGCTATGGTCCTGATGTACTTGAAATGCATGTTGAATCCTGTAAAAGACTGTAAAAAAATGCGGGCCCGGTACAACTATGTCTGCATCCGGATGCCTTAGTAATGCAATAATGTTGCAAATAAACCAAATATGCATCAATGTTGCAAGTTATTCGGGATGTGTCGTCGCCATAAATGGTTCTGAGACTGACTTAGCCCACAGGATTAGACTAAGGATTCCAAGGTTGTGATGATCGCCTGAATCAAACCCGTGTTAGTCTTGCCCGAGTCAGACGCGTTGATCACGCGGTATTTGCCCTCTTCATCCTTCTCGAATTTCAACTCCTGGCCGTCTAATACTATCTGAATCTGATAGGAATAACCAATAGGAACAATTGTTAGTGGCAGCTCATAGTTCGAGCCAAGATATTCAACAGGAAGTGAAAATGTGTCAGACATCAACAAATCTAGCTCAACTTTGTGAAGTTTAAAACCTTTTTCTGCCTAAAACGTCCCAAGTAGATCGGCTTTTGAATGCGTGGATTAGCGATTTCAATCGCATTTTCGCGGATCTTCTTTGTCTGGATTTTTGTAGGATGGCGGATACCCGACCGGGAGCAAGCGATCCACATGCCATAAAAGCAAAGAGGGTGTCTCAAAAAGGACATCCTCTTTTCATTTTCAAAGCTTTGCCGATTTCCTGCGATTGATTATCTTTAGATATTAGCAATCCAGGATAGATGGCCCGACGACACCCTACCTTCAAGCCTTATAATCAGCAGCAATTAATGCTGCTTCCTCCAAGGTTAGACGAGTTAATCCCAAAAGACCATGCTTGCCGGGTGGTCAACGATGTGATCAATAGCATCAGCCTGGAACCCCTTCATGCAGCCTATCACACGATCGGATCATCGAGCTATCATCCGCAGATGCTTCTAAAAGTGCTTGTTTACGGTTATGTAAGTAATATTTATTCGAGTAGAAAGCTGGAAGCAGCCTGCAAGGAGAGCATTTATTTCATCGGGGCCGCCCGGCGGTTTTTGAGCTCGATGAGCTACCCCGACCATAATACGATTAACCGGTTCAGGGGTGTGCGATTGAAGGATGCATTGCGGAAAATTTTTGAAGAAGTGGTGCTATTACTTGCCCAGGAAGGTCTGTTGAGCATTGAAGAGGTCTATACCGATGGGACTAAAATCGAAGCGAATGCCAATAAATATACTTTTGTCTGGCGGAACGCGATTGCTACTAATAAGGAAAAGATCAAGAAGCAGTTAGCCCATATCTGGGAATATGCCCAGAGCGTGGCCACGGCCGAAGATAGCCTTCCCGACCCGCCCGACTTCACTACGATCAGCAAGGAAAAGGTCCAGGACACAGTTGATAAGCTTAATCAGGTGTTGGGCAAAAAGGAGAATATTGACAAGAAGATGAAGGCTAAACTGG
>NZ_FNAN01000013.1 GCF_900101885.1 Dyadobacter soli | reverse complement strand
GCTCTACAGCTTTTTTTCGATGATGTCCTTGGCGAGTTTATAATCCAGGCTCAGCTCGGCATACATCTGCTTCAATCGCCGATTTTCATCTTGGAGCGCCTTTAACTCTTTCAATTGAGCGGCTTCCATTCCACTGTACTTTTTACGCCAGTTAAACAGCGTCGCCTTTGAAATGCCGTATTCGCGGCAAACATCCATAGCTTCTCGGCCACCCTCATACTGTTTGAGGATCGCCACGATCTGGGTCTCTGAGTAGTTTTTCTTTTTCATGTGACAGTTAAATTAGCTCTTTTCGAGTCTAATCCTTCACCGTCCTAATTCCAGGGAAGCCTACACTGGGGCGTCGCGAACCGTGTTATCTTTTTTCTTTCTGCTGCAAACACTTTCATGTAATAGAACAATGCAAGCAGCCTCGCGCGGGCTTCCATATGCGATTCGGCGCCGGATCTTTCATAGGACGCAACTACATCCTCGAAATGGGGTGCCAGTGTCTGAAACGACGCCTGGTCCAGTTTGAAAAGGTTTGTATATAAACGGTTGAAGAACGGGAACTCTTCATGCAAGTCGGGCTTGAAAAACGAAAAGCATTCAGATTTGAAATAGATCACATATCCTTCCAACGTCTCATCATGAGAGAAGCTGTATACCAAATCGGGAGAGTGAAAAACAAGGTACGCCTCCGGGTTGGTAACTGTCTTGTCGCCGTAATTGATTTGCGCATTACCTGAATTGACAAACAATGCAAAAAAGTAAAACGACCTTTTGAAGGGAGGCTTATAAATCTCTGCCGGCCGCTCCAACTTTTTCAGCCTGAGACAATAAAAAAGTGGGTTAATTGTCCTTCCTGGCGATGGAATCGATGCCAGGAAGGTATTAATGTCGGTATAATATGGTATTGTCGATTTTTGTCTAACCATAAGAAAAGTACACCAACCCGGGGCATGTCGGGCAACTGCATGGTAAATCTAGCCAATTTGTGACTCTTACCGTTTTTCAAATGCTCAAAAAAAATACCCACATTTACACAATAACCAGTTACATATATGAAAATAACACTTTACGCAACCCTTTTTTTCCTGATTATCAGCAAGGGCATTTTCGCCCAATGTTCCTATTACACAACCATTAAAAGTGGTCCGATCGCGCAGCACTCGTTCGCTATCAAAAGCGACGGGACGCTCTGGGCCTGGGGAAAGAACACCAACGGGCAACTGGGCGACGGAACGAATAACAACAGTAAAAATATACCTGTCCAGATAGCGTCTCCTTCGACCTGGGCGGACGTCAGTGCGGGAGAAAGCCATACCTTAGCCATCAAAAGCGATGGTACCCTTTGGACATGGGGGGCCAATAGCTACGGGCAATTAGGTGATGGACTGTACGCCGACAGAAAGCTGCCGGTGCAGGTGGGAACGGATGCAAACTGGTTAAGTATCGCGGCCGGGAAAGACCATTCCCTCGCCATCAAAACCGATGGCTCATTGTGGGCTTGGGGAGCTAACTATGCCGGACAGTTGGGCGATGGAACTAACGACGAGCGAAGAACGCCGGTAAAGATTGGTTCGGCCTCCAACTGGGCAAGTGTCGGAGCAGGATATTATCACACCGCGGCTCTCAAAAAAGATGGAACGCTTTGGGCCTGGGGCGATAACCTCTACGGACAGCTGGGCAACGGAACCGAAGGGTTCGACGCCGGCACGAATACACCCGGGCAGGTAGGCGCCGCTACCGATTGGGCAAGCGTCAGCGTCGGATTGCTTCATAATAGTGCGATCAAAAAAAATGGTACCCTTTGGGCCTGGGGATTTAATGACAGCGGCCAATTGGGCGATGGAACGAACATGTACAAAAACACGCCCGTCCAAACAGGTTCGGCTTCGGACTGGGCGGCCGTCAGGCTGGGTGGCTATCACACGCACGCTATTAAAACCGACGGAAGTCTTTGGGCCTGGGGCTATAATGTCTACGGGCAACTAGGCGACGGCACAAACACCGGCAGGACTACGCCCGTGGCAATAAGTTCCGGGACCGCCTGGGCAAGCGTCAGCTCAGGCGTTGTCCATACGCATGGTATTCAAAAAAATGGCTCCGTTTGGATCTGGGGTAAAAATGAATTCGGACAGCTCGGAAATGGAAACAATACCGCGAAAAATGCCCCGATACAATTCAGTGCCGCGCCGGCATTTACCAATGCGCTGGCTCCGACATTGGCTACCGCAACCTTGCAACAGGGCCAGTATACAATGTTCAGCAACGGATGTGCGCCCATTGCCAGCCTGGCGAGCAATACCAATTCCGTTGGATATGTTGCAGGGGCAGTGACGGCCAAAGTGTGGATCGAAGCTGCACAGCCCGCCAATTATGTCAAACGCCATTACCAAATCACCCCGTCGCAGAATGCCGGAAGCGCCAGCGGTCGGGTAACCCTTTATTTTACACAGGCGGAGTTTACCAGTTTCAACAGTGTTAACGCCAACGATCTGCCCGCCAACCCGGGTGATGCCGCCGGCAAGGCCAATTTACGAATAGAGAAAATCGGCGGTGAAAGCAGCGATGGCTCCGGCCACCCGGCTACTTACCCCGGCCCCACCGCGACCATTGATCCGAAAGATGCGGATATCGTATGGAACCTCACAGCCGGAAGGTGGGAAGTAAGTTTCGATGTGACAGGGTTTAGCGGATTTTTTGTAAAAACAGGCGAAAACCCGCTGCCGGTCCGTCTGGTGAGCTTCCAGGCCGTGGAGTCCGAAAACACGGCATTACTGCATTGGCAAACAGCCACGGAAGACAATGCCTCCCATTTCGAGATAGAGCGCAGCACCGACGCCAGAAACTTCGAAAAAATCGGCGAGGTGACAGCGGCGAGTGAAAGTAACAGCTTGCTGACCTACTCATTTACCGATGCCGGGTTTGCCCAAATGGCGGGAACGGCCTACTACCGACTCCGCTCGGTGGATCTGGACGGTACTTTCGCCCTAAGCGCAATAAAACCCCTGACGCCCAAGCAAACGTGGACGGTTTATCCAAACCCCGTCAAACAGGGAAGTGCCGTAACCATCCGTACGCATGCGCCAATCCAAAGCCTGACCTTGACAGATGCACTTGGAAAGCAAGTGCCGGCTCAGATCAAAACCGAAAATGGCAACAAGACAGTGCTCAACCTGCCTGCCGGCTTATACATGCTGCGGATTAATACGGGCAATGGCATTAACACCGGGAAAATAGTGGTTGAGTAAACAAGGCATCTCAGGAACCCATTATCAGCGAGCAGGTCAGTCCGATGGACGACCTGCTCATTTTTTTACCATATTCTCCACAGAGAAGCGGGAACTGACAACCTAGCTCGCTTTGAGTTCCAAACTAGCCATTGTGGTCAACTCGACACGTGCCTGCTTGGGTAAGCCTGCCACCGCGATACACGTGCGTGTTGGATAGCGGTCCGCGAAATACGTCTGGTATACGGCATTCAGGTCATCGAAATACCTCATATCCGTCAGATATACGGTAACACTGACGATGTGGTTAAAAGTCAACCCGTGCTCGTCAAGTATCGCCCCGATATTCGTAAATACCTGCTTTACCTCATCCTCGAAGGAGGTAGTAACCAGTTTTCCGCCGGCAGAGCCGATCTGACCTGAAATGAACAAGAACCCGTTGGACACCAAAGCTTTTGATATCGGTACTGCCGGTGCAGAAGCTTTTTCGATTGTACTCATATGATAAATTGTTATTGATTACTACTTAGTCATGAGTCCCTGAACCAGGCTGCTCAGGAAATTTTCGATATTTCCTTTTTCACCTTTGCCAGGAACCTCGACCGTGATTTCAGCGTGTCGATATCCTTGTGGGACGAAAGGCAAAATACGCCCTCCTTGCACGGATCGTCCAGCAAATAAAACTTGTAGCCGTACATTACCTCGCCCGGCAACAATTCGCTGCCCTTCACGGTTGGCACAAACTGGTAAAGTATTGCGCCATGTTCCTTAAAAAACTCCGGGGTGTATGGTGTCGTGAGCTGGTCGGGATTTACGGCCTTTGCCACGTAGCGCTGATCAAATTTCGCTTTCATAGCACCACCTCCCCTCTTCCATTTAAACTGGCCTCCATGGCAGTAGCATTCCCGGTAAGTCGCTTAACATCTTCTTTTGACGGCTTTCGCATGATGATTTAAAGTTTGCTGATGAGTACAACAAAAATAGGATCTGCCTTCGAAAAACTCAACATATATTGATATTATTTTTATCTTTTTTTTGATATTCATTATATCAAATTTTTCAGTCGTAAGAAACTATCTTGCGGGCTCAACGCCCGATTTTCGAAAAAATCCTATGAAGCATCATTTGCTCCGCATTGTACTCCTGTTCCTGGTCCAGATTTCCTATGCGCAGGTGAAGGTCGACTCATTGGTTAATAAGCAAATGAAGGAACTGCATATTCCAGGCCTTGCCGCCGCAAAGATCGAGGGCGGCAAGATTTCCTGGATGCGGCACTACGGCTTTCAGGATATCGGGCAAAAAACGCCGGTGACCGATTCGACGGTTTTTCATATAGCCTCTCTTTCCAAAACCGTCACGGCCGCGGCGATTATGCAACTCGAAGCAAAAGGACACTTCAAACTGGATGACGACATTAACCGGTTTCTTCCGTTTCGCGTTGTCAATCCAGCGTTTCCGGCCATTCCGATCACATTCAGGCAACTGCTGCGGCACCGTTCCTCGATCGCGGATAATATGGATTACCTGCTCCCATTTTGGGAGAATGAATACCAGGGAGCCGATATTCCGTTGGAAAGATTTCTCAGGGACTATCTTTCTGTTAGCGGCGGGCACTATCATGCAGGCAAGAATTTCCTCCACGCCGAACCCGGCAGCCAATTCGGGTATTCCAATATCGGCTTTGCCCTGCTGGGTTACCTCGTCGAACGGATTGCGAAAGTCCCATTCGACCAATACTGTCAAACGCAGCTATTCAATCCGCTGGGAATGCATAACAGTCATTGGTTTTTAGAGCCTGTGCAATCGGGCCGGCTGGCGGTGCCTTACCAATACTCCGACTCGCTCAAACAATATAAAAAATTACCCCAGGGCAAGTATCCCGATTACCCGGCAGGCCAACTCCGCTGCACGCTCCATGATCTGGCAAAGTTTCTGGCCTGCTGGTCAAATGACGGAATTTACGACGGCAAGCGCATTATCGACGCCACGGCTGTGCAAGGCCTCACGCCCAAAGACATGAGCCTGGGTTTCCACACCTGGTTTATGTATTTGCTTAACACCGAAACTCCCACGTACAGCCACAGCGGACACGGCCCGGGCATATCCACCTACATGCTGTACGATCCGTTTTCGAAAAAGGGGCTGATTATTTTAATGAACGGGGAGCTTTCCGATTATTTCGAATGGAGAAAATTGATTGATTTGTTGTGGAAGTCTTAGATAGTGGCGACTGATAACTTTACCTAAAACCAAAAACCATGACAACGAACAAATTGCCCGTCGCCTGGCGGAGTATTGCCGACAGGAACAGTTTACCCGGGCGCTGGAAGAATTGTATGTGGATAATGCGGTGAGCGTCGAACCATTCGAATTTCCCGGTTTTCAAAAGGAAACCAAAGGGCTGAAAGCCATGTTGGAGAAAGATGAGAAATTTAGCGCAAAGAACAGCAAATTGAACAGGGAGCTTTTTTATGAAGAAAATCGGATTTTTATCCTTCGGGCATTGGTCGAATCATCCGGCATATAACGCTCAGACAGCGAGTGATACGCTGCTTCAATCGATCGATCTGGCTGTTGCTGCGGAAGAAATAGGGCTGGATGGTGCATATTTCCGGGTGCACCATTTCGCGTCGCAGCTGGCTTCGCCGTTTCCGTTGCTTTCGGCGATCGGTGCAAAGACCAGCAAAATAGAGATCGGGACGGGGGTAATCGACATGCGTTATGAAAATCCGATGTACATGGTCGAGGATGCCGGCGCGGCCGATCTTATTTCCGGGGGGCGATTGCAACTCGGGATCAGCAGAGGATCGCCGGAACAGGTGATCGACGGTTGGCGGTATTTTGGATACGAACCGGAAGCGGGAGAAAGTGAGGTCGATATGGGACGCCGAAAGGCGTTGGAATTCCTTGACCTATTGAATGGTGAAGGATTTGCACACCCGAATCCGAACCCGATGTTCCCGAACCCGCCGGGCCTGCTGCGTCTGGAACCCTATTCGGAAGGATTGCGGGAACGGATCTGGTGGGGAGCCGGTTCCAATGCCACCGCCGTGTGGGCGGCGGAGAACGGCATGTACCTGCAAAGTTCGACGTTGAAAAACGATGAAGGCGGGAAACCCTTCCATGTGCAGCAAGCGGAGCAGATCAGGCTGTACAAGGAGGCATGGAAAAAAGCCGGACATGCGCGTGAGCCAAGAGTTTCGGTAAGCCGGTCGATATTCGCTTTGGTAACCGATCAGGACCGCTATTACTTTGGTCAGGAAGCCGATCGCCGGGACAAAGTAGGCATGATTGAACCGGGTAAGCGCGCGATTTTCGGCAGAAGCTACGCCGCGGAACCGGATCAGCTCATCAAAGAATTGGCGCAGGACGAAGCGATCCAGGATGCGGACACGCTGCTCCTGACCATTCCCAACACGCTCGGGGTCGACTACAATGTACACGTGCTGTCTTCGATTTTGGAGCACGTGGCGCCGGGGTTGGGGTGGCGTTGATTTGAAAAATACTAGTTACCGGAAGAACTGCCGGAGGCCATTTGCGCTTCCGGCGGTTCACATTTTCCGGATCAGCCGGTAGTAATCCGCCTCGATAGGCGAAGTACCCGCATTGGCCGTAATGCCCAGCCGGAATTCGGAGGGCGAAATGCCCGTTACCTGCCGGAACTGACGTGTGAAGTAGGATACCGACTGAAAATTGAGCTCGAATGCAATGCTGGAAATGTCCTTGCTGATGTTCTGCAAGAGTACCTGGCTGTGCAGGATGCTCGATTCGACGATCCATTGCTTCGGCGGCTTGCCGGTGGTTTCCTTAATGCATTTGCAGAGGTAGTTCTCCGAAATGGAAAGTTTATTAGCGTAAAAAAGCACTTTTTTCTCTGTCTGGTGATACTGCTGCACCAGCTCCTTGAATTGCAGGGTAATGTAAAAATTGCGTTTCACGGCCAGCTCCTCATGGTCGTCCCGCACCATGATCTTCATTAATGCGGCTTTGAAAAGCAGCCCGCTCACCTCCGCCGGTCCGGCGTCGCCCCCCAGTTCCAATTCCATCAACGCGAGCAGGTGCGACAGCCAGGTTTCGGTCGCTCCGGAGAGTGATGCGAAGGGTGAGGTTTTGAAAAAATTGTAGCCCGCATGCTTGTCGAGCGAGCTGTCCGAGAGCATTTCATTTTCAAATACAATAAAAAAACCTTCGGTATCCTGGGCGATTTCCAGTGTACGGGTAATGCTTCCCTGCCGGATCAGCAGCACCGAGCCCGGTACGATTTCGTATTCCGATATTTCCAGCTGCTGCTTAATGCGCCCCTTCGTGACGAAGATGATGAAATTGAAAGTAGTGCGGTATGGCAGCACCGGAATGAGGATATTGCGGAGGTAATCCTCGATCCGGTACAGTTGCAGCCGTGAATTGTTCACATATACTTTCTCCGACAAGCCGGGCAAAAACAGCCGCTTGTACTCGGAATTGGAAATCATTTTAATGGAATCGCCCATCTGTCGGTGGTTTTGAATGTGCGTGTGGTTGTCAGAACCTGAAATTAATGCCGGCTTTCAGGAAAAACGGCGTCCCCGGTGTGAAGGTCAGCTGATCGTACCCGGCGGCGGGTTCCCCTTTCAGCCGGGTTGTTTCGGCAAACATAGCTTCGTTCCAGCGCACGTTGAACAGGTTTTGTATTTGTACATTGAAACCCAGCGCCTTTTTCTGATAACCCAGCACGAGGTCGTTCACGAAATAGCCGTCCGCTACAATGCTGTTGTCCTGGTTGGCCGGGCGGTTGTGCATGTAACGGTACCGTAAATTAGCAGAAAAACCATTATCCAGCGTCACCGACACGCCACCGGTGCTGGTCAGCGTGGGCGCGAGGTCTACATAATCATTGCCCCGCTCCTCGCCTACCAGCCGCGGACGCGCGAAATTCACGTCGGAATCCAGGTAGAGCCAATGCAGCGGCTGGTAGCGGAACGACAGGTCGAGGCCGGTGCGGCGGGTTTGGCCTACGCTCGACGTGCCGTAGCTGTCGCCATTCCATACAAATTCATTTTGCAGGTAGCTATACCAGACCGTCGGGATAAAAATGAAGCCCGGAGCCGGCGTCCAGATCAGCCCGAGATCTCCCCCAAACAGGTAAGGCAGGATCTCTTTGCCGTCCTGCGCTACGGCCACGCGCACGTCGTTGGAATGGAACCCGAGGCCGCTTTTCACGAAAATCTGCATATTGTCGCCTGCATTGTAGGAAATACTCAGCTTCGGACTCACGCGCATAGCCTGTGCGCCCTGCTGGCCTTTCGCGGGAGTGAGGCGGTCGTAGTAGTTGAAATTAAACCAATCCACGCGTACACCGGGCGTCACATTCCACTTGCCTTTCTTCCATTCCGCCGACGCGTACGCATTCACATTTGCTTCCGGGGCCGTACCCCACGCCAGCCGCTCGTTCAGTTGCTCGCGCTGCGTGACGTAGCTCAGTTCCAGGTCATGGATATTATCGAACCGAAAGCCTGTGCCTGCGGTGAAGGTGAGTGAGCTGCCGGCGAAATTGAAATTCCGGGTGTATTGATGGTTTGAGCCGTACACGTCGCGGTTGTCGGCCTGGTGGATCTCGTCGCCGGTTTCGGGATTTACCAGGTAGAATGTAAAGTTGGAATACAAACTGAATGCATATTTGGAATAATAAAACGTACTCTTCCAGTTCGAATGCGCGTCGGGCCGGTACTTCCACGTCACGATCAGGTTGGTGCGGGATGTATTACCGCCCTCGGTGCTGTCCACGGAACCGTACCGGCCGATTTCCGGCACCGAGCGTAACGGGATCTGACCCGATGCATTCCAGTTGGAGGAAAATGTCGAGGCTATCACGTCGAGGCTGTTCTTTTCATCGAGCTGCCCGGTGTACTTGGCAAACAGGTTGAGCCGGTTAAAGTTCTGGCTAACGTGGAAGGGGCCATTGGTAAAATTGTATTCCGAAGCGACATAGGCATTCGCATGGTCGTTGTCCACCAGCTTGAATAGCCCCACAGCCCGCAGCGTGTTGAAACTCCCGCCTTCCAGCTTCACCATATTGCTCTTCACCTTGTCGAAAGTATGGAAATCGACGTAGCCGGAGGTGTTGAAATCGCCCTTTTCGGCATAGTAGGAACCTTTTCCGAAGCTGATATTCTCCACCGTTTCGGGAATCATGAAATGCAGGTCGGAGTAGCCCTGCCCGTGTGCGTGCGACACCATGTTGACCGGCATTCCATCCGAAGATATGCTGATATCGGTGCCGTGGTCGTTGTCGAACCCGCGCAAAAATATCTGCTCGGCTTTGCCGCCGCCTGCATGCTGGGCGATAAAAAGCCCCGGCACCTTCCGCAAAAGGTCCTGCGAGGTGTTCACCGGCACCCGGTTCAGGTCGATTTTCATGATATGGTCCTCGGCCGCCCGGGCCGTTACCACTACCGACGACAGCAGCACCGCCGATGTATCCGCAACTGGCGGTAATGCAGTTTTCAACTGAGTGGAATCCGCGAGGGCATTTCCCTTCGCCAGTTGTGTGGAGAAGGGCATGATACCCAGCGCGATCCAGAAGTAAATGGTCTTCATTCTAAATGTATTCCTGCGCCTCCAATGCCTTTAACACATTGGCGCACAAGGTTAATCGTTAATCCTATACAACACTTTTTTGACAGGGAGCGTGAGCCACGTGCCCGCCACAAACGGGAATGTAAGCACACCGCCGGCTTTGGCCAGCACACTCCAATCCATTTTCAACATATAAATATCGATAAGCACGGCCAGCAGGCTGGATAGCATTACCAGCAGGCCGTCCTTGCGTTTTGTACCGGCGAATGCAATGGAACACAGCACCGCATTGAAGCTGAATAGCCCCATATGCACCTGTTTCAAAGGTTCCGCAAAGAAAAGCGCGATCCACGCCCCGAAAAGCGACCCCGCCAGGCCGTAGAGCGCCGCAACAGGGTTACCCAGGAAAACCGCGATGAAGAAGATCACACCGGCGACGAAGCTCCCCTGGAATATCACTTCCCCGAAACCATTGGTGGACGCCGTAAAATTGTTGATCTCCTCGCTCAGTACCATTGTATCCACCAGCGGATCGGCCGGGGGAATGGCGGTGAAGCTGTGCAATGCAAACACAATGGCCCAGGTAACCACGATGAACGGCAGGGTGAACACCGGAATGCCGTTTTTGATCGCCATATGCTGCAAAACGGTAGCTAATGCGGCCCCGACGATCACCGCGCCCCAGATCAGCGCGTCGGCCCGGAACATGAATGTGAGCGCCACGCCCACGAGCGTTGCGCTGAATCCGTAGAGGCCCATTGCGATTTCCCCCTCGTCGTATTTCAAAATGCGGGCAGTAAGTGTTCCCACCGCGGCCGCGAGAATGGCCGCGAAGCCCATCTTGTAATCGTCATAAAAGATCCCGGCAAGGAACAGCAGGCCTGTCCAGATGTTGTCTTGCAGCATGATCTGCCCCACGCCTTTCAGCATTTCCGAAACGAACGGCAGCTTTTTTTCTAAAATGTCCATGATCGAGGGATTTAAAGGATTTGATATAATTCACCACCCCAGAAACACCATCCCCGCCGCGCAGCAGGTAATGGCCATTCCGCCCACGGCGTGGACGTAGCGTTCCAGCTTCTCGGTCCGGATGAAGCCGTAGCCATAGCAGCCGAGGAGTACCATCGCCAGCATGGTAGCCACCGTGCAGAGCGTGAACACGACGATGAGTACCGTCACTTCGGCCATGGAACGGTTGGTACCCGAGAAAAACAGCAGCGGAATGAGCGGCTCGCTCGGGCCCATCACGAAAATGATGAACAGGATCAGCGGCGTCACCTTCACGCGCTTGTCGGGCATGACGATCTCCCCGTGCCGGTGCTCATACACGTACACGTCCTCGTCCATCACGTCGAAATGCTTGTGCGCGGGGTTCAGGTAGGCGTGGTAGAGGCCGTAGAGCAGGTAACCCAGCCCGAACAGCAGCAATGCCCAGCCCGACAGGTTGCCCCGGATGTCCTGGAACCAGGAAATCTTGTTCAGATGCCAGCCCAGAAATACGCCGACGAGCCCCAAAATCACCGAACTGAACACGTGCGCAAACCCGCAGGCGACCGTGAGCAGGACCGTTTTCGCGAGCGTCCATTGGCGTGAGCGCGAGAGGACGATAAACGGCAGGTAATGGTCCGGCCCGGAGGCGGTATGGATAATGCTGATGGAAGCGGCCGTGAGTGCGAGGACGAAGAGGGTCGAGTTCATGATGCGAGGATGTGTTGTTCTTCCCAGATGAAATTCTGAATGCGCTGGAAACAGTTATAGATCTGCTCGCCGCCGTTGCCCAGGCAACGCACTACGAAGCCGTCGTGCTGAATGCGCGAAATGCCGCATTGCATATCCTTTTCGGCATCCAGCATTTCATAAAAATGCTCGATCAGTTCTTCCACGGGCTGTTTTTGGGTATTAATGTAAATGAGCGTACCCTGGTGCGTGTAGCCTTCCAACTGCCCCAGCGAGCCCAGCTGCATTAAATCCGGCTGTAAAAGCACATTATCTTTCAGGATCAGCCGGTTGCGGTGCCGTACTTCGATGAGGTTCTGGAAATGCGTGAAACGGAACACTTCGCCGTGGTGCTTGCGGCCGCAGGTAATGATCTCGCTCATGAGCAAACTGCAATCCTCGCCCATTTCCACCCGCGTGATGCCTTTGAAGGTCGAATCGGTATGGGGCACAATGGGGTGCGGCACGTAGGAGAATGCACTGTGGTCGGCCAATGCGACCCGCATTAGTTGCGACGCCCCTCCTACCATCGTAAAAAGCCGCTGGTACGACTGCGATTGCAATTGCAGCTGGGCGTTTTCCTCCACTTGCACCATGAGGTCGTAATGGTCACCATCGAGAATTCCCGGCGACGAGCTCATCACCATCAGGTAAGCGGCATCGTCGGACATGGTTTGTCCGACGGGTACTACGCGAAACGGCGGCGATACGAACACGTCCTTCATGTAGGACTTCCCTGCCCGGTATCCGGCCGTAATGTTGAGTTTACAATCCACTATCTCACCAGGTTGGGTTCTGCAATGCTTTCCAGGAGGGCATATTTTTTGATCCAGTTGATAATGCTGTCCACCCCTTCTCCCGACCGCAGGTTGGAAAAAACAAACGGCTGGCCCTTGCGCATCCGGCGCGCATCCCGCTCCATTACTTCCAGGCTCGCGCCTACGTGCGGGGCGAGGTCGATCTTGTTGATCAGCAGCAGATCGGAGCGGGTAATGCCTGGGCCGCCTTTGCGCGGGATCTTCTCCCCTTCGGCCACATCGATCACAAAAATGGTGACGTCGGCCAGGTCGGGGCTGAATGTGGCGGAAAGGTTATCGCCGCCGCTTTCGATGAGGATAATTTCAATGTCGGGGAAGCGCTTTACCAGCTCATCCACCGCTTCGAGGTTCATGCTGGCATCCTCGCGGATGGCGGTGTGCGGGCAGCCGCCGGTTTCCACGCCTATAATTCGTTCGCGGGGCAACAGGCTGTTTTTCGCCATAAACTCGGCATCCTCTTTGGTATAAATGTCGTTGGTGATCACGGCCAGGTTATAGTCGTTCATCATCCGGCGCGAGAGGCATTCCAGCAGCGCGGTCTTGCCGGAGCCTACCGGTCCTGCCACGCCTATTTTCAAATAGGTTCTTTCAGTCATCATTTCTTTATATTTAATTGGTTATCATCCATTTGACAAAGTATCTCAGGACATATACAAGCGCGAGTAAAGGCGTTCGTGCTGCATGCACCGGATATCCAGCCCGGTATTACAAAGGCCCACCAGCGCCCGGTCGACCTGCAAGGTTTCGGCAGCGAGGGTTTGCATCAATGGCAGCAGCCCGAACATGATTTCCTGGCCGTCGAGCTGTCCGAGCGGTACGAGCTTCACGCTGTTGGTCACGAAACCGGCCGCCGCATTATAATAGAATGCCTCCATCGCCTGTTGTAGCGGGATACCCAGCAGGCTGGCAAACATCCCGAACGCAATGCAGTAATGGGCATCAGCCTCGCCATTCGCCACGGCGCTTTCAAATTGTTCCGAGATGGGGAACGTCTGCTTCCTCTTGAAAATCTTCATCAGCCGCAGCCCCAGCTTCTGGCTCGCTTCACGGATCTCCCGCGGGCTTTTCAATGCACTGCATTCCTCGTCCAGTTCGATCAGCGCGGCCAGATCGTTCGCGGCCGTCGCTTCGTAGGCGAGGCGCACGAAAGCGGCATCGTTGTATTTGAGATTGTTGCGCAGCATGTTCTCCACAAACTCCCGGGCCGTAGCGGCAGAATGCACCTGCCCGTTCTGAACGTAGGTTTCCAGGCCGTTGGAATGCACATAGCCTCCGATTGGCAGCGTAGGGTCCGAGAGGTGGAGCAGGCTGGTAAGAAATGTGTTCTGGCTATTTTTATCTTCCATTGCTACCGGACACCTGCGAGGCGAGGTTGATGATTTTGTTAAAAAGAGAGTTTTCAGAACCGCCGTGGCCGTGTGGCTCTACATTGGATTTGAGTAAATTCAAAAGCTGCCGGAACTGCTTCTCGGGCCGGTAACCGCTCGCTTCCAACCACCGGAACATCGGGTGCTCGAAAGGCATCATCACCTGGTCGTCCTCGATGAATAGCGGCAAATGCTTGTTACCGATCTCGTAGCATACCGTGCCCATTTCCAGCATATTGGCGGGCGACAACACAATGGCATCGCAGGGTTTGATATGCACCAGCACGGCTTTCGCGTCGTCCATATACAGGATATCGTCCTGCCGCAGCCGCTGGCCCTCGCGCATGAACTTGATCGCGATCTCCTGGCCGTGGGCGGTGGTTTTGCGCTGAATCCTTTTGGTACTCTCGAACCACTCGATTTCCAGCAGATCGATCGCCCGGTCGCCAAGGACCGTATCCGCGTGGTTGCCGATGATTTGGTTTACGAGGATCATTTAATGTTTCTTTTTGAAATTGAAATTTTTGGAAATGCCCGTACCGAATGTGGCGCCACTTAAACCCGCCACAAAATTGTTCGTCGAAGCACCATTGGAAGGCTTGGTCATCAGGTTCGACAACTCCCCGAACTTGAACTTCAATGCCCAGCCCTTGCCGAGCAGCACGCCGAGCATCGGGTAGGCCCGCAGGCGGTAACCGGTGAATTTCTCCCGCGCAGGTACGCCTGGCGCTTCGATCTCCTGCGATCCCCACACATAATGCGCATCCACCTGGGCGATGAGCAGGAAATACTTACCGATCATCACAGAAGGACTGTACCAGATCCCGGCCTCGTTCTGCTTCATCGAGTAGCCCGTCGCCGACTGTTTTTGCGAAGAGAATGCGTAATTGACGCCGATCAGGTCATTGTTATTGATAAAATAACCCAGACCGAGCGGAATGCCCGCGCCGGGGCTCGTGCTGAATGAGCTGGTATGGTTGCCGGGCGCATTGGTTTTGGAATAATCCAGCGAACCGTAGAGCATAAACTGTCCCTTAGGGCCATCCTCGTCCGCACGCAGGCGCTGCGCGAATGCATGCATCGCCGGAAGGATAAGTATCGCGGCGGTCAGCATCGTGGACTTTATGATTTTTTTCATAGTGAAATACGGGGCTAAACTTTCTTCCGGAAGCAATGCATCCGGAAGAAAGGAAGGGTTTAAACTCATCAGAAAAGGTAATACAGCTGCGCAAGCGGTAGTTTATCAGCAGGCTCGCAAGTCACATGCTCGCCATCGACGGTCACCTTGTAGTTCTCGGGGTTCACCTCGATCACAGGTGTCTTGTCGTTGTGGATCAGGTCCTTCTTGCCGATGTTGCGGCAACCGATTACCGGCAAACAGGTTTTACCCAACTCGTAGGAAGCAATGGCACCATTGTCCAGCGATACCTGCGAGACGAAATTGAAGCAGGTCGTGAGCTTGGCCTTGCCGTGCGCACCGAACATATTGCGGTAAATCACCGGCTGTGGCGTCGGGATAGACGCATTCGGGTCGCCCATTTTGGCAGCGATCACAAAGCCGCCTTTCACGATCATTTCCGGCTTAGCACCGAACAATGCAGGTTTCCAGATCACCAGGTCGGCGATTTTACCCGACTCGATCGAGCCTACATACTGCGAAATACCGTGCGCGATGGCGGGATTAATCGTGTATTTGGCCACGTATCTTTTGGCGCGGTAGTTGTCGTTGTCGTGGCCTTTGTCCTCGTCGAGTTCGCCTCTTTGGGCGCGCATCTTGCTGGCTGTCTGCCAGGTGCGGGTTACCACCTCTCCTACCCGGCCCATCGCCTGGGAATCGGAGCTCATGATACTGAATACGCCCATATCGTGCAGAATATCCTCTGCCGCAATGGTTTCGGGACGAATGCGGGAGTCCGCAAAAGCGACGTCCTCCTTGATATCCTTGCTCAAATGGTGGCAAACCATGAGCATATCGAGGTGTTCGTCGATGGTGTTTTTGGTGTAAGGCCGCGTCGGGTTGGTGGATGCGGGCAGTACATTCGGGTACATCGATGCCTTGATAATGTCCGGCGCGTGTCCGCCGCCTGCGCCTTCGGTGTGGAAGGTGTGGATCACACGGCCGTTGATCGCCGCCATGGTATCTTCCAAAAACCCGGCTTCGTTGAGCGTATCGGTATGTATTGCCACCTGCACGTCGTATTTATCGGCCATTTGGAGCGATGCGTCGATCACCGCAGGCGTAGCGCCCCAGTCCTCGTGGATTTTCAAACCCAATACACCCGCTTCGATCTGCTCGGCCAATGTATCCAGCGAAGCCGAATTACCTTTCCCGAAATAACCCAGGTTCATCGGGTATTCGTCCGAGGCTTCCAGCATTTTACGGATATTCCACGCGCCAGGAGTCACCGTAGTGGCATTGGTACCGTCATTCGGGCCGGTACCGCCGCCGATCATCGTGGTAATGCCATTGTACAGCGCCGTTTCGATCTGCTGCGGGCTGATGAAGTGAATATGCGTATCGATACCGCCAGCCGTTACAATGTACCCATTGCCGCCATGCACCTCGGTAGACGCGCCAATGATGAGGTTCGGGTCGACGCCGTCCATGATGTCGGGGTTACCCGCCTTGCCGATACCGACGATCTTGCCGTCCTTGATACCGATATCCGCCTTCACAATACCCCAGTGGTCGATGATGATCGCGCCGGTAATGCACAGGTCGAGCACGCCCTCGCTGCGCAATGCGGTAGCGGATTGTCCCATCCCGTCGCGCACGGTTTTGCCCCCGCCGAATTTCACCTCGTCGCCATACACGGCATAATCCTTTTCAATTTCGATAATGAGGTCGGTATCCCCGAGGCGAACTTTATCCCCGGCCGTCGGCCCGAGCAGGTTCGCATATTTTTCTCTGCTAACTATGAGGCTCATCTTAGTTGGTTTTAAAGTTTAACGATTCGGCTTTTTGCACCGCAGCGGCTTTGCTGCTCTCGGAAGTAGTGTCGCCGTTCACGAGGCTATTGATCCCGATCACGCGGCGGGCGCCGCCAAGCGCCACCAGTTCCACCGGCTTGCCCTCGCCCGGCTCGAAGCGGATGGCCGTGCCGGCAGGAATATTCAGCCGCATCCCGAATGCGCTGGCACGGTCGAACGCCATGGCCTTGTTTACTTCAAAAAAATGGAAATGCGATCCCACCTGTATCGGGCGGTCGCCCGTGTTGGTCACTTCGAGCTGAATGGTGGGCCGTCCCTCATTGCAGACGATCTCCCCTTTTTTTACAAAAATTTCTCCTGGTATCATCGTGGTTGGGTTTAAGGATTAGCGGATAGGATCGTGAACGGTGACCAGTTTGGTCCCGTCGGGGAACGTCGCCTCGATCTGGATGTCGTGGATCATTTCCGGCACGCCGGGCATTACGTCGTCCCGTGTGAGCACGCTCGCTCCTGCCTGCATGAGGTCGGCCACGGAACGGCCGTCGCGCGCGCCCTCCATAATGTAGCTGCTGATGAGCGCGATCGTCTCGGGGTAGTTCAGTTTCACCCCTCTGGCTTTGCGTTTGAGCGCAAGCTCTCCCGCCAGATGAAGCATCAGCTTCTCTGTTTCCCTTGGTGTTAAATGCATGTTTTGAAATGATTATGGTTGGTGGAAATTCGGATTAAGAAGCATAGCAATGCCGCCGATCGGGACTGTCGGAAAATGGAATCGGCGGACAGCGGTTTCCTGTAACGCTGATGTATATACTGCATAGCCATAGCAGCCCCTTGCGCGCAAAGGCGCGGGATTGAAATACACCTGAAAAAACGGTTACAATGCGCCCACGAAAAGGACACGGCCGGAAGCCGGCGGTACTACGAACGGTGGAAAGGAATAATGAGGCAGTGGTACAGGATGTACCGGGGAATAGCGGACAAACCAGCCGGAGAATGGTCGGTTTGCGCTGAACGGCCTTGCGGCCAAAGCAGTTTGAGGAAATCGTAAATCTCGGAGAAAGAATGCAGTAAGCTGGCAAATCCCTGGTTGCCGGCATCTTCGGCAACAATGTCGGAGGCCTTTTCCTGGGTTTCTACCAAAGCAAAATCGTGGTAAAGATTTTCCTTTACCTCGGATGCTGCTACTTGTGACTGCTGTAACCCATCGGAGCTGGTAACACGCGCGGCGTGACTCTTTTGATGGGTGATGGGTAGTATTACAAGAAGCAAACCTATTAAGATCCGGACGATTCCCATCTGTGTGTTTGCTTAAATACTGATCAATTGCGATGGTAAAAGTACGGTATGGGTGAGTTTACAGTTTGCACTAATCCTGACATTATTAGCACAAATCTGGAATTTGGCCTTGATAAGCGGTTACAATTTTGTCAACACTTTTGATCGGAACGACGTATAAGGCGATAATGCTGAACACTAAAACAATTCCGTGACGACAATGCTGAAAAACTATCTCAAAATTGCAATCAGAAACCTCTGGCGCAGAAAGTTTTACGCCGCCATAAATATCGGCGGACTGGCGATCGGGCTGGCGGTTTGCCTGACGATCGTTTTTTATGTAAAACACGAGTTCAGCTACGACCGCCATCACGACAAATCGGACAGAATTGTACGCATTACCTCCAAATTCGAGACGCCCGACAAGCCGATGCTGATGGCCAACACACCGGTGTTGCTGGCTTCTTACCTGAATAAAGATTACCCCGAGATTGAAAAGACGGCCCGCCTGCAAATTGCGCAGGCGACTGTGAGACATCAGCAGCGAATACAAAATGAGCAAGATGTCTACTTCTCCGAACAACCGGTTTTTGATGTATTCACTTTCACTTTTCTGGAAGGATACCCGGGGAATGCATTGCGCAAACCTAACACCGCCGTCGTTACCCGGACATTTGCCCTGAAATATTTCGGAGATTCCCCGGCATTGGGACGGGCTATCGAGATCAATCAAACGCATTATCAAATTACGGGCGTAGTGGCAGATCTCCCTTCTAACTCGGACTTGAAAATTTCCGTTATGCTCTCGCGCGACTTTTCAGGTGCCAAAGATTGGCTTAGCGACGATTTCCCGGTTTACACTTTCGCACTTTTCAAACAAAACCCTGATTTAAAGCTATTTGACCAAAAACTTCGGTCACTGAGCCAGCGGTACATTCAACCGGAACTTAAAGCGCAGGGTGCGGACGGTTACGGGCTTATTTTCCAGACCGAGCCGCTGAAAGACGTCCATTACAGTGCCGGCAAGATGGGCGACACGCCGAAGGGCAACAAGCAATATGGCTACCTGTTTTCGTTCCTGGCGTTGTTCGTGCTCATCATTGCCGTTTTGAACTACATTAACCTGCTCACGGCAACGGCCATGGAAAGATCGCGGGAAGTAGGCATCCGGAAGGCCAATGGCGCACGGCGTGGCCAGCTTGTTTCACAATTCCTCTTCGAATTTCTGATCATCACCGCCATGTCCGTGCTGATCGGCGCAGCTCTCCTCAAACTGTCTGTCCCGTTTTTAAACAGCCTGCTTCAAATTAACCTGACCGTCGAATGGAGCAGTATTATGGTTGCCGGAGCGCTCAGCCTGCTAACAATTACGCTTCTCGCGGGCGTCTATCCGTCATTTATATTGTCGTCTTTCAAGCCTGTGAAAGCTTTAAAGGGCACATTGACGGCCGACGGGCATTCTGCATGGCTCAGAAAAGGGATCACGCTTTTTCAGTTTTCCATCGCCGTCGCGATGGTTTTCGGGGTATTGGTGATCCGCCAGCAAATGAAATTCCTCCGAAACCACAACCCGGGTTTCGACAGGGAACAGGTACTGGCCATTTCCGCTCCCGACGATTCGGCCGGCCGGTCGAAAATGAATGCTTTCGGGGCGATGCTTCGTCAGCAGAGCTACGTGAAGCGGGTTACGGTAGGTTCGAACGTCATGTCGGTGGACGAGACCTATCCTGCGGGGACGACCATTTTCAAAGCGAATGGCAGAAAAAAAGAAGTCATATGCAACTACTTTTTCATTGACGAGCATTTTCTCCCAATACTGAATATCAAATTGTTGCAGGGAAGAAACCTGTCATCCGGCCGGGCTTCGGACCGGAATGGAGGCTTCATTGTGAACGAGGCATTTGTAAAAATGTCGGGCTGGAAAAACCCGGTTGGGCAACCGATAGATGGCTTCTTTCACAAAGGAGAAGTGATTGGTGTCGTTAAAGATTTCAATTACCGGTCGCTGCACAATGCGATAGAACCGCTGGTGATGGTTTACAATACTGCTCCTCCTGCGTCCCTGATGGTCAAAACCAAGCCGGACAACCTGGCTGCGATCGAGCGTTCCTGGAAAAGCTATTATCCCGATTTCCCATTCGAATACCGGTTCCTCGACAGCACTTTTGAAGCACAATACCGGAAAGACAGCATTATGATGATGCTATTCAACATTTTCGCATTCCTGACCGTCTTCGTATCCTGCCTGGGCTTACTGAGCCTCGTCACCTTCTCGACCAGCCTGCGAGTCAAGGAAATCGGCATCAGAAAAGTACTTGGCGCCTCGGTATCGGGCATTGTCACACTGCTGACCAGAGAATACCTGCTCATCGTCATGCTGGCGATCCTGCTCGCAAGCCCGCTTGCATTCTATGTCATGACCCGCTGGCTGCAAAGTTTCGCCTATCACATTGAAATCAACTGGTGGTTATGCGTGCTGGCCGGGCTCATCGCACTCGGCATCGCCGTCCTGACGGTCAGCTTTCAAAGCATTAAAGCGGCGCTGGCCAACCCGGTCAAATCACTGCAATCGGAGTGAATCGTCCACAAAATCCCGTATTAGCCTCAACACCACATCAAAGTGCGTGTCCAGCACGTCGTGGCCGCCGTCTAAAATGTGGACTTGGGCATTGGGGAGGTCGCGCTGGTAGCATGGTACCTCCTCGACTGAAAAGAATATCTCATATTTGCCCCAAATGACCAGGGCTGGCGGCTGGTAGTCACGGAAATAGGCCTGGTAGGCAGGGAACATTTCGAAATGTGTTTTGAAATCACAATTCAATTCGAACTGCTTTTCAATGTTGCCGGGCCTTTTCAAAAACGCCCAGTCGAGCATCCATAATTCCGGGCTGACCCTGGGTAATATTTCCTCCGGAAGCCCGCCAAAATACTGGTTTTTAATACCTTCCGCGCTGAGAAACGCCATGAGCTCCTTCTTTTTTCCGGGAGTCGGGTTGTACCAGTATTTAATGTACTCGTCCCATTCCGGCCCCATACCCTCGCGATGCGCATTGCCGCTTTGCACGATGATACCCGCAATTTTGGCCGGATGGTTCAGGCATATCTGCAGCCCGATCGGCGCGCCGTAATCGTGAAGATAAATGAAGAACTTGTCGAGATTGATGGCTTCGGTGAACTTGTTGATCAAAGCCGCAATATTTCCAAAAGTATAGGCAAAATGATCCGGTATCGGAAATTGACTGAAACCAAACCCCGGATAATCGGGAGCCACCAGGTGATAATGATCGGACATGGCGATCATCAAATTTTTGAAAGCGATCGAGGATGTCGGGAAGCCATGTAACAGCAGCAGGGACGGATTGGCCGCATCACCCGCTTCCCGGTAAAAAACCGCTATTCCGTCTATGGTAATCGTTCTGTTGTGGATCTGCTTGACATATTGTTTCGTTTCGTTCAACAATCAGCATGCGAGTCGGTAATGCAGGCTGTAACAGACCGTGAAAACAATGATCAGGTAGAATTTGTTCGAAGACCGGAAGTTGACATTGGGCAATTAATCCCCGATCTTCCAAATCCATATTATTCCTGTAACCCATGAGAAAGATCCTCCAAGGCTACGCCATCAGGTTTGTTTATCAATACCTACAAACACATCGGAACCCTGAAAAAATAGGGCCTGTTGCTTTGATTGAAATCCTGCATTGCCGGAATTTTAACCAAAGTGAAAAATGAGTTGAACGGCTTGGCCGACATTTGCGCTATTATGTCAGAAAAAAACGAAATCATCGCAAGGCGTTTGAGACAATTCGATGCCTTGACGGATAAGGATATTGCTGAAAGTCAGCCATTCTGGAAACCCAGAACGATCAGGAAAGGCGATTTTTTTAATATGCAAAGCATGGTTTGCAACGACCTCGGCCTGGTCGTAAAAGGGATTTTCAGGATATATTACCGCGATCCGCAGACGGACAGGGACAAAAACCTCTTCTTCTTTTCGGAAAACCAGTTCGTGGTTTCGTTCAGAAGCTTCATTTCCCGCAATCCCTGCTGGTATTTCATAGAGGCCATGGAGGATTCGGAAATTGTATTTATTTCCTACAAAGATCTCAATGGTCTCTATGAAACGAACCCGAACTGGGGCAAATTCGGCCGGCTGCTCGCGGAACTGTTTTTTTCCTATGCGCAGACCCGTGCGGAAGAATTTATGTTCTTTTCCCACGAAGAACGTTACCTGAGGCTGCTGGAAGAACATCCCAACATCGTGGAGCGCATTCCGGCATACCACATTTCATCTTACCTGGGTATCACCAACCCGTCGCTGAGCCGCATCCGGAAACGCGTCAAAAAGTGACGATGGATACGGGCGAAACCTGGCCGGTCAAAGCTCAGTCTGCGCTGACGTGCGAAGCGGTTTTATTTAACCTGAATGCCGAAAGCAGGTAATAGAATGCCCCGAATGCCGCATAACCTGCCAGGCTGGTGATTCCCATCGTGGGATCGTGGGCAAGCGCGATGAACGAACCGCCGCCGGCAACCGACTGCGCCCCGCTGATGATCATAGGCCACTGCCCGCCGAGTGATTTCCTGCGTCGCAGGCCGAGGATCAGCTGGATGAGCCCGGTCAGGATTGCCCAGAAACCGAATACGATCAATGCCTCCGGAATGCCCCGCTGCAATGCGATACCGACAGCGACGGTAGTAATGGCGCTGATTGCGGCATTGACATACTGAGGTAGCTTTGAGACGCTGCCGCGGTTAGCGCGGATATCCAGTAATGTACCGGCAACGTCCCACGCCGGATAAATGATCAGCAGGAAAGTGGCGATATTCTCCGATGTTTTGGCAAAAAGGACAACGAGAACCACCCAGCTCACCGAAAAGGCCGCACGGATAAAATACAGGTTGCGCAAGGATCTGGCAATGCTAACAGGCTGGCTGTGTGTTGCCTGAGAAAATGATGGAGCTGACATAAATCTGATTTTTAGAAGTTTTGTTGCTCCAAAATTGCCCGTTCGGATTAAGTTATTTTTTCACCTAAGTTAAAATGCGACCCTATTTTTTCTCCTATTCGCCGCGCAGGCTCTTCACGGGGTTGATCAATGCGACCCTAATAGCCTGGAAGCCCACGGTAAGCAGCGTGATAAGCAGCGCGCCGACGATTCCCATGGCAAAAATCCACCACGAGAGCTCCATCCGGTAAGCATAGTTTTCGAGCCAGCCGCTTAATGCATAATAAGAAAGCTGAACGGCGAATACGGACGCAATGGCGACAAGTACAATAAAGTCCCTCGTCAGCAGGCCCCACACACTCGCTATCGAGGCGCCCAGTACTTTGCGAATGCCTATTTCCTTCCGGCGCTGCTCGGCCAGGAATGATACCAGGCCGAAAAGTCCCAGGCAACTGATCGATATGGCAAGCGTGGTGAAAATGGAGGCCAGCTGGCCGATACGCTCTTCGGCGCGGAACTTGCGGTCGTATTCGTCGTCGGCAAATTTATATTCGAACGGGCTCCCCGGGTTGTGTTTTTTGAATATGGGTTCGATGGCGGAGAGCGCCTGTTTTACATTCTTTTCGCGGTTCAGTTTTACGTAAATGATGTCGGCCCATTCCGGTTTGAGCATATAAATGGTGGGTAGGACAGGCGTAAACGGCGAGCCGGTAATGACGTCCCTGATGACCCCGATAACCGTGTATTGCAGGCCGTTCCATTGGATGCTCATTCCTACCGGCTTGGCGATACCCATAAATCGTACCGCACTTTCGTTGAGGACGATACCGAGCGAGTCGGTGGCGAAGCTGCGGGAAAAATCGCGCCCCTGCGCAAATTTCCAGCCTACCGTAGCCCCATAATCGTGTGTAATGCCTACCGTGCCGAAGTCGCCCACCTGATCGGGGTCTTTGCCCGGCCAGCTGAAACTGGCGTCGCTGCTCCATACGTCGTCGACGGGCGAGGAAGTTTCCGAAACCCGCGCCACCGCGCCCGTTTGCAGCAGATCGTGCCGTACCACTTCGTAATGCCCCCGCAGCTCCTGGGTATTCAGCGGAATAGAAACCAGCCCCGACCGTTCGAAGCCTGTCGGACGGTCTTTGGCATATTGTATCTGCCGGAGTACGACGAGCGTGCCGATGATGAATGTGATGGAGATCGTAAACTGCACCACCACGAGCACCTGCCGGGGCAACACAGCCGCTTTCCCCGACTGCACAGCGCCTTTAAGCACTTTTACCGGATTGAATCTCGACAAAAACAATGCAGGATAGCTGCCCGCAAAGACGCCGGTGAGCAATGTAAAAGCCAATGCAACCGCCCAGCCCAGCGTGCTATTCCACGGAAATACGATCTGTTTGTCGGCAACCGCGTTGAACACCGGCAGTAGTAAACTTGCGATGATCAATGCCGAAAGGAATGCAGCTATCGCCATCAGTACCGATTCGAGAAGGAATTGCGAAACAAGCTGCCCGCGCCCCGAACCGACCGCCTTGCGAATGCCTACTTCCCTGGCCCGCCCTTCCGACCGGGCCGTGGACAGGTTCATGAAATTGATACAAGCCAGCAGCAATACAAACGCGCCGATCATACCAAACAGCCACACAAACTGAATGCGGCCGCGAACCGGGATACCATTTTTCCACTCCGAATACAGGTGCCAGCGGCTCATCGGATTCAAAAACATCCGTGGATTGAAACGGGCTTCTTCCTTCGCATGCCGCGCCTTAGTGCCTTCGATTTTGGCAGAGATTTTTTCAAAACTGTTACCCGGCGTAATTGCTGCAAACAATTGAAAAGAATTGTTTCCCCAATTTGTTTCGGAGCGCTGCACCCAGGGTGTATTTTCCCGGAAAAACTTCCAGGGAAGCAAATAAGAAACGTCGCAGAATTCGGTATTATAAGGAAAATCTTCATACACACCGGTAACTTTGAAAAGGTGTTTGTTATCGATTTTGATAACCTTATCGATCGGCTCGGAATTACCAAACAATGCTTTTGCAACAGATTCGGAAAGTAACACAGACGTAGGATCGTCCAGGTTTTTGGCCGTTCCCCGAAGCATTTTAACGGACATCATCGCTGGAAAATCCGCCTCGACGCAATTGCCCTTTTTCGTAAATTGATTGCCCCCGTATGCCAGGATACGATCTTCTGTCCATGACGACAATGCAATATGACTGAACTCATTGCCAAACTCGCTCGCCAGCGCATCCCGCATCGGAAGCGGCGTGGCGGTGCCTGTAAATGTCTCCCCATTCGCAGTCTGGTGCTGCATCACGCGCGCGATGCGATCGTAATGCCGATGGTATTTATTAAATGACAGTTCATCCCATAACCACAAACCAATCAATATCGCTGTTGCCATTCCAATGGAAAGGCCAATCATATTAACCGCTGAAAAAAGAGAATTCTTAGTCAGGTTACGCCACGCGATTTTCAGGTAGTTTTTGATCATTATCAGGCTGGTTAGGAAGCGATGAATTTAAAATACACCAGCAAATACCAGTCCCGCGCAAGTATACTTCGAAATACTACCGAATTGCGCTATACGAACCTATTTGAAAACTTTTATGTGTTCAGAAACGAACGGCAGAGTGTTCAGAGGCGAACAGGTTTGCGAATCCGGTTACATGCGGCCTGCATTGTTTTTGGCCCGATTCCCCCTTTTTAATGTCGGCTGTTCCCCTCTTTTTATTGATAATCAGAAGCTAAGTTTGCAATATCACAAAATGCACTAACGCCATGCTTCTACAAAACAAAACCGCGGTCATTTACGGAGCCGGAGGCTCACTGGGAGCCGCCGTAGCCAAAGCTTTTTCAGCCGCCGGGGCAAATCTTCTTCTGTCGGGCATTCATCTGGAACCCGTCGAGGCAACTGCCGGAGCAATCCGTCAGGCGGGCGGAAAAGTGCAAGTCGATCAGGTAGATGCGCTGGATGAAAAAGCAGTCAATGACTACCTTTCGTCGGTATACAAACAAACGGGCGCTATCGACATCTCTTTCTGCGCGATTGGCCTGAAAGACACCCAGGATATTCCGCTGGTAGAGATGAAATTGGAGGATTTCGTGCGCCCGATCCAGATAGCCATGCAATCGCAATTCATCACCGGCACCGCCGCGGGACGGATCATGCGTGGGCAAAAGAGCGGCGTAATCCTCGCATTGACGGCCACTCCGGGCGGCATCGGTTATCCGGGCACCGGCGGGTTTGGCGTTGCCTGCTGCGCTATTGAAAGTTTTACCCGAAACCTCGCCTCGGAATTGGGCCCGCACGGCATCCGCGTGGTGACGATCCGCTCGGGCGGCTCACCGGACTCCCGCGTATTCGTGGAGGCCATCGCAACCCTGGACAAGCAGACCGGCGAACAGATATTGGGCGGCCTGAGAAATGATTCCATGCTCAAAAGGCTCCCGGCAATGCACGACATCGCCAATACAGCCGTATTTGCCGCCAGCGATCTCGCTACCCTTATTACCGGCACGGTCATCGACGTCACCGGCGGCGCCACAACTGCATTGAATTACAAAACAACCGAGGAAAGATCCAGCATTCCGCCCTTCAATACTTAAAACTTACCTCCGACTCATTGCCGGCCTGCGAAAATTCAGGATACCGGACGGTAACCTTCATTTTTTGAAGCTTTTTGTCCGCAATCTCAAACTGCTGCGTCGTAATGCGCTCGGTTTTGAAAGTGCCGTCTTTTCCAGGGATTTCGTAGGTGATTTGCAGCGGCAGCCGGCCTTTCATCGCCTTGAGAACGGGGAAATTGTAAACGGCGTAATCCGGGTTACTGAAATCCTCGATAAACAGCCAGCGGTCGCCGTCGAAAGCCGGGGAATAACCTTTGATATTCGTGATCGTCTGATAACCATCCGACTGCTCCGTGCGTACGCGCGTGAGTTCGCCCGCCTTATCGTACTCATAATGATTGACGATGTCCATTCTCGTACCGGCGGGCGTGATCTGGTAGCGTTCCAGCTTCTGCACCACGCCCGCATCGTCGTACAGGAACACGAGTTTCTGCGCATTATCATATGGCCCGGCGTGCTTCTTCACGTTCAGGATCGTTTTCAGCCTGCCCTTCTCGTCATACCCGTAAATCCGCTTCGCTAACGAGCCCGCCACATCGATTTCCGCTAATGTTTTATCATCATACCGATGCGTTTTGAGCTCGGTCTTGCCGTTGGCAGCCTGGTACTTGACGTGGTCGAGGCTGCTGTCGGCACGGTAACTCACGGCGGCCCGGTAATCGTAGTTTTCCCAATAGATTTCCCGGATCAGGTGGCCGGCCGATGTTCCGGTTTCGTCGGGCACGGGCTCTGGTTCGGGCTCGGGCGTTTTGTCTTTGGAACAGGCGGTCAGGAAAAGAAGGGCGGCCCACAAAATGGTTGCAAGCGCGCGTTCGTGCACGGTTTTCATGGCTGGTAAAATTGGGTGGAAATACGAACGAACGGGATGCGCGGCAAATGCACCGGCAAGTTTATCGCATTCCCCCGGATGTGCCAACTCCCGGCGACAGACGGCACGTTTTCAACGACCGATTACACCCTGCCCGCGATCAGCGCCCCGGCGTCGGCATCGAGTAAAATCTCGCAGTTGGGGTGCATCTGAACAATGGAAGCGGGAATATCAGTGGTAACCGGCCCCAGAATGGCCTTTTCAACCATTTCCGCTTTGCGCGGGCCTTTGGCGATCAGGATCAGCTTGCGGGTATGCATGATGTTTTTGATCCCGCGCGTGAGCCCGCCCAGGATGGTTTCCGCGGGCACCTGCGTCTCCCTACGTACGCGTGCTTCAAAATCGGGGTCCATCGGCGACACCCAGGTCTCGCTCTCGAAAGGCGTGCCGGGCTGGTTGATGCCGATGTGCCCGTTCATCCCCAACCCCAGCATTTGCAGATCGGCGCCTCCCCTTTCGGTGAGTTGTTGTTCAAAAAGCCGCGCCTCGCGTTCGAAATCGTTGGACATCGTGGGCGGCATGATAAAGTTCTCCGGCGGAATGCCCAACGGCCCGGCGATCTGGTTCAGGATCATCGTATAGCAGCTTCCCGCATACGCGCGCGGCAGGTTCGTCAGCTCATCGACGTTGAAAAGGGTAATGCGCGACACATCGAATGGATACTGCCGGTAAACGTCCGAAACGATCGCATGCATATCGATCGTCGTTTGGCCGGTAGAGAGCCCGATCACCGCGTCGGGCTTTTCCAGCATCTGGGCGATGATCCGCCAGGCTGCGGTAACATTGAACTCGTGTTCGCTCTTGCAAATGGTAATTTTCATAGTAATGGTCAGGTGTGGTCAAGTATGGTCAGGTATGGTCAGGTGTGGTCAGGTGTTCCGTGAAAAATACGTCGATGGCCGAAGCCGCTTCTTCCTCGTCTTCGCCGTCGATCAGGACCGACACCTGGTCGCCGCCCTTGGTGGATAATGCCAGGATATTAAGCATACTGTTCAGCTGGATCGTTTTCTCGCCCTTTTGAAGGCTGATACCGGACTTAAATTTTTTTACCAGCCTTACGAGCGCTGTGGCAGGCCTTGCGTGAATGCCTTCCGGCGCAAGGATCGTGTAGTCTTTGGAAATCATATAAATGTTCTGAAGTCAACTAATTGTTTTTACAAAAATCCCTGATCTCGCCGGCGGTATCCAGGCCTCTGATTGCTTCAAAAACATATTGTGCATCAGCCAGCGTAGTTTCGCGCACCTGCTGTTTGATCCACGGTATCGAAACGGCGCTCATGGAAAACGCACGCAGGCCCATTCCGAGCAGTAGCCGCGTCGCGAGCGGATCACCGGCCAACTCGCCGCACATGCTTACAGGAACGCCCGCCCGGTTTGCTTCTTCGATCACCCGGGCAATCAGCCGGAGCACGGCGGGGTGAAAACCATCGTACAGCGGTGCTACCTGGTCGTTCATGCGGTCGACGGCCAGTGTGTATTGAATAAGGTCGTTGGTACCAATGCTGAAAAAATCCACCTCTTTCGCCAGCAGGTCGGCGATGACGGCCGCCGCAGGTATTTCGATCATAATACCTGCCTGCATTCCGGCGTCGAATGCAATGCCATCGTTTTCCAGCTCCACGCGTACCTGCTGCATCATGGCTTTGGCCGCCCGCACCTCCTGCACACTGCCGATCATCGGAAACATGATTTTGAAATTCCCGAATGCACTGGCCCTTAAAATAGCACGAAGCTGGGTTTTGAAAATATCAGTCCGGTCGAGACAAATGCGAATGGCGCGATAACCCAGAAACGGGTTCTCCTCTTTCGGCAATCCGAGGTAAGGTGCCTCTTTATCGCCGCCGATGTCGATCGTGCGGATGGTAACAGGGCGTTTGCCTGCTTTCAATGCGATTTCCTGGTAAAATGCGAATTGCTCGTCCTCGTCCGGCAATGCGTCGCGGCCCATGAATAGCAGCTCCGTTCGCAGCAGCCCCACGCCTTCTCCCCCGTTTTCGATGACCTGGTCCAGGTCGTCGGGTTCCGAAATGTTGGCCAGCAGTTCAACCGCGCATCCGTCTCCGGTAACGGCCGGCAGGTCTCTGAGCGACCTGAGCAAGGCCATTTGTTCGGCAAAATGCGCTTGCTTTTCCCGGTAAATGCCGATCGTCTCTGCATCCGGACATACCAGTACCTGCCCTGCCAGCCCATCCAGCACCACAAAATCGCCGTCATCTACCCCGTTCAGCGCAGTACCGCAGCCCGCCACCGCCGGAATGCCACGTGCCTTCGCGACAATAGCCGCGTGGGACATTCTGCCGCCCGTTTGCGTCGCAAATCCGGCGACGAGCGTGAGGTCGAGGGCGATGGTATCGGAGGGGCTCAGGTCGTCGGCGATGATAATGCATCCTTGCGGGTAAACGCGCTGCGTGTGCGGGCTGCCGCTGAGATGGCGCAGAATGCGGTCGCCCGCGTCGCGTATGTCCGCGTGACGCGCCTGCATATATGCGTCGTCCATGCGCAGGAAAAGCTGCACCAATGCGTCGGTGACTTCCATCAGCGCGTCGTGGGCTGTTTTCAATTCCTGCTCTATTTTCTGTACCGTATCGCCGCGTAGTTGCGGATCGGTCAGGAATTCGATCTGGGTTTCGAGAATATCCAGCCCGTCGTCGGTACCGCGGTTGGCCAGCTCGGCGATCAATGCCTCCACTTCCGCGACCGACCGCGACACAGCCTTATCAAAATACCCGATCTCGTCCGCAACCTCCATTGCATTGTTCACCCTGATACCCGTAGCAACAGCAGCCTCCCGCCGTATGACGAACGCCTGCCCCAGCGCAATGCCCGGCGACACGCCAATGCCTTCGATCCTAGTCGATTCTTTCGTCGTTGTCATCAATTTTCAGGCAAAAACATTTAAAACACTACCCAGAAAACCCAGTAAAAGCAGTCCCAGCAAAAGGTAAGTCGCTTTGACATTGCGTTTTACAAAATAAAACACCAGGAAAGTCAGCGCCAGAGGGATCACATTCGGTACGATCTGGTCGAGCACTCCCTGCAATGCGACGGCGGAATCCGAAGAACCGATCATCGCCGGCGTACGGATCGACATCAGTGTTGCTGGCATCGCACCCACGACCATCAGCCCGAGAATGGACGACCCGGCTTTCAGCTTGTCCATCACATTGGTTTTGGAAAGGTCCTGTAAAAACCGCGTACCCGTTTCGTAGCCAATGAAAGTCAGCTTGTACCGCAGGATCAGGTGCGGCACATTGAATATGAGCAAAAACAGCAGCGGCCCCAGCACGCTGCCCTGCAATGCCAGCGAGCTACCGATCCCGGCGGCGATGACCTTGATTGTCCCCCAGAAGAGCGAGTCGAAGACCCCGGCCAGCGGCCCCATCAAGCCTGTTTTGACCGAGTTGATCGACTCCTCATCGAAATCCGGTTCACGGGCGTTCTGTTCCTCCATCGCCGCGGCAATGCCGATGATGAGGGTAGAGCCATGCGGGGCGGTATTGAAAAACTGCAAATGCCGCTTCAATGCCCGCGACATCGCTTCCTTTGTTCTATAAAGCCTTTTTAAAACCGGGATCATCGTATAAGCGAAGCCGGTGTTCTGCCAGGTCTCGAAATTGAAGTTGGCTTCCAGCGCCATCGAGCGGGCAAACAGGCTCCGGATGTCACCCTGCGTCAGCAGCGCGGCTTTGGGTTTCACCATCACCGGCGGGTTGTCATCCATATCAAAATCGTCGAAATCACTGTCTGTACCGGCTGGCGGTTGCTCCTTGTGCGTAATGCGCGTGACGATCAATGCCGTGATCACGCCCAGCCCGCCGATGGCGATCATCGGTAGTTTGAGGTAACTCGTGAGAATGAATCCGAGGAAAAAATATGGCGCGCCCTCTTTGTTGAACATCAGGTTCATCAGCAATGCAAACCCCAGCGCCGGCAGCATATTGCCCGCCACCTGCAAGCCCGAATGCACCCACGGCGGGATCGTGTCCACAAACGTCCGCACCGCCTCCGAACCAAGTAGTAATGCAAGCAGCGTTACCACGCCCATGAGCAGCGGTTTCAGCAAACCAGACAAAATATGCAGCCGCTCTACGCCCCGGTAATCGCCTTCTGCGGCATACCGGTCGAAACGTTTATTCCATACCGGGCGGAACACGAACAGGCCGCTGGCCACCATTTCGGCAAGAATCGAAATCGGTACCGCCAAAGCCAGCGCCACCGCCGGGCCTTTCCCCGACATGATCGCGAACGCCGTACCCAGCACACCTCCGGTAATGACATCGGGCGGAATGGCCGCCCCGACTTTGATATTACCCATAAAAATGAGTTCCAGCGTGGCACCGATCACGATCCCTTGATCGAAATCGCCCAGTACAAGGCCCACCAGCGGCCCGAGCACGAGCGGCCGGCTGAGCAGCGTCGTGCCCAGAAAATCCTCCGAATGCCCGAACATGGCAATCAGGGTAATGAGGATATAGGAGGTCAGCATCAGAGCAGCGTTTCGATGGAACGGAGTTCGTCGGTAGGCACCTGCCGCACTTCCAGCTCAATGCCCCTGGCCAGCAAGTCGCGGATTACGATTACGTCCGCATCCGTGACGGTAATAGCCTTGGAAATGGCCCTGGCGCCTTCCCGCGCCCGGATACCGCCGAAATTAATGCTCCGGATCTCCGGCAATGCACCGGCCAGCGCCGCCGCGTCCTGCACAGAATTGACCAGCACGAGTATTTTCATCGGCTTGCTCCGCTCGTCCGACAAAAAAGTGACCGTATCCGCGATCGACTTGATCAGCAGTTTCGCATTCGCCGGCTTGGCGAGGTTCATCGTCATTTTCAGGAAATCGTCCTTGGCTACTTTGTCGTTCGCCACCACGAGGCATTCCGCGCCCACGGCGGGCGTCCATGTCAACGCTACCTGGCCGTGCACCAGGCGGTCGTCTATCCGTAAGAGTCTGATCATTGGAAATCGTCGGGTTGCTGGGAAGTGACCACATCATTTACATACACCATCTGGTCTTTCGCGGCTTGTATCGCATTGGCGATCACGCCGGTAACCGGCTCGTCGGGATCGGCCAGCAGCACATCCACGAGCAGCGGCAGGTTAATGCCCGACACGATATGGACATTTTCTTTCAGGGCATGGCGCAGCACCTGGTTGGTGACACTGCCGCCGAGCAGATCCGTAAAAATCACCAGCTCGTCATTTTCCGACAATCCGCCGAGCAATGCCGTCAGTTCTTCTTCAAGTCCTTTGTTTTCTTCCACATAGGCCTGAATGACGTGGAGATGCTCCTGGTGGCCGATAATCATTTCCAGAGAGCTCCGGATTCCGCCGGCAAAAGTGCCGTGGGTCGCGATCAGAAATTTTCGCATGAATTAGATAAGTATATGTCAAAATAGGTTTAGGATTATCTTCAAAAGACCTTATGGATTTTTTTTACCTTAATATTTCAATAATTTCGCAAACGACCTCATCCTAAACCTTAACCCATGAAAAGAACAAGAGCCCTGCTGGCGCCCTTAATGCTTGCTATCGCCCTTAGTACCAATGCATTTGCCAAAATCATCATCCATGTCAACCAGGTCGGCTTCGATGCCCGTGGCAGTAAGTCCGCCGTAATCGCCTCGGACGCTGGCGAACTCGGTGAAATTCCCGCATTTGAAGTGATCGACCTGGGCAACAGGCAAAAAGTATTCGACGGAAAAGCCGGCAAGCCTGAAAAAGTAGCAGAATGGTTTCCCGGCCGCCTTTACCACCGCATTGATTTTTCCGCGTTAACCCAGCCGGGCCGGTACCAGATCGTCGTCTACGCGAAAGGGGCTACGGTAACCTCCGATGAGTTTCAGATCTGCGACAAGGCGCTCGCCAGAATGCTGATCCCGTCCATCATCCATTATTATAACAAACAGCGCGCCGACAAGCCCGAAGAACTGCTCGCCGATGAACACGTAATGCTGTACGGAAGCAACAAAACCGTCGATCTGCGCGGTGGCTGGGACGATGCTTCGGGCGATATCAGCAAGTATTTCTCGCATTTGGCTTATGCCAATTTTATGTCGCAGCAGCAGATACCGCTCTGCACCTGGGCTATGACCAACGCCGCCGAGCGCATTCCCGGCCTGCTCACCGACCTGAATGTGCTCGATTCCATGAAACGCGAGGCATTATACGGCGCGGATTATATCGTGCGGTCGCTGTCGGAGGAAGGCTATTTTTATATGACCATTTTCAGCTATTTCAATCCTGATCCGAAAGCCCGCCGCGTGGTGGGACTGAATGCCAACAGCGTCACCACCGACAAGTACGAATGTGCTTACCGCGAAGGCGGCGGCATGGGCATTGCAGCATTGGCCCGTATTTCGCGCTGGAAAATGGATGGTGCATTCACTTCCGCGCAATACCTCGCCGCCGCCAAACGTGCCTTCGCGCATTTGCAGGCCAATAACCTCAAATACTGCGACGACGGTAAAGAAAACGTCCTCGACGACTACTGCGCATTGATGGGCGCCACCGAACTCTGGCTGGCAACCGGCGAAAACGAGTACCGCGACGAGGCCCGGAAACGCGCAAAAAACCTCGCAAAACGGCTCTCGCCCGCAGGTTATTTCATCGCCAACGACGCCAACCGTCCATTCTGGCACGCCTCGGACGCCGGGCTGCCCATCGTGGCGCTTTGCCGGTACCTGGACGCTGAAAAAGATGCTTCGCTGCGAAAAGTGACTTTGAATACCGTCAAAAAAGCATTGGATTACAATGTCCGCGTCACCGGCGCTGTCGCGAACCCGTTCGGCTATGCTCGGCAATCGTTTTTGCTTAACGGAAATGTTAAAGAAGGATTTTTCATCCCCCACGAAAACGAAAGCGGATGGTGGTGGCAGGGCGAGAATGCGCGGCTGGGCTCCCTGGCGTCGGCGGCATTGCTGGGCGGAAGGCTCGTATACCCGGCATCGGGCGGGCTCGGTACCAGCGAGGCGCTTTCGGCTTATGCGGGGCGGCAGCTTTCGTGGATATTGGGCGGTAACCCGTACGAGGCGTGCTTTATGTATGGGTACGGGCGCAACAACATGCCTTACATGAAGTCGATGTACGGGCACGGCTCGGAGCGCGGCGGGATTTCCAATGGCGTTACGGGCAAAGACGGCAACGCCGACGGCAGCGGGATCGACTACAAACCCCACGATAACGGCAACGAATGGCGCTGGACGGAGCAATGGATTCCGCACGCTGCCTGGTTCCTGATCGCCGTCACCACCATGGCCCAGGAGTAACCGTATGAACAAACGAAACCTCCTGACGCTGGTCGTTGCCTTGTGGTCGGCCAGCCTCGCGCACGCGCAGCAGCCGAAGTTCAAGGTACTGGCATTCTATTCCGAAAAAGTGGAGATGGACCATGTGCTTTTCGCGCGGGATGCATTGTACTATTTTAAACTACTCGCATCCCAGCACCAGTTCACGTTCGACGCTACCACCGATTGGGACCATTTAAACGACTCCTCTTTGAACAACTATCAGGTGATCGTATGGCTCAACGACTCGCCTGTTACCGATGCGCAACGTGCCGCATTTGAAAAATACACTGATGGCGGCGGTGCCTGGCTGGGCTTTCACGTGGCGGGTTACAATGATCGAAGTTCCAAATGGACGTGGTTCAGGGATTTCCTGGGCGGGCCGGTATTTCATAGCAACAACTGGCCGCCCATGGCCGCGAAAGTGGTGGTGGAAGACCAGTCGCACCCGGTGACGAGGCGGCTCCCCGCCGCTTACGATGCCCCGGTAACCGAATGGTACCAATGGAAACCGAGCCCGAGAATGGACAAGAATGTAAAAGTGCTTGTCTCCCTGGCACTGGAAGTGTATCCATTGGGTATTAAAACTTACCTGGAAAAAGGCGACACGCCGGTAGTTTGGACTAATACCCGGTATAAAATGCTGTATCTCAACATGGGCCACGGCGACAAGGTGCTTTCCAACCCGTACCAGAACAAAATGTTCGCCGACGGGCTGCTCTGGCTCGCAGGCCAGCTCAAACCGGGTGATTCGGTGGTAGCTTGGACGGATGCCCAAAACAATGTGACTAACATGAACATAGGCCACAGCGACAAAGTGTTGTCGGACTTCTCGCAGAATAATATGCTTGCCAACGCATTGTTCTGGTTCAGCAAACGAAGAGGCGGCATTTCGCGCAAAACCCTGCCCGAACTCCGCTCCGGCGATTACCCGGAAACGGTAAAGGTCGAAGGCGGCACATTCCGCATGGGCAGCGACGACGGCAATAAGGACGAAGCGCCGGCACATCGCATTACGTTGAAAGATTTCAATATCGCCAAAACCGAAACTACCGTGGCCCAATGGCGTGTATTCTGCAACGCAACCCACCGCCCGATGCCCGATCTGCCCGGCTGGGGCTGGCACGAAAACCATCCGGTGATCAACGTGAGCTGGGATGATTGCGTGGCCTATTGCTACTGGCTCAGCGACCAGACCGGCCGCCATTACCGCCTGCCGACAGAAGCCGAATGGGAATATGCGGCATCAGGAGGCGCAAAAGGCAAAGGAAATGCATTCAGCGGCGCTGCCGTCGTCGATTCCGTGGGCTGGTATGTGGCTACGGGCTATGGTACCAAACCTGTCGCGACGAAAAAGCCGAATGAGCTGGGCCTTTTCGACATGAGCGGCAATGTGTGGGAATGGGTAAGCGACTGGTACGATGCCTCCTACTACGCCGCAAGTCCCGCCGATAACCCTACCGGCCCTGCAAACGGCACGTACAAGGTGTACCGCGGTGGCGCCTGGTCGGTACCGGCGCCCAATTGCCGCATTAGTTACCGCAATGTAGTACCGCCGTCGAGCAGCAACTTCAACCGGGGTTTCAGGATCGCCGCCGATTAAAATACATTTCCACTACTCACCTAAACCTTTAACCAATGACCACATCCAAATGCCTGCTTATCGTCGCTGGCCTGTTCCTTTCCATTGCATTAACCTCCGCATTGCGCATTGCCCAACCCGCTCGCGAAGCCGCAGGCGCTTCCTACACGTGGACGGGCGCATGGCAGCCCTCGCGTATCAGCGCGGGCGACGGCATTACCGCGCTCGACATTAAAATCGGGAAGTTCATCAACCTGCCGAAAGAGGAACTCGCGCAGGTGATTTTCAATGTAAACAACCGCTTCCCCGGCTCCAAACCCTGGTCGACATGGGCAGTGGGCGACATGAAGGGCCTTATCCCTTCCCACAAAGGCCTCACCGACGCTGAGCACGAGGCGTACCTGAGCTATATGGATAAGCTGGGCGTGCAGGTTTTCCTCGAAATATTCCCTTCCAAAAAAACGGATACCGACATTCCGAAAGCGATCGATCAATGGCTGGGGAAATTCAAACATCACGCCTGCATTGCCGGCGTGGGGATTGACCTGGAATATTACGAAAAAGCGACCGACGCCGCGGCGAAATCGTGGGACGAGCGCATCAAGGCGCACAATCCGCGCTACCGGTTGTTTATCAGGCATTATAGTCCCGATTTCATGCCGCCTACCTACCGCGGCAAAGGTGACCTGATCTTCGTCGACCACGCCTCGGAAGGTACTATCGAAGATTTGAACAAGGGCTTTGCCGCCTGGGCGAAACGCTTTGCGCCGACTGCCTGCGCTTTCCAGATCGGCTACCCTGCCGATGAAGACGGCATGAACGGAAGCAATGCCCTGGGCTGGTGGAAACTCAAAGACCCTGTCCGCGATTGGGGCCAAATGCTGGTTGCCGGGATCCACAACACCGGGCAGGAACTCGGGCTGATCTGGGTGACAGCGCGTTCGGGGAAGAGCTATCACAAAAGTTGGGATTTGACGAAAGGAGCTAAGGTTCCGAAGGAGAAATAAGTAGTACACTTTTATACCTAATCAATTAGTTTTATAACTAATTGATTAGGTATATTTGCATAATCTCAATCATTTCTGAATCTCCTACCCTTGCAGATTATGCTTCGTAACTACTTCAAAATGGCCTGGCGCGCGTTGCGGAAACAGCGGCTGTACAGTATTCTCAATATTTCCGGCCTGGCGATCGGGCTCGCTACGGCCATGCTGCTGTTACTTTGGATACATCATGAATACGGCTACGACCGGTTTCACGTCAACCATGAGCGGATCGTGAAAATGATGCTGAACATTTCATCGGATTCGCAGGAAACCCAGACTTACGGCTGGGTGGCCGCACCGGTGGCGGATGCCATGAAAAGAGAAATACCTGGCGTGATCCAGACGAGTTGCTCGTGGGAGCAAAAGGCTGTTTTCACTCGACGGGAAGTGACGGACGAAGAAACCGGGATGGTCGTCGATCCTGCCTTTTTGGAAATTTTCGATTTCCCATTGCTCAAAGGCGACCAAAAAACCGCCCTACGGGCGCCTAATTCGTTGATCATTACCCGAAAATTGGCTGAGAAGTATTTCGGAGCTGCCGATCCCATCGGGCAGGTTGTCCGCCTCGACCAAACTACCGACAGTAAGATCGTAGGCGTCCTGGCTGACATTCCGGGCAATTCCTCCTTACAATTCGATTTTCTGACGCCGTTACCGAAAGACCCGGCCAGTGAGTCGTGGCTGGAAGTGAAGGCGAATGTGTTTGCGATGGTTGAACCCAAGCTGACCAATATCCGGCTCGAACAGCAGTTGCAGACCATGACCAAACGGCATTTGCCCGACTGGTTGAGAGGCTGGTCGTACTTCCCGCACAAGCTGGACGATTTGTATTTGCAGAGTAATTTTAAAAACGGCCGGAACACGAGCGGTGGCAGGATTACTTACGTGCATTTCTTTACCTGGGTTGCCGTATTTGTGTTGCTGATTGCCGTAGTGAATTTCGTGAACCTCTCCACCGCACGTGCTACCGAACGCGCCCGCGAAGTAGGTGTACGGAAGGCGGTCGGAGCTGGGAAATGGATGCTTATCGGGCAGTTTCTGGGCGAATCGATGCTGCTGACCGGGCTGGCGGGCATCATAGCTTTGGGCATCATTGCGGGCATGTTGCCCGTGTTCAACAACCTGCTTCAAAAGCACATTGTTATCGACTGGCTGAACCCGCTTTACTGGGCTGCCTACCTGGCCGTGCTGCTGGTTACCGGCCTGCTTGCCGGCCTCTACCCTGCATTTGTGCTATCCGGTTTCAAGCCGGTATTGGTATTGAATGGCTTAAAAACCAATGCCGCCGGTGGTGCGGCGTGGTTACGTAAAGGGCTGGTGATCATTCAGTTTACGGCGGCGAGCATGCTGTTGGTCGGGACGGGAGTCGTTTATCAGCAAATCGATTTCATCCGCAAAAAGAACCTGGGCTATCAGCAACATAACCTGATCCGCTTCGAAGCAAAGGGGCTGACCGAGCCGGCGGCTTATCAACATGCCAAAACCGTGCTGGCCAATGTACCGGGTATAGAGGCGGTTTCGGGGGCCAATGCGAGCATTCAAGGTACATTCGGGCGCAACTATGTTGAATGGGGAGCCGAAACGCCGGAGCGGGTCATGTTCACGGTCATCAGCGGCGATCACGATTTACTGAGTACATTACAAACCAGGATCACGCAAGGGCGCAACTTTTCGACCCGGTTCGGCCGGGATAGCCTGGCCGTGATCCTGAACGAAGCGGCTGCCCGACGGCTGAAATTAAAGGAGCCATTAGGAAAACAAATCCGCATCAACACCAAGGAATACCAGATCATCGGCATCACCAAAGACTTTCACGTCGCTTCGGCGCATCAGGAGATCGAACCGACAGTCATACTCTACAATACTCCCGGAATCAAGTTCTTTTTCGCCAGAATATCCACTCAAAATCAATCCATTATACTTCAAAAATTGAATACCGCCTACCAGACGCTACGGCCGGGCATTCCACTCAATTTTCAATTCCTCGACCAGGAATACAACCGGGTCTACCAGAGCGAAATGCAGATTGGTTCACTCGCCAAATGGTTTTCGGTGATCGCCGTACTGTTGTCGTGCATGGGACTGTTTGGACTTGCGTCGTTTTCGGTGGAGCGGAGAACGAAGGAAATCGCCATCCGGAAAGTGCTGGGCGCATCCCTGGCGAGTGTTTTTTCTCTCATTACCCGAGATTTTGTCGGGTTGGTGGGTATTGCTTTGGTGGTTGCCGCTTTTCCGTCGTGGTATATCATGAATGCGTGGCTGGGCAACTTCGCGTACAGCGTACACATCGGCGCGGGGTTATTTGTACTCGTGGGCGCCCTCACGGTCGGCCTGGCGATACTCACGGTGAGCTGGCAAAGTATCCGGGCCGCAATAATGAACCCCGTTGATAATCTGCGGGCGGAATAGTACCTTCATTTTGGGCTGGATATTTGAAAAAATATAGTGCCGCGGCAACTGCCACCTTTTGTAAAAAACGCATCATTGAAAAGCACATTTTCAATCATGTATCATATGTCGGACAGTTTTTGGGAAGCTACTTACAGGCAGAACATCGCCAAAATGATCGGTGTTTGCTGGCGGTATACGCATGACCGGCAGACGGCCGAAGACCTGGCGCATGACGCTTTTCTGTTGGCGATCGATAAAGTTTCCAGTTTTGAAAACAACGGGCCTTTCGAAGCCTGGCTGAGGCGGATCGTCGTCAATGTAGCCCTGCAACACCTTCGCGAGCAGAAGAGACAGGAAAAATGGGAGGCAGATCACGCATATGGCGCTCCCGGCTATATTAGTCAGGACGAAAGCCCCGCCGACAATGGACGAAGTTTTTCAGAATCGGAGCTTTTGGAGACAATAGGCTACTTACCTGATCATCATAGAATTGTATTCAATTTGTATGTGATCGATAATTTCACCCATGCGCAAATAGCCGCATTGCTGGGCATTAGCGAGGGCACTTCCAAGTCGCATCTCGCACGCGCCCGGAAAAAGATCCGTGCGCTGCTTGACAAGCAAGCCGGGCAGGCTAAGAAGCGGAAACGGGCATTTTTCTGGCTGTTGTTCTCACATCCGATCCACCCGATCGATCACTTGGTTGCGGGAAAGCTCAAAAACCTCGCCATTGAGCCGCAAACGCGGTTATCGCTCGATGTTACCAATGCCGAAGCGCCGGTTCCGGCATTCAAACCCTCGGGTATTTCCTACACGACCTATTGGAAAACCGGCGTGATGGGCATTACCACAGCCGTGTTTCTCACAGGCGGCGCCAACACACCCGACCGACCGCGTAATGATACTTTCATTCCCCAAACCAATCCGAAAACCACTTCAACCAAAACCAAACTTTCCGAACGCCCATTATTTTCTGAACCGAAAACTGCCACCATTTCTGAAAATCCCGTCATAGTTGAAAAAACTAAAAATTCAGAAACGATGAACACAGTAAACACTTTGGCAGGATTAATGGTGGCAAGTCTGGCATTAGACACGGTTGTTGTACCGGCATTGCTACCGAATGCATTCAGAAGCAACCCGCTGACGATCAATCGACTGCCTGAACCGGTTGAGATTCCGCAAAACATTGTGCGGGTAGGTAAACCTGGTACACCCCTGGTATCGGGCTCGTTCTACGCCTCGAAGCTCGTTTGGTCGGGCGACGACCGTAAATTGTATCTTTTAGGAGATCGTGTGAAAGTCGATGTCACGCGGAACAAGTTTACCGGCAGCGGCAAATTTTCGTTTCTCGACGAGGTGCATTACCTGGTCGTCGACGGCGCGCCGGTGAAACCGAATGAAACCGTCAGGCTGCAAGAAAAGCGGTACAAGCTCCTCACGCTGAATGCTTCCGAAGGCGCCCAAAAATACGGCGACAATGGTAAAGCCGGCGTGGTGGAAATCTCCCTGGGCGAATAACCGATCAGTGGAAAGACCTCCGGTAAGCCAGCGGTGAAACGGCTGTTTTGGCCTTGAAAAACCGGTTGAAGGACTGCGGATGGCTGAAACCGAGCTGGTAGGCGATCTCGCCAACCGACAGCGATGTCGCCGCCAGCGATTGTTTGGCCTTTTCGATCAGCTTGTTCTGAATATGCTGCTGGGTGTTGAAGCCGGTCACCGAACGCAGCATGTCGCTCAGGTAATGCGGCGAAACGGATAGCTGTGCCGCGATATCCTCGACGGTGGGCAATCCGTTTTCAGCCACCTGGTCGCTATCAAAGTAATCGGCCAACATCGTTTCCAGTTTCGCGAGCAGATCGTGGTTTACGTGTTTGCGCGTGAGAAACTGGCGGTTATAGAAGCGGTCGGCGTAGTTCAGCAGCACCTCGATGAGCGATACTATGATGTTCTGGCTGTATTTATCCGTATTTGCGCGGCATTCGTGGGCAATGCTTTCGGCCAGGCCATCGAGGGTCCGCTCCTCTTTTTCGGAAAGAAACAGCGCTTCATAAATTTCGTAGGAGAAAAACCCAAAATTGCGGATGCTCTTGCCGATCGGGTAATCCCTTAAAAAATCGGGGTGAATGATCAGTATCCAGCCTTCGCGGGCATTATTGTCCGAAGAAAGGATCTGCCCCGGCGAGAAAAAGGAGATTTGCCCCTCGTCGAAATCGAAATAATGCTGGCCATACCGGATCTTGCCGTCAAACCTCCTGATCAGGCAGATCATATAGAAGTTGTACATCGCCTTTTCGGAAATTTCAGGGGCAAAATCGCCCAGGTCTTCGAAGTTGATCACGGTGATCAAAGGGTGATCCGGCGGCGCGATGCCGAGTATCCTGTGAAATTCCGGGATGGAATTAAACGTCGTCACGCCCTTTTTCTCCGTTTTCATCGGTGCTGTTTTAGGTTAAAGTGTATTCAGGTCGATCACGAACCTGTACCGGACGTCGCCGCGGACCATCCGATCGAAAGCCGCATTCACGTCTTTGATATCGATCAGCTCAACGTCGGCGATAATGTTGTGTTTCGCGCAAAAATCGAGCATTTCCTGCGTTTCCTGTATCCCGCCCGAGCCCGAGCCGGCCACCGACTTGTTGCCCGAAAGCAACGCGAAAGCCGACAATTCAAACGGTTCCGAAGGAATGCCCACGCAAATGTGGACGCCGTTGGTACCAAGCAGGCCCAGGTACAAATTTAAATCATGTTTGGCCGACACACAATCGATGATAAAGTCGAAACTCCCCTTCTCGGACGCGACCTGTCCGGCGTCGCTCATATCGATAAAATCCTGCGCACCCAGTTCCAATGCAGCCGCTCGCTTGGCCGCAGAATTGCTCAGCACCGTCACATGGGCACCAAATGCCCGGCCGAATTTGACCGCCATATGCCCCAGCCCGCCCAGCCCGAGCACCGCCAGCTTATGCCCCTCGCCCACGCGGAACCGCCGCAACGGCGAATACGTGGTAATGCCCGCACACAACAGCGGCCCTACGCCCCTCGCGTCCAGTGATTTGGAAACCCGCAATGCGAAATGCTCGTTCACGACGATCACATTCGCATAACCTCCGTAGGTAGGCAGCCCGTCTTTTCCGAGGCTGTTGTAAGTCCACACGGCACCTTCCGTGCATTGGTTCTCATGCCCATGCCCGCATTCGTGGCAATGCCCGCACGAGTCCACCATGGTACCCACGCCCGCCCAGTCGCCCGGCTGAAACTTCTTCACATGCTCGCCCACTTTCACTACCTCGCCTACGATCTCATGGCCGGGCACCATCGGGAAAATGCCGGGAAACCAGTCGTTGCGGATCTGGTGAAGGTCGGTATGGCACACGCCGCAATACATGATCCTGATCTGTACATCGTGGTGCCCGACTTCCCTGATTTCGTAATTCCACGGAGCCAGAGCGGCCTCCGGGTTCTGGGCTGCATAACCTTTCGCTGGTATCATGACCTTTCTCCTTTTTTGTATTTGAATGATGATTTTAACTGTACAAATGTCAGCACCCTCATCCACGAAAAAGTAGCCCGATCGGGGCGTGTTGTAGCAGTTTCGGAAAACCCCGATTTCTTTTTATTTTACAACGCATTTCAAGGATCTCAAACTTAAACATCTGACTCAAAATGAAAGGAAAGCATTATCTCCTGATGGTTATCGCAATTTGTTTTGTTTCGATCGCCGCAGCAAAAACGGTGTGGCTGGCGGACGTGATCGGTACCTGGAAATACCGGATCAGCGACGTTCCGCCCGAGTACGAATCCGGGTTCTTCACTTTTGAGCAAAAGGACAACAAAACGGTCGGGTATGCGGGTGACACCGAAAAAGAAGAAATGAAAGAGTTGACCGTCGATCAGGAAAAAGTCACGTTCACGATCGAAAACCAGGCAGGTGTTTTTAAATACAGTTTCGCGCAAAAAGGCGACACTTTAACCGGCATCGTATCATCCCAATACGGAGAGTTTCCGATCAAAGCGGTGCGTGAGCCGAAGAAATAAAAAGAATAGTCCGGGCGCCATTGCGAACATGGCACCCGGACTAAGCAATTCGGTATTGGGCGACTTCAATATCGACCCATCATCCTAATAATGAACAAGTTTCGCATTGCGCTTAACCCCGCGCGCATCTGTGACCGTCACGATGTATGTCCCGGCGGGTAACTCGTCAAGGCCTTTCAGCACAAGATTTTCACTACCTGCTTCAAAGCTCCGCGTCAGCAACACCAGCCCCTGATTGTTTGCAACCGAAACTTCCAGTATACCCGAGAGTCCCTTAACTCCAAGTTGCACTTCATCCCGTGCCGGATTAGGGAATACGGATAAGTCGGATGCATCGCGGGTAAAATTCAAAGCTACGATCCGCGAGAATGTCGTCGTACCATCCATATCCACCTGCCGCAGCCGGTAATAGTTGATCGAGTCGGCCGTCGGTGCGAAATCCGGGAACTGGTAATTCCTGAGCTCCTTCGAATCGCCATTGCCCTCCACCGAGCCGATAGCTTTGAAAACCCTGCCGTTTGTACTTCGTTCGATCACAAATTCCTTATGATTGGTTTCCGAGGCGGTTTGCCAGGTCAACAGCGCGCTGCCGGGCGTAGCGACGCCCGAGGTCTTTTCCCCATTGAAATACACCAAATTCACAGGCAATGCGGTGTCGGTAAGCTCGTAAATGGCTACATCCGCTCCGGGTATTGTCACCGTGAATGTGCCTTGAACCTGCACAGCCTGCGTTTTCGCATTCACATCCGCGCCGCTGAACAGCTCCTTCACGAGGTAACTCGCCGTAGCGCTTAGCCCCGCCCGTGCGAGGTCGATATTGAATGTGCGCGGGGAATCGCCATAATTACCAACGGCCAGGTAAGTATGCGAGCCGATGGTTTTGACAAACAAATTATTCGGGTCCCAACCGGTATTTCCCTCCACCGGCCGGAACGCCTTGCCGTCCTTCGCAAGGTTCATCAATGCGGTATTTTGCAATAAGGATTGCGCACGGGCTTTCCAGGCACCGTCCGACGAATAATCATCACCGGTCATCAGCGTGCCGGTAACGATCGACGACGCGAGGCGCAGCTTGTTCTTGCCCTCTGTATAGTTGCCGAAAACGACATTATCGCCATCGATATACTGGTAAATGTGTCCCTGCCACCAGCCGTAGTTAGTACTATTCAATGTATAGGCCGACTCCCACGTGTCCCCGTACGCATCGCACGCGATCCTGCGCATGTGTGCGTAGCGCCCGGTCGCAAGGTTGGGCGAAATGGCGGCGTAAACAAGCATACTACCGTCGATCTGATCGATAAGATACTCCATGCCGACCTTGTAAGCTTCCATTCCGGTGTGGATGCCCGGTTGGTAAAAACTATCAGCTTCCAATGACGCGTGAGCGAGGAAATCGATCTTGATCATCTCAAAACCGCATTCTTTGAATCGACCGATGAGGTAAGCAATGCGTTCTTTCGTGCCTGGGTGCGTGGGATCGAGGGCATAGGCACCGTCGAGCTCGATAGGCCCGCCGTTCACTTTTGTCCAGGCATCGGCGTAGTTGTAGGTTGTCCCCTCCATGGTTCGGCTCCATTTGCCCCAATCCACAAACGGCGCCCAGTAAATACCCGCTTTGAAACCTTTGGACTTGCAATAATTGGCAAACTCGGTAAGCTGGCTGAAATCGCCCGTCCACGAGCCGGGCGTCATATTGTCCCAATACGAATCGAGGTCGATGTACAGGGTATTGTCGGCATTGCGGAAATTGGGCAAGCCGGTCGAAAAGTAATCGATCACGGCTTTGCTGTTGGTGAGGTTAATGTTGGTTTGAATGGCCCCCCAGCTATTCCAGCCCATCGGCGTGCCGCCCGCCCAGGTGTCGATGTAGCTCGGCTCGGCCAATGCATTCAATTTGCCGTAGGCGTCAAGGCCGTCGCGCCAGTCGTCGTCATAGCTGATCAGAATACGTGGCGAGCGGCAGCTGGTACCGCCGACGTTCACCCAGCCGTGCCCGCGCTTGTCGCGTGTGAGGTTTTCCTGCGTCCAGCCGGCGATGACCGAAAGGAAAGTACTGCCCGAGCGCCCCTCGCCTACCTGGTTCACGCCCGTTTTCCAAACGGTATGTTCCACCGATCCGACGGTGAGGCCTTTGCGGTTGGTATTATCGTACACCGCGCCCACTTCCGAGCCCGTAAAAGTCGAGTAACGGCTCTCTTTGGCCTCGTAGCGCACCCAGGCATCATTATCGAAAGGCACCAGAAGCTGCCGCTTGTCTGCATTGGACTGAATGTCGATCAAATTGGAGGTCAACGGCGACATCCGGTAGCAATTAGAGCCGTTGCCATTCAGTATGGTCTCTGTAAAAACCGCATTCCGCGCGGGGTACGTATAAAAAACCTGCTGCATTTCGAGCTGGCCCGCGCCGGTCATGGTTATGATATGCCTGGTACCGCTGCCGAATGCGTCGCTCACCGGCTCAGAGCTGTAAATGCGGCTGGTGTAGCCATCGGTGCTTTGGTAAACCTGGTCGGACGAGGCCGTGGAGAATGCACCGCCGATGATTTTCTGGTTATTGAAATAAACATCGTAAATGCCGTTCGCGAGGTCGTAGTCCACGTGGCTGTTATTACCAAATGCAATGGATTTTACATTGGGCGTATTGATCGGCGTAAGGGTGATCCTGTCGATATTCGGGCCGTAGCTCGACGGGTTATCGAGGCGTATCACATTACTCCCGGCATTCAACGGGATCATCACTTTAATTGCCGCCGGGGTAGCCCAGCCGCCCGACGCCGGGCAGGTTACGGCCACAAGGGAACCGCCGTTCGGGGTGACGTTGATCGTCCGCTGATCGCCCGTACAATAGGTCACGTTAATGTTGTAAACGCCCGCCGAAGCAACCGAAACCGGTATTTCGACCGCGCCGACGCCCAGTCCGCCGACCATTTGCCCGCCTGAGCAGGAGGCGCATCCCTGCAAATCGGCACCGCCGGTACGCGTACCCGACTCCGCTTCGAAAGATTGTGCAAAAGTATGCGCCGCAAAAGCCAGCATCCCGCCTATCAGCCACGCCACACGGCGGTACCTGTGCTTGTTGTAAAGCTTGTTATTCATAATGATGGATTTAAGTTGAGTGATCGGGGAGTAAAATTATGCGGCCGCCATGGCGTCGAAAATGGATAATAGCTTTAAAAAGATGGATTATTCAACAAGCATTCCCGCGATTTAGTCCATTAATTTGCATCTATTGTCCATTTACCACGGCGGCCGTTTCCGGTAGTTTTGGCCTTCGAAAATGGCTTGTTCCATTCTCCATTCTGCCCGATCCATGAACCTGATTACCTGTAAGCCCTGGGGCGAGACCGCGAACGGACCGGTTTACCTGTTCCGGCTCACCAATGCCAGCGGCGCTTTTGTCGAAATCACCAATTACGGGGCCACGCTCGTATCCGCTTGTGTGCCCGACCGCCACGGCAAACTCGCCAATGTCGTGCTGGGATACGATAGCCTCCAAGGCTACGAGGCCGACCCCAACTACATGGGCGCGACCATCGGGCGTTTCGCCAACCGCATTTCTGACGCCGCCTTCGAGCTCGACGGCAGGCATTACAGGCTGGAAGCCAACGACGGTTCCAATAGCAATCATGGAGGATCTAACGGCTTTCACCGGCAAACTTTCCTGCATGAGACAGGAGAAAGATGCATTACCCTGCGCTATACGAGCCCGGGTGGCGAAGGCGGCTTCCCCGGCACGCTGCAACTTGCGGTACGCTACGAATGGACGGAGGATAATGCATTGATGATCCACTACCAGGCAACTACCGATCAGCCAACCGTTGCCAGTTTCACAAACCACGCCTATTTCAATCTTTCAGGAAAAACAGGGCTTATCGACGGCCACGAGCTGCACATTTTGGCCCAAAACATCCTGGAAACCGGCGCCGATCACATTCCTACGGGCGCCGTCATTCCGGCTGGCATTTTGAGTTTTAATGGAAATAATGTAGGTCAAAAAATACAGAAAGAAAACGGCAATCGGGAAGGCCTGAACACTTGCTATATTCTTGAAAAACAAGCCGATAAATTAAGCAAAGCTTGCCAGCTGACCGACCCCGAAACCGGCCGGGCCCTCACCGTACACACCTCCTACCCTGGCCTGCTCCTCTACACCGGCGACTACATTTCCGGCGGAACGCACCGCCCTTTCGAAGGCCTCTGCCTCGAATGCCAGCACTTCCCCGACGCCCCAAACCAGCCCGCTTTCCCGAGCGCCGTATTGCGGCCCGGCGAGGTTTACGACCATACGATTCTATTTCATTTTACCTAAAACCTGAACCCCAACCCATGCGAACCAGACTTATGCTCCCGGTACTGCTGCTCCTTGCAGCGCAGGCCTGGTCCCAGACCGCTTTGCAAAAATTCGCCGTGCAATCGCCACTTAAAAAGCTCAAAATCGACATTACCGTCCAGGACAGCGTCACTTACGCCGTCGCATTGAATGGCAAACCGGTGCTACTGCCGTCGGCCATTTCGATGCACTTCGGCAATATCCGGGCAGGCCGGAATGCGGTGGTGAAGCAGACGCACAAGCACAATGTCCGCAGCGAAATTACACCGCCCTTCGGCCAGTTTTCCAGACTGAAAAATAATTACAATGAGCTGGAAATCGATTTCGAACAGCATTACAGCATTATTTTCAGGGCTTATGATGAAGGCATTGCCTACCGTTTTTCCACCGATTTCAATGAACCCGTGAAAGTTGTTTCCGAGCAGGCCATCTTCCGGCTCGCGGGCGATCCTGAGGCAGTGTTCCCCGAATCGGATGTGTATACTTCGTGGGAGGTGCCTTATGTGAAGTACAAAAACGTATCGGCCATTGCCGAGGGCAAAAAGGCGATTTCGCCGGCATTGTTCGGGCAGCCGGATGGTGTGAAAATTGTTGTAGCGGAGTCGGATTTGCTGGATTATCCCGGTATGTACCTGCAAAAAAGCGGCGGAACGATCCGTGGCAACTGGGCGCCTTATCCCGCGAAAACGGAGCTCGGCAGCTGGGGTAATTTCGTATCCGTGGTGAAGGAAAGAAAGGATTACCTGGCCGAAACACCGGGTAAGCGCGCGTACCCATGGCGCGTGGTGATCGCGACTGCGCAGGAGAAGGATTTATTGGTTAATCAATTGATTTACAAATTGGCTACACCTCCCGCTATTCAGGACTTGTCATGGATCAAGCCCGGCAAAGCGGCGTGGGAATGGTGGCACGATGCTATGCTGCCCGGCTCGGAAACGCCGTCGGGTATGCAAAACCGGAACACGGCATTGTATAAAAAGTACATCGATTTCGCAGCACAAAACAAACTGGAATATTTGATGATCGACGCGGGCTGGTCGAATGTGTACGATCTCAAAAAGGTGAAACCGGAAACCGACGTATTCGAACTGGCGCGTTATGCGAAGGGCAGGAATGTAGACCTGTTTCTGTGGTGCGTGGCCACGACATTGCTCAACGACCTCGAAGGCAACCTCGATTTCATCCGCTCCACCGGCGCCGTGGGTATTAAGGTCGATTTCTTCGACCGAGACGACCAGCTGGCTATTCAATGGTTTGAAAAAATCGCCCAAGCCGCCGCCGACCGCCATTTGATGATCGATTTTCATGGCTGCTCCAAACCCACCGGTCTCGAACGAAAATACCCCAACATCGTGAACTATGAAGCCGTCCGCGGTGCCGAATGCTCCAAATGGGACCTCACCGCCAACCCCGACCAGCATTTGCTCACCTCGTTCGTACGCATGCCCGCGGGCCCGCTCGACTACACGCCCGGCTCCATGCGCAATGCGACGAAGGAAACTTTCAAGCCCGTCGATCCCGGCCTGCCTTCCACGCAAGGTACTCGCTGCCACGAGCTGGCGATGTTCGTGATCTTCAACCAGCCGCTCGCCATGCTGTGCGATTCGCCAATGGAGTATGCCAAATACCCCGATGTCATGCAATTTCTCTCCGCCGTGCCTACCGCATTTGAGGATACCAAAGCCCTCGACGGCAAAGTGGGCCAATATGCGGTGATGGCGAAAAAGAAGGCCGGTAGCTGGTACATCGGCGCGATGACCAACTGGGACGCCCGCACCGTGGAGCTGGACTTTTCTTTTCTGCCCGATGCCAAAACATACCATATGACGCTCTACACCGATGCCGCCGATGCCGGGACGGACGCTTCGCATTACACCGTCAAAACCATGCAGGTCACGCGCAAAACGAGGCTGAAACTACGCTTGGCGAAGGGCGGCGGGGCCGTGGCGATGGTACGCCCATAAGGCGTCGGCCCAACACCGGAATGCCATAATATAATCCATCTTGTTCATAAAATTGACCATTTAAGGGGGCTCTTTTTATTCCGACCTTGCACAAGGTTTAATCACAATAATTAACGGAATAAAACAAAATCTACTCATGAAGAGCCCCCGCCTTAGTAACCGAAATTCACTACCTGATCTCACCCTCGGCCGTGCGGTGTAAACCGGCACGGCTGTTCGCATTCCACTCAGTTTTCCTTTCTTATCAAACCTTATGCATTAGTATTCCAATGAAAAAATCAATTTTACAGATACTGTTGCTTTGCCTGCTCACGGCCACTGCCTTCGCGCAGGGTGTGACGGTCAAAGGGCGTGTGACTGACAAAGCCACCAAAGCACCGGTTTTTGGGGCATCGGTGGCTTTGAAAACCGACCTTACCAAAGCCACCATCACCAACGATGCGGGGGATTTCACGCTCACGGTATCCGGCACGAACCCGAAGGTGATTGTACATTCGTTCGGCTACCAGGATGTCGAGATCACGGTCGGCAACCAGACATTCCTCGAAGTAAGCTTAGAGGAGGAGGCGAAAGGCCTCGAAGAAATCGTCGTGGTAGGTGCGGTGGTGCGCCGGGAGAGCCTTACGGGCTCAGTAGCGTCCATTAATGCAGCCAAAATCTCGCAAACCCCTACTAACAATATCAACCAGGCGTTGCAGGGCAAGGTGGCGGGCGCTTACGTGGTTTCGAACTCCCAGCCAGGCTCCGACGCGAGCATTAAAATACGGGGAAACAACTCCATCCAGTTCGGTACCAACCCGATTTTCGTGGTCGACGGCGTGATCATCGACGGCGGATTCAATACCCTTAACCCCGATGACATCGCGTCCATCGACGTGCTGAAAGATGCTGCTTCGACGGCCATTTACGGCTCCCGCGGAGCGAATGGCGTGGTGGTGGTGACAACGAAAAAAGGACGGAACGGCGGCGGTAAAGTGAGTTACAATGCCTGGTTCGGTGTGCAGAGTTTCAGCAAGAAGGTGGATCTGATGAAAGGAAAAGACCTTTTTGACCTGCGTGTGGACGCGTACGCGAATGCTTTTATCGAGAAAAACCCGCAAGGCAACCGCCAGCAATATATCACCGACTCGCTGATGGGACCGAATTCGCTGGCATTTGCGCAGTACGAGCTCGATGCCTACCGCCAGGGCAAGTCCTACGACTGGCTCGATGCCGTTACCCGCAAAGGTTTTCAGCAAAACCACACCCTGAATTTCTCCGGCGGCACCGACAAGGGCAGCTATTTCCTCAGCTTCAACTTCACCGATCAGAAGGGCATCGTGAAAAGTTCGGGCTACAAGCGCCTCGGCGGCCGCGCCAACCTGGAACAGGCCATTAAACCCTGGCTGAAAGTGGGTACCAACACCTCATTCACCAATAGCAAGGACGACTATGTCGACGGCAGCGTGTTCTCCGTGGCAGCGGTGGCTAACCCATTGCTGCCGGTGGATACCGCAGGTTATTATTTGAAGTATGGTGATATCGAGAATCAGGACGCGTACAACCCGCTCCGCAGCCTGTCGATTGCAGGAGACAATTCATCAAACCGCTTGATGTCAGCAAATTACGTCAATATTTCCCCTATCAAAGACCTGAATATCCGCTCTACGGTTTCTTTTGACATTACTAACCAGCAGACTTTTTGGTACACGCCGATGACCACCGGCCAGGACCGCCGTAACAGCAACCACGGCAAGGCGTCGCAGCGGAAAGACGTTTACAATAATTTACAATGGGACAATACCATTTCGTACAATAAGAGTTTCGGGCCGCATTACCTCTCGGTGCTCGCGGGTACGTCGTTGCAGAAGAACGAGTACAACTACAACCAGGTCGACGCATTCGGTTTTCCCAATGACGATTTCGGGTACAAATTCCTGGGCGGGGCCTATTCGAAGGACAAAACCAGCCTTTCCTCGGATTTTATCACCACTACCCTGCTTTCTTTCCTCGGCCGCGCCGATTACAGCTACAACGACAAGTACTTCGTGACCGCCACGCTGCGTTACGATGGTTCGTCGCGCTTCGGGGCCAACAACAAATGGGGCGCATTTCCATCCCTTGCATTGGCCTATGATATGTCCAAAGAAGGTTTCATGAGCAACCTGCACCCGGTTAGCCGCCTGAAATGGCGTGTGGGCTACGGCATCGCGGGCAATCAGAACATCCCTAACTACGCATTTGCCAGCCTTTACCGCCCGAATTACACCAACAACTCGGTTACCTACGTGTCCGACGGCCGCCTGGGCAATCCGAACCTGCACTGGGAGCGCCAGAAGCAGCTCAACCTGGGCGTGGATCTCGGTTTGTTTGATAACCGCCTCACCATTACTGCCGATTATTTCAATATCAATAATGATGATTTGCTGATGGTGAAGACATTATCGACTACGACCGGCTTCACCAACACCGTTTCCAACGTAGGCGCGCTGAACAACAAGGGCATCGAGTTCGCGATCAATGGTGCATTGGTTCGCAAGCAGGATTTTCAATGGAATGTGAACCTGACCGTGTCCCACGACCAGAACAAAGTGACCGCATTGTACGGCGACACGAAGGCGATTTACAACAAAGGCGGCTACACCGGCGTGGAGATCCAGCGTACCGGCAACCTGTTTCTGGGTGAGTCTCTGAACAGCGTATATAGCTATAAGTTCGACAAGATCGCGCAGCAGGCAGATATGGACCGCATCAAGGATATGGACTTCGCCGGACGCACCGTGCACCCGGGTGATATCCTGCCTGTGGACAAGGACGGCAATGGCGTAATCAACGACGACGACCGTTATGTGGTGGGTAAACTAAATCCTAAATTCTACGGTGGCTTCGGCACCGATGTGACTTACAAAGGCTTTGGAATCAATATGTTTTTCAACTATTCGGCCGGTTTGAAACGTCTGAGCGGCTTGTATGAAGGGCTGATGTCGTCGTCGGGTGTGAGTGCCGCGCATGAGGACCTGAACAACCGCTGGACACCGGAAAACACCAATACCAACGTGCCCCGCGCATTGTACGGCATTCCGCGTTACAGCTACGGCGATACCGATCTGGGCCTGCAAAATGCCTCATTCCTCCGCCTTTCGACTTTGACTATTTCCTATACCCTACCCAGAAACGTGGCAAGTGCCCTTAAATTGGAGAATACGCGCTTTTACGTGACCGGCACCAACATGCTCCGGTTTACCAAAGACCGGGGTTACGATCCCGAAACCGGCGACGGCTACCCGAATTCGAAAATGCTCACGGCCGGTTTGAACATCACTTTCTAGCATTATTAAAAGATATTTGAAATGAAAAGAAGAGCTGCATTAGGCATACTTCCGGTACTGATCCTGGCCTCCACGGTGTCGTGTACCGACTTTCTCGACCAGCAACCGCAAACCGCCCTCACGCAGGAACAGGTGTTTTCCAAACTCGAAAACATCGACCCGCTGATCACCGGGCTTTATACCAACTGGCGCAATGCGCGGAAAGATCGCGGCGGGTTCATGTTCCAGCTGGGCGGCGACGAATCGCAGCAGGGCGCATTTCAGGTGCGCTCCGAGGCCGATCAGGCCGGTCTGGACCGCTACGACGGCTTCCTCGCCCCGCGCAACAATGCATTAACCCAGCAATGGGACCTCCGCTGGCCGATCGTTTCGGCTGCCGCAAAGGCCATTCTCGCATTGCAAACCAACACCGAAGACGAGGCGAAACGGAATGTGCTTCTCGGCGAGGCATCGTTCATATGGTCGGCTGTGACATTCGAACTCACGCAGTACTGGGGCGAAATACCCATTATCGACGCGGGCAAACTGAACGAGTTCGGTACGAGTCGCAAGCCGCTGCCGCAGGTGTATGAGTATTTGATCAAAAACCTGCAATTCGCTGTGGATCACCTGCCCGAAACACAAACCGACAAGCGGCGCGTCACCAAGTATGCGGCGATGGCATTGCTTGGAAAGGTGTACCTGTACGCCCCGCAGGAAGCGAATGTGCGTGATTATCAGAAGGCTGCGGATATGTTCAATGGGGTGATTCAATCGGGCAAATTCAGTCTGGTACCGAAGTTCGGCGACCTGTTCGACCCTTCGAAACCGAATTCCAGCGAGTCACTGTACGAATTCCAGTTCAATAACACCTACCCCGACAACAACCAGACGCAATGGCAAATGGGCTCCCGCGCATTGGCGTCCATCGATGGAAACTGCGCTTTCGGCGGTTATGATCTGATGGTACCTACCGCCTACGCGTACAAGGACGCGACCGCGGGCGGCGTGTGGGAAGCGGGCGATACACGTAAAGCGGCGTCCATCCGCTACGACTTCACGTACAACGGCCAGCCGCCCAAACTCCTCTCCGGTTTCGGCGGCGACGAGCTCGATCCGCACGTGAAAAAGTTTGAAGACCCGCGCACGCAAGGCACCATGAGTTTCTGGTATTCAGGCAAAAACATCATTTATATGCGTTACGCCGACGTGCTCCTCTGCTACGCCGAATGCCTCAACGAGCTCAAACGCACGCCCGACGCCATCGCGATCGTGAACGACCAGGTACGCACCCGCGCATTCGGCGGCACGCTCCCGAGCGCGATGAAATGGAACGCAGGCCTCAGCCAGGATGAATTCCGCACCAAAATGCTCGACGAGCGCATGCGCGAACTCTGCTTCGAAGGATGGCGCCGGATGGATCTCATCCGCTCCGGCAAATTCGTCTCTCTCATCAAAGCCCGCAACCGCTGGGCCGCCGAAAGCAACACCATCCAGGAATTCCACAAAAAATACCCCATCCCGCTAACGGAGGTATTGCAAAACGAGGATATCTCAGATGCCGATCAGAATCAGGGGTATCAGCCGTGATGGGGATTGATTTAATGTAAAAAGGGGCCAAGAGGCTTATCAGGGCCGGAAATTACTTCCGGCCCATTTTTTTGCAAATTTTGATAACCAAAACCTACCCCTCGGCACTAATGCCCGACCGTTCATTCATTCCCCGCTGAATACCAGTCTAATCCACGCAATAACCCGGCCAAAAGATTGCTTTCAGCATTTACATTGGCTTACCTTTGCATTCGACATTAACGATAGAAACCATGGCACGACCTATTGAAGAAACACCGGTGTTAACGAGACGCGAGTGGAGAAAATTTGAAGCGCAATTGTATGCAAACAGAAACAAAATGATTACAGCTGAGGAGTACGCGGAGATGAAAAAGAACTATGAATTCATAGCGTCCCTTTTTGTAGAAAACAATCCAAAAACAAAAAAAGTACAACCAGATGAACCTGAGCATAGTTAAGCTATCGCCTGACTATGAGTTTGCGCCATTTGATTGCAACGACAAAGACTTGAACGAGTTTTTACTCACCGATGCGAAGCCTTACCAAGACCAGCTTTTATCAACCAGCTATATCTTGGAAGATAACAACAGCCTTGTCGGTTTCTTTTGTGTTTCAAATGATCGGCTCTGTCAGGAAGACACCAATAAATGGCGAAAAATCAAAGAATGTGTCCCATATCCAAAGCGTAGGAACAGCTATCCTGCATTGCGGATCGGACGGCTCGCGATCGACCATAAATACCAGGGCGCGGGTTACGGCAAGAAAATTCTGGATTATATTAAAATTTACTTTTTAGAAAACAGTCCGGCCGGTTGCCGCTTCTTGCTGGTAGACGCATACCTGCAGTCGGTTGGGTTCTATGATAAAAATGGATTCGACGAGTTACCAACAGACAAACCGAGCAATAAGACAAAACTTATGTACTACGACTTGCATGATATTCGAAAACTAATGCGCTTTAAACGGTTCTTCTGAAAGCGCATCCAGCATCTCACCCATTTACCATATTCCGCTTCCGATACTCCGTCGGGGGGATATCCATCAGTTTCGAAAACATTCTTGAAAAGTAATACTGGTCCTCGACACCGAGCATGATGGCCATTTCCTTGATACTCATTTTCGTGAATGTCAGGTACTGGCAGGCTTTCTGGATTTTCAGGTGGTTGAAATATTCGATGGGCGAATAGCCGGTTTTGCTGCGGAAGAGCACGGAGAAATGCGACACCGAGAGGTTGGCGAAGGAGGCGAATTCGTTGAGGCTGATCACGTCGCCGATGCGCTTTTGCATAAGGTCGATCGTGTGGGCTACTACGTGGCTTTCCTGGGCGGTGTCCATGTTGTTAAACTTGTCCTCGTAGAGCAGCGACGACAGAAAATGCGAGAAGGTCATGTTCACATACCGCAGGGTGTCGGCGCTGTAACCCTTTTCCAGATTGGTATAAATTTCTTCGAACAGCTTGATCCTGTTAGCATTATAAGCCAATGTCGGCTTGTAATTTTTGGCATTTTTGAGAATAAGGTCCACGATATAGCCTGCCGTCTGACCTTTGAAATGGATCCAGTAAATGGTCCAGGGATCGTCGGTGGCCGAGCCATAGCGGTGTGGCGTGTTGGCCGGGATGGCGATAAACTGCGACGGCGCCACTTCGATCTTCTTCTTGTTGATTTCGACCCAACCATGGCCGTTAAGGCAATAGATAATGATATGCTGGCTGATCCCCTGCGGCCGTTCCACATAATGGAACTGCGCCTTGGGGTAGTAGCCGATGTCGGTAATGTAAATCTGCCGGGTAATGGGGTCGTCGACCAGGAAGTCATTCTGGATTTTGCGGGGCAGCACAATGAGGCGCTGCCCTTCGAAACCTTCCCTTTTTCTTAATGCTTTCTCTTTCATCCTCGCTCGTGCTGAAAATCAGTTCAAAATGCAATGCTGCAAGCGTTCATTCCAGGTTCAAAATACAACTTCCCGGTTTACAACCAATGCGCGAAGGCGCCCGGCGCTTACCTCTGGGGTAATGTCGCGCTGCGGATTGCCCATGAGCTCGTAACCGACCATAAATTTCTTCACGGTGGCGGAACGCAGCAGCGGCGGGTAGTAATGCATGTGAAAATGCCAGCCCGGGTATTCCTTCCCGTCGGTGGGCGTCTGGTGAATGCCCGAGGAGTAAGGAAATGAAATGCCAAAGAGCTGGTCATAAGCGGCTGTTATGGTTTTGGTAATGTCCGCGAACGCGTCGCATTCGGCCTCGTCCATTTGCAGGATGTTGCCGAAATGCCTTTTGCTCACCACCATCGTTTCAAACGGCCAAACAGCCCAAAACGGCACGAGCAATGCAAAATGCTCATTTTCCGCGACAATGCGTTTCCGGTCCTTCAATTCGATTTCCAGGTAATCCGACAACAGACTGCGGCCATTTTTAGCAAAATATGCCTCCTGCATGACCGTTTCCCTCGCCGGCTCCACAGGTACCGAGCTTTGCGCCCACACCTGCCCGTGCGGGTGCGGGTTGCTGCAACCCATCATCGCGCCCTTATTCTCAAAAATCTGCACGTAACGGATGAAATCCAAAGCGCCTAATGCGGCATACTCCTCGCGCCAGACGTCGACGACTTTCCGGATGTCGGCCACTTCCATATCGGCCAGGGTAAGGTCGTGGCGGGGCGAGAAGCATATTACCTTGCAAATGCCCCGTTCGGCTTCGGCCAGCAGCAGGCCACCTTCGCCAAAGCCGCCTTCGGGTACGGATTGGTTCAATGCGCCGAAGTCGTTTTCGAACACAAAAGTGTCTGTGTAATCGGGGTTAGTGGCGCCGTTGGAGCGCTCATTGCCGCGGCAGAGGTAACATTCCGGGTCGTGGGGCACAGATACGGGACGCGGGATGGCTTCCTGCTGGCCCTGCCAGGGCCGTTTGGCGCGGTGGGGCGAAACGAGTATCCATTCGCCGGTAAGCGGGTTGTAACGCCGGTGCGGGTGTTCGGTCAGATCGAATGCGTTCATCATTAATGTGCACTGAAAACTTCGCCGATTTCTTCGAGGGTCTTGCCTTTGGTCTCCCGGACTTTGAGCCAGGTAAATACCAGCCCCGCAAAGCAGATGGCGGAATAGATGTAAAAAGTATGGTCTTTGAATTTCTCAAAAAGGATCGGGAACGTGAAAACGAGTACGAAATAGGCTGCCCAGAGGCATAGTACGGCTACGGTGGACGCCTGGCTCCGGATCTGGTTCGGGAAGATTTCGGAGATCAGCACCCAAGTCACGGGCGCGAGGGTCATGGCATAAATACCGATCGCAGCGAGCAGGAACCAGGCCACATCGGGCGAGCTTTTGGCGAGCATCATCGCTACGATAATGTACAAAACGGCCAGCCCGCCGGCACCGATGAGCATCAGCGGTTTACGACCTAACTTATCTACCAGAAGCATCGCGGCAATCGTGAACACGAGGTTAATGCAGCCGATGAAAATGGTTTGCAAAAGCTGCCCGTCCTGCGATACGCCGATGCTCTGGAAGATTTTAGGTGTGTAATTAAAAACCACATTGATCCCGCAGAGCTGCTGGAAAACGGCCAGCACAATGCCCGTAAGCACCACCGGGAACACGGCTTTTTTGAAAACATCGGCATAGGAACCCTGCACCTGCACTGTTCCCATCGAAGCCCGCATTTTATCGAGTGCCTCGTGCATATATGCGCGGTTCCCGATTTTGCCCAGCACTTCGGCCGCCTTTTCACCCCGACCGGCCATCAAGAGCCATCGCGGACTTTCCGGCAAAAAGAACGCCCCGATTACAAATGCCACGGAAGGCACCGCACCCAGGCCGAACATCCATCGCCAGGCATCGTCGCCCTGGTTGCGTAAGCCGTAATTAACAAGGTTTGTCACAAGGATACCGATCACGACCGTAAGCTGGTTGATCGCCACCATTCGCCCACGCAAATGCGCCGGGGCTATTTCGGCGATGTAAACCGGCGAGAGCATGGAAGCCATTCCCACGCCTATTCCCGCCACGAAACGAAAGGCGATAAATGCATTACGATCCGGCGCAAGAGCCATAGCAATAGACGAAACCCCGAAAATCGCCGCCGCAAGCAGCAATCCCGGCCTGCGACCGTAACGATCGGAAACCGAGCCGGCCACAATGCAACCCAGGATCGCGCCCAAGGCCAGACTGCCGGTTGCGAAGCCTTCCCAATACACGTCGAGCCCGAATTGCTGCTGCAAAAACGGCAGCGCGCCGGCAATCACCGCGAAATCGAAGCCGAAAAGATAACCACCCAGCGCGGAGATCAGGGAGATGCCCAGGATGTAGGAACTGTTGTATGCGGGAGCCTCATTCATAGGGTTCAAGGGTCTGTTTTTTGTTGGGTTTTTAAATGGGCGGAATGCCGTCAAAGCAGCGAGGTTCCGTCGGCTGTAACTACCTGGTAAACTTCCGTAATTTTGTCCATCTTTTGCAGATAAGCATCGCTGACAGTGCCTATCACTTCGTCCACAAAACCATCGCGCACAAGGTTGATCGTGCAGCCGCCGAAGCCGCCGCCTACCATACGCGCACCTGCTACTGCGGGATGCGCGAGCGCGGCGTCCGCGAGGAAATCGAGTTCGGGGCAGCTTACTTCGTACGCCTGGCTCAAACCGGCGTGCGTAGCATTGAGTTTTATGCCCAATGCCGCCAGGTCGCCACTTTGCAGGTCGTCGCAAGCAGCGAGCAAGCGGGCGTTTTCGTTGACCACATAGCTGCACCTTTTGAATACATTTACAGGCATGCGCCCTTTGAATGCGGCCAGCATTTCCAACGTCACATCGCGCATATCACGGATCGCCGGGTATTCGGTTTGCATCAGTGAAACACCTTCCTCGCATTCCTGCCGCCGCACGTTGTACTCCGACGAGGCCAGGGAATGCTTCACATTGGAATTGAAAAGCACCAGGTGATGCCCCTCCATCGTCAGCGGCACGTAGCGGTATTCGAGCGAGCGACAATCGAGCAGCATGGCGTGGTCCTTTTTCCCGAACATACTTGCGAACATATCCATGATCCCGCAACGCACACCCGCGAAAGCATGCTCCGCCGCCTGCGCCATTTTCACGAGCTGCAACCGGTCGAAACCGCCACCCAGCAATTCATTCAGGCCAAATGCGACGGCGCATTCGATGGCCGCCGAGGACGAAAGCCCTGCACCGGCCGGAATATTACCTGTCATAACAAGGTCAAAACCCGGCACTGCGTGACCGGCCTTTTGAAACTGATCGGCAACCCCGAGAACATAGTCCGCCCAGGTGCCCGTGGGCGTCAGCGCGGCGGTATTCGCCGACACTCTTTCATTGTAATCAGCGGCGTATAAATGGATTCTATCATCCTCGCGGCGACGGATAGCGACATACACCGCCTGACTGATCGCCGCCGGCAGCACAAAACCATTGTTGTAATCGGTATGCTCTCCGATGAGGTTGATCCGGCCCGGCGAGCGGACGATCAGATCCGGCGTGCCTTCGAAGGCACTTGCAAACAGCCGGGTCAGATCGCTTCTGGAAAGGGTATGCATAGGGTTTGAAATCGATGATTAAGAAATGGAGGTAGCGTCGTTGGAGGCCGTTACACCGGTGAGCGGCTCGAAAAACGGCCACATTTGCAGGTAAGCAGCGGCCGCCTGATGGTTTGCATTAAGCGAAACAACTTCTTCCAGCAATGCTTTGGCGACGTCGTATTCCCCCAGGCCGAGGTAACCCAGCCCTTTCAGATACAGGCAATGCACGCGGTTGCGCAGGTTAAGATCGGCGTCGAAAACGAGCATATCGGGCAACGAGACTGCGAAATAATCGATGCGGATATCGTCGTTCAAATGCGCGTCGGCAAACTGTACGAAACGTTCGAATATCGCCCGGGCTTTTTCCGGTGCGTCGAGTTTCAGCCAGGCCAGGCCCTGGTAAAATATCTTGTCGGGCTGCTGGTCGTTGTAGTAAATGGCCTGCACCGGCTCGCTGATGCCGATCGTGGCATTTTTGAAATACGCCATAGCCTGTTCCTCCTGCTGCAACCCTGCATAGGCCAATGCCATCAGGTAATCGACATCGTTTTCCTGGGTACCGTAAATTTTACCTTCACCCAGGTTTTCCGGGTAAACGCGGGTTGCATTCAGCAACGCCAATGCACCTTCAAACTCCTGTACTTCGATAGCTTGCTTAGCGAGCTCAATGTGGCATACCAAGAACTGGCTCAACACCTTACCCTCGCCACCTTCCCATGGATGGAACTTCCTGGCGGCCAGCAATGCTTTCGCTTCTTCGTACCGGAACAGGCTGTTGAGCAGCGTCACCCGTTCAAGGTACAGATCGTCACGGTCCTCCACCAGCACCGGATATTCATCGAGCAATGCAAGGCGCTCATCGGCAGGCTTATGGAGGATTTTGTACAACTGGTCGAGCTCCATGAGCACGCGGGCGTCCGTACTATCAAGCGTAAATGCTTTTTCGAGCAACGCAAGCGCCTCTTGCTTTTTGCCCAACTTGTTATAATAAGCCAGCGAAAGGTTGCGGTAAGGCGTCGCAAGACCGGGCGCGAGGCGGATAGCGGCTTCCCAGGCGGCAATGGCCTCGGAATACTGCCGTTTGTCATACCACAAATTACCGAGCAGAGAATGCGCATTACCGTCGGCAGGATTCAATGCAATGGCGCTTTGCAGGATCGTTACCTCCTCTATTTTATTGGGAAAACAGAAAGCGGGGTTCAATCCAGCGGCTTTTTGAAAATAGCTCAATGCATTTCCCAGGTCACCGCTCTGCTGCGTAAACCAGCCAAGATAGTAGTAAACCAAAGGCGAAACCAAACCCGCTACCCGCGAATCAACATTACTTCCTGACAATCCCTGACCACTTCCTGACATCACCTGACCGTCATAAATCCTGAAAACTTCCGCAGCCTCCGCATACATGCCCGCATGTGCATAGGCGAGCGCGAGCTCCTGATAGTTCTGCAATGCGCCGCGCATTCTCTCCGTCAGCGAAACGAGGAGCGTCTCATCTGCGATATCCTGCTCTTTTTCAGCCCAATACCATTCCAGCAAACACCCGAAATTAAACCGATCGATGCCCAGCGACTCATGTGCCAGTTTCGCGGCCGCCGTGTACTGGCCCGTTTTGCGCAGCAAAGCCGCTTTCAAATGCCGGACCGACGGGCTGTGGTAGTTACGGATCAGTGATTTTTCAACCAGTTTTAATGCATCGGCCCATTTACCCTCCTGCGCGGCAATGCGGGCCAGGAACAGGAATGCGCTGTGCTGGAACGCGTCGTTCCAGGTCGCTTTGAAGAATGCGTCGTAAGCGTCCTTGTATTTTTGCTGGAAAAACAATGCTAAGCCCAGATTGTAATGCGGCTCGCCATCATAGGGGTTTGGATTGCGCTTCAAAAGCGTTGCGACGGCCTTCTCAAAATAGGGCTGCGCCTTGGCAAACTGGCCGCGGCGGAGCAGCAAAAGGCCCATCGCATTGTTGCAGCGTACATCTTCCGGACTTCTCCGTAATCCCTCTTCATAATAATCCTCCGGCCGGAAAGTCGCGTGGCGGTACTGTTCCAAATGCAGGCCATTCAAAAACAAGTCTTCGATTTGCTCAATATCCGCGGGCGCCTTGGCTGCGGTAGCCGCTTTGGGAATTTCCCGATCGATACCGGCTGCTTCCGGCTGCCAGCTAATGAGCTCGTTGCCTTCCCGATCGGCCACGATCAGTTTCCAAAGTTCAGGCTGCGAAGTATCATCGGTTTTTACGACGGTTTCAAAAATACCGGCCGGGGAAATGGTCGACGTGAAAGACGCTACTTCTTCTCCACTTTTAAGGAGTGTAATCGAAGCGTTCTCGTAAACCGATGTTGCGTAAACTTTGATATTCAATTCATTATCAACAAATTCCAAATTCAATGCAGCTTCCTTGCTGGCATTTTTCACCACCCCGATTTTGGCATAAGGCATAAAATACTGCTCAAAAGACTTTGCCTCGTTGGGTTGAATCCATGAAAAATCCGGCTGGTTGTCGGTGAACATCCCGGTCATGAGCTCGATGTACGGGCCGTCCTCGTCGGTAAGGTTGCGGTCCCATGCAAAGCCGAAGTCGCCATTGCCCCAGGTCCATTGCTTTTTGCCCGGCGACACGTGGTGATCGGCCACATGGAGCATACCCGCCTGCGTGTCGTGCTCGTAACAGCCCATGAAGTCGTATTGCGACTGGATCGCCATGTACGAAGTCGGCACCGGAATGTTCTTATAGCGCGAAATGTCCGTCCCCGGCGCATAATCCACCTTATAATAAGTACCAGTAGCCACAGGAAAATCCGAAACATCGCGCTTGCCATGATCGAAAACGGCGAAAACATCCGGCGGGAATACCGATTGATAATCGTCATTCACCTTTACAGCAGGATTGGCCCACCAGAGGAATGTCTGAGGGAAAGGCGTCGGGTTGAAAAGTTTGCCCTGGATTTCGAGGTATGCCTTACCGGGATACAAAGTAAATCCGGCCATGCCTTTGGTACGGAACATGATTTCGGTCTCGCTCACCCACACCGTTTTGCTGCCGTCGGCATTTTCTTCAATCGAAAAATCCACGGGGCTGAATGTGCTCGGGCGATGGTGCTGCGGCCAGTTGAACTCGATCCCGCCGGAGATCCAGGGGCCGGCCAGCCCCACTAATGCGGGCTTCACCACCTGGTTATAGTACACAAAATCACGCTTTTGCACCTTGTCGTAAGCGCGCTGAATGCGGCCCCCGAGCTCGGGCAGGATCATGATTTTCAGGTATTCATTTTCGAGGAACACGGCATTGTACTCCTGGTCGGTCTTTTCGTCGGAAATCTTCTCGATCACCGGATGCGGGTACACGACCCCGCTGCTGCCCTGGTACACCCTCTTTTCGAGGAACATCGGGTTCTTCTCCGGCTCCCCCGCACGGTAGGTCGGGATCGTCACCTTTTCAGTCCAGGCTGATACGTTCATTTTTAAAAAGTTTATGAGTTTATAGTTTAAGCGTTGAGAGTACAGCGTATGAGCATTTTAACTCATTCACTCATGAACTCATAAACTCGTCAGAAGCACCACTGCGCTCTCAAACTCGTTGTACATGGTAAACTGCACCCCCGTGGTCATCAGGTACTCGCCGGTGAAGGTTTTGCCTTCGTAGGCTTCGAGGCGGGTGAAGGTGCCTTTGTTGATCTCGGTGAGTTTGTAGCGGGCGTCTTTTTTGAGGCCTTTGAGTTTGATCGTCGTGTTGTCGCCGTAAATGGATTTTCGTTGCAGGTAATTGAAAACCAATGCACTATCCTGTTTCTCGCTTACATAGGCGATGGCCGCGCGGGCGTGTGTATAGGGTGATTGAATGCGGTAAAGATCGCCGTGCAGCACCACGTTGCGGATCTCTTTATAGGTTTGAATGGCCTTTTTGGAAAATGCCTTCTCCTCCGGCGTCATCATGCCGGGCTGCAAATCCATTCCCAACTTGCCCGACATGGCTACGTCGAAACGGAATTTCAGGGGCGTCGTGCGGCCGGTCATATGGTTCGGCGTTACGCTCACGTGCGACGCGAGGCCGAGCGCGGGGTAAAAATGGTTGGCACCCCACTGGATTTTAATGCGGTCGAGGGCGTCGGTGTTGTCGCTCGGCCAGTACTCCTGGAAGTACGGCATGGTACCATAATCCATCCGTCCGCCGCCGCCGGAGCACACCATCATGGTTACGTCGGGGAACTTCTTGCGGAAACGGTCGAGGACTTTCATCAGGCCGCGGGAGTATTCGATGAAAATGTGTGATTGCTGATCCTTAGGCAAATAGGCCGAGCCGGGGTTGGTCAGGTAGCGGTTGCAGTCCCATTTCAGATAGCTGATGCCTTTGTTATCGGCTACTACTTTTTCCAGCACCCCGTACACATAATCCTGCACCGCCGGGTTGGCGAGATCGAGAATGAGCTGGTTGCGTTGCACATCGATGTCGCGATGGGGCGCGGTAAGGGCCCATTCGGGATGCTTTTCGTAGAGTTCGCTTTTGGGGTTTACCATTTCAGGCTCCACCCAGAGGCCGAATTTGAGGTTATGCTGCCTGCATTGCTCGATCAGGTACGGAATCCCGTGCGGTAGCTTTTTGGTGTTCACGGCCCAGTCGCCCAAACCTGCATTGTCGTTATTGCGGGGATATTTGTTGCCAAACCATCCGTCGTCGAGCAAAAACAGCTCGAAACCCATGCTGGCGGCATCCTTGATAATCGTCGAGAGCTTGGCCTCGTCGAAATCGAAATAGGTCGCTTCCCAGTTGTTGAGCAGAATGTCGCGGGATGCGTAGCCGTCTTTGATACCGTACTTCCGCGCCCAGCGGTGAAAACGGCGGGTTACTTCGCCGCTGCCGTCGGCGCTGAATGTGAAAAGGAATGCGGGGGTTTTGAAGACGGTGCCCGGGGTAAGCTGGTACTGCGATGCGAACGGGTTCATGCCCGCCGTCACCTGCAAGCGTTTCTGGTAATCCATTTCAAACCGGAACTGCCAGTTGCCCGGCCACGCCAATGCACCGGCGAAGACCTCGCCGTGCTCCTCGTCCATTTTACCATTCAATGCAAGTAAAAACGACGGGTTGGTCATCTGATCGGTGCGCACGCCCAGCTTGGAATCCAGTACTTTCGTGCCTTCGGTCAATGCAGTTTCCACGGCATTGAATTCTTTGGCCCAATCCCCGTAGAAATAGTTAAGATGGGCGCCGGGCGCCGCTGCGCCCGGCGATTGGAAGGCAAAACTGGCCGAGGCGAAGTTGTAGAGCATTACCGGCGTTTTCTCCTTGTGTTCCAGCTCCATCCATTGCTCGATGATGTTCTGGTCGTTGTAAGTTTTGTAGCAAAGCCTTACCTGCAACGGGTAGTAAGCGTCTTTGAGGAAAATCGTCCACTGGGTCACATTGGCATCGATTTTCGAGACGCTGTTGCGCTCATACACAAGGCGGGTGGTGAGGTTACCGTCGGCATGGGTAATGCGCAGCGCGGCGTCCGAAACGTTGGTACCATAGGCCGGGAAAGCCGCGGCAGCCTGCTGTACGGCACCTTCGGGCAAAGAATCGTCCATTCTTTTACCGAAATACAATTGCTTCAATTGACCCTGATTATCAACACCTAACACCAAAGAACTGGCAGTCGTGTTGATACGGATAATGTCTTTTTGCGGATTCTGACCGGAAGCTGAAAAGGGATTCAGGAGCAGGTTCAGGACCAGTATTGCCGCCAGCGGCGCGATTCTGAAAAGGGAAGGAATTCTATTCATTACTAATGTTTTACAAAATCTTCAAAAAGTGCCGAATTATAGCCCCAAAATTGAAGATGTCTCTTGCAAAACAAAATAGCCCATCTTACGAATATGATGGACTATTTTATGGTGAATTGACTAAAAGACTGGTGCGCCGGACGGCTGGTCAGTGTGCAGTTTCCGCTACCAGCGGGTCGAAGTTGGTGAAATCGGTGAAGCCTGTTTCGCCATCTCTGGTGTAGTAAGCCGACCGATCCGCCACGACCAACGGCCAGTTGTTTTTGAAACGGGCAACGAGATCGGGGTTTCCGACAAATGGACGGCCGAAAGCGATCAGATCTACGTTACCGGTGGCCAATGCCTGCTCCGCGGATTCTTTTGTAAAACTGCCGCACCAGATAATGGCCCCGTCGAATTCGGCGCGAAGTTTGCTGACAAATGCCTCAGGAAGGTTCGTTTCCTCGAATTTGGTCACTTGCTCCATATTACCGGAAGGCAAAAGTTGGTAAAGCAAATGCAGGTAAGCAATGCCCCGGCGATTCAACTCAGTGATCAAATGGAAGAACGTTTCTTCGCCGTGAGGATCATCGGGAATGCTGTTGTAATGCCCAAAAGGCGAAAGCCTGATGCCGATCCTGTCGGCTCCCAGCACCTCGGTGGCTATATCTACCACTTCCAGTAAAAAGCGCGTCCGGTTTTCCAAGGTTTGGCCACCATAATCGTCGGTGCGGGTATTGAGCGTCGCATTCATGAACTGCTCGAACAGGTAGCCATTCGCCGCGTGCAGTTCAATGCCGTCGAACCCGGCCTCGGCCACGTTTTGGAATGCCCGTCGGAAATCTTCGAGCAGCGTGCCTATTTCATCCGTACTGATCTGGCGGGGCTGGCTCGCGCGTACGAACGTAAGCTTGCCATCGCTCCCGTGCGCGAAAACGTCGGAACCTATCGCCTGCTCGTCGGTAACACCCCAGGGCTGCTGGCCATCCGGCATGAGTGAAGTATGCGACATTCGCCCTACGTGCCATATTTGCGAAAATATTTTCCCGCCCTGCGCATGAACCGCACGGGTTATCAGCTTCCATCCCTGCACCTGTTCGTCGGCGTAAATTCCGGGCGTCCACAAATAACCCTTGCTATGCGGCGCCACGTCCGTGGCTTCGGAAATGATCAGCCCGGCGGTAGCGCGTTGCCCGTAATATTTGGCCATCAACTCGTTCGGCACATCTCCGGCCGAGGTGCGGGTTCTGGTCATGGGTGCCATCACCACCCGGTTGGATAATTGTTGCTTTCCCAGGTTCAGGGGAGCAAATAAAGATGTACTTTTCATTTTTATTAGTTTAAAACTCGGCGATTTTTCTGCAAATTTTCAGCCTATTTACTCTCCCACAAGAACTTACCTTAGGGTTCGTGACTGCATTGAAGGTTTGCATTGTTCAGTATCACCGGGTTGTGAAATAAAAAAAATGATTAAATTTTACCTGCATTTACCTACCCACTCCTTAAACGGTGCAAAAAATGGCTTATAACAGAACGACCATGCCCGCCTGGGAAACGGACCCCGAAACCTGCTCGATCGAACTGGCGCTGGCCGCGATCAGCGGCAAATGGATTCTCCGCATATACGGCATCCTGCGCGCCCGCGAGTCGGCACGCTATTCCGACATTAACAACCAGCTGGAAGGCATTTCAGAGAAGACACTCACCGCGCAGCTGCGCAAAATGGAGCAGGACGGCATCGTGACGCGGATGGTCTACCCGGAAGTCCCGCCGCGCGTGGAATACCAGCTCACTCCGCTGGGCCAATCGCTCGAAACCACTTACGAAGCATTGATGAGCTGGGGCGAACGTTATGCGGAGAATAAATCGCGCTCTTAAAAATTAAGGAGTCCAGGGATCATATGGCACTATTAAGAACGTTAATCGGAATTGCGGGATGTTTGATACTAGCTTGCTCGATCTCGTTTGGGCAAGATTCCCTTCCATATGATTTTAAAGGAACTGCTAATTTAAAGGTCGCTTTTACCAACAGCTCTTCCGGGAAAATTATTTCCATATTCACCCACAAATTGTTTCCCAATCAGGAAGTACGATTGAACGACACGATTCCTGCCGGATCGGGAAGCCGGAACTATGAATTACCTGTGGGCGCTCCTCAGGAGGTAATATTAAGAACATCCGGTAGAGAAATAACCTTACTGCTCGTCCCCGGATCTGCATTGGTTTGCAATCTGGATTTCAATGATTTATCTAAGATATCTTTTGCTTCTTCCGATACGATTGTTGCGATTAATAACTACCTGGCCGAAAAAGACCTATCTGTGAAGGTTCCGATAAATACGCGGCGCAACACGGCCGTTCATAAGGCGAAGAATCTGCAAGAATTAAGCCTGATAATTAAGCAGTTGTATCATGAAGAATTCCTATTTTTCAACAACAACAAGCATAAACTTCCGAAATGGTACGAGCGTCACGAATACTGGAATATTCGCTATAACGACGCATGCCTGCGGCTGAATTCGATCGCACAACGTGCGCTTTCAAAAAACACCAAAGAGGCTATTCCCGCGAATTATTTCAAATTCCTGGATTCGCTCGAAGTGAAAAGCCCGGAAGCGAAATATTCGAACCATTACTATCTTTTCCTGTACGAGCTATTTAATAAAAGAATGAATGATGCCGGAATCGCGGCTGGCGCTGGCTTTCTTGATTATCAGATTAGTCAAGCGAATAAGGAATTGTCAGGCGAGGTTTTAGATTTTTTCAAAGCATTTATTATTCAAATTACATTCAATCACTATAAGCAGGAAGTAGCCACGGATTATATTAAAAACAACAAAAACATTTTCTACAATTCGTTGTGGTTAAATGAATTGAATACCTATTTTAAAAGTAAAGACAACCGTGCAGCCGTCGGTAAAACACCCCCAGGTTTTGCACTCGCTGACATTACAGACTCGCTCATTTCTCTGAAATCTTTGAAAGGAAATGTCATCGTTCTGTCCTTCTGGTTTGCCGGGTGTAAGCCGTGTATTGAAGAATTCCCTGCCGAAAATGCATTGGCGGAAAAATTCAAAAATCAGCCGGTAAGGATTGTGAGCGTTTGCGTAAACACCAGCGAAGCCGTTTGGAAGCAATGGAGCGAACGGTTCGCGCTGAAAACCACGAACCTTTGGGCAAATGCGGCCTGGGAGAAAACCATTACCGATAAATACGACCTGGCCGTGTTCCCCAAATACGTGCTGATCGACCGTGACTACAAGATTGTCGAAATGAATGCCGAACGACCAAGCAAAGGATTAGAACAGCAAATCACCTCACTACTAGCGAATTAACCTTACATTACTCATCAAATCCCCTTACTCACTCCGCAAGGATTTCACCGGATCGAGCAATGCGGTGGCGATTGTCCTTCCGCCGATCGAAATGAGCACCATCAGGAGGATCAGTATGGCTGGGCCAGCGAATACGTAGAGCGTGAGCTCCGCACGCGACGCGTAGTTATCCAGCCAGGCGTTGGCTAAAAAGTAGGTCAGTGGTAAACCAATCAGTATGGAAAGCGCTACCAGCCTCAGGAATTCTTTGGATAGCAGCATTACAAGGTTTACCGGAGTGGCCCCGATGACCTTCCGGATGCCGATTTCCTTCGTCCGTTTGGAAGCGGTAAAAGTGGCCAGACCGAACAATCCCAGGCAGGAAATGACAATGGCGATGACCGTCAGAAACCCGAATACCTGCTGAAACCGGTCCTCGGTCTTGTATTGTTTGTCGTACTCGCTATCGAGGAAAAAATAGGTGAATGGCGAATAGGGAAAACTGGCTTCAAATGCCCGTTTGACCGTTGCGAGCTGCTCACTCGGGTCGCCCGGCGCGAATTTGACACTGGCGTACCGCTCGAACCTCGGAGAATATAGATGGATGATGGGAATGTGCGGTGTCTTCGGCGAATCGTAGTGGTAATTGTTTATCACCGCCCTGATCGTCGCCTGATTTCCCCAGAGATCCACCCGCTTGCCGATGGCCTCTTCAGGTGTTTTGATTTCCCAAAGCCGAAGCGTTTCGAGGTTCACGATAAATTGCCTGTCGGTCGTATCCGAAAAGCCGGCGCGCGTGGAAGCGTCGAAGTTTTTACCGGCCAGCAGTTGAATGGACATTTGGTCGATAAATGCCGTATCGATCGCGGTAACATGGAAGTTGTAGTAAGTTTTCTTCGCCGCTCCCGATAGATTTACCCCGGTAGTCGTGCCCATCCCGGCCGTACCCATGCCCGGAACAGTGCCCGAAAAAGACACCGATTTCACCTGCGATTGTTCGAGAAGCGTTTGCCGGAACCCGCTATTGCCATTCTGCGCATCGGCACCCACCGGCGCTTTTACGACCAGCGTCTGCTCCATGTTCAGTCCCAGCTCCTGATCCCTGAGATACCTCACCTGCCGGTACACGACCGCAGTTTGCACGAGTAAAATCAATGTAACACTGAACTGGAAGACTACCAGCGCCTTACGAAGGAAAGCGCCTTTGCCCGAAGTTGAGAAATTACCTTTCAAAACCTTCACCGGCTCGAAAGAAGCCAGCACAATGGCCGGGTAAAAACCGGATAACAAGACACTTGATACCAGGAAGGCCGCGGTACTCATCCAGAAAAACGCATCTCCGAGGATGGCAAAACCTTTCGGCAGACCCGCCACATCGATAAAAACAGATTGCAGGAGCGCTACCAGCACAACCGCCAGCCCCCCGGCCAGCAAATTGACCAAAACCGTTTCCACGAATATCTGCACCCTGATCTGCTCCTGCGTGGAACCAACCGCCTTCCTAACGCCCATCTCCCGCGCCCGGTCCAGTGCTTTGGAGGTGGTGAGATTGACGTAGTTGACAAAAGCGCCGAGTAGCACGAGAATCGCCACGGCCAGCAGCAGGTACACCGAGCTGGCGTCGCCATTCGCTTCGGTTTCGAATGTTTTGTTTGAATAGAGGTGAATATCGCCGATTTTCTGCGCGATTACCTTTTCGTTTTCGACCTTTTTTTCCTGCACCAGCCGCTCACTGAATTTTTCCAGTGAATGGGTAAACGAGTCGAAACCGGCATTCTCCGCAAGTTGCAGGAAAGTATAGGCATTGTTATTGTCCCAATTGTCATCGCGCTCGCCAAAATCCGACGCCATGGTCGGGTAAGAGAGTACCATATCGAATTTGAGGTGCGTATTGGCCGGCGAGTCGGGTACCACACCCATCACTTCAATCAAAACGGTGCCTCTCGAAGTCGGGACTTTGAACGTTTTACCGACCACATCGAGTGTATTAAAGTAGGTATGCGCCATTTTTTCGGTGAGTACCGCCTGCCTGGGCCGGGAGAAAAGCCCTTTTGCAGCACCACGCAGCAGCGGGTAGTTGAACATCCGGAAAAACGTCGAATCCACCGCATACACGTTATCGAGGCGGTAGTACTTCTCACCGATCTGAATCGTTGCGAAGCGGTGACGCATGGGATACGCCCGCGTGTAGCGCTCGACTTCGCTCATTTCCCGCAATGCCTTTGGCCCAATCGGCGGGTATGTTTCGGCATCCTGAGCGTTTACGGTTCCGCCGTTCATGTAGTCCATCGAAAGCCTAACGATCCGGTCGTTCAACGGATTCGACCGCTCGTAGCTCAGCTCAAAGCGTACGTACTGCGCAATCAGCAATGCCACCGCCAAACCGGTCGCCAGGCCGAAGACATTGATAAGTGAAAAGGTTGCGTTTTTTCGCAGATTGCGCCACGCGATGATGGTATAGTTGATAAGCATGGTCCGATGGTTCTGGTACGTATACATGCGCGGCGAAACAATTGTACCCGGGCCGTTAACCGCCCTGCTGCGTTCAGAAAGGCCGTTTTAGAATTTCCGGATGTCCGATTCCGAACGCGTGAGTCCGCTCATGGAGCATTACTTCCGGCCTCAACGGCCTAATTTCACACCAAAGGAAATATAACCAAGGTTTCCCTTTTTGTTTTTGACAAAACCTGAATCAGGGCGGTCGGTACCGGTGGTGATTTTCGTATTTAAATGCACATTATCCGGGTAATAGACCACGAAAAGCCCGAGCCATTTATAGCCGAATTCTGCAAGGTAACTCAGACCGACGGTGCGCTTTTTACTATATGCAGCGTAACCTCCGCCCATAATTACGGGACCTGAGGTAGTAGCAGTTGCACCGAACGAAGAATTAACCATTAGTGTCGTAGAATAGACGGCCGGGTTCACATTTTCAAAATTCCGGTTATAATTCAATCTTACCCCCGCATCGAAATAGAAGGTCGATAATGCCTTTCTGTTTTTAAAAGAAATCCTGGGCGTGAGTTGAATGTAAGTTTGAAAAGCATTAAAATCCGATTGCGCGGGGGTGACTTCTTCCAATTTCAGCAACTCCATTGCGCGTGGTATGATGGTCGAAATGTCTTCACCTGGAACAGATTGCACCAGGTTCCAATGCAGGAATCTTTGAATATTAAGCCCGGCCCCTATTCCGTAGCGCAATGCAAATGCATATCTTTTGCTTTCCACAATTTTCATATCGTGCACAACTGAAAGACTGCTCGTCATTAAGTTCTCCATCACGATATCGCTGGTCAATTGCGCCGTCGGGTGGTTCAATCTGGCCGGTACCGGTTGAAAAAAAGTATAGCGGCCTACCCGATAGCCGGTACCGACGTGCAGATTTAAATAAGTGTTTTCCAGGTAATGCTGTAATCGGGTTGGCTTTGGCGGAGCAGTTTTAAATTCATTATTGTCCAGCATCAGATGCTGCATGGGTAGCGAATCCGAAACGGATTGCTTTGCATTTAACTCTTTCAGGATTTTATTGAGGTCCAGTTTTTCAAGATTCTGCAAATCGTGTTGGGACTTTCCGTAAAAAATAACCTTACTATTATTCCCTGCCCTGAGGATGATCGTGTCCGGGAGCGAATGCGTCGGGACGTAGTTGAGCAATGTGCTAATGGTTAGCATAATGAGATTCATGGCTAATAGATTTTAGTTGAAATAGGAAATACGTCCGGCGCGATTAATTTGAAGATTTCTGCACTTCGGCGGGAAAAGGCCCGGCGGGATATTGCACAAAACTGTGATGGACGAATGACCACAAACCCGGCTTTCTAAGCCTGTGATCAAGCTGCAAACGCATTTTCCGCGCCTGCCGCTCCTTTCTTGCCTGCTCGAAGATTTGCCACAATGCAGGATATTGTTCCGTTTTATCCTCCGGAATGGAAATATCCGCGATCAGGACTTTCTCTGTTTCCGGTCTGGCGGTGTAGTGAGTGTCCGTCGCGGTTTCGGTTGGGCTAACCGATAATGTCAGCTTATTTTGGGTAGGTAAGCTATCCTCATTTAAAATGGTAATGCTTATTGAATCATTGGCTTTTTTAAAATACAGCGATTTTACCGCTGCTTTTTTCGCCACCCGGTTTGAATATGCTTTCTGATTTTCAAATAGTGCCTCTTCCCTAACCTCCGCTTTCAGACCGGCATCAAGTTTCTGGTTATTTTTTGACAAAACATCAGGAAATATTTCGGGTTTTGCACGCTCAAATACAGCGACTTGTTCTTTTCGCGAATCCATTCTATTCCAGATGAAAATTCCACAAAGAACAAATATCGCCGCGGCATAAGGCCACCAAAGCCATAGCACTTTCTGCTTCCGTTTCTTTGCGATATCCCGCCAGATTTTATCGGGATCATACTCCTCCGTACCAGACGTTTCCGTCAATACGGTATCTTTTATTTTTTCAAACAATCTTTCGTTTTCCATAATCCGGATCCAATTCGATGATTTTTCGCTGCAACATTCCTTTTGCCTTACTCAATTGGGACTTGGAAGTTCCGGTGCTGATTCCGAGCATTTCGGCTATCTCATTATGCGCGTAACCTTCTATTTCATACAGGTTAAATACGGTGCGGTATCCGGCGGGCAGCTCTTCTATTATTTTGAATATCTTTTCGCTCGTTAGATGCGCGATCACTGAATATTCCAGTACCAGGTGCTCTTCCGCGTCATTAACCAATGTTTCGAACCGCTTTTCTCGTCGCAGAATTTTAAGACATTCATTTACAACGATTCTTTTCATCCACATTTCAAATGCCGCGACCGCTAAAAAATTACAGCTGCCCATTTTGTTAAATATGATATAAAAAGCTTCCGACACCGCGTCTTCACTTTTAGCCTGATCTACCAGATACCGCTTGGCCAATCGGTATAATTTTCTTCCATAGCAATCGAACAGCATCCGCTGCGCACGGGCATCGTTGATTTGAGCTTCGGAAATAATGGAAAGTGTGATCAAAATGCCTTGTGAATGTATCGCAGTAAGAATGGACTGATGTGACCGATGGTTGCCTGCAAATAATCTTTTTTTTGTGAGGCCGCATTCCATAATGCCGAAAAAATTGACAGGGTCGGCTAAATTTGGCCGAGGGAACAATATATCATTCATGGAGGGCGCACTTTCAAGGGCAGGCGAATATCTGCTGGGATTAAAGAAACTGGATACAAACACGCTGAGCACGCCGGCTCAATTTTCGGAATACACCATCCTTTTTATCCCTGAGGGCGAGGGCGTTTATCATGCGGATTTCGGCACTTTCCCTTACAGCGGCCCCGTGCTCCTCTTTTCGACCCCGTTGCAAGTGATCCATATCGAGCAGCGCATTCCCGCGCCGGTAACCATGCTGCAATTCCACGGCGATTTCTATTGCATTGAGTACCACCGTAAGGAGGTTGCCTGCAATGGCCTGCTGTTCAACAACATTTACATACAACCTGCCGTACCGCTAACGGGCAAGGATATACCACTCTATACCAACCTGTTGCAAGACATCGACGAAGAGTTCAGGCAGGATGCGCCATCCGAAATTGTTTTGCGGGCTTATTTGCAATTGCTCCTCGCCAAATCAAGCAGTATTAAAATGAAACTGATTGCAAACCATGACGATGCCAAAGAAAAAGATGAACAAATGGAGCAGTTCAGGCAGCTTCTGGACGAACATTACCTGGACCTGCACAAGCCCAACGACTACGCGCAACTGCTCGCAATGTCGCCCAATAATTTCTCGAAACGGTGCAGCCGGTATTTCAGGAAAACGCCCTCGCAGCTCATTCAGGAACGGATCGTGCTCGAAGCCAAAAAGCGGCTGCATTTAACGAGGCAAAGCATCAAAGAGATCGCTTATGCACTGAAATTCAAGGACGAGTACTATTTCAGCCGGTTTTTTAAAAAGGTAACCCGCGTATCGCCGCAGACTTTCCGCGCGCAAACCGGCATATCCATCGTGGCAGATTTGTCCAAGCCATAGCCTTTTTCGTCCATGGCTGGCGCTTCCCGGGTGATGTAATTTTGACCCATAAATCATTACATCATGAAAACGTCAATCATTAACACCTTCGCCAATCTCGACCAATTCGGGAAAAATCTCACCCGTTTCGGCATCGTCGTCGTCTTTCTCTGGATAGGCGGACTCAAATTTTTCACCTACGAAGCCGACGGCATCGTGCCGTTTGTCGCCAACAGTCCGTTTATGTCGTTCTTCTACGAACACCCGGACGATTATAAAACGCACATGAACAAAGAGGGCGAGCTCATCGCCTCCAATCACCAATGGCATACCGACAACAATACTTACGGATTTTCCTACGGCCTAGGCGCATTCCTGGTGGCCATGGCCGTGCTCGTGGCCCTGTATAAAGTGGCGCCGCTGCCGAGCCTGGTGGCCAGTTCCCTCATCGCGGTGATGACGCTCGGCACACTTTCGTTCCTGGTCACCACGCCCGAAGCCTGGGTGCCCAATCTGGGCGATGCCCAATGGGGATTCCCCTACCTATCGGGACGTGGGCGGCTGGTTGTGAAGGACCTGGTCATTCTCGGCGGGGCTATTGTTACCATGAGCGAGACGGCGCGGTATTATCTTAACCGGAAAAATCAAGCGGCGAAAACGGACCATCTGTTGCGTAATTCCTAAGTCTCCCTGCGTTTCTTGATCTCAATCAAGACGCATAACCCGTGCAATCGCCTACTTTTGGGATAAAAAATTGCTTACAAATGGAACATAAAGCATTGTCTATCCGCCCGTTTATCGGCGCCACCGATTTTGAAGTTTCCCGCGCATTTTATCGCGATCTCGGCTTCGAGGAAGTTGTGTTGAGCTCCGCGATGTCGCTCTTTAAAACCGGCGGCTGTGGTTTTTACCTGCAAAATGCATTCGTCAAAGACTGGATCGATAACACGATGATCTTCCTGGAAGTAGACGACGTGCAACGGTTTTGGGACGAGCTCGTGGCGCTGGACCTTTCGGCGAAATACCAAAACGTGCGGCTCACGCCCATTCGCACCGACCATTGGGGACGCGAATGCTTCGTGCATGACCCGTCCGGCGTACTCTGGCATTTCGGAGAGTTTTTCAAAAAATAAAACGCGTATTTTAGGCTTTCCCAAATGCATTCCCGCCTATGTATGCCGATATTCTGAGATCAACAGGAAGTTACCTTGACGAAGAAGCAGCCCTTTTCGAAAAGGTGATTACGGTGCGCGAGATCGGGAAAAATGAGTTTCTGCTGCGGAAAGGGGAAATGACGAGGTCGATCTACTACCTGCTGAACGGGGCTGTTCAACAGTATGACATCGTGGCCGACACCGATCACAATGTGGCCGGACACAACGTGATCGACCTCCATATCACGGGCGACTGGTTCCTGAATTACGAAAGCCTCATCGCGCAGCGCCCTTCCAATGTTTTCATCGAAACATTTTCCGATAGCAAAATCATCGAAATCAGCCTCGACACGGTACATTATCTCACCGCCAAATCACTGGCGTTTTTGCAACTGAACCGGATCCTGGAAGGCACATTTAACCGATTGCAGTTTTTCGATCATTCCATGACGCCGATGGAAAAGTATAGCACCATAGTTGACAATCGCCCCGGGTTGATCCAGGCATTTCCCCTGAAAGTAATCTCTTCTTTCCTTAAAATCACCCCGGAAACGCTGAGCAGGGTCAGAAAGGCGGCTTCAAAAGGGGCGATTTCCTGATTACTCACTCCAAACTGCCAGCACATTGCCATCCGGATCGGCGAAATGAAACCTCCGCCCGCCGGGGAATGCGAAAATATCGACGGTAATGGTGCCGCCGGCTTCAACCACTTTATCCCTTACTCCTTCCAGATCAGCGCTGTACAAGACTACCAGCGGGTTGCCTCCTGCCGTTTCCTCTTGGTTCTGGTGAAAACCGCCGGATAATTTGCCGTCTTCAAAAGCAGCATATTCCGGGCCGTAGTCGGTAAATGTCCAGCCGAATGCATGGCTGTAAAATGCTTTAATGACGGGAATTCGTTTGCAATAGAACTCGATGTAATTGATGGATGTCTGGCTCATGGTTTCTGCGTCGATCGTGTTAATAGCTATCGCAAATGTAGCAGAATGCAGCAATCCATCAGTAATCCATCCAATTTGCTTTCTTTGTGTAGCTGACACGTTTTTGCGCGTCGCGCTAATTCCTAAACATAGTAACCTTAACCATCATGACAAAGAAACAACCTGAATCGGGGCTACGGTCGCCGGAACGCCGGTCGCCGGAAAATACACCGCCTGAATGCGGGTCGGCAGATTCGTCCGCACACACCCCTACGCATGAGCCAAACGCGCTCCTGAGCAGGCGCGAAATGCTCGGGATAACCGGAATGGCCGGTTTGGCGGCATTAAGCGGCCTTTCGGTAAATGCTGCCCCGCAAACTGCTGCGGCCAGGCCCCGCATCGCATGCCTCGTTACTTATTGGGGAGCCACACGCTCGCACGCCGACTGGATCATCGCCAAGCTGATGGACGGCTACTGGTGGCAGGGCTCTCACACGCCTTCCCGGATCGACATCGTGTCGGTTTACATTCACCAGTTCGAAACCAGCCTTTTGGGCCAGAAAATCTGCAAATCCAAGAACATTCCGATATTCAAAACCGTCGGCGAGGCGGTGACATTAGGAGGGAAAGAACTGGCTGTGGACGGTGTGGTGATCGTCGGCGAGCATGGCGACTACCCTACCAATCTCAAAGGACAATGGATGCTGCCCCGCTGGTGGATTTATAACCAGGTGATCCGGGTGTTCGAGCAGAGCAAACGGTCGGTGCCGGTTTTCAACGATAAGCATTTGTCCTACAATTGGGACGAAGCGAAATGGATGTTCGATAAATCCCGCGAGCTGAATTTCCCGCTCACCGGCGGCTCGTCCATCCCGGTGCATTACCGCAAGCCCGACATTGAAATTGACGTCGATACACCGATCAAAGCATCGGTGATGCTGGGCGGCGCGCCGGACGAGGGAGCGCTCTTCCATTGCGTGGATGTATTACAAGCCTTTGTGGAACGTCGGAAAGGTGGCGAGACGGGCGTAAAATCGGTGCAATGCATCCGCGGACCGGAAACCTGGAAGTGGACGGAAAAGAATCCCTGGGCCGCGAAACTGCTGGAATCGGTCCGTGCGAATTTCAATCTTAAAGCCGGCCATTTTCAGGAGATCGAGAAAGCCAACGTATGCATTGTCGAGTATAACGACGGTACGAAAGCAGCCATTTACAATACACGGGATGTAGGCTGGACTTACGCCGCCGAGGTGGAAGGCCGTAATGAGCCGACGATCATTTCAATGCTCGAATGGCCAGGACCGTTTTCACAATACCACGCCTCGAACTCCCAGCCGCATTGGATTGTGGAGACAATGGTTACCAAAAAGGAGCCATTCAATGCGGAGCGGCTGCTACTCTCGTCGGGCATTACGGCCATTAACATGGAATCCAACTGGCAGAACGGCGTGTACTCGCCCGTCGGCCGCCGCATCGAAACGCCTTTTATGAATATGAAGTACCGCTCCACCCGCGGCGCACAATTCAACAAAGGCGAACGGCCACCGAACACGCCTTACATGCGAGGTTTTGCGGAGTGAGTTTTGAATGATTGAATTTTGAATGAGTGAATGTGTGAATGTGTGAATGAGTGACCGGGTCGCCGGAGCGATGATCCGCCGTGGAACGGGGAATGATTGAATGACCGGGTCGCCGTAGCGATCAGCAAGTCGATCAATAACGAGAATGATGAATTGCTGGGAGAAAATCCATTTTAAGACTAAAATGCCGTCAGGCATGTAAAATTGGTAGCAGATTATATCAAACGCAGCATCGAAAATGCCTCTGGGCATGCAACAACCGGGCGTTCGGTATCGCTGATAATACGCTGTTACATCCCTGACGGGTTTTTCGACGCACGTAATCGACTGATTGCTACCAATATTACATCGCTACGCGATTGGCTACTAAACCACGGACGCCAAAATTCCATCATCGCTCCGGCGACCCGGTCAAAATTTGCCCATTCAGATCCCCACATTCGGTCATTACCCGTTCCACGGCGGATCATCGCTCAGGCGACCCGGTCACTCATTCAATCATTCACACATTCACTCATTCACTCATCCACACATTCACTCATTCACTCATTAAATCTTCATGAAACGCAGAGACATTCTTAAATCCATTACATTTTTACCGGCTGCCGGTAGTGTTCTTCCATTGAAATCAATGCTGTTCGCTCCTGCGAGCGGCCATACCCTTGCTTCGGGGCCGCAGCCTATGCCGGACTTGCATCGCAATGCGTTCGTGATGGACGGGCATACGCATGTGATGAGCCGCGAGGCGGTGCTGAAAAGCGATATCGGGCAGCGCTATCCCGATGGCACGGTCGATTTGCCGCGGGCAAAGGAAGGCGGTCTGGATGCGATGTTTTTTTCAGTTTACACCCCTGAAAATTACTATCCGGGAAGGTTCGAGACGAAGAATACTTTCCGCGTCGTGAACCTGGCATTGGACCAGATCAAAAAGAACAGTTCGATGATCGAGCTGGCACTCAACGCTTCCGACATCGAACGCATTAACAAAAAAGGAAAAATGGCCGCATTCCTCGATCTGGAAGGCGGTTATGACCTTTACGGCGACCTTGACTTGCTCCGTGCGCTTTATAAACTCGGCCTGCGCGCCATGCAGCTCACCGCCCACAGCACCACCAATGCATTTATCGATGCCTGCAACGATGTGTACACCTGGGGCGGCATCAACGAGCACGGGAAGGCGGTGATCAAAGAAATGAACGACCTCGGGATGGTGATCAACGTCGCGCACGCGTCCAACGACGCCATTCTTCAATCGGTAGCGGCGAGCCGTCACCCGGTGATTTACAGTCACGGCGGTTTTTACAAAATCGTAGACCATCCCCGCTGTATTTCGGACGAAGCAGCGAAGGCCATTGCCGCGAAAGGCGGCGTGATCGGCGTGCATTTCGGCAGCCTCTTCAATAATCCCAAATACTGGGCGTGGCAGCGGGCGAACAACCCCGTGAAGGTACAGCCGAACCCGCAACCCAAAACGCCGCGTATCCTTGCCACTCAGGTTACCACACAAACCATCGAGGATGTGGACAAAGAGTTCGCACGCGAGTTGCCATTTACATTCAATGGTACCATTCCCGACGAATACTGGATGCATGTGGACCAGCTTGCCAAAGTGATCGATTATGGTGTAAACCTGGTCGGCGAAGACCATATTGCATTAGGCAGCGACCTCGATGGCGGCCCCGAATTGCCGCGCGAAATCAAGGATATCAGCGACTACCCTCAGATTACCATCGCCATGCAAAAACTCGGTTACAGCGACCAGCGGATCAAAAAGATCCTTGGCCTCAACTGGCTGCGGGTGATCAGGAAAGTCACGGAAGGGAAATGACAGGACAGGCAAATACCGGCAGAAATACGCGCCGGTATTTGCCTTCCGAATGTCCATTAGGGAACATGCAATGTTCGATAACGGACAGCCTCCGCGCAGAATTCTCCCCCCGGTGCGCACATTCGATTTGGTATGGATTTGATCTGAAAAAGGATTGACACCCATTACTTTAATCGATGTGCTATGATCCGAAATTACTTCACAATAGCGATGCGGACGCTCGTCCGCAACAAGCTTTACGCTGCATTGAATATCGCCGGGCTGGCATTCGGCCTTACCTGCTTTCTGCTCATCGGCCTGTACGTGTTCGACGAACTTACTTTCGACCGGCAGCATTCAAATGCCGACCGGATTTTCCGTGTGGTAGAGCATAAAAATGTAAATGGTGAAGCGACGACGATCGGCGCTGCCAGTTATCAATTGGCGGAAGGCTCGAAACGCCATATACCCGAAGTGGAGAATACGGCACGTATAGACCGTATCGGCCGGGCCAACCTGATCAACCCCGAAAATCCGGTAAACTTCCAGGAAAACATTTCCGTGGTGGATGAAAATTTCCTCCGCGTTTTCGACTTTCCGTTGCTCTCCGGGGACAAAATCACCGCGCTGAAAGAGCCTAACTCGATCGTGATCAATGAAGAACTGGCTATGAGGCTGTTTGGAAGCGTGGACGTGCTTGGTAAAAAACTGCAATGGGGCCATTTGGACACTCCTTCCAAAATCACCGGCGTGCTGAAAAACCACCCCCGCAATTCCAGCTTCGACTTCAACAGCCTCATCTCCGAACCGAATGCGGAAGGTTATAAACAGTTCATAGCCAGCGACTGGTCGTCCAACAACGTCGCTGTTTACGCATTGCTGCGGGCCGATGCCAAACCGGAAGCCGTCGCGCAGAAAATGACCCGACTGGTACTTTCCAATTATCAACCGGAAAAGGGCACGAGCCTGCATTTCAGCTTGCAGGCACTTCCCGATCTGCACCTGCATTCCGCCGAAATCACCGACGGAGCACGCAATACCAATGTAGACGCCATGGTACAAGGCAATCCGGTGTATATCAAAGTATTCTCGTTCGTATCGCTTTTTGTCCTCTTCATCGCCGGCATCAATTACATGAACCTTTCCACGGCCAGGGCTTCCAACCGGGCCAAGGAAATTGGTGTGCGCAAATCGATTGGGGCGGTCAGGAAAAATCTGGTGTACCAGTTCCTGTTCGAGGCCATTCTTGTCACAACACTTTCCTTTCTGCTCGCCCTGGGCCTGATCAATTTACTGCTGCCTTATTACAACGAATTCGTCGGCAAGCAGCTCTCGCTCAATCTCCAAACCAACTACCGGATCTGGCTCATGGCCGCAGGCGCTACCGCCCTGATCGGCCTCGTCTCCGGCAGCTATCCCGCCCTGCTCCTATCCGGCTTCAAGCCGGTAATGCCCCTAAAAGGCCTGAAAATCAATCAGAACGCTAGCGCGGGTTTTCGGAAAGGACTGGTTGTATTTCAGTTTACGGTTTCCATCGTGCTCATCATCGGCACCATCGTACTTTACCGGCAGGTGAAGTTCCTGAACAACACCAACCTGGGATTCAGCAAGGATCTGCTGGTGGTGGTGGATGTGAACACGGGCAAGGCCAGGTCAGGTTTCGAAGCTATCAAAGCGGAAATGGCGGCCATTCCTTCCGTCAGAAGCGTATCCGTGACCTCGCGCGTGCCAGGTGAATGGAAGACATACCGGCGGGTGAAAATCAATACGGAAAGCAATCGTACCGAACCGGGTATGGCCTATTTCTTTGGGGCCGACAAAGATTTCCTGGGCACTTTCGGGGTACAATTAGCGAGAGGGAGGAATTTCATCAACCCGTCCGATTCCACCTCGGTCCTGCTGAATGAAACAGCGGCAAACCTCCTCGGCATTTCCGATGCCACCGGGCAATATGTCGAAATCCCGATGGTATCGTCGAACGGTGGCGACTTCCAGCCCGTCAACAAAGACGGCGCCCCATTCAAAGCCAGGGTCGTCGGCATTGTGAAAGACTTCCATTTTCAGTCGTTGCGCGACAAAATTGCGCCGCTGGTGCTCGGCTATAACCGCAATCCGATTCACGGTATCGACTACTACACGGCCAAAATTCAACCCGCCAACGTCCCGGCAACCCTCGAAAAAATGAAGGCGGCCATGGTGCGGGCAGATGCCGACGATCCCTTCGAATACCATTTCCTGGACGACCAGCTCGCCCGGTTCTACCTCGAAGACAACCGCAGGCAAAGTCTCATGACCTGGACCGCCCTTTCAGCCATATTCATCGCTTGCCTGGGGCTTTTCGGCCTCGCTACCTACTCCGTCGAGCAGCGCGTGAAGGAAATAGGCATTCGGAAGATACTGGGTGCGGGCACATTCGGCCTGGCCGCATTGCTTTCGAGAGATTTCCTGCTGCTCGTTCTTGTCGCCAACCTGATTGCATTCCCGATTGCCTGGTGGGCTGTACACCAATGGCTGCAAGAATATGCCTACCATATCGATCCGGAATGGTGGATGTTCGCGGCCGCAACTGTGCTTGCCGCGTTGATAGCCCTGCTCACGGTGAGCTACCAGTCCATCAAAGCATCACTGACCAACCCGCTGGAAAATTTAAGGAGTGATTGACCAAAAACTTTTACGACCTTGTGAATGCACAGCATTAAAAAACAAACGGTTATGGCAGAATATCAGGCAAAATCCAACAGTTCTTTAACCTTTGATTTAACAAAAGGAAACGAGTCCATTGCAAAGCTCTCCTACAAAAGCTGGTTCAAATTTTCCGCGCTCGCGGAAATTGGAAATAACTCCGGTTATCAGATTGAGCCGAAAGGATTTTGGGGAACGACGGTCGAAGTGACGGAAGGCGATAAAGTATTGTTACAATTCAGCATGAACTGGAACGGCGAGATTGTGATCCAAACGCATTTCAATTACGTCGATAAAGGTTATATTTTTAAACACAAGGGCCTGTTCAAAGAATCATTTTTAATGGTAGACCAGGAAGGTACCGAACTACTGGTCATGAAACCGCATCTGAAATGGAGTTTGATGAGTTACGAATACCAGATCGCCACCGCCGATAGCTTTGAATCTTTACCTAAAAAGACCTCATGCTGATCACCGCGGTGCATTTTGCAAACTATTATATGGCCATGAGTTCCGGCATGATGTGAAAATAATTGATACCACGCTCGCTAGTAGCATTGCGTTCAACGCCGCACTCAGGATTTGCTTTGTATCAGCCCGGATACGACATTGATTGTCAGCGCGACCAGCAATGTATTGAATGCAAAAGACAGCAGCGCGTGGACGAGCGCGAGCCGCCTGAGCTCGCGGGAAGTGATAGTGACGTCCGACACCTGGAATGTCATTCCGATCACAAAAGAAAAATAGGTAAAATCGAGAAAATCCGGCTCGGCGTCGTCGGGGAATTGCAGCCCGCGCTTTTGCTGTTTGCCGGCATTGCTACCGTGCTCCGTGTGCCGGTAGTACAGGTGTGCGTACCGCAGGGTAAATACAGTATGCACGAGAGTCCAGGCGCTGATAATGCAGGAAAATGAGAGAATCAAATGCATGATCAGGTCGGGCCAGGAAGCCTTTCCGGCGTCGCGGAGCAGGAAAAGGATCGCAAAAAGGCTCACAAACGAGGCGACGATCACAAAAATATAGATCAGTATCCTGCTCGAATCCTGGCCGTCCACCTCTTTCCGCACTTCCGAAGGATGCGAACTCAATATCGTTACCCAGGCCAATCCCAGATGCACGGCGCTGTATACGAGCCAGCCGATCATCCAGTTAACGGGCTTTCCGGCGCTGGAATCAGCCGCAATGACAGCCAGCGAGCCGAAAAGTACTGCGATACCCAGCTTATGATGGGCATCCAGCCGATTGATAGATTTGGTAATTCGCATAGAAGGGCCAGGGGCACATTTTCGAAAGCAAGATAGCATATTGCCGCTCCATTAAATGCAAGCCGCTAAATAACATTTTCCAGAAAAAGTAGAACTACTTTGGTATTCTGATATACTTTATAGTTTTGTACCCTGATAAGCCTAAATCCTTCCCTAGCAATGCGACCTCCCGTAGTACTCTGCGCGTTTTCAAATTCCGGCGACGCCTACCTTTCACAACTCGAAAAGGAAAAAGAAGCCATTTCGGACGCATTGCGCGAGAGACAGGGAAAGGGCCACCTTTTGCTAGATACCGACTCGCGGACGATCAAGAAACTGCGCGACCGCCTGCTTTTGTACCAGCCCCAGGTAGAGATTATCCACTATGCGGGCCATGCCAACGGCAGCCAGCTGCTGATGGAGGACGCGACGGTCTACGGCGCCGGCCTGCTCGAATCGATACGGTTGCAAAAGAACCTGCAACTCGTTTTTCTCAATGGCTGCTCCACCCAGGAACAGGTAGACCAGCTGCTCGACGCCGGTGTCCGCGCGGTAATTGCCACAAGCGTCGAGATCGGCGACGACACCGCCACCCGCTTTGCCGAAGATTTTTACCAGAAACTCGCCAGCGGGCATTCCATCGACGAGGCATTCAGGCTTGCTACCGAGGTGGTTACCGCCAAAAACAACGCGACTTTAAATACAAGCGAACACCAGGACCGCGGCATTGCCCGGCTCATCAAAGCACCCAATACCGGGCCGGTTTGGGGACTCTACCTGCACAAAAACCATCAGGACGCCGCCGGCCACCGGTTGTCGGACAAAAGTTTTTATGAACTGCATATCAAAAGCCAGATCGATTCGAAGTTCAATACTTCCGAAGACGCCATTCTGGCCTCGCTTTACAATGTGCTGATGACATTCAGTGACGAGCTGCCGATGTTCGAAGACCTTGAAAAGAAGTATGGCGAACAATGGGACCCGAAAAAATTCGACGTCAGGGAGGTTAAAAACGCCATTATCAACAGCCTGCCCTCGCCTATTGCCGAGCAGGTGCGGAAGCTGCTGGTTACCGAAGACGAGCCCCTGGCGAGCGAACGGCTGCGTTTTCTGATCAATACCTACACCGTCATGGCCGATCTGCTGCTATTTATCATGTTTTCGCAGCTTTGGGATGCGCTCGTGCAGGAGAAAATCCCCGTGCTGGACGATCATTTGAAAGAGCGGATCAGCGGCTTCTTCAAGCTGGGGCAACAGGAAAGGCAGGCCTACGACGTCATTCCGCTCATCCGGGCGATCCACGACAACCTCAAAGCCCACGACGTGCCGCTGTTCGTCAACGAAATGGCGCACCTGGCCGACCTGATGGACGAGCGCGACGGCGAGTTTTTCGGCGCATATGTGCATATCACGGGCATTAAAAGCAAGTACCGCGACATCGCAGCGATGGACGATCTCGACGAGGGGGAATGCCAGCAGGATTGCCGGAAAACCGAGGCTAACCTTTGCATTATGTTCAAGGAGCTGGGCTTTTGCGCGCGGTATAAATTTGCGACCATCAAGAATATTTATATCAACAAAAAGAAAAACCAACCTGCTGTTTTCCAGCACAAAATGGTCAAACTTGACTACGTTTTGGTAGGGTTTACCGACAAGATGGAGGATTTTGAAAACTTTACGGATTCCAATTCGGTGGTGATCTATAAAATCGAGGACAAAAAACTTTCCGCATTCAATTTGTACCCGTTTGTGATCGATATGAATGCATTGATCAGCGAGAAGCTTTCCAAGATTTATTTCTTCTATAATTATGATAAGTCCGCCAGCAACACCACGTGCACATACAATTTCATCAAGAATATCAATGAGAAGAAAGACCGTCTGCAAATCCCTGCTCTACCTAATTTTCTAAGGACAAAAACCGATTTAAAAATATCGCAGGAAGAGCTCGAAACCATCGGTCCGGAGATTCTAGAGAGCGTCGAAGTTTTCATTTCCTATTTCAAATCCTGACAGATCATGGCCAATTCACCATTCAAACTGCTCGACTCTTTCGAGAAGAATGAACGCAGCGCATTTTTCGAAAGAGAGGACGAAATCAGGATCATTTACAACTACATCCACGAGTCGAACATCGTGCTGGTAAACGGCCCGCTTGGGACGGGGAAATCCAGTATTATCAAATGCGGGCTTGCAAACTGTTTCGAAAAGACCGACTGGCTCGAAATATTCGTAAGGCGGTACGACGATATCAACATTTCGCTACGGAAAGAAATCAACCTCAAAAACAAGCAGGATTTCCCGCTCGATTCCGACATTCTCGACTGTCTCCGGTCGCTTTACCTGGATTTTTTCAAACCTATTTACCTGATTTTCGACCAGTTCGAGGAAATATTCATTTTAGGAAGTACCGAGGAACAGGAGGCGTTTTTCAACGATCTCCGGCGCATACTCGACGCGCACGACATCCCGAGCAAAGTGATTTTCATCATGCGCGAGCGGTACATTGCCCAACTGCAAAAGTACGAGGGCATTGTGCCGGAAATCTTCGACAAGCGCGTGCTCATCGAACGAATGACCGATAAAGACATTACGAACGTCATCAAAAAGTCGTGTGAGCATTTCGAGATCGAGACGGACGACGACACTGTCGACGCGATCGTAAAAAACCTGAAAATCGATGAAAACCTGATCGAGCTGCCACACCTGCAAATCTACCTCGACAGGCTCTGGCACCAGGCACCAGGCTCGCGTAAAAAATTCACGATGAGCCTGTTGGCAGAAGTAGGCAACATTCAGAATGTGCTCAAACAATTCCTGGAAGAAAGGATAGCCAACACGATTTCGGAAGTGTCGGCCGTGCATCCTTCTGTGAATTACAACACGGTGCGGGACGTACTTTACTGTTTTGTGAGCGACGAAGGCACCAAGCGACCGCAGAAGATCGACGATGTGATTTCGCAGGCCGCCCCGCTGGATATCGCGACAGCGGTGGTCAAATCGTTGTCTACGAAAAACATTCTCAGGCTGGATAAATATGGCGGCAACAGCACGGATAGCATTTACGAAATCGCGCACGATAGTCTGGCGCAGATCATTTACGATAAATTCAACCTCGAAAACGCGCACATCGCGCGGACGATCAAGACCATAAAAACCGCCTATCTCAAATACGAGCAGTCCAACAACTGGTGGTTTCTGCGGTCCTATCTCGACCGGAACGATCTTCGCGACATCAAACGGTCGACCAAGGACATTAAGGAAAATGTAGCATTAAGCAAGCAACCGACGAAGGATGAATGGAAGTTCGTGGCGGACAGTAAACGGAGGCTTACCACCATTTACGCGCTCAGTTACGCCGCAGGCGGAATTTTCCTTTTAACCATACTCACCTTTCTCACCATATGGAGCTCCGAGACCAGTACACGCTACCGGCTGCTCATTAACCTCGCCCGTTCCAAAACCCAGCAGTACATTCTCTACAAGCAATTCGAACAAAACAGCATGTTTTCCGGGCTATTCGGAGATGGAATGTTTGATGAAATTAAAAGATACCCCGAGCATGAAAACCTGTATTTCGCCTCCATTTTCAATGTAGAACCGATCACGGATATGGCTTTTGCGCACGTGGGCGATGAGCGTAAGTTGCTGATTGTCGCCGGACCGAACACCGTAAGCCTTTATAACGAGCGTTTAGGAACGCTTGAAAACAGGTACAATCTCGTCTGGCGCCGCTGGAACCGCGACCGCGGCAATCACGGGATCAGCGTGGCGATCAACAGTCATGACACTACACTGGTGCGGATCTCTTACAGCAACGGAAAAATGCTGCTCATGAAAAGATCCATCGACACTACGATGATCGGGGAATCGTTCAGGCTGACGTCCGAAGGAATTTTGAGCGACAGCACGCAAACGTTGTACGATATCGACACCGAATTCAAGTACAATTCGCTGAGGCGTTTTCCGCACGACTCCGTGATCGCGATCTCGGATACCCGGATGGGCATCACCCGGCTGTTCTGGACAGGCAACAAGAGAGTGGAACCGAGCACCCGCTTGCTTCCCGAGACCAAAGTGCGCTTTTTGCTTCCGCTGGATTATGAAGATCTGGAATACCTGAAAAGGAATTCGAGCATTGCCGCCAAAGAGGATTTGTGGACCTACCTTGAAAACGAGTATCTGACGTCCATTCACCGCTTGTCGAGCCATTTCTTTTCCTCCGAAAACGCGGGATCGCTTGTGAACCTCCGAGACGTGCTGAGTGCGCTGGTGAGGCAGGTGGAGGGCCAGTACAATTATGCGCTCTGGACGGCATTGTCGAGAAAAATAAGCGCCGACGGCAACAGGCGACTGAATGAAGTGTTTTGGGACACACGTGTGGAACTGGAAACCAAAATCCAGAAAATGCGCGAAGACGAGCGTAATACGCTATTTTCCTTCGTCCGTACGCAATCGCGGCGTTATGCGAGCGAAGACCATATCCTGTTCCTCGAAGACATGCATGAGCGGCTACCGGCGGATACGTGCCTGAACCATTACCTCTCGATCGTCTACAACAATGCCTCGTGGTACCGCTTGTTCGACCGGAATTTCAAGAAGTCGATCGAGTATGCCAAAAAAGGCACGACGATGGCTATTATGCCCAGGTCGCGCCTCGACTATATTTACGTGAACCTCGCGCACGCTTATCTTCTTTCCGGAAATGTGGCTGAGGCGAGGCGTTACTACCGGCAATATGCCGGTAGCAAGAATTTCAGCGAGAAAAATTGCACGTATGCCGAAAGCGCCGTCTACAACCGCGACGCTATGGTTGCTGATTTGCGAGGGTTTACGAAAAAGAAAATGATCCCCGACTCGCTGAAAGACGATGTGGCGTCGATCATCGGTATGCTCAACGCCATTCGACTCCCCGCCGGCTTGCCGTTAGAACATTACAGCAGCGTAGCCAGCGCGTCCACCGATTCGTCGACTACGAAATAGTTAAGATGGTGGCATGATACCTTTTGCGGCACGGCGGCGGTCTTCGCGAGGAAGATGCTGTCCGTGCTTACGGCGATATCGTTGACCGTATTCTTGTAAACCCAGGTGCCGATTTGCGTCACCACTTTTTCCATTAGTGGCAAACCATTGCTTGCCTTCAAATAGGCATCGAGATCTCCCCCGACGATGAAATACGGAATCAGCGCGGTCGTTTTCTGGCCTAATCTTTTGATAAAATCACTGCCGCTGTCCATTTGTGCCAGCGTGTACAGCACACCTTTGTTTCCCACTTTCAGCACTGTCGATAAAAAGCCCGTTACCGCGCCTACCTGCGGCGGAAACAGCTTGGTACCCAGCGCCAGGGCCACGGATGTCCAGCTCACATAACCCGGAATTTCACCGAATTTACTGCCGCCATTGGGCGTACCAGCCATAATCAGTTTGTCTACAAATTTGTCGCCGCCCAATTCCTCGATCATGTACCGGGATACCAGCCCTCCCATCGAATGCGCGACCATTACCAGCTTTTTGCCGTCGTTCTCATTGAATCCGAGACCCGTCAGTTTGCCTTTCAATATCGCCGCTATTTCTTCGATCGGCGTATTCAGGTTCTCATAATCGTAGGTCATCACAAGATCGTAGCCGCTGTCGATCGCCATTTTGAATGTTTTGGCCATGTCCTCAGTATCGCCGATAATGCCGTGGACCAGCAGCAGCATTGATTTTGCCTGCCGCACCTTCTCTTCCAGTCCGGCACTTTCCCGGGTTGCATTGTTGGCATAATCCACCCAGCGCAACTGGTTAGGGTCGGTTTTAATGCCCACTTTTCCAGCGAATTTCAGGAACACCATGCGGAATGCGCCGCCCAGACTCCTCGTTTTCTCCGCAGCTTCCTCGGGAATGGTATCGATGCTGATTTGCATTAATCCCGGCTCCGTGATCGACACGATACCCATTGGCAAAAAGTCTTCGCCGTCGAAAAAGAACGGCAGTACCAGTTCGTCCTCGTTTTCAGGCCGGATGTCGATCACCAGTGGATTTTCTTTCAATGCGGCCACATCGCTGATTTCAACCACCTCGGCAATGCTGCGGTCTTCCCCGCGGGTACCTTCATCGAAATTCACAATCTCGAACCACGGATTACCCACCGCGTAGGCTTCGTTAATAACCGGCTTGTCGACGCTCCTGGTTTTGGAGACGAGCGGCGCCCAGCCGAGCTTCCCGCGAAACGACGGATGCGGCTGAACGGTAATGCCCTTGCCGATGGCTATCGGCTGTGCCCCGAGCTCCTCCTCCGCCTTTTTAACAAGCCTGATACTGACCGCTTTCGTAAGCCAATCGGATTTTCCGCCTCCAATCCCCTTCGACTGCCCAAGCCCGCGCGTACCCGAAGGCGCGACGGTTGCACCGATTTCCAACGGTTCCTGGACGAACAAGCTGCTGTCTACGGCTTCCGTCGAGACGATCAGTTTCAGCGTATCGATCTCTTCTTCGCTGTTCAATGTAAAAACGTCGCTCGTAAGCACCACGGAGCCGCCTGCATTCACCGGCTGCGAATCATTGAAAATAATTGTTACCCCATAATCCGGCGAGAGGTACAGCAGGCAAGCGTACAACGCTCGGGCCGTACCGTTACTGAAATTGACTTTAAACGGAATGTCTTCCCCGTCGTAGTCGAGGGTAATCAAAGTTTCCGAAAATATACCGCTGGACCCGCCCTGCTCCACCTCCACATTGAATGTAACCTGCTGAGGTTGAATAGCCGATTGTTTATTCTGCAAATCGAGGAGGCGCTGCCAGCGGGCGAGTGTTTGGAGCAGGTTCAGAACATGCGTTGCTGCAAATTTGTCTGTTCCAATCACAGTTTGTATCCTCGCGTCGCTTCCCGTGTGGGAGATGGCGATATTGCCGTTTGCTATTTTGAGTTCAAACAATGCGGCCGCCGGGGTATCGGTTAGCACAATGCCGGACTCGGCGGTACTGGCGAGTGTTTCCTGCATTACCTGCGCCGCGGCAGGATCGCCGTACACAAAGAACGGTTGCAGCCGCATCGATTCCGGCTCACCCCAATAGACGATGTTCGCGTCGAGCGGTAATGTACCGGCTTGCAAAGTGCTTTCTGTAACATTCATGACTTCCAGCAGCGCAGTTCCAACAAGCTGCCCGTCCGCCACCGAGTCGTATATTTTAATTTTAAATGGCTCGCCTATCCGCTGCTCGATACCCATTCCCGCGCCCAGGTCGATCGTCCACTTGCCCGCTTTCGTGTATACGCGGTAGCGCGTGAGCCTCCCCGCTTCGACTTTTCGTCCCAAAAAGCCCTGACTAACATTGAAAACACCGATCGGCTCCATTTGCGGCGTCTGGTTTTTCAATGCATTGCGAATGAACGCGCGCACCTGAACGAACAGATCGGCATAAGTAACCTGCCCGCCGCTTTTCCCCAGTACGGAGATCAGCGACTGTGTAAACTGCCCGTGCCCATTGTTCTCCCACGCGCGCTCCACGCGGTCGCACGCGGCCAGGAGCAGGTGGTCCGAGGACGGGATATCGACATTACCGCGTTGCACATACGCCCCGTCCAGGTAACTTTCCAGCGGCCTGACGTCCGACGTACCTTTCTCGAAACGCGGCTGCATTTGCAAAAACTGTTCAAGCTCTCTCGTCACCGATCCGGAATGACAGGAGTCGGCGATCACCACAATGCGCGGATTGCGTGCGCTCACTTCTTCCAGCAAAAGCGCTATTTCCTTGTCGGCGAGGTCGTATTTACCGGATTCGCGGCTGTCGTGCAGCACCCAGGTCTGCTCCTGGCGGTCGGAGGTCCCGGCCTGAAATTCGGGTGCGGTAATGCCTGTGGAGCCGTGTCCGGAGTAGTACACGACGGCCAGATCATCCGGCCCGGCCTGGGTTAAATGTTTCCTGAAACCATCTATCACCTTCGCGCGCGTGGCGTCCGCATTTGTGAGCACGAGGATTTGCTGTTCGTCGGGGATGAGATCACCGTAGTTTTGATGTAAAAACGTTCCAAAATCGGATACGTCATTCAGGCAACCGTTCAGCGCCCTGATCAGCGGGCTCGACGACGGACTATACTCATTAATGCCAATCAGCAATGCGAAGATTTTCATAAGATAAAAGGTTGGGTTCGGAAGAAAAGCCGTCTTCTGTGAATGAGCGGTAACCGGGCAACATAAGGCTCAAATCCCCGGAAATTACCCGCTCGATGCATTAAAATCAACATGTAAAATGCTTTGTTATCGAACGGAAAAAGGTGTGGTAAAAGCCAGTCGCCGCGCCGTTGCACCCGGTTAATAATTTGTGGGCAAGCCCCCCCAAACACCGCGGGAAAATACCGTAATTGAAAGTTTAGTCAGCGAAATTAACATCATGGGCATCGGGACAGTCACCCCACCGCAACATAAGACAAGACGGAACCGCCTGTTTTTCGTCGCGATCGATAAATACGACAACTGGACGCCACTCCAATACCCGGTGTCGGACTGTCAGCGCTTTTTTACGGTATTGAAGAATTTCTACGGTTTTTCGGACGAAAACTTCGTGATCCAACCGCTTTTCGATGAAAATGCCAAGACCGACATTGTCTTCGACGAGATCTGCTACCTGGCCGATAAGGATGAAAACGGCGAGCTCCGCATCAGGCCGGAGGAAAATTTGATCATTTATTTTTCAGGACACGGTCATTTCGATAAAAACAAGGAAGGTTATTGGGTACCTTCCGATGCACCGATCCTTTCGGAACGGCCGAGCGATTTAAAAAAGCTTATTTCCGTCAGCGAAGTGATCCGCATCCTTTCCAATATCAAAGCCCACCACATTGTCCTGATCGTCGACGCCTGTTTTTCGGAGGCTTTTGCAACAATGGAAATTGACGTTACGCAGCAAAGCCAGTCGGCCGAAGCGGAGGAAGTACCGTCCAGATGGGTGCTTACCGCGGGGCGAAATGGCGTAGTTCCCGATAAGAGCCCTTTTGCCGACGCGCTGGTCGACATTCTCCATAACAATGCCGATACCAGCGTTTCGATCAACTGGCTCGGCGCGCAGGTTACCAAGCAGGTGCGCGACAAAGGCTTTGATATAGAGCCACTTTGCAAAAGCCTCGTCAACCAGAAATACAAGCTGGGAGAGTTTTTCTTCCACCGCGCCGCAAGCGCATCGCCCGCCGCAACGCCTTTCGACACTGCGAATCTTCAACAAACGCTGCGGGCCGGTTCGAAAGCGCAGTTCGAGCGGCTTCAAAAAGGCCGGTACAAATACCTGAATATCGAGAGCATTCTGGTTTCGGAGATTAACCTGGGCAAATACCTCGATGTACAGGTCAGGACGGATGCGCAGGTGGCTTCGCTTCAACTGGCGGTAGAAGCATTGTGGCAAAACAAAAAGTCGCAGGCGCTGCTCGTAGGCGACGGCGGAATGGGCAAGACCGTATCGCTGCTACTGCTGTGGCGCGACCTGCTGTTCGATGAGAATGGTCCGGTACCGATCTTCATTCCGCTAAACGAATACAACTCCTCGTCCGAAGCCGAGCGCAACGACTTCGTGGTCAGGTATATTTATAAAAACCTGCTCAATATCCCCGAACCGCCCGACGAAACGGTCAATGCACTCTGGCAGCTCTTTGAAACATCGCGGGACGGCAAGCCGTCACTCATCCTGCTGCTCGACGGCCTCAACGAAGTGACCGTACCCAAAGGCCGCCTGATGGCCACGCTGAACGACCTCGCTGCCAGAGCCGATGGCACGCAAATGGTGATTTCATCGCGGAATAAACAGATCGAAAAGCTGGACCTTGCGAGCGAAAGTGCCGCATTAATGCAAATTTTACCCCTCACACAGGAAACCGTCGTCGCGTATCTGAAAGAGAAGGGCCAGGAAGTACCGGCCAATAAAGACCTGCTCGGGCTATTTTCAAACCCTATGATGCTCACGCTGTATTCCGGGGCCAATAACATTGCATTGCGGTTTAAGGATGACGACCGCTTCCATTTCAGGAAAGTGACGACTTACGGCGAGCTGCTCTGGAATTTCAACGAGGCCCAACTCGCGCAGCTCACCGACGCCAACGACGAAGCAGATATCCGCTACCAGAATTTCCTGCTCCGCGTACTTGTCCCCTACATTGCTTACCGAATGGAAGACAGGGGCAAATACGCAATCACGATCCGCAAGCTTGCCGATCCTGTTTTTAACTTCAAAACATTGCTCGACGAAGCATTCGCAGAGCTGGATACCGAAGAGTTGACGGACATTTATCCCGAATTTGAAGGAAAACGCAAAGAACTGGGCCTGGGCATCCTCACCGAACTGGACGACAAAGAGCAGCGTTCGGGAAAAGTAAAACAATTCCTCGTAGAGCGCCTGCGCGTGCTGGTGATGGAAGGCGATGATCTCCGGTTTCTGCACCAGAACTTCCGGGACTTTTTTGCGGTGTGCCATATACGCAACGTGACGCAGGTCGCGATGGTGCGGCGTGTGCTGCCCGATGTGTTTTTCAGAAATTACATCCCCGTTTACCTGCGGCGCCTGCTCGGGGAAATTGAAGGTGAACATAATGTGATACCAACCTGGAATGCGGCCAAAAGCCGTCTCGAACTTCCGGTGAGGGAAAACCTGCTGTCGGCTGTGATGGATTTGTGCCGGAGCGATTCGGGCGTTGTTGCAGGCGAGGCGGAACGGGCATTCGTGATCCGCAATGTAATTACTATCTGGCTCGATTTGCGTCAAAGCCTGGCCGGCGCCAACCTGACTAACCTCGATTTGCGCCAGATCCAGTTTAATGGGCTTCCGTTGACGAAGCACAAAGGCAGCGCGTACCTCCCGGCGCGGTTCGAAGGCAGCATTGTCGATGGTGACGGGTTTATTTTCAATGGGCATTACGGGCAGATCAACCAGGTGCATTACAGTGCCGACGGTAAAAAGCTGCTGACGGCTTCGGACGATTGTACCATTAAGGAATGGCTTACGGCCACCGGGAAGCTTTTGCAGACATTCACCGGCCACGACGACAAGGTTGTTTCCGCCCGGTACAGCCCGGACGGGCAAAAGGTGGTGTCCGCTTCGTACGATACATTCGTGAAAGAATGGTCGGTAACCACCGGCGCCGAGCTGGCCAGCTATGAACATGCGCATTCGAAGGTGAATAATGCGGTGTACTCACCCGACGGGACCAAAATCCTTACCTGCGCCGATGACAAACTCGTAAGGGAATGGCGTGTTGAAACCCGAGAATGCAACATGATGTATGCGGGCCATACCAAAAACGTAGCTTCGGTTGCGTACAGCCCGAAAGGCGATAAAATCCTCTCCGCCTCGGCCGACAATACGGTGAGAGAATGGTTCGTCAGAACCAGAGAATGCCTCAGGACATTAAATGGCCATACCGAAAAAGTCAACAGTGTTTGTTACAGCCCCGACGGCACCCTTATACTTTCCGCTTCCGACGACCGCACCATGATCGAATGGTCGGCGGAGAGCGATGCACCGTTCCGGATCTACAAAGGCCATTCGGACCAGGTGTACAGCGCCATTTACAGTGCCGACGGCGAGCGCATTCTTTCCACTTCCAAAGACAAAACCATGCGGGAATGGTCGGTAAAAACCGGCCTCGAAAGCCGTACTTACGCAGGCCATACCGACAAGGTCAACTTCGCGAGCTACTCCCCCGACAAGCCCAGGGTCGTTTCAGCTTCCGACGACAAATCCATCCGCGAATGGAGCGTCGAAACCGGCACGCAACTCTACGCGATCAGCGGGCAGTCCGATTGGGTAGTCAACAAATGCATTGTCAGCCCGGATTCGAAAAAGCTGCTTACCGTAAACTACGACCGCACTTTCAGCGAAATTCACATTGCCTCGGGCATTGCATTACAGGCATTCCGCGGGCACGAAAAATGGCTGCACCGGGCCAGGTACAGCTCGGACGGCACCAAAATAATCTCGACATCCGACGATATGACGATCCGCGAATGGCTCGTGGAAACCGGCGAATGCATCCGCATTTACCGCGGCCACGCCTATGGTGTCGAAGACGCCACCTACAATGCCGACGGTACGCAGATTACCTCCCGGGATTTCGGGCACAACTTCCGCAAATGGTCGGTAGCGACTGGCGAATGTCTTGAAATTATCTCCGACGAAGAACAAAAAAAGCAGCTACATTCGGAAATGCAACTGCTTACAGCGGCGGCCGTGCAGCCTTTCAATATCAAATGCAGGTATGCCGAGATTACCGTCAAAGATTCCGCTTCCAAACCCGTTCTTGCATTCATCAACGTCTCCGGCCTTTTCGTGCAGGGCTGCGATTTCCGGAATGTGAACCCGGCCTCGAATTTCTCCGAGGCCGTCCGAAAAAACCTGAGAAGCTACGGGGCCATTTTCAGCGACGCGGACGAAGCGGCGTGGGAAAGTGCCAAAGCGGGCATTTAATTATCCACCAAACCGTCTATCACATTCAAAAAGCTTCCCGCTACGGCCTGAAAACCATGCTTGTTCGGGTGGATCTCGTCGTACCACTGATCGTCGGCCACGAGCCCGCGGGCATTGATATAATGCACATTAGGAAACTCGGCCGCCACCGCGCGCAGGCGATCATTGAACTCGTTCAGAATGTAGCTGATCACGCCTTTGCGGTCAGTCTGGCTGGTCATGCCTTTTTCGATCATGTAGCGTCCCAGCCAGCCCTTGTCGGTCTTGTCGAGCGGTGTAATGTAGTCGTAGCCGTGGCAAAGCGCGTGAATATCCGGGCGTAATGCGAAAAGCTCGGTGAACATTTTGCGGTAGATCACCTGTAAATTATCCAGCTCGGCGGTCAGCGACGGTTCGAGGTAATCCTGGGGCACGAGGCCTGTGTTGTGCGGCCCCGCCTTGATGTGGTTACGGAATTGTTGTCCGAGCACGTCATTTCCACCGCCGCTGATCAGGAAAAAGCGCGGGGATTTGTCTTCCACCGCTTCCAGCCATTCCCCCGTGCGGTCGTAGTTCGCCAGCGTATCGCCCGCGGCGGCCACACAGAAGATCGGATAGACTTTCGAAAGGTGATCGATCGTGTCCACCACCAACGGATGCTGGAACCATGAATCGCCTTCGGAGACGATTTTGGGCGCTCGCGGGAAGCGCAGGCGCATAATGCGGTATTTAGAATTGCGGACCAGGCGGGCCGTTTTATTGGCAACGTCCAGCAGGCCGTCGCGGATAAATCCCTTTTCGTCCAGATGCGCGTCGCGGTTGCGCAGCTGCACATCCGGTTTCAGCTGGTACTCCGGCTGCAAATCCGGCTTTGTTTTTACTTCGAAATAATTCCCTAATGCATATTCCGCCAGGTTTTCGTCTTCCAGCATGGCCGCAAGATCGTCTTCTGCTACAATGTTGTATTCGGGATTAATGTATTCCAATTTCAGCAACTGCGTCGACCAGCTTGCCGCCAGACTTTTGTCAGTCTCCTTCACACTCGCCCCGATACCCCGGCTCGACCCTTTTTTACTCACCGTAAAAGGCGCAGGCAGGCTTTCGAGCGCCAGCTCTTCGATATTCGACAAGTCCTCGGCGCTGATGATAAATTGCAGGTATTCAGCGTTTTTAGGCCAATTATACAACTGTACATAACTATCCAGCGAAATCGGAATGGTGGTTTCGTCATTGTATGTCAGCTCTTTGGAAGCATTCGGATCCAATGGCGTGACGATCGGATCCAGCAAACCGAGCGATGCACCGAAGCCGGCATCCAGAAATACGCAGCAGCAATACAGCTTACGGGTGCTGGTATTGGTGATTTTGATTTTGATACTTCCCCCCCATTCGCCGTCCAGCTTCTGATAATTCAATCTCACCACGTCTTTATCGGACGGTATCTGTTGCCCGGTACTATCGCTCACTTCGATCCGCAACGGCGTTCCTGCGGCGGCATCGTTCCGCAGGTTTTTCAGGAAATGCCAGTTCGAAATGTGTTTGAGATCTTTCACCAATTCACCGGCAAATGCTTCCGAATCCAGCTCGATCTGCTCCACGACCGGACGAAAAGTATCAAAAGGTTTTGTCAGAACGGCACGGCCATTCCGGAACGATAATGTATAATCCGCGTCCGCTTCCTTCGCTTCCAGCCTGGCTTGCGAAGGAATTTCAGCCATTAACTTTTCAGTCAACAAAAGACTATCCGTCAAGATATTATCTACATTATTAAGATGGATTTTCAATTGCTGGCTCATCAAGCCTTCTACAAATCCTTTGTAAACTTTGGTCGTATCGAGCTCCGATTCCACCGCATTATCGAATGAGAGAATGGTGGTATCGGCTCCTACCGACCGCACCTTGGCTTCAAATACCTTCTCGTCGTCGCGCACGGTGATCCCGCTCGTCGCCCGACCGATACCGTGCACGGCGCCCCGTTGCAGCACCCAGTTGCTGGCCCCGTCGCGGATCACGTCGGCGTAGGTAGCATTGCCGCCGCCTCCCGGCTTGTTGAACACATTGTTTAATGCAAGATCCAGGTGAAATGCGGGCGGAATGTACATCACGGGCGTTTGCTCGAATGCGTTGTTGAGCATTTGCTTCACACGGCCGTGCAATGCGGCATAGGAAAGCTGCCCGCCCGATGCTTCAAGGGATTTGATCAGGTATTTGGTAAAAACCCCTTCCCCACTCACCTCCACCGCCGACTCGTCCGACTCGCAGGCGGAAAGGCTCACGTGCCTGGCCGGCGGCAGTACCGCATCGATGTGTTTGCCCGCAAAATCATCCGGGGAAAGCTCTCCGCTGAAAATGAATTTCTCCCAGGTCCGCTGGGGAAAAGCATAAGGAATGCGCCGCTCGATCACCTGCTCGTAAGTCGATTTGATCAGCCCTGCATTACGGGTATTATCGCCCGAATGGCAGCAATCCGAAATGACGGTAATATGCGCCCCATTTTTGGAAACCTCCCTGATCAGGTACCGCAATTCCTTGTCCGACACCAGGTAATCGTTATCATGTTCCTCGTCGTAGTAACTCACGAGGCATTCCAGCTTACCGTCCTGCTCTGCTGTCCAAACGGCCGTATCGGCCAGCTCCTGCGTGCCGTGCCCGGAATAGTAAAACACGATCACATCGTCCTTCCCGGCCTTTCCAAGCTCTTTGAATGCCTTCACGATCTCCGCTTTCGTGGCTTTCTGGTTAGTCAAAAACTGAATGTGTCGCTCATCGAACGACGAGTCGTTTTCCAGGTAACGCTTTATTTTCGTCGCGTCTGCCACGCAGCCCCGGAGTTTGGGGAATGCTACTTTGCGGTTCAGTACCACCTGGTCTTCATAGGCATCGATCCCAACGATCAATGCATGCAAATTGGGCTTTGCAGCTGCGCCTTCCTCGTTATTGAAATGCGATTCAAAATCCTCCGGCGGGGCCACTTCCACGCCTCTCGCTTCGGTCGATTGCGTTTCAAGCGCAGTTTCATCGGTAACCAGCCCATCTTCTGCCACCAAAGCCTCGCGGGTAGCGCTCGCGGGCTGGTAGGCCTGCGCCTGCACACCCGAGATCACCTGCTGCCAGTCGAACGCAGGCCCGAGGTCCCACTTGCCGCCGGTGCGGTAGTTGACGTGCGAAACAATGCCCTTGAACGACAACACATCCTGCGTGCCCTGGTAGCGCACCGACTCGCTGAGAAACTGGCGCGGGATATTGTATTTTTTGGTCAGAAACCGCAGCAGGATGATCAGGCTTTCGTATTGTTTCTGCGTATAGGAAGCATAGTACTTCTGGTCGCGGAACGGAACATTCAGTTTTTGATAGGCGTCCGTCTGTGTCAGCGGGCAATACAGGTCGATGCGGCCGGGATTGTCCTTCGGCCGCGAGTAAATCGTTTCCAGATTAGCGCCGCGCTCGACCAGGTAGCCATAGTTGATGATCTCGATCGCGATCGTCACCTTGTCCTGCGCATTGCCCGTACCCGCGTTGCCAATGCCCGCGCCAATGTGCCCCGACCAGTCTTTCGACGGAAACAGCTGATAAATAGTACCATCGCGGGCGATCACAAACGGCACCGACACCCGGAAGTTCTGCGTCGTAAGGGTATTGATGCCGCCGCTCAGGTTGCCGGCCGTGAAATGGAGCACGATCCGCTGCTTGTTATGCGGCGGCTCCGGCGTGTTGAAGTAGCCCGAACGGCTCTTGGGCTTGCAAAACACACCGCGCAATGTGAGGTCTTCCCCCTGCACGGGCATCGCAAATGGCGTAAACGTATAATCGGTCCGGTTTTTGAATGCCGCCTCGTCGGCAGCGAGCGTGTCGTAGCGCATGGGTGAGAAGAATAAAGTTGAGACGGAGGCGATTTACCAAAAACGAGGGCCATTATGAAACATTTTCCTCTCCATTTATTCAATGGTTTCGTAGAAATAGTCCTATCTTTCTAACTTACCCCGACGCATTAAATACCGTAAACTTTTAACACTATCGCCAAAAATGGAAGACATCGACCCAAAGAGGTACATTAAAGAACTTACACTTCAAAATTCCAGGGAATCGTTCATCAGCGAGAGCGAGCGCGAAATACTTTCGAGGGATCTTACACCCGCCGAAATCGAAACCCAAACGGATGTAGAGCAGTCGTTTATGAACGATAAAAGCCTCGTCTCCTTTGTATCGGAAGTGTCGGATCAGCGCCGGCAGGACGTACTGCATTCGGTGCTTTTGGCCCAGCTGGCGGCGAACAAGAAGTTTCCCGAGGAAGATCAGATCAAAGAATGGTATGACGAGTTTATCAATGTGCTGAGCAACATCGGCTGGGCATTTCAATCTGCCAGTTTCACACCATTCACTTCGGAAGGCGCCACGATCGAAGTGGACAAAGCCATTATCGACCTGGTTGCCAGCGCTGTCGGCGGTTCCGCACTCGTACCGCTCGTGACCAAAACGCTGGACGCCATCAAAGGCCTCAGCGACACCAGCGGCAAATTCATCGCATTTGAGAAAAACACACATACTGCCACAAAAGGCGCATTCCAGATCGGGATCGCCAAAGAAGTAAACGATACCGTCGCATTACAGCTGGGCACTTTCCTGATCACATCGTCGGATACCATCAAGCAAATCCTTTTCTTCAAATCATCCAAAAGCAAAACCACGCTCGAATTCTGCTCGCGCGTGGGTACGCTCGATGAAACCACGTACGCCACAATCCGCGACGCGGTTCAGACGAAACTTGGGTTGAAGGCAACCGATTTTATCGCGGGGATCGATATTGGTTAAATGCTATATTTATTGAGAGCATTAGCGCAACTCGTGATGGTGTTGTACTAATGCTTTTTATTTCACAAACACCCGCCCGTGCCGCTTGCGCCCGTTCTCCACGACAATCAGCGAATACATCCCGGCCGGCAATGCCTCCGTCGGCTTTACTATCAGCTCTCCCTCGCTCTCAGCGGAGACAACAATCGCACATTCCCGCCCGACGATGTCGTAAAGGGCGATATTTCCCGCATTGCCAGGCGCTTTAACGCGAAATGCCTCACCTGAATGCGATGGATTGGGATATACAGCCAGGTTTTCGTTCGCTTGCATATCGTTCCGGACAGCTATTATCCGTGAAGTTTCAGTCGTTTCGTCGACGTCGGTCTGCACAAGGCGGTAATAATTGATACCTGCCCGTGGGTCTGTATCGACCCATTCGTAGCGCTGCTGATCGCGGGTTGTGCCTTTTGAAGCTACTTTGGTGAGCGTTTGGAAAGTTTTGAGGTCCGTGCTCCGCTGCACCAGGAAGTAGTCCGAGTTTTCCTCCCATGCCGTTTCCCAATCGAGCTTAATAGTATTGGTCTCGTAAATGCCGTTCCAGGAAATCAGGTGCACGGGCAGCGGGTTTTGTTCGACGGAAAATGCACAGTCGGTGCGTCTGCCCGGATCGATGATTTCCAGTACCACCACGCCATGACTGACACCAATCCCCAGAAACCCCTCGCTGCCTGCGGCACCGTGGTTATCCTTAAACCCGACCACGGGCATCGGTGAGCCTTCTCTGAATTCCAGAACGCCCCTGGTTTGCAATAGCATTAGCATCCGATTCCCGCCGCTGGCGCCATCTCTGTACAGCCATTCGAAAATAGCATTCTCAACAGCGTAGCCCAAGGAACCCCCGGTATAGTAGCTTCCGGCCCGTCCCAACAATTCCACGCAATTGGTCCCAAAAGCCGCCAGGATCCTTTCAATTCCGGTACTTCCGTCCGGGCCGATAGAAGTGAAAATTTTGGTTGAATCCACAAAAAACGCCTGTTTCGCGGCAATATCGCATAAGGTTGTCTCCACACCTTCCAGCGGCTTACCGAGAACGGGCCCGTTGCCATAGTCGAAACCTGCTCTGGCCGTTCTTTCCCCATTGATAATGTACAAGGCACGTTGCGCCGGGGTAAAGGAATCGTAACCTGCCGGAAGCGAAAAGATTCCCAGGGAATTGGCTGGAAAACCGAAAGCGGCCTCCTCGAACCGCCGGCCCTTATTAAATGCGGCGATGACCTGTGCATTCGAAGAAAACAAAGCAAATCCCGTGTTAGTACTCGTTTCCTGGGGCCTGGAAAGCACAACGAGATTTATCAGTCTGGTAGGTGAGTCGTTCACAGCCTGGGCCAGTGAAATCGTTGCGGACAGCGAGAATAGCAGCGTCGCTATCGAGGCCATCGAACGTTGCAGAAGTAATATTAAAGTGGGCATAGGGTGTCGGGGCGTTTGTTTTACATTGAAATCAGCACGTAAAACAACCACAACGGCAAGGGTGCTACAATAGCAAATATTTGCTATCCATCACATCTCCCTCACCGACCATTCCTGAACCGCCACGATCACCGGTTGCAACAACCGTCCTCTCTCGGTGAGGCTATATTCGACCGTCGGCGGCACAGTGGCGTATGCCTGCCGATGCACCAGCCCTTTCGATTCAAGGAGTTTCAATTCTTTCACCAACATGCGTGTATTAATCCCCGTTACAGCGCGTTCGAGCTGCTTGAACCGCAGGGTGCCTGCCATGAGGTTGTTGATGATCGACATCGTCCATTTGCCCGAAAGCAGATCCATCGCGGCCTGGAACGGACATTCATCGGCTTGTAATTCTGCTTTTTCTTTGATCATAACAATCTGTAAACCAACAAAGCTTTACTTTTTAACCCTAAGTAACAAAAGGATAACTACTTGCAAAAGTAAACGGATGCGGGCAACTTCGCACGAACCAAACCATCTTGTTATGCAGCTCACAACCATTAGAAACCGGATCCGGACGGAATTTGAAAGCGTGCGCGAGGTCGAAGCGAATGGCGACTTTTTTTTCATGTACCGTGAGGAAGAGAAGTTCCCATTTGCCACCATCGTCACAAGCGACAATGATTTCGACAGCGTGTCCAACCTCGATCGCGACGGCTTTTACCGACTCAACATTGGTATCGACAAACCCATTTTTCAGCATTTGTTCGGCTCGATACCCTCAAAACCGGGAATCGGCGGGTATACCGGTTCCGGCATCGATTTTACCCGGGAGGACACATTATTTCCGCATCCTTTTTACGGGACAATGTACTGGGTAAGCATTGTGAATCCCTCAGAAGGCAGCTATCCGCAGCTGAAAGGGTTTCTGGACTATGCCTATGGGAAGGCCAAGGCGAGTTATGAGAAGGCGAATCCTGCTCCCTGATTATTCAAAAAGATTACTCAACTATCAAAACGTTTTACTCAACATGCTTTACTGCAAGATGCGCCGATCGGAGCGCGCTCGTACTCAATGTCTCCATTTCTCCAAGTTATTCCTTTTGATTTGCATTTTTTGCAATCTGTCCTTCTTTGCGGCTGCCAGCATACCCGACCATGACGCTTTAAGCATCGACCCAATCAAGTTCTCATTTGAAACGACGACGAATCAGGTGAAGCTGAATGAAGAGATGGAAATCGTTGTCAAGGCACAACTGCTTCCGGTCAATGAAAGCATCATGTTTGTTTTCAAAGAAAGTTATGCTTTTCGCATTAAAATCGTCTTGCCGGATGGCTTCGTCCAAACCGGGGGAAATTATTCCGATTTTGTTGGAACGACGTTAACCGCCAGTAATCCTTCGGTTATTTATCAGCTGAAAGGGAAGTTTACCTCACAGGTTCCTTCCGGCAAATTCATATTGCTGCGTGGGAGCGACAAGGCCAACAATTCCAGTCAGCTGGTCTACGTCGAAAGCCTACCGTTCTCGATAAAGGCTGCCTCGGATCAGCGCGACTCGAAAAGGGAGATGTTCACCATGCAACTGAACCCGCAACGCGTACCTTACGTAAGAATGGACAGCCTAAGAGAAGGTTGGGGCGAGGAAGAAGATGTCGTGGAGATCGTCCACGGCCCAAAAAGCGGCAAGTTCCTTTATGATTCATTGAATACCGATCCCGATGACGGCGCGTTGGTAGTGATTGCGAGAAATAGCCGGCATTATGTGAGAGCCATCGACCGGTTTATCGATGTCCGCTGGTTCGGTACCGTTGGTGACGGCGTTGCCGACGATACCCAAGCACTTAATGCGGCAGCGATCGCGGCCAAAAAACTTGGCAAAACCTTGTACCTGCCCAAAGAACAGTATCGCGTCAATAGCAAAGTAACGTTTTACACCGACGTAGAGTCAAAGGCTACTATCCTGATGAATAAATCCACCTCAGCGATTAGTATTGCGCGTACTGAACCCGTGGATACATTAGATCACACTAATCCTGGCGGACTTACCAAGGGCAGTCGTAAACTCGGTATTACCGGTTTCAAAGGGGCCACTGTGCTTCTACGCAGTACGGCCGAGGTAATGATCAATCGCTTCGGGGATGGCGTCGCCGTCAGCCCCTACTACAAGCGGCAACTGATTCATTTGCTGGATGACGAGGGGAATTTCGATGCCCCTTTGCAGGAAACCTATACGGACATTGCGCATTTGGAAATCCGCGTATTTCCGGAAGAAAAACCCATCACTATCAATGGGTTGAACATCGAGGCAGAATCTATCTTTTATGGACAGACACCCCTTAGCACCACACGAAGTCATGTTACGATGAACGGTCTCCGGCTTGTCAATAAAGATCAGCCCCACAAGGGATACATTGGAGTAACCGTCCAAAACGGATATAATATCACTTTCAACGATTGTCATGTAAGTGGCTTCAACGACGATGGGAACGGTGGAAGTCAGGCGAGGCTCGGCTATGGTTTCAATCTGACGGATGTCTACGATGTCAAATTTAACCGATGTCATATCGACGAATGCAAACATACGATTATGGCCGCTTATGCAACCGAAGTGTTTATTGACGACTGTATTCTTCATGGTGCGGACGATGTCGGAACTACGGTGTTTCTGCAACCGCTGGACGCCCACTGGTGCCATGGGATGAAAGTCACTAACAGCAGGATTTACAGCAAAAACGGATCGACCACCGGTGTGAGCGTCGCAGGCGGGGATATCGAAATCAGAAACTGCAAGATTTACAATTGCTGGTCAATCAGTAGCATGTCTGCAACCACTCCGGAAATACGCGGTTCGTGGATTGCCGAGGACAACTACATTGAGATTTCCCAGGGTGCCGCCAACCCTAACCTTCTTGGTGCCTTTTCGAGCGGATTGGCTTACGGAAACACATTTACCAGGGCGCTGGAACATCCCAAATTTGTCTCCATCAAAAATAATCGCATGGTCAATCCGAACCTTGACAAACAATTGATTATCTATCGCGGCATCACAAGTATTTTCGAAAATGGCAAATACATTACCGAACGACTGGAAATAGCCAATAATGTGGCGATCTCCGGTGGCAACCCGACTAGTGTCACTACCGCGGCTTATCTTGCTGTCCGCAAGGAAAATATATCCGTAACCAGGAAACCCATTATTTTGATTGTTGACCAACCGTTCCGGCCCCAGGGGTTCGACTCCGTCGCTACGATCAGAATTGCCTCTCGTGAAAAATCGAAAATGTCCGCCGACTCGGTATTTGACTACGAGGTTACCGTTCGGAACAGTACCGGCTTTTCCACGCAGGTGGATGCGGACGCCTGTTGGAAGTTTGCGTTGGAAAATGTGGACCTTTTATCCACGAATGGCGCCAGCACGAGCGGCGGAGCGAAATCGTTCTTTTATCAAATCTATAATTGTTCAATTGGAAGAAACTTGCCCTCCGGATATAGCTCTGCAATACTGAATGCAGGTTCGGCGCCATGGATGCTTTTTAACAGCATTGTCTACTCGAACCTGCAATTGAGAACCGGGGCAGGCTCGCTCGGGCCGGCCCAAATCACTACTTTTGACGACGGTATTGTCGTTAGTAAAGGAAATGTGGTTTTGAATGGAGCCCGGCCAGTGCTATTCAAGACAGACAATTATGTCAATCTCACCTACTTTGCTCCGTCTGTGAACTGAGGTTGCCACTCCTGATTTATTTCCTATTTTTATAAATAAATCAAACCCCGCTCTATCATGAACACATCCACTGAAACACAGCAGCTTACCCCGTCTCGCATTATAGAGACGGCGATGGCGTTTTTTGCTTCCAAAACGCTTTTGAGCGCCGTCAAACTCGGCGTTTTTACCACGCTTTCCGGCAAATCGTTGTCGGGTAGCGAGGTGCAGGCCGCATTAAAACTCCATGACCGGGGCGTTTATGATTTCCTGGATGCGTTGGTAGCGCTCGGGTTTCTCAACCGGGAAGGTTTGCTCGAAACCGCCCGCTATTCCAATGCGCCCGAAAGCGATGTGTTTCTCGACAAGAACAAGCCTTCCTACATCGGCGGGTTTGTGGAGATGGCGAATGATCGGTTGTACCCTTTTTGGGGTTCGCTGGAAGAGGCTTTACTGACCGGCCAGCCGCAGAACGAGATCAAGCAAACAGGCAGCTCGATGTTCAAAGAGCTTTATGCGAAGCCCGAGCGGCTGAAACAGTTTATCGACGCGATGTCGGGCATCTCCATCGGCAATTTTATGGCCCTCGCCCGGAAGTTTGATTTTTCCACCTACTCGACCTTGTGCGATATCGGCGGTGCGGCCGGGATATTATCGGTGGAGGTGGCGAAGCAACACGGCAATATGTCCTGTACTTCGGCCGATCTGCCGGCTGTGGAGCCTATTGCGAAGGATTACATCGCGTCCAAAGGGATGAGCGGGCGTGTAAAAACGGTAAATATCGATTTCTTCACCGACGAGTTCCCGAAAGCGGATATCATTACCATGGGCATGATCCTGCACGACTGGGATTTGCCCAATAAAAAGATGCTGATCCGGAAAGCTTACGACGCATTGCCGGAAGGAGGCGCTTTCATCGCCATCGAAGCGCTGATCGACGACGACCGCCGGAAAAACGCATTCGGCCTAATGATGTCCCTCAATATGCTGATCGAGTTCGGGGTTGCATTCGATTTCACCGGTGCGGATTTTGAAAAATGGACCCGGGAAGCCGGTTTCCGCAGGTTCGAGGTGATTCCGCTCGCGGGGCCGTCCAGCGCTGCGATTGCTTACAAATAGCCACAATAGAAAATCCCGGCCGCACTGGCCGGGATTTTAATGTAATAGCCTAACGGCGGTTATCGTCCGCTTTCTCTTTCAACTTCTTGGCTTCGTCTTTGGTGGCGTCGTATGCCTTTTCAGCCCCATCTCCTACCTTTTTGGCGCCTTTTTTCACACCTTTTTTGGTTGCTTTATAAGCCTTTTCCGAGCCGTCCGCTACCTTTTCGGCACCTTCTTCGGCCTTGTCACCTACCTTTTTAGCGTCTTTTTTAATTTCCTTTCCGGCTTTTCGTCCGGCCTCCTTGGTTTCCTGTGCGGCCTGGTCGGCTTTGGATTTGGCATCATCCTGCGCGTAAGCGAAGGACGATACAATGGCGAATGAGACTAAAAATGCGAGCTTCTTCATGATTTTCAAGTTTATTGGTTTTCAGCCTGCTGGCCGACACGTTTGAACAAAAACCATTCCCGAAGCTTCCCTTTCAAGACAATTCCGTTAAAAAAGTCACCGCGTGGCCAACGTATCCCGCGACCGTTAACTAATAAATTCATAGCAATACGATTAATTTCTACTACAAATTCACTTACCTATCAAAATTAGTTCGAATCGCATTCCACTAATCGAAAATCACTTTCTATTCAACAACCGCAAAAATGACTTTCAAAGAACGCCTCAGTAACCTTGCCGGCAACCCGGACATTCTCATCGTCATCACCGACCAGGAAAGAGCCACGCAGCATTTTCCGGACAACTGGGAACAGGACAATCTTAAAACCCTTACATTCCTGAAAAAGAACGGTTTCAGCTTCGACAGGGCATTCTGTAACACCTGCATGTGCTCGCCCAGCCGCTCGACGCTCCTCACCGGACTCTACCCTGCCCAACACCATGTGACACAAACCCTTACCGAAGGCGGCAGGTATTCCCCGGCCGAAATCGAGCTGGATAATACGCTGCCCAACATTGCCCGGATGCTTTTTGATCAGGGTTACGACGTTCAGTACCGCGGCAAATGGCACGTGAGCAAGGGATCGGAGGGTGGCAGTCCGGCGGCTTCCGATATTGCGATGTACGGTTTCAGGGGTTGGATCGCGCCGGATGCGGGCGAGGACACTGCTCCCGAGAATTTCGGCGGCGGCTTTGCCAACCACGACAAGGCCTATGTACAGCAAGCGATCGCTTACCTGCAAACGGTGCGCGAAAGAAGGCAAAAGGGTGATAAACAGCCCTATTGCCTGGTGGTATCGCTCGTCAATCCGCATGATGTGCTTTGTTATCCCAAAGGTTTCAACTACGGGTATGGCAACGACTTCCTCAATGGTCCTATCCAGCTTCCCGCGACGGTGAATGAAGACCTCGCCACCAATGGCAAGCCTTCCGCGCAGGCGCAGGTGAAGGCTACGGGCGCATTGAGCCTGGGCCCGCTGCATTCGTCCGAAAAGCAAACCAATTACATTAATTTCTACGGAAACCTGCTGCGTGTTGTCGATACGGAGATCGGCTTTCTGATCAAGGAATTGTACCAGGAGACGGAAGGTACCAAACTGGCCGACCAGGCGCTGGTGATCCGCCTCGCCGACCACGGCGAAATGGGTATGGCGCACGGCGGAATGCGGCAAAAAGCATTCGTTGCCTACGAAGAAGCGACGCGGATTCCGATGGTTATTTCAAACCCGGTGCTTTTCCCGGAAAACGCCGATCTTAAATCGACCGAAAACCTGGCTTCGCTGATCGACATCCTCCCGACGATCGCCAGCATAGCCGGCGCCACGGCACCGCAGGGCATCAGGGGCACCAGCCTCGTACCGCTGTTCGAAGCCGATGAGCCGGTGCAGGATGCGATCCTTTTCACATTCGACGATACCAAAGCCAGCGCCGCCAACAAGCCGAGCGTGGTGAAAGCGGCCAACCGCATCCGCGCCGTCCGTACCAAAGACTGGAAATACACGCACTACTTCGATGCCCTCGGCGGCTATCCCGATGAATACGAACTGTACGATCTCCGCCAGCCCGACGCAACGGAATACGAAAACCTGGCCCACAAGCCCGAATTCGCTGGTATAAGAAAGAAAATGGCGCTACTGCTCGAAGAACAGGTCCGGCAAAAGCTGCTACTCAATCCCGAGCCGTTCGATAAGGAGGCGTATTTGGAGTGGTATGAGCGGCAGGGGTGAGCGTTGATGATGGCCGACGGCCGACCGCCGACCGCCGACGACCGACCGCCGATGGCATTAACTTGACGGTTAGCAGTGCCCCGGAGGGGCATCCTGTTTGTAGCCAAAGGGTTGTGCACATCGTTCCCGGGCTCCGTAGGGAGCCTCCTGGCCAACGTCTAAGGACACCCCTCCGGTCGGCGGTCGGCGGTCGGCGGTCGGCGGTCGGCGAGGGCGGACATTCCAGCCGCCAAAACGTTCACTTCCGAACAGAAAACATCATCAAAAGCGCTCTAAATCAATCACTTAACAAACAGGAACGAATTTTGCACGGGGGCGGTAAACCCAATCCTGCCCCCGATGCTCAAAAACTATCTCAAACTGGCTTTTCGTAACCTGGTTAAAGACAAATTTTACAGCCTGATCAACATCCTCGGGCTCACAATTGGTGTTACCTGCGGCATGCTGCTATTTCTGTACGTGGTCGATGAGCTGAGCTACGACCGCTACCACGACAAGGCATCCCGGATCTACCGCATTGTTTCCTACATCCGCGAGCCCGACAAAGTCAATAAGTGGGTGAGTACGCAGCCGCCGCTGGTCAAAACGTTGAAACAGGATTACCCGTTTGTGGAGAACTACGCCCGGTTCTTCCCGAATGGCCGGATGGCGTTCCGGCAGGGCGAACGCCGGTTTTACGAGGAGGATATTTTCTCCGTCGATTCCACAGTGTTCGACGTTTTTACCTACAAATTCATAGAGGGTAACGGCACGGCCTTGCACCAGCCAGGGAGCATTGTACTTACCAAACGGGTGGCTGAGCGATTTTTCGGCAAATCCCCTGCCCTCGGCCAGGTATTGCAGACCAACGATTCCACTTCCTACAAAGTCACCGGCGTAATTGAGGACGTGCCCAAAAATTCGCATTTCACATTCAATGGATTGATTTCCCTGAACTCCTTCCAGCGCAATGCCGACGGCTGGGGCGGCTTTTACATCAACAGCTATTTGTTGTTGTCTAAAAACGCCGACCTGAATAAGCTGGAAGCGGGCTTTCCCGGGCTTTACGAGAAATATATGTCCGGCATTTTCAAACGAATGGGCATTCACATTACCTACCAGATGCAGCCGCTCACGCGCATTCACCTGCATTCCAAATTCGACGGAGAGTCGAATGGCGACATCGGTTATGTGTACACGTTCAGCGCGGTGGCGTTTTTCATGCTGCTGATCGCGAGTATCAACTATATGAACCTCGCGACCGCGCAGTCGGCCAGGCGTGCGAAGGAAGTGGGTTTGCGTAAAGTAATGGGTTCGCTCAAAGGCGCGCTCGTCCGCCAGTTCCTCACCGAATCTATCCTGATCACACTCATTTCACTGGTAATCAGCCTCATTCTCGTAGCATTACTGCTTCCGTTTTTCAATAATGTAGCCGGCAAAGCGATCAGCTATATGCAGTTGCTGAGCCCGCAATTTGTGCTCATCGGACTGGCAGTGGTGGTATTCACCGGACTCGTCAGCGGCAGTTACCCCGCATTCTACCTGTCGTCGTTCGAGCCTGCGAGTGTATTAAAAGGCACATTCAAGGCGCGGGGCGGCGGATTTTTCAGGAAAGCACTGGTGGTAACGCAGTTCTCCATCTCGCTGATCATGCTCATTTGTACCTGGATCGTCTACCAACAGCTCAATTACATGCGCAACAAGGACATGGGTTATGACCGCGAGCAGGTGCTGACGATCGACTACCAGGACGGCCAGCCGAAGGACAAATACAATGCACTCAGAAAAGCGCTGCTTGATAATCCGAACATCCAGAGCGTAGCCACGGCATCTGCGCCGGTGAGCAACATTGGCGGCAGGGTCATTTTCACGGTAGAGTCCAACGCCGGAATGAAAGAAATGGCTTTCAAACCTACCGCGATCGATCACGACTACCTCAACACCATGGGTATGAAGCTGATAGCCGGCCGGAATTTCTCGAACGACCTGCCTGCTGATACCGCCAACAGTGTGCTGATCAACGAGGCGGCCATGAAACGCATGAACTGGAAAGAACCGATCGGCAAGAAGATTATGCTCGGTACCGTACCGGCCGATGGCAAGAACCCGCCGCCTACCGCGCACGTCGCGGGCGTAGTGCGCGATTTTCACCAGCAATCGCTGTACAATCCTATCGAGCCGCTGATTATGATCTATCGCAGGGGCAACGGGGTAATCCATGTGAAGATCAAAACACAGAATACCGCCGAAACGATCGCATTCATCAATCAGAAATGGCAGCAGACCTATCCCGACAAGCTGTTCGAATACCGCTTCCTGGACCAGGATTTTGAAACCGCCTACCACGCCGACGAGCTCCGCGGCAAAATATGCACGACATTCTCGGCCCTCACGATCCTGATCGCGTGCCTCGGTTTGTTTGGCCTCGCCACATTCACCACCGAGCAGCGCGTGAAAGAAATCGGCGTACGGAAAGTATTGGGCGGCTCGGCGGCCAGCGTGGTATTGCTGTTATCCAAAGACTTCACCCGCCTTGTGCTGTTCTCGTTTCCCATCGCCATACCGGTCGCCTGGTTCGCGATGGACAAATGGCTGCAAAGTTTTCCTTACAAGGCCAATATGAGCGTCTGGATTTTCATCGCGTCGTGTGTGGCTACCTTGCTGATATGCTGGCTGACAGTCATTTATCAGTCCCTCAAAGCGGCATTAGCCAACCCGGTAAAATCGCTGCGTTCGGAATGAATGCTTTTTGTAATACTATTTCAAACCTAATTCCAAGGTAATCTGTTGGTGACTCAATAGGGCATTGAAAGCAATGCGGCAAATGGGCATCCCTCTTTTGGCATCAACAGATTATGAAAAAAAGTAAATCGGCATGGCTGGCGGCGTTGCTGGCGGCCTCCCTCTCGTCCTGCAAAGTAAGTGTACCGGCGGAACACGATGGAAAAGCGGCTTACAATGACCTGACGGTACGCGGCGGTGATTCTGCGGCGGTAGCTGCACGGTACATTGGTTTGGACAACACAATCAATTTCAGGGACCTCGGCGGGTTGAAAACGAAAGACGGCAGAACCGTCCGCAAAGGCTTCATTTACCGTTCGGATAACCTTTCGAAGCTGGAAACCGATGATTTCGGCGCATTCAATGCATTGCGCATCGCTACCGTGTTCGACCTGCGTACCGACCATGAAATTGAAGGAAAGGAAGATCGTTTGCCTGCGAACGTGCGCTATATGCACACGCCGGTGGTGCAGGATAATGCAGGAGAAATAAAGGGGCTCAAAAAGAGGGTGCTCAACGGCGAGATTACCGAACAGGAAGCGAGGGACATGACTGCCAAGTTTTATGCCGACGCCGTGACGGTCAACATCGGTAATGTCAAAAGCATTTTAAAACAGATTACCGCCTCCGACCAACCCGTACTGTACCATTGTTCGGCAGGAAAAGACCGCACTGGCATCGTATCCGCATTGATCCTTTCGATTTTAAATGTAGACCGGCAGGTAATCGTGGACGACTTCATGGTTTCCAACTACTACCGCCGCGACCGCGCCGAAAAAACACTCGGCAAAGCCAAACTCGGCCGCATTATCAAGCCAAAACTGAATATGGACGCCATTGAAATCCTCTCGACGGTCGACGAAAGTTTCATTAATGCGACATTCAATGCAATCGACAGTACTTACGGCGGCATGGAGCCATTCATTGAAAACGAATTGGGCATCGATAAAATAGCCCGCCGGGCACTGATTGAGAAACTGACGGAATAAAAATCCGAAAAAGGGCTAATACGCCTCGTATTCCAGAAGCTCTGCCGCAAAACCCGTCCTTGTGCGTTTCGTCACCCAGCCTTGCGCGTTGTATTCGTACGCATACGACGCGGAAGTGATGTCGGAAGTAAGGTGGTTGGTTACCGTGAAGTCGACGACGTTATTGTTGCTCGCCGGCATGGTCAGATAGCCTTCCGGGTAGAAGCTGAGCATATTCCTTTTGTCGTCGAAAGTGAGGTGCGCGGTGGTGGTAGTGAGCTCGTCGCTGGCATTGTAGTGCCTGATTTCGGCAATCTGGCCCGCAGAATTGAAGGTATAAGCGTCTGTTCCGCGGAAAAGAGAGCCATTGTCCCAGAATTTCACCTCCACCACATTGGCCGACGGATAGGTAAAATACCAGATGCCCGATGTGCACGTAGGCCCGCCCACGCAATACTTCCTGATCCTTTCGATTTTGCCGTCGGCTGCCCGCTGCACTTCATGACCGAGGTCGTTGAGCGGCGCCGGGAAGTTTTCTACGGCATTTGCGAGCCGGTTGTCGGCTGTGAAGCCGGTGAATGCTACATCGAATGGCGTGATCATCACCGCGGGTTCGAAAATCTCGGTGGCAAGCCGGTTCATCACGTCGTGCGTGTAACGGTAAACGCCATAGCCAACCCGCTCGCGCTTAACGATCCTGACGTTCTCTGTGGGCATGCCGTGGTCTTCGAGCGTACAGCCGGCCACGCTCGCCAGCAAAAGGGCAGTGATATAAAATACTCGGTACTTCATGATTTCCGGCTTTTTAGGTGCAGCCGTTAATTTATGGAATACCTCGAAGCGCTTTTAGCGTAAAATTACGGGTATATTTATTTTCCGGGGCCGTTTGTTGAGCCATGTTCCTTTAAGTCAGAATGTCCGGAGCGTACCGGTGTGTGGCATATGCTTTTTGTATATATTGGGTACAAATCCTTTGCACCCGTTTCATGACGTCTCCTCACGCTAAAATCCGCTTTATTGCCATTGATGATAACCCTTTCGACCTGCTCTTTTTGAGCGAAATGGTGAAGGCTTACCCGTTTCTCGAAAACTGCGGCACATTCACCAACCCGCTCGAAGGTTACGAAGCGCAGCAGTACATTCAACCCGACCTCGTGTTCCTCGACATTGAAATGCCCGCATTCACCGGCATCGAGCTGTTGCGCAAGTTCAGGGAAGAGGTACCGATGGCCGTTTTTATCACCTCCCACCCCGATTTCGCGCTCGAAGGCTTCGAATTGTCGGCGCTGGATTACGTCCTCAAACCAATCATGGAGCAGCGGTTTGCGCTCACAGTGACCCGGATCAGGGAATTTTGGGAAATGAAACAGCAATCGCAGGCGTATGAGGTGCTTTTCGGGCACGACACGATGACGATCAAGGAGGGGCATAATGTAGTAAAGCTTGCGCAACGCGACATTGTTTACCTGGAAGCGATGCAGGATTATACCAAAATCGTCACGCCGGCCAAAAGTTACCTCACGCTTTCGACGCTCTCCTGTTTCATGGAACAGCTCCCCGCCGACCGCTTCATGCGCGTACACAGGAGCTACGCGGTCTCGCTCGCGCAGGTACGCGAGCACAGGCCTGCGGAACTCGTATGCGGAAGCGCCGTGATCCCGATCGGGAAAACCTATCGTTCGGCTGTTTCAAAATTGAAAATGTAGCCGATGGGAAAGCACTTACGATTCCTGTTCGCGCTGGTAGCGTGTGGAGGCGCGGCATTTGCCCAAAGCATTCCCGACCTTTCCGCCTACAAAACTCCCCAAACCAAGCTAAAAAGGCTGGTAACGATCTGCGATTCGCTGACGCTTCATGAGCAACATGCGGCATTGCACGCAGCGGCGCAATACGGCATTCGGATCACCCCTCCTGCCGACCTGAAACGGCTTGCCTATTTCCATTACCGGCTCGGGTATGCACTGGAAACCACCTCGAAGTCGGATAGCTGCTTCCGAATGCATGAAAAATCGCTGGAATATGCCAAAAAGGCCCGCGATACGCGGCAAACCGTGTTGACGCTCAACAGGCTGCTGTTTTTGTACAACAATGTGGCCGGCTACAAAGGCAAGGCCGACGCTTCGCTGAAAGAAGCCCTGGCGATGATCGATACGCTGCGGAATCCGATGGACAAGATCGAGCTTTACTCGTCCGTACAAAACTATTACAGTACCCGGGGCGAATATGAAAAACAGGTCCGCTACCTGCTTGAATCCATTGAATTCAAGAAAAAACTGATCACGGAAGGCAAGGTGAAGGACCGGGAATATGTGGTGTCCGACCTGATGAACCTCGGCGAGCTGTACATTGAATTGCAGCAGGGCGAGAACGGCGTCCGGTACAGCAAGGAGGCCCGGGGATACATGGTTAGCAATACCGACTATCGCAACCATTATTACAAAGACATGACCGACGCTTACCTGCTGCTGAAACAGCCGGCTATGGCGCGCACTTATTACGACAGCCTTTCGGCCATGCTCGAACCGGGCAATATCCAGCCGCGCCGCAGAAGCAACAAAATCGCCGCCGATCTGGGTTTTACGGATTATTACCTCAATATCAACCAGCCCGACAGTGCCGCGATTTACATTCGCCGCGCTTCCCAACTGGCCGAAAAATGGGCGCCCGACTACCTGCTCTCACAGGTGCGCTACATGCAGGGGAGCGTATATTACGCGCAAGGCCGGTATCAGGAAGCATTGCCGATACTCGTGGAATCGGAGGATATGATCCGGGATTTCGGACAGCAAATGTATGTAGCGCTGCTGCAATCCATTGCCCGGTGCTACGCCGCTGCCGGTGATTGGAAAAAAGCTTACGCGTACTACGACAAATATGCGCCCATGCGGGATTCGCTCTACCTGGAATCGTCCCGGAAGAGCATTGCCGACGCGGAAGCATTGTACCAAAACAAGGAGAAGCAGCGGGAGATACAGATCAAGAACCTGCAAATCGACGAGGCGCAGAAGCAGCGCATCTGGCTGATCTCCGGCCTCGCATTCGTGAGCCTTTCCCTGGTACTGCTAGGTATTATTTACCGGAATAAACGCCGCACGGCCGCATTGCTCGACGAGAAGAACCGCCAGCTCAACCAACTGATCGCCGAGCTGGAAGAAGCCAACCGCACGAAAGCCAAGCTTTTCGGGATCATCAGCCACGACCTGCGTTCGCCGATCAACCAGGTTTATCAATTCCTGAAACTCCAACAGCTGAATCCGGATCTGCTTAATCACGCACAAAAACAGCAGCTCAGCGAAAAGATACAAACCGCCACCGGCTCCCTGCTCGAAACAATGGAAGACCTCCTGCTCTGGTCCAAAACGCAGATGAACCAATTCCAGCCAAGCATCGAAATTGTGCGCCTCGCGCAGGTAACCGACCAATGCCTGGGGCTGCTGCATTTGAATATTGAAGCCAGGCAACTGACCATCGAACAGCGCATTCCGCAGGAAGTATTGGTGGAAACCGATCCTTACTATTTGCAAACGATTCTTCGCAACCTGCTCCAAAATGCCGTAAAAGCAGCCGACGAGCAAAGTATGGTGCGCCTGGACTGGCAGGAAGCGCAGCGCGAGCTGTATATTGAAAACTCCGGACCTGCATTTACACAGGCGCAATATGAAAGTACCCTCGCCCATGCCGACAAGCAAAGCAGTCTTTCGGGCCTCGGGCTGAGGCTGGTAGACGAACTTTCCACCAAATCGGGGCTGGCGGTGCGGTTCGAAAATCCGGCGGATGGGGTTACGCGAACGGTGATAAAATTTATGTGAGTGAAAAAATTGCTTAGTATTGCGTATGAAAAATGCAGGATTATTGGCCTTTCTGGGTGCATTGCTGACCATTTCCGGGTGTATTAAACCGGAAGCGGAAAACATGGAGGCCGATATCCTGACGATGACATTGCCCGATTCCGTCCTCATTTCGCCGCCGTCGCTCACCAATACCACCGTGACGGCGTTCGTCAATTTTTCGAAACTGAATATCAAAGCCGTCGCGCCCGAGTTTACCATTACTGAAGGCGCGGGTATTCAGCCCGCTTCGGGCACGCCGCAGGATTTCTCCAAACCCGTGACCTACACTGTTACTTCCGAGGACGGTCATTGGAAAAAAGACTACCGGGTGAGCCTGCTGCAAAATGTGGCGCCGGACAATTTTATGTTCGAAAACTGGACGGTCAATCCCGATGGCAATTACTACATTCCGTATGAACTCGTGGAAGCCGAGCACCAGAACATCTGGGCGTCCGGCAATAGCGGCTTTTCGCTGATCGCCCCCGAGAAACGGCCGGAAGCCTACCCTACCCAGCGTACTACCGATGCTGTTCAGGGGCAATATGCCGCCTATCTCGAAACCAAATCGACCGGCGCGCTCGGCGCACTGGTAGGCATGCCCATTGCACCGGGTAACCTGTTCCTGGGCAGTTTCGACGGCGCCAAAGCATTGACGGCTCCGCTGGAAGCGACGATTTTTGGCATTCCATTCAACAAAAAACCACTACGGCTGACCGGCTCGTACAAATACATTTCGGGCGGGCCGGTAACCGACAAAACCGGCAAGCCGGTAACGCCTGCCCGGCAGGACCTGTGCGACATTTACGCCGTGATGTTTAGAGCTTCCCCTGAAAAACCCTTCCTCAACGGCGCCAACGTGCTTACCGACCCCAGTGTGGTTGGAATTGCGCAGCTGGCATCCGGCGCGGCCACTCCGGGAACCGGTTACGGGACGTTCAATCTCCCGTTTACCTACAAATCGGAGGTGAATGCGGATGACCTTGCCGCATTTGCCTATAAAATCGTAGTCGTATTCGCTTCCAGCAGGAATGGTGCCATTTTTGAAGGGGCCGTCGGGAGCAAGTTGTATATCGACGACGTGAAGATTGTTACCCAATAGCTTTTCCCGATGATCCCGATGAAACGTCTCCACCTTTTGATCCTTTTACTGGCATTTGCGCTCGATACCGCGGCGCAGAACGGGAAAAAGGTTTCATTTACTGTCCGGGCGGGCCTGTCGATCGGGGCGGCGACGCCTGTGGGGATACCGGCGTCGATACGAAAGATCGAGTCGTATAACCCCGGATTTCAGCCGGGTATCGAAGCAGGATTGGATTACCGCTTTTCACCCAATTTCGGACTAGCTACCGCCATTCGTTTTGAACAAAAAGGCATGACCACGGACGCGCGCGTGAAGGCTTACTATACCACATTTAATGAAGCAGGCAGCGACGGGCATCAATCGGTGACCGGCTATTTCACCGGGCGCGTCAAAACGGAAATCAAAAACAGCTACCTCACGCTTCCCCTGCATTTGACCTATCATCCCAAAAGCGATTTTACGTTCAAGGCGGGCGGGTTTGTGTCCCTGCTGCTCGACAACCGCTTCGCAGGCGACGCGCGCGACGGGTACATACGCAACCAGACGCCCACAGGCGAGCGCGAAGACATCGATGCGGCTTCGTACGACTTTTCGGAGAATGTGCGGCGGATCAATGCAGGCGTGGAAATCGGCGCCGACTATCGCATCAACTCCGGCCTTTTTGTATCGGCAAACCTGAACTATGCATTGACGCCGCTCATGGAGCCCGGCTTCCGGAGTATCGATTTTGGCATGCACAATATTTACCTTAACCTCGGAATCGGCTACCGGTTTCACTGAACGCTATTAAATCATTATGAAATCACAAATTTTGTCCGGCTTGTTGCTCACCGCCCTGTTGTATTCCTGCGCAGGCAGCAAACCAGGCCCGGCTTCGGGCTCCAAGGAAGTTGAAGTAGGAATAGACCTCGTCAATGTGGATGCCGACCGTGTGCGCGTGACCGTAACGCCGCCCGCGCAAACTGACGATATTGCAACCTACAATTTCCCGAAAATCATCCCGGGCACCTACGCCATTGCAGATTACGGCCGGTATGTGCAGGATGTTCAGGCATTCGATAAAAAGGGCAAGGCATTGCAAGTAACCCGCACCGACTCGAATACCGTCACCATTTCGCAGGCGAAGAAGCTGGCGCGCATTTCGTACCTGGTAGGCGACACATTCGATACCGAGGTGGAAAGCGACCCTTTTTCCGAAAACAGCAAAACCATTTTCTCTCCCGCGGGGACCAATATCGAGGCCGGTAAGCATTTCCTGCTCAATATGGCCGGTTTTGTAGGTTATTTTTCGGGACAAACCGAAACGCCTTACCGCATTACTGTCTCACACCCTGAAACGCTCTACGGCACAACGGCGCTCACCGATACCGACAACGACGCTCGTAAAGACGTGTTCCAGATCCCGCGTTACCCCGACGTGATCGACAACCCGGTCATGTACGCCGCACCGGATACATTTTCTTTCAAAGTCGATGGAATGGAGGTATTGCTCGGCATTTACTCGCAAAGCGGGAAAACGCATGCTTCCGCATTGAAACCCGACCTGGAAAAGATGATGCGCGCGCAGAAGAAATTTTTGGGCAAAATTAATGACACACCCAAATACGCCGTGCTGACCTACATATCGTCCGGCGCGAATAACGATGCCAAGGGCATTGGCGCCTTGGAGCACAATGCCTCCACGACGGCGGTTTTCAGGGAGCCCATGAAAAGCAAGGACCTGATCCACGTCATCAGTCACGAGTTTTTCCATACCATTGCCCCGTTGAAAGTGCATTCGAAGGAAATCCATTATTTCGATTTCAATGCACCCAAAATGAGCCAGCATTTATGGTTTTACGAAGGCGTTACCGAGTATTTCTCCAACCTTTTCCAGGTAAACCAGGGGCTCATCGGCGCGGATGCCTTCTATGATCTGATGGCTAAAAAAGTGGAACAATCGCAGTCGTATTCCGACAGCCTGTCGTTCACCGAAATGAGCCGTAACATCCTCGACCCCAAGCTGAAACCGCAATACCCGAATGTGTACGAAAAAGGTGCACTCATTGCGATGTGCCTCGATATCGTGATCCGCGAGAAAACGCAGGGCCAGCGCGGCCTGCTCTGGCTCATGGGCGAGCTGTCGCAGAAATACGGCCCGCAAAAGCCTTTCGACGACGCCGAGCTGATCCCGGTCATCACGCAGATAGCCGGTCCCGAAGCGGGTGCCTTCCTCGATAAACACGTGGTCATGGGCGAACCGATCCGTTATGAGGACTTTGTAGGCAAAGTAGGCCTTAAAAAACAGACCATACCTTTCCCCGAACCGATCGTTTTCCTTCGTAACGACGTCATTTACATCAAACCCGACACCTCGCGTACACACGTACTCGCGCACATGGCCGACGACCAGAACGCATTTTACAAAAGCCTGGGCATTCAGGACAACGACATTTTCGTGGAATTCAACGGCATAGCCGTCGATCCGAAAAACATCATGGCGCTCGTGTACCTCGGCTACGACCTTGATGAGGGCAGCCCTATTACTGTGAAAGTTAACCGTAATGGCCAGGATATGGAGCTGAAAGGCACCGTCAAACTGAATTACAAAGACGGCGACGGCTTCCGTTTCGCCGACGATTCCAAAAAGGCGCTGAACGAGGCCTGGCTGAAAAACTAGGCATTAACCGGCCATTAAACTATGTGCACGGGACGTCAGAGGAGCTCGATATATCCTTCCGTCCCGTGCACACGTATTTTTTGCCCATCCTGAATGAGCCGCGTGGCATTCTCTACTCCCACCACTGCCGGCAGGCCGTATTCCCGGGCAATCACCGCGCCGTGGGTCATTAAACCGCCCACTTCCGTTACCAGTCCTTTGATCGCGACAAACAGGGGCGTCCAGCTCGGATCGGTGAATGCGGTTACCAGAATATCGCCCGGTTCAAGGTCGGCGTCTTCCATATTCAGTACTACGCGCGCCCGTCCCTCGATCACACCCGCGGAAACACCCAAACCGCCGATAGCCCCTTCTGGCAGGTTTTCGTGGCTGTGCTTGCCCGTAACCACTTCGCCATCGGAGGTCATTACCCTTGGCGGATTCAGTTTTTCAAAGTATCCAAATGCTTCTTTTCGCTGATTAATGAGCTCGTAATCTGCCTTTTGCGTACGTATCAGCTCCCGGATTTCCTCGTATCCGAGGTAGAAAATATCCTCCTTTTCGTGAATCACATGCGCCTTCACGAGCCGCGCAGCTTCTTCCATCAATGCTTTTTTGTACACAAAATACCGGCTTACGATGGCGTACTTGGGATATTCGCGGTAACCCGCCAGGCTTCGCAGCAAGCCGATCATGCGCTTCGTTTCCTCCGCTTTTTGTTCGCCGTCGGGCAATTGCCTGAGCCGGTTCAGCAATTCCGCCTCCTTCCGTGCAGCTTCCTGTTGCCCTTGTTCAAACTTCCGCTTGCCGGCACCGGGCTCCTGGTTTTTGATATTGCTTAAAATCAATGGAATAAGAATGGCCGGTCTTTCACTCCAACGGGTCCGTGTAATATCGATTTCTCCCGCGCAGCGCATTCCATATTTGTCGAGAAATGCATGAATAGCCGCCAAAGCCTCCGCTCCGCCTTCCAGTGCGCCCAGTCCATCCGGAAAATCATTGCCTCCTGCCTCCTGCAAATAGCGGATCACCTCCGGGTAAGGCCGGATAGCATCCGCCACATCCAGCAGCGCGAGCCCCATTTCCGACGTGACATTGTTCGGTACCGATTGCGAAAGCGCATCGGCCATATTCTTTTCGCCCAGCCATTCACTCATTTTTTCATTAATCCAGAATGCTGCATTCATCGACGTCACGAGCACCCCGAAACTCTGCGGATCGGCCTGGCTTTTCCTTTGCTCGAAATCGTCAAGGATGAAGTCGATCAGGTCCGTTCCCGATTTTGTACGGATATTTTCGCTCAATGCTGCTACCGAAGCTTCACTGCGCGCGATCAGCTCGTGTACAATGGAAGGATCATAGGCATTGAGGGTGAAGAAATCATGCGGTGAAGGCCCCTGAGAGGGCTTGGGCGCGTCCGTTTCTTCTGCATTAATTGTGATGAAATCCCTGCGTTCCAGAATGGCCGTCACCGCGGTCTTCACGAGCGGGTCGGACTTGCCGAGCACCTCCATCACCACCCGCCTGCCCGCAGGCGAAACCAGGTCCTGCGCCACATCCACAAACATACGCCCGCCCGCAACATGCATCCGCCGCGGACCCGTAAGCTGCCATGTCGACAGCCCCAGCGGCTTCAAAGCGTCCGTCATCATCTGCTGGTGGCCTACCGAGACATACAAGTGATTTTCACTGTCACCAACCACCGGAATGGGGAATAATGTAGTGATCGGCCGACTTTGTACAATGTAAAATTCATCTTCGGCCACACACCATTCAATATCCTGCGGATGACCGAAATGCGCCTCGATTTTCCTGCCTAGCTCTTCCAGCCGCAGGATCTGACCATCGGTAAGGGTTTGAATATTTTGTTGCTCCGGTTCAACTTCCACTTCTTCCGTGCCGCCGTCCAGCAATGCGTAAATGGCTATTTTCTTGGCAGAAACCTTCTTTTCAATGATTTCGCCATCCCGCACTTTGTAAATGTCCGCATTCACCAGACCCGCCACCAATGCTTCACCCAACCCGAAGCTGGCGTCAATGGACGTCACTTTTCGGTGGGAAGTCACGGGATCAGCCGTGAACAAAATGCCCGACGCCTGCGGAAAAACCATCCGTTGCACCACCACCGCCAGGCTCACTTTACGGTGATCGAAGCCGTTTTGAATGCGGTACGTGATCGCCCGGTCGGTAAACAATGACGCCCAGCACTTGCTGATGTGCCGCAAAATCGCGTCGCTGCCGATGATGTTCAGGTAGGTATCCTGCTGCCCTGCAAATGAAGCATTCGGCAAATCCTCCGCCGTCGCACTCGACCGCACCGCATACGCATGCTGCACCCCGACTTGCGCAACCCAGCCGACTACCTCCTCACGAATAGCATCCGGGATTACAGCCGCTTCGATCGCATTGCGGATCTCGCGGCCGAGTGCGGCGATTTGAGTCCTGTCCGCTGCGGTCAATCGTGAAAGTCGTTCCAACAAATTACCCATCTGCGCCACCGCTATTACCTGCCGGAATGCATCGGTGCTAATACAGAAACCATCGGGTACCCGAATATCCGTGATGCCGGCAAGTTCGCCCAGATTGGCCCCCTTCCCCCCTGTTATTTCAATTTTCGTTTTATCAATATCTGGAAATCCAAGAATGTAAGTCGCCATGTCTCAACTATTTAGTATTGAATTTGCTTGTCGTTTCATTCATCACTTCAATCGCCCTCAAGAAGTAGCTTTCAATAACTTTCAATTCTTCATCCGAAAATGACGCGATCACCGCCGCCGTACTGCTCCGAAAATCCTTGTAGAGCGGCTCGAATACCGCCATAATCTTTTCGGAGTTAGGCTCTACGATCACCTTCCGCCTGTCTCCCGCCCCAAACCGCCTTCTGACCAGGTCTTTTTGTTCAAACCGGTCGATCAGTCCCGTCACAGCGCCGGTCGTAAGCCCCGTAAGTGCCGAAAGCTCCCCTGCCGTCATCTGCCCCTTCTGCATGATAAAACCCAGGTATTTATGGTCGGTACCCGACAGCCCTGCTTGCCTGCCGATTGCCTCATGCATTTGAATGGAATCGAATGCATACTGCTGGCTGAGTTTTCGCACCCGTTCGATTAATTCCTCGCTCATATTTATCTTGATTTCTAAATATCTTAGCAACAAAGATATTTTATTTGGATTAGATGTCAAACATTTGGTGAATTAATATGCTGATTAACCAAAAGCACACCCGGCCATCAGCGATCGGCCGTCGGCAGTCAGCGGTCAGCCGTCAGCGGTCGGCCGTCGGCCGTCAAACACCCCCTCTCGCAAATAATCCCAAAAAAAATAAAAATTTCACAAAACGACCGAGGGTAGTGCGGGCGCAAAATACTCTTATCAATAACCTACTCACATTCTCTGTATGAACCAGAAGTATTCCGTCAAAAACGAGACTGGCACGGGCGAACCGGCTGCACAGACGTCCGGTTTCCCGGAAGTCAGAAAGCTCCCGGCAGACATGGTCGATTCGGAATTATTTATCAAACAGGCATTCGCGGCCGATCCTGCACGTGGGTACGAGCTGCTTTTCAAACGGTATTACAAGCAGCTTTGCAGCCATGCGGTACGGTTTGTGTATGCCCGGGATGTTGCCGAGGACATTGTGGTGGAGGTATTCAGCCAGTTCTGGTCGAAGCAGTTGCATACGGCGGTTACTAGCTCCTACCGGGCCTACTTGTTCACGACGGTGCGGCACGCGGCATTTCACCATATGCGCAGGAATTTTGGCAAAGAGGCCGTCACCGAAGAACTGGGCGACCTGCCGGTAGCCACTCCGGCCAGTTCGCCCCAGCAGGAACTGCAATTCCAGGAGCTGGTATTGAAAATCGAACAGGTCATCCGCTCGCTTTCGCCCCAAAACCAGAAGGTGTTTTTAATGAGCCGGTTCGAGGGCAAGCGGAATGTCGCCATCGCGGAAGAGCTCGGCATTTCGGTTAAGACTGTCGAAGGGCACATTACCAAGGGATTATCCATCCTGCGGAAGGCATTGCAGGACCACGGGCTGCTTTCACTGATCCAGATTTTACTCCTATTCGTCTGACAGCATAACGCTATCGGATATATGTTCATACTGAATTTTACGAAGCATGAAGAAATCACTTCTCTCCAAACAGGTCATCCAGAACTTCTTCGAGGGGAAAACCACGCAGATGCAGAACATTCTGATACAGGAATGGCTGGAAAATCCCGCCCATCGCGAACTGTATTTTCAATGGCTGGATGAATGGGAACTTGAAAATCCGCAGTTCACGCCGGATGTAGAACAGGGCTACCAACGTTCACTGTATACCGTTCAGGATGGCGGTGGTATTCCAATGTCCCCGCGTGCGAATGCGGGCACTTTGCGCGGGCGGCTTTTCGCATTCAAATGGGCCGCAGCGGCATCCGTAGCATTGCTGGTGGGAGCCTACCTGCTTTCCGATTTCTGGTTGTACAAACAATATGAAACCGGCTACGGCGAAATCAGAACAGTGGTACTGCCCGACAGCAGCCGGGTCACATTGAATGCCAATTCCGTGCTCAGCATCCCGCGTTTCGGATTCGGAAACGGTGCCCGGGAGGTGAGGCTGAAAGGCGAAGCCGAATTTGCGGTGAAACATACGGTCGACCATAGCAAGTTCATCGTGCGCACGCCCGACAAGCTAGAAGTGAAGGTATTGGGTACCGAATTCATCGTGTACAGCCGCGAACGCGGTTCCAAGGTAGTGCTGAGCCAGGGAAGCGTGCAGCTACGCTCGCTCAACGAGGTCAATGCGAGACCGATGCTGATGAAACCCGGCGACGTGGCCACGATGTCGATGCAGGGAAGGCTCACTCTCAAACACAGCGTAAGCCTCTCCGCGCACCAGGCCTGGAAGCAACGCCTGTTTATGTTCGAGAACACGCCGGTTTCGGAAATCGCCTACCAGATCAGCGAGCATTTCGGGGTGAATGTGGTCGTGGCGGATTCCACGCTGGCCCGCCGGACGATAGGCGGCACATTCAATGCCAGCGACCCGGCCAATGTACTGAAAGTACTTTCCGACGTCCTCAATGCACGCGTCACGCACACGCCCCCGGGCGGGCACGGGGCCGAAACCTTCGTGCTCGACTCGAATCGTTTGTAATTCCTTAACAATTCATAATCATGACGAAACTATTACACGTTAAAGTTCTGGCAACCTTAATGGTGGGAGGCCTGTTGGGTGGCTCGCCGCTGAAAGCCCAGCTCATGGCCCAAAACCGGCCGAAAAGCAATACGGCACCCACGATCATCCCCGGTAGCCGGATAACACTCCGGGACGCATTAATGCAGGTTAAAAAGCAGTACAAGGTCGATATACTTTTTGAAGAAAAACTGCTGGAAGGCATTTCCGTGACGCCTGCGCAGGTACAGTCGGGGCAAACGATCGAAAGCAAGCTCAGCAACATCCTGCCGTCGGGGCTGCGTTACAAAAAGGTCAGCAAACAGGCCTACCTCATCCTGACTGCCGACGAAGAAGCAAAGCCGGGCGCCCAGCAGATAGAACCGATCACGCCAGAAGAAACTCCGGCCGCACAGCAAACATTCACGATGTCGGCACAACCCAGCGGTTCAACGGTAATGCTGGCCGGCAAGGCGGTCGACAGAAACATCTCCGGCGTCGTGAAAGGCGATGGCGGAGAGTTGTTGCCGGGCGTGAGCGTGCTCATCAAAGGCACCACGCGCGGCAGCACCACGGATGTGGACGGTAAATACAGCATTGCGGTCGATGACGATCCCAAAGCGGAAGTCATACTCGTTTTTTCTTATGTAGGTTATCAAAATCAGGAAGCGGCTGTTGGCAACCGCACGGCCATCGACATTACCCTCGCGCCCGACCTGAAAAGCCTCGAAGAAGTGGTGGTGGTAGGTTACGGAACGCAAAAACGCGAGCAGATCACAAGCGCCATTGCCAGCGTCAAGTCGGAAGATTTTGTCAAAGGCCCGGTGCAGGACGCGGCCCAGCTCATTCGCGGGAAAGTAGCCGGGTTGAGCGTGATCACCCCCAGCGGCGACCCGACTGCCACGGCGCAGATTTCATTGAGAGGTAATGCCACCATCAATGCCAGCTCCGAACCGCTCGTGCTGATCGACGGTGTGCCCGGCACGCTCAATACCGTCGCGCCGGAGGATATCGAGTCGATCGATGTGCTCAAAGACGGCTCGGCGGCAGCTATTTATGGCACGCGCGGTACGAATGGGGTTATTTTGATTACAACCAGGAAAGTAAAGGGTGAAACACCAGCCACATTGGAAGTGAACTCCTATTTCACCACTCAGCGGCTCACACGCAAGCTGGACTTCATGAATGTGGACCAGTACCGCGCGCTGGCCGCCCAGGGCAAACCCGGCGCCATCGATTACGGCCATAGCACCGACTGGCTCGGCGCCGTGACCCAGAAACCGCTCTCGCAAGTGCATAATATCAGCCTGCGAGGCGGCTCGCGCACCACCAACTACATCGTCAGCATGGAGTACCGCCGGCTGAACGGGATTATGAAAAAATCCGACAACGCCACCGTTTTCCCGCGCATCGAGGTAAACCATTCGATGTTCAATGGCCTGTTGAAGATCAATGCAAACCTGAGCGGTTACCAACAGAAGCACTTCTCGATTGACGGCGGTTTCTACTCCGGCCTCGTGTACCGGAATGCACTCACATTCAACCCCACCGAACCTTTGAAGGACGAAAACGGCAAATGGACCGAGCGCACGGACAAGACGGATTACATGAATCCCGTCGCGCTCATCGAGGAATCGCACGGGCTGAACCGCAACAACAACCTCCGCACGTACGGCACTATTTCCCTGGCGCCGGTGGAAGGACTGGAAATCAAGGCATTGTTTGCGCGGGACATGCTTAACAGCACGCGGGGTTATTATGAAACCAAAAACCATTACACTACCGCCCGCAATGGCCGTAACGGGTTCGCATCACGCGGCGCTACACGCTCGCAGGACGACCTTTTCGAATTCACGGCGAATTATAACAAGAGTTTTCACGACCATAACTTCGTGGTCCTGGCCGGCCACACCTGGCGGAAATACAACTGGGAGAATTACTGGATGCAGAACTGGGATTTCCCGACCGACAATTTTTCCTACAACAACATCAACGCGGGCCTAGCGTTGCGTCGCGGACAGGCACCGGAATTGTCAGAGCAGACGGAGAACAAGCTGATCAGCTACTTTTTCCGTGTGAATTACAGTTTTATGAACAAATACCTGCTCACTGCCAGTATCCGTCACGAAGGTTCCTCGCGCTTCGGGGCTAACCATAAATGGGGAAGCTTCCCGGCATTCTCGGTGGGCTGGAACCTGAAAAGGGAGGCATTCCTGGAAAGTTCCAATACCATTTCAAATCTGAAACTCCGTGCAGGCTACGGCGTAACCGGTACGGAGCCCGGCAAATCCTATCTTTCTCTGAACAAAATCAATTTCAATACCAATGTGCTGATCAACGGGCAATGGGTGCAGGCTATCAACCCCGCCAACAATCCTAACCCCGACCTCCGCTGGGAACGCAAAGAAGAAGTGAACGTGGGGATCGATTACGGGTTTTTGAATGAACGCCTCTCGGGTTCCATCGACCTTTACCGCCGCACCACCCGCGACCTGATCGCCGAGTTCCCCGTGCCTACCCCGCCTTATCTGTACGACAAAATCACGGCCAATGCGGCTTCCATGGAGAACAAAGGGATAGAAATCCAGGTGAATGCGATTCCATTACAAACCGCCGCATTCCGTTGGAGTACGTCGGTCAATTTCTCGACCAATGCGAACAAGATCCTGACATTATCGGACGACAAGTTTGCGTTAGCGAGCGGCTATTTCGATACCGGAAACACCGGCGAGCCCATTCAGCAAACCACGCACCGGGTACAGGTAGGCCAGCCGCTCGGTAATTTCTGGGGATTCAAAACCATTGATATCGACGAGTCAGGGCACTGGATCATCGAAGGTAAAAACGGTGAGCCGAAACCCATCGCCCAGCAGCAGGCAGACGACAAGCAGATCATCGGCAACGGCTTGCCCAAGCGCTATTTGAACTGGAATAACACATTGACCTACAAAAACTTCGACCTGAATATCACCATGCGCGGCGCATTCGGCTTCCAGATCCTGAATATGACGGAAATGTTCTGGAGTGCGCCGGTAATGCTCACGCGCGGCAATCTCCGCTCGAATGCCTACGACCCGATTTACGGCAAACGCCCGCTCGCCGACGACCAGTCGCTGAACTACGTAAGCTACTACATCGAAAACGGCAACTACTGGAAGATCGACAACATCACCGCCGGGTATAACCTCCGTGTCAAAAACAAATACCTCAAACATGCGCGCGTGTACCTGTCGGTAGCCAACCTCTACACCATTACCGGCTACAAGGGCATCGATCCCGAAGTGGGCATCACCGGCCTGTTCCCTGGTACCGACGACAAGAACCGCTATCCTGCCACCACAAGCTTTACGGCGGGTTTGATGATCACATTCTAGTTTGTATTCAGTTTAAAAATTCAAAAAAGACTATCTGCAATGAAGCCATTGAAACCCTATATCGGAACAACGCTCCTGCTCATGATCGCTGCGAGCGGCTGCAATAACGACCTGACCGAAAAAATATATTCCGAAGTAACCGAGGATACCTATAATTATTCCAATGCGTACCAGGCCATGAGCATCGCTTACGCCAACATGCGAAACCTCATTTCGCACACACACTGGTACATGGCGCAGGAATCCACTGCGGACGGCATCGTAATGCCCGCCAATGCATCGGGCTGGGACGATGGTGGTATTTACAAGCGCATGCACCTGCACACGTGGAATTCCGAAAACCCGCAGATCAACAGCATGTGGAATACCTTTTACACGGGGATAGTCAATGCCAACCGGTTGATAGAACAGTTGCAAAACGACAAAATCACCATTCCCGCCGGTGTTACCAAAGAGGCATTGATCTCCGAAATGCGGGCCGTGCGGGCATTCTTTTACTGGCTCGTTTGCGATAATTTCGGTGACGCGCCGCTCATCACCGACCGTTCCGACGAGCTGCCTGCAAAAACCGGCAGGAAGGAGATTTACCAGTTCATCGTCAAGGAGTTGACCGAATCCATCCCGAACCTGAGCGAAGAAAAAAACACGCTGCTCTACGCCCGTTTCAACAAATGGGCCGCCAAAACGCTCCTCGCGAACGTCTACCTTAACGCCGGTATTTATGCCGGTGAAACCAAGTGGGAAGAATGCCTGGCGCAATGCAACGACGTGATCGCTTCGGGCAAATACCAGTTAGAAACGGGCCTCTCCGCGCCTTTTGTTACCGAAAATCAAAATTCGCCGGAGATCGTGTTTGCAATTCCTTTTGAAGAAAACCTGGCAGGCGGGTTCAGCGCGCACATGTTTTCGTGGCATGCGTCGCTGAAAAACAAGGTCAATATGCTGGCAACGCCCTGGGGCGCGGGCTCGGCGAAGGGTGTGCCGCAGTTTGTCAATACCTACGACGCGGACGACCAGCGCCTGAAATCGACCTGGATGATCGGCCCGCAGTTCGCCGCCGACGGCACCACGCCGCTCAAAGGCTCCTACGACCAGGCCGGCAAGAATGTGGTGCTCACCAACGAGCTGCCCGACGGCCTCTACACCGGCGAAGCGGAGGGTTACCGTATGAATAAGTTCGAGGTAAAAACGCAGGCGCAGGGCAGTTTGGGCAACGATTTCCCGGTGTTCCGCTACGCGCAGGTGCTGATGATGAAGGCCGAATGCCTCCTTCGCACAGGCAAGGCAAATGATGCCGCCACGGTAGTCTCGCAGGTACGCACGCGGGCATTCGCGGCCAAACCGGCCAAAGCGGCGGTTACCGGTGCGGATTTGCAGAAAGGCAGTGGTTATCAATATGGTTATGTCGAAAATTACAAGGTGGTGGAGCCCGGCGACGCGGCAGCGGTACAGTACGGCAGGATGCTCGACGAGCTGGGCTGGGAATTTGCCTGGGAAGGCTTCCGGCGCCGCGATATGATCCGTTTCGGCGTGTATACGACCAAAAGCTGGCTGTCGCACAAGCCCAACGGCGCATTCAGGGCCGTGTTCCCGATCCCGCAGATCGCCATCAATTCCAATCCCAAACTCACACAAAACCCGGATTATCAATAGAATATGAAGCAAGTGCTGATCGGATGTGTATGGATAATCGCTGCGAACCTTGGCTTTTCCCAATCGGCTGATGCACAAGCCGTGGGAAAAGCCGGTGTTTCGCAGGAGACAATGCAGCAGATTTTTGAAGAAGTAAAAACCCCTTACAAATACGGCGTCGTGATCCCCCAGCCCGACAGCGGACGGATGGTCGACAGCCCGACTGTGTTCCGGAAAGGCGGCGTTTGGTACATGACTTACATTATTTTCGATGGAAAAGGTTACGAAACCTGGCTTTCTAAAAGCGATAACCTGCTGCAATGGACGCATTTGGGCAAGATCATGTCCTTCACCGAAAACACCTGGGACGCCACCCAAAAGGCCGGTTACGTAGCACTCGTCGATACCGAATGGGGCGGCAGCTACGAGCCCGAAAAGTTCTCGGGTAAATACTGGCTCTCCTACCTCGGCGGCTCCGAAAAGGGCTACGAAGCCGGCCGGCTCGGCATCGGCATCGCTACCAGCCCCGATCTCACCCGGCCGAAAGAGGTAACCCGCCAACCAAAACCGGTATTATCGGCCATCGACAAAGACGCCCGCTGGTACGACGACAAAACCATTTACAAAAGCCTCGTCATCCGCGACAAAGCCCGCAAAACCGGCCATCCGTTTGTGATGTATTACAATGGCAAAGGTGAAAAAGGCGACGACAAGGGCAATGGATTTGAAAGCATCGCCATGGCCGTTTCCGACGATATGGTGCATTGGAACCGCACCGGCGACAAACCGCTCATCACCCGCAACACCGGCATCTGCGGCGACGCACAAATCGCTAAAATCGGCGACCTGTACGTGATGTTCTACTTCGGGGCATTCTGGAAACCCGGTGCATTCGAACGCTTCGCCTGCTCCTACGACCTCGTTAACTGGACCGACTGGAATGGAGCCGATCTGATCTCCCCTTCTGAAAACTACGACAAAACCTACGCCCACAAACCATGGGTAATTAAATGGAATGGCGTAGTTTACCACTTTTACAATGCAGTAGGCGAAAACGGGCGCGTCATAGCCTTGGCAACTTCACAAGATTTGAAACACAAAAACACTAACTGACAAAGCCTGACCATGGACCGCCGACCACCGACCGCCGATCGTCGGCCGCCGATTTTTTGATCAATACACCCGACAACACCTGACAACACCTGACCATACCTGACAACACCCAACAACACCCAACAACACCCGACAACACCCAACTAAAACCGACCAATGAAAAAACTCCTGTTCTCAACGGCCCTGCTCATTACCCTGCATGCCAATGCCCAACCTGCCAAGGACGTAACCTACACCCCCGCCAAAGCGCCGCTTAGAAGCAACCCGTACAGCGAGCTCCCGTTAGGCGCCATCAAGCCGCAGGGCTGGCTTAAAGAAATGCTCGTCCGCCAGAAAAACGGCTCCACCGGCAAGCTGGACGAACTGTACCCGCTGGTAATGGGCAAGCGCAACGGCTGGCTCGGCGGCGACGGCGACCAATGGGAACGCGGCCCCTACTGGATCGATGGCCTGCTCCCCCTCGCCTACATCCTCGACGACAAGGAGCTCATCGCCAAAACCAAACCCTGGGTGGAATGGGCCATCGCCAGCCAGCAGCCCGACGGCTATTTCGGCCCGTCGAAAGACTACGGACACGAGCCCGGCGTGCAGCGCGACAACAGCCGCGACTGGTGGCCCAAAATGGTGATGCTCAAAATATTAAAGCAATACTACTCCGCCACCGGCGACCAGCGCGTGCTCACTTTAATGACCAATTATTTCAAATACCAATTGAAAGAATTGCCCTCGAAACCGCTCGATAACTGGACATTCTGGGCCAGGTACCGTGGGGCCGATAACCTGGCGGTGGTATATTGGCTCTACAATATCACCGGCGACAAGTTCCTGCTCGACCTCGGCAACCTCATTCACCTGCAAACTTTCGATTACACCAACGCATTCCTGAACACGGACCTGCTCTCGACCCGCGGCAGCATTCACTGCGTAAACCTCGCACAGGGCATTAAGGCGCCCCTGACCTATTACCAGCACCATCCTGAACAGAAATACCTCGACGCTACCAAAAAAGGGTTTGCCGACATCCGCAAGTTCAACGGCATGGCGCACGGCCTCTACGGCGGCGACGAAGCATTGCACGGCAACGACCCTACCCAGGGCTCCGAACTCTGCTCGGCCGTGGAAATGATGTTTTCATTGGAAAGCATCCTCGAAATCACCGGCGACGTGGGCTATGCCGATATGTTGGAAAAAGTAGCATTCAACGCGTTGCCGACCCAGCATTCCGACGATTTCATGACCCGCCAGTATTTCCAGCAGGCCAACCAGGTGATGATGACCCGCCACCACCGCAATTTCGACGTGAACCACGGCGGTACCGACGTGTGCATGGGCCTGCTCACCGGTTACCCGTGCTGTACTTCCAATATGCACCAGGGCTGGCCAAAATTTGTTCAAAACCTCTGGTACGCGACGGCCGATAAGGGCATTGCCGCATTGGCCTACTCCGCCAGTGAAGCGACTATTAAATTAGCAGGCGGTATCAATGTAGCGGTGAAAGAAGAGACGTCCTACCCTTTTGAAGAAACCATTAAATTTACCCTGAACCCCTCTGCCAAAGCGGTATTCCCGTTCCATTTGCGCATTCCGGCCTGGTGTAAAAAGGGTGTAATTAAGGTAAATGGCAAAACCTGGCTCGAACCGGACGGTAACCAGGTCGTGAAACTGACCCGCGAGTGGGAAAAAGGTGACGTCGTGGAACTGACTCTACCGATGCACATTTTCAAAAACACCTGGGTCGAAAACTCCATTTCCGTCGAGCGCGGGCCGCTTACCTATGCTTTGAAAGTAGGTGAAACTTCGAAATTGGTAAAAAACGACAAAGACCCGATCGACTACGGCACCTCCTACACCGAAGTACGCCCGACTACACCCTGGAATTACGGCCTGATCCTCACGCCGGACGCCAAACTCGAAGAGCAATACAAATGGGAAGTGTCGAAACCGGTTTCCAACTACCCCTGGAACCCTGAGAATGCCCCATTGCAGATCAAAACCAAAGCCCGGCGCATTCCGTCATGGGGATTGTACAATGAAATGGCCGGCCCGATTCCTTACAGTATGACTTATCAATTGGAAACCGAAGACAAGGAAGAAGACATTGTGCTGATACCGTACGGCTGTACCAACCTGCGCATTTCGCAGTTTCCATTGGTACACAAGAAGAAGTAGGATTTTTAGTTTAAAATGAACTTTGAAATGAAACTGACCCCTAAAATATACGTGAGCGCCGCGCTCGTGTGGTGCATACAGGCGACGCCATTCCAGGCTAATGCCCAGCAGCGCATTCAGCCTGTCCAGTTCTCGCAAGTGAACATTACGGACGCTTTCTGGAAACCCAAGCAGGAAAAAGTGGCGACGGCGACGCTGAATGCGTGTATCATTCAAACCGAAGAAAAATCCGGCCGCATTCGCAACTTCGAAAAAGTGGCCCGCAAGCAGGGCGAGAAGCACGAAGGCATTTACTACGACGACAGCGATGTGTACAAAGCCATCGAGGCCATCGCCTACTCGCTGAAAAACCGCCCGGATGCCGCATTGGAAAAGAAAGCCGACGAATGGATCGACAAAATAGCCGCCGCCCAGCAGCCGGACGGCTATCTGAACACCTACTACACATTGACCGACCTCAAACAGCGCTGGACCGATATGGAAAAGCACGAGGATTATTGTGCGGGGCATTTGATGGAGGCAGCGGTGGCTTATTACAACACCACCGGCAAGCGCAAACTGCTCGACGTGGCTATCCGCTTCGCCGACCATATCGACAACACCTTCCGCGTCGCGAACCGGCCGTGGGTGTCGGGCCACCAGGAAATCGAGCTGGCTTTAATGAAAATGTACCATCTCACCAAGGAAGACCGCTATTTGAAACTCGCTGACTGGTTCCTAGACCAGCGCGGCCACGGATACGGCAAAGGCAAGATTTGGGACGAATGGAAAGACCCTAAATACTGCCAGGACGATGTGCCCGTGAAGCAGCAGAAAGAGATCACCGGCCATGCCGTGCGCGCGATGTACCAGTACACGGGCGCGGCCGACGTGGCGTCCGTCACGCAGGACCCCGGTTATATGAATGCCATGACGGCCGTGTGGGAAGACGTGGTCTACCGCAATATGTACCTCACCGGCGGAATCGGTTCCTCCGGCCATAACGAGGGATTCACCGACGACTACGACTTACCCAACGGCGCCGCATACAGCGAAACCTGTGCATCCGTGGGCATGGTATTCTGGAACCAGCGCATGAATGCCCTCACCGGCGACGCCAAATACATCGATGTCCTGGAACGTAGCCTCTACAACGGCGCATTAGACGGCCTGAGCCTCAATGGCGACACTTTCTTTTACGGAAATCCGCTTTCATCGATGGGTAACAATGCCCGCAGCGCCTGGTTCGGGACGGCTTGCTGCCCTTCGAACATCGCGCGGCTGGTGGCTTCGGTGGGGGATTATATTTATGGTAAATCGGAGGGTAAGATATGGGTAAACCTGTTTGTGGCCAGCAATACCAGTTTTCAAATAGGCAAAACGGTGGTACCGCTGCAGGTGACGACGAATTATCCCTGGGAAGGCAATGTAAAAATTAAGGTAACGCCTGCACAAAAGGCCAAATATGCATTGAACGTGCGCATTCCCGGCTGGGCTGCGAACACGCCGGTTCCCGGAGAATTATACAACTTCGCCTCCGCTAATAATGCCAAAATCGAAATACTGCTCAATGGCAAACCGGTGGAGTACAAGACCGAAAAAGGCTATGCCGTCATCGACCGTACATGGCAGAACGGCGACGAAGTCGAGGTAAAACTACCGATGGAAGTACGGCAAATCAAAGCACGCAAGGAAGTGAAGGCCGATGCCGACCGCATCGCATTGCAACGCGGCCCGCTCGTGTATTGCGTGGAAGGCGCCGATAATGCAGGAGAAGTATGGAACCTGCTCGTGCCTGAAAACCCTTCATTTAATACCAAAACCAGCCAGATCCTGAATGAACCGGTAGTAGCGATCCAGGCCAATCTGCAAATTGTAAAAGCTACGCCCGACGGCCTGAACGTAAAACCGGAACCGCAGACCGTGACCGCGATTCCGTATTACACCTGGGCCAACCGCGGCCGCGGCCCGATGCAGGTTTGGCTGCCTGTGAAGATGAAAAGTATCAGGATTGCGGAATAGCGGCATTCTTGTAGCGCCTTACCCGCAATGCAGCCTGTTCTTTGTGCCCCATAAATCCTTCGATTTCGCACAAACGCATGCCATACTCGCCAATGACCACGCTCGCTTCGGGCGTGCAGCGCTGATACGTACAGTTTTTCAGAAACTTTCCGACCCACAAGCCGCCTGTATACCGGGCCGCTCCGTGGGTCGGAAGCGTATGGTTGGTACCGATCACCTTGTCGCCGTATGCCACATTGGTTTCAGGGCCCAGGAACAATGCACCGTAATTGGTCATATTTTGGAGGAAATAATCGGGGTCGCGCGTGAGCACCTCCACGTGCTCGTACGCGAGCTTGTCCGCCTCCGCGAGGGCTTCCGCCTCGTCGGCAACGAGGATAATGCTGCCGTTATCCCGCCAGGCCACGCTGGCAATGTCGGCAGTCGGTAATGTTTCGAGTTGCCGGTCGATCTCTCTCAGTGTTTCGTAGGCCAATTCTTCGGAAGTGGTGATCAATGCGCCGGGTGAAGTCGGCCCGTGTTCGGCCTGGCCAAGCAGGTCGCAGGCAACCATTTCGGCGTCGGCGGTTTCGTCGGCGATCACGAGTATTTCCGTTGGCCCGGCAAACAGATCGATACCGACGCGGCCGTAAAGCTGCCGTTTCGCCTCCGCCACATAAGCATTACCCGGCCCGACGATCATATCCACAGGCTCGATGGTTTCGGTACCCAAAGCCATTGCTACCATCGCTTGCATGCCGCCGAGCAGGTAGATTTCATCGGCGCCCGCCATATGCATCGCCGCGATCGTCGCCGCAGGCATTTGTCCTTTAATCGGCGGCGTGCAGGCAATCACCCGCTTCACACCCGCTACCTTGGCCGTGAGAATGCTCATATGCGCCGAGGCTACCATCGGGTAGCGGCCGCCGGGAATGTAGCAGCCCGCGCTATTGACGGGAATGTTCTTATGTCCCAAAATCACCCCCGGGAGCGTCTCCACTTCGATATCACGAATCGACTCCCGTTGTTTTTGGGCAAAAAACCGGATCTGCTGCTGTGCGAACGCAATGTCGTCTATCACCTGCTGCGGAACAGTAGCGATGATCGAACGGATCTCTTCATCGCTCAACCGGAACGATTCCGGCGACCAGTTATCGAATTTCTCGGAGTATTTCCGGACAGCCGCGTCGCCGTTTAGTGTAATATCTTTAATGACTTCGCTCACGACGGCACGTACTTTTTCGTCAGCCTCGTGTTGTTCAGCGGCACTTTTTCCCGGTTTAATGATTGTTGCCATAATCCTTTTGAACCTGTTTATTTTAATATTTCAAAAGTACAGGCCACGGGCGGCGGTTGCTATTACTTTTATGGGTGATTGTGATACTATCCTTCACACCCTGCACCGCATCTCGTACCGCTCTCGGCTGGATTTAATTGGAAGTTTACCATTTCAAATTAACGAACTGGCCAAATGCAGCGCCGCGAGCTTGAAACCGTGTTTGAGATACACTTTTTGGGCGGTATTATTGGTAAAATCGGTATCGAGTACCAATGCGTCCTGCTTGTTGAGTTTCGCAATTTCGCGGACGTGATCGAGCAGCCGGCTAGCAAGACCTTTTCCCCGGTATGCATCGAGCGTGCAGAGGTCGTCGATGTAGATAATGCTGCCGGTATGCAGCGAGGTCATAAAGCGGCTACCGGCAAAGGCCACACAACGACCTTCGTCGAAAATACCTGCGATGAAATACTTTTCGTTCTGCATCATTTCAGTCACCATTGGCACCCATTTTTCCTGTTCCAAATGCGGCCGCAGCAGCGAAGCCACGTCCCAGCATTGCGCAATTTCGAGCGCTGTCTTTACAATCCTGATTTCAAATTGATCTTCCATATACCTGTTTTTCAGCAAAAGTATAGGGCTGAGAATGAGCGGAAACGTACCAGCATTGAAAAAAGCAATGGCCCAACGAGCCACTATTATCACACGAAAATGCTAACGCGCATTGGGCAAAACCTCCTTCAAAGTTTTCAACGCTTTCAGGATCTCCGCTTCGTTCAGCGAGGCAAAACCCATCCGCAATGCATTGGTAGCGTAGCTTTCGTTTTTGTAAAAATCACCGTCATCGATGTAAAGCCCCTTTCTCCCGGCTTCGTGAGACATTTTGTGCAGATTAATATCGGGCGAAAAGGTCGTCCAGATACCCAAACCGCCTTCGGGCACATTGAAACTGATTTCTTCTTCGAAATCGGACGCCAGTATGTCGCAAAACAAATCCCGGCGCTCCTTGTAGATTTTAAGCGATTTCCTGAAATGCCTGTCAACTTCCCCATTATCGAACATCACCGAAAACGCCTCTTCCATCAGCGTATCGCCCTGCCGGTCGATCAGCTCCCGCAATGACGCCGCGGCCCGGACAAATTCGGTAGAGCCCACCATAAACCCAATGCGCAATGCAGGCGCGAAAGTCTTGGAAATGGAGCCGATGTAGATCACATTCTGGTTGTGATCGATGCTCGCGAGCGGCAGGTAGGGCTTGTTATCATAGTGAAAATCAAAGTCATAATCGTCCTCGATGATAGCGAACCGGTGCGTTTTGGCAAGGTCCAGCAATTTTAACCGGCGCTCGCTGCTGAGTGTGACGGTCGTAGGCAGGTGGTGGTGTGGGATGATGTACACCGCTTTAATGGATGTTGTCGCCAGCGCCTTTTCCAGGTAGTCGATGTCCATGCCGCACGCGTCCACGGGGATGCGCAGGATGTTTCCGCCCGCCTCCCGAAAAGTCTCGTCGGCCAGCAAGTAATTCGAAATGCCCGTCGCGATGGTGTCGCCTGCGCCCAGGAGCAGATGCGCGGCGAGGTAAATGCCCATCTGGCTGCCCTTGGTAATCAGCACGTTTTCAGGCGAAACGGTTAGCCCGCGCGTGTTAGAAAGGTAGTTGGTAATGGAAATGCGAAGGCGTTCGGAGCCCGCCGAGCTACCGTAGCGCAAGAAATTTTTACCATAAAACTTCCTGGAAAGGCTTCGGTACTCACGCATGAGGTGGTCTATCGGGGCGAGCCGCACATCAGGAAAGCCGTCATCGATCGCTAATCCGGCCTTTTGCAGGTCCTTGCTCGGCAACGCATTCCGGAACCGGTTGTGCCAGACAAACGCCTCGTGCGGGCCCAGGTGCGCATCCGGGAGCGGGCGGGACGCAGCGGTGGGAAGCTTCGAATTGACAAATATCCCCTTACGCTCAACCGCCTCGGCCCAGCCCTGGCTCACCAGCTCTTCATAGGCCAGCTTGATCGTATTTCGGTTCACACCGATCAGTTCCGCGAGCGTGCGCGAGCTCGGCAGCATGTCCGAAGGCTGCAATATCCCTTTGGTAATCAATGCAATAAACGCATTACAAACCTGCACGTAAAGCGCAGCCGACGCATTTCGGTCGAGCTGGACGAGCGATTTATAGGGGAGCTTCTGGGCCATTTGTTTTGTTAAAACTGGATCTCAAATGTAGCCCAGATAGCGGATACTTTTGAAGAAAAATTACAGAAATGAAACAATTACTGGTCATTAATTCGAGTGCGAGGATTCATCGATCCCACAGCAGGGGGCTTACCGACGCCTTTGTCGGACATTGGCAGCAGCGCCATCCTGATTCGAGCATTATTTTCCGTGAAATAGGCAACGTACAGGTCCCTCATATCGATGAAAAATGGATTACCGCGGCCTTCAAACCCGCAGCCGCGAGGTCCGGCGAGGATTTGCATATACTGGAAACCAGCGACGCATTCGTGGCTGAATTGAAGCGCGCCGATGTGATCGTGATCGGCTCGCCGATGTATAACTGGTCCATTCCCAGCCCGTTAAAAGCGTACATCGATCAGGTCATGCGGATCCACGAAACCTGGCGCCCCGACCCTTCCAACCAACAAAACCCTTACGCGGGCCTGCTGCATAACAAGACTTTGATCCTGTTGCTTGCCACCGGCGCCGCGGGTTACGGGCACGGCGAATACAACCAACACATGGACCACCAGAGCTCGTACCTCAAAATGATGTTCAATATTATGGGAATCAACGACATACATATCATTTCCATCAACGGCATCTCCACGGCGCCCGACGAGCTGCCGAATGCCATCGAACATTCGACGGAGCAAATCAAAGCACTGATTAACAGAAACTAACCATTTTAAATACCATAACAATGCAAACCAGAATCCACATCGACAAAGCAGAACCGGCAGGTTACAGGGCTGTACTCGGCCTCGAAAAATTCATCGAAAGCACGCCGCTCAACCGCACGCACAAGGACCTCATCAAGATCCGCGCTTCGCAAATCAACGGCTGCGCATTCTGCATCGATATGCACACCAAAGAAGCCCGTAAAGCAGGCGAAACCGAGCAGCGCATTTACGCCCTCAATGCCTGGCGCGACGCTCCTTTCTTTTCGGAGGAAGAGCGGGCCATTCTGGCACTTACCGAAGAGGTGACGCTGATCGGCGACCACGTAAAGGACGAGACTTACGCGCGTGCGGAGCAGTTTTTCGAACCTGCGCAACTGGCACAAATCGTCCTGGCTATCATCACGATCAACGTTTGGAACAGGATCGGCATTACCACCCGGCTCGTTCCCGCATAACCCCAAAATGCATAACAACCTGACTAACTGCGGTTAAATAGCATTCATAATAATTTCATTGTAGTTTGTAATGGCGGAATGAACCTTCAATCCGTCATTATTTTTTATATGGGTACCAGTCCATTCTCCATGCAACCTATGAACCCCAATCCGGCGATCGACACATTTATCCGATACCTTACCGATAAAATCACGCTTTCCACCGAAGAAACAGCGCAAATTGCGCAAGTGTGTATTCCCAAGAAAATCCGCAAGCGGCAGCTTTTGTTGCAGCAAGGAGATGTGTGGAAGTACAATGCATTCGTATGCCAAGGTTTTCTGAGGACCTATTCCATTGATAATAAGGGCAATGAGCATATCCTGAACTTCGCCCCGGAAAACTACTGGACGGGCGACCGCGAGAGCCTGACGACCGGCAAGCCTTCCAGGTTTAACATCGAAGCCATCGAGGATACCGACGTGGTTTTGATTACCAAAGACAATTTCGACCAGCTTTGCCGCACGATCCCGCACCTGAACGACCTCGTCAATGCGATTTTGCACAGAAGCTTCGTCGTGTCGCAGGACCGCATTCATGCCGGCATCAGCCTTTCAGCCGAAGAAAAGTACCAGAAGTTTTTAGATCAATACCCGCAGATTGCCAACCGCATACCGCAGCATATGATCGCTTCCTACATCGGCATCACACCCGAAACGCTCACGCGCATCAGGCGGAACAATACCGGCAGATAACTGATCCGGTCATTTCCATTGACATTTGTTTGTTATTTTTTCAATCAAATGTCAATGGAGCGCGGGCCGTCCGGGCTGCAACTTTGCATCGTCAAACATTTAAAATTTACGACGATGAACAAGACAGTTTTTATTACCGGAACCAGTACCGGTTTTGGTAAACTCACCGCAATCACATTGGCCAATGCAGGCCTTACCGTCATAGCAGGCATGCGCAACACCGCGGATAAAAACCGCGTGGTGGCCGAAGAACTGGGCGCTATCCCGAACATCGAGGTGGTCGAAATAGACCTTACAGACGATGCTTCGGTCAACCGCGCATTTGAAAAGGTTTTGGCTAAACATGGCAAGATCGATGTGCTTGTGAACAATGCAGCCGTGAGCGGCTTTGGTGTATTCGAATCGTACAGCGTGGACAGGATCCGCGAGATGTTCGAGATCAATTTCTACGGGGTCGTCCGTACTTATCAGGCGGTGTTACCTGCCATGCGTGCGGCGAAAAGCGGGCTGATCATCAACATTACTTCCGGCGCCAGCGGCCATACGCTGCCTTTTATGATACCTTACCTGGCCTCGAAATTCGGCGTGGAAAGCATTACCGAGGGCTTGCAGGATGAATTGAAGCAGTTTGGCATCGATAATGTGTCCATCCAGCCCGGCGTTTACCCGACCGAAATGAACACCGGCGCGAAAGCGGGTATCCACGGCAACAAACCCGAAATCGCGCAGCAGTACGACCCGCTGGCTTCGGAGCAGTTCAATGCATTGGGCCAGGGGCTTTTCGGAAAAATGGCTGCTTTCGACATGAACCCGCAAACCATTGCCGACGGTGTCCTGAAACTGATCGGAATGCCGGCAGGCCAACGCCCGTTGCGCTTCCCGCTCGACGCGATTGCGCAGGGTACCGACGTGGAGTTCATCAACGCCCGTGCCGATATCAAGGCTAAGTGGGTATCCGCGTACATGAACTGACGGTAGCGCATTGCTACTTTTCTGCTCATTACTAATACGATCTTTCACAAAGTGGTGGGTTTTGAAAAATTGTATTAGTTTACAAATACAATCCAAAACCCACCGTTATGAAAGCCGTTGAATTCCACTTGCCACAGGACGTCGACAAGTCCTTCATTGTTTTTCGTGAAACGGGTGATTTCTTCCCAGCGCCCTGGCATTACCATGCTCATTACGAATTTGTTATGGTCAATAAAAGTACCGGGCGGCGGATGGTGGGCGATCACATCGGGTATTTTGAAGAAGACGATCTCGTATTTATGGGCTCGCTTCTACCCCACGTGTGGGTCAACGACCCGCTATACCTCGAACGCCGCGCACCGGAGCAGGCGGATGCCCTCGTGATCCATTTCACCGACGATTTTCTGGGAGAGGATTTTATGACTATTCCGGAAATCGACGATTTCAGAAAAGTGCTCAAACTGGCCGATCGCGGTATGGCGTTGCGCGGAGAGACACGCGAGCGCATCAACGCGCTCATACGTGCGATGCCCGCACAGAACGGGTTACAAAGGCTGTCATCCCTGATGTTGATCTTCGATATCATGTCCAGCACTATGGAATTCGACCTTTTGGCAAGCCCGCGCTTCGTGCAGAACTTTCACTACGATTCCTCCGACCGCTTCAAGAAGATTACCGGCTACATTATGCAGAATTTCGACCAGGACATCAGTCTTGCTGAAATCGCGTCGGTCGGAAATATGGGGGTTACCGCGTTTTGTAATTTTTTCAAGGAGCAGTTCCGGGTGACATTTGTGGAATACCTTACCACAGTGCGCATCGGCCACGCCTGCAAGCTCCTCTCCGAGCACGACCGCAATGTCGTAGAAGTGGCTTACGAATGTGGCTTCAACAACCTCGCGAACTTTAACCGGCAATTCAAAAAGCTGAAAAACATGACACCCAGCGATTACCGGAAAACGCTGATCATCCGGTAGTGCCTGGTTTACTAACGGCTGCTGAGGCGCTTTGGGCAAGACCGCCTTTCGTGAAATATAGTATCAGGCCTGTAAACTTCGGATCATCCCGAGCAGCTGTTCGCGGATATGCTCTTCCGCGCCCGGCGCCAGGCAGCTGTACCGGCAGCGCCAGGTTTCATAGCCGCCACGTTCCATCTCGTGCTTCGGCGGCACATAACCCGCATTGCCATTGGCCATTGAAATGGTAAAATAGTTTTCAATGCCTGCCTGCGCTTTCAGATAGAGCCCGGTTTCGGAGAAAAACTCACCGGCCAGGCCGCCTATCACGGCATTCCCGATGCGGATCGCCTGCGCTGGGCATTCACGTATGGCGGGCATTTCGTTCAGCAGCAATTGTTCCCGCGCGTAAATCTGCATTAAACCTTCGTGATCGGGCTCGATCGTCTCGAAACGGGCCGTCGCGATCATTTGCGCAGCTTTTTCCAGCTCTTTCAATGAAGGTTTGACAATGTCACAGGGTACCGGTTGAAACACCGCTTCCAAAGTGGGCTCATCTTGCCATACTAATGCGGAAATGGTTTCGATAACCTTGTCGGCCAGGTCGTGACCGATGTATTCACTCTTTTCAAAATGACCTTTCGGATACCGTTCGCTATCCTGGAAATCCCAGATATTCACATCGCCGCTCGTCCCGTTGCTCATCATTCCCACAAATTCGTCACCCGCATTCAACCGTTCGCGCAGCCGTTCGGAGAAGTAGCCGAAATAATCGGCGGAAATGGTGCCATTCTCCCAATCGCCCACATAATGCAGCGAATAATTGCCCAGAATACTGATCCATCGGCCATCCGTGCCCCGCACAGCCAGGAAGCTCAGCGCCGGGTCGGCAGGCGCCACGCCGTGATCGATCAATGCTTCCGCGCCGAACGGATTGGTTTTGACCCCGTCGGCCCCGCCGGTAACCGGGTTGAGCGGCGCGTAACCGGGTTTCATCGCGTAACGCCGGCACAGCACGTGCTCAGGCACCGCCACAGCCCCGAATGCAATGCGGGCGGGACGAAGGTTTTGCAATGCCTCTTCCACCGCCTGTACAATGCGACCAGGCAGCATTTTCTCGTAAGCGGGATCGATACTGCCCAAATGCACGTCCGCCACCGAACCGGCCGCGTGCGTATGCGTGCTCGCGATAAGCATGTGCGTATGCGGGAGGCCGGTGCGGGCTGTAATGGCCGCTTTCACGCCATCGATGAATTCCTTAGGCATCACGCAAATATCCACCATGACGAGCGCCACCGTGGTATCGCCGCTCCTGAATACCAATGCTTTGGCAAACAAATCGTCGTGAATGTAGGTGGCGTAATGCGTAATAAAGTCGCCGTTAATGCGCGTTCCCAGTGGCGGCGTGGTTTTCACGCGGGCCGCACCAGCCAGAAAGGTGGTCATTGAAGTAGGCATTTACTTTAATTAAAACTATGTATCAAACTCATTTCCAGGCATTCCGCAAAAAGCGAATCCAGTTTTGGTTGAATATGTTATCGATGTCCTCGTCGGAATAGCCGCGGTTGGCCAGGATACTTTCGAACTTTTGCAGGTCGGCGATCGAATTCAGGTCCCAGGGTGACTGCTCGGTACCGAAAATGCCGTCGAGGTCGCTGCCGATGGCGATATGCCGGCTGTTACCGGCTATCTGGCAGATGTGATCCCAGTGATCGACCAGATGTGCCAGCCGAATGTCGAGCTGCCACGGGTCCGAAACCATATCGATAAACCGGATATCCATCGCCCAGCAATCGAGCATCCCGCCGATCACTGCGCCCCGTTCGATCAGCCGTTTGATCTGTTCGTCCGTCAATTGCCGCTGGTTAGGCACTATTTTACGCACATTATGGTGGCTCGACCAGATGGGCCCGTCATAAAAATCCATGACCTGATCAAAACCTTCGTCGGTCAGATGCGTGGTATCGAGGATCATACCCAGCCGGGACATTTCGCGCATTAATTCAAAGCCCAACGGCGTCACCTGCCCCTGCATTTTGGTACCGGGCGCATACCGCCCCGGCCCGAAATGCGACAGCCCCACGGCCCGCAGCCCGTAGTCGTGCGCCCGCTGCAAATACGACACATCCACCAGTGAATCAGCACCTTCCAGGCTCAGGATATAACCAATCGGCCGCTTTTCACCTTCCTGCAATGGTGTATTCCAAAGGGCCAGATGCGCTTCCAGCCCCGCGAGGTCGGTGAGCTGCACCATCTCGCCCAACACTTCCATTTCGCGGTACCAGGCCAGCTGCGCCTGCGTCATGGCCCAGGCTTGCTGGGGCGAGTTCCAGCCCGGCAAAGCACTGCCCGACGGCGTGTATCTCGCGAGCTGCGTCGCGACCACGATGCAAATATGGCCTTTCCGAAGCTCCGGCAGGCAAACGGTACCTTTTCCGCGGTCGTTTTTGTCTTTCATATGCATTTCCCGCTGCCGGATTTCATCCAGCGGACGCGTGAGGTCGCGGTTCCATTCGATGGCATTCATCGCCAGGTCGAGGTGCGCATCAAAAATCAATCTACTCATAATCAATTAGATCCGTTTCTGAATGGCACTACGGCCTCTTCGGAATGATTGTATTTCTCCATCAGTTCATGAATTTCCATGCTGAATTTAGCCAAAAGCCGTTCCCACTTTTCCGATTCGCCTTCCGCATATTGGTAAAAGCCTCCTCCTTCCTCCATCCTCCTTCCTCCCTTTTTAACAATGTCCGTAAAAAACGCTGGAAGTTCCGTATCCTTAGCGAGTTCACGGTTTAAGTCCTTCATCACCATGCCGTAAGCGTACGTGCCCATCAAATCCATATAGCGGAGATTCCCCGCAAAAGGCAGGTAATACCCGGCGTCGTTGCGGCAAGCGCGGTCGATATCCTCCACATTGGCATACCCGTTTTGAACCAGAAAAAATGCCTCACGTATGAGCGCTCCCCGCAGGCGCATGCGTATGCCCGTGTTTGCGCGGATCACGTAAGGGTCTTTGTTCCAGCAGGTTTTGGCTATTTCTTCCAGGTAATCGGCTGCCGACGCATTCGTGGTATCATTAGCAATTATTTCAAGAAAAAAAGTCTGGTCCGCCGGTTCCGTCCAGTTGAGGCCGATGATGCGCCCGGGGTACAATGCGTTTTCCTGCAAAATATCGAGGCCAATGCTTTCGGTATTAACGGCAATCAGCGTGTCGGCGGACACCTTTTCTTCAATCCCGCTGATCCAGGATTTTTTAACGTCCTGGTCCTCCTCCGTCACCAGAATCGCAAGCCTAAGCTCCCCTAACGGTGCATTCAAATCCGTCGCGACCCGAAAACCGGCCCGGTTCAGGCATTTTTCGATACCGGCTGCGATACGATGGCCCCCGAGCAGGAGCGCCGCCTCATTGCTTTCTTTCATCGGCTGATAGGCCCGAAGCCTCGTTTCAGATTTGTGCTAATACTTTTTCGGCGGTGATAATGGCTGTTTCAATGTCTTCATCGGTGTGTACAGCGCTGATATACCAAAGTCCCCGACCGATCACGCGAACGCCTTCCTCGTGCATGGCCGCGACGAATTTTCCCAGTTTTGCCTTGTCTGCTGCGAGGGTATCGCGGTAATCGTTTGTTTTTTCAATAGGAGTAAAACTCGTGGCAAACATCGGCCCCATTCCCTCCACCAGCATGGCTTGCCCGGTTTTAGCGGCTGCTTGCTGCAAGCCTGCCATCAGCATTTTGCCCAGCCGGAACATTCGTTCGTGGGGCTGTTCTTTTTCCAGGACCGAAATCGTAGCCAATGCCGCCGCTACCGTTGGATTACCCGCATTCATCGTTCCTGCGTGGATCACCTTCGCTTGCTCAATGAGCTGCATCCATTCATATTTACCCGCGATGGCGCTGATAGCGTAGCCGCTCGCGATGGCCTTGGCAAATATGGAAAGGTCGGGCGTGATGCCGAAATACGCTTGTGCCCCGCCCAGCGAGAGCCGGAAGCCGGTAATGACCTCGTCGAAGATCAATGCAATATCATTTTCCGAACACAAATCCCTTAAACCCTGCAAGAAGCCGGGCTTCGGTTCAATGCAGCCATTGTTGCACATCACCGGCTCGGTAATGATCGCCGCGATTTCGTGGCCGCGCTCAGCAACGGTTTTCCTCACCAGTTCAATGTCATTCCATGGCAGTATAATAAATTCATTTTCAACACCTTCCGGCAAACCCTGCGTCCACGGGAACACATTCGGCTGCTCGCGGCTACCCAACGCCTCAACGGACGGCGTACTGATGCCCCAGCAAACGTTATCCATCCAGCCATGGTAATGCCCCTCGAAACGCAAAAATTTCTGCTTGCCGGTCTTTGCACGCGCCACGCGGAAGGCCGTCTGCACCGCTTCGGAGCCATCCAGGCAAAACCGCATCAGCTCCGCCGAGGGGATTAGCTGGTTCAGTTTCTCAGCCAGCTCAATTTCTTTAATGTGCTGCCCTGCAAATAGTTGCCCTTCTTGCGAATATTCCGCAACCGCCTTCAAAACCTCGGGATGCGAATGCCCGAGAATGAGCGGCCCCTGGCTAAGCGTAAAATCGAGGTACTCGTTGCCGTCGACGTCGTAAATGCGGCTCCCGCGGCCGTGCGTGTAGAAGAGCGCGTGCGGGTGGTTATATTTTCTGAATTCGGAAGAAACGCCGCTGGCGAGCACTTTTTTGGCCCTTTCGAGCAATTCGGCGGATTTCTGGTAAGTTTTCATTGCAGATAGGCTTTTACTTTTTCGGCTGAATATTCGGCGGCGAGGCCATGGATTTCCTGGTTGAAACGGGCGAATGCCTCGTCCCACTGATGGCCTTCACCCGCCTCGTAGGAATAAAGTCCGCGGTCGTTATGGACGCCCCGCGCGCCTTCACGGACCATTTGCTGCATAATTTCGGGCACGTCCGTACGGTTGCTGAGTTGCGGAAAAATGCGGCCTAGAATGCTTTCGTAATCTTTGAGCCCCTCATAATCCATGCGCCTGAAAATACCCATCAGTGTCATCCAGGAGCCCGCGTCGTAGCGAAATGCCTTGTCGACGTCCTCCCGCGTGGCATGACCGCGCTCGATCTGGTGGAAAATCTCCCGGTAAACGGCGTACATGAGCCGGTTGGTGATAAAACCGCGGATGTCCTTTTTCAGCAAGGTAGGCTCTTTGCCCCATCCGTGAGCCATTTGAAACACGCGCTCGGCGAAAACGGGATCCGTTTGCTCGCCGCAGGTAATTTCCAGGAACCGGGTCATAAATGCAGGCTCGGCCCAATGGATACCCAGGAAACGGGCGGGGATTTGTACAAACTTTTGAAGCTCGCTAATCGGAATGGCGGAAGTATTGCTGCCGATAATACATTCGGCACTCACAGCGCCGGTAATCTTCTGATAAACAGCCGATTTAATCTCCTGCTTCTCGATCACGCATTCAATCACCAGTTCGCAACCGGCCAGTGCGGCGTAATCTTCGGAAACGGTAAGTGCATCGAGGTAAAGTTGTGTGGAACCGATCAGGTCAGCGTCGCGGCATTGCCGAAGCTGTCCGCCGATCCGTTCCGGTGCATGCGGCGCTTCCGTGGCAATTGGCGCGATGGCCCGCACCGGGTGCCCGGCCACAAGCAGGGCCGCAACAATGCTGCTGCCCATCAGCCCCAGTCCCACGACCCCCACCGGGGCCAAAGATGACGGTTCGTTCATATCTGTCAGGCAGGCAGTTTGACAATGCAGTCGATCTCGACTTTGATATTTTCGGCCAGCACGGACTGTACCGTCGTGCGGGCGGGTTTGATGGCGGGGAAATAGGTAGCGTACACCGCATTGTAACGGTCGAAATCCCGGATATCGGCCAAATGCGCCGTGCATTTCACCACATGCACCATGGTACCTCCCGCAGCGCGGATGATCGCGGCAATGTTATCCAGCGTGCGCGCCGTCTCCTCCTCGATCGTGCCGAGCACGAACTGCGACGTTTTGAAGTCGACCGAAGCCTGGCCGCTCACGAACAGGAAGCCGTCCACCAGCACGCCGTCGGAGTAGGCGCCGGTAGCGAAATTGGGGTCACGATCGGGATGAACTATTTTTTTCATGAAAACAAAATATAATTCTAGAAAATACCATCTTCACAAAAGTACATATCACCCCTCTTCGCATTCTCCTACTTTCCGCTGGATTACTGATACTATTTTTTACGTCCGTTTCAGGCGTTCAGGCCACCATCCATCAGGATATTTTCGCCATTGATATAGGCCCCGGCATCGGACGCCAGCAGTACCACCAACCCCTTGATATCGTCGTGGTTAGCCATGCGCCGCAGCGGTACTTTTTTGCAATAGTTATTCAAAAACGCCTCGGGTTGATTGTTGAACAGCCCACCCGGACTAATGCAGTTGAAGCGGATGTTGCTGGTCGCGTGCATTTGCGTCATGTAGCGTGTGAGGTTAATGAGGCCGGCATTGTGAAAAAAGTAGTCCGGCGGCAGGTCGCCCATACCCACGGTCCCTTCGTAATTGGACAAATCCGGGCCGAACATGCCCATCATCGACGCGATGCTGATCACGCTCCCACCCCCGCTCTGCACGATCAGATCCGTCATTTCGCGCATAATGTCCACCATTCCGGTCGCATTCACCTGCATCGACTCCTCGAATTGGCTTAGCGGCGCATTATAACCTTTCATAGGCCGCGAAACCGCATTGTTCACGAACCCGTCCAGCCGTCCGAACCTTTCCAGCACCCCGGCCTTCAATGCCACCACCGACTCATGTACGCCCTGATCCGCCTCCATCGCATGTACATCCAGCCCCTGTTCGCGGAACATCGCCGCCGTTCGCTCCGCAGAAGCCAGCTCCCGCGACGTGGTGATCACCGTGGCATCCGCCTCCGCCAGACCTTCCACAATGCATTTCCCATAATTCCCCGACCCACCCGTAACGAGGATGATCTTGTTTTTGAGGCTTAGTAATTGTTTGACGTTCATGTTGTTGATTCTTGATTTGACCGCCGACGGTCGACCGCGGACCGCCGATAGTGTTAAGGTTGTTGAGCGGGTGTCCTGTGCCGTGTCAGAGGAGGCTCCTCCGGAGCCAAACGTTCGATTTGATCATCATTGCTACAAACAGGGGGCCCCTCCGGGGCCGGGACATGCGACGACACATTAGCCGACGGTCGGCGGTCGGCGGTCGGCGGTCGGCGGTCGGCGGTCGGCGGTCGGCGGTCGGCGGTCACAACACCACCTCCTCCCCGCCCCGTTCCAAACTCTCCTTCGCGCCAATAATGACGCTCATAATCCGCTCGGTTTTCGCAAAATCCAGCCGCGGCTTGCCCTCTTCCAGCGATCGTATAAATTCAATAATATTATCCCGGAACATCGAGTACGAATTGCGGATATCGATCAGTTTCCAGCCATTTCGGCCAAAAAGCGAGATCTGGAACGTGCCGGTAATGTCCATGAACAGGTGCAGCATAATGTCCAGCCCGTCCGCCATTTTTAAATGAATAATCTCCTTATCCGGCTTACCGATGTGCCGTACCGAATGAGGCAACGGGTCACCGAGAATGCTGAAAATGCCTTCCAGCAGATGCACCCCGTATTTTTTCCAATCCTTCTTTCCTACCGCCGTCACAAGTTCCAGCTGACCGAAAGACTGCATTTCCTGCTTCGCAATGCGGCATTCGTTGGCATAGCGCATCGACGAGCACGACATCAGGAACTTCCCCGCCCGGTGTTGCGCCGCAAACCATTCCAGGTCCTCGCGCGAGCAGGTCAATGGCTTATCGATGAAAATCGGCACCCCGGCTTCAATGAACGGCCGGGCCATTTCACGGTGATTTTCAGGATCGTCGCGTGCGAGAATTACCGCATCCACTTCACCAATCATGGCTTCCAGGCTGGTAACGACATTTTCGATACCGGCCCCCTTCGCAATGCTCTCCGCGATCTCCGCTTCTTGTGCCCATACGTGCGTCACGCGAGCGACGCGTATGCCCAGCGTATCACGGTTCGCTTCGAGGTAAGCCGTTACCGCAGGATAACCCACACGGCTTATTTCATCCCCGTCAAATACCCCATTGATAATGGCCGACCAGGAGTAAGGATGCGCATTGCCCGGGCTCATGCCGATGATACCCAACCGGATTGGTGACCTTCGCCCATCGGTGGTTGGCGGTCGGCGGTCAGCTTGTTGCTCGTCGGAATACATGTTACTATTTCCGTTAATGGATTTGTTATCAAAGTTTTAACCGCCGAACTACTATCGCAGCCACCCCATCCTGTCCCAATGCGGCAGGTTCAGAAATTCCGGCTCGGGGTAGGCCATTTGGCTGGCGGTTTTTACGGTTTCTGGTTCCATTACCGCGCCGCTGGCCGTTGCCAGGGCCTGGTGCAGGTATTCGGGCTTGTCGATTCCTACGAGCACAGATGCAATGCTATCGAACGATAATGCAAATCGCGTTGCGAGCGTAGGCAGATCGGGAAACTCCGGGCCGAGCATTGCGTGGTAACTATCGATATGCCGCTCCACGTCCGCCAATGCAGAATGTAGGTTTTTACCCCGCTCGCTCAGCAAACCTTTCATCAAAACCGATCGCACCACAATGCCCACGCCATTCGCGGTAGCCTGCTCAAAACAAACCGCATGCCGCTGGTCCATCAGGTTAAACGGCAGCTGGATCACATCCCAATGTCCTTTCGAAACGGCTAATGCGGTTTCCTCAGCCAGGTAAGTCGAAACGCCCGTGGAGCGGATAATGCCCTGCTCTTTCAATTCCTGAAAAACCGCTGCAATCAATTCATTTTCAATAATTTCCAGATCGCCATAATGGAGCATATAAATATCTATATAATCCGTTTGCAGCTCGTGCAGGCTTTCTTTTAATGAGTTTTGAATAAAAGTTTTAAGCGCATGATCCGGCGGAAGGGCGCCACTTGAATCACGGAAGTGCCTGCATTTGGTCGCCAGCACAATATCCTGCCGTCTGGAAGCGAAAGCTTTGCCCATAATCGTCTCGCTTTCACCATATAACCGGGCCGTATCGAAGAAATTAATGCCTTTTTCTAACGCTTCATGCAGCAAACTGATCGCCTGACGCTCGGATAGCATATCCTCCCGCCCCTGCACGCCGATGCCATACGGCACGCCTATTTCCACGCCTCCGAAAGCAATCTCGGACACTTCCAAACCGGTATGGCCCAATGCTTTGCGTCTCATTGGGCCGAGGTGGTCTGGTTTTCAAGATAGGACTTCGACCCGGCTTCGGGCGTCGTTACGCCGGGCGTCGCTACGCCTGTGAAGGGTTTTACCAACTCCTGGCAATACCGCGTCAGCCCCACCACATCCGCACCGACGCTCACAAACTGGTAACCCATCGCAACAAGGTCTTTCAGGTTACCCGGCCCGCCGACTGTTCCGGCAAACTTGCCGTGCTTGCGGGCCACTTCTGCCACGCGAATGCGCGTTTCAAGGAGTTTGGGATGGTCCCATTGCCCCGGCGCCCCGATTCCCTGACTGAAATCGCCCGGACCGAAGAACAGCATATCATAACCTTCCAGCGCGGCGATGGCTTCCAGGTCTTCGAGCGGCTCGGGATCTTCGATCTGCAAAATAATGAACCGCTCACGGTTGGCTTCTTCGAGGTATGCATTGAAATCCATGGCTGTATAAGCGCCGTCGGCATTGCCGCCATCTATCGGGCGGAGGCCTTGCGGGTGGAAACGGGTCATGTGGATTACCTTCCGGGCATCTTCCAGCCCCATGATATGCGGTACCATAATGCCCGTCGCATCCATTTCGAGTGGTCGGATGTAATCGCTGTAACTCCCGCGCGGCACCCGCACGAGCAGGTCCGTATCCTGCGATTTCGCGGCCCATATGCACCCCGCCAGCACCGACCAGTCGAGCCCGATATGCTCCTGATCGGCCCATACACAGTCAAAACCACCGATTCCGGCGATTTCGGCCACGCGTGGCTCGGAAAGGTTCATTTTGAAACAACTTACAATTTCGCCCGCCCGCAACTTGCGCAGCACCCGGCTAGCCCGCATTTTCAAAGTATGTCGCTGTTAATGTAAAAACCGAATGTAATGTAACCCAAAAGTAGCGGCTCCCCAATTGGTCCGCTATTACTTTTATGGGGGATTCTGATACTATCTTTCACATTTGGGAATGCGGTCATAAATCCCTTAATTTAGAAAAGCATCAAAGCGAACATTATGACTGTTTTGCCAGCCAGCTTGCCGAAAAGCAAAGAGGAAAACGTCCCCGACAGCCTCATTCGTGAAGTGATCGCGGGAGAAGCATACTATTACAAAGGCTACAAAGACGTGATAGCCGGCACTATAACCAAAGAAGAAATAATGGGCAGCAGCGCATTGCAATCCGTGCTGATCATGGCCCTCGGCTTTTTTATCAAGTCGCGGCTCGATAATGCACGTTACTGGCTGGCTACGAACGAAGCAGGCCTTCACCTGGGCCCACAGAACAACCTGTCGGTGGATCTAGGCATTTTCCGGAAAGACGGGGTGAATCTGAACGATCAATACTTCCATTCCGCCCCGGAAGTGGCGATAGAAGTCGATGTGCGGATCGATACCGAGCACGACCTCGATTACATTTTCTCCAAATCAGCCGTGATGATCGACCACGGGACCGATACGGTAATCTGGGTCATGACCAGGCACAAAAAAGTGATGGTTATCCGCAAAGACGAGGATTCGGTTATTTACGACTGGGAACGCGACATTGCACTATTGCGACGCGCCGCAGACCCGATCGTGCTGAACCTTCAAAAATTAACCGAAGCCGAGCAAATTAAATGCTAACGGGCGCGCTGAGTGATTTTTAATATCGCATAAGCCGCTGCCGCACGTACATCATAGTCGGCCGCTGGGTCACCCAGCGGGTATTTATTCTCAAACATCTCCAATAACACCGGTAAATCATCTGCATTTCCTTTCGCAGCGAGCGCGAGGGCCATTTCGCTTCGTTCTCCTTTTGTCGCAGCCGTGGCATATTTTAAAAGTGCAGATTTAATCGGTGGCAGCTTTGCGTTGCCAGGATTTACAGCTGTTAGCCACGCTGTACTGAGCAGATTTACACGTGCAGGTGAAGTTTCCGCTTCCTGCAATGCCGCGCCGGCGACCAACTCCCAGTACCGCTCATCCAAACCACCCAACTGTCGTAATACGTAAGCCGAGATCGACTTTTTAGCCCCATCTGAGCCGGATAACGGTGTTAAATTTTTTACCAATTCTATTTTTACGGCTTCCATCTGCTTCGCCGAATCAAATGCTGTGCTCCAAATGGTGTACAATGCCAACGCCTGCGCGTTGCTTTGCAGCGTGCGATTGGTGATCGCTGGCGATTCGGTTAGCATCGAAATGCGAAGTTTGGCCAATGTCTCAGCGGCATGAATGCGGTCCGGGCCGTTTTCATCGAGGAAGGCTTCTTTAATCTTATTTAACCAAACCAGCCTTTCTGATTCATTTTCAGTACATTGAAACAACACCCGCCATATACCGACCCGGTATTGCGGCTTGGTACCGAGGCGTTTTGCTTCCTTGACAAATTCCGCTTTTACGCCTTCCGGATAACCCGCCCAAAGCAGGTATTCAGCCGCGTGTACTTTGACCCACTCCTCTTGTTCACGCAAAACCTGGCGTAGCAAGGCAATGCAAGCCTCTGTTTGCGCCGGTGACTGCGCGATGGATTGATTTGAAATAACCATAACTAACAAAATGAAAATGAATCGCATAGATCACCAGCTAGTCCAGCCGCCGTCGACGGCCATGTTGTGCCCGGTAATGTAGGTGGAGGCATCCGAAAGCAGGAACGCCACAGCCCCGGCAATCTCCGACGACTGACCCACACGGCCCAAAGGCGATTTAGCAGCCAGGCGCCCGATAAAATCCGGATGATTCGCCTGCACTTTCGGGTTAGGAAACGGGCCGGGCGAAATGCAGTTGCAACGCACCTGCGACCGGCCATAATGCACAGCCAGGTAACGGGTCATTTGGATAATGCCCGCCTTACCGACCCCGTATTCGATCGGATTTTTGTTCATCGGCTCCTGGTAGACCTCAGGATACGGCGATACCACGCCATACATGCTGGAAAACAGCACCATACTTCCCCGGCCTTCCGCCACCATGGCATTACCCACCTGCCGGCTCAGGGCCCAGGTCGCGGTGAGGTTGCCGTGGTTGACGCGGTCAAAATCTGCTTCGGTCAATGCGTCCATGGATTTGGCGGTAGTGAATGCGGTAAGGTTCGCCATGCCGTGCGGCACGCCCAATTGTGCCAGCCAGGTATTTACCTGGCTCTCGCAGGCGGAAATATCGGCGACGTCGGCATTACCTGTCGCTACTTTGCCTTCCAGGCCGGCATTTTTCGCAAATTCCGCGGCACGCCCTTCCAGATCGACGCATAATACCTCCGCACCCTGCGCAAGTAATGTTTGTACAACCGACTGACCCAGGTAGCCAGCCCCACCAAAAACCCATATGTTTTTCCCCGCGAGGCTAAACAGCTCTTTCATTTTATTTATCAATTAAAAACCTATCACTTATCAATTTGAAGAATTGTCCCGGCTATGTGCCTGGTGCCGTTGTCGATATTGAAATAATAGGTTACCAATACCTGTTTGTCGTTCAACTGCACGGCCCAGGGGTATCCTATGTCGTACCCGCCGCCGTCTTCACGCAGGACAATTTCTTTCGCCGTCGCGAAATCGGTGCATTCGGGATTGAGAATACGGGCGCGGATACCGAAAGGCTTGTGCCGGTAGCCGTAAACAAGCAGCACGCGCTTGTCGGGAAGGCGCATAGCTTGCAGCGGGTGGCCCTGAAAACCCATTTTCTCCCATTTTTCGAAGCTTTTTCCACCATCCGTCGAGCGTGCAATGCAGGCCTGATCGTCCAGTTCGGCCGAGCGCAGGAATGCTACGAGGTCGCCTTTCGGGGTTTCGTAAATGGATGTTTCATTAAATGAAGCCTTCTCGTCGGTGGCTACTACACACGAATATTTCCAGGTAAGGCCTTTGTCTTCCGAAATGAGCAGGTGATTGGTCGTCTTCTTAGGTTTGTTGGATTCGCTGGCGGCCGACACCCAGAAGATGCGCCCGTCCTTACCCTCGTACATCGCGCCGCGGTTATAAGCGGGTACGGGCTTCCCGTAAACATCCAGATTGATTTCCGGCTGAATATGAGGCGGGTAAATGGGGCCTTGCCAGGTTTTGCCACCGTCGGTAGAGCGCACGATGTAGCCGCCCAGAAATACTGCCTCGCCGGTCATGAAATAGGGTTGTTTCAGTTTTTCCATACCATCCGGGCGCAGAAACGCCCACCCATAACTCGCGCAGAGCAGGGTACCGTCGCGGAGTTGCAGCATGCAAGGGTCCTGCGAGCCGCCAAGCGAATGGGCATACAGGAGGTCGGGCTGTTTCGTCCAGTTAATACCGTCCTTCGACTTCACGGTCACCAGGTAGGCGTTCGGATCGACGTGGCTGCTGGCCTTCTCGCCAAAACCCCGCCGCTCAGGCGCCCGTCGGAATGCGACGAGGATTTCGCCGTCTTTCTTTTTCACCACCGAGGGAAATGTGGCGTAAAACTGCTTATCCTCGTAAATGACGACGTCGCGGACCTTGCGGACGCCGGGGACACTGTCGCCGGGCATTGCGGTACCCGCGGCGAGCGCGTTGCAAGTGAGCACAAATGCAGCAAGCAGTCCTGTTTTGAGCATTTTCATATCAGTAGTTTATTGTATTTCAAATCCATATCATTAAAACAACTTCCCCGGGTAATCCTCCTGCTGCCATGAACCGTCGGCAGGCCGGTTATCCCAAAGGTCGAGCCCCTCGAAAATCTGCTTCGAATCGTTGCGGTTTCCAAACTTCTCCGGCAGCGGCCGAAACTTTGCGGGCACGCCGTAAGCCAGTGAATTGGCCGGAATATCCTGCATCACCACCGCACCTGCGCCCACGAACACATTATCGCCGATAGTCACGCCCGGCCCGATGGTAGCGCCTCCGCCGATCACAACGTGGTTGCCGATGATCGCGCCCGCAATGCCCGCCTCGCGCATGGGTAGCGTGGCATTCAGGATATTGACGCCCGGGCCGATGAATACCATACTGCCGATCACGGTACGGCTCGGAATGTACACGTGGGCCATAATTTTGACACCTTTGCCGATTTTGATCCTTCCTTCGAGCGTGCTGCCGTGCAATATCACTACGCGATCGCCGATCTCGCATTCCGCGCGGATGAGCACGTTGTGCCCGCACGTGAAGCGGTGGCCGATGACGGTGTCGGCGTAGATGGTGGTGCCGCTGTGGATGCGGGGCCTGTGTCCGATCACCAGTGGTTTTTGCCAACCAGGGTACTGGTAGCCCAGCATCACATTGGGCTCTATCTCCGCGCCGGCGCCTATCTGGCAGTTCCTCATTTCGGGGGCGTTGGGCATATCAGTATCGTCTGGGTGCCCCCGGGTTGAAACCCGGGGTTGGGAAATGGGTCGAGCCGCCGGCTCTCTTCTGTATGATATAGTTCGAGCCACTGGCTCTCCGACAGCCTCCACTGCCGTCGGTTTCAACCGACGGTCATCGGGCAAATTGGGACAATTTGTTAATGGCAATAATAGCACAGGCGTCGCCTCCCGGCGCTTTGTAGGGCGGTACATTACCGCGGTAGCGGAAGTAGCCGGCCTGGTATTCGCGGTCGTCGCAAGCGGTGGCATCGGGGATGTAGCCGTAAGCGCCATCGGTGTAACCGCCGGTGAGCACGCAGGGTAATGCGGCTTCGTGCTTGATTTTCAGGCCCGTTTTTACAAATGGTTCGTAGGGCAAGCCCACAAAACCGACGTCGCCGAAGCGGGCTACCACAATGCTGATCGGCAGCTCGGTAGGCACGTTTTTCAGGTTGTTGGTCTTGTGCTGGTCCAGGGCCCACACGTACCAGGGCCGCACCGACTGCACCAACCGGGCGCGGTAGGGCGGCGTGAGGGCTTTCGGAAAGTTCATGCCCACGCACTCGTACGTGTTTTCATCTCCGGAATCGCCCCTTTTGATAAAATCATCGATCGAGTCCAGGTCTTTTTGCAAACTCGCCGGGCTTGGCAAAGGCGCGAGCGGCACATTCACGGCCTCTCGACTCCATTCCAGCCCGGTACGCTTCGATTTCCGAAGCGATTTCGCCGCTATCACAAACGTTTCGCCCAGTTGCTCACCCAGCAGTTGCGCTTGCTCAATCGTGCCCGTAAGCATATGTTTCGCATTGATATCGCCCCCGCAGCCCTGCACGAATGCTACTGGCGCGCCACCGAGGTATTGCGACAATTTCTCCGAGGCTACCTGCGGAAACTGTCCGTAACTCATCATTTTTTCGGGGTTGTAAGCTGCTACCGGGTGCCCGGTGAAGAACGAGAATGCCGCTACCGGCTTGTCCGAATTGTTTTTGAACACCACTACCATCGCTTCCGGGTCGATCAGGCCGCGATAACCTTCGCCGACGAGCATCCGGTCTTCCTCACGCATGAAATAGGTCTTTCCATTGATCCTGCGGCCTCGGCGGTTGTAGGTAATGCGGTTTTCCTCTGCCACGCCCCATTCCACGGTCACGGGTTCGAGTGATTTAGCCAGCTGCGCGGCGGCCTTGTGGAGTTTCTTCATAAAATCCTGCCCCAATTCCCAATTGAGCATCTGCGGAGTATTCGCCTGGGGAATTTTGGTGCTGTCCACGTGCAGCCAGGGAATAGTGTGGTTATGGGAAGACGACGTCACCACAGCTTCGGGAGCGATTTTCAATGTCTGCGACAAAATATTCACGCAGGCACTCCGCAACGGGCCGTTTTCGACGCCTAATGCCGATGTAAGGAAGCAAAGGCGGTTGTTACCTTCTTCCAAAAGGATCACCGTCGTTTTTAAATCACCGTGCACGATCTCGATCTTGTTACCGGTTTTGGTATGCCCGGCCGGCGTGCCCACTTTGGGCGTTACGGCGAATGTCTGACCCGATACTTTGAGCCCGTCCGCCGCATTGGCCCGCGCCAAACCAAGTACGAGCACGGAGCAGACGGCCATGCAGATTTTCTTCATAAGATAATGAATTACAGAGGTTCAGGAATAACGGGTATTTATGGCTGATCCGCGGATTCCAGCGTCTTGGTCTTTTCCGGGAGGCTTTTAGGTTTAATTCTAAAAAGTAACCAGGCACAAAAAAGCATCGTCAGTGCCGCCACTTGAAACATCGCGCTCAGGTTCACGTGCGCATCACGCAAGGCGCCGCCCGCGTAAATGCCGATGCCACCGACAATGCAGCTGGACAGGTTCAGAATGCCGTAACCGGTTGCCAGGTAGCGCTGGTCGGCCACCATGCAGAGGATGGGCATCATGTTGGCATCGAGAAATGGCCGGGCAAATGCATAAACCATAAATGCGGCCACTGCGAGCCACAACATATCGGTATTACTCGCCACAAAAATGGCAGGCGTGGCGATCACAAGCCCCAATGCGGGCAATAGAATGCGGGCGCGTTTGTTGGTTTTGTCCCAAAGATCGGCGATGGCGCCGCCGGATAGCACGCCCACCAGCATCGGCACAAAAAAGTAGGTGGTAGCGTAAACGCCGGCCTCTGTCTGGCTAAGATTGAAATGTTCCTTATAATAGGTCGGGAGCCAGCCGTTGATCATCCAGCTCACCACGCCCAGCAATCCCCAGGCCGCCAGGGCGATCAGATAGGCGGGCTGACGTACGAGGTTCCTAACCGCATCCCCGAAACCGATCACTTCCTTGGCCTTATCGTCCTCACGCGGCTGCGCAGGCGCGTCCCCGACGGGCAAGTCACTGGCCGACGCGTCTCTGAGGGAGAATGCGAGGATCAACGCATAGACAATTCCGATACCGCCAAACACGGCAAATGCAAAATTCCAGGTACGGCTTTCAGCGAGCCAGCCGCCGATAAAACCCAGGCTCTGACCAATGTACACGCCGGCCATATGAATGCCTACTGCTTTGGAGCGCGTCGGACCGCGGTGGTAATCGACGATCAACGCCAGTGCGGCGGGAATGTAGCAGGCTTCGCTGATACCCATCAATGCCCTGGTAATGAGCAACTCTTCGAAAGTAGTCGCCTGGGAAGTGAGCCAGGTGACCACCGACCAGACAAAAAGGCTCCCGATAATGACCCGGCTTCGATTGAAACGGTCGGCTAGAAAGCCGGCGGCCGGGCTCAGCAGGCCGTAAATCCACAAAAATATCGACGTAAGCAGCCCAAATTGCGCCTCGGTCATGGGAATAGCCGCGATAATGGATGATCGCATGGTCGTGATCATCATGCGGTCGAGGTAATTGAGCCCGCCGACAATACAAAGCATGGCTACGACGAGCCAGGCGTAGGCCGAAAGTTGGGGTTTAGGATTAGTCGCATTGGTCAGCATGCAATCGGTTTAGGTTTAGTAAAAATGGCCTTTTACAAAATTATCTCCCGCACAATGCCTGATCCTCTACTTTCTTGGGAATCTATGATACTATCTTTCAGAATAAAGATAAAACCCAATTTAGTTGAATTTCAGGGAATACAGGTCGCCATCTTTGATCGTGATCCGCAAACGAACCGGCTTCGACGCCCATTGCGATACATCGCTCCCACCCTTCCAGCGCACCACACGGCGGATCTCGTTGCCGATGATCGCAGGGCATTCGTCGATCGTAAAACCGGGAATGGGCTTGCCGGAAGCATCCTGCAATTCGATTCTTAATTCGCCGGCCGCCGACGTCGAATAGTTCATTTCCAGCTCCTTACCTGAAAAAGTAAATGGCTTTGTAATCACCTCACCGCCTTTGTAAGGTGCTGTGAGTGAAGCAAATCCGTCGATCCGCATCGAGTAGCGTTTCAGGTGCGCGGTAGGTTGCGCATATTCTTCATTCACAAAAACCGACATCTCGGTGTCGCTCGTCTGCACGACATTCAATGCCGGGTAATTCGACCGCGATACCCAGTTGGCGAGGCCGATGCCCGGCCGGATGTAAGAGTCCATAAAAGTGCGGTCATAGCTGTTCCCGCCGCGGCTCGACATCAGGATCGCATCCGAGCAATCATTGTAATATTTTGGATTGACATTCAGGCGTTTGGCATCGTCGTCGGATACCACTTGCCTGTTGGGCATAAACCGGGCACCAATGGCCAGGTAGATGTGCGGGGCACGGTAGTATGGGCTCGTTTGCTGGGTGTACAAATGTTCCAGCGGCGTGTCTCCGAAAGCCATCGGTACCGGCTCCGACCAACGCAGAAAATCATCGGAAGTTGTGCGGCTCACCGAGCGGAAGCCATTGAAACCATCGCCCGTCCACGTGCGGAAATAGCAAACATATTTCCCTTCGCTTTCCGACCAGAACGCGACATTCTGCGAATCGAACAGACCCTTTGTGAACACGCTTCCGGTCGCCATTTTCTTCCAGTGAATGCCGTCGGCCGATGTGTAGGCCATCAATCCGCTCTTTTTGGTCCCGCCCAATGCCTTGAATCGCTCGGCGGGTTTCACTTTGGGATTTTTGTCGAGAAAAGGGCTGAAATTATGCGTTACGGGTGCTTCGTTGGCGAGGATGGTATTGTTGTTTTTGGAGCCGTCGACGGTGTTAATGCCCAGGTCCGGCTTCGTCCAGTGCGTGCCGTCCTTCGATTCGGCGTAACAGGTCACTTCGGCGTCGTTACCGTCGGTGCCGGCATTGCGGACGCCCCGGTAATAGGCCCTCAGCAGGTCGCCGTCGCGAATGATCGTACAATATCCGCTGAAATTCCCCTCCCACGGCTTATCGAATTGCAGCACAGGGCCTTCATTATGCGGATGATGCAATTGGAGGCTTACATTCTGCAACCGATCGATGAGGTAATGATCAACGAAGATTTCCCTGCGGCTGCCTACATCCAGCGGCTGTTGCGCCTGGCTGAGCGAATGGATCAGCAATGCATGGAGAACCAGTAACAATCGTGACTTTCGCATGATGAGGGTTATTTTAAATACAAAATCAATCCTTTACTAACCTTACCGCCAGGCCCGCCGTCATGACAAAACTCTTCTTTTCCAACCGGTTATCCCGGAACGAAAGCGACCTGCAATAGCTGTTATCGACGAGGTAACGCGTGGTGGTCCACCAGTAGCCGGCCGCGCCCGCTTCAAAGAATGGGCCGCCGTAATATGCAGGTCCTTCGTGGCTGCGGTAGCCGCCCGGCAATGCATTGAAACGGCTATGGTTGTCGCCATTTCCATTGCCTTTCCAGCTTTTTATACTTTTCAGCGCTTTCCCGGCCTGCTCGTTTCCGCCCAATTCATCGGCGAGCCGCTGCCATTCAGCGTCCGCAGGCACATGCCAGCCCTCGGGCGCGAGCTTACGCTTGTCGGCGACGGCCCAGAAGTTGTATAATTTGCCCAAACCTTTCGCTTTCCCGGCATCCTGGCCGTAGTAGCACCAAGCCGGTTTGCCTTCAATGCAGGCTTTTTCCCAAGCCTGGTAAGTATTGGCCTCCATAATCGGGTCGCCGTTGCGGAATTGGGTGACGCCGAGGTTTTCGGTCGTCCATTCCTGGCTGCCGATGACGACGCTGGCCGGTTTGAATGGCAGTTCTGTTTTTCCAACCGCCGGCACGAGTACGGGTAGCGCCAGCAGAAAGGCTATTTTAAGTGTTCTAATCATTTCAAAAACTATTTAAAACTACTTGAAGCGGATGGAATACAGGTCGGCGTCTTTGAGATAAATGTGCAGTTGTACCGGCTTGCCTGCCCATGCCGAAAGGTCGGTTTTCCCGTTCCAGGTTACGGTGCGGGCGACTTCGTTTCCGACCAGCTGTTCCGAATCGAGCAGCGAGAAGCCGGGAAGGTCTTTGCCGTTTTCGTCCTGCAATGCAATGCGGACTTCGCCAATCGCGGAAGTGGAATAGTTGATTTCCAATGCTTTACCGGTGAATGTTAAAGTTTTAGTCTTTACGGCTCCGCCTTCATAGGGCGCATTGATACTGCTGAAACCATCGAGCCGCATGGAGTACCTCCGCAAATGCCCGGTCGGCTGAGCATAATCCTGATTGACATACAACGACATTTCCCCATCACCCACCGGCACGATGTTCAGCGAGGGATAGTTCGTCCGCGCCGACCAGTGGTTAAGCCCCATTGCCGGGCGAATGAATGCTTCCATAAACGTCCGATCGTACACATTACCGCCCCGCGAGGTCATCAGAAATGGCTCGGAAAGCCCCTTATGCTGGCCCGGATCGACCTTTAATTCATTCAGCTGATCCAGCGTCGCGATCTGCCGGTGCGGCACGAAACGCGAGCCGATGGCCACGTAAATGTGCGGCGCGCGGAAGTACGGGCTGGTTTGCTGGGTGTAAATGTGTTCGTAGGGGCGGTCGCCGAAAGTCATTTCGACGGGTTTGGACCAATGGAGGAAATCCGGGGAAGTAGCACGGCTTACCGAGCGGTAACCGCGGTCGTTGCCGCCGGTCCAGGTGCGGAAGTAGCAGACATACATTTGCTCGCTCTCCGACCAGAATGCCACATTTTGTGAATCCAGCAAGCCCTCATTGATCACTGCCTTTTCCTGCATCTTTTTCCAATCTTTTCCGTTCGCTGAAGCGAACGGCAAGAGACCGGTTTTGTTGGTGCCTCCTATTGCCTTGAACCTTTGGTTCTGCGGCGCGCTCGGATTGTTGTCCAGGAAGGGGGTGAAGTTGTGGGTTAGGGGGGATTCTTCTAAGATGATGTTGTTGTTTTTGCTGCCGTTGGCTTCTATGAGGCCCAGGTTTGGTTTTTCCCAATGGATACCGTCTCTGGATTCGGCGTAGCAGGTGTTGTCTTCCTTTTTGCCGTTGGCGCGCTGGTGGCCTCCTCGGTAGTAGGCGCGGTAGGTGTCGCCATCTTTGAGGATCGTGATGTAGGCGGGCGCATTGCTTTCCCAGGGCTGGTCGAAATGCATGACGGGGCCTTCGTCGCGCGGCGGATGCATGACCAGCCGCGCGCCCTTCATTTCACGAATGAGGAAACGGTCGGCGAAAATTTCCCTCCGGTCGCCAAGCGCTATCGTTTGCTTGGGATTGGGGCCGTCGTCGGTGGGGCGGCCATTGGTGGGGCGGCCACCCGTGGGGTCGCCATTGTTAGGGCCAATTGGCGCCCCAATGAAGCCTACTGAAAGTATGATCGCCAGCAGTGAAGCCGCTATGTTAAATCTGTTTTTCAGCATCAATAACCCGGATTTTGTTTAACCAAAGGTTCAAGACTTAATATCGTCTCGCCCAGCGGGAATAGCAAATCGTTTTCCGTCTTCCCTTTCAATAGGGGCACTTTTTCCAGTGCTTTTCCAAATCTTACGAGATCCCACCAGCGCTTTCCTTCCTGGGCAAGTTCGAAAAGCCGCTCCTGCAAAATGGCTTCGTCGTTAGCCGCTTTGGTGCCGTTTACGAACGTGTGGGCTGCAAATTTGGCCCCGTAAGCACGTTTGCGGATCATATTCATCGCTTCCGACGGGTCCTGCCCGAGGCCGTTCTGCGCTTCGGCTTTCATGAGGATAATATCGGCGTAGCGGTAGAGGATCAGGTCATCGTACATCACGCGCACACCGCCGGTAATGACGCCCGGCCATTTCTGATCGATATTATACAGGAAGCTCGTCACGCCTTCTTTGGTCTGGTTCACTTCGATAAATGTCGCATTCTTGCGGGCATCATCGTCGCTGAACTGCTTGGTAACCAACTGGGACATTTGCCAGTAACCATCCTTGCCCGAGTACGGCAAAAGCTTGTCGATCACGCTCTGCGGGGTGAATGGGGCCGTCGGAGCTGCCAACGGAGTCACCCCGCCGAACACCGAGCGGCCGGTAGATTCGCCCTCCGCGAACCGCACGGCCAGGATTACCTCCTTGTTCCCCTTATTTGTAAATGCAAAAACCTGACTGAAATCGCCCAGCAGCTGCACGTCACTCTTCTCGACTTCCGCAATAGCCGTAAGCGCTGTATTAAAATCCGCCGCGCCGCCATTCAATCTTTTGGCAGTCCAGAGGAAAACATCCGCTTTGAATGCATTCAAGGCCGGTTTCGACCACCTTACCCGGCCGGTTGGAATATTATTGGAAGGAAAAAGGGCCAATGCGCTCTCGATATCCTTTTTAATCATAGCAAATACCTCTGCTTGCGGCCTGCGTTCCTTGTAAATGGTCGAGGGGTCGAAGCCTTCGGTTGGCTGGTCGAGCAAGATCAGGTCGCCCCAGGTTTTGGTCATCATAAAATAGATGAATGCACGCATGGCATAGGCCTGGGCGAGGATTTCATTCTTGTCGGATTCAGCCGTAAACTGGATCGTAGGGACGTATTTCAGGATCATGTTCGCGTCGTGTACCACCGAGTACATGGCCGTCCAGTCGGGGCCGGGGTTCACGCGGCTGAGGCTGTTGGCGAATGCGAAAAAGTTAATGGACGGGTCGAAACCGAAGTTTTGGACCCACATTTCGCTCCGGGCCTCTCCCCAGACGAAAAAGTTGGTCGCCGCCTGCGTACGCATCCGTACGTACATGCCGTTGAGCGCGCCGCGTGCCTCCTCGGGCGATTTCCAGAACGAGGTATTGGTGATCTGGCTGATCGGCTTCAGTGTCAGATCGTCCGTACAGGCCGAAAACATCGCCACGGCCATCAGAGTCGCTATCAGTTTTCGCATGATGGGTTTCATATATTATGCGGTTTGGAATGTTGGGTTTTCTTAAAATGCCGGTACGAACTGCACGCCGAAAATGAAGTTGCGGGGCATCGGGTAGCGGCCGTTGTCGGTACCGCCTTCCTCGGGGTTGAGACCGGTGAATTTGGTAAAGTATTTCAGGTTGTTGGCCGTCACATGCAGGCGCAGCGAGGATATTCGCTTGCCTACGACGGATTGCGGGAAGTTGTAGGACAATGAGATCTCGCGCAGGCACAGGAAATCGCCTTTTTCGTAGTAATACGAGTTCCCGCGGTAGAGGTTCGACTGCTGGTTCTGATCGGCCCAGTAGTAGCGTGGAATGTCGGTAACGTCACCCTGTTTCTGCCACGAGCGCGTAACCGCTTTGGAAATAGCATTCTGGCCCGAGAAGTTACCCAGCACGCGTGCCCGGGTTTCATTGTAAATCATATGGCCCAAAGTGTAATCCATCCGCACAGTCAGCCCGAAACCTTTGTAGTTTAACCGGTTGGTAAATCCGCCGGTCCATCTTGGATACGGGTTCCCCATGTAAATGCGGTCCTTATCGTCGATAATGCCGTTTCCGTCGGTATCCTGCCAGTTCACATCACCGCCATGCTTGGTTTTATCGGTTCCGACCACCAGCATATCCTTCGGGCCGGCAGCGGCTTGCTCGTCGGTCGCGTAAATGCTCAGTTGTTTGTAGGCAAACATATCCCCTATCCGCCCGTCTTCCTGCAAGCCTCCTTTCCAGGCATATGCATTGGCAGACGGGTCCCAGATGTTCACGCCGCCGATGCGGTTGTGCTCGATGCCATTGTCAGGCAGTTCGAGAATCTTCATTTTAACATAACTCGCATTCAGCGAAGCCGTCCATTGAAACTCCGACTGCGGGGAAAGGATCGACGCATTCAGTTCAAATTCCAGACCCTTATTTTCCAGGCTTCCCAGATTCGTGAGAATGCTCGTAAAACCGGTGGTACGGGGCAATGCAAGGTCGGTGAGCAGGTTGTCGGTCACGCGGCGGTAAATATCGAACACCCCCGAAATGCGGTTGTTGAACAGGCCGAGATCGAAGCCGAAATTGAGCGTTTTGGAGCGCTCCCACTGCAATGCGGGGTTGGCCAGCGCCGAATTGTAGATCGCCGCGTCGCCATAATAGCGACTGCCCACGTCATAAGCCCCCTGCGCCTGGTAATTACCAAGTCCGCTGATATTACCGTTCACACCGTAGCTCCCCCGCAGTTTCAGGCTGTTGACGGCCTGCGGCATACCTTTCCAGAAATCCTCGCGGTGCAGGTTCCAGCCGAGCGACACGCCCGGGAAAAAGCCCCATTTGTATTCGGCCCCAAGATTGGATGCACCATCGATGCGCGCATTCACGCTGAGCAGGTATTTCTGGTCAAAATTGTAGTTGATCCTTCCAAAATAGCCGTACAGTAATTGTTCCGACTCGGTGCCCGTCACGCTCCACGGCGTCGCCGAGGCGTTCAGCGTTGGGATAAGATCGGAAGCGGCATTGCGCCCCACTGCGGTCACATCGCGGGTCATCGCTTTGAAATACGAGTAGCCGAGCGTTCCCTCGAAATGGTGCAGGCTGCCAACGGATTTGACATAATTGAGCACCGCATCGGCCTGTCGCTGCACGAGGTTCGTCTCACCGAATGTGGCCTCGCGGTTCTGATTAAGTACCAGCGGGCCGTCGAGGTAGGATTTCAGGAAGCTGCGGCGGGCGAAATTGTTGTTGATCAGCGACACCTGCGGTCGGAATGTGAGCCCCGGCACGATCTCCCATTTACCGCCTACCACAAACATATAGTTGTCGCGGCGGCGCTTGGCATCGTACCGGCTGATGTAATACGCCGGGTTACCATTCGTGAAAAGCCTTCCGGGTGCCAGCGAACCATCTTCGAACTGGTATTTCGACGTCTGCGCGGTATTGATATTGTTTTTGAAAACAATCCCGACATCCGGCACCTGGTTGTCGTCGACATTGGCATAATTGATACGGCTGAAAAAATTAAGGTTTTTGGTCACCTGCGCGTCGCCGTTCACATTCAATGTTACACGCTGGTAATCTGTATTAATAGAAATACCCTGCGCATTCAGGTAACCTACCCCCATACTATACCGCACCTTTTCCGAACCGCCCGAAACCGACAGGTTATGATCATGGGTATAGGCAGTCCTGAATATCGTTTTCTGAAAATCGGTGCCTTTGAAAATCAGCGTCTTGCTCGCGTCGAGCGGATCTGGAGCGGTTTCCCATCTGGCGCCCCACTGGTCGGCAGGGAGGCCCAGGAGGTGCTCGTTATCGGCGCTGAGGTACATGGTGGTGAATGCCGTCTTGTTAGTCAGGTCGTTACCCGTGCCGCCTGCATTGGCTTGCGTAAGGAACGCCAGCGTGCTCGGCGCCTTCACCCCGCTCGCCGCGATACCGAGCCGCATGAATTTGATAAAATCCTTTGCGTCAGCCAGTTCATAGAGCTTCCCCACTTTCGAGCTGGTGAGGTTATAGTTGTACGAAACCTGCATCCGTCCGCTTTTACCGGATTTTGTTTCTACTATAATTACCCCATTGGAAGCCCTGGAACCATAAATCGACGTCGAAGCGGCATCCTTCAACACTTGTATCGATTCGATATCGGCGGGGTTGATATGGTCCATATCGCCGCGGATTACACCGTCGACTACATATAAGGGCGTCGAACCATTGGGATTGTTAATGGAAGTTCCCCCACGCAGGATCACGCGTGGCCGCTCGCCGGGCTGCCCGGACGTGCTCTGTACGCGCAGGCCCGGGATGGTTCCCTGCAATGCGGAAGCCGGGTTGGCGTAGGTAACGTTCTGCATTACACGCGTGTCGAGTTTGGCGATCGAAGTCGTCACCGTCTCCCGCGACTGCGTTCCGTACCCCACCACCACCACTTCGTTCAGTACCGAAATATCGGCCGCCAGTTTCACGTCCACCACCGAGCCATTGCCCACAGGCACCTCCTGACTTTTATAACCGATAAACGAAAAGATCAGGCGGGCATCGTCACCACCGGCATTGATGGTATAATTCCCGCCCGCATCCGTGCTGGACCCGGTGGTGGTTCCTTTCAGCTGCACATTCACCCCCGGAAGCGGCTCGTTTTTCTCGTCCGTCACCTTACCGGAGATCTTCCTGGACTGCTGGCCCCATGCATTTCCGCCGGCCAGGCACCCCATCAACAGCAACCAAAGAGCGCACCTACAAAGAGAAAGATTTAATAAAATTTTCTTTTGCATAATTATTAGCTTAGAAGGTTTTGCAACATGAGTATTTGACAAAATTACCTTCTAGCAAATCCGGGTTCCGCTACTTTTGTTTGCTTTTGTGGTACTATTTTTCAAGGGGATACGCAGCAAACCAAGAAGTTAGGCAAACGTGCTTCCACGAATGCAAGCAGTGGCTTATCTGGGCTTCGCCACCTCGCGCAAGCGCAGCATCGCATTGATCACAGCCTGCTGGTAAGTGCCGGTTCGGGTAGTATTATACTTGTCCAGTTCGGTTATCAGCGTGTCGAGGTAGATGAATTTCCGGTTATTAATGTAGTGATTTCTGATCCGCTCGGCGTCTTCATGGTGGCCGAGGTTACGCGCGATCACGACCTCCCCGGCGCGTACGAAGTGCTCGTACAGGCAGGTTTTCCAGGCCGGGTAGCCCTGGGGGCTCATCGCGTCTTTGATCGGATCGAATAGCGTCCCGGTATCGCGGATCAGCTCTTCGGGTACGCGGTCCACGCAGGGGTTTACAAATGAATGCCCGAATTCGTGGGTACTGAGTTCCAGCAAATGCTTTTCATCGGCGAAACCCATGTCGAGCTTCGTGGAATCGGTCCATTGCTGGCTGGCGAATGTGCCGAAAACATGGAATGCGTGGCGCTTGCCGCCGGATTCGTACTTCGCGCCGAAGCCCATGCCTGCAGGGAGCGTGAGGCTGGGTATCAGGTTGTAGCTATCGAAATGTCCCTGGTAGAATGCCTCCATAGCGGGCAGGAACCGGTCGTCGGGCAGGCCGGCAGTCACTTGCGCGGCGGCATTGGCATACAAATTCCGGCTTTGCGCGAGGTAAGTACCGAACCCGACCTCCTGGTACAAGCCGTTCATCGCTTCGAGAAAGGCGCTGGCATTCTTTTTGGCCTCTTCCTCGTCGCCTGTGGCTGAAAAGCGCAGGTAGTAAGCGGGTGCAATCTGCGGGGTCAGTTTGGCATTGGGAAAATCTTCGAGCTGAATCAGCAGGTTAATGAAATAGTCGAGCCAGATGTCCTGCGCGTAACCGACTGCGACGGCCAGGTGCTTGCTGCCGGCGAAGGATTTGTATCGGTGGTAAAGATCGATCCCGTAGGCGTAACGCTTGCGGTCTTTTTCAGAATAGGACGCGGTTTCGGATTGGGCACCTTCATAGCCCAGGAAATAGACAAAGCCCAGCAGCTCGACATTGGTATTTATTTTGACCTGAAACTGTGTGTTGGCTGCATTGCAATGAGCAGAAGGAACTAATGCATAAGCATAAGGCGCAACGAGGATGGCTAACAGAAGCAAAGCGTGTTTGAGCATAACCTATTTTTGATAAATGAATGCTGCAAAACAAATGACCGGACACGAGCCAAGCGCCCGGAATAGGCGTCCGGACGTCCGGAATCGTGTTTTCGGACGCATTTTTTGCGCTTTTTCACCCATGCTTTGCCTATTTCTGCACGAGCGCAAACTGCGAGGGCGATTTCCCGGTGTGCTGTTTGAAAACCTGATTAAAAGTGGATTTGGAACTGAACCCCGCGTCGAGTGCAAGGCCGAGGATGGTTTTGTGCTGTTCGGCCGGGTCGGCCAGTTTACGGATCACTTCTTCGACACGGAAGCTGTTGACGTAACCATTGAAACTGGTATTGAAATTCGTGTTGATCAGGTACGAAATGTAGCGAGGCGGCAATTGCAGATGCGCAGCCAGGTCATCGAGCGTAAGCCCCGACCGCGTGTGAAGCTGGTCCTGCATGAATGCATTCGCTAACCGTCGAAGCTCGGCCGGGTCGTCATAACGGGCGAAATCCGGTCGTTCGGCGGGCTTTTCTTTGGGCAAAACGGGCAGCATGAAAAATTCCGGCGTAATGTAGCCGATGTAACCCAAGCCAAAGAGGCAAAGGGCCAGTAACACCTCGATCCCGGAGAACACCGGCCATTCGAGGATCACACCGGCGATCCACAGGAACGTCAAGAGCATCAGGAAGCCGAAAAGGCCGTAAAACCGGAAGTAAATAGCAACGCTGGAAACGGTCGACTGCTTTTTCCAGCCCGCATGAAAACCGTGCAATTTGTAAGCGTAAACAGCCAGCACCGCGATCATCCCGATAATGGGCAATATCTCGGTTGCGAAAAACCAGGCCGGGTTGTCGAGCAGCGAAGGTAATTCGATGCCTGTGTGCCGCCGGTAAGCCTGCCATATGCACCGGATGATAATCTCCACCGCCACCGGCGCGAAAAAGAGGCTGTGCCGGGGCTTGAAAACGTAATCCGGTTCGGTGGTGAGTCGTACGAAAAACCAGGTAGCGATCGTAAGCAGCAGGTAACTCTGGAAATTCCAGAACGGAAAAGCATCGGGCTGGCTGTGGTAACGCAGTTGCATGGCCCACGCATTGAGCAGTTCCTCGCTGAGTACCAGCAGGATCAGCCCGAGAAAGAGACTGGCCCGCCTGCCTTTGATGCCTTTTGCGATCAAAGACAGGCTCAGGACAAACCCCTGCCCGGAGGCGAGAAGATATGCGATTGCTTTCCAGTTATCCATTACGATCGATCCGCGGTTATCCGTGCGGAGCGAATTAAATGGATTTCAATGCCGTATCCTAACATAACAACGTTATTCGCTCCGCAAACTTTTCACCGGGTTGAGCATCGCGGCGCGCAGGCTCTGGAAGCTGACTGTCAGCAATGCAATGGCGGTCATGAGCAGCCCGGCCGCCAGGAAAAGCCACCACGAAATGGAGATTTTGAACTCGAAATTCTGCAACCATTGGTTCATCAGGTACCAGGCAACGGGCGAAGCGATGGCGATTGCCAGTACGACCGGTTTGAGAAAATCCTTCGAAAGCAGGCCTACAACGCTGCTTACCGACGCACCGAGCACTTTTCTTACACCAATTTCCTTGGTCCGCTGCTCGGCGGTAAATGTGGCGAGACCGAAAAGCCCCATGCTGGCTATGAGTAATGCTAGAATCGTCGCTGCCTCTATCAAGCGGGCTGTGCGCGTTTCCGACTGGTAGGCCTTGGCGAGCGTTTCATCCAGGAAACTGTATTCAAACAAGTGATCAGGATATACCGCCGTCCAGGCTTTCTCTATATCTGCCAATGCGGTTTGAATGGAAGCGGTGCTCGCATTTTCGTTTTGTAGTTTGATACCCGCCTGGTAATAATTGTTCGGTACGATCTGGATCAGCGTCGGGTCGATTTTCTGGTGGAGCGAATTGACGTGGAAATTGCGGACAACCCCCGCGATGGTGGCAAACTCGTTGCCGTCTCCGAAATACACCCGTTGCCCGATAGCCGCACGCGGGTTGGTGATACCGATCCTGCCGAGGAATATTTCGTTAACCAAAATCCTGAAATTGGTCGTGTCGCTGTCTTTCAGCGGCTCGCCGGCCAACATTCGAATGCCGTAAGTATCGAGGTAATGCGAGTCGCCCATTTTCATCTGGGATTTGACCTGGACCACCTTGGGCCCCTCACGGTATTCCATTCCCTGCATCCAGTTGCTTTCCGCCGAAGCGCTGTTGAATGAAAAACTCACGTCCTTAATCTGCGCCGACCGGGTCAGCTCGTTGCGGAGCGTTTGCAGCTTTTCGGGCTTGTTATCGGGCAATCCCACGGTGATAATCGCCGATTTATTGAACCCGAGATCGGCATTGCGGAAGAAATCCAGCTGCCGGTCGATGAGCATTGCACAGCAGATCAGCACGAGCGAAACGGTAAATTGCACCACTACCAGCCCTTCGCGCATGGAAAACCACTGTCCGGTACGTGGCACCGCGTTATTTTTGAGTGTCCAGATCGGTGCCATCCCCGACAGGCGCAATGCAGGATAGACGCCTGCCAGCAAGGTGGTTAACACCAATAAAACAAGGGTAAACAGCGCGATTTGCGGCGTTAAAAGGTCGTCCAACGTAAGCGGAATGGCGAGTGCCGCGGCGAGTACCGGCAGTAGTAATATGCTTAGTATCAGGGAAATGACTCCGGCAAAGAATGTAATGAGTCCCGCTTCGGCCAGGAACTGGTAAATCAATGCTTTTCGGTTACTGCCGATGGCTTTGCGGATACCTATTTCCTTCGCGCGTTTGAATGCCCGCGCGGTGCTGAGGTTGATGAAATTGAAACAGGCGATCAGCAGTACGAGCACGCCGATAGCGGAAAGTGTTTTCAGCAAGCCTGTATTGGCAGTCCGGCCGCCCAGATTACCCGCGTAATGTATTTCAGATAAACGATTGAGCTTGAACCGCTTATCAGCCAACATTTCCTTACCCATATATTTCAAGACCACATCCTCGAAACGCCCGGTCAGTTGCGCCGCGTCGATGCCCTTTTTTAACAACACATAAACCTGGTAATTGTCATTCCAGCCGTTCCAACGGTTGTCGTCAAAGCCCGGATCGAGTTGTTTCACAGTTCCGAAAGACACGAGCATATTGAATGGGAAACTGGTTGTGACCCGGTAATTCTCCACCACGCCCGTAACCGTCAGGTCCTGCGCATTATCCACCCGGATTGTTTTTCCAAGGGCATCCACCGTTCCAAAATATTTCTCCGCGTAAGCGCGTGTCAGCACGATGGTACCCGGCTGCGAGAGCGCTCGGGCGGGGCTGCCCGCTATCCAGGTGTAATCGAGCGTGCGAAAAAGGGCATTGTCCGCAAATACGAACGATTCCCTGAATTTCTTCTCCCCGGCCGCCATTGTGCGCCCGCCAGTTTGCATCACCGGTGCGATGATTTCCGCTTCCGGCAGGTCGGCGCGCAATGCATTACCCATGCCGGTATAGGTGCCCGGGTAGGTATGGTTTTCTTTGATGTTTTCCGTTTCGACCCGGTAAATGCGCTCGAAGTTCGACTGCGACAGATCGTAGCTCGTTTCGTGCTGCACTACCATAAATAGTAATATCGTGCAAGCCATCCCGACAGCAAGGCCGGTTACATTGATAAACGAATAGCCTTTACCGTTAAAAAAGCTCCTGAGAGCGATAGTTAAGTGGTTTCTGATCATGACCGGGCAGGAAGTTTTAGTTCGCTTCGCGAACTACCAATGCCATGCCAGTTTTGTAAAACCTTCATTATCAATCAATAACAATCATACCGAGGTGATTCTTTCAAAGAAAACCGTCCGCTTTCGAACGCGGCGCGTGCCAAAACGGACATGACTAAACGGCGGAAAGCAGCCGCAACAGCCTTGAAGCAACCTTTATGCGACCCGACCGTTTAATAACTAATTCTACAAATAACCCGAATAAGTAAGTAAAAAATAAATGTGCGGTTACTTCTGCTGCAAACGATATATATCACCATGAACATCACAGCATCATGTCTTACCTCCATGCCCCACGCCTGATATTTACGGGCGATTTCCTTTCAGATGTCAGCACGGTTAACAACGATCCGGCGCATTACAACAACAAAACTTTCCAACCGAGCTTCCAGGAGCCCTCATTGCCCGGCCAGAGCGGGACTAATGGCTGGTGGAACCCCGAAGGCGGCGCGGTTTTCGATTTCCGGGATTGTACGGTCAAACAAATTTTCCTGCCCGACGGCACCACGCAGGCTAATGCTGCCGAAGACATCATCATCGGTCAGGCCGTGGTAGGCGCCGAGGGACGTCCCACCGGCAAGATGGTCGATCTCGACCCTGACGCCCAGATGTACTCCGCATTATGGTGCGTGCAGCTACGCATTTGCACGGCCAATGGCGACCTGCTTTTCAAAGGTGATATTTCCACGACCAGCTTCCGGGACATCCAGCCCCGTCAATTGGCAGGTGCCAAAATCAATGGCCAGCCGCTGGGCGCGACCTGGACTTCGGTGATCACCAATATCGTATGGGGCGAAATGGCCGATCAGTCGGCATTCCTGCGCACGTTACGCGCCACTACGCAAGGCGACAAGCTGGCGATCAACATGAATCCCTTCGGCTACTACTACAATCATAACGAAGGAAGGTTTTCACTGGGCAGGCTCATGGGTTCGATCGGGCCCTATTTCGAAGGCGAACCCATTACCTTTTCGCCTTCGCGGCGTTTGTACGGCATTTACATGGCGCCCAATGCCCAGAGGACGTATTTCAGCGTGACGAATTTTCTGGTAGAACAGGACAAAAAGCGCGTCAGCGCCGACTTTGGCGCCAGTATGCCGGTTTCCGATGCGGAGGGTACCGTTACTTATAACCAGGACCTGCGCCTCGCCGTAAGCAAAGTACCGCAAGCGGGGTTTGTCAGCGAATACACCCATGCCTACTATATCCTGCCGGAGGATATGATCGAAATCGGCACGCTGGAATACCGATCGGACCCGGAATGGCTGATCCAAACCGGCGGAATCGTGTCATTCGACAACCTGCCGGACGAGACGATGAATACCCTGCGGAATAACCAGCTGCTCCTGGTAGCGCCTTCCACCACCATGCCGGGCCATTTTGTGATTATGGCGCGCGAGGCTATCGACGGCCTCGTGGCCAGGGCGGATAACTTTGTATTGAGACTGGATACCGACCAGTCGACGCAAGTGGATTTCTACGCCTACCAATGGGGTGTGCCATTACCCAAGGAAGGCATCAACGTCACGCTCGACCCGCCTACCGCCAATACGCCGCTGGGCCCCAATAACCCGATTTCCATTGTGTACGGCAACAATTTTCCGGCAGACGGACTTACGTTCGACGGCCAGCTCGCGACCGACGGGAACGGGAAGGTGCAAATGCAGCTGACGGGCAATGCGATCCACAGTCCGCGCGTGTATATCGACGGGCAGATTTACAATATCACTTACCAGACAGCCACCCCGGACCCTGCATTTGCCCCGGAGAGCATCGTCGTCCATCTGCGCGACTATTTCCAGGCATTGACCACCCCCGTTTGGGACGATATTTCGGAGATAATGACGCAATACGCCAACCTTTACCCGATCATGAGCAAGTATGTCGCAAATCTGGCCGACCCGCAAGCCCTGATCGAGAAGAAGAAAATTATGCTCTTCGCATTTTCGCGGGATATCAACGACACCATGCATATGCCCGTGACGCGCGACCTGTCCGACGCCAAGCGCAATACCATTCTGGCCTGGCTCAACAACCCGCAGATCACCGGCAGCCCAACGCATCAGCGAGAGGCTTTGCAACTTTCGGCAACCAACCCGACTGCGCCCGGTACGGCTCCTACCAAAAAGCAGGCCGAATATATCGAGGCCGTAAAGGCAAAGAACGGCTCGTTCCCGGGCTTCCGCGATGTGCCCAATTTATTTGAAAATCTCTGATCAACAGCTTAAAATTTATTCACCATGCTACAAATAGATTCAACATATATCGAGAAGGCATTGACGGCCAATGCATTGGAAGAGCTTTACCCGCTGCTGCAAAAGGCCATCGAGCTGGAACATTCTACCATACCGCCCTACCTCACGGCGATGTTCTCGCTGAAACCCGGTACTAATCCCGAGCAGCGCCAGATCATCCATTCGATCGTGATAGAGGAAATGCTGCACATGACCATCGCTGCCAATATCCTGAATGCACTGAAAGGCGAGCCGGTGATAGACAAGAGCGATTTTGTGCCGGAATACCCCGGCCCGCTGCCGATGGGCATTGGCAACGGACTCATCGTGGGCCTGGAAAAATACTCGCCGCATGTCGTTAAGAAGGTGTTCATGGAAATTGAAGAACCGGAAAATCCGATTGTTTTCAAATCGGTGAGCCTGGAAGCACTGCCTACATTCAGCACGATCGGCCAGTTTTACCAGGCCATTCAGCAGAAGATCGACGAACTGGCGCCCGATGATCTGCCCGGCGACCAGGCGAAGCAGGTTACCTCGTCCTTCTTCCCGTCCAATGAGCTCTTTCCAATTCATACCAAACAAAACGCGATCGACGCCATTAATATCATTATCGAGCAAGGCGAAGGCACTTCCACCTCCCCGCTCGACCAGGACGACGAGCTCGCGCATTATTATCGTTTCGAGGAGTTGTACAAAGGTAGAAGGCTTGTGAAGGACGAGCATGCCGAAAATGGCTATTCATTCTCCGGGCCGGTGATTCCGTTCACGCCAGCGGACGTTTTTCCATTGTTTCCCAATACTAAAACCAGCATGCTTCCTGCTGGCAGCGAGGAATTGAATCGGATGAATGAGTTCAATGGGAGCTACTATTCATTGCTCGCGGGACTGCATACGACCTTCAACGGCCATCCCGAAAACCTCGACAACACCGTGGGCGTCATGTACGACCTCAAACTGACCGCCCAGAAGCTGTGCGCAATGCCATTCCCCGGCAAACCCGGTTACACGATCGGGCCGTCGTTCGAGTTCATTGTTCCTGCGGGAAGTTAAGTGGTGTTAAAAAGAAACCCGACGGCGCTGAGATCATGCGCCGTCGGGTTTTTGAATGGCTTATTTTCCTTCAAATGCCTTTTTCAGAGGGGCTATTTCCAGCCGCTTCATTGGCAGCAATGCCTGCGTAACCCGGTTAAGCTCTTCGCGGGAGGCATTTACCATCATTTCTTCCAGTTCAATGGGCGTGATTTGCCACGATACCCCGAATTTATCCTTGATCCATCCGCATTGCTCCGCTTCGGGTACCGCCGATAGTTTTTGGGTAAAATAATCCATTTCCTGCTGATCGTCGCAGTTCACGACGATGGATACGCCTTCGTCGAAATTGAATTTATGGACATGCCCGCTATCCATCGCGGTAAACCACGAATCTTCCAGTTTGAAATCCGCGAACATCACCGTACCGGGCTTGTCCGGCCCCGGGCCGCCCTCGGGGTAGCGGTGAATCGAGCCCAGTTTCGAGTTTTTGAAGACGGAACAATAGAAATTGATCGCTTCCTCGGCCCGGCCGCATTGCTCGCCCACAAACAGCAGCGAGGTAATGATCGTCGGCCTCGGCTCTCCTTCCGGATTGGTGAGAATGAGCTGCCATGAAACCCCGTATTTGTCCTGCACCCAGCCATACCGCTTGCTGAACGGATATTCGTCGATCGGCATCAGCGCGCTCCCATCTTCCGACAGCTTGTTCCACACCTCGTCGATTTTCTCCCGCGCAGCCTCCTGCGAACCGCCAAAAAACAGCGCGTCGAAGTTAACCATGAAGGAAATGGATGGATTGGGTTTGAAGATCGGGCCGGCGCTGATCGCCATGAACTTCTGGCCCCAGAGCTCGAAAATGACCATATCCGCGTCGCCCGACGGCGTGTCTTCCATACGTGTAATGCTGGTAACCCGCGATTCCGGGAATATCGATGCGTAAAATTCTGCCGCTTCCGCAGCTTCCTTGTCAAACCATAAATGCGGGACGATTTTCTGCATGACCTTTTCGTTTTTGATGAATGCCTTAACGAGCGTACTGACAGCGGTGTTTAAAAATAGATAATTTCCGGGCCAGACGCTACCGGTATCGCGCTATCCATCATAAAAAAGCCCTGCTCCCCGGCCGGATAAGGCGGAGAACAGGGCGGGAAAATGACTGCAAATCTCGCGATCAGACCGCTTCCAATGCTTTCTGAGCAGCCTGGATTGCCAGTTTCGCCAGCTCGGGAGCCAGTTCCTCGAAGAAGTCTTTCAATTTTTGCCCGAACAGGTACGCCTGCCATTCCGACGACGTTTTGGCTTCCTTGATGTCGAGGTAAATTCCGTCCGCGTCGATCCGGAGGATAATGTTCTGCTCCATACCGCGGGGAAAAATGATCTCGGCGAGCTGCCTGGTAGTATAATGGTCACGGTACACGATTTTATCCTGATCGTCATCACCCATCACCCGGTTGATCCGCAGACCGGCGCCCGGGTCGCCGCTGTGGTTCTGTGCTGCCGAATAGGCGCAAATCACGCGGGCTTTGGGCTTTCCGTCTTTATCGCCGCCGTCGGGAATACCGCAGCCGCCCGCCACGAGATGCGCACCGGCTTTGATGATAACCTGCTGGCCGCCGTCATTTTTGCCCACGGGCTTGTCGGTGACAAAATCCCGGTACTCGCCCTCATTGTCGGTGTCGTGGCACCAGATAATGTAATCTTCGTCGGTGTTGTTCTTGATTTCGTTGATCCAAGAAATGTTCCTGCTCATGCGTCTATGGTTTAAAGGTTTGACATTGCGATTCCAAATGCAGCACGGCCTTAACCGCGGCATTGCGCTGGAAATTATTCACGAGAGGAAGGTCGATTCGGACGGGGCAAGCTGCGTTTTTTGTAACCGCTACTGGCCGTAAAAGTGAATTTTGATTCAGAAAAACGCAAAAAAATGGGACGGACGCCGCTGTCGTGGGATGAATGCGGGAAAGTTTGGGAAGCATCAATGCAGTCCGATTTCTACATTTGGTCAATTTATTTCTATGCTAACAATACCCGAAGTAACTTGCGGCGCAGAATTGGGTGCATTAAATTACCCATTCAAACTGCAAAACGTACGACCTGAACGATGATCAACTTAAAACGAATGCAAAACTGGGCGATGGTGGCCTGCCTCGGCCTCGCATCCTGCGCGGGCTACCAGCGCAGCGACCTCTATTTCGGGAGGGATATTCCGGGAGGCGGCACCGTGAGCGAGCAGCAATGGAAGAATTTCAGCGATAGTGTGATCAGCACCTATTTCCCCGAAGGTTACACGGAATGGGACGCCAACGGCCGTTGGAAGGATACCGATACGAAACAAACCATCACCGAGCCGACCAAAGTCGTGACGTTTTTCGGCAAAAAAACCAAAGAAAGAAGCGCCGCGCTCGACAGCATTGCGCAACGTTACCTGCGCCGTTTCCGTCAGCAAAGCGTGCTGCGTACCGACATCCGATCCAATGTGAAATTCATCAACAAAACGCCCTGACCGACTGGCGGAAATTGCTGGCGGCTGGCATAGTTTTAGCGGTACAATTAATATGAAATCAATAACCAACACATAGTTTATTATGAAAAAAGTGATGATAACCGCGGTAATCGCATTGTTGTGCGCAGCTTCCGCATCCTATGCCCAAAGCACAACCAGCTCCACCGACAAATCCAAAACGACCAAGGCAACCGGCCAAGGCATAAAAACGCCAACCCCTGAGACCGAGAAAAAAAGTCCCGGACCATCGGATAAGCCCAATCCGACCGACCAGGTAGCGCAGAAAAGCAGTGAAGGTGACGGCAGCAACCGCCCGGGCGGTGCTACGCATGAAAATGCCAACGATGTGGGCCGGTATTCGGAACAGGCGCATGCCAATTCAATGCTCTTTTCCAAAGAAGCCATTGAAATCCGTCGCAAAAACCTCACAGAGACGGATAACTCCGTAAAAGAAGGCAGCGGCTCGTCGCCCAGAAACACGAAAAACCACACCGGCACGACCGGCAATTACCGGAACCTGGCTACACAAACCAGCGGAACGCCATCCGCCGAATAGAACCACAGTTATCGGCTCATTAAAAAACCCCGGATGCTGTTCCGGGGTTTTTTGTTTGTATTTCAGGCGTTCTGATCCGTTTTGAGTTTTTCTAAAATCCGAAGGATCGTCGTGTCTTCCACGGCATTCGATTCGTTATCGTGGTTGTGAAATTCTTCCAGCTTCCGTTTGCGTTTCGTGTCACTGATTCCCCTTTCCATTTTCTGGTGATATTCTTCCAGTGACCGGCAATAGTAATGATTGAGCTGGATCGTATCCACGCTTACGTCGGCCACTGCTTCTTCAATGGGCACGAAATGTTCGTTCACACAGGAAAACCCGGGCTTGAATTTGAAACAATGCGATTTATAAGCCGACCGCACGTGGCGGGGCTGCACAATGCTTTTGATATGGCGGTTAGGCGGGAAAGAAATTTCCGATCGCCTCGTGAAATTCTGCAACTGGCTACCGGCCGGTTTACTGATATGATTGTTTGAACCAAATATCAGCCACGACAGCCCTAACCCTCCGTAATTCTCATATTTTTCAAGGAATTCGGGCAGGTTCGCGCTCTCGTTTTTCGGCACAATAAATTCATCCATATCAATGAATGCGATCCATCTTGATTTATAACCAAAGTTATCGAGGCAATGCTGGTAGGCCTTCACATGCATGTTCTGCCCGGGAATACGCGTAACCGTCACGAAACCGGCATAACCCAGCGCATCGATCAGCTCTTTGACGGGCGTCTTGCTGCCATTATCGTAAATATAGCAGTGCCCGGCCCCTATTTTCCGGTGATAATCCAGCCATTCGGGCAGGTAATCGTTTTCGTCTTTGACAATGCAGCAAACGGATAAATAATACTCAGGTTCAGCCTTTTGGTCAATATCGGAGCTACGGAATTTGGAAAGCAGTTTTTGAATGGAAAACATAAATGGCTAATGAGATTTTGTCGATGACGTGTGCCAAAGTTATTGCTTATTGACCGGAATATTCAAGCCGGCTTTAACGATATCGAGTACGATACTGGTTTTGAAGTTTTTAACATTATTGTTCCCGAAAAACAACTGCTGCGTCAGTTCTTCATATTCTTTCATACTGTAAACCACGAGGATCAAGATAAAATCGACATCGCCCGTTACGTAATAGCATTGCTGCACCTGCGGCGTGCCGCTAAAAATTTCCTTCGCCTGCCGCACGATCTCCACCTTCTCGACTTCCATTTTCACTTCCGTAAAAATCGTGATCGGACGGCCGAGTTTCTCCGGATCGAGTACCGAAATATCCGCCCGGATGACACCCGTTTCGCGAAGCCGCTTGATGCGCCGCTGTACCGCCGGCGCCGATAGCCCGATCCGCTCCCCTATGTCCCGCTGGGGCGTGGTGTTATCCGTTTGGAGGATCGAAAGAATGGAAATGTCGAATGCGTCGAGTGCGATCATAATGACTTTTTGACGAAACAAAATTGCAAATATGCCCCGAAAATCGAGGAAAAATTACGCCTTGCCGAAACTAATTTTGCGTGACAATCTTAATTCTATCAGTTCAAAATGCAAAATCAGGCGGGGAAGGGAATCGCTATGGTGCTTATCGCAGCCAGTTTGTGGGGCGTATCGGGTACATTCAGTCAGTTTTTATTTCAGCAACAACACATCAGCGTCGAATGGCTGATGTCGGTCCGAATGCTCGTATCCGGCATTGCCCTCGTGGCCATCAGCGGCCTTCGGAAAAATGCCGACACCCTGGCGCCCTGGAAGGACAAGCGCGACGCACTCCGCCTTCTATCTTTCGGTATCCTTGGAATGCTGACGGTGCAGTACACTTATTTCGCGGCTATCAAACATTCCAATGCCGCCACCGCCACCATCCTGCAATTCACCAGCCCCATTATGATCGCCGTTTATCTGGCCGTCAAATTCAGGAAACCTTTGCGGCCGCTCAACCTGGTAGCCATCGCCGTCGCCATGCTCGGCACTTTCCTGCTCGTCACCCACGGTAAGCCCGGCGAACTCGCCATTTCGGGCACAGCGCTCGCGTGGGGCATCGCCTCCGCCGCGAGCCTGGCCATGTACACCATCCAGCCTGAATCGCTCCTGAAACGATACCACGAGACGACCATCATCGGATGGGGCCTGCTCATCGGCGGCATCGGCATCTCGCTCGTACGCGCCCCCTGGCACACCGACGGCCTCTGGGACGCGCATACCTACGCCTACACCGCATTCGTCGTCCTCTTCGGCACCCTTATCCCATTTTACGCCTACCTCACCGGCGTAAAACACATCGGCGGCCAGAAAGCCAGCCTCCTCACCTCCGCCGAACCCCTGTCTGCCGCCGTGCTATCCGTCAGCTGGCTCGGCGTGCCGTTTTTGGTGATGGATTACATTGGCGCGGGGTTGATTATTTCGACGGTGTTTTTGCTGGCGATGGAAAGGGAGGTGGTGGCGGAGCCGCCCGGGGTGTGACAGGTTGGCGGCACGAGGGCATTATGACGACAAGTAAATGCCATCAGGCATGCAACATTGGTAGCATAACCTAAACATCGCCATTTCCATAAATGCCCCCTGGGCATGTAACGACATCGCCCAAGCTTGCACCGTCGTTACATCCCTGACGGGATTTCGTCAGATTTGTCTGGTACCATTTTGCTACCAATATTACATCGCTACGCGATTTGTCACGGCGCGTTTTCCCTAGCCGAATCACTTACCTTGTCTCTTCTCGGCTGATTTGACTTGCCAACCTTCCCTGCACCGCCCCCTCTTCGACCGTTAAATCAATCCCCAAAGCGTCCAGCGGTAAGTTTATCATCTAAACTACTTGTACAAATAAATTCTACGATTTTGTACAGTATTTTATCCAACCTATCACTTCAAAACGCTTTATGGCAGACTTGGAACTTTGGAATAACAACAATTACAGCGGTGGAAGCGACTCTTATAATGGCGCACAGGGCCAGGATAATATCGATGCCAACAACGATTCGCTGAAAACCGGGGATGCCTGGGTGATCGTTTTTGATCAGACCAGCTACAACGGAAACCTTTGGATGATTCCCCCAAATACGCCGGAAAGCGACTTGAACCACGTTGAACGCGTCAACCAATCGGGCGGAAACGAGGGGGTATGGAAGAATGCGATTCAGAGTTTCATCATTTATAAGCAGGAGCCGTCGTTCTGGACTACCACGTCGTGGCCGAGCAGGAGCCAGCTGACCGACCTGAACCTGAACCAGGTGTTATTTGGTGAAAACAGTGACTACCTGGGCGATAGCGGTGTTTTTACCGGTCCATACAATGCGGGCTCATTGTCGGATATCGGCTGGCCCGACAGCGATAAAATGAGCGGCACGGGCAGCGTCTCGTCCCTGAAAACGGGACCGAATGCGTGGCTGATCATTTTCGACCAGACTGATTTCGAAGGTAATTTTTCGAAAATTGCCCCTTACGTCCCTTACTCGGACCTCAACGAGGTCGGTCGCTTCAATCTCGACGGCACCGAAGTAGGCGATTGGAACGATCAGATCCAGTCGTTCCTGCTCTATACGTATGAGCCGGAATTCTGGAATACTTCTTACTCCCGCCCCTACGTCGATTTTTCGACGTTTTACAATCTCTACCCCTATCCTTCGAGCAGCGAAAGCGACAACAAGGTGGTGTACATGGTGGAGGATTCTACTTATACCATTGATTGCCCGGAGTTTACCGAACAGTCAGCCAAACAATCGCTTTCCAGCTACGACGACGATAATACCACCAACCTTCCCACGAACGGTTGGACGAAATATTCGATGAGTCTGAAGCATCAGAACCCCGCGTTTTCGTTTGACGATACCTGCAATTTCGACGCCTATTTCGACAACACCGGCTCGCTGGTCTCGATCCAGCATTATGATATGAATCTGAACGGTGCCTACCAGATTTCCGATGCGGTGATCGATGCCGTGGATTTCGAGGCCTGGATGCTCGGTACCACGGGCGCCATTGAGAGTTTTGGCGTTTCAGAAGAAGCAGCCGAGGCATTTGTGGAGGTTTTCGATTTTGTAACGGCCGCATTCAACAAGTTTTCGGCTGCGATTTACAAGATAACCGACAATGGCGGGCAGTTCTATTTCCTGCCGGTAGTTTGCCATACGATCAACCGTTTGTGCACAACGGTAGCCAAGCCCTTCAACACAACCATTTATTCGAACTCGGGCGACCCACGCGAAAACTACACGATGGCATTCGATAACGGAAGTTTCCCTGGGAGCCTCAATTCCAGGATAGGGAATGGTTCTGTGCAAAACTGGCAACAGGAAAACAGCCTCGACGGCGGCACCTACCCCTTCGATCAGGCTTCGGAATATTTTTACGAGTCGTGCCCGTTCCGCACCTGGTACCAGGAATCGTCCGTTTCGGCGCAGCTCGGGATATTTGTTTCATGTAAAATCGACTACGAGATTGGCGACAATTCCAAAGACGACCATATTATCCTGCTCATGGGTTTTCAAATTCCTGCTACCGCAGGCGAAAAACCGACGTTAACCTTCGCACAGGCAACTGTCCAGTTTACCGATGGCTCGAATGCGAACATCATCACCCCGCCGTACAATAACGTTGCCGACACATCGTCGGAATATTACACTACGGATATTATCAACGCTATTTACGAATACCTCTGCGGCCAGCTCTCCGGCGTGAGCATGAGCAGCGATCAGCACGGCCGTCAGTACATTGATGCCGTCACCCAAGCGAACATGCAGGCGATCTGCGATTGCGTGAGTTTTAGTTAAAAGTCTCGCATGGGCGTACAGGTTTCCCCGCTTACGCCCATGCGGACATTACCCGGTCGGGGGATTTTTTTGCTAACTTTGGTAAATGCATACCGAATTTGAAAACTACCTGGCTGCGCAAACCGATCTGTCGCTCGATACGATCAGGCATATTGAAAGTACGGCTGCATTACGGCAACTGAACAGGAACGAGGTGCTGCTGAGTGCAGGGGAAATTTGCAGACACAAAGTATTCATCGCCAGCGGAATGCTCCGGTCATACCACCTCCGCACAGACGGCAGCGAGCATATCCTGCAATTTTCTCCGCAGCACAGCTGGACGCTCGATGTGGAGAGCTACGACAAGCAAGCCCCGTCGCTGATCAACATCGAGGCCGTGGAGCGGAGTACCGTTTTGCTTTGGACCAAACCGGATTTCGACAAGTTGCTGAAAGAAATTCCGGCGCTCAAAAAGTTCTCGGAAGCACTCATTGCCCGCACCATTTACCATAACCGCAACCGCATCCTGACGATCCTGAGCGGCACGCCGGAGGAGCGTTACGCCGATTTTATCACCGCCTACCCCGATTACCTGGCACGGTTACCCCTGCGGATGGTGGCCGCCTACCTCGGCATTTCCCTCAAAACCCTCACACGCATACGCCACGCACAGCGCGAGGCCCGGATTATGGACAAATGACCTTGTTTGCCCGTGTGGGGTATTTCAATTTTGCATCGAACAAAATTGAGACAATATGCGCGTATTCTTAACCGGGGCCTCGGGATTTGTAGGCTCCGCTATCCTGAATGAACTGTTAAAGCACGGCCACGAAGTACTCGGCCTCGTTCGCTCCGACAATGCGGTAGCCCAACTGAAAGCCGCCGGCGCAACGCCGCTCCAAGGCGATGTAAACGATCCTGAAATATTGCGTCGGGGAGTGGCTGATTCCGATGCAGTTATTCACACGGCGTTTAATCACGATTTTTCGCAGTTCAAAGCCAGCTGCGAGGCCGATCGGAAGATCATTGAAACGCTGGGCGATGCATTGGCGGGCTCGGACAAGCCGCTTGTAGTAACCACTGGAATGGGCCTGCTGCGCTACGACAGGCCTGTGACCGAGGACGATGCACTGAATGTGCAGTCCGACCAGATCCCGCGTGCGGCTACCGACGAGGCGGCAAATGCCGTGGCTACCAAAGGTGTGGACGTGTACCTCGTGCGCCTGCCCCCGAGCGTGCATGGCGCTGGCGATCATGGCTTTGTACCTATTATAATTGGTATGGCCAAAGAAAAAGGGGAATCTGCTTACGTGGGCGATGGCAGCAACCAATGGCCCGCCGTACACCGGCTGGACGCTGCCGTACTGTACCGGCTCGTCGTCGAGAAACGCCCGGCGTTGAAAGTCCTGCACGCGGCAGCGGAGGAAGGCGTTCCGTTCCGGGAAATCGCCGGGGCGATCGGAACGGGGCTTGGGCTGCCTGTCGTAAGCAAAACCGGCGACGCGGCGACCGCGCATTTCACCTGGTTCGAGCATTTTGCGGCCATCGGCTGCGTGGCATCCAGCGCGAAAACCCGCGCTGCGCTTGGCTGGGAAGCGACCGCGCCGGACTTGCTGACCGACATTGCTGCGGCGGGTTATCTAAGCGATTTATAGCTCGTCCCGTGACCCCGATTCCACCTCCACAATAATTTCATGTGTTAAATCAGGTGACTTGCGTCCTAACAGGCTGAGTGCGCAACGAAATAGATTTTCACTATTGATTTATAGAATTAATTGATTTTGACAATCAAATTCGGTATTATACCTTTATCCCGCTGCACAAATACCAGATGCAGGCAATATGGTTTAACACATGAACTTATCGTAATGGAAAACGGATCAAACGACATTAGCAAATGTCCATTTCACAATGGGACTCTGAATCACAATGCAGGCGGCGGCGGTACACGCAACCGCGATTGGTGGCCAAACCAATTGAAATTGAGCATTCTGCGCCAGCATTCGTCCCTGTCCAATCCGATGGGGGAACAATTCGACTACGCGGAAGCGTTCAAAAGCCTCGATCTGGAAGCAGTTAAAGCAGACTTGCACGCCCTGATGACCGATTCGCAGGATTGGTGGCCGGCCGATTTCGGGCATTACGGGCCATTGTTTATCCGCATGGCGTGGCATAGCGCGGGTACTTACCGCGTGTTCGACGGCCGTGGCGGCGGAGGTTCCGGTCAGCAGCGTTTTGCGCCCCTGAACAGCTGGCCGGATAACGTCAGCCTCGACAAGGCGCGCCGTTTACTTTGGCCTATCAAACAAAAATACGGTAACAAGATCTCCTGGGCCGATTTACTGATCCTGACGGGGAATGTGGCGCTCGAATCGATGGGCTTTAAAACCTTCGGTTTCGCAGGCGGACGTGCGGATGTGTGGGAAGCCGACGAAGACGTATATTGGGGATCGGAAACGACCTGGCTCGGTAACGACCGCCGCTATGCGCACGGCAAACCCGGCCCGGCAGACCATGCGGTACTACCTGCGGACGAGAATGCCGACGGCAACATTCACTCGCGCCACCTCGAAGAACCGCTCGGCGCGGCGCATATGGGCCTTATTTATGTAAATCCCGAAGGTCCGGACGGCAACCCCGACCCTATCGCAGCTGCCCGCGACATCCGCGACACGTTCGGCCGGATGGCGATGAACGACGAAGAAACCGTAGCGCTGATCGCCGGTGGCCACAGCTTTGGAAAAACACACGGTGCGGCGCCTTCCGACCATGTGGGCGCAGAACCCGAAGGTGCCGATCTCGCACACCAGGGACTGGGCTGGAACAACAGTTTCGGTTCGGGTAATGGTGCCGACACCATCACAAGCGGCCTGGAAGTGACCTGGACTACGACGCCTACTCAATGGAGCAACAATTTCTTCGAAAACCTCTTCGCATTCGAATGGGAGTTGACCAAGAGCCCCGGCGGCGCGCATCAATGGGTAGCGAAAGATGCCGGTGACATTATCCCCGACGCTTACGACAGCTCGAAAAAGCACCGCCCGACGATGCTCACCACCGATCTTTCGTTGCGCCTCGATCCGGCCTACGAGAAGATTTCAAGGCATTTCCTGGAAAACCCGGACGCATTTGCCGATGCATTCGCCCGTGCGTGGTTCAAGCTCACGCACCGCGATATGGGCCCGCGTGCCCGCTACCTCGGCCCGAATGTACCGGAAGAAGTGTTGATCTGGCAGGACCCCGTTCCGGCAGTGGATCATGAACTGGTGAATGAAAATGACATCGCGGGCCTGAAAGCCAACATTCTCGCGTCCGGTTTGAGCGTTTCGGAACTGGTTTCTACCGCCTGGGCCTCCGCTTCTACATTCCGCGGCTCCGACAAGCGTGGCGGCGCCAACGGTGCCCGCATTGCCCTCGCGCCGCAGAAAAGCTGGAAAGTGAACAATCCGGTTCAGCTGCAAAAAGTACTGGGCGTACTGGGAAGCATTCAGCAGGAATTCAATGGTACGCAGGCGAATGGCAAGAAGGTTTCACTCGCCGACCTGATCGTACTCGCTGGTGCTGCCGCTGTTGAAAAAGCCGCGCAGGATGCCGGACACGCCGTGACGGTACCATTTACACCAGGCCGTACGGATGCGTCGCAAGACCAGACAGACGTTGAATCGGTGGGTTACCTGGAACCACTCGCGGACGGCTTCCGCAGCTACCGCGGCACGAATTCCGGCGTTGCCACAGAAGCATTGCTGATCGACAAAGCACAATTGCTTACGCTCAGCGCGCCCGAAATGACTGTGCTCGTTGGAGGATTGCGGGTGTTGAATAGTAATTTCGATGGTTCCAAGAATGGCGTATTCACACAACGGCCGGGTGTACTCACGAACGATTTCTTCGTGAACCTGCTCGATATGAACACGGCGTGGCAGGCAATGGGCCAGGATAGGGAAACTTACCTCGGTACCGATCGCGCCAGCGGCCAGCCTAAATGGACCGCTACCCGCGCCGACCTCGTATTCGGCTCGCACGCGGAACTGAGGGCGATTTCCGAAATATATGGCAGCTCCGATTCAGGCGAGAAATTCGTCAGGGACTTTGTAGCCGCATGGGCTAAAGTGATGAACCTCGACCGCTTCGACCTGGTTAAGTAAATCCATTCACCATGAATACACGCCGGCCGGGAGCGATCCTGGTCGGCGTTTTTAGTGGCTGCGCGATAACAATGCACGCAGCTTTTCGTAGTCGATTTTCGAATTGTGACGCGGGTCTCTCGGGATTTTGGGTACAAAAACAATATCCCCGAATGCATCCGGAAGCAATTGCATGGCTGCGCTTACCGAGTGCTGTCGCGACGGATCGGCCAGTTCTACCACCGCGGTGAGCCGGTCTCTGATCAGCATAATGGTCCCCATTTCCACTCCCTCGATCAGCTGTAACCGATTCTCATAGAGGAATGTAGACAAAAGACCTTCCTGCGTACCTATGAGCGATGCGCATCTGCCCGTGAGAAAAAGGTTGCCATTTTCGCCCCAAAATCCGCTGTCGCCGGTACGGTGCCAGCAGGTTGTGCCGATGAAAATCTTGTTGCGTTTCAATGCATCGGGATTATGCAGGTAATCGCGTAAAACATGGCTACCCGACACGATAATTTCGCCGATTTCTCCCGGTACTGCTTCTAGTGCGGAAAGTGCCTCGTCGTCCGCCGCCGCAATGCTATCGTCGATGATCCGGATGATCTTGACCGTCGCGGCGGGCTCCACCTTTCCCACATTCAATCCGTGGGTTGTATCGGAGCTGATCAGTTCGTCGGCGGTGATCATGCTCATCGGTTCCGCCTCGGTGGAACCGTACACAATGCCGATCGCCGCCTCCGGGAATGCATTGCGGTAAGCACTTGCCTCAGTAGGGAAAACAGGCGCTCCACCGGTGAGTATTCTTTTTATAGTATTTAAATTCAATACATTAGCATTCAAATACAGGGACAATTGCTTCACAAAAAACGGCGACGCGATGATTGAACCGACCCTATACCGACGGATCTGATCTGCTATTTTCTCCGGCTTCATGGCATCGGGCTTCCGCGCGTTAAAGTCGGCAATGACGGATGTTACGCCCGCGCCCAGATTGATTAGTAAAACAATGGGCAACACCGGCATACAAACCTCACCCGGAGCGGCACTGATCAGCGGAACCAATGCCTGGAACTGTTCAAAAAGCAAACCGTGCGTGCGGATGGCAGCTTTGGGTGTACCTGTGCTGCCGGTGGTAAAGGTAATGAGCGCGATGTCGTCCCGGTTAGTCTCCGGAAATACCGGAAGAGAGCTGGTGGAAGCATATTTCAGCCCCATATGCAGTGGGATCGACCGCAAACCGGGTAACAGCCGGGCCAGCACGCGCCCTTTGAATGTCCCGATAAACGCAGCGCACCGGGCCAGCCGGCAACAGTCCGCAAGCCTTTTGACACTCACCCATTCGTCCAGAAACACGGCCACGGCGCCTATCCTGAAAAGCGCGAGTACAACACGGTACAGATCGTCGCTCATGGGCACGAACACCAGTACGCGGTCGCCCTTGCGGATGCCCTTATGCAGGAAATGTGCAGCGGTTTGATTTACCGCATGTTCCAGATCGCTGAACGAGACGGCTTTTTCCCGGTAAATAATGGCCGGCTGGTCCGGTACGCTGCGGGCAGCTCCGTGAAAAAGTTCTACGACATTAAACCGCTCACGCGAGGTGCTTTCCATACAAAACGTAGTTCCTGTAATTAGTCCCGGAGAAATTGGTCGACAACTTCGTGGAAGTGCCCTGTTCGTAAATAAACGAATGAATGGCGCTCGTATAGCCCAGCTCCACAGCCTTGCGGTAAATTACATTGCCGACCACGTGCCCCAAACCCCGCCATTGCGGGTCCGGGTGTCGGGCAAGTGTTTTGACGATCAGGCACTTGCTTTTGGTATTATAAAAATCGTGAATGCAAAAAAAGTAACCGATCAGGTTGCCCTCCGCATCCTCCGCCAGCAATGTAAGTTCGGGATTGATGTAGGCTTTTGTTTGCAAATACTTTTTCATAAAAGCCTCCCTGCCAATGGGCGTGTAAAGAAAATTAGTACTGAATGCCAGTAAGTTAAAATCAAAAACCCGCCCGATCTCTGTTTCAAAATTGGCCAGGTCAATCGGCCGGATCGTCACCCCTGCGGCCAGTAGCTCGCGCTCGCGGGCGAGGATTTCGGGGTTATCCGGCTCCAAGCCAGAGTCTATATTGCTGTAATACTGCGCAATCGGCCCGAAACCAGCCGCTTTGAATTGCGTATTATAGTACAAATGATGCGCAGGTTCGGTAAAAAACAACGGATTTGCATTGTCTGCCAGAAACCGGTAACCTTCCCAGGTACTGCCATTCATCGGGCCGATCAGGTGTTCTCCGCCCCAGCTTTTGACGACGGAATCGATATGCGCCAGAAGCGCCGCCCCATATTCGTTACCATTGGCACATTCATAATTGCCGATCGAAAAAGCATGACGCCCGGCATATTGCAGCAGCGGATTGTCGTAAACACTCGCCCTAGCAACGACATTATCCCCGTCTTTTAACAAAAAACAGCTCCTGAGGAAATCCGTGGAAATGTATTCCGGCGTCCTGAGCCGAATGCTGTCAGGCGGGTAAATGCTGCGCGGTAGTTCGGTAAACAAATGGAAGTCAGGCAGACCCGGACCGGTTTCGCTAATCTTGATCATAATATCAGACAGAGGGTTAACACAACGCTTGCCGGGATCGTGAAGTTATCCATTCCTTTGACGCCCAATGCTTCGGCAACGGTAGCGATGGCGGGAACGCAGACGATCAGCAGCATTGCCGAAGGCACATTGTCAATTGCAAACACAGTAGCGGCCGTCACCAGCAGCGCACTGACCCAAAACGACGCCGACCCCGCCAGCGATTTGCCGCAGCCCATTACCCGGTACTTACCAAACGGGAGCCGCTTCCCGACGAGCGCTGCCACGGGATCGCAGATAGCCAGGATCAGGATCGGCAAATAAAAGACGATCAACCCTTTACCTGCCATTTGAAATACCAGAAATAACCCATAAACGATAATGGGAAACAATATACTGCCGTACGAAAACCGGTCGATTGCATTGATCGACGGAAGCCACCCGAATTGCAGGCTTGCCAGCAAAATTACGAGGAAGCTGCCGCAAAGGGCCAAAACCTGCCAGTGGCTGGTGAGTACGAGCGGGAAAAGCAACGTCAGCAGCCCGGTTCCGATGTGTACGATTTTGCGCGTCCATTCGGCCCGTACTTTTCCGATGTGGTAAAGCAGTTCGGCAATGCCAAAAAGCGCCAGGAAACAGCAGGCCAGGATAATCAGCGGAATAATTTCTTTCATAGCTAATGCATGCGGCCCATCAACGAACCTGGTCGATGATGAAGCCATTGTAAAAAAAGCCCTTGTCTTGCTTCGTCAGGCATTCCGACTCCGCTTGCAGGTACCGGGCGCTTTCCGGCAAAATTTGCGAAATCCGGCGGGGTACCATCAGGTTCCAGTAGCCGAGCCTGCCGTCCTTTTCCATGCCTGCGACGAGCGTCCCGGCCGTTTCGCGGAACAGGCCGGTATCCATATACTCGAAAATATCGGAGAGGTTCATGCAATGAAATTTACCGTAATGCGCAATAGCAGCTTGTGCAAAACCTTCTTTCAAATGCAACCGGCCGAGGTTTGCGCGCACCAGCGGGTAATGCGCCTTTTGCAGGTAATGCGGCAAAAGGTCGCCGAAGCTTCCGGTGAGGGTGTACCTCAAAATGTAATTGTCCTGCGCCGCTACCGAGGCAAGCTGGGCGGCTGCTTTATCAAAAATAAACTTTGAAACAGAACCCTGCACCTGTTTTTGAAACTCCGGATCACGGCCATATTTGCCCATCACATATTTGCTGAAAAAAATGCGGAACAGCAGCCGCCAGCGCCAGGTATTCCATTGGCTATCATAAAAATGTGTCTGCTCTTCCGCCGTCTTGCCTTCAAAAAGTGCATTTACCGTGCGCTTCGAATGGATCCACGGCAGTATTTTCCCGCTGAACAGCTGAAAATATTTCTCAAATTTCCCCTGATGAATAACGCCGTTCGCGATCACTCCCCGGTTCGAGTCCCAATAGGCCCGCGCAGCGCTGGTCAGCTGACTTTTTAGCTGATCGAAGCATTGCAGACGCTCTTCGGAAGGTACGAAACCGAGGAATGCCAGCGTCTCATCCCATTCCAGGTTTTGAATGCAAACCTTCTTCAATTCGATCAGGAAGAGCTGAATGCGGTTGACATCCACAGCCACAACAAGCTCAGGATCAGTTATTAGAAAAGAAAAACTATTATCCCCGGCGGAACCTATCGAAAGTACCTTGCTGCCCGGCATTGGTGAAAGACCTTCCAGCAGAATATCCGCATCTTCCCAGCAGTTGGCGTACCGGATAATTTCAAAATTGACCCTTTCTGTTAAATCCGTTTTCGTCATTGGCTGATAGTCCTGATTATGCCCGTACTGCCATCCATTTCAATTTCATCGCCGGTTTTCAGCGTTTTCAGCAGGCCGGTTACACCTACAATGCAGGGCTTGCCCATTTCGCGGGAAACGATCGCCGAATGGCTCAGCAGGCTACCCCGCTCGACGATAATGCCCAGCGCGCCGGGAAAGAGCGTTACCCAGCCCGGATCGGTGCTGGTCGTCACGAGGATATCGCCATTGAGCGACGGCACTTCCGCCGGGTCGGTCACCACCCGAACACGGCCGGTTACCCTGCCGGGCGAGCATCCGATGCCCTTCAAACCACCCTCATGCTGCACGATCCTCTCGATACTGAAAAAATCGTTGCCATGGTAAGGCACGCCGTAGGTCGCGAAACGCTCCGAAAGCGGTCCCAGCTGCCGGTAGTGTTGAAATTCCTTCTGCCGGAGTGCCACCAGTGCTCTGATATCCTGCGTAACCGCCGTGCCTTCGATACAGGCAAAAATCTCCTCTTTGGTAAGGTAAAAAATATCCCTGGCCTGATCGAGCAGGCCATCGGCGTAAAACCGCTTTCCCATGAAAGTAAAAATCTCGCGCACGATCCCGAATGCGCGCGTACGCTCGTAGCGCAGGTTCTCGCGGGCGCTCACGAGCTCACGTGTGTAGCGCAGCGTGAGGTTCAGTTTCCACCGGGCTATCCATTTACCTTTCAAGCGATTAGCTATTTCCCGCTCCGCATTTGTCCGGATCACCTCTTCGCGGTCACCTGAAAACTGCGCTCCGGTAATGCCGGTTTCCACATATGATTTCAGCACTTTTATAAACCTCGCCGGTTCCTGGCCGTAGGAGATCGTTTCCAGTTTCAATTCGCCCACGCAGCGCTCGCCGAAATCCGCGATATAGCGATCGATTTCGGCTTTTACAGCTCTAAATTCCAGGTCGTTGCCGGCATTCAGCGTGTCGTGGATCTGGTGTTCATTTTGTGTCAAAAACAGATCCTTTAATGCTGGCACCGCGGCAATGCGAGCTGCCAGAGCAATACTGCGGTGCACCGGCTGGACCGAAATAATGTCGTTACTACCGCAAAGCAGGTCGTTGTGGAGGTTGGGGTTTTGGCCGCCGGTCATCTGCTCGCATTGCTTTTGCAGCATTCCGAACCAGATCATCGCGAAGAAGTCGTTCAGCAGCGGGGCTTTCCATTCCAGAAGGAGTTTCCGCTCGAAATCGAGGTACAAATGCATGAGCTCGTCGGCACTTTTCTCCGCGAAAGGAATGGCCTTGTATGCACCGATGGTATTATCGACCAGCTCCATAAATTCCCGTCGCTTCCCCGGCAGCGCCCGAAACCGCGAAAGCATTTGCACCGCCATTTTCGCGATACTCCACCAGGCCTTGCTCTTTGACAGACGATACGATTCGGGAATGTCGAACTGCTCCTTCACGCCCATCATTTTCTCCATGAAACGGGCATTGATGCTGTACCCGGGCAACATGGCCAGCATGTGGTACCAGGTTTTGAGATTATAGTAAACCCGGCCGTTCAGGAAACCGAGCGTGTTCGCAAAAACCCGCTCATTTTTCTTAATAACCGACTCGCTTACACCCAGGTACGCACTAAAAAGCTTGTATGCCGTTTCATAGGATTTGCTGATAAACGAGAATGTCAGCGGGGTAGTGACGCCGGGGTACGACTCAATGATATTACTGTTATCCCAAAGAATGTAATTACCTGTGGGGGTGGACTTTAATGTAGTGATGGGTCTGGTTTGAAGTAAAAAAATCTGGTCATTTCTGACCGCAAACTCGATGTCCTGCGGCTGGCCGAGCGCGTTTTCCAGCGTATCCAGTATTTCGCCGAGCCGGTGGATTTGCGGATGGGTTAGCGCGGGTGCAGCGTTTGTTTTATGGGCTAAAACAGATTGAATTTCAGTTCCATTCAAAACAAACTGATCCGCGTTGACTACCCCGGACACCAAACCATCACCCAGCCCGAAAACGGCGTTGATCACCTTCTCCTGCCGGTTACCGGTCAGCGGGTTGGCCCCAAATGCCACACCGGCCGCGTCTGCGTCCACCATTTCCTGCACGATCACCGCCACGCCGCCCACGTCGGAAAGCCTGTGATGCTTGCGGTATGCCGTCACCCGCTCCGAAAATGCCGATTCCCGGACAGCAGCGATCTTTACCGCCAGCTCATTCGGCCCGACCGACAGATAACTTTCAAACTGTCCCGCAAACGAAAACGCCGCCCCATCCTCCCCGATCGCCGACGACCGGACCGCGAAATGCCGCGTACCTTCAAAAGTGGCAAGCAATCGCGGGATAAGTTCAGATTCCGGAACACCGGCCCGCAATGCTTCCCACGGAATCACCACGAAATGCGGTACGGGCATGCCGAGCGCTTTCAGGCGAAACAGGTTTTCGGCCTTGCCGCCAATGCTGGCGCCAGTCGTTTGGTGCGGCTCGGTATCGGAAATGAAGTATATCAATGGAACAGCAGTTTTGAAATCATCGGCCCGGCACCGAGTGTGAGGTACATAGAGATCGTCCAGAGCGCCGATGCATATTCGACCATTTTGGAAAGTTTAACCGTCCTGTTTTTCAGAAACAATATCGCGGGCAACGCACAAACCAGGAATACGCTGCCCAGCACGGCGAGTACCGCATTACCGTAACCTGCAAATGCGGAAGCGGCAATGCTCAGCGCCAGCGTTACGGCCAGCACAATGAGCCATAATGTAATGGCCCTCGGTACGCCCAGCATTGAAGTGTAAGTCAATACGCCTTCCGATTCCTGTTCGGGCGCGCGGATTTTCCGGCCTACTTCCAGCACAATGCCGTTCATATAGGATACTGCAAAAAAGAAGAACAGGCCTGCCGGTGCATTCACACCCGCTAAGAGCCAGTCGAGGCCGCTGGCATAAATGTCGATGAGCGGGATGATGAACATATGCGAGGTAATGTACCAGAACTGATGCTTTTTAAGCCATTCTGCCACGAAAAACTCTTTGCCCATCAGCGACAGGTACCCTACGACCACGCCATAAATCGTAATCATTTCGGGAAAGAAAATCAGGTTTACCGCTATCTGCGCGATCACGAGCACGATGCCGGTAATCGCCAGTTCACGATAGCTAACAAGTCCGCGCGGGACCGGTAATTCCTTGCGAAAACGCGCGTCGTCTTCGGCGTCTTTGAACTCGTCGAATATCCTGACCAGCAGGAAAAGCGAAATAGTGGTAAAAACACCGACCGCAAATGTCCCGGCATCCACAAAACCCTCCGCACCCCGGCATATCCGTGAATAGGAAATGGCCGAGAAACTGAATGCAGCCACCAGCAAGCCATGCCCCAGCAATGGGAAGCGCTCTTTTTGATAAATATAAAACCGGCGAGAAAACGGTGCGTTGTTCTCCGCGGCATTACTGAATGCATTTCCCTGAACCGGTAACTTCATCTTTTCCGGCCGAATTTCTGGTGAGCAGCCGTAAACCGGCCCGCCGAAAGCGCGGCCGCAATGGAGATTTCACCCGCCAGCACCAATGCACCGCATATTTCGGCAAACTTCCGGGTTTTGCCGGCACCATAGCAACCCAGCAGTTCGAGGCATTCCTTCTGGGTAGGCAAGGAAGTTCCTCCGCCGACCGTGCCGACGATCAGGTTGGGCAGCGTTACCGACACGTACAATCCGCCATCCGAGGTCAATTCCATACGGGTAATGCCTACGGAAGCCTCCGAAACGCAGGCCACATCCTGGCCCGTGGCGATGAACAATGCGGTAAGGCCGTTTGCGTAATGCCCCTGCGCGCCTATGGAGCCGCTTTGAATGGTACCGATCGTCGATGAGCGCCAGTATTCGGCCATGGCCACGGGTGTGGTTTTAAGCACGTCGGTTACGAGTTTTTCGGGGAGCATGATCTCGGCGGTGACCTTCTTGCCCCGCACGTTCGCGAACGATTGGGAAGTGGCCTTTTTATCACCCGAAAAATTGCTCTCGATAAACCAGAACCGCGGCTGCACGGGGGCATTTTGTATAATGTACTGGCAAATGGCGTCGGTACAGATCGTTACCATATTCTGCCCCGAAGCGTCGCCGGTATGGTATTCGAATGTGAGAATGAGATGGTTACCTTCGATATTGGATTTCATATCCGTCAGCCTCGCATAGCGGCTGGCCGATTCGGTAATGCGGCGGAATTCATCCAGGTGGCCGATGATCCAGACCAAAAATGTACCCAGATTACCGAGATTGTCGAACTTAAAAACCGGTGACCGCTGTACGCCGTCGATCAGGCATACGGAAGTGGCGCCGCCTGCCAGGTAGCACGCCCGCGCGCCGCGGTGGTACGATGCGAGCAGACTGCCTTCGCTGGTGGCCAGCGGAATGTAAAAATCGCCCTTCGCCATCGACCCGAGCACCGACACCGGGCCTATCACGCCGGTAGGCACCATCGACATGCCTATGTAGTTTTCGATATTCCCTTCGAGTCGTGAAACATCCGAAAATGGCTGCTGCCCGCTCAGATAAGGAAAATCCATATCCGTTTTTTCCAGAAGAAATGCGAGCCGCTTCCGGATACCCTGCAACGAAACGGGTATTTCAGAGGGAAAACCTTCCGGCAGCGTTTTACTTGCCGGTTTGTTTTTAATATCCTCCAATAATTGTTCGAGGTCTTGCAGGGCACTCATCGCGTGGAGCGCCTTTTTAGTGGTTTCGCTGGTTGAAGACATAGGAAGACGGATGTGTGACGGCAACGGGTTTACACCAATGCATACATCATTTGGCAACCGCTAACATACTAAATTTCATATATCTATCATATTTAAGCGCAAATCACTTATTAAAGTGATAGGTTGATCCATCCTGCGTAGCATCGAGCTCGCCCACCTGCGGCCTGAACTCGATCACCAGCCGCACCGCATCCACCTTGAATACATCCTTTTTGACGGGCGTGAGCAGGAATGCAGGCTGCCCCGCCGGCTGTACGTACAGCTTGTTGTGCGCATGTTTCACAGTCAGTTTCAACGGAAACTCCTTGCTTGCGTACACACCCGAGTACCGTTCCAGCTCCTCCGGACTCACTTTTAGAGCATTGAAATCCGGGATCTTGACCGGCACTTTATAGTAGGTACTGAGCAATGCAATCAGGATGTCGTTCAGCGGGTAATCCACGCCGTTGGAAAAGACGGTCGCAACAACGCTATCGGCGGGGAAACAGGCCGTCACCGTTTCGAAGCCGTCCAGACCGCCCGTGTGCCCGAAACCTTTTTTGCCGTAAAAAGGTGTTGGCGCAAGTCCAAGCCCGGCGTTGTCGACGATCCGGGTCATTTCGACCAGGCTTTCTTTCGATACGAGCTTTCCATTAAAAAGCGCGTTCATAAATGCATTCACATCGCCCGGCGTCGATACGATGCCTCCTGCGCCTGCCGGCTGGCTCAAATGCGTTTCTTCCCGCTTCTCCCAATGCGTTGAAAACGAATAGGAATACGCATCGCCGAGCGACGGATCGATCTTCCCGCCGAAGCGGGTGTTTTTCAAACCAATGCGCGTAAGAATGCGTTCTTGCAGATTCGTGTCGTAGGATTTTCCGGTTATGTCTTCCATAATATAGCCTAGCAGGATATAACCGGTGTTGCTGTATTTCGACCCGGAATCAGGCGCAAAATCGGCAGGGAACTTTTCAAAGATCGCCAGCAATTCGGCACGTGTCCGGGGTTCGGTCTGGCTTTTCCAGTAAGTGTCGATCTCAGGTAACCGATCGTCGCATTTTTATTTATTTAAATCAATGCACAATCACAATTTTATGACTGCTTCGGGAGCCGTCGGCATAATGAATTGTAAGCCAATGCATTCCTGGCGCCACCTTCGCCACATCCAACACCGACTGGTTTTCCGCGGAAGTATACAAATGCGTTCCCGACAGCGAATGCAGCTGTGCCTTCGAAAACCGCCTGTTTCCGCTTTTGATATAGAGCTTGTCCGTAACTGGGTTCGGAAACAGGACCACCGGTGCATTACCCGCCCCTGAGAAATCGACCGAAACGATCTGGCTATACGCGAACGTCTGGTCATGATCGACCATTTTCAGCCGGTAATAGTTCAGGCCTGCCATCGGCGTGGTATCCACGGACTCGTACCGGTGCCCGCCCTCTCCTACTGCCGGGGTGTTTTCGGGCAATGTCGTCCAGGTGCGCGCATCTGCGCTTCTTTGTATTTCAAAATGGCTTACATTGTCCTCTTCGGCGGTGAGCCATTCAAGCCTGGTACTGCTTTCGTCGGGTGTGGCCGCAAAACTGACAAGCCGCACAGGCAGCGGCGTACCCGACCCGATGAAATCTTTGGCAAACCAGAATTCAGAGAAGCTTTTGACCGTAAATTCAAGGTAGTAACCCTGCGCATAAGGCACTTTTTTCACGGTGTTTTTGGGAAGAAAAGTCCAGGCGACGCTGCCGTTGTTCGCCAGATCGCCATCTTCATTACTACCCGAATATTTGGTAACAGCCAGCTCATAAGCCGATCCGGGCTTCAAAATACCAACTTTCCCGGGCGCTCCGATCAGCTTTTCAGATTCTTCATCGGTAATGTAAAGCCGCACACCCACCGGCTGTGTAAAATCCGACCGGGCGGCCTCGATGGCGAAGCTCCTGCCGAGATAATATTGCTTGTTCACGATCCGCGTTGCGCCGTTATCCTGAAACGCTTTCACCGAAACCTGCCCCAGCGACTGGCCATGCGGGTTAATGGCCGCTACCATCGAATTATTCAGCCTGAACGGGATCCAATCGTTGCCCTGCACCTCGGCCGATGCCGCCGGATTTTCGGATAGCGCATTGAAATACACCAGCGCCTGGGAATCGTAAATATGAATGTCGTCGATGGCAATGCCCGCGCGACCAGCATTGGACTTGCTCTTGATCACGAAACGGAAACGAACGTATCCGGAGGGGAAATGGTTAGGTATCGGCACAGTGGCCACATGCCAACGGGTATAGTCCTGCGCATTCCACACGTCCATGCCCTCCTGCTGTGCATTGTACCAGTTGGTCCCACTATTGATTGCCCCTAGGCGCATCCAAGTGTTTCCGCTTACATTGAACTCGATATAAGCAAAATCACACGCACCGCCCTCGCAGGCTGCCAGGTCGATCGAGGCGCTGAAACTCAGTGCGGGCTGGGCCATTCCACCCATGGCAAAGCAGGGGGAATACAGATACGATATGGTTTCGCCGGAGCGGGCACCTCCCAAAGAGGTCGTCCACGCATTGTTACCGCTGGCAGCCTCCGTTACTTTGCCCGTATTGGGTTTGCCGAATGTCCAGAGCGGGGTGGTTTCGGTTAGATACCATCCGCCCGCGCCGTTTTCGAAGTCTTCGAGGTACGGATATTGGGCAATCACCTGCGCAGCCCGTGCCAGCGTGCTGCCCGTGTCGTTTCCGGCATTTTTATCGAATGCTTTCTTGGCGATCACCTTCACATTACGGTCGCTGCCGAGGTGCTGGGTGGACGAAAAGCTGAATGAAAACAAGGTATCGGTGCCCGCACGCACCACCGGGACGTACCCCTGATGTGCAAACTCGTCATTGATCCGGACCTCGAAAGGCACCCGGTAAGCATCTTCGGCGCCATTGTTTTTAATCAGTACATTATATTCCTGGTAACCGTTGGCGTCACAGGAAGGGGTTGCCAGTACATTGACCCTCGTAACTTCCATATCACTCGCGCTGGTGTACAAACGGATGTCGTCGATCGTTGCGCCGTCCGTTTGCGCGGGATACCTGAAACTCTGCTCCCACCGTACCTGAAAACTGGTGCTAAAATCCTTTCCATTACGCCTCAGTAAATCGCTTACCTCCACCGACATCAGCCAGTAGTTGTTGTTTTTGGTAAAATAAGGGACAATACTACTTTCCAATGCCTCTATCCAAGGATCGGAATCCTTCGCACGTAGGTACACGCGCAGCGGCCACGCGGGCGACGTTCCCGCATAAAGCCGGTAGCGGAACGACAGCCGGATTTCATCCTGATCGGCATGGTAGGCAGCGAGGTTATAAGTGGCGTCCAGATAGGTCGGGTACAGGGAATTGGCACTGTTGTTGGCATCCACTGTAAATGATTTGTTACCCGAGTAGGCCAAACCGGGCTCCACCGACGTCCTCAGTCGTCCCAGGTCGCGCCCCTGGGAGAAATCATAGCGCTCGCTACCGCCGACACCCATTGTATTGGCATACAGTTCCGCACTTTGCAGCGATTCGAGATCGTCGGCAAACGGCAGGCTTACGGGCGCATTGGCGAGTTGCCGGATCACGGCCGATTTCTGATTATTCGTTGCCACCTGGTCGCCTTCCAGCTTCACCTGCACCGTAAGCGGGTACGAACCTGCATTACGCATGTCGATGGGTTGTATAAAAGTGTAATCCAGATAATTGTTGGCAGCAACATCCGTATTCACCGTTTCCCAGTGTACAGCCCCGTTGCCGACGGCGTAGCCTACCTGAAAGGACTGGGTCACGGGCAGATCGTCCAAGTTCCTCAGCCGGATCTTGACAAACTGCGACTCACCCAGGCTGGTGGACGTCAGCAACCTGCCGGAGCTGGCGGGAGCGGTTATCGCATCGACGGCCAGGTCGCCATCCGAGATGAAGCCCTCGCAAGTGCCCGAATCGGGTTTCCGGCTGATAGCCACCGCCCTCCGGCCCGGAATGCCGTTTTTGCGCGGTCTAACGGAAATGTAATAGGTAGAATCCCGTGAGAGCCCGCTCAGTACGTATTTCAATTCGGTGGTAACGCCTACCGGCCGCATTTCCTGGCCTTGCAGGCGCATTACCTCATAATCGGTAGCGCCGCTAACCGCCGTCCATTGCACGGCAGCATAGGTTTCGCACTGGCTGGCTTGCAGGGTGATCACCGGTATGCCCATGATCGAAAACGCGCTGCTCTCTCTTACAACCCCGGTACTGTTTTGGGTAATGCGGATTTTGGCGGTCGTGGTGGAGGCGTTGGGTACTGTCCAGCTGAGCTGGTTGGTACTTGCGGGCACAGATGTGTTGATATTGGTCCAGGTAGCGCCATCATTGAGGGAATAGGCCACCGCGAATGTGCTGGTCGCATTCCCGTAACTATCCCAGGAAATATCGATCACATCGCCTCTCGTAAAACGTTCTCCTCCGACGGGATGCGTGAGTACGGCAGAAGTTTCAATAATATCGTACACCAAAAAGTACTCCTGCGGCCCGCTGGGCACCTTTCTGCCCGATACATTGATGACATAGTTACCGGCCGCCGGCGCTTCGAGCACGATCTGTTCTACATTATTAACACTATCGACGCCCGGCTCCGCAGCAGCCAGCGGGTTAGCCGCCCTGGGAAACGAAGGCTGTATTTCGACATTACCCAACTTGACCACTCTGAGTTCCAGGTCGTTTACCAGGGTCTTTCCTGTAATCACCGCCGGCGGGGCGTCGTTCCAGTATAACATCACCTTCACCAGCGCCGTATTCGACGGTACTGAGATTTCGTACCCGTCCTTGCTCTCCCTGGTCACTCTGCCATTGAAGTACTGCCCTTTCTCCATCATCGAAACCGACCGCAACAGGTTCATCACACCGAAACCATAGGAAAAATCCGGCCCCGGCAATCCCTTGTCCGTCGCGCCGTTGCAGATCAATGCTTTCATGAGCATATTCCTGGGATTGTTACCGCCATTCAGTTGCCGGTAACGCTGGTACAGCAATGCCAGTCCGCCCGTTACGGCCGGGGACGCCATGCTGCTGCCCCAGGCGTCGTCGTAGGTATTTCCGGGAAGTGTTGAGTAGATGCCGCTTCCGCGTGCGGTAACCTCCGGCTTGATACGCCCGTCCTTGGTAGGCCCTTTGCTGGACGAGGTGACAATAATGCCATCGGTTTCCAGGAAACCGGTGCTGATCACGTTTTTTGATGAAATATTCCCTCCGATGACATTGCCAAAACCTGCCACGGAACCTTCGCAAGGTGCTACATTACCGCTATTACCTACGGCAAATACATGTTGCAAATTGGGCAGTTCGCTGGCCTGGCGGTCGAGGACATAGGAATCGAACGAGTAGGATCCGAAATCCGGGCATACGCTGCCGCCGTATGAATTGTTGGTGACCACCATCCCGTAATCACGCACAAGCGCCGGCGCCTGCTTCCATATTTCGGAGTTGGTACGTTTGATCAATGAAGCCTTCGGCGCATAGCCTTTGTATTTTTCATTCATAATACCCCCACCTGCCACCGTACCGGCAACGTGCAGGCCATGCCAGTAGGTGCTTTGATTGTCATAGCTGAGAACCTTTGTACTCACATCGATGTGATCCAGCAGGTTCCCGCTATCGCCGATCCCTACTACCACGCCGTCGCCACTGAGCTGCCGCTGCCCGGGCAGTGCCGACGCGAGCAAGTTGGCGCGGGACGCGGCCTGGCTCCGGTCGTTGAGCAATTCCTCGGGTGGCGGCACGGCTTCAATATACTGGACCCACGGCATACCTGCCAGCGCACGCAGCCCGTCGACCGGCACCCGTGCTTCCACAATCTGGTAAGCGCCCAAATCGTCGGATAGCAGCTGAACCTGTTGTTTGCCGAGCGCCTCCGACAATGCAGCACGGGTCAATGTTTTCACATAACTGATCCGCACATCCACTTTCCCGGCCTCGCGCATTGCGTGCGCAGGCAGGTCGGGCCCGAGCAATGCGGCCTGGATCTTCTGCTCGGGTTCCAGTTCCAGGATGGCCCTTGCTCCCGCTGCCTGCAACACGTTACGGTCGGGATCACCATGCACGACGGCCGTGTAGGCGTTTTCGGGAATGTAATCCAGCAGGGTAATGCCAGCGTTGTTCAGCAACCCTATGGCCGGCTCTTCCGGAATTTTGAAAAATTGGATTATTACAAATTTGACACTATCATCAGCGGCAACCCTCGCCGTCTTATTTTCGCGCGTTCGAGTGAGTTCGAAGGTGGGCGGCGGCGCGATTGTACCACTTCTGAGATAGACATTGTAAGCCCTATTATCCTGGGCCGTAACGTTAGTTAGTTGCTGTACCAGTAGAACTACTACGAGGGCGCAGCGATACTTCAACATGTGCATATAGAGGAGGAATGATTGGGTCAAATTTTACTTCTAAATATCGAATGTAACCCTTTTTTAAATATTTCAAACCCTATATAACTATTTGTTTTTCAGTAGAAAAACTTGCCTGATCAACCAAAATACTTGAAGTACCCATTCGCCTGTGCCACTCAGCACGATAGCTGTTGCGGGCAGGTCCTGAACTTTCCCGCTTACATTATTTCAAGGCCCGTTTACGGTAAAAAATAGTGTTCAAAGAAGCTGGTTCCGAAGGCTGAATATTCGGCCCGCACTGGGGCAATTTTGCGCTGAACAATACGCCCGTTTTTAGTTACCAAAAGGTACTTGGATTGACCGCTTCCGATGCCAGGTGCATTGAAAGCGGTTCGGAAGAGTATCCGAAATATTAGTTTTGTACAATTTCTATCAAAAACAAAATACCTGCCGCGCCACCCGGTAAGTATTCGCATGCGCATCGATGATCGTTTTGATATGGGGCGAATAGCCGCCGCCCATGCTGCATTGCACCGGGATACCGTGCTCCTTCGCCGTTTGGAACACCATTTCGTCGCGCTGGCGGCAACCGGAGATGGTGCACGAGAGCCTGCCGAGCTTGTCCGTGGCGAGAATGTCGACACCGGCCTGGTAGAAGATGAAGTCGGGCTTAACGCGGTCGATGAGGCCTGGTAGCGTGTCTGCGAGAAGTTTCAAATAGGTACTGTCGTCGGTACGATCCGCCAACTCTACATCAAGATCGCTTTGCTTTTTGCGAAAAGGATAGTTGTTCTTCGCATGCATGGAAAATGTGAAAACGCGGGGTTCGCCGGTAAAAATGTCGGCGGTACCGTTGCCCTGGTGCACGTCGAGATCGACTATGAGCACCTGGCTGGCCTTGCCGTGGTCCACCAGGTACTGCGCGGCAACGGCGTGGTCGTTGATCATGCAGAAACCCTCGCCTGCGTCACGCGAGGCGTGGTGGGTACCGCCCGCAATGTTGAATGCGATGCCTGTTTCAAATGCTTTAAGCGCACCGTCGACCGTTCCTCGCGCAATGCGGAGCTCCCGCTCGACGAGCAGGGGCGTTTGCTCGAAGCCAATGCGGCGTATTTCCTGGCGGCTGAGCGTGCCTGCCATAAAGCGGTCGGCGTACGCGCGTTCGTGCACCGCGTACACGGGAGGCATGTCAATCGGTTCGGGACTAAAAAAATCGGATTCCTCCGCAATTCCTTCCCGAAGAAGCTGCAAAGGGAGCAATTCATATTTGTCCATCGGAAAGCGGTGGCCTTCCGGAACAGGGTATTTAAAAACAGGGTGAAAAGCAATCGGGAACATGCAAATGGACAATGCTACGGCGCAAAGTTGCAAAAAAGAAAGCGACCCTCCGAAAAAGGCCGCTTTCAAAAACGGGTGCTGGATTATTCATTGTCACCGGCAATTACGCCAAACTCCGTGATTTCAGCATAATTAATTCGATAGTATGGGGCAAATAACCCTTACCATGGGGCGAACATCCGGAAACGTGGGATGAAAAATTTCAACCGGACCCGGAAACTCATTCTACCAGGGTTTCCCCGTCCCCTGCACCAGCCACGGTTTAGACCACTGGCTGTTTTTCTTGCGCGGACCGGAGAAATTGGTCTCTTCCAGCTTATCGATCGCGCTGCGGGTATTGTCGCCGTTGTTGTTCAATTCGTTGTTGCTGTAAATGAAACGGAGCGGCAATGCACGCGAAGCAGGGGCCAGACCCGGTACCAATGCAGGCAATGCGGTGCGCCGGTAGTCGAACCACGCTTCCGTCGCGGCAGTCCAGCTTGCGATCCATTTCTGTTCCAGGATTTGCGCCAGCGTGCCTTTGTAGGCTACTGCTTTCACATAGGCGTCGTATTGATCGGCCACGCCCCAGGTTTGCAGCGATTGTTTGATACCATTATTATAATGTACCTCCGCACCGCCTGCTGCCCAGCCTTTTTGTGCCGCTTCCGCCAGAATGAACGCCGTTTCAGCCGCGGAAGCGAGCCGCGCTTTCAACAAGCCGCCTTTGGAGCCCTGGTAATCGTAGCTGAGCTGCGACGCGTGCTGGTTCTGCACCTGCTGACCGGTCGTCGGGTTCTCGTTATAATAGGTAGGGTCGATCATTCCGGCAGGGATACCTACATATTCATTAGGATTCAATGGCCCGTTGAACAGGTCGGCGCGTGTTGGCTTATACAAAGTCGGGTTGAAATGACGGGTAAATTTATGGCCGGCGGCAATCTGCTCGCGCAATTCCTGTTCGGTGAGCGATTTTACGCCACTCTGGATTACGCCATTTTTGCGAACAAACTCGTCCATACCCGTTTTAAGCGTCGCGTCCGACACCCAGCGTATGTGTACCGGCTGAAACCACACTTTCATGCGCGGGTCGTTGCTTGCGGACATGCTGTTGACCAACGTCGCGGCAGGTCTTCTTCTCCGCCAGTTCGACTGGCTCACGTCGAATGCAATGGCGGTCGGCCACGAATCACCCGAAGCCGCACCGATGTAATCCATTACCGCGTCGTCGGAAGCTTCTTTCAGGTAAATACCCGAAGTATAAATCTGCTCGATACCCGCTTTGGCAACATCGGGTAATTTGGAAGAAACCCTCATGTAGTAGCGCAGCAGCAGCGAGTTGGTAAATTTCTGCCATTTCAGCTTATCGCCATTGTAATACACATCATAACCCGGCGCATAAGTAGAAACGTCGGCGGTAGCGAAGAGCGAAGAAGCCTGTTTCAGGTCTTCGATAATGCCTTTGTAAATCACCTCCTGGCTGTCGAATGCCGGGAGCATTTCGCCCGCATCACCCTTCAATGCATTGGTATAGGGCGCATCGCCCCAAAGGTCGGCGATGGTGCCGAAGATGAATGCCCTCATGGTAAGCGCAACGGCCTGGTGGAAGGTAAAACCCAGTTCGGTCGATCGCTTGTAGAGCAGGTCGTTGTTGCGGAGAAAGCCATACCATGCTTTCCATTCGTCGTCTTCCTCGGTCCAGTTGTAATCGTTGAAGCCGTCTTTCCAGGCATCTTCCTGCGTGTGCTGCACTACGCCGGCAATGCGGCCGTAGCCCAGTTTCAGGTACTGTGTGCCCACGCCGGTCATGACGGTCGGCATGAGCAGGTTCGGATTGGCGGTGTTCGGATCGACACCGTTCGGGTTTTCGTTGATTTCCGTCAGGTCTTCCTTGCAGGACGAAGCCAGCAGCACGGCCAGTACGAGAACGATTTTGGGAATATATTTAAAGATTTTCATCGCTTTGAATTTTCAGGAATGGATCAGAAATCGAAATTGAGCTTGAAACCGAAAGGAATCGTCCATGGCATTACGTTCTGGCGCTCGATACCCTGACGGAACCCGCCCTTGCTTGGGTCGGCCCAGAATGCCCGCTCGGGGTCGATACCGATTTTGGCCGCGTTCCAGAGCATGATGTTCCGGGTGTAAACCGACAAGCTCGCATTGCGTACCGCATTGAAAAGCATCGGGATTTTGTAGGTCAATGTGATTTCGCGCAATTTAACGAACGACGCGTCAAAAGTAACCTGCTGGTTGAAACTCCAAGGATACATGGCTGTGATCGGCATGTATTTGGTACCGGCACCACCTAGCCATTCGTGGTAATTGCCGTCTTTGTCTTCCCAAACACCCGGGATGAATGCACCGTCGCCATCCGCTCCGAAACCACCGGTTGCAGCAGTGTGCCCACCTACGCGCGGGAAGTTTCCATTTTTAGGAATAATGTATTTTTCAGGATCCGATTTCAGCATTGCCACCAGCTGATCCGGCGAATAAAGGCTACCCGGGATCAGGTTGTCGAGCTGGCGCTGTGATTTCCAGTCGGACTCTCCGTAGCGATAGGTGAACGACATAAATTCACCACCCTGGCGCCAATCGAGGCTCAAACCGAGCGAGAAGCGTTTATAAGAGAGGTTAACCTGGCCGCCCACCATGAAGTCGGGGTTGTAGTTACCTACTTTGACGTTGTTCTCGCGGCCACCGAGCGACTGCCAGTCCATATCGCCTCCTTCACCATCATAAGCAACGATCGGCCAGCGATAGTACGGCGAATTCGGGTCGGTAACGGTAGCGAAGCCGCGGCTGTAAATGTTGCCGATCTGCTCGCCTACGTAGGTGTAAGCGCCCGCGCCGTTTTCGCCCCATTGTTCGAAATAGGGGAAGTTAGGAGCCAATTCCTTCACAGTCACACGGTTGCGGCTAAAATTCGCATTCACATCCAAGGTCCAGCCATTGAGGTTGCTGATGGGCGTACCGCCGATCCCGATCTCCCAGCCGCGGCTTACGAGCTTACCGGCATTGATATTCTTGCTCTCCCAGCCTGTCGAAGGAGCCATTGGAACGGTGAAAATCTGGTTGGTATTCGCGCGGTCGTAGTAAGTCAGGTCGAAACGCAGGCGATTGTTGAACATATTCAGGTCGAGACCACCTTCCGTAGACGTCGCGATCTCGGGCAGCAATGTAGGGTTGAGCAACGTTCCACCCAGATTGGCGGTAACGAGGTTACCCCAGTTGCCGGTTCCCAAATTGGGATACAACTGATACGGATCGGTATCATTACCCACCTGCGCCCAGCCTCCGCGGAATTTCAGCATCGTGATGTACGACGGCATATTAAATGTGCTGCTGGCCAGCCAGCTAAGCGATGCAGACGGATAGAAATACGAACGGTTCGCTTCGGGCAATGTACTCGACCAGTCGTTACGTGCGGTCAAATCGAGGTAAAGCTGGTTTTTGAAACCAATAGAACTCAATGCGTACAAGCTGTAAATTGCTTTTTTGTAGCTGCCATTGCCTACTACACGGTTAGCTACCGGGATATTGGAGATATTGTACAAGCCCGGCACCGAAAGGTCGCGGCCGCCAAGGTTGGAGTTATTTCCTTTCTGTTTCATGATGTTACCACCACCGGAAATGCTGATATCGAAATCACCGGCCTTGATAGCCTTGGTCACGAGAAAGTCGGCATTACCTTCATTGCGACCTACGTTTTCGAGGTAATAACCCCCTTTGGCCATGCTTTTGTAGCTCCACGGAATCTTCGTCTCGCGGTCTTCGTCGTACATATCATGCGCGTAGCGCACAAATGCGGTCAGGCCGGGAGCAATCGTCCAGTCGAGTTTCAGGTTTCCGTACAGGCGGTCCCGCGTGTAGGCATTGGTGAGGTGTTTTGCCAGAAAATAAGGGTTGTCCGTTTCACCCGGCGCCACTGTAAGCTGCTCTATTTCCTCCCGGCCCGGCTTCCATACGCCTTTCAGATCGCGGATATCGTAGCTTGGTGAGTAGTAAACGGCCTGCAACGGGTTACCATCGCGCTCCGAGGTTTGCGGGCGGCTGTTGGAGTTCGAGCGTACGAAGTTGATATTCGTGCTCAGTTTCAGATTTTTCGACATATCGAATGTCAGCGCCGAGCTCAGTGAGTTACGGTACAAATCCGAATTGGGGATCAATCCGCGGTTGCTCATATTGTTATACGACACGCGGTAAGTAGCCTTGTCTGTCGAGCCGGAAACGGTGAGGTTATTGGTAGAAGTGATTCCTGTTTGAAGGAAGTTCTTCATATTATGCTTATAAGATTTCAGCTCGGTAGCGATCGGCTTGCCGTCTGCATCCAGCGGCGCATTCCATTGAACCTCCTTCACACCGGCATCCAGCGGCAGACCGCCCCAGTAGGCCGACGACTCATCCAGCTGGAACGGGCGCTCGCCATTGGCATATTTGTAATGAAAATCCAGGTAACGGTAAGGTTTTTCGAACACATTGGAAGTTGAGAACGAAACGCCCAGGCCTTTGCCTTTTTTACCGGATTTGGTCGTAATCAAAATCACACCGTTACCCGCCCGCGAGCCGTACAATGCCGCCGCACTCGGGCCTTTCAGCACCGACATGCTTTCAATGTCGTCGGGGTTGATATCGGAGATCGCATTACCGTAATCGACCTTGTTGCCGCTTCCTTTTTCGCTCACGTTCGCAAGGCTGTTAGCCAACGGCACACCGTCGACCACGAACAACGGCTGGTTGTTTTTCAAAGAAGCCGCACCGCGGATCACAATGCTGATCGACGAGCCGACACCACTGGTTTGATTAATAGATACCCCCGATACACGACCCGAAAGCGACGTCAACACGTTTTCGTTTGCCACATTGGCCACATCGCGGCCTTCCACTTTGCCTACATTATAACCCAGTGAACGCGTTTCGCGCTTGATACCGAGGGCGGTAACGACTGCTTCCTGTAATGTGGCCACGTTTTCGGTCAGCACCACATCCACGACGCTTTTGCCTCCTACCGGCATTTCGGTAGTATTGAAGCCGATATATGAGAATACGAGCACCGCATTTCCGGATGCCACATCAATCGTAAAATCCCCTGTCGCGTCGGTGGTGGTACCGAGCTGGGTGCCTTTCACGAGCACGTTCACACCGGGGATCGGCGAGCCGTCGACGGCAGAGGTTACTTTACCTTTGATTCTGTCGGCAACGGGGAAAACGGCATTTTTTCCCGTACCGACCGTCCGGGCAGCGATATCCGGACCCGATAGACAGAGTGCGGCCAACATACATCGTGCCGCCACTTTCAGGGTAGCTTTTGGTTTCATAGTATTAGTATTAGGCGAGTAGGTAATAAATACAGTTCTTTCACACCGCTAGTCCGGCAGGTTGCGCCGTTTGCCCGACTCCTCTGCAAGCAATCGATTGAAATACAATTCCAGCGCATCCGAATAGACCTGCTGCACGGCCTCATCGTGCGTGCCGGCAAGCAATTCAGACAGTTCCTCCGACGAAAGGCGGTTGCTGATCAGCTTTTCAATCAATATTTGAGCCCTTGAAACTGACATCCTGTATGACTGTCGCGGTATGTACAAATTACTTTAACACTGCCTGAACGGACTATCCACCGGTTGATCTTTCGTGTTAAATTAATGTTACGAATAGCGTAAAACGGGCTATTCCAAAGAGAATGAGGGGTTTCGATGCCGTTATCAGGCACAAAAAACGGCCCTGTCCGGGGAGGACAGAGCCGTTTGAAATGCTTAGCAAACCTTGCACGTGGCTATTTTACCAATGCCGATTCAATAAATTGCTGAAACCGGATCTTACCCAGATGTGCTTCGCCTGTTGGTGCTAATGCGGCTTGCGGGATCTCGGCGCCGAAGTATTCATTCCGGTCGTTCGGGATCACCACCTTCGTATCGCCCGTTTCCTTCACGTAAGTATCGACAAACGTGCTCAAAAATCCACGGTCGGGGCCGGCGATCTCCTCGACGCCATTGGCCGGAGCCGCCAGTGCGAACTGCGCCACAAAAGTTGCAACATCCTCGGCGGCAATCGGTTGGAACGCGACTTTCGATACATGCACCTCATTACCTTGTGTGGACCCTCCGGCAATGGCCGGCACGAATTCCTGGAACTGCGTGCTGCGAATGATCGTATAAGGTACTCCCGATTCGCGGATGAGTTTTTCCTGCACCTTTTTTCCCCGCATATAGCCTACTTCACCCATCTCGTCCACGCCCACAATCGACAATGCGACGTGGTGCTTCACGCCCGCCGCTTTTTCGGCAGTCAGCAAATTATTTCCGGCGGTTTTGAAGAAAGAAACGGCCGTTTCTTCGTCGAATGAAGGCGAATTAGCCAGGTCGACCACCACTTCGGCACCCACAAGCGCCTCTGCCACTCCCTCACCTGTAAGCGTGTTGATACCCGTAGATGGTGAACCTGCGATGACGGTGTGGCCCATCTGTTCCAGTTTTTTTGCGACGTTCGACCCGATCAAACCTGTGCCTATGACTACGATCTTCATGAATTGTATTGGTTAAGTGTAAATAAATGGCTTCGTCATCACACTTACCATTTCGATGCCAAACATTTAACTATCTTAATTTCAGATAATTACACCCAAGAGGATAGGGTCTGTTTACACGATATTTCGTCAAATCACCGGTTTGTCCGCGAAATATCGTGAATGACGCTTTCGAAAGCAGTTCCGAACCGTCGAAAGCTAACTCCCTCCCGCTCAGCTGAAAATACCAAAACTTAAAACAATCCAATTTTCAAGTCAAAATATTTTTAATCTATTAATCCGATAGATATTAATCATTTTAACTAATTTTTAATACATTTACAAAATATTTAATAATACAAAATTTACAATAAGTTCATTTTAATGGATTTAACGGAATTAAATTTTAGCAAATCACGTTAGCAAAAAATCATTTTTAACATCAGCCATCCAAAAACAGGAGAAAATTTCAAAACAAAAACTCAACAAATCCTCACCAAAATACAATTCATGAAAACGAGATTTATCTACTTCATCCTGGTGACTTTACTTGCGACCGGGCTCGCGCACGCGCAGCAGCGGACGATTACCGGTACTGTCACCGACGCCAACGATGCCAGCGGGCTCCCCGGAGCTTCCGTGACACTAAAAGGAACGTCCACCGGTACACTGACCGACGCCAACGGCGGTTTCAGCCTGGACATCAACGCGGAATCGCCCGTGCTGGTGATTTCGTTCATCGGCTACCTCACCCAGGAGGTTCCGGTGGGTAGCGGCGACAAGATCACGATCGCATTGAAACAGGATGCCAAAATCCTGAACGATGTGGTGGTAACCGCATTGGGCATCTCGCGCGAGAAGCGCGCGCTGGGTTATGCGGTGCAGGAAGTGAAAGGCGAGGCATTGCAAACAAGGCCGACGAATGCATTGAGCGCATTATCCGGCCGCGTATCGGGTATGCAGGTGGTATCGTCGGGTGGTAACATGGGCGGTTCTTCGCGCGTGTTGCTGCGGGGTATCAACTCCATTTCGGGTAACAACCAGCCTTTGTATGTCATCGACGGCACGCCGATCGACAATGCCGACCTGAACAGCGCCGCTACGAGCGCGGGAAGCGGCGGTAAGGACGTGGGTAACATGATCCAGGACCTTAACCCGGACGATATCGAGAACATTTCCGTGCTCAAAGGGCCATCCGCGGCGGCGCTTTACGGTACCCGTGCGGCGAATGGGGTGATTTTGATTACGACTAAAAAAGGCAAGGAGAACAGCAAAGTGAATATCACGCTGAACACCGGCGTCGAGTTTGAAAACATCGTGCGCCTGCCGAAACGCCAGAAACTGTACGGCGGCGGTTTTTCCAATACTTTCCAGAAAGCGACCATCAACGGCACCGAGTACAACATCGCGGAATATGCCGTGGACGAAAGCTGGGGCCCGAAACTGGACGGCACGCCGGTATTGCATTGGTATAACCTCGATCCCGAGAACACGGCAGAATACCTGAAACCGCAGCCTTGGGCTTACCCCAAAAACGATGTGCATACCTTCTTCGAAACCGGCGTTTCGAACACCAACAGCCTCGCGGTGAGCGGCGGGAATGCCAACTCCACCTACCGCATTTCATTTACCAATAAAAATGTAAAAGGTACCGTGCCGAATTCATCGCTGAAACGTAACTCGATCAACTTCTCGGGTTCGACGCAGGCAGGTAAGTTCAAGTTTTACAACAACTTCAATTATATCAAAAACCAGTCGACCGGACGGCCGTGGACGGGTGCAACCAACCGGAACATTATTCTCGAAGCATTTCAGTGGGGACAGGTGCAGGTGGATTACGAGAAGCTGAAAAACTATAAACGCGCCGACGGCAGCCAGATCCTCTGGAATCGCAGCGGTTACCAGGATACGCCTGCCGGCGAAGCGGCGAAATTTATCGATAACCCGTACTGGTCGGCCTACCAAAGCTACCTCGAAGAAAACCGCGACCGTTTTTATGGTAATGTAGGCGTGGTATACGACGTGAACAGCTGGCTCAAACTGAGCGGAAAAGTGAATGCGGATGTGTACCAATATCAATACCAGGACCGCATTGCCGTGTACTCGCGGACGCAGTCGCAGTACCAGGAGTACAACAACAATTTCAGCGAGTTCAACTACGAATTGCTGGCTTCGGCTACCAAAAGCTGGGGCGACGTTTCATTGAATGTGAATGCGGGTGGTAATATCATGAGCCAGCGCCGCCGCATCAGCGACGCCGTTACGCAAGGCGGGTTGATCATTCCGGAATATTATAACTTGAAGAATGCGAGCTCGGTACTGGTAAATTCGAATGCATACCGCAAGCAGATCAGCTCCATTTTCGGTAGCTTCTCGCTCGGCTGGAAGAGCCTGCTCTTCCTCGACGGTACGCTGCGTAACGACTGGTCGTCTACCCTGCCATTGAACCGCAACTCATTCGCCTACCCTTCACTTACAACGAGTTTGATCCTCACCGAACTGAACGGCGTGAAGGATATCAACTGGCTGGATTTCGCCAAAGTACGCCTCGGCTGGGCACAGGTGGGTAACGACACCGACCCTTACCAGCTGCAACGCGCTTACGAAGCGAGCCAGTCGTTCGACGGCCTGCCGTCTTACAAGCTGCCTGCACAGCTGAACAACCAGGCACTCAAACCCGAGATTACCAGCTCATGGGAAGCGGGTTTGAACATCCAGGCATTGAAAAACCGCGTCGGCCTCGACATTACTTATTATGATAATGTGAGCCGCAACCAAATCATCAACATTCCGGTGTCGTCGGCATTCGGGTACGATTCGAAGGTGATCAATGCAGGTAAGATCAATAATAAAGGTATTGAAGTGACGCTCTCGGGTACGCCGGTCCGCGCGAATGGTTTTGAATGGAATTCGAGCCTGAACTGGTCGCGTAACCGCAACAAGGTGATCGAACTGGCGCCGGGTGTGAATACTTTCCAGCTTGCCAACAGCCTCGTGACGCTCGTAGCGCGTGAGGGACAGCCTTACGGACAGATCCTCGGCAACGATTTCGTGTACGCGGCCGACGGCCAGAAGGTAATCAAAGCCGATGGCACTTACGAGCGCGCGCAGCAGCTTACCCCGCTGGGCAGCGTGTTGCCGAAATACCTTTTCGGTTTCCAGAATAATTTTACTTACAAAAATTTCAACCTGGGCTTCCTCGTAGACGGACGCGTGGGCGGCAAATTCTTCTCGCAAACTTATAAGGTAGCGATGTACGCGGGTGTTTTGGATAAAACCGCGGCCAACAACGTCCGCGAAACCGGCGTGGTGCTCGACGGCGTGAAAGGGACTGTTACGTACAATGCCGACGGTACTTACCAGGTAACCAACACCACCCAGAACGACACGCGCATTACCGCGCAGGCATGGTCACGCGGGGAATACAGCGGCCCTACCCCGCAAACGATCTTTGACGCGACGTTCGTGAAGCTGCGCGAGATCACATTCGGATATAACCTGGCATTGAATGCGAAGGCTGTAAAATCGGTGTATTTCGGGGTGTACGGGCGTAACCTGGCCAACATTTACACGGCCAGCAAGTACATCGACCCCGAGTTTGCCAACAGCGGCGGCAACATCCAGGGCCTCGAAGGCGGTAACATTCCGGTGCCTGCCACGTATGGCCTGAATGTCAATGTGAAGTTCTAACACCTCAAACTGAAAATCATGCAAAAGTTCATATATCAAAGAAGCATTCTGGCCCTCGCCATCGGCGCATTGCTGGCCAGCTGCTCCGACAGCCATTTCGAGGACATCAACAAAGACCCTAACCGTCCGGAAAACGTAACCACGACCACCATTCTCCTGTCGGCCGAAAAGCAGGTGATCGACAACATCCGCAACGAAAACAGCTCTTTACGCGGCTCGCAGCTTTTTGCGCAGTATTACAGCCAGAATATTTACAGCGACCAGTCGCGCTACGATATCCCAAGGTCTTATTCAGATACTTATTGGAGCAATGCCTACAAAGCGCTCAACAACCTGAATGAGATCATCAAACTCAACAGCGACCCGGCTACCAGGAACATCGCCGCCGCGGGAACCGCCGGTAGCAATGCGAACCAGATCGCCGTCGCCCGCATTCTGAAAGCTTATGCATTCCAGAACCTGACGGACGTGTTCGGTAACATTCCGTACCAGTCGTACGGCAACCAGGACCCCGAGTTCCAGGCATTGCAGCAAGAGCCCGAGAACCTGAGCCCCGGCTACGCGAGCCAGCAGAAGATCTACCTCGACATTCTGAATGAGTTGAAAGCGGCCGGCGACACGCTGATCAAATACAAAACCGCGAACACTTTCGGCAACTATGATGTGATTTACAAAGGCAAAAACGACTTGTGGGCCAAATTGGCTAACTCGCTGCGCCTGCGTATCGCGACGCGCATCCGCAAGCAGCAGCCTGCCGAGTCGAAGACGCATTTCGAGGATGCATTGGCCAAAGGTGTTTTCACTTCCAATACGGATAATGCCGTGTTCAAATACCAGTCGCTCGCACCGAATGAAGCGCCGCTTTACCGCGCTACCGTTACCGCCAACCGCAAAGACTTCGCCGTTTCGCACGTGATCATTAATGTACTGAAAGGCGAGCTCGGTACCGTGAAGGTGCAAGACCCGCGCTTACCTGTTTATGCGATCAAAAATGCAGCCGGTAATTATGTGGGTCAACCCTACGGCCTGCCTGTTGCGGCAGCCGGCTTGCTGACAGCCACTGATGTGAGCCTTCCCGGCACTGTGGTGAATGCGGCTAATTTTGGAGAGGTTTTGCAGGAATATGCAGAAGTGGCCTTCCTGATTTCGGAATACAAAAACTGGGACCAGCAGGAATACATCAACGGCGTGACCGCCTCCCTGCAAAAATGGGGCGTGGCGCAAGCCGACATTACCACCTACCTAGCCGCATTGCCGAAAGCCGACAAAGCCAATGTACTGAACCAGAAATATTTGGCACTTTACACCCAGGGTGACGAGGCGTGGGCCGAAATCCGCCGCACCGGCTACCCTACTTTCCTCGTGAAGCCGGGCGATGTAGTCTGGAGCCGCACGGTGGATGGCAAGACTACCGACTACAAGTTTCAGCCGCTGTTCGGCGAGGGTGTTCCGCAACGATTGTACTACCCGCCGAAAGAGCAAAGTGTGAACCTGGCCAACTACCAGAATGCGGTGAAAGCACAGGGTAATGACGACATCACAACGGCACTTTGGTGGAATAAATAATTCATATCTACCGGAGGAAAAGTGGCCGCCCTATTCAGTTGGGGCGGCCATTTTTTTGCCTTAACTTAATTTTTGTTACCCTATATTTGTGGTATAACTTTTATCTATTTGTAGAATAAGTTATAAATAAGGATCTCCTATGAAAAACTTTACAAATGAGCACATCCTGAAAGTGGCTGTTTTTTTGCCCGTACTCGTACCGATTTACATCGCTTACGCGTGTTTCAAAGCGTTGAAAGCAATACTGGAAGTTCAGGACTGATGCGCCTGCATGAACGGGAATTCATGCCGGGCGATCGCCCAAAAACAATACCGTAGCAGATACTCCACATAGCTGTGTATCTGCGACTTACCAATTGGAATTTTGCCGCATATTCCTGTTGGCATTCAACTCTGTGAGCGGGATCGGCCACACATAGTCACGCGCAGGATTGAACTTCCGCTGTTCCACCACCACGGGTTTGCCCGTAGCCGGGTCCACCGCGCCATACACCGTGCCGTTCAATACCTTCTCACCGATTTTCCAGCGGCGGATATCGTAAAACCGCTGACCTTCGAATGCGAGCTCGACCTGCCGTTCGCGGCGGATAAATTCCCGCATTTTCTCCTGCGTATTATACTTTTTCACATCCACATCGGGCATTCCGGCACGTTTGCGGATCATGTTCAGGTATTTGAGCACGTCGGGGTCCTGCCATTTTCCGGTTTCGACGAGCGCCTCCACGTAATTGAGCAGTACCTCGGCATAGCGGATGATGAAGAAATCGAGCTGGCCGTCGGCCTGGTTGCTGATATCCCGCGAATCTAGCCACTTTTTGATCCAGAAACCGGTTTGCGTCGACTGCGTCTGGCCGATCAGGTCCACGCTGGTGGTGGTGAACGGGTCCATTTTTTTACCTAAAAACATTTCGCCCGGCACGAGGATCGACGCTTTGAAACGCGGGTCGCGGTTGTCGTTGAAGTTGGGGTTTTTAATGTAAATAGCCAAACTATCGGCACCCAGCTCCTGGATCGTCCTGCCCTGCTTCGTTTCATAGGTATTCACAATGGCCGCGGTAGGCGAAGTGGTGGCATTGGCCCCGCCGAAGCTCTTCGGCCCGAGCCGCAGGAATGCCTGGCGCTGGCCAGTGCGGTAAAAGAATACGCGCTCCTTGTTCACCACGCCGGTATAGGTGAACAGCGCCGGGTAGTTGCCGATGTTCGGGTCGGAGCTGTGGTAGAGTTCGTAGATGTTCTGGTCCATTACCTGTTTGGCTTTCGCAGCCGCATTGGCATAGTCATTCACAAACATATAAACCTGGCATTGCATGGCATAGCAAATGGCCTTGTTGATCCTATAAGCCTCGCTGTCGGGATACTTGACCGGCAAAACCGCCGCCGCCGCTTCCAGCTCCGAAATGATAAAAGATACCATCTGCTCCTGCGTAGGCCGCTCGGCGTATTGCTCGTTGGGCGTAAACGAATGGTCCACAATAGGTACCGGTCCGAAGTAGGCGAACAGTTCGTAATGGTACCAGGCCCGCAATGCCTTCGCTTCGGCGGCGTAGCGTTCTTTCAGCGCGGGGTCCTGCACGTAGGCTTTCGAGTAGTTTTCCAAAAACCGGCATGCATTGCGGATCGTCTTGTACTTGTTGCGGTACTGCTGCAAGGGAATGCCTGACGAACTCGTAGCCGTCCCTAATGTAAATACCTCAAAATCGGTATAATTGGCGCGAAAAACGGATTCGTCCGACGCGCCCGACAAGTGCACGCGTGCATTGGAATAAAAATCATTGTAAACGATCACACCAGACGGTACGCCCGCATACACGTCTTCGAGCGAGGCGCGCAGGTCGGATTCGAGGTTCCACCATTTGTCGTCGGTGGTGGCGACGGGGTTATCCCTTTCCAGGAAGTCGGAGCAGCCAGCGTGTACCAGCACCAATGCCAGGCACATTAAAAGTGTTCTGTATCTTTTCATTGTTGTTTCGGTTTGAATTAAAAGCGTACGTTCAGGCCGATCGTGTTGGTTTTGAATAGCGGGTAAGTACCTTGGTCGCCTTTGGTTTCAGGATCGATGATTTTCAGTTTGGTGAAAGTCAGCGGGTTCTGTGCATTCACGTACACACGCACGCCGCGGATGCGCAGGCGACCGGTCAGTGATGCAGGCAGGTTATAGCCCAGCTGCACATATTTCACCCGCGCAAATGCGCCATTGGCCTGCCAGAAATCGGATTGCAGGCCGTTGTTGCCCGGAGCGGTGAGGAGCCTCGGGAAACGGGCGTTAGTGTTTTCCGGCGTCCAGTAGTCGCGGTGCCAGTTCAGAGGCGTACCGCCCTCGCCCGAGACGTTCAAAGGCAATGCAATGCGGTTGGAATAAAATACGGGTACTTTGCCGGTGCCGGTTACCAGCACTTCGAAATCGAAATTCCGGACTTTCAACGAGAAATTACCGAAATAGGTCATCACGGGGTCCACCGCGCCGAGTGCCACGCGGTCGTCGTTGTTGATGATGCCGTCGCCATTCATGTCGGCATAGCGGATATCACCCGCGCCTTGCCCGGCGACGATCGGCACATTGTTGTCCATATCCGACTGCTGGATCAGCCCCAGGCTTTTGTACCCATAATACTCCGAAATGGCGCGTCCCTTCTGACTAATGCGGTTGCCGTCCACAATGGGTGTTTCCTGCGAGAGTTTCAGCCACTCCGAGGTATTGCGCGACAGCCCGAGGTTCAGGCTGAAATTGACGTGGTCCGTCAGCGATCTGTTATAACCTGCTTTCAGTTCCCAACCTTTGTTGACCACGCTTCCAATGTTGATTGGACCCGTAAGCAATGCCGAGGTGAGTGTTGGCTGCGGGTTCAGGATCAGGTCGGTGGTTTTCTTACTGTACCAGTCGAAAGTAAAATCCAGCTTTCTCCCGAACAGGCTCAAATCTGCCCCAATATCGAGAATACCCACTTTTTCCCAGGTAATATCCGGATTACCGATCGTACTTTCTGTACCGTTTCCGGTGTTCACGGTAGACTGGTAGCTGTAAGGCGCGATGTTGTTATTGCCCAGCATTCCGTACGAACCGCGCAGTTTGAGCTGGTTCACGAAATGCATTTCTTTCATAAAACCCTCGTTGCTCACATTCCAGCCGGCCGCCAGCGACGGAAAGTTCCCCCATTTTTTGTCAGGAGCGAAAAGCGAGGAACCATCCCGGCGCATACCCGCCTCGATCAGGTATTTGTCCTTGAAACTGTAATAAGCTTTGCCAAACACAGACAATAACCCGATCTCCTTCCAGGCATCGGCATTGTTCATTTCCTGTGAAAATCCGGCGATGAAATTCACCCGGTGGTCCCCGAAATTCTTGTTGTAATCGAGGTTACCACCCGCATAATAGTAGCTCGACCGGTTCGTCGGCCCGGCGGATTTGATCGTCCCGTAGTCCCAGCCTGCCTTTTCTCCCGTAAAATAATCGAAGAATACGAACGACTCCCGGTTGGTTTTATCGGCGCCGGACGAAACCCGGTAGCTGAACTGCCCCTTCACGGTGAGGTCGCGCGAGACGTCCCATTTCGGGCGGAGGTTGATGAGCACTTCGTCGCGGATACGCTGAATGGTACCCCCTTTCTCGATCTGCGCCAGCGGGTTCCAGCTTTCGCCGTAAGTGCCGTAATAGGCATATCCGGGCCGGTCGGGCTTCTCAGGGAAGCGCGACATCACATTCGGCGGCGCTGTATAAATCCAGTTGAGCAGCCTTGCGCTCTCGCCCCCGTACGCATAAGGCTGCAACTGATCGTCGCGCGAGGCAAAAAGGTCCATGAACACGACCACGTTTTTACGCAGGTCGATACTCGTGTTCGCCCGGACGTTCGCGCGGTTGAATGTCGAGTTTTGGAGCAACCCATCCTGCTTCATGTAATTGGCCGCCAGTGAAAACCGCGCCGAATTGTTCCCACCCGAAACCTGCAAGCCGTGCTGCTGGATCATGGAATTGGTCTTCATCAGTAACCTGCCCCAATTGGTATCGGGGTTGCGGAGCGGCTCAGAGCCATTGCGGGTATTGCTGATCACCTCCTGCGAATAGGTAGGGTCGCCGCCGGTATTCTTGCGCGCTTCGTTCACCATCTCCATGTAGGTGGCCGCGTCTACAAAGTCGGGCTTGTACATGGGGGTCTGGTTCCCGTAAAATACATTGTACTGCACATCCACTTTCCCCGCGACGCCGCGCTTGGTGGTAATCAGGATCACGCCATTGCCCGCCCGCGCGCCATATACCGAGGCGGCTGCGGCATCTTTGAGAATGGAAATGCTTTCAATCGTATTGGGATCGAGTTTGTTCATATCAAACGGCACGCCGTCCACCAGTACCAGCGGCGAAGAACCCAGTAGCGAGCCCACGCCGCGGATTTTGATCGACGCCGCATCGCCGCCGGGTAAACCCGAACTTTGGTTTACATTAATACCCGTAGTACCGCCCTGCAATGCCTGCGAAAGCTGCGTAATAGGCTTGTTATTGACATTATTCATCGAAACCGTGCTTACCGAACTCGCCAGGTATTTTACCTTTTGTTCCGAAAAACCGGTTACTACTACTTCATTTAATGCGGTGGTGGTTTCGGGGAGGGAAATGATCAGGTTACGCTCGTTGCCATTCACGATGTATTCTTTTCCAGTAAAACCAATGAAGGTGAACACCAGCACGTCGCCTATTTTGGTATAAATCTCAAAAAAACCATCGGCATCCGTGGTAGCACCCTTTTGCGTGCCCTTAATAACCGCCGTAACGCCGATCAGCGGGCCGGGCGGCTCTTTCTGGTCGAGGATCCGGCCGCGTACGAGGATGGTATCCGCCCTTGCGGTTTTCGATTTATTCTTTCCGGGCATTTCGGCGACGTGGCGGATCACGATATTGTTACCCATCAGTGCATAGGAAAGATCGTACGGCCGAAGCAGCTTCGGTAACACGTCGCGCAGCTTCTCATTCCGAGCCCGGAGGCTCGCCCTGGGCAGGCCGGCGACCTTGCCTGTGAAAACGATATTGACATTCGCCTGGGCAGCTATCACGTCCAGGGCTTCGTTGAGCGGTACATTTTTGAGGTGGATCGTCACGGGCTTTTCCAACGCCTGCGCATTCGAATCGTGGGCGACAGACATGGACGCAGCGCAACAAACAAGGAAGATGATAACGGCGCTGTATCTCATCGCAGTAAGAATATAGTGAATCACTTCACTCCTTGGGAGAGATTTTTTCATAATTTTGACAGGTTTAAAATGTAAATCAGCTGGTTGTGCGCGATGCCCTAGACTTCGACCCCTGTGGCAGCGGCGCAATTTTGAACTTGCATTTTGGCTCTTTCCCCGGGTTTACGTCCGGGGATTTTCTTTCAGATAATATGCTCCATAGTTTTGGTTTTAGGTGATTACTTTCCTGGGATCAGTGTGTGTCAAAAACATCCGGCGGTAACGAGCCGGTAACCTGTTTTTCCTTTCTTTTCAACCCTGCCGTTCAGCGAAACCGCCAGCATTTCGAGAATCCGGCCCACCGGCTCGTTGTCGTCGAAATCCGCATGCAGCACAGGACATTCCCGCGCATTCGCGTCCACGCCGATCGCCACCGCATACCGGCGTTCGAGCGTGCGGATGACCTCATGCAACTTCTTATTGCGGAATTGCAGCTTGCCCGCCTTCCATGCGGCGAGCGCGCCGGCATCGGGGCAAGGCCGTGCAATGAGTTGGCCATCCTGTTTGCCGTAAACCGCCTGGTGATCGGGCAGCAGATCGACTGCAGCTTTATCCGAACTGACATTCACCCGGCCCGTGACGACGGATACCGCAATGGCGGAATCATCCGGATAGGCATTGATATTGAAGGTCGTACCTACCACGCGGGTGCGTAATGCGCCCGTGCGGATCACGAACGCGTGTGCGGGGTCGCGGGTGACCTCGAAAAACGCCTCGCCGGTAAGGCTTACATTCCGCTCATTTCCCTGAAAAACGGCCGGGTAATCGATCGCGCTGCCGGCATTCAGCCAAATGCGCGAGCTATCGGGCAGTACTACTTTCTTACGCTCGCCTGCCGCGGCTTCCACATGGCGAACCGCGACCGGCCGGTTTGTCTTTTCACCGTACTTCAAAAGGTACAATCCCGCGCCCACCGAGAGCAAAGCAAGCAGCCAGATAGCCGCATTCCGGAGGTGAGGTGTGATAAGCGACCGGCCGTGCACGGGTACCCGGTGCGCAGGCGCAGTGATCTGGCGTGCGAGCGAAGCATACACTTCGTACACCGCCTGCTCGTGTTTTTCGGAGTCCGCATCCCCGGCGTCCAGTTGTTCGGTAATGAGCTGGCGCAGCCGGGCTTCATCGCTACCGGTCCGGAAATGGCCGAGCAGCGATGCTACTTCATCGGGCGTGCATTTGTTTTCCAAATAGCGCTTGAACAGCGCTTCAATAGGGATAGGGTTTTCCAAAGTATTCGCGTTTGTTTCCGCTAATACGCTTGGCCGGCATTTGTCCTCTGCTCGCTCTCGAAAAAAATTTCAGTTTTTTCTTCGATCTATACCAAAAACCACATCCTAATGCTACAAATCGGTGCCGATGAGCGTGATAATCAGCGAGAGCGCCACGTCGGTGCGGCTGGTGAGGTAAGTTTTGATAAAACGGTTGGCTTTCACAATGTGGTCGCTGATGGTAGAATGCGAAATGCCGAGCTGGGCTGAGATTTCTTCGTAGGTTTTACCTTCGATTTTACCCATCATATAAACCCGCCGCCGCATTTCGGGCAGCTGGCCGATCGCCGAGTTGAGCAATTCGAGGCTTTCGTTGTAAATGACCGCTTCTTCCAGATGGCTGTATTGCTCTTCCAGCATATACAAAAGACTGTCGGACAACTTCTTATCGCGCGAGACCTTCCTGAAATGGTCGTACACGAGGTTACCTGCTATTTTGTAGAGGAATGATTTGAAAGACTTCTCCGGGTCGATCTGCCCGCGCAGTTCCCAGATTTTCAGGAAGAGCTCCTGCAAGATTTCCTTCGCCGTGTCTTCGGATTTGACGAGGCGCAGGATATTGCCATACAACTTCAAACTGTACTTTTCGTAAAGCGCCGTGAACGCCGGGGCATCGCCTTCCACCAGCCTTTCCAGTAGTACTTTTTCGTCCGTTGCTCCTATCCGCATCGTTTGTTGCAGCATCATATAATCCCCGTTGCCGGGTAGCGATCGTAGAATAAATATAATCTTTTGTAGATAAAATAAGTAAATATCCGGCGGGCCACTATCCTGCCCTGTCGGACAGGACGCCGGAAATGTCCAGCCGGGCTGCGGATTTGTCCGGTTCGGCCCGATCCGCATTTCCGGTGAGTACCACTACGACTACTTTTGAATCACTCAAACGGCAAAACCGCCCGGCGGAGCATTCAAACCATCGATCTTAAACATCTCAAAAAATGAAAAATACCGCACAATTCAGCCGCCGTAATTTCCTCGGCCTTGCCGCACTCACATTCGCCGCAACACAAATTTTTCCTTCGAAAGCATTGGCCAATGCGAAAACAAACCCGGTAACGGTTCACGGCACTTATACATTCGGGGAAATCAAACAAATAGAAGCAGGCGTGCTAAATGTAGGTTATGCCGAAACCGGCCCTGCGACCGGCCAGTCGGTGATATTGCTGCATGGCTGGCCTTACGACATCCACAGCTACGCCGAAACTGCCGAAATGCTCGCAGATGCGGGTTACCGGGTCATCGTACCGCATTTGCGCGGCCACGGCACCACGCGCTTCCTCTCCGACAAAACCTTCCGGAATGGCCAGCAGGCCGCCGTGGCGCTGGATATCATTGCATTAATGGACGCGCTGAAAATTAAAAAGGCGATTATCGGCGGCTTCGACTGGGGCGCTCGTACGGCCAACATTATCGCCGCGCTATGGCCTGAACGTGTGAAAGGAATGGTTTCCGTGAATGGCTACCTGATCAACAACCTTGAAAGAAACCAGCAGCCGCTCTCGCCTGCGGCCGAATGGGGCTGGTGGTACCAATATTACTTCGCTACCGACCGTGGCCAGAAAGGCTATACCGCCAACTGGTACGATTTCAACAAGCTGATCTGGAAAAATATCTCGCCGAAATGGGCGTTCGACGAAGCTACCTACAACCGCTCGGCCGAGTCGTTCAAAAACCCTGATTACGCCGCGATCGTGATCCATAACTACCGCTGGCGGCTGAGCCTGGAACCGGGCGAGAAACAATACGACGAAATCGAGCAAAAACTGTTCGCAGGACCGACCATTTCCGTTCCGACGGTAACACTCGACGGCGATTCGGACGGCGTGGTACCTGCGGGCGACGGCTCGGCATTCGCACGCAAGTCCACCGGCAAGCATGTGCACCACGTGGTGAAAGGCGCCGGACATAACCTGCCCCAGGAAGCGCCCAGAGCATTTGCCGACGCGATTATCGAAGCCGATAACCTGGCAAAATGATTTTGAAATGCCTCACTCCCAGCCTTCCGGTTTTGCCGGGAGGCATTCGTTGAAACGGATATTTTTGGAATTTTCACCCTGAATATCCATCCAGATCCGTTTCTGAGGCGTTTTAAATTGCACTTTTTCGAAGAGTACATTACGAATATCCAATCCGCGCAGCAGCGAGTCGGTTACCGTAAGCGACGCATTCCGGATCGTAACGCCGAGTGCGTCGCTGGCTTTAAAGGCCGTCCGGGCATTCACCTCGGCATTTTCGATCAGCAGGTTTGTCGCGGGTGATTCGGGAATGCCGGTGATATCGACAAATGTCCGGGCCTTTTCAACAATGATATTGCGGGCGGTAATGTTGCGGTAACCCGGCGTGAGCTTGTCCACTGGCCGGGCTGGCAGGCGGTCTGCAAGTTCACCCACATACTGCCTGCTGCCGAGCATATCGAACTTCACCGCATCGCCGCGCAGGATCATGCGTACGCGCTCGTACACGAGGTTATCCCCGCCACCTGCACGCGAGCGGCGGGTTTTGAAGCGCAGGCCGGTGTCGGTATCGTCGAAAACGCAGTCGTGGACATAGACATTACGGATCATCCCGGCCGTTTCGCTCCCGCACGTAATGCCCCCGTGCCCCTCGCGTGCGAGGCAATGGCGGATCACGACATTCTCCGTCGGCTTATTTACGCGGATACCGTCGTCGCCGCGTCCGGCCTTGATCGTAAAGCAATCGTCGCCACAGCTGAGCGTGCAGTACTCGATGAGGACATTCCTGGACGATTCGATATCGATGCCGTCGCCGCGCGGAATGCCGACCGAGCGCACGGTAATGCCCCGGATGATCACATTGTCGCAATACACCGGCACCACGTTCCAGAATGGCGTATTTTCGAGCGTAATGCCTTCGATAAAGACCTTTTTGCAGTTAATGGGAGAGATAAACATCGGCGGGAATATGAAACCACCGTCTTTTCCCTCGTACACCCGCTCGTGCACGGGCTTGTCCGCGGGCACCACTTTTTCGATCACATTCACATTCATATACCGCTTCCTTACCGGCCCGTCGGGCGGCCCTACCAGCTTGCCCTTACCGGTTACCGCGATATTCTCCTGCCCATTGGCATATATCAGCGCCCCGAGCGACATCAGCTCCACGCCCTCGTTCCTGGTGAACACCGCAGGAAGGTAATCTTCAATTTCCGGGCTGAAGTGCAGCTCCGCCCCTTCGCTGACTTGCAGGTTCACATTGCTTTTCAAACTGATACGGCCTGTTTTCCAAATGCCGCGCGGAACGATCACCGTCCCGCCTTTCTTTTTACTCGCCTCGTCGATCGCCGCCTGAATGGCTTTGGTGATCATCGTTCCTTCGCGTGCGCCTTTGTCGGTGATGTTGATGGTTAACTTAGGAAAAACCGGCTTTACGAATGCCGGCATCGGGAACGGCGCTTTCACAGGCGCTATCGTCGCGGGTAGCTTTGCTGCGCCCACGTCCTGCACGCCCGGAACGGCTCCGGCCAGGTTTTGCGCCCACGTGTTCCCTCCATATATAGAGGTTATCAGAATAAAAACCCAGAATCTTAAATGCTTCATCATGTCCATTGCCAAAATCTTCACGGGGAAGACGAGGCTTGGGGGTAACTACTCTTAAAAAGGCGGTATTTTATTGGGAATGCATTGCTATATTGGGTTGTCAGCAAACTAATGATATGCAAAGGGAAGAAATCAGATTTGTTCAAGCCAGGTACCATCAGCTGAACCTCAATGCAGAACAGGCTGAAAAAGTCCTACAATTTGAAAACATGAAAGATTCGCAGTCACAAACGCATTTCTTTTCAGCCTGGGAAGAGTTCGATTTTGAATACAGTGTCTTTCAGAGCCTGTTGAATGAAGACCAAATGGTGCAATACCAACAACGTGTCGGGGAAATCCGGGAGATGCATATCGAACGCCTGATCGAACAGGACAATTCTAATGAAATTTGGTCCAACCAGATGCGCGAGCAAGTAGACTACGTAAAAAACGAGCTGATTCCCTCGATCCTGTCTGACATTCCGCGCCGGGCAACGCTCTCGCTCGGGCGTGACCCTAGCAAAATTCAATACCTGAAAGCCAATTACGAAACTTTTCTGCACGATAGAAGAAAGCAAATATTGGTTGACCATTTCCGCCACAACAAAACCTATGCGCCGATCCAATTGCAGTCGGCAATGTTGGGGCATTACGCTTCCTGCCTGCTTCCTAACTATGCAGCATTTGAAAGTTGGGCGGATGAACCTACTCGCGCGGTGCTGGGATTCGTTAGAGGAACTTTATCCCGAAGAAACTCCGAAGTCACCGAGTTCTATCTTGGGAAGTTAAGCGAATCGAAAGCGTTTTTCCAGCAAATCAAAGAGAAGTATAATCGGCACTTTGACGGGTGGCACACGTGGGCACCCGATCCGATACCCGAGGAAGATGAAAACAGGAACTGGTTAATGTCAATGCTTTTGCTGGACCGAAATGCCTACGGTTTTGAATATCCCGGTTAATTCACCCAACATGCTGCTTCCGATACTCCGCAGGGCTTTGCGAGGTGTGTTTTTTGAAATAATTACTGAAATGGGGTGCTTCGAGGAAGCCCAGGCGGAGGGCTATTTCCTTGATGGTGAGCGCCGGGTCCTGTAACATTACTTTGGCTTCGGCGACGGTCTTATCGGCAATCCAGGCGCTTACGGATTTGCCGGTTTTGCTGCTGATGACGCTCGACAGGTAGTTGACGTGCAGAAATTGCATATCGGCGTAATCCTGCACGCGCAAAGGGATTTCCACCTTACCGCTGACGAGGTCTCGGAAATGCTGTTCGAGGTTTCGTTTGAATGTCTTTACAATCTGCGAACTGCGGTTACCTTCGTAAATAGGGTTATAATCCTGAAAGAAATACTCCTTGATTTTCAGCAGCAGGGCTACCATCAGGCTGCCGATAATCCGGTTTTTGTAAGGTGAATTGCCTCGGTGCTCGTCGTGTATCTGCTGATAAAGCTGCCTTACGACGGTAAACTGCGCCTCCGACAGCACCCGCGGCTCGACGGTTTCGGTAAGCAGGAAAGAAAAATCGCGATACACATCTTCATGCACGTTTTCCTTCAAATAAGCTTCATTGAACGTGATCAGGCAGGTGTCGTTAATGCTGTACCATTCAAAAATACGGTAGTTGCCCGGGTTGGTGAAATACACTGTCCCTGGCCGTACTTCAAAACGCTGGTCGTCGATCGTGTATTTGCCGAATGCTTCGCGAATGAACAAAAAGCTGAAATAGTTGGGCCGGAAAGGTACCGACGTAAAGGGCAGTTCGGTGAACGTCTGTTGCAGGAAATGAATGGTGAGTCCCGACGACGCGTCCACCGGGTCGACCGGCAAGCCCATCGTTTCATAAAGTTCGGGGAGGTCTTTGACAATCAGGTTGCGTGACATGCTCCAAAAGTAAAGAAAAAACCATTGAATAAGTTGCAGCTTTAATAACAGGCCTGCGCGTTAGAAATGTTTGTACAACACATAGAATTTATTACAAATCTAAGCTATTATTGCATCCTCGATTCCCATCCCAGTTTGTCATTCAATGACGCTACTCTTTGTTGACCCGGCTATGAAACTTGCGAAGATTATAACCCTTCTCATCTCCCTCACGGCCTCATTGCACGCGTCCGGCCAGGAAGTCCCGGAGTTCACAGAACAGCATTACACGAGCGACAACGGCCTGCCTCAAAACAGCGTCATGCAGCTCCGGAAGGATAAAAACGGGTTCATCTGGATGACGACGCAAGGCGGGTTGGTGCGGTTCGACGGGACGCATTTTGTGACCTACAACCAAAGCAAGGTACCACAGCTCACCAGCAACCGGATTATCGACCTGGGACTAACGGACGACAGTACCATTTTTTTCAAGGATACCGGTTTTAAAGTCTTTTCTTTCGACGAAAGCAACCAGCCGTTTCTGCTTAATCCGCACATTCGGAACAGATATGTGCTTTTAAAGTCCCGGAATGAGCAGTTCGATGTAATTCGTAACCTCAACCCCGCGGACCGCCGGCGCGTCGAATCACTTTTCGCAGCTTTGGCGACTGCGTCGTTTTACTATCCGGCCAAGACGAAGGGCGACGGCTTTTTGCGGATAGGCGATGCCCACCTCACGTACCTGCATCAAAAGAAGGTAGTCTTTTCCAAAACCTTCGATTATGGCGCCATGTTTTTTGACAGGGCCGGCAATCTGAGTGACCGGATGTATTATTTCGACCAGCAAAACCGGATACGGTGCATGGATTCCGCGGGCAAGGAATATCTCGTTCTTCCCACAATGCCCGGTAACGGTGCCCCGCTTTTCACGAAAGATACCCATCTGTATCAGCAGGGCGAACGGCTTTTCATGCATCATTTGAATACTTTTTATGAACTGCAAGCGACGGATGCCGAAACACTTATTTGCAAACCTATCCTGAAAACCGGAAATATAGGTGCTGTCATTTGCTATATGAACATCCCGGAGGCGGGTATCCATATGGTGGGCACCCAAACCGATGGGGTGTATGTTTTCAAAAAGAAGTTATTTAAAACTGTCCGCATTCCGGGTACCAACAACAATTTTTACAGCCAGCATATATTTCAAAAGGATGGCCTTCTCACTGAACTGGGTGTCATATCGCCTTCGGGAATATTCTCGGGCGCGCCCTTTCCATTGGCGGCACGGAGCCCCATCCTGGTGGACCGGGGCGGGAATGTCTGGATGAGCAGCAAGCGGCAAAAAGTAGACCAGCGTACCCCTGACTGGAAGCTGGTCCGGAGCTTTTACACTAATTTCCAACCTTTAAATCTTGCCCAGACGCCCGACGGGTCCGTCTGGCTTAGTGCGACATCCGGGCAGTTTGGCAAAGCGCTGGGAGATTCAATCCAATGGCGCAACTTCCCCAGGTACATCAAAGCGTTTCTCCCGATCAGTAACACGAAATTTTGGGCTTCGGACGGCGCCGGTTTGTTCGTGATGGATGTAAAAAACGCTACTTTCGAGGAGATACCAGAAATGAAGGGACGGGAAGTAAGGGCATTTTATATCGACAAAAAGAAAACGCTCTGGGCTGGCACTTATGGGCAGGGGTTCTATGCGATCCGTAATGGCAAAGCCACCGCATTACCCCTCGACCGCAACGATCATTTGCTTGCAGTACATACGTTTCTGGAAGACAAAAAGGGCTTCATGTGGATGCCGACCAACCACGGGCTTTTCAAGGCCAGGACACAGGACTTGTACGACTACCTCGATGGCAAAACCACCAGCGTTTTCTATTATTATTACGACAAAAGCAATGGATTTGCCAACAACGAGTTCAACGGTGGCGGCTACCCGTCGTCGGCGGTTTTCCCCGATGGCAGGTTCTCATTTCCATCGATGGACGGGCTCGTGCAGGTGTATCCCGACAGCATTATCGACATTCTCCCCGATTCGCGGATATTGATCGATAAATTTGTCGTGGATGGAAAAGAACGGCTGTTCAGCAAAGATCTCCGGCTAATACCGTCTTTCAACCGCATCGAGATCATATTGGCATCGCCTTATTTAGGATTGCCAGAAAACCAGTATTTGGAATACAATATCAAAGGCCTGGACGATGAATGGTACCAGCTGAACCCCAGCCAGGCCATTGTTCTCAACCGGCTGGGTTATGGCAATTACACGCTCCAAGTGAGGAAAAAGGCGGGCTTCGGGCGTACCAACATTGTACTGCTGACCAAGCATTTCACCGTGGACCCGTTCTGGTACCAAACCTGGTATGCGGCGGTTTTCGCGCTTTTCCTGCTGGCGTTTTCCTTTTACGTGGTTGTGAAACTGCGCTACCATTATCTGACGCAGCGAAAAAAGCAGCTGGAAGCCCAGGTCCGCGAGCGTACGAGCCAACTGGAATATAGTAACCGGCTGAAAGAAAAGATCACATTGCTGCTGGCCCACGACCTGCAATCGCCGCTGCATTTCCTGAACCTGTTATCGGATCACGTAACTGCGGCGCTCGAAAAAGACCGCCTGGACGACGTCAAGACCGGCACTTCGGAAATTAAAAAGGCTGCGACGAATATTCACGCATTTGTAAAGGAGATCAATCTCTGGACGAAATCGCAGCAGGAAGGCTTCTTCCTCAGCAAGCGCCCTTTCCCGTTCGACGGCCTGGCCGACGAGTTGGAGGAGTTTTTCAAAGACATGCTGCTTTTTAAAAGCAACACGCTCGAATTCGTCAATCCCGGTCAATGGGACGTTTTCACGAATCGGGAGATTTTGAAGGCCGTGATCCGGAACCTGATCGACAATTCCAATAAATATACCACAGGCGGGCACATCAGGATCATACTGGACAAGCTGGACGACAAACACCTGAAAATTTCGGTATCGGACAATGGGCGGGGTATGTCGCCTGCCGAGCTGAGTAAAATCAACCGGCGCATCGAAAATGTGCTGACCAGCGAAGGTATCGAGCAGAGCGGCCGCCTTGGCTATCAGATCATCATCGACTTTGTGACGCGCCTCGATTGCCGGCTGGAAGTCACAAGCATTGTCGGCCAGGGCACAACCGTAACGATTTCCGGGCTATTACCCGGCCAACCTAACGCAACAGAAGCTATTTTGACGGACACCGCTCCGACCAATTTTACTACGTTATGAAGAAAATATTGATTGCCGACGACCATTCATTGGTTCGCTACGGGCTTAGAGTTGCTTTACTCAACCATTTCGCCGACGCGGAGATCGACGAAAGCTGGGACGGCCAGTCCATTATGAACCAGCTCAAAACCAACATTTATGAACTTGTACTGCTGGATTTGAGCATGCCCGACACCGATGCCAACACCGTTATCCACTGGATCCGAAACTTCCATCCCGACACCAAAATCCTGATTGTTTCGATGAACAATGAGACGATTTTTGGAAAAAGAGCATTGCAAATGGGTGCACACGGGTACATCGAAAAGGACGCTTCTCCCGACGACCTGATCAGGGCGGTGAATGTGGTGCTGACGGGTAAGCGCTACATGAGTGCCGACCTCGCGGAGGTGATCGTGCACGACACACTGAACAAGAAGTCGCTCAACCCGTTCGACGAGCTGACTCCCCGGGAGTTTCAGGTGGCGATGTATATCATTCAGGACTACACAATTACGCAGATCAGCGAGCTCATGCAGCTGCAATACACCTCCGTAAGCACATTCAGGCGGCGCATTTTTGAAAAATTGAATGTCGCCGACCGGAAAGGGCTCGTGCAGCTCGCCGACGCTTACAAACTCAATTGAACAGTTTCCGGTGCTTACCGCCCCATTCGCTAAGCTGCTGGAAAATCGGCCCGAATGCCGCCGCCATTTCAGTCAGCTCGTACTCGACGCGGGGCGGCACTTCGGCATACACCGTGCGCTTGACCAGGCCGTCTTGTTCGAGCGCGCGCAATTGCAGCGTGAGCATCCGTTCCGTGATGTAGGGGAACTCTTTTTTCAGCTCACCGAACCGCATCTTCCCTTTTTCTAATTTACTGATAATTAAAATCTTCCACCTCCCTCCGATCTTGTTGACCGCGTAGGTAAGATCGCATTCTACAATGTACTTTTCGTTGCTGGTGTAGGTTGAATTTTCTTTTCTGGCAGCCATTACTTACACTTTTGTTAGTACCCCACAATTGGTTGTATAGCATTCAAATTTAGACGCTTCCCGCTACGTTTGCAACCAGTTTTTAACACTTTCGAAAACACCGTTATGGATTTGCATTTAAAAGGAAAAACCGCCTTGGTAACCGGCGCCAGCCAGGGTATCGGCCGCGCTATCGTGAAAGAACTGGCCAGGGAAGGCGTACGCGTGTTCGCTACCGCCCGGAATGAAGAACTCCTGAACAGCCTCCAAGCCGAACTAGCCGCCGAAGCAGCCACAGTGCCCGTCGTTTTCGCCCAGGATTTCGTAGCTCCGGATGGCCCGAAACGCATTGCAGAAGCCGCATTGGCAGCATTGGGCGAAGTAGATATTCTTATTAACAATGCCGGACAAAGCCGCCCCGTAGAAATCACCGGCCCCGAACAACCCTGGACGGATTCCATGGCACTCGATTTCGACCGGCCCCGCCAGCTCACGCAAGAGCTCCTCCCACACATGACCGCGCGCCGGCAGGGCGTCATACTGAATCTGACGAGCACTTACGAGCTCCGGAGCATCAATGTGTCAGCCGTGGCGAAGGCCAGCATGGCGGTATGGACGAAACAACTGGCCGGGCAGGTGGGCCAATTCAATATCCGCGTCAACACGCTGCAACCCGGGCTCATTGATACCAACAATATCCGGCCCTACTTTTCAGAAGAAGAACGCAAAGCATTTGCTACCCGCGAAATCCCGCTTGGCGATTTCGGCCAACCGCAGGACATGGCAGATATGGCCGTCTTCCTCGTCTCACCGCGGGCACGTTACGTCACCGGCGCCGCGGTGGTTGTGGATGGCGGTATGCGGCATTATCCGTTTTGAGATTGGGGGGATATTGGGAAAAGACTGAATGCAAAAGGCGCCAAGATGCAGCTAGCGCAACCGCAGAAAAATTATGTTACCGTTAAAAAATTCAGGTGCGTCTGCGATTTGGATTGCGATCAGATCATATAAATATTGAGTCATGAGCTCATTGCAGCGGGTGCCCGGACGCCCGCATAAATGGTGGGCGTAACATCATGAGCCTTCCCCAATATCAAACTGAATTACTGAAAGCCACTGATTACGAGGCATATCTATCATTTCTCGAAGTAGTTTGCGCCTACAAATTTCGCAGCTCGGGTAAAAACGGGGAATTTCAGTTAAGAATCTTCATCACACGGCCAAAAGGTTACTCTGAAAATTATTTCAACCTCGGCTTTGGAGTCTGGAACCCTGAACGACAAACGATTGACGATGTCATTGAGCTAAAAAACGGCGACTTTCAACAAATACTAGCCACCATTGCGAACGTCGCGCTGGATTTCCTGAAAACAAATCCATTCGCTTCACTTTATGCCGAGGGCAGTACGCGAACGAGAACTCGATTATACCAACGCGAAATCTCAAAGCACTATCACCTGATTCCCGATGATTTGAAAGTTCATGGATTGGTTACTGAAAACGAGACTGGGTTTATAGAATTTCGGAAAGGGATCAATTTCGACGCATTTTTGTTGTCGATGAAATAATCGATAAATTTGAGTTAAACGCTTTTACAATATGTCTACAACTGTAACCAAGCCAGTAACCAAAGCGACTTCCAGCCACGCTAAACGCGAGGACATTCAAAATCCTGAGCTTGAAGCTGACAGCATCGTCGGAAAAACGATGCGAATGGTGGAAGCACTCAAAAAATATCCCAGGCCAGCGAAATAACGTCGCATTGGAATGCTATCACTTCTTCGCCACCGTCCTGACGCAGCGAACGGATGCGCCTTCGGTCTTTCCCATGCCGTCCTGACAATGTAATGCCTTGCCTCCTGCGCCGAAGTTGAAATTCCAGGCGGTTTCCGCGTCGATTTCGGTGCTTGTCCAGTAAAATCCGTGGCCGTTCAGTCGGGCGTATTTTCCGGCGGGTAGCTCGCGGTTGCCTCCGAGCGTGGCGTTGAATCCGGACTCCCCTCCTGTCTGTAATGCTTTGTAGGCCGTTTTGCCGCCGTCCTTCGACTTATTGCTCGCACCTCCGTAATGGTCCGACAATACTTCCCAATCCTTGCGGGATGGCAAATGCCAGCCGTTTCCCAGCATTTCGCAAGCCTGGGGCGCTGAGAAGTAAGTGTATAACCGTCCGTAAATCTTGCAATTTGCCGCATCGTCGCCGAAGCACCAGGAGCTATCCACCCGAACGCTCAAATCCTGGGTCATCCACTGGTTTCCATCAGGCATTACCTTGATGGTATAAGTATTACCGTCGCGGTCACCGATCGTACCGACCGTTTGGGACATCGACCGGACGCCAGCTGCGCAGATACAAGTGACCATTAGCAGTGATTTCAGTAGTTGCTTGCTCATAATCGAAGGTGTTTTGGATTAAACCCCTATAAATTAAGCAATACTTTGGAGAAGTCCCACCTGTAAGCTGCGTTTTGCCGCTGGTACGAATATTTTAGTCGAAAGACAATAATGCATTAATTTACAATACATTATCAAGTCCAAAACGCAAAAAGCTATGGCCGTCGCGATTACCATCTCGCTCTTTATCCTTGCCTGGTACTGTATCAAAGAATACCGCAAAAATCCGGGACGCCCCGATTGGAACAAAGCACTTGTTACGGCCATTTTCTGGCCGCTGTCTTTGCTGATGAGGCGTTACCGTTAACTGACGGATACGGCGGGCCGCATTCAGAGTACTTTTCCCATGTAAATGGTGTCGGCATGCGGGTTGTCGTAATATGCAGGTATGGTTTCAAATCCAAATGACTCGTACAACCGTCGGGCGCCCGTCATGCTCGCGAGCGTATCGAGCAGAAGCCGCTCATATCCCAAATCCTTCGCTATCGCAATAGATCTTTCCAGCAGCAACCGCCCGACTTGATGCCCGCGAAATTCCGGCTGGACGTACATTCGCTTCAACTCGGCGATCCCCGTTCCTTTGCTTCGCACACCCACGCAGCCAACCGCACGCTCACCCGCATACGCAAGCACCAACGCGCCCGAAGGCGGCCCGTATTGCTCCCGCACGCTGTCAAGTTCCTTGTCGAAACCCTGAAAACAGAGGTCAATCGGCAGTGACGCGGCATATTCACGGAAAAGTTTCTTTCCGTCTTCGAAATGGTTGTCGCTGTTCGCGACGATCAATTTGGGTATATCATTCATGCTAAAAACAATCATTATCCGACGAAAACGCCTCCATTATATCAACCGTTCCTCGTTGCCGGCAAAGCTCTCAAATAAATACCAGCAGGAACAGATACAGAATAGCAATTAATGGCAAGAACAGTCTCTACCGCATTCTGGGTAGCCACATTCCCGCCACCGCTCCGAAAATTCCTATCACCATCAGTAGGGTCACGAAGCACATCAGCAATGCAGCGGCCATTACAATGAAACGCTTTCGCGATTTTTGGGCATAAAAATACAATTCAAGCAACGCAAGCGAAACCGGCAGAGCATAAGTAAACACCGCCAGCGCAGTAAGGAATGGCCCGCTGAATGTTTTAGGATCAAATCCAACCGGGCCGCCGTTAATCACCAACCAGCACATTAAGCCTACCCGGAAAAACCATACGCCGCTTACCACCAAAAACAGCCGCGTCGCCCATTTACGATGTATATCAAACCTCCTCGCACGTGCGTGATACCAGGCTAGTATTGCAAAAATGACGATATAAACCGTCTGAATACTGATACTAATATGTTGTACCCGATCGCCGACAGCGCCTCGCGTCCACACCATGACAAAACCGCCAATTGCCACAACCAAGGCCGTAGCGACGTAAATGCGTCCCAACCAACGGTGAAACGTCGGAGCGTTTTTCCGAATAAAGGGAATCAGCTGCAACGGCCCGCCCAGCACAAGGATCGCCGCCAGCAATACATGCATACCAACGACCATATTACCAGCCCAATCGCCCTGCACATAACCGTGCGGCAACACTTCATTCCACCTTTTAAGGTTCCCTGATGCTGTACTGGCGCCGTAAAATGCGACGATGTAAGCCCCAAATGCCCATTGACCGATGGTAGTAACGACAAACCACGCCGTTGCGGCCAGGTTCAACAGCCTGTGAGAATGCGTTTCGGATTTGCTTTGGGCAATGCCAATTAGCTCGGTCATGATATCGGACATTTAAGTTTGGACAAACTTAAAGCCGGTCGCGGCCCGGAGCGTTAGACATTTGTCCAATGCGGATAAACGGCGCTATTGCGGTGTGAAAGTGTCGGCCTGGCTATCGCCTCTCAGACGGCTGAGGTGCCGCTGGGTAATGCCGAGGTAAGATGCAATGTATTTCAGCGGCACGTTTCTGACAATGTTGGCGTTGGCCTGTACGAACTTTGCGTAGCGTGCTTCCGCCGTCAGATTGGCCATGTCGTTGATGCGGTCTTTGTCCTTTTGCAAATGCTCCTGCAAAATACCGATCGTGTAATCCTTTTGAGTGAGACTGGTCCTGGCGGTGGCGTCCGCATCATCCCGGCTGATCCGCAAAAGCGTACAATCCGTAATGCAATGCAGGTTTTCATTCGAAACCGACCGGTTTACGAAATGGAAATAGGATGTAAAAAACCGTGGCCCGTCGTTCAGATCGGTCGTAATTTCATTGTTATCCGCATCCAGATGGTAATTCCGCATGAAGCCCGACGCGATAAAATTGTGATAGCCAGGCACATCACCGGCCTTTTCGACAATCGTACCTTTTGGAAAAAATACCGGCTTAAATGACCTCCGTACCGATGCCCTGTCGGCTTCTGGCAATGTGATCATGCGGGAAATGTATTCAAAAAGCGTGTTGTAGTATTGTTCCATGGTCGTCAGAATGGCAAGTCTTATTTCAAATTCCACTTTTTCAACTCCCGGTCAAAGTCGCTTTCGAAATTTTTGTCCTGCTCCACACGGAATTTTTCAAATTGTTCTTCTGCAAGCCGCATCGCTATTTCATGACTGACCCTACCGGCGTCTTTGAGGATTTCATATTCGTTGAACTGTAAAAATGCGTCCAGTTTACGAGCCCAATCTTCCATTTTCATTGGGATCTGCCGGGCGGCCTGGTTCTCAGCGTAATCGAGGTACATGGACACGATGCGTTCCAATTCCTTGATTTCCTTCTCGATGAGGTAGTTTTTCGCAACGCCGATATCCATTCGCTGTATTTTGCCGTGCGGTGCGTTCCTGAAAGTCTGTAATCCCATGTTCGGCTTGTCTGCATTTGCGCGCTCGGCGACGATGGCTGCGGCCGTTTTACCGGAAATGGCGAAATGCAGCTTGTTTTGGACAATTTTGAAGAATTTTTGAGAATCAGGCGAATCCTTTATGTAATCGATGCTGCATTGCTCGAATATGTCTGTGATTTTCAGATAGAAACGCCGCTCGCTTGCCCTGATCTCGCGGATGCGGTCAATTAGCTCGACGAAATAGTCTTTTCCGAATCGCTTACCCTGTTTCAATCGCTCGTCGTCCAGGACGAAACCTTTGATAATGAATTCCTTTAAGGTTTTTGTGGCCCAGATGCGAAACTGGGTGGCTTGAAAGCTGTTCACGCGGTAACCGACGGCTATGACGGCGTCGAGGTTGTAGAAGTCGACGTCGCGGGTGACGTCGCGGTTACCTTCTTTTTGAACTATCCGGATTTTCCGGATAGTTGCCTCGCGATCTAATTCGCCCGACTTAAAAATATTTTGCAGGTGCTCGTTGATGGTACGAACATCCACCCCGAATAGTTCAGCCAACCGCTTCTGGTTCAGCCAGAACGTTTCGTCGTTAAAAATAACTTCAACCTTCACACTCCCCGCCGGAGAGTTGTAAAAAATGATGTCCGCGTGCAAATTTTCCATAGATAATGTAAGTGATAAGTATTGCTGATGACGCTTTAAAACTAATTCGCCGAATATAAAATGCTTTTCCTGAGCAAACCCTATCCGATGATCCTTCGGCTGTGCTCGATGATCGTAGATTTTTATTTCAAAATTTTACACATTCCGGCGCTAATTGCGTATCCTATAATTGAATTACAATCGTTTAAGGAAAAAGGTATCGTTGAGTGAATATCGGCCCATTCAAAATCAGGAAAGTCATGCTGCGAAGAATACCCCGACCACTTCTCCAAAACTACATTGTTCTTGCTCTGCTGGCGCCTGTCGTGACACACGCAAGAGCAACCGTCGCTTACAGCATTTCCGACAGCCTGGACGTCCGACCGGCCTTTTTGCAAACGATGCGTATCCTGGGGAAGGTTACCGATGAATCGTCGCGACCCGTAGCGAATGCGGCCGTGCTGATCGCCGGTTCGGAGCGTGGTACGATTACCAATCTTTCCGGGAGTTTCGAAATAGCCGACGCGCCGCTAAACGGCATGCTGGTAGTGAAGCATCCCGACTTTGAAACAAGGCAGGTTCCCATCGTGAAATCCGCAGGCGAGTACGTGATTGCATTGAAAACCCGTCAGCAAACTGCCGCAATGCGTTTGAAAACCCAACCGAAGCTTTCGAAAAAAGACACGGAACAGAATTACGCCAGCGAAAATGGCTCTTCCATACGCCTCGACCGCTGGCCGTATTTCAGGGGGCTGACCAAATTCCTCGCCAATAACCTGAAATATCCGGAAGAAGCGCTCAAAGCCGGCGTGCAGGGAGCGGTGCAGGTGTCTTTCCTGATCGACGAGGATGGGGGCGTCAGCAGCGGCAGGATCGTCAAAAGTCCCGGCATTGAACTCGACGACGAGGCCTTGCGGCTTGTAACGCTGATGCCCAAATGGACCCCTGCGCAAAAGGACGGAAAGCCGGTCGCCGTTTGGTATACGATCAGCATCCGGTTCGATCCCGAGGTGGACAAGCTGCCGTTGAAGATCAAGGAGGAAGTGCCGAAGTTGTTCGGCAGATGGATCAAATTCGATCAGGTTAAGACGCCGCTGCCGGTAAAAGCAGAATTCAAGAGACTTTTTTATTCGAATGCTGTCGATCTATCTGCACAGAAGCCTCCACAGACGCGAATTTACATATATGAGCCAGGTAATTTCCGGCCAGCCTATATTCCCCCAAAATTCGATTTCAATTTGGTACCCTGACAAAATGCAGGCCCGTATTGCATTATATAAATAAGTTTTATATTTTTAAGAAGTCACCCTCCTTGCTTGTAAAATACGATTGTTCAACCTAAGCGGAGATTGAATGAAAACTTTTACAACCATCTTCCTCATAGCCATCGCCGCAGGGTTTGCCGCTCATGGCCAACAGACCGCCGGCGGGAGCCAGCAAAAAATCATCCCGCAACGTACCCGGGTTGCCGTGCGCGTACTCGACAAATATACCTTGCGTCCCATTCAGGCGACCATCATGGTAGTGGGGCAGCGCCCGGAAGACCTCATCGTCCCGCTCTATGAGGACGGTGTGTACCAGTATAAAATGTCGGGCAAGGACATGGGCATTATTTCGATCCACGCCAATGGCTATCAGACTCATTCAGAGGTGATAGCAGCTCAAAGTCTTCGCCCAACAAAGATTTATTATTTAACACCGGTAGAAAATACGGATTCAGTCAAAACAGGTATTGCTACTGCCGCTGATCTGAATTTAAAGGAACAAATCGAAACCGCTTTGCTATTTACCCAAAGCGAGCCCACGCTGTTGCCGGAGAGCGATTACGAACTGGAAATCCTGGCCGATTACCTGGTAAGGAACACCGCGCCGAAGATCGAGCTTTTCGGACATACCGACGATGTGGGCGACCCCCGAAAAAATCTACTGCTTTCGTTCGACCGTGTGGATGAGGTGAAAAAGTACCTCGTTTCCAGGCGTATCGAACTGGGCCGCATCCGCGGAAAAGGCTTCGGCGGTGACGTGCCCGTAGCACCGAATGATTGCGAAGCGAACCGCAGGCTCAACCGGCGTGTCGAAATTCGCATTGTCCCCTAGCATTATCTTTTCAAATTAACTCCCAAAAAATCCATTGAAAGGTGGAGAAATGCGCACTTTTGTAGTGCATATTTGTTGTTTAGGGCAAAAGAATCCCCCAACAGCGAAATTTACCAGTATTAGAATTCTATATGAAACAAGTAAAAGCCTCCATTTCAGGCATCGAAGGATATGTACCCGACTACATTCTCACAAACGCCGAATTGGAGACACTCGTGGATACCAGCGATGAATGGATCGTCAGCAGGACCGGCATCAAGGAACGCCGCATCCTGAAAGAACCCGGACTCGGGAGCTCGCACATGGGCGCAAGAGCCGTAAAGGGCCTCCTCGAAAAAACCAACACCGATCCCGCTGAAATAGACCTCCTCATTTGCGCAACCATTACCCCAGATTTCGTTTTTCCAAGTACCGCCAACCTCATCTGCGACCAGCTCGGCATCCGCAACATCGGTAGTTTCGATGTGAATGCAGCCTGCTCGGGCTTCGTTTACGGCCTCGAACTCGGCGCCCAGTTTATCGAAACCGGCAAGTATAAGAAAGTGGTAGTGGTAGGTACGGACAAAATGTCGGCCGTGATGGACTATACCGACCGCCGCACCTGCATTCTATTCGGCGACGGCGCCGGTGCCGTGTTGCTCGAACCTAACGAAGAAGGCTACGGCGTGATCGACACCCTGATCCGCTCCGACGGTGTGGGTTACAATAACCTGGTACAACGCGGAGGCGGCAGCCGCTTCCCGGCGAGTCACGAAACGGTGGATGCCCGCATGCATTTCCTGCACCAGGATGGTCAGCAGGTGTTCAAATCGGCCGTACGCAACATGGCCGATGTTTCGGCGGAGATGATGGAAAGAAACCAACTCAGCCACGACGACATCGCCTGGCTGGTACCGCATCAGGCCAACCGCCGCATTATCGAAGCGACGGCCAACCGCATGGGTGTTGGAATGGATAAAGTAATGATGAACATCGCCCATTACGGTAATACCACCGCTGCTACCATCCCGCTTTGCCTGTGGGATTACGAAAAACAACTTAAAAAGGGCGATAACCTGATATTCTCCGCATTTGGCGCCGGTTTTACGTGGGCCTCGGCTTATGTAAAATGGGCTTACTGATTATGGTATTTTAAAGGACGATGTGTTGTAAAGCACCTCGAAGAACGCTGCTTTCTTTTCATTGGTGCGCTCGTCCTTCACTTCCCAGCTGTCCACCATTCCCTTGATTCCCTGTACTTCGGTACGGGGAATCTTCCCCGACTCTTCCGACATGCTCCCCGGTCCACGCGCAATCGCGGTCAAACCTTCGGCAGCCATCACAATGTATTCATCACCGACGGATGTCACCCGGTACGGTTTGTCACCATTGTCCCGGATAGCCCGCATTAGTACACCCACCCGCTTTCGCGCGTTGTCTGCTTCTTTCAGCTTCCCGGCTTCTTTGTAGCAATGCGTCATTTTCATTAAAAGGCCCAGATTGACGGCATTGTTTTCCAACAGCTTTTCACCGGCTTCTATGGCTTTCGGATAACGCTTACTGTCGAGATATTTATCAAATTTATCGACCTCCTTGCCATACAGGATCGATTTATATTGGCTGGAAAAAAGATAGCCGTAATAGAGATAGGTCCCTTTTTCACCGGAATAGTAGTCCGGTTCCTGCAAAAATTCAGCTAAAAGTTTAGGGTAATAATAGGCATTACTGCTATCCGTCACGGCGGCTTTGATTTTCAGCAGGTCGAGTTGCTGACCGAAACTCAATTGGGCAATGAACAATAAAACTGTAAACAGTCGAAATCTGAGCATAAGTGGGGCGAGACATAATTTGAACAGGCAATAAAACGCATCGGCGCGATTTATGGAAACTAATTCGCATAAATCACGCCGATGCAAGCCGGAATCTGAGATGGTTACGCCGAGAGCGCCATTCTTCCCAATATCTCGTGCGTCTCACGCACACGCCTGCGGGCGATGGGGATCACTTTTCCGCAGCTGAGGTGGATGTAATCCGGCCAGCGTGATGCGATGTGGCGCGCGTTGATGCTGTATGATTTGTGGATACGTAAAAAATCACTGCTCAATTCGTCCTGTACTTCTTTCAGACATTTCGAAACCAGGTGTTTTTCATGCCGGGTGTACACGAACGTGTAGTTACCGACGCCTTCCAGACAAGTAATGTCGCTGGATTTCACGGAGATCGCTTTCCCGAACTTGTAAACTGTGATCGAGGGGACGCTTTTGACATCGCCGGCAACGCCAGACGGAGCGCCGCCCGACGGCATGATGGACAGGTTTTTCATGGGTGAAAGGACAGGTTGATTTTTCATGGATTGGTTTGGCAATTGGTTATTTACTTTCATGGCTGAGTTATGGATTGCTTTCATGGCTAACAGGCGGCTTTCTAACCGGCAGCGCTTTCGTTGTGCTGCGATACAAAAGTGGTATAAGAACGCGCTCTGTGAAACAACGACCCGGGTGAATTGTAACTTTTACCTCATGAATACGCTAAATCGGGTGGTAAACTGAAACAGCCGGTTGCTCAATTGTAAATGCATTTTGCTGCTTTAAATCACATCAGACTATGTTTTTGCGATGGTATAGGTGATAAATGCGACGTTTAACACCACCAGACTTCCGATTGGACGGCACCCCGTTTATTTTTGCATGAATTGAAAAAGCGTGTAAATGATCCTTGAAAATTATCTGGCAAAAATCGGTCGTAAACAGGTCAGCATGAGCTCGTCTGCGCTGATACTGGCCGCGGCCACATTGCTGGCCGGGCTTGGATTATGGGAAGAGCGCTATTTTTCAGATTCGCGCCTGTTTGTATCCGGCAGCATTATTAATATGGTCGTGATATGGGTCGCCTACCGGATAAACGGCCTGCTTATGCCACGGGTTACCCGCCTGCTTCCTGAAACCGGGCAGTCGATTTACCGCGTTGCGCTGTGGTTTGGGGTTTATGGTGTGGTGAATGTGGCGTTTTTCTGGATTGCATTGCCGTTATACCACCAGACCGGCCTTGCGGGTGCAGGTTTCGATATTTTCTGGGCATTGCGCGTGAGCTTCTTTATTTTAGGCGGCTCGCTCGTCGGGGCGGGACTTACCGAACTGACCTATGCATTCAGGCAATGGAAAACCAATCAGACCGAGGTGGAGCAAATGCAGGAAAAGCAGCTGCAAACCGAGCTGGAAGCCGTAAAACAGCAGGTTAATCCTCATTTTTTATTCAATTGTCTCAATTCCCTCTCCGTTCTGATCGCCGATGCGCCGGGTACTGCCGAGAAATTTGTGGACGAAATGTCGAAAGTATACCGTTACCAGCTTAGCGTGAACGGACCTGATAAAGAAGACATTCTGGTGACGTTAGAATCGGAACTTCGTTTTATCAAATCCTACATTTATCTGCTCGAAACGCGTTTCGAAAGCGGGATTGGTATCGAGCTGGATGTAAAGGAAGTGTTCCTGGCCGGGCAAATGGTACCGCTGACGTTCCAGATCCTGATCGACCAAGCGGTGCATTATAACATGGTTTCTCCGACCCGTCCACTGCGCATTCAGATTACTACCACCGACACCGGCCAGCTGGAATTCCGGCACAATCGCCAGCCCAAAATGCTGACGATCCCCCTCGAAACACCCGGCATTCAGGTATTAACCAACCGCTACAAATTTCTTTTCAACCGCGCCGGTGCTGTGCAGGTGAAAGAAGACGACCATGAATTTGCGATCATCCTGCCTCTGATATTTACATGAAACCTACCCTCATATACAACGGAATCGGCCGGCGGATATGGCTGAGCCTCTTCGGCAGGTGGATTTTCGCATTGCTGGTGCCCTGGTTTGTGCCGACGATCAGCTACCTACTCATCGGCGAGCCCTACCTGTCCAGCCTGTACAACTTCTATGGCGGCACGCTGATGATCTTCCTGATGACCATCCTCGCTTTCGTTCCGCACGACTGGGCAGCGCGTTACATTGCACAAAAATACCCGTCGCTGGATTCTTCCGTCAGGCGGAGTGCGCTTACGGCCGTCGCATTCTGGATCCTGACATTCGCGTTCGTGACGTGTTATATGCTCTTTATCATGCATTACCGGCCGTTTGGATCAGTTCTCGATGCCCGGATGATGATCAACGTCTACCTTTTCGAGTTTGTGGCGGTGCTTTTGCTGACGGGCCTGTATGAAATCAATTATTCCTTAAACAAATGGAAAACCCTGCAAATCAATAAGGAGGCGATCAAGCGGGCGGGCATGCAGGGGCAGTTGCAGAGTTTGAAAAGTCAGGTTAACCCGCATTTTTTGTTCAATAGCCTCAATACGCTGTCCGCGCTGATCGCCGACGAGCCCAAGCGGGCCGAGCAGTTCGTGGATGAAATGGCCAAAGTTTACCGCTACCTGCTTCAAACGAACCAGGACGAGCTGACGACACTTTCCGCAGAGCTCCGTTTTATCCGATCCTACTACCATTTGCTGCGCACGCGCTACGATACCGGTTTCGATCTCGCCATCGAGGTGAGCGACGAAGACTTGGACAAAAAAATACCACCGCTCACTTTGCAGCTGCTGCTGGAAAACGCCGTCAAGCACAACAGCATCCTGGAATCCAACCCGTTGCGCGTAGCCATCCGCTCACTCGGCGACGACCTGCTGGAAATCAGTAACAACCGGCTTACCAAATCTACGCCGGTGAAATCGACGCGGCTCGGCCTGGCCAATATCATGGCCAAATACGAATTGCTCTCCGAACGTATGCCCGCCATCGACGACGACACAGAGTTCTTTACCGTAACCCTGCCGCTGATCACGCAGAAAACCATAAATGCATGAATATATTAATTGTTGAGGATGAAAAACTGGCGGTGCGCAAGCTGACCAAGCTATTGGAAGAAACCGCGCCGGAACTGGAAGTACGCGGCATTACGCCGAGCATTGCCGCTACCGTGGAATGGATCACCGAAAACCGGGCGAATGGCCAGCCGGAACCGGACATTATTTTCCTGGATATCGAGCTCGCCGACGGGCAGAGTTTCGAGATATTCAACCGCGTGCAGATACAAAGCACAGTCATTTTCACCACTTCCTATGACGAGTACGCATTGCAGGCATTTAAGGTCAACAGCATCGATTATTTGCTGAAACCGGTGCAGCAGGAAGACCTTCAACGTGCGATCCGCAAGTTTTACGACCTGATCGCCCCCGGTAAAACAGCTCCCGCGGCGTCGCAGCTTAACCTTGAAGCGATTTTGAAAAGCCTGCATCTGCAATCGGCCGTGCCCGAATACCGGAAAAGATTTTTGGTCAAACAGGGCGCGCGCCTGCTATCGGTGGAGACTTCCGAAATAGCTTATTTCTACACCGACAATGGCCTGACGTTCTTTAAAAATCATCAGGGACAGAAGTTTGTTGTGGATTACAAAATGGATGAGCTGGATAAGTTCCTCGATCCGGACCGGTTTTTCCGGGTTAACCGCGCGCTCATCGTTACGCACCAGTCGGTAACGCAAATGCAAGCCTATTATAACCACCGGCTGGCGCTTACATTGCATCCGACGCTCGACAAGGAAACGATCGTGAGCCGCGAGCGGGCGCACGATTTCAAGGTTTGGATGGGGAAATAGCCGTTTTTAAAACGACAGCATCGCATACTGGCCGGCGAGCTCGGGGTAATGCAGCGTGATGACCTCCTGCAACTGCGCACGGGCACGTGCGTATTGCGAGCGCACGGTAGCCTCGTTGATTTCCAGCATCGTGGCGATTTCCTTATGGCTGTAACCGTCCACGGCGTACATCAGGAACACTGTTTTATAGATCGGTTTCAGTTCTTGAATGAGCTGCATGATCTCTCCTGCGGTAATTTCCGAAACCGCGTCGTCGGCAATGCCCGGCTCGGGGATTTCGTCGAAAGCGGTACGGGCGGCGTAATGCTTTTTGTTCCTTCTGAAATAGCTGATCGCATTGTTGACCATCACCGTCCTGAGCCAGGCTTTGAACGGCTGCTCGGGATCATACCTTTCCAGGTTATTGAAAACTTTGAAAAAACCCTCATTCAGCACTTCTTCGGCCTCTTCCGGCGAATAGGTATAGCGCAGGCAGATGCTCTTGGCATAACCAAAGTATTTTTTAAACAAAATATGCTGCGCCTGGCTGTTCCCCGCAATGCAAGCCGCGATCACCGAACGGAAGTCGTTCGGATCGAAAATGATTTTATTCAGGAATTTGAGCATACGTTCTTTACTTTTTCAATGGATCATTCAGCGGGTTTACTTCGCTTATCGGGAATGCCTTGCCGGTATCGCCCAATACAAAGAGAATGAATGTAAGCCGCGAATAAAAGCCGCTTGGACAGAGAGCCCGAATGTGTAGCTGAATGGCCCGTTTTACCCGATAAACCGCCCGTTAGCAAACCCATTCCGACAACTCAAATGGCCCGTCGGCAAAGAATGGCCGTTTAACCTTCAAAAGCCACGATACGTCGAAACCGCGTCGAAGCATTGTTAAATACCGCGGTTTGCCTGCTATTTTTACGTCAATGACCAGAGAAAACACAAAAGGCGGCGTAGTGGTCGCGATGCATTTGCTTGCGTGGGCCTTGCTCGGCTTTGTGCTCGTATTTTACCAGCCATTGTCGTGGGGCGTGAGCCTGCCTGCGGTATTTTGGGTAAAACAATTCCTGAATTTCGGGCTGCTGGTCGCACTCTTTTATTTCAATGCGCATTACCTCGTGCCGCGTTACCTTCTGAAAAACAAGGTTTTCGTATTCATTCTGTGGGTTGTCGCATTGGTTGTATTAATGCTGGTAGTAAGCAAAATAGCCGATCAGCAACTCGAAATCCGCCGGCATATGGAGCGCATTATGCCGCGCCCGAGGCACCACGGCGGCCCCAAACCAAGGCACCTGATCGACGGCATTCTGCTGATGACGACATTGCTCGTCATAGGCGTGAGCACGAGCATGGCCGTAATCCAGCGCTGGCAGGCCGATGCCCGCCTGCGCGATGCCGTTGAAAAACAGAACATTACCTCCGAGCTCGCGCTGTTGAAGGCACAGATCAACCCGCATTTCTTTTTCAATACACTCAACAATATATACGCACTATCTTACACCAACGTCGAGGAATCGCGCGAGGCCACGCTTACGCTCTCGCGCATGATGCGCTACCTGCTCTACGAAACGCAGCAGGACGTGGCGCCGCTCAGCCTCGAATTTGCCTTTATCGACGACTATATCGAGCTCATGAAACTCCGCGTGCAGAGCAGCAGCAACGTCCAATACACCCGCGACGAGGCGGTTCCCGACTACCCCATCGCGCCGATGCTGCTGTTGCCGTTTGTTGAGAATGCATTCAAACACGGTATCAACGCTTCGCAGGAATCCGAAATACGGATCGATGCGAGACTGGCGAACGGCGCATTGAAATTGCATGTAGAAAACCATATTTTTCCGACGCAGCATGTCGCGGGAGCAGAGAGCGGCGGCATCGGACTGAACAATACCCGCCGGCGCCTCGACCTTTTGTATCCGGAAAAGCACCGGCTGGAAATCCTTACCGACGAAAAGGCTAACACTTACACCGTAAACCTGACCATCAACCTGACGTAAAACCAAGCCAACATGACCCTGAACTGCATTACCGTCGACGACGAACCGCTCGCATTGGGCCTTGTGAGCGCATTTGTGGAGCAAACGCCATTTCTGCATTTGCATGGCAGGTATATCAATGCGCTGGATGCGCTGCAAGTGATCACGAAGGAAAATATCCATTTGGTTTACCTGGATATCCAAATGCCTGAACTAACGGGCATGGAACTGGCGAAAGTGCTGAGCCAGAACCCGGATACCAAAACGCGCATTGTGTTCACGACAGCCTACAACCAGTTTGCCGTACAGGGTTACGAAGTGGATGCGCTGGGTTATTTGCTTAAACCGTTCGGCTACAACCAGTTCCTGGCGACGGCGATGAAGGCGAAAAAGTATTTTGAAAACCTCAGAGACTCGGCAAACGAACCGGAACTGGATTCGAGTGAGAATTATTTATTTGTAAAATCTGACTATAAGCTGGTGCGAATAGATTTCGATGCCATTCTGTTCATCGAGTCGTTCAAGGATTATGTCAAAATCCACCAGGCCAATGGCAGCCCGGTGGTTTCACATAGCAGTTTGAAAGCGATTGAGGAAAAGCTGCCCGGCGGAAAATTCATCCGCATCCACCGCTCATTTATAGTCGCCGTGGGCAAAGTGGATTCGATCAGCAAAAGTGCCGTGCATATCGGCAGCGTCGACATTCCGGTGGGCGATCTTTACAAAGACGCTTTCAAGGAGCTGTTGACGAAATGGCAGTAATGCATTTCAAAATTTGTGCGTAAAACTCAGCGCCACACCCGACTTGCCATTCGCATCCGGAAAGCTGCGCACATCCCAGGCGGAGCGTCTTGAAATCGGCTTATTGTTCACCGCCAGGTTCCAGATACTCAATCCGATGCTCAGCGAGCCCAGTCCCATATTGACCATGGAGACGTTCCTTTGCGTTTTGCCTGCATACCAGGTGCCGCTAGCTCCATCGACTTGGTTCTTCCGGTTGAAACCGACGGCTCCCGCGATAAACTGGCCAGCCCCGCCCACAATTCCCAGCACAGGTGTGGCGTTCGTGCGGCTTCCTTTACCTACTTCCACTGCATTGATGACCGACGACGTACCATTCAGCCCGATCAGTATCGATGAAGTGATCGCGTATGCGGGCTTGATCTCGGGTTTGTAGTCAGGTATGTAATTGTAACCAGGTTGAATCATCGCGCACTCTTCCTTGCTGAGGCCGCTTTGGGAGATCCAGTCGTCCACCTTCTTGTCATTCATTTCCAATATTGTAGCGTATTGGTTGCGGCTGTTGATATCCTCTGCCGTCGCCCGGTCGGCCGTCTGTTCGATGAGGTAACCCACTGCGCAAATCGTGCCATTTTGGTCGATAAAGCAGGGTTTTCGCCCCTCGTGCTTGTAGTTTTTCGGAAATAGCCCGGCAGACCAGTATTCGTGCAGGAGATCGAGCATCTGCGCACGCTTAATGCGCATTTTAGCCGATAGTTGTGACACATCCCGCATTCTCAACTCCTTTTCCGCATATTCCAGATGCGCGGCAATGCGAAGCTGGTCGTCGGTATCGGCATTCGGTGCGGTTCCGTATTTTTTCTCGAAGCTGATGTCGCCAATAATGGGGTTAATCGTCCCTTCGGTATCCCGCCGCTCTGTCCAGACGGCTATGAAGAATAGAATTGCAAAAGCAATGGTAGTGAATGCTTTCATGGCGCGAAGATTAGGTGGTTACAATCGCCTGCATTGACAGAAATTGGGGCCGGGAGCGTTGCATCTGTTCTGTGATTTTTTGTTCAGACAAAACGCTCCATTGTTGTTACATGCCTACGGCATTAATTAACCGCGTATGGTCATCCTGTTACTACCCATATTACGTCGCTAACGCGACTTTACACCCGGAATGCCAGTGCCGTCAGGCACGTAACATTGGTAGCTAAACCAGCGACTATCCCGATCTTGAAATCCCGTCAGGAATGTAACAACAACGTGCAGGCCCACGCATCACATCACGCCCGATGCGCCTTCGCGACCGATTCCACCAACCCGCGCATGTAGCCGATCGCGAACAGTGCGCCGTAGTTGCTGTAACCGGCGTGTTCGTTGCTGTCGCCTACGACGGTGGGTACGTGGTCGGGGCGCATGGGGCCGCGGAAACCTACTTCGTAATAGGTTTTCATGGCTTCGTACATATCGGTTTTACCGTCGTCGTGGAAGGTTTCTTCAAAGTTATTTTTGTTACCACGAACATCACGAAAATGCACGAAATGGATCTTCTTGCGGCTACCGAAGTACTTGATGACGGACGGGATGTCTTCGCCCATAGTTGCAAATGTGCCCTGGCAAAGCGTAATGCCGTTGCTTTCGCTCGGGACGATCTCGATCAGTCGCTTGAATGCATTGGCCGAGGTCATAATGCGCGGAATGCCCTGGATTTTGTCCACCGGAGGATCGTCGGGATGTAATGCGAGCTTCACGCCTACTTTTTCGGCTTCCGGTACCACTGCTTTGAGGAAGTATTCGAGGTTCTTCCACATGGTTTCGTGGGTGAAGTCGCCGTATTTCGTGAGCGGTTTGTCCTTCACATCCTCGTAGTCGAATGTGCTCACGAGTGCGCCCCCGCGTGAGGGCTTGTCGAGCTTCGTCCGCGCCCAGCTGATGACCGGCATCCAGTTGTAGCAAACCGTGTCGATTCCGGCTTTCGAAAGGTTTTGTATAAACTTGATAAAAGTCGCTATTTCCTCGTCTTTACCATCGAGCCCCAGCTTGGTTTTCTCATATAGCGACGGCGGGCCTTCGATCACGCGGTAGGTAATGCCGTGCTTCGCCCAGAAGTCACGAACGGCCACAACGGCCTCGTACTCCCAGTTTTTGACATTAGCCAGCCCCACACTCTGCGGGTTGATCCCTCCTACCGCGCCGAGCACATTCATCTGCTTCGAAAGCGCAATGCGGTTCGGGTCCATCCCAAAGAAATGCGCGAGGCAGAACTTCATACCGCCGTCCTGAGCATAACCGGCGATTTCGCTTGTGCGCGCGGCATTAGCGGCCAGCGATTGCGACGCAGTCAATGCACCGGCAACCGTTCCCACGGTCGCCAGTGCACTGTTTTTGATAAAATTCCTCCGTGTATTTTCCATAGTACCCTATTGCTTGTCCCACCAGATACGCGTCATGAACACATCCGGCCCCTGCCGTTCGATCGCTGTTTTGAAGTTGGGATTAATACCCTCTTCGCTCAGCGGGTAGCGCAGGCGGCGCGGGATCTGGCCGTTGGTATCGTTGCCGAGGTAATTCACGGGCGTCAGCACCGGGTAGCCCGTCCTGCGCCAGTTGGCGTAGCCCTCGATATGGTTAAAAGTACTGGCCGACAGCAAATATACCTCCGTGTGGATCGCATTCATTTTCGCCGCAAGCGTTCCCGATTCCGGGTAGGCGTTTTTGGCCGCATATGCTGCGATATCTGCATTGGAAATGGTCGCATTGGCCCATGACATCTGCGTCAACGCCGCCGACTGTCCTTCCACAAAAGCCGCTTTCGCATTGCCCGTAGCCCATCCCCGCTCGATTGCCTCCGCTTTGAGCAGCTGCGTTTCGGCATAGCTCATGTACACCCACGGCAATGCGATGCCGATCACGCCCGTAGCGGGGCGCGAGTAATTGTCGAGGTTCTTTTCGTCCAATCCAGCGAGGCCAGTGGCGTCGGTTGCATTCGGCAGGCCGCGCTGTTTGGCCACACCGTTATCGCCACTTTTGGTCATCGAAATCACCGAAAGGCGCGGGTCCTGGCGCTCCTTCATCATATCGATGAGCGTTTTGGCCCATTGCACGCCGGCGTTCGGAATGTTGGTAATGTTCGAGCCGCTCGGGCCGAGAATCCAGGAGTTTGGATTGGAGTTGATCTCCGCGCCGGTGTTGGCAAATTTTACGGCAATAGTCTCCGCATTGCCGGTGATCAGCCCGCCGTCGATGGCTTTTTTGACCCAAAGCTGCGCATTTGCCGGATCGGCCTTTTGCATACGCATTGCCAGGCGCAGCATGAGCGAGTTTGCCGCGCGTTTCCATTTGTCAAGATCGCCGCCGTAGATGTAATCCGCCGCTTTGGGAATGTACTGGCCCGCGTCGAATGCCTTCCCGGCTTCTTCGAGCTCTTTCAGCATATCCATGTAAATCTCATGCTGCGCGTCGTATTTCGGCGAAAAATTGCCGTCGATAAAGCCTTTTCCGGCTTCGAAATACGGGATATCCCCATACAAATCGGTGGTGCGGGAAAATTCCATGACCTTGATAATGCGCGCCATCGAGAGCACATTTACATTCTTCGGGTCCTGCTTTGCGACCTCGATCAGGTTCACCATGCTTTTGACAGCATAGGTATAGGAGTTGTCGAAAAACGCGGAGTTGATTTCTCCCAAAAACGTATAAAAACTGCCTTTATAGAATGTCGCGTCGATGGACGACATCTGCTGGATCAGGCAAGCCGCATAACCGAAGTTGGCACGCCAGGCTTTCGATGCCGGGCCGCTTGCCGAACCCGTCAGCAGCAATTGCGACTGGCCGAGCAGGTAATCCACCGGTACCGTGTTCGGTGCATTCGGGTTGACATTGATTTCCTCAAAATCATTCGTACACGCGCCCGCTCCGGCGAGCAATGCGAGGCATATGGTTAATTTTTTAAGCATGATTTCTCTTTTTGAAGGATCAGAATTTCAGGTTCAGGTTAACACCGTAAGAGCGCGTCGGCGGCGTACCGGCAAACTCGACACCCTGTGCATTGCCGTTGTTGTAGGTCGCTTCCGGGTCGATTACCGGCACTTTTTTCATGAGTACCGCCAGGTTACGTCCAACAAGGGAGAACGAAGCCCCTTTGAACGGCAACTTGCCAAGGTATCGGCTCGGTATAGTGTATTGGATAATGATCTGGCGTAGTTTGATAAAATCTGATTTGTACACAAATGGCGTTGCGATGGCCGAGTACCAGTTGCTGTAATAGGCCTGTGCAGGTGCTTTGGCCGTATTGCGCTCTCCCGATTCGGTAACGCCTTCGCCTGTAACACCACCTTCGCGACCGACCAAAGTTTCCTTTTGCAAACCAAAACGGTACGCCAGCGCATTGGTACCTGAATAAATGTACCCGCCGAATTTACCATCCACCAACACACTCAGACTAATGCCCTTGTAATTGAATGTATTGTTCAAACCCAGGGTGTAGGGCGATACGCCCGAGCCGAAAGTCTTGATATCGCCCGCCATTGCAAGTCCCTGCGAGTTATACACGATATTTCCGTTCGCGTCGCGTTTGAAATCATACCCCTTGATCTGGCTGTAAGGCTTGCCCACATCCTGGTGAATGAATGCCGAACCCGGCCGCGACTGGTCCACACGGAGCGTTTGCAAATCGCCGTAAAGGCTCAGTACCTCGCTCGCATTGTAACCCATGTTAAACGAAGCGTCCCAGGTGAATTTCTTGCCGTTCACAATGGTAGCGCCGAGCAAAAGCTCGATACCCCGGTTACGGATCGCACCGACATTGAACAATGCGCTGGTGTAGCCGGATGTTTCTGAAATTGTGGCACTTACGATATCATCGGTCGTTTTACGGTCATAAACTGCAAAGTCGACATTCAAAAGGTTGTTGAACAATTTCGCTTCCAAACCCAATTCCGAAACCGTCGAAGTCAACGGCTGCAAACCACCGTTCGGCACGCGGGTACCGTTGATCTGCGCCAATGCAGAGCCCAAATGCGCGCCGCTCAGCGAGTAGTACAGCGACAAATTGTAAGGATCGGTATCACCACCCGCCTGCGCCCACGACCCGCGGAATTTCAGGTAATTGATCGCCGAAGGCATTTTCAATGCTTCCGAAGCCACAAAGCTCACCCCGAACGACGGATAGAAAATGCTGTTCTTGCCTTTCGCGAGCGTCGAGAACCAGTCGTTACGCGCAGTAGCGGTCACGAACAGGAAGCCATTATAGGAAAACTCAGCCGATCCGTAAACCGAATTGATGCGTTTTTCAATGTAAGCCTCGGTCACCGTGCGCGCCGCCGGGTCGATATTCGATACGTCGTAGAAGAACGGAATGTTGAAGCTGTTGTTCGCAGTAACCTCGTTCAGATTGGTTACCTGCTTCATCATATTGCCACCGAAAAGGCCGTTGAATGCAAATTTTTCGCCGATTTTACGGTTAATACCCACCAAAAGCTCCTTGTTGGTTTCGGTAAACTCGCGGAGCGACGACGTATAGCTTCCCCGCAGCACATAACCGGTACCGTACGGCTCGATGCTTTTGTAACGGTAATTGAAATTATCGAAACCAATGCGTCCTTTCAGGTAAAGCCAGTCGGTTATGGTGTATTTCGGTTCAAATGAGGCGATTACGCGTTTTTTATTATCGTCCTGCTGAAACTGCTCCGTCGCGAAATACGGGTTTTGGGTATACTGATTGTCCGACCATACCTTTTCATTACCATTCGCATCGAACTGGGCATTTTTAAGCACATCCACATCGAGCGACGTCGGCAGGACATACATCGCGAAGTTGGCATTCCCCGGCGAGTCGTTCACGCGCGGGCGGTTGTGGTTTTTCTCGATAATGTATTTTGCATTCGCCACGAAAGAAATGCGTTTGCCGAGGTTACCATTCGTATTCAATGCAAAGTTGTTGCGGCGGAGCGTATTGTTCGGCAGCACGCCTTTGTTGTTCAAATCATTCATCGAAAGGCGGTAGGTCACCTTTTCGGTGGCGCCCGTCAATGCAACTGAGTTGGTGAATGTGGTACCGACATTGTAAAACTTGCGCAAATTGTCCTTCGCGGCCACGTACGGGCGCTCGACGCCGTCATAGTTCATCGAGTTGCTACCATCCAGGCGACCGCCCCAGCTGTTGCGGGTAGCAGTTTCAGCCACGGTAGTCGGTTTCACGCCGTTGCTGCCTAGGCCGTATTCGTACTGATAATCTTTGTAGGATTTAAACAAAAGATCCTCCGCGAGAAAGTTGCTGTTCACTTCCACACCGATGCCCTTATCGGCCTTGCCGCCCTTTGTAGTAACCAAAATAGCGCCATTGGAAGCCCGTGAACCGTACAATGCGGCCGCGGTTGCCCCTTTCAATACACTAATGCTCTCGATTTCGTCCGGGTTCAAACTCGAAATACCATCCCCACGGTCGGAGCCGGTCCAAGAGCCTTCGCGGTTGGCGCCGATGGCCACCGAACCGAGGTTATCATTATTAATAGGAATACCATCCACAATGATCAGCGGCTGGTTATTGCCTGAAATCGAGCCGTTACCGCGTATCACTATACGCGACGAACCGCTTGGACCCGTCGCCGTGCTGGAAATGTTCAGACCGGCCACCTTACCGACGAGGCTGTTCGCAATGTTGGTCGAGCGCGCCTGCGTCAGGTCTTCACCTTTCACTTCGGAAATGGCGTAGCCCAATGCCTTCTTCTCCTTTTTGATACCCAATGCGGTTACCACCACTTCGTCGAGCGTCTGCGTCTCCACTGCCATTTTCACATCCACCACCGAGCGCTGACCAACCGTCACTTCCTGTTTCTGAAAACCGATGGAAGTAAAAACCAGCACCGATTCCGCCGAAGGAACGTCGAGCTCGTACTTACCATTCACATCCGTGTTGGTACCGTTAATCGTCCCTTTCACGAGCACATTCACACCCGGAAGGCCTTCGCCGTTCGCATCCGTCACTGTCCCGTTGATCTTGACATCCGCCACGACGGACCGGCTACCGGCCAGTACCTGCAAATCAGCCGACGTCCGACCGCCGATTGCCGAAGTCTCAATTCTTTTCGGCAAAATCATGTACGCATTCTTCCGTACCTTTTTCAGCGTAAGGTTCGTCGATTTCAGCAATGCCTCCATGTTCTTTTCCGCCGACAGATTTTTGTCAAACACAAAATCCGTGACGGTAATGCCGCTCATCTGGCTCTCTTCGAACAGGATGTCGGCATTGTAGTATTTTTTCAATTGCAAAAGCACGTCGAGCAGCTTCACCTGGTTGGTGGTTTGTTCCGGCGGCAGCATGCGGTTTTTATGCGCATTGAAGGCCAGCACCTGGGCGTCCAAAGGCGGCGCGGCGGTGAGCATCAGGCCACAGCAAACAAACGACAGTAATGATCTTTGTTTCATACGGGGATCTGGATAGGGATATATAAAGTCTTATTTCTGCAAAATCAGGTATGCCTCGCCCTCACGCGCCAGGCGAAAATCGAAAAGCTCGGAAAGCAAGGTCAGCAACTCCTCCCCGCTCTCTGGCTGGAATGTGCCGCTCACGGTGCGGTTGGCGAACCGGTTGTCCTTAATTTCCACCCGGATACCGTAATGTTCCTGCAACTGGCTAGCCACCTCCGACAATGGTGTTTTGTCGAAAACAAACCGGTTACCGGTCCAGGCGATGAGTTTCTGCGTGTCGGCATTGGGCTTCACAACGGGCTTAGCAGCCGATTTCTCCATGGTTACCAGGTCGCCCGGCTTCATGACCAGCTGTTTTTTCTGCTGCCCTTCCGAGAACAGGACGTGTACCTTGCCTTTTTTAAGCAAAACCTTCCCGCCTTTCTGCCGCGTGTACACCGAAAACTCGGTCCCGAGCACCATAACCTCGAAATTCTCCTCGGTTTTCACCATAAACCGCCGGTTATCGATGGTGTGGGTTACATTAAAAAACGCCTCGCCGTTCAGCTTCACTTCACGGGTTTGTTCTCCAAAACCAAACCGCGGTACCTGCATCGAAGTGTTGGCGTTCAGAATGACTTTGGTACCGTCGGATAACTGCACCGAACGCGTTTCACCGAATTTTGTAGAATAGGTTTTGTACAAAATCTGGTCGCGGCCGAGCCAGGCGGTAATTCCCAGAACGATCACGGAAGCCGCGGCCATCAGCCACGGACGGCGACCGATACGTGTCCTTCCGGCGACCGGAACCTGCTCTTGCGCAGAATTCTCGACAAAGGGCATACCCTCCGGCGCCTGTGATTTCGGCGATCCTGCATTCGACGGTCCGACGCTCGGGTTCTGCTGCATATAGCGCACGTAAGCTTCGAAACGCTCCTGGCCGTCGGGCAGGAACTGCGGCGACTGCGACTGCCATTCGGCGAGCCATTCAAAATACAATTCCTGGTTCTCAGCAAGGGCCAGCCATTCGGCGATCAGCCGCTTTTGTGCCGGGCTCGCATTGCCGGCGAAGTATTGGAACAGGAGTGCTTTATTTACTGACAATGTATTCATGATCAGTGGTTTAAATATCGGATAGTGTTAGGAAGTTTCGGTAATGATCGTCAGTTAAAAAGAGATGCTATTGCCAGCAGCCACGTCCAGTGGTCCTTCAACCCCTGCCGTAACGTGCTCAATGCCTTGCTGATATGCCCTTCGACAGTCCGGCTCGACAGGTTCATTTCAGCGGCGATCTCTTGTATTTTTTTGTTTTCAAAACGGTTGAGCATGAATACCTTCTGGCATTGCGGTGGCAGCTGCTCTACGAGGTAGTCGATCCGGCTCGCCAGCTCTTCGAAATACATCAACGCCTCGGGCCGCTCGGTGGACGCGACGTCGTAGTGCGGCATTTGCTCAAAGGAATCGGTGTTTTTAAGGTCGCTCGCCAGCAGGTTATAAGCCCGGTTCTGCACCGATTTGAACAGGTAGGCCCGGTAAGACGACTTCACCGATTCATACGACCGGTTTTTCCAGAATGCATAAAACATTTCCGAAACCAGGTCCGCCGCTGCATCTTTGGAATACAAAAACCGCACGGCATAAGAGCATAACGAACTGTAATAGAGCCTGAAAAGCAACGCACAACCTTCTTCGGGACTCGTCTCGAAAGTCTTACGGATAAAGAGTTCCCGGTCTGGACTGACCCGGTCTGGATGGACCCGGTCTGGATGGACCCCGTCTGGATTGACCCGGTCTGGACTGTGGCGATCGGGCCGGTCATGCTGGCCTTCTTCCGAGTGGATTTGCTTCTCTTCACCGTCCAGCCCAGGCGTACGCTCCTGCTGCGGCCCTCCCATTCCCCGGAAATTTTCCTTCTCGTTATTCTCCAAACCCCGCGATGAAAGCATTGGTAAACTTTAATTATAAATGGGTATTTTTCTAAAACAGGCTTTTAGAAGTAAGACAGGAAAATGCGGAAGGACACGTGGTCAATTGTTCTATATTTTTAAAAAATTGCATTATTCAGGATTTCTTGTGTCAGAAAGACGCGATTGAAGCGGCATGATTACCAGTACGTTATGTAGTCTGGTTTGGAAGGCGGGATAACCTAAAAAGTGGGGAAAAATTTTGGGGGAAGGCAGAAAGGGACCGCCGACGGCCGACGGCCGACCGCCGATCCCTTGTATGCGACATTCAAGCGAATCTAGAAAATTACACTAAATCGAGAGCAACGGTCGGCAGTCCGCGATCAGCCGTCGGCGATCGGCCGTCGGCGGTCAGTCGTCGGCGGTCAAAAATCAAAACGTCACCCCTGCCGTCAACTGCACTACTCTCGATTTCGGGACCTTGTATTCTACGCCGCCGAAATCGTAGGTTTCCTGCTTTTTCACGTTTTCGACCAGGCGGATCGTGATAGGGATGGTGACTTTCCCTACATCTATCTGTACGCCGGCGCTTGCCAATGCGGTTATGCGGGGGCCGCCTGGCTTTTGATTTATCTGTTCCTCATTGAGCGGCTCACAAGGCGCCCCCTCCGGGCAATTCATTCCTGATATTTTATAAGAAAACCTGCTGGCGACCATGCATTGGGCGCCCAGTTCCGCGAAAGGCCGTATTTTTCCATTTGAGAAAGTGTAGCGGAACAATAAAGGCGTATTGAACGACCTGATTTTGGACTTTATTTCTAAATAGAAGTTGCTGTTTTTCACACCGGATGTGCCTTTACCCCTGAACCCGGAGAAGTAAGGCTGCAAATGCACGGACCAACCTTTCGCAGCGTCCTGAAAGCGATAACCGACGTCCAACCCGGCCACAACACCCTTCAACGGCTTATCACCGTCCTGCCGTGGTACAAGGAAAGAAACCTGAGGGCCGAGCATCGCGCCAAACTCCCATCGCCGCGTCTCCGTAGCCGATTGTGCAATAGCAGTCTGGGCAGCGATAATCATGATGATCAGGGTAAAGAGACGTTTCATAGCTATGGCGATTTGCATTGTAACCTGTTGATACCTAAAGGTAAACATTTATTGCATTGAAATTAAGTATCTTGTTACTTTTTCAAGAACGAATTTTCATATTGTAATGATCGCAAAAGCGCAGCGTAAGTCGCTCGGCGGCAAATCGCGTTATGGCAAAGTCGCATAACGGAAATTATGCAGCGGTAAATTTAACGGCAGCAGACGCGCAGCGGCAAATCGCGCAGCGGTAAATCGCCCGCAGCAAATCAAGTAGCGACAAATCGCGCCATAGCAAAACGCACAGCAGTAAATCGCGCCGCAGCAAAACGCGTTACGCAAGTCACGCAGCCGCAAATCGCGCCGCAGCAAATTGCAGTAAATCGCGTAGCGATGCAACATTGGTAGCAGACGACGAAGCATCCAAATCCGGCAAATCCCGTCAGGGATGCGACAACAGGGAATACGTTTGCATTGCCGTTACATGCCCATGGGCATTTTTAAAGTGCGTGGAATGTGCTTTGCTACCAATATTACATGCCTGACGGCATTTGCCCAGCCCAGTTGAGGCAGAGATTTTTCAATGCAGATACACACAATTTTCCGACCATGGCATTCAAAATCAAACAAATCACTCCGCTGCTCCTGGTCGCCGACCTCGAGAACGCGATTGCATTCTACGTGCACCAGTTAGGCTTCACCGTCGGGTTTCGGTATGACGATTTTTACGCAGGTATTGAAAAGGACGGATACACCATCCATTTAAAAATCGATTACAATGCACCAAGAGAACCGATCGCAAAAACATCCAGTGAAGAGCTCGACCTGCTGTTTTCAGTCGAAGACGCTGCCAGTGTTTTCGAAGAAATCTCAAAAAAGGATGTTGAAATCATCCAGCCCCTACGCGAAATGCCTTACGGAACGGAGTTTTACATTGCCGACCCAGATGGGCATGTGATTGCATTTGTGAGCTGATACCCTCGCAGTTACCGAATTGAGATCCCCGCTGTGACCTGCACCACCCTCGTTTTGAGCGCTCCGTAACCGCTTCCGGGCGTTGGGTCGGGTTTTACGTCGTAGGTTCCGATTCCCTCAGTCAACCGGAGAGCGATGGGAATAGTTACACTTTGGAAATCTATTTCAGCACCGATTGCAGCCAAAATATTTGCCGGGTCATGGGTCATCCTTTCCTGCATGTCGTCCACGCCCACTTTTGGATGGCAGCAGCAAAAACCGCAGCGCAAAAACTCATAGCCACTAGAAAGCCGCGTGCGGAGCCGCAAATTGAGCCCGGCTTCGGCGAATGGCCTGACCCTTCCTTTGCCTAAGGTGTAACGAGCAGTTAGCGGAACATTGACTGCACTCCATTTCCACTCGTTCCGGTAGTGATAGGTACTGCTTTCTTCTATTTCCCAAACACTCCCGAATGTGCTGAAATTGGGTTGCAAATGAAACGAAATGCCTGATTTATCCCGGTAACCAAGGTCAATGCCCGCAACCCATCCCGACACGGCTTCCATTTTGCGTTCGTCGTAAATCTTCCCGAAAATTTGTTTGCCTCCGAACACGCCGTATTCGAAATGTCCCTTTCGTAAGGCATCTTGCCCATAGGCGAACACGGGCAGGATAGCAATGAGTAATGCGTACAAGTGTCTCATAATCGCTCGATTTTGTATTATTTACAAACTAAACCCTGCCGTTACCTGGATAAATTTGGTCCGCAAGTTGGAATACGTCGGCGTCGGGCCCTGGTCGCCGGAGTCTTTTGGTTGGAGGAAACTGTCAACGAGCCGTACGCTTAGCGGGATCGTGATCTTTCCCGCATCCACCTCCACACCTACGCCTGCGAGAATGCCCAGCTTGTCTTTGCGGGCCACATTTTGAATGTCTGCGCCGCCGTCCACGGCATTGCATGATATGAAGCCGCATATGGTGCCCGACCTGCGGAAAGAATAGGCCGTTCGCAACCTGAAATTCATCCCTACCTCTACAAATGGCCTGACGGTGCCGGTAGGCAATGTGTAGCGAAACGTAAGCGGCAAGTGAACCGCCTCCCATTTCCATTTTGATTCAATATAATAGGAGCTGTTCTCAACCCCGTCTATCTCCGTCTTTTTGAATGCAATGAAGCCGGGCTGGAAATGCAGGGACGGGCCGCATTTACGCGCTTCGAAATAATAGCCGAGGTCCAATCCGGCACTCAAACCGGAAGCGGATTTCATTTTACCGCTATCATAAATCTTCCCAGCCACAGGCCGGCCGGCGAATACACCGAATTTCCACGGGTTATGTGATTGCTTCTTGAATGCAACATCCTGACCGTAAGCAAATACGGGCAGGATGGCGATAATGAATCCGTACAGGTGTCTCATAGCGATCAGGTTATTTTTTGTAACCGAAATGACACCAAAAATACGGGAATCGTTGTATGGCGGTTACTGCAAAAGATTGCGCAGCTTTTCCAGGTCTCCCGGACCCAATGGTGCGAGGGGGCTTCTGAGAAAACCGCTTTCTATGCCCTGGATCTGCAAACCGGCGGCGATGGTGCGCGGCAAGCCGTTAGCGGTAATAAACGTGAGCAGCTCCGATTGAAGGTCGAATGCCTGACGGGCCGTTGCGAGGTCGTTGGCGAGCATTGCATTGTATAAAGCCAGGTTTTGATCCGGGATCAGATTCGGGGCGGCGGTACACCAGCCAACAGCTCCGGCTGAGAAAGCCGCCAGGGCAAGCGGATTGGAGCCATTGAAAAACGCTACTTCCTCGCCCAGCACCCTGCGCAGGTAATGCATGCGCTGCACGTCGCCCGTACTTTCCTTGATCATCGTCACATTCGGGATTTCGAGAAGGCGTTTCAGCAATGCGGGCGACATATCGATACCGCCGGTTGCGGGATTGTTGTAGGCCATAATGGGAATGGAAATTGCCTCGGCGACTTTCCGGTAGTGCATAAAAATCTCGTCGTCGGTCAGTTTCCAGTAGCTCATCGGGATGATCATCACCGCCGCCGCGCCGGCTGCTTCGGCGAAGCGGGCGTGGTAAATGGTGCGGTCGGTGGTGAGGTTGGAAACGCCTGCTACTACGGGTACGCGGCCGGCCACCACTTCGATGGTCGCTTCGATCACCGCTTCCTTTTCCGCATCATTCAGGTAAGGCAGCACGCCGGTACTGCCCAATGGCGCAATAGCATGCGAGCCGGATGTTACCAGCCTGTCGGTGAGTTTTTTAAACAAACCGAGGTCCACTTTCTCCTCCGCATCGAACGGCGTTATCGGGTATGCGATGATGCCTTTCAAGGTTTTTATATTATTCATTTAATCAAATCAAGATTTTGTAAATCAAACATTTAACTCAAAAACACTAAACTATTCAACTCAAAACTTTAAACTTGTTAAAGGTCGCGGCCTTCCTCTTCGCGAAGCGCTACACCTAGGTTTTGGAGCTGCGGCGCATTCTCGCAGGCCAGGTAACGTGCCGGTTCGGTATCACTGAGGTTCTGGTGGCGGTGCCATGCCCAGCTGGGAATGTAGACGGCATCGCCTGCCTGCCATTCCACTTTTTCACCTTCAACTTCGGTATAACCTTTGCCTTCGAGTACATACAAAACCGTCTCGTAAGTATGGCGGTGACGGTTGGTTAGCTGCCCGGGCAGCAGGCCGCCGATGGTCATGCTCACGTTTTTGGTAGGCAGATCCACGAAGAATACCGGGTGCTTTCTTTCGGTCGAGAACTGGTTGTGCTCTCCGGCCTGCTCCACGTTGCGATGAATGAGTTTTTCGGGCTTCACATACACGGGACGCGCGAAAGTCTGGTGGAAATCTTTGGAGCTGAATTGTTGGGTCGTTACTTCCATGGTTCAGAAATTTTTAGTTGTTTTTGCATGATTGCGATACAAAAGAATTGTAACTTTGGACTAGCTTACTGGTTCAGAAATTACAAAAACAAGTAGTCCAGATGTTAAGACCCTGGGAACTCGCCATCCCGCTCGACCGCAGCGGTGAAAAGGCCGTTTACATGCAGATCGCCGATACGGTAATTGCCGCCATTCAGAGCGGGACGCTGGTTACAGGCAGCATTTTGCCCGGTAGCCGCCAGCTCGCCGTCCAGCTCAATGTGAACCGCAATACAATCGTCGAGGCACTGGACGTACTCATGGCCGAGGGTTGGCTGGTGTCGAAGGAGCGGCGGGGGATATTTGTGGCGGACGTGCAACCGGTGACTTCCTTGGAAAAGTCATTGATCAGGGAATCAGGCTTGATCAGGGAATCAGGGATTAAGCCATTGGTAACGTTCGACGACGGGTTGCCGGACAGCGCGTTAGCCCCGATCGACGAGCTGGCGCGTGCTTACCGGCAGATTTTTGCACGCAAAGGCCGCTGGCAGATGATGGGTTACCGGCACGAGGCAGGCGATCCGGAATTCAGGGACGCCATTGCGCAAATGCTCAATTACAAAAGAAGTATGCGGCTTTCGTCCGACCAGGTTTTCATTACCCGTGGCAGCCAGATGGCCATGTTCCTCACGGCACACGCATTGCTGAAACCCGGCGACCACGTATTGATCGAAAATCCAGGCTACAAACCGGCCTGGGAAGCTTTCACACATGCGGGCGCGGGCCTGCTACCCGTGAATGTGGACGTGCACGGGATCGTGACCGACGAAATCAGGGGTTATTTAAACGAATATCCCAATATCAAAGCGGTGTACATCACCCCGCATCACCAGTTTCCTACCACCGTCACGCTGAGCCTCCGGCGGAGAATGGAGCTTGTCGCATTGTCCAATGAATATGGCTTTACGATCATTGAAGACGACTACGACCATGAATTCCATTTCAGTCCGAGACCGGTGATGCCTGTGAGCAGCCTCGAACAGGCGCGGAATTACGTGTATATCGGCACGATGAGCAAAATCGTGGCACCCGCGTTGCGGATCGGCTACCTGGCCTCCTGCGCTTCGGTGATCGAGAAGGTCACGAATCTGCGCAAGATCATCGACGTGCAGGGCGACTATATGATGGAACAAGCTGTATTTCAATTAATTCACGACGGAGAAATTCGCCGGCATTTGAAGCGGGCCACCTCGCTTTACAAATCCAAGCGGGATGATTTTGAAAAGCTGCTCCGGCAACACCTTTCCGACAAAGTGGATTTCACCAAACCGGAAGGCGGGCTGGCTTTCTGGATCACGCCTAAAAAACCGGTCGATCTGGTACAACTTGCCGGGGTTTTGAAGCAGAAAGGCATTGCATTGATTTCGCCGGATACATTCTGCTACAAAGGTTTTGCCAACGGTTTCCGGCTCGGGTATGCGTCGCTTTCGGAAGCGCAAATGCGGGAAGGTATCGAGGCGATCGCCGCCGCCTGGCCAACCTGACCCACTCAACCCAACCATACCTGACTACAACTGACAACACCTGACCACACCTGACCACACCTGACCATACCCATACCCATCCTCAACACCCCGCAACATGCTCCGACAAATATTTGAATTCAAAGAAACCGACCGCAAATGGCATATTCCCGTGCTGGCGGGCCTGTGCGTGGGCATCCCGATCCTGGGTGGGTACTTTACGGGCGCAATGGCAGGCGGAAAACTGGCGTCGATGTCGGCTCTTGTGATATTGTATGTGCACACTTTCAGCATTTCCGGCGGGATGGTCACGCTGATGGCCTGCTCGTTTGGCATGATGCTCTCGTTCCTTGTCGGGGCGGTTTTTGGCTTCAATCCGTACATCGGCGCATTGGCGTTGGGGCTTTTCGCGATGGGTGTACACCTTGCATTGTTCTATCTGAAAATGAACCGTCCGCCAGGCAACTTCTTCTTCATTATGATCGCCTCCGTGGCGCTTTGCATGCCGTTCGACTGGCACAAGATCCCTGTCAATATTGGCTACATCGGCATCGGAACGGTCATTTCGTGCTTGCTGGGCCTTGGATATGCATTGCTGGTGGTGAAAAACAATACGCATGCGCCACCTCATACCAAAAGTAAATATGTAAACCTGGTGGAATCCGCGACCTTCGGGTTTATGGTCGGGCTGTCATTGCTGATTGCGCATTTGCTGAAATTGGAAAACCCATATTGGGTGCCTACTTCCTGCGCGGCGGTCATGCAGGGCGCGAGTACACGGCACGTGTGGCAAAGGGGCTTGCAGCGCGTACTGGGCACATTAATAGGCCTGGGCGTAGCCTGGATGCTGCTTTTAATGCACCCTACCCCGCTGATGATCTGCGTAAGCATCATCATTTTGCAGGTAATCGTCGAATTTCTGGTAGTCAGGAACTACGCCGTCGCCGCGATTTTCATTACGGTACTCACCATTTTTCTGGCGGAGTCCGGCAGTGATCTTTCGGTAAGTCCTACCGGCCTCATCGCGGCCCGTTTCATCGATATTCTTATTGGCAGCATCATCGGCGCAATTGGCGGGTGGATCCTGTACAATGAACACGTACACTGGATCGCCACCCGCCAGATCCGTAAGACCAAGATTGCGCTTGGAAGGAGGAAGTAAGGTTTGACCGCCGACCGTTGACCGCCGACGGCCGATTGTTTGATGACCAAATTTTAACCTAGTTCTTCCAGTACCTTTTCCAATAGCGCCTTCGTCTGGCGGATGCCCTCGTCATTCGTCGGTTTGGAAGTATCACCGCCCATGTCGCGTATCAGGCCGCCTTCGTATTCAATGCCTACGATACCGTTGTTCCAGCCGGAATCCTTGATGATTTTGAACATTTTGATAAAATCTGTTTCCGGATCATTGCCATTCGCGTCGAACTGGTGCGTTTTGGCGCTGATACCCCTGGCGTAAGGCATCATTTTCTTCACGCCTTCGTATTTCTCGTGCTCCTTCACGCATTTGGTAGCCATAATACCTTTGATATCCTGCGTTTCGGGCTTGCTTCTTTCCGCGCAGAAGTTGCCGAAATCGGGTAAGAGGCCTTTGTTGGGTGCTTTTAACTGCTTCATTACGCCTACCAGCCAATCGGGATCGGTGGAGACGCCGAAATGGTTTTCTACGATCACATTAATGCCTGCTTTGCCCGCATATTCGAGCAGTTTGCCGTAGCCGTCCACGGCGGCAGTTGCCAGTTGGGCGGGCGTGCCTTCTTCCTTTTTGCCCGACATCATCGCCATCGCATCGCCCAGGTTCACGCGGATAGCCGTGCAGCCGAGGAATTTGGCGGCATCCACCCAGGGATAATGCGCCTCGACCGCCTTCATGCGCGCCGCGTCGTCGAGCGCGGTGAGGTTCTCGCCATCGACCATAATGAGATGATTTTTCACGCCCAGGTCGTCGCAGCGCTGTTTCAGTTCTTTGAGGTAAGCCTGGTCTTTTTGTTTGTTATTAAAAAAACCGGATACGTATTCAAGTATCGTAATGTCATAATCATTCTTGGCTCGCGCTGGAAAGTCCATATTGGTCATTTTGCTTCCCCAAAGCTCGGAAGCGAACGAAAACTCGGCCAGGGAAATGTCGAAATTGAATTTGGCAGCACCCGCAACAGACGCTCCCGCGCCCGGTATGGCCGACGCAGATGCGTGAGCCGCGAGCGCATCAAGCGAGAGAAACCCCAAACCCGCGGTAGCAAATCCGAGCTGGTTCAAAAATTGGCGACGTGAATTGTTCATGAGTAGATTAGTTAGGATTTAAAATCATTTTGAAACAAATGTGACCGAGAACGGCACGAACAGGGCACCTTTTGCATTGTCGTTCCTGAAAACAAAATACAGATCGCGGGCGCCGCTTAGAGGAGAAATAGGTAGGTGGAATGGCTTGGGTGGTGTTTTCGAAGTAAATGCGCTGGCATCGTCGGTGGGCGGAATAAACTCGGTTTTGCCCAGCAAGGCGCCGTCAGGAGAGCCGTCGTGCACTTCCACAATGCCGCCCTGCGCGTTCAGCTGGTCCTTCGGCGCGGCTACCACCATATCCAGCGAGGTGATGCCGCTGAGGTCGATGCCTTTGAAAATAGCGTGGGTATTGGGCTGTGTGACGATCAGCAGGTTATTTTCACCCATTTTAAAGCGCATAATTTCCTTTGAAGCGTCGTCGGCGTTGCCGAAAAGCAATGTCGGGTTCTTTAAAATCAGCGTTTTTTCGGTGGTCTGAGCGGGCATGCCGTTAGCGCCTTTGTCGGTGTAGCTGGCGATGAATTTGTAAATACCCTTTCCCGGATCGCCGCCGTCCGGGATTTTGGCAATCACCTCCCCTGCCGGTTGCAGCATTGTCGCGGCCTGCTTTTCGATAGCCAGACTCAGAATGTACTTCACCATTTGTCCCGCTTCGGGCAGGCCGATCGACGGATGTGCCGACATCGCCGTTTCGCCCCAAACACCCGCGCCGCCTTTGATTATCTTGTCCGAAAGCGACGCTACCGCAATGCCATCGGCCTTGTATTTGGCTGCAACGTCGATAAATGCCGGGCCTATCGATTTTTTATCGGTGAAATGGCAGGCTTTACAATCACTTTTTTCGATCAATATCTTCCCGGCCGTAAAAGTGACCGGTGCCTCCTGGTGGCCTGCTGCATTAACAGCCGGCTTGTCTTCTGCATCCTGGTAAGCCGCGGTAATCTTTACTTTGGAAGCCGCAATGGTATTTTTCTCCAAACTTCCATCCTCCCGATCCGACACATTCACTTTGTAACGAATGGCTTTGTCAGGAAAGAAGAAGGTCTTGTTACCGCCCGTCAATTCCAGCGAAACCTGCGGTGGCTCGTTCCCCGCCTGAACGGTCAGGATTTGTGAGTCTTTCAGGCCTTTGGAATCGGTAACCGTGAGCGAAACTTTGTAAATGCCCTTCATTTTAAATGTATAATTAGGATTTGGCTCATTCAAAACGACCGGTGGAGCACCCGCAGCGGTGATTTTCCATTGGTATTGCAAAGAATCTTTGTCGAAATCCTCCGTTCCTGCCGACGAAAACTGCGCTTGAAAAGGCACCGCTCCCGCCTTCTTATCCACCGAAGCTACTACCACCGGCTTGCGGTTGCCGCCATTGTATTCGATCCGCACCAGTTTTGATTCCGGGTTACCCATAAACCAGCCCTGGCCGTATTCGAGCATGTACATATCACCATTCGGCCCGAATGCCATGTCGATCGGATGTTCGAGTTTGAGATTAGGCAGGAAGCGCTCCATTTTCACGTAATCACCTTTCGGACTGAGTGTTACAGCCATGATCCAGTCGCGCATCCATTCGTAGATGAACAGTTTCTTATCATAATAAGCCGGGAACGCGCGCTTCGCATCTTTGAAATGATCGGCATGATACACCGGCCCGGCCATCGCGCTGCGCCCGCCCGAGCCGAGCAATGGAAAACGCTTTGTTTCGGCCGCGGTGTACCATATCAGCGCCTTCTGCGCAGGCGGCAGGTCCGTCAAACCGGTATTATTCGGCGAGTTGTTGACTGGTTTTTCCGGGTTGAATTTCTCGCCCGACTGCTTGGTTTCGAAGTTGAAATCCCAATAGGCCTTATTGTCGCCCACGAAATAGGGCCAGCCGTAATTTCCAGCCTTCCGCGCCTGCCCGAACTCGTCCTCCGCCGCAGGCCCGAGGCCGGTCGAATCCTTGCCCGCATCCGGCCCCACATCGCCCCAGTAGAGATAACCATTCTTTTTATCGACCGAAATGCGGTACGGATTACGATGGCCCATCGTGTAAATCTCCGGCCTCGTTTTGGGATCGTATGCACCGGACGCATTCCTGGGAAACAGATTTCCCTCGGGAATCGTGTAAGTTCCGTCCGCCTCGGGGTGAATGCGAATGATTTTGCCCCGCAAGTCGGCCGTATTCGAAGATGATTTCTGCGCATCGAACGGGCTGCGGCCTGGGCGCTCGTCGATAGGTGCATACCCGTCGGACGCGCGCGGGCTGGTGTTATCACCCGTGGACAGGTAAAGGTTGCCCTGTGCGTCCCAGTCGATCGATCCGCCAGTGTGGCAACAGTTATCGCGCTGCACGGGAATGCGGAGAATCACCTTTTTAGAAGCAAGATCCAACGCATTGCCTTTCAGTTCGTACCGCGCGAGAATGTTCTCCGGCGTGCCGCCAGCGGGGGAATAGTAGCAATAAATCCAATGGTTTTGGGCAAAATTGGGGTCGATGTTGACGCCCAGCAAACCGTCCTCGGCCTCGGAATCATCGCTATACTTCGTGCTGACGGGTATGGTAGCGATCACCGTTGTCTTTTTAGACACCGGGCTGTACAACTTCACCGCGCCGTGCCGCTCGATAAACAATACGCGCTCGTCGGGAAGTACCGTCAGTTCCAGTGGTTCATTGAGGTTTTCGGTGAGTACCACCTTCCGGAACCGGTTTTCCTCCGGTACCTGGGCGTGAGCGAGCGTAGCACACAGGAGTAGAGCGAAAAGTGCAGAAGTTTTGTTCATGAAGCAGATGTTGTTAATTAGGTTTGTTGTGTTGAATGGTAAGAGTGAAATGTTAAGAGTCAAGAGTTGAAAGTTGAGTGTTAAGAGTTATATGTTGAAAGTTGAATGTTGAGTGTTAAATGTTGAGTGTTGCATTGCGCGTTTCTATGTCCGGTGACTTAGTGCGCTCAGCGCAATACCTGGCGGGGCCAAGGTCTATACATTAACTATTTCATAAAAAATTGAATTTTACCAACCCAAAATATGGATACAATGATAAAGAAAATTTTCTTTGTGTAAAATTTACGCATTGAAACTTTTTCTCATTGTCAGCTTATTACCGATGGAGCACAATTTGAAGGAGTTTTTTGATAAAGCATTGAAGGAAGTCTCGCTCGACTGCACCGTGTTCGGGTTTCATGAGGGCGAGCTGAAAGTGCTGCTGCTGCGCTGGAAGGGTACCGACGGTTGGAGCCTGCCGGGCGGACATATCCTGCTCGACGAGTCCGCCGACGACGCCGCAAACCGCATTCTCACCCAGCGCACCGGCCTGTGCGACATTTACCTGCAACAGTTTTACACGTTCGGCAACGTGAACCGCTACGTTTATCATCCTGAAAAAGAACTGCTTGAACAATTGGAAGTAACTTTCGGAAAAGGCTTTTTCGACGGCATTATCTTCCGCCGCGTCGTGTCTATCGGTTATTACGCCCTCGTGGAATTCGCCCAGGTGCAGCCCACCCCCGACTGGTTCACAGACGAATGCCGCTGGTGGTCCCTCGCCGACGTGCCCCACCTGCTTTTCGACCACAACGAAATGATCGAGCGTGCATTGAAAGCCCTCCGCCAGCACGCGCGCAACCACCCGATCGGCTATAACCTCCTCCCGGAAAAATTCACCATGCCCGAACTCCAACGCCTATACGAAACCATCCTGGGCCGCCCGTTCGACCGCCGCAACTTTCAAAAACTCCTCATGAGCTACGACATCCTGGAACGCCTGGACGAAAAACGCGTCGGCGCCGCCAACAAATCACCGTACCTGTACCGGTTTGTGAAGGAGAAATATGACAAGGCCAAGGCCGCGGGGGTGTCGTTTTCGATGTAGGATTTTTGAGGGAGGATGGAGGAAAGGGAGGAACGGGAGGACGGACGAAAGGGAGGAATGGGAAGATGGATGATGGGGCCGGATAATGGCCCGGCGGGCCGTCCTGTTTATAGCAAAGTCTGGTTCCCCGTCATTTGGCCCCGGCGGGGCCTCCTGCGTTGTTGTCTCGTCCTGGAAAAAGTTTACAGTTTAGTTAATAAATCCTGACATAAGTTTACAATCGTTTGCTAATCCTAAAACTGGTTTACAGGTGCTGTTTTTTTAGAATAATAGCTTTTCCATAATTTAGTTGTTTTTAGTGGTTGTTGATGGACTTGGTTTGGCGTCAGGTTCCCAATGCTCATATGCGGCCTTTCATTGTTATACAGATCCACTGCGGTTCTCAGGAATTCCCTGACATCCTGATTTTTAAGGCGGTAAGTATCTAAATATTCATCCTTGATAATCCCGTTGACCCTCTCGGCGATTGCATTTTCCAGTGGGTCGCCGTTTT
>NZ_FNAN01000019.1 GCF_900101885.1 Dyadobacter soli | reverse complement strand
GCCATCTGCGGCGTTTGATGTGAAGGAAGACCTTATGGCCCCGAATTGGAAAATCCTGAACAGTAATCATCGGAAAGAATCCTTTGGAGAGCAAATTCTTCCTCTCCGGGTCATTCTCATCCGCATTCTTCTCATCTATATGCACGTGAAATACTCCATCCTGACGGTCGATGGATGTCAATTCAAAATTTTCAAGGATAAACTCTGGTAATAGAAACTGGATAATAGGCAAGAAACTTTCCAAAACGAACTAGGTTGATTAAAAACACAAACCTAGAAAATCCTATGCGCTCCACAAGTTTTTGATTTGATCCGGGATCGATCTTATCTATCAGATAACCAGCAATTTAAGAACACAAAAAAAAGGGACAAGTGCGTTCAAAAACGACTTATCCCTTAGGGTGCTCCCGAAGGGATTCGAACCCCTATCGATGGTACCGGAAACCATTATTCTATCCATTGAACTACGGGAGCATTCGTTGGCTTTGGGCCGGTAACGGGGTGCAAATATAGCTCGTATTTTGAATTTCGAGCAAATCACTCCCCATTTGTTTTCAAATTTCTCCTCCGAAAATCATAACTTTTTCAGCAACTCCCAGTCACCCACGCTTTTCAGGTAAAGATAATCCAGCAATATCCCGTTTACATTCGTGATCAGTTTGTGGCCTTCTTCAAAGGGTACCACGAAGGTTTTGATGTATTCGTGGTCGGACAACAGGCCCTGCACGGTGTCGTGGTAGGATTGGATGGCCTCGGAGGTGAGTTCCAGCTCGCAGTAGAACATGTACATGGCTTCGTCGCTGGTGCCGGTGGATGGGTAGAACGGCGCGCTGTTGACGCTGATCAGCTGGGATTTTTCGACGGCAATGCCGGTTTCTTCGAAAACTTCGCGCGCGGCCACGGAAGCGGCGTCGCTCTCGCTGTCGAGCATGCCTGCCGGGTGTTCGTAGGTCATGGAACCGTCGCAAATCCTGCGTTGCTGCACGAGGAGCAGGTATTTCTCCCGTGACACGACATCGATGAAGCAGACGAGCACGCTTACCACTTCGCCTTTCAGGAAGCAGATCGGCGGTATTTTATTGCCTTCCGGCGTGGTAGCGTCGGTGTAGAGGAGCGAAAACAGCACTTCGCCGTGACCATTGTGGCGGGTGTAAAGTTCGTCTACCCGGTGGATGTCCAGCCCGTTTGCGGTCAGCCTGTTTTTCCAGAGGTTATATTTATGCGAATCGGTCAGATTCTCTGCCATAAGTCGGTGTGTAGATTACTTAGTTGTATAGTGGGAACGACAGTGCCACGTAAGGCACGCCGAAGGTAGCCGAGTAGCGGGTCTGCCCGTTGATGAGTTTTTCCGGCGACGCGTAGGTCACGCGCCCGTGCACATAAGCCACTTTCACACCAATCCGGTCGGTGACCCAGAAGCGGACGTATGCTTCGGATTGGCCATTTTGTTTGTCCATTAAAAGAGGTAATGCGTTCAATGTTGCCGGGCCGCTTTTCAAATAGGCGTTATAATGCTCACCACCTTTGTCGTACAAGCCGTCGGCGGCGTATAATGCCTGGCGTTTCAGGCCGAATGCGAGGCCTACCAGGTCGGTATTGGCCCCGATATCGAATCTCCATACCCTGAAATTGGCGCCCAGCAGGAAGCTTATGCCATTGGAAGACACTTTACCGAATTTGAGCGTATCGGCATTAAGGGCGCTGGATTTCGGCAGCATATCGGTACGGCCGGCATAATAGCCCCAGCCGCGCACGCCCCAGCCGATGCGGAACCACGGGAAGTTACTCAGACTCAATTCCTGGTGATAGGTAACGGAAGGTACCCAAACCTTGTCCTGGTAGCCCAGGCCGAGATCGATGCCGGATGTAACGCGCGACAAATCCTGGGAAAAAGCTTTTATTGAAGTTAAAAAAACAAAAAGTACTATGAATCGAATGCTTTTCATTTGATCGTGATGTTTGGATCGCAAAGGTAAAAAAATAAGGCAGAGACCCCAGCCTCTGCCTCAAGATCATCTTCGAATTAAGTAAACGGTAGACACAGATCCGATACATTCTCGTTGCCTTCCCTGTAACTTATTTACGCTTAGGGGCAACTTTTCTAAGAACGACCGCACCCAGCGGGGGCAGGTCCAGGATCAGCGAATGTGCCTTCCCGTGCCACTGGTGACTTTCCGCAGTAACCGGGTCGTAATTGATGATTCCGCTGCCGCCGAATGATTCCGCATCCGAATTGAATATCTCCTGCCAGCTTCCTTCCGAAATCACACCCACGCGGTAGCTTTTCCGGGGAATAGGCGTAAGGTTCAGCGCAATAATAACGTTACGGGCCGGGTCGGTCCCTTTGCGGGCGTAAACGAGCACGGAATTCTCGCGGTCCTGGGTATCGATCCACTCGAAGCCGTCGTGCGAGAAAGAGTAGTCAAACAATGCCGGTTCTTCCTTGTACAGCTTGTTGAGGGCGATCACGCATTCGCGGATGCCTTTGTGCGGCGCATGTTCCAGTAAATGCCAGTCGAGGCTCTGCTGGAAGTTCCATTCCGAGGTCTGCCCGAATTCGCCACCCATAAACATCAGCTTCGTACCCGGGTGTGTGAACATGTACGTGAACATCAGCCGCAGGTTTGCGAACTTCTGCCATTCGTCCCCCGGCATTTTGTTAATGAGTGACTTCTTGCCGTAAACCACCTCGTCGTGCGAGAAAGGCAGCATGAAGTTCTCGGAGAATGCATATACCAAACTGAAAGTCAGCTGGTCCTGATGCCACTTTCTGAATGCGGGGTCTTTTTCAAAATACTTCAATGTATCGTTCATCCAGCCCATCATCCACTTCATACCAAAGCCTAATCCACCCACAAAAACCGGGCGCGACACGCCGGGGAATGCAGTCGACTCCTCCGCGATGGTTTGAACATCCGGGAATTCGGTATAAACGGCCACATTCATTTCCCTCAGCAAGGAAATCGCTTCCAGGTTCTCGCGGCCGCCAAATTCGTTCGGTATCCATTCGCCGTGCTTGCGGGAGTAATCGAGGTAAAGCATCGAGGCCACCGCGTCCACACGCAGGCCGTCGGTATGGTAGCGGTCGAGCCAGAAAATGGCATTGCTGATCAGGAACGATCTTACTTCGTTTCTACCATAATTGAAAATATAGCTCTTCCAGTCGGGATGATAGCCTTTGCGCGGATCTTCGTGCTCGTAAAGCGCAGTACCGTCGAAACGGAAAAGACCGTGCGCATCACCCGGGAAATGCGAAGGAACCCAGTCCATATACACGCCGATACCAGCCTGGTGTAGCTGGTCGATGAGGTACATCAGCTCCTGCGGCGTACCCATGCGTGATGAGCACGAGAAGTAGCCGGTGATCTGGTATCCCCACGATGGCGCGTACGGGTGCTCCATGATCGGCATCAGTTCCACGTGCGTGAAGCCCATTTCCTTCACATAAGGCACCAGGCTTTCTGCAATTTCCTTATAGGTAAGATGTCTTTCGGGATTGGACGGATCGCGCTGCCACGAGCCCAGATGCACTTCATACACCGAAATCGGCGCATTCAGCTTATTTTTCTCCTTGCGTACTTTCAGCCACTCGGCGTCATTCCATTCGTACCAGGTATCCCAAACAATGGAAGCCGTGCGCGGCGCTACCTCGCACCATAGCGCAAAAGGGTCCGATTTTTCGAGGTGCTGCCCGTTCTGGGAAATAATGTAGTATTTGTAAACCTCTCCTACCCCCACATTCGGGACCCAGCCTTCCCAGATCCCCGAACTATCCCAGCGCGGCGCCAGCGAGTGACTACCGTGGCTCCAACCATTAAAATTCCCGATCACCGACAAGTAAGTCGCATTGGGCGCCCAAACCGCGAAATACGTACCTACTACCCCATTGACCTCCATCACGTGCGAGCCCAGCTTCTCGTAAAGCTTGTAATGCTTGCCCTGACGGAACAAATGTATGTCGAAGTCTGTAAAACGGCTAACGGTTTCCACCGCATTCACCGGCTGGGCCGCCACAGGGGTACCTGCATCCTCGGCAGGATCAATGGTTGCGTTTGTTTTGTTCTTTCCGGTTGACTTAGCCATTTGTAATTCTTCAATTAATGTGTAATCTGTTCGAGGACGTAAGATTTACAATTTTATTAAACTATTTATCAAAATGTATATATTTTTTGTCCCCTCTGTACCGTCCCAGGCGCCACTTGAAAGCAATTTAGAGCTTGCCTGCGCCCTTTTCCGCCTGATCCAGAACGCGCATAATGTTGCCTCCCCATATTTTTTCGATATCCTTCGCGGAATAGCCTCTTTTGACCAGTTCCTCGGTGATAGCGCCGATCTGGCTCACGTCCTGCAAACCCACTACCTCGCCGCCTCCATCCATATCCATGCCAATGCCAACGTGGTCCACGCTCGTGAGTTTGATCACATGCTCGATATGGTCCACCGCGTCCTGCACCGTGGGTTTGTCGGATTTGTATTTCTCATCGACAGCTTTCATTTCATCGCGCAAAGCCTTCTTATCCGCTTCCGAAAGGTCGGTCTGGCGAATTTTGAGGCGTAATGCTTTCAGCGACATTTCATGCGGCTGGGACGGCCTTTTTACAAAACCGGGCACAAAATTGATCTGGATTACACCACCGTTTTTAGCCAGTGTTCTGATCATATCGTCGGTCATGTTCCGCGGCACATCCGCCAACGCGCGACAGGAAGAATGCGAAGCGATTACAGGCGCTTTCGTCAATCTGATCACATCATAAAAAGTGGAGTCCGAAACGTGCGAAATGTCCACCATAATGCCCAAACGGTTCATTTCCTTAACCACTTCTTCTCCAAACTGGCTCAAACCATTGTGTTCGGGACCATCGCCGTCGGTCGAAGAATCGCAAATATCGTTGTTCAATGAATGCGAAAGGGTAATGTAGCGCAGGCCGAGGTCGTAGAAGAATTTCAGGTTGGCCAGGTCCTTCCCGATCGGCCAGCCGTTTTCCATACCGATAAAAACGGCACGTTTGCCTTCCTTTTGAAGCCGGTAGGCATCTTTGGAAGTTGTAGCTAGGCCGGCCGTCTGCGGATTGGCTTTTACCGCTTCATTAATTTTATTAAAAATCGCCAGCGCATTTTTCTTCGCTTCTGCATTACCCGCTTCGGTGCGCTTGCCCTGGCCCAGGTACACGGCGAAAAACATCCCGTCCATGCCGCCCTTCTTCATGCGCGGGAAGTCGATCTGTGAGCCATCCTTTATAAAATCATACTCCACCGCCACATCGAAGCCCTCTTTCATCATATTAATAGGAACGTCGGCGTGGGTGTCGATGGTCAGGGCGGCGGCGTGGATTTGCCGGGCCTTGTCGGACATCGCTGGTGGCGCGAGTTGTGCGTGTGTAAGCGCGGGAACGAGCAACAGGAGTAAAAACCTTTTCATTTCGGGAACAAATTGGTGTTGGGTAAAGGTAATGCCTTTGAATAGAATGTCACCGCCCGCATTGCAAAGATTCGCCCGTATGCCGTCTTTTGTAGCCATTAAAAACCCTTTCCGCGCATGATTCGCCTTTCCGCAGTCCCAAAAAGCATATTTACCTGCCTCCTCGCAGCCGTTTTGACGACCTTTTTCACCGATACACAGGCTCAGTCAGCTAGAAACAGGCAGCCGTCCGAACACGATTTTATGTACCAGTACTCGATCATCGATGCGCTCATGGCCGGCGTCTTCGACGGCGATCTAACCATCGGTCAGCTGAAAAAGAAGGGCGATTTCGGCGTGGGCACATTCAACAGGGTCGATGGCGAGCTGCTGATCGACAAGGGGCATGTTTACAAAATAGCCTGGGACGGCTCCGTAAAGGAAGTCCCGGACTCCGACAGCACTTCCGCCGCATTTGTCAAATACTTCAAAGCCGATACGGTCATCCATTTGAATGGCCCCGGGCTTACTTATGAAAAAGTCCAGGAACAAATCACGCATTTGCTGAACCCTAACGGCATTTACGCATTGCGGATTTCCGCCACTTTCCCCACCATGACCACCCGCGCCGAGAAACCGGCCGGCAAACCCTATACCTCGCTTCCCGAGCATTTGAAACATAATCAGGTGGTGTTTGAATTAAAAAATACAACAGGCATTTGTGCCGGCTTCCTGCTGCCTCCCTACCTCGCACGTACCAATGTGCCGGGATTCCATTTGCATTATCTGGCGGACGATCACAAATCGGGCGGTCATATCTTCAACTTCACCGCCGACGCAGTGACCATTGAAGTAGACAAAGCCAAAGGTTTCACAATCGAAAACAACACCCATGCCGATTTTGGCAAAGTAAACCTCCAACCCGACCGCGGCGCCGAACTGAAAAAGATTGAATAGCCTTTATATTTGCGCTTGATCTGTAAACACTTCCATGAAACACCGCTCGTTACTTACCCTTCTTTTCATGCTTTTTGCCGGCGTCGCCAACGCGCAGGTAACCTATTTCGCGGATTTGATTGGCAAAGGTTTCAAACAGGCGACGATCGTCCAGCCTTCCGATTACGAAGGCAGCGTCACCTGCACGATCATCCGGAAAACGACTCCCGAGAAAAGCACCAAAGCGGTACTTTACGTCCACGGTTTCAACGACTATTTCTTCCAGGAGGAAATGGCCGAGCGGTACATTAAGGAAGGTTTTAACTTTTACGCTGTCGATCTACGGAAATACGGGCGTTCGTGGCTCAGTCATCAGAAATTCAACAATGTGCGCGACCTTTCCGAGTACTATGCCGACATCGATACGGCGTTGGCAGTCATCAAACGCGAGGGCAATGAAAAGGTGCTGCTGAGCGGACATTCGCTGGGCGGGCTCGTGCTATCCCTGTACGCAAGCGAGCGGGCGGGCAAGGAGCAGTTCGACGCATTGCTGCTCAACAGCCCGATGTTTGCATTGAATATCAAATCCGGCCTAAAAAAAACAGCCTTGCCGCTGCTGCTAAAAAGGGCTGAAAAACATCCTGAATCCAATTTTGACCTCGGTATCAACCCATTGTATGGCGAGAGTTTGCATATTACAGCGCATGGCGAATGGTCGTACAGCCTTGGTTTAAAGCCATTTATCGCACCGCCGGTCAATCTGGGCTGGATCAGGGCGGTTTTCAATGGTCAGGAAAAGCTGGCACAGGGCATTCAGATCAACAAACCGGTACTCGTGCTGCATTCGGCCAAATCCATTGACGAGAAAAAATGGAGCGATATTTTTTTTACCGGCGACGCTGTGCTGAATGTAGCGAACGTGGCGCGGCAGGCGCAGAATATCGTGGGTCAATACAGCATTCAGGCCGTTCAGGGCGGTATGCACGATTTGATCCTTTCCAAACAGCCCGTCCGCGACGAGGTTTACTCCACGATTTTCAACTGGGCGAAGCGCACGGTGAAGTAGCTTTTTACCCAAATCCCGCGCATTCCGGTCACACTTCAGAATTCCTCCAAAATTTGTAGTTTCATTTGCATAAACAACAATGCTATGAAACTGCTGCTCATTGAAGACGAAAAAGCGCTGGCTACCAGCATTCAAAACTATTTTCAGCGCGAAAACTTCATTTGCGAATGGGCGGCGGATTACCGGACGGCGGTTGACAAAATCAATATTTACCGTTACGATTGCGTGCTGGTCGATTTAATGCTGCCCGATGGCGATGGCCTGGATGCCGTTCGGGAACTGAAACGGAACTTTCCGGAAACGGGTATCATCATTATTTCCGCTAAAAACTCCCTCGACGACCGCATTACCGGCCTCAATCTCGGTTCGGACGATTACCTGACCAAGCCATTTCACCTTTCGGAGCTGAATGCACGCGTGCAGGCGGTCATACGCAGGCGAAGTTTTCAAGGCAGCCAGCAGATCCGTTTCGGCAAAATCCAGATCGACCCGCAGGAGCATCTCGTACTGGTCGATCAGCAGGAAATCGTGCTCACGCGCAAGGAATACGACCTGCTCGTGTACCTGATCGCCAATAAAAACCGCGTGCTCACCAAGGAATCCATCGCCGAGCACCTTTGGGGCGACGATGCGGATTTAATGGACAATTTTGACTTTATCTACACACACATCAAAAACCTGCGGAAGAAGCTGATGGATAAAGGCTGCCCCGACTACCTGAAATCCATTTACGGCGTAGGCTATAAATTCAGCGAGCAATGAAACTGCTGGAACGCATTCTCAAATACCAGATCATCACCTCGCTGTGCGTGCTCACGCTGGGCGCCGTATTATTCTATTTATCAGTGGATTACCTTATTGATAGAGAGGTTAATAAAGAACTCATGCGCAGCAAGGCAAAGGTGAGCTGGCAGTTGCGGCATATCGACGAACTGCCCGTGTACATCCTGCAACTCGGCGACAGCCTGCAACTCGACCAGGTGCGATACCCCGGCCAAATGGCGATCGTGGAGCGGAAACTGTTCAACGAGTTCGAAAACGAATACCAGCCCTACCGGCAGCTGATCTTCTACGAACGTGTGGAAGGAGCCTGGTACCGAGTGACAATCAGTAAGTTACTCGCACAGCGCAAGCAGTTACTCGAAGCTGTGGTAATGACGGTGACATTCATTGTGGCATTGCTCCTGATATCGTTGCTTTTGCTGAACAGCTGGCTTTCCCGCCGGCTCTGGCGGCCGTTTTACAAGACATTGCGCGCATTGGATTCGTACCAGGTCGAGCAACATGAGGTACTTACTTTTCCCAAATCGCATACCGTCGAATTTGAGCAATTGAACCTGTCGGTGACGCAGTTTACGGACCGCCTTGCCGCTACTTATCAGAACCTGAAAGAGTTTACCGAAAATGCCTCGCACGAGATTCAGACGCCGCTGGCTGTGATTTTGTCCAAAATTGAGGGATTGTTTCAGGACGAAAGTTTGAAAGAGTCGCAACTGGTGGCGCTTTCCGAGATCAGCGAGGCCGCTAACCGGCTCGCCAAGCTGAACCAGGCATTATTATTGCTTACCAAAATCGAAAACCGGCAGTTTCTGGCCGGTACCGAGCCGATCAGCCTGGTGCCGATTATTAACCGGAAACTCCGCGATTTGGAAGATCTGATCGAACAGCGGGAGATTACGGTGAAGACCGATATCGAACCGACGGGACCTGTAATGCACCCCGCATTGGCGGAAGTACTGGTGAACAACCTGCTGACAAACGCGATACGCTACAATGTGAACGGCGGCGCGATTGAAATTACATTGAATGCAGGCAAGCTGGTGGTCCGCAACACCGGCGCACCTATCCATATCGAGCCGGAACTGATGTTTGAGCGGTTCCGGAAAGAGGGCACGCATTCGGCGTCGCTGGGGCTGGGATTGGCGTTGGCCAAGACGATCTGCCAGGTAAACGGGCAGACATTAACTTACGAAACGGACGGACCATGGCACATTCTTACCGTGACCTGGTAACGATATTCAAGATTTTTCATGGCTAGTAGTGAATAAAGGGAGGATTTCTGATCCTCCTTTTTTTGTGTATTTCAAAAATTTCTTCAACTACAAAATGTCTTCAGAATCTGCACAGAATTGCGACAGTATCACTGCTGAAATTTGAATACACTTAATCAATTTGATAGCGATGACAAATTTCAGAAAACTTACAGCAGTAGCCCTCGCATCCGCATTACTGGGCGGAACTTCATATGCCACCTACGAACATTTTGGTAAACCGGATACGATCTCAACCTGGGTCAGCAATGCAACCCCTTTCATTAAAGCCCGGCTGGACGGCGCAGCGAGCGCAAAAGCTGATGCCCCAGCGGCCGGCGCCCCGGCGGCCATGATCCCCGCGGACTTTTCATTTGCTTCCAAAAAAGCCACTGCGGCGGTCGTACACATTAAATCGACTTTGAAACCCGAACGTACTGTCAGTCAAATGCAAATACCCGACGAGTTCAGGGATCTTTTCGGCGGCAGGAACCCATTCGGCCAGCAGGCCCCGGAAGGTAAAATGGAGAAACCGCAAGCCACCGGCTCGGGTGTGATCATCAATCCCGACGGTTATATCGTCACCAACAACCACGTGATCCAGGGCGCCGAAACGCTGGAAGTAACCCTCGCCGACAAGCATACCTACAAAGCCAAAGTAATCGGCAGCGACCCGAATACCGACATTGCGCTGATCAAGATCGAAGCGAAGAATTTGCCGGCATTGTCGTTCGGTAATTCCGAAAATGTGGAGGTAGGCCAATGGGTACTCGCGGTAGGCAACCCCTATAACCTCACTTCGACCGTTACAGCGGGCATTGTGAGCGCCAAAGGACGCAGTATCAATATCCTCGGCGAGAATGCGAAGGCGCCTATCGAGTCGTTCATCCAGACTGACGCAGCCGTGAATCCGGGTAACTCGGGCGGTGCATTGGTGGATTTGAATGGCAACCTCATCGGTATCAATACGGCCATTGCCAGCCAGACAGGCTCATTTGCCGGCTATTCGTTCGCCGTTCCTTCAAGCATTGCGCACAAGGTGGTGGAAGATATTTCCAAGTATGGTTCCGTGCAACGCGGGTACCTCGGCGTGGGCATCAGCGAGGTGGATGCGGCCAAAGTGAAATCGTTTGACCTGAAAGTTGACCGGGGCGTACGCGTCGAGAATTTTGCGGATCAAAGTGCCGCGAAGGAAGCCGGCATTAAAATCGGCGACGTGATCACCAAAATTGACAACCACGACATTGCCGGTGTACCGCAATTGCAGGAAGCCGTTGCTCAGCACAAACCGTCGGACAAAGTGAATGTGACCGTGAACCGCGACGGTGTTGAAAAAGTACTTTCCGTGACATTGAAAGGCATTTCGGAACCTTCCGTAGCCGACCGTTCGTCGTCAGCCGTAATGGAGCAGCTGGGCGTCGAGCTCAAAGACCTGACCAATCAGCAGAAAAAGGAATATGGAATCGGTTCCGGCGCTCAGGTGACGGCCATTAATGCAGGCAAAATCCGCCAGGGTACCGATATGGAAGAGGGTTTTGTAATAACTAAAATCGATAAGACACCGGTTGCCAATGCCCGTGAAGCGGTGAAAATGCTGCAAGGCAAAAAGGGCGGCGTGATGATCGAAGGGCTTTATCCCGGCAACGATGAAGTCCAGTATTTTGCAATTGGCTTATAAAGTAACCCGGGGCTTTCCGGATGCGAGCACGGGAAGCCCTTCAAATGATTTATACAAATGAAAAAGAACCTGATGTTGTTGGGAATGCTGACTATGCTGGGCAGTGTAGTGCTCGCGCAAAGTCCCCAACGGCCGAATTCCGGCAAAGCATTGACTTATAACTGGATTGTCCCCGACATGAAAACCAACCAGAACCCGATGTACGCCAGCTCGTTTTCGCGCCACCGCATTCAAACCGCATTTGATAAGGCGCTGGAAAGCAAGGGCCTTACCCGTAACGCCCAGCATCCCGACCTCCTTTTGCAATTCCACACGTATACGCAGCGCGTACGCAAGAACTATTACGGCGGCGGGGGCTATCCGTTCGGGGCATACCCGATGATGGGCTGGGGCCGTTTCGGCTGGGGATACCCGTATTATGGTGGTTTTGGAGGCTATGGTTTCGGTGGCTACCCCTATTCCCGCACAGGCACCGACGGTACACTCATCCTGGATGTAGTGGATACCAAAACCGGCGACATTATCTGGCAAAAAGCCATTTCTGGTGATGTGAGCAATCCTAACCGGCTTGAAAGACAGATCAATAAGGGTGTTAAAAAACTCATGAAAAGCTTCCCTGTGTCATGAAAACGCTTCGTTTAATTTCCGCAATAATGCTCTCCGCCGTTTCCTTTACCGGTTACGGCCAGGATGATCAAATGGTCAGTAACGCGCAACAAAATATTGTCACTGACCAAAGCCTCCTTAAAGCCATCGCACCTTACGGGGACGATGTCCGCAACGATATACTTGTAGCCACCCAATATCCGGATGTGCTGAGCAAACTGGCTCAGATCCGCGAGAAAAGCAGTACGGGATTTCAACAGATCATTCAAAATTTCCCGCAAAAGAAACAAAGCTGGTTCTACGAGGTGAGCCGCTATCCCGACCTGATGCATAAACTGGCAACGCTTCCCCGCAAGACCTCGCACGAAGCGATCGACGGTATTGTGGCCAATGTGGACCCGTCTGCGGAATTGAAAGAAGCCGCCTGGAAGTTGTATAACAATCACCACAGTGACCTGGTGAAAGTAGATAATCTTAATGAAGAAGCCGGCAATGCATTCCAAAGCATGATTATGCTGCTGAACCCCGACGCGCAGCAGGCATTCAAAACGCTGGAAGAAATGCCGGACGTATTATCGCTCCTCAACGACCATTCCGACCTCGTAACACGGCTAGGTGAACGTTTTAAAGACAATCCTGCTGACGTACGCAACGACCTCGCAAGCCTCCACGACCAGCTGGAAGCCCAAAACAAGGAAGAACTCGCTGCCTATCAGGACGAGCTGAAACAAAACCCGCAGGCAATGCAAGAGCTTAGCCAGGCTTCGCAGGAATATGCATCACAAGGCGGTTACAGCTACCCCGCGCCCACCAGCGACAAGGTGGTGAATTACGGCAGCCCCTATTCTTACTGGTTCGGTTACCCCTACTGGTACGGCTCTCCGATGTGGTATCCCGGCATGTATGGCTACGGTTCCGGCTTCTATTTCGGCCTTGGCGGTTACCCGATGGTTTACGCAATGCCGTCACTGGGCTTTTCAAGATGGTTTTTCGGCGGCGCCTACCGGTACTACCCACACCTGTACCGCCAGTACGACCACTATTACCGCACCATCGCCCCACGGCATTATGGATACTCGCCGAGAACCGCATTCATCGGTTCGGCCGCGAGACATTTCAATCCGTCGGTCGGTACTCGTTCCTATCTGTTTGACAGAGGTCAATCGTTCCGTAATGCGCCGCGTTCGGTCGGGCCGCGCTCGGTCAATGCGCAAAGCTACCGGTCGGTGCCTCGTGGAAATACTTACAGCGCGCCTTCGCGGTCATTCAGTGGACGTAGCTTTAATGGCGGTGGTGGATTCAGCAGAGGTGGCTTTGGAGGAGGAGGTTTCCGCGGAGGACGACGGTAGTTTGAGATGATGGTTTGAAGGTGGACCTTTAAACAGGCTATTCGCAGGCCTCTGGCCGGTCAGTACGGTAAAGCGTTATTGACCGGCCAGAGGCCTGCGAATACTGGGCCCGAACGTAAATGTTCGAAACTACGCCTCCTCAGCAAAGATATTACTTCCAGCCCAATAGGATTGATAGCTCTTCATACGAAACAGTCTCCTCGTCACTCCTCCTTTCCATTTCGATGACCATCAGGTAATCTGTCAAGTTGTCTTTGCCTCTATTCATTGCTAGTTTCTTCCGCTCTTTTAATCGCCATCTTCGCGCTTTGAGAATTCTATTCATTTTTTACAAAATATAGGTGCATGTATGGATGCAATCTACGCATATACCTAGCTGAGCCTTATGCAGAATTCGCACAAATTTTCGCAGCGCGATGGTTTGAAGGTGGACCTTCAAACAGGCTATTCGCAGGCCTCTGGCCGGTCGGTACGGTGAAGCGTTATTGACCGGCCGGAGGCCTGCGAATAGTGGGTCCGAACGTGTACGTTCGAACCAGCGCCTCATAGCACAGTACTACATGGTGTTACCTTTTCAGCAACGCTTCGTATCAAAAGGAAAAAGCTATGTCTGAAAAGTACAGATTCTTCAAAGGTGGCTTGTTCTTTGTCACCATGACAGTCGTTGGTTGGGTAGATGTTTTCAGCCGCAGGCGTTATGCCGATGAGATCATCAAAAACCTCAATTATTGCATTGATCACAAAGGGCTGCAAGTCTACGAGTTCGTGATTATGACCAATCACATTCACATGATTTGCGCTGCGGAGGATGGAGATGTTTCAAAGGTTATCAAAGATTTCAAGAGCTTCACGGCAAAAGAGATCATCAGGCTGATACAGGAAAACAAACGCGAAAGCCGTCGTGAATGGTTGCTTTACATGTTCCGCTACTTCGCGAAGGGTACCAGTCCAAAATGCGAGTTTCAGTTCTGGCAGCATCGTAATCATCCTGTCAGTTTGGAATCAAATCATTTTATCCGGCAGAAATCGAACTACATATTGTATAATCCGGTGAAAGCGGGGATCGTAGCGGAGCCTCATCATTATATTTACAGCAGTGCCAACCCAGATACTAAGCTGAAATTAAGTTGAAGATTGGTTTCAAGCGCGAAGCTGGTTTGAAGGCCCACCTTCAAACAACCTATTCGCAGGCCTCCGGCCGGTCGGTACCGTAAAGCGTTATCGACCGGCCAGAGGCCTGCGAATAGTGCGCGCGAACGTATACGTTCGCGCCATTTGTTTGCTAACTTCGCGGCAGTCCCTTTTTACCAATATACAGAACATCAATCATGCAGATCAGCGATCTCAAAATCCTCTTTTTCGACATCGGCGGCGTCCTTTTGAGCAATGGATGGGGCCACGAATCCCGCATCCTGGCGGCGGAGAAATTCGGCCTTAATTACAAGGAAATGGACCAGCTCCATAATTTCATTTTTAATGTCTACGAGATCGGCAGCGTGAATCTCGATCAGTACCTCGACACGGTGGTTTTCAATCATCCCCGCGATTTTGTCCGGGAGGATTTCAAGGAATTCATGTATTCGCAGTCGGTGGAGCTGCCCGGAATGCTCGCTTGGCTCAAAGAATGGAAAAGAGATTGCGGTTTCCGCATTATTTCCATCAATAATGAGGGGAAAGAACTGAACGATTACCGCATCCAGAAGTTCAAACTGCACACCTGTTTCGATGCATTCATCTCGTCGTGCGAGGTTAAAATGCGCAAACCCGATCCACGGATCTTTGAACTGGCAATGGGCATCGCGCAGGCGACACCCAGCCAGTGTGTGTATTTCGACGACCGCATTATGTTCGCCAACATGGCCAAAACGCTCGGCCTGCGCGCTTTCCAGCATACAAGCTTCGAATCGACGAAGGAAATTCTCGAAGAACTGAAAAAAGAACAATTCGACCGCTTCGGCCCGCCCCGTTGATCAGAATGTACGGTCGTCGGCCGAAGGTCCGTAAATCGATGGAACGGCAATCTCGTTCAGGCGCATGTATACCGTGAGCTGGCCGCGATGGTGCACCCAGTGATTGATCGTCGAGCCGATGCCCTCGCGCTTGGGCTGGGTAAATAGTACCTGGCCTTCTCGTTTCAGGTAGAACGGCGCGTCGAGATCGTCATCGCTGATACCCGCCAGCGATTTTTTGGCGCCATTAAAAACTTCCTCAAAATGGTCAACCAATTCCTCGCTGGTGGTGAACTCGAAACGTTTGTATGTGGCAAAATCCACTTCGCCCTTTTCTACCATAAAAGTTATCCAAAGGGGTATTTCTGCTACCAAAAGGGTGAGATATCCCAACTCCATCGAGGTAGGATGCGGTTTGTAATCGAATAATGTAACTGGAATGCGTTCCAGGCATTTGCGGGTCGAAGCATACTCCGCTTCCAGTTCTTTGATGTAGGCATCCACTAAGGTTCTGTTGCTCATAGTATTGTTCGTTTTTTTGAGCAAACCTTAAAAAACAATGCCGCTAACAGCTCCCGATCGAAAAATTGGACGGGAGTTACATTGATGAAATGGATGGAAACACGAGACCTCCTCGCGAACCGCTAGCGGGTATACGTCACACGGTCAGGATTGTGATACTGGTGCCGCCGATGTGCCGGATGTCTTTGAACCGCGCATCTTTCTGATATAGCTCATTCAGCGCCGTCCACACGCCCGGCCAGTTGGTGTAATCGTGCCAGATGATGAGGCCGCCTTTGCGAATGATGGTAAACACCTTTTCGCTGTCGTTGAGCACGTAGTCGTACGCGTGGGAGCCGTCGATGAAGGCCACATCGACGGAGTTGTGGTATTCGCTGAAATCGAACGTGGCCGAATCACCGAAAACCTGGCGGATTTTGGAAGCAGCCGGGTGTCCGATAAAACGTTCACCGGAAACATCCTTTTTAACATACCGGACCTCATCGTCCTCGATGTCCATTCTGGTGGACGCGAGTTCGTCGGCAGGCAGGTCCAGCGTAATGATTTCAGCGTCGGTACTGCTGTTTAGCGCCATATTCAAAGTAGTACGGCCCTCAAATGTGCCGATTTCGAAGATCCTGCGCGGGTTCCATTTTTTTACCAGGTTGCTGATGACTTTGAGCTCGAATTCCGTGGTATGCCCGAAGCCGCATTCATAAACACCCTCATAGGCGGCCGAGTCGTTGCCAAAAAGCTCAAAAACATCGGTTTTAGGAATGATAAAAGGATCCTCAGGCGTGTTTTCGGCGGGAAGTTGCTGCCCGTAGCTGTTGTACAATTTCAGGAGCTCGTCCCGGAAACCGGAATTCAGCATACCGATCGTGAGGGTGTATCCAACCCTTTTTAAAACACCTGCATACAAGCGGAAATTATCCAGTGCTTTGCTCATAGATGCGTATGTATTAAATTGAACGACTCCGAGCCGGACGCAGTGTTCCCGTTAAAGCGCGCCAGGAGCTATCGACGATAAATTGCAGATAAACGATAGAAAGTATTGATATACAAGTAAATATAAATTTACTAAATTTCAAAACCTGTGCCAGGCAGACCTGTATTCCCTGATCACGATTTAGCAAATGCTGGAAGCCGAATGAGCAATACGCCTGATATCCGGGGATTATATGTGCCCGTTCAACCGACGGTCAAACAATCGGCGGAGCGGGTCACCTACCAGGAATTTCTCCCGGATACGGCCTTGCAGGGCTTAATTTACTGCTATTGGCAGCTTCGCACGACGGTTCCCCTCGACGAGCCATTCATTTACCGCGTCGTGGCCGACGGCTGCATCGACATTTTTTTCGAGCTAAATAATCCCACCGAAAATTTTGTCATGGGCTTTTGTAAAAAATATACCGAGTTCCCGCTTGCCAACAGTTTCGACTACGTAGGTGTACGTTTTTTACCCACGATGTTTCCACAACTCTTCAAAATCAACGCTGCAGAATTAAGCAATCGCTTTGAAAATCTGGACGTTGTGATACCCGGCACCGCGCGGTTCATCGCCTCCGCTTTCGACGCCGGGCTGTCTGTGGCAGAAATAAAACGACGGTTTGACGACTACTTTCTGCATTTGGTCACAAGTATTGATTTCAACCACGATCCCCGTTTTTACGGCGCATTATCCGTGATCCTTCAAAATTTTGGGGTGTTGAATGTCGAAAAAGACCTCGACACCGGCCTGAGCCCACGGCAGCTTCGCAGGCTGTTTGAATACTACATCGGCGACTCCGCCAAGACTTTCAGCCAGGTGGTGCGCTTCCAGAACATCCTCCGTGCGAAACCCTCCCAGCAAAGCCTCCGCGAGAACAAGCTGTTTTACGACAATGGCTACTACGACCAGGCCCATTTCATCAAAGAATTCAAAAATCTTTACGGTGTAACACCCGGAAAAGCATTCGGAAGGTGATTTTGTCCGTTTTTTACAATCCCGGCCCGCCGCCCTGCCCGAAATTTGTATCATCAACAACACAAAAACGGCAGCATTATGAAACGGCTCATCACAGTAATTGCATTAGCATGCATCTGCGCCAATGCATTTTCACAATCCAGTCCATCAACTCAAACCAAACACAAAATGAAACTCAACGCAGGTATTATCACATCCAAACTGGCTGAAACCAAGGCATTTTACACCGAAAAACTCGGTTTCGGCGTCACTTTCGAAAACGAGTTCTACCTCCTCCTGCATACGCCGGGCGGCGGCTCGGAAATCAGCTTCCTGCTCCCCGAGCACCCTTCGCAGCAGCCGCTGTTCCACAAGGCATTCCAGGGCCAGGGAATGTACCTTACCATCGAAGTCGAAGACGTGGATAAACTATATAATGAATTGAAAAAGAAAGGCGTACCCATTCAAATAAACCTCCGCGACGAACCCTGGGGCGACCGGCACTTCGCCATTTCCGACCCGAACGGCATTGGTATCGACTTAGTCAAATATTCGCCGCAGCAAAAATAACTGGTTGATCCGTCGGGCAGGTGGCTACTCGCATGCTGCCTGCTCTTTCAAAAGATATTCGTTGCCGCTTGCACATTTGATTCGTTAATTTGCGAAGCTGAACAAACCCGGACAAACAGGGGTTTTAGCTATACAACCGACAAATTTGAATTAACCAACGTATGTCAATCAGCAAAGAATCCGAACTGACGGGAATGCAGGAAGCAAGTCGCGCCGTGGCTACGACGCTGCGCGCAATGCGTGAACACGCGAAACCGGGTATGACGGCGAAGGAACTGGACGATTTCGGCGGGGAAATGTTGAATAGCCTCGGCGCCAAATCGGCACCAAAGCTCACCTACGGCTTCCCCGGCTGGACCTGCATTAGTGTGAACAATGAAGTCGCGCACGGGATACCTTCCGAAACGAAGGTTTTGCAAGAGGGAGACTTGGTGAATATCGACGTTTCTGCGGAATTGAATGGGTTCTGGTCGGATAATGGCGGCTCTTTCGTACTAGGCGAAGATATCCACGGCCACAACAAACTCGTGAATGCCTCCAAACGCATCCTGAACAAAGCGCTCAGCCAGATCAAAGGCGGCGTACGGATCGCCGATATCGGCCGGCTGATCGAAACCGAGGCGAAAAAATCGGGTTACAAGGTGATCAAAAACCTCGCAGGCCACGGCGTTGGCCGCAGCCTACACGAGGAGCCGCATGAAATTCTCAATTACTACGACCGCTATAACACCACGCGCTTCCGTAAAAACAGCGTCGTCGCTATCGAAACATTCATTTCAACTGCTTCCACAAGCACCTCCACCGATCGCGACGGCTGGACACTCGTAGGCTCGCGCGGCGGGTATGTGGCACAGCACGAGCACACGATCATCGTCACAGATGGCAAGCCGGTGATCCTCACGTCCATGAACGGCATTTTCGATTAATCAGGACCAAAAACCCTGTACGAGGATCCCAAGCGGCGAATCGTTTCGCTTTTTAAGCTCCTTCCGCAAACGGATGCAGGTAGGAATATGTCCCGAAATATAGATGTTCGAGTTGGCCAGCGGCTTGTCGCTGGTCCATTTGAGCATCGATTGCAGGCCGCCGTCGCCGTTATTTTTCACCGGCTGGATATTCCAGTTGAAATACTCCTTAAATTCCTCGCGATGGTTCTCGTCGGCGATCGTAATGGCTCCGCTGATCTTTCGCGAACCTGCCAGCTGCTGCAAGGCCAGGTAATGTCCAATGCTGCTCATATCGCCCAAAACCACCATCTCGCCCGCATACGTGGGCTTGTGCATGGTCGCGCCCACGCCTACGTACGTAATGCGGTCGCCCGTGCGTAACGAGCGTATCCATTGCGCGCCGGGGCCGTCCTGTTCGGCATGGATGTACAATGTGCAGGTACGGATATCCTCGTCCCAGCCGGCGGGTGTATAATCGCGGTAAATGCCTTCTCCGACGCGTACCTTAATATGCTGGACGCGTTTCCAGCCGCTCATATCCATATCGGGGAAGTGGACGTCCACCTCGAAAAACGTAGCAGGTTCCCAGGCCCGTACCGCCAGCACGGTCCCGGTTTTTCCAAAGGCATTTTCAAGCAAGTGCAGCGCTTTCTGTTTGATGATGTTCATTTTTCGTGCGATTGGTGTTGTGCTAAGGCTGACGATCCAGCCGAGTTTTTACTTTACAAAACAACAAGCCCGCGCGAAGAGAATAAAGGGAAAATGAGGGGTAATGATTGGACAAATCGCGGTTTTATCAAGAACTATTGGCGGCGGTATTCTTCCCGGAATTGCCCGGCAGACTTCCCCGCAACTTTCCGGAACAGCCGCGAGAAATAGGTATGATCTTCATAACCCAACCCGAATGCGACCTCCTTAATGCTCAAATCCGTGTAGTACAATAGCCTTTTGGCCTCCATCATAACCTCATTCTGGATCCAGTGGCTTACCGGCTGTCCCGATGTTTCCTTCACGACCTCGTTCAGATACGATGAGGTAATACTCAGCATTCCGGCATAATCGGAAGGACTTTTCACCGTTTTGAAATGCTGCGATAAAAGTTTGCGGAATTGCGAAGTAATGGCCGAAGGACGCGTTTGCACGGTGCGCTGCAAAATTTCCTTTTCAAACAAAGAAGTAAAAATGCCCAGGCACGTTTTCAGCATGGACTGCAGCACCGGCTGGCCATACTGCGAGGGTGCCTGGTAAAATTCCAGCAACAAATGCAGACTCCGCATGAGTAAATCAGCCTGCGCGGCATCCAGACTTACCGGAAAACCATGCAATGCATATTCATCCACCACCGCCCGGTGATGCTCGTCGAGCAGGCTCATATCCACGCCCAGAAACCAGCCGTAAGAGCCCTCCGTTTCCAGCGGGTAATGCACCTGGCCCGGCATAATGCAGAACACGCCGCTTCCTTTCAGCTCGATTTCGCGAAAATCGACCATCAGGCGCGCGTGGCCGTCTTCCTGGAAAAAGAAATTCCCGTGATTGTCACGATGGGCATCCATATGCGCCGCATTCATCCGGTTTATCCGGTCGATGCGGTGCAGGGAAATCCCCAGGCCCGAATCATTGCTGAGATAATGCAGGGGAATGCTCTTTTTGGGCATAAGTCGCGGAAAGTTTTACCGAACGATCAAGCAAATCGGTCGCTTGCAATATTTTGTTTTTCAAAAAATAGGGGTAATCCGGGTGTTCCTGCAAAAATGCCTGCGCAATCCGCGCCGCTTCCGGCGACGAATGACCCGCGAATGTATTGTGCAGCCAGCGCGTCGGGAAAAATATGTCGCCCGTAAGCTGAATTTCTTGTAACAGATCGAGCGAAGGCCGGAGGTATTTCAATGCACTTCCCGTACGCAGCGGGTGATGCAGGTAGGCCAGTGCATCCAGCACCCAGGCTTCTTTCTCGCGGTTTTCTTCTTTTTTGAGTGTTTCAAAAAACGCATCGCGCGTGGCTTCGTCGGGGCTTAATGCAGGCATTACAAATTGCATCCGCGCTTTCCGGTCCGGGTTTTTCGTAGCATTCAACTGCGCTTCCAGAATCGCCTTGCCGTCACCTTTCCCCTTCAATGCAAGCTCATAAGCCAGTGAAATCTTGTCTTCTTCGGACAATACCAGCCCCTCTACTTCCAGCTTGCCGGTCCAAAGCCCGTCCATTTTCTGCCAGCCGTCGTCCGTCAGCGCTATCGCTTTAAATGCCCTGAAATAGGACGTTTGAATGCCTTTATCTTTGGTAGTATTCAAAAGTTGCCACAGTGTCTGCTCCATCCGCTGCTGGTATGCGCCCCTCTGATTGGCATTCAGGAACACCCACCAGCTGCTTTGCAGGTTACCCAGTAAATAGTCTACCAGCAGAGGATTTTGCTCTTTGGGCAATGCATTCAAATTATAATTCACCAATTTTTCCGGCGCCGGCCCATCACCGCGCAGCAATCCTTCCCAGATATTCACCAGCATCGCCCCCCGGAAAACCGGATCGGCCGAAACCGCATTGCCATAGTTTTCGAAAAACCATGCTTTGGACGTCGTATCCATTTTAAAATAACCATAACCCGTTCCGTCATTGTTTGGGAAAACCAGTTCGTTGTTCTGCATCGTTTTCAAAACCAGCGGCTGCTCCCAAACGCGCCCCGATACGGAATCCTTCAACTGCACCAGTTTACCTGCTTCAACGCCATACTCCGGCATACCCGGTGTTTTCACCCACACATTACTCCATGCGGTAATATCCTGCGGCGTACGCTTGTCGATAATACCGATCAGATCGTCCCAATGCGCATTGCCGAATGAATAGTTTTTCAAATACGCGCGCAGGCTTTCCTGCATCAACGGCTCGCCGATCTTCCGCTCCAATTGCCGCATGACAATCGGCGCCTTCATATAAATAATAGCCCCGTAAAGCGTTCCGGCGTTTTTCAGGTTGCCGAGCTGCTGTAAAACCGGGTTGGTACCGGCTGTCCGATCCACTTCATAGGCATTCGGGTAATGCGCCAGCAGGAAACGCAAATCGTGATTGATCTCCGGAAAACTCGGGTGGACAATCTTGGCCGCCATAAAATTCGCGAAGACCTCTTTCAGCCACACATCGTTGAACCAGTCCATCGTCACCAGGTCGCCGAACCACATATGTGCCGACTCGTGCGCGATCACACTCGCCCGGGCCATGCGGCGGTTCACCGATGCATTTTCGTCGAGAAAAAGGGACGGTTCATTGTAAAAAACCGCACCGGGATGCTCCATTCCGCCATATTGGAATGATGGCAGCAGTACAAAATCAAATTTCCCGAACGGATAATCGATCGCCGTGTATGCTTCCAGCCACGCGAGCGACTTGGCGTGCAGCTGAAAAACCTCGTTGCGGTTGCGGTTTACCTTGGCTGTGTCCGTTTCCCGGTAATACATCGTCATCTCCCGGCCATCCAGCATTCGGGTCTCTTTGAAAAATTTACCCGCAGCAAATGCAAAAAGGTAGGAGCTCACCGGCTTCGTCTCGCCGAACCGGTAAACGCTCTTGCCATTTTCGACCGTTTTCGCGCTGAGCTTCCCATTGGAAACCGCCTCCCAATCCTGGGGCGTTTTCAAAGTCAGTTGGTACGAAGCTTTCAGGTTCGGCTGATCGAACAATGGGAAACACGTAGAAGCGCGGTCGGGCACAAAAAGCGTGTACAAGTAATCTTCGCTCCTGTTCAGCGACAAATCCCCCGCCACGAAATCAATCCCGATCTCGTTTTTGCCCTTGGTCAAATGCTTCGCATCGATGACAATATGCTCATTAACAAACTGATAATCTATTTTTTCGCCACCAGCGCGTACTTCCTGCAAATGCCCGTCGCCCACATTAAAATCCAGCACGAGCGCAGAATCCAACGCATCCAGGTTGAACGAAATCGTCTCTTTCCCCAAAATCTTCCCCACCTTACCCGCCGGAATATCCAGTTCGATCTGGTACCGGATACTGTCGATATGTTGCTTACGGTACTGGTTCAGCGCGAATGAAACGCCTTTTTCGGGGTTAGGGTTTTGCGTGCGCGTGCAAGCGAGGGCCGTACAAATTACAGCGGCGAAGAAAAGGAACGAGCGTATGAAAGTCATGGGATAAAGGATACGCTCAAAAATAGTATATCCAATTTAATACCGGACAAATCTCCCTCCCTATTCCGTTACGAAACGTAACATTTTGTATATTGCTTCAAAAAAATCGCACACTATGAACGAAATGGAGATTCGCATGCGGATCGCTTCACTACGACAGTATTTGCGGGATTTTCAACATGAGATGACAACGGAACAGACCGACGCAGTGCTGGACGTGATATCTAAGCTAATGCAGGTGTTGGAAGAGTTAGAAAAAAGGAAACGGTAGAATCATGCAAACGAAAACAATCACTGAATCAGGCCCGGACCAGCTCGAAGAATTGCTTCAAGCCGCGCGGGAAACTTTGGAAAAAGCACAGAATTACCTTTCGAAGGACGGCAAAATTTACGAACTGCACGATTGGATAACCGTAGCCGAATATTGCAGGCGATTTAACATACCTAATACACAGACCGTTAGTAACTGGATCAAGCGAGGCATCATCCCCGCCGAAGACACGGTTATTATCGAAGAACTTAACAACACCCGCCTTATCAAAGCTATTCCATACCAGGAATAAAGGTTGCGCAGGGCAACTGATTGCATTGCATTTTCAAAACTTCAAACATGAACCATTTTTACAAGCTCTCTCTTTTCATTTCTTTCTTTTGCATTAATCACCTTCACGCTCAATCCCTCGCTCCGCTTACCGTCGAGAAAATCATGCGCGACCCGAAAATGTGGATTGGGACTTCGCCGAGCGACATTACCTGGGCCGATGATTCCAAAACGGTGTATTTCAATTGGAACCCGGATAAAAATCCTTCCGATTCGCTGTATGCTTATTCGCTTGCGGGGAAAAAGATAAGCAAGGTAGCTCCGGCTGATCGTCGGCGTATGCCGGGCAAAAACGGCATTTACAACCGCGCCCGCTCGATGCGCCTTTATGAGAAGAATGGGGACATTTATATCATTAACTACAAAGATTTCTCGATCCGCCAGCTTACGAACACAACGGAGCGCGAATCTGACCCGGCATTCAGCGGGGATGAGACGGCGGTAGTTTTTGAGAGAAGCAACAATCTTTTCAGCATTGCACTGGCTTCCGGACTGGTAAGCCAGTTGACCGATTTTAAAACAGGCACCAAAAAAGCGGACAGCAAGCCTGGCGACCAGGAGAAATTCCTGAAAGCCGACCAGCTCGGCATGTTTGAGGTTTTAAAAGAAAGAAAAGGTAAAAAGGACGCCGGCAAGAAAGTGACGGAGGCCGACAAGCCCACCCGCCCGAAGGAAATTTACCTGGGCGAAAAAAACGTGACAAACCAGAAGGCGAGTCCCGACGGCCGGTTTGTTACCTACGGGCTTACCCAAACGGATAAGAGCGCCAAATCCACAATTGTTCCGAATTATGTGACGGAAAGCGGCTTCACGGAAGATATTTCGGCACGTACCAAGGTCGGTGCGCCGCTGTCGGAGAGTGAGTTTTGGGTTTATGATGTTAAAAAAGATACCGCCCGAAAAGTGGCGACAGCGGACATTCCCGGCATTCACGACAAACCCGATTACCTGAAAGATTACCCCAAGCTGGACACCGCCTGGAAGAAAAAGGAACGGAAAGTGATTTTCCACGGGCCGTTCTGGTCGGATAACGGGCAGCATGCAGTGGTCATCGTCCGTTCGCTGGATAGCAAGGACCGCTGGATAATGTCATTCGACCCGGCGACGCTTTCGCTAAAACTCCTTGACCGCCAGCGCGACGAAGCGTGGATCGGCGGCCCGGGCGTGGGCGGTTACCCACAAAGCGCAGGTGAAATAGGCTGGCTCGACGACCAGACCATCTATTTCCAGAGCGAAGTTACCGGTTACTCGCATTTGTACACATTTAATATCAGTACCGGCAAGAAGACCGCATTGACGTCGGGGCGGTTCGAGGTGCAGAATGTGGTACTTTCAAAAGATAAAAAGACTTTCTACCTCATTACCAACGAAGTACACCCAGGCGAGCAGCACGTTTACCGGATGTCAGCAACCGGCGGCGCACGTACGCGCCTCACACACACGCCTGGCGCGCATGAGATGACACTGTCGCCCGACGAAAAGAACCTGGCCATCCGCTTCTCCAAAAGTACTGCGCCCTGGGAGCTCTATCTGCTCGATAATGCATTCGCGAAGAATGCGCAGCCGGTGCAGATTACCCGCTCGGTTTCACCCGAATTCCTCTCCTACCCCTGGCGCGAGGCGAAAGTAGTGACCATTAAAGCTACCGACGGACAGGACATTTATGCACGCGTTTACGAACCGAAACAGTCGAATGGCAAAGCGGTGATTTTTGTGCACGGCGCGGGTTACCTGCAAAATGCCCACAAATGGTGGAGCCAGTATTTCCGGGAATACATGTTCCATAACCTGCTCACCGACAAGGGCTACACCGTGCTTGATATGGATTACCGGGCAAGCTCGGGCTATGGCCACGACTGGCGTACGGGCATTTACCGCTTCATGGGCGGCAAGGACCTCACCGACCACACCGACGGCGCGCAATGGCTCGTAAAAACCTATGGCGTCGATCCTAAAAAGATCGGTATTTACGGCGGCTCGTATGGCGGCTTTATCACATTAATGGCGCTGTTCACCACGCCGGACGTGTTCGCAGCGGGTGCCGCATTGCGCCCCGTGACCGACTGGGCAGCCTATAACCAGTCGTATACGGCCAACATCCTCAACGAGCCGCAAGCCGATAGCCTCGCTTACCGCAAAAGCTCGCCCATTTACCATGCGGCCGGTTTGAAAAATCATTTGCTCATCTGCCACGGAATGGTGGATGTGAACGTGCATTACCAGGATGTGGTGCGCCTGTCGCAGCGGCTGATCGAGCTCGGTAAAAACAACTGGGAGCTCGCCTCCTATCCGATGGAAGATCATGGTTTTGTGGAAGCATCCTCGTGGACCGACGAGTACAAGCGCATTTTGAAGCTCTTTGAAGAGAAGTTATAACCCAGGCGAGTAAATTCTAATTTTTCCAACCCTTATAACCAGCATAAAAAACGACAACAATATGAACCGAAATTTCTCGAAGCTGAAAAGCATTTTCCTCGGCCAGGCGCTCGCCATCGCATTCACAGGTCTCGCGTGCGCACAGGTAGGCGTGGGCGTGAAAGCCCCGAAAGGCGCCGAAGTGTACCTCGACGGCAGCCGCAAAATGCTCGATGAAAAATGGATTTACTGGGAAGGCCCGCGATTTGCGGCCAAGCCACCGATCAAATGGACGGTAGTGAATGACCCGGTAGATAAAGGCACGGTGATCAATTGCAACGATCCGGCCTCTGCGGGCGGGTTGTACGGCTCAGCGGATATCGTTACCAGGAAGCAATTCAAGGATTTCCGCGCCCATGTGGAGTTCCTGATCACCAAACCGGGTGGAAACAGCGGTGTTTACCTTCAAAACCGGTACGAAATCCAGGTACTCGACGGCGATACGACGTCGCACGGGATGGCGGCGGTGATCAACGAGTCCAAATCGCCCTATCATGCATACAACGGCATCGGGAAGTGGAATTCGTACGATATCCTGTTCCGCGCGGCGCGGTTTAAGGACGGCAAGCTGGTGGAGCAACCGATGGTAACCTTGTATTTCAATGGTAAAAAAGTGCATACCAACCAGAAGATCAGCCAGGTTTGGGGCGGCAAAAACTCGGGAATCGATGGTGGTAACGACGGCGGAAAGGGCATTACCGACACGCCCGGCGGTTTGAAACTGCAATCGGAAGGCCACGATGTGTATTACCGCAATATCTGGATCAAGGAAATGGAACTGGACAAGGCGGATACCAATTTTTGAAATACATTAATTTGACTGATGGATCACCGGGTAGTTTTTGACTTTGATATTGAATTTACCAATGGCGGCGGCATTCAGGGACAGGATTTCCGGCTGGATATCGCCGGCGAAACCATTACCGATGCCGAACTGGCCGACTATATTATCAATGATCTCAGGTTGTTGATGGTAGGCAAAGTTAAGATCCTCAATAAATTCTATATTCAGGAAAAACATAAACGCCAGCCGCTCAATGAGCCGTCGGCGGAATTGCTCGTCGACCTGAGTCACACGATTTTTGACGGATTAGTCACTTACAAAGGCCTTCCGGCGCCGGTAATCTGCGACTTTTTAAGCAGGGAAGACTCCAAAGGCCGGTACGAAGAAGGTACCGAGTTTCAGATCGGGAAAATTGAAATGGTAAGTAACACGGGTACTTATATCGATTGCCCGTTTCACCGCTACGCGCATGGAAAGGACCTTTCGGAAGTTGCATTGGAGGCATTTGCAAACCTCGATGCGGTCACGATCGACGCGACGGGTGCTGTGGAAATCGGTATTGAATTTTTCCAAAACCTTGAAATCCGTGGCAAGGCGGTGATTGTGCATACAGGCTGGTCGAAAAACTGGAATACGGAAGCCTATTTCGAAAACCACCCGTTCCTCACGCGTGAAGCGGCCGAATATCTGCGCGACTGCGGCGTGAAACTCGTAGGCATCGACAGCCATAACATCGACGATACCCGTGGCAACAGCCGCCCGGTACACACCATTTTGCTCGGCGCCGAAATCCTGATATGCGAGCACCTTTGCAATCTGGACAAACTACCTGCTTCGGGCTACCTGTTCAGCGCGGTGCCGCCCAAGTTCAAAGGCGTAGGAACATTCCCGGTACGGGCGTTTGCTACGTTGTCAAAAGTATAAAGTGATTAGTTCAAAGTTTGAAAACCGGGACTGGTAGCGTTAAAACTATCAATCCCGGTTTTTAATTGAACGCCTACTTCTTCTTGTAGGCAATTTTGAAAATCGTCCCATTCAAATCGTCGGTCACGTACAGCGCGCCGTCGGGGCCTTGTGCGAGGCCGCATGGGCGGTGCTGAATCGGGCCAGTGGGTTTGGCGAGGTCGGTGCCGGCGAAATTGTCGGCAAAAATCTCCCATTTGCCCGGCTTACCATTCACGAAAGGCACAAATGCCACGAGGTAACCCTTTTTCAGCTCCGCCGACTGGCTGTGAAAAGCGATGAAAGCGCCATTGCGGTACCGCGCCGGGAACATATTTCCGGTGTAGAACATCAATGCATTGGGCCCTAAATGCGCCGGAAACGCCACCAGCGGATCGATCGCCTTCTCGCCGCCTGTCTTCTTGCCATCGCCGCCGTATTCGGGCGCCAGCATTTTTTTGTTCTGGAAATGATCGTAATAAATGTATGGCCAGCCCGCGTCGTCGCCTTCTTTTAAGCGGTAAAGCGTTTCGGAAGGCAGCTCGGCGCTGTGCTTGGGCGTATAATATTGCGGGTACATGTCGTCGAACTTGCCGCGGCCGTGCGTGGTGGCATACAATGCATTGGTTTTGTTGTCCCAATCGATCCCAACGGCATTTTTAACGCCGGTTGCATAGCGGGTACCGTCAGAAAACTGCTGGTTGAGCTGCCCGGCCTTGAAACGCCAGATCCCGCCTGCCGAATCGAGGATCGTGCAGGGCGACATGCCTTTCGCCGACCCTGCTCCGCGGCAATTGTCATTGTAGGAACCAACGGTAACGTAGATATTTCCCTTGCTGTCGAGCGCGAGTGGCTTCGCATTATCACGGCCGTGGTCGGTCAGTCCGCTGATAATGTTTTCCGATTTATCAAAATCGATGATTTCGTCCTTTTCATTCAGTTTATATCTGAAAACACCTTTGTTGGAAGAGCTGTACAAATAGCCGTCCCTGATCGCGATGCCTGTACCGGGGTAGTCGCCGAAAAGCTTCTGCTCGTCGATTGCGCCATCTCCGTTCGTATCGCGCAGCAGATAAATGCCTTTTCCGTCTTTGAGTTTGGAAAGCTTTACATACATGTCGCCGTTTTTACCCACCACCATATGCCGGGTAGCACCGAGGTCAGTGGCAAGCACCGTGGCCGAAAAGCCCGCGGGTAGTTTCAGTTCTTTTGCTTCGACCGGCGTGTAGAGGGGGGATTTTTCGAGGGTTTCGGTGCGGTAACCAAACAACGCTGCGCTCGTTGCCACTGTGGCAGCCAGCACTGCCAGCGCTCCGGTCGACCGGATTAATTTTCTTTGCATGCAATCGTAAAATTGGGTGAAAAACATTTATTTTAGGTAAAAGCGTTCGGGAATGCTTTTTTAATCAATACCCCGAAAACAGAAAACCGGCTACCCGATTTTAGTACACTTAACCATTACAGTTATGAACCCAAATGATCAAGACGACGAACTATATGATGACGACCTTCCCGGAAATTATCCTGCGGACGAAGACGTTTTCCGCCAGGGCCTGATCGACTCCGAGATCGATCCGGAAGATGTTTCGCATACCAAACGCCCCATTGATATAGACGCCGACGACTGGAACGAAAAATCCTTCGAGGACGACCTCACCGGCGACGATCTCGACGTACCGGGCTCGGAATACGACGATGAAGACGAAGAAATCGGCCGGGAAGACGAGGAAAACAACTATTACAGCCTCGGCGGCGACAACCACGAAAGCCAGGAAGAAAACCAGGGGGATTGACGTGGGATTGAATTTCTTTCGAAGCCTGATGCAGCGATGCGTCGGGCTTTTTTTATTGATTCAATTGCTGAAAAACAGTAACTTTATGTTTCATCTTGAAACTATATACCGCTATGCTTGAAATTAAAGGAACTTATCAAAACGGAAGAATCCATCTGGATTCGAATCCGCGGATTGGCCTCCCGTCGAAAGTGATCGTTACATTTCCTGAAATTGAAGTTGAAACTCCGGGCGAAACAGATCGGAAGACGCTGCAATGGGGCGATTTCTCATTCGACAAGAGCCGGAAGCTACTGAAAAACCTGAAAGGCTCACTAGCCGAAGAAGTTATTTCCCAAAGACGGAATGCCTGATGCGCCTGTTTCTGGATACTTCTTCATTGATTAAGCTATATCATGAAGAAAAGGATAGCGACTCCTTCAAAAGCATCATTGTCCAAAACTCCATTTCCTCGATTTTCCTTTCCGAACTGACCCGCGTCGAGTTCCTGTCGGCTCTTTGGAAGAAACAGAGGCTGGGAGAACTGACCGCAGAGATTGTTCGACAAATAGCTGTCTGGTTCGAAGAAGACGCCGTACAGTTCACCTTCATGCCTTTGGATAACCATATCATTAGCTACGCCTGTGGATTGCTGAACAAGTATGGACCGGATGGCCTCCGGTCACTCGATAGCATTCAGCTTGCGACGGCCATTTCCCTGAGAGACAAGGCGGATTTTTTTGTAACCTCCGATAAATTGCTAGAATCATTACTCGTAAAGGAGCAGCTGCCAATCGCAGCCAGGTAAGAACTTTGGCAACAAGTATGAACCCGCCCCGGGTTGCTTTTCCCTAAAAAACCAACCCGAAACCATGGCTGCATTTACGCCCGACGCATTTAAGAAAGAGTTTGTAGCGATTCTCGATTATTGGGAAAAATATGGGCCGGATCCGGAGAAGGGCGGGTTTTATGGAAGGGTTAATTATGACAATCAGCCGGTAAAGGACTCGGCGCGTTCGGTGGTGCTTACCGGGCGGCTTTTATGGACGTTCTCACTGGCGCACCGGTTGTTGAAAGAGGCGAAATACCTGACGCTGGCCGACAGGGCTTATCAGCAGTTGGTTAAAAGCTTTTTTGATACCGAATATGGCGGTGTGTACTGGTCGGTAAATGCGGATGGCTCGCCGCTGGAAACGAAGAAGCAGATTTACGGCAATGCATTCGCGATGTACGGGCTGGCGGAGTACTACCGCGTCACGCATTTCAAACCGGCATTGGAAAAGGCGCAATCGCTTTTTGCAATCATTGAAAAACATGCATTCGACCCGGTGAATGGCGGTTACCGGGAGGCATTTGCCCGCGACTGGTCGGCTACGGACGACTACATTTTGAGCAAAAGCCCCTGGAATAAGAGCATGAACACGCATTTGCATCTCGTAGAAGCCTACACCAACCTGTACAGCGTGTGGCCGGATGCAAAGCTCAAAAAGCAAACCGCGGGAATGCTCGACGCGATCATTACCCACATTGTGAATCCGAAAACCGAAACAATGCAGCTGTTTTTCGATGAAAAATGGCAAGCGAAAGACCATATCGTTTCGTTCGGGCATGATATCGAGGCTTCGTGGCTGCTTTTCGAGACGGCGGAAGTGCTGCACGACGAAAAATTGATCGCCCGGATGAAGAAGAAAGCCATTGCTATGGCTACTGCCGCGTCGAAAGGCCTCGGACCCGACGGCGCATTGAACTACGAATACGATCCCGAAACGAAGCATACCCAAACCGATCGCAGCTGGTGGGTAGCGGCAGAGCAGCTTGTAGGATTTTACAATGCTTACCAGCTCACGAAAGATCCGCAGTTCAAAACCAAAGCCGAAAAGAGCTGGGATTACATTGTCGGCGAATTCGTCGACCACGAAAGGGGCGAATGGTTTGGCACTGTGAAAGAGGATGGCACGCCGGTGAAGGGCGACAAGATCAACTTCTGGAAATGCCCTTACCACAATGCGCGAGCCTGCGCGGAAATGTGGCGCAGGCTCGGCAAAGCGTAATTAATTGAGGAACATTTCGTCGACGAGCAGCAATGCGCGCTTGTCTTTGCTGCGGTGCCACGCCGGTATTTTGGTGAGGGGCTTCGCCACGATTTTAATGTACGAAACCTGTTGCGGCTTGAACGACCCCGCCACGCTTTGCAATGAAGCCCGCTCCCCTTTCACGGGCATCGGCGCCTTGAATTTCGTAAGCAGCTTCATATTGTCGCGCGTGGTACCGCCCCAAATTTCGACCAGTTCGGGCGGAAAAATGCCGGTATCTTCTTCCACCATGTAACGCACGCCGAGCGACGAAAGCATTACCGGCTTTTTAAATTCCGACACAAAAGCCATGTCGTTATCCCTAACCCCCGCCCAGTTGTTGGCCCAGGCGGGATTGTTAGCACCGATAACACCCAACTTATGATCAAAAAATGTCTTCACGCCCTCGGCCTGGTGCACGCGGTTCAGCGGGTAGAGTAATGTACCGCTGTCGGGCTGGTAGGCGCTCTTGAAATAATCGAAAGTGGCCATATCGCTGCCATACCAGCCATTTTTGTAGGCTTTGGCACGAATACTGGCATTGCTGTTGATGACGGTTTTGTGGTCGAGCAATGGCGAATTGATACTGTCGGGCTCCGAGCCGTCCATGGTGAAGCGTACATCCACGCCCTTGATCGGGTGCTGAATGTCCACCACCAGCGATTGCGCGAAAATAGGCGATGCATTCTTCATTTGCGGCGGATTGAGTTTCAACGGATTCTTCCCGTCGTCTTTGAAGCCACCGATAATGTCGATGCTTTTGTTGGCCTGCTGCAACTGGTGTACGTCCGCAGCCGAAAGTTTGGTATCCCAAACAGCCACCGTTTTGACACTTTTCAATTGCGGCAATACACCCTTCAAACCATTCAAATCCAGCTTAGTACCGGACAATGTTAGGTTTTGCAGATGCTTTAATGTCGCAAGATCCTTCAAACCGGCTGCCGTAACATCGGTAAAATTGAGATCGAGCTTGCGGAGGTTTTCAAACTTCGCAATGCTTTTCAGGTCCGCGTCTTTGACCGGCATTTTATTCAGGTTCAATGAGATAACCTGTTTACGAATGTCGTCCAGCTCATCCAGCTGCTTCACATTGTAGGCCGATGCATTATAAATGTTCACAGCCAGCGCCGGCGACTCGCGGGCGAAGGGCAATATGGTCCGGTAATCGGTATTGAGCGTTTTGACTTTGTCCTCATCGGCAGCCGGGAAATCGTATTCCTCCTCCTGCGTGTGCGGTTGCAGGAATGCGGTCGCGAGCATGCGCAGCGAATCAGACTCGGGCAAATCGGTTAGTTTTTTGTTGAAATCCGCTTTCTGCTTAACCCATAATGTGAGCAGTGAAATCTCCTGCAAAGTAAGCTGCGCCTTCCCCGATGGCGGCATGTGCTTCTTTTCTTCCATCGGCAAATGCACCCGTTGCAACAGCAGACTCATTTGTGGGTTACCCGGTACAATCAGCTTGCCCGACTTCCCACCCTTGATGATTGATTGCGGGTCTGAGAGGATCAGTTCACCCTTCAATTTATCGGGATTATGGCAGCTCGTACATTTCTGTTCCAGGATCGGCTTGATCACATTGGTATACACAATAGCCTGGTCCAATGGAACTTCCGCCACTTCGCGTTTATGATCGATGGGCTCCCAAATGAAGTTGCTCCCGTGCGTAAGCGCGGCCCCGTAATGCCCGGTGAGCACGAGCGCGACCACCGTCAGCAACGCGCCGGCCTTCGCCGCAACCGACTTGTACCATCTTGCATGCCTTACCCAGTAAATAATGGAGGCGAAAAAGAAGATTCCCGCGCCGGTCCATTTATGATAGGTCAGGGTCGCGCCCTCGTAACCTTCCTCGCGCGACAAAAACAAGCCCATAATCACCGTCACCGCCGCAAAAAGGGCGCCTATCAGCAACAGGCCTTGCAGGAAATTGCGATAGAATGCATTGCCCGCATATTCCGGCTTGAAACGGAAAAATTCCAGCAGCATAGCCAGCAGCAGGATCACGATCGGGAAATGCAGAATGAGCGGATGCATCCGGCCGATGGTTTGCAGCCATGCCGGGATCACGAGTTTGCTTTCGAAGAGCAGTAGAAACAATACGAAAATATTGGCAGCAACCAGTAACTGTTCCGCGAAAACCCTGAGTTTCAAATGCATTTAAAATTCCACCAAAAAATTGACCAATGATTACATCTCGAAAAAATCAGCTGATAATGTCCCTTACCACCTTGCCCGACACATCCGTGAGCCTGTAACGCCGACCCAAATGCTTGAATATCAGTTTCTCGTGGTTCAAGCCAAGCTGGTGCAGTATCGTAGCCTGGAAGTCGTGTACATGCACGGGGTCTTTGGCGATATTGTAGCCGAGCTCGTCGGTTTCGCCATACACAATACCCGGTTTGATACCACCTCCGGCCATCCAGACGGTAAAGCAGCGCGGGTGATGGTCGCGTCCGTAGTTGTCGGTGGTAAGCTTGCCCTGGGTATAACTCGTCCGGCCGAATTCCCCGCCCCAGATCACCAGCGTCTCGTCCAGCAATCCTCTCTGCTTCAAATCAGTAACCAATGCAGCGGAAGCCTGGTCGACGTCCATCGCCTGTTTGGTTATTTCAAACGGCAGGTTGCCGTGCTGGTCCCATCCCTGGTGATAGAGCTGTACAAACCGCACGCCGTTTTCCGACAGCTTGCGCGCGAGCAGGCAGTTGGCCGCGTACGTACCCGGAACGAGGCATTCAGGCCCGTACAGTTTGATAATATCATCCGATTCTTTGGACAAATCCATTACTTCCGGCACGGCCGTCTGCATGCGATAAGCCATTTCATATTGCTTGATCTTGGCCGAAATCTCCGGGTCGCCAAACTCCTGGTACGACATTTCGTTCAGCTCCGATAGCTTGTCGAGCATATCGCGGCGCTCTTTGCGGTCCATTCCCTCGGGGTCGCGCAGGTAAAGGACCGGGTCTTCGCCCTTGCTAAACTGGACGCCCTGGTGCACGGAGTCGAGGAATCCGTTAGACCATAATTTGGAATACACCCCTTGCCCATTACCGACGCCACGCGACAGCAATACCGTGAAATTCGGCAGGTTTTTGTTTTCATTACCCAACCCGTAACTCAGCCAGGAGCCCATACTCGGCCGGTTGCCCTGCTGGGAACCGGTTTGGAGGAATGTCAATGCCGGGTCGTGGTTGATCGCCTCGGTGTACATCGAACGTACAAAGCAAAGGTCATCCACGATTTTCGAGGTATAAGGCATCAGGTTGCTCACCCACGCCTGCGACTGGCCATATTGTTTGAAATCCACAAAAGAACCCACGAGCGGAAACGATGCCTGGTTGGCCGTCATACCGGTAAGCCGCTGCGTACCACGCACGGATGGCGGTATTTCCTGCCCGAACATTTCGCGAAGTTTCGGTTTGTAGTCAAAAAGCTCCTGCTGTGACGGGGCGCCGTTTTGAAACAGGTAAATCACCCGCTTCGCCTTCGGAGCGAAATGCGGAATACCGGGAGCGAGGCCTTCCTCTTCCAATCCTCCACCTTTCAGCAGGTCGGGCATGAGCAGCGAGCCCAGCGCCACGCTACCGATCCCGAGGCTCATCGTGGACAGGAACCGCCGTCTGTTGAAACTAAATCCGTGTTCAATGATTTCCTTTTCCATTGTCATCCGTCGCCGGCAATGCGGCTTTCGTTTATGATTTCGTGATGGTTTCTTCCAAATTGTAAATCATGGAAATGACGCGCATTAATGAAGCATGCGCCTTCGCGTCCACCTTTTTGGTGATCGGGTACTCTCCTACCGACACCATTTTCTCGGCTTTTGCAGGCTGAATTTCTTTCAACTCCTTCGCATAGTAACCGGTAAGCACTTCCAGTTCTTTCTGGCTCGGCTTGCGGCACACGATCTGCCTGAATGCCTTCGTGATCTTGTCTTCCGTGCTGCTATTTTCCTGCAATAGCCTGGCTGCCAGCACCCGGGAGGCTTCCAGTACCGTCGGGTCGTTCATCATCACCAGCGCCTGCAACGGCGTATTGGTTTTCAGGCGCCTTACTTCGCACAAATCGCGATTACTGGCGTCGAAAATAGCCATTGTGGGCGGTGGAACGGTGCGTTTGATGAGCGTGTACATGCCGCGGCGGTACAAGCTTGCGCCGTGATCCTGGTTGTAGACGGATAATAGTCCACGGCCCGAAGTAGCCCCTTCCCACAAGCCCACAGGCTGGTACGGCTTCACGCTGGGCCCGCCGATGGTGCGGTTGAGCAACCCGCTGCTTGCGAGTACGAGGTCTTTCACAAACTCCGCGTGAATGCGGTAGCGCGATCCGCGTGCGAGGTACACATTATCAGGGTCTTTCGCGAGATGTTCCTTCGTCACCACGGCCGATTGCCGGTAAGTGGCGGACATCACCATTTGTTTCACAAACCGTTTGATATCCCAATTGTGCTCCATGAAATCCGCTGCGAGCCAGTCGAGCAATGCGGGGTGGGTAGGCAACTCGCCCTGCATCCCGAAATCGCCGGAGGTTTTGACGATGCCTTTTCCGAAGAATTCCTGCCAGAGGATATTCACATATACCCTCGCTGTGAGCGGATTACGCTTATCGAACAGCCATTGGGAAAGCCCCAGCCTGTTTTTAGGATATTTTTTGTCAAACGGGAGAATTGCCGCTGGGGTACCGGCCTGCACTTCTTCTCCCAGGGCGTCGTAAGCGCCGCGTTTGAGCACATAAGTTTTGCGCAAAGTGTCCAGGTCACCCATCACCGACACGATAAGACGGTTGGTATCGGGCTTGTTGATGAAAGTCAGGATATTTTTGGCCTCTTCGTTACTGATCTCCATCAAAGGCTTTTTCGCATAAGTCTCCGGCCCGCCGATCACCGATTCGATACCGACCTCATTCACATTATTGAAAAACGCGAACATCTGGTAATACTCTTTCTGCGAGAACGGGTCGTACTTATGGTCGTGGCAATGCGCGCATTCGAGCGTTACGCCCAGCAGGCCTTTGCCGAACAGGTCGTTGCGGTCGGTGACGTACATAATGCGGTATTCTTCGGGAATCACGCCGCCTTCTTCGGTGATTTTGTGGTTTCTGTTAAAACCGGTTGCCAGTAGCTGTTCCTTGCTGGAATTAGGAAGCAGGTCGCCGGCCAGCTGCCAGGTTACAAAATCATTATAATGCATGTTTTTGTTAAATGCGTGGATCACCCAGTCGCGCCAGGGCCATTGGGTACGGTAGCCGTCGTCCTGGTAACCGTGCGAATCCGCATAACGGGCGAGGTCGAGCCAGTGGATCGCCATTTTTTCACCGTAAGTAGGGTTGGCGAGCAGTTTATCGACTACTTTCTCATACGCATTCGGACTGTTATCGGCCAGGAACTCGTCCATCAGCTGCAAGCTCGGCGGCAGGCCGTTCAGGTCGAGGCTGAGGCGTTTCAGCAAACGCTCCTTATCCGCTTCCGCGCTGGGTTCCAAGCCTTTCTGCTCCTGTTTTTCGAGAATAAAATGATCGATTTCGTTTTTAGCCCAATCCTCATGGTCTACTTCCGGCAACTTCGGTTTTTTCGGTGACACAAAAGCCCAGTGCTTTTCATACTTCGCACCTTGTTTGATCCATTTGCCGATCAGGTCGACTTCGCGTTGGGATAATTTGAGGTTGGAGTTTGGCGGCGGCATCCGCAGGGTGGTATCCTCCGTGGTAATGCGCAGATACACCGCCGATTTGTCGGGTTTGCCTGCTACCAGGGCATGTGCTTTCGGATTGTCCTTCAATGCCGCGAAAGCACTTACCGGGTCGTCGAGGCGAAGGCCCGCTTCCCGTTTGTTCGCATCCGGGCCGTGGCAGGCGAGGCATTTATCCGAAAGAATCGGCCTGATATCGAAGTTGTAACTCACCTGCTCGGGCAGTTTCTCCTCGGCACCACCGCCCGGCTTATTGTCGCACGACTGAAAGCCCAAAGCAACTACAACCGCTCCGGCCAGCAGCAAAAAACTAGTCCTTAAATACATCATCTTGGGTTCAGGTTCTGTGACATTTTTTTACCCAGTATATAAATTTAACTAAAAAAATGCACATTTATTGAAGCAATAATGCCAATTCATAAGCAGAAACTATCCTGTTCTATACTGCTCGTCCAGAATTATTTTACATTCTCCCCAAACAAAAAAGAGCAATGCCGCACCGACATCGCTCTTTTACGATCAAAATATTCTGCTACACCTTACTTCCCTGCCTTTATCCAGGCATTTGCTTTCTCTTCCAGCAATTTAAGCGGCACGCAGCCCGATTCGAGCACCAGTTTGTGGAATGTGCGGATGTCAAACTTCGTACCCATTTCCTTTTCAGCTCTCGAACGGAGCTCGCGGATTTTCAACTGGCCGATCTTGTACGACAATGCCTGTCCGGCACCCGCCATGTAACGCTCCACTTCCGCGGTAATGCTTTCCTCCGACTCCGCTTCATGATCCAGCGAATATTGAATGGCCTGCGCGCGCGTCCAGCCTTTCGAATGCAGCCCGGTATCCACTACAAGGCGGATGGCGCGGTGCATTTCGGCGCTGAGCATCCCGAAATACTGGTAAGGATCGGTATAAAGCCCCAGCTCCTTGCCCAGCGACTCGGTATACAATGCCCAGCCTTCGCCATAAGCACTGTACCACAGGTTTTTACGAAACTCAGGCAATGCGGTGTTTTCCTGTTGCAGCGAAATCTGGTAATGGTGCCCCGGAATGGCTTCGTGCAGGAAAAGGCTTTCGTCGGAAACCACATTATACTCCGTCGCAGCCGGTACAGGCACGTAGAACACACCCGGGCGGGACCCGTCGGGCAGCCCCGGATTGTACTCGGCCGATGCGGAAGCCTCCCGGAATGCTTCGGTCCGGCGTACTTCGAACGGTGTCTTGGGCGTCAGATCGAAAAGTTTCGTGAGATTGGGCTTCATGCGCTCATGAATCTCATTGAAATGCGCAATCACTTGCTCCGGTTTGGTGAACGGCATCAGTTTCTTGTTGCCCCGCACCGCATTGAAAAACGATTTCAAATCGCCCTGGTAACCTACTTGGGCCTTCACTTTCTCCATTTCCGCTGAAATGCGGGCTACCTCCTTCAACCCGGTGGCGTGAATTTCGTCCGCCGTCAGCTCGGTGGTCGTGTAGTACTTGATGTAATAGTTATACAAAGCCTTGCCATTCGGAAGCGCCGAGAAGCCGTCGGTCGTACGGCCAGCCGGTTGGTATTCCTTTTCCATGAAAACCTGCATTTTCTGGAAAGTCGGGATGATTTTCGACTCGACCATAGCTGCGTACTCCTTTTCAAGCCTGGCCTTGTCTTCCTCTGAAAAGTCCTTCGGGAAATTTTTGACAGGCGTATAAAAAAGGTGCTCTTTCACGGGCCCGCCTGCCATATCCGCAAACTGCGGGATTACCTTCTTAATCAGGGGTGCAGGCAAAACGTAGCCCTGCTTTATCCCCTGACGCATATTCACCACGGCGGTATCGCACCATACCACAAAGCCGTCTACCCGTTTCAGCCAGTTATCATAATCCTTTACGGTTTTAAAAGGCTGAATGCTGCTCCCGCTCGCCATTTGCCCGATCATCAGGTGTGTCGAGAAAATCTGGTTGATCGGCATCAGTTCCACCGGGTATTTCAGGCCTTCCAGGTTAATGCTGCATTCCCATTCGATCAGGTCCCAGCTCACCTTTTCCTCGTCGGTAAGCTTTCCGCGGTCGTATTTGGCGAGCTCGTCCTGATACTTTCTGTAAAAAGCGGTCATCCGCGCCTTACCTGCTTGCGAGAGGTCGTCGGACATCTTGTCATTGTAACGGTTATCACCGTTCATAGTCGCTTCCAGGGGATAAAGGGGAAGCCTTTCTTCATAATAATGGGCGAATACTTCACTAATCGGTGGCATAGTACCTTCTGCTTTTTCTGATTTTTTCTGGCAGGCCTGAATGAGCAGGACCGTGGCGGCAAACGCGTAATAAACCAGTTTTTTCATGAACGATGTTGGTTGAGACATCGTAAAGTAAACAAAAAGTGCCGGAAGAAATCAAAGTTCTCCGGCACTTTCAGAAACGCAACAGGCAAGTTTCCTGCTTATCCTGTGGTGTTAATTGTATAATTTCCGAGGATATTCAGCTCCCCTCCACCTTCCACTTCAATGTTTTTGACGGTGATATTCTGCCCTACCGCCACCACGTGTCCGGGGTTTACGCGTACGTAGTCACCCACGCCCGGCGCACGCCCAGCCGACCATATCGAACGGTCGAGCCACGCGCCCGAGGCGGTTGTTTCGATGACGTTCGAGAACAGGGAGGTCGTTTTAAAATTCCTGAAAAGCAAAGCGTCGGTAGTCGAACCTGCGGCACCGAACCAATCGCGCAGGATATCGGAATATATCCTTCTGAAATCCACCTGCATTTTCACTTCCTGGTTCTGGTTCGTAGGTGAAGTAGTCGGTGGTTCGAGGTCGTTGTTCAGATCAGGCACCACGCCGACCATTTGCCGCTTGATGCCCGTCCCAAATACAAACATCGGTGCCGCAACACCGTGGTCGGTACCACGCGATGCATTCGAATTGGCGCGCCGGCCAAAGTCCGAAAAGGTCATACCCACTACGCGATCGGCGGTCCCTTGAAGAACGAGGTCGTTCTGGAAAGACGATACCGCATCCGAAAGCCTTCGGAGCAAATTTGCATGGTTTCCGACCGTAGTATCACTCGCCGAGACCTGGTCGCCATGCGTATCAAAGCCGCCGAGTTCTACGAAATAAATTTTCGATTGCAAACCGCCGTGAATGAGTCTCGCTACAATTTTCAGCTGTTCCGAGAGTTCGGTTGTCGACCCTGCGGCGGGGTAAGTTGCCAGCGTCCGGCCGGCGTCATAAGCCCTTTTGATCTGCCCCGAATAGCCAGTAGAAAGGATTTGCTGCTGCCTGACGTGCTTGATCATTTCACCGGCCTCACAGCAAGGCAGATCGGAAGTCGTAATCCCCTGCCCGTTATTAAGCAATGCATAGAAATTATTGATATTCTCGACAGAGATATTCATCGGACTCTGCGGGCCAAGCAAGCTTGTCGAATTAAGCACCCCGATCTGCAATGCCAGCGGGTCCGTCATGGTGTCGTTCGGGTAATTTTGCGGATAGCCCGGAAAACGGCTGTTGAGATAGCGACCCGCCCATCCGCTGTTGACGTACTGGTCGGCGTCCGTGGCCGTCATCCAGATGTCCGACGAACGGTGATGCGACTGGTTCGGGTTCGGATACGACACCGAATTCACGATTGCCAGCCGTCCCTGGTTGTACATTTCGCGCATACCGGTCATTGAAGGGTGCAGTCCCGCCTCGGGCATACCCGAGAGTGTGAGCACCTTATTTTGTGGAATTGCGATATTACTCCGGATACTCTGGTATTTGGAATAATATTGAAGCGGGATGACGGTGTTGAGGCCGTCGTTACCGCCATTAAGGTAAATAATTACCAGGATCCGATCGGTGGCCGCAGCGGCCGTGCCCACGAGCGATTGCACGAGCGACGATTGGTTGCTGAGGCTGGTTATGCCAAACCCGTTGACCATTACAGGTAACGTCATGGCGGAGGCTGATGCCAGAAAGTCTCTTCTTTTCATACAATTTCTAATTAAAACACCTCATACTCTGCCATTCTTACCATATACCGCATCAGAGTGGAACATCTGTTTTTAACGGGAGTCTGCGCGCTGGCGCTCGTCGGGTTGTTGCGGTACCCGTTCAACTCGTAGCGCCATGAGGTATGCGGCAGGTTTCTCATAAAGACCACATCGATGAGGTAAGTTTTCTGCGCCTCCGTAAGTTCTATCGCAAAGAGATTTTCCGAAAATGCTGCCAATACCTCTGCCGGAGTAATGGCAGGGCTTGCGTTGCTGTCTGAAAAATTGGGCTGGATCCGCTGTATCCAGGCAAGGAAATCAATCCCGAGCGTATAGCCTGGCTTGATTACTTCGGTCGGGAAAATAATCCTGTCGCTATTACCCCTGCGTGCGGTGATCGTCGAGCCATTGATCCAGTTTTTGGAATAACCAACCTGATAATAAGGCGGATAGCCAAACACCAGCGGCTGATTAAGGATTTCAAGGTTCATAGCGGCCATCCCCCAAAGGAAAAACCGGATATAATTCGTATAAGCCGCGGTGTCGGTCATCATGTCGGGACAAGGCTGTTCGAAAAAGCGCCCCATGCCTATCAGATATTCCATTGGCGATTTAATGATTGAGCCTACGTTCTGATCAGCGAAGAATATTTCGCTTTTAAGCAGCTTTTCAAGTACCGGCTTGATGTTGTAATTATTCTCAGAGCTGGAAAAAAATGCGGCTAACGGTACAATCACGTTATTTTCGATATCCTCGGTCACATTCTGATTGACATACCAGCGGTAAAGCTTTCTGCAAATATGTTTAGGTGCCTCCGGATGCCTCAGCAGCATATCGATCAGCTCATTCATCTCCACATCACCAGCGGTATCGTCGGTACGCCCCTGAATGGTAACACCTCCATACTTGGAAGAAAACGTCTTATTAGAAGTATCGTGGTAGTTTCTGTGGAAATTCGAGGTAAACTCACTGGTTCCGTTCGCATAGTAGTTCGTAACCATCCAGCCTGTAAGTACCTTAGACGCAGCCTTCACGTCCGCTTCTGTGTAGTTCAGGTTACCATAAAAGTCTTGCTGCCCCACTGTAAAGAGTTCCTGCAATTCCCTGGCATAATTCTCATTAGGAGTAGTTTTGTTATTACCTGCACCATTCTGATAGATGAGCATGGCCGGATCTTTGGTTATCCCGATCGTCATCGTCTTGAAATTCCCGAGGCTGTTATCCCGCAGGAATTTGAGGTACCGGTACATATAGCGGTAATCCGCCATCACGTTTTGCGACACCACGAAATGGTTCTGCCAGAAAGCCGTTATTTTTTCCAGCACCGATGGTTTACCGTTCTGGAGCATCATCAAACCGAGCCACCAATAGCGCAAATGCACGCTATGCTCGCCGCTTTTGGCAGAGACGAAACCAAAGCTCATTAACGGCTTCAAGTAATTGGGGCTTGTGGGCGTAATGTCGACTGGCGGCGGCGGCGAAGCGGTATGTACAACGTTTGCAAACAACTGGTCTACCGCAATGCCTGGGTTGAGGCCGGTAAATGCTTCAATTTCCGACTTTGTCGGGCCAAAAGTAGCTCTTCTGAGTAGGTGTGCTGCCTTGCTGGCCGTGAGTGGAACAGTATAAGGATCAAGATAAGCCATAAGTCATTGAATTAATATTTCCGTCCGGTTGAACACATGATCATCTACTGATCAGCACTTTATAGGATTTTGACAACCCATCGGTAAAGGAGAATTTGAGCATATAAAGGCCTGGCGGCATCCGGCTCACGTCGATGCCGTCTCCCGAAACTTCCCGGGAAGCGAATACAGTCCGCCCGGCCGCATCCACGAGGCGCGCGGAGGCCAGGTTTTGTTGAATACTTTGAGAAAAAAATAGTTTTTCCGCCACCGGATTGGGGTACACCGCCAGCTCCGGCTGACCATTAAATTCCACTTTCACAATGCGGCTGTAAGCGAATGCCCCGTCTTTGCCATCAGACGCGATGTCCACCATTTTCATCCGGTAGAAATTGCTGCCATTCAAAGGATTATCATCCGTGAAAGTATAGTGGGACGGGGCTGACGGCGTAGCAATGCCCTCACCACGCGCAGCCACGTTGCCGATCTTCCGCCACGATTTGGCATCGCTGCTCCGCTCGATTTCGAAATGGCTTGCATTCACCTCCTCGGATGTACGCCATTCGAGGTAGCTTGTACGCTCACGGGCAACACCCGTAAAACTGACCAGTACCACAGGCAGGGCGCCATCGCGCAATGCGCCGAGCGTGTACACATTGTAGGTGTTTGGAACAATATCCAGGAGCGTCGTCAGCGAGCCGGAAGACGCGGTACTCGGCTGCCCGAAAAGCGAAGTAGCATCCACGGAGGCAGGCAGGTTCACCCATTTGGTACCGTCCCAACCCGCGATGGTCAACTTGGAAAGGCCACGGTTGGTTACCAGTGCGTTCACGGCGCTGTTATCATTCCAAGAAAGCGTAATGCGGGTCGGCGAGGTGCCGTTGATATCCCAGTATTCCGAAGTGCTCACGGCGATAAGCTCACTCATAAGACTCCCCGTGTTGAACGGTCCGCCTTCGGGCAGTACACCGTAATCGCCACCTGCCGGATTACTCGTAACGGCCACAGCCGGGTTGACACCATAATACGCCCCGATAGCCTGGTCGGAGTTGACAGCGAACGGACGAAACGCACCATTATCGCCGACGGGGAAAATGAATGCATCCGAGCCCGACTTCTTAATGTATCCGTCGATAAACGCGCCCTCTCCCAAAACGCCGGAAGTGACTGCGGATCCGAAACTTACGATACCAATCGGTGAATCCCTCTTCGTGAAAATGGCGCTATTGTCCTGTGCTTTCAAGACCAAATGACCATCCAAGAAAAACAGTAGAGATAGAATTATAGAACAAATTCTAGGCATAGTTATAAAATTTTCCAATTCTACATCAAATATAAAATAAATCCGTCACATAATGTGGTACAAAATCATACCAACTAGTACTACAAATTAATTACTATTCGGTAAAAGTACGGTAATTATCAAGCAAATAGCTCTTGACGTAGCCGTAAAACGGTTTTTAGTGTGTAAAAAAATTTTAAAATTCTTCTACAAGTTGGCTAATAAATTATGGACAAGGCTGAAACTATTCGCTTAGTTTATTTTCTTCCACATTATGAATAGATGGAGTGGGGAGTTAATTTGCGCAGGGCCGGAAATGCTGGTCTTACAAAACCAATTGCGAAAGGGACATGAAGCAGAAAGTGCTGATTATCGGCAGCTCCAATACGGACATGGTGGTTAAAACAGCGCATTTTCCGAAACCAGGTGAAACGGTGCTGGGCGGGACGTTTTTGATGAACCCCGGCGGCAAGGGCGCCAACCAGGCAGTGGCCGCCGCGCGGCTCGGCGCAGATGTGCGGTTTGTAGCTAAAACCGGCAACGACATTTTCGGCAAACAGGCGCGCGAGGGGTTCGAAAAAGAGCGCATTGATACCGCATTCATGACCGAGTCGGCTGATCTTTCATCGGGCGTGGCCCTCATTACGGTCAATGCGCAGGGGCAGAACGAAATCGTGGTCGCGTCGGGCGCCAATATGGACCTGCATCCGGGTGATATTCCCGATAATGCATTCGAGAATGTAGAACTGGCTCTTTTTCAACTGGAAATCCCCGGGGAGACAGTCCTGTGGGCGCTTGGGCAATGTGCGCAAAAAAAGATCCGCGCGATCCTTAACCCTGCTCCTGGTATGCCGCTGGATGCGCAGTTCCTCCATGGCCTCTACCTGATCACACCGAACGAAACCGAAACCGAGCTGATCACGGGCATTACTGTGGAAAGTGAGGAAACTCTTCAACAAGCTGCGCGCTACCTGTCCGACCGGGGTGTGCAGAACGTCGTCATTACCTTGGGCAGCAAAGGCATTTATCTTGCCAGCGAAGCGTTTACAGGCATTATTCCTGCCATGGTAGTGGAAGCCGTAGACTCCACTGCTGCCGGAGACGTTTTTAACGGCGCATTATTAAAAGCGTTGGCCGACGGGGAAACGCTTGAAGAAGCCTGCCGCTTCGCCAGTCGCGCGGCGGCTATTTCCGTTACACGAATGGGTGCACAAAGCTCGGCCCCTTATCAACACGAACTGGATTCCTTTTGAACCATGACTAAAATACCCGTTATCATAGATTGCGACCCCGGCCACGACGACGCGCTGATGCTCATGCTCGCGCACGGGAGCGGAAGTTTTGATATCAAAGCCGTCACCATTTCGGCCGGCAATCAAACGCAGGCGAAAACGTTGCAGAATGCATTGAAAGTACTGACGCTCATTGGCGCTACGGAGATCCCGGTGTACCATGGTGCCGAGAAACCCCTGTTCCGCGAGCTCGTAGTTGCGGATTACGCACATGGTGAAACCGGGCTGAACAGCCCATCACTGCCTGTACCGACAATGCAAGCGCAGCCTATCAGTGCTGTGGAAGGCATTGCCGAGATACTTTCCGCATCGGAAACACCCGTTACCATCGTGCCTACCGGCCCGCTGACGAACATCGCGACGTTCCTGCTCGCTTACCCGCATCTAAAAGGCAAAATCGAGCGAATTTCGCTCATGGGAGGCGGCATTTTCCGGGGCAATATGTCACCCCTAGCCGAGTTCAATATCTACGCCGATCCCGAGGCTGCCGCCATCGTGTTCAGGGCCGGGTTACCCATTACTATGTGCGGACTCGATGTGACCCACAAGGCGCTGGTGTATCAAAAGGATATCGAATTGTTACGGGCATTGGGCAACCAGACCGGGCGGGTAGCAGCCGATCTGATGGAATTCTACTCCATTTTTTATCGAGAAAACCGTGTGGAGTTAAATGGAGGTGCGGCATTACACGATCCATGCGCCATTGCCTGGCTGATGAACCCCGGGATTTTTACTACAAAATCCTGCTATGTAGATGTGGAAACAAAAGGCGAGCTTACCCGAGGCGCCACAGTGGTGGATTTTTACAATACACTTCAAAGGGAGCCCAATGCTACGGTAGCCTACGATATCGACCGCGACGCGTTCATGGATATGCTATTCAACGCCATTAAGGCATTACCTTAGAGAAGCACCGAAACCTCGTCTTCGACATCCTGGCGTGCTGCGCGGTGGCGCACAACCACATTGCCCGCATGTAGGATAATCAGCCCGCCAAAGGCACAGAATGCCATCATACCCACCATTGGCATGGCGGTATTGTTGTGCAGGAAGCTTACAATCGCGGAGATGACAGCTCCCGCACCCATACGCCAGCTACCCATGAGCGCAGAGGCGCTGCCTGTGTGCTTACGGAAGGGCGCCAGCGAAAGCGCGGAGGCATTCGGCCCCGTAAGCCCCTGACCTGTGAGGAAGACGAACATCGTTCCGATCAGGGAGAAGAGCCCGAACCAGTTGTTGTACACGCCGACGATCAGGAAGAGCCCGACGATGCTCTGGTAAATGAGTGTGACGCGGATAATTTGTTCGCTGGTGTATTTTTTAAGCAAAAAGTGGTTCAGCTGGGTAGAACCGATCATCGCTACTGCCAGGAATGCGAAAATCCAGCCATATTGCTGTTCGGAAACTTTATAAATGTTCATAAAAACATCCGACGAGCCTGAAATATAGGCAAATGGCGCGGCCGTTGCCAAGCCGCCCGCGAGTGTGTAAATCAAAAACTGGGGCTGCGTAACCACCGTAATATACCCGCCCATTACCGCCTCGGGTCGGAGCGAAACGCTGGTGTCGGCGCTGCGGCCGGTGGGAAGGAAGAAGTAAATGGCGGTGATAATAACACTCACAATCCCAGCAAGGATCACGAAAATCCAGTACCACGCGATAGAAGCAGTAACATAACCGCCCACGGTAGGCGCGATCATCGGCGAAACCGCGATGACCAATGTGATCAATGAAAAAACTTCGGCACGTTTATCGGAAGGAAAAAGGTCACTTACGAGCGCCTGCGACGCCACGAGGCCTACACATCCTCCCATTGCCTGGAAAAACCGCATGGCGATCAGCGCATCCACCGACGACGTCATGGCACAGCCAAACGACGCAATCACGTAAAGTATCAGCCCGGCATACAATGGTTTCTTGCGACCAAAGCGGTCGAGCAGTGGGCCGTAGAGTACTTGCCCAATACAAATACCAATGAGATAGCTCGTTAGCGAAAGTTGTACTTTGTCGATAGTGGTCCCCAAATCCGACGCGATCCGCGGGAAGCCCGGCAGGTACATATCGATGGAAAATGGACTGACGGTCGCCAGCGATCCGAGGATCAGGATAATAAAGAAGTATTGCTTACGGCTCATGGACTTACATTCACTCAATGCAAACTTAACGGGTATGCGAGCACATTAAGTTCCTGCATTGCAATAAGTGCAACAATTTCATCAAACTGCCATAAAATGCGTTGGGCGGCTGGGGTAAATGTGCGTTTGCGTTTTGGATATATTTAATATCGCAGATAGAATTGCGTAAGATGCAAATCGCGTGAGCGATGCAATATTGGTAGTATCCATCCGGCACACGACACCAGTAAAATCCCGTCAGGGATGCAACAACAATGGGAACGCACTTGCGAAGACGGATGTGTTGTCACATGCCCAAGGGCATTGCCACAACCAATTCGAGCAATTTTTTGCTACCAATGTTATATGCCTAACGACATTGAGTTGCTAATTAGGCTTTTCAGGTCATGCGGTATCTCTCCGAAGTGGTGTTACAGCTTATGCAAATCGATAAATTTGGTGAGGCTGAGGATTTCTGTTTTGCCAAAACGCTGCAATTCCAAAAGATCACGTTTGTTGCCTGTAATAAGGTAGTTCGAACCACTATCCTGACATAGAGCGAGCAGAAAATCGTCTTTCGGATCAGGGCTATGCTGTACAATTGATGTGGTCTCGAAATTCAGACTGCGTTCGTACAGGAGTTCCAGGAAGTTTTTTATCTGAGATTCAGAAACGAAACGACTGAATTTGGGTCGGGAAATGACGAGCCTAAGCTCTTTAAACAATGCATTATCTGCAACGATCTCAAATTGAGGATTATCGAGAATCAGGTTTAAGCGGCGCCTTGAATTTTCATTAATTAGCGCACTGACGTAAAGGTTAGTATCAATTACAACCCTCGTCAATGTGATTGGGAGCTTTTACGAACCGCATTTATCTCTTCGAAAATTTCCTCTTCTGTAATTAAGCTTGTGTCAGGAAGTGTTTTAGATAGATCTTCCCATCGCTCACTCCAAGATCGCTTCTCCTCTTTAACAGATATTAGTCCCAGGTCTGCCAGATCGTCGATCAGGCGTCTGGCCTTGGGGTTGTTTATTTCGATTGTCAGCGTTTCCATGATGGTCAGTTTTAGTCTAAAATAGAAATATTGACACTCAAAAGCAAATAGAATACCCCAGTGGCACAAAACCAGCAAAGCCCGGCTCGCACCGGGCTTTGTAATGTTATTCAGCAGAAAAGACTACTCCCCTTTCCTTTCCAGACGCACCACTGGTGCTTCGGATTTGGCATCTTGGTCTGCCTGTGCCGCCAGTGTTACAGTTTGTACACTGTCCTCTGCCTTCACACTTCCAACGCCATGCGAACCGGTACCGATGTGCGGGGCGATGACGAGCGAGACGATCGACATCAGTTTGATCAGGATGTTCATGGAAGGACCGGACGTGTCTTTAAACGGGTCACCTACCGTATCGCCGGTCACGGCAGCTTTGTGCGGCTCGGACTTTTTATAGTAGGTTTCACCATTGATCACCACCCCTTTTTCGAACGACTTTTTGGCATTATCCCAGGCACCGCCGGCGTTGTTTTGGAAAATACCCATTAATACACCCGAAACCGTAACGCCGGCCAAGGTACCTCCGAGTACTTCGGGGCCAAAAAGGAAACCGACGATCACCGGCACGAGCAACGCGATAAGGCCCGGGGCTATCATCTCTTTAATGGAAGCTTGCGTCGAAATCGCCACGCATTTGTCGTATTCAGGCTTGGTTGTGCCTTCCATAATGCCCGGCAGCTCGCGGAACTGGCGGCGTACTTCTTCCACCATTTTCATAGCGGCGCGCCCTACCGCGGCAATAGCCAGCGAAGAGAATATGAATGGGATCATCGCACCTACGAAAAGGCCCGCAAGTACATTCGCTTTGTAAATATCGATCGAATTAATGCCTGCCACGCCGCAGAATGCAGCGAACAATGCCAGGGAAGTCAATGCAGCGGAAGCGATAGCGAAGCCTTTGCCGGTGGCTGCGGTGGTGTTACCTACTGCATCCAGAATGTCGGTACGGCCGCGAACTTCTTCTGGCAAATGCGCCATTTCGGCGATACCACCTGCATTATCCGCAATCGGGCCGAACGCGTCGATAGCGAGCTGCATGGCCGTCGTCGCCATCATACCCGCTGCGGCGATCGCCACGCCGTACAAACCGGCCATTTCGTAGCTGAGAAAAATACCCGCCGCCAGTACGAGGGTCGGGATTACCGTGGACTCCATACCTACCGAAAGCCCGCCGATAATGTTGGTGGCGTGACCCGTTGAAGACTGATTTACAATAGATTGCACCGGGCGCTTACCCATCGCGGTATAAAATTCGGTCACCATTGACATGATCGCTCCAACGACAGAACCTAACAGAATCGCCCAGTACACATCCATCGCCGTGAAATCAACCCCGCGGATGTTCAGGTTACCCTCCGGCAGCATCCACATCGTGAGCGGATAACTTACCACCAAAACCAGTATGATCGAACCCCAGTTACCGCGGTTCAAGGCAGCCTGCACATTACCATTATCGTCGCTCACGCGTACGAGGAACATGCTGAGAATCGAGGAAATCAGGCCTACACCGGCAATTACCATCGGCAAAAGGATCGGCGCGATGCCGCCAAAGTTATCTGTACCCTGCGCCACGATCTCGCGGCCCAGTACCATCGTCGCAAGGATTGTCGCAACATAAGAACCAAAAAGGTCGGCACCCATACCGGCCACGTCGCCCACGTTATCACCCACGTTATCGGCGATGGTAGCGGGGTTACGCGGGTCGTCTTCGGGGATACCGGCTTCCACTTTACCCACGAGGTCGGCGCCTACGTCTGCTGCTTTGGTGTAAATACCACCGCCTACGCGTGCAAAAAGGGCGATAGACTCGGCACCGAGTGAGAAACCTGCCAGTACTTCCAGCACACGTTCCATCGGGAGGCCGTTGACATCCGTACTATCGCCTATAAAAGTGGAATACAAAATGATAAACAAACCGCCCAACCCCAGCACCGCAAGGCTCGCTACACCGATACCCATCACGGAGCCGCCGGTGAACGACACTTCTAGCGCCTTGGTAAGGCTCGTACGCGCCGCCTGCGTGGTGCGCACGTTCGATTTGGTGGCGATATTCATGCCAATGTAACCTGCAAATGCAGAAATAAAGGCTCCTGCCAAAAAGGATACGCCGATAAAGGCGCTGGAATTTTCAACCAGTGTGCCGGAATAGCCCAGTATCACACTCACAATCAAACCAAAAACAATGAGTACACGCCATTCGGCTTTCAGGAAGGCCAGGGCACCATCTGCAATTGCGTCCGCTATGGTTTTCATTTCAGGACTTCCGCCATCCTGCCGGACAACCCAGCCTCTTTTGAAGAACATAACCAGCAAGCCAACAAGGCCTAACGCCGGCACTAAATAGGTAATGTTACTCATGCTATGATCAAAGATTTGGTTAATTGGTTTTTTATAATTCTCGTAAATATAGAGAAAGGCACCTCATAACAAAATCGCGAAACCGCTATTTTTGATCAATTCGTATAGATTTTATAAAATTTCGGGGAGTTTTGAAGCCAATTTTACTGTAAAGCATTAGTAACAAACTGGCTCTCAAGGAATAACAGAAACCATTAGACGAAAGCAGCCTAGGCCGTTTTAATTGAATAATAAAATGAATTATTTGGGATAATCAACGAAAAACAGGCACAAAATCACTTGTTTCAGCGCTTCGGGCGAAGCATTGCCAGCAATAAAAAACTGGCTATAAAACCGGCGATCCCCGCGGCCACTGCAAGGAGTGTGCCACCGAAAACATATTGTACAAAGTTGACATTAATGGACTCCAATGTCAGGTTATCGGCGGAAGTGATTTGCGCGCCGTTGCGGTAAAACAGCCCGCCGAACTTGTAGCTCGCGTAGATAATGAAGGGGATAGCCGGCGGAATACTGATATGTGCCGCAGTAAGAAAAAGCACCTTATTCATCCGGAAATACATCGAAAGCGGGATGCCCACCATCAACTGGAAACCCCAGATCGGGACGATGCCCATGAAAAAGCCGAAACCGATCGATTTGGCCTTGCTGACATTAGTTTCCCCCGGTTTCAGCGCCTCGTCACGGATGATTTTCCAGAGGCCTTTTTTTTTAATGTAACGGAAAAGCCGTTTCGGGAGATAATAAACCAGTGTAAGCGTTACCAGCCAGGTGTTGAGGATGCTGATGCGCGTAAAATCGCGGAATGGCCGGAAATGCGTCACGCGCTCGTTTTTGTCGTAGATAACCTGGATGTTGATCGGTACGATGGGCACATCTTTCCAGGCCATTTTGACGATCACTTCGATTTCCGTTTCGAATTTCGTCGTGAAAAGCGACATTTTTTTCAGCGGCCCGAGCGGGTACAGGCGAAAACCCGTTTGCGTATCCGGCAATGTAAGTCCTGTCTCTACTTTGAACCAGAAATTGGAAAACTTGTTGCCGAAAGAGCTCTTGCCCGGCACGCCCTCCTGCGCCATGTTCCGCGAGCCCATGAGCAATGCGCCCGGGTTTTGGATGGCGGCTTCGATAAAAAGCGGGATATCCGAAGGCAAATGCTGGCCGTCTGAATCAATGGTGATCGCATTCTCGAAACCCAGCCGTATGGCTTCTGCAAATGCTTTGCGCAGCGAAAAACCTTTTCCCTTATTCACTAAATTGTCCAGCACACGGATTTTGACGCCATAACCCGCCAGGATCTGCATGGTATCGTCCGTAGAGCCGTCGTTCACCACGATCACCTCCTGCCCGGACGCATAATGCAGCACGCCGTCGATCACCCGCCGCAAAGTGTTGCGGTTATTGTAGGTAGGAATGATCACACAGCATTGAATGTCCGAAAGGGTCATTGTGGTTCTCAAATGTTGGGTTTAAATGATTGAATGGAAACTGGCCCGGGCTTTGAAGTACGTCTTTTCACCATGCTTGCCCGACGCGCTTACGTCCAACGACTCCTCGCCTTTGTACTGAATATGAATCGTCAGCTCCGGCGTTTCGGCGGGGTTCAGCACTTCCAGGAACTTGCAGTTGCTCATTTCCTTCAATGCGAACGGCTTTTCCAGTGCTTTTGCCAGAACGGTTTTGACCATTTCCAACTGTACCACGCCCGGAAGCACCGGGGCCCCTGGGAAATGTCCCTGAAATACCGGATGTGCGGCATCGATCTGCATTGTGCAGGTGATCTGGTTATCGCTCCGTTCCAGCGTCGTTATTTTATACAAATTGCTCAAAGGCATGGTCAAAGGTCTTTGAAAAGGTTTTCCGCGATCGGCTGATTGAATTTTTCCTGCTGAAACTTCATAATGCTCTTATCGCCGCCCTTCTCGAAAAACGAAAGCTCTTTCAAACGCAGCGAGCTTTTGGAGAAATTCATCGCAATTTTGGCATAAATGTTCTTCAACCGGCGGTTCACCGGCGTGAGGACAATCTGGTACTGGTCGCCATCTTCCAGTACGGTCGATGAAAAGCCCTTATTCTGCTGAAAATCACCATTCACAAGCCCGATCATCAATTCTTTGATCTGCGCCGCCATACGGCCCGCCTGCCCTACATTTTTCTCCTTATTGCCTTCCTGCACACGCAGCTTGTCGCCGTTGATGAGGATAATGTATTTCGAAGGCGTCCGCTGCTCCCAGCGCATCTTGTCTTTTTGCTGGTAGTAAAACACGCCCGACGATCTCTCCGGCTCTTTGAGTACGGCCAGATATTTCTCCTCGGTAAACGACGCCTGAATGGAGGTCGTAGCCTGCGAAATCTTCCTCAATTCAGCCAGTACCTTTTCCGCATTAGCCACCGGTTTAAATGACTGAGCCTGCGCAAAATGCGCCGCGGTAAAAACGGCCATTATGATGAATATTCTAATGCTTTTCATAAGGTTCCTTCCCGATCAGCCGGGGAAGCGGTTCTATTTTAATGCCCATTTCGCCGCAATGTCCGATAATGTCCGGCAAAGTATCGGCCGTCAGCGCCAGGTGGTCGTGAAGCAGAACGATGTCTTTGGGCTTTAATTTTGAAATAATGGTATTGATGAGCTGGTACTTGTTCTTTGCGCGCGTATCCATGCTCCTGAGCGACCAGCCGATCGACTGCATTTGTAAATCCTTCAAAACAGCCGCATAACGGGGGTTCGTCACACCGAACGGCGGCCTGAAAAACATCGGAACGCGCCCGGTTATGTCGCGAATCGCCTCATTGCATTGTTGAATATCCGACCGGAGCTTCCGAGTCGAAAACAGGGCTATGAGGTAATGATGGCTGTACGAATGGTTGGCAATGGTATGGCCCTCGTCCACGATCCGGCGTAAAAGCTCGGGGTGGTTCACGGCTTTCCTTCCGATTATGAAAAATGTCGCTTTCAAATCGTTTTCCAGCAATGTGTCGAGAATGCGGGGCGTCGAATCGGGGTCGGGGCCGTCGTCGAAGGTGAGCGCGATGGCTTTGGGCCTACCGGAAACCCGGCCGCCTTTGTTAATGGATTTTACAAAATAATTGACCTGAATTTGTGCTGAGCCATAAGCTGTAACACCCATAAATAGCAATGCAATACCAGCCAGCACGAGCCACAGGTAATCGGTTTCCCAAAAAATAATGGAACTGAGCGCCGCCGCCGTAATGCAGAAGAATATGAGAAGATTATGCTTCAACGGCTTGCAGAAGGATTAACCCCAGGTTACTTTTTCTTAATGTATTACAAATCAACACATTCCTTACCTTACTATTTTCCGAAAGAACATCGACAGCATAATGCATTGCAAATGCGGACGCCGTTGGATAAACACCTGCCAGCGGCAAATAATCGATATTGCGCGCAACGCCTGACACGGGCTTACCTGCGTACAATGCGAGATCGATGTCACCGGGCTGCAATCCGTTCCGGTCCAGAAACGCGTCGATTTCCTCCTGTGCATTGTCCGTTGCGCCGCTCGTAAATAGATCCGCAAGCGCTGCCGCCGCATTACCCGTATGCTCATCGGAAAGGATAAAAAACGACGCTGCGGAAGTCAACGGTGCCGTCGCTTCGAATGCAAGTTGCACCGCTATATCATTCAGAATATCGATATGCTCATCCGCCGCGCCCACAAGCACATTGCGGTCGCCTTCGCGCAGGAGCATCGCCGCGTCGAGCAATGCGTGCTCGAACGACAGCGTGTTCTGCGTGTGGGTCATATTATAACCATGATTGCCGAGGCTGAGCGAAATCTGCCCGGCCATGGTATTATGCGTCGACTGGATAAATGACGTCGGTGGAAGCAGGCCTTCGACGGTGAGCGAGGTGTTCAGAAACTTTTCGGTATCCTGCAAACAGCCCAGCCCTGTCCCTACGACAATCGCGTCCGGCTGCCCGCTCCCAGCCTGCTCTACGCAGTCTTTGGCGCAAGCGACCGACATACGGAGGATCTTGCTCATCCGGCGCAGCAATCCGGCATCGATATAGGCTTTATAATCAGGGCTGATCAATGCAGAAGAAGCTTCAACCGGCCCGAGCGTCTCCGAAAAGCCCGCATTACGGAAAGTTGGCTGGTGCGAAATCGTGGACGCCGCCGAAATGTACAATGCCGGTTTACTCATATTTCGTCAAAACCAAGGATGAATTATTTCCCCCGAAACCAAAAGAGTTGGAAAGCACCGCATTCACCTCCGCGCCGGTTTCCAGCCGCGTAGCCGGTACCAGGCCGGTTTCAGCAATGGGCGTGCGATAATTGAGATTCGGAAAAATGAGGTTATGCTGAATGGCCAGCACCGAAAACACCGCTTCGATGGCACCTGCGGCTGCCAAAGTATGGCCTGTGAATGCTTTCGTAGAACTGAATGGCGGTACCCGGTCCCCGAAAACATTCTGTAATGCTACGGATTCGGAATGGTCGTTGTTTTTCGTGCCCGTACCATGCGCATTCACGTATGAAATTTGATCCAGTCCGATCCCGGCGCGGCTGATGGCATTTTGAATCGCCAAAGTAGCACCTTTACCGTCCGGCGACGAGGCTGTCTGGTGGTAGGCATCGGCCGCATTGGCCCAGCCGCTTACATTGCAAATGGGCTTATTACCCGTCAATTCCAGGCTTTTTTCACCTTCCAAAAGCAAAAAACCTGCACCTTCGCCGAGGTTAAGCCCTGCACGTGAATCGTCGAAGGGCCGGCACCATTGGTCGTCGTAGATCATCAGCGAGCGGAAGCCGTCGATGGTGAAGCCGCTCAATGCATCGGAACCGCCTACGAGCACGCGGTCGAGCGTGCCTTGCAGGATCAGCCTTGCGCCGAGCATAATGGCGTTCACCCCGGAGGAACACGCGGTTGAAAGGGTATCGATATAACCGGTAATGCCCAGTTCCCTCGCAATGCGCTCGGTGGTGCTACCACTATCGTGCGTGGTCAGCAACTGGTAATCCGGGCTGTTTTGAGCTAGATAATCTTTGTAAAAAACCTCGCTGCGGTCCATGCCTCCTACCGATGTGGCCGAAATGATGCCGGTACGGATCACGCCGGAGCGTTTGTTGTCGCCCCAGGCCTCGCGCGCCGCCTGCAACCCGAGCAGGGAGGTACGCGAAACGTACCCGGTACCCACGCCCAATGAGGCGCGTAAATCGTCGTTGGAGGCTTTCACTTCTCCGGCCAGCTGGGCCTTGGTACCTCGCAGGTAATGCAGCGGCCCAATGCCCGTTTTGCCCTCTCGCAATGCGTTCAGGTTTTCCTCCACCGACATGCCAATGGCCGACACGATGCCGATACCGGTAATGCAAACGCCCATTCGGTGTGGTGGTTAAGCTGCTTTTCTCTTACGAATGTACTCCGCCATCGTGTTGATGGACTTGAAAGCCTCCTTGCCCTCCTCGGGGTTGGTGAGCTGGATACCGTGGTATTTTTCGAGCAGTACGATCAGTTCGAGCGCGTCGATCGAATCGAGCCCGATGCCCTGGTCGTTGAAAAGCAGCGCGTCGTCGGCGATATCCGCTGCCGTCAGGTCTTCCAGGTTGAGCTGTTCGATAATCTGTTTTTTAAGATCTTCTTTTAAACTATCCATTTTGCTGATTAATTGAGCGTCTGTTAATATGCCGCGACCGCGCCGGCCTGCGACAGGTGAAGGAGGTTTTCATCGTTAAATTCCGTTCCACTTACCTTCTCTTCCACCAAAAAAAGGAATACGTCCGTGCCGTTCGCCGTCACTTCCAGCCACCCGCCCAGCAGTGCGCGGCTGCCCGAGGCGAACAGTATCCGGCTATAATCCAGGTAAAAACCGGGTGTGAATTTAGGCAAAACAGCAAACATATTTTCACCGTACCATTTGTTCAGAATGGCTAATTCGCCCAGTACGATGTTGGGCAATGTATATACGAAAAGCGACGGGCTCGGCGATCCGCCACTTTCATAAGAATGCATAAAACGGCGGTCGGTCTCCGCGCTGGATGACGCGTTGGCAAACACCAGCGCGATCTCATCGTCGGCATAATCCGCGAAAATACCCGGATCGGCACGTTTCATCAGTTCCGAAGCCAGGTAACCGGCCTGCGAGAGCACATCCATTTTGTAAAATTTGGGATATGCCAATTCCTGCTGCCTGTAAATCTGCTTGAACCACGAATCCTCCGAACCCGCATCGCGCCGCGCGATTACTTCGCCGTTCACGAGCGCCTCGTTGGCACGCAGGTTGCAATATGCTGTAATTACTTTCATAAACTCCTGATCATCAACGATGCATTACCCCCACCGAAACCCGAAGCTGTTTTCAGGATCGTCCGTAGTTCTTTCGGTTGGTTTTCAAGAATGACGTTCAAAGGCTTGGAAGTACCCGCATCACGGTAACCCAGGCTTTTGATCAGCATTCCATTCCGCATCATTTGCATGCAAACCGCCGTTTCGATGACTCCCGCAGCACCGAGCGTGTGCCCGAAGTAGCCTTTCAAACTGTTCAACGGCTTGTCCGATAATGCGAGCCGGTCGAATGCGATGGCTTCCATTTCATCGTTGAAAACCGTACCTGTGCCATGCGCGCAGATAAAGTCGACCTCATCGGTACCGGTTCCATGCCTTTGCATCGTGCGGCTTACGCTCCTTACCAACCCCTCTCCCGTCCGCGACGGCCCCGAAATATGGTTCGCGTCGTTCGCGCTTGCGCCCGCGAGGAGTTGTAATGGTGTATTATTGAAAACTGATTTGGAAGCCGAAACCAATGCAGCTCCGCAACCTTCTCCCAGCGTAATGCCGTTCCGTGCCGCGTCGAATGGTGCGCAAGGCTTGTCGCTCACGGCAAAAAGTGATTGAAAGCCGTATAGTACAAAATCGGACGCAGCGTCGCAGCCAATTACAATAACATGCTCATATTGACCAATTTCAACCATATTACCCGCCATGTTCAGCGCGAGCACGCCGGAAATGCAGGCATTGGAAATCACCATCGGCAAATGTGCCAGGTGGAATTGCTGCTTTACTGCGGCGCAGGTTTGGCTGAACTGATCGTGCAGGTTATCGTCCAGCGCGCCTTTCGTGGAGCTGATGAGCACGATCGTGCGGTCAGACGCGAGCATAGAAGCGTCTATCCGCTCTTTCAGTGCCGATAATGCTTTGATTACCAGTTGCTGAAAACGTAATGGCCCGTTCAGGCCAGCTATTTTGGATAAATGAATGTCTTCCTGATTAAAACCCGCCGACGGTACGAGCGCAATGCCGCTGCGATTTTCACGGAGCGCGTTCCAGTTATCCTCCGCACTATCGCCCAGCGGGCTTACGATCACCTCCGCACCAATGTAAATCATAGGTCGTACTGCGCTTTCCATTCCTTGTAAAAGTCCGGCGAGATCAGTTCCAGCTCGCGCGAATCGCGGTCGAGGAATACCTGCATGGTTTTTCCCGTAGCACAAAGCTGCCCCGTAGTGACGTTGATCACCTCGTATTCGAACTGAATTTTCGCCGATTTGGTGGGAATGTATTTCGTAATGACTTTAATCGCCTGCCCGTAGTAAACAGGTGCCTTATGGTCGATTTCCGACTTCACAATGGGCGTCACAAAGCCTTTGGCGTGGATATCGAGGTATTCCAATCCGAATTTTTTCCCAAAAGCCTCCCTGCCATCCTCGAAAAATTTCAGATAGTTGCCGTGCCACACCACACCCATGGCATCGGTCTCGCTGAATCGGATATCTATATCTATTTCGGAAACAATCATGAATCAGTTATTAGGGGTTACTCGCTTACGACGATTTTTAGTTCACATCCCAGCAATATACGCCCATCCAGGAAACTTTCGCCCTTTACGAGGTAAATATTTCCCAACTGGTGCAGGGGTGTGACAACCGTTTGTATAGTGGCACCCACCGGAGGCAGCTCAGTCACAAGCACTTTGCTCACCGCCCCGATAAAACCGATTTTTGGCTCGCCGCCAGCCTCCCTGTCCAGGTACCCGAACGCCGCCGCGCAGGTCTGTGCCATGTGTTCGATCAGCCCCGTCTCCTGAAAAAAGCCATTCTTCACCAGCACATTATCGTTCGTAACCGTAAAATCCGATTCAAACCGCTCACGCGTGGCATTCACGAGGTTATCGACCATCACAAAAGGGGCGCGGTGTGGAATGTAATCGGTGATGGCGTCTTTCGGGACAATCATTATTGAAAGAAATTGAAATAATTAAACCATTGCTCGGGAAATGCTTTCACTTTCCGTTCCAGCTCTTCCACGTACAGCTGTGCGATCTCCTCGGGCTTCATTTTCGCTTCGATGGGCTTTGTGCAGCTCAAATGATAACTGTATTTACCATCCTTGGCCGCAAATACGAAGGTTACCGGCGCATTGAATTTCGACGCGATCACAAAAGGGCCGTAGGGAAACTTGGCCTTACGTCCCAGGAAATCCATCTCGATAAATTTGGCGCCTTCGAGGTAGCGGTCTGCATGAATGGCTACGAATTCATTGTTAACCAATGCATTACGGATCGATATGATATGTGACAGATCGTCCTTGATCGCGATTACCTTGAACCGCGAGCCGCCGGTTGACAGATCCATGTACTTTTTGATGTTCTCGACCTCCGCGTCCAGCATTACAATGTTGATCGTCGGGGTAATGCGGCCTTTGAGCAGGTTACCGGCGGTTTCCCAGTTACCCACGTGCGCGCTCAGCAAAACCCCTCCCTTGCCTGCGTCGCGGATGTCGATCAGGTATTGTTCATTTTCAAAAACATGGGAGAATTGCCGGTCGCTGCCCAACAGGAACGCGGCCCGGTCGACGAGCGTTTGCCCGAAAATATAGAAGTTCCTGCGTGCCATTTTGCGGGCATCGGAACCGCAGATGTGAAGGGTATTCTGGTAAAAATCCAGCAAGGCCTCCCGGGGCTTTGCCGCAAACAGATAATAGTAGTAAGTAACCACCCGCAGGAGCCCATAGGCGAACCCTAGCCCCAGGGTTTTGATAAAAAACAGGAAAATTTTGTAACCCGTTAACGATCCTTTGGTCTTACCGTCCCAACGGCTCATTCTTACAATGCGAGTTTCTTGCGGACAAGCTGATAGAAATCACCGAACGTCACGATTTCCTTGAAATCCTCGCCAGTGAGCTTGATATTGAGATTTTCATCGATAAGCACAACCAGGTCGACGTAGTCGAGACTGTCCAGATCCAGCGTGTCTTTCAGACTGTTTTCAGGAAGAATCAAATCCCGGTCCACCTCGAATTCCTCAGATAAAAAATCTCTGGTTTCTTCAATTACTTCTTCCCAACTCATTTTAACGTCGTTAGCATACATAGCTGCAAAATTAGTTTATTCTTGCCGATAGTTTAAAAATATTCCCAAATTTTCAAATAAAAGACCTTCATCACACAATAAAATCCACTGGAAATCATTGCAGTTGGCGGATGGAATATTGGAGGTTAACAAAAATACAAAATTTCGTCTGCGGCACACCGCCGTTCACGAAGTTGTAGTAGTAATGTGACGGGGTAAAATTTAGATCTTCTTGACGATCAGCGTTGAATTCGTACCGCCGAAACCGAACGAATTGGAAAGGAAGCAATTGATCGTCTGCTCCCTGGTTTCGGCGATAATATTGATTTTAGCCGAATCTTCGTCGGGATTTTCGAAGTTGATATTAGGCGCAACGAAGGAGTTTTGCATCATCAGCAGCGAGTAAACGATCTCGCTCGCACCTGCCATCCAGCACTCATGGCCGGTCATTGACTTGGTGGAGCTCACCGGCACATCCCCGCCGAACACCTCGAAAATTGCACGTGCCTCGCTGCCGTCACCCACGGGTGTGGATGTGGCGTGTGCGTTGATGTAGTCGACCTCGCTGGTGGTAATGCCGGCCTGTTTCAAAGCCATTTGGAGCGAACGCGTCTGGCCGTCGATGCTGGGGTTTGAAATATGGTCGCCGTTGGACGAGAAGCCGTAGCCGATCAGCTCGGCTAGTATCGGCGCGCCGCGTTTCACGGCGGCTTCGTAAGATTCAAGGATTACGGTGGCCGCACCGCCGCTCGGGATCAGCCCGTCGCGGTCGCGGTCAAATGGGCGGGAAGCTTTTTCCGGCTCTGCTTCACGGACGGAAAATGTACCCAGGCCATCGAAACTCGCCATCGCCGAAGCGTTAATCTCTTGCGCGCCCCCGCATATCACGCGCTCCTGCAAGCCCTGGCTGATCATCAGGTAACCCATCCCGATTGAATGCGAACCCGAAGCGCAAGCCGCACTCAGTGTGAAATTGATGCCTTTCAACTTGAAAATCGTCGACAGGTTCATATTCACCGTGCTGTTCATGTTCTGGAAAATGGCACCAGAGCCGATCAGCGTCGTATCGTGCTTTTCGCGGACTTTATCCACCGCTTCCACTACCGATGCCGCAGTACTATCGTTGCCGTAGATAATGCCGGTTTCTGTCTGTTCGAGGAAGTCGATATCCAGGCCGGACAATGCCAATGCCTCGTGCGTGGCCATGTACGCGTATACCGCGGGCTGGTGCATTCCCACGCGCTGGCGGCGCGAGAGGTAGTTTTTCAGATCGGGCTCTTCCACCATCCCCGTGAGGGCCGAGCGGAAGCCGAAATCTTTCCGTACCTGATCGAAAACAATGCCACTCTTACCGGCATACAACGATTGCGTCACCTCGCCCAGGTTTTTGCCCAGACAGGAATAAATGCCGATACCGGTAATGACAACCCTTTGGCTCATGGATTATGCGTAAATACCTCCGTTAATATTGATCACTTCGCCGGTAATGTAAGCGGCTTTGTCGGAAACGAGGAAGCTCACCAGGTGCGCCACCTCTTCCGCCTTGCCAAAACGGTTCATCGGGATCATTTGTTTCAATTCGTCTTCGTTCAAATCTTTGGTCATGTCGCTCGTGATGAAACCCGGCGCTACGGCATTCACGGTGATTTTGCGCTTAGCAACTTCCTGCGCCAGCGACTTTGTGGATGCGATAATCGCCCCTTTCGCCGCCGAATAGTTCGTCTGCCCCGCCACGCCTTTCAAGCCCGACACCGACGCGATGTTCACGATCCGGCCCGCGCGTTTGCGCAGCATTTGCTGGATCGCATTCTGGGTCACATTATAAAGGCCTTTCACGGAAATGTTCAGCACATCGTCCCAGTCCTTTTCAGGCATCCACATAAACAGCCCGTCACGGGTAATGCCTGCATTATTCACCAAAACACCGATGAACTTGTCTTCGTTCTTTTCGCGCCAGCTGTTCAATGCTTCATCGACCTCCGGCTTGTTCTGTACATTGAAATGCAGCAATTCGCCGCTGCCGCCATTGGCCTGTATTTCCGCGAGCGTTTCTTCCGCGGCGGCCTGGTTGGAGGCATAATTGACTAATATATGTAAACCATGGTCCTTGGCAAGCTGGACCGCAATGGCCCTGCCGAGTCCTCGGGAAGCACCGGTTACCAATGCGCAATTCATAAGTGGAATGGGGTTTCTTTGATGTATTCAAAAACGGCCGCGATGCTTTCGTACTGCGGCACGTCGTCGGTCACGAATTGGGCACGCTCCCGGATCCGCGTGTACACCGATTTCGCATTCGGCGACAGCTTCTCTTTTTCTTCGGGATGCAGCAGGTCAATCGCCTGGCAAATCGCCATAATGTGGATCGACATGACCTGAAACGCGTTTTCAAGCACCTGCTTGGCGATCACCGCCGAGTTGGTACCCATGCTCACGATATCCTGGTTGTCGTTATTGTTTGGAATACTATGAATGTAAACCGAAGTCGATAGCGCCTGGCTTTCGGCGGTGGTGGAAGTAGCTGTAAACTGCACGCCCTGGAAGCCAAAGTTCAAACCCCAGGTTCCTGCATTGAGGAACGGCGGGAATTTGCCATTCAGTTTATTGTTCATCAGGAAGTTGAGCTGGCGTTCCATCAGCATCGTCAGCTTGGTGAGTACGAGTTTCACCTTATCCATTTCCAGTGAAATATAGTCTCCGTGGAAGTTACCTCCGTGGAAAACATTATCATCCTCCGGCCGCACGATCGGGTTGTCGTTGGTTGAATTCAACTCATTTTCAACCACCTCTTGTGCATATTGGATCGTATCCAGCACCGGGCCAAGGATTTGCGGCACGCAGCGGATCGAGTAGTATTCCTGTATTTTTCTTTCAAACTCGGTCTTCTGCATCGCCGTATCATCGCGGAAAAGCTCCTCGCGACTGCGGATCAAGCCGCTGCCGGCTACAAAGTCGCGCATGAGCTGCGCCACCGTTTGCTGGCCTTTGTGATGCTTCACGGCATTCAGCTGCTTCGAGAACGAATCGTCAAAAGATTCAATCGCCTCGTTGATCATCGACGACGCGGTAATCGCCCATTGCACCAGCCGTTTGGCATAAACGATATTGATCGCCGCCATCCCCGTCATGCAGGAGGTACCGTTGATCAGCCCGAGGCCGTCGCGGAGCTCCATTTTGAGCGGTTTGATGCTCTTTTCAGCTAAAACTTCCGCTGTTTTGCGGCGCAGGCCATTGTCATAAACATGCCCTTCGCCGATCAGGTTTAAACCCAGATGTGAAAGTTGCACCAGGTCGCCGCTCGCGCCTACGCTGCCGTGTTCGAAGATTTCAGGAACGACACCATTGTTCAGAAACGCCACCAACTGCTTGATCACGGCGGTACTTACGCCGGAATTGGCCTGTAAAAATGAATTCAGACGCGCGAGCATTACGGCACGGGCGTATATTTCGTTCAGCGGCTTCCCTACCCCGCTCGAATGGCTGCGGATCAGGTTGTATTGCAGGTTATTGAGCTGGTCGGTCTCGATACGGTATTGCGCCATGGGGCCAAAACCGGTATTGATACCGTATATGATTTTGTCCTTGGAGAAATTCGTTAAAAAAGCGAATGATTGGGATACTTGATGGAGGGTGTCTTCGGCTAAGATAAATTCCTTCTTTTCAAAAGCATACTGCTCGATCTGAGCTAATGAAATACGATTCATTTAATGATGGCATAATTGAATATGGTGTAAAATAAATCTTTTTTTGCCGCTTTGACAAACACGAACCGGTGAGCGGTAGCAGGCACGGAAGTTGCCTGAGTGATACAATTCATTAATTTTGTCGGACATTCACGTTTCCCCTGTCAATGCTAGGAGATTTATTATTAAGGCTGAACAAATTCCTTTCGAGTCACAAAGCCGCGTTTTTCCTTAGCCTGCTCGTCATTGTCAGTATCCTCGTGGCCGGTATTGCGCGGCTAAAAGTAACCGAAAGTATTTTCGCGACGTTACCGAAGGGTAAAAGCTTCGAAGAGTTCAACCGGCTGGTCGAAAGCAAAAACATCATCAACCAGATCGTGTTTTCGCTCGAAGTCCCCGCTGAAACCGACACCGAAACGGCGCGGGAAATAGCCGAGAACTTCACCGATTCGCTCGGGCGCTACACCAACAGCTTCGTGCGCAACATCCAGGCCGAGCGGCCGAATGTACAGGAAGATGTATATCAATATGTATACAGCCACTTTCCACTGCTGATCGAGCCTTCCTATTATAGTCATATTCAATCGCGCATTGTTCCGGATTCGATCCGCGCGTCGGTTACCTCCACCTACAACCAGCTGCTCACGCCAGGCGGCTCGTTTTTGAAACAATTCGTATTAAATGACCCGCTGGGCATTACGGGGCAGTATTTCAAAGAACTCAACGCCGCCAACAACAGCAGCGCGATGGTGATGGACGACGGCATTATGTTCACCGCCGACCGCAAGAGCATCCTCATTTTCGCGTCTACAAGCTTCGATTCGGGCAGTTCCGACAAGAATGTGGCGCTTTTCGAGTTGATGGAGGCATTCAAAGCCAAATGGAACCGCCAGCACCGCTATAACAAGTTCTCCTATTTCGGCACATTCGAAATCGCTGCCCGGAACGCGATACAAGTAAAGCAGGACTCGTATTTCACGTCGTTTCTCGCATTGGCGGGCATTCTGGCGCTGCTCATCGCCTACTATCGCAAGTTGCTCATACCTATATATATTACAATGCCCGGGATTTTCGGCGCATTGTTCGCATTGGGCATTATCGGCTACATCCGCCCCGAAATCTCAGGCATTTCGCTGGCAACCGGCGCGGTGATCTTCGGTATTCTGCTGGATTATGCATTCCACTTTTTCACGCATTTACGCCACACCCATTCCATTCCGGTCGCGATCAAGGAAGTGAGCGGGCCGCTGCTGACCGGTAGCTTCACGACCGTCATGGCATTCAGTGCATTGCATTTCGCCAATTCGACGGTTTTACAGGATTTTGGGCTGTTTTCCTCGCTCGCATTGTTCGGCGCGGCGCTATTTACACTCACCGCATTGCCGGTAATCCTTTCCTCCACGCGTTTCGACATTCAAAAAATACCCGGCGAGCACAGCGCATTCCGCATTCCTACCATTCCCGACAAATGGCGCGGTGCCACATTGGCCGGCATCGCGGTACTCACGGTCATATTCCTCTATTTCTCCGGCGGTACCGAGTTCGACGCGAGTTTTGAGAACCTCAGCATCCAGGACCCCGAGCTAAGCGGCCGCGAAGAAGCGCTCACGGGCATTAACCCGCGCAAACAGAAGCGCATTTACGTTTTCGCGTCCAATCCGCGCCGCGCCGTGGCTGAGCAGGTGAATCATAATGCTTACCAAAAACTGGCCGCATTGCGCAGCGAAGGCCGCATTGTCAGTTTCGTATCTTCCGGTTCGTTACTGATCCCGCAAGACCTCAAACGGGAGCGGATGCAACGCTGGCAGAACTTCTGGACATCCGGCCGCACCGATTCCACGTTTCGGATCTTCAACCAGGCAGCCGCGAAAAACGGCTTCAATGCCTATGCTTTCAATGATTTCAAAGGCTGGATTGCCGGGCGCAGCAGTTCGAATGTCTCGCTCGATACGCTTTTCAGTGAGCTCGGCGTCGATAACCTGATCGATATCAAATCCTCAAGCACCACGTTCATTTCGACCGTAGTTGTCGATCAGACCAAGCTGGCTGATGTCAAAAAGGAGTTGCGGGCCATCCAGGGTGTGGAGCTTTTCGACCGGGGCGAGCTGGCGGGCGAGCTGCTCACGATGGTGAAGGACGATTTCAATTACCTGCTGCTGATTTCGGCGTCGATTGTATTCTTTACATTACTAATTGTTTACGGTCGCATCGAGCTCACATTGCTGTCGTTTTTGCCGATGGTCATCAGCTGGATCTGGATTTTGGGCATTGCCGCCATTCTCGGCATTAAATTCAACTTCGTGAATGTGATCGTGACCACATTTATCTTCGGCCTGGGCGACGATTTCAGCATTTTTGTCACCGACGGACTGCTGAGCAAATACAAATCCGGCAAAGACACGCTCCGCTCCTACCAGGCTGCGATTGCATTGTCCGCCACGACTACATTAATAGGTACCGGCGTACTGATTTTCGCCAAACACCCGGCTATTCACTCGATTTCGCTCATCAGCGTGCTGGGCATTGTTTGCATCCTCTTTATTTCCTTCGTTTTCCAGCCGGTAATGTTTGATTTGTTTGTTCAAAAACGCATTGCCAAAAAGAAAGCGCCTGTCACAATGCTGCCATTCCTGATCAGCATTTCGAGCTTTACCTATTTCCTGTCTGGCTGTCTGTTTTTGCATTCCAAACTCGTGACCATCCTTTTGTTACCGATGTCGAAGAAGAAAAAGAAGGCGGCGATCAACAATTCGCTTTCTTTTTATGCCAAAACAGTGATCTACTCCGGCCCGCACGTGAAAAAGAATATCTCCGGCCGCGAAAATCTCGATATGGACAAACCGGTGATCTTCATCGCCAACCACACCTCGTTCCTCGACATATTGCTGGCGATTATGTTGCACCCGAAAATTGTGCTGATGGTGAAAGGCTGGGTGTACAAATCGCCGTTTTTCGGGCCCATTATCCGGTACGCAGGCTATGTGTACAGCGAGGACGGCCCTGAGGAGAACATCGAAAAAGTGCGTGCATTGGTAGCTGAGGGCTATTCGGTACTTATTTTCCCCGAAGGCACGCGGTCAGAAGACGGTAACATCGCCCGTTTCCACAAAGGCGCATTCTACCTCGCCGAGCAGCTCGGCCTCGACATTCAGCCGATCATGCTCCACGGCGCGCACGACGTGCTGCCCAAAAACGACTTCCTCATACGCCCGGGCGCGCTCAATGTACGTGTGCTCCCGCGCATTACGTACGCGGATGCGCGCTGGGGCACAACGCTGCGCGACAAAACGAAAACCATCGCCACATTCTACAAGCAGGAGTTTGCCTCGTTCAAGGATGAAATGGAGGATACCGGCTATCTGAAACACAAGATTTTCACCAATTATGTCTTCAAAGGGCCGGTTCTCGAATGGTATTTCAAAGTAAAATGGCGGTTGGAAAGTAAGAATTTCACCTACTATAATGAACTGATCGGCGACCGGAAGCGCATGCTGGACGTCGGTTGCGGCTATGGATACCTGTCGTTTTTCCTGCATTTCAAAAACGAAGACCGCGTGATAACGGGTATCGATTACGACGAGGACAAGATTGAAATAGCGGAAAACAGCTATAACAAGAGCGCCAACCTGCGGTTCGCATTCCAGGATATTATGGCAGCCGACCTGGGCACCCAGGATGTCATTTTCCTGAATGATGTGCTGCACTATTTATCCGAAGAAAAACAGCGTACTTTGCTCGACCGGTGTGCCGCGGCATTGGCGCCCGACGGTTTGCTTTTCATCCGTGACGGCATTACCGACCTGTCCGCCAAACACCAGAACACACAAAAAACAGAAGCATTGTCGACAGGCCTGTTCGCATTCAACCGCAAAACCGATGATTTCCATTTCTTTGCATCCGCCGACATCCGCAACTTTGCAGCGCGGTACGGTTTTGGCTATGAAATGCAGGAGCACTCGGCAAACACTTCCAATGTGCTTTTTGTGTTGCGCAAACCGGCCACGCCTGTAACTACGCCGATTACTAACTAGGATTTCTCCATTCGCTATTTAAATGCAAACTTCCGCCGTGCAAAAGGAATATGATTTTGTGATTGTTGGGAGCGGACTGGGCGGTCTGGCTTGCGCCAACATCCTGGCTATGGAAGGTTACAGTGTGGTGGTACTGGAAAAAAACCACCAGATCGGCGGGCATTTGCAGGTTTACAGCCGTGATAAAAGTATTTTCGACACCGGCGTGCATTATGTAGGCGGGTTGGACGAGGGTGAAAATCTCTACCAGTTTTTCAAATATTTCGGCATTCTCGACAAGCTGAAACTGAAACGCCTCGACGACGACCAATTCGATCTGATCCGTTTCGACGACGGTTGCGAATACGCCTACGCACAAGGATTGGAGAATTTTGAGCAAAAACTCATCTCCTACTTCCCCGAAGAAACGGAAGCCATCCGCGCCTATTGCCGGAAACTGACCGAAACCTGCGAGAAATTCCCGCTTTACAACCTCGAAACCGCGGGCGAAAACTACCTCGCCGACGAAAACCTGCTTTCCCTGAATGCCTACGACTACATTGCCTCCCTCACCGACAACGTACGGCTGCGGAATGTGCTCGCGGGCAGTAACCTTTTGTATGCCGGCGTGAAGCACAAGACGCCGTTTTATGTCCACGCGCTCATCATGAAAAGCTACCTGACTGGCGCCTATAAATTCGTGGACGGCGGCTCGCAGATCGCCATTCAGCTTAGCCGGTCGGTGAGGCAGCATGGCGGGGAGATTTACAAACATAAAAAGGTGGTTTCGGCCCGCTATGACGAGAAAGGCCACATTACCGAAGTGGTATGCGAAAACGGGGAGGCTTTCCGCGGGAAGGAATTTATCTCGAATGTACACCCGGCTGTTACGATCGACATTTTCGGGCAGGAGCGGTTTTTAAGTGTTTACAAAAACCGTGTCCAAACGCTTGAAAACAGCATTTCTACATTCCTGGTACACATTTCATTCCAGGAAAACAGTTTTGACTACCTGAATTACAACATTTACCAGCACCATATCGACGACGTCTGGGATGGCGTGGAATATGCGCAGGCTACCTGGCCGCAGACCTACTTTATTTGTACACCCTACATTTCAAAAAAAGGCGCGTACGCCGACTCGATGTCGATCATGTGCTATATGAATGCCTGCGAAACGGCCGAATGGGCCGGTACTTTCAGCACCGTGGCCGAGCCGGGCAAGCGGGATGCGGAGTATGCGCAGTTCAAAAAAAACCGGGAAGCGCAGGTGATCGCGCGGCTGGAAACGGTGTTCCCGGGCATTACGGCAAAGATCAAAACCGTGCACAGTGCTTCGCCGCTCACATTCCGGGATTATATCGGTAATGGCAACGGCACGATGTACGGCATTCTCAAAGATTCGGCCTCGCCGATGAAGACGCGGATCAATACCCGCACCAAAATCCCAAACTTGCATTTAACGGGCCAGAATGTGTCATTGCATGGAATTTTGGGGGTGACCGTCAGCGCATTTGTAACGTGCTTCTCATTTGTAGATAAAGAAAAACTCATTCAAAAAGTAAAAAACGCCTAATATGCAAACTGTCGATGTGCTGGTTATTGGGGCCGGCCCTGCCGGAACTGTCGCGGCTTCTTACCTGAAAAAGCAAGGCTACGACGTCACCATCCTTGAAAAAGAAAAATTCCCCCGCTTCCAGATCGGGGAAAGCCTGCTGCCTTGCTGTATGGAGCATTTGACAGAAGCCGGCCTGCGCGAGGCCATCGAGCCGCTGAATTTCCAGAAAAAAACAGGCGCGGCATTCATGCGCGGGGAAAAGCGCTGCGAGTTCCTGTTCGAAGATCAGTTTACCCAGGGCTGGACGTGGACCTGGCAGGTAAAACGGGCCGATTTCGATAACAAACTGGCCGAAGCCACGCGGAAGAAAGGGGTTGACGTCAATTTCGAATGCGAGGTAACCGCCGTCCAATGCGGGCCCGACAAGCAAATCGTCGATTATAAGGATGCGGAAGGCAATCCGCAGCGTATTGAAGCAAAATTCATTATCGATTCCAGCGGTTACGGGCGCGTTTTGCCGAGGCTTTTCAATCTCAGCAAGCCATCCGCATTCACGCCGCGCGGCGCTGTGTTCTCCCATTTGGAAGACAAAAACCGCTCGGAAGAAGCCAGCAACAATATTTTCGTGCATTCGTTCGACAACAACAAGTCGTGGATCTGGGCGATCCCCTTCTCGGATGGTTCAACTTCGGTAGGTATCGTCGGTGACCGGGAGAAGATCGAGGCATTGGCTGAAAACAATGGCGAGAAGTACAAGGAATTTGTCCGCAATTTCGAAGACCTCAGTGGCCGTTTCAAAGAATCCAATTTCAAATTCGAGCCGCGGGCGATTCTGGGCTATTCAATCGGCGTTACCCAAATGTCGGGCGAAGGTTTTGTCCTTTCGGGCAACAGTACCGAGTTCCTCGACCCTATTTTCTCTTCTGGTGTTACATTCGCCACCGCATCCGGCCTGCTTTCAGCCAAAATGACCCACAGGCATTTACAGGGCGAAACCGTGGATTGGAAGAAAGAATACGAAGAAGTGATCCAGAAAGGTATCGATGTGTTCCGCAGCTATGTTAGCGGCTGGTATACCGGTGATTTTCAGACGATTGTATTTGCCAAACATATCGACGAAGATATCAAACGACAAATCTGCTCGGTACTCGCCGGCTACGTTTGGGACCAGAACAATCCTTTCGTGAAAAAGCACGATACCATCCTTCCTACGCTCGCTAAGGTGATCAAAATGAAGGAAAAAGCGGAAGAAGCAGGTTCCTGAGCGATATCAGGAACCGAGTAATATAAACCCGTGCTGCGAAGCCTTATAATGATTGTAGATCAGGATATGCTTCGGAGTGCGGGTATTTTTTTGCGCCCACACGCACGCCTGAGGCACGCGGTTGCCTGCGATCACGTGCGCCCCCATCCACGTCGCGAACGCGGAAGCCGTTGGGTAATCGCCGACCATATTTTTGTAGGTGTAGCAATTACTCCCTTCAAATAGTGCCTTTTGCAGGTTGAAATACCAGTGGTCCGTTCGGTTATCGCCGCTGATACCCATGATCACCGCGTCGATGTCCGTCGCTTGCAGGCCGTTTCTTTGTAAAAAGGCATTTACGACCAGCGCCAGCTCCTTTTCTGCAAGGTTATTGCTTTGGAAAACATCCCGGATCTGCGCAACTGCATTCTGCGTCCGCTCCGCATCGACGACAAACATCGCCGAACCCTCCCCGTTGGCAGAGCCTGGGGAATCGAGCGTAAGCAAGTTTTCGGACGTAAAATAGCCGGTTTTAAAAGAGCCAGCCAGAAGGTCGATATTATGGTTATAGTCTGAAATCTCTTCAATACTCCCTACCAGGAACGTCTTGCCGCGCTTTTCTTCCAGCAGGAGCATGGTATCGAGCAATGCAGCCTCGAATGCGAGGCCCTTGTGCACGTGGGTGGTGTTATAACCCGTCGTCTTGCTCATCAATGCGAGGTTACCGGCTACCGCATTGGGCGTGCTTTGTACAAAATTGGTCGGGGTAAGCGTGCCCTCGTCGTAGTCGACGATCTGGTTCAGGAATTTGAGACAATCTTCCAGGCCGCCGTTTGCGGTACCAAGGACGATCCCTTCAATCTGTGCGTCCTGCATGAGCGGAAGGCCCGCTCCTACTCCCATGCGTACCGCTTTGCCCATCCTTCGGAGCAAGCCGGCGGGAATAAGCTGACCATATGCAGGTTCAACGGCAATGTACCTGTCGCCTTCATGCACTTTGATATCGCCTTCGAAAAAAGCATTGTCAAATGTGCGCTGGGGCGATATGCAGGCTGAATCGGTAATATACATTCTTAAAATTTAACGCTGGTGGTGTCGGCTACCCGGTGCGGTTATCGCGCGTCGGTGATAAACTTCGCGATTTCGGCGGCGTACGCATCGGCGTACTTCGCTTTCTCATCTTCGGTCCAGCCCAATTCGCGTGCCATCAGATCAGCAACAACCGGCAGGGAGTTTAAGGTTTCATCCCAATCCGTAATTTCGAGGCGGATGCGGCGGGCCAGGAAGTCGCGCGGGGTGACCACCATCTCATTGCGTACCGCGTGTACCACCTCGGCGCGGATGTAGGGGTGCGCGGGGCTGAGCCTTTCCTGCAACTGCGCATCCTCGCGTGCGAGCGACGCGACCAGGTGCGCACGTGAGCCGTATTTGAGCGCCAAATGCCGCGAAATGTCCTCAGGCAGCCCAAATTGCGCCTGAATATCCTTCCAGCTTTTCTTCCGGTAGTTTTCGCCCCCGGCCAATACGTAATCGGCGGTTTTGCAAATTCTGGGTTCACCCATAACCTTGTCAGCCTCGTCGATGGCATCTTTCGCCATGAGCCGGTAGGTTGTCCATTTCCCACCCAGCAGGCTGATCAGCCCCGATGCCAGGTCCAGCTCCACCTCGTGGTCGCGCACGAGACTTTTGGTCGATTTGGTAGGATCGGCTGCCAGCAATGGCCGCAATCCGCCGAAACCGGCCCGGAGTTCGCTTGCATCGATGGGTTTGGCGAGGTACGGATTCAATGTAGCCGCGAGGTATTCCCTTTCCTTGCGATTGAGCGTCGGTTCGGCGTCTATTTCCTCACATTCCGTATCGGTGGTACCGATCATCGTCGAGCCTTCGAACGGTATCGCAAACACGACGCGGCCATCGGAGGTTTTCGGGATGAGCATCGCGTATTCGCTGTTCAATGTATTGTGTGGCAATGCCAGGTGCACGCCTTTGCTGGGACGGATGCGCTCGCTTAATGCAGCATTCGCCATCAGTCGGACATGGTCGGAAAACGGGCCGGTGCAGTTGATCACGAGCTTTGTGCGGATGGTCACCGCTTTTCCACTCAATGCGTCAGCGGCTTGCACAGCCTGTATGCTGCCATTTTCATCCTTGCCAAAACCCTTTACTTCCACATAGTTAGCTACTGCTGCGCCATTCTCGGATGCGGATTGCGCCAATGCGAGGCAATAGCGCGCGTCGTCGAGCTGGCCGTCGAAATACAGCACGCCGCTGTGCAGCTTTTTCCTGTCCAGCGTCGGGATTTTCGCGAGCACTTCCTTCTTGTTGAGCCACTGGCTTTTCGGCAACGTATCATTGGTAGCGAACCGGTCGTACAACGAAAGCCCTATCGTGAAGTACAGTCCTTCGATCCACGAATTTACGGGCGTCATGAGCGCGAGCGGGCGCGCGAGGTGCGGCGCATTTTTCAACACAATGTGTCGTTCTTCCAATCCGTGCCGAACCTGCTTCAATTGCGCGAAATCGAGCTTTTTGAATGCCTGTTCCAGGTAACGGACACCGCCGTGAATGAGCTTGGTAGAGCGCGAGGAAGTTTCGGAGGCGAAGTCTTTTTTATCAATAAGGGCCACCTTATACCCTCTTAAAACCGCATCCAGGGCACATCCCGCCCCGCTGGCGCCAGCACCGATGATGACGATATCGAACAATTCATTTTGTAACCTGGCAAGCGATGTGGTGCGGTTCATTGAGACTTAATGCGTATTCAGCGTAGTTGTGACCAGCTGCAAAAATACAAAGTTGCGCCCGGAAAAACCCATATTATCAAATCTATATGCGTTGGCAATTTTGGTATAATAATTGCATCTTACCCGCAAGAAAGTTAACATTACCGCTACCTTTCATTTACAAACACAATTCATTCCATTAACCAAAATCTCACAAACATGGGCTTAATCTCTTTTATCAAAGGTGTTGGAGAAAAAGTATTCGGTGGTAAAGATGCTCCCGCAGCAGCTCCTACCCCGGAAGCGGAACCGTTGCGTGCCAGCGCATTGCTCGCGCACGTGAAGTCGCTCGGACTTTCCTACAATAGCCTCACCGTAAAAACCTCGGGCGATACGGTTACCCTCGAAGGCGAAGTCGCCAAACAGGAGGATGCCGAAAAAATCGCATTGGCGGTAGGCAATGTGGAAGGCGTAGAGGTGGTCGATAACCGCTTGCAGGTAGCCACCCCCGAGCCCGAAGCCACTTACCACACGGTAGTAAAAGGCGACACGCTCTCCAAAATCGCCCAGACCGTTTACGGAGACATGATGAAATACCCTATCATTTTCGAAGCCAACAAGCCAATGCTGAAAGATCCGGATCTGATTTATCCGGGACAGGTGTTGCGGATTCCGGCGGTGAAGTGATGGTTTTGACCGCCGACCACTGACGGCCGACCGCCGATCGCATGTTACTGCCCTGACGCAAAAGAACAAGCATTCGGCCGTCGGCGGTCATCACAACAACCTTACCATACAAAAAAAGGACGCCTCTCACGAGCCGTCCTTTTTTCAATGCATTATCGAAACGCTTAGTCTTCCGCTGCTACTACGTTCAACGTAACTTTGTGTTTCACTTCTTTGTGAAGGTCGATCAATGCGGCGTAAGTACCGATTGATTTCACATCATCCACAGTGATTTTCTTACGGTCGATATCGAAGCCTTTTGCTTTCAGGCTGTCAGCCACCTGTGTGTTGGTAACACGTCCGAAGATACGGCCGCTTTCACCTACCACAGTTTTGATATCGATTACCAGCTCGCCGATCGCTGTTGCGATGTCTTCCGCGTCTTTTTTCAGCTTTTCAGCTTTGTGCGCAGCCTGACGTACGTTTTCAGTAACGATTTTGCGGTTGGAGGCATTTGCCAGCAACGCAAAACCCTGAGGGATCAGGTAGTTACGACCGTAACCTGCTTTCACAGTCACGATATCGTTCTTGTAACCTACCCCTGCTATATCTGTTAAAAGTATGATTTCCATTATGATAGCTCTTTACTGTATTATTTCAATTGGTCAGCAACAAACGGCAACAGGGCCAGGTGACGTGCTCTTTTGATCGCCTGTGATACTTTGCGCTGATATTTCAAGCTTGTACCGGTAAGGCGGCGTGGAAGGATTTTACCTTGCTCGTTCACAAGTTTCAGGAGGAAATCCGGGTTCTTGTAATCGATGTATTTGATGCCTGCTTTTTTGAAACGGCAGTATTTTTTGCGGTTAATGTTTTTTTCAACCGGCTCGTTTACGAGTGACATAGCTTATGCGTTTTCGGTTTTTGACTCAGTTGCTTCTTCTTTCTTCTTGCCTACCAGACCCTTACGTTTCTTCTCGTTGTAAGCAATTGAATGCTTATCCAGGGCGATAGTCATAAAACGCAAAACGCGCTCGTCACGACGGAACTCGGTTTCCAAAACGTCCACCACGTTTCCTTCGTTCGCAGTATATTCTACTACGTGATAGAAACCTGAGTTTTTCTTTTGGATAGGGTAGGCCAGCTTGCGCAATCCCCAGTTTTCTTCATGTACAATCTTCGCACCGTTGGAAGTGATGATTGTCGTGAATTTTTCAACGGCGTCCTTTGCCTGGGCCTCAGACAAAATGGGAGTTAGAATGAACACCGTTTCATATTGCTTAGACATACGGTAATTGGTTATTGTATGATAAATTAAAAACCTCATTCTGACACAATGATCAAAATGAGGGTGCAAAAATAGGGCTTGGAATTTAGAATTCCAAGCCCTGCAATGACTTAACCGAAGTTACCGCCTATTATTTCACGGTAAAATCGCCCTGGCCGATCTTGAAGCCTTCGCTGTACAGCTCGATCACGTACTTGCCGTCTTTCATCGGAATACCGCCGCGGCCGTAGAAAATGTCAACCGACTGCCCCGTATTCGTAAAGCTCACAGTTTGTTTCGAGCTGAAAATCAATTCTTTGCCATTGTGCATGAATGAACCGGAGCCCGTTGCCATATCCGACAGCACCGCGCCATCCGGATCGAGTACGCGCAGGTAAATGTCTTTTTCATTCTGCTTCGCCACCGCATTCTCGGCCAGCTTGAAGTTCACTCTCAGCTTATCGATGCGTTTTGCCCGGTATTTACCGCCTTCACGCTCTTTGCCTTTCGAAGAAACCGCGTTCACGCTCACACTCTCCGCGTGGAGTGCGGATGCCAGCGTTACTTTGTCGGCAAGTTCCTTGTTTTGTGCAGAATAGGTCGATACCGAGTCAGCGAGCAACTGCTTTTCCGATTCCAGGCCGGTCACTTTCTGGTTCAGCTCTTCGTTTTTGGTAGTGGCAATGCCGAGCTCTTGTCTCAGACGCGCAATTTCCCCGTCTTTCTCAGACAAAACCGATTCGTAGTTTTTGATCTTCTGGTTGTAATTCGCCGCCGAATAGGTGCTGGCATTTTTGAGTTCCTTCTTATCCTTTTCGAGCTGCGCCTTCAATGCCACCAGCGAGTCGACGCTGCCGCCCAGCTTCTGGATTTCTGCAATTTTAATGTCGAGCTCTGTGGAAATGGAATCCAGTTTGGTTTTAATGGAAAGTACCTCCTCGGTTTTGGCGGTAATGATCTCGTCTTTCGCGAGGTTTTCCTGCTTCTCGTGATATATAAAGTAAACAAGCACCAAATTAAGCAACAGCAAAACGGCCAATGCGGCCCATAGTAGCGTTTTTCTGTCTTGCTTTTGTTCCTGGTTGTAGTCCATACAGAAGGTTAAATTTTGAATTTAGTTGGTAAAAGAAGTATGTTTTTTTCAATTTTGAAATACGCCAACAGCGATTTATAGCTTCCGGTGAATAAATAACCGGATTAACTGCTTAATTATCAATTTTTTAGCACCTCTACATGCCTTCCATAGCCGAAAACCTGGCCCATATACAACAAGGACTCCGCAAAGAAACACGACTCGTCGCGGTTACAAAAACCAAGCCAACCACCTTACTCACCGAGGCTTACGAGGCCGGGGCAAGGCTTTTCGGGGAAAATAAGGTGCAGGAAATGGTAGCCAAATACGAAGCCCTTCCCAAAGACATCGAATGGCACATGATCGGGCATTTGCAGACCAACAAGGTTAAATATATGGCGCCGTTCGTTAGCCTGGTGCATTCGGTGGATAGTTTTAAACTGCTTAAAGAAATTAATAAGGAAGCAAAAAAGAACGATCGGGTAATTGCCTGTCTTTTACAGATTTATATTGCAAAAGAAGAAACCAAATTCGGCCTTTCCGAAGAAGAGGCATTGGAAATTATCACCTCTTCCGAGCTTGCTGCATTAAGTAATGTAAAAATCGCGGGACTGATGGGCATGGCCTCCAATACCGACGACCTGAATGTGGTAAGGGCTGAATTCCGCGGTTTGAAAAACACGTTCGAATCCTTCAAAGCACACGAAAACGAGCAGGTTACCATGCGCGAACTCTCCATGGGCATGAGCGGCGATTACCTCATCGCCCAGGAAGAAGGCAGCACGCTCGTACGCGTGGGAAGCGCGATTTTCGGTTCACGATAGCACTTTTGGCGCATTATCAGCGCTTTTTTCCAGCACCGATTTCACCTGCTCCTGCACGAAGTCAAACGGCAGCTGCGCACAAGGCAGCCCTGCCTTCCTTACCAGCAATGCATTCTCCTGCCGGCCATACCTGCCCGAATAGGGATTATAATTCAGGAAGTTATTGAGCGCGCCCATCAGGATAATGCCGAATGTGCCGGTTGCATTCCCCAAATGCGACGGTCCGCTGTCGAGCCCGATGAAAAACGACGCCCGGCGGATCACTTCCGCGGTTTCCAGAATGCTCAGCTGGCCGCAAAGGTTACGGTATGCAGGGGTACTAACATTCAAATTGCTTTCCAGGCCAATTTCAACCAACTGGTAATCATATTGTTCCGCCAGCCAATGGACCAGCTGGTTCCAGCGATCGGCAGGCCAGTCTTTGGGCTCATAATTCGAGCGGCAATGCATTACAATGAATTTTTCGGGCAAACCGAGATTATCCACTTTCGCTTTGTGCGACGGTTGCAGGTACAAGCGCGGCTGGTCGTCGGCGGGGAAGGCTGTTTTCGGAGGAATGAGATCGCCTGTCTGCGCGAAAACTTCCAGCAGGTTGCCGTAATCAAAGTAGTTGAAAACATTGATGTCGCGCTGCAATGCTACCGGGTTTTCCGTAAACACCTGGCATTTAGGACAATGGTTATTATTTCTGAATTGCAGTTCAAAAACTTTATCGAACACATTACCTTCCATCAGTACACGCCGCTCCGTCACGCAGAATTCTTTGAAAACCTCATCCACATTCGGATTATGCGCCACAAGCTCCGCGAATGCTGGCTTCGCAAACCAGACGATGTGCGCATCCGGATACTGCTCGCGCACGTAACGCGAGATCGGCTCAGCGGCCACAATATCCCCGAAATGCTCCGTACGAATGATCGCGATCAGCTCCTGCCCTTTTTTCAGCCTGCTTTTCACGCCCCGGAAATGCGTCCGGGCCCGGCGGCCTTTCAAATGCGCTTTGGCAATGTGTGTATATTTATGATAGCGGTGCGTCCACAGCTGAATGAAGCGTTCTATGGTCATTGGTCTGATCGTTTCCCTTTGGCCGGCATTCCAAAATGCCTTTCCGAAGCGCGCAAGTTAATAAAATTGCCAGAAAGAGTTGGTCGCGCCTGCGTCCGCACCTAACTTTACCACGCCGATCCGACCGGATTCTACTGAACGGCAAACGGCTTTTTTCACAATTTAACCATTACCAGATACCGGTTTACGATATGAAATTCATGATACAGGCAGGCGGCATACTCGGCGCGCTGGCCGTCTCGCTCGGCGCATTCGGCGCACATGCATTAAAAGGAATGCTGGAAGCTTCGGGCCGCACCGAAACATTTGAAACAGCCGTAAAATACCAGTTTTACCACGCGCTCGCGATGGTGCTCGTGGGCATACTCATGCAACGCGCAGGCGAAGACGCGGTACGCATGCTCGGATGGGCAGGAAACGCATTCGCCATCGGCGTGATCATCTTCTCCGGCTCCTTGTACGCGATCTGCTTCACAGGCATCACCAAATTCGGCGCAACGGCACCAATAGGCGGAGTGGCGCTGATTGTTGGGTGGGTGCTGATGATTTTGGCGGCGGGGAAGTTTTGAATGAGTGAATGAGTTATGAGTTAATGAGTCAATGAGTCAAGAGTGAATTTTGAATGATTGACCGGTGCGATGATTGAATGAGGCGCCGTGGAACGGGGAACGAGTGACCGGGTCGCCGGTGCGATGAGTATGGTATTTAAATGGGAGTGTTGCGTGCTTAAATGCCGTTAGGCATGTAATATTGGTAGAAAAACCTTTGTCCGAAAGTTCTAAAATGCCCTTGGGCATGTAACAACCTAGCCGATGCGTTGCTGTTGGATCCCTGACGGGATTTTAAAAACGTTTACGTTTCGATTTCTACCAATATTACATCGCTACGCGATTTACTCAGGTTCAAATATCCATTTGCGGCCAAAAGTCCGTTCGCCCGGAATAGCTCACCGTCCTTAACCACAAACTCAATCATCGCATTGGCGAACCATTCACTCATTCCCCGTTCCACGGCGGCTCATTCGAAATTGAATCATTCAATCATCGCACCGGCGACCCGGTCAATCATTCAATCATTCAATCAATCAATCAATCAATCAATCAATCAATCAATCAATCATTCCCCGTTCCACGGCGGCTCATTCAATCATTCAAAATCATCCCCGCGAAAGCGTAAACGGCCTCTGGGCGTCGATTTTCAGGAAAATGAAAAGTAGTACCGAGAACGACCACAGCGACGAGCCGCCGTAGCTGAAAAACGGCAGCGGAATACCGATTACAGGCATTAACCCGATGGTCATCCCGACATTGACCAGGAAATGGAAGAAGATGATCCCTGCCACGCAATAGCCGTATACCCGCGCGAAGCGGCTACGCTGTCGCTCGGCGAGTACTACCAGGCGGGATATTAATGTTACAAAAAGAAATACCACCACGGCAGTCCCGAGGAAACCGTGCTCCTCTCCTACTGTGCAGAAAATAAAGTCGGTGCTTTGTTCGGGCACGAAGTCGAATTTGGTTTGCGTGCCTTGTAAAAAGCCCTTGCCGGTAATCCCGCCGGAACCGATGGCGATTTTCGACTGGATTACGTTCCAGCCGATGCCGCGCGGGTCGGAATCCGGGTCCAGAAGCACCATAATGCGGCCGCGCTGGTGTTTTTGGAGTACATTATTCATAAAGAAATCCACGCCGAACACAATCCCGATCATGGCAAATGCGACGATGATCGTAGCCCAGAGCCCGCCCCGACGGCGCGTCATAACCGGCATCAGCCAGATCACCAATCCGGCGATCACGATAATGGCCCCGGCAATGTACCATTTCACAAAGAGCAATGTGATGATCAGCAAAGCCGCACCGATCATGCCGATCGCCGGGATGAAACCAGGCATTCCTTCACGGTACAATACGATGGCGAAGGACGCAAAAACGAGCATGGAACCCGTTTCGTTCGACAAAAGGATGAGGAATGCAGGCAATGCGATGATCCCCATAATCGGGTAGTAATCCTTTAATTTCCGGTTCAGGCTGATCGCCGGATCGCTCAGGTATTTGGAGATCGCCAGACTCACCGCCAGTTTCGAAAACTCGGCCGGCTGCAACGAAAACCCACCCAGCTTGATCCAGGACCGCGAGCCGTTGATGTTGGACCCCGCAAATAGCACCACCACCAGCAGGAATATGACCACCGCGTAGATCACGAAAGAGAAAGTTTCGTAAAACTTATAATCGATCACCAGGATACAAATGATGAGCAATGCGGCCGTTCCGATCCACATCAGCTGCTTTCCCGCATTGTTCGACAGGTCGAACATGCTCGTGTGCGCTTCCGGGTTGTACACCGCAGCGTAGATATTCAACCAGCCAATGGTGAGGCAAGCGATGTAAATCAGCACCACCATCCAGTCCACGTTCTTGGTAATCGGCTTGCTTTCAGGCATTTTAATATCGATTTGAAGTTCTTAAAGCGCTTTTTGCTTCGGCAAAGTTACCGGTCCTCTCATAGCGGCCGGATTGGCGGGATGCGGTGCGCCCGGCAGGCGGTTAGCAGGGTCGTTCGGGTCACCCGTCGGCTTTTTCACCGGCTCGGTCTTCTTCGTTTCCTCGGCTTTCTTCGTCTCCGTTTCTCCCGGTTTTTTGGTGGTCGGCAACACTACTTTGCTCATCAGGTCGAGCTTCATCATCCGCTCTTCCAGCGCCTTGTTGGTCACCTTGCGGCTGAGGTACTTTTCGATAATAAGGTTGGCAATAGGTGCCGCCGCCTGCCCACCCGCACCCGCATTCTCCACGAATACCGCAATGGCAATTTTGGGATCTTCCACCGGTGCGAATGCGATAAAAATCGAGTGGTCGTCCCCGCGCTTGTTCTGCGAAGTACCCGTTTTACCTGCAATGGAAATACCTTCCACCCGCGAGCGCCGCGCAGTACCCGCCTCCACAGCCCCGATCATCCCTTCGATCACCGGCTCGAAATTATGCGCGTCCACGCCGGTTTCATGTCTTTCGAGGAACTCCGGTTTTACACTTTTCTTGTCGCCGATGCCGTGGATCACATGTGGCGTGTAGTAGTACCCGCGGTTCGCGATAATGGCGGCCACGTTCGCCATTTTCAAAGGCGTGATCAGCAACTCGCCCTCGCCGATGCTGAGCGAGTAAATGTTCGAGAACTTCCAGCGGTATTCGCCGTAAAAGCGGTCGTAATATTTTTTATTGGGCAAATTCCCCTTGTACTCGCTGGGCAAATCGATCCCGAGCCGTTGTCCGATCCCAAACTTCGCAATGTTGTCGTGCCAGGCGTCGAGGCCTACGGCAGAGGCTTTGAAGGTGTTTTGGATATTGTTTTTGTAAATCAGTCTTCTGAATACATTGTAAAAATACGGGTTGCATGAATGCGTCACCCCGAGCGCAACTGTACTCGTCGCGGGGTGATTGTGGCATCCTACGGGGCAGTTGGCATGCGTGAAACCGCTTCCGGGCGTAATCACGCCTTCCTGCAAGCCGATCAGCGCCTGGATCAGTTTGAATGTGGAACCCGGCCGGTAGCTGGCCATAACAGGCCGGTTGAACAGCGGCTTGTAAGGGTTTCGTACCAGTGCGGCGAAGTTTTTGGAAAAGTAGCGGCTTGCGAGAATGTTAGGGTCGTAAGTCGGGGCGGAAACCATGGAAATGATCTGGCCCGTCTTCGGTTCGATCGCCACCACGCTTCCTACTTTGTTCAGCATCAGGCTGTCGGCATACTGCTGGACTTCCAGATCGAGCCCGGTGTAGAGGTTTTCACCCGCCACCGCCATGGTATCGAGCTCCCCGTTTTTCCAGGGACCTTTGTACACGCCGGCCACGTTTTGCATTACAAACTTGGTACCCCTCTTTCCCCGCAACTCATTTTCATAAATGCGCTCCACACCGCTCTGGCCAATGTAATCGCCCTGGCGGTAATAGGGTTCTTCCTGTTTTTCCAACTGGCCTTTCGTAATCTCACTCACATACCCGAGCGTGTTCGCGAGCGTGGGTGCCGTGTAGGTGCGCAGGGAGCTTTTGGCAAATTCAAAACCCGAGTAATCGACCATAATGTCCTGGATCGACGCAAAATCTTCCTTCGAAAGCTGCCGCAGGAAAAGCGAAGGCTTCATACGGCTATATGTGCTGGCGGCATTCATAAGGCTGTCGAAATCGCGCCTTTGAATGCCTACCACCTGGCAAAAACGGAGCGTATCGTCCATTCTTACCTTAGAGGGCGTCACCAGCAGGTCGTAAACGGGGGTATTATATACGATGAGCTTTCCGTAGCGGTCATAGATCTGCCCGCGGAATGGGATTTCAGTAACACGCTTGATGGAATTGCTCGACGATTCGATGGAATAACTTTCATCCAGCACTTGTAGATAGAAAAGTCGCAGCAAGTATATTATCCCAACTAAAGCGAAAAAACCAATGATAACAAATCGACGACTTTCGAGCATTCTGCACTAAAAATTCCGGTTCTCAAATTTCACACGAAGTTCGCAATAGCAAAAGATTAATCAAAGGAGGTTTTAGGTTAATTATTCACCCTTAGCGACAACCATGACGATATCCTCCTTATCGATCAGCACCAGGCCGTCTGGCAAGCCTTTGGGTTTGCGTACAAATTTCTTCGGCGTCACGATCACCGGGCACAGCGAATCGTTTTTGCGCTTCGAATAAAATGCGGCAATTTCCGCCGCCCGCTCGATCACCGGCGCCGGATACTTTTTGCCGGGCTGGTTCTTAACCACCACATGCGAGCCGGTTACATCCTTGGCGTGCAGCCACAAATCCTCCTTATGGGCCTGTTTTGTCAACAAATCACTATTCTTCGCATTCCGCCCGATCAGGATCGTGTAGCCCATGAAATCGAGCCGCTTGAAAAGCTCGTCGACCGTCGGCCCGGCATTGCCCTGTTCCAGTTTATTCGTTTTAATGTAAGCCCGCATATCCCGCAGCAACTCGATGGTCTCAATGTGTGCCAGATGCTCCTGCAACCGCTTCCGGTCCGCCTCGCGCGCCGAGAGGCTGTCGTTCAGCCGATCGATTTCAATCTTCTCGTTTTTGGCCTTGCGGTAGTAACCTTCCGCATTCTTCTGCGCGGAAAGGTCTTTTTTCAATTTAATGGTAATGGGCTGATCGCGGTAGAAATCGTAGAGTTCCGCTTTCTCCGTCCGCTCGGGGATCACATGCAGATTGGCCATGATAATATTGGCCAGCTCATCGTTTTTCGTCGCATTTTCCAGGTCAACCAGCTTCTGGAAGGTATTTTCGAGATAGTTATCCGTTTGCTGAATGCGCTTTCTGAGCAACCGCACGATATCCGCCTTCTCCTTATCCAGCCCGCTCAGGCGGATGTAAGCGAGGTAGAATGCATTCAACGCCTCCACCGGGTCATGCAAAACCTGCACCACCTCGCCGGTTTCGAAAAGCGTCAGCGCGGGGATATTTTCTATTTTAGTAATGTAAAAAACAGACGATTCCATTTCCTGCAACACCTCCTGCACAACGGCCCAGCGCTCCGCCAAATCCGCTATACCCGCCAGTTTCGCCGAAAGGTATTTGTTGGCGACCTTTCCAAACGTCGGGAAAAGTGGTTCGAAGCGGCCATCATGGGCCACAAACGCTTCCCACGACTGATCTATCTCCCGATTCAGGGAGGTTACCGTCAGGCTGCGGTCGGTTGAAAGTTTGTTGTTAAAAAGCTGCGTCACCTCTCCTTCCGCATTCACCGCAATGAAATTGGAGCGGTTCCCGAAAAGCTTGAATATGAGATCCCTGCCACTTTCGAAATGTACCTGGATCGCCCGCTCGTTTTTGCAAACTTTTACAAAAGCTACCCTATCCCCTTCGAAATCGTTGAAAAGATTGACGCTATTCCGCCGCGCCCGGTCGAAGCGTTCCGGAAAGCTTAGGCAGGAGAAGCTGTTGGTTAAAGTGGCTTTGATGAAGAAGGGTTTTAACAACTGCTGACCTGTCTCCTCTTCCTGCTCCTGCAAATCGTCCCGCAAGTCCTCCGCGAAGACGATGATTAGTTCATCTTTTTGCTGGCTGAATGCTTCTACAAAGACTTTTCCCGCCAACTCGCGATCGAGCCGGGGCGCTAGTTGTTTGATGAAATGGTAATTCTGGTGCACTGTTTAATTGGGATTGTATTTGGGCAAATGTAGGGAGGATGGAGGAAGGAGGAAAGGATATTTAAAGCGTAATCGCGTAGCGATGTAATATTGGTAGCAGCACAAGTTATGGGTGGCATGTCAATCCCGTCAGGGATGTAACGACCGAAATGGCGCTACGATCCGATGATGCTGGCATGCCGAAACATCCGCATGCCCCGAATTATCTGATGATGTGCTGTTACATCCCTAACGGGATTTCTCGACTGTGCTTGCTATATTTTGCTACCGATGTTACATCGCTACGCGATTTTAGCATTCAAATGCGAGCAGCCAACATCTTAAACCCGGCACGTCCGAAAAGTCGCGGAGCGGCAGCCTGTTTGTAGAAAATGCGTTGCCATAAATTGCCTGGCTCCGGCGGAGCCTCCTGCATGTTCGTTAGGAGGCTCCGCCGGAGCCGGTAATCTTTGTGTATTGTGCGTTTGCTATAAACAGGATGGCCCTCCGGGCCGCGTTGCCGCATATCCGACCGGCCGGAGGCCTGCGAATAGGTTCTCCGAAGCGGGAGCTTCGAACTATTATTCTGCAATTGGCTCATTGAGGAGCGCCAGTGGAGAGTTTTTGGAGATTTGCGAACAAAGTATTGTAAAAACATTGTTAAGTTGTACCAACATTACTGAGCTCAGAATGGAACAGACCAAACTCAATTCCATGCAGTTGTTTATGATCAAACTATTTGAAAAACAACTGAATGCCAAGCAGGAACAGGAAATCAAAACGCTGCTTACAGATTATTTCGCGAAGCAGATAGACGATGAAGTTGACAGGATTTGGGAGGAAAAAGGACTTTCTCAGCAGGATTTGAACAGGGCTTTGGAGGAACATAAACGCACACCCTATTAGCAGCATGAATGATTTTAGTCATCGACACAAACTGCCTTCTGGTTAGCATCCCAAGACATTCCGAGACACGTTGGTTGTTCGATGCAATCCGCGCCGGTAGGTTTGAGTTTGCTATTACCACTGAAATCCTAGAAGAATATGAAGAGGTAATCGGCGATTTTTACGCTCCTTCCGTTGCAGCAAATATCGTTGAACTTTTGAGAACAGCCCGTAATTGTATCTGGGCAACCCCTCACTATCGTTGGAATCTCATTTCTGATCAGGATGACAACAAATTTGTCGATTGCGCCATTAGCTGCCAGGCAGACTACATTGTCACACATGATAGACATTTTAATGTGCTGGCAGAAACGCCCTTCCCAAAAGTTAAAACTCTGCGAATTCCCGAGCTAAAAACAATGCTAAGGGTGTAAACAATCTCTCACGACCGACCGGCCGGAGGCCTGCGAATAGGTTGTCCGAAGCGGGAGCTTCGAACGATTAAAACAAGAGAAGCTCCCCGATTTCGGAGAGCTTCTTCTGCAATACTACTACACTTAAAAACACTAGTGCACGGACGAAGTGTCGACTTTACCTTTGCCGCTCCGCGTCCATAACACAAAGGGAACACAAATCAAAAACATTACGCCCAGGTACAGGAAGACATCCATGTATGACATTACCTGCGCTTGCTTGGACACGGTGTAGTCCAGTATTTTGTAGCCGCTGTTCAGGGCCACGTCGGGCGCCATTCCTTTGGCCATAAAGCTATGCTGCAAGCCTTCGACACGCTGCTGAACGACGGGGTTATTGACGTCGAGCTTGCTGACGAGGTCGTTGCGGTGCGACATGTTCTGGCGTGCGATGAAAGTGGTGATCACCGCTACCCCGAACGAGCCGCCGAGCTGGCGCATCATACCGGTAAATGCAGCGCCCTCCCCGATCTCACGGCCCTTCAATGTCGATAATGCGAGGGTAGTAATGGGCACAAAGAGCAATCCCAGGCCAATTCCGCGGACGATAAGCATGTTAAAGAACGCGTCGCTTCCGGTATCGGGTGTCAAAATCAGGTATCCCCAGTAGCTGTATACAAAAAAGAATACCATCCCGATCGCCACCAGATACTGCTGTTTTACACCACGTTGGAGCAATTGTCCAACCACGGGCATCATCATCGCGGTAACGATGGCGGCGGGGACCATGAGCATACCCGATTGCGTCGCCGTCCAGCCCAGTGTGGCCTGGGTGTAAAGCGGGATAATGAATGTCGAGCCGTACAAGCCGAAACCGAGGATGAACGAGAGTATTGTACCGACCCTCAGGTTACCATTGGCGAGCACGCGCAGGTTCACGATCGGGTTTTTGTAGGTCCATTCCCGCCAGATAAAGAAGAAGAACGAGAAGACGCTGGTCACCGTCAGGATTGTGATGATTTCGTCATTGAACCAATCTTCTTCCTGACCTTTTTCCAACACATATTGCAATGAGCTCACGGCTACGGCAAGGAAGATAATGCCCCACCAATCGATTTCGTTGGCCGCTTTTTTGTTCGCAAACTTGGGACTTCTTACAAATTCCATAGTCAGCATCGCGGCAATAATACCGAGCGGAATGTTAATGTAGAAAATGTAAGGCCAGCTGTAATTATCTACAATATAACCACCCAGCGGCGGGCCCAATGTAGGTCCTACGATCACACCAAGGCCATAAATAGCCTGTGCGATACCGCGTTTTTCGGGTGGGTAACTTTCCGTAATGAGCGTTTGCGCCGTTACCAGCAATGCGCCACCACCAAAACCTTGTATGAGTCTGAAAAACACCAGCTCCCAGATATTGTCGGCGTTACCGCAAAGAAATGAGGCAACGGTAAATATGATGATGGAAGCGGCGAAGTAATTGCGGCGGCCAAACTGCTGCGAGAGCCAGCTGGTCATCGGTACGATGATCACGTTACCGATGGCGTAGGCGGTGATCACCCAGCTCACCTCCGACAACGTGCCGCCCAGGTTTCCGCGCATGTCGTTGAGCGCCACGTTCACGATCGTCGTATCCACGATTTCGAGCAGCGCACACAATACGGCTGTGATGGTAATGATTACCCTGCGGTAGCCGTATTCGACGAGTGATTCCTGTAATTCCATTGATTATTTGGTTTTTAGAATCAAAAATTCCGTTCGTTCGCGAACCTTAGTTCAGCTCCACGTCCACGAACACGTTCATGCCCGGGCGCAGCTGCGCGATTTTGTTGTCGTCGGCTTTGGTAAACTCGATGCGTACCGGCAGACGTTGTACCACTTTCACGAAGTTACCGCTCGCATTATCGGGAGGCAGCAGGGCAAAGCGCGCACCTGTGGCTGGCGAGAACGACGCTACCTGTGCTTCGAACTCGTGCTCCGGATAAGCGTCCACGTGGATTTTAACTTTCTGACCCAGCTTCATTTTAGTCAGCTGTGTTTCCTTGAAGTTCGCGGTAACCCATGGCTTGTGGGTGGAGATAATGCTGAACAGCGACTGTCCGGCTTGCAGGTATTGGCCCAATTGCGCATTCACTTTGGATACGCGTCCGTCGGTCGGTGCGGTGATCACGGTGTAGGACAGGTTCAGTTCCGCATTCGCGATTTCCGCCTGACGAACCTTGATATTCGCATTCGCTACGGCAGATTGTACTGAGGTAGCTCTGGTTTGACGACCGGCTGCTTTTGCCTGACGTTCGGCAGCACCTTTTTGCGCTTCCAATACCGCCAATGCACGTTCTGCTTTTTGTTTTGTCGCTTGCGCCTGTTCAAATTCCTGTTGGGTGATCGAATGGTCCTTGATCAGATTTTCATAACGGGCGAAATCCTGGTTGGCTCTCCATACGTTCACTTTCGCTTCTTCGATCTGCGCCGCTACCACTGCAATGTTTGCTTCGTAAGTAATGCCGCTGGCCGCCGATGCATTGGTCGTTTCGTGTGCGACAGTCAGGCTGCCTTCCGAACCTAACAAGCCCGCTTTCGCCCGTTCGAGTTTGATAACCTGGTCGCGGTTGTCGAGTACGATGAGCGTATCGCCTTTTTTAACGGTCTGGTTATCTTTTACCCGAATCTCGGTCACATAACCTGAAATTCTTGGGATTACCGGGCTGATATCCGAATCGATCTGCGCGTCGTCGGTTTCTTCGTGATGTTGTCCGTGGTTATATTTTGTAAAACCCCAGGTGCCGCCGCCAATAATGAGCACGGCCAGGATAATGAGGAAGCGGTTATTTTTCTTTTTAGGTGCTTCTTCGGTGGTGTTTTTCGTTTCCATATTCAATTTTGAATGATCCGCCGTGGAACGGGGAATTAGTGAATGACTGAATGATTGACCGGGTCGCCGGTGCGATGATTGAATATTTTTGGGAGAATGGAGGAGGGAGGAAAGGGAGGAGGGATTTTTTAACCTGAGGATTCCCTTCCTCCGTTCCTCCATCCTCCCTTTCCTCCCTAATTAATTACGCCTGCTGTTTGCTCTAACTTCTTATACGCTACTACCGCATCGGCTTTCGCGGCTTCGTAGTCGATGCGCGATTGCACCTGAGCCACATCCGCATCGAGCAGCTCGGTGGTGGTTACCAGGCTGTTATCGTATTTATTTTTGGTAATGCGATAGTTCTCGTTGGCCTGATCCACTGCTTTCGCGTACACATCGATCTTGCGCTTGCTCAGCACGTAGTTGTAATAGGCGGTGTTTACTTCCAGATGGATTTTATCGAGAATAATCTGCTCGTTGGTTTTCAACTGGTAAGCCTTCGTGCGTGCCTGTGCGATCTTTGCACCTGATTTCCAGAGCGATGCGACGTCGTATTTAAAACCGATGCCTGCATTTACCGCATTAGGAACGGTAACTACACCCGGGATACTCAATGCGACGTAACCCGCTGAAAGTGCTACACTTGGATACAGATCTGCTTTCGCTACTTTGATGTCGCTATCGGCTGCTTTCTGGCGGATTCCGTTCGCGGCAAAATCCTTCCGGTGCGACAGCGCCGTTTGTTCCCATTCGGCTGCATTACCTTCTTCTTTCAATAGGGCAAAGCTGCTGGAATCGGCTTCGAGCACGGTTTCTTCCGGCAAGCCGAGCAGCAGGTTCATGTTGATGGTGGTAATTTTCAAATCGTTCTGCGCATTCAGCAACGCCAGTTCCACATTCGACTCCTGTAATTTGGCTTTCATCAGGTCGTTGCGGGCAAGCATTCCGTTCTTTTCGCGATTCGTAAATTCCTGTACGCGCTCACGCTCACTGGTAAGGTTTTCGGCTACCAGGTCGACGGCCTTTTTAGCTTTATAAAGGTTACCATAGGCGGCCACGGTGTTTTGAACTACGGCTTCGCGGTCGTTGTCGGCGTCCAGCTTAGCGGCTTGCTCGACATATTTGGCCGATTCGAGGCCGTATTTGAACCGGAAACCCGAAAACAACGGCAGCGATGCGCTCGCCATTCCGTACATCGCCTGATGTACATTCGGCATGCCGCCCGAATTGCCGGTACTGTCGCTACCTTCCTGCTTGATTTTGAGGTTCACATTGGGCGAGTTCACCCGCAGGTACGAACCCGAAACGCTCAGGCTCGGCAGCTGGTTTTCTTTCACCTGACGGATACCCAAACCTGCCAGGTCGATGTTGCTCTGGCTCAGTTTCAATTGCTTGCTGTTTTGCAGGCTCATGGTAATGGCCTCTTCCAGCTTGATCGTGCGTGCGCTTTGTGCGTACGAATGGCCGGCCACAGCAATCCAGACGATCCCGGCTGCCAGACTGACCATTCTTCTAATTCTGGATGTGGTGTTCATTGGTTATTGTTGATTTGAATAAGTTCTTAAGATGTTGGCTCAACTCGCCACGGAGATGCGTCTGAAATTCCTCCTCGCTCAGGTGGCCGAGGTCGTTGATTATCTTGTAAAAATCCTGGGAGGCAAGTGCGTAATTCACTGTACCATAAAGTGTTGTAGTCACCAGGCTCACATTAATATCCTTCTTGAAATCCCCAGCCTCCTGCCCTTCGCGGATCATCCTTCTGATCAGTTCCACATTCCGCAGTTTCAACCCGCGTATATATTCCGTGATCACAGGCGTACGCTCCGACGACAGTTGCTCGCGCAGCATAATGTTGTGAAAGCATTGGTTGCCCATCAGCCGGTCGATCACACTATCGATAAAGACATTGAATTTTTGAAGAGCGGAAAGCTCGCTGGCCATCACCAGTGTTTCGAGCCGGGAGCTCGACTCCGTCATGCGTAGCTGGAAAAGCGCCTCGATCAGCTTTTCCTTCGAACCGAAATAGTAGGATATCATCGAGACGTTCACATCCGCTTCCTGAGCGATATCCCTCACCGAAGTACCGGCAAAACCTTTCTGTGAAAACAGCCGCTCTGCCACTTCTATTATCTGCAATTGTTTCGCGTTGTATTCCATTTAAGTAGGTCATTAACAAGGGATATTTTTCTTCTTTTTGCTAATGACAATACAAAGGTAACCGGCTTTAAAGTAAAAATCAAACGATCGTTTGATTTAGTTAAACAAACGTTTGATTATTAGAAGCAAATATTGGATTAATACCATTAAAGTTTTTTAATCTTATCATTAAAAAACAATTAATAGTTGATTATCAATCAGATAAACACATAACAATGCAACCAGGCAGCTCAATGCAACCCGCTTTTATCATACCAGGAAATTGAGATTTTACTTTATACGCCCCGGGTTTTCGCTCACGAATGCACCCCAGCCGCCCTTCTTGGCCTTTTTGGAACCGGTAGTGCCCGTGGAAGCCGGTGAATTGGCGTGGTACTGATGGCAGATCGCGATCGCGATGCCGTCGGTCGCATCCATGAACTCGCGGCTGAGCTCCATTTTGAGGATCTTTTCGAGCATATAGGCCACCTGCTCTTTAGAAGCATTACCGCTGCCGGTAACGGATTGTTTTACTTTCTTAGGAGAGTACTCTACGATCGGAATGTTGCGGGCCAGCGCGGCAGCCATGGCCACGCCCTGCGCACGGCCGAGTTTGAGCATAGACTGGGCATTTTTACCATAAAACGGATCTTCAATGGCCATTTCATCGGGCAGGTAATCTTCGATCAGCTGGGTGAGGCGTTCAAAGATTTTCTTCAACTTCAACTCGTGCGTACTATATTTGCTCAAATGAATCACCCCGTACTGCACCAGCGAAATCTGCTGTCCTTTGACCGATATCACCCCGTAACCCATCACCTGCGTGCCGGGGTCGACCCCAATAATGACCTTTTCCGAAACCTCCGTTTTTAACATGGTGCAAGATAAGGAACTCTCCATTCCAAAGCCAAAAAGCAATCAGGCAAAGCTGCTCTGGGTAGTCAAACTCGTGGTGACGGCACTGGTACTGAGTTACATTTACCGCACATTCCGGAATGAACAAAAGGGCATTGGAGACATAGGTAGCGTTTTCGGAACGATATGGTCCGTGCAGAATGCGCCGGTGTTTGCAGTAATGCTTTTGCTCGTACCCATTAACTGGGCGCTGGAAAGCCTCAAATGGCAGAAACTCATCTCACGCATTATCCCGCTTTCCTTCCGCGACGCCATGCGCGGCACGCTCACGGGCCTGGCGGTAGGCGTGGCCGTTCCCGCGCAGCTGGGCGATACGCTCGGGCGCGTGGCCGCATTGAAGTCCGACCGCCGGCTGGAAGCGATCGGCGCGGCGCTTATTTCAAATGGTATCCAGTTTTATGTTTCAGTGCTCGCAGGCTCGTGCGGCTGGATTTACCTGAACGACCAGCTCGCTATCCCCGAAACAGCGCGGTCGGTGGTGAATTGCATATTAATCGCGATTGTCTTTCTGGGCCCTGCATTGCTCCCGTTCCGAAAGCAAATCGACAAATGGGAACCTTCGCGTCCGATTTTTGTAAAAATAAAGGGATATTTAAATGTCATAGGGAGCTATACGCCGTCGGAACTGGCTACGGGCACAGGTTACGGGCTGCTGCGTTACTTTGTTTTTCTTTCCCAATTTGTACTCGCATTGTCGCTGTTTGACTTTCAGGTGAGCGTCTTGCAGCTCGCAGCTTGCGTTACATTGATTTTTCTGGCCAAAACATTGATACCGGCAATCAACGTCCTGGGCGACCTGGGCTTGCGCGAATTTACGGCACTCGTGGTATTCGCCCCGTTCAAACTTCCTGCCGAGCAGATCATCGCCGCAACGTTCCTGATCTGGATACTGAATGTCGTGGGCCCGATCCTGGTCGGGATTTTCCTCGTTTGGAAATATAAATGGAAGAAATCCCGATGAGCGGCGCTGCATTTAACTCCTGGATCGCACTGGTTATCTGGATACTGCTGGGCAGTTATGCCGTCTTTACCTTCGCGTTGACTTTCCTATGGGCCAGAATCCGTAAGCCTGCGGCAACAATGAGCATTCCCGCGGACTTTTTGATCACCGTCATCATACCTGTCCGGAATGAAGCCGAAAACATCGTTGCCCTGCTCGAAGATCTCGACCGCCAGACCTTGCCCACCGCCCATTTCGAAGTACTGGTCATGGACGACAGTTCCACCGACAATACCGCCGACATCGTGCGTGCGTTCTCAGCAAATGCAAAGGCACGGATAAAACTCACTCCCCTCCCCGACGAACGCACCTCAGCGCCCAAAAAGCGGGCGATCGAAACGGCCATGACGCTTGCAATGGGCAAGCTCATCGTCACCACCGATGGCGACTGCCGCGCGCAAGCCGGCTGGCTGCACGCGATCGCGACGTGCTACCTGCATACAGGCGCGAAGCTCATCAGTTCGCCAGTCACATTCACGGAAGAAGCCAGCCTCACCGACCATTTGCAAACCGTCGAATTCGCAAGCCTGATCGGCAGTGGGGCGGCTTCGATGTCGGCAGGCTACCCTTCCATGTGCAACGGCGCGAACCTCGCTTACGAGAAGGCCACTTTCCTGGAAGTGAATGGTTACGATGGCGTACGGCACATTGCCTCCGGCGATGACGAGTTCCTCATGCACAAGGTCGCCGCACGGCACCCCGGCTCGGTACGGTTTCTCCGCCACCGCGACGCCATCATCCGAACCGCCCCGCACCGGAACTGGGCCAGTTTTTACCGCCAGCGGAAACGTTGGGCCAGCAAATGGAAACATTACCAGAACAAAACCCCGCTCGTCCTCGCGGTTTACATTTTCGCGAGCAATTTTTCTGCGCTGCTCGCGGGAGGGCTTGCATTAACGGGGAGCATTTCCGCATTTGCTTTTTGGGGCATGCTGGCTTTGAAATGCATTCCCGAATGGTTTTTCCTGGGTTCGGTTCTTAATTTCCTGGAAAAACGAAAGTCGCTCATATTCATCCCGGTAACCCAGATATTTTACTCGCTCTACGTCTGCTTTTTCGGATTGGCTGCCCAGAAGGGGCAATATGAATGGAAAGGGAGGAAGCTTTCGTGAAATATGACTGCCATATAAAAAAGCTGCCAGCAAAATGCCGGCAGCTTTAAGTTTCACATAACGCTATATAAGATCAATTCATTCTACTTTTTGAGCACCTTGGCGGAATGCTTTCCCTCTGCATTTACCACATTCACAATATACATTCCTTGCGCCAAAGCTTGAACATTAACTTTGATTTCTGTTTGAGCGGTCGCCGGCATTGCCTGGTAAACCTGCTTTCCTCCTAGTGTGAATATTTCGATTTTTTTCACCGGCGAGAAACTTTTGACATTCATTTCGTCCTGGGTCGGATTTGGAAAGAAGTCCACTGCCAACCGGGCATCGCAGGTTCCGGCTTGCACGCTGCGGACTGCGCTGTACTCGAATGTCTCGTCGGTATCTACCTGTTTCAGACGATAATAGTAGGTCTTTACAGGTACTGACTCTGATGAAAAAGGTGTGTCGTTGAAACTATATGTGGCCTTGATGGCGTCGTAATCGATCCGGGCAACGGCATTGTAAGTCTTTGCATCTGACGAGCGTTCGACCTCGAAATGCGAGAAATTTTTGGCTTCGGTTACCTTCCATTTCAGTTCCGCATTGCAATTTACATTTTGTACAGCAAAATATGCTAATGTTACCGGTAAAGCTGTTGCAGGAGGAGGCGATGTGTAACAGGTTGAGGTTGACGCAGGATAGGTGATGTTTACCACGGTCGACGGGTTTACAGTCACCCGGATGGTTGCGCCATCGGTACGCAACGAGCCGTAACGATCGCTCGGGTCCTCTACCCATTTGCTGTTTTCCTGCTTAAATCCAGGCCACGCAACGCCATTTCCATTGATATCCACCGCAGCACCGGGAAAAAGAAGGCTGCCTGTAAGCGGCAGGCCGCTGTCTTCCTGGATCACTTTTCCTTCCGAATTGATCCATTCGATTTTTGCCGTCTGGCCGGCGACATCGTAGTTTGGAGTGACATTATAATCCAGCCAGGCCGCATTTTTCACACATTTCGAAGATGCGGCAGCGTCGATTTTCTTTTCAACCGGTTCCGGGATCGATGGGAGGAACGGCCAGAAATGTACTTCGTCGCTTTTGTGTACAAAGCTTTTTGCGATGATTTGTCCGTTGATATTTCCGTTGTTCTCTTTCACCACATCGGCTTGCGGCGCGAAAATGGTACCGCTGATCTGCGCATTTCCGCCTAATGTCAGGCCTTTGGTCGCATCCGGGAAGTTATAGATTACGTAGCTGCCCTGAGGATCTGACAATCCGCCGAAACCGGGGAAGTTGATTTTGTTACCGCCCGTCTGTCCACAGAATGTAGGAAAATCTACGATATTGATAATCAGCGCAAAGTTATTATTCGGTGAAGTTTGTCCCAGTTGCGGGCCTTGCGGAATGCCTTCGATGTTTGAGTTTCCGATTTTATTCCAAACGGCAGCCGAAACGGTCAGAACGTTGATTTTGTTGGGATCGACGATGATTTTAGGGTTGTTGCCGATCACGCTGGGATCCAGGTACGGTCCCATTTTGGCCGATTCGACGATATTACCGTTCTGATCGCGGATGGGGAGGTTGTCCGCCATTTCTTTCAGCTGGTTCGACCGTTTAATAAATGTCGTGAACGCACCGTCGATATCGATCTGGTCTGCGCCCGTTCCGAACACATTTTCACAAACCGGATTAACCAACTCACTAACGCTGGGCGACCAGGTATTGATGTTCGCATTGATCGTGATATTAGGTGTTTCCCAATACTGCTTGTTGTCTTCGGTAATGCGGATGGTTGAAGCTGCATTGTTATTATCCTTGTACCAGACTTTCAGGTTTGTGCCTGATGTGCTGGAAGGGTTGCAGTTACCGATTTTCACGTAGTTGTTACCATTTACCGTGAGGCTTCCACTATTGAGCTTGACCGCCCCGCGAACCGCCAGACCGATCGATGCATTGTTTACGAAAAACACACCGTGCTGATTGTTGAAGCTGATCTGGTATTGATTCGTAGTTACATTCCCACCGACTGCAATCGGGCCTTCGGTTTCGTTGGTTTGCAATGTTGCATCACCTCTAAGGAATATATTGAAACGCCGTGCAGCAGCGGTAGGGCTTTGCGCGGATACTTGATTTGCGATTAACAAAAAGAGTACTAACAGATTTAAGAGGAGAGGTTTGGCAGACATAATGTTGAGTCGTTTTATTTTCTTGCTCAACGAAATTAGACCACCCGTTTCGATCCGTTATTTTTTTTGTGACCACCCCGGGGTTGTTTGGGGTAATATCAACGTTTTCGGGGGTGACAACCTGCCAAAAAATTGCACTAATCGAAGATAATACACACGCATCGACAAAATAGTATTAAGCCTTGCCAAACGTTTTTAATATCAAATTAAGCGCATTAGTTCTACATAAATACCTTAAAAACGCCCAGTATTTCTAGAATTCCGTATTTTACAAACCGTAAAATATTCGATTTCTGCCTTTTAACCTCATTTTAACAACTATAACATTTTCAAGACGCTTTTCAGCACCTATCACAAAGAAGCCGGGCACAGGTCCCGGCTTGTCCAATTATTTGTAAAGGCTTCGTCTACCCTATTTATAGCTCGATCGCTTTTTCAATTCCTTTAATTCGTTCTGCATTTCCTGCAACATGCGCATCAGTTGTTGCATATCCGTCTGCGGCTCGGGAAGTGCCTTACTATGGAAGCTGTAATATTCCCAGAGCTCTATCACCTCCCCGATCGGCACCGTGTAGGCGAAGTATTGTTTATTGAATGATTGAAGCAGCATCGTACCTGCCTCCTGATGAATGGTAACCTGCTTGAATACGAAATCCTGGTCGCCTTTCAGGATCACAATGCAGGGTGTCTCCGGCTTCACGGTCGTCCAGTCCTGCACGTAGCGGGTGATGATATCCGCACCTTCGGGTACCGGCAGCATGGAATCGCCGACGGTCGGGAACATCCGGAACGTTCCGTTTTTAGGCACGGTAGGCAGGTTGAAGCGCGGTAATGTGGCCAGGAACTCCGGGTCGGCGTAACCGGAGCGGTATCCTGCCCGCGCCTGCACGGGTACGTATTCGATGTTCTCCTTATCTTCCTTATCAACCGTAATGGCCAGCACGCGGATCTGGTCGCCTTTCATGAACAGCTCGCTGCCTTCTTCCAGGTCTTTCAGTTTCTGGTCGGAAAGCTTGCTCAGCTCTATTTTAAGAAGGCTGTCGATACTCATCCGGAAATACTCCGAGAAATTGATCAGGTCGTCGACCGTTGGATTGGCCGTCCGGCCGCTTTCGATCGCATTGAGCTTCACCCTGCTGATCCCGAGCTTTTCCGCCAGCGCTTCCTGGCTAAGTTTCTGACGCAAACGGAGGAACTTGATATTGACAGACCAGAAAATTTCCTGCGCACCCATGAGTTGATATTTTTAAAATCAGACATAAGATATTATCAATACCAAAAGTAGCAGCAATTTTTATTTTTCCTACAAAAAAGTGCACAAATAATTTTGTTTAACTATTTTTGAAAAAGATTAAACAAAAAAATGTCGACTTATTCGATACGGGACCTCGAACGCATTACCAGCACCAGGGCGCATACAATCCGCATCTGGGAGCAGCGTTATGGCCTGCTCGAACCGGAGCGTACCGACACCAACATCCGCTTTTACAACGACGACCACGTCAAGAAACTCCTCAATGTGTGCACGTTACTGAACCGCGGGATGAAAATCTCGCATATTAGCCAGCTCACCAACGTGCAGATCAGGGAAGAGATCGACCGCATTATCGCCGAGTCATTGCATACCGACCAGCACGTGGAGGCGTGGATCAATCAGGCGGTGATCGCCATTGCCGCCTACGATGCGCCAACGTTCCATCGAATGTTCGCCGACGCCGTCCAGCGTCTGGGCATCGTCGCTACGTACGAAAGAATCCTTTATCCCCTACTCGTGCGCACAGGCCTGATGTGGACGAAAGACGCATTACTGCCTGCGCAGGAGCACTTTTTATCGAACCTGATCCGCCAGAAACTGTTTGCCGCAATAGACGCGCTGCCAGTACCCGAAGCCGGCGAACAGCAATGGCTGCTTTTCCTGCACGAAGGCGAGGAGCATGAAATCGGCTTGCTTTTCGCCTATTACCTGCTCGTACGTGCAGGCCGGCACGCGGTGTACCTGGGCTCGCGCGTACCTTATGCGGACCTGCAAGCCGCGGCGTCCGACATTACGCCTACACACATTTATACCTTTTTCGTAGCCAACCAGCCCGAACATCGGGCGCAGGAACTACTCGGCCAGCTTGCGCAGGATTTTCCAAACTGCCGGATTTGCTTTTCAGGCGGCGTAGACCGCCCGGATAATACCCCGCATATCAGTCAAATCGAGTCCATAGAACAAATGTTTGAAATCATCGGAACGGATGCCGGACACACCCATTCATAATATTGCAGGTAAAAAGTCGGTCGGCATTATCGGTGCCGGCTTTGCGGGCATGGCGGCGGGCGCTATCCTTGCCGGCGAGGGGCATGACGTCACCGTCTTTGAGAAAAACGATACGATCGGCGGCCGTGCGCGGACTTTTTCTGAAAAGGGTTTCACTTTTGACATGGGCCCGAGCTGGTACTGGATGCCTGATGTGTACGAACGCTTTTTCGAACGGTTCGGACGCAGCACAGCGGACTTGTACCAGCTTCGCCAGCTCGACCCGGGTTTCGCAGTCATTTTTGAAGATAATGCAGCCATCGACATTCCCGCCGATTTCGAGGAGCTATGCCTTTTATTTGAACAAATAGAAACCGGCGCCGCAGAGAAGCTCCGCCGGTTCATCGCCGACGGGGAGTTCAAATACCGCGTGGGAATGGATGACATGGTGTATAAACCGGGCCATTCCATTACCGAATTCCTGAGCCTCCGGCTTTTCGGTCAGGCATTGCAGTTGCAGCTTTTCAGTTCGTTCAGCAAACACGCGCGGCGGTTTTTTAAGGATCAGCGGTTGCTCGCATTGATCGAGTTTCCCGTGCTTTTCCTGGGCGCAATGCCCAGGGACACGCCTGCATTGTACAGTCTGATGAACTACTCGGGCCTCAAACAGGGCACTTTCTACCCAATGGGCGGGTTCGGGAAAGTGGCCGATACGTTTCAATACATTGCCCGGCAAGCGGGTGTGCAGTTCCGCACCTCCCAGGCGGTCGAAAAACTGGAAACTGCTGGCGGGCGCGTAAAGCATATCCATACGGCGGGGCGTTCGGTGCAGATTGACGCCGTGATCGGCAGCGCGGATTACCGGCATATCGAGCAGGCGCTGCTGACGCCCGGGGAGAGGCAGTACGAGGACAGTTACTGGCAGGAACGCACTTTCGCACCTTCTTGCCTGCTATTTTACCTCGGCGTCGACAAGCGCATTGCGAAGCTACGCCACCATAACCTTTTCTTCGACCAGGATTTCGGGCTGCATTCGGAGGAGATCTATAAGGATAAAAAATGGCCTACTGCGCCGCTTTTTTACGTCTGCTGCCCGTCGGTTACCGATCCGTCCGTAGCGCCGGAGGGGCATGAAAACCTGTTTGTTCTCATGCCCATTGCCACCGGGCTGCCCGACCCGGAGCCTATCCGCGAGCATTATTACCAATTACTGATGGACCGGCTCGAAAAATTCGCCGGCGAAACGATCCGCGACCGGGTGGTTTTCAAGAGAAGTTACTGTGTTTCCGATTTCAAAAACGACTACAATGCTTACCAGGGCAATGCATATGGGCTGGCCAACACGCTCCGCCAGACGGCCATTTTCAAGCCCAAACTAAAAAGTCCGAAAGTAAATAACCTGTTTTTCGCCGGCCAGCTCACCGTTCCGGGCCCAGGCGTTCCCCCCGCGATCATTTCCGGCACCATTGCCGCCCATGAAGTTCTCAAATACCTAAACAGCCAGTTATGAAGAGTCTTTTTGATGAATTATCGGCATCGTGCAGCAAGAAAACGACGCAGTTGTACAGCACCTCGTTTTCGCTGGGCATTTACTTCCTGAAACCCTCGCTGCACCGGGCGATCTACGGCATTTACGGGTTTGTACGGCTCGCCGACGAGATCGTGGACAGCTTTCATGGCTACGACCAGGAGGTAATGATGGCGCGCATCCGCAAGGAAACACAGGAAGCCATTCATGAGGAGATCAGTATCAACCCGATTTTGAACAGTTTCCAGCACGTGGTGCATGCCTACGCGATCGAATGGGAGCTTATCGATACGTTTTTGAAGAGTATGGAAATGGACCTGCTCAAAAAGGAACACACGCAGGACAGCTATCAGGAATATGTGCTCGGCTCGGCGGAGGTGGTGGGCCTGATGTGCCTGCGTGTTTTTTCAGAAAACGATACTGCATTATATGATTCATTGAAACCTTACGCCATGAAACTCGGCGCGGCTTTTCAGAAAGTGAATTTCCTGCGGGACCTGAAAGCCGATTATCAGACGCTCGGCCGCACTTATTTTCCGGGCGTGAATTTCAACCACTTTTCTTACGCCGATAAAGCGGAGATCCAACGCGAGATAGAGGCCGATTTCGAAGAAGCGCTGATCGGCATTCGTCGTCTGCCAGCGAGTTCGCGCAGAGGGGTTTACCTGGCTTACTATTATTACAACAAATTATTCCTGCGGATTAAGGAAACACCGCCGGAAAAGGTAATGAATGCAAGGATACGGATCCCGGATATCGACAAGTTCGGACTGATGTTTCGCTCGCTGCTGAGGCACCAGTTTGATCTTTTATGACGTTTTTGTGTTGTAAAGGGAGAATACTCCCACAATACAAAACCTGAAACCCACCATCCTATGAACGACCAAGTTGTGCTGGTAACGGAAAACGACGAAGCCATTGGCCTGATGCCCAAGCTGGAAGCCCACGAAAAAGGAGTGCTTCACCGCGCATTTTCAGTATTTATTTTTAATTCCAAAAACGAAATGCTCCTGCAAAGGCGGGCATTCGGCAAATACCACTCGGAAGGGCTGTGGTCGAACACCTGTTGCAGCCACCCGCTCCCCGGAGAGCCCGTGCACGAGGGTGCCGTGCGGCGCCTGCGCGAGGAAATGGGTATCGAAACCGACCTGGAATTCCTCTATACCTTCCAGTACCGCGCCGATCTGGAAAACGGCCTTACGGAGAATGAATTAGACCATGTTTTCTACGGCGTTACCGACGCCATTCCGGCCATCGACCCGGCAGAGGCAAGCGAATACAAATACCTCTCCGTAGCTCAAATACAGGCCAATATCGCGCAAAACCCGCATGCTTACACCGAATGGTTCAAGATATGCATGCCCGTAATCGCCCGCAGGATCGGAAGTTAACGCAACCAAAACCTTAAAAACCAGCCTTATGCCACACTGGACACTCAACGTTCTCATTACCCTGGCCGCATTCGTGGCAATGGAATGCGTGGCCTGGCTGGCGCATAAGTACCTGATGCACGGGTTATTGTGGTCGCTCCACCACGACCACCACCAGCGCGACGACGGCGATTTTTTTGAAAAGAACGACTACTTCTTCGTCATCTTCGCCACGCCGGGCATTACCTTCCTGTGGTTTGGGCTCGAAGCGGGTTTCAATTACCTGTTCTGGATCGGGCTGGGCATTACCATTTACGGCTTCACGTATTTCGTGGTGCACGATGTATTTATCCACCAGCGGTTCAGGGTTTTCAGAAATACCGATTCGGCGTATCTGAAAGCCATCCGCCGGGCGCACAAAATGCATCACAAACACCTCGGCAAGCACGGCGGCGAATGCTTTGGAATGCTGTGGGTACCGCTGAAATATTTCCGTGAAGCCCAAAAAGCCGTCGCGAAATGAAATTGCTCTATTTGCTGGTCGACCTGGGCGCCATTTCGGTGCCATTATTGGCCTCATTTCATCCCAAAATCAGGCTCGACAAGCATTGGAAGGCACTTTGGCTGGCCATATTGATTTCGGCGGTGCCGTTTATCATCTGGGACAGTTATTTTACTAAAATCGGCGTCTGGGGCTTTACGCCGCAATACCTCACGGGCTTCGGGCTGTTCGGCCTGCCGATCGAGGAAATACTGTTTTTTATCTGCATTCCTTACGCCTGCATGTTTACCTACTATTGTTTTAGGCTCTGGAAGGGACATTTGCATTTAAATGGAACAGAAATAGTTACCTCCATATTTATAGGCCTTTGCCTCCTGCTCGGCCTGCTTGGGGCGGGACGGTACTACACATCGTCCGCGATGAGCTGGCTTGCTATTTTTCTGATCTATTTAAAATGGCAGGCCAAGCCGACATGGCTGGGGCTATTCTATTATTCGCACCAGTTTCTGCTCATTCCGTTCGTGATTGTGAACGGCATACTCACCGGTACGGGGCCTGAGAAACCGGTTGTGTGGTATAATAATGCGGAAAACCTCGGCGTACGTATCCTCACCATTCCCATTGAAGATGTCTTCTACGGAATGCTGCTCCTGCTGCTGAATGCATTTCTTTTTGAGTATTTCCTCCAAAAATCGGAAAAGAAAAAGCTTTCAGAAAACCTCCCCGTGCGTGAGCGAAACGAGCTTTGACGTGAGCCAGGGCATTTTACCGAGCATTTTTAACGCCAGATCGGTGGTGCGGCTTTTGCCGAAAAGCTTTTGTAAATGGTAGCCCGCCCTGATCCGCGTGCCGAAAGCGGCATTCCAGGTACGGTGGTAGTTTTCCAAAGCCGATTCGTAGGTCTGGTTTCCGGTAAAAAAAGGAAGTAGTTGTGCGACAAGCAATTTCGAGGCGCGCATGCCCATACTCATGCCATTGCCACAAAGCGGCGTAATGGAGCCCGCCGCATCACCCAGCAGGAAAATACCGTTTGAATCGGTTTGCTTTTTGTGGAACTGCACATTACTGATTACCAATGGCTGCGCATTTACAAAGTCGGAATTTTTGAAATAGTTTTTCAAAAAAGGGTTTCGGAATAAAACCGCGTCTTCCATTTGCTTTACGTCCTTACCATTTTGAAGCAAATTGCTTGCGGTAGTGAGGTAGCACAGGCAATGCCAGTCGCGATCCACTATGGAAATCCCGCAATACCCGTCGCTGAAATTATGCAGCTCGATTCGGTTGGCGGGAAAATCGGTTTTGATATGGTATTTAACGCCGATATAATTCTGGTTATCGGTATCGAATGCATTAGTTTCTGAAAGCTGAATGAATTGCGGCGCGTATTTCCCGTAACTTCCGCACACTACTTTGGAAGTAAAATCCCCGGCGGAAGTGCGGATATGAAAACCGTCGGCCGCATTCCCGTGCACGTCCGTAACACGACATCCCTGCATCACGCGCACGCCCTTACGCGAGGCTATTTCAAAAAGGTAATTATCGAGGCTATACCGGCTGATACCAAAACCACCCATTCCGAGCTGGTGGTTCAGCATAAATCCGCGATCGGAACTGATGCCGAGGTAATCGATTTTGGGCAATGAAAGATCAGCAAGCGGCAGTCCCAAACTTTCCAGGAAAGGCCAGCTTTCCATTGAAATATATTCTCCGCAAACCTTGTGGAACGGATATTTATTCTTTTCAAAAACCACCGTCGAAATGTCCCTGTCTGCGAGTTGAATGGCCAGACAAAGCCCCGCCAGGCCGCCGCCGATGATGGCGCATTCGAAATGTTCAGTCTGCGTTTCCATAAACGATCACTTCATGCCTGAATGCCCATTTGTTACGCACGGAAAATCGAGTGGCACCCGATTGTTGCAGTATTTCCAGCCATTCTTTCTTTTTAAAACCCCTTAACACAGAAAGCGGTGCGTCGTTTTTGACTAAGTATGATTTTGAAAAAAACCTCGTCAAAGTTTTGATCGAATAATGCGCCACCGGGTTCCTTTCCAGGTCGTTGATCACCAGGATCGCCCGGTTGCTCAACGCAAATTGCACGAGTTCAACCAATTCGGCATTGGTAAGATGATGACAGAAAAGACAAGCGTGGATGATATCGACCTTCGCCAAATGCCGGTAAGTGTTGCGGTAATCGTCGCAAATGAGCGTTACGCCGCTGTTTTTGAGATTTTCTTCGGCATACGCTATGCAATCCGCCTTCAAATCGACGCCGTAAAGCTCAATATCAAAGCCGGTTTTGCGGTTCCATGCGGCAATGCGTTTGAGCGTATCGCCTCCGCCGCAGCCGATATCGACGAGCGCATAACGCCTCCCCTTTTCCAGAATACGTTTCAATGCATTGAACGAAATGTCATAACCGCCGAGCCAGTGGTTGATAAAATCCAGCTCCCGGAGGTTTTGAAAAAGGTCCGCGGAAGGGATATCATCTGCATCGAGCAGCTCCTTTTGCAAGCTTCTATGCCTGAACATAGCGCAGCTGCATGGTTTCGATGCTCAGCCCCGGGCCAAATGCGGCCGTGAATATGCGATCGCCAGAATGTTCCGGTTTTGCTTTTTCCAATACTTCTTTCAGGACAAACAGCACCGTCGGCGACGACATATTTCCGTAATTTTTAAGGACATTATAGGTAGGACCGAGCAGACATTTGTCCAATTCCAGAGCGGACGCAAAATCATCCACAATGCGCTTTCCCCCGGGATGTACCGCCCAGTGCCGGTAATCCTCCGGTTTCAGCCCTACCGCTTTGAGCATAGGACGGATATTCTCGCGGATCAGATCGGGCACATAGGACGACAAATTCATGATAAAACCCGTCTCGGAAAGCTGCCATGCCATATCCGAATAGCCATTATGCAATACCATCGAATTGAAGCCGTCGATTTTGACCGGGTGCAAATAGCGGTCGTCGGGCTGCGACGATACCAGCAATGCGGCCGCGCCGTCGCCGAAAATCATGTTGGAGAGCAGGTAATCGTCATTATACCGCTTCTGGAAATGGATCGTACAAAGCTCGGTACACACGACGAGCACCTTTGCATTAGGTCGGCTTTTACAGATCGCATCCGCATTTTTCAATGCAAGAATGGCCGCATTGCAACCCATAAAATTGACGCTGCTGCGCTCGATTGTCGGATTTAGCTTCAACTCCCGCATCAGCTCGACGTCCAGGCCCGGCGCGAAAAGTCCCGTACAGGTGACGGTGATCAAGTGGGTAATGCTCTTTTTGATATTTTCAAAACCAGCTATTTGTCCGATGGCTTTTATCGAAAGCGCGGTCGCATATTTCTGGTAAAGCTGCATGCGCTCCGAAAGCGTCGGCTCCGGCATTAATGCGGCATTCCGGTTGAAAAACGTGAATTCTTCGGGCTTTTTATTGAAATCGGGGATTACGGAATAGCGCTTGTCGATGCCCGTTTTGCTGGCGACGATCCTGATTTTCCGGCGGGTATTCAGGTCGTCGGTCGAACGCAGGTAGAAATCGGTGAGCGTTTCCTGTGCATAACCATATTCGGGAACGGCTGTTTCAATAGAGGATAGATAACTCAATGGAATTCTGTTGATAATAATTAAAACGATGAAACAACTATTCATACAAATCGCCGCTACCCAGTTCATCCGCATGGTATTCCTGAAATTGGCCTGCCGCCGGTCTTTCCAAACCAACGTAAACCATATCCCGAACCAGATCACAATGGGGACGAAGAACACCTGGACAATGTAAAAAATCATTCCAAGCTCCCTGGTCGTAAAGTACAAATAATAAAACACATTGCAGAGCACAAACATGGCCGCCGTGAAGGCAAAAGTGCCGATATAGCCCAATTTGTAGCTCAATGTGATCACGCCGTCGCGCTGGTCCTGCTCGTGCTGGTATACCTGCGTGAGCGGGTACGCGCCTGCGATCTGGAAGGAGCAGCCCAGTAACACGAAGATATTGGCCGTGTCGAGCCGCAACGCTCCGCCCGAAATGCCGGCAATCGACATGTAATAGGTAAATGCTCCCTGAAAAATCACCACCGTCAGAAAACCGATGAAGGGGTACCTTTTCAGCCTGATCTGCCGCGAGCTATACGCCCTCGATGCGCCGATATACAGCACCATGCACAATGCGAACAATGTATTTACGAAAACGAGCGCCAGAACGGTTGCGGCGACATCCAAAAAAATGGTGAGGTAAAAGAGCTCGCGGGTGGGCAGCGGCGGCTTTTCCAGTCCGCCAATGCTGTCCTCGTCCCGGTCGACGTAGCTGTTATAGCCGTTACTGGCCGGATAAACCAGGAAATGGATGATCAGAAAACTCCACAACGCCTGCCTGTGCACCACCGTCTCGGCCTGGCTGTAAGCGAAAAGAAACAGCGGCGCGAGGAAGAATGAGAACGGGATTCTCAGGAGTTTGACAGTGTTGCGGATGGATGATGGCATGGGGCCAAGATAGCGAAAAAAGCGAGATGACCGCCGACCACTGACCGCCGACCGCCGAAAGCGTGGCATGCGGCCTGGCGGCCTGACCATAGGCCTGCGGCCTGACCATCGGCCTGGCGGCCTGACGATGGGCCTGGCGGCCTGACCATAGACCATGTTTTCGTTGCTATCGTATCCAGACTTCATGGTCGATGGTCAGCTGCGCAGCAGCAAATGGTCTATGGTCGACCATTCGCGGTCGGCGGTCGGCGGTCGGCCGTCAGCGGTCAAAATGCCGATCGCTACCCTTCACCACGGGTCGTAATGCGCAGCTGATGCGTATTAAACACCTGCGAGTTAGCTGCGACGCTTTTGGTGAGAAAAACGCTTCCGCCTATGACGCTGTTTTCGCCGATGACGGTGTCGCCGCCGAGAATGGTCGTCCGCGCGTAGATAATGACGTTATCGCCTACCGTCGGGTGGCGTTTCGTATTGTAAAGTTCCTTCGCAACCTGCAATGCGCCGAGGGTGACGCCCTGGTAAATACTCACATTCTTCCCGATCACCGAAGTAGCGCCAATCACAATGCCGGTACCGTGGTCGATCATGAACGGGACGCCTATCGTCGCTTCCGGGTGGATATCGACGCCCGTTTTGCCGTGCGCATATTCTGTGAGAATGCGCGGCAGCACCGGAATTTGCAGAATGCTGAGGTTATTGGCGATCCGATACACCGCGATGGCGTAAAAGCCGGGATACGACACGATCACTTCGTTCACGCTCGTCGCGGCCGGGTCGTATTCGTGGATTTTGCTGGCGTCCAGGCGCAGGTTTTTGTAAATCGTTTCCAGCTCATCGTAAAAAGAAGCTACTTTTTGTTCGATAGCAATCTTTTTAGGATCGAGGTAACTGAGCAGGATGTTTTCGAGATCGATCTGATTTTTCTTTAAAATACCTTCATAGGAGGTCTTTTTAGGCAAATTATTGCTGGGAAAGAGAAAATGGATCAGGTCGTCGAGCCAGGCTGTGGCATCATGCCAGGAGGGAGTCGCCTCCCACTCGGCATGATGCGTTTTTTTAAGAAGATCGATGAGAGATGATGGCATTGGGGTGGTTTGATGAGCGGATTAGCGAGATGACCGCCGACGGCCGACCACCGACCACCGATCGCGCGTTGGTTCCGTAGGACGGTCATGCTCAGCGACTATCAGGTAATGTCTCTTGTAGTCTAAAATTGGTCTTTTGCGTTGGAAGTCACACACGAACGATCGGCGGTCAGCGGTCGGCCGTCGGCGGTCAACTCACCTCCTCTGCCCACTCAACCGGTGCAGCGTCCCCACCAACACATCTACTTCCTCGCATGTATTATAAAATGCCAGCGAGGGACGTACGGTGGTTTCCAGGCCGAACCTTCTCAGAATGGGCTGTGCGCAATGGTGGCCGGAGCGTACGGCAATGCCTTCCTTGTTGAGCGCAGCACCTACTTCTTCGGTTTTGTAACCATCCAGAACAAACGATAGTACCGATGCTTTCTCCTTAGCGGTACCGATCAGGCGCAAACCGGGCACATTTTTCATCAGGCCCGTCGCATATTCGAGCAGAAAATGTTCGTATTGGTGGATATTCTCAATACCGAGCCGGTTGACATAATCGAGCGCCGCACCCAAGCCCACGGCATCGGCGATATTGCCGGTGCCTGCTTCGAAGCGTGATGGTGCATTATGGTATTGAATATGCTCGAATGTCACGTCCACAATCATATTTCCCCCACCCTGCCACGGCTGGGTTGCATTCAGGATGTCCTCTTTTCCGTACAATGCGCCAATGCCGGTCGGTCCGAATACTTTATGCCCGGAGAAAACAAACCAGTCACAATTCAGGGCGGTGACGTCCGTGCGCAAATGCGAAACGGACTGTGCGCCATCCAGTAGCACTTTCGCGCCCGCAGCATGTGCCATTTCGATGATCTGTTTCGCAGGCGTTACAGTTCCCAAAGCATTCGAAACCTGCGTAAAGGATACGAGTTTGGTTTTGGGGTTCAATAGTCCGGCGTATGCGCCTAGGAGAATCTGGCCGTCGTCGTCTACCGGAATCACGCGCAGTACCAGTCCTTTTCTGTCTGCTAACTGCTTCCAGGGAACAATATTCGCGTGGTGCTCCAAGTGGCTTACAATGATTTCGTCGCCGGCATGCAGGTTTTGGTCACCCCAGGTTTTGGCTACGAGGTTAATGGCCTCCGTGGTACCGCGCACAAATACGATCTCATTCACCGAACCCGCATTCACGAATGCCCTCACTTTCTCACGCGCGGCCTCGTAGGCGTCCGTTGCGCGGGCTGCGAGCTCGTGCGCGGCGCGGTGGATATTGGAATTTTCGTGTTCATAAAAATAAGTGATCCGGTCGATCACCTGTTTCGGCTTCTGGGTAGTGGCTGCATTGTCGAACCAAATCAGCGGCTTGCCATTCACGCGTTCCCTGAAAACCGGGAAATCGCTCCGTACCCGGTTCACATCGAAGGGTATCCGCCCGATCGGGCTCTGCACGGCACGGCCCAGCTGGTCGCGGTCGTTACCGACGTGAATGTTGCTCAGCGAAAATGGCGAATAGCTGTGCGGCAAAAAGTTAGCGGCACCGGGGATATGCTGTTTTTCTCCGAAATTTTCATTCAGAAAATAGTAGGACGGCAGCGATGGCGACGCGCCTGAATAAGGCAAACGCGCAGAGCTTCCCGGCGACACCCCAACCCCGGCAACTGACGGTGGTACATGCCCATCCGTAAAGTGCGGATCGGGCAGGCTCGTTTGCGGTTCGTCCAGGTTAAAATCCTGATGCGAATGCGAGTTCGATAGCGATTGCCCGTCTCCGAACTCCTGCTGAATGATACCCAGCATTTTCTGCGCCCTCGGGTGGTCTTCGAGGTTCGGCGAGAATACGGGAGATGGCATTTCGCCTGGTAATGCCTTGAAAAACTCGTTGGCGAGCCGCTCCAAAGCACCTGAATCGGGAAAATTGCCAGGAAGACCGCCGGGGAGTCCGTCCGTCAGTCCGTCAATATCTGTACTCATGGTAGTTACCGATTTCTACATCTTCCAAAACCGCAATCGCGTCGTCGACCAGCACGGCCAATGAGCAGTAGAGCGACACCAGGTACGAAGCAATGGCCTTGTCGTTGATGCCCATAAAGCGGACAGAAAGGCCCGGCGACTGCTCACCCGGCAGACCCGGTTGGTATAATCCCACTACACCCTGGCGACTTTCGCCGGTACGGAGCAAAAGGATTTTCGTCTTGCCGTTTTCAATGGGCACCTTGTCCGAAGGAATCAGCGGAATGCCTCGCCATGTGATGAATTGGGAACCGAAAAGCGAGATCGTCGGAGGCGGAACGCCTTTGCGCGTACATTCGCGACCGAATGCGGCGATGGCCTGGGGATGCAATAGGAAGAAACCGGGCTCTTTCCATACCTTGGTCAGCAGGTCGTCCAGATCGTCCGGCGTGGGCGGTCCGAGGCGGGTCGAAATTTTCTGCTTGTCGGCCACGCTGGCAAGCAATCCGTATTCGCCGTTGTTGATCAGCTCGCTCTCCTGGCGCTCTTTAATGCTCTCGATCGTCAGGCGCAGCTGCTCGCTGATCTGGTTGTAAGGTTTGCTGTACAAGTCAGACACGCGGGTATGCACGTCGAGCACCGTTTGCACGGCCGTCAGGTTGTATTCACGCGGGTTTTCGACATAATCGATAAAAGTATGCGGCAACTCGCGCTCATCGCGACGGGAGCAATCTACCTCCGCCGTGCTGCCTTCTTTCACTTTGTTGAGGCGGTACACGCCCGACTCCACGGGGATCCAGTTTAGCAAATGCGTAAGCCAGCGCGGCGTGATCGCCTCGAACTGAGGCACCGTACGGGTTGCGATCGCCAGTTGCCGTGCTGCCACGTCACCGAGCGCAGTTTGATTTTGGTTTAACTTGGCCATTCTGTATTTGATTATTAATGAGAAACGAGCTGTATGGCGCCACAAAGCATTGCCAGGGCGCGGCCGGATTAGCGACCACAAACATACGTGAACTATAAATCAGGCATTTAAAGAACCACAGAACCTGCCACCAGCCCTTTTCAAGCCCATTTCCCAAATCGGCCGGCACCCGTAGATTGTACCAATTTAGTGTTTTCATATCTCAAATACCAGAAATAAAATTCGCCGTTTCACCAACTTCCCAGATTAATATTTGGCATATTTTCCTATCGTTTTAATAGAATTCGTGGATTGATCGATTTGGCAGCTTACCACTAAAAATATTCTATATTAATTCGATAGACTTTATATTATATTATCTTTTTTCTTAGCTTTGGACTTCTCAATCTATCATTTCACTATGCAAGCGGGCAATCTGATCGATATTTACAAGAACGAAACCATCGCAACGGAGGCATTCAAGGATTTCAGGTTACGGCGTGGGATCGTCTGCAAGAAATGCGGCGGTACCCATCATTACTGGCTCGCGCCCAAAGAGCAATTCCAGTGCAAGCAATGCCGGTTCCGCACCACATTGCAAAGCGGAACCGTGCTTGAAGGCAGCAAGCTTCCGATCTCGTATTTTTTCATCGCGGTATATATGATCCTGAAAAAGGGCAACACCTTCACGATCCAGGACTTCCAGGAAGAAACCGGCCACAAGTACTATGAGCCGCTTTACGATTTCATCCGGAAAGTACGGACATACCTAAACGCGAATGATCCGAACACTGTCCTCATTGATCTGGTGGAGCTGTTCAATTACCATCTGGTCAGTCGGAAGTTTCCGGAGCGGGCGGTGCATGATTAATAGTTTATTTTGAAGCTGTTTTCGGCATACAAAACTTCACCACCCTTGATTTTCACGTACGCGCGAAATGTAACCGCGTGCGTGCCCGCAGGGAAACCGATATTTACAGTTTCCGTGATCGACCCCTGCTTTGGCTCACCCTTAAACTTCACCACCGGATTGGGGCCGTCGAGGACTGGCTCCATGAAAGTCGGTTCAACTTGGAACAGGTATGCCATCCCGTACTCTTCGATCGGCACATTCCCTATTTTTTCGAAATTGACATTAAACTTCTCGACCAATCCGCCAAGCGGATGCAGAATAGCCTGGCCTGTGCGTATGTCGGGCATAATCTTCTCCTCCGGCTTGACATCATTCTTATGCGAATGCTTCGTGCAGGAAAGTGTGATGATACCGGCCAACAAAATAATCAGCCAGGAAAACCGGCGTGTACAGTTGAAATGTTTTTGATTGATAACCATAATTGCGTCGCATTTTTCGCAATTATAATATCACCAATCACCGATCCCCCAACCTATCCACCAAGCGGCAATCGCTCGTTTATTAAACGGCTTACCGAGGCCTAGAAAGTCTTGTTTACCCGGTTGGAAGCGTAGCGCACTTCACCACCGGCCACTTTCGCGTAGGCGCGGTAGGATAATGTGTGCGTACCTGCCTGCAAACCGATGTTGAATGTCTTTGAATTTGCGCCCAGCTTCGGGGCTTCGGTGAATTTTGCCGTGGGGTAGGCGCCGCCGATGACGAGGTCTACCGCGGTGGTATCGGGCAAAAACGCATACACAATGCCGTATTCCTCGATCGCTACATTGCCCAGGCTTGTGAAATTGAGGTAGAAATTGTCGATCGCGTCGCCTTTAAAAGTGGCTATACCAGTTGTCAACTCGGGAAGTGCCCTGGTCGGCGCAGGCTTGGGATCGTATTTCGGGGCGCAGGAAACGGCAACGAACATCATCAGCGCGCCGGTCAAAAGAAGAAGGTTTTTACAGTTGGTGAGTTTTTGAGTGAAAGTCATAATGTTTGTTACAGCAATTTTATTTAAATCTAAATCTTTGGCCCGCACGGTAACCGTACGATAACAGGTCAACGACCAGGCGGCCTCCGGTTATTATGAAACGACGCATTTATTTATAAACTTCCTTTAAGTCCTTTTCAAATAATGTATAAGGATCGTGATAAAACTTCACGAAATCAGCCTCGCTGACCTGGCCGGGGAAGGGAGCGTAGTAATGCGTGGGACTTTTGGTATCGTTGCGCCATACGAGCACGTAGGCCAGCTGCAACTTGTCGGCTTTCAACGTTTTCAGTAATGTCTCCGTCCACCAGGCAGGATTGGGAATGCTTTCCAGGCCTGTTTCGGTGAATGCGGCCAGCTTTCCGGCTTTCAGGGCATATTCCGAGACTATTTTGAGCTTTTTCACGCCTGCTTCGAGATTGTACTTGCCGTCCCGGCCGAAATCGCCGTAGTTGTCCATACCCACCATATCCACCCATTCATTGCCCGGGTAACGTTCGAGGAATTCGTATTCGGAGGTGAATTTATTGTCAGGGGAAAATGCGTAGATGAAATTGTGCACGCCCAGCTGGTCGCGCAGGTATGAGACCGTGAAACGCCAGACGGCGATAAAATCCTCCTTCGAAGTATGCCCCTTACCCCACCAGAACCAATCGCCGTCGAATTCGTGGTATGGCCGGAAGATCATCGGGGCCAGCGTGCCGTCCTTGCCTTTGACCGAATGGGCGAAATCGGCGATGGTTTTGAGGATCAGCTTATATTGCTCGTGATGCGAACCGCCCGGCTTGATGAGCGCCATCGCAGGCTTTGAAACGCCATCTTTCCAATAAAATCCGCCTTCCGACGCCGGATTGGCGAAATGCCAGGCCACGGTGGTAATGCCGCCGCGGTTGTAGGTCGCCACCACATTCTTGCGCAATGCCTCCGCGGTTTTAGCGATCTCCTCCGCGGGCCGTCCCGACAGCCCCATAAAATCGATGCCGATAACCGCCGGATGCGAGCCCGTCACCGATTTTACATCCGAGCGCTCCGCATCGCCCGACCAGCCGTGGCCGTATTCCGTGGCGTGCTGATGACCAAAAAGAATGTGTTGTTCAGAAAGCTTTTTGAGGTTTCGATAGAGCGCCGCCGTCTCAGGCGTTGCTTTTGGATCGATTTGCGCTGTTGCGGCTGCGATGCAGAGCAATGCAGTTAACAAGCTCATTACAAGACTTTTCATGCGTGTATGGTTCAAAATTTGAGATCCTACAAAGATGAGAAATAAATAATAGCTACCAATCGACGCATTTACCCTATCAACTCCGAATAAAATTCGAAATTATCTTCCTTTTCACGAACTCTTGCGAACTCATAGTTGTAATAGAAGAACTATATTCAAAATATAAGCCATATTTTTGAATATAATTCTATTTGAACCCAATCACACAGTGTATGAACGGTACAGATATTGTTCTGGACAAAACCGACCTCAGCATTCTCCGCCTCATGCAGGAGAATGCGCGTATGACGAACGCCGACCTTGCGCGTGAGCTGGAAATGGCGCCCTCGGCGGTGCTCGAAAGGGTCAAGAAGCTCGAACAGAAGCAGGTGATCGTCAAATATACGACACGTATCAGCCCCGTTGCGCTGGGCCAAACGTTGCTAGCATTCATTGCCATGAAATCGTCGGAGGGAATGGGTAGTAACAACACCGCCAAAGAGCTGGCAAAAATTCCGGAAGTACAAGAGGTTCACCACATTGCGGGCGACGACTGCTACATGGTGAAGGTCCGCACGGCCGATTCTGCGTCGCTCATGGAACTGATGCGTAACAAGTTCAGCAAAATCCAGAATATCACGTCCACACGCACCACGATCGTCCTCGAAACGGTCAAGGAAGAGCAACAATTAGTTATACCAGAAAAATGAAGTAGCCATGCAAACATCAACAAAAGCGCCGTCAACATTCATGGTGGTACTGGCATTCGCCACCGTTTACATCGTGTGGGGATCCACCTATTTCTTTATCCAGCGAGCCCTGGAAGGCTTTCCGCCGTTTTTCCTGGGCGCATTCCGCTTCATCATCGCCGGTGCATTGATGCTCGGTTGGAGCCTGATGCAAGGCGAAGAAGTATTTTCCTGGAAAGTGATGAAACCCGCCGTCGTGACGGGTTTATTGCTGCTATTTGTCGGTAACGGGACTATTATTTGGGTAGAACAATTCCTGCCTAGCGCAATGGTCGCGATTATGGTGTCGTCCGCGCCGCTGTGGTTTGTGCTTTTGGATAAGCCGAAATGGTCGGAAAACCTCAGCAACAAATCCACCATCGTAGGCCTGGTAATCGGTTTTGCAGGGGTGATATTGCTGTTTTATGAAAAAATAATGGCTACCATGTCCTCGATGAACAGCAGCCGCGACCTGTTTGCGATGGTACTCGTCGTGTTCAGCTCGATGGCCTGGGCGGGAGGTTCATTGTATTCCAAATATAACTCAGTATCCAACTCCGCCACCGTCAATTCTACCTGGCAAATGCTGGCTGCCGGCATTGCGTTCATCCCTGGCACGTTTCTATCCGGCGAATGGACGTCCATTAATCTTTCGGCCATCCCGACTAATGCCTGGCTATCAACCACTTACCTTATCCTCGTAGGTTCGATCGCCGGTTTCAGTGCTTATGTGTGGTTGTTAAAAGTGCAGCCCGCCACCAAAGTGAGTACTTATGCCTACGTAAACCCTGTCGTAGCCGTGCTGCTGGGCATTTTCTTCGCCCACGAAACTATCACGCCCTTGCAGATTTCCGGGTTGATCGTGATTTTGGGCAGTGTACTTTTGATTAATTTACACAAATACAGAAAGCCCAAGCAGGTTGCTGCTACTTGCTGATTGGAATACGATATAATGTTAAATGCCGCGGGAATATCATTTCCGCGGCGTTTTCGCTTGTAAGGGAGCTCCATCCGGAGCTGTCTCGTATTAACTAACTCTATTTTCTACAAACAGGGTGCCGCGCTGCGGCTTATTTTCAACAACACAATGAGCCATCCATCACCCGTTCAACTTCCGAAATGTCGCGGTTTCGGCGGATCAGCGTCATGATTTTTTCGAAATCGATCAGTTGCGAAGCTTCGAATGCAATCACGCCTACGAAACTTTTGCCTCTGCTGATGAAGTTCAGGTGCTTGATCTTCGCCCCGTTTACAGATTCCACACTGGAAGTGATTTTGTGCAGATTCCCGGCATTCCGGTAAATGATCCGGAGAAAAAAGGTTTTACTCATTGGTCTTGATGGTTATGTGGTTTGTTGAGAATATTTTTTTTGACCGCTGACGGCTGACGACCGACCGCCGATTTGTTGTTCTGACTTCGGCGGTCGGCGGTCCTACTATCATTACGCCCTTAGCTACCGTTTGGTGCCAAAGCAGTACATTAAATTTTGTTAAAATTGAAATAAGAGGAACCTGAATTCCGTCGTGAGGCCCTCTCCTTTTCGCGCAATTATCCCCAGCTCGCGATCTCTTTCCAGCCTGCCCGCCCCGATACGGCCAGGTCCGACTCATAGATCCGCGTGATAGCGTCCACCACCACATCGAGTTCTTCGAATGTATTGAATTTGGAAAACGAAAACCGCACATTCTCCTTGTCGGTCTCGCACGCAAACGCCTGTATCACATGCGACGTACCCCCGCCCTGGCAAGCGCTCCCGCCCGACACCGCAATACCGATCTGATCCAGTTTTGCAACGATACTGCCCGTACTCAGACAGGGAAACGAGACATTCAGCACGTTAGCGACGCTATTTTCGATGTATTTGCTCTCGCCATTGTAACAAACCCCCTCGATCCCGCTTATCGCCAGCTTCGATACCAGGTATTGTTTGAACTTACACATTTTGGTTTGGGTCGCTTCCAGGTTACGGTATGAAACTTCCAACGCTTTGGCAAGTCCTACAATGCCCACCACATGCTCCGTTCCACCGCGCTGGCCCCGCTCCTGCCCTCCGCCGTAGATCAGCGGTTTGAGTTTATGTTTTTGATTGATGTAAACGAATCCTACGCCTTTTGGCCCGTGAAACTTATGCGCTGAGCCCACCAGAAAATCGATATCCGCCTCCTGCAAATTGAAATGTGCCTTACCCATGGTTTGGGTGGTATCTGTAAAAAACACCGCATTGTACCGCCGAGCCAGCACGCCGATCGCGTGAATGTCGGTAATGTTGCCGATCTCGTTGTTCCCGTGCATGAGTGCAATGAGCGTGCGTGGGTTTGCGCGGAGGAGGTTTTCGAGGTGGTACAAATCGACATTGCCGCGTTCGTCCAGTTTCACGAAACTGGTTTCGATATCGCCGTCCTTCTCGTGGCGTTTGAGCGTTTGCAGCACCGCCTTATGTTCGATGCGGCTTGTGATGACGTGGTTGAGCTCATACTCCTGAATCGCGCCCGACAATGCCAGGTTAATGCCTTCCGTCGCACCGGCAGTGAAATAAATCTCCTCCGGCGAAGCGCCCAGTAGCCCGGCCACCTTGCGGCGCGCATTGTCAACGGCTTCTTTCACTTTCCTGCCGGCGCCGTGCGCCGACGAAGGGTTTGCATAATGTGTCGTCAAAAACGGCAGGATCGCCTCGATCACTTCCGGGTCCAGGGCGGTCGTAGCCGCATTATCCAGATAAATTTCCATGTGTCTCTGGTTTGTTGTTGATCAAAGTTTGTTGGCGGCAAGGCACAGGTCACCAAGGCCAGAACAACCTGATTAACTGCGCAATACCTGATTCACTCAGTGGTTGGATTTTCAGATTTATCAATAGAATTAGGTTGGGGCACCTTGACGAGTCACAGGTTGCCAGAAGATCACAGAGCCTAACCTCTCCCTTCGTTCTCAATAAATCTACAAATTCGATAGACAAAGATTGATAAAAGATTTTTAGAATGCAAAAAACGAGGGCGTTTTTTACACTTGAAATTTGAACGAGGGCGTTTTTTTGATATTTTTACCTTCGTTCTCAAAACGCAGGTAAAAAACGCCCTCGTTCTTCCTATGCAATACAGTCCATTAAAACCATACGATAATCTGCCTGATTTGCCTCCAAAGGGCAAAATGGAAACGAAAACTGTATTCAAAAAGGTAATTTCGGCCAGCAGGGCATTATCGGAATTGAAAGGAGCTATCACGAACCTGCCCAATCCGCTTCTGTTTATCGACACGATCAACTTACAGGAAGCGCAGGCCAGTTCGGCCATCGAAAATATCATCACCACGCAAGATGCGCTTTTTCAGGCGTCCATTGTCGACAAGAATATCGAGGACGCCCCCACGAAAGAGGTAATCCATTATAAAGATGCCTTATGGTATGGCCTGGAAGAAATCCGGAAAAGGCCTATCCTGACGACCAACCTTTTCATTGCCATCATGCAGATCATCAAGGAAAACCAATCGGGCATCAGGAACATCCCGGGCACTCAACTCAAAAACCCCGCAACGGGCCAGGTGATTTACACCCCGCCCGACAGCGAAGAGGTAATCCGTAAAAAACTCGCGGCACTTGAACATTTCATCAACATCGACGACGACCTCGACCCGTTGATCAAATTGGCATTGATACATTACCAGTTTGAAGCAATACACCCGTTTTTCGATGGTAATGGGCGCACGGGCCGCATTATCATGCTGCTTTACCTGAAACAATGCGGCTTGCTGGATTTGCCCGCGCTCTATTTGAGCAGCTACATTCTTAAAAACAAGAACGCCTATTACCTCAACCTTCGCCACGTCACAGAGAAAGCTAACTGGGAAAACTGGATCCTTTACATGCTGGATATGATTGAAGTTACGGCGCGTGAAAGCCGCACCAGAATCGAGCATATTGCGGCATTGATGAAGGAAATGGGAGAAGAAATACAAAAAACGCTTCCGAAAATTTATTCCAAAGATTTGCTGGAAGTGCTTTTCCGGCTGCCCTACACCAAAAGAAGCTCGCTGGAAAACGCGGGACTGGGTAATATCAAAACCGTCGGGAACTACTTGAAAAATCTCGAAGAAAAGAATTTCCTGCAAAGCGTAACAGTCGGGAAAGAGAAACTCTACCTAAACTTCCGGCTTATGAACGTACTGAAAAGTTAGAGCGGCGCTACTCTTCGCAGCCGCTTGCACATCCATCCCGCCACTTTGCTCATTTGATTGCTTTTTCAGCGGGACAAAGCCTAGTTTGCGCGCAATACTCATCTGCAAACTAAACCTCCCGGACTTTGGCAAATGCTGCTTCATTAAAATTGCTGGCGCTTGAACGGCTGCGCGACGCGGAATGCCTCATCGCAAACGGCCATGTTGCCGGGGCTTATTACATTGGAGGTTACGCGATTGAGCTGGCATTGAAAGCCGTCATTTGTAAAAAGCTGGACATTGAGATGTTTGATAAAGAAGTCGTTCCGGGATATATTGCCAAGGCGTTTATGATACACAATCTGATGGATTTAGTAATCCTGGCTGGGCTGAATAATGATTTTCAAAAAGTTTGTGCAGAAGACGATTCTTTCTTTGACAACTGGTCGATGGCCTCCAAATGGTCGGAACAACGTCGCTATGATTTGCCTTGCGATGTCGAAACCGCTGAAATGTTTGTAAATTCACTAAAAACTGTTCTGTTATGGCTGCAACTGCATTGGTAAAAGCGCTTCAAGATGCATTTCGCTCAGAAAAGAAAAACGGCTTGCTAGTGGACGCTATCGGCCTTGCCCCGGCGTATCACGGTATGGGTAAAGACTGTTACGTTCTTGGCGTCAGTGCCCCCTCGCTTACAGGTTTGCATGACTTTGACCAAATCACCAGGATTACGAAGCTATTGTTCACATACCTATCGTTCGACGAACGAAGAATGATTAATCGCGTCCGTGTTTTCAATAATATCGAAGAGTTGGACGATCATAAGTATAACGATTTCGATGATTATCCCTACGAAGGCTATTTCGGCATTCAAAGAAAACTACCTCAGCTATACCCGATAGACTAGTGCATTCCAGAACGAGGGCAAAAAATTGAGAAAAACGCCCTCGTTTAAAAAACGAAGGTAATTTTTACCCTCGTCTATTTCACCTCTTGCTTCAATTCCACATACCGCTTCCGCATCGCTTCCAACCGCGCCTTTTTAGAAGCCCGCTTCGCGAGATTAATGGTTTCATGCGGATCTTTTGCATTGTCATAAAGCTCCTCATACCCGTGGTCGGTGTAAAGCATGTATTTCAAATCCGTACTCACGACGCCCTCCACTTTCGGTAAGCGCGGGCTGCCCAGGTAGGTATGTTCGTAGAAAAAGTCCTTGCGGGGCCGCAGTTTCTTTTGCTCCACGGCAGTGAGGTCGTAGCCCTGCATATCCAAAGGAACGGGAGCGCCGGCGAATGCTAGTATTGTAGGCGCGATGTCGATATTCAGTGCGAGTTGTGAAGAGGATCTGCCCCGAAGCGCTTTCGGCAATGCCCCGCCCGAAATGATCAGCGGGACGCGGATGGATTCTTCGTAACCAAACCATTTCCCTTCCAGCCCGTGCTCACCCAATGAAAAACCATTGTCACCCATGAAAATAATAATGGTATGCTGGTCGATTTTCAGGTTTTTAAGCTGTGCAACCATGTTTCCAACCACTTCATCAACACCCGAAATGAGCCGGTAATAGTCGCGCGTGGTTTGTCGGCGAAGTTCGGGGGTGGAAAGAAGCGGCTTCCAGCGATCTCGGCCGATGTTCTGGTCGGTGCGGAAGAATGCCGGGAGGCTGTCCCAGTATTGCGGCGCGGCGGTGAGCGGGTCAGGGATGGGTGTATTTTCATACAATGCCCTAAAACGCTCCTGGACCGGATATTTGGGCGGATTACCGTCGAGTTCGTGCGGCGCTTTGAAGCTTACCGAGAGGCAAAACGGGGCATCGTTAGCGGCAAATCGGTCGAGAAATTGCGCAATGTCCTTGCCCACGCTGTCGGTGTGGTGAATAATGCGGCCACTTTCATTGACCAGTTCGTATTGCGGCTGCCCCTCCTTTTTGGCTGCCCAATAGTCAAAAAGGGTATCGGGCTGGTTCTTCACGCCTATCCCGAATTTGCCTATAAAACCAACCTTATAGCCCGCTTTTTTCAACAATGCAGGGTAAGTATTGGCCAATGCACCGGGTTTGAAGTCTGTATTGAAATCATTGATCCCATGCCGCGACATATACTGCCCGCTCAGCAAACTGGCTCGGCTAACCATGCAGATAGCGGTTGTAACATGCGCATTTCTAAACAAAATCCCCCGCCCGGCGAGCGCATCGAGGTGCGGCGTGCGGATTACCTTGTTACCCATAGCACCGAGCGCATCCCAGCGGTGATCGTCGGTGAGGAGAAAAATGATATTGGGCCTCTTCGTCTCCTGCGCGAGCGCCGCACACGTGTACGCAAGCGCCAGCGCGATGATGATCAATGTCCTTTGCATATTTTACAAACCACTAACCCCGGGTCATTTACCCGTTTGCTCCGCTGCTTCCGGATAGCCTTTTTTCAACAAAACAGCTAGCTCATTAACCGTTATCACAAAATTCTTGTCCTTCGCGAGGTTCGTGAACTCACCGGGGTCTTTCTGGTGATCGTACAGCTCGGCACCGGCCTTGCCGCCGTCCCATTCGGTGTAGCGGAAACGTTCCGTGCGTACGCTGCGGCCGAAAATCTGGCCTCTCCTAACCTGGGTATAGGCAGGTTTATTCCAAACAGCGGATGGATTTTTGAGCAACGGCGTCAGGCTTTTCCCCTGCAAATTCTGTTTCGGGTCGAGCCCGCAGAGTTCTGCCAGCGTAGGATAAATGTCCACCAGTTCAACTGTGCGGCCGGATGCCTTTCCTTTCGTGCCGCCGGGTACCGAGATAATGAGCGGCACGCGGGCGGAGTTTTCAAAAAGACTCTGTTTCATCCACTGCCCGTGCTGGCCCACATTATAGCCGTGATCGCTCCAAAGCACGATAATGGTGTTGTCGGCGAGTTTCAGCTTGTCAACGGCGTCGATCAGTTTGCCTACCTGCGCATCTATGAACGTAATGGTCGCGTAGTAGGCACGCAATGCTTCGCGGCGCTTTGCCTCATCGAGGCCCCAATGCGGTGGTTTGGTAAACAATGCGGCTTCGGGGACATCGTCGAGGTCGTTCGGGATTTCTTTGGGGAGCGGCACCTGGTCAACCGGGTACATATCGAAGTATTTTTGTGGCGCCACGTAAGGCGTATGCGGCCTGAAAAAGCCGACTGCCAGGAAAAACGGCTCATTCTTTTTCTCGGTCATGATTTTAATGGCCTCGCTGGCGATCATGCCGTCGGTTTGCTCCTCGTCCGTCCCCTCCGTGGCACGCCAGGCCAATGCGCTACCAAGCCCGCGGTCGGGTGTAAGGTTTTTGATCAATGGCTCCTCGGTTTTGTCGCGGCCTTTCGGGTTCACGCGGTAGTTCCAAGAATCAGGGTCGTCGAGCCCGTCGGTGCCGATCTGGCCGGGCACGCCGTAATGATATATTTTTCCTACCCGCGCACTGTAATAATTGTTGTTCTTAAAGAGCTGCGGCAGCGTAACGATATCCGGCAGATTCTTGCGAAAATGCGTCTGCAATTCATAAATCTTCGTCACATCTGGCCGTTGACCGGTGAGTAACGACGACCGGCTCGGGCTGCACAGCGGAAACTGCGTATAGGCCCTATCGAACCGAATGCCGCGTTTGGCCAACCGATCGATGTTCGGGGACTTCACAAATGTATTTCCGTAAGTGCCAAGGTCGTTGTTCAGGTCATCAACCGCAATGAACAGGACATTGTATTTCGGCCTAGCCTTATCGTCGTTGCCCGAGCCTGCCGATGCAGCAAAAGGAGTGAGTGAAAATGCCGCCAAGGCTAGTAATACGTATTTTTTCATCATAAATAACAGTTTAAACTACTCCTTGCCCTCCTTCACCGTGGGGGCATCCTTGGCATTGATTGCCGGCAACGATTTTGCCAGTTCGCTTTTAACGGCCGCATATTTCGCATCACCTGCCAGATTCTTCCATTCCTGCGGATCGGCATCGTGGTCGTAAAGCTCCTCCGAACCGTCGTTGTAGCGGATATAACGGAATTTTTCAGAACGCACGGCATGATTTCCAAAACCATGTGTAGTGATGGAATGATGGCTCCATGCGGCTGCCGGATTTTTCAGCAGCGGCACAATGCTGTGGCCTTCCACCCCCTTTTTGGCGGGTAATTCACACAATTCGGTGAGCGTCGGGTAGATGTCCATCAGGTTCACCGTACGTTCGGAAACACCATTCTCTTTCGACAAACCCGGTGCGTAAACGATAAACGGAACCCTCGAAGCCTCTTCCCACAATGCAAACTTCCGCCAATGCTCCTTCTCGCCCAGGTGCCAGCCATGATCGCCGAAGAAAACGATCACCGTATTTTTGGCATACTCACTTTTCTCCAAAGCATCCAGCAAGCGGCCAATCTGCCCATCGGCAAACGTAATGCTAGCCAGATACCCCTGAACGGCCTTTTCCCATTGCTTATGCTCTAAGATGAATTTGTGGTCACCCTTCGGCTTGGCGATTTTCACACCCGCGTCCGGGACGTCCTGCAAGTCGTTGGCAACGGTCTCAGGGAGTTTAATGGAAGAAAGCGGGTATTGGTCAAAATACTTTTGCGGCACATACCAGGGCAAATGCGGCCGGGTAAAGCCTACTGCCAGGAAAAAAGGCTTTTCATGTTTGTCGTTCAGGAAACCGACACCCTCATTCACCACCTTATAATCACCCATATCTTCATCCTGCACATTCACAGGGCTCCAATCGAAATGGGCAAAACCATTCACCGGTGCCTGCGGCGGCTCGGGTGACTTGGGAATGCCGAAGTAGGACGGCCAGGAGGCCTTGTCGTTAAATGCATTGTGGAAAATCTTGCCGGCACCTTTCACCTCGTACCCGTTGGCAGTGAAATACTGCGGAATGGTCACGGCATCCTTCAAAACAGGTCGCCAGGGCTGGTTATTATGGTAAACCCCCGAACTCGACGGCCGCACGCCTGTGAGCAGGCTCGCGCGCGACGGATTACACGCAGGGGCGGAGCAATATGCCTTTTTGAAAACCACTCCCTTTTTTGCCAGCTTGTCGATGTTCGGCGTTTTAATGCCCGGGTACCCGCCAAACGGCCCGACCCAGTCGTTCATATCGTCGACGGCGATGAAGAGGACGTTGTATTTCGTGTTTTGGGCAAGGGAGGGATGCATTGCCGCAGCGATTGCCAGCAGCATCAACCCAAAAGCAATGCGATAGTTTTTATTTTCCATTGCCTGCATGAGCACCGTTTTTGGCTTTGTCGTAATCATAAAACCATTTGAAAGTCTTGTCATACTCCTCGGCGCCTACGCGTTTGTACCATTCTTCGTACTTGGCCACAAGCTTTTTGGCGATTTCCGGCTGCTTGTCAAACTGGTCATTCAGCTCCGTGCGATCCTTCTCTACGTCGTACAACTGCCATTTTTCAGTCTTTTCGGCCACGAGCTTCCATTTGCCGTCGCGAATGGCGCGGTTGCCTTCGTGCTCCCAGAAAATCGGGTTTTTACGGTTGATAGACTTGCCCGTAAATGCCGGTTTCAAGCTTGTACCTTCCAGCGGCTGGATGGTGTTGCCGGCATAAGTCGATGGATATTTGGCATTCCCCAAATCCGCCACCGTGGCCATAATATCGATAATATGAGCCGGCTGGCGTTCGAATTTCCCATTGCGCGACGCCGGAATACCCGCCGGCCATGAAATAATGCCGGGCGAAGAAATACCGCCTTCATGTGTGTGGTGCTTGTAGGCCCAGAATGGCGTACAAGCCGCTTCCGCCCATCCCTGACCGAGAAAAACAGTCGATTTCGCAGTGCCTGGCTGGTCGCCTTCATAACGGCCTTCGATACCCGGCTCGGCATTACCGCCGTTATCGGACACGAAAAGAATGACGGTATCATCAAAAACACCGCGTTTTTTCAGGCCCGCCACCAGGTCGCCGATGCTTTTATCGAGGCGGTAAATCACGGCCGCGTAAATCGCCATCATATCGTCGTAGCGCTTCTTCTCCGCGTCGCTCAGGCTGTCCCATTTCTTTACATTCGGATTAACGGGCGGCAGTTTCCACGACGGGTCCACGAGCCCGAGTTTGATCTGTTTCTCATAACGTTCCTGACGCAATTTTTCCCAGCCTTTCAGGTATTTGCCACGGAATTTGGCAATATCCTCTTCCGGTGCCTGCAACGGGAAATGCGGTGCATTGTGCGCGAGATAGAGCATAAATGGCTTCTTTTCCGCCACGGCTTCGTCGATGAACCGTAGCCCGTAATCCGTCCAAAGGTCTGTCGAGTACCAGTCTTTCGGCAGCTTGTCGGAGTCGTTCGGAATCTCCTGGCCGTTCAGAAACAGTTTTGCATTGTTACCGCTTCCATAATAAAAACCTCCCGCCGGCGCATGCAGCGAGCGGTCGAAGCCGCGATTGGACGGGTACACGCCATGCTGGTGCCCTACGTGCCATTTGCCGGTCATTGCCGTAAAATAGCCGGCGCTTTTCATCACTTCGGCAATGGTCACGCTGTTATGGTTCAGCTGGCCGCGGTAAGCCGGATGGTCGGCGCCCTTGTCGTCCATCATATGCCCGATGCCCGCCTGATGGCTGTACACACCCGTGAGCAGGGCAGCGCGTGTAGGGCAGCAACGTGCTGTATTGTAAAAATTAGTAAGCCTCACGCCATTCTGGGCGAGTTTATCGAGATTAGGGGTCGGAATTTCACTGCCGTAACAGCCCAGGTCGGCATAGCCGAGGTCGTCGGCGAGGATCACGATCACATTGGGTTTCTTTTGGGCAAAAACAGCTTGCGCAGTGAATGTAACGGCCAGCAAAAACAGCCAGCTGATTGGTTTTTTATACATATACATTGAGTGGTTACTTCCAAAAAAGAGACTACCACGGCAGCAATCTCTGGCACCAAAAACATAACCTTCATTCATATACGCAACCCAGCGCATATGCGAAACCCTACCCCCATCATTCAAGCATTGACAGGCATTTGCAAATGTACCCTCTGGAAATGGTGGCTATTTCCGGTCGGCAGGATTTTCAATAAAACAATACTCTATATATTCGGTAGGTAAAGTAAATTTAAGAATCCCAATAATGCAAGGCTGACCACGCATTATCGGGATTTTTTGATGTTTAACAGGGAATGGAATGCGGTTAATCCGCTTTGGTCACTTTCAAATCGGTAAAATGCCCCAGTGTACCGGGCCCGATCCACAGGCCTACGCTTCCGCGGTGGTCTTTTCCTTGTTTAAGATCATTCACGATCAATGTCGGCTGAGCGGCGCCATTGACGTAAAATTTCGCCTTGTCGTCTTTCACTTCAATCTTCACTTTCGTCCATTCGGCCGGCACCAGATCGGCATAGGACTCATATTTCTCGGGCGTTTCCTTGCGCAGCTTTTCCCACGGAAACCCCGGCATCGAAACATATTGAGCGGAGTGATTCCTGCGCACCTGGTCGTCGGCACGGCCGTTGGTGGGGCGGATGTAGAAAAGCTCCATTTTAGAAGTATCAGCGGCCACGCGGAATGCTATCCCGACAAACCCACGGGCACCTTCGCCCGAGTTCGCCTTGGGCTGCCCCGAGATCGTGGCTTCGATGGTACCGTTGTGAAAATCAATGTCTTTCAACACGGCCACTGTTTTTTCATTGATGGGCGCTTTGGGCATTTCCACTGCAATGGCCGCTTTCCCTTTGTAGTCGGTGGCGGTGGCGGTTACCTGGTAAGGCGTAAGCGAAGCAGGTTTTAGCGCGATGTCCTGGGCATTAGCGGACGCAAACAAAACAGACAGGGCAAATGAAAGCCCCAGGCTGGTGGTTGTGATTTTTTTCATGGCTCGTTTTAATGTAAAAAATGGAATGGTTATCAAACACATAACCATTCCAAAACTACTTACTTACCGGTATTTTTCCCAGCGGCCCGCTCGGCTCTTTTCTTGATATGGCTGTCGTCCGAAGGCATTCGCTGGACGAGCGGCGGCGGCGTATCGCCTATCTTCTTTTTGTAGGCTTCCAGCGACGCCAGCAGCTCTTTCGCTTTCGCCGGGTTAGCTTTCAGCAGGTTGTTCTGCTCACCAATATCATTTTTTAGGTTAAAAAGCAATGTATCCGTCGCCTGAACGATCACCGCACTACCGACCTTCACATCCTTCTGCGGCAGCCTGATCTTCCAGTCGCCCTTGCGGTAAGCTTCGATAATGCCATTGGAATAATAGGCAAATTCATCGCCCTTCCGTTTTCCGGCACCAAAAAACACCGGGCTGATGTCCTCCCCGTCGAGCGGCTTTTTAGTTTGTGTTTTCTGGCTGCCCGTGAGGCTGATAATGGTCGGGTAAAGGTCCAGGTGCGAGGCAAGGTCGTCGTAAACGGTTCCGGGTTTGATCTTGCCGGGCCAGTAGGCTACTGTCGGTACGCGCTGCCCGCCTTCGAAAGTAGTGCCCTTACCCTGCCGTAATGGCCCCGCCGAGCCTCCTTCCACATCGAAGATCAGCCACGGCCCATTGTCGCTCGTAAAAACGACCAGCGTATTCTCTTCCAACCCATTCTTTTTCAATGCATTCACCACTTCTCCAACGCTCCAATCCAGCTCCTCGATCACATCGCCATACAGCCCTCGTTTGGATTTGCCTTCGAATTTCGGCGAAGCGTAAATCGGCACGTGCGGCATGTTATGGGTAATGTAGAGAAAAAACGGCTTGTCCTTGTTCTGACCGATAAAGCGTACGGCCTCCTTCGTGTAGGTCTGCGTGATGTATTTCTGATTGACCTTAATGCTGTCCACATCATTTCCGCGCAGGTACGCAACGCCCATCATGTCGTTGCTGTATGGAATGCCGTAATACTCGTCGAAACCATTTTGCAAAGGCAAAAACTGCCTGTGATGGCCCAAATGCCATTTCCCGAAGATCGCGGTGCGGTAGCCATTGCCCTTCAACGCCTCGGCGATGGTGACCTCTTCGGACGGAATGCCGGTGAAGCTTTCCGGAAAAAACACATGGTCGATCCCGAGCCTGCGTGGGTAACGCCCGGTAATGAGCGCCGCGCGCGTGGGGCTGCATACGGGCGAGGAAGAATAAAACGAGGTCAGTTTGATACCTTTCGCGGCCAGTCCGTCGATATTCGGGGTGCGGATGTCCGTAGCGCCGAATGTACCGATGTCGCCATACCCGAGGTCGTCGGCGAGGATCACGACGATATTGGGCTTACGTTGGGTTTGTCCGTGGGCCGTCAGCGCTGCCAGGAGTACCGCCGCGCCCATTAGTAATCTTCTCATGGAAGGATATTTAAATGTTACTTTTCCTTTTGTAATAAACCCACTTTCTCCTGATTCTCCTCCTTCTGCTCGATCACCAGCTGCTTCACTTTTCCATTGAATGCAAAAGTGCCGGGATAATCTTTGGTAACGGGTGAATTGAGGTCTTTTCCAACGCTGAAACCATCCGACGAAGCGGTAGCAAGGTATTTTGTACCAACACCCGCGTGCTCGGCCGCAGTCTCACCATTGACCAGCAATGTCACTTTTTTATCGGCAGAAAACGTAATGCGAACGGTGTTACGCCCTTCTTTCAGGGCTTTGGAAGAAGTTAGTACAACCTGTTTCAGCCCGTCGTTGAGCAGGTAATGCAATTTGTTTTGCTTAATAAAAAGACTGCTTCCGCCCAGCAGGCCACCATTCGCGAAAATCACGCCCTCCGCATTCTTACCCGTTTCGACCTCGGCAGTAATTTCCACCGGCCCTTTTCCGATGTACACCCGCGTTTTAATGGTGGTACCTTCGTAAATGACCGTTTTAAGACGAACTGTCGGAGGCGTAAGCCCTGCGCGGAAGTTTTTGAGCGGGTACACCTGGTATTTTTCAGCTTCTTCATCAAAGAGCTTCTTCAATGCTTCCAGCTTTTCGGGATGTTTGGCGGCCAGGTCGTTGATCTCGTTCCAGTCTTCATTGATATTGTACAGCTCCCATTTGTCGCGTTTGAAATCCGCGATGAAATTGATATCGGTCGTCTGTTCGCCGAATGTATTGCGCGGGTGGTAAACACTCGCCTTCCAGCCGTCCTTGTAAATGGCCCGGCCGCCGTGCAGCTCGTAATACTGCTGCGTGTGCCGCGACGCCGCCTGTGCGTCATTAAGCGAATACGCCAGCGACGTGCCATGGAACGGCCATTGTTTGTAGCCATTGATTTCCCCGGGCACCTTCACGCCGGTGAGCTCGATGGTAGTGGGCAGAATATCAGTCACGTGCGTGTATTGCGCGCGCAGGCCGCCTTTATCGGTAATGCCTTTCGGGTAATGCACGATGAGCGTGGTATGGGAAGCCCCCTCGGCATTCACATCGCTTTTCCAGTAACGGAACGGCGTGTTGGTGGCCTGTGACCAGCCCAGCGGATAGTTGGGATAGCTATATTCCGTACCCAGCTTGTCGTACTGCGACAGAAGGAACCGGATATCATCCCCGGATGACTTCTCGGCCGTGCCCGCCGTGCCGGTGTAAGTTCCTTCCTTGCTACCGCCGTTATCGCCGACGACCAGGAAAATCAATGTATTATCCAGCTGGCCAATTTGTTGCAGGTAATCCGTTACCCGGCCGATTTCGTAGTCGGTGTAGGAAAGAAATCCGGCATACACTTCCATAAACCGGGCATAAATCTTCTTTTCATCGGCCGAAAGCGAGTTCCAGGGCTTTATACCCGTCTGTCGCGGAGGCAGTTGCGTACCCTTCGGCGCCAGTCCGCCGGCGAGTTGCCGTTGAAAAACTTTTTCGCGGTATTCATCCCAGCCGCCGTCGAACTTGCCTTTGTATTTGTCGCTCCACTCGCGCGCTACGTGATGCGGTGCGTGCGCGGCGCCGGTGGCGAGGTAGAGAAAGAATGGCTTTTCCGGGTCGGCCGACTTCTGGTTGGCAATGTAGGAAATTGCCTTATCGGACAATAATTGGTTCAAATGTTTGGTATTAGGCTCAATATCGATTGGTGAAGTTTCCTCAACCAGCTGCGGATGCCACTGATCGGTAGCGCCGCCCAGGAAGCCGTAAAAATGCTCAAAACCGCGACCGGTAGGATAGCGATTATAAGGACCTGCGATGGTGAGGTCACGCGGCTGGTTACCGTGCCATTTACCCAATGCGAATGTATTGTAGCCGTTTTCCTTAAAAATCTCGGCCACCGTCCCCGCCTCGAACGGGATGTTTCCATTATAGCCGGGCGCTCCGATACCGAGTTCGGCGTGGTGGCCCATCGCCACCGCGTGCGGGTTCCTGCCTGTGAGCAGGGATGCGCGCGTGGGACTGCAAATGCCGGTTGTATGAAAGTTGGTATAACGCAAACCGCCTTTCGCCAGCTTTTCAAAATTGGGTGTCTCGATCAGCCCGCCGAATGCGGACGTCGCTCCGAAACCCACATCGTCGAGCAGGATCCATACCACATTCGGCGCGCCTTTCGGGGCTTTGGGCTGCTGCTGCCACCATTGTTCGGTCTCTTCGATCGTTTTGCCGACCTTCCCGCCGAACGGCTGGATCGGGTCGTGCTGCGCCGAAACGCGGGTAAAAACGGCTGCTCCGAGCACAAGCATGCCCAACCGCTGCCTGCTCAGGGCGGTTCGTAAATATTGTTTCATAAGATTTTTGGAATGAATGGGTAAGAAAAACGGGCACAACATGATGTCGTGCCCGCTGGCTTGCAAACCTTACTTTACAGCCTGAAATCTTTCCAGTTTCTCCTTCTCGTCGGCCAGGCGCTTGGCGTCGGCTTTGAGGTAACCGAACTGGTGAAGGTCTTTATCGGCATTCGCCGCTACCCAAAGCAGGAACTTCTTGGCTTCGGGGTTTGAATTGTTTTTGGCTATGGAAAAATGAATGTTTTCAACCGGCACATTCTTCACTTTTTCAGCTTCCAGCGTCGCAATCACCTGGTCCAGGTTTTCCAATGCTTTCTCTTCTTTTGAAACCCGGCCATTGCCGTCCAGGTCTACGGGGATGATAGTCAGCCCATCCAGCGGCTTGCGGCTTTGCAGGTCGTACGCAAGGCCGGGCGTGGTGTACGTAATGCCCGTTTCGTCTTTCAAAAGCGCTTTGATCAGATGCTCGTCGGCGCCCGCAATGGCTTTTCCTTTTATATTCTGCTGCTCATAACCGAAATATTTCGCGAAAGTGAGCGGCGCACCGGCTTTTTGAAGGCGCGTATAAATCGTGTACTGCGTCGTCAGAGACTTGTCTTTTTCCGCATAAATATCATGGAAGAAAATCTGCTTGTAAGTCTTCTCGTTCAGTCCTTTGTCGGCATATTCTTTCGCAAACGTCGATTTTGCGTTAGCCACCGGCAACAATGCATAACGACCGATCGAAATATACTCCCGGCTGTCCTTCACTTCCTTTTCCTGGTCATAAGCCTCGATCAGCAAGTCATATTTTGCAGGATCGCTGATCGTCCGCGTTTCGATCACTATCTGCGCCTTTGGATTGGCTGCGGTGTACTCCTTGATCCATTTATCGACCAATGGATAGGCGAAACGCACACCGGTGATGATCACTTTGTTTTCGCTGGTTTCCTGTGCGAATGCATTGGGAAAAGCGGCCAGCGCAAGGCCTGCTGCCAGAAAGATTGTCTTAAAGTTCTTCATGATGTAAAAAAGTGATTGAAACCGCGGGCCAATCTACCCACAGCTAATGAATGATATGTAACAGGGTGAAAATCAGAGGCGGCTACCATGCCGTCGTCAAAGACAGCTCAACAACAGCAACAGGATGCGAATGCGGGGGAATAACCGGAAGAGCCCACCATAGGCACAATAAAACTGCGCGAAGAATAACGATCCATCGATTTCATGTTTGAAAAAGATTGTGGTATTGATTCCATCTGCTGGTGGTTAACAGATAAAATCTACTAATTTGATAGACAAAGTAAGTTTAAACAAATCGAAAACGCAAGAGTTGCATTGAAATTCGTTGAAAATTGGGGAATTGAAGTGATTACCAGACTACTCTCAGGCCTTCGCTGGTATATTTCCGGATGTTTTTATCAATGGTTATGAGCGAACACTCCTGGTGAAGCGCCTGCCATATCAGCATCCGGTCGAATGGGTCTTTGTGGTGAGATGCGGTAAGTTTATAGAAGGAGGAGCAGAGGTCAGTGGAGAGCGGAAGTATCTGAAATTCGGCATCGATGGAAGCGTCAACGAAATCTTCTGGCGTGAATCCATCAAGGGCAAGCTTCCGTAGCGAACGCTTCAATGAAATCTCCCAAAAACTAAGCGTACTGACAACTATTTGATTGTTCGTGTCTTGCAGAATTCGTTGTACGTTGGCTGATAGTTTGTGCGATGCTGTATGTGCCCATATCAAAGTGTGTGTATCGAGCAGGTAATTCATAATCCAAGAAATTCTTCTTCTGTAATTTTGAAATCGTCCGCAAATGTTACTGTCCCTTTTCCTTCCAGAATCCCAAGCTTTCTGGAACGGCTACCAGTCACCTCACCGGGAACAAGATAAGCTTTGACGGTCTTCTCGCTTCCGAAGGTGATCCCAATCCTCTCTCCTTTCGCGAGCTCTTTGAGCACTACCGAAGCATTTGCCTCGATCTGATCTGCGCTGATCGTTATCATGGTCGTGAATGTTTGATTAATGACTCAATTTACAACATCCCAGGCAGCATTGTCAACAAAAACAGCCACTAATGTCCCAACGGCGCCATTGCATTATCAACCGCCGGCGACTTTTGCTTTTTCCTGCTCCATTTCTTAAAATCCTGCCAGATCGCCTCGGGATACAGGTTGATTCCGTAGCTGTAATAAAATCCGCTGAAACGTTCGCGGAATTCGCCGGAAGACAGCGCGTTGCGGTAACCGACCTGGGTGTTGATGCCTGCCCAGCGCAATGCGCGGTACTCACCATAGACGCCCACTTGCAGGGGGATGAAGTAATCCTTGCGCGAGCCGGAAGTAATGCCGTCGAAAAGATCGCGGAAGCGGGTGCTTTGGTTACCGATGCCTATTTCCAGCGGCGTGGAGAGTACCCAGCGCTTGTTGCGGATGGCCGTGTGCCAGTAGGCGAAATTGGCAAAACGGACGTCGGTAGCGGTGTAGTAGGATAGATTTAGCGGGTCGGGGAATATCCTGCGCCAGTTGACGAGCCTCCGGGCTGCATTGTAGCCAAGCCAGTAGTAGCCCGCCGTAAGCCGGTTGCGCTTCTCGCCGAAGGTAATGCCCGCATTGACGCCGAAAATATTGATATGCTTCCGCTGGATAAATGTCCCGCGCGCATCGAAATTGAAAAAGAGCTTGATTTTGTTTTGCGAAGAACCCGTGTCCTGCGCGACGGAAGTCATGGGCGCTGAGATAGTGGAATCGGATTGGGCGTGCGCAATGCCTGATCCTGTAAGAAGCAGGGCCGAAAGTAGTAAAATGATTTTGTCGGGGCGCTTGCGCGGTTCTAGGAAACCGTATTTCATCTGGACTGCAAAACAAAACGGCATCGGGCCTGCTTCGCTTTTGTCTTGTCAGGACCACCGGGGTATTGCAAAGTGTAACGTAAAACCGGCGAAAGAAATTTACGGATTAAAGAAATTTAATCCCGGGAGGTCAATTTACCCGTTTGGTAAGCGCGTCCAATTCACTGTCAGTAGGTGTTGCAGAAGGCACGCCATTGGCAGGAATATCGATTTTAGCAGCCCATGCGATAGCATTCAGGACTAGTTTGCGAAAGTTGTCGTTCTGCCAGTTCTTGTGCATATGCCCGCCCGTGAAGCCAAATCCCCGTCCGCCATCGGGCCGTTCGAAGGCCCACGCGAGCGTTTGCATTTCCTTTTTTGTGATCACCGCCTCGCGAACAGCCGGGTTGCCGGAATGCGTCCCGTCGGGCTTGTCGAGGGTGGACTCAGGCGGTAGTGCTTGTAAGATGGGCGTTATGCCTTTCATGCCGGGCGCGAAACGCATGTGATAATACCATTCGTCGAGAATAGTGAAAGGTTTTACGCCGCGCGCGACGGGATGATCGGGGAATCTTGCGAAACTGGCTTCCCACACGGGATTTACCGACCAGTTGGTTTCAAAATACCCTCCTATCCACCTCATAAAGCGTTCTCCACCAGCCCTCGCGTCCACTTCGAGGGAAAAATGCAGGTTCACAATGCCGGTGCCCTTTGCAATAAGTTGCTCCATTTTCGCCGCATGAACGAGTTCCAGATGATCGCTGCCTCCGCCGTCGAGGTAAAATACAATGGCGTCGGCGTCGTTCAGCACCGATTCGTCTTCCGGCCAGCCATTCCGAATGATAATGGCTTCGGCACCGGGCAGGCTGTCGTTGAGCGCTTTGGCAAGCAATGTGCAGCCGCCATTATGCTCGTGCTCGCCTTTGCCGTGGCTGTCCGGGCCTGAAATGAGTACGATCTTTCTGAGTTGTTGTTCTTTGTTACCGGCAGTTTTCGCCGGATTTTGAGCAAACAATGCCGTACAAAACAGCATTAATGCCAGTATAAAGCCATATTTCCTGTCCATCGCATTTTCAAGTTTGGTAACGGCTTCGGGCAGGAAGCCTGAATGAATTTGCTTTGGAGAGTATAAAAATCACGCCATTGGTTACTTCATGGCGAGACTAATGAGCTCCGCGGTGTTCTTTACGTTGGCCTTTTTCATGATACTTGCGCGCTGGTTGGCCACGGTATTGGAGCTGATATCGAATTTTTCGGCAATGTCCTTGCTGCTCATACCTTCCGTGAGGCATTTGAGGATCTGCTGCTCGCGGGGGGTAATAATTTTCCAGATCGATTTCTCCTGGACTTCCTCCTGCGCGGGACGCGCGTCGGGTACGCGGGCGAGCTGTTTGAGGAGATTTTTGATGATCACCGACGATGCATAAGGCGGGAAATAGAACTCTCCTTTCGCAATGGCGCGGATCGCCCGGAGCATTTCGTCGCGACTGGTGTCCTTTTCGAGGTAACCCGAGGCACCACTCAATGCGGAAGAAAGCATGTAATCGGAGTTGTTGTGCATGCTGAATACGAGGATCCGGGCAGATGGAAATACGGGCACAATCTGCTTGATCACGTCCAGGCCAGGCATGCGGGGCATCGTGAGGTCGAGCAGGATGACGTCGGGCTTTACTTTTTCGACCATATCCCATACCTCGTCACCATCCGACGCTTCGCCGGCAATGATCAGGTCCTCTTCATCTTCGAGCAGGGTAATAATGCCCTGCCGCACAACGGAATGATCGTCTACAACTAAAATCCGAATAGGCATACGCGGTCAGCTAATCAGCAATAAGTCATTATAAATCAACCTGAACGACCAATCTCGTACCGCTGTCCACCTTTGAAATGATCTGTATTTCGCCATTCAGAAGCTGGGTGCGCGTGCGGATATTTTCCATCCCGTTGCGGGTCAGGAACTGTCCTTCTGACTTTAAATTACTAATTAAAAATCCTTTTCCGTCATCGGCGATTTCCAAAACAATGCGATTCTTACTTTGTTCCAATTTTATCTTGATCTGATCCGCATTCGCATGTTTCACGGCATTGTTCAGCGCTTCCTGGGCAATGCGGTACAGTCCGATCTCCATCGGGCGGCTCATCCGGATGCGTTCGTTCGTCTCTCCTTCGAACAAAACTTTGATTCCCGATAAGTCTGCGGCCTGCTGGCAAAGCAGCTTCAATGCCGATGCCAGCCCGAAATCGCTGAGGACCGAAGGCATGAGATTGAACGATACCTGCCTGGTTGTCTGAATGATATCCTGAATGAGCGTCACCAGCTGCTCGAAACGCTTCTGGTGTTTTTCGTCGTGGAACTGCACGGCTTTCAGTTTCTCGGCGTGCAGTTTCAGGCCGGTCAGCATCTGGCCGATACCATCGTGTAGTTCCAATGCAAACCGCTTCCGCTCCTCCTCCTGTCCCTCGATCAACGCGCCTGCCCTGACGCGATCTTCGGCCAGTTGCAATTCATACTTTTCTTCTTCAAGCCGGAGCAGCTCTTTTTGCGTTTCAACCAATTGAATATTAGCTTCTTTCAACTTCTGATTGGAAAGCTGCAATGCATCTTCGGACTCCGTCAGCATCCGCACGACGCGGCGGGTTGTGTTTACTACCGGCCTGAAAATCAGCAATCCTTCCGCTACCAGCACAAGGATCGTCATCAAGTCCAGTATCCACTCGATGCGTTCCAGATTTTCGAGTCGTTCAAAACTTTCTTTATCAAACTGGAACACAATGCGATTCATTTGCGCCAGAAACTGCGGCTCGCCGGCGAGTACCTGGGCCAACGCCTGCTGTTTCGCGTCCAGCCCGGAGCTATCGCGATTGATAATGCTTAAATTTTGATAAATGCGGTTAAAAATGGGAGCCAGCTCGTGGAACATGGTGTCCAGCGGCTGGCTTTTCCAGGTAACGAAACCTTTTTCGACGGGCAATTTTCTCGATACGAGGTCTTCGTGGCTGACTTTCCACAAGGTGAGCAGTGAGTCGAAACTCGCTGAATCCCGGTGCCCGATGTCATTGACCTTCAACACGGCAAGCTTTGTAAGCCGCTGACTGAGCATGCGCTGGCGGCCCGCGACGTTTACCAGCCGGCTATCGTGATTGAGGTTCCGGATCGTACGCCTGATCAGAAACAGGCCGCTCACGGTAAGCAACGCCACCACACACAATGCCACTACATAAAACCGCGTCAGGCTGCCGGCTACGCGTTTGTCTAGTCTTTCCATTTGCTAGCCCTGAGGCTGATATCCAGTACCGATAACCCAGGGTTTAAACCCTGGGTTATCGGTACTGGGTTGGTAGATCGTCTCCGACCGGACGGCGCGGCCTGCGTTACAAGCCGACGTAGACCCGGTTCTCCTTCACCATCACGGGGAAGGTGTTGATCCGGTACTCGTCGTCGTTCAGGCACTGTCCGGTTTGCAATGAAAAGGTTTTTTTATGAAAAGGACAAGCCACTTTCGGTTCTTCGGCGTGGCTGCCGATCATTCCCCGTGAGAGGGCCATTTGCTGGCGGTGCGGACATTGGTTGTCGGTTGCATACCATTCGCCTCTTCTCGCGAAGTTGTAGATGGCAATCTGCTTGCCACTGATAAACGCACAGCCTCCGCCGTCTTCGGGGATATCGTCGACGTAGCATGCCATGTGCCAGGTTACTGCATTGATTGTGTCGGTGATCGTTTCCATTTTGCTGTAAGGTTGATCGTTGGGGCACCCAGGGTTGAAACCTTGGGTTAAAAATATGTTGCTTGCTTTCTGTTGCTTTTGCTTTTGCTTTTGATCCCCGGGTTAAAAACCGGGGCAAGGGGATGCTATTTTTGGAAAAATTTATTATTCCCGAAAAATTTATCCATTTCCGTTGGCTTCAGCCGACGGGCAGATGCGGCATCCGGGATTCCATTCCGGAGAATTTTATTTCCGAAAAATTTATCCATTTCCGTTGGCTTCAGCCGACGGGCAGATGCGGCATCCGGGATTCCATCCCTGAACACTACGCCCATTCCGTGGCGCGCTTCTGCTCGCGCATGCCGGCGAATGTGATGCTTGGGTCTTTGATCGGCGTGTTCACGAAATGCGTGAAGCGTTTGCGGAGCTCGGGGCTTTCCACTACTTCGCGCCACTCGCATTTGTAAACGTCGATCAGGTTTTGCATGTCGCGTTCAAGCTCTTCTGCAATGCCCAGCACGTCGTCTACTACTACGGCTTTCAGGTAGTTCATGCCGCCCTCCATTTTGTTCAGCCAGGTGGCGGTACGCGTCAGCGGATCGGCGGTTTTGATGTAAAACATTAAAAAGCGGTCAATCAGGCGCAGGCAGGTTTCTTTATCTACGTCTGTTGCCAGGAGCTGGGCGTGCTGCGGTTTGGAGCCGCCATTGCCGCATACAAACAGGTTCCAGCCCTTTTCGGTAGCGATAATGCCAAAATCCTTGCTCTGTGCCTCGGCGCATTCACGTACACAGCCCGACACCGCCGATTTCAGCTTGTGGGGCGAGCGGAGGCCTTTGTACCGGTCTTCCACTTCAATTGCGAATGACACCGAATCCTGCACACCAAAACGGCACCAGGTAGAACCCACGCAGCTTTTTACGGTTCTCAAAGACTTACCATAAGCATGGCCGCTTTCAAAACCCGCATTGATCAGCTCTTCCCAAATCTCCGGCAAATCGCCCAGGTGCGCGCCGAAAAGGTCGATGCGCTGGCCGCCGGTGATTTTGGTATACAAATTATATTTCTGCGCTACCTGGCCGATCACGATCAGTCTCTCAGGTGTAATTTCCCCGCCCGGTATACGCGGAACGACCGAATAAGTACCGCCTTTCTGAATGTTCGCCAGATAACGGTCATTCGAATCCTGCGCCACCGCACGGTCTTTCGTGAGGATATTTTCATTCCAAAGGCTGGCCAGCACCGAGGCAACGAGCGGCTTGCAGACTTCGCAGCCATCGCCCTTACCATGATGATCCAGCACTGTCCCGTAGGTTTTCAACCCATTCATTTTCACCAGATCCATCAATTCCTGACGGGAGTAATCGAAATGCTCGCAGATTACATTGCGTACATACACACCTTTTTCCTTCATCACCCCCGAAATGAGGTCTTTCACCATGGGAATGCACCCGCCGCAGCCTGTACCAGCCTTGCAGCATTTCTTCAACGCATCCACGGTATGGTGCCCGTTTTCGCCTACTTCGTGGCAGATCATGCCTTTTGTAACGGCCTCGCACGAGCATATGAGCGCGTCGTCGGGCAGGCTCATCACGCCCGCGCCCGCTTCCTCGCCCCCGCGGGAGCCCAGGATCAGGTCTTCCGAATCGGGAGGCAGAATGGTCTTGTTCTTGCAGGTTTGCAGGAGCATATTGTATTGCTCAGCCTCTCCTACCAGGATACCTCCGAGCAAAGTCTTACCGTCGGTACTTACATTGATGCGTTTATAAATGCCTTTGGCCTTGTTTTCGTAGCGTATCGTGCGGCAAGCCGGCTCTTCCACGAACGGGTCGCCGAAGCTGGCCACGTCGGTACCGATCAATTTCAGCTTGGTCGACATATCATAAGGCAAAAATTCCTTTTCGCCACCGGCAATCATCGTCGCCACCACGTCGGCCATTTCGTAACCCGGTGCGATGAGACCGTAGATCATATGGTGGGCCAATGCGCATTCGCCGATCGCGAAAATGAATGGATCGGAGGTTTGCAGCTGGTTATTTACGACGATGCCGCCTCGCGGGTGCGTTTCCAGGCCAGCGATTTTAGCAACCTCGTCGCGCGGGCGGATACCTGCCGAAATCACGAGCATATCCACGTCCAGGAAGCTGTTATCGGCAAACTGCATTCCTTCGATGCGGTCAGCGCCTTTGATTTCCTGCGTGCTTTTAGATAAATGTATTTGCAAGCCAAGCGATTCGAGCTGGCTTTGGAGCATACGCGAACCGGCGTCATCAATTTGCCTTGGCATGAGGCGCGGGGCGAATTCCACCACGTGCGCTTCTTCCAAACCTAAGTCCAGCAATGCCTTCGCGGCTTCCAGGCCGAGCAAGCCACCGCCGAGCACCGCGCCTTTTCTGGCCTTTTTAGCATACGACTGGATCAGTTCCAGGTCTTCGATTGTGCGGTACACAAATACCCCGTCCTTTTCGACACCCGGAATCGACGGAACGAATGCCCCTGAGCCGGTTGCCATTATAAGGTAGTCATAATATACTACATGCCCATGGTGCGAACGCACCAGTTTCTCCTCCCTGTCGATATCGACTACCGGGTCGGACAAAAACAGCCGTATCCCATTCTCTGCATACCAGTCGACACCGGCCATAGAAAGGTCATCTGCTGTCTTACCTGCAAAAAACTCACTCAAATGTACTCTATCGTAGGCCGCACGCGGCTCTTCGCCAAATACGGTGATAGTGAAATCCTGTCCATCTTTTTTTCTTGAGAGGAGCTTTTCACAGAATTTGTAGCCCACCATACCATTGCCAACTACGACGATCCGGGTGTTTGAAACAGCTTTCATAGTAATTAATAACTATTGATTTGTGAAAACATAATTATTTTGTTGCACTATTTTAATATTATGTGTGTGTTATCATTATTTCGATAAGTCAAAAGTAAATCGCGTTTTCTTAAATTCCTAACTTTTAATTCGCATTTATGACTAAAAACAAACATAATTTTTGGCAAAACGATTGTTTTATAAAATTTGACTAGTAAATTTGAACCAATAATTGATATAGTTACAAAATACTATATATAGTACATTTCTAATATTCACCCTATTATATATAAGAGATGGAAGCGAAACTGACACTAGTAGGAGCTGGCCCTGGCGACAGCGAACTGATCACACTCAAAGGCATGCGCGCATTGCAAACTGCGGATGTGGTACTATACGACGAGCTAGCCAACGCGGCTTTCCTGGAATTTGCGCCAGCCCACGCATTGAAGATGTATGTAGGTAAGAAAGTAGGGAACCCTTCCTTCTCGCAGGATGAGATCAACGGATTGATCGTCCGCCTGGCCCGCAAACGCGGTCATGTAGTGCGGCTCAAAGGCGGAGACCCGTTCGTGTTCGGTCGCGGCCACGAGGAAATGGACTATGCGCAGGATCATGGGATCGCCTGCGAAATGGTGCCCGGCATTTCCAGCAGCATTGCAGTACCGGCGTCGCTGGACATCCCGGTGACGCGCCGAGGGGTAAGCGAAAGCTTCTGGGTGATCACCGGTACGACACAAAACGGCGAGCTTTCGGACGACCTCCGGCTGGCGGCGCAATCCCGGGCGACGGTGATCGTGCTAATGGGCTTGAATAAACTGGAAGAAATTTGTGCGCTATACAAACACTTCGGACGCGGCTATTTGCCCATGGCCGTGATCCAGAACGGCACCCGGCCGGACGAAATGAGCGTGGTAGGACAGGTTTGGGAAATGCCCCGCCTTGTACGCGAGAGCGGTATCGGCACGCCGGCGATTATGGTAATGGGCGAAGTGGTGGCATTGAGCCCCGCTTATGCATTGGAATACCTGCAAAATATGCAGATGGCATTTTGACCCGCATCGCTTTCACTCCAACCTAAACATAATCACAATGAAAAACGCTCTCCTATTGCTGGGTATCATCGTGGCGGGCCTGCTGGCCACCACGCGGACAATGGCGCAGTTCAGCCTTTCGGGCCAGTTACGGACCCGGTCGGAGCTACTCGACGGACAGGGTACGATGCTTTCCAAAGGCGAAAAACCGGCCTTTTTCACTTCCCAGCGCACACGTTTGAACGCGGGCTACAAGGGTTACCGGACGCAGTTTTTCGTAGCGGTGCAGGATGTGCGCGTATGGGGGCAGGATGCTTCGACCAACAACCGCATTACCAATTCGGCGCTGAACGGGCTCATGCTGCACGAAGCATGGGGAGAGATAAGCCTGCTCGATACCAACCAGACAAAACTGGGTAAAGAGTTTGCATTGAAAATCGGGCGGCAGGAATTGCTCTACGACGACAGCCGCGTGCTGGGCAACCTCGACTGGCTGCAACAGGCACGGCGCCACGATGCGGCATTGGTGAAGTACGGTTTCAATGGTTTTACCGCACACCTGGGCGTTGCGTATAACCAAAACCGTGAGCTTAAAACCGGTACTTTATACGATGGTGTACCAGTGGGTTATCCGGCAGGCACCAATGGCATCGGGACAATGTACAAGTCATTGCAATTTTTGTATTTGGGTAAAAAATTAAAGGAGGGAACTGCTTCTTTCCTCGTAATCAAGGATGATTTTCAAAAGTATGCGCTGGATACGGCGGGCGTAAAAAAACTGACCGGCGGCGTGCGCAGCCGTGTGACCTTCGGGCCATATCTGCAAACCAAAATTGGTAAAAGCTGGACGCTAACCGCCAATGCCTTTTACCAGGCCGGCAAAGACAAAGACGGTGCATCGCTGAGCGCCTATATGTATTCTGTCCGGGGGATGTATGCGATGAACAGGGTATTTTCCATTGGTCCCGGCTTCGACTACACCTCCGGCACAGCTACCGGTTCGACCAAAAACCACACATTCGACCCGCTTTACGGCACGCCGCACAAGTTCTGGGGACAAATGGATTACTTCTATGCGGCCAATGCATTCGGCAAAGGCGGGCTCTCGGACCTTTACATTAACACGACCATCAAGGCTTCCGAAAAGCTCTCCATCAACACCGATCTGCACCATTTCGCAAGTGCAGCGACTGTAAGGGTAGCTGATAATCAAAAACTTTCATCCGGCTTCGGCGAAGAGCTCGACATTATTGCCAACTACAACCTGACGAAGACCATCAGCTTCCAGGGCGGCTACTGCGCATTCTTTTCCACCAACAGCCTGGCGCAGGTGAAGGGCGTGAAAAACCCGCAGAAAATGTCCAACTGGGCTTACCTGATGATCAATATCAAACCTGAATTCCTGAAATAAGTCTGTCACAACCAACCATTTCAAACTCTTATTACTATGGAAACGACCAATAAGCCGCTTGAAAAACTCAACATATTCAGCTTCAAGGGCGTGCAAATGCGCACTTTCCACCTGACCTGGATGGCGTTCTTCCTTTGTTTCTTCGGATGGTTCGGACTGGCTCCGTTGATGACTGTCATCAAAACCGACCTGGGCCTCACCAAACCGCAAATCGGGAACATCATCATCGCCTCCGTGGCCGCAACGGTCATTGCACGTATCGCCATCGGCAAGCTTTGCGACTCTTGGGGCCCGCGCAAAACGTACACGGCATTGCTCGGCCTCGGCTCCATTCCGGTGATGACGGTCGGTTTGGTGAACTCTTATGAAGGCTTCCTGCTCTTTCGCCTCGCTATCGGTGTGATCGGCGCGTCGTTCGTCGTGACGCAATACCACACTTCGGTCATGTTCGACAAGAAGATCGTCGGAACGGCCAATGCAGTGGCCGGCGGCTGGGGTAACCTCGGCGGCGGTATCACGAATATGGTAATGCCCCTCGTATTTGCGGCATTCGTAAGCGCTGGTTACCTGCCCGAGTCAGCTTGGCGGATAGCGATGGTAATTCCCGGTGCGGCATTGCTCGTTTTCGCTTTCGTGTACTACTTCTTCACCAAAGACACCCCTGCCGGCAACTTCGAAGACCTGGCCATCGCCAACCCCAAGGCTGCCAAAGCAAAAGGCACATTAGGCATCGCCATGCGCGACCCACGCACATGGGCATTGTTCCTCGCCTATGGGGCATGTTTTGGAATCGAAATCACTTTCGACAATGTGGCTGCATTGTATTTCTTTGAAAACTTCAACACCTCACTGGCAACAGCGGGTATCCTGGCAGGTACGTTCGGATTTATGAACATTTTCGCCCGGGCCGTGGGAGGTATCGTAGCGGATAAAGTGGGTAACAAATGGGGTATGCTGGGCAAAGGTCGTTTGCTGGCCCTGCTACTCGTGATGGAAGGTATCGGCATCGCATTGTTCGCGCAGAGCGGCAGCATTGTCGGGGCGGTGATTACCATGCTTTGCTTCGCGATGTTTTTGAAAATGGCAAATGGTGCTACTTATGCGATCGTGCCTTTTATTAATCCAAAAGCGATCGGTTCCGTGAGTGGTATCGTGGGAGCTGGCGGTAATGTAGGGGCTGTACTAGCTGGATTTTTGTTCAAATCGAGCGCCATTACCTACTCGCAGGCATTCATGTACATTGGTGTAGCTATCGCGTGTGTCGCTGCCATTGTCGCATTAATCAATTTTGAAAAGACACAAACAATTACAGCAGAAACCGGCCAATTGGAGCCCGTGCCCGTTGATTAAAATCAACGGAAATAGATACCCCCAACCCCGGGTTTTAACCCGGGGATCCAGAGAAAAAGAAAGATTGAACTCAATATTAATTCCATTCACTCATTCACTCATTAAAAAATGAAGCCATCCCCAACATCCTACAAATCGACCTGCTGTTACTGCGGCGTAGGCTGCGGGGTCGTGGTGACGAAAGAGAGTAACGGCCAGCTGAGCCTCGAAGGCGACAAAGAACATCCTTCCAACAAGGGAATGCTCTGTTCCAAGGGTATGAACCTGCATTACACGGTGATGGACCAGTCCGACCGGCTGCTCTACCCGCAGGTGCGCCTCAACCGCTCGATGCCTTTGCAGCGCGCGACGTGGGACGAGGCATTGGAACGCACGGCGGCTGTTTTTAAAGCATTAATCAAAAAATTTGGACCCGATTCGGTGGCATTTTATGTGTCCGGGCAATGCCTCACGGAAGAATACTACCTCGTAAACAAGCTGATCAAAGGTTTCATCGGGTCCAACAATATCGATACCAACTCCCGCCTGTGCATGAGCTCGGCGGTGGTGGGTTACAAGCTGTCACTGGGCGAGGATAGCGTTCCCGTTTGCTACGACGACATCGAAGCGGCCGACGTCATGTACGTAACCGGCGCTAACCCGGCCTGGTGCCATCCCATTATCTGGCGGCGCGTAGAAGCCCATAAAACGGCAAACCCGGCTACCAGGATTATCTGCGTGGACCCGCGCGTAACCGATACCGCCCGGTCTTCCGACCTGCATTTGCAGATCCGCCCGGGCACCGACATTGTCCTCAACAACGCGATCGGCCGTTTGCTGATTGAAAATGATTATCTCGATGAGCGGTTTATTGCCGACCACACCGATGGTTTCGAATTATTCCGGCTACAAGTAATGCAGCGCACATTGGCGGAAGCGGCCGACATTTGTGGTGTCCCTTCCGCCGACATTGCCTTAGCTGCCGAATGGATCGGCCGTTCGAAAGGCTTTCTCTCCTTCTGGACCATGGGATTGAACCAGTCGGTAATTGGTGTAAACAAAAACCTCTCGCTCATCAACCTGCATTTAATTACCGGAAAAATTGGCAGACCCGGTAATGGGCCATTCTCGCTTACCGGCCAGCCGAATGCCATGGGCGGTCGGGAAACAGGTGGCCTTGCCAACATTCTTCCGGGCCACCGCGAAGTGGTGAATGCCGAACACCGCGAGGAAATGGAGCAGTTCTGGAACACGCCCGTCCGCATTGCCGACAAACCCGGCCTTACCGCGACCGAAATGTTCGAGGCGCTGGCGGATGATAAACTGAAAGCCATCTGGATCATCAATACCAACCCTTTGGTAAGCATGCCGGACATGAACGCCGTGGAAAGCGCATTGAAAAAATCGCGTTTCGTCGTAGTTCAGGACGTTTCCAGCCGCGCCGATACCGTGCATTTTGCCGACGTGGTACTACCCGCCGCCGCCTGGCTGGAAAAAGACGGCAGCATGACCAATGCCGAGCGCCGCATTACCTATCTGCCCAAAGTCCTCGATGCCCCCGGAGAAGCATTGCCCGACTCCGAGATCCTCTGGCGTTTCGCCCAGAAAATGGGTTTTGAAAAAGCATTTAATTACAAAAATACCTCGGAGGTTTACGATGAATACGTAAAGGTTACCAAAGGAACGACTATCGACGTTACGGGGGTTAGTCATCGGTTACTGAAAGAAAAACGCAGCGTCCAATGGCCATTATCGTCGCTGGAAGCGATGCAATCTGAGAATGTAACCCGCCCTGGCACCAAACGCCTCTTCACCGACCATCAATTTTACACCAAAAACAAAAGGGCCCAGATACACCCAGTACCCGACGAAAACCCCTCAGAACCCACCGACAATCAATTCCCGTTGGTTTTAACCAACGGCAGAATCCGTGACCAGTGGCACACGATGACCAAAACGGGGCGCGTCGCGAAACTGAACAAACACATTCCCCAACCTTTCCTGCAAATACACCCCGAAGATGCCCGCGAGCGAGGCATTATGGAAGGCGCCCTGGTAACAGTGAGCGGGCGTCGCGGGGAGGTGCGCGTGAAGGCGCAGATCACGAGCGACGTGCGCAAAGGCCTGTGCTTTTTGCCGATGCACTGGGGTAAAATATTGGGAAGCAACCTCGTCCGCGCCAATAACCTGACGAGCCCGCTGGTTGACCCAAAATCCAAGGAGCCCGATTTCAAGTTTTCTGCCGTACAGGTTAGTTTATATCAAAAACCATTTGAAAAAATCATCATCATCGGCGCCGGATCGGCTGGACTTGGGTTCATCAATACCTACCGCCAGCTCAATACCGACGATGAAATCCATGTTTTTTCCAAAGAAATATATCCGTTTTATAACCGGGTAATGCTGCCCGACTATATCAGCGGCTCGCAAACCTGGGAACAGCTCGTGAAGCTACGCGAGGACCAGTTTGCCGAAAACCGCATTACGGTACACAAAGGCGTGAGCATTATGCATATCGACCGGAAGCATAAAACCGTGATCGACAGCAATGGGTTGGAACACCGGTACGACAAGCTCATCCTCGGCATGGGCAGCAAGGCGTTCATGCCCAAAGGCGTGCCCAACCTGCCGGGCATTTTCAACATGCGCTCGCGCCTCGACGCGGACGCATTGTTACCTTTTTTAAAGCAGCCCAATCCACATGCGGTGGTCGTCGGCGGTGGAATCCTCGGACTGGAACTGGCCGCGTCTTTCCGCGAAATGAATGTACGTGTGAGCGTTGTTCAGCGAAGTGGCCGTTTTATGGTACAACAGCTCGACCCACTGGCCAGTGAATTGCTTTATCAGGAACTACTCGACCGCGGTATAGATTGCTATTTCAATGATGAGGTCACTACTTTCACCGGATCGGATACCGTAGAAGGGATCAGGCTAAAATCGGGGCGGAAGATCGACTGCCAGGTGGTTGTACTGGCAATCGGCACCGTCCCGACCATCGATCTCGCCAAAGATGCCGGACTGGAATGCAAGCGCGGCGTGGTGGTGAACGACTATATGCAAACCTCCGACCCGGATATTTACACCGCAGGCGAAATCGCCGAGTGGAACGGCCAGATGTGGGGCATTACGCTCGCGGCCGAGCAACAGGCCGAGGTGATTGCCAATTACCTTGCGGGCGATATTTCGCAACCCTACAAAGGCAGCACCTCGATGAACATCCTGAAAATGGATGGCTTGCATCTTTGCAGCATCGGCATGACCGACGCCCCGGCCAACGACCCGACTTACGAGCAGATCGTATTTATCGATAAATCAAAGCGTTATTACAAAAAATGCATCGTGCACCGGGATAAACTCGTGGGCGCGATCCTGATCGGCGACAAAAACGAATTCCTAGAATTCCGCGACCTGATCGCGGGCGGCGTGGAGCTTTCCGAAAAGCGACTGCAACTCTTGCGAGCCAGTCAGAAAGCGGAGCCTATGATGGGAAAACTCGTATGCTCCTGCAACAATGTAGGCCAGGGAAACCTCGAAAAGGCCATTACCGGCGGCTGCAACGACTTTCAGAAGCTCTGCCAAACGACGGGCGCGGGAACCGGTTGCGGCTCGTGCAGGCCGGAAGTGAGGTCGATACTTGAAAACGCGTTGGAAGCAAGTTTGGTAACGAATTGAAATTAAGTCAGGGTGTGGTCAAGTATGGTCAGGTGTGGCCAGGTGTGGTCAAGTATAGTCAGGTGAGGTCTGGTGTGGTCAAGTATTAATTACCGTACCTGACTACACCTCACAAATCCTGACCAATCCTGACAACTCTTAACAATACCCGGCCACACCTGACAAATCCTGACCACAAAACCGTAACTACCATGCGCGATTATTACCACATCAAAATCAACCTGCCGGGCGGGATCGCTTCGCCGGGGTACCTGAAAGACATCCTTTCGGCGGCGTGGAATGCGAATGTCCGCAAGGTACGGTTCGGATCGCGGCAGCAGCTGCTCATGACCGTGCATTACGAGGATATGCGGTTTCTGGAAAGCGATTTTAAAAATCTCGGCATTTTTTACGAGATCAATACCGACCGCCGGCCGAACATTGTCAGTTCTTATTGCGGCGAGGAAGTTTTCAGGACCGGGCAATGGCTCAATGCAACCGAGTACCATTCCGTACTCGATAGTTTTGACTTCGAGCCGGGCTTAAAAGTCAATATTTCAGATTCCAATCAGAGTTTTACCCCTTTTTTTACAGGTAACCTCAATTTCATATCCTCGCCTGAGCCGCATTTCTGGTATTTATATGTGCGTTTAAAGCAAACCAACACGGTTTTCAAATGGGATGACCTCATTTATACCAATGAAATCGGGCGGTTGTCGAAAGTGGTGGAGGAATGCATGCTGGATGAAGGACTTAATGATGAAAACGCATTGAAAGCCGCCGTGAGCGAGCGCATTCGCTACGTTTTCCAGCCCTCGCAGCAGGAGCTCGAACTGCCTTCTTTCTCCCTGCCCTATTACGAAGGTTTCAACCGCTATGAATCGCGTACCTGGCTGGGACTGTACCGCCGCGACGAAGAGTTTACCATCGAATTCCTGCTCGACGTGTGCACCCTTTGCCTCAACACGCGGGTCGGGGAAATTTGCACCACACCCTGGAAATCACTGGTTATCAAAGGTATCGAGGATCAGTACCGCGAAGCATGGAGCAATATTCTCGGGAAACACAATATCAACGTCCGCCATGCCGCCAACGAACTTGCCTGGCAGACCGAGGACCACAATGGCGACGGGGCAGAATTGAAAAACGATCTGATCCGCCACTTTTCCAAGAACGATACCCGCACTTTCGGGCTATGCTTCGGCATTCAGACCCGCCCGAAATCGGAAGTTTTCGGCTCGGTGCTCATCCGGAAACGGCCGTTACTGCGGATCGGACAGCTGCCGTTATTCAGCGTTTACGACCTTTATTATACCGAAAATTTCAACCCCAACAGCCGCGCGCTCGTGCCGTTTGAAAAGGGTTTATTCAAAATACATTTGCCTGCCCAGCTGGAACGTCTTTGCAGGCGGTTTAACAATCAGCGATCGAGGGATACTCTGAAAACTATGCTGTCCGAGCCCGACGAAGCCAAAACGGCCGTCAAACCGGTGAAGACGGCGCACCAATGCCCCGATTGCATGACCATTTATGATCCCGAGTTTGGCGACATCCTCGGCGATATCCCACCCGGGACCGCCTTCGAAGACCTTCCGGCCGACTATTGCTGCCCTACCTGCGACAATAGCAAGGCCGTTTTCACGACCGTCGAATTCTCCCGGTCATCACACCTCGAACCAGCCTGATTATGACGACCCTATCCGCCATCGAAACCCGTTTTTTCGCATTTGAAAGCGATTTTGTAGATAGCCTGCGCTGCATTCCGATGATCGTCCGGTACAAGCTCGATACCTGCCGTGTAAAACTCCAACTATCGGAGTGGGCCAAATTCAATTTCGACGAAAAGGATTTCCTCGCTGAAATGCCTTGCCACACGGACCGGGAGGTTGAAATGTATGGGGATTACGTGCATGAACTGGTATGGAAATATACCAGCAAAGTGCCCAGCCTGCTCAAAACTCTCGACCCCGCGTGGGTACATACGCACGTACCCGCGGAGGTATGCGAGAAGGCGCAGGAATGGAAATGCCCGGTCATTTCGGCCAGCCAATGGATGGGGCTCGACGTGCTCGAACGGTTTGCATTGGTAAAACTCAGCCGCTCCGGGCATGAAGGACGGAATTTCCCACGGGCAATGGCGGAGTTTGGACTGGCGGTGGCTTGCTAGTTTTGCGCTAATTTATTGGTAACCAGCAACCTTTTAAGTTCGTCTGCTACATTGCCGGAAGACGGTCGTTCGGCATTTGCGGACACCATTCGTCCTTGCGCGTCGATCAGCAGATAGCGCGGGATTCCCGAAACATTGTACAAATTCCAGATGGAGCCAGAAGTACTGTTGCTGTTGAGCATGTGAAGCCCGGCAGGCACTTTTTTGGCCGCCATCATCTTCTTCCAGGCCAGCGTATCCTGGTCCACAGACACATACAGAAAAGCGACCCGATCATCTGCTTTAAACTCCGCCTGTAATTTTTTGGAATCCGGAAACTCGTCGATACAGTAACCGCACCAGGTCGCCCAGATATCTACGTAAACAACTTTCCCGCGCAAGTCGGACAGGGCCAGCTTCTTACCCTCGGGCGTCATCCCTGCAAAGTCCGGCGCAGGTTTACCCGGTCCGATTTTCTCCCAGCGGTCCACGTCCTCCCGGATCACTTTTCTAAAATCCTCGGAAGCTATTTCCTTTTCGAGCGTGCCGGCAATTTTTAGCCCGCTGGGCGTAAGGCCACCCGACCCGATGTGAATGTGAGCGCTCATAGCCCGAACCAGGTCTTCAACCGGCTTCGGATAACCAGCGGCTTTTATTTTCTTTTCTACCAAAAATGGAAAAATAGATTCCAGGCTATCCCCATCCATCTCTTCATGCGCTTCGTAAACCGCGTTGTTAATCTGTTGCCGGCAAAAATAGGACGCAAGCAAAGCATAATGAAACATCCCTGTTTGCACAGCAATTGTATCAACCGGCAATTTCTTAACCGCTTCCCAAATCGAAGCCGGAATTTCGGATGAATCTTTCCCTGCCGCATAATTGTATTGATAAAAGGCAACCTGCATATCGGTTTGCCGCTTTACCACATCTAATCTTTCGGCGGATTCTTTGCTATCTGGTTTCGCCCGGGCGAATAATTGATCGTAAGATTTTTGGAGAGAATCTTTTGCTTTGATGAATTTGTCTGGCTCCAATTGCAAATAGTGCTTACCATTCCATTTCTCAAAGCCTTGGTTCACCTGGTGCGCTTCATTGTAAATCTGATTGGCAGCCGCTCCATCTCCTTCAAACTGGATTGTAAACTTTGCGCCCTGTGGAGACGGCACGATAGCAACATTGTCGCCAGGATGAAGCAATACACCTGTTGCCAAATGATTGCCATTTACAAAGGCAAATACGGGACCTGCCACATCCACTTCCACAACCCCTTTTCCTGCGCTGTCGAGCAGAACTTTACCCAGCTCGATGGTTCCGAAATCGATCATACTCTCCCTTCCAACACGTATCGTATCACCGGCCGCCTTGGGGTAGTAAATGGATATTTTTACCGAATTATTTTTCTTCTTATCGCAGCCTGCCAGTTGAAAAACAATACCGGCAAACAGAAGATAAACGTAAATGGAATAGCGCATTGGATTTGAGTTTGGTAGGAAAATTAGCCGTTCAAACCAGTTTACGCTAATAAAATAACTTTTGTGGAGACTGGGATTATTCTTTTAAAAATTTATAATGTTTTAACTCTTTAAAACTTTCAGTACTAACAGATAGCACATATAACCCAGGAGGCAAATGCGAAACGTCAATCGAATTCACGGCCTTCGATTTAACTATTTCATTTTCATTTAATTGATATTTTCTTCCGGAAATATCTGTAATGAAAACTGGTTTAATATCGAAACCTCGACTTGCATTTTGTATTTGTAAAACAGATTGGACGGGGTTAGGTGCCAGTACCAAAACACCGGCTTCATTGCCGCATTGTGCAGTTACCACCCTCGTTTCCTGCGTCTTTCCATCTTTATCATATTCTTTAATGCGGTAATAACCCTGGTTATATGCATTTTCCACATTAAAGTAATAATCATTCGTTTGCTTCGAATCACCAACCGCCGGCACCGTACCAACCGCATTCCAATGCCGGGCGTTGTTGCCGGCAAGTATTTCAAAATAAACGGCATTCACTTCTTCCGTCGTCTGCCACGTCAGCCGCGCACTTGTACCGCTGCATGCTACATCAAACTTGCTGAACGTCACCGGCAACGGCCCCGACGTTTTGGTAAGCGTGTTATTGCGTGTGATCAGCCATACGTCCGGGTCGAATATCACTTCCGTGGCCTCAAAACCAAGGTTATCTAAGAACAGCTGGCCATTAGAAGTATTGTTGAGCACCACCAGCTTTTGCTGATTGGTAATTGCATTACGGAAAAGCAACGGAACCGGCAGCTGAAAAAAACTCACCGAAGCATGTGACTGCGTCTGGCTCAATTTTACCTGTACCGAATTTCCCGACGGATACCATTCCACCTGGTACGACGGGTAGCCCTGGCCCGTATACCACTGGTTGAAAAAATAGGTCAGATCCTTTCCGCTTGCCGTTTCCAGGTGACTTTTGAGGTTCGCCGTAGTTACGTATCCGTATGCCAGCGCCGGGTCATTGATGTAATTGCTGGCCCCCGCAAAAAAAGTAGCATCGGTAAGTATCCAACGCAACATATAAAGCAAATGCGACCCTTTGAGGTAGCTCAGGCGGTTGCTGAAAATCCGGTTTACATCATTTACATTATCCACCCAAACCGACCCGTCGGGTAGCGAAGTAATGGTATTGATTTCATTGGTACGCGTCGTCTTCGTATTGCCCGGGTATTTCGCCTCCGTGTAAATACTTGCCAGGTGCGTCGCGAAGCCTTCGTTCAGCCAGATATCCTGCCAGCTCGCACACGTCACCTTATCACCAAACCACTGATGACCAAGCTCATGCGCGATCAGCGTCTCCGCCATACTGCCCATGAACGAACAGGTTTGATGCTCCATTCCCCCACCCCAGCCAAACTGCACATGGCCATACTTTTCGTTTTTGAAAGGGTAATCGCCAAACAGGTTGCTGAATTGCACCATCGCATTCAATGTATTCTGCACGCCGTTCTGAAACGTAAACTGGCTCTCCGGATAGCAGTAGGTCTTGAAAGGCACGTTGGTAGCGCCTATCATCACACTGTTGTCCAGCACATTATAGTTGGTAACCGCAAATGCCACGAGGTAGCTCGCAATCGAGTAGCGGTGCTTCCAATGCGTACGGGTTTGCGTGCCCCCTATTGCCGTTTCGCTTTTCAGCAGGCCATTGGAAGCGGCCTTGTAGATCGCAGGATGCGTAATGTAAATATCGATCGAATCGGCCTTGTCGTCGAGACCGTTTTTGCAGGGCCACCAGTCGCGGCTGCCGTAAGGTTCGCTTAATGTCCACATCACGGGCGTGGAGGCAGGCCCGTGCGTGCCCACGATGAACGCGGCGTTCACACTCGTCGGTGCCCCGCCATAGCTGATCGTCACGGAATCCTTCGTCCCTTCCGCCAACGGGTTTTGCAATGTGATCGTCAGCGCATCGCCGGCATGCGAAAAAGGGACATTGCTACCGCGTTGCTGCACAGCGGAAACCGCCAATGCGCTCGACAGGTCCAGGGTAATGCTGTTACCGGCACTGGTCATCACGAAATGTGAAGTCACATTCCCCTGGATATTGTACGATGCAGGGTTCACTTCCCATTCACAACGATAGTATTTCACATCGAAGTTGTTGGAAGCCAGCACGCGCATTGCAGGTCCGTTGATCCGCAACCCGGCGCGCCGGCTTTCGAACGCAGCAATGTCGGAAGTGGACAGATCGGCGGCTGGTTCCTGGGCAAACGCCCAACCGGCAAGTAGTAAAAGGAATAGCAGAAAAGGTGTTTTCATAGCGCGCAATTAGCGGTAAGCACATCATCGTCAATGCGCTAACTTAACCAATTGCGGACAATTCCAGCCCGTTTTCCGGACAAATGTTCAAACGGTGGATTTCAGCTAAAACGTGGTAAGCCCTGCACAAAATCCGATCAGCTTTCGGAGGTCGTCCGAATTCTCGAAATCGATCCGGCTCTCCCGCATGTAACGCACGAGCTGGCGCCTGTTGCGCCCGTACACGTGCAGGAATGCGCGCCGCGACGCGGGGTGCGCGATCTTGTTCTTATCGATCAGGAAATAGCTGGTTTTGACCTTCCAGCTGTGACCGGACGCATTGTTCTCCCATTGAAAATTCCCGTTCTGGTTACTCACCATCGATGCATGGGAAGCGCTGCCCTCTGATGCCGAAAAGTGCTGTCCCGAATGGCTGAGGCTATTTCCCACCGCCTCGGGCTGCGTCCTGGCCGCCAATAAAACTGGCCCCGCATCGCCTACTACCTCCATATCCGAATGGGTATCGGTGAGGACAAACCGGCGCTCGCCAATTTCGACGTGATCGATCAGGTACTTGCCCGTAAATTCAAGCGTGTCCGCCCTCGGGTTCAGAAACTGCATCTGCCCTACCTGATAATGGTAATTCACCAACGCATCGCGTTTCGTCCCATTCCGGAAATAAATGGTCCCTTTAACGAACGACGGAAACAGGTAACTGGCAGGAAGCTTCCCCTGCGCATTGACGTTTTCAGATACGAGCGGTTCAGGTACTACCGGGCGCGATGCAACGTTTAAAGGCACGTTCACAAGGTCGGTTTGACGCAGGAGAAGCGTAGCGAGCAGCAGCGTTTTCATAACGGGTTCAGGAAAATCATGGAAGATATAAACACCGTTATAAGGATGTTAGCATCTCATTCTCATACTCTTATATTCTCCCGAATTTTTACAAAAATTTCACGGTATAAGTCCGTAAAACTTATTATAATGAAACACTGTGCAGAATTTTTCTACAACATAGTATCCGAAAAACAGTCAGTTTCTAATTTTTTCGTAATACTACTACTACATTTCGATTTTAAAACGTATATATTGCCGTTCAAACGGTGCAATACCGCCAACCAACGTTATTTAATATTCAAATAGGGCACATCGGCATAATTTTGGTGCTCGATCTGTCCTACATCAAAGGGAACTCATGATGGAAATCGGAACGATCAAGGCGGTACATATATATACCCACCGGCGATTATATGTTACGGCCGAGCTGGAATTGAACCTGAAAGGAGTAAAATATACATTTGGCGGGCGCGACGTTTTTGTATCCGGCATGAATGGCGGCGGGTCCGCGGACGCCCCGTATCTCGGCCGGTTTCTTTTCAGATGCATGGAAATCTGTCACGTCGATAACTGGGATCAGCTAAAAAGCTCTAAGGTCCTGGTCGAAATACAGCACGGCAAGGTGGTTGCCATCGCCAACGTTTCGGGCAGCAACTGGTTTAACCCTGCGAAAGAATTCGAGGCGATGGAGCAGGAAAAAGAGCAGATCGAATCTGCATTCAGGGATAACCCCAAGTCTTAATAGCGCTAACACCCGGTATTCCACACAAAACCGGTAACCTCTTGCCCGCCCCCTATTCCAGCCGCACCTCATAAGTACCATTCTCGCATTTCTCCGGCACCGCCAGTTCGAGATGCTCTTTCTGGTTCACACGAAGAAAATTCTCGATCGCAAGTACCGCATCATTTTCCGACTCCGTCCCCGACACCGTCAGAACCACTCCCGGTTCCAGCCGGCCCGTCTCATCACGATTTGTTATGCTTGGCATGTTTTGGTTTGGTTTTTAGGTTGAGAAGTGGTTTTAAAATTATGCCAGGGTTCACCGAAAGAACGAAGTTTTACATATATTTAACCCGGAAACCCGCTGTAACCAAGCATTTCCGGAACGTTTCTCCATCGTTAGCCGAAATTCGGCATCTAAATCTAACTTTTATGAAGAAACCAGCCGTCATCCCGCAGGCACCCACTGCATTCGAAAAAAAGATCAATTTTCAGCGAATCATCCAGAAAATGAGGGATGATAAGGAGGCTGTAAACCGGTTCTTTGACGGCGAAATATCCGGAGAACAATTACATGCACGAGGGATTAAATTCGTTAAGGCCTTATAGCTATCGGGAAACCGGATTCAATGAAGAGGTTTCCTACCAATTTCCCAGAAGATCGATACTGGTTATGTTCGGATACCCGGGATCGCAGGCCGCGTCATCGAAAAGTCATTTTCAGCAAGTGGTTTAAAGAGTTTTGCGAGATTTTCCGACTGCATGTTACGAGGATGTCATTGAGCATTCCTTCGGAAGATGAATCTGCAAGCGTTTATGTCTGTATGTTTGTCCCACCCACTTCACCTGATATTGTAACTATCAAAGATGCATTTGTTGATATACGCGACGAGCTTATATCCAAAGGCCATCCTCCTACGACAACAGAATTTGAATGCCATGAATAAAGCCGGACATCCAAAAATGCCCGGCTCTCTTCTATCCTTTTACTATTAACATTCTACTTTCGAAACCACCTCATGGAATCCTTCCCGGTGTGGTGGAGCTACCTGGCACGGTCGACGACGGTACGGTCGTACTTTGCGGCACTTGTGACGGACTGGTTGTTGCGCCCGGAATGGTGCTTCTTGGTACGTTGCTATTGTTCGGGTTTGTGCCTTGTTGCAGATTGCCCGGAGTGGTTGTGCGCGGAACGGCGTTCGGGTCGGTCGGGGTTACGGGAACTGTCGATGGCTGCGTGGTAGAGCCTGGCGTCGTTACGCTGCCTGGGACGGTGCTGGATGGCACGGTCGATGGCTGCGTGGTGCTGCTTGGGACGGTGCTATTGGGCACGGTCGATGGTTGCGTGGTACCACTCGGCGACGTAGTGGTGCTGCCGGGCCTCACTCCTCCGGGGAGTTGCGACGGCTGAACGGTGGCACCGGGAACGGTTTTCGGTTGCGTGGTATTGCCCGGGTAGGTCGATGGCTGTGTTGTGCTTGGAACCGTAGCGGGCTGTGTGCTCGAAGGCGTGGTCGCGGGTGTGGTTGTCTGCGCAAAAGCGGCACCGGTGCCCAATGCGGCACTGCCTAAAATAGCTAACGCAATGATATTCAACTTCAAAGGCTTCATGACAATGTATGTTTGGTTGATGAATATTTCAATTATGTGGTCAGATTAGAAAAGAATCGTACCAGAAACGAATATGTCTCAAACACCCCCTTAAATAGACGTTTTTACACGCGTTGTTTCCCTGTTTTTTTCGGGAGTTTTGTATAAACTAAATCCAGACACCAATGGAAAAACAATTGGAAAGCATGGCCGGCCGCTTGGAAGAAAGCCTCGCAACGCACCGGGTCGTATCGGAGGAAGAATGGACCAAAGCGCGGAAAGACCTGCTCAAAAAGGAAAAGGAGCTCACCCGGCTGAACGACGAACTCGCCCGTCAGCGGCGCGCATTGCCGTGGGTAAAGGTCGATAAATCCTACGTTTTTGAAAGCACGGAGGGAAAAGCCTGGCTATCAGACCTTTTCTATGGCAAGAGCCAGCTCATCGTTTACCACTTCATGTTTGCCCCGGAATGGGAAGAAGGTTGCCCGGGCTGTTCGTTCCTGGCCGACCATATCGACGGCGCCAATCTCCATTTGCAGCACCACGATGTGTCGGTGGTAGTGGTATCCCGGGCGCCCCTGGAAAAGCTGCTGGCATTCAAAAAGCGAATGGGATGGAAATTCAACTGGGTGTCGTCGAATGGCAGCGATTTCAACTATGATTACCACGTTTCATTTACCGCCGAGCAGCTCAAAAACGGCACGATCTACTACAATTTCGAATATGCCCAGCACGATGAAGGCACCGAATCGCCGGGGACCAGCGTGTTCTACAAAGACCGGACAGGTAACATTTTCCACACTTATTCCAGCTATTCACGCGGCGGCGACATCCTCATCGGCGCGCACAATTACCTGGATCTAACGCCCAAAGGCAGAAATGAAGACGGTATCATGGATTGGATGCGCCATCATGACAAATACGAAAATTTCAAAGACGATGCGGGCAGTTGCTGCCATTAGCAGCAGCATTCCGCGCCTGTTCAGATATTTTGCATTTATCTTTTTTCGTATTATTATATTCGGCCTGATCAAGATTTATAATTTTTTTATTCGCAACATAGGGAAAAGTAGTCTTTAATTGTCTGGTGGGGGTAATTCTAAGTCAGCCCTTTTGACGCCCGACTGATGACTGCTTTTCCGCTTAACCCACTGGAAGAAGATTTTCCCGGTCAGCACCCGGAAAACCGCGACCACGCCAAGTCAGAGGCCATCGTTCCCGATGACGAATGGCTCTTGCGCAGGCAATTTGCCGAAGATCCGGAGAAAGGCTGCGAGCTGCTTTTCCGGCGTTATTATGTGAACCTGTGCAACCACACGATCCGCTTCGTCCATTCCAGGGAAGTAGCCGAAGACATTGTCTCGGAAATTTTCACCACCTTCTGGCAAAACCAAACCTACCGGCAGGTAACTACTTCCTACCGGGCATATCTCTACAAATCGGTTCGTCACCGGGCTTATAATTACCTCAAATGGCAGGTACGCTTTCAGCATTCCGCCGAAGAGCCCGTTCACCTTTCCGAAAGCCCTAGCCCGCACGAGGTACTGCAATACTCCGAGCTCCACCAGAAAATCGAGCTCATCATCCGCGAACTGCCTGCGCAATGCCGCCGCGCCTACATTCTGAAGCGTGTCGAAGGAAAAAAATACGACGAGATAGCGCAGGAAATGAAGATCAGCGCCAAGGCGGTGGAAGCACTCGTCAGCCGGGCGCTCAGCCGCCTGCGCAAGGAATTGTCCGCGCATTGGGTCCTGTTCATTATGCTCTTTTTCTGCTGATACACACCATGAAGGAATCTGTGATCCGATTACTGCTATTTGACTTTTTTGAGGGAAAAACAACGTCCATTCAGCGAAAAATGATCGAGGAATGGCTGACGGAGGAGCCTAACCAGGAGCTTTTCTACCGATACCTCGACGAATGGGAAAGTGAACGTCCGCAATTCGGCCCCGATAAGGAAACCGCGCTCGAAAGTTTCCGCTCGGTACTGGCGGGAGCCGACAAAACGGACGCGTACACCCCCGAAACGGAGCAAGAAAGGCCGTTACGGAAGCGCCAATGGCTCTGGCTGGCGGCCGTAATATCGCTGGTGGCTGTTGGTCTCGCATTTCAGAAGCAAATCCTCTACAAATCACTGGATTCGGGCCCGGGGAAGCGGGTAACCCATCGCCTTAGCGAAGGGACCGAAGTGCTTTTGAATGCCAATTCGAGATTGCTTGTACCCCGGTTCACGTTTTTGGGTAATGCGCGGGAAGTTTTTCTGGACGGCGAAGCGCAGTTCAAAGTGACGCACACCCGCAACAACGACCGTTTCGTCGTCAAAATGGGCGACCGTTACCGGATCGAAGTACTCGGTACCGAGTTCGTCGCATTCTCGCGGGCACGCGGGAAGCGGGTATTTCTCAAAGAAGGCAAGGTAAAACTCGGCCTACCCGAGGGCCGGCAGATCTACATGAAACCCGGAAATCTGTTTGTTTCCGGTAAAAATGGTTCTTACAAAATGACGGCCCCGGCCGACACCCGGCCTTATACAGCCTGGAAAGAGCAGACTTTCTATTTCAACAACACATTACTGTCGGACGTGGCGCTGCAAATCAGCGAGCAGTTCGGTATGCAGGTACGTATAGCGGACACGTTACTGGCGCAGCGAAGGATCGGCGGTATTTACAAGGCCGATCAGGTGGACGATTTGTTGCAGATTTTGTCCGAACTCATGCAAATAGAGGTCATCCAGAAAGAAGACCACATTGAGCTAGCTATTCCTAAACCTTAATAATATGTCGAATCAATTACTTACCAAATCAGGGCTGGCACTAATCGCGCTGCTGATGGGCAGGGAGGCAATTGCACAAAATGTCGCTTTTGTGCAGCCTGCCCGCCTCTATCAGGACCGGCAAACCGGCCCCGAGACCCAAAAGCTGAAAGAAGCACTCCTCGAACTGGGCAAAAAGTATCAGGTCAACATTGTATTCGAAGAATCCACCGTGCAAGGCATTTCGATCGCGGTGGTACCCGAAGCGGGGAATGTCAAATTCGAGAAAAAGCTGGAATCGCTGCTGAGTCCCAACAACCTGGAATTCAGGAAGTCGAGGAAAGGCACCTACCTGATTATCAGGAAACAAGCCCGCAAATCGCCTGCCGAACAATCCCACACCAGCGAAGTAATGCAGCTGACGCCCCTGGCCGGGACATCCGCGTCTACCAGCGCGCAGCCCTCGGTAACGGGAGTGCAAATCGCGGCTATTTCGGTGAAAGGCAGGGTATTCGACGCCAAGGGAGATGGCTTGCCCGGCGTGAGCATTGTCGTAAAAGGTACCAACCGGGGCGTCACCACCGACGCTTCCGGGGATTACCAGGTGACCGTGGACGACGCCAGCTCGGCATTGATTTTCAGCTTTGTGGGTTTCGCCAGCCAGGAAGTAGTGGTGGGTAACCGCACTACCCTGGACATTGTAATGGTCGAAAATGTGAATGCGCTGGACGAGCTTGTGGTGGTAGGTTACGGCGAGCAATCGCGAAAGGACCTCGTCGGGTCGGTGGGCGTGCTGAGCCGGAAAAACTTCGGGGATGTGGGCGTGAGCAATACTTCCCAGCTGTTACAGGGTAAGATTGCAGGCGTGCAGGTGGTCAACAACAGCGGCGTGCCCGGTGCCGGTGCGCAGATCGTCGTGCGCGGGACCGGCTCTTTCACCAGCGCCGCCCCGCTCTACGTCATCGACGGTATCCAGAGCGACGCCACGATGTTCAACTCGCTCAGTCCCTACGACATCGAGTACATCAGCGTGCTGAAAGACGCTTCTTCCGTAGCCATTTACGGTGCGCAGGGAGCCAACGGCGTAGTAGTAGTGACCACCCGTTTGCCCAAAACCGGCAAGCCGCGGGTCACCTACAATGGCTATGTGGGCATTTCCAAACCGTGGAAACAGTTCGATATGCTCAATGCGCAGCAGTACACCGACCTCGTGAAAGAATGGTACACCAATTACGGTCAGCCACTCCCGCCACGCCTGGCCACACCGGAAGCCAACATCACCAAGACCGACTGGCAAAAGGAAATGTTCCGCACCGCGAAAATGACCGAGCACCATATCAACATCGGCGGCGGCACCGAGCATGTTACTTACAGTTTTTCAACCGGTTATACCAAACAGGAAAGCCAGGTCGTGGACCTCAATTTCACAAGGGCCAACTTTCGTTTCAATCTCGAAGAATTTATCGGCAAACGCATTAAACTGGGCCAGCAGCTCAATATCCGCTACCAGGTATCCGACGGCAATACCGCCAACATCCTGAACGGCCTTCGCATGCCGCCCTACATTTCGGTTTACGACCCTACCAACCTCCTCGGCGGCTACGGCATCGCCACCAGCGCCAAGGATGGCAACGACTCTCAGAATCCGCTGATTATTCCTAACCTTTACGACACCAAGAACCGCAACCTGAACAACTACCTGCAACTCTACGGCGAGCTCGATATCATCGAAGGCCTGCGGTTCCGCACGCAGTTCGGGGGCACTTACAATTTTAACCAGAACTACTCTTATAACCCCACCTACGCCGGCAACCAGCTGGTTACGCAAAGCCAGATTTCGGAGGGTTACGGGTACAACCTGAGCTACATTCTTGAAAATTATTTTACCTACAACAAACAATTCAAAAACCACGGGCTGACCCTCACGGCCGGTAATTCCTACCGCGACGGCTATTTGTCGAGGTCGGTGAACCTGGTGGGGAGCAATTTCGCCAATACCGAAATCCACCAGATCGGCGTGGCTAAAACGGTGAATTTCAGCTCGGGGGCCGCCAATTCCAACTCGCGCTTTATCTCCTATTTCGCCCGTGTGAATTATAATTTCAAAGAAAAATACATTCTCACGCTCACCGGACGCCGGGATGCCACTTCGCTTTTCAGCAAGGACAACCGCGTCGGCTACTTTCCATCGGCCGGTTTGGGATGGCGCATTTCGGACGAGGCATTCATGAAAAACATCCCGTTCATTTCCGACCTGAAACTGCGGACCAGCTGGGGTAAAACCGGCAATTCGAACATCGCAGGCTTCTCCTATCAATCGACCGTCTGGACGGGCTCCGGCAACAGCGTGGTGTACCCGCTCGGACCGAATGAAACGCTGGTAAACGGCGCCACGGTGACGGTACCCTCGACGCCTAACCTCAAATGGGAAGAAACATCCACCATCGACGTCGGCCTCGACGCGACATTTTTTCACAACCATTTCAGTGTGAGCGCGGGTTATTACAACCGCAAGAACAAGGATCTGCTCGTGGAAGTACCGGTAGCATTATCGACTGGCTACGGCGGCGTGAGCGGCGCTTCGGCCAGCCAACTGATCAACGCGGCATCCGCATTCAACAAGGGGTTTGAATTGACATTGGGCTACAATGGCACCAGTAAAGACCTCCGTTACAGCATTAATGTCAATGGCGCTTACAACAAAAACCAGGTTACCTCATTGGGTACCCAGGGTGCCGTTCCCATCATTGCAGGGGCATTCTACTCCGTCCCGGCCATGTCGCGCACCGAAGTAGGCAATCCGATCGGCGCTTTTTACGGCTATAAATACGACCACGTGGCGATCGACAATGCGGATATCGAAAAGTACAATGCCCTGGCGCGGCAAAAAACCGGTGACCCGAATGCCGTGTATCAGGCCGGCTTGCTTCCAGGTGACCGCATTTTCCAGGATGTCGACGGCGACGGGCAGGTTACCCTCACCGACCAGACTTTCCTCGGCAGCCCTATTCCCAAACTGACTTACGGCGTGGACGTCAACCTGAATTATAAGAATTTCGACTTCATGGCGACATTGCAGGGCGTAGCCGGCATCGACATTATCAATGGTACCAAATACTACCTGGAAGGCGTAGCCCTGCCATTCAATACCAAAACCACCGTGCTGAACCGCTGGCAAAAACCGGGCGACATTACCGACATCGCCCGCGCGGGACAGAACTACGGTACGGCCGCCAATCTCCGCAACTCATCATGGTATGTCGAAAATGGTGCCTACGCACGTGTACGTAACGTGACGCTCGGGTACACCGTCCCGGGCGCGAAGATCAAACCGGCGACGGCCAGCATTGTTTCCAGCCTCCGCGTGTACCTCACCGCGCAGAACCTGTTCACATTCACCAACTACTCGGGTTACGACCCCGAGGTGACCGGCAGCGGCAGCTTCATTTTCGGAAGGGGCATCGATACCGGCCAGGTACCGCAGCCACGCACATTCATGCTCGGCTTGCAACTCGGGTTCTAGACAAACATTCAAAGCTTCTTTAAACAGAAAGACATGAAAAGGATTAAGCTATTTCTGTGCACAGCAATGCTTCTTACCGCTTGCAGCGACAGCCTGCTCGACGTCAAGAACGAGAATACCTATACCGACGAAACCTATTTCAAGACCAAAACGCAGTTCAACGAGGCCATCATCGCCACCTACACGGTGTTCAGCCACATGGGCATGATGTCGCGGGAATGGTATTTTATTTTCGACCTGCTGGCCAATGAAGCCGAGCGTTCCAGCGCATTGGTGGGTACAGAGCTGCAACTCACCGATTACAGTTTTACCAATAATAATGAGGACATCGTAGGCCTCTGGTCATCGCTTTACCGGATGGTTTTCCGGGCCAATCTTGCATTGAAAGTCATGGAAACCTGGCAGCCCGCCGACGCTTCGGAAGAAACTTTGAAGAAACAATACATTGCCGAAGCGCATTGGCTGCGTGGTTTCGCCTATTTCAACCTCGTAACCAACTGGGGCCGCGTGCCGCTGAAAATGACTTATGATGATTCCAAAACGAATTCCAGTCCGCGGGCTTCCGTGGAAGAGCTCTGGAAAGTGGTAGAAAGCGAATTTAGCCTTGCCGCCCCGGATCTGCCGGTAGAATATCCCGCCGATCAGAAGGGACGCGCTACCAAAGGCGCCGCAATCGGCTTCCTCGGCCGGACCTATTTGTTCCAGAAAAAATACGACCAGGCCATTACCGAGCTGACCAAACTCACCGCCGCGCCATTTACCTACGCATTGGACCCCAGCTATGACCATTTGTTTGGGGAAGATAATATCAATACACCCGAGGTGCTGTTTGCCGTAAACCATACTTATACCACTTCCAACACCCAATACTATATGTTTGGCGGCTGGGAAGGCGAAGACGGCAAGACTTTCCACACCGGCCGTGCGCAAGAATACGGTTTCAACGACTGGGAAAACGTGACCATTTCCAATGCGCTCGTAGCCGCCCACAAATACAACGAACCTGCAACGGGCGCCGCAGGCTACCTTGACCCGCGGGCAGCCCTGACCTTCTACGGCAGCAAAGCCAACGGAGGCGACACCGAATACTGCGACCATTGCTCAGCCGGCGCGATCCCGTTCCCGTTTGATTTTTACAGCAACCGGTACCGCAAATACGAGCCCTACGAGTTTCAGAAATACACGGAGGCGCCCATGAGCGGCATCAACACGCACGTCATGCGCTATGCGGATGTGCTCCTTATGCTCGCGGAAAGCCATATTGAAAAAGCCTCGCGCGACATCGCCAAAGGCACTTCGTATATCAACCAGGTGCGCAACCGGCCGAGCGTGAAGGCGAAAAACTACCCGTCGTCGCTGAGCCAGGCCGACGCGCGCACCGCATTACGCCGTGAACGCCGGATCGAGCTGGCGGGTGAACAATCGCGCTGGTTTGACCTCATTCGCTGGGGCATTGCCAAGGAAACGCTCAATACCGAACACCCGGCGGGGCCCGGCCAGGAGCCGTTCCTCGACAAGCACGTGCTGCTGCCCATTCCGATTGCGGAAAGGAATTCCAATCAGGCGCTCGCCGCGGATGTCGCTAACGACTGGAACTAGCCGGTGATGACAGCATTCAAAATTGGTTTCATGGCGGCATGCTACTGTTTGGCGGCATGCCTGGCATCTTTTGGACAAAAAAGTGTGGTACCTGAAACTGCCAACGGGCGGTATTCCGTCACTTTGAATGGGCAGGTGATGAAAATCGACCCGGCGAAAGGTGGACGCATTACTTCGCTGACAATGGACGGAACGGACTTTCTGACCGACAGCACCGTGAACGATTTCAACTGGGGATCGACATTCTGGCTGAGTCCGCAGAGCGACTGGAACTGGCCGCCCTCGCCGGAAATCGACAACAAGCCGTACCAGGCGAAAGTACAGGGTAATGCGGTAGTGCTCACAAGTATGAAGGACCGGAAAAGCGGAATAGTTGTGATCAAGGAAATTTCCAGCAATGCGGATAACCAGTCATTCAACCTGAAATTCACCATTCGGAACGAGTCGGATCGCGAGCAGCGCGTCGCGCCCTGGGAAGTCACGCGTGTACATACAGGCGGGACCGCATTTTTTCCAAAAGGAAAAGACAATGCCCGTGGCGGTTTGCTAAGTTCGACGTCCGTTAGCGATGGTATTTTTTGGTATGTGTATCAAAAAGAAAAATTACCTGTAAAAGGCGACCGGCAGATTTACGCCGACGGCGCCGAAGGCTGGCTTGCGCAACTGAATGGCGACCGGATACTGATCAAAAAGTTTCCGGACATTACACCGGAGCAAACCGCGCCCAAAGAAGGTGAAGTTGAGCTCTTCGCCAGCGAAGTGACCGCGACCAATCCGGGATATGTCGAAATAGAACATCAGGGCGCATATACCGCGCTGAAACCCGGTGCCTCATTCGGTTGGATTACGACCTGGTTTCTGAGAAAACTACCCGCCGGCATCGACCCGTCGCCTGGCAGCCGCAGCCTGGTCGACTACGTCCGTAAAGTAGTAAAATAACTCGTTCGGTTACTTTATCTGACATTCGCAGCCATGCTGCAAACGATCCCTAATCCCTTATTCGAGAAGCAGAACCTCAACTTTTTATGATTGGAATTAACCAATTTCTAAAACCACCTTTTCAAAAGAAAACCGTCCTGATCCCCGTCGTCGCTGCCTTTCTGGGGCTTGTCGCCTACCAGACCCGCGAGGGCGACGACCGTTCGTGGAGCATTTACAAGGCCGATGCCGAGAGCACCAGCTATTCGCGGCTCGATCAGATCAATACCACCAATGTGCGCAATTTGCAGCTTGCCTGGACGCATTCCTACTCGGATATGAAGGCCGGCAGCCGCGGCGGAAGCAGCGAATGCAACCCGATCATCGTCGACGGCGTGATGTATACCACCTCAGCCAAGCATTGGGCCTACGCCATCGATGCCGAAACCGGCGAGCAACTCTGGCAGTTCGACCCGTTTGACGGCGCGGAAGGCGGAGGTGTGAGCCGCGGGGTTACCTATTGGGAAAATGGATCGGACAAACGCATTCTCTTCACCGGCGGCGATAACCTCTTCGCACTCGATGCGCGGACCGGCAAACCAATTCCCGGATTCGGAGAAAACGGGCGCGTAAGTATGAATGTAGGCCTTCGCGACGACCCTGCGACGATTTCGGTAATACCTACTTCACCCGGCATCGTGTTCAAAGACCTGCTCATAATGGGTGCCGAAGTTTCCGAACTGTACGGCGCACAGCCCGGCTATATCCGCGCCTACAATTGCAAAACCGGCAAGCTCGAATGGACTTTCCACACCATTCCGCTACCCGGTGAGCCCGGCTACGAAAGCTGGCCGAAAGATGCCTACAAATATGCCGGCGGCGTGAACGACTGGGCCGGAATGAGCCTGGACACCCGTCGCGGCATTGTGTTCCTGGCACTGGGCTCGCCTTCCTACGACTTCTACGGGGCCGACCGTAAGGGTGATAACCTCTATGGCAACAGCGTGGTAGCGCTGGATGCCGCCACGGGCAAGTATATCTGGCATTACCAGCTCGTGCACCACGATCTTTGGGATTACGACCTGCCCGCACCGCCTAACCTGGTGACTGTCAGGCGTGACGACAAAAACATCGACGCCGTAGCGCAGGTTACGAAGCATGGGTTTGTGTTTGTTTTCAACCGCGAAACCGGCGAGCCGCTATTCCCGATAGAGGAACGGAAAGTGCCCGCTTCCAATATCCCCGGCGAGTATGCCTCTCCTACCCAGCCTTTCCCATTGAAACCCAAGCCATTTGCCCGGCAATGGATGACCGAAGCCGACCTTACGCATTACACCGACGCGGGGCATGATTCGATCGTGAAGAAATTCCGTTCGATGCGGTATGAAGGGCTCTTTACCCCACCGGATCTCAAGGGCACATTGATGCTCCCGGGCACACGCGGCGGTGCCGAATGGGGCGGTGCGGCCTACGACCCTGCTTCCACGGTGCTTTTTGTTAAATCCAATGATTCCCCTGAAATCCAGTCGATGAAGAAGGTCGATTTGGACCAGGAAGCGAAAGACCAGACTGTTTTCGACCAGGGAAAAACTTTGTATATGACCTACTGCGTGGCCTGCCATGGTAAGGATAAAAACGGCGACGAACCAAACTATCCTTCGCTGATCGGCCTGCGCAACCGCATGACGCGCGAGGCCGCGCTCGACAAGATCAAAAAAGGCGGCGGCAAAATGCCTGCATTCGCTTCGGCCATTAAGGGGAAAGAAAAAGGCATCATCGCATTCCTCTACGACCGCCCGCAAAATTCCGACAAAGTAACCAAGCAGGAAACCGGCCAGACCCTAAAAGGAGCCGATAAATACTTGAACCTTACCGCTTACGGCCATTTCCGCGACCCGCAGGGCAACCCCGCATTGCGCCCGCCGTGGGGAACGCTCAATGCGATCAACCTCAGCACCGGCGACTACGAATGGCAAGTAACGCTCGGAAACGATGAGAAACGCCAGGAAAACGACGCTCCCGAAACCGGCCAGGAAGGTTCCGCAGGCCCGATCGTCACCGCCGGAGGCCTCATTTTCATTAGCGGCACCCAAGACCGCAAACTTCGCGCATTCGAAAAAAAGACCGGCAAACTGATCTGGCACACCACCCTCCCGGGCGTCGCCAACGCCACCGCCTGCACCTACATGAGCGGCGGCAAGCAATATGTGGCGCTGTCGGTGGGCGGCACGAAAGAGAACCCGTCGGGATCGGTGATGGCGTTCAGGTTGCCTTGATAATGATAAGGCCCCGGGGCTATCCGGGGCGTTACAAAAATGGATTTCTGATCAGAAGCTGGTCGTCTATCACCTGGCCGTCCTGCATATCTTCGGTGAAAAGAATCCCGCAGCCGCATTGCAGCGCAGCGGAGACAATCAGGCTGTCATAAAACGAAAATTTGTACCGAGCGGCAATTTCGCAAGCCTGTAAAACCGTTTCTCTCTGAATAGTAAAAAGCGAATTGTTAGTGCAATTTTCCTCAACGGCATGCTTCGCTTCGAGTTGCCCATAACCGAATTTCTTCAAAAGAATGTTGCAAAGCTCATTCAAGACCTGTGTGCTGATAAAAGATTCGTTCTCGGCCACCAGCATTCTCGCCGCGTTTTGCTTTTTCAATTCAGTACTCGAATAGGAGTAAATCAGAATATTGCTATCCAAAAATACCCGTTCATTCATTGGCCTCGTCCCGGTTAAACTTGTAGCCGCGCGTATCGATCGAAACCGCATCAAACGTAACAATCTCCCTTTTAGGACGTTGCACGTTCGCAGCCTCATCTTTTTCAAATGCAATCACTTCGATCTCCTTCCCGATATATTTTTCGGGAATATCAAATGAAATCGAAGGTTTGTCAGGTCTGACAGTCGTCCTTACCATGGTGTGATAGTATTTGTTTAAAACAACTATCTCAAATTTAACCAATAAAATCCACTCCTGTTCGAGTTCTACACCCGTTTCAAGCCACTAATGTGCAAAGTAACCGGATCAGTTATCAACGGTTGTTGTGCGAATCAAAACTACAAATGCATCATTCAGTAATGCGACGATCGGCTTTTTGATTCCTTGTTGTTTGAATTCTTGCTAAAACTACCTACTTTTACTATACAAATGATAGTAATACACAAAAGGTTAGTAATAGCCTTTTGGTTAGCAAACATCAACATGGCATTTACTAATCACAACGGCCCCAGGCCCAGTCGCGCGCAATGCATGAGCAAGCTGAATGCGGCGGGCGATGCATTATATGTAATCGGCGGCAAATGGAGGTTGCGCATCATCATCGCGCTTTCGGAAGGGCATAAACGTTTCAACGACCTTCAACGGGCCATTAGCGGGATATCCGCAAGGGTTCTTTCCAATGAGCTGAAAGAACTGGAAATCAATGGCTTTGTCATAAGAAAGGTGTACACCGATTTTCCAGTATCCATCGAATACGAGCTGACGCCTTACAGTGATACCTTGTCGCCCGTGATCGAATCGCTGATCAACTGGGGCGAAATGCACCGCCAGCGGATCATGCACATGGAAAAACCGGAGGAAGAAGCGGCTATTGTTCTGGAAGAGATACTGTGAGGTGCCACATATCGCCCGAGTTACTCACTTTTTCGGTTCCCCACACGCCAGGGCCCCCATCGGGCCGCAGGTAGACGTTGAATACCAGCGTACTGATCTGTGAGCCTTTGATGAGCACGCTACCGCAGGCAGCACCATTGTCGCAATTGCCGGTAATGGGCGTTTTGGAATGCAGGATCTTCGTTTTCGTCATATCGATCTGCATTTCGTCGTTGCCCGATAGCTTCGTCACTGCCAGCGACGGCGTTTGCAGTTCGAGTTCTGTGGCGAAACCGAGGCGCTTGTCGCTGAAATTAGTGGTAGCGCCGAGGCCGATGAACGAAATAACCGGGTCGTTAACGGGCTTATTGAATTTCATCCGCAATTTCCCATAATAGTACCGGCTGGTATCGCTTTTGGCGGCATTGGTAGTAAGCAAAGGCTTCGCTGAAAGAAATACCTGTAAACCGGCATTCATAAACAGGTTCACACCCCTTCCTACCGGCCCCTCAGGATGCGCCGTAAAGATCTTACGGGCGGTATCCGCATAATAGTAATTGGTATTGATCACCGGTACAGACCGCACATGCGTGCTGCTCGCGCCGGACGCCGCGCCGAAAGTCATTCCCGTGACGTGCTGGGGCACATTAATGTACGTCTGGTCGTCGAAACTAAACGTCACCGAAAGCCCCGATTTCAGTTTCTGGAAATAAATCCCCTCGTCGGTGCTCCCGTTTTTGTTGTAAAAAAAAGCCAGGGTCTGAGGAATGGAAGTAGGCCCTTTGGGTACCGGTTGCTGGTAGCTGTTGTTGACGCCATCCTGAACCAGCTCATAAGTGCTCAGGGCATTTGCACCCTGGGAACGGGCAGCGCCGGTCGAGGCGGCGATCATAGCGAAGAAAAACACCACCCTTAGTGATGATAATGAGTATGTTAGCATGTGTAAAAAATTATGAAGCGTTGAGTTAACTGCTGGCAATATATCATTTATGAATGAAGGTGTCCACCTATCGGGCTTTGTCATTTTCATTTTAGCAGGATAATTCAAGTTAATCTCCGCATGTTACCATTCATTCTGCCTTTACCCGGAGATTCAAACTAAGTAATTGATTATTAATTAAATGTAACGCTATCGTTATTTCTCCCCCGAGAAGACTAGTTAAAGGCAGAAGTTGCTTTTTTTGCGGTATGCGGACTACGCAAGCACTAAAAACTTTACAGCTATACTCCGTATCGCTCCTGAGATGTGAAAGTTTTTGTAAGGTCAATCCAAATGGGCGCTGGTAACGTATGTGGTTTATCAAACCACATAACTCAATGACGTTCCTATGAAATCACTCGACGCTCGCCTGCGGCCGTTTGTTGCTGCCTTAGCTTTCATCCTTTCCCTTTCGATTTACTCCTGCGAAGACCACCGCGTGCCGCCTTCCGGGCCATCGCTTCCCGACCGGGTTTTCTACGCGCTGTCCGACAACAACCAGCTCCACGAGATCAATATCAAAAACACAGCCGCGCCATTGCGTTCATTTGCCATCACCGGGCTCGAACAGGGCGAAATGCTCACAGGCATCGATTTCCGCCCGGCAACCGGGCAGCTGTATGGGATCGGTTCGATGAACAACCTTTACCATGTGAATGTCAAAACCGGCGACCAGGAAGGCAAAGCGACCCGCATCGGGAACATGCCCATCGCAGCCACGTTGAGCGGCCATGTCGGTTTTGACTTTAACCCGACCGTCGACCGTATACGCGTTGTAACGAGTACCGCGCAAAACCTCCGTCTCCATCCCGAAACCGGCGCCATTGTTCCGGGCGACTCTCCATTGAACGGCTATGCCAACCCCATGATCGGCGCGGTGGCTTATACCAACAGCCGTGCGGGCGTTACAGCCGCCCCCGCGGGCGCAGGAACGACGCTTTACGACATCGATCCATCTACCGATATGCTATACATACAAAATCCGCCCAACCCCGGCGGTTTGGTACCAGTGGGCCCGCTGGGACTGAACATCCAGGAAGTAGGCGGTTTCGATATTTCCCCTGACGTGAACCCGTCCGACGTTTATCCGATTGCCTCTGTCAAATTCGGCGACAAATGGGAGCTGGATTTTGTGGACCTTGCTACCGGGAAACTCCAAAAGCTGGGCGATTTCCCCGCCAATGTAAACATCACCGGCATCGCCATTCCACCGCTCCCTGTCGCCTACGCATTGACCGATGGGGGAATGCTGAAAATTTTCAATCCTGAAAACGGCATGGAATACGGCACCAAAAACATCCCGCCTATTCCGGGCGTAACATTGCAGGGCATCGACATCCGCCCGGCCAACGGCAGGCTCCACGCATTGGGCAGCGACAGCAAAATTTACGGCATCGACCTCGGCAATGGGACTGCCACCGAACTGGTAAGCCTGAAACTGGGCGACAACACGCCGGTAATGCTCAGCGGCACCTATTTCGGCGTCGATTTCAACCCCGTAGCCGACCGCCTGCGCGTCGTGAGCGACAATGGACAAAACCTGCGCATCGACGTTAGTAACGGTGTTACGACGATAGATCAACCGCTTAAAATTGGTATGGCAGGCCCTACTCCGTTCATCACGGCGGTAGCCTATACCAACAGCTACCCAGGCACCACTGCCACCACACTATTCGACATCGACAGCCAATCCAACACGCTCTACATACAAACCCCGCCGAACAACGGCGTACAAACCGACCCGAAACCGCTCGGCATCGACGTAAATCCCGGCATCGGCTTCGATATCGGCAGCATTTCCGGCAAAGGCTACGCCATTTTCACCGTCGGAGCCAACACCAGTTTTTACACGGTCAATCTGGCCACCGGAGCTACTACCCATCAATTTCCATACAGCGGCCCCGTAAAAGGGCTGGCAGTAGGATTTGGGTTGTGATGTTTTTGAGGTATTTCAAAGTCAGCCGTCCGGGCATTGCCGGGCGGCTGACTTTGCTTTAAGGAACTCCCCTCTTTCACTGCACTTTTTCCCGCAAAATCCGGGCTACATTCTCCTGCAATGGTGGGTGCAGATCGGACAGCAGCCACCAGGTGTGGATTTTGGCTCCGGCGTCGACGAGCTTTTGGACTACTTCCAGATGATGCGGCCGGGCGCCTTCATGGGCGGTGGCCCAGAGCGTCTGGTCGAGTACGGTGCCGCCGAATTCGTTGCGGGCTTCGAGCGGTGCTTTGCGAGCGAGCAGCAAATCCACGATTTCCGGGTGGCCAAAGTATCCGGCCCAATGCAATGCGGTCCAGTCCCGGTGGTCTTTGGAAGCCGGGCTTACGCCTTTTTCGAGCAGGAAACGAACGGTTTCGGCGCGGTTAAGCATGGCAGCCCACACAAATGCAAGCGCCAGATTCGCTTCTGGTGTGTTGGCGATTTTCAGCCATTCCACATGCACCAGGGGCGCCTCGGGTTTCAGCTTTGCGTCGTCGTTAATGTACCCGGCGAGCTGCGCGGTTTTACCCATTGCACCGGCAGTAACTACATTATCCACCCTGGCGCCTCTTGCGACAAGCGCTTCGGCAGTTTTGGGATAATGGAAGTAAATGGCCGTTAGCAGCGGCCCACCGTTGTTTCTGACGCCGTTTATGGCTGCTCCGTAATCGAGCAGCTTTTCGGCCAGCGCCGTTTGCACGCCTGCCTGATTTGGCGGAAAGCTCGATACGAGCAGTTCGAGCGTTGTGCCCCATTTGGTGTCGTACGTATCCGCCAGGGCGTCGGGAACAGCACCGGCAGCGAGTAAAGTCTCGGCTATTTCAAGCGCATTCGGCGGGGTAACCTGCCTGAAATTCTCGGTGCCGTTGGCGGCAATGTAATGCAGCAGCGTAGCCCTGTGCGCCCGTGACGAGCGCTCATATACGATGTCCGGATTTTCCTGTAAAAGCGATTTCAACAGGGGCAGATCTCCCTGCACGACGGCGTCCACCGCTTGTTCGAATTTCGCAACCGGCGAGGCGGGGTCATTCAGGTCGGCGATGTGTTGCAGGAACGTCGGCCAGTCTACGAAACCGTGCTCTCTGGCCACCACTGCACGGGCGTCGTCGAGGCTGAAATTGGCATCGGGCCGATTAAGCTGCGTAAGCCTTTCGGGTTCAGGGTGATATGTTTGAATATGCTTGACAGAGTCCGTATCAACGGACCGGCAGGAATCCGCCAGCGCAGCGGCCTTTTTTTCGTAGTATTCAGGGGTCGGATCGGATGTGAGAGGGATAATATCGGTAGTGTTCATAAGTTCGGTTTGGTAGCAGCTGAAACATAAGACAAGTAGTATGTTTTTGAATAGAATACAAAATCCAGGTTCGTGATCGTAGCCGGCCGGGATGACCGGACTACGGGGTTGCTATTCCAGCCGTGCCCTGAACCAGCGATAGCCGTAAGCTTCCAGTGTAATCGTGTGCCTGCCTTTATGATCGAGCACGCTTTCGATATTGTTCATCAGGTCGATCAGCCGCCCGGTACCCGCCTGACGCTCGGGCACAACCAGTTCCAGTGATTTTTCACTGAAATTATGCCAGATCATCAACACCCGGCTCTTCCACGAATACCGCATTCCCAGGATTTCCGGATACCCGGTTTCCATGATTTCCCAGTCGCCGTAGCCGATCTCCGGGCATTCCTTCCGAAGCCGGATGAGCGTCGTCATCCAGTTCAGCAGCGAGTTCGCATCACGCCGCTGGCGCTCGACGTTGACGTGCTCGTAGGCATAGTACCCGTCCTCGATCACGGGATTGATCAGTTTCTTAGCCTTTGAAAACCCGCCCTGCATTTCGGCCGTCCACTGCATCGGCGTACGCACAGCGTCGCGCTCTTTCAGGTCCAGGTTATCGCCCATCCCGATTTCGTCGCCGTAACGGATCACCGGCGTTCCGGGAAACGAGAACATCAGGCTGTAAGCGAGCTCGGTTTGCTGCCGGTTGCCGAGCATGGGTGAGAGCCGTCGCCGGATACCGCGATCGTAGAGTTGCATATGCTTTTCCGGCCCGAATCGGTCAAAAACGACCTGCCGCTCCTCGGGGGTGAGCCTGCCCAGGTCCAGTTCGTCATGATTACGGAGAAAAAAGGCCCATTGGCTACCCGGCGATTTTTCGCGCGTGGCTTCGAGCGCACGTATGAGAGGGCGCGTGTCGGCAGTCGCGAGCGCGTAGAAGGTATATTGGTTTACAAAAAAATTAAACATCAGGTGAATGCCGTCCCCTTCGTCGCCGAAATACTGCTTGCTTTCGTCGGGAAGTACATTGGCTTCGCCCAGCAACACGGCATCCCCCCGCCGCCATTGCAGGAACCGCCGCATTTCTTTGAGGTATTCAAAATGAAGGGGAGACTGCTTCCCGTCGGGCGCGGGAGATTCGAGGATAAACGGCACGGCATCCACGCGAAAGCCTGCTATACCCAGTTCCAGCCAGTAACCCATAATGCGGTTGATTTCCGCCCTTACCTCGGGATTATCGGTGTTCAGATCGGGCTGAAATTCATAAAAACGGTGAAAGTAATAGGCGCCGGATTGCTTGTCGCGGGTCCAGGTCGCCTTTTGCACGCCCGGGAAAACCATTCCCTTGTTCCATCCCTTCGGTCGCTTGTCGGACCAGACGTACCAGTCTCTTTTGGGATCGTCTTTGGAACTTCTTGACTCTTTGAACCATCGATGCTCGTCGGAAGTGTGGTTCACGACGAGATCGATGATTACTTTAATGCCCAGTTTGCGCGCTTTATGAATGAAATCCACAAAATCGCCGCTGGAACCATGCCGCGGGTCGACGCCGTAAAAATCACTGATATCATAGCCATTATCACGATTCGGGGTCGGCTGAAATGGCGCCAGCCAGATCGTGTCCAATCCCAATGCGTGCAAATAGTCGAGCCGGTTGCAAAGCCCTTCGAAATCGCCCGTACCATCATTGTTACCGTCCATGAAAGTCTCTAAATCGAGGCTGTAAATGACGGCATTCTTATACCAAAGTTCTTCCAGCATATTCCCCAGGTTGATAATGCTCTTGATCTTAACAAAAGCAATGCCAACCGTGGGGTTCTTGCCCAAAGTCCCTATCCCCCGTACATATTGAATGCGAGCAGGTGTTTCTTGAAGATCGCTTCGAAACGGTCGGCTTCCTTGTCCTGCTTCGCGCGGCGGCATTCCCGGACGATATTTTGCAGGATAAAAAGGTCGGTGTTCACATCGCGCCGATTCCTCGCTCCTTCCTTGTCCTTGATCCAAGAGAGATTTTCGTCCGAACGGATAGCCATTGTACGCGCGGAATCGAGCGCCTTTTTGTTTTCGCCTACATCAAACAATGTGCCGATGAACCCCGCGGAAATCTGGTCGTACGGAATGGTATCGTCCGGCATTACCGCCATCGCCTTATCGACCACTTTCCGGGCTTTATCAATCCTGTTCTCGGCGATCAGCTGCTGGGCGAGGCGCAGGAAAGAAAGCCGGGCCGAAACCACCGGCGAGCCGAGGTAGGTATCGTCATAATACACATTTGGGTTGTTCATTTCCCGCCATTGCATTTTGTTCATCATATTGTCGTACATGATGTCCGAATTGACGTAACCATCCGACGCGCCCGGCACCCGCACGGGCAGCAGGCGGTAGGCGTAACCTTCGAGTTGAAGATATTCCTGCAAGCCCAGGTTGTGCGAAGAACCCATGGTCGACGAAAAATACACCGGCCGCTTCCAGTTGTTGCTCGAAATAATGTCCAGCATCACCAGATCACCTTTCAGCAGGTCGGTTTCGCCTATTTTCCAGCTCATCGAATCGCTCAGGTAAGGCGTCAGCTCGCTTTTGACGATGTTCATCTTCTTCACCTCGCGCGTATCCACGGGCAGGAACAGCGTTGCCGACGGCAGTATGGAAGTCAGATCGCCGCTCGTGAGCGGTACCTGAATGGCCTTATTGTCCTGATGGATCAGTTCGAGGTATTCTTTCAGGTTAATGCCGCCTTTTACCGACGGTATTTCGTAAAACGGCAGGTATTCGTTTTTGCCCAATTGATAATTATTCGAATCGAGCGACAGCGGCAATGCCTCCGACTGGTTAATCTTCCTTTTTAATTGCTGGATATACCAATCCGCACCGAGGAATGTTTGCACGCACACCCGCACGTCGGTACGGAAGCCCTCTACCTCCTGTACATACCAGAGCGGGAAAGTGTCGTTATCACCACCTGTGAACAGGATTGCATTAGGCGCACAGGACGCGAGCAGGTTGCGTGCGAAATCCACCGAGTGGTAGCGGTCGGCCCTGTCGTGGTTGTCCCAGCCTTTGGCCACCATGATCGCGGGCACCGAAAAGCAGGCCAGGCCGGCGATTCCAGCACGCAATGCAGGTTTTTGAATAACTTTTTCAAGAAATTTCGCCGTCGCCATGACGCCGAATCCGATCCAGATAGAAAAAATATAGAAGGACCCCACGTAAATGTAGTCGCGCTCTCGCGGTTCGGTGGGCGGCGAATTGAGGTAAATCACCAGCGCGACGCCCGTTAATACAAACAGGAAACCCAGAATGAGCAGGTCTCTCCGCCGGTAGTAGTACATATAAATAATCCCAGCTATACCTAGCAGGAACGGCAGCATGAGAAAGTTGTTGTGCCCGCGGTTATGGCTGATGCTCTTCGGGAACGACTGGCTCGTCTGCCACGGAAGCAGTATGCCCGCCCCCTCCCGGTCGCTCTCCCGCCCGACAAAATTCCAAAGGAAATAGCGCCAGTACATATGCCCGAGCTGATGGGAGAACAGGTAGGTCAGGTTGTGCTTCAAGGTGGGCTTCTGGCCCTGCGCCACGCCGGTCATTTGCTGGTAAAGCTGCGGATGCCCGGGCTGCGAACTGTACATCCTCGGCAACAGCATATTACTACCCGGTTCGTATTCATATATCGGTTTGTAGTCGATCAGCACGTATTTTCCATCCTTTTTGGCATATATCGGCGCGCCGCGCTTTTGACTAACGGGCCTGGATACAAAAGACGGGCCGTAAAGCAGGGGACGGCTCTCATATTGTTCTCTTTTGAGATAATACACAAACCGCAGGACATCGCTGGGATTGTTCTCATTGATAGGCGTATTGTAGCCCGACCGCACGAGCACCAGCGCGTAGGAAGCGTAACCTATAAGGATAAACGCAAGCGAAAGCAGACCGGTATTAAGCAACGCCCGGTTGGTCCGATGCGAATACCGGATCCCCCAAACCAGCCCGCCCAGAAAGAGGACCGTGAAGAATGCAATACCCGTGTTGTAAGGCAGTCCCAGCGAGTTCACGAAGAATATCTCGAATTTCCCCGCGAGTTCCGGCAAACCAGGGATAATGCCGGCATTGATGATCCCGAGAATCAAAAGCCCTGTCAGAAAGGCGATCGATGCGCCGAGAAAGCCAGGTTTCGGGTATTTTTTGAAATAATATACCAGCGCCAATGCCGGTATCGTAACGAGGTTCAGGAGGTGAACACCGATAGACAGACCTACCAGGTAGGCAGTAAGTATCAGCCAGCGGTTGCCCGCAGCGGGATCGTCAATGGCCTCCCATTTAAATACCGCCCAAATCACAATGGCCGTAAAAAACGACGACAATCCGTACACCTCAGCCTCCACAGCCGAAAACCAGAACGAATCGGACCACGCGTACGCGAGCGCACCCACGACCGCGGCGCCGGTCACGAGCAATACATCCGTACCATTACCCTCCTCCGGCTTTTTGCCTACCAGCTTCCATCCGAGCAGGCTGATCGTTTTGAATAGGAAATAAATGGTGAATGCGCTGCTCAGCACAGAAACCATGTTGACCCAATAGGCCACTTTCAGGAGGTCGCCGAGGGCGAGTAATGCGAAAAGCCGCCCGATAAGCAGGAAAAGCGGTGCGCCCGGCGGGTGCGGTACCTGCAATTTGAATGCACAGGCAATAAACTCCCCGCAATCCCAGAAGCTGGCGGTCCGCTCCATGGTGAGGACGTAGGTAATCAGGCTGGCGGCCAATACGGCCCACCCTGCCAGATCGTTCCATTTCTTGAAGGATATCATGTTTTGAAGGTGTTTTGGATGAAGCACCAAAACTATTCAACACGACACCGCAACGGGCACCCGTCATCTTAAAAAAAGTTAACAAAAGCCCCTGATAATGAGACTTTAACTTTATTTAACAAGCGGGTTACCTGTTTCAGAAAAGCAAGGAAATGCCATAAATAAGAGAACTCCACAATGCCGCGCCCGCGGTGATTGTAATCATCACACCACACAGAAACGGCAATTCAGCTGATTTTGAAAGTTTTACCGATCTTTCCATTCTTGATAATAACTTTTATGATAGAGGTCTAACGGAACGCGGCATCGCTGCTACAATTCCGCAAGTAAAAATAGATATCAGAAATGAAATGTGAAGTAGTCTGACTTTATTTGAAGTTTACTAATATATCGACGGCATTTAGTAGCAATTCTACGCAATTATAGTACAACTTCAATCGAATGATTTTTCAACTAAACCCGGCTTTGCGTCGCTTGTAGATTTCCACCTTCTTGAACAGTTCGAGGATGTTGGTCACTTCCAGTTTCTCGAAGATGCGCGCTTTGTAGGTCGACACCGTGCTTTCCTTGATATGGAGATCGATCGCGATGTCTTTCGTCCATTTACCGGTAAGCAGCATGTCCATGATTTCCAGCTCGCGGTTGGAGAGGATTTCCAGCGGGCTTTCCTTGCTTTCCCGTTCGAGAAGGGTATTATTGACGAGCTGATCCTGGATCACATTACTGATATAAGTGCCACCGGCGAGTACCGATGTGATCGCTTTTTCCAGCTCTTCGTTCGAAGTGTCTTTGGGCAAATAGCCGTTTGCACCGGCTTTTACGTAGTGGATGGCATATAATTCTTCATCCTGCGACGAGAAAATCAGGATTTTCACTTTGCTCTGAATGTCGCGGATCTTACCGATCATATTGAAAGCCTCGCCACCGGGGATTTTGATATCCAGTATGACAAGATCGAAGAATCTCGATTGAAGAAGTTTGAGTGTTTCACTAAAAGTTGCAGCCTCGATGACCGTCACCGAGGGTAAAAAATCTTCTATTAGCAATTTAACGCCCATTCGCACAATGGAATGGTCTTCTACCAGCAAAACTGTTTTCATTCAATATACCGTTACTTCAAATCAGTTTTAAAAGTAGTTTAATATAAATGAAATATTGTGTAGAAAATTGACTACACCCATATTTATTTTGAAAATATAATGTGAACGGAAGTTCCGATGGGCTCGTTGGGCCTCACGAGCAGGCGGGCGCGTATGAGCGAGCTGATTTCCTTGACGATCAATAACCCCATTCCGAAGTTCTGGGAAGCACTTCCGCTCTGGGGAAGCTGCCTCGCCTCGCTGTTGATCCAGTCGCTAACGGTGCTTTCCATACCGGGTCCGGTATCGTTGACGATCAGGTGCAGCTCTTCCCGGAAATCCTGGTGGGTAACGCTGATCGTCCCGCTGTTGGTAGCTTTGTTGGCATTGTCGATGAGGTTATGCAGGACAATGCTGACCAGCTGTGCGTTATTCTTGATGATCACTCCCGGCGCGACGCTATTCACAAACCGGTTCGCGTTCACTTCCGCGTCCTGGGTAAAAATGGCAAACTTCTGCTCCACCATTTCATTCAGGTCGAGGTAGCTGAACTGGACGTCGGAGTTCTTGTAACGGAACTCGGTATATTCCAGCAGGTTTTTCATAAAATGGTAAAGCCGGTAGCTCGACTGGCTGATGGCCCGCACCGTCGACAGGTCGGGGTGGTTACGTGCCAGACGCCCGGTGGTCGTCATCAGGAAACGCAGCGGACTTTTGATATCATGCGAAATGCTCGCGATCAGGTGTTTCTGGTGCGTGTATTCCTTTTCGAGTTTATACCGGGAATCTTCGAGGTATTGCAGGCTCGACCGCAGCTCCACCGTCTTGGCGTCGAGGTCGTTGATCGTGTCGTAAAACGAGCTGAAAAAGAAATAATTGATCAGCACGATCAGTGTGAAATTCTGAAACAGCTGGATTGCGATCGTAATCCTTCCCGAGCCCTGCGGCCCCCAGGATATGTAGCCCGAGAGATGATGACCCGCCAGTACATACGCAATGAACGGTACCACCGCGAACGTCGAATAGATCACGCCCCATCGGTTGCCGAGGCCGTAGAACGCCGCAACACTCACTACCACAAGGTATTGCAATGTCACAAGGTCGAAGCCCTTCTGGAAAAAATACAGATTGCTCCAAATGATGGCCATAAAAATAGCCATGGCCGCGTGAACCGCTTTCCGCCATTGAAAACCAATCGAAACAGCAAGGTAATATATAATGATAATGCCCAGCAAAACCGCTGCCCTGACCGCCTGCACGTCGTAATTTTCCAACTTGTAAAAAATCAGCAGGAGCGTTGTGGTAAGAAGTTTCAGGTTAAGTGCATAGGAAAGTACTTTGATGCGGGCCCGGTTAAGGATACTCGTTTCACCCTCTAACTGCTTTCTGACAGGCCATTCCAGAATCGATCGGATCATGTATTCGCTTTTTCTAAATCGCTGTTCGCCATCGGGGGCTGGCGGTGCGAGAAGAGCCAAATCTACCCAAAAAACCCAACAGATGGTGTAGAGAAATTGCCACAAGCAAAACAATAGCAAACTACAATGGCTTTCTGGGGCTGATGCTAAATTTGTAAAATCCTGCAAATGAAGGATTGTGGAGAGGAATTGCAGGTACCCGGACTTGAACGTAGAAGTACGTTAATAAACGTTGAGTATAACTTACACCTTCCGGTATTACCGAGAAGGTGTTTTGTTTTACAATGCTTTGATGAGTAATCTGGCTGGCCGGCGGCCCCGAGTGATGATGAAAGAGGAACGTTGTAAATAACGATGTAGGGTAGTGTGTGTACCAGGATTTATTTTCCCGGTTTGTCCTGCATTTGCTTCTTGGACTTTTTCACTTCGCCCGGCGTAAAATCACCGTTGATCCATCTTACAAAATTTTTGGATTGTACCTGATAAACCTGTGCTGACAACGGTTTAAGGTCCGACTTTTCGATTTCGAGAAGATAATCAGCCAGAAGCCTGTTGATCTCTTCCAAATATTTGCTTTGCGTCTTCATGAGAGGAGTTTGTGTTTTTACAAAGAAATAACTATTCTGATACTCAATCAAGTGCGCGATTTCTGTATCACTATGCAAACATAATCCTTTCCCGCTGTTCCGTTTTTGGTTTTGGGGTGAGAACGCTGAATTTTAGGGTGTAACGAGCCCTTAATGGGGGGAGGAAACCGCCCTATCAAATCCCTTCAGTGGCCACTAAATTTTTACTACAAAGCCCTGCCCAAAGCCCGCTACCCATTGAATATGAGATTTATGATGGGTTGACGACGAATGCTTCTACTGCTGCTTTTTACCAATACCTGGCCTGCCGAAACGGCAAATCGGGAGATGGGGCACCTCCTGTCCGATGGGTATATACGAAAAACAAACGGGCGCGACCGGAATCCGGCCGCGCCCCTTGCTTGCATTCCGATGCGCGATTAATCCTTCTTGCGGAGGTACACGTTGTTGCTGATCGATTCCAGTTTCACTTCCGGCCCACCGCCGTTGAACTTGCCTTCGAGGAGGTAACCCACAATTGGATTTTTCTGCTTTTTGTCACCGAAATCGATGTCGAGATCCGAGTACACTTCGCCGGTGATGGTTTTCACAGCCACATTCGCGCCTTTCGATTTCGGCCACGTCATGTCCACGAACCCGCTAATCGTTTTGGCAGCCACGGCGGCAGTAGCGCCCTGAATATCGATATTCCCGTTGATGGTTTCGAGTTTCAGCACGGCCTGGCGCGGCAACGTTACCTGGTAGTTGATCTCGCTGCACACGTAGTAGCTGTTCTTGCCGTCGTCGGTGCGCCATGTGCTCTTTTGCCCCGGACAGTCCTCCCCCTTCCCCTCCTTTATTTTTTCCTTGTCAATATCGGTTTTGAGTATGATCTCGTCGGAAGTAGTGTTGCTGGTGACCATGAATGCCTCATTCAGTTTGTTCTGATTAATTTTCACGGACATATGCACGGAGACCTCCGGCTTGTCCCAGTACCGCACCTGGATGCTGTCGCCGAAGCGCAGGTTCAGGTTCACGGTCTTGCCGGATTCGTACGGCAGTTTTTTGTCGATGATTTTCTGGGCAAAAGCGGGCGCGCATACGGCGCCCAGGATGGCTAGTAACAATATCTTTTTCATGGTAACAGATGCAGGTTTAGGTTCTTATTTCTGCTTGCGGATGTAAATGTTGCTGCTGATCGTGTTGAGCGTCATCTCCACGCCGCCGCCGTTGATCGACCCGTCGACATTGGCCATACCGCCCACTTTCGACATGCCGTCTTTGCTGTTTTTCACCCCCAGGTCGAAGTCCGTATACATTTCCCCGTTGATCGACCGCAGTTTCAGGTTCGATTTCGCAGTTGCGGGTAGGGTAATGTCAACATCCCCGCTGATCGACGAAATGGCTGTGGGCTTGCCTTGCGCGAGGTTTGTAAACGTAGCCGTTACCTCACCGCTGGTGGTATTGGCCACCACCGGCCCGGTAATGTTATTGAGGACGATGTTCGTATTATTGGTTTTGATTTCCAGGTCGCCATCCATATTGGAGATCGAAAGCGCCGAGCCGCCCTGCCAGTTTGTCTCCACGAATTTCACAGCCACCTGCCGGGGCAGTTTGACGGTATATTTGATCGATTTGCGCGTTGCCTTCTCGATTTTCAGCCCCGACGCGTCGGGCGTTACCGACAGTCCGATCCCCGAATTGTCGACCGCCGTATAATACAGCGGTTTTAGCCCCTTCGCTCGGTCCGGCGGTGCTTCGAGGCCCGAAGATGCCTGGATCACGACCTCGTCCCCATTATACCCTTCGATTTTGACCGAGCTGGCCGAGAGTTCGAACACCACCTTCTTATCTTTCGAATTGGCCAGTTTGGCCTTGTATTCGTGATTTTGGGCGCACGCAATGCTCAGGCTCCAAAGGAAACCCGCACTGATTAACAGTACTTTTTTCATGGTTTTTTTATTAGGATTTATTTGCTTAGTTGGGACCAGGGGTTGAAACCCATGGTTAAAAATCGGAGGGCCATAGGCCCGACTTATCTCCGCCAGCCCCAGGGGTTCAAACCCCTGGTCAAAATCGACATCCAAAGAGAGCCAGAGGCTCGCACCATCTTTCGCCAGGGAATTAATTCCCTGGAAAAGGGGCTCGTCAGACGTCGGTAGTCAGGCGATTCATTCCTTCGGTTGCTTTGAGGCGCACCACGTCGAGGACTTCCTGATCCCGGGCGAGTTGCTGAAACTGATCCAGGGCCCGCTTCTCCTTGATCGCCACGAGTGCCTCGATGAGTGAAATCTGAATGTTAGGGTCCGTCTGGATTGCCAGCGACTGGATGAGCGCTTCCTTCACCTCTGCTTCGTCCGCAAAGTGCGTCAATGCCTGGCACGCAGCGAGTCGCACATTCACATTCGGGTCAAAATTGAGGGTATTGATCAGCAGCTGCGTAATGTCGCGGTCGGCGTCGGGGATTGTATAACTATGGTTTACAGCCTGGATACGCTCACTCGCCGAGGTGCTATTCATTTGTTCAAATGCGAGCACTTTTTTCATTTCCGCAACCTGCCCTGCTTCTTTCTCTTCCAAAGCTGCCAGCAGCGCCCCATTTTCAGATCTGGACTGCACCAACCATCCCGCACCAAAACCGACGATCAGCAGCGCCAGCCCGGCTGCTACGCGCAGCATCCATCTGCCTCCCCCCAACCCAGGGTTTAAACCCTGGGTTCCCTGGGCTCCCTGGGCTACGGCCGGCCGGTCGGCCCGCGCCGCCCGCGGATCAAGCCTCATCGCCAGCTCATGATTGAAGTTCAGGGAAGGCTGCTCCTTCCGCGCATTGGCGAAATAGCCGAACTGCGCCGCGTGGCTCTGCAAATGCTCCGGCACCTGTCCGCTTTGGAAAAACTGCTTCAATGCACGCTCCTCTTCCAGCGACGTCTCACCGTCGTAATATTTTTCTAGTAGCTTCTCAATATCCGGTTCCATAATTCTCTGCTTTTAAATAATTCTCGCGCAACTTCTGCCTGGCCCGCGAAAGGATCGTACGGATATTCGCATTGCTCAGCCCGGTTACCTCTTCGATCTCCTCCAAAGTGTATTCCTCGACGTCGCGCAGGTGCAGTACCAGCTTCTGTTGTTCGGGCAGCTCGCCGATGAGCCGGTGCATAAGTCCCGCGCTGTCGCTGTTCTCGACCTGCCGGTAAGGCGATACATCCGCTGCCTGCATCGCAACCATATCCGTTTCGTTACTCGTTTTTTGTTTATGATGGGATTTCAGCCGGTCCAGACAAAGGTTTTTCGTCATCTGCACCGCCAGCGCCTCCACGCTCTGGTAACTTTCCAGCTGCTTCCGGTTCGTCCAAAGCCTCAGGAACACGTCCTGAATGGCATCCTCGGCCTCCTCGCGGTTGCGAAGAAACATCTGCGCCAGTCGGAACAGGCGCCCCTGAACGGGAAGGATGCGTTGGTTGAAGGCTTTTAAATCCATATTCAATGGCATAGACGACCGGCTTCCGGAAACGTTACAGGATTTACGAAAAAATTTTCATCCGCGTCCAGCCCCGAACAAAACTGTTCGCTTTCGGACAAGCAGCATGCATCAAAAAGGGCCTTAAACAGCCCAAAACAGCATTGCCACCTTTTGGCAAAGTATTTGTTTTGCATTATTACAACTAATAAGCCGATGGGTTATGAAAAGAACTTTCCTGGGGGAATTTGAAGAAATCGTCCTGCTGGTCGTCGCCGGTTGTACCGAAGAAGCCTATGGCGTCACCATCTGGGAGCGGGTACAGGAATACACGGGCCGATCGGTTTCGTTGAGCGCCGTGCATGCCACTTTGTACCGATTGGAAGAAAAAGGGTTCCTTACCTCCGAAATGGGCGGTGCCACAGCCGAGCGCGGCGGACGGCGGAAGCGGTTTTTCAGCATTACCAATTACGGCAACCGGGCATTGCAGGAGATCAACGAGATCCGCCAGCAACTCTGGCAAGCCATTCCAGCCGAAAAGCTGCAACCCAAACTCAGCTTTTCGTGATATGGAAAAAGCTCCGCAACATCACGCCCCGCCCCGCTGGGTCGACAAACTGCTGACGACGCTCATCGCCCCGCATTTCCTGGAAGACATCCTGGGCGACCTGCACGAAGTGTACGCGCAACAAACCCGGCACGGGAGCATTCGCACCGCGCGCCTGCGGTACCTGCTCGCATCCGTGCGCTACATACGCCCGTACTTTATGAAACGTAAACCCCGCCCCTATTCACCCACCTATATTTTCAGTCCTGCCATGATCAGAAACTATCTCAAAATCTCGCTTCGCACGCTGGGCAAAAACAAGGCTTACAGCTTCATCAACATCAGCGGCCTGGCCATGGGAATGGCCGTCGCCATCCTGATCGGCCTGTGGATCTACGACGAGCTCTCGTTCGACAAGCATTTCGAAAACCACGACCGTATTGCCCAGGTATGGCAGCACCAGACGTTCAACGGTGAGATTGGCACGCAAACTTCCCTGCCCTTCCCCATCGGCGACGAAATCAGGCGCAACTATGGGGCCGATTTCAAATATGTGATCATGGCTTCCTGGAACAGCAAGCACATCCTGGCCGCAGGTGACCGGAAATTCAATAAAAACGGCACCTACATTGAGCCCGACGCACCCGAAATGCTCAGTCTGCGCATGGTCCACGGTACCAGGGCCGGGCTGAAAGACCCTTATTCGGTTATGCTTTCCCAATCGGTGGCAAAAGCGTATTTCGGCGATGCCGATCCCACGGACAAAACGATGAAGATCGACAACAACCTGAATGTGAAGGTTACCGGCGTGTATGAAGATTTTCCAAACAACACCACGTTCCGCGATGTTTCGTTCCTGATGCCCTGGCAACTGATGATCATCACCAGTCCGTGGCTCAAAACCATGGAAGATCCGTGGCGGCCCAATGCCTACATGACATTCGTGCAGCTGATCGACAACGCAGACATAGACCAGGCCACCGCGCGCATTAAAGACATTAAAAAGAGGAACATTAATAAGGAGCAGCTCAAATACAAACCCGACGTGTTCCTGAACCCTATGAGCGAATGGCACCTCTTCTCGGAGTTTAAAGGAGGTCACCGCGTGGGCGGGCGCATCGAATTTGTATGGCTCTTCGGTACGATCGGCGTGTTCGTGCTACTCCTGGCTTGCATTAACTTCATGAACCTGAGCACGGCTCGTTCGGAAAAACGCGCGAAGGAAGTAGGTATCCGCAAGGCCGTCGGATCGGTGCGCAGGCAGCTCATCACGCAATTTTTCACTGAATCCTTCCTGATAGTAAGCTTCGCATTCGCGCTTTCGATCCTGCTGGTAATGCTTTGCCTGCCGTTTTTTAACGAGGTGGCCGACAAAAAGATCGTTATGCCATGGCCCCGGCCCGAATTCTGGCTCGCAGGCATTGGTTTCAGTATTATTACGGCCATTATCGCGGGCAGTTATCCTGCATTTTACCTTTCCTCGTTCCAACCTGTGAAAGTGTTAAAAGGTACATTCCGCACGGGCCGCTTTGCCGCGGTACCACGAAAAGTATTGGTGGTTGTGCAGTTTGCCGTATCAATTGTCCTGATTATCGGAACGGCGGTGGTATTCCGGCAGATCCAGTTTGCCAAAAACCGCCCGGTAGGTTACAGCCGCGACGGGCTCATCTCTATTTTCACTTCGACAGCCGATGTCCACAAGCATTTCGAAGCCGTGCGCCAGGACCTGAAAAGCAATGGCGCCATTGTGGAAATGGCCGAATCGGGCAGTCCTGCCACCGAAACATGGTCGTCTACGAGCGGATTTGAATGGAAAGGCAAAGATCCGGAGCAGTCGGTCGATTTCTGGTTTGACGAAGTTTCCTATGATTACGGCAAAACCGTCGGCTGGCAGTTTGTGCAGGGCCGCGACTTCTCACGCGAGTTCGCGACGGACTCGGTAGCATTGGTTGTGAACGAAACGGCAGTGAAATTCATGGGTTTGCAAAACCCCGTCGATGAGCCGATGACCTGGTTCAAAAAACCTTACAAAATCGTCGGCGTGATCAAGGACATTGTCGTAAACTCGCCCTACGCGCCTTCCCGGCCGCAATTCTTCTGTCTTTCACCTGGGCAGGGCAATGTGATCAACATTCGCCTGAACCCGGCAGCCGGCTCATCCGCCTCCATTGAAAAGATTAAAACCATTTTTGAAAAATACGACCCGGGCTCCCCTTTCGAATATGAATTTGTCGACGAAGTATACGCCCGCAAATTCTTCGACGAAGTGCGCATCGGCAAGCTGACGACCTTCTTTTCGATACTCGCGGTACTCATCAGTTGCCTCGGCCTGTTTGGTGTGGCGTCGTTCATCGCGGAACAGCGTACCAAGGAAATCGGCGTCAGAAAAGTATTGGGAGCAACGGTGATGAGCGTTTGGGGACTGCTTTCACGCGATTTCGTGATGCTTGTTTGCATTGCATTCCTCATCGCCACCCCCGGCGCCTACTATTTCCTGAATGCCTGGTTGCAGAAATACGACTACCACACGACCATTTCGTGGTGGATATTCGCCCTCACCGGCTTCGGTACCTTGCTGATCACCCTGCTTACGGTGAGCTTCCAGGCCATCAAAGCCGCGACGATGAACCCTATCCGCAGCCTGCGGTCGGAGTAAGAGTGCATTACCGCCGCTAACCATTGGATCATTTCAAAATGAATTAAGAAATGCCTGAACACCGTCCGCCCCGCTGGGCAGATTACCTGCTCGAAAAGTTTGTGAACCCACGTTTTCTGGAAGACATTCAGGGCAACCTGGAAGAAGTCTTCACGCGCCGCGTGCGTGAGGTAGGTGCCAGGCGGGCGAGGCGCGGATACGCGTGGGGTGCAATACGCCATCTCACACCCTATTTCACCCGAAAAAGCCCTGAACAATACCCAACCGTTTCCAACCTGAGCCCTGCAATGCTGAACCATTACCTCACCTACGCCTGGCGGCATTTTGCCAAAAACCGGCAGTTTACATTCCTGAATGCCGTCGGACTCACCACCGGGCTCATTTGCACATTGCTTATCTACCTTTGGATAAACGACGAGCTGGGTTTCGACAAGTTCCACGACAAGGATGCACGCCTCTACCAGGTGACCGTGCACGAAAAAGGTGGTGGCAAACTGGTAACGTCCGAAGGAACCGGGGGCATGTTGAAGGAAATGCTGGCGAAGGATATGCCCGAAGTCGAAATGGTGGTTTGTACCACGCCGCCCGTCTGGTTTCAGAAATTCAGCCTTTCGAGCGGCAGCGGCACGTCCGGCAGAACGGTGAGTGCGGCAGGGAATTTCGTAAGCGCCGACTATTTCAAGGCATTTTCCTTTCCATTGATACAAGGCAATCCGCATTCGGTACTTAGCGGTAAGAATACGGTCGCGATTTCGAAACAAATGGCCGCAAAGCTTTTTGGTTCTCCTGAAAAAGCGATGAACCAGGTAGTGGAATGGAAGTGGCAGGCATTTTCGCGCAAATGCCAGGTAACCGGTATCTTTGATGATCAACCGCACAATTCCAGTGAGCAATCGGAACTGCTGATTCCGCTCAGCGCCTGGGATGATATGATGCCGTCGGGAGGCGTGCCCAATACCGCTACCGGCCCCTTCCATAATTACCTCGTAATAAGACCCGGCGCCGACGCGCATTTACTGGAAGCAAAGCTGGCCGACTATGCCAAAAAGCGCTTCAACGACCCGAATGCGACATTATCCATCCGCAAATACTCCGACGGCTACCTCTACGGCAACTATGAAAACGGCGTGCAGTCCGGCGGACGCATTGAGTATGTGAGGCTGTTCGGGGCCATTGCGGTGTTTATCCTTCTCATTGCCTGCATCAATTTCATGAACCTCTCTACGGCCAAAGCATCGGTAAGGGTCAAGGAAGTGGGTGTCAAAAAAGCATTGGGCGCAGGCCGGGCGACGCTCGTCTTCCAGTTTTTGGGCGAATCGGTACTGATGAGTTTTGTCACATTGGTAGTCGCGCTGGGCGTCGTGTGGCTTGCGTTACCTTATTTTAATACTATTACAAATAAACAGCTGACGCTCCATTTCAGCGGACAATTCATTCTTGCCCTCGGTGCTATTCTGCTTTTCACCGGCTTGCTTGCCGGCAGCTACCCCGCATTGTACCTCTCCCGCTCCAATCCCGCTCTTACATTGAAAGGCAAACTATTGCACGGAATGGGCGAGCTCTGGGTACGAAAAGGGCTGGTCGTGTTCCAGTTCGCGGTTTCGGTGATCTTCATCATTTCGGTGGTGGTCGTCTACCGGCAGATCGATTATGTCCAGACCAAAAACCCGGGTTATGAAAAGGATAATATCGTGTATTTTGAAATGGAAGGGCGTGCCGCAACACAAATGCAGGCATTTCTTGAAAGGCTCAAAACCGTGCCCGGTGTCGTGAATGCGTCGAGTATCCAGCAGCGGATTATCCTCCCGACGGTACTGCCTTCCGCAGGTGTGCGTTGGGACGGAAAAAACGAAAAAGATGAGATCCGTTTCTACAAAATGCCCGTCAATTACGGCCTTACCGAAACGTTGGGCATCCGGATGGTCGCAGGCAGGAGCTTTTCAAAAGATTTCGGATCGGACTCGGCCTCGGTGATTTTAAATGAAACAGCCATACGGGAAATGGGCATTACCGACCCGATCGGTAAACAGATCATGATCGACGGCTGGAAAACCCAGATCGTCGGCGTGGCGCAGGACTTTCATTTCAATTCCCTCCACGAAACCATTAAACCATTCATTTTCAGACTATCACCGCAGGAGACCATGCTTGCAGTAGTGAAAGTACAGGCCGGCGAGGTACCCGCTACCATTGCCCGGATGCAAGCGCTGTACGCCAGCTTCAATCCCGGCTACGCATTCGATTACGAATTCCTCGACCGCGACTATCAGATTCAATATGCCTCCGAGCGGCTCGTGGCGCAGCTGGCGAGGTATTTCGCCGTTCTGGCGATTCTGATATCCTGCCTCGGCTTGTTCGGCCTGGCCGCATTCACCGCCGAGCGCCGCCGGAAGGAAATCGGGGTACGAAAAGTGCTGGGCGCCAGCACCGGAAGCGTGGTAGCAATGCTCTCCCGTGAGTTTCTCGTGCTCGTGGCGGTCGCTATTGCCCTGGGTTGCCCGCTGGCATGGTGGCTCACGCAGCGCTGGCTCGATGGTTTCGCCTACCGCGCCACGATCGGCGCGGGCATTTTCGTGAGTGCGGGGCTGGTTACGATCGTGATCACGCTCGCTACCATCGGCTTCCAGTCAGTCCGGGCGGCGCTCACCAACCCGACACAATCGTTGAAATCCGAGTGATTTTCAGGTTATTTTGAAATACAATCCACAACTATGACCCGCATTCTGCTACTACCGATTTTACTGATCGCCACGTTCACAAGCGCTTGGGCGCAACCCGATTGCGCCTCACCGCGTGTACAGGACAGCCTTTTCCAGGTGTATGCCCACAAGGCCCATGCCTTAGGCATAGATAACCCTGGCTGGGACGCTACTTTCGACACGCTCCTCGCCATTTGCCCCAACGTTCCCGAGGCGTACCAGGAAAAAGGCATCCGGCAAATGTACCTGGGCGACTACACAAAAATGATCGCCTATATCGACACCGCCGTAGCGCTCGATCCGAAGCGCTGGCTGGCGTACCGCGGCTATTTGCATTGTATGCACATGCAGGATTATCCAAAGGCCATCGCCGACCTCTCAGCGGCTGAACAGCTCACGCCCAATGCATTCACGATGGACCATACCTTTTCGTTTTTCATCGCGCTAAGTCACATGGAATCGGGCAATTATGCGGAAGCCGAAAAGTATTTTCTCAAAGACATTGCCCAGCAAAAACGCGGCGAGGGGCGCAACGACATTCACTTCAATTCCCTGCTCTATTTCGGCGTTTTGTATTACCTGATGAATGAGTTCGATCAGGCGGAGCGGCGACTCAACGAATGCCTGCAACTCTACGAAATGCATCCAATGGCCAACTACTATATGGCCATGACCATGAAAATCACGGGAAACGAACGCCAGAACGTCTATTTCGACAAGGCACGGCAAGCATTGCAGGATGGCTACGCGATCAACGAGCCCAATATGCTGCATGCCAGATTCCCGCGCCAGGTCACGATGGAAGACGTCGAAAAGCGTTGATCATCACAGCTTCGGCTCGATCCACAATGCGGCAAGGCAGAGCATCAGCCACGTGAACCAGGCCCAGCCGGGTAACTTTCGAGTGGGACCGCCGCTGTATTTCGGGCTGGTTATGGGTGTTATGTCTTGTGTAGATTGAATAAAATGCTGCATCCGCGCGGCATAGCGCAGCGGTGAATAGTCCTGTACATACAGTTCGGTTTGCAGCGAGTCGTGAAGCGATAGCCAGCCATTTTGTACCGGTAAAAAATCAGCACGGGCCGAAAGATTATTCAATGCCAAAGTCACTGTCGAAACGGTATCCTCCCCCAAGATCAAAAACCGGGGAATCGGCTGGAAGCTGTTCAAATGCAATGTTGCGGGTACATTCCGAAAAACCGGGGCGTCACATGCAAGCACGGACGCATGCGCGGGGCGCACATATGCGAGGATTTCGTTCCAGACTTTTCCATAAACAATGCTGTCGCCCGACAATTGCATCGGAAATGTCTCATTCAGCAAACTTACGACCACTTTCCCCGTCGTTTTTTCAGTTGCTACTGGATAATGCGGCGCGTGCGTCTGAAAACTACGCGACTCAAAACGAAATGGCAGGGCCGTCAGCGAAGCGGTGACGGATACTGATTCTTCATTGGTCGTTTTCACCGTTTGAAAGCTGGTACCCAATGCATTGTTAATCTCCCGAAACTCAGCCGCCGGGTCGGACAATTGCACAAAAAGCACACTTTTGCCCACATTCACAGCCTTTTTCACCACGGCATTACCTGCATTGGACGCGGTTGTAATGATCACATCGGGCTCGGCCGCGCGGTTGATATTCAGCTTGCTACGGATGTTTTTGGACAGTGAGGCGTCATACAGGACGCTGTGGCCCTGCTTTCCGAGCCAGGTAGCGAGGTTGCGCGTTTCGAAATCCGGGTTATCGAGGAAAAAACGGATGGTTAGTTTGTGTTCAGGCTGTGTAAAAAAGCGCAGCGTATCGATCGTCTTGCCGTCCAGATCGAGCGTTGTGGTTGTACGGCCTTCGCCGAATGCTGGAAATGCAAGCTCGAAACGGTTTTCGCCGGCATTCAGCACCGCGCTGTCGAGGATCTGGCCGGAAGACTGGGCACCTGCCTCCGGGTCAGCGGCGTATCGTACCCGTAATGTGGCTTTTTCCCTAGATTGGATACTGCCTTCGACCCGCTGCATTTCGCCTTTCCGCAATATGCCTTTCCAATGTAAATCGTGCAGCGCTCCCGGCGCGAAATAGGGCTTCCAATGCAATGCAGGGGCATTTTTCAACTGCCGGATCGACGCAAAAACCTGTTCATCAAACTCCTGTCCGACAACCACCAGCGAATCCACAGGCTTGTTTGCAATGTCATCCGCACGGATCAATTCTGCTTTTGCCAGACGATCGCGAATGCACCCGGCAACCCCGGAAGGCACATTTTCAGCGATCAGCAATCCCGTTTTCGAACCAGCATTTGACTTGAAATACGGGTCCAATATCCACGCTGCTACGCTTAGCCATAGCAACACATTCAAAAACAGCCGGATGCCCAACCGACCCGAATGCCTGTGCCGCGTGAAGAGCAACGTGCATTGCAGCGCCAGCAATGCCAATGCAGCCAACAGCAACAGTAAATTCAATGTCCCGGTCCAGTTGAAATCGGTATGGATCATTCCGTGTTTAATTCTTGCTAAAATCTTACAGAGGCTGGCGCATTGCCTTCCGGAATGCGGCCTCCAACTTTTTCTCACCCGACCACGACGGCCGGCTTTGCATGGCAGCGTCCGTGCGTTTGTACAAATCCCGCTTCAAACCAGCTAGTTCAACCCCATTCAATGCCCTGCCAACCGCCAGTTTTTGCAATGAGGCGATCATATTCCAGTTCTGTAATCCGCCGTTGAACGGGCCGCTTTCCGTAAGTCGCCGGGTCATTTCCGAACTTAATGCGGCGCGTTTTGCCTGCTCGCTTTTGGGCAACTTATCATTTTCCAGGTACCCCAGCAATGCAGCGGCCAGTGCGGCGGTTTGTTTCGCATTAAATGCCTTTTCATACTCCCATTGGGTGGAAAGGTCTTTGAGCTCGCCCGTCAGCCGCTTTTCCTTCTCCTTGATCGGCGGCGGGTCGTAGCCGCTTTTTTTCACGTAAGTTCGCGCTTTTTGCTGGGCTGTTTTGAGGTATTCCAATGCCTTATGCTCGAAAGGAAGCGCCTTTTCGGGCTCATAAGTACGCAAATGCAGCTCCGACTGCCACATTTGCTCCAAAGCCATTTTCAAAAGGCTGCGTGTGGATTGCTCGTAAAAAGTATTCGTTTCCGCATCGTCGTGCGCATGTGTGTACTGCTCCATCAATGCCGCGAGCGGGTCCTTTTCTCCCGCAGGCTCATGCTTATGCTCGTGCGCATGTCCCTCCGCGTGCGCCGGCTCGCCCGCATCGGCCGAGCCGCGCTCGGCCGGGCTGGCACCTTCACCGTGACCATCGGAATGGTGCGTGAATGCGTCGATGACATTGCCGTTATCCGCCGCGGGATTGTCACCTCCGATTGCAGTCTCAAATTCTTCGCCTAAATACTGCCCGTAGCGCAGCCGAAGCACTTTCTGGTCAAAGCCGATCTCGTTGGAAGTTGCATTGAAGTCTTTGGTACCAAGCTTTTTTCGCTTCGCAATGAGTTTTTCCGTATCGATAATGATTTGTCGCTGGCTGCGGAAATATTCAGGCATCACATTCACAGCCATCGTCGCAAGCTCGGCCTCCTCGATTTTGGCAGTATCCTTATACACAACGAAATACGTATCCGACTTACTGAAATTTGCTTCCGGCTGGCGATTGTCGGTGGCCGCCCAATAGTAGTACAGCTCGTCGCCCGGCGCAAATTGCAATGCATTCAGGTCAATGGTTTTACGAATATTCGCCTCCTTGAAATCCGACGGACCCAGCGGCATGCGAACTTCCCGGAACTTGACATTCTCACCGGAGCCACGCGCCACGGTAGCCACGATAAACGCCTGTTTGACCTGGAAATCGTCCGATATTTTCGCTGAAATGCTGATACTCTTCGGATCTTTCAGCAAATGATAGCGGTACAGTTCCTTCGACGCCGGCTCGATGCGCGGGGCCAGGTCAGGCAATGCCTCCATTTTGTAAAAATCCGATTGATAAATGAGAGAGTCCTTCCAATAACCTTTGATGGAATATAAACCCGAGCCGGCAATGCGGTCGCGAAGCGTAAATGCGCCATTCGATTCTTTGAGCGCCACTTCCTCGCCACGACTATTGACCATTCGAACGCTGAGTCCGGCAGGACGGTCAAACTCCACCGACCATTCCACCGCCGAACCCGACAACGCACTGATATTCAAATCCGCAGACGTTTTCGCGGGAAGCCCGGTGTACGCAGGCGGGGTTACTTTCACATGCGCATCCACATAGCGCGGGGCTTTGGGCGGGCTGTTTTGGTTCAAAATGGATGGCTGCTTCGCTGCATTTGCGGGCGCCTCCGGATGGCTGCTCCAAAGGTAAACGCCGTGATTAATGGCCCAGCCGAGTAAAAAAATCCCGAAGTAAGCCCACAGGCCCCGGTACACTTCCCGGCGGGGAGCCGACGCATCCCTCGCCGCGATCCGTTCAAGCTGCATTTGCTCGGCCAGGTTCAGATCGGGCTTATCGAGCAGGTCAAGGCTATATTCCAGCCCGGGATTATGGCTGTGAAGCAGCGCGATCGCTTTGCGCTTGCGATCGGTAAATGCTTTGGTCCGGAAAATGCCAATTAACGTACCCACCGAGCCAATCATCGATTCCAAAAACAGGTGTTCGCCGGGAAGCGAAATCGCCACCAATCGAAAAGCCAGCCCGAGCAAAAGGCATTTACCAATAGCTACCCACTGGATCTGCGTATTCACCGATTTGATCAGTTTCTGTAAATCAGCCATTGCCTCCCGCCGTTTTGCGCAACGCCAGCCAGCGTTCCGCAGTGAGTACCATCATCAAACCCAGCAACAGCCACGGCCGCAACACCGCTTCCATCCGGGCGTCCGCAGCATCCGCACGCTGAAACAAAGCCGCCAACTGCCTGTTACTCAAAATACCCGCCGGTTGAAGCTTCAAATCTTTCACCAGCAAATCCCCGAGCCACTCGGGAAACCGGCCGCTTTCCACCAGTTCGGAACCCGCGATCTTCAATGAATCCGGCAGAAACGTCACCGATGCCGACGCATTCCATTCCGGTGAATTTCCCGATACAATGTACCTCGTTCTAGGATCGGCTTCTTGCATCAGTTTATTGGTAAAAACCCAGTCGTAATGCTTTCCAGTACCGTTTTTGTTTGCTATTTCAAACACAAAACCATAAACCTCCGCCAATGCCGCAAGTCCGGCTTGAATGGTTTGCCGTTCGGCAGCATCGCCATTTTCTACCAGGATATGGACAGGTTTCTCGTAAACCGGCTTTTTATCCGAAAGCGAAACCGGCCGTTGACGAGAAGAATCGACGGCCGAAAAGAGTTGATATGAACCGGGAATGTAAACCTTTTGAAAACCAGGCAATGCAATGTCATTTCGAAGATAGAGCCTGAAAGAGTGCGCGCTGCCATTTGATAATACATTGATATTCCGCTGAATAACTGACAAATCAACCATAACGGAGGGCATTTTGGCAAGATCGCTCATCCGTTCCGGCGCATGACCGAGCCAGTACACCTGTCCGCCTTCGCGCAATGCCTTTTCGAGCTCGAAGCGGTAGGTGTCGGTTATCAGTTGATCGGGCTGCACAAGGTGAATGGTCGCCGATCCATTGGTATTTTTCAACCATTCGATAACCGGTTTGCTCAAAATCAATGCAAGTAATGCCACCACCAGGCAACGCAAAATCATCAGCCACACCTCGTTCAGGCGGAGCCCTCGGTGTTGCAGCGTAGTTTGCCCGCCGAGCCAGCGCATAGCTGCCCATTTAATGGTTTTGCCCCTTTTTTGATACCAAAAATGGATAGCCACCGGTACCGCTACGGCCAGCATTCCCCAGAGCATATAGGATTGCAGGAAAGTCATCAGCCTTTTCGTCGGGTTAAAAATGCCTTCAATACCATTCCGATCGGCTCGTGCATGTGCGCTCGGACAAGGCGCACGTGCGGGATTTGCAACGCAGCCTTCAAACCGGACAAATAGGCCTGCATCGAAGTCCTGAATTCCGCCGCAACCGATTGTGCATCCAACTCCAGATCCCGGCCGCTTTCGAGATCATGGAAACGGTAGAAGCCGGTCAGGTCAAAATCCGTTTCCTGGCTGCCTAATATTTGAAATACAATGATCTCCCGGTAAGGCCCGGCTAGCGATCGGATCCAGGAAATCCATTCATCGCCTACCTGTAACAAGTCGCTTACGAAAATGAGTTGTTCCTTCTTTTTGGACTGAAATTCGGCCACAACGCGTCCGGGTTGCCCCGCCGAATTTGGCGCAGACATTGCCCACGGGCCTGCCGCACTTGCTTTTTCCAGCCCTACCAGTATCTTTTGAAATGCCTGCCGGGCCGACGACGCCGACCCAATGCCGCTGATCGTTTCCACAATACCCGCTTTCAACCCGTACAAACTCATCTGGTCGTTCTGGATGTAGCACAGGTACGCGAGCGACGCCAACAGAATCTGCGCATATTGCAGCCGGCTCACACCATTTTCAGTATAATTCATCGATCCCGACAGGTCCAGCACGAACCGGATCTGCCGATCGCTTTCTGTCGACGACTCGCGGACGAGGTGTTTGTCGGTTCTCGCAAACAGCTTCCAATCAATGCGTTTCGGGTCATCACCGGGCTCGTAGTGCCGGTATTGTTCAAATTCAATGCCTATCCCCGACCGTTTACTGGAATGAATGCCCAGCATCAGCTCCTCACTCACCAGTTTTCCGGTCAGTTGCAGGTTTTTGAGCTTGATCAGGCTGGACGCCAGTAGGCCGGTTGTTTTTTGCATTGGTGTTATGTCAGATACTTAGGTCATTTGTTTTGTTGTTGCATGCCTAACGGCATTGATTAACGTAAATTAGCAATGCCACGCTACACCGTCGCTTGCGTTCAGGCGACTCCTCTGGAGTCTTTTTCATAAATTTTCCGTACCGTGCTACAAACAGGTTGCCCTCCGTGGCAGGCACCGCGCCAATCGCGTTAGCGATGTAATATTGGTAGCGTTTGGCATTCCTCATCTTCCAAAAATCCCGTCAGGGATGCAACAACAAATCGATCTTTCCAACGATCGTTTCCGCCGTGCTATAAACAGATAGCCACTCCGTGGCAGGCACCGCGCCAATCGCGTCAGCGATGTAATACTGGTAGCAATCTGGCATTCCGCATCTTCCAAAAATCCCGTCAGGGATGTAACAACAATGCGAAGGCAACGTCACGGCAACCCATTCAATAACTCCTGAATGGCATGATCGCTCGTGATACCTTCGGCTTCGGCACGGAAATTCATGGCGATGCGGTGCCGCAACACCGGGAATGCCAATGTACGAATGTCCTCTGGAATGACGGAAAACCGCTCGTGCAGCACCGCACGCGCCTTCGCACATAATACGAGCGCCTGACCCGCGCGCGGGCCTGCGCCCCAGTCGCACCATTCCTTCACGAAGTCGGAGGTAGTGGTTTCGGGTCTCGTGGAGCGGACGAGATTGTTGATTTTCACCAATAACTCATCGGCAATGTGTACCTGGCGCGTCAGCTTTTGCAGATCAGCCATTTCCGTATCCGATAATATCCGTCCGATTTCAGGCCGTGCGGTGCCGGTGGTGGTCCGTAACACGTCCAATTCTTCCTCTTCGCTCGGGTAGCTCAGTTTGATATACAACAAAAAACGGTCGAGCTGCGCCTCGGGAAGCGGGTAAGTACCGGCCTGCTCGATCGGGTTTTGCGTGGCGATGATCAGGAACGGATTGGGTAATGCATAGTTCTCGCCGCCGTAGGTCACGCTTTTTTCCTGCATGGCTTCGAGCAATGCGGCCTGCGTTTTGGGCGGCGTCCGGTTGATTTCGTCGGCCAGTACCACATTCGCAAACAGCGGCCCGCGGTTGAATTTGAAAAACTTCTTACCCGTTTCATGGTCTTCCTCCAATATCTCCGTACCCACAATGTCGCCGGGCATCAGGTCGGGCGTGAACTGGATCCGCCGGAAACTCATATCCAACGCCTCCGACATCGTTTTGACCATCAGCGTCTTAGCCAGACCCGGAACACCTTCCAAAAGGCTATGCCCCGACGCCAGCAATGCGATCAGAATTTCTTCAATAGCATCCTGCTGCCCGACGATTACCTTGCCGATTTCGGCTTTGAGCAGCGGTAGCTTTGCAATCAGTGAGCGGTAGTGAGTTGTTTGGGTTTCCAATTTGTGTTGACTTCGTTTTTGACCACCGACCGTTGACCGCCGACGGCCGATCGCATATTTACAATCATTTACATTAATTCACTTACCCGCTATTCCACCCAAACTCCCCCATCCCGCAATCAGCGGTCAGCGGTCGGCCGTCAGCGGTCGCACCGCAGGCGCTTCACCCCGTCAGCGCATACACCACAATATTCACCCCAAACCTCGTATTGTCAACAGCCAGGAAGCGTTTGTTGCGGAAATCGTAGTCCCATTCGCAGCCGTAATCCTTGTTGCTGTACAGGACGCCGATTTTACCGTTAATGACAATGGCTTTGAGGTAGTCGTGCACGAGGTCGTCGCCCCAGCCGTTCAGCTCGAAAGAGGTGGTCGGCGGGCCGTCGTTGAATTTGAAAAAACTGTGGTAGATAGGATGGTTGTTCGGGATTTTCTGCAAGGCTTTCGGGCCGAACGTGCGGGCCATTTCCTGCTCGAACGATTTGGCAAAAAGCCCGTCGATATCGTGGTTACAATCGTCGACGAACACGAAGCCCCCGTTTTGCACGTACCGTTTGAAATGGTCGCGCTCCTGGGCCGAAAATTCCACCAGCTTGTGCCCGCTCAGGTAGCAGAACGGGCTTTTGAATATTTCGTTACTGCTCAATTGAACCACTTTTTCCTTCTCGTCGACCGGAATCGTGGTGTACTCGACCAGCGAATGCAGCAAATTGGACGGCATGCGCTGGTCGGTATCCCAGTTACCGGAAGTGTATTGGATTCTGGTGAAGAAAAAAGGTTTCAATACTAAACTGCGTCAGATAACGATGAGAATGTGAACTCGCGGATTTTCATCGGCGGGATCAGGTAATTGCTGTTGGTTTCGGTGCTCACCACGCGTTCGGGTTTGCCGAGCGTTTCGAGGTTGTTGAGCATGATTACCGGGCTTTCATTAAAACGGAAGTTTTTGATCGGATGTTTGATCACCCCGTTTTCGATGAAGAAAGTACCGTCGCGCGTCAGGCCCGTGAGCAGGAGCGTCTGCGGATCGACCTCGCGGATGTACCACAGTTTGGTAACCAAAATCCCCCGCTGGGTAGATTTAATCAGCTCTTCCATGCTCGCCGTACCACCGGCCATGATGATGTTCGTCGGGAATGGTACCGGCTTCACATTGTTCTTTTGGGCCCAGAAACGCGAATAAACGAGATTTTTCACCACCCCATTCTCGATCCAGTTGATTTTGTTGGCTGCCTGGCCGTCACCAGCCCAGGGCGATGCGGGCAAATCCGGGTGGGTCGGGTCAGAATAGATATGCACCCGCTCGTCGACGATCTTCTCGTTCAGCTTGCTTTTGCCGCCGGCTTTGCTCAGAAACGAGCGGCCTTCGTCGGCGCTTCTCGCGTCGAAATTGAAGAATATGTTTTCTAAAAGTACCGCTGCGGCCGTCGGTTCGAGGATCACGGTGTATTTACCGGGCTCCAATGCTTTCGCATCCACCGATCCTTTCGATTTCTGAATGGCGATTTTGGTCGCGGCCGCGGTATCCAGCTTGGTCACATCGCTGTAACCTTTTGCCACATAACCGGAACCCTTGCCGTCGGGTGTACGCACGGTGAGCGAGAAGTTTACGCTCGTGCTGGGGTAGTAAGCAAAAAGCCCTTTGGAATTCATCATGGCCGAATAGCCTTTCTGGTTTTCAAGGAAACCGGCGGCGGTCATATTTTGGGAGCGCGTAAGATCGAGGCTTTTGGCCACGGCGTCGGCGCGGTATGCCGGGTTAACGCCCGCCGTCGATTCGAAGAACCCATTCGATTTCAAATAGGTCTGCGGTTCCAAAACGCTCACGTATTCAGGATTTTCCGGAGCGAGCCGTGCCAGCTCTTCGGCCCTTCTGACCACTTTTTCAATGGATTCGTCGCTGAATTCATCGATCGTGGCAACGCCTACTTTCTTCCCGAATGCGGATTGCACCTGCAAATTCTGGTTGATGAGCGATCCGCTCGTCGACACTTCGTTGCGGGCATAGCGCAGGTTTCCCCGCTCCTCGCCCAATATATTTACCTCGCATTCATCTGCTTTGGAATAGCTCAGCACTTTCTGACAAAGCGCCTTTGCTTCTGCTTCTGTTAGTATGATGGCCATATGCGTAATGCTTTTTTATGATCGTTTGTGATTGGGGGGAGGAAGGATGATTCCTCCCCTTCCTCCTTCCTCCCTTTCCTCCCTTGTTAAATTTTCCTCGCCGTATTGATAACATTCACCCCATTAAACCGCGCTGTCGAACTTCCGTGTGAGACGGCGCTGGATTGCATAGGCTGTCCTTTGCCGTCGAAGAACGAGCCGCCGAGGCGGTAGTCGCGCTCGTCGCATACCTGCACGCACGAGTTCCAGAATTCCTGGGTGTTCGACTGGTAGGCCACATCTTTCAGCATTCCGGCGATTTTGCCGTCTTTGATTTCATAATACAGCTGGCCGCCAAACTGGAAGTTATAACGTTGCTGATCGATCGAGAAAGAGCCGTCGCCGATGATGTAAATACCCTTTTTGACATCCTTGATCATCTCATCCACCGATAATGGTGTCTTACCCGCCGCCAGCGACACATTTGGCATGCGCTGGAATTGTACAGAACTCCAACTGTCGGCATAGCAGCAGCCGTGCGACTCTTTCGCACCAATAATGTGCGCCTGGTCACGGATCGCCTGATAGTTCACCAGCACACCGTCCTTCACGAGGTCCCATTGTTTGGTATTCACCCCTTCATCATCCCAACCCACGGCACCGAGCGAGCCGGGCTGCAACTTGTCGGCCACGAGGTTGACCTGCTTGCTGCCGTACTGAAAGTTCTTGGATTGCCATTTATCTAGCGTCGCGAACGAGGTTCCCGCGAAATTGGCCTCATAACCAAGCACACGGTCGAGTTCCAGCGGGTGACCGACGGATTCGTGAATGGTAAGCCACAAATGCGAGGGATCGAGCACGAGGTCATATTTGCCAGCCTCCACCGATTTGGCCGAAAGCTTTTCCTTAGCCTGTTGCGCGGCGGCTGTGGCGTCTTCGAGCATGTCGTAACCCTTGTTATAACGGGTCGTGACGCCGGTAACCTTATCTGCCGGGTTCGATTGCAAATAGTCGTACCCCATTCCCATCGGCGCGCTCAGCGAGCGGCGCGTTTCGAATTTGCCGGTTTTGGGATCGATGGCCGTCACATTGAAAAGCGGCCATATCCGGTGAATGTCCTGATCGATGTAGGAGCCGTCGGTAGAAGCGAAATATTTCTGCTCATTCACCTGGAAAAGGATCGAATTCACATAATTGGCGCCGTTTTTCATCGCCGCGTCGTTCACCGAAAGCAGCAGGTCCGCCTTTTCCTTAATAGGTATTTCAAATGCGTTCTTTTTGAACGGTGCTTTCCAGCTCACTTCGCCGAAGCCTTTTTGCGCCGCGAGTTGTACCGGCTCTTTCATGAGCTTCGCATTCGCTTTGGCAATCGCGACCGCCTCTTCCGCTGCTTTGGCCAGCTGCGCTTCGCTTTTGGCATCCACTACCGCCGCGAAACCCCAGCAGCCATTGGCGATCACCCGCACACCTACGCCATAGGATTCGGTATTGACAATGTTTTCGACCTTGTCCTCGCGGGTAGTCACATATTGATTGAGGTACCTGCCAATGCGGACGTCGGCATAGGATGCGCCTTTGGATTTGGCCGCATTGAGGGCGGCATCGGCGAGCCGCTTTTTAACCTCCACATCATCGCCCGGCATCAGCAATGCCTCAGGCGAGACCGGACGGCCCGTTGCAAAGCCCGGCAACATGAACGCTCCCGTTCCGAGCCCGGCCATTTGAATAAAATCTCGTCGTTTCAAAGTGTAGATGTTTAGCTAATAGAATTGAATGGGTGAGTTAAAAAAGTGCAATTCATAAGTTAATGAATGGCTGCACTTGTTTCAACTCACCTGTTATGGATGGCAGGATAGTAGTTTAAATGGATTACGCTTGCTCCTAAACAGCGTCCGAAAGGCTTGTAAACGTAAAATCGCGGATTTTCAACGGCGGTATCAGGCTGCCGTTGGTGCGGACCGGCTTCCCGATCGCCTCCACGTTGTTGAGCATGATCACCGGGCTTTCATTGAACCGGAAGTTCTTGACGGGATACTTGATCTGCCCGTTTTCAATGTAAAATGTGCCGTCGCGCGTGAGACCCGTATAGAGCAGCGTCTGCGGGTCCACCGAGCGAATATACCAGAAACGGGTCACGAGAATGCCCTTTTCAGTGCCTTTGATGAGGTCGGCGAGCGACTCGTTACCTCCCTCGAAAACAAAGCCTTCCGGCGGAGGTATCGCTTTTACGCCTTTTTTCTCAGCCCAGAAACGCGAATTGGACATATTTTTCACCACACCCTTTTCAAACCACACCACTTTCTCCTGCGGACGGCCGTCGACAAAAAACGGCGATCCCGGCACTTCGGCATTGGTAGGGTCCGAATAAATCGTGACCCGCTCGTCGAGCAGCTTCTCGCCCAGGCGTGTCTGCCCTCCCTTTTTGCCCAGAAAACTGCGCCCCTCGTCGGCACTGCGACCGTCCATACTGCGCATCATATTCATAATGAGATCATTCGCAGCCGTAGGTTCGAGAATGACCGTGTATTTGCCCGGCTCCAAGGCCTTCGCATTCACCGATGCCAATGCTTTTTGCATCGCGATTTCCGTCGCGGTGCTGGTATTCAGTTTGGAGGCGTCGTTGTAATCGCGCAGCACAAAGCCTGACCCCGTACCGTCGGCCGTTCTAACAGTGACTGAAAAATTGACAGAAGTGGCTTTATTATAAGCAAAAAGGCCTTTGTTGTTCCCCAGCGCCATAAATCCGCTCCTATCTTCCATGTAGCCGGCGGCCGTCAGGTTCTTTTTGGAACATGGCTCGATGCTCCCGAAGGCCGCTTTGGCACGGTACTCCGGGTCTATGCCCGCCGTGCTGTCCGCAAATGCATTGCTACTCACATATTGCTGCGCCCCGAGCATCGGTACATATTCGGGATTGTCCGGCGCGAGCTTCGCGATCTCCTCCGCGCGACGCACAGTCTTTTCGAGTGAGGCGTCGTCGAACTCATTAATCGTAGCCGTTCCCGATTTTTTGCCAAAAACAGCAGTAACGGAAAGCGACAAATCGTTGGTTTCGCCACTGGTCGACACCGAGTTGCGGGCGTAACGAATATTACCTGTCCGGTTCCCCGAAAGCGACGCGCTGATCTCATCAGCCTTCGAAAACGCCAGGACTTTATCTATGATTTTCTTTGCTTCTTCTTTTGATAGTATGGCCATTGCGTGATGCAGTTTTTTGATCGGTGAAATTTTGGGAGGAAAGGGAGGATGGAGAAAGGGAGGAAGTATTGTCTTGTCCTGAAAAAAGTGGACAGGTTATTACTAATTTCCTTCCTTCTTTTTCCTTTCATGCCACACTGAGTTTGTGCACGTTCGAAGGCGTTTTCAAGTTCAGCGACCAGTGAGGCCTCTTCTCGTTGTACAGGTGAATTGCCTCCTTGACCGATTGCAAGCACAGTGTCTTGGTTTTGAATGTGGTGTTTAATAAAAATTCATGCTTTAAAATTCCATTGACGCGTTCGGCAAGGCCGTTCTCATAACAGTGGTTGGCTTCGGTCATGCTAATGGTAACCGCATGCTTTCGTAACAAACTCACGTAGCTTTTACTGCAATATTGAATGCCACGATCAGACCGGGCCGCCGGAGCGGTGGTGGAC
>NZ_FNAN01000006.1 GCF_900101885.1 Dyadobacter soli | reverse complement strand
CTCAAAGTGACCAGCTGGAAACAGGTGAAAGCCATCCGGATCGACAACCTCGCAGGTTTGCAGGTGTACAGCTCCGGACCGGTTGAAGCAGGTAAGGTGGATGTAAGCAAGCTCGATTCGGGCGTGTACGTCCTGCGCATCACACACACAGACGGATCTGTTCACACACACAAATTCGTCCACATTAAATAGTGCATAACGCTAACAAATGCAGCGAGGCCGCGGTCGGGAATCATCCCGCCGCGGCCATTGCTGCAAAATCCGACTTTTTATGAATAGAGATCTTTCCAAAAAAATCGCCCGGCGAATCTGTTTCTGCTCAGGCGCACTCGCACTCTCATTGAATGCCTTCCAGGTTAAGGCAGACGGGATCGGCTTCCCGACTTCACGCCCCGGGATGATCGGCGCATTAGGGATTCAGAAGACCGCCGCGTTTGTAGAACCCCTCAATCAATATGCTTACGTATACCTGAAAGAGGGAGAATCGCTTAATTACCAGATACAGAAAGCAGGTGGAAATTTGGGTAGCAATGCGCTGATATACTCGATTTACTCCCCATTAGGACAGGTAGGGACAGACGTGACGATTCCAAATGCAACCAGTGCCGTCCAAACCGGCACAGTTACGGCCACTGCTGAAACAGCAGGTATCTGGATCGTCAAAATGAACCTGTTCGGCAACACCAACTATTGGAGATTCGATGTCAATGCCATTGCTGCCGACGGTTCCACCCGTATCGGCGGAAGGGTTTATACCGATTTTATATACCCTGTCCAGAACAATCTGGCTAACATTCCCCTGTTCGTACAGACACCATCCGGTCACCGCTACGATGTGGCTCTGAATGGGTACAATGGCGTCAATTCAAGGATTTCGTCCGACCAGTACGGTCTTACCTCAGTTGCAAACTGCGGCGAGTCGCTCTATCGCAGTGCCGAAATCACCGACGCTTCCGTCAGAAGCTATAATGAGCTTAGTTGCGGCGTCCAAAATAAAATGTTTTTCAGCGCTATTGACGCAACAATGCCTGCAACGGCACCCATGTGGAATCTTACATCCGGACAAACGACCAGTGAGTGGCTCAACCCCGCCCTCACCGGACCGGTAGTAAGTGAGCTGGCCTACACCGCCACCAGCGGTTCCAACGCGATGGCAGGCAATTTCACTTTAAAGGTTGCCGACCACGTGGGCCAGGCGACATTGCTCCTCGACCTGGATAACGACGGGGTTTATAATGGTGCCAATGACAGAAGCATCCCCTTTGGCGTGGCTAATGCAAATACCATTACCGTTCCTTTTGACGGGCTGGGTGCAAACGGCTCCCCACTCGCGGCCGGCAGCACTATGAAAGCAAAGGTTCTGGTCGACAAAGCCGGTGAGGTACATTTCACGATGATCGACGTGGAGGTCCTCGCGGGCGTTAAAATTACCCGGACCACTGGCGAAGCAACTGGCAACACGCTGCTATACTGGAATGATGCATTATTATCGGAAGATGGCAGGGATTCTTTCACACCCATCAAAGATGGCAGTGCAGGGATCGATTCCGGTTCGGGCAGCGGTGTGCACGGATGGGGCGGAGGAACCTCCCAGTGGGGCAACAATCGCCTGATCGACAACTGGGCATATGCAGGTGCCGCCGCCACCCAGGAGATCACCATTGAAGGCTGCGCGGCCGATGCGGGCACGATCAGCAGATAATCATCACAGTATCAACCCCATTTAAATCAAACATCAATGTACCAAAAACGACAATTGGTGGGCGTAAGGTTGTGGCTTTCGATGCTCTGCCCATTCGTGCTCGCTGCATTGCTCCCGCTGACCGCCAGCGCACAATGCACTTATAATGAGGGCGTCAGCCCCACTTTCAATATTTCAGGAAACAATACAGCTTCGGGCTATACGACCGTGGTTATCGCGGCGGATGAGGCGGGAAGCATTGCCTATATCTCGGCTGCGGGCAGTACGAAACTGCCGGCACTGGCGGTCGGAAAATACAATGTGTACTCTTTCAACTACCAGGGCGCGGCCCCTTCCGCACTGGCTGTGGGCAGTAATGTCTCCGGTTTGCTTTCGGGCGAAACCTGCGCGGCATTGTCTTCGCCGATCAGCATCGGGGTATGTAAATGCACGGACGAGCTGCCGGCGTCAGGCCCGTTGACTTTGAGCCTTACAGCTTCGGGGCACAATGCCTCGGCCGGTTATTCGCAGCAGTATATTGTGCTGGGGGCCGATGGTAAAATCAGCAACATTACCAACACGCCCAACTTCGAGTTTAGCGGAGTGAGTGCGTATACTGTTTATGGTATTAATTACAAAACAGGGGGGCTTTCAGGACTTGCCGTCGGCAATGAGCTGTCTGCATTAACCGGTGACTGCTTTGACCTGACTCCGCCGGTTGAACTGAATGTTTGTCCCGCAAACGCAATGCCGGTGACGCTGATCTCCTTTGAAGCAACGGCTGTCGAAAACGTCGCACATTTGAGCTGGTCAACTTCCGAAGAAACCAACAGCGACCGCTTCGATATTCAGCGCAGCGCCAATGGCAAAGATTGGAAAGTGATCGGCAGCGTGAAGTCCGAAGGGGAAAGCAAAGTGACCAGGCCTTACTCGTTTATCGATGTAAAACCCATCACCGGCATCAACCTGTACCGTCTGAAAATGATCGACAGGGACAGCACATTCGCATTCAGCAGCATTAAAAACGTGCGTTTCGACAACCTGATCGCCGGCAGCATTTTCCCTAACCCCGTATCAGACCAGCTTACGGTAAAAGTGGCCGACTGGAAACAGGTGAAAAATATCGCCATTCATACTCTGGCAGGTGTAAAAGTGTACAGCTCCGGTCCGGTGGAATCCGGCTCGATTGATGTTTCCGGCCTGGAATCAGGCATTTACGTCCTGCGCATTACCGCGCTGGACGGGTCCGACAGCGCACATAAGTTCGTACGCGTTAGATAAGCTGACATCACTTCTTCGGGGCGGCAGGCATTTGACCTGTCGCTTCGAAGATCATCATTCCCATCCTTTATCATCATGAACATTCTGATTATCGACGATCAAACGCTGCTCCGGACCGGGATGCGGCTCTTTTTGAAAACACTTTCCAGCGAATATCGCCTCTTTGAAGCCGGTAACCTGGAAACTGCGGCGACAATCCTGAAAAGTGCGCCTGAAATCGATTTGGTTATCAGCGAGATCAAGATCGAGGGGGCTATCTCGCCTGTCATCGTGGAAATGCTCAAATCTGCGAAGCCCGATGTTTCGATACTTTTCTACTCCGGGCTTGCCGAACGGCTGTACGCATTACCAATGCTGCGCGCCGGGGCCGATGGCTTCATTATGAAGCACGCCAAAACGCGCGACCTGGCGAGGGCGATCTCGATTGTAGCCTCGGGCGGCAAATATCTGAGCGTGGAGTTGCAGGCTTCACTCCTGCCGAAGGTCGACACCGGCCACCAGCTCGACGAACTGGAATCGCTCGACACGCTTTCCGACCGTGAACGTACCATTATGAGCCAGGTTGCGCAGGGCAAAACCACCAAGGAGATCGCCTATCTGCTCAACCTGAAATGCAATACCATCAGCACCTACAAGAAGCGCATTTATAAAAAAATGAATGTTGCCGACAAATTCGAACTGTCGCAAAAGGCGGCGATATTCTGACGGCATTTGCCGGGCCCGACGATGCCGCTCCTTCCATCGTCAGGCCCGGTTTTGTACTTTGTTAAGTCATTTTCACCCATATTTGTATTTTTGATATGTGTGTGGAAATAGTTTTTCAATGATAGCACCCTTTACGCTCCGGCTTGCTTCCAAAACATTACAGTTTGTATTCCTGATCTTAGTTTACTCCTGCACAGGCGCATTCGCACAACATATTTCAACACTGTCCGTACGCCATTTTACTGCGGAGAATGGGCTTCCGCAGAATAGTATCAAGGCCATTTCCATGGACAGCCTGGGGTTTGTCTGGATGGCCACCGAAAACGGGCTGGTCCGCTTCGACGGGGCCGGGTTCAAGGTTTTCAACAGGAGCAATACGGCTATTTCCAGTAACCGTTTTTTCGATTTCAATGCGGCCATGGCCGGGGATACGGTTGATTTTTATGCCCATGTTCCCCCACTAGACCTTGTGGGGGTTCGAAAAGGAAGGGTATATGTCGATTCGGCCCTGACGCATTCATCCGCACGCAGACTCCGCGAACTGGAAAAAACGATGAAAGGGATACTTCTGGAAGGTTCGCATTACCGGCACATGCCTCCAAAATCCATTATCCCTGTTCCGCATTCGCCCGGCAACTTTTATGTGTGTCAGGAAAAAAGCATCGATTTTTTTCAAAACTGGAAGAGAAGAAGCACCGCGCTGGTGGACGGCATTGTGCTGAGCAAGGTTTTCAGGATGGGAGAAACGTTGCTCGTGCTATTGCCCGACGGCTCATTCGCCGCTTTCGAAGGAAAGCATGCCTTAAAGCGGCATACATTGAGACTTTCGGGAGATATACTCGCCGACCCGCTTTTCAGGAATTCGCCGGACAAAATAACTGTCTATTGGAATAACACCGCCGACCAGTCCTTCGCCGTGCTGGCAGATCATATTTACACGCTGGACATGAAGCGGGAAACCGTGGAAACGAAGCTGATACTTTCGGGCTTCGATCCCAAAGCGCACCTGGTGAGGACTATCTTTTACGACAACAACCATCGTCGCATCTTTTTGGCGTCCCTTGCGGAAGGCCTGTATGAAATACAAAACAAAAACTTCCGGGTAGTTTCCATTAACGATGAATCCGTCAACAATATATTTTACACCCAGGCGGCGGTGAATGACAGCACGATTACCATATCGAGCGGATTTAATGTCGGGCTGGGCGCTTCCGGCAGGCAGTTCCGGCAAAAACTTCCGGACATCCAGAAATTGATCCCCTTTTCGTGGTTTCAGTTGGTTGATAGCAAGGGCACACGTTGGTTACGTGCCGATCAAGACGTGGTGCGGGTTGCTGCTGATAACAAACGAATTCTCGGCCGGTGGCACATTGGCAAAGAACCGATAGGCATCTACGAGGATTCGAGGCATGTGATATGGATCCAGCTGATAAATGGAATGCTCTATACAGCAGATCCTGCTTTACAGTTCGCGGCTCCGAAACCTTTTGTCAGAGGTCCTCAAACACCTACCTGCTATGCCGATCATGGCGATACGCTCTGGATCGGCGCCGACAGAGGGCTTTTCAGGTTAAATATCCGGACCCGAAAGTTGACGCCCGTAGCTGGAACCGAGGCAATGAATATCCGGAGCATTTACCTGGCCAAACCCGGACAACTATGGTTTACTACCTATGAACATGGCTTCTTCTTAATAGAGCACGGTCGGCTGATCAGCTTTCCCCCCGATGAGCAAAAGCGGCTCGCGACCGCCCATTGCATTTACGAAGACAAAAACCATTTTTTCTGGATTACGACCAACAATGGCCTGTTCCAGATTGCGAAAGACGACCTTTTGAGTTACGCACATGGTAAGCTGAAAGCGCCCTATTACCATTTGTACGTCCGCGAGAGCGGCTTTGGGACGAACGAATTCAATGGAGGCTGCCAGCCTTGCGCATTAAGGCTCGGAAATGGCTACCTTTCCCTGCCGTCGATGGCAGGGCTCGTTTGGTTTAAACCGGAGACTATCAAAGCAGAGATTCCGTCCGGTGCTTTTTTTGTGGACGAAGTGGAGGTAGGAGGTAAGCCGGTCCCGCTTTCGGGTTCAGGAATAAACCTGCCTTTTGATCCCGATGAAGTACGGATCAGAATCGCCGCACCTTACTTCGGCAATCCCGAAAACCAAACTCTTTTCTATGCGTTGCAACTGGACGGAGAAGAGGATAAAAATTGGACGAAGGTTGAAAACGGGGGTATCCATTTCAGCAGCTTACCTTCCGGCGAGCATACGCTCCTGATACGAAAGCACACGGGTTTCGGAACAGCGAATGAGAGACAGGTCCTGTTCAGGATCAGCGTACAAAAAACCTGGTACGAGACAATTTTAGCGAAGGGAATGGGAATACTTTTGGTCGTAGCAGGTGTTTTTGGCTACATCCGGCTAAGACTCAGAAAACTTTCGAAACGCAACGAGCAACTTGAAGAAGCCATTGCCAAACGAACCGAATCGCTGAACCAAACACTGGATGCATTACAAGACTCCGAAAATTCATTGACCCGACAGGTACAGGTGCAAGCGCGTATGATCGCATCGCTCACGCACGACGTCAGAACCCCTCTGAATGCTGTCAAGCTGGTATCGCTGGAAATCGAAAGAATGATCCGCGAGGAAAAATATGCGATGGCAACACAGATCGGGCAGTCCATCGCCGACACTATCAGCCGCGTGAGCGTGTTGCTTGAAAATACCGTCACTTACATGAAGGTCCAGCTGACCGATCACCGGGTGGCTTCGGAAACAGTCAACCTTCACGATCTGATTGCGCAAAAAATCCGCCTGTTTTCACTTGCCGCGCAAAAAAACAACACCCGGCTCACCAACAATGTGAGCCATGAGCAGATGATCCGGTGTAATCACTATTTGCTGGGTATCCTGCTAAGCAACCTTATCGACAACGCCACAAAAAACACATTGCACGGCACCGTCACCATGGAAGCGGAAGTGACCGGCACCAACTCCATTATCATCTCGGTTTCCGATACGGGCTATGGAATCCCCGTCGCAGTGATGGACTGGCTAAACCAGGAATTTCCCACCCGTGACACACCCGAAACCTCCCCTACCACAGGGTTGGGACTGGTCATCGTCAAGGAAGTCGCCAGGATGATGGGCGCCACCATCCAAGCGGAGCGAATGATGACAGGCAGCCGGGTTTCTATTTTGTTTGAGGCTTTCAGGTAAAATTCAGATTAAATACTCGTGAACAAAACCACCGGAATATTTCCACACGCAAAGCAGCATTTCGAAATCCTCGACGGATTAAGAGGCGTTGCGGCATTGGCCGTTGTACTGTTTCATTTTATGGAATGGCTATTCCCCGATCCGGGTAAGAACTTCATCGGTCACGGCTTTTTGGCCGTAGATTTCTTTTTCTGCCTTTCGGGGTTCGTCATCGCGTACGCCTACGACGACCGCATTGCCTCAATGGGCCTTCGCCGGTTTTTCGCTTCCAGGATTATAAGATTGCATCCGCTGGTCGTGGCCGGGTCGGTGCTCGGCCTGCTGGCGTTTTTGTTCGACCCGTTCGGCGGCCATCCCGAGCAGTACAGCACAGGTAAAATCGCTTTGGCATTCCTGTCCTCGATACTGCTTGTCCCTATGCCCGCCATAGCAGATCGCGCATTTAACCTGTTCAGTTTCAATGCGCCGGCATGGTCGTTATTCTGGGAATATATTGCCAATATGGCTTATGCATTTGTACTGTACCGGATCAGGCACAAGTATCTGTTGTTGCTGACAGTGCTTTCTGGGGTGGCAATCTGCTTTGTAGCTTACCGCTCAGGCAATTTGCTTGGCGGTTGGAGCGGGCCTACCTTTTGGGATGGCTGTGCCCGCGTTTCGTATTCTTTTCTGGCAGGATTGCTCATTTACCGCTCCAACTGGATCATCAAAAACAACCTTGGGTTTATCGGCCTGTCTATTTTGTTGCTGCTGGCTTTTCTGATGCCCTACTCCAAATGGAACTGGTTATCCGAACCCCTGATAGTGCTGTTTTACTTTCCATTGCTGATAGCCTTGGGCGCGGGGACTACGTTACGCCCCGGCTTAAAAGAAGTATGCAACTTTTCGGGAAAGATTTCCTATCCCTTGTACATGACGCATTATGCCGTGGTATGGATGTTCGGTAATTACTATACCAATTACAAACCGGGCAGTACGCAACTGACTCTCATCGTGCTGGCAGGCATGATACTGTTGCCAGGCGCTGCATACCTGGTGATGGTGGTTTACGATGCTCCGATCAGGAAATATTTAACCGATAAACTTCGAAAAAGCGGCTAACACTACTGCCTGGCGAATGTCGGAGACCTACCGGATAGCTACCTTTCCTCGTTTTATGGCCTGGGTTTCTCCTCCTTCGCCGAGCAACAATACCGTGTAATTGTAAAGCCCCGCAACTACATCGGGTTGCCAGTACCACTCCACCGTCGGCAAATTCGCTTTAACGGGAATGCTTTTGTCCGCTATTTTGATCCCACGCTGGTCATAAATGGCATATTGAATCGACTTCAAAGGCAACGATCTCGCGCCCTTCAATTCAAACCGTACATAGGAACTGGCCGGGTTGGGGCTTACAACCAGCTCGCATTGCATGGTTTCCGGCTCGCCGATCTCAAAACGCATTCTGTATGGTTGCACAGCCGCATTGCCGGCAACGTCCTTCGCATTGACCAGCAGTTCGTAGCGGCCCGGGGTAAGCTTGCTTTGGTAATCGAGCATTAAGCTGTTTTCCGATACATTCATTGCAATGCCATTATTTGCGTATACAATGCGTTTGAACTCGCAATCATCATTCTGACAAGGCTTTATAAAAACTTCTACCAGCGTTGTATCCACCGCAAGCGGGTGATCGTCGGTAACGGAAATCGTGATGCGGGGATCGGGCCATAGCGGTTTTTCCTGTTCAAGAAGGCGGTCGTCGGCCTTTACGGTAATCAGCGGCGGGATATTGTCTTTCAGGGATTTGCTGGAAAACCGCGACAGTTTTTTCACCAAATCCCAATCCATATTCAGCTCTGAAACATTGTTATCCCGCGTAACTTCCTTCAAAGTCTGGTCCGGATCGATGCGAACTTTCACCGATTTAATATCCGCTTCATTCGGAAAGGACAACTGCAAAACACGCTGCGAAGCGAAAGAAGAAATGGTAGCCTTTTGAGTATGTATGCCTTTGCTTCCCGAACAGGTAACCTCCACCGGCACCATCTGCCCCTCCTGAAACCGGCCCAGATTGGAAACCACGATGCTCACCCTGAGTGTATCGGACTCCCCGATGGTCTTGTCCGCGGATTCGGACAGCAAAATGACTCCCTCCTCCGGTTCTACCGCATAATCGGGATAGGCGATATTGAAGAGCCGCAATGCCGGATCGCCTTGCAGTACCGACTGGTGGACATAGCCAATATTGTATTTATCGTTATGTTGATCCAAAACCTCATTGGCCACCGCCAGCTGAATTTGCCCGATCGGCAAACCGGCCGTGGCGGCATTCCCAAACAAATGCCGGTACAACGCGTGCAGGTAGGTAACACCGGGACTTACGTAAGTCTCGAACGAGCTCGCAATGACCGCGACGGCACCACGGTCCGACGCGACGAGCCAGTCGAGCGAAAGCGTGATCCGGTCGCCCGCTTTCGGGCTTGCCGGGTTTGCATTGAAACGATTGGCAAACACATTCCCGACCCCGCAGCCGCTGAAAAACATCAATGGGTATTTGTTCAGGTTATGATATCCCCTTGGCGCTTCGCGGGCGTAGCCGATGTCGGGGTCGGTGATAGTGGTGCCTCCATGACCCAGAAATGTGATCATGCCTACCCCTTCATTCACATCCCCGGCAATATCCATCGATACTACTTCCTGCGAAGCCTGCTGTTTTACATACGATTTTACGGTACCGCCGAAAAATCCATTGGTCACTATCGGTTCCAAAGCACTCAGATGATCGCGCAGCTGTACGATTTCACTCGTGGTTTTGCCGCCGCTCAAATGAAGCACTTTCTTCCGCCAACCCGATTCCTCCGGCTTGCCGGCTTCGTGCACCTTCACTTTTTGAAGGTAATCCATGATATTCTGGTTCGAAATCGCCGACAGTCGCCCCACGGCGATGGCCGGTGCATTGACCGGCGCCCCGGCCAGCCCTTCCACCAGCAATGCGTCGGAACCAGGGTAGCCGATCGTCGGTATTTCACCCGGCAACTCGCGCTTCATCCGCTCGTTGTGTGTAATGGAAATCCCGATCAGGAACAGGTATTTGTCCTTGCGCCCGTCCGCGAGCATGTAAGCCATGAACTTTTTGATCGCCGCCGGGCTCGGCTCCCCGTAGTTGAACTGGTTATAAATGTCCCTAATATCCGCGATCAACGGCTTAAATGCACCGCCCGACGCAGAAGCCCGGTACCCGGCGAATGCATTGGCGCCGGTCATCAATGCCGCATTGGTAATGATAATGTAATTCACATCCCTGGACGGAAACTCTTTGAATGCAACCGTGCTGATCCGGGCAGGCTCCACCGCCGTCGTTTCATTGGTAGCCAGCAGTGTTTGCCTCTTACCCGAATGGCGCGGCACAAACAGGCTAGCGGCATTGCCATTGATGAGCACTGGTCGGTCCGCATCGGTAATGTCCAGAAACCGGGTATCGGCAGCGGTTCCCGGGATATTGAGTTTGCTGAATGGTGCATTCGACGGCGGTAGATTAAACTCTTTGCTTGCCTGCCTGGCCATGTCGAAAGTCTGCTCAAATTCGACGGTATAGTAGGTAAGCGAATAGCCGTCGTAGAGGTTGGGATTAATGCCCTTCCATGCGATCACACCACCTTTGCTTGCGTCGTAGTCGGTAGCATTAAGGTCGAATGCATATTCCAGCACATTGAACCCATTGAGCGGCTGAGTGGCCACGAGGCGAAGCGATTCGGCTGTTTTTCCAACATACACCTCAATTTGCCTGTTCAGCTCCGTCCGGCCGTGGATCAGGAACTTTACTTTCGGCCTCCGCTGACCTCCAATGTTTTCCAGCTTAAATGGCTTCACCAGCAGCTTGCTCGAATCCTGCGTAACCCCTGTTCGGCTCGCGCCCCATTCGAAATAGCTATTGAAGAAGGAGGGCCGCATCGGTACCTGCGTAGTCAATGAGTATTCCTCTTTAAAAACGGCGGTATATGCGGCCAGATGATAGGTTTCAGCGGCTATATTGGCATTGGCCGGCGCCCCGGCGGCTTGCACTCTCATGCCCGGCTTATCGCCAACTGTGAGAAAGTACGCTCCTTCGTCAGAATACATACTGAAATAAGGGTTCACCCGCGAACTCATCGGCCGGTACAGCAGCGAGTCGCTTGCACCATCGTTCGGAACAGCGTAAAAAACGATTTCCTGATTGGTCGTGCTGATAATGGACACCTCTTTGCCCCGCCGCCAAAGTTGCAGTTTGTCGGGCGCATTAACCGGGAAGTCTTTCGGCAAGGCAGAAAATGAAACCCGGTGCAAGCCCTTTTTCACCATGCCGATTCTGACGTAAGGCTTGCTGTAATCGATCCAGCTGTTCGCGTATGGCGCGCCCCATTGCGCGTGCGAATGATGCCCGATGAGAAAGAGTACAATGAGTAGCGCCCAGGTAGTGAAGTACCGCATATATCCGGAAATGTCTTTTTGAACCCCCAATAAAGCATCGCATTCCGACTGAACCCTGATCCGTCCAGCAAGCGTAACATATGGGTTAGCCAACGGATTTTAACATTCCCGGTTGCTTGTCGTAGTTTTGTTGAAATATTTCTACTTGCTAATTCGATAGACGGCCTTCAACTCATTGCATTCTTGAAAATGTATAATTTCTGGCACAGGATTTGATTTTCTGTTTCCTCGTAAAATCAACTCAAGACCAATGGATACTTTTAAGTTTATGAAAGACGATTGGGTGAAGGAAAAAGGCGGCAACCAGCTCATGCAGGTTGACGAATACCAGATCGTCGAAACCGTGGTCAGCCAAAACGGATCGGCCACGCTTCCCGTTACCAAACGGGTATTCAGCGGGAAGGTTTGGTGTACGTGGGTCAACAAAAACAAAGCGGTGATCACACAGCCGTTTTGGGAAGACGACCTGGAACCTGCCACACACAGGCAGAACGACTTCCACTCCTACTCTACGCTGAATCACACACACTGATCCCCGAAAGCCTGTTCTCTTCTCGACACTAAACACCAAAGCCCGGAATCACTTCCGGGCTTTTGCAATTTCAAGTTTTTTGTAATGCTAATACCTGTTCTACTACGGCTTTCTCGCTGGATCAGCCTGAGGATGAGTAGACGTAGTATCATCTTTCTCAGCGGTTCCTTTGCGGTTTTTTCTGCGTTCCGACCGATCTTTTCGCTTGTCGTCGGTGGGCATCAGCGTGTCGTGAATGACGGCACCTGAACTTTTCTGTCCTTTGATAAGTGTATCCTCAGAGGGAACCTGAGCAGGTCGGTTAGGCGATTGCGGCGAATTGAATTCCGGCTTCGTTTCAGGTGCTGTCGCCGGCACCGGGCTTGTTTGCGGTACTGGCTGTGGTACAGATTGCTCCGGCGTTACCGGGTTCTGCGCAAATGCCCCAGCAATCCCCAGAAGCATTGTGAATATGCATGCAAGGTATTTCATGGTCCATTCTGTTTTAGTGAAAAAAGTTACCGATACTATTGGCGGTTATTTGCACTAAAAGCGTTCCAGCAGGGACTCACCAGCCTGAGACTCAGCGAAGAATCCCTCCACGAAATTATCAAACGGCTATCCACAAAATGCGTAGCGTTATACCCAAAATGGGCGACAAGCCTACTGGATAAATGGATGTTTCGACATTAAACTTTCGGATCGAAATACTTCGTAGTCGATATACTAGCTGTACACCCGCTTCATGCGGATTTTCTCGCTTGGCGTAAGGACCAAAGGCACTTTTTCCGTCTTCACCGAGCTACTATCGAGACCAAACCATTTATCCTCGGACGTAGTAATGCTTTTGATCCCGAAATAGATCTTCATGATCAGCTCTTCCATGAACGGCAGGTTGTTTTCAATCGACAAATAGCGTTCGAGCACAATGAACCGGAAGTCACCCGTGATATTCTGCCGGTTCAGCGATTCGTACCGGCTGGTAATGTCCACCTCTTTATTCAGTACCATATCTTCTACCACTTTGCGGAAGAACAGGTTGATGCGTTGCTCGATGCGGAAACCAAGGCGGAACGTTACCTTGATCACGTCATCCTCGGCGAGGATATTCACGTGGTAATCCATCGTGTAAGGCTCGTCGGTCGTTTCTACGTGCACAAACCAGTAAATGTCCGCGCGTTTGGGCCGTTTGTAAAAGATCGAATAGATAATCTTATTCTCGATCTCGCTCTCACGCGAAGCATTCGACATGAATATCAAATGCGTGGAGTATTTGGGAATGCTGATGTCGTTGCTCAGCGCTTTCAACGGGCCGATGTATTTTTCAAGGCTTTCAAACTCCGTCAGGCGCATTTTGATATAATATGCTCTTAACCAAACGGTTATTACTAATCCAATGACCGTAGCCAGCACCAACGATACCCAGCCGCCATGTGTGAATTTCAGCAGGTTTGCCGCCAGGAAGGAGCCCTCGATGGCAAGGTAAACCACCAGAAAAACGATTACGACCGTTTTGCTCACCCGCTTCACATACAGGTACACCGACATCAGTATCGTGGTCATGATCATCGTGAGCGTGATCGCGAGCCCGTACGCCGCTTCCATGTGCGAGGATTCTTTGAAATACAATACAATGCCAATGCAACCCGCCCATAGCAACCAGTTCACGCTCGGTACATAAAGTTGCCCTTTCTGGTCGCTGGGGTACACCAGGCGTACTTTCGGCCAGAAATTCAGACGGATAGCCTCCGAAATCAGTGTGAATGAGCCGCTGATCAATGCCTGGCTGGCAATAATGGCGGCAGTGGTAGCAATGCCGATGCCCGGAAGCAGCCACCAGTCGGGCATGATCTCGTAAAAAGGCTTCCGGCCATTCAGCAGATCGCCCGAATGCACGATCAGCCACGCACCTTGACCGAAGTAGTTGAGGATCAGGCATGTTTTCACAAAGATCCAGCTAATACGGATATTTCCGCGACCGCAATGCCCCAAATCGCTGTACAATGCCTCCGCGCCGGTGGTACAGAGGAAAACAGCCCCGAGCATCCAGAATCCGCCGGTATGGTTTGCCAGAAGCTGGTATGCGTAAACCGGGCTCAGCGATTTCATAATCTCCGGGTGGTCGATCACCTGCGCAACGCCCAGTACGGCCAGCATCAGGAACCATATCGCCATTACCGGCCCGAATGCACGGCCGACAATCGTAGTACCGAAAACCTGTATGATGAAAAGCAGCGTCAGAATGCCGATTACGATCGGGATCGTCTGGATATCGGGATAAAGTATACGCAAACCTTCCACCGCCGACGATACGGAAATGGGTGGGGTAATGATCCCGTCGGCCAGCAGCGTGCTCGCCCCGATGATGGCCGGGACAGTGAGCCAGGCCGCACGCCTGCGCACGAGGGCAAACAATGCGAGGATACCGCCTTCTCCCTTATTATCGGCCCTGAGAATGAGGATCACATATTTGATGGTCGTTTGCAGCGTAAGTGTCCAGAAAATACATGACACAGCCCCGTAAACGACATCATTCGTAATTTTATTCGTGCCGATCACCGCTTGCATTACGTAGAGGGGCGACGTCCCGATATCCCCGTAAATAATCCCTAATGCGACTAAAAGTCCCGCGGCCGATGCTTTATCCAGGTGTTTATGCGAACCCATTGACTAGTTTGTTGAATTGCGGTGCGAATTTAGAAAAATCCGGACGCTCTTCGTTAAAAGGTGTAAAAGTCGTAAGTCACCTTCCATTTGATCTCCTGACCTGGCTGGGCGGCGATTTTAATATAAGGTTCGGGGCAGGATGTAGTCGGGCAGGCCCAGTAAACGAGTTTTTCCAACGGCTGGTCGCAGGTAATGCGCACGCCCGCCTTTGTTTTGGTATTTTCAATGCGAATGTCGTAGTCTTTGGCCGTCGGCCCGAAACCCTGCAAACCGGCACTGAAAACCTGGTCGCCTTTGACTACTGCGCGTGAATAATTCAGCGTTTTGCCGTTTGCATTGATGATGCTTCCAAAGCCTTTGCCTTCGCCTTTCACCTCGAAAGGAAATACAATGCGAATGTTCTCATTCGACGGCTCATTGTCGATCATGAAAAAGTTATGGTTATAGGTGCTCGCCACAATCGGTTTGGTGCCGGTATTTTTCAAGGAGTGTTCCAAAACGAGCTGCGCCTTGCCTTTGACCAACCTCAATGTCTTGCGGTAATCGTAGCCATAGCCGGTTTCATCCTTCAACTCATGCGTGAAAGCAACCTGGTCTTCCCCTTTCGTTACCGACCGTTTACCCGGGTTCTTGATCGCGTAATTGGTCGCGAATGAGTATTTTTTATCATCGGGTTTGGTCAAAACGCCTACCCCGATCTTGATAAACTGCTCTCCCGGCTTGGCTTCGTCGAAATTCAGCGGTGTAAATTCCTCCACGGGCCCCATGATGGCGTCGTGCAGTTTGGGATCGTAAGGTGCCTGGTTCCAGGCGCCGAAATAGGTATGCCCTTTGTATTCCAGGCTCGGTACCACGCCTGCCCAGTCGAAACGGACGCCGCGGTAGTAGCCTTCATTTTCGTCGGGCAAATACAGTTTGGCTTTGATCACGCCGTTTGAAATGTCGGTTTGCGGAAATTCGGCCACCACAAATGCCGTGATGGCAATGCATACCAATGCAGCAAATAGTGTAACGATCTTTTTCATTTGTATTTCAATGGTTTAGGAAGAACATAAAATAAAGGCAGTAAGATAAAAATGCGGTATCACATTTTCATCTTACTGCCTTACAATTTGCATGATTTAATGCTTAGGAAATGCCTTTAAATGCTTCCTCGTTAATAAAAGGCTGATTTCTAAGCCGTTGCTTCGTCGCTTTATAGAATGCATTGGCAACTGCACCTCCCGCTGGCGGCAATGCAGGCTCGCCGAGGCCCGTCGGTGAAATGCCGTTTTCTACGAAATGCACATCTACCTCGGGGATCTCATTCATCCGGATCAAACGGAAGCCATTGAAATTGCTTTGGTCGGGAGTACCGCCTTTGAACGTCATGTTGCCGAACATGGCGTGGCCGAGTCCATCCACAACGCCGCCGCGTACCTGCTGCAACGAGCCGCTTTTGTTGATCACAATGCCGCAATCGACCGCAGCGATGACGTTTTTCAATGTAGGTTTGCCTTTTTCGACAACCACTTCGCCTACCTGCGCTACGTACGACCGGTGCGAGAAGTAAACCGAAAAGCCTTGGAAAACGCCTTTTTTCTTACCCCAGTTGCTCTTCTCAGCCGCCAGCCTGATCACGGCGATCATCCGGTCGACATCGTATTTTACCTCGCCTGCCGGTGATTTTTTCGCTTTTTCCAGCAATGCAAGCCGGAATTCTACCGGATCTTTACCCGCCGCTTCCGCCACTTCGTCGATGAACGACTGCTCGGCATAAGCGAGGAAGTTGGTAATAGGCGCACGCCACGGGCCGGTAGTAATGGCCGATTTATGTTCTACCGAATCGATCAGCAGGTTATCTACCGAGCCCGACGGAAAGTTATCCTCCCGGGTAGGGTTGCCGGAGTTGATTCCGACGCCACGCAGTTTATAGCCGATCATTTCTCCGTTTTTATCCAATGCGGCCTCGAAGCGGTAGCGTACGGCAGGGCGGTATGTACCGCCGGTCATATCGTCTTCCCGCGTCCAGATCACCTTCACCGGCGCTTTCACGAGTTTGGAAACGTGTACCGCTTCGATCGCAAAGTCAGCGGAAAGCCGTCGACCGAAACCGCCGCCCTGGCGCGTAATTTCCACCGTGATTTTTTCGGGAGGGAAGCCTGTTATCTTAGCTGCTTCCCCACGTGCGCGGTCGGGCGTCTGCGTCGGGCCTACGAGCTCTACGCCATCCTCGCGTACGTGTGCGAAGAAGTTCATGGGTTCCAATGGGCTATGCGGCAGGAACGGGCATTGGTACTCCGACTTAATGACTTTCGCGGCGCTTTTGAATGCGGCTTCCACATCGCCATTTTTTCTGCGGACAGTAGCTTCGCCATTGTCCATCAGGTTGGAGAAAATGCGGTTATGGTCTTCCGAGCTTTCGAGGTCGGCCGCTTTTTCGTATTCGATTTTCAGCGCTTCGCGGGCCTTCTTGCATTGCCAGGTCGATTTACCGACTACTGCCACACTGTTTTCGAAAGTAACCACGTCCACGATACCGGGCATTGCTTTGGCGGCGGCGGAGTCAACCGATTTCAGTTTAAAACCAAATGCTTTTGGCCGCTGGATAATCGCGAACAGCATTCCCTCACGGTAAAAATCAAGGCCGAAAAGCGGCTTACCGGTAGCTATATTCTTGTTATCGACATTCCTGACCGATTGCCCGATCAGTTTGAATGTCTTTTCATCTTTCAGTTTAATGTCGGTTGGCGCGGTAAGCTTGCCGGCGGCCTCCGCAAATTCGCCGTAGCTCGCCGATTTGCCCGAAGCTTTGTGAGACAGCTTGCTATCGGCGGTCGTGATTTCCAAAACCGGTACGCCCCATTTGGTCGCCGCCGCATTCACGAGAAGGTAACGTGCCGTGGCGCCCGCCTTGCGCAGGCGTTCCCACGAATGCGGAACGGCGCCGCTACCGCCTGTTACCTGGCGTTCGAACTGTGCATTGTCGAGCTTACCCTGCACTGTTTTTACGAGTTTCCAATCGGCGTCCAGCTCTTCGGCCACCACCATTGGAAAGGCGGTTTTGATACCCTGCCCGATTTCAGGATTGGGAGAAACAATGGTAATGATGTTATCGGAACCGATAGACAGGTAGCTATTGAATTTCACCGCTCCCGCCGCAATCTGATTCGCATCCACCACAACCGGTGCCGCGTTGGTATCCGACCAGTTGAAACCCAGGAACAAACCGCCACCGGCCGCAGCCGCGAGCTTCATGAAGTCGCGACGCGATGTTTGATTTAACGTGCTCATGGTTAGTTGGTTTTAGAAGCTGCGACTTTAACGGCTTCGCGAATGCGGTGGTAAGTTCCGCAGCGGCAGAGGTTACCGCTCATCGCCCCGACGATTTCCTCGTCCGTCGGTTTCGGCTTTTCTTTAAGGAATGCGGCTGCTGTCATGATCTGACCAGCCTGGCAGTAACCGCATTGGGCCACATCCACTTCATCCCACGCCTTCTGAACCGGGTGGTCGCCTTTTTCGGACAGCCCTTCAATGGTGGTTACCTTCGCCTTTCCTACTGCCGAAACGGGCAATACGCATGAGCGAACGGCCTTGCCATCCAGATGCACGGTGCAGGCGCCACACTGCGCGATCCCGCAGCCATATTTGGTACCTACAAGGCCCAGATTATCGCGCAACACCCACAGCAGCGGGGTATCACCCTCCACGTCTGCGCTGTATGCACGGTTGTTGATTGTCAATTTGAATGATGCCATGGTGATTAAGAGTTTGGCAAAAGTTACAAAAAATCATGACGGAAGCCAAACTTCTTATTCGCGAAGTGCCTGACTGATAGCGATATAGCCAAGCTTACATGTCGGTTTTGTAAACTGATTACGCTTCGCCGCCCGGGCCGCCGAAGCTGATTGGGAAGCTGAATGTCGGCTCGTTGTCCTGAGAGCTCTGGATAGGGCCGTATTGGTCTTCGTATTTCTGAATATTGTCACGTAATGCGGCTACAAGGCGCTTCGCATGCTCGGGCGTAACGATAATGCGCGCTTTCACCTTCGCGCGGGGTACTCCGGGCATGAGGCGGATGAAGTCGAGTATGAATTCGCTGTTGGAATGGGCGATCATGGCCAGGTTGGAATACACCCCTTCTGCCATTTCCTCGGACAGTTCCACATTGATCTGTTGTTCGTTTTCCTTGTTCTCTTCTTTCATTGTTGGTTTTTAAATAGCTGCGCTATTGAATTTACTGGGGAAATTACTAAAAATACCCCGGTTGAAAAAGCCGAGAGCCGGTCCCGCTAATGCAGGCCGGCTCTCGGTTTACTCATATTCAGTCGGATTACGCCAACTCTTTTTTCTTGCGTGATTGTCTCTCGCGAGAATCGGTGAGCGCATCGAATTCTTCTTTCGATCCAACGATCAGGTTTTCGTAAGTACGCATACCTGTACCGGCAGGGATAAGGTGACCTACGATCACGTTCTCCTTCAAGCCTTTCAGTTCATCGCGTTTACCACGAACAGCTGCTTCGCTCAATACTTTGGTTGTTTCCTGGAATGAAGCCGCGGAAACAAAGCTCTCAGTACCCAAAGAAGCTTGTGTGATACCCATCAACGTTGGTCTCGCTACCGCAGCTTGCGCATCACGGGCAGTCACCAGTTTAAGGTCACGACGTTTCAGGCTTGAATTTTCATCGCGCAGGCGACGAACAGAAACGATCATACCAGGCTTCAATGTTTCGGAGCTACCGGAGTCTTCAACCACTTTCATATCCAGGATCTTATCGTTTTCCTCGCGGAATACCACGCGGTCAACAGCCTGCATTTCAAGGAAGTTGGTGTCACCAGCGTCCAGGATATCCACTTTCTGCATCATCTGGCGTACGATACATTCGATGTGTTTATCGTTGATCTTCACACCTTGCAAACGGTATACTTCCTGAATCTCGTTCACGAGGTACTCTTGTACCGCGGTTGGTCCTTTGATAGAAAGGATGTCCGCAGGGGTAATCGCACCATCGGAAAGCGGGTCACCGGCACGTACGAAGTCACCGTCCTGAACGAGGATGTGTTTCGACAGAGGCACCATGTAGCGACGTTGTGTTCCGTCTTTCGATTCGATATGGATTTCACGGTTACCGCGTTTTACGCCACCGTAAGATACTACTCCGTCGATTTCAGAAACCGTAGCAGGGTTAGACGGGTTACGTGCTTCGAACAATTCGGTCACACGTGGCAGACCTCCCGTGATATCGCGTGTTTTACCAACAACGCGTGGGATTTTCGCCAACGGCTGACCAGCCTTGATAGCTGCACCGGCCTTCACAACCAGACGTGCTCCAACAGGAAGGTTGTAACCTTTTTCAGTCTGATCTTTCAACAATGTAGACTTACCTTTCACCACGATAGCCGGGTTTTTGGTTTTGTCACGTGTTTCAATGATCACCGACTCCTGGAAGCCTGTTTGTTCGTCAAATTCTTCACGGAATGTGATACCTTCTTCGATCGCGTCGAAGGAAACAGTTCCTGTGAATTCTGAAAGGATTACCGCGTGATAAGGGTCCCAGGTACAAAGTTCCTGACCTTTGAGCACGCTATCACCTTCTTTCACTTGCAAATGCGCACCGTAAGGTACGTTGTTCGAGATCAGGAGTTGTTTCGTTTCAGGGTGAACGACTTTCACTTCACCTGAACGGCCCATTACTACCGTTACTTCGTCGCCTTCCGAGTTAACAGATTGTACCAGACGAAGGTCTTCGAACTGGATCAAACCGTCGAATTTCGCTTTGATGTTGGCTTCAACAGAGATGTTGGAAGCCGTACCACCCACGTGGAATGTACGGAGTGTCAGCTGTGTACCTGGCTCACCGATTGACTGGGAAGCGATTACACCTACTGCCTCACCGATGTTTACCATCTGGGCAGACGCCAAGCTGCGTCCATAACATTTTGCACAAACACCGTCACGGGTTTCGCAAGTCAGTACCGAACGGATTTCGACAGTTTCAAGGCTTGTTTCATCAATGTAAGCTGCGATCTCTTCTGTGATTTCCTGTCCTGATGTAAGGATCAATTCGTTGGTCAACGGATCGAACACATCGTGAACGCTCACACGGCCAAGGATACGCTCTGACAATGGTTCTACGATATCTTCATTGTCTTTCAATGCCGAGATCGCGATACCACGGAGCGAGCCGCAGTCTTCTTCTACTACGACCACGTCTTGTGCAACGTCGTGCAAACGACGGGTCAGGTAACCCGCATCCGCAGTTTTCAACGCTGTATCGGCAAGACCTTTACGCGCACCGTGGGTAGAGATAAAGTATTCCAAAACGTCGAGACCTTCTTTAAAGTTAGAAAGAATCGGGTTTTCGATGATTTCACCAGCACCACCAGCGATGTTTTTCTGAGGTTTCGCCATAAGCCCCCTCATACCACCCAACTGACGGATCTGCTCGCGGGAACCGCGGGCTCCGGAGTGCATCATCATATAGATTGAGTTGAATCCGCCTTTGTCAGATTCAAGCTGCTTCATCAACGTTTCTGTAATGCGTGAGTTAACGCGCGTCCAGATATCGATCACCTGGTTGTAACGTTCGTTCTCCGTGATCAAACCCATCAGGTAGTTGTTCCAGACGTTTTCAACATCGCCTTTCGCCTGCTCGATGAGTTTTTCTTTTTCACTTGGAACCATTACATCGTCCAATCCCATTGACAAACCGCCTTTGAAGGCCATTTGGAAACCAAGTTCTTTGATTTCGTCAAGGAATTGTGCTGTACGGGCCACACCAGCCTGTTTGAATACCAAACCGATGATCTGCTGAAGTTTCTTTTTAGTCAACAATTCGTTGATATAACCTACTTCCTCAGGAACAGCCTGGTTGAACAGGAGACGGCCTGCAACGGTGTCGATCAGCTTAATTTCAAATGTGCCGTCCTCGTTACGAACGCGAACGCGGCATTTGATATTCGCATGTTTCGAAAGTTTGCCTTCGTTGATCGCGATGATAACTTCATCAGGACCGTAGAAGATTTTGCCTTCTCCGATGATCGGATATTGCTCGGTGCTTACGCGACCTTTTGTAACATAATACAGACCCAAAACCATGTCCTGAGATGGTACCGTAATCGGTGCACCGTTGGCAGGGTTCAGAATGTTATGCGACGAAAGCATCAGCATTGAAGCTTCCAAAACGGCTTCCTGGCCCAGTGGTACGTGTACCGCCATCTGGTCACCGTCAAAGTCGGCGTTGAATGCCGTACAAACCAATGGGTGAAGCTGGATCGCCTTACCTTCGATCAGTTTAGGCTGGAATGCCTGGATACCCAAACGGTGAAGTGTCGGAGCACGGTTAAGCAATACCGGGTGACCTTTCAGTACGTTTTCGAGAATATCCCAGATCACAGGGTCCTTGCGGTCTACGATCTTCTTCGCTGATTTTACAGTTTTAACAATTCCACGCTCGATGAGCTTGCGGATAATAAACGGCTTGAAAAGCTCCGCCGCCATATCTTTTGGCAAACCGCATTCGTGCAGTTTCAATTCAGGACCTACCACGATAACCGAACGACCAGAATAGTCGACACGCTTACCTAGCAAGTTTTGACGGAAACGGCCTTGCTTTCCTTTCAGCATGTCTGAAAGTGATTTCAATGCACGGTTACCTTCTGAACGTACCGCATTCACTTTACGGCTGTTGTCGAAAAGGGAGTCAACCGCTTCCTGCAACATCCTTTTTTCGTTACGCAAGATCACCTCAGGTGCCTTGATCTCGATGAGGCGTTTCAGACGGTTGTTACGGATAATTACACGACGATAAAGGTCGTTCAAATCCGAAGTCGCGAAACGGCCACCGTCCAGAGGTACAAGCGGACGCAATTCTGGTGGAATAACCGGTACCATTTTGATCACCATCCATTCAGGGCGGTTTTCAATACGGGTATTCGCATCACGGAATGCTTCTACCACTTTCAAGCGCTTCAAAGCTTCCGCTTTACGTTGCTGAGAAGTGTCGGTAGCAGCCTGGTGACGGAGTTCGTAAGAAAGTTCGTCGAGCTTAATGCGGCTCAACAGCATTTCTAATGCATCGGCACCCATTTTCGCGATGAACTTGTTGGGATCCGTGTCAGGAAGCAACTGATTCTCGCGTGGGAGTTTATCGATGATATCGAGGTACTCATCTTCGGTCAGGAAGTCGAGGTAGCTTACGCCGTCCTCTTCTTTCACACCTGGCTGAACAACCGCGTACCGTTCGTAGTAAATGATCTGGTCGAGTTTCTTGGTCGAAAGTCCCAACAGGTAACCGATTTTGTTCGGCAAGCTGCGGAAGTACCAGATATGTGCAACAGGAACCACTAATTCAATGTGACCCATGCGCTCCCGGCGAACCTTTTTCTCGGTTACCTCTACACCGCAACGGTCGCAGATAATTCCTTTATAACGAATGCGCTTGTATTTCCCGCAGTGACATTCCCAGTCTTTTACAGGACCGAAAATGCGCTCGCAGAACAGACCGCCCATCTCCGGCTTGTAGGTCCGGTAGTTGATGGTTTCAGGCTGGGTTACTTCACCGAAGGAGCTTTCTAGGATAGACTCCGGTGACGCCAGACTGATCGTCATTCTGGAAAAGTCGCTGTTTAATTTTTTATTCTTTTTGAAAGACATAATAAAGAGTCGTTTGTCTGTTAGTCGAAACTAAATGATTGCTTTGTTAAGCAGCGCATCTTGCAATGCGCCGCCTACGACTAAAAATTAGTCCAGTGTAATCTCCAATGCTAGTCCGCGAAGCTCGTGAACAAGTACGTTGAATGACTCTGGGATATTTGGTTTCGGAAGGTTTTCACCTTTCACGATCGCTTCGTACGCTTTGGCACGGCCTACCACATCATCAGATTTCACCGTAAGGATCTCCTGAAGAATGTGCGATGCACCGAACGCTTCAAGCGCCCACACTTCCATCTCACCGAAACGCTGTCCACCGAACTGCGCTTTACCACCCAATGGTTGCTGGGTAATGAGCGAGTATGGCCCGATAGAACGCGCGTGCATTTTATCGTCAACCAAGTGGCCCAGTTTCATCATGTACATCAGACCGACAGTTACCGGCTGGTCGAACTGCTCACCAGTCAAACCATTGTACAGATAAGTACGTCCCCAATCCGGCAGACCTGCTTCTTTCAGCTCGGCAGCAACTTCCGCTTCGGTAGCACCGTCAAAGATCGGTGTTGCGTAGCGACGGCCGAGTTTCAGACCAGCCCATGCGAGGATGGTTTCGTAAATCTGACCGATGTTCATACGTGAAGGTACCCCAAGTGGGTTCAACACGATGTTAACCGGCGTTCCGTCTTCGAGGAACGGCATATCTTCGTCACGAACGATACGGGCAACAACCCCTTTGTTACCGTGGCGACCCGCCATTTTATCCCCTACTTTCAGTTTACGTTTCTTAGCGATATATACTTTCGCCAGTTTCACGATACCTGCTGGTAGTTCATCACCTACTTCCAATGCGAAACGATCGCGTTTGAAGCGGCCCATTACTTCGCTGCGGGCATTGAGGTAGTTTTTCAACACCAGTGAAACCTGAAGGTTTACATTGCTGTCTTCGCTCCATGCGTCAGTCAATACGTCTCCGATAAGGTTAACCTCTTCCGGAACTGCATACTGGCTTTCGTCGCGGTACGGGTTGTTGGCAGGGAAAAGGTTCTCGGAGATGTTTCTCACATTGAACTTCATTCCTTTGCTGATCAACTCGTCACCGAATTTGTGCTTCACGCCCGAGCTGGTTCTGCCATCCGTCAATGTTACCAGCTTGTCGATCACACGACCACGCAATGCAGTCAGGTCACGGCTGTATTTTTTCATCAACAAACGAAGCTCGTCTTTGTGTTTTGCACGCTCTTCTTTGGTCGGGCGGGAGAACAGTTTGGTATCGATTACCACACCTTTCATTGATGGTGGTGCTTTTTTGGAAGCATCCTTCACATCACCAGCCTTATCACCGAAGATCGCACGAAGCAGTTTTTCTTCCGGAGTTGGATCAGATTCTCCTTTTGGAGTGATCTTACCGATCAGGATATCGCCTTCTTTCACTTCTGTACCTACTTGTACGATACCGTTTTCGTCGAGGTTCTTTACAGTTTCCTCGCTTACGTTCGGGATCTCAGCGGTCAATTCTTCTTCTCCGCGTTTCGTATCACGCACTTCGAGTTCGAATTCTTCGATGTGGATCGAAGTAAAGATATCGTCGCGTACTACCTTTTCAGAGATTACGATCGCATCCTCGAAGTTGTATCCCTGCCAAGGCATGAATGCAACCAAAAGATTACGGCCCAATGCAAGTTCACCACCTTCGGTACCATAACCCTGGCAAAGCGGTTCGCCTTTTTTCACTTTCTGGCCTTTCAACACCATTGGTTGAAGGTTCAAACAAGTGTCCTGGTTGGTACGACGGAATTTCACGAGATCATAAGAAACGCTGTCGTCGATAAAGCTAACGAGGCGGTCATCGTCCGTACGGTCGTATTTAACGACAATCTTCTTCGCATCTACGAATTCGATTTCGCCGTCACCTTCTGCAACTACCAATGCACGCGAGTCCATTGCCACGCGGCGTTCCAGACCAGTTCCAACGATAGGAGCCTGAGGGCGCAACAAAGGCACACCCTGGCGCTGCATGTTAGATCCCATCAATGCACGGTTAGCATCATCGTGTTCAAGGAACGGAATCAGCGAAGCGGCTACCGATACGATCTGGTTGGCAGCAACGTCCATATATGACGCTTGCGAAGGATCCACCATCGGGAAGTCACCTTCGAAACGTGTTTTGATTTTCTCAACGGTGAAGTTTCCTTCTTTATCCACAGAAGCATTCGCTTGTGCGATGTATTTGGAATCTTCTTCTTCCGCTGTCATGTAGATCAGCTCATTGGTCAGCTTACCTGCGCTATCGATTACACGATATGGTGTTTCGATAAAGCCCATTCCATTCACTTTCGCGAACACGCAAAGAGAGGAAATCAGACCGATGTTCGGACCTTCCGGAGTTTCGATCGTACACAGACGCCCGTAGTGGGTGTAGTGAACGTCACGAACCTCGAAACCTGCTCTTTCACGGGAAAGACCACCTGGCCCAAGTGCCGACATACGACGTTTGTGCGTAATCTCAGCCAATGGGTTTGTTTGGTCCATGAACTGAGAAAGCTGGTTGGTACCGAAGAACGAGTTGATTACCGATGACAATGTACGAGCATTGATCAGGTCAACAGGTTTGAAATCTTCGTTATCACGTACGTTCATACGCTCCTTGATGGTACGCGCCATACGTGCAAGACCCACGCCGAACTGTGCATAAAGCTGCTCGCCTACCGTACGTACACGACGGTTTGACAAGTGGTCGATATCATCGACTACCGCTTTCGCATTGATCAGACCGATCAGGTATTTCACGATGGAAACGATATCACCGGTTGTCAGTACGCGAACGTCGAGGCTGGTATCCGATCCCAATTTCTTGTTGATACGGTAACGGCCTACATCACCGAGGTCGTAACGCTTATCCGAGAAGAACAAGCTCTGGATCACGTCACGTGCAGTTTGCTCATCAGGAGCTTCTGCATTACGCAGCTGACGGTAAATTTGCTCAACAGCTTCCTTGTCGGAGTTTGAGCTATCTTTTTGAAGCGTGTTATAAATGATGTTATAATCCGCTACGTTCATGTCTTCCTTGTGCATGATGATCGACTTCTGACCTGATTCTACGATCACGTCGATATCATCCGCAGAAATAGTAGAGTCACGTTCCAGCAACACTTCGTTACGCTGGATAGAAACTACCTCACCGGTATCCTCATCCACAAAGTCCTCAGTCCATGTACGGAGAACCCTTGCCGCCAACCGGCGTCCTACTGCCTTTTTCAGGTTAGTAGGCGTCGCGCTGATTTCTTCTGAAAGACCGAAAAGGTCGAGGATATCTTTATCAGATCCGAAACCGATCGCTCTCAAAAGGGTCGTTACCGGGAATTTCTTCTTACGGTCGATGTACGCGTACATTACGTTGTTCACGTCCGTAGAGAATTCGATCCAGGAACCTTTGAATGGAATAATCCGCGCAGAATATAGTTTTGAACCGTTGGTGTGCTTGCTCATAGAGAAGAACACGCCCGGTGAACGGTGAAGCTGAGAAACGATTACGCGCTCAGCGCCATTGATCACGAACGAACCGCGTTCGGTCATGTAAGGAATGTTTCCGAGGAATACTTCCTGCTCAATGGTTTCAAATTCTTCATGATCGGCGTCGTTACAGATCAAACGCAGTTTCGCCTTCAAAGGCACTGCGTAAGTCAGACCGCGATCAATGGATTCGTCGACAGAATACTTCGGTGGTTCAAGGAGGTAATCGATGAACTCGAGAACGAAGTTTTCGCGTGAGTCGGCGATGGGGAAGTTTTCAGCGAAAACTTTGTAAAGTCCTTCTCCGGAACGGTCTTCAACCGATGTATCCAGACTAAAGAAATCGCGGAACGATTGTACCTGGATTCCCAGAAGATCCGGATAATCGATAATCTGATTGATCCTTGAGAAGTTCTTTCTTGGTGTTTTTGGATTAATAGTAGCCAAGGCTATGTGTGATTTGGGTTAGCAGAAAAACTAATTAGTTTTAACCTAATCTATTGCCTCGTAGAGAAAGGTTAACCGCCCCTGTTCTTCCCTTCTACGAGTAAGGAAGTGTTTCGGGCAAAGTTAGCCGGAAGGAGATTTGGGCAGCGATCTCGTCACCGCCTCTAACCAGAACGACAAAAAAGTACTTTTCGTTTGGTCTTTATAAAAAACAGGAAAAGACCTGACGATTGTCAGGCCTATTCCTAAGAATTTATTTTCTAATGCTGTGGAGCAAATTACTTCACTTCAACTTCTGCACCAGCTTCTTCAAGTTGCTTTTTCAGAGCGTCAGCTTCGTCTTTAGCAACACCTTCTTTTACAGGTTTTGGAGCGCCGTCAACGAGTTCTTTCGCTTCTTTCAGGCCAAGACCAGTCAGGTCTTTAACCAATTTCACAACAGCAAGTTTACCAGCACCAGCCGATTTCAAGATTACATCGAAAGAAGTTTTCTCTTCAACCGCAGGAGCATCAGCACCAGCGCCAGCGCCAGGACCTGCTACCATTACTGCACCAGCAGCTGCTGGCTCAATGCCGTACTCGTCTTTAAGAATTGTAGCCAATTCGTTCACTTCTTTAACCGTAAGGTTAACAAGCTGTTCTGCGAAAGCTTTCAAATCTGCCATTTCTATTTTGATTTTTTTGATTATACAATAAGATGATTTTAAAAAGGCTCCTTTAATTATCAACCCGGAGAGCTAAACCAGGCTATTTAATTAGTCTTCTTTTTCAGACAAAGTTTTCAAGATACCAGCCAGGTTCTGTCCGCCGCTTGTAAGAGCGCCGATAACATTTTTGGCAGGTGATTGCAACAATCCGATCACTTCGCCGATCAGTTCTTGTTTCGATTTCAGAGAAATCAGAACGTCCAGCTGGCTTTCTCCAACGAAAAGGGCAGTGTCAACAGAAGCTCCTTTGAACTTCAATTTATCGCTACCTGATTTCTTTTTGAAATCCTTGATCAGTTGTGCAGGAACTTTACCTGACTCCGGGTGAAACATTACTCCGGAAAATCCTTTCAACACTTCGTCGAAAGAAGAATAGTCCGTATCTAGTGTTTCGAGCGCTTTTTTAATCAATGTATTCTTCACAACACGATACTCAACACCACGCTCGAAGCAAAGGCCTCTCAGTGTGTTTACCTCACTCACGGTCATGCCGGTAGCGTTGGTAATGTAGAAGTATGGCGTGTTGGCGAATTTCTGACTCAATTCGTCAATAATTACTGCTTTTTCTTCCCGTGTCATATTACAGTCCTGGAATCGTGTTTTTGTCAATAATAACACCCGGGCTCATCGTGCTTGACAAGTGAATGCTTTTTACGTAAGTACCTTTTGCCGATGAAGGCTTAAGGCGAACCAAGGTATTGATAACTTCCGTCGCGTTTTGTGCAAGCTGGTCAGTTCCGAAAGAAACTTTACCGATGCTGGTGTGGATGATACCGGTTTTGTCAACTTTGAAGTCGATTTTACCCGCTTTTACTTCCTTAACAGCCTTTGCAACGTCCGGAGTTACAGTTCCCGACTTAGGGTTTGGCATCAGACCACGAGGACCCAACACTTTACCAAGTCTACCTACTTTTGCCATTACACTCGGCATTGTAATAATCACGTCGATGTCTGTCCAGCCTTGCTCGATTTTTGTAATGTATTCGTCAAGACCAACATAATCCGCTCCTGCCTCTTTCGCTTCTGCCTCCTTGTCGGGAGTACACAGCACCAATACGCGAACTTCTTTTCCGGTTCCGTGTGGCAATGTTACCACGCCACGCACCATTTGGTCAGCTTTACGAGGATCTACGCCCAAACGAACGTCGATATCTACGGAAGCATCAAATTTGGTATAGGAAATCGTTTTCAGAACTTCCGCAGCACCTTCAAGCGTAAAAGCCTGGGTTGCGTCGTATTTTGAAAGAGCTTCTTTTTGCTTTTTGGTCAATTTTCCCATGTTCTTTGTTTCTTTGGCGTATCTATAAATCTACGCTCAGTTGTTTTCTTCCCATGGGGCCTTGCCAGCCACGGTGATACCCATACTACGAGCCGTTCCCGCGATCATTTTCATAGCAGACTCTACGGTGAAGCAGTTCAGGTCGGGCATTTTTGTTTCAGCGATCGTTTTAACTTGATCCCATGAAACTGATCCTACCTTAATACGGTTTGGCTGAGCCGAACCTGTTTTCACTTTTGAGGCTTCCAGAAGAAGAATAGCGGCCGGGGGGGTTTTGATGACGAAGTCGAAAGACTTGTCTTTGTAGTATGTAATAACTACCGGCAATACCACACCCATTTTATCCTGGGTACGGCCATTGAACTGCTTGCAAAACTCCATGATATTCAAACCCTTCGATCCTAATGCAGGACCAATCGGAGGTGATGGGTTGGCTTGGCCACCTTTCACCTGCAGTTTGACGTATCCACCTATTTCTTTTGCCATTGTTTTGGAATTTGTCGGTTCATTGATTGACTAGCGGCTTACATGCAGTTGGAAGCCTACCTGCCCGCTATTCGTTCAACTATCCTTTTCTACTTGTGCGTAACTGAGTTCCACGGGTGTATTACGCCCGAATATTTTTACAACTACATTGAGTTTTTTCTTCTCGTCGAATACTTCTTCCACCAGTCCGATAAATCCGCTGAACGGACCATCTACGACTTTCACAGTCTCGCCTTTGATGAAAGACATGCTTGGCGCTTCTTCGTGCTGTTCTGCTTCGTCGACCTTACCGAGGATACGGTTAATTTCAGACTGGCGCAGGGGAACAGGCACTTTTGAATTTCCTTCGGCATTGCCCAGGAAACCTATTACGCCGGGGATACTTGTAATAATGTGCAGCACCTCCCCTTTTGACAGGTCGGCTGAAATGATAATATACCCGGGAAAGAAGTTCTTTTCCCGTACACGCTTCTTACCGTTGCGCATTTCGTAGATCTTCTCGGAAGGGATCAGGATTTGCGGCACGAATTCGTTCAGCTTCTGGCGTGTGATTTCATTTTCAATGTAGGACTTGATTTTTTTCTCTTGCCCAGACACTGCCCTTAATACAAACCAATTTAGACTACTCATACCTTTCAGGGGGTTATCTTTACTAAAATAGCCTTAGAAAGACTGGTAAAACAGTTTCAGTGCGTTCTCAAATACGAGATCCATCACACCTACCACGAAGGCAAAAATGAGCGAACCTACAAGCACCAGTGTGGTGTTGGCTTGCAGTTCGTTGAAAGGCGGCCATGTAACATGTTGGGTCATTTCTTCCCAGGACGCTTTCAAAAAAGAAGTAAATTTTTCCATTTCACCTTTTCGATTTATGCACGGGTGGAGAGATTCGAACTCCCATCAACGGTTTTGGAGACCGCTATTCTACCCTTGAACTACACCCGTTTATCGTGCAATTACCCATTCGGGGCTGCAAAGATACGACTTTTTTATAAAAAACAAGTGCATTCCAAAAGAAATGCACTTGTTTTAATATTGCTATCTTGATTAGTCAAGAATTTCAGTTACCTGACCAGCACCTACGGTACGTCCACCTTCACGGATCGCGAAGCGAAGACCTTTTTCCATAGCGATTTTGTTGATCAGTTTCACTTCGATAGTGATGTTGTCACCTGGCATAACCATTTCAACACCTGCTGGAAGTGAGATTTCACCTGTCACGTCAGTGGTACGGAAGTAGAACTGAGGACGGTATTTGTTAAAGAATGGAGTGTGACGTCCACCTTCTTCTTTCGACAGTACGTAAACTTCACCTTTGAAGTGCAAGTGAGGCTTAACAGAACCTGGCTTACAGATTACCATACCACGACGGATATCTTCTTTGTCGATACCGCGAAGCAACAAACCTACGTTGTCACCAGCTTCACCGCGGTCAAGGATCTTACGGAACATCTCAACACCAGTTACGGTAGATTTAAGACCTTCTGCACCCATACCAAGGATATCAACGGCTTCACCAGAGTTGATGATACCACGCTCGATACGACCAGTTGCAACAGTACCACGACCAGTGATCGAGAATACGTCTTCAACAGGCATCAAGAATGGAAGATCTGTCATACGTGGAGGAATTGGAATCCAGTTATCAACAGCATCCATCAGATCTTCGATAGTTTTAACCCATTTCGGATCGCCGTTAAGACCACCCAAAGCAGAGCCTTGTACAACTGGAATGTTGTCACCATCGAATTCGTAGAAGCTAAGAAGCTCACGGATTTCCATCTCAACGAGTTCAAGAAGTTCCGGATCATCAACCATGTCCACTTTGTTCATGAACACAACAAGCTGAGGAACACCTACCTGACGAGCAAGAAGGATGTGCTCACGAGTTTGTGGCATAGGACCGTCAGTAGCAGCAACCACGATGATTGCGCCGTCCATCTGAGCAGCACCAGTTACCATGTTCTTCACGTAGTCAGCGTGACCTGGGCAGTCAACGTGCGCATAGTGACGGTTGGCTGTCTGGTATTCTACGTGTGAGGTATTGATTGTGATACCGCGCTCTTTCTCTTCAGGAGCATTGTCGATTGAAGAAAAGTCGCGTTTCTGTGCAAAACCTTTATCAGCCAACACAGTTGTAATCGCCGCTGTAAGGGTAGTTTTACCGTGGTCAACGTGCCCGATAGTACCAATATTTACGTGGGGTTTCGAGCGGTCAAACGTCTCTTTTGCCATGACTTAAGTACGCTTAAAATTAAAAGTTATTACGAATTTATTATACACTACTAATTGATCCTGCTGGCTTTACTGCAATCAAACACCGCAATCATTTACCAAATCAGGATCAAGTTTAAAGCGAGCACAAAACCCTCACTTTTCGAGCTTTTGAGGGGATTTGAACCCCTGACCTCTTCCTTACCAAGGAAGTGCTCTACCCCTGAGCTACAAAAGCATTGTACTTTATTTCTTCTTGCCTTCTCCGAAGCGCCCTGACCTCTTCCTTACAAAGGAAGTGCTCTACCGCGCGGCGGACCGTCCCTGAGCTACAAAAGCATTATTACTTCTTTTTTTCTTCTTCCCAGGGAAGTGCTCTACCGCATCGGCGGACCGCCCTGAGCTACAAAAGCATAATGCCGTTAGGCAATGTTCTTAGAACCAAAAAGCGATTAGCGAAAGTTATCTATTGAATGTTTTCGCTAATCGCTTCGATGATGTTTCTTTTTGAGCGGAAGACGAGGTTCGAACTCGCGACCTATAGCTTGGAAGGCTATCGCTCTACCAGCTGAGCTACTTCCGCATCTGTCTTCGTCTTTTACTTCAAAACTGGTATGATTTGAAGTGCTTTCTCAGACTCAAACTGTGGGGGCGGATGGATTCGAACCACCGTAGGCATACACCAGCAGATTTACAGTCTGCCCCATTTGGCCACTCTGGTACACCCCCAGACAACATTTCAACACAAGCGTGAAAACCGTTTGTTTCACAATTTGGAGTCGCAAAATTATACCCATTTTTTAGATTCTCAAATTCTTTTGAAAAAAAAATAAAAAAAAATGCGGCCTGGAATCAAAAACCGCGATTCCAGGCCGCACGGGCACTTTTCGACTTTAAAACAACCTCACCCCAAAACTGAGCATCCGTACCGACGGCCCACGATTGGCTTCGAAAAGATTGTTCAAATCATAGTTCACAAAGAAGTCAGGAAAGTTACGGATACCTATTTCGGCGGCTAAGCCATAGCGCAAATCTTCGATGTAAAAGTTACGTCGGTCGTGGTCCACATCCTTCGTTCCCACCTTCCGAACTTTCGTGTAGCTGCCCAGGCGATAGCCACCGTAAGCGCCGGCACTAATGTAGGAAATGAACGACCGCGAAAAGCTTAGCGTGGGCATGATCGACAGGTTCACGTAAGGCACAACAAGTTTCGATTTCCTCACCTCCACCTCTTGCTTGTTATCATCAACCACCGGAACAAACTCGACCGCATCGTCCGTCTTGATGATGGTATTGTTACCATCGTACATCATGTTGTACCAGGAGAAATCGACCCCGAAATCGAGTGTGAGCCTCGCGTCTTTTCCCCTGACCACATTCGCGCTGGCCACGTAGCCCAGGCTCACATAGCGCGATCCGAATGGTTTCAGGTCATAATCGGATTTGTTGAACCCGGCGGTAGTCTCATTGGTACCATACGTATTGAGGCCCAATGCAATATTGAATCCTTTCCGCGGGCTCGATCCGCCCCACGAGCGCCGGTGGAAACGCTTGCCCACGCGGCGGTAAGTCGAGTCCGATGAAACAACCTCATCGCCATCTTTTACTTCCACGCCCTTACCGTCGATGGAAACACGTGTATCGCCGTCCTTGATGTGAATGCCCCTGAGTCCGATCCTCAAATAATCTTTTTCGTTGGCCTCGCCCGGGTTTTTCAGGTACTTGTTTCCGTCAAACTCCTCCCGCAAGAATGTTGTATCGGCCTGGGTGCTGTCGAGCCTTACTTTCAGGTCTTTCAGCAATGCATTCAAATCATACTTCATGATCTTCTCCAATTCCTGCCGGTTCTCTCCGTAAATGATCAGCCTCGTCTTATCTCCGAATGTCACAATGATCGAATCCTTATCGGAAAACTGGTCATTAAACTTTTCATTCAGTTTCAGCGAACCAGCGCGCGCGCCAATGGCAAACAATACCAGCATTGCCATTGCATATATTTTACTTTTCATGGCTTAACAGATTACAGTTTTGTCTTGTCTTTAGGGTGATCTCTTTCATTACTTTTTTCATCCTTCCCACGCAGGCGATCGTCCACGCGTGCTACCAGATTTTTTGGATTAAAACCCACTTCCTCCCAATCGACCTTCTCCCCCGCTCTCGCATTTTTGAGCTGACGGAAAACCCTGGCAAACCGGGTATTGCGTGGCTTTTCTTCCGATTCATTAGTACCGGTCTCCACCACCGCGACAATCGTTCTCGTCGGTTCGGGTTCCGGCTTGTTCACCTGACTAACAGCTGGCTCGTCAGGCAAAGTCTTGATATCCTGCGTCGCAGGTTTTTTTAAAGGTTCCGGCTGTATTGCATTTACCGGAACGGAAGGTTTTTCATTCAAAGCCATCACCGGCGCATTCTGAACAGGCTCTACCTGGGCATTTGATACCTGAATGCCCGGTGTTTTCACATTCGATGCTTTCGTGTCCGGCGCTTTGGCTATTTGTTTTTGCGCTAATTGCGTTTCTGAATTACCAGCGGCGCTATATGTGGGTTTCAAACTTTTGCCGACATTTTCAACTCCGGCACTATCTTTTTTCTCCGTTACCGCCAACTGTTCAATAGGCGCATTTAACTTTTCAACCGGAGAAACAACCGAATCAACTTGTGTGGCCTTAGCTGCCGCAACAGTCTGCCGCGATTGAATGCTTCCCGGCGAAGCGTCCTGCTGATTCTGCCAAACCAGGTACCCTCCCATCACCGCCGCAGCCACACCGGCCGCAGCATACCAACCCCACACAGCCGCGAGACGTCTCGCCGAGCGACTGCTCCCGGGCTGCTTTTCCTGAATTTTAAGCCACGCATTTTCCGAAGGCGTTCTTTCCATTCCTTCGAGTCTGCGCTTGAAAAGATCATCAACAGGATGCTTTTTCATAGTCTACTTTTTTTTTATAACCATTTTCCCATTCCGCGACCATCTTTTGCAGCAGGGCGCGGGCACGGTGCAATTGTGATTTCGATGTACTTTCGGTAATACCCATCATCTGGGCGATTTCAATGTGTGCGTAGCCCTCGATCGCATACAGGTTGAAAACCGTCCGGTAACCCACCGGCAATGCTTCGATAAGGGCCATTAATTCTTCCGTTTCAAGATTCTGGTCGGCGTGGGTGTAATCGGGGATGTTATTAGCCTCGTCCGAAATGTTGTCTTCCAGTATCCTCTTTTGTTTCCGCAAATATCCCAGCGACTCGTTCACCATAATTCTCCTGATCCACCCTTCGAAACTTCCCTCTCCGCTGAACTGGTTTATTTTTTCAAAAACCCTCAAAAAACCTTCCACCATCACGTCCTCGGCCGCCATATCGTCGCATACATAGCGGAAGCACAAAGCCAGCATGCGATGGCTGTACTTGTCGTAAAGCTGTCGCTGCGCCTTAGGGTCTTCCTTCCTGAGTGCTTTGACGAGCTGTGCTTCCTGGCTAAATAGTGCTAAAATTCGACCCATTCTAATTGGTGGTTTCGACAGCAAGATGCGCATTCCTCATTGTGAGGTTGCATGTGCGGGAAAAGTTTTTTGATAATTTTTTAGCTTTGATGCGAATATCACTCATTGACCACCAAAAGGACTTCCCCAATGCTCGACTCCTCTGCACCCATCGGAATTTTTGACAGCGGAATCGGCGGTATGACCGTCGCCAGCGCCGTAACCAGGTTGCTTCCCCAGGAAAACACCATTTATTTCGGCGACACGGCGCATTTGCCTTACGGCGACAAGTCCACGGCAGCCATTCAGGCCTATTCGATCAAAATCTGTAATATGCTGTTACAGCAGAACTGCAAACTGATCCTCATCGCCTGCAACTCCGCGTCCGCCGCCGCTTACGAGCTCGTGCGAGAGTACGTGGGAAGCAAAGCGAAGGTTTTGAATGTGATCGATCCGGTGGTGGATTATGTGAAAGAGCATTATGAAGGGAAAACCATCGGCCTGATCGGCACCAAGCAGACGGTTCTATCTAATGTATACAAAAAGAAGGTCGATGCGCTGGACAGGAACATTCACCTGAAATCACTCGCTACGCCACTGCTGGCCCCGATGATCGAGGAAGGCTTTTTTGATAATAATATCAGTGAAAGCGTCATCGCCAATTATCTATCGGACGTGTCGCTGAATGGTATCGAGGCATTAATCCTCGGTTGCACGCATTACCCATTAATTAAAACGCAGATTCGCAAATTCTACGGCGAGGCGATTGAAACGCTCGATACTTCCGAGATCGTGGCACGCTCACTGAAAGCCTGGCTCGAACAACATTACCTCATCAATGAAAAAGGTGAAGGCAAGCGGCAGTTCTATGTGTCGGATTATACCTTGTCGTTCGAGCAATCGACAAACATATTCTTCGGGCGGCAAATCCAGCTGGAACATTACCCATTGTGGGAGTAATGCATTAGTAAACCAATTTCACAGGCCCCAGCAGCCCCGACGGCATAGGCTGCCAGCGTGTAGCATCGAATTTTTTGTAAGTAATGTCCACGATATTAATGTCGTAAAATTTCTTCCAGTCGGGCTGCTGCTGGTCGCGGAGGCGCATGTAGTTGGCCGAAAGGTTGGTTACTTCTATTTCCAGCACATTATCTTTTGATTTCAATGCTTTTCCAACCGGGAGAACGAACGGGATATGCCAGGCCACGCCGAGGTCTTTCCCATTCAGCTTTACATTGGCCACTTCCCGCACATCTCCCAGATCCAATGCCGCATTCGCACAACTTGCAGCCGATCCGGGCAGGTCGAAGGTAATGCGGTACCGCGCTTTCCCCGAAAAATAAGCGGCAGAATCCGGCAACGAAGTCCAGGATGTTAGCTCCGTAAGCTGTGCGGGAGCAGGCAAGTTTGGTTTGCCATTCAAAAATGCAAGCTCCCATTTGCCCTTAATATCGAAATGCTTACCGGTGTTGCGCACTTCCGCTGCATCCTGGCCGTCGGCCGAAGTTGTCAAAAAGCACGATTCCCCTGGCAATAGCCGCAGGAAAATCTCCTCACTGCCTTTGTTACCACGTATTTCCGGCATCGATACGCCTCTGAGCGGTTCCGACTTGAAGAATTGCCCTCCCTTGCCGATCCTTACCCAGCCTTCTTTAAACGTATTTCCAAGATTCGCCACAAAATAAAGCGGTACTCCCTCGCCCCGATTTTTGCGGACGAAAGTCAGTCCTTTTTCGGCCAATTGCTCTCTTACCACTCCATTCGTGGCCAGATCCGCATTTAAATTGGTAGAAACCTTCACATTTCTCAGGTTTGAAAGTTGTGTCAATACTTCGCCAAATGTTTTTTGCCGCTCCTCATGATGGGCATTACCGGTCACCGTGACCGGCAGCTTTTGGTCGAAGACGATCTTCGCGCCTGCATTAGCCAGCCGCTGCAACTCTTTCAAAGTCTCTTCGGGCAAATAGGTTGCTGATGGGATAAGCAAGGTCCTGTAAGTGGCATTCCCTGATGTCAAAGTCCCATTTGCATCGGCAGTAAGTTTCTTCAACTGCAAATCAGACACGAAATCGAATGCATAACCTTCCTTCCAGAGCTTTTCAGACAGCTTTCCGAACGGCAAATCCAGTAGCCAGCGATCGACGTGGTGCACTTCCAGCAAATGCACCCCGCCGCCCGATTTTGCTTTCGTAGCCCACAAGTCGTGGATCGGGAAATATACGAGTACGTCGTTGTCGGGCTTACTGTTTTGCAATTGTCGTTGACAAAAGTCCACGTAACGGTTCAGCAGCGGGAAATGCTCGGAGAAATGGGATGTTTTGCCAAAATTGGTGGAAGCATAAAAGAGCCAGCCGGGAAAACCTTCCTTCTCGGGAGAATAGGTAGTCCCGTGGTAAAAAATATGGTTAATGCCCGCGGTAAAAAGCTCATCGATCTGCGGCTTGATTTGAGATAACGAAACCTTGAAATGGTTCGCGAGCCAGGTACCCGTTTCCGAGCTTACCAATTTCTTGCCCGATAAATTGGCGGCCGAAGAAGCAAACTTCATCGCCAGCGGATTCGGCGTGCCAAACTGATCGATCGAGTAATCGGGATCGACGCGCAGACCGGGTATATTAAAGCGGCTGGTACCAAACGATTCCGTTTCGGGAATATCGGCGGCTTCATATAAATCCAGCAGGTTTCCCGGCGAACCATGCGCCTGGTAGCGCGTTACGAACCCGTGCGCACGGCTCCAATCGGTCCAGGGTTTTGCATACCGTTCCAACAGCAGCTCCGCCAGGGTTTGGTGATAGTCTATTTTAACTAATGTGGCTTCCGGATTGCCGGTCGAGTCGTTGAGCAATGGAAGCTTAGCCAGCAAATCGTATTTCCTGCGCCATTGGAATTGTTGTGCAAAATCCTCCGTCCAGTTGGCGCCATAAGCTTCATAAGAGTCGTTGTACATTGCTCTCGGCTTGTCCGCAGATTTGGCAAATGCAGAATCAAACCGCGAGAGGTATTGCGCCATCCCATTTGCATTGAATGGATCGAGTACAAAACCCTCTCCCCCCGGCGCAGCGCGTTTCACCTTTTGCCCGGTTGGTTTTACCGAAAGCTTTCCGTCTGCCACTGTCATACCCTGCGCCGCCATGGCTTGGGTCACATTCGGCCCGCCAAAAGGCCAGCCGGTCCCGGTTGTCATGTCCACGCCCAATCCGAGCCGCTTTCCTTCGCGAACCGTGTGCTGCATTACTTCCAGCCATTGCGTTCCTAGAAACGGAATCGCCGCCTTCTCATACCCCTTAACCCCGTAAATCGGGATGATATGCACGCCACCCAGACCTGATTTGCTGAAATATTCGAGTTGCGCCGTGATATCCGCTTTGGTAACCGCGCTACCCATCCACCACCAGTAAGTCCAGGGCTTGGACGTCGACACGCTTTGGGCATTGCTATTAGCGAATTGGGCAAGTATCAGGAGGAGAATGAGGAAAATCCGGCGCATGATGGGTAAGTGTTTTTCTTTAAAGACGTGCATTGCATTATCTACGCCACTACACAGGAATATTTTGTCAAAAACAAAAAGGGCGGGACCGCATTGGTCTCGCCCTCGAATATCATTTATCAGCAGATCAGTTTTCGTACGCCGACCGCACGCGAGCCGCGACAAACTGCCGCTCCGCCTGCGCCTTTTTGGAATTGCGGTACCAAAGGTATCCTATCACCGCTACGAGAATGTAGGGCACTACAAACAGGAACATTATACCCGTATTCAAACCTACACCCACATTATTGCGCCCGTTACCCATGGAACTTTCCACCGAACCGCGGCACATTGCGCATTGTGCAAAAGCACCTGCGCTGTTCATTACGAACATCACTATCAATCCGAATAGGGTCAGAAACTTTTTCATACGTAATAGGGACTAATCATTAAGTACACGATTACACCGGTAACACTCACATAAAGCCAGATCGGCATCGCCCATTTCACCGCCTTCCGGTGCTCGGCGATCTGGTTGGTATATCCGAAATATACCGCCCGCAATACAAACCAAACGACCCCGATCGATAACACGATATGCGAAATCAACAGAAAGTAATACACCGGGCGAACAAATCCGGTTCCGCCGAATGGCGTCGCTTCATTTGAAATGTGGTAAAGCACATAGCAAACCAGGAACACCGCGCCCAGCACGAATGCACCAGTCATTGCCTGCCGGTGTGCGGCAATGTTCTTTTGTTTGATAAAATAGAAACCCACGATCAGCAGCATAGACGTAAGGGTGTTGATCACCCCGATAAGGTGCGGAAGCACTTTAGTCCATGCGCCCAGGTCCACTTTTTGCCGGATACCCAGCAACAATGCAACCACCACCGGAATGACGATTGCCAGAATATTGATAATACGTTCGTATTTCGGTTTTCTTTCGATTGTTAATGTAGCCATACCCACTTATTTCTCATTCTTCCTTTCATAATCGAGGATTTTGATCTCAGCCATCAGCCGGTCGGTCTCCTCTCCATCTCCGGCTTTATAAAAGCCTCTCACGTATTTGTTGCCGTCGATCAGGACCATCTGCCCTGCCGGACCGTTCAACCCATCGCTGCCTTTTACAGCGTCTGTCAATTCGTTCGAAAAACAACCTGCTATTGTTGCGCTGTCGACCTTCACCGATTGCCATTCTCCGCGTCTCACCGTATCGGCTGCGATTAAAAGAATTTGCAATTCAGGAATTGCAGCTTTCAATGCGGCGATGCGTTGCAGTTCGTCGGTTGCCCGTTCACAAGGCTCGCCGCATTTGGATGGCATACGAACCGCGATTGTCAACCGATCTCCCAGATTAACGCCTCCGAATATCCCGCAGTCCGCAGATACCTTATGGAACAGCGTGTCGCCGTTTTGTACGATCACCGAGCCGTTACCGTCTTTTTCAGTCACGAAATAAGGCAGGTCGTAATGGTTCGTGCCGAACAGTTTCAGTAAAGCAAAAATCAAAGCCGGTATTACTAATGTGACAATCAGTAATCCGGCTTTGGGAAATTTTTTCATTCTAATCTATTATCCGAAAATCGCTTCGAAAATCGCATTTCCTTCAAGCAGGAGCGCCAGGATCAGCCAGGCTACGAATATCACCGGTACGAGTATCGACCAGATCAGCGTTTTTGTTTCATGTTTCAAGTGCATGAATTCCCCAACGATATAGAATGCTTTCACGATCGTCATGATGATGAAGATCGAAACCTTCAAAACGCCATGGGGAACGGTGAATGCGATCAGGAACTCGAGTGAGGTGATGATCAAAAGAATCCAAAAAGTTTTCCAGATCGCTTTACGTTGCTCAGCTCCTGCTTCGGGATCCTGGTTATGTACGTGGTGATGATGTACTTCCGCCATTTTACTTCAATTTTAAATATTGTCCTATAAATTAAACCAGGTAGAAGAATGTAAATACAAACACCCAAACCAGATCCACAAAGTGCCAGTAGAGACCTACTTTCTCAACCATTTCGTAGCTTCCTCTCTTGTCGTAGAAACCTGTCGCCGCACGGAAGAAGATCAGGATGTTCAGGATCACACCTGAAAATACGTGGGTTCCGTGGAAACCGGTGATGAAGAAGAAGAAATCCGCGAATGCAGGAGGGCCGTATTGGTTCTCTGTCAGGTTAGCACCGAAAATCGTCTTCTCGATCCAGGTACCGTTTTCGATCACTTTCATTACTGAACCTGCGTCGGTTCCGTGGATGAAGTGGCTCCATTCCCAAGCCTGGCAACCCAGGAAGGTAAAACCGCCGAGGATGGTCCAAAGCATATATTTTTCAACATTCGCGCGGTCCATGCGGTGACCGGCTTCCACTGCAAGTACCATTGTTACGGAGCTCGCGATGAGGATGAATGTCATGATACCAACAAATACCAGTGGCAGGGAAATGCCATGCAGGAATGGTACCGCTTCGTAAACCCTTTCAGGTACGGGCCAGTACATGTTGGAGAAAGTAAAATCTTCGTGTTTTCCGGTGAATGCAGGGAAACTAAACCGGGCTGTACCATATGCCACCAGCAGGGCAGAGAAAGTAAAGGTATCCGAGATGAGGAAGAACCACATCATCAGTTTACCGTAACTCGCTTTCATAGGCTCAATACCCCCCAACCACATTTTGGGTTCTACCGCGCCGGGTGTTGTTACATTTGCAGCCATTGATAAAAAAGTATTAATTAAAGGTCAATAAAAAAACAAAAAGGTATAACCAGAGTATATCGAGAAAGTGCCAGTAAGTAGCACTGATCTGAATTCTTCTCAGACTTTTGGAATGCACATTCAGCTTAAATGCCGAAAATAGTGCGAATACCAAAACAATCAGGCCGGTAATGATGTGGAATCCGTGAAGTCCTGTGAACACGTAAAAGAACGAGCCGGACGGGTTTCCTACAAAATATACATTCATCGCCACCAGCTCTTTCCAGCCCTGAAACTGCATATAAAGGAAGATCAGGCCGAGTACAAAAGTAATAGAAATTGCTATTTTCAATTGTTGGAACTGATCTTTTTTTGCCGAGAAATAGGCCCACTGCATTGCTACACTGCTCATTATGAGCACCACCGTGCTGTACCAGAAAATCTGCGGCATTTCAAATTCCAGCCAGTTGCCTTCCGCGCGGCGCACGAGGTACGCACTGCTCTGAGAAGCAAAAAGCATGATGATCGTTACGAGGAACAGCCAAAGAATAAACTTCTTCGGGTCCATCGCGAGCGTCTCCTGCGGCTCTCTTTCTAATTTATATTGCTGAACGTTCTCCATTTTCTCCCGATTCTATATCACAATTTATCCAACAAAAAAGCAATCTGTACGATAGGCAGGTAAATGAACGATCCGAACATCAGCTGCTTCGCGGTCTTGTCCGTGCACTTGCGCATGAGATGGAACGTCTGCGCGAGGAACAATACCCCGAAAATCGTTGCGATGAACGCGGAATTGATACCTGTCATTCCCAGCTCGTACGGCAACCAGCCGATCGGAAGCAGGAACAATGTATAGATCATGATCTGCAATGTCGTATCCGAGTCTTTCAAACCATTGGCGGGCAACAATTTGAAACCTGCTCTTTTGTAATCTTCGTCCAGTACCCAGGCAATGGCCCAGAAATGCGGGAATTGCCAGAAAAACTGGATCGCGAACAGGATACCGGGTTCCAGACCGAAATGGTTGGTAGCCGCAACCCAGCCGATCATCGGAGGAAATGCGCCGGGGAATGCCCCAACGAACACCGCGATCGGACCGACGCGCTTCAACGGCGTGTAAACAAAGCCATAAAGCACGAGCGACAGCAAGGAAATAAGCCCAGTTGTCAGGTTAAATACTGTTACAAATATCGCCAGCGAACCTACTCCAAGAATTACTGCCCAAATCGCAGCTTGCTCCACGGTAATTCTTCCGCTTGGCAACGGCCGTGAAGCCGTTCTTTTCATCATTTTATCCAGATCTTTTTCCAAAATCTGGTTGATAATATTGGCTGCGCCGGTGATACCGATCGATGCGATAATGAAAAGTACCATATCGCTGGTTTTCACGTCGCGTGAGCCCAGGCAATAACCCATTGCACCGGAGAACGCGATCAACGACGCCAACCGGAATTTCAATAGTTCAAATAAAACCCCTAATCTCTCTCTGATCTTCCCAACCCCGCTTACACTTTCCTCTACTGAAATCATTATTACAGAAATTGAAAATTAGAACTGGCTACCAGCCGTCGCGGCCACGCCTTTATATTTCAAATACTTCTTACCATTCACAACCAGCCACACGATGAATTGCAGGCCGATTAATAGTATCGCGAATGTGAGGTGCATGGGCTGGGCAAATGCGGGAACCCCGAAATATGCCATCAAAATGCCCGTTGCGATCTCCGCGATCAGGATACAGAGACAAGCTATTGCAATCTTGCCTGCTACTGTTCCCTTGTTTCCGGTTTTCAAAACCCGGCTGATCCAGATTGCATTCACAACAAAGACCAGTATCGAAAACGACCGGTGTATGTAAAAGTTCGCCCCAAGTTCATCGATCCATTCCGACCGCGCCCCGTAACCGAGCTTCATAATTACCACGTCCATTGCTTCGCGGACCTGCGTTCCGAGGAGAATCTGGAACAGCGACAATGCCATTACCGCGATCCCGATGCCACTAAGCAGCTTCTCGCTGCCTTCTCGTAACGTGAGCACCTTCTCCACATATCCCGCCCATGTAAATACATAGAGGACGATGAAAATGATCACGATGGCGAGCAGCATATGCACTGTTACGATCAACGGGTGCAATTCAAACGAAACTACTTTCGCACCGAGCCATCCCTGGAAGCCCGTCAACAGAAAAGCCGTAAGGCTCCAAAAAAATATTTGCTTGTTTCCAGATTTAAGGAAAGGAATGGAGGCCAGCAGCATCAGGAAAATGATGATACCTGTGAGCGCTCCTACAAGCCTGTTTACGTACTCCGTCCAGGTTTTCGTCGCATTGAACTCGACTTCTCCTTTCAGCTTCGCACCGTAAATCTCCTTGTAATTGGCAGGAAGTTGTGATGCTTCGGTAGGAGGGACCCATCTGCCGAAGCATTTAGGCCAGTCGGGACAGCCCATTCCTGAGCCTGTGCTTCTCACGACACCACCTGCTATTACTACCAGGTAGAGCGAGATGAGCGTATTTAAAGCGAATCGCCGGAACCGGCGATTCGCTTTAAGATCAATGATGTGTTTTAAACTGGTCATTAAAGTTTTGGGACTCAATCACCTTCTCTGTCGCGATCAACTCATTCTCATGAGGGAAGTTCGATTCAGGTGTCTGAGAATACGGAATGTTCTGAGGGATGAAGTCCTCTTTGGCACCCGGTTTGCTGTAATCATATGACCAACGATACACCGCAGGAATTTCGCCTTCCCAGTTTCCGTGACCCGGAATAACAGGTGCAGTCCATTCGAGCGTGTTTGAACGCCATGGGTTTTGCGGTGCTCTTCTGCCTTTGAAAATGCTGTAAAAGAAGTTCCAGAGGAAAATGAACTGTGCAAGGAACGTGAATATCGCAGCGATAGAGATAAACATGTTCATATCCATGAACTTATGCGTAAAGTCGTAGCTGGTGAACTGGTAGTAACGGCGAGGGAAGCCCGCGATACCAACGTAGTGCATCGGGATAAACACCAGGTAAATACCGATGAATGTCATCCAGAAGTGCGCCTGGCCCAATGAAGTGTTCATCATACGACCGAACATTTTAGGGAACCAGTGGTAAACCCCTGCGAACAGACCGAAGGCCGACGCAGCACCCATCACAAGGTGGAAGTGGGCTACTACAAAGTAAGTATCGTGCAATTGAATATCCAATGCACTGTTACCCAGGATAATACCGGTCAAACCACCTGAAACGAACAGGGAAACCAGACCGATCGAGAACAACATACCGGGGGTGAACACGATGTTACCTTTCCAGAGTGTTGTGATGTAGTTAAAACCTTTCACCGCAGAAGGTACCGCGATAATCAGCGTCAGGAACATGAAAACCGATCCGAGGAATGGGTTCATACCTGTCACGAACATGTGGTGCGCCCATACGATAAATGCAAGGAATGCAATACCAAGCATGGAAGCGATCATCGCACGGTAACCGAAGATCGGCTTGCGTGAGTTCGTCGCGATTACTTCGGATGTAATACCCAAAGCTGGCAAAAGTACGATGTATACCTCAGGGTGACCGAGGAACCAGAACAAGTGCTGGAACAGTATCGGGCTACCACCCACGTTTGGCAGCGCTTCACCATTGATATAAATGTCGGAAAGATAGAAGCTGGTACCGAAGTGACGGTCGAAGATCAGCAGCAATACAGATGAAAGCAATACCGGGAAAGAGATCAGACCCAATACCGCGGTGATCAGGAATGACCAGATCGTCAGAGGCAGACGGTCGAAAGACATACCTCTTGTCCGCAGGTTGATAACGGTAGTAATGTAGTTGATACCACCCAGCAACTGCGACACGATGAAGAATGCCATACTAGCCAACCACAATGTCATACCCATACCCGAGCCCGGGTGCGCCTGTGGCAATGCACTCAATGGAGGATAAATTACCCAGCCACCGGCAGCAGGTCCTTGTTGCAGGAACAAAGAAGCGAACATGATCACGCTGGCCAGGAAGAAGAACCAGTAAGAAAGCATGTTCATGAAACCTGACGCCATATCGCGCGCTCCGATTTGAAGCGGGATGAGGAAGTTACTGAATGTACCGCTCAAACCGGCCGTCAATACAAAGAATACCATGATGGTACCGTGCATTGTAACCAAAGCCAGGTAAAAGTTCGGGTCGAGCTTACCTGCGTCGCTGATCCAGCCACCAAGGACAGGCTTCAACCATGACAGGTTAGAATCGGGCAAACCGAGCTGGATACGGAAGATCACCGACATGGTAATACCGATAACAGCCCACAAAATACCCGTGATCAGATACTGCTTGGCAATTACCTTGTGATCTTCACAAAATATATATTTCTGCCAAAAGCTTTGTGCTTCGTGGTGGTGGTCATGCTCGTCTGCGTGGTGGTGAGCTGTTTCCAATCCTTCAATAGCTGACATATACTTTTATTGTATTTTAATTAATAGAATTATCGTAGACTAGAACTTGCTCCGGCACCGCCAGCAGATGTTGCTGAGCTGTCGGCCGCAGGCGCAGCTGCTTCGGCAGGCACATATTTCATCGCCTTCGCTTTCAGGTTCTCAGGAACTTTCGCGAGATACTCTGGGTAAGTCGACAGGAAAGTAGCCTGCTCTGAAACCCATTTCTTGTATGTAGCCTCGTCATCTACGATCAATCTCATTTTCATTGAAAAGTGACCTTGTCCACATACCTCCGTACAAGCAATCTCATAGTCAAATTTCGGGTTGCCGGTTTCGGCGCGCATATCGGCAGTTGTCTTGTCCGGCACGAACCAGAATTTGGTTGGCATACCTGGCACCGCATCCATTTTCACACGCATGTGAGGAATGAATACGCTGTGCAATACGTCGCGGGCGCGGATTTTCAACAATACCGGACGGCCCACCGGAATGTGCATTTCAGAAGGGTTGGTAAAGTCATCGAATGAATTTTCATCCGACAAATCTATACCTACTTCGTTCTGTGCGTCAATCAGTTTATAGTTATAATCACCAAGCTTGTTATTATCCACACCGCCGTACCGAGCGATCCAGTTGAACTGCTTGCCTGTGATCTCGATCACTTCCGCGTCGCGAGGCGCTTCCGCTGTAATATCCGACCATGCTTTCCAGCCGGTGAATACCAGCAATGCCATTACGATAGCCGGGATGATCGTCCAGACTAGTTCCAGCTTGTGGTTGTCAGGATAGAATGTCGCTCTGTGTCCTTTCTTATATTGGTATTTCCATGCGAAGAAGAATACCAGGAAGTTCACGATGATGAAAGGGATAGTCAGGATTCCCATCGAGAACCAGAACAGGTCGTCGGTTCTGCGTCCGTGGATCGAGGATGCTTCCGGAAGGAAAAACTCGCGTGCATGCAGGTACGACCACGTGATAGAAATAGCTCCTCCGATCAGGATCACGATGAACATGGCACCGTTGAATTTATTACCAGTCGTTACAACTTCCTCTGAATCGGTTTTGTTGATACTCTTCAAAACACCCTGCAACCTGGATATTACCACCCCGGTGAGGACAATGAATACAAGAGCAACTAATGCGATAATAATATACATGATGATTTACTGGTTTTGCAATTAGGCGATATCGTGATGCAGTGATTCCTCCAACATCGGGTGATTTCTCGGGATCAGATTTGCCTTGGTCAACTGATTTGCGATGGAATAAGCAAATGCACAAAGGAAGATCAGGAAAAAGCCCCACTCAAGAGCTCCAAGCTCTCCGCTGGCACCAACTGATCCAGGCATAACGTTGGTGTAGAAATCGAACCAGTGTCCGACGATCACACTCCAGCAAGCCACTTTCAGGATCGAATGTGTATACTTCGCATCGCGGGTCATCAATACCAGGAATGGGAAGAAGAAGTTCAGGAACAAGGTAATGAAGAATGGCGCCTTGTAGAATCCGCCGTGTCCGCGGAAACGCTCGATGAAGTAGATCGTTTCTTCCGGAAGGTTAGCATAATAGATCAGAAGGAACTGTGCGAACCACACGTATGTCCAGAAAATACTGAATGCGAATACAAATTTACCAAGGTCACGTAAGTGGCTTGAATTTACAGCTCTCAGGTAACCTCTTTCACGGAGCATTACGATGGTAAGGGTAATCACAGCCAGACCAGCCACGTGCCAGCTAGCGAGCGTGTACCAACCGAACATCGTACTGAACCAGTGCGTGTCGATCGACATGACGAAATCCCAAGCAGAAGTAGAAGAAGTAACACCGAAAACAACGAGGAATGCAGTTCCAAGACGGATTGACTTCTCATAGAACTCAGTTCCTCCAATTTCATCTTCCTGCAACGACAGCGTACGGATCTTTTTCCACATCAGGTACCACACTACGAAATATACAACCAGACGTCCAAGGAAGAATGGTGTATTCAAATAGCCGTGTTTACCGGCGATGATCTTGTCGTATTCTGGTCCGCCTACCTCATAAAGGCCTTCATGCGTCCAGTGAAACAGGTCATGCCCACCCATCAGGAAGGTGATGATCATCACTGCCCCTGTGAAAGGAAGGAATGCAGGCAATGCCTCGGGGATTCTTTTAAATACTGCCGACCAGCCAGCTTGCGCCAGGTAGTTATAAGAAAGGAAGAACATCCCGATAACGGACATTCCGGTAAAATATACACCATTTACCCAAAGGTTAGCCCAAATGCGTGCAGTCCAGCTTTTTGCATGGTGACCGCCTTCCGCCGCAGCGCCGTGTGCGTCCGCGCCATGTGCCGCAGCCGCCGCTCCGTGCTCAGCAGCCGCATGGCCTGCCGCAGCAGCATGTTCTGCTCCGTGTGCAGCCACTTCATGACCGCCACCGCCATTGGCTGCGAGGTATGCTCCTAATAGTACAAGAGCCAGTCCTACACCGCCACCAATGAGTAAACTTCTCTTAGCTCCCGATGTAAATTCAAACCGTTCTTCAATAGAAGGAATCGAATGTCCTGATGCCATTATTTAAAATATTTCTCTGTTTTCAAAATTGTACTTAAGCCCCTTTCTGCAATTTCTGTACATAGAGTACGATCTTCCAGCGCTCCTCAGGGTTGATCTGGGATCCATGAGGCCACATGCGTGCTTTCCCGTGTGTAATCACGTGGAAAATATGTCCTTCGTTCAGGTTTTTGTAAGCATCGCTTGCATAGTTGGGAACACCTTTATACATCGCTCCCACCTTTCCGTCACCGGCACCGGTAGCACCGTGGCAATGCTGGCAATATCTGTCGTACAATACCTTTCCTTCCGCGAGGCTCTTCTCGTTCAAAGGAACCGGGTTTTTAAGTACTTTCTCTGCAATCTCGATGCTGTCAGCAGGAATGTTGTAAACCATCAGGTCAACCACCGCTGAATCGGAAGATCCGAAACTTGTGTGATAGTTACGGCGTGCAACAGTACCAGCCACCGGCAAACGCATAGTCAAACCTTGCGGGTTGATCGGGTTGGCCTTTTCCTGTTTGTAAGGTTCGTAACCTACGGGCAGGTACATGTTTGGTGCATATTCCTTCCCTGGGTTGTTAGGATCCTTTTTACAACCGGCAGCGGCAGTAAGCAATACGGCAGCAACCAATAGAGATCTATATAAACTTTTAAATTTCATTGCTTTAAACGCCATTAGAATTGCTTAATGTTGACTTCTTCCGCTCCGCTGTCCTTCAACGCTCTTGATATCTCTTCTTCGGTCATTGAGTTTCTGCTCATCTCGATTGCCATGATAAACTTGTTATCAGTCGCACGAACATCGAACCGTGGGTGGAAATGGGTACCGGGTCCGAGTCCATTCGAAATCAAGAATGTGGTCACCATACCGAATGCAGTGAAAAGTACTGTTCCTTCGAATGTGATGGGGATATAGTTGGGAATCGAGATCGGATCTTTACCACCGATGATCATCGGCCAGTCATATCCCATTGTCCAGATCATCAGGGTCAGCACGGCGCAGCATCCTGTTACGCCAAACATAAAGGCAGCGATACCGATACGCGTTCTCGGGTGCCCCAGCGCTTCGTCCAACCCGTGAATAGGGAATGGAGAATATACTTCTTTGATTTTCACACCGGCCTTTCTCAACTTGGGGACCGCGTGAAGAACAGTATCGTCATCGTCGAAAACTCCGACCAAATATTTACCAGATAATTCTGCCATACTATTACTTAATTATAATCTCTATAATTCGCTTTTACGCAATGCTATTATTCCTGATCCTTGTTGTAAGCGGGTTCAGCAGTTCCGCGCTGTCTTACTTTCGCAACTCCGGCGATCTTAGCAGGCAGCTGCGCAGATGTCGAACGCAATACCGCTTTCACTTCCGCCATGTTTACTACCGGCAGGTATTTCGAGAACAGGAGGAACAATGTGAAGAACAAACCGAAGGAGAAAATGTAGTCCCCGATATCGTAACGCGTTGGCGAGAACATCGACCAGCTTGAAGGAATATAGTCACGGTGCAGGGAGGTTACGATAATTACGAAACGCTCGAACCACATACCGATATTTACCACGACAGAGATAAAGAATGTAAAGGTGATGCTGCGACGCAGTTTTCTCGACCAGAAAAGCTGTGGAGAGATTACGTTACAAGTCATCATCGCCCAGTATGCCCACCAGTAAGGACCGGTCATACGGTTGAAGAATGCATAGTATTCGTATTCCACACCACCGTACCATGCAATGAAGAACTCAGTGATATAGGCCACACCCACAACAGAACCTGTCAGCGTGATAACCTTGTTCATGGTTTCAATGTGCTCCAATGTAATGTAGTCTTCCAATTTGTAAACTACACGTGTGATAAGCATCAGGTTTTGTACCATCGCGAATCCGGAGAAGATCGCACCCGCAACGAAGTACGGAGGGAAGATCGTCGTGTGCCATCCCGGAATTACCGAGGTAGCAAAGTCCATACTTACAATGGTGTGTACCGAAAGTACAAGTGGGGTAGAAAGACCCGCAAGGATCAATGAAATGTATTCGTAACGTGCCCAGGTCTTAGCTGAACCGTCCCAGCCCATTGCAAATGTTCCGTACATGAATTTCGAAACTTTGCTGGTAGCGCGGTCACGGATGGTAGCAAGGTCAGGAATGAGACCGATGTACCAGAACACCAACGATACGGAGAAGTAAGTACTGATCGCAAATACGTCCCAAACGAGTGGCGAGTTGAAGTTAACCCAAAGTGAGCCGAATGCGTTTGGCAATGGAAGCGCCCAGTAAGCCATCCAGGGACGACCCATGTGCATTAAAATAAACGAAGCAGCACAAATAACGGCGAAGATCGTCATCGCTTCCGCTGCGCGGTTGATGGAAGTTCTCCATTTCTGACGGAAGAGCAAGAGGATCGCGGAGATCAGCGTTCCCGCGTGACCGATACCTACCCACCATACGAAGTTGGTGATGTCCCAGGCCCAACCTACTGTTTTATTCAAACCCCAAACTCCGAGGCCTTCCCACCAGGTCCAGGCAAGACATGCGGATCCATACGCCAGAACGACGAGCGAAAGTCCGAAAGCGATCTTCCATTCCTTCGTGGGAGCTGCCTCCACGTGGCGGCATATGTCTTCCGTTACGTCCGCGTACGTTTTCCCACCTTGAATCAGCGGTTCTCTTACAGGTGAAGTAACATGCATACTACTATTTATTTATAATGATTGGATCGTCAATAATTCTAAACTCTGATATTAAGCGTGCTCTTTCTCAGCCTTTTCAGCTTTCGCGGCAGCTGCGTCCTTGTTACGGATCTTGGTGAGGTAAGAGATTTGCGGACGAACGTTGATTTCTTCCAGCATATGGAATGCGCGTCCTTCTCTTTCTACTTCCAGCAATTTCGAGATGCGGCTTTCCGGATCGTTCATGTCGCCGAATGTGATCGCGTCCGTAGGGCAGGACGAAGCACATGCAACACTCACTTCACCGTCAACAATGCGTCTTCTTTCTTTCTTCGCAGTCAGCTTGGCTTCCTGGATTCTGTGAACACACATTGAGCATTTTTCAATTACCCCTCTTGAACGTACCGTTACATCAGGGTTAATGACCATTTTACCGAGGTCATTATTGAAGTTGTAATCGAAGTTGTCGTTATCAAAATATTTGAACCAGTTGAAGCGACGTACTTTATACGGGCAGTTGTTTGCACAATATCTCGTACCTACACAACGGTTGTAAGTCATTTGGTTCAAACCTTCCGAGCTGTGGGTAGTAGCCAATACCGGACATACCGTTTCGCAAGGAGCATTGTTACAGTGCTGGCAAAGCATTGGCTGGAATGTAACTTCCGGATTTTCAGAAGCGATTTCCAATCCGCGAAGATCTTCCACGTCCGCATCGCTGCTGTAATAGCGGTCGATACGCAGCCAGTGCATTTCACGCGCATTGATGATTTCCTGACGACCTACTACCGGAATGTTGTTTTCATTCTGGCAGCTGATCACGCAAGATCCGCAACCGAAGCAGGTGTTCAGGTCGATCACCATACCCCATGAGTGGTTCTTGTATTTGTGACCGTTCCAAAGCGACAGGTCTGTTGCGTCAACCTCGCCCTCCGAAGTCTGGATTTTCGGAATGAAACGTCCCGCCAAAGGATCTTTCTGGAAGTGGGACAATACAGTTTCCTGCAGAACCGATTTACGGTTCATTACTGTACTGTGTGTCTGAGTCTGAGCAATTTCGCGGGTCTCACCTGTTTTCGACAGGGTTACTTCACCCGGCGTAAAGTTCAGGAAGCCTTCGGTGAATGCAGCAAACGGGAATACGTTTTTACCTACACCATTAGCAGATTTACCAGCTTTCTCACGGCCATAACCTACCGCGACAGCCACAGTACCTTGCGCCAAACCTGGTTGAATGATCACCGGCAACTCAACTGATTTGCCTTTGATATCCAGTTTCACAACATCACCCTGCGCTACGCCGAGTTCAGTTGCTGTTTTTTGTGAAAGATTTGCGTGATTATCCCAGGTAGCTTTGGTAATCGGATCTGGATTTTCCTGCAACCATGGGTTGTTTGCAGCGAAACCGGTACCCATCCCTACGTTTTCGAAAATCGCAAGTTCCAGTCCTGATGACGATGCTTTATATCTTTTTGCAATTGCAGCGGCAGCAGTCGGAAGGTTTCCGGAGAATGTCGCGCCTGCGCCCGTTGCAGCAGAAGCTACATCCAGAACGCCATCATGCAGGGATTTAACCCAGAATTTCTCGAAGTCACCACCTCCGGCTTGCGGATAGATGTTCTTTCTCCAATATGCTTTTACATATTCATGGTAGTCAGCCGAAGCGCCCGCCCATTTCAAAAGCGATGATTGCGCCTGACGAGTGCTGAAAATCAGACTAATCGCCGGTTGAATCAAGCTGTATGATCCCGCTACCGGTTCTGCATCACCCCAAGATTCGAGGTAGTGCGGTGCAGGAAGGATGTATTTCAAAAGGGAAGAAGTTTCATCAGCGCGGTCGTTGAACGATACGCTCAATGAAACCTGCGGCAATGCAGAAGCCAGTTCAGCACCGCGTGGGTGATCGTAAACCGGGTTGGCACCCCACAAAATCAATGCAGAAACTTTACCGCCTTTAACTTCGTCGATCAGTTGATTGGTAGCGATATCGTTACCCTGACGATAGTTTGCAGGTTTGTCAAGGTTAATGGTAGAACCGTAGCTGCCCAGCAGGCTGTTCAGCGCATTCACCACAACCTGTACCGAAGGATCGTTTACACCTGAAACAACCAATGCCTGGCCTTTCGCTGCAACGAGATCCGCTGCTGCTTTGTCCAGGTTTTCGATGTTTAATGCCGCAGTAGCAATGGAAGCTCCGCCCAGTTTCGCCGCAACTTTATTATACAATGCAGCTGCAACCAGACCGATCTGCGAAGGTTTCACAGCAGTACGGTAATCTGCATTGGCACCGGTCAGTGAAAGTGTAGATTCGAATTGGTACAAGCGGGACATTTGCTTGTTTCCGTCATGCCCGCTGCTCACGCGACGAGTGTCGGCGAATTGCTTCGAGAATGTATCAGGTGCAAGCCATGTTCCGAGGAAGTCACCGTCGATGCCTACAACTACTTTCGCTTTGCTGAAATCGTAAGAAGGAATAACGGCTTTACCGAATGACAACTCATTGCCTTTTACAAGTGCGTAAGAAGAGTTGGCATCGTAAACCACGTGGGTAGTGGTTGGATATTTTGCAGTGAAGTCTGCGATTACCGCCTTGGTCGACGGGCTCAGAATAGTAGAAGTAAGGATACGGATTGCTCCGCCTTTTGCTGCGATTGCGCCAAGTTGATCAGCGATCTCCTTGTCGACAGTTTCCCAGCTTACTTTGGTATCTTCACCTTTCTTAGGTCCTTTCAGTTTCTCATTGTCATACAAGCCGAGCAACGAAGCGTGTGCTCTTGAGCTTACACCCCAGGATACTTTGGAAAGGGAGTTGCTTTCTATTTTAACAGGCCGTCCCTCGCGGGTTTTGACCAGGATACTTGCGTAGTCACCACCTTCTGCGTAAGTGGATGCATACCAGTTAGATATAGTAGGGAATTCGCCTTCCGGCTTGTTAACGTAAGGGATGGCTTTCTTTACCGGCGTTTCGCAAGCTGCGAGCGATACAGCCGCCATTCCAAAGCCCAATACTTTAAGGAAATCACGACGATGGGTTCCTACGCCATCCACCAGGCTTTCATACTGACTTTCGGTCGGTGCGCTTGGGAACTCTGAACTTGCATCTTTTACAAACTTCTCATCATTCCTCAGCTCTTCAAGTCCCCGCCAGTATCTTTTATTAGTATTTTCCATAAAACTATTCAATACAATGAGTTGTATCCGGTATTAATTTCTTGATTAGTAGTGGCACTTAGAACATTCCAGACCACCAATATCCGCTACTTTCAAAGCCTCTTTGCTTTCAGAAGCGTGCAACTGTACCAGCTTATCGTAGTACTGATTGTCTTTGGTATTTACCTCAGTTTTACGGTGACAATCAATACACCATCCCATCGTCAGTGACGAACGTTGCTGTATTACTTCCATTTTCTCAACATCGCCGTGGCAGTTCTGGCATTCCAGGCCACCCACGTTTACGTGTTGTGCGTGGTTGAAGTACGCCAGGTCAGGCAAGTTGTGAACGCGCACCCATTCGATAGGCTGGTTGTTCTCGATAGAAGTATAAATCTTTTGAATTTCAGGAGATTCCTTTTTGATAACACCGTGGCAGTTCATACAGATGTTAGCAGAAGGGATGTGCGCCGACTTACCGCGGTTAACACCGGTGTGGCAATAGTTACAGTCGATTTTGTATTCGCCTGCGTGCAGTTTGTGAGAGAATGAAATAGGCTGCTTAGGAGCATATCCCTGCTGAACGCCTACGTTAAACGCACCGTCCAAAGTAGATTTCAAAACCAACAGAACGAAAATCCAGAGCGTCGCAGAACGGATCGCCGGATCAACGGTCAGCCTTTTAAGCAAACCACCGAAACCTTCACCGGCAGGAGCCTCAGTTTCAGCCCCCCCGCCTTTAACCGCCTTCGAAAGAAGCGATACAATCACGAGAAGAACACCGAGTACCAGCACCATTACAACGACCAATGCAACCAGCACGATCACAAACAGATCGGAAGGAGCACCACCTTTGGCATCACCAGCAGCAGCGCCACCGGCAGGAGCAGCACCACCCGCAGCAGCGGCAGGAGCAGCAGACGCCTGGTCTACGTAAGCGAAGATCGCTTTGATATCATCGTCCGAAAGATTCGGGAAGCTCGTCATCTGAGCTTTCGAATATTCGTTGTAAATTTTAACAGCATACGCATCGCCCGAAGCGATCATCGCGGAAGAGTTACGTACCCATTTCGACAGCCAGGCAAAATCATGACGGGAACTTGCACCTTTCAGACCCGGACCAACTACACGTTCGTCGGTTGGAGCGTGGCACTGAGCGCAGTTGTTTTTGAAGATCGATTCACCTTTCGCAGCGTCGCCCCCCCCAGTGGAAGCTGCACCAGCAGGTGCAGCAGCGCCGGCGGCAGGTGCCGCAGCAGCAGCGCTATCCTGCGCAGATACTAAAGTAGGTACGCTTAATAAGATAGCTAAGAGGATAGCTACAAAGGATTTTGAGTAATTAAAGAAGGAACAAAACTTAGCGTCCATTCGGAATGGTATATTCATAATCAACTATTCATTATTCTTCAACAGACAAAACTAGCTCACGATTCTTTATCCGCAAAAGTATTTCAGGGATATTTTACCCCACCTTCTTATTTATAATTTGTCTAATTTGCTTGACAAATTTCACAACAGTTACAAAATCCGTAGCACTTGATTTTCAACTAACTAGCAAAAAAAATACCATTTGGAGCTCGTTTAAAAAGCTTGTTCCAAATGGTATTTTTCAGGCATTTTATTGTGCCAAAATCCTGGGGAAAAAGGCCACAATTCAAGGGGAGGTTCCGAGCGGATTCGAACCGCTGTACGAGGTTTTGCAGACCTCTGCCTAGCCACTCGGCCACGGAACCATTTTTAAAAATCAGCTGCCTGCACGAGGCTGGCAGCTGATTCCGGGTGCAAAAGTATTAAAAAATTCTTCTGCACCATATTTTATTTTACTTTTTTCCTTTCTTCTCGCTCTCTTCCATCTGCTCTTTCAATGCAGACAGAACGCTCAGGTCACCGAAAGTAGATTTCTCTGCTTCCTTGTTTACCGATTCAGAAGCAGGAGCGCTTTTCGCAGCCTTAGGCTTGTCCTCTCTTCTTTCCTCAGCTGGTACGCCTTTCACTTTCGAGTGAGTCAGAACGATTTTCTTCTCGTCTTTCAGGAATTCAAGAACAGTGAAGTCAAGGCTCTCACCTACCTCAGCAAATGTTCCGTCTTCTTTCGCAAGGTTTTTGATAGAAGCAACACCTTCGATTCCGTAAGGAAGTTCGAGTGTAGCAAATTTATCACCTTTTGCAACGATCGTAGATTTGTGTACTGAACCTACTTCGAAAATGCTCTCGAAAGTATCCCATGGGTTTTCCTCAAGCTGTTTGTGGCCCAAAGCAAGACGACGGTTGTCCGCGTCCAGTTCAAGTACAACTACTTCCAGCTCGTCGTTTACTTTCACGAAGTCGGAAGGATGCTTGATTTTCTTAGTCCATGAAAGGTCAGAAACGTGTACCAGACCGTCGATACCTTCTTCGAGTTCAATAAAGAGACCGAAGTTAGTCAGGTTACGAACAACACCTTTGTGACGGGTGCCGATCGCATATTTCTCTTTCAATGAACCTTGAGTCCAAGGATCTTCGGTAAGTTGTTTGATACCGAGAGACATTTTGCGCTCCTGACGGTCAAGCGTCAATACAACCGCGCTGATCTCGTCGTTCACGTTCATGAACTCCTGTGGATTGCGCAGGTGCTGAGACCATGACATTTCAGAAACGTGGATCAGACCTTCAACACCTGGTTTGATTTCAAGGAAAGCGCCGTAGTCAGCAACATTAACGATGCGACCAGTAACTTTCGAACCAACCTGGATTTCGTCTGCCAGTGAATCCCATGGGTGAGACTGAAGTTGTTTCAGACCCAAAGAAATACGCTTTTTCTCTTCGTCGAAGTCGAGAACAACCACGTTCAGTTTCTGATCCAATGAAAGGAGGTCAGATGGGTGGTTGATACGGCCCCATGAAATATCAGTAATGTGCAACAGACCGTCAACACCACCAAGGTCGATGAACACACCGAAGTTGGTCATGTTTTTGATCACGCCTTCCAATACCTGACCTTTTTCAAGGTTGTTCAGGATTTGCTGACGTTGTGCTTCGAGGTCTTTCTCGATCAGGATTTTGTGAGATACTACTACGTTATCGTTAGCGTAGTTGATTTTCACAACTTTTACTTCCATGCGCTTTCCAACGAACACGTCGAAATCACGGATTGGTTTCACATCGATTTGTGAACCTGGCAAGAAGGCTTCAATGCCGAAAATATCAACGATAAGACCACCTTTGGTTCTTCTCTTAACATTTGCATCGATAACAACATCCTCGTCGAATGATTTCTGGATGTTATCCCATGCAGTGATAACTTTCGCTTTTTTGCGTGAAAGCACCAGCTGACCTTGTGCGTCTTCCTGGTTCTCTACGTAAACTTCCACTTCGTCGCCGATTTTCAAACCTGGCAGGTCGCGGAATTCATTGGATGAAACGATACCATCAGATTTGAAACCGATGTTCAGGATCACCTCGCGGTCTGTAATACCTACTACAACACCTTTAACTACTTCTTTTTCCGAAACAGGAGAAAGGGTAGTCTCATACATTTGTTCCAGACGGGTACGGTCAGCAGATGAATAAGCAGTTCCGAAACCTTTGTCTGATGCTTTATCCCAATCGAATTCGGGAAGTGGTTGATTTTGTTTTTCCTTAGACATAAATAGGAATAATGGCCCTTCGATACATCAGCCGGCGGGCTAATCGGCTGAAAATTAGTTCAACAAGTATTTTTGAAAAATCAGGACGCAAAATTACGCATTCCCAGCGAAAATCTGAAACGTTGGCAATTTTAATTTGGCAATGAGGGAGATAGGCGCCATTCGGGCGCGAAAAAGTCAGGTTCTGGTCAGGAAATAGTCAGGAAGTGGTCAGGAAGTAGTCAAGCGTAGTCAACCTTCTGACTATTCTTGACAACAAATGACATTACGCAAACCGGCACCGTACCGAACGACGTTAGCAAGAACGCTCCTTCGATCCGAGGTACGGCAGCCACTCGTCATCGGCCATGCCTGAAAAATCCCGGATGAACATTAAAAAAGAAGGCCGGAACGGTCGCTGCTTTAACGGCATGTCAACCTCTTCCGGCGTATGGTCTCCTTTGCGGGAGTTGCATCTTTTACATGCGGTGGCCAAATTATCCCAGGTGGTTTTCCCTCCCCTACTTTTCGGCATCACATGGTCCAGGGTCAGATTATCGTGGGTTCCGCAATACTGGCACCTGTTGCCGTCCCGCTTGAAGAGGTTTTGCCTGGTCATGACTACGCCTCTGTATGGTATGTGTATGTAGCGATGCAGGCGTATCACGACGGGCATGGGATACCTGTCGTTGACGGTCCTCAAATGTTCCAGCTGAGATTCGGCGAGCATTTCCGCTTTCTTCATATACACCAGCAGAAATGCCTTCGGAACTGTGCAAACACTTAATGCGCTGTAATCCTGATTCAGAACCAATACTTTACCCATGAGCCCTGTGGTCGTTAATTCCCACAATATAAGAATATTTCACCAGAAAAAACGCTCCGAGATTTTCAAATATTGCTGAAAGGATTTACCGGAAAACCCGCAGGATCACCGAATTAGCACATTTTGTACGCTTACGCGACCGGCCACTCAGTAACCTGCACGATCATTCTCGCGTTTCACATCCCGCTCTTTAATGCTATCCCGCTTATCGTAAAGCTTTTTACCTTTTGCCAGCGCAATATGTAACTTGGCCAACCCCCGCTCGCTGGTGAACAACCGGACAGGTATAATCGTAAGGCCGACATCCTTCAAACCTTCGATCAATTTCTTCCGCTCGCGCTTGGTAATCAGCAATTTGCGGTCGCGCATCGGCTCGTGGTTGTAATGCGTGCCTTCTGTGTAAGGCGAAATGTGAAGACTGCGAATGAAAAGTTCTCCATCCATAAACAGGCAGTAAGCATCCTGGAAATTGACCTTACCCTGCCTGATCGATTTGATTTCCGTACCTGTAAGCACCATACCGGTCGTGAACTCTTCGAGGAAGAAGTATTCGAATGAAGCCCGTCTGTTCCTTATATCTACTTTTTTAACTATTTTTTCCGACATATCGATTCCCAAAAATTTACAAAGGGGCTCAAAATTAAGTTTTTGTTAAAACTATACCAATGAAACGTATTAGCCATTTCCTGACACTTATTCTGCTTATTGCCACGGTTGCCTCGCCCGCGCACCGCGCTATCGCACAAGCGCCGTCCGCAGCAGCTCCCGACGCAGCAGCCGCACGCGAGACTGTCGACAAACTATTCACGGGAATGCGCAATGGCGATTCCACTGCCGTCAGAAGCGTGTTTACCAAAACAGCCGCATTGACCTCCATTTCCAAGAATGCCGCCGATTCCACCGTCACGCACAAAGGCACGGTCGACGGTTTCGTCAAAGCCGTAGGTACGCCACATAAGGATCAATGGGACGAGCGCATTTACGACGTCAAGGTTTCTATCGACGGGCCTATGGCCGTGGTATGGGCGCCTTACAAGTTTTACCTCGGCGAAAAGTTCTCGCACTGCGGCGTTAATGTTTTTAACCTTATCAAAACAAACAGCGGCTGGAAGATCAACGACATTACCGACACCCGACGGAAAGAAGCCTGTCCCTAGTCACCGCAATCAATGCATTAGCCTAAATACAAAGCGGCCCGCCAGATAACCTGACGGGCCGCTTTGTTCAATGCTATTGCTTATGCAAGCATACTCAGCAGGCTTGTCAATTTATCTTTCAAATCCTTGCGATCGACAATGAAGTCGAGGAAACCGTGTTCCAGCACGAATTCCGCGCTTTGGAAGCCTTTCGGCAGGTCCTTACCGATCGTCTCGCGGATTACGCGCGGACCGGCGAATCCGATCAACGCTTCGGGCTCCGAAATGTTGAAGTCGCCGAGCATGGCGTAAGATGCTGTAACACCGCCGGTTGTAGGATCAGTGAGCAGCGAAATGTATGGCACTTTGGCCTCCGACAATTGCGCCAGACGTGCCGAGGTCTTTGCCATTTGCATCAGCGAAAACCCTGCCTCCATCATCCGGGCACCGCCCGACTTCGAAATCATCAGGAATGGGATCTTCTTTTCCAAAGAGTAAGAAATCGCACGTGCGATTTTTTCTCCCACTACCGAACCCATCGATCCGCCGATGAAACTGAAATCCATACAGGCGATTACGAGATCCAGCCCATTCATTTTACCATGACCTGTGCGCACCGCATCTTTCAACCCGGTTTTTTTCATGGTCGACTTGATACGGTCGGGGTAAGCCTTAGTATCTACAAAACCCAGCGGGTCGCCGGAGATTAGGTTCGCATCGAGTTCGATAAACTCATTGTCATCGAAAAGCAGGTTGAAATACACGTCCGACCCCACTTTTTCATGGTAGTTGCAATGCGGGCAGGTAAAAGCATTCTGCTTATGTTCCCTGGTAGGAGTGATTTTTTTGCAATTAGGACATTGATACCACAAACCGTCCGGCGCTTCGCGCTTCATTTCAGTCGGTGTGTTGATACCTTTTTCTTTCCGAATAAACCAGGACATATTTATGTGGGTTGATTTATGTATAACAATCTGAAAACCAGATGATTATTGAAATTTCATGATGAATAACGGGCTCAAATATAACAATAATTGTTGTGTATCCTGAAAACCGGCCTGGTAACGTGTCGGTTTGACGGTTAGATTTGCCACCGCAAATGCCACATTAGAACAATTCTATCCATTATTTGTTACTGATGATAACTAATATTAACCTGCGCAGTTCGGAGAATCGCGCATACTGGGTTTTCAAATGAGTGTATCTACATCGCCCATAGTGATTATCGTTGGCACCAACCGTCCCAATTCGATGTCCAGAAAAATTGCCGACTATTACCAGGGCATTCTCAGCCAGCTTGGCGCCACCAGCATTATCCTTGATCTGGTGAACCTGCCCGATGATTTTACGGTCTCGGCATTATATGGCAATACTGGCAAGAATGAGGCTTTCAACAATTTGAAATCATTGCTGGAACAGACAGACAAGTTCGTGTTCATTGTACCCGAGTATAATGGCTCCTACCCTGGCGTATTGAAAGCGTTTATCGACGGGCTTCCTTATCCCAATAGTTTTTCCAATAAAAAAGCCGCATTGGTAGGTTTATCCTCTAATCCGCAGGGCGCTACCATTGCATTGAGCCATCTGAACGACGTTTTCAGCTACCTGGGCATGAATACGCTCGCAATGCGTGTGAAGCTAGGGCAAATCCGCTCGTCTTACCAGGACAATGTGATGTCAAACGCATTGTACAAAGAGTTACTCGAAATACAAGCCGGGCAGATCATCCATTTCTAAGACATTAAAACAATGCACTAAAAAAGGGAGCTCGTCGCTCCCTTTTTGCTATTTCAGCCAGTGCTGTTCCATTTCATGTGCCGGAATGGCGGGTCGCTTCCAGAGCTCTACCCTGCTCCGACGGTACGCCGGGCCTTCCAGATCGGAATATTTCACGAGCCCGTCTCGGAATGATTTTACCATCATCTCCATTTTCAGGGCGTCTTCATCGGTCCAGTCGTTCGTCGGCTCGATTTCCGTCAGCGAAATGTTGATAGGATCGAATCCGTGCGTCACTCTCTCATCTTCGAGAACGAGGTCTATCGAGCTGGTCGGCGTATTTTCTTCCAATTCGCCGGTCAGTACCAATTCCTCTTCTTCCACCGCTACCGGCTCCGAAATCTCTACTATCGGTTCTTCCACCACTACCGGAGCTGGTTGCGGCTGTCCTTTCACCCCTTTCAGCTGAATGCCCGGGATCGGTGATTCAATACTGTCGAAACCAGCCGCTACAACAGTCACGCGGAGCTTGTCGCCGAGTGAATCGTCAGTGATCGTACCCAGTTTGAACATGCGCGCTTCACCGCCAACCTGCGAAAGCACATATTGCCAGATCTCGCGCTGTTCGCGCATCGTAGCCTCTTTCTTTTTGCTGGTCGCAAGCGTCACGAGGATTCTTTTGGCACCACGAATATCGCGATCGTTCAAAAGTGGTGAATCGAGCGCTTCCTTAATCGCATTTTGCGCACGGTCGGAACCGGTGGATTCCGACGTACCCATTACCGACTGCCCGGCGCTTTTCAACACTTTCTCCACATCTTTGAAGTCGGTGTTGATGTTACCGTTGGTGGTAATGATCTCGGAGATACTTTTCACCGCATTGAGCAAAATGCCGTCTGCTTCTGCAAAAGCCTGCGTCAATGTCATATCCTCGTATAGTTCTTCGAGCTTGTCGTTCAAAACCACGAGGACCGTGTCGCTATATTCTTTCAGCTGCTCGATACCTTCGAGCGCCTGCTCCTTCTTGTCAAGTCCTTCCCAGGTGTAAGGCGCGGTTACTACGGCTACCGTCAGTTTGCCCATTTCCTTGGCCAACTGCGCGATCACCGGCGCGGCACCAGTACCTGTTCCACCACCCATACCGGCGGTGATAAATACCATTTGCGTAGAGCCTCCGAGAAGTCCTTTGATCTCCTCAATCGTTTCCAGAGCCGCTTCCTTGCCTTTCGTGGCATCGGTACCGGCTCCCAGGCCTTGTGTCAAAGTCGCACCCAGCTGAATTTTCACAGGGACAGGGCTGTTGGCAAGCGCTTGTCTGTCGGTATTACAAACCGCAAATTCCACATCTTTGATTTTTCTCTCAAACATGTAGTTCACAGCATTGCTACCACCCCCGCCGACACCAATTACCTTGATGATCGCCGGCTCACCGCTGCCCTCTCCGCTTGGGTCTTTGATGATTTCGTTCACTATATAGTCCTGGTCTAATGCGTGCAACAAGCTTTTGTTCATATTCTTTCCGGGGTTGAGTATGCGTGATATGGCTGTTAATAGTCTCCCAGACTATCGTCCTTCTTTCCAATAATACCGGTTATGTTGTCCCAAAACGTTCCGTTGCGCTTCGGTGTCTCTTTTACTTCCTTCACTGGTTCTTTCTGCACAACACTACCCGTATTGAATGCCGATGCCGGTTTGCAAACCGATTTCACGCGAGGGTCAACCGATTTCAGGCCGGCCCAGGCGAGTCCGATCGCTGTATTGAACGATGCATTGCTCACCGCGTCGGCTTTCGCCGTGCGTTCCAGGTTTTCGGGATAGCCTACACGTACCGACATGTCGGTAATCCTTTCGAACAATGCCTCTATCTCCGGAATGTTGGCAGAGCCGCCCGTCAGCACAAGTCCGCCGATCAGCCTGTCCGCATAGCCCGACTTAACAATCTCCGCATAAACCATCGCCGCGATTTCTTTCAAGCGTTCTTCGATGATCAATGCGACATTCTTTTTCAGAACCGGCTTCGGCTGGCGGCCTGCGAGGTAGTTGATCAGGATTTCCACATTCAGCGGAACGTCGGCTGAGACTGCCACGCCATATTCCTTTTTCAAATGCTCCGCATTCTCGAACTGAATGCCGCATCCTACTTCGAGGTCGGCGGTAATGTGCCGTCCGCCGATCGGGAACGAGGCAATGTGGCGCACAATGCGGTCGTGGTAGATGATCACGTCCGTGGTATGGTCGCCGATATCCACCATGGCAATGCCGGCTTTCATTTCATTGTCTGTAAGCACCGCAAGGCTGGTCGCCAACGGGGCCAATACCAGCTTTTCGCATTTCAATGCCTGATCCGCCTCCGCAAGACTTTTCTTCGTACGCAGTACCGACTGGCTATTGGCAGAAACCACCAGGAAGTTTCCTCCCAGTTTGATGCCTGTACGGCCTACCGGCTCGCGCACGCCTGTGGAGTTATCGACGGTAAAATCCATCGGCAATACATGCAGCACATCGAAGTTCGGTTCGATTTTCGCGCGGTACATATCGTCTACCAACTGGTCGACATCCCGCTGCGTCACTTCCTCGCCCGACGACGCCGAAGGCCTGATCACACCATCGCTTTGCGAACTCACTTTCACGTGCGTACCGCCGAAGCTTACATTCACTATTCCAATATCGAGATCCGACCGGGAACCGGCTTCCGCCAATGCTTCCTTGATCGCGCTGCCAACCTGTTTAATGTTTTCAACAGAGCCGTTTACTACTGCTCCTGCCGGCACAAGGACCTCGCTGAAGCCCAGAATCTCGATATTGTTGCGCCGTGTCGCCGAGCCTTGCGCAGCCACCACGGTTATTTTCGTACTTCCAATATCTACCCCAACTACAATCTTATCGTGTGCCATGCTGATGGTGAATTATTATTCACAAACTATTTGATCTTGAAACTTAACACTAATTCTTTTATACCTGCCCCAATCCTTGCTCAGCACCTTATCGTAGAAGATGCGCAGCTTTTTGAATTTGGCTTCGAAATCCTCCGCCATACCCAGCTCTATGCGCTGATCGCCGAGCAATGTCGTAAGGTCTACCTCACCATCCTTATCCACATTCATTTGTGTAACCTGTGCTTTCCAGAACGGATCGGTGTTCAGAAAACGCAATAACTCCAAAACCTGAGCGCCCTTTTCGGACCTCAGCTTTTGAGGGTTCTGGAAATACGCCCCTGAAACCAGTAACGTTCTTGCTGAATAACTTTCTGATAGAGGAAAAAAAACGCCCTCGTGGTTGATATAGTATCCCGATGTGTTCCGCATTTCCCCATTATCCGAAGTGTTAATCCAGCGAGCAAGCGGTTTCTCCTGCTCTACTTCGACTACTATATTGCCCCTGAGGTCACGAAAAACCTGGCATTTCTTGATGAGTTTGTTCCGGCTGACGCGATTTTCCAGATCGTGCAAAGCCACATCGCTGAGTCTGCTCCCGATCAATGGATCGCCGCCGTTCTCCGTCAGCAGCATTTGTACATCCATTTGGTTCAGGAATCTTGTACCTGAATCGCCCTGGATCGATATTACGAGATTTGTACAACGCTGTTGACCCAGCTTGCTTTCCGCCATACCGATACCGGCAATAGGCAGAATAAGCCACAAACTACGCTTCAACAAAGTCCATGAATAGTCAAATTTACGTAACATCTTAGTAATATTAAAAATGCTTTGACTAATTATTCGCAACTGGATTTTGCAGCAAATCGCGGATCGGCCCCACCAAAGTATCGATGTCCCCGGCGCCGATCGTGACTACAATATCCGTATTTAATTCTTTTAAAAGTTGTAAAACTTCTTCTTTTGCAACCAGTTGTTTATCATTCGAGGTCACTTTGCCCAGGATCATCTGCGAATCGACGCCCTCGATCGGCAGCTCGCGTGCAGGATAAATATCGAGCAGCAAAAGTCGGTCGGCCAATGACAAACTTTCTGCAAAACCATCGGCAAAATCACGCGTACGGGTGAACAGGTGCGGCTGGAAGATCGCCGTCACATGCCGGCCGGGGTACAAACCCTTCACCGACGACAGGAATGCCTCGATTTCCGTCGGGTGGTGCGCATAATCGTCGATATACACATTGCCCTCTTCCTCTACCTGGTATTCAAAACGGCGCTTCACACCTCCGTAGCTTTCCAGCGCTTCCTTGATCTTCGCCGGCTCGACGCCGATGTATAATGCCACCGCGCTCGCCGCGATGGAATTTTCAATATTATGGTAACCCGGAATTTTCATCGCAATGCCTTCGATCATACCGCCGGGATAAACGAGGTCGAATACGAAGCGGGCGTTCTCGATATGGATATTTTCCGAATGGTAGGGGCCGCTGTTCAGGGAGTAGGTAAATACTTTCGCCTTGCTGCTATCCCCGATTTCCAGTCCTTCGCGCATGAACAATGCACCGTTCTCATCGATCTGGCTTACATAATCCCGGAAGGATTCGAGTACGGCTTCGTGCTTGCCGTAAATGTCGAGGTGGTCGGCGTCGGTGGATGTTACGATAGCGATTTCGGGGAACAATGTCAGAAACGAGCGGTCGAATTCATCGGCTTCTACCACGCAGAAAACCTCTTCCAGCTTTTCGGTAGGCTCGTTCAGGAGCAGGTTAGTACCGTAATTTTGGGTAATACCTCCCAAAAACGCCGTGCTGTTTACCTGCGCGTGACGCAGAATGTGCGCTACGAGCGAGGACGTGGTCGTCTTCCCGTGCGTACCCGCGACGCCGATGGTTCTCAGGTTTTGGGTTAAAATGCCTAAAACTTGTGAGCGTTTCAGGATCAGGAAATTTTCATCCCTGAAATAATGCATTTGCTTATGCTGCACCGGAACAGCCGGCGTGTAAATGACGAGTGTCTGTTGCGGATCGGCTTTGAATGCGTCGGGAATGGTAGCAATGTCATCTTCCAGCGTTACCGGAATGCCTTCCTCGATCAGCTTGCCGACCAACGGGGTCATGGTTTTATCATACCCGGCCACTTCAAAACCATTGGCTTTAAACCAGCGGGCGAGCGCGCTCATCCCGATCCCGCCTATTCCTACAAAATAGATATATTTCCAGTTTGTCACAGAAGATGACATCATATTCAAATCTTGGGTTACTAAATCAAATTAAAAACTTCCGCGGCAATGTCGTCGGCCGCGCCCGGGCGTGCGAGCTTGTTGATATTGGTCTGCAATTCGCGCTGGCGGATCACGTCGTCGAGCAAGGCCAATGCCTGGTCCACCAGTTTCTCCCGCGCTTCCGAATCTTTCACGAGAATGGCCGCATTGCCATCGACCAGGTTCATCGCGTTCTTGGTCTGATGGTCTTCCGACGCATGCGGAAACGGCACCAGAATGGCCGGCTTGGCTGCAAGGCACAGTTCCGAAACCGACAATGCACCCGCCCGCGAAACCACCACATCGGCGACGGCATAGGCGAGATCCATGGTGTAGATAAAGTCGAATGCCTTCACTTTATTGGTACCTAGCTTCTCAATCGCAGCTTTGGCTTTGTCAATATCGTTTTTGCCAGTTTGCCAAAGTACCTGGTAACCGGCTTCCACCAGCCTGGCCAGCCCGTCGGTAATGCTTTCATTAATGGACCGTGCGCCCAGGCTTCCGCCCATGACGAACAATGTCTTCGAGCCTTCGTTCAATTCGAAATGCTCCAAAGCGGCGGCACGTTTCAAATGCACGTAAGTAATGTCGCTGCGCACGGGGTTACCGAGCATGGTGATTTTCTCTTTCGGAAAAAATGCTTCCATACCGGGGTAAGCCACGCATATTCTGGCTGCTCTTTTGGCCAAAAACTTGTTAGTAATGCCTGCGTAGGAGTTTTGCTCCTGGATTAATGTAGGGATACCAGCCATGGACGCCATCATCAATAATGGGCCGCTGGCAAAGCCGCCTACTCCCACCGCTACATCAGGTTTGAAGTCCTTAATCACTTCTTTCGCCTTCATCAGGCTCCGGAACATTTTAAAAGGCAGCGTCAGGTTTTCGAGCGAGAGGCTTCTTTTAATGCCGGCGATGGGCAGTCCAACTATTTTATAACCGGCACGAGGAACCTTTTCCATCTCCATTTTACCCAATGCACCTACAAAAAGGATCTCCGTATCCGGCTCCCGATGCTGCAATGCATTGGCAATGGCAATGGCCGGGTAAATATGCCCGCCGGTACCTCCTCCGCTGATAATGATTCTTTTTGCCATGTTAAATGCGTTTTTCCTCCATGATCTCGCCCCGGCTTACGCTGAGGATCATACCCATCGCAATGCCCGTAAAGAGCAGCGACGTACCGCCCTGGCTAAAAAACGGCAGCGTTTGCCCCGTCACAGGCACCAGACCGACCGTTACCGCCATTGCCGAAAATGCCTGGCTCACGACAATGAATGTAAGCCCCGCCGAAAGCAGCCCTCCAAATGGCCGTTTCGTCGCCTCGATCGCTTTCAGGCCGCGGTATAAGAGGATCAGGTAAAGGATAATCAGTGCGGTGCCGCCCAATGTGCCGTACTCTTCCACCGCCACCGCGAAAATGAAGTCTTTCTGAGGCTCGGGCAGGAAGCGGCGCTGGCGGCTTTTGGAAACACCTTCCCCATACAACCCGCCCCGGGCCATGGCCATGTAGGATTGCTGGGATTGGTAAACGACCACATCTTTATCAAAAAAGGTCGAAATCCGGCTCTGCGCCGTCCCGGATCTTTGCGTAGAGTTCAACAAAATGGCTATCGTTGCAAAAAAGACGAGTCCCAGGGCGGTGAATGCGAGGTAATGCAGCGGTACTTTGCCCACGAACATCAGCAAAAAGCAAATGCCTGCGAGCATTACGGCCGTCGATACATTACTCACAAATATGAGCCCGCACACGACGCCCACGAGCGCGAGCGGCTCCATGAAAAGCTCCCGGGTATTCCAGCCGCCTTTGATATGCCTTGCCAAAATCAGCGACAAATGGGCTACCAATGCCACCTTGGCCCATTCAGAAGGCTGAAAGCGCTGCCCGAGCACCGGGATTTCGATCCAGCGCGCCGCGTCGTTCACCGACGTTCCGAAAAACATGGTGAATATCAGAAGCAATATCGAACTCCAAACCGCAAGCCGCGTTACGTACACGAATTTGATGTAAGGTACCCGGTGTACGAAATACATCACCGCGAGCGACAGCACACAAAGCAATGCATGCTTGTAGAGGTAATATTCGGTGTTACCGTCCATCTGGCTGTACGCGTCCTTCACGGAGGCGCTGTACACCACCACAATGCTCCACATGAGCATAATAATGCATATCCCCCATATCCAGGGATCGCCTTTGAGGTTTTTGCTAAACCATGCCTGCGTATCTTCCCTCGTTTTGTTCAGGAAATCCATATTGTCTGGCGGCTAAGATTTGTTGTCAGGTATAGTCAGGAGTTGCTAGGTATAGTCAAGTGTTGTCAGGAATAGTCATGTGAGAAGATTTCTGACGGCGGCTTTGAATTGATCGCCCCGGTCCTCGTAGTTTTTGAATAAATCAAAACTCGCGCAGGCGGGTGAAAGCAGAACGATATCCCCCGGCACGCCCCATTCCCGTCCCTTGTTGACGGCATCCTGGACGTCCTCGGTTGCATATATTTGCGGGACCTTGCCCGAAAAGTAGTTTTCAAGCTTTGCCGGATCTTTCCCCAGCACGATCAGCCCTTTTACTTTTTTCCCTACCAGCTCTTCAATTTGTGAATAATCATTTCCTTTATCCACACCACCGGCAATGAGGATCACCGGCTGATCGAAACTACCCAACGCGTAGTAAACCGAATCCACATTGGTTGCCTTGGAATCATTCACGTAAGTCACACCGCCGATCACTTCTACCTGTTCCAACCGGTGCGGCGCATTGGTGAACGAGGTCAGACCTTCACTGATTTGCTCCGCGCTAATGCCCAGCAGCTGCGCAACCGAAATCGCGGCCAGCGCATTGATCGCATTGTGTGGCCCCTTGATCGGCAGCTCGCTGAATGCCTGCGCAAATGCATTTCCGTTAATATTGGAAATCAGCTCACCGTCTTTAAGATAAGAACCTGAACCCAGCACATTATCCAGCGATACCTCTACCTTACCCACCGGCGGGTTCCGTTTTTCAAGCTCCTTCACAATCACTTCACTTTCTTTGTAGTAAATGAAATGATCCGCGGCCGTCTGGTTACGGATGATGTTGAACTTGGAATTCACATAATTCTGGAAATCATACCCATAACGATCCAAATGATCGGGAGTGATATTCAGCAAAAGAGAAATATAAGGGTGGAAATCAACGATGTTATCAAGCTGGAAGCTACTGATTTCCAATACATAATAATCAAAATGCTTTTCCGCAACGGCCCAGGCAAAACTGTCGCCGATGTTCCCGGCGAGGCCTACGTTCAGGCCTGCGGTTTTGAGCAAATGGTAAGTCAGTAATGTAGTGGTTGTCTTGCCGTTACTGCCCGTAATGGCGATCAGCTTCGCGTCCGTGTAGCGCGAGGCGAACTCGATTTCCGAGATCACGGGAATGCCTTTTTCCTTCAACGCAACTACCAGCGGCACTTTGTCGGGAATGCCGGGGCTTTTTACGACGAGGTCGCTTTCGAGAATGCGGTCCTCCGAATGCTGTCCCTGTTCAAATGGAATATTTTCACTGGTCAGAATGTCTGCGTACTTCTGATGCAATTGGCCCTTATCCGATAAGAAAACTTCAAAACCTTTGGATTTCGCAAGAATCGCGGCTCCGGCGCCGCTTTCTCCGCCACCCAGAATCGTCACCTTTTTTTGCACAAGAATGAATTTTGAACGTTGAACAAATCTGCCTTAACCACGAAGGTAAATCTTTTGCCGAAAACTTTTTTTAATGCTCTCCCAATAACACAGATAAAAAAAGAGGCACAGGAAATATGCCTCTCTAATACTATTTATGCGCGATTAACTAGTTCTACTCCTCCTTTTTCATCGACTCCGACAACCGCAGCCGGTTCGCCAGTTTCACGATCAGGAATATCACCCAGGCGATGATCAGGAACTGAATGAGCGTCTGAATGAAGTTGCCATACTTGATAGCCACTTCCGGCGTCTCGCCCACGGCTTCTTTCAGCACGATTTTAAGCTGCGTAAAGTCTACACCACCGATCACAAGTCCCAGGATCGGGTTGATAATGTCTTCCACCAATGAGGTAGTAATTTTTCCGAATGCGGCACCGATCACGACACCGACGGCGAGGTCGAGCACATTGCCCTTCGCGATAAACGTTTTGAATTCCTGAAGCATAACTAGATGAGGTTAGTTGAATGGATTAGAAAGCAAACAAAAAGCCTATGCTGAGGGCCTGAGCGAACTGGATCTTGTTGCTCTGGTCTTCGTCGTAAACCATGATCGCACCGAGGTTGACATTGACATATTTGTTGATTTTCGCTGTCAGCTGGGCGTCGAGGCGGTTATCTATATTCAAAGGATGTTTGAAGCTCGAAAACATCAGGTAACGGAATTTAAGGTTCACGTCCTTCGCGATGTCCTTATCGAAATTGGCCACGAGCTGGATCAATGCCGCTTCCGTACGTACTTTTTTGCCGATCGGCACGCCGTAGTTTTTCTGATCCGGCGTGTTCACGTACAAGTCCTCGTCGATCACGATCGTCTGCCGCAATGCTCCCGGCGCTAGGTCAATAAAGAAGTAGGGCACGGGGCGATATTCGATACCTATCGCCTCAGTCAGGTAAGCGGGCGCGAGAATGCCGGATACTTTCTTTTTGAAATTGAGCGAGTCCGGATTGTTGTTGTATTCGTAGCCGTTACCAAACTGCGAAAGAAAGTTCACATTGGCGAAAAGGCTCCATTTGGCCGTCAGTTCGCGGTTGTATTTGGTATCGAAGAAAATCCGGTCGACGTTTTTGCGGCTTTGCTGGCCTTTATTGCGGACGATACCATACTGACCCTGGAAGTCGTTCCGCCACGAGTTCTTGCCTACTTTCTTCTCACTCAATGCATTCAGGAAAAGGCCTAATGCGATGGAGTTCACACCACCTCCCGTCCAGTTGGAGCTGAAAGAGCCCTGGTTCAGGTTAGCCCCGAATTCAATCTTGTGCCAGGCAGTATCGTTGGCAGTTTTCAAGCGGCCCGAATTGATCGAATTCGTCAGGTCAACTTTGTTTTGGGAAACGGCGGGGAATGTCAGAAGTGCGAGTAAAATTAGAGCAATAAAGGATGTGAGTTGATGTTTTTGATTCATTGTTAATGTGTTTAGTGGGCCTTTCTCACCTGATTTTGGACCGTTTAATAACTAACAAATGAGGAGGTAGCGGTTAAAGTAAAGCAATTTCTGACGCATTCAAAAAAATTTACCGCCTTCTGAAAGTTTATGGTACCACTTGCGAAGCTTCCTGCGCGACCGCATCAACCGCATTTTGACTGCACTTTCGGTGATCCGGAAGAGGCCCGCAAGGTCGCGGACACTTCGTTCGTCGATATAGCGGAGGTATATCATCGCCTTATCTTCCAGGCCCAGCTGGTCGAGTGCTTCTTTCAGGATTACCAGGTTAACTTCCTCTTCGAAAAGCCCTTGGAGGCTAATCTCCTCCTTTCCGACAGCCTCGGGTTTTTCTTCCAATACGAGAATAACCTTGCGCTTGCTGACGCGCGCGAGGTCCCTGCAATGATTGTGGGTAATGGTGAAAAGCCAGGTGGAGAATTTGGCGCCCGTTTTGAACGAGCCCATTTTGTGGATCAGTTTGATAAAGACATCATGCATAATGTCTTCGGCGCGGGTGGCGTCCCGGGTGAATGTGACGCATCTTTTATAAACTTTTGCGGCATAGCGCTCGTAAAGCTGCCGAAAGTGACGATCGTCCCTTGATTCGAGGAAGAGTGTAACTAATTCTTCATCTGTCGAAATATGCTCCGAACAGGAATTGCTCCGTAAATCAACCATTCTGCCTGATGAAATGCCGCCGATAGCGTGTGCTGAAAATTAAATTGCATTTAACTTTCTGTAAATATGAAAAAACAACGCCTGGTATACAAATAGATACCAGGCGTTGTCAATATATTTTGTTGCTGAAAAGGCTTATCCGCCGATCGCTACACGTTTGAATGACGTTACTGTCAAACCTTTTGAAGTTTTCTCAAGCAGTTGACGGATAGTCAGTGAAGAATCTTTCACGAACTCCTGGTTCAACAGCGTGCTGTCTTTGTAGAACTTCTGCAATTTACCCTGAGCGATTTTCTCAAGCATTGCCTCAGGCTTGCCTTCCGCACGAGCCTGCTCTTTACCTACTTCGATCTCACGCTCGATGGTAGCAGCGTCGATACCGTCTTTGTCCAAAGCAACTGGCTTCATAGCAGCAATCTGCATAGCTACGTCTTTGCCAAGCTCAGCAACATCCGTTCCGTTTACGCCGGCGAATGCTACCAACACACCCAATTTACCGTTGGAGTGGATATAAGGCACAACTTTGTCCGCTGAAACGTTCTCGTAAGCGCTGATTTCCAGTTTCTCTCCCAGTTTACCTGTAAGCTCAACCATGTGCTCAGCTACCGGACGGCCGTCAGCCAAAGTTGCAGCCAGAAGCGCGTCTTTGTCAGCGATGTTATCCGCTACTGCTTTGTCAAGGATAGATTGCGCAAGGTTTTTGAAATCTTCCACGTTTGATACCGGCTCAGTTTCGCAAGCCAGGGCAACAAGTTTACCATTGGTACCGTCTTCGCTGATGTTGATCAGCACAGTTCCTTCTGATACAGCGTTGTCAGCACGTTTTGCAGCAACTTTCTGTCCTTGTTTACGGAGAATATCAACGGCTTTGTCGAAATCGCCATCTGCTTCCTGCAGGGCTTTTTTACAATCCATCATGCCCGCGCCGGTCATCTGGCGGAGTTTGTTTACATCTTGTGCGGTAATTGCCATGATCGTGATAAATATTATGTATTAATGTTTTGTAGTGAAAGGGCCGTTAACCGGGGATCACTAAATGGTTAAGGAATCCCTTCGCGAGAAGTTTAAAAAAACGTAGCCCATAGCAAGAGGCTATGGGCTACCGTATATGTCAAGTATGGCGGGTCATTTGAAAATTACGCCATATTGCCCTTTTTACTCTTCGTCGGATTCAGCAACTTCTGCTTCTGCCGCAACTTCGGCGCGAGGGGCTGCCTCTTCACCTTTGTCAGCTGCGCGTTTAGCTTCTTCTTCCTCTACCAGGCGCTGATCGTCTTTATCTTGTTTGCGTTCCATCAAACCTTCTTCGATAGCCTTACCGATCGCCAAAGTGATCAACGAGATTGCTTTGTAAGCATCGTCGTTGGATGGGATTGGGAAGTCAACCAGTTCAGGGTTTGAGTTGGTATCGCAGATCGCAAAGATGGGGATGTTCAATCTTTTCGCTTCTGCAACCGCAATGTGCTCGCGTTTTACATCAACGATGAAAAGTGCCGCTGGAAGGCGAGTAAGGTCCGCTACACCACCTAGTACTCTTTCCAGTTTGTCCTTTTCACGTGTAAGCATCAGGCGTTCTCTCTTCGCAATATTGCTAACCGTGGCTTCGTCTTTCAGCATCTTCTCGAGAGTCTGCATTTTTTTCAAAGACTTGCGAATCGTGCCAAAGTTTGTAAGCATACCACCCAACCAACGATCGGTTACGTAAGGCATTTTAAGGCGTTTCGCCTCTTCCGTTACGATTTCCTGCGCTTGTTTTTTAGTAGCAACAAACATGATCTTACGTCCTGAACGAACGATCTGTTTCAACGCAGCTTCCGCTTCGTTAAGGCAGCTCAAAGTTTTGTTCAGGTCAATGATGTGGATCCCGTTCTTCTCCATGAAGATATATGGAGCCATCCGTGGATCCCACTTGCGGGTAAGGTGACCAAAGTGGACACCTGCATCCAATAGTTCTTTATATTCTATTTGTGCCATTGCCGAATTTGATTATAAATATTTTTAGACTTGTTACGCAGCACGAAGCATCGGGCACGATAAGCGACGTCTGGACAATTTTTAGTCATTTGTTACGGTTCGCCGCGCGGTCAGGTATTGTCATTTGTAGTCAGGTATTGTTTTAGCAAAACAGGAAAACAACACATGACCATTCTTGACTATAAATGACCACTCTTGACCAATTATTAACGTTTCGAGAACTGGAACCTTCTGCGAGCCTTAGCGCGTCCGTATTTCTTACGCTCAACCATACGTGGGTCACGGGTAAGGAATCCTTCTTTTTTCAATGTGCCGCGGAATTCGCCGTTGTATTGAACCAGTGCACGTGAAACCGCCATACGGATAGCTTCCGCCTGGCCTGAGATTCCACCACCTCTTACGTTTACTTTGATATCGTAACCATTGCCACCTGAAATTGTTGCGAACGGCTGTTGCAACACGATCTGGTGTACTTCAAATGGGAAATATTCTTTGTAATCACGACCGTTTACTTTGATGTCGCCTTTACCTGGTGTAAGGTAAATACGCGCAACGGCTGTTTTTCTTCTACCTATTGTGTTGATCACTTCCATGAATTACAATTGGATTTGCTTTGGTTGCTGTGCGCTGTGCGGGTGTTCTGCGGCAGCGTAAACAAACAGGTTTGTAAATAAACGACGTCCCAAACGGTTCTTTGGAAGCATGCCTTTCACGGCTTTCTCGATCACACGCTCAGGGTGTTTTTCGAGCAACTCGCGAGGAGTTTGAAAACGTTGACCTCCTGGGTAGCCTGTGTGGCGAACATAAACTTTGTCCGTCATCTTCTTACCTGTCAACTTGATCTTATCGGCGTTGATAACAATTACGTTATCACCACAATCCACATGAGGAGTGTAGCTTGCTTTGTGTTTGCCTCTGATAATTTTAGCAACTTCGCTGGCCAGACGACCAAGAACTGCATTTTCAGCATCCACAACAATCCACTCCTTGTTTACTGTGTTTTTGTTCGCCGAGATGGTTTTGTAGCTTAACGTATCCACGATTAACAAAAAATTAAATTGATTTTCAATAATTTACACTGTAACAAGACAGTCCATCGCAAAATGGGAGTGCAAATATAGAGTTTAACAAATTGAATAACAAGTATGTTTGTGAAATTCATTTGTCAATCCTCTAATGCAAAGGCCAATGCGACGTACGGGAGGCCGTAAGTTTTGGATACATGTCGCTGGCTGTTATCGAGGTAAACATTGAAGCCATCTATCTTTTTGGTCGTGTAAGTGAGTCGCCCGTACGTGTAACCAAGTTTCACACCAACCTTCCGGCCCGCCCGGAAACGTACAAATGCCTCCGACTGACCTGTATTCCTCCGAAGCGCGAGCGGCAATGCATTGAACATCGTGGGTTTCCCGGCCAGCCATTGATCATAATGCGGCTTGCCGGTACCATCCGGATCGGGTATTGGTTTTTCATAGTACCCATGCCGCTTGGAGCCGTAGGTAAAACCCAGCAGATCGGTATTGACGCCGAAATCCAGTTTCCAGAAACTCACACTGACACCCGCCAGAAAGCTGATGCCGTTGACCGACACGTCGCGGTATTCCAGGTAATCCTTGACCCCCGCAATGCGTTCCGTACTCAGGTTGTCTCTGCCGCCATAGTAACCCCATGCCCTGAAACCAAGCCCCAGCCGAAGCCATGGGAGCCTCTGAGGTCCGAGTTCCTCGTGATACATGATAGACGGAGCCCAGGAATTACTCCCGATGCCGGTACCGACATCCACACCTGCTGCAATCGGCGAAGTATACTGAGCGTGTGTAGAAGTGGTATTCAGTAATAAAATTAAAATCAGTCCTTTTAAAATTTTCATTGCTGAACCCATTTAGTTAGATGATGATTTTTACAATAATAACTCATACACGCAACATATTACGCCTCATGCGCATACAAGTGGTTACGTTGTTGCTACTTGCGTTAACTAACGGCACATTATTTGCCCAAAGCGGCGACAATATGACGTTCGTGCCGCTCTTCAATGGCAAAAACCTGAATGGTTGGGTGGATGTTAATACTTCCAAGGAAACCTGGAAAGTCAAAAACGGCACACTCATCTGTTCCGGCAAGCCTATCGGCGTCATGCGCTCCGACCGGCAGTATGAAAACTTCATCCTCGAAGTGGAATGGAAGCATATGGAAGCCGGCGGCAACTCGGGTATATTTATATGGAGTGAAGGCACGCCCCAGGAAACCGACCCACTCACCAAGGCCATTGAAGTACAAATGCTGGAACTCGATTACGCGCGCCAGCACAATGCTACCGATGATTACGTCCACGGCGAGCTCTTCCCGACCATGGGTATGACGGCCATTCCCGACAACCCGCGCGGCATCCGCAGCAAGTCCCTCGAAAAGCGCTGCAAAGGCAAAGGTGAGTGGAACAAATATGTGGTAGTGGCCGTCGACGGCACCGTGAAACTCTCCGTCAACGGCAAATTCGTGAACGGCCTGCGCGCCTCCCAACGCAAAAAAGGCTACATCTGCCTCGAAGCCGAAGGCGCTGAAATCCATTTCCGCAACATGCGCATTATGGAGCTGCCGGGCGGGATCACGACGCCGGAGCAAGTGGCGCCGCTGGTGGAGTGAAAGTACTTAAATGGATTATATGAGGGCAAAAGATTATATTAGCATAAGCAACCTACTCAGAAGGCCATGCAACAAACATTTCAAGTGAATGCGTCCGATCTTGACAACCGTTTCATCAAATCGGTTCAGGATATTTTTGGCGACAGAAAATTGAAGATCGTGGTCGAAGATGTTGTGGAAAGCAATGAATCCAAACAAGCTCTTCTAGACAGCCTATTCGGCAGTTGGGAAAGTGAGGAAACCGGGGAAGAACTTGTAAAAATGATCTATTCAAATCGCAATGATTCACCCAGGGACATTGAACTATGAGTCAATATTTACTAGATACCAATATTTGCATACACTATTTAAAAGGGGATTTTGATTTGAAGAAAAAGGTTCGTCAAATTGGCAGCATCAACTGCTATATCTCCGAGATCACCATTGCAGAACTTTTATTTGGTGTTGAAAATAGCTCTCCGGCCAGATACCAGGACAACCTGAAAAGGATCCGTAGCTTCGAACTGGCCTTTTCGGCCCAAACTTTGCCGACGATTACGGGTTTTTCGATTTATGCCAAAGAGAAAGCAAGATTGAGAAGAAGCGGTCGGATCGTTGGTGACTTTGACCTGTTAATTGGCGCCACCGCGTTACGATACAACCTTACATTAGTGACCCGAAAACACGAAAGATTTTGAAAACCTGGCTGGTATTCAGCTTGAAAATTGGATAGATAATTGAAAATCTCCTTCATTGGCGCTGGTAACGTGGCCTGGCATCTGGCGCAGGCTTTTGAGGATGCCGGGCATTGGATTTGCGAGGTGTATAGCCGCGACACGCAAAAAGCGCGTCAGCTGGCTTCTTCCTTGTACGATACCAACATCCAGCCCGACCTCAATTTTTCCGAAAGCGAAGCCGAACTGATCGTCGTCGCCGTCACGGACGATGCCATCGAAAGCATTATCCAACGCATTGTCCTGCCCGAAGGCGTGATCCTCGTGCATACGTCGGGTACGCGCTCGCTCGCTGAATTTCAGAAACTTGTGGAGATTTACAGCGACGTATATGTGCACACGGGCGTGTTCTACCCGTTGCAGACATTCACGAAGGGCGCTGAGATGGATTACAGCGAGTTGCCGTTCTGCATCGAATCGCGCAATGAGCTTATCGAGGGGAAATTAATGCAGCTTGCTTCGAGCATCAGCGGCAATGTAACGCGCATGGATTCCGACGAGCGCTTCATTCTGCACGTAGCAGCCGTGTTTGCGAGCAATTTCACCAATTACATGCTCACGATCTCCCACGACCTGCTGGAACGTGAACAAATCAATTTTGAGCTGCTGAAACCGCTCATTCAGACGACTATTTACAAAGCCCTGGCTTCTGATGATCCTTCGATCGGCCAGACCGGCCCGGCCCGGCGCGGCGACTGGAAAACGACCGCCCGGCACCTCGAATATTTGCAGGAAACCAACGAAGATTACACGGAAATCTACCGCCTGCTCACCGATAAGATCCGCAACCTCTACATTTCAAAATAATAAGTAGCCGCATCGTCCCGAAAAAAGTTAGACTATATTTGCAGGATTCACAATTCGGCTATTCATGGATTCGACTTTAACGGAACGTTTCAAGCGCATTACCACCTTCATTTTTGATATCGACGGCGTCATGACCGACGGCAGCGTCATCGCCCTCGAAACCGGCGAGCAGCCCCGCATTTTCAACGTGCGCGACGGTTACGGCATCAACCGGGCGATCAGAATGGGCTACCGCGTGGCCATTATCTCCGCGCAAAGCCAGGTAGGCGTAAGAAAAAGGCTCGAATACCTCGGCGTTTCCGATATTTTCATCGGCACCTCGCCGGACGGAAAGCTGCCTGTGTTCAAAAAATACCTCGCAGAAACCGGCCTTATCGAAGACGAAATCGTGTTCATGGGCGACGACCTGCCCGACTACGAAGTCATGCGCACGAGTGTAATGGGCGCATGCCCGGCCGACTCCGCCGACGAAATCCTCGCTATTGCCGATTACATTTCTCCCAAAAACGGCGGCCGTGGCGCCGTTCGCGACCTGATCGAACAGGTGATGAAAGTGCAGGGAAAATGGATGGCCTGGTTTGAATAATAAGCTTGGTAGTGGATAAGAAAAAGCGCTATTTCCCGAATCTGAACGGTATCCGTGCCATTGCGGCATCGCTGGTGGTATTTCACCATTTGGAGCAGGCCAAGCATGCACTAGGCATTGCCAATGTGTACGATATGCCTATTATCCAGCATGCGGGCCGGCTTGGCGTGGGGTTATTCTTCGTCCTCAGCGGTTTTCTGATCACCTATTTGCTGCTGGAAGAGCGCGGACGGTTTGGTAATGTGGATGCCAAAAAGTTCTATCTCCGCCGCGTATTCCGCATCTGGCCCATTTACTTCCTGATCATCGGACTATCGTTTTTCGTCTTTCCACACATCCCTATTTTTGATTATCCGGGCATTGAGGAAAAATTGACGGTAGACTTGCCTGAACGGCTCGCATTGCTGCTACTCGTCCTGCCCAACTTCGCATTTGTCCTTTACGACCTGCCCTACTGGTGCGCGCAAACCTGGTCGATCGGCGTGGAAGAACAGTTCTACTATTTGTGGCCCTGGCTGATCAAGTATCCTAAAAAGCGCATTCCGATATTAATCTTCTTCCTTGCATTAACGGCTGGCCTGCTTTACCTGGGGCTGGAAATGGCTGATCCATCAGAAGAAACCCGCAAATCGATGATCACGACGTTTCTCGGCCAGTTCCGCATTCAGACGATGGCGCTGGGCGGCTTGTGCGCGTGGCTGGTTTACAATGACAAAACGAAGTTCCTGGACTTCATCTTCCGGAAAGACGTCCAGATCGTCGCCTACACAATGCTGCTTGCATTGTTCTTCTCCGGCGTGCATTTCTTCGGGTTCCTGGAAGTATACGCGCTTTTCTTCGCATTCTTCGTGCTGAATGTCTCCTGCAATCCGAACACGATTGTGCATTTGGGACATCCGGTGATGGATCATTTAGGGAAGATTTCCTATGGCCTGTACATCTACCACGTGGCGGTCATTGTGGTGATTATCAATCTTTTCGAAATGTACGCACCGGGTTGGCGGGACGTGAGCTATCAGGTAGTACTCTATATCGTGAGCTTTATCGCCTCCGTAGCAGTGGCTACTTTCTCTTTTAATTATATCGAAAAACCCCTCCTCGCGTACAAGGACCGGAAATTCGGCCGCTAGCTATTTCACTTTCGGCAACTCGGACATCGTGTAAAATTTCAGTTTCCGCGAATGTGCCTCGCGCAAAACCGCCGCCAGAAAGCTCACATTAAAACCATATTTACCATTCGAAGGCGCGCTGTATAAAGGCTCATGCCCGAAAACCATTAGTGCGGTGCCATTTTCCTTCACTTCCTGAATCGCTTCTGCGATTTCCTCTTCGGTTACCTCGTCGTAATCGATCATCAATGCATCCACTTTTTGCTGTCTGTCGAATGCATAGTAAATCGCATTCATCCACCGCGGCGGCCAGGCGTAGAGTTGGAAGCCTTTGAATTTCCTTCTTGAAATAGCCACATCCCGTAAAATCGTAAAGTTTTTCGCCAAAAGCACAGAATCGACGCGGTCGTCATGGTTACCCCCTGGGTGTGCGTACGAAGTGGGCCTAAACCCTGCCGCATGCATGTGCCGCAGGCCGGGTTCGAGCTCGGCCTTGATGTAGCCTTCCGGACCGCCAGCCGCCATCAGCTCGGTAGATTTCGCGTGAACCGTTCCATGAAAACCGATTTCATGGCCCTCTTTTTCAAGTTGTTTCAGCATCGATACTTCTTCCGCATTCAGACTGTCGGGACACGTAATGAAGAAGGTTGCTTTGGCATTGTATTTCTGGAATACTGGCCGGAGTTCGTACCATTCTTTGATAAAATGGTCATCGAATGAAATGGCAATGCCGCCCGCACCGGGCTTGCCGGACGGGCTTCCACAACTTGCTAATGCGCCACTAACCACAGCCATTAGCAGCCAAAGAAATCTGTTCAATGCCGTGGAAAACGTTTCAATGTATTTCAAAACTGATCTGTTATTTTCGCTAAATTAATGACACGGATGAAAATACTGCACACCGCCGACTGGCATATCGGTAAAAAGCTCGACAACTTTTCCCGCCTCGAAGAACAACGCCTGGTATTGGAAGAAATCTGCGAAATTGCCGAGCGCGAAACCGTAGACGCGATCGTCGTTGCCGGTGATCTGTTCGATAACTTCAACCCCTCTTCCGAGGCTACGGAGCTTTTGTACAGCACATTACACCGTTTATCGGCCAACGGCACCCGCGCCGTCATCGCCATCGCCGGCAACCACGATTCCCCCGAACGCATCCAGGTACCGGACGCGCTCGCGAAGGTTTGCGGCATTCTGTTCGTCGGCTTTCCCAATACCGAAGTAAAGCCGTTCTGCACACAGGGACAAGTAGAAATTGTCAAAACAGCACCCGGATTTATCGAAATAAAACTTCCTAATGCCCCCTTCCCCCTACGCGTACTGCATACACCCTACGCGAACGAGCAGCGTTTGAAGACGTTCCTCGGCGTGGAAGAATCCGAAGAAGCATTGCGCATTCACTTGCAGCAGCATTGGCAGCAGTTGGCCGACGAGCATCTGGACAACAACGGCTTCAACCTGCTCGCCACGCATTTGTTCGTCATGCAAAAAGGCGGCGAAATGCCCGAAGAGCCCGACGATGAGCGCCCGATCCTCCATATCGGCGGCGCCCAGGCCATTTACACCGAAAACTTCCCCGCTCAGGTGCATTACATCGCATTAGGGCATTTACACCGTTTTCACCAGGTCGATAAGGTGCCTGCGCCGGCGGTATATTCCAGCAGCCCGCTTGCTTACAGCTTTTCGGAAGCGAACCAGACTAAATATGTGATCCTGATCGAAGCGGAAGCCGGAAAACTGATTGGTTATAAGCCTATTGAGCTTTTAAAAGGCAAAAAGCTGCGTCGGAAAAGCTTCCATAGCATTGATGAAGCCATTGAATGGCTGGGTGAGCATCAGGAAGATTTGATTGAACTGACTATCGTTTCCGATAATTATCTTGAAGCATCTGATAAAAAAAGGCTGATAGAAGCGCATGCCGGCATTATTCAGATTATCCCGCAGATTAAGAAAAGCGAGGTGGCGGATACTTCATCCGAAGTGGATTTGTCGCTGAGTATGGAGAAGTTGTTTCAGGAGTATTTCAAAACTAAAAATAAGGGCCAGGCGCCGTCGGAAGGGCTGATGGAGGTTTTTCGCGAAGTGCTAGGCAGCGAAGCGGAGTAGCATGGCGCGAAGGTCTTCCTTCGTGCACACTATTCGCAGGCCTCCGGCCGGTCAGTACCGCGAAGACGATGATGCATTATCGACCGGCCAGAGGCCTGCAAATAGTGTGTGCAAAGCAGGAGCTTTGCACCATCCAACACAAAAAAGCGGGCTACTCCCTTTGGAATAACCCGCTTTCTCTGATCAATCTAATAGTCTTAGCTAGCTCTTCTCAGCTTTGCTTCAATCGTCTGCTGCGTATGCGGTACAATGCGCAAACGCTCTTTCGGAATCAGTTTGCCTGTATCGATGCAAACGCCGTAGGTTCCGTTTTTAATGCGGATCAGCGCGTTTTCGAGCTGTACTGAATATTTTTGAAGGCGTGCGGCCAACTGGCTCAAATTTTCGCGTTCACTCGCGTCCGCGCCATCCTCCACAAGCTTCGCTGCTCCGGCTGTTACGTCCGTGCCGCTATCGTTTTTTTTGCTTAACCCTGTTTTAATGTATTCGAGCTCACTTCTTGTCGCTTCCAGTTTCCCACGGATCAGCTCTTCAAACTCCTTTAATTCTTCCTCTGAATATCTTGTTCGTTCTTCTTGCATAATCTGAATTGATTTGTTAGTCTACATCAAGGAGCGTTCAAAGCACAAAAGTACTAGTATTCTGCCTATTTCGGAATAGTATTTAATTAATAACCACTTTCAAATGAGAAACTTACTAACACTGACATCAGGGGCTATAACCAACAAAGCCAAAACCTGGATCGGTAATGGCTTTGCTGTGAATCTCTGAAGATTATTTATAAAGCACCGATTTCACGGCGTCCACCGTGCGCTTCACGTTCGGCAGAATCTCTTCGATCAATGTCGGCGCATATGGAAGCGGTACGTCACGGCTGTTCACGCGAATCACCGGCGCGTCCATGTAGTCGAATGCATTGCGCTGGATGTGGTAAGCGAGTTCCGAAGAAATGGAAGCCAGTGGCCACGCTTCTTCCACTACCACGCAGCGGTTGGTTTTCTTAACCGATTCAATCACAGTAGCATAGTCGATCGGACGAACAGTGCGCAAGTCCACCACTTCTACGTCGATACCTTCTTTTTCCAGTTGAAGCACCGCCGGCATCACCACGCGCGGGATCATTTTACCGAAAGAAACGATGGTAACATCCTTGCCCTGACGTTTGATATCAGCCTTACCTAGCGGAATAAGGTATTCTTCCTCGGGAACAGCCATTTTATCACCGTACATCACCTCCGATTCCATGAAGATCACCGGGTTGTTGTCGCGGATAGCCGATTTCAACAGACCTTTCGCGTCGTAAGGGTTCGCAGGAACGACCACTTTCAGACCCGGCGTGTTGGCAAACCAGTTTTCGAAGTTCTGCGAGTGCTGCGCTCCCAGCTGACCTGCATTACCGGTCGGGCCGCGGAACACGATCGGGCAACCGTACTGGCCGCCTGACATCGAAAGAATCTTAGCCGCGCTGTTGATGATCTGGTCGATCGCCACCAGCGAGAAGTTGAATGTCATAAACTCGACGATCGGACGAAGGCCGTTTCCGGCAGCTCCTACCGCAATCCCCGCAAAGCCAAGCTCCGCGATAGGCGTATCGATCACGCGGTCGGGACCGAACTCATCGAGCATTCCCTGACTCGCCTTATAAGCACCGTTGTATTCCGCAACCTCTTCACCCATCAAAAAAATACTCTTGTCAAGGCGCATCTCTTCCGACATAGCGTCGCGAATGGCATCTCTAAATGCTATTTCTTTCATTCGTAATTCTGATAATTATTAATTCTTAGAAGAAACCACTGCAAGATCAATGCATCTGAAACAGACCGACCTGCGCGGTTACATTAAAAGAGGTTTTGTACACTTATTTCAAAATGATCTGGTAAAATTAGGCAACACCGGCCAATTCTCAAATTCTTTGCCGGAACCATTCTGTTAAAAAACGAGGTAAATGCGGCGCATTCCCGTATTAAATCGGGATCACGTCCACTTCTACTGAGAGTGTGTGTTTTCCGTAACTGAAAATAATGCCTTTCAGCGGCGGCACATCGCTATAATCGCGGCCCCAGGCGGTGACGATATGGCGCTCGCCCGGTACCACATTGTTGGTCGGATCGAAATCGCACCAGCCGTAATCGGGTATAAAAACCGAGATCCACGCATGCGACGCGTCGGAGCCCTGTAATTTGGGTTTTCCCGGCGGCGGAAGCGTTTCCAAATACCCGCTCACATACCGCGCCGCGAATCCAAAACTCCGGATACAGGCAATGGCCAGATGCGAAAAATCCTGACAAACGCCCTTTTTAGCCGCTAACACTTCTTTAATAGGTGTGTTAACCGTCGTGAAATCGGGCACGAACCTGAATTCCGTGTAAATCTTCCGGCAGAGCTTGGCAATGCATTCATACAAAGGCACATCGTCGTCGAAACAATCACGCGCGAATGCTTTTATTTCGGCGTCCCACTTCACGAGCGGGCTGGGTAATGTGTATTCCAAAACCGAAATCTTGGTAGCGCGGTCGCCCGTGAGCCGCTCCCTGGCTTCGCCACTGGTTACCGACGACGGAATAAACAGCGAGCCCGTACGCTCTTTCAAACGTTCCACAATCGCGGTTGTCAGCACAGTCAGCGTTTTGTGGGGAGAATGCAGGGAAAAATAATGCGTGGTATTACCGTAATAATCGACGCGCTCGCTGATCTGCGCAGGTTCCGGAGTGATTTTAATGCTGAAATCCTGACAAAGCTGGTCGGGTAGCGTGCGTGGCGTCAGGCACACGAAGCTGTGGTAGTTGTTCACGGCCTCGGCGTACCGGTATTCGGTTTTATGGATCAGCTTATACTTCATCCGTATCGTAGTCCATCGGTTCGAAAGATGGGTGTATCAATGTGTGACTGAAATACTGGTTGGTCAGGTAGGTCGAAACCGAGCTTACCAGCCGCGCCACCTCTGCCAGCAGGCTGAAAAGCTCCGCGCGTTCGTCATTCGCATTGCATTTGGTCAGGTCCTGAATATTTGAAAGTTTAATCAGCGTCGATGCCTTCAATGCGAGCTTTTCCGCCTCGCTTAACCGCTCTCCATTGATAGTGGCCGGCAATGCGGCCAGGTTTTTACCCAGCTCGTCGAGCATATAAGCCAGCGAATACGGCAACCGCGTTTCCAGCAAAATCATATCCAGCATCGCCTCCACGCTTAAATGCGATTTATATATCTGCCTGTAATTCACCAGCATATGATGATTGATCAGCGTCGCCTCGATCAACTCGTTCTCCACAGCTGCCGGTCTTCCGACCCCAAAATTCGACTGGATCACGTTGATTCCCGACAATATCCGCTCGATCAATTTCCCGGTTTCGAGCAGCAGGTAACTATTGTCCCTGGGCATACTCTCCGCGATCACGCCCAGGAATGTGAACATATTATTGAACAGCCCGTCGAGCGTACGCTGGATGTTGGTACTGTTCATGTGCGAAGCATTCCGGATCTCCTGATAACCGTTGTCGATCAGGTCCACGATCCGCCAGATTTCCAGCTCCCACTGGTTACGAACGGCGCCTACCGCATTCAGGAACGACCCGATATTGGAGGCGATGCTACCCGGCCTGCCATGATCAGAGATCAATGCGATGATTTCCTTGTACGGGTCATTCAGCTTTTCATCACCATCCAGAAAACCCGGATACGTGGATGAAACGTGCGTCAGCGACTGCAAAAGTACTTTGATATGCTCCTGTTTGGCCGAGCCGCCAAAGTTGCGGTCGAGGTTAAGGACATTGATGGTAATGTTCATAAACTTGATCACAGCCATTGTCCGCTCGCAATACCGGCCCACCCAAAACAGGTTTTCGGCACTCCGGCTTGGTAGTGATATGTGTTTGTTAACAGCGACAGGCGTGTTCAGCACAATGCGGTCCTGCGGCTCTTCGGTAATGTCGGAAACGATCCAGGTGTCTTTGGAAAAACCGCCCTGCTGGTTGGAGATCACAAACCGGTCCTTCACCGCCGAGCTGCGCGTCAACCCGCCCTGCATGACGTGGTAACCGTTTTCATCTGCCACCATAAATGACCGCAATGCCGCATAACGCGGTTCCAGCACGCCGTTGATCAGCGATGGTGTGGTGGAAAGGCTAACCTCCTGCTGTGCGATAAACTCGTGCGGGCGTTGGGTAATCATCGATTTCAACTCCGCCTTTTCCGCATTGGAAAGCGTCCGCCCGTAAATAGAGCGGAATTTCGATTTCCGGTTCGCCTTCTTGATGATCAGCTCGTCGATATTGTCGAGCACGTAAGCCAGTTCTTTCTGATGCCCGCACCACCAGGTAGCGACGTTGGGCATAATCAGTTTTTCACTCAGAAAATACTGGCAGATATTCTCCATAAATGCCAGAAAAGCATGGTTTTCCAGCACGCCGGAGCCAGGCGGGTTCATTACCTGCACATTCCCGAGGCGGATCGCCTCCAAAAGCCCGGGTACCCCCAGGCGCGAATCCTCCCGCAGTTCAAGCGGATCGCACCAGTCGTCGTCGATACGTCGGACGATGACGTCTACTTTTTGGAGCCCGTCGATGGATTTCAGCCACACGTTGCCGTTGCGCACGAGCAGGTCGTCGCCCTGCGCGAGCGTGTAACCCAGGTACGACGCCAGGTAAGCGTGCTCGAAGTACGCCTCATTGCCCGGCCCGGGCGTGAGGTACACGATATTGGGCGCATCGCGGCTTTTGTCCGACAGCCTGAGTACCGTATTTTGAATGCTGTTAAAAAAAGGAGAAAGCTTGCTCACATACATGCCGTCGGCCAGCTCCGGCAGCAGCTTGCTCATCACAATGCGGTTTTCGAGCGTATAACCCGAGCCCGACGGTGCCTGCGTGCGGTTGTCGAGCACCCACATTTGCCCGTCCGGCCCTCGCGCCATATCCGCGGCGAATAAGGTCAGCTGCCGGGGCCCCGCGACTTTGATATCGATACAGGAACGGAAGAACCCCGTATTTTCAAAAACGAGCTCGGCTGGAACCACGGCGTCGCGCACGAGGTTACGCGGCCCATATAAATCTTTTAAAACAAGGTCCATCAGCACGGCGCGTTGTTGTAAACCTTTCGCGATACCATTCCATTCTTTTTGTTCAATTAAAAATGGAATGGGGTCGAGCTGCCAGGGGCGGTTCATGCCGTCGGGACTGCCATAGACATTATAAGTCACGCCATTCTCGCGCAGCTTGCTGATAATCTCCTGATTCCGATTTTTGAGCTCCTTAATGCCCAGTTTTTCCAAAGTGGCAAAAAGCGCCTGCCAATGCGGCTTCAATTTTCCGTGGGTATCCAGCACCTCGTCGTAGGAAGTCAGGCCGGCTTGATAGGATTGTAACAGGTTCACGGAAGCCTCGGTAAGCATATTCAAAATCAGGGTTATACTGCAAATCTACCTCGATTTCCAGAATTTGCGCAAATCCAGCGTGTTCGGGTATTCGGGGTTGATCAGCTCAATGGGCGTATCGCTGCGCATTTCCTTTTTCGTTTCGGCTATAAACCGGGATACACCGGCGGTTGTCTTCTCAACGACCGGCACCTCGCGGGTGGCCGAAGGCGTGTGCCCGAAGCCCTGAAAAAGGCTGATCTTGCGTGATTCGGCCTCGAATGCATTGACCGGATGGGTATCAAATGCGCGCCCGCCGGGATGCGAAACGAAATAGGTACAGCCGCCCAATATACGGTTATTCCAGGTATCGACAATGTCGAACGTAAGCGGCGCGTCCGCCCCGATCGTCGGGTGCAATGCCGATGGCGGGTTCCAGGCTTTGTACCGAATGCCCGACACATATTCGCCCTTTATACCCGCGCTCCGCAGTGGTACGCGGCAGCCATTGCAAACCAGAATATGCCTTCCTTCCACAAATCCGCTCACTTTTACCTGCAACCTTTCCAACGAAGAATCCACAAAACGCGCGGTACCGGCATTCGACAATTCTTCTCCCAAAACATGCCACGGCTCGATGCCCAGCCGCAATTCCAGCTGGATGTTATCGACCGTAATACCGCCGTAATGCGGGAAGCGAAATTCGAAGAACGGGTCGAACCATGAAATATCGAAATGGTAACCCGCCGCTTTCAGGTCGTTCACCACGTCCACCATATCCAGGTAGGCGAAATGCGGCAGCAGGAAGCGGTCGTGGAGCTCGGTGCCCCAGCGAATCAATTTATGCTTGTAAGGTTCTTTCCAAAACTTCGCGATGAGCGCACGTATGAGGAGCGTCTGCACGAGGTTCATATGCTTGTGCGGCGGCATATCGAATGCCCGGAATTCGAGGATACCCAGCCTGCCAGTCGAAGAATCGGGGGAATAGAGTTTATCCATACAAAACTCCGAGCGGTGGGTATTACCGGTGATATCTACCAACAAATTCCTGAAAATGCGGTCCACCATCCAGAATGGCACTTCGCCGTCCTCGGGAATCTGTTCGAATGCGATTTCTACTTCATAAAGACGTTCGTCGCGGCCTTCGTCGATCCGCGGCGCCTGGCTGGTAGGACCGATGAACGGGCCTGCGAAAAGGTAACTCAATGCGGGATGGTGCTGCCAGTAGGTCAGCAGGCTGCGCAGCAGATCGGGGCGGCGCAATATCGGGCTGTCGGCCGGTTTTGCACCGCCTATGGTCACGTGGTTACCGCCGCCGGTGCCGGTAGCGCGGCCATCGACCATGAATTTCTCGGTACCCAGCCGCGAAAAGAATGCCTCCTCATACAATGCACTGATATTATCCACGAGTTCCTGCCAGTTTTTGGCCGGATGAATATTCACCTCGATCACACCGGGATCGGGCGTGACGATCAATTTCTGCACACGATAATCGGACGTTGCCGGATAGCCTTCGATACGCACCGGCATATTGAGTTTCGCGGCGGTGGCTTCGATGGAAGCCATCAGGTCGAGGTAATGTTCGAGGTAGTCGGTCGGTGGCAGGAAAATGTAGATAATGCCATCGCGCTCCTCCACACAAATCGCCGTTTTGATGACAGGGACATCGAAAAGCAGCTTGTTTTGCACCTCTTCTTTCTTTGTCTCCGAATCCTCATCGACCGGCAGCACATTCAATGGTAGCTGATAAGCGGACGCCACCGATCCGTAACGTGCCTGTACAATGGGCTGGTAATCGCGCAATGCAGGCAAGTCTTCGAACGGGCTGCGCTCGACAGGCTGTTCCCGGTGCTCTTTGGCGATTTCAGGAAGTGAAGTCAAAGGCAAACGGTAACCCATCGCCGAATTACCGGGGACCAGGAAACAGTTATCCCGGCGAAACTGCCAGGCTGAGCTCGTCCAATGCCCGACTTTTTCCTCCCATTTTACCGGTATCACAAAACCGGCAGGGTTATTCAAGCCTTTTTCCAGCAATCTGGCCAGCGTCCGGCGCTCTATGGAATCTTTGAGATTAACCTTTAATGGATCGACATTGACCGGCAGCTTACCCTCTTCCATCGCCCAGTAAATGGGGTCTTCATAAGCCGGGGTGATGTTGTTGGTATCGAGGCCGAGGTATTTGGTTAATTCAGTCGTAAAAACCTCCGCATCACGGAATGTAAAGTGCGTCTGCCCCTCCCTGGCCACGAGTTCGTCATTCTTCCACATCGGCACGCCGTCGTTCCGCCAGTACAATGCATACTGCCAGCGCGGGAACAATTCGCCCGGGTACCATTTACCCTGTCCGAAATGCAGCAAACCGCCGTGCGCAAAGCGGTTTTTCAGCCGTAATGCAAGGTCATAAGCCAGCTGCCGCTTCAAAGGCCCGTCGGCCGCCGTGTTCCATTCCGCCGACTCATAGTCGTCGATGGAGATAAAAGTAGGCTCGCCGCCCATGGTAAGGCGGACGTCGTTTTCCTGCAAATCCTTCTCTACATCATAACCTACCTGCATAATGGAAGCCCATTGCGCTTCCGAATAGGGCTTGGTCACGCGCGGGTCTTCGTGAATGCGAAAAACCTTGTTATCGAACTCAAATGTAACTTCGGCAACGTCGGTAGCACCCGTCACGGGCGCTGCGCTGGCATAGTCGGGCGTACAGGAGAGCGGGATATGTCCCTCGCTCGCAAACAGGCCCGAGGTAGGGTCTAGGCCGATCCATCCTGCGCCGGGCACGTATGCCTCCGTCCACGCGTGCAGGTCGGTAAAATCCGCCTCCGGTCCGGAAGGCCCGTCGAGCGACTTGATATCGGAAGTAAGCTGCACGAGATACCCCGACACAAACCGCGCCGCAATGCCCAGATGCCGCAAAATCTGCACAAGCAGCCAGGCCGAATCGCGACACGAGCCGCTTCGGATCGTGAGCGTCTGCTCGCAGGTCTGCACGCCGGCTTCCATGCGGATATTGTAGCCAATAGCTTTGTAAAGCTCCTGATTAAGGTACACCAGGAAATCGACCGTCTTGATATCTTTCTGAATGCTCAGATTTTGGATAAAATCCATTAAAAGCGGCCCCGCCTCTCGTGGTTCGAGGTACGGCCCGAGTTCCTTGCCTAATGTCGGTTCGTATTGAAACGGATATTTTTCCGCATAATCCTCCACAAAAAAGTCGAACGGATTGATCACCTGCATTTTGGCAATCACTTCTACTTCGATGCTGAGCTCCGTTGTTTTTTCGGGGAACACCACGCGCGCCTGATAGTTGCCGAACGGGTCCTGCTGCCAGTTGATGAAATGGTTCTCCGGCGTAATTTTCAACGAGTAACCTTCGATTGGTGTGCGCGAATGCGGGGCGGGGCGAAGGCGGAAAATATGGGGAGAAAGCGAAACACTCCGATCGAACTTGTAGCGGGTCTTGTGCGAAATAGCAACTTTTATAGCCATAATAGGAGTATTATTATAAAATCAATTAATTTGGCATGAGCGCAAGTTAATTATCCTAAACAAATGCATTGCCTCTGTTTTTCAAAATATAAGCCTGAGCTAAATAAGAAAAACAAAATTTTATTCTTAGCAAATCTTACTAGAAAACGACGCGCGGAGAATCCGTATGCGAAACTAACCATGAACTGTAAAGAACATACCCGTTCCTGCGCCGCATTCGTCATAAATTAATTTGCAAACCCGTCCGGCGACTGATAATTCCTTAAAAGTTACGTAATTCGCCAAAATCCTTATGCTACCATTAGTTTAGTCCAAAAATGAAAATTGCAATCATCGGCTGCGGCAACATGGGTATGGCCTTCGCCCGCGCCTTCCTGAAATTCGACCTCGTCAAAAACCAGGATTTTTTACTGGTTGAAAAAAGCACCGACCGCATGGACAGCCTCACAAGCTTCCAGCCGGGCGTGATTACGGGCATTATCGGTCCGCAAATCGGCGAGTACGACCTGATCATCCTTTCAGTGAAGCCGCAGGATTTCCTTTCGGTAGCCGGCGCGCTCAAAGAGGTCATTAAGCCTAACCAGGTTGTACTGTCGATCATGGCCGGTGTGACCATAGAAGGCATTCAGAATGCGTTGGACCATAAAGCGGTGATCCGCGCGATGCCTAATACGCCCGCAATGCTTGGGATGGGGATTACGGCCTATTCAGCGTCGCCCGAGGTGGATATTCATCAATTGCATAAAATAGAAAACCTGATCAATGCAACTGGACGGTCGGTTTTTCTGGAAAATGAAGACCAATTAAACGCGGTGACTGCATTGAGCGGCAGCGGCCCGGCTTATTTCTTTTACGTGGTGAAAGCGATGATCGAAGCCGGTAAGCAAATGGGCTTTGAGGAATCGGTAGCCGCTTTGCTGGTGAAGCAAACGATGCTCGGTTCCTACCATTTGATCAACAATGCAGACAAATCGCTCGACGATCTGATCAAAGCAGTGGCTTCCAAAGGAGGCACTACCGAGGCAGCATTGCGCCAGTTTGAAGCCGGGGAACTGGATAAGACATTGGAAAAAGGCATTTTTGCAGCGCAGGTGCGGTCTACGGAATTGTCGAAAGGATAAAGAGCTTGTCAGCCTGAGCGGAGTCGAAGGCCGGTACTGAAACGGCCTTCGACTCCGCTCAGGCTGACAATACTTCGACTCCGTTGACTGTTAAAATGCTTTTGAACTTCAAAAACACGCTTCATTTCATCAAACTTCGAAAACATGAAAACGTCAGCCAGCAAACTCGCCACCCTCGACATTGTTCTGAATGGATTAATGCGCCGTTACAAGGAGCGAGTCCCCGACGTGGGCATTATCCTCGAAGCAATGGTGAGCGACGGCATCGTCGCCTCTGTCGACGACATTGAAAACGACCATATTGCATTCCGCACCATGGGTGTGCCGCAGCTGGGCGTGCAGTCGTTTGAGAAGATTTTCCTGCATTACGGCTACGAGAAGCGCGACCATTACTTTTTCGAAGGCAAAAAACTCGACGCCTGGTGGTACGCCCCGCCCCGCGAAACCGACCCGCGCATTTTCGTAAGCGAGCTCCGCGTAGGCGACCTCAGCGAAGAAAGCCAGCGCATCATCCGAAGCTACACCGACGAGGTAACCTCAGACCCTGCCGACTCCCTTGACCTCGACAATGGCCAAGCCGTGGACGCATTCCTGCACCAGCCGCTCTGGCGCACGCCCACCGTTGCTGATTACCAGTCGTTGCTCAAAGAAAGCGAATACGCCGCGTGGGTGATCTACAACCGGTATTACCTCAACCATTTCACGATCAGCGTCCATAACCTGCCCGATCGGTACAATACCGTCGCCACATTCAACGATTTCCTCGAAAAACACGGCATTAAGCTCAACACCTCGGGCGGTAAGATCAAAATCAGCCCCGATGGCGGATTATTGCAAAGCGCGACCGTCGCCGAAATGCTGGATGCGGAATTTGCAAAAGGTGAGAAGCTGCGCATTTCCGGCTCTTATGTAGAGTTTGCGGAGCGAAAGGTGTTGCCGGAGTTTGCTGAGCTCCCGGCCAATGAAATTAAACGAAAGCACCGCAGGGATGGCTTCGAGGCGGGTAATGCGGATAAGATTTTTGAGAGTACTTACACTACGCAGACCGGGCGTTAGGCAAGTGTGGAGTTTTGGAAAAGAACGTCCGGGCAGAAATCCAACGGAGCGGGAATTACGGTTCCGTCGTAATCTTCCATTTCAGTCATATTATCCCAAAGTATGGTCCTGCCGTCGGTCTTCGCCTGGATGAAAATTTCTGGTTGCAGAATCCTGCCGAACGGACTTTCGCGACTGCCTTGGTATTCCACCAAAAACTTTCCGAAATCCGTAACCCGGACCTGCCCATCCGTCCAGCGCGACTTGATGATGAATGGTTCGATGGCTAATATTTCTTTGATTCTCGGATTGTGGGAAGGATCAATGCCAAATTGGGTTTTCATATAAAGCGAAAACTCAATATCCCTTCCAGCTTCTGCGTCCGCTAGTCCCTCCTCGATTGCCGCCTTTGTTTTATCGTCCAAAGTATCCCAAAAATCTTCCGTTTCGTTCATATCTCTAAATTTTCCACCTTTAATAACAAAGCTTACAATGCAAAACCCTACTCATTAACAAGCAAATGCACAACCCGCACCGCATTCCCCTCACTCTTCTCATTTTTCTCACTTGAAATCGTCAAATGCAGCTTGTGTTTACCGGCCGGTAATTCGTCCGCCAGCATCAGGTACCAGGGTAAATGCAGTTGATCGCTCCAAGGCGTGTAGGTATCGAGGGTTTGTGGTTTCTTGCCGTCGATCGTATAAATGATCTTTCCGGCATCGGGGCCGGAGATGATGGCGATACCTACCCCGCGGCCTTTGAATTCGAAATCGAATGAAGAACCGGCGGTTTCAGCAACCAGCATTGGTACTTCCACGAATCCTGGCCGCGTCTGAAATTTCACTTTCGGCTTCCATTGCGGGTCGAGGGTGAAGCCTTTCAGGTTTTTGGCTTCTTCGAGCTTGTGGTAATTGCCTTTGTCGTAGGTGAAACGGTCCATCGGAGCGGGTAGCTTGACGTCTCCGGTTGCCGAAGACTCCATTTTCAGCATTTCCTTAATGGTCTGCGCGTAGATCTCCTGACCGTACGGCGAGGGATGCAGATCTTTAAAATCGTATTTCCAGGTGAACTCACGGGCCTTGATACGGTCGTACACTTCTTTGGCGAGGTTAATGTAAACGGCTCCGTAATGCTTCGCCACGCGCTCGTGTACGCCTACTTCCACGGGCTCCTTGCCGGCATCGTAATCGTCGTTCTTTTTCGGTTCGGCAAAGGCCATCAGTACCACATTTGCCTTTGGATTGGAGCCGTACATTTGCCTCAAAATACCATCCAATGCACGAATTTGTGCTTTTTCACTGAACCCATTGCCCCTGTCATTTACGGCCGCTTCTAAAAAAAGCAAATCAGGCGTACCGTTTGCGAGGACGTCGCGATTGAAACGCATGGAATGCGGCGTGCTGCCGAGCGAGGGAATGCCGGCCGCAATGAATATGAATTCCGTATCGGGGAAATGTTCTTTTAAATATTGAGATGTTTTGTCGCGCCAGCCGGGATTGTGTGTGATAGAGCCGCCCAGGAATGCGACGACGCCTTTTTTAGAAGTTCTGAACTTTTCAAATGCATTGCCCAAACCCTTATTTAGCGTAATATAAGGCGTGTGAAGCAGCGGTTTCTGAACCGGTACGCTGTTTTCTTCGACGAAATTTGCGAAAAATTCGGGGTGTTCGATGGGGAAATGGTAGCCTTCAAGCGTCTGCTCGCCGCGCGTCATCGGGTACACGCTCACAGGCCCGCCCAATGCGAGGTAGTTTTTCACCAGCAAATCGGTGTTTTCTGCCACCGGCGCGTGCTCGTCCTTCAAACCCACCACATGCACAATGGGCACTTTGAACGACGCTAGACCCGCCAGATCGTTCAATGGAATGTCGGTGAAACTAGCGGCCTGCTCTTCGGTGAGGTTGAAAATTTGCTTCCACGCTTCCCAGTCTTTGGGCGAGCCTTTGCCTTTACCCTTACCGCCCGGCCAGCTTTTCGGGTCGGCGACGGGCGCCTCGGCGTAAATGCAACTCACCTTGTCAGGATTGCGCTTGGCCCAGCCGTACACGTACAATCCGCCACGGCTCACGCCTTCCAATGCCACTTTCGGGGCGAAATGCTTCTCTTTTACCAGGTAATCGTAGAATGCGTCCCACACTTGCATGGCTTTCGGGTGGGCGAACATGTCGTTTGTATTCACATAGGCCACGTGAAACCCGCGCGCGAGCAAAATACTGTCCATATCCGTGTGCCATGTGGGGAAATGTGCCCGCCATATCCACGGGTTGCCTTCAATAGCTTTTTGTGGCTTTGCGTACCACGCATTGCGGTCCTGAAATGTGAATTCTACCTTTTCAAATCCTTTCCAATTTGTCGTTTTCTCGGAAACCTGGGCGGAAATACGGGTCGCCGACAGTGTTGAAACCACCAGCCAGAGCAATGCGAAACATTTCTTTTTCATAGTGGTGAAAAGATAAAAACCGGATGATTTTACCGCCAGGCACTTCCGCTTTGGTATGATATTTTAAACTTCTTCTCGAAAACAATCTTGAAAAAGACTTATGGATAAGATCGAAAAGTTTAAGACCATGGAAAAAATCCTGCGCGAGATCGAGGATTTGAAAAACAGCGAGACTGCCGTGATCAAGAAGATTGGTCAGATTGAAACAGAAAACATGAACGTCAACGTCCAAAACCTCGACAAGTCATTGAACGAGATCTACGACGGTGTTTATAAAAATCTCCAGAATGTGGAAAACCTTCAAAACGAGTTCACTGAAACCGTTGCCGATTTCAAGGAAAAGAACAAGATCACCGAAGAAATGCTAATGGAATTAAGAGAATAAATTACCCTAATATCATCAGACTAAAAACCAGCAAAAAGCCCGGGGTCGCATGACCGCGGGCTTTTTGCTTTTGGGAAAAAGGATGAAACGGAGGATGGAGGAGAGCAAAAATGGAGCAGTAGGGCGTAGTTTCTAACTATGTCCGAGCGAGTGCCGGTCTCCGACCGGCTTGTGTGATGTCGCTTTAATGTTGCGTACTGGTCAGAGACCAGCTGTCGCTCGGACGTAGTCGGAGACTACGCCCAACTGGGGCCATATTTTACCCGCACTTTCACCTTTCCTCCTTCCTCCTTCCTCCTTTCGTCCCTTTCCTCCTTCCTCTTTTTCAACGCAACTTCAAAGTCGCCAGCGTCAGAATCGCAAGGATAATGCCGACAATCCAGAACCGCGTTACGATTTTGGCCTCGTGGATGCCCTTCTTTTGGTAATGGTGGTGCAGCGGCGACATCAGGAATATCCTTCGCCCTTCGCCGTATTTCCTTTTGGTGTATTTAAAATAGCTGACTTGTAATATCACCGACGCATTCTCGACGATGAAAATCCCGCACATGACCGGGATCAGCCATTCTTTGCGGATAGCGAGCGCCACTACGGCAATGACGCCACCGAGCATCAAACTGCCCGTGTCGCCCATGAAAACCTGGGCGGGGTACGCATTATACCATAAAAACCCGACACATGCCCCTATGAATGCCGCACAGAAGATTACCAGCTCACCCGAGTTGGGAATGTACATGATGTTGAGGTACTGCGAGAACTTGGTGTTACCCGACAAATAGGCCAGTACACCCAATGTAAGCGCGATAATGCCCGACACACCCGCGGCGAGGCCGTCGATACCATCGGTAATGTTGGCGCCGTTGGAAATGGCGGTGATGATAAAAATCGCGATGATTGTGTAGATTACCCAGGTATATTCTTCCGGTAGCCAACCGAAAAGCAGCGTCCTGTAATCAAATTCATTGTTTTTAATGAATGGGATCGTCGTTACTGTCGGGTGGATAATGTCGCGGTAGCGCTGCACTTCGCCGAGGCTGGAACTTAGCACGGGCTGGTCGTAGACGCGGATTTTGACATTGTTATTGAATGAAAGCGTGATCCCTACGATCAGTCCCAGACCAACCTGCCCTACTATTTTAAAGCGGCCCGCCAGACCGTCCTTATTGTTCTTGAATTTTTTGAGATAATCATCCAGAAACCCGATACCGCCCGTCCATAGCGCGGTAATGAGCAGCAAAACGATGTAGACATTGCTCAGTTTGGCAAAAAGCAGAACCGGTATCAGCAGCGACGCCAGGATGATGAAACCACCCATAGTAGGCGTTCCGGCCTTCTCCATTTGCCCGGCGAGCCCGAGGTCGCGGATGGATTCGCCCATTTGCTTTCTCCGCAGCAGATTAATGATAGACTTTCCCCAGGTGGCGGCGATGAAAAGCGACAAAACCGTCGCACCCAACGCCCTGAACGAGATGTACTGGAATACCCCGGCCCCGGGAATGTTGAATTGTTTGTCTAAATAATCGAAGAGATAATAGAGCATGAAAAAGCTTGTTGGGATGACGGCTGCAAAATTGGTTTTTTTAATAGACTACGCCAAAAGCATGGTGATTTTTAATTACCTGCCCGCTTTGCGAACACTTCCATCAGCACTTCTTTGTCGTCGAAATGGTGTTTTACGCCCTTTACATCCTGGTAATTTTCATGTCCTTTGCCGGCGATCAGGATAATATCGCCCGGCTCGGCTTCGAGCCCGGCTTTGAGAATGGCCTCGTGGCGGTCTTCGATCACCGTGGTTTTTTTGTAATCCAATGGCGGCACGCCTTTCCGCATCTGATCGAGAATGTCCATAGGGTCCTCGAAACGCGGGTTATCCGACGTAAGGATCACGCGATTGCTGTACCGGCAGGCTATTTTAGCCATTTTGGGCCGTTTTTCAGCGTCGCGGTTGCCGCCGCAGCCTACTACCGTCACCACCTGCTCGTTACCCTGCCGCAAATGCGTGATCGTTTCGAGCACGTTTTCGAGCGCGTCGGGGGTATGCGCGTAATCCACAATGCCGACGATGTGATCCGCGGAATGGAACTGCTCGAAGCGTCCGGGAGGGCTTTTCAGGTTGGAAAGTTCGGTCAGAACGGCCTCTTCTTTCTCGCCCAGCAGCACCGCTGCGCCATACACGGCAAGCAAATTATAGGCATTGAAACGGCCGATCACACGGAACCATACTTCCTGGTTATTGATGTCCATATGCATTCCGGCAAGGGTATCGGAAATGATCTTCCCTTTGAAAGCGGCTAGCGTTTGCAGCGAATAGGTTTCAATGCGCGCTTTGGTATTCTGCACCATCACATTTCCGCGGCGGTCGTCGATATTCACCAATGCGAATGCCGACTTCGGCAATGCGTCGAAAAAGCCTTTTTTTGCTTTGATATAGTTGTCGAAAGTCTTGTGGAAATCGAGGTGGTCGTGGGTAATGTTGGTAAAAATGCCTCCGGCGAAATGCAAACCGGTAATACGGTGCTGCGCTACCGAATGCGAGCTTACTTCCATAAACACATGGCTGCAATTGCGGGAGGCCATTTGCGCGAGCAACGCATTCAATGCGACGGCGTCGGGCGTGGTGTGTGTGGAAGGGATTACCTCGTCCTCGATCTGGTTCTGGACGGTCGATAGCAAGCCGCAACGATAGCCTAATGCCCTGAAAAGCTGAAAAAGGAACGTCGCGACAGAAGTTTTGCCATTGGTACCGGTTACTCCCACGAGTTTCACCTTTTTGGAAGGATAACCATAAAATGCAGCGGCAATGTATCCCATCGCAGCGGCGGAATCCTCGACCTGAATGTAAGTAATGTCTTCGCGGACGATTTCCGGCAGTTCTTCACATAAAATGGCCGTCGCGCCCAGCCCGGTAGCTGTATTGATAAACTGATGACCGTCCACCTGCGTGCCGCGCAATGCTACAAAAAGGCTTCCGGGCAGTACTTTTCTGGAATCCAGAATGATATTCTTGACCTTGACATCGGCAAAGCCATGGATAGTGGCCCCTTTCACTTCGCCGAGCAGGCTGCTCAAAAGTTGTTCGTTTTCCATGAAGGATTATTGTAATGTAAGCAGGATCGTCTTGCCTCCCGATTTATTGGTACCCGGCGGCAACGATTGTTCGATCACCTTGCCCGAGCCTTTGAATGTTACCCTGAAACCCTTGTTTTCCAATAAATACAACGCGTCGCGCATCGACATGCCTTGGAGGTCCGGCACATCGCGGGAGTCGACCTCGCGCGGGTTCCATTTGGTTTTGCCCTTTTTGTAGAGCGACGCCGCCGCATATTCGCTTTCCCCGGGTGCCGGCGTCATGTTCAATGTTTTGCTGATCGCGTTCAGGTCGCTGATAGTGCCTGCCCATTTTACGTCCTCCGATTTTTCAGGAATCGAATCTTTTACCGGCTTCTGGATCGCCACGTCGTAGGCGTAAATGCGATCGGCTACCTCTTTGAAAACCGGCGCGGCCACGCTTCCCGCATATCGGGTGTAGTCGGCACCAGTGCTTTTCGGATTGTCGATGATCACAATGCAGCTGTATTTCGGCTTGTCGGCCGGGAAATAGCCTGCAAACGAAGTATAGTTTTTCCCCTCGGTATACACCCCGTTGATCAGCTTCCGGGCGGTACCTGTTTTCCCCGCGATTTGGTATAAATCACTCTTAATATGTTTGGCCAATCCCGCATTCACCACGCCTTCGAGCATTTTCTTCACTTTGCGAATGGTTTCCGGCGACGCGATCGGCTTTTCTTCAACGTATGGCGGGATTTTGTCTTCAATTTCCTCCGCATTACGGATTTCGCGCACGATCATCGGGCGTACCCAGTAACCATTGTTCGCCACGGCGTTGTAGAATGCGAGCGTCTGCAAAGGCGTCATCTGCATTTCGTAGCCGTGCGCCATGAAATACATCGAATAGCTGCTCCATTGCTTCGATTTGCGGTCGCGGACCAACGGCGGCTTTTCGCCTTTCATATGAATGCCGGTCGGCTGGTTGAGGTGGAATTGTTTGAGGTAGCTCAAATATTTATCCGGCTTGTTGGCGAAATAGCGCTGCATGAGCTGCACAATCCCGATGTTCGATGATTTCTCCAAAACCTGGGACGCGGTAATGGTACCGAACCCGCCGCGGTGCGCGTCGCGTATTGTGTGGTTACGGAATTTCATCGCGCCGTTGCCGGTATTTACCATCACCTGGTCGGGGTCCATGTGGGTTTCTTCGAGCAATGCCATCATGGTCGCCAGCTTGAATGTCGACCCCGGGTCGTTACTGCCTGCCAGTGCATAGTTGAAAACCTCCTCGTACTTGCCGGGGCCGCGTTTGGTGAGGTTGGCCATGGCCTTGATCTCGCCCGTAGCCACTTCCATGATGATCACCGAACCGAAATCGGCGTCCATTTCGAGGAGCTTGCGGCGCAATGCGATCTCGGTACGCTCCTGGTAATTCATGTCGAGCGTGGTGTAAATGTCCCTTCCGGCTTGTGGTTGCACATTAAATGCATCCCCGACCGGTATTTTCAGGCCGCCTTCCACGCGCTCCACCCAGCCGATGCCGTGCTTGCCTTCGAGTTGTTTGTCAAAGCTCGCTTCCAGGCCAATGTACCCGCGCCCGCTTTTCGGATCAATGCCGCCGATCGTGCGGTCGGCCATCGGACTAAATGGTTTGTAGCGCTTGTAAATCGTTTCAAATTTGCCGCCGCCGCCTTTGCGGTCTTTGGCAAAAAACGGCCATTTTTTGAGCTTTTCCCGTTCCAAATGCGTGATTTCCTTGCTTTTCAGGCGCAGGTACCGCTTGCTTTTGCTCACGCGGTAGCGCATGATCTTGCTTTTGTAGCCTTCGGCGGAGTTTTCCTTGAAATTCTTGGCGAGTAGCGAGGCGAGCTCGTCGATATGGTTATAGAAATAGGCCGAGTCAGCGACTTTTGTATCAAAACCTACATAATAATAAGGCAGCGACGTCGCCAGCAGGCTGTTGTCGCTCGCGTAGATGTTCCCGCGCATGGCCGGGATCGTATCCAGTTTCAGGTCGTTCTTCTCCGAATATTCGGCCCAGGTTTTGCCTTTGAATGTATCGTAATACTGAACCCGGATCAGCTTGGCAAACACCAGTATCGCCAGCAAAAACAGCATCCAACCGACCAGACGGGCCCGGTTGATCAGCGCTTTTTTATTGTTCTGACCGCTTTCGACTTCGTTTTTCATGAGGCGTTGAGAGAAAAAACGGCTTATTCTTCGTCTTCTTTTAAAATGATTTTCTTCGGAGGAGTGAGATTTTCAACCAATCCTTCGGCCTGTACTTTCTCTACCACCACCGACTGCTTGCCCGCGCGCTCATACTCCGCATGGATCGAGGTATATTCCGCTTTCAGGTCGTCGACTTCCTTTTTGAGCTTAATGCTTTTCCGCACATAATCCTCCGACTGGAACCCGATCCGCTCGTAAGCGACGAGCAATATGATCACCCAGCCGAAATAGTAAAAGTATTTCACCGGCAAACGCTCCTCCTGGCCCGGCAGCTTCTCGCCAAATACCTTATCGAGCGGCAAAAACTTGTTCAGCCAGTTGAACAGCGAATATTCCCGCTTCCGCTTGGGTGGCTTCGGCGGTATCACTTTGGGTCGCTTTCTATTTTCAGCCATGTGTAACGTTCGTTAAGTATTTGCGCGACTTCGTTTAGTCAGGAGGTGGTCATTTGTTGCGGTCCGCCGCGCGGTCAATTGTTGTAAAATATTCTTTCTCAATAAACTCAATGACCACACTTGACCAAACCCGACCATTCTTGACTAAACTTGACCATCCATGACTTTCTGACAATGCCTGACGATCAAGCCTTTTCCGCAATCCGCAGCTTCGCGCTCCGGGCGCGCGGGTTCACCGCTATCTCTTCCGCAGTCGCTTCGACCGGTTTACGAGTGACGCTTTTCAGCGGCTTGATCTCGTTCCCGTAAAAGTCCTTCTCGACTTCTCCGTAAAACTTCCCTTTCTGAATATAATTTTTCACCAGCCTGTCTTCCAGCGAGTGGTACGACATCACCACCAGCCTGCCGTCGGGCGCGAGCACCTCGGGTAACTGCGTGAGGAACTCTTCGAGAACGGCCAGTTCATCGTTCACCTCGATGCGCAATGCCTGGAACACCTGCGCGAAATACTTGTTTTCGCGGTGCTTGGGCGCATAGCGCATGAGAATGCCCTTCAGGTCATTAACGGTTTCGATTTGTGAATTGTATCGGGCGGCGATGATCGCCTCCGCAGCGGTGCGGGCATTGGTCACTTCTCCATACATACCCAGAATGCGTTGCAATTCCCCTGCCGAACGTGTTTTCAGCACTTCACGGGCTGTTTTCTCCGTGTTGGGGTTCATACGCATGTCCAGGTCGGCGTCAAATCGGGTAGAAAACCCCCGCTCGGGCGTGTTGATCTGGTGCGACGAAACGCCGAGATCGGCCAGGATGCCGTTCACCTGCGGGGCCTTGTTCAGTTTCAGGTAGCGTTTGAGGTGCCTGAAATTAGCCGGAATAAATGTAAACCGCTCGTCGTCCTTGAATTCCAGCGCATTGGCGACCGCATCCGGGTCCTGATCGAACACCAGCAGACGGCCGGTCGTGAGCTTTTCCAGGATGGCCCTGGAATGCCCGCCGCCACCGAAAGTAACGTCGACATAAATGCCATCAGGCTGTATTTGAAGGCCTTCGAGACACTCGGACAACATGACGGGAACGTGGTAGGTACTAGGCGAATCCATTTGTTAAAAGCAATGTACTGAGGAACTATTTCCGGCAAAGCGGCAGTTACAAACTTAGCAATTTTCAAGCGTAGGAATCATGCCCGCGCGGGGAATTAATTTGGGCACCACACATTGCGTTAAACACCAGTAAATTGAATATGAGACTCCTGTTATCGTTTGGAATACTTTCGTTTTTTACACTAATAAACAGTTTCCAGGCATTCTCCGACACTCCTGTAAAATCGGGCATCTGGCGCGCCACACTTACCCGTGACCAGCAGAAACTGCCCCTGATACTCGATATTGCGCAAAATCCCGACGGCAAAACGCTTACCGTGCACATCCTGAACGGCACCGAAAAGCTGAAAATGGACAGCGCCTATTTCCAGAACGACTCTCTGGTGATCCCTATGATGATGTTCGATGCCAAAATCATCGCCAAATCATCCGGCGACGAGCTGAAAGGCACTTACTACCGTTATGCCAACGGCAAGGTGGCCGGCTCATTGCCTTTCGAGGCCGAACAGGGGGAAAATTATAAGTTTTTCAAAAAAGGCGAAGCCAAAAGTACCCGTAATGTGAGCGGCAAATGGGCCACTACCTTTAAAAACCCCGCCACCGGCGACGAAACCGTGGCCGTAGGAAACTTTACACAGCAGGGTACCGACGTATCCGGCTCTTTCCTCACACCTACCGGCGATTACCGCTACCTGACGGGCAGCGTCGATGGCGACAGCCTTTATTTATCCACATTCGACGGCTCATTCGCGATGCTGTTCAAAGCAGGCTTCCAGCCCGATGGTACATTGAAAGGCAGCCAGTGGTCAGGCGTAAAGGCATTTAAAACCTGGACTGCGAAGCAAGATCCGAATGCGAAACTGCCCGATGCTACTAAAATGACATTCCTCAAACCAGGCTTCGAAAGCGTGGATTTTGAATTAAAAGATACCAAAGGAAAGACGTGGACGCTGAAAGACCCGCGGTTTGCAGGCAAGCCGGTGATCATCCAGATAATGGGCTCGTGGTGCCCCAACTGTATGGACGAAACCAATTACCTCGCGCCGTGGTATAAAAAGAACAAAAAACGCGGCGTCGAGATCGTCGGTCTTTCTTTTGAACGCACAGATAAGCCGGAGATCTCCAACCCTAAAATCGACAAGATGGTGAGCCGGTTCGGCATCGACTATCCCGTGGTACTGGCAGGCACGAGCTCGGACGAATCCACAGCGAAAGCGTTGCCGATGCTGAACAAAATCATGTCGTACCCGACCACCATTTTCATCGACAAACATGGCAAAGTCCGCGAAATCCACACCGGCTTCAACGGGCCCGGCACCGGGCATTATTACGATGAGTTTGTGACCGATTTCAATACCTTGATGGACAAGCTCATCAGCGAGAAGTAATCCACGAAAAATAGCAGTAACACACCGTCGCATTATCGGCGGTGTGTTTTTTATTTGGCCCAAAAATGGTATGCTTGCATAATAGTGAGCACATTGCTTACATTTGTGATAAGGGCATTTCTTGATACCAATAGCTTTTTGAAACGATGCGCAAGGAAAAAACAATCGATTTCCAGATCAAATGGGCCTGGCATTCCATATCGCGGATGTACAATGCCTATGCCGCCCGTTTTGACACGACGATGGCCGTCGGGTATGTCCTGCTGAATATCGATATCGAACACGGCACGCCGGCCACCAAAATTGCGCCGCTGCTGGGTATGGAGCCGCGCAGCCTCGTTCGTATGCTTAAAAACCTCGAAGAAAGGGGGCTGATCCGCCGCGAAGTAAGTAAAGACGACAAGCGTTTCGTCCGCATTGTGCTTACCGAGCTGGGTAAGGAAAAGCGTGAACTCGCACGCGAGGGCGTCATTTCGTTCAATACGATGATCCGCGACAAGATCCCGCTCGACAAGCTCGTCGTGTTTTTCGATGTCATTAAAGATATAAACCGATTGGTGGAAGAAGAGAACCAGAAGCTGAAAGCCGGTGAGATCACCGAAGACTTCTGACAACCACCGATTTCATCCTGAAAACCAACCTTAGTAAAAATGAATCGTTCCATTCGTAAAGTAGCTGTTCTTGGTTCAGGCATTATGGGTTCGCGCATTGCGTGCCATTTTGCCAATATAGGCGTCGAAGTGCTTTTGCTGGACATCGTTCCGAAAGACCTCACCGACGCCGAAAAAGCGAAAGGCATTACCACCGAGCATCCCGCATTCCGCAACCGGATCGTGAACGATTCGTTCCAGGCGGCGCTCAAAGCTTCGCCGGCGCCATTGTACAGCGCCGCATTCGCTTCGCGCGTCAAGCTGGGTAACTTCGACGACAACCTGGCCGACATCAAGAATTACGATTGGGTAATGGAGGTGGTGGTGGAAAGGCTGGATATAAAAAGAAGCATTTTCGAAAAAGTGGATGCGCTCCGCAAGCCGGGCACCCTCATTACTTCCAATACTTCCGGCATTCCTATTCACCTGATGGCCGAGGGCCGGAGTGAGGATTTCCGTAAAAACTTCGCGGGGACACACTTTTTCAACCCGCCGCGCTACCTGCGCCTGCTGGAAATCATCCCGACAGCCGATACAGATCAGAGTGTGGTGGATTTTCTGATGCATTACGGCGAGTTGTTTTTGGGTAAAACCACCGTGCTCTGTAAAGACACGCCTGGCTTTATCGCGAACAGATTAGGCATTTACGCATTGATACAAACCATCCGCGTGGCCGAGGAAATGGGCCTGAGCGTGGATGAAGTGGATAAACTGACCGGCCCTGTTGCCGGACGCCCAAAATCGGGTACTTACCGGCTCTCGGACGTTGTAGGACTCGATACTACCGTACATGTAGCGAACAATCTGTACGCTTCCGGCGAAGGCAAAGACGAATCCCGTGATGCGTTTGTGCTACCGGAAATCATGCAAAAGCTGTTCGATAACAAATGGCTGGGCGATAAAACGGGTCAGGGTTTTTATAAAAAGATCAAGGACGAAAAAGGCAAATCCGTCATCCTGGCGCTGGATTTCAAAACTTTGGAATACGTGCCCTCGGGCAAGGTGAAATTCGATACGCTGGAAGGCACGAAGAACATCAGCGATGTGTACAAGCGCTTCGGCGCGCTGGTAGCCGGTAAGGACAAGGCGGGTGATTTTTACAGAAAGACATTTGCCGACGTTTTCAAATACGCCACATTCCGCATTCCCGAGATTTCCGACGAGATCTTCCGCATCGATCAGGCTATCACCGCGGGCTTCGGCTGGCAATACGGCTTGTTCGAAACGTGGGATGCCATTGGTGTGAAAAACATGCTGGGCATTATGGAGTCGCTGGACCTGAAACCGGCTGAATGGGTATATGAAATGCTGGCGGCGGGCAATGAGTCATTTTATAAAGTGGAGAATGGCAAGCGATTGTATTACGATATTCCTTCCAAATCCTACAAGCGCATTCCGGGCCAGGACAGCTTCATTTTGCTGAGTAATCTTTCCAATAATATTGTCTGGAAAAACGCCGGCGCGAACCTGTACGACCTAGGTGACGGCATCCTGAACCTCGAATTTAAATCCAAAATGAATACGATGGGTTCGGAGGTGATCGAGGGCATCCAGAAAAGCATTAGTCTGGCGGAGAAGGATTTCCGTGGATTGGTGGTTGGTAACGAGGCCGTGGAAGCATTTTCTGCGGGCGCCAATCTGGCAATGCTGTTCATGTATGCGGTTGAGCAGGAATTCGATGAGATTAATATGGTGATATCACAGTTCCAGCAAACGATGATGCGGGCCCGGTACTCGTCGATCCCCGTAGTAGTAGCGCCGCACACGCTCGCGCTCGGGGGCGGATGCGAGCTCACATTACATGCGGATAAGGTGGTGGCGCACGCGGAAACGTATATTGGTTTGGTAGAATTTGGTGTAGGATTGATACCTGCCGGCGGTGGTACCAAGGAAATGGCGCTGCGCTGCTCGGATATGTACCAGGCCGGCGACCCCGAGCTGAATATCCTGCAAAATGCATTCATGAATATCGCGCAGGCGAAGGTGTCCACATCCGCGCACGAAGCGAAGGCTATGAATTACTTGCAGGACAAAGACCAGATCGTACTCAACCGCTCGCGCCTGATCGCAGAAGCGAAGCAGGCCGCGATTGATCTTGCCGAAAATGGTTATACCCAACCCAAGCCGCGTCACGACATAAAGGTACAGGGCAAAACAGGCATTGCATTGTTCCTGGCGGGCATTACTCAAATGCGTTTGGCCAACTTCATTACCGCCCACGACGCCAAAATCGCAGAAAAACTGGCCTACGTCATCAACGGCGGCGACCTGAGTTATCCGCAGCTTGTTTCGGAACAATACCTGATCGATCTCGAACGGGAAGCGTTCCTTTCGCTGTGCGGAGAGAAAAAGACCCTGGAAAGAATGCAAGGGCTTCTGAACGGCGGAAAACCGCCCAGAAACTGACCGGGAATTATTGTTTCACCAAATTATGTTTCATCTTTACAGATGCTGACCCAAAAGTACATTTGATCAACAATGATTTCGAAAAAAGCTAAATATGCCCTGAAGGCCCTCAAAGTTCTGGCAGAACAATACGGAAAAGGACCGGTATTGATCTCTTACATTGCTGAAAAAGAGAAGATTCCTAAAAAATTCCTCGAAGCGATCCTGCTCGATCTCCGGAACAACGGCGTACTCCAGAGCCAGAAAGGAAAAGGCGGCGGCTACTTGCTTCGCGTGCCCCCGGGAGAAGTGAATTTCTCCAAGGTACTGCGGATCATCGACGGCCCCATTGCCCCTGCGCTTTGCGTTTCGATGTTCTTCTACGGTAAATGCGACGACTGTAAGGATGAAGAAACTTGCAGCCTCCGCACCGTGCTGGAAAGATGGCGCGACGCCAACCTAGCAGTACTCGATAAAACGACGCTGAGCGATTTGTTACAGGCTGAAAACGCCGCTTCGACGGATATTCTATCGTAAGTCGGCGTTAAGGATGCTTACCGGCGGTCGTTGCGGATGTAGAGCCGCACCTCGTCGTACTCGCCAAGCAAAGTGTAGTGATTACGGATATATTGATTTAACTCAGGGTAGCTTTCGATGCCCTGAGTTTTTTTGTCCTGTACCCAATGGCTATTCTTACCGACAGCATCGGCTACAAATACCGGTTTGGTCCTTTCCAGGTCGGACAGGTAACGCTTGCGGTAGACATCGCGCATCGGATGGTCGAAAATCGAGCGCTCCGAATGGTTTTCGGCGGTTCCCTGCGCGAGCTGCGCTTCGACATAAAAGGAACAATTCCAGCCCCATACGACCATATAGTCGCCTTCCTTCTTTCGTTTCAGAATTTCCGTCACTACCGGGCTTTGTTGCAATGTCGTTTTGCCTACCGAATCGAACGCATTCAACCGGCGCTCCTTCACATAATGCAGCGCGTCGTAACCTCCGAACCATGCGATGATGATCGCGGGGAATGCAAACGACCAGCTTTCAACGGCGGAGAAGCCATATGCAGCCAGCAAAGTCCAGGGGATAATGCAGAAATTGAGGTAATGGATAAAGCTGTTGCCTGATTTGGTAACCGCGAAGATGCTCGCCAGGATGAGGAAGAGAATCGTGAACGGCACATGGAAATCCATCTTGCCCGGCAGGTAAATCCTTGCGATCCTCACCAGCCCGATCGCCATAGGCACAACCAGCGCGAGGCTGAAAAATTGAAAGTCTCTCGACAAGGCTACGATTTTGTAGAATTGCGAGGGGATATCCGCAAACGTACTTCCACCCGCGTAAATCGCATTTCCGAGGATGTAAAAATCAATCAGGTCGTCGAAAACGCCGAACGACAATGTAAATGCCAGAAAGAAAAGCGGCACGGTAAGGCCGCCCAATATCAATGCAATCGCGGATTTGAACTCACCATATCTTTGAAACCGGCTGAACAATACCCAAAATGCCGACAAGACGATCACCGCCACAACCGGTATTGCCTGCAATTTGCCAAACGGGACCGCTCCGGCCGCCAATCCAAGGAAATAGAGACCACTCGCGGAAGGCGCTGTTTTGGGATCGAGACGGGAGAGTTGCCATGTACAGAATGCCAGCAACAACACCGGAAGCTGCTCACTCGAATAATGCACGAAATCGATTTCCTGCGTAAATGCCACGAAAAGCAGCGGTACCACGGAAACCGCACGGGCGATGGTTAGGCCAAACCAGTTTTTCAATGCGGAAAACAGCAATAGCCACGCGCCTGCCACACAAAGCAATCCCATAAAACGGGCAGCGCTGTAATCGAGCTGGAAGCCGAACAGCTTCGGGAGCATGAGCAGGTAATTGTCCAGCGGGCCAATGGTGGTACCGTCCACCGAACGCCAGTAAACCGGGTCCTGAATGAGCGTAATCGCGTGGCTGAGCATCTGGCTCTCGTCCTGATTGAGCTCACGGTTGAAAACGATCACCGGCAATCGCATGATTATCAGCAGCAACACACCCGATGCCAGGTATGCCCGCGTGGACAGCGATTGGTATTGTGAAGCAAAAATGACAAACCCTGCCAACAGGTAGCCGATTAACCAGTATACGGGTGGAGAGTTGTCGAAACTGAACATACGATTAGCTAAAAGACTCTACTTTCTCGACGAAATCGCGGTAATGAACGGCTGGGATGAAATGCTGCTGCGAACGGTATTGAAGCACCATAAACACCAGAAAAAGCGAAATCAGAAAGGATTGCAGCATGAGGATCATCAGCGTGCTGCCCAATGTCGACGCCCAGCCCGGCGTCGCATTTCCGATCAGTTTCAGGAAAAGAATAAAGAATATGAACCCGATAGCGACCGCCGACATAAAGATCGAGAAGATCAGGATGCGCACCGCCGTGGTATCCACCATGACCGAAATAGCGCTCAGCCCGTGCAAAACCAGCGAAACGAAGTTCATTTTGCTCTCGCCGGCCAGCCGTTTGGCGCGGTTGGTGAGCACAGAGTCGTAGGGAATGCGTGATTTGATCACACCGCCCGGATAGTTGTTCCAGATTTCCGAAACGCGGACGAGATTCTGCAAACGGCTTTGCGGCACCAGGCTGAAATTGCCGAAAGTGATCACCTTACCCGTCAGCAGTTTGAAGACATATTTGTAGATAATATAAAAGAACCGGAACAAAAAGCCTTCTGTACGCTTGTTACGCTCCGCAAAAATAATCTTGTCGGGTTCTTCGATCGACCTCGCCGCCAGCTTGTTAATATCCCCCGGCGCATCCTCCCCATCCGCATCCATTACAATCACCTTATCGGCCTTCATGTGCTCTGCGGCGTACGATAGGCCGATTGCGATGGCCTTTTGATGCCCGAGGTTTCGGTACAGCCGCAATACTTTCAGCTCTTTACCGCCGAAAGCCGCGAATGGCTGCGTCCTCGAACGCGAAGAACAGTCGTCGACAATGAGCAGCGTGGTATTTTGAAGGATTGGAGTATTTAAATCCGCATTAATCTTTTGAATCAGCAGATTCAGCGCCTCCCAGTCATTGAATTGGGGAATAATAATGACGTAATTTTCTGGCATGGGAGAGAGTTACGAAAGCCTCCGGAAAGCAGTTCCGGAGGCTTTGAATATGATTTAAACCGTTTTTACTCCTAGTCGCGACGCGATTCCGTCGTGGATCTGCGTGAGCGTTTCCGTCAGGCCGTACTCCCAGTTCCAATCCGGGTAATGCGATTTGAATTTGGAAAGGTCGCTCACGTACCAGATGTGGTCGCCGATGCGGTTGGTTTCCGAGTATGAGTAAGAAAGTTTGTTTCCGGTAATCTGCTCGCACAATGCGATGGCTTCGAGCATCGAGCAGTTGGCAAAACGGCCACCGCCGGCGTTGTAAACTTCGCCCGGACGTGGGTTTTGGTAATAATGCCAGAACATGTTCACCAGGTCGTGGCTGTGAATGTTATCGCGAACCTGCTTGCCTTTGTAACCGAAAATCGTGTAATGCGTTCCGGTAATGGCACATTTCATCAGGTAAGCCAGGAAGCCGTGCAGCTGCGCGCCGGAGTGGTTAGGGCCTGTGAGGCACCCTCCGCGGAAAACCGCTGTTTTCATGCCGAAATAACGGCCATATTCCTGCACCATGATATCGGCAGCCACTTTGGACGCACCGAAGATCGAGTGTTTCGTATGGTCGATGCTGTGGTTTTCGTCGATACCATTTGTGAAATACGGGTGATTTTCATCGATTTCCCAACGGGTTTCGAGCTCTACCAACGGCAGGTAGTTAGGATTGTCACCGTAAACTTTATTGGTAGAAGTGAAAATGAACACGGCCTCAGGAGCATGCAGACGGGTCATTTCCAGCATATTCAATGTACCCACCGCATTCACGCCGAAATCGGTGAACGGCTCGCGTGCCGCCCAGTCGTGGCTTGGCTGCGCTGCCGCGTGAATGATCATTTTAATATCGGTACCGTACTCTTTGAAGATCGGTTCGAGCTGGCTCACTTCGCGGATATCCGCAGCATAGTGTTTATAGTTGCCAAAAGCCTCCTCGATACGGTTGCGGTTCCATTCGGTATTTCCATCCGCGCCGAAGAAGTACTGACGCAGGTTGTTGTCGACTCCGATGACCAGATCAAACTTATCAGCCAAAAAAGCTACCGATTCACTTCCAATTAGTCCGGCGGAGCCGGTGACCAAAGCTATGTTCATGTTTTGAAAACTTTTTAATCGCTTATTTCTATCTAAAATTTCGGCTTCGCCCTGCCTCGAATACGTAAAGTAAATTAAAAATGTTCAATCGTCACAACTTCACTTACTCAATGGGTAGAATCCAGAAGGATAATACGCGTAATGCAATATTAAAATTGTTCAATAATGGTTAAAACCGGACAAAAAAAAGATATCCCCATTTCGTGGGGATATCTCGTATATTTTCTCAATGAATGGTTGCTATTCTTTCACCAGCGAGCTAGGAATTTTACCACCGTAAAGTTTCGCGCGGATGTCGTTTACGCGGGCGTCGAGCTCAGGCTTCGCATCATACTTGAATGACATCTGACGTGGCAGGGAGTCGGGGCTTACGCCGTACACCCATTCGTTACCGGCATTCAGATCTTTCTGTTCCTTGTGGTTATATTTTTGGTATTCACAAGAAGAAAGAAGCACCACACACGCAACAAAAGCAACTATTTTATTGAATTTCATTTCTTTGATCGTTCATAGTATTGTGCGCAAAAATAACCGCCAATTTCATAACCACCAAATTGCGGGAGCTTGAAATGTTATTTTTTTAACTCCGCCAATTCATCCCGCACAAACTGCATCAGCTCAGCGATGTGCCGCTCCGAAAAATCGAACGGAATGTTGGCAGCCTGGTAAATCTCGCCGATCGTGGCGGTATACCCGAGTTTCAAAGCATCGAGATAGCCTTTCAAGCCGGCCGCGGGGTTCTCACGGTAGTTTTTCCAGACACCGATCGCCCCGAGCTGCGCAATGCCGTATTCGATATAATAGAAAGGCACTTCGTAAATATGCAACTGGCGCTGCCACAGGTACTTTTTGAAGTTTTCCAACCCCGACCAGTCCATTACCGTATCCGTAAATTCCTCGTAAATGCGTACCCAGGCCTCCGTACGCTGCTCCGGCGTGTGCTGCGGGTTTTCGTACATCCAATGCTGAAATTTATCCACCGTCGCTACCCAGGGGAGCGTTTCGATGATCGATTCCAGATGCGTGATTTTGGCGCGTTTCAGCTCCTCCTCATTTTCAAAGAACTCGTCCCAGAAATCCATCGTGATCAGCTCCATCGACATCGAAGCCAGCTCCGCTACTTCCGAAGGCGTGTGTTTGAAGGAATTCAATGCGAGGTCACGCGTTACGAGCGAATGCACCGCGTGCCCGCCCTCGTGCAGGAGCGTAACCATGTCGCGCAGGTTCGAGGTCGCATTCATGAAAATAAATGGTACACCGATTTCGTCCAGTGGATAATTATAACCACCCGGAGCCTTACCCTTCCGCGATTCGAGATCGAGGTGCTTCATGGTTTTCATAATGCGCAGGCAGTCGCCCAGGAACGGATCGAGGCGCGAGAATGCGCGGATCGTTTTATCCAGAAGCTCTTCTCCGGTTTCAAACGGTTTCAACGGCGGTAACCCTTTCGGATCTACCTTCGTATCCCAAGGCCGCAGCGCATCGACCTGCAATGCCGCTTTGCGCTCCGCTGCCATTTCGTTCAAAATCGGCACGACGGCCTTTTTCACAGAACCGTGGAAGTTGAAGCAATCCTGCGGCGTGTAATCGAAACGGCCCATTGCCGCAAACATATAGTCGCGATAATTGGTAAAACCGGCATTGCGACCGACCGTATCACGGAGGGTAACGAGCTTATTCAGCAAATCATCCAGCTTTTCGTGATCGTCGTACCGGCGGCCGGCAATCGCGCGCCATGCTTCTTCCCGCACCGCGCGATCCGTAGATTGCAGGCGGTCGGCAGCGCGTTGGAGTGTCATTTCCTCGCCGTCGAGTGTGACGGTCATCGCACCTGCGATAGCGCCGTATTTACGCTCCTCGGTCTGCATTTCGGTGATTACCGGGATGTTTTCGTCGCGGAAAATCTCGATCGCCTTTTTCATGCCGCGCAATGTAATCGCGAAGCCGGGCGCCGTCAACTCGCTCAGGAACGGGTTATCGACGACTTTTTTATCGAGCGCATTGCCGTATTCCGCCAGTTTGGGCTGGATTTCAGTAATGAAGAACTGTAATGCATTGATGAGGCCGGTATTGGCCGTATCGCAAGTCTGGCGGATGTAGCGCCATGCGAAGTTCTCAGAAAGGTAGGATTCGATCTCGCTGCGATCTGAGAACCACTGTTTCAAATCTTCCAGCGAGTTGATCTCCCTGTTTTTCAAATTTTCGAAGAATGGCTGAACATCTTCCCATTTCTTCAAATCAAATTCTTCCCCAATAAAAGGCCGTTTCGCCCGGGTAGGTATATGAAGTGCTTCCTGATTGGACATATAAGAGGTACTTTGTTTAAAAAACTGAATCTATTTGTAGTAATCCATTATGACTAAAATACTTTCATGACTTACACCCGGATACATTGCCATCAAATTGGATACCGTTGCTCCTTCGCTCAATTTACGTAATATCAGCTCGACGGTTATCCTCGTGCCTTTGACCACTGGTTTACCCAGCATGACATTTGGATTTGAAGTAACAAAATCCTGGTAATTCATCATGATCAATATTACAGCTTAGTTCCAGACGGCTGCGTCACATCACTCAAATTATCCGTCACCACATTCTCGGTCTCCTGGATATTTTTGAACGCGTATTCCATTTTGCTTCGGTCGAATTCCTTTTCGTTGTTGGCGAGCCAGATGGTAGCGACGCCGTTGCCGATGAAATTGGTGATCGCGCGGGCTTCTGACATGAAACGGTCTACACCGAGCAGAAGTGCCAAACCTTCGACGGGAATTACCTTAATGGCCGTCAAAGTGGAGGCGAGTACGACGAAACCACTGCCGGTTACGCCCGCGGCACCTTTGGAGGTGACCATCAGAATGCCGATCAATGAAAGTATCTGGCCCATATTCAAATGCACATTGAAAACCTGCGCGAGGAAGATCGTGGCCATTGAAAGATAAATAGTCGTTCCGTCGAGGTTGAAAGAGTATCCTGCGGGTACCACGAGGCCTACCACCGGCTTGGAGCATCCCATTCGTTCGAGCTTGGCCATGAGCGAAGGCAAACCCGCTTCCGATGAGGAAGTACCGAGTACGATCAGCAGTTCTTCCCGGATGTATTTCAAAAAGCGCCACAGGCTAATTTTGTAAGTCCGCAGAATCAATCCTAAAACCCCGAAAATGAAGACGGCCATAGTCGCGTAGACGGTACCCATCAGTTTGGCGAGTGGTAGCAAGGTATGAATGCCGTATTTGCCGATTGTGAACGCCATCCCGCCGAATGCACCGATCGGCGCGAAGATCATGACCAGGTGCAGGGCTTTGAAAACGTATTTGGATATAAAATTCAGCCCGTCGACAATGCGTTGCTTGGCTTCAATACGGCTCAATACCGAGCCGAATACCAATGCAATGAGCAAAACCTGCAAAGTCACGTTGTCGAAGAAAAATTGCAGCCAGCTGAAATCGTGCGCTTTGCCCGCAAATTTGGAAATATCCCCTTTTTCCAGCGAATCGGTCACCACGCCGTGGCCCGGACGGATAACGTTGGCGACGATAATCCCGACAATGAGCGCGAGCGTCGTCACCACTTCGAAATAGAGCAATGCTTTCGCACCCACCTTCCCTACCTTTTTCAGGTCACCCATACCTACAATGCCCAAAGTGATGGTCAGGAAAATGATGGGATTGATAAAAAGCTTCACCACGGAAATGAATCCTTCACCGAGAATCTTCATTTCCACCGCCGTGTCGGGGAGATAGTGACCGAGCAGTGCACCGGCTGTGATGGCGGCAAGGACCCAGAAGGTCAGGTTGGTAACTAGCTTTTTCAAGAGCGTTCAGGTATAGGAATGATTTTACAATAATAAGAAGTCTGCCAGACGATTCCGGGAAGGCTCAACTAAATTTTTCTTGGTTATTTATACTTGGTCTAAATTAATAACATATATTTGCCTCCGACAAATGGCGAAATTCAGGAAAGCATTTAAATCCATGATCATTAACAGGCTATGCAGGAGGATTCGCATTCATACAATTCATTACGGATTTTAAGCCAGACCGGCAAAGGCTACATCGGACAGTGCAATTGCTGCACGCATTTCAATTTCGCCTACGGTAATGTGCTTTTTGTGTTTACAGAGGATGGTTTGAGGGGATTCCAATCCATTTTGTATGATCAGTACCACATTCACAGCCTCAGTGAACCGCTTCCGCACGGCAAAACCCATTTGTTACAGTCGCCCATCCCGAACTTCATGCTCTCGTTCGACGATACCGAGTTGGAGGAGATCCACACGATGTTCCAGGAAGCGCTGCTGGTTTTGGAAGTGGATAAAATATTTTCCTATAAAAAGTAAAACCCTGAAATGCAGCTGGTTTCGAGATTTTATATCTGTTTACTAATCCTGGTTCTCACAGCGGGAACGGGTTATGCGAAAGCACTCCGGATCGTGTCCGCCAATGGGACTTTGAGTGAAATCCTCGTCGGACTTGGCCTGGAAAAGCAACTTGTGGGCGTGGACGTAACGAGTACCTACCCCGCATCGCTCGAAAAAATCCCTAAGATCGGCCATAACCGCACCATTGCGGCCGAGGGCATTCTGGCATTGAACCCGGACGTGATCATCTACACCAACCAGAGCATGCTGCCACCCGCAGTGGTGAAACAGCTGAATAGCAGCGGCAAAAAACTGGTCGAGTTCAAGCATGAGTATTCCAATGAAGGCGCTATCAAGCTTATTCGCGAGGTAGGAGCCTATTTCAACGCTTCCGCACAGGCCGAAAAAATGGTGAAAGCATTGCAGGCCGACCTCGCAAAAATCCCGGCGCCCGCCAATCCCAAAAAATTACTCTTCATCTACGCACGCGGCACGGGCACATTAATGGTGTCCGGTACCGGCACTTCACTGGACAAAATGTTCACATTAGCAGGGCATAAGAATGCCGTCGCCGGCTTCACCGAGTTCAAACCACTGACCGCGGAATCGCTCATTGCGGCCAACCCCGACGTACTTGTGCTGTTTTCCAGCGGCTTGGAAAGCCTCGAAGGCATGGACGGCCTGCTGAAAATTCCCGGCGTGGCCAGTACCAATGCCGGTAGAAACCGGAAGATCGTCACCATGGACGGCCAGTTCCTTACCGGCTTCGGTCCCCGGCTCGGCAAGGCTGCCATTGAACTTTCCCAAAAAGTAAAATAAGAGGCAATGCTGACAGAAACGGTAAACGAGCGCGACACGACGAAAGCGGAAAGCTTCCAGAAACACATATTGCCTTCTTCCATGGGCAAAATGGTGTGGATACTGGGCTCGATCCTGCTGGCGTGTGTGATTTTCGCGGCTTGCACCGGTGCATTATCGATTTCCCTCAGCGAGCTGTGGCAGATCGTCGCATTCAAACTCGGCTGGGTTACCGAAATGCAGGTTGAGGAGCAGAAATCGATCGTTTTCTGGATCATCCGCCTGCCGCGGGTATGTCTGGCGGTACTCATAGGTGCTGCATTGGGCATTGCGGGCGCGTCGCTGCAAGGGTTATTCCGAAACCCTATCGCAGATGCCACGCTCATCGGCGTCACTTCGGGTGCATCGCTTTTCGCTGTTTTTGTCATCATGCTCAACGTTAAATACTTCGGAATGCTGAACGAGCTCGCGGGCGCATACGGCATTTCGTTTGTCTCTTTCCTCGGCGCAGCCGGCACGACGTACCTTGTGTACCAGCTCTCCAAAATCACCAGCGAAGGCGGCGTGGCCACGTTGCTGCTCTGCGGAATCGCCATCAATGCATTTGTAGGCGCGGTAACCGGGCTGATGACCTACCTGGCCGACGATGCCCAGCTTCGCAACATTACTTTCTGGAACCTCGGCAGCCTGGGCGGCGCCAGCTGGAATTCCGTGATGGCCGTGGGGCCATTCGTAGGAATCTCACTCATTTTCATGCCCTATTTATCCAAAGCATTGAACCTGCTCGTGCTCGGCGAAAGCCAGGCGGCGAGCCTTGGTGTGAATATGAAATCCCTGAAAAGGCAGGTAATCATCCTCGCAACCCTGGGCGTAGGTGCGTCCGTGGCCGTGGCGGGGAGTATCGGCTTTGTAGGATTGATAGTACCGCACATTATACGCACGTTGTTCGGTCCCAACCACCGGACATTGATAATCGGATCGGCATTTGCGGGCGCCATTGTGCTCACAATAGCCGATACCTTCTCCCGCACGATCGTAGCGCCGTCGGAACTGCCGATAGGCATTCTTACGGGCATGCTGGGTACGCCGTTCTTCATTTATATTTTGTGGGAACAAAAACGGAAACGGCTATGATCGAGGTGCGGAATGCAGGGTTTGAAGTAAAAGGCCGGAAATTGCTCGATAACGTGAGTTTTTCGGTTAAACCCGGGGAATTCTGGGCGATTGTGGGTGCTAATGGAGCCGGAAAATCGACGTTGATCAAGCTGCTTTCCGCGGAACAGGGAGCCACTTCCGGCTCGGTGCATTTCCACGACCGCGACCTTCGAAAGTACAAATTGAAGGAATTGGCTACCAAGCGGGCTGTTTTGTCCCAGCAAAACAATATTACGCTCTCCTTCACTACGCAGGAAATTGTGCTGATGGGCCGCTACCCGTTTTACGACGCCGATCCAACCCAGCGCGACCTGGCAATTGTCGATATGTGCCTCAAAAAAGTCGGTATTGGCCATTTGAAAGGACGAATTTACCCGACCTTATCCGGCGGGGAGCAGCAGCGCGTGCAGCTGGCCCGCGCGCTCGCGCAGGTGTGGGAGATCGAAAATGGCTTGCTCCTGCTCGACGAACCGACCACCGGAATGGATCTTTTGCATCAGTACGAGACATTCCAGCTTGCAAAGGAACTTACGCGCAAAAATTTCGCGGTGATTGCCGTGATCCACGACCTGAACCAGGCATTGCAATATTCCGACCGCGTGCTAATGCTCAAAGGCGGATGTATGCACGCCATTGGCTTACCCGAAAACGTGCTTACCGAGCAGGCGATCCAGGAAGCATTTGGCTTGCCGGTGCAGATTATCCAGCCGGAAACGACGCCTTACCCGGTAATTGTGCCGCAAGTGGCGCCCGTACCGTACCATTTACCCTGATTAATAACAATTAAAATACCAAGACATGAAGTCTACCCTTTCACCGGACAGAACTGAATTGAAAGAACGCTGGGCAGAGTACAAACTCGCCAATCCCAAATCACGCATCCGTGACGACGCCAAAGCGCTTGGCACCTCGGAAGCGGAACTCCTTGCGACCGGGCTCGGAACCAATGTGCAGCTGCTCGCCGGCGATTTCAGGGAGCTGATCAAGGAAATGGGCTCACTCGGGCACGTGATGGCGCTCACGCGTAACGACCACGTCGTACACGAGCGCAAGGGTGTGTATGAGAAAATATCGTTCAACAACCACGTCGGCCTGGTGCTGGGCGAGGATATCGACCTCCGTCTGTTCCTCGGCGACTGGAAATTCGGCTTTGCCGTTTCGGAAAACGACCGTTTCAGCCTGCAATTCTTCAACAGTTTCGGTGAAGCGGCGCATAAGATTTACCTCACGGAAAAAAGTAACAAGGAAGCCTACGACGCATTAGTTGCCAAATACCTCGCCGCCGACCAGGATGTAAATCTTTTTGTAAGCGAGAAAAAAGAAAAGGTAGCCGAGTCCGAAGAGGCTCCTGGCCTCGACAGGCCCGCATTCCAGCAGGAATGGCTGGCATTGAAAGACACGCACGACTTTTTCACGCTCCTTCGCAAGCATAACCTTTCCCGGAAACAGGCATTGCGCAATGCACCCGAAGGTTACGCGCACCGCATTAAGCCGGAAAGCATGAAACCGCTTTTCGACGCGATTTCCGAAACCGGGTTGCCGATTATGGTTTTCGTTTCAAATCCAAACTGCATTCAAATCCACACCGGCCCGATCAAAAAGATATTTGTTATGGGCCCGTGGCTGAACGTGATGGACCCGGAGTTCAACCTGCATTTACGGGAAGACGCGATCGATGAAGCCTGGGTGGTCAGAAAGCCTACCGAAGACGGCATCGTAACCGGAATCGAGCTCATCGATAAGGATGGTGTGATGTTCAACCAGTTTTTCGGCAAGCGCAAGCCGGGCATTCCCGAACTGGCCGAATGGCCTGCGCTCATCGAGCAGCACGCTATACAGTTGTGACAACAAAACAGATCGTACTAACGACTTAAGATTAAATTTCGCCATAGTAATTCCGAAATTGCCGGCTTCCTTAGAGAGCCGGTATTTTTTTGTAATAATTTTTATAAGGATTTTTCAGCTTGTATAAAAATTTGCAAACTTTTTATAAAATTAAAAATTTCAACACATTGAAATAGAGTATTTTACACTAAAACATTTGCAAACTTTTTTCAACATTCGCTTTCATTTAAAAACCAAAATATGTAAATTTGAAACTCTCAACTTCTTCAAAAAACGTCTGATACCACCCAATGGAATCCATAAAATCTTCACAATCAGAAAGAACCTATACCAGTGACGAAGCCTATCGGGCGTCGCTGGAATACTTCAAAGGCGACGACCTTGCGGCCCGCGTTTGGGTGAACAAATACGCTTTGAAAGATTCGTTCGGAGCAATCTATGAAGCCACACCGAACGATATGCACCGCCGCATCGCGTCCGAGATCGCGCGGATCGAGCAGCGCTATCCGAACCCGCTGAGCGAAGCGGATATTTTCGATCTGATCAAGGATTTTAAATACATTATCCCGCAAGGCAGCCCCATGACGGGCATTGGTAACCCTTACCAGATCGCCTCGCTTTCCAACTGCTTTGTGATCGGCAATAATGGCGAGTCGGATTCGTACGGTGGCATTATGAAAATCGACCAGGAGCAGGTGCAATTGATGAAACGCCGCGGCGGCGTGGGGCACGACCTCTCGCATATCCGTCCGAAAGGCTCTCCGGTAAAGAACTCGGCGCTTACGTCAACGGGCATTGTGCCGTTTATGGAACGCTTTTCCAATTCTACGCGGGAAGTAGCGCAAGATGGCCGCCGGGGCGCATTGATGCTTTCGGTTTCCATTAAACACCCTGACTCCGAAAGCTTCATCGATGCAAAAATGGAGCAGGGTAAGGTTACAGGCGCGAACGTGTCGGTACGAATCGACGATGCATTTATGAAAGCGGTGGATTCGGGAACGGCATACCGCCAGCAATATCCGATCAAAAGCGACAATCCTTCGCATATCAAGGACATCGACGCGACGGCGCTCTGGAAAAAAATCGTGCATAATGCATGGCAATCTGCCGAGCCGGGCATTTTGTTCTGGGACACGATCATCCGCGAATCCGTGCCCGATTGCTACGCCGACCTCGGTTACCAGACTATTTCGACCAACCCATGCGGCGAAATCCCGCTTTGCGCGTATGATTCATGCCGTTTGCTGGCCATTAACCTGTTCTCGTACGTCGAAGACGCATTCACAGACAAGGCAAAGTTTAATTGGGAGCTGTTCAAAAAGCATATTGCGGCAGCGCAGCGCATGATGGACGACATTATCGATCTTGAACTCGAAAAGATCGACGCCATCCTGCAAAAAATAGATGAAGATCCGGAAGATGCGGACGTGAAACTCGTAGAGCGCAACCTTTGGCTCAATATTCAAACAAAGGCCAACGAAGGTCGCCGTACCGGTATCGGTATCACTGCCGAAGGCGATATGCTGGCGGCTTTGGGCCTGCGTTACGGCAGCGACGAGGGCAATGCATTTGCCGTTGAAATACACAAAACCGTCGCGCTCGAAGCTTACCGCGGATCGGTGCATACTGCAAAAGAGCGTGGTGCGTTCGCTATTTTCGATTCGGAAAGGGAGAAAAATAACCCGTTCATCAACCGTCTGAAAGAGGCCGACGCGCAACTTTATTATGAAATGCTGGAATACGGCCGCCGTAACATTGCATTGCTGACCATCGCGCCGACTGGAACGACCAGCTTAATGTCTCAAACCACGTCGGGTATCGAGCCGGTTTTCCTTCCGGTTTATAAAAGAAGAAGAAAGGTTAATCCGAATGATAAAGATGTCCGCGTGGATTTTGTGGACGAAGTAGGCGATTCGTGGGAGGAATATGTGGTTTTCCACCACCGTTTCAAGCAATGGATGGAGGTGAATGGCTTCGATACGACAAAAAATTACGCGCAGAAAGACCTCGATGAGTTGGTTAAAAAATCGCCTTACTACAAAGCCACTTCCAATGATGTGGATTATCTCAAAAAGGTGAAAATGCAGGGCTCAATTCAGCAATGGGTCGACCACTCGATCAGCGTGACCATCAACATGCCGAACGACGTCACCGAGGAGCTCGTGGGCGAATGCTACATGGAAGCCTGGAAAGCGGGTTGCAAAGGCGTTACCGTGTACCGCGACGGCTCGCGTTCAGGCGTTTTGATTTCCAATACCGAGAAAAAAGAGGAGCCGCAGGAAGGCGCGGCTACCCCATTCCCGACCGAGCGCCCGCAAACGCTCGAAGCCGATGTGGTACGTTTTCAGAACAAAAAAGATAAATGGATCGCATTCATCGGCCTGATCGACGGGCGTCCATACGAGATTTTTACCGGTTTTGCAGATGATGAAGATGGCATTCTGATCCCTCGCTGGGTGAATGAAGGGCTGATCATCAAAAACCGCGAAGCCGACGGCAGCTCGCGTTATGATTTTCAGTACAAAAATACGCGCGGCTATAAAACCACAATTGAAGGGTTGTCCCACAAATTCAACCCTGAATACTGGAACTACGCCAAGCTGATTTCCAGCACATTGCGCCACGGAATGCCGATCGAAAAGGTAGTTGACCTGATCAGCAGCCTCCAACTCGACGAAGCGATCAACACCTGGAAAGCCGGTGTAGCCCGCGCATTGAAACGCTACATTCCGGACGGTACCGAAGCGGCGAAGCAAAAATGCCAGAACTGCGGATCAACGAATTTGCTCTATCAGGAGGGATGCTTGACGTGCAAAGATTGCGGCTCGTCCAAGTGCGGATAATTTTTTAATTTTGAATGAGCGAATGAGTGAATGAGTGAATGCTATTTAAATTATTCACTCATTCACTCATTGACTCATCGCTCCGGCGACCCGGTCAATCATTACTATACTCACGCTACTCAATACCCCAACGCACCAGCCCCGGTTCAAAGCATTCACGCTTTAAACCGACGTCATGTGTATTTCACAAATTCTGATCAGTTACCGGAAAGGTAATGGGCTATCACAGAAGCAAATGTCCGACTTGCTCGGCGTTTCCCAGGTGGGTTACCACAAATGGGAGACCGGTACCACGAAAATTGAAATGGAGCACTATTGCCGCATTGCGACGCTCTGTGATGTGGATTTGATGGATCTTCTCCCGCGCGAATGGCAGGAGAAGATCAGGGATGAGTTGGGGGTTTGACTTCCCTTAGAAAGTGTCTTCCACAACGCCCAGGTAATTAAATGGGCTCAATGCGCGAAGTTCTTCCCGTATTTTTTCGGACACGTCCAGCGTCTCGATGAAACGCGAGATGGAGTCGTGGGTAATTTTTTCGTTGGTACGCGTCAGCTCCTTCAATGCTTCGTAAGGCTTCGGATAGCTTTCGCGGCGAAGGATCGTCTGGATTGCTTCGGAAACTACGGCCCAGTTTTCTTCCAGTTCGGCTTTCAGTACTTCGCCGTTCAGTTCCACTTTGCCAAGGCCTTTCAGCAATGAGTTCAGTGCAATGGCCAAATGCGCAATCGGGACACCGATGTTACGGAGAACCGTCGAGTCGGTAAGGTCGCGTTGCAGGCGGGAAATGGGCAATTTGGAAGCAAAATGCTCGAACAATGCCGATGCGAGACCCAGGTTACCTTCCGAGTTTTCGAAATCGATAGGATTCACTTTGTGCGGCATCGCAGACGAACCTACTTCGCCGGCTTTGATTTTCTGTTTGAAATACCCCATCGAAATGTACGTCCACATGTCGCGGTTAAGGTCGGTGAGGATCGTGTTCAGGCGTTTCAGACAGTCGAAAGTAGCGGCCAGGTTGTCGTAATGCTCAATCTGCGTCGTGTGGCGGCTTCTTTTTAATCCCAAACCTTCAACAAAATGATGGCCGAATGCCATCCAGTCTTGTTTCGGGTAAGCGACGTGGTGCGCGTTGAAGTTACCGGTTGCACCGCCGAATTTCGCCGAATGCGGGATTTTGTCCAGCATTTCGAGCTGGCGTTCCAGACGCTCCACAAACACCAGAAATTCCTTACCCACACGGGTAGGCGACGCGGGCTGCCCGTGCGTGAATGCGAGCATCGGTACGTTTTTCCATTCGATCGACATTCTTTTCAATACGAAAAGCACCTGACGGAACAACGGCTTGATCTGGCGTTCCATCGCGTCTTTCAGCGAAAGCGGGATCGCCGTGTTGTTGATATCCTGTGAAGTAAGTCCGAAATGGATAAACTCCTGGTAAGATTCGATGCCCAGCTTCTCGAATTGCTCCTTGATGAAGTACTCGACAGCCTTCACATCGTGGTTGGTCACCTTTTCGATGTCCTTTATGTGCAGTGCGTCGGCCTCGCTGAAATCCTCGTAGATTTTGCGGAGCGACGCATATTTTTTCTTGTCAAATTCTGATAACTGTGGAAGGGGAATTTCGCAGAGTGCTATGAAATATTCGATTTCCACATACACCCGGTAGTAAATCAGGGCATATTCCGAGAAATAGGCCGAAAGTTCAGATACTTGTTTGTAATAACGGCCATCAACCGGAGAGATCGCCGTAAGCTGATTTAATGACATGATTTTCAATAACAAAAATTGATTATCAGGCAAAGTTAGCAGAATTCATGGTCCTAAAATGGTAAAACCGGAACGAAAAATTCTTTTTGGGATTGGAAATAGAAATTATAAAACTATTCGCATATTCGTTCACTAACCTTGATTAAACAAAGCACATGCAGCCTTCGCCTTTCATTGGAGAACTAGTCGGGACAATGGTCCTGATATTATTGGGCAATGGCGTAGTCGCCAATGTCGTCCTGAAAAAAACCAAAGGAGAAAGCGGCGGCTGGATCGTAATTACGGCGGGCTGGGCGTTTGCGGTGATGTTCGGGGTATTCACGGCCAATGCATTCGGCAGTGCCGCCGCGCATTTGAATCCGGCCGTGACGGTGGGTTTTGCCGTGCTTCAAAATGATTACAGCTTTGTAGCAACTTATATTCCGGCCCAGCTGATCGGCGCATTCCTCGGCGCGGTACTGGTGTGGCTGCAATACCTGCCGCATTGGAAGGCTACCGAAGATGGCGGGGCTAAACTGGCCTGCTTTTCAACCGGCCCGGCCATTAAAAGTACCGGGGCCAATTTTCTAAGTGAATTTATCGCAACGGTGATATTGATCGTCGGCATTGTCGCGATCGGCTATGCGGGCACTTCCGATCCTGAAAAAGGCGGTATTCCGTCCGGCGTCGCGCCTTACCTCGTGGGTATGCTGGTTTGGAGCATTGGATTGTCCCTGGGCGGTACTACGGGTTATGCCATTAACCCTGTCCGCGACCTGGGCCCGCGGATCGCGCACGCCATTCTGCCCATTCCCAACAAGGGCGACTCCGACTGGGGTTATGGCTGGATCCCCGTTGTGGCCCCCATTGCGGGAGCCATCATCGGTGGATTGATTTTGCGTGGTTTCTCTTTCTGATTTATTCGACGGTAATCTTGCCGCCGCCTGAATAGCTGCGGTATTCGCCCCGGTACATCGCGTCCGCAGCGGCCGGGCCTACCGTAAACGTGCCTTTGGAAGTGACCCTAACCTGGTAATAGAAGGATTTCTCCCGGGCTTCGGCCACGGTGAAGAAATGAATGCGGTCGTCACGGATGTCGTAGTGACGCGGCACGGCTGCTTCTTTGATCCATGGCATATCGCGCGGCTCGGTAATGCGGGGGTTTTCAATTTCAAAACCTGACGGAAGCAGGTCTGTCACGACGATATCGTCGACCGGCAAGCCATTGGTGCTCGAAAGCGTCAATTTCACCACCACTAGGTCGTTTTGATGGAAACTCTGCACCGGCTGGCCATTGCGCGTCAGGAACTGGCGGCGAATGCTGATACCCTGGTCTTCTTCCGTGTAATTTCCGGTTGCCGACATGCCGTCTGTTTGTGCAAACCAGTACAAATCGCCCTTGCCTTGCGTTTTAACCGCCAGTTTTTGGTTTACAATACCTTTCGAAATCTTCAACTCCTTGCCCGAAAACTGGCCCAGCGCCTTGCCACTAGCCGAAACCGAAGCAGTAACCGTCGAGTTGGACGTCTTTTTGGCCAGCTTACCCAAAGCCAATACCGCAAATGCAGCCTCCTGCGTGTTCAGATAGGAAGCCGATTGAATGGCCAGCGAAAGCTGACGGCCCAACACCGGGATCTGGATATTCGAAGGATCAGATTCTATTAATGTATTCAAAACCAGGGACATATTCCGCAGCGGCGATGAATAGCTATGGTCGTAGTAAGACCCGGCATTCTCGGCTACATACTTTTTCGGCAACAATGCATTAAAGCTCCGCGCGTCACCCGCGAGCTGGTACGCGCCTGCGAGCAGGTATTTGGAATCCTGCGTGAGCAAATGCGGATTTTGTTTGTAATAATTCATCGAAGCGCGGTTCGGATGGCCATTCAATGCGAGTACGTACAGTGAATAAATGGCCTCACGGCGAGCTACGGTCTTTTTCGTTTGCGTGCCTGTCGGCTGACCTTCGTAGGCTAATCCATTATTGGTGCTCGCGACAATGACTTCCCTGTTGGCCGTGGTACCACTTTGCGCGGTCAGGAATTCCACGGCACGGCTGAGGGTTTTGGCATTTACCTCAAATCCCGCCCGGCGAGCCTCTTCCAGGAAATGCACGGCGTAGGCGGTAGCCCACCAATCTTCCAATTGCGCGCCCGGCCACATGCCCATTCCCCCATTGAAAAGCTGCTGCGATTCTACTTTACGGATAGCCTGCTGCACGTTGGTCATCGGGTTAAAATCGCTTTCACCACTTTTCACAGTGTAAACCGGCGCGGCCATCGCTTTGGTAAGGTCGGCAAAATAAATCTGCGGGAATGCTTTTGAAACCGTCTGTTCAAGGCAGCCATAAGGATAGCCGAGCAGCGTCGATAATGCTTTTCCTCCGCCCTGCACAAGCGGCGAGCGGCTCAAAACCACCTGCGCAGTACTTGTAGCAGGAATAAATGACGATTTCAAATCGATCGTGCCTTGTTTGTCGCCGGCTATCAATCCGGATGTGCTGGTTTTAAGCAATGGCGAAGCGGGGCGGACCGAAATTTCAGTCTGATTAATGAATGTTTCTTTAAATGCATTCACTTTCACAACCACTTTACCCACACCGATAGCCGTCGCTGCTTTCACCGCAAACATGGCGCGGCTTTCTTTTCCCGCTGGTATAGTGATATTCTGCGTAACCGGGGCCGCACCAGCCGCCAATGGGCCGGAAAGCTGAATCGAAACAGTCGCAGTAGTGGCTTTGGCTTCGGTGTTGCTTATATTCACCGGCAATACCAGTTCGTCGCCGGGGCTCAGGAAGCGTGGTAACCCGGCGCTGATCACGATGGGGTCAGCGACCTTCATATTCTTTGTCGCCGAGCCGAATGCATTATCCTTGTAAGCCACGGCCATAATGCGCAGGTCGCCGCTGAATTGCGGGATATTTACATCAAAGGTCACATCGCCGCTGCCATTAGCTTTCAGCTGCCCGCTCCAAAACGATACCAGTTCGGTACGTCCGTTGCTGAGCGGGTTAATCCTTCTTTCCAGATCATAACCGTCACCACCCGAGCTGGAAGTCCCTGAAATGCTTAGTTCGGGGAAAAGTTGCGCGTACAAATCGTGGCTCGAAACTTCCAATGCCCGTTTTTGGTAGAAATGCCCGTGAATATCCGGCGTTTTGGAATTTTTGATCTGCAAAATACCTTCATCCACTACCGCCAGCGTCACCTCCGCATTCGGCTCGGTTTTGATCCGGATCTGCTGTTTCGTCTTCGACCGCGATTTTTCTACGGCAGTGATAGCGACATCCAGTTTCCGGTCAGGATCTTCGACCAGGATGGGCTGGAAGCCATGCGCCACCGTGAGCGGCATATCGGACGAATCCAGCGGCCTGATGAGCGTCGCGGTCACGAAAACGTTCGGCAAATGCTGATCCTTGATTTTGAATGCGAGCTCGGCGGCCTTTTTCTCGGTGGTAAGAATGTGCTGTTCTAAAACATTATTCCGCTCCACGGTCACTAGCAATCTTCCATCGAATGGCGTTTTGAATAGTACCTTGGCCGTTTCACCGGTTTTATACTGATTTTTATCGGTTTCCATCAGCACGCGGCCCTCATTACTCACTTCAAAAGAAGAATACTGCGTGTAACCGTAGCCGTAAGCATAAAAATTCGCGAGTGTGTAATGCGCTGCGCCCGGACGTCGCACACGTACCTCGTACTCGCCTGAGACCGTAGGCACGTAGCGGAAGGTACCTTTTCCACCAGAAAGCGTTAGTTTGTTGGAATACACCAGCTTTTCATGCTTGCGGGAAGTGTATTGCAAGCGATCGTACTTTTTCTCCACAACCGTTTGATATTCCAGGCGTACCACTTCAATGCTCGCCGCGGCGCCATTCTGCAATGCGCCATTCTTGCCAACACCCACAATATCAACGGGAACCGGCGCATTGGTACCCACGTAAGAGTCGGGCAGCCGGATACCGTAAAATACCGGCTGTGTGTACACGTCGAATCTTTGCAACCTGTTGACCGGCCGGCCGTTTTCGTCAAAAACGGTTACGTAAATTTTCCCTTCCAGCACACCTATATCCTGCAAGCCCGAAAGCAATGTAAACTCCTGATTACCTTGCCCCTGTTCGTTAGTGGTACCCTGGCGGCTGTCGCGCTCGAAAGTAGTTTCGGCGGGAATGTCGAATGTATATTCAGGGAAACCTTTGGCAGAAAAGCCTTTCCGCTGCAATTGGAAATCCATTTCGTAGGTGCGGTTGCTTGCGGGCGGACCAAACAGGTTCGTAGCAGTGGCCGTGAGCGATACTTTCTGGCCGGAAACATAATCCTTCGCGGCGCCGCTGAGATCAACCTTAATGCGGTCGGGCATAAATTCCTCCACGCTCACAGCCTGCGAACCCAGCAAAACCTCATTCGCATTGTATACTTCGAGAATATAGGTGCCCGTCAGCACACCGGCATCAAGGGGAATTTCCGACGCTACTGCGCCTTCCTCGTTCGTCGTTTTACGCCAGGTGCGGAACTCGCGGCCATTCGGCGTAAGCAGGCGAAGTTTCAGCGGTACTTTCTCGGCGGTCTTCCAATCCTGCGTCCGCAATACGGTGTTGAAATGCATTGTTTCGCCCGGGCGGTAAATGTCGCGTTGACCGTAGATAAATACCTGGTATCCCGAAGCATTATCCCGCAGCCCTTCCACATCGAACCGTGAGGTAAGTACCTGTGTATCTTCCAGCAGCAAGTAGTTGAAGTCATCCTCGGAGCTGGCCGTAATCATCGCAATTTTGAAGCCCGGCGCTTTCTCGCTCAATTTTTCGATGTGCGCGATACCCTCGCCATCTGTTTTGATGGTATGTACGCTTTGGTTATTCGAGCTTACGAGCGTCAGTTCAAGGTCTTTGATCGGCTCGTTGGTTTTAATCGAATTGGCAAAAACCCAAAGCTCATCTTTTCCCTGCTTAGCAATAAGGCCGATATCGGAAATAGAAACCAGCTTGGTAGCACCCAGGTAAGCTTCTTCTTCGGAGTTTACCGACACGAGATATACGCCTTGCCGTTTGTTGTCGTCAGGTAATGCGATGTTCAATGCGGCTACGCCCTTGTTTTTGGATAAATCCTGCGTCTCTACGGTCTTGTTCACGATCACGTCGCTCAACTGGCCTTCACGGTCGTCGCTGTAATTGAAGTTACCCGTCGGCTGCCATTCCTCGCCCACATAGGCATAATCATTCCAGCGGTTGTTGTGGATAAAATGCAGGATATTGTTGGCATACAGCTTCGAAATGCGTACCTGCACTTTGGGCACATTCACGATGTTTACCCCGATATTTCTCGAACTTTTGGACGACAAATACAGCCCCTTTTTATTCGCAAACGAGATCGCTGCTGGCATTTTGCCAAAGAACAGGTCACGCGAGGTTTCTTCTTCCAGATTCTGCCCCAAAATCCCTTTCAGCGATTGTTTCAGTTGCAGCACATAGGTTTCCGTCTCATTGAAAGCCCCGCGGATGATGAAGCCATTCTCGGTGGGCTCGGTTTCTACCGCCGCTTCGGGATTGACCGTAAAACTATTCGCAATACTTTCTTTATCGAGCTCCTGGGTGGTCACGATCCTGGCGTAACCCGCATTGTTTTCAAAGCCCGTTTTAATATCCACTACTTCCAAATGCAGCGGCGAAGGAATGCTCACCGTCTTCGAAAGCGCTTCCTGGCTGCTGTACGAGGTATTTTGCACTTTTACCCCCTTATCGACCGCAATATTGACAGGCGTTTCATTGTTATCCGCCGCACCCACTTTTGCAAATGCCAGCGTCACCGCCGATTCGTCCTGAGAAGGCAAAATCCTGTATTCCAATGCCTGATTTCCCGCCAATACCTTTAACTTTTCAGCCACATTCTGTGCATTCACCGGGTAGTTGAAATGCAACCGGAGCCGCGCTTCCTGCCTGCCAGTTTCCTGCGACAATGTCCACCAGCTTTCCGTTTCCGTGAGTTGCAGATAAGGCGTGTGGAAGGTGATAGGGTCTTGCGAAAGTTTGTACTTCTTGTCCTTGTCCGACTTTTCCGTAATCAGATCAGTCAGTTGGGCTTTATACGAAGTAGCCGCACCGAAGCCTGCAACCGGTGAAAACACCAGCTCGTTCGGCGCCGTCCATTTGAACTTCCCGCGAACAGCCGGTTCGAACGTCACATATTGCGTCGAGTCCCAATTGTTCAGCTCGGCCGTCGAAACGAGGTCCTTGTTGAATGTGAATACGAGGTTTTGCGATTGCCCTACCACCTCGGTGAAGTTGGTACCCGCCACGCGGATTTCATTGAAGGAAGAGCAGCTACTGAAAACCCAGACCAAAAAGAGAAAGCAAAAAGAACACAGGATGGCAGTCTTTTTCATAGGAAAGAAGATATAAAAAACGGATGATTTTTGTAACCAAACCATCCGCCTAAATTAAACTATACAAGTTAATTCGCTCTTAATAACTGCTTTCAAATGATTCAACGGTGCCTCTGTGAAATTTAGCGGTCACCGTTATGTCAAAATGCCTCCATTACTTCCTCAATCGGCTTCGCTCCTTCGAAAAATGAAAGCAATCGCACGAGAATTCCTTCTACTACCGCGTCCGGGCACGAGGCGCCGCACGTGAGCATGATGCGCACGGGAGTGTGTCCCGGAATGTAGTTTTCAGTAACGATTTCTTCCTTTTTATGCTGGTCGAAATGACGGATCAAATGCCTGTCAAGTATTTTGTTGACCGACTCGATAAAATAGGTCGGAAACTTCTGTTCACACAACTCCACCAAATGCGAAGTATTGGAGCTGTTATAGCCACCGGCCACCACAACGAGGTCGGCGTCGTGCGTGAGCAATGCGTAGGTAGCGTCCTGGTTATCGTTCGTGGCGTAGCATAATGTGTCGCGCGTGTTCGCGAAACGATCTTCCACCTGCTCGGGACGCAGGCTATAATGCCGGATCATCACGTTTTTGAGATAATCCGCAATGCCCTGGGTGTCGGAGGCTAGCATGGTGGTCTGGTTCACGACACCGATCCGCTGCAAGTCCTTCTCAGGATCGAAACCTTCGGAATACTGATTTTTGAAATCCTCGAAAAACTGCGATGAGGGCCTGGTACCGGTCACATATTCGGCCAGAATCTGCGTCTGCTTCATATTTTCGACCACGACGGTCGGGGCATTTTCTTTGCTATGCGAGAATGTAGCGCGAGTTTCTTCGTGATTGGGCTTTCCGTGGACTACGATCGTATAATCTTTCTCGCCGATCTGCGCCGCGCGGTTCCAGACTTTCTCTACAAACGGGCAGGTCGTGTCGTACATGTATTCGGCTGCCCCGAGTTCCGCTATTTTCTGCTGGTTTTCCACCGTCGTACCGAACGCCGGGACGATCACAATATCCTCGGCCGTTAGTTGCTCCCAGCCAATGAGCTGGTTGCCTTTGGTATCCATGATAAACTGCACACCCCGTTCGATCAGGTCGCGGTTCACATCGGGGTTATGGATCATTTCGCTCAAAAGGAATATCCGCTTGCCCGGGTTTTCGGCGATGGCTTTATAGGCGATGTCGATCGCATTCTCTACCCCGTAACAAAACCCGAAATGCCGCGCGATGAGGAACCGGACCGGTCCGAAATCGAGCACGGTGGGCGAATAATCCCTTTTCAGCTTATCATTTTTACGACGGAACTCCTTGATCGGCGTGATAATGCGGCTCCGGTAAAAATCGGGGATATTGAAAGTTTTCATGTACTAAAATCGGTAGATTGCATCAAGGCAGTGCAAAGATAATCCCGCCTTTTTCTAAGAACAACACGGTATGCCCCTTTGTTCGGTATGCGGCATTTTGAAAAAATTTTTAAAACAAATGCAACATGCCGCAGAAAGCATTGTCTTTGATCCAGAACGTTCAAAATATAAACCTTCTGCTTGAAAACACAAATTTACCCCGACCGGCACGTCGAACTGGTAGAGCGTTGTAAACTCGGAGAGCGCAAAGCGCAGTACGAGCTTTATAAACATTACTCGAAAGCCATGTTCAACATCTGCATGCGGATACTGAACCACTTGGGAGAGGCTGAGGATGCTTTGCAGGAGGCTTTCGTGGATGCATTCACGAACCTCCACCAGTTCAGGCAGCAGTCGACGTTTGGGGCGTGGTTGAAGCAAATCGTGGTCAATAAGGCGATCAACCACATGCGGAGCAGAAAGGTAAAATGGGTGGAAATAGAAGAATTCCACGAGACATTAGAGCAAAGCGACCGGAATGAGGATTCTTTCGGACTGGATGAGAGCGACACGACGCTCGAAATAGAAAGGGTCCGCAACGCGGTACAGAAATTGCCGGATGGTTATCGGGTGGTACTAAGCCTGTATTTGTTCGAAGGCTACGACCACGAAGAAATCGGCGAAGTGCTCGGGATCAGCGAAACGACCTCCCGGACGCAGTACATGCGGGCGAAGCGTAAGTTGACTGAGATGCTGGTACGGTAACGGAATAGTCAGGTTTAGTCAGGAAGTGGTCAGGAATGGTCAAGTGTAGTCAGAAAATAGTCGGGTGTGGTCAGATTGGAGAGAAACAACAAAATGACAATGCATGACTACAAATGACCAGCAACGGCTGAAATTTGCAAAACGATTAAGATGCTATGAACCCCTAAATATTACGGATTTGAGACTATTATTTACACTTGACAAGTTAATGAATCTATGAAAAATTCTTCTGATAAAAAGGATCGATTGGAGCGGTTTGTGCGTGATAACAGGGATGGATTTGATACTTTCTTACCGCAGGATTCTTTATGGAGCCAGATTGAGAGCCAATTACATAACGAGATTCCGATAGTACCTGAGAAATCGAAAAAAAAAATCAGGCGTCTGAGTAACCCCTATTTCGACTGGCGCATTGCCGCGGGGGTGTTCCTGGCGCTCGGGATCGGGTTTCTGGTTTACCTCAACAACGAGTATGGCATTACCCGTGATCCTAACGTGGCCCTGAAAGTCCCCGCATATGCCCGCGAATTCAATCAATACAATGTTGCAATAGACCAAAAAAGGGAGGAGATCATCAAATTGGCCCGGAACAACCCGGAGCTGTACAAAGATTTCTCCGCTGATTTGGAAAGTCTGGAAGCGAACTATAAAAACCTTCGTTCCAACTTGTCGAACGCCCCTAACCAGGAAGCATTGCTCGAAGCAATGGTTCAGAACCTGCAATTACAGGTCGATCTGCTGAACCAACAACTGGAAATTTTGCAACGCATTAACAAAGTGAAAAATGACAACGATAAAGAAAATAGCGACGCTCCTGTTATTTAGTGTGATCGCCACACTCCCGCAGGTAGCCAGCGCAGCCCTCAATCCCGATGATTCGGAACAGAACGGACTGGTAGAGAAGCGAAGGAATATTGTGAAGGTGTTCGACGTCAAAAAGAGCGATGCGCTCGAAGTAGACAACCAGTTTGGTCTCGTGAAGGTGAATCTGTGGGCTAAGGAAGAGATCAAGGTGGAGATCGTGGTAACTGCCAATGCGCCCTCCGACAGCCGTGCCGCCGAATACCTCAGCTCTGTGAATATCGATGAAAAACGCGCGAAAAATCTCATCAGCATCACCACGCGCATCGACCGCAGCCAGTTTGGCAACAATGGCTGGAATAAAGGTAAAGGCGATAAGAACTTCATCCAGATCGATTACACGATCTACATGCCCAAGGAGAATGCGCTGACCGTGCGCAACAAGTTCGGCAATACCGACATTCCTTCGTTTTACGCACCGCTTACCGTCGATTCCAAGCACGGCAATTTCATGGCAACTTTGCTCGAAAACCCTGATAATGTGATCGACATTCAATTTGGAAGCGCTAAAATCGGCAAAATGGATGGCGGGAAACTGGATTGCCAGTATTCCAATGTGAAGCTCGATCAGGCGAAGAAAGTCTGGCTGAGCAACAAACATGGCGAACTGATGATCGGCGATGTGGTGAACCTGGATGCCGCTATCGACTACTCAGGGGCCAAAATCGGTACGATCCGAGGTACAGGGAAGATCAAACTCAATTATTCGGGTAATTTTAAAATCGACGAATTGACGCATTCAGCCCAGAATGTGGATATCCAGGCCCAGTACTCGTCCATTGTGCTGCCGGCCGAGGCCAACCAGTTCAATGTGAGCGTGACGTATGGCAAGTTCAGTTATCCGACCGAAAATGTCAATTTCTCCATGCAGCCCGAAAAAGACGGTCGTCCCGACAAGATGAAGCATTACCAGGGCAAAGTCGGGTCGGGTGGTGGGCCCAAGATTACTGTAACCTCCGTTTTCGGGGATGTGAGAATGAAGGATTAACCCCCTCCCCTAGTCTTCCAAAAGCACATTATACCTGAAATCCAGCGGATCGAAGGCATTGTAAAGCTTCTGAATGAACTGAGGGTCGTTGATGTAGAAATTAAGGAGATTATCATACCGTTCCTGGGCGATTCCGTTCGGGAACAGTTTGTTTTTAAGGGTCAGCAATTGCTCGATCTCCGATTCGTGATTACGCTCTTCGGCACGGACAATGCGCTTTTCGAGGTGTTTCAACGAATTCAAAAGGCGTGTTTGCTCGGCTTTGACGGCGCCGTGCATGGTCTGATCTACCTCGGTAGCTTTCGAGAGTATTTGATCGAAAATAGCGTTGAATGCCTCTTTCTGATCGTTCAGGTTGAGCTCGTGCTCGGTATTGCGTTCGATGAACGTCTTGCGCAATGCGATCTCGTCCAGGAAAAGGTCTTTGTAATCGATTTTCAGCTTCTGCGCCTTTTTGTACTGATGACCATTCATGTACAATGCAAAATTCCGCGGCATCAGCATCGGGTAAGGCACATTGAAATGCTCGAAAACGCCTTTCAGCTGCATCCAGTAAGGCACCTCTGACGGCCCGCCTATATACGCAAGGTTAGGCAAAATCACTTCCTCGTACAGCGGCCGCAGGATTACATTCGGGCTGAAACGTTCGGGATTTGTCTCTGCAAGTGCCAGTAGTTCATCCTCGCTAAATTCCAGCTCGGTATTCAGCACTTTGAACACGCCGTCCTCGCGTACGATGCGTTCGCGCAGGTTGTCGTCGAGGTAGAAGAAATTGATTTCGCGCGCGTGCAGGGGAGTATGGTAACCGAGCGCATTCAACCGGGAAGTGGTTTCTGTAACGAGTTTCTCCGAAATGGAGTCTTTCAGTTCTTCCTGAATAACCGGCAGGAAGTGCCGTTTCAAATCCGCATTGTCGGCATCCAGGCTAATCAGCCCGTAACGTCCGAAGAGCTCGTGCATATAACATCGCACCGCGTCCGCCAATGTGTTGTTTTCGAGATAAGCCTTGGCAAAAAGCAGTGGTTTGTCAGGCAATTGTTTCAAAATACCTGCCAATTCCTTTGGATTAAGCTTTCCAACGGCGCCTTTATGCTCGCCCGTCCATTTGTGCGTCTGCCCGAAAAGATGGAACGAAGCTATTTCTTCAAAATCGTGGTCTTCCGTAGCCATCCAGTAAATGGGTACGAAATTGTACTGTGGATATTTCGCCTTTAATGCTTCGGCAAGCTTGATGATCGTGACGATCTTATAAATAATGTACAACGGCCCGGTGAAGATATTCAGCTGGTGGCCGCTTGTTACGGTGAATGTATTTTCTTCCAATAAAACCGAAAAATCCGGCAGGTAAGGCAGGCCCCGATATTGTTTCGTGAGCACGTCCACGAGCGTTTTGCGCTTGTCGGCCGTAAATCCTTTTTTGTTCAAAATGGCCTTTTCCGCATTCTCCAACGTCGGGAAAATGCTGTAAAAAGAATCAAGCGTCGGTTTCTGATCGAGGTAATCGAGTAGTAATGCAGGAAACTGGCCTGTGGTACGCAGATCCACGGAATGCAATGTCATGAAAGGTGGTTTTTCAGTAGCTAGTAGTGAATCCAACGTAATTATTTTTGCTATTTAACTCAAAAAAGGAACCTCATACCTAACGAGAAAGGCGTCGTTTTTGGTTTCCCAAAATTGCGTATTTTGACCGATAATCGAAAACCTTTTACCAAGATACAAAAAAGCCGCATCTGAGTCAGATACGGCTTTCAACGTGTACATTTTGGTTTTCAGTTGTAGCAGGTTATTCGCCTGAGATATTTATAATTTTTTAAAAGACGTAGTCATTTCCGGCTATCAGCTCGTCGGCAATGCGGCGGCGCGCGTCTTTAAGGTTCATTGGTTCGATCTTCGTGAATCTTTTCAGGCCCATCAGCATTACCCGGAGCTCGTCGCTTTCGGCAAAACTCGTAATGGCTGCCCGACCGGCATTGTTCACTTTTTCAACGGCGCGATTGAGGTAAATGAGTGCTATATCTTTTTGCAATGCATTCGCCTCGTCACCCAGCAACCCCATCCGTTTCTCCACCCTTAATAACACCGATTCGGCCACATAAATTTCAACTACCATGTCGGCAAGATTCATGATAATCTCCTGTTCGTCAGAAAGTTTCATCATAAACTTCTGAACCGCGGCACCGGCGATCATCAATGCGGCCTTTTTCAAGTTTTTGATCACCTTTTTCTCCGCTGCGAACAAAGTTTCATCCTCGTCGGAGCTGAAATCGGGGATCGACAAAATTTCCTTACCCACCGCAGCGGCCGGGCCCATGAGGTTGAGCTGGCCTTTCATGGCGCGTTTCAGCAGCATATCCACGACCAGCAGCCGGTTGATTTCATTGGTACCTTCGAAAATCCGGTTGATCCGGCTATCGCGATAGGCGCGATCCATCGGTGCATCGGCCGAAAAACCCATCCCCCCATACACCTGCACACCTTCGTCAACCACAAAATCCAGCACTTCCGACCCATGCACTTTCATGATCGCGCACTCAATCGCAAATTCTTCCAGAGCCTTCAATTTCGCCTCGGCATCGTTCATTCCCTTCTCTTTGAAGGCCTGGATGAGATCATCTATATTTTGCCCCACACGGTACGCCGCCGACTCGGTCGCGAACATTTGCACCGCCATTTCGGCCAGCTTATGCTTAATCGCACCAAAATTGGCGATCGCGGTACCGAACTGCTTGCGTTCATTGGCATACTGTATGGCCTGCGAAGCCACGCGTTTCGAGCCGCCCAAAGCCGCCGCAGCGAGCTTGATCCGGCCGATATTGAGGATATTAACTGCTATTTTAAACCCATTACCACGCTCCGAAAGCATATTTTCCACGGGTACCAGGCAATCGTTGAAGAATAACTGGCGCGTATCCGAACCCTTGATGCCCATTTTATGCTCGGGTTCGTTCATCGTAATCCCGCCGAACGACTTTTCAATGATGAATGCCGTCAGGTTTTTATCGGTTTCGCCATTTTCTTCGATTTTGGCAAAAACAATAAACACGTCCGCGAAGCCGCCGTTTGTGATCCACATTTTTTGGCCGTTGACCACATAATGCTGCCCGTCGGCGCTCAGTTTAGCTTTTGTTTTACCCGAATTGGCATCGGAACCGGAGTCAGGCTCGGTAAGGCAATAGGCTGCTTTCCATTCACCGGAGGCAAGTTTGGGCAGGTATTTGCTCTTCTGTTCTTCATTGCCGTAGTACAAAATGGGCAATGTACCGATGCCGGTATGCGCCGAAAGCGCCACCGAGAATGAGTTGCCCGCGCCTGTCGCTTCCGCTACGAGCATGGAAGTATTGAAATTCATTCCAAAACCGCCAAATTCCTCCGGTACCGCAGTGCCTAGCAAGCCCAGCTCGCCAGCTTTGTCCATCAGCCCCGAAATCAGCGCCGTGCTTTTCGCCTGGTCGATTTCATCCAAACGCGGCCACACTTCCTTCGAAAGGAAATCGCGGCACGTGTCAGCGATCATGCGCTGCTCTTCATTGAATTCTTCGGGGATAAAAATCTGATTTGCCTGGGTTTCCTTGATCAGGAATTCTCCACCTTTGATGGAAGTCTGGTCTACTGCTGCAACGGACATATCTGAATGCGGGTTAGTCGGGAACGTGTTGAGTATGCTTGCATACCATTACAGGTTAATGCAAATATAGGCCATATAAATTATTATGCAAGCATACTATTCCTAAAATAAATGAAAATGACCGCTAGATAAGCGGCCATTAACAATTGCTAACATATGCGCCTCGCTATTTCTTGAAAACTTTAAACTGTTTTAAAAATTCCCCGTTGTTTTCTATCCGGATAAAATAAATGCCTGCCGACAAGCCGATCGCATCGAGGTCCAGGCTTGCCAGGGAATCTGTAACTTTTACCAGCGAGTTCACGATAGGCATTCGTTTGCCGGCCACCGTCACGATCTCCCAGCTCAGGTTATCGCCCGGCTGGTACTCGGGAAGCTTGATATTGACGATGCTTTCGACTGGATTCGGATAGAATGCCCAGTCTTCCATATTTTTGGTAATATCCAGCTTATCCCCCGCCGAAATACCGAACTCGATGGAGTTCGTCACCACTGCGGAATCCTCCTTGAATGCGATAACGGTTAAAGTATATCGACCCACATAAGGCGCAAAGCCGGAAGCATCTTCATATAATGCGTATGGAAAGACCGACGTCGTTGATTTCTTGCGGTAAGGGCCATTCAGGTCGAACGAAACTTTGTCGTACTCAAAATTCCCGTAGGCGTACATATTCAGCTTTGAAGGCAGCGAATCATAAGGGATCACATCGTCGCCCGACAGTTTCCGGATCACGCGCTGATCCACTTTGCTACCTCCCTGAACGAGTTCAAAGCGCAGCTCGGGGGTTTGTACCAACAGCACAAGCGGAATTTCCACATATGCACCCGCATTGTCGTAAGCGCGGATGATCAGCCGGTACTCGCCTTCCTCGGTAGGCGTTCCCGAAAACTCGTTTAGGGCAAAAGAGAGCCACGAAGGCCGGTTTTGCACAGTAACCGAAGAAATGTAGCCGTCCGCATCGCCGAAAATATTGACCGGCAGGATAAAGTTGAACGGCATGTTAACCTGTGCATACTTCGTAGGCAATCCGCTGGTCGCAAATGGCGGCGAGTTCAGGAACTGCGGCTCTACTACTTTAATCGTGAAGTAAGTTTCCACAAATGCATTCAGATCGTCGTATGCTTTGAGAATAATGCGGTAATCTCCCAGCTTCGACGGCGTTCCGCTGAGTACGCCATTCGAGAACGTCAGCCAGGAAGGCAATTCGCTCGCCTCTACCTTCGTAATGCTTCCATCCGGATCGGTGAATGCAGTTTTGGGAATGGTAATGGTAAATGGCTTATCCACCGCCACCAGCTGGTTCGAGAAGTTGCTGTCTACGGTCGGCGGCTTGTTGGCATTCTCGCGGGTATCCACCCGAATGGTAAAAAACGCTTCCGCCGAGCCGCCTTCGTCGTCGATTCCTTTCACGGATATGCGGTAATCGCCAAGCGTCGTAGGCCTGCCGCGTAAGACGCCATTTTCATAGCGCAGCCACGCGGGTAATGCACCCACGTCCACACGTACGACCTTCCCGTCCACGTCCGAGAAAGTATCGATCGGAAGCCTGTATTCGAAATCCTTGTTTACCGGGATGATCTGCATCGGCACCGGCCTGAACACGTAAGGCACGTGATTGGAAGCATCATCCCAGTAACTTGGCGCTAAAATGTCTTCAACCAAACGAATGCGGACCGGTCGCGGGTTCGCCCGATCGGCATAGGCGATCCTTGCCCACTCGTCGTAAACCACTCCCTGCGCTCCGCCTTTTTCGGTAGCTGCCGACAGCCGGTATGATACGGTACCGGCGTATGTTATCGGGGTCATAGGTTTGTTCAGCCAGGATACTGCGCCTTGCCGTAAAAAACCTTCCGCGCGCGCCATCTGCTCTTTTTGCGAGATTACCACGGCCACGATGTTCGCTCCGTGTTCGAAATTCTCGTTGATCTGCTTCATATGGATGGCATTATCGAGATAAGAGCTTACAAAAAGCTCATTCGCCGTAATGAAGCCCGCCGGCGCATCGCTTTTCAAGATATCCACCGAAAAGCGGTGATCGTGGGCGGTCAGGTTGTCGTTTACCTTGATACCGTCTGTCTTCACATTGAGATCGCGGAAACCCAGCGTTCCCCGCGTCGCCGATTGCGAATCGAATACCGAACCGTAGTCCGACACATATTTGATAGCCGGATCGACACTCTTCACCGCCGTCACCATCTGCTCGGTAAATCTTTTCAGCATCATGTGGCGGTAGATGTACCAGTCTTTTCCATAGCGCTGGCGAAACGAAAGGTTAGGATCCCAGGCCGTAGCCGGCGGATTTGCCTCGTCGAACGACTTGAAAGTCATTCCCCAGAGAAAATTGATCCGTTCGATTTTTTTGTATTTGCTTTGTACAAAATCCTTAAAACCCTTCACCATCGAAGGAGAATAGTCGTAAACCGCCGCGTTTTCCTTGCCATTCTCGATCAAACCACCCGAATATTCGCCTTCCTGCGTAGCCGTAGAGGTTACCGACACATAGAGCAGCTTTTTTTCCGTTTGCAGGTATTTGTAATGGTTCATTACCTCTTTCACAAAGGCAACACCCTTATCGAGAATGGGCTGGTTATCAAAGCCAAAAAATGTATCCCCGTAACCGCTTAGCATGGGTTTATTGGAATGGCTGACCTGGCTGTCAGAAACCTCCCAGAACCCTTTAATGCGCGTACTGTACCGGCCAAGGTGAATGCGCAATGCTACTTTCATTCCCAAATCCGTCGCGATCTTGATCTGCTGGTCGTACTTGGCCCAGCGCGGCGCGTCGGTCGGAGAGTTCAAATACACCTTGTCCCAGGGAATGGTAATGTAAAGCGCGTTGAGGCCGTAACTGCCAGCGGTGCGGATCAGGTCGGGCTCGGGCCCGATGTCGTCAGGGTCGGTGAGGTTCAGGAGCATCAGCGCGAGATAGCGCTGGTTGTCCGCTTCGGTGGTTCTTTGCTGACTCTGCGCTGAGACAAGGCCGGAAGATGCCAGCACGGCTAGAAGCAAAGTGATGCGGGTCAAAAACTTAAACACACGCGTAGAATTGAGCATACTAACGGGTTTTGTCAATTAATTCGATCCATTCATTATATCCGTTCTCCACATTGAACCGGCTAGCCCTTTCAATGCTCAGGGCACTGTCTGTCTTCGTTTCGCCGCTCATCACCGACCGCATGGCCGCAACCATTTGTCTGACGCTCAGATCGTAGGTAACGACACCCATTCCATCCTTGATAAACTCGGAAACGCCTCCGGAAGGAAATGCAACAATAGGCTTACCCAGCAACGCAGCTTCGATCATCACCAGTGGGAACGGGTCTTGCCGGGAGGTCAGCAGAAAACCATTTCCCATATTAAGGTAGGCATAATAATCTTCTTTCTGTTTGCCCGTAAGGTGAATTTTGGTCGCAGAAGTGTTATTAGCGCAGCGTTGCTCGGTGTAGTAGACTAATCCGTCGTCGATCGTTGCACCGACCCACACCAGGTGTACGCGCGGATCGTTCAACTCTGCGGCGATATCCGGCAGCAGATCGAAGCCCTTCCGCTCGGAAGTCATTCCCGACAATATCCATACAAATGCATCCGCCGGAATACCCAGCTTCTTACGGAGCTCAGCCGAACGGGCATCATCCTTTTTGACCAAAGAAGGGTCAATAAATGAATAAAGTAGTCCTACATTCTTTCCGCCGGCGTCTTTGATCGAATCACAGGTTGTCTGCGAACAGCCGATCAACAGGGACGAGTAATCTACAATGCTTTTGAAATCGGGCGCGCTCAGGTACGTGTACGTGAGCGGCATTTCGTGAAAATGGGTGATTACCTTAATGCCGAATTCCTTTGCCACGACGATCGTCTCGGGGATCATCATCGTGTTCACATACCAGAAATCCGCATTGAAACTTTTGGCAATCTTCCGCAATGCTCTCAAAGTCGGGTTCACACCGAGGTGGAAAGATATCTTTTCAATGGTATTGAACTTGCGCGGGGCAATGTGGACGGGAATATCCTGGGGAAACTCGGCGAGCAGCTCGCCGTTCGCGAAACTGACGATCCCGACGTCGAACCGCGAACGGTCTATTTTTTTCAATATATACAACAGCATCATTTCTGATCCTGTCCGTGTGGCATAGGGTGTAAAAAAGAGGATCCTTTTTTTGGATTGATTCATGCAGAGGCAGTTAAGAGGTCGATGTTCTCCTGGGGCTTGATTTTGTACAGCCCTTTCCGGAGGAACAGCGTTTTCCAGAAATATTTTAAAAGAACGCGGGTCTTCCTTACATATATATGTTGTGTGCGGAGTTCCGAGAACGGATTTCCGCCTTTTCTCAAATTAAAGAGCATTTTCCAGCCATACACCACCGGCACCATGAAAATGTAATGCAGGATCAGCAGAATATACTGGGCAATGCCGTACTGCTTTCGTACCCACAGGAAATTGGAAACCTGCATTTGGGTACTGAACCGATTGATCCACGAAATGTGTGTGCGTCGGAACGGGTTATTGTTTTCCAGATGGATAAAAGTGCAATCCTGAAAATAGCACAGTTTGCCGAGCTTTCCCAACCGACCCGACCATTCCACATCCTCGCCATACATGAAAAACTCCTTGCTAAAACCGCCTGTTTTCTCAAAACCTTCCCTTCTGACGAACATGAATGCGCCTACAAGCCAGTCGTGCTGGTCGGGATCGGTGTAATCCGGCTCCGGATAAAGTTTGTGCACGACCTTATCTACCAGACCACTCGGAGGAAGTATGAAAAACGTGCGCCGGAATTCGTTGAAACTCCGGTAAAAAGGCATTGGGGTCCCGTCTTGGTAGTATTGCAACGCGCCGCAGGCGATGATGTCGGTACGCTGGTTCATGCGGTCGAAGCACCGGCCGATCACATTGTCGGTCAGCAGGGTGTCCGCATTCAGCAGCAGCAGGTATTTACCTTTGGCGATTTCCATGCCGCGGTTATTGGCAATACCAAAACCCGCATTGTACTCCATATCGATCCATCGCACTTCCGGATGCGCTACCCTTACCAATGCCCCGCCGCCGTTCTCAGGATCGTTGTCAACAACAATAACTTCATAAGTTACTCCGGACGTAAACCGGCCGACAGAATCTAAGCAATTGATAATGAGTTGAGGCGTCCTGTAATTAATGATAATAATGGATACATCCATGAAAGCGGGCGTGCATGTTGAAAGGGCAAAAATAAAAAATCTCCCCGGAAGATGGGTAACCATTCCGGGGAGACCTTGAAAATCGCTTCGAATGTTAGTCTGCGGCCTAATTTAGCCTTTCATAAATGCCTGCAACGCCCTGGCCGCCACCTACGCAGGCCGTTACCATGCCATATTTCTGGCCCTGGCGCTTCATTTCGTTGAAAAGTTGTACAGAAAGCCTTGCGCCCGTGGAGCCTAATGCATGCCCTAATGCGATCGCCCCGCCATTCGGGTTCACGATAGCCGGGTCGATGCCCAGCTCCTGGATCACCGCCAGCGATTGTGCAGCGAATGCTTCGTTCAATTCAACTTGCTGAATATCATTTAATTTCAAACCCGCTTGTTTCAATGCGAGTGGTACGGCTGCTACCGGACCTATGCCCATAATGCGTGGGTCCACACCCGCGGTCGCGTACGACATCATGCGTGCGATGGGTTTGAGGCCCAGCTCATTCACCAGCTTTTCGGACATTACGATCACAAATGCAGCACCATCGGAAGTTTGCGATGAATTGCCGGCCGTTACCGAGCCGCCCGCCGCGAAAACAGGTTTCAGTTTATTCAATGCCTCGACGGTCGTATCTGCACGCGGGCCTTCGTCCTGGCTGATCACCGTTTCCTTCGTCTTTTTCTTACCGGAACCCTGGTCGAAATAGGTTTCCTTCACGGTTACCGGCACGATGCCTTCCGCAAACCAGCCTTCTTTTTGCGCGCGCAGCGCTTTTTGGTGTGATTGGAATGAAAATTCATCCTGCGCCTCTCGGCTGATCTTGAAATCCTGCGCTACCTGCTCGGCGGTAAGGCCCATACTGAGGTAATAATCGGGATTGGTGTGGGCTATTTCATAGTTCAATGCAGTTTTCCAGCCCATGGTAGGCACCAGCGACATCGACTCGGTACCGCCGGCGATAATGCATTCGGCCATTCCGGCGTGGATCTTCGCGGAAGCCATCGCTATCGCCTCCACACCCGAGCCGCAGTAGCGGTTAATGGTGATACCGGACACATTTTTAGGCAATGCGAGCAATGCTACATACCGGCCCATTTGCATTCCCTGCTCTGCTTCCGGCACCGCATTACCCACGATCACATCATCCACGCGGGTGGGATCGAGCTGCGGGGTTTGTTCCAGCAAATGCTTGATCACTGTCGCACCGAGGTCGTCGGGACGTGTAAACCGGAACCCGCCTCTCGGCGCCTTGCCTACCGCGGTACGATAGCCCGCCACAATGTATGCGTTCATATTGGATCTGTTTTTGAATCAGTTTTGAGCAGGCATTTCATATTTAGTATGCCTGCATACCATCGTAAAAATAGGTATTAATCCTAAAACAACAAACCGCCGGAGTTTGTTTTCCGGCGGTTTGCAACTACCAAGTCTTTGCTGATGGAAGTCTTAATTTTTTAAGAAGGAATGTGCCCTTCTTCCAGCTGTTTGGGTCGTTTTGCGACGTCGGGCATGACGATCCAAAGGATAATGTAAATCAAAATGACAGGAAAAGTGACGGGGATGAATACTGCGAGAACGAACAATACACGGACGATGGTGACGTCGATTTCGAAGTAATCGGCTAATCCTGAGGCTACTCCGCCGATCATTTTATTGCTGGTGTTACGGAACAATTTATTATGGTTCATGGCTCTGTATGTTTAAATCGTTTTGATGTGTTAAAGGTACTATGCATTACCTAGTAGTGGTTCTAAATCTGTATAAACGGTGCCAGGCCGTTGGCACGGGTGATTTTTGAGGATAGACAATGGTTATTTAACATTAGATATGCATTAGGATTATGCCGGAAGTTGCGTAATACTATTGGCAATGAATTACCTTTGGGATATTAAATATGGGTTTTGCTGACAATCTGACACTCAGTTGATGGCAGGCGCAATATTTTTCAAGGAAAAATTCGGTTAAAAAACATACAACACATCATGTTTAAAATATTTTCCAAGCTGTTCGGCACGAAATCGGAACGGGACTTAAAAGAATTGACCCCGTACGTTGAAAAGGTAAGTGCCGAATATGCCCTCCTGGCCTCCCTGTCGAATGATGAGCTCCGGGCACAGTCCGCGAACCTGAAACAACATATTGCCGATCAACTCAAATCCGTCGACGAACAAATTGCTGCATTGAGACAGCAGGCGGCCGACGAACCGAATGTGGACAGCAAAGAGGCTATCTTCAAGAAAATAGATGCCCTCGAACTGGAAAGAAATAAAGAACTGGAAAGGGTATTGCTGGAAATTCTTCCGAAAGCATTCGCGATCGTGAAAGATACAGCACGCCGTTTCACAGAAAATGATACACTGGAAGTAACCGCCAACTTTTTTGACCGTGAAATCTCCACTAAAAAGTCGAATGTGACCGTTAGCGGCGATAAAGCAATCTGGAATACTACCTGGGACGTGATCGGGCAGCCTATCAAATGGAACATGATCCATTACGATGTGCAGCTGATTGGTGGTGTGGTGTTGCACCAGGGTAAGATCTCCGAAATGGCAACGGGTGAAGGTAAAACCCTCGTGGCTACGCTCCCTTCCTTCCTGAATGCATTGGCCGGACAGGGCGTTCACATTGTAACCGTGAACGACTACCTCGCAAAACGCGATGCCGAGTGGAATGCACCACTTTTTGAATTCCACGGCCTGAGCGTCGACTGTATCGACCGCCACCAGCCGAATACCATTGCACGCCGCAATGCCTATAAAGCAGACCTTACTTACGGTACCAACAACGAATTCGGTTTCGATTACCTGCGTGACAATATGTCACGGACGCCGGAAGAGCTCGTGCAGCGCAAGCACCATTTCGCAATGGTCGATGAGGTCGATTCCGTTTTGATTGACGATGCGCGTACGCCATTGATCATCAGCGGTCCGGTACCACGGGGTGACGAGCAGGAGTTTTTGGAACTGAAACCACGTGTTTCAAGGATCGTCGAAGCGCAGAAGCGCCTTGCGATGGACTTCCTGAACGACGCGAAAAAGAAAATCCAGGCAGGAGATAAAAAAGAGGGCGGTCTGGCATTGTTCCGCGCACACCGCGGTATGCCTAAGTACAAGCCTTTGATCAAATACCTCAGCGAAGGCGGTGTAAAGGCCATTATGCAGGAATCGGAATCGATTTACCTTGCAGAAAACCAGAAACTGATGCCGCAGGCTGATGCGCCGCTCTACTTCACGATCGACGAGCGCCACAACAGCATCGAACTGACCGAAAAAGGGATCGACTTCCTGACGGGTGAATCGGAGGAAACCAATTTCTTCATTCTCCCGGACATCGCCGTCGATCTCGATGCGATCGAAAAAGATACTTCGCTCAACGAGCACGACCGTGTGATCGCGAAAGAAGCATTGATCCGTGATTATTCCGTAAAAACAGCCCGTATCCACACCGTTAACCAACTTTTGAAAGCATTTACATTGTTTGAAAAAGACGTGGAATACGTGATCATGGACGGAAAGGTGAAGATCGTCGATGAGCAAACCGGCCGTATCATGGAAGGCCGCCGCTATTCCGACGGCTTGCACCAGGCCATCGAAGCGAAGGAAAGCGTGCGCGTGGAAGATGCGACACAGACTTACGCGACGGTTACCCTGCAAAACTACTTCCGGATGTATCACAAGCTGGCCGGTATGACCGGTACGGCGGAAACGGAAGCTGGCGAGTTCTGGGAAATCTACAAACTCGACGTCGTTACGATCCCTACCAACCGTGGAATCGTTCGTAAAGACCAGGAAGATAAGGTGTACCGATCGGTTCGCGAGAAATATAATGCAGTAACCGACGAAATCGTAGAACTCGTGGAGGCCGGCAGGCCGGTGCTCGTGGGTACGACTTCGGTTGAAAACTCCGAGATCATCAGCCGGATGCTGACGCTCCGCAAGATCCCGCACCAGGTTTTGAACGCGAAACAACACCAGCGCGAGGCGGAAGTAGTTGCGGAAGCCGGTAAACCAGGCACAGTAACGATTGCTACCAACATGGCCGGTCGTGGTACCGATATTAAGCTGACCGCAGAAGCGAAAGCCTCGGGCGGTTTGGCGATCATCGGTACGGAACGCCACGAAAGCCGTCGCGTCGACCGCCAGCTGCGTGGTCGTTCGGGACGTCAGGGTGACCCGGGTTCGTCTCAATTCTTCGTGTCATTGGAAGATAACCTCATGCGTTTGTTCGGTTCCGACCGGATGGCGAAGGTAATGGACCGCATGGGCCTTGAAGAAGGCGAAGTGATCCAGAGCAGCATGATCACAAAATCGATCGAAAGAGCGCAGAAAAAAGTTGAAGAAAACAACTTCGGTATGCGGAAACGCCTGCTCGAATATGACGATGTAATGAACTACCAGCGTGACGCGATTTATACCCGCCGCCGCAATGCATTGTTCGGAGATCGTCTGGCGGTGGATATTGCCAACACATTGTACGATGTGTGCGACGAAATCGCCACGACTGCCGGAAGTTACGCAGAGCTGGAACTCGCTGCCATTACCACATTGGGAATGGAAGTGCCGTTTAGTGAAAACGAATATGCTGCATTGAAACCTTCGGACCGGTCGCAAAAACTGTACGATGCGGCCGAGAAGCAATATCAGGACAAAAACGACGGTATTTCAGGCAAAGCATTGCCGGTTCTCCGCTCGATCCACGCCGAACGCGGCGCGGTGATCAGCGAAATTATGATTCCGTTCAGCGACGGTATCCGTCAGGCCGGCGTGGTTGTAGGTTTGCAAAAAGCCATCGAAAGCGAAGGCAAGGACATTACCCGCGAAATGGAGAAGGCGATCGTGCTTTCGCTCATCGACCAGGAATGGAAAGAGCATTTGCGTGAAATGGACGATTTGAAACAATCCGTTCAGAATGCGGTATTCGAGCAGAAAGATCCATTGCTGATCTACAAATTCGAATCGGTGGAGCTCTTCAAACGCTTCCTGAGCAAAGTGAATTTCGATATGATCTCCTTCCTCATGAAAGCCGACATTCCGCAGGAAGAAGCAGCGCCGCCGACAGCAGTACCGCAGCAGGTACGCCGTCCGGAGCCAGCGCCCGAGCTGCACACCAACCGCGAGGAAGATTATGACCTGGAAAGCGACACTTTCCACACCCAGGAATCGACCACGAAGGCACAGCCGGTCCGCACCATCAAAATCGCCGACCGTAACCAGCGCGTTTCGGTCCAGTACCGCGACGGCCGCATTGTCCGCGACGTGAAGTTCAAGAAAGTGGAGCACGAGGTGAAGAATGGCGACTGCGTTGTGGTTGACGTTCATGAAGACTAGTCACTTTTTGTCAAGTGTCGTCAAGAATAGTCAGATGTTGCGGTCCACCGCGCGGTCATGTTTTGTAAAAAAGGCAGAGAAACATTCTCCTCCCGACTACCAATGACTACACTTGACCATAACTGACAACACCTGGCCAAAGTCATAAGAGACGTTACGAAAAAGCCCCGGCGTAACCCGTCGGGGCTTTTTCGTTGCCGGAAAATCAGGATTTATGCGATATTTGCAGTCAAATACCATCATTAACGAAAAATAAACCTGCATGAAACTGCACAGAGAGGGATATACGATCATGGCTGTGACGGCCATTGTGCTGATCATTATTAATTTAGGGATCAACTATCTCCTTCCCGACGGCTACTGGATCCCCCGTTTGACACTGATTGCGAGCATTGTCATTTTCTTTCTCGTCGTGCAGTTTTTCCGTGTTCCTTCGCGCGTGGTCCACAAAAGCGACCGCCAGATTGTGGCTCCTTGTGATGGCAAGGTGGTTGTAATCGAAGAAGTTGTAGAAACAGAATATTTCAAAGGGCCGCGTCGCCAGATCAGCATCTTCATGTCGCCGCTGAATGTGCACGTCAACTGGAACCCGATCAGTGGGGTTATTCAATATTTCAAATACCACCCAGGCCTCTACCTTGTTGCATGGCACCCGAAGTCTAGTACTGAAAACGAGCGTACTACGGTCGTAATCCGCACGATCGAAGGCGTGGAAGTGCTATTCCGCCAAATCGCGGGTGCGGCTGCGCGTCGTATACGCTGGTATGTGAAGGAAGGTGATAAAGTGGAGCAAAGCACCGAAATGGGCTTTATCAAATTCGGGTCCAGAGTCGATTTGTATATTCCCCTGGACGCCGAAATCAACGTTAATCTGCAAGATAAGACGGTAGGTAGTGTTACCGTGCTGGCTACATTAAAATAAGCGCCAGCTCAGGATTTGCTGGAAAAACTGTGGTACCGCGCCAGGATACACCACAGCCATAAAAACCATCCCGAAAATAGCCCCATACATGTGCGCGCTGTGGTTCACATAGCTTGTACCCCGGCGTGCCTCGTAAAAAGAGTATCCGAGGAACAGCAAGCCGAATATGAAACCGGGCATACAAATAAAGAAATACAGGCAAATCTGCATCAGCGGCGCATAAAGAATAGCCGCAAAAAGCACCGCAGAAACCCCACCGGAAGCCCCGAGTGAATTGTATTTCGAGTTTTTCCGGTGTTTCAAAAAGGTCGGAATGTCTGAGACGATAATGCCCACGAGATAGAGGAACAAGTAGTAGAACGTCCCGCTGGGCCCAAACAGCATGGCAAATAACCGCTCGATGCTTTCGCCCACAAACCACAAACTGAGCATGTTGAAAATGAGGTGGCCGAAATCCGCGTGCACAAAACCGGAGGTGAGAAACCGGTAATATTCATTGCGCTGCGTTACGCGGTAAGGGTTCAGGATCAGTTTGTCCATCAAACTGTAATTGTTGAACGCATAGTAGCTGATCCCGGAAGTTATGATCACTAAAATGAGGGTAATCGACATATAATGGGTTATTTGTTGATAAAATTACTTTTCCCGCGCCACAAGCTGCTCCACAAACTCCAAGAGCACTGCCTTCTGAACGCTATCCGTGCGCAGTTGCTGTAAACTAGCCATTCCGCGCGAGAAATAATCATTTATTTTACGTTCGGTAAATGCGCGGATATCCAACGCGTCATAGATGGCGGTTACCGCGGCTACTTTCTCTGCATTATCAAATGTTTCAAGGCTTATCCAGCGGTCGAGGCTAGCTTTCAAATCGCCCTCTGCTTTGGATAGTGCTTCAATGAGCAGGAATGTCTTTTTGTTGGCAATAATATCGCCGCCTACCTGTTTTCCAAACTTCGCCGGATCGCCGTACACGTCCAGCAGGTCGTCTTTCAGCTGGAAGCCGATCCCCATATTCTCTCCCGCCGAATATAGCAGCTTCGTTGGTTCCTCGTCCGCTCCGGCGATCATGCCGCCCAGTTCCAATGCAAAACCGAGGAGTACCGAAGTTTTCAGACGGATCATGCCAATGTATTCTTCCTCCGTCACGTCCCAGCGCGTTTCGAAGTTCATATCGAGCTGCTGGCCTTCGCATACTTCGGCGGCTGTCTGGTTAAATCGCATTAATACCGAACGTAACTTCTCCTGCGGCACATCGAGCAGCAGGTCGTACGCGCGGATGAGCATTACGTCTCCGGAGAGAATGGCCGTATTCGCATTCCATTTCTCGTGCACGGTAGGCATGCCCCGGCGCAACGGCGCGCGGTCCATAATATCATCGTGCATGAGCGTGAAATTGTGGAAAACCTCTACCGCCATGGCCGGTTTCATAGCCTTTTCAACATTCGTATCAAAAATGGAAGCGGCAAGGAGCGTCAGCAACGGCCGGAAACGCTTTCCGCCAAGCGACATAATATAGGTTATCGGCTCGTAAAGCTCCACGGGCGCGTCGCCATAGGAATGCCGGTCGAATTCAATTTGCAGTTTTTCAAGTAATGCTGTGGGTTGGATCATGCGAAGCGTAATGTTGCCAGGTTCCTTAACCGGCCCGACGGGTTATGTGAACCGCAAAGATAAAACCTAAAAATTGGCATTTACATTTACAAAAGGAGTATTTGAAAACCCTTTATCAATAACTTTACCCCGATCAACAAAATCCGCATTCAATGCCTTTTTACCAATATTTCAACGGCGAAATCGTCCCGCTCGATCAGCCGGTTTATCAAACGAATGACCTCGGATTGCTGCGCGGTTATGGATTATTCGACTTTTTCAGGACTTACAATGGCGTTCCCTTCCGGTGGGACGATTACTGGCAGCGCTTCGAAAATTCTGCACGGCTGCTCAAATTGCCGCTTCCGGTGACGCAAGGCGAGACGGAAAAGATCCTTGCAGATTTGCATGCAATGTCGGGAGAAGCGGAAGTGGCATTCCGATTCGTACTCACGGGCGGTTATGCGCCGGACAGCGTGCACGTGGTGCAGCCCAATCTCCTGATCCGCACGGAAGCATTGCCGCAGGATAATCCGGCGGGCCGTTTGAAAGGCATTAAAGTGCTTCCCTACGAATATGTTCGCGATCTGCCGGAGGTTAAGACCACCAATTATGTGCATATGGTACTCATGGCCGATGAACTGAAACGCCAGAATGCCGCCGACTTGCTTTTCCACAAAGACGGCGAAGTAAGCGAGCTCACGCGCAGCAACCTCTTTGCATTCCAGGGGGATAAACTCATTACCTCCGACCGGAATATCCTCAATGGCGTCACCCGCCGCGTGGTGATCGAATTGGCTAAGGCCGATTTCGAAGTGGAAATCAGGCCGGTAACCTATAAAGAAGTGATAACCGCCGACGAATTTTTCACGACCAGCACTACCAAATGGGTCATGCCAGTGGTGCAGATCGGTGATCAGCCGGTTGCTAATGGCGCGGCCGGCCAGCGCACATTGCATTTGCAGCGCCAATTCGAGGAACTGGTGGCGCGCTGGGGCAAGTAAAATCCATTCCATCCATAACAGAAAAAGTGGCGATCCCACTCGGGGACGCCACTTTTTTACTGCAACAGGTAATAAGCACTTATTTAGTTAGGCGCATTTGGTGATTGCAGGTTAACGATCGGCCACTTACCCGGTGTAGGAACGCTTACGCCTTTGGTAGCGCCTCTCGTCGTTCCGTCCGCACCGAAATAGTAAAGCGGCCAGCCTTTGTAAGTGAGCTGTTTTTTGCCAAATACATCGATCGTGCTGAAAAGCGTCTTATCGACAGTCGAAGGCAACGATTTCAGGTCAGCGGTGTAAATAGGCCACGCAGCGTCGTTCGAAAAGTCGGCTTTTGTGTAGTTATTCTTATTGTTTTTATCATTGGCAAATGCGTACAATGTTCTTCCCTTGGCATCGGTGAAGAATGGCGTAGCACCTGTACCCTCGGTGTAATCTGATTTGTACGATTTTCCATCATTGCCCACCAGCTGGCCATTGGCAATCATAATAGTGTAGTCGGTTTTGACGACAAACCATATTGTACCAACATTTTCACCTTTCGCTTCGCCCGCAGCCGCATCGTCTTTATAGTAGTAAAGCGGCCAGCCTTTATAAGTGGTTTGTGGCTTACCGTCTGTCGTAATCGTCCCGAAATCGGCCTTATCCAGCCCGGCGTCGAGTTTAATGTTCGCCAGGTCGCCTGCCGAGTAGATTGGCCAGGTAGTAAGGCAACCTCCCGCACAAGCCGAAGCACCGGAGGCGTCTTTCGAGAAGTAGTAAAGCGTCTTACCATCTTTGTCGGTCAGTATCTTGCCCAGCGTCGGATTGTCTTTCAATTGAACATCGTTGGTGGGTGTTGGTGTGGGATCGCCCTTGTCGTCGTCGTCCGAGCAGGAGAAGCTCACGGCCATTAACAGCCCCAATGCAACCAGCATTTTGGAAGTTGAAAAGATTTTCATCGGATTTAATTATGATTTGTTAGAGATGAATTGGATACGTCGCGATTACGACCAAATCTTTCCGATGGTTGCTTATACGTTGGAACAAAAAAAAGCACAACCGGTGAAGGTTATGCTTTCAGGCTTTTTCGAGTGGGAATAGCTCAGGCATTCCAGCCTTGCGCCGTGAGCGGCACGCGCGAATCGCCCTTGGTATGCAGCTCTACTTCTCCTTTTTTATCTGTGATATACCCGATAAATGTAATCTTGGGATTGTTCTTGATCAGTTCGTAAGCCGATTGCGAAACCGTGAAGAGTAATTCATAATCTTCACCACCATTCAATGCGGCCGTGGCTGCGCCAATATTCAATTCCGAAGCCGCCAGGTAGGTCTGCTCGTCGATCGGCAGGCGCTCTTCAAAAATCACGGCACCTACGCCCGACTGCGCACATATATGCAGGAGATCGGAGGCCAGGCCATCCGACAGGTCGATCATCGACGTCGGGATTACCCCGGCTTCTTCGAGCTCGTATACCACGTCCATTCTCGCTTCCGGGCGCAGCTGTCGCTGGATTACGTAGTCCTTTCCATCCAGTTCCGGCTGCATATTGGGATTAGCCATGAACACCTGTTTTTCCCTTTCCAGCAATTGAAGGCCCATATAAGCGCCGCCCAGATCGCCGGTCACGCAAAGCAGGTCGTTCGGCTGTGCGGTATTACGGTATGCGATCTTTTCTTTTTTAACCTTACCAAAAGCACTCACGGAAATAATGAGCCCCGACCGCGACGATGTGGTATCACCGCCTACCAGATCTACATTAAAATCCTTGCAAGCCAGCTTCATTCCTTCATAAAGCTCGTCCACAGCCTCCACCGAAAACCGGTTGCTCAATGCGAGATTAATGGTTACCTGCCGCGGAATGCCATTCATGGCCGCAATGTCGGAAATGCCTGCCGCGATGATCTTGTACCCAAGATGTTTGAGTGGAAAAAACGTAAGGTCGAAATGGATGCCTTCCAGGAACATATCGGTCGTCAGCAAACCAAATTCTTCTCCCAGGTCAATTACCGCCGCATCATCGCCAATGCCTCTTACAGTATCGGGTAATGTTGGCCGGATGCCCTTATTTATTCTTTGAATCAGCCCGAATTCCCCCAGGCTGCTGATTTCAGTTCTTGTTTCCATGCCGCAAAATTAGACAAAAAAAGCGAAGCCATTCCCGCATTGGAAATGGCTTCGAAGATGATATGCCGGATCGACTTTCCGCTTACGGGTTAGTCAATGTATATTCATTAATAGTACCGCCGGTTTTAGGGCTTGCGGTGAGGCGTGTGAGCACCACTTTGGCATCGTCCAGCCCGCTGATGTTGAATTCCAGCTTGCCGCCAGAACCAGTTGGCGCAGGGGTCAGATTGGTGAGTACCAGCTTGGTATCTCCTTCCAGGTCCCAGTTTCCGGTGAAGGTTTTGCCATCCACATCGGTAAGGCTCGCGGTTTTAGTACCACCGCTGTTGGTAAGCGTCAGGCGGAAGCCCGAGTACGCTGCTTCGATGTTACCGGAACCGCCGCGGGTGTAAACCACCGTCGCGCCGTGCTTCACAGATTCAGCCGTCCAGGCCTTTGCAATTCTTTCAGATACAGGTGCAACTTTCTTTTTGCAACCGGTGGCTACCAGTGCCAGCATTAAGATTGAACACCAAAGAAGAGCGTAACTTTTTCTCATATTTTATTTTTCGTAAATGTCTTTTCAGAACGCCAAGTTCTTACATTTTAGTCTTATAATCAAAATATTCGTGGTGGATCAATCCTTAAATTTTCCAACGGAATACCGTTATCGCTAAATTGCGCGCTAAAACAATATAATGAAAGTATATACCAGGGCACAACTGGCGCTTCGCAACGGGCAGGACAGGGAGGAAATTTGGTGTGCATATAAAGGAATGATTTACGATGTGAGCGCGTCGCGGCTCTGGCGCAACGGCCACCATTACGAGCATTGGGCCGGCCAGGACCTCACCAAAGAACTCGGCGACGCCCCGCATACCGAACGCGTTTTCGAGCGGTTCAATATCATCGGAAAATTACAATTGCCCGAGTAATCAGTTCGTTTCAAGATTTCCATGGCTTCCAAATATATCCTGATAGCCGACAGCGGCTCCACCAAAACAGACTGGGCCCGTATTGATGTCCAGATCGCCGGAGATTATCTACCGATGCAATCGGCAGGCATTAACCCGTTTTACCAGACTACCGAAGAAATCATCCCCGTGCTGCAAAAGGAGGTCTTGCCCGCCATCGGCGATGACATTCAGGAAATCCATTTCTATGGCGCGGGCTGTGCCAACGAGCAATCGAGCCTGCCGGTAACCAATGCATTGAAGCATTGTTTTCCCTCCGCGGATATCGTGGAAGTGGCTTCGGACATGCTCGGCGCGGCGCGCGGGCTGTGCGGCCATGAGCCCGGGCTCGCATGTATATTAGGTACGGGTGCGAACAATGCGTTTTTCGATGGCATCCGCATTACGCATTCGATAGGCTCGCTGGGTTTCTGGCTGGGTGATGAAGGCAGTGGCTCCTATCTTGGCAAAACATTGGTCGTGCATTACCTGCAAAACGAGCTGCCGCCGGACCTTCATGAAAGTTTTGTAAATCAATACCCCGGCCTCGACCGCCTCACCGTGCTCGATCATGCTTACAAAAAGCCCTATCCGAACAGGTATTTTGCTTCCTATTCCAAGTTCATTGCCGAAAATCGTACCCACGAGTTCATGCAGGCATTGCTTCGGAATGCATTCGGGTTGTTCGTGAAAAAGTACGTTTTGAAGCATACTAATGCGGCTCGGCACCCTGTTCATTTCACCGGTTCGATTGCCTATTACTACCAGGATATCCTGCGGATGGTTCTGGAAAACAATGGTTTAAAAACAGGCCGCATTCTGAAATCGCCGCTCGAAGGCTTGATCGATTACCATCTTACCAATTTGAAACCTTAAAAAGTTAATGAAATGTTAAACACCGCCGCTACGGTCATATCACGGCTGGCACGGCTGTTTAATTGAACGAATGGCCGTATATTTAATGGTCATTTCGAGTTAGTTATGTCAAGACGTACCATTCAATCCCTCACGGTTTTTTCCGCATTACTCATTATCGGCGTGGTAATTACGCAGATTTACTGGGTGAAGCAGGCGCTCGACCTCCGGCACCGGCAGTTCAACCAGAATGCCCACATAGCCTTGCAGGACGTTGCCGGGAAATTGGCCCATGTATGTGGGGTAATGCAAACCACCAACCCGGTGGAGCAACTTTCACCGGAGTATTTCCTGGTGAATACCAACGCCACCACCCAGCCCGAAATGCTGGAACATTTTATCAGGGACAGTTTCACGAAACATAACCTGATCACCAACTTCGAAGTCGGTATTTACGATTGTACCACCAACCGCATTCGCTACGGAATGTCGCTGAGCACTAAAAACAACGACAAAATCCCCGCGAAAACGACCAACTGGATTAAAACAGACAAATACCCCTATTATTTCGGTGTGCGCTTTCCGGAGCAGGAGACCTATTTCGCGGGCAGTATTAGCGGTGCCATCTGGTCGTCGGCGCTGGTACTCGTGGCGGTTTCCTTCTTTGCCTATGCCTTGTTTGTGATTTTAAGGCAAAAACAGCTTTCGGAAGTGCAGCGCGATTTTGTCAATAACATGACCCACGAGTTGCAAACGCCTATTTCGACCATCCGCATTGCCGCCGATGTTTTGAATTCGGATAATATCGTATCCCAGCCGACGCGCCATAAACGCTATGTGCAAATTGTTCAGGATGAGATTTTACGCTTGCAGGGTCAGGTAGAAATGGTACTTTCCATGGCCAAAGCCGAGCGCGATGCATTGCATTTGCAAAAAGAACGGCTCGACGCCCGGCAGATGATCCAGTCGATTTTGTTGCCTTATGAGGAAAAAGTGCGTTTCCAGGCCAATGCGACCGATAGTATGATCGACGCCGACCCATTTCACCTGCGCTGCCTGATCAGCAACCTCGTCGATAATGCATTGAAATATTCCGATGATGTGCCGGATGTGGTCGTTGAAACATACAATAAGGGCAAAAACCTCGTTATTGCAGTCCGCGACCAGGGCATAGGCATCGCACCGGAGTACCAGAAGAAGGTTTTCAACCAGTTTTTCCGCATTCCTTACGGCGATGTGCATAATGTGAAAGGTTTCGGGATCGGTTTGAGTTATGTCAAGCAGATCGTCCGTGCGCACCATTGGCACCTCGGGCTGGAAAGTGCCCTGGGCAAAGGCAGTACATTTAAAATCACTATTCCGCAGAAACACGCTTGATGAAAAAGAGAATCCTGTACGTCGAAGACGACCCCAATCTGGCATTTGCTACCAAGGATAACCTCGAACAATACGATTACGAAGTCGTGCATGCGACGGACGGCGCCGAAGCGCTGGAATTTTTCGGCAAAGAGCATTTCGATATTTGTGTGCTCGACATTATGCTGCCCAAAATGGACGGTTTCACATTAGCCGAGAAAATCCGCAGCTCCGACAGCCAGGTACCCATCCTGTTCCTTTCCGCCCGCTCGATGCAGGAAGACAAGATCAAAGGCCTCAAACTCGGCGCCGACGATTATGTGACCAAGCCATTCAGCATTGAAGAGCTGAAACTGCGGATCGACGTTTTCCTCCGTCGCAGCAAAGCCGATTCGATACTGGTCGTAAAGCCCGGCAGCAGGCAGATCGGCAAATATGTGTTCGATTTTCAAAAATTGACGTTAACGCTCGACGGCAAATCGCAAAGCCTCACATTTCGCGAGGCCGAAGTGTTAAAATTCATGGCCGAACGCACCGATCAGGTGATCCGCCGGGACGAGCTTTTGAAGGCCATATGGGGCGACGACGACTATTTTATGGGCCGCAGCCTCGATGTTTTCATTTCGAGATTACGCAAATACCTCTCCGGCGATCCGGACATTCGCATTGACAATGTGCACGGTGTCGGGTTCAGAATGAGATGGTAAAATGGAGTTTTTTAAAAATTTGTTTTATCGTTACTTGCTCAAAAAAAATTAATTACGCATCTTTGCACCCTCATTTGGAAAAATTGTAAGTCATGGCTAAGGTTTGTCAAATATCAGGTAAAAGAACTCGCGTCGGAAATAACGTTTCTCACGCTAACAATAAAACAAAACGTAAATTCTTCCCGAATTTGCAAAAGAAACGTTTCTTCCTTCCTTCATCAGGAGAATGGGTTACGTTGAAAGTAGCAGCTTCTGCTCTTCGTACCATCAACAAAAACGGTATCGAAGCAACTATACAAAAAGCATACGATAAAGGAACGCTTACGTTCTAAAAGGAATTTTACGAATTTATTGGAAAAGGACTTTCCTCCATCGGGAAGTCCTTTTTTTCGTGAATTGATTATTCCAAACATTTTTTGTGATGGCGGCTACCGGTCAGGTTTTTCTGTTGTTAGGCTCCAACCTCGGCGATCGCGGGCAGGTACTTACATCCGCACGTGAGGCTATCGCTGAACAAGCGGGAAGCATTGGCAATCAATCGGCCATTTACGAAACCGAACCCTGGGGTATTACCGACCAACCGGTATTCCTGAACCAGGTACTCGAAATTACCACCTCCCTCCTGCCTGAGGACTTACTCAGGATCATCCTCAACATCGAACACGACCTCGGGCGCGTACGTTACGAGCGCTGGGGCGCACGCGTGATCGACATCGACATTTTATATTTCGGGCAAACCATTATGGATAGCGCCCGGCTTACATTACCGCACCCACGCATCCAGGACCGCCGTTTTGTGCTGGCGCCATTAACCGAAATCGCTCCCGATTTCATCCACCCTCTTTTGCAAAAAACCTCCTCAAAGCTTCTTCAAGAATGCCCCGACACATCCGCCGTGTCAAAAATACCTTGAAATAGTACCATTGCACTTTTCGACGCTTCACTTTGGGCATCGAGCCATTTATTCAGGTTTTTTACCAGTTCATCATTTTTTGCTGTCATTTTAGGCTGATTAACACGTGCTTTGTCGAGCCTTGAAAAAAATGTCGAAATAATTTTCAGCCATCGGCAGGGGGTATATCCACACTGAGTTGTCACGGAGAAAAGGAAAAATTCAATTTGATCGTCATACTTAAAAACGGCCTGATTCCTTTCCTACCAGCAACAGAATAAACCAATTTATAGTAACTACCATAAAAGTCCATGAAAAACAGAATACTCAAATGCCTTCTATTAGCCCTGATCAGCCTGCCGGCCCTTGCGCAGAACCGGCACTCGGTAAGCGGTTACGTCAAAGACAACTCGAATGGCGAGGGACTCATTGGCGTATCCGTTTACGTGCGTGAAGCGGAAACCGGCGTCGTTACAAACCCGTACGGTTTCTATTCACTGACTCTTCCCGACGGCAAATACACGCTCGTATTTACCTACATCGGTTACCAGAAAGTGACCCGCGAGGTGGTACTCGACGGCGACAAAACCGTGAGCATTGAAATGGCCGACGAAAGCAGTCAGCTGGCGGAAGTGACGATTTCGACGCAAAAGGAAGACGAGAACGTCCGCAGCATTGAAATGTCGGTAAACAAAGTGGAGATGAAAACCATCCGCAAAATGCCTGCATTGCTCGGCGAAGTGGATTTGATCCGCAGTATTCAGCTGCTTCCCGGCGTGACGACCGTCGGAGAAGGTGCGTCGGGTTTCAATGTGCGTGGGGGCGATGTTTCTCAAAATCTGGTGTTGCTCGATGAGGCACCGGTTTACAACTCTTCCCACTTGTTCGGCTTCTTCTCGGTGTTCAACCCGGATGCCGTGAAGGATGTGAAACTGATCAAAGGCGGTATCCCTTCGCAATATGGCGGCCGTATTTCTTCCATTCTCGATGTGCGGATGAAAGAAGGTAATGCCAAGAAACGCGAGATCAATGGTGGTATCGGCTCGATCTTCTCGCGCTTGACTTACGAACAGCCATTTGCTAAGGGAAAAGGGTCGTTCATCGTCGCTGGACGTCGTTCGTACATTGATGTGCTGGCAAAACCTTTTTTGAACTCGGATTTGAAGGATTCCAAATTCTATTTCTATGACCTTACGGCTAAGGTGAATTATCAATTGGGCAACAAGGATACATTCTATGCCTCGGGTTACTTCGGAAAAGACGTGTTCGGTGGGGGCGATTTCGGCTTCGGATGGGGCAACAAAACGGCGACTGCACGCTGGAACCACATTTTCTCCAACAAACTTTTCATGAACCTGACCGGCTATTACAGCAACTACGACTATAACCTCGGCCAGAACCAGAATAAGCCCGACGCCAAAGACCGGTTCGACTGGAAATCGAAGATTATCAGCACGAGCATCAAACCTGATTTTACTTTTTACATTACCCCTAACAACCAGCTGACATTCGGAGGCCAGTACATTTATTATGATACACGCCCGGGCAAAGCGACATTCGTTTCGGAAGGCGATATGCAGGACATCAGCCTGGAACCGCGCTATGCCGACGAGTCTGCATTGTATGTAGGTAACGAGCTGAAATTCGGCGACCGCATTTCATTGCAGTATGGTGTTCGCTACTCCTACTTCCGCAGCCTCGGCCCTGCAACTGAATACGAGTACGCCGACAAAGGCAAAGGCGTTAGCAAAGACCCGATTTTCCCGGGCACTGATTATAAAAGAGGAGATGTGATCAAAAGCTACGGCAACCTGGAACCGCGCGCCGCGTTAAATATCGGTGTTACGAGCAATGCGTCCATCAAAGCCAGCTATAACCGTACCTCGCAATACCTGCATTTGCTTTCCAACACCGCGGCCAGCTCGCCGTTGGATGTCTGGACATTGAGCGGCCTCAATATCAAGCCTGAAAAGGCCGATCAGGTTGCGATAGGCTGGTTCCAGAACTTCAATAACAACACCTACGAGGCGTCTGTTGAGTTGTATTACAAAAAACTGTACAACCAGATCGACTACGTACCCGCTTCCGACCTGCTGCTGAATGAATATTTCACCGGCGACCTGCTGTTCGGCAAAGGCCGCGCTTATGGGGCTGAATTTTATGTGAAGAAAAACAAAGGGCGCCTGACCGGCTGGGTGAGCTACACATTGTCCAGAACCGAGCGTTTGGTTGAATCTGTGAACAACGACGACTGGTTCCCGGCCCGTTTCGATAAACCGCATAATATCACCGCGGTAGCTATTTATGAACTGACCAAGCGTCTGTCGCTCTCGTCGAATTTCACGATTCAAAGCGGTACCCCGGCCACATTCCCGACCAACCGTTACCATACCGGCGGCTTCGAGATTGGCAACAATTATGGTGGCTTCCGCAATAACAGCCGCATTCCTGCCTACCACCGCCTGGATCTGGCGGCTACATTGAAGGCGAAAAAGAAACTTTTCAAGGTCGGTGAAGGTGAATGGGTATTCTCGGTTTACAATGTTTACAACCGCCGTAACCCGTTCTCCGTCTACACACGGGTGAACGAGGATAATCCGCTCAAAACGGAGGCCGTCCGCTATTCTGTGATCGGAAATTTCATTCCTTCGGTTACCTACAACTTCAAGTTCTGACACCAACCAACGGAAATCTATCAAGCCTGAAATATAGCAATGATGAAAAAGCTTAATACATTGAAATACCTCAAATTCCCCGCATTGTTCGCGCTGGCAGTCGCTACGCTCACGAGCTGCGAAGATGTGATCGACCTTGATACGGCCAATGGGCCTTCCCAGCTTGTGGTAGACGGCTGGCTTACCAACCAGCCCGGTGAGCAGGCCATTAAGTTAACCTGGTCGCAAGCTTACTTCGATAACAATGCACCAAAACCCGTGCTGGGCGCGGAAGTGACCGTTACCGACGACAAAGGCAAGGTTTACAAATTCGAAGATGCCGACGGCGACGGCAAATATACCTGGGGTAAAACGACTGCCGACACCCTCGGGCGCGTGGGCCGCACCTACTCCCTCAAAGTGGTGAATGGTACCGACACCTTTACTGCCAAATCCGAGCTGAAACGCGTACCAACCGTGGATTCGGTGGTTTATCGCCACGAAAAGTGGCCTTTTGAACCCGATAAAGGCCCTCGTGAAGGTTTTGTTGCTTCATTTTACGCCCGCGATCTCGAAGGCGAAGGCGATACTTACTGGATCAAACCCGTGATCCGCGGCAAGGCAGTTGTGGATAAAGCGGTGAATATCTCCATTGCTTACGACGCTGCATTCGGTGCCGGAGCGCCGTCCGATGGCCTGATATTCATCCTGCCGCTGCGCGAGTCGATCACGACAGACTCGCTGTATTCGGCCGGGGCGGAAGTGGGTGTAGAGCTGCACAGCATTACCTACGAAGCATTCGAATTCCTTAAACAGGTGAGCGAGCAGGCTGCCAATGGCGGGTTGTTTGCGACACCCATTGCCAATGTCCGGTCGAATGTCGTGAATGCGGATCCAAAGGGACCGAAAGCACTCGGATTTTTCAGCACATCGGCGGTAAGCCGCATGGAGACGGTGATCGATCCTGAAAAGGCACGCCCGGACGAGGACTAAAATTACACTTCAACAGCAGATGTATCCACTGGAGAGCCCCGGTTCCCAGTGGATTTTTTGTTATATTTCAATCTGAATCGAATTGACTTATGAAGCGCCTCCTTGCACTATTTCTCGTTTTACCGCTCACCCTCGCTGCCCAGAAACGTCCCCGCGAGCTGGGTATCAAAATCGGTATGCTGCCTACGGGGGCGTTGAATGCGATCACGGATGTAGCCGGCGTGAAAGTTGGCCAGGTGACGCTCACGGAAGGCGCGGACGTGCGCACGGGCGTGACAGCCATTCTTCCGCACGACGGCAATATTTTCCAGCAAAAGGTGCAGGCGGCGATGTACATTGGAAATGGTTTTGGCAAAATGACGGGCTATGCGCAGGTAGAGGAGCTCGGTACCATTGAATCTCCCATTGTTTTAACCAATACATTGAGCGTACCCACGGCTGCCGACGCGGTAATCGACTGGACGCTGTCACAGAAAGGCAACGAGAATGTCAGATCGGTGAACCCGGTGATCGGCGAAACCAATGACGGTTTCCTGAACGACATCCGCGGAAGGCACGTGCGGAAGGACCACGTCCTGAATGCATTGGCGCAGGCGGAAAACGGGCCGGTCGTCGAGGGGAATGTAGGAGCAGGTACCGGCACAGTTTGTTTTGGCTGGAAAGGCGGCATTGGCACTGCGTCACGAAAATTGCCCGAAAAGCTCGGGAATTATACGGTAGGCGTGCTGGTACAAACCAATTTCGGCGGTGTCTTGAAAGTAAACGGCGTGCCTGTGGGCCAGGAGCTGGGCAAATATGCATTCAAAGAATCCCTCGACAAATCATCGGACGGCTCGTGTATGATGATACTCGCGACCGACGCGCCCTTGGACGCCCGTAACCTGAAACGGCTTGCCAAACGTGCTATGCTCGGCATGGCCCAAACCGGCGGTATCGCCTCAAATGGCAGCGGCGATTTTGTGATCGCCTTCTCGACGGCCAACAAGGTGCTGCACGAAACGTCCGAAGCGGTTTTCAGCTCGGCGTACTTGCACAATGATTACGTTTCTCCACTCTTTATGGCCGCCATCGAAGCTACCGAGGAGGCGATTATCAACTCACTTTTCATGGCTAAAACCTCCGAAGGCACGCAGGGGCACAAGGTGGAAGAGCTTCCTAAGGACAAAGTCCTGGAAATCATGCGCAAATACGGGCGGATCAAGGAATAACCCGAGAAATAGTTCGACGTATATAGTAAACAGTCAGTGAATACCCCTAAGGGATTCCCTTATATTTGAAGTAATGCAAACAATTAGTTAGGATTTCGTCCAAAAAAGGCTAATTTTCAACCTGTTACGAAACCCCGTAATCTTACCTGGTTTTTCCTGTACTTTCCCGTATTGACCTTACCTAGTGCTTAGAACTACTTTTGGTGTATCAATTCTAATACTCAACCCCGAAAAGTATGGAACAATCTATTACACACGCGTGCCTCGTTCATCCACACCCCTTGGAGTGCGAGGCTGTTGCAGAATGGCTGAGGAGGAGGTCCTATATAGAGCTGGTTGGTAAGTGCAACAATTTGGAACAAATCACGCAGTTACCCTACCTGAAAGAAATCGATATCGTTGTAGTATTTGCCCATCACGCCGAGAAGACGGCAGACCAGATTTTAAAGATCAGAAAACTCTACCCCAAACTGAAATTCCTGTTGCTCGCCCCCAGCCCTTCGGGTGAATCCGTGCGTGAAGTAGTGCGGTCGGGCGTAAGCGGCTACATTGTTTTCGAAGCCGAGCTCGATGAATGGGAACGCGCCATACGTGCCGTTTCGGAAGGAAAAGTGTATTACGGGCAGGAAGTTATGCTCAAACTTGCCGAAACTTCCATGGACAATTATATCCAGGAGCCGGCACCTTCCACACGTGATTTTTTAAGTAAAAGAGAAGTTGAAATCCTCCGGCTCGTGGCCAGCGAATACTCTACCAACAAGATTGCCAGCGAGCTTTGTATCAGCGACAAAACCGTCGAAACGCACCGCCGTAACCTCTTTCAGAAACTGGGTGTCAGAAACTCGGTAGGCCTTACCAAAATAGCGGTCCGCATGGGCGTAGTGTAGTTTTTTGCTAGTTTTCATCATGGGAAACCCTTAGAAACAGCAGTCGAAACCATTAGTAAAATCAGGGTAAAAATCCGGAAAATTCAGGGTATCTGCCGATTGAAATAGCGCCCGCGCCGCAACAACTTTGTCTAAGTGTTTTAATTATGGAACTGACAAAGCGCGAAAAGGAAATCCTGGATCTGATCATGGACGAAATGAGCTCCAAGGAGATCGCCGAAAGGCTGCAAGTGAGCATTTCCACCGTGGAAGCCTACCGGCGGAGTCTGTTCAGAAAATTCGGTGTACGTTCGGTGATAGGGCTGGTAAAAGCAGCCATGAAAATGTAGTACTCGTAATTGCAAATTGGTATGGCAGATATCCGTCGCATGGCCGTCAACTGGATCGACGGGATGAAAATCTCGCGGCAGCATTTTATCGAAACAGATCATTATCACACCGATCAGGTTCGACGCGCCGGGGCAGCATTCCTGACACCGCTCAACTACGGTCTCCTGCTCCCGAAAGAAGGGAATGATCCGCTGGAAGTACAAGTATTGGGCGACGCGGGCAACCAGATCAGGGTGAAAGTAAACCGCTGCCAGGCCATTACCCCCGACGGGAGCCTGCTTGACATCGAAGAAACAGACGATCTGAAACTCGATAGTTCGCTGGCCGGAATTCTGGAACAATACCGGCTTCCGATGACGCAGAATGTGGAAATATATATGGTAATCAGCGTGGGATTGTCCGAAAGGCAGCCTTCGGGAACACCTTCGGAAACGGAAATTCCGGTACGGCATCCATACACGCTCCCGCTGACGCGCATAAGCCTGGTGCCTTCGGAAATCATTAACATCGAGCAATGGGGCGGTCCGGGGCTGATCATCGGAAAATTGGCATACAGCAACTCCGAACTACGCGTTTTGCACGATTTCGTACCGGCCAGCCGGGCAGTACGCAGCCACAAAAACCTGCGCGAATGGCACAGCCGGTGGACAAGTTACCTAAGCGACATTGAAATGTATTCGTTCCGGATTTTGCAGAAGATCAAAACGAAAAGTCAGAAGAGTACGCTTTCCGATAGTGTTCAAATGATGGTGGAAATGCTCGTGAGCACAATGGCGATGGTTAATATCAGTTTCCAAAGAATGGTGCCATTTGAGCCGCCGGTGCAAATGATAACCTCGATGATCCAGACAGCCCAGGCCATTCGGGTATCGCTGGAATGCCTGACGGACCGCGAAAAGGAGGAATTACTGGCCTACCTCGGCGAATGGGCCGATGATTCGCCTGGCAGCATTGAAAAGCAACTATTGGCTATAATACAGGTACCGTACAACCACAATGACATATTGCCGGGCCTGCGGATTATCGATGGTTTTTATAGTATGTGGACGGCTTTGTTTCTGAAATTGAGCCAGTTGGAGTTCATCGGCAAGCGCAAAGGGCAGCAGGTCTTTATCATCGAAAGCCCGGTACACGAGCCGCCGGTACAGCCGGAAAAAACAAAGTCGCGTTGGAGCCCGCTGTGACAGCCATAAGTACTATGTCCCCTTCCCAGGGGCTGAAGCCCCTGGATACAAAATGAACCGCGCCTCTGGCGCTACCTATGATATTTTAACCCAGGGTTTCAACCCTGGGCTTGGGCCTGCGCCTTGGCCTGGGTCTGGGCCCACGAGACGTCACCATACCGCAAGATGATGGAGCCAACTAACAAAAACCAGCGAAAAACAGCGATCGGGAAGTTCGTAGGCATGTATGTGCTCTCGCTCACTTTTCCGCTTGCGGCCGTGTACCTGCTCATGCGGGTCCCCGACTCGGTGGACGCGTCGGAAACCCGCAAGTACCGGCTGATCGTCGAGGAGCAGGACCCGATGCTGGTCGATACCGACACCCTCAGCCAGATATCGCGCCGGCTCATTCAGTTGGACGGCCTGTACAGCAGCGCCACCGACGAAATGGCCAAGGCAACGGCAAGGACGCAGCTCGTAGACATTGAAAGCCGCGTCAACAGCATCATGAGCCATTTTAACAACCTGGCAGCGTCTGCCGCCCATGAGCAAAATAAACGCCTATCGACGGGCATTGCCAAACTGACCGAAGCATTGGTTACTTACCGCCAGACGATCGGCGAGCTTCGGCGCACATTGGACAGCAAGGGTATCGATATGCAAATGGTGAACGACCTCCGTAATCAGATCAACATGAAAGACCTGGAAATCAAAGGCATGGAACGCCAGCTCCTGACGGCCGCAGTTGGTGGCGGAGGCGGCGGAGGTGGTGGAGGGGGTGGCGGGGGACCGGATAAGGAGCTGCAAGCCAAAGTAGCCTCCCTGCAACGTGACCTCGACAATTGCAGAAGTTCCAAATCAGCCGGCGGGGACATTGCAGCCATTCAAAAACAACTCGACGAATGCTTGGCCGCCAAAAGCGGTACCGCCGTCACGTACCGAGAATGGCTCCGGTACTCCGAGGCGGAAGGTTACTACCAGCTGCTAACTCAGGGCAACCTTCGGAAAAATGACCGAAAAGTATATTACGATCAGGCGAAACAGATATTTGACGGTTTACAGGTTTCAACCGCCAACAAGGACATGAAGGCCAAAGCGACAGAGCGGTTATTGGCATTACAAAAAAATCAGCCCTGAGACAGCGTTCCAATTCATCCTATTTATCCATTCCATGCAAACCGAAGCACTCAGATATGCGATTACGATCGCACAGTCGCTGGCGCGCGAATACCGGCAGGAGCGTTTTGGCCCCGCGCACCTGCTTATGGGCCTGCTGCACAACGATGTGGGCCTAGCTTCCGAGCTCGTGATTGCCGGGAAAGACCTCCCGTACCTGCGCGACTGGGCAGAGGTACGCCTGGAAGAAAGCCCCAAATCGGTGCGGGTACCCGAGCTCGCTCAGCCCGACAACCAGGCAGCGGCCGCTTTGGAGCTGGCCGACCTCATTGCATTGCAGTTCAATATCGATACTGACCCGCTTTGCACGTTAGCCGCTTTACTCAAACCCGGAGTGGGATTCTCTTCCGACCAGTTGAAATCCCTTCCTATTACTCAAAAAGAAGTATTAGCTCTTCATAATGCACCGCCTGTTGCAAGTAATGGCGAAAATCAAAATACCAAACAAACTACACCGGCAGCACCAAAAGGCACCGGCTACCTGGAAAAATACACTTCCGATAAAACGCAGCGGGCGGCCGAAGGCAAAACCGACCCCATTATTGGCCGTGACCGAGAGATCCGCCAGATGGCTGAAATACTGGGCCGGAGAAGCAAGCCGAATGTGATATTGACAGGCGAACCGGGTGTGGGCAAATCCGCATTGGTGGAAGGTTTTTCTAAACTCATTGCAGAGAAAAAAGTACCGCAATTGCTGCAAAATGCCCGCTTACTTGAACTGGATACCGGCGCACTCGTGGCCGGGGCGTCGTACAAAGGTGAAATCGAAGAGCGGTTGAAAGGTATTTTGAATGAATTGAAGGGATTTGACAAAGCCATCCTATTCATCGACGAGATTCATATGCTGCTCGACCCCAAAGGCTCGATCGGTGCAGGGGTGGCCCAATTGCTTAAACCGGAACTGGCTCGCGGAGAGCTTACATTAATAGGTGCTACTACCCCGGAAGAGTACCGGAAATACATCGAGAAAGACGAAGCATTCTCGCGCCGGTTCGAAGTATTGCATGTGGAAGAACCCGACGAAGCCACCGCGACGCGCATGATCGAGCATATGCTGCCGGTTTACGAAGCCCACCATGGCCTGAAAGTTTCCGAAGGCACCGCCGCCGAGGCCGTAAAACTCGCGAAACGGTATGTTAAAGACCGGCGCCTGCCCGATGTAGCCCTCGATCTGCTCGATCGCACAATGGCAGCCATGCGATTAATGGATGAAGTGTCTGAAAGTGAATTGATTACATTACAAACAGATCTCGACACCCTAATGGCCATCGACGAGGCGGAACGGCTTCATGAGCTAAAATGGTTCGCACGGCAGTTACCTAACCGGCTGAGCCCCCTACTCACCGGCCAGCTCGACGCAAATGACGACACCGATCTCGAAACGTCCGAGGGCATTCATAATCAATTAAATACCAAACTATCCGCATTGCGCGACCTGGCTACGCGACGTTCCGATTCGATCGGTAAAAATGATATAGCCGCCATTATTTCCCACAAAACCGGCATTCCGCTCGGCAAGCTCCAAAGCTCCGAACGCGACAAGCTGCTGGGTATCGACGAAGTGTTAAAGAAAAGAGTGGTAGGCCAGGATCAGGCGGTAAAAGCATTGAGCGAAGCCATTCTGGAATCGCGCTCGGGCCTCATCAAGGCCGGACAGCCCATTGGTTCCTTCTTCTTGCTCGGCCCAACCGGAACCGGTAAAACCGAAATCGCGAAGGCGCTAGCGGACTTTCTGTTCAACGACGAGTCGTTCCTGATCCGGTTCGATATGTCGGAATTCAAGGAAGAGCATTCGGCGGCATTACTTTACGGTGCTCCTCCGGGATATGTCGGTTATGAGGAAGGCGGTTTATTAGTGAATAAAATCCGCCAAAAACCCTATTCAGTGGTTCTTTTTGATGAAATAGAAAAGGCGCACCCCTCTGTTTTCGACCTTTTCCTTCAAATCCTGGACGAAGGCAAGCTGCACGACAGGCTGGGTAAAGAAGGTGATTTTTCCAATGCGGTGATCCTCTTTACTTCCAACATCGGGCAGGAGCATATAATCCAGGAGTTTGCTAAAGGCGGCGTTCCGCAGTCATCCGACCTGATGGAAATTATGGCCAAATATTTCCGGCCGGAGTTTCTCGCAAGGCTCACCGAAATCGTTCCGTTTGCCCCTATTTCAGAGGATAATGTGGTTAAAATATTCGATATCCATTTGCGCAGCCTTACGGATCTGCTCGACAAACAGGGCATCAGCCTTAACCTCACCCCCGAAGCCAGGAAAAGCATTGCGATGCAGGGTTTCACACCAAGATACGGCGTAAGGCCGCTGAAAGGTGTCATCCGGAACCTGCTCCGGCGGCCGGTGAGCCGGATGATCATCTCCGGGCAGGCCGGAAAAGGTTCGGTGATCGATCTCAGCACGGATAGCAATGGAGAAGTCGTCTGGAATGTCCAACAGCCTGAAAGCATATTAGAATAGCACCCATTTTTTAAAACTATCCACACCTTCCTACATCGACAATGAGTGTACTTGGCAATGCAGTCGCACAATTTGCGCAAACCAACCTGGCAGGTCAGGTTGGAAACGGAGAATGCTGGACCCTGGCCGAACGCGCACTGCAAAGTGCCGGCGCCAGAACATCCACTGAAATCATGGGCCACGTAGGTCCGGATGATAATTACGTCTGGGGGACTGCCATCACCTCGGCCAACCTCGAAGCAGGCGATATTATCCAGTTTCGCAATTACACTTTCCGTTTCGACGCCTCGGACGGTGCCTGGCGGACAGAGTCCCGGCCACACCATACGGCAATTGTAATGTCGGTCGACACTTCCGGCACCGTAGAAGTGTATGAATGCAATGTAAATAACAGTAAGAATGTACAACAAAACCGACTCTACCTGCGCACAGGTGCCATGACCGGCGGAAGCGTGACTGTTTCAGGACAAATGTGGTTTTACCGTCCGCAGGCACGGCCAACTACCTGACCTTCCCAGGCGAGAAGTTATTCATCCAAAATTCGAGACATTATGCACATTCATCTATTCAGAAATGCGAGGAAGTGGGATTCCTGCCTTATTCCGATCGACGATACCACGTTCGGGATGATCCTGCAATTCAAAGTGAATCTGGTGCGCGTCGAGCCGACCACCCGCTTTTTCATGGGCGACACTTACGCCACGGGCAACGGCATTCTGCATGACACTTACGGCCGTTTTCACCTCCAAAGGTGGGGCGATACCGAATGGGAGAATTACAAACGGGATTTTGTGAACGTGGTGCAAAGGCATTGGAGCGATAAATTCATCCTCGACCCGAGCAAGGACTGGTATGTTCCCCGTACCACTTCGCCGCGCAATTCGGCTACCATTCAATGCGGGCTGTCGATTCAACTGGTCGACACTGCGGCACGGGCACATCAAACCTACCGGATCATTCATCCGCAGGAGGATACATTCAGGTCTTTTGTGGTTGAGAACAGCCGGACGGGCATATTTACCCACCAGGACCTCGAATCGCACTGGAACGACCGCCCTACCCGCATTGGTTCAGAAACCCATAATGTGTCCTTTTTGCAAACCACCATTAACCACGAATTCGGGCATACGCTCGGGCTGGATCACGTGAATGGCGTGGGTAACACCGACCGCCATTATGGTGTGACATTGTCGGAGCGGGAAAACCAGATGGGCATGGGCGGGCTCCTCACGCCGCGTCACGCACGCCCGTGGATACAGCGCCTGCGCAACCATCTGATCCCGCAAACGCAATACGATACCACCGTCACCTTCCGTGGAAGGGTTGCAAGCCCGCAGCTGATCGAATATTGGGACAATGACTGGCGGCCGGCTGCTCCCACAACCGCCTCCTGAAAGTATTAATGACCAAATCCGCTGGATAAAGCGATACAAGCCATGCAAAAGTCAATCAGTTTACTCATTATCGTGTGCATTGCCTTCCTGGTCGAAGCGTGCAGCATGTTCGCACCCGTGGACCCGCTGACGCCCGCAGCATCGGAAGTGAGCGTCGAGCAGGTATGGACATCCGGCGCGACGGTGAGAGGAAAAATCGATAATCTCGACCCCAAAAACGACCGCCAGGAAAAGAAAAGCGGTAAGATTCTCGAATATGGCTTTGTCTGGGGCACGCAAAACCAGCCTACGATCGAAGCCGGAACGGTGATCAAAGTAGGAGAAGATAATCCTCCGACCCCATTTGAATTTGTAAGGGAAATAAACCGCCTGGACGTGCTGACCACCTACTATGTGCGCACCTATGCCAAAAATCAGGGCGGCGGAGTGGGTTACGGACCGGTAGCGACATTCAAAACAGATGATTATGTGTTCGCCGAGCTTTCAATCGGTAAGATTACGACTACTTCCAAAGCTTCCGCCGATGTTGTCGTCAACGTTTTGTCGCTCGGCAATGCTGAAATTTCTTCTTTCGGGGTTTGCTATTCCTCTACCAACAATGAGCCGACGACCAAAGACAGCCGCGCGACAGCCAACGGGAAGGCGGTCAAAGGCAGCTTCACGGTCAATGTTGGCGGATTAGCTGCCGGAACGACTTATTATGCCCGTGCCTACGCCATTACTTTGGGCGGGATCATTTACAGTGATGCTACCACGGGATTCTCGCTCGGAGAACCTGCTGTTTTTACTCCTAAAAAGTCATTTACCATGTATTATTCCAATCCTTATGACCTGGATATGGGCGAACTGGTGTCGCAAGTGGGCTCGGAGGATTGTAACTGGTATCCCTACAATGCGATCGCAGGCATTTATCCGAAGAATGGGGCCCGGTTTGCGGTCTTGGGAAAAGTAAATTTCGATCAGGTGAAGTACGCCGATCTCGCCCGGGCGAATCTCTCGACGAATTTCATCAACGGAAGCTACACGGATACAAAAGCAAATCAGTTGGAAAATGGTACCGTGATCGCATTTGTAACAAACCAGGGCAGGTATGGCAAGATGCTCATCAATGCCCACGGTGAAGATCGCACACCCGGCACGGCAGGTGGCGGCGATATGGAAGTGACCATTTTGACCTACGACAAACAGTAAGCGTATACTCGTTACCGTAAGGAAATTGATTAGGAAAACCTCATGAAAAAGTTGCTCATCTGCTCTCTGGTTTTGGTATCGACTGTAATAATGCAGTCGTGCAGCCTCTTTACGCCCGTCGATCCCCTTCCGCCGGCACTCTCCGCGCTGGAACTGGTGGATATCCAACGCACGGAGATCACCGTGAGCGGCACAATCAACAATCCAGACAGTAAAAACGACCGGCAGGAAAAGAAAAGCGGGGGTATACTTGAATACGGGTTGGTTTACGGAACAACGGCAGCACTGGACGTCCAGAAGGATAAGGTTCTCAAACTCGGTGAAAAGCCTGCGCAAACGCCGGTTTTGATCCAGAACAAAAAAATAACAGGACTTGCGTCCGATACACGCTATTATGTAGCGCTGTATGCCCGGAATGAAGGCGGTGGAATGGCTTACAGCGAGGTACTGGAAGTCAAAACCACATTGTCCCCGCCCATAAAAGTCACTCGAAACTCCGTTAAAATATCCAACCGCGCCGGACTTGCCTATGATCTGGACGAAGGCAACATTGTGGTTGCGAGTGATCCCAAAGCGGATGTGGCCATTGATATATTCAGCATAACGGGCCGCGGCACAACCCTGTCATTGGAGTCGATAGGCAATTTGGAACTTAAAACACTCGGTGTTGTCGAGTTCGAAAAGATCACCTATCTCAATCTGGCACTTATCAAGGATTTGACTACGGCGGGTGTTGGCTACCTGGTCAATGCGCAGTCGGCCAATACGGTGGTCGCATTCAGAACCGGGGAAGGAAGGCTGGGAAAATGGCGGCTGGAAACGGTCTCCGACAATGAGCTCACAATCAGCCTCATTACGTACGATAATTGATTTGGCAATGAAGAAACTCTATACCCTTTTGATGACGCTACTCGCTATCCCGGCATTTGCCCAGGACCGGATCTGGCTCGATAACGGCAACCCGGTACAGGCAAAGCTCAGCCGTGCGATGGACAGCAAACTGGAATGGATCGCTTCGGACGGCATTCCGCGGATTTACCACAGAAAGCGTTTCCTCGTCATATTCGGATCGGCCGGGCAATTCATGGTGATTTCGGAGCTGAACGAAAGCCCCAACAAGGCCCAGACGCAGATCGAGGCATTTTACAAGGCACCGCCGCGGAATGTGAGCCAGGACATCATCATCAAAAGCGTCCCGCTGACAGTCATTACCGGCAATATCTCCTACGAAAGCGACGAGGTGATCAACTACCTGACGATGGAAGGCAATGCGGCGTCGATCAACAAGGAGGAGGTAGCGACGGTGATCTACCGCGACGGCCGGCACGAAATCCTGCGGGATGTGGTGGATGTAGCTCCGCTGCTGGCATTGGCACACAAAGAAATCGAGAAAAAGGAACGCGAGATCGTTAGAAAAGAAACGGACAAGACGCCAAATCAACCCGTCGCTAAAAAAGACGTCCCGCCGCCGCCGAAAGAGCAGACAAAACCAGTGCTGACCGACTCGGAATACAAGGAGTACAGCGCCAAAGGCATTCGACGGGTGGATGAGTTTACCTCCTACCTGCGCATTATCGGGGATAAAAGTCTGAAATCAGAGGAAAAGAACAAGGCGGTACAGCAGGCGCTGAGCCTTTTCGAACCGCAGGCCACAGTGGCCGTCAGCTCGCCCAAAGGTGTGAAAAAGTATCCTGTGAAAGAATACCTCAACCGGTTGAAACTTTTGCCTTATTCCAAAATCAACATTACCTGGAACGAGGTCAAATATGTGAGCGAGCTGAAACAGGAGGCGGATGGCAATTATTACGGCATTATAGCCGGCCAGCAGGTTTTTGAAGGGTATTCGGCCAATGGAAAAGTCGCCTACGGGGATATTACCCGCAAGAATATCCGCGTAAAACTCGAATCGTATCAGAAGACTATTGACGGCAAGGATACGGTGAACTGGGAGGTTTTATTGGGAAATATAGGGGTCGAAACCAACGAAGGACAATGAAAACCAGGCTATACATCATCCTGCTTTTGTTCCAGGCGGCCTTCCAGGCGGCAACCACTTCGCTGTATGCGCAATGTGGTTACCTGGCGGGCAAGATCACCGATATTTCAGGCGCCACGCCGCTCGTAGCCAGCCTGTCCGCCAAAACATCCGACGGCAAGCTGCGGCTTGGTAAGTCCGACAGTCTCGGCACATTCAAAGTGGAAATGCCCTGCCAGATCACCGAGCTCACGATCGAATGTCCGCAATTTCAGACGCTGCACATTCCGGTGAATGTCGACGGCAAGCCCGAAGGCACGTTTGCCATCTCATTAGCCATGATGCCTTTGGGCAAACAAACCAGCGACGAACCCTACGCACAGTCGGAGCAGAAGCATTTTGAATTGAAAGATTCACTGAAAGCAGTCTCTATCGTTCGGCGCATTGAAGTTCGGGATGCATTGTCGGATCAGCGGCTTGCGGCGGAGATTTGTCTTTATTATACCCAAAAACAGAAAAAAGACTGCTTTGCATTGACGACCGACCGGCCAAGGGCTGAAATCGTTTTCACGGAAAAGGACATTGTGGCTATTGAAGTCAAATCCGGCGGATACCAGGGTTACAACGGCAATCTCATCCTCGACAAAACCGACGAAGAGCCGCGGACTTACATTATCAAACTGAACCACCAGCAGGTTATCAACATCAAAGGGCAGCCCATCGCCCGGCCGGTTGCAGCCGTGGCAAATGTGGAAAGGCCAGCGCTTAAAGGTATTACCGCTTCCGACAAGACCCTCTATTTCCCAAGAAGCGACTACAAACTGCCGATGCAATCGCGCACCTACCTCGATTCGGTGGCCATTTACATTCTTGAAAATAAAAACAAAGGACTGCGCATTACCGGCCACACCGACAATGTGGGCAATCCGGGGCTCAACATCACGCTCTCGGAATACCGCGTGCGGGTAATCTCGCGGTATCTCATCGGCAAAGGCGTGCCCGAAGGCGTGATAGCGGCGGTGGGCGTAGGAAGCAAGTTTCCCGTTCGCCCCAACGACAGCGAGGAAAACCGGCGCCTGAACCGGCGCGTAGAGGTGCAGATCATTGATTTAGACTCCAAAAGCAATTGATAATATGAAAACGGGAATGAAAAACTTTACCAGTTTCAAATGGCGCGCGGCCTTGCTATTACTAACCGTCATCGGCGCCGTTTCGCAGGCGGACGCGCAAGCACTCTCACGCAGGGACGCGGACGAGATACGCGTACTGGCGCGCGAGAAGATCAAAGGCCTCAATGACCTGCTCAATGCGATTGCCAATGAAGACCTCAGCAACTACGAGCGCCGCTACCTGATGATGAACAGCTACATGCCCAGTAATGATCAGATATTTATCAACGACGGTGTGATCGTGGAGGACGATGTCGACCCGAAACACAAAGGCAGCGCCCCCGGTCTCGACACGCCTATCGAAAAGTACCTGAGCAACTTTGACCTTTTTTATGTCAAATCGGAAACGAATACCATTGAATTCACCAACCTCGTGGTTTCGGATGTCAAAGTGGACAAGTATCCGTTTGTGAAAGTCTTTTATACACAACATTTTAAAGGCAAAAGCAACAAGGACAATACGCCGTACACGCCCATAGCCCGCGTTGCTGAGCTTCGCGCTGATAAGTCGGGTAACGACTGGATCGTGTTCCTGACGCGCGTCGCATTCAATTCTGCCGAAAGTGCCAAATCGGTGCCTGTAACCCCGAAACCTTCGGCGACTTACGATTCGCTGCAACGTAAAAAAGAGCCGGTGGTAAGCAAGGCGTCGGACCGTCCGCCGGTGGCAAAACCCGAGGATGCGAAGGAAGGGGAAAGGGTTTTCAAAGAGCTCAACAAACCTAATGCCGAAGCCGCAGCCAATGCACGTAAATGGGGCGCGATCAAGCTTGGGGCCGGCGTGGCTGCATTCGCATTCGGTGCGGTGACCTACTCCATGTTGAATAAAGATTATAAAGAATACAAGAAGCTGATCGACAATCCGGAAGGCCTTACCAGCTATGCCAAACCAGGCATTTACGTTTCGGTAGGTGCCGCGGCGGTTGGCCTCGGCGTATCGCTCACATCGATTTTCGATTTCAAACGGGCGAAGCAGCTGTCGCAGTAATGGGATGCGTTTCGCGGAATTGAAACATTACCAGGTTTGACCGCCGACCGATGACCGCCGACCGCCGATCACCATGAACGCTAAACTCCAAACCTTAAACTCTAAACCCAATGCCACAACCAGCAGCTAGAATTGGCGATATGCACGTATGCCCGATGGTTACGCCCGGAACGCCTCCTGTGCCTCATGTAGGCGGACCCGTGCTGCCCCCAGGCACCCCCACTGTGCTCATAGGCGGGCAGCCGGCCGCTTGTGCAGGTGATATGTGCGTCTGCACCGGCCCGCCCGACTCGATAGTAATGGGTTCCACATCGGTGATGATCGGCGGAAAGCCCGCGGCGCGCCTCGGCGACACCACCGCGCACGGCGGTAGCATTGTAGTGGGCTGTCCCACAGTTTTGATCGGTTAGCAACAACAGTATTTTACTTAATCCTATACAACTATGTTCAACTACGGAATAGGCGGTAACGAACGAAAGATCGACCAGTCCAGTGAAGGGATTGCTGATATTCCCCAAAACCGCACGCTTTTCGCCACGCAACTCACCGGCGACCCGGCCCCGCGCCCCGAAATGGTTTACGACCTCAAAACCACGGAAGAAGTTTTCGCGCATTACCAGCCGGAATCAGAGGTAGAGTTTATCACTTCCGACGGCAGTTTTATCAATGAAAACCTCCGTTTTAAAAACCTGGGGGATTTTGGTAAAAAAGGAATCATAGCCCAAAGCGCATTCCTGCAAGACCTCGACGCACGTAACGAAGCTTACCAGCAGGTAGTGAGGCATTTGAAAGTAAACAAAATCCTCAAAGCCGCATTGGAAAAGCCGGAAGCGAAAGCGGCGCTCCTTGGTGTATTTCAGACGCTTATTAATGAGTTGGAGGAGGCGGGATGATGATAATGAGTGAATGAGACAATGAGTGAATGAGTGAATGTCTTGCTAGTCGGTAAGTCATTGGGTCAGGAGGTCATTAGGTCAAAAAATTCGCTCGCAAGCCATTCCACAATGCCAAATTCACTCATTCGCACATTCACTCATTCACTCATTCAAACATGGCAGACGATACTAAAACAACCCAGGACACCTCCGCGCCAGCATTCAAAGAACGCGTAGCCGTTCCGCTGGAAACCGGCTTGCCGCTTCTCGCCAAATATGGCAGCTACGACCTCGTGGAAACGATTATAGAGGGCGCGGCGAACATTAATCCGGAAAAAAAGGCCCGGAAAAAGATATTTCTTACCGAAGCCGACAAGAAGAAAGAGCGCCAGCAACTGAAAAAGCGCCTGGAACTGTGGTCGGAGCTGCTGAGCAGCGCCGAAAGCGTGCCGGACATGATCGAAGCCGGTCAGAAACAGGCGGATTCCGCATTTGAATTGTTGAAAGAAAACCTCGGTAAAGCCGTGGAGCAGATCCGCCCTTTGGAACAATCGTACCGCTCGGTGGCGATGTTTTTCAAAAATACGGAACAGGATAAGGTCAAAAACGTCACATTCCTGAATGCGGCGGCGGATCAGTTGCAAGACCTGGACGTTACCACATTTATCGATGCCGTCGGTGAGGAACTGGCTTCCAAATACGACCGCCTCGACCTGCGCGAAAACTACTCGATCCTGAATGTGCCGGGTTACCTGGGTTCGGGCAAAGTTGTGGATAAATGGGCGAAAATGGCGCATAAGAACAAAACAATGCTGCTGACCGACTTCATGCACCTCGACGCACCGGAAGACGTAATGGAGCTTTTCGAATCGGCGAACCTTACCGGCGGAGCGGCGCATTTATCGAATGTAATGATGACCTGTAACTGGCTGGTAGGCCGCGCCAAACACGACGACCTCGGCGAAGAGGACGATCTCTACATCCCGCCATCGACTGCATTGGCCGGTAATGTGTACAAAACCCTGATGTCGCAGGTGGCTGCCGGTAAAAAGCACGGTACGCTCAGCGAAGTGGACGGTGTGCGGTTCCCGTTGAAAAAATCGGAGATCGCCGACCTGGAAAAAATGGGGCTGATCCCGATGGTGAACGAATACAGCAAGGTAATGGCATTCTCTGCGAAAACGCTGTTCAATGGCGATAACGTTGGTTTGCAGACCTATTCGGTAGTCCGCGTTTTCGACTACATCACCAAAGTACTGATCGACTTCCTGAACCGCCGGGCGTTCGAAAACTTCGATTACAACACCAAAAACGACCTGAAAAAGCAGATCATCAAGTTCCTCGACAGCGTCACCGGCCCCGGCAAGCTCATCGAGAAGTTCAGCGTAATGCGTTTCGAGCAGGATAAGAACCAGAAGGACAAAGTATACCTCGACATCCATATGGTGCCCTATTTCCCTGCGAAAAACTTCATGATCGCGCTGACCGGACAAAAAGGTGACGATCTGGACGCCGCGGCCTGGGCGGCTGAGTATGCGCAACAGTAACGTGGAGTTCATGAGTTAAGAGCTTATGAGTCAAACACTCTTACTCATGAACTCATCGACCTTAAACTCTCAATTCACAAACGATGGCATTCAGCAGCACCCTGAAAATCGACGGCGATCACGAGTACAGCGTCATGTTCATGCAGTTCGAGCTGCATCAGACGGTGGACGACGCGATGTCCATTACGTCGCCGATCCAGTGGGCGCATTTGTACATGGAGCTGGAAATGGTGCTCGACGATTTTTTGGTGGAATGGGCCAATAAGCCATCGCAGAAATACGACCTCACGGTGGAGCAGTTTGGCGAGAAAGGTTCTTTCAAAACACTGAGTTTCAAAGAGGCTATTTGCATTGAATTCGTGGAAATGTTCGACGACGGTGAGGACGACCTCGATGTTACGCTTTCCCGCCGGCGGCAAAATTTCATCACCTGCATTACGGTGACGGCGGGGAGTGTGGAAATCAATGAAGCTAAACTCGAAAATTTCTAGGTTATGGCGGACCAGGACGCGAGCATCGGCGTAGAAGCGCACCTTACCCTCGACGGAAAGGAGTTTACAGTCCGGAAAATAGCGTATGGCTGCAACCGGAATGCCGACGAGCGGGGTAGCCCGACGGATTCACCCAAGGCGCGCCTGATCCGTATGACGATCGCACCCACACAGGACGACGATTTTGCATTGCTCTACGATTGGGCATTCAAAAACGACCGGCAGCTGAGCGGGAAAGTCGAGTTCAAATACGACAACGATTCTCAGATTTTACGCAAAATGGAGTTTGAAGAAGCCTATTGCGTCGGTTTCAAGGAATCGTTCCGGGCGAAGCAATCGACCGTACGCGGGCACCAGCTGGCCCATGTGCCCGACGTCAAGGGATACCTGCCCCAGCACCGCGGGAAGTTCTATTTCATAAGCGACAGCAGCGTCACGCTGGTTTACGAACTGGTGATTTTACCCAAGAAAGTCAAAATCGGACAGGTTGAAATAAGCAGTTAAATGGCACGACAGGTTAATACGAGCATTGAAATCGAAGGCGGCGTCGAGATTACCCGGCACCTTGGGCTGGTGATTGAGCAGGATTTGTTCGCACATCACTGGTTCGAAATGCTGGTACCGTTCGATCAGCTGGAAGACGAGGGCGAGCATTTTTTCAACCGTTCGCACCGCGCGGTAATGGGCAAGAAAATCACTTTCTCGTTCAGCCCGCGCCTCGGCTCCGATTCTTTCGACTTCGTATTTCAAGGCATTGTGACCGAGATACGCCTCCGGAGCCTGAGCGACATGAGCAGCGCATTCGTACTGAAAGGATACAGCCCGACCATCGTTTTGGAAGATTCCGTGCAGCGACGGTCGTTCCTGCGTGGGACGGTTCAGGACATTTTCAATACGGTACTTCAACCCTACCCGCAAAATTTGCTCCGAAAACAGCTCAATCCTGAAAATGGCGGCCGGCAAGTGCCTTTTACCCAATACAATGAGAGCAATTACAAATTTCTCTGCCGGGTAGCCGACCGGTGCTGCGAGTGGTTTTATTACAATGGCCGCGAGCTCGTACTCGGCGATAATAGCTCGGAGGAGGTCGATTTTCTGGTGGATGGTTTGCAAAACTTCGATGTGGCATTGCAGCTGCAACCGGCCGCATTCAGCTTCGAAGGATACAATTACACCATTCCCGAAGCATTCACCGGGCAGTCGTCCAGCCAGAATGTGGATGGGCTGACGTCGCTCAGCGAGTTTGCATTGGAACAGTCGGACAGCCTTTTTGCCCAAACTTCCCTGTTACCATCGCCTGAAATCGTGGGTGGTCAAGGCGAGATCGACGAGCTGACTAAAATGGAGCGCTCGGCCAGGGTTACCTCCATGGTCGATTTCAGGGGCTCGGGCGAAACGCCTACCATGAGCGTCGGCACGGTGCTGGCCGTAAAAGGACACCGATTGAACGAGCGCGGCGAAGCATATGAAGAGAATTTTGGCAAATACCGCGTCGTGCATATCCGGCATGAGGTGAATACGGCGGGGAGTTATCAGAATAGCTTTAATGCCGTGCCCGAATCGGCGCAGCATCCGCCTAACAATCCTTATGTACGCAACCCGCTGGGCGAAACCGAACAAGCCGAAGTGATTGCCAACGACGACAGCGAAAGCCTCGGGCGCGTGCGTGTGAAGTTTTTTTGGAGCCAAAGCCGCCAGCAGGACCAGGAGTCGATATGGATGCGGGTAGGAACGATGCATAATGCTACCGGTCGCGGCGTCAACTTCGTTCCCGAGGTAGGAGCGATGGTAATGGTGGGATATGAAGGTAACCTGGCTGAAAACCCGTTTGTAATGACCTGCCTTTATCCCAAACCGGAAGAAGACATCAGTTACACCTCCGACAACAACGATTTCAAAGTCATCGCGACGCGCTCGGGTAATATGGTTGTGTTCATCGACGAGGACGGCGACGCCAAAATTCAGATCAGTAACCGGGAGAAAACAGACACGTTTCTGGAATTCGCATTCAAAGACGACGGCAAGATCCGGCTGCATGTCGAAAACGGACTTTTTGAAGTCAAATCCAAAGAAATTACCATTGAGGCAACCGAAGATATTACCGTCAGTGCCGGTGGAAAATTTGATCTCCATGCCAGCGAAATCTCGATAAAGGCCGATCAGAGCATTAAAATCGAAAGTGGTACCGACACGAAAATCAAAGCCGGTACCGAACTGGAAGCCGAAGGTACGGCCACCGCCAAAGTCTCGGGAGCAACGCTTACCCTAGAAGGCGACGCCGCCACGGAACTCAAAAGCAATGGTACAACGGTCATTCAGGGTTCGCTCATCACATTGAATTAAGTCAATATATCCATAATCAATCCATTCACTTTTAAACACTTACAACTATGCCAGCTTCAAGTTTTGACGCTTATTTCACCTGGGATGGCGGCCCGTCGGGCGACGGCATCGCCGTGATCTCATGCAGCTATTCCCTGTCGCAATCCACCGACGATAAAGGACGTGTTTCCTCCAAAGTGTACGGCGGAAATGTGTTTATACAAGTTGACTCTTCCAGCGCCAGCGACAGCCAGAGCCTGTGGGAATGGATGATAGATCCCGACGGAAAGAAGGCATCCGCAAAGATCACCTTCAAGAATGTAGACGAGGAGCAAACCCAAAAGGAGCTCGAACTCACGGACGTGTACTGCGTGCAATATGCAGAAAGCTTTGTGGAAACCGGCTCGATGCCGATGACGACGAGCATTACGCTGTCGGCGCGGGAGATCAAACTCTTCGGTACCCCGCATACCAACCGCTGGTAGGTGATGTCACGCTGAGCGGACCGGGCCGCCGGGCGGTCGAAGGCATTATGCAAGATGTTTCGACCGCTGCGGCAGCCGCTCCGCTCAACATGACAATCAATTACCCCCGTACCGCCACAATCGTCTCATTATCGACAATGTGGTTGGCCTGAAACGTCAGGTCCGGGTCCATGTAAACGCGGCGCTTGTACCAGGGCAGTTTTTTGTAAAACAGCCATCCGTAAGGCGCGCCGTCGGGTGCGAGGTATTCTACGGGGCTGCCGGGGTTGCGGTCGTTGTAGTCGTTCAGGAAAATGAAGAAGAGCTCGCCGAATAGCATCGAATGCGGTGCTTTGGCGCGGAAATTAGTGAATGCGGCTTCGTCGGCCTTTTTGGTAAACTCGAATTGGATCACCAGCACGCGTGACAGATCGAGCAAATCCATATCGGGCAGCGGCTGACCTACGGGGTAATACCACTTTTTAAATTCTTTAAGCGGTATTTCGAGATAGCTCTGGTAAACACGGGCTACGAATACCGGGAACAGAAAACCCACCAATGCAGTGGCCATACCGACGCCCTTGAACAGCTCGTGCGCCACTTTATGATAAAAAAAGATGATAACCAGCGCAGTGAGCAGGGTTATTAACAATGTAAAACCGATCGCCCGTGCAGAACGGCTTTCGAAAAGGCTGGCAAACCATTGGGTAAGCAGATAAACGTGCAGAATCCCCAAAACCAGGAAGCAGCCCATCGCCATCGGGTAGGCGTCGCGGTAATCGATCACGCGGAAACCCAGGGCACCTACCAATGTCAGCACGGCTATCAGAACGACTGCATACAATAATTGAAGACGTTGCGTGACAGTTTTAACAAACGGAAGGTTCATCGGGGAGCTTGGAAGTTGGTGTACAGACAAAAATAAGCCAGACTTTCATTAATACAACCACAATTTATTAAACGCCGGATGGAAGATCAAAACTATTCTTTGCCCCTCGCGCTCGACCGCATCGTGGCCGGCCTGCCGCATCCGAAATGCCCGGACAGAGAGGCGATCCATCAGCATTTGTACCTGTTAATGGTAACCCACTTCGACGAAAACCGCTTCGACAGCCGCTATGGCTGCGCATTATGGGAGCATGATTTTGCAGTTTTATCCCAAATCAAATGGAAGGACCTCATCCGCGAATCGCTGGAAGAGGCCGTGGGCGCTTATGAAGCCAGGCTCGCCAATGTCAAAATCAGGGTGGAAATGGAAGAATTTGAAGTTTTGACCAAGACTAACAACTACGTCCGCAAACGCGTGGGCATCGAGATCAAAGCAACTATCCGGCGCACCAACGAGCCATTCATATTCTTCGAACGCATTTTCATCTCACCCTTATCCATAGAATGATATGCCCGAAACGATGAGCTATACCAAGGAAAACATCTCGCGCAGGCTCATCCGGCGCTGCGCCGAGCTCTGGGGCATCGACGACGCCCAGGCCGACCATTTCGACCCGCTCGTGCGACTGCTCGTTGAGGCATGTTCCGTGGAATTTGAAAAGGTAGGGCAGGAAATAGCGCATACCGAACTTCGGCTGATGACCCGCCTCGCCGAAATCCTTTCTCCCGAAACCCATAATGGCCCGCAACCCGCCACGGCCATCGTGCAGGCACGCCCGCAGGAGCCAACCGGGTGGATAGAGCCTGAAAACCAGCTCACCGGCAAGCGTACCAATGTGCGGAAAGGCGACTCTACCGAGGTACATTTCGCCCCGGCAGCCCGGTACCCGCTCGTCAATGCCGCAATTCTGCAATACGCTACGCCTAATGGGCTGTTTTCCGTAGAAAAGGGCACAAAAACATTGGTTTCCAAAGCATTACCGCAGCCCGGAGGCGAGCAAGGCATTTGGCTCGGGCTGGAAGTGGAACCGGGCATTACTTCCTGGGACGGTTTCCGTTTCTACTTCGATTGGACGGCGCCCGGCGGTACCGGTGACGCTGCGGAATATCAATTCCGCGAGTTTTTGCCGGCAACCAGCTGGTTCGGCAATGGCAAACGGCTTCCCATCCTGAATGGTTTGCATGACGCGCCCGTGGACGATTCGATATTGATTTACAGTGACAGTTTCCTCAGGATCAACAGTGACGACTCCTGGGAAAAAGGAAAACTGAAAAACGAACCTTACCCCGAGGCATTCGAAACTCTGTTCGACAACCGGACTTTGCAAATGCTCAAAAAACCATTGGTTTGGCTCCGCATCACATTCCCGGCGATTTTTCCCATGGCGGGTTTCGAGCAAATGAATGTATCGCTGAATGCATTTCCGGTGCAAAACAAACAGCTCAACAAAATCACCTACCGCCTGCAAACCGGGCTGAATGGCATAGCATTGCCCAGCGGCGATGCTTTTATGGGTATTCAAAGTGTTATTAATCAAAAAAACCAGGCATATACCGCTTCCGAGAAAAACCTCTACACCGACGATGAAGCAGCGCAGCGCCTCTATACACTCCGCCGCCAGGGCATCGGCCGTTTCGACAAGCGCGATGCGCGGGCGGTGCTTTACCAGCTGTTGGAATTGCTCCGCGACGAGGTTACCGCTTTCAATGCGATCGGTGAGGATTTCCTGGCCTCCATTCTCCGCGAAATTGCTCAGAACATGGCGCGGATCGAGCAGAAGCTGGGGGTCAAAAAAGCCAGTGAAACTACCGCACAGCCGTTTCTGGTCATCAGGGCCGACAAAAACCCGGATGTGCTTTTCATCTCTTATTGGAGCACGCTGGCCGAGCAGGCCAACGGCATTCCGGCGGGTACGCGTCTGCAATCGTACGCAGCCTCGGGCGTGAGCGGCGCGGACATTACCATGCTCACGCGCTCGTCGGGCGGGAAAGCGAAGCCCGATGAAAGCGATTATGTGAACCAGCTGCGCAAGAATATCGTCACGCGTAACCGGCTCGTCACATTGGAAGATATGCGCGCATTTTGTGCCGCCGAGCTGGGCGACAGGCTGCGCAAAGTTCAGGTAAAGCCGCATTTCATGCCCGGCAAAATGCCTGGTCAGGGTTTTATCCGCTGCCTGCAAATCGGCCTCACGCCCGCGTCGCCCTCGCGCACAAGCGACGACTGGGCCCGCGAATGCGAAACGCTGCAACTGAAAATAACCCGCCTCTCCACCGGCATGTATCCCATTCAGGTAGTCACATTACCTTAAAAACTCCTGACGAACCCTGACGACACCTGACAATCACTGACTATCCCCGACAACACCTGACCCATGGAACCCCGCCCCGACCTCAAAGCCGAATTCATCGCCAGCTCCTGGCTCGAAAACGACATTCCAGCCGCGCAAATCCTCTTTCGTCCGCTGGGTGATTTCAAACGGCGCAGCCATCACGACATCGAAAATACCCGCGAGCTGGAACTGGGTAATTTCAAAGGACAGGTAATCGACTCGAACCGGAGCGGTATTTACGATCATTTGCCCGAGCAGCTGTTCCATTTACCGTCGTCGGCTAATTTGAATACGGTTAAAAAGAAAGTCGATGAAATACGGCTGCAACGCGAAAAGGAGCAGCAATCAAGGCTTTTCTTCCTGCCTTTGGAACAGGAGTTTTTCATGAACCGCGTAAGCCTCGCCCGATTGGAGCAATTCGCCTGGGAGCTCGGCCCTGATTCGGGGTTACTGGAAGAGCTGAAAGCATTCTGGCAGGCCCCCTCTTCGCTCGATGAAAGCGTGTTTGTGCAACTATTGCCTTTCCTGCCCCTTGTCTCCGAAAACCGGGGGAACCTGGACAAAGCCGCGGAAATCATGTCGGCAGCATTACGGCTAACGGTTGAAATACAGGTCATTTTTGGATTGAAGTACCATTACGAATCCAATGCGGGCATGGGCGATGCCCTGCTGGGCGCGGATACCTCGCTGGGTGGCGACCTGGATACCTATTTGCCGCACGTCAACATCGCAATTGAGGTCCCGAGTGCGACCGATTTGCACCACTATCTGCACAACCAAAACTTCGACACCCTGGTAACCTGGCTGCTCGGCTGGTTTCTGCCAGTGGAGTACGATTTTACGGTATCGCTGCAACTGCCCGCGGAAGCCTCCGCATTCACTATCGCTTCCGATGAAGGCATTTCCGTTCCGCTCGGTTACGCTACGCTGGCAGCTGGCTAGCATTCAATTGATTATCATTCTCTTACAGAAATAGTAACTCAAAACGGCCGTTTCTATCTCAAAAACACACAAAACACAAGTTATTAACAAAATAGTAATATTGATCTCCCGGAAATTTATCTTGCGATTCTGATTTTTTCGAATCAAATTTGCGGTTTCATTGAAATCCCGAATCTGAAAGTGAAGACCGTACGATTGTTTAACCAGGCCATCAGCTTAATGCTTGCCGTCATGTTATTGATGGTGGCGGGAGCGCGGTCATGGTCGGATCATACGGATCGCGGCGCTTTTCAGGGCTCCAAAACGGAAGCCATTACCAAAGACCTGGCTAAGAAAGCCGATGCGCATTCCAGCCGGTCGGATCAGCCCGAGGTAAGCGCGCTCAGTTTGAACGCGGTCATTACGCCCGCCATTTCTTTCGATTTTTACCAATACTTCTATTTTTTATCGCAGCCAGTCTGGCATTTCGTTGCCAAAAAGCCTGTTGTCCGGACCGCATTCAGCGAGCCGGTCTTCCTGGTATCCCATTTCCAGCGGGTTTTCGGCAGGTTTATCGTCACCAACGCTCCGTAATGTGTGAGCGGGCATATCAGGCCCGCACGTCCGCATTTTCCAGAAAGCCCGTGCCATTTCTTATTTCCGGCCGGGTAGTTTCCAGTTGTATTTCAAGGATTTCAATTTAATTTTTCATTTCAAAATGACCAACAAGAACGGGATAATCGCGTTGACGATCGTCATCGCCCTTATTAGCGTCTATAATCTATCCTTCACTTTTGTCTCGCGCAGCTTTAAAAGCAAAGCTATTGCGTATGCGACCGACGCGAAAGGCGAGGTGGATTTGACCAAAAAACAGCATTTTATCGACTCGCTGTGGCGGGAAGAAGTGTACCTGGGCAATACTTTACAGGATGTGACCGAGCGCGAGTTGAACCTCGGCCTCGACCTTCAAGGTGGTATGCACGTAGTTTTGGAAGTAGCCCCTGCCGACATCCTCAAAGGAATGGCTGGCGGTAACGCACGCAGCGCGGCATTCCAGAATGCATTGAAAAAAGCCGGTGAAGATAAATCGGCCAACAACAGCACATTTATCAACCGTTTTGTAAGCGCTTATAAAGAAGCTGCGCCGAACACAAGCCTCGCCTCGGTATTCGCTACGAGCGCTAACCGTGGCAAGATCAACAGCAATTCGTCGGATTCGGACGTAATCAAAATGCTGAAAACGGAAATCGACGGTTCTATCGACCGCGCGTTCCAGATCACCCAGGCACGTATCGATAAATTCGGTGTGACCAACCCGAACATTCAGCGCCTGCCGGGTCAAAACCGCGTTTTGGTGGAGCTTCCGGGTGTGGATAACCCTGAGCGTGTTCGCCGCCTCCTTTCCGGTGCTGCGAAACTGGAATTTGCGGAAGTATACTTAACGCAAGAGCTCGGCGCCGGCCTCGAAGGCCTGGGCCGTTACCTGACCCAGCAAGCTGAAATCGAAAAAGCTGCTAAAAAATCTGCCCCTGCCGCATCTGTTGATACTGCTTCTACCGACACTACCAAGAAATCGACCGCTGGCGGCCTGGCTGCCCAGTTGGAGAAAAAATCGGATTCTACCGCTACCGACTCAGCTGCATTGGCGGCTCAAAGTGCTGCATTGACCAGCCTTTTCGTTCCAATGCCACAAGGCCTCGGCGTGTATTTGAAAGATACTGCACGCGCCAGCGAAATCCTGCGCCGCCCCGAAGTTCGTTCGCTTTTCCCTTCCGACCTCGTGTTTATGTGGGACCGCAAAGGCACCGAAGCAGGTGGTAACCAGCTGATTCTGCCTTTGTATTTCATTAAAAAATCCAATGGCGAAGCTGCTATGGAAGGCGACGTAATCGTGGATGCGACACATGACTACGACGACCGTGGCCGTCCGGAAGTAACGATGCGTATGAACGGCGAAGGTGCCCGTAAATGGCGCTCACTCACTGCCCGCAGCGTAGGCCGTCCGGTAGCGATCATCATCGATAACCTCGTTTACACGGCGCCAACCGTACAAGGCGAAATCCCGAACGGTAACTCGTCTATCACCGGTAGCTTTACCGTGGAAGAAACGAAAGATATGTCTAATGTACTGAAAGCCGGTAAGTTGCCAGCTCCTACGCACATTGTAGAAGAAGCCGTTGTAGGATCTTCACTCGGTGCTGAGGCGATCAACGACGGTTTGTGGTCTTCGGCGGTAGGTCTATTGATCGTACTTGTGTTCATGGTGGCCTATTACAACCAGGCTGGATGGATCGCGGATATGGCGCTTCTGATCAACTTGTTCTTCCTGTTGGGCGTTATGGCGTCCCTCGGAGCGGTATTGACGCTCTCGGGTATCGCGGGTATCGTGCTCTCGATCGGTATGGCGGTGGATGCCAACGTACTGATTTACGAAGGTATTAAAGCCGAGCTGGCAGAAGGTAAGCCATTCGCACAGTCGATCCGTGACGGTTTCAAGCATTCGTTGACCGCCATCATCGACTCCAACGTAACGACCCTTTTGACTGGTATTATTCTGTACACATTCGGTACAGGTCTGGTACTCGGCTTTGCAACTACCCTTGTATTGGGTCTTTTGACGTCTTTATTCTCCGCGATCTTCATTACCCGCTTGCTGCTCGAACAAAAGCTTAAAAACGGCAAAACTTTCGCGTTCACGAACACCCTGACAAAAGGCTGGTTCCAGGACAACCATTTCGACTTCGTTTCGCAACGCCGTCGTTTCTACATCATTTCTGCGATCATCATCGCGATCGGTGTGGGTTCATTCATATTCAAAGGTTTCGGCTTGGGTATCGACTTCAAAGGGGGCCGTTCCTATGTAGTTCGTTTTGAAAACAATGTGGACGCGGATGCGCTTCGTGCCAACATGGACGAGATACTCGGCTCTACTACCGAGGTGAAAACTTTCGGAGGCCAGGATCAGGTGAAAATCACGACTCCTTACCTCATCGAGGACACCACGCCGGAGGCTGACCAGAAAGCGGAAGCGAAAATCCTGGAAGCAACCAAGAAAATCGCCGACAACCCTGCCAAGATCGTAAGCTCGAACAAAGTAGGTCCTACCATGGCGAAAGACACCTTGTGGAGTGCGGTTTACGCGGTATTGCTTGCTTTGGCGGCCAACTTCGTGTACATCCTCATCCGTTTCAAACGCGTAGCATTCTCGTACGGTGCGGTAATGTCCCTCGCACACGACGTGGTGATTATCCTCGCGATCTTCTCGTTGTTCAACGGCTGGCTGCCATGGTCACTCGATATCGACCAGGCGTTTATCGGTGCGATCCTGACCATGATCGGTTACTCGATGAACGATACCGTTGTAATTTATGACCGTATCCGTGATTACCTGGCCGATGAAAAATCACGCGGGCAGAGCCTGTCGACCGTTATCAACAACGCGTTGAACAGTACTTTGAGCCGTACGGCTGTAACCGGTATCTCGGTAATCCTCGTGTTGATCGTTCTCATGATCTTCGGCGGAGCTGTTATCCGTGGATTTACATTCTGTATGTTGCTCGGGGTAATCGTGGGTACTTATTCTTCACTCTTCGTAGCGGCACCTATCGTGGTTGACCTCCTGCAACGTTCCCAGAAGAATGAGCCGGCACCGGCAGTAGCGGCAGACGCCACGGCAGCGGCGGCGGCAACGAAAAAAGTTAAGGCTTAATTTAAAAAGAATAAAAGAGGGTAAGTTTTGGACTTACCCTCTTTTTGTTTGGTGTCTATACGTAGTTAGCAAATTTTCTTTTAGCTTTATCAGACCATCATTTCTACAACAACGAACCTAATATATGGCAAGTCAACTCTGGATTAAGAAACCACTTGAAAAACTTTTACAGGAATCTTCCGGTGAAGGGAACCAGCTGAAACGCACGCTGGGCCCGGGTAGCCTGGTGGCACTGGGTATCGGTGCGATCATCGGCGCGGGTCTTTTCTCCATCACCGGCGGAGCTGCTGCCAACCAGGCGGGCCCTGCGATCACCATCTCCTTTATCGTAGCGGCATTGGGCTGTGCATTCGCCGGCCTTTGCTATGCCGAATTTGCTTCCATGATCCCGGTTGCGGGTAGTGCCTACACCTATTCCTACGCCACCATGGGCGAGTTCATCGCCTGGATCATCGGCTGGGACCTTGTACTCGAATATGCCGTTGGCGCAGCCACGGTGAGTATCAGCTGGAGTAGATATCTAGTCAAGTTTTGCGAGGGTTTTGACGTCCATTTACCCACGGCGCTCACAGTAGGTCCGTGGGACGGCGGGATCATCAACCTGCCTGCGATCTTCATCGTAATCCTGATGAGCTTGCTATTGATGAAAGGAACTGAGGAAAGTGCCACCGTGAACGGTATTATTGTTGGCTTGAAAGTGGCCGTTGTATTGATCTTCATCACATTAGGCTGGAAATACATCAACGAATCGAACTACGTACCTTACATCCCTGACAATACGGGCAACTTCGGCGAATACGGTTTCAGCGGGATCATACGAGCCGCCGCGATCGTCTTTTTCGCCTATATTGGTTTCGACGCGGTAAGTACCGCCGCACAGGAAGCCAAAAACCCCAGAAAAGACATGCCTATCGGTATCCTGGGCTCATTGGTGATCTGTACGATCCTCTATATCCTTTTCGCACACGTAATGACCGGGGTCACACCATACACCTCATTCAAAGGCCAGGATGGTATCGCACCGGTTGCGGTGGCGATCGAGTCGATGGGTACTGTTGATGCCAGCGGGGCCATTCACCCGGATTACCCGTGGTTGAACCGCGCGATCATCGTAGCGATCCTCGCGGGTTATGCTTCCGTGATCCTGGTAATGCTTTTGGGTCAGAGCCGCGTGTTTTTCAGCATGAGTAAAGACGGATTGCTGCCACGCGTATTCTCAGCCGTTCACCCTAAATTCCAGACGCCGGTTAAGAATAACACCATGTTCCTTGTGTTCGTGAGCCTTTTCGCGGCATTCGTTCCTGCACGTGTGGTGGGCGAAATGACCAGTATCGGCACGTTGTTCGCATTCATCCTCGTTTGTATCGGTATTATCGTGATGCGTAAGCAAATGCCGAATGCGCCGCGTGCATTCAAAACGCCGTTGGTACCATTGGTTCCGATCCTCGGCGTTGCCACTTGTTTCTTCATGATGGCGTTCCTGCCGCTCGATACCTGGATCCGTTTATTCGTTTGGATGATCATCGGTTTCGATGTGTATTTGTGGTATGGTATTAAAAACAGCTTCCTGTCGAACAAGCTGCCGGCTGCTATTGTGGCTGGGGGCAAAACCGTAGGATTGGTCGGAATCGTGCTGGCGGTATTGCTGGGCGTGATCGCCTACGTACACCACGTACAATCCGACGGTAGCGATACGGGCCTTTACTACTTCTCACTGATCTTCGCCGCCATTCACATTGTGGCTTTTGGTATGACGCAGACTAAGAAGGCGTAATTAGAAGGGGAAAAGGGAGGAAGGAGGAAGGGAAGAAGGAAAATGTATCCCAAACAAAAGAGGCCATTCCGTAGCGGGATGGCCTCTTTTTGTTTTGTATTAAAACAAATACTAAAACCTTGAAAGCACTTTTTCGGAAACCGTCTGTCCGATGGAAAGTGACGAGGTCGCGGCTGGTGACGGTGCATTACAGACGTTAATGGCCGTTTTGTTTTCGATGATCGAGAAATCATCCAGCAAACCGCCGTCGTAGTCGCATGCCTGCGCACGTACGCCTGCGCCGCCGGGTACAAGGTCGTCGCTCTGGATTTCCGGGATGAGACCTTGCAATGCTTTGGTGAATGCGGCTTTGGAGAACGAACGGTAATATTCACCCATGCCGGTGCGCCAGTATTTCATCGCTACCTTCTGGAAACCGGGCCACGAAAGCGATTCGAGCATTTCCGGCACGTTAATGTCCAGCTTGTTATAACCTTCCCTTTTGAATGCAAAAACCGCATTAGGCCCCGCCTCCACACCGCCTTCGATCATGCGCGTGAAGTGCACGCCCAGGAACGGGAAGTTAGGATCAGGAACCGGGTAAATGAGGTTTTTGACGAGGTAATGCTTCTCCGGACGGAGCTTGTAATACTCGCCGCGGAACGGGATAATGCGGACATTGATGTTCTCCGGCTGTGTCAATTGCGCTACTTTATCGGAATACAGCCCGGCGCAATTGACTACGAGTTTAGTTTCAAATACTTTCCCGGTAGCAGTCACCACTTCCGAATGCGTATTGCGGTTTTTAATGTCGGTGACCTTTTCGTTAAACCGTACTTCGCCGCCGAATTTCTGAAAGTTTTCCGCGTATTTTTCACAAACCGTTTTATAATCGATAATGCCGGTATAAGGCACCCAGATGCCTTCCAGGCCTTTCACGTGCGGCTCGATCTCCTTCATTTCTCCCTCCGAAATCATGCGGTTTTCGGTCAAACCATTCTGGTTTCCGCGTTCGAAGAGGTTACGGAGTAATGGTCGCTGCTCCTCGGTAGTTGCCACCACTATCTTTCCACACAAATCATACGCAACACCTTCCTTCTGGCAGAAATCAATTAGCATCTGGTAACCGCGGATGCAGTTAACCGCTTTCAGGCTGCCCGGTTTATAATACAATCCCGAATGGATCACGCCGCTGTTGTGGCCGGTCTGGTGTTTGGCTACTTCGTTTTCCTTTTCGAGCAGGAGCACTTTCAATGCAGGTTGCTGCTCCTTGATACGGAGGGCTGTTGCGAGGCCTACAATCCCCCCGCCAATGATGGTAATGTCGTACATATATTCAAATACTAATTCCTTACTTAACCGGGGAAGGATATTTTCCCCATCGAAACGCCCGGTACGCCTTTCTTTTCACCGAAATACACCGCTTCTCCCGCAACGGCTTCATTGGCCAGCACGGCAAACAATACAGCCTCCTTCGCATCTCCCGCAACCCCCAGCTCATCGATCAGACGAATATTCCGGCCCAGTAACCTGCCAATCGCGCCCATCAGGACTGGATTATGCGCGCCTCCGCCGCTCGCGTACACTTCGAATGCCTTATTCTCCCCCATTGCATTATGAATCGCTTCCGAAATCGTCTCCGCGCTGAACTGCGTCAGAGTAGCGATTAAATCTTTCGGCTCTACCGCGTCTTGTCCGGCAAGCTGTATTGCATTCTTCACATAATCGACACTGAACACTTCCGGGCCGGTGGTTTTCGGAAATGGCTGACCGAAAAACGGAGCGTCTTTCAGGGCATTCAACAATGTTTTATTGACTCTTCCGCTGGCTGCCATGCTGCCATTTTCATCAAAAGGTTTTCCGAAATGCAGGCGCGCGAATGCGTCGATCAATGTATTTCCGGGGCCGGTATCGGTCGTGAAAACCGATGATGCATCCAGGCTGCCGGGTAGGAATGTGAAATTGGCAATGCCGCCCATATTCAGCAGAATGCGGTTCTCGTCTTTTTGAGAAAACAAAAAATAATCACCATAAACAGCCAACGGCGCACCTTCGCCGCCTGCCGCAATGTGTTTTTGCCTGAAATCACTTAGCGTAATAATGCCGGTTCTAACTGCAATATGATCGCCGTCACCGATTTGCAATGTCGCATTCGGGAAAGCTGCGATGCCATGCTGCTTTCGCGGTGCGTGGAATACGGTTTGCCCGTGGCTGGCAATCAGATCGACTTCGGATGCATTAATGCCCCATTCAGCGAGGCATTCAAGGATCATCTGACCGTGTCGCAAACCGATGAATGGATTGAGCAATACCAATTGCTGAAAATCAATCTGCCTTTTAGCAAAAATCTCGCGTACCGCATTTCTGAAATCCTGCTCGTAAGGTAGCGTTTTGAAATACTCCACTCGCAGCCTCGTCTCCGGTCCGCTGCCTTCCGCAAGGCAAAGCGCCACATCCAGCCCGTCAAGCGAAGTGCCCGACATAAGGCCGATAATGCGCCGCGACGGCTTGCCGCTCAACGCGTAAAGCTTTTCAACGTGTTCTTTCACAGATAGTAGTGCTAAAAAACGGGCCAGCCTTTGAATGAGCTGGCCCGGTTGGATGCATTGGAAACAGGATTACCCGTTGCTTTCGCCCTCGGGTTTCGGTCCGGCTCCCGTAGGAGCGGATCCCGACGGACCGCCTCCCGAAGGACCGCCTCCCGAAGGTCCGCCGGCAGGTTTTGGCCCTCTGTTACGGTTCCGGTTGTTCCGGTTTCCTTCATTGCTATTACGGTTCCCTTCCGGGTTGTTGCCTTTATTGCGGGGCTCACCACCAGGGTTATTGTTGTTCCCCTTATTTTTGGGCTCTCCGCCCTGGTTGTTTCCGCGGTTACGCTGGCCTTCGTTCGGATTATTGCCCTTGTTGCGAGGCTCCTCTCCCTGATTACCTTTGTTCTGGCGCTCCTCACCCTGATTGTTACCCCGGTTTCCGGATTCGTCTCCCTGGTTATTACCACGGTTTCTAGGCCCTTCCCCCTGGTTGTTACCCCGGTTTCTGCCTTCGCCCCCTTGATTATTACCCCGGTTTCGCTGGCCCTGGTTATTGCCTTTATTCTGAGGCGCACTGCCGGTATTTTCCGCAGGAGGGCTACTTACCGCATCACTGCCCGCGCTTTCGCCCGCGCTGTTTTCAGGACCGCCATTTCCGCGGTTCTTACCAGAGCGGCTTTTCTTCTTTTTCTTTTTCTTCTGCTCGTCGCTGTACTTTTTGTCCAGGTTTTCCAGGTCGCTGTTGAGCTTGCCGGGTACCTTGTCCGCACCTCTTTCAGGTTCAGGCGTTAGGATTTCGAGTGATTCGGGGATAATATCCTTTTTATTCAAATCAATGATTTCCAACACCTTATCAATAGGCACAGGATACCAGTTCGTATCCTTATCGAAGCCGAACCACATGATTTTCTTGAAGATATCCGTCTTTTGCAACGTAGCTACGCCCTTCTTCGTTTTCAGGGGAGCGTCCACCGTCGGAATATCCCGCAATGCGTCAATGTAGGTTTCGAGCTCGTAGTTCAAGCAGCATTTCAGCCTTCCGCATTGACCCGACAGTTTCGCAGGGTTCAATGAAAGGTTCTGATAACGCGCCGCGGCGGTTGAAATATTCTTGAAATCGGTGAGCCAGGTCGAACAGCAGAGTTCACGCCCGCAAGAGCCTAATCCGCCTAGGCGGCTTGCTTCCTGGCGCAGGCTGATCTGCCGCATTTCGATGCGTACCTTGAACTCCGAAGCCAGCGATTTGATCAGCTCCCGGAAATCCACGCGCTCTTCCGACGAATAGTAGAAGGTCGTTTTGGTATTATCCGACTGGTATTCCACGTCCGAAAGCTTCATATTAAGCTTCATATCGCGGATAATCTCGCGCGTACGGTAGAGCGTAGGCATTTCGCGCGCCATCGCCTGCGTGAACTTGTCGAGATCCTTCTCCGTCGCAATGCGGTAGATCACGTGCAGGTCGTCGTTCATCTGAACGCTCTTCCGCTTCATCTGAAGGCGCACGAGCTCGCCCTGCAACGATACCGTTCCAATATGCTGGCCGGAAGCCATTTCACAGACCACATAGTCGCCTGTGACGAATTCCAGCTGATTTATATTCCGGAAATATTCCTTTCTGCCGCCTTTGAATTTGACTTCGATGACATCAAAACGCTGTCCCGACGGCACGTCCATGTGACTGAGCCAATCGAAAACATTCATTTTATTGCATCCGCCAGTTGCGCAGTTTCCTTTACTTCCACATCCTGCGACGGCCGTACCGTTAGTACCGCACCCCCCGGATGAACATGATCCACATCCCATAATTACTCCGCTTCATCAATCGTTATAACGAATTAAATCCACGCCAATATCGTGCCGGAAGTACTTTCCTTCGTATTGCACCACCTGTGCAGCCCGCTGCGACTTGTGCACTGCGTTTTCGAGGGAATTGGCCAGGCCTGTGAGGGCCATTACCCGTCCTCCGTTTGTCACGACTTCGGCGTTTGCATTAAAAGTGGTCCCTGCATGGAATACATGCACATCTTCCACTTTGTCTGTTCCCGAAATCACTTTTCCTTTTTCGTAATCTTCGGGATAACCGCCCGAAACCACTACCGTCGTCACAGCCACCTGTGGCGAGATCTGCAATTCGAAATCTTGCAGGGTACCTTTGGCCGTCGACGCCATGAGCATCGCAAAATCCGACTGGATCCGCGGTACTACTACTTCGGTTTCGGGATCGCCCATACGGACGTTGTATTCAATCACATAAGGCTCTCCTTTGAGGTTCATCAAACCGATGAATATAAAGCCAACATATTTAATTCCCTCACTTTGGAGGCCAAACAATGTCGGTTTAACAACTTTCTCTTCTACTTTCCGGATAAAATTCGCATCCGCAAACACGACAGGCGACACCGCTCCCATTCCGCCCGTGTTGAGGCCCATATCGTTCTCGCCGATACGCTTGTAATCCTTCGCTTCGGGCAGGATTTTGTAGTGCTCTCCATCAGTAAGCACAAAAACCGACAATTCTATCCCTTTCAGGAATTGTTCCACCACAACTTTGTTGCCAGCCTTGCCGAATTTGCCGTCCAGCAGCATTTCGCGGAACGCCTGCGTCGCATCGGAATGCTTCTCGGCGATGATCACGCCTTTGCCGGCAGCGAGGCCGTCGGCTTTGAGTACAATCGGCAGCGGGTGGTTTTCGAGGTATTCCAAACCTACTTCCACGTCTTCGGCAGTGAATGTGCGCGAAGCGGCGGTCGGAATGCCGTATTTCTGCATGAATTGTTTTGAGAAATCCTTGCTGCCTTCGAGCTGGGCACCCGCCTTGTCGGGACCGATAATGCGTACTTTCGAAAGGTCTTCTCGCGCATTGAAATAATCGACAACTCCGTTCACCAGCGGTTCTTCGGGGCCTACGATCACGAGTTCGATGTTATTTTCAATTACCGCGTTGGCAATGGAGTCAAAATCGTTGTAAGAAATGGATAGGTTCGTTGCTATGCCTGCTGTTCCGGCGTTTCCGGGAGCCATAAATAAGGTATCGCAAAGAGGGCTTTGGGCTATTTTCCAGGCAAAAGCGTGTTCTCTTCCGCCCGATCCCAAGATGAGTATGTTCATAACTGGTTTTAAAAATTCAAAAAAAACTGATTGTCCGGCAAGTAATCCGGGGGTGCTAGTTGGCTAGTTCCGACAAAAACTTGATCCGCATCAGCCGCAATTCTTCTTCACTGACTTCGTCGCCCTCAAATTCGTTCAGCGCAGTGCTAATGTTGTCGGTTTCGGCGGTCATAAAGTAATCGTAAATATCCTGCTGCCGCTCGCGGTCGATCACCTGGTTGATATAATAATCCAGGTTGAGTTTCGTACCGGAGTAGCAAATGTGTTCCACTTCTTCGATCACATCCGCCAATGCAAGGTCCTTCACTTCGGCGATCTCGTCGAGGCTCACCTTTCTATCGACCTGCTGGATGATGAAAATCTTGATTTTGGATTTGTTGACCGTGGATTTGATCACCACATCCTTTGCCGTTTCGATCTCGTTTTCTTCCACGTAACGTGAGATGAGCTCGATAAACGGCCGGCCGAACTTCTGTACCTTACCCATTCCGACGCCGTTGATCTGCGCCATTTCCTGCTGGGTAGTAGGGTAAGTTGTGGCCATTTCTTCCATCGACGGGTCCTGGAAGATCACGTACGGCGGCAGGTTTTTATCCTTGGCCACCTTTTTACGCAATGCTTTGAGCATTCCGAGCAATGCCTCGTCGTAGGCATGTGCGCTGCCGTTCCCATTCACGGATTCCTTGTCGTCGTCCTCCGGCTTCACTTCCTCCTCGTCGAGGTTGTGATCTTTTTGAAGCGTGACGGGGTAAGGGTCGTTCAGGTATTTGGCACCTTTATCTCCCAGCCTGATCACTCCGTAATTTTCGACGTCTTTTTCGAGGTAATTCAGGATAACCAGCTGGCGAATGGCCGACACCCAATAATCACGCGACTCATTCAGTTCCAGACCTTTACCGTAAACTTCCAGCTGATCGTGCTCGTAGCTCTTTACGTATTGGTTGTCGGTAGAAGTAAGCAGATCGGCAATGTGGTCGGCGTCGAAACGCTGCTCTGTAAGTGCTACCGATTTAAGGATCAGGGCGACATCTTCCTGCACCTTGATCTTTTCCGTAGGTTTGTTACAGTTGTCGCAAAACCCGCAATCTTTTTCGAGATATTCCCCGAAATAACTGAGCAATTGTCTCCGCCGGCATACGCCCAATGTCGAATAGGCCACCATTTCGTTCAGCAAATGGCGCGCATTGTCGCGTTCGGTAACGGTTTTATCTTTATTGAACTTTTCGAGCTTCTGAATGTCGTCGTAGCTGTAAAACATCAGACAGTTACCTTCCAGCCCGTCGCGGCCTGCGCGGCCTGTTTCCTGGTAATAGCCTTCGAGCGACTTGGGGACGTCGTAATGGATCACAAAACGTACATCCGGCTTATCGATCCCCATTCCGAAGGCGATCGTCGCCACGATCACGTCGCATTCCTCGTTCAGGAAGGCGTCCTGGTTGCCCATCCGTGTACCGGCGTCGAGTCCGGCATGGTACGGTAATGCACGTACGTCGTTGACATTCAATAGCTCCGCGACCTCTTCCACCGTTTTCCGGCTCAGGCAATATACAATGCCCGATTTGCCTTTATTGTTTCGGATGTAGCGGATGAGCTGCTTTTTAATGTCCTTTTTCGGACGTATTTCGTAGTAAAGGTTTTTTCGGTTAAAAGAAGATTTATAGGTCTCCGCTTCTTCCATTTGCAGGTTTTTGCGAATATCCTGCTGCACTTTGGGTGTTGCCGTGGCTGTGAGCGCGATAATGGGTAATCTCCCGATGTTCTCGATAATGCCGTAAATGCGCCGGTATTCAGGCCGGAAATCGTGGCCCCACTCCGAAATACAATGCGCCTCGTCGATGGCTACGAACGAGATTTTTACTCTTTTGAGAAAATCGAGATTGTCTTCTTTTGTGAGCGATTCCGGGGCGATGTAGAGCAGTTTGAGGCTTCCGTCGAGCGCGTCGGTTTTGACACGCGTCATTTCGGCCTTGGTAAGCGTGGAATTCAGGAATTGGGCGTTGATACCGAACGCAGTGAGCTGGTCGACCTGGTTTTTCATCAAGGCGATCAGAGGGGAAATCACGATGGTCAGTCCGTCGCTGACGAGTGCAGGAAGCTGGTAGCAGAGAGACTTGCCCGCGCCCGTAGGCATGATCACAAATGTATTTTTACCTAATAGGATATTTTGTATGATAACTTCCTGATCTCCGCGGAATTGACTGTATCCAAATATTTCTTTAAGCTTCCCTTTTAAACTGTCTGTTACGACTTTATCAACCTGCTGTACCATACTCTGTTCACAAAATGGTTATTCCAAACTTCCCTATCTTTGCGCTTTGAAATAAATAATGACGTTTTTGTCTCTCTAAACTGTGTTTCAGATTTGAAATTAATAAAAAATATTCAGTCAACCGCAAAAGAAGTATTACGTCAGGAAGCAGAAGCTGTGCGTAATCTGATAGAATTGATTGATGACGAATTTGAAAAATGCGTATATGCCATTTTGCATTCCGGAGGACGCGTTGTCGTCTCCGGTGTGGGTAAAAGCGCCATTGTAGGACAGAAGATTGTAGCCACGCTCAACTCTACGGGAACGCCGGCATTATTTATGCACGCCGCCGACGCTATTCACGGCGATCTGGGCATGATCCAGGACAACGACGTGGTGATCGTGATCTCCAAAAGCGGCGATACGCCCGAAATCAAAGTGCTGGTGCCGTTGCTGAAACGCACCGGTGTGCAGATGATCGCGATGGTGAGTAACAAGGATTCTTACCTGGCCAAAAACTGCATTCTCACGCTCCACGCACACGCCCCCGCGGAGGCAGACCCGCTTAACCTCGCACCTACCACGAGCACGTCCGTAACGATGGCATTGGGCGATGCATTAGCCATTTGCCTGCTGGAAGCACGCGGCTTCACACACGACGATTTCGCACGGTACCATCCAGGCGGGTCACTTGGAAAGCGGCTGTACCTCAAAGTATGCGACATTTACCCCCATAATGCATTGCCGACCGTGAACGAGCAGGCTACATTGCAGGAGGTGATCCTGGAAATGACTTCAAAAAGGCTTGGTGCGACGGCGGTGGTGAGCGAAAACGGCCAAATGGCCGGCATTATTACCGACGGTGATTTGCGCAGAATGCTGAAAACTTATGGTGCGGCAGGACTGCTGGATTTGCACGCGAGAGATATTATGACGCAGTCGCCGATTACGGTTTCACCTGATGAATATGCGGTGAATGCGTTGGAGATAATGCAATCCCGGAGCATTACGCAGGTAGTGGTGGTAGAAGAAGGAAAGGCGCTGGGCTTCGTGCATTTGCACGATCTGCTGCGCGAGGGACTGGTTTAACCCAGGCCCGTACCACAACCCAGGCCTTAAGGCCTGGGCTATTGTGCTATACTATCTGAAGCGCTTCGATTGCTGCACCTCCCGCTCGTCTTTGCGAATGAAGCGGTTGGCGAACACATTGGCGAGCATGGCGCCTACCAATCCGTAGAAGCCGATTTCGTATTTACCCGGAAGCTCCACATCGAAAAGCTTGGCCGATTTGTAGAATGTGAAATAGATCACAAGCCCCATGAGTACGGTCAGCAATATCGAATTGACCGCACACAATGCCGATTGCAGCACCCGGTTTTTGAATTTCATGATCGCATATGCCGCTATACCTGCCACCAGGATCGCCAGGAAGACGAGGTAATAGAGCGGCTGAACATTGGATTGCACTTCGTTGATCTGGTGATGCAGCCTCAGGGCTGTCAGATCGGCACTTTGTCCGCCTGCCAATGCTACTTTCGACCAGATCGGGAAGGCGAGGAAAATACCCATTCCGATGACGACCATTGCCAGGAAAACTGTTTGAATACGTTGTAACATGCTTTTTTAAGAGTTGTTCTTTTCAAATTGAAGGGCAAATTTAGGCAAAGACGCCATTTGCCCGAAATAGCATCAGGAAATCACTTCGCCGTAAAGGTCAAATTCTTCCGCGGAAGTCACTTTCACCTGCGCATAATCGCCCAGACGCACGTACTGGCTCGCCGGTACGAGTACTTCATTGTCAACCTCCGGTGAATCGAATTCGGTACGGCCGATGAAATAGCCGCCTTCCTTGCGATCGAACAGCACTTTGAATGTTTTGCCGATCTTCGCCTGGTTAAGTTCCGCCGAAATGCCTTGCTGTAACTCCATAATGGCGTCGGCGCGCTCCTGCTTTATTTCCGGATCGATGTCGTCCTCCATTGTGAATGAATGCGTATTGTCTTCGTGCGAGTACTGGAATGCACCCAGACGGTCGAAACGCATTTTTTCTACGAACTCATAGGTTTCGTCGAACAGCGCTTCCGTTTCACCCGGGTGGCCGACGATCAGCGTGGTACGCAATGCGATATCGGGCACTTTGTCGCGGATCGAATGGATCAGCGCTTCGGTTTTTTCGCGGGTAATGCCGCGGCGCATGAGTTTCAGCATTTCCGTCGAGCCCGATTGCAGCGGCATATCGAGGTATCTGGCGATATTGCTCCGCTCGTTCATCACATCCAGAATGTCCATCGGGAAGCCCGCCGGATAGGCATATTGCAGGCGGATCCATTCAATGCCTTCCACATCGGAAAGGTTACGGAGCAGATCCGAAAGGTTACGTTTTTTATAAATATCCAGACCGTAGTAAGTCAGGTCCTGGGCAATGAGGATGAGTTCCTTGGTACCGCGTTTGGCCAGTGATTTAGCTTCCTTTACCAGATCCTCGATCGAGCGCGACACGTGGCCCCCGCGCATGAGCGGGATTGCGCAGAACGAGCACGGGCGGTCGCAGCCTTCGGCGATTTTCAGGTACGCGTAATGCGCGGGCGTGGTGAGCAGGCGCTCGCCTACGAGCTCGTGTTTGTAATCTGCTTTGAGGGTTTTGAGCAGGCGCGGAAGTTCATTAGTCCCGAACCACGCGTCTACTGTGGGTATTTCAACCGCCAGTTCATCCTTGTACCGGTGCGACAAGCAGCCTGTAACATACACTTTATCCACCATCCCTGCCGCCTTGGCATCGGCATAGCGCAAAATCGTGTTGATGGATTCCTCTTTTGCATTATCGATAAACCCGCAGGTATTAATCACGACAATCTGCGAATCGTCCTTTTTCGACTCGTGGTCCACCGCGAACCCATTGCCTTTGAGCTGCGTGTACAGTACTTCCGAATCGACCAGGTTTTTGGAGCAACCCAGCGTTACGATATTGACTTTATTCTTAACTATTCCTTTGGTTTTCATTGTAATGGGCCGTAGGCTCTAAGCCTTAGGCTGTATGCTTTGAATGGATTAACCGGCATTCTGCCTCAAAGTGACTGATAATGAACGGCGAAATGGGGTGCAAAGTTCGTGAAAAAATGAATAGGAAATACTATCGGATGAAAGGAAAACGCCGAACCACAGACTCTGTCGGAATGTTCTTGAAGTATTCCACAATTACCCACTCGCCCCTGGTACGACCAGGGATCACGAAATGATCGCCATTCGTCAGATAGCATTTAGCATAACCCAGTGGCATTTTTGGATTGTCGTTATGGTAAACAACCAATTTCTGAATGTCACCGTCACTAAGTCTCAACACCACATCCTTAAATGCGATTTCCAGCTGATGCAGCTCGGGAAATGTCTCAATGGTAATGTCCTTGATATAGGCCCAATGGTTCAGTTTAACGGCCAACATCAAAAGCCCCGCTCCCAACAAAAATAGCGAAGCAAGAAACATCGAAACCCTTATCAATATCTGGTAATCAACCGTGTAAGAAATATACCCGAATAGTGAGGATTTGTATAAAAACACCCCTACGAGCAGCGCATAGAAGACGAAAATATTTTCAATTCTCGTGCAATACCACCAGGCGGTAGTCTCGTAAAGCCTTGAAACTTTCATGGGCGAATTCGTACCGATCGTGTCACGCGTGAACCGCAGCAAGCTCCACATACACCAGCCAAACGGTACGAAAACAATCAAAAAGACAAGCAGCGTATCCATGAAAAAAGGTATCCGGAGACAAACAGTTTCTCCAAGATACCTTTTTCAAATTTGATCAAAAACTACAATAGCCGAACGGTTACTTAACCCGATCAGCGGCCATTATCCTATTTTCTTAAACAGCGAATCCACGAACTCTGCGCGGTCGAAGACCTGCAAGTCGTCCATTTTCTCGCCTACGCCAATGTATTTCACCGGGATTTTAAACTCGTCCGAAATACCGATCACGACGCCGCCTTTCGCGGTACCATCGAGTTTGGTAATGGCCAGTGCGGTAATCTCGGTTACCTTGGTGAACTCGCGTGCCTGAATGACCGCATTCTGGCCGGTACTGCCGTCAAGAACGAGCAATACTTCATGCGGCGCATCAGGGATGATCTTTTGCATGACGCGTTTGATCTTCGAAAGCTCGTTCATCAAGTTCACTTTCGTATGCAAGCGGCCGGCGGTATCGATAATGATCACATCCGCGCCTGTTTCAATACCTTTTTTCAATGCATCGAATGCGACAGCCGACGGATCGGTGTTCATCCCGTGATCAATCACCGGCACATTCACGCGCTGGCCCCAGAGTTTCAACTGATCCACCGCCGCCGCACGGAAGGTATCCGCCGCGCCGAGTACCACTTTATGGCCCCGTTGGTGAAACTGGTGCGCCAGCTTGCCGATCGTCGTCGTTTTACCTACCCCATTCACTCCCACCACCATAATCACGTAAGGTTTCGGCAAATGCTCTGTTTCGAAGCTGTCCTGATTGTCGATCGATTTGTTCTCGGTCAGCAATGCGGCGATTTCCTCGCGCAGAATGCTGTCGAGCTCGGCGGTCGATGCATATTTATCCCTCGCTACACGCTCCTCGATGCGTTTGATGACCTTCACGGTCGTTTCCACACCTACGTCGGAGCTCACCAGTATATCTTCCAGTTCATCGAGCACGTCCTCGTCGATGGTCGTTTTACCTACGATCGCGCGCGACAGTTTGCCAAAGAAGCTGTCCTTGGTTTTTTCGAGTCCCTTATCTAATGTTTCTTTTTTCTCCTTTGAAAAAAAGCCAAATAAACCCATAGTGACGATTACATTTATGGCTCAAAAATAAAACAAAAAAGTCCCGGAAAGGGACTTTTTAAAATCAATATCAAAACCGAGGATAACCTTAGTTTTTCAATGCACCCTGTACGCCGTCCAGGGGAACGATTTCTTCTTTGAAGGTATAAGCTCCTGTTTTAGGAGATTTTACGGCTTTGATCACTTTCGCAAATGCTTTACCGCCTTCTTTTTTCAGGGTAGCAACTACTTTCTTTGCCATGTCTGTATATCAGTTAGAAGTTATATTGTTAATGATTAACTGTTGCCCGCTTACCCAGTTATTGTTCAGCTTCACGTGACAGTTAACCGGTAACAAACGAACTTACTTAATTTCTTTGTGGACTGTATAACGTCTCAGGAAAGAGTTGAATTTCTTCAATTCCATACGGCCTGGCGTATTCTTCCGATTTTTTGTGGTCACGTAACGTGACATGCCTGGAACACCGCTTTCTTTCTGTTCTGTGCATTCCAAAATGACCTGTACTCTATTGCCTTTCTTAGCCATTGCTTTACATCGTTTTACAAATAGGAGTGCAAAAGTAAAGCGTTTTACAATTAATCGCAACAATTACAGACAAATAAACCGGAAATTTTGCATATTTTTTTCCAACCTGCACCCTAGTAATGAATTGTCTGACAAGTTGATACATCCGGTCTTTTTCGTGATTTAACCTAATTTCTGTCAGGTTCATGACGGAAATCTAACGCAAACTTGCTTTCTTCGTGGTCGATTTGGTATCGCAACCTTAATCTGGCGAAAATTCTTAAAAATTAACACAATGACACTCAAAAAAAGCGCTTCTTTGGCCCTGATGGCCCTGGCAGTTTCTTTCTTCATCGGTTGTTCTTCCAAAGAAGACCGTGACAAATATGACCAATGGTACGGCTCAGGCAGCAAAGCACGGGAAGAATCGGCCCTGGTGAAGCTCCAAAGCGATAGAAAAGTGGCGGCGGAAGCTGCGGATAAGGCAAAAGCCGAAGCAGCGGCCAAACCCGCGGCGGCACCGGCAGCACCCGGCGATACGTCGGCCGCAGCAGCTGCACCGGCCGTAGCAGCTGCTCCCAAACGCAAACCCGTTCCTGCCGACGTTTCCGCATTGTTGAACAAACACGCCTGCTTCGCGTGCCACCAGGCTTACGACAAAGTGATAGGCCCTGCTTACTCGGAAGTAGCCAAGAAAAAATATACGCCGGACCAGATCGTGGAATTAGTACATAATCCAAAACCTGAACACTGGCCTGGCTATCCTCCGATGGCGCCATTGGCACACGTTCCGAAGGCTGACATTATCGTTATCGCCAACTGGATCAACGGTCTTTAATTGAATAGAGAAACCGGCTATAATCCATAAAATACGGGTCGTTCATGCTATGGACGGCCCGTATTTGTATCTTTGCGAAAGCATTAGTATATATAATATGAGTCAAACTGCCATCCACCCCGCTGACGTTACCGATGAACTTCTGGCCACTTATGAAACCGTAATTGGGCTTGAAGTGCATTGCCAGCTTCTGACGGAATCCAAGCTGTTTACCCGAGATTTCAACATTTTTGGCACAGAACCCAACACCAATATCGGTCCGCTGACGATCGCATTGCCGGGAACTTTGCCCAAAGTCAATAAAAAAGCCGTCGAATATGCGATCCGCCTCGGCCTCGCCTGCGGATGTTCTATCAGCAAAAGGACCATCTTCGACCGCAAAAATTATTTCTACCCCGATCTTCCGAAGGGTTACCAGATCTCGCAGGACAAAAAACCGATCTGCGGGCAAGGTGGCGTGACCATTTCATTTAAACACAATGGCCAGTTCACCGAAAAAACCATCCGTTTCCACCACATCCATTTGGAGGAAGACGCGGGGAAATCGGTGCACGACGGTAGCCACACCGAAACCATGCTCGATTACAACCGGGCTGGGACACCACTCGTGGAAATGGTATCGGAGCCGGATTTGCGCTCTGCCGAAGAAACCGGGGCATTTGTGACCGAAATCCGCCGATTGGTGCGCTACCTGGGTATTAGCGACGGTAATATGGAAGAAGGTTCCCTGCGCGCGGACGTGAACGTGTCCGTACGCAAGCACGGCGCTGAACAATATGGAACGAAAGTCGAGATCAAAAACATGAACTCGATCCGTAACATGATGCGCGCCATTGCATTCGAGGAGCGCCGGCAGGTAGCCATGCTCGAAAACGGTGAGACGATCCAGCAGGAAACGCGGATGTTCGATGTGGAAACCGGGCAGACCTACGGTATGCGCGTGAAGGAAACGATGAACGATTACCGCTATTTCCCCGATCCCGACCTGAGCCCGGTAGTGGTTTCGGACGAGTGGCTGGAAAGCATTAAGACCAGCATGCCTGCCTTACCGCATGAGCTGCGCGAAAAATTTGTAAATCAATACAGTATCCCATCCTACGACGCCGCGGTATTGACCGATACGCGCGAGCTGGCCGAGTATTTTGAAGCAGTTTGTGCCAAAACAAGCCACTTTAAAGCGGCTTCCAACTGGCTGATGGGCGCTGTAAAATCATACCTCAACGATCACCACGGCGACATCGCGCATTTCCCCATCAGCGCCGGTAATCTGGCTGCATTGATCGAGCTGAACGAGTCGGGTGCAGTGAGCCATTCCGTGGCCGCGCAGAAGATTTTCCCGGTCATGCTGGCCGAGCCGGAACGCGCGCCTTCGGAGATCGCGCAGTCAAATAACTGGCTGCAAAACAGCAATACAAACGAGCTCGAAACGTTGGTAGATGAGGTGATAGGCGCCATGCCCGACAAGGTTGCGGCTTATAGAAAAGGTAAAAAAGGGCTTATGGGGCTGTTCGTCGGCGAGGTAATGAAAAAGTCGAACGGGGCTGCCGATCCGAAGCTTGTGAACCAGTTGCTGGCGCAAAAGTTGTAGCTCACACATTGAAAATCAGATACAGAAGATCATGAAGGAATTTATCAAACAGAGTGCATTGGTTTTAGGAGGCGCGTTGCTGAGCTTCCAGGTCATGGCGCAGATTGAACCGAAGGGCTTTACCGTGAATGGAAAGGTTAAAAACGGTTCCAAAGGCGAAAAAATCATTCTGTCGCAATCCACGGCAACCGGATCTTCTATCAAACTCGATTCTGCTCAACTGAGCGCCGACGGCACTTTTACGCTGAAAGGCATCGATAAAGACCGCGGCAGCTTTTTTACCATCAATATCGCCGATCGGCAGAAGTTTCCCTTGCTGGTAGAAGGCGGCGAGACTTTCAATGTAACAGCCGACGGTACCCCGCGCGACGATAAAGGCAATGGCGGAAAAGTAGCCATCACCGGTTCCAAAAACATGGAGTATTATGCCAAAGTCGACCAGTTGATGCAGGCATTTGCGGCGAAAGTAACGGGGTGGAATGAAGCGTACACGGCGGCGGAAGAGAAAAAGGATACTAAAAAAATTCAGGAAATACAGGTCGCCTACCAGGCAGCGGAGAAAGAAAGGGTAACTGCATTGCGCCAGATGATTCCTGAAATGGGCACTTCGCTCATTGCGCTGTTTGCTGCCAACAACTTCCTTACGCCCGAAAACGACCTGGACGTTTTGAAGAAGCTGGCCGATGACTATGCGAAGGTAGATCCCGTGCCTACGCTGGCGAAAGGTTTTATCGGTTCTGTTAAAAGAATGGCTGGCCTTGCCGTAGGCGAAGTTGCCCCTGATTTCACGCTCAACAGCCCGGATGGTAGGCCGGTTGCATTGTCGTCGTTGCGCGGCAAATACGTGCTGATCGACTTCTGGGCTTCGTGGTGCGGTCCTTGCCGGATGGAAAACCCGAATGTGGTGCGCATGTACGACAAGTTCAAAAATAAAGGTTTCGACATCTACGGCGTTTCGCTCGACGATAACGAAAAAGCATGGAAAACGGCCATCGAGCGCGACAAGCTCACCTGGCTGCACGGCTCGGAATTGAAGAAATGGAATTCCGGTGTAGCGCAATCCTACGGCGTGAATGCGATACCAGCCACATTCCTGCTCGATAAAGAAGGAAAAATCATTGCAAAGAACCTCCGCGGCGCGGCGCTTGAAACCAAGCTAACCGAGCTGCTCGGAGCCCAGTAATACACTTTTTGGTTTATAAATAATAAAATCCGCAGGACTAATCCTTGCGGATTTTTTGCGTTTGTGAGAGTTGGGAGTTTATGAGTTTATAAGTTTATGAGTTTAGAGTTTAGAGTTTAAGGTTCAGGAGTTTAGAGTTTATGAGTTTAAGGTTCAGGAGTTAAGTTCTCTGAACTCAATACTTTAAACTCTTGACTCTAAACTCATAAACTCGAAACTCATAAACTCTCATAATGAAACAGCAGTGGATCGGGGTATTTAAATTCGTATTGGTAGGTTTTCGAAAATTTATCGCCTGAAATCAACTTGAACGGCGGGTGCTGATCCGGCATTTTGAATGTTGGCGCTTCCCAGCCGAATTGTGCGCAGGAATCCACGTACACTTCGCTGCGTGTCGGGTGAAAAGGAGCGGTAATGTTAAACGTTTCGTTCTGAATGCCTTGCTCCATAATGGCTTTAATAATGCCGGCCGCATCGTCACGATGGATGTAGTTGACGGGAATATCGCCGGTCGTCATGTCCTTTTGCCCTTGTACATATTTGCCGGGAATGCGGTTGTAGCCCAGCAGGCCGCTTAGCCGGAGGATAGTAACCGTTTTCTCAGGCCTTAATGCGGCAATTGCATTTTCGGCCGCCACCATTTCGGGCTGGGCTGAATGCTCGGGCAGTTGTACATCCGGCTCCACGGCGGTTTGGCTCAGATCACGGTAAACGCCGGTTGAGCTTATAAAAATTACTTCCTTTGCCGCTGACCTTCGGATTGCCCCGGCTACCATCTGCATTTGCGTGGAATAGTTGCCGGCCACATTTTGGGACGTTCGCGGCGGGATGGAGATCACGATAATGTCGGCATCGAAAAATGCATCCAAAATGCCCTTATCTAGGCCGGTTTCCGGATTTAATGGCAGCAGGACGCCGTCGATACCGGCAGCGGCAAACTGATCGAGCTTCGCCTCGGATGTGGTGCTACCTTTCACCTGCGATGTAATACCGCTGCCGAGTAACCGTTTAGCTAATGGAAACCCCAGCCAGCCGCAGCCCAGGATGCTTATGCGTTTTTTTTCTACTTTTGAAACTTGTTCCGACATATATTCTCTCCGCCAAATGGTTTATTTCAGGTCCTTACTGTGCATTCTGTTCGTAGCTTTCCTCCAATTTTCTTGTAAAACCGACCAGCGCAAGGAGGCTGATACGAGCAATATCCGGTTTGAACTAGTTTCCAAAAATCTCGACGAGGAGCTGTTCTCCTGCAAATCGGTGGAAGACGTACAAAAGTTCCTCGATAGCCATCCCTATTTGGCGCAGGACTATTTTACGGATGCAGCTGTCGAGCCGGGCAAACTGGCGGCGCATTTGTTTACAATTATTCAAAATCCCGATTTACAGGCATTTCGCGCACAGCTGGATTCAATCATCGGCGACCGCAAAACCCGCATTCTGAACCCGCTTACCGATGCATTCAAGCAAATTAAATACCATTATCCCCAATTCAGAATTCCTGAGGTCGATTTTATTGTGACGGGCTTCACCGGCAACGACCTGTATATTTCCGATTCGCTGATCGTCATCGGCCTCGATTATTTCGGCGGTCCGGCGGCGCGTTACCGGCCCAACGTATATGATTATCAGCTCCGTCGCTACCAACGCGAGTACATTGTCCCGTCGATCGTTTTCTTTGAATCCAATCAATTCAATTACATGAATGTAGGCGACCAGACCTTGCTTTCGGATATGATCGGCTACGGTAAGGGTTATGAATTTGTGAAGCAAATCATGCCGCAAACGCCCGACAGCCTCATTATCGGCTATTCGGAAGAAGATCTGCGAAGAACCTATAACAGCCAGACGGATATTTGGGCATACTTCATTTCCAGCAAACTACTCTACGAAAAAAGCGATCTGAAAAAGCGCAAGTTTATCGACGACCGCCCATTCACGACTGAAATCGGCAACAAAGTACCTGGCGCCATCGGCCGGTGGGTTGGCTGGCGGATCGTGAGCCGGTTCCAGGCCGAAAATCCCGATACAAAGCTTACCGATCTCATGGCCATCGATAATGCGGGCCGAATTTTGCAGGAATCGGGATATAAGGGGCAAACAGACGAAGACGAGTAAGTTTTTTACTTACTTTTGCGTCAAACCAATGTCCGCATAGCATTTAATGCCTTTTACGCTCATCATTTTCCTCCTGCTCGTCCCCGGCTTCGTCGTGATCGGTGTGTATCTGGAACGGAAGGTTTCGGCCTTCATTCAGGACCGTCTGGGGCCTATGGAAGTAGGTAAATGGGGGCTGTTGCAGCTCTTCGCCGACTTGCTCAAACTGCTTCAAAAAGAGGACATTGTACCCAAAGCCGCCGATAAGCGACTGTTTCTGATCGCTCCCTTTGTCATTTTCATATCCGTTTTTGCAGGGTTTGCCGTGGTACCGCTTGCGCCGGAACTGGCCGGTTCGGGCGCAGCCGTGGGCGTGTTCTTCCTGTTGACGATCGTATCTGTGGATGTAATCGGGCTGCTGATGGCCGGTTGGGGTTCCAATAACAAATTTGCATTGTATGGTGCGATGCGTGCCGTGGCACAGATCGTTTCTTACGAAATACCGCTGGGTCTCTCGATATTATGTGTCGTAATGCTCACCCAAACGCTCGATTTGCAGGTTATCAGCTATCAGCAAGGCATTTACACACCCGAAACGATGTACCTTTTCGGTATGCGGGAGTTGGGTATCGACGTTACCGGTGTCGGAGGGTTTTTGTCCTGGAATATCGTTCGCAATCCATTCCTGCTGATCGCCTACGTCGTCTTCTTCATCGCGACGCTAGCCGAATGTAACCGCGCGCCTTTCGATCTTCCCGAAGGCGAATCGGAGCTGGTAGCAGGTTTTCACACCGAATATTCCGGCATGCGCTGGGCATTGTTCATGCTCTCGGAATACGGCATGATGCTGCTCGTGTCGCTGCTGGGGGCTATTCTTTTTCTTGGAAGCTGGAATACGCCGCTGCCGAATATCGGCCCTTTGAAACTGGCGGACTGGACGAGCGGCGAGCCGGGCACATTCTTTGGCTATGTGACAGGTATTTTCTGGCTGTTGTCGAAAGCCCTGTTCGGCATTCTCATACAGATGTGGGCGCGCTGGACGCTTCCGCGCCTGCGCGTAGACCAGTTAATGTACCTGGGCTGGAAGGTGCTCACGCCCGTAGGACTCGTATTATTCTTTATCTCAGGAGTTTGGCGCCTGATCGGCGTCTGATCATTTGGTAATCTCCGCGCCGTCCAGAATGTAGTTCATCTGGTAAATATCATCGGCATTGAGTTTCAATGTACCGGTGAAAGTAAGGCGTTCGTCGGTTTTGAACTTCCTTCCATCCTTCTTCTTGAAATTCAGGGTCATGACCGTTTCCGGGCCGGCACCGCCGCAGAAAAAACATGCGCTGAACGGAAATGCGGAAAGTACGTACAAATTCGCTTCCAGATCCACCGGCAGAATGTAACCGGTAATCGAAACCTGCTGGTTTTTCAGCTTCTGCACGCTCGGCCCGAATGTCGGGTGCAGCATGTAGATCGATTCTTCGGCATACCATTTCTTCTTAAAAGTCACATCCCGCAGGGTTTCCCAGGTCAGTTTCACCGGTTCAACGGCCGGTTTGAAAGCGAATAGCGAGACGATGCAGAAGAGTAATATGCTGATTTTGACAGATTTCATCAGTATTCGAATTTTGTATTACAATGAGTTGTACCGGTTTAACAAATTTACACACATTATTATTCCTCCGCCAGTGTCCGCGAGATATTCAGCCGGTAAATGCCCAGCGACGGTAATGCAGCCGCTACCACACCGATAGCCAATGCGCCGAAAAACAGGTAAATCTCTTCCGGTAACAATGCAAATTTGCCCAGCGAGTAGTGAAAGTCCTGCTCAGCCGATTGGGAAAACACCCACAAACCGACGCGGCTCGCGATAATGCCCGCGAAAAAGCCGATCACGGCGAGTGATAACCCTTCAATCAGCAGCATCAGGAACAGCCTCGTGCGTGTGGCCCCCATGGAAAGCATCAGCGCCATTTCATATTTTCTGTCTTTTAATGAATTGTAAAGCGATATGAAAACGCTCACGCCCGCTATGGAGATAATGATCAATGCAAGGGTTCTTAATGTTTCAATTCCTACTCCTAACAATGAAAAGAGCCGGTTGATCTCAATGCTGGGCAATGCGGCCTGCATCGAGGTATTGTCGTTGATCTGCCGGGGAATGGTAATGAGGCCCATCGGGTTGCGGAACTGGATCAATGCGCTGGTTACTTCCTTACCTTCCTCATCCGGCTCGGGATCTACGTGCGTTTGGTTATCGCTGTGCTCCACTTCGGCCACAGCAGGTACATTGGCACCTTCCGAATGCGCGTGAATGTCCCATACGCTCGAAAGACGGGTGATAATGAGCTGGTCCACCACGGTACCGCTCGGCTGGAATATGCCTACTACCTTGTATTTCTTATCCTCATGCTTCTCGCCCTCCGAATCCAGACCATGCGAACCGGAAAACTGGTCCCCGATTTTCAGTTTCGAATCGCGCGCTACCTTGCTGCCGATCGTCACTTCCATCGACGCGTTATATAAATGTCCTTCGGCGAGTTTTGCACTGAAATGTTCGACATACTTCGGCGTCGTGCCCAGAATGCGGAAGCCCTGGTAATTATCGCCCATCGAGAGCGGGATCACCGTTTTTACGAACGGGTTTTTGCGCAATGCATTCACCTCGGCGAGCGGAATATTCCCGGTAGGCGCGTCGATCTGGTAAATGCTGGAAAGGATTACCTGTAACGGGCTTCCCTTGGCGCCTACCACCATGTCGATGCCTTTCAGGTTACGTTTGAATTGCTCGTCGAGCTGTTTGTTCAGGAGCAAAAGCAGGGATATCATGCCGATGCCGAGGGTTAGCAGCAATGCACTCAGAAAGCTGTTTAGCTTTTTTTCTTTAAGATTGGCAATGCTGATCTTGAATAGGTTCATATATTTTACAAAAAAACCTGGTTCGAAAATTCGTCTTTGAGGCGCTGGTCATGGGTTACTACCACCAGGCTCGCGCCGATCTGCGCGGATTGTTTCTTCAAAAGCTGGATTACGCGCTGGCAATTGTCGTCGTCGAGGTTGGACGTGGGTTCATCGGCGAGGATGATATTGGGATTGTTCATCAACGACCGCGCAATGCTTACGCGCTGCTGTTCGCCCTGACTGAGCTGGTTTGTCTTTTTGGATAAATGGTCCACAAAGCCGAGCTGCTCGGCCAGATGCCGCGCTTTTTGCCGGTCTTCTCTCTGATTGGCGAGGTAATTGGAAAGCAGGATATTGTCCATCACCGATAACGAGCTCACGAAATGCGGGCGCTGGTAGATAATACCGATGTTTTTCGCTCGGGTTGCAGTAATTTCCTGCGGCGTGAGGTTTTTGACAGATTTGCCGGCTATAACGACATCGCCCGCTTCCGGCGTCAGCAGTAATGCCAGCAAATGCAGCAATGTCGTCTTCCCTTTACCCGACTGGCCGAGTATGAGCAGAGTTTCCTTATCATTGCAGTGGATATCGGGGAAGCTGAATTTTTTCTGAGCGGAATAAGAAAACCGAAGCTGGTTACTCGAAATCATTTCTGTGGCGCTTTTTGAGTACACAATGATAAGGAAGATTTGTCGTTCAAATGGTGTTGCATCCTGAAGAAAACCAACAACTATTCTATTTTTGCAAAAAAATCGATCTGAAAATGCGTAGAAATTTCGACTTGAGAAGAGTATCCGGAGCGTTGGCTTTAACCCTGGTTTTGGGGCTGTTGCTGTCTGCAAAAGACGTAAAAGCACAAAGCAGAGGTTTCTTCGTCCCCTATTCTACGGCAGGTTTTGGTATTGGTACAGCGAACTACTATGGTGATTTGGCACCCTACCGCAGGCCGTTGTCTTCTACCTTCAAAATGATCCGCTGGAGTGTCGGCGGTAACTACACACGCCACTTTACGCCACGCCTGGCCGCACGTGCCAGTTTCATTTACGCGAGAATCGCCGGTGACGATTACATTATGAACCGCGATTCGAAACACGAAACGAGTGTTTTTTACGCGCGGAACCTGCATTTCCGCAATGACCTTAAAGAGTTTTCCGTGCAGGGTATTTACAAACTAACACCCGACAACCGCAGCTACGATCGCCGTCCTCAATTGGGCTGGTACCTGTTCGCCGGCGTCGCGCTTACCGCGCATAACCCGAAAGCACTCGATTCGCTCAAAGGCGACTGGGTGAAATTGCAACCGCTGGGCACCGAGGGCCAGGGTAATGAGGGGTATGCCAAGCCTTATTCGCTCGTACAGTTTGCTATCCCTGTCGGTATTGGTGTTCGGTATAAAATCAATTCCAAATTCGATATTTCTGCTGAACTGGGTTACCGCAAAACGTTTACAGATTACCTCGACGACGCACACGGCGCCTACGCCGACCCTGCTTTGTTCGCGGACGATCCGTTGGCCGGGCATATGGCAAACCGAACTGCGGAACAAATCGCGGTGCGCAAAGGCGTAGATCGCACGGAAGGCATCGGCAAGTTCCTCAATGCCAACTATCCTGGTGTATTACCGGAGGGGGCTAATCCGCTGCAAGTGCTGCCTACTACCGGTTTCGGCGCACCCGGCACCGATCGCGGTAACAGCCCGACTCAAAAAGATGCTTACCTGTTCGGGATGATCACCGTCCATTACATGCTGCCTTCGCAGATAAAATGTCCGCCACTGAGATAATCGACTTACCCCGTTGAAATACATTTTCAAACATTTGAATAAACGATACTTGCCGGCCATAGCGCTGGCAGGTATTTGTTTTTTTCTGACCGTCTCACACGTGTGCGCCCAAAGAATCGAGCTTGGTGCGGGAATCGGAGGTTTCAATTACCGGGGAGACATTTCACCGACTTTTCGCTTTCGTTTTTTCAAACCGGCCGGAAGTCTTTTCTTCCGTTTCAACCCAAATCAGGCATTATCTCTCCGCGCGGAAGTTGCGGGAGGCCTCATCGGTGCCGACGATAGCAAAAGCGATGATCCGTTTCAGAAAGCCAGAAATATGTCGTTCCGAACCACGGTTTTTGAAGGAAATGCCGTAGCAGAGTACAATTTCCTGAATTTCCAGGATCGCCGGTTTGCAGTCAATTGGAGCCCTTATGTATTTGGCGGACTTGGGTTTAACAAATTTAACCCCAATATCCAGACGGGATCTTACAAAACTTCCGGTCTCGTCCTGCCATATGGTGTAGGCATTAAGTACCAGATCCGCCGCCCTTGGAACATCGGCCTGGAATATGGTACCCGCAAAACCTTTACGGACTACCTCGACAACCTGGGCGGTGATCCAACTAGCACCGACAAGCTCCAACAAGGAGATCCTTCTGTAAAAGATACCTATTTTTACGTGCGCCTTTCGGTGAGCTACACCTTCTACAAAATCTTCTGCCCCTGATTTATGAAAAGAATTCTACTGATTGTCTTTGCCTTGATCATTATTGCATTTGCCGGCTTTTGGGGACTTAGAAAATATACCAAATCGTTCAGCCCCGAGGCGGTAGCGGAGACCAGTCAGAACGGAGTTAAACTCAACATATCTTACGGGCAGCCCAGCAAAAAAGGCCGTTTGATTTTCGGCAGGGAGCAAGACAAAGCATTGCTGCCTTACGGAAAAGTGTGGCGCACCGGTGCCAATGAGGCAACGCTCATCGAATTTGAAGAAGATGTGATCATGGGCGGCAAGCCGGTGAAAGCCGGTACCTATTCGCTTTATTCGGTGCCCGGGCAAAGCAGCTGGAAAATTATTCTCAACTCCGAAACCGGGCAATGGGGCACGGACTACAACGACGGCAAAAATGTCATGAGCGTGGAAGTACCGATCCGGATCCGCCCGTCGGTGCAGGAAGTATTCCAGATTTATTTTGAAGAAATCCCCAATGGTGTCAATATGGTCCTTAGCTGGGACCAGACGGAGGCACTCGTTCCCTTTACCCACCCTTAGTTCGATTCGGCTGCGGCCAGTTTTTTTATGTTTGTTGATGCTATTGAAAAAATAGATCAGTTTACCCGTCCGGTTCACTTTATCATTCGGTACTACGCAGGAAGCGACATCGTTCCCGGTACGGCTACATTGTTTTTTGTAAATGAAGACGGTTTCGCAGTTACGTGCCGACATGTTGCGCGGCAGATCCTTTATGCCAACAGCATTTATGAAAATTACCTGAAATTCAAAGGGGAACTGCGCAAATTCGAGAAAGATCCCGGCCTTGCCACGCAACGCAATTTGCTGGAAACCCAATACAAGATCGCGCCCGATAGCCCGATCCGCATACTTTTCAATTTCATTCATTGCGTTTCGGCCTACAAAGGACTCACTGTTCACCTGCACCCTACCCAGGACCTCGCAATCATTCAGTTCCGGCATTACGAATCGAAGCAGTACCAGTCCCACGCGCATTTTCTGAAAGATTCCAGGCTCGTGAAGCAGGGCCGCTACCTGTGCCGGCTCGGCTATCCGTTTCCCGAATTCACCAATTACCGGTTCAACAAGCATACAGGAGATATCGAATGGACCACCGAGGGGAAAATCAAAACCCCCAGTTTCCCGATCGACGGCATCATTACCCGCCATATCGGCGATAACAGCGAAGTAGTAGGCATCGAAATGAGTACCCCGGGTCTACGCGGCCAAAGCGGCGGCCCGCTCTTTGACCAGAACGGCATTATTTACGGAATGCAAAGTTCCACGCGGCACCTGCATTTGGGGTTCGATCAGGTCAACCGCGAGGTAACCATCGACGGGCATCGCAAGCGGGTTTCCAATTATCCGTTCCTGAATGTCGGGCAATGCGTGCATGTGGATGTGATCAAGCAGTTTTTAAAAGAAAAGAATATCCGGTACTACGAAGCGGACCCTGCCTGACGGACCTATTTTCGCTTAAAGCACAAGTATGAGCTCTTCCAGCCTGCGGATATTGTAAGTAGGCTGCTCGTCGAACTGCAATCCGGCCGGATTCATATAGGCAGTATCCATCCCCACCTGCTTCGCCCCCTGAATATCCGCAATCCAGTTGTCGCCGACCATCAGGCTTTCTTCCGCCGTCGTTTGCGCCAGTTCCAATGCAAATTCAAAAATCCGCCGGTCGGGCTTTTTAGCGCTGGCCGATTCGAAAGTCACCACGTTTTCAAAAAAGTGGCCGATTTCCGAACTGGCGATCTTCCGTGCCTGAACCTCATTGAAGCCATTGGTGATAATGTGCATGCCGTAACCTGCCTCGGAAACGTAATTCAGCAAATCGAGTGCGCCTTCGAGCAAATGCTTTTTGGTAGGCAGCGACGTGAGGTACAATTCTCCGATTTCTGTATGCTCGGGCGGACATTCGGCACCTAGTTCTTCGAAAACCATTTTGAAACGGTTCTCACGTATATAGCTATGGTGCAACTGTCCACGGTCGAATGCATCCCATAACGCAGTATTTATTTTAAGGAAACAACACACAAATGCTTCCAGTGAGGGAATGCCGTAGCGGGTAAGCTGATGATGATGAAAAATTTCTTCCAGTGACTCGGACGAATTTCTTTCAAAATCCCAAAGTGTGTGGTCCAGATCGAAGAAGATATGCCTGTATTTCATTCTGGGAAAAATTCAATTTTTATAAGAAAAGTGAAATTACGATACGCGGCTGAGAAATTTTGTCTTCGGGGAACAAAAATCGATCTAACTCGACAAGCACATCGTAGATTATTTATTAAATACCATTATTTATTCTAATATGTCTACGCGCCCCTCACAACGAATGTAACGCATCTTAAACATGCACAACTTGTTAACATCTGTTAACGGGAAATAATTTTTCTGCAAAAAGAAAGTCAAACATTTGCAAATGATTTTCCAAATCTATTTCTTTGATTCGTATAATTCGAAATGCCAAAAAGTCACATCTAATTTTTCACCAAACCGGAAAGGAGAAACAATATCGACGAACTGCTCTACGTTAACTAAATCGAATAGGAAAATGGAGAAAGTCCAAGTTAGCGACAGTGAGTTGGTAACATTGTATATCCGGGGCAATGAGAAGGCTTTCGAAAAGCTTGTTCAGCGCCATAAGTCGAGAATATACACCACTATTTATCTGATTGTCAAGGATCAATATGTAGCCGAAGATTTATTACAGGATACATTTATCAAAGCAGTTGACACGATTAAAGGTGGGAGATATAACGACGAAGGGAAGTTCCTGCCATGGATTATACGTATCGCACACAACCTCGCCATTGATTATTTCAGACGCGATAAACGCTACCCCAATGTAGTGTTCGAAGATGGGAGCAGTGTTTTCAACACGCTGGATTTTTCGGAAGATTCCGTTGAGTCGATCCAGATTCGTCAGGAGACACATGAGCAGCTGCGGGAGATGATCCAGCGGTTGCCCGACGTGCAGAAACAAGTTCTGATCATGCGCCACTATGAGGACATGAGCTTTCAGGAAATTGCGGATGCCACGGGTGTGAGTATTAATACGGCATTGGGGAGAATGCGTTACGCGTTGATAAACCTGCGTAAGCAATTTAACCAACGTGCCCCACAGTATGACAAAAACCTTTACCTACGATGATGTTGTAAGGTATTTATATGCCGAAACAACTGAGAATGAAAATGAACAGATTGTTGAGGCGCTCGCACTTGACGACAACTTGATGAACTTTTATCTCGATTCCCTGGAAATCCAGAATCAGATGAATAAAATCACGCGGACTCCTTCCGAGAATGTGATTTCAGAAGTTTTCAGATATTCGCGACAATTCTCTCCTAGAAAATCTGCTGCACTCCTTTACTAGGGCGGGTCGGCAGGTTTTTTTGTATCCAGCCATCGGTCCGGTGGCTGGAAGTTGTCATTACCTTTAAGATTTGAACCGGCAGCCAGTTCGCTCGTCGCAGGTTCCGTTAGATTTCTGTGTCGGTTACTCAACCCTTCGCAGGACCATGATTGTATTATGTTAAGAAAAGAACGTTATAAGCTGTTCCTGGACTATTTTACCCAAAATTTCCCGGAACCCGAAACCGAACTGCATTATTCCAACCCGTATGAACTGCTGGTAGCCGTAATCTTGTCTGCGCAGTGTACCGACAAGCGCGTGAACATTGTGACACCGAAACTTTTTGAGCGCTTCCCGGACCCCGAGTCACTCGCAGCTTCCAATGCGGAAGAGGTTTTCACCTATATCAGATCCATTTCCTACCCCAACAACAAGGCCAAACACCTGGTAGGCATGGCGAGAATGCTGGTGGAACAGTTTCATTCGGAAGTGCCATCAACAGTAGAAGAATTGCAGAAAATGCCTGGCGTCGGTCGTAAAACGGCGAATGTGATTGCCTCCGTCGTTTTCAGCATGCCTGCAATGGCTGTGGACACCCACGTATTCAGGGTATCGCGCCGACTCGGTCTGGTACCGCTTACCGCCAAGACGCCACTGGCCGTGGAGAAGGAGCTGGTGAGCCACATTCCGAAGCATTTGATCCATAAGGCGCATCACTGGCTTATCCTGCACGGGCGTTACGTGTGTACCGCGCGCAACCCGCAATGCTTCCAATGCCCGCTGTCGCCATTTTGCAAATACTTTGAAAAAAATGTAAAAATCGACGTTTTTCACTCGTGATTACAACCAATCCCGGGCACACAGAGTCTACCCAAAAACTAAAACATTCCCATTAATTACTTAGAAAAGAAATGAAGCGTATTAATCTGGTTTGGTGTATCCTATTGACTGTGGTCGTCAGCTTGTCGTCTTGTATGAAAGATGTGACGAATAGGGATGAGGAGAAGATCGCCGAAAATGAAACAGCTATCCAGGCCGCATTGCAAGCCGACAGCTTAGGCTCGAAGGCAGTGAGAGATTCTGCCGGCTATTATTATATTATCAGAAAGGCAAACCCAGCCGGCTTAAAAGCGCAGATCGGCGACGCGGCGACCATCAAATACACCGGCTATCTGCTGAATGGTACCAAGGTTATATCTTCTACTGAGGACAATAAAACCGAATTTTCTCTACCGGTTTACGGTGGTGTATACTGGCCAGGTATTGAGTTGGGAATTTTCAAATTGAGAACCGGCGAAAAAGCGACATTCTATCTGCCATTCTACCTGGCCTCAGGTGCCGTGGATAGGGTGAATATCCCCGCTTATTCACCTATCCGCCTTGAAGTTGAATTTATCAAAACGCGTACCGAGCCGCAGCAGATCGACGATTTTATCGCTAAAAAAGGTTATACCGTGTCGGAAAGAACACCCGACAACCTCGTAATCGTGAGAACTAATACTGTAACCGGTGACACGATCGGAATAGGAAAATCGGTGAATGTAAAATATGTAGGAAGGCTGCTCGACGACACGAAATTCGATGAAAATACGAGCAGCTTCGTCACTGGTAGCCCAAACACCATTCCTGGATTCGACAGGGCAATCAGAAAATTGAGAAAAGGCGAAAAAGCATTAATCCTGTTCCCGTCCAAATTAGGATATGGCAAAACATGGACCAAAACGATTCTCCCTTATTCTCCGCTTCAATTTGAAATTGAAATCCAATAGTTAACGCGAAATCGCCTTGAAAGACCGCCCATTTCGGCGGTCTTTTTTTGTTCGTGGCACTAGCGTTGTAACTTGTTTAGAATTATACCGCATATATATCTTAAATCAGCCTCATGCATGGCTGTTCCAGAAGGAAGGCATATGCCTTGCTCATACAACGTTCCCGATATATTATTACCGAAATATTTTTGTGAGGCATATATTGATTGAAGATGCATTGGCTTCCAAACCGGCCTGGATTCAATGCCGTAGTTATTCAACTCATTAAGAATAGTATTTACATTCACTCGACTAGCTACTGATCTACTAATTGTCATTGCCGTCAGCCATCTATTGCTAAAAACGCCAATTGGCTCTTTCTGAAAATTTATTTCTCGTAGGGTTTTCAACTGCTGAAAATAAAACTCAAAATTACCCCTGCGCTGCTTCACCCTTTCATCAATCACTTCCAACTGTCCGCGCCCGATTCCCGCGCAAATGTTGCTCATCCGGTAATTATATCCAACCTCGCGGTGCTCATAATGTCGGACAGGCTCGCGGGCCTGCATCGCCAGAAAACGTGCTTTTTCAATGTACTGAGCGTTACCTGATAGCATAGCCCCTCCGCCGGACGTTGTGATGATTTTATTTCCATTGAACGACAGGATACCGATATCACCAAAGGTCCCCACCTTGCGGCCATTGTATTCCGAGCCTAATGCCTCCGCGGCATCCTCAATGAGCGGGATTTCATATTTTTTACACAAATACAAAATCTCGTCAAGCATCGCAGGCATTCCGTACAAATGCAAGACTATTACTGCCTTCGGCCTTTTTCCGAGGTTTATGTAATGCAGGATAGCGTCTTCCAGCGCATTGGGACACATATTCCAGGTAACCGGCTCGCTGTCGATAAAAACGGGCGTCGCGCCCACATACATGATTGGATTCGCCGTAGCAACGAATGTAAGCGACTGGCAAAGTACAATATCACCCGGCCCGATGCCCAGCGATAGCAATGCCAAATGCAATGCGGCCGTACCGGATGACACCGCCAATGCATGCTTGCTGCCGGTATACCGGCACAATTCTTCCTCGAAAGCATCGATATTCGGTCCGGCGGGCGCTACCCAGTTGCTGTCAAATGCTTCCTGAACGTATTTCATCTCACACCCGCTCATGTGCGGGGGCGAGAGATAGATTTTGTATTGCATAGTGTGTTTTGATTAATGAATAATTCTGGCGGGGTTTCCCGCCACTATCGCAAAATCGGGCACATCGCAGGTCACCACCGAGCCCGCTCCTATCACACATTCCCTGCCGATTTTTACACCTGGTAATACCACGCTTCCTGCACCCACGAGCGCGCATTCGCCCACATGCACGCCCCCGCACAGCGTAGCGCCCGGGCCTACGTGTGCGAAGGAATCAATAATGCATTCGTGGTCAACGATAGCCGCGGTATTGATGATTACATGATCGCCAATGCGACATTCGGCTTGTACCACCGCATTATGGACGATAACAATGCCTTCGCCGCCATTCACCGAACGATCGACAATAGCGGTAGGGTGAATGCCTCTGCCAAACGAATGCGTAATACTCTTTGCGACTTTACGACGATCATAATTATTACCAATCGCAATAATCAGCTTTTCGAGTGGCTTAAACATCGGATCATAACCGCGTAACATTGGGTTACCCTGCGCTTTCTCTTGCCAATTATCATCAAATACTCCGCCGACATGCTCCCCACGCGCCGCAAGTATGCTCCGTACCACCTTCGCGTGGCCACCCGCTCCGAAAATCAGCATACTTCATTTCCTTTAAATGGTAATGCTTCCGTTGCCGCGGTTTGGCGGAACGACAATGCGTTGACCATCGTCGCACAAATGATCCGAAGATCGAGCGCTAATGAAAGGTTTTCCACATAATGAAGGTCGTATTCAAACTTTTCTTCCCAGCTCAATGCATTCCGTCCGTTGATCTGCGCGAGTCCCGTCATACCGGGTTTCACTGCATGCCGGGAAAGTTGGTTTACATTATAAAGAGGCAGATATTCGGCGAGTAATGGGCGCGGGCCGACGATGCTCATTTCTCCCACCAGCACATTCCAAAACTGCGGCAACTCGTCGAGCGACGATCTACGCAGAAATTTGCCAAATCCAGCTGCGGGCCGCCCATTACCATGCATTGTCCTGAATTTCAAGATCGCAAACAGCCGCGCATTCAACCCCGGCCTGACTTGCACAAAGAAGGGGTTACCTTTGAAATACACCCACAAAACAGGCGGCAGCACAATAAAAAGCGGCAACGAGGTGAGTAGCCCCGTTGCCGCCAGTAAAATGTCTAAGATTCTTTTTCCTTTTGAACGATACATACGATCATACGTTAAACAGCTCCGGATATTTATCTGGTGCCGCTTCTCGCATGATGTTGTAAACAGTTTCAAAAATGTCGTCCATATTTGGTTTTGAGAAATAATCCCCGTCCGAACCGTAAGGCGGGCGGTGATCTTTCGCTGCAATGGTTACCGGCGCCGAGTCGAGCCAGCGGTAAGCCTGCTGCTTTTCCAAAACCTGCTGCATCATAAAACCCGATGCACTTCCGGGCAAGTCCTCATCGGCGAAAATGACCCGGTTCGTCTTTTTAATGGACTCCACTATCCGGTTGTCCACATCGAACGGCAGCAATGTCTGCACATCGATGATTTCAACTTCAATTCCTGAATGCTGCAATTGAGAAGCGGCCTCCATTACTATACGACACATTGAGCCGTAGGTAACAATTGTGAGGTCATTTCCTTCTCTTAAAATTTCAGGCTGGCCAAGCGGAATGTAATAATCACCCACATTATCGGGCAAAACTTCCTTCTGACGATACGAATTCAGCGGTTCTACGATCAATGCAGGATCATCTCCTTTCATTAATGTATTGTAAAAACCCGCTGCCTGGGTGAAGTTCCGCGGGACAATCACGTGCAGGCCGCGCAAGCTGCTCAGCATGGTGCCCATGGGAGAGCCGGAATGCCAGATACCTTCCAGGCGATGGCCGCGCGTGCGAATGATCAACGGCGCACGCTGGCCGCCGGCAGTCCGATACCGGAGCGACGCAAGGTCGTCGGTAAGCGTCGCCAATGCATAGTAAATGTAATCGAAGTATTGAATCTCAACGATCGGTCGCAGGCCGCGCATGGCCATTCCTATTCCCTGACCGATGATTGTCGTTTCGCGGATGCCTGTGTCGGTAATGCGGATTTCGCCGTATTTCTCCTGCAAGCCCGCAAAGCCCTGGTTGACATCGCCTATGAAGCCAATGTCCTCGCCTAACGCAACAACGCGTTCGTCTTTGGCAAAAAGCGCGTCGAAATAGGTACGTATCACTTCGCGACCGTCCACTGTCGGGCTATTTTCCGAAAATGTGGGGCTTACCGGCTCCACGAGCATGGGCGAATAAGGTGTTTCGCTATACAGATGGGTATTGAAGCGCTCTTTATTCACTTCGAGATTATCCTGCAAAAAACGCTGCAATGCATATTTTTCAGAATTCTCTTCTTTCCCGATAATCCTCAAAACCTTGCGCACGATCGTGATCATATCCCTGCGCACAGGCAGGTAGGTTTTTTGGAGTTCGAGAATTGCATTGTTCACTTCCGCTGCGAAGGAACTTCCTGCCGCTACTGCCTGCAAGCGCTGGATTGTATCGCTAAATTCCGCATCCAGCTCTTTCCGGTACGCCTGCCATGCCGCATTCCGCTCATGCAGGGCCTTTTCCTTGGCTTCGCGTTCAATTTCTTCGAGCTCTTCGTCGGTGGCATAGCCGTTTTTCAGTATCCAGTCGCGGAAACGCACATTGCAATCATGCTCACGCTCCCAGGCGAGGCGTTGTTTCGATTTATAGCGCTCGTGTGAACCTGATGTAGAATGTCCTTGTGGCTGAGTGAGTTCGGTAACGTGTACCAGCACGGGCACATGCTGTTCCCTGCTGATTTTGGCTGCCTTTTGATAAGTCTCAACAAGCGCAGGATAATCCCAGCCATTCACCGTCAATATCTCGATGCCCTCGCCGTCCTCATTGCGCTGCAATCCCGCCAATGCCTTTGAAATGCTACCCTTAGTGGTCTGATATTCAACAGGAACCGATATTCCATAACCATCATCCCATACGGAAACGATCATTGGAATCTGCAATACACCGGCCGCATTCATCGCTTCCCAAAACATTCCCTGAGAAGTAGAAGCATCGCCGATTGTCGAGAAAACCACTTCGTTTCCCTTGCGGGTAAAGGTGGTCATACCATGCAGGTCGGGGTTTTCGCGGTATAATTTAGAGGCATACCCGAGCCCTACCGAGCGGGGGATCTGCCCGGCGGTGGAAGAAATATCGCAAACGGAATTGTACAATTTGGTCTGATCGAGCCAGTCGCCGTTCTCATCTACCCAGCGGGTCGAAAAGTGGCCGTTCATGGAGCGTCCGCCGGTGTTAGGCTCGTGTTCGAGGTCGGCGTGGGCGTACATTTGGGCAAAAAATTGCTGCCAGGTCAAATTCCCGACAGCCGCTTCAATGGTTTGGTCCCGATAATATCCCGAGCGAAAATCACCCGGTTGAAAAACTTTGGAAAGTGCAATCTGTGCTACTTCTTTACCATCTCCAAAAATCCCGAATTTAGATCGGCCGCCCATTGTATCCTTCCTTCCCAGCAAACTTACCTGACGACTTTCGCATGCTAAGCGGTAATCATCGATAATATCCTCCTTACTCAAAACACTGGAACCGGTCAAACTATCATTTTGAAGCATATGCAAAAAATCATGGGTTTTAATCCGTAAGTTAAATTACGTTATTTTGAATGCAAGCCAAAATTATGCAGGAAAATAATAACCCGGGCATCGGAACGCGTACTTTTGGGGCATTGTTAATATTGGTTAATGATTATTATATTTAGCTTTTTAAGCATTAATCTTGTTTAACAGTAAGTTTTTCACCACTTAAAGTATAGTTACAACTATGAAAGTATTCTTTTCAGCGCTGGTATTGATCCTCGGGCTGACCACCGTAAGTTTTGCACAGAAAGGTGTTCTGAAATTCAAAGAAGAAACACACAAATTCGGCAAAGTACCACAAGGCACTCCTGTAACACACGAATTTGTATTCACCAACACAGGTTCAGATCCCGTAATCCTTTCTAACGTAACCGTTTCATGCGGATGTACTACACCCGTATGGTCGAAAGAGCCGGTACTTCCAGGAAAAACCGGTTCGGTTAAAGCTACTTTCAACGCGGCCGCGGCAGGTCCTTTCAACAAGCCTGTGACCGTTTTCAGTAACACGGAAGGTGGTTCTATTACCCTTTACCTGAATGGAGAAGTGGTTCCGAAATCAGCAGCGAAGCCATCTTCGAAATAAGCATATTCCGCAAGCATTGCAGTGGCCGTTCCTTTGGGACGGCCATTTTTGTTTTTACACAAATAGCTGATTAATAGGCAGCTCTGTCGTAGAATGACCGGCGGCGGGTTACTTTCAGGTCTTGCAGGATCGCCGACTTCACTTTCAATGTGAAGCTGTAATTGCTCGCCCGGGCCGCGCTGCCTGCAAATGGTGTCCAGTTGAAACTCATGTCCCAGCAATGCAGGTCCCGCATGAGGCCTATCTGGGTGATCGTCGGCTGGAATGCCACGAAGTCGAAACCGGTACTGACGGTCACTTTCAGGTTTTTGGACAAACTGAGGTCCCCCGTAGCCTGCACGGCCTGGATAATCTGAGCCTTTGATAACCCCGGTTTCGTGAGCCCGAAGTTGTAGTTCAGGGACACATTCCACGGGATATTGAAGTCCACATACAGATCGGGGTTTTGAGCGATATACTCCTTTGCCTCCTCTTTGGCCGCGGCATTGGGGTCGTTAGGATCGGTAGTCGGTTGTTTATTGGGGGTATTGGTGTTGGAAGAGCTGTTTTTGGGGGAAAAATTGGTACCTAATGTAAAGCCTAAACTCTGCAAATTGGCAAGGCCTTGCCCAGAAGTGATCGCATACTTGTTCACTTTCGTCCCCATCTGGTTTCCAACAATATTAGGGTTCGCCACGTAGGTGTACGGGTCGAGGTTCATGTTGAAGTTCAGGTTCAGGTTACGACCGATCCGCGCGTTGGCATTGACGGTAATGTTCGACAAATTCAATGAGTCGGCGAGGAGGTTGTAGCTACCGCCCAAACTCAGGTTATCCAGCAGCGATACCTTCTCGAACTGCTGCGCGGCGGTATCGCTCTTGGTTTTGAGTTTCATTTCAAACGAGTTGTTCAAACTGAATGAAATGACACTCGACGCACGCCCGTTTGCTATGCCCGAGCCCACGCCCCTGAACCTGGAAAGCGAAAGGTCGCGGACATTACCCTTACGATCTTCTACCTGGATCCTTTCGTAAAAGCCAAAAGATTCCCCGGTAAAATCAGGTGTATAAGTGAATGACACCGAAGGAATTACCGTATGACGAATCGCTTCCAGGCGCTTTCCGCCGAAGAAGAACGTCCCGTAGAAACGCGTGTTCATACCGGCCCCAAAGTTGTAGGAATACTCGGTTCCTACTTTTCTCAATGTATCGATCCGGATCGAATCGCGGCCTGTTTTGGTGTACTTATATTGTTTGGTAAATACCTCTCCCGACAACGACATGCTCGGTGTAATGTTCACAAAACGCAGCACCTTAAAGTTAGGCAATGAAATAGGGAGACTGTACCGGCCTGTGAACTGCGCGTCTTTGAGCATGTCGGGCAGGTTGTTCAGGTTAAATGCCACCACTTTCGTCTTGTTGAGGCGCGAGGTATCGATTTTGGCGTCGGTTACCACGAAGCCCAGGCTGTTGTAAGAAGTATCGATGGCCGTCAATGCATTGGCTAATGCGTAATTACCATTGAAGTCCAGCCCGAGACGGAAGCTTTCATACCAGCGCCCGCGGCCACCCTTCAATGCGAATGGTGCGATCTGGTTGACGCCGAAACTGAAATCGGTCGAGACGTTGGTCTTTCCGCCGGTGCGCTTCCCATTTTGGTTAGGGTCGATCTGACCGAAGTTCTGGTTCACGCGTAACGACCCGGCTGCTCGCATGTACTGCCCGAATGTACGGTTGTATTGTACCGAGGAGCTCGCTACGTTGGAGGTATATTTATTTATATTGATTTCCTGCTGCTGGTTATAAGTATTGCTACTCACATTTACATTCGCAGAAAACTGTGAGTTGCCGCGCGGTTTAGGAGCGTGCGACCACACGATGCTGAAATCGTTGGTGATCCCGGAACCAATGCGCCTCTGGATCTCATCACTCGACTTATTCCTGTTAAAAGCCAGCGAAAAGTTACCCGAATACTGATAGCGCTTGATATAGCTCGAAGTAAGCCTGAGTCCCCAGCTGGTATTGGAATAAATCTGCCCCGTAATAATCGCATTCACATACTCGCTGATCGCGAAATAGTAACCGCCGTCGCGGAGGTAAAAACCGCGTCCGTTCGGCTCTTCGCCATATGTCGGGAAGATTACCCCGCTTGTTCCATTCTCTTTCTTTTTGGGAAAAGGGAAAAAACCGAATGGTAACCCAATGGGCAGCGGCACATCACTGATCACCAGGTTGAATGGCCCCGAAATGACCTGCTTCTTGTTCACCATCTTGATTTTCGGCGCATTGATGAAGTAATGCGGGTGCGTGAGGTTACAGGTCGTGTAAATAGAATGCCTGATGTAAAAATTGCCCTCCGTGTCCTTTTTCACCTTTTCTCCCCGGATATTACCGTCCCCTTCCTGGGTGACGATCCCCTGGATCAGTGCTTTCTTGGACTTGAAATTATACCTTATCTCTTTGGTATTATACGTTTCGGGCCCATCCTGAAAAATCGGTTCCCCGGCCATTTTTTTGGCCGTTGAATCATAGGTGCCAATCGCGTAAACCTCGTTGGTAACCCAGTTAAGCCGAATGTAGCTGGCTTTGAGATTGATCGTTCCGTAGTTCACTTCCGCATTGCCGTACAAATGCACCTGCTTCAAAACAGCGTCCATGATCGTGGAATCCTCTGCGGTATATTCTACGGCATTTTCGAGATCGTCCGGATTTTTAAGGGAGTCGGCGGCAGTAGAATCAGCAGCTAACACATTGCCTGTGAGCGTACTATCCGCATTCACACCACCTCTTGGAACGGACGCGCCGGATTTGCCGGTTCCGGAAGTATCCGCACCTGCTTGTTTTTGCACTGTAAGAAGGGAATCCGCTGATTGCTTTGCAGAAGTCGAACTTTTAAGCTTACCCTGATTTTTCCCGGAACCCTTGGAGCGTTGCTGCACACATGCCACAGTGCTGAACAGGAGAAACGCCGCAACTACCGACGATATAATAATCGCCTTTCTTTTCAGTTCTAACAATTAGCGTATTTTTGCATAACGAATTTCAAAATTAGCAGAGAAACCCCTTTCGCGTAAGGCCCCAACTAAAAAATAATGTTAAAACTTCTTAAATTAGTAATTGTAGCAAGTTTTCTGCTGGCGAGTGTTGCCTTTGTTTTTCAGCAGGAACCGGTTACTGCGAAGTCGGGAAGCAAGGTCAACACAGTAGTAATCGACGCCGGCCACGGCGGCAAAGACCCCGGCACCAGGGGCAAATATACCAAGGAAAAGGACGTAGCGCTGGCAGTAGCATTGGAGCTGGGCAAGAAAATCAAAGAAGAAACGCCCGATGTAAAAGTGCTTTTCACACGCTCAACCGATGTTTTCATCGAACTCGGTGAACGTTCCGCATTCGCCAACCGCAACAATGCCGACCTTTTCATTTCCATCCACTGCAATGCCACACCGCGTTCCAGAACTGTGAGAGGTACTGAAACTTTCGTGATGGGTTTGCACAAAACCGAGGGTAACCTGGAAGTGGCGAAACGCGAGAACTCGGTAATCTTGCAGGAAACGAACTACAAACAGAAATACAAAGGCTTCGATCCCGACTCGCCGCTTGCGCACATTATGCTCGCGAACTACCAAAGCGCATTCATTTCCAGCAGTTTAAAACTGGCCGACCTGATCGAAAAGAAATTCCAGTCGGTCTCCGAGCGCGACAGCCGCGGTGTAAAACAGGCCGGGTTCCTCGTGCTATGGCGGTGCGCAATGCCTAGTGTACTGATCGAAACCGGCTTTTTGTCGTCACCCGACGAAGAAGAATACCTGAGCTCCGATGCCGGACAAGAAGAGGTGGCCAAATGCATTCATTCCGCATTTATGGCGTACAAAAAAGATATGGACCGGTAGCTCAACGGTCACATATTGCTTTGATTTGTCAAAACAATTTTTGATACTTTGGTGTTAATACCGCTTAGCCTGCCGCTGTTATATGCAGGACAAACCAATAGTCCATGAAAATATCAAGAGAAGCAAAAGTCGGAGCTATGGCACTTTTCGCCATTATTATGCTGTATTTCGGCTTTCATATCCTCAAAGGCTCCGACGTTTTTTCCAGAACATATAAATACCACATCGTTTACGACAATATCGATGGGCTGACGGCCTCCAATCCCGTTCTGCTGAATGGTTTGAATGTCGGTCGCGTGCAGGAAATCACATTACTTCAAAAACGCGGGAACCAGCTGCTGGTAACTATCGATGTACAAAAGGGCATTGCGGTTCCGCAGGGAACAGGTGCGGTACTCGCAGATGGCGGCCTGCTGGGCGGCAAGGTGATCCACTTGGCCATGGGTACCGGCGCTCCGATGAAAGACGGCGACACGCTCGTGGCCCGGAAAGAATCGGGTATTTCGGCTGTTTTGCAGGAAAAAGCATTACCCCTCGTTTCGCACGCCGATTCCCTCATTAAAAACCTCGACCTCGTGGTAGGCGGTTTTCAGGAAACAGGTTTGATTCTGAACCAGGTTTTGAAAAATTATAATCAGACGGGTACCAGCCTCCAAGGACTGCTGACTGAGAACCGGGCTAACCTGCTTTCGATGACTTCGAACCTGAACAAGCTCACAACCTCGCTCGTCGAAACCGAAAAGGAACTGAAACCATTGCTCGCCAAAACCGGCACGCTGGCCGACTCGCTGAATGCATTGCGCCTCGGCGAAACCGTTACCAGCGCGCGAAAGACCATTGAAGAACTGCATACCTTGCTGGCGAGCGTTGAATCAGGCAAAGGAACCGCTGGAAAACTTGTGAAGGACGAGACATTATACAATAACCTCAACCGCACGATGATCAGCATGAACAAGCTGCTCACCAACTTCCGCGAGCATCCGAAGCGGTATATCAATGTTTCGGTTTTTGGTAAAAAAGACAAAGGCCCGGCCGAATCACCGCTGGACACGGCCACTACCATCAAATAGGAGCCGCTATTTTAAATAAATACGAAAGTCGTTTGCTTACCGGTGAACGACTTTTTACATTTGAAATAAGCCCATTTCAATCACTTCACACCATTCTTCATCATCATGACCACCCAGGAAAGCCTACCACACCTTATCGAAATCCTCAACCAGAAATACGAGCAGGTAAAGCTCGGCGGCGGCAAGAAAAAAATCGAAGCCCAGCACCAGAAAGGCAAACTCACAGCCAGGGAGCGCATCGATTACCTGATCGACACGAGCTCCGAATTTCTGGAAATAGGCGCATTTGTGGGCGATGGCATGTATGAAGAAGAAGGCGGTTGCCCGTCAGGCGGCGTGGTGGTAGGTATTGGTTATGTTTCTGGAAAACAATGTATGATCGTCGCCAACGACGCCACAGTGAAAGCTGGTGCCTGGTTCCCGATTGCAGCGAAGAAAAACCTTCGTGCGCAGGAGATCGCGATGGAAAACCGGCTGCCGGTTATTTACCTCGTGGACAGCGCGGGGGTATTTTTACCGATGCAGGCAGAAGTGTTCGCCGATAAGGAACATTTCGGGCGCATTTTCCGAAACAATGCACAAATGTCGGCCATGGGCATCGTTCAGATTTCGGCTATTATGGGCGCTTGTGTGGCCGGCGGCGCATATTTGCCGATTATGTCTGACGAGGCATTCATTGTCGAAGGCACAGGCTCGGTGTTCCTGGCGGGGCCTTACCTGGTCAAATCGTCCATCGGTGAGGATATCGACGCGGAATCGCTGGGCGGCGCGGCCATGCATTGCGAGATTTCCGGTGTTACCGACAACAAATTCCCCGACGATAAATCCTGCCTGGATGCGATCAAAAGGCATATCGATAAAATCGGCAAGCCATTATCCGCCGGCTACGACCGCAAAACTTCAAAATCGCCGGCACGCCAGCCGGAGGAAATCTACAACCTCCTCCCCACCGACCGCCTCAAACCTTACGATGTGCTCCCCATTCTGGAATGCATTGTGGATAACTCCGAGCTCGACGAATACAAACCCGATTACGGCAAAACCCTTATTTGCGCGTACGCCCGAGTGGATGGCTGGGCCGTAGGCATCGTGGCGAACCAGCGTAAAATGGTACGCTCCGGCAAAGGCGAAATGCAAATGGGCGGCGTGATCTACGGCGAAGCCGCCGATAAAGCAGCCCGGTTTATCATGAATTGCAATCAAAAGAAAATCCCACTCGTATTCTTCCACGACGTCACCGGCTTTATGGTAGGCAGCCGCGCCGAGCAGGGCGGTATTATCAAAGACGGTGCGAAAATGGTGAATGCTGTTGCCAATTCGGTGGTACCGAAGTTTACATTCATCATCGGCAACTCCTATGGTGCCGGAAACTACGCCATGTGCGGTAAGGCCTATGATCCGAGATTAATTTTCGCCTGGCCAACAGCCCAAATGGCGGTAATGAGCGGCGCCACGGCAGCTCGGACTCTGCTCCAAGTGCAAACCGCCACATTGAAAGCCAAGGGCGAAACGATCACACCGGAAGCGGAGAAGGAACTTTTGAAACAAATCACAGACCGCTACAACAACGAATTATCTCCCTACTACGCCGCGTCGCGACTTTGGGTGGACGGCATTATCGACCCGGTGGAGACGCGGCGCATTATTTCGGAAGGCATTACCGCCGCCGACCAGGCACCCATTGAGAAGCCATTCAATGTAGGTGTCATTCAAGTCTGATTTTTATTATCTAAACCAATCATTATGTCTGAAAAAATAGCGTTTCTCGGACTCGGGAACCTGGGTACTCCTATCGCTGAAAGCCTGCTCGAAGCGGGTTATGAACTTGTTGTCTGGAACAGAACGAAGTCGAAAGCAGAGCCGTTGATCAAACTCGGCGCTACGGTCGTGGACGAACCGATCGAAGCCATTACCGCCGGCGGCATTGTATTTTCAGTACTCGCCGACGATGCAGCCGTAGAAGAATTGTTTTCCATGGAGCTAGTTGAAAAACTCGGGAAAGACGGCGTCCATGTGTCTATGAGTACCATTTCGCCCGAAACCTCGCGCCAGCTCGCGCAGGTACACGAGTGGTACGGCGCGCATTACGTGGGAGCGCCTATATTCGCCCGCCCGGAAGCCGTACGCGCGAAGGTGGGTAATATTTGCCTGTCGGGCAATGCAGGCGCGAAAGAGCGCATTAAGCCGATTGTGGAAAATTTTGTAAAAGGGGTTTTCGATTTCGGAGATGATCCGGGCGCGGCAAATGTGATTAAGCTTGCGGGTAATTTTATGATCGCTTGCAGCCTTGAAATGATGGGCGAAGCATTCACGATGGCCGAGAAGAATGGTATTTCGAGACAAAGCATTTACGAAATGCTGACGTCGACTTTGTTTGCTGCACCTATTTTCCAGAATTATGGCAAAATAGTAGCGCAACACGCCTACGAGCCCGTCGCTTTTCGCTATCCGCTCGGTTTGAAAGACATTAACCTGACGCTCCAAACCGCGTCCAATGTAAATGCGCCGATGCCTTTCGCCGACATTATCAAAAATCGTTTCATTTCTGGTCTCGCCAAAGGCCGCAAGAATCTGGATTGGGGCGCATTGGCACTAGGCGCGTCCGACGACGCCGGTTTAACCAAATAGCATAAAAAAAGCCGGAATCCTGCATTCTGTTTAAGAGTGCAAGGTTCCGGCTTTCTCAAATATGACAGATCGTGCCAACCTCCGGGTTGGCATGAACTATGTCGCCAATCTCTGATTGGCAATTATCTTCCAACCTGCTCGCTGTACCTCCGCGGGTCGTAACCTTTCGCGAACAACGGATACTGGTCAAAAATGCGCCTTACAACACTCCGGTAATGGTTATTGGAGCTTTCCACACCCTTGAATATCCCCGAAGCATACCCTCTCCATACCACCTGGTCGCTCTCCGCGTCGATGAGTGAAACGATCAGCGTACCCTTGTCGAGCGCGTATTTGATCGGTTCGTAGCGGAATCCCTCGTTCTCCGTATCCACCCAGTTTTTAATTACCGGCTGCATGTAGCCCTGGTAACGCAGGTTATCGTAGAAAATACCGTAGTTCACCAGCAGCGTAGGCTTTTCGGCAGTCAGCTTGTAGCCCCTTACCTGCATCTGGCGGCGGATTGCCTCATAAATTTCGGTGCAAAGATTATTGGTATCCCTCTCACATTCCAGAAACGTATAAGAAGAGTAATCTTTAAAATTGGTTTCGTAGCTGTAATCATGCTCCACAAACACTTTCCGGCCACTGGAACACCCTGCAATCACGACTACGAGCAGTAAAGCGGCATAAATAGTAATAGACCTCAGCATAAGCATTTAAATTTGTCAGGTTGTGAATTAAAATATATCAAGAATGTATTTTTGAATACTCCTCTTACACTACCAATAGCTTATGCCGAACCTGTAAATCTATCCCAAATAATAAGCTATTGATCTCCGCATTTCAGCCGCTGTTACTACAATATCAAAGGCACATTGCCCGGCCCCACTCAGCAATGAAAACCTGATTTCTTTTCCTTTATTCTTCTTGTCCTGCCGCGTCAAAGCAATGATTTCCTCGACATCCTCCGGCTTAATCTTCACTTTTCCGTAAGTCGCGAACAGGAATTCCTCAACGTCCGTCAGCGTCTGCTGGTCGATCATTTTCCGCTCGAACGACAGGTACGCTTCCATGATCATCCCCACCGCGATCGCTTCTCCGTGGAAAAGCCTTTCTTTGGGGGTTTTATTCAAAAAGCACGTCTCCACCGCGTGGCCGAGCGTGTGCCCGAAATTCAATATCTTCCGCAAACCCTTCTCCGTCGGGTCCTGGTCCACTACCTGCTGTTTGATCTTCACCGAATGCGCGATCAGGTCGGGCCAGTTTTGGGCTTCGAAATCCTTAGCCCTGATTTCCTCCCATTTCGCACCGTCGGCAATCAGGCAATGCTTGATGATCTCTCCAAATCCTGAGCGTATTTCACGTTCCGGCAATGTTTTCAAAAACACCGGGTCGATCAGCACACTTTTCGGGATGTTGAAAACGCCCAAATGGTTTTTGAAACCCTGAAAATCAATCCCCAACTTGCCTCCCACACTCGCATCCACCTGCGCAAGCAGAGTCGTCGGAACCTGGATAAAATCTATTCCACGCTTGTACACCGCAGCGCAAAAACCACCCATGTCGCCGATCACCCCGCCGCCAACATTGATCACCAATGCATGCCGGTCGAGTTCCTCCTTCGTCATGAATTCCCAGATTTTCTCGCAAGTCGCCAATGTCTTGTGCGCCTCGCCGCTGGGAACGGTTACAACACTATGCCTGGGCAAAAACGCCTTCAAAATCGGATAACAATGCCTTTTGGTGTTGTTATCTGCTATTACTACAATTTTTGAATACTGTTTGGAACTCAAAAAGTCCGGTAGGCTCTCGCCTATCGGTGCAATTACTACGGATTGGTTCATTCTAGACTATCATTGAGACGGGCTCATCACAGATACGATGAGTGCAACCAAATGGATGCGTTGATTTCCAGGTTATTGAAATAAAATTTTGGAAAACCATTTTAAAGATAGCAATTATTATGCTTATCAAATAATCATTTAGTTTTTGTATTCCGAGAATTTTTTCCACAGGTCGCATTCCCAGTTCAAATGCCTGTGCCACGGCTCGTTTGCTTTTTATTTTGTAAAATTGCCCCTTCGTTAAGATTATCCACCTTTATCTTCATATAACCTCAACAGATGAGTGCTCCGCTAATCTCTGGAATTCAACAGGTAGGAATTGGTTGCCAGAACGTGCCCGAAACCTGGAAATGGTACCGGCAGGTGCTGGGTTTCGACGTACCCATATTCGATGAAAAAGCCGATGCCCCACTCATGACGCCCTATACCGGCGGCAAAGTGCAGTCGCGGCAGGCAGCCCTGGTACTTAACATGGCCGGCGGCGGCGGATTGGAAATATGGTCCTTCACCAGCCGCGTTTCGCAACCTGCGAATTTCAAAGTGGAGATCGGCGACCTCGGCATCAATGCGATCCGCTTCAAGGCTCCCGATGTAAAAAAGGCGCACGAATGGGTGAAAAACCATTCCAAGGAAGCCACAGGCCCGCTCGTGCAACTGCCCGAAGGCGAAGGTTTCTGGGGGACCGACCCTTACGGTAATGTATTCCAGATCACCAGCGACGCTACCTGGTTTCAGACCAAAGGAAAAAACGTCGGCGGCGTGGCAGGTGTAGTGATCGGCGTTTCGGATATCGATAAGGCAGCTGTTTTTTACCAAAACCTGCTGCAACCATTAAATGTGGTGTACGACAAAACGGGCGTTTTCGAAGACCTGCCGACCTCCATTCCCGGCCAGCGCTTCCGCCGAATGCTCCTCCGCAAAAGCTTCACGCCCGACGGCGCATTCAGCCGCCTGCTCGGCGACGTGCAGATCGAACTCGTGCAAGCGATCGACCGCACGCCCAAAAAGATATTCGAAAACCGCTTCTGGGGTGATTGCGGGTACATTCACCTGTGTTTCGACACCCTGGATATGGACGCTCTAAAGACCAAGCTGCAATCACAAGGCTACCCGTTCACCATCGACAGCGAAAGCTCATTCGGTATGGAGAATGCGGCCGGTCGCTTCGCTTACCTTGAAGATCCGGATGGCACGCTGATCGAACTCGTAGAAACGCACAAGGTACCCATCCTGAAAAAACTCGGCTGGTTCCTGGATCTGCAAAAACGCGGGTTGAGGAAACCGCTTCCAAACTGGATGTTGAAGGCAATGGGGCTGGGGAAGGTGAAGGATAAATAATACATTTTTTGTATTAATAAAATACAATTTTATTAGATTAACCATGTAAATTTACACTTCACTGTTAAATTTACATGGTTAATGATCAATAGAGCACTCGAACAAAGCATTCTTCGCTCACTTAACTACTTTCCGATAGTCGGGATTTTAGGGCCTCGTCAAGTCGGTAAAACGACATTGGCGAGAAAGCTTATGAACGAGTTGAGCAAGCCTGCCGTCTATTACGATCTTGAACTCATCGAGGATTTCCAGACCATTTCTCAAAATACAACCTGGGTTCTCGAGAATAATATCGACAAAACGATCGTCATAGATGAAGTTCAACGTCTACTGCCATTGTTTCCCCAACTCCGCGCATTGGTGGATCGCAAACGCGAGGTTGCACGCTTTATATTACTCGGGTCCGCGTCTCCCGACTTTCTGCAAAAAAGCTCCGAATCACTCGCAGGCAGGATCGCTTATCACGAACTGTCACCCATCCTGCGCTCCGAGGCCGAAAGCGCATTCATTCCGCAAGTAACGCACTGGCATCGGGGCGGTTTCCCTGATGCACTCCTTGCACCCGATAACGACTACTGGTATCAATGGCAGCAGAATTTTATCAAAACCTATGTTGAACAGGATTTGTCCCAACTAGGCATCAATGCGACCATACCGGTAATCAATAATTTCCTTCGAATGATCTCGCATTTACATGGCTCACTACTCAACTATGCGACAATAAGCAATTCGCTGGGAATGGCTAATCCCACCGTCAAGCGATACATCGAAATACTGGAACAGGCTTACCTCGTACGCCGATTGGAGCCATGGTTTGTGAACGTGAGCAAGCGGATCGTCAAAAGCCCGAAAATCTATATTCGCGACTCGGGTAATCTGCATTTTCTCACTAATGTCCGCCATTATGAAGACCTGATCATGCACCCGATCGCAGGTGCGTCGTGGGAAGGTTATGTGATAGAGCAAATTATCCCATTGCTTGATCCAGCCATACGCCCCTATTTCTACCGGACTTCCAACGGAGCCGAGATGGATTTAGTGCTGGTCGATGGGGTTACGCCCGTCGTTTCCATTGAAATAAAACTATCATTGGCGCCGGCGTTGAAAAGGGGGTCTACGGAATCAGTCGCCGATTTGAAAACTATGAACAATTATGTAGTGACGCCCAATGGCGGTAATGCGGCTGTGCGTCCGCAATGGATACATTGCAACATCCACGAGCTGATAGGGCATTTAAAAACGCTTAAAATGATTGCGGAACCGGCTTAATACTTGCTGCCAACCCACGCCAGCAACGGCAACCCCACAAACACACTCAATCCAATCTGCCATCCTGCAAAAACAGCGACAATAACCGAAAGCAGTCCCACAATCACAGGATACAGATACAGCAGCATACCAAACAGCACGGAATCGTAAAAAACCGAGCGGGCGGTGAGTTTGGCGGCTTTTTTGCGGAAGAATGAATATAATGGGAAGTGAACGGTCCGGCCGATCCAGCCTATTGCGCCAAGTAACGGGTTGCTTTTCGCCTTCGGCGCGGCGCATTTATCAAAGAATGCACTCAATTGTCGCTGCTGCTCGGCTTTGGGCAGGTCGGCAGGTATGGTGAGGATTTCCCCGTTCATTTTGCGATCGAGGATTTCGTTGAATTCCCGTAGCCACTTTTCGTATTCCTGTGGGCTGGTTTGAATGTCGTCGGCCGCGATGGCTTCGCCGAAATTGAGTGAAACGCGTTTACCCGGGCCCCGGAAGTTTTCGTAATTCAGGCCGGTCGGGATCACTTTCATGCTTTGGAGGGCATCGTCGCCGTACCAGATTTTATAGGCCATCCGCGCGGTACCCTTGCCGAGGGGGCGCAGGCGCCATTCGTTTACACAAATACCTTCCGAGAACACGACTACGGCATCGCCCTGCTTCAATGCATCGTGACTTTCCTGCGCGGTAACATCGTGATTTTTAAGATATTGCCTACCTTCCGACCCGCGAAAGACCGGGATCAGGTTGATCTGCCGCAGCCAGAATGCAGCCGCTTTTTTGCGGAAAACGTCCCCGCGTGTGAGCGTATGAATGGGCTGTTCGAGCACGGAGCCGATCACTACCGCGTCGAAAAAAGAGTCGGGATGGTTGGAGGCCAGCAGCAGCGGCGCTCCTTTGGGTAATTTATCGAAATTGACGACGCAAAGCTTTCTCAGATAAATAGGCAATGCAAGGCGGACCAGAAAACGCGAGAAGTAGTAAAACAAAGTTCAAAAAGTAAGTTTTCGCAAAATTATGTGATTATTTTTTTATTCAATCCTAACAGCCAGGGTATTCTGCTCCGGCTAGTTTGCTACCTTTGAAGCCACCAATAATGCTCCCCGAGCATGAAGTCTACTTTTTTATAGTTAATGCGAGATCAGGAATGCGTTTAAAAGATTATCCCGAAATCATCCGGAAAGCCTGGGCAGGGTTCGATAGTTCCATCGGGGTCAAATTCGTAGAAGATATCAGTGCCAAGGTTTCGACCAACCACGTGTTCCGCGTCACCCTCGATAACGACGATAAAGTGGTGGCAAAACTTTCCTATTTTGGTAAATACGAACATTTCAAGGAGGACCACCGCATTATACAGGCCCTTTCCAATAACCTGCTCTACCCTTTCGAGAATGTCCTCGCGAAGTCGCTGGTGAAGAATAACCAGGTTTACACCTATCGTTACCAGGAGGATTTTGTGGATACCTGGGTGGTTTTTTACAACCCTATCCGCGCCATGAACCGCATGCCGCGGCGGCTGGAAGAAGAGCATATCCGAAAGCTCGGTACCGAGGCGGCGAAGTTCCACCAGGCGTGTTTCCGGGCGAGCCGGTCTATTCCGAAATCGTCTAAAAACCTCCGTACCGACATTACCCATTTGCTCGAAATCCTCGAAACGGACACGGGCCAGTACGAGCACCGCGGGTACATCAATATCCTGCAAAAGCAATGCGATATTTTCATGAAGAATATCCAGCGGCTGAACGTCAGCTCGTTCGACCTGATGCCGGTTTTCGTGGATTGGAACATCGGAAATTTCTCGGTTACCGAAGATATGAAGCTGTTTTCCCGCTGGGATTACGACTGGTTCCGGGTGTCGTCGCGCGTGATGGACTTCTACTTTTTCAGCCGGGTATGCTCCAATGTAGGTGACAGGACGGTGTTCAGCTACCTCATCGGGCCGTTGATGGAAGAGCGGTTCATTATGTTCTTGCAGGAATATCACAAGGTATACCCGCTTTCCGAGAACGAGGTGCGCTTTATGAAGGAAGCTTACCGCTTTTTTATATTGAATTATGTGATTAAATACGGTAAATACTTTTTCCACCGCTCGTATTGCACCAAGTTGCAGCGCGAGGCCTACGAGCTGTATTTTCCGTCGATCGACGGCTTCGATGCCGACAAGATCCTGCGTGCCCTGAAAATCTAGTAACCTCCTGTCATCCTATTCACTCCAAAGACACCAAACTGTATGGTACTCGATAATTTCAAATCCGTCATCTCGAAATACGACGTAATTTTCTTCGACGCGTTCGGGGTGCTGAAAACGTATAACGGGCTGATCCCCGGCATTGAAAACACATTTGCCTACCTCCGTGAACATGAGAAGGATTTTTATGTGGTAACCAATGATGCTTCCCGCAGCCCCGAGCAGCTTGCGCAGAGCTATGTGAACCTGGGGATCAACGATGTTACGCCCGACCGGATCATCTCCTCGGGTATGCTCGCCCGCGAGTACCTGGATTTGAAAGTAAGAAAAGGGACTGTGGCCTATCTCGGAACCGAAAACTCCGCGCATTATATTGAGACTTCAGAACTCAAAACACTTTCGATCCGCCAGCTGGATTTGAATAATGTGAGTGATATCAATGCATTGGTTTTCCTGGACGATGAAGGCTTCGACTGGAATACCGATCTGACCAAAACGCTTAACCTGCTTCGCAAGCGGAATATCCCGGTTATCGTAGCGAACACCGACAAGACCTATCCGGCATCGAAGAGCCGCGTTTCCTTTGCTATCGGCGCATTGGCGAAGATGATCGAGAACACGATCGGGCGGGAATTTATCCGCTTCGGCAAGCCGGACCCGCAAATGTTCATATTTGCCTACCAGCATATTAAAAACTACCCGAATGTGAGCAAAAAAGACATTCTCATGGTAGGTGACACGCTGAATACCGACATTCTGGGCGGCAACAAGTTCGGCCTCGACACCGCGCTCGTGCTCACAGGTAACACGCAGGCGGAAGACGCGGAGGTACGTATCCGCGCCACCGGTATCATTCCTACCTACATTTGCGTATCGGCCGTGGTTGAATAACTCAAAGCTGTCGCTTGCACATTACTCCCATCCGCGCCGGAAATTGGTGCGGATTTTTTGTTAGCTTTGGTAAAACGACAATGGTTATGGCAATCCAGGCAATTGAAATCACCGAAATTGAAACTCCTCTCGAGGAAGCCATGTCGTTGAACCATTCACGCCTGATTTACCGGCTAAGTATCCTGCTCTCGCAATACGACGAGCGGTTCGACATCATGCCCGAGCTCGAACTCGAATTACGGGCAGGGCGTAGCAAACCCGATCTTTCGATTTTTCAGAACCTTTCTTTCAATTGGAAAGAGGACATTATCCGCTACACCGAACCTCCGATCACCGCTATCGAAATCCTCTCACCTACGCAGGCGTACGATGCGTTGACCGGCAAAATCTGGAAGATTTACTTTCCCTCAAACGTACATTCGGCGTGGATTGTAATGCCTTCTATTCAAACCATCCAGCTATTTCTTCCCAACCAGCCAGTTCAGAATTTCACCGAATGTGTATTCATAGACCCCATTACCGACATTACCATCGATTTACGGGCATTGTTTAAATAGACGCGGGAAGTATAGGCTTTTACCTGCCATTCAAAGGCACATAATATTCCTTAAACCGCTGATCTTCCTGCCCGGCTTCAACGGCTTTACCCAATTTTCGGAGTAGTACGGCCCGGTTCTGGTGGCATTGCCCGGCAAGCCAGGAATCGGGGAAAGAGCGGGCCGAGCGGGTGAATAGCTCATACGATTCCCGAAGCAATGCGGTGTCGCGTTTGGTCATAAATACTTTTCCTTCTTCGAAATCCTGCCGCCAGCGTTTCGCGATGGGCGTCATGCGCTCGGCTTCCTGGAATACTTTAAATGCGGGAATCACGGGCACTTTGGAATTCTTTGCAGTGATAGGCGCAACAGGTTTTGCAAAAAACGCGACAATCGCTTCGGTGTAGGCTAATGCTTCCTTTTGGTTATGCTCTGGTTGTTTGAGGCGCTGCTCTTCCGATGGGTTCGTAAAGAACGATGCTTCTGCCAGTAGCGCAGGCATTCCGTAGGTATTTCTGAGTACCGAGGCGCCGGCATCCGCGAAAATCGTGAAATCGGAGACGAGCGAAACCGGCGTATTAGGTCTATGCAGGTACTTCAATAATCGCGCAGCAAGCTCCTTCCCGAAATCTACACTGCCTACATTCTCCGACATATTCCCGTGAAAATAAATGATGGGGAAATTGACGGATGAATCGGCAGTCGCATTATGATGGATCGAGACGAAAAGGTCGGATTTGCGGTCTTTGGCAAGTTTCGAACGGTCTATTAATGGCACTTCGACATCTTCCACACGCGTCATAACCACTTTTGCACCCTTCTTTTCGAGCATTTTCTGTAACAGCAGCGCTACACGCAGGTTAATCCACTCCTCCCGCTCACCGCCAGGGCCTACTCGATAGCTATCGGTAGCCGCGGTACCGCCGTGCCCGGGGTCGATGCAAATGGTTTTTCCTTTCAGCGGCTTTCGCTTTGATTGGCCTACGGTAATTGAAATGATACCTACGAAAAGTAACAGGGTCAGGAGAATGCGGTTCATGGGCTTAGTATAATAGAATCTTAAATTAGGAATGATCAGGCGGTTGCGCAAGCCTTGCGTGCGGTTTCCCCGCTTTCGCCTTTTTCATGCTATTTTTGCATAAAATTTTTCTATTTACTCAAAGCACACACTTATGCTTGCCAAAACCTACGGAAGTGCCGTTTTCGGCGTCGATGCCACGATCATCACCATTGAAGTCAATGTCGGTCAGGGGCTGGGATTTTATATGGTCGGCCTGGCCGACAGCGCTGTAAAAGAAAGCCAGCAGCGCGTAGAAGCCTCATTGAAACATTTCGGCTATAAGATGCCGCGCCAGAAACTGGTCGTAAACCTCGCACCGGCCGACATCCGCAAGGAAGGTTCCGCCTACGACCTGCCCATTGCCATTTGCACGCTGCAATGCTCCGACCAACTCGCCAGCATGCGCAACCCCGAAGAATACATTATCCTCGGTGAACTCTCCCTCGACGGCATTCTCCGGCCCATTAAAGGCGTGTTGCCCATTGCCATCGAAGCGCGTAAACAAGGCTTCAAAGGCATTGTACTGCCCGCTGAAAACGCGTCCGAAGCAGCTATCGTCAACAACCTCGACGTGATCGCCGTCGAAACACTGGCCGATGCTATCGATTTTTTCAAGGGAACGAAAAATATCGAACCGCTCATCGTAGACACCCGCGACCTCTTTTTCACCTCGCAAAACGACTACGAAGCCGATTTCGAGCATGTGCAAGGCCAGGAAAATATCAAACGCGCGTTGGAAATCGCAGCCGCAGGCGGGCATAATGCGATCATGATCGGTCCGCCGGGAGCCGGTAAAACCATGCTCGCGAAGCGCATTCCCAGCATATTACCGCCGCTTAGTCTTCCCGAGGCATTGGAAACGACCAAAATCCATTCGGTAGCGGGGCGGCTGGGCAAGCAGGCTACTTTGGTGTCGCGCCGTCCGTTCCGTTCGCCGCACCACTCGATCAGCGACGTCGCATTGGTAGGCGGGGGAAGTTATCCGCAGCCGGGCGAAATATCCCTGGCGCATAATGGCGTACTGTTCCTGGACGAGCTGCCGGAGTTCAAAAGATCTGTGCTGGAAGTAATGCGGCAGCCTTTGGAAGAAAGACGGGTAAGTATTTCGAGGGCAAAAATGGCCGTCGAATATCCCGCGAACTTTATGCTCATCGCGAGCATGAACCCCTGCCCGTGCGGCTACTATAACCATCCCGACAAGGACTGCGTCTGCGGCCCGGGCGTCGTTCAGAAATACCTCAACAAAATCAGCGGCCCGCTCCTCGACCGCATTGATTTACACGTAGAAGTGACGCCTGTTTCCTTCGATCAAATCTCCTCCACCCGCAAATCCGAAAGCAGCGAGCAGATTCGCGAACGGGTGATCCGCGCCCGCGAGCGCCAGACCGAACGCTTCAAAAACCACAAGGAAATCTATTCCAACGCGATGATGACGCCTGAAATGGTAAAACAAATCTGCATTATTGAAGATGTCGGTAAAATGCTCCTCCGTAAAGCTATGGAACGAATCGGCCTTTCTGCCCGCGCTTACGACCGCATCCTCAAAGTCTCCCGCACCATCGCCGACCTCGCCGATAGCGATGATATTAAGGTCGAACATTTAGCCGAAGCGATTCAATACCGCAGTCTGGACCGGGAGAATTGGGCTGGATAGCAGTGCAAATAGTCTATCTTTTCACCTTAAACTTTGTTAAATTTGGAAACACTACAATTGACAACAGAGATGAGTAATCGTATTGTCTCGGAGATTATGAATGTGCCGGATGCCTATCTGGTGCTGGATGCGGTGCAGAAAGCGCTCGATCAGGAACGCGAACGTCGGTTGAAATTTTACAATGACATTACGGAGCAGGAAAAAATCGAATTCATTAATGGAGAGATTGTGGTTCATTCTCCTGTAAAGAAGAAACATGCGATCGCCAGTGGCTTGCTTTATCGAATAATGAGCATTTATGTCGATAGGGAAGAGATCGGTTTCGTTGGATATGACAATGTGATGATCGCGCTTACAAGAAACGACTACGAACCTGACGTTTGCTTCTTCAAGAACCCAAGGGCAGAGACATTGTCAAATGATCATACAATATTCCCCGCTCCTGACTTGGTGGTAGAAATACTTTCGCCATCGACGAGATCACGAGATCGCGGTCTCAAATTTGAAGATTATCAGGCGCACGGAATTGAAGAATATTGGATTATCGATCCGGAAACCGAAATACTCGAACAATATCACCTGGTAGATAAAAAGTATGAATTGATATTGACATCTGGTACTCAGAATGTCAGAAGTTTTGTAATTGATGGCTTCCAGATTCCAATCCGATGCATATTCGACAAGGTGGAAAACCTGAAAGCCATCCAAAACCTATAATACCCAACTACTCAAAGTTCCTCTACACTTACCCCGCCCAGCTCTTGAAAGAGCGTCTGCCAGTAGTGCGTCACGTGCGGGTTATTCTCTTTGCTTGAAGCAGTAGGTTCGAAGGGGGATACAATGGTAACCTGTGGCGAGCCGATCGCATAACGTTCCAGTTTCTTGGTATCTTCTTTGGCGTCCGTTTCAGCTTCCGCATCGCTTTTGGGCGGATTCGTGTGAAAATCGCGGCGATCAGCACCTTTTACGCTTTCTACCATATCACTGAAATAATACACTTTCACTTCCGACCCGCTTTCTCCGGCTTTGGCGATTACGGGCAAGCTGGCCCAAATGTCTGTTGAAAGGTTTGATGCACCGGTATTTTGCTGATTGAGTTTCGCAAGAAGCTGGCGCAGGTAGATGCCCTTCTCCTTTTGCAATGTAAGCTGGAATGCCGTTTCAATGCCTTCCCGGTCGGTAGCATTGGCGCCTTCGAGGTTATCTCGCTCGCTGCGAACGGTGAGCGACAACGCGCGGGCTTTTGAAGTGTTTTCGTGAATGAAATAGACTTCCAGCTTATCGCCCTTGTTCTTCATGTTTTGCTCGATAATGTCGGTCAAAGCCTGGCGGTACTTGTCGTTCACGTAGCGTTTATCGACGTGTACGCTCTGTGTTTTATCAAGAAACACCAGTGTGTACATCGGCGAGTCGGGCGTTGCGGCTTCCTTGGTGGCTTCTTCTTTGTCGCCTCCGCATGAAAACAATGTCAGAAATAAGGCTGCGAGCAACAGGCGGCTTGCCTGCGCCCCAAGTTTGCTGAAAAAGGGGTGACGATTCTCTTGATTCATAGGTGGATTTATTTGGCTAAACTAATCGATCCTTCAAACATTACACAACGCGAAACGGTGTGTATACGCATTTATTTTAGTACAAAAAGAAAACCCTTCAAAACGCGTGCCTTGAAGGGTTCCTGAATATTTAGCCTGAATGATTATTGCTGCTGCTGTGCCTGCTGCTGGATCATCGTCACGAGTTCTTCCGAAATACCGGTCGAAGAGTAGCCGCCATCGTGGTACAGGTTCTGCATCGTCACGAAACGGGTGAGGTCGGAGAAGAGCGTGATCGCGTAATTAGCGCAATCATCCGCCGAAGCATTGCCCAGCGGGCTCATTTTTTCCGCGAAATCATAGAATGCGTCGAAACCTTCGATACCCGAGCCGGCCTTCGTTTTGGTAGGCGACTGCGAAATGGTGTTCACGCGCACATTCTTAGCTTTTCCGTAACGGTAACCGTAGCTGCGGGCAATGCTTTCGAGCATCGCTTTGGCCTCAGCCATATCATTGTAGAATGAGTAGGTTCTTTGGGCCGCAATGTAGGATAATGCCACAACCGATCCCCAGTCGTTGATCGCGTCGAGTTTTTCGGCTACCTGCAAAAATCTGTGCAGCGAAATGGCCGAAATATCCAGGCCTTTCTGGAACCAGTCGTAGTTCAGGTCACCGTAGGACTTGCCTTTGCGCACATTCAGCGACATTCCGATCGAATGCAATACGAAGTCGATCTTGCCGCCGAGGATCTCGGTCGATTTGGTAAAAAGGTTCTCGATATCTTCCATGGAAGTAGCATCGGCAGGGATAATCTCAGCGTCGCATTGCTTCGCCAGATCATTGATAGCGCCCATACGCATCGCGATCGGTGCGTTGGTCAGTACAAACGTGGCACCTTCTTCCCTCGCTTTCAGCGCTACTTTCCAGGCAATGGAGTTTTCGTCCAATGCCCCCGATATAATTCCTCTTTTTCCTTTTAATAAACCGTAAGCCATGTTTCCTTTTATTGTTGATTAATTAGGATGTCTGTTCAAGCCGGCAAAGTAAAGCATTTTTAGCGGGTTTAACCACAATATCCGCGCCCGTAACGGCCTTCCTGTACCCGTTCAAGGCTGGGCAATAAGGTTTTCTACTGGTTTCAAATGGAGCTTTTCCTGAAAAAACCGGTCAGTGGCCTCGTACACGCTCTTTACATCCTTCGACCGTAAATGCGAGCCGATCACATGGTCACCGGTTTCCGGAAATGCCATTTCCTCTTTCAGCTCAGCCCGTGTACCGAGTCCCTCAAACATTTTGCGGATCGCCTTCACAGACACCACTTTATCCTGGTGCTCCTCATCTTTGTAATAATATCCCACAAAAACCGGCATTTTCACTTCCGCAAAGATCTCAGGCCGCGCAATGGCGTCGATCATCTGCTGCAACGTAGTAAGGCCATTGGTATGGTAACCCTGCAACCAGAACTGCGCCTGCGCCGGAATAGAATCTTTGCCCATATTGTGGGTACCCATCACCTTATGCAGGATCTGCTGGCCCCATGGGCCGGTTACGAGCTTCATGGCCGGGTTGGCAATGGCCATACAAGGCGAGTAGAGCACCAGCCCTTTGATTTCCGGATGGGTAGCGGCCAGGTAAACGGAAAGCAGCCCGCCCGCCGAAGTACCGATCACGATCACACTGTCGCCCAAAACCTTCCCGATCGCCAGCGCACGCTTCGCTCCCGCGAGGAAATTGGCAGGAGTGAGGTCGTCCAATGCATTCGTATCTGCGATACCGGCGTCGTGCATACGCGCGAGGTAAAGGTTGGCCCCGTATTTTTTCGCAAGATCTTTATGAACAGGATCGCCCTCGGCCCAGCTGGCGCCGAATCCGTGGATGTACACGATGCTGTATGTGGTTTTCTGCTTCAAACTGTCGTTCGCCCACACAATGCGCGCCTCGTTGTCCGGTTTCAGGAGCGGCGTGGCTTTTTCGGTACGGTTTACCTCTTCTTCCAGCTTCACGAGGTCACTGGTAACAGTGGGTAAAACAGGCGTAAGGCGTGCTTCCGGCACTTTGGGCCCGGAAATGTACACGACACCGAGGATCACGAGGATCGCGGCGACCCATAGGATGAATTTTAACATTTTTTATGAATTAAGAAGGTTTCAGAGATTCGAAAGATCGCTAGTTTTATCGGGTTAATTTACGCAGGATGTAACCATTCAGCAATTTTTCCTGAATTCTGTTATTCACAGGCCAACCCACCCCGCGCCGGGATGTCGTATCTTGCAAACCTAACCGATTTACCCGTTTTCCAAATGCCCAATCTTTTACTCGTTGAAGACGACGCCAACCTCGGAATGCTTCTTCAGGAATATCTGACCGATAAAGGCTTTCCTACCGACCTTGCTACTGATGGGCAGAAAGGCTGGCAGCATTTTGTGGATAAAGAATATGATTTGTGCATTTTCGACGTGATGATGCCCAAAAAAGACGGCTTTTCGCTCGCAAAAGAGGTGCGTATGAGTGGACGAGATGTGCCTATTATTTTTTTAACGGCGAAGTCGATGAAGGAGGATACGATGCAGGGATTCCGGGTAGGGGCGGATGATTATGTTACCAAGCCTTTCGACCGCGAGGAGCTGCTCATGCGCATCCAGGCCATTCTCCGGCGCTATACCCGCCAGAATGACCAGCAGGAAGAGACCAAAATGTTCCGGATTGGCGAGTATACTTTTGATTATAACCATCAGCAATTATCCATCGGCGAAACTTCTGCACGCTTGACGAGCAAGGAATCGGAGCTGCTCCGGTTGTTTTGCCAAAATCTCAACCAGCCTATCAGCCGCAGCTTTGCATTGAAAACCATTTGGGGCGACGATTCCTATTTCAATGCGCGAAGCATGGACGTCTACATTACCAAGCTCCGCAAATACCTCCGCCAGGACCCTTCGATCCAGATTATGAATTTGCATGGGGAAGGGTTTAAGTTGATGGTTGGTTGAAAGAAAGGAAGGGCGGCCCACGTAGGGAGGAACGGGAGAATGGAGGAAAGGGAGGAACGCGCAGGTAAGAATGGGAGTGGTTTGGAAAAAGGGAGTGGTTTAGGAAACTCTGCGTTTCTTTGTGGGGTTTTTCTTTAAAGTATTTCAATAAGCTTCCATAAAAGCCGACGGCCTTGTGCCGATCGCCGACTGTCAATATCATGATCGAATTATCCCGTCGTCCCCGACGCAATAGAAAATCCGCAGGTGTGCGTGACCTGGTGCAGGAAACCAATTTGCAGGTATCCGATTTCATTTTTCCCATGTTTGTTGTCGATGGAACCCGGCAGAAGTCGGAGGTGAAGTCGATGCCCGGCATTTATCGCTATTCCCTCGATAACCTGCTCGAAGAGCTCAAAGAAGTGACCGATCTCGGCATTAAAGCCATTGATCTTTTTCCCAATTATCCGGAAAGTAAAAAAGACCGTTTCGCGTCGGAAAGCTATCATGAAGATACTTTTTACCTGAAAGCGATCACGGCGGTTAAGGAGCAGTTTCCTAAACTCGTGATCATGACGGACGTGGCTATGGACCCATACAGCTCCGATGGTCACGACGGACTCGTAGAAAACGGCAAGATACTGAACGACGCCACGCTTGAAATCCTCGCAAATATGTCGCTGGCGCAAGCCAAAGCGGGCGCCGACATTCTCGGCCCGAGCGATATGATGGATGGCCGCGTGGGCTTCATCCGCCGCCACCTCGACGCGCATGGATTCACCGATGTGAGCATTATGTCGTATTCCGCCAAATATGCCAGCGCATTCTACGGCCCATTCCGCGATGCATTGGAATCGGCGCCGAAGTTTGGGGATAAAAAGACTTACCAAATGAATCCCGCCAACAAACGGGAGGCATTACTGGAAGCACAACTGGATTTTGAAGAAGGAGCCGATATGCTGATGGTGAAACCCGCATTGTCGTACCTGGATATCATCCGACTGCTCGACGAAAACTTTGACATCCCTATTGCCGCATACAACGTTTCAGGCGAATATGCGATGGTGAAAGCTGCTGCGCAAAACGGCTGGCTCGATGGCGAGCGTGCGATGATGGAAGTGCTCACGAGCATCCGTCGCGCCGGTGCCAAATGCATTCTCACCTATTTCGCCAAAGAAGCGGCTCTACTATTGAACAAACGGTAAGGATTTTCAATTATCACAACATATAAATGTGAAGATGTCTGGCTAACTTACGTCTTCACATTTTCTTTTTGAAACCCATTTAAAACAGTCATGAAACTATCATTACTACTGTTACCGCTCGGTTTGGCCCTTACCCTTCCCGCCGACGCCCAGAAAAAGACTTCGTCATTACCTGAATTTCAAGTAAAAAAATCTGAAACCGAAGCCCATATCCGTTTCCTCGCGGGCGACGAGCTCATGGGCAGGCGCACAGGGGAGCAGGGGAACTTCGTAGCGGCCCGCTACATTGCCGAGCAATTCCGTAAAATGGGCGTGGTACCCGTGCCAGGCAATGCCGAAACCGGTACTTCGAGCTACTTTCAGCGGGTACCATTCGAAAAAATGGGTGCTAATGGCAGCGGCGAGATCGCCGCGGATGCCGAGATCATGAAAAGCGGCACCGACTGGCTGTTAATGGCCGGCGACGCGGTGGACCTGAAAGCACCAATCGTGTATGCGAGTTTTGGTCTGGAAAATGCCGCCAAAAGCTGGGATGATTACAAAGGACTGGATGTGAAGGGCAAAATTGTATTGGTTGAAAGCGGCACGCCGGAAACACAGACGCCCTCCGAAATCATCGCTACTTCAACTGAAAAGCGCAAACTCGCTCAGGACAAAGGGGCTATTGCGGTTATAGAGCTTTTCAATGCGCCTATTCCATGGAATACGGTAAGCAAGTTTTTTGCAGGGGAAAAAATCTCGCTGGCAGAGGGTACTGCCACGAAATCCATTCCGCATGCCTGGGTAAATGGCAAGGAAGCCAAATTCGCCCGTGCATTGCGTGCAGTGAAGGAGGTTAGTTTCAAAACTTCCGGACGCGCGGCCAAGCCTGTTTACAGCTACAATGTCGCCGGCTACATTCCCGGTACCGATCCGAAACTGAAAGAAGAATACCTTCTGCTCTCCGCGCATTACGATCACGTGGGTGTAGGCAAGCAAGGCGGCCAGACGTACACGCCCGAAGACAGCATTTTCAATGGCGCCCGCGATAATGCATTTGGCGTAACGGCATTGCTCACCGCTGCGGAAGCTTTGGCCAAAAACCCGCCGAAACGTTCGATTGTTCTGGTTGCATTGACCGGCGAAGAAGTGGGTTTGCTGGGCAGCAAGTACTACGCGTCGCATCCGATCATGCCTTTGAACAAATGCATTTTCAATATCAATTCCGACGGTGCAGGTTATAATGATACTACTATTGTTTCGGTAATGGGCCTCGACCGCACCGGCGCTCGCGCGGAGATCGAAGCAGCTTGCAAGGCTTTTGGCCTCGGCATTTTCGCCGATCCTTCGCCGGAGCAGGGACTTTTCGACCGGTCGGATAATGTGAGTTTTGCCAAAGAAGGCATTCCCGCCCCGACCTTCACGCCGGGTTTCAAGGAATTCAATGGCGACATTATGAAGAATTATCACCAGGTAACCGACCATCCCGAAACGGTCGATTTCAATTATCTGCTGAAATTCAGTCAGGCGTACACCTACGCGACGCGCCTGATCGCCGACCGCAAAACGGCACCGCAATGGAGCGCTGGCGATAAGTACGAGCCGGCCGCCAAGAAGTTATACGGGAAGTAATTTTTGCAGGAATATCAAGAAAAGAGCCCTTCGGAACGGTTCCGGAGGGCTCTTTCTATTTGGAGTTATAAAATTGAATGAGACTTGCTACCTGTGCCTCATCTTTAAGGTCCGGATTGCTTTCCTTCAAATATTGCTCTACTTCCTGCTTTTTGTCAGCCATGGCAGCCAGCAGGCTCTTTTTGCTTAAACTGATTTTCTGAACTCCCGAGCCTGAGAGCAGATAATAGTCTGTCGTAAGCCTTACGACCGTGTTCTTTTCTCCGGTACCAAAGCCGGGATTGTAGTTCGGCTTGGTAATCTTTGTCTTATACACTCTCGCAAACGTGATCTTGCCGGACGCCAGCACCGCTCCGAAGCCTTTTGCCTCTCCGTTCGGGTCAAAGCTCGCGAGATTCACATATTCTACTTCGCCAAGGCCATTATTAGTTTTGAAACTTTTCAACTGGCTGCCGCGAATTACCCTGATGTCCTTTTTAGCTTTATCCGCCAACACTTCCAGTTCATCATTCAGCACATTATAACGGATCTCGACGCCTGCGATCGTGTCCGATTCGAGCCCGCCTATTTGTGCAACCGGCTTCACCAGTTTCACATCACCGTCGCGCCAAAGCGAATCGATATAAAAATCGCCGATCACGCCGGGTTGCTCGGTAGGAGAAGTCCAAAAAACGCCCGACCTCGGCACATTCAGTCCTTTTCCTGTTGCGATGCTCTGCTTGGTGCCCTCGCTGATCTGCGCGAGGCAGCCCAGCGGTAACAGTACCGCCAGGCCTATCGAGCCTAGTATTTTTTTCAGCATTACTTCGCTCCCGGAGGGCAGTTCTTTTTGAGATAATCCGTAAACAGCGATTGCAAATGCCGCGAGGTGCCTTCGCCTTCCGAAATACTGTGCGTACGGTTCGGGTAAGGCATAAACTGGAACACCTTATTGGCCCTGATCAGCTCGTTAACAAGCATTTCAGCGTTCTGGTAATGCACATTGTCGTCACCGGTTCCGTGAATGTAGAGCAAGTTACCGCGCAGGTTTTTGGCATAAGTGATCGGTGATCCTTTCACAAAATCTTCCCGGTTCTCCTGCGGAATGCCCATGTAGCGCTCCTGGTAAATGTTGTCGTAAGTAAGCTGGTTGGCCACGGCTGCCACGGCTATACCGGTTTTGAAATGCTGCGGATATTGGAACAACAGGTTCAAAGTGGAAGAACCACCGCCGCTCCATCCGTGTACGGCCACGCGGCTGGTATCGATGAATGCAAATTGTTTGAACATCGCAGTAGCAGCGCCGTCCATGTCTTTGATGTTAATGCGGCCGATATTGCGGTAAATCGCCTTGCGCCATTTCGCACCTTTGGGTGATGGCGTACCACGGTTATCGATGGACGCGTAAATGTATCCGTCGTCGGCCATGCTGCCGGCGTACAAGCGGTTACGGCCGGTTCCCCAAACATCTTTCACCGTGCTACCCGCCGCTTCGCCATACACCATGAACACGATCGGGTATTTCTTGCTTGCATCAAAATTGGTAGGTTTCACCATCCACGCATCGACTTCCACGCCCTCGTCGGTTTTTACCCGGAAGAACTCGATGTTCGCTTTCGAGGAATTGATTTTGTCCTTTGACTGGGCAATCGAGTTGCCAGGATCAATGGAAGCGTGTTTCGGGAACGAAATCCATTCAACCAGGGGCGATGTTTTTGCATTTGAGAACTGATGACGCCCGAATTTACCTAAAGGCGAAATATCGTAAGCATGCGTTCCTGCCTGATCGGCTGGCGTAATGCGCACCGGTGTGCCTTTGCCGTCGAGCGTGGTTTTGTATAAATAGCTCTGCGTGGCGTTATCAGGCGAAGCCATGAAATAGTAAGCATTGTTCTTCTCGTCGATGCGAACCGGGCTGATCATATCAAAATTACCCACCGTAACGAGCGTTTCCTTCTTGCCGTCGCGGCTCACGCGGTAGGTATGCCGCCAGCCGTCTTTTTCACTCACCCACAAAAACTCTTTACCTCCATTGATCCAGTCCCAGCCCATCGGGTCGTTTTCCCAGCGGCTTTTGATATCGATCCAGGCTTCATCTTTTTCGTTATAAAATGGCTTCGCGCTACCGTCTGCGGTATTGATGTAGAACAATGTGCTCTCGTTCTGCTTGCGGTTCAGCTGCTGGATCACGAGCTCGTTCGGCATACCCGACCATTCCATTCGCGGAACGTAGGTATTCTGCGGATCGCCCGGGATATTCATCCATTTCGTCTGCGCCGTGGCAATGTCCACCACCCCGATTTTGTACGGCGAAGGCGTTTCTCCTACCTTGGGATATTCTACCGGTACATTGAATGAGTAAATGGAATCCGTAGTATTGATCATCAAGAAGTTACGGATCTTGCGCGCATCAAGCTGCCAGTAAGCGATCGACTTGCTGTCGTCGCTCCAACGGAAACCGTCGCGGCAATCGAATTCCTCTTCGTAAACCCAGTCGAATGTACCATTGATCACGCGGTCCGTGCCGTCGGTGGTAACCTGTTTTACCGCGCTGCTCGCGAGGTCTTCCACGTACACATTATGCATGCTCACGTACGCGACTTTTTTGCCATCGGGCGAAAATTTCGCAAACATCAGCGACGACTCCGGCAAGCCTTTTCCAAGCTGCTTCAAAGTCTTGGCGGTAATGTCGTACACCCAGTAATCGCCCCGTGTATCGTAGCGCCACACGCGTTTGGTATTGGTATACACCAAAACTTTATCACCCGCTTTGCTGATAGCGTAGCTGCGGATTGTCAATGGCGAGCCGCCTTGCGGAGTAAGCTGCGCCGGCGAAACGATTATTTTCTCCTGATTGGCAGGCAATGTCACTTCCACAATCTGGCCATCACCGGCATCGCGGTAGCCGCTGCCATCTGGTAGCCATTGAAATGTGTCGGGAATCTGCGCAAAAAGCTGAAAGGAAAGGATTGTTAATGAAAGTGTCCTGAATATTTGCTTCATGTGAGCTTTTAAAAATTAGTACGACAACTATATAAGTGCAATTTTAACATTTTTAATTAATCTTTTGCACCGCCTTCGTCGTTTCCCTTTGATTTTGAGCGCCTTTGTTTTTTCAATGCCTCGCTCAGCAAAAACTCGATCTGTCCGTTCAAACTGCGGAAATCCTGCTGTGCCCAGGTTTCCAGCTCCCTAAGCATATCAGGATTGATCCGCAACACAAATGCTTTTTTCTCCGCCATATCATGGATACAATGTTCCGGCGTTCAAAATGGGTGTCGCCGCTTTCTCTCCGCACAAAACTACCAACAAATTACTCACCATTGCGGCCTTCCGCTCTTCGTCGAGTTCCACAATCTGCTTTTCGGAAAGCATGGCCAATGCCATATCCACCATTCCCACGGCACCATTCACAATCTGCCGACGGGCCGCTACCACAGCCGAGGCTTGCTGGCGTTGCAGCATCGCACCCGCGATCTCGGGCGCATACGCAAGGTGGCTGATCCGCGATTCCAGGACATCGATACCGGCCCGGCTCAGGCGTTCGGTCAGCTCCGCTTCCAGCATTTCGTTGATCTTCCCGCTGCCGTCTCGCAGGGTTACTTCCTGAATGTTCGCTTCCTCGTCTTCCATTGAGTCGTAAGCGTAAATGCCTGCCAAATGCCGCACCGCCGCTTCCGACTGGATCTCGACATATTTCACGTAATCATCCACTTCAAAAGAAGCTTTCGCGGTATCGCCCACCCGCCACACGACCACCGCCGCGATTTCGATGGGGTTACCGAGCTTGTCGTTCACTTTCAGTTTCTGGCCGTTCAGGTTGCGGGCGCGCAGGCTGATTTTTTTCCTGCGGAAGAACGGGTTTACCCAGCGGAGTCCGTTCTGCTTCATCGTACCCATATAATCGCCGAAAAATGTGGTTACGACCGCTTCGTTCGGGTTGATGACCGTGAGGCCTAGCAGGATGACGAGGCCCGAAGCAAAGATAAGTCCTCCCATTAGCGGCGCGCCGTTCATGGTAAAAACGAAAGAGCCGGCAAACAGCATCAGCAGCCCGATCCCGAATAGCGCAAAGCCTGATATTGAGCGTAGTTCCTTTTCAGTCATAGCTTTTGATTTGATATTAAAGTGATATCACAATATTATCAAATCAATTGCTATTTCCTAATGCATTTGGGACAAAAAAATTCCCGGAGCCTGTGACTGGCGCCGGGAACGGATGAGTGGCGGTTAACCCTTTTTATCTGTACTGAACTATGCGCGTGGTTTCCATTTGAAAGTTGACGGGCAAATTGTATTTGACCCTGACTTTCTGGCCACGTAACACGCCGGGCTCCCACTTCCCATTCATGAGCTTAACCACCCGCAGCGCTTCCTCGTCAATTCCGTGCCCTATTCTGTTTTCCACTTTATAATCACACATAGAACCGTCCTCGCATACTACGAACGACAGCATTACCCGCCCCGTAACACCGCTTTTCGCCGCGTTGGGCGGATACCGGATATTCGACGCAAGAAATTTGTAAAACTCTTTCATACCCCCTTTGAATTCGGGCTGAACCTGCGGTTTTTCATAGGTCATTTTCGTCCCGCTCACCCACGAAACGCCGGATTTGAATTGACCTAAATCATAAACTTCCTCATAGTACTGCGTGCTGTCGGCCAGCTTCCCAACCCACTTCGCGTCCTTAATTCCTTGGGTAATCTTCCCCTGCTCGAACAGCCACTTTCCATCAGGCGTTTCGCCGACGGCCATCCAATAGCCTTCCCCGTTTTTCGCATATTGCACGCCATCCGGTCCCCAGGCATTCATTAGTAGCGGCTCTTCTTTCACGCCCATTTTATTGACGGGAAAATCCCTGTGCGCCCTGATTTGACCATTAACGTCCCAATAAACGTCCGTTACCAGGGAATCGCTAAGGAGTTGCTGCCGCCTTACCATGCCGTTGAGGTCGTAATCTTTGATGAGTGCGGCTTTTCCATCGACACCATACTCGGTATAAGAGAGGATTTGTCCTTCTTGGTTAAATATGGCTTCGCTGGCGTGGCTGCCCTCGTTGTAATCCCGTGCTGAAATGCGGTAGGCGGCTATCGAGTCGCGGCCCGGGTTTACATAATTCGATTTGTAGCGGATTTGTGTCCTCGCAAACTTCGCTTCGCCAAGCTTTTTCCACTTCTTTCTTTTCGATTCCTCGTAAGCCACATCGCCGGAAATAAAACCGAGGCTATCGACGGGCGTAGTGCGCCGGTAGGTAGCTTGCGCAGAATCTACGGGAACAAATACTTCATTGAAATAATCAACAAATGCAAGCCGTGACGCATCGTAGCCGGGCCTGGCTTCCGCTTTGAATGTTACAGGAAAGAATACGTTTTGCCGCACTTTTTGTCCGCCCAGCATCGCGGGCTTCCATGCACGGTACATGCCCAATACCCGCACGGCGGCCGAGTTGCACAAAGTATCAATCCCGCGCGTCACCTCGATGTTGGTCATACTGCCGTCGGGCTGCACCACGCCTTTGAGGTAAACGCGACCGTTTACTCCCTTCACCGAGCTTTCAAACGGTATTTGAAGGTTTGAACTGATAAACTGATTGAGTACCGTAAGCCCGCCGGCCGGCTCAGCCTGCTTTTCCACTTCATGGGGCAGATACACCTGCTGAGCGAATGCCTGCACACCCGAAAATAACAATAGCGTAAGTAATTTTTTCATTAGGGTTGATGAGTTATGCGGACAGTAAAAATGATGTTTTTCTTTTAAAGAAACTCATAGTTACTCTGCAAATATTTCAAAATTGGATTGTAGAAGTAGTTTTTAGTACAAACTTAACCTACTGATAACCTGTGAATAATATCCAGGTAATATAAAATGAGAAAATTTGTATCATGGGAGATACAACTCACTTTCGAACTATCATCATTTCTGACGTTCACCTCGGAGCAGGAGGGTCGAAGGCAGAAGAGGTCACCAATTTCCTGAAAAGCTACACATGCAAAAAGCTTATCCTGAATGGCGACATTATCGACGCGTGGCAACTGAAAAAGTATGGTGTGTGGAAACGCAAACATACGTTGTTTTTCAAACGCGTGCTGAAAATGATAGAGGATAACAAAACGAAAGTGATCTACATCCGCGGCAACCACGACGATTTCCTTGACCAGATCATCCCATTACGCCTCGGCAAGCATTTCCAGATCCGTAAAGATTACATTCTTACATCCGGTACGCAGCGGTTTTACGTCACGCACGGCGATGTTTTCGACTCCATTACCACGCATTTGAAATGGCTCGCCTACCTGGGCGACATCGGCTATACGTTCCTGCTGTGGGTCAATAAATTTTACAATAAATATCGCGCATGGCGCGGTCTCTCCTATTACTCTTTATCGCAACGCGTGAAGCAGTCGGTGAAAATGGCGGTGAATTACATGACCGACTTTGAAGAAAAGCTTACCGAACTGGCCCGTTCGCGCAGCTGCGACGGCGTGATCTGCGGGCACATTCACCACCCGGCGATCCGCGAGATCGATGGTATCAAATACATGAATTCGGGTGACTGGGTCGAGACCCTGAGTGCGCTGGTTGAGGATTTCGACGGGAACTGGAGCCTGCTTTACTACGACCAGCAGGAGATCGTCGAAAAGCCAGTAAAAAAAACGAGTACCAAAAAAGTCGTTGAAAACTTCCCCGGCATCGAGAAGCAAGTGGCGTTCACCGGTTTTCTGACGGGGCGGAATCAGCGCTATCTGTAATTATGAGAATCCTTTTTCTGGTTCAGGGAGAGGGCCGTGGGCATTTGACGCAAGCCATTTCGCTCGGCCAGATCCTGCGTAGTGCGGGACATAAGGTAGTAGGCGCGATGGTGGGAACTTCGCCGGGCCGGAATATCCCTTCGTTTTTCCAGGAGCAGATCTTCGCGCCAGTGCATCATTTCGAGGCGCCTAATATCATTTACAAAGTCCAGGGCGGCGGCATGAATGTAGGTCGGACCATTGCCACACACTTGGCACATTTGCCCAAATACCTCAAAAGTCTCCATCGCATTCATGAAACGGTGAAGCAGATCAATCCCGATCTGATCGTAAGCTTCTACGATACTTACGGCGGGCTGTACAATATGATCTACCGCTCGGGAATTCCGATGATCTGCATTGCGCATCAGTACCTCTTGCTTCACCCGAAATTTATATTTCCCGAAAAGAGTCGGGTCAATCAGTTCCTTATTAACCTCAACTCGAAGTCGACCTCCTGGCTTTCGGCAAACAGGCTCGCATTGTCGTTCCGCGAAATGCCTTCGGCGCCAAAACTGAAAATCACGGTGGTGCCGCCATTGCTGCGCAAGGAAGTAACCCGACTGACGCCTCAGCAAGGCTCATTTATCCTTGTGTACATGACGCACCACAGCCTGAGCACACAGGTGATCGAATGGCATCAAAAGCATAAGGATGTGCAGCTGCATTGCTTCTGGGATAATGCGGGTGCTTCGGAGGAAGTTGTTTTTGATAGTACGCTTACCTTTCACCAGATCAATAGCGAAAAATACCTGCGGATGCTCGCCACCTGCCGTGCATTGGTGACCACAGCCGGTTTCGAATCGGTTTGCGAGGCGATGTATTTGGGAAAACCGGTAATGATGGTACCCGTACCGAACCACTTCGAGCAGGAATGCAATGCGATTGACGGTGTGATTTCAGGTGCAGGTGTAATGTCCAAGTCCTTTGACCTATCGGTGATTTTTGATTATCTACCGAAGCATATCGACCAGTCGGAGAAATTCAGGAACTGGTACCACCGCGGGCACCAGCTATTTGTGCGGGAAATTGCGGAATTCGAAAAATCAATCGATATCAGGCGGAAAATGCAGTCGGAAATCTGACATTCTCTGCCCGAATACCTTACTTATCCTTCTTGAAGACCAGCTGTTCCGGGTTTTTATCAAATTGAAGGATCAGCTTATCGGACGTTACGTGATAGATGCCCTTGCCACCCGTTGAATCCGACGGAAGCCAGGCTTTCCGGCTCCATTCGGGCTCACCTACTTTGCTGCCTCCAAAGCTCGTTACTTTGAAAGTGCAGCCTGATCCAAGCGTGTAAGCCCCACTGATCGTATTTACAAAAGTGTGGCCGGCAATCGTGCCGTTGCTTTTATCGTCTTCGAATGTGAAAACGACGCTTTTTCCGCTGATTTCCGGGTCTCTATCAACTACGCTACTTACGGTGTTCTGGAAGTAATCGAGGCGCCACGTGCCGTCCAGCGATGCAATTTCCGAGCATGGGGGCATGTCACAACAATATTTGCCGTTGTCGCATTCAAAAGCGGTCAATGCGAGGAAAATGAAGCAGGTAAATAGGTGAGCAATTCTTTTCATGGCTTATTTAATTTAAAAACTGATTCCTAACCGTAATGCAAGCCTGTTATAAACACGGTCCTCAAACCGCTCCCGCTGATCCCACAACGGCACTTTGGTAATGTGCGCTTCCTGTCTTTTGTAGGTCAATGCAATGGTAAATGCAGCTACTCCCGGCCGTCCAACTTTCATACCCACACCCGGATTGACCATTAATCCCCCCTTCGTAGCGGCCCCTTCCGAATCATCTTGAAACCACGCGAATGCATAGCCTGCATCGACGGTACCGAACAACTTCACGTTTTTGCTGGTTACGAAATCATAGCGGACACCTCCCGCGATGGGATTCAGCAATGCGGTCTTATACCAATCTATGCCCAGCGTTACCCCGGCTGACAGTTTTTCATGAATCTGCACGCCGTTGAATGTCTGAACGGTCAGGCTCGTTTTACTGTCGACCTGTTCTGCATTGTTATTATAAGGATTCGGATATTTCACCCTGCCAAATAATCCTCCGAATTCCGTATGGTTGACGTACCGCACCGGCCTGGCCTTCTGCGCGTACGCTGCTGTCGTACCCAACAGCAACATTAAAATTGCGATCTTTTTCATATCACATCGCCTTACCGACCGGAATTTTGCTCAGCATTTTCAAATCCTTCGGGTTCGACGAATCGTATTGATAAAATCCGTCCTCGCCGATCAGCAGCAATGTTTTGCCGAGCGAAATCACATCATAGGCATGCATATCCTTGAAATGCGCCAGCTGATTACGGTCCACCAGAAATTTATCCTTTACGTCGAAAACTTTCAGGCCGTGTTCGCCCTCACAAAGGTAAAGTGTCGGAAAATCGATACTCACGCCGTGCGGATTTTCCATCTGATAGCTTTTAATGAGCTGCGGAGCAGCCGGATTGCTTACATCGACGAGGTCGAGCTGATTCTGGCTTCCCGCGCACGCGGTACCCGTGCGCAGCGTTACGTACGCAATATCCTCATGCACCACCACGGGATCGCAGGCGCGGCCGTGCTGGAAATTCGAGAGTTGTTTCGGCTCTGCGGGATTGGTATTATCATAAATAAACATCCCGGTTGAAGAGCCTATGAAGAGCTTGTTACCATAGGGGAAAATCGTTTCGATACCCCAGCCAAGATTGATGGTCGTAAAATCAACCGGCTGGGCGGGTTTATCTATTTTGAAAAGATGCATTTGGGTCTGGCTGACGGCGTAGAGGAAGTTACGGTCCAGCGCGAAACGTGCCATGGAACCTGCCTGACCATTGCTGGCACCCGAAGATTGCGGTGAAGCAGAAGCTCCGCTGCTGAAAGACGCCCTATCGGCCATCATCCAGATCACGCCGCCCCACCAGGACGTCGGTGGAACATTGTCCTCGCAGCTAACTTTTACCGTCTCCTCAATCCATTCCACATTCTGATCGTTGATGGCGCCCACCGATTCATTCAGCGACCATCCGCCTCCGTCGAAAAGACCGGTTTTGAATACACTTTTAACCCTGCCTACTTCTTTCGGCGCTGCGGGATCGGCAATGTCTATCGAAACGAGGTCGCAGAAACTATCGGCATAGAGAATATTGTCACGAACCGCTATGTCGCCGTTGCCCGGGATATTGATGAAAGCTACAAATTTCGGGCTGGCAGGATTTCCATTGTCGATGATGTGAATACCTTTTTTAATTTCATTCACATATAAATATTTGCCCTTCACATACATCTTGCCGGGCTGCTCCAGAGTACGCGGCGATTCGGATTTAACCTGCGTCCGGAGCTCCATCAAGGAATATGTAACGTTGCTGACACGGCGCACGACGCGCGTTTCCTTACATTGATCGTTGCAAGACCAGCAAAGCCAAGCTCCGACACATAACAGTAAAAGTTTAGGTTTCATACGGTTAGGTTTTAGAGGCTAGTAAAAATGATATTTCAACTTGGGTAAGTGCAGGACAGTATTTTTTTGTAATTGGTTGGAATACAAAACAAAATCGTCCGAAAGCAAGGCCTTCGGACGATAACGCACCCCGAAAATACCGGCGAACCGGTATTTTTTATCTTTGATATTTTTAAATGCTCTCTTGCATTGCTATTTCGATTCCGGATTGTTAATTCTACCCATAAAAAGAATCGTATTCGAAGTATTTTCGCTGATCACGATACCGAATGGACGGTCGCAAATGAATCTTGGCGGTTCTTTGGGGCCGGCGCTGGTAACGCCCACCGCTATCGTTGTAACAGCCGCAGCTTCGGTTCCTTTTTCGTCGATCCCCAAATAGGCATCCTGTTTTACGTAGTCAACAAACAGCCTCGCGCCTTTATTAATTTTTCCTAATTCCGCTCCGCTGGAAAACACTTTCCGAATCCCCATATTAAAAAGGGTCTTACTCAGATCTGCTTTGTATTCCAATATAAATTTGGGTAGACCTACTGTCACGCCAGTTTGATACATTTTACCGTTCACTTCATTCCAGGTTTCGCGAGTAAGGCCTTTAAATACCTGATCGATGGTGTTCTGGCCAGTCGGTATCAGCAAAGTCATTACGAACTGACCATTGGCATAAGGAAGCTGCACGGCGCTGAAATTGTTTCCTCCTGCTATTTTATAATCCGAGCTGGAAAACATCATCTTTACGTTTTGACTCTGCCCGTTTTCTAAAAGGAATGGTGTGTCTTTTGTGTTCTTCGAATCGAATTTTGCTTTCCAGTCGCCTTTGAAATACAATGCATTCAAAAGGAACATTACATGATCGGCCGAAATGGATTCCAGTACATTTTTGATCTTCCCATTCGTTTTGTCGCTTGCCCACTGATTAATCCGGCTCACCGCGGCATCGTTAAAGGGCAGCCCGGTTGCATCCGCATTAAACGAACTTTTCAGCAGGCCCAGGTAATCATTTTCAACTGAAAAACCATCTTTATACCAAATAGAATTCGCCAACCCCAGACTCACTTTCGAATCTGCAACCGGCAGATCGTTGATCAATGTTTTATATGCTGCATTTAAATCGGCCAATGCAACGGCATCCATTTTCAAGGTCTTTTGAATTTCTCCGGCGGTTTCTTTTTCGGCGCCATTCAAAAGCATTCCTAATGCCATATGCAAGCTAAGCGGCGATACAAAGAAATTCGTTTGTGCGGGTTGCGTTCCCTGTAACGCATGAATAAAGTCGAATGCAAAAGACGTTGTCCCATTGGAAACCGAGGCCGGTATTTCCACCGGATTTACCTCGTTACCAGGCTCGACATTGTCCTTTGTGCAGCCTAGCAGCATTGCTACTGCCAGCATCGGAATGGTGATCGACTTCTTTAAAATTTTCATGGCTAACAGATGCAAGGATATTTTCCTTCTCCACAATCAACCCACAAATCGATAGATTCAAATCAACCGGCAATGGTTGGAAAATTTTTCGAATTATCTCAAAAAGAATAGCGAACAGACCACGAAACCCCATACAAATAAGGATGTGAATCGAGGCTTTGATTGGATTTAAAACCGGATGAAACAGCCCTTTGATAAGAGCCTGTCAGGTTGGCGCCCCAGTTCGAGGACAATTTATAATTCAATCTCAATCCTGTGGTCGCGGCCCAGTTCATGCCACGGTAAATGTCATCACTCGCGGTTGTCCGGATAATCTCGCCCGAAGCGGATTCCAATTCATTCACCAAAAAGAAATTCGCCATCATCCCGCCCAGTACCGAATAGCTGAATTTCTTGTCGGGATTTAATGTAAAGCCTGCCTGTACCGGCAATTGGAGGTATTGGTAATTGTTGCTTACCTTTTTGGCAACATCTATATATAATGCACCGTTATTGAAACCCGCAGCCTTGTCAGCCGAAGGGCTACTCGCTAATCCTGCCAATGCATTTTCCAAAACATTAGAAGACAGGTTACTATATGCATTCAGCACGTAACCGCCGCCTTCGTAAGCCGAGTTCCCCCGGAGATAACTGATACCCGTCTCCACAGACCAGTGCTTGGATATACGCACTCCGCCCTGGGTTTGCACCGCGTAGGAAGCCCTGGCCTGGCTCGACCCGGTAGTAGCCCGCTTCTGGCTGACCGACTGCGCTGAAAAAGCCATAGGCGCCTCTTTCAGTTGTACATCCGGGTTAAACGACGCCGGCATGACACCCAAGCCTGCATAATATTCTTTCGGCTTCTTCTCCTTCACCGGCTCTTCGATCTGGATTTGAGGACGGAAGAAAATGTGGCGATTTTGTACATACACATCCAAATCACTGTAAGGCAACGAAGCCAGCAGCTGTGCTGAAATGGATTGGTTCTCATCTGCTAATGCTGCCGCATTACCATTCCCGGCAACTTTCGCCGTTGCGATCTCGACAGGCTGTACGCTTTCGACAGGCGTTGCAGTTGTACTAATTATTTCATTGCCTGAACCACTTTTCGCGACCGGTTTTTGAGCCCCTTCGACAGCAGCTATGCCCGGCTGGTCCTGAGATGAATTTTTTGCTTTTGTAAATGCATTCTCATGCTTTACAGCAGCATTCACATTATTTGATGCAGCAATTTCAATTTGCTGTTCAATTGATTGATATCCTTTTGATTTTACAGATGGCGTTTTGGATTCGATTAGCGTTTTCGCTTCGCTGGAAGTTTTTTGGTCATTCGCAGCCAGTTTCTCGGTATTCAGGCTTTCATTCGCAGACGGAACTTGTTCGGCCATTTGGCTGCCCTTACTTTCAGATTTCCTAACGGATTCTGTACTTACAGCTACCTGTGGCTTCTCGTTTGTTTTAATATCCGACATCCAAAGTCCGCCGCCTACCACGAGCAAGGCAGCCATGGAAGCGGCCGCATACCAGATTTTCGGTGATTGCCACCAAAGCGGAACTACTTTCGACTGCTCCCCGTCAAGACGCGCCTCGATACTCTCCCACACAGACGGCGGGGGAGTTTCGGAAGCCTCCTGCAAGGCCTTTCTCCACTGATCTTCAAAATTGTTTATGTTGGACGGATCCATCATCAAATCTTTTTTCTTTGTTCAATTTTTGTTGAAGTAATGTCCTTGCCCGCGAGTATTGCGACTTAGACGTTCCTTCGGAGATACCCAACATCTGGGCGATCTCATTGTGCTGGTAACCTTCAATCGCGTAGAGATTGAAGATCGTCTGGCAGCCGGGCGGCAATTCACGGATCATTTCCATGAGCTGCTGCATCTGGAAATTACCCAGCGTAAACTCCCTGTCCGACAGACCATTATGATGCACATCTATGTCATCCAGTTCTTTCAGGTATTTCTGTTGCCGCAAATGGTTCAGCGCCGTGTTTACTACCACCGATCTGAGCCAGTATTCCAGCGGGCTGTCAGCCCTGAAAGAATCTATGTTTTCGTAAATTTTGATGAAGGCATCCTGCAACACGTCTTCCGCGTCGGCGCGGTTTTTCGTGTAGCGCAGGCAAATAGCGAACAGCTTACCCCCAAAAACATCATATAGCTGTTTCTGGGCGATGCGGTTACGCTGCTTGCAGCCTGTCACCAGTTCCTTTTCGTTAAACGTCATCCGAAGGTTAGGGGTGCTTCGTTCGGTTTGTAAATAAATTCAGCACCTCTACCCATAAGATAGCCGATTACTGTTGCGTTATGATCCGACTTGTGCTCTCGTGCACGTCGTAAATTGTCTGACACCCTCATTATCAAAATGGTTGGAACATCTGGAAAACTATTGTCAAATGCTGGGCACTTAGCGCCAAGGAACTATTCAGCGGCGCATATCATTTAATAAATACAACCTAAAATCTATCGCCCATGAGCCAATATATGGTTGAAATCCAGCTGCCGGCTGTCATGTCGGAAGATTTCACAGCAAAAATACCTGCTCAGAGAAAAAAGATTAATGAACTGATGGAGCAAGGAAGGCTGATGTCTTATGCCTTGTCCGATGATTACTCGCGGCTCTGGTGTGTGGTTAGAGCAGAAACTGAATTTGAAGTAATGTCGCTCGTCTCGGAATTTCCGCTGATCGATTATATGGATCCTAAAATAACCAAGCTAATGTTCAATAACGTTGTGGCGCTTCGTTTGCCCATGTTTTCATTGAACTGATAACACTCCACGACATTTTATGGCCTCGCACCGGTACCGGTGCGAGGCTTTTTAATTATAATCAGAGTTTTCGGGTGATCAGCGCTGCCACTTTTTCCAATGCTTCACGGTCCGTTTCGCTGAAATCATCGAGCTGGTCGCTATCCACGTCCAGCACCATTGCTACTGTTCCGTTCCTATGAAAAACCGGCACTACAATTTCCGAACGCGACGCCGAGCTGCACGCAATATGGCCCGGAAACTGCTCTACATCCGGTACGACGATGGTTTCGGCGCGTGAGTAACTCGCGCCGCACACGCCCTTGTGAAAGGGTATACGCGTACATGCGATGGGCCCCTGAAACGGGCCGAGCACCAGTTGCCCTTCTTTCACGAGATAAAACCCCACCCAGAAAAACCCGAATGCCTCTTTTAAAACCGCAGTTATATTCGCCAGGTTGGCCGTAAGGTCGCTTTCATCAACGATAAGCGCCTCTATTTGTGGGAAAAGCGCTTCATAAACCTCTTTTCTGCTTGTATCTGTTGGAATAAATAATGTCTCTGCCATAGTATCAAAAACTGCATTATTCCTGATTAACACGGATGTCATTTGAATAGTTACAATAATATGGAAATGCACTATTGCTGAGCGGCTAATAGCACGGCTTGTGTTGTATATTTGAACTCCGACAAGTGCCACAAGCAAACCCTTCATGAGTCAAAGACATATCTTATTAATGGACGGCCCCGATCACAAGGGCTTGATCTATCACGTTACCCGCATTCTTTTTGCCCACAATCAGAATATCATCAGTAACGACGAATATGTGAGCCCTTCGCGCTACTTTTTCATGCGTACCGAATTCGAAGGCGAAACCGATATTCCTGAATTGTTAAAAGCTCTTCAAACCGAGTTACCGGCAGGACTGAACCTGCGCATTAACCCGAAAAAGAATAAGGACATTGTGCTGATGGTGACCAAAGAGCACCACTGCCTCGGCGAATTGCTGATCCGCTACGCATTCAATGAGCTGGATGCGACGATAATGGCAGTTATAAGCAACTATAATACGTTGCAGCCGCTGGTAGGCAAGTTTGGGATACCTTTTCATTTTATTTCGCATGAAAACAAAACCCGCGAAGAGCATGAGGAAGTAATACTGAGAACGCTGGATATTTACCGTCCGGATTATGTGGTGCTTGCTAAATATATGCGCATTATCACCCCGCAATTCGTCGAACATTTTCCAAACCGGATCGTGAATATCCACCATTCATTCCTGCCCGCATTTATCGGGGCAAACCCCTACCGGCAGGCTTACGAACGTGGCGTGAAAATCATTGGAGCAACCGCGCATTTTGTGAACGACGACCTCGACGAAGGTCCGATCATCGCGCAGGATGTGAAGGAAGTCGATCACAAACTGACCGCTTCGGATATGGCGACTTTGGGAAAAGATACAGAAAAATCGGTGCTCTCGAAGGCTTTGAAACTGGTTTTTAACGACCGCGTTTTCATTCATCACAACCGCACCATTATCCTGTAAAACAAAGAAAAAGCCCTTAGTCAGAATCACCGAGGGCTTTTTGCAATCTGATGGATGTTATTGAATATGTAATCTTACAAAAAATTCTTTAAAACATCAAATTCAGATTCAAGCTGTTAACTAATTCTAAGGATATTCTAATTAAACCGCTTCCGCTGTCCGCACCAGCTCAACCAGATCTCCGTCGTTAACTTCTTTCTTAATATCGGCTACTTCGAGGAAGCGCGTATACAGTTCGTCAAGCGCTGCTTTTTCGAAGGAGAACCCTAACAATTCCAGGCGGTGCTTCAATGCATGGCGTCCGCTGCGGGCAGTCAGTACGATGTCGGACTTATCGACACCCACGTCCTGCGGGTTCATGATTTCATAGTTCAAATTGTTTTTCAGGAAGCCGTCCTGGTGGATACCCGATGAATGCGCGAATGCATTGCGGCCCACGATCGCCTTGTTGGCTTGCACCGGCATACGCATCATTTTCGACACCAGTTGGCTTGTCGGGTAAATGTGCTGCGTGTTAATGCCCGTTTCAAGACCCAGCTCCTGGTGTACTTTCAATGCCATTACCACCTCTTCCAGCGAAGTATTACCGGCGCGCTCGCCGATACCATTGATCGTAACCTCTACCTGACGCGCACCCTGATTGATACCTGCAATGGAGTTCGCAGTCGCCAGGCCGAGGTCATTGTGGCAGTGGATCGAAATAGTAGCTTTATGAATGTTCGAAACATGTTCGAAAATGTATTTGATTTTGTTTCCGTACTCATCTGGCAAGCAGTAGCCAGTCGTGTCAGGAATATTCACCACCGTTGCTCCGGCGCCGATCACCGCTTCTACCAGTTGCGAAAGGAACACCAGGTCTGCACGGCCTGCATCTTCGCAATAGAATTCAACATCCTCCACTTTGGATTTAGCATATTTCGTAGCCGCGATTGCTCTTTCAATGATTTTTTCACGGGTAGTATTGAATTTATGCTGGATATGAATGTCGGATGAACCGATACCCGTGTGGATACGTGCCCGCTGTGCATACTGCAATGCGTCGGCAGCAGCGTCGATATCACCTTGCACCGCACGCGAGAGCGCACAAATGATCGGCTCACGAACCGCTTTGGAGATTTCTACAACAGAACGAAAGTCTCCGGGACTTGAAACCGGGAAGCCGGCTTCGATAATATCTACCCCCAGCTTTTCGAGTTGTGTAGCAACCACGATTTTTTCTTCTGTGGTCAATTGGCTGCCAGGAACCTGCTCGCCGTCTCGTAAAGTAGTGTCGAAGATCTGAACTCGATTACTCATTGGTGGGTATTAATTTTTTAATGGGACACGAATTTAACAATATTTCAGGCAATATAAAACCCTTTCCTTGTCACGGGAAAGGGTCTGTAACTTATCAAAACATAACCTTTCCCGGCCTCACGGTAGCTGTTGGAGATTGAGAATGAGGTTATCTTGTTGGCTCATATTATTGTTGCGAAATTTCGCTGACCGCGAGTTTCTTCTGCAAAGAAAGCACAAGTTTTGAATGCAACAAATATTGTTTGGCAAAACTTTGAAATTTTTTAGATTCTTTTCAAAAGCTCTTCGCCTGCCTGCTGGGTGTTCAGCACCTTATCGGCCGGAGTGGTTGCATCGGCAATGTCGCGCGTTCTGAAACCATCTTTCAGCAACTTGTCAACTGCCGAAATAATCGCTTCCGATTCCTCTTTCAAACCAAATGAAATATCGAGGAGCAATCCAGCTGAAAGTACTGATGCCAAGGGGTTTGCGACACCTTTACCAGTAATGTCGTGCGCCGAGCCGTGGATCGGTTCGTAAACGCCGGTGCTGTCGCCGACAGACGCCGAAGCGAGCATACCCATCGATCCGGCGATCTGGCTCGCCTCGTCGGTAAGGATATCTCCGAACAAGTTTGCAGTTACAACCACATCGAAACGCTTAGGATCTTTGATGAGCATCATCGCTGCTGCGTCCACGAACTGGTGTTCAACAGTAATGTCAGGATATTCAGGAGCCAATGCCTGGATCACTTCACGCCACAGACGGCTGGTTTCCAAAACATTAGCCTTATCTACTGAGCAAAGACGTTTGCCACGTGTACGAGCAGCTTCGAATGCCTTGCGGGCAATGCGCTCCACTTCGTAACGGCTATATTCCGCGATGTCATAGGCAGTGTTGTTATCGTTTTTACGACCTTTTTCTCCGAAATAGATATCGCCGGTCAATTCACGGAAGAAAAGGATATCCGAGCCTTTCAGGATTTCAGGACGGATGGAAGAAGCGCCCAATAGCTCGTCGAACAACTTGATCGGACGGAGGTTGGCATACAAACCCAACTCTTTACGCATTTTCAGCAAGCCTTGCTCAGGGCGAACTTTGGCGGTAGGATCGTTGTCGTATTTCGGGTGACCAACGGCACCGAAAAGGATTGCGTCAGAGTTGCGCATCTTCTCCAATGTCTCATCCGGAAGCGGGTTACCCGTCGCTTCGATGGCCACGTGGCCCATCAATGCTTCGTCGTAAGTGAATTCATGACCGAATTTCTCGGCGATTTTTACCAACACTGCCTTTCCTACCTCTGTAACTTCTTGTCCGATTCCGTCGCCCGGAACGATAAGGATATGCTTTTTCATCAAGTGATTTAATTGATATTCAATAAATTATAAACAAAATAAATGCACTGCCTTACGACAATGCATTAGCGATTGGTTCAATTTTATTTTCGGGAACGCCAATGAGATTGAGCATTTTCTGCGTCGCCTTGATGGCCGAGAACGTCTGGTCCGAATCCAGACCACGTGTCTTGACTTCCTTGCCATTGATTTCCCAGGTAATGATCGTCTCGCACAATGCGTCCGTCTTACCGCCCGGCGGAATGCGTACGGCATAATCGCTCAGCATTGGCAACTCGATCCCCTTTTTGACGTAAATCTTTTTCAATGCATTCATAAATGCATCATACTGGCCGTCGCCCTGCGCATTCTCTTCAAAAACTTCTTCGCCAAAAGATATCTGCAATGTGGCAGAAGGTTTCAGGTTTTTGGAATGCGTGAGCACGTAGTTGGTGATCACCACCTTCTCCTCGATCGCGTCGCTGTCGAGGATATCGGAGATAATGTAGGGCAAATCCTCCGGTGTCACCACTTCCTTACGGTCGCCGAGCTCTATAATGCGTTGGGTTACCTTTTTCAAATCAGCATCCGAAAGCGAAATGCCCAGGTCGCGGAGGTTATTCTCGATATTCGCCTTGCCCGAAGTTTTCCCCAATGCATACAAACGCTGACGACCGAAGCGTTCGGGCATCAGTTTGCTGAAATAGAGATTGTTCTTTTTATCTCCATCTGCATGAATACCAGCAGTTTGTGTAAAAACACTTTCTCCTACAATCGGTTTATTAGCAGGAATGCGAATCCCCGAAAACGTTTCCACCAGCTTGCTGATCGAGTACAGCGACTTCTCATTGACCGCCGTCGTACATTCCGGCATCAGGTCGTTGATCACCGCAATCGTGCTCGCGAGCGGCGCGTTGCCCGTGCGCTCACCCATGCCGTTCACAGTCAGGTGCAGACCTTGCACGCCCGCGCGAAGCGCTTCCATTACATTCGCTACACCAAGGTCATAGTCATTATGACCGTGGAATTCGAAATGCTGGTTAGGATAGCGATCTACAATTTCCTTGATGAATGTGTAGGACTCGAACGGTGTGAGAATGCCCAGTGTATCAGGCAGCAAAATGCGCTTGACCGGCATTGTAGTCAGAAAATCAAGCGATTGGAAAACATATTCTTTCGAACTACGCATTCCGTTGCTCCAATCTTCGAGATATACATTGCATTGAATGCCTTTCGTCTCCGCAAGTTCGATCACATTGCGAATGTCCTCGAAATGCGCTTCCGGCGACTTTTTGAGCTGGTGGGTCAAATGATTGAGCGACCCTTTCGTGAGGAGGTTCATCACTTTCGCGCCGGCCTGTACCATCCAGTTAATGGACGCGTCGCCGTCGACGAACGTGAGTACTTCTATTTTATCCAGAAAACCATTCGCACCGGCCCAGTCCGTGATTTTCCTAACCGCCTGAAATTCACCTTCCGACACGCGTGCCGAGGCTACTTCAATGCGGTCGACCTTCACTTCCTGCAACAGGATCTGGGCGATAGTCAGTTTCTCCGATGCGGAAAACGACACCCCGCTGGTTTGTTCACCATCGCGGAGTGTCGTGTCCATTATTTCTATGTAGCGGCTTTTCATAAGCGATCGGCCGTCGGCGGTCAGCAGTCGGCGGTCAGAAAATCAGATTCGACAGCCGACTGCCGATCGCCAACAGCCTGTTAAAATATCCTTTCTGCTTCAAATTCCTTAATCTCTCCCTTCATAGCTTGCAGATAGTCGATATCGTCGAAGCCGTTCGTCAGGTTATGTTTTTTATAACCATTGATGTCGAAAGATTCTTTTTCTCCCGTAGAAACGATCGTGATAGTTTGCTCTGGCAGGTTCACTTCCAGCTCTGCATTCGGATCAGCCTCGATCGCTTCGAAGATTTTGTTCAGAAACTCAGGGCTCACCTGTACAGGTAAAATACCGATATTCAATGAGTTACCTTTGAAAATATCCGCAAAGAAGCTGGAAATCACGCAACGGAAACCGTAGTCGTAGATCGCCCAGGCAGCGTGCTCGCGGCTGGAACCGCTACCGAAGTTGCGACCTCCTACTAGGATTTTACCGGAGTAAATCGGGTTGTTCAACACGAAATCCTGTTTCGGCGTGTCGTCGCCATTGTAGCGCCAGTCGCGGAAGAGGTTGTCGCCAAATCCTTCACGCTTGGTCGCTTTCAGGAAGCGCGCAGGGATGATCTGGTCGGTATCGACGTTTTCGATCGGCAAAGGTACTGCCGAGCTTTTCAGTATGGTGAATTTATCGTAAGCCATTGTTTTGAGGCCAGCATCTGCCGGCAGTTGGGTTGTTGCGGTGCTTCCCTGGTCCCCGGCTTGAAAGCCGGGGTTCTGGGTCTCGCTTGTTTATAACAGAGTTCTCGGGTCGGTTACTACGCCGGTGACAGCAGCTGCGGCTGCTACGAGCGGGCTTGCGAGCAACGTGCGCGCGCCTGGGCCCTGGCGACCTTCGAAGTTACGGTTAGAGGTACTTACTGCATATTTGCCGGCAGGGATCTTGTCATCGTTCATCGCCAGACAAGCCGAGCAGCCAGGCTGACGGAGCTCGAAACCAGCTTCGGTCAGGATATCCAGGATACCTTCTTCTTTAATTTGCGCCTCCACAATGTGCGAGCCCGGTACGATCCACGCCGTTACATTATCAGCCTTCTTACGACCTTTCACGATCGACGCAAATGCGCGGAAGTCCTCGATACGGCCATTGGTACAGCTACCGATGAAAACGTAATCGATTTGCTTTCCAAGCATGTTCTCGTTTTCGTGGAAACCCATGTAATTCAGTGACTTGTCGTAAGTAGCCTTGCCGCCTTCCACCTGATCCGAAGTAGGGATCGCGCGGGTGATACCCTGGCCCATTCCCGGGTTGGTACCATAAGTGATCATCGGCTCGATGTCGGCTGCATCAAAGTTATATTCTTTGTCGAAAACAGCGCCTTCGTCTGTTTTCAGCGTTTTCCAGTAAGCCAATGCCTTGTCCCACTTCTCGCCTTTCGGCGCTTGCTCGCGGCCGTTGATGTAGGCAAAAGTAGTTTCGTCAGGAGCGATCATACCACCGCGTGCACCCATTTCGATGCTCATATTGCAGACGGTCATACGACCTTCCATCGACATATTTTCGAAAACATCCCCTGCATATTCAACGAAATAACCCGTTGCACCGGCAGTAGTGAGTTTTGAAATGATATAAAGCGTAACGTCTTTCGGAGTAACCCCTTTACCCAGCTGGCCATTCACGTTTACACGCATTTTCTTAGGCTTAGGCTGCATAATGCATTGCGAAGAAAGCACCATTTCCACCTCAGAAGTACCGATACCGAACGCGATCGCGCCGAATGCACCGTGGGTAGAAGTGTGCGAGTCACCGCAAACGATGGTCATACCGGGTAGCGTAATACCGTTTTCAGGTCCAACCACGTGCACGATACCATTGCGGGCATGGCCCAGTCCCCAGTGCGAAATGCCGTATTTCGCAGCATTGGATTCGAGGGCTTTCAGCTGGTTTGCCGAAAGCGGGTCGGCAACAGGAAGGTGCTGGTTGATAGTCGGGGTGTTGTGATCGGCCGTAGCGAAAGTGCGCTCGGGGTACATCACGCCAATGCCTCTGGTTTCGAGTCCTAGGAAAGCAACAGGGCTTGTTACTTCGTGGATAAAGTGGCGGTCGATGAAGAACACATCCGGACCGTCCTCGATTTTACGGACAACGTGGGCATCCCACACTTTGTCGAAAAGGGTACTCGCTTGATTACTCATTTTGATTAAAATTAGAATTTCGCCTCGTAGTTCAGGCTTCAAAGAAAGAGCTGATAATCAACGCCTTTCTTAAAAGGAGAACTGACATTACAAATTACCGCATAATAAAAGGAATATGTATAACGGTAATAGGTCAAAAAATAGTGATTTTGGTTTAGCAGCGAGGTTTGAGCGGAAATCTTTATTCCAATGGATCAGGTTCCATAAGCGGCTCTTGCCGATTGTCCCAAAAGAACAATACATATATTTGATCACCTGCGACTTCGTAGAAAAAAGAGCAATTCTTATGAATCCATCCTTTGCGAATGTTCTGGTTTTCCCGGGTGCTCTTGAAGATGAAAGGAGTGATACTTATTGTCCGTAAGATTTGAATTACCCTTCGGTTGAATTGCTTCGCAGAATTCTTTCCAAATCTTAATGTAATCTGGTCATAAATGGCGTCGAATGTTTCGACTGCCTTAGGCGCCAAGATCACCTCATAGGTCACTATCCTGTTTTCTGCTTATGAATTCGTCCAAGGTCATATACTTGCCAGCCCGTATCTCCTCTCTACCAGTCTCAATCCCTTTCAACACGTGCTCCGGCAATTCTTCATCTTTGTCAAATGGAATTCGCATTTCTTCCAGAAAAGCGATTACAGCCTTTTCCTGATCTTTGGTCGGATAAACGTGTATTGCCTCCATTTGCTAATCCAAATATTAGTGTAAACAAATATAGTGATTTACCTCCATAAGCATAGCCCACTCACCCCTGCCGCTTTGGCGTGGTGCCGTACTTCTCTTTATAAGTCTTGATAAAATGCGAAACGCTCTCGTATCCAATCTCCGTACTGATTTCAGAAACGTTTTTCGTACTATTCCTCAACAGAAAATCCGCATAATCCAACCGCTTGTTTTTCAGCCATAATGCAGGTGAAGTATTGAATTCATCCTGAAAATCCCGCTTAAATGCCGACAAACTGCGACCCGAAAGCCGCGCCAGCTCATTCAAGGTCAGGGGTTTCAGGTAATAGCTGTTCATCAAAAACGAAAGATCGACCTTTTCTCCCTTGTATAAGCTGTATAAAATACCCCGTAGCTGGTTTGAGTTATCCAGCTCCATCAAATGCAGCAGCAGTTCCTGGAACTTCAACCGTAGGAAGTGGTTCTTCAATTCCGTCCGGGACCGGAAATAAGGGAATACGGATTGAATGAATTTCTCAAAATTATCATCCGACTTCAAAAGCAGAATCGGGTACTCGACTGTCTCTTCGTCTTTTTGCGCATCAAAAAGCTCCGGATGCAACCCTACAAACTCTTTTAGCAGCTTTTCATCAAAAAAGAAGACCAGACTTTTGTAAGCTTCATGAATCGACTCCGACATCAAGTAAAAACCCCTCTGAATGAACAGGATATCTCCCTTTTCTACATGTACTTCCTGCGTCGGGCTCGTGAACTTCTTCTCACCTTCCAGCACCACAATCACGGCATGCTCCTCAAAAAACACGTCGTATCTGGATGGATACACCTCGTTCCGGTAGGCCACGAAAGTCATATCCTGAATTTTCAGGGACTCAAATTCCTGGGAGCTGATGTCGGATGGTACGCGGAGCATTGTACAAGCGGATGGTTATTTCCGGCTTTTGAAAAGTTTGTTCAGGTTGAGATAGTAATTCAAGCTGATTCGTGGCTGGTTAAAAAATCCGACATCGGAAAACAACGATCCGAAATTGGCAAAATGGGACACTTCCAAACTCAGCTGCCGCCGGAAGGAAATGCCTGCGTGCGGACCTAAAATGGTACTACGCCAGCCTTTGAATCCAAAACTATATTCAAATCCAAGGTTAGGGCGAAAATTGCCAGAACCCATGTAGGTACCGGCACCCACTTCCAGCGTATTTAGTTTGATATTCTGTCCAAAAGTGTAACCATAAATCTCGGTTTCAGAAATACTTCCCTGCGATGAAAACAAAATCTTGAAGTAACGATTGTGAAACCGCCTCGGCAGGTTGACCCTCAAACCGGCCCCGAATGTCGGTTTTGTTTTTAGATTAACTTCTTCCTCCTTCCAACTTTCCACCCCGCCCATAACAAAGAAGTCGATTTCCATTTCAGATTCCGCCGAAAGTGCCTTACTAACAGCCTTATCCGATACCCCATTGTACCGGTCAACGTAGCGCCCCAGGTCTCTCGCCGAGTAGCCACGAACGGGTCCCGGATCGGCTCCGTCAGAAAGCAATGCAGGCAGCTGGCGTTCATATTCATCATATTGAATGAGGTACTTTCTACCACGGATGAGCCTGTAAAACGGATAATAAAGCAACTCCGTCAGCTTGCCATCTTTCTCGACGAAGTAATGCGGCCTTTCCGTCAAATCCAGGTATTCCAGCAATGTAGCTTTCGGGCCTGACGTTATTTCGCGCAAGTAAACGGTCACTGAATCCTTTGCTTCAAATGATGGCGCGATCTCGTAGGTTATGCTCAGGTCAATGTTCAGTACACCAATTCTTTTACTGATATAATGCTCATTGAGCGGAGTAAGAAAAAATTGCGGCGCAGCATCCGCACCTACTCTTTCGATTTGTCCTCCTTTCTCCTTTACAAAATCAACCGCCATCGGACTGGTACCCCAGCCGTCATACCGTATAAAGCCCCTGACCGTGTCGCCCTGAGTTGAAACGATGTAACCATCCAGCATCCGCCCCTGGCCGAAGCTTTGGGTAACAGCTATCACAGCCAATAGCACACCGGCAATAAAACAACAAGATTTCCGTCGTAAAGCTGAATTCATAAAAACAATATCAATGCTACATTTTACACCATAAACTGAAACAAATCCGGCTGATCATTCAAATACTCATAAACCACCCGGTTTGCATCCATTCGCTCGATCAGCGGGGCGAAATCTTCCCGACTTTTCAATTCGATTCCTACCAATGCAGGCCCTTGCTCGCGGTTTGTTTTCTTCACGTATTCAAATCGCGCGATGTCATCGTTCGGCCCGAGGACATTCAAAAACTCGCGGAATGCGCCGGAGCGCTGCGGGAAGCGAATGATGAAATAATGCTTCAAACCCTCATAAAGCAATGAGCGCTCCTTGATTTCCTCGGTGCGGGTAATGTCGTTGTTGCCGCCGCTGATGAGCACGACTACATTTTTACCCTTAATATCTTCCTTAATCAAGTCCAATGCAGCGACGGTCAACGCGCCGGCAGGCTCCGCTACAATGGCCTCTTCGTTATAAAGCTGCAAAATCGAAGAGCATACCTTGCCTTCCGGCACGAGCAGGATCTGGTTCAGGCTTTTGCTGCAAATGTCAAATGTAATATCGCCGGCACGCTTCACGGCCGCGCCGTCCACGAACTTATCGATGTTGTCCAGCGTCACCACATGCCCTTCCTGAATGGATTTGTGCATTGTGGGAGAGCCTTCCGGTTCAACACCTATGAGCTGTGTTTTGGGAGAAAGTTGTTTGAAAACAGTGGAAATACCCGACGCTAACCCGCCACCGCCGATGGCCATCAGCAGGTAATCGATTTTAAAATCGGCATCTTTAAAAATTTCCAGACCAACGGTCCCCTGACCTTCGATCACCTGCAAATCGTCGAACGGATGCACGAAAACGGCATTGGTACTGTCGCGGTAGGCCATGGAAGCGTGGTAAGCGTCGTCGTAAGTATCGCCAACCAAATGGATTTCAATCCATTCCTGGCCGAACAATCTTACTTGTTTCACTTTCTGCGCTGGTGTGGTTGTAGGCATAAAAATCGCCCCTTTCACCTCCATTTTCCGGCACGCGTACGCTACGCCTTGCGCGTGGTTGCCTGCACTCGCACAAACGACCCCGCCCGCGAGAGCTTCGGGTGTGAGGCTCGCCATTTTGTTATAGGCGCCGCGGATTTTATAGGAGCGAACAGTTTGGAGGTCTTCCCTTTTGAGATAAATATTAGCCCCGTACTGCTCCGAAAGATGTGCATTAAAAAATATCGGTGTGTGGTTAATCACCCCGCGCAGGCGTTCGGCGGCGAGGAAGATGTTGTCGAGAGTCGGAAGTTGATGGGAAGTGCTCATAAATGATTCTGAAACAAAAGAGCTTTGCAAAAAGCAAAGCTCCATTTTCTATCTTTTTGCCGTTGACTTAAGTCAACGGCAATGGATTATTTTTGAAACAATCCAGTTTCCTTATTTTTTGAAACAATTAGTTTCTTTCTGGGCGCAGGCCGCGTACAGTAGTACCTGCTTGCCACATTTCTGATTCACGCAGTTCAGCCAATTCAGCTTCCAGTTTCACGCGGTAGTCAGGTTGTGAGTTTCGGGTGATCGAGATAGAAGCTTGCTCGCCTGACTTTACAGAGTTGTAAAGTTGCTCGAAAACAGGCTTGGTAGCGTCACGGAAAGGTTTCCACCAATCCAAAGCACCACGCTGTGCAGTTGTAGAGCAGTTAGCGTACATCCAGTCCATACCGTTTTCAGCAACCAATGGCATCAACGATTGGGTCAGCTCTTCAACGGTTTCGTTGAATGCTTCTGACGGCGTGTGGCCGTTTGAACGCAACACTTCGTATTGTGCAGCGAAAATACCCTGGATAGCACCCATCAAAGTACCACGCTCGCCAGTAAGGTCGGACGTTACTTCGCGGTAGAAATCAGTTTCGAACAGGTAACCTGAACCTACACCGATACCCATTGCGATACATTTCTCACGCGCTTTGCCGGTAGCATCCTGGAATACCGCGAAAGAAGAGTTCAATCCTTTTCCTTCTACGAACATGCGACGAAGTGAAGTTCCCGATCCTTTTGGAGCAACGAGGTACACATCCACGTCAGCAGGAGGAACGATGCCGGTCTGATCTTTATAAGTTACACCGAAACCGTGTGAGAAATACAGCGATTTTCCGGCAGTAAGGTTTGCCTTAACAGTAGGCCACAGCTCAATCTGAGCAGCATCCGAAAGCAGGTAGCAAATGATAGTTCCTTTTGCCAATGCTTCTTCCAATTCGAAAAGCGTTTCGCCTGGTACCCATCCGTCAGCAACGGCTTTGTCCCAAGACTTACCACCTTTACGCTGACCAACGATTACATTGAATCCGTTGTCACGCATGTTCAAGCTTTGGCCTGGGCCTTGTACGCCGTAACCAATTACAGCGATAGTTTCAGTAGAAAGTACTTCACGTGCTTTTTCAAGTGGAAATTCTTCACGGGTTACTACTTCTTCTTCGACCCCGCCGAAATTTAATTTTGCCATTGATTATTGATTGGATTATTGATTTACTACGAATTTAAAAGCAATACTACTAAAACTTTATAGACTATTGGTAATACTCCCACTCAGCTTCGGGCAGATAATCTACCAGTGTCTGAGGCGATTTGCTCACCGCCACACGTCCCGAGCGAACGAATTCGAGGATTTCGTGGGGTTTGATATAGTCGAAAAATTCAAAGATTTCTTCTTCTGTACCCGTCTTCTGGATGATCACGTAAGTAAGGTGCCAGTAAACGACCCAGGCCTTATAAGCTTTATTAATAGTCTCAATGTCAAGCGGTTTAGCACCGATCGGCGTCGAAACTTTGAACAATGCGATCTCGTTGTACGCAATGTCCTCATTGAGATACCCAAAAACCGCAAGTACTTCGATGATCTTGCGGATCTGGCGGACCAGCTTCTCCACCGCATCACGCGACTCATGACGGATGACGATCGTGAAACGGGAAATACCCTTACGCTCGGTTTCCGAAACGGTTAAGCTTTCGATATTGATCCGTCTCCGCGTGAAGATGGTCGTGATCTTGTTAAGAATGCCGATCGTGTTCTCGGTGAAAACACAAATGGTGTATGATGTCATGATTTCCTTCTCTTTTATATTATTCCAAACGGATATCGGCTACGCAGGCACCCGTTGGCACCATCGGGAACACGTTTTCTTCTTTCTCTACCAATACTTCCAACAGGTAAGGCTTGTCGGAAGCCAGCATTGTATCCAGCGACGCGTGCAAATCCTCGCGTTTCGCGCAGGTATGGCCGTCGATGCCGAAACCTTTGGCAATGGTGATAAAATCAGGGTTTTGCAGCTCCACGAACGAATAGCGTTTCTGGTGGAAAAGCTGTTGCCACTGGCGTACCATTCCGAGGAAGTTGTTATTCAGGATAATGATTTTCACCGGCAAACCGCTTTGCGCAATAGTACCAAGCTCCTGAATGGTCATCTGGAAGCAACCGTCGCCGATCATCGCCACCACTTCGCGGTCCGGCGCACCTACTTTCGCTCCGAATGAAGCCGGCAATGCATAACCCATCGTTCCAAGGCCGCCCGAAGTAATGAAGGAACTTGGTTTTTTGAACTGGTAGTAACGGGCTGTCATCATCTGGTGCTGGCCAACATCCGCTACGATCACCGCCTCACCTTTGGTTTTATCCGAAAGCGTACGGATCACTTCCGCCATTTTGATCTTCTCCGTGGTAGGAGCCAATTCCGGCTGCGTGATTTTCTCGTCCTCGATCAGGTCATATTTCTTGAATTCCGCTTTCCAGGCTTCGTGATTGTTCTCATTCACTAGTGGAAGCAACATTTCCAATGCAATTTTAGCATCGCCTACCACCGGTGCATCGGCTTTCACGATCTTGTCGATTTCGGCCGGATCTATTTCGATATGAACCACTTTCGCCTGTTTCGCATAGCGGCTCAAATCACCGGTCACGCGGTCATCAAAACGCATTCCGACGGCGATAATGAGGTCGCATTGATTGGTCAGCACATTGGTACCGTAGTTACCATGCATGCCAAGCCAGCCCATGTAGTTAGGATGGTCAACCGACATCGATGAAAGACCCAGCAATGTAGAAGCAGCAGGAATATCCGTTTTTTCAATGAATTTGATCAATTCCTGCTCCGCGCCGGAAATCTGTACACCATGACCTACGAAAAGGAACGGGCGTTTTGCCTGGTTGATCAGCTTCGCAGCCGCCGCCAGCTGCTCGTCCTTTGGCGCAAGGCGTGGGTGATAGCTCAGCAGTTTCTCCGTCTTTTTGTGTACAAAAGGCTTCGTCATCAGTTTCTGCTGCGCATCCTTTGTAATATCGATCAAAACCGGTCCCGGACGGCCTGATTTTGCTATGTAAAATGCCTTAGCAATGATTTCAGGGATCTCATCCGCATTGGTGATCTGGTAGTTCCATTTGGTGATCGGGATGGTAATGCCCATCACGTCCGTTTCCTGGAATGCATCCGTACCGAGCAAATGCGAAGCTACCTGGCCGATAATGCAGACCATCGGTGTAGAGTCGATGATCGCGTCGGCGATACCTGTTACCAGGTTGGTAGCACCGGGTCCCGAAGTAACCAGACAGACCCCTACCTCGCCCGTAATGCGTGCAAAGCCCTCGGCTGCGTGTGCCGCGCCCTGCTCGTGGCGCACGAGAATGTGGTTGACCTGATCCTGATAGTCATAGATCGCATCATACACCGGCATAATCGCGCCGCCCGGATAGCCGAAAATGGTTTTCACCCCTTCCGCAATCAGCGACTGGATCACCGCATGCGAGCCATTGATCAGCTCCGGCTTGGCCACCGAAACCACCGGTTCCGCGCCCTGAATTGTTGCAGTTTGATTTTCATTAAATCCCATGACTTTCTATTATTTAGTCGGATGAATCCTCTCCTTAATCTTCACTAATGCTTACGCTTCGTCAGTCACGCAACCTTCGCTGGCTGATTTCACGGTTCTGATATATCTTCCGAGCATACCTTTTGTAAAGCGTGGCGCGGGTTGTACCCAGGCTGCTTTGCGGGCTGCCATTTCTTCGTCGGAAATGTGCAGGCTCAGTACGCGGGTGTTGGCGTCGATGCTAATGCGGTCGCCGTCTTTCACCAATGCGATAGGGCCGCCGTCGAATGCTTCCGGGGTAATGTGGCCTACCACGAAACCGTGGGTACCGCCCGAGAAACGACCGTCGGTGATCAATGCGATCTTGTCTCCAAGTCCTGCACCCATTACCGCAGAAGTAGGTTTCAGCATTTCCGACATACCCGGGCCGCCCTTAGGACCTGCATTGCGGATCACCACTACGTGCCCGGCTTTAATTTCTCCTTTGGCAAGCATTTCAATGATCTCCGATTCGTGTTCGCATACTTTCGCTTCGCCATCGAATGTCAGACCTTCCTTACCGGTAATCTTGGCAACCGATCCTTCCGGAGCCAGGTTTCCGTAAAGTACCTGAATGTGACCGGTCTTTTTGATCGGCGTTTCGATCGGGAAGACCATTTTTTGCTTCTCAAAATCCAGGTCAGGAGCCTCAGCGAGGTTCTCAGCAACTGTTTTACCGGTTACAGTAATGCAATCGCCGTGGATCAGACCAACAGAATACAGATACTTGGTAACCGCAGGAACACCACCGATTTCCAGGATATCTTCCATGAAGTATTTACCACTAGGCTTCAAATCCGCGATAAACGGTGTGCGGTCCGAGATCGCCTGAATATCATCCAAAGTCAATGGAATGCCCGCAGCGCGAGCAATGGCGAGGTAGTGCAATGCCGCGTTGGTAGAACCACCCAGCGCCATTACCACCGTCAACGCATTTTCGAGCGACTTTTTAGTAATGATATCTTTCGGCGTAATGTTCAGTTCGAGCAATTTCTTCATCGCCGCACCGATTTTCTTGCATTCTTCCTGCTTGCCTTCGTGCGTAGCCGGGTAAGAGCTGCTGAATGGCAGGCTCAACCCCATCGCTTCGATAGAAGAAGCCATTGTATTGGCAGTATACATACCGCCGCAAGCCCCCTGGCCGGGAATCGAATTTTGAATTACACCTTTATAATCTTCGTCAGAAATATTGTTCGCGAACTTCTTACCCAACGCTTCGAATGCTGAAACGATGTCGAGTTTCTGTCCTTTATAATGTCCCGAACGGATGGTTCCGCCGTACACCATAATAGAAGGACGGTCGAGGCGCGCCATCGCCATAATGGCGCCCGGCATGTTTTTATCACAACCTACCACGGCGATTACGCCATCGTACCATTGCGCAGCTACCACGGTTTCAATCGAATCCGCGATAATGTCACGGCTCGGCAGCGAGTAGCGCATACCGTCGTTACCATTGGTCATACCATCCGAAACACCGATCGTGTTAAAGATCAGGCCGACCATATCATTCGCATTCACCCCTTGTTTTACATACACCGAAAGACCGTTCAGGTGCATGTTGCACGGGTTACCTTCATAACCTGTGCTGGCAATCCCGATCTGGGGTTTCACAAAGTCTTCTTCTTTCAAACCAATTCCATAAAGCATTGCCTGTGCGGCGGGATTGGTCACTTCCTGGGTAAGGGTCTTCGAAAATCTGTTTAATTCTGTCGCCATTGGTGAATGATTGTATTTAAAATAAAAACACCCCACTCGGTTAGGTGAGTGAGGTGCCAGTTATGTGCTATCATCCCACTCACGCTATTGCATGACGATAATTAGGACCGGGACGATAAGAGTCAGTTTCATTTTAGCGGAACATTTAAGTCTAGCGAATTTTCGCTGGCTTTGACTTGGTGTTACAAATTAGGAGCCAATCTTTTTATTTTCCAAACATTCAACGCTTTTTTTGTTATTAATCTATGATAAATACCAAATTTCTTCCCGGTGCAACATCATTATCGGAAAAGATTTAATTTTGAATTCCATAAACCACGAACCACAATGCTGACAACCGAATCGTCTTCGAACTACAATGACCTCGAAAAAATGAGTGTTCACGACATTCTGACCTCCATCAACCAGGAGGATCAGACGGTGCCTCATGCCGTTCAGCAATCGATCCCGCAGATCGAAGCATTGGTGGAACAGATCGTTCCGAGGATGAAAAACGGCGGCCGGCTGTTCTACATCGGCGCTGGTACCAGCGGAAGATTGGGCGTGGTGGACGCTTCCGAATGCCCGCCTACTTTCGGCGTGCCGTTCGATCTGGTGGTTGGCATCATCGCCGGCGGCGACACGGCCATTCGCAAAGCGGTGGAAAATGCAGAAGACGACTGGAACCAGGCCTGGAAAGACCTCGCGGCTTTTGCTCCAAACGAAAACGATACATTAATAGGAATAGCCGCTTCCGGTCGCACGCCTTACGTGATCGGCGGCTTGAACGAGGCACGTAACGCAGGCTTACTGACAGGCTGCGTGGTCTGCAACGACGGTTCTGCTGTGGCAAAAGCCTGCGAATACCCGGTAGAAATCGTAGTAGGACCTGAATTCCTGACCGGAAGCACCCGTATGAAGTCCGGTACTGCGCAAAAATTGGCTTTGAACATGATCTCAACCTCGGTGATGATCCGCCTGGGCAAGGTGAAGGGAAACAAAATGGTGGATATGCAGCTCACCAACGAAAAACTGGTCAACAGGGCGTTGCGTATGATCATTGATGAACTGAATATCTCACCCGACGAGGCACAATCACTGCTCGATGAGCACGGCAGCGTCCGCGCAGCCATCGAAGCGGTGCGCAAGTAGCATTATATCGAAAGCACGATTTTGCCGAACTGCTGCCCGGAATCCATGTAGCGGAGTGCTTGCTCGGCTTCTTCCAGCGGAAACACCTTGTCTATTATCGGTACAATCCGCTTTTCACCTACAAACTGCACCATATCGGCAAACTCCTGCTCGGTACCCATGGTACTGCCGTAGATATTGAGCTGTTTGAAAAATACTTTCGCGGGAACAATGTCGGTGATATTGCCGGTGCCGCCGCCGTAGAAGCAAATTCGTGCGCCCGGAGCAGCGATATCGATCAGTTTGGCAAAGCCGGGACCGCCGGCACTATCGATAATCACATTGAAATAACCTGTTTTAGGCCCGCGCGCTTTCACGAGCAGGTCGCGGAACCAGGTCGGGTTTTTATAATTAATGCCGCCTTTCGCGCCCATTTCGATCGCTTTCTGAATTTTTTGGTCGGAGCCCGAGGTTACCCACACTTCCGCGCCCGCCGCAATGGCAAACTGGATCGCGCAAAGCGCCACGCCCCCGCCCGCACCCGTTACGAGCACACGATCACCTTCTTTGAACCGTGCGCGCGTCATCAGCGAACGCCAGGCCGTAAGCCCGCCCATGGGCAATGCTGCTGCTTCTTCGAATGACAAATGCGTAGGTTTCTCAGCCAGGTAACGCGCTTCGGTTTTGACGAATCCGGCAAATGTGCCGTTATCCGGCAGACCGAGAATTTTGTGATCTTCGCTGTAAAAATCAGGATTATCGCCCCAGTTTTGCGAGGGGTTAATGATCACCTCTTTACCAATCCAGCTTTTGGCGACGCCGTCACCCACTTCCGTCACAATGCCTGCGCCATCGGAACCCGGGATAATGGGCGTGGTAATGCGGGGGTAAAGTCCTTTTTGAATCCAGACATCGCGGTGGTTGAGCGACGCGGCTTTTATTTCGACGAGTGCCTCGCCCGGGCCGGGATTGGGCTTTTGCGTTTCTTCAATCACCAGCGGCTCATGAAGGTTCTTTAATATGGCGGCTTTCATAATATTGGTGTTTAAACAAAAAAATGATGAACCGGCCTGCCCGTGACGGAACCTGCCCTGATTCATCATTTCAAAATGATTGGAACCGATTCAGATGCTATATATCCGAATATTCGGTGGGATACAAGAAGAAGCTGGTGTTTTTTGAAACGTTGTTCTGATACTCGGGATTTACTTTCAATTTGTTCCATTCAGCATCTTCAGTGAACGATTTCCAGTGCGCGTCACGCGAGGCCTTGTTCTCGAAAGTAGTCATGTACATCAGGTTCGGCATGTGGCTGCCGGCAATCACTTCGCCATAAAATACGGCATTGAAACCGAGGCGCACAAACAGCGGAACTTCGCCCCCCGCGTTGAACATCTTCACCTTATTCTGGTAAATCTTCTCTGTGTAACCTTCGTAGCTGCGCAACTCGTAAACACGCTCGCTTTTCGGGCCTGTCAGGTTAGGCTTCATGTGCATGGGTGCGTCCGTAAAGGCTTGCAACACGATCGATTCGAAGCGGGCGTAAGGCGGATTCTTGTAGTTAGCTTCAATATAATCCTTTCCTGCCGATGCATAGGCGGCGTCTTTGTCCAAAGTCTTAGGCAATGTCAAAAGCTGGTCAAGCGATTTGATAGGCGTAAGCACGTAAATCAGCTTTCCAGCCATTGTATCGGTCGCGACGGGCTTGAAAACCCCCACATTTTTGATGCCGGCGCGGTGCGCGGCAGGGACATAAGCATCTTTCAGGAATGCTTCCACACGAGCTTCCTGATCCGTGTTTTTAAGATGGTAAATTTTGATTTCGTAAAATTCCCGCTTGGGCGGCGCGGCAACAGCGCTCAATGCAACTGTAAAAAGTAGCAGGAGGAAAGTCAGGTTTCGGTGTTTGAACATGTGCTTTTGAAAGTCTTTTGATTCGTGGATAACCACCTGAAAAGACTTTCCACCACCAGGTTTACCCTACCTGAATACCGACTAATTTTTTGCTGAGTATTAAAATTTAGGACAAGAAAGCTGCCGCTTGCGGGTTTTCGGGCGCTTCGGCTTGGATTCCAGCGGTGCGAAAACGTAGGACAGGGAAATCTCGTGCGCGCCGCCGCTGCCCGCACCCAATGTAGAAATGGTAAGGTCGTAGCTGTACCCGATCGAGAACTTATCCTGCCGGTAACCAGCCAGGAAGATCAGCGACTCGTGGTTATTGATATTCTGCTCGTATTTCTTGAAAGGAATTCCGCGGTACCATGCACCGATCACCAACGGCTCGATGGTCACGTACATACCGGCATCGAACTGGTCGTATTTGCCTTGTTTTTTGTACATAATGGCGGGAGAAATAGTCTTTTCCTTATCGATTTCATCACCCAGGAATGTGTAACCTGCAAATGGAATGCGCAATCCGGCCTGCAAACTGGCTTTCACCGGCAAGCGCGCTTCTGTAAGGTCCGAAAATGCCTGGTTGGGGCGGTTGAGGTGATGTGCGGAAATTCCGGCCCAGTACCAGTCGGAATAGAGCATTGCACCGGCGCCAAAATCGGCATAGAACACATTTGGCCCCCCTTTTGCGAACGGATCTTCCGAAGGCTGGCCTGTTAATCCACCATTATTATATTGGTCACCGAATGTCAATCCGAAATAATCGAGCGTCCGCGAAGCTATGCCTCCCTGGATACCAAGGCGCAGCGAAGTAAGCTCATTGAACTGGATCTGATAGGAATATTGCAATGCGGCTTCGGTGGATTTAAGGTTACCCAAGCCCTGGCTATCCATTGTTACCAGCACGCCCAGGCCGCTATTGTAGCTAGGCAAAAATACATCGGCGCCTATTGAAGTCGTCACGAAGTTGGCTGATAATGATGGCCACTGGTTGCGGTAATTAATGGTTGCACGCGGTGCCAGCGCCCCTCCTGCCAATGCCGGGTTAAGGTACAGCGGGTTCGCGTAGAACTGGGAAAATTGCGGATCCTGGCTCCAACCTTTCAGGCAAAGCAGTGTCAGTATGAAAAGAGGAAGTAGACGCTTGATCATAGATGTGTTTGCTCGCCGCTTTCCAAAAAACGGCCCCTTTTTGGACTCAAAAAAATTACCTGATTAAATTCACAAATTATCCTCAAATTGCGTATTAATATTCAAATTAGAGTGGTTTTTACGACATTACCGCACAAAATTTTAACATTTTATTTTCGTTAGTAATGTCGGGTAACTTGAATATTCTATGAGACGGCTAGGGGTGTTTGAACAGTTAACGAAACATGGGGCGATTTTATAATAGATACCACCGAAATTTTTATGTCCTCTGCCTGCTCATGCTCCTCCTCGGTGCAAGTGCCATGGCACAAACGCCCGCACCCTTCCTGGTAAAAGGACAATGCATGCAGAACCCCGATTGCGAAGCGGACTCGACTACGTTCAGCGATACACTCCGCGCTGCGACTGCATGGCGGTGGAGCTTCGGCGAAGGTGGCGCTACCGACACCCGGCGAAATGCGCAGCATTCCTACGCGCTTCCGGGTACTTATACGGTTACACTGGTCAGGACGCTGGCGAACGGTACTAATGAAATAGTTACACAATCTGTGACTATCGGCGAGCTTCCACCGCAATTCCAGCAATGGAGAACAGATACGACCATTTGTAAAGGCGACACACTTATTCTCGACCCTTATCCCAATGGGGCACCGGCCGGTGCGAAGTACATATGGTATCCCAAAGGCGACACGACACAAACATTAAAGGTAGACAGTTCAGGCTGCTATTCCGTGGAAGTGATCATCAATGGCTGTAAAATGCAGGACCGGATCAATGTCAAGATCTGTATGGAACCGCAAGCACAGGAAGGCTCCAAATGGTACTTCGGAGGCAATGCAGGGCTTGACTTCTCAAATACACCTCCTACACCATTAACCGATGGTAAACTGAATACACCCGAAGGAACATCGTCGATTGCGAATTCTAAAGGTCAGCTGCTATTCTATTCGGATGGTATTAAAATATGGAATAAGAACGGCGATGAAATGACGTGCACGTTCGGAACGTGCGCGCCAATGAAGGGTAGTCCAAACTCGACGCAATCAGTTCTAATCGTCCCGCAACCCACCTGTAAGGGCTGTGAATACTTATATAATGTATTTACAACTTCGGATATCAACGGCGAGAAGCTGCTGACTGTCAGCGTGGTGGATATGCGCCGCAACAATGGTCTGGGACAGATTATTGAACAAAACACGACACTCCAAACACCTACCACCGAGCGCATTGCCTCTGTTCGCAACGACCGTGACAGCACATATTGGGTGGTTTCGCACGATTACGGCACCAACAAATTCCGCATTTTCCACGCTACTACCGGTGGCCTTGTGGAAGTAGCCGCTCCCGAACTCGGGATGGCCCATGATAGCACCAATAAGGCTGAGGGTTATATGAAATTTTCGGCGCCGGACAGTACCACCGGCTTTCGCCAGCTGGCCGTGGTAGTGCCGGGTCCTGCAAGAAACTATGTGGAGCTGTTTACTTTCGACGACTCGACGGGCACATTGACCTACAAAAAAACGATGGATCTCGGCCCTGCGCCGCCCATTGCATATGGTATCGAATTTTCGCCGACCGGTGAAAAAATGTACGTCTCATTCCAAGGCGAAAACGGCACGAAATCCCTTTTAAAGCAGTACGACCTCACATTGCCCGACAGTTTGGTCATTGAAACAGCCATTACCATCGACAGCTCGGCCACGCAGAAGTTCGGCGCATTGCAGTTCGGGCCCGACGGACGGATTTACATGGCCATCGAGGGAAGCGAATACCTGGCAACGATAGGCGAGCCGGAAGGAAATTCGCTAACGGGCGTCGACTATGAGCGCGACGGCGCAAATCTCGGAGGCAAGAAAAGCCAGCTCGGTTTACCCAATATGGTCCAGGACTTCACGCAGGAGTCTTCCGGGCCCGGATTTGAAGCGGACGGGTTCTGTACCAATGAGCCTACCACATTCCAGGCCAGCCCGATGTGCGATCCTATCGAGGACAGCTATTCGTGGGATTTTCTTGGAAATGGCCAGTTTACGGCCCCATCCAAGCAGCAGCAGGCCACTTATACTTATACCAAACCGGGCACTTACATGGTCGCCATGCGCGCCACCAATAAATGTACCGACACTACGATCGTGCAGGAGGTTACCATTTATGAAACACCTTCGAATATCGATCTGGGACCTGACAAGGATACTTGCGGCGCTTACGTGCCGTTGGATATGAAAGTCGAGGCGGAAGTTTATGCGTGGGTAAGCCGTGGACGCGTCGTTGGGCGTGGCCGCACCTACAATGCAATTTCCACCGGCCAGTACGTTGCGATTGCATTCAACGGGCCACAGGGCGATTGCTTTGCTGCCGATACCATCGAAATCACACTGCGCAAGCCGCCTGCCTTCTCGATCGGCCCCGATACTACATTATGCCGCGACAGCTCTGTTGTTCTTCGCGTGGAAAGCGAGCGCTGGATCGAGTTCAAATGGAGCAATGGCCAGGAAACCCGCGAGGTTACCATCGGCCAACCCGGAGAATATTTTGTAGTTGTAAAAGACAGAAACGACTGCTACAACTCGGATACTGTTAAAATAGGCGAACGTCCTTCTCCTATCCTTGGCCTGGCACCGGAAAACTTCATTTGCATTCCGGATGGGCAATCTGTCATACTCGACGCGAACGGCCAAGGGCCCTATGAATACTTATGGCCGCATTCGGGCGCAACCACTCAAACGATTAGCGTCAACCAGGAAGGAAAATACACGGTGCGTGCCACGAACAAGGAAGGTTGTGTAGTCGAGCAAACCACCGAAGTAATCGATAAATGCGAGCCGCGTTTCTTCATACCCGACGCATTTACGCCCGACGGGGAAGGGCACAACGAGATCCTGGAAGTGTTCGGAGCTTACTATACCAACTTCTCAATGCGCATTTACAACCGCTGGGGCGAGGTGATTTTCGCTACTACCGATATCGAGGCGCGTTGGGACGGCACCTACAAGGGCCTCAAAGTGCAGCCCGGCAGCTACCCTTACATCATTTCGTACGAGGCGCTGTATTACCCCGAACGTAACCCGACCGTCAAGCGCGGATCGGTGATGGTGATCCGCTAAGCTTTCCTTTTGCAGATTAAAACAATTATTTTTGGTTAAATAAAATCAAACCAGCCGCCGCTGAACCGGACGGCTGGTTTTCACTATCTGTTCAACCGACTATGCGCCAGGATTATCTGTCCGGAGATAAAGAAAATCTTTCCAATACCGATAAAGACATCGAACGCGCGTTGCGGCCGCTGTCTTTCGAGGATTTTACCGGGCAGGACAAAATTCTTGAAAACCTGAGAATATTCGTGCAGGCCGCCCGCCAGCGCGGCGACGCGCTCGACCACGTGCTGCTGCATGGCCCTCCGGGTTTGGGGAAAACCACATTATCGAATATCATCGCAAACGAACTCGGTTCGGGCATTAAAATCACCTCAGGCCCGGTCCTCGACAAGCCCAGCGACCTCGCCGGCCTGCTCACCAACTTGCAGGAGCACGACGTTCTTTTCATCGACGAAATCCATCGATTGAACCCGATCGTGGAAGAATACCTGTATTCTGCCATGGAGGATTATAAAATCGATATTATGCTCGATAGCGGCCCGAATGCCCGCAGCATTCAGATCGGACTGAACCCTTTCACACTCATAGGCGCGACTACGCGCGCGGGCATGCTTACGTCGCCCCTGCGTGCGAGGTTCGGGATTAATGCGAGGCTGGAATACTACGACGCAAAATTGCTCTCGTCCATTCTGAAACGTTCGGCTTCCATTCTGGGGACGCCTCTGGAAGAAGATGCAGCTTATGAAATTGCCCGTCGCAGCCGCGGAACGCCACGTATCGCAAATAACTTGCTGCGCCGGACACGCGATTTTGCGCAGGTGAAGGGAAATGGCCGCATTACGGTAGCCATTGCAGAGATGGCTTTGCTGGCGTTGGACGTAGATCAAAACGGTCTTGACGAAATGGACAACCGCATTTTGAGCACCATTATTCAGAAATTCAAAGGCGGACCGGTAGGCTTATCTACCATCGCTACTGCCTGCGGAGAAGAGGCGGATACAATCGAAGAAGTTTATGAGCCATTCCTCATTCAGGAAGGTTATATCAAACGCACGTCGCGCGGCCGCGAAGTGACCGAAAAAGCATTCAAGCACCTCGGTATTTTGCCGCGCCATCGTTCGGGTGAATTGTTCTGAGCATTAACTTTTTAAGAAGTTTTAACATTAACATACAACATAAACCTGAAAATTGTAATTTTGCGGTGAATTAGCGTAACCGCCTCCTATGATCGAAGTACTGGTTTCCGAAAAGTTGGTAGTGAGAGTGCCCTGTGCTGTGATTGAACATAATGGAAAAGTACTCGCCGGGCAGCGCAGCGCGGCATTGTCCTTCCCCCTCCAATGGGAATTTCCCGGCGGAAAGCTCGAAAAAGGCGAAACAGACGAACAGGCATTATTCCGTGAAATCATGGAAGAACTGAATGTGTCCGTCGAAATCATCGATAAACTTCCTGAAACTTCCAAAGACCAGGGCTGGCGTGAAATCGTACTGGTACCGTTTGTTTGCAAAGTTGATACCATCGATTTTATCCTGACCGAGCACGAACAGATCCTCTGGCTCGATCCCGACGATCTTCCTACCCTCGACTGGACCGAAGCCGATCTGAATGTAATCAAGAACTATTACGATTACCTAGCGGCTAAAATTTAACCGCTTTCCCTTCACCGTTTCATCAAATTGCCCGTTTTCGTAGACCAGGTGGCCCGACACGAACGTATGTGTAATGCGTGAGTGAAATTCCGTGCCTTCAAATGGCGACCAACCGCATTTGGAGTAAAGATTGGATTTCTCCACCTGCGTCGTCGCATTCAAATCAACGAGGATCAAATCTGCCCAGCAACCTTCACGAATGTAGCCACGGCCTTTGATATCGAACAAATCGGCTACGGCGTGGCTCATTTTCTCCGCCACGCGATCAATCGAAATCTTTCCGGCCCTGCTCATTTCGAGCATTACGTTCAAAGTATGCTGTACCAAAGGCAAGCCGGATGGTGCCTGCCAGTAATGCTGCGCTTTTTCTTCCATTGTATGCGGTGCGTGGTCAGTCGCAATCACGTCGATGCGGTTGTCGAGCACGGCTTGCAGGATTTTCTCCTTATGATGCGGCGCCTTGATGGCCGGGTTACATTTGATATCGTTACCCAATCTCCGGTAATCTTCGGCGTCGAACCACAAATGGTGTACGCACGCCTCGGCTGTTACGAGTTTGGGCTGGCCATTCGCTAGCAGGATTTTGCCGTTACTACGCGTCCCTACCTCAAACAAAGGCACTTCGTCGCCCGTCGAAATGTGAAGAATGTGCAATCGCGTGCCGTGCTTATGCGCGAGCGAGCTGGCGAATGTGGAAGATTTGAGACAAGCCTCTTCATTACGGATCAATGCGTGGATGTCGTAAGGCACATCATCGCCATACTTTTCTTTGAAAATCGCCATTCTTGCTTTTACGGTAGGCTCGTCTTCGCAATGCGTGGCAATAATGCACGGCGCGTTGGCGAAAAGCTTTTCCAGCACTTCCGGCGCATCCACGAGCATGTTACCGGTTGAAGAACCCATGAAAATCTTGATCCCGCAAACCTGCGTAGGATCGGTGCGCATCACCTCGTCGTAATTGTCGTTCGAGGCACCCATGAAGAAGGAGTAGTTGCTCAGGGAAGTATTGGCGCCGATCTGGTATTTGTCTTCCAGCAATTGCTGTGTCAGCGTATTGGGAACGGTGTTGGGCATCTCCATGAAGGAAGTAACGCCGCCGGCAACCGCCGCCTTCGATTCGGTATAAATATTCGCCTTATGCGTCAGCCCCGGCTCGCGGAAATGCACCTGGTCGTCGATCACGCCGGGCATGAGAAAAAGTCCCTTTGCATCAATCACCCTATCCGCTTGCACATTTTGTAAGTCCTTTTCGATCTTTTTGATGTGACCATTTTCAATTAGTACGTCTAAATACTGAACCTGGTTTTCATTTACGACCTGGGCATTTACGATCAGCGTTGTCATAGGTGGCGGCGATGGTTTGATGTCGTGCAAAGGTATTCAGACCGGTTGAAATTCACTCATTCCAATACACAAAAATGAACCTGAAACAACTTCTCCGCGATTTCGCCGACCTCCTTTTCCCACGCTGCTGCGAGGGTTGCGACCGCGTACTGCAAGGCAATGAAGCCACAATCTGCACCTTATGCCGCATTTCGTTACCGCGCGTCGGTAATGAAGGTATTCATGGTGAATTACTGCAATTCAAGTTTGTGAACCTGCCGGAAGTACTCTCCACGCATTCATTTTTAGTATTTACCAAAAAAAGCAAAGTGCAAAAGCTGTTACACGCATTGAAATACAAAGGAAACAAAGAGGTGGGCATATTGCTGGGTTACATGTTCGGGCAGGAATTACAGGTTTCCGAGCATTTACCCGATGCGGGAATGATCCTCAGCATTCCGCTGCACCGCAAAAAGCGAAAGCAACGCGGCTATAACCAGAGCGACCTGCTTGCCGAAGGTTTTTCCAATGCAACCGGCATTCCCTGGTCGGGCGGGATGCTGGAACGCGTGAAATACACCGATACGCAAACGGGGAAAAGCAAAGTGGAAAGGAGGGAGAATGTGCAGGGTGTATTTGCGGTGAAAGAAGGCTTTTCCGCGGAAAGCATCATCCTGATCGACGATGTGCTCACTACCGGTGCTACACTCGAAGAATGCACCAGGACATTGATGGCGGCCGGTTGCAAGCGATTTCACATCCTCACCATCGCATTGGCCCAGCATTGAATGCAAAAAGCCGCCGTTCGGAAGAACAGCGGCTTTTCGTTGATATTATCTGAATCTTACTCCTTGTGCGTTCCGGTTGCGATCATCGCACAGCGGAAGCCTACCATTGCAGTTGCAGAGTCCTGATCCATGTAACGGCGTGTTCCCGGAGACAACCAGTAAGCCACGTCAGACCATGAACCACCTTTATAAACTCTCAGCTTGTCGTCAACCATCGAGTTGTTATTTTTGCTATCGTAGTTTTTCGCTTCATCCTGATAACCGTCACGACGGAAAGAGTTCAAGTCGTTCACATCAGAGTTTGAAAGCGGACGGTAAACGTCGTAAACCCATTCGCTTACGTTACCAGCCATGTCGTAAAGACCATTGTCGTTGGCAGGATACGAACGGATCTCCTGGGTAATGATCGCGCCATCGTTGGATTTACCTGCGATACCTGCGTAGTCACCGGGACCACGTTTGAAGTTCGCGAGCATTGTTCCCTGCTTACGGCCACGTGGATTACGCATTGTTGAACCATCCCATGGATAAATTCTTGAGTTAGCCTGATTTTCATCAGAATACTGCGTTCCGATCATCGCCATAGCCGCATATTCGAATTCAGCTTCTGTTGGAAGGCGGTATGGAGGCATTACGTAACCGCTTTCGATGCGAAGTTGTGGTGCGGGCGCATCGGCTGCTGCTGCAACCGCTTCGCCTTCTGCCTTTTTCTTCTTACCAAACGAGAATCCTTTTTTCTTCTTACCACCTGCGGCGGCAGCGCCTTTTGCATTGTTGGACTGGCTTACGGCAGCGGTACGCCAAGCGCAGTAATCATTAGCCTGAACCCATGATACACCCACAACAGGGTACAAGCGGAAACCCGGGTGACGCAGGTACATCGTTACGTAAGAGTCATTGAATGACAATTCGTTGAACCAAACGTTTGTATCAGGAAGCGCTTTTGCGTAAAATTCTTCGGAAGAATCTCTCTGAACCGCATTCAGGTATTCAAGGTAGTGAACGTTCGCCACTTCCGTCTGGTCCATATAGAAAGACTGGATACTGACGGTCCTTTTCGGGTTATCCCGGCGTGTCATCACATCCTCTTCCAGCGAACCCATCGTAAAACGGCCACCTTCAATGTACACAAGGTCCGGACCGGCTGGCAAAGCTTTGTATTGCTTCACTTCGAACCCGTCTTTACCATTGTAAGCCAAGCCTGTTTTCGAACTGGTCTTGCCAGGTTTCAAGCTGGTTGGCTTCTTTTTACTACACGCAGTTGCCGCTAATAACACAATCAGAATCAGCGCGATCGACCGGGTACCCATCTTTTGCATGCAAATCATTGCTTTAAAGTGACTTAAGTGTTTGGTATTTTATAGTATGCGAAACCGCAAATGTATGAAATCAATCGATATTATTTTTAAAAATCAATTATCAGGTAACTGAGGGCCACTTTCTACTGGGTCATTTCCATGAGTACCTGGCGCGCCTGATCAATGCTTTTAATGTCCTCGCAAATCAGTATCAGCTTGCCTTTCTGATCTTTAAGCGAAATTTGTTTGGGATGTTTTTTAATGTAATCGATCACCTGCCCGAACTTCGCCGACTGAAAGAATTCGTCATTCTGCGAAGTAACGAAGTAGCCTTTCATCGTATTGCTTTTCAAAGTCAGTTTTTCAAACTGCAAAGCCTCTGCTTCCCAGCGCAAACGGACCGTTTTCAGCAGATCCTGCACTTCATGCGGCACCGGACCGAACCGGTCGAGGATTTCTTTCTCGAATTTCCCGAGCTCATCTTCTGTCGCAATATTATCGAGGCGGGTATATAACGACAGCCTTTCCGAAATATTTTTAACATAATCGTCCGGAATCAACGTCGCGAAATCGGTCTCGATCTGCGTGTCCGGCACCAGGTTTTTCGGAAGACTGAATACGCCTTCGAACAGGTCCTTAAACTCGTTGCTTTTCAGCTCCTGAACCGCCTCGTCGAGCATTTTATGGTACAATTCATAGCCCAGGTCATTCACAAAACCGCTCTGCTCGGCGCCCAGCAGGTTACCCGCGCCGCGAATGTCGAGGTCGCGCATGGCTACTTTGAATCCGTCGCCAAGGTCCGAAAACTCTTCCAACGTCTGTAAACGTTTGCGAGAATCGCTCGCGAGCGTCGATACCGACGGCGTGAGCAGGTAGCAGAATGCCTTCCGGTTCGAGCGCCCCACCCGGCCACGCATCTGGTGCAGGTCCGAGAGCCCGAACATATGCGCGGAGTTGATAATAATGGTATTCGCATTGGCAATGTCGATCCCTGATTCGATGATATTGGTCGAAACCAGGATGTCGTACTCGCCGTCGATGAAGTTCATCATCACTTTTTCCAGCTTATCGCCCTCCATTTGCCCATGCGCCACGCCTATCCGCACATCGGGCACGAGACGAAGGATAATGTTGGCAATGGATTCGATATCATTCACGCGGTTATGGACAAAAAATACCTGCCCGCCGCGCTGCACTTCGAAGCTGATCGCATCGCGGATGAATTCCTCGCTGAATGTATGGACTTCCGTAGTAACCGGCTGCCTGTTCGGCGGTGGAGTCGCGATTACCGAAAGGTCGCGCGCGCCCATGAGTGAGAAGTGTAATGTACGTGGGATAGGCGTTGCCGTAAGCGTGAGTACATCGACATTCACACGCATTTCTTTTAAGCGGTCTTTGGCTTTTACCCCAAACTTCTGTTCCTCATCGACGACCAGCAAGCCCAGGTCTTTGAATTTCACATCCTTGTTCAAAATGCGGTGCGTACCGATCAGAATATCGATTTTACCCTCCTCAGCCTGTTTCAATGTGTCCTTAATCTCCTTTGCCGATTTGAAACGGTTGATATAACCCACCCGCGCCGGGAAATCGGCCAGACGTTCGCTGAATGTCTTGAAATGCTGCATGGCCAGAATGGTCGTAGGCACGAGCACCGCCACCTGCTTGCTGTCACAAACCGCCTTGAATGCCGCGCGGATCGCGATTTCGGTTTTACCAAAACCTACATCCCCGCATACCAGCCGGTCCATCGGGTGACCTTTCTCCATATCGTCCTTCACATTGGCCGTGGCCGTGGCCTGGTCGGGCGTGTCTTCATATATAAAAGAAGATTCCAGCTCCACTTGCAGGTAATTGTCCTTCGAGAACGGAAAACCGGGCGCCTGGCGGCGTTTGGCGTACAACGCGATCAACTCGTGGGCAATGTCTTTCAGCTGCTTCTTAACCTTCGACTTTTTAGCCTCCCATTCACCCGAACCCAGCTTGCTCATCGCAGGCGGCGTACCTTCCTTGCCGGTATACTTGGCAATTTTGTGGAGGTTGTGCACGCTCACATACAGCAAATCATTATCCCGGTAAATCAGTCGCACCGCCTCTTGCTCTTTACCATTCACATCTTTCCGCTCCATTCCGGCAAAACGGCCGATGCCGTAATCGACGTGCGTCACAAAGTCGCCTACCTGCAAGGATTTCAGCTCTTTCAAGGTCATCGCCTTGGATTTACTGAACTTTTCTTTCAACCGGTATTTATGAAAACGGGCAAAAATCTGGTGATCGGTGTAGCACGCCACTTTCATATTATCATCCACAAAACCTTCCCGCAGCGAAATGTGCATCGGCCGGAACTTCACAAATGGATCAAGATCTTCGAAAATCCGTTCCAGTCGATCGAGCTGCTTGGGCTGCTCGGCAACGATGATGTTGACATAACCTTTGTTCTGATTATCAGTCAAATCATCCAGAAGCCTTTTGAAATCCTTATTGAATGAAGGCTGCGGTTTCGAAGAGTAAGGCAGCTTCATTTCGGTTTTGAAATATGATTTCTTGCCAAATTCAACTGTTTTAAACTTCTTCACCTGGTTCAAAAACCCGCGCCGCGTTTCGAAAAGCTCATTCGGATTCGAAACGATCTGCACGCCGCCGCCGGTCACTTCTTCCAGCGCCTTCTCAGCCCTTTCGAAGCATTTTTCAATGACTTCCAAGGTCAATTCGGCGTCTTTGAACCACAATGCGGTCTCGTCGGCGAAGAAGCTCAGGAACGATTCCCGTGTTTCGTGTGACAGCTTTTGCTGAATGTCGGGGACAATGTTAATCTGTTTCGCACTCTCGATTGAAAGCTGCGTATCCGGGTCGAAGGAGCGGATACTTTCCACCTCATCCCCAAACAGTTCGATCCGGAACGGGTGCTCGTTGGCAAATGAAAATACGTCGAGAATACCCCCACGCACCGAAAACTGCCCGGCTTCGAATACAAAATCTGTGATTTCGAAGCCATAACTGTTTAAAAACTCCGTCAGGAATGCGGGATCGAGCTTTTCGCCTACCTTAACCGAAAATGTATTGGCTTTTAGCGAGCGCTTGTTGATTACTTTTTCAAACAATGCTTCCGGGTAAGTCACAATCTGTACCGGCGTACTGCGGCCCGCGCTGAGTTTGTTCAAAATCTCGCCGCGCATCAGCACATTGGCATTATCCACTTCTTCGTAATGGTACGGCCTTTTGTAGGATGTGGGGTAAAAAAGCACCTCCGTGCCGCCCAGCAGGTTTTGCAGGTCGTTCTGGAAATAGGCGGCTTCTTCGCGGTCGCTGAGAATGTATACTGCCGGCGCTTTCTTTTTATGCTGCAATGAGGCCGCAACCACGGCATCGAGGCTTCCTACCAGTCCCTTGATCTGCACATGCGCCGCTTCCGCGTCCTTCGAGGCGATCTGCGTGCTCAGCACGTCCAGGTAGCTATCACCTCCGTATAGTGTCAATAAGTCTTTAACTTCCAATTATATCGAATGCTGCGCGGCCTCAGCCGCAGTGAAATGTAACGCAAAAAGCCGTTTCGGGGAATTTCCCGACCGGCCGAAATTTATAACAACAGTCGTACCAGTTTTGTTACCACGTTGTTCCAATTGCAAAAATAGCCTGAAATGCCCCAGCGCGAAAATCCGGAATATCATTTTATTTTTACCTTTCACACCATAACTCCCTCATGACCGACTGGCTCAACCAACCCGTTTCCCTGGCAGGGCTGCCCACAACAGTACTGGAAATCCTGGGTTTCATCACCGGCGCAATCTGCGTTTACCTCAACACCCGGCAGAATGTGCTCGGCTGGTTTTTCGGGATTATCAATGCGGTGCTTTACGGAGTGGTTTTCTGGCAGGTGCGCTTGTACGCCGATATGGGTTTACAGGGCTATTACTTCCTGACGAGCATTTACGGCTGGTGGATGTGGAAATTCGGCGGACAAAACCACGACGGCGTACGCGTAACGCACACACCCGCAAAGCTATACCCGCTATTTACATTGATTTTTATCGCGGTAACGCTTTCCTGGGGCTTTTTACTCGGCAAATTTACCGACGCCAGCCTCACCTACGCCGACTCCGCACTGACGATCGCCAGCTTGATCGGACAATGGATGATGGCCCGCAAATACCTCGAAAACTGGATCATCTGGATCGTCGCCGACGCCGCCTATGTGGTCATGTATTTTTACAAAGACCTGCATTTGACAGCCATCCTGTACGGCGTCTTTCTCATACTTGCGATCATCGGGTATGTTCAATGGCGGCGCGACGTTAATGGTCAGATATAGTCAGGAATGGTCATTGGTAATCATTTATTGCCATTGTAGTCATGAGCGGCATCGAAATAGAGATTTACTATCATTTTAAATGACTATCAATCACCATACTTGACTTCTTCTGACTATTCTCGACAACACATGACAAAAACCAGTCGTCCCGAATATAAGTACCGTTTCAGTCGAGCGTATCGAACGGGATTTCCTGATCTTCGAGCAACGTACGAATGCGGGGAGAATCCTGGAAAACGATTTGCAGTTCTTTTTTGGTCACTCCTTCCTCTTCCTCGTCGAGCCATTTCCAGTCTTCGGCGGTAGCGTCGAAAATATCGATGACCGTCAGCAGCTTTTCTTCGGATTTCTCCTTTGAGAGCCACTCTCCTGAATTCCCTATATAGATAATGACCTTCTTTTCATTAATCCATTCGAGGTCGTTGAGCATTTCGTCGAGCGCGTCGAGGTTTTTGCCGGAGTAATCGGGGAAATGCATAGCGGCGGCGATCGCCTCGTGAAAATCTTTGACGGACGTTGCTTTGGCTCCGTCAATATGGGCTACAAATGCGCCCAGGAACGTTTTACGCACTTCGGATTCTTCCCGGGCCAGCAGGAAGTGTGTGTTTTTCATAGAGTCGTTGATTTAAAACACTGCAAATTAGAGAAAAATGGACGTTCAAGTCCAGCCTTTCAGTAGTGTTTTATTTCAAATACCGCTTTCTTAACAAATGCATCATATGCACGTTTATACCCCACTGATCCGAAAGCGGCTGATGTGTGAACGGTACAGTTGGCTGATAATTCGGCGGCCCGAACTCCGTCAGCACGGTCAGCGTTTCACCGCTTTTCACCTTGTATTCCACCACTTTGTCCCACCAGGCCAAATGCGCCTTCACGGCCGCTTCCCATTCCGGTGCGCGAGGGTCGTTCACCTGCGGGCCTTCCTCGTGGCCTATACGCGAGTGGATGTGCCCCACGCGTGTAAGCGCGAGCTGAACCGTTTCTTCCTGATCCTGCAAAAGGCTTTCATGCACATTGCACCAATGCGAAATATCGAGCGTGAGCCGTAATGCAGGGTTTTTCTCGATAAAATTCCGGGCGACGTGCGCTGCAAAAAGCATACGCCCGCGGTGGGTTTCATGGTAAATAGGAATACCGCTTTTGGTCGACGCCTCGGTAGTATAGTCTATAAATGCCTTGTTCTGGTCGTAGGTAAAATGATCGCGACCGCTGTGGCAATTGATATAGAGGGGCTTCACGGGCCACTGCGTGGTAGCGGCATCGATCTGCGATTTGAATGCTTTCAAATGCGTTTGATAATCCTTTTCCCCCGATCCGCAAAGGAAGCCTACTTCCAATTTATGTTTGGTTAATGCGTCCAAAAGCTCTTTTTGCTTGTCTTTCGAACCCTGCCACCACATTTCAATGCCATCGTAACCTTCTTTTTTGACTGCCGCACAAAATTGGTCGGTGGTACCCTGAAAGCCCCAGTTAGTACCGAGCACTTTCAACGATAATTTATTTTCAAACTGCACGGCAGCTTTGTTCGTATCGGCAATGGATTCGAAGGTCGTCAACGCGCCGGCTGTGGTAACTGCGGCAGCTGTGGCGTTATTAATGAAGTCCCGGCGGTTCATTTAATTTTGAATGACTGAATGACTGAATGACTGAATGATTGAATGATTGAATATTGTCAGATCTGGTCATTAGTGATGCTGTCAGATGTAGTCAGGAGGTCATTAGGTCAGGTATTGATGCTGCAACTGAATATTCTCGCCTCTTGACGACAATACTTGACTACACCTGACCATGGCTGACCACACCTGACTACTTCATGACTATTTCTTGGACGCCGCGACTGGTTTGGTGGCCGTGCTGTCCCCTGCTTTCAGGAATTGCGCCACTTCGGCTTCGCTGAAACCATTGACAATCTGTAAACCGGGCGTTTGGCGGGCCGTTTGCGCTACCGCGCTATCGGTAACCGCCGATTGCCAGACGTAAATTGAACGGAGGCCTTTCAGTGCGACGATGTTTTTCAAACCAGCGTCGCCGATTTTGGTATCGATGATGTTCAGATATTCCAAATGCGGCAGCCCTTTGATCTGTGCAATGCCCTGATCCGTGACGCCGGTATGTTCCAGATGGAGTTTGGTAAGATTTTTCAGCTTGGCAATTTCCTTCAATCCATTATCCGTGATCTGAGTACTGCCTAATTTCAGCCAGGTTACCTGCTCTGCAACGGGTAAAAGCAATGCAATATCCTTATCACTGAACTTTGGTGCATTCACCGCGCTCACTTCCAGCAGGTTCTGGTCTTGCGATAATGTATTGACGATCAATCCCGCTTTGCGCAATGCCTGGATATCGGCTTCCTTGGCCGGGGTGACTTTCAACGTCGCGATAGCGGATTCTTTCTGTTTTGCATTACCAGCGGAACCACCCGTCGCCGAACCGCCGGCCGCCGGACCGCCGCCCAGTGATGCCAGGGCTGGTTTCAGCTGATCGGGTACAGTCAGTTCGGAAACTTTTTTCTCAGCAGGCGCACCCTGGTCGATCCACCACGAAAGCAATGCGATTTGCTCGGTGCTCAACTGCGGTTTGCCTTTCGGAGGCATATGGTTGTCATCGCTCTCGTCGAGCAGGCAACGTTTGATCATATCACTTTCAGCACCTTTGCCTGCAACAAACGCCGGGCCGTTTTCGCCGCCTTTCATGAGCAATGCAAGCTCGTCCATGCGCAAATCGCCTTTTTTCTTGCTTGCATTATGGCATTGCGTACAGCGTGCTTCGAGAATGGGCTGCACAATATCTTTATAAACAACCGCTTGCTGAATATCTGTAATCGGTTTGATTTCCTTTGCCTTTTCTTCAATAGGGTCCATTCCCGCAAGGCTACGGAACGGCTCGGGAGTATATTGGGTGAGGTAACCATCGCCGTGCGTCAACGAACCACCGTCGTGCCCCGCGGTCATCGTTAGTACGACGGCCACTGCGAATGCGGGTAAATACACGGCTTTTCCAAAAGAAAGTTTACCGGCAAGCCTGTCCGACTTCACCAGCCAGGCAACCCACGCGAATACCGCCACGCCAATGCCTTTCCACATATGCGCGCCCAGCAGATCTTCGTCGTAACCGCCGCCCAACGACAGCAGGTATCCCGCAATGCAGGCAAAAGTGGCGCTCACCGCCGACCAGAACAGCACAAAAACCACGGTAGATTCACTTACCGAAATCTTGCCGGTCCTCCGCCCGATTTCGATTAAGGCCGCAATCAACAGAAAACCAATGGGTAAATGCACCAGTACCGGGTGGAAACGCCCGATAAAAAGCGCCCAGGGCGACGCCTGAAGAAGAGGAATGAGCATACCGGAAATCAATAATTATGGGTTAGGATTATTCAAAATCAATGCATTACAGTCGGAAAACCTCCCGACAGGGAATGGCCACGGGCGAATTATCGGGGTTAACGTCCATAATATCGGCCATATGGTCCCACCATCTTTTCATGATCGGAAGGGCAGGCAGGTTGGCAGTAGTATCGTTACTTCCCAGTTTTTGAAATGCAAAAAGCGCCAGCGTGGCTTCGTCGAGGAAAATGTAGTACTCCGTAACGCCGGCTTCTTTCAAAAGCTGGCTCAGTTCGGGCCATATTTCGTCGTGTCTCTTTTTGTACTCCGCTTCAAATCCGGGTTTGAGCTGCATTCTGAACGCCTTAACTGTTTCTTCCGCCATGGTTTGGTTTAAATACTGCTAAAAAATGCTGTTGCTTATGCGATCACTTGTTTCACGACTTTCCCTTCGGTATCCGTCAGCCTGAAATTTCGTCCCTGGAACGGATAGGTAAATTTCTCATGGTCAAAACCCATCAAATGCAGGATCGTAGCCTGCAAATCGTGAACGTGTACCCGATCTTTCGCCCCGTAGTAGCCGAGTTCGTCGGTTTCGCCGTGGCTGTACCCACGCTTCACGCCGCCGCCGGCCATCCACATGGTGTAGGCTTCGAGGTGATGGTCGCGACCCATGTAGGGCATTACCACGCCGTTACGGTTCTCCTGCATCGGCGTCCGGCCAAATTCCGCCCCAAAAACGACGAGCGTTTCTTCCAATAACCCGCGCATTTTCAAATCCTTAATCAATGCGGCAATAGGCTTGTCGGAAATCTGGCATTTGGAGCGCAACCCGCCTTCTACATTGTCGGTGGCATTGGTACCGTGGCCATCCCAGCCCCAATCGAAAAGCTGCACGAATCGCACATCGTTTTCGATGAGTTTTCGGGCCAGGAGGCAGTTCATACCAAAGCTTCCTTCGCCCGCTTTTACTCCATACATATCGAGAATAAATTGCGGCTCCTTGGCAACATCCATTACCTCGGGCACCGACATCTGCATCCGGAAAGCCATTTCATATTGACTGATACGCGTCAAAATCTCCGGGTCCTGGACTTCTTCGTAAGTCTGCCGGTTGATTTCGTTGATCGCGTCGATGGTTTTCTTGCGGATGTTCCGGTTCATACCATTCGGGTCGGTCACGTACAACACCGGGTCACCGCCCGTCCTGCATTGCACACCCTGGTATACCGATGGCAAAAAGCCGCTTCCGTAAACGCTTTTTCCCGCATCGGGCTGGCGACCACCGGAGGCGAGCACGATGAACCCCGGCAAATTGCGGTTTTCGGAACCCAGCCCGTACACCGCCCATGCGCCCAGGCTCGGGCGCCCAAGCCGCGGGCTACCCGTATGCAGGAGCAACTGCGCTGGCGCGTGGTTGAACTGGTCGGTGTGCATGGCTTTCAGGAAGGTGATTTCGTCGGCGACGGTCTGCAAATAGGGCAGGTAATCCGACAGCCAGGCGCCGGATTGGCCATACTGCGCAAATTTCCCCTGTGGCCCAAGCATTTTGGGCACGCCCTGGATGAATGCAAACTTCTTGCCTTCCAAAAACTCGGCCGGACAGTCTTTCCCGTGGTATTTAACGAGCTCGGGTTTGTAATCGAACAGTTCGAGCTGCGACGGTGCTCCGGCCATATGAATGTAAATCACCCGCTTGGCCTTCGGCGCGAACTGCGGGATGCCGCTTCCTGCCAGCGATTCGGAAGCACCCGCAACCTCTCCGGCTTTGGACGAGCCGCAGGAGCCCAGCAACGAGCCCAGGCCCAGCGCGCCCAGCCCGAAGCCAGCCGATTGCAAAAAGTGTCGGCGGGTTTGGCGGTGCAGTTCCGCGTGTTGTAGTTCTTTAAGTAGTTTCTCCATTTGCAGACTTGGTTACCTTGCCCCGTATCATCATCACCAGTAGCAGCGCCGCCGGCAGCAGCACCGCTAGCAGCAGCATCAGCATCGCCAGCAGCAGCACCGCCACAGCAGCGGCACCGCCAGCACCCAGGGTTGAAACCCTGGGTTGGGAATAGGGCTACGGGCCTCCGGCCCTTTTTTAGTTTTTTAAGACCCGTCGACTAAAGTCGACGGTAATAGATACTTTTTTGCTGTTAGTTGCCGCCTCTTGGGCGAGCTACGTTGCCTTCTATTTATCAATTCGCCAGCGTTGCTGTACCCGACCCCAATCTATTTCCGTCGACTTTAGCCGACGGGGAAAGGGGTCAACGGGCATCAGCGCTACTCCTTCGTCACGACGTTATCCAGGTTCAGCAGCACGTTCGCTGATACCGTCAACGCTGCCAATTCCGGCGACTTTTCTTTGCCATACACCAAAATACTATCCACTTCGGAAGGTTTCTGCCTGTACTCGTTCAGCGCGTCTTTATACACTTTCATGAGCACATTCAAGCTCTTCTGCTCAATCGGCTTGAACGTAAGCAGGCGGTAGCCTTCTTTCAGCTGCTGCTCGGGCGTTTTGCCGCGGGTTTTCATTTTAGAAGCCAATTTTTCAGCGGCTTCGAGGTAAACGGGGTCGTTCAGGGTTACCAATGCCTGCAACGGCGTGTTGGTAATAATCCTTCTCGACTGACAAAACTCGCGGCTGGGCGCATCGAAAGTGGTCATGGATGGGTACGGGGCCGTTCTTTTCCAATAAGTGTAAACGCCCCGGCGGTATTTATCCTCGCCTGCGCTCACTACCCAGCTCTCACCGCTGTATGGCGACTGCCAGATCTTATCCGGTTGCGGCGGCATCACACTGGGACCATACATCTTGTTGGAAATCAGACCACTGCATGCGAGCGCCTGGTCGCGTACCTGCTCGGCGCTCAGGCGTACGCGCGGGCCACGTGAGAGCCACACATTGTACGGGTCTTTCTCTTTTCTGTGTTGGTCAGAACGGGAATCCTGCCGGTAAGTGGCCGACATGACGATCGTTTTAAGCAACTTTTTCACACTCCAATGATAATCGTCCATGAACGAAACCGCCAGCCAGTCGAGTAGTTCGGGATGGGATGGTTCGGCGCCTTGGGAACCAAAATCTTCGACGGTTTCCACAATACCTCTTCCGAAAAGCTGCTCCCAGAAACGGTTCACGATTACCCGGCTTGTCAATGCATTATCGCGGCTTACGATCCATTGGGCAAGACCGAGGCGGTCGCGGGAGGCTCCTTTGGGCATCGGTGCCAGGAGTTTGGGCACGTCCGCCTTCACTTCCGGACCTTTCACCATCCAGTTACCGCGGACGAAAACGTTGGTTTTACGTGCAAAATCACCTTTTCCCTCCCAAAGTACCGGCATGCTTTCCGTTGGGCGGGTCAATGCGGTGGCGTAGTCGTTCACGACCTGCTCATAACCCGGCTGGCTGGCGCCTGGCAACGCTTTTTGAAATGCTGCCCAGGTAATGCGTACCCATTCTTCGGGTGCTTTGGGGCTATGTAATGAGAGATAAATGTCATGTTTTCCGTTCGTTTTGACGATCGGCGCCACGATTACCGTGTCACGCATCGGGACTTTGATAGTCGAAAGCACCGGGCCGTCGAGCTTATCCAAATGCAAGGTCAAAACCGCATTCTCCGCTTTTGTACCAATATTCATCAGCACATTATCGGCGCCGGTAAGGTTCACCTGCGGAATGCGCGCATTACCTTTGTCTTTTACACCATAATAGGAAATCACGAGCACCGTCGACTGGTCGCCTTTCACAAAGTTGTGCGCATTGATCTTCGGCTCCACCACCTTCATGAACTGCGTTTTGGCTTCCAGCTCTTTGGGGTCGTATTTCTGCACCCATTCTTTTACTCTCTCGAAACGGGCTGAATCTTCACCTTTGTAAAACCGCAGCTTCGGCCATTCGTCCCACACATCCTCGTCGCGAGAATTGTTGAAGAAGGCCGCATACTTGTAATAATCATCGTGCGGAATGGGGTCATATGGGTGGCTGTGGCATTGAATGCAGGCAAATGTAGTTCCCTGCCAAACCTCCCAGGTTGTATTTACCCGGTCGATCAATGCAGCTGTACGAAACTCTTCGTCGTCAGTTCCGCCTTCGTTGTTTGTCATCGTATTCCGGTGAAAACCAGTGGCTATCACATTTTGCTCAACTGGAAAGCCGTTCTTTTTCTCTGGCAAGAGGTCGCCGGCCAGCTGTTCGATGGTGAAGCGGTCGAACGGCTTGTCTTCATTGAAAGATTTAACCACATAATCGCGGTAACGCCACATGGTGCGCCCGCCGTCGCTTTCGTAACCCTTGGTATCGGCATAGCGCGCAAGGTCCATCCACATCGAAGTCCATTTCTCGCCATATGCCGACGATTTGAGCAGCTTATCCACCACCTTTTCATAGGCGTCGGGCGATTTGTCGTTTTCAAAATCCTGTACTTCTTGTTCGCTTGGAGGCAGGCCGGTAATGTCGAGGCTGACACGGCGCAGCAATGTAGCGCGGTCGGCTTCCGCGGAAGTTTTCAAGCCTTCCTGTTTGAGTTTTTGGCTAACAAAATGGTCGATTTCATTCTTAGCCCAGGCTTTATCGCCTGTATTCAGCAAGCCGAACAAATTGGAGAAACCATTCAAAGACGGCACATCAGGCCTTTCTATTTTTTTGTAGGACCAATGCGTTTCCCATTCCGCGCCCTCATTGATCCAGTCTTTCAGAATACCGATTTCCTTTTCGTTGAGCGGCGTGCCGTTTTTCGGCATTTTCTCGTCGGGATCGTTCGTCAGAATGCGACGGATCATCTCGCTCGCATCCGCATCGCCGCGTACGACGGGTATTTTGCCCGATTTGCCCGGTTCCAGCATTTCGTGCTCGAACAGAAAACTCACGTCACCGGCCTTTTTCACACCGCCATGGCAGCCCATGCAATGCTTGTTGAGGATCGGCTTTACATCGGCATTGTAATCCACCTTCCTACCCCACGGGACACCGGCAAAAGAAAAGTACATTACCGGCACCGCCACCACCACTAAACCGATCAAAAATCTGGTATGCATTGGTTTAATTTTAAAATATTAATGCTTCAAAACTTAACAATATAAGCTATGCGGCCTCCGTCCACACCGACTATTGAACCAGCGGTTAACTTGACTTATCCTGCTGTTCTCACGGCTAAAAGACTGAATTTAACCAAAATTACCCAACGGCTCATCGTTGCCGACGGAGGCGCACTCAACTTATTGCCAAATGGCGTTCTGCTTCACATTCGGGTTGCCCAGCAGCTCTTTTTGCGGCAGCGGCAACACATAGTCACGCTCTTTGGGCGCGCGGTCGAGATTGTATTTCTCGGCAAAATGTTTGATTTCCTTTCCGAGGTAATCCACCGCCCCGCCCAGCTTGCTTTTCCGGCGTAATTCGGGGTACATCACCTGTTCGAAAACAAACTCCTGCATGCGTTCGTGGATGATCGCGTCGCGCAGGGTCGCTTGTGTAAGCCCTTTCAACGGAGTCAGACCTGCGCGGGTACGCACCTTGTTAATCGACGCATATGCATCGCCTTGCCCGCTTTCGTTGCAAGCTTCGGAATGGCCGAGCAGAATGTCGGCCAGGCGAATGTAAATCGTGTTTTTCTCGGTAGCCGCATTGCTCTTATCCAGCTCTACGATCTTCGCCGCCCACGCTTTCCCGAAAATCATCTGTGCCTGGTCTTTCGGGTCGGCATCCGATTTCACTACGCCTCCGAAACGCGAGAGGTTATAGTCGGCCTTCTCGCTCCAATGCACGATCGGGTAAGTGCCGTTAATTTTACCAAAACGCCCCGTAGGATAACTCTCAATGAACGTTCCTGCAATGCGCTTATCCTTTGGATCATAACTGGCACGGAATTCCTGCGTAGCGCTCAGCCAGCTCCAACCCGATCCGCCCAGTTCACTCGGAAAATCTTCCGGGTTAAAGTGCATGGAATGCACATTGAACTCGTTCGGGTTGGCCGAGGCCGAAACCTGCGCTTCGAAGATCCTTTCTCCCTGATTTTCATGACTTAAATCAAAATTGTGGGAGAAATCGGCGAACAGCGTAATGCCGCTATTATTAATGATATCCTCGCCCGTAGCTTTCGCTTCGGCCCATTTTTCATCCCAAAGCTGCGTTTTCATCAAAATCGATTTCGCGGCCCATTTGGTAGCGCGACCGATATCCGCGCCGGTATAGCTGGCTGGCAGCAAATCAGCTGCCGCTTTGCTATCCGCGTAAATCTGCTCGATTACAGCCGCTTTACCACCGGTATTCGACGGCAATTCCGAGATATTTTGGGTCGATTTGATCGTCAGCGGCACATTATCGAAATAGCTCAGCAAGCTGTAATAGTAGAATGCGCGCAAAAACAGCGCTTCTCCTTTGACGCGCTTGATCAACGCTTCGTTCGTCGGATCTTTCATGGCATCGGCGGTTTCGATGATCGCATTCGCCCGGTTGATCGAGCGGTAGCAGATCCCCCAGTAAGCCTCGATATATTCATCGGCCGGGTTCACATTGCCCAGGTTGTATTGCAGCGGCCCTTTCTCCCATCCCACCTGGTAACCTATCAGACATTCAAATACATAACGATCGTAGAAGTAGCCTGAGTATTGCGAATTGAGATCGTCGTAAACCGCATTCACGCCGAGCGTCAGCTCCGCCGCGGTTTTGTAAAAGGTATCCGGATTAATAAAATCGGGTTTTTCCTTCAAATCCGAGCAACCTGCCACCGCGAAAAGTAATGCCGAAAGACCCGTCAATCTGATTTTATATAAAAATGACTTTTTCATAACAAACTGATTTTCAATTTGAAATATTAAATACCAAGATTAACACCCACTGTGAACTGGCGCGCGCGCGGATAAGCATCGTAATCGTCGCCGCGGTTCAGGTTGTTCTGTCCCTGGTTGTTCACTTCGGGGTCGAAACCCTTGTATTTGGTGATCAGGAAGAGGTTTTGCCCGCTCACATACACGCGCGCATTGCGGATGTAGGCGCTCTTGATCGGGAGCGTGTACCCGAGCGAGAGATTCTGCAGGCGCACGAACGAACCATCCTGGATGAAGAATGACGACCGGCGGAAAGAAATGAAATCGCGGCGGCCATCGATTACCGGACGGGATGCATTCGGATTTTCCGGTGTCCACGAATCGGTCAGGATATTGGCGATCTGGTTGATTTTTTGCACGCCGTCACCCATTTCGGATTGTTGCAGGTTACGGATCTTGTTGCCATGCACGCCGCGGAAGAATACTCCCAGATCAAAGCCCTTGTATTTCAGGCTGGTATTGAAACCCCAGGTCAGTTTCGGGTTCGGGTCGCCGATGATCTTGAAATCATCGGTGGTATACTTACCGTCGCCGTTTACGTCCTCGTATTTTGGATAACCCGCTTTGGCTGAGTAGCTTTTGCCTTCCTCGTCGGATTGGAACAAACCAATGTAGTTATACCCGCTCCATACGCCGATGGGATTGCCGCCCTGTACCCAGCTGCCCAGCACACCGAGGTGACCGCTGGTGCTGTTGGAGAAGAATGGCGTGCTCATACCGAGGTCGAGGATTTTGTTTCTTAAAATCGAAACATTACCACTCACGTCCCATGTCAATGCATTGGTACTGATCAGTTTATAATTGGCCGAGAATTCCAGGCCCTTGTTGCTCAGCGAGCCGGAGTTAAGCATTATAGTGCTGAAACCGGTACTTTGCGGGATCGAAACATCAAGCAGCAGGTCAGTAGTTTTGTTTTTGAATGCGTCGACAGTGAGGCTCAGGCGATTGTTCAGCAATGCAAAATCGAGACCGACATTGAGCATCGAGGTACTCTCCCATTTCAAATCCGAGTTAGGAATACGGTTAGGCGCATATCCGGAAACGAGCGTAGGCACACCACCGAAAACGTAATTGTAAGGTATCAAACCCGCTACCGAACGGTACACCGGAATTTGCGAGTTACCGGTCAAACCATAGCTTGCGCGAATTTTGAAATCATCAAAAATCTTCCCTAACCCCGAGTTTTTGAAAAACTCCTCATTCACCACACGCCAGCCGACCGCCGCCGAAGGGAAAGTAGCCCATTTGTTATTCGGACCGAATTTCGAAGAACCATCGCGGCGGAGCGTCACCGTGAGCAGGTAACGGTCTTTGAGATTGTAGTTGATACGTCCCAGCATCGACATCAGCTCCCATTCCACACGCCCCGACGTCGGTACCAACGGCCGGCTCCCATTCTGCATATTCACCGCGTCGATGTCGTCGGAAGGAAGCCCGCGGGTGGCATTCGATTCGAAGTAATTAATTTCCTTTTGATAAGTATAGCCGAGTGTAACGTCAAGATAATGCCCCTTGGCAATCTCTTTATTGTATGTTAAAATATTCTCATTCAATATGTTATTAGAGTTCCGATTCGCTTTCTGCAACTCACGGCCATTCTGGCGGCCCAGGTATGTGAAGTTGTTGTAAAAAGTAGTCCGGCGCGCATTTACAATATCGAGGCCGAGGCTGGTACGGAATTTCAGACCTTCCAGAATGTTCACGCTCAGCGCCGAAGTACCGAAAAGGCGGTTGGTAAAATCCTTATCGTAACCTTCCGTAGCTTCGGCCAATGGGTTGGTCATAAAACGCTGGTCGTAGCTCGCGTACTGGTATCCGCCGTTCTGATCGTAAACCGGCCCGGTAGGATCGAGGCCCAATGCCGTGATCACGATACCGCCAGGCCCGCCGCGATCCGTAGGCACATTGCTGCTGCCCGAGCGGTTGAACGACCAGCTATTGCTCAGCGTTGCCTTACCTTTCAGGAAATCATTATCCAGGTTCATCCGGAAACCGTAGCGGTTGAAATCCGTATTTTTAATGATCCCCTTGTTATTCAGATAATTACCTACAAACGCGTAACGCATTCCCTTGTTACCGCCGGTAAACGAAAGCTGGTGATTGGAAAGCCCGCCGGTGCGTGAAACCACGTCCCACCAGTCGGTACCCTTGCCGATTTGCCCGATCTGCGCGTCGGTATAGCGGGGATTTCCACCCTGGCTGCGTTCGAGCATATTAATGTAGCGGGCATAATCGGCGCCATTCAGTACATCTACCTCACGTGCAATGGTTTGGAACGAATAGGAACCATCGTAGTCGACGCGGCTCTGGCCTTCCTTACCACGCTTGGTGGTGATCAGGATTACTCCATTGGCACCACGGGAACCATAAATGGAGGTCGCGGAGGCATCTTTGAGTATTTCAATGGATTCGATTTCGTTGGGGTTAATGGTCGCCATCGCATTGGTAGGCTGGCGGTTACCGCTGGTGCCTAATGCGCCATTATCGGGGTAAATAGGGAAACCGTCAATCACGTAAAGCGGCTCGCTACCGCTGTTGATCGAGTTCGCACCCCGCACGCGGATGGAGATACCGCCGCCCGGCGCGCCCGAGGTTTGCGTTACTTGCACGCCCGGCGCCCGCGACTGGATCGCCTGATCCACCGAGGTAACGGGCATTTCACGGATCGCATCGCCTTTAATACTTGCTACCGAGCCCGTCAGGTCACTCTTTCTTACCGATCCATAACCCACAACCACCACTTCTTCGAGCGCCTGGTTGTCGGGCTGCATGGTGACCGAAATGTTCGTCTGGCCACCCACGGCCACTTCCTGCGGCTTGTAGCCCACAAAACTGAACACCAGCTTCGCATTCTGTTCGATCACTTCGAGGGCAAATGCACCTTCCTGATCGGTAGTGGTACCTTTCTGCGTGCCTTTGATGATCACACTCACACCCGGCAGGCCCGCATTGTTTTCATCGATCACCTTGCCTTTCACCATCGCCAATGCGGGTGCGGCAAGTGTTTCGGCCGGCTCCGTCTGCTGCGGTTCCGATACAGCGCCGGTTTCGGCCGTTAGCAAAATACGGCCAGCCGTAAGTTCATAGGCAATGTGCAATGGGTCAAGCAGCGAGCTCAGCGCTGCCGAAAGCTTCTGACGGTTGATATGCACATCCACGGTACGTTCTGCCCGGATATTTTTCTGGCTGTAAGCAAACTTCACGTCGGCCTGCGCCTCGATGTCGCGCAGTACATTTCTCAGTTCGGCATTCTGCGCATGGATCGTCACCATTCGCTCCATGATTTCCTGCGCACGTCCCTCGCTCGCGGCGTGGGTGAGCGTCGTAAAAACCACTGCAAAAAGGATTTGGGCAAATGTTATTTTCATGACCATGCATAGTGATGCACACCATTTTAACTGTTGGGTTTTTTGCATATTTTTGAAGGTTCTATTTGTGAAAAACAGGACATCCGCCCGCTTACCGTCTGTCCAGGATCACGTAAGCAGGCATTCCCGAAGCCGGTAGTGGTGGTACACTATCGGTTTCTTCGTTTTGGGTTAGCAGGGTAGTTTTATGGGTTCATAGTTAAGGGTTTAGGATTTGGTAAAACTCAGTCGCAGCCGCGACCGTTGATCAGAATGCGTGTACCTTTCACTTCGTAATCGGCACCGTTGGATTTGCAAACGAGCGCCAGCTTGTCGTAAAGCTGCATGTCGGTAAGGTCGCCGGTGAAGCTGCAATGCGCGATGCGGTCGTTTTCGAAAACGATCTCGATCCCGTAAACTCCCTGCAACGTTTCCGCTATCTTTTCCAGCTTTTCATCGTTAAAAATCATTTTGGTTTCCTGCGTAGTCGTCGAAGCTTTCACCGGTTCGGGTACCAGGCCGGTCATCAGGTGGCGGCTTTCGGGGAAGTAGGTAACGCGTTGATTGGGCGTCAGCACTACACCATTACCCTGATTATCAACCGAATCAACTTCACTGAATGCCTCCCGGTTTTCAAACACGGACACTTTCCCGGTCACTACTTCCACTTCGAGCGCCTGATCCTTCGCACTGTTTTTGATCCTGAAACTGGTCCCGAGCACGCGGGTGATGAGTTTGCCGCTGTACACCAGGAAGGGTTGGTCGGGATTGCGCGTGATCTGGAAGAATGCATCGCCCGTGAGCTGCACGGTGCGCTTATCACCGGTAAATGATGCGGGGAAAACGATTTTGGCACCCGGTTCGAGTATTACCGTGCTGCGGTCGCTCAATGTCAGGCGTTTCGGAACTTTCGTTGTGTTCTCTTCGGTGATCAGGCGGCTGTTGGGTGCTTGTACAAATAGTTTTTCCTGCATTACTCCGGCCCGGCGCGCGTTTTTGCCCGGAAATACCCACAAACCGATCACCAGCAGCACAGCCGCCGCCGTCGAGAGGTATACCGCCGCGCTACGCCACCAATTTCTCAACACAACCGGCTCCGCATATTCCACCGCAGGTGCGCCTGTGGCAGACGTTTCCAAGGCCAGCCTGCCCAGCATTCTCTCCTCCATCTCACGCTTTTCCTGGTCGTTGAGCACCGCCAGTCCGTCGGCATTGAGGCCTTCGTACCAGTGGTGAATTTTCAGCATTTCCTCCTTTGTGCAGCTTCCCTCCCGGTATTTCAGGAGCAGGGCGTGCCATTCCTTATTGTTCATTGATGTGTATCGGGTAAAATCAGGCCTTCAAAATGATAAGCCGAAGAAATGGCAGCATTCCCTAAATAGATTTAGAAAATATTTGAATTGTGCAATTAGAAAGCCTTTGTGGGGAGAAAGTTCTTTGAAAAAGATAATGACGTGTGGGAGGAAGGGAGGGTGGAAGAAGGGGAGTAAGGGAAAAATGGAGGATGGGAGGATGGAGGAATGGGAGGAAGGTTAGAATAGCCCGGATGCGGCGAGTAGGAGGATCATTACTTCTTTTAAATGGGTCCGAACGACGCGGACGGATTTGGTGAGGTGGTATTCTACGGCCTTTTCGGAGAGGCCGAAGCGGGGAGCAATGCGGGAAATGGGCCAGTATTCGAGCTTATGCAGGCGGAAAATTTCGCGGGTTTTTTCGGGGAGAATGTGCAGGCATTCGTCGATTACCCGCAGCAGCTCGTCCAGCGCGAGCTGGTTTTCGGTATTCAAATCCTGAATTGAGTCTACTGCGCCATAGTAGTCGAGGTATTCGAAGGTGCGGCCTTTCGCGCGGATGTGATCGATGACCTCGTAGCGGACGGCGGAGAAAAGGTAGTAGTTCAGGTTTTCGATGTGCAGGGTATCCCGTTCCCGCCAGACCCGCAGGAAAATGTCCTGCACGATCTCCTCGGCGGCCTCCTTGTTACGCAGCTTCCGGTACGCGACCAGGAACATATCGTACCAATAGGCCTTATAAATCGCCGTAAATGCTTCCGCATCGCCTTTTTGCAATGCGAGGAGCAGGTGGCCGGCTTTGTCGTTATCCACCATTGCGGCTAGTTTTTGTTAAGGATCAGGAAACAGGATTCTGGCAAAGTTATATTATTTGTTTTTATTATCCAGTATTTAAAATTGTAATAAAAAAGGAACCGATTGATAATGCACAGCGATGCCGCTTTTCTTTCGGCGCATTTATTACGGTGCGCTGCACCTCAAAACAATTTTGAAATCAACCATTCTACAAATATTTTGGGGCGCTGCCCCTATCGTTCCGGGTTTCTAGCGAACGACAGGTGCAGAGCACCAAAATATTTGTAGAAACGGGGTATTTGTGTGCAAGATGTGAGGTGCAGCGCACCGTGATAATGTTTGTTACGCGGTTAGCCATCATTTAAATTTCAACAAATACCCCGTCAAATCAGCCAGATCTTGCTCGTTCAAACCCAATGCGGTCGGCTCGGGCATTAACGACGATGGCATTTTCTCCCGTGTTTTGATCTGATCGGCTTTGATGGTGTGCTGCTGGCCGGCGGCATCTTTCAGCACTACATTCGCGCCGTCGCTTAGGAGAAAGCCGAAGTAGGTATCGCCCTTTTTGGTCACAATCGTGTAGCTTTCATAGCCGAAAACCATGCTAGCTGACGGGTTCACGATAGCGTCGAGGAGGCCCGCTTTATCGAATTTTTTATGAATAGTAGTCAAATCCGGCCCGATTTCGGCACCGGTTTTGCCGTGTTTGTGGCAGGCGGCGCAGGTAGTCGAGAATATCTTTTCGCCATGCGCCGGGTCCGCATTCATCCGGGAAATGAAATCGGTTTTCAAAACCTTGCCGTTTCTCGGGAAAAACTGGCTGGCAACCACGCGCACATTCTGGTCGGGGTTTTTGAAGATGATTTCGCTGACCGATTTCGCGATGGTATCAGGCAGCTGCCCTTGCACGCGCATGTCCACGAGGATATTGCCGCCATTCATATCCGACGCCATTTGCCGGGCGGTTTCGATACGCTGCGGCATAGGTTGCGCTTTATCGGCGACGGTCTTTTTCAGGTCGAGCATGCGTTTGTAGGCGGGCGTCATCACCTGCGCAGTGGCTTCTTCCCAGTTCATGAGGTCGGCCCAGTCGTTGCTTTTGCGGAAATTGATCCAATAAGAAGCCTGGGAAGCCACGTCTGGCAATGTGGATTTGGACAATGCAATCATTGCTTCGGCGGCTTTTTTGTCTTTGATAAAACCAATGGCCGTCAATGCTTTGCGCCGCTCCGGCTCCGAAACTTTCTCCGAGCCCGCCCTGACCTTCAATTCCTCCACTGCCATTACAGGATGCAACCGCCACGCGAGATTAGAACGTTGCGGTTTCCAAAATGGGGGATCGGCCTTAAACGCCTCCCGCACGTTGGCGTACACCTTGTCTTCCTTCCCGTCGGCAGCCGTACCAATTGCTTCAAGCATCCATGGGTCCTTGCCGTCGTAGTTTTTTATTAAGTTGAAAATACTCGGGTAAGCTTCCTTGTGAGAAAGGTCCCGCAATGCTATCCCCACTTCCCGCCGCACGGAAGGATCGGTATCTTTCGACATTTGCTCAAAATAAGCATTGACCTTACCCGTCGATTTTAATGCGCGGAAGGCCGTGAGCCGGTGCATTGCATTCGGCGATGACAGTAAATTCACCACCTCCGCATTACCCTGCTCGCCCAGTTGCGCCAAAAGCCAGATAGCCCGTGCCTGATGGTAAGGGTTTTCCACCGTCAGCAATTGTTTAACTTCCGGTATCACAGCGCCTCCTTTTAATCTTAAACCTTCAAAACCCAGTGCACGCACATTGATCGCAGGGTTTTGCAATGCATTGACAAGTCCTGCGGTCGTGGTGAAGTCCAGTTTTGGCGTTTTCAGCTTTTTACCTTTCGGTGTGATGCGGTAAATACGGCCATAACCCCTTTTGTCCTTCATCGCATGCCCACCGACCACCGGATCGTACCAATCGGCGACGTAAATGGCCCCGTCTGGCCCCACTGCCACATCCGACGGCCGGAACCATTTGCGGTAGTCCTGGTCGGTTTCGTACCATTCATAACGTTCAGAAACTTTGGGAAATGAGCTGATCAGGTCACGGCGGTTCAATGCGAAGCCTGCACCTTGCGGTTTAGGCTGGTAGGCGAAGATCACATTCCGCCCGGCTTCACAGCTTAGCAACGTTCCGCGGTAGTTGTTGCCTAGTTCATCTCCTTCATAAAATACAATCCCCGTTGGCGAACCCGCACCGGAATTGTCACCCGCAGGCATTACGCCCGGATCTTCCTGATGCCAATGGGTGGTGAAAATATCCTGACCGGGGCGGCGGTCGGCCTGCCAGTAGCGGGTACCATCCGCCGAAAAATAGCCCGCATTACCATTTTCCTGCAAAAATGAAACGCGACAGGTGATCACCTGGTCGTCGTTATCGTTCTGCCACATGTTACCGTAGCTGTCTAGGCATACTTCGTAGCTGTTACGGAAGTTGTGGCCAAGTACTTTCAGCCCCGTGCCATCGGGATTAATGCGCAATGCGAGCCCACCGACCCAAATGCGGCCATCGTCAGACTTCTGGTTACCCTCGTTTTTCTTGTTGTAAGGCGTGCCGCCGGTGTAAAAGCTTCCGCTGCGCAACGTCCAGCCGCTTTTGTCGGTAACGTTGTGCGGGCCAGCATTGCCGGTATTGAAATAATACTTCCCATCCGGCCCGACAATGAGCGAATGCAGCGAATGGTCATGATCGTACCCACCGAAGCCGGTCAGGAAAACTTCGCGTTTGTCGGGTTTGTCGTCGCCATTCGTGTCCGTGTACACGAGCAGGTTAGGGGCGCATGAGACGATTGTTTTGTTCCCGATCACCGCAATGCCAAGCGGCGCAGTCAGCAGCGAATCTTCCACATACACTTTGGCCGATTCGGCCTTCCCATCGCCGTCTTTGTCTTCCAGGATCATTACCCGGTCGCCTTTTTGTTTGTGACTCAGGCGCTCGGCGGGTTTAGTGTTAAAATCGCGGTAATTGACCGCTTCCGTGATCCATACCCGGCCCTTAGCATCGATATCCATGTTGGTCGGATTGTAAAACATCGGCGCTTCCGCCCATAACGTCGCTTCGAGGTCATCGGGCACGTACAGGCGCGAGGAATCGTCGGCGGTTACCGCTGGTAATGCAGATTGCCGCGGCGGTTCCTGGCCGTTTTGAATAGAAATAATGCTGAAAATGGAAGCCAGCATAATGCTTCCAGCTAAAATAGTGGTTCTATGGAGCGGTAATGCGCTGGTCATGTTCATATTGAAGGAGAATGGAGAAAGGGGAGGATGGAGGAAGGAGAAAGGGAGGAAAATCCCCCGTCCTCCTTCCTCCCTTTCCTCCTTTACTCCCTAAGTTTTAAGATAAAAACAACCCTTTGAGATAGTTCAGATTATGCTGGTAAGCCGGGATAATTTCTGCGCCCCGCGGCGTGGCGCCTTCGATCTGCATCCAGCCCTCGTACCCGATGTCCTTTACCGCTTTCGCCACTCGCGGCCAGTCGAGCGGGCCTTCGCCGAGGCGCTGACCGTTTTCTTTCATATGTATTTCACAAATCATGTCCTTTCCGAGCATCGGTATTTCCTTGAAAATGTCATGACCGGCGTCCGTGGAATTGCGGAAATCGTAATAAACCTTCACCGCCTTCGAGCCGACTGCATTAATAATGTCCAAATGCTCTTGTCCGCTCAGCCACGATTCGATACCCAGGGTAATGCCTTGTTTCTCCGCGTGCGGCGCTACTTTTTTCAAGCGTTCGATCACGGCTTTTTTACCGGTGTCGTCGTTCCGCAGGTCGCCATCCGAGAAGAATGCGAGCAAAATCACTTTCACACCCAACGCTTTCGCCGCATCCACGCTGTTCCAGACCCATTCTTCCGTCTTCGGTTGCGATTTATAGGGCACGCGGTTCAGTTCGCCAATCGCCAGGCTCGATACCTTCACGCCCGTGCGAGCGGACGCGTCTCGAATCGCCTGCAAGGTTTCCGGTACCGAGAGGCCCTTTTCGTCCTTTCCCGTATTATAACTTACCTGAATGCCGTGTAAACCAATCTGTTTCGCCCTTTCGAATGCTTCAGGGCTCAGCTGCCTTCCCACTGACCAGTCGCAGGCGCCGATCTGGTATTTCGGGGCAAATGCATTGGCAGACATGGAAGCATTGGCGTCGTCTAACGCCGCGGACGCAAGCAGGAGCGCACTGCTTTTGAGCATTTGCCGCCGGTTCAGTACCAAATCCTCTTTCATTACAGTCAGATTTTGAAATACTTAAAGAATATCTTCAAAATGTGCTGTGATTGGGTTTCTACTTATAACTGTTGGTAACGTTACCGGCTGAATGCGTCCTCGATGTGGCGGATGTCGGTGGAGCCATCGGGCAAGGTGAGGATCGAAACAATGTCGAACCGGACGTCATGCTCCCAATCGATATCGAAAATGTATTGCTCGGCGGCGCGCATGACAAGTTTCGCCTTGGTCGCATTGACGAATTCTTCCGGCATCCCGAATGCGGTGCCGGTTCGCGTTTTGACTTCGACGAAAATGAGCATATCGTCTTTCGTGACAATCAGATCGATCTCGGACTGCCAGTTGCGGTAATTTTTGGCGATGATTTTGAAGCCTTTTTCAAGAAGGAAGGATGCCGCAGTGGTTTCACCCCAGCGGCCGAGGTCGTTGTGTATTGCCATAATGTGTGTATGTTAAGTTTGAATACTAATCTTGATCGAGCTTGGAAACAAGTTCTCTTAACTCCGAAATCTTAATCGAATCCAGTTCGCTTTTGTCATAGATTGACAGAAGCCGCACCGATTTGCTCGTAACCTGAACATATGTAATCACACGCGCTCCGCCCGACTTGCCTTTTCCCTTGGATTTAATGGCAAGCCTTAACTTGTAACAACCCAAGCCCAAGGGAATGCCATGGGTAGGGTTTGATTCAAGAAAGAGTATCAATTCGAAAACCTCTTTTGACAGAGAAGGGTACTTCTTTGAAAGCTGTTTGAACTCAGTTTCAAACCTTTGCGTCGTTCTGACAAAGTAACTCATCCAGAAACTCTTTTGCGTCCCTGGTTTCCAACTTACCCTGTTCGATTAACTCTATGTCGTCAACAATGTCAATTGCGTCGTCCAAAATTTTGAAATGGATTGGCAAAAGTGGCTTGAATTTGATGTACGGAAGCTTTCGAAGCATCTTCATGAAGAGTTCCGCTTTTTCGTTTTTGACATCCAGTAAAATCTTCATAACCACAGAATTTAGTTGCACTAACAAATTTAACGAACATTTAGCTAATAAATTAGCGTTGTGGAACCGGGACATGTGTGTACAATATGTTTCATGAACCGGACGCTTCCGGTCTGAATATTTAGACGTCACATTGGGAAATTGGTAACACCTTCGTCCCAGAATTTTTTTAAGATTTGAAATGAATACCCTGATCAATAAAAAAGTAGCATTCCGCGACCTCGGCCTGATCGATTACCAGGAGGCCTGGGATTACCAGGAAAAAATTTTCGCCGAGACGTTGGCGATTAAGACGCAAAACCGCGGGCTAAGTGAAGTGAACCAGCAGCTAACTCCTAATTTCCTGCTTTTCTGTCAGCACCCGCATGTATATACGCTGGGCAAAAGCGGCAAGCCGGACCATTTGCTGCTCGCGGAGGAAGACTTGGCCTCGAAACAGGCGAAGTACTACAAAATCAACCGCGGCGGCGACATTACCTACCATGGCCCGGGACAGATCGTCGGTTACCCGATCCTCGATCTCGACAACTTCTTCACGGACATACACGTATACATGCGCACGCTCGAAGAGGCGATTATTCTTACATTAGCTGAATATAATGTGCAAGCGGGCCGCATTGCCGGACTAACTGGCGTTTGGATTGACTTCGAAGAACAGCAAAATCCGAGGAAAATCTGCGCACTGGGCGTGAAGGCGAGCCGTTGGGTGACAATGCACGGTTTTGCATTGAATGTAAATACGGATCTTTCGTATTTCGGGAATATTGTCCCTTGCGGCATTGATGACAAAGCGGTTACGTCGCTGGCGGCGGAGCTCGGCAAGGAAGTGAATTTGGAAGAAGTTTCAGTTAAATTAAAAAACCATCTGGCGCAGTTGTTCAGCATGGAATTGGAAGTAGCGTAATGAAGAAAGACATTATTTTTCACCCTGTGAAGGGAATACAAGTAGCGATAGTGCGGAGTATCAATGAGTTGAATGCCGAAGAATGGAACGTGATCGTGATCAACCGCAACGACGAGCCGGTAACGAGCGTTTTCGTGACTTCGAAAGGGTACAGCAACAGTGAATCGGGTTTGAACACGGATCAGCGGACGTCGACATTAAGGCATTTTTTCCCTGAAATACCGTCGGGCGGCCACGTGGTGGTAGAGCCTATTATGCCTGATGTTTTTCATTTGAACAATGAGTTTTGGGTGAGCTATTTCATTGGCAGCCAGATTTTTGACAAGAAGTTCATCTTCGTGCCCGACAGCATCGTGGAAGAAAATATGATGACGATCGATCCGCCGGGGCTGGAAGGGGTTTTGCACCAGTAGCGTTCTTTCGTGCTGGGTTTGAATGAGATGCATTGTCATTTCAATATTTTGCATAATATTGAAAATCATCATTTAAACCCTACACACATTATGACAGAAGATTTCAAACGCCGCTCCAAAAATTTCCTGCTCCTCGACATTGAAACCGTTTGCTCCCGTGCGAGCTACGACGAGCTACCCGAACGGATGCAGAAGCTCTGGGATAAAAAGGCCCTGACGCTCAAAAAAGGCGACGATAGCACTACCAATGCGGATTGTTTCTACGACCGCGGCGCCATTTATGCGGAGTTCGGGAAGATCATCTGCATTGCTTTCGGCGCTTACTATTGGAACGAAAAAGAGGAGATTGCGTTTAAGGTGAGTAGCTTCACCGGAAACGACGAAGTTCAGTTGCTGCTGCAATTCAAGGCATTGATTGAAAAATACCCTGCCGAACAGCTGATCCTCTGCGCCCACAATGGCAAAGAATTCGACTTCCCGTTCATTTGCCGACGGATGCTGATCCACCGCATCGAAATCCCCAAAGCATTACAAATCACGGGTAAAAAGCCCTGGGAACTTCTCCACCAGGACACGATGGATCTGTGGAAATTCGGTGATTACAAAAGTTACACCTCGCTCGATCTGCTCGCTGCCGTTTTCGATATTCCCGGAAGCAAAAACGAAATGAGCGGCGACCAGGTAACAAAGGTTTACTACGAGGAAAATGATCTGGCTAAAATTTCCCGATATTGCAGAGAGGACGTGGTAGTGCTGGCACAATTGTATTTGCGGCTGCATTGCCTTGACCAAATACCCGAAGGAAATATCCTCCGGGTTGAATAACATTGATACATGAGAGAAAAAAAGAATAAAAGGAAACTCCAACCGGAGAAAAGAGAGGCTTCGACTCCTCATCATATTGTTTCTTATATAGATAATTTAAAGGCGGACATCGCCGCGTTCTTCGATCTGAACGCCGAACACGCATTCCGGCCCTTCGATGTGCACGACCATTTCGGGGTGCACGACAAAAAAGTACGGGTACTTTTCAACGAAATCCTGCACGAACTGGAACAGGACGGGCGACTGGTATACCATAAAAACGGCACCTACACCGCCGTTCCGCTCAAAACCAAGCCGCAAGGGATGGTCGGCCGCGTAGATCGCGTCAATAAGGGGTTTGCATTCGTTATCATTGATGGGCGCGATGATGATATTTACGTGGATCTGGAATTGCTGAATGGCGCCTGGGATGGCGATATCGTGCAGATTCAACCGCTTTCACGCAACACACGGAATTCCAGGTCACGAAACGATTCAGGCCGCAACCGGACGGAAGGCCGCGTTACCGAGATCATAGAGCGCTCCAATGCCGAAATTGTAGGTATTATCGAGATTAACCCGCGTTTCGCGGTCGTCCAGCCAGATAACAAGAAGCTTTTCGACCCGATTTTCCTCGAACCGGACGAAGTAGGCGAGGCCCGCCACGGCGATAAGGTCATTGTAAAAGTGAAAGAATGGCCGACGCGCAGGAGCCAGGCAGAGGGCGAGATCGTTTCCGTGCTTGGAAAAGCAGGTAACAACGACGTGGAAATGCACGCAATCCTGGCGGAGTTCGGGTTGCCGTACCATTTCCCGGAAATCGTGGAAGCTGAGGCGCAAAAGATTCCGGATAAAATCGCTAAAAAGGACATTGCCAAACGTCGCGATATCCGCGATGTGCTGACGTTCACCATCGACCCTGTAGATGCGAAGGACTTTGACGACGCATTGTCTGTAAGATATTTGGATGAAGATGTGGTGGAAGTGGGCGTGCATATTGCCGACGTTTCGCATTATGTACTGCCGGGTACCGAGCTTGAAAAAGAGGCATTTCGGCGGGCAACGTCCGTTTACCTAGTAGACAGGACGGTACCAATGCTGCCGGAAAAACTTTCGAATAACCTTTGCTCGCTGCGTCCGAACGAAGACCGGCTGGCATTTTCGGCCATTTTTGAGATTACTTCCAAAGGTAAGTTGCTCAAAGAGTGGTTTGGCCGGACCGTCATCCATTCCGACAGGCGATTTAGTTACGAAGAAGCACAGGCCGTGCTCGATTCGGGCGAAGGCGATTTTCCGAAAGAGCTGGATACGCTAAACAAGCTGGCCAAAGTTTTCAGAAAGGAGCGTTTCAAAAAGGGTGCTATCAATTTCGAAACGCCGGAAGTACGCTTCCGCCTCGATCCCGAAGGACGGCCATTGGGCATTTATACCAAAGAGCGCCACGATTCGAACAAGCTGATCGAGGAATTCATGCTGCTCGCCAACAAGCGCGTGGCGGAATACGTGTACTCGCTGTCCAAAGGCGAAGACAAAAACACGATGGTGTACCGCATCCACGAGGCACCCGACCCGGATCGCTTGCAGACATTTGCCAACTTTGTGGCCAAACTGGGCCTGAAACTGGAAGTGGAGGAAGAGGGCAAAATTGCGAAGTCGATGAATGCGATGCTGGCGAAAGTAGAAGGCAAACCGGAGCAAAACCTCATCGAATCGCTGGCCGTGCGTACGATGGCCAAAGCGCGGTACAGCACCGCGGATCTCGGTCACTTCGGGCTCGCATTCAGGCGGTATTCGCATTTCACCTCGCCGATCCGCCGCTATCCCGACGTGATGGTGCACAGGCTGTTGCAGCATTACATCGATGGCGGCAGCAATGTGGATAGTGAACAATATGAACTTGCTTCGAAGCATTCATCCGAGCGCGAGCGGCTTGCTGCGGAGGCGGAACGGGCTTCCATCAAATACAAGCAGGTCGAGTATATGAGCATGATGGACCCTGACAAAGAGTTCGACGGCATCATTACAGGCGTCACAGAGTTCGGAATCTTCGTGGAAATCACGGAAACCGCTTCGGAAGGCCTTATCCGCATGACCGACCTCGGCGACGACTACTACGAGCTTGATAAGGATAACTACCGCATTATCGGCCAACATACCAAGAAAATATATGCATTTGGCGATGGCGTTAAGGTAAAAGTGAAGGAAACCAACCTCGCCCGGAGGAGTATGGACCTTTACCTGGCTGGAACCAAGCCCGGTCGCAGAAGCGAATTTAGCCGTCCAGGTTTCGACCGGGACAGCGATCGCAGGCCACGTGACCGTAAGCCTAAGGAGCCGCGCGGCTCCGGGCGTGTGAAACGGGGCTCAGGTGGCACCGGAGGTGGAAGTTCGGCGAAACCTAAGAGGCGGAGGCGGTAGTTAACACTCCGCGCATTTTGCTGCAATGACTCGCCTTTTCAGGTCGTCCGCACGCCCGGCGAGTCGTTGCATCCCATAACGCCATGCCGCTGTTATGGTTTCTTGATCTGCGTCGATCTTCCTGGTTTTCCAGAAATTTTTACGTTCTTCCTCAGATTCCAAAGCAAGGTATTCCTTTACATAAGGCAGGAATAGCGGATGTACTAAGGATTCTCCATTGAACTTTTCAAAAGCTGTTTGATCTCCCATATGCGTTCTAGTATAGCATCAACGTGTTGTTCCAATTGCTGATTGGTCATGCTGAGATTCTGTCGGTATTCGTGATAGAATCTCAGCAGATTTTTTAAAAGCAGATCCTCCTCTTCCAGCTCCTTCCTTTCCTCATCAGACATAAATTTAACCAATAAAAAGCAAACAAAAGCATTTCCACGAAGGTAGAAAATCGCCCTACGTACCTTCCATTTGATGTACAAATGCCCCGTTTGGCTTATTGAATGGTATTACATGCAAAAATCTGCTCTATGAATCAGAAATTTTTCCTGCTCATTTTTATCTCCTTAGTATCACTTTCAATCCAAGCCCAAAAACCTGCCGATAAGGAAGAATGGCAATCCCTCTTCAATGGCAAGGACCTCACGGGCTGGGATGTGAAAATTGCCGGGCATAAGGTGAATGACAATTACAAAAACACCTTCCTGGTGGAGGATAACATGATCCGTGTGAACTATAAGGAGTACGACAAGTTCACGACCGAATACGGTCATATGTACTATAATAAGCCCTATTCGCATTATAAAATCAGATTGCAATACCGTTTCACAGGCAACCAGGTACCGGGCGGGGCATCGTGGAATGTGCGGAACAGCGGCATTATGGTGCATTCGCAGTCGGCAGCGAGTTTGGGATTGGATCAGGATTTCCCGATTTCACTGGAAATGCAATACCTGGGCGGCCTCAATGCAGGCGAGCGTAACACGGGTAACCTCTGCACGCCCGGAACAATCGTAGATATCGACGGCAAACTGGCGGAAGCGCATTGCATTAATTCATCATCCAAGACCTACAATGGCGATCAATGGGTCGATGCGGAAGCGATTGTACTCGGCGATTCGATTATTTACCACATGATCGGCGGCGATACAGTGCTCGTGTACACCAATCCGCGCATAGGCGGCGGGTATGTAGGCAGAACCCATACTTTCAAGGATGGCAAGGTCAGTAACGAGGCGGAATGGCTCAAGAAGGACGGAACCAAGCTCGGCAGCGGCTACATTGCTTTGCAAGCCGAAAGCCACCCGATTGATTTCCGCAATATCGAATTGCTCAATCTGAAAGGCTGTATGGACCCGAAGGCGACCAACTACAAGTCTTATTACGTAGCGGCCGACAATTCGACTTGTACCTACAAAAAGAAATAACCTGAACGGTGCAGGCAATAAAACCCGATTGATTTTCGGTTTTTTATATTTTTGCAGGAATGGACGGTTCGTCTGAATCGTCCATTTTTCGTTTAGAAATCAGCCTTTGTGCGAATGAAAAGAAATCTTACCCGGTTTGTACTGCTCGTGGTTGTCCTCGCCGGGATCAACTGGCTGGCTTCGTCGTTTTTTTTCAGGTGGGATCTTACCGAGGATAAACGGTACAGCATTTCCGATGCCACCAAAACGCTTCTGACCAGCCTGGAAAAGGATGTGATCGTGAATGTATACCTCTCGGGCGACTTCCCCGCAGGCTTCGAACGCCTCGAAAGCGCCACGCGGGAGACATTGGAGGAATTCCAAACCTACGCCAACGGGCACCTGATCGTCAACTACTCCGACCCTTCCGCCGCCACGAGCGAAGAGCAGCGCCAGAAGCAATACATGAGCCTGATCGACCGCGGACTGAATCCTACGAATGTATTCGCGAACGAAGACGGCAAGCGTACCGAAAAGATCATTTTTCCGGGCGTGATTGTGCAGGCCGACACGCTTTCCGTACCAGTTCAGTTATTAAAAGGTAATAAAGCGGGCACGCCGGAAGAACAGCTGAACCAATCCTACGAAGGCGTCGAATTTGAACTGGCCTCCGCGATACGCGTGCTAGCGAATCCGGAGCGTAAAAAAGTGGGATTTGTAGTTAGCCATACGAAAATCCCCCCCGCCCGTTTGAGCGATATGATTGCCACGATCCAGCAGAGCTACGACGTGTTTCTGGATATGAACAACCCCGAATCGTACGAAGGTCTTGACGCATTGATCGTCATGAAACCCGATAGCGCATTTTCGGACGAAGAGAAGTATAAGCTGGACCAATATGTCGTGGGGGGTGGAAAAGCGCTTTTTTTCGTGGACGGAGCACGCGTCGATAGCGTTAGTCTGGACGGTAACTATGCCCAGCCGCTGGATCTGAACCTGGGTGATTTGTTCTTTAAATGGGGTATCCGGTTGAATACCAATCTCGTCAAAGACATGAACTGCGCCCAAATCCTGCTGAATGTAGGTAATGTAGGCGATAACCCGGATATCCGGCCGATGCCGTGGCGCTTCTTTCCGCTGCTGAATAATTTCGGTCAACATAAGGTAACCCGCAACCTGAATGCGGTTTACACCAGATTTCTAAGTTCGATCGACACCGTGGGAGGTGCAAACACCATTGCCAAGACTCCTTTGCTGATGACCTCGCCTTATACGCAGCTCGTGAATGCACCTGCGCTCGTGGGTTACAACGAGGCGCGCAAGGACCCGGAGCCGTCGGAGTACCGGTCGGGTATTAAACTGGCGGGCGTGTTGCTCGAAGGATCATTCACATCGCTCTTTCAAAACCGTATTCTGCCCGGTGATCCGCGGGCGGCGAAGTTCAAGGCTAGCGGTAATACGGGAAAGGTGATTATTTGCTCCGACGGCGACCTCATCGTGAACGATTATGATTATAAAAGGAATGCTCCCCTGCCGCTCGGTTACGACCGCGTGACGAAGCAAACCTACGGCAACAAGGATTTCGTGCTCCACGCTCTGGATTATATGACCGACGCCAATGGTTTGATCAATGCACGCGGTAAGCAAATCGCCATCCGGGCTTTGGATAAAATCCAGATTCAGGAGAGCCGGAAATTCTGGCAGGCGCTCAATTTGCTGCTTCCGGTCGCACTAATTGGAATCTTCGGGGCACTCAGATATTATCTCAGAATCCGAAAATTTGGGTGACAACCCGGCTGGCACTTTCGTAATTTTTTATACTTTTGTTCCCTACAAAAAAGTTTTTCCGGAATCTTCCGCATATAAATCTATCAACTAAACACTTACGTCACGAATTATGAAGTTTGTCGTTTCGTCATCAGTTCTACTCAAACAGCTGTCTGCTATAAACGGTGTCGTTTCAACGAACCCAATTGTGCCTATCCTTGAAAATTTCCTCCTTACACTAGAAGGAAATTCACTGACCGTGACTGCATCCGATCTTCAAACCGTAATGATTACGGAAATTGAAGTGGAATCATCCGAAAAAGGAGCTATTGCCATTCCCGCAAAATTGCTGCTCGACACCCTTCGCGGCCTGCCCGAGCAACCGATTACCTTGCAGGTGAATGCCGAAACATTTGGTACCGAAATTATCTCGGATAACGGCCGTTACAAACTGTCGGGCGAAAACCCGATCGATTTCCCGAAAACGCCGGTTGTGAACCGCGGTCAATCCGTGGATTTCTCTTCCGTAGCATTAGGATCGGCTATTTCAAACACATTGTTTGCCACAAGTACCGACGATCTTCGCCCGGCTATGACGGGGGTTTTCGTGCAAATGGGGGCTGAAAGCGCAACTTTTGTGGCTACCGACGGTCACCGCCTCGTGCGCTACCGCCGTACCGACATCAAATCGGACATCGATACTTCGATGATTATCCAACGGAAAGCATTGAACCTGCTGAAAAGCTGTCTGCCGTCCGATGATGTGCCCGTTAAAGCGGAATTCACGTCCTCCAATGCATTTTTCAGCTTCGGTAACATCCGCATGATCTGCCGGTTGATCGACGAGCGTTTCCCGGATTACGAAAACGCGATCCCGACCAATAACCCGAACACGCTTACTATCAGCCGCCTGGAAATCCTCAGTTCATTGAGACGTATTTCGATCTATTCCAACCGGACGACACACCAGGTACGCATGAAAATGGCGCTGAACGACCTGGTAATCTCCGCGGAAGATCTCGACTATTCGAACGAAGCCAACGAACGCCTGATGTGTGAATACAATGGCGACGATATGGAGATCGGTTTCAATGCGAAATTTCTGATCGAAGTATTGGGTAACCTTTCCAGCAAAACCATCACCTTCGAACTTTCCGCTCCTAACCGCGCTGGACTCATTATTCCGGTAGATCAGGAGGAAAACGAAGACATCCTGATGCTGGTAATGCCGGTAATGCTGAACACTTACGTTTAGGATACAGGTCAATACAAGCCTTTAAATATTTCAAGCCCGGTCTCATGGCCGGACTTTTTTATTTCATAATTCATTCAAAAACAATAACTTAATACTCTCAAAGTCTTATTACGAAAAAAATCGTAGTAAACGCTTGCAAGTACGATTTTTTTCGTAGACATTTGGTACGAAGATTATCGTAATTAAATAACATCATGTATATCAAGCCCACCGAATCCGAACTGGAAATCCTGAACTACCTCTGGCAGGCAGGCCCTAGTACCGTCCGGGCCGTGCACGATGCCCTTTCCGAAACCAAGGACGTTGGCTACACCACCACCTTGAAACTCATGCAGATCATGCATGACAAAGGGCTGCTCTACCGCACGGAACAAGGACGATCGCACATTTACGTGGCGCTTCTCGGCAAAGAGGAGACGCAGCAGAATCTGGTAGGTAAAATGGTTGAAACCCTTTTTCAGGGCTCTGCCGCCCAGATGGTCATGCAGGCGCTGGGGAATCATACTACCTCCAAGGAAGAACTGGATGAAATTCGCGAGTTATTAAATGACCTGGAAAACAATCGTTAGCCATGAAATTCTTCTCAAATCTGTTACCTGGTCCGGCCGTTTCCGCATTTGGCTGGACACTCATCCACTCCATCTGGCAGGGAACACTGCTGATGCTGGTCGCTGTTGCCGCCTTCTATTTTTTGAGAAAAAAAACAGCCAATACACGCTATCTTGCGGGTGTTGGCTTCCTTTTCGCACAGGTGATCGCCTCTGTCGGAACATTCATTTACTACTATCCTAAAACCACCAGCGCGGTTTCCAATGCAAAGACATTGGCGCGCTACACCGCATTATCCGCATCCCGCACCTGGGCGGAAGTCTCCCGGGATCTGCCCATTTCGTTTAAAGTACAAATGTGGCTGACCGCCCACTTACACGAGCTCGTCATTTGCTGGCTCATCGGCTCGGGCATTCTCCTGTTGCGTTTCGCAGGCGGCTGGATTTTCACGGAAAGACTCCGACTCAATGCCAAAATCGTCATGGACAAGGAATGGCGCGCGAGATTCGGCGTGATCATCGCCAAAATGAATATTTCCAAATCCGTCGAATTCCGCGAAACGGCCAAAGTGCTCACACCTATGGTGATAGGCACATTCAGCCCGGTGGTACTGATCCCGATCGGCTTGCTGTCCGGGTTCTCCACAGCACAAGTCGAGGCAATCCTCGCCCACGAGCTCGCGCACATACGAAGGAACGATTACCTTATTAATATGCTGCAATCGTTCGTGGAAGTGATCTTTTTCTTTCATCCGGCGATCTGGTGGCTCTCCGAAAAAGTACGTGCCGAACGCGAGCATTGCTGCGACGACATTGCGCTGGCCGTTTGCGGTGATAAAATGTCCCTCGCCCACGCCCTCGTGAAAGTAGCCGAATGGCAGGCGACACCCGGATTGGCAATGGCATTTGCTTCTAAAAAACCATTATTGCTGCACCGTGTTCAACGTGTTTTAGGTTTAAATCCAAAACCCGTCCGTACATTTTCGAGCCTTCCTGCCATGATCTTCGCGATCGGATTGGTAATCGGCATTTCGGCTTATGCGGTGGCGCAGAAAGTGGAGAAGGACAAAGAACGGAAGGCGTCCAAAAACATGGCGATTAAGAAACGGAAGCCGGTAAAAATAGAATACCGCAAGGAGCATGAAATGGAAGAAATCGCCGAAGTAGCCATTGAAGAAGCCGTTCTTGAAAACATCGAGCCGGAATTCGCTTACGCCGATGTTCATATCGATGCGCCCGAAGCGGAGTTCGAGTATTCAGGCAATGATACGCTCGACAAAAAAATGTGGGAAATCAACCAGAAGATCCGGGCAATGCATGAGGAATTGAAACCCTATCATGCCAGATTGCAGGAACTGCATCTCGAACGGGAAAAGTACCGGTTTGAATCCGAACGATTTGATCGTGAAATAGAGAAAATCGAGTGGAAAAAACGCCGCGCCGAGGAGTTAAGATCGGATTTGATGGAAAAAAGGTCTGTCATTTTCAACCAGGATTCCAAGGAAAGCAAGCTCAGCGATGCGGAACTCGACAAGCATTTAGCAGATTTTGAGCAGCAGATCAAAGCACAGGAACAGGTCATTTCAGATCTTAACAATCAGATTTCCAATACGACCAAAGAGGCTTTCAAAGCGGATGTACCCGAGCAAAAAATTCAGAGAGAGATCGAAGAGGTCAATTTCAAGATCAGCGAACTCGGTAAGAACATCGGGCTGGAAACATTTAACTACCGGAAAATACGTGATCTTGAAGAGCCTCCGCGTGCGCCGAGGGTTGCACGTAGCGGACGCATGCGTCGTGCAGGAGCCCCGCCTCCTCCCCTACCCGCTCCGGCAGCGGCACCAGCGAAAGTAGCTCCCGCTCTCCCCGCGAAACCGGCACCTGCACCCAAACCGCCCCTTCCACCCAAAAAGGACCCGGCAAAAAATTGAAATGAAAATGGCAGCGACTGAATCGCTGCCATTTTCATTTATTCCACTTCAATCACCACATCGTCGCTCATCGGGTGCGTCACGCAGGTAAGGATAAAACCTTCACTGATCTCGGCCTGCGAAAGCGCGTCCTCCTCATCCATTTGTACTTTTCCGGACGTGCACCGGCCCATACAAGCCGTACACATGCCCGCCTGACACGAGTAAGGCAGGTCGATATCCATATTCAATGCCGCTTCGAGCACGGTCTCGTGGGGCTTTACAGGCAGTTTGTATTCTGTTCCTTCGTAAAACAGCGTGATTTCGCGTGTTTTGGGCGAATCGTCGTCTTCTGCTTCCGGCTCTAACGTTACCTCTCCGGGTTTGGCAGACGTTGCGGTAACAAAGCTCTCTTTCCGGATTTTGTCCTCCGGCACGGCCAGGATCGAAAGCGCGCGGTGCGATTCTTCCATCATGTCGTCGGGCCCGCACAGGAAGTATTCTGCTTCTTTTTTGTTTAGCGACGGAAGCTTTTCAATGATTTTAAGGACATGACTCTTATTCAAACGGCCAGTTTCGCCTTCCCAACCTTCTCCTGGCTGGCTTAATGAATGCACAATAGTGAATCGCTTGCCATATTTGGCTTCCAGGGTTGCAATTTTATCCTTGAAAATAATGCTATCCTCGCGCCGGCTTCCGTAAATCAGGAAAACCTCGCTTTCCGGTTCCACCATCAGCACCGATTTCAAAATTGAAAACAATGGCGTAATGCCGCTTCCGGCACCGATAAATACAACCTGACGCGTCTGGTCATCGGCCTGTTTAGGGAAGAAATGGCCCATTGGTTCCAATGCTTCCAGCACATCGCCCTCCTTGATCGTGTCCAGCAGCAAGTTCGAAGCGTAGCCGCCGGGCACGCGTTTAATGGTAATCGCAAGCGAAACATCGGTATAGGGCGAGCTCGACATCGAGTACGACCTTCTGATTTTCTTGTCTTCAAAAGGTAGCAGCAAAGTCAGGAACTGCCCCGGCCGGTACTGAACTACTTCATTGATCGGGTGCCAGAAATGGATGGTAGCAGCCTCCGCGGTTTCCTGCTCAACCTCTTTAACTTTCAAAAAATAGTATTTGCTCATTATCACATGGTCGGCGGTCGGCGGTCCATGGTCAGACCCGCATAATGCCACTTTATTGAAGAAATCCCTTCGGCTTACAACACAAAAGCCTCACAGGTAACACCCATGAGGCTTTTATGATTTCATTTTGATGTTATTTCAAAGTCGCCACGGCGTCTTTGATACGTTTTACCGCTTCTTCCAATGCTTCGTCGGCAGCGGCGGTTGAGATACGGATGCAATTTGGCGCACCGAAACCTGAACCTGCTACGGTCGAAACGTAAGATTTGTTCAAAAGCCAGTTAGCGAAATCGTCGGAATCTTTGATCGTCGTTTCACCATCCGATTTGCCGAAATAGTAGCTCACATCCGGGAATGCGTAGAATGCGCCTTGCGGTACATTCACTTTGAAACCCTCGATGTTTTTCAACAAACCTACCACCAGGTCACGGCGGCGGTGGTATGCCTTCGCCATTTCGATAGAAGGCTCTTTCGGGCCGTTGAATGCAGCCGTAGCCGCTTTCTGCGCGATAGAGTTCGTTCCGGAAGTAACCTGGCCTTGCAGTTTTTCAACGCCATCGGCGATCCATTTGGCCGCAGCGATGAAGCCGATCCGCCAGCCTGTCATGGCGTAACCTTTCGCCACACCGTTCACAGTGATCACGCGGTCTTTCAATGCAGGGATAGAACCGATGCTGAAATGGCCTTCCTCGGTGAAGTTGATGTATTCATAGATTTCGTCGGCCAGCACGTATACACCTTCGTGTTTTTCAAGTACAGCCGCGATCTCACGCAATTCTTTTTCTGAATAAACAGCGCCTGTCGGGTTGTTAGGCGAAGCGTACATCACCACTTTCGTACGTGGCGTGATCGCTGCTTCCAGCTGCGCGGCAGTTACTTTGAAATCGTTTTCAAATGCACCATCGATGATCACCGATTTTCCTTCGGCGAGTTTCACCATTTCAGAGTAGCTCACCCAGTAAGGTGCGAAAATCGCCACCTCATCACCCGGGTTTACCAGAACCTGGATCACGTTCGCGAGTGAATGCTTGGCACCGGTCGAAACCACGATATTTTCGGGATTCCAATCTATATTATTGTCGCGCTTTAACTTATCAGCAATGGCCTTTCGCAGATCAGGGTAACCTGCTACGGGTGAGTAACCATGAAAACCATCGTCGATGGCCTTTTTAGCGGCCTCGCAAATGTGTGCGGGCGTCTTGAAGTCTGGCTCTCCAACGCTCAGACTGATCACTTTATGGCCTTGTGCGGCCAGTTCACGGGCCATTTTGGTCATCGCCAGCGTCGAAGATTCTTCGAGGGCGTTGATGCGGTCGGCCAACCGGATTTGCTCTGCTACTGCGGACATTGCAACGTTTTAATTAAGTTAAAGAAGGTACTGCGAACTGTATCAACAAATTGCCCGCAAAGGTACGGGTTTTTTAACAGTTGCATTGTATTATGTCAAGAAAGATTTAATGGCTTCGCGCGATTTAGCAGGCGGCAAAGCCTGTCTGCTTGAAATGGCGGCACATTCAACGATATTTGTTTATGGACACACCAATCACTATTGAAGAAATCAACTATCTGGCCAATGTGCCTGAAAGCCTGCATGCCGCATTCCTCCGCGTGGCGAATGGACTGCACGAACGTGCGAAATACCCAAAAGAAAAGGTGCTTCTCATGCTTGTCAAGATGCTGAACGACCCGAAAAAGTACGCTTATTCGAAAAATAAGGTCACTAACCTCGCCAAAACCGTTTTTGACCTAAAAAAAGCCGGAACAGAAATTCCGCTGACCGATGCGGGCAAGGAGCTCATCTATAATGAAGAAGCCGTGCTTACGCTGGAAGAAAAAGAGCCTCAAAAGAAGACTGCATTCAACCTCCGCGAGGACAACCTGCATTACGCCGTTTTCGGCAAGGAGCACATCGAAGAAGGCGCATTAGCACAAATGGAAACCGCCGTTAGCTTACCCATATCGGTCGCTGGCGCATTAATGCCCGATGCACACCAAGGTTATGGATTACCTATCGGCGGCGTACTCGCCACAGAAGCCGACAAAGTGATCCCCTATGCCGTAGGCGTCGATATTGCCTGCCGCATGTGTATGTCCGTTTTCGACATTCCCACCGACTACCTCAAACGCGAGCCGCATTTCCTCAAAAAGATCCTTACCGAAAATACCAAATTCGGAATGGGCGGCGAAACGGCGCGTAAATACGATGAGAGCATTATGGATCAGGCCGAATGGGAAGCCACCAAGACCATTCGCTCATTGAAGGACAAAGCTTACCGGCAGCTTGGCACGTCGGGTACCGGCAACCATTTCGTAGAGTGGGGCATTGTAGAAGTATTCGAAAACGATCCGCTTTTGAATTTACCCAAAGGCGAATATCTCTCTTTGCTCTCGCATTCCGGCTCCCGGGGTTTCGGCGGCAATGTGGCCAATTATTATTCCAAGTTAGCCATGCAAAAAACGGTGCTGCCCAAACAAGCCGCCCACCTCGCTTGGCTCGACCTGAACACCGAAGAAGGCCAGGAATACTGGATCGCGATGAACCTCGCGGGCGACTACGCCTCAGCCAACCACCACGAAATCCACAACAAAATGGCCAAATCGCTGGGCGAGAAGCCATTGAAAATCATCGAAAACCACCACAATTTCGCTTGGAAAGAGCAACTAGCCGACGGCCGCGAAGTAATCGTCCACCGCAAAGGCGCCACCCCCGCCGGCTCCGACGAACTCGGCATTATCCCCGGCTCCATGGCCCAGCCCGGCTACGTCATCCGCGGAAAAGCGAATGCCGCCTCGATCAGTTCCGCCTCGCACGGTGCCGGCCGCCTGCTCTCACGCACGAAAGCGTTCACGACCACCACACGGAGCCAGATGAATAAGATTTTACAAGACAATGGTATTCAGCTAATTGGCGGAGATTTAGATGAGTCGCCGATGGTTTACAAGAATATTGAAGATGTGATTTCGGCGCAGTCGGAGCTCGTGCACGTACTGGCCAGGTTCTCACCCAAGATTGTACGGATGGCGGATGCGAATCGGAAGGAAGGGCGGGAGGATTGAAGCTAGTCGATTCCCAGTTGCTTCTTAACCTCTTCCAGGCTGTGCCAAGTCTGGTTTTCTGCTTTGGCCTTTACGGCAATTAAATAATCTGAAAGATCTTCGAGACTATCAAATTCTGACAATTCACTTAACAGCGCCTCGTACTCGCCAATAGGCAAAAGGGCGAATTTAGGCTTTCCGTTCTCCTCTATTATTTGTGCGTTTAGTATCATGAAATCTAAGAGTCAATTAAACAACGTGTTAAGCCAATTGACAAAACAGAGACACAAATCTTGATTGTAATCTAGATAAGACTTTGTAATCGCCTGTCCCATTGGCACTCCTGGTATTTCCTGCCAAGCTAGCCAAGTATGTATTAAAGCCTTCGAACGATGAGCGGCTCTAAACTTCGAAACATCCGCGGTTCCGATATTTGACAGAACCTTCTCTGCGTAAGGCAATAGCAAATCCTCGCGTGGAATCAGGAGCCGTACGAAATCTTCGATCATTCCAGAAGCACGATTATCCGGCATAAGCCAAATACCAACGATACAAGAATTAGCAGATGAATGAATGATGGTGCCCTTGGAATCGGGATTGGATGGAATGTTGTATCCGAGAGGCAATAGCAGATTTTCCAATTGCTGCCATCGCTTGCCCAAATCAACATCTGCATCCAGCAGAATGCCCAACCGTCGCTCCTTCAATTTAATCAAGATTGGAATTTGATTAAGTAGGTTATTTATTCCTTCACAAGATATTATCTCGAAGGATCCAGGTAGTTGATAGCGGCTGCAAATAGCGTTTACGACATGAAGATCATCCCTTCCCTCTACCAAAAGATGGGAAGCTTTGCTTTGGGATTTTTGATAGCTCATCTGCGGACTTCAATGTGATTATCTTTTATGACTTTTAACTCGTCCGGCTCGAAAACAAGTGATTCGATATTATCATCGATGTTTTCAAGCTTTATTAGAAGTCCGCTGAGTGGATTGGATACGTCTTTATTTACTATACTTTCAAAAGCACCAATAGTATCACTACTGTGGGTGGTGGCAAATACTTGTATGTTTAACTTTTCGGCCAACTGAAAAATAATCTTCCAAAGATCTTGTTGGACAGAGTAATGTAGGCCATTTTCAAATTCGTCTATCAAAAGGTATCCGCCTGAACTACTAATCATGGCAAGTACCAATGTTAATATGCGGTTTATGCCATCTCCCATTGATCTCAACGGTACTGGCTTCCGATGGCCGTTGAGCCGGACAACAAATCGGGTGTCATCGTCCTGCAATTCTTTTATTTGAGATATTCTTTCGACTCCGGGCTCTACCGCCTGCAAGGCACTTACTGCAATATCTTCTCCTTCCGTCAATGCAATTTTTGCCCACCAGATGTCCAGATCACTATCATCAACGGCATTTACCGCGGATATAAAATTACAAGCATCAGTTCGGCGGCCCGACAGCCAGTTCAACGCAATTGCATCCAACACATCGTTCTCGTGTAACGAACGAATGTATTTGTCCTGATCAGTGGTTATTTCAAGACCGATTCTTCCGTCACTGGACTGAACCGGCGCTTCCACTTTCATTTTGTATGCCTTGGTGATCAGGTTGGCAAAAATTTCAGGGACGTCGGTGTCTCCGAAATCAACGTGTTGCTCTCGATATCTCACAAAACGAAGCCCAAATCCAATTGGTAATAAAGTGTTTTCAGTTTCTGCCAGAATCTCAATCTTTTCTTCCTCGCTAAATCCGCCTTCTCGTCCGTAAAAAAGACCAGCTAATTCCTCAATTTGAATTGAAAGTTCCCGGAAACTCTTATACCGTTCCTGCCGAGCTATCAGGATCTTTTCCACAGTATTATCAAATCCACTTTGTAAAAGAACACGTAGGCTCTCCAAAAAACTTGTCTTGCCCGTATTATTCCTACCAATAATCAAATTGACACGACCCAGCCGCTCAATGCTGACGTGCCTGAGATTCCGGAAGTTCTTAATTTCAATGGATTTGAGCATTTTCTCGATGTAAAGCTCTCAAATATAATGCACTTTGGGCTCATCGTCAACCCGTCAAAACACCTCCCCCAAATTCACAAACAAACCCCTTGACCCATCCATTCCAAACCCATAGTCAATGGCAATGTTCGCGCCCGAGGTCTTATTCACTTTAATGCGGATGCCTAAGCCCCCCGCAGGGGCGATTTTTCGGAAGCTTTTCGAGGGCCAGTCGGAAACGCTCTGCGCATTGGCGAAGAGTACGCCGCCGAAAAGGCCGTTTTTGGTTAATGCGAATCGGTATTCTGATTCGAAGTAGAGCAGATTGTTGCTGCGGAAACGGCCCTGGATGTAGCCCCGGCCGATATTATTAGTTGGGTCCCAGCCGGTGGCCGGGAGGTCAAGGTAGGGCGGCTTGCCGATGGTAAGCCAATTGTAGTTCCAGAATGCCAGGGTGTTTTGGCTGCCGTGGGGCAGATTAAAGTAGCGGCGCACATCGATTACGACCGATTGCCAGTTGTTGGTGCTGCCGAGCGCGGTCATGTTCGGGCGGAACTGAACGTTGCTGTAAAATCCTTTTAAAGGGTTAATGGAGTTGGTGCGGCTGTCGTAGGCGACGGTAACGAGCGGGCCCACCGACGACGATTTGTTGCCCAGGCCATAGTCCTTAACATCCTGATTGAGCTTTTCCTCCTTGTCCGTTTGCATGATTTGCCACCTTTTGTCGTAAGCAAAGCCTAATCCAACGAAAAACGATTTTCCTATCCGCTTCAAAACGGTCTGATGCAGCCGCAAATGCTTGTATTTCAAATTAGTAGCATCCCTGATTTTGGAATCCATACCCAAGCCGTACGTATCCTGCGGATATTTAAAAAACCGCCAATCGACCACGAAATTGTAGTCATTATTCCGCGTCCAGATATTCGCCTGAACGGGGATCGTCATTTGCTTGTATTCGGTATAAATGAAATTGGTGGTAATGCTGGAAATGTTTGTCGTTTTGGGACTGCTGGTATAAAATGCGATGTTCGCATTGAGCGAGCCGGTGAGACCGGAGGATAGCGTATACCCGCCGGCAGGTACAAGGGAAAAGATCGGTTTTCCTGATTTGATCTTCGGAACACGCACGGAATCCGATTTGTCCTTCGATTTCCACTTCCTGAGCACGTCGATCAGGTCTTTTTGCATCACTTTCTGCGCGGAATCCGCGGCGGCAACGGTGTCCTGAACTGCGACTTGCGGGAATGCAACATAGTTTCCGGCCTGCAAACCATTCACGGTCAGCATGATGAGCACGGTTCCTATGTAGAAAAGTTTCATTAGCAGGTCGGGTTTGTTAAGCACATTCCTAGTAATATATATCAAAATAATGCCCGCCACAAAAAAAGCCACCGGCTTCTTGCGAAACCGATGGCTTTGTACCACTAAATGTGGCTATTATGCTAATGCAGCCTTCAAATTGGTGTCGATAGCTTCCAGGAACTCTTCTGTGTACAGGTAGTGCTCACCGTGTTTCACATCGTTTCCGTGTAGGCCGATCGCCAAATCTTTTGTCATTTGCCCACCTTCCACAGTTTCGATACACACTTTTTCCAAAGCGTTAGCGAAATCGATCAGCGGCTGGTTGTTGTCCAGCTTACCACGGAACGCCAGACCGCGTGTCCATGCGAAGATGGAAGCGATTGGGTTAGTGGAAGTTGGCTTACCTTTCTGGTGCTCGCGGTAGTGACGTGTCACCGTTCCGTGTGCTGCCTCAGCTTCCATTACTTTGCCGTCTGGGGTAACCAATGTTGAAGTCATAAGACCCAGTGAACCAAAGCCTTGCGCAACGGTATCCGACTGAACGTCACCGTCGTAGTTTTTACAAGCCCAAACGAAGTTACCTTCCCATTTCAATGCGGAAGCCACCATGTCGTCGATCAGACGGTGCTCGTAATGTACTTTTCCTTTGTATTCGTTTTCGTACACTTCCTGGAAGATATCCTTGAAGCGGCCGTCGTATTTTTTAAGGATGGTGTTTTTGGTAGAAAGGTACAGAGGCCATCCTTTGTCCAAAGCCACGTTGAAGCATGAGCGTGCGAAGCCACGGATCGACTCGTCGATGTTGTACATACCCATCGCTACACCGGCACCTTTGAACTGGTACACTTCGTGCTCGATCACTTGTCCGTCTTCGCCTTCGAATTTAATGGTCAGTTTACCTTTTCCTGGTACTACAAAGTCGGTAGCGCGGTATTGGTCACCGAATGCGTGACGTCCTACGATAATCGGCGCTGTCCAGTTGGTAACCAGGCGCGGCACGTTTTGCATTACGATCGGCTCACGGAACACAGTACCATCGAGGATGTTACGGATGGTTCCGTTAGGCGATTTCCACATTTGTTTCAGGTTGAATTCTTTTACGCGGTCTTCATCAGGAGTGATGGTTGCACATTTGATACCCACGCCGTATTCTCTGATTGCATTGGCAGCATCAATGGTAACCTGGTCATTGGTCTCGTCGCGGTACTCGATGCCCAAATCGTAGTATTTGATATCTACGTCGATGTAAGGCAGGATGAGTTTTTCCTTGATAAATTTCCAGATGATGCGGGTCATTTCATCGCCATCCAGTTCTACGACGGGATTGTCAACTTTAATTTTGCTCATGTCTTAAATTCTATACAATAGTTAAAGATTTTGAAATCAGACCGTGAAAGTACGAACAATAGAATAAAAAGGCGAAATTTCCTCCGATTACAATCCCAAAAAGACGACAGTACCCGATGAAAAAGGCCGCATTGCGCAAGGAATTTTTACAAAAAAGAAAAGAGGCGGATGAGCACTGGCTGATCGAAAAAAACGTCCTGATCGCGCAGAATCTTGAAAAATTTATCCAAAACAATCAGTTCAAAACCCTTCATACCTTTCTTCCCCAACTAGGCTCGCGAGAGATACACACGTCTTATATTGTTGAGCTGTTCCGGGTTTCATTCCCCAATATGCGTATTGCAGCGCCTTACATTATACCCGGCACACGGGAAATGGAGCACTATCTACTGACTCCACATACGAATTTGGTTATCAATCAATGGAGAATACCCGAACCTGACCCATTGACTTCCGAAAAAATACAGCCGCAGGAAATCGACATTGTGCTCGTTCCGCTCCTTGCGTTTGACCGCAAAGGTTACCGTGTGGGCTACGGCGGCGGATATTATGATCGTTTCCTACCTCAAACCCGCCCCGAATGCATTAAAATGGGCCTTTCGTTTTTTGAGGAAGTGCAAGAAATAGAGGACATTGACGAATATGACATCGCGCTGGATCTGTGCATTACGCCTGAGCGTGTGTATAATTTCAATGATTAATCGGCGGGATTTAACAATTTCAAAAGCCTATAAAACAGCTCTGAAATATCGGCTTTGGACGTTTGCGACTGAATTTTAATGCATTAATGGTTGAATTTCCGGCATCATTCTAAAAAACTGCGTAAATTTGCGGCACTTTTTGCGGGGTGGCAGACGCCATTTGCAGGGAGTAAATCATATTCTATCCATTTTTAATCTTAATGCAAGAATGAAAATCGCAGTAGTAGGCGCTACCGGTCTGGTGGGCGGCGAAATCCTCAAAGTGCTCGAAGAGCGTAATTTCCCGGTGACGGAGCTATTGGCCGTCGCATCTGAAAGGTCTGTTGGTAAGGAAGTTACATTCAAGGGTAAACAGATAAAGGTGATCGGCTTCGAGGATGCGATTGCTGCCAAACCGGAGATCGCGATCTTCTCGGCCGGCGGTAGCACTTCATTGGAACTGGCACCGAGATTCGCAGAAGCGGGCATCACGGTGGTGGATAACTCTTCGGCATGGCGTATGGACCCGACCAAAAAACTGGTGGTTCCGGAAATCAATGCAGTCGAACTGACGAAAGAAGACAAAATTATCGCAAACCCGAACTGCTCGACCATTCAAATGGTGGTTGTGCTGAATCCTTTGCACAAAAAATATAAAATTAAGCGTGTGGTTGTTTCCACTTACCAATCGGTAACCGGAACAGGCAAAGCGGCGGTAGATCAATTGTTCTCCGAGCGCGCAGGCGACCACAGCAAAGGCAAAGTGTACCCGCACCAGATCGACCTTAACGTGTTGCCGCACATCGACGTGTTCCTCGACAACGGTTATACCAAAGAGGAAATGAAGATGACTAACGAAACGAAGAAGATCATGAGCGACGACAGCATTGCTGTAACTGCTACAACTGTTCGTATCCCGACAATCGGCGGTCACTCTGAGGCAGTTAACATCGAGTTCGAAAACGAATACGACCTCGACGAAGTACGTCAGATCCTGAGCGAAACCGAAGGCGTAATTGTACAAGACGATCCGAAAAATGCATTGTACCCGATGCCATTGACGGCGCATGGCAAAGACGAAACTTTCGTAGGCCGCATCCGTCGCGACGAATCTCAGCCTAAAACGCTGAACCTGTGGATCGTAGCGGATAACCTGCGTAAAGGCGCTGCTACCAATGCGGTTCAGATCGCTGAGTTTTTGGCGAAACATGAGCTTGTAGGTGTTGGTGCCGAAGCTTAGATAAAAAGAAAGGGTCGCGACGCGACCCTTTCTTTTTATCTGTCAACCTCTCCCATTACCACATCGATCGAGCCGATCACAGCGACCAAATCCGCGAGCAATGCGCCTTTTGATATTTCACCGATTACCGAAAGGTTATTGAAAGAACAAGCCCGCGCTTTGCAGCGAACGGGAATATCAGCCCGGCCATCCGTACGGAAATAGAAACCCAGCTCCCCTTTCGGATTTTCAGCGCGGACGTAAAAATCCATCGCCTTCGGTCGGATTTTCTTGGGAACAATGGCTTGCGGATCGAAATCACGGGTTCTTTTGTGATCTCCCTGTAATTGCACCAGGCTTTGCTCAATGATTTTCACCGATTCCCAGCATTCTACCACGCGCACCCAGGTACGGTCCCAGCAATCGCCGGTTTTACCCAGCTTTCCTTCGCCGATAGGTATTTCAAAATCCAGCTCCGGATAAACGGAATAGCCATCTACTTTTCTCAAATCATATCGCAAACCCGAACCGCGCAGCATTGGTCCGGTACAACCATAATTAATAGCCACATCCAGCGGCAGCACGCCCACATTCGCCGTTCTTTGGATAAATATCTTGTTATCTACCACGAGCTGCTGCAATTCGATCAGCTTGGGTTTCAAATATTTGATGAACTCCGCGCAGCGCTCTTCGAAACCGACGGGCAGATCGTAGAATAACCCGCCTATCCATATATAATTGTACAGCATCCGCGCGCCGCAGGTCCATTCGAGCAGGCGTAGGATCTGCTCGCGGTCGCGCATCATCCACAGGAACGGCGTGTACGCGCCTATGTCCATCGCGTACGTGCCCAGCGCGACGAAGTGCGAGGCCAGGCGGTTCAGCTCAGCAACCACGACGCGGATATACTCAACGCGTTTGGGAATGTCGTTTTCAATGCCCAGCATTCTTTCCACGCCCATCGCATACGCATGCTCGGAATTCATCGCAGCCACATAATCCATCCGGTCTACGTAAGGGATGATCTGGTTGAAGGGAAGCGATTCCGCGTGTTTTTCAAAACAACGGTGCAAATAGCCCAAATGCGGCACCACATCGATCACCACCTCGCCGTCGGTCACCACTTCAAGGCGCAATACGCCGTGCGTCGAAGGGTGCTGTGGGCCCATATTGAGCACCATCTCCTCCGTACGAAGGTTTTCGGAGTTGTATTTCGTAGGCGCCGAAGCAATGAAATGCTCGGGTTTATATTCGTATTGGATTGCGTTGCTCATACCTAAAACCTAACTAGCTTCTGATCGTGTACTTCCACGCGCAAAGGCCCGATAGGCCGACCTTCATTGTGCAGACGATCTACTGCTGTAACATAATAAACATATCTTTTGCCCGCTTCGGCGCTCATATCCACGAATTTTTCGCCTTCATGACACATTCCCAGAATGCGGCGCGGGTCGTGCGCGGTGGCTTTTTCGTCTGGCGGGAAACGGTAGATCACATAATACCAAGCCTTGTCACCGTCTGCCGCAGCATCCGGCTGCTCCCACGTCAGCTCGATGCCGCGTGAAAGTAATGTGGCTTTGAGGCTTTTGGGCGACAATGGCGGAATTTTGTCTTTCCAGGGCATTGTCGGGATTAATGCAGGATATTTGAAAAGATCTCTTCTCAATGAATCCACAAAACCCAGACTATTAGCCCTTAACGATCTCGAACTAAAAAAAATAGACCCATCGGCCTCATTATCACGAAAATAGCGAATCTGGTTGGGTATTTCCTTCGGATTCGACCAATGCGAATCCTTATCCTTATAGCCGACGCGATACGCGCCCATTCCTATATATAAGTGTCTGTCAAAACAATTCTCGGTCCACCAGTCCACCAGATTTTTATAAGGTACCCGATTGAAACCCGACGAAAAATAGACCTGCGGCGCAATGTAATCGATCCAGCCTTCTTTTACCCAGCGGCGACTGTCGGCGAACAAGTCGTCGTAGGAAGCCAGCGCTCCGAATGTTTTGGAACCTTCGGCATCACGGTCTTTATTTCGCCAAACTCCGAACGGACTGATCCCGAATTTGAGCTTTGGATTCAATGCTTCCAGTGCGTCGTGGATTTGTTTTACCAATAAATCCACATTATGGCGGCGCCAATCGGCTTTGTTGGTGTAGCCGTCGGAGTACTTTTTAAATGTCGCGTCGTCCTGAATTACCTGACCGGGTGCGGCATAAGGATAAAAATAGTCGTCGAAGTGAATGCCGTCGACATCATAGTTCTTTGCGACGTTGACGGTCATGTCGGTAATGAACTTGCGCACTTCGGGAATGCCGAAATCGAAGAGTTTGTAGCCGTCGTAGCTCAGAATCCACTCCGGATGGAGCCGGCTGATGTTCTCCGCGGAAACGCTTTTGGAAGATTTATGAACAAGCCGGTTGAGGTTTAGCCAGGCGTGAAATTCGAGACCACGCTTATGCGCTTCGGTGATCATAAAGTCGAGCGGGTCCCACATCGGGTCGGGTTTGCGCCCCTGCACGCCCGTAAGCCATTCCGACCACGGTTCGGGGCTTTTGGCATAGAATGCATCCCCCGCCGCGCGCACCTGCACGAACACCGCATTCATCCCTACTCTTTTGTGGAAATCGAGCAGTTCGGAGAATTCCTCCTGCTGCTCCTCCGGAAGAAGTGTTTTGCTGCTTGGCCAATCAATATTGTCGACAGTGGCTATCCAGACCGCTCTAAACTCTCTCTTCGGGGGCAGATCACTCTCTGTTTCCGCGCTCTGAGCCATGCAACTTTCCAGCAAAAACGTGATTATAACGAAGGAAAGCGCAACAATTTTAATTTTTTTCACTATCTGACCAATGCAAAATGTTAATCCAACCAAAGTAACGTATTTTGGAACAAAGTTAGCCGACAACCGTCTTAATTTCGAGCAATAACGGATTGATTTGGATCGCCCTATGAAAATCGGCGCTATCGGCCTTTTCTTGACTTAGTTATATTTTAGCGCTGGAATGATGTTTTAATCTGGCTTTCCGGCCAGGCACGTAAAAATCCAGGTGTTGTAATTCTGAATTATTTTTCTGCATATTTATTGTGTAATAACAAGGATTTTTGTGACATAACCGGAGCAAAAATCGCTTTAAAATACCCTAGTAACGCTTAAACTGTACCCTAATTGGAACCATTTGTCAAAACCACTAAGAAAAACGTCCTGTTCGAAGTTGCATGGGAGGTTTGTAATCAAGTTGGAGGGATATATACCGTAATAAGGACCAAGGTCCCCGCGATGGTTGAGAAATGGGAAGAGAACTATTTTCTCCTTGGGCCTTATTTCGAAAAGAAAGCGTCTTCCGAATTTGAAATGATTCACGATCTGGACGATTCCCCGGCAGGGCGGATCGTTAAGAGAATGCGTGATATGGGTTTCGTAGTGTATTATGGCTACTGGCTCGTAACCGGGAAGCCACGGGTAGTGCTGTTCGACGTGGATAGCATTATGGGCCAGCTCGATGCAATTAAATTTAACCTTTGGGAGAAGAACCGCATTCCGACGATCAACGTCGAACATCTTGTAAACCAGACGCTTTGTTTCGGCGAGCTGGTGCGTATATTCCTGAAAGAATATGCGGAGGAGAATGCGAAACGGGAGGAAATTTCCGCGCAATTCCACGAGTGGATGGCAAGCAGCGGGATGCCGGAGCTGAAACGCGAGAATGTCAAGATCGCGACTACGTTCACGACGCACGCTACGATGCTGGGCCGTTACCTGGCGCAAAATGTTTCGGGTTTTTATAACAAACTACCTTTCTTCGATTGGGAGCAGGAAGCTAAAAACTATGGCATCCTGGCGCAATGCTCGATCGAGCGACAAGCTGCGCTGAATGCACACGTGCTCACCACGGTAAGCGATGTCACAGCCCGCGAATGCGAGGTGTTCCTCGGCCGCATGCCTGATCTCGTCACACCAAACGGCCTTAACGTAGTGCGTTTCCAGGCGGTACACGAGTTTCAGAACCTGCATTTGAAGCACAAGGAACGCATTCACGAGTTTGTAATGGGGCATTTCTTTCCCAGCTACTCATTCGATCTGGATAAAACGCTTTATTTCTTCACATCCGGCCGTTATGAATATTCCAACAAAGGTTACGATCTCACGCTCGAGGCCCTGGCCCGCCTGAACTGGAAAATGGTGCAGGCGAATATGGATATGACGGTGGTAATGTTCATCGTCACCAAACAGCCGTATACGTCGGTCAATCCGGATGTGCTGCAATCACGCGCGGTGCTGAATGAGTTGCAGGAAACCTGTACGGCTATTGAAAAAGAAGTGGGCGAAAAGCTTTTCCTCGCCACCGCATCCGGCGCCGACCACAAAATGCCCGATCTGAACGAGTTTGTGGACGAATATTGGCGTCTCCGCCTTCGCCGGACAATCCAGAGCTGGAAAACCGACAGGCTGCCCGCATTCGTCACGCACGATTTGAAACAGGAAGACGGCATTACCGATTTCTGTAAACGCGCCAACCTCGTCAACAACGAGCGCGACCGTGTCAAAATCGTCTACCACCCCGATTTCATCGCGTCCACCAATCCGTTGTTCGGTCTCGATTACGGGCAATTCGTACGTGGCTGCCATCTGGGCGTCTTCCCAAGCTACTATGAGCCATGGGGCTACACGCCATTAGAATGTGTAGTCCGCGGCGTCCCCACCGTCACCAGCGACCTTTCTGGCTTCGGCGACTATATCATGCAAATCATGCGTGATTACGAAAACCGGGGCATTTACGTCATCAACCGCAAATCCCAAAACTTCTCACAAGCCGCCGACCAGCTTGCCGATATCCTGTTCAAATTCGTGCGAATGCAGCGCCGCGACCGCATTATGCAGCGCAACCGCGTGGAGAATATCTCGGATGTGTTCGACTGGATGAACCTAAGGTCGTATTACGATACGGCGCATGATCTGGCCGCGAAGCGCAAGAAGCCTTGATAAAATTTAGTGCGAAGCCTGGTGATGTGAGTCGCCGGGCTTTTTTGCATTTGAATTTTATGTAAAAGGCCATAAATTACCTTGCTAACCTCTCCAAATGCCCCGCCAATGTGCCAATATTGCAAACCAGCACATTCTCCCGCATGTTATAATCTTCCGCCGATGGTGTGACTACCAGCAATGGAGGGCTGCCAAGGTCTTCCTGCGCCAGCGTATTTCCTCTGCTTAACACCGGACTATTCGTGTATTTGATTTCAATAGCCACTTTGACATTATTTCCCTTTACCAGTACCAAATCCAGCTCGGCACCATCTTGCGTACGGTAGAAATAGGGCTGAATATTATACGGCAGACCGGCTATCACTTGCTGTATCACATATCCTTCCCACGAATTACCAAGCAGGATATTACCTGCCAACTCCTCAGAATCTGTAATTCCAGCCAGCGAATGAAGCATTCCACTATCGCGAATGTATAGCTTCGGCGTTTTGACCAGCCTTTTACTGATATTCACAAACCATGGTTGCAGCCTGCGGATCAGAAAAGCGTTTTCCAGATAACCCAGGTAATTTTGAACCGTTGGGACACTCATTTTGAGCGAATTCGCCAGCTGCGATACATTCAGCAAACTCCCGTGCACGCTTACGAGCATATTCATGAGCAAGCGCATGTCACGCGGGCTAGCCGGAATGCCCATCAGCGGCAAGTCCCGTTCCAGGTAGGTACTGATGAAATCCCCCATTTTCCGAAATGCAGCGTTATCGGATGCCGCTTGCAAAACGTCGGGAAAGCCGCCGCGCAGCCAATGTTCGCGGTAAGAGATTTGTTCCTTCACCTCTTCCAGCGTCAATGGGTGTAGTTCTAAATACGATATACGCCCTGCTAACGTCTCTGAGCTATTTTTGAGTAAGTCGGGCGACGCAGAGCCGAGTAATACGAATCGCCCCGGCATACGCTTTTTATCAATCAAAGATCTCAGCAAGGGGAAGAGTGAGGGCATCCGCTGGATTTCGTCGATGATAATGGTTGATTCTTCTCTTTCTCCAAGATACAACTCCGCATCCCGCAATCTGTTGAGGTCGGTATCCGATTCCAGATCAAGGTAAATGCTGGGATGGGGAAATTGGGTGGCGAGCTGTTTGACAAGCGTTGTTTTACCGACCTGCCTGGGGCCAAGCAGCGCTATCACCGGTGTGTCCGATATTAACTCGATGATTTCCTTTTCAATCGTCCTGGGAAACATAACCTGAAATTAAGCCCGTTATTTTAAAGTTTGATTTAAAAATACCGGTATTAATTTGAAAATCCTAGTGTAATAGGATCGCTTAAAACAATCCTTACAGGCCACTTGCTTGCATTCCTGAAAATTTTCAACACCTTCACCCCACAATTTTTACCAACAACATTACAATGAATTACATCGAACTGGATTTGAAAGTGGATCCCGAATTTTCGGAGATATTGATGGCGGAGCTGGGCGAGGCGGGGTTTGAATCGTTTGTGGAGACGGACGAGGGGCTGCTCGCGTACGTTCAGGAAGAGCTTTTTGAGGAGCAGGCAATCCATGATTTAACGGCCAAATACCTGGATTTAACGACAATAGCCGCAACCTGGAAATCGTTAGAGAGAAGAAACTGGAACGAGGAGTGGGAGAAAAGCTACGAGCCGATCGAGGTAGGTGACCAGGTACGCGTGCGGGCGACGTTTCATGAGCCCGACCCCTCTTTTACATACGATTTGCTGATCCAGCCCAAAATGTCGTTCGGCACGGGGCACCACGAAACCACGTGGCTTGTGATGAACGAGCAACTTAGCCTGCCTCATGAACGTCTTTCGATCATGGATGTGGGTTGCGGGACGGGGATCCTGGCAATTCTGGCATATAAATTAGGCGCGTCGCATCTGCTGGGCTTCGATATCGATGAATGGGCAGTGGAAAATACCCGCGAAAATTTCGCGATGAATGATCTGCCGGCGGATTCGGAAGTATTTCAGGGAACGATCCAGGATGTGCCGGAAGAAAAGATTTTCGGGGGAGTTCTGGCGAATATCAACCGGAATATCCTGCTGGCCGAGATCCCGACGTACGTAAAGCACCTCGAACCCGGCGGCTGGCTCGTAACAAGCGGATTTTATGAAACCGACCAGGCCGATATCGAACAATGCGCCGCAGAAAACGGCTTGAAAAAGCTTAGATCGAATACCCGCAACCAGTGGGCAACCGTTGTTTTTGAAAAAATCAAATAGTCCATTAGCTAATTGCTGAAAGCTGACAGCTACAAACCATGAAGATATTTCGCTTTGCTATACTGCTCTACCTGCTGACTTTTATCGGAAAAAATGCAACTGCACAGGGTGTCAAACTATCGGATGATCCCGCGCAGTTTATGCCTCAGCTCCGCAAAATGATGGACGGCAGCCGGAACCCGCAATTCATCCGCCCGGCTGCCCAGCTGGACAGTATCTGGATGTCGGGGATTAACCCGCAGCAGCAAGCGAAATTTATCGGGATTGTCAAGACGCAGGTGGCGAAAGGCCAGAAAGCAGGGCCGCTCATGGCATTGCTCATACGCAACACGCAGGCGCTCGCGAAGAAATCGCCCGATAAACTCGATGGTTTCCTCGATGTGGCAGCTAATGCAGGTGAAAAGTACGATGCCAAGACATTCCTAAAAGTATTACAAGTCAGCCTGCCGATCACCGAAAGCAACAAGTTGTACACCAGCAACTACAATAGCCTTTATTTACTGGGTGGTAACTTCAAATACAGGTTTGATACCAAAGCCGATTCGACAGTCGCGCAAGAGACTGCCGTTGCCAACGACGGCTGGGATACGCCGGTAGACACCAATTTTGTGATCGCGCCGAGGAAAGCTACGGCGCTACCTGTCATTGCCGGACCGCTGATGGATCTCGAAAACGCCACGTTTGCAATGGTTGCAGGAGGCGATTCGGTGGTTTTCGGGCCGGCGAATGGGAGCGTATCGTTGCGTGACGGTGTATTTGTAGGTAAAAACGGCAAGTTTACCTGGCAAACGGCGGGAGATTCGGGCATTTACGCGGACCTGGATGCTTATTCTTTTAATATAAATCACCCTAAACTAGTCGCCGAAAACAGTACCCTGCATTCGGACAATTACCTGGCGGCGCCGGTCAAAGGTACTGTCGAGTACCGCGGTATCAAGCGCATTAAGGGCCAGCCGGCACAATATCCGCGTTTCGTTTCGAACGATATCGATGCCCGGCTGAAAGAATCCCGCAAGAATATCGACTACAAAGGCGGCTATTCGCTCATCGGCCTTGACCGGTACAGCTCGGCTTTGAATGATAAATATTCGACCATCCAGGTTAAGTATCAGGAAAAACCGGCCTTCTCGGCACGCAGCAAGCGTTTCGCATTGAAAGACTCCGTTTTTACAGCGCATTGGGCATTGTATTCCATGCCGCTCGGTGCCGACTCGCTTGTTCACCCCGGGGTTACACTTAAATACAATGACGACGAGGGGCTTGTTACGCTCGGCCGGATGGACAAAACCGATTACGGCCCGCTGCCGTATAAGGATTCTTACCACAAAATGAACATCTGGTCGCAAGCCATGCGCTGGCGTTTCCCGACCGAGAAGGTGGAATTTTTGCGCATTAATGGCAAAACCGAGGTACCCGTTCGCCTGGAATCGATTGATTATTTCAAAAAGGAACGGTTTCGGGACATTGGAAAAGAATATGGCTTTCAGCCGCTGCTTATGGCTGCCAACTATGCCCAAACCACCAAAAAGACTTCATTCCTGCCGGACGAGCTCGCGAAGAAATTCAACCAGAAGCCGATCATTATCCGTAATGCATTGCAAAGGCTCGCACTCGACGATTATTTCATCTACAACAAGGAAACCGATGAATATGCTTTGAGCAAAAAGGGCGTCATGTACGTGCTAGCGAACATGGACAAGGCCGATTACGACAATTTCCAGGTCAGCGGCCAGTTCGCGGCAAACGATGAGGTTGCCAATGCGACGATTTACCTGCCCGACACCCTGCTTACAGTCCTCGGTGTTTCGAGATTCGTGGTCAGCGATTCGTTGAAAATATATGCAGTACCCGCCGACAAGAAGGTGGTTATCGGCAGAAACCGCAATTTTACGCTGAACGGGCAAATGGTTGCATCCAACTACCAGTTCCGCGGCCAGAATATCAAGTTCGATTACAACCAGTTTTTTGTAAACGTCGCACCGTCCGATTCGATCACATTTACGCCGCGTGATAAATTTGCCAAAGGTCAAAAAGGCGAAGTCGGCGGGCACGTGAAGTATGAAAAAGGCGGTACATTCTACCTCAGCGACCCAAAGAACAAGTCGGGGATACAGAAAGGCATTAAAAAATCGCCCCGGCTCGTCGTACCCGACGGTATGATCGTGTATTTCGATCAGCCGGAACGTGGGACGGTGCTCTACCCGCGGGAAGTATTTTTCAAGATCCCGAAGATCGATATGGACGGCCTCGACCAGCGCGACGTGATTTTCGAGGGTACATTTAATTCGAACGGCATCCTTCCGCCTATTCAAACTATCCTGAAAAGCATGCACGACAACTCGCTTGGTTTCGAATACAAACCGCCGGTTACGGATATGAAGCTCTACGAAGGCAAAGCATTGGCGAAGTTTACCGACACGCTGACGATGGATAACAACGGTTTGCATTCGAAAGCCGTTTTAAAATACCTCTCGGCCTCGATGACCGCTAAAAATGTTCTTCTTACCGCTGACTCACTCATGGCGACCGGAGAAGTAGCGAGTATCAAGGAGGCCACCATCGGCAAAGGCTATTTCCCGGCCGTTGCATTGAAGGATTATGCATTGAAATGGTATCCCAATGCGGACAGCATGTTTATCAGCACCACGGGCAAGTCTTTCGCTTTTCACCAGGGTACTACTAATCTCGAAGGAAGTTTGCTGCTGCGTTCGACGGGTTTGTATGGAAATGGTAAGTTGAAACGCGCCGATTCAGAGCTGACTTCTCCCGATATCAAATTCAATAAGGACGGCTTTTTAGCCAACAAATCCGAGTTTGCGATCAATAGCGGTGATGCGAAATCTACCAAGAAGCTATTGACCGGCAATAATGTCAATGTCGATTTCAACTTCAAAACCGGCATTGCGAACTTTGTGACGGACGAATCGGGCTTTGGCAATGATTCTTCGGGTATGCAAATCCCGACAGCCTCCTACCAGACGCTCATCGGCAGCGCAAAATGGGATATGACCAAGAAGACGATCCTGATGAAAGGTTTGGGCGAAACTTCTTCTTACACTTCCACAGACCCCAATCAGGAAGGGCTGACATTCAATGGCTCGGAAGCGATTTACGATATTCAAAAGGTGACCCTGAACATCAAAGGGGTGCCTTACATTCAGACGGCCGACGTTAAAATCATTCCGGACGGCGGTATGGTGGCCGTCGACGCCAAAGGTAAAATCGTTCCGTTGAAAAAGGCACGCATTGAAATCGATACCCTGAATGTATCGCACCACCTGCGCGATGCCGATATCCGCATCGACTCCCGCAACCACTTCGAAGGCTCGGCCACTTACCAGTACATTACGGCGCGGAAGGATACATTTAATATCAAGATGCAGAATTTCGAGCTTGTGGAGGTAGGTGCGACCGAAGAAAGCAAGCGGAAACCGAAGGATAAAGCTACCACGCCGGGCGTCAAATACTATACTACCGCCCGGGCCGACATTAAGGAGACTGAAAACCTCTTCCTTTCACCCCGCATTCAATACAAAGGGGCTATTAACCTCGTGGCCTACGAGCCGTCGCTGAAACTGGACGGCTTTGTGAAACCGGTGATCAAGTTCCGGAAGGATTTTCAGAGCTCGTGGATCGTTTACCAGGATTCTCCGGGCGAGTCGGTTTCCATCAAAATCAATAAAGACCTTAAAAACGAGCACGAAATCCCGCTTTCGGTCGGCTTACATTATAATGAAGCCAAAGGGATGTACATGAGCTTCCTTTCACCGAAGGATTCGGACGGAGACGAAGACATTTACCAGGCGCAGGGCAACCTCAGCTATGACGAAGACCTGAAAGCTTTCCGCGTAAACCCGCCGCCAGGCGCCGATGGGCTGATCGACGAGGGCAGCGCATTGAGTTTTGACGATAAAACCGGCCTCGCCACCTTCGCAGGACCATTTAAACTTATGCAAGCCAACTGGCTCCAGACCGTCGGTAGCGCGGAAGTACAGGTGGATAGCTCGAAATTCCGTTTCAATACGATGCTGCTCTTCAACGCGCCCGCATTGACGCCGATCGCGCCGACGCTCACAGCGAAAATCGTCGAGACAAATCTTGCGGAATCAAACAGCACCGCCGCGGATGACGATCCCGAACAACTGAACCGGAAACTTTCTGCATTGATCGGCCCGAAAGGTGTAGACGCGTACATGAAACTGACAGCCGGGGGATATAAGCCCATTTTCGAAGCATCGCCGCTGCTGGATATCCCTATGGTGCTTTCGAATGTAAACTTGCATTGGTCTCCCGTACATAATGCTTACTACTCGCAGGGGCCGATCGGCGTGTCGCATTTTGGGCGCAACAATATCAATGCGCAGATGACCGGCGTCCTGGAACTGCGCCGTGGCGTGGAAGGCGATGAGTTCAGCCTCTATCTCGAAGCTTCGCCGGATGTATGGTATTATTTCGACCTGAAAGCAGGTGAGTTGGGGGTCGTTTCATCGATGCTGGATTTCAACGACGAGATCGTCGCGAAGTCTAAAAACGTGAAATCCAAGGACATGACTCTGGTGAGCATTGGAACTGAAGAGAAGGATATGTTTGTTAACCGGTTCGATGATTTCTATCAGCCTGCCTTGAAGAAAGCGAAGCTCGTGAAAACTGCGAAGAAGAAGGCGGCACCCTCCCAGGCCGAAGAAAAGAAGAAAAAAGCGGAACCCACAGAAGGATTCTGATGCGATTAGCGGCATTTACCATAGTTTCTGCTATTTTTTTAAAAATTGTATACAGAATTGCAGTTTTCGGCCGCATTTGCTTGTAAAATCCTACAACTATCGTATTTTTGGGAGAAGCTTTTTGTAATTTAAATTTATCTTTGAATAGTACAAAATGAGTGTTGCCTTATTAATAGTTGCGGTTGTTGCTGCTTATTTGCTGGGTTCCATCCCAAGTTCAGTCTGGTACGGCATTGGGTATTTTGGAATAGACGTCAGGAAACACGGCAGCGGTAACGCGGGTGCCACCAACACGTTCCGGGTATTAGGCAAACGCGCAGGGACAGTTGTAATGCTCATCGACGTACTGAAAGGCTGGACGGCAACGTGCCTCGCTTCCATGCTTTTTTACATGAACGAAATCGGCGAAACCGAGCTGTTGATGTACAAGATCATCTTCGGGATCATCGCCATTATCGGTCACATCTTCCCTGTTTTTGTGAATTTCAAAGGCGGTAAAGGCATTGCCACGCTGCTCGGAATGGTACTCGCCATTCACCCCGAGCTTGCTTCCGTTTGTATTACCATATTTATTCTGACACTAATCGCTTCACAGTATGTGTCGCTGAGTTCCATCCTTGCAACGCTGGCATTCCCGGTACTTTCCTGGACGGGCGCTTTCGGGCATCCTGAGCCGTTGCTGGTAGTGTTTGGCTTTGTGATGTTTGTCCTGGTTGTTTTTACGCACCAGAAAAACATCGTGCGCCTGCTCAACGGCAACGAAAACCGCGTCAATATCTTCGCCAAGTCGAAGGTGCGGAGCTGATATTCTTAATCTAACCTTGTTAATCCCAACCCCTGAGGCACAACCTTAGGGGTTATTTTTTTAACTTGACCGCCGATTCAGTTAAGACTAAAAACAACCATTCAATGCAAGAATATATTGATAAAAACCGCGACCGGTTTCTGAACGAGCTGCTCGATCTGCTACGCATCCCGTCGGTAAGTGCCGATTCGAAGTTCAAACCGGATATGCTTAAAGCTGCGGAATATGTGCGTGACCGCATTGCAGAAGCCGGCGCCGACCGTGCGGAAATCTTCGAAACAGCAGGCCACCCGGTCGTTTATGGTGAAAAAATCATCGACCCCACATTACCGACTGTACTCATTTACGGTCATTACGACGTCCAGCCAGCCGATCCGTACGAGCTCTGGAATTCTCCTCCCTTCGAGCCCGTCATCAAAAACGACCGCATTTACGCGCGCGGCGCCTGCGACGATAAAGGGCAGTTTTATATGCATATCAAAGCCCTGGAAATCATGCTCGCGACAGGTACGCTCGCGTGTAACGTGAAGGTGATGATTGAAGGTGAAGAAGAAATTGGGTCTTCAAATTTAGGGACATTTGTCCGGGAGCATAAGGAAATGCTGCAATGCGATACGATCCTCATTTCCGACACCAGCATCATTGCGAATGATGTTCCATCGATCGAAACCGGGCTTCGTGGACTGACTTATGTTGAAGTGGAAGTGGTCGGAGCGAACCGGGATCTGCATTCCGGCGTTTACGGCGGCGGCGTGGCTAACCCGATCAACGTTCTTTGCGAAATGATCGCGTCGCTGAAAGACGAAAACGGCCACATTACCATTCCCGGTTTCTATGACAAAGTGCAAGGGCTAAGTGCCGCCGAGCGTGCCGCATTGAATGCAGCACCATTTGATTTGGAAGAATACAAACAGGACCTCGATATCGACGATGTCGCCGGCGAAAGGGGTTATACAACCATTGAACGAACCTCCGTACGTCCCACGCTGGACGTAAACGGCATCTGGGGCGGCTACATCGGAGAAGGCGCGAAAACGGTGTTACCGTCCAAAGCGCACGCTAAAATCTCGATGCGCCTGGTACCAGACCAGAACGATGACGAAATATGCGAAATCTTCACAAAACATTTCGAATCCATCGCCCCGGCTTCTGTAAAAGTAAAAGTAGTACCCCATCACGGCGGCCTGCCTTACGTAACGCCAACGGATTCCATTGAATACCGTGCTGCGGAACTGGCTATGGAAGAGTCGTTTGGCAAGAAGCCTATCCCTACCCGCGGCGGAGGCAGCATTCCTATTGTAGCGCTCTTCGAGCAGGAATTGGGCTGCAAAAGCATTCTGATGGGTTTCGGACTGGATATCGACGCATTGCACTCGCCGAATGAGAGCTACGGACTGTTCAATTATTACAAAGGCATTGAAACGATCCCGCTGTTTTTCAAACATTATGCGGCATTGAAACGGTAACGGAAATTTCTACAAATATTGCGGTGCTCCGCACCTTGGCGTCCAGGTGCAGAGCACCGCGATATTTGTAGGTGCAGCGCACCGTAATATTTGTCGGTAATGCAAATAATGCGTTCCCTATTATCGCTTCCGCCGCTGTTCGCGTTTCATCTTTTTCAAATTCGCGATCGCAGCTTTCGCCTCTTTATCCTGGCTCGACTTCTTGTCGGCGCGGTCATCAGCGAGTTTGTAATAGCGCAATGCCTCGTCGTAATCCTTTTTATGCTCGGCGATTTTGCCTAAACCTAACAGCGACGACACGTAATAGCCCGCATTCATGGAATTGGTCTGCGTCGAATAATCGATCGCCTTCTTGTAGTATTCACCGGCCGCGTCGTAATTGCGGTGGTAGTTCATATTGTAATAAGCCAGCACATAAGCCGCATTCCGGCCGCTTACGCCTTCATAACCCGGCATTCCCTGGTTGATTTTGCCGATAATATTCTGCGCGGCCTGCTCCGCTTCGGCCATTTTGCCTGTTACAAACGCCGTGCGGCAGAAGTACCGCTCGAAGTAAGGGTTGTTAGGATAAGTCTGCCACATGTATTTGGCCATTTCGTATGCCTTGCTGTACTCGTTCTCCATGCTGTAAATCTGCAAGAGGAAATACCGGGCCTCCACGCGTGTGTAGAATGCATTGTTACCAACTTTTTCCAGCTGTTGTTCGCCAAGCTTCTTGTTACCTTTCGGGAATAGCGCGAGGATCGGTTTCAGGATCGGATATTCTTTGGGTACCCATTCGGCATAATAGTTGTACAGGCCGTCGCCAAACAGCAATTCCGGCGAGAGGTCACCATTACCCTTGCATTGTTCGAAATATTTCAAAGACTTTTTACCTGCAAATGCCGCCTTCGCCCAGCTTTCGCGCTCGGCGTAGAGCCTGCCTTTGAATGCATAAGCGGCTGCGAGGAAGAATGCAGGTTCGATTTTACTTTCCTGATCATCGTACAATTCCTCGGCAAGCGTTATGGTCGAGTCCATGTGCGCGAGAAAGGTTTTGTCGTAAGATTCGTTCTCTGTATTAGGTACAATTTTCCACCACTCGGCCAGGCCCATTAAAAAATGGGGCATAGGGTGCTTGGGATACCGGTATTTGAGCCACCGGAACTCCGCATCCGCTTCGTAGAACTGATAATTGTACAATTTATTGATCGCCTCGGTCGACTCGATCTGTACGCCGGGATTTTGGAGGACCATCGCATACTTCTTGTCCAGCTCCGCCGAGGAGTACAGCTGCGCGGTGGCAATGTGGCTTGTAATTACAGTTAAGCAGCAGAATATGATTATGTTGGCAACCGTTCTTTTCATAGCAGGGGTAAATCTGTCCTATTAACGCCGGATTTATATTTTGCGTTTGTCAGCAGCCCGGATTTTAAAAAAAGAGTTAATATTGATCCTCAGAGTATTTGACACGTTCCGCGCGGCCTTGTCGCGTTTGAACCTGATCCGCACTTCAAAATTATGATTAACATTCTGGATAAAACATTTGTCCCTTTTATTTCGCGCGAAACGATCGAAAAACGCATCTCCGACTTAGCTGCGGGCATTAATTCCGATTATGCGGATTCGTGTCCGGTATTCATCATCGTGCTGAACGGCGCATTCCTCTTCGCGAGCGAGCTGGTCAAGAACATTTCACTGGCTTGCGAGATCAACTTCATACGGCTTTCTTCCTATTCCCAAACATCCTCGACGGGCTCCGTACGGGAGATTATCGGGATGGATGCCAGCATTGCGGGGCGCGATGTGATTATTATTGAAGATATTGTTGATACCGGCCTCACAATGTCGCAACTGATCACAAAAGTGAAGGCCATGTCGCCCAAATCCGTCGAAATCGCTACTTTGCTGCACAAGCCGGAGGCTTTGAAAACGCCGGTCGATATGCGCTATGTCGGGTTTGAAATCGAAAACAAATTTGTGGTCGGCTACGGCCTCGACTACGACGGCATCGGCCGCAACCTCGACGCGATTTACGTCCTGGCCTGATCCCTCTTTTTTACCAACGTTCTAAATTCAAGACCTTTATGTATATCCAATTCTTTGGCGCCGCACGCACCGTTACCGGAAGCAAGCACCTCATTACCACCGAAAAAGGAACCAAAATATTACTCGATTGCGGGCTTTTCCAGGGCATTCAAACGGACGAATTCAACCAGGAGTTCGGTTTCAAACCGGCCGACGTCGATTACGTAATCCTCTCGCACGCGCACATCGACCATTCGGGCCTGCTCCCGCGCCTCGTACGCAAAGGCTTCAAAGGGCCGATCTATTGCACCGCTGCGACCGCCGACCTTTGCCGCGTGATGCTGCTCGACAGCGCCCATATCCAGGAAAAAGACCTTGAACGAATCAACAAACGCCGGAAAAAGCAGGGACGACCGCTGCTTGAAGAATTGTACAATGCCGAAGACGCCGCGCACGCATTAAGCCTTTTCAAAACCGTACGGTACGGCCAAACCTTCTTTTTAGGGGAAGAAAACGAAATTTCCGTGATTCTGACCGACGCCGCGCATTTGCTGGGCAGCGCCGCCGTGCATTTGAGCATTCCCGACGGCGGGACTTTCAAACAAGTGACATTTACAGGCGATATCGGCCGTCCCGAGGACCGTATCCTTCGCAAACCCGAAGAGTTTCCGCAAGCCGATTATATCATCTGCGAGTCGACGTACGGCGACCGCCTGCACGAGAAGGAGATCGATATGCACGCGCATCTGCTGCGCATTGTGCAAGAAACGTGCGTGCAGCGCCGCGGAAAGCTCATTATCCCCGCCTTCGCGATCGACCGTACGCAAGAGCTCATCTACGCCCTCGATCAACTTTCGAGTTCCGGCCAGCTCCCGCAAATTCCGGTGTACATCGACAGCCCGCTCGCAATCCGCGCCACGGCCATTATGAAAGAGCACGACGAATGCTTCAACCCCGAAATCCTCGACTACATCGAAAAGGACGGCGACGCGTTCGCATTCCCGTACCTCAATTACATTTCCGACGTCCAGCAATCCATCGCTCTCAACGACCGCAAGGAGCCGTGTATCATCATTTCCGCCTCCGGAATGGCCGAAGCGGGGCGTATCAAGCACCACATCGCCAACAACATCGGCGACCCGAATTCGACCATCCTGCTCGTGGGTTACGCTTCCGCGAATACTCTTGCAGGCGCATTGAAGCGCGGCGACAAGCAGGTGAACATTTTCGGTGAGCGTTTCGAGGTTAAATGCCGCGTCGAAACCATGGATTCCTTCTCCGGCCACGGCGACTACAACGAAATGCTGGCATTCCTTTCCTGTCAGAAGCCGGAGCGTGTGAAGGAAGTGTTCCTCGTCCACGGCGAATACGAGACGCAAATTGCATTCAAATTGAAACTGGAAAAGGCCGGATATCGGAAAATTCACATTCCGGCGCTCTATGAAGGTGTAAAAATTTAAGTTTTTCGCATTTTTTCAGCTTTTGAAACCAGAAACGCTTGTAAAGTCCAAAACAAGATTACTATCTTTGCGCACCGATTTCAGGCCGAAGTGGTGAAACTGGTAGACACGCACGTTTCAGGGGCGTGAGGGAGCAATCCTGTGCGGGTTCGAGTCCCGCCTTCGGCACAAAACGGAACTTTTGCGATAAATCGCTGGAAGTTCCGTTTTTTATTTTAGCTAAATCGCTGTTTATCTGGTAGATAAACGAAGCTACCTCGTTGATTTTTCCGGTTCGATAACCGCTTTCTGAAAATATGAGCTTTTCGGGAAATATCGAACCAATAATTTCCCGCTTCATTTTGATATCCGCTCCGATATAGGTCTTATCAAGCCTGGAAAGCACTGCCAGCACCTTTTCAATCATCTTATCAAGGCCCTGAACACCTCCGGCATCGTTTGTCAACTCGGTTAATCTTGCTTCCAGCCTCAATAGTTTCTCTTCGATCTCGGTTTTGATTGTTTTGTAATCTTTGGGATCGATATCTGAAGACAACAAAAGTTCTCTGGCTTTTGCTAGCTTAGCACTAAGTTCATCAATTTTGTTAAGCAATTGCCGCTTTTCATTTTGAGATGTTTTTGCTTGATCCGAAAACTCGTCGGTTACTAATTGGCGGAATATTTCGGCCGTCGCTTTTCTCGGTGTGAATTTTTGTAGTTCACTAACAAAGGCATCGTTGACGAGCCCCGCCGGGTACCGACATCCACAGGAAGCGACACAGTGGTAGTAGTGGTAACGCCCGTTCCGGCCTTTCGAAGCGCTGGCTGTAAGCATTCGGCTACATTTGGGGCAACCCAAAAAGCCCCGGAGCGGGAACATTTCATTGGACAGCTTTTTCACGTTCGGCCTGTATCTTTTACGCCTTCCATCGATCGCATCCTGCACATCATAAAATAATTTTTCCGAAATCAACGGTTCATGCTGGCCATCTACCAAGCGGTACTCTTCATCTTTATAGCCCCTTACCACGATCTTTCCAAAGTAAACCGGGTTTCCTAACGCGCGCCAGAAACAAGTATTGCTGCATTTGAGCCCCCTCCGCGCCGCCTGCCTTCTCACCTCTTCCACGGAATAGATCCCTTTGGCTACCTCTTCAAATGCCCATTTCATCAGCCCAGCATCCGGCTCGCGTAGCGCAATATACTTTCTTCCACTTTCGGCTATCTTGTTCACATAGCCCACTGGCGCCACACCCATATACCTTCCCTCCTTTTTGGCACGTCGCATCCCATGAAAAGTATTTAAGGCCCTGCGGTCATTCTCTACTTCGGGCGCAGCCAGGTAAAAGGCCAACATCATTTTATTTTCGGGAATTGAAAGATCGAGCGGCTGTTCGATCGCCTGTGGCTCCACTCCTACTTTTCTCAGGATATTGATCATTTGATAGGCGTCGCCTGCGTTCCGGCTGAAACGATCCCATTTAGTAAAAAGCACCAAGTCTGTTTTCCCTTTCGACTTTTTCAGTTCAGCTAGTAAAGCCGACCACTGCGGGCGATCAAAGGTCTTGGCTGAATGATCTTCGTAAACGACCTTTCTGACACCTATCCGGTTGATCTCGCAATATTTCCGAAGCACTTCCTCTTGTCCCCTCTGGGAATATCCTTTGTCTGCCTGCTCGTCGGTACTGACCCGCACATAGAGATCCGCTATTTTCATATGTTCAATGTCGATGAATATTGTTACTGACTGCTCCTTCTAATGGATTGGTGTGTATTAGCCATTCCCTTTAAACACCTGATTTACTGCTATTTTAGCCATTCTCTTCAAAAAATCCAAGATCAATGCTGCCTCCTCAGTGGTAATTTCCAGACCTTCCTGTTTATACAGCTGCACAATCTTTTGTAGGGAAATCCCACTTTTACAATTCTTCTCCATACCCTCCCTGCTTACTTTTGTTAATCAGGAAGCTAGTAATGATAGATCGTTTACAAGTTCCTATCATTCCGTAGGGAATAATAAGAATGTTTTTAAAAGAATTTGAGAAGGAAAAAGGGCCTGAGAGATCCAAGCCCTTTGAAAAAGTTTCAATAGTCCGCAAACACATGACCCTCATATTCGCTGTACTCTTCCATGAACAAATCCCTTGCGAAGGCCTCGTAGTCAAAGTACTTTTCCAGCATAGATGGCACGCCAGACAGCAATCCTGTCTCTTCGATGTACTGATAAGCGTATTCAAGCTCTGGATCTTTCATCGATCCACCAAAGAATCCACGGTAGCTTTCTCGGAAACTTTCAAGTTGGTCTTCCAGCTCGTACCCATTAGATGGCCAATAGTTGATCTGCTTACAATAAATCTCGAATGCCTCGGCAGTCTCATCGTCGATTTCACAGATAGCCTCAAAGTAGGCAAAAGCTTCTTTGTGAAGGCTGCATTCTGATATCAAAAAATCCGGGATGTTCTCCCAGTCCTGGAACATCAGTTCGGGGTCGAATTCATTACGATGAAACTCGTGGCAGTCTTGCAGGAATTCTTTGAGATCAGCATATTCGGTCAGGTCAAACCATTTACCGAACAGCGATCCACTATTATACTGACCATAGGTTCCAACATAGATTTTTGGAGCATTTTCGAGATTTCTCATGATCGAAAGGCATTTAAATAGCTTAGGCCCGGCTTTGTGCTCAGGGCAATCGCTGCCTTCCACTCAATGAAAAAATGATGGGGCTCGTCCCCTTGGTTGCATGCCCATCCGGCGGTTTAAGGTGCGGCTGGCTAACGCGGGTTCAGCTAAAAAGCCGGATGACGTAGTGCAGGCTTGCAACCGTCATTTTTTACTTTGTAACTTTCGTTTGCACTGAACGCATCTTTTAATGATTTTTTTCAGCAATCTGAGCAACTGAAAAAAGGTATGTAGTCACCTCTCCCACTAAACACTGATTGCAGCTATTCGATCTTCGAAAACCGCTTCGGCTAATTCTAGCAAGCGTAACACCCGGGAAGAAATTGAATGAACTTCTTGTTCGCTGATCTGATAGTCCGGATTGTATCTGGCCCCGAGATATGCTTCTTCTAGAAGCTCTAAAAGCCGTTCTTCATCGGGCGAACCGCCAGGGAAGATGTCATTCAACTGAGGAGCTAATCTATGGTTAAACCTTTTGAGTGATCTGATGGAATGCGTGCGCCGTTCGCTTCCATAGAGCGCAACTGCAGCGCTACGAAAAGTCGTTTCAGCAGCTTGTTGCAGCATAAACATCGACAGAGCTTGCTCGTTTACTTGTTGGTAATACTGTGCTCCCTCAAAAAACTTTCTGGCTTTGCTAATTCCGACCCTAAACGCGTGCCTTGATTTTTCAATCAGTTGCCTGAGGGTTTTAGGGAGCATTTTTGGTAATGGCGTAACACTCCGTTGGTATACTAGGTTTTCGCTGGTACAGGCCAAAGAGAAGTATACTTGCCCGCTGGTAAGTGCCTGATGAATATCCGACAATTTGTGGACTGAGCAACAGAGCTTTCCATCCCCGGCGTTGAATAACTCAACGATGGGCTGATGCTCTTTGACGGGCTTTTGGTTGTCATCGGCAAACACAATCAGCAGATCCCTGTATGGCTTTTGCTCAGTTGATTCAGGCGCAGGATGCTTGACCTCAAATATTAGAAGTGGATCGAGTGCTGCAATTAGCAGTTCTATGATGGCTTTACTACCCGCCAGTTTGCCAAGCCGGCGTTTCTGAAATGGAATTCCTTGATCGCTTCTTGAAATCAGGTAAACGGCTTCGAGAAGAGATTCCAACAGTTCATACTGAATGATTTCAACACATTCGCCAGTGGCCTCGCAGATACTCACCTTACTTAACCCATATTCCACCCAGTCTTCCAAAATCTCTTGCCATTGGTCATAGCCGTAAGTATTAAAAACGCGCTTAATCGCCAGAAGGGGCTGCACGGTCTCAGGGAGTGTCAATCTGCGGATTATTCCGCCATGCCGGTCGTTGAGCTCGCGGACATCACGCATGTACTGCCGATCGGCTTCAATTTGTGCATGGCTGAAAGGCTGAAAATCGCTGGTGTTCAACTCGACTCCATCTTCCTCGGCAACCTCTAGCAGAAGCCTACATGCCTTGATGATCTTTTGCAAATGTCTGTGGAGACAAAGTACCGTCGACGGATCACCAAGAAATGAAAACGGTTTCTCTGTGGTTACTGCTTTGAGGAATTGCCAGAGTTCGACGCGAATGAATTCCAGATCGGTCGCGTGAAAGAATTCTGCGACCAGATCACGAGCGTCGGCAAGCTTCTGTTCGGTCGAACCCCTACTTTCGCTTGTTGTTAAATTTACAATCTCCATAGGCTTCTCTTTTTTTGACAAAAAAGAGGCCGCGGATGAGCGTGCCGAACCACAACAAGTTGTATCCTACCAAAGAGCGTTGGTAAAACACTGCTCGCCGCCTGTTGACCTTAGCGTAGATATTCCCTTTATTTGTAACCATGAGCACAGCAACAAAACCAAACCATGTCGGTCAGAAGATCGCCCGGATTCGTGAACTTCGCGGTCTTAAGCAGGAAAGCCTTGCCTACGAGCTGAAGGTCAGCCAGCAAACGGTATCCAAAATTGAGCAGAGCGAAATGGTTGATGAAGAGTTGTTGGAGCAAATCAGCAAAGTTCTCGGCGTTTCAGCGGAAGGGATTAAGAATTTTAATGAAGACGCTGTGTTTAACTACTTCAATAACTTTAATGATAATAGTGCAGGAACATTCAACCATCATTGCACCTTTAATCCACTCGATAAGCTTGTAGAACTTTTCGAAGAACACAAAAAGTTATACGAGCGTCTATTACAAAGCGAACGCGAAAAGCTAGAATTGCTTAAAGGAAAGTAAGATTAGGCCTGAGACTTTCTCAAAGGTTGTCAGATAAGCTTACAACCTTGGCCGCTTTCCTGGTTTCAGCGATTGTTCGGGCTGTTCATCCTCAAACGTACTCTACGGTCTGTGAACAGCCTGGCTCAGGCGCATACTCGTTTCCTGCCAATCGAGTTTTCTATCAAGTAATTTGATTGGCACCGAAAAATCGATGTCCTGGTGGTACAGTAGACTTGTCTTGGCAATCTGCGGACTGGCCTGAAGATATTTGTCTGTATACGCCTTTACGAGCAGCCCCAGTGGTAACTTTTCCAAAAGAGAATAGACATAGATAAAATCTTTGATTCGGCTTCCGTTTTGTACGATTGCTGAAAGCTTCATTGCACCGATATCTTCCAAGGAAAGCATTCTGATCCCACTCGTTAGCTCTACGGGTTTGATAAGCGGGTATTGATGACTGATGAAATCCACCTTGACATCATCGATAAATCCGAAGACGCCATTCTTAACCGTTTTCTCGTCTGTCAGCCCATAGACCACTTTAAGATGCTCGCTGACGGCAGCGGAGTCAAAATCTTTGCCGGTGAAAAGATCAATGTCGACGGAAATCCTGTGACCTAACTTTAAGGACAGTGCCGTTCCAACAACAAGGTAAAACTCCGCAAGATTTTCATCGGCCATTAACCGGCGAATCAAAGCCAGTGTGCTGGCCTCGACTGTTTCTTCGTGTAGCATAGCATTTCCTCTTTTTTGATCGGAAAGTATGTGCATGCCTCTTCAATGGCATAATCCGGTAAAAAGACAATTTCGTTTTTAAGAGTGTCAACGACTTTTTGAAGCCCGTAGAAGCGGACTAATTCTTGCCACTGTTCTTCTTTACCACGCTCGATGATCCGGGCGATTACCGTTTTATAGGACGCCTGCCAGTCTATCTTCTCATAGTCCAAATCCCAAAACCATTTGGGGCCAAAATCAGGTTTTTCAAGTGTTGTTGGCTGCTGCATGATCATCAAGGTAAGAGATGTCGGAGGCTTTTAGGCTCAAAAGTTACGAATCTATCGTGAAATCAGCCGCCTGTAAGCAAATAGCTGCTCACAGGCAAGTGCATTTTTTCCGAGTCAGTCACAGTTTTGGCTTTTCTGCCGCGAGGCTTGCCCGTGTATTCAGGTTTGGTGCTTCTGTCTCAATAGCCAGTTCGAATCCTTCGGTAGCCTTATCAAAATCAAAAGTCAAGCTTTTGAAAATCAGCTTTTTGTTTTCATAATCAACTCCACCTTTTTTCAATATAACAGCCAGCGGGATTACGTGTCCCCTGCCACTTTTCTCGAACGAAAATGTCTGATCTGAATTGGCGGCCGGAACAAGGTATACCGATTTGATTTTTCGCTTTCCGTCCTGTGTCCCGATTTTAAAATTGGCCTACTCTGGATCAATTCCTAAATCGCGAAGCGCCGTGGCCGGAAAAACGAGCTTGCCAGAATTAGAAATGTAGCCCGTCGGAAGCGGCGCTGCTTTTGCTGCGGCTTTGGCTTCCGGAACGTTTTCCTCTGGAGAAAAGAATTTGATAGCTTTCAGTTTCATGATGTTATAGGTTACTTTGGGCTAAAATAACTCATTCTCCCTAGAAACTGGCATTCAAATGCCCAGGCCCTGCTTCTTCTGCCTGTTTTGCACCTGCTTTGGCTGCTCTTTCACCTCGATTCCGATGTTTTGAGCCAATCCTTTTTCAATGGAGGCTAGCGAATAGCTCCGTCCTAAGTCGGAGCCTTTAATCTTGATATTTTTCTGCAGATGATAGAATGCGATACCTCTTCCGACATAAGTTTTGTACCCCTGGGCTAACAATTTCGCTTTGAGCTCATCGATCGATACTACTGTATTTAAAAGCTCGTCGACGGATGATTTAAGTTTCAGATGCTGCTTGTCGGTCAGGACATTTTCAAGCCCCTGCCGCTTATTGATCCTCATTTCCGGTGCCTGGATTAATTCAAGCCGTTGTTCCATTCTGCGACAGAATTCGCCTGTTCTGGAGTAGTTATGAAAGTGCTTTGAGGTGTTCTTACCATTGAAATCAATGCGGTTGGCAACGATATGAAAGTGCAAATTAGCGTTATCCTCATGTTTGAAAACCAGCATCTGGTTCTGTTCAAACCCAAACTCCTTGGCGAACTCGTTGGAGATCTCTGCGATCGTTTCGTTGCCGGGCTTCTCGCCCGGCGCGAAGCTAAATGACTGGTGCCACATGAACTTTTTCAGGTTCGTATTTTGCATGTGATTACTGTTAAACTGGTTGATCAAATAGTTTAGGTCCAGTTTCCCGTCTGCATGCATTTTTATACCCAGGTTCTGGATATAAACCAATTCCCCTCGAACATCTTGTTCGTCTAGCCTTTGCCGCATCTTTGCGGAGACATGCTTGTCGTAGTAGCAGTATTCAATTAACCCTTTCGCGTAGCTGCCGAGTGTCGCCTTTCCAATCATAATCTCATCTTTTTCAGGGTTGCATTTACAGCTTTTTCAATCTCAGCGTGAACGGAGGTTGCATCAGTTTGGCTCCATGTCCAGAATGGTGTTAGTTCTTCAAGAGTCTGTGAATAGTAGGCCTCATATTTTTGCTTCAAATCACCGATCAGGCGGCTGGTCGAACTGCATCTTAGCAGTAGCTGATGTTTGCCTTCGGTTTCAGGTAGCATTTGAGAAAGATAAGAGCTGAGCTCGTTTGACCAATTCAGCAGCTCTTCGAGCGCCTTCTTTATGCTGCGGATCTCAAAGCTTTCAAACACCCAAAGAGTGATAAGATCGGCGAGCAGCCTCACCCGCTGGCTACTGTGCTGCCACTGGTCTGTAAGCATCTGGTGCCCCTTGGTTTTTAGGACCGCTAGTGATAAAACGCCGGAGAGTTGTTGAAGCGCCCTAACTATTTCAGCAGTTGCCTTAGGCAGCGCCCTTTTCTGTGGCCTTTTAAAAGGCACATCAAGCGCCAAGGTCAAAAAATATTGACTGGCGGAAAGCCCGCTTTTTTCAATGAGCTCATTAATCTGTCTTTTCTGATCAGCGCTTACCCATACTGAAAAGTGTTCCCGTTTGGCCGTGCCTTTCTCTTTCAGCGGTCTGCCTTTTTGTTTCTGATTTTCCATGTGTCTTTTTTGATTAGCTATGAGCCGGAAGGCGAATAGCAGGGGTCCAGGGGTTTTCCCATGGCCAGCTCCCGCCGGGGAGTCGCATTTCGCGACGTACCGGCGATAGCTGGCTAGGAAGGAAAACCACCGCAATGCATACGAAAGTTTACAAATGGCCGTGTTTGGCAACAAAAGTTCATAAAAGTCCACTTGGCCGTTTTTGGCCTTATTTTCGGCCTAAAGGCACAAGCACGCGTTTATTTTTGTGGTCATAGACATAGTCCTCTCCAACCATCATATTTCCTTTGGAGGGGGCAGGACGGAGCACCAAATAGTTACCCCCGCCCCTTTCAATAACCTGTCCACCTTGCATGAGCAGCACATAGTCCGAAACATTTTCATAGGTATCGATAATGCTTCTTAGCTTCTGAAAACGCTCTTCTGTATACGCATACCAAAAAATCAGTATCGAGATTATCGTTGCGGCTATGGCTGCCGGAGCTGTGATCCCCAGAGCATAAAACAAAGCTTCACGGGTCGAACCAAAATGAACCGCTCTTTGGCTTGTTTTAATCTTGGTCTGCGCTTGGCCGATGGCTTGCGTACAGCTTTTAATCTCGGCAGCGAGACCGGCAAAATTTTCATGGATTTCTTCCAGCAGCATCGAAGTCCAATCGTCCATCAGGTGCCCATACTTTTGTCCGTACTTCCCATTTAGCCGGTTGAGAAGCTCCCTCAGCTGATCATTCATAGCCGAAATGGTCTCTAAGTTCCTTCGTCAGACGTATCCTTGCACCTGGCCGATACTGTTCCAGGCTGTACCCGTTTCTAATGCCATCCAATATCTGGATACCCAAAAGACTGTTGGCATCGAAATCCCCGAATTGCCGGTGCTTGATGCCAGTTGCCAGGCACTTTTCTGCGAGCTCGTTAGACAAGGTTGGATACTGTTTGAAGGTATACATGTTTTCCCAGGCAACAATCTCAAACTGCCCATCCAGAACTTCGAACATCTTCCGAAGGTATTCCGCGCAGGCAAGGTATGCCCCGCCTGCTGCCATGACAATGTGGAAAGTAACCTCAAAGCCCAGCTCATCACACCACGCCTTAAAGTCCAGATCGCGTGATATTAGAGCGGGGAATTGTTCGCTTTCCGGCGCGCCAAAGTCCATGTAGATTTGCTCAAAAGGACAATCTATCAGACTTTCCAGGTATCCCACAAATAAGTCCCTGACCAACACATCCCTTTTGTCAATCAGCGACACGCTTTCCAGCCTGTCCTGTCCCAAAAACAACAGTTGTCTGCTGGATGTTTTGGTGGAGCTGTCGACATCGACAAATAAGGAGGAGCCGTCCGTTTCAGACAATGCCATCAGATAAGTGTAAAGACTCTTGCCCACGCCACCTTTGGCTTGGAGTATAAAATGAAATTTACGTTTCATGTTTTTTTCTTTTTGGTGAATTTCGATTCAACTATCAGATTGTCTATTAGGCTGATTTTTTCCGGATCGGTCCAGGTCCCATTCAGCCCCGTTGCCGAAGCAGTTTCAGGTTTCTGATCCTTTGCCCGGCTAACCGGCGCGGAAACAGAAGAATGCGAAAGTTTTTTGAGCGGCCTTTTTTTGAAGTGGTAGCGGCAGAACTTAATGTCTGTACTTTTTATCAGGCCTTCGCGCTTCAACTCCCAACTGATCTTATCCGCGATGTAAGCAGCTGTCAGATCCGAATGGATCAAATCTTGGTAAAGCCGGTAAAGCAAGCGCCTTCTTTTTTTATCCCGCCTCTCAAATAAATCGACCAATGTTTCTTTATCCATGAGATTACCCGGTCTAAGCCGTCGTCAAATCCAGATCACCACCTGTGTCTGTTTGAATCTGACGTTCACCGCCCGCATTCTTTACACCCTCGGGTATCAGCTCCGACCTCCATCTATGCGCATTAGCCCTGATGTACTTAATATCGCCGGTTGAGACCACTGGTTTGCCCAGATCTTGATTGATCAACTCTACCAGAAAGCCCATTGAATAGTACTGCGCGAAAAGCCGCTGATAATGCATGTAAAGAAACATTCTTCTCTTGACGTCCTTCCGCTCATAAAGCATCAGCAGCATCTCTTTTGTTAGTGATACAGGCTCCATCGTTATGCGGTTTTGGTTACTATTAAGAAGCTATCTTCCGGTATCCGATGACAGATATAAAGCCTGCCAGTTTGAGCGCATCTGTTACATGGCGGTGTCGGGCCAAGTTTCACCCGCGCATGCCTCGGGCAGGAAACCTGGTTTGCGAAACACTGACCGGATTTTCCTCCGGTCAATTTTGGATGGACTGGTTTCAGGCCTAAGAGCATAAGGCTTGAAAAAGTGGATTGCAGATTTTTCATTTGCGAACTGTTTTTATTGAACATATCGCAAATCTCACCTCAGATTTCGGCAATAACGTTCCTGATATTCCGGCAGGAATAAAAAGAATTTTTACCGAAATTTTAGAGACAATCCGGCTTCAAAGATCTCGCAATAAGAGCCGGCATTCGGTCACATATTTGTGGCGGGGCCGGTTGGATGAGCAGTTGAACGTGTCAAGTTGTTCGGTTTGAAAGGCCTTAATAAAGGATTTTTGTGAGATGTCATGTGAGAGCCAGCTATTAAACAGGCCTGCCACCTGTGGAGCAGGCAGTTGCCTGTCAATGTGCCCCTGCTTGCCAAGGGTATAATAGATCGCAGCTAGTTGAAGCCGGCCGCCTGTGCTGCTATTGCGGAATTGATAGAATCCTGGTTTCTCTGAGCTTGTAATCCATTGCTCCCTGAGAAGAATATCAACGAGCCTCCGGAATTTGTCCTGTTTCTCAGCTTTATCTTTCCCCTTCAATATCTGATAAAAGTGTTCAAAAGCAGGCTTTTGGGGTGCCATCTTTTCTTTGGCCTGCTTTGTTTCCTGAAAAAACTGGTCGAATTCGGCTTGCAAATCGTTCTTCCAATCAATAACTTCAATTGCTGAACCTGCTTCACCGCTGAAAGTAACTAGCCACTGGTATATGTCTTTGATCGTTTGGCGTTTGGCTTCAAAGGAACTGTAATCTGGTCTGGACAGAAGGTTTCGAAATATTTGAGGGTTGTTTTTCAGCACAAACCTGATCCTGGTCCGAAGCACATTGATGTGCTGGCGCTTATAGGCCGGAATCCACCAGTAGGCGATAGGCTTTTCCAAATGCTGAGCGAACTCATCTAGAAAGCTTGATGTATCGTCGTCTATCGAAAATGACAGCCGGTTATGATACAGGATCAGCATCCTGTTCAGACATGTTAATTCGCTCTGATAGAAGCTTCCATTGAATTCTTCTGATAGATATTTGAATAATGGATATTGTAGATTGGAATGCAGGTTCATCTCTATCTCTCCGTTTTCGTTACACATTTTACCTACTAGACGTAAGATAACAAAGTGCAATGAAATTAGGGACAAACTCTGCGACAATTCGGAATAAATCTACTCCAGAGACTTAGTTGAGTATGATTAAAACAACTGTTCCAGCAGTTCAGCTATTTAAATTCTCCTAGAGAATTTGTATTCTGGCAATATTATCTAGACATCAGCGAGTGCGCTTTGCTCATCCATAATTACCCGGCGATGTTTTGTACCCCACGTGGCAAGACCATGAATAAGATCCTGTAATGTCCAGCCGTATTCGGTCAGATTATATTGGACGGTCACAGGCTGCGTATCCAATACGGTTCTCTTTACAAGCTTATTCATTTCCAGCTCTTTGAGTTCCTTACTCAACTGTTTGTTGGAAATACCTTCAAGATCATTCAAAAGATCCGAAAACCGTCTCTTGCCATAATAACACATTGATGAAAGAATGGATATTTTCCACTTTCCACTCAGAATATCCATAGCGTCGTGAATCGCCATGATATCCGCCTTGTGACATACTTGCTCAGCCATAGGTTACCTGGTTACCTGAAATATACTGTTACTTCTAGTAACCAAGTTACTAATGTAAATGTTCCCTCACTAGTTTTGTAGCTCTTTAAAATGATAGAAAAATGGATTTCACGAACAAGCATGTCATTATAGTTGGCGGGAGCCAGGGAATTGGTCTTGCCACCGCTAATGCATTCATCCAGCATGGGGCAACTGTGCTAATCACCGGGAGAAGCCCGCAAACTTTGCAGAGAGCAGCCGAAGAAATAAATAGTCCGAATCTACAAATAATGGCAGCTGACACCTCCAACATGAACGGGATTGCCGACTTGGAGAAGTGGGTAGCAGAGCGCGGCAAAAAAGTTGATGTACTGTATCTCAATGCTGCTATTGGCGTCTATGCGGCGATTCAGGACGTTACGGAAGCTGATTTCGATGCGCAGTTCAACACAAATGTCAAGGGTCACTTTTTTACACTTCAGAGGCTCATACCGCATCTGGCTGATGGTGCGTCGGTGATCTTTACTTCGTCTCGTGTAGCAAGTGCGGCAGGTGTAACAAGCAGCATATATTCTGCAACGAAAGCTGCCTTGAACAAGATATCCGATGTTGCAGTCAATGAGTTGGCTGATCGCAGAATCCGGGTAAATATCGTCAGCCCTGGTCCAATTCAGACTCCTGGGTTACTCTCGGTAGCGCCAAAAGAAGTTCAAGGCTTCCTTGCTTCAAGAAGTGCGCTTCAACGACGGGGAAATGCAAACGAAGTTGCTAACACGGTATTGTTTTTGGCATCTGATGACGCTGCCTATATCAACGGCGCCGATATAGCTATCGACGGCGGATCGATTCAGTATATGCTTAAATAACAAACTGTTGATTACGAAAGAAATGGCCATGCATTATTGCTTCTGGCCATTTTTTTTGAGAGTACAGCAATTGAGCCGGCAAGAGAGTCTGCAAGCCACAATACCACGAGACACATGAAATGTGTACGATCTTAGCTAGGCCCATTTTGTCTCAAATTCCGTGCGTTTTGAGAGAACCGGTGATATATCAACTTACTATATGTTTAGTTATAAAATACTGTCTTAAATGATTATCTCAAATTTCTATGTCTTATTTTTTATCTTTGGCTGAATAAGTGAGACAAATGATATGATTTTTGGATATGCCCGGGTTTCGACCCAAGACCAGAACCTGAACCTGCAAATTGATGACTTGAAAAAATCCGGTTGCGACAGGATCTTTCGGGAGAAGGTGTCTTCGGTCAAAGAAAGGCCCGAGCTCAACAAGCTACTCGACATGGCTAGGGCAGGGGACACCATCATCGTTTGGAAACTCGACCGGCTCGGGCGCTCGTTGAAAGATCTAATTCATCTGATCAATGAATTTCAGCAAAAGCAGATCGGGTTCCGGAGCCTGAACGATGCGATCGATACAACGACCGCGCAAGGCCGTTTAATCTTCAACATTTTTGCATCTCTGGCAGAGTTCGAGCGTGACCTGATCCGGGAACGGACGAAGGCCGGGCTTTCTGCTGCACGCGCCAGGGGTAGGATGGGAGGCAAGCCCAAAGGACTTAGCAAAGCGGCGATGTCCAAAGCACATGCCGCCAAGGCACTCTACGATAAAAAAGACAAGACCGGGGAAGAGATCGGAAAAGTGTTGGGTATTAGCAGGGCCACGGTCTACCGGTACATCAAAGAGATCGAGCAGCAACAGCGGTCTGTCAATGGAAAACAATTCTCAGAGCAAAAATAGATACCATGCAACAAACGGTCGCCTTCCTGTCCGAATGGGGTAACGACGCCCTTGATTTTTCTAAGCGTGGGGCCGAAGTGCCTACTACGCATTTCATCGTTACAGCAATCATTGTAGACAAAGAAGATATTGCACTTGTAAAGCGGGTTGTGCAGGCCGTGCGTGACCGGCACTTCTCAGGCGCTGCCTTGGATTCTGATCTAATAGGTAACAACCACCCCAAGCGAAAAGAGGTCCTGGAAGACATGGACGAAGCACCGTTCAAGGTTTTCTCAGTCATAGTCGACAAGCGGCAGTTGATAGGAGAGGGGCTGCGTTACAAAGGCTCATTTTACAAGTTCCTTCACAGCCTGGCAGACAGGGAGCTGTTCCGGCTGCTACCCAATCTTGAATTGGTAAGTGATGAATTGGGCGACAATACGTTCATGACAGGGTTTGTCAAGTACATAGAGCAGAACCATATCTCTAATTTGTTCAGTGAATCTACATTTGGGTTCGTAGGATTTGAAAACAATGATTTGGTCCAGGCGGCGGCTTATATCGCCGGCACGCTCGCGCGCTGCTATGACGAGACGGTCATCACCGACCACCGAGGCGAATTCATTGAATTGCTCCGGCGCAAATTGCTCTCTATTCAGTTTTTCCCAGACTCCCTCGGTAACATTCCGTCAACCGCGCCAGCTAACGGCCGGGATTACAATGAGACACTGGCCACCTTGAGTATCAATCTGGCTAATGATTTTCTGCACCGCAAATCATTGAGCCCCGTTCCGCAGGTGAAAGACCAGATAAGTTGTTTGGGATACTTGCTATTTCATTTCCGGCATATCAACCCCACCCGTTACATAACAAGCTTTGAATTAATAGAACACATCAAAGCAAGGACAGGTAAGAAAGTTTCCCTGCATTACTTTCAGACAAAGGTGATTGCCCAGCTCCGTGATGCCGGCGTGCTGATCGCAAGTAGCTCGCGCGGATACAAGCTGCCTGCAAGCCAGGCCGACCTTTATGATTTTGTTAGCCACAGCAACACGATCATTGCGCCGATGCTGTCCAGGGTGAAGCGATTCCACGACCAGGTCCATTTGGCTACCTCAGGAGAAATCGATATTTTGGAACATGACCAGTTTGCGTTGATACGAAAGGTTATAGTAGACGTCTAAACTTGTAATTTATGGATTATAAACCGTTAACAGAACTGCTCAAAGATGAAAAGGCGTGCAAAGCTATTTTCGATCTGATAACCGCCGGCTGCGGCCCCCCAGAATATGGGCAAGTAGAAGATTCCGAGCTGGGGAATATAACCTTATGGGAAAAATATGGAAGCGCAACTACAAGGCACATCCATATCACGTATGATGGCAGTATCGAGCATTACTTTGGTGACGAGCTTGAACCGGTTGGCAATGCATTTAAGCTCGTTGACCAAGTCCGTCTACTTAATAATTCGGCATAGCAACGGCAGTTCATTAATAATCCGATAAAATGATATTGCCGGTACCTAGCTTGGATGCCGCTCATTCCGACCAGATTTGTAGAAGTAATGACTGATTATTTGGGAAGTTGCTTCCATCGCAGGAATACAGCCTAATCGCATGACTTGAAAGTAACTTTCAGATTTGATCGTAGACTATCCCACAACTATCTTTATCCGCACCACCTCAAAGTACAAGACTGGATTTTTAAACCCTTTGAGTTTGGTTTGATATTCGAGATGCTGCCTTTCGAACCGAAGTGAATCGGGGTTCTGTAAATTAGTTTGCGGCGATCTTCTTCGCATACACCATTCACCAAGCAAATCGTACAGAAAATCGCTCTTGCTTATCATAAGCAGGAAAGCCGCAATCAAGAAAAGCAATATTCCATTTAGTTTTGATCTCATGTGAGCGGGTTAGTCCATTTCGGTCAATATCCTCTTAGCTGAATCGGATGCTATTACAAGGCCCGCCGCAGACATTATTACGTCCTTGATTACCAACCTTCCTGACCCCGATAAATATGGAAACCCATGATTGGCACTTCCTAAATCAGGCACATAGGTTTCAGGTGTTGTGATCAGAAACGAAAGCGTGACAAGCGACATAACAAAGGTTAGCAGGCCACCAATCCATCCTATTTTGGGAAACCAAATCCCAAGCAATGTCAATGTGCCGATCAAGACAATCATCATCCCCAAGCCATAGGCAAACATATAAGTTGCGTTTTGCTTATGCCACCGTATATTGCTAGGAACAAGTTCGCCTTCTTTGTTTTTATGCGCCGAATACTGCTCGGGATGATTGTAGAAAAAACGCATTACCGGGCTGTTGGCAACAAACGGGACAATACCCTCAGCTTCGTATGGAAAGGACTTCAGCCCACCAATCCAAGCCATAACAATAAATACGGCAATTCTTAAAAAGTTTGTAAACTGATGGTTGGTGCGGACCAGAAAAATGAGAACTGCTTTCATACGCTAAATTTTAATCCTGTATACACCAAATGGCCTTTTTAATTTATCAACCCCACTATGGAACCAAGGCATCAGATGTATTTGAGAGCTGGTTATGTAGAGATAGCCATCTTCGGAAATACTGTAACTGTCTGGCCATAATAACTTATCATTATCTCTAACAATGGTTTGCACTTTCAGATCGGCTGTGATTTTCAGAATTGAATTCTTCTCAAGATCGCCCATGTAAAGGTTACCCTGCTTATCAAATATCATCCCGTCAGTTGCAGCTACCCGTCCCAAATCTTCTACGTTCTTATTTAAAACATCGTTACTTGTTTTAAACTGTCGTAGTAGCGCTGTTTTAATTCTGTACAAGCGGTTGTCCGTTAGAGGCTTATAGTACAAGTATGAATGGTCTGGTGTAAGGGCGATCCCGTCCGAGTTTACTTTCAATGCAGATCCGTCGCCTTTTTTCAGCTCAGTTCCAAGAGGCGAGAAATGATAGACCGGATCCGATTTGACCGAAGTGGAATGGGCCAAAACCATTCTTGATTCCCCGGAATTCAAGTTTAGGACTACAATTCCCCCGGTATTTGAATTGGTTACATAGGCATAGCCAGACTGATTATCCACTTGTATGTCATTGAGATAAACGTCTTCGCCTGCAACAGTTGCCGGGAAACGATAAATCCGCTCTACCAAATTAGTCGCCAGGTTAATTTTTACTACCTTATTACTGTTTTGGTACACTTTGCCAAGGCCGATGCCCGCAGCGTCCACGACCCACAAAAAGCCTTTGTCATCTGCCACAACCGCCTGCACGCAAACAAATTTGTTTTGCCCGTCTTGGCCCTTTTTGAAGCTGTTCCATTCTGCATTTGGGTATGGCGTTGGTCTTCCATTCTTTACTTCAACCACGGAATGGGAATGGGTATCAAGCCAATAGGGATAATTGATAAAAAGTCTATTGCCCCCAGTTATCGCTACACCGGTCAATTGATAGGTACTGTCGGCAAAAACCTGCTCCAACTTCGGTTGGGTCTCGCCTACTGCCGATTCCACACGTTTCAAATCTGACGAAAGCTGTCCATTGCCAGCTAAGACTATCGCTAACGTCAAAAAAACTATACTCTTCAAAATCATGTCTAAAAAATTGTAGTTGATGAAATGTATTGGTAGCGCTCAGATCAGTGGCCGTGCGCTGCAAGACTTACTTCCTTCCACTGTTGTATATCTTCTAACCGTTTTATATATACGTCATTCATTACGTGATAAGCAATTTTTCCAAGCAGCAACCTCTGCGGCGGGTTGTTGCTATCAATGAGTTCTAAGACCGGCTTGACGGTTGCGTCCGGCTTGCCCCAGGTATTTGGATCTTCCCCACTTTCCGCAAAAGCGGCACGTACCGGACTATAATCTTCAATCTCTGCCGATGTCTGCACCGACGAAGCCCCTGCCCAATCTGTCGCAAATCCGTTAGGTTCGATCAAGGTAGTTTTGATTCCCAAATGGGCAGTTTCCGAACCAACGGTTTCAATCAGACCCTCCACAGCAAATTTAGATGCATTATACAAGCCCAGCAGCGGCAAAGTCGTCAATCCAAGAAAGCTGGAAATCTGAATAATGTGCCCTCCCTTTTGTGTTCTCATAATGGGTAAAACCGCCTGTACAACCCACAATGAGCCGAAGAAGTTAGTTTCCATTTGTTCCCTCGCTTGTGTTTCCGTGGTTTCTTCGGTGGTTCCGAATAAGCCAAAACCCGCATTGTTAATCAGCACATCGATCCTCCCAAAGTGCTTTTCGACTTTCTCCACTGCATCAAAAACATCGGAGCGATTATTAACATTAAGCTGTAATGGTAGGATATTGTCTCCGTATTGATTGTGCAAATCATGCAGGGCAGACAGGTCCCTTGCTGTCGCTGCTACTTTATCGCCTCTTTTCAAAAGCGCTTGCGCCCATAGTCTTCCAAACCCTTTTGACGCGCCTGTGATAAATATTATCTTGTTCATTGTTTCAAATTTTGGTTGTTACCTGATGATACAAAGGTATTTGACGAGTAGAGGGGATTTCTGATCCATTTCAGCGGAAGAATAGCACAGATTTACGTTTTGCTCAGAATAAACTGAGAATATCTGTTGCTACCCTCATTTTACAGGCTCAGACGTTACCATAGGCCAATCGCCCAGAAAAGTAAAAATATCGGTTCCAAGCCTATGGACGGGGATTTTGCCTGCGATACCAGGAGGGAACAACACCTTTATATTTTTTGAATATGCGATTCAAATGACTTTGGTCGGTAAAGCCAAACTCATAGGCTATTTCATTGATGCGCATGTCGGTGAGAAGCAGCCGGCTTTCAATCAGTTTCAGCTTATACAGTATAATGTATTGCTGGAGGCTCTCGTCGGTATGTTTCTTAAAATACTCACCGATATATTTGGGCGATAAATTAAAATGTCCGGCAATATGTTCCGCTCTAAGTTTATCCGGCTCAAAAATATGTTGATGCAAATAATTAAGTATCGGCATCACCGCAGAAATTTTACCTTCGAATGTCTCCGTTACCTGTAAGGTGAGGTTTCTCGCCGTATAGGTTATGATGGTATTGATCAGTTGCTGGATGATCTGCTCCGGATGCGGACCAGGGTTATCTTTCTCGCGGTTTAGCGCTTCCACCGCTGCTCGTACAAAAGGTTTGTCAGTGGTGGTTTTTAAAACGCAGCCCGGCAAGTGGTTATGACTGTGGAAAATGTATTCCAGGTCCCGGATGTTAAGGCTGGCTTGATCTTTCAGGTATTCGTTGCTGAACCTAATGAAGAAAAAACGGGTAAACGTGTCGACCTGAAAACTATGTCTGTCTTCGGGAAAAATAAGAAACAATTTATTAGCCGAGTATGCTAGTTGATGGCCATTTATGCTTTGAATACCGGTACCGTCCAATATAAAAACCATCTCAAAAAAAGTATTCTGGTGGGATTTTGCAATGTAATTCCCGGTTTCCAGCAATTCGAGCTCGTAGGCACCATGTAGATTTCTTTTCTCCATGCCTGCAATTTTACAAATAATACCGGTATATATCCTTGTACTTGCCAGGGTTTGATACTGAAATTTGCTCAAAAATTTTACTATGAGCGATTTCCCATATTTCATGTTACGCCTGGTTGCCGGCGTTAGCTTTCTCGGGCACGGGTTGGTGCGGTTACCAAAACTCCCTGCTTTCAGCCAGTGGATGACTGGCCGTTTTGCCAGTTCAATGTTGCCAGATGCGCTGGTGACACCTTTCAGCTATGCATTGCCAGTAGCAGAATTCATCATCGGGGTACTATTGGTTCTTGGGCTATTTTCTCAAATGACCATCATCGCCGGGTTTGTCGTCATGCTTTTGCTCATGCTGGGTACCTGCCTGATCGAGAATTGGGAAGCACTTCCTTCACAAATGCTTCACGCGCTTATTTTAATTGTACTCTTACAATTTATTGTCTCCAATAGCATCTCGTTGGATAATGTTCTAAAAAAATAACATGGCTTATTATGAAAGACAGACGGACATTTTTAAAACAAAGCGGGATTCTGACAACTTCGGCACTTCTATACAGCGGGACTGGATTGTCTGCAATGGCCCAATCAGAACAAGGTACCTATACTCACGCTGCACAAAAAGGTTCGAGATGGCTGGATGGATCCAGATTGGTCGTTTCAGTTTCAATGCAATTTGAAGCGGGCGGCCAGCCTGAAAATGCAGAAAGCCCATTTCCCCAAAATATGCAGAAGGGCTACAAAGACTTACCCGCAGAGACCTGGTACCAGTATGGGTATAGGGAGGGCATACCCCGCATGCTAGACAATTGGGATAAACTAGGCATAAAAGTCACCTCTCATATGGTGGGAGGCGCGGTGCTCAAAAATCCTGAGCTAGCAAAAGAAATTGTACAGCGTGGCCATGAAGCGGCAGCGCATGGAATGAATTGGGCCACCCAGTATACCATGCCTTACGCCGAAGAAAAAAAGTTTATTGGGGACGGCGTGGATGCAATTAGAAAAATCACGGGCTTCAACCCGATCGGCTACAATGCCAATTGGCTCCGTCGTGGAGAAAATACATTGAAAATTTTGCAGGAATTAGGCTTCTTATACCATATTGATGACTTAAGCCGGGATGAGCCATTTATTCAGAAGGTAAATGGAAAGGCTTTCGTAACTGTCCCCTATACGCTTCGTTGTAACGACATTCAACTGATTGAAGGGAAGAATTTCTCGGTTGACCAGTTTATCAACCAGGTAAAAATGGAATTTGACCAACTGTATCAGGAAGCGGCAACCCGGAGAAGACAGATGTCCATCAGTTTTCACGACCGTATAGGCGGAACGCCACAGATGGTACAAGCTACAAAAGAGTTGTTCACCTACATGACAAATCAACCGGGAGTAAACTTCAAACGCAAAGACGAAATTGCCCGTATGGCTCTGGAAGATAAAACGACTATAACAGAGTGATCGTAAGCAAGTATGGAGAATTTGGAATTGTGAATAAACTGGGAGATAGAATAGGTTTAAACCTTCGATAAGGTAAGATTGGTCGTAAATCAGTATCGTTAAGCCCAGACCTATATCCCACTGCTAACCATGGGACATGTTCGCATGTAAATATGTGCTATTAATCCCCACATTTGGACTATTTAATGTTGGGTCTTCAAGCGAGCTTTGTATTATAAAAATTAATACGGACGTCGATTCCTTCCCATAATTCCGAATAGCACCGACCGGAATGCCGTAGTGGATGTGGCATATCTAGCCAACTCCCATTTGAGGTGCTTTAAGGATTTTTACAGGAAGGTCTCCAAATCAAAAGCCAATGAAGCAGCAGCAAGAACAGCACCTGGACATCAGCGCGGTACTCGCCTTCATGCTGATCCCCCTCGGCGGGTTTGCCACCGACATATATCTGCCATCCTTTCCATCTATGGCGTCGGATTTGGGAGTAGGGGTCGGGCAGATACAACTATCACTGCTGCTGTTTATGGTCAGCCTGGGCGTTAGCCAGTTTTTTGCAGGCGCCGTGCTTGATAGTTTTGGTAGGTACCGGATCAGCATGGGTTCACTGGTCGTCTTTTCGGCAGCTAGTGTAGCGATTGCAATAAGCCGACAGATCGAGGTTATTTATGCTATGCGGGTATTACAAGGACTCACTGTATCCTTGATTATAGTTGGAAAACGGGCTTTTTTTGTGGACTCCTATTCTGGTGAAAAGCTTAAACACTATACCAGTTTGTTTTCAATAGTGTGGGCGATTGCACCCGTCGTTGCCCCCTTTGTGGGCGGGTACTTGCACAACCAGTGGGGATGGCAGGCAAGTTTCTATTTTCTTTCTTTGGCCACAACATTAATTTTCTTCCTCGAACTAAGTTATTCTGGCGAAAGTCTTAGGGAATTAAGAGTATTCCAGTGGAAGCCGATTATAAAAACCTATGGTAATATGTTAACGACTGCCGATTTTGCCTTGGGCGTTGTTATTGTTGGGCTCAGCTATGCTTTACTCGTCATTTTTGGGATGACAAGTCCCTTTGTGATTGAACATGTTTACGGATTTTCTCCGGTCATTTCAGGATACAGTTCACTGCTTTCCGGTACGGCAATGATGAGTGGCGGCATCATTTCTAAGCTGCTTATGAACTACCCTCTTAGGCAAAAGCTATATGTTGCGGTGACATTACAGCTACTTCTTGCTGTGACCATGCTTGCCGCGGTCCGATTAAACGACAACCTTCCTGTTCTTCTCATGTTCACTTTCTCCCTGCACGTCGGTTCCGGATTTATTTTCAATATTATCTACGCCTATTGCCTGCAAAGGTTTACACAAAATGCCGGAATAGCCAGCGGAATTACAGGAGGAGGGGTGTACCTGATTAGCTCGCTAACCAACTTTGTGCTGACACACTTGATACGAATTGACCGTGCCGAGCCGCTTGTGTATGCTAATTTGATAATTATAACCGGCTTGGCATTAGTTATCCCCGTCTTCCTGAAAGCATCGTTTAATCTCAGAGGGCGTCAAATCCAAATTTCAAATCCTTAAGCAATGCCTATACCCTGCCCAACGAATCCGGACCGACAACTCCCACATGTTCTAATGCTTTTCAATTCCTGCTATTAATCAGGCAAATACTTGACCGGGATAACGTTCCCATCCATTTTGCAGGAACGGAGTGGCTTGCCTGCCAACCGGACTCCTATGACGTCCCCGCCACCAGCACGGTCTTTTCATTGCTGAATTTGTTCTTTGTAATACAAACGCCACTAATCGCTCAGGCTCGCAGTTAGCAATGTTTAACACTTGGTGGCACTAATTAGGTCGCGAAGTTTTTCGAAATTCGAGTGGTTTCATCCCGGTTTCTTTCTTAAACAGCCGCGTAAAATACGATGCATTTTCAAACCCGAGCAGGTATGCGATTTCAGCCACACCATGGTCTGCCGACCGCAGCAGGTTTTTGGCTTCGCCGATCAATGCCAGGTGTATTAATTCTAATGCCGTTTTTCCAGTTTCCTGTTTTAGAAGGTCACTCAGGTACCGGGGTGAGACAAAAAGTTGGTCGGCCATGTACGACACGGAAGGCAAACCGTTTTCCGACAGTTGGTCGCGCAAGTAAATTTGCAAAGCTTCATTGAACCGCGTTACCGTTTTGCCCGAGAGCTGTGTACGGTTGATGAACTGTCTTTTGTAAAACCGCTGGGCATACATCAAAATCGACGCCACATGCCCCAGCATAATCTCACGGCTGTATTCGTCTGGATTATTGAAGTACTCTGTAATTATTTTCTCCTGTAAGTCCCGGATCGTGGCTTCCTCTTTGGCCGACAAATGCAAGGCTTCGTTGACCTCATAGTCAAAGAAGCCGTATTGTTTTAATGTTTGGAACAGAACGTGCCCGTTCAAGTAATCCTCATGGATGAAGATCATAAAGCCCGCTTCCTCGAAATGCAGGTCTTTTAGCTGAATAATTTGCCGGGGCTTCATAAAGTACATAGATCCGCTGGTATGGTCGTAGGGCGTACGGCCATACATGATTATACCGGATTTTAACTTTTTAAATGCCACCACATAAGCATCTACCGTAAATTCACGGTCGCCCAGCGGGCACGATTGCTGACAGCCGATCAGGCTGAACAGCGGTGTTTCGGGTGCCTCCCAGCCATTGTCCTTATGCAATTCGCTGAGTGTCTTGAAATGTTTCATAGTCGTTTCCCAAAATACGTTTCTTGCTGCCCGGCTCAGGAACAGGCCGGGCAGCAAGCAGCTTTTTTATAATTGATTTAACAATCTACATGGTAATAATGATTTTGCCTACTGTACGGCCGGTTTCCTGTTGGGTATGGGCTTCGGCCATTTGGGAGAAGGGATATGTTTCGTAAATGTGCGGTTTGATCACGCCTTTTTCCAACCGTGAAGCGATTTGTGCCATATCGTCCCCGTCTGATTTGACCAGCATAAAATAACCGTTGATACCTCTTTCCTTCGCCTTTTCGGTTACGTGTTCATTGATGCCTGTAGGAATGCTGATAATTGTGCCGCCTGGTTTAGTCACTTCAATGGAATGGTCGATGTTTTCGCCGCCAATCGTATCCAGCACAAAATCAAACTCTGCACCATGCCCGACCCAGTCATAGTTGTGGTAATCAATGTGGTGATCGGCGCCGAGCTGCTGCACAAATGCTTTATTTTTTTGTGACGAAGTTCCTGTCACTTCTGCTCCCAAATGTTTGGCAATTTGCACGGCGATATGCCCAACCCCGCCCGCCGCAGCGTGGACCAATACCTTTTGTCCGCTTTGTACTTTGGCATTGTGGACCACTGCCTGCCAGGCGGTCAATGCTACCAACGTTGCGGCGGCGGCTTCTTCAAAGTTCACATCGGTCGGCTTTAATGTAAGTTGGTTTGCAGGGGCAGCCACATATTCCGCATAAGCTTTACCATGGCCCGGGAAATTGACCATTCCGAAAACCGCATCCCCTACTTTAAATTGGTCTGATTTGGTATCAGCGACCACACCTGCAATATCCCATCCCAGGATCAGCGGCCGCTCGGTTTTGATCCTTCCGTAAACCCCCTTTCCCTGCCGGCTTTTAGTATCCACAGGATTGATACTGATGGCTTTAACTTGTACCAAAACCTCGCCTTCGCTGAGCGACGGTTTTTCAATTTCAATATATTCGAATTGTTCTACGCCCCCAGGCGCTTTTAATGCGATTGCTTTCATTTCTTGAATGTGTTTGTTAATAGTTTATTGCTCCAACGGCCCGGCAGCCGGGAAATCGATAGGAATATTGGTGTTAGCGTAAACATAGTTGGTAAATGTGCGCAGCGAAATTAATGCGATCAGTTCGATCAAGGCTTTTTCACTGTAACCTTGTTCAAAAAAGCTATCCAACAGATCCGGGCCAGCCTGGCCTTTGTTTTCGGCAATGGATTGCGCGAGCAGGATCACCGCATTTAGCTTTTCAGTTGGATAGGCAGCCTTCCGGATCTGGATGGTTTCCGCTTCGGAAAAGCCGCGCATTTTTGCCAGGGCTGTATGGGCGGCAAGGCAGTAGTTACAGTCATTGACTTGGGAAACGATCAGGTTGATGGCTTCTCTTTCTTTCGCCGAGAAGCTGCTGCCGTGGGCAAGCGCATTGTCGGTTTCCAGCATGGATTTTAATGCCGATGAAGAATAACCGATTGTTGCATAAAGGTTGGGGACTTTGCCCATCTTTTTCTGGACCTGGACTAAGATATCCTGCGAGTCCTGATCAAGTGTATCTAATTGGGGAACTGCTATCGTTCTCATGATTTTGTTCTGCTTGTTTGATAGAACAAAGGTATGTGCCCACCCTTGGGCAGAATAGCCCGTATCAGCGGAATAATAGCACAGAAATACGCCGCAATACCATACCATATGTATAACTTGGAGTTATGTCAAGAGAGAGAGAATCTCACTCCCAACTTATTGCATCTTTTACCGATAAAAAGAGAATGTTGCGGCACATGAACTAGCATGCTGATTTCACCTGATCACCTGGCAAGTCACCAGCCAATCCAATAAATGCCACACTGCGGACAGCCGCAATTTAACATTAGGGGAGGAGACAGACCGACAAAGAGTTTCTACCCAACAAACCAGACATTCAAGTAAGCAAAGAATCCGCAACCAACCAGGCCGTTGCCCGTTCACGCTGGGGTAATGAAAAATTGGATTCTACGGTCTATAACAGCATAAACACTTCCGTGCTGATCGCGAACGGGAAAAATGATATTATGATGCCAACCGAAAATTCGATCACACTTTTCAAGCTACTACCCAATGCACAATTAAATTTATATCCAGATTCCGGGCATGGATTCCTTTTTCAATACCCCAAAATAGTTGGCGCAGATTTTAACCATTTCCTACAAACGACAGACTAAACATCGTCCCCAAATTACGAAACGTATCGTAATAGTGTTATCATTAAAATATACAATATTATCGATCGATAACCTCTATTTTTATTAGTATATTACATTTATTTTTTGTTGTATAACTTACATTATGTTAAATAAATGTTTGCGAGCGGAGAGAGCGTCAATTACCCGCTCTCACTTCTAACTTAAAGTACGTCTCCCACCGGCTTTCCCTAGACCACCGTCGCTAGCAGCGCCTACCACCGGCAATGCAGTCTCCCAACAAATCTTGAAATTCTGCCCCATCGCCGAAGGGTGTCTCGCTCCGCAAATGGGGCGATAGCTATCGTTATAGATCTGGATCAACTCAGGTCCCCAGGCTATCAGGATCGGAAAGGTCGACGACAAACATAAGCTCACACTGGTACGCAAACTTTGCGGCCATTCATTCACAGGCCCAAGGGCCGTTTTTCGACCAGTCCATCGAGCGTATCAGTTCACCCATCTGACCACCGCCAGAAAGGAATTGTTCGTCATTATAAGAAGCGGGCATCATGCAGTTTATGTTGCGCGGGTTATTACGCTGCCGGTAAATATAAAATCACTCTCGATCAAAGTATTAGTGGACATCAAAACTCATTGTAAATGACTGTGGCACAATACCAACGATATGTATCCATTGATCAAGGAGGACAATAAGTAAATGTAACCCAAAGCTCCTTTTAGTATTAAAACCTGAAATTTTAATACTAATCCTCTATCGTTCATGTCCTCAGTGAATCCTAATCCTCCATCAAAAGTTGACGAGGAGCCATTTGATTACGCGAGTAATTCACAGATCAAAAACATCTTTCTTCAAATTCCGGGCGGTTATCGTTATCGCCACCAGTCGCTGGAAAACGACGAGGGTTTCTTAGGCCGGAAACAAATTATTGATTCATTTCAGGACATTCTGAGCAGCGAAAGCAGGAAGGGAGTTTACCTTGTGACCGGCTACCGGGGCATGGGAAAGACGAGTTTTGTAAAGCAGGTAATCGGGCGGCTGAAAGACAAAAAATCGATCGATAATTTAAATGCGAAAGGTTGGCTTGGAAAGTTTTGGGGAACGACTTTCCGGGTAAAAGAAGATAGTAAAATCAGGGAGTTTTACATCAGTCTTGCGCAATCACAATTGAAAGACATTGATATCCTGAAACATATCGTCAATCAAATTATCACCGGACTGGAAAATACCCAGCAATACCACATCGCCAGATGGTCCAGCCTCGTCAACGTCTTTGGTTGGCTGTGGCCGCTGATTACGATCCTGTTGATTGGAACCAACTTTTTCCTGGTCAGTGCAAACAACACCGACAATTCGAAGACAGTGATAGAAAACCTGATAGGAATTGCGGTTCTGTCAGCTATCCTGGCCATGTTTCTTCATAAAATAATTTCATGGTCAAGTACAAAGCTCGCATCGCTGAAACCTGGCATAAAGGCAGGAGCTATAGCCACAATGCTGGGACTGGCAGGAGCTGCTGTGTACGTGATCAACAATGTCCTGCCTGACTTTTTCGGCAATTCAGAATGGATATTAAAGAATTATAAAAAGGGAGGAATCCCGGATTTGAATCCCGTATTGTCATTTCAGGGTCTATCCATCATAGTGGCTACCGCGCTATTAATTTTATTAATGTTAAAATTACTATCGAAGATTCCCGTATTTGTCGACAAAAAAGTACCCATAGCCCGAATACACGAAAAACTAAAAACGCTTCAGGATCGGTGCAATGCCCAGATCACCAAGGAAGATCAATTACAGGAAAGTTTTGCGCTATCCCTGTCTTCTCTTTTTAACAAACATCAAAAAGTTTATCCGATCGCCAACCCCCGTGAAATTGAAAATGAGCTGATACAAATTATCGACGACCTTAAAAAACATTATCAATACATTTTTGTATTTGACGAGCTGGATAAAGTAGACCCGAATTTCGACAATGTTACCGATCATGTTGCAACAGGTAAAGACGATAATGCCGGCAAAGTCACTTACCTGAACGACCTCCGTGAGCGGCGTCATTTAATTACGAATATTCTGGCTTCGCTCAAATATTTTATCAATGAAGCCGAGGCTAAATTCATTTTCATCGCCGGGCGGGAAATGTTTGAAGCAGCATTAGCCGATATATCCGACCGCCAGTCTTCTATCAGCAGTATATTTCATAAAGTGATTTACGTCGACAGTTTTCTGAAAGACAGGACCGACAGTGAAAACCAGGTTGCGGCTATCGGAGGCCTGGTCGAGACATTTTTACGAAGCATTCTTCTTAAAAATCACACCCAACAAAATGACTTTTTTACGCAGTACTATAAGTATCTGACCGACGAAAACTACAGTGCTGACAAAGAAAAAGAAAACACGCCGGACAAAATTCCTGACAAAGAAAGGATCTTAAAAACCAAGGAAGCCCGCAAGATTATCTTTACCCTGCAAAACTTTCTGGGATATCTGGTATATCGCAGCAACGGCTCACCTAAAAAAATCACTAAACTATTTGAAGAATATGTCAAAGAGGTCGATTTCGAAGAATATTTAAAAGAGAGGGACTATCGGTTTTACCCTGCTGAAATGTCGAAAAGTATTGTTTACACCAGTCATTCGAATGAAAAGCGAAGACACTATCTTCATTTTTCATACCTGGATCAATACAAGCTGGGTTACACGGCCTATTTATTCCAGCCTTTTCTGACGATGAACAGTTCGTTTATGAAAAGATATAGTGATAATACACTTGTTTCCATTTCATATCTGATCGACAATTTAATCAAGTTTCACCCCTTTGCATTTTCTGCACAAAACCTGGAATTGCTCCCGGAAATTCTGGCCACCAGCCGCACACCCATATCGCGTCCATTCCTCGAAGACCTGGTTTCATTTCTTGCCCAAAATCATATCCGCAAAACGGAATCCGGACTTTATGAATACAAGTTCTACGACCGCACGCACAACGAAATCACATTCATTTCCAAATTATTCGAAGACGAGGCAGCCGCTTTTAACTTTACACTGGACGAAACATTCTCGATCAAAACACATTTGCAGGCCAAAATCCGGCATTTGCGAACAGCGCACAATGGGTCGAACGCAACGAGCCCGATCATCTCCATTGTTTTTCTGAACAGGCTGCTCGGCGATGTACGGTTCCAGGATGAAGAATATCAGGACGCAATTGTGTCGTATCAGGACGCCTTGCAAATGTTCACTCAAAGTCCCATTCAACAGCCCAACCAGATTATCAGCTTTATTCTTTTAAAACTCAAATTAGGTTTGACATATGAAAAAATAAAAGCATATGAATATGCACTGGGGCATTATGCGGGTGTAATAGAAAAAGGGTGTGAGTTGCTGAAATCCAAAAACAGCGAACGTCAACTCATTTACAGAGAACTCCTGGGACTTATCATGCAAGCTTTTCTTGCCACTTTATACTTGCAGGAGAAATTGCAGGAGGGTTTGACTTTTCAAAAAATCAAACATAATGTCAATCTATTTTTCAGGTTACTGGGAGGTTTCACACATGATTATGAAAACAGGGATATGCTTATGTCCTCGTTTTACAGCGGGATTGGCACCGCTCTTTATTTTAAAAATATGGTTTTACCACAACAGGTAAATGTGGATCGCAGATCGGCAAATAATGATGCAAAAAAGGTACAAGATGCATTTGATAATACACGATCATGTTTTTCATCGCACATTGACTCCGAATTAATCAGCGTGAGCGAGAAAGAAATTAATGTGCTAAGAAATCCCCGAGCGGTGAATACTGATACGCGTCTCTCTTTGTCCGCTTACATTTACTACAAAAGCGCCATCAAAACTTTGATAGGAACCGGCAAAAACGGATTACCTGAAATATTACGTGCAAGCTGGAAAATGATTTCTCCAATAGCAGAAGACGAACCGACTTACAGAAGTTTACAGCATACACGCCGCCTCAGCAATTTAGGCCATGCCCTGGCGAAAATGGGTGATTATTTACTTCCAATCGTTAAAACGGAATCGATACGAGTCATCGACGCAATTGGCTGTTTCTATTTCCCGAAGGGTGAGGAGTCGAAGAAAGACCAGATTTTTGAATCACGGAATAGATTCTATGTTGAGTATCTCAACAAAGTAAACGTAATGAAGAAAGATTTTGACCATGGCCTTCATCCACGTTTTCTTATTCATTTGTATTATTTGTCCGCATTGTTCTATTTAGAAGCTGGGGACCGATCTAATGCAGTTTTCCAACTTCGAAAGATAATTCATGTATTAAGGGTGGTAAAACTGAAATCTGATCCGCAGACATCCGTGTATTCAGTATTACTCTGTCTGGAATCAAATGTAATTCGGCGAATATTGGAATTATCAAGCCTAATGAGTCATTCTTCTGACCGGCCACAATTAACCAAATTCAAACGCTACTTTGATATTAACACTTATCGGACGCCTCATGATTATTCAAACGAGCTTTACGCCAATTTGTCCAACAATCCTGACACTAAAGAAACGATACTGGCCTATGCACTCTTGAAGATCAAGTATCTCAAAATGCCTACCAAGTTAAACTCGTGCGTTTTTCAATCGTTAAAAACTTATTTCCGTGAAATTCCAGAGCATAAATTACTTTCTCCCTACAACAGCATCAGCCACCAGATCACCCGATTGATGGAACTGGAACTACATACCAGGATTAACTATCATATTCTGAATAACTATCTGTCGGAACTCATCAATCTGCAATATACCGTTAATGATCAGGGATCGGGACAGACTTATTTATTTCAACTCTTCGGAAAAGATTCACATTGGGAAAACGACTATTTCCACGCCAGTAAATTATACGATTTAAAAAAACCCGGCACATTTCATCCTTCAGCCAGACCGGAGAATGAAGCGCGCATCAAAAACCTGATTACCAAACTCAAAAAAAGCCTTGACAAATGCAACTGGTTTGATGATTATTTGGATATCGTTGTCAATTCCGTATTTAACCTCACGCAAATGAAACGTACGCTGGATACTTTCGGCCATAATTACATTCTCAGCTATGCATTCCTGGCGAAGGTTCATCAGGATCTGGGGATGTGGCTTAAACACCTTCATCTCTGTTATATCATTGCGAATGAACGCGGTCTTGGAAACAAAGTCGAGCGCAAATTGCATGACTTACTCGGCTACCAGGATAGCATTACGCTGGATGCTTTGACGGAAAGTCAGATGGCTGTCCAGTTTTATTATCTCGCCATTCAAATGCATAAGGAAGGAAGCATTTATCGCAACAGAATGAATAATTTAATTTATCTGGAAGACGATTTTAACGATAACCTGTATCACTTCGGCGCGGCATTGGAGAGACAAAAAATAAGCTCCGGAACTGTGCGGAAAGCAATCAAATATTTGAAAGCCGATCTTCATAAAGCCAACATGTACAAATACAGCACTTTCATTGGTCATGCCTGAGTTTTGTTTGAAATACTGATTTTTAGACAACAAAAACGGCCCCGAATTCAGGACCGTTTTGCGTTTGGTTTTGGTTTGTTGCTGAAAATCTTTGCGCTTACCGGATAATCATCCTAAGCGTTTCCTGAGCACCCTGGCCGGTTGTAAACTGAATGTAGTACAGACCAGGCGCTACAGTTGTTTTGGTTTCAATATCCCAGCTATTGTCAGCACCGGCCTGTTTGGCGCGAATGCCGACCGGGTAACCTGTGATGCTGAACATTTTGAGTGAGCTGATATTGGCATCCGCGGCCGAGAAAGTGAACTTTCCAGAAGCAGGATTGGGGTAAACGGCATAGCTGCTTGTTTCGCCTGGAACTTTCACCGCAATAATCCGTGAGAGCTCGGTCGTTCCGTCAAAATCTTTTTGTTTTAACCGATAATAATAAGTTGCCCCTTTTACAATGGGAATCGCAAAAAGTAAATCTTATGGCGTTGTTTAAGACTGACTGGCCAGTTGTCTGCTTTATCTATCAAGACATATACGGCAATGACATTACGACAGAAACAGACGAAAATTACAGTATTAGAATTTTTGTGGGCCGCAATGAATTACGAGGTGATAAGTAGTGTCTGCTACTCCTTTTTTGACCTCGCCCAGCCCTCTATCTCTATTCCTTCATGCCTGAGATAATTATACAAAGTGGCCTTACTCCCTATCTTCAGTTGATCGCAGATCTGTTTCGTCGTGTATTTTTTGCTTTGGTATAAAATCGCAGCTAAGCTTGCTAACTCCTTAGACTTCTTCGTAAGACCTTTTGGCCTGCCTCCAACTCGGCCCCTTGCGCGGGCAGCTTCCATTCCTGCTAATGTCCTTTCCATCAAAATCTCCCGTTCATTTTCTGCAAACACAGAGCGTCCGCCTAAATCAATTCCATAAGGCACGCCCAGGTTTATATAGAATGTGGGTGTCCATGCGGGGAACATCTTTACTGTAAAACTTTCGCTTGTAATATGTTGTCTGGTCAATTCTTGTGAGGATTCAGCGTAAAACTCGATAAAGTCGCCTAATTCTTCGCTGGGTGTCGCGAAGTCATAGATTTTTCTAATATTCTGAAATATTTCAACCATACTAATCTAAAAGTGTATATCAACCAGATTAAAGCATATTGGTAAATAACTGTTCCATTTCATAAGACACTGATTAATAACCAATTACTAACCGACAGAAGATCCCAAAACGACCAAACTGTTCAAAATTGAACATCCGCACCAGTCATTCGCCTCGTTTGCACCTTAACAAATCGAAAAAGTACGAAAGAGCGGTTGCTCATTCAGACGAATGATATGATGAATTGTAGAATTAAGCGCAACATAATTCTTGCACGCTACGGGAGACTATTTAAAGGCAAATTCTAAATGTTAGAATCTTAAAACCAGTCCACATGTTACGAAGTGTTTCGTAAATATAATTTCTATGAAAAAGATAACATATATACCGTTCTGGTCATGATGTGGTTACAATAATTATATTTTACTTTTGTTGTATAACTTTTCTTATGTTAAATAGAATCTTAGAAAATGTCAACCGTTACCCTTTTGAGTGGCGGAAACTTCGTTTAGTCACCGTTAATGGGAAGTCCATGTAGCGGATCTTTTGAGCATTGGGGTTCTGCCGCCTTTCTTCGCATTTGATCATATAGCTACTACACTGGATTAAAGCCGATCTTGGCAAGATAAAATTTGGCTAGTTTTATTTTTGGCTGTGTGAATACAAAAACTCCATTTGCGGTCTTTACCCAAATCCTTCCGATTAGCGCACTCTATTATCCGGCTTCTGTGTGCGCACAAATTCAACCTGGTAGCCTGACATTAACGCTCGAGCAGCTGTTTGCCAAATGGAATACAGATGATGCGCCAGGCTGCGCTGCTGGCATTGTTCAGGGCGACAAGCTGGTTTATACAAAGGGTTCGGACGAGCATATTTGGAAAACAAAATTCTCAATACACCAGCTACGGTGTTCTACATGTGCTCCGTATCCAAGCATAGGCGCTGTAATAGCTCAAAAGAAAGCGCAAGGGTTCGGCCTCTGTAAACCCGAGAATTGACCTTACAGGCAATTCAGAAAGGATAAGTTACAAGGATAGACAATGCTGGAACACGCAAGGCCAATATGCAGGCAACTGAACTGGCCGCGCTGTACCGTAGTAAAGATATTACCTATGCCCAAATAGCGGACAAACTGAATCAAACCCATTAACAAACGAGGCTCAAAAGTACGTTCATATTTCAGTTTGCCCCGACAGTATTCCTATGGTCCGATATCATATCCGCTTGGAATTGCGTCAACCAAGCATCTTCATTTTTTCCGACAAATCGACGATATTTTTTACTTTGAGTTTTTTGTAAATGTTTGCTTTTATAGTACTAATTGTACTTTCCTTTAGTTCTAGCATTTTAGCTATAGCAAACACTTTACTTCCATCCAGCAGGAGTGGCATTACAAGTCTTTCCCGGGCCGATAATGCCTGTAAAGGATTGTGATCTGAAGAACTTACATTCGATATTATTTGCGAGAGTAGTCGTTCCTGTATTGTTGTACTGAAATAGGTTTTCGATTCGAGCACCATATCGATCGCGATCCGCAACTCGTCGCCGGACGCTTGTTTGGACAGAAAGCCATGTGCACCGGAAGAAACCGCCGGGAGCGCATAAGTAGCCTCGCTCATCGACGAATAGACCAATATCTTACCTACCCGCCCCGTCGCGCGCATTTCGCGGATCGTTTGCATACCCGCGCCGGGAATGCCTATTTCAATAATCGTCATATCAAAAGACTGGTTTTCAATCACATTCATGGCTTCTTCCAGCTGCGCCGCGAGCATCACCCTGGCCTGTGGTTTGTGGTCTTTCACTTCCCGTTTAATGGCCGCCCGCATGAGTGGATGGCCGTCGATCACGAGGATTTTCATAGGTAAATCGTGGGTTATAGCTTATGAATTGGTGTAGTAAAAAAATGACGGTTGCCCGTAACGAACGGGCAACCGTACATGCTCCTATTGAATGTGGACGAACTTGTGTGTGTGAACAGATCCGTCCGTGTGCGTTATGTGAACTATATAAACTCCTGATTCAAGCCGAGAGACATCGATACTGCCTGATTCTACCGGTCCTGAACCATAAACCCTGATACCCGAGAGGTTATCGATACGAACCGATTTGACCTGACTCCAGCTGGTCACTTTGAGGTTGAGCGTTGTCGCTACCGGGTTTGGATAAATGCTGCTTTCCAGCTTGCTGTCGAAACGCACGCTGCGGATACTGCTGAATGCAAAGCTGCTATCCCGGTCGATCATTTTCAAGCGATATACGATAGCGCCAGCCTCTGGCTGGTGACCGCCGTTAGCGCCAACCTCCGGTTGGTGATCGGTAAAGCTGTACGCGTTCCGTACCTCGCTCTCCCCTGCCGCCTTCACGCTTCCAATCACCGTCCACGTCTTGCCGTCGACACCGCGCTGCACCTCGAACCGGTCGCTATTCGCTTCCCCGGCAGTAACCCAGCTCAATTCCACCACATTTTCACGCGCGGTTGCCAGGAACGACACCAGTTTCACCGGAAGCGGAGCATCCCAGCGTACCGTGTAAGGCACCGGTGACGACTGTTCGCCCGCCTCATCCAGGTAAGCATATTCGAAGGTAACATTGGTATAACCCGTGCCGGTCAGTTTGATGGCCATCAATGCCGGGTCGTAGTTAGGAATCACCTGTCCTTGCGTGACGAGCGCACCATTGTAATACAGCTCGGCCGTGCCAGGCAACGCCGTGATCACCACCGTACGGTTTTTGGCAGAACCATTCAGTGTGCCATCTTCCGTGTCGTTTCCGGTCAGCTGGTTGGGCGACGATGTGCCCGATCCTCCGCTGGAATGTGTGCCGTTCAATGCAATGGTGGCATTAGGCACCGGCTGATCGATAAGGAAATCTTTCGAATCGGCCAATGGTGGCTGCTGGATACCGAAATTGGCATTGCTCACATTCTGCCCTGCCACTGCTACATTGGTCAGGATACCGTTTACTGCTTCGTCGCTGCCCACGCCTGCACCCAGATTTTCGCCGGTGTTGATCCAGCCGTCGGGGAGGTTAGCGTTGGTAGAGCCAGCCGCATTCTGGTGCAACACGATGCTGTAAGTACCCGCGGCAGTCGCACCGAAATCATAGGTACCATCCGCATTTACCGCCACCGTTTTCACGGCCGCTCCATTGGCATTCACGAGTGTTACGTAAAGTCCGTTCGGCAACGTTTGCGCATTACTTGCATTCACCGTCACATCTTTCAGCCCGTTACCGTCGTGGAACACATTCCCCGACAGGTTTGCAGGCGCCAGACACGCCTCTGGCGCATTGATCGTCACATTCACGGTTCTCACCAACTGGCATTGGCCTACATTGTCGGTCACGGTTACGGTGTAAGCTCCGGCCGCATTGGCGGTAACTGTCGGATTAGCTACAAATGCGTTGGAAAGGCCTGTGGCGGGGCTCCATGTATAAGAATAATCGCCCGTTGAGGTTACAGTCAGAGGCAATGTACCCGTGCTACCCGCGCAAAGTACCAGGTCGCCGGCAGTGGCCGTAATCGTGTTTGGGTTCACTACTACTATCACCTCCTTGTAGTTGCTGCAACCGGTCGCTGTAATAGTTTGGGTTAAACGATAGGTGCGCGTTCCCGAACCGGTAATCGTCGTGGTAGGGCTGTTAGGGCTCCCCACACCGGCAACCGGTGTCCATTGCCAGGTGCTTCCCACGGCAGGATTGGCCACTGAAAGGGTCGTCGTACCGCCTTCACAAATAGCGGTGCTACCCGTAATATTGAAATTCGCAGGTGTATTGACGGTAACCACGATCTGATCGGTGGTGGTACAGCCGTTGACAGTCACTGCCACCGTGTAAGTAGTCGTAGTCGTCGGTTTCACGGTGGGCTGCGCAACAGTGTTCGCACCAACAACACCGGCACCGGTCCACGCATAAGTAGCGCCGTCGATGGCCGGTGTACCGATCACCACCGATTCGCCGGGGCAAACGGCTACGTCCACGCCTGCATTGGCGGTCGGGGTAACTGTTACTGTGTCTTTGAAAACACATCCGCTTGCCAGGGTTACGGTTACAATGTAATCTGTTTTGCCTGTCACGGTCGCTGTTGGGTTCGCGGCAGTAGCATTGCTCAATCCGGTAGCAGGCGACCACGCGTAAGTGGCGCCCGCCGGTGCGGCAGGGTTACCTGCGGCGCCGTAACCGATCTCGATCGGACCTACCGGACAAAGTGTTTTGTCGGTCAGTTCCAAAGCTGAAACCGCGTTTACAGTTAACACAACCTGATCGGCGATTGGTGTTGCACAGCCCGGATAGCTCACTTTCACTACGTAGGTAGTTGTTGTAGAAGGATTTAGCACAGTGGGATTAGCGGCTGTGTTGCTACTCAAACCGGTAGCCGGCGTAACCCCATCTGCCAAAAACCATTCGTACTGCGCAAAAGGCTCCGCTGCATTGCCCAGCTCGATCGCCTCACCTTCGCAGGTAATCTTCGCTGCTCCCGCGTATTCGCCGGCAGTTACCGAGTTACTGAGTACCACTTCGTCCGTCGCGGTACAGCCCGATGCCGGATCGGTAACTGTCAATGTGAACGTCTGCGGTGTGCCCGATGCGAACTGCACCTGAGGCTGTGCATCCGTCGGCCCGGTACCGTTAGCCCATGCTGCATTGGTCGGCGTCCAGGCATATTGCCAGTTGGTACCAGCCGGTGCCGCGGAACCTAAGGTAATGGTCGCTCCGTTGCAAACGGTCCTGTCGTTGCCTGCGGCCGCTACCGGGGTGGCTACATTTACAATAACGGTATCCCGACTTTTACAACCGGAAGCGGTTTCAGTGATCAGAATGCGGAATTGGCTACTGGTATTGACCGTCGCGTACGGGTTGGCAATGGCTGCATTGTCCAGGCCGGCAGTCGGGGTCCATTCGTAGGCAAATCCTGCCACCGGCGTGCTGCCGATGCGTACCGGCGTGCCTGCGCAGGCATATTTGTCCTCCGCGGTAAATACCGGCAAGGCCCAGCCCGGCGGATTGATTGCAATCGTTTTTACACAGCTGATAGATGCATCGTATTTATTGGTAATGGTCACCGTAATGGTCGCCTGCGCCGTCGAAGTAATGTTAACGGTCGCTGCACGGGCATTGTCCACCAGGTTGGCCGGGCTCCATGAGAAATTATAGTCGGATGCATTGCTCAGCGAGGTGCCCAGTTTCAATGCAGCTCCTCCGAACACTTTGGGACACCCCTGACCCGAAAGCGTCACGATTTCGAAATCACACGAACCCGGACCACCCGAGCAAGGCTGTACCGATACATCCGCGCTGCATTGTACGCCATTCAGGCTCACGGTGCGGCGGAAAGTAGTAATACCGGTGTTGCTTTTCAGGTAGGCATTTTTGCCCCCTTCCGAAGTTTGCAGCACCGCGCCACCTCCGGAAACCACGCTCCAGGCGTAGGTAGTACCCGGCGCATTGTCTTCGTCGATATGTTTGCTCCAAACAGGGCCGCAAACGGTTTCGTCCTGATCGGAAATGCGGTTATTGAGCACGGCTACTTTCACCTGGTCGGTAAATGTACAGCCGGTTTTCACTGCGGTAACTGTATAATTGGCCACTCCTCCCGTTACACCGGCAGTACCCGCATTGAAAACAGGGTTTGCCACCTGCGAGTTGTTCAGATATTGTCCGGTAGTCCAGGTGTAGGCAAATGTATTGTCGGCAGTGCCGCCGAGCGTTACCGAACTGTTTTTGCAAATGGTTTTGTCTTCCCCTGCGAATGCGACCGTTCCGTTAGGTGCTGCAACGGGAGTCACGGTTACGTTGGAAACCGAAGAACAGGTACCGCCGCCCTTGCGCTGCACCGTTACCGTCACACGGTATACGGTTGTCACGGTCGGATTGGCGATTGGTTGCGCACAGGTGGTGCAGCTGAGTGTGGTGATAGGGTCGCCCGAAATGCGCGTCCATGCATAAGATACCATCGGACTTACCACCGGCGCAGTACCGATTTGTACGCCGCCTGTTCCTTGGCAGACAGATTTAGCAGGGCCCGCGGCAGCTACCGCAGGTACTATCGTCACCTGGTCGATATCCACACATCCGGCTGCGTCGCTCACCTGCAATGTATACGTGGTCGCCTGTGTTACGGCCGGGGTTGTCCACGAAGCATTCGTGGCCAGCGGTGTACCATCGCTGGTGCTCCCCTGGAACCATTGATAAGTAAAGGAACCTGACCCGCCCGTCGCCGAGCCATTGAGGGTAACCGTATTGGCGGGCGCGGCACAAACATACCATTGCGGGCCATCCGCATTAGCCACCGGTGCCGCATTGGCGCCGATCACTACCTCTGCTACCTGCGATGAATCGATCTGCGTCAGTGCGCAATCCTGGCCATAGATTTTAACCAGACGGCGATAATAGGCAGTAGTTTGCGAAGCTTCCGGCTGTAAATTTCTGAATGTTTCACCTGGAATATCCTGCCACGGGCCGGTAGCCGCGTCGGCTTTCTGCCATTGGAAATACAGCTGGCTGCGATAGCCCGCCGGTGCGGTAATGCTTACTGTATTGCCCGTAATCACTCCGGGGATACCCAGCACGCACGCACTTTGCGACATAGGTGTTAAGTTGCTGGCCGAAACCGAGAGGTCGGCTGGCAATGCGTTCTGGTTGAACTTGACGATCATTCCGTCCGATGTTCCCTGCAATCCGGACTGATGGCTACCTGGGGTGGCCAGGGCGGCACTAAACGTCGTGAACCCGAGCAAAATGCCTCCGTCGCTCGCCAGTGCCATATTTGATGTATTTGGCATCATGGCGTATTGGCCAGCGGTTGTTGTTCCTCCCTCATTTCCGGCGCCGCCAAAGTAGGTTCCCCAGAGTCTTTGCCCGGTAGCGATGTTGAATTTGTTAATGAACACATCTGCACTTCCGCCAGGCGTTGACTGATAGGCACATTCGCTGGCCAACCCACCTCCATTTGCGGTCGAGCTCCCGATGATGAGCAAATTACCCTGGCCATCCAACGCGCCATCCAATGCCCTCGCATAGTTCGTTCCGGTTGATATCGCCCCCAGGTATGTGCCGCTCAGGTAATGGCCTGCCAAATCGAAGCTGACCCATATCGCGTCGCGGGCAGCTGCCAGGGTGGTACGGTATGCACCGGGCGAGGCTATCCCGAAAGATGCATTGGTGCTTCCCATCATGTGAAGCCTTCCGTTTGCCTCGTCGACTTTCAATCCGGTAACCGAGGAATTGAAAAACCTGGTCCATATCCTGGCACCCGTGCTGCCATTAAATTTACCGATATAGCCCGTTTGGACATTGGCTCCCTCGCCAACACCCGACGCGAAACCGGCATCGTCCGTCTCGCTCGTGCCAGAACCGCCCACATAAATGTTACCGTCACTCCCCAAATCCAGCGCCAGACCCGATTCAGGTCCCAATGAAAGCGTTTTTTCGGTCGGACCAGCTATGAATGTCCCCCATTGTCTTACGCCCGAAGCATTAAACTTCACCAGATAGGATGTATTACACCCGCCGTCCGTCCGGAATGCACCCGGCGTGGCAATATCACCGGGTTGGGCAGTGGGTAACGGGAAAATGTTAAGGGAACTTCCACCAAGCGCATACAAATTACCTTGCGCGTCAACCTTGATATTTTCAATAAATCCGCCATGAATATTGGTTCCCGCTCCTCCATAGTAACTGGCCCACGTCCGTTGACCAGTTGCGGCATCGAACTTTGCCAGGAACGGTATTTCTACATTGGTGCCCGTCAGTTGGTTATCAACATTATAACTCGCCTGATGTGCCCCGGCTGTCGCCAGCCCTTCGCTATTCGACTCCCCACCGATATAAACCTGGCCATTCCGGACGGCAATCGCATAAGCCTGTTCCGCATTAGGCCCGCCATAATAGGTGGCCCACTGCCGTACTCCCGCGCCGTTGAATTTGGCGATAAAGAAATCGTTTCCACCCGCCAAAGTACCCTGATGAGCGCCATTAGATGCGATATTAGCGGTACTGGAAGTGGTTCCCACCGCGTACACGTTACCGCTTTCATCGGTGTCGATGGCCGTGATGGCATCAGAACCCGCCCCACCGTAATACGTTGCCCATTCCAGGTTGGGTGAAGGATCGATAACGAGCGTCTGGCGTTTGTCGTAGGCTGGAACCTGAAATGCAAACAGGTTTTGCCCCAAATTTTTGTAAGACACTTCCAGCGGCTTACGGTTGCTCCCTACCCAGCTAGCCGGGATATGCTCCCGCAATGGGCCGTTACCGGTTTCCATGACAATGCGTCCGTGGTTGAGGGCCACTTTTTTGCTGCCACGGTAGCGCAGCTGAATGCGCGCGGGATCGGCGCCGGGATGCACGATGAAATTATATTCTACTTGCTTGCCCGATTTCGGATCCGCGACAAATTCTAGATCGATCCCCGGGTAAATACCCGTATAAGTAACGCGTTGAAAATCGCGGACATCCCGGAATTCTCCACGCTCATTAATCACGTTGCTCACTGCGGGGCCGGGCTGGTCGGCGGCCAGTGCCGCGTGTGGATTAGCTCCTACCAGCTCGATATCCACGCGGTGAAACTTGCCCGAGTGTTCATTTTGGCGGAGATGGGTATCGTAACTGAAACCGCTATGCCGCAGCTGCACCTTGAGCGGACCATTTTGGAGCAGGTATTTTACCCCGCTGTTCGGCTTCCCGTCCTGATCGACGAGCTGACCTTTGTTTTCGATAAAGCCTGCGCGGTATGCGTTGACAGACTTTGAGGATGTGTTTGGCACATCGATGGCTGTTTTGCCTATGCGCGGCGGTTCCGGCAATGCCGGTTTTTGGGCGCAAACGGCAAAGGAAGTCCAGCCGCTGATGACCAGCGAAAGTAATAATCTTCTTTGCATAGAAGTTTGGATTTGAATTAAACTGATTTTTGGGGAATGCTAGTGGGTATTCATAAATGTATGGGGATTAAAAAGGGCAGGTGTGTATAGCGTAATACTCGTCCGACGCCACATGAAATAGAAAACGGTAATATCTATACGTAACCCCTGACCCGGGTAGTTTACACTGCTGCACGGGCTTGATATATTACGTGTCAAAACTAGTTAGAAATATTTCGCATTACATTGTCTCCAAGAAAAGTAACCCATAGAAACATTTCTATCATTTCAATAACTAACTGCCTTTTGAGCTAATTCAAATGTATCGGTGACATTCATCTTTTTGTAGATCCGCTTCTTATAAGTGCTTACCGTGTTGCATTTCAGATTGAACATGAAGGCGATTTCCTTCGTGGTTTTTCCCTGCACGACATGCGTCATGATCGCCCGCTCGCGGTGCGAGAGCCTTTCCAGCGATTCCAGCCCGTCTTTCTGATGGTCGGTGTCGATCATCATGATCAGCGAAGCCTGCAATTCGACGCTCATATATTTACCTCCCGCGCCTAACATGGCAATCGCTTTGGCCAGTTCTTCAGGTTTGGCGCGTTTCATGACGAACCCCTCGGCACCGGCGCGCAATGCGGGCAATGCAAAGATCCGCTCCGACATGCCGGAGTAGAACAATATGGAAATGCCGGGTTTGACCGATTTAAGCAGCTTGATGATTTCCGGCGAAACCAGCCCCTCGATTTTAACTTCCGTGATCACCACCTTGATATTGTTGTTTTCTTTGAGAATGGCACGTGCGGTTTTCAGGTCGGGGGCTTCGAAAAGCTGATATTCAGCTGATACTGTTTCCAGAAATAGCCGCATTCCAGTGCGCAGCAACGTTTGATCGTCGATGATGAGGATGTTCATGATGGTAAGGCCTGATGGCCGGGTAAGTAGCGCAATAGCTGCGTCCGGGCGTGACGTACGGGAGTAAAAAAGATTTGCCGGTGATACCGGTAAAAGTAGGGCGAAACGGCTTTTATTACAATACTCTCATCGCAAATAAGACATAGAATTATTTCTATTGCCTCAAAGCCGTTATTTACGATTATCTGTCATTCTTTTAGTATTAGCAACAGAATGATCGCTTATTTTGTATGAAATATACCCCGAAAACCCCAGTGTTGAGAGTCGTTAGGTTGTTATGGTGTCTGGTGTTTCAGGCGATTATTTTTCCGCTGGCCGCACAGACCATTGCTAAAAATCCCAATTACACGTTACGGCATTATTCCAGTGAGGACGGTCTGCCGCAGAATTCGGTAAAAGCCATTGCGCAGGACCGTGACGGTTTTTTGTGGCTGGCTACCGACATGGGGTTGGTCAGGTTCGATGGCCAGTCTTTCAAAACTTTCCGAAAAGAAGATCTTGGGACGCGCTCCGACCTCGTCATGTTTTTCGCCCCCGACCTGCGCGGGAGAAAGGATCGGATGTATGTGCTGAACGAACGCCTCGAGCACATCAAACTTGCCCGTGGAAACCCAACAATGGACAAAAATCTGCTCGAAAGCCATTTCCCAGGCGTACCCAAAGGCAAAGAACAATATAGTGGTTGGTCTTACGCCCAGAGCCTACCAGACCGATTTCGTAATGCATACCGTGTTTCCCATTACCTGTTTCTGCTTCCCGATGCCAGGGGTAGTTTTTACATGTGGCAAAAAGGCGGGCAGATCGATTTTTATCAGAACTGGAAAAAACAAAGGACGAATGCTACACAGGCGCATTCACCATTTGGGATTTTCAGGTTAGGGAAAAACCTATATCATGACGATCGGCGTGGGGGCATCGGACTTTTGGCGACCGATTCTGAAATGGTCAAAGTACCGGAGAAGGCAACGCTTACCCCTCTGAATAGCAAGGCCTCTCAGCTCGAACTGACAAAACCTTACGTTCTCTACTCCCATGATTTGTCAGGCAGCGCATTCATTTATCAGAATCAAAAGCTGTACCTGCTGTCGCAACGAAGCCCGGGAACTATTCAAACCAGCCTTCTGCTCAAAGACTTCGACTTTCAGCGAAACAATGTGGTTTCCGTGTTTTATGATGAAAAACACAAGAGGCTTTACCTAGGTACGCTCACGAACGGACTTTACATTTTCGATTTCCATGTTTTTGAAACATTGACTATCAACAGCAATGAACCGGAAGCCAATGTATTCTATTCACATATTCCCTTTTCGGACAGTACAGTATTAACGTCGTCATTTAATGTACTTGGTAAAAGGGCAAACAGGGAAACCATTGCATACAATCTTCAACCATTGGTCAACGGTTTTCCTATGAACCGGTTTAGTGTGCTCATCAGCCACTCAGGAGATGTCTGGTGTCGAAAAGAGAATCTTCTATTCTGGTTCGACGGTAAACGCAAAAAGTTAAAAGGGAAATGGAAAACAGATGGAGTAATCACGCCTGTTTATGAAGATGGTGCGGGGCGTATTTGGGTTGGCACCAGATACGACGGACTTTATTATATCGATCCGAAGGAAAAGGGCACGCCATTACATGCTTTTTCGCGAAAGCTCATCGATGTTACCTACATAGTGGAAGAATCCCCTGACATTATTTGGATCGCAACCGGCCATGGGTTGTTCAAAATAAACCCCCGAGAGAGAACCACGTCGCTCATTCCCCAAACCGAAAACCTGTGTGTCAAAAGTCTCTATCTTCATAATAAAGGCGAGCTGTGGTTTCCAACATTTAATCACGGCCCCTTTCTTTTGCGACATGGTAAATTGACGAGGCTTCCGGTCGACAAGAACAGGATACTCATCAATGCGCACTGCTTCCTCGGGGATAAAAACGGCTATTTATGGATACCGACGAATTCGGGACTCTTCCGCATGTATCGCCAGGACTTACTTGATTTTACCACTCATAAGGATAGCACCCGCCTTTACTATCACCGCTACTCGAAGAAACAGGGTTTCCGCATTGACGAATTCAACGGCGGCTGCCAGCCTTGTGCCGTACGCCTGAAAAACGGCTACGTGTCGTTGCCTTCGATTGACGGACTGGTTTTCTTCAACCCGGAAAAGACGCCGGTGGATGTACCCGATTCCAAAATCTTCATCGACCGTGTCGAAGCCGATTCCAGGGTACTCCCATTAAGCGGTTCAAAAATAGAATTAACCGACATTAGCGATGTGCAGGTGTTCGTTTCTTCACCCTACCTGGGCAACCGGGAAAATCAACAGCTCTATTATGATGTATCGAGTGACCGTAGGACCGAAGCCCGGCAAATATGGTATCCTATTCAGAACGAGCAGCAATCCATTCACCTCAATAACCTCGAATCTGGCACTTACACGCTGAAAGTCCGCAAAAACGCCGGGTTCGGGGCCAATTCGGAGCAATTGACCACGCTTACCATCGTCATTCCATACGCCTGGTACGAAACCTGGCCGTTCAAGCTGCTGGTAGTGACGCTCGCGCTGGTGGGTACTTACTTCTATTTCAAAACTCGGCTGAAAAGTGCCGACAGGATGAATAAGATACTCGAATCCCGTGTATCGGAAAAAACGCGCAACTTGCAGGACACATTGAGCGTACTGAAAGTGTCAGAACAGGAATTGTTGCGGCAAACGCGCCTTCAAATGCACCTGATAGCGTGCATCAGCCACGATATTCGCAGTCCTCTGAGATCAATTGAATTTACATCTGCAAAACTTCCTAGCCTGATAGAGAGTAATGATCATGAACTTGCTAAAATTATCGGGCTAAGTGTAAACACATCATCTAAAAAAATTCTTTCGCTTCTCGAAAATTTGCTCTCATATGCACGGTCGCAGGTTTTTAACAATTCAATCACCTACGATACCTTTAACGCTCGGATTTTCGTGGAGGAAGTGAGCACTATTTTCAATGACGCATTTATTTCGCGGAACAATTGCTTTAAAAATAATGTGCCCGAAACATTACAAATTAGGTCAAACAGGCAACTGCTTCAAATTATCCTACACAATCTTATTGATAATGCGAATAAATATACATCCGATGGCTTCTTAGTTGTGGATGTGGATTCAGCAAGCGATGGTATCATGCTTCAAATAAACGACAATGGACCCGGGTTGTCACTGGCAATCCTCAGTTGGTTCAATTCAGACAGCACTGGTGAGACGAATTCGACAGACGAGGATACTTCGATTCGTGGTATCGGCCTAGTGATTGTAAAAGAGCTTGCCGAAGTGTTGGGGCTCGAAATTAAGGTTGTATCCGAGTCTGGAACTAAGTTCATTATATTTTTTCCAAAATAGAGTAAGGCATTTCTGGGTCAACAGAATAATGAACTATTCTTTGACTAACACAGGCTTACAGAAGATGTCAACCAACCGGGCGTCCAGCAGCAGCTTAGCGATAATAGCTATAATTGCCCGATTGCCCAGGCGCCAAATATTGCCAGACTGATGTTGTGCGCCAGATTTACTGACTTGTTGATCACGGAAATACTGATCAAATCAATCAGTGCAGGAGCAAGGCCGATTGCCAGCGCACCAAAACAGAACAGTACCGACGGGTAGCAAAAGCCCAGGATAAAAATCAGAGAAATAGAATTTACGACCAGCTCGCTAACCAATATGGCAATCACATTGTAGCCACCATGCGAATGTTCGCCACAACAGCTGCCCACAACATCGCCAATCTGATTGTCGATGAATAAGTAGGTGGACAAAATCACGGCAAAAATTATGGATGGGACCGCATACGAATCCGAACGCCTATCGCTGATTTTCAGCATTTAACCTATTCTTGTTTTTACAGGTAGTGGCTAATACGCATGAAAAGAAGTGAAGGCCGAAATCTTACGCCACATTTTGGAAGGCGGGTATATACAAGATTCTATGCTCCCCGTGCCAAATTTTGGTAGCGACGCGCTCAACTGAGCACCTGGTATATCAGAAACGGCACGCATTACCACATTTCCATGTCCAAACACCGGCAGGGCTTCTCCGACTATGCGAAATTCCAGCTAATCGCGACGCGTAATTTTGCCCGCTAACCGGTACAAGACCGCGGTGCTGCTGCAGAGTGTCTGTTTAGATCAAAAATCAAGTCCTGTCGAGAAATTAATTCAGGATTTCAATCTTTTTGGCTAGCTCAACTACACTAGCAACTTGCAATTTCTTGAAGAGATTTGATTTGAAGGAGCTGACAGTACTTTCCTTTATTTCCAGCTTAACAGCAATTTCCCCCACCTTATATCCTTCTATTAAAAGTCTCATAACTATTTGCTCTCGTCTACTCAGCACTTGGAAAGGAGATTGAAACGGAGCAGCAAACGATCCGGTCATTTTCCACATTGCCTTAGATACGACCGATTCGCGAAGTGCCCCATCGAGATAAGTTTGTGAATCGATCACAGTCATGATGGCTACTTTCAATTCGTCTTTTGCTCTCTCCTTTGACAAAAAGCCGTTCGCTCCAGAAAATACTGCGGAAAGTGCATAAACAGCTTCATCGAGTGCTGAATACACAAGAATTTTGACGCTTGGAGATACTGTTTTTATCCTTTTTATAGCCTCTAAACCTCCGCCTTTTAATCCTATTTCAATAATGATCAAATCGAAAATATTCTTCTTGATCATTTCAATTCCTTCTGAAATTTGAAAGGCTTGCAATACCCTAGCACCAGAGATGTACCGTTTCACCTCTTGTTTTAGTCCAGAAAGCAGTACAGGATGGGGATCAATTAAGAGTATTTTCATCTGATGAAAACCCCATTAAGGGGTATTTATTATAATGTATTAAGACAATAATTAAACCATATTTTGAGCAATGCTTTCGGATTCCTTGTCTATACAAACTAGCCACCGGGAAATTCCCGGTGGCTAGTTTGTATAAAGAGGTTTAACACATAAAGCGTTTATCTTGCAATCATGATCTTCTGTGATTTCACTCCCCCATTATTGTCAACAACTTTCACGAGGTACATCCCGACGGCAAGGCCGTCGACACGGAACGTTCCGCCGGCAGCAATGCCTGCTTCTTTCACGGTCTTACCATTCATATCGATCACGGAAACACTTTTGACATTGTCCGCATCCTGAATGTACACGATGTCACGCGCAGGGTTCGGGTAAGCGAGTTGTTTTGCCAAATGACCGAAAGACACGTTTTTGATGCTGCTGTAAGCGAATGTCGCGTCCTTGTCCACCATTTTCAGGCGATAGTAGTTTTCACCGCTCAACGGGTTGGCATCGCTGAATGTGTATTTCACCAGCACTTTGCTTTCGCCGGTTGAAGCCACGGTTCCGATCTTGCTCCACGCCTTACCATTCGCGCTGCGCTCGATCTCGAAACGGTCGCTATTGGTTTCAGCGGTGGTCGACCAGCCGAGCAGGGACGTCGAGCCTTCCTTGCGTACATCGAACGCCACCAATGTTACCGGCAGCGCGGAGTTTGCACCGAGCGCGAATGCCGAATAGTTGTCAGGTGTAACGCCCGTGGCCGTAATGGTACCCGTGGTTGCCAGGGTACCGGTAGTACCTCCCGCATTGCCCAGGGCTTCCCATTTCGAAGTAGACGTATTGTAACCCACTACAATCAGGTTTACGATGTTGGAGGTGGCGAGTGCGTTTGCACCGCTGGCCGCATCCCAGGTAAGGGTAACGTCAACAGGCCCCGGACCATCGAGATCCCAGTATTCCACCTGACTCACACCTGTTACACCGGAAGAGGCGAGATTGGTTACCGGAAATGGTGCGCCTGCCGGCAATGTAGCCGAGCTGGGACTTCCCGAAAAGTATGCCGCCTTGTAAACGCCTGACGATGCAGGTGCTGAAATAGCGATGGTACGCAGCTTGGTGCCGTTACCGACCGGGAAAACGAATGCACTTGTCCCATTTTTCGACACATAACCATTTACGTGGTTCGCATCGTCCTGGCCTGTATAGGAGGCACCAGGACCGAAGCCCAGGATACCCGGCGAAACAGCACGCTCCGCATTGATGATGCCCGGCTGAATGCCTGCGCCCCCGGCGAGGAACGTATGCGTGCCGAACACGGTCATCTGCGTGCCTGCGAAGATGGTCGTATTGCCCTGGCTACTCGACTGAGCAGCCGCGGGATCGACCACCAGCGAGAGCGACAGGCATAAGCCGGCGCTCAGGCCAATGAGCTTTTTATGGATGATTTTGTGCATAGTTCACTCATTTTGAAATGGTAGCCTCAGAATTTTGCTGAGCAGCATTGCCGAGCATCGCCTTGATGCTTGCAACCTCAGCTTTGAGCGTGTTCATTTCGCTCAGTTGCGCTTTCAAAGCGGCGATTTCTTTTTGCTGATCCTGGATTTCTTTTTGCTGATCCTGGATTGCTTTTACGAGAAGCGGGGTCAGCTTAGTGTAATTTACTGTCCATGGGTTGGCTTTGACGTCCTCGCCTCCAATTGCAACAGCTTCAGGGAAGATTTTAAAGAGGTCTTGCGCGATAAAACCAACAGTACGAGTTTTAGATGGATTATTGATATAGTTATAATCAACCACGTCCAACTTCATCAAATCTTGGATCGAATAATGTGTTTCTTTAATATTTTCTTTCAAACGTCTGTCAGAGGTTTGCGAAAACGCTATATCACCTGCATTATAAATTATACGTCCGAGTGTTGCACCAGCAGCACGGAAGGCTACAAAAGTTTCAACGCCACTAGGAGCTAACCTTTTTGTAAGAGAAAGATTTTCGCCATCCGTTTGAATGGAAATGTTGGCTTCGTCTGTAGCCTCAGCCCAGTCAATCAAAATCCCATCCTGACCAGCCGTACCTGTCCGGTAGTTTGCTCCATCATTGTTGTTGTTCGCGACCAAAACTTTTCCATTTACATGGAAAGTTCGAAGGGGATTCACTGTATTGATACCGACCTGACCATTCAAGCCTATAACCATGCGAGGATCAGTTTGCCCGTTAATTGTAGTATTGAAAGCCAGTGCTCCCAACCCAGCATTGAGATCATTGCGAAGTCCAATACGAAACAGCCGAGGGTTTACACTATTGCGTCCAAAATCAATATAAGGTCCCTGAACGGGTGCAAGCGCTAGAGTACGTAACATTTGGATAGCACCTCCGGCCAATATCGTTGTAGAACCTCCATTATCTGAGCGCCTTGAGACGATGTGCCCAAGCCGCGAAATAGTTCCTCCTTTTCTACCACCCGCATCTATTGTGCCTGTCGTTCCAAGAAGGAAAGGAGTGCTGCTGTTTGGAGCGTTGTAAACTGCCCACACACCCTCTCTACATATCCATTGTTGGCCTTCCGTAGCACCATCTTCCGTAATATCGTTCCAGATGGTTCCTTCTGGATCAGCCCCACAGCCCCCCCCTACTGTAGGCGCGCCCTCTCTGTAAACTTCCAGGCCAGTAGAGACCGCGGTTACCAATCTCACCCAACTGCTGCCATCCCAATAATACTCGCCCGGCGAAACCGTAAAGTCACCGGTAGTGGTGGTATTAGTGTTATACACACGTGTACCTGCAATAATGGGAGCGGTAAGCGGCGCAGCCTGGTCGGTGGCCTGAAGCTGAACGCGGGGGCTCAAAAGGCCTTTTGTAGCACTTTCCAGTTCCAGGATAGAGTTTGGACTAATCGTGTTCGGGTTATCCCCGATCTTCACTTGCGCCATCAAAGGCGAACCGACAAAAAGCAAACCGGCGGTAACTCCGAGTGCACCGGCAGTGCGTGTTAGTAGTTGTTTTACTTGCATGTTTGTAATTGTTTTAATTAATAAATCATTGAAAAATGAGTACGGTATTGAAAGAGTGATTATTCGGGATCAAAAGGCACGCCGTTACCGCTCGAAAACAGGACTTTGCGGCCAGGTTTCTAAATGCGTTTAAATCGGGTTATTTATGAATGGGCTTAAATCAGCAAGCTAATCCGCGAGGATTTGTGGCCAGTTTGTGGAACACCTGCGATGCAAACTATATCTACAAAGTAGCAGGAAAAATATATGCGGTTAGGGGCACAAATTAGCACCGAAGCCTCGCCAAACCAATAAGGAGCTGTATATCAATTATTTACAAAATACTTTTCCATATACAATAGAAATGTTTCTATTGTATATACTAGCTAGACGATGGTAGAAGGGAAAATAGTTAACATTTTTTCCGAACGCCCTATGCAAGTCTACGTGTAGGTATCAACTTCTCAAATATCGTCCCGTGAGGTGGCTCCTCTATGTTGAAAAACAAGCGTAGGGCCGAGTTCCGGCCTTCTTTTTTTGAGGACAAAATCTACCTGACCTCCCGTTGAAATGTGTTAACCTGAAAGGTTATCGCATTTCAACGGGACCACTTAAATTCTATAAACCAACCGTCGCGAAACAATGCATCAATGTGATCAACAAAGGAAGGATCGTGCTTTGTGCTTTCATCCATTGCAAAGTTAATAACCATCTTCATAAGCATTAGGAATTGTCGGCATTGACTATCTTCTGATAAAATGTTAATGTCTGTAATACACAATAACCCATAGATGCCGCGCCTACGCAATTGCGTCGTAAAATGATGGAGCTGCTGTATGATACTGCAATTTGTAGCGAAACCATATTTCAGCAGATACTTCATCTTCAACAGCCAACCCGTGCAGATTCGCACGAAGTGATCGAGAGTCACTATGCGTCTCCCATTAGCTTGGAAGATCTGGCTTACATGTCCGGTCGAAGCTTATCAAGCTTCAAGCGCGACTTTCAACAAACATTCAACATGCCACCAGCGACCTGGATTCGTGAGAAATGCGTGCGTGAAGGCCATCACAGCTAACTCCGTTTCAGCATTAATCCATCGTGAGGTGATCGCCGAATCACAGCGGCTGCTATTCTACACTGATTTAGATATCAAGGAAATTGCATTGGATCTGGGATTCGAGGACCAGAAGTATTTTAGCCGGCTGTTTAAGAAGGTCGTAGGCGTTGGCCCAACTGTATTCAGAGACAAACAATTATCGACCGACTAGTCAATGATGATAAAGTACGATTAAAGGTGTTGCTAGCAAGGTTTATCAAACCATTATCGGTGCCGAGCGGCCGCAAAACCAAAAAGTGATGGATGATATAATTTACGGTTTAACTACCGAATAAATTATCCCGTTTAGTTATAGATAAAATCTATCTGATTGGAGAATTTTGGATTTGATAATCGGTCCTTTGTTTCAACAGTTTAATAAGCTTGTAACTGATCATGCCGAATGAGCACGGATAACGCCACGCGAGTAGGGGCGTTATCAAGGACACAGACGCGCCAATGGGCTTGTACTTTCTTTTTGACAACGAAGCCAAAAGAAAGAGATCGTACAGGTGTCAATTTTCACATTATGCTGCAGTGTTCTGATGATTCTTTGCCATTGTTAACTTGGCGGTAGTTATAATTTGTGAAAGACGGGTAGGATCTGCCTGAACATTATTAGCCTTAGGTCTATTGTACTCGAGCATGCTTTAATTGAAGGAACGCCTGAAATCTAACGGCGACACACTGGTTTTGAGCTTGAAAAGTTTGCTAAAAGACTGGGGATGTTCGAAGCCTAATTCATACGCTATTTCGCTTATCGAAGCACCGCTCGTGGATAGCTGTTCCTTAGCCTTTTCAATCAGATGGTTATGAATGTGCTGTTGCGTATTTTGGCCTGTAAGTGTTCGCAGCATATCACTTAGATAACTCGAACTTACATTTAACTGCTCAGACAGAAATTGGACGGTTGGAAGCCCCTGCTTTTGGGCTGGCGGTGATTGAAAGTAGGCGTGTAAAATATCTTCCACCTTTTTAAGGAGATCGCTGCTTACCGCCTTACGGGTATTGAATTGCCGGCTGTAGAACCGGTTGGCATAATTGAGCAACAATTCGATCTGAGAAATCACAACGTCCTGGCTGAAATTATCAATTCTGTCTTTTAATTCTTCTTCAATACTTTCAAAAACAGAAACGATCGTGGTTTTTTCTTTCTCTGATAAGTGCAGCGCTTCACGGATGGAATAGGAAAAAAATCCGTATTCTTTGATCTTCCTGGCGAGTTCGTAACCCAGTAAAAAATCCGGATGGAAAAGTAAAGTATAACCGGATTGATCACTGAGTGGTCCGTGGCCACCTGTGATCTGACTGGGCGAAACAAAAAACATTCCTCCTTCGTCAAAATCGTAGTAATGCTGCCCGTATTTGAACGTCCCCTGAAAATTCATTTTATACGAAATCTTGTAAAAATTGAGAATGTGCGGACTGGGAAGCCTTTCCAGCGGAATGGTCCCATCAGCATTGTTGATTAAGCTTACCAATGGGTGCATAGGTGCCGGAATGTCCAGCGCCTTATGCAGCCTTGATAAGGAATTGAATCTATGGTTAGACAGCTCATCCTTCATTGTAATGTCTTTTTATAATTTACTTTCAATGCTGCCTAGTGCACCTGGTACGCCGTTAAGGGTTTTCTTGGCGTCTGCCCAACTTGTATCGTTTGGATCGAACGTACTCCGAACATACGCAAGAATGCTTTCACATACAAAGGCAACACGCTCCGGATTTTCATCACTTGTCTCGCGAGCATCATATCCTGATATGCCACCAAAGATGTGTTCGGCGCCAAACACGGTCAGTAGGTCCTTCGGGCCGGGACTTTGATAATAAGCATCCGCTCTCCAGTTGTCCACATCAGAGAACATAAGGTTAATATCTTTGTCCCCATTCACAATGAGTGCTGGCAATGTCATGGTGCTGAAATTGCCGGCCGCCAACACAGGATAATGCTGTCTGTTGACTCCGTTAAATCCTTCGGGACCACCAGAGGCGCCAATCAGCACATGTGCTTTTAATCTTGGCTCAGCTGCATTCACTATTTTACCTGTTGCGGGGTCTGTTACCTCCATGCCAGCAAGCATGGCCACGGTCTGGCCTCCCATGGAATGGCCGATGGCAGCCACTTTTGCCTGATCGACTCTTCCGGTTAACCCTGGCACTGTCGCAATAATCTCGTCTAAATGATCCAGGATAAATTGCATGTCTGTTGCCCGTGAACTCCAAAACAAGGGTGCTTCCGGAAGGGATGACGGAAGCGCAAGTGCTCTGGAATTTTGATGAGTAGGTTGAATGATGACAAACCCTTGTGCCGCAAAAAAATCAACAATGGGACCATATCCTCTGTACGAAGAGAGAAAATTAGAGGGCCCGTGCCCATGCGAAAGAAGAATGACCGGCAGGTTGTTTCCGCTGGCAGGAGCAGACACTTTTATTTCAAGGTCTACGTGGCGGCCGGCAACCGGTAATACAACTGGACTGAAGCTAATGATCGGTGTTTGTGACTGTTTCATGTTGTTTTTGATTTTGAGATATGCAAAGTTCATCAGCCTTGAACTTCCCAGCGTAGTGAAATCGGGGCATTGCGTAGCCAAAATCCAAAAAAGGAAACATCACCTGGAATGAGGTTAGAGGGAAGGTAAAGAGCATGCAAGCTCTCGCATCTAAACGCGAATCTTACAATTTTGGGCGCTTACAGTGGAAATTAAGGTGAAATTGACCACCTGATTTCATTTTGGACTGATCACCTCCTTTCTGCCTAGATTGACCACCTATCTCTCTTTTCATCAGCAGGTTGTTATCAAGACAGACAATATGGCCTAATGGTCAAGCTGCCACGGAATGAGGTAGTCTGTGCACCAAATTTTCCACTAGCTGGTGGTGTCAACTAGCCTATCCGCAAGTGAATAAATTCGAAACAGAAGTTCGGTTTATGTATATCTACTTACATTAACTGTACAATACCGCCTCTTATCGATATGGAATCGCATGAAATCGAAAATTAGCCCAAGTTCGTTTTAACCACCGAATAAATCTGATACCGAAAGATATAACTAATAGTTATGAATCGGACATTCTCAAACTGATGCGGTCTCTCGATACGTCGGTAGGATAACCTAAGCTAAATTGCTATGAGAACTTTATGAACTGTCACGATATAGTGAGAGTTACTAACTTCATTGACACCTGAAAACAAAATGTAGTTTTCATGGTTACGGCTGCGTATGGAGTAAAAATTGATAAATCCTCCATTGGGGGCCGAAGAAAACTTTCCTAGGTGAAGAATCTCCATCAAGCTCTCGAACTTTTCAGGGACATTGCCACCAACAAACTGAGTACCTATTATCGCCCGAAAGTCTACTGTCACCGAGTCGTCGTCGAGATCAATCTCTGTAAGCGTTGACCTACCGGTGACTGCATTGTCGTAATAACATTCGTGCTCTGCTAATTCTTTTACGATTTTCATTATTCATAATAAGTGGTACACCTAGCTTGGACGCAGTAGCTTCCCAGCCTATGGGAAATATCAAGAAATGGCGCGGCGCACGTCCCTCTCAATTTGCTGTACGCTAGTCCAGGCGCAATATCAGAATATGTCTGGCATTGAGCCATGATTCTTTAACTGTTTTGCAAACTACGGAATATGAAGAGCTAGTTCAAATTATAGAATAAACGTTCATATAAACGGTAAGGATAATTTAGTAAAAATATCTTAATATTATATCGCTATTATTATAAAATAAATCTTCCAATAAGGTTTTTATCTAATCCGTCAAAAATGCCCCGGAATATTGCCTATTTACGTGTCTCCACCCTAGATCAAGACCTCGAAAAGAACAAGGCCGACATACTGCACCTGGCCAATGAGAAGAATTTAGGCCGGGTCGAGTTCGTTCAGGAAAAAGTTTCCGGGAAAGTGTCCTGGCGCAACCGCAAAATCGGCCCGATCCTGGATGAGCTCAAAAAAGGGGATGTCATTTTACTCAGTGAATTTTCCCGACTTGGCAGATCCATGCTTGAGGTGATGGAAATTATCTCGATTGCTATGCAGAAGGGTATTCGAATTTATACAGTCAAAGGCGGGTGGCAACTTGACGACTCTATCCAAAGCAAAGTGATGGCTATGGTTTTTGCGATGGCCTCTGAAATCGAAAGAGACCTGATTAGTAAGCGGACAAAAGAGTCACTAGCTGCGAAGAAGCTCTCAGGGATAAAGCTAGGTCGCCCAACCGGTCCCGGTAAAAGTAAGCTAGATCAGTTCAGACCCGAAATTGAGGCCTTGCTACTTAGTGGTTCGAGCCAGAAGTACATTGCAGACCGTTACCGGGTAACAGAAGCAACTCTGTCCAACTGGATTAAAAAAAACAGTGTCAAAAGATACCGGAAGGTAGCATAGGTTAAAATCTTAGGCGGACTCATTGGCCTCAAAAATAACATAATGGAAAGAAATTCATTATTCTGAGGATATTGACCAGCAGCTGCCCCCAAGATGGTTCTGATCGTTATTGTCTGAGCTTTGCAGAAGTGACTATAAAAGGTAAAGGTGTTAAATTCATTGTTTCCAGTTCCTTAGAAGTCAAAAAATAGCCCGTGACGTAGACGGCTAAACTATCTTGCATAAATTGTTTGGGAAGATTGCATCCACCCCAAGCAACGCCATTAGGTGCTATCAGTTGGCTGCCGATTGCTAATCCGCCGCTTAGTTGCACTGTTACTGGCGCATCAACTACATATTCGTCACGGGTTAACCCCTCCAACCCATAACAATCCAGCCCCTCTGAACTAATTTTGTCTTCCTTGCAATTTAGCAAACTCAACATGCATACACCGGCGAGCACAAAGCGTTTCATAAGTCGGTTTAGTTAGATGATTCATCAAGTATCAAATAAAGCTGTTCTTTACAGGATTCGTTTGATGACAGTTTCGTTGGAAATTCTCGTGTCATAATCGGTCCTTACGTAAGACGGCTCGAGCGAGTGCAGCTGCTCCTAAACGAAAAATACCCACTGTTTGAATGACGCCACTACGGCAAAAGATCTACGTTAAAATACTGCCAACCAATTCTAAAACTCACAAATTGCGAAATCGGTGTCGGCCGATAGAGTACATAAAAACGACCGGATAATTTAGCAGCATCCAACCATAGATACAATCTATAAATTGGGTCTTACCAGATTCGGAGCTAACGTACAACAACTGTACTTGGCTAAGTTTTCTGCATACTAGAATCAGTTTCTTAATAACGGCTGATAGGCATGAGGTTCACGGTGACCGATAAGTGCTGTAAGCTTCCTACTACACCACATTAAACCTGCATTAAAATTGAGCAAAGAAAGCATCTGGCGGTTACCTTTGTATATACCCTAACCATTGTCACCTCTATGCATTATTTCAAGCCGTTTTGGTGGAAATTCCTCACTATTGTCATATTACTATATGTGTTGATTGCCGGCCTGATCAACAATGTGCCCCGTCTGCCGATCCTGAATGAAACAATCCGAAATGCGTTTTACCATCCGCCACTCTGGATCGCCATGATGACTTTGCTGCTATTATCGGCCATTTTCTCTATCCGGTACCTAAGCAAGGGAAGAATTCAGGACGATTTATGGGCCATCGAGTTTGCCAATACTGCGATCCTGTTCGGAATTTTGGGCTGCATTACGGGTTCGGTTTGGGCTTATTTTGCGTGGGGCGATTTTTGGCCCAATGACCCCAAGACCAACGGCGTAGCCGTGGGTATGCTGCTGTATCTCGCCTATTTCATACTGCGCGGCTCATTCGAGGATGAATTAAGACGCGCCAGGATTTCCTCAATCTATAACATTTTCGCTTTTGCGATGTTCATCCCGTTGATCATGATTCTCCCTCGTCTGACTGACTCCCTGCATCCGGGCAATGGCGGCAATCCCGGCTTCAACCAGTATGACCAAGACAAAAGCATTACGATGATCATCCGGCCCGCCTTCATCGGATTTACCTTGTTAGGCCTATGGATAACCCAACTCCGGTTCAGAATGCGAAGGATCCAGAAAGTACTTGAAGAGCAGGATTTGAATCAAAAAACAAATGAAACGTCCCTGACACGATGAAAGCACTTTCCAAATACGTATCCAAATTGTCTTTGCTTCTATCAGTATTACTTCCCCTAATGGGCCACGGACAATCCCAGGGACCGGTGTCTGATTTGCTCCGGCAGGACGGCAAATTATGGGTGGTTGTCACGGTCATTGCCGTCGTATTCACAGGACTATTCTATTACATATTCCGATTGAACCAGCGAATCAATAGGTTGAAAAACCGGCGGTGACTGTTAACGATGACCGCCTCAGATAATATCTTTCCGGTTGAAAAGCTGAATACTTACCAACGCTCCCAAAACAAAAACGGCCAGGCTATTTAACAGGTACGAATAGCGCCAGTCTCCCATGTCCAGTGAATTGTTCAAAAAGCAAATGGGCCACAGATAGGGAGAGGCAGTACTAATCGCAAATCCCCGCGAGATCACACCTGCCATGGTCACGAAAAGCCCGAAACCCGCTGGGACAATAAAGCTCGCAGATTGCAAACTGATAAAGAGTTGAATAACAATTATTCCCCCGCCACCGAAGAACATCAATAAGGTGCCCTTCGAAAGAACCTCGTGCATGGAATGGTTATGGAACCCGTAGTGTGGTTTGAGCAGCCCCAACAACCATCCAGCAGCCTCTGCGAAACCATATAATGCAATGTGGCTTAACCCCGTCAGCACCGTAAGAACCAAAAGTTTAGACACATAAATACTCCACCTGGGAACAGGCAGAATGTATAGGTAGGCGAATGCACGGTTCTGATGTTCAATAGCGGCGTATAGCGCCGATTGGAGTGAAACATAAATCGGAAAAACAAACAATGCCCAACCAACTAGGATATGCCCGGAAAAATTGATCCAGGGGTTGACATCGGGCTTATAAAATTTTTCTCCGTCCGCATAAGCCGCCACAAATGCGACCAAAACGACAAAAGCAGGCGCAAAAAATGCCAGCCATACTACTAGTGTCCTGCTGATCTTTATTTTTTCTATCAAAAGGCTCCGGCACAGGTAGGTCAATGCGTTCATATCAAGGGGTTTGTTAAGTTCAAAAAAATGTCTTCCAGTGTCGGTATTGCATAAGAAGGATCATTGGAGATGTCACTCATCCGATCATGTTGGTCTGCGCGTAAGTGATCAATTGATCCCTGGAATAATAAATACCCGGCATTGATGATGGCTACATGGGTCACCATTTTCTCCATTTCTGCAAGTAAATGGCTAGAAATCAAAATGGTCTTACCGTATGACTGGCTCAAACCAACCAGCAAGGTTCGGATTTCGCGGATACCTCCCGGGTCCAGCCCGTTGGTCGGCTCGTCCAGGATCAGCAACTCCGGATCGCCAAGTAGCGCCAGCGCGATACCCAGTCGCTGCCGCATACCCAGAGAATAACTACTTACTTTTCGCGAAGCATCCCGCGTTAACCCAACCATTTCCAATACTTTTTCCACCTGGCCACGCTTTGCATTTCGTGCCAATCTTCCAATTTCCAGGTTTTGCCAGCCCGAAAGGTGCGGATACAGAGTCGGCGTTTCGATAAGCGCGCCCACCCTACGCAGTATAGGAAGGCGGTGACGTCTGATCTCATGTCCGAACAATTTGATACGATGTCCCCGGGCGTGAATAAGGCCCAGCAGCAAACGAATGGTCGTTGTCTTTCCTGAACCATTCGGCCCCAAAAAACCGAAAACGCTGCCTGTGGGAACTTGCAAGCTTACCTCGTGAAGCACTGGCCGGTCGCCATAGGAATAGCTGAGCCGGTCGGTTTGGACTATGTGTGACGTCATATAGTTTTGATTTTTGGCCAAATCAAAACTATGGGCAATTCAGCCAAAAGCATTTTCGCCCTATCCAGGTTTATAGGCAGTGGAAAACAGATAATGCCCTGACAGGCCACTGAGAGCCTGGATTAGGGCGTCTGCGTCCTGATTGGAGGTGTCTAAGGGTAAACTAAAAAATCGAATCGGCTAATTTTGTAATTTCACCTGGTGATGCATACCCGAATTTCGAAACGCTTTTACAGGGTTCTCCCAATCCATCTTCCATTTTTGCTGCACGGGATGGGCTGGCTATTATATATAGTTCTTGTCATATATGTTAGTAATTACCAAGGCGTTGATTTTGTGGTCGGCCACCCTAGTATCCATATTTTTGCCCAGGCCGCTATCTTCTATTTGAATTACTGCTATTTGGTCCCTTCACTCCTGCCTGGCAAAAAACTTCCCCGATTTCTACTGCTGAATGTGCTGGGCATAACAATGCTAGTGGTAGTATTTATCCCGGCTTATCACTGGCTTCGGAACTGGTATATTGGGCCCTCGGCGGCACCTTTCCCTTTGCTATATTCAGAGCAGTTTTCGCTTAGGTCGTTCGAATTGCTGTTGTTTGTATTGATCGCCTGCGTGGTCCGGTTTACTGTCGACTGGTTTTCGTTTCAACAAAAGACGCGGGATCTCGAAAATTCACAACTGAAAACCGAACTCGCTTTTCTTCGCTCTCAACTCAACCCCCATTTTCTATTCAACACGCTCAATTCCCTGTACGCGCTGGCGATCAGGAGATCACCTGACACACCCGACGGCATCATGCAGCTATCACAACTGATGCGGTATGCACTTTATGAAACCAATGAGGAGCGCGTTAATTTATCGAAGGAATTGGAAATGATCACAAACTTCGTCGAATTGCAGAAATTACGGCTTCCCCTGGACTTTCCTGTTCATTTTGTAGTAAAGGGAAAAGTAGACCAAGTCTGGATTGAGCCGTTTCTGATGATGCCCCTTATTGAAAACATGTTTAAACACGGGGCAGAATTCGCATCCATATCGGTGAGCGTAGATGCATGTAGTCTGACGTTACTGACGAGTAACGGTATCCAGCTGCCTGTCGGAAACGGCCCGGGAGGAATCGGATTGGATAACCTGCAAAGGCGATTATCCCATTTGTATCCCGGAACACATCAGTTCTACTTCGGGAAAACGCAGGACCATTTTGATACCCACCTTTCATTAACTATAAATTTACAGTCATGAAGATCCGTTGCCTGGTGGTAGATGATGAGAGACTAGCCCTGGAAGTCATGGAGGGCTACATTGAAAGAGTACCCTTTTTGCATCTTGAAAAGCTGTGTTCAACGCCGTTGCAGGCACTTGATTTTTTATCCAGAAACGCAGTCGACGTCATTTTTCTCGATATTGAGATGCCTGGCCTGTCCGGCTTGCAGTTCTTACAGACACTCAGAAACCCGCCCGCCGTAATTCTAACAACCGCCTATCCTCAGTTTGCCGTAGATGCATTCGAGCTCAATGCGACTGATTATCTGCTTAAACCCATCCCGTTTCAACGATTTCTGACTGCCGTTCAAAAAGTCCAGTCAAAACAATTGGATCAGGCCACTTCAATAGCTACTGCCGAACAGGGAGTCAAACCGTCGGAAGGGCACATTTTCACTAAATCCGGTACCAAAACGGTCCGGATCGATCTGGCAGAAATTCTATTTATCGAAGGAAAAAAGGACCATGTGTTGATTCACACAAAAGCCCGCAACATAAGCACCCAAGTTTCCCTTAGCGGATTGTTGGAAAAATTGCCAGCAGAACAATTCCTAAGAGTACACCGCTCCTTTATTATTGCCTTAGCAAAAATAGAAACCATCGAACGCAACCGGATCGTCATCGACAAAACAGAAATTCCGGTTGGCGATTTTTATCGGGACGCGCTCACCAAACGCATTGGGTTATACTAATAAACGTAAGGGCAGCCTACCACCATCAAGCTTCCCATCTTGTCTGACGTTACCATATTGTCATTTTAGCTACGCTAATGGATAAATAAGGTAAGTCATTTGAAGTCTGTACAGATAATCACGAGTCTACGTTTTCGTATGGGTCAAAAATGAAGAAGCCAGGAGTAATTCCACCCCTGCTAAAAGCACTACAGTCTCTATGAGTGAAAACGCTAATTAGCGATTCCATTAAAACCTGCTCTTCTGAATTACACTTTAACGTATGTAATCCAACCTAACCTGAACTATAAAGTGTGTCATGAGCACAAAAACTACATTCTTAAATTGTCGAGCAAATTACGTTTTAACGACCGAATAATCGAACAACTGGAAATGTAAAAAGTAGCCGGGTGGCCGAGAGTGCCTGTGTAAGTGTCCCGAAACGGTAGACAGTTTGAAATCAGAATTTAAACTTTAAGTCAAGTATTATTAAATACAAGCACTTTTCTGGTGATTATAAGTTAGCTCTTGGTAGGACATCGGAATTTCATTACAACGACTATTTCAAGCTCTAACTCGAAATAATAAACAAAAAACTCATAATCAAATAGTTGATTGACTTATCGTTCTTAAATCCTCAAGAAACCGGTTCGACATTTGTCCCGTTGCGGGCACAAAACGCTGTTTCTGTTATCAGGAACGGCGTTTTTGCTTTTCGGGACAAATATCATTCGAGAACAACTCTGATTTTTTCCGTTTTCAAGGATCAAATCAAAAACTTGTGGAGCGCATAGGATTTTCTAGGATCAAATCAAAAACTTGTGGAGCGCATAGGATTTTCTAGGTTTGTGTTTTTAATCAACCTAGTTCGTTTTGGAAAGTTTCTTGCCTATTATCCAGTTTCTATTACCAGAGTTTATCCTTGAAAATTTTGAATTGACATCCATCGACCGTCAGGATGGAGTATTTCACGTGCATATAGATGAGAAGAATGCGGATGAGAATGACCCGGAGAGGAAGAATTTGCTCTCCAAAGGATTCTTTCCGATGATTACTGTTCAGGATTTTCCAATTCGGGGCCATAAGGTCTTCCTTCACATCAAACGCCGCAGATGGCTTAATACCAAGA
>NZ_FNAN01000030.1 GCF_900101885.1 Dyadobacter soli | reverse complement strand
GTTTGATGTGAAGGAAGACCTTATGGCCCCGAATTGGAAAATCCTGAACAGTAATCATCGGAAAGAACCCTTTGGAGAGCAAATTCTTCCTCTCCGGGTCATTCTCATCCGCATTCTTCTCATCTATATGCACGTGAAATACTCCATCCTGACGGTCGATGGATGTCAATTCAAAATTTTCAAGGATAAACTCTGGTAATAGAAACTGGATAATAGGCAAGAAACTCTCCAAAACGAACTAGGTTGATTAAAAACACAAACCTAGAAAATCCTATGCGCTCCACAAGTTTTTGATTTGATCCGAGATAACTGTTACCGTAATTTCTGCCAAAGGACATTATCAATAAACACAAAAAAACGAAGTCCGGATGATATATCGTTTCATGCGGACTTCGTTCTCAACTTAGGAACCATTTAATTGGTGCATTTGAATGCTACCTTCGCTGTTTTCCCAGACTGTGATTCTCTTTCTGGTTACTGGTAATATGATTACCTTTTACCATCTCTTCCTCACGATGTCTGCTATCCAGATTGTCCTTGTTTTCAGGCCGGTTCTGGACCTGACCTTTCGGCATGGTTCCTGAACTTTGTGCTTGTTTCATGACAATTTTTCTAAATGGTTATGTCTTATATTATCTAAATATTATGCCAAAGTTGTCGTAATGTGACGCCAAAAGCGATCGCCGCGCAAGGTTAAAATTGGATTATATCCTTCTCGAACCCTCGTAGAGTTCGTATTCGAGCAGCCGGCAATCGATTTTTCCGGAATAAAACTCAATTCTGCGTTTGGCTTTCAGGCCTATTTTTTTGGCCAGATCGAGGTTTCCGGTGAATACATATCCGTAATATCCTCCACACTTCTGTTTCATAAAATCACCAATCCGTCCATAAGTTTCTTCAAGTTCGGGGATTTCGCCGAGCCGCTCGCCGTATTCGGGATTGATGAAGAACACGCCCTTGTTATCCTGCGGCACTTCGGTATCCGCGAAATCGCAAAGCCCGAACTCGATCATATTGGCCACGCCGGCCGCGATCGCATTCTTTTTCGCATTGGCAACCGCATTCTCGTCGTAGTCCGTGGCGATAATGCGCAATTTCGGCGCTTCGATGATCTGCGCTTCGAGCTTATCCTGCTCTTTGAAATACACTTCCTCGTCATACCCGAGCAAATGCATGAACGAATAGTTGTCCCTGAAAAGCCCGGGACGGCTGTTCGTAGCGATCAATGCGGCCTCGATCGCGAGCGTCCCAGAGCCGCACATCGGGTTAAGGAATGCCGAGTTTCGGTTCCACTGGCTGGCCAGGATTGTAGCGGAAGCCAGTGCTTCGAGCATAGGAGCCTTGCCGGGAATTTTGCGGTAACCATGCCGCGCCACCGTTTCGCCCGATGTATCAATGAAAATTTCCGCCCGATCATCCTTCCAGAACAAATGCACAACGGCACCTTTCAGTTCCGAGCCGGTCGACGGCCTCGCGCCTTTCTTATCGCGCAGCCTGTCCACGATGGCATCCTTCACGCGCAGGTTAGCGAACATCGTATTGTTTACAGTGGCCGTCATGACATTGCTCGTGACTGAGAAATAGGCATCGTCGGCCAGGATGTTCTCCCATTGCATTTTGGACAAAAACCGATACACATCGTCGGGGTGCTGCGCGCTGAATGTGCCGAGGCTGTAAAGTACCTGGCTGGCGCAGTAAAGGTTGAGGTTCAGTTTGATACAATCATTGATCGTACCCTGCAGCCGCACGCCCGTCGAAAATGTTTCTTCCACCCGGTAACCCATTTCCGTCACCTCTTTTTCAAGAAATGGCGCAAGGCGTTTGTAACAAGTGATGGTAATGGGGGCTGTGGTAGTGAATAGGGACATTGTTGCTAATTTTTGACCGCCGACGGCCGACCACCGACCGCCGACAAGCCACAAAGCTACCGCTTCTGGGGCTGCCAATCAGTACTCTTCATTGATTAATTCATGATTGAGCCTTGCGCCGGCGGTGGTCCCGGTGGCCATAGCGCCCGTTAACCCCCTGAATGCACCGCTGTTATCACCCGCGGCGTAAATGCCGGCTACTGTCGTTTTTTGTGCTTCATCTACCTTGATAAATCCCTGCGGATTGAGCTCGCAGCCCAGTTCCCCGGGTATCGGGCAATGCTGCACGAATGCGGGGCGGTGGTAAAGTGCGGTAATGTTGCGGAGGGAGCCGTCCGTTAAATGCAATGTCCGCAAATAGCCGTTTTCATGATCGAGGGACGCTATGGGTTGTTCGACGATCTCGGCGCCGAATGCGAGCATTTTGTCGCGCACGGCCTGGTCAAATGTCGCAGGGCCATTGGTGTAGAGTGTGAGGTCGGCGGTCCAGTTACGGATCATTTTCAGGTATTCCAATGCCATCTCACCGTTCATGAGCACGCCGGTGCGGGCATCGCTGTATTCGTAGCCGTGGCAGTAGGGGCAATGGATGGCGCTGATCCCCCAGCTTTCGGCGAAACCCGGAATTTCGGGCATAATGTCACGGATGCCGGTGGCGAAAATGAGTTTTTTAGCTTCGAACGACTGTCCGTCGCTGGTACCTACCGAGAATGCCCCATCCCGCCCGGACGCGTATGTCACGAGCGCATTATGCAAGCGCACGGTCGGGTAGGCGAGTACCTGCTCGCGTGCGAGGGCGGAGATTTCAGCGGGCGTCCTGCCATCATGGGTAATAAGGTTATGCGAATGGGGCGTCTGCCGGTTGCAGGGTTTACCGCTGTCGATAATAACCACATTCCGGCGGGCACGGCCCAATGTCATCGCAGCCGAAAGCCCGGCATAGCTGCCGCCGATGATGGCGACGTCGAAATTTTGTTGATCAGGCATAATTGAAATATATGAATGTCTCAAAAATGAGACATGATTGGACAAAAAATTTTAAATACCTATTCCTTTACTGAATGAAAACCAAGCAAGCTGTCGCGCGTCGGTTCGGCCGAGCGCACCTTTTTGCTGGGAATTGATAAAAACCACAACAACGCTCTGGAAAAAGTTATGAATCCAGTCGACCGTCATTCCCTGATTTATAATACCTGTGGTAAGCAATACTTGAAGGTTCCCCTTCCAGAGCTCAAAGGTGTGGTCATACTCCGAGCATTCCTCGTTGGCCGCCTGGTGTTTGTGGTCGTGAAGCGTGTGTAGTTTATGTAAAAAAGTGTTTTTGGAACCGCAATCGAGCCCGGCGTAAAACATTGCTTCCAGCCTTTCCCGTGGATTTTCCGTTGTATTATAAGCGTTGGACATAGCCACCGCGCAAGCCTTCCGGATTTCCTTCTGGCATTTGTCCATCAATTCCTTCCGATCTTTGAAATACCGGTGCAAAGTCCTGCGCGTAACCTGCGCCTGATCCGCCACCTTTTCCAGCGGCGCAGACAGGTCCTCATTGAAAATCAGGATCGCAGCTTCGATAATGCTTTGCTCGGTGTCTTTCATGGTTTGGCAAAGATAGCGAAATGTCTCATATTTGTGACATTTGTGTATGAACTTTGCATATTTCTTCAAATTCACTAGTCCAGGCTCTATTAGCAATCGTATGGAAGCAACAGAACAAAATAGAATTGAATTGGGTTTTCATGTATTTGATTTTGAGGATATTACACATGATGACTTGACCGTAATATTTGGCGTGAACCCAAACAGAATTCATATAAAAGGAACGCAAATAAACCCGAGGTTTCCGAGACTTGCCAAAGCGAACGCTTGGATGTTGTATGCGGCTGATTACGAGGCATCCTTTGAAGAACAAATGGATAGCTTGCTGGACATTCTTGAACAAAGAACCGAAGAGCTGAAACCTATTTGTGACAAATACTACTGCGAATTTTCCCTGGCGCTTTACATTTATAACAATGAGGTCAGCATGCCAAGTGTACACCTCTCTTCAAGATACCATGCACTGGCGAGAAAATTAAATTTCGAGTTTGATCTGGATTTATACTGTCTGCAAGATGTTTGAAGAAAATGTCTTTGGATATGAATTGGAACAAAAAAAGACGCCCCTTTCAAGGCGCCTTTTATTCAAAATCAAAAACATACCATCAAATGCCGTTTAGCTCGGCTTCGGTGAATGCTTTTTCGCGGCCGGTGAGTTTGGTGCGGACTTTGGTCACTTCTTCGGTACTTACCTTGTCGGCGTTGTTGCGCCATGAGCGGCGGATGAAGCTTAACAGCTGTGCAATGTCTTCGTTGGGCATGTCCTTGTCGTAGCCGATGCCGGGCATATCGCCGCTTACTTCGGGCGTCTGGTACACGTGGCCGTTCACTTTTACAGGACCCGTGAGGCCGAATAGGACGATGGAAATGAGTTTGTCCTTGTTACCGGTGACCCATTCCGACTGGTTCAATGGCGGTGCGAGCGATTTCACGCCGCCGCCGTCGGGGCCGTGGCAGGTTTGGCATACCGAGGTGAACAATGCCTCCCCTTTGGGAAATTCCTTTTTGAGCATTTCAGGGTTGCGGTTGCCCTGGGCATTACGCACGGCCGTTATCACGCGGGCGAGCTGCTTGTTGATCACCGCATTCTGGTCGGATACAGAGGCTGAAATAGCGCCTTGGAATACTTCTTCCTGGTCCTGCAAGTTGCTCACAATGGCGTCGGATACGAAGCGGTTGTTCGGATATTTGATCGCCAGCTTGTTCAACAGCCCGCGGGATGCATTCTGGTCGAATTTTTCGATGCTTTTGGCCAGAAGCGCGATATAGGGTGCGGCAAGCGTATCGCCGGAATCGACGATGCCGTCGAATGCAGTGGCAAATTGCTGGTAGGAGGTAGGCGTAATCACCGCCGCCGATGCGTAAAGTCCCTGTGCGCGGAACGTCCAGGCCGATTGGCGGATCCAACTCAATGCTTCTTCGGGTTTCAGGGAGTTCAACCCTTCGAGCGTCCACAATGCATGGATAGCCAGCAGCGGGTCGGCAGTTTGCTTTACGGCCTCACGGAGCGCGGGTACGGTCTGGTTGTACTTGCCGTCGATCAATTTTTGCTGTGCGCGGTCGCGGACCCAGCCATTCGGGTGGCCGAGCAGCTTCACGAGTTCCTGTGCGCCGTCCGGGATCACAACCGGCTTAGGCTTGGAGCCTTTCGGAACGATCTTGTAAATGCGGCCGGCCGAAAGTGGTTGCGTAAGAGATCGTTTGCCTATCTGGTCTTTCAGGTAAGGCGTCAGGTAGGTTTTGTGCTGGATAATGCCGCGGTACATGTCGAGCACGAACATACTGCCGTCGGGCGCATTGTAAAGGCTTACCGGCCGGAAACGTTCGTCGGTGCTGGCCAGGAACTCCTTGCCTTTGTAGGCAATATCCCCTTTTACAACGTAGCCTTTTTCGTTCAGGAAATTGCGTTTGATCAGGTTCGCCGAAGGTTCGGGCACGAATGCATTGAAATCGTAATTTTTACCAAACAGATCACCGCGGTAAATGACCGGTCCGGCAGCAGCTGTAAATTCGTTCAGGCGCAGGCTGTCGTCGAGGACATTTTTCATATAACCGCGGTTCACGCCAGGGGTAGGGTGGAGCGGATATACTTTATTGTTTGCTACGGACTTTTCGTTATAACCGGCCACACCGCGCTGGTTTTTGTTCCAGGCGCCCAGACCTGCCGGGAAATAGTCGCCGAGCAGGTTTTGGGAGTTGTTGTTATAGTAAAGCCGGCCGTAATTATCCTGGCAAATACCCCATTGTCCACGGAAATGGGTATGCTCGATCACCCACTTTCCACCCACATGGCGGTAGCGTTTGTCGGATTTGGCATTGTAAATCCAGTTGTCCATCGCGCGCAGAAGGCCGTTAGGCTGGTGCTCCACGTTACCACCCTCGGTGTATTTAGGATCAACCAATGTCTTTTTTACAACCTGGTCATTTTTCAATTCATAAAACCAAAGGTTGGTCGGCTCTGCCACGAGAATGCCGTTTTCGATCAGGCAAATCGCGCGTGGGAGAATCAGCGAGTCGATCACCACTTTGCGGTCGTCGTACACGCCGTCTTTGTTCTTATCGTCGAGTATGACAATGTTACCGTTCGGAATGTCCTCGCCGGTACCGATGGTGTCGGGCATGTAGCCTACCATTTCCACGACCCACATGCGGGACTTGTCGTCGAACTGCATCGCCACGGGCGCGCTCACGAGGGGCTCGGCGGCAACGAGTTTCACTTCAAAGCCTTCCTCGATCACCATTTTGCCAATGGTTTCGCTGGCGGGTATGAATGGCGATTTTGCGGGCGTCTGGACAGGTTTTTCTTCTTTCGCAACAGTTGTAGCAGCGGAAGAGGCGGTTTGCTGGGTGGTTTGTTTATTGGTTTTACAATAAACCAGTAAGGACGAAACCGCCAGGATGAAAAGGGGATAACGGTACTTCTTCATTAGAATGCTATGCTAGCAGTATTACAGCTTTGGTGATTTTTCAGGAGATCAGTTGCTTATAACGATTCTTCAACCGGTTTCATGCGGTTGGTCAGGAAATGAATTGCCAGCCAGGCGATAATGTAGGCCAGTCCGCAAAGGACGAACAGAATGTTGTAGCCTGCGCCTATATTTCCGGTTCCTTTATAGTGGTCGAGCAATGCACCTACCAGCAACGGGAAGAACGTCGAGCCGAGCGAGCCGGCCATCCCGCCGATACCTACCACCGAGCTTACGGCACGTTTTGGAAAAATATCGGAAACAATCGTGAAAATGTTCGCGCTCCACGCCTGGTGTGCGGCGGTGGCGATGGCGATAATGCCTACGACCGTCCAGATATCCGTCGCGAACTGCGCAAAGATGATCGGCATCACGGCGAATGCCATCACGAGCAATGTCGTTTTGCGGGCTCTGAGCGGTGCCCAGCCTTTTTTGATCAGGTACGACGACAGGTAACCGCCGCCGATACTACCGAAAGTGGTCGCCGTGTAAACGATCGCCAGGTGCAGACTTGGCTTTTTGAGATCCAATGCGAATGTAGTTGCGAAGTAAGAAGGCAACCAGAACAGGAAGAACCACCACACCGGGTCGGTGAGGAACTTACCGATGATGAATACCCAGGTTTGCGGCAGTGTTACCAATTTGGTCCAGTGAATAGGCTTCTGGTTCTCGCCGTCGCCGGCCTCGTTGTCGCTGTGTATGAACGCATATTCTTCCGCGCCCACCTTTTTGTGGCGGGAAGGGATTTCGTACATCAACCACCAGAATATCAGCCAGATGAAGCCAATCGCGCCGGTGATAATGAATGCACCCTGCCAGCTGTAAGTACTCAGCAGCCAGGGAACGAGAATGGGTGCTGCTACGGCCCCGATACTTGTTCCAGAGTTGAAAATACCTGTTGCGAGCGCTCGTTCACGTTTGGGAAACCACTCGGCAGTTGCTTTTACAGCGGCCGGGAAGTTACCCGCTTCGCCAAGGCCAAGAACGGCACGGACAGCGCCGAAGCCGAAAGTACTTTTGACGAATGCATGCGCCACAGCGGCGATACTCCAAATGATGATCGAAACGGCATAACCCAGTTTCGAGCCGATCTTGTCGATGATATTACCGAAGACGATGTAACCCGCGGCATAGCAGCCCGCGAAGACCATTACGATGTTCGCATAGTCGGTTTCGGTCCAGTTGAACTCTGTTTCGAGGGTTGGTTTTAGTAATCCAAGTATCTGTCTGTCGATGTAGTTGATGGTGGTTGCAAAGAAGAGTAATGCGCAAATAACCCAGCGATAGTTGCCAATATTGGTTTGTTTCATGATGGGGGAAAACTGATTTCTTGGATTCAGGAATGAATAAAAATACCTCTGTCTTGGGGATAAGACTGCATTTTACCCATTCTACCCCTTAATGTATTTGCAAAAGACTTTAACAAAAAAAGAATCCCGCGCCAAGGAGACGCGGGATCGGGGTTAACTAGAAGAACGTATCGTAAATAATTTACCAAGGCACCCTATTGCTTTTTAAAGGCACGTCCTGAGAAGTTATACTCATGTAATAGGATATGCAAGTTGCGCTTTCACAAGTTCCGCTTCGTTGGTCAGGTCGAGGCGGAGGGGCGTGATAGAAACGAAATTGTTTTCGATGGCCCAGCGGTCGGTACCTTCCTCGGCGGGTTCCAGCGGTACCACGGTAAACCAGTAATGTTTCCGGCCCATCGGATCGAGTGCGGGGACGATGTTGTTGTCGTAAAGCCGCACCGACTGCCTCGTCCAACGAACGCCTTTGGGTGCATGGGGGAAGTTGACGTTCACCAGGTTCAGGTGTGGATTTTCAAAAAGTAGCTGCAATGCCTTTTCGACAAATGGATCGAGCTTTTCGAAATCGGGTTCGATGTCGGTGGGCGTACTCAATGCAATGCCTTTGATCCCGAATAGTACTGCCTGCTTCGCTGCGGCGAGTGTGCCCGAATGCCACATCGCATTCCCCAGGTTTGGCCCCATATTGATCCCGGAAAGCACCACGTCGGGCTTATCCCAAAGGTGTTGCCCCAATGCCACGCAGTCGGCGGGCGTGCCGTTCACACGATAGGCGTCGATGCCGTTGAATTCAATGGGTGACTTTTTATAGGAAAGGGGCCGGGACGCCGTAATTGCGTGGCCCATAGAGGATTGTTCCACATCGGGGGCCACAATTTTGACCTCCCCGAACCGCGAGGCGATTTTGGCGAGCGCTGCAATGCCCGGGCTGTATATTCCGTCGTCGTTCGTTACCAGGATTTTCATAACGTATAGCGTTTTCAGGTGTTTGTTAATAAAATTATGCCTGGTATGTTTTTTATGAAATCGAGGTATGCTATACATCCTGATATGAAAAAAACGACCCTTTTACACAACCCGACAGCCGGGGACAATGAGTTTTCCAAGAAAGAACTGCTCAAAATCATCAAGAAAGAAGGTTTCGAATGCACGTATGCTTCTGTCAAAGAAGAGGGCTGGGACGATTTCGAAGAAAAAACCGATTTTCTGATCATCGCGGGCGGGGACGGGACCGTGCGCCGTGCTGCGAAAGCGCTTATGAAGCGTAAACGGCTAGAAAAACAGTTTCCCCTCGCGCTGCTGCCCCACGGAACGGCCAACAACATCGCCACCGCGTTGAAGATCGACGGGCATCCGAAGGATATCATCCCGCATTGGCACCATTACCGTCTCCAACCTTTCGATATCGGCCGTGTGCACGGCGTGGGTGAGGATCTGTTTTTCCTGGAAGCATTCGGCTATGGCATTTTCCCGCGCCTGATGAAGGTGATGGACAAAATCGAGGGGGATATCGGCGATACGGCGGAAGAAAAGCTGAAAGCCGCACGTGCGGTATTGCTGGAAGTGGTGCAGAACTACGAGGCGAGGCCCTGTACGATCGTCGCCGATGGCGTGGAGCATTCGGGGAATTACATTATGGTGGAAATCATGAATATCCGTTCCATCGGGCCTAACCTGGTGCTGGCTGGCGAGGCCGATCCCGGAGATGGCTATCTCGACGTGGTGATGGTTTCCGAGAACAGCCGAAACAAATTCGAGTCGTTTTTGATCAACCGGATCAATAATGAGGATAAAGAGTTCAGCTTTTCTACCATCCGGGCAAGGAAAGTGAAGGTGTTCTGGGACGGAAAAGATGTTCACGCCGACGACGAGCGATTGAAAATTGAAAAGCCTGTCGAAGTGGAGATCGAGATACTGCCTGATATGCTGCAATTTATGATCACCGAAAAATAGCGTCATAACTTTTGGTTATAGCGGATAACCAATTGTGATTGGCGCACGATGTGAATGAGCACTACTTTTGGAGCATCAAAGTTTTCCAAAATTCTCATTCACATCGAATTATGATTCACACAGACATTTGCATTATAGGAGCGGGGCCGGTAGGGCTCTTCGCGGTTTTCGAGGCCGGACTGCTCAAAATGCGCTGCCACCTGATCGACGCCCTGCCGGTGGTAGGCGGCCAGCTGGCTGAAATTTATCCCCAAAAACCCATTTACGACATTCCTGGTGCGCCGGCCATCATCGCCGAAGACCTGGTGAACAACCTCATGAAGCAGATCGAGGAGTTCAAACCCGGCTTTACATTAGGTGAGAGAGTGGAAGTGCTCGAAAAGCAGGACGATGGCAGCTACATTGTCCGCACCAATGAAGGTACCGACGTGCATTGCAAAGTGGTGGTGATCGCCGCGGGCCTTGGCAGCTTCGAACCGCGCAAGCCAGCCGTAGAGCAGCTCGAATACTTCGAAGGCAAGGGCGTGCATTATATGGTTAAAAAGCCGGAGCAATTCCGTGGCCGTAATGTGGTATTGGCCGGCGGAGGCGACTCCGCGCTCGACTGGACGATCTTCCTCGCCGACGTCGCTTCCCGCGTGACGCTCGTACACCGGGGAGATACCTTCCGCGGCGCGCCGGATTCGGCCGAAAAAGTATACGATCTGGCTGGAAAGGGCAAAATTGACCTGGTTTTACAAGCGCAGGTGAACAAGCTCGGCGGCAATGGCGTGCTCAAAGAGGTTTCTATTCTGGGAAATGATAAGTCCGTTTTTACCATTCCTACCGACGATTTTATCCCGCTGTTCGGCCTGAGCCCCAAGCTCGGCCCCATTGCCGACTGGAACCTGGGCGTCGAGAAATCGGCGGTGATCGTCGATACTTTCGACTATTCCACCAATGTCGAACGCATTTACGCGATCGGCGACATCAATACTTATCCGGGTAAGCTGAAACTCATTCTATGCGGCTTCCACGAGGCGGCCATTATGATGCAGAGCGCATTCAAGTACGTGTACCCGGATCAGAAATTGAGTTTCAAATACACCACAGTTAACGGTGTAAATCCATTTTAGCCATGATCAATATATTCATCGAGAACGATTTAGGGGAACGTCAGGCCCTGGAAGTGCCCACCGACATGGGCTTCAACCTGATGGAAATCCTCAAAGCATACGAATACGATATCCAGGCGACTTGCGGGGGAATGGCCCTCTGCGCCACCTGCCACATCGAAGTGCTCGAAGGCAAGGAAAGACTGCCGGAGTCCAACGACCAGGAACTCGATACGCTCGATACACTGCCGAATGCGGATAGTAACAGCCGGCTCTCGTGCCAGCTTCGGCCGTCCGACGAAATGGACGGGCTGGTGTTTCGCCTGAAAGCCTTGCAGGAAGCTTGAAATTAGGTTATTAGAATTTTGGAATAATAGTACATAAACCTTCGCTGGCATACAGCGGAGGTTTTTAGTTTATCAAAAAAGCTTTCTGACCTGTAAAATGGCCTCATTGACCCATAACCTGTACATTTTCCCCGAGAAGTGCAGCTGGTCGCTGGCGATCATGCTAGGGTCATTGAGCGCTTTGCGTGATATGCCGGTAATGTCGATAAAAACGATTTTCAGCTTATCGCATTCGTCCTTAGCAATGGCATTGAAACGGTCGATTTCGCCGGAAATATGGTCGCGGTTGCCCTCGCCCATGGCTGTTACGCCCCAATCCGGAATGGATAGCACGAATACATTCCCCGCATCGTCGCCGGCATAGGCTACCGCTTTGACGAGCAACTGACGGAACTCGACGCGGTATTCCTCCATATTTCTGCCCTGGTACTGATTGTTGACACCGATCAGGAGCGACACCAGGTCGAATGTGCCGGTGGGCGGGCTTTGCTCCAATGCGTCGAGCAAGTTACGCGTCGTCCAGCCGGTCCGTGCGATGATTTCAGGCGTTGCGACTGGCTTTCCCACTTTTTTCAACTCGTCGGCTAATATGACGGGCCACCTTTCGTCCGGTGCGACGCTCTGTCCGATTGTGTAAGAATCGCCCAGGGCGAGGTAATGCGGCTTACCGGTTTCATCGGCGGGGTCGTTGTGCCCCGGCGCGGACGGTACCGGGCTTTGTGTGCCGCCGCAGGACAGTATGCAAAATAGGATCGCAATCTGATACAGTTTCATACCTCATATACTGTTTTACAGCCCGCTTCGGATCGATCGTCATTGAATTTGGCTTACGCCATCACCGCGATCAGGTTTAATGTAGTACCTGCAAGCTCTTTATTACCAGTTAAATGTGCTTTTGCGAGTGCTTCATCGGGCTTAATGGCTTTGGTAAAAAGTTTCCAGGCGGTGTCGGCATCGAGGGTAACGGATGCTTCCGGAGCGTTTTCGGAAGTCCCGCTGATTTTCCAACCGTTTGCTGTTTTAATCAAAAACCATTCAAAAATCTCGTCGAGCGTGATGCCTATGCGTAGGGCTGTGCCGTCGGGCGCTTGTGTGTGCCTGTACGTGTGCGGGAGCCCGCGCAGGAAGGTTTCGATGAGCGGGCGGAAGAGCCGGGGCGTCATAATGCCGCGCACAATGTCCGTCCGGCCGACTGCGTCGCGGATCTGTTGCTGGTGATGCCACTTTTCGGTGTATTCGCGGGCAATGTGGAACCAGTTTTTCGAAACCGTTTCGCCGGCCCAGGATACGGAAAAAAGGGCGTCGGCTTCGAGGTTCTGCTGTTGCATGATTTCGGTGTACTGCTTACCGGTGGTTTCGAGGAGTTCGGTGAGTAACGCGGGACTCATTCGCTTCGACGCATTTACCCAATCGGCGTTCAGCTGGTTGAGGTAACCTACCAAATCGTCGTAACTGTTTATTTCCCGGTCGGGCGCAGTGAAATGGCCGTCGCGGTACATGGAGATCACGCGGACATTGCCGTCGAGCAAATGCGCGGCCACGTCGCGGACCTTCCAGAGCCTTGCTACCGTGGGTTTTTCCCACTCTTCCGGCGTAAGCGATCGGAGTAAAGCAATCAGGTGTTGGTCAAGCTCCGCGAAGAGGTGAATGGTGTGGATCATGGCGGTGGTGTAGACTTGTTTTGTTCTAAATATCGATGAAAAAGGGATTTGTTGTGATGTTCAGCATGTGATTTGGTATTTTTGGGCCGGTTCAAAGAGTATAAAAATGACTTATTGCTTAGGAATTAAAGTGAAAGAGGGGCTCGTTGCCCTGGCAGATACGCGGATCACCGCAGGCACCAATACGACGACCAAGAAGAAGATGTACGTCACCCAGCAGGACAACTACTCGATGTTCATCATGACGAGCGGGTTGCGGTCCGTGCGCGACAAGGCCGTGCATTATTTTGAAGAGCTGATCAGCGAAGGCGTCGTTTATAACAAGCTTTACAAAGCCGTGAATGCATTCGGTGAGCAGATCAAACGCGTGGCAGAGGAAGATAAGGCGAGCCTGGAAAGGGCCGGTCTTAAATTCAACCTCAACACCATCGTGGGCGGCCAGCTGAAAGACGATAAGGACCACAAGCTGTTCCTGCTTTACTCCGAAGGCAATTGGGTGGAACTCGATGAAGGCTCGCCCTATGTGATCATCGGCAATTCGGGCCAGGGGAAAGCCATACTCAACCGCGTGCTGAACGAAAATTCGACGATGAAACAGGCATTGAAAGCCGGCTTCCTGTCATTCGATTCGACGCGGGTTAGTAACAATGACGTCGATTTTCCGATAGATGTCGTGTTGTACAAAAAGGACAGTTTCGCCATTGCCGAACATCGCTACGAGCAGAAAGATATGGAGGAAATATCCAGAATATGGGCCGTAAAGCTCAAACAGGCGCTCGACGACATCCCGGAAGAATGGATGGATACGACGTTCAGCAAGATGCTGTAGATATGGAGAGACGATCCCGCATCCCACAACCCAGGGCTTAAGCCCTGGGCACCGGGACGTGGGATGTGGGCACCGGGATGCGTCCCGGACGCAGGCCCTCAGAGGCCATACTTGTCGATAAGGTACAACATGGAGGCCATAGCCGCCGCGCCCAGTTCCAGTTCCCGCTTGCTCACTGCTTCAAACCGGTCGTTAGCGGCGTGGTGATAGTCGAAATACCGCTGCGTATCCGGCATTAACCCGAGCAGCACGGTACCCTGCTGCGCGAGCGGGCCAATATCCGCGCCGCCACCGCCCGGCCCCAGCTCATGAACGCCGTATGCCGCAAACAGCCCAGCCCATTGCTGTATTCTGGCCTTTTGTGCAGGCGTACCCACAATCCCGAAACCGCGTGGTGAAAACCCGCCGTGATCCGATTCGATGGCCGCAATATGTGTTTCCTGCTTCGATTTGGCAGAATCTGCGTAAGTAATGCCGCCTTTCATACCATTTTCTTCGTTCATGAACATTACCGCACGTAGCGTATGATTAGGCTGGTACCCCAACGCTTTCAGTATCCGCAATGCCTCGATCGATTGCACACAGCCCGAGCCATCGTCGTGCGCGCCCTGCGCGAAATCCCACGAATCGAGGTGGCCGCCGATGGCAATGTATTTGCCGGCATTCGTTTTCCCCTTCAATTCGCCGATCACATTATGCGACGCAGCGTCGGGAAGCGTTTCACAGTTTTGTTCGAAATAGAATTCCGTCTCCGGATTGGCTTGTAATGTTTTGCTCAAAAGCTCCGCGCCGTTGGTACTGATCGCCGCCGCCGGGATCATGGGCGCGCCGCTCGCGTAACGCATGCTGCCCGTATGCGGGAAGTCGTCCAGGCGGGTGGTCATTGAGCGGGTAATGGAGCCAATGGCGCCGAGTTTGGCCGCCTCGCTCGCACCTGCGGCCCGTTGCTCTACGGCACCGGCATAGGCTTCGAATGTGTTGATTTTGGTAGGGTCCATCGGCCGGTTGAAGAACACAATTTTGCCTTTCACCTTTTCGGTACCCAGGTCGCGGAGCTGCTGAAAGCTCTTCACCTCGATCACTTTCGCCCTGATACCGCCTTTTGGAGTGGCGATAGAACCGCCCAATGCAGCAATAGGAACGTCCGTCTTTTGTTTCCCATTGCTAATCTGTGCTTTCTCTTTCGCGCCGCGGACCCAATGCGGTACCATCACATTTTGCAGGAATACATGATCGAAACGCTCACTTTCCATCACCGATTTGGTATACAAAACAGCCTTTGCAGCGCCTTCCGAGCCGCTCAGCCTCGGGCCGACCTGCTGGGTAAGGTGCCGCAACCATTCATAGGATTTGCCCTCGCTGAGTGCGGTGTCGTAAATTTTGCGGATAAATGCCGAGTCGGCCTGGAAGTCGGTTTGGGCCGAAACGGGCAGCGCTACCCCCGCAATGAAAAGGGATAGCGCCGTAAAGAAACTCTTGAACTCTAAACTCATAAACTTTTTCAACTAGGCTTTACATTTTTCGCCTGCCGCTTTGCGATTGAAAGTAACAATGCAGGCAGCAGGATCAGGTTGGTACACATCGCGACCAGCAAGGTAATCGATACCATTACCCCCATGGCGGCCGTTCCGCCGAAGCTGGATGCCGAAAAGATCGAAAATCCGCAGAAGAGGATCACCGCTGTGTAGATCATACTCAGGCCCGTCCCGAAGATCGACGCTGTAACGGCTTTGGAAGGTGTCAGACCGTTTTTATAGAGCTCCTCGCGGTAACGCGTGAGGAAGTAAACCGTTCCGTCCGAAGCAATACCGAACGTAATGCTGAAAATCAGGATCGTCGTCGGTTTGAAATAAATATCGAAATAACCCATAATGCCGGCTGTCAACGCGAGCGGGATCAAACAAGGCAGTTTCGAAAGCAAAATGATCGGGATCGAGCGGAAAAGCGCCATTCCCACGATTGCAATAAGGACGATCGCGATGAGCAAGCTTTCGTACAGGTTGCTCAGCAGGTAATCGTTGCTTTTTAAGAACACAAGGCTGTGCCCAGTAAGGCTTACCTTGTATTGTTCAGGGCTGAAAATCGAATCGACCTTTGGACGAATGCGGTTCATCAGCTCCTTAATGCGCTCCGAACCCACGTCGGCCATCTGGAAACTGAGCCGGGTAATGCTTTTATCTTCATTGAGGAACGACGTCAACTGTTTTGCGGCGCCTTGCTGGCCTTGCACGTACTGCGTCATCTTGTTCAGTTCCAGCACGCCGGGCAAAGCGTAGTATTTGGCATCGCCGCCACGGTAACCCTGGTAAAGGAATTTGGAAGCCTCCACAATGGAAACCGGCTTCGAGAATTCCGGAAACTTGGCCATTTCACTTTGGAACGCCTTGATTTTATACAAAGTCCTGGCCTGATCGGCAAACACGCCATTCGGCTGTTTGGTATTGATCATCACCTCGAAAGGCAGCACGCCGTTGAAGTTCTTTTCAAAAAAGCGCAAATCGGTGTAAACCACATCCTTTTTAGGCAGGTCATCCACCACGTAACCGATCGTCTTGATCTTCGTCATACCAAATGCAGACACGACGATCATGATCACCATGGCGATATAAATCTCCTTCCGGCGGTTGTGTACCAGGTTGTTCACCATCCGGAGGAACCCGAACGCCCATTTTCCTTCAAGGTGTTTCAAATGGCGCGGCTTGGGCGTGCTCATGTAATGCAGCGTAATCGGTAGCAGCACGAGGCAAAGCACGTAGGTAACCATCACGCTGATGGCCGCTACCACGCCGAATTCGACGAGCAAAATACTGTTTGTGAAGTAAAACACCCCGAAACCGATAGCCGTCGTCATATTCGCCAGGAATGTCGAAAGCCCGATCTGCCGTATCATTTCGCGCAATGCTTCGTCCTTGTTGCTGTGCGAGACGAGCTCCGCCTGGTATTTATTGATCAGGAAAACGCAGTTAGGCACGCCGATCACGATCAGCAGGGGAGGAATGAGGCCGGTTAGCGCGGTGATTTTGTAGTTAAATAAATGCAATGTCCCCACCGAGAACACCACGCCGATCAATACTACTATAATCGATAATAATGTAAGTCTGAACGACCGGAAAAACGCCCAGAGGATGAGCAGCGTCACAAACACGGCCAGCCCCATGAAAAGCTCCATCTCGCCGGAGATCTTCTTCATGTTTACGGTCCGGATGTAAGGCATCCCGGAATAATGCAGATCGGTATTGTATTTGGTCGCAAACGTCTCGGCCATTTTTTCGATGTCGTCGACGATCGTAAGGCGGCGTTTGGAGTTGAGCTCTTTGTCGTTGAAGGTAATGACGATCAGCGTCGCATTAGTTTTGCTGTTCAGCACCAGGCCTTCGTAAATGGGCAGATTGGCAATCTCCTTTTTCAGGCTGTCGGCCTCTGCCTGTGTGTTGGGGATGTCGCGGATAACCGGGGAGAAATCGAAACGGGTGAGGCTATCGTTGCGCGTGATTTTGTAGACATTCGCCAGGGAGAGCACATTTTTGATCCCCTCGGTTTCTTTGATTTGCTGGGAAAGCTTGCACCAGTCGCGGAATTTGTTGATTTCGAAAAGCTGCGGGTCCTGCCAGCCGATCACCATTACACTCCCGTCTTCGCCGAAAAGCTTGCGGAAATCCTGGTATTCTTTCTCTACGGGGTCGTTGGAGGGCAGGATACGTGCGAAATTGTAGGAGAGTTCAATTTTGCTGGCTTCATAGGCCATGAAGACCGTCGATACTAACACTAATGCAACCCACAAAAGCCGGTAGCGGATAATGTAAGCTGCTATTTTATTCCACATAATTGATTATTGAGTTCACAAAAAGTTGCAAATATAGCTACGGAGCTGGTAAAAAGGGCATTTTGGCGGCTTCAAATGCCCGCCAATCTTTCAAGGTGATGGTACTCAATGCCAAAGAACCGCTTCGCTTCGCGGATCTTTTCGAGCGCCGCAGCCTGCGATTTTTCGTTTCTGCTGCCCCTGGTACCCACTATCAGGACGTTTTTAGGCGTATGCGCGTCGGAAATGAATTCGAACACCTTCGTTTTGTAGCCAAAATATTCCAGTACCAGCGCGCGGATACCATCGGTTACCATTTCCGCCTGTCTTTCCAGGAAAATACCGTGCCGGGTGAGAAAGCTGACGTCGTTTTCCGTCCGGTGCTTTTCGATTTGCCTGCGGATTTGTTTGTGACAGCAGGGCGCCACCACGATCAGGTCGGATTTTGCTTCGATACCTTTGAAAATGGCGTCGTCGGTGGCCGTGTCGCACGCGTGCAGGGCGATGAGGATATTCGTGCCCGTCGCGTCGAATTGGTCGATCGTGCCTTCCCGGAACGACAATCCTGCGAACCCGGCATTTTGAGCGATCTGGTTGCATAACGTCACCAAATCTTCTCGGAATTCGATGCCGGTCACTTGCGGATCGAGTTTCAGCACATTTTTGAGGTAATCGTACAACGCGAACGTGAGGTAACCTTTGCCTGAGCCCATATCGGCAACGCGTACAGCTTTTCCAGGATCGATCTCCCGGATGAGGCTGCTGAGAATGTCGATGTAATGGTTGATCTGCCGGAATTTGTCCTGCGCATTGTGAAAGACGTTGCCCTGCTGGTCGGTGATTTTCAGATCGAACAGGTAGCCTTTGTCGGCGGGTGAAATAAGCCGGTTCTTATTCTTGTCGTGGCTCAATGCAGGGGCTTCCCGGTTGGCGACGGCTTTTTTCTTCAAAGTTGCCTTCCCGCTGGGGTGCATTTCAAAAAGAATATCCGAATCGGTCGTCTGCAAGGTCGCCACGCGGAATTCCGTCCCGAGCCATTGCTTCAACATTTCGGTAACCTCCTCGAAAGTATGGTTTTTGGTAATGTCGCGCGTTTTGTGGCGATAGGCAAGGCTCAGCCGCGGCTCTTTTTTGATGAGGACTTTTTTGATGTAAACATTTTTCAGGCTTTCATCGGTACCGTGGTAGTTCCCGAGCGAGAGTTTTACAAAGGAGCCGTTGTGCAGGCTGTTTTCGCTCTCGGTGATGAATTCCTGAGCCTTTTCGGTAACATTCATGAGGGTGCTTCAATCTTTTCTATAAGAGGTAACGACCAAAAGCGCCGTTACAGTCTCGATGCGGGCGAATAATCACTTGATGATCACTTTCGGGATCTCTATTTCGACCCGGATGCCGTTCTGTGCCTCGCTGTGGATTTGTATTTTACCGTGCAGACTTTCCACACGGCTCTTGATATTTCTTAGCCCGACGCCCTGCCGGTCGGGATCGATCATGCCCGTACCATTGTCGCTCACCACGAGCATGATCGTCTTCACGTGTTCGGTCAGGTCGACAGACGCTTCGGTGGCGCCGGAATGCTTGATGATGTTGTTGGTCAATTCCAGCACAATGCTGTACAGCTCAAACTCGATCTTGTTGTTGAGCCGGTTATTCATTCCCTTTTGGTTGAAAGCGAATGCAATGTTCTTGTTTTCGTTCAATTTACTGATCAGCCGGTGCAGCGCCATGATCAGCCCGTGCTCTTCCAGTTCGGCCGGCATAAGGTTATGCGAGAGGCTTCTGACCTCCTTATATGCCGCTCCGACCATCTGATGGACGCTTTCGTAGATCTTCTGTTCTTCTGCGGAAAGTACTTTTTTGTCGATACCATATAAGTACCAGTTCAGCGAAGCCAACGTGCCGCCCAAATGGTCGTGCAGCTCTGCCGCAACGCGCTTTCTTTCAATGGTTTGCCCTTCGATCAATGCGGCCTGGATTTCGGCGTTTTTCCTGCGGAGCTTTTTGTTATTAAACCAGAGGAATATGGCGAACAGGATCACAAGGCACGAAAAGCCGATCAGGAAACGCTGTACGGTCTGTTGCTCGCTGATGATCTTCTGCTGGATTTCGGAGTCCATCAGCTTGTTGTCGTGCATGAGCTGGTACATCGTGTACTGCCGCTTGATCGTCTCGTCGTGGATCATCCGGCGTACATAATTGACGGCCTGGCTGTAATCCAGGGCCACATCGTACATTCCCTTAGCCTTGTACGAGCGCGACAGCGTCACGAGCGCCCAGTTCGTTTGCTGGGTCGAGTGGTAAATTTTGGAATAGGCCAATGCCCGCAGGCCCGCTTCGATCGACTGGTCGTACTTTTTCTGGTAATAGTAGGTGTTACTGAGGTCGTTGAGGCAATTCAATTCGCCGTAGCGGTTCTGGATTTTTCGAAACAGGGTAATGCTTTGCAGGAAGTATTTTTCTGCTTCGGCATAGTTGGCCGTACGCACGTGCATGTAGCCGATGCTTTGCAATACCGTGGCGCGGCCCCAGTCGGAGTTCATTTTGTCGAACATTTTATACGATTGCTCGTAAAGCTGCACCGCCCGTTCGTACATATTTTTCTCGCGGTAGCAGTTCCCGAGGTTTTCGATGCTCAACGCAAGCGAGCTGTCGGCTTTCAGGCGGGTGAAAATCTGTACGGCATGCTCGTAGTTGATGCGCGAAGAATCCCACTGGCGGTATTCGGAGTAACTTTCGCCCATGAAACGTTTGCCGTGGGCGGTGAACATCGGCAGGTTCAATTGGGTTGAAAGCGTGAGCGTTTCATTGGAAAGCTCACGCAGAACGTCGTAGCTGCCGTCCAATAAATAGTAGGTACTCAGTAGATTATATGCGAGCAGCTTGCCTTTTCCCCATTGGTGTTTTTGTGAAAGCCTCAGTACGTGTTTGGAGTAAAACATCGACTTCTCAGCATCCTGAAAAAGGTATTCCGAAGCCAATTTGTGGTACTTGTGAATGAGTACCGTGTCTTCGGCAAAACCTTCCTGTGGTTTGGCCTCTACCACCTCTGCACTCCTTTTTGTGCTGTCGGCGCTTCCGCTGGAAGTGCATTGGCTAAAAGAAAGAACATATCCTAACGCGAAAAGGAGAATTAGTTTGTAGAATTCATTCATATGTAACTGATCTCTTGGCTGTTAGGCTCGTAGTGGGTTGTCGAAGGCTGGACTAATAAGGCGCGATTAGTTAACCTTTACTTACAAAAATATTGTCTTTTATGTAATATCGGTAAGGAAGTTCGCGGCCTACATTGATACCGACGCGCGGGCCTGAGATAATCGCTTCGGGCACTGCTACTTGCGGCCGAACGTATAAGGTACTACCGGAGAGTAGAGTTGCATTGTGCTGGTCCCGGCTGATGCCCATGGCCTGAACCAGTTTGCCGGGGCCGCGGCAAAGTTCTTTGAGGGCCACCTTCCCGGATGCGGAAATAATTTGCGTCTTCCCCGGCCGGATCAGTCTGCGCATTTCCATGAGATCGATACCCGCCGTGGGTTGCAATGCGCGAACCAGCACCGCTTCACCGACACCTTCCGCATTACTGACGATGTTGAAGCATTGGTACATGCCGTATATCAGGTACACGTATACGGTACCCGCAATGCCGTACATGGGTTCCGTGCGCGTTGTACGCCGGTTGAATGCATGGCAGGCAGGATCGTCCTGCAAATACGCCTCCGTCTCCACGATAATGCCGCTTGTGAGGCCGTCGGGACTGTCGTGTACCAGCTCGCAGCCCAGAAGCTTCCGGGCCAGCGTGCAGGTATCGTATGCGGAATAAAAAGAAAGGGGAAGCTTCTCTTCGGGCATTAAATGATATTCATTGTTTGCTCCTTGATCTTTTCGAGCTCGTCCTTCATTTGCACCACCAGGTGCTGGATCGTCGCGTCGTTGGCTTTCGAACCGATGGTATTGATTTCCCGGCCGATTTCCTGCGCAATGAAATTCAGCTTCTTACCATTGCTCTCGGAAGCCTTCATTGTTTCGATGAAGTAGGTAAGGTGGTTGGCCAGACGGATTTTCTCTTCCGAAATATCGAATTTCTCAACGTAATAGATCAATTCCTGCTCGAAGCGGTTCGGGTCGAAGTTGTCGTCGGTCAGCAGGTCCCTTACCTGTTTTTCGAGGCGTTCGCGGACTGCAGGAATGCGGGCTTTGTCCTGTTCGGCCACCTGGTCGAGCAGGTTCTGGATCGTTTGAATGTATTCTGCGAACTTATCGGCGGTCATACGGCCTTCCTGCTCGCGGAAAACGGAGCATTTGCGCAGCGCTTCCAGCACAGCCACTTTGATCTGCGCCCAATCGTCTTCCTTGCTGCTATCGTCTACGGTTTCGTTGTTGTAGGCGTTCGGCATCTGCAATGCAATGCGTAGCAGCTCCGTGGAGTCCGGCGCGAAGCCAAGGTCGGTAGCCGTTTGCGACAAATCCTGGTAGTAGGCGCTCACGAGCGCCCTGTTCACGGAAGTCGAGGCGACGGTTTTACCTACCGGCTGAACGGTAAGCGTAAATTCCACCTTACCGCGTTCGAGCGACTGGGTAATGAGGGCGCGGATCTCGATCTCGCGCTCGGAATAGTTGCGCGGCACGCGGCAGTAAATATCCAGGAATTTGGAATTCAATGTCTTGATTTCCACCGTGACATTGATCGATTCGGACTCGATGTTGGATACACCGTATCCGGTCATTGATTTTAACATAAGGATGTGCGTTGGTTCCTTTTACGGAACGGTTGATGCTTGTTTTAACCGCCGACGGCCGACGGCTGAATTTTTTGACCGCCGACCACTGACCGCCGATTTGTTGTTTTTGACCAAGGAAAGAAAATTAGATCGGCGGTCGGCGGTCGGTGGTCGGGCCGAAGGCCCTAGTTAAATCTCTGCTTCCCCCCCGACTTCGCCGGATGCTGGCTTTCCGATGGTTGAGGCTTCGAAATCAATGCATTTTTTTCCATATCTGCATTGAAAATACGGAACCTTGATACGTCGCAGGCCAGGTAAAGTGCTTGCAGCAGCGAGCCGGGTTCGGCGATGTTTTTGCCTGCGATATTATAGGCTGTGCCGTGGTCGGGGGACGTGCGCACGGCGGAAAGTCCGGCGGTGAAATTCACGCCCTCGTTGAATGCCAGTGTTTTGAAAGGGATGAGGCCCTGGTCGTGGTACATCGCGAGCACGGCATCGTATTGGCGGTAGGTACCCGCAGCGAAGAAGCCGTCGGCAGGGAATGGCCCTACTACAAGGTGGCCTTTTTCCTTAAACTGCTTGATCACCGGCTGGATGACTTCGATTTCTTCCGAGCCCAGCAAGCCATTTTCACCAGCGTGCGGATTGAGGCCCAGCACAGCCAGTTTAGGTTTTTTAATACCAAAATCACCTTTCAGCGATTGGAGGATCTGCTCGATTTTCGCTGTAAGTTTTTCCGCGGTGATGTGCTCGCGTACGTTTTGCAGGGGCATATGGCCCGTGAGCACGCCTACGCGAAGGTCGCCCGCGACCATGAACATCAATGCATCGTCCTTCCCGAAAGCCTCCGCGAGGAACTCGGTATGGCCGGGGAATTTGAAATCCTCGTTTTGGATATTGTCCTTGTTGATGGGACCGGTGACGAGCGCCTGGATCCGGCCTTCTTTGAGGTCTTCCACGGCGCGTTTCAGCGATGCGAAGGAGCCCTGGCCGGCTTCCGCGGTGATCTTTCCGGGCTGTATCTCCGTCTGATGGTCGTGCCAGCAGGTAATTACATTCGTCAGTTTATGGTTGGCCTGCTCGGCTTTCTGGATGCCGTGCAGGTTCCAGTCTTTCATTTCAAGCAGGTTGCGGTACTGGTTCAATACTCTCAGGGAGCCGTAGATGATTGGTGTGCACAATTTCGATAACTGGTTCCCTTCTAATGCTTTAAGGATTACTTCCGGGCCAATGCCGTTATAATCGCCTATTGTGATCCCGATTACCGGTTTATCACTCTGTTGTTCGCTCATGTAGGTAAATGCTGTTGTATGTGTTCTGCTGCGTAATTCTGTATTACTTTTGCCGGACGGTTCAACCGGCAAGTTACAAAAAATCCTGTGCTACTATGAAAATCCTGATCGCAGACTCCATGCATCCGTCATTATTCGGCATGCTGGACGAGCAAAAATGGGAATACGATTACCATCCTGAATACAAAAGAGAAGACATAAAGAATGCATTGCCGGGCTACGACGTGCTAATGATCCGCAGCAAGACCTTCCTCGACCGCGAAATGCTGGAAAATGCCCAAAAACTGCGTTTTATCGCTCGCGCAGGGGCGGGTCTGGACCTGATCGACCTGGAAGTGGCCAAAGCGCTGAACATCGAGGTTTTTCACGCGGGTGCCGGCAATCGTGACGCCGTGGCCGAACAGGCATTGGGCATGTTGCTCGCGCTTTTCAACAACATCCTGCGCGCCGACAGGCAGGTACGCGACGGTATCTGGGACCGCGAAGGCAATAGGGGAGTGGAGCTGATGGGTAAAACTGTGGGGTTGATCGGCTACGGGAACAATGGCTCGGCTACTGCGAAGAGACTCAGCGGTTTCGGTTGCAAAGTGCTTGCGTATGACAAGTACCGTGACAACTACGGCGATGCATTTGCAACGGAATCGTCCATTGAGGAAATACAGCAAGAAGCAGACGTTCTGAGCCTGCATATTCCGTTGACCGACATTACGCGTTACCTGGTGAATGAAGAATTTATCAGCGCTTTTGCCAAGCCATTTTATTTAATGAATTTATCCAGAGGTGAAGTGGTAAAATTAAAGGCTGTAACCGAAGCATTGGAAAACGGTAAAATCAAAGGCGCGTGCCTGGATGTGCTTGAAAACGAAAAGATCGGAAAGCTGACGCCGGAACAGCAGGAAGTTTTTGATTATTTGCGGGCTTCCGACCGCGTGGTACTTACGCCGCACATTGCAGGCTGGACGCATGAAAGTTATGTGCGGATCAATGAAGTATTGGTCGAACAAATTCAAAACCGTCTATAAACAAATATGCCGACCAATGGTCGGCACGTTTGCATCTATTAGCCATGAAAAATAAAATACTTACTTGCCAAGTGTACCGCGAAGCGCACGTGGGATTTCAACTGATGCGATCGGGTTGCTTGCCGCTGTCAATATAACAAAATTTTCAGCCTTCAGTGCACCAACCTTCACAGATTTTCCTAAATCCAGTTCAGTTACATCAACATTTACATAGTCAGGGATGTTCTCCGCAAGACCCTGTACGCGCAATTTACGCAATTTTTGGTTCATTTTACCACCTTTCATAACGCCGGCAGATGTACCTGTTAATTTAATAGGTACTTCCACTTTAATTTCTTTTCCGGCTACGATTTGCAGAAAATCCGCGTGGATCAACGCATCGTTTACTGGGTGGAATTGTTTTTCCTGAAGAATCGCGTTGTACTCGGTACCTTCGATGTTCAGGGTAACGTTAAAAATATCCGGTGTGAAAAGCAATTCACGGAACAACATAGCCGGTGCATAGAAATGCACTTGTTCGTCACCTCCGTACAGCACTGATGGAACATAACCCTGAGCGCGCAAGTTTTGTGATTCCACCTTGCCGAGATTCGCTCTTTTAAACCCTACAATCTCAAGACTTTTCATAAGAATTTTTAAAAGAAAGTTAAATAAAAGAAAATTTACTGATTATTTATAAACAATGAACTAATAGATTCGTGATCGCGGATCCGACCTATTGCCTTTGCAAAAATTTCTGCAACAGACAGTACGCGGATTTTTTCATTCTGTTGCTTAAGAGGAATTGTATCTGTTACAATCAGCTCTTCGAGCACCGAATTGGCAATGTTTTCATGCGCCTTGCCCGACATGATCGCGTGGGTACTGATCGCCCGCACGGACGATGCACCCTTTTCCATGATAATCTCGGCTGCCTTGCAAAGCGTGCCACCCGTATCGATCAGGTCGTCTACCAGTACTACATCCATCCCTTCCACATCTCCGATTACCTGCATGCTGGCGATTTCGTTGGCGCGTTTCCGGTGCTTGTCGCAAAGGATCATATCCGCATTCAGGAACTTGGCAAAGTTCCGTGCACGTGCGGCGCCGCCTACGTCGGGCGATGCGATGAGAAGATTTTTGAGGTTCAGGGATTTGATATAAGGAACAAAAATCGAGGTTCCTTCGAGGTGGTCGACAGGCAGGTCTAAAAAGCCTTGGATCTGTCCGGCGTGTAAATCTATGGTCATTACGCGGTCAACTCCCACAGCTGTGAGGAGGTTCGCAACGACTTTCGCTGCGATGGCCACGCGTGGCTTGTCTTTTCTGTCTTGTCTGGCGTAGCCGAAATAGGGGATTACCACCGTCACATAATGCGCCGAAGCACGACGGGCCGCATCCACCATGAGCAGCAACTCCATCAGGTTATCGGCAGGAGGGAATGTAGATTGGATCAAAAACACATCGCAACCCCTGATCGACTCCTCGAAACTTGGTGATAGCTCTCCGTCGCTGAACTTGCGCAACGTGTAGCCTCCAAGCTCCTTACCATAATACCTGGCAATGTCTTTGGCCAAATATTCGGACTGACTCCCCGAAAATATTTTTACTGTATTGAATGAACCCATGGCCAAACTAAAATTTGCGCAAAATTAAATAAAACCGGTTAATTAAGATAGTATCTTTTTAAAAAAATATAATAAAGCTGCACAAAGCAGTACCCGACGAGCAGTCCAACCAGCGCTCCGACAAGGATATCGAGCGGGTAATGCACCCCTACATATACGCGGCTATATGCGTAAATGAGCGCCCAGACGAACAAAAATGCCATTTGCGGCACCGTCTTTCTCAACAAGCTGAACCAGGCGATCGCCAATGCAAAACTGGTGGACGCGTGTGACGACGCGAAGCCGTACAAACCCCCACAATCCGTCACATGGTGCATGACGGTCGTAATTGTCGGATCATGACAGGGCCTTAACCTCAGAAAATAGGGCTTCATAAACCCGGACGTTACCTTATCGGCTGCTGCGACCGCGAGCACCACGCCGATCACGATGAATCCGCCTTTTTTCCATCCTTCTGCTCTGATTGTCAACGTGATGAGCAGTATATACAGCGGAATCCAGGTGTATTTATAGGTAATCCAGTACATTACCGTGTCGAGCCAGGGTGTGTGCAGGCCATTGAGCCATAAAAAAAGCTCCTGGTCGGCGCGGACTATGCTATGTACCGCATCCGTCATGAACTGAAACCGAGCACTTTCCGCACCTTGCCGATCGTATCCTGCGCAATGTCGCGGGCTTTGGCTTCGCCTTCGACGAGAATGCCTTCGAGCTCTTCGGTATTTTCCATATAATAATTGAAAATGCGCCGCGGCTCAGCAAACACTTCCAGAAAGCATTCGAATAGCGCCTGTTTGGCGTGGCCATAGCCATAGCCGCCATTCACGTAGTTCTGGCGCATCGATTCAATTTCCGCTTCCTTGGCCACCAGGCTGTATAGCTGGAATGTAATGTCGTTATCGGGGTCTTTCGGATCTTCGAGTTGTTTCGAGTCGGATAGGATCTTTTTCGTGATCTTTTTCAACTCGTTTTCGGGCAGAAAAATATCGATGTAGTTGTGGTACGACTTGCTCATTTTCTGGCCGTCGATGCCGGGGATCGTCATAATGCGCTCGTCGATCTGCGGCTCGGGCAGTACGAGGATTTCTTCACCGGCCAGGATATTGAAGCGGTTGGCAATGTCTTTCGACATTTCAAGGTGCTGCTTCTGGTCTTTGCCTACCGGGATGATGTTAGCATTATATAGCAGAATATCAGCCGCTTGGAGCACGGGATAGGTAAACAGTCCCGCATTCACATCCGACAGCTTCTCCGACTTGTCTTTGAAAGAAGTCGCATTGGCCAGCATCGGGAACGGCGTGAAGCAGTTGAGGTACCAGTTAAGCTCCGTATGCTCCTGCACCCGCGACTGACGCCAGAATACATTTTTTTTGTAGTCGAATCCGAATGCAAGCCACGTCGCGGCAATTGCACGCACATATTCACCGCGTTCCACGCCATTTTTCAGCGTTGTAAGCGAATGGAGGTCGGCAATGAAGAAAAAAGATTCGTTTTGTGGATTTTTAGAGAGTTCGATCGCAGGTTTGATGGCTCCCAGGATGTTACCCAGGTGAGGTCGCCCGCTGCTTTGAATGCCTGTTAGGATTCTGGCCATTTATTACTATTGATACTTAGTTACGTGATGTTGGTTTGCGGCGGTTGTCCCAAAAGGAAAGCAGAACAATATGGTCTTTCTTCACTTTATAAAACAATGTGCATTGCTTGGTAACAAACCCCTTTCGTACGCCGGGCCTCGCTCGAGAGGCTTCGTACATGAGCGGAAATACCGATATCTGTTTCAGGACGTCTTTGGTTTTCCTGATAAATTTTCTGACTTCTTTTTCTGACCAGTTGGTTTCCAAGTGTGCAATAATGTCGGTAAAGCTTTTTTCTGCCTCCGCCGTCCAGCGAACAGGCATATTCATAGATACCTGCCGAATTTTTCCATTACCTCCTCGTTAGATTTGGTCTGGCCTGCCTCAGATTGCTTCAAACCTTCGTCGATGCTGTCTTTCACATGGTCAGGGAGCTCATCCCAAAAGTCAGTGTATTCCAACTTTTTCTGGATCGCCTCCCAATCCTTCATAGAGATATAAACACCAGTCCTTTCTCCCTTTTCATTCGACAAATACTGCACATTCATAGCTATCAACAGGTTAGCGTTTTCGGGTAAGCATTAGCCTTTTCTTAATCCCAAAATTCGTTAAATTGAACCAGAAAACGTAGTAAATTTGAATTTTATACCTTCACCAACACGACATGGATTCTAAAACGCTGCACTTTCTCAGTCAATTAGCCGAAAACAATAACAGGGAGTGGTTTCAGGAAAATAAGAAACATTATGAGGCCGCGAAAGCGGATATGGAAAAGCTGGTCGGGTTCCTGATCACCGAGGTAGGCAAGTTCGAAGACCTCGGAAATGTACAAGTGAAGGATTGTATGCTGCGCATTTACCGGGATGTTCGCTTCTCGAAAAACAAAGATCCGTACAAGAAAAATCTGGCTGCGGGCATTGGTCCGGGCGGGAAAAGTTCGGGCAAAATTGATTATTACTTGCAAGTGCAGCCGGGTGACCAAACGTTCCTGGGCGGCGGAATGTGGGAGGTGACCACCGAGCAATTGGCGCGCTTCCGGCAGGAGATCGACTACAATGCGCATGAGCTCAAAACCATTATCGAGGAAAAGGAATTTCACGCCTATTTTCCTGAAATTCACGGCGAAAGCTTGAAAACGGTGCCCAAAGGCTATTCCAAAGAACACCCGGAAATTGAATTGTTGAAACGTAAACAACTTTTCTTTATGCACCGCTATACCGATAAAGAGGTGGCTTCCAAAGACTTCGGTAACCTGGTTTTAAAAGGCATTCAGTTGCTGAAACCCTTTACCGATTATATGAATTATGTATTGTACGAAGAAGCGGAAGAGCATTGACGTGCGAAGTTGATTTGAGAAAGCCGCGATACCCATTACAACCCATTTAATATGCAATTTTCACATTTGCACTGTCACACGCAGTTCTCACTGCTCGATGGTGCTGCCGATATCAAAAAGCTGTTCAAAAAGGCCAAGGAGGACAATATGCCCGCCGTCGCCATCACCGACCATGGTAATATGTTCGGGGTGTTCGAGTTTGTGGCTGAGGGGAACAAGCAGGGCATCAAGCCGGTCGTCGGTTGCGAGTTTTATGTGGTGGAAGACCGGCATGTGCGGCAGTTTACCAAAGACAAAAAGGACGTCCGCTTTCACCAGCTTTTACTTGCCAAGGATGAAATAGGATATAAAAACCTCGTGAAAATGTGCTCGCTGGGCTTCATGGAGGGGATGTATGGGAAATATCCGCGGATCGACAAGGAATTGATCGTCAAATACCATCAGGGTTTGATCGCTACCACTTGCTGTATCGGTGCGATGATCCCGAAAACGATCATTCGCCAGGGTGAGGAGGCTGCGGAGCGCGAGTTTAGATGGTGGCTGGATTTGTTCGGAGATGATTTTTACGTCGAATTGCAGCGTCACGATATTCGTGATCAATACATTGTAAATGAGGTGCTTATTAAGTTTGCGCGGAAATATAATGTGAAGATCATCTGCTCGAACGACTCGCATTATGTGGATCGCGACGATTGGAATGCACACGATATTTTGCTCTGTATCAATACCGGCGATAAGCAAAGCACGCCTTCTGCGAAGGATTTTGATGATGAAAAGGGTATTCCGAAGGGCTCCCGCTTCGCATTTTATAACGACCAGTTCTATTTCAAAAAAACCAGCGAAATGCTGCAACTGTTCAACGACCTGCCCGAGTCGCTGGACAATACGAACGAGATTGTCGACAAAATCAAAACGCTCGATCTCCGGAAAGACATTCTGCTGCCCAACTTCCCTATCCCCGACGAGTTCAAGACGCATACCTTGTCGGAAATGGTGGGTAAAAAGGAGCTTACCGCCGATGTTTTAAACCAATGGGAATACCTGCGGCACCTTACATTCGAGGGCGCGCGGAAGAAATATGACGTCGTAACGCCGGAAATAGAAGAACGCCTAAACTTTGAGCTTGACACGATCCGGAATATGGGTTTTCCGGGTTACTTCCTCATTGTGGCGGATTTTATCGATGCCGGTCGCAAAATGGGCGTTTTCATCGGTCCGGGCCGTGGTTCAGCGGCAGGTTCCGCGGTAGCTTATGCAATAGGGATCACGAACATCGACCCGGTGAAGTACGATCTCCTTTTTGAGCGTTTCCTCAATCCCGACCGTATCTCCATGCCCGATATCGATACCGACTTCGACGATGATGGTCGTCAGAAAGTAATCGATTATGTGGTGAAAAAATACGGCTACAACCAGGTGGCGCAGATTGTGACTTACGGTACCATGGCTGCCAAATCGGCGATCAAGGATGTGGCGCGGGTAATGGACCTGCCATTGCCGGATGCGAACATGCTCGCGAAGCTGGTACCGGATAAGCCGACTTACAATATGACGCTGAACCGCATTTTCACCGCGCCGTTGGAAGGGGAGGGCAGCCTTATGAAAAAAGAAGGTATCTCGCCCGACGAATTGGAGAATGTGAAGCGGATGCGGTCTATTGCCTTAGGTAACGATTTGCAGGCCAGTGTTTTGCAGGAAGCGCGCAGACTCGAAGGTACCGTTCGTAACACAGGTATCCACGCCGCCGGTATCATCATCGCGCCCAGCGATTTAACAGAAATTATCCCCGTAAGTACTTCCAAAGATTCCGACTTTTTGATTACCCAATACCAGGGAAAAATCATCGAGGATGCGGGGGTAATTAAAATGGACTTTTTGGGGCTTCGAAACTTATCCATTATCAAGGAAGCCCTGCGGATGATCAAGAATAATCATGGGGTAGACATTGTCATAGACGATGTGCCTCTCGATGATCCAAAGGTTTTCGAACTGTTCCAGCGCGGCGAGACGAATGCGATATTCCAGTTCGAATCCGACGGGATGAAAAAGTACATGCGCGACCTTATCCCCGACCGTTTCGAGCACTTGATCGCGATGAACGCATTGTATCGCCCGGGCCCGATCGCGTACATTCCTAACTTTATCCGCCGGAAGAACGGGCAGGAGGAAGTGACTTACGACTTGCCTGAATTGGAAGAGTACCTGGCTGATACTTATGGCATTACAGTGTACCAGGAGCAGGTAATGCTTTTGTCGCAGAAGCTGGCAGGCTTTACGAAAGGCCAGGCGGATACGCTGAGGAAAGCTATGGGTAAAAAGCAGATCGAAACGCTGAACAAGCTGAAAGGCGACTTCATGAAAGGCGGTACCGAAAAGGGCCTTGATGCGAAGAAGCTGGAAAAGATCTGGACCGACTGGGAAGCATTTGCGTCGTACGCATTCAACAAATCCCACTCGACCTGCTATGCGTTTGTGGCTTATCAAACGGCTTATTTGAAAGCGCATTACGAGTCGGAATATATGGCGGCGGTATTGACGAGTTCGCTGGGCAGTATCGATAAGATCACGTTCTTCCTGGAAGAATGTAAAAACCTGGGAATTAAAGTATTGGGGCCGGATATCAATGAATCGGAGCGGCAGTTCGGTGTGAATAAAAAGCAGGAAATTCGTTTTGGTCTCGCCGGTGTAAAAGGAAGCGGCGACGCGGCCGTAGAATCGATCATTGAAGAAAGGACCAACAACGGTCCGTTCAAGGATGTATTCGACTTTATGACGCGTGTCAATCTCCGGACGGTGAATAAAAAGACATTGGAAAGCCTCGCATACGCAGGCGCATTCGACTGCTTCCCGGAATACCACCGTGCGCAGTATTTCGCTGTCGAGACAGGTGAAACAGGCACTTTTATCGAAAAACTGATCCGTTACGCCAACAACTATCATGCGGAAAAATCATCGGCACAAGCATCGCTGTTTGGTATGCTTGGAGATAGTGGTTCGACGCTCGCGAAGCCCAAAGCCGCAGAAGTGGGTGAATGGGACGATCTGGCGAAGCTCCGTTACGAGCAGGAGGTGGTAGGTTTCTACATTTCAGGTCACCCGCTGGATACATTCCGGACCGAGCTGGACAATTTCTGCTCTTGTACCGTCAATAAGGTGCTTGAAATCCATGAAGGAGAGCGTGCACCGCGGTTTTATGGCAAGGATATCAATGTGGCGGGGATTGTCACAAGCGCGCAGGAGCGGATGTCGAAAAATGGCAGTCTTTTCATGATTTTCAAGATAGAGGACTACCAGGGTGCAATGGAAATGCTGATCGGAGGAGAGGATTATATTCGATTTAAAAACTACCTGCAAGTGGGCCAGTTCCTGTACATTAAAGGTAAAGTGCAGAACCGCTGGAAACAGGAAGACCAGTTCGAATTCAAGATTTCGCAGATACAACTTCTGCCGGAAATCATGGAAAAGATGTGCAGGAAAATCAAGATCAACCTTACGCTGGATCAGATCGACGCGCAGTTCATTCATGTGCTCAACGACACCTTCGGAAACTACCCAGGCGGGTGCCAGGTGAGCATGACCGTGAAGGACCCTGAAAGCCATTTGGAAGTAGAAATGTTGTCGCGCGGTTACCGCGTATCTCCTAGCAATGAGCTGTTTAAGGTGCTACGGGGTTCCCTGGGCGTGAAATTCTCCCTAAACTGATTTGTATTAAATTAAATGAGGAACTTTTAGATACTAATATTCCTTATTAATCCAGATTGATAAATAACATTTAGACACTTAAAACATGGGAAAAGCACTTGAAATTACCGATAGCACCTTCGACGAACTGATCCAGGGCGACAAGCCAGTACTGGTTGACTTCTGGGCTGAGTGGTGTGGGCCTTGTAAGATGATCGGTCCGGTTGTGGAGCAACTCGCTGGTGAGTACGACGGCAAAGCAGTTATCGGTAAAATGGATGTGGATATGAACTCTTCGGTACCTGCAAAATTCGGTATCCGCAGTATCCCTACGCTGATGATCTTCAAAGGCGGCCAACTGGTAGATAAAGTAGTAGGCGTTGTTCCTAAAACAACCCTTGAAGATAAATTGAATGCCCAAATCGAAGCGACCGTTTGATAATCGCTGATTTGTGAAAGAGTTAAAAGCCCCGGTGACGGGGCTTTTTTAGTTGTATACTAGAATGAAAGGTATATAATTATCTACTCTTATTACTATATTTGCACTATGAAATATTCGGAGTTTCATCGCATCATCCGGCGGAACGGATGGATCCTGGCCCGCACACGAGGCAGCCACTATATGTACACAAAAAACGGCATAACGTATTGCGTGCCGTATCATTCTTCAAAGGAAATGAATGAAGGTTTGAGAAAGACAATCATCAAGGAAATGAAATTGACTAATCAATAGAGGTATGAAAAGAATCAGAATATTGATTGAAAGAGGAAAAGACGGATATAGTGCTTACGCCGAAAATGCCAGGAAAATTTATGGAATAGGAGATACGGTGCAAGATGTGAAAAGAAATGTTCTCGAATGCATTGAAATCCTTAAATCATTTGACGACAAGAACATTCCGGCAGCGCTGAAAGGTGAATACGAAATCATCTGGAAGTTCGATGTGGAAAGTCTTTTGGAATATTACAAAGGCATATTTAGCCAGACAGGGATTGCTCGGCTGACGGGCATTAATGAAAAGCAACTGAATCACTACGCCTCCGGCCTCAAAAAGCCTCGCGCAGCACAGGCGAAGAAGATTGAGAGTGCATTGCATAAACTGGGAGGAGAATTGCTGGCTATCGAATTGTGATGGGATCGCCGACGAAATCTCGTATATGTCGTTGCATGCCTACGGCATTTTGGCGCTTCCTCATCTGACTTTTACTACCAATATTACATGCCAGACGGCATTGAAGGTTTGGGTAGAGCGGCACAAATGGCCGTTCTTTCTTCCTACGTTAAGTCGCGTAGCGACGTAATATTGGTAGCAAAACCGAAAATCCTCCCTTCAACGTGAATCCCGTAGGGATGTAACATTACCACTCGCTAATTTCAACATAGCCGCATCGTGCTAAAACCGAACCGCATAGCAGGAACAACGAATGCGGCGACAGGCTACTCATTGATTTCGATTGTAAAACTAGCCTCGAAAGTTCCGCCGGCTTCCAGTTTCAGAATACCTTCCTTTGTCGCAAAATTCTGGTCCGAATCGGCGCTGTCGGCAATGCCCAGCCATGGCTCGATACATACGAAATGGCCGCCGGGTTTTGCCCAGATGCCGAGGTAGGGGAAGTCTTTGTAGGAAACAGTGATTACCTGTCCCGATTTGGTGCTTCTCAGACTCACCCGTTTTGAAATCAAATGCTTGAAAATCAATGCATCATTGTCGAACAGGTGGTTGTTTAAATGCAGCACATTGGTGTGTTCCAAAACCGGTTTGGTCGTGTTGCTTACGAGGCCGTTTTTTTCCAGAATCCAGGTTGAATCGTTTTCAATCGCCTCAAATTCAAGGTAATAGTCCTCGTAAACTTCATCCTCATGGAGAGGACATTTGAATGCAGGATGACCGCCGAGGGAGAAAAGCATTTCAGAACCGCCGTGGTTGAGCACTTTATGATCGACCACGACTTTCTTGCCTTCCAGCCGGTAGGTAATTTGAAACTTGAATTTGAAAGGATAAATGGCCAGCGTTTCTTCGTTGTATTCTAATGCAAATGTAAGACTATCAGTTGTTTGGCTCGTTAGTTTTACATTTGCGTTATTGCGGACCATTCCGTGGCGTGGTACCGCATATTCACTGCCGTTGTATTTTACAAAACCATTCTTGATAGCGCCGATCACGGGAAAAAGTACCGGTGCATAACTGGCCCAAACCGAAGGATCAGCGTTCCAGAGGAAATCTTTGCCGGTTACGGTCGATTGGATCTGGCAAAGTTCAGCGCCGGTTTCCTGCACGGCGATTTTCAAATGGTCGTTTTGAATGGAGTAGTTCATATCGTTCAAGAATTCAGGACATTGATAATAGTCGCGCAGGCCTCGCGAATCTGATCTTCGGTGATCGTCAGCGGTGGGGCAATGCGCATGGAATTGTCGCAAAAAAGGAACCAGTCGGTGACCACGCCCAGCTCGATACAACGATCGATGGTCGCTTTCAGTTTATCGAAAGATGCCATTTCTGCCGCAAGCATAAGGCCTTTTCCGCGGATTTCCTTGATTTCAGGGTGAATTAACAGTGATTTAAACAGTTCTCCTTTTTCGATGGCCGCTTGCGCCAGTTGCTCATCGACAGTTACCCTTAGGGCAGCCAGCGACGCCGCGCAACTCACGGGATGTCCGCCAAATGTGGTAATGTGGCCGAGTATCGGATTGGTTTTCAGTACTTTCATGATTTGTTGCGACGCCATGAATGCACCGATCGGCATGCCGCCACCCATTCCTTTGGCACTCAGCAGCATATCCGGGTAAATACCATACTGCTCAAATGCCCAGAAGCTACCCGTACGTCCAAAACCGGTTTGTATTTCATCCAGAATGAGCAAGGTGCCGGTTTCAGTGCATTTTCGGCGCAGCGCAACGAGGTAACAATCATCAGGCACCCGCACCCCCGACTCACCACCGATCACCTCGATAATTACAGCGGCAGTCTGATCCGTAATTTTTTCAAGATCAGGCAAATAGCCATGCTGAATATGCTTTACGCCCGGCAGTAGCGGACGGAAGTTTCGTTTGAAAAACTCTGCGCCGGCCAGGCTCAATGCGCCCTGCGTAGCCCCGTGATAAGCATTGTAACACGAAACGAATTCGCGCCGCTTGGTAAACCGTTTCGCTAGTTTCATGGCTCCTTCCACCGCTTCGGTACCCGAATTGGTGAAATATACATTGTCGATCAGGCCGAAAGGAGAGGGGTTGGGGGCCTCCAAATGCAAGGTGTCGGCCAATGCTTTCGCGAGTTGTACCTGCGCGCTCTGCACGTACTCGCCATACACGAGCAGGTGCATATGCTTATCCAGTTGTGCGTGAATGGCTTCGAGCACTTTCGGGTGCCGGTGGCCAACGTTGCTCACGCCGATACCGGAAATGAGGTCCATATACGACTTGCCGTCGAGACCGTACATGTAAACGCCCTCGGCCTTTTCAATTTCAAGGGCAAGCGGGAAATCGGAAGTTTGCGCCAGATGGTCGAAAAAGTGCTGGCGATGTGAGATATGCATTCTAATGTTCAAAAAAACTGGCACTGCCGCCTACCCAGGTGAAATCCTTGTTGTACCGGACGCCGATCATTTCGCCCCGGCTCAACCGGCTGAGACTGATCAGTAACTCCGGCTTTTCAGCATTGTCGGGCCAGCCGTACATCATGCGGATTTCGCATTTCACGAGACCGTCTGGTGCCTGGATAACCGGTTCGTAGGCGACTTTTCGCTGCAATATATAATTTTCCGGGTCGGGAATGGCTTCCAGATCGGCTTTTGTCAGGTGGAGCTGCACGCCGGAACCCGCGAAAGAGAAAAGCGGTTTCAATACATAATTCTGAAGGTCAGCAGGAAACTCATCCCGGTAGTCGCTCAGAAAACGGGTTTCGGGTATAAATTCCCCCTTCAAAAAAGGCATCGCAAACTTGCTGATCCTGAAAAACCAGTTAGGATGACCTACCCATTGCACGTCGACGTCGTCGGTGAAGTGGTAGCTGGTTTGCAGATCGGGATAGTTGAACAGGTCGTCGAAAATGAGGCGGTTGTAGATGCGTGTGACCTGGATTTTCCGGCCGTCTTTTTCATAAAACAACAGCCTTCCTTCCCGGATCAGTTTGGTATAACACACTGCCTTAATGCCCAGCATTTGCTCGGTAACCGCGAAATCGATGCGCGTTTTCTGCTTTTCCGGGAATATTTCAAGCAATATCACATGCTCAGGCTGTTCGCCGCCGAGGATCAGCGCTTTCAATTTGGATACATATTCATCCAAAGAAGTCGCGCCAAACAGATATTCGAAATTGCCCTGGACATCGAAAAATTTCCTGAAAGTCTCCGATAGCAACGCCTGATAGCCAAATATGGACGGAAAGCCCTGTAATTCAATGAGCTGTGGCACGAGTTCACCAGCCGCATTCCGGCAAATGGCGTAATCGATAGCGAGAAAAGAGGAATGCGCATTCTCGCCGGGAACGTACTGATTAGAAGGTACGGCGCGATCCGTTTTGCTGCGAAAATCGGGTGATATTAACGTAGAAATGATATCGTCCGATGCGTGTATGATCTTTTCTTTCAGTTTTTTGGGTACAAAAACAGGCGTTTCTGCAACTCTGAAATCCAGCTGACCGGGAAACGGCGTATTGAGCGATTCGACGAATTTTTCGTACCCTTTCTCCGTAAAGGAGTTATTGAACGCTTCCCGGGCTTGCTTATGCATAGGCTGGCTGGAACGTTTTGTTGAATGCGTTTTTCAAAAATGTGGGAATAACGACGGCTTCGGTCATCGAAATCTTGTCCGGATCGTTCAAATGCACGATCATATCGTTGTACTTCTGCTCACCGTGCGCTTTGATAATGGCCTCCTTTTTATCTTCCTTCAAAAAATAACGCAGCATTCCCTCGGCATCGGCCTCCGGGTGAAACTGTGTGCCGACGATCTCGCCCGAAAAGCGGATAGCCATCACGGCGCGTTCGAGCGGCACGTGCGGGCGAATTTTTTCCAGACAAAGCAGCTTCGCACCCAATGCGTCGAATGCAAACTGGTTGGGCTGGGTAACCTGGAAATCACGTGAATCGACGATCCAGAAAGGGTCGCTCAATGCACTTAGCAACGGATCTTTGCGCCCGGAGGAAGTTTTGTGTACTGGAAATGTGCCAAAGGATGTTTTCCGCCGCTTGCTCACCGCCGCCAGCTCCCAGTGAATGCATGCCATTTGAAATGAATGACAAATCAGGAACAAATGCTTTTTGATACGGTTCTGCCGCTTTGCATTGAAAGCCAGTATTTTATCCAGAAATCCGAAAAATTTCTTCTCCCAAGCCTCGCCGACCGGTGCCGGATTGCCCGGCCCGCCCGTAGAAATGTATGCGTCGAAGTCCATTTCCGGCACTTCGAGCTTTTGTCTTACATCAAAAACAGAGAATTCAACGGGCATGCTCTGCTGCTCTCCAAATGCGGCGATGATCTTTTTAATGCATCGCATTCCCTCGTTGGGGTGGCCGTTGTACATGTCCAGGATCGCAATCCGGAAATGTCTTTCATGAGTGGTCATTTCAGTGGGGGGCCGGTTCGTGTCAGTGAAAACGGCCTTTAAGTTATAGAATCGGGTAACCTATTTTAAACAAATGTGTTCCTGATTAGTTCGGATTTTGGATCAAAAGTTTGATTTAATTCTAATCAAAGGCCGATTTTAGTTTCCGAGACAATATAATCTACAACCGCGTTCAAACTGCCCGTTTGCTCGAAAACGGCGAGCTGGCGGTCGGCACCGGTACCCATTTCGAGTATCTGGTGAATGTATTCGATCTCCTTGCGGCTGCCGAGTTCGTCCACTACGTCGTCGATGAATTCGAGGAGCTCGCAGATCAGGATTTTGTACTCCACTTCCTGCTGCTTCCCGAAGTCGATCAGCTTGCTTTGAATACCATACCGCGCAGCACGCCATTTATTTTCGTTGATCAGCATTCGCCGGTAGGGGCGGAAGCTCAGGTTCTGGCTGTGTAGCTTGTGGATTTTGGCCACGAGCGCCTGCATGATCGCGGCCAGGCAGATGGTCTCGTCCGTACGCATGGGCACGTCGCACATGCGGAACTCGATGGTGTTGAAAAACGGGTGTACACGGATGTCCCACCAGATTTTTTTGCCGTTGTCGATGCAGTTTGTTTTAATCAAAAGCGCCACATACTCGTCATATTCGGCCGCACTCGAAAAGAAATCGGGAATGCCGGTCCTGGGGAATTTGTCGAAAACCTTCGAGCGATAGGACTTGAAACCCGTATTGCGCCCGCACCAGAACGGCGAGTTGGTCGATAATGCGTAAATGTGCGGCAGGAAATACCTTACCGCATTCATGATCTGTATTCCTTCGTTCCGGCTCTCGATGCCCACGTGCACGTGCAACCCGAAAATGAGGTTACCGCGTGCTACATCGCGCATTTCGTCGATGATCTGGTCGTAACGCGGATCGTCGGTAATGAGCTGGTCTACCCAGTCGGCGAACGGGTGTGTGCCGGCAGCGGCTACTTGGAGGTCCTGTTTTTCGGCCAGGTCCAGGATCATTTTGCGCAGGTAGGTAACCTCTTCCCGCGCTTCCTGGATGTTATGGCAGATATTCGTCCCTACTTCCACCACCGCCTGGTGCATTTCCGCCTTCACGCGTTCCTTTAATGTAATTTTTCCATCTTCAACCAGCTTTGACATGTGCGACCGCAGGTTACGGGTTACCGGGTCGATGGTCTGAAATTCTTCTTCAATTCCCAGGGTGAATGTTGCCATAATGCAAAGGCGGCTGAATTTTAGTTTGTCAGGACTTCTTCAATTTGGAGTTTTTGGCGGGTGCTTTGGTCGCGGCCGCCTTGGTAGTCGGGATTTTGGGCTCTGCCGGTTCGGCCACGGCGATCGGTTCCGTGACGATCGCTCCAAGCGATTTGGCCGGTTTCTTCGGCGCTACCGTTTTGACTTTTACTTCGGTGGCGGATGGGGCGGCTTCCGGAGTTTTCGCAGGCGCGGCCTTGGGTGCCTTCGTTGCTGCCGGTTTCGTTGCGGCCGCTATTTCGGGAGTCGCTTTGGTTGCTTTCGCGGGCGCAGGTTTCGCGGCAGCCGGCGTTTTTTCGGCTGTTTTGGTTGCTTTCGCGGGTGCGGCTTTTGCTTTTGCAGGTTCAGAAGGAGCTGCGGCCGGTTCGGCGGAAGCTACCGCTGGTTGGGCGGCTTGTGCCGGAATGCCATTGACGGCCTGGTTAATGAATGTACCCCAGGTAAGGTTGATCTGCCCCGGAACCTGCGCTTTTGCCCGCTCGATGGCCATATTGGCCGCCGCTTCCACTACCCATTCGAAGTTGTCGCGACCTACCGAGTAAATGTCGGCGTCGGGCGCGGGATTACAGAAGTCAATTGCGTATGGAATGCCGTCGCGCACGGCGAATTCGACGGTATTAAAGTCATAACCCAATGCGACATTCAGTTTTAATGTATAGTCCCTGATCGTTTCCAGCAGTTTTTCGCGCTCCTCGCCCTGGGCTTTCAAATCGGCGGCGTAGCGCAAATGGTGCGGGTTGCGCGGTTCGTAAGGCATCACGAGCACATCTTTCTGACCAATGCAATAGCAGCGTACATAATCGTCGAACACGATTTCTTCCTGCAACATCATCACCAATTGTCCCGTTTCCTCGTGCTTGATCCACATATCCTGCGGGTTCACGACGCGGTACACACTTTTCCAGCCACCGCCGTCGTGCGGTTTCATGTACGCCGGGAAGCCCACATACTGAAATATCTCCTCCCACGCCATAGGGAATGCGAGGTTGCGGAAGGAGGTTTCGGAAGTGTTATCGGGGCGTTGTTTCGAAGGTAGCAACACGGTTTTTGGAACCGGTATGCCCAGTTTTTCCGCCAATGCATTGTTAAAGAACTTCTCGTCCGCGCTCCACCAGAAAGGGTTATTGATCACTGCCGTGCCCGAAAGTGCTGCGTTTTTAAGGAATGAGCGGTAAAAAGGCACGTCCTGCGAAATACGGTCGATGATCACGGCATATTCGGTGGGTGCGGCCTGTATGACTTTATCGATGGTAACGGCCTCTGCTATAATGCCGTCTTCACCTTTGCTGTTGATTCTTTCGATAAACGCGTTCGGGAAGGTGTTTTCCATTCCAAACAGGATTCCGATCTTTTTCATATTCAGGTTTTGAGTTGTGTTTTTGATTATTGCAAAACAATGCGCGACAGGTAATCCGGAAACATTTTGTTCCATAGCGGCCAGTCGTGCTTCTCCCAGCCCCGGATGTCGAGCCAATGTTCGATGCCGCTGTTGTTGAGGACGTTGGACATTCTTATGTTGCTATTCAGGCAAATGTCCCAGTCGGAAGTGCCGAGAGCGATCTTCATGTGGCCGAAGCGCCAGCCTTGCTCATTAGGCATGAAATCGACCGGATTATTGAAATAAACCGAATCATCATAAAAGCCATCGAGAAAGCCCCGGATGTCGAATATGCCGCTCATACTGAGGAGATATGCGACCTGGTCGGGATGGCGGAAGGCGAAATTAGCGGCATGGAAACCGCCAAAGCTGCAACCCGCCACGCCGATCTTGCCGACATTACATTCATTCCTTATATAAGGTACGAGCTCGTTTTTCAGGAATTTGTCGTATTGAATGTGGTTCGCGACCCGGTATTCGGGATTGAGATGCTTCGCGTACCAGGAGTCGGCGTCGATCGTGTCCACACAGTAAATCTTGTATTTCCCCGATTCGACCAGCCACCGGACGGATTCGATCAGGCCCATGTCCTTGGCCTGGTAATACCGGCCGAGCGTCGTGGGGAAGAGCAGGATAGGGTAGCCCCAACTGCCGAAAACAAGCATCTCCACGTCCTTGTCGAGATGATGAGAGTAGTATTTAATGTGCTTCTCTTCCAAACAAAGACGGTTTATAGTTGATAAATGAAATATACAAAACAAATCATAGGAAGCAAATTATTAACTTTCGGGTTTTATTTCTGTCCGTAGTCGTCCCATTTCAGTGAATTCAGCCACTTTCCCCATAAAAACAATGCCTGTAATTACCTCGCTACCATCGACTTTCCTTGGCCGGGAAGTGGTGGTGACGATCGTGCTGCCGATGCATTTTAATCCCAATGAAACTTACCCGCTGGTGCTTTTCAATGATGGACAGGACTTTGGGGCTTTGCATATGGCGGAAACGGCGGCGGCATTGGAGGCCGCGGGAAGCATCGCTCCGTGCGTCATTGCGGGCATACACGCGAATGAGGCGCGCATACATGAGTACGGGGTCGCCCGCCAGCCCGACTACGCGGGACGGGGCGGCAACGCGCAGCTTACGACCTCATTTGTTTTGGAAGAATTGCTGCCATATCTGGCAAAGCATTATAATATTGTTCAAAACGGCATTACCTACGCCGGCTTCTCGCTGGGCGGGTTAATGGCGCTGGATGCCGTATGGAACCACCCCGATGTATTCTCGCAAGCCGGCATATTCTCCGGCTCGCTGTGGTGGCGGCAAAAGGCGCTCGACGAAGGTTATGCGGAAACGGACCGCATTATGCATGAGCAAATACGGGTTACCAAAAGTACGGCTCCACTTAGTTTCTGGTTTCAATGCGGGACCTGGGACGAGCACGACGACCGGGATGGCGACGGCGTGATCGATTCCATTCAGGATACGCTCGAATGCATTGCCGAGTTGGAACGGAAAGGGTATGCCTGGGGGCGGGATGTTTGTTATGTAGAAGTAAAAGAGGGAATGCACAACCCAGAAACATGGGCAAAAGTCCTTCCTGATTTCCTCGTATGGGCATCAGGAAGGGCAGGGAAGGCCTAATCCATGTTGGACAGGAATGCCATAGTATCGATACCGTCGGCATAATCCGAGAGCCCGGGTGCCTGTGCGGAGCCGAATGGCAGCGCTTCCGGTAAGTGCAATTCGGGTTTCGCCACCACGCACTGGATCTTTTCCTCCGATTCCCGCAATAATGCTTTCAATTCTTCCACGGAATCATAATGCTGGTAATGCAGCACGCTGATGGGCGATACCAATGCCTCGCTCTCGGTTGCGAGCAAAAAGCCGTTATCCGAGTGCGCAATACGGTTTACGAGGTAAATGGATTTGTTGTACTCGTAATTGTTGAAATACTTGTGGTGATTTACATAGTCATCCGCCATTTCTTCGATGGCCTGGTAAAACCCGGTAAAGTCATATCCGGACGGAACGAAAACTTTGGATACATTGCGGCAGCCAAGCCCGAAATATTGCAGAATATCAGTCGCTAATGCCCTGAGTTCCTCACGCGTTTCCCCGCCCGTGAGTGCGGCGACCGATGTCCGGTTCTTACGTATAATATTAGGCTTTTTGGCAAAATAGTAATGGAAATACCGCGCCGTATTGTCGCTTCCCGTCGCGATGTACGCATCCGAATCGTTCAAACGCTCTACGAACTGAATATAATCCTTAAACTCCGGTTCGATTTCGGTCAGTTGGGTAAGCAATGCACGGATCAGCAGCGGGTCGTCGGAGCTTGGTTTGGCGAGTAAAGTATGTCCGCTGATGAGTACGCACAGTGCATCATGAAAACCTACCGCAGGGATGTTTCCTGCCATAACTACGCCAATTTTGCAGGATTGGGCGGGTTCGGGGTAGGCTGCGGCCCAGGCTTGGAGTCGCTCTTCATTCATGTACTGCCCGGCGATCGCATTCAATGACAACCTTACATTGGCGGGTGTGAACCAGTTATTCCGGCTTTTGGCGCCCGCAACCCATTCCGCGATCGTTTCCTCGTTGGCCGGGTCGCTGATGAACTGCCCCAGACGGATGAATGCATTTATTCTCCGAATTCTTGATATCATTCTACTCTGACTCTAAAAAGTTAAATGGCAAGTGCCGTTTTTATTTTTCTGATTGTTGGGAAACTATAAATAGTTATATTTGTTACCCAATACAGAAGAATAGCAACAAATATAAACAATCCGGCGACTATGGCTATAATGATAACCGATGAATGCATAAATTGTGGGGCGTGTGAGCCAGAATGCCCGAATACTGCAATTTATGAGGGAGGTGTAGAATGGACTTGGGGAGATGGAACGAGTTTAGATGAAGTGGACTTCGGTGATGGCACCATCGTAAGCGGCAAGGAAAAGCAGTCCCCTGTTTCAGACGAATTTTACTATATAGTTACAGATAAATGTACCGAGTGCGTTGGTTTCCATGAAGAACCCCAGTGTGCTGCGGTTTGTCCGGTTGACTGCTGCGTGCCTGATCCCGACAACGAGGAAGAAGAAGAAACTTTGCTTGCCAAAAAAGCATGGATGCACGGTGAATAGACCCTGCTGAATATAGAAAATGCGAAGCCTGCTACTCAGCAGGCTTTTTTTGTGCCCTTTCGGTTCTGCAAATGGCATTATAATAATAAAATTTCTTAATAACTGCAACTGATTCTTTTGAAGAAAATTCTGTTTTGTTGAGCATATGCAGAATATTCAGTTTTTGTAAAAAATTGTGATTTTGGTGTTTTTGTGTTTTAAAAACGATAAAAAACATGATAAAAATCAGAAAATTGGATTTTTAGGTATAAATTTTGGCTAGATTATTTGATAAATATAATTTAAGTACAATATTTGATCCAGTAAATCAGCCGGAGAGTAATATTAACTTAAACAGAATATAATTATGAAAAAAGTCTATTGCACAGTATTATCTTTGATAGTTCCGATTTTGGGTTTTGCGAAGGCGGAAGATGATAAGAAGGCAGTGAAAGCCGATACTGCGGTGGTAACAGAGGCTAAGGATGAGGAAGAGGCAAAAGGAGCATTCGCTTTCTCGGGCTATCTGGATTCCTATTACATGGCTAATTTCAATAAACCCGTATCCCGCTCCAATATGGGTGCCTCTAACGCGAGGGTGTTCGATCAAAAGTCGGGCCAGTTTTCGCTCGGTCTGGTTCAGGCGAAGGTTGCTTATACCAATGCTAAGTCGGAAGCGGTTGTTGACCTTACTTTCGGTCCTAATGCAAACATGGGCAACTATGGAAACGCATTGTTCAGCACTGCGCTGGCGATCAAGCAAGCATACTTTACATACAAATTTACCGACAAGTTCTCGATGACCGCAGGACAGTTCGGTACGCATATCGGGTACGAAGTGATCGACGCACCGGCCAACTTCAACTACTCGCTCTCCAACCTGTTCAACAACGGTCCGTTCTACCACGCAGGTTTGAAAGCCACTTACGCATTCTCCGACAAGGCATCTCTCATGGTCGGTGTGGTGAACAATGTGGATGGTTTAGGCGATAACAACCGCGCGAAAGGCATTATCAGCCAATTGTATTTCAAACCGGTTGAAAACTGGAACGTGTACGTGAATTACATCGGAAGCAACGAGGCTAACACGGATTCACTGGGCAAGCAGCCGGACGGCTTCTACCAGGTATTCGACCTTACCACCAGCTTCCAGATCTCTGAGAAATTCCTCCTGGGTCTTAACGCCGCGTATGGATCGCAGAAGGGTGATTATCAGGGCGCAGGTGGTCCGATCAAGGCTGAATCCTGGGGTGGTGTAGCGGTTTATGCGAATACCGCAATCACCGACAACTTCGGAATCGGCGCACGTTACGAATATTTCAACAACGACAGCGGTGTGAGAGGTTTGCTTACTGCCGCGAAGACGGGCACCAAAGTGAATTCAGTGACCTTGACTGGTAACATCAACCTGGCCGACGGACATATCCTGGTAAAACCTGAATTCCGTCTCGACGCTTATCCTAAACTGAGCGGTGCAGGAGAAGCGCAGCAGTTCCAGGATTCAGAAGGCGGCTGGACTAAAAACAGCCAGACTACATTCGGATTAGCATTCATTTACAAGTTCTGATACAACAGCATTTCACACGAATACCTTCTTAATCTAATACAATAACAATAATTTACTACAATGGAAAAACGTAACTTTATCCCACTGATTATCCTCCTGGTAATCAGCATCCTCGGTGCCTTCGTCCCCAATGTTCCGACGCAGATCCCTACGGAGGGCATCAATTCGGGCGACACTGCATGGATGCTCGTGTCATCCGCGCTGGTACTGCTTATGACCCCGGGTCTGGCGTACTTCTACGGAGGAATGGTTAACACCAAAAACGTCATCTCCACGATGCTCCAGAGCTTCATCGCGATGGGGGTAATCAGTGTGGTATGGGTAGTTTGCGGTTTCAGTCTTGCATTTGGTGAGGACATCGGTGGTTTCATCGGTAACCCATCGACGCACTTCATGTTCAAAGGTGTATTGGACGGCCCGGTTTGGGGTACCATTCCTTTCGCTTTGTTCGCGATGTTCCAGTTGAAGTTCGCGGTGATCACACCTGCGCTCGTAACCGGTTCAATGGCTGAGCGTATCAACTTCCGCTCTTACGTTCTTTTCATGATCCTTTTCTGCTTGTTAATTTACACACCACTTTGCCACATGACATGGCATGCAGATGGTATTCTTTTCAAAATGGGTGTTCTTGACTTTGCAGGTGGTACTGTGGTTCACATGTCTGCCGGCTGGGCTGCTTTCGCTGGTGCATTGTATCTGAAACGTCGCAAGTCGCTGCTCGAAGACCACGTATTGCCTCCTGCGAACATTCCATTCGTATTGCTCGGAACAGGTTTGCTTTGGTTCGGATGGTTCGGTTTCAACGCCGGTTCTGCACTGACAGCCTCTCCGTTGGCGGTTTCAGCTTTCGCTACTACTAACACCGCTGCTGGTGCTGCTGGTTTGGCATGGGTCCTTTTCGATGCTGCAAGAGGCAAGAAAGTATCTGCACTTGGTTTCTGTATCGGTGCTGTGGTTGGTCTGGTTGCCATCACACCAGCTGCCGGTTTCGTAACGGTTCCTGCTGCATTGTTCATCGGAACTGTGGCTGCGATCATCTCTAACTACGTTGCCCACCTGCGCACCCGTTCAACTTTGGACGATACGCTGGACGTATTCCCTTGCCACGGTGTAGGTGGTATGGTAGGTATGCTCATGACCGGTATCTTCGCGACAAGCGGTGTTAACTCACTGGTAGTTGACCAAGGTCTTGCATTCGGCGAAACCAAGTTGTTCATCAACCACGTAATCGCCCTGGTAGGTGTATCTGCATTCGCATTCGTAGGCTCATTCGTACTCCTTAAAGTGACTGACCTGATCCTGCCGCTTCGTGTAACTGAATCGGACGAAAAAGCAGGTCTGGACGTAAGCCAGCACGACGAGTTCCTTGTAGAAGCTTAATCTAAACTATAAGAATAAATGCAAAAGCCCGGCCAAATTGGTCGGGCTTTCTTTGTGACAAATTAAAGCAAGCTGTTCCTAGCAGCCTTTTCTTCTTATAATAATCCCCGGATTAAAACCCGAGCCAAAGAATTCTCTAGTCCATTGCCGTCGACTTAAGTCGACGGTACTAGATAAGATTATAGCTAGATTAAGATTATAGCTAGATTAAAGATTATAGCTGGATTAGAATTTATAGCTAGCTCAGAATCGATTGGTCAAAACTAACAGCAGGCTAGTTGATTGCAGATCAAACTGACTTTAACTATCAGTGAATCAAAACTTCTTCCTGAATCTCAGTGACTTCCATCAACCCTTCTGCATTAATATGATCATACCGCACTTCCTTGGTCTCATTGATCAGCAGCGGATCGTATTTCACAGCCACGCGTACATAGTTACCTGTAAACCCAAGCATCTGCCCGTTCTGCACCTCATCCTCAAACAATACTTTCCCTTCCTTGCCCATCTGGCTTTCATAGAAGAACCGTTTCTTCTTATCCGAGAGAATATGCAGCATTTTGGAACGTTCGGCCCGCTCAGCTTTCGGTACAATAGGGCGGATGGCTAATGCAGTAGTATTTTCTCTTTCTGAATAAGTAAACACGTGCAAATACGAGACATCCAGCTCGTTCAAAAAGCGGTAGGTCTCTTCAAATAGCTCCTTCGTTTCTCCCGCATGTCCCACGATCACGTCCACGCCAATGCAGCAATCCGGCATCAGCGACTTGATTTTCGCCACACGTTCTTCATAAAGCTCGCGTTTGTAACGCCGTTTCATCAGGCCCAAAACCTTATTGGAACCCGATTGCAAGGGAATATGGAAGTGCGGTGCGAAGCGTTTGGATTGCGCCACAAACTCAATGACCTCGTCCGTCAGCAAGTTGGGCTCAATGGAGGAAATACGGAAGCGTTCGATGCCATCTACCTCATCCAATGCTTTGACCAGATCCAGGAAAGTTTCTTCGCGAACGCCGTTACGCAAACCGAAATCACCGATATTGACACCGGTAAGCACGATTTCCTTCACGTCGCGCGCAGCAATGTCGCGTGCGGCCTTCACGATATTTTCGATACTGTCCGACCGGCTCTTCCCGCGTGCGAGCGGGATCGTGCAATACGCGCACGGGTAGTCGCAGCCATCCTGCACTTTCAGGAACGTGCGCGTGCGGTCGTTGAGTGAATAGGAAGTATGGTATTCAACCGCATTGTCGATCGTGGAAGCGATTACCTGTGCCGGCTGGCCGGAAGGTGCTTTTTCGAATGTATCGATCAATTCCACCAGACGGAATTTCTCGGCAGCGCCTAACACCGCGTCTACGCCCGGTATTTCGGAAATTTCCTTGGGTTTCAGCTGGGCATAGCAACCGATGACTGCCACGTAGCCGTCCGCATTGATTTTCTGTGCCTCGCGCACGATTTTGCGGCATTTTTTGTCCGCATTCTCCGTGACCGAGCAAGTGTTGATGATAAATATATCCGGGTTTTCGTTGAATTCCACTTTGGTATAACCCTTATCCTCGAACATGCGTCCGATCGAAGAGCTTTCGGAGTAATTCAGCTTGCACCCTAATGTATAAAAAGCGACTTTTTTCATTGTTTTTAAATATCCTGCAAAATTACACCTTTATTATCAACGCTTTAAATAATCTCCAAAAGAAGATTGCAGGTAAGCCTTGCCCAGGCCCTCTTCCTGCTGCGGTAAAGCGCCGCTTTTCTCGGTGATATTCCCGCCGATGTTGTCCCGTACGAGGAAGCCGTCGGGACGCATCCAGCCGAGGCCGTTGTTGAATGCGAAATAGGCGAAATCATGACGACCCTTTTTGAAAATGTCGTTACTCCACGCAAAAGTTCCGGAGGGTAAATGCATTTGGTTTAAAATCGTGGCCGCGAGGTCGGTTTGCGACGCGAGCGTGTCTACACGTGCAGGTGCAGCCGTAAGCGCGCCGCCGAGCCAGAGCATGGGGATATGGAACTCCGAAGGCTTGTCTTTGCGGGTTTCAGGCAGTGGGTGGCCGTGGTCGGCGATGATGACGACGAGCGTATTTTTCCACCAGGGTTTGGTTTGCGCCTCGCGGAGGAATGCACCGAGGGATTCGTCGGTATAATGCAATGCGTTCAGGAACAAATGCTCCGGGTCGTTGCCCTGGATTACTGTTTTAGTAGGCACTTCAAACGGCTCGTGGCTGCTCAGCGTGAACATCGTCGAGAAAAACGGCTGCTTTTCCTGATCCAGATCCTGCATCAACCTTTTGAAAACCACATGATCATGTGCGCCCCATTTGGAATTCATGTCTTTTGAGTCGAAGTCGTTGATGTCGACAATACGGTCGAAACCTTGTTGGAGGAAATACGACTTCATATTGGCGAACTCGGTTTCGCCGCCGTAGTAGAAGGACGTCTGCCAGCCGCGTTCCTTGAAAATGGTAGGTAACGATGGCAGAGAGGCTGTTTTTTTTGGTATTTTAATGATGGAAGTGGTAGGCTGCGCCGGGTAACCGCTCAGAATCGCTACCATACCTTTGTCGCTGCGGTTGCCGCTTGCATATATATTGGTAAAAAGCAGCCCTTCTTTGGCAATCTGGTCGAACTGCGGGGTAATGCCTTTCAACCCGCCCAACGAAGCCACGGCTTTTGCCGTAAAACTTTCCCAAATGATTACCAGCACATTCTTTTTGCCAATTGTATCGATAACCTGGTCGGTAATACCTTCCGATCCGTACAGGTTGGTGACAGTTTGCTTAGCTTCGGCTTCGTCCAAGTATTTAAATGGGTTTTCATTGGAATAACCCTCACTGATCACCGATCGCATATAATTCCACGGCACATTCACGGCCGCGTAATTCGCAAAGCTCTTATCGCTGAAAAACACCGCGCTCTCGTTCATAGGAGCCAGCTGGAAACCGCCGCGAATGGGGATAATGAGGCTGCCGGCAATGACCAGGAATGCCGGTATCGTGTACCAAAGCGGCGTGAGCCGGAATGCACCGGTAATGCGCCGGACAATTGTCTGCAACACGCGATTGACCAGGAATATCAATGCAAACAACAGCAGGCACAGCTGCCATACCGGCGCTGCGCCCATCGATGCAAAAGCCTCGGAAGGCGTTTCGAGGTAATGCAGCGAGGTCGCATCGATGCGAAAGCCCCAGGCGCGGAACAGTTCCAGGTCAACGACCGTGAGCAACGTGATGACCGATACGACTATAATGGTGTAAATCCGCAGCGTTTTCCGATACCATTCCCAGCGGTGACCAGTGAACATCATCAGCAAGGTAGGAATGCCCAGGATGTAGGCGGCGAAGGAAATATCCATCGGCAGGCCGTGGCCCGCGCTCGCTACCCACAGCGACGATGGTAATTCGAGTGCTTTTTTATAATGGTATGCCAGGAAAATGACCCGGAAAAACTGGAAAATAACGACCCAGGCCAGCCCGTACAAGGCAATAAATTCAAGTCTTTTACGCATTGGTGTCTATGAACAATTTGCAAAGTTCTTAAAAATGCGCTAACCTGTGGTAACCGTTGGGCAGCTAATGTGAAAATGTCCGCAGGATTTGTGGTTCGTATCGGTAAATAGATAATTTTGAGGAGAATTAATATAAATCAATAAATACATGACGTTTCGTTCCAAAGCTTTTGAGATCGCGCAAGGCCGTGTCTCGCCTGTTTTGACCCCTCCCACAGAAAAAGTAGCCGACCTTTATGGCAGCAATACATTCAGTGATGATGTGATGAAAACCCTGCTTTCCGCAGAGGCTTATACCAAAATCTCCAATGCGATCCGCTCCGGCTCGACGATCGACCGGGAAGTAGCCGAGGAAGTGGCCGCGGCCATGAAATCGTGGGCTATTTCGAAAGGTGCGACGCACTACACCCACTGGTTCCAGCCATTGACCGGAACGACAGCTGAAAAGCACGACTCGTTTTTTGACCTTACGATCGACGGAAAAGCGGTTGAGAAATTCAAAGGCAGCGCATTGGTGCAGCAGGAGCCGGATGCTTCCTCGTTCCCGAGCGGCGGCTTGCGCGCGACATTCGAGGCGCGTGGCTACACGGGCTGGGACCCGAGTTCGCCGGCGTTCCTGATGGACAATGGCGCGGGTGGTAAAACCTTGTGTATCCCTTCCGTTTTCATTTCCTACAACGGAGAAGCATTGGATTACAAAGCGCCGCTTCTGCGCTCGCTGATGATGCTCGACAAGGCCGCAACCGGCGTTTGCCAGTTCTTCAACCGCGATGTGTCGAAGGTAACGCCTACTTTGGGGATAGAGCAGGAGTATTTTCTGGTGGACAAGGCATTGTATTACGCCCGTCCGGACCTGTTGATGTCGGGACGTACCGTTTTCGGGCATAATCCGGCACGCGGCCAGCAACTCGACGACCATTATTTCGGCTCTATTTCACCGCGTGTGAATGCATTTATGGTGGACTTCGAATTCGAAGCATTGAAGCTCGGTATACCCGTCCGCACCCGGCATAACGAGGTAGCGCCCGGCCAGTTTGAATGTGCACCGACTTTCGAGGAGGTCAACCTTGCGATCGATCACAATGCATTGCTGATGGATCTAATGCAGAAAATCGGCGACAAGCATAATTTCCAGGTGCTGTTCCATGAAAAACCATTTGCAGGCATTAACGGTAGCGGAAAACATAACAACTGGTCGCTTTCGACCGATACGGGCATTAACTTGCTCGCACCGACATCTAAGCCAAAGGAAAATCTGCGCTTCCTGACATTCCTGATGAACGTCGTGAAAGCCGTGCACGATCATGCCGACCTGTTACGCGCGTCGATATCGTCGGCGGGTAACGAGCATCGCCTGGGCGCGAACGAGGCGCCACCGTCGATTGTATCGGTGTTCCTCGGTGGCGATCTTACCAATATGCTGGAAGAGCTCGTGAGCAAAGGAGAGATTACGCTGGAAAAAGGGGAGAATTTCTATTACAAATTAGGCATTTCCCGCATTCCTAACCTCCAACGGGACAATACCGACCGCAACCGGACGTCGCCGTTCTGTTTTACGGGAAATAAATTCGAATACCGTGCCGTAGGAAGCTCGCAGAACAGCGCGTCGCCGATGATCATCCTCAATACGATTGTAGCGAACCAGTTGCTCGACTTCAAACGCGAAATGGACGAGCGCCTGGTAGCAGGGGAAGAGAAGAAGGTAGCGACCGTGGAGATACTGAAACGGTATTTCCTTGAATCTAAAAATATTCTTTTTGAAGGAAACGGTTATTCCGACGAATGGATCGAAGAGGCCGCCAAGCGCGGTTTGAGCAATATCCGTGAGACTTTCGATGCATTGTACGCCTATAAAACAGACAAAACCATCACTGTTTTCGAACGAACCGGCGTACTGAGCTCACGCGAGCTGCACGCGCGGTACGAGATCGAACTGGAAAATTATGTGAAGAAGTTGCAGATCGAATCACGCGTGATCGGTGACCTCGCATTGAATCACATTGTTTCGACGGTGGTGAAATACCAGTTCAAACTCGCACAGACGGCCCGCTCGCTGACCGACCTCGAAATGATGGAAGAAGCCGAGCCGATTAAGGAAATTATCCGTGACATTTCGTCGCACGTGGTGGTAATCAAGAAGCTGGTGCATGAAATGACCGAAAGCCGTAAGAGAGCCAACAATATCGAAGAGCTTTTCGAACGCGCCAAATGCTACGGTTCGGAGGTAAAAGGCTTTTTCGATGAGATACGCTACCACGTGGATAAGCTGGAATTGCTGATCGACGACGAGGACTGGCCACTGGCTAAGTACCGTGAAATGTTATTTTTGGAGTAGTTTTGCAATTGAATCAAACAACAAGCATATGAATCCCGGATTTGATCCAGAAGAAATCGCGCAGCTCAAAGCCGAATGCAAGGCCGAGAATTCGAACTTTATATATGTAGAAGACGAGTTCGAAGACGACGACAGCGAAAACAATGAGCACGCACACGTGCAGTTTGTAGGCACTTACAAAAATCAGGAGGTCATTTTCGACGCGCTGGTCTATACATTGCGCCTGCATCACTCCACGCTCGTGTACGACGAGGCGCTGGAACGCCTGAAAAAGGAAATGCCGGGCTACGTATCACCGGATGAGCGTCCGGCGAACTACAAAACGACCGACGAGCAGGAAGACGAAGCCGAATTGCTGCTGACGGAGTTCATTGAGGAAATCGAGGAAGGGGAGGAGATCACCGTCCGCGAACACATCGAAATCGACGACCAGTTTGAATACGGTGTCGGCCTTGAAGTAGGACTGAACAAAACCGAGATCGACGACCAGGTGATCAGCGATTTTATCAAAGCTTATACCTCCGGTAAAGTGGAGCTCGACCCGACGCTGTACTCGTTCACCGGCAGTGAGGATGAGGATTGATCTGCGCAATCTACCCAGCCTTAAAAGGCTGGGTTAAGGCTGGGCTAGATGTACCCCACAAAGCAAAACGACCAGCCATTTGGCTGGTCGTTTTGCTTTGTATAGTCGATCTGCGGATTAGATAGCAGATTTAACAGTCTTGATGATACGAGCTGCCACTTTGTATGGATCAGCAGCCGAGTTTGGACGACGGTCTTCAAGGTATCCGCTCCATCCTTTTTGAGGAACCAGAACAGGGATACGGATAGAAGCACCACGGTCAGAAACACCGTAGCTGAAATCGTGGATAGAAGCAGTTTCGTGCTTTCCAGTCAAACGCAGGTGGTTATCAGCACCGTAAACTTCGATATGCTCTTTCACTACCGGACGGAATGCTTCGCAAATTTTGTCGAAAGTAGCTTTGCTGCCCGCAGTTCTCAATACACCGTTTGAGAAGTTGGCGTGCATACCTGAACCGTTCCAGTCGAGGTCGCCAAGCGGCTTGCAGTGCCAGTTGATAGATACACCGTATTTCTCACCGATTCTTTCGAGCAGGTAACGGCCCAACCAGATTTGGTCGCCAGCTTCTTTCGCGCCTTTCGCAAAGATCTGGAATTCCCACTGGCCAGCAGCAACTTCTGCATTGATACCTTCTACGTTCAGACCTGCGTCGAGGCAAACGTCAAGGTGCTCTTCGATGATCTCGCGACCGTAAGCGTTTTTCGCGCCTACCGAGCAGTAGTATGGTCCTTGTGGAGCAGGATAGCCACCCGCTGGGAAGCCCAGTGGTTTGTTGGTTTCGTTGTCCCAAAGGAAATATTCTTGTTCAAATCCGAACCAGAAGTCGTTATCGTCGTCTTCGATAGTTGCACGACCGTTTGATTCGTGAGCAGTTCCGTCAGCGTTCAATACCTCGCACATTACCAGGTAGCCATTTTTACGCTGTGGATCAGAAATAATGTAAACCGGTTTCAGCAAACAGTCGGAAGAACCGCCGGGAGCCTGCTCAGTTGACGAGCCATCAAACGACCACATTGCGCAATCTTCCAGTTTTCCACTAAAATCGTTTTCAATTTTGGTTTTGCTGCGTAAACTTTGGGTCGGCTTGTAGCCATCCAACCAAATATATTCCAGCTTGGACTTTGACATAATAGTACTAGATAAAGTGGTGACGAATAATTATAACGGCACAATATTAATGCAAAAATGTATTTGCAAAAAATAAATGTTAGGAAAAATTAACCTTCCACAGAATATTATTGTGTTCGTGGTAGTATTGTCAGTAAAAAATGCACTATTCTAATAAAATCGATGGGTTTCAAAAATCAGGGTTTTAAGGGGATTTTTTTGTTAAAACGTCTGAAACAGGTTGAAAATATGCCTTTGAAACTATAAAATGGCGACAATATCCTATAAATGATCTTTTTCGCATCGGAGGGTGGATAGAATTCTGCGGGGATTGCAAATTTTGTGCTGTTGCGGATATTTTGTATATTTTTGAAGGCCCCAGCGGTGTTTGCTCACATTATCACAATATTGGAAAAATGCATTTGTTTTACCAGCCTGACCCTCACGTTTTTGAACTCGACGAAGAGGAAGCAAGGCATAGTTCGAAGGTTTTGAGGCTGGGTTCCGGCGACATGATTTACGTCACCAATGGCCAAGGCTTGCTGCAAAAATGCCGGCTTAATGTTCAGGGGCGAAAAGTAGGTTACGAAGTGGTAGAATCCAAACTGACGGAGCGGAGAAATTTCGCAGTCAATATGGCGATCGCGCCCACGCGCAAGGCCGAGCGCAATGAATGGATGGTGGAGAAAATGACCGAAATCGGGGTAGAGCGTATCGATTTCGTAATCACGGAACATACCAATCCCGAAACACTGAACCGCGTCGTGAACCTTACGAGGCTCAACCGCATCGCCGCCGCGGCTATGAAGCAGTCGCAGCAATATTATATGCCGGTTATTACAGTAAATAACAAGTACGAGCCGTTTATTAAAAATGTAGCCGACGCCGTCCGCCTGATCGCGTATGTTCCCGAACAAAATACGGTGGAACACGTTTTTAGTAAAATAAAGAAAGGTGTCGCCACGACATTGCTCATCGGCCCGGAAGGAGATTTCAGCCCCAAAGAGGTGGAGCTGGCATTGGAAAGCGGTTTTCAAACGGTATCACTGGGCCCAACGAGACTCCGGACGGAAACGGCTGCTGTTGCCGGATGCCACGCGGTGAATCTGGCGCAGGTTTTATAACGAAGTAAATGGTCATTAGGTCAGATGTTGTCATGCAATTGTCAAGAGTCGTCATGTAATTGTCAGGGATAGTTAAACAATACCTGACCACCCCTGACAGTACCTGACTTTTTCATTCATTTATTCACTCATTCAAAATTATGAACGCCCGCCTCCTCGTTATCGCCCTCCTGTTCTGCACCGCCATTGCATCGTTCGGGCAATCGTCATTGAAGATCGCCAAGCTGAAATACGGCGGTGGGGGCGATTGGTATGCCAATAAAACGTCGCTGCCGAACCTGATCAAGTTCTGCAATGCGGAATTGAAAATGAATATCAACCCTGCGGAAGACGTTGTGGAAGTGGGTAGCCCCGACATTTTCTCGTACCCGTTCGTACACATGACCGGGCACGGCAATGTGGTTTTCACAGATGCCGAGGCGCAGAATTTGCGGAATTATCTGCTTTCGGGCGGTTTTTTGCATGTGGATGACAACTATGGCCTCGACCAGTTTATCCGCCGCGAAATGAAAAAGGTTTTCCCCGAGCTTTCATTTGTGGAGCTGCCGTACGATCATCAGATCTACAACATGAAATACAAATTTCCCGACGGCCTCCCGAAAGTACACGAGCACGACGGCAAGCAGCCACAAGGATTCGGGCTCATATGGCAGGGAAGGCTGATCTGCTATTACAGCTACGAAACAGACCTTGGTAATGGTTGGGAAGATCAGAGCGTCTACAACGACCCCGAGGAAATGCGACGTAAGGCATTGCAAATGGGGGCGAACCTGCTCAGCTACGCATTCATGATAGAGTAGGCGGGGGCTGGTTCGGAGGTAGGTATTGCCTATGGCTATATTCCAAATTTAGTTTGGGAAATTTCGGTTTTCTAACCTTTGGCACTTACTTTTGTACAAAGTTCAGCACATTAAATTTTTCCGCCGTTCCATGTATATTGTTCTGATTGTATTTGTTGTACATTGGTATTTGTCACTATTCTGTCAAACCTTTTTCCTGCACCGCTATTCCGCTCATAAGATGTTCATAATGAGCAAGCCGTGGGAACGGTTCTTCTATTTGCTCACCTATCTTTCACAAGGTTCTTCCTACCTGAGCCCGCGTGCATATGCGATCCTGCACCGCATGCACCACGCATTCAGCGATACCGATAAAGACCCGCATTCACCGCACCACACCAAAAACGTGTTCACGATGATGTGGGAGACTAAAAATATTTACAACGCCGTATTGAACCGCAAACGTGCCATCGAAAACCGGTTCGAACGCAATTATCCGGAATGGAGACTGATCGAAAAACTGGGTGATTCCTGGATTTCGAGAGCGGGCTGGGCTGTTTTGTACATTGTGTTCTATGTGCTTGCCTACATTTACCTGGATATGCACTGGGCGTTCTTCTTCCTGCTGCCGATCCACTTCCTGATGGGCCCGATCCACGGCGCGATCGTCAATTGGAGCGGACATAAATATGGTTACCAGAACTTCGATAATGACGACAAGTCTAAAAACTCCCTGATCTTCGACTTCCTGATGATGGGCGAGCTGTTCCAGAATAACCACCACAAACGCCCGAACTCGATCAACTTCGGTTCAAAATGGTTCGAAGTCGATCCGACTTACCCGGTGATCAAGCTGCTGAATAAGTTGAAGATTATCGAGATTCGAAAGAAGCACTAATGTGCGATGCCAGTACCGGTGTTGTCATTTATGGTCAGGTGTAGTCAAGTGTTGTAATTAATACAAAGGGAGGAGAAATCGGTCGTTCGGCCACTTTCTCCTCCCTTTTCACTTCACTCCAATCCATACCTGACAATTCTTGACTACAAATGACAACACTTGACCATACATGACAAAAAAAATTGGCAGACGTGAGAGACGCCTGCCAATCTGCTTATTAACACCACAAAAAATGAAATCCTTGGAATTTGCCGTCCGGACTTTTGTTTCGCCCTGTCGACATTACAAATAAGATCAACAATACTTAAAAAGGCGTTAATAAAAAGTTAGAATTTGCTTAAAGGCGCAAAAAAGTCAGGCGGAACGTGGTGCCTTTCGGGATGTTCGACAGAATGCTGATGTTGCCGTTGTGGAGCTTCACAATGCGCTCTACGAGCGAGAGTCCGATGCCGTAGCCTTTGATGTTAGCCGTGTTGTCGGAGCGGTAGAAGGGCTGGAAAACGAGGCTTTTGTCTTTCTCCGGGATTCCCTTCCCATTGTCTGCAAATGTAAGTGCAAGCTGCCCGCGTGACGGGTGCAGGCAAACATTCACCGCATTATCGTCCGAAAACTTGCAGGCATTGTCCATCAGGTTCAGGAATGCGGTTTTGAGCAAAGTCGTGTTCCCCGTGATTTCAAGCCAGGTATCATCCTCGGGCAGTTCGTCGAAATTGAGTTGAATGTTGTACGCAGGATTTGCTTGTGCCAGGGTCAGGCGGCAATCCAGGAGGAGGTCGTCTACCCGGATGAGTTCCGTGAGCAGGTCGCGCTGGTCTTCGCTAACCTTGGCGAGTTCGAGCAAGGTATTCGAAAGCTGGCCGAGCTCCTGGATATCTTCCAATACCGAACGGATCGTCATCTGGTATTCGTAAGGGTTCCGCTCTTTCAGCATGCTCACTTCGAGCTGCGATTTGATTTTCGTCAAAGGGTTTTTCAGCTCGTGGGAGACATTCGCGACAAATATCTTCTGCATTTGAAAAGCTGTTTCAATGCGGTCGAGCAATTTGTTGAAGGTGACCGTCAGGCGACCAATTTCGTCCCTTTGGTTAGGTACATTCAGCCGCGTATCGAGTTTTTGCGGCAGAATGCCTTCCACCGCGTTCATTACCTTTGAAATGGGCCTTAATGCGCGCTTGGAGAATATCCAGCCCACGATCGCGACCACAAATGTCACAATGAGGTACAGGACGGTCAGCAGGGTTTTCAGGTTGGAAAGGTTGGCCTGGCCGTACAAATCCTTTGCGCCGAGCATTACTACGGCCTTATTGAAAGGATATTTGTAATAAAGACCTACCACTTTATAATCGCCGTCGTCGTAGCGGATCTGGCCGGCCTTGCGGATTTCGTCGAGCCAGTAGTTGGAGACGTGCAATGCTTTGAGCTGCGGGGTGGTGGAGTTGCTGTAAATGAGGCGGTTCTTTTCGTCGAAAATGAAAATGTTCTCGTCGTAAATAAGGTCGCGGTTGGTTTCGTCGAGGGCTTTCAATACTTCCGCATTGATGAGCGGCACCTGTACTTTCAGCAAAAGCTCGGCTTGCGACTTTGCCTTCGAGCGTAGACGGTCGTAAAAGTCCTCGGTAACATTATAATAGGTAAAAAAGTAGACGGCCAGAAAGGTGATCAGCAAAATACCGCTTACCAGCAAGGAAAACTGAACCGTAAGTCGGGTGCGGATTTGCATAACCTATTCTACTTTAAGCACATAACCCATTCCAAACTGCGTGTGGATGAGTTTCACGGGATAATCTTTGTCGATCTTTTTGCGAAGGTAATTTACATATACTTCAATGACATTGGTACCGGTATCGAAACCGATATCCCAAACCTGCTCGGCAATCTCGACCTTTGAAATAACCCTTCCCTGGTTCCGGATAAGGTATACCAGCAGATTGAATTCCCGAGCCGTCAGATTAATCTTATTCCCCGAACGATAAACGGTCTTCGCATCTAACGACACTTCAAGGTCTGCAAATTTCAAAACCTGCGCCGTGTGCGAAACCGTCGAGCCGCGCTTCGTGAGTGCACGTACGCGTGCGAGGAGTTCTTTGAATTCGAATGGTTTGACCAGGTAATCGTCCGCGCCGGCATCGAGGCCGGTTACCTTATCGTCGGTGGTACCGAGGGCGGTGAGCATTAATATAGGCGTTTCGTCGCCCCAGCTCCTGATTTCGCGACAAAGCTCTATTCCATTGATACCGGGAATGATAATATCGCTGATAATGAGCTGATAAACATTGCTTCGTGCAAGTTGCTTACCGATCAGACCGTCGTAGGCAATATCTACCTCATACCCATTCTCTTCCAGCCCCTGCCGTATCGATTGCAATGTTTTCGGTTCGTCCTCAATCAGTAACAGTTTCATACGCTGTGCAAAAATAGTTCCGATACTTCCTTCCAGCTCGACACACGTTTGTAGGCCGTTTCGCGGAGGTTGTGCGGGGATGAAAAAAGAATGCCTTTACCTTTGAATGCCGCCAGGTTACGTACATGGTCGTCAATCAGGTAATCCGACTGGATAATGCTTTTATACCCGCAGAAAACTACATTCGTCCACGGAATAAATGGAAAGTGCTTTTTGAGCCAGTCGAACTTATCGCGGAACGAGTTCGGGAACTCCATGCAGGCCGTCGCCACAAACAATTCGTAATACCTGGAAAGCTTGTGGACCGTTTCCACGGCGTCGTCCTTCACTTTAATGTCCGCAAAGAAACCCGGCGAGTCCATAATCTTATGCAGCTTCGAAAGCTGTTTTGGATGCAGCAATTCCCTCAATCCCTTTTTCTGGAAATCCGCGCGATCCAATGTGGTCGAAAAGTCGGCGAGGACAATGTCGACAAGCTTTTCGTGGGTATTCGCCAGCACGTCGTCCATATCCAGGGTCAATCTCAGCATCAGATTATCGTTCGGCTAATGTCGAAATTTTCGAGGTAATCGTTTACGCGTTTCAGGAACAGGCCGCCCAACGAGCCGTCCACCACGCGGTGGTCGTACGAATGCGAGACGAACATCATGCTGCGGATGCCGATCAGGTCACCTTGCTGCGTTTCGATCACGGCAGGCTTCTTTTTGATCGCCCCAAATGCCATGATCGCCACTTGCGGCTGCACGATAATCGGCGTGCCCATGAGGTTGGCGAATGCGCCGATGTTGGAAACGGTATATGTTCCCCCGGCGAGGTCGTCGGCTTTCAGGCGGTTTTCCCGTGCGCGCTTTGCGAGGTCGTTCACCTTGCGTGCGAGGCCGGGCAGGTCGTAGCGGTCGGCATTATGGATCACCGGCACGATCAGGTTACCGTCCGGCAGGGCCACGGCCATGCCTATGTTAATGTCTTTCTTTTTAATGATCTTGTCGCCCTCCACCGAGATGTTGATCATCGGGTAATCCTTGATGGCTTTCACTACCGCTTCAATGAGGATAGGCGTGAACGTAATGCTGTCGCCGGTTTTCTTGCGGTATTCCTGCTTCACATGCTCGCGCCAGCCCACCACCGGCGTCATATCCGTTTCGATGAATGAAGTCACGTGCGCCGAAATTCGCTTGGATTCCACCATTCGCTGCGAAATCATCTTTCGCATACGGTCCATTTCAATGATTTCGTTGCTGCCATTCAGCGAAACGGCAGGAGCAGGTGCTGTCGCCGGCCCTTTTTTGCGGCGATGTTCAACATACGTGAGAATATCGTCCTTGGTTACCCGGTTTTCCAGGCCACTTCCTTTAATCACCTTCAATTCCTCTACCGGGATTCGCTCCTGACGCGCAATGCTCAGTACCAGCGGCGAGTAGAATGAATTGAATTCGGTATCAGCCGGTGCATATTCGTAAACAACCTCTGGTGTTCTGGTTACAGCCGTTTGAAAGTCTTTTTCAAGTACTGCGGCCGTTGCTGCCACTGCCGCATCAGCCTCTTCTTCCACACCTACCAGCAACGGCGTGCCCGCATCCTGTGCCACCACGTTGTCGGCCACCTCGATTTGCGCCACGGCGCTTCCGATAGGCACTACATCTTCGACTTTGACGAGCCATTTGGTGAGCGTTCCTTCGTAGGGGCAGGGTACTTCGGTATCTACTTTATCGGTAGCAACTTCGAGGATGGAATCATCGATCCGCACCTTGGCGCCCTCTTCTGCAAGCAGGTGGAGCACGGTGCATTCCATGATGCTTTCCCCCATCGGAGGCATTACCATTTCAATTATTTTCATAAATGGTGTTTTTTCGAAGGTAAGGAAAACATGCGTCCGTTACCTCCATGATCCTGATCTTCGTTTATCCTTTAACTGCCAGAGTGGTTTTTAAAATTGTTTTTCTCAGCAGGTTGAGGGCGTAAGAGCAGGTTAGTTCTATATTGATTTTTCTGTTGTTCCTTAATGTCAGCAACTGGGTAAATGTCTCCTCGGGCGTTGCGCACGCGATCCACACGGTACCTACGGGCTTTTCAGCAGTACCGCCGTCGGGGCCTGCAATGCCGGTGGTGGAAATGGCAAATGTGGTATTCAGCACCCGGCGTGCTCCCTCGGCCATTTCGCGGGCGGTTTGCTCGCTCACGGCGCCGTATGCTTCGAGCGTCTCACTGGATACGCCCAGCACATTCATTTTAACCGCGTTACTATAACTCACCACGGAGCCTTCGTAATACCGTGATGAGCCCGGTATGCTCGTGATCTGGTTGGCTACATAGCCTCCTGTACAGCTTTCGGCGGTCGCTATCGTGGCATTGTTATTCATCAGCAACGTACCGATCACCGTTTCCAGTTCATCCGAATCATAGCCGAAAACGTTTTCCTCAATTAGCGGCAACACTAATGCTACTTGTTCCGCAAGTTCTTTTTCCAATATCTCCTGATCAGTACCTGTGCCGGTAAGCCTCAGCCTAACCTGTCCGAAATGCGGGAGATAGGCCAATTTGATATGTTCCGGCAATGCATCTTCCCAGGCGGCAATTTTCTCGGCCAGGAAAGACTCGCCGATGCCAATCGTGCGAATGGATTTATGTTGAATAATGTGGGTCGAAAATCGCGCTTTCAATCTCGGCAGGATCTCGAATTCCATCAAACTCTTCATTTCATAAGGCACGCCGGGCAGGGAAACGTAAATGACCTCGTCCTGCTCAAACCACATTCCCGGAGCGGTTCCCCAGAGGTTCGGAATGTAGGTACAATTTTTGGGAAGCGCTGCCTGCTGAATGTTCAGCTCGGTCATGACACGGCCGCGTTTGGCGAAAAACTCGGTGATCAGCGCCAGGGCGTCCTGGTTGATTTCCAGTTCGGTACCGAAATATTCGCAGAAGGTGTGTTTGGTAATATCGTCGCGCGTGGGCCCGAGGCCACCCGTTACGATCACCACGTTCACCCGCTGGCTCGCCTGCGTGAACGCATCGAGAATGTCCTGCCTGTTGTCACCTACGGATGTTTTCCTCGCAGGACGGATGCCGATGTCAGTCAGTTGGGAGCCAATCCATTGCGTATTCGTGTCGACGATCTGGCCGAAAAGAATCTCGTCACCGATCGTGATTATTTCAGCCCTGGCAGAGGAAATCATAGGTTTGGAACAGGTTAAATGGGACCGTTATTTTCCCAAAAATAAGTAAAATTAATCGTTATTGAGTACGTTTGAACCGTAGTGAAATATTAACAAACTCTATTGTAATGAAATACAAAATCCTTTCGTTAACGCTGATTTGGCTCTTTTTAGGACATGCTTCGCAGGCACAGTTCAACCTCGGTAAGCTGCTTGGAAAAGGTGGCAGTAAAAGTGGGGGACTCGCTGAGAACGAGATCGTTCAGGGCTTGAAGGAGGCGTTGAACATAGGCGTCAGCAACGGTTCCGAATCGGCTTCCAAAGTCGACGGCTTTTTCAAAAACGAGCTGATCAAAATAGCAGTACCGCCGGAAGCACAGAAAGTGGCGGATGCATTACGCAAAATGGGACTGGGCGCTGAGGTCGATAAATTTACATTGTCGCTCAACCGCGCGGCCGAGGATGCGGCTAAAAAGTCGAAGCCGATCTTCATTAAAGCGGTCACTTCCATGACGGTACCTGATGCGTTGGGTATTCTGAAAGGTCAGGACGATGCTGCGACGCAATATTTGAAGAAATCGACTAACGACGAGCTTTTCAAGACTTTCTTCCCGGTGGTGGACAGTACGTTGAACTTGAATAAGGCTACCGAATACTACGCCGACATTGTCAATACTTACAATCAGTTGCCGCTGGTAAAGAAGGTGAATCCCAATCTGAAAGAGTACGCGACGCAGAAGACGATCGACGGCATGTACGTGTTGATTGCGCAGGAGGAAAAGAAAATTCGCGAGAATCCGGGTGCGCGGGTGACTGATTTGCTGAAAAAAGTGTTCAGTCAGGCAGGCAAATGAGTTTTGCTTACTTTTGTAAAAATTAACACCTCAATATGAAAAAGTCAGAAATACATTTCACCGTTGAACTCGACGAAAAAAATATACCGGAAAAGATCTTTTGGGACGCTACCGATAACCCGAACGAGGGAATTAACGACACCCGCGCGATCGCGATCGGTGTGTGGGACCATTATCACCGCGGAACGCTGAAAATCGACCTCTGGACGAAGGATATGGAGGTTTTTGAAATGAAGCGCTTCTATATTGAACTCATGAGCGGCATCGCGGACACCTTGCTGACTGCTACCAACGACCGCAGCATGGCCGACATGATCGAAGGCGTTTGTGACACGCTGAGCAAGCGGTTGGATGAGGAAATGAAAGCTGCCAAATAGCGAAAAGGAGCGAGTTATCGCTCCTTTTTTATTGGTTTTTCAACTCTTCTTGCGTTTTCTTTGGCAAACTTGCCACGACCAGATCGTAGGAATCTTTGACCCAACTGAAAAGTTCCTCGCTCGGAATGCTGCCCGTCACGAGCACCGTGTTCCAATGCTTCTTATTCATATGATATCCCGGCTTTACGTCGGGATATTTTTCTCTCAGCTCTTCGGCTTTTTCGGGGTCGCATTTCGCATTGAACGAATGCTGCGGCGAGTCCAGCGGCGTGAGCAGGAAAACCTTTCCCATTACTTTAAATACCAGCGTATCCGGACCGAATGGTAACTCTTCCGTGACGCCGGGTAATTTCAGGCAGTAGTCGCGCAGTGCTTCGAGGTTCATCGTGTTAAGGCTCTGACGATCATGACAATGACACAAATCAGGAACATGACGATCGAGATGCGGTTGATCCCGTGCATCATGCGCAAATTGAACGAATCAGGGTTATTCGGGTCGCGTTTTTTGAACACGCGGATGAAGTAGGAAAACACCTCGCCCAGTTGAAAGTATTTTTTCATTGTATTTATTTAAATCAAAATCTCACGTTCCTCCGGCTCTATCCACCGGCCATCTTCCCGGATCAGCTCGATCAGTTCTTCCACCGCTTTGGACGAATGCACCGACCGTTTGATCACTTCCTGGCCGCGGTACAATGCAATTTTGTCCTTGCCCATACCCACGTAACCATAATCGGCATCGGCCATTTCGCCGGGGCCGTTCACAATGCAGCCCATAATACCGATTTTTACACCTTTCAAATGCTCCGTATGCTTCCGGATCATTGCCGTCGTTTCCTGCAAATCGAACAATGTGCGTCCGCAGGAAGGGCAGGAAATGTATTCTGTTTTCGACATCCGCGTGCGTGCTGCCTGCAAAACTCCGAAGGCAATGCTGTTATAGGAAGCAGCGGCTTTTAACTTGTCCGAATGCGCGATGCCTGCCGGAAACTCAGGCGAAAGTAACGCTCCGTCACCGAAGCCATCCACCAGCAAGCCACCAATGTCAGTTGCGGAATATAATGTAAGCTTATCGCCGAGATCGGTCTGGTAGCTTCGGTTGATAATCACCGGTAGTTTGAAATGCAGTTCTGTGAGTTTGTAAAAGAAACGGCGCATTTCCGGCATCGCGTGGGCATTATGCGTGTGCAGCACGAGAACGACATTCTTTTTATCCGAAACAGCATTCAAAAATGCCTGGTCGAATGTGTGAATATCGCCTTTGATAAAGTTAAGCTCAGCGGAAACTTCTGTCGCGGCATTCCATTCCGCTACCTCGAAAAGCGGGAATTTAATGTGTTTTTCAGCGTGTGCGAGCCATTGCGAATGGTCGAGGATTTCACGCAGACCGTTTGGAAGCATGAACGGCACCGGTTTTTTCCCGGAGTAAATGAAATCTGCACCCTGGTCGTTCATGGCCCATTTATCGGGAACCAGCAGGAAGAAATGCCCGATGCTTTTCAGATCGTCCAGTTGCTGAACCTCGATATTCGAATAATCGGCAATTACCCGTGGTACATTCAAATGGCCGATGTTATAAACTTCCCGTGTATCGCGACGCGTATATTGGAACGGGTTAATCGGGCAATGATCGATCGGCTCGATGGGTGCGTGGTCAGCACGCGTAGTGTACCGCTCGATCAATGCGCGGGCCACGGGAGCTTCTTTTTCCGGCGCTTCGGTCAGTGAAACGCGCACCGTATCGCCGAGGCCGTCTTCCAGCAAAGTACCAATCCCGACAGCCGACTTAATGCGGCCATCCTCGGCTTCGCCAGCCTCAGTAACGCCCAAATGCAGCGGGTAGGGCTTCAAACCTTCTTCGTCCAACCGTTGCACCAGCAAGCGGTAGGCTTCCACCATCACCTGCGTGTTGCTGGACTTCATCGACAGCGCGATGTTATAGTAATTCAGTTCTTCACAAATCCGCAGAAATTCCAGCGCCGACTCCACCATTCCCAGCGGCGTATCGCCATAGCGGCTCAGAATGCGGTCGGAAAGCGAGCCGTGATTGGTGCCGATGCGCATAGCAGTGCCATACTCCTTGCAAATTTTGACCAGGGGGATAAACTTCTCCCGGATCCTTTCCAGCTCGGCGGCATAGGAAGCATCGGTGTAATCGATCACCTCGAAACGCTTGCGATCGGCATAGTTACCTGGATTGATCCGCACCTTTTCGACGATGCGGGCAGCCAGTTCGGCTGCATTGGGCGTAAAATGTATATCGGCGATCAGCGGCACCTGAATGCCCAGCTTGTGCAACCCATTGCGGATGTTTTCGAGGTTTTGGGCCTCTTTCACGCTTGGCGCGGTGATACGCACATATTCGCATCCCGATTCGACCATCCGGATCACCTCGTCGATCGAGCCCTGTGTATCCATCGTATCCACCGTCGTCATCGACTGCACGCGTATCGGGTAATCGGAGCCCATCGGCACGCCGCCAATATTGATGGAAATGGTTTTACGCCGTTGATATGCCGTCAGCGACGGGCAGTAAATATTGGTTTTTTGTTCAGCAGGTGTGATCACGGTCAATGGAATGGTAATATCGACAAAGGTCTTAAAACTAAAACACAATCGGAACGCCAATGGTGCATTTTTCAATTTTCAGTTGAGGCTTTGTAACCATCGCTTGACGGGTCGTAAATCTGCTGCCTTATTACCGTTCCCATATTAATTCCAGCCGGATATTCATTACTCATTAAAATGGTTATGTTTTGTATTTGAAAAATCAAATATTTGCATCGCCCGTCACCGCCAGTCTACGGCAACTTGTAAGCTCAATGTTCTGAAACGATCGTCCGCGTTCGCGGCAAAGTGCATGTATTATTCATCATGTAAACAGGAGTTCTATGAGAAAAATCAAACTGTTTTTGATTGTCACATTACTGTCGTCGCTCGCTTCCGCGCAGTCCACACTGCGCTGGAATTATCCCTGCAAGCCGGGTACTGAATGCTGGAATGCGCTAACGTCTGTCGAAGAACGGCAGGAAGCCTGTCAGATTAAAGGTATCGATCTGAAAACGTTGAGTACGGAAGAGTTGCTGTTAATTACGATGGAGCACCCGTTTTTTCAGAGTTATGTCGCACACGATAGCCCGATTGAGGGTTTGGGTTTCGCATTGGAAGGCTTCAACGGCTTTACGGAATTCAAGCGGCGGCCTGATGCTATGAAAGCACTGCGTGATGTCTATTTCAGGGAAGATTTCAGCAAGATCGTCACCCTTGCCGATAGCGCGGAAATGGGAGCTTATTCACTGAACTGGATCGGGGCAGAGCTGATTATGCGCGATGACGCGCTGCTGAACCAGATGTCTTCCGACGAAAAGGCTGAATTCTTGAAGCGCTTGTATTCGCAGCTGCTCATTAAGCAAAGGTACAGGGATGTTTTTGGCGGCATTTCGGATGCTGTTAGTGCTTATATCTATTACAAGGTGATGAAGACCATGAATGTGAATGTCCTGGAAGATGCTTTCAACGAGCAGAGCGCCGATCTGTTTAGGAACAGGTTAATTGCCAAGGACGCCGATGAGCTAAAAACGCTGCTTGTGAAGTTTGAAGAGTTTGTAAAATCTGTTAAACATTAAAAATTAAAGTCATGAAGACATTTACAGTTCTCCGCGGAAGTCAAAGCTTCCATTTAAGCCGGTTGTTCACCATTGTGATTTTGTCGGTCCTCATCTTCGCCGAATCTTGCGATCAAAGAGAGATTAATGAATACGAGCCGGATAGTTCGTGCTTCACAAAGGAGTTCTTGGAAAATGAACCCTGGGTACAGGAGGAGCTGGCCTGGTTTCAACAACCGAAAATGGGCTCATTACGGGTGGCAGTGTATCGTTATAGGGGAGCGTATTTTCTTGCGTTCGAAAACTCGTTCCTTTCAGGCCCGGCAAGCCACATTTTTAATTGTTCAGGCCAGCACCTTGGAGACTTGCAGATTCACTATAACGAATTCTACGATAATATTGAGTTGATGGTAGTTTTGTTAACAGAACAATATTGAGAAATATGAACAAGATCTGTACAGCAGTGCTGATTTCGCACATATGTATCCATGTATGTTATTCGCAGGTAAATACGCCTAACGGAGTAGCGGTGCCGCCGGCAGCACTTTTCGCATATCAAAATGCAGGGTTTTATACTGATGCGCAATTGCAATCGAACCAAAATGCCATCCAAAACGGGCTTTACGGCCCGAGTTGCACTATTTTGGCTAACTATTCGAGGCAGTATAACTGCCACGGCTATGCTTGGCACGTTTCTACCGGAGGAGCCCAGACTTGTATTGACCAAGTGACCTTTGGTGGGGTGACGCCTTATATAGCGGGGGTGAATCCAAGTTATACCCAAACAAACTACAACAGCACCGTCGGAAAACTACGAATACGATACTCTGGAGATCATTCAGCTTTGACAACATACGACGGTAAATTCATTTCCAAGTTCGGGCCTGGTCCATTGGTTAAGCACAATGCGCTCGATGTGCCCCCTGGCTATGGCAATCCATCAACCTGCTGGACGTGCAACTACGCTCCACCATTGACAAGCGTCTACCTTGATGGTAAACTGATCTCCGGTAGCTTCCAAACCACTACCTGGGGCGCGCACAATATGCAGATATTTTGGGGACTAGATCCAGACACCGGGCCAACATTCAGCCCGACTGCTGGAAGCACCATCATCAGTAATCAAAGTTCTGGGGCAGTGAATTTCACATTCAATGGCCCTTCGAACAATGGTGGCCTTTCCATTGCATTCTGCGGCGCGCCTCGATATTCGTTTACATTCTTCAAGCCAAATGGTGCTAAAATGCAGGTATATCCTAATCCGGCCCGGGAGGATGAAGTCATTACAATATCATCGAAATCACCCGAGGATATTCAGGCTGTAAATCTGAACGGCAGGGTTAACAGGATAACAAAAATTGCGCTCCTGGATGAAAGACAGCGGTTGGTGCAGAACTATTTATCAAATGAAGACGGAGACCTGACGACTGTAAAATTGAATGCAGGGTTGAAAGGGACATATTTCTTGAAGGCAACTTTCGAGGATAGAACGGTGCAGACGAAACGGGTCCTAATCGAGAAATGAGGACGTTTGCAATGGAAAAATTCAGGCGAAGCGCCCGGATCGGTTATCCTTCGATCCGGGTGCCTTCGTCGACAGTAATAATGTAGCTCTTCCCACCTTCGCGCTCGATGGCCTCGGCCACCTCTTCCGCATGCGTAGGCGCGTACGCGAACATGCAGCCGCCTCCGCCCGAGCCGTTGATTTTGCCGCCTAATGCACCGGCACCGAGGGCTGCGTTCATCATGCGTTCGATTTTCGGCGTGGAGGTGCGTTTGTGGTCGCGGAGGTTTTGGTAATGCTTGTAGAGCAGGCTGCCGAAATGCTTGTCGAAGTCGCCGCTGGCGTGGTTTTCGGCACTGTCGATCAGGAGCACTTTCCCTTCCACGAGAATGTCGCGGTCTTCGATGTTGGCATTGAGCAGGCTCAGCTGGTCGTCGGAGAGTATGGACTTGTAGTCTGTTACCTGTTCGATGGGTGTCGTGAAAATGGAGAAAGATGGGTCGTAACCGGTGACGATTTTGATTACTTCTTCCATTCCAAAACGGCAGCGGGCCAGGATACCGAGCGTGTCTTTGGGTTCCAGCGAATCGCCGAGGACGAATGTACCTAGTTTAGGGGTTAATGCCTCTACTTTGATGACAGGCGTCGATTCGAGGTAAATGACATTGCCGATGGCGGTGGAGTAGTTGTCCATCATCCCGCCGGGCTCGCCGAATTCCAGTACTTCTGCCGCATTGGCGATTTCTCCCAGTTCTTTTTTTGAAAAATTGAGTGGATTGTCGCTTAGCTTGTCCAGGAAATGGGCCCAGGATACAATCAATGCCGAAGAGCTGGATGTCCCGGAGTTAATGGGAATATTCCCGTGAATGGTCGCCTCGAAGCCTTTGGAGAAGGTTAGTCCCTTTCTTTTGACAACATTGATCGTGCTGCGGAAATAGTCGCGCGGCTTGGTGTAAGGGAATGTCGTATCGAGTGAGAATTCTTCCTTAGTACCCAGATCGGGCAGATGCAACACTATTTTTTGATCATCGCGATAACCGCCGTCGACACTAATTCTTCGCGATATGGCCGCTGCGATCACGGGGAGCCCCAGGTAATCCTGGTGTTCCCCGAAAAGGCAAATGCGGCCGGGAGTTGAAATCCTCATTGAACTACCAGCTTTTCTTTTTGTGGCCTACGAGACCGAAATAAAGTATAAAGATATATAGTGGAATCATGATCCAGTAAGCGTGCTGCGTACTTTTAATCGAATCAGCAATTTTACCATAGGCAACTGGAATGATCGCTCCTCCGGAAATACCCATAACCAAGAGTGCCGAGCCGATTTTGGTGAATTTTCCAAGGCCATGCAGCGCTAAGGGCCACAGAGCAGGCCAAATTACTGCATTTGCAAAGCCAGCAATGGCCAAACAGATGATAGAAGTAAATCCGGGAGAGTAAATTGCAAATAATGCAGCTACCATTCCCAGGATTGCGCTAAATGTGAGATAGGCTTGCTGGGAGACAAATTTTGGGATTAAAACAATTCCTAGAAAGTAGCCAACCAGCATTCCGACAAGTGGATAAGTTCCGAAGAAACTTGCTTCGGTTTCTGGGAATCCTAATGAAACTCCGTACGTAATAATCGTATCCGCGGCCAAAACTTCCACACCTACGTAGCAGAAAATTGCAAGTACACCCAGTACTAGATTCGGGTACTTCAAAACGCTTGATTTGTCGGCATTTAGATGGATACCTGCCTGGTTCGAATCGTCCTCTTCCTCCTCACTTACCTCTGTCAATCCTTTTGAGAATTTGATCAATAAAGCAAGGCCGATAAGGATCGCGGTAAGTATCATATAGGGCATTGCAACTTTATCAAGTTCTTCTTTTGGATCAGAAGATGTCGCTCCCGCTAGTAAAATTTTACCGATTACAATCTGACTGATGATACCAGCGCCTTTATTGGCAATACCCATGATACTGATCCGCTGCGCGGCACTTTCGCGTGGGCCGAGGATCGTCGCATAGGGGTTGGAAGCGGTTTGCAATACAGTAAGACCGATACCGATGGTGAAAAGCCCGACCAGGAACAATGGATAGGAAGCCATTTCCGCAGCCGGAATGAATATCAGCGTACCCACAGCCATTACGCCGAGTGCCAGCGACATACCGTTTTTAAAACCGGTCTTTTTCAAAACCATCGAGCACGGGATCGCCATCACGGTGTAGGAGATGAAAAATGCGAACGTTACCAGGTAAGAACTGGTGTTGTCGAGAGAAAATGCTTTTTTAAAGAAGGTGATCAGTGTTCCGTTAACCCATGTGACGAAACCCATCACAAAGAATAGAATGCCGATAATGAAGAGGGGACCCAGGTAACTGTTCTTTTTGCTCATTTAAGTCGTATTTGGATAAGGTTAGTTCAGGTTATTATAATACTCAAAATTCGTCATTCAGGCCAAAGATCCGTTGATTTGTTCGCCATTTTCCTCTCGTAAAGTCCGGAATCTCAACGGGCGAGCTGCCGCGTGCGATCGAAAGTTCGGATAAAGGGCTGATAGCACTCCACACCGCGGCGTCGTAGACGTCGATCGGAGGGGCGGTTTTGCGCTTGATGGCTTCTACAAATCCGCGTAACACAAAGTAGTCGATGCCGCCGTGGCCTGCATTCTCGGCTTCCTTGGCATATTTGGCCCAAAGCGGATGGTCGTTTTTATCGAGATAGGGCTTGTCCGGCTCCGCGGTATGCTCTTTGGGCGATACGCCTTCGAGGTAAATGGTGTGGCCGTCGTTCATCCAGATACCCTCGGTTCCCTGCGCGCGGAATGCGAGCGAGTAGGGGCGCGGCGAGTTGGTGTCGTGGATGAGCACGATGTTTTCGCCATTATGGCATTGGATCATCGTCGTCACAATGTCGCCCAGTTTGAAATTGACTTTTGCATTCGGGTGGTCCTTGCCGCCGTGATCTACAATGTATTTATGTAAACTACGTGATTTGGTGGCCATGGATGTCAGGTGGGTAAAACAGTTGCCCCGGTTGATATCGAGCCAATGTGCTACCGGGCCCAGGCCGTGGGTAGGGTAGAGGTCGCCATTACGGTCGACGGAATGCTGCGTACGCCATTTGGCTTCGGAAAACCCTTTCGCACCAAATTCGACGCCGTGACCTGCATTACTTTTGCCGGTATTAAATTTGATGCCCCGCAAGTCGTGCTGGTAGCCGCAATGCGCGTACGTCATTTCGCCGAACATACCGGCGCGGATCATTTTGAGTATGGCCATAACATCACGGCGGTAGCATACATTTTCGAGGATCATGCAATGCGAGCCGGTCTTTTCGTAAGTGTTGACCAAATCCCAGGATTCCTGCAAAGTAACGGTTGCGGAAACTTCTACCGCGGTGTACTTGCCCGCATTCATCGATGCCAGCGCCATCGGTACGTGCCATTGCCAGGGCGTGGCGATGAGCACGCCGTCCAGGTCGTCGCGCTTGACGAGGTTCATAAAATCCTCTTCGCCTTTGGAATACACCACTGGGGCCTTGCGGCCGGCCTTTTTGATTTTGTCGAGCGTAATATTGACGGCTTCGGGGTCGATGTCGCAGATCGCATTGATTTCCACATCCGGTCGAAACAAAGCTTGCTCCACATGGTTGCGTCCTCTTAGCCCGACGCCTATAAAACCTAAACGTACATTTCCTGCCGGTTTTTCCTTTTTCAAATTCAGCGATGGGATGATGCCTGCGACGGGTGCGGCCAATGCTGTTTTTTGCAGAAAATCACGTCTATCCATATCAGAATCTGTTGAAAGTTGGCGGTACGGTTGGTAGAAGATTATTTGGCTTTACCGGGTCCGGGGCTGCAATTTACACGCAAAAGCCAGATTTTTAAATTTTTTTATTAATTAAAACTTGACATACCGGACGCATTCCGGTAACAGTAAATAGGAATGCCGTGAACAATTTCCTAGCTTACAGCGTTTACCCAAAGCAAGAGACTTCTGAGAGCGACTCAAAGCATGCTCGAACCCTTAGATGTGTTGGACACAAACTTTGTAACGACATTTAAGGCAAACGAAAATTTTAAGTGGTTTAAAATATGGTGCAAAAGGTGGCGGTGTTCCGGAAGGAGCATTTCAATGCGGCCCATCGTCTTCACAATCCGGATTGGTCGGAGGAGAAGAACGGGGAGGTTTTCGGAAAGTGTAACAATCCCAACTTTCACGGGCACAATTATGAACTGATCGTACAGGTAACGGGTCCGGTTGACCCCGAAACAGGCTACGTGATGGACATGAAAGTACTTAGCGCCATATTGAAGGAATCCGTTATCGACCGGTTTGATCACCGGAACCTGAATCTCGACGTTGAAGAATTCAAAACCCTTAATCCGACCGCGGAAAACATCGCGATCGTTATTTATTCAGTAATAAGACCCAAAATTGACTCAGGTCTGGACCTGAAAATCAGATTGTATGAAACAGAACGGAATTTTGTCGAGTATCCAGTCCAGTGAAGCTTTGGACATCGAGGAGGTTGGTGACGATCATTTGTTTTCAGGGATAGAGACTCCCCTCCGCAAGGACGCGTTCGCGATGGAGGATGAGCTTAAAATGGAGTTGATCGAGAAGCATTTCCGCCACATCATGGAGATCATGGGCCTCGACCTGACGGACGACAGCCTCAAAGGCACGCCGAAACGGGTTGCGAAAATGTATATCAAAGAAGTTTTCAGCGGTCTGGATCCGAAAAACAAGCCGGCAATCGCGCTGTTTGACAATAAATATAAATACAACCAAATGCTGGTTGAGAAGGACATTTCGGTGTTTTCAAATTGCGAGCACCACTTTGTCCCGATTTACGGCAAGGCGCATGTCGCCTATATTTCAAGCGGGAAGGTGATCGGCTTATCGAAGCTGAACCGTATTGTGGAGTACTACTCGAAACGTCCGCAGGTACAGGAACGGCTTACCGTGCAGATTGCAAATGAATTAAAAGAAGCATTACAAACCGAAGACGTAGCCGTGGTAATCGACGCGCAACATATGTGCGTGCAGTCACGCGGGATACGGGATTCAGGCAGCTCAACGGTTACTGCTTTTTATGGTGGGAAGTTTGAGGAAGAGGGGACAAAGAAGGAGTTTTTGAGTTATCTGGGGATGTGAGATTGGGGGTGGCCGGTCGGAGACCGGCTTACACTCGGACGTAGTCTCAGACTACGCCCAACTTCTTTGCGATGTCCGGTTCACTTCCATCAGTTGGGCGTAGTTTCCAACTACGTCCGAGCGTCACGCGGTCTCTGACCGCAATAAAACAAGAACGCCTGGCAATTTGCCAGGCGTTCTTGTTTTATTGTAAATCGAAACTACACAGTCGGTCCGACACGCTCCAACAGCGCCTTGGTCGCCTTGATACCGTCATATTCCGAAAGCTTGCTTCCTTCGTACTCGATACCGGCAATGCCTTTGAACCCGCTGGCCTTCACCACCTTCAGGATTTTCGCATAGTCCGTTTCGATACAGTTTCCTTTCTCATCGAAGTCGTAAGTTTTCGCACTTACACCTTTTGCAAAAGGCATAAGCTCCTGCGTGCCTAGGTAACGGTCATACGACTCTTCGCAACCTGTTGAAGAACGTTTGATACAGAAATTGCCGAAATCGGGCAGCGTACCTACATTTTTCATGTTCACCTGCTTCATCACGCCCGACAACCATTTGCCATTTGAAGACGATCCGCCGTGGTTTTCAACGATCACATTAATGCCGGTTTTCGAAGCGAATTCGCCCAGTTTACCCAATCCATCGATCGCCGCTTTGGCTACTTCTTCGTCTGAACCTTTACCGAATGCATTCACGCGGATGGTTTTGCAACCCAGGTATTTCGCCGCTTCTACCCATTTATAGTGATTTTCAACAGCTTTGTTACGTACCGCCGCGTCGAGCTCGCCAAGGCCGCCTTCGCCGTCGATCATGATCAGGTTGTTGGTTACGCCATTGTCCTTCGCGCGTTTCAGCAGCTCGGCGAGGTAAGTTTTATCTTCCGCCTTGTCTTTGAAAAACTGGTTTACATATTCTACAATAGAGATACCGAACTCTTTTTTAGCCAGTTCAGGGAAATCGAGGTTGGTGAGTTTTTTCGCGAAAAGAGCCTTGTGCAGCGACCATTCGGCCAATGAAATGTCGAACCAAAGTTTTTTAGCAGCCGGTTCGGCGAACAGATCGGTGAATGCAGTGGCAGCAAGCGCAGTGGCTCCGGCCTTTTTAAGGAAATCGCGACGAGAAAAGTCCATGATTGGTTAGAATTTAGATTTGATTATTGTTCTTGAATATTGATTCTGGCTTCGCGGTACAGCTTCTCGTTTTTGGTGAGTTTGGCTGCGTCCCATTCGATGTCCTGCACGAATGTATGCTGGCGGACGGGACAATTGTCGATCCTGCAAAAGTAGCAACATTGGTATATGCACGGATCGGCGTGGACAAAAATTTCCGTTTCGCCCACCTGCGACGCTTTGAGAATGTTCTCGAACTCGTGGATCGTTTCGTGTACCTTTTGCAATTCCCAGTAGTAAGGCAATGTCAGGTGGCAGTCGATATGCAGATCGGAGCCGTATTGCTGCGCGCGGAGGTTATGGACATCGATCCATTCGTCCTTTTTGTTTTCATTCAAAACACGAATCACTTTGTCGAGCAGCAGGTCGTCGCTGGCGTCCATCAAACCCGCCACCGATTTACTCACCAGCTGTGAGCCGCTGTAAGCGAGGAAAAGTCCGAAAAACAGCGATGCGACGCTGTCGATCCAGGCATAGCCCGTCAGCATAATCAGTCCAACACTCAAAATCAGCACCACGCTGCTGATGCTGTCGGACATTAAATGCTTTCCGTCGGCGACCAATGCGAGCGAATTGGCTTTCCGGCCTTCGGTAAGGAGCTTGTATCCAATGGCGGTGTTGACCAGGATCGTAAACACAATAAACACGGAGCCCTCCGCCAGGTTTTGAATCGGTTCGGGGTTTCTAAGCCTGTTAATGGCCTCTACCACAATGAATATCGATGCAATGATAATCAATGCACCTTCGAACCCCGCTGAAAAAAACTCGACTTTCCCGTGGCCGTAAGGATGGTTCCGGTCTTTGGGCTGGGAGGAAAGATAAACGCTGTAAAACGCAAATCCGCTGGCGATTACGTTGATGATCGATTCGAGCGCGTCGCTCAGAATGGCGTTGGAAGAGGTGAGGTAGAATGCAAAAAACTTCAATCCTGTCAACAGAATGCTGGCTACAAAAGACAGCATGATGAGACGTTGTTTAAGCTTATTTTGGTTTATTTGCATTTGAGATTTGTCAATGAAAGGTCAAAAATACTAAGAAAATGCGGGTTATATCCACTGAAAATAACTGGAAAACACTATCGTCTGAAACCGTTTATGAGAATGCCTGGCTGGAACTCAGTCACCGTGACGTGATTAACCCGGCGGGTAACAAAGGCATTTACGGTTTGGTTAAATTCAAAAATCAGGCGATAGGGGTAATCCCGGTGGACAGCGACGACAACATCTACCTCGTGGGCCAGTACCGTTACGCCATCGACGAATATTCCTGGGAAATCCCGGAAGGCGGCGGTGCCCTTAATGCCGACCCGCTCGACGCCGCCAAGCGCGAACTGAAAGAGGAAACCGGTCTTTTAGCGAACAAATGGACCAAACTCGCCCGCATTCATACCTCCAACTCGGCTACCAACGAAGAAGGGTTCCTGTTCATTGCCGAAGACCTTACGCAGGCGGAAGCCGAACCCGAAGAAACCGAGGAGTTACAGGTGTGGAAATTGCCTTTGAAAGAAGCGGTGGAAATGGTCATGCGGTCCGAGATCACCGATTCGCTTTCGGTAGCGGGCATTTTGATGACCGCCAGACTGAAAGGTATTTAATATGCTGCAAGCTTTATTTTACGGGACGCTGACGGGCGTCGCATTGTGCCTTACTTTCGGGACCGTATTTTTTTCATTGGTCCAAAACAGCGTCGATAATGGTTACCGGTCGGGTATCAAGATCGCTTTCGGCGTTTTTATCTGCGACATTATCTTCGTTTTCTTTGCCATTTTCGGTACGGCATTGCTGCCCGACATTCCGAATTTCCACAAATGGATGGCCGGAGCGGGTGTCGTATTCCTCACTGCGCTGGGTTTGAGCAACATTATTAAAGGCCAGCCGCAGATCGCCGAGCCGCAAACGCGTTTTGGCAACTTCCTGTACTATTTTACGACAGGTTTTCTGCTGAATGGCCTGAACCCGGTGAATTTCATCAGCTGGGTAACGATCGCGTCGTACATCCGCACGAACCTGCATTTCAATCTGAACCAGGTGATATTGTTTTTTACCGCGAGTGTGATTGCGGTGTTTTTGGTAGAAAGCGCGATCGCTGTTTTCGCGCACAGGCTCAAAAAGCTGTTTACGCCGAGAGTGGTCACGATATTTAACAAAGTGACAGGCGTGGTTTTTATTCTCATCGCCTGTCAGATTGCTTATACCAATTTCTTGAAGTAAGGTTATTCTTTAATGTAGCCTTCGGTTTTGAGGAAATTCTTCCAATCGCCGATCAGGTCTTTCTTGAAAACGCGGGGGAATTTGTTCTGCCCGCCGAGCTTGCCTTTGGATTCCATCCAGTCGTAGAATGCCTGGTTGGGCAATACGGTCACGAATACCTCTTTTAATGCGTGACGGCGCTCTACGGCGTAGTCGTCGTTGAGTTCCGCGAGTTTCGCATCCAGTTTTTGTTTCAAAACTTCGGCATCCACATTCGATTCTTCCACACCCACGTACCAGTCGTGCGCGAATAATGTGCCGTGCTCGATGCCGCAAACGGTAAACTCTTTCACCGAAATACCCATTTCCCCCGAAACGAGGTCGATAGCCTTGTTCATATTGTCCACCGAAAGGTGCTCGCCGCAAAGGCTCAGGTAATGCTTTGTTCGGCCGGTAATGACGGCCTCGCCGCGCGCCTTGTCTACGAATTTAAGCGTATCGCCGATCAGGTAACGCCATGCACCCGAGCAAGTCGAAAGCAGCAATGCATATTCTTTGCCTTCTTCCACCTGATCGATCATCAGCGTTTCGGGATTTTCAAGCATCGAACCGTCCGAATCGAAGTTCTTGGGCGTGAAAGGGATAAATTCAAAGAAAATGCCATTGTCACACACCAATTCCATCCCCTCCGCACCCGGCCGCGATTGGTAGGCGATAAAGCCTTCGGAAGCCAGATAGGTGTTAATGTAAATCATCGGCTTGCCGAGCAATTTCTCGAAACCCTTGCGATAAGGCTCGAACGAAACGCCGCCATGCGCGAAAACCTGCAAATTAGGCCAGATTTCGTGGATGTTCTTTACATTATAATGCGCGATGATCTTCTCGAAAAGCAGCTGGATCCACGCAGGCACGCCTACGACGAATCCAATGTCCCATTCGCTTGCTACGCGCGTGATTTCTTCCAGTTTCAAGCCCCAGTCGCGCTGCGCCGCGATTTTCTGGCCCGGTTTGTAATATGGCCGGAACCAGCGCGGAATCTGCTGGATTTGGATACCACTCAAATCTCCTGCCAAACTTCCCGTATCGTGCGGATTGAGGTTGGTACTGCCGCTAAGCATCAGGAAGCCCTTTTCGTACAAATCAGGCGGGAGGTCTTTGTAATGGCCCAATGACAAAATCTGGCGGATACTCGTCTTTTGTATCGCCTTGGTCATTGCCTTGGTTACCGGGATCTGCTTGGAAGCCGCTTCCGACGTACCGGAGCTCAATGCATAATACTTGATAGTACCAGGCCAGCACACGTCCTTTTCACCTTCGAGCGATTTATGCCACCATTCGTTAAATATCTTATTGTAATCGTAAACAGGCACCGTTCGCTTGTAGAGCTCGTAAAATGCGCCTTTTTCACCAAAAAGAATGGAGGAAAGCAGCTCGTCGAAGTTGTACTTTTCGCCGAACTCGGTATATCTGGCCTTGGCCAGGAGTTTGGCCAAAGTTTTCTTCTGCTGCTGGTGTAAACTTGCCTTGCGGCGGTTGGCAACGATGTTGCTGAAATGGATGCCCTTCTTTAATAAACTGCCTACTAATGCCATAGCTGTTGTTAAATTACAAATCCCAGGTCGATAGCTTTTTCAACGCTTCATACTCTGTCAGATCATATTGACATGGCACCACCGAGATATAATTGTTATCCAGTGCCCAGACATCGGTATCTTCTTTTTCCGTATCGAAATTTACGAACTCGCCGGCCATCCAGAGGTAGCCGCGACCGTTAGGGTCAACGCGGTAGTCGAATTTCTCCTGCCATTTGGCGTGCGCCTGGCGGCAAACCTTTACACCTTTTAATGCCAGATCAGTCTTTGCCGGAATGTTCACATTTAATGCAATGCCGTTTGGAATACCATTTTTCAAAGCTTCCTCGGTAATCGACTTAATGTAAGGGATAGCGTGACTGAAATCCGCATCTTCCCTGAAATCGCAAAGTGAAAACCCGATTGCCGGAATGCCTTCGATCGCTGCTTCAATGGCCGCTGACATGGTGCCGGAATACAGCACACTGATCGAACTGTTGCTGCCGTGGTTGATGCCGCTCACGACAAGGTCGGGCTTGCGATCCCGCAACACGTAGTTCTTGGCCAGTTTCACGCAGTCGGCCGGGGTACCCGAGCATTCGTATTCTGTTACATTATCAAAAATATGGGTGGAATAGAGCCTCAGCGGTTCACCGATGGTAATGGCATGGCCCATTCCCGACTGCGGGCTGTTAGGGGCAACCACAATCACCTCGCCCAGCGTCTGCATGATATCAACCAGTGTTCGGATTCCTTTTGACGTTATTCCGTCGTCATTTGTAACTAAAATGAGGGGTTTCATATATTTCTACTGATCGGGTGCTTAGCTGCTTCGTGCGATCTGTTCTGCCGGCTCAGTAACATGGATTTTAAGTGAATAAATATTTAATTGCGCCTTTCAAGCTGCCAAATTTAAGCAATATGCCTTCATTCGCAACACTACAAGCCTCCGTTGAGGACATTCCAACTATTATCACAATTCAGGAAAAAACATGGGAACCGACTTACCGTGACATCCTTAGCAAGGAGCAGATCGATTATATGTTCGAAAAAATATATTCTCCCGAAGCCCTCACACACCAGATGCAATCCGGCCAGCAATTCCTGATCCTGCTGGCCGACGAAACGCCGGTCGGCTTCTCGGCGGTGTCGGAAGAGCACGCGGGGAAGTTCAAATTACACAAAATATATGTGCTTCCCGCCACGCAGGGAACCGGCGCGGGCAAATACCTTTTGCAGGAAACAGAAAATTTCGTGAAATCGAAGGGAGGAACGGTGCTGTCGCTGAATGTGAACCGCTACAACAAGGCCAGGTCGTTTTATGAAAAAATGGGTTTCCGCGTCGTCGACGAGCAGGACATTCCCATCGGGCCTTACTGGATGAACGATTACATTCTTGAAAAAGCATTGAACTGAACCGGCTAAGCCGATTCAGTTTTCAATGCGAGTTTCATTTTCTTGATATTCTTCTGCTGACTTTTCAGGCCCTGCAACGGTTGGTAATGGTTGCTGTTGATCACATAGTAACCCGTTCCGTCGTAAGTACGCTTCCCAGGGTGGGCTTTGCATTCTGCCGAGCAGGTACCTTCCATTTCCCAACCGCATTTCTCGCAGATAGGTACGTGGTTATTGCATTCGGCATTCGCGCAGTTCACCATGCGGTCGCAAAGTTCTTCGCAGATATAGCATTTCGAAATGACGGTCGGGTTCACCTTGTTGACATCCACGGTAATGCGGTTGTCGAACACGTAGCATTTGCCGTCGAAATTCTCACCGCCTTCTTCCAAGCCGTAACGTATAATGCCACCGTGAAGCTGGTAAACATCCGTAAAACCCTGGTCTAGCAGGTAGGCGCTGGCTTTCTCGCATTTGATACCGCCGGTGCAATAGGTAACCACTTTTTTATCTTTCAAATGCGCGATCTCGTGCATATGGTCAGGCAGTTCGCGCAGGTTGTGCATATCGAAAGTGATCGCGCCCTTGAACTTGCCCACTTCATGCTCGTAATCCGAGCGCATATCCACGAGCACCACATCCGGGTCGTTCAGCATAGCTTTGAAATCGGCGGGTTCGAGGTGTTTGCCGGTGCGTTCGAGCGGGTTAACAGGCAGGTCGGAGTTCACGATCTCATCCTTCACGCGCACGTGCAGCTTCTGGAATGCAATATGGTCCGACTCTTCTATTTTGAACTGAACACCTGCGAAACGTGCGTCCGAACGAACATAATTCATGTAAGCTTCGCATTGCTCCGGCGTACCCGAAACGGTGCCGTTCAACCCTTCCGGTGCCACGATAATGCGGCCCAGCAGATTGTTTTCAACGCAAAACAGGTGATGTTCATCGCGGTAGGTGTCGGGATCGGCGATGTTTGTGTAATAGTAATATAGGATAACCCGGTAAGGTTTCATAATTCAATTCGTTTCTCCAAATCAGCCGCAAATATACGAATAATGCAAGTTTTAAGAAAATGCCGAAAATCAGTTTTGCAACTGACCGGTTATTCACTGAAATACATATTTTTGTAAGCACTCGTTCAATCACTCAACTCATCCTATCTCCTTATGCACATCGCTATCATTGGTAACATCGGCGCCGGTAAAACTACTCTGACCCAAATGCTGGGCGATTATTTCAAATGGGAAGTGATGTACGAGGCCGTGGAAGGGAACCCCTATCTGGCTGATTTTTATATGGATATGGAGCGCTGGGCGTTTAATCTGCAAATCTATTTCCTGAACAACCGTTTCGCGCAAGTGCAGACGATCCGCGAAACAACCTACGCGACGATCGTTCAGGACCGGACTATTTTTGAGGACGCCTACATTTTCGCCCGCAACCTGTACGAATCCGGCGTGCTCACCGACCGCGATTACCAGACTTACCTGCTGCTTTTCGAATCCATTATCCGCACCGTTTCACAGCCCGATCTGCTGGTATACCTCAAAGCCGACATTCCCAAGCTGGTTTCACAGATCAAAAAGCGCGGCCGCGACTTCGAAGCGGATATTTCCATCGATTATCTCGCCAACCTCAACCGCTATTATGAGGATTTCGTACAGAACTATGAAGACGGGAAAATACTTGAAATAGACGTCAACAACATGGATTTCGAGTCGAATCCGGAGGACTTCAATAAAATCGTGACGCTGCTCAACAAGGAGCTGTTTTACGTGTGACGCGCGCCTAGTGCATGCACGCTATGGCCTTATGCAGTAGCTGGTTCTTTTTTGGATCGATTTTGAATACCCGCTTGTCGTCGGGCAACAGTATCTCGATCTGCGCCGTTCCCTTCATTTTCTCCAACTCTTTGGGTTCAACAGGGGTGGACAGTACAAACTCGCTCTGCCAATTGCTGCGATCGGTGGAACTAATGGTGGTATAGAGGGAGAAATTACCTTTGACCGACGAAAACTTGATCTCGGTGAACATCTGGACGTGGTAAACCTGCCCAAACTCGTCGTTATGGTAGTTGAGCACCCGTTCTTCGCCGGTTTTCGTAAGGGTAAGGTATTCTTTTGCCCCGGATAGCGGGACAATATGGTAGTGGACCTTCTTGTTGTTCGATGGGCTGACGGTTTCCTTGCATTGCGCAAAACACGCATTCCTATCCGCCACCAGCAAGCCGAACACACCAAGCAGGAAAGTAGACTTCATGCAGAGGGCGTAATTCAACACTTTTTCTAAATTTCGGGGTTATTCAAACGTTTGTAAAGATAATCGCCTGATCAGTAGAATGCAACAGGATAATGGGAAATGACTACTTTACTCTCCGTTCCTCTGCCAGTTGCTTGTAAACTTCCCCGAGTTCGTCCTTCAATTCCCTGATTTTAGCTTCCAGTTTTTCGACTTCGCTTCGCTGAACCAGATCGTTCAGGTACATTACTGATTCAGGCTTGCCCTCGTAACCAAAAAGCCAGTTGGGATGGATACCTAATTCTTTGATGAGAATCCCGACTGCATCGGATGTGAATTTTTGGTCGCCGGAAAGGACTTTTGAAATTTTGGATGGAGACAAGCGCACGATCTCGGCCAGTTCGCTCGTGTTCAAGTGGTGTGCTTTCATGAGTGCCGCTATTCTTGCAACTTCTATCATTGCTATCGGTACAAAATGGGATCAAGACCAAATGTTGTGGAGCACCTTGGATTAAGCATATAACTGGGTAAGGCGGTAAAGGAAGAATTCTACATTCCTGACTCCTCTGAACTGCGCCCTGAACGCTTTGATCTTCGCATTGAAAGATTCAGCGGATGCATTGGTGCTTCTGTTATCAAAATAGTTAACAATGGTCTTGTAGTGATTCTCAATCGAGCGGGCAACGGTATTGAATGATTTGAAGCCGGATTGCCTGACCTTTTCGTGCCACTTAGCCAGCCTGGTCAGTCCGTATATTTTTTCTTTTGTAGTCGTGAAAATGTTACTGAGCTCCAATGCCAGCTCGTATGCCTTTTTAAGGTCTGGAA
>NZ_FNAN01000001.1 GCF_900101885.1 Dyadobacter soli | reverse complement strand
CTTTGGAATCAGCATGACCGAAAACGGCGACCCACTGGAAAATGCAATCGCCGAGAGGGTCAACGGGATTATCAAGGATGAATATTTAGATACTTACCGCCTTAAAAATCAGGATGTCAGGGAATTCCTGAGAACCGCAGTGGATCTGTATAACAATGAAAGGCCGCATATGAGCATTGGGAACCTGACGCCAAACCAAGTCCATCAACAACCACTAAAAACAACTAAATTATGGAAAAGCTATTATTCTAAAAAAACAGCACCTGTAAACCAGTTTTAGGATTAGCAAACGATTGTAAACTTATGTCAGGATTTATTAACTAAACTGTAAACTTTTTCCAGGACGAGACATATAAACATTAGGCCCCACTGGGGCTTTCTACTTTCGCTAGTCGGCTGCATTGTTATCAAATACCTGACGGCATTTGCCCCTAAATTGAATCCCTGATTTACTACCAAGGTTGCATCGCTAACTTGATTAGTCGTTGCGCTGTAAAGGTGCGTCTCCCGCGTTCATTCCACATTCAAGTACCGCCAGGCACACAATCTTGGTGCCAAAATTGCCCATTCACCGACACATTAAAATCAAGCGAACGCAAACAGCCGCTTATTAAGTAAGCAAACTCCCGCTCCGGAGGAGCTACCTGTTTATAGCTACCCGGATTTCTCCGTATTGGCCGGCCCCGGCGGGGCCTCCTGTATTCACGGGTAGGCGTTGTTGTTACATGCCTTACGGCATTTGCCCAAAACTGAATCACTGATTTTACTACCAAGGTTACATCGCTAACGCGATTGGTCGTTGCCTTGCAAGGTTGCGTCTCTCATAATTCCATTCAAGTGCCGTCAGGCACGTAACGTTGGTAGCAAAACGACACATTCATCGCACGATTAAAATGCCGTCAGGCATGCAACATTGGTAGCAAAAACGCATTCATCGCACGACTAAAATGCCGTCAGGCATGTAACATTGGTAGCAAAAGCGGCATTCATCGCACGATTAAAATGCCGTCAGGCATGTAACAACAAAATGCAGGTGGCCGGCGAACCATGGCGTATCCACGTAGCTACAAACAGGAGGCCCCGCTGGGCCAGCAAAAGCGGAGGGTCTGGTTTTCTAGAAACAGGATGGCCCTCCGGGCCTACGGAATCGTGAAAGCGGTCGCAAAACAAATTTCCTTGGGGCCAACGGGATCACGGAGCCGCCAAAAAACGCATTCTTCCACGCCGACGGAATCATAAAGCGGTCAAACAAAACGCATTCCCTACGAGCGACCGAAATCACAAAACCCGGCACAGCCAACCTATCCCTCCGGGTCGGCGAATTCGTAAAACCATTGGAATTTAAAAACACCATTCTTCAAAACGCCCAACACAAAAAATGGCTCCCGATTATCAGGAGCCATCATTACTTATAAAATTATATACCGCCTATGCCCCTACCGACTTGCGGATGATGTTCAATGCAGAACCTGCTTTGAACCATTCGATCTGCTGGGCATTGTAGGTGTGGTTTACAGGGAATTCCTCGTTGGTACCGTCGTTGTGGTGCAACACAATCGTCAGAGGCCGGCCTTCTGCAAATGTTTCCAGACCAAGGATGTCGATAGTGTCGTCTTCCTGGATCTTGTCGTAATCGGCGGTGTTAACGAATGTCAGCGCCAGCATACCTTGCTTTTTCAGGTTGGTTTCGTGGATACGGGCGAATGATTTGGTCAGGATCGCACGTACACCCAGGAAGCGTGGCTCCATGGCAGCGTGTTCGCGGGATGAACCTTCTCCGTAGTTTTCGTCGCCTACCACGATGGTACCGATTCCGTGCGCTTTGTAGTCGCGTTGAACGGCTGGTACTTCGGCATATTGGTTGTTCAGCTGGTTTTTGATGGTGTTGGTCTTCTCATTATAAAAGTTAACCGCACCGATCAGCATGTTGTTCGAGATATTGTCGAGGTGTCCGCGGTATTTCAGCCACGGGCCGGCCATTGAAATGTGGTCGGTTGTACACTTGCCCTTTGCTTTAATGAGCAGCTTCAAACCTTTCAGGTCTGTGCCTTCCCATTCCGCGAATGGTTCGAGGAGTTGCAGACGGTCGGAAGTGGGGCTTACCAAAACCTGAACATTACTTCCGTCCTCGGCAGGAGCCTGGTAACCAGCATCTTCTACGGCGAATCCTCTGGTCGGCAATTCGAGGCCGGTCGGCTCATCGAGCAGTACTTCCACGCCGTCGGTATTCACCAGCTTGTCAACCCTCGGGTCGAAAGTCAGGCGGCCGGCGATGGCCATGGCGGTTACGATCTCGGGAGAAGCAACGAATGAGTGCGTATTCGGGTTACCATCGGCGCGTTTCGAGAAGTTACGGTTGAATGAGGTAATAATGGAATTCTTTTCACCCTTTTCAGCCCCGTGACGTGCCCATTGACCGATACAAGGTCCACAGGCATTCGCCAGCACTACCCCGCCGATTTGCTCGAAAGTATCCAGGAAGCCGTCACGCTCTACTGTATACCGCACCTGCTCAGAGCCTGGTGTAATGGTATATTCCGAGGTAACCTGCAATTTCTTGTCAATAGCCTGTTTAGCCAAAGAAGCCGCCCGGCTAACGTCCTCGTAAGAAGAGTTAGTACAAGAGCCGATCAGCCCTACCGAAAGCACTTCCGGCCATCCGTTTTCTTTCACCGCCGTAGCGAATTTGGAAAGCGGCCATGCCAGGTCCGGCGTGAATGGTCCGTTGATATGCGGTTCGAGTGTCGAAAGATCGAGTTCAAGCAATTGGTCGTAGTAAGTTGCAGGATCTGCGTAAACCTCGTCATCGGCACGAAGATGTCCTTTGATCTGATCCGCCGCATCGGCTACATCCGCACGGTCCGTCGCTCTCAGGTATGCTGCACTTTTTTCATCGTAAGCAAAAATCGAGGTGGTCGCACCGATTTCGGCACCCATATTACAGATCGTGCCTTTACCGGTTGCGGAAAGGCTTTCAGCACCTTCGCCAAAATATTCCACAACATACCCGGTACCACCTTTCACCGTAAGCTGGCCCGCAACCCAGAGGATCACGTCTTTCGCAGCTGTCCATCCGCTCATTTTACCGGTCAGTTTCACACCGATCAGTCGTGGCATTTTCAATTCCCACGCAAGGCCCGACATCACGTCCGACGCATCCGCACCACCAACACCGATCGCGATCATGCCCAATCCGCCCGCATTAGGCGTATGGGAGTCGGTTCCGATCATCATACCACCCGGAAATGCATAGTTTTCGAGCACTACCTGGTGAATGATACCGGCACCTGCGCGCCAGAAACCGATTCCGTATTTATTAGAAACGGAAGAAAGGAAATCGTATACCTCTTTATTTTTATCTACGGCATTTTTCAAATCCTGCACAGCGCCCACTTCGGCCTGGATCAGGTGATCGCAGTGAACCGTAGAAGGAACAGCTACTTTGGGACGGCCTGCCTGCATGAACTGCAAAAGCGCCATTTGCGCGGTTGCGTCCTGCATAGCTACGCGGTCGGGTGCGAAATCGACGTACGATTTACCCCGCTCGTAAGCCTGCGTGGCGGTGCCTTCCCATAAGTGGGAGTATAAAATTTTCTCTGCCAGGGTCAAAGGCCGCCCTACAATCTTACGAGCGGCTTCTATTCTTGCTTCCATGCGGGCATAAACGCCCTTGATCATATCTAAGTCAAATGCCATAGTAATTAAATTAATGCTTATACATTCACACTTATCAACAATTATACCATCAGTAACTATCTGGTCAATGCCTTGGTCGGCGGCGCGAACTTGGTTAGGTCGATACCTACCACAGCCGCTTTGTATTCCTCCACATTAGGAATGCGTCCGAGGATTGCCGACAGCACTACCACCGGTGTGGAAGCCAGCAGCGACTCTCCTTTTTTACGTTCCGAATCTTCCACAACCCGTCCCTGGAAAAGACGCGTCGAAGTGGCCAGTACCGTGTCGCCTTTGGCCGCTTTTTCCTGGTTACCCATGCAAAGGTTACAGCCCGGACGTTCGAGATACATCATGTTTTCGTATTCCGTACGTGCCGCTACTTTCGGGGCATTATCGTCGAATTCGAAACCGGAGTATTTCTGCAATACATCCCAGTCGCCTTCGCTTTTCAGCTCCTCGATGATATTATAGGTAGGTGCTGCCACCACGAGCGGCGCGTGGAACTCGACTTTACCTTGTTGTTCTTCCAAATTTTTAAGCATTTGGGAAACAATTTTCAAGTCACCTTTATGAACCATGCAGGAACCTACGAAGCCGAGGTCTACTTTCTTATCGTCGCCGTAGAAAGAGATCGGGCGGATCGTATCGTGGGTATATCTTTTGGAAACGTCCTTGTTATTCACATCCGGGTCGGCGATCATCGGCTCCACGATCGCGTCGAGGTCGATCACCACTTCGGCGTAATATTTCGCATTCGCATCCGGCGTCAATGCAGGTTTTTCACCCGATTTGATCTCCGTAATGCGCTTATCTGCCTTATTGATCAAGCCTTGGAGAACCTGTTTGTGATTATCCATGCCCTTGTCGATCATGATCTGGATGCGGTTTTTCGCAATTTCCAGTGACTCGATCAGCGTATCGTCCTCGGAGATATTGATGGACGCCTTCGCTTTCATTTCCGCGGTCCAGTCGGTGAATGTAAATGCCTGGTCGGCAGGAAGCGTTCCGATGTGAACCTCGATAATGCGGCCCTGGAATACGTTTTCTCCGCCAAACTGTTGCAGCATTTGCGCCTGTGTAGCGTGAACCACGTCACGGAAGTCCATATGGTCCTTCATGTCGCCTTTGAAAGTCACCTTCACTGATTCAGGGATCGGCATGGATGCTTCACCGGTAGCCAATGCCAAAGCAACGGTTCCCGAGTCGGCACCGAATGCGACACCTTTCGACATACGGGTATGCGAATCGCCACCGATGATGATCGCCCATTCGTCGATGGTAATGTCGTTCAGTACTTTGTGGATTACGTCAGTCATCGAATGGTACTCCCCTTTCGGGTCGCGTGCCGTGATCAGACCGAAATCGTTCATGAACTTCATCAGTTTCGGAATGTTGGCCTGCGCCTTTTTGTCCCAAACCGATGCCGTGTGGCAACCCGACTGGTACGCTCCATCCACGATCGGCGAAATTACCGTAGCAGCCATAGATTCCAGTTCCTGCGCGGTCATCAAGCCCGTCGTATCCTGCGAGCCGACGATGTTGACTTCTACACGAACATCCGAACCGGCGTGCAACACTTTGCCCGGCGTGGTACCGACTGCATTTCTGTTGAAGATTTTTTCAACCGCCGTAAGACCTTGTCCTTCATTGGAAATCTCTTTTGAAGGGGCAAATACAGGTGTAGCTTCAATGCCCAGGGTCTTCGCCGCTACTGTCTGGATTTTTTTACCAAAAACAATCGCGTATGATCCACCGGCCCTGATAAATTCCTTTTTCTGAGGCGTAAGCGCTTTCGAAATATCGATCAGCTCCTGCTCGCCGTTGTACAGTTTCTTTGTTTTTGTATTAATAGTAAGAACAGTGCCGGTAGCAACAGAGTAAACTTCTTCCAGGATCGGATCGCCGTTTTCGTTGCGGACCACATTACCATTCTCGTCTGTTTTCTTAACCCAGTTTTTCAAATCGATACCGATACCGCCCGTAACATCTACGGTTGTAAGGAAAATCGGGGAAATGCCGTTGGTACCGCCAACGATCGGTGCAATATTCACAAATGGAACGTATGGGCTCGCCTGCTTACCAGTCCAGAGCGCCACGTTGTTCACACCCGACATCCGGGATGAACCTACGCCCATCGTACCTCTTTCGGCGATCAGCATCACGCTTTTGCCGGGATGTTCTTCCTGCAACAACCTGATTTCCTGCTGTGCTTTGGGAGTGATCATGCATTGGCCGTGCAACTCGCGGTCGGAACGCGAGTGAGCCTGATTACCCGGAGAAAGCAAGTCGGTTGAAATGTCGCCCTCGCCGGCAATGAATGTCACGATCTGAATTTCTTCGGGAACGTCGGGAAGTTTGGTAAAGAACTCCGCCTTCGCATAGCTTTCGAAGATTTCGCGGGCGATCTCACTACCCGCCTTGAATGCCTCTTTGAGACGGTCGGTATCGGCATCGTAGAGGAACACCTGTGTTTTAAGTACCTCCGCAGCTTGCTTCGCGATCTCCGAGTCCTCACCCAATGCAAGGTCAAGCAATACGCTGATGGAAGGGCCGCCTTTCATGTGCGAAAGCAATTCAAACGCAAATGCAGGCGATATTTCCGCTAATACGGATTCACCCAGAATGATCTCTTTCAAAAACCTGGCTTTGACGCCGGCGGCACTCGTGGTTCCCGGTAATGTGTTGTAAATAAAAAATTTAAGAGAGTCTTCGCGGTATTCGTTTTCCGAATCTTTGATCTGCGCGATGATTTCTCCTAACAGTTCGGCACCATCGATCGGCTTCGGGTGAAGCCCCTGGGTTTTTCTTTCTTCAATCTCCTGGATGTAATCCTTATAAATATTCATGATGGGAATAGTAATCAACTATCTTGGGATTATCTGTTGTCAATAAACGGGCGAAACTACGAAATTACAGAATATACGGAGGCATTTCGACCGATTTTCGCTACTATTTAAAACCAGTATATTCTAATCGTACATTAAGATAACCTCCACAAAAAATTTTTTGTTCTGACAACCTGTATATTGAGAAAATAATTTGAAACACCCCCTTCGGGAGGCTCTGCGGCACACTCCGTTTTTCGGTCAGCTTTTATTTGTGCTTTGATTTTTTCTCGGATTGTGCCCTATATTTGGACATTCAAAGTGCTACCAGGTCCCTTAAATCGAAAGTTATGTCAAAAAATCTGGTGATCGTAGAGTCACCGGCGAAGGCCAAAACCATTGAAAGTTACCTAGGGCAGGATTTCACTGTCAAGTCCAGCTTCGGACATGTCCGTGACCTCCCGGAACATGATATGGGTGTTGATGTTGAGCATGGTTTCCAACCCTCTTACGAAATCTCCTCCGATAAAGTCAAAGTCATTTCAGAGCTCAAAAAACTGGCAAAAGATGCGGAAGTATGGCTCGCGACCGATGATGACCGCGAGGGAGAAGCTATTTCCTGGCATTTGAAAGAAGCTTTGGGGCTTCCCGACAATACCAAGCGGATCGTATTTCGTGAGATTACCAAAACCGCGCTCCGCAATGCCATCGAAAAGCCGCGGACCATTGACACAGCCCTGGTAGACGCCCAGCAGGCACGCCGTATTCTCGACCGCCTCGTGGGTTACGAACTTTCACCCGTACTCTGGAAAAAGATCCGGATCGGTAAATCGAACCTATCGGCCGGCCGTGTACAATCGGTAGCGGTGCGCATAATAGTAGAACGCGAACGCGAAATCGACGCGTTCAGGTCAAAAAGCAGTTTCAAGGTAACTGCGCATTTCGATCTGGGTAACGGTAAAGTATTGAATGCGGAACTGGCCAAAAACTTCCCTACCGAACAGGAAGCCTACCAGTTTCTTGAAAAATGTGTCGGGGCCGAGTTCTCGATCCGCAATCTTGAAGTAAAACCTGCTAAAAAAACACCTGCACCGCCATTTACAACTTCTACATTACAACAGGAAGCCTCGCGTAAACTGAGTTTTTCGGTCGCGCAGACGATGACTGTCGCGCAGCGCCTGTACGAAGCCGGTAAGATTTCCTATATGCGTACCGACTCTACAAACCTGTCGGAAGAAGCGTTAGATAAGTCAAAGCAGCAGATAACTAAAGAGTATGGCGACGAGTACCATCACCGCCGTATATTCAAAACCAAGTCCGAGTCGGCGCAAGAGGCGCACGAAGCGATCCGTCCTACCGATTTCTCTACGCTGGTAGGCAGCAGCGACCGCAACGAGCAGCGCTTGTACGAACTAATCTGGAAACGCGCCATCGCATCGCAAATGTCGGATGCGCAATTGGAGCGTACCACGGCGACCATTGGTATTTCAACCACTTCCGAAGAGCTGGTAGCGCAAGGCGAAGTGATAAAATTCGAAGGGTTCCTGAAAGTGTACCTGGAATCGAGCGACGAGGAAGATGAAGAACAAAAGGGGATGCTTCCCCCGCTGAATATCGGTCAGATATTGAAACTGGCGGATATGAAGGCGACTGAAAGATTCACCCGTAACCCGCCACGCTATACGGAGGCGAGTTTGGTGAAGAAGCTGGAAGAAATGGGGATCGGGCGCCCGTCAACCTACGCGCCTACGATCTCGACGATCCTGAAACGGGAATATATCGTAAAGGAAGACCGTCAGGGTTTTGAAAGGGAATTCAAAGAAATCACCCTTGCCAATGAACAGATCAAAAGCAAGGTCAATAAAGAAGTATACGGTTCGGAAAAGGCGAAACTTTTCCCTACCAGCACCGGGATGGTGGTCAACGATTTTCTTGTAAGCCATTTTCAGGACATTGTCGATTACTCGTTCACGGCGAACGTCGAAAAAGACTTTGACCACATTGCCGAAGGTCAACTCGGCTGGCAGCAGATGATCAAAGACTTTTACACGCCGTTCCAGAAGAAAGTAGCCGAAGCCCGTGAGGAAGCGATCGACAAGAGCCTTACTACACGTGATTTGGGCGAAGATCCGGCCACCGGGAAGAAAGTTTCGGTAAGGATCGGAAAATATGGTCCTTACGTACAGATCGGCGATGTGGAGGATGAAGAAAAACCGCGTTTCGCCAGTTTGCAGAAAGGCCAGCTGATGGAAAACATTACTTTGGATGAAGCATTTGAACTCTTCAAACTGCCTCGCCAGGTCGGTTTCTTCGAAGAGAAGGATATGGTCGTGAATGTCGGCAAATTCGGTCCTTACGTGAAACACGACGGCAAATATTACTCGCTGGCCAAAACGGACGATCCGATGGCGGTTACCGAGGACCGTTTGGTGGAAATTATCGAAGAAAAACGTTTGCAGGACAGCAACCGCACCATTAAAGAGTTCGCGGAAGATCCCGAAGCGAAGGTGTTGAATGGACGGTACGGACCCTACATTGCATTTGGCAAAAAGAATGTCAAAATCCCGAAAGGCACCGAACCCGCTTCGCTGACATACGAACAAGTATTGAAACTGGCGGCGGAAACGCCGGATAAACCTGCCGGGCGCGGGGCGAAAAAGCCGGCGGCGACCAAGGCACCAGCGGCAAAAAAACCGGCCGCCAAAAAAGCGGCGAAAAAATAACACCGCCACGAATCTGATCGTGGCGTTTTAAAACAAATGTCCACGATAAACACGAAAAAGCCCATGAAGAAACTGGTTGTACTTTCCGGAGCAGGGATCAGCGCTGAGAGCGGGATCAGTACTTTTAGAGATAATAATGGGCTTTGGGATAATTTCCGCATCGAGGACGTGGCCACACCCGACGGCTGGAACCGTAATCAGGAGCTGGTGCTCGACTTCTATAACGAGCGCCGGAAACAGGCGGCGGATGTGAAGCCCAACGCGGCGCATTATGCGCTGGCTGAGCTTGAAAAGCATTTCGATGTGACGATCGTGACACAGAACGTCGATAACCTGCACGAAGTAGCGGGCTCCACGAAAGTAATTCATTTGCATGGAGAGCTTTTCAAATCGCGGAGCACGAAAGATCCGAAACTGGTGTATGATATGGAGGGCTGGGAGCTCAAAACGGGCGATCTGTGCGAGCTGGGAAGCCAGTTGCGGCCGCATATCGTGTGGTTTGGTGAAGAAGTACCGATGATGGAAACGGCCGTGGATGTGACCGAACAGGCGGATATGTTCCTCGTGATCGGGACGTCGCTGGCGGTGTACCCGGCGGCGGGGCTTGTACATCATGTTCCCATCGGCAGACGCATTTACATTGTAGACCCGGTCAAACCGGACATTACCTTAAAATCCAACATGATTTTCATTCAGGAAAAGGCAACTACCGGAATGCAAACTCTGATCAAGAAATATTTATTACCTGAATAATCAATGCAACTACTCGACGGGAAAGCTATTTCTTCCCAAATAAAATCTGAAATCAAGGCCGAAGTCGAACAATGGGTCGCCGGCGGTGGCAAGAAGCCGCATTTGGCCGCGATTCTCGTAGGCCAGGATGGCGCGAGCGAAACTTATGTAGCCTCCAAAATCCGCAGTTGCGAGGAAATCGGCTTCACCTCTACCCTGCTGCGCTTCGAAGCAGACATTACCGAGGCCCAGCTCCTCGAAGCCGTAGAATCACTGAACAACGATCCGGATGTGGACGGGTTCATCGTTCAGCTGCCATTGCCGAAACATATTTCTGAAAACACCGTCATGGAAGCGGTAAACCCTGCCAAAGACGTGGACGGTTTCCACCCGATCAACGTCGGGAGAATGTGCAAAGGCTTGCCTGCCTACATTTCCGCAACGCCATTCGGTATCCTCGAAATGCTTATCCGCGCGGGAATCGAAACAAGCGGCAAGCATTGCGTAGTAATCGGTCGCAGCCAGATCGTGGGCTTGCCGATGAGCATTCTCATGCAGCGCAACACTTACCCTGGCAATGCAACGGTAACCATTACCCACAGCAAAACCCAAAACCTGAAAGAGATTTGCCAATCGGCCGACATCCTGATCGTCGCATTGGGCCGTCCTGAATTCGTGAAGGCCGATTACGTGAAGGAAGGTGCCGTCGTGGTGGACGTAGGCATTACCCGCGTTGCCGACGCTACCAAGAAAAGCGGCTTCTCGATCAAAGGCGATGTCGACTTCAACGACGTGGCACCGAAAGCAAGCTTCATTACCCCGGTACCCGGTGGTGTGGGTCTGATGACCATTTGTGGTTTGCTAACCAACACATTCAAGGCTGCCAAGAAGGAGATTTATAAGTAAATGACCGCCGACCATTGACGGCCGACCGCCGAAGGATGGTAATCGAGGTAAAATAGCGATTTCCGTAAACGCCGGATCATCAGGAATTAAGCAAAACCTGACGATCCGGCTTTTTTATGTTAAATATTTAAAAAAACAGGTAAGAAAGTTGCTCAATTCGTTTTTTACTAAAAGATTTGTCAATTAGTAGGCAGTTTGAACGGATCGGTTGTACTATGAGCATCGTCAGCAACAACATCAAGTATCTAAGAAGGCTGAACGGCCTGACGCAGGAACAGTTTGCCCGTAAGATCGCGATCAAGAGGTCGTTACTGGGCGCTTACGAGGAAGCCAGGGCCAATCCCAACCTTACTAATCTCAAAAACATGGCGGCCGCATTCGGCGTTAGCGTGGATAATTTGCTAAAAAATGATCTGCGAAAACTAAGGGAAACGCCCGAAATGTCGCTTCCACTGACAACCTCGCGGCAAATGACCGTTTCCCACTCGGGTATGCCCCAGCCTACGCCCACGCGTACGCCCGGCTACACGGAGCCGCAGCCATTGTCCAAAATCATTGAAACATACCAACAGCCCGAGCAGCCGCTCCGGCAGGTTTCGAGGCAGATCAATTTGAAACCGGTAAGTGGTGAGAACCCGCATTCAGCCGCGCCTCAGCCGGGGGCGCCCCAGCCGGTGCAGCAATTCAATGCGGCCAGCTCGCAGGCAGTGCCATATAATCGGTCGGAGCCGCAACCGCGTGCAGCTCAACCAACCGCGTCCCGATCAACCAGCTCTCAGCAGGAGGTTTTCCAGCAACCGGCAGCGGCGTTTCAGCAACCGACCGCGGGCATTCCTACATTCAATAACCAATACCAAAACACGCAATTCAATGCGGCGGTTGAGCAGCCTGCGCAACACTTCCCTACCATTCAATGGGTAGCACGCAACAAGCAGGCCGAATACATTGCCAACTTTCAAAATCCGGGCTATTTAAACAGCCTGCCGCTTTTTCAGCTGCCAACGCTGCCGTCTGGCTATTACCGGGCATTCGAGAGCGGTGAGGATTTCACCTATCCCGGCTCTATTCTGGTAGGCACGTTCATCCGCAACTGGTACGATATCAAAGACGGAATGCAATATGTTTTCCTGCTAAGAAGTCACGGCCTGATTTACAGAAATGTATTCAACCAGGTAAAAACAGCGGGGGTTTTGCTGCTGACGTCCGATAATGCATCGATTGAAGAACTGGAAATTCCTTTGCAGGATGTGCTGGAAGTGTGGGAAGTGAAGGCGTTCGTAAGCGTACAAATGCCTGTACCTCAGCCTTCACTGGAACGGGTGGCCCAGCTCGTGGACGAATTACAAATGGAGCTGAGCCAATACCGTCAGTAATTGTTATTTCGAAAGCGTGTTGAATAACGCCTCGATCTTCGCGACGTCTTTGCTTTTGTTGGTTGTTTCCAAAACCGCCACGCCTAGCTGGTACCATAAGCCATCACCAGCTGTAATGTATTTACCTTTCTTGGACGGCTTGCTCTCGGAAGCATTATCGGGCACGAATTCAGCTTTGTAAATCGTGTCCATTATTTTCTGCAACTGGTTCCAGTCCAGTTTACGGGCCGTACCTGCATTCTTGCTTAATGTAAACTCCTTTTTGCCAAACGACGCTTTCAGGTCGATCGTTGTTTTTGCGTCATTATCGATGTCGACGTAGCTTAGTTCGAAGGGCTTTTCACGGCCGCCCGTTTCGAAGATTGCCTGCATCATTTCCTGTAAAAAGTACGACCAGCGTTCCTTATCGACCGGGTAGATGGTCACCCGTTTGTCGTCCTCGTCGAGTTCTATTTCAATAAAATCCTCAAACTCGCTTTCCTCGCGCTTGCGAATGATTTTGGAAGATGCGAGAATATCCGCGAACTCATCGATCCAGATCGCGGGCAAGCTGCCTTTCCATTTGTAGTCATCGTCTTTCGTGAAACCTTCGTCATAAATCTCATCGTCGGTGAGCTCCAAACGGTCGTTGTAAACAATATCAAAATCCACGCGCAGCTCCTGTGCCGATTGAATATCCATTTTCAAGGTATAAAAATGGGCAAATGGCGCCGGAACGACCGGAGCGGTTTGAAAGCGAATAACGTACTGACCTGGTATTTGAAGATTCTTATCCATTCGAAGATTTTAAAAACTGTTGAAATGTAGCGCGTTTGTCAATTTTATCCGTTGCGGTTTTGGCAAACGCTTCTGCAAAGTAAATATGTTTCGGGTTCTGATAGGTCGAAATACGGCTTCTAATTTCTGCCGCGAGCTTTCCCGCACGATCGGGATGCAATGCTTTTTCAATCACGAGCACCAGTTTTTGTCCCAGTTTCTCGTCCGTTTCCCACCAGCAGAAAAAAGCATTTGAAATACCCAGATCAAGGAAAACCAATGCAATGTGCTGATCGACTTGATCGAGTACAATTTTTACACCACCCGAATTGATCACATTGTCCGCCCGCCCTATCCATTGGAATGCATTGCCGTTTATCTCCACCAAATCATTGGTCTGCACCCTTTGTCCATTGGTAACAGAGCCGGAAGCAAACAGACATCCGCGCTCGTCGGTACCGAATTCAATACCGGGCAGAAAAACATACGAATCGTTCGCCGCCGGGCCATTCAACGCCTTCAATGCAATATGCGACACGGTTTCCGTCATACCGTAACTTTGGAAAACCGGCACATCCAGACCTTTGATCTGCGCTGCCAGTGCCAGGCCGACCGGCGCGCCGCCAAGCAATATCTTGCCCAACCGATTCACCTGATTGCTGGTGGCCGGATTTTCCAGAATGGATTGCAATTGCATCGGTACCATGGCTACAAAGTCAAATTCTGCATGGTCCAGCCCGGCAATCGGGTTGGAAGCAGGCTCGGTGACTGTCAGTTCCCAATCCAGCTCCATGCCGCGCACGAGCATCATCAGCCCGGCAATGTAGCCCACGTTCAGGCACACGAGCGCACGGGTACCGCTCCCGAGCGCAAGCGCCTTACCCGTCATGGCCGCGCTCGCTTGCAGTTGCCCGCGCGTGACGGTAATGGGCTTGGGCATTCCGGTCGAGCCGGAGGTATGCAGCACAAATTCTTCATTGCCTTCCAGCCACTTACTCATAAAGTCGTAAGCCTGTGCGAAATAGGGATTTCTTGGCCTTTTCTGCGTTTGCCAAAGCGTTTTGCCCGTTATCCAGATCATACCTGTAATTTCTGCGGATTCATTACTCCGGGTTGTAAATAGCCCGTTTTTAATGCGGTGGAAAGTTATTCATTTGTTTTTGAACCTAACCCAAACAATGAGTAATTTCGCGCATTCAGGCAATGACCAACCGCCCGTTTCGAGCCGTCGCATTGCATTTAATTCAAACTTACCAATCTGATTTATGTCCAATACAGTTCAATGGGAAACCATTAAAGAATACGAAGAAATCCTGTTTACACTTCACGAAGGAATTGCCAAAATCAGTATCAACCGCCCGCACAAGCATAACGCATTCACCCCGCTTACGGTTACCGAAATGATCGACGCGATGCACATCTGCCGCGAAGATCCGCGCATTGACGTGATCATCCTCACGGGCGAAGGCGGCAAGGCATTCTGCTCCGGCGGCGACCAGTCGGTACGCGGCCACGGCGGCTACATCGGCGATGACCATGTGCCTCGCCTGAACGTGCTCGACCTTCAAAAAATGATCCGCTCCATTCCCAAAGCCGTTATCGCGATGGTAGCTGGCTGGGCGATCGGCGGCGGCCACGTACTGCACGTGATCTGCGACATTACCATTGCGGCGGAAAATGCGCGTTTCGGACAAACCGGCCCGAAAGTAGGCAGCTTCGACGGCGGCTTCGGCGCATCTTACCTTGCCCGTGTGGTAGGTCAGAAAAAGGCACGCGAGATCTGGTTCCTCTGCGACCAGTACGACGCGCAGGACGCATTGCAAATGGGCCTCGTGAACAAGGTCGTTCCTTTGGAAGACCTGGAACCGGTTACATTGGAATGGGCGAAAAAAATCCAGGAAAAAAGCCCGCTGTCGATCCGGATGCTCAAAAGCGCATTCAACGCGGAGCTCGACGGGCAGGCCGGTATCCAGGAACTCGCAGGCAATGCAACACTCCTCTACTACCTCAGCGAAGAAGCGAAAGAAGGCCAGCGCTCGTTTTTGGAAAAAAGAACACCTGATTTCAGCAAATTCCCGAAATTCCCTTGATTTAGTCGGGAAAGATTAACATTTTAACTACTACCATTACAAATACGTACGAATGAACCATTGGCTTGTAAAATCAGAACCATTTAAATACTCCTGGGACCACCTCGTTGCCGAGGGCGAAGGTATGTGGGACGGCGTCCGCAACTACGCCGCACGCAACAACCTGATGGCGATGAAAGTGGGCGATCCCGTGCTGTTTTACCATAGCAACGAGGGTAAGGAGGTCGTTGGGCTGGCCAAGGTTTCAAAGGAGCATTACCCCGACCCTACTACCAACGAACCGGGATGGGTGGTGGTGAACCTAGTACCCGTTGAGAAATTTCCCGGCACCGTTACGCTCGCACAGATCAAGAAGGATGAACTCCTGAAACAAATGGACCTCGTCCGCTTGTCGAGACTGTCGGTAGTACCGGTCAAACGCGAAGAATTCGACCATATCGTTGCCCTGGCACATGACAAAAAATAAGCGATCCATTTTTGGACTGGTCTTACCGTTACTCTTCCTGGGCATGCAAGTTTTTGCCCAGGGAGTGAAGCGGATTGAACTTCCTTTGCCAGGTAACACGGCCTACCAGGCTGTTCCGCTCGGCAAACAGGGCGTACTGCTCATTTCCAAGCCCGACAAAGGCACGTTCAATGTCCAGAAATTCGATACGAATCTCGAACGGGTGTGGTCCATCGACGGCCCGATCGAGGCGAACCTCGATTACATCGCTTCCTCCTACGACGGGCAGGCCGTTTTCCTGCTTTTCAGCAAATACCGGAGCTCATTGTACCAGATTGTGAAGGTCAATGTCGGCCCGGGTTTCGTGGAGACTTTTACCATTAATACCGTCGATCGTTTTGAGATTACCGATTTCAAGACGCTCGGCTACTCCGTTTTCATGGCCGGAATGGTCCGTAACGAACCGGTTTTGATCCATACCCAGCTTACTACACAGCAAACCAGGGTATTACCTTCGGCCATTAAAGGATCTAACGCCATTCAAACCGTGGAAGTGGATACGGCGCAGCATTTAGTGAATGTGTGTTTTGCGGTTAAAAAAGGCCGGCAGACCAAAATCGTAGCGCGTTCCTATGAAGAAACCGGTGAGCTTTACACGCAGGTGAGCGTCGATCCTGAGGACGACTTCTCTTTACTCAGCGGCCGTTTGCAAGTGTTGAACGATTCGGTTCGCATTGTGATCGGTACTTATGGCTACCGTAATATGCAAAGCAGCACCATGGCAGCCTCTCAGGGTTTGTACATCAGCAAAATCGTTGGTGAAGAAACTGTTTTCACTAAATACCACAGTTTTACCGATTTCAAAAACTTCTTCAACTTCATGAGCGAACGCCAGCAGGAGAAAATGGAGAAGCGCATTCGTAAGAAAAAAGAAAGCGGCGACGACGTGAAACTGAACTATCGCCTGCTGGTACACGACGTTGTACCCAAGGCTTCCAATTACCTGCTTGTGGCGGAGGTTTTCTATCCGGAATACCGCTACCAGAATCCGAGTATGATGGGCGGCTTCGGTTACGGGTACGGCGGCTACGGTTACCCATTCGGAATGGGACTTTACAACCCTTACCTCTGGAACCCGATGTACGGAGGCCGGGGCTATAACTCGCAGGTTTTCGACGGTTTCAATTACACCCACGCCGTAATCGCGGATATTGACCAGAACGGTAACCTGAACTGGGACAACAGCATCAGTTTCGATAATGTAAAAAGCATGGAATTGAAGGAAAAGATCAAGGTCCAGTCCTTCAACAACGGCAATTCCAAGCTGATTTACAGTCATAACGGCGCCATTCGTAGCAAGATCATCAAAGGCGACCAGGTCATCGACAGCGACCGTGTGATCCCGAACGATACCTACGTCGAAGGCGACAAAGTCCGCAAAACCAGCACCGACGACATCGACTACTGGTACGACAATTTCTACCTCGCCTGGGGCGAACAGCGCATTGTGAATGCCGCCGGAGACCCGAACACGAGGGGGAGAAGGAATGTGTTTTATTTGAACAAAATCGCTTATTGACCGCCAACCACTGACGGCCGACCGCCGATTTCATAAAAATTATCGAAATAAACGTAACAATACACCAATCGGCGGTCATCGGTCGGCCGTCGGCGGTCATTAAATTTAACTACCTTGATACTACTTTCACCAGACCAACATACCGACTACCAACTCATCGACAGCGGCGGGTTCGAAAAACTCGAAAAATTCGGGCCGTACGTGCTTTCGCGTCCGGAGCCGCAGGCTATCTGGGACAAATCCCTGTCCGAGGCCGAATGGGAAACGCGGTCGAATGCGGTTTTCAAAAAAGACAAAAATTCGCAGGAAAAAGGGCAATGGATTACCAAAGGCGATATGCCCGAGAAATGGGTGTTCCAATACCGCACCAAAGAGCTGCATTTGCGTACGAAGCTCGCATTGTCGTCGTTTAAGCACGTTGGCGTATTCCCGGAGCAGGCTACCAACTGGGATTTCATCGCGTGTACTTTGAAACAAATGCCCGGAGAGGAGAAGCCTTCGGTACTGAACCTGTTTGCCTACACCGGCATTGCATCTCTCGCTGCGAAGGCGTCCGGCGCGGATGTGACGCACGTCGATTCGGTGAAGCAGGTGATCAGCTGGTCGCGGGAGAATATGGATTTGAGCGGGCTGAGCAATATCCGCTGGGTAGTGGAAGATGCATTGAAATTCGTGCAACGCGAGGTACGCCGCGGCAACAAATACAATGGCCTTATCCTCGACCCTCCTGCATACGGGCGCGGGCCTGACGGCGAAAAATGGCTGCTGGAAGAGAGTTTGAATGAACTGTTGAGGCTGTGCGCGCAGTTATTGAAGGAGAAAAACTTCTTTTTTATCATTAACCTGTACTCGCTCGGTTTCTCGGCGCTGATCGTCGAAAACCTGATCAAGGCGCATTTCGGAACAGAGATCAAACACGAGTTCGGTGAACTGTTTATTCCCGATTCATTTGGTAAAAAGCTGCCGCTGGGCGTGTTTTCGCGTTTTTCAGACCAGAATGTTTAGAGGCGAATGAAGTCTGACAATCTGAAATATTTATCATTTGCATTCCTCATCGCACTCGGCGGGCTCGAACAGTCGTGCCAGAGCGACGCACGTACGTCCACGCGCATTCCCCCCGTGATCAAAAAAGGTAAGGAACAATGGCAGAAAGATGCATTGTTGTCCCTGACCGACCTGATCAACCGCGGCATCGATTCGGACGTCAATTACTTCAAACGAGCACGCATTTACTTCGAACGCGAGCAATATTCCGAGGCGCTGGACGACATTAACGAGTCGATTTACGAGCAGGATAATGTGAGCGAGTATTTTCTTTTGCGTGGCAAGATCAACCGCGAGCTAGGCAAGATCGACAATGCGCTGGAAGACGCACAACGCGCCGAGGCGTTGCAGCAAAGCAGCCCCGAACTTTATGTGCTGCTTGCGGATATTTTACAGGCCAAAAACCGCTTCGGTGAAGCGGCGAGTTACCTGAACCAGGCATTGCGAATGGCGCCTTATGACGGCTCTGCCTATTATGTCAAAGGAATGTTGCAAGCGAAGCAAGGCGATTCGCTGGCCAGCTTGTCGAGCTTCAATTATGCGATGAACGTCAATCCGCGGCTCTTGCGCGCCTATGAGCAAGGCACGACGATTAATTTGAAACTGAAAAACACCGCAGAAGCGCTGGCCATTAACGAGCGTGCATTAACACGGTTTCCCGAGCGCGCCAGCCTGTTTTTTGGAAGAGGTGAAATCCTGAATGCATTGGCGCAGCCCGATACTGCATTGATCTTTTACCAAAAAGCCGTTGCCATCCAGCCCGACTACGAGGAGGCGCTCAACCAGCTGGCGACCGTTGCAATTCAGCTCCGCGCCTACCCGCAGGCGATCCCGGCATTGAAAACACTTTTGAGAAAGAAACCGCAGTCGAAAGAGCTCAACAACATGCTCGGTTATGCATACGAAAAAAGCGGCGAGCTCGACATTGCCAAGACCTATTACGAGACTTCCCTGACCATCGCGCCGGGCGACCAGGATGCGCGGTACGGCATGTTCCGCATCCGGAAAATCGAGTCGGAAGGGCTTTACCCCTCCTACTATCCTGAGGAAAATACCAACCAGGGATACAAACTGCTCGATACGGCGCGGGTTAAAATTAATATAATCCAACCGCGCGGTACGACAAATATCCGCGTGGACTCATCGCGCAAAGCTAAAATTGAATAGCTTTGTGTTTTGCGGCCTGCCGCATTGCCATTGAACCATACCACAGAATTATTTTTTTGAATGAAAGACGAGTCTCAAGTAAAAATTACCCTGCCCGATGGTAGCGAACGTTTTTACCCAAAAGGGGTAACCGCTCTCGAAATCGCGCTCAGCATTAGTGAAGGGCTTGCACGGAATGTGATAGCCGCCAAAGTCAACAATGAAGTCTGGGACCCTACGCGCCAGATCACGGAGGACTCCCTGGTAAAACTGCTGACGTGGAACGACGAGGATGGTAAAGCTACGTTCTGGCATTCTTCGGCCCACTTGCTGGCCGAGGCATTGGAAGCGCTGTATCCGGGAGTGAAATTCGGTACGGGGCCTTCGATCGAAAAGGGCTTTTACTATGATGTAGACTTGGGCGGACAGACCATTTCGCAGGAAGATTTCCCGAAAATCGAAGCGAAAATGCTGGAACTGGCGCGCCAGAAAAACGAATATATCCGCAAGCCGATCAGCAAGGCGGAAGCTTTGGAATACTTTACCAAAAAAGGCGACGAGTACAAGCTGGAACTGATCGACGGGCTGGAAGACGGCTCCATTACATTATACGAGCAAGGTGGGTTTACCGACCTTTGCCGTGGACCGCATATTCCGAATACCGGTTTCATCAAAGCCGCGAAACTCACCAACATCGCGGGTGCATACTGGCGTAACAAGCAGGAAAACAAGATGTTGACCCGCATCTACGGCATTACTTTTCCAAAACAGAAAGAGCTGGAAGAGTATGTGACCCTGATGGAAGAAGCAAAAAAACGTGACCACCGCCGCCTCGGCAAGGAGTTGGAGCTTTTTGCATTCTCTGAAAAGGTAGGACAAGGTTTGCCATTGTGGCTGCCGAAAGGTGCCATGCTGCGCGAGCGCTTGCAGGCATTCCTGAGCAAGGCGCAGTCGCGCGCGGGTTACACGCCTGTGGTAACGCCTAACATCGGTAGCAAGGAACTGTACGTCACTTCGGGGCACTGGGAAAAATATGGCAAGGATTCATTCCAACCCATTAAAACTCCGAACCCGGGCGAGGAGTACCTGCTGAAACCGATGAACTGCCCGCATCACTGCGAGATCTATAAAACCTCTCCCCGCTCCTACAAGGACCTGCCATTGCGGTTCTCGGAGTTCGGAACGGTCTACCGTTACGAACAAAGCGGTGAGTTGCACGGGCTCACACGCGTACGCGGGTTCACCCAGGATGATGCGCACATTTTCTGCCGACCGGATCAGGTTAAGGAGGAATTCGTACGGGTGATCGATTTGGTATTGTATGTGTTCAAATCGCTTGGATTCGACGATTACAGCGCGCAGATTTCGCTTCGCGACCCTAATGATAAGGTTAAATACATCGGAAAAGACGAAGATTGGGAACGTGCCGAGAATGCGATCGTCGAAGCCGCTGCCGAGCGAGGTCTTAAAACAGTGACAGAGCTGGGCGAAGCTGCATTCTACGGTCCGAAACTCGACTTTATGGTGCGTGATGCATTGGGCCGCAAATGGCAGTTGGGAACTATCCAGGTCGATTACCAGATGCCGAAGCGCTTCGGTCTGGAATACACCGGTTCCGACAACCAGAAGCACCAGCCGGTAATGATCCACCGTGCACCGTTCGGATCTATGGAGCGTTTCATTGCAATTTTGATCGAAAACACTGCGGGCCAGTTCCCATTGTGGCTTTCACCCGATCAGATTGCGATCCTGCCGATTTCTGAAAAGTTCGCTGATTATGCGGAGGATGTGTTCTTCCAGTTGCAGGATCACGACATTCGCGGCTTCGTAGATCACCGCGACGAGAAAATCGGCCGCAAGATCCGTGATGCGGAAGTTACCAAGGTACCGTTCATGCTCATCGTGGGCGAGAAGGAGGCTGCCGAAGGCAAGCTGTCTGTGCGCCGTAAGGGTGAGGGTGATTTAGGAAGTATGACGATCGAAGAATTCGCTGCCTTCTTCAAAAAGGAAGCCGCCATTGCTTGATGTTTTTATAAGATTTTAGTATTATTCCAGCAATAAGGCACTATTTTTGTGGAGCTAGTGTTAATTTTTTCGATTTCCACCAAAAACAAAAAAACACCAATACGAATTATATGGCATTACGACCCCCTAGTGGACGGATGAGGATTCCCGAAGAACCTTACAAAATTAACGAACGAATTACAGCAAAAGAAGTACGATTGGTCGGCGAAAACATTGAGCCGGGCATCGTGGATATCAATACCGCCCGCGCGATGGCAAAGGCACAAGGACTTGATCTGGTGGAGATTGCGCCAACCGCAGTTCCCCCGGTCTGCAAAGTAGTTGACTATTCGAAGTTCAAATACGAGCAGAAGAAGAAACAAAAGGAGATCAAGGCGAAAGCGCAGAAAGTGGTTATCAAGGAAATCCGTTTCGGCCCGAACACGGATGATCACGACTTCGATTTCAAATTGAAGCACGCGACCAACTTTCTGAAAGAAGGTTCGAAAGTAAAAGCATACGTGCATTTCGTGGGACGTACGATCGTCTTCAAAGAACGCGGTGTGAACCTTTTGAAGAAATTTTCCGAAGCATTGTCGGAATACGGCAAGCTGGAAATGGAACCGAAGCTGGAAGGAAAGCGGATGACGATCATCCTTGCCCCTGCTCCCGCAAAAGGCGCTAAGTAATACGATTCTTATAGTATAGCGATAGAAAATCGTGTTTTCGGTATCATGCCGGGAACACGATTTTATTTTTTTGTAAAATTTCGCTAATTTTGCGCGCTGTTTTATATTTTATCAACTATTAGTTTTTTTGAATCATGCCTAAAATGAAAACCAACTCTGGGGCAAAAAAGCGTTTCGCGCTGACAGGCACCGGAAAAATCAAACGTAAGCACGCTTTCCACAGCCACATCCTGACCAAAAAATCAAACAAGCGCAAGCGTGGTTTGGTTAAGACTGGTCTGATCGATGAGTCTAACGAGAAGCAAGTATTGGCAATGCTTCGGAAATAATCCGTAAAAGCCAATTCAGAATTAAATTCTGGTTTTTTGTTCAACCCGATAGAAGGCATTCAAGTCCCAGCAGGGCGCCGATTATCAAAAACAGTTTAAATTATGCCACGTTCGGTAAACCACGTAGCGTCACGTGCAAGACGCAAAAAAGTTTTAAAACTCGCGAAAGGCTATTTCGGCCGTCGCAAAAATGTATGGACCGTTGCCAAGAACGCCGTTGAGCGTGGTTTGGCTTACGCATACGAAGGCCGCAAGCAGAAGAAACGTAACTTCCGCGCATTGTGGATCCAGCGTATCAACGCAGGAACCCGTCAGCACGGACTGTCTTACTCTGCTTTCATCGGCAAACTTAATGCAAAAGGCATCGAGCTGAACAGGAAGGTACTCGCGGACCTCGCGATGAACCATCCCGACGCATTCAAAGCGATCGTTGATCAGGTAAAATAAAACAGCATCCCGCCTCTCCGGCGGGATTTTTTTTGCATAAAATTTGGATATTGCAGGCGACAATCAACCATCGTACCTCAAAACCAAATAGCAATGCTCGAACAACTCTTCGACCTCGTACAACAAAATTCCCAACAAGCCGTCGTTCAGAACCCTGCTGTGCCCAACGAGCACAACGAGGAAGTGATGAACACATTGACGAGCTCCATTACCGGTGGTTTGCAGGAGCAGGTACAAAGCGGCAACATCGGCGGATTGATGAGCCTCTTCGGCGGCGAAAGCGGTACTTCGGCGGCTTCGCTTTTAAATAATCCTATTGTAGCTTCCATCGCCACGAATGCAATCGGTGCGATCGTGCAGAAATTCGGATTGAACAGCCAGATTGCCGGCAACATCGTAAACTCGGTGTTACCAGGTGTGCTGGGCGCCGTGATCGGCCAACTGAATGGCGGAGGCGGTGGTAGCAGTGTTGGTAACGGCTTCGACCTGGGTTCCCTCATTCAAACGGGCGGCGGCCTGTTCGGTGGCGGCAGCGACGAGAAAGGCAAACCTGCCTCCGGAGGTGTCGATCTTGGCGGTATGCTGGGCGGCCTGTTCGGCGGAAAGTAATTGCAAAGAATAATTGCGAGATAAAACACGGGCTTTAAAACGATAGTACATTTGCACAAAATGATGTACTATCGTTAAAGCCCTTTTTCTTTTTATAACTCACCTTACCCATGGACTCAAGAAGAGAATTTATCCGGAAAGCCACCATGCTCACAGGAGCAGCCGGATTGTTCAACACCCTACCCGCTTCCATCCAGAAAGCACTGGCCATTAACCCACCCAAGGGCACGACCTGGAAGGACGCGGAGCATGTCGTCATATTGATGCAGGAGAACCGGTCGTTCGACCATTCTTACGGAACGCTCCGCGGCGTACGTGGTTTCAATGATCCGCGGGCCATTACGCTCCCGAACAAGAACCTGGTTTGGCTTCAAACCAATGCATTCGGCGAAACGTACGCGCCGTTCCGACTGAATATCAAGGAATCCAAAGCAACCTGGATGGGCTCGCTCCCGCACTCATGGCCCAACCAGGTGGACGCGCGTAACGCGGGAAAATATGATAAATGGCTCATTGCCAAGCAACCAGGCAATAAGGATTATGCTAAAATGCCTTTGACACAGGGCTTCTATAACCGGGAAGATATTCCGTTTTACTATGCAATGGCCGATGCATTTACGGTTTGCGACCAGAACTTCTGCTCGTCACTAACCGGTACGACACCGAACCGGCTTTACCTTTGGAGTGGCAACGTCCGTGAAAACACCGACCCGAACAAGCACTATGCGAATATCCGCAACGAGAATGTGACCGACGACCGCGAGGCATCCTGGACGACATTTCCCGAGCGCCTGGAAGACAACGGCATTTCATGGCGGATTTACCAGAACGAACTGAGCATCAATACCGGGTTCACGGGCGAGGAAGATGCATGGCTTGCCAACTTCACCGATAACCCGATCGAATGGTTTACCCAATACAACATCCGTTACCACACGGGTTACCAGCGCTATTTAAAGGAACGTCAGCAAATGCTGCCGGGTGAAATAGAACAAGCGCAGGCGAACCTGAAAACGCTCTCAGGCAAGGAGGCGAATGATCTTGAAAAAGTACTGAAAGAAAAACGTGCATTACTGAAACTGGCGAATGAGGAACTGATCCGTTGGAGTCCTGAAAAGTTCGACAAACTCTCCCAACGTCAGAAAAACATTCACAATAAGGCATTCACAATCAATAAGAATGACCCCGACTACCGGAAGATCACCTCGGTAAAATACAACGATGGAGACATGGAACACGAAGCCAAAGCCCCCATGGGCGACGTGTTGTACCAGTTCCGTTCGGATGTGAAAACCGGCGCATTACCAACGGTTTCCTGGCTCGTAGCGCCCGAAAATTTCTCCGATCACCCGGGTGCGCCCTGGTATGGCGCGTGGTACGTTTCGGAAGTGATCGATATTCTGACTGCCAATCCGGAGGTCTGGAAAAAGACGATTTTCATCCTTTGCTATGACGAAAACGACGGCTATTTCGACCACGTGCCGCCCTACGTCGTACCCGATCCTTACAAAGAGGACTCCGGCGCCGTTTCGGCGGGCATTGATTGCAAGACGGAGTTTGTGACTTTGGAGCAGGATATGCAGAAGAAAAAGAAGGAAGAGTGCCGCGAAAGCCCGATCGGACTCGGTTACCGCGTACCGCTCATCATCGCTTCACCCTGGAACCGGGGCGGGAATGTGTGCTCGGAAGTCTTCGACCATACCTCCATTTTGCAGTTTCTGGAAAAATTTGTGAGCTTGAAATCGGGTAAACAGGTTAAGGAAACAAACATTACGGAATGGCGTCGTACCATTTGCGGCGACCTTACCTCTACTTTCACACCGTACGACGGGCAGGAAATCAAACTGCCAACCTTCGTGGAAAGGACGGAGTTTATGGAAAGTATTTTTAATGCTAAGTTCAAAAAACTTCCCAACGGTTATAAAGCATTATCCAAGAGCGAGATCGACGAAGTGAACGGCAATCCGCTAACCTCTCCTATTTTACCGAATCAGGAAAAAGGTACGCGGCCTGCATGCGCCATCCCGTATGAATTATATGCCGACGGCGCATTCAACTCTGCCAAAAATGCATTTGAAATTAAGCTGGAAGCCAAAAATGGCATATTTCAGGACAAATCTGCCGGTTCGCCATTTATCGTGTATGCCCCGGGAAAATACAAAAATGAAAATGTGAAGGTTTGGAATTACGCGGTAAAAGCCGGCGACGCCCTGACAGGTTCGTTCCAGCTCGCCGATTTCGAAAATCAGCATTACCATTTAAAAGTATACGGCCCGAACGGATTCTTCCGTGAGTACAGCGGCGACAAGGAAACCGGCTTTTTGAAAATAGAATGCGCCTACCAGCTCGACCGTAGTAAGAAACCGACCGGACATATCGAATTGAAAATCAGCAACCTGCATCCGAGCCAAAAGGCCGTCTTAAAGGTAACCGACAATGTTTATGGCGCTGCCGTTCAAGAAATTACGCTCGAAAAAGCCTCCGCAGGGGTAAAATCGCGAAAGAATACGGTCTTGAATCTCGCCAAAAACTTCAACTGGTATGATTTCACAGTGGCAATCGAGGGTGTCGAGCATGTATTCTCCCGGTTTGCCGGCCACGTCGAAACCGGTACCGCCAGCCAGAGCGACCCGTTCATGGGCCAAACGATCAGCTAAACTATTCCCGGTGTCAGGCCATAAACAAGCCTGACACTTTGTCATTCGGGTTTTGTGCGAAAGATTCTGGTACGGGCTTTTTAATAGAACTCCCAGTGACCGACGAAAAAGTGCCCCCGGCACAAACGGTAGGCGGTCCGAAAGTCCAGAATCAAATCATACTTAACTTATAAAATAGAACAATGGGAAAAATTATTGGCATAGACTTAGGAACAACGAACTCCTGCGTGGCTGTCATGGAGGGTAACGAGCCGGTTGTAATAGCCAACAGCGAAGGTGCCCGCACTACCCCTTCCGTAGTTGCATTCATGGATAATGGTGAACGCAAAATCGGAGCACCGGCCAAACGTCAGGCGATTACGAATCCCAAGCATACTATTAGCTCCATCAAGCGTTTCATGGGTAAAAAATACGATGACACGACGTCTGAAATGAAGACCGTCGCGTACAGCGTAGAAAAAGGCCCTAACAATACCCCACGCATTCCTATCGGCGACCGCCTGTACACGCCACAGGAAGTTTCTGCATTCATTCTTCAAAAAATGAGACAAACTGCGGAAGACTATCTGGGTCAGGAAGTTACCGAAGCGGTGATCACGGTTCCTGCATACTTCAACGATGCGGAACGCCAGGCTACGAAAGAAGCTGGTCAGATCGCCGGTCTGGATGTAAAACGTATCATTAACGAGCCTACTGCTGCTGCCCTCGCTTACGGTCTGGACAAACAGCACAAGGATATGAAAATTGCCGTGTTCGACTTGGGCGGCGGTACTTTCGACGTATCCATCCTTGAATTGGGCGACGGTGTATTTGAAGTAAAATCTACCGACGGTGATACCCACTTGGGTGGTGACGACTTCGACCAGGTGATTATCAACTGGTTGGCCGACGAATTCGTGAAAGACGAAGGTGTTGACCTGAGAAAAGATCCTATGGCATTGCAGCGTTTGAAAGAAGCTGCTGAAAAAGCAAAAGTTGAATTGTCGAGCTCGGCTCAGACTGAAATCAACCTGCCATATATCTTCCCGGTCGATGGTATTCCAAAACACTTGGTTCGTACTTTGACCCGCGCGAAATTCGAGCAACTTGCTGATACACTGTTCCAACGCATGATGGAGCCTTGCAAGAGAGCGATGAAAAACGCGAACTATACGAACAATGATATCGACGAAGTAATCCTCGTAGGTGGTTCTACGCGTATTCCTCGCGTACAAGAAGAAGTTGAGAAATTCTTCGGTAAAAAACCTTCGAAAAACGTTAACCCTGACGAGGCTGTGGCCGTAGGTGCTGCAATCCAGGGTGGTGTATTGACTGGTGAAGTGAAAGACGTACTTCTTTTGGACGTAATTCCTTTGTCACTCGGTATCGAAACATTGGGTGGCGTGTTCACCAAACTGATCGAAGCGAACACTACCATTCCTTCTAAGAAAACGGAAACATTCTCGACTGCCGCTGACAACCAGCCTTCTGTGGAAATCCACGTATTGCAAGGCGAGCGTCCGCAAGCTTCGAATAACCGTACACTCGGCCGTTTCCACCTGTCGGACATTCCGCCAGCACAACGCGGTGTACCTCAAATCGAAGTGACATTCGATGTGGATGCGAACGGTATCCTGCACGTTTCGGCGAAAGACAAAGGAACCGGTAAGGAGCAGAAGATCCGTATCGAAGCTTCCAGCGGTTTGACCGATGAAGAAATCACCAGAATGCGTGAGGAAGCGAAAGCAAACGAAGCTGCCGATAAAGCGGAGCGTGAGAAAATTGAAAAAATCAACGGTGCTGACAGCCTGATCTTCTCGACTGAGAAACAGCTGAAAGAATATGGCGACAAGCTTTCTGACGGCAACAAGTCAAGCATCGAAGCTGCATTGGCAGAACTGAAAACTGCTCACCAGTCTCAGGATCTCACAGCGATCGACGCTGCCTCCGAGAAACTGAATGCGGCATGGCAGGCTTCGGCTCAGGAAATGTACGCACAAGGTGGTGAAGGACAACCTGGCGGCCAGCCTGGCGCTGGTGGCCCGACCGGAAATCCTGGTGCCGGCAACAGCGGTTCGACTGACGACGTGACGGACGTCAATTTCGAAGAAGTAAAATAAGAATGAGATTAGAAAAAGTCCCCGTCCGTTAAACAGATGGGGATTTTTTTTACACGCAGTGTTACATTTTGGGGTGACTTAGCGTATATAATAATAGAAAATCAACCGTTAAATCATTGGCATTGATTTTTTCAAACTAAAACAAATCTTCATCAATCTAATCAAACCACTCAAAAACTCATCTCCTATGGACGCAAGAATCGCATTACCAGAATTGATGTACCTTTCTCCTACTACCCGCGAAAAAGCGGTGGCCATCGCGCAGGAACTTTTAAGATCAACCAACATCTCTCCCCGCGAGGCTGTTTCCAAAGCAATTCTGATTGCGAAAAATTGGGCGGTCAAAAATGTGAATCGCCGCGTTTGGAAAAGATTGAAATCCGTCGAAAAAGAATTGATATGATCGAACTGAAATTCAAAGGTCAGGTCGTCATTGTCACGGGGTCCAGTTCCGGAATCGGGAAAGCTTGTGCATTACATTTCGGCAACAACGGCGCGCATGTAGTGGTGAATTACAGTTCCAATGCAGCAGCCGGTCAGGAAGTAGTCGACGAAATCGCAGCCAATGGCGGCACCGCGATTCTGGTGAAAGCTGATGTGAGCAAGGAAGAAGACGTTAAGGCATTATTTGCCGAGACGGTCAACCAGTTTGGACGCGTCGATGTACTCGTGAGCAACGCGGGTCTGCAAAAAGATTCACCGTTTCTGGAAATGACTTTGGAGCAATGGCAGAAGGTCATCGACGTTAACCTGACGGGCCAATTCCTCGCATGCCGGGAAGCCGCAAGGCAATTTATCGCTCAACAACAGGCAGTTACGGAACCAGAGCACAGCGAACTGGCTATCGGCAAGATCATACTCATGAGCTCCGTGCATGACGTAATTCCCTGGGCGGGCCACGTAAACTACGCGGCTTCAAAGGGCGGGATCATGATGTTCATGAAATCCATTTCGCAGGAGCTTGCGCCACACAAAATCCGCGTGAACTCGGTAAGCCCCGGGGCGATCAAAACACCGATCAACAAGGAAGTGTGGTCAGACCCAGCCAAATACCAGGACCTCCTGCACCTGATTCCCTACAAACGGATCGGTACTGCGCAGGATGTCGCCAAGGCAGTCGCCTGGCTGGCATCGGATGACTCGGATTATGTAAATGGCGAAACGCTATACATCGACGGCGGGATGACATTATACCCCGAGTTTGCGGATAATGGCTAAGTCTCATTGATACTCGAAACTACTGGTTGTCAAATACATAGTACTGTAAACAAAAAAACGTCAGGTTTCCCAGCCTGACGTTTTTGCATTATACTATTTTGACCACTACTGAGTCACGAACTCGCCCTTTTCCACCGACCAATCGTTTCCGAAAAAGCCGGACATCTTCACTTCTTTGATTCCGTCCTTCAACATATTGGCTGAAAAAATCATCAAATCCGGGAAGCCGCTGCCGCCGCTGAAATACTGATTTGCATTCGCTGCCTGAAAACCGGCCTTACCCGTTCCTGAAATCACAGTGACGGATGCAGTTTTACTATCCGAACGTGGATAGATGAAATATGCCGCCAGGTTATTACCCGCAAACTGCTTTCCGCCCACATCAATTTTGCCGCTGGTTACTGTTACCGGGCAGTTTTTCAACACCTTATCCCAGGCTAGGTTAGTGCTTTTATTACCGTAAAGAATCACTCCGCGATCCTTAAATTGCTGTGGATCAAAGTCTTTGTCCGCAACAATATCCACTGCGCCATTACCCCGGTAGTACCAGGATTCCGCGTCGAAAGTCGCTTTCTCGAACGCCCACGCCTTTTCGTCCGCGCTGCCGCCTGTTGCGTACACGTACACCATCCGGTTCCGGAATGCATCTTTCAAAGTACCGCTTCGCTCCGGATTCTTTTCAGTTGTAGCGGGAGCAGTCGCCAGTTTCCAGCCACCATCGTTTTTAAGGTAAATCGTCTCATTACCCTTCACTTCATATTCAACCGGCGTCTTTCCGTCCAGCACAATTTTGATTTTCGAACCAGGTGCGAATGCTCCGAGATCCACCGAAAGCAATGCTACATTCTCGGTAGTACCTTCAATTTTCAAATCCTTCTTGCTACTCGCAAGTTGGATTCGGCTGTATTTCAATGCATTAAGCTGCTGATGCACGCCCGCCCAACGCATACGCGCGGAGATACCAGGGTTCGCAGTTTTGAAATCAATGGAAGTGACAGTGCTGTCTTTTGGAATAGCATGCCAGCTGAAAAAGTTGAAGATTGGCGGCCAGTCTACACTAATATCTCCGTACCAGTGCTCGCCGCCGATGTGCTCGTAGTAACTGAAATCGCGGTGGAATTTTCCGAGAATGTCACGCATCTGACGCGCATAGATTACGGGCACGGTCCTGTCCGCATCGCCATGCGCGATGTACACGCCGAGACTTTTGTAGTTGGATGTCAATGCCAAAACATTGCTTGGATTGCTGGCTCTCAGCAACATGGCCTCGATCGGCGAACCGGCACTATCGGGGATCACACCGTCATGCGAGCCGTAAGATGCCAGGGTCGGGTAACCTGCTGACGGTGCAATCGCCGCCCATTTCTCCGGGTAAGTCGCTCCCAGGAACCAGGTACCATGTCCTCCCATGGAGTGACCGGTCAGATATATACGCGACGGGTCCGGATTGTACTGCTTTTTGGAAATGCCCAATACTTCCAATGCATCCATCCTACCCCAATCTTCCCAGTTGAAGCCACGCGGACGGCGGTTCGTCGGCGCTACGAGTACTCCCCAATCTTTGGGTTTGTACGCACGCGCCTGGCTAATCGCCTGAACCTCTGCACCATGCACGGAGAAAAATAACGCCGGCTGCGTATTTGAATCACCTTTGATTTGTGGAGAAACCGCATAGTATTGCACACTGCCGTCCAGTTCACTTACAAATGTGCGGCTGTATTGCTTGCCTGCCTCGACCGACTGGATCGAAATTTTCGACTGATCGGCCATCTTGCCATTTTGTGAAAGGCTGAACGAGACTTCATTTTTACCAACGCCCGTCACACCACTCGCATTGATGAGCACAGCCACTTTGCGCAATGTCATGGCCGGAACCGATGGAAGTTTGGTAACAATGTCCTTCCCGGCAACAGTCGTTTTCATTTCCAGTCCGGTCAGTGCCTTTTTAGTCATGTTAGAAACTACCACGCCTGTCCAGAGCGAATCATTTTTGAAACCGGGAACCACATCGGAAATTGTAAGATCCTCTGTATTAATGGTTACGGGCTTTTCAGGAAAAGTCAGATTAGCCGTGATGCCGCCGAAACGGCCGAAGCGCGCAACACGGGCGTAGATTTCATTCCTCCCTTTTTTCAGAACCACGGGCAAATGCATCCAGCCATACCGGTACATGTCGCCTCCCCGCGGCACGCCATTCAGGAAAATCATGTCCTGCCCGGTGATCGTCAGAATCGCATTCTGCTCTTTTTTGGATTCGTAGGTCAGATAAACATATCCGTTCGAAAATGCGTCGCCGCGAAAACGGTGGGTGGAATCCGCTTTTACTTTTTTCCATTTGACCTCCCCTGCTTTCGCATCGGTCAATAAAATACTTCCTTCTTGTGGTTTGAGTGTACCTTTGTAAAGTTGGTAAGCGAGCTGATCGGTGTACAATGCTTCCCGCCCATATTGGTGGCATGGCCCCACCGCCAACCCTTCCTCAAAATGATAGGTTGATTGTGCCTGGTTTTGAGAAAAAACAAATAATAAAGAAAGCGTCGCAAAAATCCTTTTCATCGAAAGAGGTTTAGTGATTTGATAAAACTAAACTTAATAAAAAATATTAATAATGAGTACACTAATTTTTAATTAACTCAAAATTCTATCAAAATGCGCCCCTTAGTGGCTCAAATAGCCCTTTTTCAGCGCTGGCGCAATCAGAATTCAAAAAATGTCTCGTAACTTCCAGTATACAATTTCAATAATCACACCTTAAAAATGTTACAATCTACCTCTCGATTTATCGCTCAACGTCAATGGATTATCTGGTTTTGGAGTTTTCTAATCTTAGTTGCGTGCACATGGCCTGGCAAAGATCTGCCTGCCGCACCGACCGTAGGTTTCGATAAATTTGTCCACTCGGGACTCTTTACGGTATGGGCGATTCTCGCGCTGATTATTTACCCTGAAAAAAGCCGTTTGGTGGTGGGATTGGGAATGGCTTACGGGCTTGGGCTGGAATTTTACCAACAGCTTCTGCCATTTGACCGCACTTTTGACTGGTGGGATGCCGTGGCAGATGCTGTTGGTGTATTAATCGGGTATGCTTTTACAAAACTGGTGTTGAAAAACTAGCGCCAGCGTTTGTACTGGTTGATCAAACCATTGGTCGAGCTGTCGTGATTGGTAACCGGCCAATCATTTTGCAGCTCCGGATAAATCTTGTTAGCAAGCTGCTTGCCGAGCTCAACACCCCATTGGTCGAAACTGTAAATGTTCCAGATGATACCTTGTACAAAAATCTTGTGTTCGTACATTGCGATCAGGCTGCCCAACACTTTCGGGGTAATCTTCTTCACGAGGATGGAGTTGGTAGGACGGTTACCTGAGAAAACTTTGAACGGCGCGATCTGTTCGATCTCCGCATCGCTTTTTCCGGCAGCTTTCAATTCCGCACGAACTTCCTCGTCCGTCTTTCCATTCATCAATGCTTCGGTTTGCGCGAAGAAGTTGGATAGTAACATTTTGTGGTGATCACCCAGCGGGTTGTGGCTCACAGCCGGAGCGATGAAATCGCAAGGGATCAGCTTGGTACCTTGGTGGATCAGCTGGTAGAATGCGTGCTGGCCATTGGTACCCGGCTCGCCCCAGATCACCGGACCAGTTTGGTAACCCACAGCCTTGCCGTCGCGGCCGGTGCTTTTTCCGTTACTCTCCATATCACCTTGCTGGAAGTAAGCCGCAAAACGGTGCATGTACTGGTCATACGGAAGGATCGCCTGCGTTTGCGCATCGAAGAAATCGTTATACCAGATCCCGATCAATGCAAGGATCACCGGAATGTTGCGTTCCAACTTCGTGGTACGGAAATGCTTGTCCATGTCGTGCGCGCCCGCGAGCAGCTGCTCGAAATTCTGGAAGCCCACATAGCAAGCAATCGACAAACCGATCGCCGACCACAACGAGTAGCGACCTCCTACCCAATCCCAGAAGCCGAACATATTTTCAGGATCGATCCCGAATTTCTCCACCTCGGTACGGTTGGTCGAAATCGCGACGAAATGCTTTTTCACATGATTTTCGTCCGACGCTTTTTCCAGGAACCAGCTCCGCGCGCTGTGCGCATTCGCCATCGTTTCCTGGGTAGTGAAAGTTTTCGAAGCGATCATGAACAAAGTCGTTTCAGGGTTGAGCGACTTCACAGTTTCCGCAATGTGCGTGCCGTCGACGTTTGAAACGAAATGTACGTTCAAGCCATTCTTGGCGTAAGCCTTCAATGCCTCGGTCACCATCACCGGGCCCAGGTCACTACCGCCGATACCGATGTTCACGATGTCGGTAATTTCTTTTCCGGTGTAGCCCTTCCATGCACCCGAGCGAACGCGCGTTGAAAAATCTTTCATTTTCGCGAGTACCTCGTTCACGTCCGGCATTACGTCCTGGCCGTCGACCAATACGGGTTCGTTAGACCGGTTGCGCAATGCGGTGTGCAAAACGGCACGTCCTTCGGTCGCATTGATTTTCGCGCCGGTAAACATTGCCTCGATCGCCTCTGCCAGACCAGCCTCTTCGGCCAACTGCACCAGGTACGAGCGCGTGCGTGAGGTAATGCGGTTTTTGGAATAATCCAGCAATATGTCCCCGAAACGGATGGAGAACTTTTTATGACGGTCGGTGTCTTCCTCGAAAAGAGCTTTTAAATGCTTTTGCGAAATGGTTTTGTGATGCGTTTTCAGCTTTTTATAAGCCGCCAACTGATCAAAGGGGACGTTTGAAAGCATTGTTTCTGGCGTTATGGTAAAAAATCAAACCTTGGTAATGCAAAAATAGGGTTTTACGGCACTTAATGCGTGTTTTTTGGATTAACTAGCCTGGCAAACTCCCCGGAAATATCCGACCGACTCGGCGATACCGGCCAGTGGTTCTTTCATATCTTTCTCATATTCAAGGCTGCATGCCCCGGTGTATTTCACTTTACGCAGCATTTTGACAAACGCAGGAATATCAATAATTCCGCGTCCCAATTCGCAGGTTTTCCCGTCTTTGGTTGCAGCCGTCACGTTTTTGAGGTGAATATCGAAAATGCGCTTACTGTATTTGCCGAGATCGGCTACCGAATCCTGGTTGTCGCGTCGGTTGTGGCCCATATCGAAACACAGTCCTACCCGCGGGTCAAGGTCCTTCACGTGGTTGTAAACCGAGGTCGCATTGGGATACAGTTTATCCTCCGGCCCGTGGTTATGGATCGCGTAACGGATATTGGTTTCCTTCACTTTCTGCTCCACATATTTCAGGTCGTCGTGGTTAGGAATGCCGACGATCAAATCCACACCCACCCGCTTGGCATAGTCGAATGCATTGTCGATGTCCTGGTGGGTTTTGGTATAAATCGGCCCGACTGCGTAACCGGTCACACCGGCATCTTTCAGCTTTTGATGAAATGCCATGATCTGCTCGGCGGTGCTGTTGTAGGGCAAATGGAAATCTTTGATACACAAATAGTGAACATCTGTCTTCTTCATCATTTCAAGCGCTTCGTCGAGTTTGAAATGCACAAAACTGTAACCCGCCATAGCCAGCTTGAAAGTATCTTCTTTTTTAGCCGGAGCCGCGTTGCTTTTTTCCGGAAGCGAAATCATACTACCGGCCACCAGCCCGGCGATGCCTTTTTTGACAAACGTTCTTCTTGAATTCATTCTGTTCAAATTAAATTAATTGCTGTATACGTAAAAGACGAAGACTCGCGGATTTACCACCAAACTTTTCAGATTTTAAGTTTAATTCCAATGCGGTTGATGGCGCCCGTCAGCAAGATGACCAGCAGTGAAAAACAGGCGGACTTAACGAGGCCGATCCAACCCGTGCGCAAATACAATGGGAGGCTGATACCGGCCAGCGTGATGACTGCGTACCATATATAAGGAATAAGGTAGCAGGTCAAAGTGGCCGTGCCCGCCGGCTTGATCACATTCGCCCAGTTTTTGATTTTTTGTAAATCAACCAGCCAGAAAAGAAACGCGAATGCGACAAAACTGATCCCCGAGCATATGCCTACCCAGGCCGGCGTAGCCCTGATTTTAGAAATACCCCAAAAAGGCCGGGTACCAAAACCGTAAGCCAGGCATATCAACCCGAGCACGATCAGCATCACAAGATAGGTTTTGCCCACCGCATTCCGCCCGGCATTATTCCGGTAAATCACCGATGCCACAACGCCACCCATCACAAAAGCGGGCATCGAGCCGCTTCCCACGATCCATACATATTTTTCAACCGGATCCAGAAATCTCAACACTCCGGAAAAGTCGGCCAGATTGAAAAGTACAAAAAGTAGCCAGCCGCCCACTGCCCACGCGAGGCGGTCGCGGGTGACCACGTACGTGAGCGCGCCCAGCAGGTACGACCAGCCGATAAGACCCAGGATTCCATACCAATGCGTCTCCATCCATGACGGGTTTTCAGCATCGCCGCCTTTGTAGATCACGGCCAAACCTGCCAGCAGCACGTAGCCCGCCACTTTCAATGCGGTGTAAAGTCCTTTCTTTGCAGGGGTCAACGGGTATACATTCCAGATCAGGAAGAAGGCAATTACCATCCCAATCTCCCACACATGTTTACTGACCACCATCGCCCCGCCCGCGATATTTTCATAATTCACGATGAAGATACCCATGAGCAGCAATGCAAAAGTACGTTCCGCAATGTGCCTGATAATCAATGCATTTGAGTCACCCTTTTTCCGACGATTCGCGATGGCGAAGGGAATGGAAAGGCCGACGATAAAGAGAAATCCCGGAAAAACAACATCCGACAGACCCATGGCATCTTCGGCGGCTTTGCTGTGTTCGAGCCAGTGAGGAACGTCTTGGAGCGACCAGAGATCGTTCACAAAAATCATTAAAAACATGGTCACCGCCCGGAAAACGTCGATCGAATCCAGGCGAAGCGTGGGGGAATAAGGGGGCATCATCAAAGTTTTAGGTTTAGGAGAATCTAATATAGGGCTTTTTCGCCTTCAAATAGCCGAGAAAGTACGTATGCACATTTGTCTCAATTTATTCCCTGCAATACCTATTTTTGATTTTCGAATCAGTGACATCATCCGTTGAATGCAATATAATCGCGAACAGATTCTTCAACTCGCACCCGACGACGTTTCGGCGAAAGCCGGCCGGCAGCTGGCCACTCCTGGTAAGTGGGTAACGATGGCTTGTAACGACCTGGCAATCTGGGGAGAATGTCAGGGTAGCGGCAAAAACCCCTACCAGACCGCCATCGACCTGACTAATATCGCTTTCAAATGCAACTGCCCCAGCCGGAAATTCCCCTGCAAGCACGGCTTGGCGTTGTTTTTATTGTATTCCGAAGATCAGGGAAAATTTACGGCAAATCCGGAATTGCCTGCCTATGTGGCTGAATGGCTTTCCAAGAGACAGGCCCGCGAAACCACGAAGGAAACCAAAGAAGAAAAACCCGTGGATGAAACCGCGCGCGCCAAACGTGTGGAATCCCGCGAGAAGAAAGTGAACGGCGGTATTGAAGAGGTACGCGCCTGGCTGAGCGACGTTATACGGCCGGGCATTGCGCACGTACCTCAGCAGGCTTACCAGTTCCATAACAACATCACGGCCAGGATGGTAGACGCACAAGCAGGAGGACTGGCGAGCCAACTGCGGCAAATCAGCGAAATCAACTTTTTCAATGAAGGCTGGCAGAAGCAGCTATTAAAAAGATTATCAGGCATTTACATGATAACGGAAGGTTATCGTAACCGTGATACACTGCCAGCCGGCTCTGCACGGGACATTGCTACGCTGATCGGCTGGACGATTCCGAAGGAAGAAGTTTTACAAACCGAAGCCATTACCGATCAATGGATCGTGTTGTCGGTAACGATGTCGGAGGAAAGCAATGTGACTACGGAACGGATATGGCTGTACGGGCTTGGAACCAGCCGGTTTGCATTGCTATTGAATTTTTACGCCGGTAATCAGCCGTACCAGACGATGCTCGTTCCGGGTATACAAATAGATGCCGATATCGTGTACTACCCCGCCTCCGTCCCTATGCGCGCGCTGATTCGCGAGCAACGTCCTGTAACCAGCCGCTCCGCCCAAATAAACATACCTGACTCATTTTTAACTATATACAACAATATTGCCGATACATTAGGCAAAAACCCTTTTGCAGAACAAATACCTTTCATGATCGAAGGCGTGAAAGCGACTTTTGCGAACGAACGGTGGTTTTTGACTGACCAAGAAGGGCTCAGCGTTCCCCTATCGAATCCCGAAGACGAATGCTGGAATATGCTCGCATTCTCTGGCGGGCGCCGGTTTTCGGCCTTTGGCATTTGCGAGCAGGGACAATTCGATTTACATTTTATTTCGGCAGCCCGGCAGGGTGTTTTTCTGAAATCATGAATACAGAAATATTGAAGGCGGCGTTGCTCGGTACCGACAGGCACATGCCAGAAATATCCCCCGGTGCGCCGGAGATTTATGCTAAGATACAAGCCATGCCCACCAGTAAGGAGGACCGCTTTCTGAAAATGGCATTCGTATCCCTGCTTTACGAAGAAGCCGGTACCAAGCCGGTTGTGATAGATTCCCATTTACCAGAATGTCCACCCGAGGCGCAGGCGATCGTTACAGGCCAGCTCGCCTCATTGCTGCAATCCGCGCTCAAAGACCAGGACGATGTGTTATTTGCATTCCTGGTTTTCAGGATTGTGCAACGGAACGAAGTAATTCAGCCACAGCTTGTTCCTACGATTCTCGATAAGGCGCTTGAAAGCAAGCATGACCGGCAAAACTTAACCGGCATTTGCGGAACAACGGGCCAATGGCTCTGTGGTTTGAACCCGCGGTGGAAGGCATTGCGGGACGGGACGGCAGAAGACGAAAACGTATGGGAAACCGGTTCGACGGAGGCCCGAAAAGCCTTTCTTTCGGCATTGCGTAAAAAAGACCCGAGTGCTGCCATTGTGCTTTTGGAAACTACATTGAGCCAGGAAAATGCCGGTAACCGGCTCGCATTGCTGCAATTACTGAATTGCGGGCTATCACTTTCGGATGAAACTTTCCTTCAAAAACTGACAACCGACAAAAGTCAGAAGGTACGGGAAACCGCCATTGGAATGCTCCGACAGATTCAGGGCTCAGCTATCAATCGTCAGCATCGCGAATGGCTGCTGCGGATGATCGAGGTGCGGGAGGAGCGGCATTTACTGGTTATGAAGAAAAAGAAGGTTATTATTGCCGAGGACGTAACGCCCGACGAAAGTATTTTCAAAACGGGTATTGAAAAAGTGAGTACGGAAAAAGGCGTTCAGGACCATGTGTTCATCGCCGGGCAACTACTTTCGGCAATCGATCCTGTTGCCTTATCTAATTCGTTGAATATCAATGACCAGGAACTGATTGCATTGTTTCTTGAACATCCCGCAGCCAAAGCATTACTGCCTTTCCTGACATCCGCAGCCGTGCATTTCAAATGCAAATCCTGGGCGCTGGCGCTGCTGCACCGGGGAGATGCGCGCGACATTGGCCTGCTGGATGCGCTGGCGCCGTCGGAGCGGTTGCCGTTTTACCTGCAATTCCTGAATGGCAATGCAGCGAACCTGTTTGCTTACCTGCTGGACGACGCCTATTCGCTCCTGCCCGACCGGCTGGCCGAACAATTGCTCGATCATCTTTCCAAGTTTCCCTACCATATTACCCAGGCAACTTATCAGCGTCTTGCATTGCAGCTACCTTACAGCATCATGCCCGTTTTGAAAAAATACACCGACGATCCCCGGCAGGACTACCAGTTGAGATATTTCAAAAACCAGGCATCAGAAATGATGCGCATGGTTGAACTACGAAAAAACATTGCTTAAAAACATGTCACAAAACATTCTACGGCAGGCAGCCGAAGCGCAATTTGCGCAGGAAATCGAAGAACTTAAAAAACACGACAAGCACACGCGGCCGGAAAACTGGCTGCTGTCGCCACATGCGGTGGTGACCTACCTCATGGGCGGCACGCTCGACAATGGATTTGAAATATCCTGCAAATACATCGGCAACCGGCGGCTCATGGAAATTGCCGTGGCAACCCTCACCACCGACCGCGCGCTGCTGCTTTATGGTTTGCCTGGAACGGCCAAATCCTGGGTTTCGGAACACATCAGCGCGGCGATTTCCGGTGACTCGGGCCTTGTGATCCAGGGAACAGCAGGTACTGGCGAAGATTCCGTGCGCTATGGATGGAATTATGCCCAGTTGCTTTCGGCCGGGCCGGTACCGGAGGCCATTGTCGAGACGCCGGTAATGCGCGGGATGAAGGAAGGCAAAATTGTGCGTGTGGAAGAGCTTACGCGCATTGGTTCCGATGTGCAGGACAGCCTTATCACCATTCTTTCAGAAAAAATGCTCCCCATTCCCGAGCTGAATACCAAGGTCATGGCCGTTCGCGGTTTTAATATCATCGCCACCGCCAACAACCGCGATAAGGGTGTCAACGACCTTTCCAGTGCATTGAAGCGCAGGTTCAACACCGTAATCCTGCCCGTGCCCGAAACAATTGAGGAAGAAGTAGAAATTGTGCAGCAGCGCGTCGCGAGTTTCAGTAAATCGATTGATCTGCCGGTTGAAAAGCCTATTCTGGAAGAGATTAACCGCATTGTCACGGTATTCCGCGAGTTGCGGAATGGCGTTTCTTCCGATGGTAAAACAAAACTCAAATCCCCGTCCGGCACATTGAGCACGGCGGAAGCTATCTCTGTGATGAACAGCGGATTATCATTAGCCTATCATTTCGGCGACGCCAGCCTCAGAGCGGACGATCTGGCAAGCGGACTGATCGGAGCAATCATCAAGGACCCGGTACAGGACAAGATTGTCTTCCAGGAATACATGGAAACCGTGCTTAAACAGCGCGATGGTTGGAAAGACATTTACAGGGCTTGCAGGGAAATAATCTGATCAGAATCCTATGTCCGTTCATCTTTTAGGAATCAGGCACCATGGCCCCGGCTCTTCACGGCACGTACTGAACGCATTGGCGGAAATCCAGCCGGATATCATTCTGATCGAAGGCCCGCCCGAGGGCGAAGCAATGCTTTCGTGGGCGGCGCACAAGGATATGCAGCCTCCGGTAGCGTTGCTGGCATATGTGCCGGACAATCCCCAACAGGCCGTATTTTATCCATTTACCATTCACAGCCCGGAATGGAATGCTATTCTATACGGATTGAATAACCATATTCCCTTGCGCTTCATCGACATGCCGCTGGCGCATGGATTTGCCACGGAATGGAAAGAAACGCCGCTTCACAACGAGACATCGGAACTCGCAGCACACGTCCGGAAAAACCCGATCGCTTACCTAGCCGAAATAGCCGGATTCGACGACCCGGAAGAATGGTGGGAACATCGTTTTGAGATCGCGCAGCAGCCCTATGAAGTTTTTGAAGCCATTGCCGAGAGCATGGCGGCCCTGCGGCAGACCCTGCCGCAAAGAGCCGACCGCAGAGAAGATATCCGGGAGGCATTTATGCGAAAATCTATTCGCATTGCACAGAAAGAAGGTTTTGAACGCATTGCGGTAATATGCGGCGCATGGCATGTGCCTGCGCTCACACAGCTGCCCAAGCAAAAAGAGGACGATGCGCTTCTGAAAAATCTGCCCAAAACCAAAGTCGAAAGTACCTGGATTCCCTGGACCAACGACCGTATGGCATTTGAAAGCGGTTATGGCGCGGGCGTGGAGTCGCCGGGCTGGTATATGCACCATTGGCAGCATCCTGATGACCATGGCACGCTTTGGCTTTCGCATACCGCACGCGTGTTCCGCGAGAACCAGGTAGATATCTCCTCGGCGCATATTATCGAGGCGGTTCGATTGGCTGGTGCATTGGCTGGGTTGCGGGGATTCCCGCGGCCGGGGTTGAAAGAGTTGAACGAAGCCACAGTGGCAGTGATGTGTATGGGTGAGCCCGTGCTCATGAAAGTCATTTACCGCGAGCTGATTGTCGGTAAGGCATTCGGTCAGATACCGGAAGGAACGCCGCAGGTACCGCTGCAACGCAACCTCGAACTGCTTGCCAAGCGGTTCCGAATCAAGGTCGTACCGGAACATAAGACATTGAAGCTGGATTTGCGGGAAGAGAATGACCTGCAAAAGAGTATTTTGCTACACCGCCTGCAACTGCTCGATATTAACTGGGGTACGATGGAATCCGTTAGCGGTAAAGGCACTTTCAAAGAGGAATGGACGCTGCGCTGGTATCCCGAACTGACGATTAGGCTCCTGGAAAAAGCGCCCTGGGGCAATACGGTGGAAGAGGCCGCCACGAAATACCTCAAAAACACCGCCAGCAAATGCACGCGGCTGGATGAGATTACGCCCCTGGTGCAAAGTGCGATCCCGGCGGACTTACCGACGGCACTGAATGCGGTAATGCAAAAAATGGATGAACTGGCAGCCAGTACCTCCGATATTTCCATGCTCATGGACGCGTTCCCGCCGCTTGCGCAGGTGAGCCGGTACGGTAATGTGCGAAAAACCGACCGCGAAAGCATCGACCTGATCATGACCACTATTTTTTACCGCGCTATCGCAGGCCTGCCTGCCGGCTGCACCGGCATCGACGACGAACAGGCCGCAGTAATGACGGACAAAATCAAGGAGGTTAACCAGGCGATCCGGATGCTGGAAAAACCGGAATTGACGGAAGACTGGACGGCCGCATTGGAAACGATTTTCCATGCCGACCGCACGGCACCGTTTATCCAGGGCTATTGCTGTAAAGCATTGTACGACAGCCGACAGCTCGGCATGGACAGCACTTTCAATGCATTTTCAAAAGCACTTTCGCCTAGCAATGAACCATCGGCCTCGGCCAACTGGCTGGAAGGTTTCCTCACCGACGCTGCCACCGTGCTGATCCTGGACGACGTGATCTGGGCCGTGGTGAATGACTGGCTACAATCGCTTGACGACGAGACGTTTCTGCAAGTGGTTCCGTTGCTAAGGCGTACATTCGCTAATTTCAGTAATGTAGAAAAAAGAAAAATTGCAGGACGTGCAAAGCAGGGCAAAGCCGGTGCATTAATCCCTCAAACCATCGACATCGACCCCCAAAGAGCTGAAAAGGTGCTGCCGGTACTTGAAATGCTCATGGGTTTTTAATACAACTAAAATGGATGATAACGCTGTAAAAAGGTGGCGGCTCGTGCTCGGCAAGGAAACGCAGGACGAGCTCGAATACACCCTCACGAAGGAAGAGGCCGGGATAGACCGGACATTGGAAGCCCTCTATAACTCTGAAAGGAAGGGCGGCCTGGGTGCATCCTCGCCCAATGTGTCGCGCTGGCTCGGCGATATCCGCGAATACTTCCCTACCTCGATTGTGAAGGTTATGCAGCAGGATGCATTGAAACGCCTAAAACTGACCTCGATGCTCACCGAACCCGAAATGCTCGAAACCATTGTTCCCGATATTCAGCTCGTCGCCAACCTGATGACGCTGGGCAAGCTTATTCCCGAAAAAACCAAAGCCACGGCCCGCGAGGTTATTCGTAAAGTGGTTGAGCAATTAATACAAAAACTGGCCGGCCCGACCCAGCAGGCCATTACCGGTAGCCTTAACCGAGCGGCACGAAACAAGCGACCCCGCCATAACGAGATCAACTGGCATGAAACGATCCGTAAGAACCTGAAACACTATCAACCGGATTACCAGACGGTTATTCCCGAAATACGAATTGGTTACGGCAGGAAGCGGAAGGCATTGAAGGATGTGGTATTATGTATCGACCAGAGCGGTTCGATGGGGACTTCGGTGATTTACTCTGGCATTTTCGGCTCCGTAATAGCCTCGATTCCCGCCGTAACGACCAAAATGGTGGTATTCGACACATCAGTCGCAGACCTCACCGAGGAGCTCAAAGATCCGGTGGACCTGCTTTTCGGCGTACAACTCGGCGGCGGCACCGACATTCACAAGGCGCTCAGCTACTGCCAGCAGCTCATCACCCGCCCGCTCGATACGGTACTCGTGCTCATCAGCGACCTGTACGAAGGCGGCAACGAAATTGAAATGCGCAAAAAAGTAGCGCAATTGGTCGACACGGGCGTTCAGGTCATCACGCTGCTCGCGCTCAACGACGAAGGCGCACCCTTTTACGATCACAAAAACGCCGAGTTCTTTGCCAGCCTCGGCATCCCAGTCTTCGCCTGCACCCCCGATCAGTTCCCCGACCTGATGGCCGCTGCGCTAAGCAAGCAGGATATCGCCATGTGGGCGGCTGGGAATGATATTAAATTATAAAGGGAGGAAAGGGGGAAGGGAAGAAAGGAGGATGGAGGAAGGGAGGAAAGGGAAAAGACACCCATCCTCCCTTTCCTCCATCCTCCCTTTCCTCCCATTCCCCTCCCTTTCATTCGTCCCAATCCGCGAGATAAGACCCCTCCTCCGTTTTGGTCGATGCCGCTACTGCCTCATTGATCTCCTTCATTTCGGCATCGGTGAGGTTCCGCCATTTACCCACCGGTAAATCATCCAGCGACACATTCATAATGCGGACACGTTTCAGCTTCGTCACATTGTAACCCAGGTATTCGCACATGCGGCGGATCTGGCGGTTGAGGCCTTGGGTTAAAATAATGGTAAATACAAAAGGGCCCTCTTTCCGCACGAAGCATTTTTTGGTAATAATCCCCAGAATGGGCACGCCGGAAGCCATTTTCTGTATAAAATCGGGCGTAACGGGTTTGTTAACGGTTACCACATATTCCTTTTCGTGGTTATTGCCCGCGCGGAGGATTTTGTTGACGATATCGCCGTCGCTCGTGAGGAATATCAGTCCTTCGGAAGGCTTGTCGAGGCGGCCGATGGGAAAAATGCGCTCCTTATGGCGAATGTAATCGATGATATTGCCCTTGATTTGCCGCTCGGTGGTGCAGGTAATGCCCACCGGTTTGTTGAATGCGATATAGACACCCGCTTTTTTTGCTTTGAGTGGCTTGCCGTCGACGCGCACGTCGTCGCCGTCCGTGGCTTTATCGCCCAAAACAGCCTTCCGGCCGTTGAGCGTGACTCGGCCCTGCTCCACGAGTTTGTCCGCTTCGCGTCGCGAACAAAACCCGGTTTCACTAATGAACTTATTGATCCTGACTGGCTCCAATGCTTTCTATACTTTTTCCAAATGCCTGATGCGGCTTATCACGCGGCAAATTAATTCAAATCACAAAAAAAATAGGGTTACATATAAAGATTCAGGCGTTTTTGCCCTTTACCTCTTCAATGCTCATTATATCAGATCACAAAATAGAACAAATTGCCGGTCTATGAAAAATCGTCTTTTACTAAGTCAACTCTTCTTCTGGATTACCCTTCTTGCCCTGCACGCGCAACCCGCACGCAGGCCCGTGGAGGTGATCGTCACCGCCGACCGCGACGACTGGACCTACAAACCCGGGGATAAAGTACAATTTATGATCAGCGTGCTGCGCAACGGTAACCCCGTTAAGAATGCACAGGTGCGGTACGAAATCGGTTTGGAAAAGCTCGAACCTACTATCAAAGAAACCAAGACAGCCGCCGATGGTACATTGAAAATCGACGGTGGCACACTCAAAACACCCGGCTTCCTTCGCTGCATCGCCTGGGCAACCGTCGACGGCGTGGAGTTCCGCGGCCTGGCCACAGCAGGTTTCGACCCATTGAAAATACAGCCAACCGTTGCGAACCCGGAAGATTTCGACACATTCTGGGCGAATGCAAAGAAAGAACTGGCTGCCGTTCCGATGGATGCTAAAATGACGTTGTTACCCGATCGCTGTACTGAAAAAACAAATGTTTACCACCTGAGTTTACAGAACAACCGTCCGGGCGTGCGCGTGTACGGCATTTTGAGTGTGCCTAAAAAAGAAGGTAAATATCCTGCGCTGCTGCGCGTGCCCGGTGCCGGCGTGCGTGCCTATTACGGCGACGTAACCACTGCCGATAAGGACATTATCACCCTCGAAATCGGTATCCACGGCATTCCCGTGATCCTGGACCCGGCCGTTTACCTCGATATGGGCCAGGGCGTACTGAATGGCTATCCTGCTTATAATCTGGATGATAAGGATAAATTCTACTACAAACGCGTGTACCTCGGTTGCGTTCGCGCGAACGACTTCCTTACCAGCTTACCTCAATATGACGGCACCAATCTCGCCGTGACAGGCGGTAGCCAGGGTGGCGCGTTGTCGATCATCACCGCCGGCCTCGACCCGCGCGTGAAATGGCTGGGCGCATTTTATCCCGCATTGAGCGATGTGACGGGTTACCTCCATGGCCGCGCAGGCGGATGGCCGCATTATTTTGATAAAAACGGGGTCAAAACCAATAATACCAAGGAAAAACTGAATACGGTTTCGTACTACGACGTGGTCAATTTTGCGCGGCGCGTGAAGGCGCCGGGGCTTTATATCTGGGGTTTCAATGACGAAACCTGCCCCCCTACCTCAATGTACGCAGCCTATAATGTGACCACCGCTCAGAAAGAACTCAAATTATACCTCGACACCGGCCACTGGACCTACTCCGACGAGCGCGATGTGATGAACAACTGGCTGGTCGACAAACTGAAAGGCAAATAATCTCAACAAAACCGGAACATAGATTTATGGATCGCAGAACATTTATTGAAAAGTCGGCGCTTGCGGGCGCAGCATTCTCCTCGCTCCCGCTGCTGACTGCCTTGAAACGGGCGTCACCCTACCGCACGGCGCTCATCGGCGCAGGCTGGTGGGGCACGAATATCCTCCGCTGCGCTGTTCAGGCAGGAGAATCAAAGCTGGTGGCATTGTGCGATGTGGATCAGAACCAGCTGAAAATCTGCTCGGAAGTTTTTTCCAAACTCACGCCGGACAAGCCGAAACTCTACAAGGACTACCGTGAAATGCTGGCCAAAGAAAAGCCGGAAATCGTGATCGTCGCCACGCCCGATCACTGGCATGCATTGTGCTGCATTGCGGCAATCGAGTCAGGGGCGCATGTTTATGTAGAAAAACCGATTTCCCATACCATTAAGGAAGGCCGCGCGATGGTGAATGCTACGCGCAAGCACGGGCGCATCGTGCAGGTGGGTACGCACAGGCGCGTGTCCCCGCATAACGTGTCGGGTATGGAATTCCTGAAATCCGGGAAGGCCGGTAAAATCGGGATGGCGCGGGCATTTGTGCATTACGGAGGCGGCCCGGGGCAAAAAACACCGGACGCGGAGCCGCCACAGGGCCTCGACTGGGATTTCTACTGCGGCCCGGCGCCATTGGTTCCTTATAATAAGACTATCCACCCCAAAGGCTTTCGGAATTATCTCAATTTTGCTAACGGCACCCTCGGCGACTGGGGCATTCACTGGCTCGACCAGGTGCTTTGGTGGTCGGAGCAGAAATATCCGAAGAAAATCTACTCGACCGGTGGTCGTGCAATCCGCCAGGACAATACCGATGCACCCGATCACCAGGTAGCCGTTTACGATTTCGATGGTTTTACATTGGAATGGGAACACCGCAACTTTGCCGCCAACAATGCCGAAAAAACACATCCTAACCAGGCTGTGGGCGTGTATTTCTACGGTACGGAAGGTACATTCCATATGGGCTGGCTCGATGGCTGGACGTTCTACCCTACCAATCCGAACAAGCCTGTCATCCACGAGGACGCCAAGCTCAATAAGCCCGATGACCAGAATATTCAGCAGCTTTGGGCCAATTTCCTCGAATCGATCAAGAGCAACAAGCCGCCGATCTGCGAAATAGAAGTGGGACAGCGTTCCACGAATGTGGCGCTATTGGGGATGCTTTCCTACAAACTGGGAAGAAGCATTGTTTGGGATGGGGAGAAAGAAATCATTCCCGGAGACGACGAAGCAAACAAATTACTTAGCCGCGATTATCGTGGAGAGTGGAAGTATCCACAGGTGTAAAACGGTGTCAGGTGTAGTCAGGAAATTGTCATGTGCCTGACTACACTTGACTATACCTGACCACACCTGACCATAAATGACTTAATCGATCTTCACGACTTCCGCGGGGATGTTATACTGATCCACCGCTTCGCGTGCAAAGCGTACGTGCCCGCGCGGCGCCATGAGGTACAATTTCGCGCCTTTCATCCCTGCCAATTCGCTCAGCAGCTTCCATTTGGAGATATGGCCGCGCATCTGGTCGGTTTTCATGCAAACTTCCAGATAATGCCTGTTGAACATATTTACGCCTGTTACATCGGGCGTGAAACGGGTGTTATCGGCTGCCCGTTCGTACGACTTGGGTGTTTCATATCCTTCCATATTGGCTTGGATATCCTTGAACCCGTGCGATTTTGCCCACTTTACTACAAGCGGGATGAATGTTTCCTTTTCCATAATGACCATGAATAGTTATCTGCTCTATACCGGCAGTTTCTACAATACAAATCTTGACTGAGCAGAGGGGATACGACAGAGGCGATATTCCCGGTGGTGCAGGATCTTTTGATAAAGATAGCCTATTTCCGGCAAAACCGCAAATCGGAGACTGACGAGGTCAGTCTTCCAATTCGTCTTTAAAATTGTTGTAGGCCGAGAGTAATTCGCGGTGCGTTTTGGCATTCTTCTGAATTAGTGCCAGTTCCACACCTTTCTGATAAATTTCCTCAGCCTTTTCTATTTTTTCCAATGCAGCAAAAAATGCGCCAGCGTGGTAGTAAGTCGGCAGATAATCGGGATGTTTTTCGAGGAGCAGATCGAAATAGCGTTCGGCCTCTTGCGCGTCGGATTTGGAATACTCGATCGCCAGCGCGTAGGCATTGAACGGGTCGGCCGGGTCTTCTTCGTAAAAAGCGAGTAAATTGGCGAGTAAGGAGTTATTCATCGATATTATTATGCTTGCATACTGTATTCTTTTCCCTTAATTTGCCCGGGTAAAGTTATTCTCATCAAACGTAAAGAAAAGTAACCATACCATCATGAAAATACTCGTTTGTATAACTAACGTCCCCGATACAACCGCCAAAATAAGTTTCACCGACAACGACACCAAGCTTAACAAAAACGGTGTGCAGTTTATCATCGGTCCTTACGACGACTACGCGCTTGCCCGCGGCGTGGAGCTCAAAGAGCAAAGCGGCGGTTGCCTCACAGTCCTGCACGTGGGTGAAGCCGACGCCGAGCCGCAGATCCGCAAAGCGCTCGCGATCGGTGCCGACGACGCCATTCGTGTGAATGCCGACCCGCAGGATTCCTATTTCACAGCTGCGCAAATCGCGCACATTGCCAGCCAGAACAGCTACGACCTGATATTGATGGGCCGCGAATCCATCGACTACAACAGCGGCGTGGTGCACGGGCTGGTGGGCGAAATGCTCGGTATCCCCTCCTATTCGCCGGTGATGAAGCTGGATCTGGATGGAAATAATGCGACCATCACCCGTGAAATCGACGGTGGGAAGGAAGTGCTTAAAGCGCCGTTACCGCTGGTACTGGGGTGCCAGGAACCGATTGCCGAATGGAAAATCCCGAATATGCGGGGCATTATGACAGCCCGCACCAAGCCCCTGAATGTGGTAGAACCGGTTTCCGTAGACGATATGACCGCGCCGCAAACGTACCAGCTCCCTGCCCCGAAAGGTGCCTGCAAGATGATCCCCGCCGACCAGGCGGAAACGCTCATCAAACTGCTGCAAACCGAGGCAAAAGTGCTGTAACACGCGGCTTATTTTTCACATTCAAACGAAAACGATCATGTCAGTCCTTATATATGTAGAACTCGATAACAGTTCCATCAAAAAAACCTCATTGGAAGCCGTGGCTTACGGTGCAAAAGTGGCATCCCAAACCGGCGGCCAGGCCGTGGTACTCGCGTTGGGTAAAGCCGAAAATGCAGAACTGGAAAAAGCCGGGCAATATGGTGCTACCAAAGTGCTCCATGCCGCCGATGGAAAACTGGAACACGAAAACAGCCTTGCGTTTGCGGATGCGCTCGTGCAGGCCGCCACGCAGGAAGGCAGTAAGATCATCATCCTGTCCAAATCCGGCCTGAGCGATGCTATGGCCGCGCGGGCGGCAGCCAAACTGAAAGCGGGAATCGTTTCCGGTGTGACGGCATTGCCTGAAACCAATGGTGCCTTCAAGGTAACGCGCGCTATTTTTACCGGAAAAGCATTTGCGACGACGGAAATCAAATCGGACATCAAAGTGCTCGTCGTCCGCAAAAACGCCATTGAAATCGACGAATCGGCTTTGAATGGCGGCAGTGCAACGGTGGAAGCATTCCAACCTGCGTTGCGCGACAGCGATTTTACGGCCAGCGTGGTGAGCATCGAAAAAGCGGATTCGGAGTTGTCATTGACGGAAGCCGAAATCATCGTTTCCGGAGGCCGCGGTATGAAGGGGCCGGAGCACTGGCAGCCGCTGATCGACCTTGCCAAGGCATTAGGTGCTGCAACGGGCTGTTCCAAGCCGGTTTCCGACCTCGACTGGCGCCCGCACCACGAGCATATCGGCCAAACCGGCATTAAGGTAGCTCCTAACCTGTACATCGCATGTGGTATTTCGGGTGCGATCCAGCATCTGGCGGGCGTCAATGGCTCGAAATGCATTGTGGTGATCAACAAAGATCCGGAAGCGCCGTTTTTCAAGGCAGCGGACTATGGTATCGTCGGGGATGTCTTCGATATTTTGCCTAAACTGACGGAAGCAGCGAAAAGCCTCAAATAGGGGTTTCAGGGCTATTTTGCAAATAAGTTGAAAGTATAAAGTTTAAAAAACAAGCTTAAAATCAATTGATTAAGCTATTTTAAATTTTTGCCCGGCGAGAGCCGTCCAATCTTAACCCTTACAGCATTTTTTTATGCAGTAAGGGTTAATTATTTTTGCACCTTTGATCCGCCGATGGCGCCTTTCAAACAGGAACACTTTAAAGGGTTTGCTTGTTAATTCGTTGAAAATCAAGAATCACCCGAAGACCATTCACCACGACTGTTAACCATTTGCGCATTTAATTTAAACGTGAAAAAAATCAAGTTAGAAATCCTGGGGCTTTCACCAAGCCAATCCCAAGCCGGTTCGTTTGCATTGGTACTTGGAGAAGAACTCGGCAACCGCAGGCTGCCTATTATCATTGGTGTATTCGAAGCACAGGCCATTGCCGTCCAGATTGAAAACATAGTACCCAACCGCCCGATGACGCACGACCTGTTCAAGTCGTTCGCCGACGGCATGAATTATACATTGAAGGAAATCGTCATTTCCGACCTCAAAGAAGGCATTTTCTACGCCAAAATCGTTTGCACCGACAATCTCCGTGAAGTAGAGATCGACGCCCGCCCGTCGGACGCGATCGCGATCGGCCTGCGGTTCGATATTCCTATTTATACTTTCGAAACTATTTTATCGGAAGCCGGCATCGTGTCCAGCTCTATGACCGAAGAAGAAGACGAGGACGAGGACGCCGTTCGTGAAACAATCCGCCCTTCCGGTTCCAAGGATTCGCTCCGTGACCTGAGCTACGACGAGCTGCAACGCATGCTCGACGACGCCCTTGCGAAAGAAGATTACGAGAAGGCCGCGAAGATCCGCGACGAAATGGGAAGAAGGAACTGAAAGCACATTATAGTTAAAAATAGTTAAGGATTGTCCCGGAAAGGGCTGTTTTGAAATTTTAATCCTTATTTTTGCCCGAGTCGTATTCCCAAAAACCGAACCCACGACGAGCGAAATCCTACGCTGTTATGCCTAAAAAAAAGAAGATCGGGAGTTACCCCAACGCAATGATCGTCATGAGCCTCACGGCTGCATTGTTTCTGATCGGCTTCTGCGGGCTCCTGGTGATCCAATCTAAAAAACTGGTTTCCATTATCCGCCAGAACATCGAGGTGCGGGTGTTCATCGATAAAGAAGTTTCCAAAGCGGGTCAGGATTCGATACTCAATATCATTCAATCAAGACCTTTTGTATTGAAATCCACTGAAACAAAGGCAATTACATTTGTTTCAAAAGAAGAAGCTGCCAAGGAGTTCATCGAAGGTACCAAGGAAGATTTCGCGACTTTTCTCGGCGAAAATCCTTTGCGCGACAGCTACCGCGTAAAAATCCAGGAAGATTATTTCGAAGAAGCGAAGCTGCAACAGATCAAGAAGGAGCTCGATCAGGTGAAGGGTGTGTATGAGGCTGTTTATCAGGAAGATCTGGCCGACCAAATCAACCACAACGTTACCAAAATCTACATTGTACTGGCAAGTTTCGCATTGATCATGCTGATTATCATTGTGTTGCTGGTCAACAATACCATCAAGCTCGCCATTTATTCACAGCGGTTCCTCATTCGCAGTATGCAGCTTGTGGGTGCTACCAATGGCTTTATTCAAAAACCTTACGTGCTGCGCGGTGCCATTCAAGGGCTTGTCGGCGGTGTCGTAGCGGCGCTTTTGCTCATCGGCTTGCAACAACTGGCGGTCCGCAACGTGGAGGGACTCGCGCTGTTGCAGGAGTACGACAAAATCGTGATCCTTATTGCTTCCGTGCTCGGCCTTGGCGTGGCGATCGGCGTGGCGAGCACCTATCAATCACTCGCACGTTACCTGCGCATGGCGCTGGACGATCTGTACTGATCCGTCATCGTACTGCGTCCCTCTTATCAGACATTCAAGAACAGTAACCGATAAATAAACGTTATGAGTACTTCAAAAAATGAACTCCCATTTTCGTCATCCAACTATGTGATGATGCTGGTCGGAATCGCGGTAATCCTCGCCGGTTTCCTGATCATGACTTTCGATAGCGAAGAATTTGGTTTCGGCTTCCTTGGCCTTACCCTCGGCCCCATTGTCACCGTGGCGGGCTTCATCATCGAGTTCTGGGCGATTCTCCGTAAACCCGCTAATTCATGAGTATCTGGCAGGCGATTATTTTAGCAATTGTTGAAGGAATTACCGAGTTTTTGCCCATTTCTTCCACCGGGCACATGATCATAGCCTCCTCTTTCATGGGGATCAGCCACCTGGAATTCACCAAAATGTTCACGGTAAATATCCAGTTCGGCGCTATTCTTTCCGTACTCGTACTTTACTGGAAGCGTTTTTTCCAGACTACCGATTTCTATTTCAAACTTTTCGTGGCATTTCTGCCGGCAGCCGTCATCGGTTTCCTGCTGAACGATTTCATCGACGCATTGCTCGAAAACGTGTGGGTAGTATCGATCTCGTTGCTCCTCGGGGGTTTCGTACTGATTTTCATCGACCGCATTGCGAACGACACGCGTGAAAAGGTGATTACCTTCCCTACCGCGTTGAAAATCGGTTTTTTCCAATGCATTGCCATGATTCCCGGCGTTTCCCGTTCAGCTTCGACCATTATCGGCGGAATGCTCAACGGCTTGTCGAGAAAGCAGGCAGCCGAGTTCTCGTTCTTCCTCGCCGTGCCTACCATGGCCGCCGCGGGAGGTTATAAGCTTTTGAAAACTTACGATACCATTCAGAAAGAAGATATCCAGACACTCCTAATCGGCAATGCAGTCGCATTTGTCGTAGCAATGCTGGCTATCAAGTTCTTTATCAGCTTTTTGACCAAATACGGTTTCAAAGTTTTCGGCTACTACCGCATCATCCTCGGCCTGATTTTGCTGGGTCTGCTGGCCTCGGGGTATAAGTTGGATGTTGTGTAAAATGTGACCGCCGACGGCCGACCGCTGACCGCCGACGGCTTGTTTGGCCTTCGGCCCGATCCCGGTCATAAGCTATTGAATACAATAAATCGGCGGTCGGCGGTCAGTGGTCGGCCGTCATTTACAACAAATCGGCGGTCGGCGGTCAGTGGTTGGCGGTCACTACAACAAATCGGCGGTCGGCGGTCAGTGGTCGGCCGTCATTTACAACAAATCGGCGGTCGGCCGTCAGCGGTCGGCGGTCAAAACTCCCCTAATTTGAACCAACAAGAAAACATACCCGACGAAGGCGAGGTGATCCTGATCGACAAACCTTTGACGTGGACTTCATTTGACGTGGCCAACAAGCTTAAAAGGGCTTGTAAATTCAAGAAAATAGGCCATGCTGGCACATTGGACCCGCTCGCTACCGGCTTGCTGATCCTTTGTACCGGTAAAAAAACCAAGCAGATCGACAGCTTCCAGGCGCAGGAAAAAGAATATACCGGCACCTTGGTACTGGGCAAAACGACGCCGTCCATCGACCTGGAATCCGATTTCGACGCGGAATATCCGACCGACCACATTACACCCGAAGTGATTGAAAATGCGCGACAGCAGCTAACGGGTCACATAGAACAAGTTCCGCCACTTTTCTCGGCCATCAAAATCGACGGCGTGCGTGCGTACAAGCTCGCGCGGCGCGGCGAGGAGGCCGAAATCAAGAAGCGCGCGGTGGAGATCAAGCTGTTTGAAATCGACGCTACCCACTTTCCTTCCGTTGATTTTAGGATCATTTGTTCAAAAGGTACTTATATTCGCAGTATGGTTCGCGATTTCGGCGAACTGGCGGGCAGCGGCGCTTACATGAGCAAGCTGTGCAGGACCAGGATCGGTGATTTCGAACTGAAAGATGCGTGGGAGCTAACCGCTTTCATCCATCAGAAACGAGTAGCGTTGAATTTGGAAGTTGACGAATGAACATTTATCATAGCCTGGATTCCTTTCAAAAACTGGAATATGGCGTCGTAACCAGCGGCACTTTTGACGGGGTGCATCTGGGACATCAAAAAATACTGGCCCGTCTGAAAGAAATTACCCAGCAATCGGGTGGCGAATCGGTGGTCCTGACCTTCTGGCCGCACCCACGCACGGTAGTCTCGGAAGACAGCCAGGATCTGCAATTGCTTTCCACGATCGAGGAGAAGATCGAGCTGTTTTCGAAGCTCGGCATTCAGCATCTTGTGATCATTCCTTTCACACGTTCTTTTTCCGAACTCACTTCCGACGAGTTTATCAAACAATTCCTGGTGCAAAAAATCGGCACCAAAAAGCTGGTAATCGGTTACGACCATCGTTTTGGCCGCAACCGGGAGGGTAGTTTCGAGTTTTTGCAAAAAAACTGCTCGGAATACGGTTTCGAAGTGGAAGAAATTCCCAGGGAGGACATCGAGCATACGGCGATCAGCTCGTCGCGTATTCGTAAAGCGCTGGCTACCGGGCACATTCATGAAGCCAACGAGTTGCTCGGGCGCTCCTATTCGCTTTCGGGGACTGTGGTAAAAGGGAAACAACTCGGCCGCACCATCGGCTTTCCCACGGCAAACCTGTACGTACACGAGCCTTACAAGCTCATTCCGATGAATGGTGTGTATGTGATCAATGCCATTTACCAGGATCAGGTGTTCAAAGGAATGCTCAATATCGGCGTGCGGCCTACAGTGGACGGCACCGTCCGGACGATCGAAGCGAACCTGTTCGATTTTGACAAAGAAATTTACGGTGAAGATCTCCAATTGGAATTACTGCATTATCTTCGCCCCGAACAGAAATTCAACGGGCTGGATATGCTCGTAAAACAAATCGGAATCGACAAGGAGAATACCCTTGCCTGGTTCGCCCAATAACCCCCGAACTCTTTTTCCTACTCATACAGTTGCTTTTGCGTAAAGCGTGCCCTACCCGGCACGCTTTTATTATGCCTATACGTAAAATCCGGGCCTACCCTGCTTTCTGTATTGGGTTCCAAAAGCCAACTCTTTTCCTTTATGAAACACTACGACGCTATTGTAATCGGTGCGGGCCAGGCTGGCACGCCGCTTTGCCGCAAACTGGCCAAATTAGGTTTAAAAACAGCATTAATTGAAAAAAGATGGGTCGGCGGTACCTGCGTGAACGACGGCTGCTCGCCTACCAAGGCCATGGTGGCCTCCGCGAAAGCGGCATGGTCGGCACGGCATAACGAAACCCTCGGGGTGCACGTCGGCGGCATTACCGTGGATTTCGACGAGATCATCGACCGCAAAAACAGCATTGTACATATGATGCGCGGCAATTCGGAAAAACGCATCCTCGACACTGCCGGTCTGGATCTGATTTACGGTACGGCGCGGTTCAGCGGCCGAAAGGAGATTACCGTTTCGTTACCGGACGGCGGCACCGATACATTCACAGCCGACAAGTTCTTCCTCAACACCGGCCTGAAACCCGTCATCCCCGACATTGAAGGTATCCACAGCATTCCCTATCTCACTTCCACGACTATTATGGAGCTGACCGAGATCCCGGAGCACCTGCTCATTCTCGGCAGCGGGTACATTGCATTGGAATTTGGTCAAATGTTTACCAGGTTTGGCAGCAAAGTAACGATCATCGAGCCCTCCAAACGCATTTTAAAGCGAGAGGACTCGGACATCGCCGAAGAGGTTACGAAGATTCTCGCCCAGGAAGACATTGAAATCATTACCGGTACGAAGGCCGCAGGATTTTCGCAGAACGGGCACATCATTAATGTCACGCTCGAAACGGAAGGCATTAAAAGTCAGCGCACGTGTACGCACGTACTCGTGGCCGCGGGCCGCAAGCCGCAACTTGGTGAATTCGGCCTGGAAGTGGCGGGCATTGAGGTTGATAAAAAGGGTTATATCAAAGTCAATGCGCAGCTCGAAACCTCCGCAGAAGGTATTTATGCCCTGGGAGACGTGAAGGGCGGACCTGCATTCACGCATATTTCCTATGACGATTACCGCCAGATCATTCAGCTCGTCGTGGAGAAAAAGCAAATCGATATTAGCGATCGTCTGGTGCCATATTGCATGTTCATCGACCCGCAATTGGGCCGGGTGGGTATTACCGAGCAGGAAGCGCGTGAAAAGGGCCTGGATATCAAGGTAGCCGTCCTGAAAAACGACAGCGTTGCACGTTCCATCGAAACCGGCGACGAGCGGGGCATGATGAAAGCCATTATAGACGCTAAAACCGGAGCAATACTGGGTGCGGCTGTGCTTGCCGAGCAAGGCGGTGAGATCGTGACGATCCTGCAAATGGCCATGATGGGCGGCATTACCTACGACCGGCTCCTGAACGGCGTATTTGCCCACCCGACGTACGCGGAATCGTTGAACAACCTTTTTATGACGCTCGAATAACGGCCGCATTTTGCTTTTTTCCCTAAAAATGGATCGTTTTTCGGCTGAATTACGTACAAAAAGAATACGCAAATTCATTTTTGCCGACCTGAACCACGTACCCGTTAGCAAACATCATGATCGTTGCCGACCACATCAGCAAGCATTTTAATGGTATTGAGGCAGTTAAGGATGTTTCCTTCCGGGTAGGCGAAGGCGAGACGATGGTATTGCTGGGCACGAGCGGCTGCGGGAAGACAACAACGCTCAAAATGTTCAACCGGTTGATAGAAGCGACCTCCGGCCGGATCGAAATCCTCGGGAAAAATATCTCCGACGAAAAGCCTGAAATACTCCGCCGGTCGATCGGCTATGTTTCCCAAAACAATGGATTGTTTCCCCATTATACCGTAGCCGAAAACATTGCCGTGGTACCCAAACTGCTGAACTGGCAACCCGGCGACATTCAGGACCATACCGCTCGCTGGCTCGAACAGCTGAAACTTCCCCTGCATTTCAAAACCAAATACCCCGGCGAGCTGAGCGGTGGTCAGCAGCAGCGCGTCACCATTGCACGGGCGTTGATCGCCGATCCGCCGGTGCTGTTGCTCGACGAACCTTTCGGCGCGCTCGATCCCGTCACGCGCGCGAGCGTACGCAAGGATTTTGCAGAGCTACCCGCATTGCAACAGAAAACCGTTGTACTCGTCACCCACGATGTACAGGAAGCGCTTCAAATGGGTGACCATATCTGCCTGATGGACAAGGGCTCCATCGTGCAGCAAGGTACGCCGGGCGATCTGCTGAACAGGCCTGTTAATGATTTCGTGCACGCCTTTTTCGGCCAGCAGCTCGACGACATTTCCCGCATTTACGAACGCATTAAAGCACAGGGATAATGGAAGAGCAGCAAAGCTTATGGGCATTTATGGCGCAGCAATCGGGAAAGCTGTGGAGCCAGACTGTGGCCCACATCGGCCTCACGTGCATTTCGCTGCTCATCGCGATCGCCGTCGGGCTGCCCCTGGGCATCTGGATTGCGCGGCGCAAAAAGGCTGCCTGGCTGGTACTCGGCATTGCGGGCGTGCTTCAAACCATCCCCAGCATCGCATTACTCGGTTTTATGATCCCGCTGCTGGGTATCGGCGCATTGCCTGCCATTACGGCGCTGTTTCTTTACGCACTATTACCGATTATCCGGAATACTTACACGGGCATTACCGGCGTCGACCCGGCCATTACCGAGTCGGCACGGGGCATGGGCATGAGCGCGTGGCAGATATTGACGGGCGTAGAACTGCCGCTGGCAATGCCGGTGATCCTGGCGGGAATCCGTACCGCGACGGTCATCAATGTGGGGGTCGCTACCCTGGCCGCTTACATTGCCGCGGGTGGTTTGGGTGAGTTTATTTTCGGAGGCATTGCATTGAATAATACGCAAATGATACTAGCCGGCGCAATTCCAGCTGCATTACTGGCCGTGCTGTTCGACTTTCTGCTGTCGCTATTACAAAAGACAGGTTTGCGAAAAATGCGGAAGATATCCGTCGTTTTGCCGGCTTTGCTCCTTTTACTCTCCTCATTTTACTTGATACCTTATACCAAAGGCGCATTGCTGGCCGGGTTCACACCCGAGTTTATGGGGCGCGAAGATGGTTACCTGGGTTTGAAATCGAAGTACGGGCTGGACATTCCGACTGTCGTGATCAGCGATGCCGTCATGTACAAGGCTGCATTTGAAGAAAAGCTGGACGTCATCAGCGGGTACAGCACCGATGGCCGGCTGAAAGCATTCGACCTGATCACATTGGAAGACGACCAGCACATTTTCCCACCTTACTATGCCGCGCCGGTTGTCCGGACGGAAGTTTTGAACCAATATCCTGAATTACAGCCCGTTTTAGAAAAATTATCAGGTTATATCAATGATTCAGTGATGACGGAGCTGAACTACCGGGTCGATTACCTGAAACAGACTCCTGACCGCGTCGCGCATGATTTCCTGGTATCCAAAAACCTTTTTCAACCGCCGCGCAATGGCCAAAAAGGAACGATACGCCTCGGGTCCAAGATTTTTGCCGAGCAATACATTCTCATTCAAATGTACAAGGAGCTGATCGAAGGCAATACCGACCTCAAAGCCGTTACTAAAACCGGCCTCGGCGGCACGAAAATCTGCTTCGACGCATTGACCAACGCCGAAATCGATATGTACCCTGAGTACACCGGCACCGGTTTGCTGGCTATCCTGAAACCCGATCGCGCACAGCTGAAAAGCCTCGGCGGCGACCGGGAGAAGGTTTATGCGTATGTTAAAAGTGAATTTTTAAAACGATACAAGCTGCAATGGCTACGGCCTATCGGCTTCAATAATGCCTACGCGCTTATGATGCGCCGCGCGCAGGCACAATCCTTGAACATCCAATCCATCACCGATCTGAAAAATTATGCAACTAATGGAAACCACCGGCATTAGGGAAGCATTTCACAATGTCAGAAAGCATTCGGAATACATTTGCGAGCCGCTCGAAACGGAAGATTACGTACCGCAGCCGGTCGCATTCGTGAGCCCGCCCAAATGGCACCTGGCGCATTCGACCTGGTTTTTTGAAACATTTATTCTTAAACCTAATGTACCCGATTACCGCGTTTACGATCCCGATTTCAACTATTTGTTCAACAGCTACTACAATAATGTAGGCGAGCGCACCCTCCGCACCGACCGGGGGAATGTGACGCGCCCGACCACGAAGGCCGTGTACGCTTATCGCCAATATGTGGATGAACAAATGGACGCGTTCCTTGAAGACCTTACCGATCCCCAAGTTCTGGCGTTGGTAGAACTCGGCCTGCACCACGAGCAGCAGCACCAGGAGCTATTGGTTACGGATATTAAATACATTCTCGGCCATAATCCGCTTTTCCCCGTTTACCGCGAGGGCCAGAATATGGTCAATGCCCGCAATAATGAAACCGGCTTCCTGACCATTCCCGAAGGCATTTACGATATCGGGCATCAGGGCGAAGGCTTTTGTTTCGACAATGAACTGGGCAGGCATAAGGTTTACCTGCACAAGTTCGAAATCGCCAAAGGCCTCGTTACCAACGGAGAATACATCGAGTTCATGGAAGCGGGCGGTTACGAGGATTTCAACCTCTGGCTGGATGCAGGCTGGTCGTGGGTAAATGAAAACCGCATTTCAGCACCAATGTACTGGCACCGTATCGACGGCCAGTGGCACTATTTTACATTGAATGGCTTGCAAAAAGTAGACCCTGAGACCATACTAAGCCACATCAGCTTTTTCGAAGCAGCCGCCTTCGCGCAATGGAAAGGCATGCGGCTGCCTACCGAATTCGAATGGGAGGTCGCTTCGGCCAACCTTGACTGGGGCCAGCGCTGGGAATGGACCAACAGCGCCTACCTGCCTTACCCGGGCTTTTCCAAGGCTCCGGGCGCCGTGGGCGAGTACAATGGTAAATTTATGGTGAACCAGATGGTGCTGCGCGGCGCGTCGGTGGCCACATCTCCGGGGCATGCACGCAGGACTTACCGGAATTTCTTTCACACACACGAGCGCTGGCAATACACGGGCATCCGGCTGGCGCGATAAACCATTAATTATGACTGATTTACAAACTTTTGCCAGAGACATCCACAAAGGATTGTCCGCACCACGAAAGCACATTTCGAGCAAATACTTTTACGACGACATCGGCAGCGGTATTTTCCAGGATATCATGAAAATGCCGGAGTACTACCCCACGCCGTGCGAATTCGAGATATTGTCGCTGCAAGGCGAGAATATCATTCAGAGACTGGCATTCAAGGGGCCGTTCCAGATCGTCGAATTCGGCGCGGGCGACGGCATTAAAACGCGGCAGTTATTGAAAAAACTGGTGGAGCGGCAGGTCGATTTCACCTACGTGCCCATTGACATTTCGGCCAAAGCCATCGAAGAACTGACGGCCAACATGCTCAGCCATTTACCTAGCTTGAAGATCAGCCCGATGATCGGGAACTACTTTATGATGATGGAGGAACTGGCTGCTTCGGGTGTACCAAGCCTGCTGCTTTTCCTGGGTGGCAACATCGGCAACTACGAAGCGCAAGAAGTAAACAGCCTGCTCGCCGATTTCCGCAAATGCATGAACCCCGGCGACTACCTGCTCACCGGTTTCGACCTGCAAAAGAACCCGGCCACCGTCCGCTGCGCTTACGACGACCCGAAGGGCATTACCAAAGCATTCAATATCAATTTATTACACCGGATCAACCGTGAGCTGGGCGGAAGTTTCAAAACAAACCAGTTTGATTTTTACTCGCATTACAATCCCGTTAATGGCGAGGTAAGGAGTTACCTGGTAAGCCTCGTGCCGCAGAAGGTACACGTCGGGCACATTGATAAATGCTATGATTTCGAACGCAACGAGCTGATATGGACGGAATTATCCAAAAAATACACGTTGACGGAGATTGAAGAGGTAGCTGCCGCTAATGGATTCCGCGTGGTGGAACATTTTCAGGACTGCAAGGCCTATTTTACGGATAGTCTCTGGACAATATAAAAAGGGCCGGGACAACGAATGCCCCGGCCCTAACCTAATGCATTCACCGCATTAATTACTAGATACAAATTTACTAAAACGACTTTCCTTCCCATCCGCGGTCGTTTCCTGGTACAGGAATTCGAGTTTGCTTTCGTCGAATTTTTGGAAGAATTCGTCCCAGCTGATTTCCTGCAAAGAATCTTCACCGCTGTATCCGGGAAAATCGATGCGCAGGATGCCGTCGCCACCCTTTTTCCCGGCGGTTCCCTTCACTACCGACGGTACTCCGCCGCGCTTCTCCACCCACGACCGGATCGTATCGTGATCCCGCGTCGACGTGCTGGACTTCGAACTGCTGGACGACTTTTTAGCCCCGGTCGATTTGCCGGTTGATGATTTCGAACTTGCAGATTTCGCAGTAGTCGATTTGCCGGCAGTGCGTGCTGCCGCAGTGGTATCGGCGGCTGTTTTTTTAGTGGCGGAAGCTTTTGAAGGCGTCGGTTTCGTGGTGCTTTTGGTAGTAGCCTTGGTGGCCGTACTTTTCGAAGAAGCGCTTTTCTCCGAAGCGCCCGATTTCATTTTAGCAGGGGTTTCTTTGGTATTGCCCTTTGTTGTAGTAGCCATGGTTTCAGTTGTTTGATTTGAAACCCACCAACTTCAAAAAGCGTGCCCGGCATGGAGTGCCCGGCCCCCGGCCCCCTACTCTTCCAAAGCCCTGATCGCGCCCTTCAACCTGAAACCGCACACCCGGAACCCCGCTTTCTCCAACGTCGCCTGCGAAATGCGGTTGCCGATGTTACAGCGGGCCGCGGGTACCCGTCCCATTTTATAGGCCGTCCGTTTCAGCTCCTGCACAATGTAGGTCGCATAGCCCTTTTCGCGGTGCGTTTCGCGCGTTTGCATATAAATATCGGCGTAGGGAATGTTGTAGTTAAGCATCAGCCCGCCGCTCGCAACAATTTCCCCATTGGCTTCCACCACATATTCGCTGTCGTCGCCGTTCATCGGGTCGTTTTCGCAGCGTTTGCGGAAAACGGCACCGGGCATTTCGAAGGAAGTTTGAAAATCGTCCTCAAACAGAATGGCCTCCGCGAATGAGTTTTCGCAGAAACGGTAGAGCATCGTGCTCAGGAAAATGTCATTGCTCTGGCTCTCGATCCAGGTCGCTTTGCAATGCATTTGAAATTCCTCAAACACAACGCTCGCATGCTTGCGGTACGGGGGCAGCAGGTAAAATTCGAAGATCGTATCGCGGTCCTGCCGGCGGTCGGTGCCCCAAACGGAGCCATAGCCGACACGGACATTGTCGATCCGGAACAGCCAGGTATCGGCCCAGCCATAGTCGTGGCACTTGTTGCACACGAACTGGAAGTTGTTTTCATGCAGGAACATCGTGCGCAGGTCCCTGATACCATCCAGCCCGATTTTGGAAATACTGACTCGCATAGTGTGGCTCACAAAGTGTGAAGGTAAGCGGCAAATAAGGTAGTATAATGGTATGAAAAAAACTAGCTGCGTTGCATGAAATACCATCGTTTGCCGTGCTTTTTTGTACGGGCAATGCGGCCAAAAAAACGTCAGCAAGGCAGCAGCGGTACCTTTTGTTAAACCGACATCATTTTTCACTATATCCAGAACCGGCATGAAGCCTCTTATTCAGACCGTTACCTTATTCACACTCATTATTCTTAAATGCCACGCACAGGGCACAACCCCATTAAAACTTTGGTATAAACAACCTGCAAAACAATGGGAAGAAGCATTACCGATCGGAAACGGTGCATTGGCAGCCATGATTTTCGGGGGCGTCGAAACCGAGCAGATCCAGTTTAACGAGGAAACCCTATGGACCGGTGAACCAAGAAGTTACGCACACAAGGGTGCTTCCGCGCACCTGGGCGAGATCCGGCGGCTATTGAACGAAGGCAAGCAAAAAGAAGCGGAAAAGCTCGCCAACGAGCAATTTATGAGCCAGCCGCTACGGCAAATGGCTTATCAGGCTTTTGGTGATTTGTATTTAGACTTTCCGGGCCACGCGCAACATAGTGCATACATGCGTGAGCTTGACCTTGGGGGCGCCACTGTAAAGAGCAGTTACCTGGCTGGCGGCGTCCGCTATACGCGCGAAGCATTTGCAAGCTATCCTGCAAAAGCCATTTACTACCACATTACCAGCTCGCAAAAGGGTAAACTGGATTTTGCGGTACGGATGGACGCCATCCACGCGAAGAAAGAACTGCGTGTAAAAGGCAACGAGATCGAACTGGAAGTGTACGTCGACAAAGGTGCGTTGAACGGTGTGGCCCGGGTGAAAGTGCTAACCGATGGCGAAGTGAAACAAACCGAAGGAAAACTGACGATTTCAAATGCCACCAGGGCTACATTGGTACTGGCAGCCGCCACCAACTACATCGATTACAAAACCATAACCGGCGATCCGGCCGCGAAAACCGCCGAAATGCTGCGTAATGCACCTGCACTCGAAAAAGCACGAGCCTCACATCTTGCTGATTATCAAAAACTTTTCAACCGTTTCGAATTGGTATTACCTGCCAGCAAAGCCTCCACGCAACCTACCGACGAACGCCTTAGCCAGTTCAAGAAAAATCCCGACGATCCGGCGTTACTTGCATTATATGTACAGTTTGCCCGCTACCTGCTCATCGCAAGCAGCCGCCCGGGAACGCATCCGGCCAACTTGCAAGGCAAATGGAACCACAAGCTCAATCCGTCGTGGGACAGCAAGTACACGGTCAATATCAATACCGAAATGAATTACTGGCCCGCCGAAATGACCAACCTCGGCGAATGCCACGAGCCGCTATTTAAAATGGTGAAGGAAGTTTCCGAAACCGGCGCAGAGGTAGCGAAAGAACATTACAATGCCAAAGGTTGGCTGGTACACCATAATACTGACGTCTGGCGCGGTGCGGCGCCTATCAATGCGTCGAACCACGGCATCTGGGTGACCGGCGGCGCCTGGCTGAGCCTGCATTTGTGGGAGCATTACCGGTTTACGCAGGACAAGGCCTTTCTTCAAAACACCGCCTATCCGTTGATGAAAGGCGCGGCCGAGTTCTTCCTCGATTTCCTCGTGAAAGATCCCAAAACCGGTCTGCTCGTCAGCTCCCCTTCCAATTCACCTGAAAACGGCGGTCTGGTGGCCGGTCCGACGATGGACCACCAGATTATCCGCGCATTGTTCAAGGCATGCGCCGAAACGGCCGGCATTCTCGGTACCGACGCCGCATTTGCCCAGAAACTCACTGAAACTTCGAAACAGATCGCCCCGAACCACATTGGCCGCCACGGGCAGTTGCAGGAATGGATGACGGACATCGACGATACCACCAGTCACCACCGCCACGTGTCGCATTTGTGGGGCGTGTACCCGGGTGAGGAAATCACGCCGACCGGTACGCCGGATTTGCTGAAAGCTGCCATGAAATCCCTCAACTACCGGGGCGACGACGGTACCGGATGGAGCCTGGCGTGGAAAATCAACTATTGGGCGCGGTTCCTCGACGGCGAGCATGCCTATACCATGATCCGCAAGCTTTTCAACCCGGTGTACGACGCAGGCCAGAAAATGAGCGGCGGAGGCTCCTACCCCAACCTGTTCGACGCCCACCCGCCGTTTCAGATAGACGGCAACTTCGGCGGAGCTTCCGGCATCCTCGAAACTTTGGTGCAAAGCCATTTGGGAGAGATCAACCTGCTTCCCGCCCTTCCCCGCGCATTGCCCGACGGCCGCGTGAGCGGGTTATGTACGCGCGGCGGTTTTGAAATGGATATGGAATGGAAGAAAGGTAAACTTGCGGGCCTTAACATCCGCTCGAAAGCCGGAAATGTATGTAAGGTACGCTACGGAAACAAGGTTGTGTCCATCCCCACCAGCAAGGGCAAAACCTACCATTTCGGGCCGGATCTGACGGTTTTGAAATAAAATTGACTTTTTTCAGAAGTGCGGAAATGCTGCTGACATACTGCTGTCACTCGGCGATGTTTAGTTTGTAATGTAATCAAACAATAAACTATAAAAACCTTTGACATGGAGACTAACAACACCGCACAAGAACTGGCAGCAAGCACAACCGTTATCACCGCTGACGCACTTCTGGAACATTGGCAAGGCCACCGCAGGCTCAGCCGCAAGGTTATCGAGGCATTTCCTGAGGATCAGTTTTATACTTTTTCGATCGGCGGCATGCGTACTTACGCCCAGCTCACCATGGAGATGATCGGCCTCGCCGCTCCGGGTATCCGCGGTATCGCATTCGGCGACTGGACATTCAGCGACCCGAACCTCGACTATTCGACGCCGGCACCGGCCACGAAGGCGGAAGTACTCAACCTCTGGGACCTGATCACCGATTACATCAACACGCTTTGGCCGCAAATTCCGGCACAACGCTTCAACGAGGTGGAAGCCGCCTTCGGAATGTATGAGAACACGATCTATAATACGATCCTTTACCTGATCGACAACGAGATCCACCACCGGGCACAGGGCTTCGTGTACCTGCGCGCGCTGGGCGTAGAACCGCCGGCGTTCTGGGACCGCTCGTAATCCCGATCAATACCGCCCCATTTCTGTTCTTTCAAAGTAGCCATGATCACATGCGAACTTCGTACGAAGCAGAAATGGGGCTTTCGTTTTCATGGAATGGTTTTAGTACCTACCTTAGCAGCATTGAAACACTTGAATCAGAGACCTATGCCGCACATGAAATCCAAAGTATTGACAGTAGCCGCAGCTGCGGGCCTGCTGTTTGCAGTGACCAGTGCCCATGCGCAAGTAAGACAACCCGCGCCCACCGGGCAGGTCCCGAGGGCCTACTCCGGCGTGCAATCGGCCCCGGCGGCCACGTACAAACCTAAACCAACCGGCCAGATAGCACCGGAAGCACCGGGGCAACTCGGTACCATCGTGCAGCCCGCACCCGCCGTCGCTCCCGTTCAAAAAGTGTCGGATGTGCAGGATTTGGGGTTTGAAGTGAATTCCAGACCGGTAAACCAGCAGGGAATGGTGCCGAAAGTCAATACCTCACAAGACCCGCGGACCATGCCGGAGCGCTATCAGCCGCAGGTAATCCAGCAGCAGTCGGCCGTGACGGCAGGACAAGTACAGCAGGTACAAATGCAACAAGTTCCGACCACGGGAGCGCCGGCCGCAGGATCGCCTGCCGCAGGATCGCCTGCCGCAGGAACATCCACCGTAGGATCGCCTGCGCAAGGCACGCAAGCGGCGCCCGCACAAACTACAATGCCGACCAACACCGGCCGGACTATACCACAGCCGGGGCAGGTTAACACACAATCTGTCGCGCCACAGCCTGCCCAATCCGGTGCTGTCAGACCGTAACTCCCAAATAGCCTGAACCCCGGTTTTTTCCGGGGTTTTTCATTTCTTCCGAATAGCTCTTCCGCTGGCCAGACTTCGTTTGGCACAATCACACCCGTATTTTGTCCTATACTCACCCCGGAAAAGTGTGGGTCTGGCCGTATTTTTGTATCAACACTTCACAAGCCCGTGACAATCCGACGGTCCGAACGTCCGGCGTTCCGACTGTCCGGCGTTCCCGGCCATTAAGCCATATCGTTATGAAAACCTTTTATGCGGTACTAGCCAACTCACTGGCGGCCGCGCTTACGAACACGTTTGTCTGGTTTGCCGTCACCTTCTGGGTCTATCTGGAAACGAAGTCGGTGCTTGCCACCTCGGTGATGGCCGGGGTTTACCTTGCAACGGTGGCCATTTCGGGCTTTTTTCTGGGCTCAATCGTGGACCGTTATCGGAAAAAGACCTCGATGATGCTTTCCGCGAGCCTCACGCTGGTACTCTATATCGTCGCACTGATCGTTTACCTTGCCACGCCGGAAACCGTTTTTAAAGACGATTCGAGCGTGAATCTCTGGCTTTTCATCACGCTCTGCCTTTTTGGAGCCATTACCGGAAATATCCGCACCATTGCATTATCGACGGTGGTCACGATCCTGATCGAAGAAGAGCACCGCGATAAGGCCAACGGCATGGTAGGTACCGCAAATGGGGTATCGTTCCTGGTCGCGTCGATTTTCAGTGGTTTGGTGATCGGTTACCTTGGTGTGTTGTGGATGATGGTCATGGCGGTGGGGCTGAGCGTGCTGGTGATACTGCATTTGCTGACGATCCCCATTCCTGAAAAGGAGGTCGTCCATGCCGAGCCGCATACGCAGCAAATCGATATCAAGGGTACAATTGCCGCCGTGGGCATGGTACCGGGTCTTTTCGGGCTGATTTTCTTCAACACATTCAACAACTTCCTCGGAGGCGTATTTATGTCGCTGATGGACGCATATGGCCTCTCGCTCGTGTCCGTGCAGGCGTGGGGCATCCTTTGGGGTGTGCTGAGCCTCGGTTTTATCGTCGGCGGACTGGTGGTTGCAAAGCGTGGTTTGGGGAAAATGCCTTTGAAAACGCTGTTTACGGCCAACATTGTGATGTGGGCAATCTGTATGATCTTCCCAATCCAGTCGTCGATTGTGTTGCTGGGCGCCGGTATGTTCGTATACCTCTGCCTGATTCCCGTGGTGGAAGCGACGGAGCAGACAATCCTTCAAAAAGTAATCCCGCACGAGCGGCAGGGCCGGGTATTCGGTTTTGCGCAGAGCATTGAACAAGCCGCTTCTCCCATTACCGCATTCATGATCGGTCCCATCGCCAAGTTTGTATTCATTCCTTTTATGACCACCGGCGCGGGCGTACGCCTGATCGGCTCGTGGTTCGGGACGGGTACGGCACGCGGTCTGGCGCTTTTGTTTATCGTGACGGGCATTGTAGGCCTCATCGTAACGCTCATCGCCATGCAGTCAGCTGCGTACCGGAAATTGTCGCTCGTTTATCAGAAACCAACGCCTGAGTATGATACGGACGATGTGCCGGTCAGCGAGCAGGCCTGATAGTCTTTATATTTTTTAATCAACAAGTAACTAACACAACTATGTTTGGACAAACCAAAGCATTCAGCGGGTATTCGGTAGATAGCTTGCAGAAAGCGCAACAGTTTTATGGGGAAATACTCGGTATCGAGGTTTCGCAGGAACAGGAAATGCCGGTTCTTCATTTGAATATTTACGGAGGCTATGAAGTGATTTTGTATGAAAAACCAAACCACGAGCCGGCGACATTTACCGTACTTAACTTTCCTGTCAAAAATATCGAAGAGACGGTTAAGTCACTCAAATCCAAAGGAGTACAATTCGAAAGCTACGACTATCCCGATTTTAAAACCGACGACGACAATATCATGCGCGGCAACGGCCCGACCATTGCCTGGTTCACCGACCCCGCCGGGAATATCCTGTCGGTGATTGAAACTGAAAAATAATCAACCTTAATCTTCAACTGAAAATATGAGCAACGTAAAAAGCACCAGAATGCAGGGCATTATCGCGCTGTATGATTTGCAAACGCCCTTTTTTACATTTGTAACGGAAAATATCACCCACGAAGACATCCAAAAGCGCCTCGATACCAAGGCGAACCACGTTGGCTGGCTCGCGGGTGCGCTCGTGGAGCAGCGCTTCGACCTTGCGCGTAACCTGGGTTACGAGGGGCATCAGGAAGCGAATGAGCTGTTCAAGGATTTCAAAGGTATCCAGGATGGTGTGGAATATCCGCAGATCATGGCCTACCAGCAGGATTGGGACAAAATCACACCAATCCTCAAAGAATCACTGAGTAACCTCAGCGACGAAGAACTGGAACGCCGCATCGATATGGGACCGGAATTTTCGATGTCGCTGTACGAACTGATCACTTTCTCGATCTATCGCGAGGCGAATATCATCGGACAAATCGCGCTCTGGCGGCGCCTCCTGGGCTATCCGGGCATGCGATACATGTAAAAATAGGGGGAATTGTGCTTTCTTGCGGGTTGAATCGATCACGCATTTTATGAAAATGTTCCAGCAAGGCATTCAGCTCAAAGCAAGGAGCCGCGGTTTCCACCTCATTACCGGAGAAATTCTGCACGCATTACCATCGATCAGCGAAATCAAAACCGGGATGTGCCAGGTATTCATCCAGCACACCTCGGCTTCGCTGACGATCAATGAAAATGCAGATCCGACCGTGCGCGTCGATTTTGAAATGTACTTCAATAAGTCGGTCCCCGAAAACGACCCGGATTACCGCCACGACTACGAGGGCTCCGACGATATGCCGGCACATTTAAAAGCCTCGCTGCTGGGAAGTTCGGTGATGATACCGGTGCGAAACGGCCGCCTCGCCCTCGGCACCTGGCAAGGCATTTATCTCTGCGAACATCGCGACTATGGCGGTCCCAGGAGCCTCGTAATCACGGCCTGGGGCATTTAAGCATCAAGCGGGACGAAACCAGGAAAATGCTTATTAAAAGTATAATACATATCGTAAGTACTAACTATATATCAAGTACTTACAATATCACGCGTGTGAATGCGGATCTCCATCGCTACCGACTGCTCAACGCCATAGCCTGATCGTGTCCGATCCCGGCCCTTCGTTTGTCAAAACCCTGTCGCAGAGTGCTATCTGTTTCAAAAATGCTTCCCTGCCCGGCGCCGTCAGCACATTACCCGCTGAAAGGTACTGATAGCTGGTTAGCTGATCGATACACGATATAACCATTTGTCTTTCAGCATCTCCCGCAAAATTCGCATCACATTGCAAGGCATACCTCAGCATATCCGTATCCAGAATGCCCGTCCTGAATTCACCCTGCCGGCCGTGCGGGCCATTCGTTTCGTGAGCATTGTTGATGAGCGCTACCGGGTATTTCTCCGCAGACATCCAGCCGTTTCCGTGGCGTGTCTGGTAGGCCCGTGTGAGGTAATAGACCGCCGCATTCGTCGGCTGCCCGTTTCTGTTTAGTATTTCAAAAGCGTTTTTGCTGGTCGTGTTCGAGCGGGTCACGTTTGGAAAAATACCAAAATCCATATCGAGCAAAATCCCCTGCCCTCCTTCAAAAATATGGTTTTCAAAGCCAGTGGCGAACAATTGTTTTTCTGTGAGCAGGCGGATGATCCCACGGGCAGCGTCAACGTCGCGCATAAACTGATCAGTACGCAGGATTTCCAGTTCCAATGCTTCAATGCAGGTTTCCAGCCCGCGGGCTTTGTATTTCGTGCGGTAATAATCGTGCACAGCTTCCAGTTTGTGCCGGAAAATAGTGGGGAAAAACAGGTCTTGCGCGTAAAGTTTGTACGGCCCCTCGTTTCGCTCGACCGTTGCGCCAAATCCCACTCCTACCGTTCCGTGAACAAGATTAGCGCGGTTATTTACATTATAAAACTTATCAAAAGGCGTTGTGACCATCGCCAGCGGGTCCACGAAAAGTGCCGGATTTATGCCTGATCGCCGCAATGCATTGAATTCGCGTGCGATGCCTGTCGGATCTATCGTGCAGAAGCGCGAGAAAAACGTAGGCGTGTTTCGGAAAGATCCCGCGCCGAAGTTGGAAAACACATGGAAACGGCCGTCGGCATGTTTCACTGTATGCCCGCATTGGTGGCCGCCATTGAAACGGATCACGACCGGGTAGCTCAGCTTGGAGGAAAGGTAATCTGTGAAAACGCCCTTCCCCTCGTCGCCATAGCCCATTCCTAAAACAATATGATTGCTAGCCATTTACAGTGCGATAATACCCGAATTGCCGTGATCGCGGCGGACAAGTGAATCTTTGACAGCCACCAGTGCATTCGAAACCGATTGCCTCGTTTTGCTATCGAAACGGCTCATCGCGACATCCGCATGGACGCCTTTCACCAGCGCCACTGTGGTTGCAATGAGTTCGGCAATGTTGTTCTGATCTTCGAGCACGAGGAACCGTTCGCCAAGCAATTCCTTCCATTGGGAAAATACAAAATGATCGTTGTGGTAACTGGCCTCATTGGCGTGGATATGAAAAACGAAGTACGAGCGGCAAGCCTCGTTCAGCAGCGACTGTACCGTCAGGCTTTCTCTTCCTTTGTACCCGCATTTGGCCTGCATCAGATCGGCAGCCATCGTATCGTGAAAACCTTCATCACCGATCGTAAACAGGAAGCCTTTTTCCTGTCTTTTTTCAAATGAATCAATGGACGTGTGCCGGGCCGCGAAATACCACGCCAACGGGTAACTTTCGCGGTTCTGGCCTCCTCCTCCCCGTTCGATGAAGATTTTGGAAAGACAATCGTCCAACTCCATGGTACCCGATTCAAACTGGCCCACCTGCAAGGGGTAATCATCCGAAATATGATCACCAATGGCCATAAACATGATCTGCGGATCGAGAATACCATTGTCGATCAAGGTGTTCATCAAAGCGCCCAGCTTATTTCTGATCAGGTTTTCGGGGATCGAACCCATGGAACCGGTTACATCGAGCGCCACGATGATCGGTACCGAATCGGGATGTAAATGCGAATCGCGCGATTCACGGACGTCGACGTTATCGGGTGATAGGTCTGGATGAATTACGCCCAGTTTGTTTTGCGTGAAATTGTCGTCGATCGAGCGGGTCCGGCGCACCCGGCTTACGCTGTCGTAAGCATCATTGCTCCATGATGAATAGCCCATTATTTCAGATGTTTAAGTGTATGAATTGTGATGGAAAGTTTCTATCGAGCATCTCGCGGTATTTTTCGTAACAGGCTAAAGAATCGTCGTCGGAACTCAGCAGAAAATCGACAAACTCGCGGTGATGCGTTTTTCTCAGTGCAGTACCCAATCCGGAGCGATCGCCCAGAAGGTATGCGCCGATTCGCTTGACCATTTCGAGGTCTGCATGTTCAGTGGCCATTTTGTCGCGCAGCAATTGCCCCGGATACCAGTGCCGGTACGCCGCCGAAATGGTCGATACTTTGCCGGCTAGTTCGGCGGTGTGATAAAATCCTGCAACGGCGATCCCGTGCGTTTCGGGCACCAGCATCACGTGTGCGGGAGTCAGGCCGAGGTGCGCCCTTCCCGCGCGCCTGTGCAGCTGCATGCAGAATTCGAGCAAGCGCGATAAGACCCAGTTGACGTGCTCCTGGGGTAATGTGAGATTAGCGAGCGGAACCGCCCGGTTGAAAAGCAAAAAACTGTGATCGGAATCCCAGCTGTAAGGCATATACCGCTTGAAATGCTCCGTCGCGCCCGCCGCAATTTCAAGTTGGTTCCTCCTGGCTTGCGTAATCGCCTGTGTGTCGCCCTGGAAAAGTACCCAATGGTCGTTGGTCAGAAATTGCCCGGAATCGTCGGTAAAGCTGCTTCCGCTGGTAAAATGACGGAACATTTCGAGCAAACGGTTGGTGGCGTCCTGGGCACGGGGGTGTTTGCATTTATCGGGATGGATGGTCTTGACCATTTCCCGGAATGTCATGGCCGTGTGCCCTGTCAATGCATGGTAATGGGTGGCCTGCAACACCTGCTCGACCATTCCGCTGTCGTCTGTCATGGGTAACTCTTGTCGTTAACGCTGTCCGCGAATTGCTGCGAAAGCGGCAAGGTATCAGAAGTGACGGCACGGCAACTAAGTCATTGAGCGTGCGAGTGGTGCGGATTATCGATCGGTTTATTTCAACCTTACGGCCTCCCCGGCCCCCTTTGTCACAATCCCCCCCTGACAATGTCGCAAATCACATCTGTTTTTGTGACCTGAACCCGCTTAGTTTGTATCATCGGAATCATCACAGGCCGGGTGCGCTTCAACACCCTCAAAACCAACCGGAAACACATGGTAGAGGTATTCAAAACAAACGTGGGGAAACATAGTCAGGCGAGATTGCTGGTCGATCTGATTTGCCTTGCATTCAATGGCTATCGGGCCAGTTTCGACCTCGAAGATTGTGACAAGGTCCTGCGGGTCAGCTGCGAAAGCAATGCGGTATGCAACGCGAGCATAACCGGGTTGCTGGAAAGCTTTGGTTATGAAGCGTCCGTGATGAAAGACGAGTATTCCGGAAACGCATTGGCAAACACCGCATCAAATTCCATCCATTCTATAACCATTTAAACTACATCGACTTATGAAAAAGACAAAGATTATCTTCTGGGTTGTCACGGGCATACTTGCCCTCATGCTCGGTATCGGATCTGTTTACGACGCCATTTCCGCGCCTGAGGCGGTTGAGCACGTGACCCGCATTGGTTACCCGGCCTACATTGTTCCGTTTCTGGGTGTTGCCAAAATCCTCGGCCTGATCGCAATCCTCGTTCCGGGTTATCCCCGCATTAAGGAATGGGCCTATGCTGGCATTTTCTATGATTTGCTCGGCGCTTTTTACTCGCACATCGCATTCGGCGACGGCCCCGATATGTGGGCAGGTTTCATCATCGGGTTTGTGCTGATTGCCGTGTCCTATATCTATTACCACAAGCTGCAACGGCAAACCTTCGCTACCGTTTAGCGCCCCGCGTTACCTGTCGCAATCCGCCCTTTCTTTGGCATTTTCACACCCTTTTAGTAAGGCAGGTTTCCCATAGTTTTGTATCGTACTTATTTAAAAATCCCTTTATCTAAACTTCTTATAACATGAAGATTATCAAGAAAATCCTGTACGTAATCGTAGGCATCATTGTGCTGGTACTGGTGGCGGCGGTTTTTGTGAGCAAAGAATACAATGTCAGACGGGAGATCACCATCAACAAACCCAGCCAGGAAGTTTTTGACTATGTCAAATTCGTCAAAAACCAGCAGTATTATAACAAATGGGTGATGGCCGACCCTAACATGAAGAAAGATTATACGGGTACAGACGGCACCGTAGGCTTCGTTTACGCCTGGGACAGCCAGGACGACAATGTCGGCAAGGGGGAAGAAAAGATCAAATTACTCGACGAGGGTAAGCAGGTGAATCTTGAAGTGCGGTTCATCAGGCCATTCGAAGGGCTTGCCGAGACTGAAATGACCACCGAAGCCTTATCGCCGAGCCAAACGAAAGTGTCGTGGGGCATGAGCGGCCAGAGCAAGTACCCGATGAACATCACCAACGCGTTTATCGACGGCATGCTCGGCCCCGATCTCGAAGAAAGCCTGCAAACGCTGAAAGGTGTTTTGGAAAAATAATAACGCATTATATCGATTCATCAACAACTAAATCCAGATACAACTATGTCAGCCAATTCATCATCATCCGAAACTCAAAGCGCGGAAGCCATGGACCGCAAACAACTATTGCACGACCTCGACCAGACTGAGCAGGATTTTTACGCCGTGCTCGCTGCGTTACAACCGGCGCAAGTCAATACAGTGCCCTTCGAAGGCAGCTGGACGGCGGGCCAGGTGGCCGAACACATCCTGATGTCGGAGTCGGGTATTCCCGAGACATTGCTCGGCTCGACCGGCGAAACCGATCGCCCCGTGGCGCAGTTCGTGCCTGTCATCGAATCGATTTTCCTCGATTTTACAGCCAAATACCAGTCTCCCGAGTTCATCATCCCGTCGGACGGTCCGCACGACCAGCAGCAACTGCTCGAAGCATTCAAGGCAGAACGCGCGGCAATCCGTGAGGTCGCAGCCAACGAGGACCTCTCGCTTACCTGCAACGATTTCGAATTTCCACAGGTTGCCTACCTTACCCGCTGGGAATGGCTGCAATTTGTCCTTTGCCATTCGATACGGCATACCCGCCAGCTGCGCAACATTTCCGAAAAAGTTAGCGCCCCCACCGGCCGCTGATAGTGCAAAGATTGATAACTTGCGGACTCATTTTAATACCCAAATGCTATGTTCCGTAAGTTATCGTTCTTGTTGTTATTGCTGGTTGGCATGTCGGATGGATTTGCCCAGGTGGCCGCCAGCAGTAAGAAAATAGCCCCTTTTCAAATCCGGCTGGTAAATGGCCAGCAATACACTTCGTCTCAGCTCGCAGCCGGGCCGGTAGTACTCATCTACTTTTCACCCGATTGCGAACATTGCCAGAGCTTTACCAAAGACCTGCTGAAAAATTCCAGCGTCGTTGCCAACAAGCAGGTGGTAATGGTTACGTTCCAGTCAATGGATATGTTGAAACCGTTTGTCAATCAGTACAGTATCGGCACTCATCCAAATTTCAAAGTAGGCACCGAAGGCACGTCCTACCTCGTTCAGCGCTACTACCAGATCCGCTCGTTCCCTTACATTGCCATTTATGACAAAAAAGGAAACCTGGTGAGGACATTCGAAGGCGAGCAGCCGCATGCAGAGATTTTTAAGGCACTAAGGCAAATCTGACGGCAATAATATCCCGCATTTTATTTAAGTTGTAAACCAATGTCAAAGGGCTAAATCCCGGCGGCATTGGTTTTTTATTTATCCTCTCTATTCGAATTAAAATGCTGATTGATCAAGTTAAAGTTTCGGAAGATTTCCGAAAGTACACGCTTCGTGCATCGTTCGCAATCGCGCAATTTGTAGTCATCTATATCCTGTTAATTTGCGGGGCTGTGCTTCTCACCGGCTTATGCGCGCTCGGAGGTTATGCGCTTGTGTATGTGAAATTCACAGGAATAACATTCGGTTTGGCTATCGGATTGTTTTGCGTCGGATTCTTTGTATTGTTCTTCCTAATCAAATTCATATTTAAAAGGCACGTCGTAGATCGCTCCGGTCTCACTGAAATCAGCGAAAAAGATCAGCCCGAGCTATTTGCAATGCTGCATGAAATTGTGAAAGAATCTCAGACCGATTTTCCTAAAAAAGTTTACTTATCTCCCGAGGTTAATGCGGCCGTTTTTTACGATTCGGGATTTTGGAGTATGTTTTTGCCAATTCGCAAAAACCTCCAAATTGGAATGGGACTCGTTAATTCTTTAACGGTCAGCGAATTTAAAGCGGTAATAGCGCATGAATTCGGACATTTCTCGCAGCGCAGCATGAAAGTCGGCAGTTATGTTTATAATGTCAATTACATCATTTACAACATGCTGTACGACAACGGATCGTTTGACAATATGCTGGAACGGTGGGGAAGTTCTAATGCTTATATCAGCATAGCATCCTCCCTCGCAAGATGGGTTGTGAAGGGCATCCAATGGGTATTGAGAAAAGCTTATAATATTGTTAATCTTAACTACCTCGCGTTGTCGCGGGAAATGGAATTTCACGCCGACGAAGTCGCTGCACATTTAGCGGGTTCCGAACCGCTCGCAACCGCGCTCAAACGCTTCGAACTGGCCGACTACGCTTACTATTTTGTATCAAGCCGTTACTACCAAAATGCCCGTGGGCCCCGGAATTTTTACTCGCAACATGCATTTGTTTTGACATTCCTGGGTGAAAAAGATGGCTTAACATTTCTAAACGGATTACCCGTGGTGGTATCGACCCAAAATCGTTACAATAAATCAAAATTGGTTATCACGGATCAATGGGCGTCGCACCCGAGCGTCGACGATCGCGTAGAAAGGCTAATGGCATTGGATCAGCAAATGCGAAATGAAGATTCCCGGCGAGCTTATGAGTTGTTCCGCGAAATAGAAAACATTCAGCAAAGGTTTACCAGTGAATTGTTTTTCGCGCCCGGCTCTTCACTGGAAGAAGGCTTGCAAACAGATCAGGAATTTCAGGAAACAATATTAAAAACCTATCGCGAAGGTGCTTTCAGCGAAGTATTCAATGGGTATTACGACAACAAAAACCCCGTGTTTCCTGAGATAGACGGTAAAACTACGGTTATTGATCAGACTCAGTTATTCAACGAAGAAGCTGTGGACAGAATATATCTTGAAATAGCCCTTGAATCCGATATTCAAACGATAATAGCAATCAATGAAGGTCGTTCCCAGGTTAAATCCTTCGATTATGCAGGAAGCAAATACACCGCCGATGAAGCAGCATTCCTTTTACCAGGTTTACGCAACGAACTCGACTTCGTACGGGAGAGTATAGCAAAAAATGACGCGAACATTTATCAATTCTTCACGCAGACGGCGCTATATCAACAGAAAGAACGGCAACTGCAAACACTTACAGCAAATATGGAAAAAGTTGAAGAAACGAATGCAGGACTGTATCGTATTATCGAAGAGATGAGGGAGCAGACCCATTTTTTTTCAACAACCATCACATTCGATCAAATTGAGTTTAATATCTCTGACCTTTCCGAAACAGAAGCGAAACTCAAACAACAGCTTATCGAATTAAAGGTCAACCCGTTATACTCGGAAATAATCACGGTTGAAGTTGGTGAAATATTGGATAAATATATACAAAATAGCACCGCCTATTTCGCCGACAAATCCTACAATGAAGACGCCATCGAGTTAATGTTCCAAACAGTAAATCAATGTAATCTATTGACCTACCAAACCTATTTCGCCCACAAAAAATTACTGCTAGACTTTATGGCCGAACTATACAACACCCATCACCCCGCAAACATCGCGTCGTAATGCGCCGATGGCGCCAGAATGCCGCCGCTTTCTGCGTAGAACGATTTGTCGGTGAGGTATACGCCCTTTTGCGTTTTCGTCCAGCTGCCGTTCGCCATCGGGTGAAAGGTCGCCAGCTTGTCCCAATTCTTGTAATATTGATGGCCGTTCGTTTCCTGCAAGCCTACCGACATTCCGGGAAAAGGCTGTAAACGGGCGGCCACGTTTTTGTTCCAGTCGACCAGTATCGGGTTCACGGTGAGGTCGGCGCAGAAGCACGGGACCTTCTTTTCGTAAGCCAATTGCGTGATTTTCATGGTCATACTCAGCGTTTTGGCAATAGCTTTTACGGCAATCGCCGAATATCCCAGCTCAATCCGGTGCGCGGCGTCCTCCACGGTGTGTGCGCTCTCGTCCGCTGCTACGCGCACGCCCAGGTCGCCTACGAATGCTTCGTTGCTTTCCTCGAAAGGCTCCTCGATGACGGCAATCTGCTCGAATGCACCAATCTTTTTGGCATGATCCAGGAAACGAAGCAATGTCTCCTTCTTCTCGTACCGGCCGTTCGCGTCGAAATAATAGGGAATCTTCCCGTTTTGGGTATAAGGCGTTTCGTAATGTCCGATCGCCTTGTGTACGGCCGTCAGGAAGGCAATGTCTTTCTCGATCATTTCCTGCTGCGTTCCGGCGGCGCCTGTTTTGAGTTTTAATATAAAATACCCCTCATCGGCCGCCTGTTTGATGCGTTCCGGCGAAGTACCTACGGCGAACGACGGAATGCTGGCCACTTTTTCGTGCCGGTAGGAAAGCCCGGGCCGGTATGCGGCGGGCACCATTTCATCGAACTGCTTCATCCCGTTTTCCTGCGCATAGAGCAGCCAGGCCGCGTTGTCTACACATACGAGGGCATTCAATGCAAATGTTTTCCTCAGATCCGGGTTACCGGTAATTTTCTTTCCATAAGCGAGTACTTCCGGGAGCAGATCGTCTAGCAATTGCACGGGATCGTTGAAAGAGGTCCCTTTGATCATTTGCAACGCCCGTTCGCTCATTGCATACATCAATGCATTACCCGCACTTTCGGAATGCGCCGCGAAAACCTTCGAGTCCGACCACAAAACGCCCTGCGTTCCGAGGCCCACTTTGCGAATGCCCGAGTCGGATTCGAGCATGGCAATGGCCTGCCAGCTGTCGGTAATGGCGCTGCCTTTAAAACGGTACGGGTTCAGCGGCTCGCGCTCGAAGTTGGAGCTTACGTTCTTGATGGTGATTTTCTTCACAGCTGGCGAAAATGGGTTAAGGAATGGATTTTCAGGCGCAAATATACCGGCAGCTGCCAGCATACCCGCCCGGCGGGCGAATTCGCGTCGGGAAAAATGTTCAGGTTTTCCGGAAATCATGATTTAGGAATGTGTTTCAAAATGTCAGACTTTATAACAGGCCGCTACCCTGACCCAATATCTGAATTTTATCCAGTTTTAGTAAATCAAAATACCAATCAAACAAAATCAGCCGGCTTCTGCGGAGGCCGGCTGAGGTACATTACACTATGAGAATCTAAACTAAAAACTACCGGTGGATCATTGGTAACCCGGATTTTGCTTCAATGTCGCCTTGCCGTCAACGGTGCTGATGTCAATCTGCGTTTGCGGGATCGGGTAATATTCGTTCTTGTTGGGCGTGAATTTCAGGCCCGTCACTTCCGTCACTTTGTTGATTTCGTAGGCATAATAGGCATTCAGGAAACTATCGGCCAGTCCCCAGCGCACGAGGTCGAAAAAACGGTGCCCCTGCATGGCCAGCTCGATTTTCCGCTCGAAATAGATCGCTTTCAACGCATAATCCTTTCCGCCTGCTTTGAAGTTACCTTCCGGGTAGAGCTTAATGAGATAATTGGCTGCCGGTGTCGCCGAAAAGCCGAGTTCCGGCTTGGCATCGTCCTTGTATTTGTACAAAAAGCCTTTCGGATTGGCCGCGCGTGTGCGGATGCGGTTGACATACGCTTGCGCGATGTCGAGGTTACCCAGCTGCGCTTCTGCTTCTGCCGCGAGGAGTAACACGTCGGCGAAACTGATCACGTTATAATTGATCGCCGAGCCGGGTGCCCAGGCGGTACCGTCGTAATAGAGGTTTTTGGTCGCATTCCAGTAAATGTTTTTGAGGTTCACATACGGCCCGGTTGCCACGGAATTACGTATCCAGTTGTTGCCCGGCATTAGTCCCCAATCTTTGAATGGAATACCCCTCCTGCCCGCCGTCCAGTCGAGGCGCGGGTCGAGCGTACCGGCGTCGGGCGTGAATGGCTGGCTCGACAAGATACCGATATCGGCCTTCACCTCATGTTTGTTGTAATCGTCGAGGTAAGGCAGGCCGGTATTCGGATTGGTACGGAAAGAATTGACCAGATCAATCGAGGGCAGAAAGTTGCCGCAGCAGCCGAAAGGACTGTTGATCGGGAAATTGAGCATACTACCCTGGTTGGCAGTCGCGATCGTTCCATTGCCGACATTCGCCGCCATATCGATCGAAAACAATGCTTCGGGACTGTCCAGTTCCTTTTCCGGACGGTGGTTATCCTCGAATTCAGGATTCAGATCCACCTTTTTACCCCGGCTGGTAATGCCGCCATTGATCACGAAATCGAAATTCGTTTTGGCTTCCGGGTATTTCTTTTGGTACAAATAAACTTTACCCAGATAAGCCTGTGCCGTCGTTTTGTTGACCCTTCCAGCGTCCGGCTGCGTCGCGGTCACGTTCTCAACTGCATATTTAAAATCATCCTCGATGAGCGGCCAGATATCCTTGTCGTTCGGTTGCTTGAAATCCGTCGTGTTCTCGTCGATCCACGGCACCATATTGTACATTCTCTTCAATTCGAAATAGTAATGCCCGCGGAGAAACCTCGCCTGGCCGATGATGTTTTTCAACTCCGCCTCGCTTAGCTCCGTCGTTTTCGCAGCCACACGCAGTACCGCATTACACCGGCTCACGCCCGCATAGCTGGCTTTCCAGCGCTCGTTCAAAAACTCGTTAATAGGCTCGACGCTTGTCGAAAGCGGCATCGCGTGCGACTCGCCGCCGTACCCGCTGCCGTAAATCGCATTGTCGGGCCCAACTGCCCAGGCGGTGCCGCCATTGATATTCAATCCATAATTCCCCTGCCCGTCGAGCGCCGCATAAGCGCCGATCAGCAATGAATTGACGCCATCTTTCGTAGCCAGCAAATCTTCCCCTAACGCGCCCTGCGGCGTGTAATCGAGAAATTCTTCTTTGCAGGATGTCATCGTAAATACAGCGACAGCGCATGCCAGCAGCCATTTTTTATAACTTTTCATAATATTAGAATTAAGGGTTTAGAAACTGAGCTGAACACCGCCAAGGAACTGACGATCATTGGGATAGAGCCCTTTGTCGACTCCAAAACTCGTCGCCGAGCCGCCGATCTCGGGGTCAAGGCCAATGTATTTGGTAATCGTGAACACATTAGCCGCCTGTACATAAATGCGTAGGTTCGACACGTTGATTTTCGAAAGCAGCGACGCCGGCACGTTGTAACCGAGCTGGATATTTTTGAGCCGCAGATAGGACCCATCCTCCACGTAGTAGGAAGTCGGTGAGCCGTTGGTAGCCGAGGTCATTTTGGTCTCCTGGATCGGCAGGATGGCATTTTTGTTTTCCGGAGTCCACGAATCGTACAATGCGCGCTTGCTCTTGGCCTGCACAAATGTGGCGTAAAAATCGGTGCTGTAACGCAGCTGGTTCCAGATATCCGCGCCCTGCACGCCGTAGAAGAATGCGCTGATATCGAACTGCTTATAGGTCAGGCCGATGTTCAGACCGTAGTTGAAATCGGGGTTCGGGTTACCGAGGAAAGTGCGGTCGTCCGCCGTGATAATGCCGTCGCCATTGGTGTCCTGAAAACGGAAACGGCCCAGTGCCTGCTCGGCCTGGTACACCTTGGCAGGGTCCCCGGTGACTTGCCTAGCCTGCTCGTTGGCTTGTTCCAGCTCCTCATTGGTATTCCAGAAACCGGCAATTTTATAACCGTAAAAAGACCCGATCGGATGACCTACCTCATTGCGCACATAATTGATACCATTCAATGCGCGGCCGGTCGAGAAGAAATAGTTGGTGTTGTCGGTCACGCGGGTAACCTTGTTTTTATAGGAAGTAAATGTAGCGCCGAGATCCAGGCGCAGGTCGGGACCGAGGTTTTTATGGAAATTAGCCGACAGATCGATACCGCGGTTCGTAGTACCCGCAATATTCACAAACGGCACAGTACCAGGTCCCTGCGTTCCCGGAACCGCCGGGTTGTAAAGCAAATCCTTGATATCCTTCCGGAAATAATCAATCGAGACGTCGATCATTCCGCTCAGGAAAGTGGCGTCGATCCCGATATTCGCATTGATATTCCGCTCCCATTTCGCATCCGGATTACCGATCTGCCCTACCTGGAAACCGGGTTGGTTGGAGTTGTTGGTGCGCCCGATATCGTAATAGGAAGCGGCCTTGTCCATAATGAATGTGTAGTAACCATTATTCGCATTGACATTCAACTGGTTACCCATCACACCCCAGCTTCCCCGCACTTTCAGGTCGGCCAGCCATTTGATCCTTTGCATGAAACGCTCTTCCGAAAGCCGCCAGCCGGCGCTCACCGACGGGAACCAGCCGTACTGGTATTTGACGAACTACGAAGAACCATCACGCCGCAATGTCCCGCTTAACAAGTATTTGCCCTTGAATGCATAATCCAGCCGCCCGAATTGCGAATTCAGCGATTCGAAACTCCGTCCGCTGTAATTGCTCTGAATGCCCGAACCGGTTGATAATGTGGTATAATTTGGGTCAAAAGTGTAGAAATCGCGCGTGGTACCGCCCAGGTTCTCGAAGTAGGATTTGTAAGCCTCATTGCCGAGCACGATGGTAATGTCGTGTTGCTGGCCTATGATTCTTTTGTAAGTCAATGTGTTGGTCCAGGTCCATGCGTACCCGTTCGAAGAACCCTGTGAAAATGCATTGTACTTGGTATTCTCGTTGTTTTCATAGGTTGGGTACACAAACGACCGGGAAGTACCCGAATACATTTCACCGCCAAAATTCGTCCTGAATGTCAACCCGTTAAGCACATCCACCTCCGCAAACATGTTACCGAACAGCCGGTTCCCGAGCGTGCGGTTGTCCTTCAAACGTTCCAACGTCCCCACCGGGTTGTTACCATTGTAACCCGTCCCGAAAATACCCGCGTAGTTACCCATGATATCGCGTACCGGAAAGATCGGCGACATTTGGGAGGCCGTTTGTACGATGTTGAGGTCGGATAGTTCCGTCTGTTGGGGGTTACTCGTAATGGTGTAAGTCAGGTTTTCTCCGATGCGAATGCGTTTATTAACATTAAAAACCGTATTTGCCCGGAGGTTGTAGCGTTTCAGGTAAGTCGAAAGCATGGTACCCTGCTGGTTGAGGTAGTTGAGCGATATCATGTAGTTGCCTTTCTCCGTACCCCCGCTGACGGAGAGGTTGTGGCTCGTATTGACGGCCGGTTTGAAAACTTCATGGTACCAATCGGTGCCCGCCTTGTTGGCGCGGATAATGCGGTAAAACTTGTTGTAATCGTCGTCGGTTTTGTAGATCGGGTTGATGTAATATTTGGCCGGATCGACGGCCGGATCACCCTCCATTTTGCCGAGCGGGTAAATATAATCGGGGATCACCGGCTCCGGCCCCGAGCCGTAAATCGGGTCGTTGATCGGCAGATTCGAGTTTTTATTCGCGATCCAGCGTAGCTTCGCCTCCTCGGTTGGGCTCAGCAAATCCCATACATTCCCAGATTTCGGCACCTGCACGCCATAATAGGCATCATATTGCACAGCCACCTTGCCTGTACCTTTTTTGGTAGTAACGATAATCACCCCATTCGAGGCCCGCGAACCGTAAATCGACGCCGCGCCGGCATCTTTCAGCACCTGGATAGACGCGATATCGTTCGGGTTCAGGTTGGTACTATTCTGCGTCGGCACGCCATCGACCACGTACAACGGCGTGTTGTTGCCAAATGTATTGATCCCGCGTATACGTACCTGCGGCTCCGCGCCCGGCTGCCCGGATGAGATCACCGTCACACCGGAAGCCTGCCCCTGCAACAGGCCGGAAACAAGCCCGTTAGGCTGTTTGGTAATATTCTTCACATCCACCACCGACACCGAACCCGTGATATCCTTTTTTTTCTGCGTGGCATAGGCAGTCACCACCACTTCGCTGAGGATCTTGGTATCTGCTACCAGCTGCACATTGATTTCCGAACGGTTACCAATGGCTACTTCCTGCGATAAATAACCGATAAACGAAAATGTCAAAGTGCCATTTTCAGGCACGGCAAGGCTGAAATTCCCTTCCGGATCGGTGGTTGTCCCGACGGACGTTCCCTTCACGATCACGTTCACGCCTACGAGCGGCTCGTTCTTGTCGGACGTCACTTTGCCTTTCACTTGCGCATCGGCATGCACGACTGCCCGTTCCGTGGGCGGCAAAGCCACGGCCATTACCGTCTGGCCGCTCAAAAAAGCCGCCAATGCCACGCAGAGCGCCCGTTTTCCTGGTGAGTAGTTTTTAAATTTCATAACTAAAAAGAAGGTTTCGATCTTCCATTCGGCTGGAAAACCCGGTTTGAAAATGATAAGGAATAGGCGGCGTCTGATTGGACTCTGCCGGGATAAGTACCGGCCGTCTAATTGTGTCAATCAAACACTTTGATGGTAAGATGAAAGAATATTTAACTATCTGTTGCTAAAACAGTTAAAAAATTTCCGCAAACCTTTCCGCAATCCTTTGCAGAAATCCACTTGCGACAGGAATGCGCTAAATTCGGGTAGAGCACGCTACTGGAAACCTCTGTGGAGAACCGTCAGATTATATAATTTTTTAAATATTTCTTAGAAGATATTTTTCGGGAAACGATTTCAGCGAATCGAATTCCAGGAAACGATTTCGGGGAAACGAATTCCGCAAAACGCTTTCCGGGAATCGAATTCCGGAAAACAAAAATGCCAGGCTGTCAAAACCTGGCATTCAGCTTATTGTTCGAAATTCGGTTTGGTATTGTACTGATCCGATTGCAGCCCCCGCAACTTGACTTTCAGGATCACACCATCCGGCGTCAACGTGGAATGGTATACCTCGTCGCCATTCCAGATCCGCCTTCGCTTCCAGGCACCCTCTTCGAATGTGCCTTCCTCGACGTAAATCAGCTCCGAGGCCGAAAACCCGGAGCCCAGTCGTGGCCGGAACTGGAATTTCGTGTCGAAACCGATCAGGTAAAATTCATCGGAACCCACCTCAGCGGCCAACACACGGCCTGTCGGTTCCTTGGTGGCCTTGTAGGAAGGAAAACCGAACGTGAGCAGCAGATCGTAGTTGGAAAAATGAAGCAGCTTCTCGCCTAGCCCGTCCTCTTCTACCGCCGCTTTCAATTTATCCGTGCCTTGCAGCGAAGTAATCAATGGGATCGCCGGTGTGAGCAACCGGTAATTGGCTGCAATGTCGGTAAACTTCCCGTCCAGTTTCGTCTTGTCGCGCTGGTCATGCGGGTCGCCATGGAACGGGTCCATGCCATACGGCGCGACGCCGATTGCCCCGTAATCTCCTATCGCGTAGAAATGAAACCGGGCAAACAGCATTCCCTTCCCGGTTTCGGGCACGAACAGTGCATTATCCGGCCGCGCATATTTCTCACACAAATCCCGGAATTGCACATAATTGCGATTGTAAATATCGACCGCCAGCAAATCGATATCCGGCCCGGCAGCCTTGTAAACATCGATCATATTAGACGTAGGCCCGCCGCTCGGGTGTTCGCCCGCACGCTCAAAGCGGTTCTCGCGCAGCCACGCATTCACGTACATAGGAAGCGGATACTGCTTTTTGCCCTCGGCGGTGATATAATTGATGTATTGCGCCATATAATAAGCCGAAAACGTCTCCGGCGCATCGAAACCAAACACTTGTTGCCAGGTACCGGCTTTCTTTTTCAATGCAGCAACCAACTTTGCGGGTACCGGCCCGTTGAACAGCTTCGTAGCCTCGGGCGAGTAATCCCTGTCCGTCCCCAATGATCCGGGTTCGTTTTCAACCTGCATCATAATGACCGTCCGGTGAGCCTCATCTATCTGCCGGATGTGTGCCATTACCGCCGAAAACGCTTTCGCATCGGCATTCCGGTTCTTTTCGGAAACCGTGGCCTGCACCTGGATCGGCTGACCGCCCGCATTGAGCATACGAGGATATTCTTTCGTGTTTTCCTTCATCCACACCGGAATGTACTGCGAGCTGCCGTTTTTGAATGATGCAAACCAGAGCAATACCAACCGGATATTCTCCCGCCGCGCATCGAGGATCAGCTTGTCCAGGTCCGCGAAATCATACTTCCCCTGCTCCTTTTCGATATTTTCCCAATAAATCGGCACTTCCAGCGTATTGCAACCCAGCTCCTTCAACTGCGGCCACGTCTTATCCAGAATATCCGGCCACCCGCTCGAATTCCACATCTGCGCGCCCAACACCAGGTACGGTTTCCCATCGACCAGCAGCGTATGACGGCCATTTTTAGAAACCAGCGCCGGAATCGGCTTAGAAGTATTTTGTGTAAAAGCGGGGAAATGCAAAAGGGAAATCAAAAGGCCGGCAAACAGCCCGCAAAGGTATCGTCGTGTCATATTCAGGTTTAGAAGTTTGAAAACTGAATATGAAGCAATATTTAACCCACTGCAAACAAATAAGTTAAAAAATTTCCGCAATGCATTCCGCAAAGGTTTGCAGGGAAGGCATTGCGGAAATAACCGAAGGAACTATTACTCCGCGGCGCACATTGCCATCAAAGTATCAATCGGCTCAATTTGCGGATCTGGACACGTGATCAGCTGCCGGATAACCTGGATCGTAAATACCTTCGTCCTCATTTTATAAGGTACCGTTTCAAACAAAACATCAAACAGGAAATCGATCGCATACCAAAGCGACCGCCCATTCGCCCAAGCCGCCTCCACTTGTACGATGTACGACGTGGAAGAATCCCCAGGATAGGCTTCTTCGAGTCTGATACTGTCCAAAGGCCTTCCCAATTCCGCACAACGCGCGTTGAATGGCTTCAAAGCTTTCATCAATTCTGCTCTATCCATGCTAGTATTCCGTTATGGTTTGACAATAAATTCAGCAAATTCCTCATATCCTCTTCCTCAACCTGCCCGCAAGGCATATACCTCGCTTTCTCGTTCCATGCGTCAAAAAGTAACCCATTGGCCTTCGCGAGTTGGGGATGCAGCGCTTTTTCCTCCTCGAATTTGGCTTTCAATCCACTGAAAATAAGCAGATTGATCAGGTTATGCGTTTTTACGGCGCTCCGAATGTCTCGAATTCCTTGCAACGAATGCACCGCAGTTTCATCGAACAGGTTGGGGATTCCAAATCGCTCGGATATCTTCGCTTTCAGGGTCAATTCGGCGCTATAACCGGCCAGGTAAAATGCGCCATCGAACATCTTCTCGTTATAGAGGACGGCTGCCTCCTTTAACCGCTGCCTGGCGATGGCACGTATGGACTGAGGGTTGATCATAGTGTTGTGGTATAGTGTTCTCACCACAAACAAATCAAACTTTTCCGAGAAAGTAAAGGGGTAACTGAAAATATAACCGTAGTTATAATACTGATTATCTTTAATTTACGCCCTTCAAATCGAATTAAAAAGCCTGCACTTACCTAAATCAAATTCAATCTCATTTTCCAAAAACTGAGCCACAAATGCATCATCCACCAAATGCGGATAGGCCTCGATCACGCGTGTAATTTCTTCATATTGCCCGGGCGATAATGTCTCGTTCGGGTTGAGGGTCCAGATGCCTTCGAGGAGGCCCTGGCGGCGGAGGACTTCGTGCACGCCGGTAATGCAGCCGTGGAATGCGTGGGCGGGGTCAAAGATGGCGGCGTTCATGTCGGTAACGGCGATGTTGGTACTGAGCATCGATGCCGCATCGGTGTGGCCGGTTGCGAGGGTGTGCTTTACGGATGCCAATAGCTCGACAGCCTTAGCCGTCCAAACGGCCCAATGCCCCAGCAAACCGCCTACAAAGCGCTTTTCTACTATTTCTCCGTTGATTTCAAAGCGGTAAGGCGTCAGCAGATCGGCCACGATGTTGTCGTCGTTGCCCGTGTAAAGGGCGATTTCATCGCGGCGGCTTGAATGCGCTACGGCACGCGCAACGTCAAGCGTCTGGTAACGGTTGAATGCCGCAACTTTAATGGCGTACACATTTGGGATTTCCGCGAATTGCTGCCAGAAATCGTAGCTATAAACCCGTCCGCCGATGGCCGCTTGCAGGTAAAATCCGAATACCGGAATAATTTCCGCGACTTTCCGCACATGTGCGATGATTTCCGCCTCCGGCTGCGTTTTAAATGCCGCCATACTCACCAGTCCGAGGTCGTAACCGTACTTCACGGTAATTTCAGCCTCATTCACAGCCTGTTCCGTCAGCCCGCAAATACCGGCAATCTTGATAAAAGGCCGGTTCAAAGCCGCACGGTTCACCTCCTCTGCCGCCAGTGCAAGCACCTTTTCAAACAGATTAACCTCCGGATCGCGGATCTCGAACTGCGTCGTATGTACGCCGACTGCCACCCCACCGGCCCCGCTGGCCATGTAGTAGCGCGTCAGCCCGCGCTGCTTCTGCTCGTCCAGCCGCAGCTCCCGGGTTAACGCGAGCGGATGCGCCGGAATCACCGTCCCTTCGAAGAGTAGCTTTTTTATACTTTCTTTCAACATAATCAAGTTAATTGCCTAAAAATCAAAACACGGGTCGGGTGTTGTCATTTGTTGTCAGTGGTTGTCATTAGGTCAGTGGTTGTTATTCAAGTAGTCAATCTTATCCTGACCATTCCTGACTTTCTAGTCCCTTTCCCCTTTCCTCCCTTTCCTCCCTTTCCTCCCTTTCCTCCCTTCCTTCCTTTCCTCCCTTCTTCCCTTCCTCCATTCCTCCCCTTAAAACTCCCCCTTCCGCTCCTGAAAATGCGTCGGCTTGTTAATCGTCTTCCCGCCTTCGAGCAGCCATTGGGCCGTTATGCCGATCATTTGTTTCAAAGTCGTGCGCGGGTAGCCAAAAAGGCGGAACGACTCGGCCGCATTACTCAGCAGCGCCGTAGGCTGTTCCTCGCCGATAAACTGCGGTTCGGTGTTGAATATACGTCCAAACTCATTCGCTAGCCAGCGCAGCGATACCGTCTCCGGGCCCGTAATGTTCAGGATTTTGGAAGGCGACTCGCAATGCAGCAGCGAACGGATCGCCATTTCGTTGGCGTCGCCCTGCCAGATCACATTCACATGGCCCATCGTCACGTCCAGCGGCTTGCCGTTCAGCACCGATTTCGCTACTTCCAGCAGCACGCCATACTTGAAATCGATGGCGTAATTCAGCCGGTACAGCAGGATCGGCGTGCCGTAAACCGACGAAAAGTACTGGAACATCCGCTCGCGGCCGAGGCACGATTGCCCGTACTCCCCTACCGGATCGGCGCGCATTTCCTCCGTAGCCCCGCCCGAGCCCACAGCTGTGAACGGGTACACATTACCCGTCGAATACACCACAATGCGCGATTTACGGAATTTCTCGGCTACGCGACCGGGCAGATAAGTGTTCATCGCCCAGGTATAAGGCTCGTTGTTCGACGTACCGAACTTCTGGCCCGCGAGGTACAGCACGTTTTCAACTTCCGGCAAGTCCTGCAACTGGGTATCATCCAATACATTAGCAATAATCGTCTCGATCCCCTCTGCATTCAGTTCTTCCACCAGCCCCTCTTCGCTGAAACGCGACACCGCGATCACGCGCTTGTCGAGCCCGGCCCGCTCGATGGCCTGCATGGTAAGCCTTGCAATGCTCGGGCCGATTTTACCGCCCGCCCCCACGATCATAATGTCGCCCTCGATGCGCTTCATATCTTCGATCAGCGCCTCGGAAGGGCTAAGCCATTGTTCTTCAAGAGATTTGAAACCGTTCATTTTATTTAAAAAGCGGATTGTTGAAAAATAATTCTTTACTGTTGATGACCGCCAGACTGAAAACGATGATCAGCCCAAGGCCCGCCACCACTTTTACTAGCGGACTATTCACTTTATCGCCCATGATCTTGCGGTCGTTGCCCACCATATACAATGCAGTCCCGATGAAAGGCACCACGAAAATGGTCACACTTTGTGCGAACACGATGAGTTCGAGCGGCAGTTTGCCAAAACGTATCGCAATGGTTGCGCCGATCACCATCACCAGCGCTACCAGGTAACGCACTGATTTTGAACTAAAATTACTACCCAAACCCAATGCATCGCCGAGCAGTGTGCCGCCTACCGACGCGTTGCCGATCAGCGACGAAAACGCCGCCCCGAACAAGCCGATCAGGAACAATGTGGATGCATTGCTGCCAAAAATCGGTTCCAGCGCCCTGGCCATATCCGTGGCTGAATTTACGGCAATGCCCTTGGGGTTCAGAACCGCCGCCGCGCAGATGATCACAATACTGCACATGCCGCCGAGCAGGATAATGCCGGTAATGCTGTCGTTTCTGGCGCCGCGCAGTTCGGGTTTAATGCGAATGCGTTCCTGAACGAGGTACGATTGGTACGAGGCGCCCACAATCGAAAAGCAGGAGGCGATGAATGCAATGATAAGCCCCGTCGAGCCTTCCGGGATCGCCGGCATCGTGAAGCCTTTCACGATTTTAACGGGGTCGGGATTGGCCCAGAAGAACGTCGTTGCAAAGGAAAACAGCTTCACGAAAATCAGCAATACCATAATGCTTTCCAGCACTTTATAAAAACTCCTGAAAAACAACAGACTGATACCGAATGCATTAAGCCCGATTATCCACGGAACGGGCGAAGTCTGGAACAGCTCCCCCACCGCTATCCCCACGCCGACGGAATTGCCTGCCTGAAAGGATGTGGTCACGAGAAATACCCCGATGCCCATCACAACCGATGCCGGTTTGCCCCATTTCTGCTTCACCGAGGCCAGCAACGACTGGTTGGTAGCCACGCCGATCCGTGTGGACATGGCGGTGAAAACGCCCATAAAGAAGATTGCCACGACCACGATCCATAGCAAGGAATACCCGTAAACCGCCCCAAGTTTGGAGGTAATCGTGAGCTTACTGGGCCCGAACACGAGCGCGGCGGTGATCATACCGGGCCCGAGCGACCTGAGCCATCTGAGAAATTTCTCTTTAAAGTTTTCCAAGGGTAAAAGGGTTTGGCTTTGAGTGAACTATGCGTAATTGATGGATTACGGGCACGTGCCCGTAAAGGTAGAAAAGAATTTGTAAAATCTATTTTTATGAAAATTAATTCTGATAAAACTCGTAATTCTCTTTCGTCACGATGTCGATCGGCATGTAGTTCTGTTTCGTCACCGGCGCATTGACGACGAGCGTTTGGTAAAGTGCCATCATGCCCCGGTAGCCCTGGTCGTCGGGGCGGTGGCAGATCAGGAAATCGATCACATTGCTTTCCAGGTAACCGACGTTCTCCTTCACAAAATCGTAACCGATCAGTGAAACGTGCGTGCGGTGGCTGTTTTTCAGGAAAGACGCGACGGTGTGCACACGCGAATTGGTCACGAATGCCGCGCCGATGTCCTTATTCAAATGGAATACATAGGTAAGGTGCCGCGCCACCGATTGGTAATCCGTCTCGCGGATATCGATCCGCACGATCTCGTTCTGCTGGTTATTATCATTAAAATAAGCCCTGAAACCGTCCTCGATTTCGAGGTAATTGTAGTTATCAATTTCTTTCGAAATATTGATAATCAGCACTTTTTTCTCCGCTTCGAGGCGGTAAGTGAGCAGCTTCGCGCCCACGTACCCGCTCTTGCGCAGGTGCGGGCCTATGTACGAGAGACTGTGCAGGTCAGGGATATCGGAATCGATAAATACGTAGGGAATTTTGCGGCGGGCACATTCCGTCGCAAACTTGCGGGTCTCCTCAATAAAGGATGGCGAAACGAGAATGCCATGAAAACCGCCGTCCAATATGTGTTTGAGCTGTTCGGCAAACGAATCTTTATCATTGAGATCGAACAGAAAAACCTGCACTTGCACGCCATACTGCCGCATTTCGGCCTCGGCGCGGCGGATGCCATTCAGGGGCGCCGCCCAGAAATCCGTTTCTTCCGACACATCAGGCAGCAGTGCCGCGAGGCTGATGATCTTCCTCGACGCCAGCCGGCTCGCAAGGATATTGGGCTGGTAGTCCATTTCCTTGATGATCGCGTTGATCTTCGCCTTGGTCTTCTCCGAAACGCCCGTCCGGTTATGCAGCACGCGATCGACCGTAGCCGTGGAGACGTTGGCGCGCCGGGCAATCTCCTTCACGCCGAACAGTTCGTTCTCTTTTTCCATTCAAAGGTTTCGTTCGAAGGGATAAATATAGGCGTTGCCCGGCCATTCCTGCAAGGAATTCACCGGGCGCCACATTAATCGTCGGCCTTAGAAGGCAAAATGAAAGGGCATTTACCGTCAGACGTGCCCGGAAAGCAGCTTTGGAGGCAGGTAGCAGAGTCCGGTGCAGCGGGCAGGAATTATCGTCGGCCGCAGCAACAATTTTCCTTCGGCCAGGTCACGATAGAGCGTGTAATTGTATGGAGCTTGCTTTAACTTCTTAGCGGTCTCTACACTCTCGACAAAGAGATACAAATCCGGCCCGGGCAACTTATAGTCCAGATACCGAGGTTTATCCTCATAATAGCCACCAATTCCGTAAGACACCTCGTACGTATAGGTTCCTCCTACGGGGATATCTATCGTAACGGGTGCAGGGTCAACGATCGGCGCGCCGTAACTGAAATCGGAAAAACCTTCCGTCGGATCAGTGGGCGACATCGTCCAAATATTTTTGCGCAGGATATATTGATTAGAACCCGTTGGCGAAGGAGCGATACGCCTGATTGTTACAGTCGCGGGGAATTCTTCATAGTAGACATTAACACGTTGATTGTAGACAAACGAAGCATAAGCAGGCTCTACAATATCGAAATTGGGATTAGAAGGCGTCACCGTGGCATAAATGTCCTTTTTTGTACCATCTAAGTTATAAAATTCAGCCTTAACAAATTCGAATTCGCAATCGAACGCCCGCTGCGTACCGTCGACGCGCTTGCAATTGGTTACCGGAGGGTCAGGAATGTTGTGGTCCTGGCAAGAAAATGCCATTGCCAGAAAGAAAATGCAGGAAAGTGCCAGGAGGCGAAACATGGAAGAAATATGCATGATGTATAGCGTTTAGTGTGAGCACGCTATTTACAAAATTCTGAACAAATCACCGACAGTTAACTTTCGAAATAACAAATTGGTTAAACTAACGGCAGCTTGTCAATTTTTGCTGACAAACATCTCAAATACCCAGCAACACTTTTAATCGATCATAAAAGCCGGTGTCGCGAAATGTAAACTGTTTGTGTAATATATAGTTGCTTAGAAAGCTGGCGCCCATCGCGGTTACCTGTGAAAACAGTTTATTCAAATTAACCTCTTTGACCGAAAATGGAATCAGAAATGTAAATGTACCAAGCCATTTCGTAGAAATGTCATACAAAATAGCCGAACCATAAACCGTGATTACACACGACCAAATGGAGACCAATGTAAACTTGACAATCTGCCGCCTCGATTGTGTGGTGTTTTTGGCATTGAATGCGAAAAGCCGCGTTAAAAAATACCCGACCACAAAAGAAAACCAGTAACCCAAAAACAATGCCGACTTATAGGAAATGTGAAACCATTCCTGTAATAAAGTGGCCACCAGCAGATTGGTAAGCGCGCCAGTCGCAGCAACGACGAAATAAGCGATGAGGTCACGGCGGTTGAAAAGTTGGTCAGGCATAATGAAGGTTTTCGCATCGCCAATATAGTAGTTTAACTGTCATCATTTGATTAAAAACCGGTCATTAGTATGGAAAGACTATTTCTGTTTGCTATGATCCTGCTATTCAATTCATCCGTGACATTGGGGCAGGAAAGCCAGTCGGCATTGTGGGAAATTAGCGGAAAAGGGCTTAAAAAACCTTCTTATCTCTTTGGTACAGTGCACATTGCCCCCATTGCAGTGTTCGATAGTTTCCCGCAATTAAAGCAGATTTCGCAAAGCACGGATTTCGCGATTTTTGAAAGCGGCGGCTCCCCCATCGGCATTATTCCCGAACAGATAGAACTTCATCAACCTCCCCTGGACTCGCTCTTTACGCCGGAAGAATATTTGAAGGTCGACAGTTTTTTCACCGCGTCTCCGCACGGTAGCATGCGCCCGCATAACAATGATGCGGACATTCTGACAATGGTTCAGGTAGCACTGACGATGATAGAAAACAAGACACAATATGATCGCTTCGACGACCTAATTTTCGCGGGAGTGCAAGAGCTAAAAAAACCGGTATTTCATTTGGACACCCCGAAAGACGTGAAAAACGTCATGGATTCATTGGGCTATCAGCGCCTGGCCAAGTTTCTCGTTTATTTAATTAGCAAAAATACACTGCTGAATGAGGTAAATTCAGAACTGGATATTGATTTGATTTCCTATTCAAAAACGTTACGAAATCCGCTGAAACTAAACGAAAATCCTTCTGAAAATTTCGCACACGGAACGGTAGAAAGAAATGCAAACTGGATTCCAAAAATCGAACATCAAATGCAAATGGGAAGTTGCTTTATTTCCGTCGGTCTAGGACATTTAATGTTTCGAACGGGGCTCATTCAATTGCTGAGAAATGAAGGCTACACATTGAATCCAGTTAACCTATAAATTGCATAAATTGATCCAAAACCCCAAATCCAATATCCGATCCCGCAATCGCCGGCATCGCCCCGTTCTTCATCGTCAGGAATGTCCCGGCAGCACTGGTATCTTACCGCGATTTTCTGGGTTTTGAAATCACCTATCAGGGCCCGACCGAAGATGATTGCCGATAATGATGACGGGTTGCGGGGATTCGAGGTGAAAGATGCGGGTGGGTACTTGCTGTATTTCGGCAGGCCAATCATTTAGCAATTTTTATCTATACAAACTCTAATTTTCTACGACATGTGTGATAAGCAATGGGTACAAAACTGTCTAAGACACAATCGCAATTCTGCCATACTAATGCTCTCGTCAATGCAGCTACTTAATAGTGATGCGGTAATACAGCTAGCCGACAAAATTATTTTAATTAAAGAAGATGAGGTAGTTTTCAACCCTCTACCGAAAGATTTTTGTGTCTATAAGTATGGGATTGACTTAAATCAAGTCATCAACGAGTACCTTCACGAAAAAACGAGATTTACCGAGTCCTTGGAAGAATTCTACAAGGCAATTAGGCGATCGCTCATAAAAGAATCTTTTGAAGTGGTAAAGGCATACGCAGAATATAGCAACTCGTCGAGTGGTCTAAAATGTTGCCCTTGGTACCAATTTGCAAGGATATTAAGGAATGCGATATCACACGATTTTCATTTTAGATTCAACAAATACGACTTAACTCTGTTGCCGCTGACATGGCATAATGTTACTATTCAATCGGCGATGCACGATCAACAACTCTCAGGGGACGTGCTATCTCATGGAATCTCGTGGGATTTATATAACGAAATGGTACAGTTTGTTAACTGCCACTAGCGTCATCTCTATTAATTCGGTCAAATCTATTTTTCAATAAAAGTCTCCTCCCCGCATCTAAATAATCCAGAAATAACTTCCCTTCGATATGGTCATATTCATGCTGGATCATGCGCGCGGTTATACCTAAGAATGTGCGTGTGCGCTCGTGCAATTGATCGTCGAAATAACGGATGGAAACAGACCAGGACCTGGAAATGCGTAATGTAATACCGGGAATGCTCAAACAGCCTTCTTCATCCCACCAAATTCGTTCCGATCTACTGGTAATTACCGGGTTAATAAATACTTCCTTTATGCCCTGGTCGCCGTCAAAAACAATATTTCGTTCGGCATCTTCCATTTGCATATAAGTAGGCATGCTGTCGACCACGAAGAGGCGAATGGATTTATTAACCTGCGGCGCGGCCAGTCCGCAACCGTTGACGTGATACATGGTTTCCCACATATTTTCTATCAGATTTTGCAGTCCGGGATCTTCAAGATCGACCGGAATGCCACGGTGGCGCAGGATTGGCGCACCGAATTTGGCAATGGGTAGTAGCATATCTCTTTTTTGCACAAAATTCATGAACATAATGCCGCTCTCTTAGTAAAAATTAGACATCCGTCCCCGACCGCAACGAATTGGGTAATGCATAACTTTGTAACCCTATGCCGATCAGCTTTTTTGAACATATTGTAATGCGGGCCGACGCAATGCCGCCGGGCAAGCGAGCGGACATTCCGGAAGTACCAGGTGATATGCTGGTGGAATGTTTCACCGTGCAGGCGGCAGCATTCCCGATGTCGGGCCTGGCATTCAGCGACGCCATCCCTACGGCGGTAATTTTGGGGAACCCGAATGGCATGGCGACGTTCCGCTCCGGCGGGCGCGAGCAAGTAGTGGTACACGCCTGGCTGAGCGCGCAATACCTTGAAAATGTGCGAATTCAGCTTGACGACCCGGGCGACGAGCTCTTGGCGATCAGGTTCAATCCATTGTATTTCAATGATATTTCCAACATACCGGCGCGCCTGTTGCGCAACGGGCTGGTTTGGAGCTTGCAGGATATTCTTGGCGGAAATAGCGGAATAATGCTAACTGATATTGCCAGGCAATGCGATGTTCCGGGAAAGCTGGACGTGTTAAGCCATCTGCTGACACGCAATGCACGCCACCACGCTGCGAATCATTTGCTGCAAGAAGCAATTCAACTAATCAAGATCAATAAAGGCAATGTTCAAATCGAACAGCTGGCAATATCCCTGAACGTGAGCTACAAATGGTTGGAGCGTAATTTCCTGCAATTAACTGGCGTTTCGCCCAAAGAATTTGCCCGGCAGCAGCGATTCCTCCACACCTATTTTGACATTTTGAATCAACCTGAAAAGGATTTGCTTGAAATTGCTTTGAACAATGCTTTTTACGATCAGAACCACCTATCCAAGGAATTCAAAAAATTCACCGGCTACTCCCCCGCGTGGTTCCGGAAACATCATGGCCTGTCGCAAAACGAGCGTTATTGGTCTGGAAAAGTTAAAAAAGCACCCGAATCCCAATAACCATTGCCAGAGAAGCGATTTGTTTGCATTTTAGGAGCCGAAAATTTCTCACTCCAATCACTCAATAGCTCCTTATGTACATTAACCGCTACCTTTCGCCCATTATCGTCTACTACTATTCCTGGCGGATGGTCCTTTTTTCGATCGCTACGGGCTCCATCGCCATTTTTGTGTACGACTACCTCGACTGGAAATGGGTAGCGATACCCTGGCTGCCGGTTTCGCTCGTCGGTACGGCTACGGCATTTTTTGTAGGTTTTAAAAACAACCAATCCTACGACCGCAGCTGGGAGGCGCGCAAGGTGTGGGGCTCGATCGTCAACCACAGCCGCTCGTTCAGCGCAGCGGTACGTTCGTTTACGACCTGCTCGCCTGATTCGGACAACATTTACGCCGCCCAGGAGAACCGCATCATTATCCACCGGCACATCGCGTGGCTGTACGCACTAAAAAATACAATGGTGCAGCGCACCAACTGGGAGCATAAGGATCGCGCGAGCGAACGCCAGCGCAAGGCATTCAGGCGCTCACAGGTACCGTGCGATGTCGAAATCGCGAAACACCTGCCCGAGGCCGACCTCGCATTGATCAAGGACAAAAAGAACCAGGCGACGCAGATCCTCGACCTGCAATCGCAGCATATCCGCGACCTGCGCCGCGCCGGATCGCTCGATCCCTACCAGCACGTGGCATTGCAGGACCTTATTTCGAAGCTCTACGACGAACAGGGCAAAGCGGAAAGGATCAAAAATACCCCTTTCCCGCGCCAGTACGCCACCACTTCGACGCTTTTTATATTCATTTTCATGAGCTTGCTGCCGTTCGGCCTGCTGCCTCAGTTTGTGGATCTGGGTGAAAAATACATGTTCCTGCTCATTCCGTTTAATATGATCGTGTCCTGGGTATTCATGTTTATGGAATATGTGGGCGATATCAGCGAAAACCCGTTTGAAGGCCTGCTGAACGACACGCCGGTGAGCACGATTATTCGTAATATCGAGATAGACCTCAAAGAAATGCTGGGCGAGAGCGATGTACCCGAAAAGCTCGCAAGCTATTCAGGTACATTGTTTTAGCATTAGGTCAATCGGTTCTAAGGCTCTTTACCGGGTCCATCAGGGCGGCTTTGAGGCTTTGAAAACTCACCGTCAGCAGTGTGATCAACAATGCGCCTACGCCAGTCCATACGAATACCGACCAGGGCAACCCGGTGTGGTATTCGTATTTTTGTAACCAGGATGTGAGGATGTAATATGCCACCGGCGACGCGATGATCATCGCTACCACCACCAGCAACGCAAAATCTCTTGAAAGCAACGTCCACACGCTCCATACCGAAGCGCCAAGCACTTTTCTGACACCAATTTCCCGCGTGCGCTGTGCGGCCACAAACGACGCCAACCCGAATAAACCGAGGCAGGAAATGAATACCGCCAGCACCGTAAAGAACCCGGCCAGCTTGCCGATGCGCTCTTCCGCGCGGAATTTGGCGTCGTATTCCTGATCTAGAAAACGGTAATCGAACGGTACGGCCGGGGCGTATTTGCGGAATACTTTTTCCACCTTTCCGAGCGCATCGGGCGCGCTCATACCCGGGCGCAGGCGCATCGTGACCACCCGCGCAGGCCAGGGCGCAATGTAGTAAATGGCGTGCTGCACCGGCTCGTAGGGCGATTCCATCACCATTCCTTCCACCACTCCCACCACCAGCAAAGGCTGATCGCCCCATTTCACAGTTTCACCAATGGGGTTTTCGAGGCCCATAAAACGTACCGCTTCTTCATTGAGAATAACCGAAAGCTTATCGGTGGAGTACTGCCGCGAGAAGTCCCTGCCCTGCTTCACTTTCCAGCCGACGGTTTTGCCAAATTCTTCCGTCACGCCAAACGTCACAAACGGCTGGTCGCGGTTCACGTCCTTGCCCCGCCAGGTGAAACCCGTTTCATTGTTTCGTTTCTCGGTGAGCGGCGTGGTGGTTTTGGTCACATCTACGATCGCACCGGTTTCCAGGAGCTCGTTGCGGAATGGCTCGAAATGGTTGTTAATGTCGAGCGTAGGCATATCGATCATCACCAGGCCCGTACGGTCGTAGCCGATGGGGCGGTCTTTGGTATAATGTATTTGCCTGAAAACCATCACCGTCCCGATGATCAGCGTCACTGAAACTGTGAATTGCACCACCACCAGCACCTGCCGGGGAATGTAGGCTAACCGTCCCGCGCGGAAAGTACCTTTCAGTACATTCACAGCCTTGAAGGACGAAAGGTAAAATGCCGGGTAACTTCCCGCCAGGAGCCCTGTAAAAAGGCAAAACCCGAGCGCCAAAGCCCAGAAAACCGGGTTCGCCCAGAGAATAGCGATCTTTTTATCGGCCATATTATTGAAATACGGCATCACCAGTTGTGCCAGCGCAATGGCGATCACGAATGCGATAAAAACCACCAGGAACGACTCGCTGAAAAACTGCCCGACCAGCTGCCCGCGCAACGAGCCCACCGCCTTCCGCACACCCACCTCGCGTGCACGCTTCTCCGAACGCGCGGTGCTGAGGTTCATAAAATTAATGCAGGCCAGCATCAGCACGAATGCGCCCACAATCCCGAACAGCCAGACGTATTGAATGCGCCCGCCGGTATTGAAGCCGTCTTTCCAATTGGAATACAAATGCCATTGATCCATCGGATGCAGGAACACCGCCGGTTTGACGGCCGCATCGGTCCCTTTGAGCTTATTAGCCCGCACCGGGGCGATTACCGACGAAACCGTCGTGATATCTGCCCGGTCGCCGAGCTGTACAAATACCTCGGTAAAGTTGTTGTTCCATTGGTCCTGGTTCTTTTTCCCGTAAGGTACCCGCGTAATAAACAGCTCCCAGGGTGCGATGAACGCGGTATTCGCGAAGGTGGAGTTATGCGGCAGGTCGCGGTACACGCCGGTCACCTTCACTGCCAGCTCGTTATCGATCTTTATCACCTCATTCAATGCATTCCCCCCGCCAAACAACGTCGCAGCCGCGGATTCGGAAAGTAATACCGACGCGGGGTCCGACAGCCCGGCCCTGCTGCCACTCACCATGTCGAGTGAGAGCATTTCCGTAATGCCCGGCTCCATAAACCGGCCCGGCTTATTGAAATTCAGTTTTTTAAACGATAGAATATGACTTTCCTCACTGGTACTGCTCACAATATATTTGAAATTCCCATTGTACGACAGCCGCAGCTCCTTCCCCGTCGGTGCGGGGAGCGACTTATCGGTCAGAATGTTGCCGCCCAGGTTTTGCGTTTGCATCACCTGCGCAATACGTGCGTGGTTTTGAAACGATCGGTTGAAAGAAAGCTCGTCATAAAGCCACAGGCCGATCAGCATCGCCACGGCCATGCCGCTGGCCAGGCCTGTGATGTTGATGAACGAGTACAACTTGTTTTTGGCGAGGTTCCGCCGGGCGACTTTGAAGTAGTTGCTGACCATGATCATGCTGAAATTGGAAGTTCCTGAATATTGTTCAGTTCTGCGGCGGCGGCGCACAAACGGCGGCAACACCGAAAAAACATTGAGTACATAGCGCAGCGTCGCCTGCATACGCCCGCTACGGGTATACCAGTAATCGTACAGTTCATCGAGGTCACCGCCGACTTCCTCTCGGGTCTCCTCCGGATGCAGCCAGCGGAACAGGCGCTGCGCCCAGCGTGGCGGAACAGGAGTATTTTTCATAGGCTTTCCCAATTCAGGGGTATCGGGCATTATTTGTTTCTGGAAGGTGGGTCTATTTGTTTATATTTTATCGTACAAATGTCGAGCCAAAATCTTTCAATCAAGTTAATGAGTTCAACGTCAAAACTTTAAATAGGTATTTCTTAAAATTCAGCTGTTCATTTGCGGACATTTATCGGAAGTCGGCGGACAATGCAGCCGGGCAATGGACGCGTAGAACTAGTTGTAAAATAACATTCTAAGGGCGATATGTCTCCGATTTCGCGTTCAGGTTTATTTGCAGAACCGCGCTAAATGTTGCGATATTGCCATTCTTTTGATTCTCGACGTTCTGTAATTATGAAAATTTTAATAGCCGACGACCACTCACTGGTACGTTACGGGCTTCGATTAGCACTTCACAACTATTTCAAAGACAGCCAGATTGACGAAAGCTGGGATGGAGCGTCGGTGAGGGCGCAATTTGCCATGCACGCCTACGACCTGCTGCTGCTCGACCTTAATATGCCCGAAACGGACTCAACCGTGTTGCTGCAATGGATCAGGGAGTATCACGAAAACACCAAGGTACTCGTGGTTTCGATGAACGACGAAAGCATTTTCGGAAAGCGGTCGCTGCAACAGGGTGCACACGGCTATCTGGAAAAGGATTCGTCGCCCGAAGAACTTGCCAAGGCGGTGACGACCATCATGAACGGGAAGCGGTACGCGAGTCCCAACCTGGCTAATATCCTCATTAACGACACGCTGAAAGGGAAATCGGGCAATCCGTTCGACCAACTTACGGCGCGGGAGTTTCAGGTGGCCATTTACCTTGCCAAAGACTATTCCGTGACGCAGATCAGCGAAATAATGCAAGTACAGTACACCTCGGTCAATACGTTCAAGCGCAGGATTTTCAAGAAGCTGAATGTGGAGAATAAGAGTGCGCTAGTCAGGCTGGCAGATGCTTATAACCTCGGCTGAGTGCAATGTGGGCGTGAACGGGCTGTGACAAACCAACCTGCCAATGCTTACCGACGTGCCCGCGCCCTTACTGCTTTTGAGGGACATCGTGAAGCCCAGCGTGTGTGCAAAATCGGCGATCAACTGGTAACCCAGCCGACTATTCGGCTCCACCGGCGCATTGACGACCGGATTGGCCAGCCGCCGCCGGATCTTTTGCAGCTCGCCGGGCAGTATGCCGCCGCCATTGTCCGTGACAGTGAGTATCGGGCCATTTTCGCCGTTGCTGAAAATCAGCCGTACTTCCCCGCCGCGCGTATGTTTGTTGGAGTTATCGATCAGGTTGCGCAGGATCGCTTTCAGGATATCGCGATTGGTGTAAATGAAAACATCTTCGTCGCATTCCACCACAAATACATTGTGGTTGAGCATGACCATATCTTCAAAAAACTGCTGCAACTCCCCTGCCAGCTCGTTGAATGAAAACGAATGCTGTGCCGGCTGGAAATTTTCATGCTGCGAGCGCGCCCACAGGTTCACTTCCTTCACAAATGCATGGATATTGCCCGTCGCCTTTTTGATCTCTTCCGTGCCCGCCTTCACTTCGGGCAGCTGGTTATTAGCCGCGAAACGCGACACGTGATCGGAAAGCACATTCAGGAAATGCAGGGGCGATTGAAGATCGTGGGCGATCATCATTGTAATCTTTTGTTTGAGCCCATTGCTGTATTCAAGCCTGCGCGACAGGTCCTCTACCTGTTGTTCTAATTGTTCTAATGCTTTTTTAGCAAGGTCGAGACGGAAATACCGGTCCCGCACCCAAAGAAAAATAGCCAGCAGCGACGCCACCGTCAAAATCATGACACAGATCCATTGCAAGATCATAACTCACCACCGGGTTAGTTTTGGGGTTATTCCATGAAGTTTAGTATTGTAAAGGGTGCCGTGTACTGTTATACAAAGAAATCGCTTTTTGTAGTAACTATTGGTACAAAAAGTAAAATATTTTAACACAATTTCTACAAATCCGATGAAAACGTTGAATAACTCCTGTCTAAAACACAGGGTTACCGTAAAGAAATAAACAGTCCCGCAGCAGCGCTGCGGAACTGTTTTGCATTCAATTGCCGGGTTTTATACCCTTCCTTTCCACTAATCTATTCTACAAGTCGGATGCGTTTGCATTCCTCCACTGTGACGCTCGCCGTGCTGGCTTTCCAATTCCCCACCTGCTCTCCGCCTTTGTAGCGTTTCCCCGACACCGCGTAGGTGCCTACCGGGAGCATCAGGCTCACTACCCCTGCGCTACCCGCCGCATTGCATTCGGGCCTTACAGCAGCCGTTTCGGAGATCGAACCCATCACCTTGCCGTCGACGATGACATCGATACGGTCGTATTTTTCAGGTGTGTAGTTGGTATAAAAAATGAGGTTCCCCTGTGGTACCGGCTCTTTGTCGTCTTTACAGGAGAAGACGAAAAGCAAAAGCATTGCAAAAACGTAGCTGCCTAAACGAGCGTTGTTCAAAAGATTTTTCATGACTAATAATGATAAATGGTTGTTACTGATTTGGCTGGTCGTCGATAGCTGCTTTTGCTGATCAACACGACAAAATTATATTTGAAAGCCGCCGCTTCACCGCGATGTTGAGTAGCTTGCATTTTTATTGAGCCAATCGACCAAAACGAAAAATGCCCTGCAAAAAGCAAGGCATTTCACCCAAAATCACATCTACAACTCATTGATTACTAATCGAATAATCAAAACCGTTAACTAAAATCCATTTGAGTAAGCGGTCAAAAACGTGCGAACATTTCCATGAACTCCTGCCGCCTCGAACGCGAAATACTAATGGCCACATCGTTGTCCATGACAATGTAGCCACCTTCGCCCCGTACAAATTTCTTGATCCGGTTCAGGTTAATAAGGTAAGAGTTATGTACCCGGAAAAAATCGGGACCGCTGAGCGCCTCGTCGATGTCCTTCAACACTTTCGACACCACCACTTTTTTGCCGTTGGCCAGCATCACGCTCGTGTAGTTGCTCTCGGCTTCGCAATAGAGAATGTCTTGTGTAGGCACGAAAATCATCCCGTCGCCGGTGGTGAGGGCAATGCGCTGCGGGGTGTTTTTTACCTGGCGCATGCCCTGGAAAAGCAAGTCGATCTGCTCACGGGAAGGGATATTGCGCTTCTCGTCCACCCGCCGGATCGTCTCCATCAGGTCGTCGGGATCGATCGGTTTCAGCAGGTAGTTCAATGCACTGTATTTGAATGCCTTGATCGCAAACTTGTCGTAGGCGGTCGTAAAAACCACGTCAAAATGCAGCTTATCGAACTTTTCCAGCATATCAAAGCCGTTCATGCGGGGCATTTCAATGTCCAGGAAAACCAGTTCCGGCCGGTGCTCGCGGATCGCCTCTATCCCCTTTTCCGCCGAGCTGCACATAGCCGCCACCGACACCGACGGCGCATAAGTTTTCAGCAGCCATTCGAGCATTTCGAGGCAATTGTTCTCGTCATCGATGATTACACATTTGATCATATCTTTCGCTTTGTCAGATTTTTCGTTCGTTCAATACCATCACACCGGGATGATCACGACCACCCTCGTACCGGCCGCCACCCGGTTGTCGTCCTGCAAATCGACGATCTCGACGCTCGCATTGGTTTGCGCATACTGGTTCAGCACCGCGATCCGGTCTTCGGTAAGCTTCATACCCAGCGATTTTTTACCGGTAGCCGATTTGCTCCGGAATTCGGCCGCCTTCTCCCGCCCTACCCCATTGTCCTCGATAATGCATTCGAGCGTATTCTCGTCCAGCATCCTGATCTTCACCCACAGGCTGCCGTTGTTTTCCTTATGCAGCAACCCATGCCAGATCGCATTCTCGACGTACGGCTGAATGATCAGCGAAGGCACGCCGATCGAGTCGGTATGGACATCCTCGTCAATGATAATGCGGTAGTCGAACTTGCTGTCGAACCGGATGCGCTCCATTTCAATGTACAGCTTCAATGCCTCCAACTCGTTCGATAGCAGCACTTTCTTGCTATTCGAATTATCGAGGATCAGGCGGATCAGCTTGGCGAAACGCGTCAGGTAAAGTGAAGCGGTCGCATTGTCGCTTTTGACGATGTAGCGGTTGATGGAATTGAGGCAATTGAAAATAAAATGCGGGTTCATCTGCGCACGCAGCGCACGCATTTCCAGATCTGCCATGTGCTCGCGCAATGCTGTTTGCCGCCGGATCACTTTCACACGCCGCCTGAAAAGCCAGTATGTAAGCGCACCAGCCAACACGACCATTGCGCCTGTAAACCACCAGGTCTGCCACCATGGCCGCAGGATCACAAACGACAGCGGCACCGCCGTTTCCGACCAGGTAATGCCGTCCAGGCTCGCCGCTACCGAAAACGTGTACTGTCCGGGCCGCAGCGAAGAGAACCTTACCCGGCTGTTGCGCGCATTATCGACCCAGTTATCGTCCAGCCCCGTGAGCCGGTAGCGGTACATCAGCTTCTCCGGGTTGCGGAAATAGGGTGTTAAATATTGTATTTCAACTGAATTCTGCATCCAGTCCAGCGTAAGCGGTCCCTGGTTTTGGGTCAGTAGCGAATCGTCCTGGTTCACGCGCACCGATGCAATGAGCACATTCAGCTTTTCTTCGCGGTGTTTCAAAAGTTCCGGGTTAAAATAATTCAGCCCGTTGAGCCCGCCCACGTACATGCGGCCGTCCGAGGCTTCCAATACGCCGTTCATATTAATGGGCTTATTCTGAATGTTATCCCTGAAATCGAACCATTGCAACTTGCCGGCATTCCGGTTGAGCAGGTACAAGCCATCGTCCGCCCCGATCCAGATCCGCCCGGCTTTATCGCGGTGGATCATCGAAATGCGTTGATTGGTAAGTTCCGGGAAGATTTTGCGCTTTCTCAGCACATTACCACTTTTTGTAACCTCAAAAAGCCCCACCGAGCCGCACCAGGCGGTCGAGTCATTGCGCATTAATACTGCACTTACCAGTTTTCCCGGTGCAAAATAGCCGTCGGTGATCGCGTTCCGGAAGCTGGCGTCCGTCACAAGCAGTCCTTCATAGGTACCCATCCAATAGTTTCCGCGTGTATCGCGCACGGCAACCTGGATCAGTTTTTCAAATCCTTCGACGGGATTTTCGGCAATGCGGTACGTCCCTGCTTCCACTTTGTAACAGCCCAGCTCCCCCGCGATCAGGAAATCACCGCCCGGCATCGTAATGAGCGTACCAATCGTCTCGGCCATCAGTTTTGCCCGTAATGCCTCCCCTGCTTCACCGGCCGGATATTGCAGATTGGCAAATGTCCGGCGCACCGGATCGAGTATTTGCGGCAAAGCGCCACTGGGTACCACCAGCAGGTTTTTTCCATCAAAAGCCAGCCCGCGCACCTCATGCGAATGCCCGCCCTCGCGTGCGGACGGGCGCACCGGCCTAACTTTTCCGCTTCGGATATCGAGCACGGCAACGCCCCGCTGCGTACCGAGCCACACATTCCCTTCGCCGTCTTCGGCAATGGACTTAATATTGTTACTCAAATTGGGATCTGCGCCCGGAAATCCATTCACCCAACCGATCGTATGCGCCAGCGGCCTGAAAAACAGCACGCCATCCTGGCCCAGAATCCATTGCGTACCATCCTGATCGTGAAAATCGGCGTAGTTTTCGTCATTAGGCAATGCTTTTCCGGAATCGAAAAGGACGGCGCGGGTGAATGTGCGGTTGTGGTAGATATAGCAGCCTTTGGTGGTGTTCACGAGCTTCCTGTCGCTACCGAGCGGAGTAATGCTGATGAGCTCCGCCAGCGGAATGCCTGCGGGGTTTTGCACGCTCGCGGTCGGAATGCGCGTGACGCTGCCGGTTGCAAAATTGATTTCAAACGTCTGTAATAGATTGTTACTCGCCCAGGCCACGTCGTCGCTCACAGGCACCACAGCACGCACATCCGTGAAGGGTACCTGTCGCACGCGGAGGCTTTTTGTATCAAAACAATACACTGTTTTTACGTCGGCGAGGAACAGCTGGTAACCTCTCCGGCTGAAAATGCGGCGGTAATAGAAGTGATCAGGCAAACCGGGCAATGCCTGAAAACGGAAGGAATCGGTACGCGGGTCGTAGCGGTACAATCCGCGCCCTGCATTGGCCCAGATGCGGTTGTCGGGTGTTACCTGCAATTTGTGCAGCTTGTTGAGGGGCGCGATGGCCGGGCCGGCGGTGGCTACCTTCCGGAGCGACCGGTAGCCGATCCGGTACCTGCGGATACCACTGTCGGAAGTGGTCCAGATGGTGCCCGAGCTGTCGGATGCGATATCGAGCAGGTTTTCGCCGTCCGTTTCGATCCGCCGCACATCCTGGCCGTCGAAACGCTGGATATGCCTCGGCGAAAGAATCCAGAGAAAACCGTAATGGTCGCGGATGATCCTGGAAGCATTGGCTGTCTGGATGCCGTTTTTGTCGCCTAGCAGCTGGACATTAAAATCCGGCAGCTGCGCATAGCACCCGCATGGCGCCAGCAGCATTAACATACCCACACAGAAACGTTTCACAAAAGCCACCTGATTCGGACGGGACAAAGGTTATTTCGACGGACGCAAGTTTTACAATTTAAAACACGAATGGAAAAACCGTTCAGTAAGATGCCGCTTTTCTTAGTCAGCGGAAGGATTCGGGCAGTCGTTCAACTTTTCGCCCATCGCGCCGATCCATTCATCCATCCCCATTAATCCGGCCTTTGTCATATTTTCCTTTCAGGCGCGGGCGTGCGCTCCCATTTTTGTCGGGTCATTTACTAAAACCATGAAAATGCTAAGAATTCTCCTCATTGTTTCCATCCTCGCCAGCTCACTCCTGTCACCGGCATTTGCGCAATTCCCTGCCGCAGGAGGAAGCCAGCCCAAAGCCCTGCCGGGAACCGCCGGCGACCAAAGCCCGAAGGGATCAGCCAAAATAACCGGTTCCATTGTAGATTCAGCATCTTCGAAAGCCATTGAATTCGTTAGCATTGCATTGTACGACAAGGCCAACAACAAGGCCGTGGACGGAACTGTGGCCGATGAAAAAGGTAAGTTCGCGCTCAGCAAGCTTGCAGCCGGCGAATATAAGGTACTCATTTCCTTCATTGGTTATGCCAATAAAACCGTCGACAACATCAAGCTCGCCAAAGGCCAGGAGGTAGACCTCGGGACGATCAGCCTCGGCTCCAATACCAAAACCCTGAACGAAGTAACCGTTACCGGCCAGGCCGCATTGATCGAGGAGAAAGTGGACAGGCTTGTTTACAATGCTGAAAAGGACATTACCGCCAAAGGTGGCGACGCTACCGACATTCTGCGTAAGGTGCCGCTGCTTACCGTGGACCTGGACGGCAACGTATCGCTCCGCGGCAGCCAGAACATCCGCGTTTTGGTGAACAACAAGCCCAGTACCATCATTGCAAACAGCGTGGCCGACGCATTGAAACAAATTCCTGCCGACCAGATCAAATCGGTGGAGGTGATTACCAGCCCTTCGGCGAAGTACGATGCGGAAGGCTCGGGTGGTATTATCAATATCATTACCAAAAAGAACTCGCTGCAAGGCCTCAACCTGAATATCGACGCCGGTGTCGGAAACCGCGGCTCGATGCTCGCTTTGAATGGCGGTTACCGCAAAGGCAAAGCCGGTTTTACGATCGGTGGCTTCGGACGCGGCATGTATAATACGGTTACCAAAACGACATTGGAACAAACCAGCACCGTAGCAGGCATTACCACTACCACGCAGCAGACCGGCGACGGTTCGAGCCATGGTTTGTTCGGAAACTATAACCTTGGCTTCGATTACGACATTGCCAAGAACCAGAGCCTGACGGCCGGTGTGAAATACGGCGTGCGTAATTTCTCCAACCAGCAGGACCTTGCCACGCGACTGATGAAAACCGGTACGAACGATGTGACTTCCGCGCGGAATGTAGCTGCGGATAACCTTTCGGGAACCGTGGATGTGAATATTGATTACCTGCATACTTTCAAGCCGCAGCAGGAATGGAGCGTTTCGACCCTGTACTCCCGCAACGACCTGACCAACGATTTCGACGCCGACATTTTCGAAGAAAAATCACTGACTGCCCGTCAGCGTAACCTCAACAAGAGCATTAACCAGGAGTTCACGTTTCAATCGGATTACCAGACACCTATCAAGAAAAACCAGATGCTGGAATTCGGTGGAAAAGGCATTTTCCGGGAAGTGAAAAGCAAATACAGCTTCCTCATTGCCGAACCGACCGGTGATTACCGTCCCGAAACCGACCAGCCAGCCGGTGACCTGACCTACCACCAGAACATTGCGGCAGCGTACTCATCCTATACTTATACTACCAAAAAACGCTACACGATCAAAGGTGGTTTGCGCTACGAACATACGTTCATCGATGCGAGTACTAACGAAGGTATGGTAGGTGTGGGTAACTATGGGGTATTGGTGCCGAGCGTGAATGCTTCGAAGACATTCAAAGGTACGACTGTGAAACTGGGCTACAACCGCCGCATTCAACGTCCGGGCTTGCAGCAGCTGAACCCGAACTTCAACTCGGCCAACCCGCAGAATATCACGATCGGTAACCCCGAGCTCCGTCCCGAGCTGACCAATAACTACGAGCTGGGCCTGAGCAAGAATATCAAGAAAACCTATGTGAATGCGACTTTCTTCGGCCGTTTTACCAACAATGCGATCTCGCAGGTACGCCAGCCCTCGGATACGCTCGAAGGCGCGATCGTGACCACGTATGAGAACATCGGTAAGCAGCACGCGTATGGCGTCAACATCTTTGCCAATATCGCGGCTACTTCCAAAATCAACTTCGGTGTTTTCGCCAACGTGTTCTATACCAAACTAACCGGCCAGACGATCGGACAAAACGGACTTTCGCAAGAGATCAACAATGACGGTGTGAACGTGAGCGGCGGTATTTTCTCGCAGGCGACATTCGGGCACGGCTGGGGCGCGCAGGCATTCGGGTTTATGCAGGGCCAGCAGATCCAGTTGCAGGGTAAGCAGGGTGGTTTTGGTTTCTACACGATTGGTGTGAAAAAGGAATTTGCCAACAAAAAAGCCAGCCTCGGCCTCGCTGCTGAAAACTTCCTGAGCAAAAGATTTAAAATGCATACCGAATTGACTTCCTTGCAGTTCAACCAGGTAAACGACGTATATCTTTACAACCGCGGGTTCCGTCTGACATTTACCTACAAAATCGGTAAAATGACGATGGAGCAGCCAAAGAGAAAGGCGAAGTCCGTCAACAACGACGACGTGAAGAGTGACGGTGGCGGACAGCAGGGAGGCGGCGGAGGCCAGGGAGGCGGCGGAAACGCACCGCGCTAAGCGCACGATCACATTTCAAGCAACTTACACAAGCCTGTTTAAACTCAAATACAAACTTCGGTATGAAAACAAACAAACTAATTTGGACAATGGCGGTGGCGCTCGTTTCCGCTGCCTCTTACGCGCAGTCGGTGGACGAGATCGTAGACAAACACGTGGCCGCCCTCGGCGGACTCGACAAGATCAAGGCCGTAAATACCGTGATCACCGATCGTTCACTCGCGGTTCAAGGCATGGAAATACCGAACAAAACGACACTCGTGGTAGGCAAATCCGTTCGCAACGAGTCGACGGTAATGGGTAATACCATGGTGCAGGTAGTCGACGAAGGAAAAGGCTGGATGATCCGCCCGACGATGATGGGCGGTACCGGCGAGCCGGAAGAAATGCCCGCGGATCAGTTGAAACAGCAGCTGAGCTCCCTCGATCCATTCGGCGGACTGGTGAATTACAAGGAAAAAGGCAATAAAGTAGAGCTAGTAGGCAAAGAAAGCGTCGATAAAAAAGATGTTTTCCACCTCAAACTCACCACCGCCGACGGTCAGGTGATCGACGAGTTCCTCGATGCAAATACCTACCTGGTAACCAAAGTGAAAGTATCGATGAACGGCAACGAAGGTGAGATCGACATGTCGGACTACAAAGAAGTAGACGGCGTGAAATTCGCTAACACCATGGAAATCAGCAACCCGCAAATGGGCACGATGTCTTTCATTACCAACAAGATCACTATAAACACCCCGGTTGACCCGGCGATATTCAAGAAGCCGACGAAGTAGCGGGTTTGACCGCGGCGACCGACCGCTGACCGCCGAGGGGGTTGTTTGGTGAAGGTACGCGAAGAGACCATGGACGATCGAGCATCGACCGTGGTTTTTTTTTGACCGCCGACGACCGACCGCCGACGGCCGATCACTTGTTGTTGGCGTGGTCTATGGTCTGTCATCCGTCGGCGATCGGCGGTCGGCGGTCGGCGGTCGGCGGTCGGCGGTCAACCGTCACCGAAACAACGCTATCTTCTTCGACAACTCAATCGGGTCCTTTACCTCCATCTTGTCGTAAATGCGCCGTTTGTAGGTGCTGATCGTGTTCTCTTTCAGGTTCATGATCGCGGCGATTTCTTTTGTCCATTTTCCTTCCGTCATGAGTTGCATCACGCGGCGTTCGCGGGGCGAGAGGGTGATGATCGGGTTGCCGCCTGTGGTCCGGCCGGTAACGTCGGTAAAACTCGAAAGGAAAATCTGCTGGACATCGTAGCTCACGTAGCGGCCGTGGTCGAGAATGGCGTGAACGGCTGTCATGAATTCTTCCTGCGGCGCCTGTTTGGAAATAAAGCCATCGGCACCGGCTTGAAGATACGGCAATGCGTAAACTCGCTCGTCGAAAGCCGAATGGATCAGGATCGGGAGGCCGGCTTGCCTTTCACGCATCATTTTCATCATCCGCACATTCTCGCCACCGGGAATGTCGATGTCCAGCACGGCCAGATCGAAGCGTTCCTGTTCCAGTACCGACAATGCGCCCTGGAACGATTCGGCATGACTCACCGTTGCCCGCGGATAAAATTCGGCAAATACCATTTTCAGACCCAGCAAAATGAGCGGGTGGTCCTCAATACATAGAAATTTCATAGAAGTGCTGACCGATACAGACAGGGTTTGATATTATTTCGTACAATATTAGGAATATTATCAGATAACCGACGCCCACTGTTTTGTAGAAATATATCGATTATTCTTCGACAGCATCGCGCTTTCCCGTCAGCTCAGCATGGTCACTTTTTCGATCAGCTTGATCAGGCTATTCACCTGCATCTTTTTGAGAATCCGCATTTTATGCGTTCCGACGGTGGTTTTGTTGATATTCAGGATGGCCGCGATCTCCCCTGTCGACTTGCCGGCGATGAGGTGATTCATCACCTGCCGCTCCCTTTCCGAGATACTCATGAGCGGGTTCACGTAACGCACAGAGCGGTTCACCTGGCTTTCCTGTATAATCTGATGCTGCAAGGCCGTACTCGCGTATTTTCCCATCACCATCATGGCCCTGATCGCCTCGTCGAACTTGGCCGACGATGCCAGTTTTGACAAAAACCCGTCCGCACCTGCCTTCATATACGGCAACCCGTAAATGGATTCTTCGAGATCGGTAATCACCAGAATGGCCGTCCCGGGATACAACACCTTCATCCGCTCCACCACGCCCGCCCCGGCCTTGCCTTTGATATCCACATCGAGGATGATCAGTTCGTAAATATTCCGGCTCGCAAGGTCATAAGCTGTGTCGACCGACGAAGCGCTGTCAACCGTCGTTGTGGGATTGATCTCACCGATCTTTTGCTTTAATCCCAGCACGGTCAGGGGTTCGTCCTCGATAATGAGTATATTCATAAAATGGCTGGTTGGCGAACAGAAGCCGGGCAACTGGCCCGTAAATGCTACTGTCATAATTTGCTTCTTCCAAACGTGGAAGTAGTTCGCAATTAAAAGATGTAAAATTAAGAATAAATTTTACACTTTCGTGGCTACACGTAAATGTAGAAATTTCTCTAACACAACTCAAACAAACTCTATTTAAATCTTCCCATGGTGTGAAGCCTCAACTGCTTCAATTCCGCAAACCAGGCTACAAATGCAACTGAAACGCCATTCCGGCGCTTGCTGGCAAGGATTTTTTGTAGAGATAAGTAAAACTTTTTTTGCCGAAGCGGCTATTTAACTGTAAACTTGTACAGACCGCTGAATAAGTTTTACATTAAATAATAGGAGTTTTACTCAATATTTACTGCATTTATTTGATAAACCTTGAATCACAAAAGGTTACGAAACGGTCGCAAACTGAAATAAGTCCTCCTTAAAAAAATGAAAAAAATCTTACTGGTTGAAGACCATGCGATTGTCAGGCTCGCTACCCGGTTCTTGATCCTCGATTTGCTGAACCCGGTGCTTGTCCATGAAGCTGGCTCTTTCAGTGAGACGCTCGCGCAGCTGACCAGTAACCAGGTCGACCTGGTGATGCTCGATATCAACATCCCTGACGGCGAAGGCTTCAACATGATCCCAAAAATCCGGGAAATACAGCCTAAAGTATTGATCATGATCTTTTCGAGCCTCGAAGAAGAGATTTACGCATTACATTATATTAAGGCAGGCGCCAATGGCTTCCTGTCCAAAAATGCTTCCCAGGAAGAGATCAAAAAAGCGATATTGTCCATGCTCGAAGTCGGCAACTATATCAGCACGGCTGTGCAGCAGCAACTTCTCCGCAATACCCTCGAAAATAAACCCAACGGAGAGAACCCGCTCGAACACCTTTCGCAACGCGAGCTGGAAGTGATGGATATGCTCATCGAAGGTTACTGGACCAAAGAAATCGCGATCAAGCTCAACCTTACCGAAAGCTCGGTGAGTACCTACAAAGCGCGTATTTTCGAAAAACTGAAAGTTTCGACACTGATCGAAATGTTCAAGAAAGTCCAGTTTTACAAAAGCCAGAATCCTGGCATTTAAGCATTTACATTTAACCAATTAATTTTTTAGTTGAAATATTTGCCACAACTACGAAACATTCGTAGAATTACGAAAAAATCGTAGTTATGGAAAAATTAACGATCCAGGAACAGGACGCCATGCTGGCCGTCTGGAAAATCGGCGAAGGGAATGTGAAAACCTTTATGGACGCCATGGCCCCTCCCGTCCCACCCTATACGACGGTCGCATCGACCATTAAAAACCTCGAAAAGAAGGGTTACCTCACGAGCCGGATGATCGGCAACGCCTATTTGTACGCGCCGGCAATCACCGAAGAGGCTTACAAACAAAAGTTTATGGGAAATGTGGTGAAAGATTATTTCGAGAACTCTTACAAGGAACTCGTGAGCTTTTTTGCACAGAAGAACAAGATTTCGGCCGACGAACTAAGAGAGATCATCGGCCTGATCGAAGGAAAGAAGTAGTTCATCCAAACGCTATCAGCCATGTCGTCATTCCCGGATTACCTGCTCAAACTATCGGTCGGCTTAGCCCTGATCGCCCTTTTTTACCACCTGATACTGCGCAAACTCACTTTTTACAACGATAACCGGCGCTATCTGTGGCTATACTCTTTTCTCTGCTTCTGCTTCCCCGCTTTCAATATCAACCATTTCATAGCGCCTGAACGCACATCCGCACGTGTATTCGTGCAGAGCGTGCCTTCCATCACCCGCGTAGCCGCACCCGAGGCCGCGACCTTCCCGCCAGGCTTTCCACCGGGCTTCCCGGCTGCACCCTCGACAGTCGCCGAAACCTGGACATGGAGTACCGCCGACTGGATTTTTTACATCTGGCTTGCCGGCGTGGCGGTGATGACTTTGCGCTTGCTGGCACACATCCGCTCCTATCTCCGTATCAGGTCGCAGTCCCGGCTCATTTCGGACGACGGCGTCAAAATTTTCCATTTCGATCTCGAAATGAGCCCGTTCTCATTCGGAAGGGCCATTTTTTACAACCCGCACTTGCACAAAACCGACGAGTTGCAGGATATGATCCTGCACGAATACATTCATGTGCAGCAATGGCATTCACTCGATGTGCTATGGTCCGAAATCCTGTGCATTATCAACTGGTTCAACCCATTCGCGTGGCTGATCCGCAGCGCCATCCGCCAGAACCTCGAATACATTGCCGACCAGAAAGTACTTGAAAACCACCCGGATACGAAAGCTTACCAGTACCTGCTTCTGAAAGCGGCCGTAGGTCCCGAGTTCTCGCTGGTGAACCAGTTCGGCTACCATTCATTGAAACAGCGCTTTGTGATGATGAACAAGAACGCGAGCCCACGGGCATTGACGGCCTGCTTTCTGTTCATTCTGCCTCTGCTCGCGGTAATGCTCGCCGCATTCCGGCCCGACCAGCCCGGCGGGAAGAAAGTGCGGAATTTCTGGAAAACGAATGTGGAAGTCAGCGAAAGGAAACCGCGGAATCTTCTGCACATGGCCGGATTACTGCTCGATGAAACCGGAACGCCGATCGCGGGTTTACCATTGGAGGTCAAACACGACGACATTTACATTAAAACCATCAAAACCGACAAGGACGGCTTTTACTTCGCCGAATTGCCGGTCAAGCCTGAGGAAGGCGTAAGTCACACCTATAAGATTATTTATGATGATCCTGAGCATTACCTCAGCTTCGGTTCCGAGGAAACTTATCATGGCGGATTTAATTTCGGAGAACGCTTCGACTATTACTTTATACGTAAGCGCTCGATGGCGGACTTACGAAACCATTATTATTCAGTCCTTTCCAAACCCTTTTACGACAAATACAATCCCTCGAATACCCGCACGGAGCTCAAAGCTTACCTGCTTGATAACGTAAAACCATACCGGGAAGAAATGGCCCTGAGAGTGGATTTTGTCAAAACGCACCGCTGGTCGAATAATGTGATTACGCTGTACAAAGGCGCCTATTTCGACCGCAAAAAGCAGCTTGTGGGCTACGAGGGCGAGATGAAGATTTTTCTGGACGGCAAAAAAGCGACACCACGGGAAGTTAATGATGCATTCAAAAACTATCCGTACATGCTGAATGAACATCAGGAAAAGCGGAATTGGGGGCAAAACAACTTGAGTACGGAAATCACCTATCTTACCTTCCCGCTTTACCGAGACGCCCCGCCGGCTGCATTGGTGAAAGGCAATGTGCAAGTAAAAGATGCCAAATCCTTCGACCCGGCCAGGTTGAAAAACGAACCCTATCTGCTCGACGGTTTCCGGCAGGTGTACGGCGCCAGCAGCAACCTGATCCCCGAAAAACAGGAGATAAAAAGGGTAATGCTGCTCAAAGGCCGGCTGGCAAAATACTATGATTCGTCGGTAAACGAGATCTGGTGGATCGAAACCCGGCCGGTCAATGAAGTTTTCGAACGGCCGGATTTCGCTGCCAAATAGCACTTTCTGCTGATCAGCAGAACGCCGACTCGTTGCATTGTTCTCGTACGCGTCGTGTATGCGAGAGCGTGAGGCTGGGCTTGATCAGCTCTTTGAAGAAAGGTACTACCGGCTGCCCGGCAGCAACCAGTTCCGGCCAGTTGGGAGAAGCAATAGCCGCGCGGCCGATCGATACCAGGTCGGCCGCGTTGCTATTCAGCAGGGTTTCGGCCAACGCCACATCGTGCATTCCGCCGTTGGCTATCACCGGCGATTTGAGAATGCTTTTTGCAATGCTATTAGAAGAAGTTCCGTCGGGATAAAGGCATTCACGCTCCCAGCGGCCGCCTTCGGCTGCGATATGCACATAATCCGGATCGATTTCGGCCAGTACCGTAAAAATCCGTCGCGCCGTTTCCGCGCCGCCCGGCCAGCGGTATGTGAGGTCATTCACCTTGCTTTCAGAAACCCGTATCCCGACGATAAAGCTCGCCGGCAATGCCGCTTTCACAGCGCGATATACCTCCATTAAAAACCGCAGCCGGTTTCGCTCGTCGCCGCCGTATTCATCGGTGCGGAGGTTAGTATGCGGCGTAATGAACTGATCGAACAGGTAACCGTTGGCCGCATGCAGCTCCACCCCATCGAAGCCTGCCGCATATGCCAGCAATGCCGCATTGACGTAGCCGTTTTTGACATGCTCAAAATCCTCCGCCTGCATTTCTCGCGGCATCGGAAATGGGCTGGGCGGCACCGAATGGTCCGTTGAACGCAGTCCGACAGGCTGTACCGCGGAAGGCGCGATCGTCTCCTCTCCGGTTTCGGACAATGCACCGCCGTGCATCAGCTGGTTAATAATAAGTGCATTGTGGCGACGAACCGCCGTCACAACACCCTTCCAGCCGCTCATTTGCGCCTCATTGGCGACACCGGGCTGGTTGCGATTGGCCTTGCTGAAAAGTTCATCCGTATAAGTGCCTTCGGTAATGATCATCCCGAAGCCTCCCGCCGCAAATGCTTCATAATAGTCCGCCATCTCCTGCGTAGGCACGCCTGCGGCCATTGCGCTCACACGCGTCATGGGCGCTACCACGAGGCGGTTTGCCAGTTTCCGCCCCCGTATTTCCGCAGCGTCAAATATCGTCTTACTCATCGTTTCCATACTTCGTTTTTTGATTACAAAAGTACCGGCGCGACCAGCGGCGGGGCGTATAACTAATTTAATTAAAGTGGTTAAAGTTGTTTAATGTTTATATCGCTAAAATCAAAAAGCACTTGACACCCGTTACGTAACACGTTATATTTGTTAGGATGATAAAAACAATCAACAGCAAGCCGTTAAGACTTTTTTACCAAAAGGGCGATGGGTCAAAATTACCCGCCTCTCAATTGGGAAAGATAGGTTTGATATTAGGTTTGCTGGATGGAGCAGCGCGACCCGAGGACATGGATTTCCCTGGTTCGGGTATGCATAAGCTATCAGGAGAGTACAAGGATTTTTGGTCTGTAAAAGTCAACGCCAATTACCGCATTATATTCCGCTTTGAGGATGGACATGCATACGACGTCGATTATCTGGACTATCACTAAATGGGAGACGAACTCTATGGAAGATAACAAGGTAAAATCACCAATGAAAAACCCTCCGCATCCCGGACAGGTTTTGAAAAGTCTGTATCTGGAACCGCTGGAATTGTCGGTAACGGACGCGGCAAAAGGCCTCGGCGTAACACGTAAAACACTTTCGCAACTGATTAACGGGCATCAGGCCGTGTCTCCCGATATGGCCTTACGTCTTTCGGAGGCATTCAATACAACGCCGCAACTGTGGCTCAACATGCAGCAGAACTTCGATTTACGCCAAGCCGAGCAACGGGAGCGGAATTATACCATTCAACACTTCTGGACTGCTTCCCCCGCATAGCCTATATCAACTCAAATCTGCCTGCTATTATCACGGCCGCGCCAGCTGCTTCCGTATCTGGCTCAGGAACACGGGCGTAATGCCGAGGTAGGACGCGATATACCGCTGGGGCATGCGCTGTTCGAGGGTGGGATATTTGGTGATGAGCGCTTCGTACCGCTCGGCGCCGGTCATGGAAATGGCGTTCAGGATGCGCTGGTCTTGCGAGATGCCGCCCTTTTGTTCGAGCATGCGCCAGAAGCGTTCGAATGCGGGAACGTCCTTATAGAGCTGTTCCAGGTCGTTTTTTTCTATTTGTAATAAAACGGAAGCTTCCAGCGCCACGATGTTGCGGGTGGCCGGGACCTGTAAATGGAAACTGGTGGAATCGGAAATCCACCAGTCTTCCATCGCGAAATGCAGCGTATGGTCATTCCCCTTCTCGTCCATATAAAACGAACGGAGAAAACCCTGGCAGACATAGCTTTCGTGCTGGCAGACATCGCCCTGCTGGACGAGGTATTGCCGGGGAAGCAGTTTGCGGACTTTCAAAAGGGAAACGAAATGATCCTGTTCGGCCGCCGTGAGCTCGATACGGCGCAGAACATGGTCGATGATCATCTTTTGCAATGCGGGGTCTTTTTCCAATGGGTTTGGCGGCCTGGTGTCGGCAGCAAATATTGGAAACTAATCTGTGCGATCCAACCTATGCGCTCCAACCTATGCGGTCCAACCTGTGCGGTCCAACCTATGCGGTCCAAAGATCTAGCTGAGCGTTCCGCCGTCGATGGTGATCACCGAGCCGGTGGTGTAACTATTGGTCGGGCTGGCGAGGAATGCGACGGCGTCTGCGATGTGCTCCGGACGGCCATATTTCGGGATCGACATCATACCACGCTGAAAATCCGAAAACTGCGAATCCGCCGGGTTCATATCGGTATCCACCGGGCCTGGCTGGATCAGGTTCACCGTTATTTCCTTCGGCCCCAGGTCACGTGAAAGACCACGCGTGAAGCCCGACAAGGCGGATTTGCTCGCCGAATACAAAGTCGCCATCGGCACCGCGGAGCGATCGGCCATACAGCTGCCAATGGTGATGATACGTCCGCCGTTCTCCATTTTGCGCGAAGCCGTGAGGCATGCCTCGAAAACGGATTTCACATTCACATTCATCACGTAATCGTATTCGGAAACCGTATGTTCCTCAAAGGCCTTGCCTCCGACGAATACGCCCGCGCTGTTTACGAGTATATCCAGCTTGCCATAATGCGCGATGGTCTGGTCGATGGCCTGCGACACGGCACCTTCTTTACTATTGTCGGATTGAATGGCTACGGCATTCAGTCCTTCCTGGGCGAGCTCGCTCACGAGCGCCTCCGCCTGATCTTTGCTGTTGACGTAAGTAAAAGTCACTTTCGCTCCCTCGGCAGCGAGGCGTTTCACAATGGCTGCCCCGATACCCCGGCTTCCGCCTGTTACAAATGCGACTTTATCTTTTAAGTTTTGCATGATGATAAATTGGTTTTGATTTCATTGCAAAACTATCCTGCTAACTCGTAATTTTACAGGTACTAACATAAATATCAAGTACTAACATAAATGTAAGTTATGCGAAAACAGAGCTCCACGAACCTTGAAAACGAATTATTGATCAACGGAAATTGTGATATGGCCTACACCCTGGACCTGATCGGCGGCCGCTGGAAACCCTCGATCCTCTGGCGGCTGGCCTACGGCGCCATGCGGTACAGCGATCTCCGCCGCAGCCTTCCGGCGGTATCGGAGCGAATCCTGATCCTCCAACTCCGCGAAATGGAAAGCGACGGGCTCATCAGCCGCAAAGTGTACCCGGAAGTCCCGCCGCGCGTGGAATATCAGCTGACCGATCTCGGCAAAAGCCTGGAACCGGTCATCAACATCCTGACCGACTGGGGCGCCGAAAACCGCCCGGATTCCGAAAAGCGAAAGGTGCGTTGTCCCGTATTAACAATTAAATAACACGCTTTTTCGAACGATACTCGTCACAAGTTCAAACCTTCGTGCGTACATCGGCATTGGCAGGCACAATTTTGACTGTGTTGCTGCATCCCCGATTTACGCGACGTTATGAAAAACCGTGACCCGTTTTTGCACCGTTATTTCCCCTGGCTGCTGCTGGCGGGTATTTTGCTCAACATTCCGGGCCTCTGGCTCGATATCATCGAACCCGACGGCGCGCTGTATGCTACCATTGCCAAGCATATTGTGCTGCACAACGACTGGGTAAACCTCTACGGCGACGGCCACGACTGGCTCGACAAGCCGCATTTCCCGTTCTGGATGGCGGCGATAAGCTATAAAGTGTTCGGTATCACCGGGTTTGCCTACAAGTTGCCCGCATTCCTTTTCTGGTTGCTCAGCCTGCGGTACACCTATCTCATTGCGAGGGATTTATATGATGAAGATGTAGCCAAAATCGCGGTACTGATTTACACCGTGGCCCTGCACAGCACATTGGCCAACTTCGACGTCCGGGCCGAGCCTTACCTCACGGCCTGCATTGTCGGCGCGGCCTGGCATATGCTCTGCGTACATGCGAAAGCGCATTGGTCGCACATGGTGTGGGCCGCATTGTTCGCCGCCTGCGCGATCATGACAAAGGGCGTTTTCGTACTCATTACCCTGGCTGGCGGATGGGTCATTTACTGGCTCATTACGAAGCAGTTCCGCGAGTTTGGCAACTACCGCTGGTGGCTGGTGCTGGCATTATGCTTCGTATTTATCCTCCCCGAACTTTACAGCCTTTACGTGCAGTTTGATCTGCATCCCGAAAAAGTCGTGTTCGGGCGTACCAATGTCTCCGGGCTGCGTTTCTTCTTTTGGGACAGCCAGTTCGGCCGGTTCTTCAACACCGGGCCTATTAAAGGAAGCGGTAATGTTACATTCTTCCTGCATACGACACTATGGGCATTTCTGCCATGGTCGCTGGGGCTGGTAGGCGGGATCGTCTACTTGCTGCGTTTCGAGAAAAACCGCGATGCCATCCGCTGGGTAATTTATGGCAGCACGCTGGTAACTTTTCTATTGTTCTCATTGTCCAAATTCCAGCTTCCGCATTACCTCGTCATCGAATTCCCCTATTTCTCGATCATTACGGCTTATTTCTTCACGGAGTTGGCCGCGCGTTCCAAACTGAACCATTTCGTGACCGTGCAAACCGTACTGCTGGTGGTCGCGTTGGTATTCATTTCCGGCCTGCTCTACATTACCCGCATCGAAAACGGCATCGTGGCAGCCGCAGTCGCCCTCGGGATTGTTTTCGCAACGAACATTATCAATTACCGCAATGCCATGCAGCAACTGCTTTTCAAAGGCTACGCGATGGCTGCGATGTTGTACATCTTTCTGTTTCAGTTCTTTTACCCTTTTTTACTACAATACCAATCGGGTATGCAGGCTGCGAGGGTTATTCCTGAAAAAAACCGCGATTTGCCCGTCGCGGCCTATGGCTCATTCTCGTACAGCTTCGAATTCTATTCCCCGGGAGAGGTAAAACTGCTCAAAAGCGGCCAATACCTTGACGATTTCATTGACACCGCGCCCTGTTATCTATACACCACTGCCGCCATCGCCGACAGCCTCATCCGATCCGGCCTCGACGCGGAAGTCCAGGCGTCGCCCCAGCATTTCCATGTCACGAAACTGAAATACGGCTTTCTGGACGAAAAAAAGCGAAGCGCCGTCGTAGAGCCACGTTACCTGCTCTACATCCGCGACGACAACACCCTGTAACACGGCCCAATCGCGTAGCGATGCAACATTGGTAGCAACACAAAATCCGGGGCCCAGTCCGGGAATCCCGTCAGGGATGCAACAACAGAAATAGCGCCTGGCGTGTCGCAATGCCGGGTTGTTACATGCCCAGGGGCATTTTTACAAATGCGCGGTTCTCGTATTGCTACCAATATTACATGCCTGACGGCATTTTTATAAAGAGCGTAGCGCCAAAAAGAACCGCGTTATCTTTACATCCGCGATGACGACAGCCTGAAAGAAACAGCCCCCAAAGACCAAATGGTCCCGGGGGCTCACACTACCTCTGCGTATAAAGTTTCACACATTTCCGCATTTAAAACGTCTGGGAAATCCGGCATCCAAATCGCGTAGCGATGCAACATTGGTAGCAACACAAATCCGAGGCTCAGTCCGGAAATCCCGTCAGGGATGCAACAACATAAATAGCACCTGGCATGTCGCGATGCCGGGTTGTCACATGCCCAGGGGCATTATCAGCGAATGTGTGACTCTGTCTTGCTACCAATATTACATGCCTGACGGCATTTTTATAAAGAGTGAAGCGCCAAAAAGAACCGCGTTATCTTTACATCCGCGACGACAACACCCTGTAAGAAACAAGCCCCCAAAGGACCAATGGTCCCGGGGGCTCACACTACCTCTGCGTATAAAGTTTCGCACATTTCCGCATTCAAAACGTCCGGGAAATCCGGCATTCAAATCGCGTAGCGATGTAATATTGGTAGCAACACAAATCCGAGGTCCAGTCCGGAAATCCCGTCAGGGATGCAACAGCAGGATTAGTACATTGTGGATTGCAATGCCAGGTTGCTATGTGTGGTTGTTGCATGCCCAGGGGCATTTTCAGTGAATATGTGATCCCGGTTTTGCTACCAATATTACATGCCTGACGGCATTTGTCAGTCGTTGTTAAAGTCGCAGCAGGTCACTTGCTTCGCAGCCTCTAAAACAAGCCCCCAAAAGACCAACGGTCCCGGGGGCTCACACTACCTCTGCGTATAAATTAAGGAACCGTTACGGTTTTAATAGTCGTGTAGTTGTATTTTTTATAAGTGTCATTCACCCGCACGCCGATGCGCACGTAATAGGTGGTACTGTATTTCATAGGTACAGACGACGAAATGGTGATCTCCTGGCCTTCCTTATCGACTGTTACCGGCACCACCGCTCCTACTGCCGTATTGTCCCAATTATTATTTCCTACATATTGATTGGTGGAAATAAATAGCTGGTAATCGAGCGGGTTAGGCTTTGTGAGACCTTCCGGCGCGGCATTGCTGGTGAATTTGAAACTGGCCGATAGCTTTTTATCCGCGTTGATCGCAGGCTCACCCGTCCAATCGACATTCAGGTAAGGTATCACAGTAAAATCCTGTTTCGTAGCACCATTGATATCCACCACCTTTTCAACCACGGGATAGAACGGCCCTTCCACCGGCGTCACTTTGTAGTTGCCCGGGAAAAGTTTGTTATTAATAAAAGAGCCATCCTGTTTCAGGTTCAGGAAAAGCGGCAGCGGCGTATTGCTCCAACTGAGCTCCTCCATTTTAAGGCGCGCGCTCGAAGCACCCTGTTCCAGCTGGATTCCCGTGCCGCCGGCATCCACGAGCCGGCCCTCGAATGTCGAATCCGGCGCGGCTACGTCGTCGATCTTGCAGGCGCATAGGACGAGGGGGATGAATAGAATATAAAGTAGACTTTTCATTGTTAAATTCATTTTCAGTGATCAATATTGCTCATTCTGAACCAGTTTCGGGTTTGCGATCAGCTCGCCGCCCGGAATGGCTTCGTAATAATTTTTGGTAGCGATGGTAAAACGCGAACTTCTCTCCTCGAACCGGCAGTCGAAAATGTACTTGCCCTTTACATAATCACTGCTCTCGGCGACCGCACCCTTCGCGAACAGGAACGGGTTGCATTTGCGCCAGATGCGGGCATTCACCTCGGCATCGGCCGTGCGCCAGCGGAGCATATCCCACCATAGTTTGTTCTCGAATGCGAGTTCCTTCCTGCGTTCGATGCGCACGAGCTGCAATCCGCGTGTAGGCGCGAGTACGTACCCGCCTACCCCTGTACCCGGTGCCAGCGCAGGAGCAGACGAGAGCTCGGCGGCGGTTTTGAGCAGCACCGCGCCCCCTCGGTTACGGATCTGGTTGATGTTTTCGAATGCATCGTTCAGCAATGCCACGCCATCCACTTCGGTAACGCCGTTCTGGTGCAGCTCCAATGCAGCCTCTGCGCGGTTGAGCAGCACTTCGGCATATCGCATTTCAATCCACGACTGGTTCGAGCGGTGCAATGCGGTAGCCGCCGGGGCGAGGTTGGGCATGAGCCATTTGCGACCGTGGAAGCCGGTAATGGTCGCATTATTGGCCGATGTCGGGCCGTCCAGCCCGCTCGGGTTGATCGACTGGCCATTCGAGAGCACGATCGGCGTCTGGTTGTTCCAGGTACCGGATTGTTTCACATTGGAATTGTAAAATGCATTCGAATTATACCCGCTCGTCATGTCCTCGGGAATGAATTTCGGGATCGGTACCGACGGATCTACGGTTTCCACCAATGTACCGCGACGCAGATCGGTGCGGACGCCTTTGATTGGCTGTCCTGGCAGCAATACTGTACCCCGCAAACGCGGCTCGCAATTCTCGAAAAGCTGCTCCACGTAATCGTATACAATGTAGTTGCCTTTTTCATCGGTCGTTTTCAGCTGACCTTTGGCATTCTTCGGCAATCCATCGAAGAGCTCCACGTAATCGAGCGTCGGGTTGAAACGGTCGCCGTAAGTCGACGTCATGTGCGGGGGCGCATACACGGCGTCGAAACTGTGTACGGCTTCGGGATAGGAATAGCCTTTGGCGAAAATGGTTTCGGGGCTGGCATTGTCGAGGAAAAGATCGGCATAATTATCGGCGGTGGAAATCTTGTCGCTTGCCGACCATTTTTTCATATACAACGAATATTTGCCCTCGATCGACTTCGCTGCCTGGAATGCCGCTTTGAAATAGTCGTTCGCCTTTTCTTTTGGAATGCCACAAAGCATTATCCCGTCCTTCACGAACGGATTGGCATAACGGGCAATGGAGCCGGCCGTCAATGCCACCCGTGATTTGAATGCGGCCGCGATGTTTTTGTTCACCCTGCCCGACTGCTCGCTGGCTTCCGGCATCGTCGCCATCACGAAATCGAGGTCGGCGAGTATGAAATCGTAGATCTGCTGCTCGCTGCTGCGCGGGATTTGCAGCGATTCGAGCGTGGTACCGTCCAGGGATTGTACGTCTTCGGTAATGGGCACGCCGCCGTACCGCTTCGCCAGCGCGAAATAGGTGAATGCACGCACAAAACGCGCCTCCGCGATCCATTTGTCCACTTTCGGCTGGGTGAGCGACGGTGCGTATTTCGGCAATTCGCGGATGAGGTAATTGGCATTGCGAATCACCTGGTAACCGCTTTTCCAATAGCCGCGCGCCGGGTTCACGAAGCCGCCGTTGTTGCGGTTGGCATTCTCGCCGGTATTCAATGCGGGCGTTGCGATGTTGTTCCAGGTATCGAAACCTTCGGTACCTTCCTGGGCGCTGTATTTGAAATCCTCTATTGGCATCCGGCTGTACAATGCGGCCATGTAGGCCTGCATACCGGCATCGGTGAACGCGTCTTTGTCCTGCACCACGTTGATCGGCGGGATGTCGAGCTCGTTACACGCATAAGTACCACCCAGCAGCATGAGCGCGAGGGCATATTTTATATTTTTGATTTGAAATACCATCTGAATTCGATTTAAAAACTGATACTGGCACCGAGGTTGATCGTCCGGTTGATCGGGTACATATAGCCATACAATTCCGAAGGGTGCTCCGGGTCTAGGCCTTTCACCTTCGTGAATGTGTGCAGGTTATAACCATTCACATACACGCGCAGGCCCTGCACACCTACCCTTTTGAGCAGGTCTTTTGGCAGCGAATAGCCGATTTCCGCGCTTTTCAGACGCAGGTATGCGCCATTCTGAATGTTGCGGTCAGAGTTTTCATCGGCCGTGGTGCCGGTGTAAGCATAATACCCTCTCGTCCATTGGGTGGAAGGATTATACGGATCGGCCGTCGGGTCGTTGGGGTGCCAGCGGTCCATGAAAAACTCCAATGCATTGCCGTCCCATGCCAGCGGCTCGCGCAGCTGCTCACCGTAAGCCACATACGAAAGTGCGGCGCCCTGGAAGAGGATATTGAGGTCAAAACCCTTGTAATCGATAGAACCGGAGAAACCGAAGTTCATGAGCGGGTGGTTCTTCTTAGCGTCACCGCCGACGGTGGTAGTGCTGGCGGGGTTAATGGTGGTGGCTATCGGGTGGCGGTCCATATCGTCGATGGTACCGTCGCCGTTCCAGTCTTCGTAAATGTAATCGCCCGGCAATGTGGCGCGGCCTACGAATGCGTCATGCGAGGCGATCTGCTCGTAGCTCTGGAACTGGCCCGCATACCCCCAGCCAAACCATACGTCGTTGAAACGGTCGCTGCGGTTGTTGCGCCAGTTGTCGTAGGAGTTGCCGGAGCGGCCTCTTTCAATGTAAATGTTGCGCGTCCGCGTGAGCGAAAGGTTACCCGACACATTGTAACGGATCTCATTAATGCGCTTCCGGTGGGAAACCGAGATTTCGAAACCGCTGGTCTGATCGCTGTTCAGGTTTTCCTGCGGCATCGTCGCCCCGAATGTACCGGGAAGCGACATGAGGCGGTTGGCAAGCAAACCAGTACGGTTACGTCGAAAAATATCGAAGGTAACTTCCACCAATCCATTCCAGAAACCCGCATCCAAACCCGCATTGGCCGTTTTTACGGTATACCAGGTAATATTCGGGTTAGGCGAGTTGCGGAAACCCAGCGAGTTCACAAACGACCCGCCGAACATATAGCCACCGGATAATGCCTGGCTATTGCCGTTGAACGGATAATCATAGCCCGAAACAAACTGGTACGAAGAAGCGCCATCATCCCCCATTGTTCCGTAAGAACCCCTGATTTTCAGGTTATCCACGAAACGGAAGGCTGCATGGTTCTTGATAAAACCCTCTTCCGACAACCGCCAGCCCGCCGAAACCGCCGGGAAAAAACCCCATTGCTTACCCGGAGGGAATTTGGACGAGCCGTCGTAGCGGAAACTGAAATCGGCAATGTATTTGCCTTTGAAATCGTAGTTCAAACGCCCCACCAAACCCTTGTTCGCATTCTTCCAGATCGCATTGATGTTGCTGTTACCGACCTGGTTCTGAGCCTTTCCGGCAAACAGGTACTCCATCGGGATGCCCAGCTCGCGGCTGGCGAAGAAGTTGTCGCTGCTGCGGGTGCTTTCTTCGTAAAGTACCAATGCGCCTACATTGTGTTTCTCCTTGAAAGAGCGGTTATAGTTCAATGAAACCTGCATCAAAGTCGACGGCAGCGTATTGTACGTGCGGGTCAACTGATCAGGCAGGTTGTTCGCAAACGGCGCGTAAGTATCGTTGGACGCATTGTAATCGTACAAATTATAAGACTTTTTATAATTGGTGTTGGAGTTGATCCGCGTATCGTAGCTGAACATCCCTTTTGCCATTAGCCCCTCCACCTGCGGCACGGTGTATTCGAGCTGGAACTGGCTTTGAATCCATTTGTTATTGTCCTTTTGATAACCCGAAATATCCGCCGTCGTCAATGCAACCGGGTGCCCGGCGGCCATTTTGAAAAGGTAATCCGGATTGTTGTTGGCATAATTGGTCTCGTTGGGCTGTGCGCGCCAGAGCGGCCCGTAGATCTCGTGCATACCGCCGGCCTGCTGGTTATTTTTGGTATCAATAATCCCGCTGAGCTTCAACGAGGCCCGCAATTGCTTCGTAATCTGCGCATTGACATTCGACCGAAGGTTATATTTATCATAATTGAGATCCTTGCTTTTCCAGAAACCTTCCTGGTACATATAGCCCATATTGATAAAATAATCAACCTTACCGTCCGAAGTACCGCCGCTGGCGCTGAGGTTATGCTGCTGCTGGGGGGCGCGTTTCTGCATGACGAGGTCGTACCAATCGGTGCTTTGCAGCTTTCCTTCGCGGTAAGGCGCGAAATCCGATTCGGAATAGCGGATCGTCGGACTGTTCACGTTGTGCATGCTCTTCTCGTTCATGAGCGTGTACCGCTCGATGGCGCCCACGGGTTTGGGCAAACCCAGGGCGGTCTGGCTGCCGTAGTACATCGAATACTCGATCTTCGCGCGCCCGCTCGCACCGCGTTTCGTGGTCACAAGCACGACGCCGTTCGCCGCCCGCACACCGTAAATGGCCGCTGCGGCGTCTTTCAGGATGGAAATACTTTCGATTTCATTGGGATCGATGCGCGAAATATTGTCGCGCGGCACGCCGTCGATGACGATCAGCGGGTTACCGAAGCCGCGGATATCGAACTGGTTGGAATTGAAATCCCCCGGTTCGGACGATTTCTGCACCACGCGCAGCCCCGGCAGCTTGCCCGTGAGCATATTCTGCACGTTTTGGTTTTTAGTGGTAACGATCTCCTGGCTGTTCACCGATACCACCGCGCCGGTGAGTGTCACTTTCTTTTGGGTTCCATACCCTACCACCACCACCTCGTCGAGGTGCTTGTTGTCTTCGGCGAGGGTAATAGCAATGCTGGTCTGGCTCCCAACCGCGATTTCCTGTTTGGCATATCCTACAAATGAGAACACGAGCACATCGGCGCCGGAATTTACCTGAATGGAAAACTTGCCGTTCACATCGGTGGTCGTACCGGTGGCGGTACCTTTCACGAGCACATTCACGCCCGGAATGCCCTCGCCTTTTTCATCTTTTACAGTTCCCGAAACATCGGTAGCGACTGTCGGGCGGGCTGCATTCGGAGGGTTGCCGGCGGGCCTGCCGCCAGTCCCGAACGCATACGCAGGTGGGTTGGCATGACATAGCAATGCCACGCTCATCGCCCATAAGGGGATGGATAGAGTTTTGTTCATAATTGTTTTTTGGAAAGAAAAAGTTACACGGAGGTAATTGTGAATCCGGCTGCTAATTAAAGTACAGGGTGTTAATGCAGACTTAATTTGGACTTAACTGGCGATTTTAAGGCGATATTTTTTCCCATTTATTCTTTATTAAGTCATAGTTAATCTAAAATTATAGGTGCCCGTCTAGTTTTGGACCAGTCCGCAAGCCGCTTCCGGCAGCCCGGGCTTTTACTCAAATCTTTCACCTTAATCCAAACCTAGATGAAGACCAACTGTTTACTATTGCTCCTGTTACTGGCGGCAGCGCTTCCCTCGTATGCGCAGGTGACGCCCTTCGATGACTGCGAATCGCTTACCGGCTGGGGTGGTGGCGGCAATGCCCTGAGCCTCGACAGCGACGTGCCCGTGCAAGGCACCTATTCCATCAAATCGGAAGGCGGCAGTACCGAGCGCTTCCGCCGGACATTCACCACGCCGGTCAACACCGGCATCGCATCCACGGAATTGAATATCGCCTACCTTCAATTTTCGCTTTACGTGTCGGACGTTACCAAGTTCAGCGCGTCGCAGGGGCAGTTCGAGATTACCAGCTCGGGCAACCCGGACACCGACGAGTACAACTGGAATACCGGGAGCGTGAACCTCCGGAACGGCTGGAACAATGTGGTTCTCCGCCTGAGCGCGGCGGGCAAGCAGGGGAATCCCGACCTGTCGGCCATCAATTTTTTCAGGTATTACAAATTCATGAATGACGGGGAATCGGTGATCGTCAAGATCGATAATATGCGTTTCACCAAAGGCTATGAGGGCAGTGTGCTCAGCGGCGCGCATATTTTCAATGCAGCCGATGCCGTTACGAACTGGTCGGGTGCGGATGCGCTCAGTGCCGACACGGGTAACAAAATCCTGGGAAGCGCGTCGATCGTCAAAACCGGATCGGGTACCAACTGGTTTACCTACAACCCTGCCCCATTCAATACCACGGTGACGGAAGCTGGCGGAGTGGTGAAGTTCTGGCTGTTTGTTTCGGATACGGAAAAAATGAATGGCAATGGCAGCATTGTATTCTCGTCATCGGGCCAGGCCGGGACGGACGAATACCGCTGGAACCTTGCCAACCAGAAGATTCAGAACGGGTGGAACCACGTGATCCTGCATTTGCCCGATGCTGCGAAAACCGGTACGCCAAACCTGTCGGCCATTAATTTTTTCCAGGTCGGCCAGCCGCTGTCGGCCGCCATTACCGCGCGGATCGACGAGATCGAGTTTTATGAACCTGTGGCGGCTACCACGCCTGTTCCGTCTGCAAACACATTGAACGGGAAGGTTATGTTCGGCTACCAGGGCTGGTTCGGGCTGCCAACCGACGGTAGCCCGACGCACAACTGGTGGCTGCATTGGTTCGGCGGCGCACCCGACCATGCCAACGCGACGGTGGATATGTGGCCGTACCTGGGCGACTACCCTTCCAGTGAACTCGTGGCAACTAATATGGTGTACAGCAACGGATCCCCGGCGAAGCTATTTTCGAGCTACAACTACAATACCGTTGACCAGCATTTCAAATGGATGCGCGAACATGAGGTCGATGGCGTTTTCCAGCAGCGCTTCCTGCAAAACTTCCGCACGGGCGACTCGCGCGTACCGCGGCATTTTGAAAAAGTAATCGAAAACGTACAGACGGCCAGCCTGAAATACGGTCGCGTGTATGCGATCATGTACGATCTCTCGGGTGCGGACGCGACTTCCACGGAAGCCGTTATCGCCGACTGGAAGCGCCTTGTGGACGAAATGGGCGTTACTTCCGAAAGCAACTACCTCTGGCACAAGGGCAGGCCGCTGGTGGCATTGTGGGGCCTCGGCCTTGCATCGAGCCCCGACGCTACCGCAGCGCGTTCCGACAAGCTCGTCAAATGGTTCCGCGACGGCGATCCTACTGATCCAACGGACGATCCTAAATACCGCGCGGCCGTGATGGGCGGCCTGAACAACAACTGGCGCAGCCACACCACCGAATGGCTCGCGGTGTACGACCAGCTCGATGTGATCAGCCCGTGGTCGGTGGGGCGGTATAGCAACGAAAGCGGCGCCAATGCATTCGCGATCAGCACCGTAAGACCGGACATGGCTTATTTGCAGCCGAAAAACATTGATTATATGCCGGTTATCTTCCCGGGTTTTTCTTGGTTCAACCTGCAAACCGTGCGTAATAACCCTTCGGCGGCCATTAAGAACTCCATTCCGCGCAATGGCGGCAGCTTCCTGTGGCAGCAGTCGCAGAATGTGATCAATGAGGGCGCGAGTATGATTTACCTGGCGATGTTCGATGAAGTGGACGAATCGACATCATTTTTTAAAATGGAGAAATTCGCCGACCATACCCCGAAAGGCGGCAATACCTGGTTCCTCTCCCTCGACGCGGACGGCTACGACCTTACGCCCGACTGGTACATGGGCATTGCCGGTTATACCAAAAAAGTGCTCGCAGGAAAGGCGACGAACAGCCTTTCGGTGCCGCTGTACCCGAATGCGCTGAGTACCACGGCCGGTCAGCCGCTGCCTGTGACGCTGGTCAGTTTTGCGGCACAAACCGAGCAGAACAATGCATTGCTCGCCTGGCAGACCTCGCAGGAAACCAACAGCTCGCATTTTGAAATACAGCGTAGTACCGATGCAAAATCATTTATCACCATTGGAAAACTCAATTCACACCAAAATTCCAATGCGGACAACGACTACCGGTATACGGATGCCAACCTGCCAGCCGGCCGCTTTTACTACCGTTTGAAAATGGTCGATCTGGACAATTCCTTCGCGTACAGCAGCATTGTGACGGCGCAGATCGAGCAATCTATCACCGTGAATGTGTTCCCGAACCCGGCCGCAAATGTGGTATCGGTACAATCGGATGCGCGGATTTTGCAGTTGGACATCGTGAATGCCGCCGGACGGAAAATGCATTCATCCGCCCCCGGCAAGCCGCATTTTGAACTTAATATCGCCAACTGGCCCTCGGGTACTTACATTTTGAAGATCGACGGTGTGGAGCGGAAGATTGTTAAACCTTAGATTCAATCACTGAAATCACAGGTAACAGCGCCCCGGTCGGAAACGGCCGGGGCGCATATTTTTATGTAACCGGCATTCCCGGCTTATATTATTTCAAGTTTTTTTTAACTTTTGTAAATTATTACCACTGACTGCGTATTACCTGAACCGGGCCGACTTACTATGAGCCATTTTATGCCTCCTGAAATCGCTGTGAACAGCGCGCGCCCGGTATCGCCCCTGAACCACCCGATGAAATTGCCCGCTTTCCTCCTTGCATTCCTTTTCGTTATTTCCCTCACGGCCACGGCAAATGCCCAGTCGCACGGCCTGCGCTTTGCCAGTTACGAAGTTTTACAGGACCACCGGACCACGCTCGACCTTACGCCGGCCAAGCCCATTTGCTTTTCGGAAAACCTCGAACTGGCATTCGATCTCTCTTTCATACCTAAACAAAAAACCTATTTCGGCTACATTTTCCGGCTGATCGGGGATGATAAACACAACATCGACCTGATTTACGACAATGGTATCGCCGCCGCAAATGGCCGTTTCCGCGTTATTACGGGCGATCAATTGTCCGCGATCGCATTCAATATTCCCGATCAGGCGCTTTTGGGCGGATGGAACAAGTTCGTCGTCAAACTCGACGCGGCTGCCCGTAAACTGAGCATTAGTACCGGCGGCAAAACCTATTCCCATGTGCTGGAAGCCGCGCCCGGCGGTTGTTACCAGGTGCTTTTCGGGGCTAATCAGCACAAGTCGTTCCAGACGACCGACGTGCCGCCGATGAATCTGGCCAATATCGGCGTTTCCGGCGATGGCAAACAGGCCGGTTTCTGGCCGCTCGACGAACATTCCGGCGAAACGGCTCATAATGCGAAAGGCAAAGCTGCCGGGCTGGCCAAAAACCCGGTCTGGATCGAAAAGCTGCACGAAACCTGGCAGCCGCGCAAACGAATGGTTACCAGCGGATTTGCCTGTTCTGCACTGGATCAAAGACGCGAGATCGTGTACCTGATCGGCGAGGATAGTCTGCATACCTATTCGGTAGCGAGCCAGGTGACGGTTTCTTACCCCTATCAATCGGGCAGGTTGCATCTGGCGAAGGGGAACCAGGCATTTGTGGACACTGTCACGGGGAATCTTTATACCTACAACGCCGACCAGCAACGCATTGCACGCTTTGATTTTACGACGCGGAAATGGGACAACAACTTTATTTTCCCCATTCCCGAAAGCTCCACCGAATACTGGCATTCCAACAAGTTTTATTCAGCAGCTGATTCCTCGCTGTACATTTTCGGCGGGTACGGTCATTTGACCTACAAAAACAAAGTACACCGCTATCATTTGTCGACCAGCCAATGGCGTACCGTCGCGGCTGATACCGGCATTTTTACGCCGCGCTATCTTGCTGCGGGTGGTTTCGGTCCAAAAGGCATGTACATCCTCGGCGGTTATGGCAGCCTCACGGGCCAGCAGATCCTCAACCCCAGAAACTGGAACGATTTGCTGCTTTTCGACCCACGGAGCGGGCAGTGGAAAAAAGTATACGATACCGGCGCAGACCTGCCTCAACTGAATTTCGCCAATTCGCTCGTATTCCCGGACGGGCATTTGTACGCATTGAGTTTCCCGAAAAACCGGTATAATTCCGAACTGCAACTCATTCGCGGATCGCTCGACAAGCCGGAGTTCAAGCCGATGGCCACCGCTATCCCCTATGCTTTCCACGATACCCATTCCTTTGCCGATCTTTTTTACTGCCCGGAAAGCAAGCAGCTCGTTGCATTTACCATAACGCGGAGCGAGGACGACAAGCAGACTGTCATGCACGTGTACACGCTGCTCACGCCCGTACGTGAGGCGTACGCGGAGGTTGCCACCGCGGCCAATGAGGCTTTACCGATCTGGCCGTTCGCAGTGGCGGGCGCGGGATTGCTATTGGGCGGGACCTGGTTGTATTTGTGCAGGCGAAAGGCTTCGCCAGTTATTCCAAAAGTGGAAATCAATGTGGCTGAGAATGTTGCGCCTGCACCAGCTGTATTGCGCAAGAATGCGGCCCCCGTAGTGACTTATGCGAAAAACAGCATTTCGCTTTTTGGGGATTTGCAGCTCACGGACAGCAATGGCAACGATATTACGCAGGCATTTACACCGCTTATCAAAGAGCTTTTCCTGGTTATCCTGCTGTATACCATTCGGTGGAAAAGGGGTATTAATTCCGATAAGCTGCGGGAACTGCTGTGGTCGGACAAGTCGGCGGAGAGCGCCCGGAACAACCGCTCGGTGAATCTGACGAAGCTGAAAGCGATCCTCGCTAAAATGCCGCATTGCCAGATCGTGATGAATGCGGGACATTGGAAACTGGATTTCGATGAAAACGAAGTACCTGTCGATTACCTCGATTTTATGAATATCACCTCTTCCAAAACGATCGACCGCCCGATGCTCGAAGCGCTGATAGGCATTACCAACAAAGGGAGCTTTCTTTCCAATATGGAGTTCGAATGGCTGGACCCTTTCAAATCAGAGATTTCAAATATTGTCGTCAATACTTATCTGAACTTCGCGGGAAGCATTCCGGTATCTGACGACCCGGAGTTTATGATCCGCCTCGCCAACAACATTTCGTATTTCGACCCGGCCAATGAAGAAGCGATGATCCTGAAATGCAAGTCGTTTGCATTGCTAGGCAAGCATTCCCTCGCGAAAAGTACTTTTGAAAGCTTCACACGGGAGTACAGCAATATCTACGGCGAAGAATTCCGCCGGGAACTGGCCGATATTCTGAAATCGGAAGTTTAAAAGTTTATTTTTTGATATACCGCAAACCCACCGACAGCCCGATCTGGTAGGGCTGGATTTTAAACGGGTTGTCGGGATTGCGCAGTTTCGAAAGGCTGTACTCGAAATAGGGACCGACGGTCATGACCACATGATTACCCGCAAAAAGCTCCTTCCCAAAGCCCGCATTCACCCAGGCCAGGTTCCTCTTAGAAGTAAGATCGCGGGTGAACTCCGCACCGAAGTCGCCGTAATAGTTACGCAGGAAATGCGAGCGGCGCACCGTGTGTTTTTTAACAGCTAATCCTACCAGCCGTACCGTGCTGCTCTCGTGCTGCGGAATGCCTTTTCGAATGACTTCGTAATTGCCCGAAAGACCCGGCCCTACGACAAACTCGCTGGTGGCAATCTCATACCGGTACGATTGCCTGAACTGCCCGTAATTGAGCAGCAGCTGGAACCCCTTGCGCTCTACCCCGGCCGAAAACTTGTACCCGACAGTTTCCGCGGAGATTTTGCCGGGCAAAACGAAGTTCTGGTAAACGACACCATTTCCCGACCTCACGGTCAGGATCTGGAAAGTGCGGAGCGGTGTAATGCCTGCCACAAATGCCCAATGCGTTTTGAAAAGATATTCGTAACGCTTCTGCGGCTCGCCGGGCGTAACGAGGCTGTCGGGCTGCCAGTGATATTCAGGAAGGGCCAATGGCCTGTGATCCAGCACCCCGATGTCTTGATCGGCCAAGAGCGGCCCTTCCAGGTCTTTGGTATCGTTTTCGCCGGCAGTAGCGCTGTCCGGCTGCGAGCTTGCCGCCAGTATTTTCTCCAATTCCGATTCGAGGAACGCCTTATCGGCAGGCGAAATGGATTCATCCCTGATCCACAGCGAACCAAATGACGACGGGTTCGATTTCACCAATTCGATCAGCTTCACCACATCCCCACGCGTGTACCTGCGCACCCTGGCACCCACGCGGATGGCGCGTGACGTACGTGCTGCACTTGTACGTACGAGGCCCGTATTGTTCTGAACGGGATTGGTTTCCAATCTCGATTCCGATGCAGGGGTAACAAGGTCCGCATTGCCTGTATTGCCCGATGGCCTCCCATGCTCCGGGCTTTCTTCTTTTGCATTAGAACCCTTTTCGGCTTCCGGCGCAACCGAAAGTACTTTCGCAACCTGCCGCACGCCCGCTACCATATCTTTTTTCCGCTCCAACGAATACGATACAATATACACGGCGGCCGTGAGTGTGATGAGCAGCAGCAGCGAGGCCACAATGCCCGTTTGCACCATGCTCGTCCCTCCGCCCAAAGCCTTGAAGATTTTCTCCCTCAGGTTCGGGTCAGGCAGTCTTTCAAAATTGTCGAATCGTTCCCGGAGCGCTTTACGCAACTCCTCGTCGATACGCTCGTCAGAAGATTTCATATTGCGTAATTCCTTTTTCCTGTAACTTCCTCATTAACAAATTCCTTCCTCTTAAAAATTGCGACCGCGACGTGCTGTCCGAAATACGCAGCATTTCGCCGATCTCGCTATGTGTGTAACCGTCTATTAAGTGCAGGTTGATGATCATCCGGTACCCGTCCGGCAATGTGCTGATTACATTCAGCAGCACATTCATGTCTATCTGGGTGATGATCTTGCCATAATCCCCCGATTCGATCTCCCGCTGGTAATCTTCCAGGTTGGAATGCAGCTGCTGTTCCTTGGTGGTGCGGTGATAGTAATTGATCGCCGTCCTGATCACCACCGATTTCACCCACGCATCGATCACCTCCACGTTCCTCAATTCGTTGATATTCCTGAAAACCTTGATAAACCCGTCCTGGAAAATATCTTCCGCCTCCGCCCTGGTCTTTGCGTAGCGCAGGCAAAGCCCGAGCAACCTGGATTTGTAGCGTTCATAGAATGCAGTCTGCGCCCTGGTATCGCCGGCTTGACAAGCCCGAACCAGATCGGCCAGCGAACTGTATTTCTTGCTGCGGAAAAATGCCATTCAGAGGGGTTATGAAGTGTATCGTTGAACCAATTACGCTTCGCTCATCGATCGATCGTGGTCTGGTAAATCATTTTTACAAAATTTCCATCCTGATCGAAAATGAGCCTGGCATCTTCACCTGTCCCCTGCAAACTCATTCCGTAACCTGTTCCGGTAGGGTCGGAAAACTTGTAACCTTCCAGAATTTTCATGGTAGCAAATGCGGTTGAGCCTTTTACAAAGTTCTGTATTTTTTCAGGGTATTCATCAATATTGTAATAGAATGCCTCGGCCCTGTAACTGGTATTGATCAGTTTGCCGGAAGCATCGAAAGTAAAGTCGTAATTGGTACTCGATGCGGTGTAGGCATTTATTTCATATTCCTTTTCATTCTTTTCATTCACCGAAATCCTTGCCGTTGCAAATCTTAATTTTTCTCTTTCCAAAAAACTTCCCGCGGGCGTGGGCAAAGCATTCAGATCATCCTTGCCGATAATGTACGAAAACTTAAAGTAAGGTTCTAACCGGACCTGGTATTTAGCGGGCTTGCTGGCCTTGTTCTGTACCCACGTAAGCAGGTAATTGCGGCTGCCCCAGTTATATTTTGAATCGAATATTTTCTCGTCATTGATCTGTGGATCAGGCTCTTTATAGGTATCAGCCACACCGCCGCTCACACTCCGCGCAGGCAGCGACTGCCGCATGGAGTCCGGCAAAGCGCCATGCATCCGGTATACGCTCAATATTTTTTTGGTATTTAAAGCTGCGTAAAAAGAATTCCCTTTCAAATTATAATAAACTTCATAAAGCTTATCTTTTTCAATGGCCAGAAAAGTCGCGTCCGTGGCGTCCGGATATGCATTCGACATCACTTTAATAATCGCTTCCGGTAATGTTTCCGGCGGGATTGCCTGCTGATCTTTGTAATTGCTGCATCCGTTCAGGACGAAAAGGAAAACAATTAAAAGAAATAATTTACGGGTAAATTTTCTTTCATTCATAGCATCAATTAAGTTGATCGCCGGGGTGCCAGTTATGTATTTAATATAAGGACATTCCAGATTTGTGCTCCGCATCCCGGTATTCGACGTCCGTCATCCAGGCTGCCCGCATGATAAATGCATAAGTGATCTTTCCCCCGGGCGTTTGCTCTTCCGCTATGATCCGGATGCGCTCCGAGCTAGCCGCTCTTCGGGCTTCTTCTACCCCTCTGTACAAGGGAGCAGGCTCGGCGGCGACATATCCGCTATCGGGGCGCCAGTCGGTGCCCGACAATGCGCCGGCGAGTGATTGTATACTTCCGGGCAATGGAAGTTTCATCATTTTTCGCCCGTTGTCCCAAATCCATTCCCCGCTTTCCTTCGTCGTTTTGACCAGCACTTCACATTTGAACTCCCCGAAAGGCACTTTGCCGTAGACGCCCGTCATGCTGGATTCGCTGACGACGCCTTTTCCAAAATAGCCGCGGCCGAACTGTATCGCTACGAACGGAACGACTTCGTTCAGGTAATGGCTGCTGAGCAATGTCGGCTTTTCCCTTACATTCACTGTGGCAATCTGGTCTTCATCCTGCCGGGATATTTCCTCGATGCGCCAGTACCTTTCCTGGACGACCATCCTACCCAGAAACTCCGCTTTTGTAAGTTCCTGCCCCGATTTCGGCCCTACTTCGGTACTCCTGTCGCACGACGGCAGTGTAAGCATCCCCAAAAGAAGGCTGCTCACCAGGCATATCCCGATCAACCGGTCGCGACCGGCTTTTCCATACTTCGTGATCATTCCTGAATTCGATTTTCCTGCCCTTCCGGAAGGGCTACATTGAAATCCGGTCCAACCATTGTCCGACTATCTTTTCATGGCTAATAGGCTGGTACAAAAAGTCTCCCTGCATCTCGCCGTCTGGCGGAGCATGCAGGGAGACACGCATTCTTAAAAAACCGCTGCACGGAGCAGAAAAAAAATCTCAACCCATTCCCGGCAATTTGAGGCCGGAGCCTTTCAAGGCTTCCATTAACTTCTCCTGGATCTCCATTTTGGTATCCACAAAACCGTGGGCATCGAGCCACACATTCACCATTACCTTGTAGCCGTCAGACTCGATAGACGATATTCCGATGCGTCTTGCGGGGACTTTAAGGGCACTTTGGGCATGATCGAGGACATTGTTGATGATGTTTTTAACCTCTGAGAAATCGATGGCATTGCTGAATTTCATCTCCACATCCAGCCGCCTGTTCCCCGACCTGCTGATGTTGACGATCACCTCATTCGATAGCTTGCTATTCGGGATGATCACCGAGCGGTTATCATAAGTTTTAACCACAGTATAAAAAATCTTGATCCCCTCGACGGTACCCTCCTGCCCTTGCGCTACGATATTGTCGCCAACGTGAAAAGGTTTGAGGATCAGGATCAAAACACCGCTCGTAAAGTTCTGCAGAGTACCCGACAATGCCAGACCGGCCGCAACGCCGATTGCACCGATTAATGCGGCAAAAACCGTCATTTGGATGCCTATGATCTGCATTACCGACACGATAAGCAGTATCCGCAACGTCGTGACGGCGAGGCTTAGCAGGAAGGGAGTCAGCGACGGATCGATGTCGCGCTTGTACATGTGTGCATTGAGGTAGCGCGAGAGCAGGCGGATGAGCCAGAAGCCCACTACCAATACGCCTATTCCCAGGAGAACAGAAGGCCCGGTTTCCAAGATCCACGCGTAAGCCTTGTTATAAAACTGCTGAATTTTCATGATTTGAGTGCATTGACTGAAATACCCGCCTCGCGAGAAAAATCCGTTCCACCGGCGTTTGGCATATTTTTTGATCCCTGTTTTCCCATTTAGTTAAGGAAAAAACCCAACAGACATGGAAATCCATCATCACCAACAAACCCAAACAGGAGGTGCCACGAATGGCGAAGAGGATACTCACGCCACCCACGGAGGGGCTAGCCGTGCCAGATATATCGTGTATGCCATCCTTGCCGCCATTGCGATCGGCATCAGCATTTACTTCTATGCGCCCAAGCCTGTGAACAAGGCCGCGAATGCTAATATTTCCTTGTTTCTACAAAACACGATCACCGATATTGATACCAAGCTCAAAAATGGCGATAGCAATACCGATCTGGCGACGCGGCTTTCATGGCACAAATCGAACAACGCGCTCTACAATGAGGCCAAGAGCAATTCCGACAAAAAGATCGTACAGCAGCGCGAAGTCCTAAAAACGAAAATGGTGCAGGTGCAGCAACGTGATTTCCCCGAACTGCGCACCGCCTACGTCGACTCCAAAAAGGAGGCACTCGACGAGCAGCATGTGACCATCGGGCTGTCCGGCGCGCACCAGGAGGTACTGACCTTCGAAGGCCAGATGTTCAAACCCGAGCAGGTGCAGGAGGATTTTATGAAGAACATCTACGGAATTGTGAACGACCTGCGGTTTAAAAAGGTAGTGTACAAATGGTCCGACTCGCCGGACGGGTATCATAATTACGAGATCCGGTCGAAGGGGGATGCGGAGATTTGACGGCCGACGACCGACCGCCGACTGCCGATCGCTTGTAATGACCTGCGGTCGAACATGGACGATGGCCGACAATCAATCCCCATCAAGCGATCGGCGGTCGGTCGTCGGTCGTCGGCGGTCATTTCGCTGTCAGCGGTCGGTGGTCGGCGGTCGTTTTACCATCGCCTCCCCCGCAAACTCGTTCCGGTAGATGCGTATCAGCAACATCACCAGGCTGATCAGCAGCGGGCCGAAGATAAAGCCCCAGAAGCCGAACAGCCGCAAGCCGGCGATCAGACCGAGGATGGTGATGACGGGGTGCACATTCCCTACTTTTTGTAAAAGGGTAACGCGGGCTACGTAATCGATGTTACCAATGATGGTTACGCTGTACGCAGCCAGGCCGATCGCTCTTCCGGTTTCACCTTTGGAAAAAAGGAAGATCACAAGCGGCAGCCAGATCATCGCCGTACCGATCACGGGGAAGAATGCGCACAGGCCGGTAATGAGGCCCAGCAGCACAAAATCCTCAATTCCCACGATCCAGTAACCCAGCAATGCTACCAGCCCCTGGATCAGCGACACGAGCGGAATGCCCAATGCATTCGCGCGCACCATTCCGCAGATCTCGTCGGCGAGCGATTGTATGTTTTTGTGTTTGAGCGGAATGTAATGTTCCAGCGTTTCTTCCATCAACCGCCCGTTTTTAAACATAAAATAGGCCAGGAAAAGGATCATCAGCAGGTTGCCCAGCATCATAGCGGAGCTGTTGAGTATCCCCGGTATAAAACTCGCCGCCTTTTTGCGGATATCGGCTGTTGCTTCTTTGGTAAGCAGGTCCTGCCCCGTCCATTCTTTGAGCTGTGCCGTGATCGCGTCCATCGCGTGATTGACCTGTTCGGGGTTTTCTACGATCATATCGATTTTCTGGACGATCATTTGAATCGCAAAATAGACCGGCGCTACAATGCAGGCCATAAATAGCACCATGAAGAGGATCGCAGTGAGGCCCTTCTTCCACTTTCGTTGTTCAGTGAGGTGAAAGTAGTACCGCCGACAAAGGATGTAAAGCGTGAGCGCACCCAGAAAACCGGGGAAGAATATGTAAAGTTGCCTGAAAACAACTACTGCCAATGCGGTGACAATCAGCAAGAAAGCTATCTGACGAATGCGGTTGTTAAAGTCCGTAACCATGAAATGTGGGGTTGTGATGTATATACGTGGTGCAATTATCATACCACCCACAGCGCACATGCTGGCAGCCTACGAGGTCGCTTCACCAACCAGGTTCATTATTTAGTATACCAACCAGCAAAAGGTTTGACAGTTGCACAGTTTGGCCCCCCATCCCGACCAGTCCCGGGAACAATAGTCTGCAATAATGAGTCACCATGCAATGAATCGATTTCCTTCCAGGTAATTCCTGTTAACGGGATTTTAAGCCGTCTAGACCAATGCGTATCAGTTTGGCCAGCATATGTGCCAATGTCGATATAAACGAACTTACTATCTGCGGGACCCTGAACAAAAGTGCCCGACAATTTGGGAAGTTCATCTTTTGATCTGTCGCCTTTTACTTTAATTGAAAACGTAAAAGTTAAATCATCGGACGTGGAAATTTGCTTTTGAACAGTTTCGTAATTGTTACCAGCGCCCTTTTGAAGCCCAAAAACCACGTTTTGGGTGGGTTTGATAAGGATGATTTGCATTGTTATTTCAGCTTCCATTTTTTAAAAAAAGTCTGTTATTCAAATGGTGTATAATCAAAAGTTCCGGCGGATACACGCCTCGAATTCATCCCGGGCTTCACGCGCTAACTACGGCATTCGCCGTGTTGTCAACGGAATAGCCCGAATCCGGCAACCATACCCGATTTGATTAGAAACTGATTAGAATATGATTAGAACAAATATTAATTTATTCTTCCGTTTTAAATGCATTTAAAGGTCTGGAAGTGCGATGTAATGAAAACGAAACCTGATTTTTAACAATATAATTAAAGCACTTTTACATTTCGCATAACTGCCTTTTTATCAATAGCTTATATCAATCAAATGAAAAAATAAAGTAGTTGATAAACAAGTAGTTACTTGCCGAAATACGCATGAAATAAAATGGCGTTAATAATGATTAAAACGAATCTGTGAAAGATTAGAATTTATCACTTTTCTTGGAAACGGGGCACCTTTGGCCCTATTCTTGTCGTTCCAGAATACGTGAAATAAACTTTAATTGGAAAGACGGCGGGGCAAAACCCGCAGCCTGCCTTTGCCCTTCTTCCGCCACTGAATTCGTCAATGAAAAAAAAATATCAGGCCGATGCTCCCACCCCCTGGCAACGGCTTATTGGGATCTTGTACGTCGAACGGTCGACGATCAACTACATTTTTATTTACGCCGGCCTGATCGGTCTGATCGGCCTTACCCTGCCGCTCGGGACCACGGCGGTCTTTAATCTGCTATCCAACGGTGCATTATATAGCTCTACCTACCTGCTGATTGCGATGGTACTGCTCGGGGTCGTTGTGGGCGGGATATTGCTCATCGGCCAACTCACGCTCGTGGAGCAGATCGAGCAGAAAATTTTCGCCAAAGCGACGCTGGAATTCGCCTACCGCTTTCCGCGGATCAAACGCATGGAACTCGATGGTGAAAACCCGCCGGAGCTGGTCAACCGGTTCTTCGATGTGATCACGATCCAGAAAGGGCTCACGAAACTGCTCGTGGAAATCGTCGCGGCGGGCGTGCAAATCATCTTTTCCGCGATCCTGGTGTCGTTCTACCACCCGGTTTTCATGACTTTCGGACTGCTGACGATCGTTTCTACGCTGCTGGTGTTGTTTCTGTATTACAAACGCGGCGTGCAGACGAGTATAGAGGAATCGCACCACAAATATGAAGTGGTAGCTTACCTGGAAGACGTGGCATCGGACCTCGACAACTACCGGGGCCGGCCCGACAAGCTGAAAAAGGTGATGGTGGAAACCGACAGGATCACCTCCGAATACCTCCATGCCCGGAACGACCATTTCCGGATATTGCGCCGGTTTTTTGCCAGCGCGGTGATAGTCAGGACATTACTCATGGGCGGATTGCTCTTTCTCGGCTCCTATTATGTGGTGCAGCGCGAGATGACGCTCGGGCAGTTTGTGGCGGCGGAGGTGATTATCGTACAGATCAGCTACGCGATCGAAAAATTCATGACCAGCCTGAACACCATTTTCGATATGGTGACGGGCAGCGAAAAACTTGCCACGGTGACCGACCTGGAACTGGAAGAAAGTGAGGTGAGCCATGGTTAAGCATTCACGCGACCTTACCAAGCGCCGGGACTGGGAAGACCTGGGCATTGAATCGGAAAAGCAGCTCCTGAAAACCCAGGGCCCGCGCTTGCTGGGCAGGATTATGCTGGTATTGCTCTTTATATTCCTCATTGTGCTGTTCCTGCCGTGGCGGCAGACGATCCCGGGCCGCGGCACCGTCACAGCCCTCCGCCCGGAAGACCGGCCGCAAACGGTACAGAACCAGATCGGCGGACGGATCGAGCATTGGGCCGTGCGCGAAGGGCAACAGGTGAAAAAAGGCGACACGATCCTCGTCATTTCCGAAACCAGCCAGTCGTATTTCGACCCTAACCTCCCTACCCGGCTGCAAGAGCAGCTGCAAGCGAAAGAAGGTTCCGAAAATGCCGCCGCGCAGAAAATGGAGGCAACCGCCGCGCAGATCAAAGCGATGACGCAGGGACTGGAAGTGCAGCTGGCGGCTGCCCGCAACAAAGTGGAGCAGGCTGAAAACTACGTGCAGATCGACAGCGCCGACCTCGTGGCGGTCCGCAAGTTCTACGAAATCAGCAAAGCCCGGCTCGAACGCTATGAGACGGGTTATAAAAACGGCCTTTTCTCGCTGACCGACATCGAAACCCGCCGCCTGAAATTGCAGGAGGACAATGCGAAGGTGGTGAGCCAGAGCAACAAGCTGAGCAATGCGAAGCAATCGCTGCTGAATGCGCGCATCGATCTCGACAATATCGAAGCCAAATACCAGGAGTCGGTCGCGAAGGCACGCTCGGATATGAGCTCGGCGCTATCCAGCCGTGTGAGCGCACAGGGCGACATTGCGAAGCTGCGTAACGAAATTTCCAACATCGATATCCGCCGCGGGCTTTACGTGGTACGTGCGCCGCAGGACGGTTTCGTGGTGAAAACGTTGAAGGCCGGTATCGGCGAAAACATCAAGGAAGGCGAATCCATTGCCACCTTGCAGCCTTTCCAGCCGATGGTAGCGGCGGAAATATATGTGAATGCAATGGATGTGCCGCTCATTCTCGACAGCAGCGACGTGCGCCTGCAATTCGAAGGCTGGCCGTCGGTGCAGTTTGCGGGCTGGCCGTCGGTGGCGGTGGGCACATTCGCGGGAAAAGTGTCGGTCATCGACATGGTGAGCAGCACCAACGGCAAGTACCGCCTCCTGGTGACGCCGACCTACCCGGTACCCGGCAACGACGAAGACTGGCCGGTGCAGCTGCGCCAGGGCTCGGGGGTGTACGGGCGCGTGATCCTGCGCTCGGTGCCGCTGTGGTACGAGATATGGCGAATGCTGAACGGCTTCCCGCCGAGCCTGGAAAAAGAGCCGGATAAAACTGCGGCGTCTTCGAAGTAATGTAAATGCGAAGTGATTTTTGAAATGATTCAACTACTTAAATATAGACGAACCTGGTGCATCTGGCTCATGGCGTGGACCTTATCCGCTCCGCTGCGTGCCCAGGACATCGCCGCCACGGATACTTCGCGCATATTTTCGGTACGCGACCTGGAAGAGCTGGTGTTTGTAAACCACCCGGTGGTGAAACAGGCCGATCTCCTCAGCGACGGCGCGCGCGCGCGGGTCATGCAGGCGCTCGGAAGCTTCGACCCGTCCCTGAAAGCCTCGCTCGACCGGAAGGTCTTCGGGGATGTGAATTATTACAACCGCTGGACGAGCGAGCTGAAAGTGCCGCTATGGGTAGCCGGGGCGGACCTGAAAATCGGTCACGACCGTAACGTAGGCAGGTATACCAATCCCGAAATGCGCACGCCGCTCTCGGGGCTCACCGGCGTGGGCATCAGCGTACCGCTCGGGCAGGGCTTCCTCATAGACGAACGCAGGAATACGCTGAAACAAGCCCGCGTGATGGTCGGCTACGCCGAAGCCGAACGGGTGGCGGAGATCAACAAGGTATGGTTTCAGGCGGTGAAGGATTACTGGAACTGGTTTGTGGCCTACCAGCAATATGTGTTCGTGCAGCGCGGCCTCGACCTCGCTACCACCCGCTACGAAGCCACGCGCAACCAGACGCTCCTCGGCGACAAGCCGGGTATCGATTCGGTAGAGGCCTACATTACCGTGCAGGAGCGCACCATTCAGCTCGAAAAAGTGCGCATCGACTTCCGGAACAAGAAGCTGCTCGTGTCCAACCACCTCTGGGACGCCGGCGGAAATCCCGTGGAACTGCCCGAAACCGCCATACCCATGCACACCGATAGCAGCACGGCTGTACCGAACGACGCGCATCTCGACGGCCTGCTTACCCACGCCGCCGGCCAGCATCCCAAGCTGCAAATGCTCGGCTACAAGGGTGCGCAGCTCACTATCGAACGAAGCTACCTGCGCGAAAAGCTCAAACCCAAGCTGAATGTAAGCGGCTCGTTGCTTACCACCCGCCGCGATTTCAGCTCTTACGTGCCGGAGTATTACGACCTCGCCTGGGGCAATTACAAAGTGGGCGTGGATTTCTCGTTCCCGCTCTTCCTGCGCGCCGAACGGGGGAAGCTCAACGAATTGAAAGTAAAACAAATGGACCTGCATTTCGACGTTCAGAATGAGAACAGACTGATCCGCACCAACATCGTTAGCTCCTTCAACGACCTGAAAGCCTACCAGGCGCAGCTGGCCGTGCAGACGCGCAGCATTGCCAACCAGGAAATATTGCTCCGGGGCGAGTTGCAGAAGTTCGATCTGGGTGAAAGTACATTGTTCCTTATCAACAGCCGCGAAACGAAGCTGATCGATATGCGCATCAAGCGGGCCGAGCTGGTGGCGGGATACCATAAATCGCTCGCCGAGCTGTATTACCAGGCCGGTACGCGGGAGCGGGAACATAATCATATGGAGTAGGTGGTTCAGACCATGTACGATGAAGAGTGGCAGGAGAAACACCCGAATATATCCAAAAATGCCCCCGGAAAGCGAAAAGGCTCCCGGGGGCATTTTTACGAAACTTCTGTAATGCTAAAATATACGTTTACTGGTAAGCAGGATGCTGGCGCAGGTTCTTGTTTACATCCAGCTCGTCTTGCGGAACCGGGAAAGCGTAATGCTTTTCAGCCGGTTTGAAATTGGTGATCCTGCTGACGATCGCATTCTGACGTTTCAAATCAAAATATGCGTGGCCTTCCAGGCAAAGCTCCCAGGCGCGTTCCTGAATGATCGCGTTCCTCAGCGTTTCTTTGGACATCGAACCTGGTACCAGCGGAGCCAGTCCTGCTCTTTCTCTCACCATATTAATGCCGCTTACCGCCGCCGCACTTGGCCCTTTTGCTTCATTTTCAGCTTCTGAATGCATCAATAGCAGGTCTGAATAACGGGTAATCGGCAGGTTTGTGGCATAGTCGCCGGTGCCGGTTGCTTTGTTATCGTCCTGGTTGATCAGCTTATTGAAATGGGGCAATGTAATGGTTTTGGGATACTCGTAAATTGTGCCATTACCACGGATGTCAGGGTAGGAAATCACGAACGTCCTGTTGCGTCGCTTATCTTTCGGGTCCATTGAATTGAAGAATTTTTCTTCGGCACATAATGAAGACCAGCCGTCCAGTCTCAACTGGTTTCCGCTGCGGATTCCCGTAAAAGTTGGAAAATCTTTGCCCAGACCAATCCCACTTTCCAGTTCCAGACTGAAAATGTACTCTTTGCCATGCTCGTTGGCAAGCGTGAACACGTCGTTATAGTTAGCGTGCAGACCGTAACCGTAAGCGGCATTTTTAATGATCTTGTCCGCTTCCGCCGCGGCCAGTGCCCAATATTCCTGCTTGTTCCAGGGCTTTCCTGCCCTTGTCAGATATGCTTTCGTCAGCATCGTCTGCGCGGCGCCCGCAGTGGCTTTTCCAATGTTCCTGCCGGTGTGCGTTGCGGGTAGCACGGAGGATGCAAATTTGAAATCGTCAATAATCAGTGTCCAAACCTGCTCATCCGTATTTTCATTGGAAGGATAAAGATCCGTCGAATTTTCAACTGTTACGTAAGGCACGTGATCAAAAAAGCGTACGAGTGTCAGGTATGCCAAACCACGAAGGAACCTTGTTTCCGCCAGGATCTGATCTTTGTTTGCCGGATTCGCATAAGTAACCTGGTCGGCATATTGGAGCACGGTATTGGCCCGGTTGACCATTTTATACAACCCGCTCCACATTTGCTTGAAACCCGTGGAGCTCGGCGTCCAGGTATATTGATCGAGCTCGGTACGCCACGCTTCGCCGGAGTTGTTGGGCCAGGATGATTCGCCCGGATACTCGGCCGCGAGCCACACCTGCCGGCCCCAGCAATCAAATGCGTGCATGGCATTATAAACCGCAATCACACCGGCCTGCATATCGGCTTCGGTTTGATAAAAGTTTTGCGGGGTCAGTGCATCGTACACTTTTTCTTCCAGGAAGCTTTCATGGCAACCCAGCAGGCTGGTCGCGAAAAGTGCGGAAGAGATCCATATTTTGAGTTTTGATTTCATATCGGTTAAAAAATTAAAACTGATCAGTTAAAAGCCCACATTCACCCCAACCAGGAACGTCCTGGCGGCAGGATATGCGTTGTAATCTACCCCGAGTTGCAGGTTGCTGTTTCCGGGTGAATTCACCTCCGGATCAAATCCTGTGTACTTGGTAAAAGTGAGCAGGTTCTGGCCCGACACGTACACGCGGCAGGAACTAATGCCTTTCGAAGGTTTGAAGGTGTATCCCAATGAAGCAGTTTTCACACGAAGGAAAGATCCGTCCTCGATCAGCCACGACGATTGTACGAGCAGCGGATTTACAGTTACCCGCGCACGCGGCACATCCGTATTCGTGTTGGTGGGCGTCCAGCGGTCCAACATCTGTTTTCTCTGGTTTCCCCAGGGTCCTGAAACATTGCTTTCCGCACGCTGGATGTTCAGGATATCGTTTCCGTAAGTTCCCTGCATATAAACCGACAGGTCAAATCCCTTGTAGGAGAAGTTGTTGGACCATCCGAATATAAAATCAGGGTTCGGGTCGCCCACGATCATGCGGTCCTCAGCCAGGTTAATGGAGCCGTTTCCGCTGCGGTCGATGAAACGGGCATCGCCGAGCTTATCATTGCTGGCTGATCTCGGGCCGGCGTCAAACTGGGCCTGGTCCTGGAACACGCCATCGTATTTCAGCAGGTTCCAAACCCCCACCGGCAAGCCCGGTGCCAGCCAGCTTCCGGTTACTTTCAGATGCCCGGAAAGCTCACCCTGCGTCGTGGGTGTGTAGCCCGGGATTGCCAATACCTTGTTCCGGTTCATCGACCAGTTGGCCTGCGAATTCCATTTGAAATCACCGGTAAAAATCTCACCGCCCAGGCTCAGTTCCAGTCCTTTGTTTTGCAGGCTGCCAATGTTCCTGAAAATCGAAGCAAAACCGGAAGTTTGCGGGATGCTGATGTTCCAGAGCAGATCGGTCGTCTTTTTGTAATAATAATCAGCCACAAAATTCAGGCGGTTGCCAAACAGGTCGAGATCGATACCGAAGTCGGTCGTGGCAGTTGTTTCCCAGCGCAGATCCGGGTTGGCGATGTTGGCGGGCGCCAAACCAGAAACCAGCGCGCCGCTCAGGTCGTAATTGTAAACACCCAGCCTGGCAAGTGATTGGTAATTAGAGATATTCTGGTTACCCGTTTTACCATAGCTCGCACGTACTTTCAGGTTACTGATCGCTTCGATGGATTGGATAAACGATTCTTCGGACAACTTATAACCCACTGCTACCGAAGGAAAAAACGCCCATTTGTTGTTGGCACCAAACTTCGAGCTGCCATCCGAACGGCCTGTCAGGGAGATCAGGTATTTGTTATTAAATGTATAATTAACCCGTCCGAGAAAGGAAACCAGCTGACTTTGGTTTTTGTATGAATCGGGTGCGGTAAATGCAGCACCTGCATCCAGGTTATCCGGACCATACAAGTCGGTCAGGAAGTTGCTGGAAAATGCGCTGAACTGCTGGTCCCTATCCATTTGCAGCGTGTATCCAGCCACTGCATTGAACTGGTGCTTGTCGAAACTTTTGTTGTAGCTCAGGATATTCTCGTTCAGGTAAGATACCGAGCGGCGGCTCGACTGGCTGGCGCGCCCGTTTGCATTGAAACCATTGACAGTTTGCCGTGGCTCGTACGTCTCGCGGCTTGCCGTGGACATGTCCGTTCCCAGGGACACTTTCAGCGACAGGTCCGTGATGATGTTCCAGGTAAATGCCATCGTTCCCAGGATGCGGTCGATATTCTGGAAATCTTTTTGGAACAAAACAATGGGCACAGGGTTATGCACGGTTGAGCCGCCCGGCGTCGGGTTCAGGCGGGTGTACGTACCGTCTTGCTGGAATATGGGCACAGTAGCGGGCATAATGAGCGCCGCATTCACGGTATTGGCATTTCCACCGCCATCCCCTTCCGACCGTCCGTTGTTCCCCCACACTTTGCTGGCAGTCAGGTTGGTACTGAACATGATATTCTTGCTCAGTTTGGTATCGATATTCGCCCTGATGGACGCGCGTTTGAAATCGGAGTTTTTCAACACCCCTTTCTGGTCAAAATAGCTCCCCGATACCGCAATTTTAGTGTTCTCGTTACCGCCCGAAATGCTCAGGGTATGGTTTTGGATGGCCGCAGTCCTGAAAATTTCATCCTGATAATCCACGCCTTCGCCGAGTGTCGATGGGTCCGGGAAGTTGTAAAGATCTGCGGAGTTCGGGTAGGCCGGTGTGGCCACGCCGTCATTGGCGCGCGCCTCGTTCACCAATGTGGCAAATTCCCGCGCATTCATCATATCCAGCTTTTTGATCACTTTCTGCACGCCGTAGTAGCCATCGTAAGTCACAGAAGTTTTTCCGGCTTTCCCGCGTTTCGTAGTGATCAGCACCACCCCGTTCGCGCCGCGCGAACCGTAAATGGCGGTAGCCGAAGCGTCCTTCAAAATTTCCATGGACGCAATGTCACTCGGGTTGATAGAAGCGAGCGGGTTTTGGCCGGCGCCGTTACCACCCGCCGTCCCCCCGGCTGTAATCGGGTATCCGTCAATCACATACAACGGCTCATTACCGCTGCTTAGCGAGTTACCGCCCCTGATCCTGATCGAAACGCGGCCGCCAGGGGCCGACGAACCTTGCGTTACCTGCACCCCGGCCGCACGTCCCTGAATAGCCTGATCGAAAGAAGTCGTCGGCAGCCTTTTCAGGTCTTCCGCTTTAATGGAGGAGATAGAACCGGTTAAATCGCTCTTTTTCTGCGTTCCGTAGCCGACAACCACCACTTCTTCCAAAGCCTTGTCGTCCGTTTTCAAGGTCACATCCAGTGTAGTCCTGCTGCCCGCTTCAATTTCCTGCGTCAGATAACCCACGTAGGAAAATACCAGTATGCTCCCCGTTTCGGTAAGATCTATCTGGTACTCGCCTGCTATATTGGTGGTAGCACCTTTGGACGTGCCCTTCACCACGATATTGACACCCGGCAAGGCCTCGCCTTTTTCATCACTCACTTTGCCGCTTATCGATTGCAGAATCGCAGGATTCTGTTCCGGTTTTGCATGCGTTTGCGCCTTTGTCATTTCTTTCTTTTTAATGACAATGTTCTTTTTAAAAACCTTGTAGGAAAGCGGCAGATCGGCAAAAAGCTGGTTCAGGGCCTGGTCTATGGTCGCATTTTTAAGGTTAATCGAAACCAACTGCGTCGACGGCAAATCGAGCTTGTCGTACAGGAAAAGGTATTCCGTCTGGCTTTCGATGGCTGCGAAAGCTGCTTCAATGGAAATGTTCTTTTTCTCCATCGAGATTTTCTGACTGTACCCCACAGCAGTTACCTGCGTGAAGGTTGCCATCAGTAATAGCGTCACCAGTTTCATAGTCAGGCATAGTTTGGCTGGTATGGCTATCCGGTAAGATAGTCCACGCCTTAGTAAAGATTTTAATATCATATATTTGGGTAGAATTTAGGTTTAAACGTTAATCGCTTTTGAACGGGCATTTTAATGGATCGGCCTGGGTTTTACAGGGGAAATGTTCGTAGCATTTTCCCTGTTTCAAGACCAAAAGCATCTCGTCGGCGGCTCTCTGGATTGTCTCATTTTTTTGAAGGTTTATTGATTTTAATTTTCGAACGCTAATTATTATACGTTAACGGTTTTTTGCCGAGACAACTACCTGCCCGTCTTCCATAGCGCACCCCACTCCGGCGTAATTCAGCATTTGCAGCAGCTCCGAGATGTTGACGTCCATAGGGATTTTGCCGGTAAACTGCCTCACCGGCACCGCGCCTTCATACCTGATTTCCACATCGTACCATCTGGCTACGCTTTTCATGACTTGCTGGATACCGGCGTCGCGGAAATAGAAAAGCCCTTTTTTCCAGGCAATAGCCGCTTCCACATCAACCGGGGAAGTGGTGATGTTGCCGGATGTGCCGACGGCGGCCTGCTGTCCTGGTTTCAGCCGCTGGTTTTTGCCGTTATTCGTGACCAACACAGCCCCTTCGACCAGCGTGGTCCTCGTTTCGGGCTCCCCCTTGTAGGCCATTACATTGAAGCTGGTACCCAATGCTTCCACCTCCGTTCCACCGAAGACCACTTTGAACGGCCTGCTTCTGTCTTTTTGCACTTCAAAGAAAACCTCCCCGGTAACCTCTACTTTCCGTTCGCTTTTCGGGAAGGTGGCGGGGTATTTGATAGACGACAATGCATTGAGCCAAACCTTACTTCCGTCCGGTAAAAGCAATTGGTACTGCCCGCCTTTCGGCGTTGCAAGCATATTGGTGCGGTTTACAGGTTGGTCGCTTCCGGCATTTTCAGCATTGTAAACCAGCTGGCCGTTCTCTTTTTTACTGATTTTGGTATCGCCCTGGGTGGCCAGCAAACCATTGGCGGCGCTATCCAGGATAATCGTGGAACCGTCGGCCAGTGTCAGCAATGCACGGTTGCCTCCCGGTGGTAAGTCCTTGATCTGCGGCTTACTGACGGCCACTTTTTCTTTTCTCTTTTCCTGATTAAAACGTTGATAGGCTCCAAATCCAATCACCAGGATCACCGCCGCGGCAGCCCATCGCCACCAGCCCGACCACCGATAGGAAGTTGTTGCGTATTCTGCCTCTCCGCTATCTTCTTCGTGCGTATTGGTAAGGATGAAATTCAGGATTTGGTCGCTTTCCTGCTTTGTGAAGAACGTATCTCCGTCATTTTGCTCTTTCCATAACTTTCCCAACAACTCGTCGAGCTGGCGGTCGTGTTTTCCTTCCCGGATGATGTCCATCAGCTCGGCCGTCTGCTCGCTGGTAGCTTCTCCGGAATTGTACAGATCAAGTAAAAAAAACAATCTGGCGGAATAATCATTCATAGGTAACAGTATTGCAGGCTATACAAACATTTCGTTTATATAGAAGACAAAAAGCCTGTCGAAACGGAGGTAGTGAAATATGATTATGTTCTAAAAAAATTGAACATAATAAATAGCATACTGATATTCAAACTCTTACGAATGTAACAAGTGATGGATTCTGTTGAAATCTGCAAATATTTTTTTACAGTTTTCTGAGAAATACTCAGGCGCCTGGCGATTTCAGCGTATTGTAGTCGCTCGTGACGGCTTAGTAAATACACTATTTTTTGTTGTTTCGGAAGCCGGTCAATCGCCTGGTCCATCAAGCGGTACCGGTCCGTTTCATCACCGGCCTCGTCGGATTGCAGGTCGTATTCCCACGCATCCAGCGGCGCAATCAGTGCCTGTTCAGCAGCCAGTTTTTTGAGACAGTTAAGCGCGTGGTTTTTGGCAATTACGGACAGATATGCCTGGAAATTATTGATTTCAGCCAATGAAAACCGGTTTGTCCAGATTTTCAGGAACACATCCTGCACCACTTCCTGCGCAAGTTCATCCGATTTCACGAGCCTGAAAATATAGATCCCCAGCTTGTGATGGTATTGATCGAACAGCACCCTGAATGCCCTTTCATCACCATATCCGATTCTTTGCAGCAATTCCTTTTCATCAATAAAAGGAGCCGGATAGGAAGTTTTGCTGTATAAAGTCATTAGGTGCCCTGTATATTAAAAAGTATCAGTCACATCAAAGCATTTTTGTAACCCGTAATATAAAGCGATAGCATGACAAATTTAATGTTTAAAACTGTTATAACCACATTTTAACTTCGTATGGTGTAGCGACGTTCATGGAGGAGCTTGTTTCGGGGAGCTTACTTTTGAAAGCATTTTTGGGTTAGTTAACTTGTCGTGTCCGACAATTCCATATCTTTGAATATAATATATTCTTATATATATAGGTAGGTATGAAAGTATTCGTGAGTTTTCTCTTGATGTTCACTGTCAGCATCGTTTGTGCTCAAAATACTGATAAAACAACCGACAAGCTAGTTTTGGAGGGCACTATTACCGTACACATCAAGTATGTGACTCAGTCGGAGAATGTTCTCGTAAAGTTGGGGACATACCACAGCTTTCCCAGGAATGACGTAAGTCTCGTTCCCGACACTTTGACCCGTGCTCATGATGAAATTTACCTAACAAGTCCCTGCCGAAATTTGGGGCTTTCTTTCCTGCATATAGCGGACTCAACTTACAGGGTTGTGGGAGCGCCCGGAGATACAATTGATGTGTCGATTTTGGCTGATGTAAGTAAAGCGACCAGTCAGTCTCTTGTGTCCTTTGAAGGAGAAAATAAAGAAATCCAGCAATACTACCAGTTGAAAACAAGACGGTTTGGAGATCCCATACAAGAATGTATGAATGCAGGAATGAGTGCTGTGGACCTGGTTCCGTTTCAGGCAAAAATGGATGAAAGCTATGCAGCCCAATATGAGCTTTGGAAAGAGTTCCAAAATGCACATAAGCTTCCCGATTGGTTTATTACCTATGAAACAAACGCATTGAACTATACCGATGCCTGGCTTAGGATATACATGGTTTGGTATCAAACCATGTACCAAAAGAAAAATCAGGTAATCCCTGAATCCTATTATGCATTTAAAAACAGGGTCAAGGTGAAGAACGAAACCATTATGTACCAGTATGAATACCTTCGTTTTCTCCGCGAGCAACTGTTCTGGCAGATGCGCCAATCCGATCGTTCACTGGGGTTGAAGAATCCCGCAGATTACGCAAAGGAAGAGTTAGGTGAAAACATGGGTTCTTTCTTCGAGATTTGGGAGTTGAGCGGTTCTGTTGACAATCCAAACTCGGTCGAAACAGAATTCAGCAAGCACTTTCCCGCCAATTATCAATACCTGGTTGACTTTATAAAGCACCGCGCAAAAGCAACTAAACGACTTCTAAAGGCTGGCAACAAAGCTCCGAATTTCGCTTTGGTAGATTTGAATGATTCCTTGGTAACCCTTAACCAGTACCGGGGACAGGTAGTATATCTCAGCTTCTGGTTCACAACGTGCGGACCTTGCATCCAAGAAATCCCTTATGAAAATAAGCTTGTGGAGCATTTCAAGGGTAAGCCGGTCAAGATAATCAGTATATGTACCGGCACGCCGGGTGCGGCAGATGATCAGCAGATTGCCAAATGGAGGGCTACCTCCGAAAGATTCGGCCTGAAAACAATAGATTTATTCGCCAACCGCTCCTGGGCAACCACGCTGGCTAAAAATTATATGGTAAGCGTGTACCCACATTATGTTCTGATCGGAGCTGATGGAAACATTATCGAAAATTTTGCTGACCGACCTAGCCAGGGTGTGGCCTCCAAGATCGAGAAGGCGCTGACTGAGACTTCAAAGCACTGAACCTCAGACGCTCACGCACCTCCACCACAAATTACCACATCATTAATTTTGACGCATTTGTGTCAGGTACGCCTGCCTTACGGGTGGCAACTTTGTATTGTCAATTTAAACATGATAATGCAATGGAAAAGCACATCTTAACCGTCGATCACAAAAAGGGTTTCAACATTCACCTGCTGGTGTTCTTGCTTACCGTACCGGCCATCTGGCTCATCTGGTCCCTTACCAACCAAACCTACATCTGGCCATTGTGGCAAACAGGCGCCTGGGCGATCGGTATCATCTTCCATTACCTGGGGGTATTTGTATTCAAAAAAGCAAAAAGACACTAAACCATTCACAACCTTTCAAAACATCCAAATCATGAACACGCAGCCAAACACATTCAGACGCATTGTCACCGGCCACGATGCAGACGGCAAAGCCATCATTATTTCCGACGCGGCGCCCGTGCATACCCAGCTCGTAGGCGGCCCCGGGGGGCCTACATTCTACGAAGTTTGGCATACGGTGGAAACGCCGGCATTGATCCACGCGCAGCCCGACGAAGTAGACGAAGACAGACTGATATTGCCGCCTCCCGCAAATGGTACCCGCATCCGGGTGATCGATTTCCCGCCGGAAGGCGATGCGATCCGAAACCTGACCGGCGCCGATGCCGCCGCGAAGTTCAAAGCAATGGGCGATGAAAAAGCTTCGACCTCGCACGAAGGCGCGCCGCACCCACTCATGCATAAGACCGAAACGATCGATTACGGCATTGTGCTGGAAGGCGAAATTACCCTCGTCCTCGACCGCGCGGAAACGCTGATCAAAGCCGGAGACATTGTGATCCAGACCGGTACCAACCATGCATGGGCCAACCGTTCCGATAAAGTTTGCCGCATTGCCTTTGTGCTGATCGACGGCCGGTTCATTGATTGATCCTCTCATTTCCAAAAACTTAAAATCATGCGTATCAAACCATTAGCACCGGAAGCGCTTCAAGGGGAAGTCCGTTTCGTGCACGACGAAATTGCCAAACTGATCGGCCATAGCCAGGGTCAGGTAAATATGATGGACGCCGACGGCGCGCTGGTGGGGCCATTTCCGCCGATGCTGCATTATCCGCAATTCGGAATACCTGCATTGACATTCCTGCGCTCGCTGGACAATCACGCTACGCTGCCGAAACGGGTTCGGGAAGTGGCCATCCTTACCGTCGGCGGCAAGCTCGGCGCCCGCTTTGAACTCTACGCCCACGAAATTATGGCCGAAGCGTTCGGTGTTCCTCAATCGGTGATCTCCACGCTGGCGTCAGGCGGCAGCCCGTTCGCGATGGGCGATCAGGAAAGCGTTGCGCACGACATTGCCCGCACACTCGTAAGCGGCCACATTGTTCCCGACGCTACTTACAGGCTCGCCGTAAAACTGTTTGGTCAGGATGGCGTAGCAGAGCTCTTCTTCCTCGTAGGCGGATATTGCCTGATAGCCACCATATTAAATGGGTTCGATATTCCTGCGCCGGTACAAGTAATTCAAGAAAACACGGAATCCGCCGAACACCGTCACACAAAGTAGGCAAACTCATTTTTTAACAATCAAATTTTTAGTCAAATGAAAAAGACGATTTCGTCACTGCTATCCGCAGTGCTTGCAGTTTTCGCGTGCTCATCCTGTGCAAAAAGCGATGAGCCCACCATTTCAAAAGCCAATACCTACGTGCTGGTGCACGGGGCATGGCAAGCTCCCTACGTCTGGGACGCCGTAAGGGCGGATCTGGAAAGTAAGGGCAACAAAGTGATCGTAGTGGAGCTTCCCGGCCACGGAAGTGACCATACCCCGACGCATACGCTCAGCCTTGACGTATATACTAATAAGGTAGTTGAAGCAATCTCAAAAACCGATGGTAAAGTAATCCTGGCAGGCCATAGCATGGGCGGTATGGTGGTGACCAACGCAGCGGAAAAGATTCCTGCGAAAATCAGCAAACTGGTGTACATCGGCGCATTTGTTCCTGCTTCGGGACAAAACCTGGGCGAGCTCTCGCAGAGTGACCCGGACTCCAAACTCGGCGCGCAGCTTGTCCTCTCCGCAGATCATCTTACGCTCGACGTGAAGCGTGAAGCGCTGACCGCATTGTTTATCGGCGATGGCTCACAAGCCGCGAAGGACCAGGTACTGGCCCACTACCGCGCAGAACCGTCGATCCCATTCGGCGATAAAGTGACTCTGACCGATGCCAACTTCGGCTCGGTGGAAAAGGCCTATATCAAAACGACGCAGGATGTGGTGATCAGCCCGGGCTTGCAGGACAAAATGATTGCCACGGCTAGTATCAAAGCGGTATACCCGGTGAATACCAGCCATTCGCCCTTCCTGTCGCAGCCGCGCACCATCTCGGACCTGCTCATTAAAATCGCGCAGTAGCACGGCCATGAAAGCAAAAATGAATTTCTCACCCTATCGATGGCTTTCATTCGGTGTAATGACGAGGTATGATGTAAAAGAAAGCCACCGGAAAGCGTTTCAGCAAGCATTGAAAAGTTAAGCTCTCGCAGTTTGCCGGTGACAGCACCCGTTTTGTCACCTACGAAAAATTCAGGAGTGAAGATGGTTTTCAGTACCACCTGAATTTCCCGCCGATACAGCCGGTAATCGATTATCTCAATACCAGCATTCTGGAACAGCCTTTCCAGAAAGGGCTTCACAGGCTCATAGCATTGCCGGCAACGGGTGGCCGGATTAGAATTCATAGTTCAAAAAATTAACATCAAAACTCTTTTAAATCAATTCCAACAATGAAAACGATCAAACAATTGACAGTAGCAAGTCTTGTGGGCCTCTCAGCGGTAGCGAATGCGCAAGCCCAGGACAAATCAAATGCAGCAGCCGACTACGAACTGTCGGTTCTGAACAAACTCGGATCACCGGCGGCGGTTGTCAACATGCCGGTGTCGCAGCTGCTGAATGCACCGGGAAATGAAGCTTTACGCGCATTCTTCTTTACACCTGTTCAAAACAAAGCATTACTGAAAGGCAAACGCATTGCCGTGCTGGCCGCGGATGGGTTCGAAGAAATAGAGTTGCTCGGGCCGGTGTGGTATTTCCGCGAGCTGGGCGCACAGGTGGACATTGTCGCGCCGAAATTTGTCCCTGCACCTGAGCGCTACGGACTCATGTTCCCCGAAATGGCCAAAACCCATATCATGGCCATTCAATACTTGCAGCCCGTCGGCTGGATTAAGTTCGACCGGACCGCCGACCAGATCAAAGTGGCTGATTATGACGCGGTATTCATCCCTGGCGGTGCCTGGAACCCGGATAACCTCCGCCAGGACAAGGACGTGATCAAATTCATCCGCGATTTCAATGCATCTGGAAAGCTGATCGCTGCGATATGCCATGCGCCGGTGGTATTGGCGTCGGCCGACATTCTCAACGGCCGCAAGCTGACCGGCTACTGGAACATCCAGGTCGATTTGAAGAATGCCGGTGGAACCGTTCTCGAACAACCGGTGGTGACGGACGGCAACCTGATCACCAGCCGTCACCCGATCGACGTCGCCGATTTCTCGCGAGCCGTTGAAAAGTGGCTGACCAAGTAACGATGTAAGGCCGAGCCTGAATAACCATTCATCACCATAAGGATCATGCGCCTGTTTCGCGTGCCGGGAATAATGCCCGCGCAGCGAGCCAGGCTTCATGATTTTACTGATCATACTCAATGGACCAAAACCTTGCAACAAAACAATAAAATTTTGCGTCTTAAAGTAGCGAACCCGCAGCTTTTCCAAACACGTTTACCCTTTTGAGTGATAAGTATCAACCAAGTTCATTTAAAACGTCAAGCCGCCATGAAAATTCATTTTATTTTGCTTGGAGTATCAGTGGCATTAATTTCAGGATGCCAGAAGAAAAACACCGAACTTGATCCCGTTTACAATCCCCTCTCCGGAGTTTACAGCGGCGAAATCACTTACGTATCACTTGATGATGACGGCAACGTTAACCCTGACTACCCGATCGAAACGCACGCTGTAAACTTTGAAATTGACGGCGCCAAATTTAACCGGCCAGAATGCGGCTGCGCAGGTGCGATTTCCGTTGACGAAATTCAAGGGACGACCCTCTTTACCAGCAGTGATAAGGCTTGTGAGGATCAAGGAAGTGCAAACGGCCAAAGTTGGTCTTTTACGAACGACATCATGGGCAAATTCAAGTTTAAAATCCATGGCGATACGTTAAACCTCAGTAGCATCTCTGGTAGCACAAAAAACCCCGCAAGCCTGCACAAACAGATCGTGGCTATCCGTCAAAGCTTTTAGACGTTGAAAACGATAATGATTCAAATGGGAAGACTTCTCTTAGCCTTAGTTATCATTACACTTAACCAAATAGCTCATGGGCAAGAAACTACGCTGGAATCTTGCGGCACGGCACTTTACAAGGCTAAAAAAAATGTTTATGATAATGATGTAGCCCGAAAGTCAGGCTTGAAGTCGTTAACTAGTGCTTCACTGCTCAGCTTGCGAAAACTCGAAAATGACTGGTCTGATTGCGTCCGAAACAAATCGATTCCCAACCTCAGCTTCACCACAATCGATTGCAAAAAGTTCAACGACTCGAATTTAAGAGGCAAAGTATTAGTGATTAACTTCTGGTTTAAATCTTGCGCCCCTTGTGTGGCTGAAATGCCGGCACTCAATAAATTGCGAAACGAGTTTAAAGGAAGGGATGTCGTGTTTATTGGATTTTCAACGGATGCTGAACATGCGCTGAAAGCGGATTACCTGAACTCATCGAAGTTTTTATTCAACATAGTATCCAACTCTGGGGACGTGGCTGATAAATTCTATTTTGATGGCTTTCCAACCACATATATTGTAGATCAAAACGGTAAAGTTGTAAAGGCCTGGACAGGTTATGCGGTTGGACTGGCAGATCCATATTCAATCGCAAAGCCGCTAATCAATCGATTGCTGGCACGTAAACGGAAGGATATGTAAATTGACTTTATTTGAAACAGACCTTCGGCAGCTGAAACTTTGCCGGTGCCGATTTTACAACCCCTTGTGCTTATCGCCCCAAATTGAAAGTTGATCAATAATGGGTTTAAGCTCGTATCCGATTGTTGTGAGCTCGTAATCGACCCTTGGCGGGACCTCCGCATGAACAACACGGGTGACTATTTTGTTGTCTTCAAGCTTTCTCAATTGAAGTGTTAACATGCGCTCAGTGATGCCCGGCAGCAGCTTTTTCAATTGCCCGAATCTTAATTTGCCATTCATCAGCCAGGCTATAATGGCTAGCGACCATTGACCGCCAATGATATTGGCCGCATAAACTTCGGAGCATTCATCGCTTAACGCTGCCTTGTTAGCGAAGTTGGTAGAACTAACCTTCACTTTTGACATTACTTACATTTTTTATAGTACCCTACATTAGGTAGTCAAGTTACAATGTTAAGGGTTACCGCCATAATTTTGAAAAAAAATCAAAACAGGCAGTAATGAAGACATTGGTAATCGTCATCCATCCCGACATCAACAGTTCAATAGTAAACAAGCAGTGGCTCGAAGCATTAAACAGGTTTCCCGAAAAGTTCACTATTCATTCATTGCACGAAGCCTATCCCGACGAAAAACTGGACGTTCCCGCGGAACAGCGGTTAATAGAGCAACACGACCGCATCATCTTTCAATTCCCCTTTTACTGGTTCAACTGCCCGCCACTGTTGAAAAAGTGGCTGGATGAAGTGATGACGTACGGCTGGGCATACGGAAGCCGGAGCGGGTACAAGATGGCCGGTAAAAAAGTGGCCCTGGCAATTTCCCTTGGTATTGACCAGCATGAGTACAACCACTCGGCAAGGTACAAGTACACCGTTGAAGAACTAACCCGCCCTTTTGAGCTCAGCTTCGAATACGTAAAAGCAGATTACCGGCCATTCTTCGGGTATTATGGCATCGAACTCGACTCCTCCAAAGAATGGATTGATAGCAGTGTCGATGAATATCTTCACTTCCTGGACACATTTGCAAAGTCGGTGTAAGTTCTCGTAGAAGCACGGCGGCGTCTGGAACATGTCCATTGTCAAGTCCGGTTGCCGGTAGCCATTGTCTAACCCGGCGGCGATTGTGTCCGTTTGAGGGGGTTTTCACCATGCGCGTCCGATGGCCCGGCCTACTTTTGAACCAGAAATCAAAACGAAACAAATTATGAAATCAAATCGTGATCTTCTGGTAGGCCTTTTCCTTTTTCTGTTGATTAATTCCGCCGCAATGGCACAGGTGCCGGGCCTGCCCAATGCGAGCAGCGCCCAGACGATCGTTCAGGACGTGGGCCTGGGACAGGTGAAAGTAACCTACTCCAGGCCGAATGTAAAGGGTAGAAAGGTCTTTGGCGCCCTGGTACCGTACAATGAGGTCTGGCGGACGGGTGCCAATACAGCCACAATATTAAGCCTTCCACAGGACGTTAGCTTCGAAGGACAGAAAGTACCGGCGGGAGACTATTCCTTGTTCACTATTCCCGGCAAGGAGGAGTGGACCATCATTATTAATAAAGCCAGCAAGGAATGGGGTGCGTATAGTTACGATGCTCAAAAAGACCTGGTCCGTTTTAAGGTGAAAGCCGCCCAAATCGCAACACCGGTAGAAACTTTCACCATTTCATTTGCCAATGCCGGGGCTGAATCGACGGATTTGCAGCTTACCTGGGAACACACCACGGTATCGGTGCACCTGCTGGCGGACGACGACGCCAGGATTACCGCCAATATCGAGCAGCTCATGCAGGCTGACCATAACGAAAATCTCGTCTATTTCAATTGCATTCAATACTTTATCAACCATAATAAGGATGCCGACAAGGCGCTGGGCTGGGTAGTAAAGGCGAAAGCCGACGTGCCAACGAACCCTGCCTATGATCTGTTCAAATCCCGTTTGCTGTTACGCAAGGGTGATAAGCCCGGCGCGATCGCAGCAGCACAAGCAGGCATCAAATTAGCTACGGAGCGAAAGTTTGACGAGTATATCCGGCTCAACGAGCAAGCCTTGGCCGAAGCCAGAAAATAACCCCGTGCCCGCGGGCATACCCCTGCGGGACTTCACCTTCACCTTCACCTTCAAATATTTATGAAAACTTTCATCATCGCCCTGGCCGCGCTCGTGCTTGGCGCAGCCGCCAATGCCCAGATACTGAAACCTGTTAAGTGGAAATATACCGTCCAAAAAGTGTCCGCTACGGAAGCTGTCGTTTCCATCAGCGCAAACATTGATAAAGGTTGGCACATCTACGGGCTGACAGTTCCCAATGACGGCCCCGTTAAAACGACAGTCACATTCGATTTCGATAAAGCTTCTTTTCCGGTTGGTAAAATCATAGCGCCCAAGCCGCTGAACCACTTCGAGGAGACCTTCAACACAACCGTGAGCTACTACGAGAAATCGGTGACTTTCCAGCAAAAATTCCGGATAACACCCAAATCAAAAGCCATCCGGGGCAGCATCGAATATATGGTTTGCAATAACCTTCAATGCCTTCCTCCCGATACCGCCGAATTTGAAATACCCATCCATTAACAGCCATGAAAACACTCATCGATCAATTGTCCGGCATATTTCTCACCGGATTTGCAGGCGGACTTACCGCCCTCTTATTACCCTGCATTTTTCCAATGCTTCCGCTCACTGTCGGATTTTTTACAAAGAGGCACAGCAGCCGGGCCAAAGGGATCCGCGACGCGGCGATCTACGGATTCTCGATCATTGCGATCTATGTCGGGTTGGGGATGCTGATTACGGTGCTGTTTGGCTCTGATGCCCTGAACGCCCTGTCCACCAACGGTATCTTTAATTTTGTGTTCTTTTTACTGCTGATTGTTTTTGCTGCCTCGTTTTTTGGCGCATTTGAAATCGTACTGCCCGGCAAATGGGTTAACAAGGCGGAAGAGAATACGGCCAGAGGCGGTTTTTCGGGAATATTTTTCATGGCTGCGGTATTGGCGCTGGTGTCGTTTAGCTGTACAGGACCGGTGATCGGCACCTTGCTGGTGCAGGCCGCTACCTCCGGCGAACGCCTGGGACCTGCAACGGGGATGTTCGGCTTCTCTCTGGCGCTGGCCTTACCATTTGTACTTTTCGCGATTTTTCCTTCGTGGCTCGGTAACCTTCCCAAATCCGGCGGCTGGCTTAACAGCGTAAAGGTTTGTCTCGGGTTTCTTGAACTGGCCCTCGCATTGAAATTCCTCAGTAATGTCGACCTGACCTATCATTGGCATTTGCTCGACCGGGAAGTATTTCTCGTGCTTTGGATCACCATTTTCGCCCTGGCCGGGTTCTACCTGTTGGGTAAATTGAAATTCGTTCACGACAGCCCGCTCGCCCATATCTCGTTTCCGCGTTTAGTGATGTCCGTTATTGTTTTCGCATTCACGGCCTACATGATACCCGGCTTGTGGGGAGCTCCGTTAAAATCCATTTCGGCATTCCTTCCACCGCAGACCAGTCAGGATTTCGATCTGTACACGTCCGCTCTGGTACCTTCTGCCGGAAAGTCGGAGGCGGTAGCGACTGAAAGCAAGCATAAGTACGGCGACTTGTTTGATAAACCATTAAAGCTCGACCCGTTCTTCGACTATGAAGAAGGCCTGGCCTATGCCAGAAAAGTGCATAAGCCGGTGCTGATCGATTTCACGGGACATGCCTGTGTAAACTGCCGGAAGATGGAGGCGGCCGTTTGGCCCGAGCCCCAGGTTTACCCGCTGATCCGGGATAGCTATGTGCTTATCCAGCTTTATGTGGACGATAAAACGGAACTGCCGGCTGCGGAACAGTACGTAAGCGCATTCAGTGACCGGAAGATCAAAACTATTGGCGGGTTGAACAGCGATATCCAGGCCAGCCGGTTCAATACCAATTCGCAGCCCTTTTACGTCCTGCTCGATCCGGATACCCAGCAGCCGATGGTTACGCCACAGGGTGCCGACTACAATGCTCAAAACTATGCCGACTACCTCAAATCAGGGTTGGCCCAATATCAATAAATAAACCCATCATGGCCATTTCAAAAGCATTATTCATTTGCGGGACACTGCTCTCAACGGCTGGTTTCGCTCAGACATCTTTGCGTGAGGGAAACTGGCGCGCGGCTATTATCCGAAAAGACGGTATAGAGATCCCCTTCGACCTGGAAGTGGCAGATACGACAGAAAACCCGAAGGTTTACGTCGTCAACGGGACAGAGCGTATTCTGCTGGAAAAAGGCGTAGCCGGCGGAGACTCGATTGTCTGGAAAATGCCGGTTTTTGAATCCTGGTTTAAGCTGAAAGCCCATGGTAATGCCAGACTCGACGGCTTTTGGGTGAGCGGTAGCGAAAACGGTGATGTGCGCATACCGATGACCGCCATCGCCGGCAAAGCCAGGTTCCCGGCAACCGCATCCGGCAATGTCTCCACGGTTTCGGGTAAATGGGCGGTCGAGTTCACCAGGCCCAACCAAACCAAACGAAAGGCGATCGCACAATTTGAGCAGCAGGGAGGCAAGGTCACCGGTTCGGTGCTTACGCCTTCGGGCGACTACCGGTACCTGACGGGCACGATGTCCGGGGATTCCCTGCGCCTGTCGACTTTTGACGGTTCACATGCGCTGATGCTTACCGCGTACTTGAAGGATGGCCAGCTCACCGGAGATTTCTATGCAGGTTTCACAGCCAGGGAAACCTGGACCGCGGTTAGAAGCGAGCGCCCTGAGCTTACGGCAATGGAAGCTGCCGTGAAGAGCGGCGAAGACAGCACAATGCATTTTGCCTTCAAAGATCTGGACGGTAGAACGGTGTCGCTTGATGATGAACGTTTTAGGAATAAAGTGGTGGTGCTGCAAATTATGGGTTCGTGGTGCCCCAATTGCATGGACGAGACGCGGTATCTGGCCGATTTTTACCAGAAAAACAATGGCAAAGATGTCGAAATCATCGCACTCGCTTACGAGCTTAGCACTAATGAAAGCCGCTCTGTTGCCAGCATGCGTAAGTTTCAGCAGCGTTTCCAGGTAGCTTATCCTATGCTCTACACCGGGGTGACGGCCAGTGACCCCGAGCGCACGGCCAAAACCCTGCCTTCGCTAACCCCATTAAAGGCATTTCCGACTACTATTTTGCTTGACCGGAGCCATAAAGTCCGCGATATCACCTCCGGATTTTACGGGCCGGGTGCGCCGGAATACCATTTGAAATATAAATCGCATTTTGAGGGCACAATTGAAAGCCTGCTCGCTAAATAGACGCGGCCCTATCGCTTGCTATGATGCTGAATGCGAAGCCGGCAAGGTGTGTACGTACATAACCTTGCCGGCTTTTATTATAATCGAACGTCCTCTGACGTAAATGTTCTTGATGTTGCCCCCCCGTAACATGCCCGTCGTAGGTGCCGGGCCAGAGTTGCAAATTTCAAGCCCGCGGAGATATAAGTAAATCGTCACGAGGCGAATAATATTCCATTCAGCGATTAGTACTGCTCTTTCATCGATCCTTCAACACGCGCGACCAGGCGAATTGTACTTTCGTTCATCGGCGTGCAGAAACAAAATCAAAAGCATTTGCAGCAATGGCAAATGCCGGTCTGAGCTGCCGGCGATAGTTTTGTCCGCATTTCAATACCGACACTTATGCTAACTTTTGCAGCCAATCTGATATGGACCGTCCAGTAATCCGTACTTATCTTGTCCACCCGCACCCGCTGGAATGCGCCGCGGTTGCTGAGTGGTTATTAAAAAGTACTTATGTTCGATTGACCGGCACAAGCGGTAGTCTGGACCGGTTCGCGCAATACATGCAACCGGGGACGGTTGAAATGGTCATTGTCTTTCACTACTGCGCCGCCGAAATCGCCGGCGAAATCTTTGCTGCCAGAAAAATTCATCCCCGGCTCAAATTCCTGCTCGCAGCACCCACATCATGCCTGGATGCGGTGCGTGGAGCCGTGCATTCGGGCGTACATGGCTACATCGATCCGGTCGCGGAGGTCGATGAATGGGAATGGGCCATCAAATCGCTTTCGGAAGGGAAAACCTATTACGGGCAGCAGGTAATGCAGCAACTCGCCGAACCATTTGCAGATCAACCGCCGAAGGAGACGCCGCCTGCCGTAAAAAATTTCCTCAGCAAAAGAGAACTCGAAGTAATGCAGCTTGTCGCCAGCGAATATTCCACCAATCGCATCGCAGATCAGCTATTTATCAGTGAAAAAACTGTGGAGACACACCGGAGAAATTTGTTCCAAAAATTGGGCGTGAAAAATTCGGTAGGTCTGACCAAAGTTGCTGTCAGGCTCGGTATTGTCTGACGGCCTTGCCAATAAGTACATCCCTTTCATACTGTTTCACTTTTTCGATCACAACTATGCTCAAACTCAATTTAACCTCCGTCTCGCTGACAATCGTTTATGGCGTCCTGATGTTCGCTTTGTCGTGTACAGACCACGAAGTGACATCCGGCAACCTGCCCGAATCCAAATGCAAGACAGTAGATGGCACAGACCGGATGTATCCCTGCGAGTTTTCCATTGAAAAAATAACCTTTCTGGGCGCTGGCGGGGTGCCCGCAGGTACAGTCACCGGATCGGAGCAGGTGCTTTCACTGCCGCGGTCATCGGCTAAGGGTGATACCTACACAGGAAATGTGGCAGGGCAAATAGGTGTGGCTACGTTTGGTGTTAAAATGACCTTGAAAAGGATCGCGTCACCGTCGTTCCCAGTCAATGAAGGGTATCTGATCGGGCTTACCCACAATACTTCCGGCAAACGCATCCTGCACACAAGTGTCGGCGGCGGCACGTATGGTGAAAGAGACCAAATCGGCTCTCCGCTTGCCTTGAACATGCCCATCGGTGAAAGTATGGATGTCGATTTCGAAATGGTATTTCCCTACCAGCTCACCAGCACCGGGTCTGGGGTTGTGCCTATCACTGTTTTCTCGTCGACATCTTTCTTTGTGGACAATGACGTTACCACATTGCAATTCCCCAGAACCACGGTTCCCTATAACTATGTGGGAAGTGTTACGGAAGCGTTTTATGAGAAATTGATAATTACATTGAAGAATTGAAGTAGCGGGCGGCGAAAAGTGCTTTTTGCCGCCCCTGCTGCTTTCTTCCTGTTTGTTAGTCACCGTTACTTCTGATTGCTTTGTGAGCCTCCCAGAGCAAGTCTTTGGCTTGTCAGCGACCTTAGAAAATTTTCCAGGTCCTGCTTGTCCTGATTGGTAAGCCCAATCGGTCTTGCCAACAGGGTATCGCGATTGATGGCGTCTGGTATAAACTTGTCCGGGTTGTCATAGTAGTCTATTACTTCCCGGAGGGTTTTAAACATGCCGTTATGCATATACGGGGCCGTCAGGGCCACATTGCGCAGTGGACCGATCTTGAATTTGCCCAGGTCGGCGCTTCTCCTGGTGATGGCTGCCCTACCGCTATCGCTCAGGTTTTTGCCATTGAAGAGTCCGATGTTTCGAAACTCGGTGTTGGCAAAGTCGCGACCGAAGTGGCATCGTACGCAATTCGCCTTTCCATTAAACAACGAAAAGCCCCGCTTTACGGATTCGCTGACAGCCGATGAATCGTCGTTTGTCTTCCAGTCATCAAAGGGGGTGTCACCCGTTTCCAAAGACAATTCAAATGCGGCCAAAGCCCTGGCGAGTAATAGCGAGGAAGGCTGCTGCTTGTATATCCGAACAAATGCGCTCTGATAGAATGCATTTGCCCGGAGCCTGCCCACCGCGCTGTCGACAGGCAAAGCCATTTCATCTCGGTTGGCAATAGGAATAAGGGCCTGCTGCTGCATTGTTTCTACCCTCCCATCCCAGAAAAGGAAGGCGGCGTCGCCCAGGTTCATCACCGAGGGAGTATTGCGTTTCCCTTTTCTTTTAAACACTCCAAGGCTTACAGCAGTTGTGTCCGCAAAGGCATTTTCCGGACGGTGGCAACTTGAACAGCTGATTTGACGAGTGGACGATAGTATGGGATCGAAAAAAAGTTGCTTGCCCAATGCAATTTCATCGGCTGGCAGAGAACGCGAATCCTGGCAGGCGTCTTGCGCGGCAAGGATGAAAATCAATAGGGCAAGTGGAAGCAATCGTTTAGTTTTCATTGCCTTACTACTACCTGCTTTCACCAGCCCGGCTATCCGAGGCCACCCGCCCCAGCCGAAATTTATCGGTGTTGGCAATTCTCACACTGCATGTGTCATCGATGATATCGAACCTGACAGAATCCTGAAAAAAGTGCAACTTGTAGATTCCTACCGAATTCTGCACGCAGGAAGGATCACCGGAGAAATAAATGGTATCACCGGACACCTTGTACTTCATACTGATAACGAGTTTGCCGTTTCCAATGCCGTCAATTACGCCGTCCGGTTTGAAACGGGCTGTAAATAGCCATGGTTTTCCGTTGTAGGTGGAGTGCAAATCCCATTCGCCGGTAATGGATGGGTTGGTTTCCCCTGAATTCTTGCGGCAAGCGAACGAAGCAACTAGCAGCACCAAAAGTCTAATGGTCAATTTCATGTTTTGAGCAGTTTTAAGTTTATCAAAACTACCTTTTACAACATGCAATGACATTTGGGTGTGTTGCAAATAACTTTGAATTCGTCGTGCGATCCTGGAAGTGGCTTTGTGGGCTGCTAAAACCGTTTCGCTGCTTCGCTGGGCGGGTAGCCGAAATGCTTTGTGAAACTGGTTGAGAAGTTAGCGGGATTGCCGTAGCCCACCATGTAGCCCACTTCCGCAACGGTACCCGCGGATTGCTGCAAGAGTTCATTCGCCCGCAGCATTCGAAAAACACGGATCATTTCACCGGGACTTTGATTGATGAGCTGCTTCAATTTGCGGTGCAGCTGGGTACGGCTGAGCGCCATTTCACTGGCCAGTTGATCCGTGCCAAACGAGCTGTCTTCGATGTTGTCGGCAATGGCATTGCGGACCTTGTCCAGAAACTTTTGTTCTATCGACGGAAGCTGTTCGAAGCCGGTAAGCCACACCTCTTGCTGCCCGTACTTCTCTCTGAGCTGCTTGCGGACCTTCACCAGGTTTTCTATGACAGCCACAAGCTCACGTTTATCAAATGGTTTGGCCAGATAGGCATCCGCGCCGGTAACGATACCTTGTATGCGGCTATCCGTGTCTGTTTTGGCGGTCAGCATTACAATGGGAATATGGCTCGTCCTTTCATCGCTCTTCAATGCTTCGCACACCTGGTAGCCATCCTTTTTAGGCATCATCAGGTCGGTGATTACCAGCGACGGGATCTTTTCAAGTGCCATGCGTATGCCTTCTTCACCGTCCGATGCGGTAATGACCCGGTAATCTTCGGAAAAGGATAAGGTAATAAACTCCCGCAGATCGGCATTGTCTTCCACCAACAATATGAGGGGCAGGTCGTCTTCCGCTGCTTCCGGTTGAAGAAGGCCACGGGTGTCGCTTTCCTGATCGGCGCGCCCGGGGCCGATCTGCTCCATATCATTGTTATGTATTTCAATCTTCCCGGTTGATTCAATGTAGGGCAGCGTCAAAATGAAGGTACTTCCCTCTCCGCTAACGGAATTCACTGTAATTGTCCCGTTAAGCAGTACGGCCAATTCTTTGGTGAGTGCAAGTCCGATCCCGGCGCCTTCGCGACTACGGCTGTCCGATCCATCCACCTGGTAAAACCGGTCGAAAATGAAGGGTAACTTTCCTGCCGGGATACCTATCCCGTGATCTGTGACTGAAATCGTGAACTCCTTTGTCCCTGTCTTGTCAAGAACGATGACTATTTCACTGTCGTCATTAGAAAATTTGATCGCATTGGACAACAGGTTTTGGACCATCTTTTTGATTTTGTCCAAATCGGTCTGCACCCACATACGGGCGTGATCGCAAGAAAAATGCAGCCTTATATTTCTGTGCTCGGCGAGGGAATTGTGCTGTTGTACGTAGGCCGACAGCCACTGAACCAGCTCCACCGACTGCACGTCCGCGCGGAGCTGCCCGCTTTCGAGCTTGCTCAAATCCAGCAACTGATTGATGAGTTGGAGTAGCCTTTCGCTGTTTTGCAGGATAAATTGGGCGTATCGTTGCGGGACGGCCTCTTTGCTCTGGCGCAACAATTCCTTAGCCGGATTGATGATCAGGTTGAGCGGTGTTTTGAATTCATGGGTCAGGTTAACGAAAAACCGCGATTTGACAGCGTCCATTTCGCGCAGCTTTTCAGCCTGCTGGCGCACCTGCGCGGTTCTTTCCAGCACCGTTTTTTCCAACCGGTCCGCTTGCCCGGCGATCAGCCTGCTCTTTTCCTGTTCTTTGGCAAGGTTCTCGGAAGCCAGTTTTTCATTTAAATCCAGCTGAACGGCTAGGTTACGGTTGGCGGCGGCCACGTCTATCGCCAGATAGATCGAAAACATGACCGGCATGAGCAAGTTACCCCAGGCGAAGGCGATCATCACCTGGATCGTGGTGAACCAGCCGAACATATTGCTGCCCACAACCGTGCCGACCGTCACCAGAAGTACCATGCCAACCGCGATCACCCATAGCTTTTTATTACCTTTTTGAATCGCGCGGACCATCGCGACAAATGCATCTGTATAAAAAATCAGGACGAAAATGACCTGGTACCAGTTGTGCAGCTTCTCAATGAGGGGGTTGTTCCAGAATTCATACCAGTCCGTAAATGCTATAATGGGCACCGGCCAGCTGCACAGGAGCATAACGAGGGTCTTCCGACGAGGCAGCCGGTTATAACATGCCTGGTAGAGCATTAACAGGCCCAGGCTGAGATGCAATGTCACAAAAGCCAGGAAGACACGCGTAGCCAGCACCTGATCGGCCGGGTCCGTGGCGACGAACGTCTGATACCGCGCATACAAACCCAGGCCGACTATCGACACAAACAGCACATAGTACAAGTGGATTTTTTGACGGGGATAAAAAATATAGATCAGCAGATGTAATATCACCAGGATCGCGGACACCGATACGCTCATCAGCATGGTCCCCATGATTTCCCGTTCCGCTTTCTGGGAGCGGTTCATCGTGTCCAGATCTTGAATACTACTTTCAAAACCGACGAAATTGGGGTAGTACTCCCGGAAATTGCTGTACCGTATCGCCAGCAAATGAGGGAGCGTATCGGTAATGGCAAGGGGAATGCATTGGTAAGGTTCCCTGACTGCCGTCATTTCCAGTTTTGAATGTCCTACCTTTCCCAGCGAAGCTATTTTCTTTCCATCAAAATACACTTCCGAGGCGGCATCATGATTAAGATACAACCCCCAGGTCCCCGTCGAAGAAGCATCTTGTTTTTTAACCCACAGCCTGAACCAGCCGAAACCCTGCCATCCCTGCGGCACCTGGGCTCTGCTATACCGATCCCTTCCGAAGCCGGTTTCGCTCAGTGTAACCCAACTTGAATCACTGAACCCCGGTTGTGCCCATTGCAAGCTATCCCCGGAATGGAACTTCCAGGGAGATTTGTTAAGCCACACGGATTTCAACGCGATGGTATCTGTCAACAGGACGGGCTCGTCCTGCGCGCTACATTTCAGGTATGGTAGCAGGTATAAAACGACGAAGCCGATGAGTATACAACCATGAATTTTCCTGGATTTTCTGTCCCTCATTTTCCCTGGGCGTGAGTTAGATGAGGATAATTAGTCCGGCGGTCAGCTGTATTCATGGTTGAAGATGATAAAGTCTATATTCCTGGCAAATTTATTATCCACTATCAAAACCGGCATTTGCCAGGGTTGCAAATGCATTTGATATTGTCTTATAAAACTGACAGGCTTAGTGATTTACCCGGCCTAGCTTGACATAAATGCAAATTATAGAAAATAGTGTGTGCAGGTGTGTGACGAGCCTGCATCAGGTAACAATGTCACTGCGATAACCGGCGGCTCGTGCGAGTTGACAATCAGTCATTGCTGAAATGGATAATGTTGCCGTACACAACAGTCCCGCCGTCCAAAATCGCGTAGGCCCTGTAATAGGTTTGGGAAGCGCAATCTGGGTTTCCTACTTTGGTTTTTTGGCCGTCGGTGAAGGTATCGGTGAAAATCACTTTTGTATTGCTTTCAACCGTCGGGGTTGGATTGAGCGGATTACTTGCGCTATAAACAATCCCATATTCGACAACAGGCATAGTCCCGCTTTCGACAACATTAAGTCTGTATGTAAAGAGATCATGACAATTCATCGTGGTAGTAAGCGTTTCCAGCGTTGGGGGACTTGGCATACTATGGTCTGTGCATGCAAAAGCAAATAACATTACGACCAGAAAAAGGGTGGAGCGGAGAGGAGTAAATTTGTTCATGAGCTTTTTTGTTTACATAAAGTTAAATTGAATTTTAGTCCTAAAAATATTTATAATATTGCTAATTATTAAGATATTCACGAAGATCAAAAACCCTTGCTTATGTTAAGTGATAAAGCGATGTACGGACTGATAATAATTGTCTATTGTTGTCTTTTACTGGCACATTTGTGGCCTTTTATGGCTCAGCGCTGGATAGCGTATAGTCAAAACAGGTCGGTACAGGAGATCCCCAGGCCAGCTAAAAACAAATTGCTTACCGGCGGGCTTGCGTTTCTGAGCGGCGTGCTCTGGATTTGGCTGTATTTCAGGCATTGACAAATCGGTGCTGGGAGAAATTTAACGTAGTCTTCGAGCTTCCATTCGGTTATATAAAAGGTTGGCTACGCAGATAGTTATACGAAATAATTCCCAAAACGCTTCAAAATTATCCTCCGGGTCATCTTTACTTATTTCTTACTGCCACAACTTGGTTCCGTACAGGATTTTGACCTCCTTTCGTTTGGCATAGTAGTCGCTAATTGCCTGAGGAGATTGCAAATCGAGTTTTACGCCGTTACACAGATGTTGGTGCATGTTTGTGGAACTGAAAAGGCTATTCTGGACTTCAATCACCTGGTCACCATTGTATTCGTACAAAACAATTCCATTAACTTCCGGCCCACCTATAAACTGCTTAAATTCTGCATTAAGCCATTTTAAATTCCAGATTGGATCTTGTACTTCACATACCACATCCATCTCTTGAATCGGCGCGTCTTTTTTGCACTTGGCTGTCAAAAGCAAAATGACCGATAAGAATGTCAATAATCTGATTTTCGATAGATATTTCACCATACTTATTCCAGGTTACCAAATGCTGCTATTCAATAAGACTTAGTTGAAATCCTTTCTACTCGAACTTCGTCAACTATTAAAAGAACGAAACGAAACGGGGCTTGGGAAGCGCGATAGACCTTTTCAATGGCTCCATTTTTCTAAAAAATCGCATGATCTCATTTTGAACCTCAGCATTGGACAGCATGTCTTCATGGCCCGCATTTTCCACGCTTAGCTGACGCGCCTGTGAGAACCACGGGAGCAACTCTTCAACATTGGAAACAGGAGTATTGCTATCAAGTGTGCCGCTGATGAACAAGGTTGGCAGATTGCATTTGAATAATGTTCGAAAAGGGTCTCCAAGATCAATATTTTGCCAGCCGCCATAGATGTCCGGAGTATTAATGCTGTTTCCCAGGATCGCAGTCTTCCCCTGATCAATGATTTCGGCGTACCTGTCGGCTGTCGCTCCCGATGCCTGGCGCATTGCAGATATTCCTGAACCGTATCCTCCGTTAAACTGATTGTAACGCCTCTCGACGTACCGTTGCAGTATCCGGTAGTCCCCGTGCTCCATTCCATACAACATGGCCGGGAAATAAACAAAGTCATTGCTGTCGCCAGTGTCTAACCTAAGGATCAACTGAAGCCCAAATTTCCCTATTGGAACATGCACAACTCTTTTGAATCTCTGGTCTTTAACTGGAAGGACAACAGGATTTGCCGCAAGTTTTTTCAACTGACTTTTCAAAAGTAAGATCATATCGGGCACTTGATCTTTGATTACAGAATCCTGAGCCGCCAAAGCGGAAATACGCATCAATTGTTTATCGTAACTGAACGGCAGGTGATGCATATGATTAGGCCCCGACGTTCCGATGAGGACCATCTGGTCAATCGAGGAAGCGTGTAATCGTGCAAGGGCAAGTCCAAGATGTGTGCCGTAACTGTAAGCAAGCAAGTTTACTTTCTCGATTTTCAATGCAACCCGCAAGTCATTCAGGTCTTCGGCATTTTGAACGGTGTTGTAACCTTTGATATCGATTCCCCTTTTTTTGAAATCAGCGAATCCGACCGCAGCAGCCTCATTGTGAAGCTTGATCGCCCGTTTTTCATTCAGGAAAATAAGCTTGTTATCAGCCGCCGGCAACGGGAATTCCAAACTGGGGGTAGATCTGCCTGCGCCGCGCTGATCCAACAGAATAATGTCATGATCCTGCTGAAGGTTGAAAATAAGTGATTGAAAATATTCTTCCTGAATATAACTGATCCCAGACTGGCCCGGTCCACCAGACAAGAACAGGATTGGGGAGCGGCTGGTTGGACTTTTGGCCTTTAACCTTAATACAGCGAGCTCGATGCTACGCGTCTCAGGAGCATTGCGATTTTCCGGAACCTTTAAAAACCCATACTCGTATGCGACAGTGTCCCCGATAGCTGGCTTGAATTTTAATACTTGAAAATCAATATGTTTGGCGGTCGTCCCAAAGGGTTGTGAAAAAGCCGGCCCGATCGCGTACATCAATGTGATGATCATCGCATAGATCGTACTTTGGACTTTCATAAATTTCAAGGTCGAATCAAGTATTATACTTCACGAACACACCAAGTTAAGCAAATTGTACTTCATTTTTCGTCAAACGCCTGATGGCAGGCGTATCCCGCTGCCATCGGGCGTTGACAAAAATACCTGTCGTTCGATCTAATTTAGCTTGAAATGCCCGCGATTGAGCGAAATAGTATGGATGTTTACCTCAAATGGATAAAATACACTATGTTTTAGCCAATGCAACCCTAAACACGGCGCATTTTTATTGACTTGTTTTGACCCAGTAAAAATCTGTCAAATCCCGTGTTTATGTCTGTATCAAACATCCTGCAACCCGACAGCGCACCGCGCGTCAGCCTGGAACAGTCAAGCAGTTTCAGAAATCTTGGGCACACGCTTATTGAAGGAGTCCTGTCCCCCATTGAAATCGAACACTTCCGGAAGGTGATCAACGACGCTGCTTACCGCTACAATACGGAGCAACGCAAGCTCGAAGACCGTGATACCTATGGTAAAGCCTTTCTTCAAGTCATGAACCTTTGGGAAAACGATGAGGAGGTTCGGTGTTTTACGCTGGCAGAACGTTTCGGCCGTATCGCCGCCGAACTGCTTGGCGTCGATAATGTACGCATTTACCACGATCAGGCCTTGTTTAAAGAGCCCGGCGGAGGCTTCACCCCCTGGCACCAGGACCAGTACTACTGGCCGCTGGACACCAATAACACCATTACCATGTGGATGCCGCTCATCGATATCACCGAAGATATGGGTATGCTGACGTTCGCATCCGGATCGCACCACGACGGTTTTGCCGGGGACATTCCCATTTCCGACGAATCAGAAACTGCCTTGCAAAAGTACATCCGGGAAAAAGGGTATCCCGTAACCCGGGCCAGCGCGATGAAAGCCGGGGACGCAACCTGGCATTACGGCTGGACATTGCACGCGGCTCCCGGCAATAATTCCGCCGTCACCCGTGAAGTTATGACCGTGATTTTCTTTGCGGACGGCGCCCGTGTAACCGAGCCGAGAAACAAGCATCAGCACAATGACCGCCAGCGCTGGCTGGATGGTTTGGAACCAGGCAGCATCGCCGCGTCGCGCCTGAACCCACTGGTATTATAAGGAATCAAACAAAAACATTATTTCAATCTGACATGATAAGAATACGACTTGCTTTGCTTGCCCTGCTGCTAATGGCTTCTGTTTTCGGTTACAGCCAAAATACAGCCAATAAATGGACGGAAGAGCGCATCTGGGAATGGTACAATAAGCAGCCCTGGCTTTGCGGATTTAACTACATTCCTGCCTACGCGATTAACTACACGGCGATGTGGGACAAAACGACTTACGATCCGGCGGCTATCGACCGGGAGCTTGCGCTGGCGGAGCAGAGCGGCATGAACACGTTGCGCGTGGTTTTACAATATGCCGTTTATGAGGACGATCCACAATATTTTCTCAAGACACTGGATGGCTTTATGAAGATTTGCGAAAAGCATCACATTAAGTTTATGCCCGCATTGTTTGACGATTGCTCTTTCGGTATCACGCCCGATCCCAAAGTGGGCAAGCAGCCAGAGCCTTTGAAGGGGTGGTACGCCTGGGCATGGTCGCCGAGTCCGGGCCACAGCATGGTGACGGACACGACCACCTATCCAAAGCTTGAAAAGTATGTAAAGGCCGTCATCAGTCGGTTTAAGGATGATAAACGCGTAATATTGTGGGATTTGTACAACGAACCTACCAATGGCGGACTGGGTACCACTACCCTGCCACTACTTAAAAAAGTAATTTCCTGGGCACGTGAGATCAATCCTTCGCAGCCGCTGTCGATCGGAGCGTTTGACAATAACCAGAGATTAAATGATATTATTACCGCGCATTCGGATGTGATCACTTTTCACGAATACGGCAACCGCGAAACTTTGCTGAAAACGATTGATAAATACAAAAAATTTAAACGGCCGCTGATCAATACCGAGTGGATGAACAGGCCGTTCAAATCAACCATACCGGATGTGCTCGACGTGTTTTACGAAAACAAGATCGGGTGCACATTATGGGGACTGGTGAACGGCAAAACCCAGACGGAACTTCCCTGGGGCCACCGGCCGGGCGATCCCGAGCAAAAGGTATGGCAGCACGACCTTTATCACGGTGACTTCAAAGCCTATGATAGCGATGAGATCAGTCTGCTGACAAAACTGATTAAGCAATCAAAAACAGAATCCTATACAAAAGAGCACACGCATGCTCATTGAATCGTTTACTTGAAAACACGCAACCGGTAATGGTAAAGCCGACATTAGAACCACTCTCATGCCAAAGTGAAAACACCCTGCTTGTCAGGATATTTGAGCAGGATGAATTCCACTCGCCGTACCATTTTCACCCGGAAATCGAACTTACCGCGATCCTGAAAGGGGAAGGAAACAGGTTTGTTGGTAATAATATGTCGGCCTACGGGACCAATGACCTTGTACTCATTGGTCCCAACCTCCCCCATTGCTGGAAAAACACCAGCCGCGGCGAAACCATCAATGCGCGGTCCGTCGTCGTGCAATTTGACAAAAGCCTTTTCGGGGACGGTTTCTTTGAAAAGCATCAGGCCTGGCATATTGTACACCTTCTGCTTACGAGCCAGCAAGGCATCCATTTCAGTGGCCCGGAAAACCAGCAGGTTATCGACCATATGCTCGATATGGCGTCGGCGGGCACACCCTATAAAAAGCTTATCCTGCTATTGGAAGTGCTTGATATTCTCGCGGCGTCACAAAACCGAACGCTGTTAAACGACGAATTGGTGGTTTCCAGCGCTGCATTGCACCATTATCACCGGCTAAACGCGGTGCAAGGATTCATCATCGATAATTTTCGCACCAAGGTAACCTTACAGGAAATCGCCGGTCTGGCACGGATGTCGACCAACGCATTTTGTAAATATTACAAGAAAACCACCGGCAGAACGGCTACCGAGGCTGTGATGGCCTACCGGCTCAAATACGCAAGGCAACAGCTGCTGTCCACCAATAAAACGGTAGCCGAAATTTGCTTCGATTCGGGTTTTACCGATATGGCGTTCTTTTACAAGACATTCAGGGCCCACATGGGCCGGAGTCCGGGCAACTACCGGAAAGAATACATTAAAAATCTAAACCCCGACGAGCCGACATTTTGAATGCCAATTTTACCCCGAGGTGGACCCTTTTCCTGTCTGATTTTAGATTTTCACCTGGCCAGGCCTGCGCTCCGAGGCAATATTCCCCGGCATCTGGCCATCAGATGGAAGGACCGCTGTGATTTCGGTGGAAATAAACTTGTAAAATCGAACGTACTTTCAAAGAATCCCTTTCCTGACATTCAAAAGCCGCCATTGTTTGCTTGCCGGGTCATATTGAAATGTGTAGATATTCTCCTGCTTGTCGGCGGAATTGGCCAGGTTAAAATTAAAGACGATGCCGCTTACATGCATATTACCCCGGGCATCGAAGCGTATCTTCCGGGGCTTGTCATCGCCGCGGTCGCCCAATTTTTCCAGAGACAATACTTTGAGCGGTTCGCCTTCGAAACTTCCGTCTGCGTTCAATGCAATGCCGTACACTTCGCTGCCGCGCGCTTTTCCGAAGAACAGCACTTTCTTGCCGTCCAGGTAGCAGAGTCCGATGCCCATCGCCTCCACACCGGCGAGCGTCGCCAGTACCTTCGGTTCCCCGTAGGTACGGATGGCGTAGATGCTCCCGGTTTCCGCATCGAGGCCGCTACCTGCCACCGAGGAAGCATATAGCAGGTCATTTTCACAATCGAACATCAACCCCAGCAGGCCGTAAGGGTTTCCCGCATGCGGCTGTTTTTCGGAAGGAAGCTCGATGTAGGCAGTCATTTTACCGGTTTCGCTGTCGACCTTGTAGATCGTATTTTGTTTCACCGGGTCGTTTTTTAATGTATTGATAAACGGCCGGGGAATGAGGTAGCTGTTGCCGCTTTTATCTGTTACCACCGCGCCGAGGTGGCCGGCAATGTCCCAGCCGGGCAACCGAAACTGCTTGTAAGGAACGCCCGGCCCCGGGAACTGAACCAGCGATAAACCCGTGGTGCCTTTCTCGGCCACGCTGAATCCAAATGGCTTGCCCGGGATGAAACCGGCCTGGGTCAGGTACCCGGGTGCTCCTTTGCATTCGGCGATGACGGTAATGCCGGTCTCGTTAACCGCCGTCTCATTTTTGCGGCATCCCGCGCCTGCCAGCACGAGCAGCGAGGCAGTTACCAGTAAAAATCCTTTCATTTTATATAAAAATCTATTCAGGGATGAACATAGGGCCGGCAATGCACGGATAGGCCTCAGTTTGATAAACGCCGTTCACCAGACGCGCCTCCGCCCAGCAGTATTCCTTCCCTTTTGTATCGTCATTTTTCATTTGCGGGACGTACCAGATCACCACCCGCTGATTGGCAAGCGCTTCCGGGCCAGGCTCGATAAACTTTTCCGGCCCTTGCCGGTAATCGATGTTGCAGCACGGGCCGATCGTAGGCAGGTCGCTGGCGCCTTCGTCGACACCGGGTTTGTTGACGGTAAAGTAAATATAGGCATGGTCTCCCCGGCCGCCGTCGGCAAACTGCCCGTTGCCCGGTACCAGCCGGAACGACGAGTTGTCGCCCCCGATGCGGAACATCGCACCGTCGGCATAGCGGGTGGCCGGTCCTTGCAGGCGCCACCCTTCTTGCGCCACGGTACGGTACGCCTCGCCGTCCCATTCGGCAACAGGATTGGTTTTGCCAGCCAGCGCTATTCGGAACACCGGCCGGTAAGTCCCGTCGTTGCCGCATCCCCGGCCGATATTTGCCGCAGCGACCCGGAACCGCCCGTCGTCATAGAATTCGTACCGCTGGAAATATTCATAGTTGCAGGGCGACGGCCATCCTTCGCTCCGGTAATATTGTTCAATCACAAATCCGACGCGCTTGCCTTGCCGGATCAGGTCGGCGATTTTCGGTGCCTCGACGGCCACCACGGTAGCGGAGCTGAAATAGGGACAGCCTACCGCGTCGCTGTAACCAAAACCGTCGGTATTGCTGTAACTGACGTGCCAGTCGACCAGTTTGGCATTATCCAGCACTTTTTTTCCTTTAAAAACCACATCCGAAATCCGCAGGCCGTCGTTGCTGGTGATCATGTAGTTCAGCGACCAGTTGTTGCGTTCAAGGCCAACCTCGGTTTTGCAAAAACAATTCGTAATCGCCTCGTTCTGCACACGGCGCTCGGATGCGAAAGTGGTCGTCACTACCGGCGTATCACCGAGGTTGGTCCACCTTAGCCCGGCGACCCGCAGATCGGTGAGGTCCACAATCGTCCATAATGCTTTTTTGTCGCGCGCGAATGTCGGCGCCACGCAGAGGTGCTTGCTACGCTCGCAACGGCTCTGGTTCAATGCCGTTTTGGTGTCGGCCATCAATGCATCTTTTTCATCCGGCCGGACGCCGAGCGCCTTTTGTACATTGCCGTTTGCGACAGCCAGCTTGACGGCCAGGTTTCTCAAATGCGCGGGAAGTTCGGGCTGCATGGCCACATAATGCGCCGCCTGGAACACCCTCGCCTGCCTCACCGACACGAGCGCGATGGAAGTAATGTTTTTGGCAAAATTATACATCTCCACCCGGTAGCACGGGCCTTGCTGCAAAATGGATTTGTGGGCGGTGGTGAGGTCACTTTCGCGTGCGGGGTAAATTCCGAAGATCTCGTTCCGGTAAGCTCTCCCCGTGCTATCCCTCACAAACTGCAAAAATGTAGCATCGCCCATGCTGATATCCTGAGCCGACTGCTCCTCTCCGCTCAATGCGCGCTGTAATGGAACAATCGGCGTCCTGGCTTTCAATGCACTATCGATCAGGTTCTTATATTTAACCAATTCAATGATTCCCATCGCTGAGGAATCGGCATTTTCGATCAGTTCGGAGGTCTTTTCGTATTCGTCCGTTGCCGTAGCAGCGAGCCGCTTTTTACCGTCGGAACAACTGAGAAGCGCGATTACTATCAGAAGGGTAATGCCAATGGTTAACCTATTAAAACATGCCTGAAATCTCCTCATGAGGTATAGCTAAGCGTTTAGGGGAATATGTAATGGTATCGTTGAGACTTTGTAAAAAATCAAGCAGCGCCTGTTTTTCCTGCGTATTCATTTTAACAGGGCGGATCAATGCATGCTTGAACGAGTTTTTTCTGCCGTCTCCCTGCCAGGGGCCGTAAGTAACATTCCTCCCGCCCTGCTCGAAAACGGCTAATGCCTCGCCAAGGTCGGCCGCACTGCCGTCGTGAAAATAGGGCACCGTGTATTGCAGGTTTCTCAAAGTGGGTATTTTGAATTTACCCTTATCCTCAACTCGCCTCGTGACCTGGTACAAACCCTGATCTTCGGCAGGATAATTACCATCACCATGATTATAGAGCCCCACATTGGCGAACTGCTCCTGCATCGGCATGGTCGAATCGGCTCCGAATGTGGGTGGCCGGTGACAGTTCGAGCAACCATAAGCGGCGGAAAAGAACAATTGCTCACCAGCCCTGGCCGATGAAGAAATCGCATTCCTATCCCCTGTTTTGTACAGGTCATAAGGCGAAGCAAAAGAATTGAGTGTGCGTACATAAACAGCCAGTAAAGCCTTCACTTCTTCCCAGTTCAACCGGTGACCACCCGGTTGCGGAAACAAAGCCTGCAAGGCGCTGGCGTAGGAAGGATTGGATGAAAGTTTGGTGAGAATGGCCGTATCCTTTTTGGCCAGTCCCATTTCAATAGGTTGTGTGCCAAAGAGCGGGCCGTCCATCTGGTCGGTCAGGGAAACTACGTCCGGATTGGCCCAATTCAGGTAATTCTGCCGGGAAACGTTCAGGAGCGTAGGCGTATTGCGGAAATGCAGATCGGCCAATGCGCCCGGAGATTTCCGGTAGCCGTCGGTAAAGGCCAGTTCGGGATTATGGCAAGTGGCGCAGCTCTTTGTGCCCGTCACCGAAAGTCTTTTGTCAAAAAAGAGTGATTCGCCGAGCATGTAACGAAGGCTATCCAGCTCCTTTTGAGTTGTTTGTGTGTGTTCCGCATCCGAAGTCCAACCGTATAGCGCGGCTACCGATCCGATCAACAGGATCAATAAAAGGACGCTTTTGCGGTAATCAACGGGCATTGCAAGTAACTAGTTGTATAGAGTTGGGGTAAAAATAGGGTGTGTATAGTTAATTTGAAACCTCCTGGAAATTTATCCAGGAGGTTTGTAGAATTATTTAATAATAACGATGCGCTGTGCATGCGATGCGCCATCGATTTGCTCGATCATCACCACGTGCATTCCACTCACTAAACCACGCACATTGATCTGTTTTTCAGGCTTGTTTCCTGAGTTGTAAACCAACTTGCCGGCAGCGTCGTAGATTTTAACCGCCTTCACCAGTTGCCAGTTGGCTGTGGTGATTTTCAAGACATCGGAAGTCGGGTTCGGAGAAAGTACCGCACTGAATACCTGCTCGAAACTAACCGAACGGATGCCGCTGAATGCAAAACTATTGGGGCGGCCGTCCGCATCTTTATCGACCATTTTCAGGCGGTACAAATTCTGTCCCGGCTGCGGATTGGCGTCGGTGTAATCATAATGGCGGATCTGACTGCTCTCACCGGCGCTGTTGACGCGGCTCAGCGGCTTCCAGTCCTTACCATCCGCGCTGCGTTGTATCTCGAAGTATTCGCTGTTGCTTTCCTCCGAAGTAGTCCATACCAACTGAACGACATCGCCTTCTTTGCTGGCGGTAAAAGACACCAGTTTTACAGGCAGGGGATCTTCCCACGTCAGGGTGTACGTCGCAGGTGTCGGGTCAGGGAAACCGGCTCCGTCCACGTGTGCATAGGTGAACGACGTGCTCGTATAGCCGCTACCGGTCAATTTGATTTCCAGATCAGACAGTACCAGGTTGGTGATAGTGAATGGATTGATCACAGAAACGGGATTCACGCCATCGTCACCTACCGTGATCTGCGTTCCATTGTACCATAGCTCACCATTTGTCGGCAGCGAGGTAATCAGGATCGTACGGTTTTCGAGCGAGCCTCCACCGCTATGGTCCTCAGGATCGCTGCCTGAGAGCGCAGGAGCCAGTACACCGTCCAGCGGGATCATTGCGTCGGCCGCAGGCTGATCAGGCAATGCAGCGGAATGATCCTCCGATTCCGGAAGTTGCTGGATACCGAAATTGACATTCGGCAGATCGACAGTGGCAACCACAGCCTGCAAAATACCATTTACAGTGCCATCGCTTCCCGCGGTCAGACCTACATTCTCACCAGTATTTACCCAGTTGGCAGGAAGCCCCACCGAACCCGCAGGCGTAGAGCCGGCCGCTGCCGGTGTCGTGCTGATCGTGACAATGTAAGTGCTCGAAGGTGTTACATTATTGAATACATAATTGCCCGAACCGTCGATCGGTATCGTCGCTACGAATGCGCCTGCTTCCGTGAACAGGTTCGCGTGTAGCGGCGTGCCCGAAGGCGACTGGATAGGTACGCCGTCTACCGTATTGGTTGGCGTCGGGTTCAAGCCGTTGACATCGTTGAAGATCGTTCCGCTTAGTGAGATCGGTGCAATGACAGTGAAAGGCAAAGTAATGCTGCCCGGTGTGGCATCCTGAACGCCTGCCGCGTCGATCGCTGTGATCGGGATCACAACACTCACAGCCCCATCGGCCGGATCAACCTGGATCGTAACGGTCGGCTGTCCGCTTGCGTCGGTTGGGATTCCTTGCGGGTAATCGTCTGTAATGCCGGTCAGTTCGGTATACACATTTCCGTCGATGGTTATGCTGGTTGCATTGCTTGGGAAACCCGTGATGATAATGCCGGTTACTGCGCCCGGGGCCGGATCGCCGGTATTCGGGTTAGTTCCAACATTGCTGGTCACGAATGCATTGGCTGGAACCGTCACGCTGGTGGCACCGCCCGGATTAGGCTGGCTCGCTTGCAGGTTGACAGCCGTCTCAGGGCCTTGCTCGATGCCGAAATTCACATTCGGCAAATCAACAGTAGCAACTACCGCTTGCAAAATACCATCCACAGTTCCATCGCTTCCCGCAGTCAAACCTACATTCTCCCCGGTATTGAACCAGGTTGCAGGAAGCCCTACCGAACCCGCAGGCGTAGAGCCGGCCGCTGCCGGTGTGATGCTGATCGTGACAATGTAAGTGCTTGAAGGCGCTACATTATTGAAAACATAATTGCCCGAACCGTCGATCGGCGTCGTTGCTACGAACGCGCCTGCGTCCGTGAACAGGTTCGCGTGTAGCGCCGTGCCCGATGGCGACTGGATAGGCACGCCGTCTACCGTATTGGTTGGCGTCGGGTTCAAACCGTTGACGTCGTTAAAGACTGTTCCGCTTAATGAGATCGGCGCAACTACGGTGAAAGGTAATGTAATGCTGCCCGGTGTGGCATCCTGAACGCCTGCCGCGTCGATTGCCGCGATCGGGATCACAACGCTCACTGCCCCGTCAGCCGGATCAACCTGGATGGTAACCGTCGGCTGTCCTGTCGCGTCGGTCGGGATTCCCTGCGGGTAATCGTCGGTAATGCCGGTCAGTTCGGTATACACATTTCCGTCGATGGTAATGCTGGTAGCATTGCTCGGGAAACCCGTGATAATAACGCCGGTTACCGCTCCCGGGGCCGTATCGCCGGTATTCGGGTTAGTGCCCACATTGCTGGTCACAAATGCATTGGCTGGAACCGTTACGCTGGTCGTGCCGCCCGGATTAGGCTGGCTCGCTTGCAGGTTAACAGCCGTCTCAGGGCCCTGCTCGATGCCGAAATTCACATTCGGCAGATCGACAGTAGCAACTACCGCTTGCAAAATACCATCCACAGTTCCATCACTTCCCGCAGTCAAACCTACATTCTCCCCGGTATTGAACCAGGTAGGAGGAAGCCCTACCGAACCCGCAGGCGTAGAGCCGGCCGCTGCCGGTGTCGTGCTGATCGTGACAATGTAAGTACTCGAAGGCGTTACATTATTGAATACGTAATTACCTGAACCATCGATCGGCGTAGTCGCTACGAATGCGCCTGCGTCCGTGAACAGGTTCGCGTGTAGCGCGGTGCCCGAAGGCGACTGGATAGGCGTGCCGTCTACCGTATTGGTCGGTGTCGGGTTCAAGCCATTGACGTCGTTGAATACCGTGCCGCTTAATGAAACGGAACATGTCAACGTCGTCGAAAGGATGTTACTCGTGTAGGTCGGCGGGTCGTTGATCTGGATACCCGTATAGGCCCCGGGCGGTAGACCCGTGATTTCAATGATACCCGAAGCGTTGCTGACAATGCTTGCAGAAACCGGCGCGCCGCCATCCTTCACATAAGTAACAGGATAAGGCGTGTTCGGCAGCAGTCCTTCGCCGGTGATGGTGATGATCCCGTCGGGCGTGGTGCAATCTGTGGGCTGGGTAATGACGCCCAATGCGAGTACGATGTCCTGCGCAGGATAATCCACCCCGCTGAATACGTCGACGTCGCCGATACCGGTTTTCTCTACAAATAATCCGAGTACCGTCGTGTTATCATCGATTATGTAGTGGTTATAGGGCGTGTTGGTAGGATAATTTCCCTGCGAGAGCGGGCTCACCTGTATACCGTACACAAATCCGGAGCCTTCGATATAGTCTCCCGTCAGCACTGCCGCATCATAATAGGCCTCGGGGTTTTCGGAATTACCATAACCGAAATCCGCTCCCCCGGTATTGTTGTAGCCGCTGTAAGTGTTGCCGACGTGGTACTCCTCATTCAGAGACCAGGCGCTGCCGTCAAACCGGTATTCCCGTGCAATCGCATTGTGGGAACCTTTGGTAAACCGGCTTTCCGAGGTAGTGAAGCGGAAAGCGGAGTTTCCGGTCGACATTTCGCCCAGCAATGCAATGTTACCGTCCGAGGTGAACTCGATGTCGGTAATCAGCGAACGTTGATCGAGCTGCAATGCCGTAACCGGCAGCCGGACATCCTGCCTGATCACATCCGAGGTATTGATTGAACCATCCGCATTCAAACCGATAGAAACCACTTCATTGTGGGTGTAATTGTAGCTGGTACCCGAAGTCGTATACCCGACGGCGTCAGGCCGTGAAAAATACAGGCGGTTGTCTCTCGGGTTCCACGCCATACCCACCGCGAGACGGCGCAGGTCCGTAACGGCAAGTGAAGGATCGGCAATTCCAGGCTGATGATTGAAAGGTACGCCCAGGAAAGTACCGGTAGTCGCGTCGATCGCGTAGATATTACCATTATCCAGCGATGCAGTGTAAACTACTTTTTTGGCATAGTTATAACCAATATTTCCCACACCGGTGTAACGGTTGTTGATAGTGACGGTCGGTGCGTAGGTGTAATCGAGACCCGCCACGGTGATGTTGTACTGGGTAAGCGAACCAGTGGTGAATGCAGTCGATACGCCGCCGCCGACCCCGTCACCCATGATCGTGGCCCCTAAAAATGGATATCCAGCCCCTCCGGAAGTAGGAACGATGATGCCTGTTTGCAGGGGATAGCCCATCGTAACCGTTCCGGTGAACCCCGTGCCTCCGCCAGCAGAAGTGACGCTCACCGTCAGCGGCCCGGGACCGTAGCCGGTACCCTGGTTGGTGACGACAATACCGGTTATGACGCCGGCTGTCACCGTTACATAACCGGCAGCGCCCGTTCCGGTACCGCCAGTGAACACCAGCGGATCGAATAATGCGTAGCCCGTACCTCCGTTCACGATCGCCACCGTTTTTACCCGGCCCGCGGTTGTATTCAACGGGACGGTCATGGCCGAAGCCCCGCGCCCCCCGGAAGTATGGTAACCTGTGCTCGGGATCGCATTCGTGATCGTGGAAACATTCCCGGTATTGCCATCGACGCGGAAGACATCACCGCCTTCGGAACCTGCGGCGGGAATGGTACGGCCGGCATATTCCGCGGAGCCGTTGATATATCCTACGAATGTCCCGGTACTCCCCACAAATACCTGGGGCGTTGCCGGCACGGAGTTATCGATCTCTATACCGAATACTTCCCCCATTTTAGCATTGGTCCAGTCGGGATGGCGGAAGATGGTGTTGGATACATCATTCCAGTTGCCTAATGCGGCAGGCGCGCTGTTGCCACCCGGATTACGCGCATCGTAAACCCCGAGAACAAAACCTTTCCGGTCAGACCCCTGGCCAGGTGCCCCGGCATTGGGATTGGACAACCGGCTTACCAGCGCCATTCCGCGTTGCAGCGGGAATGCGCCCTGCGGCGCCATGGTCCTTGTCGGATCAGGGGCTGCCTGCGGTTCAATGGTCTTTTTCTGCTGGGGCAGCAATTGCTGCAAAGGTTCCGGAAGCGTGCGGCTAAGCTCTGTTACCAGAGGCCGCCAGTTGATCGGTCGGGTTAGGGAATAGGCAGAGCCAGCCAGGGCGAAGAGCGAAGCAAACGCAATCCAGCGCTTTGCTCCCCGCACGCCCGGCTTTCGTCCATAGAAAGTTTTCATGCTGATTTATTTAAGTGGAAACTAATTAAGCATTGTGAGACCCGACGAAGGGATGGATGGGATTGACGCTACACGTGCATGAGCTTATGCCGGACGCTCCAATAAAGAAGCCAGCTGGTTATGTAGAATTAATACTCACTCGTTCGCAAATATTCGCTTTTTAAAGGTATCCGAAGGGCGACAATTGATTTTAAAAAGGTAGAATTTTGATTTTTCTCCAATCGGTTACATATCAATAATGTCGTTTATTAATAGATTTACGGCATTATTACTTACACGGGTCAAGAGCCTCTGTATATGAAACAGTTTTACGTTAAGTAGAACTTATTCTAAACCCCACCTATCATGACACGCATTGCAATTGTACTATTGTGTACAATTTTTCTTTCCTGCACACTATGGGCACAGCCGCCGATTTTCCACCATGTTGTTCCATTCGACGGTCTGGCGCGAAACACGGTTCGTCAAATTGCACAGGACCACACGGGATTTTTATGGTTCGCTACCCCCAACGGGCTTGCCAGATATGACTCCCGCGAAATCAAAATTTACAAGCACGCGTCGGATAACCCGCGAAGCATTTCATCGGACAATATCCGGTCAGTTTACTGCGACTCCCGGGGTAACCTGTGGGTCGGTACCCAAAGCGGCCTGAACCGCTACGATCCGGCCAGCGATTCGTTCACCCGGTTCGTGAATGTACCCGGCGACCCGGGATCGATAAGCAACAATTCGATCCGGTCATTTTCAGAAGACCGTGCAGGGACACTCTGGATCGGGACAGCCAATGGGGTCAATCAGCTGGTGAAGGCAAAGGGCGGCTTCCGCTTCAACCGATTTCTTGAATCGCCGGCCAGCGGACTTCCTGTGGGCACGATTGTCCATGATCTTCATGTCGACCGCTCCGGGACGCTCTGGGCGGCCACGTCCGATGGGCTCGCCAGCATTCGGGAGGGTAGCCACAACATCCAAATGATCCGTAACGTACCGGGTGATACGCAAGTCAGGGCCGTCTCCAGCGACCAGACCGGCAATATCTGGATTGGCACCATCCGGGGCACGCTCTTAAAGCTGAACCCGTCCGACAATTCCCTGCAAGTCTGGACCGGCCTGCCCGGCAACCAGAAGTTCGATACGATACTCAAAATTTTCTGCGATCAGTCCGGGCGTTTGTGGGTCGGCGCCGCGAACGGACTTTATCGCATCAATGCGGGCCGGGATGCGGCCGAAGTTTTCCGGCACGACGATATGCAGTCCGGCTCGTTGAGCGACAATTGCATTTATTCCATTTACGAGGACCGCCAGGGACTCCTGTGGTTTGGTGCACATTACGGCGGGGCCAATTTCATTTACCCGGACAATCATCCCTTTACAATACTTCCGCTGAGAGAAAAGGGAGTGGTAAATGCAGTGCTGGAAGATCACGACCACCACCTTTGGCTAAGCCTCTACCGCAACAAGGTCGTACGTATGGACAGGCAGGGAAAATTCACAAAGCAAATTACATTCGATAAGGAGCAGAATGAAGAATGCCGGATCCTCTATCTCGATCGCGGTAACCGCCTCTGGATCGGCAAAAATTACAATCAGGTCGTTTGTTTCGATCCGGCAACGGGGCATACGAAAGCTTACCAAATTCCGGGAGACGTTCCCCAGGAAGGATACCTGCATCATATTACCGCCATCCTTGAAGACGGGAATGGTGAATTCTGGATAGGGACTTCGCAGGACGGGCTCTTTCTGCTCGACGCCGCGGAGGGCAGGTTTACACGCTTTACGCCACCTGTTAATCACCGTTCGGCTTCCAGCAGGGCCTTCTCGTGTTTATATAAGGACAAGTCCGGTAATATCTGGGCGGGTGTGCGGAATGGAATATTGATTATCAAACCCGGCAGAACGGCTGCGGAATGGCTTCCGGCAACGCAGATCGATTCGCTCACGACATGGGAAGGCACACCGACGACCATTTGCGAGGACATTTCCGGGAATATCTGGGTGGGAACCTCCGACCGTGGCCTGAAAAGGTATGATGCCCAAAAAAACGCGTTGATGGACCGTCCCCTGCCACACGGGATTTCCAGCGCGCATGTCGGGAATATTGTCGGCGATAAGCAGGGCTATCTCTGGATAAGCCTGGATAAGGGCCTTGCCCGGTATCACCCCGGGCAGCGAACACTGCAATACCATACGCTGGCAGACGGCCTGCCCGGCAATGAGATTGCGCCGGGAGCTTCTGCCCGATTAGCAAACGGCGAAATCGTTTTCGGTTACAGCAACGGTGCTTTCCGGTTTGATCCCCGGAAAGTTCCCGTCAACTCGGCTCCGCCCGGAATTGCACTGACCGGGTTCAAACTCTTTAACCAGCCTTCCCAAGCGGGAAAAAGCGAAGGATTTTTGACCGGCGCGATCAATCAGTTGAAAGAAATCAGCCTTACCCATAATCAAAGCAGCTTCTCCGTCGATTTTGCGGTACTGAATTTTCTTCATCCTGAAAAAAACCTGTACGCCTACCGGCTGGAAGGCTTTGAAGACAGCTGGAACTACGTGGATAATCCATCGGCGACCTACACCAGCCTGCCTCCCGGCCGGTATGTGTTTGCCGTGAGAGGTGCCAATAACGACGGCATCTGGAACAATGCGCCCAAGAGACTGGTGATAACGATCGATGCGCCCTGGTGGAATACCTGGGTCGCTTACGTAGCCTATGCAGGTGTTTTCCTGTTGATCGCGTTCCTGGTCACCCGCTTTTTCTGGTATCGCGGAATACTCAGAAAGGAGGACGAGTTGTACCAGCTGAAACTGGATTTTTTTACCAATATCTCACACGAAATCCGCACACACCTGACGCTCATCAGCATTCCCGTCAAGCGTTTACTCGATACCGAGATTGTCAATCCGGATGCCGCCAGGTTGTTAAAAACCACCGGTAAAAACATCGACCAGCTGATGAGTTTGGTGAACGAGCTTCTGGATTTCCGAAAAATCGAAAGGAAAGAAATATCACTCTATGTATGCTCGTCCGACATCGTTGGTTTTGTCAAAAACTGCGTTGCGGCCTTCGAACACCTGGCCGCGGAAAAGCAGATCGAAACGATCCTTCAAAGTACCGCCGACAGCATCCAGCTCTGGTACGATCCCGGACAATTGCAGAAGGTCATCTACAACCTGCTGCACAATGCCTATAAGTTTTCTCCCGAAGCGGGGACCGTCCGTATCCGTATTACCGACCAGGCCAATTCGGTGCAGATAACGGTATCCGATACCGGCAAGGGCATTGCACCGGAGCTTCTGGACAGGCTGTTTGTCAATTTCTTTCAGGTGTATGAACATGATTTGCGCAATACAGGCTACGGAATCGGGCTGTCGCTCGCCAACCGCGTCGTGGAGTTGCACGGCGGGTCGCTAACCGTAAAAAGCTCAAATACCGGACCCGATATGGGCAGCTGCTTTTCGGTAACACTTTTTAAAGGCATTTCGCATTTCAACCCGCCTGTCACGGTTTTCGATGAAGAACGGCACAAGCAGTTCGAAACTTTGGGTAATCATATCCAACCGGGGCAGCATGCAGCATCGAAAGGCGACATTGGCAAGTATTCCGTTTTACTCATCGAAGACAACGACGAACTCCGCAGCTTTTGCGCGGAAGCGCTGGGGCAAGCATTTCACGTGATCGAATCAGCGGATGGCGAGGACGGATGGACAAAAGCACGAACGCATATTCCCGATATCATTATCAGCGACGTGATGATACCGGGGATCAATGGCTTGGATTTATGTAAAAATATCAAATCCAATGTTCAAACAAGCCATATTCCCGTCATGCTGCTGACTGCCAAGTCCTCGCTGAATTATCAAATGGAAGGACTGAATGCAGGAGCGGACGACTATATTTCAAAGCCATTCCACATCGATATCCTCGAACTTAAGATCAGGAATATCCTCGCGACCCGCCATGCCAGTCAAATGCAATATACCCGGCAGCTCGCCACAGATCCAGTATTGGTTGAAACAGACATAGAGAGCCAGTTTTTAGCCGGTCTGACGGAGATTATCCTGAAAGAAACCTCCAATGCAGATTTTACGCTGAACCATCTCACCGCCCATGTAGGAATGAGCAAGAGTGTACTGTACAAGAAGGTAAAAGCACTGACGGGCATGACGGTGAACGATTTCGTTAAAATGACCCGCCTGAACAAAGCCTCCGAACTGCTAAAACAAACCGATATGACTGTCGGCGAAGTCGCGCAACTGGTCGGTTTCGAAGACCGCAAGTATTTCTCCCGTGAATTCAAAAAGCAGTTCGGCAAGCTTCCGAAAGAATGGTCAATGAACCATTTTGATGTTGATATGAGCTATGCCTATGCTACTCTACCCCACCGCCCAATGCCCGGTATAAATCCGTAACCGCATTCAGCTTGTCGAGCCGGATCGTGATGGCTTCGAGGTCGTTCTGCAAGCGGCTGTTCTGGGCGGTGATCACTTCGAGGTAGGTGGCCATTCCGCTTTTGTAGAGCTTGGTGGCATCCTGGGTCGCCTTGTTAAGCAGGGCGGTCTTTTCATTCACCAGTACCATCCGTTCGGAAGCCCCGGCAGACCTGGCCATGGCGTCGGAAACCTCTCCTACCGCATTCATGAGCATTTGCTTGTATTGAATCACGGCCTTTTCCTGCTCAATCGCTGCGGTTTCGTAAGCTGTTTTCAATGCCCTTTTCTGGAAGATCGGCTGCGTGAGGTTGATCGCCAGCGTGCGGGTGAGCGAGCCGGGGAGATCGAACCACTGCCTGAAATTGAATGAATTGGCGGCGATCTGCGGTGAGATGCTCAGTGCAGGATACATGGCGGCCTTCGCCAGGCCGGTGTTGGCATTCGCAGAAACCACGGCGTATTCGGCCGCTTTCACGTCGGGACGCCGGCTGAGCAGCTGTGCCGGCACCGCCGACGCAAACTGGTCGGCAGGAACCACATTGGCCAGTGCGCCTTGCCTGGCGATACTGTCGGGATAGGAGCCGCACAAAATGCTCAACGCGTTTTCCTGCACGGCAATGTTTTGCAGTGCAAGCGGGACGATCAGCTGGGCGGTTTTCTTCTGGGCTTCGGCCTGGTCGACGGCCAGGGAGTTGATCTGCCCCGATTTATATTGCAAATACATCATATCCAGCGTACTGTCGCTCAATGCAATGTTTTGCTGCGCGATTTTCAGCTGCTCGTCCAGGCTGATCAGGTTATAGTACGATTGCGCTACCTGGCTGATAATGCGGGTTTTCAGCGCCGTAAGGTTTTCCTTTTGCGCAAAATAACTGGCAATAGCGCCCTCCTTCTGCATTTTCACCTTGCCCCAGATATCGGCTTCCCACGACACCTGCAATGCGGCGCTGTAATCGTCCATGTAGGAAGTCCCCAAAAACTGTTCGCTCAAAGAGCCGTTCAACGAGTTTTTCGACAGCCACGAACGGTTCGCGCCGGCGGACAGGTTCACCGTGGGGAGCAGGCCGAGCCGCGCCTGCTTCACGGCCAGGTCGAGCTGCTCCACATTTTTGACCGCAATGCCAATGTCATTGTTTTTAACCAGCGCCTGCTCAATTAACGACACCAGCTGCGGGTCTTTGAAAAACGTCCGCCAGGGTAACTGGATCGTATCCGCCGTAACGACAACCGGGGTACGGAACTGTGCGGGCGCTTCCAGGTCGGGGCGCGCATATTTTTTCCCTACCACGCAGGAGGCCAGGCTCGCTGTCAGCAGCAAGCTGCCCATTATATTTTTGTTGATAAAAATCATTGCAGTTCGGTTACAGGTTGCGCAATGGCTTGCTTTTTACCTGATATTTTTTCTTGTAAAAACTGGAAAAGCATGTACAGCAGCGGTATCACAAAGATCCCCAGCACCACACCGCTTAGCATACCCATGGCCGCGCCGGTACTGATGGAGCGGTTACCCGCTGCGGAACCTCCGGTTGCGATCATCAGCGGAATCATGCCCACGATGAATGCCAAAGATGTCATAATGATCGGGCGCAGCCTCGACTTTGCGCCATCTATGGCGGCATCCATGATCGAAAACCCGGCGGCCCGGCGCTGGACAGCGAACTCGACGATGAGGATCGCGTTTTTGGCCAAAAGCCCCACCAGCATGATCAGCCCCACCTGTACATATATGTTGTTATCGAGCCCTACCGCTTTGATGGCGGCGAATGCACCCACGATACCCGTCGGGATGGAAAGCAACACCGACAATGGCAGCAGGTAGCTTTCAAACTGCGCCGCCAGCAGGAAGTACACAAACAGCAGGCACAGGCCCAGGATCATCATCGTCTGGTTTCCGGCCGATTTCTCTTCCAGGCTGAGCCCGGTCCATTCGTAGCCATAATCACCCGGCAGCTTGTCGAAAACGCTTTGTTCGAGACGATCCATGAGCTCGCCATTGCTCACACCGGGATTAGGCACGACCGTGATATTCAATGCATTGAACAAATTATAGCGGTCCACCGACTCCGGCCCGTACACCTTATGCAGCCGGATGAGCGATTTCACGGGTACCATCTGGTTCTGATCGTTGCGCACAAAAATCTCGTTGAATGCCTGCTCGTCCATCCTGAAAATACCGTCGGCCTTCACGCTCACGCGATAGAACTTGCCGAAACGGGTGAAGTTCAGGCTCTGGTCGCCGGAGAAGTAGGTCTGTATCGCATTCATCATCGCGCTTACGCTCACGCCCATTTGCCGCGCCTTGTCGTTGTCTACCTCCATTTCGAGCTGCGGAAAATCGGTCCGGAAGGTGGTATAGGCATATTGCACGCCCGGCTGCTGCATGATCTGGCCGAGAACTTTATCACCCATTGTTTTCAGTGAGTTTGCATCCTTGCCGGTTTTGTCCTGCAACACCACCTCGGCCCCACTGGTAATGCCGTACCCTTGCACCGGCGGGCTTCTAAATGCCATAATGGTACCTTCCTTAATGCTCGCAAATTGCGTGGTCATGTTGGCCAGGATGGCGTCGATATCCTTTTCGGCACCCCGGTCTTTTTTGGCTTTGAGTTTAATAAAACCCATTCCATAAGCTGGGCTCGCGCTGTTGGACAAAATATTGAAGCCTGTAATGATCGAGCTCGTCTCCACGGCCTCATTCTTCGCCAGTATCGCTTCGATTTTTTCCGCCGCTGCCGTCGTACGGTCCAGGGCCGTGCCCGGGGGCATGCTCAGGGCGAAAATCAGGAAGCCGTCGTCCTCCATAGGCACAAAGCTCTTGGGCGTGCTGATCATCAGCCAGCCCGCGACGGCGGTAATCGCTACAATCATCCCCGCTCCGACCCATTTCCGGGCGATCAGGAATTTCAGTCCGCGGATGTAGCGGCCCGAAAGGTTATCAAAACCTGCATTGAATGCCGTAAAGAAACGCTTGCCGAAGCCCTGCTTGGGCTGTTCGCCGTGGTGGCCTTCGCCCGAATGGTTGTTTTTCAGCAGCAATGCACACAATGCCGGGGTGAGCGTCAACGCATTCACTGCCGAAATGATGATCGCAATGGCCAGCGTGTAGGCAAACTGCTTGTAAAATATCCCCGACGACCCCGTCATGAAACCGATGGGAATGAACACGGCCGACATGACCAATGTAATGGAGATCACCGCCCCGGTAATCTCGCTCATCGCGCTGTGCGTAGCTTCCTTTCCTGAGAGGCTGGTGCCTTCCATCTTGCTATGCACCGCTTCGACGACCACAATCGCATCATCGACCACGATACCGATCGCCAGCACGAGCGCAAAGAGCGTCAGCACGTTAATGGTGAATCCAAAAACCAGCAGGAAAAAGAAAGTACCGACAATGGCCACAGGCACCGCGATGGCCGGAATGATGGTCGAGCGAAAATCCTGCAAAAACAGGAATACGACAATGAAAACCAGTACAAATGCCTCTATCAAAGTCGATTTCACCTGGCTGGTCGCTTCGTCGAGCCGCTCTTTGGTACTCATCAGGTTAGTGTACTTAATGCCCGGAGGAAATGCTTTGGACGCTTTCGCCAGCTCATCCTGCACGCCAATCTCGATGGCATTCGCATTGGAACCGGTTGTTTGCAGAATGGCCACGGTAACGGCATTCTTGCCATTGGATGTGGAATTGCCGCCGTAATTCAACGAGCCGAACTCGATCCGGGCCACGTCTTTCAAGCGCACGAGCTCCGTTCCGTTTCGTTTTACTACAATATTCTCATACTCCGAAACCTGGTTCTTCTTGCCTTTGTAGCGCATAACATATTCCAATGCCGCATTCGACTCCTGCCCGAGCTTTCCGGGCGCGGATTCGAGGCTTTGGTCGGCGATTGCCTGGTTCACGTCGGACGGCACCAATCCGTAGCTGGCCATCTTCTGGGGATTGAGCCAGACCCGCATCGAGTAATCCTTCAATCCGAATGTCTGCGCCTGCCCCACGCCGGGCACCCGTTTGATCTGCGGTATCAGGTTGATATTCACATAGTTTTGCAGGAACAGCTCATCGTATTTACTATTATCGGTAGTATATACATTGAAAATCATGATCATACTGTTCTGCTGCTTGGACGTGGTGAGTCCCATCTGGATCACCTCCTGCGGCAGGATCGGGGTGGCCTGCTGCACGCGGTTCTGCACGTTTACAGCGGCCTGGTCGGGGTCGACGCCCTGTTTGAAAATGACGGTAATGGAAAATGATCCGTCGTTACTGGCCGTCGATTTGATGTACTGCATGTTTTCGACGCCGTTGATCTGCTCTTCCAGCGGGGTTACCACCGAGCGGATCACCGCCTCGCTGTTACCGCCCGGGTAGCTGCCGCTCACCATCACCGTCGGCGGGGAAATATCGGGAAACCGGGTGATCGGAAGCCGGGTAAGGCCTATTATACCCAGGATAACGAGCACAACGGAAATCACCGTGGCCGTTACGGGCTTGTCTATGATTTGTTTTAACATAATAATATCTGAACTGGAAATTACCTGGACTCTGAACCGGCTGGAACGACTTTCGGCGCTACTACCATGCCATCTTGCAGCACGTCAATGCGGTTGATCGCGACTTTGTCGCCCTGCTCCACCCCGGACTTTAAAAGGTAATTGCTACCCGACCGGCCTGCGATTGTGATAGGTGCCATGGCCACTTTGTTGCTGTCGGCCAGCTTGAATACGAAGAATTTGTCCTGAATATCCTTCACGCCCGCCATCGGGAAAGTGAGGACGCTATCCAGCTCGCGGCGGATCACCACCTTGCCCGATCCGCCAGAGCGCAGCAGCTTGTCGGGATTGGGGAAGATCGCTTTCATACTCATGCTTCCGGTATTTCGGTCGATGTTTCCGCTGGCTATTTCCAGCTTACCTTTGTGGTTATACGTCGAACCGTCGGCGGTGATGAGCTCAATGGTTTCACCTTTGCCGATACCCGCTTTCTGGTAGGCGATGAAGTCGGATTCATTCATCGAAAAGTAAACAAAAACGCTGTTGATCTCCGATAATGTGGTCAGCGGCGTTGCGTCGGCCGGCGTGACCAGGTTACCGATCCGGTTGGGAATGCGGCCGATGTAGCCGCTCACCGGCGCCTTGATCGTCGCAAAATTGGCATTCAGCTGCGATGAGCCCAGGGCCGACCTCGCCTGCTCCACCTGCGCGGTAGCGGCTTCGTACGCTGCCTGTGCCGCTTTCAGTTGAATATCGGCCACGACTTTTCCTTCCACAAGCGGGCGGATTTTTTCAAGCTCAATGCTTGCATTCGCCTGCGCCGCCAATGCGGATTTCAATGCGGCATTGCTGTTGTTGACCTGCTCGTTGAATACATCGCCCTTGATTTTGAACAGCGATTGCCCTTTGCTGACGTAATCGCCTTCTTTTACATAGATCGCATCGAGGTAGCCGCTCACCTGGGCTTTAATATCTACATTAACACTTCCTTCGATGGCGCCCGGATACTGCGATTCTACCGGCGCGTGGCCGCTGCTTACCTGCACAAAATCGGTTTCCTGCGGGGGCATTTGCTGCATTCCGCCATGGTCGGCCTGCGTGCTGCACGAGCTGAATGCCACCGCGGCCGAGAGCGCCCACAGCGCCAGGTGAAAATGTTTCGTTTTAGGAGTTGGTTCAAGCATGTTGACTGAGTTATTTTCCAGCAAATAAACAGCCCCACCAACCCGCACAGGCCGTTTTTTTGACTGAAACGTAGATATTGGCGATTGAAACGTAACACGTCCCGAACTGAATTCCATCCGAAAAGCGGTGATGGGTCATGTCCGGAAAAGCATTTCAAAATTTACGTTTTGGTTACCCCCATCGCCCGACTCAGTCACGGATTTCAACGTTTGAGTCATAATTTGGCGCAGGTTCATCGGCCAGCCTGCTAGTTTTGTCAAAACATACGGCGGATTTAAGTTATGCCTTAACTTAGGAGGGGTTTCAACGCAATGGTATTCAAAATGGAAAATTCACGCAGCCAGTTAATGTCCAAAAGAGGCAAGTCGATCGCGCTTGCACTTTTGTCATTTGCCATGCTGTACGTGTTTTCCTACATGCTCAATCCGTACGATTCGTGGTGGCAGTACTACTTCACCCGGACGCCTTTGCAGATATTGGAAGAGCTGGCCATTTCGCTCCTGATCTGCATTATCATTTCATTATCAAGCATTTCCATTCATGAAAGACTGAACCGGAAATACTCCTGGATCGAAAGGCCGCTCCGCCGTTTGCTGATCGAAACGGCGCTGAACATCGGCAGCGTGATCCTGCTCGTATCCGGCGCCATTATCGTGATTATGCTTATCGATAAAAAGAGCGTCGACATCGATACCATCGACCGCGAGGTGGGGATATTGCAATGGACGATGATCAACATATTCATTGCGTTCGTGATCAGCGCCATACACACCGGCAACTTCCTGATATCCAATTGGAAAGACGCCGCACTGGAAGCCACGGAGCACAAACTGCGTTCGACGCGGCACAAGCAAGCCGCCGCCGAAGCCGAACTGGAAGCATTGAAGCTGCAACTCGACCCGCATTTCGTGTTCAACAACCTGAGCGTGCTTTCGGAGCTGATCCTCGAAGACCAGCAGCTGGGGTATCAGTATTCCGAAAGTTTCGCCAAAGTATACCGCTATTTGCTGGTCAATTCCAAGAGGGACCTGATCCCGCTGGAAGAAGAAATCAAGTTTTTGAGAGCCTATATCTTCCTGCTCCAAACCCGCGCGGGCACCGGGCTTCATTTTGAAATAGACATCGATCCCGCGCATCTGAACCTGCATATTCCGCCTATGACGTTGCAACTGCTGATCGAGAACGCGATGAAACACAACAAGCATTTGAAGTCTGATCCCTTGAAAATCCTGGTGGTAAGCGGCAAGGACACCGACCTGGTGGTGTCGAACAATATCCTGCCTTTGCAGCAAAAGGGTTCGTCGTCGGGCTTAGGGCTGCAAAATATCATACAGCGGTACCAGCTGCTTTCCGAGCGGGCGCCGCGGATAACGGCGGACGACGCGTTTTTCCGGGTATCCATTCCATTGATAAAAGCATGATACACCATATTTTAATAATCGAAGATGAAAAGCCCAATGCCGACCGCCTGAAAAGGTTTCTTTCGATGCTAAAACCGGGCGCGGCAATTTCCGGCCCGATCGAAAGCGTTTCGGAAAGCATTGAATGGCTGTCGGCCAACCCCTGCCCGGACCTGATCATGATGGACGTGCGCCTGGCGGATGGGCTTAGTTTTGAGATTTTTGACAAAGTCAAACCGCGGTGCCCGATCATTTTCACCACGGCTTATGACGAATACGCGGTTCGTGCATTCAAATTTAACAGTGTAGATTACCTGCTGAAACCCGTCGAAAAGGACGAACTGGAACATTCGCTGCGCATTGCCGAGCAACGCCAGCAAGGCGATACCGCCCTGGCAATCGAAAGCCTTCTGACGCAGATCAATAAAAAAGAATACCGCAGCCGGTTCCTGCTTCCATTTCGCGACGGCTATAAAACCATAGGGGTGGGTGAGATTGAGTATATCCACTCAGAACTCAGGATTACGAGGGCAAGGCTTACCAATGGCACCGACGAAACGCTCATACAAACGCTGGAAGAGCTGGAACAGCAGCTCGATCCCAAGTACTTTTTCCGCGTGAACCGGCAGTACATCATTCACATCGACGCCATCAAACAGATCTACAACCATTTTAACGGGAAATTGAAACTCGAGTTAAAGAAGAACCCGGAACTTGAAATACTGGTGAGCCGAGATAAAGCGCTCCTGATTAAAACCTGGATGGATTTTTAGCGAATTGGGCGGCCTGCTTCTAGGCATTGGCGGCTGTGGCAGGATCGATGATCCCTTTCACTTCTGCGATGGATTTGACGGGAAAATTCCCGAGTCGCGCATGCTCACGGACAACTTCTTCCGATTCCGCGATATGGATGCAATACAGCTTATCCTGGGTTACGAACGACTGTATCCAGTGGTAAGGCGCTTCCAGGCTATTGACGGTTGCGCAGGAGATCTGCGAAATAGCGCGCAATGCTTCTTCCGACAAATTTCCCAGGTCGGGAATATCCCGCTCGATCAAAAATTTCTTCATGTGCTCAGTATATATGATGTTGATTCGAATGCAAAGCTACACGGCGTCCGGCACGCCGATCATAGTGATCTTACCCATATTAGCAGCCCCGATCCCCTATTTTAGTATTTCAAGCCTCACTGCCTCGTTGACGGCCTTGACGCGCGAGTTGACATTGAGTTTCACCAGCACAGCCGAGATGTGATGCTCTACCGTTTTGACGGATATGATCAGTTTATCGGCGATTTCCTTGTTCTGCATGCCATTTTTGAGCAATTGTAACACGTCCAGCTCCCGCAAGGTCAGGTTGGCCGCATTGGCGCTGGTACTTTTCCGGATGCCGCGCGGGATCCGCCTGATACCGGACGCAAGCATAAGCGATTTCAGCTTTTCATAAGTGGCCGCCGCACCCATTTTGCGCACGGTTTTGATGGCCTCGCTTTTGTCTGTTTCCCGCCCCTCGAAAAGCATAAGCGCTTTCTCATACGGGCATCCGTTCACGCTCCAGAGCGGCTGCGTGCAACTTGCGGGGGAAAAGTTAGCCGACAAATAGTTTCTGTAAATAAGCTCTGCCGACAGCTCCCGCATTCTCACTTTGCTTAACCAAAAGTAAAACTCGCTGTTTTCGTAGATGCTACCCATCGTCCCGGTCATTTCAATGGTGTTTTCCAGCTCTGCCGCCTCCAATGCATGCTCGCCGGTAAGCCATTCATATTCCAGCAATGCGACCACGGCGGGGATGATCCTTTGTGGTTCCATCGTTTCGAATGCCTTGATTTTCGCCCGCATTAAAAGCGGCAGCGCTCCCGGCTCTCCCCGCCTCATTCTGATCGTCGCGATCACGATCATCGGCCCGATTGCGACGACCACCGGTTGTTCCTCGTTTGCGAGAAGCTGCCGGGCTATTTCCTGCGCCTCGTCCCAGGAGCCGGTTTCGAGTTTCATCCGCGCTTCGAGCGACATCATATAGTTCTTCCACGAATCCAGATCACGCTTCTCGCAATAGGAAATCCCTTCGTGCAATATCCGCCCCGCAAACTGGAAATCTTTCAGGCGGATCGAACTTGCCGCCAGGTTTGTGTACGCGCGGGCGGCATGCTCGTGGAAAGAGCCGTCCAGGGCGATTTGCAGGCTTTCCCGCAATACATCGAGGCCACGCTCTTTCAGCTCGGGCATTTCCATTTGTACCGTCCCCACATTATTCAATGCATGGGAAAGCGTTTCCATGTCGTCAAATTGTTTGGCCATGGCAATGGCCTGGTGCCCCCATACCATGCATTCGTAGGGCTGGTGCGAGAGCATTTTCAGTTGAGATATATTACTGAAAACCTGCGCCTTGACACGCGAATCGGGCTGTTCTTTCAGCGTTTCGACAGCCTCACAACCATATCTTTCGGCTTCGTTGCGATTGCCCTCGAACCACCACAGACGGGACAGAAAACGCTGGCAATCCGCTATTTTCTCCGCCTCGCCCTGCTCTTCGAGAAAGGCCAGTACTTTTTCCTGGTAGCTGATGGCCTCCCTCGTCTGGTTGATCAGATAACATTCGTAGGCGTAGGATTGGTAGTAGAAGATTAGTCTTGCGGGGTCGGAACCCTTGTAATAGGTAATGGCGGTACAAAACAGCCTGGCCGCATCCCGGTGAGCACCCAGGGATATGGCTTTCCGGGCAGCCACCGGAATGTGTTCCAGCAGGAGTTCGTAGTCCCTGGACAACTCCGCATGGTGGATGATCCTCTCCGTTTCAAGCTCAGGTGCTTTCAGCAGCAGTTCCAGTATATTCTTGTTGAGGATAATCCTGGCGAACGGTGAAATGGACGACTCGACGGTACGGCGGTAGAGTTCGTGTTTGAAAAACAGTTTATCGTCCCTCAGTATCAGAATTTTGGAGTCGATCGACCGCTCAATTGCCGCGGCATAATGCGGTATCAGTTTCTCCATATGCTGCACTTCCAATCCCGTAGGTGACGCGGACAGCAACTCCCACACCTGCCGGGTTTCGTCACCCTGGCGGTGATAAACTGACAGGATTGAGTCCCTGATATTTTCGGGTACGCCCACACTGTAACTCGCCATAATCTCATTGACATAGAATGGATTACCACCTGAAATATGAAAGACATCATCGCCGCTGTAACCCTTCCGGGCAGCGAGCAATGTAACGGCCCGCATGGAGAGCGGGGTTAATTCCATCCGCGAAAACGAATCGTTGGGAAGCTGGCCCAGGAGATTGCGCAGCGGGTGCCGCGTGTGAATCTCGTCGGTGCGGTAGGTAAGGATGAAAAAGCATTTGAGGCTGGCAATGCGCCTGCTGAGAAATTTAATGAAGTCCATGGTGGCCTCGTCGGCCCAGTGAATGTCCTCAAAAACGAGAATCGATGGTTTGGCGAGGCTTTTCAACTCATTCAAAAAACAACCGAACAGTTCGCCGCGATTGCCTGCATGGGCCGCCAATGTCACTTTCTCGCTTCCCAGCTGCCAGATAATGTCATTGAGCGGCGCCAGTGGCCGGGGGCTGAAAAGATCGTCGCAGGTACCGCTGAAAATGTTGCAAGCGGCTTTGTGCTCGTTGCAAAATGCCTTTACCAATGCGCTTTTGCCGATTCCGGCCTCCCCGCTCAACAAAATGCAATGTCCTTCCCCGTCAATGGTTTCTTCAAACTGGGTCCTTAACCGGGCTAAAAAAATCGATCGTTCTATTAATTCCATGGCTGATGGGATAAGCGGCGAAGTTGATCTGCCGCATTGAGCTATTAGCATGCATACGTGGAAACGTCGCGCCAAGTTGCCTGACACCCTCGCCGTAAAATCAAATCCCCCTCATTTTTGTCCAAAAAAAATAGAGAACAGTCCCATGCAAAATAGGCAATACCCCTGATATCCGTTGGCGGGCGTGGTGGTTGATTTGCACTTACAAAAAGTTTCACATTACTCGACGTTAGCAGCACCCAGTCATGAAAGCGCCGGTCAGACATCCATCAGTCTGGCCGGTTTATCAACCCAATTTCTCTATGTACAACATGCCAATACCCGATTACCCGGGCAGTTATCCACGCTTACGCACTTCAAAAAGGAGCCGGGTGGAATCCATCGACCTTCTGAGAGGTGTAGTCATGATCCTGATGGCGCTCGATCATGTAAGGGATTATTTTCACAAAGACGCCTTCCTGTTCAGCCCGACAGACCTGACCCAAACGAATGCGGCTATTTTTCTGACAAGGCTCATTACCCATTTCTGCGCGCCGGTATTCATTTTCCTCGCGGGCACCTCCGCTTATTTGTACGGCAGTACGAGAGGGAAGAAACAACTGTCGTTTTATCTGTTCACAAGGGGATTATGGCTGATCTTCGCAGAATGCTTCATCGTAACGCTGGAATGGACGTTCAATCCCTCTTACCCTTATTTCAACCTGGCCGTGATATGGGTAACGGGCCTCAGCATGGTGCTCCTGTCTGCGCTCATCTATGCCGATCAACTTGTAATCGCCGTCCTCGCTGTCCTGATCATCGCCGGGCATAACCTGCTCGATGGCGTCCACTATCCAGGCACCGGATCAGGTTCGTTTATGTGGGCATTGCTGCACGAGCCGGGCTCTTTCACTTTTGGGCATTCTTCATTTACAGTGCGTTATCCGCTGCTGCCGTGGGTGGGCATTATGGCGCTCGGCTATACATTCGGGAGGTACTATTTACCTACCTACAACGCGCAGAAACGAAAACAAAAATTGCGCTGGCTGGGCGTCGGCGCGGTGATATTGTTTGCCGCGCTGCGGGCGTCCAATGGTTACGGAGATCCGGCACATTGGGCTGTGCAAACAAACGGGCTGTTCAGCGCGCTGTCATTCCTGAACGTGAGCAAATACCCGCCCTCGTTGCTCTACGTACTGATGACCCTCGGCCCGGCCTTCATTTTCCTCTCATTATTTGAAAAAACACCCGGCATATGGCGGTCGGCGATAGCGGTGTTCGGGCGGGTGCCGATGTTTTACTACCTCGCCCACCTGCTGCTGATACACAGCCTGGCCATTGTGGCGGCGGTACTATCGGGTTACCAGTGGCAGGATATGGTATTGAATACCAATGTAAACAAGGCCGTGGAAATGCAAGGCTACGGGTTCTCCCTGGTCACCGTTTACCTCGTCTGGCTGGCCCTGATTTTCATTCTGTACACATTCTGCAAGCGCTTCGACAAATACAAAAGAACAAATCACACCCAAAAATGGTGGCTCGGCTACCTGTAACTATGCGGACTTTACTGATTTCCATCGCGGTTATACTCACGGGCCTGCTGGCCGGCTCGTGTGATAAGGAAGAAACGGCAGCCCCACCGGCTCCCGCCGACCCTCCTGCGCCCACCGAACCGGCAGTTCCGCATAGCTACACGGTGAGCACCCTGGCCGGAAGCGGCATTTACGGCTTCGCCGACGGGCACGGAGAGGATGCAGCCTTCCGGGAGGCCTACGGCCTGGCAACCGATGCCGAAGGTAACCTGTACGTGGCCGACAGCGGGAACAACCGCATCCGAAAAATCACGCCCGACGGCTGGGTGACGACGGTTGCAGGCGACAGCGCATTCGGGTCCGCGAACGGCACGGCAGCACAGGCGCGGTTCAACTATCCGCACGGATTGGTCGTGGACGGCGACGGGAACATTTACGTAGCCGACGCCGGCAACAGCCTGATCCGCAAAATCAGCCCGGACGGCATCGTTACCACCCTGGCCGGCAGCGGCGCCGCGGGGTTCAAAAACGGCAGAGGCAAGGAGGCGGCATTTAATTTCCCGGCCGACATCGTGCTCGACCCCGACAACAACCTGTATGTAAGCGACGGGGGCAATGCATGCATCCGGAAAATCACCCCCGACGGCGTAGTCAGCACTTTTGCGACGGGCTTTGGATTCCCGGAAGGGATGGAAATCGACAAGGCGGGCAACCTGTACGTGGCCGACGCCGGCGGGTTTGTCGTTCGCAAAGTGACGCCGCAGGGTGTTGTGAGCATTTTAGCCGGCAGTACCAGCATACTTGGCTATGTGGATGGCAACGGCGCCGATGCCCGGTTTCACAACCCCGAGGGGATCGCCATCGACGGACTCGGGAACTTATATGTAGGGGATCTGAACGCCGCTATCCGGAAAATTACCCCGGCAGGAATAGTCAGCACCATTGCCGGCACGGGCGTTAAGGGCTTCGCCGATGGAACCGGCCCCGAAGCCCGGTTCAGCGAACCCAGCGGCATGGCCATCGATCCGGCCGGCAACCTGTACGTGGGCGATGTAAGGAACCTTCGCATTCGTAAAATCCAACTTTAAGTACTCATCTAAATTCTCAAACAGTAAAAACAATTTCCATGAAAAAAATCATCCTGTTAACCATCCTTTCCACCCTGTTCCTATATGCCTGCCAGCAGGATGAAGTACCGGTGAACGCGCCTGTGCTGAAAGAAATCAACGATTCCGCCCGTGTAGAAAGCTTGAAGGATTTCCTTGCCTCAACCACCGGCGCTGCGAAGGCCAAAATCAGTTACAGCGAGGCGGACAGCTTGTTTATCATCGACGGAGACGTTGTAATGCCCCGAGTCGAGGCTGAAAAATACTACCAGGAAGACCGGGGCGCCAGCAGCACGCACCGGCGCGGGCTCTACCTCGTCGACGACATTTATGCCAGGAATATCCGGGTATTTATGCAACCGGACGTCCCGCTGGAATGGGTAACAGCTATCAGGGAAGCAATCAGGCAGTGGAATCTCATGTGGGGCACTAAAATCAATTTCGTAGAAGTGTCCGATTATAACAGCGCGAACATTTCCATCAGAACGACATTCGAACCGAACAGTGATTACATTGCCCGTGCACAGTTTCCTTACACCGACCGCCGACCCGGAAATCCGATCGTCATTAATACCCGGTATAACACCCTTCCTGCCAAAACAAAGCTGACTGCCATAGCGCACGAGATGGGGCATACGATCGGCCTCATGCACACCGACCAGGTGACGCCCGGGCAATCCGAGAAACCCGTTCCCGGCACTCCCCTTTCCGATCCGCTGTCAGTTATGAATTCCGTGGTGCAGACCTGGACAGGCTTTACGGGCGGGGATGTGAAAGCCGTTCAGGCAATGTATCCCGATGGCGAGTGGATGCTCGTCCCGGGTTCGGCCACCGATATTGCCGTCGGACGACAGGCGATTTACGCCATCGGCCAGGACGCCGCGTATGCCGGGTATAATGTCTACCGCATGACAGGCTGGGGCACCTGGACGCGCACACCCGGCACCGCAATCAGGATCACGGTCGGCGAGGCGGACGTACCGTGGACTGTCAACATGCTCGGCCACATTCACCGCTACAACGGGGTTGCCTGGGAGCGTATGCCAGGTAGTGCCAAGGACATTACCGCCAGTGAGGATGGCTCGGTGTACGTGGTTGGTGGCGGCGCGGTCGAGGGAGGTTATGGTGTGTACAAATGGAATGGCACCGGCTGGACCCGGATGGTAGGCGCCGGGGTGCGGATCGCGGTTGCAGCCAATAACCAGCTCTGGATGGTCGATAACGTGGGTAAAATCTCCTATCTGAACAATGGCGGCCGGCATTGGTCGGAGGTACCGGGATTGGCCACCGACGTTTTTGCCGGGCCGGAAGGAACGGTGTACATGATCGATCGCACGCCGGTGTACGGTGGATACAGCATGTACAGATGGAACGGCGTCGATTGGAGCAAAATGAGCGGGACGGGTATCGCGATGGCCGTCAACCAATTCGGCCATCCATGGGCGGTCAACAGCCTCGGCAATATCTGGTACCAAAATCTGTAACGTGTTTTAAAGTTCGAAAGTCCACTCCATCCTGATTGGGTAAAGTCGGTGGCGCAGGCGCTGGCATGTAAAACCGGCTTTACTTTCAATCGAACTATATCCTTTTCACTTTTTAAATCGAGCTAAAATGTACAAAGTCTTCTGTTTGTGTAAAACCGCAATTTTTGCCGCGGCATTTGCAGCCAACTTTCTAATGGCATGTACCGACCACGGCGAGCCAGACCCGTTATCGCCAGCCGAACACATTTCCCAGGCCCTGGCCCTTCCCATTCCCGCGCAGGTAGCGCTGCCTGCGAACCCTTACGGACATACGAGAGTAGCTGCCTATTTTGCGAAAGGCATACAGAAATACCGGTCGCAGGTGAAAGCCAACAGCAATCCGATTACCTATGAATGGGCATTTGTAGCGCCGCAAGCCGACTTGTTTGACAATTCCAATGCAAAAATCGGGACGCATTTCGCAGGCCCTTCCTGGTCTGTCATAGCTTCGGATGCATTGATCGTTGCGCAACAATTCACGCCGCCCAAAACCGCGAACGTCGATGCGGGTAGTGTCGACTGGTTGTTGCTGATGCCGAAAACCGGGACAACGCCTACCGGCCGGTTCGAAGGGGTGGACTACATCCAACGCATTGCAACAGCAGGCGGCAGGGCGCCGTCGACACCGCCGAACGAAGCCGGGGAGACCATCGAGGTTCCGTATACCGCTGTATACATTTTCTCCAAAATCGCCTATTAAAATCCTGCATAACAACCTGACCAAAAAGCATGTTTTTTTTTGAAAGTTTTAGCCGATCATACTTACAGCTACGCTTTTCATCAAATGTCAGAATTGATCAATGGATGCTATTCTGCCCGCACCTTTTCCGGCATCGGCGGTTTGTGCGGTTTATCCCTGGTTACTTAACGGTAGTGCAAGAAGTATTTCTACAATTAAATTTAGGGTTTTGATTCCTTAACATCATATCCTACCCATTCATGCAAACACTTCTTGGAGGCGTCACCTTTATTGTTGACGAGATTACCGCCGCGGCCCCGGCAGATTATGAAACAGCTCTTTTAACAAATTTATCCTCTGATCCGAACGCTGACCTCTCTGAGTCGGTGAAGCAATTGCGTGGCAATGCCGCATCACTGCCGCTGCAAACCACTCCCGACCAACCACTGTCCGACGCCGAATTGCGGCTGATCGATCTGAAAGTAGCTTGCGCCATGCTGGATATTGAGGCGGCATTTCCGCTGTTACCAGGCGAATTGGTAGAAGGTGAGCCCGGAAAAGGAATCCTTTCGGCAGAATGGCAGCATCTTCCGGCAGGGACACCGGTAGTGACGCGAACCACCAACTTCCGAACGATACATCTGGCCTCGCAGCAGCACCGGTTTGTCAATAATGCATTGGTAGACGCAAGGCCGTCTTTGAAACTCAAATCCTCGAATCCTTGCTGGGGATGGGACCGCCCCGTCCAGGACGATTCAGCCACGGCTTATATATTCGAGATGATCAATACATTGCTCGGACTTTCTGAAATCGGGCTGGTGTTTACCCCGTTTATTTCGATGTTTGCCGACCAGGCTACGAAGGGCATTTCCTGGGATGATGTTGTCAAAACCGCCAAATGCGCGGCTGAGCAGATATCGAAAACCAACGATGTGGAAATACTGAAAGGTTCGCTGGCCGGCCTGAACAACGAGCTGACCACGACTTACATGCCTATTAAAAACAGGGTAAAAGGCACCACCGGCGACGCGCGCACCAAAAACATGCAGGACGCGTACTCGTGGGGATCGAGCATTATCACCAGCATGACAAGCACGCTGGGTGCGCTGAGCGCCGACAACCTGGGTGCAGCCGCACTGGTTGCCTACGTGTCTGGCGCAGGCACGATCATCGGTCTTTACCAGGATCTTTCCACAGTTGACGCAGCATCACCGGACCCGGCCCAAAGCGGCGCGATTGAAGCGATGCGTAACTTCGCGAACACGGCCAGCGCCTACGTGCAGAATGCCGTCGACGGCTTGGCAGCAGAACGCTCCGATGCCATCCAGCTGGTAGAAGAAACACAGCCGGTAAACCGGTGCAGCGGCGGAATGTCGCCTACCTGTGTACAGATCGGCACACGTGTTTCCGGCTATCATTGGGAAGACCGCATTACCGGGGATCATTCAGGTACCTGGAAAGTTAACTACGACTATCAGCGCGACGAAAAACGGAACGCCTGTATCGCGGATTTGAATAATTATAAAGGCCCGCTGATCTCAAAATTCCGGGATCAGCTGGCACCGCTCCTCAAAGCCGCCCAGGCATTCAAGGGTGCTACCATTCCTCATCCGATACCTTAAATCAATCCCTGTTGTGGTATAATACCCGCAATGGTGTAGGGGCAAACTGCACGAGCAGTTTGCCCTTTCGCATCGGCACAGATTTTTTGTGGACAGCCCTCATTCAACATGCTATTCACAACAATGAGAAATAAGACGCTTATAGTGATGATCGACGACGATACGGACGAACACGAAATCTTTCACATGGCTATTTAAGATTTAAAGGAGCCGATCGACTGCCTGTATTTTACGGATTGCGAATCTGCAATTGCCCACTTCACCCAACCCGGTGCAATGCCTCCCTCCCACGTTTTCATCGACCTGAAACTACCGCGCGTGGATGGCGATCAGTGCCTCAGGCAATTACAGCAAATTCGTCAGTTCGATCATCCGTTCATGGTCGTCTACTCTTCATCCATTCCCGACGACTTGAAACGAAAGCTGTCAAATTCGGGCATTGATAAGGTCATGCAAAAAACTGAGTCGATACCAGCACTCGCCCAAGAAATTCAGCAAGTCGTGCAGATGCGTTAGGGTTGGAAAGATGATTTTTGCACCAGCAGAATAATAACCTGATCTGCGCGATGAGGGGAAGTACATTTCTACGTCTGTCGCGAACCGTTTGCTAAATAATTGACAATAAAATCATTAAATATTTCAACGAGCTACTTTTTTATGTGATCAGTTACTGTATTTTTGGGCGCCTTGTAAAATTAATTGTACCCTTAAACTATCAGTAACTATGTCCTATCGCGAATATCCTCCACGTGGCCTGTACCACCTTCCCAAGAAAAACATTCTGGTTTTAAGCTGTATCGATCTGCGCCTGACCGACAACCTGCTTGAATTCCTGCATTTTGAAAACCTGACAAACCGGTATGACCATTTTGCTCTCGCCGGCACCTCCCTGATTACGCAGGCGGACAACGACGAACTCACACTTTTGCTGGACCATGACAAACTCGGCAGCGAAGTAAAAAGCTACAAAACCTGGAACGATGTCTGGCGGGACCACATAAGACTTGCCATCATATTACACGACATCAAGGACATCTATATCATTGAACATGAGGACTGCGGCGCCTACAAGACATTTTTAACAGCGGAAGCCCTTTCCGCCGGGGAGCACAGCTGCCACGTCAAATTCGCTACTGCACTCGCCAATCAGATACATGAATTCGAAATGGACGATGAAGGAAACACGGTAGTCCTAAACGTTCACTGCTTTCTCATCGATCTGAGGGGAAATATCGAGCACCTGTATTCAATCTAAACCGCGACCCCTTCACACTTATAATTATCCTACAATGAGTTCCGTATTCAGAACATCGTACGCTCCGGCTGCTGAGTCAGCGAGTGAGCAGAAGCTAGACCCGGCGTTCTGACTCGCCTGAAAAATGACCGGCGAGGTGACTTTCCCGACATCCCGCCGGTTTACCCTTCCGTATCTTCCAATTGAAACAATACTTCGACGGTCGTATCAAAAGCCTTTGCCATTCGCAGGGCGAGCACGGTCGAAGGAATGAATTTCCCGGTTTCAATCGAATTCAAGCCTTGCCTGGATATTCCGATAACCTTTGCCAGTTCGGCCTGGGTCCAGTTTTTCTTAGCCCGCTCAACCTTTATCGTATTCTTCATACACCGTATTTTTTCTTCGAAACAAACCAGCCGACAAAATAAAAAGCCCAGCAATATCCCACCAGATGACCATAACCAAACCAGCCGCGATTGGAAATACCGCAAAGTTCGAGTAGAAACAAAAGCATTACCAACATGGCCGTCAATGAAAATCCGATCACCACGGCCTCCAACTGCACCCGCTGCTTCACCTCGTCCATCACTGAAAAAGCCCTGATCATTTTCAAAATAAAAACAGAAAACGTGATAATCGGCACTATGGCGATGATTATCGAAAGTGGCCTGTCTACCATTTGATGCTTCAACAACCACGTCGCGGGAATGTAGGTAGCCCCGTAAATGAGCGCGAAGATAACGGAGTTTTGGCCTGCGTTTTTTTCAGATCGTTCCATAAGTCTAGATGTTGCATGTTTAACTTGTGTAAAGATATGTAAACATTTCATTTTGTCAAGTATAATTGACAAAATAACATCAATACTAGACATTATGGATAACGCAGCTTATGACTCGATACAAGCAAAACAGCCACCCTACTGATGAACAGTGAGGTGGCTGTGAACCTGCATTGGGCGGCAACGCCCGGTCAGATGGCAACGGCCTACTTCGGTTCTAGCACCAGGAGTGGTTTGCCTTCATCACCCAGGAAATAGACCAGCAATTTGGCGGGCTTGGTTTTACTGAGATTCCTGGTCCCGTTGTGCAGGCCTTCGGGCTGCTCATAGAAAGGGTCTCCTTTTTTCTTTATTGTTTTTTCACCTTCAAAAGTGATTTCAATTTCCCCCTCCAAAACGTAACCGAATATCGCAATGGGATGTCGGTGCGGCGGCGACACTTCGCCCGGCGCGTAGGTGACGATTCCCATGCGTACTTCCTTGCCTTCGAGACCAGGCATATCCAGCTTCTTTTTATAAATCAACTCCGGAGCCGTGGCGCCGTGACTGGCACCTGAATGCTGGCCGATCGCATAGTTGGAGATCAGGAATGTTACGAGAATTGTCGCAATGGTCTTCATAAACTTTTAGATTTGGAATGATGGTAAAAATAGGGCTACTTGAAGCGTTGCCCACTTGCTTTCGCTATTACATAGCAATGCATGTACCAATCCCACAATCCACTTATTATCAACCATTTAATCAATATCACGTAATAGAAAATTCTCCGATATTCAGTCAGATGACTTGCAGAATTACGGAATATCGTGTTTGCTTCGCGCCGAATACGCTATCATTTTTCAACAAGATCGCAATCCGTAACCAAACCGTCGGAGGTGAGATGGACGATTATATAGGTGTCCGGCTGATTGGACTTCAATTGGTAAGTCACGATTTCGCTTACGTCGCTTTCATGCCGTTGAATGCCGCGGCCTGAAACGTTTTCCGAATGAACGAAGGTCAATGATTTCAGCGTTTCCGGCTCTCGCATTCCGCCTGCAAAGTCGCGCTTGGCTCCCGAAGTGAGGCCCGATGCTTCTTCCAGTACTTTACCACCTTTTACCATGGCCTGCAAAGCCGCCATGATTTTGGGTGTGCGTGACGGGTCGGGGTCGGCATTGGTTTTATGGATATCGGCAAGCGGCCCGATACGTGGTACTTTACGCTCATACTTCTGATCATCGTCTTGAAGCGTGAAGCCAGTCACATTTCCATTAGCGTCAGAATTGAAGATCACAGATACATTGCGGTCCGTCGATGTGAACTTAGTAGCACTGACGGGCACAAGTTCTTCGTCGACAAAACCATCTTCCAGGGTGAAAAGTCGCTGATTTTCAGCCTCAAAAGTAACAATGCGATTATTAAACAATTCATATCGGCCCTCGAAAGCCTTTAAAGCTTTGGCATCCACATTTACGGCGGTAGGTTTAACCTTTACTGGAAATCCATCCCAATGGTAGTAGTCGGCGATAAAATCAACGATCCTGCCCATCATATGCGAGTTGTCGTTCGCATTGATCATGATCACAACGCCTTGCCCTTTGTTCACACTAGCGGTGAGCAACGCGTCAAAACCCTCGTCGCGCCCATTGTGACCAAAGCGGAGCGATGTGCTGTCACCCTGCAAAAAAACACCCAACCCATCCCTGTTTTTCTGATCCGTCAGCATTTGGCGGGTCATTGACTGGGATAATACATTTCCCGATTTTCCAGCATAGGCATTCTGAATACCGATCGCGAACCTGGCCAGATCGGACGGTGTAGTCCACAATCCCGCTGCCGCCATCTCGGGATAAATGTGCCAGCGCCCTTCCACCAGACTTCGATTGTTGTAATGACCGGTTGCCGTCGTTTTCGCCAGTTCCGGCGGTAAGGGTTGCTGGTAGGTACTATTTTTCATACCCAGCGGCGAAAGCACAGTTTTTTTCATGAATTCCGGAAAACCGGCGCCGGTCACATCCACCATAAGTTGTTGCATGACGGTATAACCGCCGCCCGAATACCTCCAACGTGAGCCCGGAATAAAATCCACGCGAACCGGTGGCGTATTGGCCGGAGCTGCCCCATCCAGAATCTGAACGACCGAAGGGATCTTCGTACCCACGGCATATCCCGGGAATCCGTGCACTGTAAGACCGGTCGTGTGACTGAGCAGCCCGCGCAGCGTAACCTTTTTGTCTTTTGTAAATTCGTTATCAGGCACTTTCCAGCCTTTCAGTTTTACATTGACATTCTCGTCCAGCAGCAGTTTGTTCTGTTCAACAAGATACAATGCGCCCATAGCCGCAACCGATTTACTCACCGAGCCTGCCTGAAACAAGGTGTTCGTCGTGACAGGCACCTTTCCATCCTTATCAATAAATCCATATGACTGCGCTTTCAGGATTTTTCCATCCTGAATGATCGCCAGGGACAAGCCGGGGATTCGCCGCTTCTGCATTTGGGCGCGGATAAAATCGTCCAGATCATCCGCCTGGACGTAAAATGCAACTACTAGAAAGGAAAGAATCAGAAAGAGGCGTTGGTTTTTCATGGATGGTTTGACAGGAATGTGTTCGAGAATTTCAACCACAGCAAAGCTAAAAGTTTTCCAACCTGTTGTCTCTTAATGATCTGTAAAAGAATGTCACCGAAACGTAAAAAGTGTCTTTTACAAATTGCCGGTATGTAAACGGAATCGGCAGGTGGGGAACTTCATGGTGCTGCCTGTATCCCGGGTTGCCAAAGCCGGCCAATCGCATAGGAGCCCCCGCCCGTGAATACCAGCGAAACAGCAATCCCGATGGCCAGCAAAAAGAACTCCATCCCTTCGACATGCTGGGTCCCGAACCAGTCCATAAAAAAGTGCTCATGGAAAGTTGTGACGATAATGCCGGTCATCACAGCGGCGATGGCGGCAGCTGAAAACCGTACCGCCACACCCAGCACCAGCGCCAGCGGCCCGAAGAATTCGATCAGGATCACAAGGAAACCGACAATCCACGGCAGCCCCGCCTGGCCTGTGAAATATTGCATGCTCCCTTCAAAGCCGAAGCCGCCAAACCAGCCCAGTAATTTTTGTGCGCCGTGCGGAAATAGCACCAGTGCCAGAAACAGGCGCTGAAAAAGCGCCGACCCGTTGAAACCGTTATTAATTGTACTTGAAAACATGGCTCTCTGTATTTAATGGTTATAGAAAAATTATTTTATGAATTAACTGGTTGCAATCCCATGCTGCTGCCTGCCTTATAGCGGACCGTCACCTCCACGATCCTGCGTGCAAACAGCTCCGCAGTAAGCAGGTCGCCCGGATGCTGGGTATTGATAATGCTGTCGCCATTGTCGCATTGCTCCATCAGGCCGATGTAACTGGCCAGCCGGTTCTGTCCTTCGGTTTGTTCGTTATTCAGAAATCGCGGCAGGATACCCAGCGAAATCCAGTTCATGCTATGCTGGCAAGCGAAGAGCATGATCGATTCCAGCGTGTTCAGCTTGTCGCCATTGGACGTCGACGATAGTGTAAATCCGGCGGCAAGTTTGTCCTTCCACGGCTGCTTGTACCAAAAGCCGCCGGTCAGTTCCATAAAGTGTTTGAACTCGGCGCTCACATTACCAAAGTAGGTCGGGCTGCCAAAAACGATGGTATCGGAGTCGTGCAGCAGGTCCAGACAGGCTGATACCCGGCTCACGTCCACCAGATTGACCACCGAACACTCGGTGGTCATCGCCCCGGCCAGCTGCCGGGCGAGCCTTTCGGTATGCCCGCCCCGGCTGTGGTAAACAATTGAAATAGTGACTTTTTTCATGGCTAATTTTTATGCAAATGTTGCCTGTCCGAACCACCCGGAACGATCACCTGTGATAAGAAAATCCATTAACCTGGAATAACTTTTTTGGGCAACCCGTAGCGAAAAAGGCGCAGGGCTCCGCCCGCAACCGCAGCAAACCGCGACCGTAAATCTGTTATAATGAGGATAATGGAAAGCGTCAGCTGCGCTCCTGGCTGCGGATCCGGCTCAGGGTCTGGGGGGTAATGCCCAGGTAAGAAGCGATCTGGTGATTAGCGACGCGCTGCTCGATTTGCGGGTACTTTTTGATAAAATCTTCATACCGTTCGGGCGCACTTTTGGCGAGGCTTGCCGAGAGTCGCTGCGAAGATGCAATGAACGCATTCTGGATAATGATTCGGAAATGGCGTTCCATTTTAGGCACCTTTTCGTATAAAGTTTCCAGATCTGCCTTGGTAATATGCAAAACCTCGGTGTCTTCCAGGCAATCGATGTTGTAGCTCGTCGGGCTTTCGGTCAGGAAACTATACAGGTCCCCTACCCACCAGTCTTCCAGGCCAAACTGCAAGATATGCTCCTGGCCCTTGTCGTCGACCTCATAAGTGCGGGTCACACCCTTTACTATAAACGTTTCATAGCGCGTCACATCGCCTTCTTGGAGGATGTACTGCTTTCTGCGGTATTTTTTGTAGGTAAAAAGCGACTGCACGATCCCCGCTTCCTGCGAATCGAGTGGTACAAACTTGCTCAGGTTTTTAATTAGAAGATCCCACATGAACCAAAGATAAGTGCGGCGGCTAAATTAATCAACGCCCTTTCTCAGCTGTAATTCGAAGCCCCGACATCCTCCGGAATGCGCAATGACCTGACTGCTGCGAGAAACCTGCGTACGATTTCCTTCGAATTCGCTTCGCTGCCCGCAGCACATTGCCCCAGCGCATAGGGAGCAAGCGCAAGATATAAATTACGAATGCCAGGCATTTAACAGATGTAGCTAAAATTTGCATCAGATGATCGTTCATTTTCCGATGCAAAGTTCCCTAGCATTCGTCGGCAGGAAAATCGGCTGGGATAAGAAATTCCGTTAACATAGGTTCATGGATTTCCGCCCTGCTATTTAAGCACATATGCTCCGTTTGCCGACCTGGAACGTTTGGCCTTCCGATAGCCCGAATCCTGGATTTTCTAAAAGCATTGGCATCTTCGCATTCAATAATCGCAAAATAATGGCTACTATTATATCTCTGACCCTGTTCCTGATATTTTCGGCGTTAGCAGGCCTCCGCTGCTATCAGCGAGTCGGCGGGCGTTAAGGATCACAAGGCAATCGGCATAATTTCTATAATCCTGGAATACCTCGCTTAGTCGCACCAAAATTCAAAAGAACAGCACAACAATGCAGGATTTACTATTTGACTTTATATCCAAATACATTTCGCTGACAGACGACGAAAAGAATGCAATCGTCTCTTTGGCCCTATTTCGCCAGGTAAAAAAAGGAGCCATTTTACTCAAAGAGGGAGAAAAATCTAATGACGGTTACTTTGTACTCAAAGGCTGTATCAGAATCTATTACATTATAGACGGAGAAGAAAAAACAACCGCTTTCTACACAGAAATGGAAGCCCTGACACCGCATTGCGTTATCCAAAAGGCACCTTCCGAATACTACATATCTTGCGTAGAAGATTCAATCCTGCTGGTTTCAGACCCCGACATGGAGGCCGAAATGTTTAGCAAGTTTCCAAAGTTTGAAACCCTTTGCAGAATACTGGCGGAAGAATTTCTGGCTAAACAACAGATCAATTTTGACGAATTCAAGACTTCCTCACCCGAACAACGGTATATAAATCTGCTACAAAAGCGGCCAGACCTGATCCAACGTGTCCCGCAACACCAGTTAGCAAGCTTTCTCGGCATAAAACCGCAATCGCTAAGCAGGCTAAGGGCAAGGATTTTAGAGAAAATCAAAGGCTAGGATCATTTCTTAACTTAAGTGAACGTATTCAGGCTGCCCGCCAATCTAATTTTGCATTGTCATTTAACGATGGAAAAGACATGCAAAAGAAAATTTTACAGTTCGCCTTGATCTTATTGATGGCTGGCACTTCGCAAGTTAAAGCTCAGTACGCCAAAGAAGACAGTACCTATCGAAAGTTTTTCATTGGCAGTACCCTGTTTATGCTGGCTAATGTAGTGCCGGATAACAATCCGCCTCAAATGGTATATCTGAACCTGGGTTATCGCGTCACGGGTAAGGATGTGATTTCACTTGAATTTAAAACCTGGAAATATGGCTGGCCAATTGGCATTCCTTTTGGAAAATCATATGAAGCAGATGGCGAAGGCTTTCCAGGTTATATTCGTGAACACGGCGTTTCGCTTAATTACCAAAGGTTTTTATGGAAAGGCCTTTTTGCCCAGGTTGACGTAATGCCCGCTTTTCAAACTTTTGTAAATGATGACGATAAAAAGATCGATAAAGGATTTCAAATCTTTAACACCTACTCCATTGGTTACCACATCAAACTTTTCAAGGACAGGCTTTTCTTTCAGCCTTCCATTGCAATGACGCATCGCCCCTATCAATCAACAATGCCCGATTCGTTCAAACAGGTCGACGATAGATGGCCAAGAGTCTTCTTCTGGCAGCCGGGTTTGCATTTTGGGGTTAATTTTTGATTCATTTAAAATCCAAAACCCATTTTTATTAAGTTATTAATTGTCCATCAGTTTTGTATTGTTCAATTTCCCGGAGCATTTCGATCGACTTTACGACGGGCTCCCACTGGTTGCCCCGAAAGATGAATTTGAACCACTTTTTCTCGCGATTCTCATACCTGATATTGAAGAACAGCCAAAGTGCTCCGACTACAAAAACGATCGTGAACAGTATTTGAACTGTCATCCAGACCGGGTGCTGAAACATCCGCTGCTGAATCGAAAAAGTCGTCCAGATTGGCGCATGCAGGAACATTAACCTCGCTATCAGCAACGTGGATCCTTTTAACTGAGCCAGCCGGTATTGGGTCGCCACAAGTGCTTCGCTGAGGTCTGTCTGGTAAATCAACACTACCTGATAAACGTAAACGCCCGTCACGAAGGCCAAAATTACTGCGTGTATAGCGATAGAATACCAGAAAAATGGGCTCGCATAATCGTAGGTACGATAGAGAACGACACCTACAAGGGACAACCACAGCGCGCTTACGATAATCACAAAGATCTTCATAGGAACCATCGATCCGACAACAGACTTGATTTTCATAAGCGTGATTGCCGCCGCATTCTGACGGTTCAGGGTGAGGTTTTCTTCGAGTTTGCGATCGTACGATCGCCACAATTCGATCAGTTCGGATTCTTGCATGATGCTAAGATTTGAAGGTTGAAAATTTGCGACGTAGTTGTTCCTTGATCCTTCCCACTTTTGTTGAAACGTTAGAGGCCGTGATCCCGAGAATGGTTGCCATGTCTGATTGGCTGTGTCCTTCAAGGTACAGCAGCATCAGCGCCCTGTCGAATTCTCTCAATTGCCTGATAAACTCATGGAGCATAGTTAAGTCCGAATCCAGGTCCAGCGGTTCGTCCTCGGTTATGAGTGTGAGAATTTCTTCGTCTAACCGATGGTTGATTTTGTCGCGGCTCACTTGCTTGCGAAAAAATGAGATAGAGACGTTCAATGCGATCCGGTAAATCCAGGTGGTCAGCATGAACTGTTCGTCGTATTTGGGGAAAGCCAACCAGAGCTGCAAAGTAATTTCTTGAATGAGGTCCTTCCGGTCCTCCGTATCACGGCAATACGCATTTGCCACCTTGTAGATGATACCTTTATGGGCATCAACCACATTCACAAAATGGGCGGCATCTCTGTTAAGCGGCATGGCGCATTAAATTTGTTTTACAGGAAATTGATCGTTTAGCTTCCAATTATTCGCATTACCCGAGAAATGTCACAACATTGGGTTCAATTTGCATGCAAATAGGAAATCTGCCAAGAATTATAATATATCGGTGAGGCAATGAGCGATGCCCGCAGGGTTGTGCATGGTTTTATGAATGCATTCCGCAGGTCAAAACCACTTACCTTCCAAAATAGCCATTTTGCAGACAGCTAACCCGGTTTTGCAGACTTCTTAAAAACACCCTTCACGCTTGCGATACATTTGCGGCTTCACCAAGCGCTCTTTCATCGTGTACATACTGGAAACCAAAGCACTAAGCCACCAATTTGGCGCCGGCGAGCCTGTCGTTCGCAATCTTGACCTGAAAATTCCGCAAGGCAGTATCTACGGATTCCTGGGGCCGAACGGAGCCGGAAAAACGACAACCCTGCGGCTTATGCTGGGCTTAATCAAAAAACAGTCCGGGCAGATCGAGATCTTCGCAAGACCACTGGAACATCATCGCGAGCAAACGCTGCGACAAATCGGCTCGATGATCGACAGCCCGTCATTTTACGGTCACCTTTCGGCGTATGAAAACTTACTTGTGTTTCAAAAGATTTTCCAATGTCCAAAGAGCCGGATTTCCGAAGTACTCCATTTGGTAGGCTTATCCCGGACGGGCAGCAAAAAGGCATCCCGGTTCTCACTAGGCATGAAGCAACGTCTGGGAATTGCGATAGCGCTACTGCACAACCCCAGCCTGCTGATCCTGGATGAACCTACGAACGGGCTCGATCCGAACGGGATGATTGAAATCCGTGAAATGCTGATCCGGCTGAACCGCCAGCAGGGCATTTCGATACTGATATCGAGCCATTTACTGGGGGAAATGCAAAAGCTGGTCACACACGTGGGCATTATCAATGCGGGCAAGCTTGTTTACGAAGGCACACTGGACAAGCTCGTCAGTAAAAGCGGGCAGTCTTTCCAGGCCACCTGGGAAATCGATCACACGGCCAGGGCGATGGAAATAGTGGGTCACAAATACAATGCCGTAAAACTCGACGATCAAAAGATTGTCATAGCTGACCTGACCAGAGACCAGATCGGCGCCGTCAACCGTGAACTGATCGTGGCCGGTATCCCCGTCTACGAAATCACGACCAGCCACAAAGACCTCGAAAGCATTTTCATGAACCTGATCACAAACAACAATGGTACTCTTCAACAGTTTTCAAAGTGAGTGGATCAAGAAAAAAAACAGTTCCGCATCCTGGCTCACCATCATCGGCGCATTTTTCATTCCGCTTATTATTCTGACCAAAAGGATCCTGGACCCGCAAACCCTGGCAGAACAAAATGCTTCCGCCAAAATCTGGCATATGCTTTATAACCAATGCTGGCAGTATATGTCCGTATTCGTGCTGCCCATGGGCATTATCCTGACAGCCAGCCTGATCACCCAGCTCGAATTCCGGAACAATGCCTGGAAACAGGTCCATACCACGCCGCAAAGTTTCACGGTACTGTTCCTGGCAAAATTCTGTATTACGCTTACCATGCTGGTGCAGTTTTTCCTGCTGTTCAACCTGGGTATCGTTTTGACGGGCATTTTACCCGCACTGATATTCCCGAATGTGCCTTTCCCAAAACAGGATTTTCCCTTTCAGCCCTTTCTCGCAGGCAATGCCAAGTTCTTTCTGTACAGCCTGCCGATTCTTTCCCTGCAATACCTGCTGAGTCTGCATATCCGTAATTTCATGGTGCCCATCGGGGTAGGATTTGCGATGGTCATTGCTTCGCTTATTGCCGTTTCATGGAAGTATGGCTATCTGCTGCCCTATACCTACTGTTCCAAGCAGTTTCTGCTCAATGACAACCGCATTGACCCGGATGTAAATATTTATGCATGGTCGACGGGTTACTTTGTCCTTTTTACCACTTTAAACTTTTTACTTTACATCTCCCGAAAGAGCAGAGGGTGATCGCATATGGAAAGACTTCACAGGCATTTTTTATCAAGGTTTTCGGCCCGTGTGCTATTCCAGATCGGGTATTGGGCGCTATATGCCCTGCTGCTTGCCGTCCTATTTTTCCTTTTGACATTATCGCAGCGCCCGTCCATGCAGTTCGCGCACTGGTGCCGGATCATGGCCGGGTTTGCGGTCATCCCGGGAGTGATCGGCTTTTATTCCTCCTATGCCTTTCTGTTTCCCTATTATCTCCGGAAGAAAAACGTCTTTAATCTCATCACGCTGGCTGCGGCAATTGCCCTGCTGGCGTCGCTGGCCGGTATGGTATGGCTAACATTCGTCGTCAGCTCCGCATTTCTGGTGAACGACGGCATTTACGGTGCGGTTGGACTGGGGCTGCCGCTCGCATTTATCGCATTGGTCAACGGTTGCATTGGTTTTGTGATCAAAGGTTTTGAATCCTGGTTTCACGACGTTAAACTGCGGGAAGAGCTCAACAAAAGGAACTATGAAATGGAGCTCGCGCTCATCAAGTCGCAGCTGGACCCGCATTTTCTTTTCAACACCATCAACAACATCGATATCCTCATTGAAAAGAACAGCGCCAAAGCGTCCGCATACCTGAACAAGCTTTCGGATATCATGCGCTTCATGTTGTACGAAACCAAAAACAGCCGGATCCCGCTGGCGCAGGAGCTCGCCTATATCGAGAAGTACATTACCTTACAAATGATCCGGACCTCGAACGATCGCGCGCTTGACTATGTGGTACAGGGAGATCCCGGACTTCAAACGATAGAGCCGATGCTGTTCATCCCTTTTATCGAAAACGCCTTCAAACACACCGATTTGAAAGTTCCAAATGCGATTACCGTCCGTTTTGTAATCGATGAAAACAAGGTCGTGTTCGAATGCAAAAATCTTCTGACGGGAAACAGGCAACCTGAAATGCACCCGGCCGGTCTCGGCAAAAAACTGATAGAAAGACGTTTGACATTGCTTTATCCGGGAAAACACCACTTGTTTATCCGTGTTGACGATCAGCAATATCAGGTTAAACTGTTGTTGGAAATATGCTCACCAAGCTTGCAGTGCTAGTGTATGGCATATTATGAATAAGGGAGGATTCAACCGGATACATCGATAGGAAGATGACTGCCTTTCCTAATGGGTGCTATCCGACCCTTGAATCCCTGGAACGTGACTTGACTTTTTCCGCAGCATTATAGAATCTATAAATCAAGTAAGCGAAAACAAAGAAAAAGATTATTGAGATGCTTAATGATGGAATATAGATTCTGGGATCATTTTCCAAACCCTTTCGAAGACTTTCTGGCGGGTCAAATCCTAATATCCACGCTTTGCGTGCCTCCGCAGCGAACTGATAGATCTGGGTGAGCGAAATCACACTAAGGATAATGGATAATATACCGAGGGAGTTTGTGCGACGCATTTCCATCTCTTTCAAAACATCCTCCTTCTTATTCTTATGACGCACTAATTCGGTACGTTTCTCGTTAATTCCGCGCTTTTCCATACCGGCATTGTAAATGCTGATTTCCGTCTCATACTGAAAAACATTTAATAGCTCAGCGTGCAAAGCTTTTGAAATCTCCGCCACTTCGTGTCGTAGCTGATGACCAAAAATCACTTTATTTCGTTTATCAAAAAACCTGTTCAAGATCCAGAGTCTACGCCAACCTGTTAACTCAGGCGGATTTTCTTCAACCAGGTATTTCTCGCCATGGTCAATCCAAAAGCTATTGTAAGCTAATACGGCGTTTGGTATAATGATATAAGGATTAATGCCGATACCATATTTGATGCTATTTGCGTATAGTTTGTTCTCGTGGCAAAAGCAACTGATTGAACTTTTATTCAAAATCAAAAAGTATGTATCCGTTGAAGCGAGCGGTACCAGCGTGTCGCCAACTTCCTCAAAAGACATCCTTTCGAAATCAAATATTCCGAGTGCTATTCCGCAAAATGAATTGAGTGCATATTCGAAGTAGGAGTTGTTATCATACAACTCATTTAATTTATCCACACCCTGATCGTTCTTTCTCGTCGATTCGTCAGAGTTGTAGTACTGATAAATAAACCTCCATTGATCATCTTGCGGGCTTGACGAGTCAGCGTGTCGTTCCCGTTCAACTAATCTTACTCTATGTTTTGGATCTCTGGAAAACCCGATCTCTGAACTATCAAGCTGAACTGCCCCGGCAAGTATTGCGCCTAACTTGCCTTGGCTTCGGTCAGCCCGGCCAGCTGTTTTCGACTTCGACCTCAGATCTGCGAGAATCGCGTTGGCGAGTGACAGAGCATCATAGTACTTTCGCCCTTGATACAGGAATTTAATGGTCAGGTCCAGGTTCCTGTTTGCGTCTACTCCAACATTCTCTTGACTCCCTGTAAAATACTTCTCAAGCTGAATGACTTCGAATTCATTAAAATAACTTTCCGGGTGAAATACGAACGTCCATATTAACTTCTTTTCAGATTCAAAATAAGTATGATTAATAAAAACTCTGGCATTCTTCTGGCGCGCTTCCTCACTTAAAACTCTGCCTTGCTCGTCCACAAAAATGAACGTTTCTTCTCGTCCCTCAGAAGTAAAATGTACTATGCCGTCAAATTCAATAGTGACCTGCTGACTATCAATGTGCTTACTAAAATAGGGTGACCTTTGAACATATCGCTGTGAAAATAAATCCTTTTCGTACGAATTAAATATCTTACAGTAATAGTTTTCCTTTAACAAAGAAATGTCATCCGGGTCTTCCTCAATAATATGAAGGGCTACCGATACTTTTGGTATTTTCAAAACCGGGCTTCTAAGCTTGGGAAATTCAACGATAGGAATATTCTCAACGCGGTCATCGATCCGATTCTTGACGGCTGCAAGATATCGCGAAGCATTTTCAGGATCAGCAGAATAGTAAAGTTCTTTCAGAAAAGTGTGGTAACTGGAGATCGCCAGCGTTTCTCTGATATTTCCGCTGGATGCGGTTGGAATGACTCCCAACAGATAATCGTCTGAGCCTGACATCGGCTCGATATAATACAAGTTGATTAACTGGCATTCCAGTTTGTTTTGCCGGAAGTAGAACTCAAATATTGACGAGTAGTGAACGTTGTTGTAGACTGCATCAATCTTTGCCTCAAAGACCAAAATAACGATCTTCCTTTTATCAAGTCTTCCGGACCTGTTGATCGCTGTATCGATATACCGTTTGAGATAGTCTATTAACCTGGTCCCTATAAGTTGCCCGTCAAATTCTTTGAGGACAAAAACATAGGTTAGCAACGCATATCCGCAAGGGTAACATTCCATGATAAGACCGCCAATGACGGCGCCATCCCTGGTATACAGGACTATGTAATTGTTGGGGATAGCATCCGCATTAAGTCTTCGAAGCAGATCATCCTTCCGCTCGCTGGTTATTTCAGGGAAAGCTATTTTGTATTGTGTGTAGAATTCATCCAGCCTGGAATTTTTGTCTAAAAGATCCGTTTCTGAACTGATGACTTCTATTTGATCGCTAGAAGGAAGGTCGAGTTTAAAAGACTTTATCATTAATAATCAGCTGCTTGGGTTTGTGAGCCAATATACAATTTCTATGCTCTTGCAGAAACGCCCACATAAAGAAAATACATCAAGTTCACAGCCGACAGCTCAATGCGTCCAATCGAATCCCTTACCTTACCACCATGCAAACACTCACACTCTCGAAAAGCCAGGCGAGAAAAATCATACTTAATGCGGCAGGCCTTGCCCGAAAGGCGCAGTTCGGCACGGGGATCGAGGCCGTTTACCGGTTGATCGACCACCTGGGTTTTGTGCAGCTGGACACGAACTACGTAGTGGAGCGGGCGCATCACCATGTGATGGCTGCCCGCATACCCGGGTACCGCACCGAATGGCTGACAGAGCTTTGCCAGGACGGCAGTATTTTCGAATATTTCGCCTCGGATGCGGGCTATTTGCCGATGCACGAATTCCGTTTCTCCCTGCCGGTCAAACATGCGTTCAAAACCCAGCGCAAGCCGCTTACTGAAAATGAGATAACCTTGATGAAACAGGTTCTCAACCGGGCGCAGCGCGAACAGACGCTGATGGTAGGTGACTTTGAAAACGATCGCGACAAGGCAAGCTCCGGTTGGTGGGACTGGCGGCCTTCCAAAGTGGCGCTCGAAAGACTGTACCTCGATGGCGAGCTGATGATCCAGCGCACAAAGACCTTTCAGAAAGTCTATACATTGCCCCAGAGTGTATTGCCAACGGATACCGACCTATCCATGCCGAGCTCCCGGGAATATGCGCGATTTGTGATCCGAAGGACGCTGGGAGCGCTTGGAATTGCCTATACGAAGGAGATAGCCTGGCGCGCCCGCCACGTGAAAGGAAACCTGGTTAAAAAAGAGCTTGAAAAAATGTTTGCAGAAGGTGAGCTAAAACAGGTTGCGATAGCCGGTTTGAAAGGGCCTTTATATATGCTGGCCAGCCAGGACGTAGATGCGCAGATATCCGATCAGATTTTCATTCTTTCGCCATTTGATATTCTGAATGTCTTCCGCCACCGTCTGAAAGACTTTTTTGACTTCGACTATCAGATCGAATGCTTCGTGCCGGCTGCAAAACGTCGGTATGGCTATTTTTCACTCCCCATACTCGCCGGGGCAACATTTATCGCGAGGATGGATGCGAAGGCAGACCGCAAGCGAAAAGAGCTGATAGTGCATAACCTGCACTTTGAGGCGGTTGAGCTGTCAGAAGTAACGTTGGGAAAGCTGGTAGATGCCCTCGGCGCATTTGCGCGGTTCAATCAGTGCCAGCAATTTGTTTTCAAAAAATCCAACAATGAGCCATACCTGGAAACGATCCTGGAAGGCCTTTTGGGGAGAACCTAGGGCCATTTAATCAACCCACAGACTTCTTATAAGCCGCCGGTGACATGTCGGTATTGGCCTTAAAAAACTTCCCGAATACAGACTGATCCGAAAAATTCAGTTGCTCGCTGACTTTCGCTACCGTGTAATCGCTGCGTTGTAACAGTACCTTGGCTTCCAGGACAATCGCCTCGTTAATCCATTGACTCGCTGATCGTCCTGTCTTTTCTTTAAGTAATTCGGAAAGATATTTGGCCGTCACATTCAGTTTATCGGCATAATAGGCGACCGCCCGCTGACTTTTGAAGTCGCGGACGAGCAGCGATTTAAAGTTGGCGATCAATGCCGGTGTTCCCTGGTCTTCGGGAACCGCGGTAATGCAGCTGCGCATTACGGAATCAAATTCGTGGATCAGGATATTGACATAGCTTTTGATCAGCTGCGATTCGTGGAGATGTTTTTCGGATAAAACCGTCCGGATTTGCTCGTAGAGTGAGGTAAATCTCTTCTCCTGGCTGACGTCGACCCGGAAAAAGCTTGGCCGGTTTTGTTCAAAAAATTGAAATTTCGAAAGAAAAAACACATCCGGGAGGTCGCTCAGAAAAAATCTCCCCGTAAAAAACACGACGTCGAGCAGCGGCTCCTGATCCCCCCTTTCAAACTGCCGGATTACGTGGGGCCCCATAGCGAACAAACAAGGGGCTGCAAGTTCCACCCTTTCAAGACCGCCATGTAACACGAACGTGCCTTTCCGCAGGAATGCGATCGCGTAAGTTTCGGTACGGAATGGCTCCGACTCGTACATGCCAAAAGAATCCTCTCGAACGAAAAAGTAATCGTGCGGGACTTCGTCGGTGCGGAAGAAGCTTTGCAGCTGCCCGATATTGTATTGAGGTATTGGCTTCATGAGTTACGTGTAGGTTTGCAAATATCCGCAGAACCGACCAAAAGTGCCGAAATATCGACGATTAAAAGTGGTCGTGCGTGGGGAAATTTGCATCATAAAAGGTCCTCCCCGGACTAAAAGACGAACATGATGAATACTATAATTCCCAAAAAAGCCCCGGTCATCATACTGGCAAGCATACTGTCTTTGGCAGTATTGTCGGGGTCGGCGCTTGCCCAGCCGCTGCCGCTCACGTTGGAGGAAGCCATTGAAAAGGCCAGGACACAGAACCAGGCCGTCGCTGCCAGCAAACAACAGGAGAATGCAAGTGCGGCGGAGCACCAGGATGCCAAAAACGCGATACTTCCCCAATGGTCGTTCGGTGCAGAGTACGACCGCTATTCAAAACTGACGCTTTTCGAAGACGGCTTGTCGGATTCACATTCGCTCACGCGCAGGCCCAGCCCGAACGGCGTAAACGCAGGCACGCGTGCGGAGTTCACCTTATATTCGGGCGGGCGGCAGCGGACATTTATCGAAGAAGCGGGAATCCGGACACGGATCGAGAAGATCAATACGACGGATATCCAGGGCAATGTAGCATTGCAAACCGTGGTGCAATACATGGAAATGGTGCGGCTGAACAAGCTGGATTCCCTGATCGGCGAGCAAATCAAGCGCGCTGAGATCCGGTTGAAAAACATTACCGCCCTATTCAACAACGAGCGGGTCACGAAAACGGACCTGCTCCGTGCGCAGGTGGTACTTTCGGCCAATAAGCTCAACAGGGAGCAGGCCGCCAACGACCTTGCCATCGCGAACTATCGCCTGAATGTGCTCCTGAACCTGCCGGATTCTACCAAAATACTACCCCGGAACCCTGCGGAAATGCAGACCGGGCGCTCCTATGCAACGGAGCCTATGCTTCATCAACCAAACAATTCCTACGTCCTGCAACGATTTGGCGAAAATATCCGGTTGCAGGAGTCGCGCATTCGCCTCATTAAAAGCAGCTACTACCCTACTGTCCAGCTGGTGGGCGCCTATGGGCTCAATTATCCCAATACCCTGTTCTTTCCCCCGGTTGCCCAATGGTATTCGGTAGGTTATGTGGGAATTAAAACCGGGATTCATCTCTCTGCCTTCTACCACTCGAAGCAGAAAATGGCGGCGGCCCGTTCGCGCCTCGCGGGAATGTACCTGCAACAGCAGGTGATTTCGGATCAGGTGGGAACGGAAATCAGTTCGGCACAGATCAAGTACCGCGAGTCGCTGAGCCGGATCCGGGTTGCAGAGGAATCCATCGAGCAAACGCGCACCAATCTTCGGATAACCAATACAAAGTACCTGAATCAGACGGCGCTGCTTACCGACCTGCTCGATGCCGATAACCTGTTTCTGGAATCCAATTACAACCTGGTCAGGGCACACGCCGACGAGCGGGTATTCTACTACAAACTGCTCTATGCACAAGGCCAATTATAAACCATCCCACCATCACAACCATGGAAACTGCCGTTAAGAAAAAGAAATCCATAATCAACCTGACCATCACCGCGGTTACGCTGGTTTTTATAACAGGAACCCTGTATTATCTGAGCAAATATTTTTTCAAACAAAGCCAATCGGAAGAGACCAACGATGCACAGGTTGAAGCCTACGTGAACCCGGTCTCCGCCCGCGTGGGTGGCTACATTGCCAAAATACGCTTTGAAGAGAATGCGATCGTCAACCGCGGCGACACGCTGATCGTCCTGGACGACCGCGAGTACCGCATCCGCGTGGCCGAAGCGGAAGCGGCACTCGAAGACTCGCGTGCGCAACTGGTGGTACTGCACGCGTCCATCCGCGCGTCGCGTACAGCCACCACCGTCAATGAGGATCAGATACTATCCGCCAAGGCGAGGCTCTGGCAGCAGGAGCAGGATATGAAGCGCTTTCGTAACCTGTTGCAGGAAGAAGCGGTTACCGGTCAGGAGTTCGAGCAGGTAAAGGCAAGGTATGATGTCGCTTCGAACGATTACAATGCTTCGCAGCATACACTTACCACGAGCTTTTCGCGGATTAAGGAACTGGAAGCGCGTGAGGCATTGCTGCTGGCCGATATCAAACGCAAAACCGCGCAACTCGATTTCGCAAGGGTCAACCTCAGCTACACGGTGGTAACGGCACCTTTTACAGGCAGACTAGGCCGCCGGACCATTCATGAAGGCCTGCAAATCCAGCCGGGGCAGCCACTGGTATCGATCATTAACGAGGGTAATAAATGGGTAACCGCTAACTATAAGGAAACCCAGGTTGCTGGCATGCAGCCAGGCCAGGCAGTCAGCATTGCATTGGACGCATTGCCGGGCAAGACCTACCACGGCGTGATCGAATCGATCTCCGGCGCTACCGGTTCGAAGTTTACATTGCTGCCTCCCGACAATTCCACCGGCAATTTTGTAAAAATCACCCAGCGTGTTCCGGTGAAGATCATCCTCACCGATCAGGATCTTAATGCAGTGAAGGTAGGAATGAATGCGACCGTGTCGATCGCGAAAGCACCACAGCCATGACGAGCCCACAATATTTCCAAAATTGGGCAATGCGTTACCGGCCGCTCCTGTACATCCTGCTGCTGGTGATGCTGCTAGTCGGACTTGCGCCATTCGGATTGTTCGCATTGAACCAGACCTATGTCATCGCGGCATTCGGTGCACAGCCGGAAGACGTCAGCTTCGCCGTTCAGATCACCTACGTCGGCATTATTGCATTGCTACCCATTCAATTCCGGTTATTGCGTTACTTCGAGGCCCGGAGTTACCTGATCACGATCATGGTGCTGGCGATAGGAATGAGCTTTCTGAGCATGCAGGTGCGCGATATCCATGTTTTTATGGTGCTCCGGCTCCTGACCGGCTTCCTCACAGCCGCATTTGGTGGGCGCATGCTCACCTTGATTTTCGGTTTGCTGAAACCGGGTTCCGGACAAATTATCGGTTCCACCATGTTCTATGGCTCGGCGTTGGGAGGCATTACCATTGCCGGACTTGCCACCGCCGCCGTGGCCGACCAAATGGAATGGCAGCATATCTACCTGTTTTTAATGCTTGCCCAAATCCTGTGCCTGGTGCTCATGCTGCTTATTTTCAGAAGCCACTCCGGCGCAAAACCTTACCCGCTGTACCAGGTTGACTGGGTTAGCTTCCTGCTCGCCACCGGCATCCTCACTTTAACGGTTTATGTGTTTCTCTACGGCCCGAGATACTATTGGTTAAGTGATCCGCGCATTGTAGCGGCTGCCTCCGGCGCTTTGGTGAGCGTCATTTTGTTTGTGTTTCGCCAAAGTCACAGCAAGCGTCCCTACCTTCATCTGCATATTTTCAAATCGGGCCAGTTCCTGCTCGGCATATTACTGCTCACGCTTTTTTACGGCATGAAAGACACGATCATCCTGATCTACGGCTTAACGGGCGGCGTGCTCAAATGGAACAGCAATGATGTTATGCAGCTAGCCGCCGTAAACCTTACCGGCCTGGTTACCGCAATGGCTTGCACCGCCTGGCTGATGCTCCGGCTCGACAAGAAAAGGCCGCTGGTGATGGTGGCCGGTTTTGGCGTCATGCTGGGTTATCACTGGTGGATGTACCAGCTATTCAGCACCGATTTATCTTTCAGCGACCTGGCATTGCCCGTGTTCATGCAAGGCGTGGCGTGCGGAATGCTCTTCGTCCCGCTTGTAGGCTTCTCCCTCGCAGCTTTGCCTTCCTATACCGGATTTGCGGGCATTACCGTCGCCGCTATGGCACGGCTTGCTGCCGGGCTGAACAGCAGTGCCGGACTTTACACGTTGCAGTTGTTTTACAATCAGTCCAACAAAGAGAATTTCCTCGCATTCCTTTCTGATACGAATTTCCTTTTTACCGAGCGGTCGGCCGCATACACGCGGCTGTTTGCATCCCAGGGCTTCGCGCCGGAGCAGGCTGCTAGTTTGGGTAAAAGCATATTGTTCAGGAATACCCTGGTACAGAGCCAGCTTTTGACCAACATGGCCATTTTCAAGATCGTTGCCATCATTTCGGGCATTATTATTACCTGCCTGCTGATGATGGTGATTGTAAAAAGCCTGAAAGCGGGAAGAAGTCACGAAACCTGAACCTTTTCGGCCAGTACCTTGCCACTTTCGAGTTCTGTGCCGGTCAGTTCGATGTACTCGATCTGAGGCGCCAGTTTCGTCCCGCCCATTATCCGGATAAAAACCCGGTTGAGTGTGCAAGATTTGTTATTGATGCGGGTGTAAATGCGAAACTTCCCGGCGCTATCCTTTCGGAGGTAAAGTAACCGTTTTGAGCAAGCGGCCAGGGTTACTTCGTACTCCTCCGTTCCACGATTACGCACCTTGATTCCATAAGCAAATTTCCTTTGTACGTAATTTAATGGCGCACGCTCCCCGTTTTCTTCGGATTTCAGCCAAAACATATCGATTGGAGCGCGGGCATTCAGCTTGCCGCTCTTGTCCAAATTGGGAACGTAGCAAACGGTGTTTGCATTGAGGTCGCGCTGAATGTAAAACAAGAGGTCGGGTATCCCGGTCGGCACAGGGAACGTATCCTGCAATGGGTTCCGTAAAATACCATTTCCATTCCAAAGCGGATCGAGCGCCCCGACGAACGACAGCAGGATTAGCAAGATAATTGTTTTCATAGCATTTGTGTCGATTGGTCCCTGTCCGGGATGCTATCAACGCGTCAAAGTAAATGCCAGCGCCGGGCGTGGGTCCAAACTGCCCCTGCTAGTGACTGAGGCACCTGCGAGGTCGGTTCAGCGAGACGAAGGCTTGTATTAATCCAGAAGAAACTCCGAAAAATTGGAGGTAAACAGCGGCTTTTCGGGACTTTCCACCGAGGGAAATATTTTTTCGCCCGAGAGGAAAATTTGGTCCGGGAATGGCTATGTGCCTGGCTGACTGCGAAAACGGGCGGGTTTGGGCACACACGAGGGCCGTCTATCCATTTCCCGATACCCGTGTGGCAGGTGCTTTGCCTTATATGTTTCCTGACAAGCAAAGCTCAATTGAGTACCACTACGATGGGAAAGCATCAGGAAGACCACTTTCATTACAAATCATGGCTCGTCATCGTGGGGCTCACCGTCATTGCCCTGCGAACCAATGCACAAACCCGGTTGTCGCTGGACCAGGCTCTTGCCCTTGCCCGGGAAAATAATCAATGGAACAAAATCGCCTATCAGGAACAGCTGGTAAGCATTGCAGATTACAACGACAGCAGGAATGCGATTTTACCCCAAATAACCATGGGCGCGTTCTACCAGCGGTTCAGCAAGGTTACCTTGTTTTCGGATGGGCTTTGGGATTCGCGGAGCATTACCCGCATACCCGGCCCCAACAGTGCCGGCACCAGCGTCGAAGCATCTATGAACCTCTACACGGGTGGCCGTCAGAAAACGCAGATCCAGGAGCAAAAACAGCGTAGCGACCTCGCAGCATTGAACCTGCTCGAACAGGAGAGCAGCATCAGCTTGCAGGTGTGTGTGCAGTATTTTGAATTGGTAAATAGTATTGAACAGCAAAAACTGGTTGGCGAGCAACTCGCCCGGGCCGAAACCCGGCTGAACAACATCCGGGTATTGTACAAGAATACAAGAGTTACCCGAAACGATGTGCTTAGATCGGAAGTGGTGCTGGCCAATGTGCAGCTGCTGGCCGAGAAAGTAATGAACGACCGCCGCATTATTGCCAACCGGTTGAAATTACTATTGAACAAAAAAGACGAGGAAGATATCGTACCGACAGATTCGGCTCGGATTGCCCTGCCAATCACCATGCCGCCATCGGCCGATCAATACGGCTCGGCTGGATCATCTTTCCTGGTCAGGAAGGCGATGATAGCGGAGGAGATTTCACAAACCCGGCTTACGCTGGTAAGAAGCAATTACAGGCCGACGCTGGCGCTGTTCGGAGCTTATAACTTATCGTATCCTAATAACCTTTTTTTCCCGCCTGTGGATCAGGCCTATTCCGTCGGGTTTGTCGGGCTGAGAGTGCAGTATCAGCTATCGTCGCTTTATCACAACAAATACAAGGAATCGGCTGCGACCGTCAGGATCCAGATCGCGAAACAGGCGGAGCAGAACGTGGCAGACAATGTGACCGACCAGATTACCGCACTCTACATCAAATACCAGGAATCTTTGACCAGAATTGCCGTCGCAAAGAGAACCATTGAGCAAACCGAGGACAATTACCGGATCGTAAGCACCAGATACTATAACCAACTGGCGCTGTTGATCGACCTCCTGGATGCCGATAACCTATTTCAGGAGTCGAAGTATAGCCTCGTACGTGCGCAGGTGGACGCGCTCAACTATTACCACCAGCTTCGCTTCGCGCAGGGAACATTATAACCTATTCAATTCAGAAAACATGACAACTTCTTCCAAAAGCCCCATTGGCCGGTTACTCACAAACGGAGCCGCGCTCCTGTTGATCCTGGCCATATTAAGCTACACTTCGGACTACATGATACGGAGCAATGAATTTGCAGAAACAAATGATGCTCAGGTGGAAGCCTATATCAACCCCATTTCGGCGCGTGCCGGCGGATACATTCAGCGGGTCCTTTACACCGAACATCAGCAAGTCAAAAAGGGCGATACCCTGATAGTCATCGATGACCGGGAATATCGCGCCAAACTGCTCGAAGCCGAAGCGACACTCGAAGACGCGGAAGCGCAGTTAACCGTACTTTCGGCGGGCATCCAGGCCGCCCACATCGGGGCTTTGGTTAACAGACACCAAATTCGCGGCGCGAATGCGCGGCTGACGCAGCAACGCAAAGACCTGGCCCGCTACCAGAATCTGATTGATGAAGAGGCCGTTACCGGGCAGGAACTGGAACAGATTACCGCACGCCACGACGTGGCAGCAAGCGAGTTCAGCAGCGCGGAAGAAAATCTCAAATCCACATATGCAAGAATAGCGGAACTTGAAAGCCGGAGGGCATTGATCCTGGCCGATATCAAAAAGAAGCAAGCACAACTCACATTCGCCAGAATAAATCTTGGATACACAGTGATCACGGCACCCTATGACGGGCAGGTGGGCAGAAAGACCATTATCGAAGGCCAGCAAATCCAGCCGGGCCAGCCGCTCGTGTCCATTGTGAACAAGAAAGAAAAATGGGTTACGGCCAATTTCAAAGAGACCCAGCTGGGACATTTGTACATCGGGCAGGACGTTTCCATCGCGGTCGACGGCCTGAACGGCAAGCGGTATTATGGACAAGTCGAAGCGATTTCACCCAGTACCGGCTCCAAATTCTCCCTTTTGCCGCCGGATAATTCGACCGGAAACTTTGTAAAGGTTGTTCAACGGATTCCTGTGAAAATCAAACTTACACGGGGCGATGTGGACTTACTGAGAGCGGGAATGAGTGTAATCGTGTCTGCCCAAAAAGTATCACGCCAATGAGAACGCCCACTTACTTCAAGCCCTGGGCCCTGCAATGGCCACTAGGAATCCGAATCGCGCTGGTTTTTATCCTGGCAACCGGCACCGTGCAGTTCGTCGTGTTCGGAATGACGCAGAATTATGTAATGGCCTATTTTGGGGCCGAGCCTCAGGATGTGTCGTTTGCATTGCAAATAACCTATTGCGGCATCGTCGCTGCGCTACCCTTCCAGTTTCGGTTTGTACGTTACTTCGAGACCCGGAATATGCTGGCGACCGCGCTTTTAGCGAGTATCCTGCTGAGTGTGAGCCACCTATTTGTGAGCGACATTTATGTATTTATCTTCCTTCGCCTGCTCACCGGCTTCGCAGTCAGCGTCATTGCCGCATCGGCACTGACGCTCATATTCTCCGTTCTTCCGCCTGCTAAAATCCCGACGGTGGGCCTATCGATGTTTTTCGGGACTGTGCTGTGTTCGGGTGTGATTATCGGGATACTTTCCGGCTGGGTGGTGAGCAATATCGAGTGGACGAATATTTACTACTATATGACCATGATCCAATGCAGCACGCTTGTGCTGGTGTTTTTGATATTGAACCCGACAAACAATTTAAAAAAATACCCGCTGTACCAACTCGACTGGACAAGCGCCACTTTGAACCTGGTTGCGCTGGTATCTTTTGCATACACGATACTTTATGGTCCGTCCAAAGACTGGTTTGATGATCCGGTCATCCTTTGCTCATCCGTTGTCTCGGCTAATTCATTCGGGCTCTTGTTGTACCGGCAGTCGTTCTTAAAGCGGCCGTACATTCACCTGGACACATTCAAGTCGCCCAGTTTCTACATTGGCATTATCCTGCTCATACTATTTTATGTAGTGAAAGACAGCCTGAACATCGTCTATGCATATAGCTCGGCCATATTGCAATGGCCGATTGAGCGGTTGATCATGCTGGCCCTTACCAATGTTGCCGGCATTGTGCTAGGTATCTGGATAATGGCGTTGCCCGTGGTTTTGAAAACTGTTGCAAACAAGTATGCATTCTTAGCCGGCTTTTCCCTCATGCTGGCCTACCATTTGTGGATGTATTTCAGCTATTCCAGCGATATTTCATTCAATCAGCTGATCATCCCCGTTTTCCTGCAAGGCACCGCATGTGGTGTTTTGTTTGTGCCAATTGTCCGGTTCGTCGTATCAACGGCCCCGATGTACACCGGCGTTTCGGCTACGGTGATGGCTACCATGGCCCGGTTTGCATCGTCGGTGATCAGCATTTCGGCATTCTTCTCCATGCAGCGGTATTACAACCTCCTCAACAAGCAGGCGCTTTTAAGAAACCTGACCGACTTTGACCAGAACTTTACGGCAACCATTACCCAGAATGTCGCATTGTACGAGTCCCTGGGATTTCCGGGAGCGCAGGCGCGGACATTGGCTTTTGTGGAAGTAAGTAAAAGTTTAGCCGTTCAGAGCCAGCTGCGATCTAATATGAATGTCTTTATGATCATGATATGCATTCTGATCCTGCTCCTTGCAGTAATCTGTTTTGCACCGCCCATCTTCAAACTGGGCCAGAGTTTACTCGCACGCAAGGACGGCCAGTGATCCGCCAGGGCTGGTCAGGCGGGGATTCTCGATGCCTTATCTTCGAAAAACGTGAGGCTGATCTGCACGCCTTCCTGCTGCGTAATGCTCAAAGTACCGTCTATCTGCTCGCTCAATCCACGGATAAGGCTCATACCCAGCGTGCGGCTCAGATTAGGATTCAGATTCGCCGGAAACCCGGCCCCGTCATCTGCAATCACAAGCCGGTAAGTTCTGTATCCTTGCTCTTTAAATTCAATTCGCAAAGTACCCGACCGGCCTCCCGGAAAAGCATATTTAAGGGAATTGGTCACCGCCTCGTTCAGGATCAACCCCAACGGTACGGCAAATGCAATGTCCAGGTCCACGAGGTCTATATCAAACTCCCGGCGGATAATGGTACCGCGATCAAATGAATTGGTGAGATAGTCGACAATTTCCCGAATGTAATCGTCCATCGGAACACTGGACAGCCGGTCGGTCTGGTAGAGTTTCTGGTGAATCAATGCCATCGCATGCACGCGGTTCTGGCTCTCCCGGATTGCGGCGAAAGCCTCCTTATCTTTCAGGAACGACCCTTGCGAATGCAGCAGGCTTGTGATGATTTGAAGGTTGTTCTTCACGCGGTGGTGCATTTCTCTCAACATCCATTCGCGCTCTTCCAGGAGCCGGTCCTTATCCGTCAGCAATTGCTCCCTGTCGACCAGCAAATGGTCTTTCTCCTCCACAATCAGTTGGAGATCATGGTTTTTACGGTTGATTTCGACCTGCTTCGCTTCCAGCAGCCCATTGATATGCTTTTTTACCCGGTAACCCTTGAACCCCAGGCCGAGCAACAGGATCAGCAGCACAGCCCCCGCGAAAATACCGTTCCGGATATACGTAGCCTGCCGCAACTGGTTTTGTTGCAGCCTGCTCTTTTCCGTTAATAGTTGAATGGCCTGTTCTTTAAGCCTCAGATCCTGATCTTTTTTCCCGGTTTCGTACTGGATGCTCAGTTGCGTGATCTGTTTGCTTTTTGTCTCGTTGAAAACCGAATCATTCAATGCTTTGAACTTCTGATAATGCGTGATGGCCGACCGGTAATTGCCACGGGCCGAATCCACTTTGAAGCGCATCCAGTAAATTTCAATCTGATGGCTCGGAATAATCTTTTTCGCGGGAGCAGCGAGTAACTGGGTCAGATATGGGGATGCTTTTTCAAACCGACCGTGCGCTGTATAAAACTGGCTGATCTTCCGCCACGCCGCATACCGGAATCCCGAGGTGATCTCCTCGCTCCATGCCACGCTTCGGAGGTAATAGGTCTCGGCGACATGGTATTGATTCAGCGCATCGTAACAGGCGCCGAAGGATTGGGCCAGAAGCATTACATCTTCGTAGGTATAGGGCAGATTTTTGCGCACCACATCCTGCAAAAACCGCAACGCCTCCCGCGGCTTTCCCTGTTTCAGCAGGGTGATAGCCATCCGGTTGGCGAGTGCCGTTTGCACCATAAATTCTCCCTTTTTACGGCTGAGCGCCAGGGATTTCTGATAATAGATTATGCTTTTCTCGAATTGCCCCAGCTCATAATAGGCATTGCCCAACCTGTAATACGCATAGTCCAGCTCGTCGGGCTCGCCGCTTTCCTCGGCATCCCTGACGACTTTAAGAATGTAAAAGAGTTTCTGGTTTAAATCACCCTTGGCCTGGCTGATATCCGACAAAAAATAGTAGGCATTGGACAAATAGCCGTATTCACCCGGCATTTTGTAAACACTTGCCCCGGCCAGTGCATGGTAGGCGTCGGTCAACGGCTTTGAACCGATTTTGTTTTGAATGGCCAGCACTTGCAATGCTTTGCTTTCGGCCTCGCGGGTATCTCCCGCATGCAGCTGGAAATCCTGGTAACCCATTTCCATCAGTATAAGCATTTGCTGCGACTGGTCACCGGTCTCGCGTGCGAGCGTCAGCGCCCGCTCCAATGCGGTCCGGTTTTCACGGCAATCGTCGCAAAAAACCGTAGTCGACATCCTGAGCAGCGCGCTGATTTCCCCGGCCTTGTCGCCCCGCTTCCGGCCTTCCCGGACCACCTTCATAAAATAGGCTTTGCCTTCCGGCCAATTGTTACCCAGCAAATAGGTAATGCCGATCAGGCTCTGGCTTTCTTCGAGCCACTTCTGATTACCTAGCCTGGCACTGATCGTTTCTGCCTGCTGAAAAAGTAAACGTGCGCTATCCCGGTCGGCTTTTCGGGTGTAGGTTGGCCGGAGCTTCTTTTTACCCAGTGCGACTAACGCTTTGATCTGATGGGTATCGGGTTTGGCAACGGAAGGGTGGATGGGTTGCGCCCGCGTCGGAAAGCCTCCAAAGCCAAGCCATGCTATCAGCAAAATAAGACGGACCGATCCGGGGCGGGGCATAGTGAGTTTCACGAAATTTACCGTTTGTCGTCAGTGTGTAATTAAGAATCAGGAGATTGAATGGTTAGCATTTTGCGGATACCCATTTTTTCAATTCGATATTCAAGTGTGGTCGGTCTGAGGTTCAGCAGCTCGGCTGCACCGCCGGCGCCGCGGATGCGTCCATTCGTCTGGTTAAGGATCGACAGGATGTATTCCCGCTCGGTCAGCCGCTGCATCTGCTTCATTTCCGACAAGTTTTTGGGTGGGTTAACCGGCACTTGCCCGAATGCCTTGCTGCTTTCGGGCTGGCCCTGCCTGGCATTGATCGAGAACGATCGCTTTTGAAGCGGTCTGCCGAGCGCCAGCGGCATTTGGCCATTACTCAGAATGACAGCCTGTTCTATCACATTTTCGAGCTCACGGATATTACCGGGCCAGGTGTAATTGTTCAACTCGCTGAGCGCCGTATCGCAGAAACCCAGAAATGGCTTTCCTTGCTTGCGGGTCAGTTTCCGGGCAAAGAAATGGGCAAGCAGGCTAATGTCTTCCTTGCGTTCACGCAGCGCAGGCAACGTCAGCGGGAATGTCGCCAACCTGAAAAAAAGGTCCATCCTGAAACGGCCTTCGGTCACTTCGACTTCCAGGTCGCGGTTGGTGGCTGCAATCACGCGCACATCCGTTCTGATAGGCGTTTTGCCTCCTATCCGTTCGATTTCCTTCTCTTGCAGCACCCGCAATAATTTCGCCTGCAATTCGAGCGGTAACTCGCCCATTTCGTCCAGGAATATGGTACCTCCGTGCGCCAGTTCGAACTTGCCGATCCGCTTTTCAACCGCGCCGGTAAATGCCCCTTTTTCATGGCCAAATAGTTCTGATTCAATGAGGTTGGCGGGTAATGTGGCGCAGTTAATCTTGACCAGTATCTTGTCTTTTCGGAGAGATTGATTATGGATAGCCCTGGCAATCAATTCCTTACCTGTACCGCTTTCGCCCATTATCAATACCGTCGTATCCGTCGGAGCCACCTGGGTGACCAGATTAAATATGTGCAGCAAGCTTTCGCTTTTTCCGATGATCTCCTCAAAATTTGCGAATGCTTTTACTTCTTCCTGTAAATAAGAGTTCTCCTGTTTCAGCTTTTCGCTCAGGCGGGCTACTTCCTCGTAGGCCATCACCCTTTCGAGCGTCAGCATGAGCGGTTGTTCCAGCCGGCTCAGTAGCGCCTGGTGCGACGCCGTGTAGGGCCGCGGATTCCGGCTGAGAAGGCATATGTTGAACCGCTCACCATTCCCCAGGATCAGCGGGATTACCAGCGCCGATTGCAGGCGAAACGTTTTGGCCAGCAGCCGTACATAAGGGTTTTGGAAGAACAACGTATCCATTTCGTCTTCCGAATAGCGCACCGGCTCGTTTGAATGGTGGCTGTCCGACGAAAGCATCGGCTGGTTGATCTTCGAATTGGTCATCTGTAAAATCTCCTGCACACTCAGCACCTGGTACTCCTCAAACCCTACCCGGTAGAAATTGTAATCATGGGTTGCACGCAGGCTCTTATGCCGGATCGTCAGAAAATCGAAAGGAATATGCTTCTGCAACAATTGAGCCGCCGTCAATAGCTTGCTTTCCCAGCTGCCCTCGTCCGACAATGCCTCGGTAAGGGCAATCTGCAACGCCTTTTCCTCCCGCAACTTCACCTCCACACTGTGCGAATGCCGGTACCGCCCGATTTCCAGGGTCGTCAGCACATCCTTTTCACGGAAAGGCTTGACGATATAACCACTTGGCTGAGTGGCTTTTACCGCTTCCAGCACGCTCTGGTTGTCATTGGCGGAAATGTAAATAAAGGGGATATTGAGCTCTTCCAGCTGTTTAGCGAGGTCAATGCCCGTCTCATTCCCTTTCAGATAGATATCCAGCAATACCATATCGGGCGTTTGCTGCCCGATCAGATCCAGTGCGCGGGCAACCGAATTTGCACTTCCCTGTACCGTATAGCCTGCATTAGTCAATATGATTTCAAGGTTGTTGGCAATAATGTATTCGTCTTCCACAATCAGGATATTGCAGGAAGAGTTGTCGATGGAAAGGCTGGATGATGGTTGCATTGATTCAAACGGCTATAATGTTGAGATATCGACCAATTTCATATTTTAGAAATAACTATACCTTCCAAACGATCCTAGGGAAACAGGTTGGCAGGTAAATTGCCACGACAGCGCGAGCTGGCTAGTAAGCGGCTAATTTACTGAGTGTTACATTAAAAATAACCGCGATTATTATAAATATACCAAGTTTTTTTATAGTTCTCACGCACCAATCGGCCATTCCGAAGGCCCTGGCCCACACGATATTTTGGCCTGATAACTACGAACAGTTGCGATAACTCCAATTTTTTGGAGTTATCCAAATATGAAAATGCCGCCGTGCACGACGATGATGCCTCGTGCACTGTAACCGGCAACAACAAACCAGCCACCTCCGCCATCCAGTTTTTTGGATTTCTTCTTCCATTTGGAGTAATACAGCCGGGTCATCCATGTGACCGACTGCAAAAAGGGCCATACAAGCGTGCAAATGGCTTTTTAAAGGGATTGCCTGACTTGGCACGTGTTTGACTCCGCTAACTGGCATACCCGCCCGACCACGTTTATCCGTACACGTGCGAACGGGCGACCGAATTTTCAAAACCGGCAAATCACTCGAAACAATGAAAACATCAAGCTTTGAAATGGTAAATGCAAGGCCCATTCTGACAGACTTGCGGTCGAGAATACAGGCCTACGACGCTTCGCAAACCGTATATCTGAGCCGCGAAACATCGGCCCATCACGGCGATCGTCCGGCGTCGGTACTCGACATGAGCTCGTTCGGCATCAATGAAGTCGCCCTTCCCGGTTTATTGCAGTTTTTAGGTATCCGAAGTATCACCCTCGACAGTCCGCATGACCTCACCCCACTGGCTGATATGCAGATCGATACGACCAACATCGCCAGCGAACGATACCCCTGGATATTCGTTAGAAATAATGCGATAATTGCCGAGTTGCGGGCGCTGTTTCGCCGCAGCCGCACTGTTGCATTCGACAATTGGTCGAGCCTGGTGGGTGCCTCCGACCTGTGGAGCGGGTTGCTTTACGACGTTATCAAGCCGATCAACAAAAAAGATCTCGAATTTATCTTTTACCTCGGTAATCCGGAGAACAGGCTGTCCTTTCAGGTGGATGAAGTGCTCGACATCATCAGTGACTTTTCTTTGTATAGCAAGGTCACATTTGCCCTGGACGAGGGCGAGACTGTCAAGCTGTGGAAAGTCCTGAACGGAATCCAGGCGGACGCGGGCCCTGAAAGTGAAGATGCGGGCGATCTGAACCGGAAATGCATTTCCATTTACCGCACCCTGAACGTCACGCGCTTGCTCGTGTATTCCGCCAGCAAGGCGGTTTTGTATAGTAATCAGCAACAGTTCACCCTGGCGCGGATGCGGGCTGCGCCTGTCCTCGAACTGGCGACGGACGCCCGTCAAAACTTCATTGCCGGTTTCAGCATGAGCTTGCTGCTTCAATTGGAGATCGCCCATTGCGTTGCCTTCGGACTTGTCGTTTTCGGCAGCTTCGGACAGCAATGCGAGCGCCTGGACCAACAGAACCTGCTGGCTTACATTGACCAATGGATCGACGACCTGGAAAGGCCGGATACGATGCATCTTTATCAATAACTCTAAATGGACATTCCTACCGAACGCATCGATTCGGATCCATTGGAAAACGATGCAAATCTGCCCGAGAACCTCGCCAAGGAAATCGCTCAAAACGAATGCAGCATCATCACCGTCCGGGGCCTCGCCTACCCCAGCGAAGCGATCAGAATGGCCGATATGCTTCTCGATTGCCTGGGATAATGACAATTGCTTATGTATACAAAAAGTCGCCGTATAGACACATGCGTTTGATCGCCATCGGACTGCTTTCCCGAGCCGGAGGGCAGTCTTCTATAATGCAGGAGACTGTATAAATCTTTCACGGAATTTGCGAATTTTATTCGGTCTGCCAAGTATAAAAAAGATTTAGATGCCTTCATATCTGATCAATTATACTTTAATCCGGCTGTCATGAGCAGGTCTTGCTACATCGCTATCTCACTGCTCCTCTCAGCTTGCCATTTCGAAGTAAAAGCGTCATTTCTCTTTCCCCGCCTTACCAGGTCTTTTGCCGACAGTGCCGCCCGTGTACTTCCGTATACGAGCGCGGATACCAGCAAAGTCATCCTGATGTTGAAGCTCTCCACCTTTTATATATACAAACCGGGTGAAGAGCAGGCCGACATGGACAGTGCAAGTACCCATCTCGTTTCCGCGCTCGCGCTGAGCAACCAGCTGGGTTACAAAAAAGGCCAGATAATGACCTTACTGACATGGAGTATCCTGTTTTCAGAAACCGGCGACCGTCCCCGGGGCGTGCGACTCACCAAAAAGGCCATCGGGTTAAGTGCATCCATGGGCGAAACGCATCTTTTGGCGATAGCCTGGTTTTATCTTGGCGAAACTTACCCGCAGGATGCGAAAGGGCTAGTCGAGAAAATGAGGTGTTTTCAGCAAGCAAAGGTCCTCTTTGAGAAAGCCGGTGACCGGGAATCTCAAATCGATATGCTGGGCAGGGTGGCCGATATCCATTATAAACAGGGAAATTACGCGCAATCACTCCGGGAGTTTGTGGATGTCCTCGCACTCTTCCGCTCGATAAACGGCCCGTTGCATCTCACCTACAACATGTTGACCGAAGTGAGTAATTCCATGGGTAATTACCAGGAATCGATCAAATACGGACACGCTGCCATCGAAACCGCGCAAGCAGCCGGGGATACGGTTTTTATTGGTTTCTTTTATTCAAAACTCGCCACCGCATATTACGACCTAGGCCAATGGAAGCCAGGGATACGTTACCTCGAAAAAGCCCTGAATCATTTTGCCAGCCAGAATGAAACGATGATGGTGCTGAGTACCGGCAATGGAATATGCAGAGGTATGGTAAATATGGGCCAGGCAAGAGAAGCGATTGCATTTTACAATGACCTTGTTAAAAAATATCCTCCCAACAACATATTTGCGAAGTTAACGGTGGCCAAAACATATGGCCATTGCTATATGGGCTTGAAGGACTACCGGCAGGCGGAACGAAGGTATCTGACGATTATTTCGCTCCTGAAAAGCATCAAAAACGAAGACATCGACTTTGTGGAAGTCTATAAGGACATCGGCAATTACTATCTGACCATCAAGGAATATGATAAAGCCAAATACTATCTCAGTGAGGCATTGCACATTAACCACCGGAATGGCACGGTCAGGCTCGTATCCCAACTCCATGCGATGCTTTTTAAAGTAGACTCGGCACAAGGGAATTATCTGAGTGCTATCAGGCATCAGCAACAGTTTAAACTGCTGAGCGATTCGATTTTCAACGATGCCAAAAGCAGCAAAATCGCTACTTTACAGATCCAGTACGACAGTAAGGAAAAAGAGCAGAATATCGCATTGCTCAACCGGCAGAACGCAATCCAGCAGGCCAGTATCCGCCAGAAAGAATTGGAACGAAACTTTACGATCGGCGGGGCGTTTATGCTTTTGCTGCTTTCAGGCCTTATTTACAATCAATACCGCATCAAGCAGCGAAACAATGAGACGCTGACGTTGCAGCAAATCGATATCAGTCAGAAAAACAGCGCTTTGCTGGACCTCGTCGAGGAAAAGGAATGGCTCCTGAAGGAAGTACACCACCGGGTCAAAAACAACCTTCAGACGGTAATGGGTTTGCTGGAAATGCAGCTTGCGCATCCCGGTCAAAGTGTAGTGACCGTGATCAGAAACAGCCAGCGGCGGGTTTTCGCGATGTCGTTGATCCACCAGAAACTTTACCAGTCGGATGATGTCAGGATCGTTAAAATGAACCTGTACCTCAAAGAGCTGGTGGATTATCTTCAGGATAGTTTTGCCGGGAATAAAGCCATACGCTTCGAGTTGGATCTCGACCCCGTTGAACTAAGGGTTGCCAAGGCGATACCGCTGGCACTCATTCTCAATGAAGCGATTACCAATGCATTGAAATACGCCTTCCCGGACCGCGACGAGGGAAGGATCACTATTTCAATGAAAGAAGATGAAGCCGGGAATATCCATTTATCCGTATCCGACGACGGAGTTGGAATGCCGGAAGATTTGAACCCGCGAAACATGAACTCCCTGGGCATGAAGCTAATGGCTGGGCTGAGTGGCGACATCAATGCCGACTTTACAATTGAAAAACAACAAGGCACTACAATTCGCCTGGTATTAGGGCCTGAGGTGTTAGAGGTTTAAAATAGCTGTTGCGGTTCTTCGACGATCAGCCCGGAAACAGTTTGATCACGTGCTTAAATATTTTACCAAGCGGCAGCACCTTTCCGTTGCGCAGCCGGATCATATTACCCTCGATGTAATGCACGAATTTTTTGTTCAAAATGAATGATTTGTGAATGCGGATGAACGCATCGGCCGGCAACTGCTCTTCAAAACTCCCGAGCGTGCGCTGCGTGAGCAAAAACTGGTCGCGGCCCCATACTTTTACGTAATTACCCAGGCTTTCAAGGTAATACACGTCGTCGAGCTGCATCTGGACGAGCTTTTTGTCGGATTTGATATACAACGGCTCCTGCTCGTGCTGCGCCGGGGCTATCACAGGTGCGATAACCGCCTGCCTGCGCAAAGTATGCTGCTCCAATGCGCGGTTCGCGGCTTTCAGGAACCGGTCGAAACGGAAGGGTTTCAGCAGGTAATCCACCACTTCCAGTTCGAAACTTTCCAGCGCGTGCTCCTCGTAAGCCGACGTGATCACAACCAGCGGCCGCTGGTCGAGCGTACGCAGGAAATCGAGCCCATTGAGCTTAGGCATGCGGATGTCCAGGAATATGAGGTCGACCGCGTGGTGGTTGAGAAACGCGAATGCCTCCGTGGCGAGGTAGCATTGGCCCGCATTTTCCAGGAACGGAATATCTTCCAGGTACCGCAGGATCACATCATGGGCCAGCGGTTCGTCGTCGACAATCAGGCAGCGTAACTTCATAGATCTATTTCCAGGCTGGCGGTAAATACTCCATTGTCAGATCCAGTGATCAACCGGTGCTTTCCGGGGTAGAGCAATGCCAGCCGTTTCCGCAAATTAGTCAATCCAATGCCGTTATGCGCATCCGGCGCCGGTTCGAATGAATTTTCACAAACAAAACGAAGCGAATGCTGGTCGGCTTTAAGGTGAATACTCAGGAGCGCATCCCCTTCCGTGTTTTCAACGCCGTGCTTGAATGCATTCTCGACGAACACGATCAGCAGCAGCGGGGCGATCAGTGCCGTGCCGTCTTCTATTTCTTCTTCAAATTGTAAATCAAGGTTCCTTTTCAGTCGGATCTTCTGCAATTGCAGGTAGTCTTTTAAGTACCTGACTTCGTCGCCCACTTTGACAAGCGGTTCCTTTGCTTTGTAAATCACATATCGCATCAGCTCCGAAAGCTGTAAAATGCTCTCAGGAGTCTGCTCGGAGCGTTGCAGGCTCAATGCATAAAGGTTATTAAGGGTATTAAAAAAGAAATGCGGGTTCAGTTGCTGTTTCAAAAGATCGAGCTCGGCTACGGACTTCTCGTGTTGCAGGGCAGTAATCAGGCTGTTTTGCCTCGCCCATTGAATCGCTAAAAGCACAGGAAGACTTACCGCCAGTACTAACATTACGCCGAATGCATTTTCCGCTACGAACGGACTAGCAGAAAATACACCGCCCAGCACCTTGCTGAGCGGCAAACTAGCCAGCAACTGCCCCCAAAATGGATAAAAAATGCCGATCAGCGCAGCCGAACAAAGGATATAGTAGAGAATACCGCGCTCCCTGAGAATGCGTGGGACCAGCCAGCGGCTATTGATGTAAAAGAAAAAATACCCGGCCAGGTACATCAGCAGAAGTTGCAGGGAAAAGGTGATAAATGTAGGGAACCGGGCAAGGATTTTAAAGGGATCTATTTCGAAACCAATAAGCAGTTGCTTACCGGAATGGTAGGCCGGATTGTCAAGGCTCGACACCGCCATCGCGCCCAGCAGCAATGCAAGCCCCGTGATACTGATCAACACCGCCTTTTCCAGGCTCAGTCTCCGCACCCATTTGACCTGGTACAACTGGCCCATAAACTGGCTTTCCGCCACCAGAATACATTCCAGCGCTGCAATGCAAAGCCCGCCCGTAAAAACCACCGGCCAGAACAGCGCGCCGGTGCTCATCGATGCCCCGGAAACGGCCAGTAGCAAAGGCAAGTAACCCAAAAAGCACGCAAACCAGGAACGGCGGTTGCGCCCCGCAAAGCGCCCTGCCCCGCTTCCCTCGCGCGCCCACGTAACCGCGAGCACAGGTGACCACAATCCGGCCAAGCTCAGCAACGATTGAAAATAAGCCTCCCAAAGCGCATCCCGGCCGATCGTAAATCCGATCGAAACCCAGCAGAGCAGCCCCGCATACAGCCAGGTGTCCCTGCGGCGGGTCAGCGCGTCGGTTATTTTTCCTGTTACCTCCATAACGCAAATAAACCGCACCGGACGCTTGCCATCAAAAATTAATGACGACCGTCGCGATTTTGGTGATATTGGTAAAAAAGGCAGGAAATCCGGCTGACAAACGCCTTCGTCATCGCCGGCATTACCTTGCTCATTATTAATTGATTGCATTTTGAATGGCATGCAACTTTGAGGCATGAACTTCAATAGCCAAGCCATGCAACGATTAAAGATTCAGGGACTTTCCAAAACTTACCCCAACGGCATCCGCGCCCTCGACGGCGTTTCGCTCGACATACCCAATGGAATGTTCGGGCTGCTCGGCCCGAACGGCGCGGGCAAATCCACCTTCATGCGCATCCTCGCCACACTCACCCCGCCCGACAGCGGACTCATTACTTTCGACGGACAGGACATTACCCGCGAAACCACCGGGCTCAGGAGCAAACTGGGTTACCTGCCGCAGGATTTCGGTGTATATCCGGGCATCTCCGCCGAACATTTGCTCGATCACCTGGCCGTACTGAAAGGTTTGACCCATCAGCCCGAAAGACGCGAGCAGGTAACTGCCCTTTTGCAAAAAACCAACCTGTACCAGCACCGCCGACAGGCCGTGAGCACCTTTTCCGGCGGAATGCGCCAGCGGTTCGGCATTGCACAGGCATTGCTCGGCAATCCGCAACTGGTGATCGTCGACGAGCCGACGGCCGGTCTCGACCCCACCGAACGCCACCGGTTCCACGACCTGCTGAGCGAAATCGGCGAGCAGATCGTGGTGATACTCTCGACCCACATCGTCGACGATGTGCACGACCTTTGCCCGCAAATGGCTGTGCTGGCGGCAGGCCGGGTAATCCTCGAAGGCAAGCCCGAAATACTCACCCATTCACTAAAAGGGCAGCTTTGGCGCAAAACCGTCACGCCTTCGGAATTGGCCGGGTTGCAAACAGCCATGCAGGTGATCTCCACGCGCAGGGTCGCGGGGCGCATTCAGGTACACGTGCTGGCGGGAGCGCGGCCGGGCGCGGGTTTCCACGCATTCGATCCGGGGCTGGAAGACGTTTATTTTGCTACGCTCGCAGGCACGGGCAGAAAGGAGGTATTGCCATGCTAGCTACTCATCTCGATTTGGTACGCTTCGAAATGGGCTATCATTTCCGGCAAATCACCTTTCGCATTGCCGCATTGCTGTTCCTGGCGCTGGGCATAATCATGCCGTTTGGTAACTATGGCGGTGAAGAAATACACCGGAATGCACCGCATGTGATCAATTTCATCATTTGCCTGCTTACGCTGTTCACCATCTTCGTGAGCACGCTGGCCTGCGCGGCGGTGGTACTGCGTGACTCCCAGCACGGGATGGAGCCGCTGATTTTCACCACCAGCATTCGCCGTCGTCCCTATTTCATTATCCGGCTTGTCGGGCTGGTTTTCGCTGTTTTTCTGGTAATGTGCTTTGCGTCTGTCGGCGGGGCGATGGTTACGTTCATCGCCCCGCCCGAGCGCCTTGGGCCTTTCCATTTTTTACATTACCTGGCGCCACTACTAGCTTTCGGTCTTCCGGGTGTCGTGTTTTGTTGCAGCATCGTATTTGCGACGGCCATGCTCACGCGCAATGCCCGGCTGGTGTACACCGCGGGTGTTTTGATGTTCATCATCTATTTCACGGCCTCCGTTCTGGGTAACTCGCCCGTAATGGCCGGCTCCGTTCCGGCAGCTGGTGGCCCGGGCTGGTTTTCGGTGCTTATCGATCCGTTTGGATTGACGGCGTTTTTCGGAGAAACGATGAACTGGCCCGTCTGGCGGCGCAACAGCGAGGTATTTCCTATAACACCTATGTTCATTGCCAACCGCGTAATATGGACCGGCATCTCACTGGTAATGCTCGGACTGGCCTATCGCCGATTCAGATTCAGAACTTTAACGGAGAAAGAAAGCAAGACAAGCCGCATAGCAACCGCTCAAACCGCGTCCACTGTTCCATACCGGACGGTAAACGCCCGCATTAATAACCGAAACTACCACGTGCAAGCCTTTTTACGGGTAATGCAACTGGAAACCAGGACGCTCTTTGGCCCGGTTGTAACGACCCTGATCTTCGCATTATGGGTGTTCTTCAATGCTGTGGAGCTGTTTGAAAACCTTTCCAACGGTCCGTACGGGGTGCGGAGTTACGCCACCAGCGGTATCCTGACCGAGCAGCTTGTAGCCGTCCGCCCGGCATTGCTGCTGATCATTTATTATGCGTCCGAATTGATCCACCGGGAAAAAACAACGGGGATCCAGCCGCTTATTTTCGCCACGCCGGTTTCGACGGCGGTGTTTGCCATGGCCAAATCGCTCGCACTGATCGTCTGGATCTTTGCCCTTATGACCGTGCACATGGCCGTCGGCGTGGCTGTTCAATGGTTTTCCGGCTTCGGGACTTTTGAATGGAGCACTTATTTGTCGCTCTACTATTACGCTGGCCTGCCGCTCGTGCTCTATGCCGTATTGATCCTCTTCATCCAGACCGCCATACCGAACAAATACCTGGGAATGCTCCTCAGCGGACTGGTCATCGGCCTTTTCATTTTTGGCAGAAAATTTGGCCTCGACAGTAACCTCGCACGCTTCGCTACCACCCCGCGCCTGCGCTACTCCGATTTCGACGGTTTTGGACACAGCGGCCTGGCGTTTAACGGTTATATGCTTTATTGGGCATTCATCGCGCTGGCACTCGCGGGCGCGGTGACGCGCATGTGGCCGGGTAATGCGTGCGGGTACTTACACAAGCGCATACGTGAGCGCATAACGCGCGTCACGCGAACCACAGCTTTTATCGCGCTTTGCGCCTTATCGGCAACCGCAGCAGGTTTTTACATTCAATACAAAACAGGGCATTCGGCGCTTAACCGCACCAGTGCTACCGATACGGATTGGCAGGCGCGGTACGAACGGAAATACAAGCCGCTTGAAAACCTGCCCCAGCCGCTGGTTACCGCTGTTGACCTGCATACCGATCTTTTCCCTGCGGATCATTATTACACGGTTAAGGGCGTTTTGAAGGTTAAAAATGAATCGAAACAACCAATTACACGCCTTAGGATCGGTACCGACCCGGACATTGAACTGGTAGCAATGCACTCCGAAGGCGCCGCACGCGTGTCGTCGGACGAAACCTTCGGGCAGTATGCGTTTGAGCGCCGCCAACCGCTGATGCCGGGAGCCGAAACGACCATCCATTTCTCCATTCGCGCCGACCGGTCGGTATTTAAAGTATTCAATAGTGAAAACTCCGTTGCAACGAATGGCTCTTACATCGAACTGGAAAAATACCTCCCGCATTTCGGGTACCGGGCCGCCTACGAAATCGAAGATCCGGAGCAGCGGGGGCAAAATGGCCTGCCGCCCCGCCGTGCCACATCATCATCCGACCGGGCTTACCATTTTATTCATTTTCAGAACATTATCTCCACCGAAACCGACCAGCAGGTTGTCACGACCGGCACATTAGTTAAAAGCTGGGAAAACGCAGGAAGAAAGTATTTTCAATACCGGTCCGGGCAACCGGTACCCTATATGCTTGCATTGAGTTCCGCCCGTTATGCATTGAAAACGGAGCAGTACAAGGGCACGACGTTCCGGATTTACCATTATCCCGGCCATCCACAGAATGTTCCCGCGATGGTACAGGCCATGAAAGACGCCATGGATTACAGCAGCACGAATTTCGGGCCTTATCAGCATCGCATGCTCACATTGGCCGAAATTCCGCATTACCCCGGCTCCGCGACGGCTTATCCGGGTGTCATTTTCAGCCAGGAACGTGCCAATTTCAGGAGCAATTTCAGCGATAGCACCGGTTTTCACTTCACCTACGCCACTACCGCCCACGAAACGGCCCATCAATGGTGGGCCGGAAAGGTGAACGCTCCGGCAGGCCCCGGCCAGGCAGTACTTTCCGAGTCGCTTGCAAAATATACCGAGGCGGTGGTAACCGAAAAACGGTTTGGCAAAATGTACCTGCGGCCTTACCACGTGAAAGATTCGCAACTCTATTTCGCCTACCGCGCCGCCGCCGGGGAGCTGGAAACGCCGCTTTGGAAAACCACCGAACAGACTTTCGTGCATTACCAAAAGGGCGGATTGGCGCTGTACCGTCTGAAAGAGGTTTTGGGAGAAGCACATCTCTCGCGCGCGCTGCATGAACTGGTTGCAAATCACGGCTACCCATTGCAAAAGCCCCGTCCCGCCGATTTGATAGAGGCATTGAAACAAGGCGCAAATGCAGCCCAGGTTCGGTTGATCGACGAGCTTTTTGAAAAGGTAATTGTATTCGATAATGACATTAAGATACTGTCAGACAAACCGTTACACAACGGTAGCCGCGCGCTTGCATTGGAAGTTAATGTCCGGAAAACCGGCGAAACCTCGGGCAAACCCGTACCGATGATGCCCGACGATGCTATCGATATCGCAGTTTTCGATCGGGAAGTAGCATCTGATATCGGCATTCAAACCCCGATTTACCTGCAACGGCACCATTTCACCCAAAACCGTTCGGTAATCCACATCGTGGTACCGCGCCGTGCGGTTACCGTAATGCTCGATCCGCTGGCTTACATGCTCGACGTGAGCGATCATAACAATGTGGCAGTATTAAAGTGAAGCCGGGCGGAACTTTGAAAGGCATATTCGTCTTTCCATTTTATCCTCACCCTGCATTGTATGGAACTTGTATTTGAGAAGGACATTAAAGACTCATTTCGCGTCAGCCATTTTACGCAAAACGAAAGGAATCCGCGCATTCCCGTCCACCCGTCGTACCAGCGCCTGGCGTACCATCGCATACTGTTTGTACAGGAAGGGTCGGGTGTGATCGAAATCGACGACGTGCGGTTTGACCTAACTGGAAAAACGCTGTTCCTGCTCTCGAAAGGGCAACTTTGTCGCTTACCGGAAGAGTGCATACTTACGGGTTATGAGCTGAATTTCGGGGACTGTTTCTGGGAAAAAGCGCCGGATAGCGCAAGCAACTGCAAGGCTGTTTTGTTTAATAATGCGGCGGAAAATCAAATGTTACCGGTAAGCGACGCCTCTTTTGCGGAACTCACATTTCTGTTCGAATCCTTGCAAAAGGAGTTTGAGACAAAAGATTATGTCAACAAAATCGACGCGCTGGCGGCCTATCTGAAAATCATCATGATCAAGATTGCGAACATCAATGCGGAAGCGGGCGCGGGCTTCGATAACCACGAAAAGCAGCTTTACCGCGGCTTTATCGAGCTCGTCAGCCGGAAATACCGCGAAATGCACGAGGTAGCGGAATATGCCCGGGAGCTGAACATTCCGGCCCGGCGGCTTTCCGACATTTGCAAACGCTGCGCGGGCAAGGGCGCGAAGGAGATCATCAACGGGCAGCTTGTGGCGGAGGCGAAACGCTCGTTGCAGTTTTCGTCGCAGCCGGTGAAGGAAATCGCTTATCACCTGCATTTCAGCACGCCGGAGCAGTTCAGCCATTTTTTCAAGAAGAATGCGATGATGTCGCCCCAGGATTACCGCACCCGGTTCGTCAATTTTGGCAGGTGATCCGTAGAATCTGACATTCCCCGGCACGGCGCACGGACCTAATTTTGTCAAAACAAAAAACACAAAATTATGTCTGTCAACGCATTGCACACCATCGCGGGCATCCGCATACCCGATAGCAAGCTGGCCAACGACGCCACCGACCTGCTCCTCGAACACGGTACCGAGTTTATTTATAACCATTCATTGCGCGTGTTCCTGTTCGCCTCGCTGAACGGCAACCGCGAAAAACGGGTATACGACCCTGAATTGCTTTATATCAGCGCCGTTTTCCACGACCTGGGCCTGGTGCCCCATTACAGCAGCCCCGACAAGCGTTTCGAGGTCGACGGCGCCAATGCCGCCCGCGACTTCCTGAAAAGCAACGGCTTACCCAAAGAATCTATGCAGCTCGTTTGGGACGCCATTGCATTGCACACCACCATCGGCGTGGCCAAATACAAGGAGCCGGAGGTCGCGTTGCTCTACTCCGGTGTGGGGTTGGATGTAATGGGCGAAGGCTACGAACACCTCAGTACCGCCGATCGCGAGGCGATCGTCACCGCATTTCCGCGTAACGACTTCAAAAACAAGATCATACCGACCTTTTTCTCAGGCTTCGCGCACAAAACGGATACGACATTCGGCAACATCAAAGCCGACGTATGCGCCTATATGATCCCCAATTTCGAACGCAAGAACTTCTGCGACGGCATTTTACATTCGCCGTGGAGCGAGTAGCCGGGCATTTGAAATGGAGTGATTATTTCAAAAATGCCGGCACTTCTTCGACGATCGTTTCAAACAGCTTTTTCGCGCTGGTATGCTTCAATACCGGCGCGATCTGGCCTCCCCAGAACATGATCAGGTCGTATTGCTGCTGCTCCGTGGCCGCTTTGCGGAGCGGTACGATAAACTGGTTTTGCAATGGGAACGGCAGCAGTTCGTCGTTGCGGCCTGCAATGGTTTCGGTGTAGCGGCTGCGGATACCCCGGCCGAGGCGGCCCGTCGAAACTTTTGTGAGCGTCGTATACCGTGCAGCGTCGGAATGCAGGAGGTTGCGGTGATAGGCGGATGCACCGGATTCTTCGGTGGCGAGGAACGCGGTGCCGATCTGCACACCATCGGCGCCGAGCGCGAAGGCGGCTGCTACGCCCCGGGCGTCGGCAATGCCTCCGGCGGCTACCACGGGCGTTTTTACTTTCTCGCGGATTTGCTGCACGAGAACGAATGTGCCCGTCAGCGACGCTTCCGGTGATTCGAGGAACGACGGCCTGTGCCCGCCCGCTTCAAATCCGGAGGCTATGATCACATCCACGCCCGCATTGTCCAATGCGATGGCTTCGTCGAGCGTGGTCGCGTTGCCGATCAGTTTAATGCCTTTTTTACGAAAATCTTCCAGGATCGTTTGCGAAGGCAGACCGAAAATAAAGCTGAAAACCGCGGGTTTGGCGGTCAGCAATGCTTCGACCTGATTCTCGAAACGCGAAGGATATGCTTTGGGTTTTGCCGGTAGCGGTGCGCCCAGTTCATCAAAAAACGGCTTCACCAGCGCGGCGGCTTTTTCGAATTGCGCGTCGGAAACTTCCCCGGCCGGAAAATCGCTGTCCGAGACCCATAGGTTGATATTGTAGGGTTTGGTGGTGGCTTGTTTGAGCTCTTTGTCCAATGCGACGATCTCGTCGGGCGCAAGCATATATGCGCCGTAACCGCCCATTCCACCGAGGTTCGACACTGTCGACACGAGTTTGACAGATGACAAATTGCCCCCGAAAGGGCCTTGCAGTATCGGATATTCGATTCCCAGCACGCGGGAAACATTGGTTTGGTTCCACATAATCCAGGTTAGCGGGCAGTAAGCGAAACCCGCTGCGCAAATTAAGCAGAGAAAACGATCGGTAATGCGTGACCTATGTCACATTTTGCATTAGCGCGAGGCGTGGTAAAGCCGGCTCAGCGTCTCGCGCGACACGCCCAGGTACGAGGCGATGAGGTGCTTCGGTACGAGCTGGAAAAGCGTCGGATATTGCACCAGAAGGTCTTCGTAACGCTTTTTCGTGTCGTTGGTCATGAGCGACAGGAGCCGCTTCTGCGAGGCTGCATAGCCGCGGTTGGTGCGCCAGCGGTAAAAATGGTTGATCGCGTCGATTTTATGGCACATCCTTTCCCGGTCTTCCGCCGTGATCGACAAAACCTCCGCATTGGCCACGCAATCCACATTCACCGCCGCTTTGCAATGGTTATACAGCGCCATGTAATCCGATGCCCACCACGTAGGCATGGCGAATTGCAGGATCGTCATTTTCAGCTCGTCGTTCAGAAAATAGGTTTTAAGGCAACCGCTGAGCACGAAATATTCCCGCGTCACCTCGTCGCCTTCACGGATCAGGAACTGCCCTTTCCGAAAGGACTCACGTCTGCAACAAGCGTAAAAATCGTCGAGCTGCGCATCGGTCAGCTCGACGATTTTGGTAATATTTTCTTTCAGGATTTGCCGGGCGTCCATTGCGGGGATATTTCAATGCCGAAATATAAATGTTTGCCCGAAATTTTGGTTCACTGATAATCGAGCCAGGTCGTTGCTTTGCACGCCTTATCGGTTTTGAACCGCACCCACCGGGCCGAGAAATCTTTCGGAAAGACGAATGAAACAGTTTCACCAGGCTTCACTGTGAACGTTTTATACGCCATCCACGGACCATTACCAACCGGATCGGCTTCGAGCGTGAAGGTCACAGCCTGTTTGGCGTCGTGCGAAAGTTTCAGGCTTTTTTTGTCATAAAAACCAATCAGATATGCGTCCGAACGGTCGCCTGCTTGCACCTGCGTGCCTTTCCACGGGCCTCCGTGGCCGGTTGGTTTGCCGAGTTTCCACAAATCGTCGATCGCGCCGGCCCATACCGCCGCCTTTTTATCCGCCGAAGCAATGATATGCCCGCCGTTTTGCATGGATTTCGGATCGATACCCGTCATGACGAGCAAGCCGCGGTAAGATGCATAGTCATGAATACGGAGGTTATGCGACGAAACCGGGCGGATTTTGGCATAACCGTCGGCATTCTCGGCCGGCAGCTCGTAAAATGTCCCGTGGCAGTTGAAAAGATCGCGTTCGGTGGCTACCTCGCGGCAAATGCGCAATGCGGCCTGGTTGGTAAGGCCGGTGAATGCCTCGTTACCCAGCGGCAACCGCCAGCGGCGGCCTTTGTCATCGACCACCAGCACCGACGAGGCATCAAGGGTCACGACCTGCTTGGGAACAGCAAATTTAGTTTGGATAAACGAATGCATTTTGGCGTCTTCGCGGCGGGTGAGCTGCATATTGCCGTCGAGCTCATAGTAACCTGTGCCGGTTGGCTTGCCCCCGTTAAAATCAATGGCCGCAATGCCCAGTACCCGCCGGTTGTCGCCCAGCCCGTACAGCAACCCGCCGTGGCTCGCCGCTGCATCTGCACGGCTCAATCCCGCAAAAATCGCATTCGGCGTACTTACACGCTTGTCGTCGGAAGTGTAGGTAAACTGAACCGTTGCGCGGGTCGCTTTTTCTGCACGCACACGCACCCATTCGCCCGACTCAGCATTGCTGAATACCGCATTCAAGGCCATTCCAGGTCCGACCTTCAAGGTTTTCAGCACCGACCATGCGCCATTTCCTTTTTTGTCTACCTCCAACACAAAACCCGTTTCGCTATCGCCCTCGTTGCGAATCCATACCGAGCGGTGCGCCCATCCTGCAAACAGGAACGGCTCCGAGTTCTGCCCCGCTTTGACGGCCTCATTCAGCCACACCGATCCCTCGGCGGAATTGGGGCCGAGCTGGTCGGGCAGGTTAAGAGGTGTAAACCAAAGATTGGAATTGGATTGTCCGGGACCTTCTATGCCTCCCTTGGCTTTGCGTTTGTTCAGAAATTCGCGCTGGGCCGAATCGTCACAGCCGAAAACGAGGCCTTCTTTCCAGCGGGTAAAATCGCCGATTACTTTCAGATAGGCCGAGCGTGGGCGAATTCCGGCGCTGTTTGCCGAATTGAACTGGCCCGGAAATTTCCAGAACATGCCGTGCATGGTCATCAGGTAATCGGGTTGCTGCGGCGTACCCACGTCGCGTATGCGCGGCCACTCGGTATTCCAGCCGTGGGCGCCGTCGTAGGCATGGCTGGCTTTGGGCAGGCGGTAAAACGTCCATTTACCATGGTCGCGCACACCCACCAGCACCGATTTGTGGTCCCAGCCGGTGGCCCAGATTGGGTCGGTAGCCGGGTTAGCATTGCCATAAATCCCGCCCGGGCCGGTTACTTCCACAAACTGGTTGCGGCGTACCACCTTCCAGTTCTTGCCGTCCCACTCCGACAACGAGCCCGATTCAATATCAAATTGTATCTCAGCCTGCCGCCCGGGTTCGCCATTATTGGAATACACCGCCACACCCTGGCCGGAGTAAAACCCTTTCCCGTGCGTGCCCGGGAGCAATCCTTTCGTTTGGTAAGTGGCTTTATTCGTTTCCTTGTTGCGTTCGATATTGCCGTCCTCGTACAGCATTTTCGGCGTCAGCGTTTTTACATCCACTTCATAAAAACCTTCTTCCATCGTTCCGTAAAGAATTTTCCCGGCTGGATTCGTCAGGTGGCGGGCATTACCCGTATGCCTGCCCGGCATGGACATGTCGGGCATATCCGATCCCGGCTTGCCTTTATAGGGAATCGTGCGGACTTTACCCTGGCTATCGATAGCATAAGGCCCGATAAAAAGCTGATTGCTTTCGCGGTGGATCATGCGGTTGGCGGGCGTACCGCCAATACTTTCGGGGCGTACCGTCTGTTTCAGGTCGGTACCGATCTCGTACAGCTTGTCAGACGAACCGAACGGCAAATGCGGGCCGTAGGTAATCGCCCATAATTTGCCGGCCCAGGGCACAACCGCCCCCGTGCCGCATTCTCCCTCATTGTTGTACATGGCCAGATGCGGGTAAATGCCGCTGTATGAGGGCTGCTTGGGGGTTTGCGCATTCACCGGCTGGGCGAGACACATCACGGAACCGGCCACGAACGCCCACATACGATTTTTGTTCATCGAAAGACTCATAGATTTGATAATCAACTGGAAAATATAAAATTAATATCCGGCATTCTGTGTAATGCCCGGGTTCACACGCCGCTCTACGGCAGGGATCGGCCAGAGGTATTGCCGCGATTTGTCGAAACTGCGCTGCGAAAGTGTTTTCACGTCGGTACCGAAGCCTGAATAGTCGGCCAGGCCGTCGTCGTCGAGCGGCGTTACGCCCGGGAACGGCCATTTGGCGCGGTTTTGCGTCGCGGGGTCAGGCAGGCCGATTACCGGGGTCGATAATGCCTTTTCGGCAAGCTTCCAACGGATAAGGTCCAGATACCGCAAGCCTTCGCGCGGGAACTCCACGCGGCGCTCCCGGCGGAGTATTTTGCGTAGTGCGGCTGCATTGGTACTGGTAATGGCAGGGTATGCATTGGTTTGCTCCGCTGTTACCCCGTATGCCCTCGCCCGGACCTGGTTAACACTGTTCAAAACGCTTTCATCGATCTCTCCGAGCGCCAATTTGGCCTCTGCGTACGTGAGGAGCATTTCGGCATAGCGGACAACGATGGCGTCGTTGTCTTCCACGAGGCGGTCCGGCCAGGTCTGGTCGATGCCTTTTTTCCAAAGTAACCCTGTAAAACTCGCAAATGCGGCTACGGCGCGGGTGTCTTTGTTGGGTACACGGCGGTTTTCTTTCGAGCTGAACACTGTTAGGGAATCCGGATGGGGCATGTAATTGTAGCCGAGCCATTGGGTGTTGAACTCCACGATGGTCGCCGTCAGGCGCGGGTCGCGGTTTTTGAAAGGCGCTTTGGGATCGTACAGCGGCGATTCGTCGATCGGCTTGCCGTCCGTGCATTCGTAGGCGTCCATCATGTCCCGCGTGGGCAGCTGCGCACCGAACCCGCCCGCGTTACGCGAGATGTTGTCCTGCACATAACCCGCGCCGTTGAAAACCTGCTGCTTCTCATCGCGCGGCACGCTGACAATGATCTCCTTACTCGTTTCCCCCGCTTTCAGAAATAGCTGCGCATAGCTGCCGTGCAATGCATATACACCGAGATCGATCACCGCTTTCGAGGCATCACGGGCGATCTCCCATTTACCGGTATACAATGCCGTACGCGCCTTGATCGCCAGCGCGGCGCCTTTGGTGAGCCTTTTAGCCTCCGCCGCTCCGTAGGAAACGGGCAGGTTGGCAATGGCAAAATCGAGTTCGTCGAAAACAAATTGCAGGACTTCGGCCTGGTTCCTGCGCGCCACGCCGTACGACTCTTCCAGCGTAACGGGTTCGGTCAGCAGCGGGACGTCGCCGAAATGCGTGATCAGTCGCGAATACTGGTAGGCACGTATCAGCCGCATTTCCGCTTCGAGGCGCAGGATCACGGCGGTCGGGGTGTTAGAAGCGGCCCGCTCTTTGTTTGCCAAAAACGAGTTTACCCGGGCGATAGCTTTGTAAGAATTCAGCCAGAACGTCTGCACATTGGCGTCGTCGGCATTCATCGTTCCGCCGATCACGGCATTGGTGAGTTGCCCGCGGTGCCATTCGTTGTCGCTGAACAGCTCGTTGTCGTTGCCCCAGAATGCGAGCCGGTACAGGTCGTTCACGGCGAGTTCGAGCTCGGTCTGGTTGGAATAAAATGTGCCGGTGGAAGCTTCCGAAAGCGGGTTCAGGTCCAGGGTGTGGCAGCCCGTCGCGCCGGCGAGGAGCATCAGGAATATAGTTTTTTTCATGTTTTGTCAGTCAAAAAAGGTTTCTAAAACCGGATGGTGGCACCGGCCATGAAAGTGGCGACGATCGGGTACGAATAGCTGCCCGATTCGGGGTCGAGGTACTTGGGAAACTTACTGAGTGAGAACACGTCGTTGGCCGAAAGGTATAGCCGCAGCGACTGCACGCCGGTCTTTTTCAGTGCATCCTTCAACGTGTAGCCCAATGTGACGTTTTTCAGGCGGAAATAGGCGCCACTCATCAGCCAGTAGTCCGAAAGCGCATAGTTGGCGGCATTGGAAGTGCGCGAAAGTCTCGGATAAGTCGCTTTCAGGTTCTGATCGGGCGTGTTATTGTCACTCCAAAACTTACCTGCCATTTCAGCGGGCATATTGCCGAATGCTTCGGCGAACGGCTGTGTCACTTCGGAACTAAGCCGTGACAGCTTTTTGGCTACACCCTGGAACGTAATGCCCGCATCGAAACCCTCGTAGTCGGCCCGAAGGTTACCACCGTACAGATAGCGCGGCAATGCGCCTCCGAGCAGCACTTTGTCGTCGGTCGTAATCTTGCCGTCCTGGTTCACATCCACGTAGCGGACATCCCCGGGTTTGGTAGTCACATTCAGCACCGGCGCTCCATTGATTTCGTCCACCGTTTGGAATAACCCGTTTGAAATGTATCCAAACCACTCGTTGTACTGGCTGCCGTTGCGCACGATCTGATCGCCGCGGAATTCGGTGCCTTTCAAATCTCCTACGGTTGATTTGGCATCGGACAGGTTGGCCGAAACGGAATAATTCAGCTTGTTAATGCGGTCACGCCAGCCGAGTTCGAGCTCCCAGCCCTTCACATTCAGCGTTCCGGCGTTTTGATTGGGCTTGTCGTAGCCGAGGTAAAGCGGAATATCGAGCGGCAGCAGGATGTTGGTGGTGGTCTTTTTGTAATAATCCGCCGCCAATGTAAGCCGGTCGTTCAGAAATGAGGCGTCGAGGCCGATATCGGCAGTCCGGCTGGTTTCCCAACTGATATTCTCAACCGCGTAAACCTGCTGCGCGCCGCCGGTGAGGGGTACTACGCCGCCATTCTGGTAAAACAATGCGGTGGAAAAATCGATCGTGGCCATGTAGGGATAATAGGCCGGGTTACCATCCTTGTCGAGCAGTCGCTCATTGCCCGCCTCGCCCCACGACCCGCGGAGTTTCAGGAACGAAAGCCAGCCGGTACTTTTGAGAAACTGCTCCTCAGAAATCGTCCAGCCAGCAGAAACCGACGGGTATACGGCCTTCCGGTACTGCGACGCAAACCGCGACGAAAGGTCCGAACGAAGGTTTCCCTGTAAAAAATATTTGCTTTTGAAATTGTACTGCAACCGCCCGAAGAATGAATGCAGGCCCGATTCGTTGGCACTGCCGTTGTTATCGCGCAGCTCGGTGGAGCCGGAATTGAGGTAAGGGAAGCCCGTCAATGCAAATCCGCTCCGCGATGCGCCCAACGATTCCTGCGAGCGGTAATTTTCCTCAAAACCCGCCAGAATATCGATCGAATGCTTTGCATTGAATTCCCTGGCATAGTTCACAAGCACCTGTCCGTTGATCGTCACTCCCTCGGAGCGGCCCTCGTTCAGTACCGTCCGCGCCTGGTTCACCACCGTGCCCACGGTACCATCGGGGTTGGTGAAGCGGATCTGTTTGGAGAAGTATTTGGCTTTATCGAAATCAAACACCGGCGCCACCAATGCAGTGAGTGTAAGGCCATTTACCGGCTTGTAATTAAACTGCATCCTGCCGCCCAGCTGGTTATACAATTGCCGGGTAAAACCGCCCTCGCGGAGCTGTGCCAGCGGGTTACGGCCGTCCTTACCCACGGCCAGCCGGCCGTTTTCATACACGTCGTCATAAATCGGAGGCATGACCCTCGCTTCGTAAATGGGATTGTAGGTATTGCCCGGAAGCTCGTTGCCATTGCCCTTATTCGTCGTCCTTTTGTAGAAAACATCGAAATTGACGCTCATTTTATCATTCACCTGCATATCATTATTCACACGGAACAGGTAACGGTCGTACGAACGGTTATCATAGAACGCACCGGAGCTCGCGTAGCCCAACGACGCTTTCGTTTTGATTTTCCCGGTTCCCATCGTGAACACCAGGTCGTGACGCTGGCGCGGTGCGCTTTTGCGTGTGAGCATCGCTTTCTGCCAGTCGGTATTCGGGAAACCGTCGGGATTTACGCGGTTGCTGTCGAGGTAGGAGGCAATGTAGGCATCGCCGAACGGCCCGGCAGTGGCACCGTCGTTAACCGCCTGCTCATTGAAATACCGCATGTAGTCCTGCACGCCCACGTATTCGGGTGTGGCCGTGGCGCGCTGCACGCCGTATTCGTACGTGTATTCGAGGCTCCCCTGCCCGCTTTTGGCACGTTTGGTGGTCACCAGGATCACGCCTGCCGCCCCACGCGAACCGTAAATCGCCGCCGATGCCGCGTCTTTCAGCACTGTGATGTTCTCCACGTCGCCCGGGTTCACATTATCGATACTTGCCACCGGCACGCCGTCGACGATCACCAGCGGGCTGTTGGTACCGATCGTGGTAATGCCCCGGATGAGAATGCTTGACCCCGAGCCCGGCGCACCGCTGCTGCGGGTAACCGAAACGCCTGCCACGCTGCCCTGCAATGCATCCGAGACCTGTAACGTCTGCCGTCCGCCCACATCCCGTGCGCCAATCGACGAGATAGCGCCGGTAAGGTCTTTCTTTTTCTGCGTACCATAACCCACCACCACTACTTCCGACAGTGCATTGTCGCTTTGTTTCAGGGTGACGTTCAGTTTGGTTTGCGCGCCGGGCGCGATGTCCTGGCTTTGGTAACCTACAAATGAGAATGTAAGCGTCACGGATTCGCCGTCCGGTAATGCTATGGCGTAATCGCCGTTCGCGTCCGTGACCGTTCCGCGCTGGGTGCCTTTAACGACGATGCTGACGCCGGGCAGGTCTTTTGCGCCTTCGTCGGTCACTTTACCGGTAAGCTGCCGCATTTGCGCGAGCAGCGGTCCCATGGAAGCAAACAGCAAGGCGCAGCCTAGTAGAATTTTTTGTCGCATATTTTTCCAATATTTAGGGTTTCATGCCTTCGGAAGCTTCCGACGGCACAGATCAAAAATTTGAGTGAGCAAATATAAAATTGGACAATACGGAGATTTTCAAATGCGCTTAGCCAGTTCGCTATCCAAAATTATGGACAACCTAAAAAGCTGACATACAGAAGTTTATTGTATGATTACTATGGAGAATGGACAAGACAAGGCGAGCAATCTAGACCTCCTCGATCGCTGTTGTCAACTCGTGGCCGACACCTACGGCAAGCCCGACAGCCAGGAATGGCCCAACGGGGATTTTGTCAGGCTGAGTCATATCCTTTATAAAAAGACGCAGGTACAGATCAGCCCGAATACTTTGAAAAGAATTTTCGGGAAAATAAAGACGGATGCGCGCTATTATCCCCAGAAAGCGACGCGTGACGCTTTGGCGCAATATGTGGGCTTTAAGGATTGGGACAAGTTTATCGGTTCGCAGTCAAGCGAGCGGCAGGTCAGCATCGCCGAGCAACCGGCCATTCGACCGATCATTGTCACACCTACCGAGGTGGCGACGTTTCCGTCAAGCAGGCGTCAATTTCCTTTTCGCAAGTTGCTGTCTGCGGTTTTTGCATTGCTTTTGATTGCCATAGCCGCATGGCGAGGCTTCGTGTTCTGGCAGAATAAACAACCGGCAGTAACCCTGTTCTGTAAAAATCCCGAGGGCGGCAATCCGCATTCGGCCGTATTCGTACTGCGGAATTTCAGCCAGGTTTCCGAGCTTTCCAATGAGTATTCCATTGATTTTGGAGATAATGACAAAATGCAGCTGAATGCCAGGGACAGCGTCTATTCACACTATTACGAGGTGCCCGGGCGCTATTTTGCCGTTTTGAAAAAAGCGGGGATCGCGCTGGATACCGTGCCGGTTTTCCTGCATACCAACGGCTGGACCGCCACGGCCAACATGATGTACGACACGACGCGCGTGTACCCGATCGAAGCACCGGACCTATTTTCAAATGGCCACAACAGCATCAGCGTCAACGAGATAGCCCGCGCGGGCGTCGATACCAACCGGACCTTTTTTGTAAACTTTATCAACACCCACCTCACCGGCATCGACGGCGATAATTTCGAATTGCTCGTGGATGTGAAAGCCTCGCCGCCACGCCCGGGTGTGCGCTGCTCACAGGTACGCCTGACCGTTTTCGGGGATTCGTCCAATCACATGGTCGATATCATGAAACCTGGCTGCGTGCATTGGAGTAAACTGCAATTTTCGGAACTGCGCAAAGACGGCCGCTCGGAAGGCCCCGACTTCCTCGGCGCAGACCTTACCACCGGTGGAACGATCGGCATGAAAGTCGTGAACCGCCGGGCCACACTGCTCATTAACGGCAGGGAGGTTTACCAAAGCACCTATAACAAGGCGCTGAGGCACATTTACGGCCTGGATATCATGTTCGCCGGCATCGGTACCATCCGCTCCGTGCGGTTGAAGGATTTGAAAACGGGTAAGGTGTTTGCGGGGAATTTTTAGCGAAGAAATGTGGTGAAATTACCGTTCTGTTCCGCAGTTATCTGCTCCATGAAATCGCTGTTCCATAATGCGATCCCCAGTCGCTTTTGCGATTTTTCAAAATGCTCTTTACAGATCTCCGCCACTCTTTTGTGTTCGCCATTCCAGCTGAAAAGCAAAAAAATCGAATAGTTATCGGGCTCCCAAAAGTCTTTCGACAGGTGTGGCCGGTTATCCCGCATCATAAATTCATAGGGGTGCGGCGGAACAATGGCAGGTTTAAGCCCGGCCTTGGTCAGATCGTCGATCAATGCACTGGCAAATAGCTCATTTGCTGCTCCATTGTATGAAACAGCCCCAAAAACGATATTTTTAGGAATTGCGTAGATAACCGGAACTCTGTTTATGAAATGGCCGTTCGCCGGTACCTTCAATTCAAATTGGATATCTCCCACCACGAGCTCCGATGTGACTATCGACTTGCCGGTTTGCAGCCGAAACTGGTAAGTTCCCTGCGACAGCTCGCTTTCCGGGATATAAATGTTCCCCCAGGAAGAACACTCATCACCGTAAGATCCTGGAAATATCGGGCATTTTCCTTTGCTGATCTTTTCGGTCAGCCTGACGTCGATGACGCGCCCCTGAATTTTGTATTCAAATTTATAGTCGAACTTTTCCGTGGAAGGTTCGGCATTGAGAAAACTAAAAAACAGATACCTTCCTTTTTGGGTATCGGCAGCGTGATGCCAGTAAAGGGATAACCCATCCCGGTCCATGACGTTCAGCTCGTCGCGGATCTTGCAACCGGCAAAAAGCGCGAACCAAAGCAGCAGTGCGGTGTGTAGCAGTCGTTTCATAAGTCAGGAAGCAAGATTCGCCTTGGGAGACAGTTTTGCCTCCCAAAACGTTGCATGCGGTTACTCGGAAGACAGCCCGGCGGCCTCCTTTTTTACCGGCGTTTTCCTCCTCTTTCTTAACCAGTTAAGCACCATGATCACGCCGATCGCCAGCAACACAAACGGCCACACCGCTACGAGCACCACCGTAAATGCGCGGAGGTTTTCTACGCCTTGCTTGAATGCGTCGGCGAGATCCGTCAGAAATGGAATGGATGAGTCGATCGATTTGTAGAAAACAATATGCAGCGTTGAATATTTAATATCGCCATTCAGCTGGCGGAATTGCACTTCGGTGGCTTCAATATCCGTGCGTATCTCTCCGAGCTTCTCTTCAATTTCCAGCATGTCGGTCACAGTATTAGCCTTTGCTAGCAAGGCGCGGTAGCGGTTTTCTATTTCCTTTTTGGTTTTTAACCGCGACTCTGTGTCGACATATCGCGCTGTTACATCTTCATTGGAGATAGATTTCTCCCGGAAATCCGTAACGCCTTTCGTCGCCGAAGCGATAAACGATTCGAAACGGGCAGCAGGTACGTGCACAACTATCGTGTAGCTGACTGCGCTACTGCTACGTTCCTCATCGTCCCTACTTATATAGGCGTTACCTGCCTTCACAGCCGCCATGATCGTCTTACGTGTCGCGTCGGCATCGTCGGTATCAAATGCAATACGCCCTGTTTTTATAAATTTTCTTTCGATGGCCGCTGCGCTTGCCGCTACTTCCGGTGCAGGTTTCTCCCTTAATGGATGCGCCATGACCTCCGCATTAGCAACGTTCTCATGGGGTGGCAGCGGTGCGGTTTCTACCGCAAATGCTACCGTACTGTCCTCTTCTTTCGGCCCGCTGCATGCGACAAGCGCCAATATTATGATAGGGATTAAAAATAGTCGTTTCATAGCTAGTGCATATTTAATTTTCTTAAATATATATTTGTGTTTAAACAAATCCAACAAGGTTTTCTATAAATATTTCTGATGAAGAACGACTACAAACAAACCGATGAGCAACCGGCTCGTAATGATGAACGTCAGGTGATAATCACGAGCCTGATCCTCTTCGTGATATCCTCCATTCTTCGCCATCTCGGCCCCGACGGGGCTTCGTGTTTATAGCAAATATTCCCTATCTTTGCACCCAATATGTCAAGGTCTGAAACTACATATCGCCCATCTGCTGACATTGCAGCCTGACGCTGGTCCTCTGATTCATTATCTCTTCGGGACCCGCGACATTCCCCTGCTTTGATCTAATTTTCTCCACGCTATGCGCGCGTACAGGTGATGTGCTGCCCATAGCTCAGACTTTACAATCATGACATCTTTAACTTCATACGGGTGGAATACCCATTTTGAACAACATTTCCATACTTACCAGGCACAAGGACTAGACGCGGGACGCGTAACCGCTATCGAAGGCTTCCGGCACAAACTCGTTACGGCCAGCGGCCCGGTCGATGCGATGCTTTCGGGCGCATTGATGAATGGTGCCGAGAATTGGGACCTGCCCAAAGTCGGCGACTGGGTTGCATTCAAAGCTTATGATAATGAGGGAATTATCATCTCCGTATTAACACGGATTAACGAACTCAGCCGCAAACTGCCCGGCCGTACCACGGAAAAGCAGGTGATAGCGACCAATATCGATACCGCATTCATCGTGCAGGGCCTCGACCGCGACTTTAACCCCATGCGTTTGCAGCGTTACATTGTGCAAATCCTGCAATGCAACATCCGCCCGGTGGTACTTCTGAATAAACAGGACCTGGTTCCCGACCCTGAAAGTTACCGGCAGGAAGTGACCGCATTAGGCTATGACTGCCCCGTGCTGCTACTGAGCGCGACCGGGAATGAAGGGCTGCAAGAATGGGCCGCCGGGCATCTGCTGCCCGGCCAGACCTGCGTGCTGATCGGCTCCTCGGGCGTCGGGAAAAGTACGCTGGTGAATGCATTACTGGGTTACAGGTTCCAGGACGAGGGTGCTGTGAGCAGCTTCAATAATAAGGGAAAGCATACGACGGTTTCGCGGAACCTGGTTACGCTCCCGTCGGGCGCGATGCTGATCGACTCGCCGGGAATGCGGGAATTCGGCGTGACGCTGGAAGCCGACAACCAGGGCTTGAACTACCATCCGTTGCTGGCAGCGCTTTCGGCCGAATGCCGGTTTCACGATTGCACGCACCGGCACGAGCCGGGCTGCGCGGTAGTGGCGGCCGTGCGCGAGGGTGAGCTTCCGCGCGAGGTTTATGAGAGTTATCTCAAAATCAGCCGTGAACAGGCGCATTACCAGACCGATTCGGTCGAACGCAAGCGGGCGGAGCGGCAGTTTGGGAAAATGGCCAAGCAGGTGGTCCAGCACAGGAAACAACGCAAATATTAGGGACTGCAAGGGCGCTTCATTCGGAGCGCTCTTTTTTTTAGGATACAAAAAAAGAAAAAGAGGAACATCCCGCCCCTCTCTTTGCTCAAACTACAATGAAATCATGTCCGGAGACCGGACTCCACTAAAAGGCCTTGTAGCGTTGTTCTCTAATGCATTTTAGTAAAATCACCGAGTGAACGGTAGCAGCAAAAACCGTGCAAACAGTAAAAACCCCGGCAGAAGTACGCTGCCGGGGTTGAACTGATGGTTTAATAACCGGGGTTCTGAACGATCTTTTTGTTCTGATCCACAACCGGTTGCGGCACCGGGTTCATGTACATTTTCTTGGTGAAAACATGCGGATGGTTCAGTCCCACAACTTCGTATACCCATTTGCCTTTATTATCGTTCGGCGAGGTGTTCGAGATTTTCATGCCGTGGAAATCCTTGTTCATCACGTCCTCCGCGATTACCCAGCGGACGATGTCGTAAAAGCGCTTGGCTTCGAAACACAACTCCACCCGGCGCTCGCGGCGGATGGCCTGGCGCATGGTTTCTTTGGTTAAACCGGCCGGCAGCTCGGGGAGGTTGGAGCGCTTCCGGATCGCATTCAGGGCTGCATACACTGACGCATCCGGGCCAACCGACTCGTTCTGAGCCTCCGCATAGTTCAGCAATACCTCCGCATAACGGTAATACACGTAGTTCTGCCCGCTAGCAGCACCCCCGCGTGGCTTCAACGGATTGATCTTCTTTTTGAAATAATAACCCGTATTACCCACGTCGTCGGTGCCGAAATCGATCTGGTTTTTAGAAGGCCTGACCTTGTCGATGCGGGTGTAAATGGTGTCGGTTTTGGCCATCCAGTCCTGCTTGTAGGGTGCGCCGTCGTACACAATGAAGTCGTAAAAGCGCTTTTCGCGGTTTACGTAGGGTTTTTGCGGATCGTAGCCGGAAGTCGGATCGGAAATGGGTTTGCCGTTGGCCATCGCGAACTGGTCGACGAGCTCTTGCGTCGGGCAGTAGTTGCCCCAGGTGTAATAGACGCCGTCGATCCAGACCGGCCCGCCGTATTGCTCATAGTTCGAACCCATGATCACCGACACTACCTGGCGGTCCCAGATCACCTCCGAATTGTACTCGTTTTTCTCCCACCAGAATGCATTGATATCCGGGAACAATGCATAATTACCACCGTAAGTGTCCATAAACTGCTTGTTGGTAGCCGCCGCCGTAGCCCAGCGTTTGGGATCGAAATTACCGAAACCGACCAGTTTATTCGGGTCTGCGCCGGATGCCGGCGTGGCCGCATTGAATGCCGGGCTCGCTGCGTACAATTCCAGCCAGCCTTTGAGCGCCAGCGCCGCTCCCAGCGTTGCCCGGCCGGCATCCGCATCGCCATTGGCGTATTTGACAGGCAATGCTTTGTTGGCCACAATTTCACCTAACTCTTTGGTAATGAAATTGAATGTCTCCTCGAATGTAGCGCGGAATTGGTAAAGCTCCTCCTCTCCCATTGTGTTCCGGTCCAGCACTTCGGTGATGATCGGCAGGCCGCCCAAATGCATGAATAGCTCGCTGTAATAGTAAGCGCGCATGAAACGCACCTCGTCGATGCGTTTTTTGCGGTACGCCTCCGAAAAGTTGGCCGAGTTTTCGGTCACTTTCTGGATAAACAGGTTGCATTTGCGGATTTTGAGGAAACCGGCCGCCCACGACGCGTAATCGGTGGCATTACCATTGGCGTGGTCCATCGGCGTGCCGTTGTTCACCGCGGGGTCCACGATGCCCTGCCGCCACGAGTAGGATTTCCAGTAGAAGCCCGCGTCGTTGTCGTCGGTGAAATTATCGAGGTTATCGGGCGAGTTCCATTTGTTGGAAAGCACGGCGTAAATGTCGTTCAGGAACAAGTCCGCATTGCCTTCCGACGACCATTGCATTTCGTCGGTAAGGCGGCTTTTGATATCGTTTTCGAGAAAATCCTCATTGCAGGACGTCGTGAAGAGGCTCACGCCGAGCATCGCAAATAATATGGTATGTCTAATTCTTTTCATTGTTTCAAAGATTTTTCGAGATCAGAATGTCACATTAAGCCCAAACACATACACCTTCTGGTTCGGATAGGCGGTTTCGCGGTCGGTGTAGCCCACTTCCGGGTCCATGAATTTCAGCTTACTGAATGTCAGCAGGTTTTGTCCCGACGCATACACGCGTACATGCTGGATGCGGATGGCGCGCGTGATGCTTTTGGGAAGCGTGTAGCCGATGATCGTGTTTTTGAGGCGCAAATGGGCGGTACTCGTCATCCAGAAATCCGACAGCTGGGTGTTGTTCGCGTAAGGCGCCTGGGTAGCGCGCGGGTAGCGGGCATCCTGCGTCTGCGGCGTCCAGCGGTTGTCGTAATATTCGTAGCTCGAATTACTGTTGTTGTTATTGAACGGAATGGTCTGGAACTGACGAATATCCAGGCTGGCAAGTGACGATCCCTGGAAGAACAGGTTCAGGTCGAAACCTTTCCAGTCGGCGGTGGCATTCAAACCATAAGTAAGCAGCGGATAGACAGGCTTGCCGATCACGACTTCGTCATTGGAATCGATCTTGCCGTCGGGAACACCTTGCGGGCCGCTCACATCCACATAGCGAATGTCGCCCGGGCGCAAAGCGCCGAACGGGGTTACATTATAACCGTCGGCGGCATTGATGAGGCCGTCGTCGTTCTTGTCGTCATCCGTGGAGAAGAGGCCATCGGTTTTGTAGCCAAACTGCGTCCCCAAAGCCCGGCCCGTGCGGCTGCGGTTAGGATTGTTGCGCGTGGCGGCTGTTTCGAAAACCTTGATCATTTTGTTTTTGGCATAACTCACATTGCCGTTGATACCCAGCCGGAGGTCGTTCTGGAACCGGTAGTTGGTACCGAGGCTCAGCTCTACCCCATTGTTTTCCATGGTACCGCCGTTCTCGTCGGCTAATGCAAGCCCGTATTCCACCGGCACGCTCACGGCTGGCGGAAGCAGCATTCCGGTGCGTTTTTCGTGGAAATAATCCGCTTCGATAGTCAGCAAACCACGCCACAGCGATGCTTCCAGACCAATATCGGTTTTGGTAGAAATCTCCCAGGTAATGTTCTTGTTTGCCTCGTTGGGCACCACTGCGCCCTGCACCATCGAACCCGGCCCGAATGCGTACGCATTGCCGTTCAGGTTATAGCCTGTGAGGTACTGGAATGCTGTACCCGCCAGGTTCCCCGATTTCCCCCACGACCCGCGTACTTTCAGATTATCGATCCAGTTGAAGCCATTTTTGAGAAAATTCTCCTCCGAAATCACCCAACCCGCCGAGAATGCCGGGAAATACCCCCAGCGCTTGCCCGGCGCGAAGTAATAATGCCCGTCGTAGCGGCCCGACGCTTCGAGCAGGTACTTGCCCGCATAGGCGTAGCCCACGCGGTACACGTAGCCGATCTGGCTGCCGGTAGAGGAAGTACCGCCGTTATCGAAATCGTTTTTGTTGGAACTACCCATATTCAGCTCGTCCACGTCCACGGCGAAGTTGTTCCGGCGCGCGGAGAACAGCTCATAGGTGTTGTTTCGGGCCTCGACCACGAGCAAGCCGGTGAAATCGTGCTTGCCGAAGGTGTTGTGGTAATTGAGGTAACCCTGGTAAGTAAATGTCTGGGTTTTGATAAACTGCTGTGCGAGCCAGGAAAATGCCGCCGCACCGCCTTCCGCGGTTGAAATCTCGCGTTTGTAGGTGTAAGGCGTCGTGGTAAGGTCCTGGGTGTAGTAATAAAATGGCTTATGGTAGCCCTTCTTGGTACGCTGGCTCGGGTCGTAGCTGAATGTCCCCTTAATGCTCAGGCCTTTGATGAACGGCAGCTTCTGCTCGATGGCGATGGTCGTGAGCAAAGTATTGTTCGAGTTTTTGGTATAACCCGCATTCAGAATACCTACCGGAGAGTTTCCGGCAAATTCACCCCATAAACCATTGCTGTAATACAATGAGCGTATCGGAATGTATTTGAAGCCGTTACGAAACAAATTCCCTGCCGACACAGCCGTATCCACCGAAGATATGCGCTCCACCGAACCGATCAGCGAGAGCGAAACCGTGGTGGTTTTGGTCGCCTCGGCGGTGAGGTTCATATTATAGCTGTAACGCATGTATTTCACCGGGTCGAACATCCCGTTTTGTTTCAAAAAGCCAAAACCGGTCTGGTACTTGATCCGCTCGGAGCCGCCGCTGAGTTGCAGGGTGTAATTCTGCATCGGCGCATTCATATTCACCAGGTCTTTCGTGTTGCTGATCGGATACTTGTCCGGGTCCTCTCGGTTCAGGTTCTGGTAGTTTTCCACGAGGTCTGTCGCGAAAGGGAGTTGTGTCCCGGTCGGGTTTTCATTCAGATATGCCTCATTTTTAAGTCGCATATAATCCTGCGCGCTCAGCATTTTGGGATAATAAGTCGGTGTTTGCGTACCGTAATAGGCACCGAACGATAACGTAGGTGCGCCAGTAGCGCCTTTTTTGGTGGTAATGAGCAATACCCCGTTCGCGCCACCCAATCCGTACGGCGCAACCGCCGCGGCGTCTTTCAACACGGTAACGGTTTCGATGGAGCTGGGATCGATCTGGTTGATATTGTCGCGGATCACGCCGTCCACCACTACCAGCGGCTTGTTATTGCCCGTGGTACCAATGCCGCGGATATGTATTTCGGGCGAATCGGAGCCGGGCTGGCCGCCATTCGGGCGCATGCTCACACCCGCCACGCGACCGGCAATGGAGTTGGAAATGTTCGGCACCGGGTTTTCCGCGATCTCGCTGCCTTTCACAGCCGCGATGGAACCTGTCAACGTCGATTTCTTCTGCGTACCGTAACCCACAACCACGATCTCATCCAATGCCTTGGTATCGAGCTGTAATGCAATGGCAAGGTCGGTGCGGTTGCCCACGATCACTTCCTGCGAAAGGTAACCCACGAAGGAGAAGATCAGGGTCGCATTCTCGTCCGGCACTTCGAGCTGGAACTTGCCGGAAACGTCGGTAGTAGTACCGCGCTGCGTGCCTTTCAGGATAATGCTCACTCCCGGCAATGGCTCGTTGGTTTCGGGCGAAGTAACGGTTCCCTTGATCGTCCGGTCGGCAGCTTCCGCGAGATTTTCGGTTGTGGTAGCCGCGGGAATTCCGCCCGTTTTCTTCGGAGCCCGCGACAGGAGTATCTGGTTATTCCTTACGCGGTAATTGATGTCCAGCGGCATCAGCAGGCGGTCGAGCACCGCGAAAAGCTTCTCCTGCCGCGCTTCTACGCTGACGGTCTTTTGAAGGTTGACCAAGCCGCTGCTGTACGCAAATTTCACTTTCGTACCCTGTTCGAGCCGGGTAAGGGCTTCGTTCAGCGTGACATTTTTCAGGTCCAGCGTCACGTCACGGTTCAGCAGCTCCTGGGCCGGCGAATGGCTCGCCACAGCCACCACCGAGCAAAGGCTGATCAATAGTAACTGATAAAAAGTCAGGCGCATGATATGGAGTAGCAATCTATGCCATGGATGAAAAGGTTTTTTCATAATTTTACGGTTGACTGTGTTAAAATTCAGACAATAGTTATCCTGCCAAGCCTGCCTTCGGGCGAGCCTGTGAACCGCACGTTCCGGGATATTTTAGCCGGTTTCCGATCAGGGGTGTCGCAACCACTCCTGATTTTTTTATGGGCTAAAATCGCTGGTTGGGGGTGGTCAAGTTTTCATGATGGTTGTCAGGGGATGATAAATTGTTGATCAAAATTTTCCGTCTACAATTCTTGTGGTGCTCTGCACCTCCGCTAAATCGGTGCAGCGCACCGTAAGAATTGTAAAGCATCTATTTGCAGCCCTGGCCTTTTAGGGTAATGCTGTCGCGATCGATGCGGTAGGTGCTTCCGAGCAGCGTGTCGATCATTTCGAGGATTTCAGGCAGGCGCTGGTCGGTAAAATCGACTTTGAGGCGGCAATCGGCCAGGCCGTCGTCTGCGAAACCGATTTTTACGTGGAATGTCTGCATAATGCGCTCCGCTACCTCCGTCATCGGGGTATCATTGAAAACCAGCGATGCTGATTGCCAGAGTTCTTTATCCGATGCCTTTTCCTGCACTTTCTGAACTTCCAAATGCAGGCTTTTGGGTCCAAGTACCACTTCCTGTTCCGGTTTCAGCACTACCCGTTCGTTCTTTTTCACATCGCTCACCTCCACACGGCCCGTCGCCACCGATACTCTGAACGTGGCTTCGCCGGGAATGGCGCGGACATTGAAGCTCGTCCCGAGCACTTTCGTTTCAACGTCACCGGTATGGATCACGAACGGCCGTAGCGAGTCGGGCTTCACGTAGAAAAACGCTTCGCCCGAAAATGTAATATGACGATTTACAAATGGATGAGTGCGAGAAATGCTGGCGCCGGGGTGCAACCAGATCACGGTGCTATCGGGTAGCATATGCGGCACAATTTTTTGCTTTTCGTTTGTATAACTCACACAATCGCCGTCCGGCCGGTCATTTTGCTGCCCCATTCCGGTCGGTCTTTCGTATAAAAAATACAATACACCCAGGCCAACCGCAAAAACGGCCGCAATGCGCGTCATGTAATGCCACAGGCTGTATACCGGCCGCGCAGCTTCGTCGCTTTTGCGCAATTCGGTGAGATAAGTACGAATGCGGTTGTAGAGCCGGTCCTGATCGGCGTCCGTAAACGGCTCATCGGCAGGCTCGTCGACTTGCTGGTACCATTCGTTCACCAGGCGCCGCTCCTCATCAGAGCATTCGTTCGCCAGATATTTTCTAAGGGTTTCGGGATGAAACGGGGGCTTTTTCATTAGGTGTAGCTTTTACACTTATTAATCGACTAACAGTACAGTCAGGGAAAAGCGGGAACATCCCTTACTCCAATGGTAATTTTTTTTAAAAAATTGGATGTGTCAAATGAGGGGCAGCACGAGCACCGCCAGCGCGATGTAGTCTTTCATTTCTACGCGCAGGATTTTCAGTGCTTTACTGATGTGCGCCTCCACCGTTTTCTCCGAAATTTCCATCTGGCCGGCGATTTCTTTGAGGGTATATCCCTTGCGGCTGAGCGTGAAAACCTCCCGGCATTTCTCCGGCAGTTTGAGCAGCGACTGCTCGTAGAATTCATTGAGGGTATTGAAATCCAGGTTCTCGGCCGTGACATTATCGGGCAGAAAATCGTCCTCTCCGAGCGTCAGCACCTGTTTGCGCTGTTCCTGGTGGTAGTAGTTGATAATGCAATGGCGAAGCATGCCATTGAGATAGGCCTGGATATTTTTCTGTATGTCAAACTTATGGCGCGCGAGCCAGAATTTCACGAAAGTTTCCTGTACGAGGTCCTCCGCGATCGCCTTCACGCCCGTTTTACGAATGGCCGTATGCACGAGCAAGCGCACATGCCTGCGATACAACTCCCTGAATGCCAGCTCTTCGTCCTGCTCGCAAACCAGCGTCATCAGGGCCTGTTCGGAATAGTGGCTGTAAGAATGGATCACGGGCAGCGCAGTGGTAAAAGGGTTAAAAAACTCAGGGAAATAACCGGAAAAGCGGAAGGTGTTTACAATTTAATGATATTAATCATAATAATTATCCATTACTAAAAATGACTATGTCTCGCCCACTTTGTCACCTGTTCTTTATTCCCTATTTTTAGCCATACCACACCTTAGTCAACCAACTTCCTCATGAACACCATTGAACTGCTCATTCATCAAACCGCCGACGCTTACCGCTGGACTGACAAACTCATCGAAAACATCCCGTTCGAAAAGTGGGAAATCATACCGGATACCGTCGAGTCGAGCATCAGCTGGCAGGTCGGGCATTTGATCATTAGCCATTACTTTCACACGGTGATGGTTATCCGGGGGCACCAAATGGATATCCTGCGGCAATTGCCGATCAAAGAATACAGCGATTACTTCACCGTCGCGCGGGCCGAGCAATCCATTGGTAAATTCAACCCGGAAAAACTACTTGCCGATTTGAAAACCATGCAGCAAAAATCATTGGAAATACTCGCGGCAGTGACACCGGAAGAGCTCGAAAATCCCTTGGAGCCCACTCCAACACCGCATCCGGTAGCGACCAACAAGTTCGAGGCGATCGACTGGAATGTGAAGCACACGATGTACCACTGCGGGCAGATCGGCATTCTCCGGAGGGTTGTCAGCGAACGGTTCAATTTTGGGCTAAAAATCGCATAGTGCATAAACCTGGCGGCAACAGCCTTTTTAATAGACATTCCGCCAGGTTTTACATTCGAACTTTAAATGGAGGCCTTCGCTACCGGTACACATACCGGCATTTCATGTTTGCCGTGCGATTTGAATTCCAGTTTCTTGACTAGCAATTTTTCAGGGTTTGCCCCTTCGCGAATCCGGATAAACTGATTGGCAGCGATATTGTGCAGCTTCTGCACCTTTCCGCTCCCGTTCCAACGTATCTCGATCTCGTCGATTTTCGTGGCCTTACCCAGCCCGATTTCCCGTTTGAACGGCGCTGAGCCAAAGCTCCCGCCCGAATTGACGTCGCGGTACACACTTCTCGTCCTGCCGTTCTCGGTAAATGTCACCTTCACGCGCGAGCCGATAGCGGCCTTGTTGGATGCGACGCCTTCGAGGTCGAGGGAGATCCAGTTATTATCGCTCTGGCCGGGATTGAGGAAAAACGAATTCTGGTAAGCATCGCCAATGTAAGCGCCGCCCATTTCAATATAAATATCCTGGTCGCCGTCGTTGTCCATGTCGGCAAATGCCACGCTGTGGCCCTTCTGCAAGCTGCCGACCTGGGCGGAAGTGGTCACATCCGCAAAGCCCTTGCCGTCGATATTGAGAAACATTTTATTGGGAACCAGCGACTTATAACTCGGATTTCCGGTCCCAATAAAAATATCAAGGTAGCCGTCGTTATCGATGTCGCCAAAGTTGCCGCCCATCGCGAAGCCTGTTTTGTCCAGGCCCATTTGGCGGGTAACATTCGTGAAAGTACCGTCGTGGTTGTTATGGTACAGCACCGGCTGCCCGTGAAATTCGGGCGACTTGCCCAGTCGTTCGGCGGCCGCGTAGTAGCTCAGGGCATAGTCCATGGTGTAGTCGCCGCAAAGGATATCCATCCAGCCGTCGTTGTCGTAGTCCCAGAACCACGTCGCGAAGCTGCGGTTCTGGTCTTTATCCAGCGTTGCCTTCGTGGTTACATCCTCGAAACTGATCCCTTTCCCGTTCGGACCGGATCCCATGCCTTTGTTGCGAAGCAGGAAACGGCGACCGCTCAGCGTCGAAACGAACAAGTCATTCCAGCCGTCGTTGTCGTAGTCGGCGGAGTTCACCCCCTTCACAAATGCCGCAATGGCGGTGTTGGTTTCCTTCGCTACTTCGGTAAATGTCCCGTTTTTGTTGTTCAGGTAAAGCTCGCAGGGGTGGTAATTGGCGCCGATCGTCGTTTCATTTCCGATGAACACATCCAGCCAGCCGTCGTTGTTGAAATCGTTCCACGTGGCGGTTTGTGTGGGATGTTTCGAAAGCAGGCCTGCGTCGATCGTTACATCAGTGAATGTGCCGTCTCCGTTGTTTCGCAGCAATGAATTGGGCTGTTCGCCGAATGAGCCGTTGAGCCACGCCCCGCGCAGCACAAAGATATCCTTGTAGCCGTCGTTGTTGTAGTCGGTTTGCGTCATGTGCAGCCCGCCCGTAAACTTGCTCAACCCCGATTGCACCGATTTATCCGCGAACGTGCCGTCGCCATTGTTTTTGAAATAATGCATAGGCTCGCTCAAATCCCAACCCGACATGGCCAGGTCCAGAAAACCGTCATTATCGAAATCCTCGGTAACAACGCCCCCGGCCATGTTCCGGACGTCGAGTTTCAGGTCCGGCGCGATGTCCTGGAACGGCTTCACTGCAATGGCGTCGGGCAGGTCCATCGCAGGGATGAGCATTCGCTTGGGCACCCGCGCCGGGTACTGACCCAGCGTCATATACGCAATGTTGAGCAGCCATAACGATTCATAATCTTCCGGCGCATCGCCCAGCAGCCTTTTGTAGATATCGACCGCCCCTTTCGAACCTTTCGTGTTGGTATGGATACCGCCGTTTTTGATGGGCAAAATACAGGCGTCCACGGAATGGTTGTTAATGCAGTTGATCTGCTCCCCGAACCGCAGGAAAGCCACGGCCCGGTCGTCCGTCACTTTGCGGACCACACCCGGTATCACGGCAAAAGGGCCCGGATTACGTTCCAGGGCGGTCAGAATGCCGATCGCCTCGTCGGGCCGCCCGAGTTGCAGCAGCACATTCGCCTTGAAATGGCTGGCGCGGAACCGTTGCGCAACCTCTGCTTCCGGAATGGATTTCAGGAGCGAATCGAGGTAGGTCAATTGCGCCTCCGGGCAGAAATTGTTCTGGTAATTGTAAGCCCTCGCCTTCGATTCCTGCAACATTTCGAGCATTTTATCCTCGGAGCTGGGTTTCGTGCACAGGCTTATAGCCAAAGCGCCTGTGAGCGCAATGGCAAAAAGTATAAGTTTTTGCATCGTACGTAATTACAATTCTGATTTTTGGAATAAACAGCATATACACGCAACACCGCCCCTGTTTGCAAAGACAAAGGTGGGACGAAGGGTGTAAAGGATTATTTCAAAAATCACCTCGGAGGTGGTGAGGCTACGAGCAGGAAAAACGAAGAAAATGTAGGCAGAATGCATTCAAACCCGCTTTGGGAAGTGATCCAGTCGACCACAAAAAACCAGTGCTTACGGTTGAACGTCAGGTAATCTTTCAGGAAATTTTTGAGCAGTTGCGGGGTTTTGCTCTTGCCGTCGGTCATGCCGCCCTTCACATGCTTGTCCACATGCGCGACGAGATCGAGATAACGGTCGCGGGCGGTAAGGTCGAGCTTGCATTTGACGTGCAGCGTGTCGTTCACCAACTGCTGCTCCACGATCTGGTAGAAATCATCGCCTCTTCGCAAACGTCCTTCCGCCGGTTCGGCCACCTGCCAGTCCGTCTGATAAGGGATCATAATCGGGATTTTGAGCACCAGCGTCTCCTCGGGCACGAGCGATTCCGACGGTGTATAGCCGCTTTCTCCCCAAGCCAGATACTCTTCTACCCAATACACGAGTGGAAAACCCATGACATTGTAGAGCAGCAATCCGCACATGAGTATGGAAAAAAGCTTTCTCAACCGAATGTTTTTCTCCAAATGTACCCTTTTTCAGCTATTTAGTGATAGATGTTCTGGAAATATTTCCATTCATTTTATGAGTGAAGGTGCTATTGCCGCAACTATATTTGTAGCCAAGCTTTCGGGCAATCAAGCTGCAACTCAAATCAAAGTATGTCCTACAAAATTTCGCCACTTCCTCTAAGCATCGACCTTGAAACCAGGGCAGTTTTAAAGAAAGTTGCCGCTGCCCGCAGCGCGCTGGCGGAACTTAAAGGATCAGTGGCCGGGATTCCGAATGAGACAATCCTGATTAATACGCCATCATTGCAGGAGGCGAAGGACAGTTCGGCGATCGAAAACATTGTAACTACGCAGGACGAGCTGTACCAGTTTGACACCTTTGCCGGAAAGTTCAAGAATCTGGCGGCTAAGGAGGTACACACCTATGCGAGCGCGCTACGAAGCGGGTTTGAGATTGTGAAGGAAGCAGGTTTTGTGTCTAATAACCATATTTTACAGATTCAGGCAACGATCGAAGCCAATAATGCGGGATTCCGGCGGATGCCCGGCACTTGTAGTGGCCGATTTGGAGGTATCCAGGATTACCGCAACACGTTATCTTGATCAGCTGGCCCGAATCGGGATATTACACAAGCAGAAATTCGGGAGAGATAACTACTACATTAACCTGGATTTGTACGACCACCTGGGTAACGTTAACAGCTTTCCCCAGACTTGACAACATGTATAGAAAAGTCATGCTTTCTATACATATCTCAAAAACATGTATAGAAAAGTGCCATTTTCTATACATATCCAAAAAACATGTATAGAAAAGCAGCATTTTCTATACATATCACCCTTCATAAATCGCCGCAATGCGCTTCCGGAAATCCTCCGGTGCGTACCCGGTCTGTTTCCCGAAAAAACGGGTAAAATAGGCGGGCTCGGAGAAGCCTAGTTCATAACTTATTTCCTTGATAGGCTTTCGTACGTAACCGATTTCACGCTTCGCTTCTAATACGAGGCGCTCGTTGATCATCTGGCTGATGGTTTTGCCGAAGGAGCTGCGGGTGAGCTCGTTGAGGCGTTTGGCACTCAGAGAGAGCTCGTTGGCGTAGAAATCGGCTTTGCGTTGCCTGCGGTAGTTGGTTTCGATGGATTCGAGCAGCGTTTGGAGGCGCGGATCGCGGGGGACCGTCTCGCCGGCTTCCTTTTGGAGGTCGATGCAATGCAGGAACCAGCTGCGCAGGTAGGATTCGAGGATGGCCGGGCGCTTTGTGTCGTCGTATTCGTTGCGGATAAGGTCCAGCAGCGTGTTCAGGACAGGTTGGCGACAATCGGGTATCGTGACGGAGAAATTGGTGGAGTATTTGAAGAGTTTGAAAATGTCGTTGCCGATGAGCCGTTCGAAGAAATCTTTGGAAAAGGCCATCAGGAAACCACATTTGTCACCGCGGTCCATGCTGTGGACCTGGTCGGGCAGCAGGAGGAAAACCTGGTTGGGTTCGATGGGGTATTTGTTGAAATCGATGTAATGGGCCTGCTGCGGTTTTATATCGGTGAACCAGAGCACTTCATAAAAATCGTGGCGGTGGACACCGTTGAAAAAGTGTTCGTCGCCGCCTTCGATGGTCGCCATTTCAAAAAAGGCGTCACCCATGTCGTGCAGCGGGAATTCACTGCGCTGTTGCTCATGATGCTGCTCCTCTGTTGCCCTGCTACCTGTATAATCCATATCACTTCCTGCTGCTTGCTCCGCATTCGCTGCCGCAAATATCGTCTTTTCAACACAAATCCCCGCCGGGCATCGCTCCGGCGGGGTTTGTAGTACTTCTAAAACCCAAACTATTTGACCTTAACAATGGCTGTGATAGCTCCGCCTTCGACTTTGAGACCTTGCTTGGCGACCGCAGTGGCGATATCCACTGTGTAAACCCAGCTTCCGGCTTCGGTATTGATACCTACGAAGACGCTCTTTTTGTCATCGCTGACAGTATTGTTGTTATAGGAAGCCGATGACGACGCGAAAGCTTCCGGCGCACCGGTTACCCATGCAAATGTCTGATTGTAAGCATCGGCAATGGCCAATTTCTTGTTTCCGGATGCCTTACCCATGTCACCGTACATATAAAGCAGGAACTTGCCGCTGCCCAGGTAGGTCTGGTTAGCGATTTTATAGCCGCCCGATTTTTCCTGCACATTGAAGAAGTAGCTTTTGTCAAACTCCGTAGTACCTTTCTTGATACGCACAAACGCCGAAGGCTTGGTAGTAGTAGCCGCGCCGCTGTTGGTAGCCGATGCAGGCGAGAATCCATAAACATCGCCGTTTTCATCCACCGACAAACCGTTGTTGAAATACGAACCGATAAAGCTCGTGCGGTTGTCTTTGATCACCTTATCCAGCGTCATAGCCGGGTAATTGAACACGGCGATCCAGCTGCTATCCGGGAATGCCGTTCCGAACACGTCGGGAGCGGCGCCTTTGATGCTCATGTAAGGAGCGAAAACCTTGTCGCCCACCTGCGTAGCCCACGTGAAGTGCGCACGCTCGCCGTTACCTGCGAGGTTTACGATGTTAACCTGTCCTTCGCCTACGATTTTGGACTGATCGGCATTAATGCGGAACCACGAAGCGCTTTCGTTACCGCTTCTTGGAACCTTGATAGTGAGAATATCGTCACCCGCCGGTGCAAAAACCTGCACGGTTTCGCTTTGAAAATCAGATGTTTTTACCAGAGCACCTTTTTCATCCAATGCATAAGTGGTAACAGCGCCCGGGTTGCCCTGGCCATACAACAAGCTGAAAAACTTGCCCTTGTGCGTCAGGTAGTAACGGTAAGAGCCGTCCTGCTCGATCCCCTGCCCGATGGTACTGATGGTTCCCTGCGAAAGGTCGCCGGTAGTGAGGAGGTAATCGGCGACGCCCTGCGAGCCGATCGGCGCAGAAGCTACTACGTAGCGCGACTGGGTGCCATTGCCTGGTTCGGGCGTCGGTTCAGTTTTATCATCGTCACTGCACGCGCCCAAAGCGATGCCCATACCCGCTACGAAAAACCATTTCAAATATGACTTTTTCATTTTTTGTTTTTGATTGGATTATTGAATTGTTAGAGATTATTTACTGATGAAATAGCGCAATTTGACATAGAAACCACGACTTGGCTTCTGCAAGCTGAAATTATCGAACAGCTTCGCATCGAGCAGGTTTTTGCATTCTAATGAGACATTGTATTTACCGTCGGCCATCGCGTACACCACATTCACGTCGTGGCTCAGCTGCTCCGGAATGTCGAGCTTGTCGCTCCCGAGACTAGGCCAGTAGAGGTAATAGGCATGCACGTAGAGCAGGTTGTAGCCAAGCGTGAGCGTGTTGCCTTTTTTGCCGAGGTCTTTGAAGAAAACCGCCGCATCCGCATTGCCGAATAGGAATGGCATATTGGGAATGCGATCCCGGTACAGCGGGCTTTCAGTGGTATAGCCTTCCTCGAAACGTGTGTTGTTCCGCAGGTTTTGATAAGTAATGTTGGCCCCGGCCGTGAAAAGCTGGCGGAAGGAGTAGCGCACTTCGCCGTCGACACCGAAGTTGGTCACATCGGCCAGGTTATCCATTACCTGCTTGGTCTGGTTGGCGTTCAGGCGCGGACGGATAAAGCCCTGCGCGTCGCGGTAGAGCACATTGGCATCCACGCTGAACCGGTGCACGCGGTTGATCGCGCCATTGTAGCTGAAACCGAGGTTATAGTTGTAGCTCGTCTCCGGATCGAGTTCGATATTGCCTTCGAGGTTGAGCAAATCACCGAAGAGCTCGTCGGTTTCAGGCAGGCGATAACTCTTTTCAAATGAACCTTTTAGCTGGAAATTCTTGAAAAGAAAATAAGTGGAAGCGATGCCGTAACCCAGCTTTTCAAACTTGTTTCGCTGGGTCATAAAAGCTTCGTCGCCCCAGTTGCCCGTCGGGTTGTAAGAGACTGAAAACTTGTTGTTTTGCGAGAAATGTTTCAGGAAAAGAGAGGTGTTCCAACGCTCGCTATAATCGAATTTGTAACCCAATCCCAGTACATTCTTGGTATTCACGCGCGGCTGCTCGTACTTGGCCGATTCCGGGAAAAGCTCGTCGCGCCCTTTGCGGTTGAATGTATTCAGCACATTATTGATCGTAACCGAATGCCGCGGGTCGATCTGGTAGGTCACATTTGCCGTAGCCAGGCCGTTGTTGTTCCGGAATTTGTACAGCGAGCGCTCCCGTTCGCTACCCTTTCCTTCGTATTGTTTGAACTGCTGAAACCAGTTGTAGCGGCGGTATACCGTGTCTACATTCTGCTCCTGACCGAGGTTGTAATTCGCAGAAATATTGACATTCAACCCTTTAACAAACAGGTCTTTCTTCTGATACTTCAAACTCGGCATCACAATATTACCCTTGCGGTGCCACTGCCCGAAAACGCTCACCATCCGCGCGCCGGTCTGGATTTCGGCTTTGTTTTTACCCAATGTAATGCCCAGCAAAAGCCGGTCGGCGAACTTCTTGCCCACAACACCCACATTCGCGATCACCGTCTCATTATGATAGGTGTCGTGGAAACGGCGCAGGCGCTGGTTCCGGAAATACTCTCCCGTATTCACATCGGCCACGTCTACCGTGATCCAGTAATTGTTGTCCGAATAGTTCTGAAATGCATTCAGCTGGGCTGTAAAGCCATTCTTTGCCGTATAACCTGCATTGATCGCCGTGCGGTGCGTATTGAACGAACCGTAAGAATAGGAAGCATCGAGGTAGCTGTTCTGGCGGGTGTTCGTCACGATATTCACCGCGCCGCCCAATGCATCCGAGCCGAGCCAGATCGGCACCACGCCCTTATAAACCTCCACGCGCTCGGCGAGGTTGATAGGGATATTGTTCAATTGAAATGAGGAACCGAAATTATCCATCGGTACGCCGTCGAGGAAAAACTTCACCTGGCGGCCGGTGAAGCCGTTCAGCGAGAAGTTCATGTTCGAACCCACGCCCCCGCTCTCCCGTACACGCACCCCCGACACGCGGTCGAGTGCATGGGAAAGGTCCAGCGTGGAGTTTTGAAGCTTTTTGGCATCGATGGCCGTCACATTGTACGCCTGGCGGTTGATTTCCTTCGTCTCCGTACGGCCAATCACCGATACGGATTCCAGTTCGCGGGTCTCGGAAACCAGTTTGGCATTGTGTTTGAAATGATCGCCGGCTTTAAGGGTAATATCTTTGGATTGCGCCTGGTAGCCCATAAACGTCACCAGCAGCTTGTACGAACCGGGACGGACGTCTTTGAGGGTATACTTTCCATCGGCATTGGTGAAGGTACCGTGCGAGGTGCCTTTGAGGCTCACGGAAGCGCCGGGGAGCGTCTCGCCCTCCTCCGACCTGACCTGCCCGGTGAGGGTAACATCCGCCTGCTGGGCAAAGGCGACGAACGACAAGGCACAAAGGAGCCCTGTATGCAGAATTTTACTAATTTGCATTGCTTTAAATGTTTCAGCGTTTATAAGTAATGCGCTTCGGCGCAGCAAACCGGGTGGGTACCAGCCATCCGGTTTTTTACTTTGAATTGATGTCTTCGGGGGGATTTCAGATAGTGGTTAATTCATGCTTTCAGTTTTTTGAGGGTTATTGCAACATTTCAAAATGATAGTAGCGTAAGGAAGAGCAAACCGCACTGTACTTTTCGAACAACTTATTGAGTTATTTTATTAGTAAGTAGACTTATTCTAAATAACGCCACAAAAGTAGCCGCCCGGCGACAGTTACGCTTATACAATTTGCCGGTTTAGCTGGACAATTTGCACATTGGGGGATTTCGTAGGGAGATTGCGGGAGCGCGGGAGTGCGGATTTGACCGCCGACGGCCGACCGCGGACCGCCGATGGATTGTGTGGTACCGATATTGGGTGATGACCATGGACGGTCACACATTTGCTAGAAACAGGGGTCTCTCGGAACCACGAAACGGACTAGCAACTATCTTTCGATTGGACTACCGCGCTCGCCGGAGCCCTATTTATATTGGCTCACTCACCTAACCCAATTACCAATGCGAACCACCATGCTTCTTTCAATGCTGGCATTTGCCGCATTTCCGGCTTTTGCGCAGCATGAACATTCCAAACCCAATGCGACTGCCGACCCGTTTCAGTTTCAAACCGTTCGCAATGAGTGGCTTACCGATGCGGAACTTAAAGGTTACAAACTCGAATCGTCGGTGATGACCATCGCACCCGGTGCGAAGGATACGGTTAGCCACCGCCACGACTGCGATCTTTTCGGGTATATCCTGGAAGGAGAAGTGCAAATCGGGCTCGACCATGCGGCGCCGGTTGTTTACAAAGCGGGCCAGATGTTTTTCGAGAAAAGAAATGTGCTGCATTCGCTGGCGGCTAACCAGCTCACCGACAAGCCTTCCCGCGTGCTGTTGCTATTTTTAATAAAAGACGGCCGCAACGCCTACACGCCCGAATACCCTGCAAAGGCAGCCAAGAAATAGTTTCGGAGTAAAAAGTCTGGCCAAGCGCTGCGTCTGGAAAACGCCTCGGAGAGGCCACCTATTTATTGCATTGTCCAGTACGTAAAACGTTTGGCTCCGGAGGAGCATCCCGGGACTTGCCCAGGGTGCTCCTCCGGAGCCAAACGTTTTAGATGACCATTGCTAGAAACAGTAGGTTACTCCGGAACTGACGCAGCTACGCAACCTATTGCGGCCAGTATTAATATTTCAAACTCTTCAAATAAGCGATCGATTGCGGTACCTGCGTCGCGTAGCTTGGGCTTTCGTCCTCGATGTAGTAATGTTTGAGGCCTGCTTTTCTGGCGGCTTTCAGCACGGCGGGAATGTCGATTTGCCCGGTACCTAATGCCACGTCGTTCTCCACCGGCGTTCCGCCCGACATATTGCCCGTTATGCCTTTTTTCAAATCTTTCATATGCATGAGTTTGAAACGGTCGGGGTATTTGCTGATCAATGCGGCCGGGTCCTGGCCGGGGAAGAAGGTCCAGAGCATATCGAGCTCGAAGCTGACGTATTTCGGATCGGTTTTTTGGATAATATAATCCATGAGCGTGCCATCGCCGTGCTTTTCGAACTCGTAGCCGTGGTTATGGTAGCAAAATGTGAGGCCGAACTCGTCTTTCAGCTGCTTGCCGATCTTGTTGAAATCTGCGACTGTTTTTTCAGCCATTTCCAACGTAAAAGGGCCTTTGTGAGGCACCCAGGCCACGCGTACGAAGTTCGCGCCCAATGCTTTGGCATTATTACCCACTTCCTGGGTCTTGTTCAGCGCATCGTCATACCCTACCCCGAACGAGGAGCATTTGATCCCGCGTTCATCGAGCAGCTTGCGCAGCTCGGCCGCCGTCTTGCCAAACAGACTGGAGAACTCCATGTCGGTAATTTTCAGCGCCTTGATTGTATCCAATGTGGCCGCTGTATTTTTAGAAAGGCTGTTTCTGAACGTGTAGGAAACCATTCCCGGCTGATCGGGAAAAAGCGGTTTACCTTTCTGGGCCAAAGCCGGAGATCCGCAAGCCACAGCCGCGAAGAGTGCCGCATGGAATGCCCCGCGAAGCGATAAATGTTTAATTTTCATGAAAAATGGCGGTGAGGTTAGTGAGGTTCTGGTTATGTTTTTGAATTTATATCGTGATATAATAATGACGAAAAATGATGCTGTTCACCCTATAAGTATTGCGGTGCGCTGCACCTTTGCGTTACGGGGCCTGGCGTTGCAATGCTTCGGCGTATCTTTTGCCTAGTTCCCTTGCGGAGGCGGTGTCGAAATGCGTGTCGTCGCCTTTGTGGGTCAGGCCGGCGGCTGATGCGAGGGAAACCAGCTTGTTCTTTTTGGCATAATCGGTGATCACAGCGTTGATGAATGCTGCGTCCGGGTTTTTGGCCAGATAAAAATTACCGAGCGTTCCCACTACCAGCGGCACGTTCTCGGTATGCGTATCCCGGCGAAGGCGCTTGAAAAAATCGGCCAGTTTCTCAGCGTAAGCGTCCTTTTTCTGCGGCGAACTGTCGGACTCGCCCTGGTGCCAGATAATGCCTTTGATCGTTCCCCGTTTTTGTGCCTCTTTCACGCGGGCTAACATTTCGTCGTAGGCGTAAATCCCGGTTTGTTCATGCTTAGCGCCGGGCAGCCAGTCGTCGATGCCGCTGCCGCCTACCGCGCATGGAATGAGGCCGATCGGGCGCTCAGGGTGTTTTTTGAGGATTTCCTGCGCGAAAGTAAGGCCCGGGCCCACGCCCACGACGGTCGGTTTGTCCTGATGCAGGGGATCAGCGGCGATTTTCCATTCATTCTGGCGGTTAATGGCCCATATTTTGCGAGAACCGGGCTGAGAGGCGGCATCCGTCGTGCCACGTCCGGCCATGTTGGACTGCCCTATCAATAGGTAAAGGTCCATTTGTTCGGGCGCCGTCTGTGCGATGGCGGTACTCGCGCCTAAGAGCAGCCCCACCAGCACTTTCAAGTTTTTTAAATTTATCAATTTCATATTATCCGTTAATTCGACTATTGGAATACCACCAAAAGCAAAATGCCCGGGACATTTAACATCCCGGGCACTTGCTCTTTAACGGCCGATTGCATGTTTAACCATGGACAGCGGTCACTTTTTATCCCACCACACTTTGGAAACATAGGAATCGCCATTCGACAACCGACCTACCGCCTGTTCATAATTCGCTTTGTTGAGCAGCGCCTCGCGTGACGAGTAGATCGTCCTCCGCGGGATGGTACCGCCGGTTGACCCCTGGAACGGGCCGGGTTTCAACGTGGGATAACCCATTCTCCGCCATTCGATAAACGCTTCGTAGGAACGTCCGAAAAGCTGGATCCATTTTTGCGCCCCTATTTTTGCCAGCTTCTGCTCTTTGGTAAGGCCGGTAAACGACAATTCCTTTTCAAAAGCAGCAGGCACGGTCGTCACATTGTACGGCGCTTGCGCCAATGCCGCTTTCACGCCGTCCTGGTAGTATTTCTCGGCCTCCGCCGCGGTTCCGCCCCACCCTTCCAGCGCAGCTTCCGCTTTATAGAACGAGACGTCGGCAAACGACATCACCATGCAAGGTATCGCCGGACTGTAATCGCGGTTGAAGAATGTGAGCGTCGAAACGGTACTGTAATCGTCTTTGATGATGGTTTTCAGTATTTCGTCGGTCAATGCCACGCCTATGCCCTTGTATGCGGGTGTGCCCGCTTTCACGGAATTGACGCTCGGCTGCGCTATGCGCGGCAGGCGCGGATCGCTCGTGGTAACCAATTGGGTAACAAATGCATCGGCGAGGTATTTCAAATCGGGGCTTCCGGCCAAAAACTGGTTCAATACCGGATGCACGTTGGCATTGGTGGCATTGTTGTAGGTCGGTACGGTTGCGTCATCGGCGGCGCTTTCCAGCAGCGGCTGGCCCATCGCTTCGGTCACCGTCTTTTGTGCCAATGCAGGGTCGGCGTAACGAATGCGCATTCCCAGCCTCATTTTCAGCGAATTGGCATACTTTTTCCACTTTCCAATGTCGCCTTTGTAATAAAAATCCGCACTTCCGTAGCTCGCATCGCCGGGGGTAAGCTGCGCCATGGCCGCATTCAGGTCGTTAATGAGCGACTTGTAAATCGATTCCTGCGTATCGAATGCAGGCTTCGTATTCACTTCCGTCGGGCCGAGGGCTGTGCCGGAATATGGCACGTCGCCGAAAAGGTCGGTGAGACGCTGCCATACCGATATTTCGACAATGCGGGCGATGGCCAGCTTGCTCCGGCCGCTCGGGTCGTTTTCCTTCCCTTTCAAAACTTCGTTGCGGACCTGGCTGATGTTACGGATCAAGGTATAATGTGCGTCCCAGGTATTATTGTCGCTTTGCTCGATATACCGGGAGCTCGACACCAGCACGCCGCCCGCCCATTGCTGGATCCAGGAGCCGTACTGGCTGTTGGGTACCTCATATCCTTCCGAAAAAGCAGCGTCTTTCTGCACTTTCGAAAGCAGCAGGCCGGGGTCCACCGTCGTGACGGACGTGGGCGGTGTATTTATTTCCTCAAAATCGCCGGTGCAGGCCTGTGTAAGGCATATCGCACCGGTGAGCAGGATCGATGGGATGATATTTTTCATTTCTCAAAAATTTCCGGTTTGAATAATTACAACTCCACATTCAGGCTGACCCCGAAATACCGCAGCAATGGCAATGCGGTGGATTCGAGCCCAAGCGACGAGTTATTGACATTGAAGGAAGAAGCCTCCGGCGCAAAACCTTCCGTCTTGCGTTGCAGATAAAAGAGGTTACGTCCGTAAATGCCCGCACGGATACCCTTGAATGGCGTGCGGCTGACAAGTGTGTTGGGCAGCTGGTAGTTCAATGTCAGCTCGCGAAACATGATGTAACTTGCGTCGTTGAGCATTTCTTCGGGGATGACGTTGTCCTTGTCGGGTGCCACCACATTCCAGTATTCCTGCGCTTTCACCTGCTTCGTATTCGCCTGTCCGGTACCGACCCACGTTCCGTTTTCGGATTTGGAAGCCACTACCCCATCGGCCACGTAGGTACCGTCACGGCCCGGCAGCGTTTTCTTGATTGTGCCGTATACCAGCTCTTCGCGCAAGCTTTGTGAGTAAATCTTGCCGCCCTGGCTGATATCGAACAATCCGGACAAGCTAAGGCCTTTGTAGCGGAAGGTGTTGTTGAAACCGCCTATCCAGTTCGGCAATGCATTGCCCAGTTCGTAAAGGATCTTGGAATTGGATTTCAGGGGCAAACCGGTCGCGGGATCGATCAGCCGGTTCCCGTTATCATCACGGAGCCATTGGAAACCATTTCCTACAATGGTACCGAAGGGTTTGCCGGGCTCGGCTACCACATTCACGCCTCTGTCGGCACCAAGCACGTAGGTATCCACACCTTCCGCGAGCGCCACCACCTGGTTACGGTTTCTGGAAAAATTGAATGTCGCATCCCAGGTGAAACCGTCAGCCGTTTTAATGGGCGTACCATTCAGGGTCAGCTCCACACCGCGGTTACGGATTTCACCCGCATTGATCCGCCGGGAGGCAAATGTACTCGACGGCGGCAGGGGCACATCCAGGATCTGGTTTTTGGTTGACGCATTATAGTAGGCAAATGCCAGCCCCGCCCGGTTCTTGAAAAACCGCGCCTCCACCCCGAACTCGACGGAGGTCGTCAGCTCGTTTTTCAGATTGGGATCGGGAATGGTCGACGAGAAGGACGACAGCGGAACGCCGCCATGCGCAACCTGGTCCAGCGAGTACGTACCAGTGAGCTGGTAGGGCGAACCCGAGCTTCCCGCCTGCGCCACCGAAGCACGAAGTTTGAGAAAACTCAATGTATTGCTCCGGATATTGAATGCATCGGTAATCACAAAACTCGCGCTCACCGCCGGGTAAAAGAACGAGTTGTTTTCGGGTGAAAGCGTCGAAGACCAGTCGTTGCGTGCCGAAAAATCAAGGAAAAGGTATTCCTTAAACCCAACCTGCCCCGACAAATAGACCGAGTTGATCGACGATTCCGTCAGACCGAACACATAGGAATTGATCAGCGTGTTATTGATCGCGTACAAGCCGGGCACGATAAACTCGCTACCGGTGTTGCCCGTGGTCCGCGAATAGAATTTCTGGTGGTTGGCACCGAGGTTCAGGCCTAAGGAAATGTCCTTGGTCAGCTGCGGGGTCAGCGAGAGCAGGATATCGCTGTTGTCTTCCCGCACGCGGGTCACCTGCTCCGAAATATCCCCGTTTCGGTTGGCGCTCTGGTAGGTACCTTTTTCGCGGTAGCGCAGGCGCTGGTCGGTGTAGAAGTCGGTACCGGTCTTCGCGGTGAGCCGGATCCAGTCGTTGAACTGGTAACTCAGGCGGATCAGCCCGAGCAGCCGCTGGCGGTCGTCGGAATTGCGCGTATGATCGACGGTCCAGTATGGATTCGCGGTCGACGAATTGGTAGCATAAGTCTTTTCCATCCCTACAAACGGCACGGTACCATAGCCCAGTTGCTTCGCCACATCCTCGGCCGTCCATGCCGAGTTGGCCAGAATGCTCATGGGCATGCTGCGCGGCTGGCTGATGAACAGGTAGGCCGGGTTATCGCTCGCGTCGGAGACCGTCGGGCGATTGGCACCTTTCTGACCTATATAGTTGGCTTTCACGTCCAGTTCCAGCTTGGGAGTGATCTTGGCTACGGTGCGCAGGTTTACATTATTGCGTTTCAATGTGTTACCCGGCGTGTAGCCATCGATGTTGGTATTTCCGTATGAAAGCCGGTAGTTGATATTGTCATTACCCCCTTCCAGGCTCAGGTTGTTCACCAGTTGCTTTTCCTTTCTGAAAAAGGTTTGGAAGGTATTTGGCTGCGGGGAGAAACTGAGCACATTCCCCCATTGATCTTCATATTGCTGCCCATCCATACGCGCGCCCCAGCTCGCACGCGTAAAGCGGTCGCGACCGCCGCTGACCTTCGGCATTCCCTGGATATTCCCTGCCTGCGCTGCCGCCCAGGTGTAGATTTTGCCGTCGTTGCCGCGGAAATGCGTAAACGCGCCGTCGAGCCCCTGGCCGTATTCGTCCTGAAAATCAGGCAGTACCAATGCGTCGCCGACGGAATAATCGATGCCGTATCTGATACCGATACCTTTTCTGGATTTACCGGATTTGGTCGTGATCAGTACCACCCCGTTGCTACCGCGCTGGCCGTACAGCGCCGCCGCGTTAGGTCCTTTCAGCACCGATATCGATTCCACGTCTTCCGGATTGATATTGGAAATACCATCCCCGTAATCGATCCCACCCGTGGACGACGGCGCATTGGGGTTGCTGTTGTCCATCGGGATACCGTCGATCACGTACAGCGGCTGGCTGTTGCCGACCAGCGAATTGGAGCCCCGGATCACCACCCGCGACGACCCGCCGGCCCCGTTGGCCGACCGCGTCACCTGCACGCCCGCCATTTTTCCGGCCAGCGTGGTGGCAAGGTTAGCCTCTTTGGCCGTACTGACCGCATCGCCGCCGATTTCCTGGACAGAATACCCCAATGCACGCTTGTCGCGCTTGATACCCAACGCAGTCACGACCACTTCCGAAAGGTTCTGCGTGTCTTCCGCGAGGGTAACATTGATTTCCGACTGCGCACCCACCACCACTTCCTTCCGCACATAACCTACAAATGAGAAAACCAGTACCGCCGAAGCATCGTCGGCGAGGATCTCATACTTGCCGGCCACGTCCGTCGCCGTGCCGCGTGTTGTGCCTTTTACGAGCACGCTCACGCCGATCAGCGGCTCGCCTTTCGCATCAACGACCGTGCCCCGAACCGTCGATTCGGCGGCCTCCGTGCGTGTTACGGGTGCGAGCGACGCCAGCGGGCTGTTGTCCTGCGGCAATGCTGAACTTTCACGGGCCGGCACGGCATTTTCTTTCTTACGGCGCTCTTTCGTTGCCAGCAGCACATAAGTATTGTCCTTGATTTTCTTGTATTTCAAACCGGTGGAAGCCAGCAGCGCATCCAGGTTCTGTTCCAGCGTTCTTGCCGGATTCACGGCCGTAGACGAAACTTTGAGATCGTCCAGCAGCTTCTCCTCGAAGAGAATGTCGGCGCCGTAGCGCTCTTTCAGTTTCAGCAACGCGTCGCGCAGGCGTACGGGCTGTGTCTGCCGCGCTTCGGTCTGCGTGGGCTGTGCCGATGCCAGCAACTGCCCGAATCCCGGCGGGGGACACAAGCTGAGCATGGCGTAAAGGCCAAATGCCTTTGCCAAAGGTACATGTGGGTTCATGGTAGCGTTTGGTTGGTTAGTTAAAAGGGTCTAATTGGTGTCAGTTGAATCGGGAATGAGGCGTACCTGGCCGGCTTCGACCTGCACGCGCATGTCGAGCATTTCGGACAGCACCGACAGCAGCTCGTCGGCCTGCCGTGCCTTGAACGTGCCCGTTACCTGTCGGGCAGCCAGCGCCGGGTCGGTCACCATTATTTCCAGTCCGAAAACCGCATTCAGTTCACGGCTGGCGTCAGCGAGTGTGGTATGGTCGAAGTGGAAATGATGCTCCTGCCAGGTCACCGGGTCTTTCAGCTCCGTAACGGTAAGCGGTTGTATTGCGATTTTGCCGTCTGTCGCGACGGAGGCCTTTTCGCCGGGTTTCATATCGAGCGGAACAGCCATTTCCGCTGAGGAAATCTGTACTTTTCCTTTGCTCAAAACCACCTGCGTGCCTTTTTTGCGGGTATACACAAAAAACTCGGTGCCGAGCACGGTTACCTTCCCGTGATCGAGCGTGTAGACTGTAAATGGCTGATGATCGACCTGGTGTGTGACCACAAATCCGGCCTCGCCGGTGAGGTACACGTCCCTCCCAATACGCCCGAAGCCCCACCGGAGCAGTTTCAGATCGGAATTGGGTAAAAGCGATACGCGGCTTCCGTCGTTGAGCGCAACGGTCCGGCTTTGGGCATAACCGGTGCGGTAATGCCGGTAAATGAGCGCATCGTGGTAAAAATACCCTCCTGCACCTGCCATCAGCAATACGGCAGCCGCCACACGAAGCCAGTTCCGCCACCGGAGCGGCACCGTACCTTTGCTTTCCCGAGCGGAATCACCGCTTGCCGGCGGCCCTTCCAGCATTGTCTGCACATGCTTGAATGCCTGTTCCACATCCGGCAAAAACTGCGGATGACCGTTTTCCCATTCCTGCAACCATTCGAAATAGCGTTCCACATTGCCCGGTTCGCCGAGCCATTCTTCGATCAGCTGCTTTTGCAGCACCGTAGCCTGGCCCGAGAAGTAGGTGAAAAGCATTTCTTTGGATAATGGTGTGTTCATGCTGTAAGCTTGTCAGTTTTTTTTCAATGAGCGGCGCAGAATGTTAAGCGCCTTCGATATATGCCCTTCCACCGCCTTCACCGACACTTCGAGCTTCGCAGCGATTTCCTGGTACGACTTGCCTTCGAACCGGCTCAGCACAAATACTTTCTGGCATTGCGGCGGCAAGGTGTCGATCACCCGCTCCACCTGCATATAGAGCTCGTCCATTTCCATGATGTGATCGGGCAGGAGCATATCCGAACGAAAATCGTCGTCGAGCTCTTCTCGGCGGATTTTATGGAACTCCCAGCGCAGGTAAGTAAAGCACCGGTTGCGCACGGCGGTAAACAGATAAGCCCTGAAAGTGGTACTAATGCCCGTGTGCAGTTCTTTTTTCCAGAAATTCAGAAAAATTTCGGTAACCAGGTCTTCCGCGATTTCCTTGTTGTACACAAATCGCGCGGCGTGGCTGCAAAGCGGCCGGTAATAGGTCCTGAACAACAGCTCATACCCTTTTGCGGCATCCTGTTCGAATGTTTTGCGGAGAAAAAACTCCCTGTCAGGCAACGCGTTACCAGGCGCATTCGAATCCACGCCGGTCTCCCGCGGGTCGATTGGTCTTTCGCGGTCAGGCGCTTCGTCCGGTAAGTTTTCGGAAGGTTCGGGCGTCACGGTTCGGGGCTGGGTTTAGGCTGTACCCACAGGACAAAATTTGGAAAGGCTACCCTAGCTGTTCATTAAAAAACTTTCATTTTTTTAATTTGCACCCATAAAAATACGATACAATGCGCAAAAGCTTCATTCACAGCAAACCCCACCTCGCCCTGCTCCTCGCCTGCCCCGTCATCGCCATCATCGCCTGGTTTCGGCGCAGCTATACGGTAGATGTGCAATTTCACGATACTTATTATGTGCTCCCCGTTTACCTTGTAGCGGAGTTGCTGATCGCGATCATGCTTTTTGCCAGCCTGCTATATTGGGTCACGCGAAACCGCGCGGGCTTCCCGCAGCTGACAGCCGCACACGTGCTCGCGACGATCGGCATTGCGCTTTACATCGTGAGTACGACGGGCTCCGCGCCCAACACGGCAATGGATACCTGGAAACCGATGTCGCCGCAGCAGTACCAGGAATGGGAAGACCTGCGAATGCGGTTCATGATGGCGGTCGTCACGTTCGCCGCTTTCCAGGTTCTCTTGATCGCGAATTTGATTGTGAAGTGGGTTAAAGCCGGCAGATAATCGGAGTTAACCCTACGATAGTTTTTTGCTGGTTGAACATTACCGGTTCAGCCGGTCGAGGTATTTTAATGCATAATCTACATCCGTGACGTTTTTGTCCCAATTCCCTTCCCGCTCGATGTACACGTAGCCTTCGAAACGCTGGCGTTTCAGTTCGGCTATGATGGCCGGGTAGTCGATTACCCCCGTGCCTGCCATGACGTCGTTGGCTTTGAGGTTACCCGCTGCGTCGAGGTCTTTGATATGCAGGCAAATGATTTTCCCTTGAAGTGTTTGCAGGCATTTCACCGGGTCGAGGCCGCTGCGGACCCAGTGACCAATATCGGCACAGGCGCGGAAATGCGAACGGCCCTGCATTGCCATCACCACGGAATCGGGATGCCAGAAATAGCTCGATCCTTTGGCATGCTCGTGAATGGCTACTTTGACTTTATAATGCTCGGCCAGCTTCTCGATCGCGTCCCAATGCTGTTTTTGCGGCTCGGCGGTCAGGAATTCGAGGCCGATTTTTTGGGCAAATTCAAAATTGGCTTTCCAATCTTCCTCACTTTTACCATCGGCGTAGACCGACTTCATTTTCAATCCACGCTTGTCCAGCATTCCCTTCATTGTCTTAATCTCCTCGTCGGTCAGATTGGGGATAGAATGCCCGCCGAATGCATCGCCCAGTTTGTGAAAGAAGAATCCTTCGACATACAATGCATTGATACTGTCGGCCTTATCGAGCGCCTGTTCGAAGGGAAACCGGTTGAAAGAATACAATGCCACGCCGGGCTTCCATTTCATACCACCACCTGGGCCGGCCGGACGAAAATTGTAAAACAATGCGGAAACCGCCACCAGGACAACACCCAGCCCAATCAGTAAGTTATTCTTTTTCATACAATTGTCTATTTCAAATCAATTTATCCGGCGTAATGGGCAGCTCCCTTACCCGCTTACCGGTGGCGTGAAAAACCGCATTCGCGATCGCGCCCGCCACGCCTACAATGGCAATTTCTCCCAGACCTTTCGAACCGATGGGGTTGACGTGTACGTCGGGTTTATCGATATAATACACTTCAATGGGCGGCACGTCGGCATGGACGGGAATGTGGTAACTGGCAAAATCGTTGGTAACATACCGGCCGAAACGGTGATCCATCGCCGAATGCTCCATCAGTGCCATTCCGATACCACCGACAACCCCGCCGATCGACTGGCTGCGGGCGGTTTTGTAGTTGATAATCGTGCCCACATCCGCGCAGGTGACCACGCGCGTAACGCGTACCTCGCCCGTAAGCGGGTCTACTTCCACCTCCACAAAATGGCATCCGAACGAATACATCGAGTACTGGTCGCGCTCGGCACCCGATTTCGACTCCTCCGTTACTTCCAGCTCTTTTAATTGATGGTATTTTAAAATATCCGAATAATTAATCCCCTCTTTATCCTCACCTGAACTAAAAACCTGCCCATTCCTGACGACCGGCTGACCACCCGACCTGAACCGCTCAGACATTTCACCGGCCAAAGTGACCAACTTGCTTTTCAAAGCCTCGCAAACCACATGCACCGCCGAACCTACGCTCGGGATCGTGGACGAGCCATTCTGGCCCGGCGCATCGGGCAATGCGGAATGGCCCAGCTCGAAACGTATTTTTTTAGCATTCACACCCAAAACTTTCGCTGCAATGCGCGTCATGGCTGTGCCCGTACCGGGGCCGATGTCCATCGTGGCGCTTTGCACGATCACCGAGCCGTCGGCCTGCATCAACGCCCGCGCCTTGGACGGATGCCTATGGAAGCCATACAGGCTCGACGCCATACCCGACCCCAGCAGCATTCCGCCCCGCTTCACCGACCGCGGCTCCTGCATCCGGTTTTTCCAACCGAATTTTTCCGCGCCGAGCTCATAGCATTCCCGCAACGATTTCGCCGACCACGGCAGGTTCCGCTCAGGATCACTTTCGGCGTAGTTTTTCAGCCGGAATTCCAGCGGGTCCATCTTCAATGCAAATGCCAGCTCATCCATTGCCGACTCCAAAGCAAACATTCCCGTCGCATCGCCCGGCCCGCGCATCCACGTAGGCGTGTTTACGTCCAGCGGGAGCAGGCGGTAGCGCGTGGCCGCGTATGCGCTCGCGTACAATGCACGCGACGCAAGGACGGTGCGTTCCAAATGCTCCTCATAAGCCGAAGTCTGCCCCGTTCCTTCATGCATAATACCCGCCAGCTGGCCGGTTTTCGATGCCCCCAAAGTGAGTTTTTGAACGGTATAAGGCCGGTAACCGACGGAAGTAAACATCTGCTCGCGCCCTAGCACCAACTTCACCGGCCGCTTCACCTGCTTCGCCGCCATTACCGCCGCCATCGTATGCGGCCACACCCGGATTCCCGACCCGAACGCGCCGCCAATGTATGTCGCCACAACCTGCACTTTTTCCCTCGGCAGCTTGAATGCCTGCGCCAGTTGCCCCTGCGCGGATTTGACACCCTGATTTTTATCATAAACCGTCAGCTTATCATCCGCTTCCCAAACAGCGATGATCGCGTGCGGTTCGAGCGGCTGGTGGTGCTGGGTAGGAATGGTGTATTCGGCTTCGATCCTGACTTCGGCGTTGGTCAGCGCAGCCGCATCGCCCCGCGCATAATCCTGGAAAGGCGAATTTTTCGCGCGTTGCACATTCAGCGGAATGCCGGCTTTTGAGGTATTTTTTTCAAAATGTGTCTGATGGATTTCTTTCCGATAAGTCACCCGTACGAGCGAAGCCGCGTGCACGGCCTGCTCACGTGTGCCCGCCACGACCATCGCCACAGGCTGGCCGTCGAAATAGATCAGCGGGTCGTAAAATACGCGAAATGCCGTTCCAACCGGCGCCCGTTCTGCGGGCTGCTTTCGGGCGGGCCAGCCCGGTACCTCTATCGCGTTCAAATGGCTGATAACCGCCAGCACACCCGGCGCAGCTTCCGCCTCCTGCGATTCGATGGCGGTAATGCTGCCTTTGGCAATAGTGCTGGTCACTAGTACCGCGTGCGCGAGCTCCGGAACAACGTATTCGGCGGAGTATGTTGCGGTACCCGTCACTTTCACCGCCCCGTCGACGCGGCTGAGCGAGTTATCCGAAGGGTTATCCAATGATTTTCTGTTCATATGCTCTCAGGAAATGCCCGCTGCGGTTTTCAAAGCCGCCACCATTGCATTGGATGCCAATTTGATTTTGAATGCATTCTGCGCCGTGGCCTTCGCGCCTTCCATTTCGTGTTCGGCCACTTCCCTGAAAAGCTTTTCGGAAGGTACCTGTCCGCGCAGCATGAGGTCGATGGACCAGTAACGCCAGGGCTTGTGCGCCACGCCGCCGAGTGCCATCCGCGCATCCCAGATGCGGCCGCCGTCCATTTGCAGCGCCGCCGCCACCGACACCAATGCAAAGGCATAGGAAGCACGGTCGCGCACTTTCAGGTAATGGCTGTGTTTGGCAAATGCATTGTCCACCACCTCGATGGCCGTCACCAGCTCGCCCGGGCCCAGGTTGGTATCAAGTTCGGGCTGCTGGGTCGACAGCCGGTGAAAATCTTTCATCATTACCCGCCGCTCGCCATCCGGGCCGTTTATCACAACCGTCGTTTCCAGGGCAGTAAGCGCTACGCACATATCGCTCGGATGAACTGCGATACAAGAGGACTTTTCTATACCTCCAAAACCATTTCCCGCAAAAAATATGGCGTGCGTACGGTTAATGCCCTCTTCCGCGCCGCAGCCAGCGCCCGGTTTACGCTTGTTACAAGGCAATGCGAGGTCGTAAAAATAACTGCAACGCGTACGCTGCAAGAGGTTACCGCCTACCGTGGCCATATTCCGCAGCTGCCCCGACGCGCCTGCGAGTAATGCCTGCGCGAGCAGCGGCTGGCGGGTCAGCACGGCCTTATGCTGCGCCAAATCGCTGTTCAGCACCAATGCGCCGATACGGAGGCGGTCGTAGCGATGTTCTATTTTTTTTAATGGGAGATGATTGATATCGATCAGTTTCGAAGGCGACGCAATGCCCCGCTTCATCAGGTCGACGAGGTTGGTACCACCTGCGATGTACTGCGCTTCGGGGTTATCCGTGGCCATCGTAACGGCTTCCTGGACGGTTTTGGGACGGAGGTATTGAAACGGTTTCATACTTTCAGTCCCTCCTTCTTTACTTCCAAAATGGCGTCCACTATATTGGGGTAGGCACCGCAGCGGCACAGGTTACCGCTCATATATTCCCGCACCTCCCCGGCCGACCCCGCGCACCCCTCGCGTATGCACGCAACACCCGACATGATCTGCCCCGGCGTGCAATACCCGCATTGGAAACCATCGTGCTTAATGAATGCTTCCTGCAACGGATGCAGCTTTTCTCCATCCGACAGCCCTTCAATCGTTGTTATTTTCGCTCCATGCTGCATCACCGCGAAAGTAAGGCAGGATAGCGTCCTGCGGCCATCCACGTGTACGGTGCAAGCTCCGCATTGCCCGAAATCACAACCCTTTTTGGTACCGGTAAGCCCCAGGTTTTCGCGAAGCAAGTCCAGCAATGTCATCCGCGGGTCAATGGTAATGCGCTTGCGTTTGCCATTGACAGTGAGCGACAATTTCACCTTCACCGCATTACCCACCGGTCCGTCGTCGGGTGCCAGCGCGGCTTGCAGGAAATCCGCCGGCGCCATCGAAAGACCGGCGATGAACATGGATTGTTTCAGAAAAAAACGTCGGTCTTCGTTTTCGGCATCGGGCGGAATTGCGTCTCGGTCGGGTTCCATGGTCGTTCAGTTCGGTGATAATGTATTGAAAAGAGCGATTGGGGTGTGATTTACCGGATTTTACTAAAAATGCCGTCAGGCATGTAACAACAATGCTTTGCTGTTGCATGCCTGACGGCATTTGCGATACGTCTTGTGCGATTCGTTGCTACCGATATTACATCGCTACGCGATTTAATTGCTGCATTTGAATACCACTATCATTTAAAATCACTCGAATTCCACGTCTTCGCCTTTCCGGCAACGATTTCGGCATTGATCGTCTTGCTACCATATTTCAAAACCCGCTTCTGCGCATTGGGCGATACGAGCGTCACGGATTTCAATTTACCATTCTCCCAGACTTCATCGACCGTCACATTACCGCGTGCTTTCAGACCCTTCACGGAGCCGGTGGCCCAGGCGTCGGGTAATGCGGGCAGCAGTTCGATTACGCCGGTTTGCGATTGAAGTAACATTTCGGCGACGCCGGCTGTGGAGCCCATGTTGCCGTCGAGCTGGAATGGCGGGTGGGCGCAAAGGAGGTTGGCGTAGGAGCCGCCGCCGTCGGCCATATTGGTACCCTGGTCGGCTACGGGCCGGAGTACGCTTTTGAACAGCTTGTGTGCACGGTTACCATCCTGCAAGCGCGCCCAGAAATTGACTTTCCATGCCAGCGACCAGCCGGTACCGTCGTCGCCACGGGCATTGAGACTCACGCGTGCGGCCTCGGCTTCGGCGGGGGTTTTGGTGATAGAAATCTGCTTGCCCGGGTGCAACGCATACAGGTGCGACACGTGGCGGTGGTGGTTGGTGGAGTCGTCGACGTCCTCGCGCCATTCCTGCAACTGCTTCCAGCGGCCGATCTGCAAAGGCAATATCTTGTCGCGGGTAGCGCGGGCTTTTTGTGCGAAATCGGCGTCGATACCCAGCACGGCTGCGGCTTCGGCGGTGTTGTTGAGCACATCCCAGGCCATTTCGTGGTCCATGGTGGCGCCGGTAGAAATACCGCCGTGCTCCGGCGAGTACGAGGGTGACGACACGAGGTGACCTTTGCCGTCGCTGGTGAGGTAATCCATCCAGAACTCCGAAGCTTCCTTCATCACCGGGTAGGCGGTGTTTTTCAAAAATGCCTTATCATTGGTAAATGCATAATGCTCCCACAAATGCTGGCAAAGCCACGCCGCGCCGCCCGGGAAAAAGCCCCACGGGAAATCCCAGCCCGGCGAAGTATAGCCATAGGCGTTCAGCATCGTGTTCACGATCCATCCTTTGGCATTGAAAAACTCCTTCGCAGCCAGCCGGCCCGGCGCTACAATGGATTGCGTAAAATCCATCAGCGGCAAATGGCATTCCGAAAGGTTGGTCGCCTCGGCTGGCCAGTAGAGCATTTGCACATTGATATTGGTGTGATAATCGTTCGCCCAGGGCGGGTTGGTGCTGTCGTTCCACTTGCCTTGCAAGCTCATGGGCATCGTGCCGGGGCGCGTCGAGGAAATCATCAGGTAGCGGCCGTATTGGAAGTAAAGTTCTTCCAAACGGGCATCGGGTTGTCCGGCGGAATAGGCCTTCTGGCGTTGGTCGGTGGGAATGGCGGGTGCAGTGGCATTGCCTAATGTCAGCGCGACGCGGTCGAACAGGCTGTGGTAATCCTTTTGCTGCTCGGCGAGCAATGCGGCGTAGGTTTTTCCGGCCGCTTTGGCCATGGCGGCGGCATTCGCCTTTTTGTAATCATTACCCTTATAATCAGGGAATTTCATAATGTAATCCGTCGCCACGGTGTGCACAAGCAGAATGGATTTCGCATTGGTTACCGTCAACACGCCATTGTTGAATGCGGTTTTACCGTCGGTATCTATACGGTAGGTAGTTTCAAACTCCTGACGGTTATCTTTTAAATGCCCGCCGAAAGTGTATTGATTTTTGGTAAACTGCTCATAATCTTTGGCATGCGGTGTTTCAAAGCGGATGGAATAGGTTTCCGGCGTCGAGGAAGTGAACCGGTATACCATTACTTTGGAAGGATAATTACCCAAATACGTCCTTTCAAAATGAGTACCGCCTGCGTCGTAGCTCACTTTACCCAATGCGTCCGAGATATTGAGCTCACGACGGTAGTTCTGTACGGCGCCTTTGGAAGGCATTTTTATAAAAATATCGCCCACCGTTTGCTGTGCGCCGAAATCGGAAGAGGGTGTATTCTCCTTTTTTTCGTGGATAACACCGGTCAGTTCCTTGTTGGCCAGCGCGTGCGCCTCCTTCATTTTCCCGGCGGCGAGCAGCTCGCGCACCTGCGGCAAGTGTTTGTAGGCTTCTTTTTTTAACCCAAAATTATACTCGGCATTGGCCCCTTTACCACCCGCCCAAAGGCTGCCTTCCGAAAACTGGATCCGTTCTTCCTCGGTTCCGCCAAAAAACATGGCGCCCACGTGGCCATTACCGATCGGCAATGCCTGGGTCATCCATTCTTTCGCGGGCTGGTCGTACCAGAGCGACAAAGGTGCGGGTTGCGGTTGGGGATTCGGCTGCGCTTGCAGCGGCGCGCTCAGCGGACTGAATGCGGCGACAGCGCAAATGAGTAGGCCTGGGAGTATTTTCTTCATAAAGGTTTTGGCAAATAATGGTAAAATTAGATGCCGTTTTTGAATTAAAAAATGGATTTTCCGCCAGTCGCAGGAAAATCGAAAGCTGTCATTCGATCGTCAGTTTCGGCGCACCGCTCACTTTAACGGCAGTTTTTGGCATGTTTTCGAGCCGGATATTCTTGCCCAGCACGCCCTCTTCCAGCTTCAAACCGGAGATGTCTACACCCGAGCAACCGTTGAACCAGAACATATTATGATTAGCCGACTGCGGTTGAAGCTCATTCGTGCGGATAATCTGATTGTTACTAAACACCAAACCCTGCGTGCTCTTGGCGTACAACACGGGGTAGTCAAATGTTTTGAAAGTATTGCCTTCGATGCGGATGTTGAAATGCACCGGCTTTTTGATATCGACGACCTTATTGGACGGATTGATGGCGATAACCGCATTGTTCGGCCCGCCCTGGTAAGCGCAATCCACAAACTCGTTGTTACGGATTGTCACGTCGCGTACCGGCCCCGATTCGTACCAGCCTTCCGCATCCGCCTCGATGAGCACGGCGCTCATACCCGTGCGGAAAAACGTATTGTTTTCGATGACAGCCTTGCGCGGGGTCGTGAGCAGCACGCCGCGGGTATTGGTACGCGTAAAATGATTGCCGCGAATGAGTACCTCCGGTGTCCAGGTCATGTTTTCGACGCAATCGTGCGCTTCGAGCGCTGCGGGAACCGATTTTTCAAAGGTCAACAGCAACTCGCGGTCATTCAGGCGGCTTACCGTTTTTACTACCCCATTCGTGAAGCGTTCCATGGTAGCCGAATGCAGGAATGCGACGGTATCGCGCGGAAAAAATGCATTGAAACCATAGCTCTGGCCATGCATAAACCTTACTTTCAACGCATTGGTCCCCTCTTTGCCCACGATGCGGAGGTTAGTCCCGTGGATATTGATCGGATCGTCGTGCGCGCCGGAGAACCGGCAATCTTCGACGGTAACCTTTCCCCGGCAGCCCGAAAAGTGCATAAAATCGGCAGACGAGGCGATAATACGGCCGGTTTCTGGTCGCGGCGCACAAGTGACGCGGCGCATGGTGATGTTTTCGGAATACTGGCTCACAATGCCCAGGCCGTGCATGTAATGCATGCCTACGTCCTCGAGGGTCACGTTTTTGGACTCGCGGATATGCATGCCTACCTGGTCGCGGATAATGTCGCGGACGGTGAGGATATTGCCTGGCTTGGGTGTGACATTGGTTTTAAAGCGCACGCGGCCGGGGCGGATTTCGGTCGCCTGCGCGTTGGCGTAAGGCTTCCAGTCGCTGTAACGCATGGTTTTCAAGGTAGTGTCGAACTCCACGGCGTGGTAATGCGTCGTTTTCCAGCCTTCTCCAAACCATTCGAGCCTGCCGTCGCGGATCGCGTACCGGGCGTCGCGCTGAATGTCCAGCTCTACCTCCCCGTTCGATACATCCGCATACCGCATTTCCGACATCGTGGGCCGCTCGAAATCGACGCGGATGTTTTGCAGTTTCACATTTTCGCAATGTTCCAGCACGATCGTCGACATTTTGCCGTGAAAAACAAACAATGCGCCGTTCCCGTCGATCGTCAGGTTTTTGGCGTTACGGAAAAGCATTCCGATGGTGCGGATTTTAAGCGAATCCTCTTTTTCCGTGGAAGTATTGGAAATAAAATACTGTTCTCGAATGGCGCCGTCGGGCCAGAAATCGTAACGGCCCTTCTCGAACGTCAGGCTTGTCTTACCCGTGCGGATCGCCTCGTCGATCACTTTCTGAATGCGTGCGGTGGCATTTTCGTAGGTGTCCGGGCGGATGCCGGCGTTGGCTACGGAAATGGTTTGGGCGTAGGAAGGGTGAAGCAGTAGCAGGAATCCGGCGAGAATTGGCAAGTAAAAACGGTGCAGCACGGGCATGGGTCAGGGATTGTGATCAATGCCGCAAATTAGGTCAAAATCGGGATAGTTGGTCTATTGTTTCGCCTGTTGGCTTTTTGTCTGGTGCGGTGCGGTCGGAGACCGCGGGGCGCTCGGACGTAGTCTGAGACTACGCCCAACTTTTTTGGGACTGCGCCCAACTTTTCTGGCGCTTTTTGTGGGTTATTCGATTTTGCGGGGAATCGTAATCGCGTAGCGATGTAATATTGGTAGGACTTAAACCGAATGATGTATTCAGAGAATGCCGTCAGGCATGTAACAACCGCGCATTGCTTGATATGCCTGACGGGATTTCTCTCCTATCATTAAAAGGGCTGCACTTAATAACTATGCGGCAAATACGTATTCACCACCCTGCCGTCCGCATACATTTCAAGCATGGCGAAACCCGGCGGCGTTTCCTGGTAATAGTTCGGCGCGACGGATTCGGCATCGCCTTTGCCCCACCAGAAGCCGCTCATGGCACCGTTGCAGCAATATTGAACACCATTGTATTCGGTGTGGTCCTGCAAATGCTGGTGTCCGCTGAGGCAGATACGTACCTTGTCGCGGTGCTTGTAGAACAGGTTTTTCAGCTTTTTGTAATCCGAATGCCCTCCCCCGCCTGCGAGCATAGGCGTGGCGCCCAGGATCGGGTAATGCGACATCAGGAGCACAAATGTACCCGGCGCGAGCTTCGCCAGATCGGCTTCCAGCCATTGGTACTGCTCCTCGTCCAGTGAAACATGCTCGTTGTTGCCGTCGAGGATCACGAAATGCCAGTTCTTTTTGGTAAAACTATAATAGCGGCCCGGCGTTTTGAGGCGTTTCACGACGTAATTCTTGCCGTACATCTCATCCTCCTTCGAAGGCGCCGCCCACCAGGGATCGTGGTTGCCGATGCAGCTGTGGATCTCGTAATCTTTCAGGCCTGCCGTGCATTCGTCCCAGAGCTTCCAGTAGCCCAGCATTGTTTCGCGGGTAACATCCTTATAATCCGCGGCGTGAATGGAGTCGCCGCCGTTGAGAAAGAAATCGGGCTTTTGTTTCAGCACATCGGTGAGGCACCTTTTGAAACGGTTGGGCGCGTCGTCGCCTTCGCGGATATGCACGTCGGTAATGTGCGCGATTTTCAATACGGGCTTATCGGCAACAAGCCCGGCGTGGGTAGCCGGGCCTGTCAGCGAAGCAGCCGTGAGCAATCCGGTTTTCCGGATCCAGGAACGTCTGTTCATTGGTTTGATTTTAAATTAATTCCACCCAAAAACCTGCTTCAAACCAGGGTTCAGCAGCATTTCTTTCTGAGGGATAGGTCGGTAATAATATTTCGGATTTTCGAATTTACGGACGGCCGTTTCGGTCACCATCGTCCCTCCGGCGTTGCCGTTTTTGAGATACACAGTCACATCGTCGCCGATGGACCCTGCCCGATAGTAGATCAGGACTACCCCAAGGCTGTTTTTCTCCTTATCCTTCTCCGCCGGGATCGTTTTGGACTTGTCGATCAGGATAATGTCCTCCACGCCGTCGCCGGTAAGGTCGTATTTGCCGAGGCCAGGGAAATAGGCACCTTCCGGAATGGCGGTCAGCAAAGTACCCGCCTGCCAGCGCATTACGTCGTCGAAGCGCTGGTTTTCGAAGGCAAACTCCACGCGTCTCTCCCGGCGGATCTCGAAAATCACGCCACGGTTCGCGCCGGTCACATTCGGGTATTTCTGCGACATTACCGGGTCGGGGTTACCATTGGCCGCGGCGAGTTTCAGGTCAGGCATCAGGACACGTCCGCGCACCAGGTTTACGGTTTTGTCCAGGTCAGCCTGCGTAATCGTTCCCAATTCCGCCTTGGCTTCGGCCTGAATCAAAAGCACCTCGGCATAGCGGTACACCGGCACATCCATGCTGTTCAGGGTCACATTGTCGGTTGAATTCACATAACCTTTCAATTGATGATAACCCGTAAAATTCTTGTTCAGGCGCAGGATGTAAGGGGAAGGATCGCCTGCGCGCACCCAGCCCGGGTACACGAGCGTCTGCGCGAGACGGGGATCGCGGTTCTGGAATTCTTTCACAAAACCAAGCTGCTGGTAACCCTGTACATCCGTGAAACGCGAGCCGTCCTTCATCAGATACGTCTGCACGAGGTCACGCGATGGAGCCTGCTCGTAGTCGCCGAATACAAAACTGTTGATATTCTGGCTGCGGTCTTTGGTCTGGTCGAATGCATTGGACAGGATCATTTCCGGGTTGTTCGAGAGATCCTGGCTATTGAACAGCGCTGCATAATCGGCATTCGGTTTGCCGGTGTTGTGGACCGAGAATTTGTTCGAAGCCATGATTTCCGCCGAAACGGTCGCCGCTGTTTCCAGGAATTTATTGGCCGTCGCTTGCAGGTTCAGCTCGGGGTGGTATTTGCGGAAAGTACCCTCGTACAATGCCGTGCGGGCATATTGCGTCATCACGGCCCATTTGCCGGGCGTGCCGACGGATACCAGCGGTTTGCCGTCTTTGACGTTCGCTGCCGCAAAAGCCAGGTCGGCCATCACGCTGTCCATCACCATCGTCCGCGGGTCTTGTGTTTTATAAAGAGCCTCGTCACCAGGGTTCACGGTTTTGGAAAACCACGGCACATCCGAGAAACGCGCCACCTTATTCAGGTAAAACTGCGCACGATAGTAACGCGCAATGCCCGCATAATGCGCCTTTATATCGGCTGTCGCATTGGCTTTGTTATAGTTGTCGAGGAAATAATTGATATTCCGCAAACGGCCCCAATCCCAGCCTCCGGTGATGGTCTGCGAACTAGGCGATCCGGTCATGACCACCTTCATTTCCACAGCACCGGTAGTAGCGGCGTTATCCGTGCTCTGATCATTGAGGTAGGTGCCGTACATATCCGGCATGCTCAGCAGCCCGTTGACGTACAATGCGAGATCGCCCTCGGTATTGAAGAATGCTTCGGGAGAAATGGAAGTCTGGGGAAGCTTTTCGAGAAAATCTTCGTTGCAGGCGGTCACACCCGTCAGCAATGCCAGTAACAATATGTGCTTTTTCATTTTAAGCGAATGGGTTAGAATCAAAACTCGACATTGACACCGAACGCAAACTTCCGCTGGAAAGGATACTGAAACCCTTTCGAACTCACCAGCGCGTCGGTAGTGGTTACCACCTCGGGATCGAAGTACTTTTTGAGTTGTGAGAACTCAAAAAGGTTCTCGCCGCTTGCATACACCCGCACCCGGCTGATCTTGTGCTTTTGCAGCAATGAAGAAGGCAGTGAATAGCCGATCGTTATGTTCTTAATGCGCAGGTAGGCCGCACTAAGCAGATATTTCGTTTGCGGGATATCGAGGCCCGAACCGAAATTATTATCTGCAAGCCACGATTGCAGCACGGGATATTTGGCGTTCGTATTCGCATCTGCCAGTCCGGCGGCGATGTACGACTGCGAATGCTTTGCCCGCTGCTGGTCCGAATCCGCCTGGCCGCGGTAGTAGTCGAGGTTCCAGGAGTACACGTTGGCATACGGCTGCTGGTAAGGCCCCCAGTACAGGTAGTGGCGGGGATAGAAATCGCCTTTCAAAACCCCTTGCAATACGGCGGAGAAATCGAACCCGTTCCAGTCGGCATTGAGGTTGAACCCGATGCGGTAACGCGGCGTACTGTTTCCGATCACGGAAAGATCCTTGGGGTCTTTTTTGGTCAGGCCTTGCGTAATGCGGCCGTCGCCGTCCAGGTCTTTGTATTTAGGCCAGCCAGGCACGATCGACAGCGCTCCCCACGGGATAATGTCCGTTTCGTCCAGTTTCGCGATTTCGTCCGCATTTTGGAACAAACCGTCGTTCGTAAGCCCCCAGATCTCTCCCAATTGCTGTCCCTTGCGGTATTTCGAGAAAAGCTCCTGGTCGTTTTTGAAGCGCGTAATCTGTGAGCGCGCGTCCGAAAGGATCAGTTTGGCATTCAGCGACAACGGCTTACCTCCTACATTATAGGAGTCGTTGTAATTGACGGTAAGCTCAATGCCTTTGGTGCGAAGGTCGGCCACGTTCTGGCTTGGCACGGATGTACCCAGTACGCCGGGCAGCTCTTCACCTTCGGTCAGCATCCCTTTTGTATCACGGATATAATAATCGAAACCGAAGGTAACGTGGTCTTTCAGCACGCCGAGGTCGGCACCGAAATTGAGCGTCGATACACGCTCCCAGGTGTAGTTTGCCGGGTCTACATACAAGGAAGGTGAAGCGGTAATAACAGTCTGCTTGCTACCGTCGATCAGATAGTTGGACAAACCGGCCGGCAGTGCCTGGCGGAAGCTGTAATAGCCCACATTCTGGTTGCCGAGGTCGCCATACGATGCGCGGAATTTAAGAGTAGGGAAAAATGGCATTGCCTCCTTCACGAACGACTCGGAACTGGCGATCCACGCCGCCGATACCGACGGGAAGAAGCCCCACCTGTTGGCTTTCGGAAAGCGGGAAGAGCCGTCGTAGCGGCCATTCGCTTCGACGATGTAGCGCTCTTTGAAGGTATAGTTGATCCGGCCGAAAAAGCTGCGCGTCGCATAGCTGGTGTCGGCCCCGTAAGCAAACGAATTGCCGCTCGTCAGGTTAATGTAAGGCAAAGAAGGGGAAATCAGGCCCACTTTTTGCGCCTTGGTCGTGGTGTAGCCATAACTCTCCTGGTTATAACCCGCGAGCAGGTTGATCCGGTGATTGCCCAATGTTTTGGTATAGTTGGCAAACAAATCCAGTACATTGTTGTTCAATGTCGCATTGGTCTCGTACACCCCGCCGGTTCCGCCTTCGGTACGGATGTCGTTCGGGCCGAAACCGATCCGGTAGTTGCGCACATCCTGTTTGGTATTCCATTGCTCCCGTTTGAAACTCGCCGAACCGGTCACCTGCAAGTCGCCATTTAACGCAGTCACGATTCCGCGGAAAATATCCTGGAAACCGAACATATCCTGCTTCCTGTTGCCCCCGTCCGTAAGTCTTGCAGCGAGGCGCCCCGCGCCGGTATTGGCCCAGGTACCATCCGGATTTACGGCAACCTGCGTTGGTTGCAGCGTATAAATGTCATTGATATCCGCCGTAGGCACCGCGCGCTCCGTACGATAAATTGACAGGTTATTATCCAGTTTCAGCCATTTCAAAGGCGAGAAATCCAGCCTGGCGCGCGACGAATAGCGGTTCCAGTAATCGTCCGTCAGCTTGTTCAAACCACCTTCTCGGTTGTAATCCGCGGAAATATAATAGCCTACCGTGCGCTCGTTGGCGGTTTTGGCGCTTCCGGTGAATGCGAGGCTGTGATTTTGGGAAAAACTTCTTTTGGTAAAAAAGTAATCGTACCAGTTGTTAGCGCCCATGTAGGCCCATTTCGTAGGGTCGGACGGGTCTATACGCGTGTCGGGCGTGGATGGATTGTCCGAACGCTCCCTGGCCCAGGCGTAATACTCGTCGGAATAGTTGACGTAATCCCAGGGCGTGTTATCGGTAGAGGTTTCCAGCACCCGTGAGAAAATGTAGGGATCGGTTACCGGCTTCGGAAGCACCGTAGGCTGGCCCCAGGAGAAGAAATTATTATAGGTAATAGATTGCTTTCCTCTCCCTCCTTGCTTGGTGGTGATCAATACCACGCCGAATGCGGCCCGTGCGCCGTAGATGGCCGCGGAAGCCGCGTCGCGCAATACGGAAAAGGTAGCAATGTCGGACGGGTTCAAACGGAGCAGGTCCTGGCTGCTGGCCGCGGCGATACCGTCTATCACAAACAGCGGCTCGCCGCCGTTGATGGATGTAAATCCGCGAATGTTAAAGTTAGGCACGGTCCCGGGCGCACCGCTCTGGTAGGTAATGTTCAGGCCCGGGCTAACGCCCTGCAAGCCCTGCATCACGTTGGCCACCGGGCGCGCCTCGAACTGCTTACCCGAAATCTGGTCCACGGCACCCGTGATATTTACCTTTTTCTCCACCCCGTAGCCGATCACGACCACCTCTTCGAGGTTCCCAAGGTCGGCCTGCAGGGTCACGAACACCTCGCTCCGGCCCTTAATCAGTTCTTCCTGTGTTTTATAGCCAATGTAGGAGAACACCAGGATGTCGGTGCCGGAAACGCCGTCGAGGCTGTACTTTCCGTTCTGGTCGGTGATGGTCCCTTTCTGGGTGCCTTTGATCACCACGTTCACGCCCGGCAACAGGTCTTTACCGTCGGTGACGGTTCCGGCAACTTTGCCGTTCCCGGCACTGAGCGTCACTTGTGCAAGCGCGGGCGCCACGCAGCCGAGCGCAAAAATCACAACCGTCAGCAGGCTTCGCAGCAGCCTTGCGTAGTAAGGTCTGGGTACACTTTTCATCATAAGTAAAAGTTAAAGGTTAGCCACTTTTGGGGCATTTTTGGAATGCAAATGTCCTAATCAAAAGTTACGCTAATATTAAAAAATAGTTATCTGATTGTGATTATAAATTGAATGAATGTTCAATTAATTTTTGAACAAATAACAAACTTCCGGTTTCCGTAAAAAACCGTATATTGCCGATACGTTACACTCCGAACCGACAATGGGAAGAAAGAGCTTAAAAGAAGCCCGTAAAAAGGAAATCATTAAAGTGTTTTACAGCCTGGCCAAAAAGCATGGCCTCGAAAATACCTCCATTGCCAAGATCGCGGCGAAGATGGAGATCAACCCCAGCCTTATAATCCATTATTTCCAGACGCGTGAAGACCTGGTGTACGGGCTGGTGGATTACATTCTCGACAAGTACAAGCTCATATATAAGGTAAGCCCCGCCCATGCGAAGGATTCGAGGAAGGCGCTGCTAGAAATCATCGGCAACATTTTCTCCAAAAAATGGAATGCGCTCTTCGACGACGGGCTCTTCTACGGCTGCTATGCCATGGCTTTCCACGACGCCAAGGTGCGCGACCTGTATAAAAAACTGCTGGATTCGCTCCGGGAAATGCTGATCGGGCATATCGAACAATGCCGTGTGGATGGGGTGCTGGATGTGGAGGACGTGGAAACTGTGGCGGACAACATCTTCGTGCTCATCGACGGCGCCTATTTTTACCTCAGCCTCGTAACCGACAAGGAAGAATACGAGCAGCGGCTGAGCAAATACCGCCAGCAGGCATTATCAATCCTGCATTTAAAGGAACTTTCAGAGGTTGCCGGATGATTTCCGCACCAGCCTGCGGACCACCGCCCCTATCCCGATCATGAGCCAGATCACGTTGACGGCTACGTTGGGCTTGTCGCCGTATTCGAGGGAGTAGACGATGAGCGTGCCTGCGCCCACCATATTCAGGATGTGGAACGGGTAGCCGTTCGGTTTGAGTATGCCTATTGTCAGCAGCAGGTACGCCAGCACGTACGCGACCACGCCGAGCCAGCCCAAAGTTTCCAGTATTAGTGCGGTATTCATATTCCAATTTTTACGCTGCAATATTAATCCGGTGCGCCTTGACGGCCAAATCATGCCCCAGACGTCAAACCAGCCATTATTCGTTATTTTTAAAGATTAACCAAATAAAATCACCCAAATTCACAGATTTGCGGAATTTCGGGGATAAATAAGTTAATATCGGTAAAAAAGACGCTAATTCACATCAAGTTTTTGGTTTTCCGACCTGCTAATTTTACAAATAGATAATTTTCTAAACCGACTGGCCGAAAGGCACATTACCCCAACTGCCTGTACACCAGCCAGCCAGGATTTTATTGCCTTTACATTCATCGAAGACGCTATGAAGATCCCTAACCCAAGCCTGTTCAAAAAGTTTTACCTGCACACTGTCAGCGCATTATGCCTGACTATGCCGCTCATGGCGCAGAAATCGCTTCCCGCTTACCAGCCCAATCCGACCGAACTTTCGGCTTCGTATAAGCGGATGGCTTTAATGGATTCGCTCACCAAAGGAAGCGTACTGAAAGCGCAGGTGCAACCGAACTGGCTGGCCGACGGGCTATCTTTCTGGTATAGAAATGTATTAAAGGATAGTTTGACTGAATATCTGGTAGTAAAACCCGGTGAAAACAAACGGACGCCTGCATTCGACCAGGCGAAAGTGGCCTCCGCACTTTCCAAAGCTTACGATTCGACATTCTCGGCCGCAAGGCTTTGGATCACCGATATTCATTTTGAACCTGAAAAACACAGCATTATCCTGCAAAGCAAAGGGAAATGGTTTTCGTACGATACCGAAGCCGGTACGGCAGAGAAAATCGATAAACCGAATTTACCGAAAGCCAAAGAAACCGGCTGGACGAAGCAGCTCAGCCGCTGGGGCCGTTTCCGTGCCGACAGCATTTCGCCGGATAAGCAAACCAAGGCATTTGTACGTAACGGCAATATTTATCTGGGTAAAAAAGAAGATAAAACCGGTAAGCAGCTCACTTACGACGGCAACCCGCTGCTACCCTACGGCGAGTTGAGCTGGTCGCCCGATGGGCGCTACCTGGTGTGCTACCGGATCGATCGGCGTGAGGAACGGCAGGTGAGCATTATCTTCTCCTCGTTGCCCAACACGACCCGCGGCGAGGTGAAAACACGCGGTTACGCGCAGCCGGGCGATGAATTTACGAGTTATGAAATGCACGTGATCGATGTGCAGAGCGGAAAATCGGTAAAAGTACAGTCGGAGGTGATCGACTTCTTCAATGCGCCCGTGATCCGCTGGCGCGCGGGCGATGCCACGCATTTCACTTACGAGAAAGTAGACCGCGGCCATCAGCGTTTCAGGGTAATCGAAGTGGACGCGACCAGCGGCGCCACGAAGCACATTATCGACGAAAAGACCGATACATTCATTTACCAGAACATGATTTACACGCATTACCTGCCTGAAAATCATGAAATTATCTGGGTATCGGAAAAAGACGGCTGGCGGCATATTTACCTGGTCGACGAGCAAACCGGCCAGATCAAAAACCAGGTTACCAAAGGCGAATGGGTGGTGCGCGACATCGACAGCATCGATACCCAGAAACGTGAAGTGTGGTTTAAAGCCAGCGGTATGAATGCGAATGAAGACCCCTATCACATTCATTATTACCGCATTAAGTTCGACGGGACCGGCCTGGTAAAACTGACCGACCATGCCAAAGCGACGCACCAGCTCACATTTTCGCCCGACCGCACGTACTACATCGATACCTACTCCACCATGACCAGCGCGCCGGTTTCGGAACTCCGCAAAACCGCCGACGCCTCGCTCTTAATGAAGCTGGAAACAGCCGACATTTCACAATACCTCGCATTAGGTTTCAAATTACCCGAAATTTTCAAAGCCAAAGGCCGCGACGGCCAAACCGACATCTGGGGCATCGTGTACCGCCCGAGCCACTTCGACCCAAAAAAGAAATACCCGATCATCGAAAATATTTACGCCGGTCCGCAGGATTCGTTTGTACAGAAGGCATTCAGGCATTACGGCGAAATGCAAAGCATGGCCGAGCTGGGTTTTATAGTAGTGCAAATGGATGGCATGGGCACCTACAACCGCTCCAAGGCATTCCACGACGTGTGCTGGCAGAACCTGGCCGACGCCGGTTTCCCCGACCGCATTGCTTGGATGAAGGCATTGGCTGAAAAATATCCCCAGGTGGATTCGACGCGCGTAGGCGTGTACGGGACCTCCGCCGGCGGGCAGAACTCGCTGGGGGCATTGCTCTTCCACCCGGGCTTTTACGATGCGGCGGTTTCGGCATGCGGCTGCCACGACAACCGCGTCGATAAGCAATGGTGGAACGAGCAATGGATGGGCTACCCGGTAGGCAAGCATTACGACGAGCAATCGAACGTGACCAACGCCGCCAAATTGCAGGGCGATTTGCTCCTGATCGTCGGCGAAGTGGATACCAACGTACCGCCCGAAAGCACCTACCGCGTTGCCGACGCATTGATCAAGGCCAACAAGGAGTTCGACCTGCTGGTGATCCCCGGCATGGGCCACAGCGACGGCGGCTTGTACGGGCGCCGCAAGAAGAGGGACTTTTTTGTACAGAAATTACTAGGTGTAAATCCTCCGAAAAGAAACAAAGTGGCTGCGGTACAGCAGGCGGCGCTGGGGAGGTAGTTTTAGAGTTTAGAGATTAGAGTTTGGAGTTTGGAGATTAGAGATTAGAGATTAGAGTTCAGAGTTCAGAGTTTAAAATCTTAATATTCAGTAAATCCTCTGCCCCGGTCTTTAGACCGGGGATTTAGATCAAAAGATCAAAAAGATCAAGATCAAAAGATCAGAAAGATCAAGATCAACAGATCAGAAAAGATCAACAGATCAGAAAAGATCAACAGATCAAAAAAGATCAAAGGGACTAAGAATAGTGCAGTGAGCAAAATTTTGCTTGACAGGAATTGCTATGTCAATATTTTTTTAAAAACACTGAAAATTCAGCTCGAAAAGGGCACTCAATGCTACGCTAACCCAGATACCATGAAAAAAGCATTACTACTGATTTTCACAATCCTACTGATGCATGGCTGCGCTCAGAAGCAACGACCGGCACAGCTGTCAGCTACTTCGACCCAAACTAAGAGCGACGCCCGCCGGATCGAGCTGCTTTTCCTCGGCCACGACAGCCGCCACCATTTCTCGGAAAAGTACTTCCCGATGCTCTCGCTGCCGCTGTTCCAGAAGGGCATTAACCTCACCTATACCTCCGACCCAAACGCATTGAATACCGAAAACCTCGCGCATTACGACGGTGTGGTGATTTATGCCAACCATAACACCATTACCCCGGCGCAGGAGCATGCATTGAAAACCTTTGTGGAAAGTGGTCATGCGCTGATTCCGCTTCACGCGGCCTCGTTTTGCTTTCAGAATTCGGATTGGTACATCAAAGCCGTGGGCGGGCAGTTCAGTTCGCATAAGTACGGGACATTCACGGCACCGGTCGTGAAGGCTGATCATCCGGTGATGCAGGGCTGGAAAACTTTCGAAACCTGGGATGAAACTTATGTGCATTCGAAGCTGAACCCGGACATCGTCGTGTTGCAGGAGCGCGTCGAGGGCGACCATCACGAGCCGTGGACGTGGGTGCGCACGCAAGGCAAAGGCCGCGTGTTTTACACCGCTTACGGCCACGACGAGCGCACGTGGAAACAACCCGCATTTCAGGAACTGGTAGCCAACGGCATTATGTGGGCCGTCAGCGACGACGCTAAGGAGCGTTTGAAGAAATTCAATTTGACCAAACCGGCTTACACCGACGCCAATGTGCCGAACTACGAAAAGCGCGACCCGGCACCGAAATTCCAGCAGCCGCTATCTCCCGCCGAATCGCAGAAACTGACGCAGGTACCGGTCGATTTCGAGCTGAAACTCTTCGCCTCCGAGCCGGACATTGTGAAACCCATTGCCATGGCCTGGGATGAGCGCGGACGGCTATTTGTAGCTGAAACACAGGACTATCCCAACGAGGTCCGCGACCAGGACGGCATCGGAAAAGACCGTATTAAAATATGTGAAGACACCGACGGCGACGGTAAGGCCGATAAGTTTACCGTTTTCGCCGATAACCTGAACATTCCGACCAGTATTGTATTTGCAAATGGTGGCATTATCGTAGCGCAGGCCCCGCATTTCGTCTTTTTGAAGGATACCAACGGCGATGACAAGGCCGATGTCCGAGAGAATATCATTTCAGGCTGGGGCAAAAGCGATACCCACGCCGGGCCGTCGAATTTGAAATATGGGTTGGATAATAAGATCTGGGGCGTGCTGGGCTATGCCGGTTTCCGGGGAACGAATTCAGGTAAGCAGCTGAATTTCAGTCAGGGTATTTACCGGTTTGATCATGATGGGAAAAATTTGGAATACATCGGACGGACCTCGAATAACACCTGGGGACTGGGCTTTTCCGAGGATTTTGAAGTGTTTATCTCAACAGCGAACGGGAATTACAGCGGGCATTTCGCCATGCCGCTTGAATACGTGAAGCGCTCCGTAGCGGACGGGTCGGGCAATACCGTTTATAAACTCGATTCGCATTACGAAATGAATTACCTCACACCCGCATTGCGCCAGGTGGATTTTCATGGCGGATTTACGGCTGCCGCCGGGCATAACCTTTACACGGCCCGCAACTTCCCGAAATCATATTGGAATGCAACGGCGTTCGTCTGCGAACCTACCGGCCGACTGCTCTACCAGGCATTACTGAAACCAAAAGGTGCCGGCTTCAAAGAAAAAAACGGTTTCAACCTGCTCGCGAGCGCCGACGAATGGTTCTCGCCCGTACATGCGGAGGTGGGCCCGGACGGGGCCGTGTGGGTGGCAGATTGGTACAGTTTCATCATCCAGCACAACCCCACCCCGCGCGGATTTGAGAATGGAAAGGGCAATGCGTACATCAACCCATTGCGCGACAACCAGCACGGACGTATATACAGGGTCGTTTGGAAGAATGCGAAGCAAGCGCCCTATCCGAAACTCGACAAAAACGACGCGGCGAGCTTGGTAGCAGGTTTGAAAAACGACAATATGTTCTGGCGCACCACGGCGCAGCGGCTGATCGTAGAATCCAAGAACACTTCTGTCATTCCCGAACTGATTAAAATAGTGAATGACCAGTCGGTGGATGAAATCGGCTTGAACAGCCCCGCAGTGCATGCATTATGGACGCTGGATGGCCTGAATGCATTCACCGGCCCGAACGAAGAAGCTTATCATACCCTCGTACGTGCTATGCGCCACCCGGCCGCGGGCGTGCGTAAGACAGCCGTAAAACTGCTCCCACGCAATGATAAGACACTTTCCGCATTGAAATGGACCAACTCGTTGCATGACCCGGATTTGAAAGTAAGGCTGGCGACCGTCCACGCATTGACTGATTTACCCGCATCCGAAGAAATCGGGCGAATGCTTTACCTGGCCGGTCAGGATTCGCAGAATGCGGCCGACGAGTACCTCGCGCAGGCTATTTTTTCAGGGGTTATTAAACATGAAAGCGGTTTTAAAGCAGCGGCGGCCAAGCTGAAAGACTCGACATTGACGGCACGTATCGAGCGTGGACTGATCGAGGAGACTTATATGCTCAATCTCTGGTCGCCGCCGATTTACCCACCGGTCATTTCACATAAAGAATTGAAAATCAAAGCCATTATTACCAAAGCACAAGAAGAGCTCTCAGGCGTGGTGGTATCGCAGGGCAACCGGCAAAACGGGTACAGCCTGTATATGCAGGACGGTAAATTGCATTGGCTGGTGCGGCAGGAAGGTAAATCTTATCAAATCACATCCACCAAAAAACTCCCCGACGAACGCTTCAATGCCTACGCCACCCTTTCGGACGGCGGCAAAATGACGCTTGCGATCGAGGACGAGACGCCGGTAACCGGCAATGCCGCAGGCCTTTTCCACCAGCCGTTCACGCCCGACGACATCCGCCTCGGCCGCGACCTCCGCGACGGCAACCAGGTAGGCGAATACGCCGACAATGCAAGGCTAAAAGGCTGGCTAGACATCAAAAGCACCCTGCACCTCAACCAGGCCTCCCCCAACCAGGCCTCCCCTAACCAGGCCTCCTATAACCAGGCCTTCCCTAACCAGGCCTTTCAAGGCCTGGCCGCACCGACACCCCTCAAGGGCAAAGGCACCCCCACCACCATCAAACTGAAAGTAATCGAACACGAAATGAAGTTCGACCAGAAAACTTTCACCGTAAAACCCGGCCAGAAAGTGACGATACAGTTTACAAACCCGGATTTCATGCAGCATAACCTGCTCATCGTCAAACCCGGAACATTGGAAAAAGTAGGCAATGCGGCCGACTTGCTGGCGCGGGAAGCGAATGCGATCGCGCTCAACTACGTACCCAAAATGCCCGAAGTACTGCATGCAACGGAGCTCGTGAGCCCCGAAGGCAACGCGACGCTGGTGTTCATCGCCCCCGACAAGCCCGGCGACTACCCGTTCCTGTGCACGGTACCCGGCCATTGGCGGATCATGAACGGTATTATGAAAGTGCAATGATCACCCTCAAATAAGTTTCACCATCTAACTCCAATTGTATGAAAAGACCATTATCCCGCCTGATCCGGGAACTGCACCGCTTTTGCCTTATCGCGGCCGCGGTAGCCTGTTTCCTGACCGAAAATGCCCTGGCGCTCGCCGCCGACCGACAGATTTCCGGCAAAGTGGTGTCCGCCGAGGACAAGAATCCGCTACCCGGCGTAACCATCATCGTGAAGGGGAAAAATACCGTTGGTACAGCCACAGATACCGAGGGGAAATTTAAACTGGAAGTACCGGAAGGCTCGACGCTGATTCTGAGCTACATCGGCTATGTGAGCCAGGAAGTGGCCGTGGGCAACCAGAGCGAGGTAAATGTGGAGCTGGCGCCCGACCAGAAACAGTTGCAGGAAGTGGTGGTGATCGGGTACGGAACGCAGAAAAAGGGCGACATTACCAGTTCCGTGGCGAGTATCAAACGCGAGGATTTCGTACAGGGAACCGTGCGCGACGCGGCGCAGCTCGTACAGGGAAAAGTGGCCGGCTTGCGCATTACCACGCCCAGCGGCTCCCCTACTTCAAATACGCAGATCAATTTGCGGGGGATCAATTCCATTGAGGGAACGGCTAACCCGCTGATCCTGATCGACGGTATTCCCGGCGGACTGAATACCGTGGCACCAGAAGATATCGAGTCGGTGGATGTGTTGAAGGATGGTTCGGCGGCGGCGATTTATGGCACAAGGGCTACCGGAGGGGTGATTTTGATTACCACACGGAAAAACCGGGGCACTTCGCGGTCGACGATCGAGTATTCCAATTATGTCAATATCCAGACGATCGCACGGCGTCCTGAACTGCTTACCGGCGACGATTACCGCCAGAAAATCAAGGAAGGCATCGATTACACCGACTACGGCGGCAATACCGACTGGCTTTCGGAGATCATGCAAAAGCCCGTCAGTCATAACCATAACCTCACTTTCTTCGGCGGAAACAGCACGACCAACCTCACCGGCTCCGTGAACTACCGCAACTGGGAAGGGATATTTTTGAGATCCGGACAGAACCGCTTCACCGGTCGCGCGGATTTGAACCATTCCATGTTCAACAACAAACTGAAAACCAATTTACAGCTCATCAACCGCATTACGCGCTCAAACGGCGCCGTTTCACCTGCCAATGACGACGCGGCTTATGGCTACGCCTACCGCCAGGCCATCATCCGCAACCCTACCGACCGCGTGATCGGCGATAACGGCAAATGGCAAGAGCGCGATGGTTATTTCTACGAAAACCCGGTATCGCTCCTGAACGAATCGAATTTCGAAAGTTCTTTCAAGGAAATGCGGATGGCCGGCAGCCTCGACTATGCGCCGATCGACGACCTGAACTTCAAATTATTGGTTTCCAATGTACAGAACAGCAACCTCGAAGGCGGCTCTACCACATTTAACCACACCAGTACGCGCCTGGGCAACCAGAATGCGACCGCTTTCCGGAATACCTATGCCAACAACGAGAATCTTTTGGAATTAACAGGAAATTATTCCAAAACCATCGGCAAACACCGTTTCTCCGTACTTGGCGGGTACAGCTGGCAGGATGCGACCTACGAAGCATTCGCTGCCAACAACTGGGATTTCCCGACCGATACTTACGACTGGAACAACCTCGGCGCGGGCGGTGCATTGCAGCGTGGCCAGGCCGGCATGAGCAGTACCAAAAACAAATGGCAGCTCGCAGGTTTCTTCGGCCGCTTGACTTACAGCCTGAACGACAAGTACTTATTCATGGCGAGCGTGCGCCGCGAGGGTTCTTCGCGGTTCGGGGTGAACAACCAGTGGGGTACATTCCCGGCGGCGTCCATCGGCTGGCGCATCAGCAAGGAGCGCTTCATGGGCGGCGTAGGCGCCAATTCGGATATTAAACTCCGCGCGGGTATAGGCGTAACGGGTACGATCGCGAACAACCCGTATATGTCGCAGATCAGCTATAATTTCGACCGTGGACAGGGTGCATTCATCGGCGGTAAGTGGGTGCCGGGCTTCGTGCCGGCGCGTAACTTCAACCCCGACCTGCGCTGGGAGAAGAAAGAGGAATACAATGCCGGTGTGGATTTCGGGTTTATGAAAAACCGCATTAACGGATCGATCGACTTTTACAGCCGCAAGGTGAAAGATTTGCTTTACAATTTCCCAGTGCCGGTTCCGCCTTATCTGACGGGCAGCATGTTCATCAATGCAGGGGTAATGCAGAACAAAGGCGTGGAAGTGTTACTGAACATTATGCCGATCCAAACCGGCGATTTTCAGTGGAACACCGGATTTACCTATTCTACCAACAGAAACAAGCTCGTGACCCTCTCCAACGACCAGTTCCAGGCGGCCAACGACTTCTTCGACGCGGGTTACACAGGTGAACCTATCCAGGTGAGCACCCACCGCGTGAAAGTAGGCGAGCCGATCGGCCGTTTCTTCGTATGGAAAAGCGTCGGTGTGGACGACAAAGGCGCCTGGCTGATCGAAAACAAGGACGGCGAGGTGATCCCGATCGCCGATGCGACGCCGGAAGACCGCCAGTATTATGGTAACGGTATTCCAAAACACATTGTGGGCTGGAACAACAACATCCGCTACAAGCAGTTCGACCTGGCTGTGAATATGCGCGGCGCATTTGGCTTCGACATTCTGAACTTCCAGAGCATGTTTTACAGCAACCCGCGTAACAAGGCTTACAATATGCTCAAAAACGCCTACGATCCTATCGACGGCAAGGTACTTAATACCGACCTCGTATATGTGTCGCACTACATCGAAAAGGGCGATTACTGGAAGATCGACAATGTCACATTCGGCTATACCCTGCCTGCGAACACGATCAAAGGCTTGAAAAACGCCCGCATTTTTGTGTCGGGCCTCAACTTGGCGACCATTACCGGCTACACCGGCATCGATCCGGAAGGCGTGACTTTCACCGGCTTCTCGCCCGGCAGCGATTACCGCGACAAGTACCCGACTACCCGGACATTCACAGCCGGCCTCAGCGTAACATTCTGATCCTCAATTTTTGAAACAATGAAAAATCAAAATATCAAATACGCCGTCCTGGCCGCATTGCTTGCCGGCGCCCCGCTCTACTCCTGCACCGACCTCAACGAGCAGGTGTATTCCGAAGTACTTGGAAGCAGCTACCAGCCTACCGAAAAAGACCTTCCGGCCATCGTGGCGCCTGTTTATTCATCGCTACGCTCGCTGATGCTCGGCTGGCAGGGCTATTTCGACTTGCAGGAAGAAGCCGCCGACGCGATCATCACGCCGGTCCGTCCGAATGGCTGGGACGATGGCGGTACCTACCGCCGGATGCACCAGCACACCTGGACAGCGCTCCAATGGCAGCCCGAAAACGCCTGGCGCCAGGCGTTTGCCAGCATTACCACCGTAAACCGCGTGCTTTCGCAGATCGAGGATGGCGACCTGCCCATTGCCAACGCCAAGGAAGCCACCATTGCCGAACTCCGCGCCGTACGTGCATTTGCCTATTACCTGTTGCTCGATAACCACGGCAATGTGCCCATTGTGACCGATTTCAAAGACGTTGCACTTCCCAAGCAAAGCACGCGCAAGGAGGTCTATAATTTTGTTGTCAAAGAATTGACGGAATCGCTGCCTAACCTGAGCGAGAATGCCGCCACTACGTACGGCCAGATGAACAAATGGGGCGCCAAGACGCTTCTGGCTAAAATTTACCTGAATGCACAGGTGTACACCGGCACGCCTGAATGGGCGAAGGCGATCCAGGAAGCCGACGATGTGATCAAAAGCGGCAAATATGTGCTGGATGCCAATTATTCGGATGTTTTTACCTGGACAAACTTCAATTCGAAGGAGATCATTTTCGCCATTCCTTATGACGAGATCTATGGTACCGGCAATCAGATCCACATGAAAACCCTCGACCCGCTGAGCCGCTCGGTGTACCCGATGAATGCCGGTCCCTGGGGCGGAAACTGCGCCGTACCGCAATTCATCGACACCTATGACGCTGCGGACACCCGCCTGGCGGACACCTGGATCATGGGCCCGCAGAAAAGTGCCGCCACCGGCGCCGTAGTAATTACTTACAACAAGGCCGTGCCGGGAATGGACCGGACGACCGTGCAGGACGGCTTCCGCATTGGTAAATACAAAATCAAACCCAATGCCACCGGCAGCCTCGACAACGACTTTCCGTTCCTGCGCTACGCGGACGTGCTCATGATCAAAGCCGAAGCATTACTGCGTACCGGCAAGGCGGCCGAAGCGGCGGAACTCGTTACCCAGGTGCGCCAGCGTGCATTTAAAGGTAACCCGGCCAAAGCGACGGTCACCGCGGCGGATCTTGCAAAAGGCAGTCGCTATAACTACGGCTACCAGGCTACCGACGGCAGCATTACCGAGCGCCAGGGAGGCGACGATATTCAGTTCGGCCGGCTGCTCGACGAGCTGGGCTGGGAATTCGCTGCCGAAGCGCACCGCCGCCAGGATTTGATCCGTTTCGGTGTTTACGAGACTAAAAAGTGGTTCAACCACCGTCCTGCCTCTGCCCAGCGCGCGCTCTTCCCGATCCCGCAAAACGAAATCGACAAAAACCCCAATCTGGATCAAAACCCGGGGTACTAATACATTTATTAATTTGGGTTAGGTAGTTCCTATTTGCTCACCGGACGAAGTATATTTGTTTCGGTGGGCAAATTTTTTGTTGTATTCCAAAACCATTTTTATTCCCATGCTTTCAAAATCAACATACTTAAACCGGAGACTGACACTCAAAACCAAACTCGGCGGCGGCCTGCTGCTTTTTCTCGGAAATGAGGAAAGCGGCATGAACTACCGCGATAACGTATATTCGTTCCGTCAGGACAGCACGTTTCTCTACTACTTCGGCATTGACCAGGCATCGCTTACCGCCGTCATCGATCTCGATAACGACCAGGAAATCCTTTTCGGCGACGAGCTCACGATCGACGACATTGTCTGGACCGGCCCGAAAGAAGCCATTTCCGAAAAGGCTGCGAAAGTAGGCGTTACCGAAGTGAAACCAGCCTCGGCGCTCGGCAGTTTGCTGAAAGACGCATTGTCAAAAGGGCAAACCGTTCATTTCCTGCCACCCTACCGCGGCGAGCATTATTTGAAATTGCAGGAATGGCTGCACATCAATCCCGCGGAAGCAACGCAAAAAGCTTCCGTAAGCTTCATTAAGGCGGTCGTTTCGATGCGGTCTTACAAAACGGAGGAAGAGGTAGCCGAAATTGAAAAGGCCGTCGACACTTCGGTAGATATGCATTTGTCCTTCATGCGTGAGACACGCGCTGGCATGACCGAGAAGGAAATCGCCGGCAAGCTCCAAAGCATTGCCATCGGTCAGGGTGGCGACATTTCGTACCCTATCATATTGACCGTCAATGGCGAAATCCTTCACACCCACGCCCGCGACCTCGCTATCCGCGACGGCCAGATGGCCCTTTGCGACGCCGGCGCCGAAACCGCCATGCATTACTGCGGGGATCTGACGCGTACCATCCCGGTCGGTAACGCATTTACGACCATTCAGAAGGAAATGTACCAGATCGTCCTCGACGCGCAGGAAGCGGCCATTGCGGCCTGCAAACCGGGTATTTTATTCAAAGATGTCCACAAGCTCGCCTCGACCAAACTCGTGGAAGGCATGAAGCAAATGGGCGTCGTGAAAGGCGACGTAGCCGAAGCGATCGAGCACGACGTGCATACCCTGTTTTTCCAATGCGGCCTTGGCCACATGATGGGCCTCGACGTCCACGACATGGAAAACCTGGGCGAGCAATACGTAGGCTACACCGACGACCTCATCAAAGGCACCGCATTCGGCTGGAAATCCCTCCGCCTGGGCCGCGCCCTCGAACCCGGCTTCGTCCTTACCGTCGAACCCGGCCTCTACCTCATCCCGACCCTCATCGACCGCTGGAAAGCCGAAAACAAACTCGCGCAGTTTATCAACTACGAAAAGCTCGAACTATTCCGCGATTTCACCGGCATTCGCATTGAAGACAACCTTTTGATAACCGAAACTGGCAATAGGTTGCTCGGGAAGGAACTGGTGAAAAGTGTGGCGGATGTGGAGGGGTTGAGGGGGTGAAATTTCGATATGTTTGCAGGTGAAATTCATAAACCTGCAAACATTGAAACAGCCGAAATATCGTTACACAACCGGGTTGAGTAGCCTCGTTTATAAATTTACGAGCATTGGGCCGAAGGGAAATGTTAAGAAAATCGTAATTTATTCACCGACGCAATCTCCGAGTATTTACAATTTGGCATTCGGAAATTATATCGAATGTGATGACGACTTAGACGACTTGACCGTGAGCGACAACGGTGACACACAAAAAGTGCTGGCCACAGTTGTCTCCACCCTTCAATTCTTCTTAAAAAAACATCCTAAGGCCTGGGTCTTTGCAAAAGGCAGCACAAAGTCCAGAACACGTCTTTACCGAATGGGTATCTCGCGAAGTCTGGCGGCTATTCTGAAAAATTTTGTTATCTTAGGCTACGTTGAGATGGAAGGCTGGGAATCATTCGCCTTAAACAGGGATTATGAAAGTTTCATGATAACCCAAAAATAAAAAAATCAAACACTATGAAAAGTCGCAACAGCCTGACTGTCCCAAAGGTAACAGTAGATCCAAATTTGGATAATCTGCATAAAAGTAAAGTCGTTGTAGAAAAATTGAGAAGAACGAATGAGTTTATCTCAAAACATGGTCTTCCTAAAGAGTATTACCAAAGCCAGGGGCTTACTGCCCCGGATTCCAACGCCTAACTATCTCCTGGCCAAAACATCCCGAATTGCAGTCGACGCAACTTCATTTCTTGCTAATCACATCGTTTCTAGCCCGGATTCGCTGAACGGACGCATTCTCCGCCGGATTTCCGCGATTTCACCGGCATTAGCATTGAAGATAACCTTTTGATAACCGAAACTGGCAACAGGATACTCGGGAAGGAACTGGTGAAAAGTGTGGGGGATGTGGAGGGGTTGAGGGGGTAGAATTTCAATATCCCTTCGTGCCGTTCCATTTTTTTATTTCCGTTTGGTAACTGAGGGCCGTCAGTTATCCTGTTATTCTTGATATCAAATAATTGATCAAAATTTGGCGGATTTGAAGCGCTAAGATATCGGCAAGCTTTGTGTTCTTTTGCAAGCTAACTGACCCCTTCCAATCGATGAATCTGGACTCATACCCTTGCTTTGCAAATGAAACCCACTCGGTTTATGAGTTCGTAAGTCAGGGACAAAGGGGAGCCGTTAAAAAAATCGTCGAATACGCGTGGACCGGACTCGAGAACGTGTATAACCTGGGTTTCGGTGATTATGATGAGGTTTCTAATGAAATCAATGATTTGGTTGTAACCAACAATGGCGATTGTTTAAAAGTACTTGCAACTGTTGCCTGGACCGTTCGGGAATTTATGTTTTGGTACCCCGACAAACTGATCTTTGCAACAGGAAGCACGGGAGCGCGGACGAGACTCTATCGAATTGGGATCGTGAGCAATCTGAATGAGATTAAGGAATATTTTGTTATTTTTGGTAAAGGTGAATCTGACTTCTGGGAAGAATTTGAAACCGGAAAATATTACAGCAGCTTTTTGCTTGGGAGAAAGGAAAACAAAGACGAAATATGGAAACAGATAGAAAATCTAGACCTATAAAGGTCGGACAGATACCGGTCAAGGACATGAGCTATCTTGAAGGAAGAGTTTTGTTTCCTGAGAAGCTGAAAAAGGCGCAGGAAATACTGGCGCCTTTTTTCAGTGCGGAGAAGGTTGCCGCACAAACTCCCTCTGATCCCGATCTCAAATAACTACTTACCCTCATAAAACTTCCACCCCGTCTTAAAATCAGCCTTCAATGCCTGGTTCGTCAGGGTCGCACGGACCATTTCGATGGGCATGTTGTTCTCCTTCATGACGGCGTCGTGGAATTGTTTGAAAGTCATTTTGCCGCTGTCGACGAGCTCCTTTTTGAGGCTGAATAATTGCAGGCCGCCAATAAGATACGCTACCTGGTAGAGCGGGCTGTAATTGCCTTCGAATGACCTCCTTACCTCTCCCTCCGCATTCGCACGCTCGTGTCCGACGCGGTCGACAAGGAAGTCGATGCATTCCTGCGGCGTCCATTTGCCGAGATGGTAGTTCAGCGAGAAGATAATGCGTGCGCAGCGGTGCATACGCCAGAAAAGCATACCAATGCGTTCCTCTGGCGTTTTGGCGAAACCTTTGTCATACAAAAGCAGCTCCCAATACAATGCCCAGCCCTCGGTCCAGAACGGCGTGCGGAAATCGCTGCGGTACGATTTGTAGCGGCTGCTCATGTAGTATTGCAAATGATGGCCGGGTACCAACTCGTGGTGCACGGTGGAGCGGGAAAAATAAGGGTTATTGCCGCGCATACTCATCAGTTTGTCGTCGTGCGCCATGGTATTGGTCGGATAGGAAATGATAATGTCCCTGCCGCCGAGGAAAAACGGGTTTATGAGCTGCCTTTCCGGCGTCATCATCTGCATTCCCCATGTTTCGTCGGCTATTTCGGGGTAGTCGATGAGGTTGTTTTTGAGAATGAAGTCCTTTGCGTCGTTGTAGAGTTTCAGGATCAGTTCGGGCTGGGTACCTGCTGGGACATAGCTGTTTTTGACCTTTTCCTGTGCTTTTTTCCAATCATTACCAAAACCCATTTCGGCTGACGCTTTCAGTAACTCCTTGTCGCACCATGCGAATTCCTTGTTGGCCAGTTCGATCAGTTCGTCGGGTGTGTAGCTGATCATTTCAGTCCCCAGTTGTCGTATAAGTTCCTCACGGCCAATCGGCACGCCTTTGATGCCGCTGGCATCCTCCTTTTGCGTCGTGTTGAGCTTTCCTTTGCTGCGGATCAGTTTGGAATAGGCCACCAATGTACTGTCCAGCGTTTTATACGGCTTCGGCACCCACCACGTAAATAGCGGGTCGTAGCCGTTATAAAACTCAAATGTGCTTTTCAAGCGCGCTGCCAGTCCGCTTACCGCTTCCGCGCCCATACGCGACAGCGGCATATCGATCGATTCCAGCTTTTTGAAAGATTCCTCCGCCTTCTTTACCTCCTTCTGCAAATCATTCAGCTTTGCCGCAACTACCTGGCCATCAACAGTAGCCCCACGCCGGCGGCCTTTTTCCAGTTCGTAAATACCCGGGGCAAACGGAATGTACTTTTCAATCTGCGCGTACTCCTTATCCTCCTGGCTCAGCGTCAGCAAATCATCGTCGATGTTCCGTTTCAGCAAGAGGTAATCCACCTTACCGTAAATGCTCATCGCATTGAAATCCACTTTTGCCAGTTTGGCGAGGTAATCATTGCTAAGCTCACGGAGCCGTTTGCGTTGCTCCGGTGAGTTCAGGGCTGGAACATTGCGCTGTCCCCTCCCCTCGGAAGGCATTGGACCATAAAAGTAGTTTACCGCTCGAAAGTCCTGCCCATACTGTATCACCAGTCCGGCAACCTCGCTAGTTTGTTCATATAGGTTAAATTTCGACTTGGAGGGTTGTGCAGTCGCTGCGGATATTAAGAGCCAACAGAAAAGGAAAACAGCGCAATGCAAGCGCCCTACGTAATTATGCCTCATCGGATTCAGGATATTTATGGTTGGATTTTACCAAAAATAGTCCAAAATGCCTGTTGAAACCTATCGGGTTTTAATCAATAATTGACACATTTTAGCAATCGGGTTGTTCGCGAGGATCAATGGTTATAACAAGTTTTCGAGTGAATCTCGTATCTCTACTGCTTTGACTCTGTCCACCTCCGTTTCATGATCATCCACTCTGGCGATAGCCATTTCAATCACTTTCAAAGCCGCAGGATAATCCTCTTTAAAATCGCGCAGGCGTAATGCGAGGGAGATTGACTTTTGCAACGGCGTGAGTGTCGCGGGGTCGGCGTCTTCGTATTCAACCTGGTCTTTTTCACCGATCTGGATCACGATTACTGAGTTTTCCGAAACGTCGGTGACCGTAAAACGCGATTGCCCGGGCCGCATTCTTGAAATCCTTGGAATACCTTTGTTCGGCACGCGGCCCAGCCTGGTTTTCAATGCATTGCAAAAATCGGCGTGCGCCTGTTCGACGTCTTGTACCATCATCAAACATCCTGAATAACCTGCTTCGACACCCTTTACGCGCACAAAATGGAGCTGGTGCCCGTTCCGTTCGACGACGCCGTATTGATAAGGCCTGTCCTGCCGGTAGGTAATTGTAAAACCCATATTTTCCCAGAATTCAAGCGTTTCGCCGATCGCTTTGCAGGGCAATACCGGCACGGTGGTCCAATCTGTTTGTTCCATAAAACTAGTTTTTGGTTCAGTTGGCAAACCTAGCGGATTGGGTTTTAAATTTCCTTTTATATACTTTTTTGACGATAAAGGACGCGCTAACGGATGATTAGCAGCCGATTCATTTAATTTGCATTATGCAAGATTTCATCCACGACAAACGGGTCTATTACAGCGCGGTAGAATTCGCGATGGCGTATATTGGCGGAACCTGGAAAATCCCCGTGATACTGGCGCTTGCGGACGGCCCGCTACGCTACGGCGACCTCAAAACCGCGATCCTGCACATCACCGACAAAATGCTGAACATCCAGCTCCGCGAGCTTGAAAAAAAACAAATGGTAACCCGCACCATTTTCCGCGAAAAACCCCCGCGGGTGGAATACGGGCTCACGGAACGCGCGCTACGGTCGCTCCCGGCCATTCAGGCATTGGAGTCGTTCGGGCGGGAGTTGATGGACGGGGAGGCGGAGAGGATAACGGAGCGGCGGGGGTGACAATGAGCGGTCACGCCTGCAAATCCAGCAATTTTCCCTTCGAAAGTTCGCCTCGGTAGCGCGAGATAATCGCCTTCAACGTCTCGCCGGTGCCCTTGATCACCAGTTTATTGAGGTTATACTGCGACATATTCATCGCTGCGGCAAGTTCCTGGATCGTCAGGTGGCTGTTCTGCTGCACCATCCGCCGAACGTCGTTGAGCACACGGTCGGTTTCTTCGCTGTACTGTCCGGAAGGCTCGGGACGCTGCGTTTCGGCAAGGTTCCGCTTCACGAGGTTCACGAGTAATGCCGCCGAATTAGCCACAAGGTCACGGCTGCTGTCCTGCAAATGGCTCAGCTCGGTTTCGATCAGGCGCACCAGGTGCGTGACGGCGAGCCGGTCGGTTTCGCTGCGGAGCTCTTTCTGGCGCAGGAAATTGGGCACCGAAAACAGGTCGCGCACAGCGCGGAACATGCTCGTGAAGCTGTTGAGAGGATCCGCCGCCCCGGCTATGCGGAACGGATCGAAGAAGATAGTAAGCAAGTTTGTCCTGTAAAAGGACTTGAATTGGATTGAGTGGCCGGGGGAAAGGAGAAAGATCGCCTGCTCTTCGTAGTGCCACGAATCGTCGTCGCAGGATAGTACCCCCTCCCCTTCCGTGACAAATGCAATACCAAACAAGCTGCCGTAGCGGGATGACTGTTCAAGCTCGCGGGCTTCGCAGCTTACCAGGTTCAGGGTCTGATCGATATTGAGTTCTTTCATCACGTTGAAGAAGGGTTTAGGAATAGTCACCTTTATCCCGTATCCGCCTTTCGTGGCGCACACGAAACACAGGGTTTAGGTTTATGGTCAACTTACTGTTGGTTTTCGCAAAAACACAGTCAGTAACCAAAGATGTTTACCAATGTCCGAACCAGAAAATGAAAGGTGCCCAATGCCGGATTTCAGGAGCCGAATGCCCGCTTTGAGAGGAAGAAGGAAAAGCCGGTTACAACGGTTACTTGCCTAGCCATTGCTTGAAATCGGCCATGCGGTCGCCGCTCACAAAGACCTCCTGCGAAGTAGCAGGCGTGAGTTCGAGCTTTAACCTGCCCGCCGATACGGTGTAGATCGAGCGGATGCTGTTCAATGCGATGATCAGGGAACGGTTGATGCGGAAAAACTCCTTGGGATCAAGCATTTGTGCCAGTTTATCAAGACTGTAATCCATGGCCAGGTGCTGGCCGTCGAAAGTACGCAGGAATGTCGCCTTCTGTTCGATGGTGAAATAGGCGATATCGGTCGTGCGGATGCTGAAAAGTTTCGGCCCGGCAGACGCCAGGAAGCGCTCTTTGTAACCTTCCTCATTACCCGACTGGTACATGGCCATCAACGTGGCGAAATCGGGAGTTGGATTAGCCGCAGCCCGGGAATGCAATGTCACGAACTTGTCGATCGCCGCGCCGAGTTCCACCTTATCGACCGGTTTGAGCAGGTAATCGATCCCGTTGGCCTTGAATGCTTTGAGCGTATATTCGGAATAGGCGGTGGTGAAAATAATAGGGATGGTCAGTTTCAGCTCCTCGATGATCTTGAATGCAAGATCATCTTCCAAATGCAAATCCATGAAAATCAGGTCGGGTTGTACGTTGGCACCATCACTCAGCCATTGGATACTTTCCTTCACCGACGACAGCTTGGCCATCACATTGATTTTGGGATCATATTTACCTACCAGACTTTCCAGGCGGCTGGCACTCAGCGATTCATCCTCAATAATAAGCACATTCATGAAAGCAGGGGCACTTTAACGGTAAAACAGCCGTCGGTCTTATCAACCATGACCGGCTTGTCGATCAGCAATTTATAGCGGTTCACAATATTTTGAAGGCCGAGCCGCGTCGACGATTCGGGCAGTTCGCGGACTTGCAGCGGGTTGCTGATCACCAGGTAGTCGCCTTCCACGCCGATCGTGATCAGCAGCGGATTGCTCGTCGACATCCGGTTATGCTTCACCGCATTCTCCACCAGCAGCTGTAAAGTAAGCGGTACGATCGAGAATTTTTCTTTTTCCTGACACGAAATGCGCACGTCCAGGCTAAGCTTGTTCTCGAACCGGATCATCAGCAAAAACATATAGGTTTCCAGAAACTCAACTTCGGTGGCGAGTTTGATCGAATCGTAAACCGATTTTTCCAGAATATAACGGTAAGCCTTCGAAAGCTGGTTGATGAACTTGACCGAAAGCTCCTGGTTCGTTTCGACGAGCGTTGTGAGCACGCTGAAATTATTAAAGAGGAAATGCGGGCTTACCTGGTTTTTCAATGCATTGAAATTGGCCGTCGCATTCTCCTTTTGCAAACGCTCCTCATTGATCACCACCCTTTGCAGGCGTTCGTACACGCGCTTGTTGGCCGCGAGGTAATATTCCGCCATCAGCGCCATCACGGTAATGCTCGTATTGGCGCGCTGCTTCAGCACCGGCGAGTTGTTCAGCGTGATCGGCAGCACGTCAAAGCTTTTTTTATCAAAAACAGCCTCCATCCAATGCCAAAGGTAGCGGTACCAATGGTTGAAAACCATCGCAAGGGCTATCGCGGCGACGAGCATGATCGCCTGGTTGATAACCCAGAACCGTTCCGGAAAATCTTCTCCCAGAAAGCGGGAAATAAGGTATTGCAGCCACTCGATCACGTTGATCCAGAGCACAAAAAACGCCACGCTGAACAACACTTCCATCGTCCACAATGGCAGCCGGTGCCAGAAAATGGGCAAATCGATCTGCAACACGTTCATATAGATGCGGATAGGCACATATATGACCGCAAGGCCGAAACCAAGTTCCCATTTTTGGCGGTTGGTGAGACGGGATGTTATTCGGGATTGCATTTACTTTTGAATTCTGAACACCAAAAGTAAATAAAGTAGCATTAACTGTGATCTACTATTTTCGGATCAGCCGGGCAAATGCTTCGTCTGGGCGGGGCTCGTCTGCGTCCAGTTTTTGAATGCGCGGTGGAATGCGCTGGGCTCGGTATAACCCAAAACTTCCGAAATGGCGTGCACGGTGGCGTTGGTATTTTGGAGCAGGTTCACCGCAAGCTCTTTCTTCATCGAAGCGCCCAGCGAACGGTAAGTCTCGCCGTCCTGCTGCAAGCGCCGCTGAAACGACCGGTCGCTCAAGTTCATATGCGCGGCAATGATTTCGAGCGCAGGTATTTTACCACCAAAATCACGGGTAATCACCGTTTTCACCTGCTCGCTGAAACGGGCAGATTGTCCGCTGGCAGCGCATTTATCGCGCAGGATTTTGGCAAACGAAGCGTATAACGACTCGTCGGCGCTGATGAGCGGCATCTCCGCCAGATTCCCTTCCAGGATCACCCGGTTTTGTGCTTTTCCAAAACTGACGGGGCATTTCAACAGCTGCTCATATTCGCTTCTTGGCAAAGGGCTTTGGTAGGCCAGCTCGGCCCGCAGCGGATACCTTTTCGTGCCCGTGAGAATGTAAAAGTAGTTCAAAACGCCACCGATAGCCATTTCCACTGCCTGACGTGCGGTTTCGGGAGAAGCTTGTTCCCAAAGCGGATGTACTTTAAAAATCAACTCCAATTCCTTTCCAAAAACCACCTCATACGAGACCCACCCCGAAACCGTCTGCTGGAACTTCACCACTTCCGAATACGCCTCGCGGATGTTCCGGCAACTTTGCATAAGGTACCCCAGCGCCCCGAAGATAGCCGGGTTATTGGTGTGCCCGATACGCAGTCCAAATGCGGGATCGCCCGTGGAAGCAAGTACCTCCGTCCACAGGCCTATGATCGGTTTAAGGCCTTCGAGCCGCTTTTCGGCCTCATTCAGCTCTCCGGGCCTGATCCCCATCGCCGCGCACAACCTGCCCAGGTCGGCCCCCTTTTCGACGGCCGAATACACGATATACCTCAAAACACGGGCTGTTCCGTACATATCTAATTTTGAATGATTGAATGATTGAATGATTGAATAAAAGTTAGGTATGGTCAGCGGTAGTCAGGAAGTTGTCAAGATAAATGCAATACATGACCACACCTGACCTAATGACTGAATGACTGAATGATTAAATAAAAGTCAGGTATGGTCAGCGATAGTCAGGAAGTTGTCAAGATAAATGCAATACTTGACCACACCTGACCTAATGACTAACTATTCAATCATTCAATCATTCGGTCATTCAATCATTCACACATTCAAGCATTCACTCATTCACACATTCACTCATTCCCCGTTCCACGGCGGCCCATTCACCCATCTGGCGCAAAGTGTCATATTCCTGTCGCAAAACGTCATCGATTACCCGTGGCCAGCCAGGTTATTTTGTACCATTAATCAAAACTAGTCAAATTAGCCATGGAAATTTTTACCGGACAGGAACTCAGCGAAACGAAGGCGATGCAACGCGTCATTGCCAACCCGGACTACACAGTAACTTTCATCACCACCGCCGCCGAAAGCGGTAACCGGCTGACCGACATGGAGATCGAGCTGCGGCCCGGCGGCGGCAACGGTATGCACCGGCATCTCAATTTCACCGAGGCATTCATCCCGATCGAAGGTGCGCTGGAAGTGCAGGTGGGTAAAAACAAACTTTTGCTCGAACCCGGCGAACGGTATACAATCCCCATCGGTGTGCCGCACAATTTCTCTAATCCTGGCCGCAAGCCTATCCGCTTTCGGGTCGTGATCGAGCCCGGCCACGAAGGTTTCGAGTATTCATTGCGAATGCTTTACGGACTCGCCAACGACGGCCGGGGGGAAATCAAAACCTGGGACGATATGTTGCGGGCGGCGGTGATCCTGATCATCAGCGATATGCGCCTTGCGGGTAAACAGTCGTTCATCAATCCTTTTCTCCCATTGCTTTACCGGCTCGCCTGCCGAAAAGGTTACGACCTGGAAATGGTCAGAAAATATTGTATATGAATTTGAACAAAAAAGAAGCGGCCCGATCTCACAGACCGGGCCGCTTGCCTATAACAGATTGTAAATCGGCAAATTACTTTTCGGCATACTTCTTGAAATTGTCCAGAATCGCCTGCCAGCCTGCTTGCTGGAAATCAACCGGATGCGTGTTTTCAGGATCGAATGTTTCCACCACTTTCGTACCGTCGCCGTCCTGTTCGAATGCGACCGTCACTTTGCGGCCATCGCCCAATGTATAGGCCAGGTAGCGGTTTTCCTCCACTTCGGTGTAAGTACCACCGAAATCGAAGCTGAAACTGCCGTCCTTCGCGGCCATGGTGGTTTTAATGTTACCACCTACACGGACGTCGTTTTCGGAATAAGGGGCGTGCCAGTCGTCGGATGCGAAACACCATTGGGTAATGTGCTCCGGTGCATTCCATTTGTTCCACACGTCCGCTACCGGTGCATTGATAATCGCTTCTACTGTTACAGGTTGTGTTGTCGCTTCCATTTCTCTTTGTGTTTTGTTGATTGATTGATGTTACAAAGTTGCCGGGTTTCCCCGAAACGGAGCGAGGCCTGTTGCGACAAAAAGCGGGTGCATTTGCGTCACCCGCTTAAAAAACGCTACTATTTCACTGCAAGAGCCTTTTTCACCGCCGGTGCCACGTGCGTTCCAAGCAGTTCGATCGACTTCATCAGGTCCTTGTGCGCAGGCGCACCCACGTCCGTGTGCATGAGAAGGCGTGTGAGGCCGAACATCTCCTGATGGTACAATATCTTATCCACCACCGCATTAGGCTCCCCGATGAACAATGCTCCCTCGCGGCCCTGCCCGCCTTCGAATTGCCCGCGCGTGTAAGGCGCCCACCCGCGGCTGCGGCCGACGCGGTCCATTTGTGCGGCATAGGAAGGGAAGTAAGTATTGTTCAGCGCCTTACCATCCAGTCCGACAAATCCGTGCGAATGCGTCGCGAGCTGCATCTTGGCAGGATCGTGACCGGCTTCCAGGTATTCTGTTTTATATAACTCAAAAAACGGCTGGAATTGCGACGGCATACCACCGATAATGGCTATAATCAACGGCAAGCCGAGCCTTGCAGCGCGTACCACCGACTGCGGCGTGCCACCCACGGCCACCCAGATGTCCAGTTTATTGTCCACCGCCCGCGGCAGCACTTCCTGGCGATCGAGCGTCGCACGAAACTTGCCTTTCCAGGTGATGACGTCGTTTTCATTGATCTCTTTCAGCAATTGCAGTTTTTCAGCGAACAGCCCGTTGTAGTCATTCAAATCATAACCAAAAAGCGGAAACGACTCGATGAAACTGCCCCGGCCTACGGTAATCTCCGCCCGGCCACCTGAAATGAGGTCGACGGTCGAGAAATTCTGGTACACCCGCACCGGGTCCGCGGAGCTCAATACAGTTACCGAGCTGGTAAGTTTGATGTTTTTGGTCACCGAAGCCGCCGCCGCGAGGATGATCTCGGGTGTCGAAACCGCGAAATCCGGCCGGTGGTGCTCGCCTATTCCGAACACATCCAGCCCGACCTCATCGGCCAGCTTGATTTCTTCCAACATATCCTGCAAACGCTCCTGCGGAGACTGAAAAGAACGGGTAGCATTGTCAAATGCCAGATCCCCGAACATACTGATTCCTATTTCCATTTCCTGTTTGTTTTTCGTCTTTGTCTTTGTAGCATTAAAAATTGCACTCAAAGAAACAACCAGTATCAGGCTGTATTGATTCCGGGAAAAGGGGGTGGGGGGAGTATCCAAAAGTATAGTGAGCGAGAGTGACCGCCGACGGCTGACCGCTGACCGCCGATCTTATGAACGTGACATTGTCAGTACTTGACAGTAAATCGAGAGTAGCCAGCAGCGGTCGGCGGTCGGCGGTCGGCGGTCGGCGGTCGGCGGTCAACAAGCGTACACCCCACCCCGTTCACTCACTTAAATATAAGGTAATAGACCGTTTAATTGATTTTAAAGTACCTCTCGTATATTTGGGCCGCTCAACAACGCTTGCTAACCGCTTGAAAATTAAATTTGTGTCCCCCACAAATTCAACAGGATAGTTATTAACCCTTAAATCTCTATCAATAAGGTATTTATGAAACACCTTTACATCGTAATGGGCAAATCTACCCGTTGCCTCCTGTTTCTTATTGCATGGCTCTTCGCCATAGAAAGCCACGCGTCCACCCGTTACGTGGACGCTGCTGCCGGCGACGACGGCAACGATGGCGCCAGTTGGGGCGCTGCTTACAAAACGTTGGCGAAAGCCCTGGACGCTGCCGCTTCCGATCTCTCCGTGGATGCGATTTACCTCGCGCAAGGCACCTATTATCCCACAAGCGACGCATCAGGCACCGACCGTGAAGCGACTTTTGCCATTCTGCGCGGCGGGTTGACCATCCGCGGCGGATACCCCACCGGCGGCGGAGCAACTTCCGATCCGGGAGCCAATCCTACGACCCTGAGTGGCGACATCGGTACAGCTGACGATGCTTCCGATAACAGCTATCACGTGATGGTCATAGCGGGAATCGCCCTAGACGCCGCCCCGCTGGTACTGGAAGGCCTCACGTTTACCAAAGGAAACGCCAACGGAACAGGCACACCGCAGTTCAACGGGATCGACATTCATCGTAATTACGGCGGCGGCCTCTACGCGCGGGCCATTCTCAACACCGCCCCGGACGCTTTCGCAATCCGCAACTGTCAGTTTATCAGCAACAATGCCGACGACGGAGGCCCGGGGATATTCCTCGAAAACGGGTCGCCTTTGGTGGAAAACATCGTATCATCTGAAAATTCGGGCAAGAATGGCGGCGGCTTTTATGCCTTATATGCCACGCCGGATATCCGGAACAGCTTTTTCACGGGCAACAACATGACCGGCAACGGCGGTGGAATACTCAGCGTGAACTGTAACCCGAAGATCACCGGCTGCGTCATTACCGGCAACAAAGCGGGTTTCGGGGGTGGTATTTACAACTATAATGCATCCCCGACGATCACGAACTGTGTCATCGTGGGCAACAGCGCGGGAGACGGCGGCAGCATTTACAATACTTTCAATTCCAATGAAACCATCGCGAACACCATTGTTTATGGTAACAATCAGGGGATTTTCCATTCCAGCTCTACCACCACGTCCAGTTACAGCCTGATCCAAGGCGAGAGCAGCACCGCCAACGGCAACCTCAATGCTTTGGCGACCAACCCCGCCTTTTTATTTCTCAAACCCGATACCGAAGCACCGACCACAGGCGGCAATTACCGGCTGCTGGATTTCAGTGCCTGCCTCAATGCGGGTAACAATGCTGCCATCCCGGCCGGCGTGCTTACGGACGCGGCAGGCAACCCGCGCATTGTGCGCACGACCGTGGACATGGGCGCATACGAAGCGCAGCCGTGCGCACCCGCGGCCCTGTACGTAGACGCGAGCGTGAGCGCCTCAGGCGACGGTACCAGCTGGGGAACGGCATTCAAAACATTGAAAGAAGCCATGGACCTCGCGGGCTGCATTGATTTGCAAACCGTTTTCGTAGCCAGGGGAACCTACTACCCTACCGGCGACCAGGGCGGTACCGATCGCGACGCGACATTTGCCATTACGCGCCGCAATATTAAAATTTATGGCGGATACCCATCCGGCGGCGGTGTGCGCAATGTGAGCGCAAACCCGACCATCCTCAGCGGCAACATCGGTAACCCCGCCGACGCCACCGACAACAGCTACCACCTGATGACCATCGCCGGAGCACCAAATACAACGGATTCGATCCGGATCGATGGGTTTATATTCGTAGATGGCCGCGCCGACGGGTCAGGAACCAATGCGATCGGTGGCCAGGCCGTGGCACGCGACCACGGGGCCGGCTTGTATGTGAAAAGCAATGGGTGTCTCCGGGCATTTACATTATAAACTGTTCTTTTTCAAACCATTTCGCGGTAAACGGGGCGGCATTGCATGAGGATAATTCTTATGTTTTTGTCGAAAACAGCGCATTTACCGACAACCAGGCCACGCTCGGCGGCGCTATTTACAGCCTTAGCGGGGAGTTGTATGTCAAACTATCCTCATTCCTGCGCAACTCCGCATCATCCATGGGCGGGGCGTGGTACGCACAGAGCGGTTCGGCGACAATCACAGGGCGTTTTCAGGGAAATTATGCCGGTACAACGGGCGGTGCGGTGCGCATCAAAGATGCTTTTGTAACATTCCACAATTCCCTTTTTGCGGGTAACCTCTCGCAGACCGGCAGCGCGATCAGCACCGATAATGCGACCTTGAACGTGAAGAACTCCACGATTGCCTCCAACCGGGGGACGGACGCGTCCCACAGCCAGGCGGTGCGCATTACCAATGCTACGAAATCGGTTTTTTACAACACCATTATCCGCGGCAATACGGGAGGCGTGGAGCTGATCAACGGCGACTACCGGACGTTCCTTTACTGTCTGATTCAGGAAGAAAACACCTTCGGGCTGGGTAACCTTCCGGGTTACATCGATCCCGGATTCATCGATGCGCCCGCGCCTAACTTTAACACGCCTATCACCACCGGCGATTTCAGGGTCGGGTCGTGGGGCCAGGCGATCAACAAGGGCAACATTGGCACCACCGACATGACCTGGATGAACACCGATCTCTACGGCGGCCCGCGCTTTCTGGGAGGTCAGGTGGATATGGGCGCGTACGAGTACGACGACACCTGCCCTAGTACGCTGTACGTCGACAGTACCATAGCCGCTTCCGGCAACGGTAACAGCTGGGGCACGGCATTCAAGACACTATCGGAAGCATTGTCGGCCGCGTCCTGCACCAATGTAGACCAGATCCTGATTGCCAAAGGGACCTACTTCCCTACCGGCACGCAAAGCGGCACCGACCGTGACGCGTCTTTTGTAATACCCAAAAACAAACTGAAAATCATCGGCGGCTACCCTACCGGCGGCGGAACGAGAAACCGGATCGCAAACCCGACAATCCTCAGCGGGGATATCGGGGCAGCCGGGGACCATTCCGATAACAGCCACCACGTCGTGACCATTGCCGGGCTGAATGCTTCGGCGGACTCGCTGGTTATCGACGGTGTTTCCGTCATTTATGGTAATGCAAACGGCTCAGGTACCTTTACTTACCGCGGACAAAATGTGGACCGGCAACGGGGCGGCGGCATTAACCTGACGGCCAATAACGGCAACGACAAAATCCTGTTCCGCAACGCTAAACTCCTCGGTAACCAGGCCGGCAACGGTGCGGCCATCGCCACTTATCAGACATCGCCCACCCTGCTGAACAGCCTCATCGCCGGAAACCTGGCGTCCGGCAACGGTAGTGCATTGTATGCCGACGGTTCCGCCGTGCGTGCATTGCATACTACCATCGCTTCGAACAAATGCGGCGTCGGCACGGCCGATCTGTGGAACGGATCTTCGTTTAACCTGACCAATTCGATCGTCAGCGGAAACAGTGCAGACATGTCCTGGGACGGTACTTCGTCGGTGAACCTGGCGCACAGTATGGCACAGGGCATAACCGGTACCGCAAACGGGAATATCGACGGCAGCCTCGCCGCCGAGTTCATTTCCGATCCCGGTTTCAACACCGCTCCCTTTATCACGGGTAACTTCGGCCTTTCCGTCGAAAGCCTCGCCATTAATGCAGGAGACAATGCGGCATTACCAGCTTACCTTACCACCGACCTTGCCGGTAATGTTCGTTTGCAGGAAACGAATGTGGATATGGGCGCATTTGAGCAAGCTTATCCATGTTTTTACACCACTTTATATGTGGACGGCAGCGTTGCCCAGTCTGGCAAAGGCGGAAGCTGGACGAAGGCATTCAAAACCTTGGGAGAAGCGCTCGCCAAGGCGGATGAATGCGTGAGTGTAAGCCAGATCCTCGTCGCCGAGGGCACCTACTACCCGGGCGGTGAACAATCCGGTACGGACGCCGACGCGACCTTTGGTATTTACCGTGGCGGCCTGAAACTGCTCGGCGGCTATCCTGCCGGAGGTGGAACCAGGGACCCCGCGTTGCACAAAACCACACTCAGCGGCGCAATAGGCACCACGGCCCCACACGACAATATCCGCCACATCATCATTATTGCAGGGCTGGCCGCAGGTGCAGATTCCGTGGTAGTGGATGGGTTCGATATTGTGTATGGCTATGCGGGCGGTTTCGGGCCATCGATTATCCATGGCCAGAGCATTAACCAACAGAATGGCGGAGGTATTTACCTGACTGCCAACAATCAGTCCGACAAAATAGCGATCCGCCGGATAAGGATGTTTGGCAACATCGGCAACGGCTCGGGATTGTACGTCGAGCAATCGGCTCCCGTGCTGATCGGCAACGACATTTTCGCTAACAGCGGCGAGGCGATAATGGCCTCCGGCGCAACCGTGACGCTGATCAACAACACGCTTGCGGGTAACAATTCAGGAACCGCTACGGTGAATATCTCAGCCAGTTCGACCCTGAACGTGTTCAATACCATTATTTACAACAACAATGCGGGTATAGTCAAAGACGGAACTTCGAACGCCAACCTCTCGCACAGTCTCGTGCAGGGCGAAAGCAGCACCGCTAACGGCAACATCGACGGCAATACCGATCCGAAATTTGTCGAATCGTTCCCGTACGTGATCGCCCCTAACTATCGTGGCAATTACAGCATTACCCCGGCCAGTCCGGCCATCGACAAGGGCGATAACAGCAAGTCTCCCGCCTACATTACGCAGGATCTCTTCGGTAATGCGCGTATACAGGGGGGCACCATCGATATGGGGGCATATGAGGGAGAGTCGCTGTGCAGCGCGACGGTATTGTATGTGGATGCCAGCGTGAGTGCCTCCGGCAACGGTTCCGACTGGTCGCAAGCGTTCAAAACGCTGGACGAGGCGATTGCGGCTTTGGCGACCTGCCCGGATATCAATACGATTCGTGTCGCTGCCGGTACCTACTATCCCGGCGGTAACCAGTCCGGTACCGATCGTGACGCTACATTTGCTATTACCCGGGGGAATCTCAAAATCGAAGGAGGTTACCCGGCGGGTGGCGGCACGCGCGACATTCCGGCGAACACGACCATTTTGAGCGGAGATATCGGCACGGCGAATGATGCTGCCGACAATGCGCATCACATCATGGTGATCGCCGGCCTCAATGCGGCGGCGGATTCGGTCATTGTCGAAGGATTTACGATTACCGACGGGAATGCCAACGGCAGCGGTGATTTTTCAGTTAATTCCAAAAACATTGCACGCAGTTATGGCGGCGGTATCCAGGTTTACGGGAATGAAAACAGTGGTAAAATCCGCATTTCCGATTGTATTTTCACCGATAACCAATCCTTGGACGGCGGTGGGGCGATCGCGAGCTCTTTCAACCAGCTTACGATGGTGCGAAATGCTTTCACCGGCAACAGCGGCTCTTACGGCGCAGCCATTTTTAACACTTCCGGAGCGGTGGTGATCGCCAACAGTTCGTTTAGCTCAAACAACGGCTCGTTTGGAGGTGCGGTTTACAACTATGCGTCAGCTTCCCAGATTTTCGGTAACACCTTCGAGCTGAACCAGGCGTCCAGCGGCGGTGCACTTCACACCTCCCAAGCACCGGCTGCGAAAATCTCCGACAATACGTTTACAAACAATCAGGCCAGCGTGTTCGGCGGAGCGGTTTACAACTCGTCGTCGGCAGTGTTTCAAAATAACTCGTTCAAATCAAACAAGGCGACGGTTTACGCGGGAGCATTTTATAACAATAACAATGCTTCACCCATCATAACAGGCTGTACGTTCGAAAGCAACCAGGGGCCTTCGGGCGGCGCGGTGTATAACGCGTCGGGAGCTTCACCGAAAATTGTCAATTCGGTATTCAAAGGCAACAGCGGGGAAATGGGCGGAGCAATTTTCAACCAGTCGGCATCCCCTTCGATCAGCGGCGTGGCATTTACCGGTAACAAAGCTTCCTTTTTTGGCGGCGGTATTGGTAACCAGTCGGCGTCGCCGGTCATCGTCAACGCTACGTTCGGGGGAAATTCAGCGGCGGGCGGCAGCGCAATTTTCAGCCAGTTCAGCTCCACAACACAAATCCGCAACTCGGTCGTATTCGGCAACAGCAGCGGGATCGAGAACGATGGAACGGGTACACAGACGGTAAGTTTCAGCCTCGTACAGGGTATGGGCGGCGGAAGCGACGGTAACCTCGACGGAGCCACCGACCCGCTTTTCGTCAGTGCGCAAGATCCCACGACTGCTCCATCGGCACTGGGCGACTACCGCACAGGCGACGGCAGCCCGGTGATCAATGCCGGCTTCAATGACCTCGTCCCTGCGTACTTAGGCAGCGATCTCGACAGCCTCCCACGCATAGGCACCCTGCGCGTGGACTTAGGTGCGTACGAGCACGATTGCCCCCTCGTGCTGGCCGCGAACGAGCAGGAGGCTGACCGTTACCTGCATACGGGCCAGAATTTCATTTTCGATGCGTGTTCGTTGCTGGCGGGCATCGCCCCGGCGGGCGTGCAGCCGGTATCCGGTACGGTTACGGCACGCGCCTGGGTTAGGGCCAATATCGTCTCGCACGGCGTGGGCCGCTTTGTGCGCAGGCATTATGACCTGACGCCCTCAACCGGAGCGGACAATGCAACCGGCGACATCACCCTCTATTTTACGCCCGCCGATTTCCAGCATTACAACACCCATTTCGGCAACTCCGGCAATGCTGTTCTGCCTGTGATCGACGGCGACGATATTTCGAAACTGAAAGTGGTGCAATACCACGGCGCCGGCAATGCCAACGGTGATCCGGCCAGCTACGGCGAACACATGATCATCACACCGACAGCGGTCGTTTTCAACCCGGTTTTCCAGCTTTGGGAGGTAAGATTCCCGGTTACCGGGTTCAGCGGGTTCTTTATTTCCGGTCAATCCGAAGATGCATTGCCTGTAACGCTGATCGCATTTGACGCTAAAAAGCAAGAAAATGATGTAAAACTGAACTGGCAGACTTCGGAAGAAACGGCTTCGGATTACTTTGAGGTCCAGCGCAGTACCGATGCCCGCAGCTTCCATGCAATTGGAAAAGTAAATGCAAAAGGCGAAAGTAATGAAAAGCAATCCTACGCATTCACCGACGCCGGTGCAGCAAACAGCAGCGCCGTAAATCTCTATTATCGCCTCAAAATGATCGATACGGACGGTTCTTTCGCGTATTCCAAAGTAGTATCAGTGCGGCCCGACAACGCGCAGAATATCAGTATTTATCCAAACCCATTGGTAAACGATAAAAAACTGAGCGTTGAAATGCCTTATACGAAATACCTCAGTGCCGATCTGCTCGATACGCGCGGCAACAAGTTGAAGTCGGTAACTGCGAAATCGGGCGGCAAACTTGAAATGCAGCTAAGCAAATTGCCCGCAGGGACATACGTGCTACGGATCACCGCGGACGGGGTTGTGGTGGTGAGGAAGGTGGTGGTGCAATGATGTGACGGCCGACCGCCGACGACCGACCGCCGATCACTAGATGATTTTCAAGTGATCGGCGGTCAGCGGTCGGCCGTCGGCGGTCATTAATTGATTTTCAACCGATCGGCGGTCAGCGGTCGGCCGTCGGCCGTCAAACTACTCACTCTTCAAACTCCTAACCGGATTCACCATCGCTGCCCTCACCGACTGAAAGCTAATCGTAAACACCGCAATGAGCACGGCGATTACACCGGCCAGCGCGAACATCCACCATTCGATAGCGATCTGATAGGCGAATCCTTGCAGCCATTGCTTCATAATGTACCAGGCCACCGGCGACGCCAGTATGATGGCCATGACCACGAGTTTGAGAAAATCTTTGGAAAGCAATCCCACGATACCCACCACCGAAGCGCCCAGCACCTTGCGGACGCCGATTTCTTTGGTACGCTGCTCCGCGGTAAATGCGGCCAGGCCGAATAGTCCAAGGCAGGAAATGAATATCGCGAGGAATGCAAAGTAGCCCGCCAGCTTACCCACGATCTGCTCGCTCTGGTATTGGCGCGCATATTCCTGATCCGTAAATGCATAGGTAAATGGCACGTTAGGATTGAGTTTCTTGCATATCCGCCCGATTGCTTCCAGGGTTTCGGGTGTTTTCCCTGCCTGGATGCGGATGACTACACTGCCCTGCGGCTGGCGTGCGCCCAGGTAGGCGATCAGCGGACGTATAGCTTTGTGCAGCGACTCGAAGTGAAAATCTTTCAAAACCCCCACAATGCGGACTTTCGATTGGCCCCATTTGATCTCCCTACCCACCGGATTTTTAAGGCCCATCACCTTCACAGCCGTTTGATTCACGATCACACCGCTCGAATCCGTTGGAAAATCCTTCGAGAAATCGCGTCCGTCGGCCATTTGGAGGTTCATGGTTTTGGTAAAATCATAACCTACCCCCACCGGCGTAAACCGCACCTGCTCGGTAGGATTGCTGCCGGGCCAGGTAATGCCGTCGGTGCCGTTACCGTTGGATGCGGGGTTGGCAGTCATGTGCGAGACCTGCTTTACACCTGCAACGTGCGCGAGTTGTTCTTTTAAAAGGTCGAACTTGGAGAAAAGCTCACCTTCAATAGGGAAATAGACGAGGTTCTCCCGGTCGAAGCCGAGGTTTTTGTTTTGAACAAATCCTACCTGCCTGTAAATGATGATCATCCCGACGATAAGGATCACCGACAGCCCGAACTGGAACACCACCAGCCCTTGCCGCACCCATACCGAGCTCGAATCGAATTTCAGGGCGCCTTTGAGAATGCGTACCGGGTTGAGGGACGAGAGGAAAAACGCTGGGTAACTTCCCGCCAGCAAACCGGTGGCCGCCAGCAGCCCGCCGATAACCGCCCAGAATACCGGCTCTGCAAATGGTAACACGATCTGTTTACTCGTGAGGCTGTTGAATGCGGGAAGTAACAATGCGACCAGCAACACAGCCAGAACGGCCGAAAGCAGGGCTATCAAAAATGCCTCACCCATAAACTGGCCCGCCAGCATGGAGCGCATCGCCCCAACGACCTTTCTCACACCCACTTCCTTCGCCCGCCGCGACGATCGCGCCGTAGCCAGGTTCATGAAATTAATGCAGGCAATCAATAGGATAAATACCGCCACGAAGCTGAACAGCCGCACATATTCGATGCGCCCGCCATCCATTTTGGCATCCTTGATATTGCTGTTGAGATAGTATTCATGGAAAGGCTGCATGGCGAGTTGCGTCTTGTAGGGCTTGTCGCCGTCGCGGTTGGTTTTGTCGAGCAAGTGGAGCATTTTGGCTTCCACCTTGGCCGGATCGGCGTCTTTGCGCAGTTTGAAAAAGGTTACCGGATCGGTATTGCCCCAGTGCGTGGCCCAGCTATTGTCATCGATGTACGCGTCCCAGGTCATAAGGCAATCGAATTGGAGCGAACTGTTCGCCCGGATATTCTCGAAAACCGCCGAAACGGTCATTTCCTTACGATTATCGTAGCGGATCGCCTTGCCGATGGCTGCTTTGGGACTACCGAAAAATGCTTCGGCCATATTCCGCGAGATCGCGATATTGCTCTTGTCGCTCAATGCGCCGTCGGGAGTACCCTCTAACAATTTGTAGCTGAACATCTTGAAAAAATCCGCGCTTCCCCAGTTCGTCGCTTCCTTATGTATTTTATTGCCGACGGAAAACGTCTGCTGAATGGTCCACGAAAACGGCGTGCTCATTTCAATCTCGGGAACCGATTTTTTCAGTTCCTCGGCGAGCGGCCCCGGCGTCCAGATCACGCCCTGCACCTTGCCGCTGAAATGTTCGCGCATATAGATCCGGTAGAGCTGGTCCTTGTTCGCATGAAACGCATCTACCGACAGTTCGTCGCGGATCCAGAGCATGATCATGAGGCTGCAAGCCATCCCGAGCGCGAGCCCGAGGACATTAATGGCAGAAAACGTTTTGCTTTTGAGCAGGTTACGGAGTGCGATTTTGAAATAATTCTGAATCATGGCTGCGCTGAATGAATAGGTTTGGGAATAGTCGTTGGCCCGTTTGGGACGGGCGAATGGGCGCATGAGCCGGATCGCCGCGAGGGCATACTTCCGGTCGGCGGACGGTTTGCCGAGGCTTTCGAGCCAGTAGGCGTACATTTCGAGCATATCGCCCTGTAATTCTTCGCGGGCGTCGGGGTGGGACCAGCGTGCGAGCAGGCCGGTAGCCCATCGCGGCGGATGTTGATTAGCGTGCGGCTCCATATCAGTTACCCATTAATTGAAGTGTCTGCGGCGACATGGCGTTCCATAATGCCTCCCGCGCCTCTTTGGCCTCGCGTAATCCTTTGCGACCGAATGCCGTCACGCGAAAAAACCGCTTGCGGCGACCGCCCCGCTCCGCCGTGGCCCCACCCATTTCGGACGACAGGTACCCTTTCTCTTCCAGCCGCTGCAAAGTGGTGTGCACGGTACTGAACCCCACGGCCCGGCCGGTTTTCTGGTCGAGCTCCTGCGCGACGGTCACGGCGTAGGCGTCTTCCGCCAGTACCGCCACCGTCAGCAACACGACCTCTTCCAGCTCCCCTAAAAATGTTCTTTTCATGGCTAAAAGTATTTATTCCGATAATGTCGGGCAAATGCCGTGCCAAATTTTAAAACAGGCTGTTAACCATTCAAAAATAGGTTTTTACGCATTAAAGCCGGTCGTTGCTTGTCCGATTCCGAACATCCCAGCCTTCAAACCGGACAAGTCGCAAATACAGCTTGAAAACCGGTTGCCAAACAGTTACATTTGGGTTACAATCGGTTTTGTTTTATGGATATTGGCAAAGAGATCCTGTTCTTTTTCAGCGCGCTGGGGGCATTTAACGGCCTGCTGCTCGGCATATTCCTCCTGTTTTTTACCAAAAAGAAATACCTCGCCAACAACTTCCTCGGCGGCATGCTGCTCGCATCGAGTGTAAGGATCGCGAAATCGGTGTGCCTCTATTTCGATGGCGGATTGCCTAAAATCTATTTGCAAGTCGGCCTTTCCGCTTGCTTTTTCATCGGGCCGTTTTTGTACTATTTCGTGCGGTCAGCTGTGACACCACTCGAAAAAACACCGAAAAGCTGGATCTGGACGCTCGTCGGCCTGGCAGTACTCACGCTGGTTGTAGGCATTGCCCTACCCTATTCCGAATATCCGGTGTTGTGGAACAAGGTGATTGCGAGGATGATTTACGTGCAATGGTTCGGCTTTTTGCTCGCGTCGGGCATTCTGATCCGGGATCTGCTGCGGAAACTATTTCGCCGTTCGTACATTATGAAACCAGCTGAAACATGGATTTCGATGATCTTCCTCGGTAATGTACTGATCTTCCTTTTGTATTTTTCTTCTTTGATCAACGCGCCGTTCGCTTCCTACATCAGCGGCTCTATTGCATTCTCGCTGATCCTTTACCTGATGATCACGCTGGTGATTTACAAGAAGAAAACCGACGAACTGTTTTTGCTTTTCCCCGATAAACCTGTGGCGAAGAAGCTCAGTGAAAACGATGCCGAAATATGGCTCGGCAAGCTGGAAAAGGTGATGGCCGAAAAAGCCGTTTACAAAAACCCGGATTTGAAACTGCATGATCTTTCGCGGGAAATACAGGTTTCGGGCCACCAGCTGTCGGCATTGCTGAACGACCGTCTTGGCAAGAATTTCACGACCTATATCAATGAATGGCGCATTGCCGAAGCCTGCAAAATGATCGCCACCGAGCAGCATCTTACCCTGGAAGCGATCGGTTACGAGGTAGGTTTTAATTCAAAATCCACGTTTTTCGCAGCATTCAAAAAGGTGAAAGGCGCTACCCCTTCCTCATTCCAACAAACTATCAATCAACCCATTGCAGACCAGCCAAAGTACTGATTTATAAATCCGTACTCCTGATTTGTCTTTTAAATACCTCCGGGAACGGCCGGCTTTGGATTTTTGCTTCAAACCAGATCCATTGTCCCAGCCATGAAGCTTTCCGGCATCCTATTCTCCATCCTTTTTTTGTTAACCCAAATAACCATTGCCCAAAACCGCTATACGGTTTCGGGCAATGTCGTTGATGTAAACCGCCAACCCGTCGCAGTGTACGCCCGCCTGCTTTCCCTACCCGACTCGGCATTGCTACAAGGTGCACCGTTCGAAGACGGCCGCATTACTTTCACGGGCATCGACCGCGCGCAAGTGGCATTGCGGCTCAGCAGTATCGGCCTTTCCGACACATTAATTCTGATCAATGCAAACGGCCGCACCCAAATCGACCTAGGTACCATCCTCATGCACGAGCATGTACAGGCGCTCGCGGATGTGACGGTCCGCGGGCAGGCACCGCTCGTGCGCCAGGGCACGAACGGAACTACCGAAATCCAGGTCACGGGCAGCATTCTGGCCGGTAGCATATCGGCCACGGAGCTGCTTGGGAGGTCACCGGGCATTATCTTCGCCGAAGGCCGCGCGGGCGTCGCAGGACGTGGCGAGGCATTGATATTCCTGAACGGGCAGGCCATTACTTACGAACAAATGGCGGCCATTCCGGTGAGCCGCATTGCCCGCGTGGAAGTGATCCCAAACCCCTCCGCCCGGTACGATGCCGAGGGCAAGGCGGTGATCAATATTGTCACAAAATCGCTGAGCGAAGGTGGTATGACCGGCTCCGTGACCCAGCAATATGCCTACACCCGATTCGCGGGCGGCGAGCTCAATACGCTTGCCGATGCCCAATACACGCACAACAGGCTTTCGCTGCAAGCCAATTATGCCCTGCAAACCGGCAACAGCCGCGAGGTGTTGCACACCACACGCACCCGCCCCTCGCCCACCGATTTCCTGCATTCCGACCTCACGACCGACTGGCAGCGTAAAATGCGTAACTATTCCAATTTTGGCGCAGGGGCACAATGGAACCTGAACACAAACAGCTATATATCATTAAGTTACAAGGGAAATCTATACAGCCTTGGCGGTAGCCAGAACAGCAGCAATGCGCTCACGGACAAGTCGGGCAGCAGCTTTTATGAAAGTCGGATAGCCAAGGACGAGGAACGCTGGAACCACGCTGTCACCCTCAATTTCCAGCAGGCACTGGATACGCTGGGCTCCGCATTGTTTGTCGGCACCCAATATGCGCGGTTTACGACAGACCAGCACGACCGGATCGCCGAAACCAGCGTAGCTGGCGACAGTACCAGCCTGCGGAACCTATTGAACGACGTGCTCATCCGCATTCAGATTTCAAGTTCCCAGTTCGATTACACCAAAGCTTTCCGCAATGGGCACAAACTCGAAACCGGCGCGAAATTCAGCTATGCCGACAATGGTTCAGGAACCGATTTCCTGGTGTCAGCCGGGGACAGCCCATTCCAGCCCGACCCGACACTGAGCAGCAATTTCCGCTACCGGGAGAAAGTACCGGCTGCCCATGTGAATTATCAGGGTAATCTCGAAGGTAATGTGCGTTTCGGGGCCGGTTTAAGGGGTGAATACACCACCTATTCGCTCAACACTACGGCGCGCGGCGGGCAAGTTATCGGGGACAGGTATTTCAATGTATTTCCAAATCTATTTGTCAGTAAAAACTACGCTAATGGCCTGCAAAGCCGTATTTCCTACATTTCTAAAATCACCCGGCCACGGTACCAGGCGCTGAACCCGTTTGTGATTTACCAGGACCCGTTCACCACCATCGAGGGTAACCCGAATATGCAGCCCGAGAAAATCCACACTTTTGAAACCGGCCTGCAATACAAGCAGCTCGACGTCCGCGCGGGTTACACGTATACGAAGGACAAGATCAGCGGCGCCGCATTACGGGGCGGTTCGCCAAACAGCTACATTCTCAAAGGCATCAACCTCGCCAAAGAACACCTCTTTTTCCTCACAGCCTCGGCTACATTCAATATTGCGTGGTGGAGCACCACCAACACGTTCACCGTGAGCCGCAACAAGCTGATCGACAATGAATATGGTTTCGAAATCCTGAAACCCAAGCCGCAGCTTTACGCTTATTCGAACAATACTTTCGATGTGAATCACCTGTTTAAAATCCAGCTGATGGCCTGGTATCTCAGCGAAAGGTCGCAGGGACTTTACAACGATTTCAGCCGGTCGACGGTGACAGTGGGTGTGGAAAAGGATTTCTGGAAAAACGCATTGAAAATCAGGCTTACGGCCAACGACATTTTTCACCAAAGCCACGTTCACGGCAAGTACAGCGTTGGACAGACCAACATTTACTACCACCGGACATATTCCACCGCATTTTTCGGCATCAGCGCCGTTTACCAGTTCGGCCGGGCCGGAAAGATTGCTTTTAACAGTCGTTCAACCGGGGAAACGGAGCAGAATAGGGCGCGTTAAAGGGAGGAAAGGGAGGATGGAGGAAAGGAGGAAACAAAAAATGGCGCGAAGGTCAACCTTCGTGCTCCTTATTCGCAGGCCTCCGGCCGGTCATAACGGAAAATCGACATTGCGGTACCGACCGGCCAGAGGCCTGCGAATAGTAAGCACAAATCCAGAGATTTGTGCCAGCGCGCCAGCGTGTTTCCTCCCTTCCTCCCATTCCTCCATCCTCCCCTTCCTCCCTTTCCTCCATCCTCCCTACCGATAAGTTTCCAACGCCCCACGATCCCCCTGCTCTTTCAATATTTTCTTCAAGCCACCCACATTCATCGTCAGCCCTACCTCCGCATCCGGCGCGGTTTCCTCGTTGATAATGCCGATTGGCCCGCGGTAATTGCTATCGCGGATAATGCGGATCATTGCAGCCTCCGCATCCCCTTCGCCGACGGGCACCACTTTTACAGGATTGCCCTTTCTAAGCCCCATTAAATTGACGGCCATCAAATGCGGCAGGATTTTCGGGAAGAACTTCGGGAACCGCTCGATATCCTCCTCGGCGTGGTGCAGGTTGTAGACGATGCCAATATTCGGTCTTTTGAGATAATCCATGACTTCCAGCTGGTTTTCAGGCATTCCATACCAGCCGCCGTGGTTGTAAAGCCCTACTGTACAGCCGATTTCCGCGGCCTTATCGGCAATGTACGCGACCGGTTTCGCCACCGCTTCAATTTTCTGCTGCTGGGTCATTTTGTCCAGGTCCTTGATCCCGCCGATCATGCACCAGATCTCAGTTTTGACATTGTGCCTTTTCAGCAAATCGAGGATAATGGGAAGGTTCTTGTCATTTTCAGGGTTAGGGCCGGAATACAGCCAGAATGCCTGCAATTTGATGTGATGCTTTTTCAAGGCTTCCAGCTCGGCATCGAACTCGGGAATGTGCTTTTCGCGCCAGTCGTACGCGAGCATCGTGAAGCCGAGCTTGTTGAGCATTTCGGCCCGCTGTTCGGGATTACGTTCTTTGGAATCGAACGGGACAATGCACCAGGCAATGAGGTTTTGCCGGGCGTAAATGTTGTCGGTACCCTTATTTTTTTGTGCTGAAACTGTCCTGCACGACAGGAGCATCATTAGTAACGCGCAAATTGCAACTGGTTTTTGAAGCATCGCCGGATCGGTGTTTTAATGCATAAGGCCCGACCCGGCGATTTCTTTATGTTTTCGACTAAATTTTGCGTGCCGAGTTGGCCATAAACGGATCGCTGATACTTTCCTTACCCGTTTCCACACGTCCGGCAAAACGCATTGTCATAACCTTTCCGCCTCCCTGCACATTGAAATCGTACCATTGATGGCTTTTGGAAGTCGGAATGAGCGCTTTTGCAGTTCCTTCCGCCGGTACATTTACAGCTATGTTTTTCTGCTGATAGGCATTGTCCGCCACTTGAAGCGCCGCTGCCTTTTTACTATGGTTAACCGCCACCAGCTCGATATCGCCCGTCGGTTTACCTTTGTTATCCAGCACATAACCGCAGGAGATCGCAACGCCGGACTCTTGCGCATTCCCCGCGAACTCGCGGAAATAGCCGTTCGGGCCATACACACGCAAATGGTATTGTCCGTTTTCAAAACCGGCCAGTTTGAAGGATTCCGTCAATTTATCACCCGCTTTCACGGCATAGTTCCAAACCCGCAGCGCCTCCCCTTCATAGGTATTCATGGCATAAATGATAAACGGCGCCCCGGCCGATTTTGGGCCAAATACCTTATTCCCCGCATGCATTGTAATTTCAAATGCGGCCTTATCCGCAGCAAGCGCCCCATTCACATACAACTCGTAGGGCAGCGCTACCGACGGCCTGGTACCCGGTTCTTGTTTAGGCAAAAACGGCGATCCCACCGGATTTGCATTGATTTTACCTACTTCCTCGGCATTCAATGCCTTGAAATTCGCAGGTGCCTCTTTGAATTGCGCCTTGTGAATGGTCGTCAGGATTTCGTCGCGGTTCACGGGCTGCGGCTTTTTGTAGGCCGACGCGTCGAATGGCTGGAAAACCGTGCTCATATTGCCGCAAACCGTCCGGCGCCATTCGGTAATGTTGGTCTCGCGGACCTGCTTCTTCGATTTATGGCTTGTAAACTCTTCCAGGAACTGGATAATGGAGGTATGGTCGAACACCTGCGAGCACACCTTCCCGCCCCGCGACCACGGCGATGCCACCACCAACGGTACCCGGAAGCCCAGGCCTATCGCCCCGCCCCGTGCATTCGCCTTCGGCACCTGGGTTTCGTCCTGTTCCAATGGTACATACTCGGCCTTGACATCGATGCCGGCGGATACCTTTCCGGAGTTCGGCTTGGTCGGATCAGGGATCGAAAACGGCGGAATATGGTCGTAGTAGCCATCATTTTCATCATAACAAAGAATGAAGATCGTCTTCTTCCAAACATCCGGATTTTTGGTGAGGATATCGAGCGTCTCGGAAATGTACCATGCACCATACCACGGCGCCGACGGATGATCCGAGAAGTTCTGCGGCGCAGCCAGGTACGAAACCGCCGGTAACTTGCCCTCATTCACATCCTTGCGGAACTGGTAGAAAATATCGCTCTTCGGCACACTGATATTGCGCGTTTCGCCGCCTTCCGTGTAAGAAATCGATGACAATTTCAGGTAATCCGGATCATTACGGTTCGTCACGAATGCATTTCGGTGCAGCTCCTGCTGGAATACCGACAATTTTTTAAAATTCTCCTCGCTGAACTCCGCCAGATCCGCTTCGAGGCGTTCGAGCAATGCGTGGCGCTGCTCCCAGGATTTGGTCAGTTTGTCTTTTTCCGCACCCGCCGCCGCGTCCATTTTTTCTTTCAATGCAGGAAGGTCTTTCTTCGTCTTATCCACTTCCAAAGTCGCGTAATGGATAAAATCTTTGGAATACTTCACACCATACTGCGCATAACGCTCCAATGGGTTACAGCCAAAATTACTCAGCCACGAGCCCACGCCCGGGTGGAACTGCACCACTGCGCCCACTTCATTCTGGTAAAATTTCCAGCTGATACCGGCCTCCTGCATACGTTCGGGGAACGTCTTCCATTTCACGGGCTTGTTGATGGAAAAATAGCTGTTGCGCACGACCGCCAGCGAATCCATTTCCGGCTTTTCCCGGATCGTGCCCGACCAGAGGTAGTAGCGGTTGGGATGCGTGGGCGTCATCGACGAGCAGAAATTCTGGTCGCAAATGGTGAATGCATCGGCCAGCGCGTAGTAGAACGGGATATCCTCGCGGTCGTAATACCCCAGCGTGAGCGGCATTTCGGCATATTCCTTATGCCCCGAACGCTTGGAAGTGAGCCATTTATCATACTTGCCGCCATTGTACGCATCCACCTGCGACTCGCGTGAATGCGGGAGGTCGTGCATCCAGGTGGCTTTGGTGTTTTTAATATCGAGGCGGAAGGGCGCATAAGTATCGCCTTTCCGGTCCGTTTGCAGCCATACCTTGTTCTTGTTCGGCAGGTCGATCGCCCGCGGGTCGTTGAAACCGCGCACGCCCTGCAATTTGCCGTAGGTATGGTCGAACGACCTGTTTTCCTGCATCAGGATTACGACGTGTTCGGCATCAAGATACGTCGTATTCGGGTCGGGACTAATCGCCATCGCCCGTTGCACCGACTCGGGGAACAAACTCGCCGCCCCCGCGCCCCCGGCCAGCATCGCCGCCTTTTTAATAAAATCTCTTCTTGAATCCATGGGTTTAGTTTGGGTGGTTGTTAAATGTACAAGTAAAACGAGCGGCAAAATTACTGATGCGGAGACCCGAGTGGGGTTATGGGAGTGTTAAGAAATTTTGGAAAAAATCCAGATAAATTGTAAAAATTCCAAAACTATTTGTATTTTTGTGTCACTACTCAAATGTTCCTTCATTCATTCTGCACTCAGGTCACCATTAAACAGGGAAAACCTATTTTGAGCTATGAACGTATTGGACGAAAAAATCGAAGGGACAATCCATTTACTACTTTACATTCTCCGAAAGCTGGGAGGTCGCTCCGACATTCACAAGCTTTTCAAGATTCTCTACTTTGCTGAGCAAAAGCATTTGGTAAGGTATGGCGCAGCCATTTCACAGGATCACTATCATGCGATGAAAAACGGGCCGGTTCCTTCGATTGCCTATGACATTTACAAGAGCGTGAAAGAGGGCGAGGTCAAATACGCTTCTTATTTTCTACCAATGGACCGCTTTTCGATCGAAGGAATTGCCGATCCCGATCATGATTTTCTTTCGGAATCCGAAATGAAATGCATCGATGAGTCCATACAGGAAAACAAAAACCTCAGCTTTAATGCCCTGACCGACAAATCGCATGACGAGGCCTGGAACGATACGCCCCGGGATAAAGAAATCAGTCCCATTGCCATTGCCCGCGCCGGCGGTGCGGATAGCCATATGGTCAAATACATTGAAGATCAGTTGCTGATTCATTCGGCGAAGTTTGAATGATAATTCAGAGCTGCTATCATTCCAATGGCTTCATTGATCGGGACCGTCCTTCGCATGATGGTCAAAGATACCAATCCGCCCAAAATCAAGCGTTTCATCATTGTCGGCGAGTCTGAGGATTGCTTGACACTGGCATCGGTTTACATTAATACCGAACTCAATATGAAGGTCAATTACAATCTCGACCTTCAATGCCAGCATATTGAATTCCAGGCCGCTGGCAGGGATTATCTCGACCATACCTCGTTCGTCGATTGCTCTAAACTAAAAATCATCGAACGAGCCGAGCTCTCCACGATCATTCAAAACCGACCGGCAGTCATCATTGGCAGGCTTAATCAAGACGATTTCGAAGTAGTGAGACGCCAGCTATGCTGCTCTCCGACGATCAAAGGCAAAATCAAAAAACGCTACGGCCTCTACGATTAACGCTCTCATCAAATTTTAATAAAATTTTCAAAACCGACCTTCGGTCGTGGTGCGTTGGGGCTACTAAAAGGTGATATATGATTCAACACCTCATGCCACGCAGTTTATTTACACGTTTATTCCTCCTGATTACAATCAGTTTTTACGGGCTCGATGGGTTCGCCCAGAAGGTGCCTTCGGTGACCGGTTATGTTAAAACAGAAGCCGGCGAGGCGCTGCCCGGCGCTACGGTTTCGATTTTGAAAACTCCTCACGGGGTGACGACCGATGCGAACGGCTTTTTTTCGCTTCCGGCCGTAAAAGCGGGCTCCTACACGGTACAGGCCACATTGATGGGTTACAAAGCATTTTCGGAAACGGTGAGCATTCAGCCCGGAAAGACAGCTACCATTAATTTTCAACTCAAAGAAACCCAGCAGAATCTCAACGAAGTAAGCGTTTACGGCAAAACGGAAACGCAGGTGGTGAAGGAACAGCCGTTTACGGTGAATGCGATCGAAACGAAGCAGTTCCAGAACACAACAGCAGACCTTAACCAGGTACTGAACCGCAGCGCGGGCGTCCGCATCCGCGAGCAGGGCGGGCTTGGATCGAACTTCAACTTTTCGATCAATGGCCTTTCGGGTAAGGCGGTCAAATACTTTATCGATGGTGTTCCAATGGAAGTGATGGGCAGCGCGATGTCGCTGAACAACATTCCGGTGAACCTTTCGGAGCGGATCGAGGTGTACAAAGGCGTGGTGCCGGTACAGCTCGGCTCGGATGCGATGGGCGGCGCGGTGAATGTGATCACCAACCAGAAGCAAACCAACTACCTCGACCTAAGCCACAGCTACGGCTCGTTTAACACCCACCGTTCGGCGCTTACGGCGCAGTACGTCCACAAGCCGACGGGCATTACGGTGAAAGCAAGCGGGTTTTTCAATTATTCCGACAACAACTACACCATGAAGGGCGTCGAGATCCTCGAAGGCGGCACCCGCGTGGGCGACCAGATCACCGACCTCAATGGCGCGAACTTCGTCAATACCGACGTGAAGCGCTTTCATGACCATTACCGCTCAGGTATGGGCCAGGTGGAAGTGGGGATTACCAATAAAAGCTGGGCGGATGTGCTGTATGCCGGTTTCGGTTATTCAGAGAGCCGCCAGGACCAGCAAACGGGTTTCGAACAGGCCATTGTGTATGGTAATGTGGAGCGGAAAGGCAAATCGTCGACGGGAACATTGCGGTACAAAAAAAGCAACCTGCTTGTGAACGGGCTGGATGTGAACCTGTTTGCTTCACTCTCGACAGACAAATATCTGACTGCCGATACATTGCTCCGCCAATATTACTGGGATGGCTCGTGGACGACCAAGGGCGCTACCGAAATGGGCGGTATCAAATCGCTTTCGCACATTATCCGCCCGCGTGCGTTCCTGCGTGCGAATGCGAGCTATACGCTGAACGAACGGCATTCCTTCAACCTGAATTACACGATCGATCGGCTTAAAAACGAGAATTACAATGAACTGCTCGTCTCCGGCGACGATATGCCGGGCATTATGACCAAGCAGATCCTCGGCCTGGCCTACCAGCAGGAGTTGCTCGACAAGCGCTGGACCAATACATTTTTTGCCAAATACTACGGCCTTGGCCTCGAACGCAAGAAGTGGATCGACAATGGCTACCGGGTGCTGACCGACAAGTTTCCCAACTACGGCTACGGCCTTGCCAGCCGTTACAAAATCCTGCCCGACCTGGGCGTGAAGCTCTCCGTGGAGCACACATTCCGTTTGCAGGAAGTGGAAGAGGTTTTCGGGGATGGATTGAATGTCCAGCCTAACCCCGACCTCAAACCCGAGCGCAGCGACAATGTGAACCTCGGCTCCTATTATGGCTTCCGGACCGGCAAGCACCGCTTTTTCGCCGAAGCGGCCGGTTTTTACCGCAATGCTTCCGACTTCATTTACCCGGTTGCCGACCAGCGTTCCAAAGCTTTGAAAAACGAAAATAAGTCGAATGTACGTGTGACGGGCTTCGAGGCGGAACTGCGGTACGACTACGCCGACCTGCTTTCATTCAATGTCAATGCGACTTACCAGAGTGCGGTGAATATGACCAAATTCGGCAGCACTGCTTCCAATGTGCCGGAAGCGACTTACAAGAACAAGATCCCTAATCAGCCGTGGTTCTTCGGCAATGCCAATTTCGGTATCGGGAAAAACGATGTGTTTATGAAAGGTTCGCGCCTGCAATTCAGCTGGTTTGCGCAGTATGTGCATTGGTTTTACCTCACCTGGGAGGCATTCGGCAATGTGAACGGCAAGTCCACGATCCCGAGCCAGCTGATCCACAACGCGACACTGAGCTACTCCTTTGCCAACGGCCGCTACAACGTATCCGCAGAATGCCGCAACCTCACCAACGACCTGGCCTACGACAATTTCAGGCTTCAAAAACCCGGTCGTGCATTCGCGGTGAAGCTCCGCTATTTCATCCATTAAGCAACCCAAATTTTATTAATAACACCCGAAAATGAACAGATTTTTCAGCTACCCGGCGAAAGCCATGCTCATCGCGCTCACCGCTCTTGCCCTCAACGGATGCACCGATAGCGAAGACATCCAGAACACACCCGTGGAGGAAGAAGGCAAATATTCGGCCATCCTTTGCGTAGGTTCATGGCCCAACACCGCCTATTACATTGCCGACGTGCCGTCGCTCACCACCGGTACCATCAGCCTCAAAGGCAACGGCGCCGAGATGACCGGCAAAGTGTATGCCCAGGATATTATTCAGAAGGACGGATTTTACTACCACGCCAACTTCGGCAGCGGCCGTTTCGGCAAGTACCATGTTGAAAATGGAGCTTTGGTAATCGATAAGGAAGTGCCTTTCACTTTCCTCAATTGGAGCTCCTACGCATGGATCGACGACCAGACCGTCGTGATCTTCGGCGATGGTGAAAGCGAAGGCCGTTATGCGATTGTGAAAGTGGCCGATATGACCGTCACCACCGGTAAACTCGACCTGAAAGCGAAACCGAAAGGATTCGACGGTTACAGCATCGGTTTTGCCGAGTACCGCGACGGAAAGCTGTTCTTAGGTTACCAGTTCTCATCGTCCGATTGGTCGCTTTACCCCAACATGCCTGTTTACAACGAATTCAATGTGGCAGTTGTGAGCTACCCTTCGATGAAAACGGAGAGCACCATTACCGATACCCGTTCCACTACACCGGGCGGCCCGATCGTGTATGCGCCGGCTTCTTTCCAGGATGAAAACGGCGACATTTATTTCATCAGCGATCCGGTGAGCGGGTACGATTACAAATCGCCCTCGTCTGTTTACCGCATCAAAAAAGGCGCTACCACGCTCGATCCGGCCTACTATTTCGATCTTTCGGCCAAAACCAGCAATGGAATGGGCCCTGCAATGTGGTACATCGGAAACGGAAAAGCCATCGTGCGCACGCGTGTAGCGGGCACGAGCATCGACGCCGACCATTCGTTCTCGGTGATCGACGTGAAGAATGGTGCATTCATTAAAAAACTCGATCTCCCCGCCGATAAAGGCGAACGCATGGTGAATGCAGTCGTGGTGGAAGATGGCAAAGCATATATCGCTGTCAATGCAGTGGACAAGGATTACATCTGGGAATACGACCCGTCGGCCGACAAGCTGACCAAGGGTGCCGAGTTCGTGGATGGTATCGATTATATCCTTCGTTTGGAAAAAACCAAATAACTAACTCATTATCAGGAACAAGTCTGGTGTATCAGAAAGGCCCTGCGGTGTATTTCCGCGGGGCTTCTTCTTTTTGTTTAAAAAAAAATTTTTCAAAACGCTTGCAAAACTTACTAACTAGTAAGTAATTTTGAACCATCATCTGAACGCATTCGCTATGAGATCGGAAACAAAGGATAAAATTGCCGAACTGGCCACCGAACTGGTGCAGCAGGTAGGCTACCCTTCTTTGAGCTACCAGCAGATCTCGTCGCAGCTCGGCATGAAGAATGCGGCCGTGCATTACCATTTTCCCAGTAAGGAAGATCTTGGACTGGACGTGGTGCGCCGTGACCATGAGGTATTTACAAAATTCGCTGCCAGTGTGCAGGGCAAAGGCCACACGGAACAATTGGACGCCTTTCTCAGCCTCTACCAGCAGTACCTCGAAAACGGCAACCGCATTTGTATGATCGGCGCGAGCGCGTCGGACTACAAGCAACTTCCCGACTCCATGCGCCAGGAGGCGGCGGCCTATCTTACCGAGGTAACAGGCTGGTTCACCCGCGTGCTGGAAGCCGGTAAGGCCGATGGTGCATTTCATTTTAAAGGTAGTGCCGCAGGAAAGGCCGCATTAATGACTTCCGCATTAGCCGGCGCATTGCAGCATGCGCGGCTCATCGGTAACGACCATTACCTGGCCGTGGTAGCACAATTGAAACTGGAACTCAAACCATAATTTTTTTGCCCAAATTACTTACTTACCAGTAAGTATAATAATCTATAATATCTTAAATAAAACAACCATGTCGACACAAAAAGTAGCCTTCATTACCGGCGGTAACCGCGGAATAGGATTTGAAACAGCCCGCAAACTGGGCAAATCGGGCATTTTGCCTGTCATCGGTACCCGCGACGAAGCAGCAGGCCGCGAAGCCGTGGAAAAACTGAAAGCCGAAGGCATTGCCGCCGAGTCCATCCGGTTCGATGTACTTAACGAGGCCGATTACGCAACTGCCCACGACTATTTCGAAAGCAAATTCGGCAAGCTCGACATCCTGATCAACAATGCGGGGATAAGTCGCGAAGGCGAGCCTTTTGCAGCTATCGGACGGGAGCGTGCCACGAGCGGGCTGTCGCGCGAGGCGTTGCGGGATACGATGGAGGCTAATTTCTTCGCGGTCGTGTTCAGTACGCAAGCCCTTTTGCCCCTCATTCAGAAATCGGACGCCGGCCGGATCGTGAACCTTTCCAGCACCCTCGGCTCGCTTGGCCTCCACTCCGACCCTACCTCGCAAACCTACGCCGTGAAAATGTTCGCCTATGGCGCGTCTAAAACCGCACTGAATGCATTCACCGTACATTTGGCCCATGAACTGAAAGATACGAACGTGAAAGTGAACTCGGTACACCCTGGCTGGGTACAAACCCCGCTGGGCGGCTCGGTAGCCCCTATGACGCCCGAAGACGGTGCCGCAACCAGCGTACGCCTGGCCACCATCGGTGCCGACGGACCTACCGGCGGCTTTTTCTTCCTGGACGATACGCTTCCCTGGTAAGAACATCGCGCAGTCGAAATCCCCGGTGCATCCATTTATGCATCGGGGATTTCTATTTATCATCGGGTAACACTTTTTTCACATTCGGTTACAGTATCAGCATGTGTAACTCTTCTTTTACAAAGAAAAACCTTACTCATGCGGTACATTTTGACATTGCTTCTGCTAGGGCTTTACGGAACAATTTCCCTGGCACAGCAAGCTTCATCGACAGATTTTAATTTTGAAAAAACACCCTTTACAGAAAAAATGCCCAGCCCCTGGATGGAATGGGGAAAAGGCTACATGCTCACCACCGACACCACGGAAAAATACCAGGGAAAAGCATCAGTACGCATTCAGTCGCCGACGTCGATGGACAATATCCAATTTGGCTGCGCGGCTTACATGATCCCGGTTTCATACAGCGGTCAGGAAATCGAGCTGCGGGGATATATGAAATTTAAGGACGTGGAGAAAGGCTGGGCCGGACTGATGTTGCGGATCGACGGAAAGCCCGGAATACTGAATATGAGCAACATGCAGTCAGAAAACTTGCATGGAACCGCTGATTGGAAGCAATACACCATCAAATTCACCTACCCCTCCCGCGCCGAAAAAGTATACATTGGTGCTTTGCTCGTCGGCTCCGGCACGGTCTGGATCGATCAGTTCGAGTTGCTGATCGACGGCAAGCCGTTCGCCGAGGCGCCTCAGAGGAAAATCCCCACCGCCGAGCTCGACACGGAGTTTGACAACGGCTCAAAACTCGCGCTTGGTCCGGGATACCCACTTTCAAAAGAGCAAACCGAAAATCTCGCGAAACTGGGCAGGATCTGGGGTTTTCTGAAATACCATCATCCTGCGGTGGCTGGCGGGAATTTCAATATGGATTATGAGCTATTCCGTGTGGCTGCGCCCTACATCGCCGCCAAAACCGACGCTGAAAGACAGCAGGCGCTCACGCATTGGCTGGCTAAGTTAGGCCCTGTCAAGGCATTGACTGCCCAAACAATTCCAGCGGACGCGGCGTTGAAACCGGATTTTAGCTGGATCAATGCGTCGGATAAAGCATTGTCGGCCAAGTTGGATTCGATCCGGCAGGCAGAACGGAAGGGCGAACTGTATTACGTCGCGGCCAATCCCGGTGCTAGTAATCCCGATTTTAAAAATGAAAATGCCTATCAGGGAATGGCCTACCCGGATGCGGGTTTCAGGCTCCTTTCGTTGTTCCGCTACTGGAATATGATCGAGTATTTTTTCCCCTACAAGCCCCTCATTCGCGAAGACTGGTACACGGTGTTGAAGGAATTTGTGCCCAAGTTCGTGATGGCCGCCGACGAAACGGAGTACAAGCTCGCCGCCCTCGCGCTCATAGCACGTGTAAAGGATTCCCATGCAAACCTGTACGGCAATCATGCAGCGCTGGACAAGCGTTTCGGGAAAAATTTTGCGCCAGTGGAGCTAAGTTTCGTAGAAGGCAAACCGGTAGTTGTCAATTACTATAATGCGCAATTGGGTGAACAAACGGGGCTGAAACCGGGCGACGTAATCGAAACGATCAACGGCAGGAACATCAAACAGATCATCAACGACCAGAAGCCGTATACGCCCGCTTCGAATGCAGTCATTCAGCTGAAAACCCTGGCGCCAAACCTGCTGCGCAGCAACGATTCAACGCTTGCCATTACTTACAAGCGGGCCGGAAAAGTACAAAAAGCCAACATTGCACTGTACCCGCGCACTAAGGTCAATATTTATGCCAATTTTAATAAAAAAGACACCTGCTTTAAAATGATAGGATCGGACGTAGCCTATATTTTCCCGGGGAAATTCAAAAACGCTTACTTACCGGCCATCACGCCGGAGCTGATGAAAAGCAAGGGCGTGATTGTGGATATGCGCTGTTATCCATCGGATTTCATGGTCTTTTCATTCGGGCAACTGCTTCTGCCGGAACCCAAACCTTTCGTAAAATTTACCAATGCCCGGTTCCAGACTCCCGGCCTGTTCGTCTGGCTGCCAGAACTGAAAGTGGGGAAAACCAACCCATCTCCGTACAAAGGCAAAGTGATTGTGATCGTGAATGAAAACAGCATGAGCCAGTCGGAGTACACGACTATGGCGTTTTCCGCCGCTTCGAATGTAACTGTCATCGGCAGCACCACTGCGGGCGCGGACGGTAATGTGTCGCCCATTGCTTTGCCCGGCGGCCTCCATACCGGCATCAGCGGCATCGGAATTTACTACCCCGACGGCCGCGAAACCCAGCAAATCGGCATTGTGCCGCAAGTCAAAGTGGAGCCGACAATCCGGGGGGTTGCCGACGGCCGCGACGAACCGCTGGAAAAAGCATTGGAACTGATCAACGGAAAGTAACCATCAAAACTCCCGGTCGCCGAACTCGCTCGCCGGGAGTTTTGCTTTTCTGACGAGTTGGTTGAGGTTATAGCTCAGATTTACTAAGAAAATATCCGTTTCCTGAATGTAATTGGTAGTAGTGTAAAAGTCTCTGCCCCAAGTAGAGATACGCTGCTGATTAGCGCCCACGATGCCCATATCCATGTTCTGCCATTGCAATGTCGCGGCGAGTTTGCCTTTCAGGAACGTCTTTTTTACGGATAGCGACGGATTCACAAACCGCGAATCCTCTCCCTGCGCCGTCACCCTTTGGGAGAGGTAGCTGATCGCCCATTGTACCTGAAACGTAGGCGTGATTTTAAATGTAGTATTGGCATTCAAAGAATAGACCACACTCGACGTACTCACGACAACGGTATTCCGGAAAAGCCCGCCTTCGATCGCGTACCGGTACACGTTCACACCCGCGTAAAGTTGCCACCATTTGGTCAGGTTGGCATTTGCTCCGAGCTCAATGCCCCAGGAAGTCGCCAGGCCGGCATTGGTGTAAATGCGGTTGATAATGGTGTCGTTGTACACGCTGTTCACCCGGTTAACCACGTTTTTGATCCGTTGGTTATAGATTGTTGCAAAAGCACTCCCCTTTTCAAACTCCTTCACCACACCCACTTCCGCCTGACCGATAAACTCGGGCAGGATGTCGGCGTCGCCCGATTCGAGGGTTTCGGAATGCTCACGTTCGGGAAACGGGTTCAACTCGTTGTTGGTCGTGCGCTGTACACGGCGCGTGTAACCCGCCTTTCCACGCCAGCTTTGGGAAAACTGGTATTGCAACTGGGCCGATGGAAAGAAGTTCGAAAGGTCGAGGTTGCGCGTGGTGTTACCCTCAGCGGTGAACTGCCGGGTAGCATATTCGTACCGCAAACCGCCCGAGTATTCCAGTTTGCCGGATTTCCCGCCGTATTGCCCGTACACCGAATGAATCTGGTTTCGCAGGCGTGTCCGGCTGGAAAACTGTGGTACCAGCACAAATTCACCGGTTTCCAGGTTTTGATCCAAATATTGAAATACACCTTTCTGCACCTGACTGCGGTATTGGTAACCCGTTTCCAGCTTGCCTTTACCGATGGAAATAACGTAATCGGCCTGTAACCGCAATGCATTCAGCGGGTTCTCACTCGGGTTGCGTGTGCGCTGCAATGTACGCGTGCGACCGGGTTCCACGAGATTGATATTGGTCGTCAGCCCGTCGAGGTCCGCCGACTCGACTAGTCCCGACAATGTCAGCTCCGATTTGTTACCGAAGCGGTGCAGGTAATCGAGGTTACCGGAAATGACGTCAGCTGTTTTCTCCGCGATATTGGAATTGAAATAGGTGATCTTACCCAAGTTCTGTCCCGTTTCCAGGTCGGTTTTAGTATTATTATAAACCAAATCCGCCCTCCGCGACTGGAAACGATAACCCTTGTAAAAACCTGCTGAAACCACATTGGAAGGACCGGCCGTGAAACTGACCGATGCCCGTGCGGTGTAGTTGTACCGCTTGAAACTGCGTTCGCCGTCCGAAGGAAAGGCAGTAAAAACGCCATTTATCGTTGTGTTCACATCCCCGATCCTGCGGCCGGTAATATCGTTGCGCAGGTAATTTCCGCTCAGGTTAACCTCCCATTTGCCTGCTTTCACGCCCCAGGCCGCATCCGCGCCGAAACGTTGCGGGTTTTTCAAATTATTATAAGTATGAACCGACGGTAACCCGGCCTGTACATTCACGCTCAGGCTCTGGCTATTCCTGTCGACGGTTTTGGTAGTAATATTAATGATCCCCGACTTCCCGTCCGGGTCGTAACGTGCAGAGGGACTGGTTATAATCTCCACATTTTCAATGCTGTTGGCGGGAATCTGGTTGAGCACGACAGCCGGGTCGGTTTGCACAGGTTTCCCATTCACGAGCACGAGGAAGCCCGTAGAGCCACGCAGTGTAATGTCACCTTCGCCGTTCACCGTCACCGAGGGCGTGTTTTTGAGCACATCTACCGCCGTCCCGCCCTGGCTGCTGAGGAATGCGCCGGCGCGGTACACCTGCCGGTCGATCCGGCTCTCCACGGCAGCGCGGTTGCCGGTAACCTTCACCGCGTCGAGGACACGGCCATCTGCCTGCATGGCCAGGGGCGGCAATTCGATCACACCTGAACCTCCGGGTATTGACGTGCGGGTCCTCCGGTAGCCCATGTATTGCGATTCGAGGTAATAGGCTGCCGCGTTCAGTTTTTCAAAACGGAAACCACCCTTATCGTCGGCCAGGACACCACTCACCAGCACCGAATCGGCCGAGCGATATAATGCGACGGCCGCATAAGGCAAGCCGCTACCGGTATGCTGGTCGGTGATTATACCAGTAATAGTAACCTGGCTTTGCGCCACGGCGGGGGGCATCAGCCCAAAAAGGAATGCGATGGTAAAAAAGAACTTCATAAGGGTTATTTCCGCCTGTTCATGGTGTTGAGTGCTGCGGCAAAAATAACCCTACAAAATCAGTAGACTTTTGTATTTTCCGTCCGAAAACTGGTATATCTAGGAAATTCCTTTGCGGTAAATGCTCGGCAGGACGCCCGTTTGCCTTTTGAAGAACTTGTTGAAATGCGAAGGGTCCGTAAAACCGAGTTCGTAGGCGATTTCGCCCATATTGGCCTGCGAGTATAGCAGCAGCCGCTTGCTTTCCGCCGTCAATTTTTCGTTGATCACCGCCCCGGCCGTCTTGTCGAGATACTTCCGGCAGTTGGCATTCAGGGTTTTGGCGGTCACATTCAGTTCACTTGCGTACCAGGCTACCTCATGCGTGGTTTTGTAATGCGTCGCCACAAGTTCGAAGAAAGATCTGAGCAATGGAGGTTCAGGCTGGCTGCGGTCGGAATGCGCTTCGCGTTTCAGCAGGTTAAAGAGCAGCAGCAGGTAGGTCTGGATAACAGCTTCGTAATTAGATTGCCTGGCATTGTATTCATTTTCAATACTTTCGAAAATCCCCTGAACGGTCCTACCCGTGGTTTCGAGCGAGTAACCGCTGTCAAATGCGAGGGGGAATGTCTGAAAAAGCACATCGTATAACGGATGGCCGAGCAGAAAATCCTTCTGTACCATCAGCACAAAGCCTTTCGGAATGGCTGTGAGCGCCCAATTGTGAATCTGGCCCGGCAAGACGAGGTACAAACTGTTGACGCTTACCGGAAAACGGTGATGATCGATCTGGTGAACACCTTCGCCCTGCGTGAGGTAAATGATTTCGAGATATTCCTTATGGCCGTGTGGGTTGGTGGCCTTGATCACCTCCTTCATTCTCTTGATCCTGAACAACTCCTTGTCGTTCAGCTTATTCTTAATCTCGATTTGCATGCAAACGGGGCACGGGGATATTCTAGTGATTTAATAGAGTATGTAAATTAAGTTAAAAAACCTTTATAAAGAAAAAGAGGGTGCCCCGAAACAGGACACCCTCTCGCACATCAGCTACTCTAAATAATGGCTGTTATGCTTGTTTCGCGAGCTGGATATTCGCCAATATTTTGATGTTTTCACCCAATGCGAGGCCGCCCGTTTCGGTCAGCGAGTTGAACGTCACGCCAAACTCCTTGCGGTCGATGGTACCGCTTACTTCGAAACCGACTTTGGTATTTCCCCACGGATCGCGCTCCGTACCGCCGTATTCGGCTGAGAGTTCTACCTCTTTGGTAACACCTTTGATAGTCAGGTCACCAACAAGTTTGTACAAATCGCCCTTGTCCTTTTTCAGAGATGTAGAAACAAAACTAAACTGGGGAAACTTTTGCGATTCGAAGAAATCGGCATTGAGCAAATGCTCGTCGCGGCCAGGCTGGCCGGTATCTACGCTGTTGACATCGATGGTAAAATTCACATTGGCATTTTCAAAACTATCGCCCTCGGTCGATGCCGATCCGCTGAAAGTGCGGAAAAAACCGGTTACCGTCGAAATGACGAGGTGCTTTACTTTAAACTGCACTTCTGAGTGTGCAACATCTACATTCCAGGTTGTCTTTGACATGATTTCATTGTGTTTGATGGTATGAATACTTTCACACCTGGCCCTCATAGGAAGCCGTTTCGGACAGCCTGCCATCAGGGCCGGGCGGCGATACAAAATTAGCCCTCATCCACACGCGAGATCGACTGCTTACTCCGAGGTTACCAGTATACTCTGGTATAGCGCCTGGTGATTTGCCAGCCCAGAATGGCCTTTAAAACTTTATTTCTAGAAAAAATTCGATATAAAAAGCCTCGATTTGTAGAATCATATTCTAGAATTCATTCGTGTCATGTTAACAATTAGCTCGATATTTGTCCGCGAGTCGAATGCGACTTATCCTCCATTAAACCAGAATTTCATTCCGGATTATTTGCAGCCTTCCGATGAGGCCGCCCGGCATTTTATGTCCCGCACTAACCATTTTTTCCACCTAATTCAAACGCTTGCTTATGAACAAAAATCTATTGATCAGAGCACTTTTCCTGCTCGTGGGAGTGCTATGCTATGGAATGGCCATGGCGGTCAACATTACCGGGACCGTGTGGATCGACACCGACGGCGACGGCATTGTCGATGCCGGCGAAACCGGTACCAATTTCGGCGGTCCGATGTATGTCAATGTGGTCAACAACACGACAGGCGCCATTATCGCTTCCGCGCAAGTAGGCCCTGCGGGCGGTTATTCATTTACCGGCCTGACCAACAACCTGGCCGGGCACAAGCTTGTGCTTACCAGCACCGCCACGAATCCGAAGGGTAACCGCGTGCCGGGCGCCTATTATGTGGCCGAAGACGTGGTAGGCGGCAGCAACACGGCGAACCAGGCCAATGCGCCGCTGGTAGGTGAAATCGCACTCGCGAACCAGGCCGCAAACATGCAGAACCAGAACTTTCGCATGGGCCAGCAGACGGCGTTCGGCTGTCTGGACGGCATTGCCTACCAGGTAGCAGTCGCAGCCGGACAAACAGAATCCTCGCTGTTCAGCTACAATGTGAGCTCCGGCGCACGCACCCAGATCGGCGGCATTACTCCCTATTCCCTGAACTCGCTCATTTACAGCACCGCCACCGACAACTTTTTATGGGCAACGGTGGGCAACTCGAACGACATTGCACGGATCGGTGCCGGATCAGGAACCGTGGTGTATGACATCGAAAATCTGCCGACAGCCAGCTATAATGTGGGTGTGGAACTGCCTAATGCTTACATGCTGATTTACGGCAGCAATGCGGCCGAGTTTTACGTGGTAGACGTTGATCCGTCACGTGCTACGTTTTTGGAACTCGTCGACCCGACCAACGGGTACGCGCCGAAAACGGCCGCGCCCTACGGTACAACGGTTTCCGCCGGCTTCGACGCGTCGGATATGGCCTACCTGGCATCGACAGGCCTCGGGTACGGGATCAACCAGAGCAGTTTCCTTACCACCATCAATCCCGCAACCGGCGCGGTGACGACCAGTGTGTCCCCGATCGCAGGCCTGCCCAACGCCCCTTATGGCGGCTTGTTCAGCGATAAAGCCGGCAAACTATACGCATTCAATAACTCCACCGGCGGGTTTTACCGCATCGACCTAGCGACCAATACCGCTACCTTGCTCTCGACCAGCCCTCCTTCCGGCGGAAACGACGCGGCAAGCTGCCCCAATGCATTCGTGGAATGCGATACGGATATTCCCGTGGTACCGGCCGATGTAACCCTCTGCCCGGGCAATACCACCAATTTCACCGTCGCACCCGACGGCAACGGGCCATTCACCTACCAATGGCAGCAAAGCACTAACGGCGGAAGCAACTGGGCCAATTTGCAAACCACCCCGTTCACCGGCCCCAACGGCAGCTATTCCGGCGGCGGTACCGCCACACTCACCGTAACACCATCCACCGCGGTCTGGAACAACTACCGCTACCGGTGCGTGATTACCAGCAACCTTTGTACGACACCTTCGTCGTCGGCGACCATGAACGTGTATGCCATACCGGGCGAACCGACATTGGTAGCCGGTACCGACGCACCGATTTGTCCGGCCGACACCTACGACCTCAACCGCCTGGTAGCTGGCCCTATCCCTGCCGGCAGCACATTGCGCTTTTACACTTCATCGACGCCATCGCCCGCTACGCTCGTAGCCGATCCCACGCAGGCACCTGTGGGTACCTATTACGCACGTTACGAGAATCCGGGTTGTGAAGGCCCGGTGAGCCAGCCAATTACGATCACGGGCTGCCTGACGCCATTCGAATGCGAGGACGGCGTGGCATACCAGGTCGCGGCGGCAGGTGGCGAAACCGTGTCGACGCTGTATGCCTACAACGTGGTAAGCGGAACGAGGACGCAGATCGCGCCACTCACTACGCTAGTGAATGGGCTTATTTACAGCGAATTGGATAACACGCTCTGGGCGACTAAAAACAATACGAATTCGATCGTCCGCATTGCAGCCGACGGTGCTTTGGTTGAATACCCTATCGCAAACCTGCCTGTCAGCGGATACAATGTCGGCACGGGACTTCCCAATGGTTATATGCTGATTTACAGCACCAATCAGCCGCGCTATTACGTGATCGATATTAATCCCTCACGCGCTACTTACCTGCGCCTGGTAGATCCTGCCAATGGGTATGCATTGCAGACTGCCGCGCCTTACGGCAAAGCATTGACCGCCGGTATTAACGTGGCCGACCTGGTGTATGAACCGGTTACCGGCCTCATTTACGGTGTTGAATCAACCAGTGCGAGATTGGTGACGCTGAACCACGTTACCGGTGCAAGTACCGTCGGGGCGATAGTGGCCAGTCTGCCGACCGGCACGTCTTTCGGTGCGGTATTTGCCGACCCCAGCGGAAAGCTTTACGCATTTGCCAACGACCCGGGCACATTCCACCGCATTAATCCTACCGCCGCCACTTCCACATTGCTTTCGACCAGCATTACTTCGAACAGCAACGACGGTGCCAGCTGCCCGAACTCGATCCTGGAAAACCTGCCATTCGATTGTGCCGACGGTATCACCTACCAGGTGGCTGCTGCTGCCGGAGAGCCTGTTTCTACACTCTACGCATACAATGTGAATACCGGCGCCCGTACGGAAATCGCGCCGCTGCCGATGACCGTAAACTCGCTGATCTTCAACTCGGCCGACAATATGCTGTGGGCGACCCGCAACGGCACCAACAGCATTGTGCAGATCGACCGCGAAGGCGGTACCGTGGAGTATCCGATCGCGAACCTGAGCGGAAACTTCAATGTCGGCGTGGAGTTGCCAAACGGTTATATGATGATTTATCAGACCAATACACCGAGCTTCTACGTGATCGACGTGGACCCGAACCGCCCGTCGACCTACCTGAAACTGGTGGACCCGACTAACGGTTTCGCACTCCAAACCGGCCCGACCTACGGCGTGGCGCTGAGCCAGCCATTCGCCGGGTCCGATTTTGCTTACCTGCCTTCGACCCAGCTGATCTACGGATTTACGACCGATGCACGCATTTCGACGATCAACCCACTCACGGGTGCCGTTACGGTGGGTTCCGCACCGGTATCCGGCCTCCCCGGCAATAGTGGTTTCGGAGCTGTTTTCGCGGACGCAACAGGCAAACTTTACGCATTCCACAACGATTCGGGCCGTTTTTACAAAATTGATCCGGTGGGCAATTCCGCCAGCTACATGTCGACTTCGCTCCCTTCCAACAGCAACGACGGTGCGAACTGTGTGACGGCAACGCTTTGCGACATCGAGCTTACCAAGCCTAACCCGGAAACGCGGATCATTTGCGTCGGCAACACGACCACATTCGCGGTAGCGGCCACCGGCACCGGCACACTTGCATACCAATGGCAGGTAAGCACGGATGGCGGTGACACCTGGACCGACCTCGCCCCTGGCGGTGCTACCGATGCCAACGGAAGCTATTCGGGCGCGAATTCGAACACATTGACACTCACGCCTGCTACCATAGTGTGGAACGACAACCGCTACCGCGTGATCGTCGACAGCGACAGCGACTTGTGTACGCTCACCTCCGGCACGGCATTGCTGTCAGTGAGAAGCGAAGAGGAATGCGAATTACCGGTGACCCTGGTGTCGTTCTCGGTTACCAAGGAAGCCAACAGCACCGCGCTCCTCAACTGGGCAACCACCGAGGAAACCAACAGCGACCGCTTCGAAATCGAACGCAGCACCGACGCGAAAAACTGGAAAATGATTGGTACCGTGGCATCGCACGGCGAAAGCAAAGTGTTGCGCAAGTATGATTTCGCAGACCAGGCACCAGCGGCAGGATTAAACTACTACCGCCTCAAAATGGTGGACCGCGCTGTGAAAGGCAATGAGGCCGAATTTGCATACAGCCGCATTGCGAGCGTGGAATTTGGTGGAAACGGCTTGCTCGCCGCCTACCCCAACCCCGCCAGCGACAGGTTGAAATTCAAGGATTTCGCCAAAGTGAAATCCGTCATACTGCACAATGCAGCGGGCGTGAAGGTAATCGACCGCAAGGCTATCGGTTCGGAAGGACTGGATATCAGCAAGCTCGCTCCCGGCATTTACACCGTGAAACTCACCCTCGCCGACGGCAGCCAGCATTTGCAAAAGGTTATAATAGTGAGATAAGTTAAAAACGTAATGTAAAAAAAGCACAGGCCACCTGGTCTGTGCTTTTTTTGTGTCAGGTGTCGTCAGGTGTTGTCGGGTATTGTCAGATGTGGTCAGGAATAGTCAGGTGTTGTCGGGAATAATCAGGTATTGTCAGGTATTGTCTCTACTCCTGACTATTCCTGACAACTCTTGACAACACCTGACAACTCTTGACAACACCTGACCACTCTTGACAACACCTGACCACTCCTGACAACACCTGACAACACCTGACCACATCGAACCCTTCACTCACTAACCAACACCACAAACGGCAAATACACATTCCAATCCGCCTTTACCGTTTCCTGATTCAGAAAACCTTTGGAATAATTACCCAGAACAATATCCGGGTCGCCGTCGCCGTCCCAGTCGTTTACATCCATGCAAATCCAGCGGCCGTATTGCGCAACCGGGGGCGAAAACGGCTGGAATTTCAAATCTGTACCGCTTTTTGACGATTCGTTACGGAAATACAGAAACTTCTCCGCCGGGTTGTGGAGCAGGTCGGCGAAGAATGCGATCGACGCGATATCGAGATCGCCATCCCCGTCGAAATCGGCCGTCATGGCTTTGGTAGCGCCATTGACCGGGTAAAACCAGTTTTTCTCAAATTGAAAATCACCTTTGTTCAAAAAGATATAAATGCCGTGGTAGGGTTTCAGAATGCGGGAGTAATCGCTATTGTCTCCTGCCGTGTACAGAATATCGGGCAGTCCGTCGCGGTTGAAATCGGCGAGCTGGAAACTGGAAGAGCCCTGAACCGGTGGGAAACGCAACAGCGGCTTTTCAGAGAAACCGCCTTTCCGGTCGTTGGTAAAGAGCCAGATCCCTTCCTGCGCGTGTGCGAAGAGGGCTATGATGTCGGGCCGGCCATCCTTATTGAAATCTCCGGTAATCGATTGCGTAGCGCCGGCAACTTCCCGCACGGGTATTTTTTCAAACTTACCGTCCTGCATTTGCCGCAGCACGTAAAGCCCGCCCTGGTTATGGCCGAATGCGGAAACCACGTAATCCGTTTTTCCATCGCGGTTAAAATCAGCCGCCGACGTGTGCAACGGTCTTCGCAAGCCGGTCACAAATGGCGCCGGGTCATACTCACCCGGAGGTTTCAAACTACCTAGCTCGCCCTGCGCTACGTCATAGGCGCGCATTTCACCCACCACCGTGACAATCGGGGCGCGAGAGGCAGAAAACAGCATATGCATAGCCGGTGAAGACAAACTTCCTTTAATTATTTTACCAAAATCCTTATCCCAATGCACCAATGCAGGCATTTCGGAGCTGCTGGTATAAATAGCTCTGTCTGCACTATCGATCGCCACCATGGTTGTCGTGGCCAGGCGGGATGTGTCGGAAGCGGGGGTTTTGACAGTGAAACCGGCCCAATCATTACGTACGGGGACAGGCGGGCGCGCCGCAGGTAAATGAGCAGGCGCGAGAGAATCATAGTAAGCCACGATCTTCATCCATTCGGCAATAGGCATTACCGCGCGCTCGGCGGCGAAATACTGGTTCTTCTGCCACACTTCAATGCCAAAATATTGCGCCATAGCAGGCAGCACGCGGTTTTTCCAGGTTTCCTTGTCCAGCAATGCGGGTTCGACCGGCAAATGGCAGGTACTGCAATGCTTCTGTGCCGCATCCCGGCCTTCGGCGATTTCGCCAGTCAGTTCCTGCTCGTCCGACCGTCCCGTGGTGCCGCACGCCTGCATGCAAGCTGCAAATAAGAAAATCCCCAGCGGTAAGGCCGAAAGCCATTTCGACAATGTCATGATCCAATCAATTAACCTTCTATTATAAACAAAAAGGGGCAGTTATGCACCGCCCCCTTGCAGAGGGTCGCCCCCCTTTTGGTATTAGTTTGTTTATTGGTAACCGGGATTTTGTTTCAATGACGACGCTCCGTTCTTCGTACTAAGGTCGATCTGCCGTTGGGGGATCGGATAGTATTCGTTCACGTTTTTCAGGAACTTTCCACCACGCACGTCAGGCGTAATTTTACCTTCAAATGCGATATAGGCATTTAAAGTCTGCTCAGCGACACCCCAGCGCGAAAGGTCGAAGAACCGGTGGCCTTCCATCGCGAGTTCCAGTTTGCGCTCAAAGTAAATCGCTGCCAATGCACCGTCTTTACCCTTGGCAGCAAATGCGCCGGCAGGATATTGCGCGATCTTGTAATTCGCGGCCGGTGTTTTGGTAAAACCGCCCATCGGCTTGGAAGCATCGGCGTAGGTATACACCCAGCTTTCGGGTTTCGCGGCACGTGCACGCACGCGGTTCACGTAATCCTGCGCCTTCGCAAGGTTGTTCAATTGGGCTTCCACCTCGGCTGCCATGAGCAATACATCTGCGAAACGGATCACCTGGATGTTGATAGCCGTTCCCGGTGCCCACGAATGCTGGTCGGAATACTTGTCCTGGGTAGCCTGCCAGTAGATATTTTTCTTAGGCGAATACGGTCCGGCATAGCTCTGGTCGCGGATCCAGGTCTGACCCGGATGGTTACCCCAGTCGAGGAATGGAATGCCGCGGCGACCGACGGTCCAGTCGATACGCGGATCGAGTGCGGTAGTCGCATCGGGTGTAAATGCTGCGTCCGACTTGACACCCATGTCGTTTTTCAGCGTCGTGGCATTGTACCCATCCACTTTCGGCAAACCATTGGCGTCCGTCTGAAAGGAATTCGCGAGATCGAGACTGGGCTGGTAGAAACCACAGCAGCGGAAAGGCGAATTGTAAGGGAAGTTCAGCATACCGCCGGTATTGGCGTTGTCGATGGTGTTGGTACCATCGTTGGCAGCCATCTGGATCGCGAAAACCGATTCCGCAAGGTTCTTTTGCGCGGCGTCGAAATTGTCCTGGAATTTCGGCAACAGCTCGTATTTCAAACCATTGCTCGTTACGCCGGAAGCAATTACCTGGTCGAAAACAGTTTTTGCCTCATTATTCTTTTTCTCGTACAGATAGGTTTTGCCCAGGTAAGCGGCGGCAGCCCATTTGTTCACCCGGCCTACTTCGGCCTGCGTCGCTGGCAGGTTGTCCATCGCGAACTTGAAATCCGCTTCGATATTCGTCCAGATATCTACGTCGTTCTTTACCGCAGCCGGGTCGGGCGTGTTTTCATCCACCCACGGCACCATATTGAACATCTTTTTGAGTTCAAAATAGTAATGTCCGCGCAGGAAGCGCGCCTGTGCCGTATAATCGGTCTTTTCGGCGTCGGTCATCCCGGAAGTAACGAGCGGAATGAATTTCAGCACCGTATTGGCGCGGTTGATGCCCTCGTAGGCAGCCCGCCATTTGCTGTTGAAAAAACCGTTGCTCGGGCCGGCACTGTAAATCATGATCGAGTTGATACCGGGCTGGTCGGCGCCGTCGCTGCCTTTTTTGGCATCACCGCCGGCAATGCTGCCGTAAATCCAGTTGTCCGCCGCAGCGTCCCAGGCACTGGCCGCTCCTACCCCGTTACCGTCGAGCGCCGCATAGGCACCGATCAGCAGGCTCTGCACGCCGGCTTTGGTACTCAGCTGGGCGTCACTCAGCGATCCCAGTGCAGGTTTGTCGAGAAAACTCTCCTGGCAGGAATACGAAATCAGACCGAACATCGCAACCAGCGCTATTTTTGAAAATCTCAATGTCTTCATCTCTTTCTGTTTTATACAGTGAATTAGAATGTCAGATTTAAACCTACCAGGAACTGACGGGTGTTCGGATAAACCCCTTCGTCCAGACCAAATGCCGTCGAACCACCTACCTGGCTTTGTCCTACTTCGGGATCCGGGCCGGAGTATTTCGTGATCGTGAAGAGGTTGGCAGTTTGCACATACACGCGCAGGCGGTCGATTTTCAATGCCTGGGTGATGTTTTTAGGCAGCGTGTAGCCGATCTGCGCATTCTTCGCACGGAGGTATGAGCCGTTTTCCACATAGTAGGAGTTTGGCACGTTGGTGGTACTGAACGAACCGGTGTTTTCCTGGATAGGCGCAGTAGCATTCATGTGTTCGGGTGTCCACGAATCGTACAATGCGGTGTTGCTTTTCGCACCCTGGAAATTGGTGTAGAAGTCGTGCCACCATTTCAGGTTGTTCCAGATCTGGTTGCCCTGCACGCCATAAAGGAAAATACCGAAATCGAAGTTTTTGTAGGTTGCACCGATGTTCAGACCATAACTGAATTTAGGGCTGGGATTGCCGAGGAATGTACGGTCGTCGGCAGTCACGAGACCATCGCCATTCACATCCTGATAACGGAAACGTCCAACTTTTACCTCGTTCTGATAAACAGCCGCCGGGTTACCGCTGCGTTCTGCCGCCTGCGCATTAGCCTGGTCGATTTCCGCCTGGGAATTCCAGAAACCTACGATATTGTAGCCATAAAACTGTCCGATGGAATGCCCTACCGCATTGCGTACGATGGTACTACCATTGAAACGGCGGCCTTCCTGGTCAAAATAGCTTACGCCGTCGGTAATCTTCACGATCTTATTGTTGTAGGTCGTCAGGGTAGCGGTCGCATTCAATTTAAAATCCTTGGTGATGTTCTTCTCACCGTAGATCGACATATCGATACCCTTGTTCTTCATTTTACCGATATTCACAGCTGGCGCAGTTCCTTGCCCAACTGTTCCCGCAAGTTCAGGGGAGAACAGCAGGTCGTCGATGTTTTTCTGGTAGTAATCGATGGTAAAGTCGATCGCTCCATTGAACAGCTGTGCATCGATACCAATATTGGAATTGATATTACCCTCCCACTTTGCATTCGGGTTGCCCACGCGGGTGCGCTGGAAGCCCATAACAGTGCTGTTGCCGGTTCCTTTGATGTCGTAGAACGCGAAGCTCCTGTTCTGGCCGTAAGTCGTAAATGCATTCGCAGGGTCCACGTTGAACTGGTTACCCATAATACCCCATCCACCGCGGATTTTGAGGTCGGTAAGCCAGGTAGCCGTTCTCATGAACTCCTCTTCCTTGATCCGCCAGCCTGCGCTCACAGCCGGGAACCAGCCGTACTGGTTGGTAAACCGCGAAGAACCGTCACGACGCAAGGTTCCGCTCAACAAATACTTGTCCTTGTAGTTATAGTCGATGCGGCCAATGTAGGAGAACAATGCATCCCAGGAGCGGTTAGAAAAGTTGGTAGGTGTTCCCGACCCGGTGGTGAGGCTGGTATAGTTGGGGTCAAACGAGAAATAGCTCTGCGTGGAACCGCCCACTTCGCGGTAACTGCTGCTGTAAGCCTCGGTACCCGCCAACACCTTGAAATTGTGTTTGTCATTGAATGAATGCTCCCAGGTAACCGTATTCGTCCAGGTCCAGTTGTAGCCCGAATTTACACGCTCCGAGTAAGCATTGGTCGTTACGTTTTCGGAGTTCTCCCATTCAGGGTATGCGAATGTGTTCTCTGCGTAAGTAAACAATCCGCCCCCGAAACTGGTCCGGAAGTTGAAATCTTTGAGAAAATCCACTTCGGCGAACATATTACCGAATATCGAGTTGGTAAGCCCCTTGTTGTTGCGCGCACGGTCGCGGATCGCAACAGGGTTTTTAGCATTACCTAACCCGCTACCGAACGAACCTGCATAGTTCCCTTGCACATCGTACACCGGGATGATCGGCTGCATACGGTAAGCCATACCGATACCGCCGCCTTCTTCCAGGATTCCCGTGCGCGGGTTGTTCACGAGCGTAAGTGCGATGTTTTCACCCACGCGAATGTGCTTGCTCACATTGTACTGGCTGTTGGCCCGAAGCGTATAGCGTTTCAGGTAAGTGTTCATCAGGTTTCCCTGCTGGTTGAAATGGTTGAAAGAAAACATGTAGTTCCCCTGCTCGCCACCACCACTCACCGAAAGGTTATGACTCTGCATCGGTGCATTCTTGAACACCTCATGGAACCAGTCGGTACCACCTTTATTGGACTTCACAATGCGGTAGAACGAATCCATGTCCGCTTTGTCGGTATAATTAGGGTTCACATAATACTTCGAGAAGTCTACCTGGCTTTCGCTCAGGCCGGTCGGCACAATGTAGTCGGGCAGTACCGGCTTTTCAGCGTTACCATACTGCGGGTCGTTGATAGCCGCGCCGGAATTGCGGAGTGCGAGGAATTTCAGGTCGGCCATACCTTGCGGCGAGAGGATGTCATATACATTGCCTTTCTTCACGGTTTGCGTGCCGTAGAACATATCGTAGCTTACCTTAACCTTACCCTGTCCGCGCTTGGTAGTAATGATCACCACCCCGTTGGAAGCCCGTGACCCGTAAATAGAAGCTGAGCCCGCATCCTTCAATACCTGCATCGTAGCAACATCGTTCGGATTCAGGTTGTTGATGTCCTGGGTAGGAACACCGTCCACGACGAATAGCGGCGTGTTGTTACCGAACGAGTTGATACCGCGGATACGAATTTGCGGCGCTTGTCCCGGCTGACCGGAAGTAAGTACGGTTACACCCGAGGCGCGGCCTTGCAGCTGGTTGCTGAGGTTTGCATTGGGTTGTTCGGTCAGTTCGGCCACCTTCACAATGGAAACGGCGCCGGTGAGGTCCTTGCGGCTTGCCGTTCCGTAACCTACTACCACCACTTCATTAAGCAGCTTTTCGTCCTGCGTGAGGATTACATCCACGGTGCTCTGGCCTGCCATCACATCCACGTCCTTGGGCGTGAAACCCACAAAGCTGAATGTCAGCGTCACATTGCCGTCCGGCGCTTCGATCTTGTAAACACCGTCGGCATCGGTACCTGTACCACGCGAGGTACCTTTCACCACTACCGACACACCGGGCAGTTTCGAGCCGTTGCCGTCGGTTACCACCCCGGAAATGCTGCGATCGAGCGTTGCCGATTTGTAGCTTTGGGGATTGAGCTTTTCGACAGGCAGTTTCACTCTTTTGAGGATGATCTGCTTGCCTGAAACCTCGAAATCAAGGTCCAGTGGCGTCAGAATGGATTTCAATGCGGAGCCGAGTTGCTCCTGCTTCACGTCCACGCTCACCTTGCGCTGCGCCTTGATGAGATTGGAACTGTAAAGGAATTTTATTTTAACCTGGTCTTCAATCGCTGACAACACTTTACGAACGTCCTGATTCTGCATCTGGATCGTCACGCGGTTATTCAGGACCTCCTGCGCTTCGGTAACACCAGCCACGGCCACGGTCGTCAGGAGTGCAGCAATGATGAGTTGCATACAACTGAATCTCATAAGGATCTGCCAATAAGCATAGTTAGGATACAATTTTTTCATAACTTTACTAAGTTTTGTAACATGGAAAAATGGGCAAAACGAGTCCTCCATCCGCCGGTAACGGATGCAATCGAATTGGGGATGAACTCTGGGTTGGTGATGGTGCAACATCATCAACCTTTTCTTTTTTAGGGAGTTTGGTTAAATCATAGAAGCAGTTCTGGGTTAAGGTTATCAGTTAGGTTTGTTAGCATTGGTAATCATTCAAAATCAATTGCATCCACGGCCTGTAACGACCATCTTGCCGTCCACTACCTCAAAATCCGCTTCGATACCCTTGCAGATGAGGTCCATTTTCTCGTACAGGCTTTCGGTCGTGAACGAGGCCGTCAGCAGGCATTGGCCGAACAAACGGTGGTCATATACGATGTCGATCCCGTAGGTCTCTTCGATATTGCCCAGCAGGTCCGACACCGGCATGTCCTGGAACTTCAACAGCGGTGCTGGTAACACCGCCGAGGCCAGGATTTCCGGCGACTCGACCAACCCTTTGCGGATCTGCGTCTGCTCGCGTGAGAAAAGTACTTTCTGGTTCGGCGTAATGATCGTCCCGGCCAGTTCAGGACTGGCTAAGCCGTCGCATACTTCGGTATCGGTACGTGGAAACACCGACACCTTGCCGGTTTTGACACTCACCTCCACCTGTTTGGCATCCTTGAACGCTTTCACCATAAAACTGGTACCTAATACTTTGGTAACCAACTCATTCGAATACACGACGAAAGGCCGGCGGCGATTTTTGGTCACTGTAAAAAACGCCTCACCCGACAGGTAAACTTCCCGTAATGTACTCTCGGAAAAGTCTTTACGGTAACTCACGCTGCTTTTCGGCTGCAAAAGGATCGTGCTGCTATCCGGCAATGTGAGCAGGATCGGCGCGGTGGTCGTGTTGGATTGCTCCATCAATGGCGCCTCCACGGCCGACAACAACTCTTCGTAACTCACATGGCTATCGTGCCGGTTGGGCTGCCGGAGCCAGCCGATGACCAGCAATACGGCCGCCGCAGCCGATAACGATGCGCCCAAACGCAACCACAATCCACGCATTTGCCAGCGGCTCACCGCATTCTTGCGGCTATGGATTTCTTCCAGCATGGCTGTAACCTGTCCTTCGGTAGGGAAATCCGCTTCCACTTCGGCATGGATACCCAGCAGCAATGATTTAGCGCCCGCCACAGCCTCGGCTTTTTCGGGATGTGTGAGTAAAAAGTTATTCCAAAAATCAGCGGACTCCCGGGACGGGGCCAGTACCCAGGATTTGAAATATTGATCTTCCAGAAAATCAGTTACTTCGTAATGATAGTAACCCATCAGTATAAATATTTGATGAAAAATTTGACTTGGTGCTCATATAGAAAGAGCATTCAGAATGGCGGCTTAACTCACTTTTCGTGAATTATTTTAGAAGAAATAGAAATAATCCGTAGATAACGGCTGAAATGGTGAGCTGGCGGAGCTTGGAAACGGCCCTTTGTACAAGGTTTCTTACCGATTGCTCATTGATTGTGAGCAGCTCGGAAATCTGGGAATAACTGAAATCATTGTAAAAACGCAGGATCATTACCTCGTACTGTCTGCCGGGGAGGCTTTTCAGCCAGGTATCGAGGTCGTCTTTCTGTTTCTGGGTCTGCTCGAATTCGATGATCTCCGATTCCTTGGGCAGTGCTATCGGGTGAAGGTCTTCATCGAGCAAGTCCCAACGCTCGTTGAAGCGGCCATTGCCGGCGCGGTGAATGCGGCGCCTCAGTGAACGGAAAAGGTAAAAACGGGGAGATTCGGCGTCGGCCAGGCGGGTACGGCTTTGCCATAGGTCGATAAACAAATCCTGGACAAGGTCCTCGATCACGGCTTCGTCGGAGATCAGCTTCTTTCCGTAACTGTAAAGAACCCTCACGTACCGCTGATACAGCAGGGTGAATGCTTCCTCATCTCCCTGCCGGAAGCGTTGCCAGAGCATTCTATCATCGGTATCAGTAAAGAAAGAAGCCAAATAGTCAGGTTTTTGCTTTTTATCAAAAATACTAAAAAATATTTAAATAGAACAATTCCGCCGCACTTATACTTCGAATATTAGCATTTTCTTATTTGATATTGACATCTTTTCAACCGTAAAATACTGGTTACACAGCAATTACGCCGGCAACCAGATGTGAAAAGCGGCACCTTCCCCCGGGTGTGATTCGGCGGAAACGAAGCCTTCGTGCTGCTCCACGATTTTCTTGACAATACTGAGCCCGATACCCGTACCCGCGTACTCGTGCTTGCGGTGGAGGCGCTGGAACAATGCGAATATTTTCTCGCTGAACTCGGGTTCGAAGCCGATGCCGTTGTCCCTCACGCAAATGTGGTGGTAAGTGCGATCGGCCAACTCTTTGGGTACCAGCGGAATATCACGGCCGGTGTCCCGGCCAGCAGTAACCCGTATCTCAGGCTGTGTAGTCGAGAATTTCAGTGAATTGCTGATCAGGTTGGAAAACAGCTGGTTCATTTGCAGCAGGTTCGCGCGGACTACCGGAAGATTTTCGCCGATAACCAGCGCCTCCTTCTCCTGGATTGCCAGCTCGAAATCCACTTTGATGTCCTCGATGACCTTGTTCATATCCACTACCTGCAATGCTTCGCCGTTCTCCGACAGCCTGCTGTACGATAGCACCGACTGGATCAGCTCGCCCATTCGCTGTGCCGAAAGGTATATTTTCTGGAAATAGCCCTTCGAAAGTTCACTATCGAAATTATTACGCTCGATGAGATGAATGAAGGTCTGGATCTTGCGCAACGGCTCCTGAAGGTCATGGCTCGCCACATAATTAAATGATTCGAGTTCGCGGTTGGCATTCAGCAGGTCCTGCGTCCGTTGTTCCACCTGCCGTTCGAGCTCGTCGGTAATGCGGTTGCGCTCGCCCGACATGCGTATCTGCGCCTGCGCCCGCGCAATGAGTTCTTTGCTCGAAAACGGTTTCACAATGTAATCGTCCGCCCCGATTTCGATCCCCTCGATCCGCGACTCCTCCCCCGCCCGCGCCGTGATCAGGATGACGGGCGTGTGGCATACCGCCGGGTCGCTTTTGACCGCTTTCAATAATGCGATGCCGTCCATTTCGGGCATCATCACATCGCTCAGTACCAGCACCGGCCGGTATCTCCGGATGAGCCCCAGCGCCTCGGCACCATTCGAGGCGGTCAATGTTTTGTATTGGGTGCCCAAAAGAGAGCGGATGTGTTCGCGCATATCGGCATTATCGTCGGCAATGAGCACGCATTCTCCATGACGGTCCTCCCGGCATTCGTTATCCTGCTTTTCCCTTTCCGATGAAGCCAGCAGGCTTTCCGCTTCACGCACATAGAAATCCGAAATGGCTTCGTCGATTTCGGGGTTCTCTTCGTACACCTGCGACGCTTCGAGGTGGCTTTTGCCTTCGGGAATCCTGGCGGTGAAACAGCTTCCTTTACCCTCCGTGCTTTCAACGCCGATGTCGCCGCCGTGCAGGCCTACAAGCTCTTTAATCAGCGACAAGCCTATTCCAGTGCCTTCATACGTGCGCCCACCCGAATTTTGTACCCTGTGGAAACGTTCGAACATATGTGGCAGCTCGTGCGCGGGAATGCCCACGCCGGTATCGCGGACCGACAGCCGGATGTGCCCCTCCCGCATTTCGAGTGTTAGCGTGATCTTGCCGTTTAATGTGTATTTAAATGCATTGGACAAAAGATTGAACACCACTTTTTCCCACATCTGCTGGTCTACGTAGGCGATCGCATCAGTGTCGGCAGCTACTTCAAATTTAAGCCCCGCCTTTTCGATGACCGAGCGGAAATTGGCCGCCAGGTTCCGTGTATACGACGCGATATCCGTCCTCACAAACCGCGCGTGCCCGCGTCCGTCCTCCATCCTGCTGAAATCCAGCAGCGTATTCACCAGTTTTAGCAAACGCAATGCATTGCGATGGGTCACTTCCACCTTTGCCCGCTCCCCTTCCGACCATTCCGTCACCTTACGGTTCATCAGTTCTTCCAGCGGGCCCAGCATCAGCATCAGCGGCGTCCGGAACTCGTGGCTGATGTTGGTAAAAAACAGGGTTTTGGCCTTGTCGAGCTCTTCCAGGATATGCAGCCTGCGCTGCTCCTCTTCGTAAGCCATTACATTCCCAAGGCCCAATGCAATGCGGTCGGCGATCTGCTGGAGAAAATTACGGTAGGCTTCGTCGAACTTGCGGTAGGGGTTCAGCCCGACGGCCAGCAATGCGAGCGGAAATGCACGGTTTGCCGATTGAATGGGCAGGTAAACTACATATTTGGGCGTCACGTCCCAGCCTCCCTTGGCCAGGTGTTTCCAATGCCCGCGGTTGATCGCCTCGGTCATGCGGTTCTCCCGCACAGTCGATACCAGCTGTTCGTAATGGGTACCGTGGACGGTGAGGTCAATGTGTGCATCGAGGTGTTTGTCGGTGCTGCTAATGCCCGATGTTGCTACGAGACTGGCCTGTTCGCCATCTTCCGAGATTCTGTACAGTACGGCAAACGGGAAATCCAGCGAATTGGCAGACAATGCCTTTCCTACCTGCGCAAAAACTTCATCTTCCCGCTTCTTCTCACCGAGCGTATCGAGCATTTGTATGGTTTTGAGCGCCCTTTCATTAATAATACGCTCTGTATCAGCAGTATTATAGCAAATAATCCCTGCCGGGCGCCCATCATCGCCCAGCACGGGTGTGTAGGAAAAAGTATAATAAGTTTCTTCCGGAAACCCGCTTCGCACCATTATCAGCAGCCGGGATTCCACATAAGTGCCCTCGTCGCGCTCCATCGCACGCGTGAGCAACGGCTCAATATCTTTCCAGATGTCCTTCCATACCACCGACGCCGGCTCCCCGAGCGCATGCGGGTGCTTGCCGCGCACAATGTCGATATAGGCATCGTTGTAAAACTTCAAAAGCATTGGCCCCCACCCGATCCAAATGGGTTGCTTCGAGCTGAGCATGATCCGGATGCACGTTTTCAGGCTTTGCGGCCAGCCTCCGGGGCTTCCCAGGCCGGTAGTATGCCAATCGAATTCCCGTATGCGCCGGCCCATCTCGCCTCCACCTGCCAAAAATTCAAGTGTGGTTTGTTCCGTCGGGTCGGTCATAGAGCTGCGCGGTTATCTATCAATTGCGTAAAACCTCTCCTAAGCTCATCTATATCAGGGCTTTTCTTCATAAAACCGGACGCACCGAGTTCCATGCACTTTGTAACGATTTCTTTCTGATCGGAGGTCGAATACATGTAAATCGGTGTCTGTACCAGCCGGGGGTTTTGCTTCAATTCGGCAAGCAATTCCATTCCATTCATTTTAGGCATATTGATGTCTATAAAAATCAGTTGAGGCTGATATGCCCCGCCGCCCAGCTTTTCCAGTGCCTGGATACCGTCGCATGCGAACTCGCAATCCACACCCGCGCCTGTATCCTGCATAGTTAGCAGGAAGATCTCCTGGTCATCGACGTCGTCGTCCACCAGTAGAATCGAAATGTTTCCAGGTATCATCATTTTATCGGTAAATTCTTGTTATCGGCCGGTACGCCCCCTCACCCTATACGTTCCCGGCTCGTTCCGGTATTCAGGTGAATTGCAAAATTCATTCCATGATCGCCAATGGCGAAATCAGGGACTGGCGCATAGAAAATCCGCGAATTATGAACCCGCACGCCTGTCCGAAACCGTTAATTCCGTGATGATAGGGAAAAAATTTGCACGGATTTAACAAAGCGGGGAAACGCTTGCACCCGGACGAGCATTTGTAGAATTTATTCAAAAATGACAAGTATAAAAGTCGAATTAATTTACTTTTCAGTATACTTGCGGACACAATCATTTACCCAACACTATTTCAATGAAGCAAAATCTCCTTCGCCTGTGGCTGCTCATGCTGATGACGGCCGTGTCCTTCTCGTGTAGTGACGATGACCACGACACAAACCCCGAAACTATCAAACTCGAAGATTCCTGGAAAGACGGCTGGAATTCTCAGAAAGTACTCGACATTGCCAAAGGCCAGCGCCCCGATCCTTCGGTATACCTGGACCAGAAATACATCGATTTCCACCTCGCGCAATTCAACGGCGGCGCGACGTACCTCGTCACTAAAAAGGCACTGGACGACTATGGCCGCGACACGCTGGGCTACCCCGACAACACGCAGTTTGTGATGACGAAAACCGAAATGGATGCAATGCTGACCAAAACCGGTAAAGACATCAGCAAAATCGAAACGGAGCTGGGCATCCCTGCCGGCAGCTGGCAGGGCAAGGAAATGGTCCGCATTTCGATCCCTGACCCCAAAGCATTGAATGTGCGCCTGCCTTCGGGCAATGAAATGGGTGCCAACAACCTGTGGTTGCCGGGCGGCCACCTTCCTACGGGCTACTCCGAGGCGGTCGTCAACAAAATACCTAAGGGAAAATACACGGAAACACCACTATAACCATGAAACGGGACAGCGCGTTGGGCAACGCGCTGTCCTTTGGCTTTTTGACGTATATTTAGCCCCGCATAACGCCTTTTTACATGAAAGAAATTGCCAAAGAAGCCTGGAATTATACTTTTTCCGAACATCGCCCCGGAGACTACGTCCTCTCCGTCGTGTGCGGAGGAGTAGGTGTGTACGAATTCGAGATCCGGCTCACAGCCGCGCAGATCGCGGCCTATGAGCGCGAGGGCATTCCCTATATTTCCAGGCTGGCAGAGCAGGTCCGACACGACCAGGCGCCATTCCACGCGCAGAAGGCCTGACGCCCCTGTTTTTTACATCTGATTAACAACAAAAAAAGGCCCCGTCGGGCCTTTTTTTGTTTTTTCCGTGCAACGTTTCGGAAACTCGGTCGTCATTGCATTGCATCCGATCGCCGCCAAATCGGTCACCGGATGGACACAAATCGAACAGTCGTTAATTAGCCATGTATGAAAGCACCCCTACTCACCCTGGCCATTCTGGCCGTTACCATGAATATCCTTTTCGCGCAGCAAGTACGCATTTCGGGCCTGCTGATGGACTCGACGGCCAATAAGCCTGTCGAATTTGCGACGGTCGCCTTGCTGAAAGACGGAAAAATCACCGAAGGCGTGACGGCCGATGCCAAGGGCCGGTTCACATTCACGAAAGTGGCGCCGGGCGTTTACATTGTACAGGCGTCGCTGATGGGTTACACTACCAAAACGTTTGGCCCGGTGCATGCGGACAAGGAAGATATCGAGATTGGCGTCATCAAGCTGACCTCCGCGGCACAGAATCTGAAAGAGGTTACCGTCAGCGAGCAAAAGGCGCTTTTCGAAGAGCGTTCCGACCGGATGGTTTACAATGCGGAAAAGGACATCAGCATTAAAGGCGGCGACGCGACCGACGTTTTGAAAAAAATACCTTCCATTGCCGTGGATATCGAGGGCAATGTACAGCTGCGCGGAAGTGGTAATATCAAGGTTTTGATCAACAACAAACCCTCCAATGTAGTAGCGCGCAGCGTTTCCGAAGCTTTGAAACAAATTCCGGCCGACATTATCAAGCAAGTGGAGGTAATCACCTCACCTTCTGCCAAATACGATGCAGAAGGAACAGCGGGGATCATCAATATTATTACCAAAAAGAATACCCTGAAAGGTACCAACGGCTCGGTCAGCCCTAATTTCGGGCAATGGAACAACTGGCCCAATGCGAGCATCAGCCACCGCAACAAAGGACTTACGCTCTCTGCCAACGGCGGGTTCAGCAACTGGAAAAACAAACGGTACATGCAGCAATACCGCACGTTCAGCAATGCGGATTCCGTCACCAACCAGGAGCAGCTGCAATGGGTACGCGGCCGCGGCAAGAACTTCTACGGGTCGTTCAATGCCGATTGGGACATTGACTCCCTCAACCGCGTCGGCGCGGGGATCAACTACTACAATGGTATCAACACCAACTGGTTCGACATTACCTTCGACGAGCGCAGACGGGGTATTTCAAGCCAGTATTTCCGCCGTGACATGCGCCGTACGTACGACTGGCAGGGCGCAACCGTCAACCTCGATTATACCCGTTTGTTCAAAAAACCCAAAAGAGAGCTGAACCTGCTCATGATGTACTCTTTCGAAGGCGAGGACAGCGATTATGATTCGGACCTCATGGACCGCGGCAATGCTGTTTACTACCGCGAAAAGAGCTATAATATCAGCAATAATAAGGAAGGAACGATCCAGCTCGACTTTACCAATCCGCTCGACAGCATCAGCACGCTCGAAACCGGCACCAAAACCATTTTCCGCCAGATCCTGAGCGATTACCGCATTTCCAGCGCCATCGACGGCTCCGACGATTTCCACGATATGCCCGAGCAGGCCAATGTGTTCGACTATGCGCAGCAGGTAACCGCGGCCTACCTCGTTTACAACCGCACGCCGAAGAACAAATGGGGCATCAACCTGGGCGCGCGCTACGAGCACACATTCATCCAGGCAAACTTCCTGAATGGTACCGCGGCATTTTCGAACAATTACGGCAACCTCATTCCGAGCGTAAGCCTCTCGCGAAGCCTTAAAAAGAGCCAGCAACTGCGGGTGAGCTACACGCAGCGCATTCAACGGCCGCAGTTCTTTTACCTCAATCCATATGTAAACCAGGCCGATTCGAAGAACCAGTACGGCGGTAACCCCTATCTGAAACCGGAACTGACGCATTCGGTCGAGGCCAATTACAGCGTTTCGATCAAGCAGACGAGCATTAATGCGTCCTTTTTCCTCCGCCAGACCAACAATGCGATTGAGAGCATCAGCAATGTGGACAGCAGCGGCGTGCTGAAACAGATTTTCCAGAATGTAGCCGAAAACTCCGCATACGGCGTCAACCTGAGTGCCAATACTAAGCTGATGAAACAATGGAGCGTGAACGGCTCGCTCAACGTATTCTATAATGTACTCGAAAGCGCCGAGCTCAAAACCCGCAACGCCGACTGGATGTACCGCATTAACCTGAACTCCACCATCGATTTCGGGAAGGGCATCAAAGCGCAGCTATTCGGGTTCTACAACTCCAAGCGCGTGAACATTCAGGGCAGCTACGGCGGATTCGGGTTCTATAATATTGTATTACAAAAAGAGATATTGAAAAAGAAAGGGACGATCGGGTTTGGCTATGATAATCCGTTCAACCGACGGATCCGGTGGAAAAACGAATTCGTGGGCGCGAATTTCGTGCAGTCGCAGGACGTGGCGATGTACCGCCGCGGCTGGCGCCTCAACCTGAAATATGAATTCGGGCAGGTATCGGGCAACCAGCGGCAGAAGAAGCGGATTAGCAATGATGATAAAAAGGCTGGTGAAGGAAACAATTAAGGTTCAACTGCATTACTAAATCGGACTGAATTGGGGTTAAGCCCGGGTTTTTCAAAAAATCCGGGCTATTTTTTTGGAAACCGTTTGGTTTCATTTATATTTGGAAACCATATGGTTTCCATTTTACTTTTATAACCGTTTCCAAACCCATGAACCAGGTACGACGAGACGTTTTTCAGGCCATTTCAGACCCTACAAGGCGGGAGATAATCGGTTTGCTGTCCCGGCGAACACTCAATCTCAACAATGTAGCCGATCATTTTACGATCAGCAGGCCGGCCGTCGCCAAGCACATTCGAATACTGACGGAATGCGGCCTCGTGACCGTGCAGACCCGCGGCCGTGAAACCTTCTGCCAGGCTGATTTGAAAGGCCTCAAAGAAGTTTCCGACTGGGCTAATACCTATCAGCAATTCTGGCAAGACAAGCTCGACGCCCTCGAACGCTTTTTGGATGAAGACCTTCCTGATGAAAACCTTTGAACTTTTAAACCCATCATAACCATGGCTTTTGAACCTTTTGTTTTAGAAAAAGTACTGAATGCCCCGCCGGCGCGGGTGTGGAGAGCCCTTACCGACGCAGGGCAAATGCAGAAATGGTATTTCGACATTCCGGAATTCAAGGCAGAACCCGGCTTCGAGTTCGAATTCACGGCGGGCAGCGAGGACAGGCAGTACCGCCACCTCTGCAAAGTCACAGAAGCCGAGCCTAACCGCAAGCTCGCCTATTCGTGGCGCTACGCCGATTACCCCGGCGACTCCGAAGTGAGTTTCGAACTCATTCCCGAAGGTGAAAAAACCCGCCTACGCCTCACGCACAAGGGCCTGCACACCTTCCCGAAAGACCACGCGGATTTCAAACCGGAAAGCTTCTCCGCAGGCTGGACCCACATTATCAGCAAAAGCCTCACCGAATTCGTGGAGCAGGAAGGTTAAGGAATCACCCTTTCGGCACGCAACTGATCGAATATGCGGTAGAACATCTGTTCGGTATCCGCATATTCGTGAAACCCGAGCCGCCTGGCCTTCGAGCCGTCTGCGAGAAAATCGTAATCCCAGGAAAAGACGAAGTCTCCGAACGGCCAGGCGGACAATGCCTCGTAACCATATTGCAATCCGTGGCGCTCGCGCAGCGCTTCCCACACGGGCTCCTTGTCGCGCATCACCTCCGCGAGCGGGAGCTGCACGGGCGGAGCGGTTTCCAATCCGAAATACCTGCCCAGTTTGGGCCACATTTCCTCCCAGCGGAAGAGGTCGCCGTTATTGATATTGAATGCCTGATTGGCAGCCTCAGGCGTAGTGGCCGCCCAGACGGTGGCTTTCGCAAGCAAATCGGCGTCCGTCAGTTCGATGAGCGGATGATAGGCGCCGGGCTTTCCCGGAAAGCGGAAAGGCACATTCAGTTCCTTGCTTATCGAAGCGTAAACCGCGATCAGCGACAGCAGGTTGAGCGGATTACCCGGTGCAAAACCACCCACAACCGACGGCCGGATCGCCGACCAGCTCCACGATTTCCCCTGTTGCGCCGCGGTAATGTACCGTTGCTGCTCAGTCATGAATTCGGGAAGCATAATGGGCGGGTCGTCCTCCCGCGCTGGCGTCCTGAACGGCCCCAAATGCGCCCCATATACTTTATAGCCTTGCATAAAACTGATATGTTCCAGTTTGGGCGATACTTTTTCAATCGTTTGCACCACATTCCGGAGCATTGCCATGTTGGGTGCTACGAGTTCGGCCCAGGTCGGTTTGTCCTGGTAGGCGGTGTAAAAAACGTGGGTTACGGAAGCCAGCGTCGCGAATTTCACTGCTACGTCAGCCTCGTCGAGCAAATCGACGGTCACCGTTTCCACATTTCCCGGCAGCGGTTTTCTGGATGTTGCTATCACCTTCCAATCGGGCAACGATTGCAGATAGGCCGTCAGGTTTTTGCCGATTAACCCGCTCGCTCCTACTACCAATGCTGTTTTTAAATGTGCCATTTTGCTATCGGTTTAAGCGGCTGCTTCTATTTCCAGATTGTTAAAAACACCGGCCAAGTGCGCCAGGTACTGATCTTTGTATTCCTGGATACGCTCGGGCGTGGCATTCTTTTCGAGGTCGTGGAAATGCATACCTTCCAGCGGCTCCATACCGGTGAATGCATTCATGCGGTGGAAACCAAACATTACCCCTTCGTCGACCGAATGCTCGCGGAAGAATTCTCCCGGTAATGTGAATGCGGTTTCGGGTGCGTTCCAGGTGGTGGTAAGCATGTATTTGCGGCCGTGAAGCATTCCGCCGGTGCCGTAATTGATGGCGGGGTTATCGGTTTTGCGGCCGTCGCTGCGGTAAATGCCTTTTCGGTGACCTGCCGTGAAGACGGTATCGATGTATTCCTTCAATTTATAAGGCATTGAAAACCACCATACCGGCGTGTGGTATACGACCACGTCCGCCCACACGAACTTCCTTACCTCCTCATCGGGATCGTAGGGCTGGTTGATGCCCGTTACTTGCAGCTCGAAACCGTTTTCTGCTGTAAAATAGGATTGGTCCAGATCCGTTAGCGTATGGTTGAATTTTCCTCCCGAATGCGCGAAATGCTGACCGCCGTTAATGACAAATATCTTTTTCATAGTCTGTTTTGATTTTGATGCTACAAATTTCCGGCGATCTGATGCATTATCAAAATAACTTAAATTGTATATTTGTATTATAAAACTTATAGATAGGTATGGTACTCAATCTGGAATGGCTCCGCACTTTCAAGGCGATCTACGAAACGGGGACGCTCTCGGCGGCCGCCCAGGAGCTTTTTATATCTCAACCGGGCGTGAGCCTGCATTTGAATTCGCTGGAAGCTTATACGGGCCATAAGCTGTTCGACCGGTCACCACGCAAAATGGTACCGACCGAGAAAGGAAAGGTGTTGTACAACTTCGTGCTCGACCCGCTTCGGAAACTCGAAGCCGTGGAGCAGCATTTTCATAAAAGCTCCAAATCCGAGCGGCCGACCATCAGCGTCGGGATGTGTTTTGAAACCTTTCAATACACATTGGAAGAGCACATTCCAACCCTGCCGTTCAACCTGATCATCAAATTCGGCGAATACCCGCAAATGCAGCAGGACCTCGACAACGGCCTGCTCGACCTGATCGTGACGCCGCAGCAGGGCAACCAGCAGAACCTTGTCTACAAACCTTTTTCCAAAGAGCGTATCGTGCTTATCGCCGGTAATCAAACCGACATCGATCCGCTGATCGACCTACTCGGCCAGCCCAGGAAGACCGAAGCCGCCAACTGGCTCAAACAGCAGATCTGGTACAGCACCGCAGCCGATATGGAGCATTTGAAGAATTTCTGGCTCAAAAACTTCGACCAGCACCCCGATTTCCGCCCCAACTACATCGTACCCAACATATGCTCGATCATCCGCTGCCTCAGCGGCGGCGAAGGCTTCTCGATCGTCCCGCATTTCCTATGCACGGAAGCCATCGAAACCGGCCAGATCCAGCTCGTGTGGGAAGGCACCACTCCGATGGAAAACACCTTATACTTCGGCACCCGGAAAAAGACCATCTACCAGCAAGAAATCGAGCAGTTGCAGGATTTGTTTGTGAGTAAGTGGAAGGCGCCCGCGGCGGTTGTGGCGTGAGGGGCGGGCTGATGACCGCTGACCGCCGACCGCTGACCGCCGATGGGTTGTGTGGTACCGTATTGGGTGGCTGACCATAGACGATGGACGATGGACCATAGACCATGGATTCAGCCGAAAATAAAAAGACCACAGACCAGGACAAATATCATTGCCATGATCCATGGTCGATCGTCTATGATCAGGCCGCAGGCCACAAGCGATCGGCGGTCAGCGGTCGGCCGTCGGCGGTCGAAACCTAGATGCTCACATTAATAGTAACATCGATATTCCCCCTCGTCGCTTTGGAATAAGGACAGGTCTGGTGCGCCGCTTCGATCAGGATGCGGGCGGTTGTCTCGTCCAGGCCGGGCAGGCTTACATTCAGGCGGGCTTGCAGGAAGTATTCCGACTTCGTAACGCCCAGATCCACCTCGGCATCTACGGCAGTACCCTCCGGTAGTGCGATTTTATTCTTCGCCGCTGCAATGCCTATCGCGCCGATAAAACATGCAGACCAACCGGCTGCAAAAAGCTGTTCAGGATTTGTACCCGCGCCGTTCGAGCCTGGTGACGACAATTTAATATCCAGATTACCGTCCGAGCTGCGTGAAGCGCCGTCGCGGCCACCTGAGGTGTGGGTTTTTCCTGTGTAAAGTACTTTATCGATGGTAGTAGTACCTGCTGCTTTGGTGATTTCGATGGTTTCCATTTTTCTGAAATGATTTAAATTGATTTTTGCGACTTTCAAAAGTTTCTAATTGAACTCGAAACCGGCGTTTCCGCTGCGATTTCTGATACAAATAGAATACAATCTCGCCGCCCCCGACAGCGCAAACCACCCGGAATGGACAAATTCGCGGGCGAAATGGACAGGGAGCAGTTTTGAATTTTCAAAGGGAGGAATGGAGAAATGGGAGGAAAGGAGGAACGGGAGGAAGGGAGGATGGAAATGCAAGAAAATTCGAACCTGGCCGCATTTCTGCTACCAATATTGCATCGCTACGCGATTTGACCACCTGGCTCCTTCCTCCCATTCCTCCTTTCCTCCTTTCTTCCCGTTCCTCCCTTCCTCCCTTTCATCCCTTCCTCCCTTTCCCCCTTTCCTCCCTTTCCCCCCAAAATCCCCCCTGTCCACTTCACCCCCGAATCTGTCCAATTCGGCCTGAAACCGATTCCCGGCGGCGACGCGCCGCGCTACTTTTGAGAAAAAAACAAACCGCTATGAACGCCCTGAAACGCCACAGATACCGCAACGCCGTCGCAATCCTCGCAGGCATTCTTTTTACCAGCTTTGTCGTGCTGCAAGTCAACAGCCCGAAAATTGAAAACCCGCCGGTAACGTCGGAATTTCACGGGCCGGAAGAGGTGACCCGCATTCTCAAACGCTCCTGCTACGATTGCCACTCCAATGAGACCAACCTGCGCTGGTACGACAAAGTAGCGCCGTTCTCTTATAAAGTCGCTGCCGATGTGGAGGAAGCCCGCAAACGTTTCAACTTTTCGGAATGGGACAGTATCCCGAAAGCCGATCAGGAAGGCAAGCTTTGGTACATCGTGAATATGATCGACGCGGGCCGCATGCCCCTGCCTGAATACGCAGCCACACACCCGAATGCGAAGGTGACGCCCGCGGAGCTCACGATCCTGAAAAACTACGTCACCAGCATTTCGCAGAAGCATTATGAGCTCGGAGACACCGCCCGGATCGTCGAACAAAAGCAAGTAGCGCAAGTACCGACTTCCATCAACGGCATTCAATACTTCGATGATTACAAAAACTGGAAGGTGATCAGCTCGACCGGCCGCCCCGACAATGGCACTTCGCGCATCATTTACGGCAACGACATCGCCGTAAAAGCCCTGGAAGAAAACAAGATCCTCCCCTGGCCCGACGGCGCGGTGATCGTAAAAGTAGTATGGACCAGCCAGGCCCCCGACGCCGACGGCAACGTAAAACCAGGCAACTTCAACAACATCCAGATCATGGTACGCGACGCCAAAAAGTTCGCCAGCACCGAAGGCTGGGGCTTCGCCCGGTTCAGCGGCCTCGATTTGAAGCCCTACGGCAAGACGGTTTCATTTGCGACTTCTTGCATCAATTGCCACCAATTGGCGAAAGGTACCGGGTTCGTATTCGACATCCCGACCAAGCCGGCGCGTTAAGGGCCGAAAGCCTGACCGCCGACGGCCGACACGGACCGCCGACCTCTTGATTGATAACATCTCTTGATTACAACAAAAACCAAAACCCGCAAAGGCTCCACCATTACCGCATTCGGCGGTCAGCGGTCGGCCGTCGGCGGTCAAAAAAATTACCAACTTAAACCAACCGCACCGGCGACCCGGTAACCATCATGAAAACCAACATCATCACTTCGCTTTTCCTTACGCTAGGCATCTCACTTTCCGCCATGGCTTCCGATCTAAATTCAAAAACAACTACTGATAACCCCGACGCCAACAAAGGCTTTGCCGTCATCGAACTCTTCACTTCCGAAGGCTGTTCGAGCTGCCCGCCGGCTGATAAGTTACTGGCGAAAATCCAGGAGGAGAATGCTGGCAAGCCGGTTTACCTCCTCGCATTTCACGTCGATTACTGGAACCACCAGGGCTGGCGGGACGTGTTCAGCGACAAAGAGTACACCAAACGCCAGTACCAATACGCCAACTGGCTGAACCTCGAAACCGTCTACACGCCGCAGGCCGTCGTGAATGGCCGGCATGAACTGATCGGTTCGCAGGAAGAGACATTGAAACGCGCCCTTAACATCGAACTGAATGCAACCCCGACAGCGCAACTGAATGCCGAGGCGCAGATCGAGGCGGGGAAATTGAAACTTGCTTATCAAACCACGAATGCAGGTCGCGGTACCGTTTTACAGGTCGCATTGGTACAAAAAGTAGCGCATACGATGGTGAAACGTGGCGAGAACGCCGGTCGGTTGCTCCCGCACGTACAGATCGTCCGTCGCATTCAAAGCTTCCCGGCAGCTGCAAGCGGCAACGTTTCGGTAAACCTCCCCGAAGGCTTCAACCCGAACGAATGGGAAGTAATTACCTTCCTGCAAAGCACACAAAACGGCGCCATCATCGCCGCCAACCGGCCGGATATTGACCGCCGATTGTAGCAAAAGACCATCGTCCCTTAATCATCTATCAACTCACCCCGCAATCGGCGGTCGGCGGTCGGCCGTCGGCGGTCAAAAAAACAACCATCATGAAAAGCCTCATCGCACTCATCTTCGCCACCATCGCATTAGACGCCTGCCACGACTCCCGGAAGCTCGCACCGAATCCCGAAACGATCTTCGACGACCATGGCCTGCACGTCATTACCTCGTTCCACAACGACCGTACCCGCACCATTGCGGTTCTTTACGGCAACGACGACGCCCTCGCAAATGCGGGTAAGGAGCGCGACGCACACACGCCGCGCGTCGGTACGCCTGGCGAAGTTTTCAAACTCGTCACGTGGGACCTGAAACAGAATCCGCTCTGGTTTGGCAGCAATATCAACGGCAATGTGCAATCGGTGGAGACGGTAACGGTTTCCGCCGGGGAATCGGGCCCGGCGATCGATTATGCTAAGGATGATTCCAGCCAAAAAAAGGACGAAAATGCCGTTTTGAGCAATGCAGAGCGGATTAGTTTTATATTTGCCCAACGGGCGTCTGTTTTCCCGTAAACCGGTTCACGAACAATCATGGTACAAAAGACATTCAGGGTTTCGGCGGTGATCGTCTGGCTCAGTTCCCTGTCGCTGGGCATCCTCACCACCGTTCCTAAAATAGCCGAGAAGCATCCCAATGGTTTCGAGGCGGTTACCAGCGCGTTGATCACCACCTCGTTCACATTGTTTGTGTGGTATTTCAATATCTACTCGCTGCCCAAATTCACGAAAGAGCATTCGTCCTCGGGCTTTTCGTACCCGCTGCTGTTCCGCAGCATCGCCATCGGGATCGTGCTCATGTTCCTGATGGTAGGCGCGCAGAAGCTGGCGATCCCGACGCTGGATTTCGGGCCGGTGGTACTGATGTTCGAAGTACGCGGGATTATGATCAACCTGATCTTCTATATGCTGCTGCATTTGCTTTACCAGACGCACCGCAACCAGCAGGTGATCCTGGAACTCGAACGCAGCAAGGCCGATAACCTCGGCGCGCAATATGAGTTGCTGAAACAGCAGGTAAATCCGCATTTCCTCTTCAATAGTCTCAGTACACTGAAATCAATGGTGGAGCTGGAAGATAAGAATAGCGTAGATTTCATATTAAAACTATCTGATTTCTACCGGTTTACACTAGAAAACAGAAAACTCGACCTGATCAGCCTTTCGGAAGAGATCGAAATACTGGACGCCTATATGTATTTGCTGAAAGCGCGGTTCGAGGAAGGTATCGAGCTGGAATACCGGGTGCCGGAGAACGTTTACCGCACGTGGATACCGCCGTTTACATTGCAGCTATTGGTTGAAAATTGCATTAAGCACAATGTCGTATCGCTTGACAAGCCGCTGCATATTGCCATTTACGAAGAAAACGGCCTGCTGATCGTAGAAAACCCGCTGCAACTGAAAAAGAACCCCGAGCATTCGACCGAAGTGGGGCTCGACAATATCAACCGCCGGTATTTCCACCTGCTGAACCAAAAAGTACAAATCGAAAACGACCAGGAATATTTCAGGGTCAAACTGCCGCTTATTCATGAAAATCGTAATCATTGAAGACGAAATCAAAACGGCCCGCTCGCTCGCGCAGCTGATCACCACGCTCCGCCCCGAAGCCGAGGTGGTAGCCACGATCCAGAGCGTGGAACGGGCCGTTTCCTACCTAACCGAATCGCCCCAGCCCGACCTGATTTTCATGGATATCCAGCTTTCGGACGGCCTGTGTTTCGAAATTTTCGAGTCGGTGAAGGTGGTGCCGCCGGTGATTTTCTGCACCGCTTACGACCATTACGCGATCGAAGCATTCAAGGCCAACGGGATCGATTACCTGCTCAAACCATTCAAAAGAGAACACATTGAAGGCGCGCTTGACAAGCTGAGCCAGCTGAAAAGCTATTTTTCTACCGAAAAACCATTGGTACCCGAGCTGGAAATGCTTTTGAAAAGGCTCGGCGAACCCGAAGGCAAAAAAAGCTTCCTCGTTTTCAAGCAAAACAAATACATCACCATCAAAACCGAGACGATCGCATTCTTCTACATTCACAATGAAACTACCTGGTTGCGGACATTTGATAACCAGGACTATACCATCACACAGCCGCTGGAAGAAGTGCAGGGAGTCGTTTCATCTTCACAATTTTACCGGCTGAACCGCCAGTACCTCGTCAATTTCGACGCGGTGAAGGAAGTAGAGCATTATTTTTCGAGAAAACTCTTCATTAAGCTCACGATTCCGACGCCAGAAAAGCTGCTGATTGGAAAAGAAAAAGTAAGCCAATTCCTCGGCTGGCTGGAAAACAGGTGATCAAAAAGAAAAATCCATTGAACATAAGATGATCAATGGATTTTTAACTACATAACTCAATAGCAATAACCGCACTTGGTGTACTTGTTATTGTGGGCGAAATATATCGTTAAGAAGCAGGCGGTGTGATTAAAAATGAATTAAAAATGCAGCCGCCCCGCATATGCTCCTCCCACGCGCTCCAAAACGCGTGTAGTGCACCCAACCACCCACCAGCTTGGCATGATTATTGCTAATGATGCACCCCACGTCGTGCGACTGACCGGAATGGCCGCATGATACAGAAATATAATCCACCTTCATGTAGTTTGGCCCGATGCAACCGGCAAGTCCGCTGCCCGAAATGAACGGTCGAAAAAGATCATTCTGCCTACTTCAAGCACGAATGGCAGCGATAGGTAACTTTCATTGCATCAGTTTTTTGATGTATTGATGCAATGGCTTCCGGAGCTTTCAAAATTATCTTTCCATAAAAAAATCTATGTCCCCGGCAGGTTTGCTTAATCGTCCATTTGAGCCATTTCGGGCACATGTAACCGAAGGTATTTTAAATCAGCGATTTGTGTGGAAATATTTTCCCAACCCTCTTGGATATTTGTAAAAGTACTTCTACATTTGTAAACTTTCTCGGAAGTACCTAAAATTCACTTATCAAATTCTTTCATGATTATGAAAAAACAAATTACCCTCGTCTCGTCGATGTTTGTGGTGATGTTAGCAGGCCTGTCGGGCCGTGCAGTGGCGCAGTCGGATACACAAACCGACAACCATCAGATTATTGTGGATGTGCCCGTAGTGGCCCTGCTTGATCTTGAAAGCGCTACTTCAAAAACTTTAAATGCCACCTTCACCAAACCGGCAAACGACGAAGCGGGTGAAAAAATCGTGGCACCTGTTGCCAACAACTCGATCTGGCTCAACTACACGTCGATCCAGGCGGGAACAACTACCAAGAAAGTGAATGTGAAAGCGAGTGCGGTGGTTGCGGGCGTAGACATCCACCTTGTGGCAGCTGCTGCCGCAGGCGGTGCAGGTTCGAAAGGAACGCCTACGGCCGGTTTTAACCTCACTACCACTGATCAGACGCTCATTTCCGACATCGGAAGCGCCTACACGGCTTCCGGACCGACCAGCGGACATCAGCTCACTTACACATTCCTCGCTGCCGACGCCAACTACGCAAACCTGCGCTCGGGCCAAACGACAGTTACAGTAACTTACACGCTCGCGGACAACTAAGGTTACCGAATGAAATGGACTGCCTTACTTAGCATGATGCTACTGGTGCCCCTCCCGATGCGGGCATCGGTAGTGATCTTGAACGGATTGACACACAGCCACAGCATTCCGACCGCCTCCACGAAGGTCCAGGGGACCATCAAGGTGAAAAATGAGGGCGGAAAAGACTCCCGTATATTGGTATACCGTCAGGACCTCGTAGCCCAATGCGATCAGCAGGCGGCGTACCCGGAAATCGGCAGCCACAGCAGGTCGCTGGGAGCCGGTTTGAAGACGAATGTCGATGAACGGGTGATCGCCATCAACGAGGCCTACGACCTGCGGTACACGATCGAAGGCGATCCGAACCGCCAGCCGGGCACGTATTGGGAGGTGATCATGGTGGAAGTCGCCGATCCTGTGCGCGAGGAAGCGCACGGCGGCATACAGGTCAATTCGAAAGTACGTTACGCCATTCAGGTGATCGTGGACATCGGGCCGGTGGAAGGGCCGCCGCTGTCCTATGAGAAGGTCGCCTACGAAAAGGTTTCTGCCGAACAGTCGCTTCTGAAAGTAGTTTTGAAGAACAACGGCTCTTACGGCGCGCGTACGAATGTGGTACTCGAAGTTTACGACAGCAACGGCAACAAGCTCAAAACCACGCAACCCAACACCCGAATGCTCTATCCGGGCAATTGCAGCACGTTTGAGATACCTGTTACCGACGTGCCGAAAGGCAAATACGACTGCGTGATCATCGCCGACACGAAAAAAGACCTGTTCGGATCGAACATTTCTTTACAGATTGAATAATCCTCCTCTTCCATTGTACCGGCTCATCGCCATATTGATTTTAATGTCGGGCCTGAATGGTTACGGGCAATCGCCGGTGGCCGTCAGCCTCGCCAACATGCCCGACACGGTTATACCCGGTGGGCATATCACACTACTATTTGATGTAAAATCCTCCTCACCCCTACCAGATTCGCTACGGGAAGAAATACAGCTGCCCGAAAAATGGCGGCTGCTTTCCCAGCGGCGACCTGCAAGAACAGCCGACGACCGGACGGTGCGCTATTTTTACGTGATAGGCACGCCCGCCACCTCGGCCTCGGGCGAGTACCAGGTAAAGTTTTCCGTAAATGGCGTGGCCACGAATGTCCCGCTCACAATCGGGCAAATCCGGAACGTGGAGCTGTTCGTAGTTTCCCAGCCCGAATTTATCCGCGAGGGCGATACACTTCGGCTCACATACCAGCTCCGCAACTCGGGGAACAATGCCGAAAAGATACTTTTGAAACCGGAACGTGGCAAGCTCGACGACATTCCCGACAGCCTCACCCTCGAACCGGGAGCCGGTACCAATGTGACCGTCTCGCAAATCATTCCTGTCACCGACAACAATGCATGGCAGGCCTCATCAAGCCTTTCGGTCGTGATGACCGGCGGCGCCGAGCCCGTGTATTCCGTTACCAGCATACCCGTTTTTTCCTCCAAAGTCAGAAAGATCGACCGCTACTTCCGCTTTCCGGTGGAAGTAGGCGGTACGTATCTGTCGTACCGGTACGGCGGCCGGCAGGTTACTGCCTACCAGTATCAGGCTACCGGCAAAGGCTTCATCGACCAGAAAGAACGCCATTACATCGATTTTACCGTCCGGGGTCCCAACCAGTTCGTATTTCCGGCGGTGGGTACTTACGACCAGTATTCGCTCGATTATGCATGGCGCAAGCGCCTGTCCGTATCGGTGGGTGATTATGTTTTGCAGCTAAATAACCTGATGGAATTCGGCCGTTTCGGGCGCGGGCTGCGCGTGGAACAGCAGTTTAAGAAAATGGCTTACACCGTATTTTACCAGAAAGCGAGGTTTTTCCTGAATCAGAAAGACTCGTTCGGAGGTAAGTTTTTGTTCAAAATCAATGAGAAGGCCGATATCGGGGTGCAGTACGCTTCCAAAAATGTGTTTTTCCACGACCGGCGTTTCTGGTCACACATGACGGGTCTGGCAGCGAATGTACACACACGGGAATTCAACCTCGAAAGCGAGCTGAGCGCCGGGCAGGCGATCGGCAAAACGGATTACGGCGCATTCCTGCGGCTTCAACTGTCCAAAAAATGGATCAGCGTTACCAGCAATGTCATTTATGCCGGAAAGCATTTTTATGGCTTTTACAACAACAGCCGCCTTTTCAACAACAATATCGGCTTCAATATCACGCGCAAACTCACCATCGGCGCAAGTAACAATTTCTCCGACGTAAACCCCAGCCTCGACGCCAACCTGTACAGCGTCTCGCCCAAAGACCGCAGCTATATGGGTTACATTTCCTTCCAGCCCGACCAGCGGAACCGGTTTTTTATGTTCTATTCCAAAGCGGAGCGCAAGGACAGGCAACAGCCCGCGTCGTTCCATTACTCCGAGAATTTCAGCAATTTTTCCTATAACCTAACTTCCAAAAAGTTCACGCTCTTTTACCAGGGCCGTTATGGTTATTCCAAAAACCACCTGGCCCCTGACGGCGACGGGCGGAACGAGTCGTTCTCGAACCAGGCGCAACCGGCCGTTCGGCTATTCCCGTGGATATGGCTGGGCGGATATTTCGAACACCAGCATACGAGCAAATTCTCGGCGTCCGGCACGATCGAAAACCTGTTCTTTTACGGCGGTAATGCGCGGGTAAGTATCAAAAGGAACCTGTATGCGAGCTTTTTATACCGAAACAATTATGCGCCCGACGAGCTGTACGTGCGCAGGAGTTTCGTAGACGCTTCGGTAATGCTGGATTTGAAAAGACACGTTTTCACTTTCTCCGGTGGCCGCTCCTACATTCCTAATCTGGCCAATACCGACCAGAATACGCTCTTTTTTAATATCCGGTACGCTTTGCGGCTGAATGTGCCGCTGGGCCGGAAAAAGAATATCGGTACGGTGAAAGGCCAACTCACGGGCTTCGGCTACCGCAAGCAGGGTAACCTCATCCAGCTCGGCAGCCACAAGTTCATGACCGACAGCACCGGCATGTTCACGTTCGAAGGCGTGGCACCCGACCGCTATTACCTCAGCATCACCCAAAACGAGTCGGGCAGCGAGGGCGTAGTGCCGGTAGTACGCATGCCAATGCTGGTAGATGTGCGCGCCGACAGTCTCAAAATGGTGGAAATTCCGTTCACCCGCACGGGCAGCATCGCGGGCAGGATCGAATTTTTAAGAGCCAAACAGAATGGCCTCTCGTCGGTACTGAATGAAAAGCCTTCGGTTCTGGTAAAACTGAATGGAGAGAACGGCAACTACCTTACCGAACTGAACGACAAGGGCGAGTTTTCGTTTCGCGAAATACGGCCGGGCAACTGGGAAATATCGGTATTCATCCCCGGTACCCAGGACCGTTTCGTGGTAGAAGAAAGCAGCCGCCAGCTCACGGTAGAAACCGATAAAACGCTCGATCTGACATTCCGGATCAGACCAAACGAGAAGCGTATCCATTTTTCGGAAAGAAATTTTGAAGTATCTGTGAAAAAATGAGGTATCTGATGCTCCTGTACTGTTTCCTGCCCGGCTTCGCTTCGTACGCGCAGACCGTCGCGACGGTGGACGTTAGCCTCACGATGCCGTCGGTGGCGCTCGTGGATATCCTGCCGTCGGGTTCCAGCAGCGTTACCCTGCAAATGACCGCCCCCACCGAAGCCGGCAATATCCTTGGAACGGGCACTGCAAACAGTGCCAACTGGCTCATATTCACCTCGGCAGTGACTTCCGGGGCATCGCGGAGCATCAAAGGCGATGTGGTAGGAACACTTCCGCCTGGCATTCGGCTGCGCCTCGATGTGGCCAGTTACGTCGGTACGGGGCAAGGCTTTACGGGCGGCAACAGCTACGTCACGGCCAACAAGTACCTGACCAACACGCCCGTAAGTTTTATAGACAATATCAAAGGCGCCTACACCGGCATTACCTACGGCAGCAGCGGGTTCCGACTAAGCTATTCGCTTGAAATTCAGAATTATGCCAACATTCGCAGCGGCACCTCGAATGTGACGGTGCGGTACACTATGGTCGACAACTGATGAGATACATTACCGCTTTTTGCATTGCAATCCTGAGCATATTCACTGCTTCCGCGCAAACGATTACGATCAACAGCGGAAACACGTGGTCCATTCCCTCCCTCTCATCGACGATCACCAAAGCCGGCAAAAACTACGAGCACGTAGAAACCAGCAGCGCGTCGCAGACCTTGTTCAAAGTGAATGCATTACTGGGTTGGACCCTCACCGCGCACCTCAGCACAACCTCCAACTGGGACCCATCGCTCAAACTGTACGTGCAGCGCACCGGCAACGGCACCGGCATCGCGATCCTCAGCGGGGGCACCACCTACATCCAGCTCACCAGTACCCCGCAAGTATTCTTCACCGGCCTCCTCAACCTCCTCGCCCACCGCGACAACATCCCCATTCAATACAAAATCGAAGGATTATCGGTGATGCTGCCGGTGAAGACGTACACGGCTACGGTGACTTATACGATTTCGGGGTTGTGAGGGGCCTGCGGCCTGACCGCCGACCGCTGACCATTGACGGCCGATTGCATGTTAGCGACGTTGTTGGCAGCGCTGAAAGCGCTGGTGCAAATCTCTTGATTTGTACACACTATTCGCAGGCCTCCGGCCGGTCCATAACGCAGCTTTATCGCAGTGCCGACCGGCCGGAGGCCTGCAAATAGTAGCACGAAGGTAGACCTTCGCGCCATTGCTACTCAGTTTTGAGGCTCGTACTTGCCAAATGTACGCTCCAAAAACGACTCTATCCTCGCCTTCTGCCGCAAGTGGTGCCTGAAATGCATCTCCGAAAACTGAAACCACTCCTCGGCGCACAGGTAATGCAGGCCCGGGTGTTTTGCTTTTCCGTGGAAGAGGCTCCTGGCTATCAAAAGGTCGGTTTCGGCAACCAACGTTTTCAGCTGGACGAGCCGGTCGACCAGGAACTGCTTGCAGCCCGGCTGGCGGACGAATGCATTCGAAGGCGGCCCTTCGAGGATCGCGTCGGGAAATGCATTATTGCGCAGCATTGCTTTGGCCTCCGAAGTGCAGTCCTCCATCGCGTGGTCGTTCGATGCGAGGCAAATTTTGATCTGGCTGAAATAAAACTCCGTTTCGTCCAGAATGTGCATATACACCTGCCCCAGCGACCAGGCGCCCGGCCCCGGCTGGGCCAGCAGCCTCGCAATATCAGAAGCTTCCAGCGATTGAAGCCAGATATCGATGGTGTGGTGGTAATCCTTGACCCTCATGTTGATAGTATTGTTGATTTTAAATACAAACCTAACCGGATCACCTGTTAAAATGCGCGGGGTTTAACGACAATCTGCGGTGGTATTTGAGCCAAATATGCGGTTGCGAGTAAGATTGGCGAAAGGATAGTCGATATACCCGCCGTCGCCCCCCTGGTAATAGGTTTCCGGATCACCGGTGGCAAGCGGAATGCCAAGCTTGAAACGCTCCGTGAGGTCGGGGTTGGCGATGTAAGGCTTTCCGAATGCGATCAGATCGGCCAAACCGGCCTGCAACGCAGCTTCGGCCGTTTCGACAGAATAGCCGCCGGCGAGTATGACTAGCCCCTGGTAGCGCTGGCGCAGGTCCCGGAGGAATGCTTCCGGTATTTTGCCCAGCCCCACGGGCCCCTGATCGGACAAATGAATGTATACAATGCCCATTTCCTGCAATGCATCCACAATGTAACGCTGCGTCTCCGCCTCCTCCGCATAATCGGGCAGGTCGTTGAGCTTCACGAACGGCGAAAGGCGTATCCCCACGCGCTCCTTCCCGATTGCCGCTATGGTACCTTCCACGATTTCGAGCAGAAAACGGCTGCGGGCGGCAATGCTTCCACCGTATGCGTCCGTGCGCCGGTTGGTGTGCGGGTGGAGAAATTGCTCGGGCAGGAAACCGTGCGCCCCGTGTATCTCCACGCCGTCGAAACCAGCCGCTATGGCGTTCACGGCACCTTGAATGTGCTCGTCGATCAGCCTGCGCACATCGTCAAGGGAGGCCTCCAAAGGCTCGCTAATCGGTAAATGAATGTCTCCCGCAGTGCGTATCAGCCCTTCCGCCGTCACCGCCGACGGTGCGATCAGCGGCATCTGCCCTTCGTTATTGAGGTAATGCCCGATGCGGCCCGCGTGCACGAGCTGCATGAAAATCCGGCCGCCCCGCGCATGCACTTCGCCGGTTACGTGCTTCCATCCGTCGATCTGCACCTGGTTGTAAATTCCGGGGGTTCCCATGTAACCGATGCCGTTCGGCGCTACGGCGGTGTTGTCGGTAATAATGAGCCCGGCACTTGCGCGTTGCCCGAAATAGATGGCTGCGGATTCGCCCGGAATGCCGTTCAATGACCTCCTACGATTCATAGGAGCCATTACGACGCGGTTTTGTAGTGCGAGCGCTCCGGCTATGAGTGGTGCCAATAGTTTTTTCTCCGTATTCATAGTTGCTTTTTTTGAATACAAAACTATCTCCGCTACCTGCCGTCCGGCAGTGACATTGCACGGTTTTTTCGGTATTTTTACGGGTTATGAAACAAAAGACATTGCATCAGCCCTTTGAAGTTCACGTGGCCGATATGGATTGCTGGAATGAGCGGCCATTGATCTACCATTTCTTCGAGATCGTCAGGATCATGGACGGTACCGGCACGCGGGAGACGAACAGGAACCGCTTCCAATATGGCCCCGGCAGCATTTTCCTTTTCACCCCGCTCGATTGCCGCGGCTTTGATGTGCAAACGCCCACGCGGTTCTGCTCCATCCGTTTTTCGGAAGTATTCCTGTCCGAATACAAAACCGAGCAGGACAAGGACCGGATTACCGCCTGGCTGAAACAGCTGGAAACGATTTTTGCACACCATAACCGTTTCGAAGAGCTCCTGATCCGCAACGAAGGCGATTGCGGGATGATCGCTTCGCTGATTTCGCACCTGATCACCGAATACGAGCAGCGCCAGCCCGGCCACGAGGACAATCTGCGGCATCTGGTCACGCTGATACTCAATGTCATTACGCGCAATGTGCACGACGGACGCACTACCGACAACCCGGGCGCGAAGGAAGGGCTTATCAACCGGCTGTTACTGCATATCCAGCGGCATATCGCCGATCCTGAAAAGCTGCGCGTCGACCATCTGGCGGAGCAATTCAATCTGTCACCCAACTATGTAGGCGAATATTTCCGGAAATACACGGGAGAAAGCCTGCAAAGCTATGTGGCCTCGTCACGGATCAAGCTTGTGGCGCAGCGTCTCACCCAAAGCAACCTCACTGTCAGCGAGATAGCCGCCGAACTGGGTTATACCGACGAAAGCCACCTCAGCCGCCAGTTCCGTAAGCACCACGGCACGAGCCCGTCGGCTTTCCGAAAAGGCATCGTCATAGCGGCCTGACCTTATGGAATGCCGCTCGCCGCGAACTCGCGGGGCGTCATTCCGTACAAATCACGGAAGCATTTGGCAAAATAGGACAAGTTATCAAAACCCACCGCATAGGCTGCCTCCGACACCGAAATACCTCCGGAAAGCATTGCAGCCGCTTTTTTCAAGCGATAATTACGGATCAGCTCAACGGCCGAAAGGTCGGTCAGCGTTTTGAGCTTCCGGTTCAGGCTGCTGTTGCTCATGCCGATCTCGCGGATCAGTTCGGTCACCCCGAAATCGGGGTCGTCAAGGCGGGTGTCGAGGATGTGGTACAATCTCGTCAGGAACGGGTCGGTAATGCGCTCCGGCTCGGCGGGTAATGCAGCGGGCGTCGCGAAGCCCGCGCGGAGGCGCTCGTACAGGCGCGCCTGGCGATCGAGCAGGTTACGTATGCGCAGGCGCAGCTCGGGCAGGTGGAACGGTTTGGTAATGTAGTCGTCCGCACCGAGTTCAAGCCCCTCCACCCGGCTTTCGAGGGCCGATTTGGCCGTCAGCAGCACCACCGGAATGTGGCTTGTCTCGAGGTTCGATTTAATGTGTTTGCAAAAAACATAACCATCCATCACCGGCATCATCACATCGCTGATGATCAGGTCGGGCATGATTTCTATGGCCATTGCCAATCCTTCCTCGCCATTTTTCGCGTGGTAAAAGCGGTAATTTTCAGCCAGGCTGTCGGATACGAAATCCGCCAGGCCTGCATTGTCTTCCACCAGCAGGATTTTGTGTAAATGCGTTTCGTTATGCTTCAAATGGCTGTTTCCATTCAGCCTAGGAGTCAGGTTTTCGGTTGATTGCCGCGCTTCTCCCCGGCGATAAGGCATAGCCACGGTAAACACCGTATCGAAACCGTCCGCGCCGCTCTCAACCGACACATTCCCACCCTGCAAATCCACCAGTTCCTTCACAATCGCCAGACCAATGCCCGTGCCTTCGCGGTAACCAGCTTGCTGATCGGCCTGGTAAAACCGGTCGAAAATGCGGCTGAGCTGCGCGCCGGGTATCCTGGGCCCGGTATTCGAAACTGTGATTTCAATACCTTCCTCACCGGTTATATTCAATGCGACCTGTATCCGGCCGTTTTCATTGGCAAACTTCACGGCATTGGAAAGCAGGTTGGTGAGAATCCGTTCCAGTTTTTCGTGATCAAACCAGTAATACCGGCTTTCAAGGCTGTTTTGGAACGCCAATTCAATATTTTTAGCCTCCGCAGCCATTTGAAATGTGCCCGTAAGCATCTCCACAAAATCCGCGAGATCGCCCCAGGCCGCATCTACCTGCGTGGTACCGGCTTCGAGTTTGGACAAATCGAGCAACTGGTTAATCAGCCCTAGCAGCTGCCGCCCATTCCGTTCAATCAATGAAAGCCGCTTGTTGTCCTTTTCCTGCCGTGGCTCTTCCAGCATTTGGCCGGCCGGTCCGAGGATCAGCGTCAGCGGCGTCCGGAATTCGTGGGTAATGTTGGAGAAAAAACGGGTTTTCATTTCGTCCAGCTCACGCAATTGCTCCGCTTCCCGCGCTTTCAGGTCTATTTCTTTTTGCTTGAATAAAATAGACTGCTGCATCCTTACCCGGTTGATATAAGCACGCAACAAAACGTAAACCGCACCCAGAAATAGCAGAAAATACAGCCCATAAGCCCACCACGTCCGCCACCAGGGCGGGGCAATGCGGATATGCAGCTCGCGGATATCAGAACTCCACACGCCGAGCGTATTGGATGCATTCAGCCGCAGCACATAATGCCCCGGGCGCAGGTCGGTGTACTTCGTAACGGGCGTTTCCGTCTCGATCCAATGCTCGTCAATACCTTCCAGCTGGTAGCGATAGCGGATTTTGTCGCTCCGGTTGTACTGCATGGCCGCGAATTCAATGGAGAGGAAGTTCTGCCAATGCGCCAGGTTGAGGGCTTGCATGGAGGTCACCGGCAGCTCGCCGGCCGATAAGCGCGGTTCCAAATGCGCATTGTTGATGGAAATAGCGGTGATAAAAACCGGAGGGCGGTAATGGTCCTCGTTCGCCTGCCTGGAATCGAATGCGGTTATCCCCTCCATTCCGCCCAGGAAAATGCGGCCGTCGGGTAATGCGAGGGTGTGGAACCGGTTGAACTCGTCGGCCATGAGACCGTCCTCGCGGGTATACGTGCGCGTACGCAGCGTGTTCCTGTCTACCTGGCACAATCCCTGGTTGGTAGCCACCCACACATTGCCCCGTCGGTCGGGAATGGCGGCGTATACCACGTTATTTGGCAGGCCGTTTTGTTTTGAAAGCAGCTCGCAACGTCCCGTACGCTTGTCGAACTTGCACAAGCCGCCGCCGAATGTGCCGATCCAAAGCAGGTGATCGTCCAGCGGATCGGCGAAAAGGCAGTACAGGTTATCATTACTCAGCGATCCCGCGGGTGCATTATACCCATACCGCCTGATCGCGCCCGAGGCCTTATCGATCCGGTAAAGCCCACGGGTAGTCGTCGAGACCCATAGGTACTGCCTGTCGGCTACAATCTGGTTGATACCCGATTCGATACGCGGACGAATAGGATACTGGAAGCGCGTCCAGGTGCCGTTTTTGTAGGAAAACAAAAGGCTGTCATGCACCGCCCACATGCGGCCGTCGGGATCTTTCGCGATGCTGACCGCCAGCTCCGACCGTTTGATATCCTTGATTTCTACGGGAAAAGGAATGCTGCGAATGCTCCGTGTCGACAGATCGAGTTCATAAAGTGGCGTTCTGCCGGCGCTGAACCACATTTTTTGCGGGTTTTCGAATGCATAGCGGAAATTATAGGAAAAAAGATCGGTCGGCAGCTGCGCGATTTCGGCTTGCGGCACTTTCAGAAAGTATTGCAGCAGATCCGGGATAAAACCAGAAGAATAGGCTTTTGTAATAAAATAACTCGCTCTCAAATTGTATTTCCGAATGCCCTGCCCGTTGGTACCCGCCCAAAGCACGTCGGACCGATCGATAAAAAGGCTTTTGAATTCGTGCACATCGGCTTGCACGGGGAATTCGGCAAGGCTATCGTCGGTACCGAGCCGGTAGAGGTGGTTCATCCGGAAAAAATACACATTGCCCTTGCTGTCGGTCACGACGGGGTGCCGGTATTGCGCCTCGGTATCGAGTACCAGTTCGCGGCGTTGGCCAAGGCCGGTCGTGGGATCGAGCAATGCCATGCCGGTGTCGTACAACACGAGCAGGCGGCCGTCTTTCAGCCCTTTCAATGCATTCACACGCTGATCGATACCGCCTGCGAGTGTGGCTGAATGGTATTTGGTAAATTGCTCCATCCCTTTTTTCTGAACAAAAATGCCTTTGTTCGTAACTGCCCACATATCGCCTGCCCTGTCTTCGCTCACGAACCGCACATGCGCCTCTACGATGGCGCTTGTATCGCCGGTCGAGCGGTGGTATTCTTTTATTTTATGGGTATTTAAATGAATATAGTCCAATCCCCCGCCGTCCGACATGAGCCATAGCCTGTGCTGGCTGTCGGCATACATATCCCTTAAAAAACGCTTTCCAAACTGCCGTTGGTAGAACGACTGGCGTGAGAAGTTGACGAATGTCTCGCGTACCGGATCGAAAAGGTCGATATGCCCCTGGTCGGAGGTGATCCAGATTTTTCCGTCGGCGGTGGTTTGCAGATTTTCAAGTCCTAGTGAGGAAAGCGACATCTCCTGTTCGTCCGACGGTTGGAATACCCTGAATCCCCGGCCGTCGTAGCGGCACAGCCCGTCGCGCGTGGCCAGCCACATGAAACCGCGCGCGTCCTGCACGATACCGGGTACAAAACCCTGGGGAAGCCCTTGTTTCGCGGTGATAATTTCGGGGACCGGAAAGCCTACCGACTGCGCCGATATGGTTTCGGACAGGCACACACCGGCGATCAGCCAATACAGCAAGAATACGATAAACGGGCGGAGCATGTAGAATTTCTTCAAAAGGGGGTGCTTTGAAGCTAATTTACGACAAAGCAGCCTTCTGCGATTAAATTTGAATAGTTTCTGACTAAAAATTGACAATTCCACGGCCTCCCGGCATTCCATATTGCGGGCTGAAATGAACACTCATCATTCCAGCCTAAGCTATGAAGACACAACTACTACGACCCCTTTTCACACTGTTCTGCGCACTGCTGGTTGCCACTGTCGCCCATCCGGCCGTGATCTACAATAACACGTTTCCGAACAGCAACTTCAACAACCCAACTTCCATTAACTCCAATCTCACGAGTGCGTGGACGGGGATTGGCGACACACCTTACTCGTACAATTACGCCGGCAACAATGCTATGGCACTCGCTGCACACAACCATGTTTATGTGCTTACCGTAAACATTAAGGAAGGTTTCCAGGTAGAGCTGACCAGCATTACATTCAATAAGTTCTCTTCCGACAATGCGACCTTTCAAGTCCAGGTCGACGGGGTAAATTACGGAGCATCTTTTACTTCGAGCCTCACGATGGCCGGCATTACCCGGACCAAAACCGTTTCCAAGCTCCGGAACCGGATGGTGATCCGGATCGCGGTGACGAACAGCACTACGCCCAATCAAAATTATTCGGGGATCGACAATTTCGTCCTTAACGGAACCGTAAGCGGCTACGACCCTGCCGCAGAAGCGCAGCCTGACGCGAATGGCGTTCTGTACGTCGACGGCGGCACCAGCTCGCCCGGCGACGGCAGCAGCTGGGACCATCCCCTCAAACGCATGTACCACGCCACACGCGGCGCAGCATTGAACACGGCCATCAAGCAGGTGTGGGTAGTAAGCGGCCAGTACCAGACCGAGGCAGCGAACACGCCTTTTATCCTAACCGACGGCGTGGGTTATTACGGTGGTTTCGAGGGGTATGAAAGTGATTTGCGCGATCGGTTGCTCACCAACCAGTCCACACTCGCCGGACAGGGCGGTACCGTCATCACGACGTCAGGCGCCGGCGCCACCACGCGCCTCGACGGGTTCACTATTACCGGCGGCACAGGGTTTTCTGTCAACAACGAGCGGCGCGGGGGCGCATTACATGCAACGAACTCCTCGCTGGTGATCGCCAACTGCGTATTTAGCGAGAATGCCACCGACCCTTCCGCGACCGAAGGCAAAGGCGGCGCTATTTACCTGCTCAATTCAAGCCCTTTGATCCTGCAATGCATTTTTGCGGCTAATTCCGCGAAAGGGACGTCCGCTGGCAGAGGCGGCGCGATTTTTATCGACAATTCGTCCCCTACCATCCGGAATTGCACGTTTTCGGCCAATGAAGTCGGCGGCGGCGCCTCGGCGGACAACGGGGCGGCATTGTACGCTGTCAGCGGATCGTCGCCCGTTATTGAAAACAGCATTATCTGGAAAAACACCGACCCTGCTTCGCCCGGCGGTACCGGCAGTATCAGCGGCGGCGGAACGCCGGTGGTATCCTACTCGCTCGTTCAGGGCGGCTTCGCCGGGGGTACCAACATTCTCGACACCGACCCGCAATTCACCGACCCTTCACAGTATAATTTCGTGCAGCGCAAAGGCAGCCCGGTGACCAACGCGGGTAACCCGGCGACCGACCTTTCGGCTTTTCCCAAAAACGCAGACGACACGCCTATTGCGCTCGACGATAACCGGCGGCTCACCAGCCAGGCCATCGATCTCGGACCTTACGAGGTGACACCCGCCTCGATCTGGTATGTAAATGCAGCGAGTTCCATTCCTGCTCCTTCCGGCGACAGCTGGGCCAATGCATTTGCCGGCCTGCGCGATGCCCTGACGGTTGCTTCGGATGGCGACCAGGTTTGGGTCGCACGTGGCGAATATGCGATCGGGTCGATTCAGCTCGCATTCGTCCGCGGCGTGAAAATTTACGGCAGCTTCGTCGGCACGGAAACCACCCTCGACCAGCGCACTTTACCCATCGCGCACGGCGACCCGGCCACGGCGAGCGTAATTACTTCCAACGTCGGCCCGGCCATTGATAACACCGGCAATGATCTGACCCATGATGATCTTTTCGATGGATTTACGGTTACGGGCGTTTTTGGCAGCAACGGTGGGGCGATGCGTAATGTCGGCTCGTCACCCACCATTTCCAATTGTGCTTTTCTTGGCAACTATGCAACTTCCGGCGGGGCCGTGTACAATGAAGGGGGCGCCTCGCCGCAGTTCATCAATACGATATTCAGAGGCAATTCGGCCATGTTCGGTGACGGCGGCGCGGTTACGAACCGGATATCGTGCAATACCGTATTCATCAACTGCCTCATCGCCGGAAATTCGGCAAGCAACCACGGCGGGGCTATTGAAAACGATGGCAGTGTGGTGCTCGTCAATTGCACTATCGCAGGTAACCAGCAGGGCTCCGGCGGCGTGATCAGCGGGTTCGAAGGCCCTGTGATCGTTCGCAACAGTATTATTTATGGCAATGGTAGCGGAATCAGCAGCCAGGAAAGTACTATTTCTGTTGCATACAGCATCGTGGAAGGCTTAGCCGCCAGCGAGGCCGATCACAACCTGGCCGGCACCACCAACCCGCAGTTCGCCGGGCCGGAAGACTGGACGCTCCTTCCCTGCTCTCCGGCCATTAACCGCGGTACCAATGAAGCATTCTCCGAAATCCCGACGGTTACGACCGACCTGGCGCATAATGCACGCATTTACAACACCCAAACCGACATGGGCGCGTACGAAATGCAGGCGATCACAGGCCCGGGCACATTACCCGCGAGCGGCGACCAGGCTACCCTACCCGTATATGCTGGCGCGACCGCCATCACCAGCGATTGCAAGACATTCGGCCTCATCGAACCGACAGGCACACCCGGATCGCTCGGCAATGTGACGATCAAGACCTTCCTGGCGCCGGGCAATACCGTTTCCGAAGGGCAAAAGGTATTTGTCAAAAGGCATTACGACTTTACGCCTTCCGGTACCGACGGCCCTGCGAAAGTGACTTTATTTTTCTCCAAACAGGATTTCGAAACCTATAACCAGGCCTACGGAAACGCCAACAATGCCTCCCTCCCTGCAAACCTGAAAGTGGTGCAATACCATGGTACCAGCCCGTACGGCTTCCCCGGCACTTACTCCGGGCCTACGGAGCTGATCACGAACGTAACGGTAACCGAAAGCGAAGACCAAACCATGTACCTCGTTTCCTTCCAGGTGAGCGGGTTCAGCGGGTTCTTCATTTCGGGGCAATCCGAAGCCGCATTACCTGTTACGCTCGTGTCCTTTCAGGCTAAAAAGCGGGAGAACGAAGCCTACTTGCAATGGCAGACCACCTCGGAGGTCAACAGCGACCGCTTCGAGATCGAGCGCAGCGCCGATGGTAAAAACTGGCAATATCTGGGCCAGGTGGCTTCGAAAGGCGGCGTATCAACCCATACCGACTATTCCTATACCGACGCCCTTCCTATCACCGGTACGAATCTGTACCGGCTCAAAATGGTCGATAGGGCCGCGGACGGCATCGACGGCTCAATTGCCTACTCGCGCGTTGCCGCGCTGGAATTTGATGCGGAAAGAGTGGCTATTTACCCTAACCCGGCCGTGGGCGTGTCCGAGGTGGGGCTGAGAGGCTTGAAAACCGAAGATATCCGTGAAATCCGTTTACTGGATCAGACCGGTCGTTCGCTTGGGCAACCCGTGCTCCGGCAAGGTAATTTCAACATCGGCAATATCGGCGCCGGCAGCTACACCGTGGAAGTACAAATGGCCGACGGCAGCAAACGTCCACTGAAACTCATGATCACACACTAGCTACCGTAAGTCAATACTCAACGTTGGAAAGAGAGGCAGGCAGGATTTATGTAAATCTTCGCTTGCCTTCTCGCTTTTTAGGGGTTTTCGAATATTGATTGTTACCTTGGAAACCGGCATTTAACCGAAATTCCAAACATTATGTCCCCAAATCCCTGGCTGGCAGCCGTCAAACGCATTCTTGCCCTTTCGCAAACCGGCCTTGCCTTTCAACCCGGAGAATATGACCGGGAACGTTACGAGGAGATTCGGCAGATCAGCCTCGGGTTGCTTGCGGATGCGAGCAATGTACCCATTGAGCAGATTATCAGCCTGTTGCCCCATGAGGTAGGTTACGTGACGCCCAAAGTCGATATCCGTGCTGTGATTTTTCGTGGTACCGACGAAGTATTGATGGTTCAGGAAAAAATCGATCACGACCGCTGGACGCTGCCCGGCGGCTGGGCGGATGTGGGCTACACGCCGTTTGAAGTGGCCGTGAAAGAGTGTTTCGAAGAAACCGGCCTGCATGTAGAAGCGGTGCGATTGCTGGCGGTTTTCGACAAGCGCAAGCACGATCACCCGGAAGAGCTCTGGTATGTTTATAAATTCTTCATCCTTTGCAACATTACCGGCGGTGAAATCCTTGAAAATACAACTGAAACTTCCGGTGTGAGCTGGATAAAATTCGGCGACCTGCCGGGACTCGACTTGTCGGCAAACCGGGTTACGTATTCGCAGATCGCGCGGTTGCTGCCTTTCGCTTCCGATCCCGGTTTGCCGGTTTTGTGCGATTGATCAATGGCGAAACATTTCTGCAAAACATTGTAGCAAATCTGAAAACAGCGTCTTTTTAAATTAATATAACACATTTAAAAACAGTTAGTTATATAAAAATCTATACCATGTAAAATTTAAAAATATTTGGTACGGATTCGAAAATAGATTGCCCGGAGAGCCGGTAGCTTCGTCAGAAATTAATTCAACAATCATGACAAGCAAAAAGGTAATCTTCTGGGCATTCACAGTCGCGCTGGGCGGTTTTTTATTCGGTTTCGATACGGCGGTCATCTCGGGCGCGGAGAAATCGATCCAGCAATTGTGGGGCCTCACTACGGTGCAGCACGGGTTCACAGTTTCCATCGCGTTGATCGGCACCGTCCTCGGGTCGCTCACCGGCGCCATTCCCTCCGAGCGTTACGGGCGCAAGTACACCCTCTTCGCCATTGCTGTCCTTTACCTGCTGTCATCAATCGGCTCGGCCCTCGCCTCCGACTGGATTTCCTTCCTCATTTTCCGCTTCCTGGGCGGCATCGGCGTGGGCATTTCGTCGGTTACCGCGCCATTATACATTTCCGAAATATCCCCCGCCAACTCACGGGGCCGGCTGGTGGCCATGTTCCAGTTCAATGTGGTGCTGGGTATACTTATCGCCTACCTGTCCAACTTCCTGCTCGTAGGCATGGGCGACAACGACTGGCGTTGGATGCTGGGCGTACAGGCGTTCCCGTCGCTTATTTTCCTCGTAGCCATCCTTTTTGTACCCGAAAGCCCCCGCTGGCTCATCGTCAAGCGTGGCCGGGTAGAAGAAGCGCGTCAGATTTTATCGGTAGCCAATGGCGGTATCGACGTGAGCGGCATTGTTTCCGACATTCAGAATTCGGTCAATGCGGGTAAGGAGAACGGCAGCAGCTTTTCCATTTTTTCATCCCAATACAAACTACCCCTTGCGCTGGCGCTGCTTTTTGCCTTTTTCAACCAGGTTTCGGGCATTAATGCGATCATCTACTACGCGCCGCGCATTTTTGAAATGGCCGGTTTGGGCAAAAGTTCTGCATTGCTCTCTTCTGCGGGCGTAGGGCTGGTCAATTTCTGCTTCACATTCATCGCTATCAACCTTATCGACCGTTTCGGCCGCCGTACGCTGATGTTCATCGGTTCTTTCGGGCTCATCGCCACATTAGGGCTCGTGGCGCAGGCATTTTACAGCGGCAACCTCGGCGGGTACGCGGTACCGGTATATTTGTTCATTTACATTGCCTTCTTCGCATTGTCGCAGGGCGCGGTGATATGGGTGTTTATTTCTGAAATTTTTCCAAATCAGGTACGTGCTGCGGGGCAGTCGATGGGCAGCTTTATGCACTGGCTGCTGGCCGCGGTGATCGCATTCACATTCCCCTACATCGCCGAAACGCTCGGCGGCGGCAACACCTTCATGATTTTCTGCGGCATGATGGTGCTCCAACTGGTATTCGTGTGGAAGCTCATGCCCGAAACGAAAGGCACTTCCCTCGAACAGATCGAAAAGACATTGATCCTTCACTAATATCTCCACGCTAACCGATTATTTATGACACCGAAACTGACTGTTTTTGGAGAAGTGCTCTGGGATGTGCTGCCCGACGCTCGCCTGGCCGGCGGGGCCACCATGAATGTGGCCGCGCACCTGCAACGCTACGGCATGGACGTGGCGTTCATCAGCCGCGTGGGCCACGACGAGCTGGGGGCCGAACTGCTCGCATTCATGGCGCAGCAGGGCCTTTCCACCACTTTTGTGCAGACCGGCGAAACGCATTTGACCGGCATTGCCAAAGCCAATGTATCCGACAACAACGAGGTTACCTACAAAATCCTCCACCCCGTCGCCTGGGATTACATTCAATTCGACGCCGCGGCCGCGGAGCAGGTTACCACAAGTGACTACTTCGTGTACGGCACCCTCGCCGCCCGTGACCGCACCTCACGCGATACGCTCCTGCGCTACCTGGGGTATACCGGCACGCGCCCGCAAGCCGCGCAGGCATCCCGCACGCCTCACACCTGCATACCTGTGTTCGACGTGAACCTGCGCCCGCCACATTACGTCCGCGAGGAGGTGCTCGAACTCCTTGGCTTAGCAAGCATTGTTAAAATGAACGAGCACGAAATCCGCGAGGTAACCGGCTGGCTCACGCCATTCGAAAATGAAAAACAGGCCATGGCTTTCCTGACCGACCATTTCAGCCTCGATATGCTCATACTCACCTGCGGCGGCGACGGCGCGATGGTATTCACCCGCAACGGCGAATTCGAATCGCATGCCGGATTCACCGTGGAAGTAGCCGATACCATCGGCAGCGGCGATGCATTCCTGGGCGCATTTCTCTACCAGAACGCCACCGGGCATTCGCTGGCCGAATCGCTGGAATTCGCCTCTGCCGCCGGGGCATTCGTAGCCGGAAAAGCAGGCGCATTGCCTGCATTCGGAGAATCTGATATTCAGGACTTTATGCACACACAACTACCGCAGTTACCACTGCGGCAGCTACCCGTTACCCACTGATTTTAACCCCATTCTTTCAATCGAAAACACTATGAGAAAATTTTTACTGCTGGTGGCCTTCGCGGTCGCCTGCGTGGTACAAATGCCCGCCCGCGCGCAAAACAGGGCACAGATCAAGGGCGTCGTCAAGAGTTCCGACGGCGAGCCGCTTCCCGGTGTGAATGTCCTTGAAAAAGGGACGTCCAATGGTGCTGTTACGGATGTGTCAGGAGCTTATTCGATCTCTCCGGCCGCCGGGGCGACATTGGTATTCTCCTACATCGGCATGCAAACGAAAGAGGTGGCGACGGGCAACCAGACGGTCATCGACGTTACCCTGGATTACGACCAGAAAAGCCTCAACGAGGTGGTAGTAGTGGGTTATACTTCTTCCAAAAAAGAGGACCTCACCGGCGCCATTGCCGTGGTGGACATGGCTCCATTGAAAAACATCAGCTCCGGTAACCCCATGCAGGCATTGCAGGGCCGCGTGCCGGGTTTGTACATTGAAAAAACCGGCTCTCCGAACGGTACCAACTCGCGTATCCTGATCCGCGGCGCGAACACGCTGGGCAACACCGACCCGCTATACATCATCGACGGCGTGCCTACCAAGCGCCCGGAGGTGTTCCAGGGGTTGAACCCGAATTCGATCGAGTCGATACAGGTGCTGAAAGATGCCTCGGCGTCGTCCATTTACGGTTCGCGGGCTTCGAACGGGGTGATTATCATTACCACCAAAAACGGCGCGAATACGAACGGAAAGATCAATATCGATTTCAATACGAGCATTTCGACGCAATCCGAGAAGTATGCGCGGTTTAAAATGCTGAATGCCGTGGACCGCGGACGGGCATTGTGGCAGGCGTCGGTGAACGATAAGGTGAACCCCGAGGACGGTTACGGCACCTTATACCAGTTCGACTGGAACAAGGACTTCACCAACCCCATATTAAATGGCGTAAAAGTACAGCCACTCGTAGGCGGCAATGCCAATATGCCCGCCGGCGATACCGACTGGCAGAAGGTGATGTATAAAACCGGCATTGTGACCAACAACGAGCTCACGATCTCGGGCGGCAATGGTACTTCTTCATTGCAAATCAATGTGGGTTATTACAAAAACACCGGTATGCTCCGCTATACCGACTATGACAAAATCAGCGGACGCATCAACGGCCTGACCAGCGCATTCGACGGCAAGCTGAAAATCGGTGCTAATACGCAGATCGCTTCCTCGAACGAAACACTCGCTTCGACCGACATAGGCGGTGCGGCCACGCCCGGCCTGGCCGTTACCATCGCTCCTACCATTCCCGTGTATGCCAAAGACGGCTCCTGGGGCGGCGCCATCGGCTCGGGTTACTCCGACCGTAATAACCCGCTACACATGCAGGAGATCAACAAATGGGACAATGCGCACCGATTAACGCTGTTCGGTAACGTGTTTGTGGAAATTAATCCATTCAAAAACTTTTTCCTCAAAACCAGCCTCGGCGCAGACAATGCGGCCTATCGTTTTAAAAACATCGAACAATCCTTTGAAGAAGGGTCTTTCGGCCGCGCCAACAACAGCCTGACCGTCGATCAGAACCGGTATTTAAGCATTACCTGGTCCAATACTGCCCGTTACAACCTGGATTTGGGCAACAACCATTTCAAGTTTCTGGTGGGTATCGAAGCCATTAAAAACGATTCCGATTTTGAAATAGCCCGTAAAGAAGGCTTCGCCGTGCAAACGAGGGAATATTTTGTCTTGAATGCAGGCACAGGGAATACCAATGTGACCGGTTCCGGTTCGGGCAGCAGGCTGCTTTCGCAATTTGCGCGCATCGATTACGGCTTTTCGGACCGCTACCTGGCGGCCATTACCATCCGCCGCGACGGTTCGTCCCGCTTCGGATCGGCCAATGCGTACGGTATTTTCCCGGCGGCATCCGTGGGCTGGCGCATCGATAAGGAGCAGTTTTTCAAGGGTGTAACCAAAATAAGCAATCTGAAACTGCGGGCCGGGGTCGGCAGGGTCGGTAACCAGGAAATCGGCGATCTCGCCCGCTTTGGATTGTACGATACGCGTTACGGCGCGCGGCAGTCGCAGTTTCCGAACGGCCATAACGGCTTTTTCGACCAGTTTTACAACATTGGTACCGCCTATGACCTTAATGGAGCCAACACCGGCAACCTGCCTTCCGGCTTCGTGTCGATCCAGGGCGCTAACCCGAATTTGAAGTGGGAAACCACCGACGAAGCTAACGTCGGCCTCGATTTCGGGCTTTTCGACGGGATGATCCAGGGCTCGTTCGATTACTTTACCCGCAAAACCAGCGACATTCTCATCACGCCGCCCGTAGCGTCCGCCGTGGGTGAAGGCCAGTTGCGCGTGCTGAACGGCGCCGCGAAGTCTAACCGCGGTTTCGAGTTTTCTGCCGGCTACTATGCCCGCCCGAAAGGCGATTTCACATACAATGTCATGGCCGGCGTGAGCCGTTTTCGCGACAAAATCACAGAGCTGCCCGAGGAAGTGCGTGCCGCGTACCCGGGTAATGCGATCCAGACCATTCTCGGCCATTCGCAATTCGATTTGTTCGGCTACAAAACCAATGGCCTCTTCCAGAACCAGGCCGAAGTGGATGCCGCTCCCGCACAGGTGGGCGCAGGCCCCGGCCGCATCCGCTATGTGGATACCAACGGCGATAACCGCATCGACGACCTCGACCGTGTGTTTTTCGGTACCACATTGCCCGCATTCGAGTACAACCTGAAAGTGGAGGCATTCTACAAGTCGTTCGACTTCTCGATTTTCGGCTCGGGTATTGCGGGGCGCAAGGGTTTCGATATTTACACTTTCTATAACAACTTCATCCGCGGCCGCGAGAACGTAGGCCCGGGCGTGTTCGATGCCTGGTCGCCGACGAATACCGGCTCCAAAATCCCCGCATTGTCGCTTTCCGACGCCAATAACGAGACGCGTACTTCGGATTATTTCAATGTGAACACTTCCTATTTCAAACTGCGCAATATCCAGGTGGGCTATGCATTGAATTCGGAATTGACACAGAAGATCAAATTGCAGCGCGTCCGCATGTATTTGATGGCTGAAAATCTCTTCCTGATCAAATCGAAGCAGTTTACCGGCCCCGATCCCGAGCGCACGGACATCAACGCCATCCCGATCCCGCGGACATTCACATTCGGTTTGAACATTTCTTTCTAATCCCTGAAAAAGCATTGTTATGAAAAGCAAATACCTATTCGGACTGGTGGCAGGCGGCACGCTGCTGATCACCACCTCCTGCAACGATTTCCTCGATTACCAGCCGCAGGGGCTGCTGTCGTCGGAGAATGTCAAATCGGCCTCGGCCGTGGAATCGCTTGTGACGGCGGCCTATGCCGGGATCGGCAACGACGATATGATCGGGCCGATGACGAGCATGTGGGTGTACGGGAGCGTGCGCTCGGACGATGCCTACAAAGGTGGCGGCGGCGTTTCGGACGTGGCGGAAGTCGATTTTTACGAACATTACAACCTCACCCGCCCCGACCTCGGCCTGATGCACCCGTTCACGTGGGAGAATTTTTACAAAGCCATTTCGCGTGCTAATGCGGCGCTCACGAGCCTCAATGCATTGACGGACGCCGAGTTTCCCCTACGCGCTACCCGTATCGCCGAAATGCGTTTCCTGCGCGGTCATTCCCACTTTATGCTCAAAATGCTGTTCAAAAATGTACCTTATGTTGATGAAAAGCTGTCGAGTGACGACATTCTGAAAGAGTCGAATGTGCGCTACAACAACGACGAGCTTTGGAACAAAATCGGGGAGGATTTTCAATTTGCGGTCGATAACCTGCCACAGAAGCAAGCGCAGCTCGGCAGGGCCAACAAGCTCTCCGCCGCCTCCTACCTCGCCAAATTGCGGCTTTTCCAGGCCTATGAGCAGGATGCAACGCACAAAGTGACGGCCATTAACAAAAACCGGTTACAGGAAGTGGTAACCCTCACCCAACAGGTGATCACCTCCGGCCAGTACAGCCTGCAACCCGATTTTGCCGAAAACTTCATTGCCGAAACCGAGAACGGCCCCGAATCCATCTTCGCGATCCAGTACTCGATCAACGACGGTACCGCCGTGGGTCGCCTCAGCTATGTTACCGGCCTCAACTACCCGCATGGCGCACCGCAATACGGCTGCTGCGGCTTCCACCAGCCCAGCCAGAACCTGGCCAACGCCTATCGCACGGACGCGAACGGGCTGCCGCTTTTCGAGACATTCAATGACAAAAACGTGGATTTCAAGACCGAAACCGTGGACCCGCGCGTGGATCATACCATCGGCATCGACGGCCATCCTTACAAATACGACGCTACCAAGCCGTTCAGCAACAGCTGGGTGCGCGATCCGGGTGTGTATGGATTTTTTCATACGATGAAAGAGCAGCAGCTCGCCACCAGCGCTTCATATCACAAGGAGGGCCCGTTCATCGGCAGCTCCAAAAACATCGACATTATCCGCTATGACGATGTGCTGCTCATGCAGGCCGAGGCTTACATCGAACTCGGGCAGCACAGCCTGGCATTGCCGCTCATCAACCAGCTCCGCAAACGCGCCGCAGCGAGCACCGGTCGGTTGAAAAAAGTGGACGGAACATTGCCTTCGAAATACAATATCAAAGAATATGCGGCTTCCGGCTGGACGCAGGATTACGCCAGAAAGGCATTACGCTGGGAAAGAAGGCTCGAATTCGCGACGGAAAGCCCACGCTTTTTCGACCTCGTCCGCTGGGGTATCGCGGAGCAGACTTTGAATGCGTATCTTGAAAAGGAAAAAGTACGTCGTCCGTTCCTTTCCACTGCCAAATTCACTGCCGGGAGGGACGAGTACCTGCCCATTCCGCAGCGGGAAATCAGCTTTACGAAAGGGCTTTATGTTCAAAATCCAGGGTATTAAATTAAATAGCCACGAATACAAGAATTTTCACGAATGCTCTTCGTGTTCCTTCGTGTCTTCGTGGCATAAAAAAAACATGAAAAAACTCACAATACTAGCAGCATTTCTAGCCGCAAACTTCGCCCACGCTCAGGAAACCCCTGAAAAGTACCGCCCGCAATTCCACTTCTCGCCGAAGGCGAACTGGATGAACGACCCGAACGGGATGGTGTACCATAATGGCACCTACCATTTGTTCTTCCAGTATTACCCTGAAGACAAAGTGTGGGGACCCATGCACTGGGGCCACGCCACGAGCAAGGATATGCTGCATTGGAAGGAACAGCCGATCGCGCTCTATCCCGACAGCCTCGGCTACATTTTCTCGGGCAGCGCCGTGGTGGATGTCAACAATACCTCCGGCTTCGGAAAGGACGACAAAGCGCCTTTGGTTGCCATTTTCACGCACCATAACCCGGTGATTGAAAAGCAGAAAACCGGCCTTCACGAGTACCAGAGCATTGCATATAGCCTCGATGACGGCAAGAGCTGGACCAAATACAGCGGTAATCCGGTACTGCCCAATCCCGGCATCACCGATTTCCGCGACCCGAAAGTAAGCTGGTACGAACCGCAGAAAAAGTGGATCATGACGCTCGCTGCCAAAGACCGCATTGCGTTCTACTCCTCGCCCGACCTCAAAAAATGGTCGAAAGAGAGCGAGTTTGGCGCGGATGCGGGGGCGCACGGGGGCGTGTGGGAATGCCCGGACCTGCTCCCGCTTACGCACGACGGCAAGCAGGTGTGGGTGTTGATCGTCAATATCAATCCCGGAGGCCCGAACAAGGGCTCGGCAGGCCAGTATTTCCTGGGCGATTTTGATGGAAAAACCTTCACCGCGCATTCCAAAGAAACCAAATGGCTCGACTGGGGCGCGGATAATTATGCCGCCGTCACATTTTCTAACACCGGTAACCGCACACTGCTGATGGGCTGGATGAGCAACTGGCAATATGCCAACCAGGTACCTACCGACCCGTGGCGCAGCGCCAACACCATTTCCCGCGAACTGGGCCTGAAAACAGTAGGTAGTGAGCTGTACCTGACCTCGGTGCCTGCCAAAGAGCTGGATGCCATTGAAATGGAAGGTTATACCAAAAAGAACCTGTCCGTAAAGGCACCGGTAGACCTTGCGCCGAAGGGCGGTAATGCGTCCGGCCTCTTCCGGCTCGATCTGAAAACGGCGACGGCCGACGATTTTGAACTCGTACTGTCCAACAAGGCCGGTAACGAACTGCTGATCGGTTACGACAAGGCTGCCAACCAATACTACATCGACCGGTCCAGGTCCGGGAAAACCGATTTCGAGAAGGGCTTCGGGCAAAAACACACCGCACCGCGGTTTTCCAAAGACAGTAAAATCGCATTGACGCTTGTAGCCGACGTGGCGTCTGTGGAGCTCTTTGCCGATGGCGGGTTGACTGTTATGACTGATATTTTCTTTGCCGATACGCCGCTTTCGGGGCTGGGCATTAAATCCGCGAAGGGCATTAAGGTGGAGGAATTGCAGTACAATGCATTGAAACCGTCTATCGAGTAGCACAAAGCTGTGGTATCCGGAGCGACATTCCTGACAAGGCCTGCTTCCCGGATACCGCTTTATTTTGTATTATATTTGAAATACAAATTATCCTATGAGACTCGCGCTGATCGCTTTCCTGTTGCTGACGTTGTTTGCGGGCTGTGCCGAAAAACAGGGAGACGATTATGTGATCGGGTTCTCGCAATGCACGGGTGACGATGAATGGCGGCGTGCCATGCTCGACGGTATGCAGCGCGAGCTCGCATTTCACAACAATACCAAGCTGATTTTCAAAGACGCCCACGCCAACAGCGCCGTGCAGGTGAAGCATATCGAGGAATTGCTCCAAAGCGGCATTCAGCTGCTGATCGTTTCGCCCAACGAATCGGACCCGCTGACGCCGGTGATTGAAAAGGCTTTTCACAAGGGTATACCAGTCGTTGTGGTCGACCGGCGTACTTCTTCGCCCTACTACACCGCTTATGTGGGTGGGGATAATTACCAGGTGGGCAAAACCGTGGGCGAGTATGCCAATACTTTGCTCGGCGGCAACGGCAAGATGATCGAGATCACCGGCCTTCCCCGCTCCTCGCCTGCCTCCGACCGCCACCGCGGCCTCGTGGACGCGCTCGCGACCCGCCCGGGCATTCAGCGCGTGGCGACATTGAATGGACAATGGGAAAAGGATATTGCCAAAAACGAGCTGCGCAAAGCCCTTCCGAACTTCCCCGACCTCGACCTGATCTTCGCCCAGAACGAGGTAATGGCGATGGGCGCGCGGGAAGTTTGCAATGAAATTTTTCCCGAACGCAAGATCCGCGTCATCGGCGTGGACGGGCTGCCGGGGCAATTCGGCGACATTCAAATGGTGTACGACGGCCACATTACCGCCACGGCACTGTACCCCACCGGCGGGGAGGAAGCGGCGCGGGTAGCGATGAACATCCTCCAAAAACAGCCTTACCAGAAAGAAAACCTGCTGCAAACCGCGATCATCGACTCGTCGAATGTACGGATGATCAAAATGCAGACAGACAAGATGATTTCCCAGCAGAACGATATCGAGCGGCAACAGGCACGGATCGATGAGCAACTGGAAATTTACCACACCCAGCGCGGCCTGCTGTACGTCATGACCGGCCTGTTTATTGTTTCGATCATTCTCGGCTCCGTCGCATTGTACTCGCTGATCGAGAATAAAAAGATCAATAAGGAACTGAATTCCAAGAACACGGAAATCCTGATCCAGCGCAACCGCATTCAGGACATTGCCGAGAAGGCACAAGAGGCCACCGAATCCAAATTCCGGTTTTTTACCAATATTTCCCACGAATTCAGGACGCCGCTGACGCTCATACTCGCGCCCGTGGAGGAGCTTTTGAGACAAAAAAACGAAAGCCCGGCGGTGAAGAAGAACCTTTCACTGGTGCAAAAGAATGCACGGCGGCTCCTGTGGCTTGTGAACCAGCTGATGGATTTCCGCAAGATCGAAAGCGGTAAAATCCGCCTGCAAGTGGCCGGGAACGACATTATTGCATTCATTCGGGAACTGATGCTGCCTTTCGAACAAGTCGCGAAAAAGCGCCGGATCGATTTCCGGCTGATCACGGCGCTGCCGGAGCTGAATGTGTGGTTCGACCGGGATATGATGGATAAAGTGATTTTCAATCTCCTTTCAAATGCATTCAAGTTTACCTCCGACTGGGGGCATATTTACATTCATATCGCCCACGCCGCCGACGAGGTTATCATTAAAGTGCAGGATAATGGTTCAGGACTGAGCGAGGCCGATATCGCCGGAGCTTTCGAAATGTTTTACCAGGGAAAAAATTCCACCAAAGGTACCGGCCTTGGCTTGCCGCTTTCGCGCGAGTTTGTGGAGCTGCACCAGGGAACCATCACCGCCGATGGCAAAAAAGGCGAAGGCGCTACATTCATCGTCACATTACCGCTCGGCAATGCCCATTTCCAGCCGGAGGACATCGCCGATCCGACCAGCGACACCATTGAAAAATCCGTCATATGGACGACCACCGACATTGAACCCGGGCATCAACACATTCAAACAGAGCATCAGGACCGGCCGACGGTGGTCGTGATAGAAGATAACGAAGATTTGCTGGGCTTTGTAACCGGCCTTTTGCAGAACCAATACGAGGTAATCACTGCCACCGACGGCAAGGCCGGGCTCGATCAATGCTTCGACACCGTGCCCGACCTCGTCGTGTGCGATGTAATGCTGCCCGGGATGGACGGCCTGCAAATTACGTCCACCCTCAAATCCGACATGCGTACTTCCCATATTCCGGTGGTCCTGCTCACGGCCAAAAACACGCCCGAGCAGCAGGTAGAGGGTATGCAGGCACGCGCGGACATGTACGTTACCAAGCCATTCAGTCCCCAGTTTTTGCAGGAAAGCATTCGCAGCCTGTTGACCAACAGACAATTATTGCTATCCGCACAAGTCGGCCGGAATATCGGCGATTCGGAATCCGGGCTTTCGCGCCTCGATAAGAAATTCGTGAATGATCTCCGCGCGCTCATCGTTTCCCGCCTCGACGACCCCACCCTTACCGTGGAAGCCATCGGGAAAGAAATGGGCCTTTCGCGCGTGCAGCTTTTCCGTAAAACCAAAGCATTGCTCGGCGGCGGTACCAATGACCTTATCCTGAACCTCCGCCTCGAAAAAGCCTGCGCATTGCTCCGCAACCCCGATCTGACCGTGGCGGAGATCGCCGATCAGACCGGGTTTACATCGCAGAGCTATTTTTCTACTGTTTTTAAAAACCGGTTCGGGGTGTCGCCGAAGGATTGGCGGCTGGTGAAGAGCTAGTGCCGCTAGTCGATAATGCGGATCCCCAATTTTTCGTAGTAAGCCTCTACCACACTTCCCACATAAAAGTAAGGAAGTACCATCCGGTTAAATTGAAGGGTAGTGACGTCATTGTCCAGGAAATAGGAAGTGACGTCAAAAAAAGCGAATGGCTTTACGCCGGTGGGACCGGTATTGATCAGTTCATAAGGGAAAGTTTGTTCAAAAGTCACATCGCGGCTATCCCCGATTGGCATATCGAGCGTGAGCGGCGAACCGATTTTCGTGCGTTCACCATAGGTATCGCCGGGTAATGACGGGGTGTGCAGGATCATTTTCCCCGCGCCGTTGTGCGTGTAACCGAGCAGGTAACCCACCGCTACCGGAAATGAAGGGCTCGCAACCCTTTTGATCCGCATTCTCAGATCGAATTTGGCAGCACCGTTTGTGCCGGCAACACTCCCTGTATTGGTGTTGGATTTGGCCAGAAACCGTGACAGGGAAATATTTTGCGAAGAGCCCGTGACCATCCCAAGCTCAGCCCCGGCATTGCCCAGAAAGGTAATGCTTTCGATCACAAACTCGCAGGGGTAAAGCCGCGGCGAGCCGTCTACGGCCACACATTCGGATTCGGGGAGATTGACCGCCACATCGTGATCGGTACAGGAAAGAGCCAGTGTAAAAATTACTAAAACGGACAGGCTGATTACAGCGGAGCAATGGCGGCGCAAAGTTTTCATAACGGGTGCAAGTTAGATGAATATTGAGTGTACCATTTGACTATCAATTCAATATACCCAACATTCATTTCTCAAAAAACCCATCTTACTAACCGGTACGCGTCACACCTGGAAAAACAGAAAGCTCCTGCCCGAAACCGGACAGGAGCTTTGCACTGAATCTTTTTACACGCCCTTTGCGGGAATTTCCGTCAGTGGCGGCACATTGTTCTGGAATCCGTTATAACCTTTGTTCTGGTTGATCCGGCCCTGGGTGTTGCCGTCGATCGCCGGTTGCGGCACCGGCCAGAGCACGTGGTAAGGGCTCATCGTATACTCGTCGGCGTGGCGCGTTTTTACACCTTTGTTATAAAAGTCGCTTTTCTCCATCACGCGATCATAGAAATAGTTGCTTTCCGAAAAGCTCTCCATATTGTATGTTTTGCCGTTTGGCGCTGCTTTGCCGGTCATCGCGAAAATGTAGGCGACGCGGGTCAGCTCGGTTTTGCGGGGCTCTTCGAAATACAACTCACGTGCGCGCTCGTCGAGCACAACGCCGATATTGACTTCCGAAGGCTTGTATGGGGCACACTTTGCGCGGGTGCGCACGGCATTTACGTCTTTCGCCGCATTCACCAGATCGCCCTTCCATGCGTAGGCTTCTGCACGTAAGAGGTACGTTTCTGCCAGACGGAACACGTACCAGTCGGTGTTTCCACCGTTTGGCTGTACTTTCAGGGGATCTTCGATATACAATTTGTAATTCGGCCAGTCGAACCAGCAGCGGATCGTGTCGATCGTCAGCAATGCACCGGCGTCATTCCGTAATTGCAAGTGCTTGCCATAGTACGGGTCGTTCAGCTTCGTTTTCAATTCCGGATTGTTGTAGAGGATGTCTTCCATGCGGGTCCAGTTGCCGGGAGCGTGGCGGAGGTCGTTTTTATCATCCCAAACACCATCCTGCGAATAGTAGGTCGGACGTACGCGGCCGATCCCCCGGCCAAGTGTCGTCACCTGGTCGATCTCGATCTTGGCGACATCGCTCGTTCCCCGGTTTCCGGCCGGTGTAGTGATATTGTTATGCCAAAAGGGAACCGTGTTACGCATCAGCTGGATACCGCCATCGATATTCCCGTCAATACTCACGCGGTCGATCACCATCATCAGACCTTCCGTATTGGCGCTGATCGACTTGTTGGCCGGGCGGTGCAGATCCCAGATCACATTGCGTTCCGGCTTACCGGCATCCGCGCCGAAACGGGCAGTCATAAGTCTGTGAGTACCTCCGTCGATCACATTGCTGGCGGATTTGATCGCATCATCGAACAATCCGAGGGCGAGATTCACTTTGGTCAGCAAATGGCTTACCGAGCCTTTGTTAACAGTCCCCTTGTCGGTCACCACGGGCACCCATTGTTCGGCAAATTCGAGATCTTCCTTCATTTTTTTCAGGATCACCTCGCGCTTCGTCGTTTGAAAATCCAGTTTAGGGCCGATGATTTCGTCGAGGATCAGCGGAACATCGCCAAACTGCTGGGTAAGCCGGTAATAGCGCGCCGCACGGTGAAAGTAAGCCGCTCCGAGCAATGCATTCTTCTCGGCATCGTCCTTGTAATTGGTAGGTTGGTTGATCCGCGAAATAACCACATTCGCATACTTCACCCCTTTGTACCCTTCACTCCAATACCAGCCGATCTTGTTATAGTCACCGCTGTTAAGTTGTGCATCGGGCGTGATCAGCAGGTTGAGGTTTTGCGCCGGTCCCGACTTATCGGTAGTCCCTTCCACGGCGATGTCGGAAAATATTGCTTCGGTAACCATCGGAGGCGCGTCGCCGTACCATTCGATGCGCATGTTTCTTTCGCAGGCAACAATCGCCGCCCGTAAGCCGCCGACGTCGTTGAATGTCTCGTCCGGGTTATAGAACGACAACGGTTCCGGCGCCAGCCAGCCGTCCTTGCAACTCACGACCGTCAGTCCCATCAGCACGCAGGAAACGGTCAGAATTCTTTTTGATTTTTGATATATGGTATTCATTTGATTCAATTGGAATAATGGCTGTTAAAGGGTGATATCGACGCCCATCGTAAATATGCGCGGACTCGGAACCGAATACGTCAGGTTCTGATTCGTAGCACCGTTGGTACCGTTTTCGGGATCCCAGAATTTCCAGTTGGAGATAAACCCGATATTCCTCACGTTGGCATAAACACGCAGATTCTGCAAGGAAATGCGCTGCACAAGGGTTTTGGGAATGGTATAGGCAACGGCAAAGCTCTCGAAACGCACGAAAGATTTGCTTTGATAAACATTGTATCCGGTAGCCGACCCTTCGCTCGAATAAAGTCTCGCCCATTCGTTGTTCCGGTTTTCGGGAGTCCAGTATGGGAACACGTAGGAACTGCTGCGGTCAGGGAAGCCCGGACGGTTCTTCATCTGGTTGAATTCCCCTTTTTGCCCTACATACGAATACACCATGAACGATACATCGAAGTTTTTGAACAGATTAAACTCGTTGCGAAGCGTAAACCGTGCGCGGGGGCTCGTGTAGCCCTGGAACACTTTGTCGTCATTGGTAAACTTGCCGTCGTTGTTCACGTCCAGGATCTTGTGGTCGCCTGGCTTCACACCGTACCGCTTGGCTTCCTCCGCTTCTTCCTCCTGCCATACGCCGATCACTTTAAAGTTCCAGATCTCGTCGATCGCATGCCCGATAAACCATTTGTTGGTAATATCGTCCGACTCGCGCTCGCCGGTCACATTGCCCTGGGCATCTCTGATCTGCGTTTTGTTGCCGTAAAGGTGCACGATCTTGTTGCGGTTCATCTGCACGTTCAGCGTCGACCGCCACGAGAAATTCTCGCGCTTCATGTTATTCGAGTTCAGGCTCAGTTCGAGACCTTTATTGTCGATCTGCCCGAGGTTGTCCAACACAAAATCGAAGCCCAGCACGTTCGGCAGCAAGCGTTTCACGAGGAGATCACGGGTCGAAGATTTATACAATTCGAGGCTACCGTCGATACGGTTGTTGAACAATCCAAAATCGATACCGAAGTTGAGCGAGTTGGTACGCTCCCATTTAAGATTGGGGTTCTGCATACGGTCGACGTACAACTGGCTCACCTGCACCACGGTACCGTCCTCTCTCACGTGGAGGTACTTACCCGTTGCGAGGTTGGCCAACGCATCGTACCGACCGATATCCCGGTTGCCGTTGCTACCGTATGAAACGCGCAACTTACCGTAATTCAGCCAGTTGATCTTGATAAAAGGCTCATCGGTGAATACCCAGCCCAATGCCGCAGAAGCGAATGTCGCACGCGGGTTTTTCTGCCCGAATGCCGAATAACCGTCACGGCGCGTCGACAAAGTCACCATGTAGCGGTCTTTGAAAGTATAGTACAAACGCGCCATCAATGCGTCGGCGGTGCTGGTCTGGTCCTCGCTCCATATCACAGGCGCATTACCGGCGCTGACGTTGTGATAGCCCAGGAAATCGTTCGGGGCAAATCCCTTGTTGGAAACGCTGTCGCTCCACGAGCGGTATCTTTCCTTGTTGGCAAGTAAGGTTACATCGAAGCTGTGTTTCTCGGCAAACGTCTTGTTCCATTTCAGGATATTGTCGATTTGCCAGCTAAAAAACCGCGAATCCGCACGCGATGCTCTTCCACCCTCCGCCGACCATTCCATACTTTTGGAAGATTCGGCATTGTAACGGTGGTACACTTCGTAGCGCGGCGTGAAATTGGCCTGGTACGTAATGCCGAACGGCAAACTCACTTTCGCAAAAATTACGTTGTTGATCGTCATCGATCCCTTATCGCGGTCGGTGAAACTGCGCGCGTAGTAAGGGTGGTTACCGCCGCTGGCCTCGTCGTTGGGCCGCCACTTGTAGGTTCCGTCCGGGTTAAACTCCGATCCCCACGGCGAAAGGTTCGGCGCCAGGTCGATGTTCACCGGCACCTGGCTCTCGTCGCGGTCGGCAAACTGGGTGTTGATACCGACTGTCAGGAATTTACTAACCTTTCCTTCCAGGTTCACGCGGGCCCGTACGGTACTATACGCATCACCCACGACGATCCCCTGGTTATTCAGGTAACCCAGCGACATGTAATAAGATACCTTGTCACTTCTTCCCGAAAGGCTTACGGTATGGTCCTGGCGGAAGCCTTTCTGGAAAATTTTGGAATACCAGTCGACGCTTCTTCCGTCCTTGTAATTCTGTATTTCCGCCGGCTGCATATTCAATCGCTGCAACCAGACGGTGGTCGGATCGCCCTTGTCGGCGCCCAGCCATTTTTCCAGGGTTATGCCGTCCGGCAGGTTGTTGGGATTGGTAAAGCGCCAGGAATCGGCCGTTACGTTAATGTTCCGCATTACTTCCTGCCGCCATGAAATAAACTCCTGCGGCCCCAGTACCGGCTGGTTTTTAGCCACTTCCGCGAACCCGATATTGCTGTTGACATTGATGATCGTCTTTCCTTCCTTCCCTTTTTTGGTGGTAACGAGGATTACGCCGCTGGCTGCTTTCGCGCCAAAAACCGCCGCCGAACTCGCGTCTTTCAGCACGTCGATGGTCTCAATGTCGTTCGGGTTAATATCTTCCAGACCGCCGTAGTAAATCGCCCCGTCGAGCACAACCAGCGGGCTGCTCCCTGCGCCGAGCGAGTTGGTTCCCCTTACGGCCACATTACCGCCCCCTTTGGCCGATGCCGAGAAGCCCACGTTCATACCCGGAATATTTCCGCGAAGCACGTCCTGTACCGACTGCGGGTTTTCATTTTCCAGTTTGGTCGCATTCACCTGCGACACGGCGCCCGTAAGGTCGCGCTTCTTCGCCGTTCCATAGCCGACTACCACCACTTCATCGAGTGTCTTCTGGTCGGAGCTGAGTACCACATCGACGATACTTGCATTACCGACCTGCTTTTCCTGCGTAACGTAGCCTACCGATGAAAAAACCAGCACATCGCTGTCGGATTTTACCAGAATCTGGAATTTCCCTTCCGCATCGGTGGTGGTGCCGTTGGTTGAACCTTTTACAACGACCGTCACGCCGGGAATCGGGCTGTTATCGGCCTTGTCAAGCACTTGTCCTGTAACCGTTTTGTCTACATTTGGCCGGCTGTTTTTTACCACGGTCCTGGCCTGGGACTCGGGAAATGCAATGGCGGGCCGCGATAGTAACATCAGGCACCCGGCAATGCAAAAAAGGGACTGAGCAGAGCCTTTTTTCATTGAATCAGTTAAGTTGGTTAACAATGGGTTTAGGTCACCTATCGGCGACATTAATATTTCATGACGTGATTGTATCTTTCCCACCCCGACATCATTTCGTCATATTTTTTCGATGTCAAATCAAAAATATTGAAGATAACCACAACCGGGCATTACTATACGTACAGCCTAAGTAGCTGGTAGTATTGCGAATAACTTACTTTACAAATGCCGCAGCCCTTCTCTGAAAAAATTCCGGCCGAGCCCCGCATTTTTTTGATTATTTTGCCGCCCATTTAAACACATTTCTTTAAAACCACTATGAAACGTTTCCTCTTTTCGCTCGCTACCGCATTATTTCTGTTTGCAGGGGCATCCAACGCTATCGCACAAGGTATTTCGGTCGAGAGCCTGCTCGACAAGGCAGTATCATTGACCCAGAAAGGTGACAAAGCCGGCTCGGCCGACGCGCTTACCCAGGGTGTTTCCGCATTGGAAAAAGAAGCTAAATCGTCCGACGGCACCTTGAAAGACAAGCTGCTGGGCAAGGTCGGCGCCCTGAAAACCATGATCCCGCTGGCATCGTCAGGTAAACTGTCGGGAGGCGCGCTTGGCAAGGTGGTTAACGCCGTAAAAATGCTGATCGGCGCCAATCGTATCAGCGGGTTGCTCGGAAAAGGTGAATCCGGCTTGCTCGGCAATGCCGCCAGCCTTACAAGCAACCTGGGGCTTATCAAAGCAGGAAGCTCTATTCTGGGCGGTTCCAACGAGTCGAAACTGAACGGGCTGCTGGGCGAAGCCACAAAAACCGTCGCCGGCCTCGACAAAAAGGGCCCTGCGGCAAAGCTCGCTGCGGCAGCATCGTCCAAGCAGCTGGGCAGCATTGTGAGCCTCGTGGGATCGGCGTTGTAGCCATGAAAAAACTATTTCACACCTTACTATTGCTCGCGTTGATAACGCCCGCATTCTCCCAGACTGAAATGCCGAAATCGCAGCGGTTGAAGTGGTGGCAGGATGCTAAAATGGGCCTTTTCATTCACTGGGGGCCGGTTTCTCGTATTGGGAAGGAGATCAGCTGGTCGCGGGAAGGATATGGTAAGGCAAAATACGATTCGCTGTACCGTGGCTTCAACCCTGCCCGCTTCGATGCCAAAGAATGGGTCGCGCTTGCGAAGGCTTCGGGTATGAAGTATATGGTGCTCACCGCGAAGCACCACGACGGCTTCTCGCTTTTCGACACCAAAACGAATGATTACAACATCATGCACACGCCATTCGGGCGCGATGTGTGCAAGGAGCTCGCGCAGGCAGCGCACGAGGCCAATATGCCCATCGGCTGGTATTTCTCGGTGGCCGACTGGAAAGATCCCGATTGCCGCAACCCTCAAACCAATGGCATTTTCGCGGAACGTGTACTCGAACAGGTACGCGAGCTGCTGACCAATTATGGTAAAATAGGTTTGCTATGGATCGATTATGAGGGCTGGCCTACTCCGGTGGAGCCCAAAAATGTGTATGATCTGGCCAGAAAACTGCAACCCGAGATCATCATCAACAACCGCCTCGAACCTTTCACGCCCGACGAGTCGCATGCCTATGTGGGCCAATACGCCGACTATGCTACGCCGGAGGGCTTCGTGGCCGGTTATGGGAAGATACCCTGGGAAACTTGCACCAACATGGGCCACCAATGGGCCTGGCGGTTCGGCGACACCCCGCGCAGCTTGAAAGAATCGGTGCATACGCTCCTGCGCTGTGTAGGCGGCAATGGTAACCTGCTCTTCAACATCGGCCCCGATAGTACCGGCGTTTTCCCCGCCGATTTTGCAGCCAGGGCACGCGAAATGGGTGATTGGATCGAAAAAAACAAGGCGGCCATTTACGATACCAAAGGCGGCGTGTTCACTCCTGCACCTGATTATGTAAGTTCATACCGGGGCAAGCAGGTGTTCGTACATTTGCTGAATGCCGATAAAGCCACGCTGGCATTACCGCCTATTCCAGCCAAAATAACCAGCGCGAAGTTGCCGGACGGCACGCCGGTTCAGTTTACACAAAATAACAAAAGCATTACCATTACCTATCCCGCAGGTAAAATCGACCCGGTTGCCACCATTGCCGTGCTGACACTCGATAAGGACGCTTCGACCATTGCGCCTACGGTCCCGCTCCCGGCCACCGGCTCGCTCGCCTATGCGCACAAGACCACGGCTTCCAGTGCGGTAGGCCAGTTTTACCACGATGCGGCGGCCGCATTTGACGATAATCCCAAGACTGCCTGGAAGATCGGGCGGCGAAAAGACGTCGATTTTTCCAAATATTATGGCAAAAACCTGCATTACCATTCACCGGAAATCATGGCATTGTATGAGCCGACGGGCTGGCTGGAAATCGATCTGGGCAAGCCGGAGACGGTGGGGCGCATTAAACTCGGCGAATCGAAGTACGGGCAGTCGGAGATCAAAAAATTTGAGGTATTGTATTTAAAAGGAAATGAGTGGGTTTCGCTGGCGCAGGATATGAAAATGGGCGATTGGGAAAAGACCGTCGCGCCCGTAAAAGCGCAGAAATTCAGGCTGGCCATTCAGGAATACCACGGCTATTTCGGGGTGAATGAGTTTCAGCTTTTTGCTCCCTGACATTATTTCTCCTTCTATAAAACGAGCGCCCGGCCATTCACTGACCGGGCGATTTGTTTTGTATTAAGGTTTGTTTTTAAACCTGATCCTCGAAAACGACATCAGCGGCTCGATCGGCTTGGCATCGGCATTGCGGAATACGAGGTAGAGATCCTGCTTGCCGGTCGTAGGCTGAATGGCAATGCGTACCGGCGGCTGTGCAAAGCGGCTTCTCGGCGCAGGGGCAGGCTTAGGCGCCTGGGCGGCCGGACTTGCAGCAGTTGATGCGGTGCTAGTCGTTGCTGTGGAAGTTGTTGCGGTTGCGGAAGACGCCGCGCCACCTGCATTCTCCTTTTTAGCACCACTTTCCAATTCCGCCATCATTTTGGCTACATCCACCGGTTTGGCAACGGCCAGTTTGTGCTGACCAATGACGGTACCTGTCGGTGAGCCAAGGCGGATTTCGATCGTCCCTCCCAGGCTGCCCTCGCGTTGCTGGGCGGCGGCATTCAGTTCGAGGGAATCGATGCCCGTGAGGTCGATGGACGGGAATGCGATGTAGCTGTTTTCAAACGCCACCACCGCGAAACCAAGCCCGGCGGAGCCCAATGCCTTGGTTTCTACCCCTTTGGTAATGGGCGCTTCGGCAGCATTAAGCTCAGGGCTGTGCAGGACAATCATTTCCTCGGTAGTCTGGGCCGGAACCGGTTTGGTCGCGCCCACGGGACGATCGGTATAAGCCGCGCGGATGATCACCGAGCCTTTTCCGTTGTCGGTTTTCGGAATTTGCGGTATATATTTCCCTTCCAGAGGCAAAGTAGAGAGGGTTTTCTCGGTACTATTCAAAATGTATTTGACGATCACTTCCACGTCCGCCACAGGCAATGCCGGGTGCGCCGCCATGGCTACTTCGCCCCACACGCCCGATCCGCCTTCGCGCACTTTCCTGACAAGCTTGTCCAATGCGCCGGGATCGGTTTTGTATTTGTTCGAAACATCCGCAAACGACGGCCCTACCGACTTGGTATTCGGCTGGTGGCACACTTTGCAATCGCTTTTGCCCATCAATGTCTGCGCTACCGCAAACTGCGTCGTAGCGTCGACGCTGCGCTGGCTTTGGGCAACTTCGGCATAATCGAATCCTTCGGCGGTGTAATCGATGCTTACCGCCACCTGGTCGGCCTTGATCTTACCGTCGGCCGTGCTGCCGTCTTCCGTATCCGAAATGCCTACCGCGTAGCCGACCGGTTTGTTGGGGAAGAAAAACGTGCTGTTACCGTCCAGTTTGATCGCCACTTTCGGCGGCTCGTTGCCTGCGATAATGCGCACCGCCTGGCTGTTGCTGGCGCCTCTGACATCGGTAACTGTGAGCGTGGCCGTGTACACGCCTGCCTTATCGAATTTCACCTTCGGGTTTTCCGTACTAAAAACCTTCGGCGCCACGCCCGGACTGGTCACTTTCCAACTGTATTTCAATGCATCATTGTCAAAATCCCGGGTGCCTTTGGAAGACAAAACCGTTTCGAACGGCACCGTCCCGCCCTTTTTCTCCGCGGTCGCAGCCACTACCGGTTTGCGGTTGCCGCCATTGTATTCGATGCGAACGAGCCGTGAATTGTCACTTTTGCGGAACCAGTTACTGCCATATTCGAGGATGTACAAATCGCCGTTCGGCCCGAATTTGATATCGATCGGCTGCACAGGGTGATAGCTGGGCAATACGCGCTCCATCGATTCGTAATCGCCTTGCGCATTCATGGTAATGGCCATGATCCAGCCCCGGGAGAAGTCGGCGGCGATCCATTTGTTTTCATAGTAAGCCGGCCAGGGGCGTTTTGGAGCCTTGAAATCGGAGCGGTGATAAATGGGGCCGCCCGTCGCGCTGCGTGAGCCCGAGCCTACCTGCGGGAACTTCTCGGAAACGCCGTATGGGTAGTAAATGAAGCTCGGTGCAGTGGGAAAGAGTTCTTTCAACCCGGTATTGTTAGGCGATGTGTTGACGAGGTTTTTCGGGTCTTTTTTACCACCCGGCTTATTATTGGCATAATCAAAAACCGGAAATGGCTGATCGTTCCCCACAAACCACGGCCAGCCGAAATTGCCCGGCTTGCGCGCCTGGTTCAGCTCGTCATAGCCCCGCGGCCCGATCTCCGAATCCTCGTTGGCGTCCGGCCCTACCTCGCCCCAATAAACGTAGCCGGTTTTGCTATCCACCGAAATGCGCCATGGGTTACGGTGCCCCATCGAATAAACCTCGGGGCGGGTTTTGGCGGTGCCTTTGGGATAAAGGTTACTCTCAGGAATCGTATAGGAGCCATCCGGCTCGGGATGAATGCGCAGGATTTTGCCTCTTAAATCGTTGGTGTTCCCGGCATGTCCCTGGTCGTCCCAGCTTTCACGGCCTGGGCGCTCGTCGGTTTGCGCAGCTTTGTCGTTTCCGGTGTTGTTTCCGACGGTCAGGAAAAGGTTGCCGTTTTTGTCCCAGGTCATGCCACCGCCGGTGTGGCAGCATACTTCACGCTGGGTAGTCACTTCAAGGACGATCTTTTTGGAGCTTTCTACCAACTGGTCGTTCACCATATCCCAACGTGCGAGAATGTGCTTTTTCTCCGTCGGGTGGGCATAGTAGAGATAAATCCAGTGGTTTTTGGCAAAATTCGGGTCGAGGGTAATGCCCATCAAACCTTCTTCTGCCTCGCGCGACACGCCTTCCTTGCTCACGTATTTGGTATTGACCGGGATGGTCGTAATGAGCTCGGTCGTTTTAGTGGACGGGTTGTATTTCTTCAACGCACCTTTGCGCTCGGCGATGTAAGAACTACCATCCGGCAGCACTTCGAATGCCATCGGTTCATCGAGGTTATCAGCAAGAACAACCGGTGTAAAACGGCTTTCATCCGGCTTGGTGACAGTATCCTGCATGGTGAATGCAGCCAGCGCAGCAACAGTAATGAGTTTGACGGACCAGCGGACCGATGAGACAAGGCTTTTATGCGGGTTCGGGAAAGGTTGGAGCATAGATATATGAATGGAAGTGAACCATTCAATATATGCATTTAGCGAGATTTAATATTAATAATCTGTTTAAAATTTGGGAGAAAGGGAGGAAGGAAAAAGGGGGGAAGGGAGGATGGAGGAAAGGGAGGAAAGTAAAATAGAGGAAGGGCGGGAAACGAAAAGGGAGGAAAGTCGCCCCTTCCTCCCTTCTTCCCTTTCCTCCTTTCCTCCTTTCCCCCCTTCCTCCTTCCGAACTTACTTTGGATACGACGGATGGCTTTTTACTTTCAAAATTTGCCGCAAATGCCGGTCGGTGTGGCCCCATTGGTAGATGAGTACCTGGTGCATGTTGCGGGGGTCGGGGGTGCCGGTGAATTCGAAGAGCGCGCGCATATCGGCTTCGCTTTTGCTTATGAATGTCAGGGTTTGCTCTCTGCCGCGCAGGAAGAAGGTCAGGTTATCCTTGCCTTTGATGAAGCCTGTCGGCGCTGAGATGTCTGCGGCTTTGTGGGGATTGGGTTCCATGATAAACTCCTCATAGTAGCTGTCGGGACGGCTGGTTTTGATCAGCTCCGGTTGCGGTTTGCTGCGGGTACCGATGGTGAGCTCCCTGAACCACACTATTTCCCAGAGCGCGAGGTGCTCGACGATCTGCCCGATGGACCAGCGGTCGGGCGACTCGCGGAATGCCCATTGCTCGGGTGTGAGGTTTTCTGTTTCCTTCACCACCGCGTCGCGTGTGCGCGTCAACTGGTCGAGGGTAGTTTGTTTGTCTGCGGCGGTCCAGAGTTTTTCCTGACCGAAGCATTGCACGGCTGCCGAGAGCCAAACCAATGTAAAAATTGTGCTGATTTTCATAGCTTTTGTTTTGTGAACACCTGTTCCGAAACAAAGGCCGACGGCTTTTTCGAAAGTTAGCCACGGCCGTTTACCCGGATTCGGCCGCAATGCTATTTCATTTTACATGGTCTGGCAATTATAATTATCCTACGGGTACAATTCGGGGGATCCGGATTATTTAGCGGGAACGGCGTGCCACTATTCGCTCAGGTAAGGCGGCAGGATGGGCCGGATCGTCGGGTTATCGAGCAAGCTGCGCAAACGGATTGAATCCGGGTAGGGTATTTGAAACAGCGGCTGGACCAGCACGGATGCATCCCCGGTTTTCATGTATTTACGTACGTTCGTTTCCTGCTTCATGGACAGCTCATAGGTGTGGTACACGTCACGCATATCGCGCTTGCGACGGCTGGTGTGCCCCATGATGAATACCACGAAAAAGACAGCGCCCAGCCAGGCCACGCGCTTGTTTTTAAGGGTTATCTCAATAAAACGGGCCGCGAACCAGGCATTGCCAATGAGTCCGATCGTGAATAGCTCGGTATAACGTGAGGATACCCCTCCCATCGCCTGCCCGCGCCCGTAAGCGATGGCGAGCGTCTGCCCGAGCGACCACATTGCGCACCCGGCCATGACCATGTCCGCGCGGGAGAGCGCGCGGCTACGCAAAAGCCAGCATACCATTCCCACCGCGGGAAACCACAATGCAATGGCAGCCGGCCAGCTTTTGGAAACCGGCCACGACAGAATGAACCGCAATGCCTTGCGTATTTCCGCGATATTGCGTGAACGGTAAATCTGGTTGCCTTCGATATGCGGCATAATGGAATAGCCAAGCGCCGCAAGTCCCACGAGTACCACCACCATGCCCACGTGTTTCCAGTTGACTTCCCGTTTCAGGAAACCTTGCAATGCATACACGCCCGTAGCTGCGAGGGGCGTAAGAATGCCCGAAGCCATCGTCAGCACGCTCAGCCACGACAGTACCAATATACCGGCCATGGCCAGGAGGCTATCCGGGTAGCGCGCAGCGAGTATCAGGGCGAAAAGGGTAAAAATCATCAGGAAATAAAACTGGCTCTGGAAACCGACCAGCATGTTTTCAAATGAAAACGGAAGTGCAAACTGCGCGATAATCACAATCAAAATCAGCCAGCGAACGCCGTGCAGCTCCCTTTGACGCATCAGGAAAAGCAGGATAATGAGCGGTATGCAAGCCGCCAGGAAGATATTCACCCGCGCTTCGATGACGTTGTCCCAAACACCCGTAACATTGAAAATCAGCAGCGATAGCAGCCGCGTGGGAAAAATACGGTGCTCGTTATGGGTGTGCCAAAGTTCATCAATCCTCAGTCGCCCCTCGATCCATGGCCGCAGAAGATAGTCGCCCTCGGCATCCCACTGGTCCCAGAAGGGAAGCGCAATGGCATAGGTTTCGACCAGGTAAAAACGCGCCGCGATGATCAGCAGCAGCGTGGCAAGCAAGGCAAGGATATTTCTTGTAGGCATAAATGTTTTTAAGGACTTGATTCTGGCAGTTCCGCAGACGAGACAGCCGGTTACATTACGGAGTTGCACCAAGGCCATTTGGTTGGAATCGCCTGTTTGAATAAAAATGTGGTCCGCTACCGGGTTCGTGCATGCGACACCATTTGTCCCATTCTGATCGAAAGTACCTCGCAAGTCTTACATTACAAAAGACCGCACAAAAGAAAGCGGGCCGATACCGAAGTACCCGCCCGCCCAACGTATTCAACAATAAATGGCAATTCCTGACAATTACCTGACAATCAAATCACCATCACTCAGGTTACATTTTGCTGGTCACCGTCACAATACTCCGCGCTTTGACCACAAAATTGCCTCCCGCAACCCGCATAGGCGCAAGATCGCTCACGGCAGAAGTTTCGTACGCCCGGATAGTTCCGGCCTTGGGGTCCGTCGGAAGGGCTAGCTTCACTTCGCGGTCCTCGCCGTCGTTGTTGACGATCACCGTCACCAGTTCATTATTGGTATTTAAATAGGAAGAAACCAATAGCCCGTCGGTACCAAGGCTGCTCGAGGCGTCTATTCTTTTCGCGCCAGGACGTACGAAACGGCTGAAATTACCCATCGCCCAAAGCATTTTGGAGGACTGGAAATTACCGTCGGTTTTATTTTTATCAATGTAAACCAGGCCATCCTTGTAATCATAGGGCGAAACGGAGATCCACCAGTGCCACGCCGTTGCATTCGCATTCACGAGGTCGTTATGGATCACGCGCGCAACATACAGCGCGGGGTTAATGCCCAGCTCGCGACCTTCCCCTTTTATTTCGCCCTCATTATCCCCGAGAATGCAATACTCTGATTGCCAGTATTCGAGGCCGGGCACTTTGGCCACTGCGGCTGCCAGCTGCCTGCGCTTGTCGGCCCCGGCTTTGTAAGGGGAAGTTGTAAAATAGCTGTGACCCGAAATGGCTGGAAGCACATTGGGCAGGTTACCAATGTAGTCGTTGTTGTTTTTGTCAAAAAAAGCAGAAACCTGGCTCGCGCGCCCCGGACGGTTATGCTCTGAATACAGGTACTCGATCTGCCCGGCTTCCGCGACGTTGATTTTGGTAGCAAGGCTTTTCTTCAAAAGCGCGGCGCTGAGCGAGCGGGTAATCGTAGCGATCTGGTTGTTGAAATAGGGTGTCCCCTCCTGCCCTCCGTCGCTCCAATCCCACTGCGGCTCGTTCACCGGGCTCACGTATTGAAAAGTAATGCCGGTTTTCTTCCGCACGCCGTCGATCACGTCGGCCAGGTAGCCGGCGAATTTGTCGAATTGCTGTGCGGGAAGATTGGGCTGACCATTGGTTGCATAGCCTTTTCCATTGGTCGTAAACTGCACCGGCGGGGAATTCGGGAAAAGCAGAAACGCATTCACGCCCCGCTCTTTGGCCGCATTAAGGAACCACATTTGTCCCGCCTGCTTGTTCCAGTCGTAGCCGCCGTCGCCCGCGAAAAACGATTCGGCACGGCGCCATTCGTCGCGGATACCGCTGGCTTCGCCCTGCTCGGCGGTGCCTCCGCCCGCATTGAACCGCCAGAGCGACAGGCCGATGCCTTTCAAATGGCCGTCGGCGAGGGTATCGGTGCTGAAAAGCAGATCGGCAATCGCATTTCGCTTCGCCAGTGGCCAGTTACCGGCAAACTGGCAGGCCCAGGCGTCGGAGCCGCCGAAATGCCGGATGGTCTGGTAGGTTTTGGATGGGTCGATACGGATCGTTACCGTCTCTTTGGCTGGGTCGCCAACCGGATCGACTGTTTCGGTGACGGGCTCGCTGCCGTGGCAGTTTATGGACGTAGCCATAACAAGCCCAAGGAACAGCGTTCCCAGGTTTTGAGAAATTTGCATGAAAAAGTCTGTCAGGGAATGGATAAAAAGAACTCCCGGCGACTGATGCACCGGGAGTGAGGATTTGCATTAATAGCCCGGGTTTTGTTCGAGCTGGTTGTTCGAAGCCTGGATTTCGGTGCGCGGGATCGGCAGCCAATATTGCTTGTCGGCAAAGCTGCGGCCGGTAAGCGCTTCCTTCCGGGTATAGGTAAACGTACTGCCGCTCTTACCGATTTCAATACCGTAAGCCGGTGCGTTTTCGACAGTAGGAGCTGTTTTCCAGCGGCGTACATCATAGAAGCGGTGCTCTTCGAATGCCAGCTCCACGCGGCGCTCGTTGCGGATGCGCTCACGCATCTGCGCCTGCGTAAGGCCCGTGGGCAATGCAGGCATACCCACACCTGTACGCTGGCGGACCGCATTCACGGCCGCGTAAACCGTAGCGTCGGGACCCGAAGCTTCGTTCTGCGCCTCGGCGTAGTTCAGCAATATTTCGGCATAGCGGAAGTAAATCCAGGTTTGGGTACCGGCCACATCCCACGGGTTATCGATCGGCAGGGCGTCGTTCATGAATTTTTTCAGGTAATAACCTGTCTTCGACGTATTCCAGTTGGAAGCGCCGTCTTTGCTATCCTTTCCACCGGGTGTGAATGTTTCGATGGTACTGCCGCGATACGGTGCTCCATTGTATAAAACGGTTGCATAAAAACGCGGATCGCGGTTTTTGTATGGGTTCTTGGCATCATAGCTGGTATTCGCGTCGGTAATGCGCGTGCCGTCCATCATTTCGTAGTCGTCCACCAGGTTTTGCGTCGGTACGTTACCGCCCCAGGCGTTGTAGCCATTGGGTCCGTTGGCGATTTCGAGGCACACGTGGCGCGCACCTATGGCGTACAAGCGTCCAAAAATGATTTCGGAATTATCGTTAGTCGTGAAAAGATTGCCGTAGCCACCGGTGTAAAGGGTGTATTTGTTCAAATCCATCACCGCTTTGGCCGCTGCCGCGGCTTGTTGCCAGGTACCTGCATTGTAGAGCGGGCTCGCGGCGTATAATGCCAGGCGTGATTTCAATGCCAATGCGGCACCTTTGGTCGCGCGGCCGAGCTTCCACGTCGAATTATCGTTTGAAGCCGGAAGTAATGCGGCGGCTTCGTCGAGTTGCGCGATGGCGTAGTCCAGGCCTGCCTTAATTTCCGCTTTCTGGAAAAGTTCAGGGCTGGTCAGATCGTCACTTACCTCGTAAACTTTATCGCCCAGCAACACTACTTTACCGTAATTACGCAGCAGATCGTGGTAGCGGAATGCGCGGATAAATTGCAACTCCCCTTTCAACCGGCTCCGGCGGCCGGCGCTCATCGGCACGGCATCGATATTAGCCAATGCGTAGTTGATCTCGCGGATGCTGCGGTAGCTGCGGCCCCAGAATGAGCCGGCGATACCGGTATTTTCCGGCGCAATCTGTCCCCGCTGGATCAACCAGGTATTGTCGTCGTTGTTGTAAATGGATTCATCGGTAACCGACGACCACAATGCATATTCAAACCCGCGACCGAAGCCGGGCAATGTTCCTTCCGCTTCCTTGTCGGTCAGGCGCACGCCCATGTAGCGGTTGGTGACGTATGCTTCGAACAATACGGAGTCGGAAAGAATGGAGGCGTCGGACACACGGTCGGTGGGCACGACGTCCAGGAAGTTTTGGTCGCATGCGGATAGCGAAAGCATCATCGCCGCGGCCAGGGCTGGTAGTTTCAAGCTTTTTATATTCATGTTAATCATGATTTCCATTAAAATTTGATATTGAGGCCCAGGTTCAAAATGCGCTGTTGCGGGTAGAACTGGCCGCTTTCGCTGTTTCCTTCCGGATCATAATCCTTCACGCCTGTGATGGTGAACAGGTTGAATGCGCTTGCGTAAATGCGCAGGGAGGAGATTTTCAGCCTCGTCAATGCGTCCTTAGGCAGCGTGTAGCCGAATTCCACGTTTTTCAAGCGAATGAAAGAGGAGTTGTTCAACCAGAAATTATTGGCATACAAACCACCGTTGATCGATGAAGAAGCGCGGGTATCCACGCGCGGAAAGCTTCCTTCGGTATTGCTTGGGCTCCAACGGTTATCGGCCCAGCTGCTGTAAAAGTTACCTACCTGGCCCGATTCAGGCAATACATACTGGCTCACCATGCCTTGTCCGGAGAACACCACCGCCAGGTCGAATGCATCGTAGCCCGCATTGAACGTCAGACCGTACGTGAGCAAAGGCACATTGCCGTATTTGCTGCGAACCTGGTCGTCGGCGGTGATTTTGCCGTCCTTGTTGTAATCTTCGAGGATGAGGTCGCCCGGCTGCGCGCCTTGCACGTGTGGGTAAGCGTCGAGGTCGGCCTGCGAGCGGAAAATTCCGAGGGTATTGTACAGCAGCTTGGTGTAAAGCGGTCCGCCTGTCTGGCGCTGATAATCAAGCGCTCCCGGTGCTTCGTCGATGAAAACCACCTTGCTTTTGGCGTAGGTAATGTTTCCGGAAATGTTGTAGCGGAACTTGCCGTTGTGGTTGTAGCCCAAAGTCGCTTCCACCCCGGTATTATTCACTTTTCCAAGGTTTTCGTCCGGTACCAATGGCGTGTTGTCGTTGGTTTTGTAAGGGTTTACAATCCCCGAAGTATTTGGTATTGAAGCATTTCTGGCAGACAGGATATCCGATCTTTTCTGATTGAAATAAATCACTTCGATATTGAAGTTTTTCAGGAACACTGCATTCAAACCGATATCCAGTTTCTTGGAAGTTTCCCAGGTAATGTTCGGGTTGGCGAGCTTGGTAAGGTCGATACCCGGAGAAATTACACTGTTGCCGAGCACATACTGGTTCACGAACGAATAATTGTTGTAGAACTGGAATTGACCCACATTATCGTTACCCAATGTTCCGTAAGAAGCGCGGAATTTCAGGTCGTCGATGAAGCGGACGCTGTTTTTGAACCAATCTTCTTCTGAAATACGATAACCCGCAGAGACCGATGGGAAGAAGCCATATTGCTTGCCTTTTGGGAATACCGATGAACCATCCACACGTGCCTGCACTTCGGCGAGGTATTTCTCATTGAAGTTGTATGCCAAACGGCCGATGTAGCTGCGACGGGTGAAGTTGAAGCTGCTACCCGAGTTGTTTTTATCGGTAGCCGCCGCGCCTCCCTGCGAAAGTTCTGGGGTCGATGTAGTCGGGAAATTGATCCGCGTCGCACCGAATTTAGCCTCGTTACGCTTGTTCTGCTCGTAAGCGACAAATGCGTTGATGTTGTGCTTACCGATCGTTTTGAGGTAGTTCAACCGCAAGTTCTGCGTGATATTGGTGATATTGAGCTGCGACTGGTCGATTGAAGCCGCGCCCGCCGAACCACCGGTAACTACGCCTGTATAAGCGCCGGTCGTTTTGTTGTAATTATAAAGCGTATAAGGCGTGCTGAACGACTTCGAGAAGTTGAAAGATTTATCCACTGAATAAAATCCATCCACCGAAAGTCCGTCCACAAACGGCAGGTTGTAGCTCGCGCGCAGGATTCCGTTGAAAACCGACGTCGGGTTGCTCACGGTTCCGCCCATATTGGTTCCCAAAACAACGGGGTTCTGGTTCTCCACGCCGGTAGAATAGTAGCCGTTCAGGTATTGCGCGATCACCGTTGGATAAGCGCGGTAAATCGAGCGGAATGTATTTCCTGCCGAAGAAATAGGGAACGCACGGTTTTCCTGGCGGCCTGAAACGCCGAGGCTCACCTTGAAATCCTTGGTCACATTGGCATCGATGTTCGAGCGAAAATTATACTGCTTGTACTTCGTAGCGCCGTTTTTGTATAAACCATCCTGGTAGATGGTACCCAGCGATACGTAATATTTCACATTGTCGGTACCGCCATTGATCGCCAGGTTATGCTGGTTCTGCAATGCGAAATTTCTCAGGGTCTCCTTTTGCCAGTCCGTATTGGGGTAGTTCAATGGGTCCGAACCGTTGCGGAACTTCTCGATTTCATCCGCGGAATAATGCTGGTTCATACCGCCGGCCGGGTTGTTATAATAATCGATCTCGTTCATGATCGTCGCATACGTAGGCGCATCCGCGAGCTTGGGAAGGCGTGTAGGCGACGAAAAACCCTGGTTGAAGCTATAAGAAATGACCGGTTTGCCCGTGGTACCGCGCTTGGTGGTCACGAGGATCACGCCATTCGCAGCGCGGCTACCGTAAACCGCCGCCGAAGCATCTTTCAGGATCGAAATGCTCTCGATATCGTTCGGATCGAGGCGGTCGAGCCCGCCTACCTGGCCGGGAATACCGTCCACGACGATCAAAACATCATTATTACCGGTCGTAGCGAAACCGCGCACCGTGTAGCTCGAACCATCGTAGCCCGGCTCACCGCCCCGGTTGTTGGCCACGAAGCCGGAAAAACGACCGGCCAGCGAGTTGGAAAGGTTAGGCTGCGGGCTTTTGACGATGTCGGCCCCTTTCACTTCGGATACCGAGCCGGTCAATGTCGCCTTTTTCTGCGTACCATACCCTACCACCACGATTTCGTCCAGTGTTTTATCGTTCGGAGCCAGCTTTACGTCCAGCTGCGAGCGGTTACCGATCACGATTTCCTGGTTCACATAGCCGATGTAAGTAAATACGAGCGTCCCGCTGCCGTCCGGCAGGTTGAGGGAATACTTGCCGTCCACGTCGGTAGTGGTACCGGTGGAAGTGCCTTTCAGGATCACGCTCGCGCCCGGCAGTCCTTCGCCGGTTTCGGACGTTACCGTTCCTTTCACGTTAAATGGGTTTTGTGCAAACGCTGAAAGGGAGGTCAGGACGAGGAGCAGCAAAAAGCACGTCACCCGGAAGGCCGGTCCATCGGTTCGCCGAACGCCGTCACCTCTGTAAAAAGTTTTTTTCATACAGCTTTAATAGTTGAATAATTGGATGCGGATCAATCTGGGTAAAATCATAAAACCGAAACGAGCGTGCCGCTTTTATAAATTGATCAATCAAAAGTAGGACTATTTCAACCCGGCCATGGGGGGACATTTTCGCATTAAAGAGGGGGTGAATTCACAAAAAATGCCCGATTCTGTTGGAATCGGGCAGGAAAAACCGGGGATACTCCAATAAACCGCCGGGTTACACCGACTTTTTGCGGAAAAGGTCCTTATCGATCGTGATCTGTTCGTGAAAGGGCTTTCTGAATTTTTTCACATAATCGGAAGGCTTCATCCCGAACAGTTTCTGGAAATGCTCGCGGAAATAGCGGATGTCGTTAATGCCGACGCTGAATGCTGTTTCGCTGATCGTAATGTCGGTTGTGATGAGCAACTGGGCCGCCTTGCGCAGGCGTATGAACCGCACGAAGCTCGTCGCCGACTGCCCCGAAATGGATTTAATGCGGTTATACAGCGTGGAATGGCTCATTCCGATCTCCGAAGCGAGCACTTTTATGTTGAATGCCGGGTTGGTAATATGGTTTTCGACAATGCGGATACATTCGTTCAGGAACTCCTTATACTCGGCCGAGATCTTGAAATCGCTCGTTTGCAGCGTGATTTCGTTGTAAAAATACCGTTGCAGATCGTTACGGTTGCGCAGGATGGACGCCACGCGCGCCACGAGAATGTCTTTATCAAACGGCTTGCTGATGTAATCATCGGCCCCGCCCTCGATGCCTTTCAGACGCACGTCCTGCGAAGTACTGGCCGTGAGAAGGATCACTGGAATGTGGCTCAGCGCCATGTCGAGCTTCATTTGTCGGCACAATTCGATGCCGGAAGTGCCGCCCATCATCACATCGCTGATCACGATGTCGGGTAAATGCTTTCTGACCATATCCAGCCCTTCTTCCCCGCTTCCTGCCTCGAATATTTTGTACTTTCCCGAGAAAATAGAACCGAGATATTGCCTGATTTCCGGGTCGTCGTCCACGACCAGCATGGTATGACTTTCGGTCGATGGTTCCTTCATATCGAGCAGCTCGTTCTGCCAGTCGGGCAATGCGGGCGCCTTCGCCGGGATTACCCCTGGCGAGAGCTCTTCCAGCAATACGGAATCGCGCATTTCGCCCCCACGCACATGCGACGCGAGCTCAGGATGGTTTTTCCAAAGCAAAACATGGAAAGTAGTCCCGCGGTCGAGCTCGGATTCATACCGCAGCCGCCCGAAATGGTTCTCTACAAACGTTTTAGCCAAATACAACCCGATCCCGAAGCCGCCTTTCGCTGCAAAACGGCGGTCGGCATATTGGTGAAATACCTTGAAAATGTCCTCTCCGGCATCGGCTGGGATGCCTGGGCCGGTATCGCTTACTACGATTTCCACTTGCTCACCCAGGTCGGTCACCTGCACGTTCACGGTGCCATGTTCGGGTGTGAATTTCAATGCATTCGATATCAGGTTAAAAACGGCGATTTCTATTTTCTCCCAGTCGCAGGTTACTTCGAGTTCGGTTTCGGGGAGCATTAGCCCATAGCTAATGTGCTTTTGTTCAGCCTGGTGCAGGAAGCATTGAAATACTTCGGTAACCAGCTGCGGAAGGTTGTGCACGGCCGGTTTAAGCTGGTCCGTCTGCTGGTCGGCTTTGCGGAAGAGTAGCAGCTGGTCGACGAGGCTGAGGAGGCGTTTTGCATTGCGGTAAATGATGTGCATGCTGGCTGTCGCCGACGGGGTGTTGGCAGATCGCTGCGCCGACGAGATGTCGGCAGATACTGGCACCGACGAGACGTCGGCAGATGGGGGCACCGACGAGACGTCGGCGCCAACGGCGCCTTGTATCATCTCGCGTATGGGGTTGATAATCAACGTCAAGGGTGTTCGAAATTCGTGCGACACATTGGTGAAGAACGCTAACTTCTTCTCGTTCAACTCCATTTGCTGGCGCGTTTCCAGCTGCGCGAGCTGCACCTCATACTTCATTTTTTCCTGCCCCAGTTTGTATTGCTGATAGTAATACAACACCAATCCGATTGTCAGAATATAAAGTAAATACGCCCACCAGCTGTAATACCACGGCGGCATGACGCGGATCGGCAGCGAGGCGTGATCTTCGAACCACACACCGTCCTGGTTGGCCACCTTTACCTTAAACTCATAGTTCCCCGACGGCAAGTAACGGTAAGTAGCCGAACGCTCATTTTCCACGTAGTTCCAGTCCTTGTCCAGCCCTTCGAGCATATAGGCGTAGCGCGTGAGCTCCGGGTAGGCATAATTGAGTGCGGTGTAGTCGATCGAAAACACGGGTTGGTCGGGCTTGATGGAAAACCGCCGTGCCTTACCCAGGTACTCGAAGAGCGAAATCGCTTCGTTCGCTTTGTCTTTACCGAATATCCTGATCCCGCTGATCATCACTTTGGGCTGGTACCGCGATGCCCGCACCTGTGTCGGATCGAACAGGTTCCAGCCTTCGGTGCCGCCGAAGCTCATCAGCCCGCTTTTAGCATTGAATAATGCAGAACCGGGGTTGAATTGCCCGCCTTGCAACCCATGACTAGTATCGAAGTTCTCGATCGAGCCCGTAGTCGCATCGATTCTCGACAGACCTTTATTCGTACTCAACCAAACTTTCCCGGCGCTTTCGGGCTGGATCGCATTGATCACATTGCTTGCCAAACCGCGTTTTTCATCAAAAAACCGCACTTTTTTGGCACGGGTATCGAATAGCAGCAGCCCATTCCCTTCCGAGCCGATCCAAAGCCGGTCCAGGCCGTCCATATACAGGGAGAAAACGATCCGGTTCGATAAATAGGGTTCCTTTCCCGCCGCATTGAACCACGACGCGAACTGCATGGTGCGGGTATCGAGGTAGTTGAGGCCTCCACCGTATGTCCCGATCCAGAGATTCCCGTATTTATCCTCCGTGATGGCCCTCACGTCGTTCGCATTGATGGAGCTGTTGGAAGGAATGAAATTCCGGAACTTCCCCGTCCGTTCGTCCAGCAGGCCGAGCCCTCCCCCATTCGTGCCGACCCAGATATTCCGGCGGCGGTCCTGGTAAACGACACGCACGTCGTTCCTACCCAGCGAATACGGGTCCGAAGGATCATTCACGTAGCTTTTGAATGTGTCGGTTGCCGGATCATAGCGCACGAGCCCTTTGGAATACGTCCCGAACCACAAACGATCCTGCCGGTCGCGGTGCGCGGCGATCACCGCGCCGTCCGGAAGCTGGCCTGGTTGTGCAGAAACCGCATAATGCTTAATGGTTTCTCCGGAAGCGGTTGTTTTGTAAATCCCGTCGCCATCGGTACCAATCCAGAGGTTGCCATCCTTGTCGGCGCACATTCCGTAATAGCGCAGATAGCTCTCCGCACGGGAATCGACGGTTTTGTGCTCAAACTTCCTGAATTTCTCGGGAATGGCGCTGATCAGGTAGGTCCCCTCGCCATAAGTACCGAGCCACACGTTGCGGTCCTTATCAATGTAAAGCGACTGCACCGAGCGCTGGGTAATGCCCTTATTATCCTTATCCCGCACCTGCTCGAAAACCAAAGCCTCCGGCCGGAGCGAGGCCATTTGCGACAATGCAAGCCGGTAAATACCGCCATCCTGCACGCCGATCAGCAAGTTCTGGCGGCCGTCCTCCATGAGCGAAAGGTAAATATCGCTGTTGTGGAATGTATCGATATGTAAATCATAAAACCGGTTTTCAGCCCTGTTAAAAAGGATCAAACCACGCGAGGATGCGATCCAGACATTGCGTAAATGGTCTTCGTAAATGGCGTTGATCCGCGCCGAAGGCACATTCCGCATGTCCAGCGAGGCCTTTGCCAGTTTTCCGGAACCGCCGGGTTTCCAAACTTCAATACCGCTGTCGCGCGAGCCGAGCCACACCATTCCCTGCGAATCTTCGAATACATTCAGAATGGAATTCGTGAAGAGCCCGGGCAGCGTTCGCTGGTTATGGTGGGTAAATTGATGGGTTTTGATATTAAAAGAAGCAAAGCCGGAGCCGTTCAGCGCAAGCCAGAGGCGGTCGCCCGAACCCTGGCTGATGTCGCTCACGTCGTTTCCCGCGCCACTTTTGTTCTGAAATGGCTTGTAACGGTTGAAATGCTGGCTTGCCTGCACAAACTCGCCGATCCCGTCGCGGGAAGAGACCCATACTGTGCCGTTTTTGTCGCGGAGAATGGATTTGACATAGTTACCGGGCAAGCTGTGCGGGTCGTTCCGGTCGTATTTGAAGTTTTTGAATGCGGTACCATCGAACCGGCTCACCCCATCGCCCGTGGCGAACCACATCAGGCCGTCGTTGTCCTGCACAATGCTGTTCACCACACCGAACGACAACCCTTCTCGGATCGAATACCGGAGCACCCTGCCAGCTGTATTGTCACCGGCCACGCCCGCCCCGGCGGCTACTGCGCTACCGGGCAGCGCTAAACAGCACAATACCGGCAGCAAGTTTGAGAACAATTTTGAAAATACGCGTTTCATCACCCGCATAACCCACATTTCTGACATATTTCCGGAACGAAGTAATCCTGCGCCGCGCCATTTTTCACGGGCGGAACTTCAAAGATAACAGAATCGGCGCCGACTATTTAAATGACACCTTCAACTTCTGCATGGCCTGGTTCCTGAAAAACGCGACTTCGCCTTCTCCCATCCAGTTGATCTCCTGGAAAACGTCCATCAGCTCCGTCACATTGGCGATATCGCGGTGGTTCAGGATGCGTATCACATCGCCCGGCTTCATACCTGCGCGTGCGAGAATGCTGTTTTCGGGTGCCGCTTCCACCACCACGCCCTGCTCGTCGGGCAGGCCGTAAGCCGAACGGTCGCCCAGGCCATTTACATTCCGCAGTTTCCCACCCAGCCAGGCCATTTCCGACGAAACTTTACTGTCGGCGGCGCTTTTGGCCACCGGAAGCGGAACCTTCGCCGCCTGGCTTTTCAGCTCAGGCGAAACGACACCAAATTCATCCATCGGAAAATTTACAAAACCGAGTTTCAATGCGGGACTCCCCGGTTTGACGCGGTAATTGCCATTGGCGGCGTCCTCGAACATTGCGTCGCCAGCGAGGCTATGGGCATCGGTACCATTCTGGCGGGCCTTTTCCAGCGCTTGCTGGTCGGGAAAAAGGTTAAAATCCACCTCCTTGCCCCATTCGTTCACCCGGATAGGCGCATATGGCTTCGTGACGATGTTTTTTCGGAACACATCCCCGCTTTGCGCAAACCATACGTGGGGATGGAAAGAGTTGTTGACCATAATGTTATTCTCAACCACGCGCTGAAAGCCCTCGCGCAGCTTCAAACCACCATTCAGGCACAAGTTATTGTAAATGTGATAGTTGGAACTACCATCATCGAGATCGATATCCCATCCGTGATCGCAACGGAAACGGTTGTTGCGGATGATGGTCGTCTTGCCTGCGTCGAGGAGTATCAATTCAGGGTGTGCGGCGGCGAGGCTATCCATTCGTTCCCGGACCGGATGCCAGAAACGGTCGCGGCCCCAGGAGTTGAACGAGCCGTGATCGCCGGTTTCGAGTACTGTGTCGAACACGTCGTTGAACTCGATCAAATGGCCTCCCCAAGTGCCTTCGCTCACATTAATGCCCGCGCGGGGAATGTTGTAAATCGTGTTGTGGCTCACGGTAATGTCCATACTCATCGAAATCTGGACTCCCGCAATCTGCTTCTCCACACGCCCGAGGCCGTGCATGAGGTTATCGTAAACCTTGCATTGCGCCGGGTAATTATCGGTTTTAGGGCCAGGAGCCTTGTCCATCCGCTCATAAGCCACCGACTGATTGTATTCAAAACTCGGCGAACGCACCGCCGCCGGGTCGCCTACAAAACAAACCGCACTCGCCCCCGTTTCCTCGAAATGGCACCCCGATACTTCGCCGCCGCGGTTGTAATTGCTAAAAAACACGCCATTGCCACCCACCGCCTTGAAATGGCATTTACGGATACCGCAGTTTTCGGTACCGTCCAGCAACACCGCACCGCCGCGGTAAATGGCCCAGTCGCTGCGGAGTAGCGGTTCTTTCGTTTCCATGAAAGTACGGAGCGTGTGCGCGAGCTCGAAACCTTCGATGTGGATATTGCGTACTGGCTTCTGCGCAGAGCCCCGGAACTCGAACAAATGGCGGATCTGCGGCGCAAATACTTCGCGCACATCCCCAGGCGCATACACGTAAAGCGTACGCGACGCGGCATCATAGTACCATTCATCGGGCGCGTCGAGCTCTTCGAGCAAATTTTCGATGAAGCGGTATTTGTCGTGCATACCCATCTGGCGGTTGTTCTGGTAGCCACCTTCGAGTGCCAGCGTCGTACCACTGCTTTTGCCCGTCACCCGGTAATGATAATCGCCCCATTCGTGCTTGTGCATGGCGTGAATGAATGCGCCCTCCGGCTTCTTCCACGACTTTATCTTCGCCGGCGAAAGCACATCCGCCGAATACCCGCCGAAATGGCTGGCCGCAGGATCGAAATTCGGGTACCGCGCGATGTGAAGCTTTTTGTGCCCGATGAAAAGCTGGTCGAAAACGTAATTACCGCCAATGACTGACTTTTTGATATTCCCTTTGTATTCCAGCCATTTAACCGGAACAACCGCCGCACCGCTGACCGTCACCTTTTCACCCGGATAAGCCTTATACGTCACCACCTGCCCTTCCGCCCGCGAATCTTCCGGCCCAAAAACGATCGGTTCGGAAAGGTAATATGTGCCGCCACGTAGAAATACAGTCACTGTCCCGCGCATATTCCGAACCTTATCGCGCGCAGCCTTCAAAGTCGCCAAAGGCTTTTCCCGTGATCCGGCGTTACGATCGCTGCCGTTCGGCGCGATGTAAATGTCCGCGGCAAGAAGCGAAGTTGCGAGGACTGTGCTGAGGGCGCAGAGTGTGAGTGTTATCTGTTTTTTAAAAGTTCTGTTCATATCTATCTGTCGTTAATTCAAAAGGAAATACCGCAGGGTAATTACTACATCCGCCGGTGAGTAGCAGGTTGGTTCCGGTTTACTATTTACTTGAAAGGGAGGATTGGATGTGATTGGATATGAAATATAAATTGGGCAAATCGAGGCTTGACGAATGGAGTTTACACTATACCTGGATGAGAGTGGTGACCATGGTCTCGAAAAAATAGACCCCGGCTTTCCTGTCTTTACGCTTTGCGGGATCATGTTTTCTAATCCAGGTTATCGGCAAATGAGGGATTGCCTTAACAGTGTCAAGCAGCATTTCTGGGGCGAAAAAGAAGTTATTCTCCATTCCAGAGACATCCGGAAATGCAACAAGGAATTTGCGGTGCTGCTTGATCTGGAAGTAAAACGGCAATTCTACGAGAAATTGAACCATTGCATCAAAAATGGCAGCTATCGGATCATTGCAGCGGTAATCGAGAAAAACAAACACGCGCAAACCTACGGCAGAATAGCAGACAATCCCTACGAAATTGCCCTATCATTCATCATTGAAAGATCGATATTTCTGCTGGACGACGTGAAGGCGGATTCGAAAACCATCAATATCGTGATCGAAAAGCGGGGAAGGAAAGAAGACCAGCAGCTGGCAAGTCACTTTGAGAAGATTAAAGCCAGAGGGACAGGGTTTGTATCCCGCGAGCGAATACAGCACTACGATGTTAAAATCGAATTCAGGGATAAAAAGGAAAATATCAATGGCTTACAGGTGTCCGATCTCATAGCCTATCCGATTTCTAATCATGTGATGCATCCGGAACGCGCTAACCCGGCATTTGATCTGATAGCGGACAAGTTCTATTTTAAGGATGGAAAGCGATACGGACTCAAAAAATTCCCTTAAAAAGCAAAAGAGCCACTCCCAAGTAAGAATGACTCTTTTTGCCGACCGGGAGACATCCCAATCCCAGTACAATGATAAAGAAAAATCAGGAAAACTCAAAAGCTATCTCGCGAAAACTGCAACTGCTTGAACCGGCATTGCACCCATCCTTAGCAAAGCAGTTTATCTCTCCATATCTACCGTAAACCGCAAACTCATTGGTATCAACCGATTGCTGGATAGGCGAATAAGAAATTCCACTATCCGGCTTATACCAATACCCGTTCGTCCGGGTAAAGTCAACATTTTAAGAAACTTTCATCAACCCTTTCTATGAATGAAACGCTGATCTTTTTGGAGCAGAAAGTTTTCTGCCAGTCATTTATCGCCGACATACTCTCCGGCTTCATAACTTCCTCCGTTTTTCTCTTTGCGCTTCTGTTTTTATTTCGTCCGAGGATAAAAATAGGCTGTCAGATCGCGACGCATGTAAAATGTTATGGCGCGCATTCGAACAAGTGGTATTGCTTTAAAATCATCAACAGGTCAATATTCAGGGCATTTGACCTTCGTGTAGAGGTCATTCAGAAGATCCCGATGACCGGCCCGGAGGGAAAAACGAACCATCGCACCGTGCCTATCACACTCGTAAAAGACCAGTATAACTACGTTGCGCCATTCAGGGTTGGTGAGAAATCCGAATATGCCCTTTGGTTTCTAACCACGGATGATATCTCAACCATGCTCAACGACAATGAACACTACATCGTCGAGCTGCGCGTAATTTGCAAGCATGAACTCACAGGTTTGGGAAGCGTGTTCGTTAAAACTTATTCCAAACACGACATTAAAGAAGGCACCTTCAAGTCCGGCAATACATTTGAAATTGTAAACTGAAATGCGTATCATTACGTTACTTTTAAGCCACCACGGTTAAACAAAACGGACATGAAAAAAGACATTATTGTAATGTAACCCTTCAAGGGTGCATGCAAATCGAACAAGTTACGAAACAGGGCGCTTCCAACGAGGCGCCTTGTTTCGTTCTAGTTTCTTGATAACTGCATTAGCACTGCACTAACCACATTTTTTCAGTAACCCGCCGCCTGGCCATCCTTTCGCATTTCCGATGCGCCGTGGTAAATCTTCCGCACGCTGTCGAACAAAATGGCCTGGTAGCCGCCGAAAAAGTCCTTTTCGATGAAACGATGCCCCTTTTGCGCGAGGCCGTCGCGTACCTGCGCGGGAATGCCGCTTTCGAGCGCAACGTTACCGCCCTGGGTCATGACGGTACCGGTGGGTTCGCTGCTGCCCGAGTGGCTGAACCGCGCGGCGTCGCCCGCTTCCTGCACATTCATGCCGAAATCGATGATATTACAGAGTATCTGCAAATGTCCCTGCGGCTGCATAGCGCCGCCCATGACGCCAAAACTGAGAAACGGCTGGTTGTCCTTCATCACAAAACCAGGAATAATGGTATTGAACGGCCGCTTCCCCGGCGCGTACACATTGGCGTGGCCGAGTGTCATAGCAAAGCTGCTACCCCGGTTGTGGAACACAAAACCCAGCCCGTCGGGCACCATACCGCTGCCGAATTCGAGCATATTGCTTTGAATGAGCGACACAATATTGCCCTCCCCGTCGGCCACAGTGAGGTAAATGGTGTCGCCGTCTTTCAAAATGCCTTGCGCGGGGTCGAGTTGGGTGGAGGCACGGCCTGGGTCGATGAGTTTGCGGCGTTCATCGGCATAGGCGTCGGATAGCAACGTTTTCACAGGTATTTTGGCAAAATCGGGATCGGCATAATAGCGGGCGCGGTCCTCGAATGCGATCTTTTTGGCCTCGATCAGCAAATGCAGGTATTCGGCGCTGTTATGCCCGAGTTTTTTAAGATCATAAGGTTCTAGCAAATTCAGCATTTGCAAAACCGATATTCCCTGACCGTTGGGCGGCAGTTCAAATACATCATAACCCCTGTAATTCACCGATACCGGCTCCACCCAGGTACTTTTGTGCGCGGCCAGGTCATCCTTGCGCAGGTACATGCCCGTTTTGCGCGCATAGGCATCGATCCTGTCGGCAATTTTACCTTTGTAAAAAGCGTCACGGCCCTCCCGCGCAAGTTGTTCGTAAGTGGCTGCAAGATCGGGATTGCTGAACACGTCGCCATGCGCAGGCGCGGCGCCATTAATAAGGAATGTCTTGTTGAAATTGGCAAATTCGGTAATGTCCTGCTGTGCTTTCAGCCGTTTGAAAGCCATATCCCACGAATAGGCGATCACCTCGGGCACTGGTGCGCCCTCGCGTGCGTAACGGATGCCCGGCGCGAGGACTTCCGCCATTTTGAGCTTGCCAAACCGCCGGTGCAGGTCAAACCAGCCATCCACGGCACCCGGTACCGAAATAGACAGCGGCCCGTACAGCGGCACAGCGGGCTTGCCGCCATTCAGCTCCTTCAATTTTTCATAGCTCAAACCTTTCGGCGAACGGCCGCTCGCATTCAATCCGTACAGTTTTCGGTCCCGCGCCGACCATACTATGGCAAAAAGATCGCCGCCTATCCCCCCATTATTGGGTTCCACAGCACCCAGTACAGCATTTGCAGCAATGGCAGCATCTACGGCGGTGCCGCCTTTTTGCAAAATGGAAAGCCCGGCCTGGGTCGCCAGCGGATGGCTCGTCGCCACCATGCCGTGCTTTGCCAGTACCGGGCTTCGCGATTCAAAATTGGAGCCGCTGATGCGGTCGCCCCGGCCGGTTTGCGCCAGCACCGGGACATAAAAACAAACGTACGCAGCCAGCGCCGCGAAAAACAGGAAAGACTTATTCATAGGTTTAGGATTTGAAAAACCTAAAAATAATCAATTCCGTCCCTTAGTCCATTACTACCAACCCATATAATAGTCGGGGCTCAGCCACGTCGGCCGTGTTAGACCGAAATGCTCTTCCAGCATTTTCTCGGCTTCGCAAAATGCACCTTCCACCCAGCCCTGCTGGTCGGAATAGGCCTCTCCTACCACGTGGATCTCCTCATCGGCATCCGGCTTGCGCATATATGGCATGACGTTCCAAACCGCCGCTCCGGCTTTCCAGGCATGGTATCCGGCACCGAACGGATCGTCGGACCAATCGCGAAAATAGGTCACGTAGGGCTCGGGGATTTCCACTTCTGCACCATGCAGCTCGCGCAGCTGGTTCATAATTTCGTTTACCATCAACTGCGTAGCCTGCTCTCTTTCAAGCGCTTTGAGTTCAACCAGCGAGGCCGATTCGGCCGCACTTACCTTAAACAGCACGGTATCATCCGACAATGCCTTCCAGAATGTCTCCGTTTCCATATCGCCATAGCTACCAAGCAGCATCGAGTTATTATTGTTCGGATCTGTGCCGAAATAATAGCATTGACGCATCGGCAAATCGGTAATGGAATGCCCGGAATCGATTCCCAGCTTTTTCCACCACGGCTCGCGGAAACCCATCAGGATTTTGAATGCAGGCTCCATGATCACCGACCGGATATTGCGGTCGAGGACGGTATTTTCGTTGGAATTAAAAAAGAAATTCTGCTGATCGAGCAGTTCGAGCGACTTCCGTGGCATGCCCAGGATAATGTGGTTAGCATAAGCGTGCCAGATCTGGTTAGTGGGGATATTCAGGAATGTCAGTTCGTAGCGGTACTGGTCGCGCAGCTCGTGGCCTTTCGAAAAGGTAAGGAGCTTGTTTTCAGACCAGATACAGGCGCCCGGAATGCCCATATACTGGTTTGCCAGCGCGTAGGCAATGCTGTCGTAGCCTTCCTCGATGGTTTTGTAAGTCACATCGGCCGAGAAATCGCCTACCATATAAGGAAATGCTTCCGCGGCATTCCAGTTGATCGTGTTGGAATAATAACCACCGGCATTAGCGACGAAATTATACCCCTCTTGCGAAACCTGGTCTTTGATAAGGTTCCAAAAACCGAGATCGTTGACTTTACGGCCGTCGTAGGGCGAGCCAGGGAAGTGGTACGTAAGGTTCGGTTTCACTTTGTCCCAATCCTCGCTGGTAAGTTTAAAACCGTAATCGTATGCTGTCGGGCCTTTTGTGACGAGGCTGGAATAATTTGTCACAAACCACGGATCGGCCATCAGCACGTCGTAGATGATTTTGTTGAAAAGCTGGTCGGAGCTGAAACCAATGTCGTCGTCGTTGAGATAATAGCGGGTTATCAGTTTTTCACCCTTGTCCTGCGCCACATTCCATGCATTCTGTTTGAAATGTTCCTTCCGGAGATAAAAAAGCAGATCGGCGGCATTGCCCATCGGGAACGGAATGGGCGTCATGTGGTCTTTGAGCACCGGCGTACGCTTGCTCAGGTCCTTCTCGGTAAGCGGGTAACCCTCGATGAGCGTCGTTACGATCTCCTGTGAAGTGAGGTAGCGCATGCCTCCCAGCTCTCCCCAGAAGTTCATTCCCGGCAGGATCACCGATTCGAGGCGGCCGCCGAGGCGCTCGCTCATATCGAAAATCTGTACCTGCTCGCCCGTGTATTTGCCCACGTCGGTGAGGCGATAGGCGCTATACAGGCCCGATGTTCCGGCACCGATGATGGCGACTTCCGTCTTCAAGCCGGGGTTCATTCCGTTGTTTAGTGGCGTGTTTTTGTTCATGTTGATGGTTTTAAATGGCTTTGAAATAATTGTAACCCAATTTGAATGGCGAGATATCGAAAGTAGAATGACCATCCAGCGCCATCTCCGTCAGTATTTTGCCTAAAAACGGCGTAAACTTGGCCGCCCAGCCGGTGGCATACACCACGATGTTCTGATGGTTGGGCACATACGGCGGCGCAAAGTCGATGAGCAGCTCCTTGTTGGCAATCTTGCTGAGCGCGATCAGGCAGGTAGAGGTGAAATACGGCGTCGGATCGAGGCCGGTCATGTGATCGCGCACCCATTCGGATGTGTACGCGAGCTCCTGTGGGTTAGGCACAAGCGTGCGCTGCTCGGGGCTATCGAGCGGATCGATCACAAAATCGGGCGCCACGCGAATGTATTCCGGATGGTCCCAAACGACGCCAGGGAAGCCGTAAAACTGGTTCCCGTTCGAGCCGATCGCATTCTGGAATACAAACCAGGTTGGGTACTGGATCGAAGGATCGGTCTTTTTGAAATAGCACGACGACATATTCCAATAGGTAGCCTGGATCGTGAACCCAAGCAGGTTGATCACGCTATCCACGTACGGCCCGGGCACCAACACCAGTTTTTCGCTGGTAAAAGTGCCTTTCGGCGTCGTTACGTTGAACAACTGTCCATCCTGCTCGATGGCCGTCACCGGCGATTCTTCGTGCAGGGTCGTGTACGAGTCACGCTCGCAGGCCTGGTACAATGTTTCGATAGTCGCGCGGAAATCGATGCTCGCGCCATCGGCCTGGAAAAGACCGGTATAGGTTTCCGGTAAATTGCGGAAATGGTATTTCGCCTCGATTTCCTTTGCCGTCAGGCTCGTGTAGGGCACATTCAATGCTTTGAGCGCCTTTTCGGCTTCGGCAATGTTGCCTTCCGTGGAATGCACCGACGGGTCACCAAACCAGAGCGTACCGACTTTGTCGAGCAGCGTTTTAGGCGTCAGGGTTTGCAGCTCGTCCCAATACGGCTGCGCGTCCAGCGCCATTTGAACCATATACTCCTCGGGGTACGGAATGCGGTATTGCCGCGAAACGCCCGCCGAGCTGCCGAGCTGATTTTTGAAGTTGAACTGCTCCAAAACCAGCGTTTTAGCCTTTCTTTTTCCCAGATGGTAACCGGTGGAGAGGCCGATTGCCCCTCCCCCGACCACGATCACATCAAAATGATGATCTGCTGGTTGCGCCATAATGTCGTATTGATTGTGAAGGTGTTATGAAATTATTTATTGTTTCACCAATGTGTTGATATTCACGTGCGGCCACTGGATCAGCTTAGCCGGATCGTGGAACTGCGGGATAAATTCGATGATGGAATTCTGCGAGTATTGCAGTTGCAGAAACGAACCGCCGGTATTCGGGTTTTTCACCGTTTCGATCCAGAAAGTAGCCTCGAAGCTCGTCGTGTTCGCGTTCTGCACGATGAACGGAATGTTGGTAATACCGCCCTTATTGGCCGTACTGACTGAAATATTAGTCGTGGAAGTGATTGTCTGCCCGGCGATCGCGTCCCGCAGGGTTGCATTCGGGTTTACCTTGTTGAAACCTTCCATCGGCGTGAGGTATGGATCGGTATAACCCAGCGGCTTGGAACCGGGGCCGGTAATGGGCAATGTGCTGATATCCGGAATGACAGGCGCGCCGGGCGTCACCGACGAACCGCCCAACGCCAGCAGCGAATCCCCGTGTGGCACCGAAGCCTGGCGCGCAATGCTGAACTCGTCCGGGCATTCCTGCAACAGCAGCCAGGTACCGTTCTCGGCATGCAGCAAACTGCCATCGATGTTGCTATGAATGCTGAGATGGTACAGCAAAGTAGGGACTTGTTGCACAATGTGCGTGCCGCGGTTGGGCGTAGGCGTGCTCAATGGCGTAATCGTGAGCGTTTCGGTGTACGGCTGCACCAGGAGCTGAAATCCGCCCTTCTGGTTAGGAACCGCCACCAGGTTCCAGCCTTTACGACCGACCCAGGTCCCGATCAGGTCGGTAAGTGGACCGAACATCGAAACGGTTTCATCCGGGGCACCACCCAAACGAACGGTTTGAGGGGCATTACTAGTAACTTTTAACATGGTGTATAATTATTAAAGTGAAAAAAGAGAATGCATACCGGGCACTCATGGCCTGCAAATCCGATCGTTACCAACCTGCCGCCACATCCTCTCCGCACCGGATTTCACCATGTTTTATAGAATTAGTTTTATATTTTCGACAAACTTGGGTAAATAAGTTGTAACCAAACTAATACTACTTTTTAACTTATTTAACGGTCGGGATTGCGCTGAGGGGGTGGGATGACGGGCGACGTTGTTGACCGCCGACCGCTGACCGCCGACCGCTATTCTTTCCAGTCTATTTTTTCAAACTCAAACTCAAACCAATCCATCGTCCATGGTCAGGCCGCACCCATCGGCGGTCAGCGGTCGGCGGTCGGCGGTCGCCAACACCAACAAATCTCCCACCCCCATTATGTCCTACAAAAGGAATTATTAACTTCGCACCCAAATCCCTTTCCGGCCGGCAACCGGCCATTGCGTTTATGAGTGACCTTAAAAATGATATCCAACGCTTGGAAGCTTCCACGATGACCGACATGGTTGAATCGCGGCTGCGTGAGTATTTGAAACGGAAGTCCTTCGTGCCGGGCGACGCATTGCCCAAAGAGCAGGAACTGGCCGATGCCCTGGGTGTGAGCCGCAACGTCGTACGCGAGGCGCTCAGTCGGCTGCGCATGCTGGGTATGATCGAATCGCGCAAAAAACGCGGGATGGTGCTCACCCAGCCTGACATTCTTGGCTCGCTCGAACGCGTCCTGGACCCGCTGATCCTCGGTAAAAATACATTGAGGGACATTTTTGAGCTCCGGCTGGTGTTGGAAATGGGCCTGGCCGATCTTATTTACCTCCGCAAAACCTCGGAAGATATCGCCGCCCTGGAAAGCATTGTAGCGCAGGAAGTTAACAAACAGCAGAAGCCCTTCCGCGTGGAGCACGAAATCGCATTCCACGGCAAACTATACCAGATGACCGGGAACGATACCTACATGCGTTTCCAGAAAATGCTGCTGCCTGTTTTCGAATATGTGCTCGATTATGAAATCCAGGTCAACGGCCAGGCCGAAGTGGGCAAGGTCACGCACCATGATCTGGTTGAAATATTAAGAACCGGCGACGCCGAAGATTTCCGACGTGGCATGAAAGCGCATTTAAAGCCGCATTTCGACCGGTTGAAGGCCTGAGCCCGCATTCCGGGTTTCAATAAAGCATATGTTGTTAGGTGGCCAACAGCATTGCGAGATTGTTCATGACGCCGTGTTGCTACCAAGATTACATCGCTACGCGATTTTGTATTGAATGTGAATGCATGGCATTGCCAACATGTCTACAAATGCCGTTAGGCATGCAATATTGGTAGCGAAACGTCACCAATAATGTCCCGGAAATCCCGTCAGGGATGCAACAACAACTCAATGTTCGTGCTTCGACGATTGCCATCCAACCGATACAAGACTGACTTGATGCCCATCGCATTGTAGTTCTATGCCCAAGGGCATTTCAAAATCGTTCCGGGTCGCCATTTTGCTACCAATATTACATCGCTACGCGATTTTGTATTGAATGTGAACGCCTGGCATTGCCAACATGCCCGCAAATGCCGTCAGGCATGCAATGTTGGTAGCGAAACGTCACCAATAATGTCCCGGAAATCCCGTCAGGGATGTAACAACAATTCAATGTTCGTGCTTCGACGATCGCCATCCAGCCGATATAAGACTGACTTGGTATCCATCAAATTGTAGTTCCATGCCCAAGGGCATTTCAATATCGTCCCGCACCGCCACTTTGCTACCAATATTACATCGCTACGCGATTTTGTTGGCTAAGAACGCCTGGCATTGCCGCCCAGCCATAAATGCCATCAGGAATGTAACGTGGGCAACGAAACGATACCAAAATGGCCCGTAACCCCCTCACCGGTGCAACAACAAACTACCGGAGGCATCCCCCTCAGCATTTTGCATTATTTTTTGAATTAATATTTGGATGTTCAGGAGAAATGCTTTTACATTTGTTATTATGTAGTACATAAGTACTAATAAACATATCATACTCCTGACTCTTCAAAATTCGATCTTATGAAAAAAATGTACGCGGTGCTTCTGCTGGGTTGTTCGCTGTTGCTGCTGATACCGGGCATAATGGCGCAGCAAATTACTGTCACCGGGACTGCCAGATCAGCCGGGACGGGTGAAAGCCTGCCTGGGGTGAGCATTATTTTGGGTGGTACCTCATCGGGCTCCACCACCGATGCCGATGGGAAGTATACGATCCAGGCGCCGGCGAATGGCCGGTTGATATTTTCCTACGTCGGTTTTGAGCCTCAGGAGGTGGCGATTGAAAACCGTTCGAAAATCGATATCAACCTTACGGAGAGCGAAAAGGCGTTGAGCGAAGTGGTGGTAGTGGGTTATACGAGTCAGTCCAAAGCAAAAACAACGGCAGCGGTGTCCAAACTGGCGCCAGAGGAACTCAAAAATACTTCCAATCCCAACCCGGTGCAGGCCATGCAGGGCAAAATGGCGGGTGTATCGGTGCCGGTTAACTCCGGGCAGCCGGGTGGCGGCGCTGCGAATATCATTATCCGGGGCGGCACGAAGCTCAACGTTTATGGTACAGGGTTAGGGAATAGCGGCGGCAATTCGATTGGCAGTTCGGAGTCGAGCGGGCCGCTGGTGATTGTGGACGGCGTTTTCAGGTCTTTGAACGATATTAATCCCGATAACATCGAGTCTTTTCAGGTGATGAAGGACGCGGCTGCAACAGCCATTTACGGCGCGCGCGGTGCCAATGGGGTGATCGTAGTGAAGACCAAAGGGGGGAAATTCAACACCAAAACCAATATTACGTTAAACCACCGCACGACTTGGGAAACCAACGCACGCGACTACAAATACCTGAATGCCAGAGATTACTTGGCATTGGCCCGAAGAACGGTACAAAACACTTTCGACCCGATCGATAAAAACAACCTGCTCAACAACGGCGGATTTTCGGCCGGAACGCGCATCTACACCGCGCCAGGGCAATATGGTAATAATATCAACCTCACCGCATTGTACGACAATATCGTTGCAGTGGAAGGCCAGGCCTACGTGGACCGGCTGCTTGCGAACGGCTGGGAGACCATGGACGACCCCATTAACCCGGGTACCAAACTGCTTTTTGCCGACAATCATTACCAGGATATGCTCTGGAATACAGGCGTGACGCAAAACCACAACTTATCCATCGACGGTGGCAGCGAGCGGGCCAACTACAATGTATCAGCCGGTTATACCAATCAGGCGGGAACATTTGCGGGCACTAAATACAAACGCTACGACGTCCTGGGCAACTTCGGTTTCAAAGCGGCCGACAATTTCCGGATCGATGCGATGGTGAACTACCAGAATGTGCTTCCCAATTACGTCGAAGCATTCCAGAACGAGCTCACGCGCGGCACGCGCCTGACCCCGCTCATACGCATATACAAGGACGACGGTAACCCTACCCCCGGCGAAAACTACGCCACCCGCAACCGCTTCCATACCTTGAAATACGACGACGTGCGGTCGTCTACCGAACGGATCATTTCACGGGTTGCGGGGGATTTACAGATTACCAAAGGGCTGAGTTACAAACCTGCTGTCTCCTATTTAATGCAGGATTACCGCTATATGTTCATGCGGAAAGGCACGCCTTCTACCGAAATCCAGCCTGCGACGCAGCGGCAGAAAAACGAGGATACCAACAATTTCCGCCAGTTGATGATCGATCAGATTTTGCAATACGACCTTACCCTCAGAGACGTGCACAATTTCACATTCCTGGCGGGTTTCAATTTTACCAAATCCACCAACAGCATTATCAATATAGGTTCGCAGCGCGCCACGAGTGATTACATTTACACCATCAACGAGCCTACGACGTCGGTTATCAATGGCGTGATCAATACCAACGTCACGGATTTCAGGACTACCCTCGCCGAGAGCCGTTCGGCGAGCTATTTCGGGCAGTTCAATTATGATTATGACGGCAAATACCTGCTCAGCGGCGCATTGCGCTACGATGGCTTCTCCAATTTTGCCCCTCAAAACAAATATGCATTGTTCCCCTCCGCTTCGCTGGGCTGGAATATCCACCGCGAGAAGTTCTGGAACGTTGCGCCGGTGAGTATGCTCAAACTCCGCGCGAGCTGGGGCCAGGCGGGGTCGAGCGACCTGAGCCTTACCGATACCTACGGAGGCTATTCGGCGTCAACCTACGCATTGGGCTCGGGTATTCTAAGGGCCAATCTTTCCAACCCGAATCTGAAATGGGAGCTCACCGAAACCACCGACCTTGCGCTCGACGCCTCGCTGTTCGGCGACCGGGTGACATTATCGGTCGATTTTTACAACAAGCTCACTAAAAACAGGCTGGAATCGAAGCCGCTGCCGTCCGAAGCGCCATTTGCGTCGATTACCTACAACAATGGAACGCTGCAAAATAAGGGCGTCGAAATCGAGCTGGGGGCGACGGTGATCAAAGCAGGCGCATTCACCTGGCGTTCCAACTTCTCGTTTGCGCTCAACCGGACGGTCATCAAAAAGCTCCCAGATAATGGCCGCGCCAAAAACCGCCAGGGCGGCGATCTCGTGTACGACCGTGCGGCAGGTAAAAACGTGGAAGCCGGCGGACTTGCGGAAGGTGAGCGGCCATTTGGCTTGTACGCCTACCAGGTACTCGGCGTGTTTTCGACCGAGGAAGAAGCCAAAGCCTGGAACGCCACCAAAAAGGACAACCTAGCCTCCCCTTCCGGCATTACCACTGGCAAGCACGCAGGCGATTTCATATTCGACGACATTAACAACGACGGTGTGATCGACACGAAAGACCAGGTTTTTATCGGTTACCGCAATCCCGACAAGATCGGCGGTATGCAAAACACCTTCACCTACAAATCCCTCTCCCTCCGCGTGGCGGTCGACTATGCGCTGGGGCACATGATCAGCGATGGCGCACTGGCCCGCTCGCTCGGCACGGGTCGCGCATTCAACGAAGGTGCCCCTTCACAGGCATTGGGGCCGGATATCTGGCAAAAACCGGGCGATACCGGCAAAAAATACGCGCGTTTCTCTTTCGCGGACGCGGATTTCGGCCAGCGCAACTACCTGCGCTCCGCCACATTGGGTAACAACAACGGCTACGGCTCGGACGTATCGGCGATGATCGAAAAGGGCAATTTCCTTGCCCTGCGCGAGATTTCACTGGCCTATGACCTGCCCAAAAACCTGCTCAAAAAGATCCGCTCGACCGGCATGAATGTGTTCGTAAGCGTCTACAACCTGGGTTACGTGACCAAATACAAGGGCATTAACCCGGAAACGTACACCGGCTTCGACGCCGTCGGCTACCCGCGCCCGAGGCAGTTTTCGGTTGGGACGACGTTGCGGTTTTAGGGCCTGCGGCCCTGACCGCCGACGGCCGACCACCGACCGCCGATCGCCTTAAGGCAACATTTTAAGAGACATTGAACAGAACGCTTCGAAACCTAGATTGACGGCCGACCGATGACCACCGACTACCGACCGCATATGAGGAACATCATCATAGACATTCAGCAGAACGCTTCGAAACAGAGATCGGCGGTCGTCCGTCAGTGGTCGGCGGTCAATCACAAAAAACAACCCATTTATGATCACAAGAATTAAATTCCTCGCCCTGACTGCTTTTGCTCTTACGGGCCTGAGCGCCTGCGATAGTTTGCTGGATGTGAAACCGCAATCGAGCATTACCGAGGCGGTTTATTTTCAGAATGAAGGCGATTTTGAACCTTACCTGACCGGGATTTATACCTATATGCGGACTTTTGCCAACAATGTCACTTATGGTACCGAACGCGGCGAAGAGCTGATTGCGGGCTCCAATTCGCGGTTTGGCGTGGCGTGGTCGCAGATCATCACGCCTACTTCCGGGGCCATTAACTACAACGACTGGTACAAGGCCATCGGGCATTGCAACCTGCTACTGGCGAAGATCGAGGGCTTTCCGTTCACCGGCAATCCCGATCTCCGGAAGCGCATTCTGGCAGAAACATACAGCCTGCGCGCCTATTTCTACTTCCACCTGACCCGCATTATCGGCGACGCGCCGCTGATGCTGCAAGCAGTAACGGACGAAAATGTGCCGCTGCTGCCCCGCGTTCCGGCAACGGAAGTGATGAAACAAATCCAGTCAGATCTCGACCAGGCCATTGGCTTGTACAAATCCATGAGTAACTTCTCCGCGACTTCTTACCCGAGCAAATACCGATTCGCGTACGGCTCCACGCAGGCGCTCAAAGCGGAAGCCAGTTTGTGGAGCGCCAAAGTACTCGCCGGCGGTGAGGCGGATTTCAATGCAGCTGTGGCGGCCATTTCGGAAGTGGAGGCGACGGGCGTTTCGCTTAATGCGGATTTCAAAAATGTGACGGGCCTGCGGGCGCCGAATAATACAGAAATCATCTTGTCGGCCTTTTTCAGCCGGGATGAAACCGGCGGGAATTACGGCGTGAATGCATTGCCCTTCCTGACGATCGTACAGGGTGCCATTAACCTCGACAGTTTGCCCTACACCCAGACTTCCACCACCGGGCAGGGTGCTTACCAGATCAGCCAGCCATCGCGGGCATTGTTTACCAAAAGCACCACCGACAAGCGCATTCCGTTCACCTGGGTTACCGAACGGCAAACTTCCGGCCCGAAAATTTCCTGGATCACCAAATACCCCGGGACCAAATATTCCGACGACCGCATTTCCGACAACGAGGTGATCATTTTCCGCCTCGCCGACATTTACTTAATGAAAGCCGAAGCCCTCGCAGGCCTGGGCAAGGTGGAGGAAGCCATTACCTCTCTCGAAAAAGTCCGCGCACGGGCGGGCACCGGCGCCTACGCGGGATCCAAAACCAAAGCGGCCGTCGAACGCGAAATCCTCGACGAGCGCGGCCGGGAGCTGTTTTTTGAAAACAAGCGCTGGTACGACCTCGTGCGGTTCCACAAAGGCGGCACCATCGATGTGTACCAGTTTGTACCGAACCTAGTCGGCAAGACTACGCCGCTTTTCTGGCCGCTGAACACCACGGTACTGGCCAATAACAATCAGCTCGTACAAACGGAGGGCTACTAGTCCTGTATTTCAAGTGTTTTTATTTTTTGTATTAATATGATAAAAAAGAAATTACTGATCCTGATCGTCCTGGGCGCCACCAGGGCGTTTTCCCAAGACATCCCCGAGCCGCGTGCATTGTTCAGCGCAGGCGAGAACGGCTACAAAAGCTACCGTATTCCATCGCTGATCAAAGCTAAAAACGGCGCATTGATCGCGTTTTGCGAAGGCCGGAAAGACGGCGCGGGCGACGCGGGCGATATCGATCTGCTCATGAAGCGTTCTACGGATAATGGCAAAACATGGAGCCCGCAGACGGTCGTTTGGGACGACGGGACGAATACCTGCGGCAACCCATGCCCGGTACTCGACGAGCAAACCGGTGAAATCCTTCTGTTACTCACCCAAAACCGCGGCGATGTGCCCGAAAAGGACATTATCACCAAGAAAAGCGAATCCACGCGTACAGTCTGGCTTTCAAGAAGCTCGGACAATGGTGCTACCTGGGCCAAACCGGTTGAAATAACCCAAACCACCAAGAAACCCGAGTGGGGCTGGTACGCGACCGGCCCGGGTATTGGCATACAAATCAAAAACGGCCCGCGCAAAGGCCGCCTCGTAATCCCCTGTGATTTCAGCTACGACGACCCGAACGGTAAAGTCCGCAACGGCCCGTTCGAATATGGCGCCCACGCCATTTACAGCGACGATCACGGCAAAACGTGGCAGCTCGGCGGCACCATTACCCCTAAAATGAACGAATGCCAGGTAGTTGAAGTGGCCGACGGAAACGGCACGCTGCTGATGAACATGCGCTCCTACTTCGGTCGCGGGCGGCGGGCGCAATCGCTCAGCTACGACGGCGGCGTGAGCTGGACGGCACCGGAAGACATTCCAGAGCTCGTGGAACCGGTATGCCAGGCGTCGATCATCCGGTACCAGCGCCCGAAAGGCAATGCAATGCTTTTCCTCAACCCCGCCAGCACGACCAGGCGCCATAACCTCACCTTACGCGCCAGCTTCGACGAGGGGAAAACCTGGCCGGTGATCCGTACCATTTTCCCGGGGCCGTCGGCCTATTCGAGCATGGCCGCATTGCCCGACGGCAATATCCTGTGCCTCTACGAAGCCGGCAAAACCGGTGCTTACGAGCAGATTGTGTTGCAAACCATTACCCCGCAGTGGCTTTTCGGGGACCGTAAATAGTTGAATATCCAGTTTACTAATTTATATGAATACCATCCAACACACCGACGGCCTCATTGCCGCGCTTTTCACTCCCTTACATCCCGACGGCTCCGTGCATTATGAGTTGCTACCCGCTTTGGTCGAGCATTTGATCAGTACCGGCATTTCGGGCATATTCATCTGCGGCAGCAACGGCGAAGGCCCTAACCTGACGCTCGACGAACGCATGCGGGTTTCCGACACCGTGATTAATGCCGGTAAAGGTCGCCTGCGCATGATCGTGCACGTGGGGCACGCCAGCATTGCGGAGGCGCGCAAGCTCGCACACCACGCACAGGAAGCCGGCGCCGACGCCATTTCATCCGTCGCGGCATTCTATTTCAAACCTACTTCCGTGCAAAACCTCGCCGACTGCATGACCGACATTGCCGCGGGCGCACCGGAACTGCCATTCTACTATTACCACATTCCCTCGCTCACCGGCTTTTCCGTGGATGTGCTCGACTTCATGCGCATTGCTGAAAAGCAAATCCCCAACTTCGCGGGCGTGAAATATACCGCATCCACCCTTTGGGAATACCAGGAATGCCTGAACCACGAAGGCGGCAAATACGATGTGCTGTACGGTTTTGACGAAAATCACCTGCCTGCATTGTCGATGGGCGCCAAGGGTTGCATCGGCAGTACTTTCAACTTCGCCGCGCCATTGTATTTAAAAGTAAGGGAGTATTTCGAAGCGGGGGAGATTGAAAAGGCACGGAAACAAATGCTTTTCTGCGTCGAAATGGTGCGAATCGTCGTGCAATACGCGCCTATTCCGGCACAGAAAGCCGTGATGAAAATGCTGGGCTTCGATATGGGCCCCTGCCGCCTGCCGCTCGTTGCTCTACCCGACGATCAGTACGAGGCATTGCATCGCCAGTTGAGCGAAATCGGCTTTTTTGCAAAATTGAATGAGTGAATGAATGATTGAATAACTGAAAGACCCAATGACCCGTTTCTTTTTCTTCCTGACTATTCTCCTGCAAACTATGATTTCCAATGCCCAGCAGCCGGGGCCTTCGCCCCTGCAATGGAAAAATTTGCCGCCGCTTCCCGATGCGGTGGGATTTGCCGGTGCATATGCCGGCGTGAGCAACAATGCGCTGATCGTAGCCGGGGGCGCCAATTTCCCGGGTAATGCCGGGCCGTGGGGTACCGCGCCCAAAACCTGGTACGATGCCATTTTTGTGCTGGAAAACCCGTCGGGAAGCTGGAAGAAAGCGGGTTATCTGCCGCGGGCAATGGGCTACGGCATTTCGCTCACCACACCCGAAGGTATTTTCTGTCTCGGCGGCGCCGACGGCAAGCAGCATTACAGTATGGCATTTTATCTGAACTGGAAAGATGGCCGCATTGCCTTCACTGCCCTCCCCGATTTGCCGGTTCCGCTCGCTTATGCTTCGGGAGCACTGCTGGGAGATAAAATATATGTAGCCGGCGGCACTACCGCCCCGTCCGATACCAATGCATTGAACCGCTTTTGGGAATTCGATTTACACAAAAGACAATGGAACGAGTTGCCGCCCATCCCCGGCAATGGCCGCATGCTGGGTGTCGCGGGTGCGCAGGATGGCCGTTTCTTCCTGTTCAGCGGCGTGGAGTTGCACCATAATGCCGCCACCGGGGCTGTGCAGCGTACTTATTTGAAAGAATGCCTTGCTTACAACCCGGCTTCCCAAACCTGGAAACGCATTGCCGACCTGCCGAATGCTGTCGCCGCCGCGCCTTCCCCTGCGTATGCGGCGGGGCAGTCGCACCTGCTCGTAGTGGGAGGCGACGACGGTGCCAATGCGCAGCGGGTAATGGAGCTTAAAGAAAAACATCCCGGTTTCCGCAACGAAATCATGGCCTACCACAGCATTACCGATACCTGGGCACCGCTTGGGGCATTTTCAGAAGGTAATGCGGCGGTTACCGCTCCACTGGTGACCTGGAACGGGCAGCCGGTGATTCCTTCGGGCGAAATTCAGCCGGGTATCCGCACGCCGCGTGTGGTGGCGGGCACTCCGGTGGTGAGCACGGGTACTTTCAATGGCATCGACTGGGGCGTGGTATCGGTATATTTTCTACTGGTGCTGGGCATCAGCATTTATGTTTCGCGCAAAATGAGCGCCAGTACCGACGATTTTTTCCTCGGCGGCCAGAACATACCCTGGTGGGCGGCCGGGCTGAGCATTTTCGGGAGCAAACTGAGCGCACTTACTTTCATCGCTATTCCCGCCAAAACCTACGCTACCGACTGGGTTTACATTTTTGCCAATGCGATGATCGTCGTCGTGGCGCCCATTGTGATCTGGTTTTTCCTGCCCTATTTCCGCAAACTGAAAATCACGAGCGTTTACGAATACCTTGCATTCCGTTTCAATAAAACCGTCAAACTGGTGGGCAGCTTCACGTTTGTGGTTTTTCAGGTAGGAAGACTGGGGATCGTGATTTACCTCCCTGCATTGGTACTGAGCACGGTTACCGGCATGAACCTTATGCTTTGCATTATCCTTACCAGCCTCATTACCACCGCCTATACCATTTCCGGCGGTATCGAAGCGGTCGTCTGGACGGAGGTAATGCAGGTTGGCGTGCTGCTGGGCGGGGCGTTTCTGAGCTTGTTTTTTATTGCCAATGCCTCCGGCGGCTTCGGTCCACTGTTCGAGCAGGCGGGTGAGGCGGGCAAATTTCATATGATTAACAGCGGCTGGGGCATTACGGAACCGGTATTGTGGGTGGTTTTAGTGGGTAATTTTTTAACCCAAATTGTGACTTACACTTCCGACCAGGTGGTGGTGCAGCGCTACCTTACTACGCCCACGGAAGCCGAGGCCCGCCGTTCGATCTGGACCAATGCATTCCTGGTCATCCCGGCTACATTGATATTTTTCCTCGTCGGCACCGCATTGTGGGTGTATTTCAAACAAGCACCCCAGCTCCTGAACCCGGTGGCGCGCACCGACGATATTTTCCCGTGGTTTATCTCCACGCAGCTGCCCGCGGGCCTGCGCGGGTTGGTGATCGCCGGCCTTTTCGCCGCTACCATGTCCACCATCAGCTCTTCCATGAACTCCATTGCTACCGTCGTCACCACCGATTTCTTCCAGCATTTTGTGCCAAAGTCCACCGACTTGCAACGTTTCCGCTTTGCGCGCTATACCACGCTTGCACTAGGCGCGGCGGGCATCGGCATTGCCGTGTGGCTGGTTTTTATGGAAAACAACAGCATCTGGGACCAGTACCTGAAACTGATCGGCATCTTCGGGGGCTGCCTGGCCGGGATGTTCGTGGCGGGCATATTCTTCCCTTCCATTAACAGCACGGGCATTCTCGCCGGGTTTTTCATCAGTGCGGTGCTGCTCTATTTTGTGCAGGCCAATGGCTGGGTGCATTTCTTCCTGTATCCCGGCGTGGGGATTTTCGGGTGCGTGATTTTTGGATGGATTGTGAGCAAACTGGTACCGGTTGCTCAACGCAGCTGACTTTTTGTGATTTGGATCAAATGCATTTGAAAATGGCGCTTCTAATTTTGAACCGTCGCCCAGCTCCCGACCGGTAATGGGCGGCGTTTAGTTCGAAACAGTCATTTTTAAATTTAAAAATCAGCCATGAAATTCCTCAGGTGGGCAGGATATGCGCTTGCCGCTATCGTATTACTCGTTTGCATCGCAGCCACTTACGTTAAACTTGGGTTACCCGACACCGGGCCTGCACCGGACATTAAAATCGAAAACACCGTCGCCCGCGTGGAGCGTGGAAAATACCTCGCCAACCACGTCACCGTTTGTATGGATTGCCACAGCAGCCGCGACTGGTCGCGTTTCGCCGGGCCGATGATGGCTACCGGCCAGGGTGCCGGCGGCGAGCGCTTCGACCAGCAAATGGGCTTCCCTGGTGCATTTTACGCGCCTAACATTACCCCGTACGCATTGGCTGGCTGGACCGACGGCGAGCTTTTCCGAGCCATTACTACCGGCGCGAACAAGGACGGCAAGGCGCTATTTCCCGTCATGGGCTACCACCGGTTCGGCCGGATGGATCAGGAGGACATTTACTCGATCATCGCTTACATGCGCACATTGCCTTCCATTAAAAAGGATGTCCCCGAATCCAGGGCGGATTTCCCGGTCAGCTTTATCATCAACACCATGCCCGCCAAAGCCGAGCTCTCGCACCTTCCCGACACAACCGACGTGGTCGCATACGGCAAGTACCTCGTCAATGCCACCGGCTGCGTGGATTGCCACAGCAAAACCGACAAAGGCAGCGTGATCCCCGGCACCGAGTTCGGCGGCGGAATGGAGTTCAAAAGTCCGGCCGGAACATTGGTTTCACCCAATATTACCATGCACCGGCAAACCGGTATCGGCAACTGGACGGAGGCGGATTTCGTGGGCCGTTTCAAGGTATTCACCTCGCCGGGTTACGTGGCGCCACCCATACCGGCGTCCCAGCCGAACACGCCGATGCCCTGGACAATGTATTCCGGCATGAAGGAATCTGATCTGAAAGCCATTTTCAGCTATCTCAAAACCATCAAACCGATTGAAAACCAGGTCGCACGCTAATTACCGACTGACTGCCTTTCGGCGATGAAACTTTCGGCTTCTCGCAGGGTGTTCACCAGCACGGTCGGTACCGCCGCCCCGTGCTGGTTGAACAGCGTAACGGAGGCCATTTTGGAGAAAAAATCGGGAGAAATGATGCTGAGGTTGCAGGACAAGCCTGCCTGATGGCAAGCAGGGAAGAAATCGTCGCAAATGTACGCCAACGCGCCCGCCCACGAGCCTTCCACTTCCTTGGTGTCATGCACGTGGAAGCGGCATTTACGGGCCTTGCCGTTGCTCTGATACCAGTTTTTCATGCCATCAAGCGCGGTAATGATTTCCGGATCGGCGGAATAGCCGATCCATTTCATCAGCAAATAGTTTTTGGAAGCATTATAGCTCAGCACCGCGTGAGGCTTCCCTTCGGCATTCAGGAATCTTTCGATGCGGATCACGGTATCGGCGCTTGGGTTGGTCGAGGGCGTTTTCATGGAGGAAAATAATTCAGTCGGTTAACATCCGGCTGCGGTAGCGGCTGAGCGTTTCGCGGGTAATGCCGAGGTAACTGGCGATGTATTGTAAGGGTATTCTGCTGAAAAGTAAAGGATGCTCTTCCAGGATATTCCGGAACCGCACGTCGGGCGGATCTTTGAGCAGGGCTGTTTCGCGGGAATCGGTTTTCATGAGCTGCTCAACCAACAGCAAGTTCCAGAAGCGCTGCCAGCCAGGGCAGTTTTCATACAAATAATGAAAATCATCTTTGGTCAAAACCAATAAATGCGTTTCCTGCAATGCCTGAATGCTCACCCGCGACGCCTGCCCAAAGAAGAATCCGTCGTACGAACAAGCCACGGAATTTTCAAACAGGAAGTCTTTGCAGATTTCCTTGTCGGGCGTCTCAATGTACAGCCGCATTGTGCCCCTTTCTACGAGCGCTACCTCGCTGGAAATGTGGCCCTGGCGCACAAAATGCTCATTTTTCCGCAGCACTTTCAAATGCAGTCGTTCTTCCATCATGGCCAGCTCCGCCTCGGGCGGGTTGATCAGCTTCACCAGATTGGTAAGTACTCTCATGCGGATTTTGGGGTAACGAACGGCTTCAAAAATACCATTTGCAAGCCAATTTATCCGCATCGACTTCCTGAAAGGCTAAGTACGCGGCATTTTGTAACCATTGTGATACGCGTTACCGATCAGCTTATTGGCTTCCTTGTTGTCGAATTCGCCTTTCTCAGCATTCCAATGGAGCATACTTCCCGTTCGGTAAGCGATATTGCCCATTTGCGAAAGCGTCGCCACCTCCGCGCCCACACGTATGGGCGCGTGCAGGTCGTCCATGCGCCGCGAGCGGATGACTTCCACGAAGTTTTTGGCGTGTTCGTCGAGGCCATTGTCGGAGGATTTTTGTACTGGAACGGCCTCCATGCGCTTTTCATAAGGTATTACCTCCCAGCTCTGGCGGTCGACGATCAACGTCCCGTTCTCGCCCAGAAACGCGATGCCGTGCTGGCGGTTGTAAATGCCCGCTCCGTAACCGATCACGTGCTCCCACTGGATATTGAAATCGTCGTATTCGAAAAGTGCCGTCAATGTATCGGGCGTTTCCGCGCCGGGATTGCGCAGCATTGCCCCGCTGGCGCTGACGCGTCTGGGCGTTCCGGATGCCTTCATACCGAGCAATGCGTAATCGAGCAAATGCACTCCCCAGTCGGTCATGATACCGCCCGCGTAATCCCAGAACCAGCGGAACGAGCCATGGAAACGGTTGGGGTTGAATGGCCGTTTGGCAGCCGGGCCGAGCCACATATCATAATCTACACCGGCCGGAGCGGCACCATCCGGTAGTTTTAAAATAGGGTTTCCATAATTAAAATAACCCCAGACTTTCACGAGCCCCACTTTGCCAAGCTTTCCGGAATACACAAAATCGACCGCGTCGCGAAAATGTTTCTGGCTGCGCTGCCATTGTCCCACCTGAACCACGCGGTTGTACTTTTCCTGCGCCGCCACCATTACCCGGCATTCGGCAATGGAGTTTCCAATCGGCTTTTCGACGTACACGTCCTTTCCCGCCTCGCATGCCTCTGCCATCATCAGGCAATGCCAATGGTCGGGCGTACCGATCACCACCGCATCGATATCCTTGTCGTCCAGGATCTTACGGTAGTCTCCGAACGTCTTCACATTGATGCCTTTCGCGGCCAGTTCGGCAGCGCGTTTGTCGAGCACATTGCGGTCGACATCACAGAGCGCCACGCATTCCACGCCCGGGTTTTTCATCACCGCATTGACGTCCGCCCACCCCATACTGTTGATCCCGATCGCAGCGACGCGGATCTTGTCGGCCGCCGAACGGACCGGCCGGCTTGCGTGCGCGAAGTCGGTGATAATGGGTGAAATTGCTGCGCCACCGGCTATGGCGGCAGTGTGGCGGATGAATTTTCTTCTGGAAATAGTCATGACAAATCAAGGTGATGATCAGAGCCAAACAAAGCAGGTTTTGACACACTTTTACCGCTGTTTTTACACAAAGTATTCTTGCAATATTTCAAATGTCAATCTGACAAATCTAGCCCGATTATTTTGCATTGCCGGGAAAAAGTATGGCTTTCCTTATAAAAATCCCGAATGACAACGTTCCCGGCAACGTCTGCGTAAATAAATCGGCCGAATGCATTGGTCACCATAAAAAATGGATTCAAATTAAGTCCGGACAGCAATGAGCACATCGACCCGACATCGGAAAAATACAATTTTCCAAAATTCACTTTCGGCACCAGTTTACGGCATTAAGTAACCCGCATATGAACGTTAAATCCCTACCGGACAACCACCTCATCGAAGCCCTGCGCGACGACGACGGCCTGGCATTCCGGGAGATTTACCAGCGTTACTGGAAAAAAATGTACCTGCTCGCCCTCCGCAAAATCGACGACCGTGAGGCCGTGGAAAGCATCGTTCAGGACGTATTTCTCCGGCTATGGGAACGTCGCAGCCTGTTGCAGATCGACAACCTGGAAGCCTACCTCATCACATCGGTGAAATACACGTGCATCAACCATTTCAAATCGGCGATGGTGCATGAGAAGTACGTTACACATGCATTCACCGGATATTCGGACGCCATCTGCACCACCGAAGAGCAGCTCAACGCCAGCGAACTAATGCGCAGCATCGAAGCCCGGCTGAGCCACTTCCCCGAAAAAGCCCAGACCATTTTCCGCCTCCACCGCCTCGAAAACCGTTCCACCAAAGAAATCGCCACTCAGATCCAAATGCCCCAACGCACGGTGGAGCATCATTTGAGTCTTGTAGTGAAGGCGTTGCGGTCTTATTTGAAGGATTATCTTTGAAAAGGGAGGAAAGGAGGATGGAGGAAAGGAGGAAATATTTGTGCAAATCTGCTGGTTTGCACATAGTATTCGCGACGCTGGTGCAAATCTGCTGGTTTGCACATAGTATTCGCGACGCTGGTGCAAATCTCCTGATTTGCACACACTATTCGCAGGCCTCTGGCCGGTCGATACGGCACACGCGATTTTACGTTAGCGACCGGCCGGAGGCCTGCGAATAGCGGAGCACGAAGGTTGACCTTCGCGCCGGCGCGCCGGGATTGTTTGGCACAGCACTGCACAAAAGAAAGATTTTTCTGCACAAACCGTCATATTAATATAACTTTTCCAACAATATCTAAAAACTTTTGCGGACGAGGACGCTTGCTTTTGACTACTCACTAAAAAGCAAGCAGCCAACACGGCAATGAACCGGGAGCAATTCGCAGCATTATTGGAGAAGTATCAGGAAGGCCGGTGCACCGACGCGGAAAGGCAGCTGGTGGAACATTGGTTTGCGCTTCTTGAAAATGAAAATGCGGATAACTTTACCGACGCAGATCTGGACGGGGCCGGGGAGCGGATATGGGCCGGAATGCAGGAAAAGGCATATCTGCCCGACCTCTGCGATGGCGATAACCGCAGCCCTTTTCGATCCATTTACATCCGGTGGGCCGCCATGGCCGCCTCCCTCCTGCTGATCGGATGGTTTTTCGCCGGGAAAGTACTCAACCGCCATGTGCCGCTGACGGCCTACACATGGGAAGAAAAGCGAAACGATAGCCCTGATGTGCTGCCCGTAACGCTGGACGACAGCAGCGTGGTGGAACTACGGCCCGGAAGTTCACTGCGGTACCCAAAGCGCTTTGAGGGTGCGAAAAGAGAGGTCGTACTGAAAGGAAACGGCTTTTTCAGCATTCGTAAAAATCCTGAAAAGCCATTCTACGTGCATTCCGGCGGGGTTACTACCCGGGTGTTGGGGACAAGCTTCCATGTGAGCACGGCTGCCAACGGCGGGCAAACGAAGGTGGAAGTGGTTACCGGCCTCGTTTCGGTGTACAGCGAGCGGGGTAGCGAAGAGGCGGTCGATATGCTGGTGAGCCCTAATCATACGGCCACATTCGACCGGAATTCGGGCAAGTTTTCGGCGGGGCTGGCGGAACGGCCGCGGTTGTTGAATGCCGGTGTCTCATTCCAATTCCGCAATGCGTCGCTCGCGCAGGTAGCGCAGCATATGCATGAGGCGTGGGGTGTGAGCGTGGAGGCCGAAAACAGCCAGATACTGAACTGCCCGCTGACTGCCGACCTGAGCGGGCAGCCGCTTTTTACCCAGCTAGACATCATTTGCGCCGCATTGGGTGCGAAATACAAAGTCCGCGGCTCGACCATCCGCATTTCGGGACCCGGTTGCAAATCCCGCGGGACCCACGCTTTCAGCATACGTAAACCCATCCATTCCCATATGCAAACATAGCCGCAAACGTAAAACGCTGGCCATGCAGCGAACATGGGCCAGCGCCAGCAAATCCTGCGAGGCCGACAGCGAATCGCGCCTTTTCGGGAGCTTCATTTTATCAAATCTCCATTTAATAAAACATTTAAAGGTATGAAAAAAACAGAACCTTTACTTTTCAGGGCCTGCCGGCACGCGAACAGCGCCGGAAATTTGCTGCTATGCATTGTAGTGGCGGCATTGCTGCTTTGTCAGCCCGCACTGGCGGCCGATCAGCAGGAAGTAATGTCGAAGCTCGTGACATTGAAATTCCAGAACCAGCGCTTCGAGAAGGTCATTAACAGTATTGAAAAACAGACCAAGGCCCGCATCGTTTATAGTTCCGAGCGTGTGAATGTAGCCAGGAATGTGAGTATTGAAGTAAGTAAAAAACGCCTGGATACGGTACTGGACGAGATTCTCGCCCCTTTAAACCTTACCTACCGGCTGGTAGGCGGGCAAATCGTGCTTGAAAACACGGCCCGCGAGGAATCGGCAGTACCGGTGCAGACGCAGGTGATCGACCGGACGGTGACGGGCGTCGTCAAAGATGAGAAGAATGCAGTGCTGCCCGGCGTGAGCGTAATCCTGAAAGGTACCAACCGCGGTACGAGTACCGACGGCGAAGGCAAGTTCAGCCTGCTCGTTCCCGACGATACGGGTGCGTTGCTGACGTTTTCATTTGTAGGTTACCAAAGCCAGGATGTGGCGCTGGGGTCGCAAACGACATTCAATATTGCGCTGAAACCCGATGTGAGCGCATTGGAGGAAGTGGTTGTGATCGGGTATGGCGCCGTGCGCAAGCGCGATCTTACCGGCTCGGTGGTGCAGCTCAAAAGCGAGCAGCTCAAACAGGTGCCTTCCAACAATGTCCTCGACGCCGTACAGGGCAAGATAGCAGGTGCGGACATTACGCGCAGCAGCGGCCAGGCGGGCGCGGGCGTGAACATTACCATCCGCGGTAACCGTTCGATAGGCGGTAACAACTCCCCGCTCATTATCGTCGACGGTGTGCAGTATGGCGACCTGGCGGATATCAACTCCAACGACATCGAGTCGATGGAAGTTTTGAAAGACGCTTCCTCCATTGCGATTTACGGCTCGCGCGGTGCGAACGGGGTTATTTTGATTACCACTAAAAAAGGGCGCAGCGGCCGTCCGGATATTTCTTTCAACTCCTACGCGGGCGTGTCGCAGGTGACTATGTACCCACGTGCGATGAATATCACCGAGTTCCGCGATTTCAAACGCGAGGCCTGGCGTGCAGCGGGTGTTTGGAACTCACCGGCCGACGATCCTTCCATTTTTACCAACGTGGCCGAATACGATGCATTGCAAAAAGGTATCTGGACCGATTATCAGAACGAACTCATTCGCCCCGGCTTCCAGCAAAACTACCAGCTGGGCTTTCGTGGCGGCTCTGAAAAGTTGAAATCCTATGTTTCAGTGGATTATTTCAATGAAAAAGGGATTTTGAAACTGGACGAAATGAAACGTTACACAGCACGCCTGAACGTGGATTACACGCTCACCGACTGGATGAAGATCGGTTTGCAAAGCCAGCTGACGTATTACAACCAAAGCGTACGCCGCGACCCGTTGAACCAGGCCAACAAGATCAGTCCGCTGGGTTCGCTGTACGACGAAAACGGTAATTTCAACTTCATTATGCTCGACGGGCAAACCGCCAATCCGCTTTCCGACGAGCAGCCGGGCGTTTTTAACAATAACATCCTGACTACCCGCACATTAACGAACGGTTACGTCGAAATTACGCCATTGAAAGGGCTCACATTCCGTAGTACGCTTGGTGCCAACCTTTCGAACTCCCGTAACGGTGCCTATTCTTCCCCCAAATCCATCGACCGCTCATTGACCGGTAAGTCATTGGCTACCTACAATGTGTCAAATGGCCGGACGATCAACTGGGAGAACGTGGTGACTTATCAAAAGGCATTTGAACAACATAGTTTTACATTTACCGGTATCGGTAGTTCGCTCGCGACCGTTTCGGACAATGCTTCGGCATCCGGCGTTAACCAGCTGATTCCCTCGCAGTTATTCTACTCGCTCGGCAGCGCTACGGAAGAGATTAAAATCAATTCGGCTTATTCCAAAAACAACCTCGTATCGTTTGCGGCACGTGTGAATTACGGTTTCAAAGACCGCTATCTGCTCACATTGACGGCCCGTAAGGATGGTTCGTCCAAACTCGCGCCGGGCAATAAATGGACGTTTTTCCCGTCGGCTGCCTTTGCGTGGCGGATCGTGGACGAGGGTTTTATGAAGAATATCAAGAAACTCAGCGACCTGAAACTGCGTGTGAGCTATGGTATTGCAGGAAACGACCCGTCGGGACCTTATGCGACGCAAACCACACTGACCCGCATTGCATTCGGGTTTGACGAAGTGGCCTACCCGGCCTACACTTTCTCCCGCAATGTCGGGAATGCAGCATTGGGCTGGGAACTTTCGGCTACTCAAAACCTGGGGCTTGATTTCGGGCTTTTCGACGGCCGCATCAATGGTTCGATCGATTACTATGATACCCGTACTTCCGACCTCCTACTCGACCGCGGCTTGCCGCCGACTACCGGTGTGACGACCGTGAAGCAGAACATCGGTAAGACCCGCAACCGGGGTATCGAGGTCGTGCTGGGAAGTACCAATGTGCGGACAGCCGATTTTACCTGGAATTCCAGCCTCACATTTACCAAAAACAAGGAGGAAATCACCGAACTCGTAACCGAGGGCAACGACATCGGCAATGGCTGGTTCATCGGCAGCCCGATCAGCGTGTTCTACGATTATGAGAAGCTGGGTATCTGGCAAACCTCCGAAGCAGAACAGGCAAAAGCGCTGTCGCCGACGCAGTTACCGGGTGAAATTAAGGTAAAAGACCAGAATGGCGACGGCAAGATCGACGCCGTGAACGACCGGGTGATCCTCGGCACACCGCGCCCGAAATGGAGCGGAGGACTGGACAACACCCTCAAATACAAGAATTTCGATCTGAATTTCATGATTTACGCCCGGATCGGATCGATGATCAATTCCGACCGGTATGCCCGCTTCGACCAACAGGGTGTGGGTAACAGCACCGCCGGCCTCGATTACTGGACGCCGGAGAACCCGACGAACGAGTATCCGCGCCCGAACAAGAATGCGGGGCTTAAATACCTTTCGACATTGGGTTACCGCGATGCCTCGTACGCACGTATCCGTAATGTGACGCTCGCGTACAATCTGCCGGTCGATAAATTCAACTGGAAGATCATCCGCGGCCTGCGCGTTTACGCGACTGCGAAAAACCTGGCCACATTCACCAAACTCGATTACGACCCGGAACGCGGCGGATCGGAGAATTTCCCGATGACGAAACTGTTCATTTTTGGCCTGAATGTGAACCTGTAACCCTTTAAACCAGTCAAGAAAATGAGATCACAACTATTGAAAACAGGGTTTATAGCGGTTTCCCTCATGGGGCTGTTTGCCTGTGAGAATACATTGGAGGAATATAATCCCTCGGGCCTTACCTCCGAAACCGTTTACACCACGCCCGAAGGTTTTGAAACGCTCGTGAATGCCGCCTACTCCTACCAGCGCTGGTGGTATGGCAAGGAAGAAGGCTACAACCTCGCCGAAACCGGTACCGACATCTGGACCAGCGGCGCGGGCGAGGTATACCGCGATTTGACCCAATACCTCAACCTCCAAGGCAGCAATGCGGCCCTTACCAACGAATGGCGGGAGTTTTACGCGGCCATTAACCTCTGCAACGGCGGTGTCAACCGCATCGGCGAGGCGGGCCTTTCCGATGCATTGCGCCCGGTGCGCGAGGGCGAGCTACGTTTTTTACGGGCATTTTACTACTGGCACATTGTCGAAACTTGGGGTGGCGTGCATTTCACGACCACCGAAACCAACGGTATCCTGACGACCGCCAACAAAACGCCGGTGGAGACTTTTTATAACCAGATTTTCGAGGACCTGAAAATCGCGGTAGCCGGCCTTCCGGCGACTCAGCCGCAGTACGGCCGTGTTACCAAAGGCGCCGCGCAGGCGTTTCTGGCCAGAATGTACCTCACCAGGGGCATGCATAAGGAGGCATTGGAAATGGCGAAAGCGGTTTTGGACGGAAATTACGGGTATCAACTCGAAGCCAACTACGCCGATCTCTGGAAAATGAGCAACCTGAAATCGAAAGAGGTGATCTATACCGTGGATTACTCGGCTAACCTCGCATTGAACGACCTGGCCAACTCGACTTTTAACCCGTACGGACACAGCCGCGGCAGTAACAATGCACATTTGCTCTTCCTGATGAAATACGACGACCGCCCGGGCATGACCCGCGACATTACCAACGGCCGGCCATTCAACCGCTACATGCCCACCCGCTTCCTGCTCGATCTTTTCTCGGCCGACGACGCGCGCTACGAGGGCAGTTTTATGGAAACATGGTATGCCAATTCCGCGACTTTGCCCACCGGCATCGCCAAGGGTGATACCGCTGTGTATTGCACGAAACTGGAAATCGCCGACGCCGTCGAAGCGTCCAAAAAGTACCAGACTTACGACCGCAGTGACATTTACCTCGCCGACGGGACTGTGAAGGACAACCTGCGCTACCCTACCCTTTCCAAATTCATGGACCCAACCCGCGCGAGCCTGAATGAGGCGCAAAGCGCACGGGACGTGTTTGTGATCCGCCTGGCGGAAGTATACCTGATCGCCGCCGAAGCCGCCATGCAAACCGGCGACCTGACCGCAGCAGCCCAATATGTGAATGCAGTCCGCACCCGCGCTGCCAAGCCGGGTAAGGCAGCGGCAATGCAGGTGAAACCAGCAGATATCACGCTGGATTTCATCCTCGACGAGCGCGCACGGGAGCTCGCGGGCGAGCAACTCCGCTGGTTCGATCTGAAACGCACCGGCAAGCTGGTGGAGCGCGTGAAGAAATATGCGCCCGACAATGCCATCAATATACAGGAACACCACACCGTGCGTCCGATCCCGCAAACCCAGCTGGATGCGGTGGTGAACAAAAATGAGTTTAAACAGAATGCCGGTTACCAATAATCCATTTTAAATGTCTTCCTGCCTCAAAAGCAGGAAGACGATTTTGCTATGACTTACAAAACACGAATTGCCGCATTGACCGCCGCCGCTTTGGCGTGCTACGGCCTGTCCACGCATGACGCAACCGCGCAGGAAGCATTCAGCTGGTCGAACCTGCCGAAAATTCAGCAGCCCGTTTTCCGAAAGGATACCGTGCGCATTACCGCATTCGGAGCGGTAGCCGACGGCCACACGCTCAACACCAAAGCCATTAACCAGGCCATTGAAAGTTGCAGCAAAAAGGGCGGCGGCGTGGTGCTGGTACCCGCCGGGCTTTGGATCACGGGCCCTGTGGTGATGAAAAGTAATGTAAACCTGCATTTGCACGAGGGTTCCCTGTTGCTTTTCACAACAGACAAATCGCAATACGCTATTACCGAGGGCTTTTACGAAGGAAAAGCCGCGGCGCGGAATGAATCGCCTATTTCGGGGAAAGACCTTGAAAACGTGGCCATTACGGGTAAAGGCATTGTCGACGGCAATGGGGATGTGTGGCGGGCTGTCAATAAAAACCAGCTTACCGAGCCGCAATGGAAGGAAAAAATCGAGTCGGGCGGCGTGTTGAAAGATGACGGCAAGGTCTGGTACCCGAGCGAGCAATTCAAAAGGGCGAGTGTGGACGGCAAAAGTATGCTGCTGACGGGCGGTAAAAAACCGGCGGATTTTGCGGATATCAAGGATTATCTGCGGCCTAATCTCGTGGTTTTCAATAACTGTAAAAAGGTTTTGCTCGAAGGCGTTACATTCCAGAATTCCGCCGCCTGGTGCCTCCACCCGCTGATGGTCCAGGACCTGACGATCCGCAATGTGCGCGTCAAAAACCCGGAATATGCGCATAATGGCGACGGTATGGATATCGAATCCTGCAAAAACTTCCTCATCGAAGGCTGCGTGCTCGATGTGGGCGATGATGCGATCTGCATTAAATCGGGTAAGGACGAGGAAGGTCGCAAACGCGGCATACCGACTGAAAACGGCATTATCCGCAACAATATCGTGTACCAGGGGCACGGCGGGTTTGTGGTAGGCAGCGAAATGAGCGGCGGCGCGCGGAATATTTTTGTGGAGCAATGCACATTCATGGGTACCGACAAGGGCTTGCGTTTCAAGTCGGTGCGCGGGCGCGGCGGTGTGGTGGAGAAGATTTATGCCAGAAATATCAATATGAAGGATATCAAGCAGGAAGCGATTTTCTTTGACCTCTATTATTTCGTCAAATTCGCGACCGACGGCGAGCGTGATATGCGCCCGGTGGTAAATGAAGGTACGCCGGTTTTCAAGGATATGGTTTTTGAAAACATCGTGTGCAATGGCGCTACTAAAGGCGTTTTCGTGCGCGGCCTGCCCGAAATGCCGGTGCGGAATATCAAAATGGAGAATATGGTACTTTCCGCCGAAACCGGTGTAGAGCTTACCGACGCGGACAAGATCGCTTTCAAAAATGTGAAACTGATCACGAAGCATTCCAAACCGGTGATTTTGGCTGATAATGCGACAAACGTCACCATCGACGGCCTGCAATTCAACAACCAGGCCGAAACGCTTATTTCAGTTACGGGCGAGCGCAGCCAGAACATCAGCATCGCGCATACCGACGCTTCGAAAGCGCAAAAAGTAAAGGAATTTTCAAAAGGAGCACAGGAGAAAAGCCTGGTCATTCATGAAGGTAAATAAGTACTATTGGGTCGCCGGCGCATTGCTGGCGACCTCCGCTTTTGCACAAAACAAGCCTGTTTCAAATCCGCAAACACGCGCCGCTCACATAACCAATTCCAAAACCGGAAATTCGCCCAAATCAGCCGTTGGAACATCCGTTTCAGAAATCTGGATCGCCGATCTGGGCGACGGTCGCTACAAAAACCCGGTCCTGCACGCCGATTACTCCGACCCGGATGCCTGTCGCGTGGGCGAGGACTATTACATGACCGCATCCAGCTTCGACGCCATTCCCGGCCTGCCCATTCTGCATTCCAGAGACCTGGTTAACTGGACATTAATCGGCCACGCATTGCCGCGTCAGGTGCCTATCGAACATTTTGAGCAAACGCAGCACGGAAATGGCGTGTGGGCGCCTGCGATACGGTTTCACAAAGGCGAGTTTTACATTTACTATCCCGACCCGGATTTTGGTATTTATGTAATGAAGGCCAAAAACGCTGCCGGACCTTGGAGCGAGCCGGTACTCGTAGAAGGCGGCAAAGGGCTCATCGATCCTTGCCCGCTCTGGGACGACGATGGCCAGGTATACCTCGTACACGGCTGGGCGGGCAGCCGCGCCGGCATTAAAAGTGTGATTACGGTTAAAAAAATGAATGCGGAAGGCACAAAAGTCACCGACGCGGGCGTGCTCGTGTACGACGGCCATAAAATCGACCCGACCGTGGAAGGGCCTAAATTTTACAAACGCAACGGGTACTACTACATTTTCGCCCCGGCGGGCGGCGTCGCGACGGGCTGGCAAATTGTGCTGCGTTCCAAAAACGTGTACGGGCCGTACGAAAGAAAAGTGGTAATGGCCGAAGGAAAATCGGGCATTAACGGTCCGCATCAGGGCGCGTGGGTGACGACAAGCCCTGTGAATGGAAAATCAGAAGACTGGTTCCTGCATTTCCAAGACAAAGACGAATATGGCCGCGTCGTGCATTTGCAACCGATGAAATGGGTGAACGACTGGCCCGTCATAGGCACCGACCCGGACGGCGACGGCATAGGCGATCCCGTTTTGACCTATACCAAACCATTGACCGGTAAAAAATACCCCATCGCCACCCCGCCGGAATCCGACGAGTTCAGCAACCCGGCATTAGGGAAGCAATGGCAATGGCAGGCTAATCCGAAAGGTACCTGGGCAATGCCAGCAGCGGGTTTTCTTCGAATGTATTCCTACAAAACACCGGAGAATGCCAGGAACTTGTGGGACGTGCCGAATGTGCTCCTGCAAAAGTTTCCGGCGGAAGAATTTACGGTTACTACCAAATTACGATTTACCCCGAACGCGAATCTGACGAACGAAAAGACAGGACTGATTATCATGGGGCAAAGCTATGCGGGCATTTACCTGAGAAGCGGGAAAAACAAAACGGAATTGGTTTACGCCGTTTGCCAGAAAGCCTCGGACGGAAAACCGGAAGCGGAACGCGTTTTGGCGGAGTTCAAACCCCGGACGGATCTGCATTTACGCGTAAAAGTGATGAAGGACGGCAAATGCGAATTCGGGTTCAGCGAGGATGGTACCAATTTTAAAATGACCGGAGAAGCTTTCCAGGCGGAAGTAGGAAGATGGATCGGCGCGAAAGTGGGGCTATTCTGCACCCGGGAAACGCAAACAAATGACTCCGGCTATGCGGATTACGACTGGTTCAGAATAACAAAATGATTGTAACTGCTACACGGAGTCAATGCTGTCGAGGTTCAATACCACGGTAGGCTTCCGGCCCGAATAATTGTATCTGACCGAAACACGGTCGCCGGCCTGGGGTACGCGGGTGAGTTGTTCGCGCAAGACGTGGACTTCGGTCACAAAATTGCGACCCCGGGTGGGCTTCACGTGTACCTGAAATGTATAGTAAGGCTCGCCCTGTAAATAAGACCCGGGGTGTTCTTCTGAAAGCAGTACCACGGCATCGGCCACCTGTCCGTCCCTGACGTCCTTGCCACCCAGCAACAGCATTGTCCGACGGAAACGCAGGCCAAACCAGAGCCCTCCAAAGATCAGAAATGCCAGTAATAAAATGAGCAACATTTGCCCGGCACGTATCGCCAATATCTCCATAGCCAATAGAATTCGATGGCTTCAAAGAAAGGGCGCATTGATCCAAAGTACGACAATAGTGATTTAACGGACAGTCTCACTTATCGAGTGGCTGGTTTCCGAGGGGCAACTGTAAGAGCACTTCCTCTTTTTTGCGTCTCGATATTTCTATACGGCTACCATCCAGTAATTCTACCAAATCATGGTCAGCCATGAGTTTTGCAATAAATTTGGGGTTCACCAAATGTGACTTGTGGGTCCGTATGAACCCGAATTCCGTCAGCATTTCCTCGTAGTGTTTCAAAGTCTTGCTGGCCAGGACGGGCTTGCGGCTTTTGATAAAGATATTGGTATAGTTGCCTTCTCCCTGCAACCTGACGATCTGGTCCAGCGTAAAGAACGACACACCATCCTGGAATGGCACGGCCAGCCGGAACTCGCTCGCACGCTTGTGCGCAATGTTACGCACGAGGTTATCGAACAGCACAGGGTTCTGGTGCAGGTTCTGCTTTTTCAGAAAACGGTCCACGGCCGCCCGCAACTCATCCGGATCGACTGGTTTGAGCAGATAATCCAGGGCGCTGAACCGGATCGCCTGTACCGCATACTGGTTGTACGCGGTGGTAAATATGACCTCGAAGGCGGGTTCTTTCAAAGACCTCAAAAAATCGAAGCCATTCTTACCGGGCATTTCAACATCGAGAAAAACGATATTCGGGCGGTACGTTTTCAGGATTTCGAGCGCATTGTCCACTGATTCGGCTTGTTTCACTTCACGGATCTCTTCCACATACATTTCAATGTAATGCGCCAGCACGCTTCTTGATTTCGGCTCGTCGTCAACAATAAGTGCTTTGATCATTGTCTATGTCTGATATAAGTAGGTAGATAATTCTATTCTGACAAGCGTTCCCGCCGGATTGCCGTCGGCATCGTACCGGTCGACCACTTCCAGGCTGGCATGGTTGCCCTGGCGGGCAAGGACGTCGATCCGGTCCTCACAGATACGAATTCCGCGTGATTCGTGTTCCCGCGTCCGCGAGGAATTTGCCCTGATTTCCGCCGATTTTTTCCGGCCGATGCCATTGTCCTCGATTTCACACGCAAACAGCTCCGGCCCGATCAGGAAAAACCTGATATTCATATGCCTTTCGCCTTGCTTATGCATTAATCCATGCCATAAACCGTTCTCCACGAAAGGTTGCAGCAGCATGGAAGGCAACCGCACATAATCGTCCTCTAACTCGAGATCGATGTCGATGCAATAGGAAAACCCGCCTCCGAAACGCAGCAATTCCAGTTCGAGATAGAGTTCGAGAACATCCCGTTCCTCCGCAATCGTGATGAGGTTGCGGCCGGAATTGTTGAGTACCAGCCTGAACAGCTTGGCGAATTTGTTGAGGTACCTGCTCGCTTCGGCATATTTTTGGGTGACGATGCATTCCTGAATGCTGTTCAGGCAGTTAAAAATAAAATGCGGGTTCATCTGCGCCCGCAAGGCCATTAGCTGGCTCTCCGCGAGCATTTTATTGATCCGCAGCAACATAATTTCCTGCCGCTCCGCCTGCGCGCGGGCCATCGCTTCGGTAATTTTATTGGCGCTGATGGCGGCGATCGTCGAGATCGCACGAACGTGGCCGTAATTGTAAAAATTCTTACGCGGATGTTCGGAATCGATGACGCCGATCACCTGCCCTTCGTGAAGAATAGGCACTGCCAGTTCCGACGCCCTCGCCTGATCGTCGATAATGTAGCGCGGGTCTTTGGATGTATCCCCGATAATCTGCGATGTGCCTGTTGCCGCTGCCGCTCCCACAATTCCCTCTCCAACCGCAATTTCGATCGGGTTAAGGATTTCATATTCCTTCGGACTTTTAGGCCCGTATGCCGCTTTCTGAATCAGTTTCCCACTTTCTTTATCCAATAGGTAAACCACACAATCTTCAAAATGCAATTTGGAAATGCAGTTACGGGCAATGTCCCAGCATATTTCGTTCACGGAATTATCCCCATATACGCTGTTCGCAAAATATTCGATCGTGTCCTCGAGGTCTTTTTTCCTCAGTCTTTTATTATAAAGATGATAAATCCAATACAGGACTCCGAGAGCAGCAAGCACGCAGGCGAACACAAACCACCAGGTCTGCCACCAATGGGGAAGCACCCGAATTTTGAGGGTTTCTGCTGCCTTCATCCAACGACCATTCTCATCGGTACTCCTCACCCTGAAAACGTAATCGCCTGGAAGCAGGCCGGTATAGGAAGCAATAATGTTACGGCCGGCCGGCACCCAATCGTCGTCCAATCCGACCAGTTGATAACTGTATTGCAGCGAAGGAATGTCCCGGTGACTCAGCGATGCGTACTGGAATGTCACAAACGACTCGTCCGGGTTCAATTCCAGCAGGCCCCCTGTGAGTCCCCTGATCCGCTCCTGCCCGAAAACTTTCACAGAAGTGATGGCAGGTGGTTTCTGAACGGGAACGGAAGCGAAATGCAGCGGGTTGATTACCACCACGTGGTCGAGCATTACCGCATAAATCTTGCCTCCCGCCACGGTTACATAGTTCCAGTAATCCTGCAAGGTCTTACCCAAATCGAGTTCTACTTTGCTGACATTATTGCTAACAGGATCGTAAGCCGCCAATCCCTCGCGCGTGGCCGCCCACACAACACCGTTATTATCAATGTCGAGTGACGAAACCTGATCATATGGCAATCCGTTTTTGGTACTAATGGTATTGAGCACTCTGCCATTGGGGTCGATTTTCATCAATCCGTTGGCTGTCGACGCCGCCCAGATGTCGCCTGTCTTGCTCTGCCGCATGGCATATAGATGCTCATCGGCTAGTTCAGGCGTAGTGAGGGCGTTAAAGCGACCCGCCGCGTGATCATATCGTAACAATCCCTTTCCCTGGACCGCGAAAAGAATGTCGCCGTTGGAAAGCAGGACAAATGCCTGTGAATTAGCAAATTGAAAAAGGCCATACCGCGGATCGGTACCGTCGAACCGGACGCAAACTTTCGTGACCGGATTATAACGGTAATATGCATCGCCATCGATCTCGAACCAGATATTACCTTGCTTGTCCACGAACACAAACGGCGCTTCATACGACGGCAGCCCTTTTTTCATCTGATCGAAACGCTGCAAAACCGTTTGCCCCGGCGCAAGGGAATAAATGCCGTCGAAACCGGCAAACCACCAGGTATCACCTACCTTGGCAGTCATGACGGCCCGGTTGTTCCGCAGCCTTTTGCTGGGCGTAAGGTACTTGCGGTAAGTGCGGTCCGCGGTGTTATAGAACACTACACCATCCTCCTTGCACGCGATGATCGTCTTGTCATCAATGGTGATGGAATTGGCGTGAGCAAAACTGGTTTCCAGAAAAAACTCGAAACTGGGCAGTTTATAAATGGCCTCGATGGGGTCACGAGGTAATGTTTTACTCACACCATTGATCGTACCAAGCCACACATTGCCCTGCTTATCCGAAATGGCGTCGCGGAAATGCCCGTACGCGATCGTATACGCCTGATCCTGACTATATTCCAATTTACGAAATGGCTGTCCCGGTTCTTTCAAAAAGGCGGCGAAAAGCCAGGTTGAAACCCAAAGCCGATCCTGGGAGTCGATAAATAGAAAGTTGCACCCCTCGCCGATCATCTTGCCGTCGAGCTCATAATATTTGTCGAGCTTACCGGTTCGGTAATGCCAGTAGTTGAGCGAAGGTTCGGTATCGCAGCCGTACCATACATTACCATGGCGGTCCAGCGCAATCGCATTCACATGCTCCGATTCCAGCAATGGACTTTTCAGCACATTATTACCTTTGAAATAAACCTTGTTTGCTTTACAATCCACAAAAAACGGCCTGTTTCCTCCTACCCACAATCCGCTACGCAGCGTATCGTAGGTCATGCAGGTGAGTTGAAAACGCGAAAAATCGAATTTGCGGGCTTCGGGAATTGCTTCTGTGATCGATTGCAGTTTTTGATGATCGTATAAATAAAGTCCGTCGGATGTACCGATCCAGATACGCCCCTGCCCGTCGGCGCGAATTCTTACGATGTACTTTTGGGCGAGTGCTTCAAACCGGGCATCACGTGAGAACCTACCGTTCTTCTTATCAAATAGCAGAACGCCCCTCCGCAATCCTATTATAAGTGTGTCTTCGCCTTTGAAGGGTAGAATCGCATTCACAAAATGCTTCTGCCCGCCATTCGTATCATGATAACGTTGTACTACCGCCCCGTCGTAACGGTCAAGCCCGGCGGAAGTACCGATCCACAAGAAGCCGGAAGGATCTTTGTATAAACACCTGATTTGCTTGGCGCTGAGGCCATCCTGCCAGCGGATATTCTGAAACAGCGTTTGTGCCCCGAGACGTCCGCTCAACAAGCAGAGTATAAGGGATAGCACAAAAACCAGCTTTTTAAAGAAGCGCATCACTGCCGACAGGATTTTCATTGACGATTCGCACTCAATATCTGCGATATCCAGTCCAAATACGTCAATTCCATACAACTGTACTAGCTCATTTATTTATCGGTAAAAACCTGGAAGTGCCTCAGAATGGCTGAAATGAGGTTTTGTATAATGCCGGATACTCATTGATTTACCGGTAAATAGCCGATAGTTACCGTTACCTCATTAAAAATGGACGTTACTTGCTCCGATACGCACATTTGCGGCTCGATTCCCAACGCCATGAAAAATAATCCTTATCACACTCAACCTCATCCTAACTCATCATGCTAGTCCTGCTCCTGATAACCGCCGTCTTCCTGACCATTGTCGTTACCAGCCTGTTCCTGCTCCGCCCAGCCACCCCATCGTCCGCACCTTCGCTATCCTTTGACATTTATGAGATCGAGAACAAACTGGTTTACTATACTGAAAAGGACGGGCGCAAATCGGTGATTCCCGATGCAAATGCCAGGACGTTCCAGGTATTGACCACTGGCTCAGGAACACGTCACACGCATTCACTTTATGCACGCGATTTCGAGAATGTGTATTTCCGGGGTAAAAGCATTCCAGGAGCGAATCCTGTCTATTTTCAAATTCTTGGTACCGATCTCGGCCGTGACGACCGGTACGTTTTCAAAGCGAATGAGCTGATTTCGTCCGATGCCAGAAATTTCAAATGCCTCGACGAACGCCTGAGCAAAGACAGCCACCGCGTCTACTTCGACGACCAGGTGATCTCCGAAGCCGCAGGGCATTTCAGGTACATCGGCAAGTGGCAGAAAACCACGTTCTACAAAGACCACAACAAGGTATTCGTCAACGGCAAGGGCTATCGGGTTGCAGATATCGATACTTTCGATTATGTCGGAAACGGTGTTTTCACCGACCGCTGCCACGTATACAAGTTCAATGGCGACGGCTTTCAAAGCAATTCCGGCCAGCCCGTTTTCCGGGCAATGATGCAGTTTCAGCCGGTGTTTGGGTGACCGCTGACCGCGGACCACCGACCGCCGACCGCCGATTTTCTCGCGCCTGCGGCGATTGGCTGTGATGGAACGTGAATGCAACAATGCAAAAAGACCATGGACCGCCGACGATGGACCATGGGTCTTCTCGACATGTGAATCCATATTAAAATGGTCGATCGTCCATGGTCATCACGCATATCGTCCATCATACCGCATCGGCGGTCAGCGGTCGGCCGTCGGCGGTCAGCCGTCATTTCGCCCTTTTCGCCGAAGCGTCAAACATCCCCATCATACTTCCTTTCAAATTATCGTCATCGACTTTCGAGAGATCGAGCGTGACATCGTAGCCTTGGGCGGAGAAGCCGATGGTTATTTTGTCGGCCGCTTCGTCGATGCTGGTAATGGCTATCTTCTCGGCGCTGGGGTCGGTCGCGTTGGTGATTTGGCCACTGAGCTTGCCGTCGGTACGGGCGAGGTCGGCAACGAGCTTGGCGTCGCCATTGGGTGTCCCGAAAACGGTAATCTCCCATTTACCGGCAAAAAAATCCGCATCGGCTGTTTGCGCAATACTTGTACAAACCGCGCCGAGCAGGCACAGAATCATTAGAATAGAGCTAACCCTTCTCATAGTCAATAAGTTTTTGGTGAAGACTAAGACAAAGGTAAAGAAGAGTTTATTTATTGTCTATATTAAAGACAATAATATTTTTTCAATTTGTTATTTATTTAATACCAAAATTTTCAATGCGGGCAAGCCCGGATTTCGGTGAATCTGCTGCCCGCCGCTAAAACGCCCTAACGCTTCTTCTTTCCCCAATTCTTTTTCATGGCGGAGTACGACTTTTTACTCACCGTCTTTTTGTTTTTGGAACGCGATTTCCCCTTCTTTTTGCGGGCGTTGATATTGTTAACGAGCGAATTTTTAACGCCCAGCTTGTTCCGCTTCACCGTTCCCTTCTTTTTAGTTGTTGACATAGCCTGTTTTTGTTTTGAGAAAACAGCATGTCAATATCTGTGCCCCAGTGGAGCTGCCCCAGTGGAACTGCCGCGGTGGAGCTGCCTCAATTACCCTACTGGAAATGATCAGTAAAACTGCCCAAGCAGAAATACGCGAAAAAGTGTTAAGATCAACCCATTGACCAGCGGCAGAATTTTAGTCATTGGAACAACTGGAACTGTCGCCCGATGAGTCGGAACACGAATCGTCGCTTCCGGAATCATTCGTCCCCGAATCGCAATCGGTGGAGCCAAAATCTCCTCCGACAGTGTCATAAATATTCTGATCGACGCCGAACGAATCGCCGGCAGCTATGTCATAGGAATCACCCGCACCGCCTCCGCCGTACTCTCCGCCGCCAAAGGCCAGTGCCTCCTGACCAGTGTAGCCAGCTGATGCCCCATTGTCGCTATAAAAATCAGATGAAACAGGCGAGCCGGCAGCGGCCGAATGATCGCTAATGGAATATCCGCTGTCGGGTGAAGCGGTCTTTCTACGGTAAACAACTGTGTTCTGCCTGCCGGCGCGGAGAAAAAGCAGTACCAAGGAAATAATGGCCAGGAATATTACAACTTCGAGCATGGGAGGTGTTATTTTGGTTTAACCCAAATTAAACGCTCCCCAGGTCCGACCGGGAATCCGATTACTTGCCGGATGCCAGCAATTATTGACCGTCAGTCAGCTGCCTTCCTAGTACGAGCTTATCCCCTGAATCATCCACCTCGAACAGCTTCGGATAGCGTATCGTCCGGCCATTTATGCTCCTGTGGCTGTGAATGGACATCAGCAGCTTCCCGTCGAATGTGCGGAACAACATGCCATGCCCGAAGTTGGGAGGCGTGATCGGGTCTTTTTCCTGAATCCATGGGCCATCGAGCGTGCCGCTTGGGGAATAGGCTACGCCTTGCGTGTAAACATCATAAATCCAGCTCGTCCATAGCATACCCAGCTTGCCCGTTTTGGTGCGGAATACCCAGGGGCCGTCCGTCACTTTGTTGGGACGGTCGGAACCATCCTTGTTTTTTTCGCGGCTCCAAGGCGAGTCGCTGGCACGAAACAGCAGCGTTGGGGCACCGGTGGTACCGCTGAAATCCGGTTTCAATGCAATTTTCTCTACGGTACCATTGTCATTTTGAAGCCATTCGTGACAGAAAATCATGTAAGGCTTACCATCGGTATCCGTCCAGAGCGTGGCGTCCAATGTAAGTTTATCTGCCGGCAGATAAGTCGAATCCTTCATAGGCACATACGGCCCCTCCGGTCGATCGCTCACGAGCACGTGGCATGCGCGCCGTTCCAGGCCTTCGCCTAGTTTGACGGCCTTGTTGGTAAAAGTCGCGAAGTAGTAATATTTGCCATTATGCGCGTGCAATTCAGCGGCCCAGATCATCGGCGTCGGGCCCATCCATGATTTCGGGTCGGTTTGTGCTACGGTAAACGGGCCCGTCCATTTTTTGAGGTCCCTGCTTTTCCAGAGCTTACCGCCGGTACCCGTCATATAGTAGGTTTGGGAAGGCTTGTCGGCCATAATAAACGGGTCGCTCAAACGGATCGAGTCCAGCGGCACGTCGGTTTTTATCACTGGCGAAGCATTCTGCGCGAGCGCGGCGCCGGTGATGCATAAGATTACGGCGCATGCATGCAAAAGCGGTTTGAAAAAGGGCAGGATCATGGTATCGATGGTAGCTGAGGCAAATGATTTGTCGCGATAAGATAGCGGATGTCTTTAAAACAAAAAAAATCGGTCTTTAAAACAAAACCTCCACGAGCCCCCCAGCCTAATTTTGTCCCATTCAAAACAAATAAATTTTTATGGAACATTCAACAATAACTTCCGTTCAATCAAACGCTTACCAACAGCCGATTGCGTCAGGTTTCGATGCGTTTTCTACCGCAGCAGATGTGATCAGAGGCATTGATCTTACCGGCAAAACCATTATCGTGACAGGCGGCTATGCGGGCATTGGGCTGGAAACCGTGAAGACATTCGCGGAGGCAGGTGCGCAAGTGATTGTACCGGCCCGCGATCTGGCCAAAGCCGCACGCAACGTCACGGGCATTTCCAACACGACCGTCGAGTCCCTCGATCTCATGGACCCGGCTTCGATAGACAATTTTGCCCGGAAATTCTTGGAAAGCGGCCGTTCGCTGGATATATTGGTAAACAATGCAGGCATTATGTGGGTACCGCTCCAACGCGACGCGCGCGGCTACGAATCGCAGCTTTCGACTAATCACCTGGGGCATTTTCAGCTGACAGCAAGGCTTTGGCCAGCTTTGAAACAAGCCGGTAACGCAAGGATAGTGAGCGTTTCGTCATTTGGTCACCATATCGCGCCATTTGATTTTGAAGACCCCAACTCCGAGCACAGGGAATATGAGACGCTGGCGGGTTACGGGCAATCGAAAACGGCCAACAACCTCTTCGCCGTGGAGCTCGACCGGCGCGGAAAAGCATTCGGCGTGCGTGCATTCTCGCTGCACCCGGGCTCTGTGAATGGTACTGACCTGGGCCGCGTCGCACCGATGGCACTTTTTCAGCAAATGGGCACACATGATGCCCATGGAAACATTTTCCCGGAAGTGGCGCGGAAGCTGAAAAGCATTCCACAAGGTGCTGCAACCACTGTTTGGTGTGCAACCAGCCCGCAACTGGGAGGATTAGGCGGGTTATACTGCGAAAATGCAGAAGTCGCGGAAATCGATAACGGCAACATCGGGCACCGCTATGATGAGCCGCTCACGCTGCGGGGCGTGAAACCCTACTCCATCGACCCGGACAATGCCCGGAGGCTTTGGACATTGAGCGAGCAAATGACAGGCATTACTTTCGAAGCAAATTGATAACCAGTGGCATACGAGTCGCATTACATTCATCCCGATCTGAAAATCTCCGGCTTTACCGAGCATTTTCATAAAAGCGATGTGCTTTTCGAGGAGCATCTGCTGGTCTGGCTTATTTCCGGGGAAACGAAAATTATACAGCGTGGTCAGGCCCACCTGTTCGGCGCGGGAGACACACTTTTCTTTCCAAGGCATGAACTGGTGACCGTTATTAATTATCCCAAGGACGGTCTCCCCCATCGATCGGCCGTAATGCATTTGACTTCGCATCGCCTGGAAGCTTATTATGCCAAAAATAAGGTGGATGTGAAACCCGTTCCGAAACCCGCGTTCAGGACATTCGACAAACATCCACTACTGCAAAGCTGCCTGGCGTCGCTCGCTCCCTATTTCGACCTCCGCGACCCATTGCCGGAAGCGCTGGCGACCATTAAAATCGAGGAAGCCATTACCATTTTGCGAACCCTGGAACCGGAAATCGACCATTTACTTGCCGATTTCGGCGAGCCGGGTAAGATCAATCTGGCGGATTTCATGGAGCAGCATTATATGTACAACCTGCCAATGTCCAAGTTCGGCTACCTTACCGGCCGCAGCCTGACCACATTCAAACGTGATTTTAAGAAAACCTTCCAGACCACGCCGCAAAAATGGCTTACTGAAAAACGCCTCGACCTGGCGCATTACCTCATCCGGGAAAAGAAGCGGCGACCTTCTGAAGTGTACCTCGAAGCGGGGTTTGAGAACCTTTCACATTTCGGGTATGCATTCAAGAAGCATTTCGGCTACGCGCCGAAATGGCACGAAGGTGAGAAATAGCAGAAATAGCGCGAAGGTCCACCTTCGTGCTGACTATTCGCAGGCCTCTGGCCGGTCTATACCGCAACATTTTGCCGTAAAGACCGGCCGGAGGCCTGCGAATAGTATGTACAAATCGGGAGATTTGTACGAGCAGCCTGCAAATAGAATGTACAAATCAAGAAATTTGTACAAGCGTCAGGAGATTTGCACTATCGGTTCTTAAAAAGTAGGTGGCCTTCTGACAGGCCGCGCTTCCGGCCCTCCGATCGGGTTTTGTGGCTTGATTTTCTCATAATCCACAACTCCAGTCTTTTCGGCCCAGCGGAAGTAATCCGCGGCCAGCTGGTCTACCACATTCGGGTTCGCCGACGCCACATCGGTGGTTTCGCCGCGGTCGGTTTCCAGGTCGTAGAGCTCCCATTTGTATGCCGGATACGTCGACACGATCTTCCATTTACCTTTCCGCACGGCCCTGTTACCAGCACGTTCCCAGAAAATCGGCTCGCCGCTCCGGTCAACTTCGGGGGATTTGCCCGTAAGTACCGGCACGAGGCTTTTTCCAGGGAGCGGGTTGATGTTAATACCCTTTTCAGTAGCCGGATAACCCGCCTTTGCCAGATCGTAGAAGGTCGGCGCGAGGTCGATGAGGTGGCCCGTACCTTTTACGATTTGCCCACCTTTGATCTGTTTCGGAAACCAGGCTATGAATGGCGCACTGATGCCGCCCTCGTGCATATTGTTTTTGTAGGCCGAATGTGGGGTGTTCGAAACGTACGCCCAGGGTTGATCCTGATACACATAAGAGCCCGCCGTGCCTGCCGGACCCGTGTTGCGTTGCGGCCTGCGCGGGGACGCGTGTGCATAACCGCCCTGCGCGCCATTGTCGGAAATGAAGACGATCAATGTGTTATCGTCCTTTTGGAGTGCTTTCAGTTTATCGCGGAGCTTGCCGATGTTCTGGTCCACCCGGTCGACCATCGCCGCATATATTTCCATTTTTCGCTCCCAAAGCAGTTTTTCATCGAAAGGTACATTATTCCAAAGTGTTACATCTTTATCGCGAACGGCAACGGCCTGTTTCGGGTCGGCGATACCCAATTCTTTTTGTCGCTGGATGCGTTCGCTACGCAGCGAATCCCAGCCGATGCTGTACCGGCCTTTGTATTTGGCAATATCCGATTCCGGGGCTTGCAGCGGCCAGTGCGGCGCATTGTAAGCGAGGTACAGGAAGAACGGTTTCGCGGTTTTGCTTTGCTCGTCTAGGAAGCCGAGCGCGTGGTCGGTGATTTCGTCGGTCAAGTATTTGTCGGGAGGTAGATTAATGCGTTTGTTATTTTCAACCAGCTCCACGGCCGGGCCTTTGCCGTACTTTCCAATATCGTAGTAGTTGCTAGCGCCATTGATAAACCCATAAAAACGATCGAAACCGCGCTGATTAGGCCATGCAATGCTATCGTTGCCGACGTGCCATTTGCCGCTCAGCAGCGTGCTGTAACCTGCATTCCGCAAGACCTCCCCGAAAGTGAGCGATTCCTTATTGAGATATCCTTGATAAGCGGGCAGGCCGAGATTCACATTGAAATACCCCACCCCTGCCTTGTGCGGGTACTGGCCCGTGATGAGCGACGCGCGTGTGGGAGCGCAAATCGAATTGTTATAAAACTCACGAAAGCGAATGCCCTCGCCAGCCAGCTGATCGATATTCGGGGTTTTAATTTCGGAACCATACGCACCGATGTCGGAGTAGCCCAGGTCGTCGACCATGATCAAAATGATGTTAGGGCGCACATCAGGGCCTTTCGGAGCAGATTTCTTTTGCGCCACAACACCGGAGAAGGTCATCAGTGCCAGGGCGAAGAATGCAGAGGTCTTCATGATTTTGGAAAAAGGTGTAACAAGAGATGTAGGCGCAAAAATATATTTATTCTATATATCCTATATACTATATTGAAAATAAAATTACAACTGATAGTGCCGCTGTCTGTGATGTCTGTTGTTTTATGCCTACGGCATTTGGAAATTATCGGGTGCAATTTTTTGCTACCTAGGTTACGTGCCTAGCGGCACTTGGCGGGGCGGAGATTAGAGGCCAATGCTGGAATTTGTTGTTACATGCCTACGGCATTTGGAAACTAACGGGTGCATTTTTTGCTACCAAGGTTACGTGCCTAACGGCACTGGGCGCGACCGGACATTAGAGGCCAATGCCGGAATTCGTTGTTACATGCCTACGGCATTTGGAAATTCGTGGGTGCATTTTTTGCTACCAAGGTTACGTGCCTAGCGGCACTTGGCGCGACGGGATATTAGAGGCCAATGCCAGGATTCGTTGTTACATGCCTACGGCATTTGGAAATTCGTGGGTGCATTTTTTGCTACGAAGGTTACGTGCCTAACGGCATTTGGCGCGGCGGACATTAGAGGCCAATGCCAGAATTCGTTGTTACATGCCTATGGCATTTGGAAATTCACGGGTGTATTTTTTCCTACCAAGGTTACCTGCCTAGCGGCACTTGGCGCGACGGGATATTAGAGGCCAATGCCAGGATTCGTTGTTACATGCCTACCGCACTTAATGCGACGGGATGACGAGCACTAATGTCGGGTAAATACACAAATCGCGTTAGCGATGTAATATTGGTAGAAAGGAACATTACATCCACCCGAAATGCCGTGAGGCATGCAACAACAATTCAATGCCTATTCGCATTGAACGCCCTCCGTTGTCATGATCACCCTGCGGATCGCACCATTGTCGTCATAAAACAGCCGATCGACGCACACTGACCGCCGATGGCTGCCGCCTCCCGGCAACGCGCCATTGTGGTAGAAAAAATAATCCAAACCTTTGAATTCAATGATCGCAGGCCTGTTGGTGGCACAGTTTCCGGCAATTTCATTCAATATACCTTTGAATTCCCACGGGCCTTGAATGTTGCGGCTCATGGCATAGGCAACCTTTTCGGGGTAGCCATAACCGTAGGATAAGTAATAAATGCCGTTCCGCTTGTGAATATGCGCACCTTCCGCAAATCCCGGAAGGTCGACCACCGTAATCGGGCTGGCAAGTCCGGTGAGATCGCTATTAAGTTCGGCGAAATAGCATTGCCCATTTCCCCAAAACAGGTACGCACGTCCATCCTCGTCGATCAGGACGGTCGGGTCGAGATTGGCCTTGTCATTATCGGTCGCCGGGAGCATATCGTGCGTAACGAGCGCAGAGCCCCTGGCATCTTTGAAAGGCCCGGTCGGATTGTCGGAAACCGCCAGCCCTATTGCCTTGTAAGGCCCGCCGGCGTGCGTTACGGACACGAACCAGTAGAATCGACCTTGATATTCAACCACTTTCGAAGCATAGGCGTCGCCACTCGCCCATTGAAAATCCGTGGCTTTTAAGGGAGACGGATGTTCAGTCCAGTGCACAAGGTCGTTTGAAGAAAAACAAAGCCAATCTTGCATATGGTAATCGTCCACGCCCTCGGGCGGATCGTCGTGGCCTGTGTAGAGATAAACCGTTTGGTTATGCACGAGTACCGTAGGATCGGCGGTGTAATGGGTTTGGATAATCGGGTTGCCTTCTTTGATCATGAGTCTGCATTCGCTGAAACCGGCTTTGCACGTGGTCGCAGCTATTTAGTTTAGGTTTTTAGCTTAAAAACCATTCCAAAAACCGCTGGTGCTTTGGCAATGTCACCGATCGTAGCGTCCATTCCAGCTGCGGATGTGTCCAGCTCGGCATGAATGCAAATGTAGAATCGGCGGTTTCAGGGCAGTTTTGTGTCATCAATCACTCAAAAACAACAAGATCATGACACAGAAAACAACAACCACAATCTACTGGATAGGCACAGCATTAACTTCTCTTTGGTTCGGCGCAAGCGGCTTTTTCGAACTCACCAAAAACCCCGTCGTGTGGGATATTACCGTACAACTCGGCTATCCGGCGCATTTCATCTTCCTGCTGGGCGTTTTCAAACTTTCGGGCGTGGCCGTGCTGCTCACTCCCAACAAGTTGCGCCGGTTGAAGGAATGGGTATTCGCAGGAATTTTCTTCGACATCATTTTCGCATTCGTATCCAAACTGGCGGTGATCGGCTTTGCTGCAACGGTCGACGCAATCATAGCATTTGTCATGGTATCAGTCACTTACGCTATGTTCCGCAGATTGGAAAAATATTCCGGCAGCGCATTCGATACACCCGCCGTCTTAGCGCACCGATAAAATAGATTTCATACCGAACTTATCTGGCCTAGCAGCTTTTATCAAAACTGCACCAGAGCAACAGTCCACCAGCGATCTACCTTCGTATTGCGATTTCGCACTGAACCATTTTAAATCGAAAACAATGAAAAAGGCCATTTTCTTTCATGCGGGCTGCCCGGTATGTCTCAGCGCAGAACAGGATATTCTGAACCTCATCCCGGCAGACCAGATAGAAGTAGTACACCTCGGCGATGAAAAAGACAAAGTTGCCGATGCCGAAAAGGCTGGCGTGAAGTCGGTACCGGCTTTACTGACGCCAAACGGCAATGTATTGCACATTAATTTCGGCGCGTCGATCGAGGATCTTAAATAATGATTTACAGCACATTACACAAAGGCCGGGGATTTCTCTCCGGCCTTTTTTGCTTGGTATATTAAAAAAATATTACTCTACTATTTCTATATAGTAAATAATATCCATAGCTTTGCCGTAGAATTTACAATCCCTACCATATGAAGCCACCGATTATACCTTACTGTTGTTGTCCGAAGCTCGGTAAGCAGCACTAGGACAGGCTGTTTCGCAGTAACCACCACTCAAAACACCATCGAAAACAGTAAAGCAATTCCTCATTTATGAAGACATTTATAACGACCCTATTCAGCACAGCAATTCTACTCATCTCATTTGTCGCCCAGGCTCAGAACCCGCCGATCGTGAATGCCACGGTTACGGGAAAGGTTCTCGACGCCGCCAACGACTCCCCGCTCATCGGTGCTACGGTGACGATTAAGGGAACGACCAACGGAGCCGCAACGGATGCAAATGGTGAGTTTCAGCTGGTAACGGGTCAGAAACTTCCATTTACACTCGTTGTGTCATTCTTAGGTTATATCAAAAAAGAAACCGTGATCGAAGGCAGCGGGGTAACTATCAAGCTGGATGCTTCCGCTGACAACCTCGAAGACGTGATCATTTCTTCACGCCGCCGCCAGGAAAATGCGCAGGAAGTGCCCATTCCCATCTCCGTGATCCGCGGATCGGCGGCCGAAGATGCGGGCGCGTTCAATGTGAACCGTTTGAAGGAACTCGTTCCAACCGTGCAGCTCTACGTGTCCAATGCGCGTAACACGACTTTGAACATTCGCGGACTTGGCTCTACTTACGGCTTGACCAACGACGGTATCGACCCGGGTGTGGGCTTCTATGTGGACGGTGTATATTATGCACGTCCGGCTGCTACCGCATTGGATTTCATTGATATTGAGCGCATTGAAGTATTGCGTGGACCTCAGGGGACGCTTTTCGGAAAAAACACTACTTCCGGTGCATTCAACATCACTACCCGCGCTGCGCAATTCGATCCGGGCGGCAGCTTCGAGCTGAGCTACGGAAACTTCGGTTACATTCAGGCAAAAGGTTCATTCACCGGCCCGATCAGTAAAAAATTGGCAGCACGCGTTTCATTCACAGGAACACAGCGTAACGGCTTGTTTTTCAACGAGCACACGCAGCAACCGATCAACGACATCAACAACATCGGTGTACGCGGACAGATCCTTTACCAACCGAGCAGCAAAGTCAACATTACCGTAATCGGTGACGTTTCGGACCAAAAACCGAACGGATACGGCTGGCCGGTAGCCGGCGTAGTGCCTACGAAGCGTGCAGCATACCGCCAATTCGACGCGATCATCGCGGATTTGGGATACAAACTTCCCTATTCCAGCGCATTCGAGCGTAAACTGGATCTGGATACGCCTTCGAAAGCGGACAACAGACTGGGCGGTGTTTCCGCCAATGCAGATATTAAAATCGGAAACGGAACGCTTACCTCTACTTCGGCATGGCGCTTCTGGAAATGGGTACCGCTCAACGACCGCGATTACATTGGTTTGCCGGTATTCACCATCTCATCAGGTAATTCGGTACATGATCAATGGTCACAAGAGATTCGTTATTCCGGAAAAATATCAAATAAAATCAGCGGTGTCGTAGGTTTGTTCGGTCTCTGGCAAGATCTGAAATCGGATCCTGTACAAACAGAAGAAGCAGGTTCGGCACAATGGCGTTTCGCGCAAAGCACCACCAGTGAGCTTTGGAAAACACCAGGGTTGTTCGATAACTTCGGTATCCGCACCACTAACCGTATCAAAAGCACCAGCTTGGCCGTTTTCGCAAATGCCGACTGGGCTGTTACCGACAAATTCCACATTTTGCCGGGTGTGCGTTACAACTACGACAAGAAGGTTGTAGACTATAAAAGAGAGACTTACGGCGGTCTGCAAACGACCGACCCGGCATTAGTCGCGCTGAAACGCCTCGTTTATTCCGACCAGGCATTCAATACCAACTACGATCAGGGGAATTTCTCAGGACAGTTGTCGCTGCAATACAAAGCCAGCAGCCGCCTGAATGCATTCGCAACTTACTCAATCGGTTACAAGCCTATCGGTGTGAACGTGGGTGGTTTGCCGACTGCCAATGGCGCCGTACTCCTCGACCTTGCTAATGTAAAACCTGAGCACGTAGAGCATAAAGAACTGGGTTTCAAAACAAAACCTACCGCCAACTCGATATTGAACCTTACCATCTTCCGGTCGGATATCAAAGATTTCCAGACGCAGGTACAAACTCCTGAGCCCGGCGTAAACCGCGGCTACCTGGCGAATGCGGAAAAGGTGCGCGTACAAGGCGTGGAATTGGACGGAAACATCCGGTTCAGCCACCTGTCGTTCAATGCGGCGGTCACTTATACCGATGGTAAATATGTGACATTCAAAAACGCGCCGGTTCCATTGGAAGAAGTAGGCGGCGAGCAGGCTTTCAAAGACATTTCAGGCGGCCGTCTGCCGGGTATCTCGAAATGGTCGGGTTCTGTGGGTGGTGAAGGGACTGTAAAAGGTACATTCCTCGGTCTGAAAGGCAACTACTTCCTCGGTGTAGACGTGTTTGCACGCTCGGAATTCTCTTCGAACCCGTCGCCATCGAAATACCTGAACATTTCAGGTTACTCATTGACCAACGGTCGCCTTGGTTTCCGTGGTTCGAACGGCATTTCGTTCTTCGTTTGGGCGAGAAACGTGTTCAACAAGGACTACTACGAACTGCTCCTCGCAGCACCGGGCAGCTACGGCCAGTACGCCGGTATCGTGGGCGACCAGCGCACTTACGGCGTAACACTGCGCTACTCATTCTAAGATTTCGAAAGGAATACGGATATTATAACACTATCGATCGGGACGCTCCATTTGGGGCGTTCCGATTTTTTTATGCTTACAAATAAACCTGCGCGGTCTATTCCAGTATATCAGCGGGCTCTTCCAAGTCGTTTTTCACCGGTTCGAAGGGGCCGCTAGTGACTTGAAAAATCGATACACCGAGCTTCACTTCGATTAGTGCGAGTGTCCTGATCGTGAAATTGTGCGTCCCCGTCATCCATTTACTCACCTGCGATTCCTTTTTGCCAATCATCTCAGCCAGATCCTTCTGAGTTAAGCCTTTTGATTCGAGGATTTCATGAATGCGGTCTGAGAGATCGAAACTGGTGCCAATGAATCTGTGAATGGCAGGATCGGGCGCTATCTTTTCTAGCTCGTTCATAATCAAATATCTACAAACAGTTCACCTTGCAATTGCATTAAGTCCGGAGTATAACGAATGTCACCCAACCGGATTTTTTCTATTAATTTCTTATCAATATCCATCATTAACTTCATGGCCTTCCAAGTTTCGGCACCGTCCTGCGTCTTCTGCCCTTTCTTCTCTCCCCCGCCATCAAGAATGACAATGTTTTCGCTACACCTGATACAATATATCCTCAGTTTCGAAAATCTAAGTGGTCCAGCGCTCACATTATTTTCCGGGCGGAAATACCGCATTTGCGCTCCACGTTCCCGAATGAACCAAAGCCAGCTTCTGATCATTTCGACGTCTTGGGCAAAGCCATTCGCTTCATAGTAGTTTACAAATTTGTCCGTTTCGGATTTGAGACTCCCATCATACCTGATCGAGTAGATGGTAACTTTCTGCGACCGGGAATACAACTCAAAATAAATACGATTCACTTATAAGTTAAGTTCAAAGATAAAACATTTCCGGACAAAAAGGAATGTTGAGTGAGACCGCCGAAATGGGGATTATCTAAAAATATCTCGTTTAAATCGTATGAGTAGAAAGCACGGGGGAGCCGCTTCACCATCGGTACAGATCAGTTTTTTGGCGGTAAATCAGCTTGTTACTATGAAAAAACTCGCGCTTCTCGCGTGGGCGCTTCCCGCGCTCACATTCGGACAAACCCCAGCTCTTCAACAAGGTTTCCAAACCCCGCCCGATGCAGCCAAACCGCGCGTGTGGTGGCATTGGATGAATGGCAATATCACCAAAGAAGGCATTACCAAAGACCTGGAATGGATGAAGCGTGTAGGCATAGGTGGTTTTCAGAACTTCGATGCGAGCCTTTTAACACCCAATGTGACACCGAAAAAGCTGGTGTTTATGACACCGGAATGGAAGGATGCATTCAAACACACCACCGACCTTGCCGAAAAACTGGGTCTCGAAATGGCCATCGCGGGCTCTCCAGGATGGAGCGTAACGGGTGGACCGTGGGTACCCGCAGCCGACGCAATGAAAAAGTACGTCTGGACGGAAACCCGCGTGGCGGGCGGACAGGCTTTCACGGGCAAATTGCCGCAGCCCAAACCGGTAGCGGGCAAGTTTCAGAATGTGCCGCTGCCTGCGGAGGGCGGCCTCACCGGCCCTACCGGCGAGGTACCTGATTACTATGCCGACGCGGCCGTAATAGCCTATCGCTTGCCTGCTTCCGACAAACTGATGACCTCCCTGAACCCGAAAGTAACGTCCAGCGGAGGCGCATTCTCCGTGGCGGAACTGACGGATGGCGATTTGGGTAAAACAAATTTGCTGCCGCCCATGGAGGTAGGCCAGGATATGTGGATCCAATATGAATTCGATACTCCACAGACATTCAAGTCATTGACGATCGTGGGCGCGAGCTCGGGCGGGGCGTTGGCAGAGTTCAACGGCGCACCAAACAACCGGACATTGAAGGTAAGCGACGACGGTGTGATCTTCCGCGACGTAGCGCCGATCAAAGGCAGTACTGTTCCGCAAAACACATTGGCATTCGCCCCGGTAACCGCCAGATTCTATCGCGTTGCATTCAAGACATTACCGGCGCCGGCCAATCCGTTTGCGTCGATGTTTGGAGGAGGTAATGCGCAGCCCGCCAAGCCGGAGGGCGTCGAGGTAGCCGAAATTATATTCCATAATACTGATCGGATCGACCAGTTTGAAGAGAAGGCCGGTTTCAGTCCGTGGAGGGAAAATACCGCTTCCTACATCCAGCCGAATGCGGATGCGGTGCCGCTCACCGACGTAGTCGACCTGACTTCCAAAATGACCGCCGACGCTAGCCTGAGCTGGACGCCGCCAGCCGGAAACTGGGTCGTGCTGCGCCTTGGGTACTCGCTTACCGGCCGCAAAAACCACCCGGCCTCGCCGGAAGCAACGGGCCTGGAAGTAGACAAGCTAGATAAAGAGGCAGTGACCAGGTACATTAACACCTACCTCGACATGTACAAAGATGCTACCGGCGGCCAAATGGGTGCCAAAGGGCTGCAATATATGGTGCTCGACAGCTACGAGGCCGGCCACATGACCTGGACGAAAGCAATGCCCGCGGAATTTAGAAAGCGGCGCGGCTACGACATTACGCCCTGGATTCCCGCGCTCACGGGCGTGGTCGTAAAAAGTGCGGCGGAAAGCGACCGTTTTCTGTGGGATTTCCGCAAGACGATCGGCGAGCTCATCGTCGAAAACCATTATGAAGTAATCGGCGATGCGTTGAAGGCGCGCGGCATGAAACGCTACACCGAATCGCATGAGGGAGGGCGTATTTACCTGGCCGACGGCATGGACGTGAAGCGCAAGGCGGACGTTCCCATGGCAGCCATGTGGACGCCCGGTAGCCTCGCGGGCGGCGCGGACGAAGAGGTCCGCAGCGAGGCGGATATCCGCGAATCGGCGTCGGTGGCGCATATTTACGGGCAAAATCTCGTCGCAGCGGAATCGATGACGTCGGTCGGCAATGCATTTACCTGGTACCCCGAAAAACTGAAACGCACCGCCGATCTCGAAATGGCTTCCGGTTTGAACCGTTTCGTGATCCATACTTCGGTGCACCAGCCGCTCGACGACAAAAAGCCGGGGTTCTCGCTCGGCCCGTTCGGACAGTATTTCACCCGGCAGGAGACTTGGGCGGACCAGGGGAAAGCATGGATGGATTATTTAGGCAGAAGCTGCTTTATGCTGCAACAAGGCAAGCCGGTGGTAGATGTCCTTTATTATTATGGTGAAAATTCCAATATCACGCAGATATCCACACAGAAACTCCCCTCAATTCCAGTCGGTTATGCCTTCGATTTTGCCAATTCGAGTATAATCAAAAATATGCTTAAAATCGAAAAAGGAACGATCGTGACACCTTCGGGACAGCAGTACCGGTTGCTCGTGCTCGATTCAACGGCCCGGAATATGACTTTACCGGTGCTGCAAAAAATCGGCGAGCTGGTAGCCGCGGGCATGAAGGTAGCAGGCGTGAAACCGGAGCGCTCCCCCAGCCTCAGCGATGACGCTACCGCATTTGCGGCATTAGTTAATCAGATCTGGAACAATGCGAACGTCTCCACGCAGCCGCTCGAAACGGTTTTAAACAGCATTACCCCGAAAGACGTGACGATTACCGGCGAGAAAGCGAAAATCCTGTACATTCATCGCAAAACCGCCGACAGCGACATTTACTGGCTCGATAACCGCTCCAACGACGCCAACGAGGCGCAGATCAGTTTCCGCGTTACGGGCAAAATTCCGCTCCTCTGGAATCCCGAAACCGGCAAAACAAGCAAAGTCTCCTACCAGATCGCCGACGGACGCACGACGATACCGTTGAAATTCGATTCGTGGCAGGCATACTTTATCGTTTTTAGCGGAAAAGCGACTACCAATGTCTACACCGCACCAGCCATCACCGAATCGGAAGTCGCGGGCGTAACTGGCGCGTGGACGGTGCGCTTTCAGGCAGGTATGGGTGCTCCCGCGCAGGCGCAAATGAATGCATTGGCCTCACTTTCGGAGCATGCAGATGCAGGCATCAAATATTTCTCAGGGACTGCTACTTATGAAAACACTTTGAATGCACCTGCTATCGACAAAAATGCGCGGTACTGGCTGGATTTGGGTGATGTTAAAAACCTGGCGGAGGTGATTGTAAACGGCAAAAATATGGGCATTACCTGGAAGGAGCCATTCCGAATCGACGTAACGGAGGCATTAAAACAAGGCGCCAATACCATTCAGGTGAAGGTTACCAACACCTGGGTGAACCGCCTGATCGGCGACGCTCAACCCGGCGTTACGAAAAAGATTACTTTCACGACAATGCCATTCTACAAACCGGATTCCCCCTTGCTGCCCAGCGGCCTGCTGGGGCCGGTGAAACTGCTGGCGGCGACGCCTGGTCGGTAATGCGTAGTGGTAACGTTATTGTCAGGTGTGGTCAGGTGTTGTCAGTACTGACGGTTCCTGACTTCTAAGCAACTCCTGATAAAACATAACTACTCCTCACCTAGCTAAATCTGACAAAACATGGCTACTCCTGACTACACCTGGCCACTAGCAAGTCCTCGGGCAGGGAGCGCTAAGATCGTAATAACCACTTTCCTGGTCGGGCACGATCAGCGCGCCGCTATCGCCCTCGCGGCTGGAAATCGCCTGGAAAAGCAGCCCAAAGGCATAGGAGCCAGATAGTTCCTTCTGAACATCCTCGTTAGCCGCCGGGAAATAACGGTGCAGCACAAAGCGGATGTAGATCTTCGGCATTTTCTCGAACCTGAAAAGCGCCGCAAGCAACTCTTTCAAAGGATAATTGTAGCCGTTCAGGAATCCGTACTGCGTCCGGAACAGCGGACTGGCAATCCCGCCCGCGTGGCCTATTTCTTCCCAATATTTGATCCATTGTTTAGCCAGTACATCGGGTACATTTCCGCCGGGGCCGTCTCCTTTTTCCCTGAAATCGCCCGGCGTATGCGCATAGTAAGGCGTGATGATCTGCCCGGCATTGTCGACGCCAAAAAGTACAAGTCTGAATTTATCCTCATCAAAACCGAACCGGACTTTTATCACGGCAATGCCCGGCGTCGATACAAGCGTTTCGAAGTCGTCGCCGTTGAAAAAATCGCCTAAAAGAAGTTTAGTCCCCAGATTGAAAAAGCCGAAAGGTTCGCGGCTATGTTCGAGTGCCTGCCACTGGGCAGTCCATTTTGCAAAAACTTCGTCACTGATAAACTTAGGCATGATCGCTGAGATTTAATGGTTTAAAAGGGCAATTGCTTTCCGATTGTACAGCGCAACCCGCATCCGCACAATGGAAAGCAATATACCCAAGGGCAAGGTAGTCGTGTAACTAATTCGTTAAAAATTAGAATTAATTCGATTTATCGGTTAGGTTAATAAAGTTTTGAAGTTACTCCGGGCTTCGTGCCCCGGGCTACGCGCCGCGGGCTTCCTGCCGCGGGCCACGATCCGAAGAACCCGCTTTGAGTTCCCCGAACCATTTGGTTGCCCTGGCTTTTAGTTTGATGAGTCAGACGCAAGCCAATCAGGCATATTTTTCAGCACCCGTCCTGATTGACATGTCAAAATTCCGCAAACCAAGGCTGCGGTGTAAGCGTGTAAACACGTGAATGTAAAAACAGGTGTTTTCCGGGGGGTCAGGGGGCCTCTTTGGAAATTTTCTCATTGGCCAGTTCAATATCCTCCGGCTCAGCCTCGGGTTCTTCCTGCTCCATGCTTGCCGCGGGCTCGTATTGTAATGAAAGCAGGATAGGAAAATGGTCGGATGAGAAGTTTTCCAGCCGGGCGAGCTCCACGAGTTTGAAGTCCGTCGAGCAAAATACGTGGTCGAGCGGGAAGCGGAGCAACGGCATTTTCGCGTGGAATGTGTTGTAGAAACCTCTGCCGATGCGCGGATCGAGCAGACCGCTGATTTTGGTAAAAAGGTCAGTAGTGTACGACCAGGCGACGTCGTTCAGATCACCCACCACAATGCATGGCAAACTACTCGCTTTCACCTCTTTGGCTACCAGCAAAAGTTCCTTGTCGCGCTCGGTCGAGTGCAGGTTTTCGCCGGGTACGGGTGGCGTAGGATGCACGCAAAAGAGCTGCACCTGCTGGCCGGAAGGCAATGTAACCAGGGCCTTAATGGACGGTATCTCTTCATCCACCAGGTAGCGGACCTGTATTTCCGAAAGCTCCAATTTGGAATAGAGCAGCATTCCGTACGTGTTTTCCAGCGGTACCGGCACCTCATAAGGATAGCTTTCGCGGAGGCTCAGCATATTCTGATGCCAAAAATTATCGGTTTCCAGGAGCAGCACGAGGTCGGGATCGTATTTCCGGATCAGGCTCACGCAGCCTGCGGTGTTTCTATTGTCCTGAAAAACATTGGAAGACAAAATTGACAGCCTGTTTTCCGGCAAATGCGTCTTCGCTGACTGGATTACCTTACTGGCAATGCGGGTGAACGGGTATACCAGGTAACACAGGTAAATGGTGTTCAAAACGAATGCCCCGGACAGCACCAGCGTTTGTAAGTCCGTCGATAAAAACAGGCTCATGTAAACGCCGGCGATGACTACGCTGAGCACCAGTTTTTGTAACCTGGGGTACTCGAAAACCCGGAAAGTCCAGTAATCGCTGCGGACGAGCGGGATAAGCGACATCATCACGATGAGTACGCCGGCAACTTCCAGGAAGGTCTTGAAATAGTACATTGTTCAGTTTGGGTACGGACTGCAATATTTCAATTATTTCGCATCATTTCAACTGTGCGGGCGGGTAATCCGCTACTCTTTTGCCGCAATGCACGGTTTCTTATCCGAAAATAAATGCCTTTATTCGCAATTCCATCAATACACCCGATAATGAAATTCCTGCCCGGCCTGCTCCTGCTTACGCTGCTTTGCTCTATTCACACATTCGCGCAAAAGCCCGCACCTGCCCGCGTTATTACCTACCGCAACCCGGTCATTGCCGGCGATTTCGCCGATCCGTCGGTGATACGCGTGGGCGATACATATTATGCGGCCGGGACGTCGTCGGAATGGGGGCCGGCCTACCCTATTTACAGTTCCAAAGACCTCGTGAACTGGGAATATGTCGGACCGGTTTTTGCGGAACTGCCCAAATGGACGATGGGAAGCTACTGGGCACCGGAGCTTTTTTACCGTAATGGCACATTCTACGTTTACTATACCGCCCGGCGCAAATCGGACAAGCAGTCGATGATCGGCGTGGCGAGTACGAAAGACATTACCAAAGGTTTCAAAGACCACGGCGTGATTATCGAATGGACCAAAGAGGCCATCGACGCCTATGTGGTGGATGATAAAGGAAAGCTGTTTATCACCTGGAAAGCATACGGGCTCGATAAAGACCGGAGCATCGAGCTGCTCGGCGCCGAGCTTTCCGCGGACGGTCTGAAAGTGACAGGAAAGGAATTCAGTCTCATCAAGGCAGATCCAAGCGGCTGGGAATCCGGCGGGGCCGAGGGCCAGGCTATTTTTAAGCGGGGAAAATACTGGTACATGCTCTACTCCGGCAATGCCTGCTGTGGCGACCGCTGCGATTATCAGGTAGGCCTTGCAAGAGCAGAGAAGTTGCAGGGGCCGTGGGCCAAATATGCCGGTAACCCGGTACTTTTCGGGGATAATGCCTGGAAATGCCCCGGCCATGGTACGGTGGTAGTAACGCCCGATAAACGCTATTTTTACCTCCACCACGCGTACAACGGCACCGATTTCACATTTGCCGGTCGCCAGGGCGTGCTTAGCGAGCTGATTTGGGACGAAACGACGCTTTGGCCTGCATTCAGGTACGGCAAAACGACACCGCTTCAAGCCGAATCGCCTGCCGGAGCGGGAAGCGTGCCGCAGCATAATCTCAATTTTTTGGCCAACTACGAACGCGATACGCTGTCGCTTCCGTGGGCATTCGACGCCAGCCTGCCGAAGCCGAAGTACGGCGTAAGGGCATCCGCTTTGGAGATTGAATGCGAGAATGCAGCCAGGACAGGTAATTTCTTAGGCCAAACCATTAAAAATGGCAGCTACACATTTGCCACCGAATTCGTGAGCAAAGACGATGCATTTCAAAACATCCTGCTTTACGGCGACGCCCAGAATGCGATCGGCTACGGCGCAGGCCAAAACCGCATCGAGCTGTGGCAGGTGAAGGATGGGAAATTTGAAATACTTCAAACCCAGGAATTTCCCGACAAATACAAGAACATCCGCCTCGAACTGCAAAGCCGTTACGGACGCTTCTACACATTCAGCTGGGCTGTAAAAGGCCAGAAAATCGACTCACTGACGAGTTCCGTGCAAATAGAAGCATCCTGGCTGCCGCGCTGGGACAGGGCACCGAGAGTCGGTATCAACATCACCGGCACGCCGAACCAGAAAAGCGAATTCAAGGCCGTAGAGATGAAATACGATTAAAAGTATTGCTGCATCAGCTTTGGATACGCAGGTATCACTACTTCCGGCTCCTCGATTTCGGGGTGCCATTTTTTCTCCCATTCAAAGCTGTAAAAGCCTTTGTAATTGTTTTTCACAAGCACGTCGATCGCCTCTTTCAAAGGTCCTTCGCCTTTGCCGACCTGTACATACTGAATTTTACCGTCTTTCAAAAGGCCGTCCTTGATGTGCGTGTGGCGAATGTATTTTTTGAGCGTGGCGTAAACTTCCGTCGGCGGCTCTTTCGTCACCGACCACATATTGAAGATGTCCCATATCAGCCCCACGTGGCCGTGCTCGGCCTTGCTCATCACCCTCGCGAGAATATCCTTGCCCGTCACGCCCCCGTGAGATTCCAGCAGGACGGTCACCGACGAGTTCCGGGCATAGTCGCCCAGTTCCAGCAAGCCGCTGCTAATCAGCTCCACGGTCTTATCCACTTCCTGATTTTTGGGCAAATCATTTGGAAAAACGCGTACGAAAGGGCAATTGAGTTGTTTTGCGAGATCGATAAACCTTTTCGCCTCGTCGAGATTTTTCTGACGTTCCGCCGGATCAGCCATATGCAATGCAGCCGACGAGCCGAGGTCTACGATCATCAACTTTTTATCTTCCGCCATCTTGCGCGCCTGCGCAATGCTTTGCGGGCTGCTGAAATCACTGCATTTCGACAGATCCATACAATCCAGCACCCCACGAATCTCGATGCCCTGGTAACCATTTTCGGAAGCATACTTCACGATCGTCGCCCAGTCCCATTTCGGGCACGCAAGGGTGGAAAAAGAGAATAGCGGTTTCGCTTTCGCCATCGCATTAAGCGGTTGTACAAAAGGCAATGCGAGGCCGGCGGTAGCTGCAAGCAGGAAATCCCTGCGGTTCAGAGAAGATAATTGGTTCATGACGTTCAGGAAAAATGTCCTGAAATATATCGGCTATTGTGTGGAATGGCAAATCGGTTTGGCGTTTGAGTAGTTACATCTCTCCATATACCGACGGTTTAAACGGTATTCTCGCTTCGTGCACGTCCCGCAGGCGGTCGTACTTATACGGAGCGGCGACCAAGGTATGGGTGGTGCTATTATTCACAATGCCTATCACAATTTCACCAAATACCTGTGGCCCTCCCATGAAATCGAACACCATATTAAGTTCAGTTTCGACAGTACGTGTCTCTCCCACAAGCATGTCCAGATTAGTGATCGGGTTGCTCGGCGACGACGGAGGCGCGCTCCATAGGGACGGATCAAAAATGTCATCATAAGCAGCTGGAAACGGAGGAACGGGATCCGACAGCTGGTAATACGTGATTTCATAGCCTCCCACTGGCAGGAACGAAGCGGCGGCAATTCGCTTCACATGAACGCGCACCCGGAAATCCGCGATCGCGTACTCGCGGCTCGACCCGTAATTAAACCGAAGGGCGTCCCGCGACGACAACTGAACATCCGGGCTGCCTGGTAGCACTGTTTTTACCACCTGGCTGGTATTCTTCCGCAAAAATTCCAGTTTGGTAATCTCAAATTCGCACGGAAACGCCCTGGGCGTACCATCGACGCGATCGCAGTTGCTTACGGGCTCAGGTACTTGGTGGTCCTGACAGGAGAAGGCCATCGCCATCATCAGAACAGATGAAAGCGATACGACTTTAATGAGCGTTAATGTTTTCATAATCTTGACGTTAGGGTGGTAAATGTCGAGATAAGTAGATATAAGGTAAATACTACCCTCCACTGCCACAACTTTTCACTTTGCGGTTACATTCGTGCTTAAAAAATAAGGTCTGCAAACCGATTGGCTTGCAGACCTTACTTCCTATTCAGTGCTTCGATAAGGGACAATGTCCTCAGTTCATGTCAGTTTCGATGGGGCCTTCCCTATTTCAAGGGTTGGTCGGTCATTTCGGCTTTCCGCAGTTCGAGCACGATCCGGATACCTATTGCGGCAATCGCTACCGCGATCCCGAGCTGGGCAATTCCCGCCCACATGCTTATCGTCCATTCCATTGTTGTATCGATTTGAGTTTCAGCACAAAATAAAAACGATGGAAAGCGAGAATAAAGTACTATCCATTAACCGGTTAGCAGAATTAGTAAACGGCCAAAAGAAGGGGCAGCAAAAAAATTTGCAGCAATCGCATTGCGGATTTTCAATTCATTTTTAACTTTGAAATACAAAGTACTTTTTAATAACAAAGAAAACACTTGCCTCACCACAGAAAAAAGCTAAATTTCATTCTCAATCAATGTCTTATGCGCGAAGAAATCCTGTCGAACCAAAACAATGCCCTGCAACTGGAACGGTTGTACCGGGGCAACAAGCCTGGCTTTAAAGCAGCTTTCAATGCATTGTACCCCGAGTTGCAGACGAACCCGCTCGCGGAAGGCTGGTACCAGCGGCTCAATTTCAGTCAGGGCCTTTCCGACGGCGCTTCGGCCTGGGGTACCCCCGCCGAACGTTCGTTTGTCATCGCGGCCTCGCTGTTCGCGGCGCTCATTGCCAAGCTGCCCGAGATCTTCCCGATCAGCGAGGATTTCTTCTATCCGCGCAACATCGGGTTCATCGTCGCGCCGGTACTTATGGCTTATTTTGCCTGGAAAAACGCGGTTTCGTGGCAAACGCGTGGCCTGGCGATCTTGCTGCTGATCGGAGCTATCGTATTTATCAACTGGCTTCCCCAAAACGAAAACAGCGATACGCTGATCCTTTCCTGCCTGCATTTGCCGCTCTGGCTGTGGTCGCTGCTGGGTGCGGCTTACAATGGCGGTAAGTGGCGGAATGGCGCCAACTGGCTGGAATTCCTGCGGTATACCGGCGAACTGGTGGTGATGTCGGGCTTACTGGTGCTGGCTGGCGGACTCACCACGGCCCTTACCATTAATCTTTTCAATCTGATCGGCTGGGATATCCAGCGGTTTTATTTCAAATATGTCGTCGTATGCGGGCTGGCGTGTGTACCCATGGTCGCGACGTTCATTACCCGCGTACAACCCACGCTCGTGAGCAAAGTATCGCCGATGATCGCGAAATTGTTCAGCCCGGTGGCATTGGTAATGCTCGTGGTGTACCTGGCGGCTACGCTCGTCGCGGGTAAAAGTCCGTACCACGACCGCGAATTCCTGCTTGTTTTCAATGGGCTACTCGTTGGCGTAATGGCCCTGATATTCTTTTCGGTAGCTGAAACCGACCATTCGGGCGGCAATCGTGCACAAATAATATTGTTGTTCCTGCTATCGGCGGCCACATTGCTGGTCAACAGCATTGCATTGTCGGCGGTTCTGTTCCGGATTTCCGAATGGGGCCTTACCCCGAACCGCGCCGCAGTACTGGGCGCCAATGTGCTGATGCTCGCCCATTTGTTTTATGTGGGACTGAGACTCTTTGCGGTGCTAAGCAAAAAGGCGGAACTCTCTACGGTGGGCGCGTCACTCGGCCTGTTCCTCCCCTTGTACAGCATTTGGAGCGCGGTGGTAATCTTCGTTTTCCCTTTGATTTTCGGGTTTAAATAATACCCGTTTGAAAACAAGGGCCTGTTGCGCGTCCTAAAGACTGGGAAAAGCTGTCGGATCACCGGCGGCTTTTTCAGTTTTAAAGCGTATCTGAGAAATTTGCAACTCTTGCTTTAATCCTTGTACGCCCGGGGCGCGGCCGACCTGCCATCTTTGTAATGTTCTTTAACACTAAACAAAAACGACCATGAACTCACTCGAAAACAAAGTAGCCCTCGTGACCGGCGCGTCAAGGGGAATAGGTGCAGCAGTAGCCATTCACCTGGCCAAAGCAGGAGCCAAAATCATTGTAAATTACACCGGCGGACTGGAAGCAGCCCAGCAGACGGTAGGGGCGATCAAATCGGCTGGCGGCGAAGCCATTGCATTGCAGGCCGACGTCAGCAATCCCGCGCAGGTAAAGGCGATGTTCGATGCGGCCATCGCCCATTTCGGCCAAATCGACGTGCTGATCAACAATGCGGGCATTATGATCACCAAATTGCTCAAAGACACCACCGACGAAGATTTCACACGGCAGTTTGAAGTGAACGTCCGCGGCACATTCAACACACTCCGCGAAGCAGCGACACGCCTGGCCGACGGCGGCAGCATTATCAACTTCTCGTCCACAACCACCCGCGTGATGATGCCTACCTACGCCACTTACGTAGCCACAAAAGGCGCCGTAGAGCAACTGACACGCGTTTTTGCCAAAGAAGTCGGCGCACGCGGCATTAATGTGAATGCGGTACTGCCCGGCCCTACCAACACCGAACTTTTCACCAAAGGCAAGCCCCAGGAAGTAATCGACCGCCTGGCTTCCCTGAACGCCTTCAACCGCCTCGGCGAACCCGAAGACATCGCCAAAACCGTCGCCTTCCTCGCCAGCGACGACGCGAAATGGATCAGCGGCCAGACGATCGGCTTGAATGGAGCGATGGCTTGATGGCTGCGAAATTTCGATAGCGATTGCCACATTGGATTAAGAGTAAAAGAACGCAAGACTCGTCTTCAAGGGGTTATGAAAAAGTCTTGCTTTCTTTTATTTCAACTATATTTCCTTGCGTCGGTTGCATTTGCACAATCGGGCAGATCAACTACATTTCCTGACGGCACGAAGATACCGGACTGGTTTTCAGACACATCTAAAATCGACCTGAAAAGCCTTGGTAAGCAGTTTGTCGTCACGCAGCATGGCGTTTCGGCCGATAGCAATGTGGTGCAGACCGCCCAAATCCAACGGGTGATCGACGAGGCCGGGGCGAAGGGCGGTGGTGTGATAGTGATCCCCAAAGGTACTTTCCTGAGCGGCGCATTGTTTTTTAAGCCCAAAACACATTTGTACGTGGCCGATGGCGGGGTACTGAAAGGCTCCGACAAGATCGCCGATTACCCCATGATGCCTTCGCGCATGGAGGGGCAGAACCTCGATTACTTTCCGGCGTTGGTGAATGCGTATGGTGTAAATGGTTTCACGATTTCGGGTAAAGGGAAAATCGATGGCAATGGGTTGAACTATTGGAAGGCATTCTGGCAGCGGCGCAAGGAAAACCCGAACTGTACCAACCTCGAAGTCTCACGCCCGCGGCTCGTATTTATCTGGAAAAGCGATGATGTGCAGGTCCGGGATGTGACGTTACAAAATTCAGGCTTCTGGACGAGCCATTACTACCAATGCAATAATATTAAAATCCTGAACGTCAGGATTACCGCACCGCATGAGCCCATTAAGGCGCCGAGTACCGACGCGATTGACCTGGATGTGTGCAATAATGTGCTCGTGAAGGGCTGCTACCTGGCCGTGAACGACGACGCCATTGCATTGAAAGGCGGAAAAGGCCCTTATGCCGACAAAGATCCGGGCAATGGCGCAAACACAAACATTATCATCGAAGACAACACCTTCGGGTTTTGTCACGCAGCGCTCACATCCGGGAGCGAGGCCATTCACAACAAAAATGTAGTCATGCGCAACTGCCACATCGAGAATGCCATGCGTGTGCTCTGGCTGAAAATGCGCCCTGACACGCCCCAGAAATACGAATTCATCAGCGTCGAAAATGTGGACGGCAATGCGTACAGCCTCATTTACGTAAAACCGTGGAAGCAATTCTTCGACCTGAAAGGCAGAAAGGACGTGCCGCTCTCCTACTCCGACCATATCAGCCTGAAAAACATCAAACTCAAATGCGAGGTGTTTTTCGACGTCAGCCCGGGCGAGTACGACAAGCTTTCGAAGTTCAGCTTTGAGAACCTGGACATTACCGCAAAAAACGCGGCGTACGACAAATCCGTGGTCAAAGACTTCACGCTCAGCAATGTGAAGGTGAATGATAAAATGATCAACTGACCGGATAGCGGACGTGGATTCAGTCCGCTATCCGGTAGTTTTTTATTCAGCTCAAATCAAAACTGGAAATAAATGAACGAGCCGGTGCTTTTCTGAGTGAGTACGATCAGGATCAGCATTACGGCCCACATCGTTCCGGAAAACCACCAGGGCAGCGATTGAAATAACCCTTTCACCGATCGCTCACGCATATTCCAATGTGTTACCAGTAAGCAGATGGTCACGATCGCCACTTTGAGCATATCCGGCGTACTGAGCATTTTCGGCCCCTGCATGATCACCCCGAACATACATAACAGCATTTTCAGCGCGGTATTGAAATCAGGCGAGCGGAAAAATACCCAGGTTACATTGACGAGGAAGAACGTCAGCAACACACGCAGCAATGTCGATAACCTACTGCTGCGAACGGGGATTACCGTCGCCTGTAACACCATTTCGTGCTGCCCGGCAGGCTGTGTTTGACGCGGTTTGCGCCGGAGCAGCCGTTCGATACATAGAAACAGGCCATGCAGGCCTCCCCAGATAACGAAATTCCAGGACGCGCCGTGCCACAATCCGCCCAGCAGCATCGTGATCATCAGGTTGAGATACGTGCGATAGCGCCCTGCCAGGTTGCCTCCCAGCGGAATGTAGAGGTAATCGCGCAGCCACGTGGAGAGCGTCAGGTGCCAGCGGCGCCAAAAATCGGAGAAGCCGACGGATGCGTAGGGATAGCGAAAGTTTTCGGGCAGTTGGAAACCGAGACAGAGCGAAACACCGATGGCACATGTAGAATAGCCACTGAAGTCACAGAAGATTTGCCCGGAAAATGCCAGCACGGCCGACCAGGCATCCAGCGGATTCACCGGAAACGGCAGGCTGAAAATAAAGTCGGAAGTCTCCGCAAGCCAGCCATCGGCAATTACCACTTTGAGGAACAGGCCTAATGTGAGCAGGAATAATCCCCACGTAAATTGCTCCGATGTAGCCTTAACAGGCTGTTTGAATTGCGGGATCAGGTCCTCGGGCCTGACGATCGGGCCTGCTACCAAATGCGGGAAGTAGGTCACGAACAATGCGAAATCGAGGAAAGAAGATTCGGGTTTGAACTTCCGCCGATATACGTCGATTGTGTAGGAAAGCGTGACGAACGTGTAAAACGAGATACCGACCGGCAGGATAATGTCCGGTTTCGCCGCCTGGAATGCAATGCCCAGCGAGTTCATCAGCATTGTAAAGTTTTCGAGCAGGAAGCCGCCGTATTTGAAATAACTCAGCATTCCCAGGTTCAGCACGAGGCTCACAGCCAGCCAGAGCTGTCGCCTGCGCTGGTTTTCGGTGACGGAGATCAGTTTGGCCATATAAAAATCGACGACCGTCGACAGCCAGAGCAGCAGTATAAATGGCGGGTTCCAGAGCGCGTAGAAAAGGTAACTGGCGCCGAGCAAATTGATCTTCTTTGTTTTCCAGGAGAATGGCAGGTTGTGCAGCCCAAGCAGGAGTACAAAAAACAATATGAAGGTATATGAATTAAAAACCATGGCTAATGATGACGATTATTATGGAATGTTTTGAGATACAGCATTTTGCAGCGACCATTTGGTTTTGTCGCCAATGATCCGGGTGAGATCCCTGGTAAAGGTTTTGGCATCGGCAGGCGAGAGATGCGACCATTCGGGGCATTCGTAGCGGGAAAGCTCGGGGTAATCGGCGAAATGGATGCCGGTGACGCCGGTTTCCTTTAATAACCTTTCCCAATACAATGCGCGGGGGTATGCCTGCTGCTCTGCCGCCCACACGGGATCGCTCGACGGGAACCGCACAAAGACGACCTTCCCTCCCCGCGCACGAATCTTGTCGACCGACTGCGCTACCGAACGAATAATGTTGGTGAGCGTATCGCCGCCGACGCCGCGTTTGGTACTCGCGAGGCCCATTTTCATCCACACGCCTTCCACCTCATGCTGCGCGGCGGTATCGCGCAAAAAGTTTTGGGTAAATGCAGTCTGGCGGTTGGGCGATACATATTCCAAGTCCATCGGGAACACCGGGAATACGAATACGCCCGGTCGGCTCGCGATCGGCAACCGTTTGATCAGCGCATTCACCGAGAACCGTTCCTCATCCAGAAACAGCAGATGATCTTCCAGTTTCCGGTTGATATGAAAGCTTGCGTGCTGCGAAAGCGAATATTTCGGGTAGTATTGCAGCCTTTTCCTGGCAGATGTTTCGGTGAAAGAACCATCCGGTTGAAAGAAAAGCATTTCCATCACATCCACGATCACCGTACCTTTGAAATCGGGATCATTGGCAAGGTCTTGCAGCACGGGCCGCGGCGTGGTTCCTACGATCGCCAGCTGCACGGGCTCCTTGCCGGTAATGCTTTTCCAGGTGCCGAGGTCGATATCGAACTTGGATCGTGACGTACCCACGATCACCGGCCCGGCTGGCGTGGCTTCGTAAATGTTCTTCCGGGTGTGGGCCCAGAGGCTTTCGTCGTCGTTGTAGGACAGTGTAAATCCGCATTGACGCAGGTAGCTTTCCCAACCGGTTACGAAAATGCCTGCAAATGCAGCAGCGAGACACGCCGTTTTCAGGTAATTTGTTTTTTTCATGGCTTTAAAAATTAAACAATAAGAAACACTCCCGCCGGTGCGCATCCGACGGCAATACAAAGTAAATGACGCTTACACCGGCGCTAAGTGATAGTACACGCCAAAGTGGTGACACTACACGCCAATTGATTGAATGACACGCCAATAACCATTGCTATGTACGGAACTGTACGGGTACTAAGGAACCTCATCTACGCAGCCTGCGCCCGCGGAGCCAACTTGCAACGCGCTTGCAATGCATTGGGAATCACACCCGAAGACCTTAACAATGCCGAAAAACGGATTGACGGTATGGTGCCGGTGATCGATTTGTGGAGCGAACTCGAAGCGTCGACGTGCGACCCGTGCATCGGCCTGCATGTGGGGATGGAAAACAACCCTTCGGTGTTCGGGTTGCTGGGCTACCTGATGCAGAGCTGCCGTACCATGAAAGATACATATACCGAACTCGAACGGTACCAGCAAACGCTCTCCGGCTGGATTTCGTACCAGATGGAGGTTACCCGCAATGGGTGCGAAGTCACGTTCGGAGTGAGCCAGATGTGGACGGACGTGTCGCCGGAAACGGCCCGGCATGCCGTCGAGGCGGCCATGAGTGCTTCGTTGAATTTCATATGCATGCTTACCGGCCAGAAGATATGGCCTATGCGTGCGGAATTGCAGTTTCCGGCGAACCAGTCGAAAGCCGTTTATGAGCGGGTTTTCAACTGCCCGGTTGGTTTTGAGAAGGAAAAGAACCGGCTGATTTACGAGCGGTCGTTTGCCGACATACGGGTTTTAAGCCACGACGAATCGTTGTATGCGCATTTCGGGGAAACACTGCGTGAGAAAGTGGCGGCGTTCGAAAAGTCGGGCAGCTTTTGCGACCGGGTACGGCAGGTTATCATGCGGGATTTTATAGGCAAAATACCTCCGCTCGAAGTGATTGCGGCGCATATGAACATGAGCGAGCGGTCGTTTCAGCGGAAACTGAGCCAGGAAAACGAAAGCTACCGGTCGCTGGGCACGGCCATTAAAAAGGATCTCGCATTCAACTTACTCCGCAAAACCGACGCCAAGGTGCATTCCATTTCCGAGTTGCTGGGCTACGCCGAGCCGAGCGCTTTCCACCGGGCATTCAAGAGCTGGACAAAGACGACGCCCGTTCAGAAAAAGAATGATTTATAGCTTGATGTTAATTTCTGCCGGTCACTTTCTAAAGATAAAGTAACATATCAGCAACCCGCTATTAAGCAATACCGAAAAGCCGTTGGAAAGAATAATGGGCAATTCGTCTTTCAAAAAGCCATAATAGGTCCAGAGCGCAACGCCGGAGATCAGCACGAGCAGCATCAGCGGTGACAGGGTGCCGACATCCTTTTTCCTGAGTATTTTGATGAACTGCGGAACCATGGAAGCGGAAGTGAGTACGCCGGCGATGATCCCGATCACTGTTTGAGACATATCAATGGGTTTCGTAAGTGGATGAAGTCAGCCGCCCAGGTACCGGCAGGCAAGCTGGTAAAACTCGGTAACAAAGGAATCGTAGGCAATGAAAATGTCGGGCTTGGCGATGAAATCCTTTGCGCCCGCGCGGATACACTTCTCGCGCGTGGTCAGGACGGAAGAGGTGGACGTCGCGAACACGGCAATGCCAGGATGTGTAATTTTGAGCTCGTCGATAATGTCGTAACCATTCTTTCCCGGCATATTCAGGTCCGACAAGACGAGTTCCGGCAGCTGCTTCGGCGAACCGTGCAGCCAATCGGTCAGTTGATCGCCATTACCGAACTCTCCCAGGATTTCGAATTCTCCGGAAGCCTTGAACGCCTCCGACATAAAAAAGCGTTCGTCTTCATCATTTTCTACAATGGCAAGTCTGAATGTTCTCATGTTCGGGGGTTAAATCTTGGGTAACAAAATATGAAAACTGGCGCCTTTTCCCTGCACCGACTCGGCCCAGATCGTACCGCGGTGCCGCTCTACCACTTTTTTACAAACCGCCAGCCCCACGCCGTAGCCAGGGTACTGGTGCGCAAAATGCAGCCTGCGGAAAATTTCAAAGATCTTTTCCAGGTGATCAGGTGAAATGCCGATGCCATTGTCTTCGACCACGAACCGCACATTGCCATTCTCCATCCATGATTTCACGGTCACTTCCGGCGAGTTGCCGTTGGTAAATTTCAGCGCATTGGCGAGGAGGTTCTGAAAAAGCTGCACCAGCTGCACACGGTCGCCATAAATGAACGAGACGTCGCTTTCCACGCGGATCTGTGCGCCCGACTGCTCTACCGCATCGTTCAGGTTCTGGATCGCCTCGCCGATCACCTCCTCTACCCTCAGCTTCTGACGCTGCAAGCCAATTTTACTGATCTGCGAGTAATGCAGCAGGTTATCGATGAGATCGTGCATGCGCTGGGCGGCAAGGACGCCTTTACCGATGCTCGACTTCAAGAGATCAAACTTCTGCTGGCCGACGTGCTGGTCCATCAGGTGCAGAAAGCTCCGTACCGTCCGAACGGGCTCCTTCAAATCGTGGGAAACAATAGCCGTAAACTGCTCCAATTCGCGGTTAACAGACGATAGTTCACTGTTAGTAACCGAAAGCTCAGCCACAAGCTGCCTGTATTTGTCCGAACTCTCCTGCAATGCCTGCTCGCTCATCTTGCGTTCGGTGAGGTCTCGGGTTACTTTCGAAAATCCGCTCAGCCTTCCTTCCGTATCGTATACAGCGGTAATGACGATATTGGCCCAAAACCGGCTCCCGTCCTTCCGCAAGCGCCATCCTTCTTCTTCGTACTTGCCGGTCGCCCGCGCCACTTTCAGCTCCCATGCGGGCTTGCCGTTGATAATGTCCTCTTCCGGGTAAAAAATGGAGAAGTATTTTCCGATCACGTCCTCCGCACTATAACCTTTGATGCGCCTCGCACCCTCGTTCCAGCTGATAATGCGGCCTTTCGTATCGAGCATAAAAATCCCGTAATCGCCCACCTGTTCTACCAGGGAACGGTAACGGGCTTCACTCTGGCGAAGTACTTCCTCGTCTTTCAGGCGCCCGGTAAGGTCGCTCGTTACCTTTGAATAACCTATTAATGCATTACGGTCGTTAAAGAGGGCCGTCAGCACCACGCTGGCCCAAAACAGCGAACCATCCTTCTTGACCCGCCAACCCTCTTCCCGGTAGGAGCCCTCGTCGCGGGCGACGTGCAACTTCTTTTTCGGCTTTTCGTCGAGCTGGTCGGCGGACGGGTAAAATATGGAAAAATGTTTCCCAAGTATCTCACTTTCGGCATAGCCGTGGATGAGCATTCCCCCGTCGTTCCACGTCAGCACATTGCCTTCGGGATCGAGCATGAATATGGAATAATCGCGCACCGCCTCGACCATCAGCCGGTAGCGCTCCTCGCTTTCCAGCAGGTCCGATTGCCTTTCCTTCTGTTCGGAAATATCACGTACCAGTACACAAAATCCTGCGAGCTGTTCCGATTCATCGTAAACCGGGGAATAGGAAGTTTCTGCCCAATACCTGGTGCGGTCTTTCCTCAGCTTCCAACCCTCTGCAACAAATTTGTTTTTCTTCCGTGCCTGGTCCAGTTCGTACCGGTATTTAATAGGATCGTCCTGGCCGTCGCCGATCGTATAAAATGGTTTCCCTTCGATTTCAGATTCCTCAAAGCCGGTAATAGCGCTGGCAGCGGCGTTGCAATTGGTGATTCGGCCTGTTTCGTCCAGCAAAAAAACACCGTCGGCGAGGTTGTGGAAAATCAGGTTGCTGTTCAAATGCATGAGTGGGTAAGGTATAAATCAAATTGGGAAGGAACACAGCAAATTCCATGCCAAAAAAATCAGGCGTGCCGGAGCTAAGCCAGCACGCCTGAATTACATTCACATCCATGGTTTGTTAACCAATATGGTGCCCGGCCACGTGGCCGCCATCGAGGTTGATCACCTCGCCGGTGATGAAGTTGCTGCCCGCGAGGTACAATGCGAGCTGCGCAACGTCTTCCGTTTCCCCGATGCGGTCCACGAGGTGCAGGCCGGCCAGGCTATCGGCATCGCTCACGCCGGTTTTCGCTTGCAGCGGGCTGCGGATAATGCCCGGCGCGATGGCATTGACGCGGATATTGTGCTTGCCGAATTCAGCAGCCAGCTGGCGTGTCAATGCGTGAATGCCTCCCTTGCTCGAAATGGGCGCAGTAGCCGGGAAGCCGCCGATGGCGTGGTCCACCAGCACGGTACCGATGTTGATGATCGAGCCCTCGCCTTGTTGGAGCATTTGCCGGATGGCCGCCTGGCTGGTGAAATAGGTACCTTTGAGATTAATATCGAGGAAATAGTCGAGGTGCGCTTCGTCCACTTCGAGGAAACTACGCGGTTCGAATACACCCGCATTATTCACCAGCACATCCACGCTGCCGAATTGGCTCACAGCCGTATCGACCAGTGACTGTCCGGTAGCTTTTTTGCTGATATCGCCCGCAACCATGACCAGCCGGTCGTGGTTACCCAGCTCGTTATACGTAGCCGCGAGATTGGCCTCGTTGGCCGAGTTGATGATCACATTATGGCCGCGATCCAGGAACAGGCTCGCTACTGCTTTGCCAATGCCGGTAGAAGCACCGGTTACGATGATGGTTTGCTTTTTCATGATGGTATGTCAGGTTTGTTACTGATTTCTTGTTGCTGTAATGCCCTTTTCGCGGAGTACCGACACTTGTTCCCCGGCGTAACCCCAGTCGTCGAGTTCCACTTCCTGGATCACTACGTGGGTCAGGTGGGGATCTTTATCGAGTACTTCGGTGATCAGCCCGGTCACCCCGGCGATAAGCGCCTGTTTTTGTTCGCGGGTAACGCCTTCACGGGTTACCTCAATTTTTACGTATGGCATGATTTCTGTCTTTAAAAGGGTTACCAATGTATTCGTTGTCAATCCATTACTGCGATTTGACATTACAAAGGAACCCGGTTTCCATCAGTCCGTTACGTGACATACATCACAACTTCGCCCGGCCGAAAGACTTGCTAATGCTCGCCCTCGCAATCCTCTTCATCATCGTCGGTATCGTCCATCGGCCCGTATTGAAATAAACTATGAAAAACCATCACTTTCATTTTTTACAGGTTTTAAATAAAGGACTGGCTACTAACGCCGCGCCAGGGAGCATTTCTCTATATTTTAAACTGATAATGAAGCATTTGTAAAAATATTTTCATTATCAAATTGAAAGGATTTTATCAAAAAGAAAGCCTTTCAAAGCTTGAATACGCGGTACTGCTTTCGTTCTGCATTTGCATTGGCGGTCAAATAGTGAGAAATTGCGCGCCCAATTTTCCAAAAACAATGACTACTCCTGTTTTCTGCGGCATCGATTTCGGCACTTCCAATTCCAGCCTTGCCATTGCCAACCACGACGACGTTTTCCTGATTCCGGTAGAAAACGACCATAAAACCATCCCCAGCGCCATGTTTTTTGCGCGAAAGGACAACGAAGCATTCTTCGGACGGGTAGCAATGGAGCGGTTCCTGAACCGGAATCCGGGCAGGTTAATGCGGAGTTTGAAACGCGTGCTGGGCACGCCAGCCATGCGCCAGGGCACGATGGTAAATGGCGAACTGATGAAATTCGACCAAATAGTGGCTGCATTCCTCGACCAGATGAAGCGGAAAGCAGAAGCCGACACCGGTGCCGAACTGAAACACGTGGTAATGGGCCGGCCGGTGCATTTCATCGATAATGACCCCGCCGCCGACGAACGTGCGGAAAGCGAGTTGAAGGCGATCGCCATCAGCCTTGGTTTCGAACACGTGGGCTTCCAGTTCGAGCCAATCGCGGCGGCATTTGCGCACGAGGCACGGGTTACAGGAGAAAAACTGGCCATGGTGGTCGACCTGGGCGGCGGAACTTCCGATTTTACGATTATCCGCCTTTCCAAAGACAACGCCCGCAAGCACGACCGCAGCGACGACATCCTCGCGAATACAGGCGTACGCCTCGGCGGCAACGACTTCGACAAAGACCTCAGCCTCGCGCGTATGATGCCCGAGTTGGGCTTCCGCACCACTTACGGCGCCAAAAACCTCGAAGTGCCCTCCTACCATTATTTCGATCTTTCCGAATGGAGCAAGGTGAACTTTTTGTACACCAACCGCACGATATTCCAGGCCAAGCAGCTCCTGCGCGAAACGCATTCGCCTGAAAAATACGGTCGGCTGATCAGCGTACTCGAACAGGAAAGCGGCCACGCGGTGCTTGCCGAAACTGAGAACATCAAGATCGGCCTCACGCAAAATGACGCCTATGTGGCCTCCCTCCCATTCATCGACGAAAATTTACAGATCAATGTCGAACGTGAAGTGTTCAACGAGGCGATCGGCACCAAAACCCAGCGCATTATCGAAGCCGCCAAACAATGCCTTCAAGCTGCGGGCATAGCACCCGAAGCGATCGGCCTCGTGATCATGACCGGCGGCTCGACGGAAATCCCGCTCATCCAGGAACGTTTCCGCGAACTGTTCCCCGCCGCCGAATGGTCGGAAGAAAACAAGCTATCGAGCGTCGGGCTTGGATTAGCCTACGACGCCCGCGCCCGGTTTTCGTGATTAATTTGCGGCAGGCGTCCCTGCGGTCGGCAGCCATACCTTATTACCTTTTACGCCGCGGTTACCCATGGCGTAATAAGGTATAGCGGTAAAGCTCGCTGCTTTGCCGGCACCATTCTTTGATTTACCGGTAATGACATTCACGCCATTGAGCAAATCCTTCCGGTATTGCAATGCCAGCGGCGACTTCGCATCTACCTGCAATGCATCCAGATCGGCATTATCCGCCGTTTCCAAACAATAAATCACCGGCCCGGCCGCAATCGCTACCTGGCCTTTCAGGTCTTTCACTTGTGCGTTTGCCGTGATAACGCGCGGTTTCACGGGCAGTTCCAGCTCGATGCGATCACCCTTTTTCCATTCACGGCGGATCACTGCATAGCCATTTTCCAGAGCCACTTTCTGTGATTTACCATTTATTTTAAGTGTAAAAGGTTGTTTCAAATCGGAAGCGTACAAGCCATAAGGATTCTCGATCCCCCGCGCCCAGCCGGGTACCCGCACGTTCACGCTGAATGCACCGCTTTTGTCAGGATTAATATTCAAAACAACCCGCCCATTCCACGGATAACCTGTTTCCTGCGAAACAGCCACCTTATTACCCTTCAAACCGATTTCCGCATTGCTTCCGATAAACATGTTGACGTACAACCGATCGGCCGACGAAGCGTAAATGTAATCCGGCAGTGCCGATACCATTTTCAGGAACATTGGCGGGCAGCACGGGCACGAATGCCATTCCCAGCGCGTATGATCGTGCGCATTGAGCGGGTTCTGGTAGGTATATTGCGTACCTGACAGCGACACGCCGGTCAGGACATTGTTGTACAAAACGCGCTCGAACTCGTCCATATATTTGGCATCGCCCGTGAGCTCGTTCATCCGCTGGCTGAAAAAACCGGCACCCACGGCTGCACAGGTTTCCAGGTAGGCATTGCTGGGCAGAAAGTAATCCGCCCCGAATTTCTCGTCGTGCGCGATGGCGCCCACGCCGCCGGTCACGAACATACGCTTGCCGGCCATATTGTCCCAGAGGCGGTTGGCGGTCTGCATGTATTCGGGCATTTGGCTTTCCAGGGCCATGGCGGTAATGCCGGTCGCGAGCAATGTTGCCCTCACGGCGTGGCCTTCAATGGTTTTCTGCTGAAAAACAGGGATCGAATCCTGGGCATAATCGCCCCAGGCCGGGCGTGCATCAGCAGCTATTTCCTTGAATTTCTGATCCTTGATCCATTTCTCCGATTTTTCGTTACCCCACGTGAGCCACAGCGGATAACCCGCATTATGCCCGCGATTCTCGATCCAGAACCGCACCAAGGCCAGGTAAGCCTGCTCATTCACAGGCACATTTAGCTTCGATTTCAGGTGGGGATTATTTTTGAATAACCAGTACAACTTGGTAACGGCCTCCTCCGGGCCCGAATGCGCGGGCACGATGTTACGCTTCGGCGCCGGGCCCATGAATGCGGTCATATGGTTGGCAACGCGGACGGCCACTTCGAGCAATTTGGTCTTGCCCGTGGCCTGGTAGTAATGCACGCCAGCCTCCACGAGCATGCCCGCATTGTACACGTCGTGCTGCCAGCGCAGGAAACCGCCATTGTCGCCCCAGCGGTGCGCGGGCTCCATGAGGTCGGTGTAGGTGTTGATATAACCGTTTGGATCGGCTTGCTGGGCGGCGTAAATGCGGTCAATGTAGCCGTCGATGCGCGCCTGCAATGCGGCGTCGGGGTGCAGGTCCCCTATACCTCGGATGGTTTCGTAAATCAGTCCGTCGAACCATGGTAGCCCGGCGTGGCCGCCTTTTTTGCCGTCAGCTACATTATCAAAGTTTTCAAAGACGTTGTTTTTGGCCCTTTCCTCCGGTTTCAGGTGCTTTCCTTCAAATTTATCGAGCACATCGGTAGCGGTAGTCGTGCGCCAGAGCTCCATTTTCGGCGACCAGAACGAGTCGTTAACCGTTGCCCCACGCACCTGCGTGAGTTGCGTTGTAGCGTTTGCCGCATGCTGAGAATAAACCTGACCCGCCGCAAGTACCAGCGAAACACCCAGGCCGATCGATAGACAATGTTTTTTCATGTTCGGTTTTAATTTCGGCCAAATATATAAATGTTTTCAACTGGTACGAACTGGTATGACTTTATTATTTTGCAACAACCGGCTAACCGCGTACCTTTGCCGCCATACTGCATTATTGTGAAAGAAAACAGATCGAAATACAAACTGGTGGTGAACCACGTGACCGACCGCATCCAGTCGGGAGAATATGGCAACGGCGACCGCATTCCGTCCATCAATGCATTCCGAAGCGAATACAGCCTCTCGCGCGACACCGTTTTTGCCGGCTTGCGCGAGCTGATTTCCAAAGGCATTATCACCTCCAACCACGGGGTCGGTTATTTTGTAAGCAGTACCAAAATCGGCGCAACCCACAACATCTTCCTGCTTTTCAACGAATTGAATGGATTTAAGGAGGTTTTATTCAAATCATTCATCGAGTCCGTCGGCAGCGAGGCCACGGTCGATCTTTACTTCCATAACTATAACCGGAAGGTTTTCGAAACGCTCGTCGCCGACGCCCGCGGCAAGTACACCGACTACGTGATCATGTCGGGCAAGTTCCGGGGCATCGGTCCGTTGCTGGAATCGCTCATGGGCAGGGTTTTCCTCCTCGACCATTTCGATTTTGAATTGAAAGGCCAGTACTCGGCCGTATTTCAGGATTTTGACAAAAATACCTATGAAGCGCTCGTCTCCGGGCTGCACCTGATCCGCAAATACCAGCGGATTTTTATGGTTCAAAAGGAAGAAAAAGAGCCCGAGGAAAGGTACGACGGGCTCAAACGGTTCTGCGAGGAACATGGCTTCGAGCACGCCTATATCCCCGAAATCCCCGGCCACACCATTCGCCCCGGCGACCTGTTTATTGTCGTAAAAGACGAAGATCTCGCCGAACTCATCAAGCAAGCCGAAGCGTTAAACATCACACCCGGAGCCGATTTCGGCATCATTTCCTACAACGACACCCCCTTAAAAGAAGTCCTCGCCGGCGGCATTACCACCCTCTCCACCGATTTCAGACTTATGGGCAAAACCATGGCCGACCTGATCGACACCAAAGCCATTTCCACCATCGAGAACCCCTGGCAGCTGAATGTGAGGCGGTCACTTTGAAATTAGCTTCCTGGCTACAATCGCCCACGACAGTGCGCCACCTGCCTGGATTAACCCAAGCAAGCGGCGTTTTCCCTATAAGTCTGTTGAATTTGACTTTTTTATTGATATTGAAGGGAGCTTTGGGCTTGTATGCGGACTTTCGATAAGCTGATGACTTAAATCTCTGCTGGCTTTCAGCGACTTCAATTGTGTCACGGCTGCCTTCCGCAGAAATTTCAACCGCTCTTGTGTGTCCAGCATTCCGCTATTGATCAACATGCCGTTCAAACTTTCCAGATTTGCCAGGATAATCAGTTGATGGGTATCGGCTACATCACGAATGTTATAACCCTTTGCCGCAAGTTCAGGATTTTGCCGCCGCCATTCCTTCGAGGTCATTGCAAAAATCGCGATGTATAGGAGGTCTGCCTCGTTGGCATATACCAGCCGCTCTTCTTCTTTCGAGATATTGATGTGCGGAATTAAATCCTCCTTAATAGCATCAGTATGAAGTACATAATTGACTTTGGAGAGATACCGGCGCAAGTCCCATTTTCCATTGAGCGTTTCCGCTTCCTTAAGTCGTTGGAACTCTTTCAGCAAAAGCAGCTTGAAAGCAGGGCTTAACCATGCGCAAAATTCCAGCGCAATGTCCTTGTGGGCATAAGTACCTCCATTCCTCCCCGATTTTGAGGTTATACCAATGGCATCGGTCGCCTCGATCCATTTTCTCGGCGTAAGCGTAAAGCTGTTCAAACCAGCTTGCCTTCTAAACGTATCGAATTCGACACCTTTAAAATCCGGATTGTTGATAGATTCCCAAAGACCAAGGAATTCGACGGTGTTACATCAATATAGCAACACCTTCCGCACCACCGTCCCGCCTGCGGTCGTTACGTGCACGAGGACGATGCCTGCTGGTTGCCTGGAGAGATTGAGCGTTGATGCTTTTGAAATGATTACAATTTTTCCCGAAAGGTCGTAAACGGTGGCTTTTTCGATGGGTTCGCTGGATTTGATATGCACCTGCCGTACGGCATCCGCCCAGATAGTCACGGAATGCTCGGGATCTGCGAAGCGCACCGGTACCACGCGGGAATGCTCGGTGGTGCCGTCGAAATCGGTCTGGCGCAGTCGGTAGTAGCTGAGGCCGGGCACCGGCTTTTCGTCCCGGAATTTGTAATCTTTGACGACGGATGTAGTCGCATTGCCGTCCACAAAACCGATATCGTGCCAGTTGAATGCGTCCGTGCTGCGCTCGATGTAGAAGCCGGCATTATCGGCTTCGGCCGTCGTGCGCCAGGTGAGTCTTACGATCGCATTTTCCGCGCGGGCGGTGAAGGACACGAGCGTAACGGGCATCGGGTCTTCGTAGCGCAATTTCACTTCATTCGGTTCGTAAATAATTTTCCAGCCGAGTGCCAGGCCGGTCAGCGAACTGAACATTCCTGATATCGAGGTTGCTGTAAGGATCGTAAACTGGTCGCCTATCGCGGGCGTATAATTAACCTTTACAGCCAACGTGCCACCTAATGTAGCCGTACCGTTGACGGCGATCTGGTCAAAATCGGTACCGGCCGTGCCAACGCCGTTCAGTTCCATATCGAGCGTGCTGCTGGTGAAATTGTGGCTGGTTGAGAATGTCAGCTTGCCCGGTGAGTAGCCCGGCGACAATGTACCTCCGTTGCTTGTGAGCGACAGCGGATTAATATTACCGGTACCTTTGAAAATCCCTCCGCTATTGTTGTTGAAAGAGCCGCCGTCGCGTGTAAGCATTATAGTTACTTTGCCAGGAGGCCCAATCTGCACGGTTCCCGCATTTTCGAAAACACCCTTGGAGCGCACTCCGTCGTGCGACCATTCGAGGCTGATGTTACCATCCGCGTTGTTAAGGAACGTTGCCTCGTTACGGATACCGAAGTCCCCCGTGTAGCTCACACTGCCGGTCGTAATCTTTCCTGCATTGGTGAAAGTATTCTGAAAATTCCGGAGTGCTGAACTCGTGGAACCGTCGATGCGGATATCGCCATCATCTTCATTATTGAATGCGGCCTCGTTGAAAATACCGTTGACTCCCGGCGATTGGTTCGCTCCCAAGGTGATCTTCGCGTCGTTGGTGAACGTACCGCCGGAATGGTAAAGACCGGTGTCGGTCGAACGGTCGATACGGATATGCCCGTTACCGAGGTTGCCGAATGCAGAGCGGTTGACGAGCCCGTATGTGCCGACGCTCGCTACACCGCCGATCGTAATTTCCGCTTCATTGATAAAAGTACCGAAAGGGGTTTTCAGCGCAATGTTGGTAGCCCGGTCAATACGGATGTGCCCTGTGCCGGTATTGGTGAATCCAGCCTGATTTTCCAGGCCGTCGGCTCCCACGGCTGCGTTTGCGCCAATTGTCAGGTTTCCTGCATTGGTGAATATGGCATTCGGGGCCGGGGCATCTGCATTGGCTTGCAATAACCCGGCTGTGGTCGAGCGATCGATCCGGATCTCAGCGCCGGCATTGTTCTTAAATTCGCCTGTATTTCTCATTCCGTACAGACCAACGGCCTCGGTATTGCCCACCGTGATATCGCCGTCGTTCGTAAAAGTGCCGGCGATATGGTACAGACCTACCTCTGATGTGCGGTTGATCTTGATATCGCCTCCCGCAAGGTTGTTGAATGCAGCCCGGCTTTCGATACCGGTAGTACCTCCGGAAAAACCGGCGCCGATAATGATTTCCGCGCCGTTGTTGAACGTTCCGGCAGCATGGTAAAGCGATGAGCCCGTCGCCCGGCCTATCCAAAGGCTGGCCGAGCCCTCATGCCCGAATATCCCCTCGTTCACAAGTCCGTGGGTACCGGTACCGCTGTTGGCGCCAATTGTAATGTATGCCGTATTGGTAAATGTTCCCGCGGCATTGTACAAGCCGATATCGGTTGTCTGATCTATGATAATATTCCCTCCCGCATTGTTATTGAAGCTGCCCAGGTTGCGGATACCCACGGTACCCGCACTGGCCGCGACCCCGATAGCGATGGTCGCGGCGTTGTTGAAGGTTGCGTGTATAGATTTGAATTCGTCGGCATTGTTAACCAAAGCCCTTAATGAACTGTTGCTTAAGACGATAACTCCACCTGTATTGTTATTAAAAGTGGCGTCGTTCCAGATGCCGTGCAGGCCGATGGGCGCATTACTGCCCAACGAAAGTTGCGCCGCGTTGGTGAAAGTGCCGCCGGCATTGAAAATAGCCGTATTGGTAGAATTGTCGATCCGGATGTCGGTACCGGTGTGGTTGAAAGTGCCCTGGTTCATGATTCCAAAATCGCCCGCGCTCGTCACGCCGACGACGATTGTACCGCCATTATCAACTTTCCCTTCATTGTGGATACCCGCAGTAAATGCGAATGGTGCTGTATATGCCGCATTGGCGTTTACGGTGAGGGTGGCTTCTGTGCCTATCACCAGCCAGGCGTCCGATTGTATGTGCAAAGACTTAACCGCAGCAGTTGCTCCGTTTGGGATAACCGGCGCTTTGGCTACGCTCGGGATTGTCACGGCATCGTCGGCCGTGGGAACGGTGCCATCCTGCCAGTTGGCGGCCACGTTCCAGTCGGTGGACGCGCAGCCGGTCCAGGTATCGATGGTAGTGGCCGTAAAGGATGGATTCAACACCACCGGGTTGCCCGGATAAACGGCTTCACATGTTTCCAAAGACCCTTTTACACGGGCTTTCAGGTTGTATTCTCCCGCAGGAAGGCTTGCAAAAACAGCATTATCCGACCACGATTCGCCATTGTCCACACTATATTCTAGCTCGCCGGGTCCTGTCGCGTTTATGGTAATCGTTCCCGATGGCGTAACACACGTAGCCTGCACGATGGTCGGCGCGGTCAACACGGGTACCACGCAGCACGGCGTGAGGGTTAATTTCCAGGGAACGATGCGGGTACAGCTCGTACCTTGTGCAATACTTACGTAAAAGGTATGCTCTCCTGCCGTCAGTTCCTCGGCTGGTGTGAAAGTATTGTTTGCGGCATCGTACACACCTGCGGACAATGTGCCCGCGAGGTCTGTAAAAACGCCGGAAATGCCGGAATCCGAACCCGAAATCTCAAAAGCCGGGCTCAGCGATTCGCATTCGCTAACCGTATCCGGCGTGATAATAACCTGATTGTTTTCAACATTCTCCAATGGGTTCCCTAGCGGAAACGACAGAATCCCGTTATTTTCGAAATCGTAGTTTTGAACATGCGCCGCGGAAGCGGTTACTTCAAAAAATCCAGCGTTTGAAATGTTGGAAGCATTGTTAACTGCGCCGTACAAATGTATTTCCCCACACGCCTTATTATCTACATAGGCTCCATTAAACAGGCTGTTTGTCGCCGGGACGTTCGCACCCGCTGTGGTCACACCGTAGTTTACAAAACTTGCCGTATATTCATTATAAAAGCCCACGGCAGTCGCACGATCGACCTTGACAGTTCCGTTATTCTGAAATGCACCGAAGTTCTCGAAAGCCCTTGTGCCGACGTCGGCGGCTGCACCGATCGTTATTTCACCATCATTTTTGATCCAGCCAAATATCCCCAGGCTCTGATCAAAATTGTTACGGATTCCTCGCACCAGAGAACGGTCAACGGTGATCCTGGCACCGCTGTAAACGATGATCTGTGCATCGTTCCAAATCCCGTTGGTTCCCACACTACCCACCGTACCCACCAGCACTTCACCCTCGTTGAACAGCCCACCCCTGACATTGTAAAACCCAACCTCGGTGGTGTTATCGATCAGTAGCTTTCCACCGGCATTGTTATTAAAATTTCCAATGTTATAAACTCCGTAGGTCCCTGCACTACCTGCCGAACCGATGCTGATCTCACCCTCATTGTCAACGATCCCGACGTTCATGAACGCGCTGGTAAATGCCGATTGACCCACATACTCGTGAGATCCGCTGGTAGTAAGCTTTCCGCCGGGCATGATCGTCAATGTCGCTTCGAGCTGCACCAGCACCGCACGGGCCAAGGCATTCGTACCCGAATATATCATCGCGGACCGCACAGAGGGCGTAATGGTCACAACGTCGTCGCTATCAGGCACGCCATTCGACCAGTTGGCCGGGTTATTCCAGTTGGTATCCGCGCTGCCGTTCCAGGTAGTCTGCGCCGAGGCGCTCGCCACAACCAGTAATATCATTGAAAAAGCTAGAAGCAATCGGCGCATGGCGGGGTTGGTAAGGGTTGGTATAGGTAGTGTCATGGGGGTTTGGGGGTTGGGTGGAGTGGCGGGGTTTGACCGCCGACCGACGACCACCGACCGCCGATCGCGGTAATGCATCACTCCTTCCCCGGCTGCGCTACATACCGCAGATACGGCTTCACCGTCCGCCATCCTGCGGGATACTTCTCTTTGGCTTCGGCGTCGGATACGGCGGGGACGATGATCACCTCTTCGCCGTCCTGCCAGTTTACGGGCGTTGCTACCTTGTGCTGGGCCGTGAGCTGCATGGAGTCGAGGACGCGGAGGATTTCGTGGAAATTGCGACCGGTCGTCATCGGATAGGTGAGATTCAGCTTGATTTTCTTGTCAGGCCCCACTACGAACACCGAGCGGACGGTCTGATTGGTCGCAGCCGTGCGGCCTTCCGATGTGCCGGCCTCTTCGGCCGCGAGCATATCGTACAGCTTCGCTATGGCGAGGTCCGGGTCGCCGATCATCGGGTAGTTCACGGCATGGCCCTGTGTTTCTTCAATGTCTTTTTCCCATTTCAAATGGCTGTCTACCGGGTCGACGCTCAGGCCGATCACCTTGCAGTTGCGCTGCGCGAACTCGGGCGCGAGCCTGGCCATATACCCAAGCTCAGTCGTACATACGGGCGTGAAATCTTTGGGATGTGAAAAAAGGATAGCCCAGCCGTCGCCGATCCATTCGTGGAAGCGGATGGTACCTTGTGTCGTGTCGGCCTGGAAATCGGGAGCGATGTCGTTAATTCTCAAACTCATGGTATGGAAAGGTTAAAAGGTTGATGGATGATTCATGATGGTGTGCGGGGTATGGGCGCGCCGTCAAAACAGCGTGTAGCGCTTTTTGCAGGTTTCGCACTCATAGCATTCAGGTTTGAGCTTCCCCAGCGAAATAATCCGCGCGAGCCGTCCGATAAAACACTTTTTCGAAGAAACGACGAGGTTCCCGCCGCAAACCGGGCAGCGGATTCCTAAAACAGTCCGTTTAATGATAATTTTATCCAGATCGAGCAAGCCCATAACACCGCCAAAAATGGCCGCTAGGACGTGTAAGGGCAAAAAAAAGGGACGAACGTCGGTGGTGTGGGATGAATGGGGGGAGGTTTGGGAAGATGGGGCCTACCGTCGGCGGTCAAAAAATCCCCAACCCTCTCAACAACTCCTCCCGGTACGACTTGCCGATCGGTAGCTTCTCGCCGTGAACGGAGAGTTCGTTCGGAAAAATATCTTCGATAAAATGCGTATTTACTGCGAAGCGGCGGTGAATGCGAACAAAACGGCCCGGTTCCAGCTGTTCCATAAAGTCGTTGATCGTTGACCTTACCATGATTCGCTTCTGCGAAGTCAAATGCAGCAGCACGTAGTTGGCCTCGCTTTCGAGGTAGAGCAGTTCGTCAAAAAATACCTTGCGGAAGACGTAGCCGTCCTTTACGAACAGGAAGTTCCTCGGTGAAGGAGCCGCGGGCTTTTCTGCGCCGTTGACTGTACGCAGGTTAGTAAAATTATGAAACGCGATCTCGATTGCGGCGTAGAGCTCTTCCTTTGTAAACGGCTTTACGATATACGCGTGGGGTTTTACCGATTTGGCGCGGTCGATGGTTTCGAAATCGCTGTTCGCGGTGAGGAAGATGAACGGGAGTTTGTAGGTTTCGTTGAGCCGTTCGGCCACGTCGATACCGTCCTTGCGGCCTGCGAGCTGAATGTCGAGCAACAACAGGTCGGGCTTGTCGGTGTCGAGCATTTCGACGGCCTCGGTGTAGCTGATCGCCGGGCCGCAATGCGCGTAGCCCAGTTCTTCAAGCGTGCTCACGATGGTTCTTGCGATCACGAGCTCGTCTTCAACAATGCCTATTTTCAGTTCTGCCATCAGGATTTAGTCTTGGTTTTTGCGCACTTCCCGGTTGGTGAAATTGATCGTACACATGGCCCCGTTCTGCGTCTGGTAATGCACACGGCCGCCGATCTGCCTGCTCAGGTCGTTCACCAGCTGCAAGCCCAGCGTCGAAGCGCGGCCCGGATCAAAGTTCGGCGGCAGGCCGGGCCCGTTGTCGGCGTAGGTCAACCGGAACCTTCCCTCCGATACGACGCCGATAGTCACACTTATTTCACCTTCGGATACATCATGGAATGCATACTTAAACGAATTCGACAACAATTCGTTCAAAATGAGCCCCAGGGGCACCGCGGAATCGATATCCAGGTGTACATCCGGCACGTCGATGGCCAGCGAAACCCTCTTTTCCCTTTGAAATACACTCTGTACCTGCCTGCACAAATCGGCGGTGAAGCGTTTCAGATCGATGCTGCTGAGGTTTTCAAACTGGTACAAATTCTGGTGGATCAATGCGATACTCCTCACACGATTGCGACCTTCCTGCAATGCCTCCCGCGCGACTTCGTCGGTAAGGCTTTTGCCCTGCAATTCGAGCAGGCCGGAAATCACCTGCAAGTTGTTTTTCACGCGGTGGTGGATCTCCTTCATCAGTACATCCTTTTCCAGCAGCAATGCCGTTTGTTCCGAAAGCGATTGCTTCAACTGCATAGTACGCTCATTGACAGTCTCTTCCAGCCGACGCTTCTCCCGTGCGAGCTGTTTGACCCTGAACTGGATAAACAGGTAAATTAAAACCCCGATCAGCAGCAGCACGGTCAGGATAAAATACCATTGCAGGTAAACCGGTTTCAAAACCCTCAACGGAATGCTCAGCTCCTCTTTGTTCCAGGCCCCTTCCCTATTCTGGGCCCTTACCCGGAGCACATAATCGCCATACGGTAACCCGCTGATTCGTACGGAATTTTCATTGATATAAACCCAATTTTCATCCAGCCCTTCTATCTTGTACGCATACCTGCCCGCATTCTGATGGCCGGCGCTCTGGAGACTACCCTCCCGGGAACCTTCGCGTATCGTAAAATCCAGCAACTGGAAGTCCAGCGTAAAGAATTTATCGTCCGGTTCGAGCACAATGCGCTGGTTTTGGGTTAAATCGGCGGTTTTATTGACCAGCTCATTGGCCGAACCTACAAACTGGTTGAATGCGATCACCCGCAACGGCACGCGTAGCTGCGAAGTGTCGGTTTTGAAATCACGCGGGTCGAAGCCCACCACGCCATTCAAGCCACCAAAATACAGCTTACCATCTGCCGCTTTGAACGACGACGTGCGATTAAATTCGTTGTGGGAAATGCCGTCGGTGGTAGTATAGGTGTTAATGGAAAAATTCTTGCGGTTAAAACGAAGCAGCCCGTAATCAGAACTGATCCAAAGGTTGTCGAACGCGTCCGGCTCGATGCGGTAAAGGACGTCGGAAGGGAAACCGGCCGTGATATTGAACTGCCGCGAGCTATTGGTTTTCGGGTCCCAGCGGTAAAGCCCCTCCCCGTTCGCGGCTAGCCACCAGGCACCATCCGGGTCCTGCCAGGCGTCGAGCAGGCTCAGCGCATTCAAAAACGGCGATTGCAGGCGGGAAATTTGCAATGCGTTACCCTGGCCGGCGGCATTGCCTGTCAGCTGGTACAAACCGTTTTCGGCCACCGCCCATACTTTCCCGTTTTTGTCACGCAGAAAACGGTACACGAAACGCGCGTCGGCACTTGTCGCGCTACCACGCCGACCGTCTGATGCAGCAGCCACCGGCAATGCGGTAATGCGGTTGGCGGATGAGTTGAACACCGAAAAGCCGTTGATACCACCCAGCAATAAGAGACTGTCATTCAGCGAGTAAAGCGACCATACCTCCGAGGGAGGCGCCATAGGGAAACCTACAAACCTTTTGAGCGTCTCATTAAACTTGGACAATACGAACCCACCCGTGTACAGCGCACCGCCATGCCACGCCAGCCCGTAATTGATAAAATTATGACTGAAACCCCGGATACCCTCCGCGTTCTGAATGAACGTATGCCCCCATACATTCGCGATCACATTACCTTGCCCGTCCGCCAGAATACCCCGCGCCTGCCCGTTCGGCTCCATTGCCTGCTGGCTGGTCGAGAAGTAGGGTTTGAAACGGTTCTTTTTAATGGTCAGCTGCATGACGCCCGACGACGTGCAAAGCCAGAGATTGCCCAGTTTATCGGGAAAAAGCCGGTATATGAACAGGTTTTCGAAGCCCTTCAACTCCGACTTGGCCATTACTTTGAGGAAGGCACGCCTGTTCCAGAGGTATAACGCATCGGAAGCAATGTAGAATGCCGTGGCCTGCCCGTCGGTAGCCGGCCACACCTGAAACCAGTACCGGTCTTTCACGGCATCCAGATGATTTTGCCCGAGATTTTGAGCGGGTACGAGCTGCCCGCGGCCATCCAGTTTGTCCACTGTAAAATGGTCCGTATTCGCCGAGGTATTGTAGGTGATCAGCAGCTCATTGTCATCGGTCAACCCGATCGGCAGCGAGCGCAACACGTCGTCCTGCCGGAACGAGGCCACTTTTTTGTCCTTCACCACATACTGCAACTGCTGGTTAACCAGCTTCAAATGCGCGGTACCCTGGATAAAAGTATTCACAGGCCCGGTAGTCCGGTAGTCCAGAAGGGAATCCTGCCTCACCCAGCTCTTCATTTCCAGCATCAGCCTGAAACCCTTTTTGGCCGAATACCGCCAATAGCGGAACGGTGAGGCCGTCAGGAAGCTAATTTCATCGGTACCGTCATTGGCAATCCAGTACACATCCTGTTCCTTGAATGGCAGTTTAGGAAACGCCTCGGTCAAAGTCTTCACTTCCTGGGTGGTAGCGTCCATTACATCCACCTTGCCGATCGTCGTCAGCTGAAACCCCGTGCTTCCGTATTGGAGAAAAAGATAGTTGGCATCGTCGATGGCCAGCTGCACTACCTTGTTCTCCTGAAGACCGTTTCGCTGGCGGGTGAAAAGGAGGCATTTGGTACCGTCGAAGCGGTTCAGGCCATTACGCGTACCGAACCACAGGAAGCCCGACGAATCCTGCACCCCGCAGAATACCTCGTGCGATGCGAAGCCGTTTTCTACGGAAAGCAGCCTTTTGGTGATGGTGTATTCCAAACTGGTACGTATGGAATCGCCCTGCCCGAGCACTTGAAGGGCATTCGGGAAGAGCAACAGGAACCAGCATATGCGGAAACGGCGCGGGGCAGTTTTCCAAACCCGACGAGCTGCCAATGAATAAAGCTTTGTGGTGAATGCGGCAAGATAGCCGAAATTTCACAAAAGCTTGTCAAAATGGATCGGCAGCTCACGGATACGCCTGCCCGTGGCATGAAACACCGCATTGGCAATCGCCGCCGGCATGGCCACCAGCCCGATTTCTCCGACGCCTTTCACACCCAGTTCGTTGATCAGGTCGTCCCTCTCGTCGGCGAAAATGACTTCCAGCTCGTTAATGTCCGCATGCACCGGAATGTGGTATTCGCCCAGGTTGGCGTTCATGTATTTGCCCAGATTTTCGTCGAGAATGCTCTCCTCGTGCAAGGCTTTGCTAATGCCCCAAACCATCGATCCGGCAATCTGGCTGCGTGCCGTTTTGGGGTTCACGATGCGCCCGGCAGCCACGGCGGAAACGGCGCGGGTTACCGTAATCGTTTTCAAATCTTTATCCACCTCCACCTCCACAAAAGCTGCGCTATGGGATGATTTGGTGTATTTTCTCAATTTCAAAACATGCGGCGCGCCCATATTCGTCGTCTTGACAGGCTTACCGCCGTTAGCAGCCACGATTTCCGCGAAAGAAACCGAAACCGACGGCTGTTTCCTCAAAAACATATGCCCGTATTTGAACGCCACATCATCATTACCGGCACGATCAAATGGCGAGCCAGCGATGCTTTTTGCCTTTTTTAAAAGTTTCTTTTTCAATGCCTTCACCGCAACCACTATGGCGACGCCGGTAGATGCCGTCATAGCCGAACCGCCCTGGAACATCGAAAATGGCTTCTTACTATCCCCATAGCTGAATGTCACATCTTCGATCGGCAAGCCCAGCTCGTCGGCCGCCACCTGGGTCATGACGGTGAGCGTACCGGTACCGATGTCAGTCACGGCGCTGTTCACAATCATCTTGCCTTCGCCGGTGATGATCACCTCGGTACGCGCCGGAAACTGGTAAGCGTCCCAGATACCGGTAGCCATGCCATAACCTACGAGTTTATTGCCACGTACCATGCTCCCCGGTTCGGGATTGCGCTCTTTCCAGCCGAATTGCTCCGCCGCACGCATATAGCATTCCCGCAGCGCCTTGCTGGTGAACGGCTTTCCGGTCGAAGGATCGGTTTCGGCGTAGTTCCGGAGCCGGAATTCGAGTGGGTCGATGCCCGCCTCGTATGCGAGCTCGTCCATGGTGCATTCGATCGCGTGCAAGGCCGTTGCGCCGCCGGGCGCGCGCATATCCATGGGCGTGTAAAGGTCTAGCGACACGAGTTTGTACTCAAAAAGCGTATTGGGCGACGGGTACAGTTTGTGGCTCCACTCGGCCACTACCTCGGCATAATCCTCGAATTGCGAGGTTTCCGAAATGGCCCGGTGGTTCATGGCCGTCAGGCTCCCGTTGGCATCCGCGGCGAAGCGCAGCCGCTGGTAGCTCTGCGGCCGGTGGGGAAATGGGAACATCTGCTTCCGCGAAAGCACTACCCGCACATTGCGTTTCAAATGCAGCGCGGCCATCACGCTCAGGTACAGCTGGTACTGCGGCCGCAGGCCCGAGCCAAACGCCCCGCCCACAAACGGCGCCAGCACCCGCACATCCTCGTACCGCAGCCCGAAGACATTGGCCACAAAAAGCTGGTTGTTGACGGTACCCTGCGTTTTGTCATAAATCGTCAGCTTGCCGTCGCCCTCGTACACGGTTGTGGTTGCAAAGAGCTCCATTGGATTGTGATGCTCGCTGCCGTGCCGGAACTCCGCATCGACCTTGAACGGCGAATCGCGGAACGCCTGTTCGAAATTCCCGGTCGGCTTGGGCGGTGGGGGTTTCAGCATGGTCGAAAACCCCTTTCCGGGCTCGCGGGCATTGTCGAGGTTGTGGTCGAGGCAGGTTTCGAAAGCCTGGGTTTCATATTCAACCTCAACCAACCCCGACGCGTATCTCGCGGTTTCAAAGTCCTCCGCCAGCACCAGCGCAACAGGCTGCCCGTTATACCGCACCTCCGGATCGGTCAGCGGTTTGAAAACCAGCCCCGGCGGGGCGTCCATATCGATGTATTTCAAGTCGGCCGATGCAACCTCCGGGCGGTTTTCATGGGTGATCACATCCACCACGCCTTGCAGCGCCTTCGCCGCGCCGGTATCGAGGCGGGTAATGCGTCCTTTTGTGATGGTGGCGTGGACCACGTAGCCGTAAAGCAGGTCGGGAACGTCGTATTCTGCGGCGTATTTGGCGGCGCCGGTCACTTTCAGTTTGCCTTCCAGCCGGCTTACAGGCTGTCCTACCGCGGATTGTATTTTCATAAAAATCGATTTGTCGATGAACCTAGGCCGATGGCTGCGCGCCCGGAAGCTGCGTTTCGGGATGGAGCGCCATCATACCATTGCGGACAATGGCGCGTTTGGCCAGTTCTATTTTAAATGCATTGTATTTCAAACCCACAGCACCTGTCAGCAATACCTCCGCAGCAGCTGTAAAAGCGGCTTCATCAGCTTTTTTTCCGACTAAAACCGCCTCTGCCTCCCTTACGCGCCAAGGCTTGTGCGCCACGCCCCCGAGCGCAATGCGCGCATCGCGGATGGTATCGCCTTCGAGTTCGAGCGCGGTGGCTACCGAAACCAACGCGAAAGCATAGGAATGGCGGTCGCGCAGTTTCAGGTAGGAATAATTTTGGGCAAAACCTTTTTCAGGTAAATCAATGGAAGTGATCAGTTCGCCATGCTGTAAAATGTTGTCGATTTCGGGCGAATCGCCGGGCAGCCGGTGAAAATCGGCAAAAGGAATGCGCCGCCCGCCGTTTTTACCCGAAACATTCACCACCGCTTCCAGTGCTGCCAGCGCCACGCACATATCGGAAGGAAACACGGCAATGCATTCCCCGCTCGCGCCCAGAATGGCGTGAATGCGGTTGTACCCATCCATCGCCGGGCAGCCCGAGCCGGGTACGCGCTTATTGCAGGGCACATCGGCATCGTAAAAATAGTAGCAGCGTGTGCGTTGGAGCAGGTTACCGCCATTGGTAGCCATATTGCGTATCTGCGCCGACGCCCCTGCCAGAATCGCCTTCGATAGCAGCGGGTACCGGCTCTCGACGAGCGGGTGATAGGCGGTATCCGCATTGCTTACCAATGCACCGAGACGCAAACCGCCGTCTTCCAGTTCGGTAATGCGCCGGTGTTCCGGCAGGTGGTTGATATCCACCACCAGTTTCGGGTGCAGCAGATTGTATTTCCAGAGGTCCACCAGGTTGGTACCTCCCGCGATGAACATTGCATCCGAATGCCCCGTCACCGCATTCGACGCTTCCTGAGTTCCGGTTGCCTTTTTATATTCAAAATTATTCACGCCCGCCTCCTTCCTTCACCTCCATGATCGCGTCGATAATGCCGGTATTGGCGCCGCAGCGGCAGAGATTTCCACTCATCAGCTCTTTCACCTCGTCGCGGGTGCGGGCCTTGCCTTCGGCGAGCATACCGATGGCGCTGCAAATCTGCCCCGGCGTACAATAGCCGCATTGGAATGCATCGTGCTCGATGAATGCTTTTTGTAAAGGATGCAGCGCATCGCCGTCGGCAATGCCTTCGACGGTGGTGATTTCGGAGCCGTTTTTCATGACGGCGAGCGACAGGCAGCTCAGTATCCGCGTCCCGTCGCACAGCACGGTGCAGGCGCCGCATTGGCCGTGGTCGCAGCCCTTTTTGGTACCTGTCAGTTTCAGCCGATCGCGAAGCGCGTCCAGCAGCGAAACCCAGGGAAGCACTTCCAGTGTGTGCGTTTGTTTGTTCACATTCAGTGTGATTGTTGTCATATATCAGGTATCGGCAAGCTGTAAATGCACATAAAAATCATTGACCGATCGCGTACGCCATTGGATGGCCAGCACGTTGGTGAGCAGGCTGCTCAGCTCCTCCATGGAGCTCGGTTTGGACAAATACCCCGTAGCGCCCAGCTTGCGGGCCTGCTCTACGGTGAGGCGGTCCTGGGCGGTGGAGAACAAAAACACCGGCAGTTCCTTCGAGTAATGCTTGCGGATATTGAGCAAACATTCCAGGCCGTTTTGTACCGGCATATTGATATCCAGAAAAACAATGTCAGGCTCTTTCGCACCGGCTGCTTTCAGGGCATCGAGCAATTCCTTGCCATTCCCGAAAACGCGTAATCCGTGTCCCGTTTTCAGTCCGTTCAGTGCGCGTTCAAAAAGGTAAATGTCGTCGTGATCGTCTTCCGCCAGAAAAATCAGCTGTCCATTATTTTGCGCACCGGCCGGGTCTGTCTGCTGCGGGTTTGGGGTTCGTTCCATGGGAAGGTAAAAGGTATAATTGTCCATGCAATAATTTGCGTGTAAATGTTAAATACTGTGCCATGAAATAATCGTGTTCGCATGGCATTCGGCCGCCTGTGCGTGGCTTCCGGTCGTGGCTTTTGTTCTACAATGCTGGGGAAAGTGCTTTGAACGGATAGACCATACAGCACAACCACCGCTGGCACAGATATTACCAATGCCGCCGCTGATTGGATTATAACGTTTACTATGGACGCACATATCGAGAACCAGCTAGAAGATACCGCAGCCGGCATTGACCTCAGGGCTTTGCCCGGCAAACCTTACCCGCTAGGCGCCCAATGGGATGGCAAAGGGGTCAATTTCGCAGTCTTTTCCGAGAACGCCGACAGCGTGGAACTTTGCCTGTTCAGCAGGGAGGGCGAGGAAAACGCCAGGATCAAGATCGAAGAGGTCACCCACCACGTATGGCACGTGTATGTGCCCGGCCTCACGCCGGGGCAACTGTACGGCTACCGGGTACATGGCCGCTACGAGCCGGAAAATGGCCACCGTTTCAATCCGGCGAAGCTGCTGGTAGATCCCTATGCCAAGGCATTGAGCGGCACATTACATTGGGACGACGCACTGTTTGGTTACAGCGTAGGTGATGAGCAGGAAGACCTCAGTTTCAACGAAACCGACAGCGCCCCATTCATGCCCAAGGCCGTGGTGGTCGACGAAGCTTTCGATTGGGAAAACGACCGGCGGATAGACAGGCCTTACCACGAGACGATCATTTACGAGGCGCATGTCAAAGGATTTACCCAACTCAATAATCAAATACCGGAAGAACTCCGCGGCACCTACGCTGGCCTGGCGCACCCGGCGTCGATCGATTACCTGAAAAGCCTGGGCATTACCGCGGTGGAGCTTTTGCCGGTTCACCAATTCGTTGCCGACAGGCATTTGGTCGAAAAGGGCCTTACCAATTACTGGGGGTACAATACGCTGGCATTCCTCGCGCCCGACCCTCGCTATTGCAGCTCCGAAGATCCCGGGCAGCAGGTGAATGAGTTTAAATATATGGTCAAAGAGCTGCATAACGCGGGTATCGAGGTGATCCTCGACGTCGTGTACAACCACACTGCCGAAGGCAACCACCTGGGCCCTACCCTTTCGTTCAGGGGGCTCGACAATGCTTCCTACTACCGGCTCGTGCAGGACGACCAGCGGCATTATATGGATTACACCGGCACCGGCAACACGCTGAATGTGCAGCTCCCGAATGTGCTCGCGTTGATCATGGACAGCCTCCGGTACTGGGTTACCCAAATGCATGTCGACGGCTTCCGATTCGACCTCGCAGCCGCATTGGCGCGTACCCTGCACGATACCGACAACCTCAGCTCGTTTTTTAACATTATCCACCAGGATCCGGTCATTTCGCAGGTGAAGCTCATTGCCGAGCCGTGGGACATTAACGAGGATGGGTATATGGTAGGCAAATTTCCGGTCGGCTGGGGTGAATGGAACGGCCTCTACCGCGACCAGATGCGAGAATTCTGGCGCGGTGGCGAGACCAAGATGACCAATTTCGCCCAGCGCTTCACCGGCAGTCCTGACCTTTACCACAACAGCTACCGACGCCCGACGGCCAGTATCAACTTCATCACCGCCCACGACGGCTTCACCCTGCGCGACCTTGTTAGCTACAACGACAAACACAACGAAGCCAATGGAGAGGACAATAAAGACGGCGAGAATACCAACAACTCCTGGAACTGCGGCGCCGAAGGTCCGACGGACAATGCCGACATCAATGCATTGCGGGTACGCCAGCAGCGGAATTTCCTCGTTAGTTTGCTGTTATCGCAGGGCGTGCCCATGATAGTGGCCGGCGACGAATGGGGCCGCACCCAGCAGGGCAACAACAATGCCTATTGTCAGGACAATGAGATCTCCTGGCTCGACTGGGATAATGCCGACCAGGATTTACTGACCTTCACCCGCGAGCTGATCCGTTTTTGCCGGAGCCACTCCACGTTCCAGCGCCGCCGGTGGTTCCAGGACCTGCCCGTAACCGGCACCGACGTGAAAGATATCATCTGGTTTTTGCCGGACGGCAATATCATACCCGACGAAAACTGGGGAGAGGCAAATGCAGCCACATTCGGCGTTTTCCTCAACGGGCTGGGCATCCGGTGCGTGAACATGGACGGGCAAAGGCTTACCGACGACCATTTCTACATCATATTCAACCCGTCCGCGGAACAGGTTACGTTCAAACTGCCGGCGCAGGAATGCGGTAGCGGCTGGCGCGTGGTGATCGGCACGAGTGAAGGCTTCATTGGCGAGAAGGAAGAAAAAATACCGGCCGGTGGCGAACTGAACGTCGCCGACCGGTCGGTAGTGGTATTGAAATGCCCTGCAAAAGGTTAGGGACTTTTATTGATTTGCGCCGCCGTTTACCAGCAAATGCTGGCCGTTTACGAAGGAAGAAAGGTCGCTGGCAAAGAATTCGGCGATGTTGGCTACATCTTCCACCTCGGCAAGGCGACCCATCGGGCAGCTATCGAGCAGCGACTTGCGCAGTTCAGGGTAGCTGCCCTCTTCGGCAAATATCCCCGAGTGGTCTACGGCGAACGGGATAATGGAGTTCACCGTCACGCCGCGGTAACCGATTTCTTTGGACAACACATCCACCAGATAGCGCGGCGTGGTTTTGCTGCCGCCGTACACGGCCATTCCGGCAACCGGAAATGCCGTGGTACTCGAAGCAATGTAGATAATGCGGCCGTTGTTTCCGACATTCAATGCGGCTTGCTGCATCGTGAAATAGGCGCCTTTGGTATTGATCGAAAACAGCCTGTCGAACTGCTCTTCGGTGAACTGGGTAACCGGCGTTTCCACCATTTCGATACCGGCGTTGGCTACAACGATGTCTATTTTGCCAAATGCATTTTTAGCTTCTTCAAACAGCCGGTGAATGTCGGCTACTTTGCTTACATCAGCCTGCACGGCAATTACGCGGGCTCCCATGGCGGTAATATTGCTTACTACTTCTTCGGCCGAGGCTTTGTCGCGGGAGTAGTTGATCACGATGTCGGCACCGAGTGCGGCGTAACGTTCGGCGATGGCTTTTCCGAGACCTCTTGCGGATCCTGTGATAACGGCAACTTTGTTTTTGAGCGAGTTCATGGTCGTTTTTGTTTAGTGTCAAAGAACACTACAAAGGTTGCCCATGCGCTGCGCCTGCGACGTACAAGGATTACAGCAAGAGTTGCAAAATTCTCAGAACCGCCGGATTTCCTTCAACTAGTTGGCATTCAATCTCGGAAGCGACTTCCACCAGGCCGTCAGCTTGCCGCTCAGCTCCTTTGTGATTTTAGCCTCGCTCGCTTGCAGATTAGTTGTTTCGGCCGAGTCCTTCACGATATTGTAAAGCTCCACCTTACTGCCGTCGGCGTCCATCAGCAGCTTCCATTCGCCCGAGCGTACGGCGAGGCGCGGGCTGCGATCGGTGCCTTTCGGATAGTTGTAGGCGATGTCGTTCCGCCCGTATTCCCAGTACATTTCCTTTTTCCTTAATGAAGGTTTCCCAAGCAGTATGCCCGACCGGTCGATGCCGTCGCCGTGGTAGGTCGCGGGGATTTTCACGCCCGCCAGTTTGGATAATGTAGGTAAAAGGTCGGTTGCGTGCAGTTCTGAACGGTCGTCGGTTTTATTGGCCTGAATGTGGCCGGGCCAACTGATAATGAACGGCATACGGATACCGCCTTCGTACAGCGAAAGCTTGGACCCGCGCAAGCCGCCGCTGCGGGCACCGCCGAAAGTAGGCAATGCGCCATTGTCGCTGGTGAAGATAATGATCGTATTCTCGGCCAGTCCGAGTTCTTTGAGGCCATCGAGCAGGCGGCCGATCTGCACATCATATTCTTTGAGAACACCTTTGAATGCGGCTTCTTCCTGCGGTTTCAGGGCTGATTTGCCGGCATTTTCGGTTTCCGGCTTCGGCACCCAGGGCGTATGCACTTCGTCGGGCCAGAGGTTTACGAAGCAAGGCTGGCCCTTGTGCCGCTTCATGAAATCCAGCGTTTTATCGACGAAGTATTTAGTGCGGTCCCACCGTTTGATGCTGTCCTTATCCGACCAGATCCAGTTCGTAGCCGTAATGGCCGGATCCGGCTCGGGGCTTTCGTAGGTGCTGGCGTGCTCGTCGAAGCCATATTGCGCAAAGCCGGGTGCGTTGGTAACGTCTCGCCCGCCGCCCATATGCCACTTGCCGAAATGTCCGGTTGCATAACCCGAGCTTTTGAAAAAACGGGCCATGGACGGCGCTTCGGGTGTCAGGTAATCGATCTGCCCGGCGTCCTTGTTATGTTTTTGGGTATCCAGAAATGTGGTAAAGTTCCATTTGCCGGGCTGCATACCGGTGAGAATGCTGGCCCTGGAAGGCGAGCAAATGGGCGCGCCACTGTAATACTGGGTAAGTTTGAGACCTCTGGCGGCAAGCCGGTCTATATTGGGCGTGGGGACGAACCTTCCGCCATAAGCGCCGACATCGCCGTAGCCCATATCGTCGGTCAGGATGACGATGACATTCGGCCGGCCTGCCTCGCGGCGTTGCGCCAATACCGGGAACACACTGACGCACAGTATGATCCACATCAATAGCTTTGAAAATTTGTTCAGTCTCATGAATTGCTATATTGCGATCTCCGCTCAATATAGTAAATCCATAGAATTTACTCGCTTCTCAAACTTTTCACCGGATTCATTAACGCTGCGCGCATGCTCTGGAAACTGACTGTAAACAATGCAATGGCGATCGACAAAACGCCGGCCAGTACGAACACCCACCAGCGGATATCGGTGTGGTAGGCGAAATCCTGCAACCAGTTTTTCATGCCGTACCAGGCAATGGGCGACGCGATCAGAATGGCAATCACGACGGGTTTGAGAAAATCCCTCGAAAGCAGCCCCACAATGCTCGGTACCGACGCGCCCAACACTTTTCTGACGCCGATTTCCTTTGTCCGCAGCTCCGCCATGAACATTGAAAGCCCCAGCAGCCCCATGCAGGAAATGAGGATGGCAATGCCCGCGAAAATGCCGAACAGCAATTGCTGCGTTTCTTCCCGCGCATAAAGCTCGCCGAAGCGCTGATCGAGGAACTCGTATTGGAAAGGCACCTCGGGGAAACGTTGCTTCCACACCGAGCCAAGGTGCGCGACCGCGCCCTGGATATCCCCGCCCGCTACCTGTACTGACACACGCCCGAGCCTGCCCGGCTGGTACATCATCACGATAGGCGCCACTTTCTGGTGCAGCGATTCGAAATGGTAGTCGTCGGTGACGCCGATGATCTGCCCCCGCATTTTGCCATAGCCAAAACGGTTGCCGATCGCGTCTTCCGGATTTTTCCAGCCCAGCAAACGGGCGGCGGTGGCATTGAGTACGAAGCCCTCGGTGCGGTCGGTCGGATGCTGGCGGGAGAAATTGCGGCCCGCGGCCATATGGATCTGGTAAGTTGGAATAAAATCCTCATCCACGGAGAGCGATTTGATATTGATCTCGGTAGGCGCCATTGAATCACCCTTCATCACGTAGGCATCCCAGGAATCGAGCAACCGGCCCGAGGGAACGCGTGACGAACGCCCTACCTCGCGCACACCCGCATGCTCTTTGAAACGCTGCCGGATCGCCTCCACGTCGGTAGTCGAGTCGTCGGGCATGCCAAAAATCACCACCTGATCTTTGGCATAGCCCAGCTTATAATTTTGAATGTAACGCATCTGGTTATACACGACCGTCGTGCTGATGATCAGCGTAACGGCGATCGCGAATTGCGCCACCACGAGCGTCTGGCGCAGCTTCCCGTTTTTAAGGGCCGAAGCAATTTTACCTTTCAAAACCGCGATTGGTTGAAAGCCCGTCATGAAAAAGGCCGGATAACTGCCCGCTACCAACCCTGTGAACACGGTAATGCCCACGAGGATCGCCAGAAAAGTGGGGTCGAGCAATGCGGAAACGGAAAGCTGTTTTTGGGTAAAATTATTGAAGAGCGGCAGGCATAGCATCACCGCAGTAAAGGCCAGCACCACCGAAATCACGACCAGGATAATGGATTCGCTCAGAAACTGGTTGACCAGCTGCGTGCGCACCGCACCTATCACCTTCCGCATACCCACTTCCTTCGCACGGGTGGCGGATTTGGCCGTTGCAAGGTTCATATAGTTAATGCAGGCGATCAGCAGAATGAATACCGCGATCGCCGAGAACAGGTACACATACTGAATATCGCCATTCGCCTCGATCTCGGAATCCAGGTGCGAGCGCAGGTGAATGTCGGTGAGCCTGGTAAGCGTCAGCACCGAGTATTTCGATGCATTGGTTTCAATGTGTTTGTTCTGAAATGCGGGAAATGATGCCGTCAGCCTTTTCGGATCATAATGCTTCGGCAGTAGCAGAAAGGTCGAAAATGAATTATTGCCCCAGTTGGAACGAAGCCCCTCCGCGCCGTAAATGCGGTCGTCGTTCAGGGTCGAGAAGGAAATGAGGAAGTTGGGATGAAAATGCGACTGCGCCGGAAGCGGCTCAAAAACGCCGGTCACCGTGTAATCATACTGATTTTCAATACGCACCACTTTCCCGACCGGATCTTCTTTCCCGAAATACTTCTCCGCCATCGGCTTCGAAAACATGATCGAAAAAGGATTTTCGAGCGCCTTGTCGGGATTTCCCCGGTCTATTTTAAAACTGAAAACCTTGAAAATATTGGCTTCCGCCGCAAACACCTGATCTTCGGAGAACTTGTTTTCGCCGTACCTGATCAACGCGTCGGTTTCAAGTATCCTTACCACCTGCTCTATCTGCGGAAAATCCTGCTTCACGAGCGGCCCAAACGGCGGCGCCACATGCCCGAGCCGAAGCGATTCGGTACCGTCATTGGCCAGGAAGGTACGGTTCATCCGGTAAATGCGGTCGGCATGCTCGTGAAAACGATCATACGCGAGCTCATCCTTCACATAAAGGGCAAGCAACAAAAAGCAAGTCAACCCCAGCGATACGCCGGAAATATTGATGAAACTGAAAGCCTTATGCTTCGTCAGATTCCGGAAGGCGATTTTCAGATAGTTTTTGAGCATGGTGTCTGCATTTGGGCCCTGATCGGGCAGCGGAAAAAGGATCTCGGTCCGGGCAAGCACTAACAAATGCATGCCATTTCAACAATATATTGGTAATCAAAACATTACAACCATTAACCTGTTCGAAATCGGACGCGATCGTCCGTGGCTGCACGGTAAAAGATTACCCCAACGACTTTGCTAGTAACGGTTTTCACAGATTTTTTTCAGAATGAATTTTTAAAATATAGCTTTGTGTTATCTGGTAGCATTTCAACCAAATTACCACACATACATATGGTTAGCTTCGAAAATATATCGGTCGATGGAGTGGATGAAGCAAGGGACAGGCTTGACGAAATCAGCTACAATATCCGCAACGTTTTTCTGGGTTCGGAGGGTGACGCCAACTATCCGAAATATCGTCCGGTCGATGTCGTCGAAATGCTCATAAAGGGGTTGGATGCAATGATTTATGTATCAGAAGAGCTTACACATCAGCAAGTTTCGGAGGCAGAGCTACCTAAGATAAATGGCATGATCGGCTCGATTTCTTTCTTTAAACAATTGCTATCCGATACTGCCAGAAAATTCCGGAATGAAATTTCCGAAGAATATTACGATATGCTCGTCGGGCGAATAGAGGATTTCGGAGAGGTAATCCAGGACGTAGAACGTTACTTTTTCAGCCGCCCGGCCGATAAGGATTTCGTTGATTCTGCCAATCGCCTATTCTCTCTCTAAATGCGGATATATTGCACCGACCGCTTCAAAAGTGAATATGAAATTTTGCTGAAAAACAATTCATACAAGTCACTTCCCGAAGCTCTTATTTCAGCTTTTTTCAAGGGCACGTCGGCACAGATCATGCATGGTGCTGTGATCATTGGTACCGGCGATAAAAAAGTGATCAAGAAGCGTCTGGCGGGAAGCAGCGGCTTTCGCACCTATTTCTACGCCTACATATCCAAAGATGCGGTTTACCTATCCTACGTTTATCCAAAAACCGGTTCGTTGGGCAAACAATCGTTGTCCACTGCCTTCGAGAAAATTTTGATTAATGAGACCGCGGATGCGATTCAGGATGACAATTTGCATGTCGTCACCGAGTCGGAGGGGCGTTTGACTTTCAGCAGATCCAAAAAGTCCTGACTCCGCAAGCCCTTAAACCAGCTATAAACCAACTGAAAGAATTTTGGCGGGGTACGGAATATCCGGCGCTTCTTCCCGGTTGGTTGCTGCTCCTGGGTATGGCTTGCGCCCGGACCGCGTGTCGAGGCGGAGACGATGATGTCCAGTGCGCCGTTGGTAAGGGCGTAGATGTCTTCGTGCAATTCGTCGAGCAGGTTGGCTACGCGGCCGCGGAGGTGGTTGCGGTCGGCGATCTGGAATGCGGTATTGACGGCGAAGTCATAAATTTCCTGCGAAAGCTGGTCGCAAAGCTCGCACATATCGGCCCGTCGTTCGGGCAGGATAATGCTTCTGGCTTTCATTTCCTGGATTTTGCGCTCGGTTTTCGTGACCAGTTCGGCCCGGATGTCATTCAAATTCATGTTATGGGTGCTGTTAGAGGAGTTGTCGGAAACGCATGAACGTTCTCAGAAATATTATCAATATTTCGGTAGGATCAAAGGTTTTAATTTTTTTCTAATCGATATGAGTCGGCCAAGGCTCCGGTATCCCCTACTTTTAATGCCTCATCATCAGGTTATAGCATGTTTATCGGGTACTTGCCCTACGGCGCGGAAGACATTTTTTTGGAAAAACTTCAAATGGCAGGCTGCCATCAAATTATCAAAGAATCGGAAGCGGGAAGCAATGCGGGTCTGATGCGCCTGATAGACAGCCTCAACGAGGGCGACGTGCTGATACTTTGCCACAGCAGCCACGCAGGCACGGAACTGGATTTTCTGAACGTGCTGATCCGGGTGGGCTGTAAATGCGCCCATTTTGTCTCGATCGACCAGGACCTCGACACCTTGCGCGACACGACGTTCCACTGTGCGGAAGCATCGCACTGAGCGGCTCCGGGATTTAGATTAACCACGAAAAGTGCTTACGGTATTTCGTAACTAATCCGGGGTTTGACGAAATATCGTGTCTTTTTCCAGGGGTTATATCAATGACCGCATTGATAATCATCATATTAACTTTTTGGCATAGGTATTGTCTCTCTGAGAGCATCCTATCCGTAATGCAACATGATGAACCGCCAAACTATCCCGGACGATGCCGTGCGCACGATGCTGCATTCGGCTTCACAAGCCTCAGCCCAGCTCCGCGAAACCGATTTCGCACCCGATCCCGTCTCCGAAAACGACGCCCGCCTGCTGCAATCGATGGGGATCCGGGCCGGCCAGGATCATGTGGCCGGCGATTCTCAGCCAGCTAAATGGCGGGATGTTGTTTCCAAAACCGGTATTGAGGCGCTCAAAGAGCTGTTTTCACGCAGCCCTGTCATTCCATTTTCCGAATGGACGGACGTGCATCAGGCTGCCGATCTCTGGTATGGCCTGCTCGCCGACGTAATCCGGCCGCTCGCACGCGACGACTGGGAGTTTATTTTCTACCTCGGTAATCCTGCCGACAGCCATTTCTTTGAGGTAGATGAAATCCTCGACGTAATGGGCAGCTTCACGCGCAGCGGCCATGTGACACTCGCGCTGGAAGAGCGGGAAGCCTGGGGCCTATGGTCGATACTGTTCGGCGGAAAGTCCGTGCCGGAGTTCGACACGCAAGACCCGGACGCGAGAGGGCGTTACCGCGCTATTTTCCAGACGCTTGACATCCACCGGCTTATCATTTACTCCGAAAACCACGGGGTGCTGCTCATGCAGGATTCGTACTTCGACCTCACACGTCCGCCCGTGCCCGCACATACACATAATGCATACGAGCGCGCAAACTTCATCGAAGGCTATGCATTGGGCCTGAAAAACGGCATGGGGGCGACGCAATCCCTGGCGCTTGGCATCGCCACGTCGGGCTCGGTGGCGGAGGGCAGCAAGGTTCCTGAAAAACAGGAAGTATTGCGCTTTCTGGCCGATTGGGCCGGCGATATTTGAATGCGGCAAGTCACCGCTTGTCAGTGGCTGCTCCTTACCGGGTAGCCTTTTTGCATTCCGACTTTTATTAAATTCGTATAACTGCCTCCGTCACGGACCCGGCGCTTTTGCCGGTAACCCACGGGCTGGCAACCACATCCAAACATGAAAGCAACCAATCAAAACGGGAACGATTTGCAGGCTACGCTACCGAAGGACCTCGAAACCAAGGAGTTCCTGGAAAAGCAGCGCAAGATATTGCTCGACCTGAGCGACGATATCACGCAAATCCGCGACAAGAACGACCTGATCGTCCTGTTTTCTTCACGTATTAAAAACCTCTTTTATTTCAAACACACGATTGTAACGCTGATCGACCCCGAGCGGACGTCGTACCGGCCGTTTTTGCTCGACCCGATGTCGTCGCCCATCCAGACGCACCCGTCCTACGCCACGCTGGTCGATTCGGATTTCCCGCTGAGCGGCGATTTTATCGAGGCGGTGCTCGATGCCGGCAAGCCGGTTCTGTACCAGATGGAAGATGTCATGGACCTGCCGGGCAGCCCTACTTTCCTGCGGATCAACTATGAAAGGGGCATCCGGGAGATCCTCATGACGCCCCTGAAAAGCAAAAATGAAACCATGGGCTTCCTGCATATGTACACGGATCGCCCCGGCAGCATTACCGACGAATTCATCAGCATTATAGAAGGCATCGCGCCGCAGATTTCCAGCGCGGTTACCAACATTATCAAGAACGACGAGGTCAGGGAAAAGGAATGGATGAACGAGGTCCTGCTCGAATGCAGCATCGGCCTCGCGGCTGTACGCACACGGGAGGAGCTCTCCGATGCGGTCCATGCGACGCTCGTGCGGTTCAATCTCCTGCGTGGGTTCAGTATCCGGCGGATCAACTCCGACCACGAGACCATGACGACCTACGTATACGACCTCGGGGTCACCAATGCCACCGAGGCCGAGATCACCGAAATGACCCAGGGCCAGGTCCCGATTTACGATGGCTTGCAGGACCGCGTGCTCGACAGCAGCATCCCCTTGCAAGTCAATGTCGACGCCGAGATCAGGCGGGGCATTGCGAGCCAGTACCTGTTTGTATGGAAATCAATGGGACTGAAAACGATGGTGGGCATTGCATTGCGGAATGGCGATGTCACGCTGGGCGTGCTCTGGCTGGGCATCGAGCAGGCCAATCTGTCGCTTTTGCAAGCAATCGGTTCACAGATTTCGATCGCATTATCGAATGTGCTGGCTGCCGAGGAAATTGTCGAGCGCGAGCGCGAGAAGACGTTCCTGCTGGGATTCAGCAATGAAGTAGCGCGCGTCCGTACCAAAGAGGATCTGAAAAATGCAGTTTTCAAAGTATTGAGCCGCGTGGTGAATGTGAAGCTGGCGATGGTCAACCTGATCGGGGACGACAATGTTACTTTAAAACCGTTCATGTACGACCGAATGCTTTTCGAAAACGCACTTGAACAATTCGACGCGTTGGTGGCCGCTTCCAATACCATAGACGAACCGATCGCCGCCCGCGTCCTGGCCGCCGAAGACCACGTAATTTTGAAAATAACCGAGGAACTGGAAAACTGCCCCAACAACCCGTTCGTGCAACTCTGGGCGCAAACAGGCCTTAAATACATATTCGCCGCACCGCTCCGCAGCGCCCAGGCCGACCTCGGCACGCTCTGGCTACTTACCGACGACCCGAAATGCGAGCTCCTGCAAGGCATTTGTTCGCAAATCTCCACGGCCATCGCCAACATTCAGGCAAATGAAAAGATATTGGCTTACAAAAGAATGCTCGAAATGGAGAACAGCCAGTTGAAAGAGCAGATTAAAAGGACTTACAATTTCAACGAAATCGTCGGCAGCGGGCCGGAAATGCAGCAGGTATACGACCTGATCAGCCTCGTTTCGGAATCGAATTCGACGGTGCTCATTACCGGCGAAACCGGGACCGGCAAGGAGCTGATCGCCAGGGCAATACACAGCGCTTCGCCGCGCAAGGACAAGCTGATGATTAAGGTCAACTGCGCGGCATTGCCTGCCAATCTCATTGAAAGTGAATTGTTTGGCCATGAAAAAGGCGCATTTACCGGTGCATTGGAACGCCGGATCGGGAAGTTCGAACTGGCGGATAACAGCACGCTTTTCCTCGACGAGATCGGTGAAATGCCGCTGGAAGCGCAGGTAAAGTTGCTGCGCGTTTTGCAGGAAAAAGAACTGGAAAGGATCGGCGGCAAAACGACCGTCAAAGTGAATGTCCGCATTATCACGGCCACCAACCGCGACCTGGAAGAGGAAGTGAAAGCGGGCCGCTTCCGTTCCGATCTTTATTACCGCCTCAATGTGTTCCCGATCCACCTCCCGCCCCTGCGCGACCGCCGCGACGACATTATACCGCTCGCGCATTTGTTTGTGGACCGTTACAGCAAGGCTACGGGCCGGAAAGTGAAGAAGATTTCGCCCAAAGTACTGCACGAGCTCACCAGTTACCCGTGGCCGGGCAACGTGCGCGAGCTCGAACACCTCATGGAACGGTGCGTGCTGCTGTCGACCGAGCCGATGATACGGGAGGTTTATCTTCCCAATAAAAACGCGGGTGCGGAAACGGCATCGATGGCCATGCTGGGCACGCTGGAAGACGTGGAACGCATTCATATTATAGAGACCATCAAACGCTGCCGCGGGAAGCTCGCGGGCCGCGGCGGCGCTGCCGAATACCTCGGTATGCCCGCCACTACCCTGCATTCGAAAATCAAGAAGCTCGGCATTACCAAGCGGCAGTACCTTGCCGAATGATCCTGCCCGGAACCGATCACGCGATATTTAAAGCAGATGCATGTCATTAGACGAAATATCGCGTGATTTTAAATACAAAATTTTATATAAATACTTAATTATCAGTATATTAATACTTTGGCACGACGATTGATTCTTATTAAGTGTTTTCAAACCAAAATCTTTAACACTCATGAAAATCGTTGTAATCGGCGGAAGCGGCCTCATCGGCTCTAAAGTCGTAAATAACCTGAGAAACCTGGGCCACGATGTGATCCCCGGCTCACCCGATACCGGCATCAATACCATCACCGGCGAAGGGTTGGCGGATGCACTGACAGGCGCAGACGTAGTGATCGACGTGGCCAATTCGCCTTCCTTCGAAGATCAGGCCGTGCTCGATTTCTTCACTACCTCCGGCCGGAACCTGCTGGCTGCCGAAAAGGTGGCGGGCGTGAAACATCACATTGCATTGTCGGTGGTAGGTACGCAGCTGCTTTCGGACAGCGGTTATTTCCGGGGTAAGATCGCGCAGGAAAAACTGATCCGCGAATCGGGTATGCCTTATACCATAGTGCATTCCACGCAGTTTTTCGAGTTTCTGGGCGGCATTGCGCAGGCGGCCACACAGGGACAGATCGTACGGCTGTCGGCAGCTTATGTGCAGCCCATTTCCTCGGACGACGTTGCTGCTGCCGTAACCGAAGTTGCCGTCGATACGCCGCACAACGGTGTGATCGAAATCGCGGGGCCGGAGCGTTTCAGGCTCGCTGAGCTCGTGCAGAAATACCTCAATCTGAAAGGCGATACCCGCTCGGTTGTAACCGACAGCCAGGCCACCTATTACGGCGCATTGCTTTCGGACGTGGTACTGCTTCCTGCGGGCGATGCGCGCGTAGGTACCGACAAGTTTACCGAGTGGTTCGACGCAGTTAACGTATAACCGTTACAGTAATCATTCTTTTCTTCAATCATTTCTAAACCATAAACAACTACGACTATGAACCTGTTTATGCAAATGGTGCACAACCACGGCACCGACGACAACTACAAACACCAGGTCGAGATCCTTTCGACGGAGATCCATCACCACGAGGACCACAGCTCCGACGGCAGCGAATTCATGGACGACGCACTCCGGATGCACGAGCAGTTGCTCGACGACGACGAGTAACGTTATCGGTAAGTAAATCCAAAGTCGGCGGTCAGCCGTCGGCGGTCAATACAGTACAGATTTTTAAATACAGTCATGAAGCATTTAGAGGTATCCAAGGTATTTCAAACCGTGAGTTCGGGGGACGGGCAGTTTGCCGCCCGGAAAGTCCGCTCGATCCATTTCAACGGCCTTCTGGACCCATTGATCGGTTTCGATCATTTCGAGTTGACGTCCGATGTTTTCGGCCCGCACCCGCACGCAGGCATGTCGGCAGTGAGTTATCTTTTTGAAGATTCCGGCCATTACCATAATCTCGATTCGTCCGGAACCGACATCATGATCACTCCCGGCAGCCTGATGTGGACCTGGGCGGGCCGGGGCATCGTCCACACCGAATTCCCTGTTCCCGAAGGCTCCCGCGTGCATGGTATGCAGATTTTCGTAAACACCGCCGCAAACCGCAAGCAACAGCTTCCGCAGTCGATGTTTATCGATGGCCGCGACATGCCCGTGGTTGCCTCCAAGGGAACAGCCGTGAAAGTGGTTGCCGGGCGTACCGAAGCCGGCAGCAATCCCGCCGAAACACCCGACCGCCTGACATTCCTCGACATTACCATTGAACAGGGCCATTCGTTCCAGCATGACCTGCCGACGGGGTGGACCGCGACCATTTACGTCGTATCCGGGAAAGCCGTTTTTGCCAACGACCACAAATCCTGGATCATCACCACCGGCCAGGTAATGGCCGCGGGCCGCTCCGACCGGCAAGAATTACTCATTTTAAATGCCGTTTCCGACACCCGGATCATCCTGTTGAGCGGGAAGCCGCTCGGTGAGCCGATCTTCTCCGCGGGCGCGATGGCTATGGGCTCCGAAGAAGAGCTCGGGAAAGCCATTTCAGACTTTGAAGAGGGCCGGATGGGCTTTATCCGGATTGAAGGAGACCAAAGGACCATTGTTTTAGCCACCTGAATTACAAACCAAATTATGCAGCAATATCATGTAAAAGTGCTACCCGGCGATTGTTCGGGGACCGTTATCAGCATGCTCCACGACCTTGCGCTGGGGCATTTCATAGAACTCGATTCGGTGTCATCACCCACCACCTCGCTCAGCGACGACCAGGTGCTGGAAATGATCGAGGAAGCAGACCTTACCGCACACTATTCTCTTGAAGAAGCCCGGGAGATCCTGCACGTAGGAGCCCGTTATTAATTCATTTTCAATCCTTTTATTTTTTTATTAACTATTTAATTTTCAAAACAATGAACGATTTTTTGATTGCTATCCACAGAGACATTACCAGCGCAGATCCTATACCAACGCCTGCACAAATGCAGTCGGCCATGAAACCTTACCAGGACTGGATCGCCGGCATCGGCGCGAAGGGCCGCCTCGTGGCTCCTCCCAAAAGATGGGACGTGGACGGCCGCGTGATTAAGAAGGGTAACGAGATTTCTAAAGGGCCGTTTGTAGAAAACAAACAATCCATCGGCGGGCTCATCCTTATTCAGGCAGAGAGCTACGAGGAGGCCGTTGAAATCGCAAGCGCCTGCCCGATCATCGAGTTCGGTGCTTCGGTAGAGGTACGCATGGCCATTCCTCCGGTGCAATAATCACGCATTTCACTCCTAACTAGCACAAACGCCCCGTATAATGCGGGGCGTTCGTGTTTCCGGACGGTTTCATTTGCCTTGTAAAATCTCCACGCATCCTCCCAGCAGCAGTATCGGGCAATCCCTGGCGATTTCAGCGGCCTCGGCGCGGTCGGCGGCTTCGATGAAGATCAGTCCTTCGACGGTCCCCCCGTTTTCCAGCACCCCCGACTGGCCGATGGCAATGCCCTGGGTGTCCCATCGCTGGACGGGACGGGTGAGTCGCTGGCGGGCGGCGAGGCTGAGGTACCAGTCCTGCCAATGCTTGCGGTACATGAGCAAATCTTCCTCTTCCAATGGCGGGGCAATGCTTCGATGATCCCTTCTGAATACCAATACGAACTCCATGGTGTTTGTGTAGCTAAGTGGTCGCTACACCAGAAATTGCAAGCGTTATGCCAAACAGTCAACCGGCTATTACCAAGCACGTTACCATTTGTGTACAATGCAAAACGACGCGACATTTAGCCATTTGACGATGAAAAGGCTAAATACCGAGTCGTTTTCGTGTGCAGGTTCAGAAGTAATCTGCCTTGCTGATTTTCAGTTTTTTGATTTTGGAATGTAGCGTTGTAGAAGGCAGATCGAGGAATTCGGCAGCGCCGTCGGCCCCGGAAATCCTACCCTGAAATTGTTTCAATACTTCGATGATGTAGGCCCGCTCCACTTCCGCGAGCGTCTGGCTCAGCGGCGCGACGAGCGCCTTTTCCGTGGGTATGGGTTTAGGTAAATGGATTTCCCGCACCATCACGTCCTCGTTCAGCAATACGCTGCGCTCGATGAGGTGTTCGAGCTCGCGAACGTTGCCGGGCCAGTGGTAAGCTTGCAGCTCCTGAATGACACGGGGTGAGAAACCTGTTACCTTCCGGCCGGAATTTTTATTGTAACGGTCTATGAAGAAATGCGCCAGCGGCAGAATGTCGTCGGGACGGTTGCGCAGCGGCGGTAGCACGATCGGGAATACATTGAGGCGGTAATAAAGATCGGAGCGGAAGCGGCCTTCCCGCACTTCCGCTTCCAGGTTGCGGTTGGTAGCCGCGATAATGCGTACATCGACTTTAATAGTCGTTTTTCCCCCAATCCTTTCCAATTCCTTTTCCTGCAAAACGCGCAGCAGCTTTACCTGCGCTTCCAGGGGCATTTCACCGATTTCGTCGAGGAACAATGTGCTCTGGTCGGCCAGCTCGAACTTGCCGATACGCCGCTCCACCGCGCCCGTAAATGCACCTTTTTCGTGCCCGAATAACTCACTTTCGATCAGGCTGGCGGGTAATGCGGCACAGTTGACCTTGATCATCAGCTTGTTCTTGCGCGGGGATGCATTGTGGATAGCGCGGGCGATGAGCTCTTTGCCCGTACCCGTTTCACCCAGGAGCAAAACCGTGGAACCGGAATCGGCTACGAGGGACATTAAATGGTAAACTTCCTGCATTTCCGCACCGCTGCCGACGATCTCTGAGAAGTTGTAGATCGTCCGGATCTGCTCTTTCAGCTGGTCGTTCTCGATTTCGAGCAATTGCTTGTAAGCCAGCACCTTTTCATTGGCCCGGATATTCGAAATGGCAATGGAAATCTGCGCGCAGAGACCTTTCAGCAGGCTCAGGTTAAGCTCGTCGGAGAGGAAAAACATCGTTCCCACATTTTGCTCGCCTACGCGCAACGCGGATGCGTACACGTTTTTCAGTCCCAACTTTTTCCAGAATGCAATGTAGGCCGGGCTGTTACCCTTCCGCTCTTCTTCAGCAATGTCGATCACGATCGGCTCCTTGCTCGCGAGCACTTGCGCGAAGAAGTACTCGCCGACCGTCGCCCGCCGGTTGGCGAGTTGGTCGTACATATCCATTACATCCTTAAAAAGTGAAATATCCCAGAGGTAAGGCGTTAGTGTCTCGCCATCGTCCTCAATCACCCTGATCATCGCGAGGCGCGTGCTCAGCAGTTGCTGCAGGGCGTCGGAAATGGTTGTTTCCAGATCGGCCTTTGTCCGAACAGCGGCAATATTCTGGCTGAAATTGAGCAGAAAAGACTTTTCGCTTTCCCTGTTAAGAATTTCCTCGTTGGCGGTGATATTGCTGGCTGCCGTAGATAGCTGGCTGGAAATGCGCTCGATGATATGCAATGCGCAATCGTCGAAAGTGCCGGTTTCATCGGAAAAAAGAATCAGGCTGTGCCTGCGGGCATCATCGCCAGGCAGGGCTTTAATCACCATTTCCCGCGCTCCGGCGGCGTAATGCAGTTTGATCCACACGGGTGCATTGGCCACATCGATGCGCCGCATATCGAACAGTACCGGCGCGTCTGATTGTGCCGCGACGTCGTAAATGCCGTCCGCAACCGGGTATGGCGTGCTGATCGCCTCGTTATAGGCCGCATAATCGCGGGATTTGGAGTCGGGGTCCGTCAGAAAGGCCTTGTAGGTCTGGTGTACGTCGTCGAGAATCGTCATCACGCAGGCCGTGAAATTAATCGCCTTGCGCAGGCCGGTATTGATCACGTGCAGAAGGTCCCTTCGGTCGCGCACCTTCACCATCCTGTTGCTCAGTTCGAGCAAAGCCTCGTTGATCCGCTCCTTTTCCGCAAGTTCTTCGTTTTTAAGCATACTAGTTTGCCTATCAACAAGTTTCACGCCCCACACACTTCATCCCCACATCGGTTGACCTGTTGTTGTGGAATATTGCCTTTCAGTAATTACATGTATTACTGGTAAAGATACATGATTTCCTGCTGTTGAAGGTCGTCGACCCATTGATCAATGTAATCGACGAGCCCTTGCCGGGTCGCACCTTGCCGGGTCGCACCGATCCGGTGTGTATTGTGCCGGATTGGGACGGAATGGTCTGCCACGGAATGTCTTTCGGTCCGCGAGCCGAAGACTACCAGCCCCAGCGCGAGGCACCGGACGATGTCCATCTGCCGTACCAGGCCAATGCAGAAACCTTCCATGAAATGGTCCCGGGCTTCGGGAGCAATCTCGAACGACGACGCTACTTTTTTGCGGGCGAGTACCAACTGGGTTTGTTTGGTAAACAACATCACCTGCGTGGCCGAGTACACCACCAGGCGATCGATATTGATGGTCCTGAAAATGGAAATGTATTTTCTTTTCAAATCCGGGAAAGTCTGGTTCACCACGCTGCCATACTCGTGCACGCCATTCAGCACCATCCACAATTTAACGGCCTCCTCTTCATCGAGCGCAATGGTAACCTGCCCGTATTCGGAGAAATCGGTGATAACGTCGATCGCCTCCTCCACCTGAAATGTGCGCCGGGTGAGCGGATCACCGAGGTAGAAAACGAACTCGATACCCTGCGAACCGAGGGGCCTGATCGCCTCCCGGAGCAGGATCGTCCAGAGATTGGAAGCGCCGGAAAGGCCGGCCCAGTCGTGGAATGCGATGGTTCGGCAATTGCTGAGCAACGGCTGCAAGACGCGCGTCACGGCATCGCTCATCAGGTATCGCCATTTATTCTCCTCGTCGCCGGTATGCGGGATGCCTGCGCTCAGGCGGTACAGCGGGCTCAGGTCCTGCGCGGTATTCAGCGTGAGGCTGCGGATGCCCATGAGTTGCAGCACTTCGGGGAGCGCCGATTCCCGCACACCCAGCGGACCGGCGCCAAAATCCCATATCGAAAAATCGGGCGAGCCGCTGGGCGTGGGACGGCGGAGGTAATGGTGGGGCAGCATGGCCAGGGTTTGCAATTGGCCCCGCATGTCGGTGAGGATGGGGCCGGGATTCAGGATTTCAAGGTTCAGCGTTTCCATTTCGAGGTTTGGTTTAAGGTTAAAGGATAATGTTACGGTTTGGCTGCAAATCGTCGGGCAGGTTGGTTTCGCCCAGCATTTCGCGAAGCTCTATGTTCAGCTGCTGGCTGATCTGCGAGATAGGCACATCGTTGGCGCCTCCTTCAAACGGGTTCTCGGTGCTCTCCCCTACCTGTTCGAGGGAAATGTACATCCAGGAAATGAGCATACTGAACGGGATCGTCACCCAGGCCATGTACCCGCGCAACGGCTCATTCACTACTTCATTGAGCAAATCGAAATCGTGCACAATTCCGAACGGCAGCATAAAACAGAATGTCCACACGAAAATGCTGTTGATCACCGCGTATTGCCTCGGGTAAGGCGAATCTTTGAGCTGCTCGCATTTGCCCTGCAAGCCGTGAAAGTCTTTCATCATCTGCTGCATGGCGGGATATTGCGGCGCGATCAGCTCCCCATGCTCCATCAGGTATTTGACGGTTTTGCTTTGCAAGCCCAGTATTTTGCTCATCTTGTTTCTCGCCTGTAATACCTGTTCCAGCTCATCTGCCGGCAGCAGCGCTTTCAGCTCCGTTTCCAGGGAATTAATGCGTTCCGGAATGTGAAAAAACCGCTGGTACTCCTTGTTATGACTCTTTTCGTTGCTCTCCCACACGCGGTCCTCGCGCAGGTAGTAGCGCAGCGCCGTGAGCCAGGCAATGTGGCGGTAAATCAGCTCTTTGCTTTTGGCAGGATTATTCAAAAAATCGAGGCTCATAACGCCCCAGAAACGGCTCAGGCTCAGAATGTCCGTCCACAGCCGCCCCCCTTCCGACGCCCGGTTATAGGTTTGGGCATTCTTAAAACCCACGGTAAAAGCCGTAGCCGTACCCAGCAGCGCCACTACCGGCCAGGGTACATTCAGCCATTTCAGCCCCCAAACTTCGTGGATCACCACCGCAAAAAGTCCGAAGAAGAAAAGGATGTAAGTGTTCCGCCGGGTCCAGACCAGAAATTCACCGAGCCGGTATGATTTGCCAATGTGCATTGTGTTTTGGTATTTGTTTTGGTATAAAAAAATGAATTCGCTTACCTGTGTCGTGAGACGAGCTCCCACACCGCCGCGGCAAATGCGCGCGGATCTTCCTGCGGGAGATTATGCCCCGCGCGGGGTACAATGCGGTGTTGCCGCTCGCCCGAAAAACGGGCGGCGGCCGCTTTGCCGTCCGTGGCGGGTACCACGCCATCCGCACCACCGTCGAGGGTAATGGTTGGCACGGTAATCACGGGCTGCGCGGCGAGGCGCTGCTCGATGTCGTCGTAGAGCGGAAAACCTTCGGCAAAACCCAGCCGGTGACGGTATGAATGAATGGTAATATCGACGTAATCGGGGTTATCGAATGCGGCTGCGCTGCGGTTGAACGTGTCCTCGCCGAACTTCCATTGAGGTGAATTGCGCGTCCACATCAGCCGGGCGATCTCGCGGCGGTTGGCGGTCAGCCCGGCGTGGCCGCGCTCGGTGAGGAAATAGTACTGGTACCAGAAACCCGCCTCGATACGGGCAGGCAATGGCCGGGATGCATGGGCGATATCCTGAATCAGGTAGCCGTTCACCGACACCAACCCAATGCACCGCTCGGGCCACAGCGCGGCCGCCACGCAGGCAGCCCTCCCGCCCCAATCGTACCCGGCCAGCACGGCGCGGGGAATTTTCAATGCGTCCATCAAGGCAATCACATCATTACCGACGGCCGCCTGCTGTCCCGCGCGCGGCGTGGAATCGCTCAGGAAGCGCGTGGTACCGTGCCCGCGCAAATGCGGTACGATCACGCGGCACCCGCGCGAAGCGAGCATAGGCGCTACTGCTTCGTAGCTGTGCATATCGTAGGGCCAGCCATGCAGGAGCAGCACGGGCGTCCCGTCTCTCGGGCCGAGCTCGGCGTATCCGATCGACAGTTCCCCCGCTTCAATTTGCAGGATATTCCCCAACGGGTCCTGCGGCAGGGTTTCGGGCGCCGCGCGCCTGCCCACGCGGTACATGTGTATGTACGAGGCCTGGGGAAACATAAATGGCCCCGCTGCCAGGGTGAGCACGGCATTGTCCAGGAAGTTTCGGCGGCTGTATCGGGCGCTCATCAGCGTTATGTGTTTAAATGCGAAAAGAAATTCCCGGCCACCTGTCGACGAAGTGAAAGGTGACCTGGGAACTTTTAAAATCATTTGGAAGCCAACCCTTTGCTATCCACGTTACTGGCGGCATTGGCGATGAATGCGGCCACTTTCGCAGGCTGCGAGAGCATCGGTACGTGGCTGGAATTCAGTTCAAGGGTTTGTGCACCGATTTTTTTGGCCAATGTGCGTTGCAATCCGGGATTGATCATCCGGTCCTTCCCGCCTACGATGAACCACGATGGCTTGTCGTGCCAGGCGGCTTTGCTCACCTTTTCGCCGGTGGTGAAGGCGGCCCATTGGCCTTGTGTGGCGAGGATCACCCTTCGCTCGGACATGGGAAGATCCTGTGCGAAATCTTCGAAAATCCCCTTGGGCGTCAATGATAGGAAGCCTGAGGCGTCGGCTTTTACCTGCTCGTTGCCCGGTCCCGGCGAGGCGGTTTGCGCCACGTCATTGAGCGACTCGCCGTTGTCGGGCGCGAACGCTGCTACATATACGAGCCCGGCTACTTTCGGGTCGTTGCCGGCTTCGGAAATCACCACGCCACCCCACGAATGCCCTACGAGCAGCACCGGGCCATCCTGCAATGCGATAATGCGTTTGGCAGCAGTAACGTCGTCATTGAGCGAGGTGAGCGGGTTCTGTACCGCGGTCACTTTGAAACCTTTTGCTTCGAGGAGCGGGATCACTCTCGACCAGCTCGAACCGTCGGCGAATGCGCCGTGTACCAGCACGATGTTTTTGACGCCTTTTTTCGGTTCTTCCGCTTTCTGTTTCGATTCTATTTGCTGGCGCGACACGAATGCAAACAATGCAGTAGCGAGCATTCCAACAGCGATGGAGTTAAATTTTGACATGATATTCAATGGATTAGGGGTGAATCTTTTGGAGAATGACGGGGACTAGCCCAGGTATTTTTTCAGTTCCGCGCCGATCTGCCGGATGTGCGAACGCACGGCCGGTAATGTGGCCAGGCCATTGAGCAGCCCGAAGTCGTGGATCATTCCGTCGTAGCGTACAGTGGTAACCGGCACGCCGGCTTCGTCGAGTTTGCGGCCGTAGGCCTCGCCTTCGTCGCGGAGAATATCGTTTTCGGCGGTTTGGATAAGGGCTGGCGGCAGGCCTTTCAGCTGTTCCAGCGTCGCTTGCAATGGTGAGGCGTAAATGCTTTTGCGCTCCTCGGGATTTTCGATGTAGAGGTCGTACATCCATTTCATGAGCGAGGTGCTCAGGAAGCGGTCTTTGCCGAATTTCCGGTAGGATTTGGTTTCAAAATCGGCATCCACGATCGGCCACATCATCACTTGCAGCTTGATCTCCGGCCCGCCTTTTTCCTTCGCCATCAGACAGGTAACGGTACTCATATTACCGCCTACGCTGTTTCCGACGATGGCCATATTGCTGCCGTCGACATTGATTGTCGCCCCGTTGGCCGCAACCCATTTCGTAGCGGCATAAATTTCGTTGATCGCCTGCGGGTAACGCGCCTCGGAAGTGCGGGAGTAGTTCACAAAAACCGCCGCCATACCCGATTCGAGCACGATGTCGCGGACGAGCCGGTGGTGCGTCGGGAAATCGCCGAGTATCCAGCCGCCTCCGTGAATGAACATGAATACAGGCAGCGTGCCGGTTGCGTTTTCGGGACGTACAATGTGCAGATCTACCGTGTAGCCGTCGCTGGTAATGGTTTTCAGGTCTATTTTAACACCCGAAACATCTACTTCCACGGAAGCCTGTGCATTGGCCAGCCCGGCTTGTGCATCGGCCAGCGGTAATGTTTCGAGAGCGGGCCCCCCGGAATTATTGACGATTTTCAGGAACTCCCGGACGTCCCTGGAAAGGTTAGGATCAGTCGCATAGTCTTTGATAGCTTGCTTTTTTTTCTTCTTTTTCATGTTGGTTAAGTTCTTTTATTAATCCTGAAAACTCCCCCTCATTGAATCACCGTGTTGCTGATCGGACTTCGCGGGAACGGCGCGCCGACGTTGGTTTGTCCCGTGCACGAACGGATGGAAAGTGCACACCCCTTACAGCAGCCTCGGTGAGCTGGCATCCGTCATCTTCGTTTCAATGAAAGTGAAATGGGTTGTCCCGGCAGGATTGTCATACTGTATCACCAGTGAAAAACTGCCCGGACGGTATATTCAATTGCAAGGCGCGTGCCATTATTTTAACCAACTGATTTACAGTTAATTAAAATAATATTAACTCCAAATTACGATACGATATTTCGTATAATTACGTGATATGGCGCTAAATACAGTGTTTGCGCGGAGGGATAAAATAAATAAGCCCGTATCCTGCCAGGAGAATACGGGCTTGAACAATGGCCGGACGCGCCGCGTCCAGCTCCTTTGAATATTCAGGTTACCTGGAAGCCGAAACTTCCTCTTTCCGCGGTACACCCATGATCATCTTTTCGATGGAAGCCATTTTCGCGTCCATGGATTCCAGTTTTGCTTTCAGGCGGTCATTTTCCTCCTGCAAATCCCTGGTGCGTTTTTCAAGCGCCTGGATGGCCGCCATATTCACACCGTCGATATCCGAGGAATTGATCGTCGTATCGGCTCCGATACCATCCAGGCCAAATGCAGCATAGAAATCCTGCGCCATCGGGCCGATGTGCCTGGTGGTTGCAGGCTGGCTTTTGTAGTTCCAGCTGGTAAGCGGCAACTGCGCTACTTTTTGAAGGATGTTTTCAGTATTCAATACTTCGAAATGCTCCTTTTTGCGGCGGTCGCTGACGGCACTCCACGATCCTCCGCCTGCGGAAATTTCAACCCCACTGCTAAGCCCCTGATTGGTGAATATCCGTGCCCCTCCGGCAAAACGCATCGTCAGCTGATTATTGACCGTGCTGTAAGCGCTGTCACTGCTGAACCCGGCACTGGCGTCGCTGATCACAATCGATCCCTGGTGCTTTGCCCGCGCATTCTTGCCGAGTGCCATTGAGAATCGGGCCCTCGCGCTGTTTTGCAAGCCGATGGCAACCGCAAAATCGCCGTGGGCAATGGACGGCCCGATCACAACCGAAGCAAGTCCGAGCGCGATGGACGACGGTCCGATGGCTGTCGCGTCGTCGTTCAACGCCTGCGCGCCGCTGCCGATTGCGATGGCACCCACTCCTTCGGCAGTTCCATTAAATGCCAGAGAGCGGTCTGAAGACGCCGTGCTGCTGTTTCCCAATGCTACCGACGCCTCACCTCTTGCGGTAGTCGCCAAGCCGACGGAGAAAGAACCTGCACCGGAAGCACGCACATGCTGGCCCGCTGCGAACGAGTAGTTACCGATATTCTCGGCATCCCAATAATCACTTGAAAATGAACCTACATAACCAACACGAAATGCAGCTTTGTCAACATACCACATCATGCGCCGCCCGTCTCCAGTTACGGGCACGGGTTTGTTGCCGGACACGTCACCGGGGGCGGCAAACACGACGCTGCTGTCGGCCACATGCAATCCGGCGCGGGGCGTGGTTGTGCCTATTCCCACCTGGGCGTTGGCGTAAATGGATATAGATGCAAAAAGAGAAGTTATGATAATTCGTTTCATGTCTGATGGATCAAAGGGGGGTTAATGGCTATTCAACAACAAGCTTGTGGCTCACAACACCCTGATTGGTAGTGAGTTTCAGCAAATACATACCGGATGCGACGCCGTTCAGGTTCACCTGTACCGAACCGTCGGACAGGGACGATTTACGCACGGGTATTTCACGACCAAGCATGTCCCAAAGGCTCACCTGGCCTGACGGAATGCCGGAAGAGACAGTTACCGTGCCCGCCTTGCGGGCGGGGTTCGGATACACGCCTGCATACCGGCCCGCGCCACGCGGTTGCAGGGAAACAGCCCTCGTCAAGCTGAAAGTACCGTCCAGATCCACGGAGCGGAGACGGTAGTACACCGTTTGCGTCTGGCTGCCGAAAGTGCGGTCTGTGAGGCTGTACCGTTGCAATGCATTGCTGTTACCCGCCGCATTGACAGTACCGATTTTCACAAACTTCCTGGCATCGAGGCTGCGCTCCACTTCAAAATGCGAAGCATTTTCCTCGCTCGTCGTCTGCCATTCGATCAGTGCATTGTTCTCGACCGCCCTGGCATTAAAGCTGACAAGCGTTACAGGCAAACCGGCTTCCGGGATGGCGCCAACGGTGAACGGGCTCCACACGGAGATCACCTCGCTCGTTACGGTGCCGGCTGTAAGCGTGCCGCTGACATTATGGCCTTCATTGAGCCAGTTGCCTCCCGTGAGGTGGGCAATGCTGAAAACGTTCGGGTTTTCGGAGGCGGTGATAGTCGGGTTTCTATAATCGTCATAGGTAATAATCACCTTGCCGGTAGCGGTTCCTCTTGGCGAAAGATCCCAGTATTCTTCGTTGTTGTAGGCTTCCAGGGCAATGTCGGAAGCGCCGGTACCTGTGAAAGTGCCTGTACCCGCATCCTCCGCATAGTAACGAACGCTCATGCCGGCGCTGTTGTCGGTCAGCTCCAATGTAACGGGCTGGTACCGAAGCCCATCGCCAACAGGATACGCAAAGCTGCCCGTCCCGGTTTTGACCACGTAACCCTTCACATGTCTTTCGTCGGATACCCCCACCACCGTAGCGGTATCCCCAATCACCAGCGCACCCAGGCCGTTGGTAGCGTCCACGAGCCCATTGGAGAAGATAACTTTCCCTCCGACTTTGAGGTTGTTGGTGAGCACTATGCCCGAGGGGTTGTTGATCGTCAGAAGACGAGTAAAATAGGCCTGGCTGCCGCCTATGGTTTGCGACGCGGAGCCGTCGAGCGTCAATGTCCCTGTATCCGCTTCCGCCATCGCCTGGTTGTTGACCACGTTTCCGGACACGAATACATTGCCATTGTTCGTAAATGATCCGCCGCCCAATTCCAGGTTGCCTTTCACCTGCAAAATGCCGCCCTGGACGGTAAGCGCCCCGTCGACGGTTGACAATCCCTGCGCAGCGGCACTCCCGCTGAGCCCGGCAAGGACCGCCATCATAAGTATAGCTTTCATTTGGAATATTTTGGATTAAATAAAAAGGAAAGGACTGAATGCGCTACGCCTGGAAAACCCGGCTTCCGCCCGACGCCATCCGCCGGCGTGCCCACACCAAACCACCTCCCAGCGCAAGCAAACCGAAACCGGCAAATCCCATCCAGGAATTACCATTGTTATCCTGCATTTGCTGACGAAGCGCTGCGTTTTCCGCTTTCAGGCTTTCCAGTTCACCCGCGAGGTTGCGGGTGCGCTCTTCCAGTGCCTTGATACCGGCTAGTGCCACACCGTCGGCATCGACGGTGCCGATACCCCGGTTATCGCTGCCCAGCCCGAATGCCGCATAGAAATCCTGCGCCATCGGCCCGATATGCCTGATATTTTCGGCCTCCGTTTTGTAGCTCCAGCGCGTTACCGGTAGCTTCCTGAGCTTTTCGAGTATCTCTTCGTTTGCTATCTGTTCGAAGCGGTGCTTGCGGTTCACGTCCGACGCATTCTGCCATACCCCGCCAGTCGTTAGCATAGCGCCGGTAGAAGTAGAGATCACGGCATCCGATTGTCCCCAGTTACTGACAGTAGATCCGCTCTGGACTGTCAGGCCGGTACTAAGATTGGAAGAAGTGAATATGCGGAACCCGCCGCTCAGGCGCCAGTTGGCTGAGTGGTTCACACCGGCACGGAGCGTGTCCGCGGAAGACCTGTCGGAAAATACAAAGCTTCCCTGGCGGGCATTGGTATGTGCGTGATAACCCATTGCAACAGAGGCGGCTCCGCTGGCGACGTTACTTTCACCTACTGCAAATGATGACACCTGTGCTGCGGTCGTGCCATTGCCGAACGCCGTTGCGCCCGATGCCGATGCACGTACATTGTAGCCTACGGCAATGGAATAATCTCCTACTAGCTGGCCAGCCCACTGCGAACCGGTTACTGACCCCGCACGAAATGCTGCCTTTCCGGGATACCAAAACAGGCGCGTCCCGGGCCCCGCGGCAGGCACGATTCCCATCGCGTCTCCGGTATATTCGCCGCCCAGGACGAAACCGCCGTTTTGAAAAACGGCCATTCGCACATTCTGAATAGTATCTTTCGCTACAAGAAGTGTATCGGTCTGCTGCGCGTATACGCCCGCAGGCACAAGCAATGAACCAATCAGGGCTTTCAGGCCCAGGCGCCGCAATGGCAGTTTCGACGACTTTTTGAAATAAAACTTCGAGGTAAAAAATGTAATCATAGTAGAAATATTGGATTAGGTGCTGTTATAAATAGTACAACTATTTCCAAAAATACAACTATGAAGATGAAATACTTCTAAATGAATCTTTCATGTATTTGTAGAATATATTTACAACCCTATTACAAGGCCAAACTTCCCTACGCGACCTTTTTTGCACCCGACCGTCGGCATTTATAACTCACTGATTTACCGCCGGATACACCCCGACCAATCCTTCCCAAACCGTTTAATAAGTATTTACAAAAAAGCGCCGCGGAAGATCGTTCCGCGGCGCTTGCCGGTCCACATTTAAGGTAAATCACTTTGCAAACTTGCGCTGCTTCGTTTCGGTCTCTGTCGGGAAATCGGAAGGAATAGGGATATCTGTTTTCCCGGTTGCGGCCCACTGGCTCCCGCGTTGCAGGCAGGTAATAAAGCCCACGCATTCCACCGAATAGTCGGCGTGGCCTAATGCCATGTGGAAAATGCGTCCTTTGCCGTAGCGTAGCGCGATCAGCATCGGCTCGTTGCGGTCGGTACCGTTGTTTGTTTTCGGGGAAAATGCGGTGGCCAGGATCTGCATGTTTTCGGCAGGGCCGCGGAGACGGTCGTAAAGCTCGTCGCGGCTGTGCAGCCAGCTGGCAGGCATGCCCTTGGTAATGGGGTGATTTGGTTCGCGGACGGTGATTTTAAACTCCATTTGCGCACCGTGAGAGCCCGCTTTACCCGGCTGAGTGTCCCGCACTTCTTTGCCGTTCTGGTCGTAGTAAACGTACGGGCCGTCTTTTTCGGTCCGGTCGCCCCAGCCGCCGAGGCCGATCATCTGGTTGTAGGCGGGCCATTGCGGAAACGAGTTGTTGGCTGCGTGAATGACCACGAGCCCGCCACCGTTTTTCATGAATTTTTCAAAGTCCTTCTGCGCTTCGGCCGACCACGGCGCCGCATTCCAGCCGAAATTGCATATCACCACATCATAATTGGAGAATTTGGGGTGAAAAGCGGAATCCATTTTGGGCTGTTTCAACGCTTCGGTGGCCGGGCCGCTTACGGGATATTCCTGCACAAGCTTGTCGCCCTGCCAGGTGTAGCGCGTGCGCTGGATGTCGACGGCGAATTTTTTGCTGTCTTCCAGGTAGTACTTCATCATGGCCGTGATCTTGGGCCATTGCTCATGGTTGTTCTGCCCATCGACAATGAGCACTTTCAAAGGCGACTTTTGCGCGGACGACGGAACGGAAATGGTGCCCGCCCCAAGCAATGCGAGCAGGAAAACCAGGATTTTAGTATTGATTGTCATAAATCGACGGGTTACTGGGAGAAAGTTTTCAAGGTAAAGCAATGTATACTTCAAACCAAATGTAGCCTGCATGCCTTATCTACCCATCACCGGCAATCCGCTGGGAACACTTTCGGGTACCGATTTGTCGAACGAATCGTCATTGAGCGTATTCAAAAACTCGACGATCCGCGATATGTCTTTGAAATTGACGTCCATATGCGTCGCAAGCGGGTCCACCTGCCCTTCTTTTACATAAGGGTTCAGCAGTTTACCACCGGCGATATCTTCATAGAACATGAGCACCTGGTCGAGCGTGGCGAACTTGCCGCTGTGCATATAAGGGCCGGTAAAGCGGAGGTTGCGGAGTGTCGGTGTGCGGAATCCGTACTTTTTATCGGCTCCCGAGTCGCTTTCCTTCCGGTTTTCGGTGTCGGGCACGCCCAGGGTGTGCAATTTGAAATCCGAGAACATCGGGCCGGAATGGCATTTGGCACAACCCGTAACGAGGAATGCATTCATCCCCTCTTTCTCGCCGGTCGATAATGCATTGCTGTCGCCGCGCATGTACTGGTCGAAACGCGTGTTGGTCGCGATGAGCGTGCGCTCGTACGCAGCGAGCGCGCGTGCGAGGCTGAGCTGGCTGACGGGCGACTGCTCTGCCGGAAAAGCCACAGCAAACAGCCGGCGGTATTCGGGGATTTTGGAAAGCCTGATCACGACTTCATCCAGGATACCGGTTTCGTGAAAGCCGTTCCCGCGCATTTCCTCCAAAGTCCTGATCGGTTCCAACGCCTGCTGTTCCAAGCCTTTGGCGCGCATATCCCAGAACATCGGAGCGGATGCCGGGTCGTATTCCTCATTGTTTCTGAGCCCGTTAAAGGCGGTATTGAGCACGCTTTGTGAGTTTCTTTTTACAAACGGAATGTCGTTGGGATCCACAAACCGGCGGCTTTGCCCACGCCCGACACCATTTACGCCAATGGACGTTTCGAGGAATTCGGCATAGTTAAATTCGGGCTGGTGACAGGTGGCGCAGGATACATCTTTGTTCCCCGAAAGTACCGGATCGAAGAATAACAACCGGCCCAGCGCCACCTTTTCGGGCGTCGAGGGGTTATCCGCGGGATCGACAGCCTTCAACGGCAATGCGCCCAGGTCGGCGATCGTTTCCACCCGTTCTTCTTCCTTTTCCGACGGTGCATTTCGTTCGCCACTGCAAGCCCAAAGCATAGTGGCCGCACCCAGGGTTAAAATACAGTTCCTTAGTATTCCAATCGTTATTCCTGCCATTCCAAAATCTCCTGTTCAACTCAAACTCCCTTATATAAGGCGAGTAGGAACTGAAATTTACCATTCACACGACCTGAATAACAATGACGAAGGTCATACTGTTCTTCTTAATCGGCCCGCAAATTCCGGACGGGGTTCAGCAGCGCCGTCTTGACAGCCTGGAAACTGATCGTCACCACCGCCAGCAGCAATGCCGCCAGGGCAGCCACTACCGGCACTTCCCAGCCAATGGTAATGCGGTAGGTGAATGCTCCCAGCCAACGATCCATCGCCCACCAGGCCAATGGCAGCGATACCGCGATGGCAATGAGCACGAGCAGCAGGAAGTCGCGCGAGAGCAGGAATGCCACACTGCCCACCGAGGCGCCCAGCACTTTTCGAACGCCTACTTCTTTCACCCGCAGCTTCGCCGAATAGGCCGATAACCCGAACAAACCGAGGCAGGAAATGAATATGGACAATGCCGCAAAGCCGGTGAACACTTTGCTCATGCGGTTCTCGGTCACGTAAAGCTTGTCGAGATTTTGGTCCAGGAACGAGTAGGTGAATTTAGCATCCGGTGCCAGCGCGTGCACGCGGCTTTCAAGGAACTGGATGGTCGCGGGCAACGACCCGCCCTTCACTTTCACGAGAATGTAATTGGACCGGAAAGGGATATACTGGATCACCAGCGGCTCCACGCCTCCGTGCAGCGAAGCAAAATTAAAGTTCTTGACCACGCCTACCACCGTACCCGTATCACCATCGGCCACAAATGCCTCACCGACCGGATTTTTGAGGCGGTACACTTTGACAGCCGCTTCGTTGAGGATAAATTCATGGTTTTTGACTTCGGGAAATTGCTTGCGGAAAGCCCTGCCGTCTTTCAGCTGAATACCGAGCGTGGTTAAGAACTTCTCATCCGACCAGAGCATGCGCGAGTTTTCCGGCAGCGGATTCTGCTCCGGCCGGTGCAGCGGCGACGCGTCGTAGTTACCGAAACGTTCGCCTGGCAGCGTGGAAATGATTGAAAAACTGGCGATGTTGCTGTTTTTTGACATATCGTCCGCGAGTACGCCGTATTTTTCCTGCATCTGGTCGTACATCGTTACGGCCACCAACTGGTCTTTATTGAAGCCAAGATCTTGTTCATGGAATAACCGCATTTGCCGGTAGACGATCATCGTGCCGAATATCATGAACACCGAGACTGTAAACTGGAAGACAATCAGCCCTTTTCGGACGAAATTCACGGTCGTGCCTGAAAGGCGCTTGCCTTTCAGCGACACCACCGGGTTGAACCGCGCCACAAACCACGCCGGATACAGCCCCGCCAGCAATGCAATGCCTATGATGAGCAATGCGACGATGCCCATATTGGCCCAGGTAAACATGCTTTCGAACACAAAACCACCCGAGGCTACATTGGTATAATAAGGGATAATGATTTTGAAAAGCAGCACCGCCACCGCCGTAGACAGCAGGGTAATGAGCAACGATTCGCCCAGGAACTGCCGCAGCAGCTGGCCCCGCGTGCCGCCCACAACTTTGCGCAAACCGATCTCTTTCATGCGGTTGAACGCGAGCGCGGTAGAAATATTGATGAAGTTGACGGTCGCTACGAGCAAAATGAATATTGCCGCAACGGCGAAAATATAGATGTAGGTAATATCGCTGTTGGGATACATTTCCTTTTCCAGCTTTGAATGCAAATGAATGTCGCGAATAGGCTGTAAATGCAGGTGACGGGTGGCGAGGATCTTTTGCTCGGAATCGCCCGAAGGTTCAAAAAATTTAACGGCAAATGCAGGTAATGCGGCCTCAACCTGCGCCTGCGTAGTACCCTCGCGAAGCAAAACATAGTTGTAAAAGCCAGCCCAACCGGTGTTTTCCATCATCCGCTGGTTGATATATCGCTCAACGGTCGGCATCGAAACCAGGTAATCGAACTGGAAATGGCTCGGGAAATCGAGTGCTTTTACGACGCCGGTTACCAGCAGCGGTATTCCGGCACGCTCGTCGCGGATCGTTTTGCCCATCGGATCGGCGTTTCCGAAGTACTTTTTCGCCATGGCCTCGCTGAGTACGATGGTGTTCGCGTTTTTCAACGCAGATTTCGGGTCGCCCGCCGCGAATGGCAGCTCGAACACCTCTGTCACGTTTTCATTAGCAAAAAAACCGCCCTTTTCTTCAAACCGCTTCACCTCACCGCCGGGATTGGTGTAGCTGAAAAGCTGGTACGGAAACAACCGGTGCAGCCTCACGCCCGCCTCGATCTGCGGAAAAGCACGCTGCAATGCCGGCACCAGCGGGGGCGCAGTGGCAGCCCAATGCCGGGCGTCTTCGTCGGTACTTTGGTAAGTCACCCGGTAAATGCGATCGGCCTTTTCAAAACCTTTCTCGTAGCTCAGCTCGTGGCGGATGTGAAACGTGATGAGCAGCACACCGGCAATGCCGACAGCCAGTCCCGTGATATTGACGAATGAAAAAGTCTTGCTTTTCCAGAGGTTACGCCAGGCGATTTTGAGGTAATTTCTGAACATGGCTCAGGATGTTTTTACGCGAAATGATATGTCTGCTGCGGTAGGGTAGTAAAAACAAATGCCAAATACACAAGCAATTGTATTTCAATTAATTAAATAAAAATAAACTAAAAATAATGTCCATTATCGCACAGATGTGACCGAAGAAGGACGCTTTTACAACCTGTACGCGAAACGCACTGAGTATCATTTAGTTTTTACTAACTTTAACAGGTAAACGACGGTAAACTTATGAAGCGAATTCTATCCCTGACACTGTTATTGGCATTACTTTTCCAGCAATGCAGGAAAAAGGATGGCCCTATCCCTCAAACCGGTCCCATTGAGGAAATAGACGTAATCGATATCTCCGTCGACGGTGTCGAATCGAAGGACGTCATCGTCGAAAAGGACCTGATAGTCATTCACTTACCTGAGAATTATGCGGGTGGCGATTTTATCAAACCGCATATCACATTCGGAACGGGATATTCCAGCCGGTCGGAGCTTGTGAAAGGGTTTAGTTTTGAGGGAAAAGAGTTGAGCCTACCGCTCGAAAGCGCCACGAGAAATCCCCGGACTTTTCAAATTATCGTAATTCCACATAAGTCTGTCACGCTCACGGAACCTGCGCGCGATCACCAGGTCGTGCTGGGGCCGGACGCCGCCATTGCGGTACCGGCCAGCTTTGGCGGCACGAGGTTCACAGTAAATGATAGCGGGGCGATTGTCCAGCATCCGGTCGTTGTGCTGAAAAACCAATCGACAGGCGCGATAGCCCACTGGTTGTACCCGACCGAGAAACATTCGGAGGACGGTCAGAAGCTCAGCCTTGCATTTCCGCCCACCATACCCGCCGGCACTTATACAGCAGAGGTAATCTGGGGCGCGAAAACCGAGGTTTTGTCACGTAGCATCACCATTCAGCCCGGCGCGCTGCAACTTCAAACGCCAAGATGGCAAATGCTCCAATCCACCCGGTATTTCGAATTGAGCGGCTACAATATTCCAAAAGACGGCAAATACGAAATGACCATCGGTAACGACCACGCAGCGTCGCTCAGGATTCCTTTACAGTTCAAAAACGCCGGTGCGCTGAGCGGTGAGCTGCCCGCCGACCTTCCAACCGGCAATTACAAAGCGATTTACTGGAAAGACGGCAAGGTCGTGGAGCCTTACGACGACAAAACGGGTGTTGAAAAATACATGGGCGAGGATCAATTCTATATCAAAAAAGCGACGGATCAGCCGGTTTTGCGTATTCTCAGCCAGCCCTCCCGCAGAAAATCGTTTGTCACGGAAATGGGGGTCCGGCTCGGTTACTTCCCTTCCTTCGTGGATGTTTCCCGGAGCGAGCCGATCATCGCCTACCGGCAGCGTTCGGGCGCTTTTCCGGATAGAAACGACCTCGTGCTGGTGGACGCGCAAAGCAAAAAAGAATACATTATGTCTTATCAAGGCAATTTCTACCCGATTTTCGATGGCTTTATAGTGTTCCTGGCCTACGAGATTCCGAATGATGTTCCGGCGGGAAAGTATGAAGCATACATGATTACCGGCAACGACAAAACTGAGAAGTACGGCCAGTTCATTCATATTATGGACTAATAAATGGTTATCTTTGGCTTTGATTTGTATAACACCAAAGTACCCATGCATACCGAAACGCTTCAACAGTTTTACGAACGGACGAAACAGCCAATGCCCGCGGAACTGGCGTCGCAGGCGAATGTCAGCCATTTCAATGTGAAGCAGCGCACCTGCCTGAACCGCATGACGCCGTACAACCGGCGCGATTACTATAAGATATGCCTCATCATCGGGCAGGGCATGCATGTTGCCGACGGCCGCGAAACGCCCATCGAAGGCGCGGGCATTATCTTTTCCAATCCGGGGGTACCGTCGTCGTACCACGCTGTTTCGGAATCGCAAACGGGGTTTTACTGCCTTTTTAATGACACATTTTTGCTGAACAGCGTCCGGCAGGAGGTCCGGTACCGGAGCGCGTTGTTCAATCCTGCCATTCAGGCGGTTATCCCGCTCACAACGGCCGACCAGGAGCGCTTTCGCCAGCTATTCGGCGAGATGGAATCCTTATTGTCAGGCACTTATACCTACCGTCTCGATATGATCCGGAGCGTTTTGCAAATGATCATCCTCGAAGGAATCCGTTTACAAGGGCCGGTCGTGAGCGAAAACACCAACGATCGTCTGATTTCGCGCTTCTTCGGATTACTCAACCAGCAATTCCCCGTCGACTCACCGGAAAATCCATTGCGACTGCTCACTCCCGCCGCGTACGCCGACCAGTTGAGCATCCACGTGAACCATTTGAATAATGTGCTCAAAAAATCGACCGGCAAAACCACCCGGGAGATCATTCACGAGCGCATTGTGGAAGAGGCTAAAACACTGTTACTGAACACAGATTGGGATGCCGCCCAGATCGCCTACACGCTTGGTTTTGAATATCCTTCCCATTTCAACAAGTATTTCAAACAAAACACCCAAACTACTCCCCTGCTCTTCCGCGAGCAATTGCGGCATGCCAACTGACATTTGATTTGTATAAGCATTGCTTTGATTCTTATTACCTGTGATCCCGCTTGCAGCCCTACCTTTGGGACATTAATTGTAAGCATATGAAAACACTTAAAGAATCCAATAAAGCAGTAAGTACCGTTCTCGCCTTGGCCTTGATCCCCATCACCGGCTTCGCGCTCGACGTGTTCATTCCCTCGCTCCCGGCCATGAGCGCACGGCTGCACGCTACGCCTGAAGCCGTACAGCTGTGCATTTCTATTTTTCTCGCAACTTACGGCGTGAGCCAGCTGCTGGTCGGCGGCTTGCTGGACAGCTACGGTCGCTTCTGGCCTAACATCTTCGCCCTGGCGGGTTTCGGCGTCGCCAGTTTCGTCATTGCCGGTACCGAAAACCTGGAAATAATATACGTCATGCGGGCGATTCAGGGGGTAATGTCGGCGGTGATCGTGGTGAGCAAGCGCTCGTTTTTCTTCGATCTTTTCCAAGGCGAAAAACTGAGACATTACACCAGCCTGTTCTCGGTGATCTGGTCGGCGGCACCCATTATCGCGCCATTTCTGGGCGGCTACCTGCAAACGCATTTCGGCTGGCAGTCCAACTTTTACTTCCTCGGCGTATTCGCGCTGGCATTTCTCGTATTGGAGCTCGTATTCAGCGGCGAGACCATCGCCGCCAAAGCGCCATTCCGCCTCAAAACCATTGGCAATGCTTATCGATCGATGCTCGGCACCTGGGATTTCACGTCGGGCTTGCTCATTCTTGGCCTGTCGTACGCGGTGCTGATGATCTACAACATGTCGAGCCCGTTCCTGATCGAGGAAGTAATGCATTACCCTGCGACGGTCACCGGCAATTGCTCCATGATTTCAGGGCTGGCCATGCTGGGCGGCAGTTTGTTATCGAAAGCGCTCATTTCCAAGCCATTTTACAAACGACTTTTCACGGCGGCCATCGCACAACTGACCGTGTCGGGGGCGCTCATACTGCTCACATTGCAGTACCATAACCTGTACACGCTGATGGTCTACGTGGTTTTGCTCCATTCGGCATCCGGCTTTATTTTCAACGGCATGCTTGCCTATTGCCTTACCAGATTTTCACAATACGGTGGCCTGGCAAGTGGCCTGACAGGCGGCGGCTACATTATTTCCACCTCGGCATTCAGCTACATCATCGTCAAAACCATTCAGATAGATAGCCAGGTGTGGCTCGGCGCGGGCTACGCGGTGCTGATTTTCGCCGTGCTAACGCTCATTATCCGTACGAAATGGATTGAACGCGGCGCAAAAAGCGAAGCATTGAACGAGCAGGAAGTCAGATTGGCCGTAGAGTAAAACCGGATGGGATACTATTTCCCCGCCAGGATGCTTTGTAATTTTTCGGGCAAATCTTTCCCCCGCAAATCCCGGGCAACGATCTTACCCTCAGGGTCGATCAGGAAGTTGGCCGGGATTCCGCGGATTCCATACAATTTGGCGACGGCATTGTCCCAGCCTTTCAAATCGGTGACCTGCTTCCAGGTCAGTTGATCCTTTTCAATGGCTTTGAGCCAGGCGGCTTTTTGAGACGGGCCATCGAGCGACACGCCGAGTACCTCGAAACCCTTGTCGCGGTACATCTTGTATGTAGCCGCGATATTTGGGTTTTCCTCACGGCAGGGCCCGCACCAGCTTGCCCAAAAGTCCAGCAGCACATATTTACCCCGGAAATCGGAAAGCTTCACTTCGCTGCCGTCCACGGCCGGTTGCGTGAAATCCGGCGCAGGTTTCCCGGCCTGCACCAGGCTCTGCGAGGCGAGCAATACCGGTATTTCCTTACCCATCGGCGTATTTTTGAGGTTTTCCGGTAACTTTTGATAAGCCTTGGCGGCACCATCCGTCACGGCAGGCTGCGCCGCGATGTGCGATAAGCTGATGACGCTCAGGTACGAATCCGGGTGCTGGTTCACGAAATCGAGGTGCACCTGAAAGCTTTCGTTCAATAACTGCCGCTCTCTCGCCACAAAACCGTCGAACACCGACTTATCCTTTTGCTTTTCGGCCGGTAATGCTTCGAATTCCTTTTGCAAAGCCGTAAAATCGTCCTCATTCTTTTTCAGCATCGTCCGGAGCTTCTTATTTAGCTGATTGATTTCAGAACCGGCGATCACGACGTTTTTCAAAGAATCACTGGCCGACATTACCTGCTGCTCGGGCGCAAGGTAAAACCGGAGGTAATCCATTTTTTCGCCTGCTTGCAGTTTGGTTTTATAAGGGTCTTTATGAAGATAGAGGCCCGCCAGCGCCGGGTAATCCAACTTTCCTTTGAACTGAAACCCACCGTTTTGAACCGTGGCCGAATCGGTAACATGCCGGTCGCCCACCTGGTAAATGAGAAATATTTTATCATTGTTTTTCAACTGGCTCACTTTACCCTGAATGGTGAATGCGGATTGCGCCATCGAAAACAGGGGAATGGAAGATATAATCAGGGTTACCAGACCTTTCATTGAGTGATATTTTAGTGAATAACGGTTACTTGTGTAACGAATGGCAAAAGATGGCTATTGCAGGTTCCTACCGTCTTATGTTTTGGAATAGTCTTTATCAATATTAAAAACTATAAATTTGATAGGTTAACAATACAACAATGCATTCTGTGAAATTTCTCCTACTGCTGGCGCTGGCTGGTGCAGCACTCAATACCCACGGCAGGCCAAATGCGGCGCCGAAGCCGAATGTGCTTTTTATCATGGTGGACGACCTTCGGCCGGCAATGGGTTGCTATGGTGATGCCCTCGCACGCACCCCGCACATGGACGCGCTCGCACGTACAGGCACGCTATTCAGCCGCGCCTATTGCCAGCAGGCGGTATGCTCCCCCTCGCGTACGTCCATGCTCACAGGCCTGCGACCCGACGAAACGCAGGTATGGGGCTTAAAAAGGGCATTCCGGGAGACCATGCCGGATGCCGTCACGCTGCCGCAGCATTTCAAAAACAATGGTTACGTTACGGCGCAGGTCGGGAAGATTTTCCATGACCCGGCATCGCATCAGGACAGTGCCTCGTGGTCGGGGCCGGTTATGTACAATGTCACGGGCAATGGGAAAGGCCACAAATACATCCTCGACGCCAATCTGAAAGGCGGAAAAGGCGCGTCCACCGAGCGCGAAACCACAGCCGATACTTCCTATATCGATGGCAAGGTAGCCGAGGCGTCCATCGAGGTATTGCGGCAGGTTGCGGGGAAACCATTTTTTCTGGCGATAGGCTTCCGGCGTCCGCATTTGCCGTTCACCGCACCTGATAAGTACTGGAAGCCGTTTGATAAAACCAATTTCCCTTTTCCAAAATACCAACGTCCCAAAAACGCGCCCGCCATCGCGTTCCACAACTCGCAGGAGCTGCACGGCTATTCGGATATTCCGCAGCAAGAACCCATTTCGGAACAACTGGCGAAGCAATTGTGGCAGGGATATTACGCAGCGGTGAGCTACACAGATGCCCAGATCGGTAAGGTACTTGCTGAGTTGGATCGGTTGAAGCTCCGCCGGAATACCATTATCGTACTTGTGTCGGACCATGGTTTTCACCTCGGCGAGCAGGGCCAGTGGGCCAAATCGACCAACTTTGAAAATGCAGTCCGCGTGCCATTCATCATCGCTACGCCGGGCATTGCAAAGCCAGCGAAGTCGGACGCGATTGTGGAGCTGCTCGACTTGTATCCTACCCTTTCGGAGCTTTGCGGCTTGCCGCGGCGAAGGGAGGTACAAGGCCACAGCTTGTCTGCATTGCTTCAAAATCCTCAGGCTGCATTCAAAGGTTTTGCATTGAGCCAGTTTATCCGCCCATACGCTGCCCTGCAAAATGAAAGCAAGATCGAAACCATGGGCTACTCACTCCGCACCGACCGCTATCGCTACACCGAATGGTATCGCTTCAATACCGATTCGGTCGTCGCGCGCGAGCTTTATGATCACCGGAACGACCCGGACGAAACGGATAATATCGAAGCGCAAATGGCGGGAACACTGCGCGATTCGCTGCGCAGCCAGCTCAGGGCATTGATCGGGAAGAAATAACGACGTATCAGTGTATTGATCTGTATAGGATTACCACTAATTACTATACGATTTTCGCAAATCCATCCGGAACGAAACGGGGCTTTTTCTTGCTTGGCTAACGGGTCCATTCGATTGCCCAGTCGGGAGTTTTGAATAACCCACCGGCAGCCTGGCAGACTAACGCAATTAGCCTTAAAAACGCCATTCAAGCGCACAGAGTGGCTTTTTTCTGTATATTCTTACCTAATCCACTCCAAATCAACATTCAGAGGAAGATTAAAAATAAATTAGAAAAAATCAGAAACTGCTTTGCTTTAATTATTATACTTTTTCGATCTTTATGACGTCTCCAAAAAAGAGAAGACGCTCAATCCCTAACAAACGTAAAGCATGTCCCCTATCAACAGTTTTCTGCATAACCTCTCGCCGCAGGTCCGGCGCAAATACCGCCCAACGTATAGTAACACAAGTAACTGGCGGTTTCCCGAATAATTCCTCATTTCCCGGCCTGAATTGTATTTTTCCTCTTTCGGATAGGCAATTATCTATTTAACCGATGAATTATCATTCGGTTACAACCATGGATAATCCGCGTGTGTCTCATGCTTGCTATATCCCTTCAAAAAGGAAAAGTATGGTTGACAATCAGACCAGGAAGGCTTTTGAAATATCCGACACCAGGTGTATCAGGAAAATAACTCAGATTATTGATGGTCTCCGCACAGACAACATCGCTCATTATCGCTACTTATAACTGGGCGGAAGCGCTGCATTGCAGCCTTTTGAGCGTTAGTAAGCAAAAAATTTTACCAACGGAGGTGGTTATTGCCGACGACGGGTCCGACGAACGGACCAAAGAACTTGTCCGCAAAATGCAGGAAAAGTTTCCCGTACCTATCATCCATGCCTGGCACGAGGACCTCGGTTTCCGTAAAAGCCAGATTCTCAACAAGGCGGTCGGCCAATGCTCGGGTTCGTATCTAATCCAGGTGGATGGCGACGTGCTTTTGCATAGCTCGTTCATCCAGGATCACATCGCGGCGGCCGAGCGCGGCGCCTTCATACGCGGTACGCGTGCGCGCCTTACGCCCGCGAAAACCGACGAGCTGCTCCGGAATGCCGATTCGACTGTAAGTATCTTTTCAAAGGGCGTTTACAACCGCTTCAATGCCGTGCGGCTGCCGGTGCTGCAATCGCTCGGGCAGCGAAAGGAAATGAAATCGCGGAGTGTGCGCGGCAGCAACCTGGCATACTGGAAAGACGATTTCCTGCGGGTAAACGGCTATAACAACGAACTCAGCGGGTGGGGCCACGAAGACGAAGAACTGGCAGCCCGCTTCATCAATAACAATATCATCAAGAAGATCGTGAAGCTGGGCGCGGTGCAATACCACCTTCATCACGAAGAACTGCCCCGGTCGAACGAGCCGTTTCATCGCGAGATCATCGAAAATACCCTGCTAACAAAAGTCAAAAGATGCCGTAATGGATATGAAAACCTTCTCTAAAAGCGCGCTGATTATTTCCACCTACAATTGGCCGGAAGCATTGCAGCTTTGCCTGCTCAGCGTATTGGGGCAGTCGGTATTGCCCGATGAAGTAATTATCGCCGATGATGGCTCCACCGGGCAAACCGCGGAGGTGATCGAAGCGTTGCGGCCGATGTTTCCGGTGAAACTGGTTCATGTATGGCAGGAAGACGAAGGTTTTCAGCTGTCAAAAATCCGCAATAAAGCCATTGCCACGAGTTCGTGCGACTACATTATCCAGATCGACGGCGACCTCATTCTCCATAAAAATTTTATCAAAGACCACCTTTCACTGAGCAAACGGGGGACTTTCGTAGCAGGCAGCAGGGTGCTGATGAACCGCGAACTTTCCGAAAAAATGCTCAGCCTGCGCAAGTCGCAGGTCACGCCGTTCCAGTCGGGGCTTGGCAACTTTACGAACCGGTTCAGCATTGCATGGCTAAGCCGGTACATGGCCGACCGTTACAAAACGCACGATATTTTCGCATTGCGCGGCTGCAACATGGCGTTCTGGCGCGAGGACCTGCTGCGCGTGAACGGATACAATGAAGTTTTTCACGGCTGGGGCCGCGAGGATAATGAAATTGCAGTCAGGCTGCTTAATTCGGGTCTCAAAAAACGCGCCGCCAAATTTGCCGGGGTCGTTTTTCACATTTACCACCCCGAGGTCGACCGTGGCCATTGCCCCAAGAACGAGGCATACCTTACGGAGGCATTGTTGAACAAGACGGTGTACTGCGGCCAGGGGCTTCATCAATACATTGCCCACGTCGAGCCGGTGCGACTGACCGAAAGAGAATTTGCGCTTTAATGCATGAATAACCCACTGATCTCCGTCATCCTGGTCACATACAATGCGGAAAAGTTTTTGCAACGGTGCCTCGACAGCATCTACGATCAGCAATATCCTCATTTAGAGATCATTGTCATGGACGGCGGCAGCACCGACCGCACCGCCGCTATCCTTTATGAAAATACCGACAACATCGCTTTCTGGAAAAGCGAACGAGACAGCGGTATTTACGAGGCCATGAACAAAGCCCTCGACCACGCGCGCGGGCAATGGATCTACTTCATTGGTGCCGACGATATTCTAACCTCCGCATTCTCCGGAATGGCGGAACAGTTAACCGATACGCAAGCGATTTACTACGGAAGCGTCCTCAAAGCAGGCCAGAAATACCTGGGCGAAATGGCGCCTTACAAGCAGGCGAAGACGGGCATCAACCACCAGGCGATCATCTACCCGGCGGGGATATTTTCCACGCGCAGGTACGACACCCGTTACCGCATTTCCGCCGACCACGTGTTCAACATGCAGTGTCACAGCGACAAGCGTTACCAGTTCATTTTCAGAGATTTCGACATTGCTATTTTCAACGATACGGGCATATCGTCGTTGCAGAAAGACGCCGTCTTCGAGCAAGAAAAAGCCGGACTGATCTTGCGACATTTCGGCCCGGCTATTTACCTGAGATTTTTGTTCAAAAGGTTGAAGGAGCGGCTTTTCAACCGCTAAGAAACATTCTGCATCACCATTCCGGCATTTCTGTCGAATACAATTTTGGGAGGCAAACCGAGCACCTTCGCCAACAGGCGGCTCCGCCATTTTCTTTTGGGTACTATTCTAATTAAAAACATCATCACGCGGCAAAGTGCCAGTTGTGGTGCATTGCTGTTTTCTTTTGCGAGCAAACGCTTCATTTCTGCAAGGTATTGATCGCGCTGATTGTAGCTCTTCTGGTTTTCGGTCCGGAAGCGGAAGCCACCGAGCATGAATGAGGTCGAATACAAGCGCTCGTACTTGAAAAACCGCAGCCAAAGCTCGAAATCGGCCGCTAATGCATAATTCTGATCGATAAAGCCACCCGCCTGCTGCCACAATGTGCGCCGCCAGAAAACGGATTCCTGCTGAATAAACCGCCCATCGTACAATTGCAGCCGTAACCGCGACCAGCGTTGACCGTACGGCAGGTCGTCGTATACGAACGGCCGGCCCGCTTCGTCGAAAAACGTGTTGGTGCCCATAATCCATTTCACATGCTCAAACCGCCCGAACATTTCCGCAACCGTGAACAGGGATTTCGAATGGTACATATCATCGGCATTGAGCCAGGCCATGATGTCTCCCGACGACCGCGCGAAGCCTTTTTGTAATGCGTCGTACAGGCCGTTATCGGGCTCGCTTACCCAATAGGCAAGCTGCTGCTCATACTTCTGGATAATGTCTACCGACCCATCGGTACTGCCGCCGTCGATGATCATGTATTCCAGGTTGGGGTAGCCCTGCCCAAGCACGGAAAGAATGGTACTTTCCAGGTATTTCGCCTGGTTGAACGATGGGGTCACGACGGTAATTTTCGGCAGCGGGGTATGCATTACATCTGGCTCGTTAACAATCCGTTAAGTAAGCGAAAATTCGTATTCCCGGGGCTCCTGCACGACGATCTCATGCTCGAATGGCTCTGAGGCCAGCACCATCAGAATGGATTCGTCCGTGATTTCGAGCATCTCGTGACGGTCTTCGGGCGCGAGCAGCAGGCATTGGTCCGCCGTATTCAGCACAAAGCGTTGCTCTTCGGTACCGGTGTGGCTGGTAATGAGGCAACTTCCTTTCAGACAAATGACAGCCTGCTTCATGGCCTGGCGCCTGCCGCTATTTTTGAAATGATCGGGCCCGTTGACGTAAAAGATACGTTTGATTTCGAACGGGATCACGCGCTCGATGACAGTCAGGCTGCCGCGGGTATCCGTAAAGGTTTTCAGGTTGATTAAATGAGCCAAGGGGTGTTTACGATTAGATTAGGTTAATGCATTCTTTTTGGTATAATTCTTATAGCGGCCCCGCAACCGGAACTGTATACGTCGCGACAAACTGACCTTTATCCATTTCAAAACCATCGGTGGCTCATGGAAAACAGCCGTCGGATCAGTCGCTATGATTTGCGATTCCGCAGCGGAAAGTGCTTGGATATAGGGGCCGTATACATACCGGACGATGCCTTCGGGAAGTCGGTATTGCTCGGCTGTGAGACGGAAGCTGCCATCCACACAGTACCGGAAATCGTGAAAATGGTAGAATACGAGCGGGACCGCCTGTTCCCCTGATTTGCGCACAAACACCTGCTCATTCACATTCTCACAAGCATAATCGACAGAGTTCCAGGGCGCAACCCCACCACCCGCATGGGCCAGCACGTGTACACCTGCGAAGCGCTCGGTCCAGTCGTCGAGGTACTTCTGATCCCCGAACTTGCCGTCCTCGAACCGGGCATAGCACCATTCCAGGCAGGCATTCATCCACCAGGCAAGCGTTGCCAGGCCGTCGGGTGTATTTTTAAATGTCACAAACTGAACACAGTAAATGCCGCTATTCTCCGACTGATCGTACTCCGCGGCATAGCGGTGCGCGGTGATCAGCACGGAATTTTCGCCCATTTCGTCGGTGAGGACTTTCGGGTTGGCAAAAAACAGCAGGTCCGCATCGACATAAGTGCAATGGTCGAGAGCAAACGTGTGAATGCAATGCCAGATCGTGAAGGACGTGCAGGTCCAGCAATACTCCCCCGCCGTACGTGTACCCTTTACCGCCAGCAGGTCGGGGGTTTCGAATTCTTGCAGTGAAATGACTGTCGCGTGCGGCAGCTCCAGGCGGCGCAGCAATGCATCGGAGGCATCGTCGAATGCGAAAATATACAAGTGAAAATCAGCCCCTTGCCGCACCAGCGAATGGTACATCGCCAATCCCCGCGAGAGGTAGCCCGAGTTGAAAAGGGTACAAAAATGCTGCATTAAAGTATGTTAGGGGTAGAAGAGGGTAACTTCTTGTACAAATATCTGTGATAAATCGTAAAAGTGGCTATCCTCCCGGTTGGTAAAATAATATATTACCGACTATTTTTTCAGAGACAAGGTTGGAAAATATCTTTTGAAATAATTGACTGTCAGTTATATAATTTACAACTACGCTCATATTCATCGAGTTGGCTGTGCTAAGATCGTATTATACCGGAGTTACTAAATAAAGCCTTAACTTGCGGGCAATCCTAAAAGAATAATATGTCGTTCTTTAAACCCAAAAAGAAGAATCCGTACGGCTGGTTTGGTGACTACAAAAAATGGGAAGCACTCACCGCGCTGTCCGGAGGTTACGAGGCTGAGCCTATTTTGGAAAAAACGAAGAATGCGCTCCTGAAAGTGAAGAACGGCGAAGCGGTGTACGAGCGCGATTCGGTTTTGTTTGATCAAAAAATCTATCCCTATTCCGTCATTTCCGCGCTACTTTATGCTGCTATCGAATGCGGCAACGAGCTGAATGTGATCGATTTCGGCGGATCATTGGGCAGTACCTATTATCAGGTAAAAGACGTCGTTCCGCAAAACGTGCGGCTGCATTGGAGCGTTGTGGAACAGGAAAGTTACGTGCGCTGCGGGCAGGCGCATTTTGAGGATGAAATATTAAAATTTCATTTCACGATCGAAGAAAGTATGGCAGCGCAAAAGGCCAATGTACTGCTGCTATCGAGCGTGGTGCAATACCTCGAAAAGCCCCACGATTTCCTGGAAGAGATTAAAAAGTACAATTTCAAATACATCCTCGTCGACCGGACGGCCTTCATCAAGGGCGACCGCGCCGACCGGCTCACGCTGCAAGTAGTGCCGCCGGAGATTTACGAAGCCCATTATCCCGCCTGGTTTTTCAATGAAAAGCGCTTTCTCGCACATTTCGAAGGCTACGAGATCAAAATGGAGTTCGAATCGTTTGTGGCAGGCGAACAGGAAATGGAGATCGACCACGTGAAGGCCGGGTATGACAAAGGATTTTTCCTGATAAAAAAATAGAGGGTGTCTCAATTAAAAAACGAGGCACCCTCTTTCATTTTATTTTTGATGATCTGGAATCGGCAGTAATATCTTAGACAAGAAGCTATTGGGCTCGATTTGGTTAATGAAGGCAAAAAACGGCTGTCTTAGGCCGCTCTTTTCCTTAGATTTTGGGCTAATGCTATTAATCCCCACTCGATTTCGACCTTTTGCTTGCCGCGGAGCATGAATCGCCGGAAGCCGTGATTGTTTTTGATGTTGCCAAAGACCGGTTCAACATCATAGCATCGCTTCTTTCGTTTCTGGATGCCTTCTTCACTTGTTAGCAGCTGGTCAGCTTGCTGCTTTTGCCTTTCTAGATTGACATTTATCTGAATCACCCGATCGCCTTGTGACTTGTGACAAGCTCCGTTCAATGGGCAATTTTGACAGTTTCTGGCTTTGTAAAGCCTTACGGTCTGCCCAAAGCCGGTGGTTGTTTTCCTTGTCCGATCGCCTATGTAAGCCATTTTCTGACCCATCGGACAGATATAATAGTCCTGCCCCGGGTTGTAATAAAGTTTGTCGGTGGCAAATGGGTGTTTCCTGTTGAAGGCGCGGTTCTGGCGTTTGTCAAATAGGTTGTACTTCACAAAGGCAGTCACCTTCTTTTCTTCCAATAAAGTGTAGTTTTCCTCCGAGCCGTAACCGGCATCGGCAGTCAGCGATTTGGGGGCAGCGCCAAAGCTTTTCTCATGCTGTTCCAGGTGACTGGACAGCGTGTTCGTATCAGTGGTATTGGGGTGGATGGAGTAATTTACGATGAACTGATTTGAGGTTGATATCTGAACATTATAGGCAGGTTTGAGCTGGCCGTTGCGCATATGGTCCTCCTTCAACTTCATAAAGGTAGCGTCAGGATCGGTCTTGCTATAACTGTTTCGTCTACCTAAAATGGCTTCCTGCTGCTCGTAGCGGGCAATATTGGCCGGGTAATGCTTGGTCACATAACCCAGTTTGGTCTTCATTTTCTTGTCGATGTTCTCCTTTTTACCGAGCACCTGGTTAAGCGTATCGACCGTATCCTGGACTTTCTCCTTATTGATTGTGGTCAAGTCTGGCGGCTCGGGCATGTTGTCTTCGGTGGCAGCCACGCTCTGTGCATACGCCCAGATCTCAGCCAGTTGTTTTTTCATTTTCTCCTTATTGCTGGCAATCGCCTTCTTCCAGACAAATGTGTATTTATTGGCGTTCGCTTCAATTTTGGTTCCATCGGTAAATACTTCCTCAATGCTCAGATATCCTTCCTGGGCAAGCAAGCTGACCACTTGCTCAAAAATCGTCCTGAACGTATCCTTTAAACGAACGCCCCTAAAACGGTTAATGGTGTTATGATCAGGGAAGCTCATTGAGCTCAAATACATAAAGTAAATGCTCTCCTTACAAGCCGCTTCCAGCTTCCTACTTGAATAAATATTGCTCATGTAGCCGAATACAAGCACTTTTAACAGCATCTGGGGATGGTAGCTCGCCGGGCCGGTCAGGTAGTAGGCAGCATTGAGCGACTCTAAATTGATCTTATTGATCACATCATCGACCACACGTACAACGTGACCTTTGGGGACTAATTCATCTAAACTTGGGGGAAGCAGCATTAACTGCTGCTGGTGATAGGGCTTGAAATTAGGCTGTCGTCGACCCATTTTTCCTTGATTTGCTTATACCTAAAGATAATCAATTCAGAAAAATTACCCAACCATGAAAATGAAAAAAGACTGCCTCATGTGAGACAGCCTCTT
>NZ_FNAN01000040.1 GCF_900101885.1 Dyadobacter soli | reverse complement strand
GTTGTTAATGTAATGAACGATACAAAACAGCAATGGCCCGACCAAAAAAATTCGACGAAGCTGCCGGCTTGCAAAAAGCCATGAATGTCTTTTGGAAGAAAGGTTATGCCGGTACGTCTATCTCCGACCTGACGACAAGTATGGAAATCAACGCGCCGAGCCTGTACGCGACCTACGGCGACAAGCATAAGTTGTTCGTTTCCGCCCTGCAAACGTATTTGCAATCCCAGCACGAATGGATGCGCCAGGCGGTGTTGGAGCAAAAGCCGGTGCGGGAAATCATCCGGTATCTGCTGGCGACGCTGATTGACGCCACTTTGGAAGATCCTGAACGCCGTGGCTGCTTCATGGTCAACACGATAACGGAAATGGCCAACCAGGATACGCAGGTGTTCAGGATCGCTGCCGACAACGAGCATCAGATTCGTTCGATCCTGGCAGATCTGATCCGCAAGGGACAGACGTCCGGCGAGATCGCTTCGGAGAAAGATGCAGAAATACTGGCGAGTTTCCTTTTCATCAACTTCATGGGTATCCGGGTGATTGCCGCTACGAACAGCGATAAAAAACATCTCCACAGCGCTCTGGACGCCATTCTTTCAGCCATCTAAAAAGTTTTTTCAGTTTTATAGTGATCGTTACAAAATAAGTATGTAGTTTTGTATCGATCATTACAAAACTACATAAACAAACACGATCATGTCAAGATTAGCACATAAAACAGCAGTAGTTACAGGCGGTAACAGTGGAATTGGATTAGCCACCGTCCAGACGTTTATCGGGGAAGGTGCGGAAGTAATTTTTACCGGCCGTAATGCCGATGCCAACAACGAAGCCGTACAGGCACTTGGAAGCAAAGCGCACGGTATTGTCTCGGACGCAGGCAAATGGGAGGATATTCAATCGCTCAAAGCGCAGGTTGAAGCGATCGCTCCGAAGGTGGATATTCTTTTTATCAATGCAGGCATCGCGCAGTTCGCTCCGGTGGATCAGGTGAGCGAGGATTTCTTCGATAAAATCCTGGATGTCAATTTCAAAGGCGCATATTTTACGATCCAGGCATTGCTGCCGCTGGTAAATGACGGCGGGTCAATCATCCTGAACACTTCGATCAATGCGCACGTGGGTATGCCTGGCGCCAGCGTGTATGCGGCATCGAAAGCGGCGCTGCTCACACTCGCTAAAAACCTTTCGGCGGAGCTGGTTTCCAGAAAAATCCGTGTAAATGCCATTAGCCCGGGCCCGGTAGCTACGCCGCTTCATACCCCCGAGAAATTCGGTATCTCCGAGGACGACTTCAAACAAATAGGAGAGAGCATTGCGGCCCAGATCCCGGCCGGACGTTTCGGTGCTCCCGAAGAGATCGCGAATGCGGCTGTGTATTTCGCTTCCGACGAGTCGCGGTTCCTGCTCGGTACCGAGTTGATCATCGATGGCGGTATGGCCACCCTCTAAGGCAACTCATCGTTTTTTAAATGCTGAAATTCCGCTTGATCCCCAGCTTCTTCATTTTGGAGTCCAGGGTGGTCGGCGGAATTTTCAATATGGCGGCCGCGCCGTCCTCGCCAATACGCCATTTCGATGATATTTTAAAGTTCGCGGAAATTACCGGTCCAGTCGTAAGCGACCAGGCTGGACATTATCAAGTTTGTCGGTAATGTCGCACCATTCACCTCGATCAACGGCGTAGGCATGCCAATGCTGAAACGCTGTCCCATAAACTCCTGCGGAATCTTCAATGCCCTTATTCAGCTCATCTCGAGGGATGTCTATTTGAACCTTAGGAACATAAGCACTATCCTGACATTTTAGATAAGGCCTCTAAGGTTGACAACTGGAATCAATATTCCGAGGCTGGGAGCCATATGGATTAAGGTTATACAATAGAAGTGATTTCAAGCGTATGCTACGGTCTGAGCTTGACACAATATTGCTGAACTCATCAAGGAAATCAGCACGATACACCTATACACCATTAGTTTAGGTTTGAGATTTTTGGGCACACTTGTAATCAATCACTTAAACAAATTACTTTGTAAGAAACCCACGTCTAATAATCGATTGACATCAACAGCGATTGAATATGAAGTATTATAGCCAGAATGAATTAGAGGAAGCAAAACGCGCCATTGTTTCAACAATTAGTAAATGTGAAAAGGCATTGTTGAAATTTTCTGACAATTCATCCCAAAGGACCTTGTTAACACGAAGGATAAAAGCGCTCGTGATTTCACGGGACCTGATTGATAGTGCAATATTAAGCCAAACGATTAATAGTGAGAAAGTTTGCTAGCAGGCTCTCTATTCACTTTTTAACGATTTTACAGGGTTCATCAATGCTGCCTTGATACTTTCAAAGCTAATTGTGGCCAATGTTATCACTATTGCAATAATCGAGGCGAAAACAAAGGTTGCCGCACCGATTTCAATGTGGTAAGCAAAGTCGTTTAACCAGTGGTGCATGGCATACCAGGCAAGGGGAGAGGCGATCAATACTGCAATGATAATCAGTTTGATTACATCCTTTGAAAGCAGCATAATAATGCTTGCGATGGAGGCACCCAATACTTTTCGCACACCGATTTCTTTGGTTCGTTGCTGAGACATGAATGCAATGAGGGCAAACAAGCCGAGGCATGAAATTAGAATCGTTACAGAAGAGAATACGCGCAATATCTGAGTGATCCTGGCTTCGGTTTGATACATCTGTTCAAACTCTTGGTCCAGGAAATGATATTCGAAAGGGCGAAGCGGGAAATTTTTTTTCCAGCTTTTTGCGAGAAGCGAAATTGCTTGTGTTGCATCGGCCCCAGTTGTTTTTACCAGCAATTTTCCGAAGTAATCGTATTCAGGTATGATTGCGATCGGACCGATTTTTTCGTGCATGGACCGAAAATGAAAATCTTTTAAAACGCCTTTGACCCGACCCTGCCTTCCGTTCATATTTACTTCTTTGCCAATGGCTTGCGTAGGTGACCAGCCCATTGCTTTCACCGCGGATTCGTTCAATAAAAAAGCAAACCTGCGTAATTCCTCACCCTGCTGGGTTACCTGGGCGATGTCGGTAGCACTGAACGTTTCGCCAATCAAAAGCTTTATGCCCATGGTCTGCACGAAATCCTTTTCGACTGGAATTGCAGTAATATCGATGTAAAACCCCGTGGGCTTATCTTGCGCGCTGATCGCGTATCCCCCCTGAATATCGAGCGGTGACCCGTAAGATGCACTGACCGATTTTACACTGGTCTGCGCCATCAGATCGCCTTTAATTGATTCCAGTTTAGCCGGGGGGATGCCGGAGCTCATATCGACCACAATGATCTGCTCTGGGTTCAAGCCCAGATTTTTATTTTGGATAAAGTCAAGCTGCTGGTTTGCGATAAGCGTAGCGATTATGAACAGCATGGACACCGAAAATTGAAACACGACCAGCACGTTTCGCAAACCGACCCCATCAGACATTAAAGATCTGTTTCCCTTAAGAACTTTGGCGGGTTGGAAGCCAGATAGTATCGCAGCAGGGTATGCGCCGGAGATCAGCGTGATGACAATAACTAACACAACCAGCCCAATTTGAAAACTGGAACCGGGCCATACCGACAGGCTTAATGAGCTACCCGTCAGTAGACTTAATTCAGGAAGTCCGATAAAAGTAATGACCAGCGCCAGGATGGTAGAGACAATTGCCGTTAGTGAGCTTTCAAACATGTGCTGCATAAATAGCTGTGACCGTACCGCTCCGATGACCTTGCGTACCCCAATTTCGCGTATGCGAATGGCTGCACGGGCGGTTACCAGGTTTACAAAATTGGTACAGGCTATCAGCAGGATAAGCACTGCGATACCCGATAGAATGTATATGTATCTAGAATTACCGGAAGCTTCCATTTGATTGCTCACCGTAGAATAAAGGTGGATGTCAGTCAGTTTTTCTAAATCAAGCCTAACCTTCGAAGCGGGATCGTTGGGGTTACCTAAGTTCTTTCTGACAAAGGCATTGACCTTATCTTGAAACCTTGCCATCGAAACATTGGGCCGTAGCAGGACATAGGTATAATCGTTGGCTGAATTAAAAACTTCATTTTTCGATCTTGGCAGTGTGGTGTAACTACCCACACAATTAAATTTGATATGGGAGTATGAGGGGATATCTGAGATCACACCTGTTACTAGCAGGTTATATCGTTCATCCATCGAGATCGTTTTCCCTACGGCTTTTTGGTCTTTGAAGTACTTTCTAGCGGTACTTTGGTCAATTACAACGGAGTTTGGGTGGGAGAGCGCAGTTGATTTATTGCCCTCGATGAATGGGAAAGAGAATATATCAAAGAGTGTGGAGTCGGCGAAGACAACTTTGTTTTCCTGGTAAACCTGATCACCATTACGAACAGCAACGGAGCCATTCACGCTGAAAGGGTAAATTCGGGCAACTTTTTCAACCTCTTGAAATTCGCGTTTGAATGTTGGAGCAACCGCTGTCGGTGTCAAAGCAATATTGGAAGCCTCACCTTCGCCGTATTGGTAGAAAAGGTTTATACGGGCTATGCGGTCGTTGTTCTCAAAGAAGCGATCGTAGCGAAATTCATGGACTATATAGGTGGCCAGCATTAAAAAGCAACTGATGCCAAACGCCAGGCCCGCAATACTCACAAAGGAATTCGTTTTATATTTCCAAAGAAAGCGAATGGCGATTTTGATATAATTTTGAAGCATACGATTGAAGATTTAGGAAACCCGGACCTTTTTAAAAGTGACTGGTAGCAAGTAACCGCCTAAATATATATGCCATAATTGGGATGCGCTGTAATTCAATTGCTTAACAATACCGACTTGTTCGCTTTCGGACAAATGATGTTCGTCAGCAGCATTCGACTCTAACTGACATATGTCTTCCCTATGCAGCAAACAAATCTATTCCGATACTATCAGATTGAATGTACGTTTGGTTGCGCGCTCATAGGCGACAACCAGGTAGGTACCGGCAGGCAGGGGTTGCAGCGGCGTTATGAGCACCGTTTGCGAACCACTGGGTTTGCGCGTGAAAGCGATTGAACCTCCCTTAGCGTTGTAAAGCTGAATGCTTGCGGTGACGGGTTCGTCAATGCTGATGTGAAAGGATTGGTTTCGGACCGGGTTGGGATAAAGCACATAATCCCCAGATCGCACCACAACCGTAACGATGCGTGAATAGCTCCGTGTGCCGTCCAGATCGTATTGCGCCAGCCGGTAGTAGCTCGTGCCCGGATGGGGGGCAGGATCGATGGTTTGATACGTGTGTATAGCATTGGAATTTCCTGCCACGTCTCGGATTTCGGCTACCTGCTCAAAGCGGACCAGATCGGTGCTGCGCTCGACGACAAAACGGTCATTGCCTGTTTCCTGGGCGGTCTGCCAGCTGAGTGATATGGTATGGTCGGGGAGTGCCTTCGCTGTAAAGGAAACCAGTTTCACAGGCAGCACCATGCAATTTGGGTCCAGACCGTTGTCTGTAATAGTCCACCCTTTGACAGAGGTCAGCGACTGGTGTGCCGCAGCTGCGGCCGAACCATAGCTGATGTCAGGTAGCTCCACGCTGCGGCCAGATGGCGTTGCCGGGTTAGCCGCCCAGCCAATCAGGGTCATGCTATAATTATTGCAATCTATTGCACTATTCAAAAGAATGCCGTTCATGTCCACCGAGGCATTCAGGCTCCACTCACCCAGAGACTGATTGAAGGTTCCGGCAAAATAAAACATAGCGGTCATATTAGTCACTGCGGAGACATTCCAGGTGCCAATTGGTTGATTAAAAACATGCGCACCATTAAACATGTTGACCATATTGGTCACCGCAGAGACATCCCATGCGGCAATAGGTTGATTAAAGTCAAAAGCACCGCCAAACATGCCGCTCATATCGGTCACTGCCGAAACATCCCAGTTGCCAATAGGTTGATTAAAATTAGCTGCGCGATTAAACATTGTACTCATACTGGTCACCGAGGAAACATCCCAGGTGCCGATAGGTTGATTAAAGGCAGTTGCAGTAGTAAACATACGGATCATATTGGTCACCGCTGATACATTCCAACTGCCAATGGGCTGGTTAAAAGCATCAGCATTCGTAAACATCCCATTCATGTCAGTCACCGCGGAAACATCCCAATTGCCAATGGGCTGGTTGAAAACAGTGGCCTCCCTAAACATTAGACTCATATCGGTCACCGTCGAAACATCCCAGTTGTTCATATTCGGCGCTAATGAAAGTTTATTGCAGCCCCTAAACGCTTGACGCATCGAGGTTACGCTGGTCAGTATCGGGGCGTCTGTTGCAGAAATCGTGGAAAGATTTGAGCATCCATAGTAGGCGGCTTCAAAAGTAGACCACGCCGTGCTACCCCATTGCTCGATGGTCAGCAGTTTCTGTCGGTCTCCGCTTGCGTTGAAATGAATGCGGTGAAAAGGCGCGGCTCCGGTGGGGCTGATCGCAATCCGGAAAGTACCAGCTGCAGGGAAAGTAATCGTTTGCGGGCCGTTAAAAGTGCCGGATGCAGGCAGAAATCCGAAAACCCCGGGCTGGTTGATATTTTCATAATACACCGTGTATTCGCCTTCGGCGGGGATGGTAATCTGGTTGGATAGCGACGAACCAGGGTTATCCGTTTTCCAGGTTGTTACATAATCGGTCGCAGGGATCGGGTAGGTACAGTTCGGGTCTAGCATGTCACCTGTAATTGTCCACCCTTTGGTAACAGTCAAGAAATTCCTGGCATCCGATGCATAGGAGCCGTAAGTCCTTCCGGATAATAATCCAAGATTGCGGCCCGAAGGAGTAGCCGGGTTTGCCGCCCATCCGATCAGGGTCATACTGTAATTATTGCAATTCACCCCGCTCCCAAAAAGCATAGTGCCAATATCCACTGTGGGGTTCAAGCTCCATTTGCCCAAAGACTGATTGAAGGCAATAGCACCAAGAAACATTCCGGTCATATTGGTTACGGCCGAAACATTCCAGGAGCCAATAGGTTGATTGAAGGCAGGCGCATAAAAAAACATAGAACGCATATTGGTTACGGCCGAAACATCCCAATTGCCAATAGGCTGATTAAAAGCAGCAGCACTCGAAAACATCGATTGCATGTTAGTAACCGCTGATACATTCCAACCCCCGATAAGCTGATTGAACGCATCGGTACCATTAAACATTGAGCTCATATTGGTTACCGCCGACACATCCCAATCGTCGATAGGCTGATTAAATGCAGTGGCGCCAGTAAACATAGCGTCCATATCGGTTACCGCCGAAACATCCCAATTGCCAATGGGCTGGTTAAAGGATTCTGCGCCATTAAACATGCTAGTCATATCGGTCACGACAGATACATTCCAGTTATTCATATTGGGAGCAGATGTGAGGGAGGCACATTGGTTAAAAGCCTGTCTCATCGAAGTTACATTGGTCAGTATCGGGGCATCTGTTGCAGAAATCGCAGAAAGATTGGAGCATCCATAGTAGGCCTGTTCGAAGGTAGACCATACAGTACTACCCCATTGCTCGATGTTCAGCAGTTTCTGTCTATCTCCGCTTCCGTTGAAATGAATCCGGTGGAAAGGCGTAGCTCCGGTTGGTCTGATCGCTATCCTGTAAGTACCAGCCGCAGGCAGTGTAATAGTTTGCGGGCCGTTGAACGTGCCTGAGGCAGGCAGGCTTCCAGATGTCCCGGCAGGGATGCTTTCATAGTAAACGCTATATTCACCTTCGGCAGCAATTGTTATTTGGTTGGATAGTGATGCGCCAGGATTGTCGGTTTTCCATGTGGTCACGTAATCTGTAACGGCGATCTGGCCATAGGAAAATAGGGTGGCTACAAGTATACCGACTATTGTCAGCAGTAGATTTTTTTTCATACCAAGGTGAATGTTGTGAAATAACCCACCAAGGTCGCAACTGCGAGCGGCGATCGACGTAATAAATAATACGGTCTTTTTGTAGAAATCTAGTGACAAATTTGAAATTGCAGCGAGCACGTATCTTGTGACGCTATTCGTTGGCTGGTCGGTCAGACCTTCTTTGGCTGTCGAAGGACCGGTGAGCGCATTAAAAATGGCTCTGGCTCAGCGGCTAACAAAAAGGGAAGAAAAAACAATCCATCATCGCTCCGGCGACCCGGTCCGACCGAGGCATTCAATTTTGCTCCAAGCAGTACACTGCCCTTTTGATTGACCACCAGGTTGATACCAGCATGAGAAGTCAGGGCGAAGCGAGTGAAAACCAAATTGCTGAGCGGACTGTCGGCAAGATCCAAATCGACACTTTTCGCACAGGAACCCATAATCCCAGCAATAATTATTATTAGCAATGATGTCCTTTGTTTCAGTGATATATCTGGGATTAATATTTATGATGGTTACCCGCTAACAACGTTGTCAGAAATGTATTATTTAACCTATCGGTTGCTATCAGGCCGTAATACATTCAATCATCAATAAGTATTATCAGGGGCCGCATTACCCAAATGCACTGCGCCACGCCAACTACTCCGTGATACATCAGCTACTTCATTACCTGCCGTCCATGGGGCAGTCAGTAAGGGACCAGGGGTAAAATGGATATCCCCATCGCGTCCGACTTGTTACCCAAACGGAAACCAATCAGCGAAAATCAGGGCAGTTAATCAGGCATTGAGGTACGTCTCCCGAAGGATTAACAATTTTTTTTGTAGTGATTTTGTTATCAACCTGTAAAGAAATTCTACAAGTATATCCGATAAATGCTTAGAAGTATCCTTACCCGCGGCTGTATTTTTGGAAGTAATTGTACTCTTTTATTGGCAGTATCTATCTCTTACCAATGAATACAAATTTTACCCCAAAAACGCTTAACAAAAAATCAGTGAGATGTCGCCTGCGACGATCAGTATCTAATGCATTACTCTGCGCATTAGTTGCACCAGTAGGCGTATATGCACAAAAAACGGACACGCTCCTGGTCGGCCGGGATGCCGCACAGAACAGAAAAATGATTGTTTTTCAAGACGGCGGGTTTCTGTTGACTGGTGAGTATAACGGAGACGCGTCAGGCGAAAATGTACCTGTCGAAGGGCATGGCACGCGCATGATGTGGTATCCGGGGAAGTCCGCTTTCCGTGTAGGGACTGTTAGCAATAACCAGTGGAATGCCGCCCTGATAGGAAACCATTCCGTGGCGATGGGACAAGATGTGCGGGCATCTGCCGACAATGCGACTGCTTTTGGCCTCAGAACAACTGCAGCGCAGCAGTCATCATTTGCGGTAGGCGAAGACAACGTCGCGAGCGGGGCTGTTTCTGTTGCGATGGGTTATCATGCCAATACCAATGCTCGCCAGGGTAGTTTTGTGTTTGCCGACAGGTCCTCGGTGGACGAGCTGCGCGCCGGCGTGAACCACTCGGCCAACTGGCGCACCAGCGGCGGGTTCCGGATATTTACTTCTTCCAACCTCGCTACCGGTGTCACCATTCAGAGCGGGGCAACGGTGAGTAACTGGGGACAGTCCAACACCGTTATCTCCACATCGACGGGTGCATACCTGTCAACCTCGGGCGTATGGACGAACGTATCGGACATGAACAAAAAACATCGCTTCGAAGCGGTGTCATACGAGGATATTCTTGAAAAGTTACGGAAGCTTCCTTTAACCAAATGGAGTTATAAAGCAGATGCGGAAAATATCAAACACATTGGACCGATGGCGCAGGACTTTTACGCGGCATTTGGGCTGGGTAATGATAACCGCAGTATCGGTACGGTAGATCTCGACGGTGTAACCCTGGCGGGGGTCAAAGCGCTGGAAGAACGTACCCGCAACCTCGCGGCCGAACTGGAAAACCTGAAAGCCGATAATGCGGCATTGCGCCAGCAAATGCATGATCAAAATGGCAACTCCTGGATGGGATTTGCCGGTATCGGGTTGCTCATACTGGGGCTGGGTGGTGGTCTACTGCTCGCGCGGCGCCGCCTGCTGGCCGGTCAACACCTTCGCAAATCCGCCAGATACAGCAATCAGTCACAAATCAAAGTAACAATATGATTATAACTCGTCATAAATATCAAATGTGACGCGCATTAATTTACAGAATATGACAAAAATCTACATCCTCAGAGTAGTCCTAATGGATTTCAGAGTTCTGTTTGCTTACTTATTATTTTTTAACCTATCTGGCACGTATTCGAATGCCCAAAACACCTCAGATTTTGTAACTGTCTGGAAAACGGATAATACAATCCCCCCTATACTGCCACAAAGTGGCCCTAATCAGATCGTGCTTACAACTACGGGTATCAACTATAACATTGCCTGGGAAGAGTTGAGTAATCCTGCAAACAATGGGACAGCCGTAGGATCAGGCGAACATACGCTCACTTTTCCCACCGTAGGCACCTATGTAATACGCATATCACCCGGCAACGGGACTTTTAACAACATTAGTTTCGGACAATTTAGAGACGCACACAAGCTCGTGGAGGTCAGACAATGGGGAGATATCCAATGGGAAAGCATCTCATTTATAGCCTGTACAAGACTTAATATTACAGCAACTGATGCTCCCGATCTACGGAATGTGACCACGCTGGAAAGCTTGTTTTATGCTTGCTTGTCGCTATCCAGTGTTCCCGGGATAAGCAACTGGGATGTTAGCAAAGTGACAAATATGAGACACGCGTTTTACGGGACCCTCTTATTTAATGAGCCACTTGCCGGTTGGGATGTGGGAAATGTTACCGACATGAGTGAAATGTTTGTCTATGCTGCATTTAACCAACCAATTGGCTCGTGGAATGTAAGTAGTGTGACGAATATGTATGCTATGTTTCAAAATACGTCAAACTTTAATCAATCGCTCGGTAACTGGACGCTATCGTCGGTTCAATCAATGAACCAAATGCTGGATGCATCCGCAATGGATTGCGCCAATATGGCCACGACCTTGGAAGGATGGGCTACCAATGCCGGTACGCCCAACAATGTTATGTTTGATGCCGCCGGTATTGCATACGGTCTTCCCGCAGCAACGGCCTTAGCAGTCTTAAGAAACGAAAAAAATTGGACGATTAATATCGGTGACGCTGTCGAATGCGAGGCGCTGGATGTATCCCTGATCAGTTTTGAAGCAAAAAACAACAACGGACCAATCGAGTTAGAATGGGCGACGGCTTCAGAATCTGATAACGATTTTTTTGAAGTGGAGCGCTCGGCAGACATCCGCAACTGGGATACCATAGGCCGTATCAAAGGAGGGGGTACTGTAAATTCCGTTCGGCATTATGCATTAACAGATTTGAATCCACTGGAAGGAAAGTCGTATTACAGGCTGAAAATTGTAGATCTGGCAGGAAAGGCAGAATATTCGCATATCAAGGCTGTACATATAACGATAAACTCTACCCAGAACGTTTTCCCGAATCCAGCTACCAATACTATTACTATTTTAGGTAAAATGAGGGGGCAGGTTAAAATATATGATTTATCGGGTCGAGAAGTCCTGCGGACTCACATTAAAACCGAACGAACCATGATCCCGGTAGACAATTTATTGAGGGGAACATATCTTATAAAATCGGAAAATGGATGGGATTCGAAATTTGCAAAAGACTGACCCGGTCGCATCGCCACCCAGAAGGTTACACTGTACCGGCAAATAATACCAAAATTCCTAAATCAGTAAATCATGCACACCTTCCGTTCACTCTGGTGAAAAAAGAGCAGCATACCGCACCGAAGACCGTCCTTTAATTTTGATTCCAGCCGAATCTGTCTGTTAGCGCGAGGCTGATGTTTCTTCTTTGCGGGCACTACCGCTAAGCAACTTTTCAATCAAGGCCACTTTGTTGTTTACTTCGTGAAGGCTCGCCCTGAGCCGACCATTTCTGCCTGGAGTTCCCTGGTGCGTTTTTCCAGTGCCTGGATTGCAGCCATGTTCACTCCGTCTATGTTAACTGTATTTATAGTTGTGTCATTACTTACACCATCCAGGCCAAAGGCGGCATTGAAGTCTTGGGCCATAGGACCCCTGGTGTTATACCCTCCTGCAAAAGAGTACTTTCCGATATTGATCTCATCCCAATAGTTGTCGTCAGAGCCGACGTATCCGGCACGAAAGGCCGCCTTATCGGCATACCACATCATGCGGCGTCCTTCACCGATAACCGGAGATGCAGGCAAACCCGCGGTTGCATCGCCCGGAGCATGAAAAACCACGCTGCTATCAGCCGCATGCAGGCCAGCCCTAGGGTTGAGGGTGCCGATACCAACCTGCGCATTGGCACAAAGAGAGAACATAACCGGTATCGAAGAAAGGAAAAATCTTTTCATTGTGTACTTTTTTAGTTTTTGAGATCTTTTGAATACTTGAATGGAGCTAATGGCGGCAATCTATACTCCTTTTTACTGTTTGATCACCTTAATGACCTGGCTTGTGCCATCGCTGGATTTAGCTTCAATAAGATAAGGCCCTGACAGATAGCCCTTCATGTTAACTTGTAGCATAGGTTCAGCGGTGTTATTATGCGAATCAGATAGAACCCTGCCTGAAAGGTCAAGGAGCCTGACCCGACTGCCTTTGCTGTTTGTGGTTATAAATAGGTGATCGGCAACCGGGTTTGGATAAGCAGTGATCACAAAAGCGCCGTCCATTCGGATACTTCGTATTGCACTATATGCATAGCTGCCGTCAGCATCGACCATTTTTAACCGGTAGTATTGCCAACCTGTGCGCATAGCGTTATCATCAAATGAATATTCTCTAAGACTTTTGCTTTCACCCGCTGCCGTAACCTGGCCGATCCTGGTCCAGCGGCGTGCGTCAGGGCTATGCTGGATTTCAAAGAAATCACTGTTTCGCTCATCGGTAGTCTTCCAACTGAGTATTGCCGCTTTCTCTGCCTGTCGGAGCTGAAAGCTAACCAGTGTAACGGGTAGCGCCCCTTCCTGGGCGGCGGTAACGGAGGTGAGGTTGGTAAGGGTAGGAATGTTATTGAAAACAAAGTTGCTAGCCAGGTCGATGGTGCTGCCGGTTGTCGTGACGAATGCCTGATTGCCGTGAGCGAGTTGTAAGTGAAGTAGTTGTAACTAAAAGTGTATAATCTATGTCGAAATATCATGATGCGAATTGTTATTAGGGACTCGGTCCGTAACACACCCTGCTCGCGACGTCTGAGCGGAGTGGCTTGCGACTTGGGTTACCTGTTGGTGTAACTTTGAGTATCTTAAAGAACCAGTCTGTCCGTTAAAAATGTACGTTTATCTTTGGAAAATGGTGATTTATCTGTTTTTGGCATTTTCAAATTATACAACGGCGAATTTTGGGGCACTCACCATCAACGCTTTGTATTATGCTGTTTCGCTCATCTACAAATAATCAGCTATTGCGTCTTTTTCGAAGTGGACTTTTTTTCGCTTTTTACTTAGTGACGTTCACGGCCTCTGCACAAGTACATACTGGATCTGCTACTGCCACAACCCCGCAATTTCCAGGTGCTGATACCGTCATAAATACAGCAGGGAAATGGTATGAGAAGCAGACCATTTTCCTGGTTGGTGGAAATACGTTCGTCAAAAATGGAACGACATACACCGGTAGAAAGGCGCTATCAAAGGAATTTTCCATATCTCCGGCAGGTATGAAATTATATGTGCGTTCCCGGAAAATCAGAAACTTCACATTGACGCTGTCCCTGGCCGGGGCAGTGGGGACCATCTTTGCGACTACATCAAAGAATCGTGATAATTTGAAAGGTCTTATGTGGACATCTATTGGTGTAGGCATTGTATCCTCCTGGGGAACTGCCTATGCGAATAGTGTACGTGATCGGGCATTTTGGATTAGAAATCACGATGCGATGTCAAAATTCGACACTAAAGATTAAGAATTCCGTCTGTTCTCTAGGGTTGTACTTAGGTAGGGATAATTTAAAATCAAGACCATCAAAAAGTGATACTCTTTTTAGCTTTGAAATCCCTATTTAAGATAACTTATAGAAATTTGGATTTTTTATCCTGGTGAATCGCCTTTTTCGCTCATTGCATGATAGTAAAAGTCATTCATAAACAAGGATATTACTGGCTCATATTCCAAAGTACAATAACAACCTTTGCTTTGATTTCTATCGTCTTATCCCGACGAAACAGGATATAAATGGTCTTTCCAGTGACAGTTAATGAGTTGGAGAATCCAGCATTGCACCGCAATATATTGTGCCAGTAGTGTCATCATAGCAGCGCCGGACGACCACGTGGACCACTTCTTCTTTGATTTGTAACTTATCTTCTACCATCAAAAGATGGAAGGCAGGATGTTGAAACTACTTCGGGATCTGTGCAATTACCTCACGCATTTTTCAAATAGCAATTTCAAACTGGTAGCACTTAACCAGTGTCGACACATTTAATAAATTTATTACCTGTAACAGGTAACTGACTGGTTATATGTGCTTTGTATAGAAATATCAATCTTTTTGATGGTATTTGCCTTCATCGCCACCCTTGCAGCGACTTGCAATTGTAACGCTTGCAGGGATGTTCGTGAGACCCGGCCATTATTGCGGCGGATAGAGCATTATTGAAACGGTAAACTACATTGAAAAATGATGAAATTATTTTCGCCTTTCTCACAAAAACTCTCGATGAGTGCGCTTGTTATGCATTTTACGGATCGTTTTTTTAAGTCGATCTTCTTATTTGCAGGCGTATTTCTATGCATCACATTAAAAGCTCAGCCTCTCAAAGTATGGGATAGATCGTTGGGTGGCACTGCTTCCGACATTATGAAAGATATCCGGCAAACAGCTGATGGTGGCTACATCATGGCAGGGTACTCCTGGTCGATCATTACCTATACGCCACCAGTAACGTTTCAGGATATTTATGTTGCTAAACTGTCCGCAAACGGCACCAAGCAATGGGACAGGAGACTGGGTTCAGGTGTAGAATCCATTGGCTCTATCCTCCAAATGGCTGACGGGGGTTATCTGGTAGCAGGCGGTTCTGCCGCTAATGCCGGTGGGGACAAAACAGAAAATTCAAAAGGTGAACATGATTTCTGGCTAGTTAAACTTGGCCCGGATGGAACCAAGCTATGGGACAAAACGATAGGCGGACCGGGGATAGACGTAGTGGTCAATTGTGAACCTACCGCCGATGGCGGCGCAATAGTGGGGGGTGTGACATTCTCGGGCATTGGTGGTGACAAGGGAAGTCCCGCTTATGGCGAGGATGACCTGTGGATTGTCAAAGTTGATGCAAATGGCTCGGTCCAATGGGAAAAAGCCATTGGGGGCAACACGATGGACGTATTTAAAAAAGTAAGTCCAACCCCGGATGGCGGGTATCTGGTTGCCGGCTGGACGTGGTCGGGAATTAGTGGAAACAAAACAAGCGCTTTGAAGGGCGAGGCGGATTATTGGGTTATCAAGCTGAATGCAAATGGTAATATTGAATGGGATAAAACGATAGGTGCGTTATACGGCGATTATCTTTATTCTATGGAAGTCACTTCTGACGGAGGGGCTATTCTTTCGGGAACAACTTGGTCGGGACCAGGTGGGGACAAGACGGGTGACAAAAAAGGAATAACGGGCTATTGGATCGTCAAACTGGCATCGGACGGAAGCATTCAGTGGGATAAAGATCTTGGCTCTTCTGCGAGTGGAGGATTCGGGTACATTGTGCAGATGGCGGATGGAAGCTACATCAGTGCAGCGGATGTTGGTCTACCCGTCGATGGTGATAAAACGGTAGTATCAAAAGGTGGAGGCGATTTTTGGCTTGTTAAACTAGACGCCAGTGGGAACAAAATTTGGGATACGGTTTTCGGCGGGACTGAATATGAGTCTATCAGGTGCTTTCGGCGAACGTCGGATAATGGCTTCGTTATGGGAGGAGTCTCCGTCTCCGGAATTGGGGCCGACAAAACAGAGCAGGCATTTGGCAGCGAGGATTTCTGGATTATAAAGACTACGGACGAAGATCGCCTCCCCGTTACCCTAAGTAAATTCAATGGCAAAAATGAGGGAACAACTGCACTACTTTACTGGGAGACAACATCTGAAACTGGCAGTGAACGGTTTGAAATCGAGCACAGTTTCGACGGGAAGTCTTGGAATACCATCGGCAGTGTAAAAGCTGCTGCGACAAGTTCGGTGATTAGGCATTACGATTTTAAGGATAATTCTCCTTCATTGCAGCGAGTAAATTTATACCGTCTGAAGATGATCGACTATGATGAAACCTACGCATACAGCGCTATCGCCACGGTGAAATTCGGAATAGTGCCTGAAATGGTATTATATCCGAACCCCACCGCGCAAGTTCTAAATCTGAGTCTCGCAGATTTTCCGCATGTGAAAAGCATCCAGATTATCAATGAAAAAGCTGTTAGGGTGTATGATTCAGGTACCGCACCTACTTCGCAAATCGACGTTTCCAACTTGCTGTCAGGCAATTATGTAGTCCGAGTAATTCGGACCGACGGCTCATCACATTCACAAAAAATCGTGGTGGCTCGTCATTAGGAAAAGACGACGGCCCATCGGGTATCCATGGCGGTAGCCAGCATCGCGGTTTTGCCCCAGCGGGAATGCCCTTGAATTCCAATCTGTTTGGAGTTGATGTTTTTTTCGGTTTGCAAATAGTCCAGCGCTTTGCTTAGCCCCCAACTCCAAGCCCTTATCGTGCCCCAATCTTCGGGTTTTCTGGGTTGGCCTTTATTGACCAGCCCGATGATGCCCCTGTACAATCCGGCGCCAATGTCAGGCTGCAATGAAATAGCGTCAAAAACAGCGACAGCCCAGCCCTCGCTATTTAAAAGTTTCACTGTCTGGTTATTGCCCGAAACGTTCGATGACACGATCACAATGAGTGGCACCTGGTCATAATTTATCCACGCGCCCCAAAGCGAGCGCATATAGGAACGCCCCTGCGTATCCGTGTATCCGGTACCGTTGCTTCTCGGGATAGTGTTTTGTGGACGGTTCGGATCGTCTACCAGAGGAGGGAGTACCGGCAACCGGATTTTCAGGCTTTTCAGCAATTGCTGGTAGTCTTTCGTGGCCTGATACATTTGCAATGCGACCAAAACCCCGGGTCCATTCGAGCAGGTGTTTTTTGAATTTTTATCGCCTTCTTTCCAGTAAATGCCTCCACCCAACACTTCGTCGTAACCCGTCAGGACGAAATCATACATTGCCTTTCCCAATTCCAGATCTGACTTTTGCTTTTTTCTGGCGTAGGCGTCCAATGCGGTAATGCCGATCCATTCGTTGTCGTCATAATAGCGCTCTCCGGGTTTTAATTTCATGATGTAATCCGAATAGCCCGGTTTCGGCGGAGCCGGATCATAATAGTTGCTGAGATTTTTTACCAGAGGCCCCATTAAATTTGCTTTCGGATCTAGTTTCTCGATCTCATTGGCTGCCTGATAAAGTGCGCATAGCGACCATAAATAAGAATATTCCCTCAGATAGCCATTTTTATTTTCACGTTGCGCGGGGTCTACTACCACGAAATAATACCCAGAAGCCTTATCATAGAAATTCTTGTCAATCGCAGCTTGCAGCTATTGAAGTTCTTTTTGATAATGGCCTTGTTTTACTTGCCCCTGCGCCACGCCGAGGTATAAGAAGCTTAAAAAAAGGGTGGTAAGAAATGAGCCTTTTTTGTTAATCATGTTTCGGTTTTAGTATAATAGGGTACTGTCAGTGTTCCAATGCAGAAATATCACTGTAAGATCCCATGATTTCCTGATTGAGACTTAGGTTTTTATCGATTGAAATGACAGCGACGTATGGTTTAGTCTTATCGGCGACAGAAAGTTGAAACAGTATGCTTTCTTTTTTACCGGCCAAGAGCCGGAATTGTTTGGCGTGAAGGTCCGAGGTTGCATTGAAAGCATTCAGATAAAGCTCGTGCTGGCCAGTACCGGAAATCGTCAAGGTAATATTCACGGTTCCATTGTCAGCCTGTACGGACTTAGTCTCAACCTGAATGTCATTTCCAGGCTGCGGACCGGCTTTCAGGGATTGATTCATTGAGGAATAAACTGAAACAGCGCCCATAAACCGGCTCACAGGCTCCATCCACATTTCTTTGTAGGTAGCGCTGTTGGTGGCAGGCCAGTAGGGCATATCGCCAGCCCGGCTATCCATGCCAACCGGCAGAGAACCGACAATATCCTTTAAACAGTAGGCAAACTGCGGTGGAAAGTCGTAGCCGGAGCCGTACATCAGGCTTTGCCCGAAGGGGTTTGCGCCCATGACCCATTCCAGCTGCTTTCCAACCAGCTTCATTCCCTCGGAATCATTGCGTAGCTTCGACGCTTCGGCCAGCGCCCAGCTGCCCGAAAGCTGGATGTTAGTGTTCCCATGAAAAAGGTTATCGTTCCAGATTGGAAAGGTGCGCAGCACGTATTTGTCGTTCAGCCTGGTGCCATCGTTAAACTGCTTCAAAAGCGTAGGGCGCCGTTTCTCATCTTTGTCCTCCATTACCTCGCTTTTCGACCATACCGAATTGGGCAGCAGGTTGTATGGCGCCGATATCTTGCTGCCGCGTTTCAGGAAAAACTCACTATATAAGGTCGCCGCGCTGTACCACTGCATCCAGCTTTCATTTTCGGGCAGGTCCTGGCAAAGCATTGCCAACGCAATCATGGGCGCCTCCTCGAATGCAGAATGTTTGTTATGGATCACCTGCTCGCGTTTGGTATTGGAGTAAAAATAACCGGTGATAGGAATGCCGTCGATAAAACGCTGCTCCTGGCATTTTACTATCAGATTTCCGAACAATGCGGCCTTTTCGCTATACTTTTCTTCACGGGTCAGCCTGGCCAGTAACAGGGACGCGGTTGCTCCCCAGGACGCTTCTTCATAAGTAGCCTCGTCCCAAGTTTTGCGTGAAGCCACGGCAGCGTGCCAGTCGTCGGTCGCTGCGGCGCGCAGCTCTTTGGCGAGGTCAGGGTCCGATTTTTCAAAGACTTTGGCGGCCTTGCTTTCCACGGCTGCGGCCAGGAAATTTTCCCAGGCAAGGTTTTCGGCAGGGATCAATACATCGTCCACCGTGCCGATGATATTATCTGTAAACATGCGCATGCGGCACCAGTGAATGTGGTAACCGTCGCCGAATCGCGTTTTGAGCAGGTATTGCAGGCCCCAGGCGATTTCAGCCCGCATTTGTTCGGCCAGTCCGGAATTGTCGCTGCCTTTCTGCAATACGTCCAAGTTGCTCAGCATCGCGTAGGTGGCCATGGAAGTGCGCCAGATGCCTTGCGAGAGATCGCCGGCATCGTGGTAACCACCGTTGATGACCTTTTTCACATCGCCGCGAAAGCCTTGCCAATCCATATGGCAGGCCTTGTGAAGACCCGGCACCTCGTACCCGCAACGTTCACAGAAATAGAAGTTTAGCCCTTTTGTAATGGGCCCCAGCCACACGCTTTCGTTGATTGGAAACGGGTTTGACAGCAACTTGCCGCACCGCATGCGATAAATCCCTGTCCTTTTAAAACCGGTAAAATCCAGTTGGCTGAAAACTTCGTTTTTACCTTTCACAACTTGCACCTTACCAGTGAAAACCACTTTTTCTCCGGCATCGATTAGCTCAAATTTGTCGCCGCCACCTACGCCGACCAGGGCGACTTTGGCGTCAGCCGGACGGTAGCCGATGTGGCTGAACGAGAATTTTCCGGGCGCTACATTCCAGCCTTCGTACTGGTCGGTTTGCACGCTTTGGATTTCCAGGTTATCAATGTCGTAGGTCACGAATTCGTCCTCCCCGGGATTATTGCCGGTCAACTCACGGGTAATGCTGAACTGGGTCACTTTGTCGCGCTCCAAATGGGGCATTTCAAAAATGACATGGTTCCACATGCCTGGTTTGAGGTCATTGGCATAATGACTTCTGGCTGAGCTTAGAATCGTTGAAACCGTGCCCTCGTTCCTGATGCCCAAGTTGATATTATGCCTTGGAAGTGAGGTCGGATGCACGTACACCCAGAAGGATATACGGTTGTATTTCGACCAGTCCTGCGGCGTCTGGAATTGCAGCTGTACGGACACCGCACCGGCCTGACCTGAAATGTTGAAAAATTGCGAGCCCCATTTGTTTTTGTTGCCCGGCAGGGCCAGATAGGCCGTATCGCGGACAGAAGTAGTGAACCTGAGCGATTGCTTACCATCCTTTGCACGGTCTTTGGTATAGCTCATCCGGCCAATGCTGGTTACCTTCCATTTATCCCCGGTCTCCATATCGTCGATCAGCCTGGATTCTAAAACCGGTTTCTTTTCCCAGGCGGCCATAAGCGAATGCTGTTCATTGACCGCAAGCGGAAACGAAGACTCTTGCCAGGTGACTTGCTGCGCGGAACAGGTCAAATATGAGCCCAGGAAAGATAGCAGCAGATAACGTTTCTTCATGAAATATCAATTAGGTGAAGCTTATTTCAGCACAGCAGCCGACTCTCGTTGCCGCGGGTTGAGATTTAGGTAAGCATACAAATTACCGGCTTTGAGAATCTTGACTCAATGCAAAACGTACATAATTTTTTGCTATCCGTGCATTTGTGCCGCAAATAGCGCCCCAGTGATCAAGGCGCCAGTTGCTTGTACAGGTTAATGAGCCGCTGCTCAATATTTTTCATGCCAAACTTGGTATCGTTTGCGTACCAACCTGCAAACCGGTCATGTTCGGATTGTCGAAGGCGCTGCTGGGCGAGGTGGATTTGATCCAGGCTTTGCCCGATCAGTTGTCGCTTGCCCGGTTTGTCGTCTTGTTTTCCATAGGCCAGCGTCACCAGTTGCAGCGAGTGGTTCAGGTGCAGCATCAGGTATGCCTGACCGCGCAGGTTGTCGTCGAAGAAATGCCTGCCTTCCTTTATTTTGGCGTAGAGCTGGTCGGCCTTGGCTACAACCGCTTCGAGTTTGGCAATGCTGGAAGTGGTGCCTTTCAGCAAAGCGTCGAGTTGGTCTGTCGCCGCATTATCGGCCGGGATTACTCGAAAATAGCCAACGCTGCCTTTGTCAGGATTGTCCATCGGGTGATTATCCAGCGGGTTGACACTGTATTTTCGGTTTTCCAGATCATTGAGCAGCATTTCCATCGCGCGGGCATAGCGCATATCCTGAAACAGGTATTGCCGTGCAAAACCCGGCAGGTCGCCTTTTTTCTGTTGCCAGTATGAATTGAAAAAGTCATTGTAAAGCGCTCCGATTTCCGCTCCGAATGGATCGCCGAAGTAGTTGGCACTAAATGATTGCAAAAACGCTTCGGGCGTGAACGTTTTGAAATTCCACATCATTTCCGCGTTGGCCGACAATTCCAGCAAATGCTCGCGCATATTGCCCGCATTGACTACAGAGAAAATCAACTTATTCCTGCTCAGGCTGTCGACCATACGAAAATTCTGCTGCATTTTCCTGGGCCCTTCTGCCTGCGCCAGGTGGGAGCCCGTTGAAGTAAACTGAAAGTTCATGTAATAACCAGCCGGCTCGCCTGAGAACCGATGTGAACGAACGTCAGCCGCCGGGAAATGGTCACGGCGCGCGGCGACGAAATTTCGGATCAATGAAGGTTCGTCAGGTAATTGGAAGAACCCGCCAGCGACCAACGTTGACATTTCGTTGTAAAGTGTCAACCGCATCGGCGGATGCGGATCCTTGATTTTTTCTTTCAAAAGATCAATCTGCATATGCACCATCTCATCAATCACCTTTGCCCGGCTTGCCGGATCAGAGGGGGCGTCGGGAAAAAATTCCCAGAAAGGGATGTCCCGGTTACCGCGGAAGCCCACCAGCCAGATAACGTCCAGTTTGTTTTTCACGGCGAGGTCAATATGATAAGCCCACCATTCTTTCAAAGCATCCCGGTTTGCTATTTTCAGCTCAGGCACAGGCAGGTTGCGGATTTTTTGCCAATAATCTGCCCAGTTGGAATAATTCGAACCGAAAATCTGCATGTGGTGGCCTGTTGTGATCAGGCCGCGCTGCTGGCCGATGGTGGCATCCTTACCGGCGGTAAACGGGGCCGTGAAACTGCTTTTGTCGGCAATGGATCCTTCCAGGGTATTGAGTTTCAGCCGAAGCATGGTTTCGTAGAAAGCCTCATAATTTTCAGGTGAAAGCTTTTGCCATGGGGTTAGGAAGTCGGTATCATTGGGCAGCCAGGCGCGGTACTTCACGTATGGCGACGAAAACACTTTCAGATAATCCGGCGCGATCAGAACCTGCTTCTTTTGAGCCGGCTTTTCTGAGGTCCAGAACCATAATGGCTTCACGCCCAGAACGAGCTCGCTAAAAGTGTAGACTGAGTAGATCGTCCCACGCATATCAGCGCCGTTCAGGATTACCCGGCCGCGGTATGCATAAACCTGATGCGCTTCCCAGCCGCTCACTGGGGGCCGGGAAGCTTTGTGTCGGTTTCCAGTGGCGACGATGATTACCGGGCCGCTTTCCGGCAACTTGTCAACTACCTGGGAAGGTTGTCCCAAAACTGTGTTCAAATCCCGAAGCAAATCGGTCACGGCCTTGCGGACGGGCGCCGGTTCTTCGGGGTGAATGTAAACAGGGACTTTGCCGCGCAGGATAATCTCCTGCGCGTTGGCTGCTTTTGTGCCAAAAAACAGCAGCAAAATGATTGTGGAAAGCCAATAGCGCATTAGTTTAATATCCCGGGTTTTGGTCAGCTTGCTCGATTTCGTTATTGACATCGATTTCTCTCTGCGGAATAGGGTATAGCAAATTTCTCGGAAGAGGGTTCTTTCCAGCCGCCTTCATCACCGGAATGAGTGTCTCGGTACGGATGAGATCGAAAAACCGCTTGCTTTCAAAGCAAAACTCCCAGCTTCTTTCCTGCAATACCGCGTCTCTGAATTGCTGTTGGGTCAGGCCCGTTTTCAATTCCGTCAGTTTTGCCCTGAGGCGGATCTTGTTAATGCTTTCGTACGCCTTTTCGCTGGGGCCGCCAGCCTCGTTAAGCGCTTCCGCATTGATCAGCAGCACATCGGCGAACCGCAGGATAGGGTAGTTGTTATTATTGTTATTGCGGGCAAATGAGGCCGGGTCATAATATTTAAATATGCTGAGCTCGGACAGCAGGGTGGAAGGGTAGGTGATCACCTTCTGCGTTTTCGGATCGGTGAAGCTCGAAAGAATCGACGCATCGCGCCGGGTATCGCCCGGGGTGAAGGATTTCCAGAATGCATCTTCCACCAGATGGATCGCATAACCGCTGCCACCAACCAAAATCGCATTGGCTTGCCGCGATGTGAAAAAGTGGTTGTACTGGCTTCCCAAACCTTCGGGACCAGATTGGTATTGGCACATGAAGATATGCTCCTGCTTGTTTTCGTTTTGTATTTTCCATATATCTGCCGCATTCTCGAAAAGCGAGTAGCCATAAGTAGCAGCCTTGTCAATCACTTCCTGGGATTTGGCCGCTGCATTGGTCCAGTCCTTTTGGGTCAGGTATACATATGACAGCAGCGTTGAAGCGGCTCCTTTGCTGGCTCTTCCCAGGTTGGCGCCCATCTGCTGGTCGGGTAGGGAAGTTTCCGCCTCTTTCAAATCGGCAATGATCAGCGCATATACTTCTTCGACCGGGCTTCGGGCAATATCCAGGCCCGTTAATGAAGTGGTTTCCTGCAAACGCAGCGGCACTCCCCCAAAAAGACGGACCAGGTGAAAGTAACTTAATGCGCGCAGAAAGCGGGCTTCGCCGATAATTGCATTCTTCCGGCCTGCGTCCATGGCAATGCCCGGGACACGCTCTATGACGGCATTGGCGCGGTTGATCGTCGAATAACTCTCGTTCCAAACCGCGGTCGTAATGGTATTGGTCGGCTCAAACTGAAAGTTATCGATGTTTGTGCGGTCGATGTTCGAACCGGTTCCCGGGTTGGTCTGATCGGACGGTAAGTCAGCCAGAAAGTACATATTCTGGTTATAGGTGCCCCTCAAATTCGCGTAGGTCGCTATGACGGCGGCATTGGCATCGGCCTCGGACTGGTAAAAATTGACAGGTGATAAGAAGTCCTGCGGGTCTTCGTCCAGAAAATGGTTTTCGCAGCTGTAAAGCGTTGGAAGAGAAACCGCCAGTATCAAACCGGCAATCATATGTTTGAATTTCATGGTTAGCTCAAAGGGTTAAAGACCAATATTGATTCCGAAAGTGAATAGTTTGGCGACCGGGTAGCTCCCGCGATCGACGCCGACACTTAAATTATCCTGGCCAAATGCACTCACTTCGGGATCGTATCCGGTATACTTGGTGAATGTCAGCAGGTTCTGAGCGCTGACGTACACTCGCGCCGAGCGCAGATGCAAGAAGTTTGAGGCATTCCTGGGAAGGTTATAGCCCAGCATGATATTACGCAGGCGAAGGAAAGAGCCATCTTCGACGAGCTTATCGACAACCCGCCCGTTCGTAGGTGTTCTGGGCACATCCGTGTTTGTATTGGTTGGCAACCAGCGGTTTTTAGCATCCAACACACTGTTGTTGATTTCAGAATGCAGGTTCAGGTTCAAAATGCTGTTGCCTTCCACACCTTGAAAAAACACGCTCAGGTCGAAATTGTTGAACGAAAAATTATTGGTGATCCCATAGAAAAATTTGGGCTGCGCATATCCCAGGATCGTGCGGTCGTTGGCGTCCAGCGCCCCGTCACCGTTAAGATCCTTGTAGCGTCGGTCGCCGGGCAATGCAGATGGCTGACCCGATTGTTTGATCTCGTCCAGCGTTTGGAACAAGCCGTCGGTAACATACCCGTAGAATATCCCAACCGGTTCGCCCACGCGCAAAATGCCTGAATAGGGAATCTGCGAATTGGGACTTGCCTGCCCGGACGGCCTTTCATAGTCGCCGCCCAGGTTAAGTACCTTGTTTCTGTTAAAGGTGATATTGGCCGATGTTCTCCATTTGAATTTACCATCGATATTCACCGTGTTCAAAGCCAGTTCAAGTCCTTTGTTTTGCGTGCTTCCCACATTTTGGAGCGCTGATCCAAAGCCGGAACTGTTCGGAATGGCTACGTCCAGAAGCAGGTCGGTCGTTTTCTTGTGATAGTAATCGGCGGTAAGCTGAATGCGGTTGGACAGAAAAGCCGCGTCAACACCGACGTCGAACTGGTCAGTCGATTCCCAGCGCAAATTCGGATTGGCAACCCGCGTCGAGCTCAGTCCGCTATTGATCACGCCACCAACAGGATAGTTGTTGTTACCCAGGGCCGCTAAGCTTCGATACTGCGGGATTTCCTGATTACCGGTCCTGCCATAACTTACGCGCAGTTTGAGATCACTCACCACTTTCACTGGTTTCAAAAATTTCTCTTCGGAAATGCGCCATGCAACCGATCCGGACGGGAAGAAGCTGTACTTGTTGTCGGCACCAAAGCGGGAAGACCCGTCAATCCGGCCTGTCAGGGTCACCAAAAACCGGTCCTGATAGCCGTAATTGACACGACCAATGTAGGATTCGAGTGCCCAATCGGTCTTGCCCGATTGCGGGGGCAAAGTCAATGCGCCGCTGCCCAGCGAATTTGAGCCTAGAATGTCGTTCACGAAACGCTGGGAACCAGTTCGTGCAGACTCACGCGTGAATGCCTGGCGCGTGAAACCCAATAGGGCAGTTAAGGCGTGTTTTTTTGCAAACGTTTTTTGATAGGTAAGCGTGTTTTCGTTCAACCAGCTGAAACTTTGAACAAAACCTAGCCTGGCCACCGCGTCTACACCAGCATCCTGGATGAATGCGGGGAGATAGTAATCCTCTTTCACCGAAATCTGGTCGGCACCCAGGCTCACGCGGGCCGTTAAACCTTCCAGAATCTTATAGTCGGCGAAAAAATTGCCCAGTACCCGGTTGGTTTTCGACTCGTTGGTAACTTCCAGCAATCGCGCGATCGGGTTGATCACAAAGTTGCTGTTGGCGTCGATAAACCGGCTGTAATTGCCGTTTTGATCATACATCGGCTCAGTTGGAGGCGTGGAAAGCAGCGATGATACCGAGCCGAGCGTATTGTTACTGTTCGGGTCTGTGTCTGACGTAATCTGCTTGTTGACCGTCCGCGATGCATTGAAACTGATGCCGATCTTGAACTTGTCGCTCACACTTCTGTCCAGGTTCACCCGAATCGAACCCCTGTTCAGATCCGAACCGAGAATGACGCCCTGCTGCCGGAAATAATTTCCCGAGATAGCGTATTGGGTTTTGGCATCGCCACCGTTGAATGCAAGCTGGTAATTTTCAATGGGCGCAGTCCGGAAAGCCGCCTTCTGCCAGTTGGTACCCTGCCCGTACGACTGAGGGTCGGGATAAGGCGCTGGCCGGCCCAGGTTTTTCTGGTATTCATTGGCTACGATCGCAAAGTCAGTCGCATTCAACAGCGGAATTTCCTTATTGACCTGCTGCAAACCATAATATGCTTCTAGGGTTATATTGGATTGGCCCGATTTGCCTCTTTTCGTAGTGATAATTACAACGCCGTTGGCTCCTCTTGCTCCGTAAATAGCTGTTGCAGAGGCGTCTTTTAATATCTCGATAGATTCGATATCACTCGGGTTAATCGATGCGAGCACGTTGGTAGGCTGACCATTATTAAGCGCTCCCGAACTGTACTGCCCATTGTCATTGTAAACCGGAAATCCGTCGATCACATACAACGGTTCGTTACCGGCACTCAAAGAATTTCCTCCCCGTATCCTGACCGAAGTATTTCCACCCGGCGCTGATGACGTCTGCGTCATCTGAACCCCGGCAGACCGGCCTTGCAGCGCCTGGTCTGCGGAAGTGAGGACGACTTTCTTGATTTCCGATTCGGAAATAGAAGAAATGGATCCGGTAATATCCTGACGCTTCTGCGTCCCGTACCCGACAACCACCACTTCTTCAAGCGACTTGGTATCCGCCGCCATTTTGACATCGATCTGCGTCCGGTTTCCTACCTTTTCCTCGCGGGCCAGGTACCCCACGTAGCTAAATACCAGCACGTCGCCATCTTCAACCGAAATCGTGTACTTGCCCTTGTCATCGGTGGAGGTTCCTGTATTTTTTCCGGAAATCAGCACGGTAACTCCGGGGATACCTTCACCAGATTGGCTATCAGTCACCACGCCATTTACCGTTTTCGCGACGCTTACCCGGGCAGACGGGGCCGCTTCGTTTCGAAGGGAGGTTCCGGTACTCGCAAGCGTAGACCGCATAGGGTTGTCGCTTACGGTATCCACCTGATCGGATGTATTCTTGGTTTTCAGGGATGGCTTTGCAACAATGATGTAAGCCTTGGCTTTTACCTTTCGGTATTGCAGGTCCATTGGCAGCAACAGCAGGTCGAGCACCTTTTCAACCCGGTCGTTTTTTTCGATCGCGGCGGTACTGACAAGTCCTTCGACGAGCTCTTCATCAAAAAGCAGGTCTACCTTGAACAGCTGTTTTACTTCCAGCAACACATCTTTCAGCTTACGGGGCGCATGCTCGCCCATGCGTTTTGAAATTCGCTGTTCTTGGGCAAAGTTGGCCGGATTACTCAAAGCTGGCCCAATCCCAGCCGCAAGTAGTAAATACAGGCAGGTAGCAGTTCGTTTCATTATGGAATTAGTTATTAAATGGGGTTTGAATGTGGGGAAATCAGAATGAAATTATCATTGTCGGGTTCGAGTTTCAGCGAGTACATCTGGGCAAGTACTGACAGCAATTCCTGGGCACTTTGTGCCGTGAAAGTCCCTGAAACGCGTTTTTGGCCCAATGCCGGATCGGTCAGCCGCACGGTCACACCGTAGTTGTCCTTGATGAGTTGCATTATTTCCAAAAGGCTTGAATTGTTAAAGACAAACTGCCCTTTTTTCCATGATGAAAACACCTCGGGATCAGTCTGGCTGGTCAATGCAACATTTCCTTTTTCATTGACTGTAACCACGTTCCCAGGTTTGAGGATAATCTGCTTTTGCCCATATCCTGCTTCGGTATACCGGACATTAACCTTTCCTTTCAGCAGCGCGACGGTCGCCTTTGAACCTCTGTCGTTAACGGAGAACACAGTTCCTAAAACATCAACCGAAAAGTTATCCCGCGTGCGGACGACAAACCGGCGATGGTCTTTTGTATGGGTTACCACAAACTCCGCTTCACCTGTCAGCCATACTTCCCGATTGTCGTTTTCATTAGACCAACGCTGGACTTTCAGCTCCGAATTGGCATTTAGCGTAACCCGGCTTCCATCTTCCAATTGAATCGAGCGGGTTTCTCCGAAATCGGTAGCAAAGCGCCGGTAACGGATCGTATCCTTAAAAAGAAAGCCCAGGCCGGCAAGTAGCGCGATCGTTACGGAAGCGGCCATTAACCCGCGTTGCCACCAAAACCGGTAGTCATCATGCTGTACCTGTTGCGGCAAAGCCGGGTTGGCATTGCGGGAAGGCTCGCGCAGGTAGGAGAAAAAGCGGTCCTGCGCGTCGTCCGCGTCCCCGCTCAATTGCGGATGCTGCCGCTCCCATGCTTCCAGCGCGGCAAAATAAAGCTCCTCATTGGCCGTATTTTGAAGCCAATCCTCGATCAATTTGCGTTGCAATGAGGTGGCCCGCCCGTCAAAGAAGAGAAAAAGGGTTTGCTCAGTGATATGCTCAGTCATTTTGGATAGGAATGATGTTTCTCGGAGATGGACAAGTAAATGCGCCATTGCCCTTAGCGAACCCAGTAAAATAAAAACAGCAGCATCCACTCATTGTTGAGTCCCTGACGGATCGTCGATAGTGCTTTTCGGATATGCACCTCTACCGTCCTTACCGAAAGGTTAGTCTGGTCGGCGATTTCGCGATAGGATTTGCCTTCAAGCCGGCTAAGCAGGAACACTTTCCTGCATTGATTGGGTAAGTTCTGAATGCTTTGGTCTAACCGCATTCTAAGCTCTTCCAGAAGCAATGTGCCGTCCGGGCCAGGAGAGTTGTCAGTGAGAAGCAGGCCCTCTTCGGCGCCGTTGCTGTCTTTTTTGAGCTCCCAAAGCACATAATTTCGGGCTCGGTTGCGCACGGCCTTGAACAGATATGCCCGGTATGAAGTGGTGATTTGCTCATGCAGCTTATTATCCCAGAAAGTACAGAATACATCTGATACCAGGTCTTCGGCGATCTGCCGTGAATACACAAAACGTACGGCGTGGTTTCTCAATGGAGCATAGTACCGTCGGAAAAGCAATTCACAACCCGACACCGGATCTGTGGCAAAGGCCAACCTGATCAGATGCTCGTCGTCGCGCACTGGATTTGGGGAGGGCGTATCCTGGACCGGGAGTGGACTGGTGTTGGATACCGGGTGATGTAATGGCTGCTGCAACACGATGTAGTTTTGAAAAATGACCGTACCCGACAAATGAGTGCGCTTTTGCCATTAGACAAGTAAATCTGGTGTTACCCGTAACGGTAGACTGATAATTTTGTTAAAAAATCTTGAATAAGTTTAAGAATCTGGTCGAGGAGGCTGGAACGGCTGTATTCGACGGCTACGGGAAGTGTTTGGGTGGCGAAGATGGCAGTCTGCCTTGATGTATACGTTCGCGCAGAAAATAGAGTGTTCAATTCGGGTTTTATTGACGTTCAAACAGCGCCGCAAACTTCCTCAACTTATCCAGTAAAAGGTACGACTTTTGCACCGTAGGATTGCACAACACAAAAAAGAGCGTCCTTTTGTCGTAAATTTCGCTCTCTTTTTTTCTTAGTTTATCAGATTATCAGCCTATTATATCGCTTATATTGGACCTTTAATCGGCTCCGACGAATCTCATGTCATCGGACGATATTTGTTTAATGTGTTGATTATGAGTCTATTATTGGTTCAGGTGTCGTATGATTTATTTCTAAACTAATTCGCTATCAAATACGGGTAATCCATGAAATTTACGTTGTTTTGATGATTTTGGGACATACTGTTCACGCCCTTGCGTAGCGATAACCGCCTCTCTCATGCAGATGGGAGATACTTGTAACGGTTACCTTATTGTTACAATTCGGGCTCCCAGCTTTTTCTGAATTGTACTTCGAAAAGCTCGCTTTTATGATATTACCGAATCGGTCTGTTTCTCCCAATTATTCCGAACGTAAACTAAAAAATGACTTGTCGCGGTGCCTGGTTCCAACCGTTATCAAAGTGGATGTGAAAGCCAACGGCCAGATTTCTAAGAAACCGTAGATTGCTTCCTGCACCTTCCGAACGAAGACCGAAGGGTATTTTGGTGGGTCCTTTTATCTGAGAGGAAAACATGGCGGCTTCACCCAAAATAGCTACCCTGCCTTTTCCAAATTCGCGGACAGCTCCCTGAGAGAAGCCTTTGATGGAAATCCTGTGAGTTTGTTGACTGATTTTTCAGGCCGTATCGGGCAGAAGAATCTTGTATTTCTCGTCAAATGTTAAAAGCGAGATGGCTTCTTTTGGAATCTCAAAGCCCTGGCTAGTAAAGGTCGCTACTTGTTCAACGTTTTCGTTTGATTTCTTGCCGTTTGTAGTTTCGTGAACCGAGAGGGTTTTGTGTTCTTTGGTGAAAAGATCGAGCTCACGCTTACATTTTCAACTAAAAAGCCGTGGGTAACAGTACCGCGGGCAAGCACCCGCAGATCCAGCCTGTGACTTGTGCCGGGCGGGTGAATGCCTAATCTTGGTGGATTTTCACGACCCGTCCGCACTCGCCTAGGTAAATGATTGATATTGTCTGCAATGATCAGGACGACGATACTACCTGCGACGTTTAATATCAAGTAATTCTGGTTATAAAGTACCGGAAGCACAAACCCCTGCCCAGTATTTGAGTGATTTGCATATATGCTTGCCTCCATTCTTTACGTTTTTCGGTTTAAGAGTATGTTTCATAAACTAATCATTCAAGATGTTCACTGCCTATACAGGTTGCTGTATATCAGCAATGTGCAAGCCTTCGCGGGACGAATTCGGGACCAGATTCGGCCTGAGCAGTTCGGTCCCGAATTCGTCCCTTTGCTTTTGTTGAAAAATGGATCAAGACCAAATGTTGTGGAGCACCTTGGATTAAGCATATAACTGGGTAAGGCGGTAAAGGAAGAATTCTACATTCCTGACTCCTCTGAACTGCGCCCTGAACGCTTTGATCTTCGCATTGAAAGATTCAGCGGATGCATTGGTGCTTCTGTTATCAAAATAGTTAACAATGGTCTTGTAGTGATTCTCAATCGAGCGGGCAACGGTATTGAATGATTTGAAGCCGGATTGCCTGACCTTTTCGTGCCACTTAGCCAGCCTGGTCAGTCCGTATATTTTTTCTTTTGTAGTCGTGAAAAT
>NZ_FNAN01000014.1 GCF_900101885.1 Dyadobacter soli | reverse complement strand
TAAGGGTCGTTGTAGACTACGACGTTGATAGGCTGCAGGTATACGTGTCGAAATACACTCAGCTGAGCAGTACTAATTACCCAACAGCTTGCACATTTAATCTTTATCTTCATCTCTTCTACTTCCAATATGACATGAAAAGGACAAAAGGGACAATGGAAAAAAGGACGAAAGGGAATGCCCTTCCTCCATACTCCTTCCTCCTAAAACTCAAAGATCTTGTTGGTGACTATTGGTCTGGACGGTGCGACGATTCGCTTCACCTCCTTTCCATAGCGAACAAAACCCAACGACGAACTTGTTGGTGACTATTGGTCTGGTGTTCACCTCTTCCCATCCCGAACAGAGAAGTTAAGCCCAGTTCCGCCGATGATACTTGGTTCAAACCTGGTAAAGTAGGTAGTCGCCACAATTATTAATCCAAAAAGCATCCTCAAAAGGGATGCTTTTTTGCGTTTATGACAGTTTGGCTTGGACCGTGCCGCCGATGATACCGGATCGCGTAGGCGGGGCGCGCAGTCTAGTCGCCACAATTATTAAAGCAAAAAGCATCCTCAAAAGGAATGCTTTTTGGTGTTTTGGTATCTTCGGCTTCAAAGGTGCTTTCAGTGTTTAATGCATTCACAACTTTGCATAAATCGCCTACGCATGGACTGTCACCGATGAACTCGGTAGGAAATGCCTCGCTGGCGACTTCACTGAATGAATAAAAAGTTGGTGGCAGAACCCGCCGAAAGTCGTTTCTTAATAGACCATTGTACTTCTCGTAAGCCCTTTTTAGCCCCAATTTTTTAGCCCTGTGAGTATCATAGCGCCGTGAGAAGGTATCTCGCCAGGAGATAGAAATAGTGGCGCATAAATCGAATCTTTTTAATATCCCACTGGACGGAAGAACAAAAAGCCGATCTGGCGACCGGCTTTCAACTAGCAAATATTTTATATCAGTGGATCACAGAGGCAATTCGTGATCGTCGCTGCAGGAATTCTATCGAAGCCTCGACGATACCCGCAGTATCAATGCCACATTCCTTGTAAAGCTCAGATGGTTCGCCGTGCTCGACGATCGAATCGGGAATGCCAAGGCGCTTTATTTGACTGGTATATCCATTATCTGTCATGAATTCCAGCACGGCGCTGCCAAATCCTCCCTGTAAGCAGCCATCTTCCAGCGTCATGACCCTTTCATAGGAAGAGAAGATTTCGTGCAGCAGGGCTTCGTCCAATGGCTTTGCAAAGCGCATATCGAAAAGGCCTGCATTGACGCCCTGCTTATCGAGTTCGTGGCAGGCCTGCAATGCGAAGTTGCCGAGCGGACCGAAAGAAAGAATCGCCAGATCAGTTCCGTCGTTGATTTTTCTTCCCTTACCAATTTTGATTTCCTCAAACGGTGTTTTCCAATCAGGCATAACACCATTGCCTCTCGGATAGCGGATCGTGAATGCATTTTTACCGGATTGGAAAGATTCCAGCTGCGCGGTGTACATCATATTACGCAGTTCCTGCTCATTCATCGGTGAAGCGACCACCATATTTGGAATACAACGCATGAATGCGATGTCGTAGACACCGTGGTGCGTCGGACCATCGGCCCCTACCAGTCCGGCTCTGTCAAGACAGAAGATGACGGGAAGTTCCTGGATGCATACATCATGCACAACCTGATCGTACGCGCGCTGCATAAAGGTGGAGTAGATATTGCAATACACAATATCACCACGCGTAGCCATACCCGCCGAGAATGTCACAGCGTGCTGCTCGGCAATGCCGACGTCGAAGGCCCGCTCGGGAATAGCCTCCATCATAATGTTCAAGGAAGAACCAGATGGCATTGCCGGCGTGATACCGACAATTTTCGGATTTTCTTTGGCCAGTTCCACAATGGTATGGCCGAATACATCCTGATATTTTGGCGCCTGAGGCGTGTTGTAGACTTTCTTCTTGATTTCCCCCGTAATCTTGTCGAAAACACCGGGAGCATGCCATTTCGTCTGGTCCTTCTCGGCAGGGCCGTAACCTTTTCCTTTTACGGTAAGGCAATGCAGCAGCTTGGGACCGGGAATGTTTTTGAGATCTTTAAGAACCTCGGTGAGGTGGCTGATATCGTTTCCATCGATTGGACCAAAGTAACGTAGTCCAAGTGATTCGAACAGGTTGCTCTGACGAAGGATAGCCGTCTTCATGGCTGTTTCTACCTTCGAAACAATCTCCTGCGCGCTCTTGCCGAAGTTGCTCATTTTGCCGAGCAGGTTCCAAACTTCGTCTTTGAACTTGTTGTAAGTCTGCGAAGTGGTAATGTCGGTCAGGTATTCTTTCAAGGCACCGACGTTCGGGTCGATGGCCATGCAGTTGTCATTGAGAATAATGAGCAGGTTAGAATCCGTAGCGCCGGCGTGGTTCATCCCTTCAAAAGCCAAACCGGCCGTCATGGCACCGTCGCCGATGATGGCAATGTGCTGGCGTTCGAAATTCTTTTCCAACGCGGATGCCACCGCCATACCCAGGGCAGAAGAAATGGAAGTAGAAGAATGTCCTACCCCAAATGCATCGTAAATGCTTTCTTTTCTTTTAGGGAAACCTGATAACCCTCCGTAAACGCGGTTGGAATGGAATTCGTCGCGGCGACCTGTGAGAATCTTGTGGCCGTAAGCCTGGTGGCCCACATCCCAAACGAGCTGGTCGTCGGGCGTATTGAATACGTAATGCAATGCAACGCTCAATTCAACCACACCCAGACTCGCTCCGAAGTGCCCGCCGTAAACCGACACATTATCGATGATAAATTGCCTTAACTCGTTGCAAACCTGCGGAAGCTGAGAACTGTCCAGTTTTCGGAGATCTTCGGGAGAATTAATTGTTGCTAATAATTTTCCTGGCGTTATAAGCATACCGTAGGGCTATTGAATCAAATTTACTAGCTGTCCGCTTTATTAAATAGTCACAAAATTAAGGAAATACGCATTAATTACGACTATTATTTTTGCTGGCTCGCCTTGAACAACTTCTGCTTCTCCTCACGCGTCAGGCTTTCGTAACCCGATTTCGAGATCTTATCCAGGATCGAATCTATTTCCATCTGGTCCGGCATTTCGATGGTGCCCGACGATGACGATGAATATACGCTGGTGCTGCGGTACACCTGCCGCTCGCGGTAAGTTACCTGCATGGATGGACGTTTGCGGAAAATGCGCGACCATACAGACAGTATCCCGTAGATCGGCTTGCCCAAATCTGTCCCGTTTTGCAGCAGTTTGATGAATATATAACCTGTGAATGCACCTCCTAAATGCGCCAGGTTCCCGCCTGCATTAGGTCCTACCGTCTGCGCCAATGACAGGATGATATAGAACAATGCAATGAATTTGATACGGACCGGCCCTAAAAAGATCAGGTTGAAAGTGTAGTTAGGCAACAATGTAGATGCCCCTACCGCCACCGAGAACGCCGCCGCCGATGCGCCGAGCATTCTGGATCCTTCGATATGTGCCTGAAAATAAGGTAGTAAGTTGTATAAAACAATGTAAATCAGCCCGCCAGCGATACCTCCAAGCATGTAAAGCGCCACCACTCTTTTTGCGCCCAGGTACTCATCCACCAGTTTCCCGAACCAGTAGAGAAAGAGCATATTGAAGAGAATGTGAAAGATATCGTCGTGCGTGAAGAAATACGTGATGAGCGTCCAGGGTTTGTAAATAAATTCTTCCGTAGCGGCCGGAAGCTGTAACATATTGATCACCAATGCGTATACGTTCGAAGATTGGGATAGGGTAAGCACAATCTTCATAAGCAGCAGGATCAGGAAGATCGCTGTATTGATCAGGATAATTTTTACCAGTGCATTCTCGGATTTCGCGAATTCCCGTTTAACGTCGTCAACAATATTGCTCATCTTCTTCTTCTAATAGAAATTTGACTTTTGCGTACCCCAGTAACGCAACAATATATATGCAAATAGCATTCCTCCAATGTGTGCGAAGTGGGCAACATTATCGGACTGAGCATTTTGTATCCCCGAATACAATTCAAAAAGCCCATAAAAAGCAACGAAATACTTTGCTTTTATAGGGAACGGTACAAACAGGAGAAAAAGCTCCGTATTTGGAAATAACAAACCAAACGCCATCAGGATGCCAAAAATCGCTCCTGAGGCGCCGACCATCGGTATACTGATCGACCAGGCGTAAAAGCCTTGTACCAGCTTAATACTCTGTTGAATATACACCGAATTGGTTGGATTTCCTTCGAAAGAATTCAAAAAATCGAGGTTCGGTTCATAAAGCGGTTCGGCGTGCTTGCTCAGGAAGTCGGCCAGGCCGTCGGGTGTAGGATTTTGGGTAAATAACTCAACAGCATTTGCTACCTGCCAATTCTCGTAAAAGCCTATTCCCGAGAACAGAAGACCTGCCCCGATGCCGGTGACGAAGTAAAAGATCAAAAAGCGTTTCGGGCCCCAAATCCTTTCCAGCAATGGTCCGAACATGATCAGACCGAACATATTGCTGAACAAGTGGCCAATGCCGCCGTGCAGAAACATGTAGGAGACGAATTGGAAAATATGGAAATCCGGCGACATCACCGGCATGAGCGCAAACTCGCTTTTGAGATTGAAGACCGAAGAATCTATAAAATAGAATAGGATATTCAGTATTAATAAATTCCTTACCGTGGGGGTTATGGCTAACATATTTGATTCAAATTCAAAGATTTATCTCCAATAAACTGTGCATCTCCCGGTTTTGTTCTTATCCCCGGAAAATATTTGCCAGCTTATCCATTGTCAAAAGAACGATAATCGGATCGCCGCCTGGTGTCCGGTTTGGGTCCGACGATGAGAACAGCTGGTTGAGCAATGTGTGTATTTCCACGTACGAAAGTTTGACGGCGTACCGCACCGAAAAACGCTTTGCAAGCGATCTCGACAGACTTTCCGGCTTATTCAGTTTAAGGTCGGAATAACTCTGTTTAAGTTGCTCGATCAGTTCTTCAAACAAATCCTGCTCGCTTTCTTCCGGTAAATCGGCCGGAATGCCTCGGATGATCAGCTCATTCGCCCCAAACTCGTCAAACTCAAATCCCAGGCTCCGGATTTCCTTTTTCGTCTCATGCACAAGCTGCATATCCGAATGCGTGAGCCGGATGGTTTTGGGGAAAAGCAGTTGCTGGCATGCGCCATTGCGGTTGATGAGCATCTTACGATACCGTTCGTAGAGAATGCGCTCGTAGGCCGCTTTCTGGTCGATGAGCATAATGCCGTCCTTCACCTGCGACAGAATGTAGCGGTTATGAAGCTGGAACAACAGCGCATCGGCCTCGGGTGCGGCAATTACCTCCGACGCCATCCTGTTTACCTTGCTGGCAACGGTTTTGGCCTGCTCCTGGTACACGGGGCGTGAGGCAGTAGGCGCATTCATTTCAAATGCGGCCAGCTCGCGGTGCCTGTCTTCCGTATTTTGCAATCCTTCGAAGAGCTTGTTCCAGTTGGTCAGGTTCGATTTGGAGGCACCGCTCTCATTCTTACGCGGTTGCGCAGCCCAGTCGGGCATTACCGTGCGGGGAATGAGGTTGTTGTTCGGTTCGGTGGATGTAGGATTAAGAAAATTAATATTCTCTTCAAAATCAATGGATTGGGAGAGATTGTAAACACCCACCGCTTTCTTTACCGCCGCCATGATGATGGCATATACTGAGCGCTCGTCGTCGAATTTGATCTCTGTTTTAGTGGGGTGAATATTGATATCGATGTGCGAAGGGTCGATTTCAATGAACAAAACATAAAAAGGGTGACTGCCCTCGGGAATGGTGCCGTCGAACGCGCTAATCACCGCGTGATGCATGTAGTTATGCTTGATGAAGCGTTCGTTCACGAAAAAGAACTGCTCTCCACGTGTCTTGCGGGCAAACTCCGGCTTGCCGATGTAGCCGCGCACATTGATGTACGAAGTGTCTTCCTGGCAGTAAGCGAGCTGCTCACGGTAGCTTTTGCCGTAAATGTCGATGATCCTTTTCACCAGCTTCACCGATTGCAGGTTGAAGACTTCGGTATCGTTGTGATGGAGCGTAAAACCGACTTCGGGATGTGCTAATGCTACCCGCTGAAATTCGTCGAGCACATGGCGCATTTCCACTGAATTGGATTTCAGAAAATTCCTGCGGGCTGGTACATTAAAAAACAGGTTCCTAATTGAAAAGTTAGTGCCTTTCGGGCAAGCTACGGCCTCCTGGGTTTTAATTTCCGAGCCATCAATGCGGATTAATGTGCCGAGCTCGTCCGATTCCTGGCGCGTCCGCATTTCCACCTGCGCCACCGCCGCTATCGACGCGAGCGCCTCGCCGCGGAAACCCATTGTCTTGATCCTGAACAAATCTTCCGACTGTCGGATCTTCGAGGTTGCGTGCCTTTCGAAGCTCATGCGGGCGTCGGTTTCCGACATTCCGGTACCATTATCGATCACCTGGATAAGCGTTCGCCCCGCCTCTCGCAGGATCACCTGCACTTGCGTAGCCTTCGCATCGATCGCATTTTCCATCAGCTCCTTTACCACCGAAGCGGGCCGTTGAACGACCTCTCCCGCGGCAATCTGGTTGGCTATGGAATCGGGTAATAGTTGGATGATGTCGGATGAAGGCATGTCGGAAGTGGCAGTTAACTTTACTATAACAAATAAACAAAAATTTTTTTTACTGCCCGGCGAATATCCGTGGGTAACAAATCGGGCCGATTTGCTTTTTCAATAATCCCGATTGAAATAATTACATTAATAATTCAAATTTTACAGAAAACGAGAACGTTAGTAGTGTAAAAAGTTGTTGACTATTAATTAATTGTATAACTTGGGATACTAACCTATGTTATTTTAGCACCTGATCCTGTTATGAAAACGCCAATTATCAAGAGATTTAACTTTACCATGGCATTGCAATGGCTGATCTTCCTCCCGGTCATTCTGCCGCTTTGTATCATTTTTGGCGCCGTCCAAGGCGTGATGAATATGGTTGAAAAAATGGCGCACAGGATGTGGGTTGACATGGAATTGTAACGCACCACCGACGCATTTAATCAGCGTATCAGGTAGATATAAAATGAAAAGAGCCCGGAATTTTCCGGGCTCTTTTCATTTACGGTTATCGCTTAGAATTTCCAGCGTACAAATGCTTCCATCGCTTCGTATTCGGCGAGGCCAAGGGAATCGTAAAGCTGCGCGGTGCCGCGGTTACGCTCTTCAGCACGCTGCCAGAATTCGCGGGAATCTTCTCCCTGGAATACCACACCGTCTTTTTGAGACTGGTGTTTGAAAATTCCCTGGCGTTTTTTCAGCACCTGGTCAGGGCTCATCGGTACCGCCATTTCGATTTCATAGATGTCCCACTCAGCCCATGCACCGCGGTACAACCATACCCAGCAATCTTTCATGAAATTCTTATGTTTCGAACGCTGCAATGCGGCTTCGATCGCGTCCCAGCACACTTTGTGCGTTCCATGCGGATCGGCGAAGTCGCCGGCTGCGTAGATCTGGTGCGGTTTTACCTCTTCGATCAGGTTTTCGATGATCTTGATATCTTCTTCTCCGATCGGCTTTTTCTGCACGGTACCCGTTTCGTAGAAAGGCATATCGAGGAAATGCGCCTGGCTGGTAGGGATACCTACGAAACGGCAGGTAGCCTTCGCCTCACCGCGGCGGATCAGACCTTTCACTTTACGAACCTCAGGAGAGTCGATTTCGCTATTTTTGGTATGTCTCAAAAATTCCTTTGCATCGAGGAAGAGCTTGCTGGCATTCGGGCTGTCAATCTCGAAACCTTGGTTGAAGTCGACTACGAAATCGATGAAACGCAATGCTTCGTCGTCAGCAACGGCGATGTTACCGGAAGTCTGGTAAGCAACGTGTACTTCATGGCCCTGGTCGACGAGGCGCTGGAAGGTACCACCCATCGAGATGATGTCGTCATCCGGGTGCGGGCTGAAAATCAACACGCGTTTTTTCGCAGGCTGTGCACGTTCCGGACGGTGGGTATCATCCGCATTAGGCTTACCACCCGGCCAGCCGGTAATAGTATGCTGCAACTGGTTGAATACATTGATATTGATCTCATAACCGGCACCATATTGCGCCAGCAAGTCGCTCATACCATTATCGTTATAGTCCTTGTCGGTCAGTTTCAGGATCGGTTTTTTCAAGGTTTGCGACAAATGTGTCACCGCTTTCTTGATCATTTTATTATCCCAGATCACCGAATCGACCGCCCAAGGCGTTTTAATGCGGGTCAGCTCGGAAGCCGCACTTTCATCGACTACGAAAGAAACATCGGCGTGCGCTTGCAGGTACGAAGCAGGGTTCAGCTCCGTTACCGGGCCTTCTACCGCACCTTTGATCACCTGCGCTTTTCTTTCACCCCAGGCCAGCAATACCACGCGGCGTGCATTCAAAATCGGCGCAACACCCAATGTGATTGCCTTACGCGGTACATTATGCAGCCCGCCGAACTCCATGCTCGCAGCGGCGCGCGTAGAATGGTCGAGCGTGATGAGGCGGGTATGCGAGTTGATAAGTGAGCCAGGTTCGTTGAAACCGATGTGCCCGTTACCACCGATACCGAGCAACTGGAAATCCAGTCCGCCTACCGCATTGATTTTATTTTCATAGGACATGCAGTAATCGCGCAGCAATGGCGCAGGTACAGTACCGTCCGGGAGGAAATAGTTTTCTTTTGGAATATCTACGTGATCGAACAGTTGCTCTTTCATGAACCGGTGGTAGCTGTAAATGGAATCCGGCTCCATTTGATAGTACTCGTCCAGGTTGAAAGAAATCACATTTTTGAAGCTCAAACCTTCTTCACGGTGCATACGCACGAGAATCGCGTAAACGGTTTTCGGCGACGAACCGGTTGCCAATCCTAAAACGCAAGGCTTACCTTCCTTTTGTTTCTGACGGATCAGGTCCGAGATCTCTTTTGCAACTGCATAGGACGCTTCTTTGGAATCGGCAAAGATCTGCGTCGGGATCTTTTCATAGGTAATGGGCTGCCCTATGGTGCCGTTAGTGCCTTTTCCATTGCTGGAAGCTTGCATCAGGATGGTTTGTGGACTTACCGTTTGTTGGCTCATAACTAAATGTTGAATGATGTAAGAGTTTCGTGAATAGAATTAAACCGCAAGTTACTCATGTGTTCGATCACGCACGAACGATTTAACCACAAAAGTACAACGGAAAACAATTATTCTTAAAATAATTTAAGAAATAACTTACACTTAAAATTACGCTTGCCGCAATGCAAAGGGCTATCCGCATAGGTTATTCTCACAGGCCGGTTCGCACTTTAAATATAAAGTAAGTGTTAATATTTTATTCCAAAATAATTGCTTGTATTTTTGCGGCTTATTCCAAGAGTATCACACCATTTTTTCTGACAAATCCCATGTCTACACTCACCAGCGTTGAACGCGACACCGCCATTTTTGATCTGATCAACAGAGAAAAACATCGCCAGGAGTCTGGTATCGAACTGATCGCTTCTGAAAACTTCACGTCTCGCCAGGTGATGGAGGCGTCAGGCAGTGTGTTGACCAACAAATATGCGGAAGGCCTTCCAGGCAAACGCTACTATGGTGGTTGCGAAGTAGTCGACGAAATCGAGCAGATCGCGATCGACCGTTTGAAAGAACTTTTCGGTGCAACCTGGGCTAACGTACAACCGCATTCGGGAGCACAAGCCAACACAGCCGTTTTCCTGGCTTGCTTGAACCCAGGTGATAAAATTATGGGTTTTAACCTTTCACACGGAGGTCACCTTACCCACGGCTCGCCCGTCAACATTTCAGGTAAATATTTCCAGCCTGTATTTTACGGTGTAGAAGCGGAAACTGGTCTGATCGACTGGGACAAAGTAGAGGAAACAGCATTGAAGGAGCGTCCGAAGCTTTTGATCTGCGGCGCGTCTGCGTATAGCCGTGACTGGGACTACGAGCGTCTTCGCGCGGTAGCCGACAAAATCGGTGCATTGCTGATGGCTGATATCTCTCACCCTGCCGGTCTGATCGCGAAAGGCCTTTTGAAAGACCCGTTCGATCACTGCCACATTGTTACTACTACAACGCACAAGACACTTCGCGGCCCACGCGGCGGTGTGATCATGATGCGTAACGACTTCGAAAACCCGTTCGGCATTAAAACTCCTAAAGGCGCGCTTCGTACCATGTCGTCACTTTTGGATTCGGGCGTGTTCCCGGGTACCCAAGGCGGACCTTTGGAGCACATTATCGCTGCCAAAGCCGTTGCGTTCGGTGAAGCATTGAGCGAAGGATATTACAACTACGCAACACAGGTTGCGAAAAATGCCCAGGCGATGGCCAAAGCATTTGTCGACAAAGGTTACCGCATTATCTCAGGCGGTACCGACAACCACCTGATGCTGATCGACCTGCGCACCAAAAATGGTGTAGAATCAGGCCTGACCGGTAAACTGGCGGAGAACACGCTGATCAAAGCGGACATTACCATCAACAAAAACATGGTGCCGTTCGATGACAAATCACCGATGGTAACCTCGGGTATGCGCGTAGGAACAGCTGCAATGACGACCCGCGGATTGGTTGAGGCGGATATGGAACGCATTGTCGACCTCGTTGATACCGTTCTGGTTAACAATGACAATGACGCGAAAATCGCCGCTGTGAAAACAGAAGTGAACGAATGGATGAAACAATATCCATTGTATTAATATCATATAATAATGCATTACGCTGCGTGGTGACCCTGGTTGCCGCGCAGTTTTTGTTTCCACGGCAGGGTAATGCATTGACGCACAAATCAAACGGTTTGAAATGCATTTGTCACCGTAAGCCTTTCGTTCACTAATGGTTGACGGGAAATATATAACTTGAAGAATTGTGTGCTAACTTGTTTTGACTTAATAAGTTTTTCATAACTTTGCACTCCAAAATCGAATTAATTGATATGAGCAAGAAAAATCCGGGCGAACCCGGGATTGAAATCATCGAATCTCCGGAGGCATTAGCGGGTCAGATCAATAAAGCTGAGGTTTTTTTCCTTAAAAACCGCAAGGTTGTGCTTGGAATCGGGGTGGCGGTTGTGGTTGCTATTGCTGGTTTCGCGGGTTACCGTTTTTATATAGATGGTCAGGAAGGCACTGCCCAGAATGCACTTGCCAGTGTCGTTTACGATTTTGAAGCGGATTCATTGCAAAAAGCATTGAACGGAGCCGGTGGTAACGAAGGCCTTTTGTCTATCGCCGACAATTACAAAGGAACTGACGCAAGCAACCTCGCCAGCTTTTACGCGGGTGTAGCTTTGCTGAAACAAGGAAAATACGACGAAGCGATCAGCCGTCTGCAATCGTTCAGCTCTTCCGATTTGTTGATCCACGCACGTGCGCAGTCATTGATCGGTGATGCTTATCTCGAAAAAAATCAGGCAGCTGAGGCGATCTCATACTACCAGAAAGCGGCTGATTATGAGAAAAACGAATATTTTACACCCGTTTATCTGATGAAGCTAGGTCTTGCCCAGGAAAAAGCAAACCAGCCTGCCGATGCGGTTGCTACCTATAAACGTGTTGTTGACGAGTTCCCCCTCTCCTCGGAAGTGGTGAACGCGAAGAAATATATGGGATTATTAGAGGGACAGGTCGGCAAATAATGGTTAAACCATTCTGTTTCTAAAAAAGGATAAAGCCGACAGAGGTTTTATCCTTTTTTTATTCATTTAATCCGCAGTTTTAAATAATACCTGTTTTTAAATAAACCCATTGAAAATCAATGTCGAGCGCTGATAAAAACCTGAGTGTATTCACTACGGAAGGACTTCCGGACATTAGTAATAAAAAATTCGCGATCGTCGTGGCCGAATGGAACAGCGAAGTGACGGAAAAGCTCTTCGAAGGAGCTTATCAAACCCTGATTACCTACGGGGCGTTGCCGGCGAATATCGTCAGAGGTAATGTGCCTGGAAGCTTCGAGCTTACGATGGGCTCGCAATGGTTTGCGCAACGCGCCGATATCGATGCGGTAATTGCATTGGGCGTTGTAATCCAGGGTGAAACGAAACACAACGATTACATTAACCACGCAGTGGCGCAAGGCATCACGAACGTAAGCCTGAAATATGATAAACCAGTCATTTTCGGCGTACTGACTCCCAACAACATGGAGCAGGCGCTCGATCGTTCGGGAGGTGTACATGGTAACAAGGGAGACGAAGCTGCTATTACGGCGGTTAAGATGATCGGACTTAAAAATTTAATTTTGAATGACTGACCGGGTCGCCGGTGCGATGACTGAATGATTGAATAGGGCGTGTTACTGTTCAGCGACAGAAGTCAAGGCTTAACTTACTGCTGAAAAAATATTCAATCATTCAATCATTCAATCATTCGGTCATTCAATCATTACTACTTAATCATTCAAAATTCAATCATTCAAAACTAGTTATGCAAGTCTGGAAATTTGGCGGTACTTCGGTAGGGAAGCCTGAGCGTATGCACTCAATCCGCGAACTCCTCAACAATGATCCTAATCGTAAAATTGTGGTATTGTCGGCTTTGTCCGGCTCCACCAATGCGCTGATCGCTATCGGAGAAGCAGCCAAATCGTATGATGACGCCAAGGCTGCGGCACTGATTGAAGAGTTGAAAAATCATTACGATCTGTTTATCAAGGAATTGTATTCAACTCCGGAAGGCCTTGCGGCTGGTCAGCAGATCGTGGATTCTGAATTCGGTTTTATCAAATCCGTGGTAAGCGTGAAACCATTCACGATCAAGCAGGAGAAAGAACTCGTTGCAGAAGGTGAAATATTGAGTACCAAAATGTTCCAGGCTTATCTGGAAGAAAAAGGAGAAAGCTCGGTGTTGCTGCCTGCATTGGATTTCATGCGTATCGACGCCGACGGCGAGCCTGAACTGGCGACGATCGAGGAGAAGTTGGTGACGATTTTGAACCAGTACACCGACAAGCAAACCATCGTTACCCAGGGCTTCATTTGCCGCAACCCGCGTGAAGAAGTGGATAACCTGAAAAGAGGTGGTTCCGACTACACGGCGTCATTGATCGGCGGTGCGATCCGTGCGGACGAAATCCAGATCTGGACCGATATCGACGGGATGCATAACAACGACCCGCGCATTGTGAAGCGTACCTTCCCGATCCGCGAGCTGACATTCGAAGAGGCGGCTGAGCTGGCATACTTCGGTGCGAAGATTTTGCACCCGAGCACCATTACGCCTGCCAAATTGCGCGGCGTACCGGTTCGTTTGAAAAACACCATGCAGCCCGAAGCTCCCGGAACGCTCATCGCGACCCAGACTTCCGACCGCGACATCAAAGCCATTGCCGCGAAAGACAATATCACGGCGATCTACATCCACTCGACCCGTATGCTGAATGCTTACGGCTTCCTTCGTAGAGTGTTTGAGATCTTCGAAAAATATAAAACACCGGTGGATATGATCACGACTTCCGAAGTATCGGTGTCGGTAACGATCGATAACTCCGAAAACCTGGAACAGATCAGTGCCGAATTGCGTGAATTCGCTGATTTGGAAGAACATGACCGCGATCAGAACATCATTTGCATTGTTGGTAATTTCAGTGCGGACAAAGAAGGTATCGCATTGAAGGTGCTGGATGCGATGAAAAACATTCCGATACGAATGATTTCGTACGGTGCGTCGGAGCATAACCTCTCATTGCTGATCCATTCAAAATACAAAGCGGAAGCATTGAATGTCCTCAATGAGCGCCTGTTCTTTTACGAGGACGCGATGAAGGATATTTTCACTGCTCCCTGATATCGAAGCATTCAAATACTAAAAAGCTGATCGACGAGAGCCGACAGCCGACAGCCAATGTTACAAACGAATTTTATCCGCGAAAACCGCGAACTGACGATCGCGGGTCTGACCAAAAAACATTTCAAGGATGCCGAACAAGCGGTAGACCGCATTATCGAGCTCGACGGCAAACGCCGCCAGATCCAGCAGGACCTAGACGACGTGCTGGCTGCGTCAAACAACAAAGCCAAGGAGATCGGTGCGTTGATGAAGGCCGGGCAGAAAGCCGAGGCAGAAGCCGCCAAAGCCGACACCGTTGTATTGAAAGAGCGTTCCAAGGCATTGGAAGAAGAACATAAGGAGTTCGAGGAAACTTTGCTGCAAGAGCTGGTAAAGCTTCCAAATCTTCCGCATGAGAGCGTTCCTGAGGGCCGCACTGCCGATGACAATGTGACCGTCCTCGAAGCCGGTACCAAGCCAACATTGCACGAAGGTGCATTGCCGCATTGGGATTTGATCAAAAAGTTGGGAGGTAACCTGGCCCCGATCATCGATTTTGAACTGGGTAACAAAATTGCCGGCGCTGGTTTCCCTGTATACAAAGGGAAAGCGGCCCGTTTGCAACGCGCTATGATCGCATTCTTCCTTAGCGAGGCCGGTAATGCAGGGTACAACGAAGTACAGCCGCCGATCGTCGTGAATGCGGATTCAGGTTTCGCGACAGGCCAATTGCCGGACAAGGAAGGCCAGATGTACCACGCGACTGTCGATGATCTCTATCTGATCCCGACTGCCGAGGTGCCTGTTACCAACCTCTACCGTGATGTAATTGTGGCCGAAAGCGAATTGCCGGTGAAAAACGTGGCATTCACGCCGTGCTTCCGCAGGGAGGCGGGCAGCTGGGGCGCGCACGTACGCGGGTTGAACCGTTTGCACCAGTTCGACAAAGTGGAAATCGTGCAGATCAACAAGCCGGAGGAGTCTTACAAGGCGCTGGACGAAATGGTAGCGCACGTGAAAATGCTGCTCGAAAAGCTGGAATTGCCTTATCGCATTCTGCGCTTGTGCGGTGGCGATATGGGTTTCACTTCCGCATTGACCTACGATTTCGAAGTATGGTCGGCCGGGCAGCAGCGCTGGCTGGAATGCAGCTCGGTTTCGAATTTTGAAACCTACCAGGCTAATCGTCTGAAACTACGCTACAAGAATGCCGACAAGAAAACGCAGCTGCTTCACACATTGAACGGCTCCGCATTAGCATTGCCCCGCATTCTGGCTGCATTGCTGGAAAACAACCAGCAGGCCGACGGGACCGTGAAAGTACCGGCCGTATTGGTACCATTTTGCGGTTTCGATGTGATTGAATAATGCATTTGAAATACTAATCATATGTAAAAGGCTCTCATTCCGATGAGGGCCTTTTTGCGTTTTGGAGCAATGCGGTCACGCCAGTTTGATCCATGATAAGCCTGCCCACTTTTTCAAATGCCGCGCCTTCTTCGATTTTAAATGTATTTCGAAATTGATTGTCGGTAATGCGGGTGCGGAAGCACCAGAAGCTGAGCTTGGAATGGCTGGTGTAATGCGTGATCAGTTCATGAAGGTGCGTGGATACCAGAAAGTACGAGCCGCCGAAATTCGCAAAACCATCGAGAACGGTTTTGGAACAATGCAATGCATCCTCCTGATTGGTACCGCGAAATAATTCATCCACGATTACAAAGCATTGCTCGCCATTGCTCAATGCTTCTGAAATCTGTTTGATACGCATCATTTCATTGTAAAAATGGCTGAAACCTTGGTCGAGGTCGTCGGAGAGGTGAATGGAGGTGAAGAGCCGGTCGGTAAACGGTAGGTGCAGCGATTTTGCGGGCACAGGCCAGCCCAAATGCGCGAGGTAGACGATGATGCCGCAGGTTTTGAGAAAGGTCGTCTTACCGCTCGTATTTGCGCCGGTGAGGATGCAGACGGGCCTATCGCCGGCCAGACTCAGATCGTTGGCGATGGCATCGGTAATGAGCGGGTGCCAGGCTTCCTCGGCATTAAAACCATGGGAATGCGAATCGAACACCGGGAATGCAAGCTGATGGCGTTTGGCGGCTTTGACGATCGCCAGACAAGCATCCAGCTTGTAAAGGGTGTCGAGCATCTGCCGGAACCCGTCTCTGTGACTGATCCGCAGATAATAATCGAGGTAGAAGATGGATCTGTCGGAGAGCTTACCGTCGTTTTTTCTCAAAAACACAGACAGAATAGGAGAGTAGATAAACTTCCTGACTTCGGCAATGTCGTCAGAAACTTCATCGGGAATTGCAGTTTCGGCAAGGTGATCCAAAGTAGATTGAACCGCCCTTGCCAGCCGCAGCGTCGCCAGCACGCCACTTTGAATGCGGTAATATTCGCCTTTGTTCCTGATCGAATATAACCAGGTATCAAACCAATGCTTTACCGCATCCTGCGACATGGAATGCGCCACGCTTAATGCATAGTAGCTTTCCGCCGCCGCCGCATAAGCCTTCGCAATGTTGACCTGCCATGCCGCCGGGCGCAATGCAATCGTTTTTAACAGCTTCTGAAAACGCATAACGTCTTTCAGCGTTTCCTTCGGTTTGGTAATAATGCTTTTGAGATAATCCGCGCCGCCGAGCGTTTCCGTATGGTTGTAGAAAGCGAATATGCTGGCTGTCCGGCTATGTTCGGGCAGGAGTTGCAGTTCGAATAAGGTATGCCGGTCTACGGGCTGCATTCGGGGCGGTTTGGGGTTTTTCCAAATGTAAAAACCGGTGCCGAATGCAAGGCGTTAAAGAAAGTTAAACTTGTGGTTACAGAAATGCGAACGTAGAGAAAGCAGAATTTCCCTCACTAATGCTGGCCTGAAACGACTTCTCCTTTTTTTGGGAATGCGAGCCAGATAAAGTAACCCGTCAGGATCACAATGGCCGTTTGCATTATGTAGTCAATCAAAAGCTCAGACGAAGCTGTCGGGTCAGAAGGAGTCATGTAGCAAGGCATGCCAAGCCGCCACCAATACGATGGATGCACGACGCAAAGCAGATTGAATACGAAAAGAATCGTAACCTGTGTTTTGTTCTTCCAGTCAATCACATAGAACACGAGCGGGAGCAGGAAGAGGAAGATATAATTGCTGTAAGCGCTCTGTTGTACGATCATCATCGTAGCATACAAAACCACCCAGACCTTCGAAAGCATTACCCGGAAATCGGCATTGCGGAGGCGCCACGCGGAAATGCAGGCCAAACCTACCGACGCAACCAGCCCAATCCAATTCCAGAATTTCTCTCCCACGCCGATCGAATTATAGAACAAAGGATTTAGTATAGACTGAATATTCGGGGCACGCAATGTTTTGGCTTCATCCAGCGGCTGCATGAATTCCAGTCCAACGAGGGGGTACAGAACGGCGAGGGAAATAATGCCGATAACGGCAATGGGAATGACGAACCGCACCTTTTGTTTTTCCAGTAAAAACAATGGCACCATGATCAGCACAAAAATCGCCTTGGTCATCAACAAACCAATGGCGAGAATGACCGCGTACCACTCCACACGCAATGTGCGCTCCCGTACGAGGTACGCGAGGATCACAAAAAGCCACATCCACACATCCTCCTGCGCGCCTATCACGCATAGCACGAGCGAGCCGGGCAATAGCAGGTAAATAAGCGAGCGGAACAGGACCGTTCCCCGCGTTTGGAATGGCCTGAAAAAATGGTATGATATGAACAATGCAACGCCGTCCATAACCGCCATGGTGAGCACGATCATTTTCGGGCTATACCAGAGTTTGAGCCAAATGCCGAGGAAATAGGCGTAAAGCGGCGAGTAAGGCGACCAGAAATCGCGGTATACGACCTGGCCGAGCGAAGCTTTGCTGCCTTCGTCCCAGAAGCCGTTTACATCGGAAGTAGGTTCCATATTCGCGACGAGGTACACCGCGATAAATGGCAGAAGCCGGAGGATAATCCACGCGATGCCGAGAACCGCATTCGCTGACTTCTTTTCCAGCCATTCGGTCAAAGATTCCCTTTTAACCAGCAATGCTGCCGTGACCAACAATGCGGCAATGCTGATGGCGGTTTTGGCAAGTACTATGTTCATGCCGTAGCCAGGTTTTGCGCCGGAACTACTTTGCGGAACGTTTCACGGAGAATCCACAGGAAGCAGAGCACATTCAGGATTTGCAGCACGTACTCAAACAGGTAGGACGCATTAGCAAACATGCCCAGCGATGTGTACGCGGGCTGTTTGATATACACCCACACAAACGGCTGTACAACAGTAAGCCAGTTCAATGCGAGCAATACCACCACGTGAGCGGTTTTGCGGATGTCGATAATGTCAAATAGAACAGCCATCAGGTATGCGATCACATATGCACCCATGGCGCTGGCCTGGAAGAGCATCATGCATACGAAAACGGCAATGAAAAGGCCAGGTAGTACTTCACTGATATGTCGCTGCCGCGCTTTGAATGCCATGTAAACGGGTATGAAAACCGTAAATAACAATCCGAACCAGTTGATTAAGGTCGATTTCTTTTCATCCACATGGAAAATCAGCTCTACAAATGGCCGGAGTACCGAGAACAGGTTTGGCGTCATGAGCTGCTCCGTGTGGCGGATCGGCATCAGGAACAGGTCGCCGATTTGCCAGTAGAGGAAACCGACGGCAGGCAAGCCGATCGCCGCCATGACGAGGAGCATTTTAACAGGTTTTTTCACCATTACCAGCAACGCCGGCAGCAGGAATATGAATGTGACCTTGATCGTGAGCAATGTCATGGCGTACAAAACCCCGATGCCGACCTCGTTATTGCTTCTGTTTTTAATGGTATACCGCCAGATCAGCAGCGCCGCGCCCCAGAACCATACTTCCTCCTGGCCATCCACGAGAATGTACATGAATGCGGCAGGCAACATGTAATAAATAGAGGCCAGCTGCAATGCTTTCGGGTTTTTGGATTTGTAAGTGTCGTAGGTAAGCCAGAGAATGGCGGTTTCCATCAGCACCATAAAAAGAACGATCGCCCGCGCATTGTGCCAGATCCAGACTGGAATGCTGATAATGTAGGCGTAGAGCGGCGCGTGGTACGACCAGAAATCGCGGTACACGAAACCGCCGGCTTTCGCTCCCTCGGCTTTGTAGAAGAAAAAAGGAATATCGCCGCGGGGCTCCTCGTTGATGATCAGGAATATGCCGATCCAGGGAATGAGCCGGAAAAGCACGAAGCCTAAGGTGAATATCAGTTTATCGTTCTCCTGCTGCCATTTTGAAAAAAGATCCGAACGGCTGATCGTCCAGATAATTCCGATTGTCAATGCAAGGTTGATGAGGAGCTTAATGTAAAAAACGGTGAGAACGGGCATGTGTAATCTGTCGTGATCAGGGCGCAAACATAATAAGTTTTAGCCGGTTAGGAAATGTATGCTTGCATACCTTTTTGGTAAATCCTATTTTTGAAAATCTTCATCCTCAAAAATCAACGTCTTCTATGTCAGCTTCCCAACCCCTTTCCGGAATGGATTTCAACCTCAGTGAAGAGCACCTGGCCGTACAGGCCGCTGCGCGCGATTTCACACAAACCGAGTTGTTGCCCGGTGTGATCGAGCGTGACACTGCCCAGCATTTCGATCCTGCATTGCTTCGTAAAATGGCCGAAATGGGCTTCCTGGGCATGATGGTCGCGCCCGAGTACGGTGGCGGGGGCATGGATACGCTCGCATATGTGATCGCGATGGAAGAAATTTCGAAGGTGGACGCGTCGGCCGGCGTGATCATGTCGGTGAATAATTCGCTGGTATGCTGGGGGCTTGAAAAGTATGGTACTGACGAGCAAAAGCAGCAATACCTGACTCCACTCGCATCCGGGGAAATCATCGGAGCATTCTGCCTGTCGGAGCCGGAAGCCGGTTCCGATGCCACGTCCCAACACACGACAGCGGTACTGAACGGCGACCATTATTTATTGAACGGCACGAAAAACTGGATAACAAGCGGGAATACGTCATCGGCATGCCTGGTCATCGCGCAGACGCACCCGGAGCTGAAACACAAGGGTATCAATGTATTTATTGTCGAAAAGAGCTGGGATGGGTTTTCGGTTGGGAGAAAGGAAGATAAAATGGGTATAAGGGCCTCTGATACACATACTTTAATGTTTTCGGACGTGAAAGTGCCTTTACAGAACCGGATCGGGGAGGATGGGTTCGGATTCCGGTTTGCGATGAACGTGCTCAATGGCGGGCGCATCGGCATTGCGGCGCAGGCATTGGGAATAGCGGCAGGCGCTTTTGAGCTGTCCTTGAAATATTCCAAGGAACGGAAGACATTCGGCAAACCTATCTCCGACCACCAGGCGATTCAGTTCAAATTGTCGGAAATGGCGACGAAAATTGAGGCCGCACGGTTACTTGTTTACAAGGCTGCGCGGTTGAAGGATGAGGGGAAAGACTACATCCAGGCGGCGGCTATGGCAAAATTGTACGCATCCGAAGTGGCGATGTGGGTTGCAACAGAAGCCGTCCAGGTGCACGGTGGCTACGGTTATGTGAAAGAATACCACGTCGAGCGCATGATGCGCGATGCGAAAATCACACAGATTTATGAAGGTACCTCCGAAATCCAAAAACTGGTGATCGCCCGGGAACTCCTTAAATAATTAGCAATTGCCATAAATGTCGATTTTGATTCGAATCTTGGATTTAAATAATATTAAAATATCACTTTTTTTTAAATTTTTGTGAAACTATACTTGTATTAGTTTTGTACAATTTATTAGATTTGTACAAAATTTGAAAAATCGGTCAAAACGGCCCTTAAATAGATCAAGTATGGAAGACTATAATAAGATTATTGAGTCGTTGGGAGTGAAATTTGTGAAGGCCCGTCATATCCGGATTTTACAACCCATCACAATCAAAAACTTTTACGATGTACAGAACTCTTTGACCATTCTGTACGACGGCGAAGTTTCTTTCGGACATGACGAGCCTCAGCGTGTTGAGGAAGGGGATATGCTCTTCATTCCGGGAGGTAAGCATGCTACCGTGACATACGGCAACGGCGCATCCGCCAAAACCGTGTCGAACGAGGAGTTCATGACCAATCGTGATAATTATATCGAAGCAGGCCACGATCCGGCGTTGATCGGAAAGCTGCCTAACTCTTTCGGTTTGATATCTTTCGAAGCGAAAGTATTTGATACTGTTAACTTCTTCACGTCACTCGACGTGCCTCCGTTCCTGATCAAACGCGACGACCAGATCGCCGCTACGATCAACCAGATCCTGACGGAAGATATGCTCGATACGCCGGGTAAAGGCCGTATCATCAAGATCAAAACCGAAGAGGTGGTGATCGAGATCATCCGTTATATTTTGAAAAACAAACTGTTCGTAGAGCAGCTTGTTACCAACAGTACTTATTTCAAAGATCCTCGTCTGATCGACATTTTCGCTTATATCAAAGATAACCTGGGTGGCGATCTGTCGAACAAGGTGCTCGCGAACGTAGCGAACGTTTCAGAGGATTATGTAGGTCAATATTTCAAAATGCTGACCGGTATCAACCCGCAGGATTATATCGAGTACCAGCGCATGGAAAAGGCTGTGGATCTGCTCCGCACGTCGAAGAAAAGCATCCGCGCGATCGGTTCCGATGTGGGTTACAAAGACACCGCGTATTTCTGCCGCCGCTTCAAGATGATGTTCGGTATCCCGGCCGGAAAAATGCGCCGTCGCGAATCGCTGATGAATGTTTAGAATGTAATGTTAGACTATAATTGAAAAAGAGAACTGGTTCCGGTTCTCTTTTTTTGTGGCCATATTTCGAGAATTAGCCCGTACTTAATGGGCTTCGGTGTCATTGCGTGGGCGTCAGCTGCACCGTGGTGACCTTCCAGCTCCCGCCCGAACGCACGCATACGCTCGTGTACGCGACGTTGCCATTAAATCCGTTGTTCTGAATGCGCGCACTCACATTCCAGATGCCCTGTACCACCGCCACGTCCCCGTATGTACGCGTGCGTGTGCCTGTGAGCATGCCCGAGTCGACCACGATGTAACCCTGGCTGATGGCTTGCTGCAATGCACGGCCGTCGATGGTGGAGCCGTTGAAATTGGTGACGGTAAAATCGTTTGAAATGAGACTGGTTACCGCATTGGCATCTTCGTCGAGCAATGCTTTGAAGAACAGGTTGGAGCAATCGGTGCCGTCGGTGGGCTGCGGCGTAGTGTTTTGCGCAAATGCCGTCGTGGCGATTGTCAGTAATAGTATGGTCAGGAGTTGTTTCATGTGGTCAGGTGTTGTAAGGAATGGTCAGGTGCAAATTGCAACATTCTCGCATTGTATGGCTAGATTCGCCTTTGTTTTAATGAACGAATCAGTACAATGAAATTAGGTATAAAAATCCTTCTGAGCGCATTCATCGTCGTTTCGGCGGCCTGTTCGAGTGCTCCCGATAAATTAGGTAACCTGGACCTTAAAAAGTGGCGTGGCGATCGCGGAGGCTGCAACGACGTGCGAAAAGGCCTGGAAGGTGATTTTAAGCGTGCAGAAAAAGAATTGAAAGGGAAGTTTGCAGACACGATCGGCGAGTTGCTAGGTCGGCCCGATATACACCAGCTCGGTGAGCGTAATACCAAGTTTTACGTGTATTACCTGGAAAAGGGCCCGCAATGCGAAAATATGCAGGCAAAATCGAATGCACGGAAAGTGCTTTTGAAATTCAATGCGGTAGGATTGTTGTCCGAGATTACCTACCAGGACCGGCCGCTTTAACCGAGGCCATCGTTTCAGCAAGGACCAGTGCTTTCGGCTATAAGTAAAACTTCTTGATCTTGATCAGCTGCTCCACCGGCTCGGGAACCATGTAGCGGATCGACTGGCCTTTTTTAATGCAGGCGCGAAGAAATGTGGCCGAAATATCCAGCAGAGGCGCTTCTACAAAGTGCACACCGGGATGGTTACCGAATGCGTGTGCCTTGGAATTGGGCCTGGGATAAACGTACAACCCGGTGTATTCGAGTATCTTCTCATAGTTCTTCCAGTTCGGAAACTGCGCCAGGTTATCCTCGCCCATAATCAATTTGAACTGATGCTGCGGGAATTTCTCCTGCAACCGCACGAGCGTATCGATCGTGTAGCTCGGCTTGGGCATGTGGAATTCGATGTCGTTCGCCCGGAGTAGTGTGTTATCAGAAATAGCCCGCTGCACGAGGTCGAACCGGTCGAATTCGTGAAGCAGGCTACTGTTCTTTTTAAATGGATTTTGCGGGCTCACGATAAACCAGACCTGTTCGAGGTCCGTGGTCGTGGCCATGGTGTTGGCAATGATCAGATGACCGACATGAATAGGATTGAACGATCCGAAAAACAGGCCGATCTTCATCGTAAAAAGTAAATTTTAGGATTGAATGAAATCCTGGACGAGCTGTTCCGCTTTGGCAAGCGCTTCGTCCAGTTGATCATTGATTAGCACCTCGTCGAACTCGTGTTCGAAACTCTGCTCGTAACGCACTTTTGCCAAACGGGTGGCAAGCGTTTCGGGCGTTTCGGTACCGCGGCCCGACAGGCGGCGCTTAATTTCTTCGTCGGAGGTAACTTTCACAAATACGCCGAGTGCGGCGTCGCCGTATGCTTCTTTCAGTTTGAGTCCTCCTTTCACGTCCACATCGAAGAGTACGTGTTTGCCTTCATCCCAAAGGCGCTGAATTTCTGCTTTGAGTGTGCCGTAATAATTACCGGCGTAAACTTCCTCCCATTCCGCAAACTGCTGATCCGCTATTTTCTGACGAAAGTCCTGTAAGGTCAGGAAGTAATAATCTTTGCCATCTATCTCGTGTTCGCGGCGCGGGCGCGTACATGCCGAGACAGAAAATGCCAGTTGCTGTGTGTATTTATTTAAAAGATGCCTTACAATGGTGGTCTTTCCGGATCCGGAAGGGGCAGAAAATATGATAAGCTTACCTTTCACTCGAACAGATTAACTGTTAATTTTTGAAATAATCGTATTGAGAATGCTCTCCGGGCAAGGTTTCTTGACAATTTTCATGTTAAGGGAATCCTTGATGCACTTTTCCAGGCGGTACGCCTCGATACAAGGGATGCATTTATCCATGTTTTCGCGGAAGTGGTCCTTCTCTGCTTCGCTCGCCTCGTCATCCAGGATAGCCTGAATGATTTTCATACACTCAGCATGGTGCTCGCAGGTATGCTTCATTTGTTTTTGCGCAACTTCTGTTACAGAAGGCGTCGTGGAAGATGCATTCATTAGTTAAAATGAAAAAAGAATAATGGAATATATGTACAGTTGTACCCTATAACCGAAGAGGTTGCAAAAAAAGTTTCACAACCTATGAATCATATCCCATTGAGCTCGCGTAGCTTCTGAGTTTTTCTTTCAGGAGGTTACGTGCGCGGTGCAATCTGGACCTCACCGTTCCGATCGGAATGTCCAGGATTTTGGCCATCTCTTCGTAGGTGAAACCCTCGATATCGCAGAGAATGATGACCGTTCTGAAGTCCACAGGCAGGGCGTTGAGCGCATTAGCGACCTCATCGCCGATCAGTTCCTGTACAGCATCGGCACGGAGATCTACGGTATAAGTGGTATCGGATGCTTCCTCGGAATTATAGGTCGTTTCAACTTCCTGATAATCAACTTTGGAAGGTTCTTTACTTTTTTTACGGTAGTCGTTGATGAAGCTGTTTTTGAGGATCCTGAAAAGCCACGCTTTGGCATTCGTACCCTGCTCGAAAGAAGATATAAAACGGAACGCTTTCAGATAAGTATCTTGAACCAGGTCGTTTGCATCGTCTTCGTCCATGGTGAGGCGGAAGGCGAAGTTGTACATGGAGTCAATGTGTGGCATGAACTCGCGGTTAAATACTTCATAACGAAGATCGTCCGTGTATTCATTAGTCGTGAGCGTTTCTGACATGGCAACTAACATAGGAATGCTGAATTTACAAAGATTAATAACAGCTCCAATTCGTACAAATTAAAATTTGATAAACGGGTAAATGGAGCGTCCTAACTGCCCTTATTTGACGATAAAATTAAAAAGAGCCAGGATGAGTGATGTGCCTCCCAAACGGTGTCGCCTCCTATCGTTAATTTAATGTTAATACATCAAATTTCGAGCCAAAAAGCAGGTTCGGTCAAAATGTCATGCTAGCGTTTGGAGAAGAGTTCCAGCAGAATAATGAGTACGGTTGTGAAGAGTGCGCTGGCACCGATGCGGATCAGCGTGTAAAGGATCATTCCAAAGTTGTTCATCTCCATTAAAAACAGCATGGAATGATGCAGCAGGATCAGCGGGAAAATGTACGAAACAAATTGGCCGAACCCCTGCACACGTATGCCTACCTCCGCGCGCTCGGCCCCGCGCGACTTCATCTGGTAATGGATCAGGAATGGCCTGAGGTAGGCGATCAGTACCGTCGCCGAGGCGTGCATGCCGAACGTATTCGAAAAAACATCGACAATAAAACCTACTGCGAAGGCAATGAGCAACGTATACATGCGGTCCATGTCTGCGGGCAGCAGCAGAATGGGCGCAATGTAAATGAAACAGAACGCGTAGTTGAACAGCACGATATTCCGCATGAAGAAGATCTGCAAAAACAGGTAAAGCAGGATCATCAGGGAATATTGTATCGCCTCGCGTAAGCTCATTTTTTCAGTTCTATGGTTCTTGCTTTAAGGTTTTCCTGTTCTACAAGTTGGTGATTTTGTACCACATACACGTATGACAGGTTCCGGAAGTCGGTAGCCAGTTTAAGCACGATATTGTAAAAAGTCTGGTTCGGGTTCACGGCCACGCTCTGTACTTTCCCGACCATAATGTTCGGCGGGAATACCGAGTTCTGGTCCGACGTTACCGCTGAGTCACCCTTGTAAACTTTGGTATACTTCGAAACATCGATCATATCGATCAGGTTAGGATCTTTTCCGTCCCATTTCGCATAACCGATTTCTTTGCTCCGCACGAGCTTGGACGACACCATGAAATTCGAATGCAGGATCGAGGTAATGACCGAGTAATGCTGCGAGCAGAACCGCACCTTACCCACCACGCCGGTGGCTGAAATGACGCCCATACCCGGCTTGATGCCATGCGCCGTGCCTTTGTCGATCGTAATCACGTTGTTGGCCTTGTTCGTTTCGTTGTCCACCACTTTGGCAACCGTGTAGCTAAACCGCGCCGCGAATGCAGAATCGGGTACATAACCCGCCGGCAACTGACTTGAATTGGTCTGGCTCAGCCGGGCAACCTGCGCATGCAAATGCGCATTCTCGCTCGCGAGGTCGGCATTGATCTCGTCGAGCTTGGTATAATCCCGCACCGAGTTCGAAAATGCGAGCGTTTTGGCCACGTAATAATTCGAAGTATTGAAATAGGTAGCTCCCCAGTAGGTGTTGTTGCGCACGATCATCCAGACACTGAGCACTTCCAGCAACACAAAAACCAAAAAGAAACGATTCCGGACAACGAAATCAACGAGTTGGAGCATGGGTTAAATGTCCTACGAAATCAGCACAGGCTTGTATAGTTCGAGGTTTTTGAGGACTTCCCCGGTACCTTTTACAACCGCCTTCAACGGATCGTCGGCGATGTGTACGGGGAGCTTGGTTTTCTGAGCGATACGTCTGTCGAGGCCGTGGATCAATGCGCCGCCGCCTGTGAGGTAAATACCGTTTTTGAAAATGTCCGCAGAAAGCTCTGGTGGAGAAATTTCGAGGGCTTTCATCACGCCCTCTTCAATTTTGGAGATCGATTTATCGAGAGAATAAGCGATTTCGCTATAAGTAACGCGGATTTCCTTTGGAATACCCGTCATAAGGTCACGGCCGCGGATCTGGTAGTCGTCCAAAGGCACTTCCAGCTCGGGAGATGCGGAACCGATGGCCATTTTGATCAATTCGGCAGAACGCTCACCGATCAGCAGGTTGTGCTCGCGGCGCATGTAATCCACAATATCACGTGTGAAAACGTCACCGGCAATGCGTACCGACTGCTCGCAGACGATACCCGACAATGCGATAACCGCGATTTCCGTAGTTCCACCGCCGATATCGACGATCATCACCCCGTTAGGCTGCGTAATGTCGATACCGATACCGATCGCCGCGGCGATAGGCTCGTGAACCATATATACTTCCTTCGCGCCTGCATGCTCGCAGGAATCCTTTACCGCCCGTTTTTCAACTTCGGTAATTCCCGAAGGAATACAAACGACCATGCGATGGGAAGGAGTGAAGAAACGACTGCCGGTATCGATCATTTTGATCATCCCGCGGATCATCATTTCAGCTGCCGTAAAGTCGGCAATCACCCCGTCTTTCAGCGGACGGATCGTCTTTATATTCTCGTTCGTTTTCTCATGCATTTGCATTGCTGTGTGCCCGATCGCCAGCACTTTGCCGGTGGTTTTATCCATAGCAATGATCGACGGCTCATCAACAACAACAGTATCTTTATGGATGATCAAAGTATTGGCAGTACCCAAATCAATCGCAATATCGCTCGTCAAAAAATCAAACAATCCCATATATATTTTTAAAAACTTTTAGCCCACTTTGATTTCAGGATGGCAAAATTACAGATTATTAACCACAAACAAAGGCATTTAAAAAATTTCGGTATATGGTATCCGAAGGGCGTAAAACTAGTTGCAAACGGGTTTTCAAGCGGCTATGGGATGCGCTTTCAAACGGCGTTTGCAACTGGTTTTGCAACCGGGTTTCCATCCGGGTTTCCAACCGGGTTACAATCATGGAATTTGTAATTCCTGCGTACATTTGTTTTCACTATGGGAATCAGATCAGTTTTGAGCAGGCCGCTGGCCCGTTACATTGTCAAACAACAAAGGGAATGGATCGCGCGAAGTGTTGAGGTCCAGGAAAAATGGAGGTCGGAGCTGGTAAATAAGGCCACCGACACGCAGTTTGGAAAAGACCATTTCTTCAAAGACATTCATAGCTATTCCGATTTTCGGGAAGCCGTTCCGGTGCACGATTATGAGGACCTGAAACCTTATGTGGAGAAAATAAAATCCGGGGAAAGTGATATTTTATGGCCGGGCAAGCCATTATACTTTGCCAAAACATCAGGTACCACTTCCGGTACCAAATACATCCCGATTTCCCGGGACTCTATCTCCAATCATATCGACTCGGCACGCAATGCCATTTTGACGTATATTGAAGAAACTCAAAAGGCTGATTTTCTGGATAATAAGCTAATTTTTCTCTCCGGCAGCCCGATACTGACAGACACCGGCGGGGTACTGACAGGCCGCCTGTCAGGCATTTCCAACCACCATGTGCCGGGTTACCTGCGCTCGAACCAACTTCCGAGCTATGAAACAAACTGCATTGAAGACTGGGAAACGAAGCTGGAAAAAATCATAGACGAGACGATTGACCAGCGCATGTCGCTCATTTCGGGTATTCCTCCCTGGGTGCAAATGTATTTCGACCGCATTATTGAACGGACGGGCAAGAAGATTAAGGACGTTTTCCCCGATTTCTCGCTGTTTATTTATGGAGGTGTCAATTTTGAGCCGTACCGCGCCAAATTGTTCGAATCCATCGGCAAACCGATCGATTCCATTGAGCTATACCCGGCTTCCGAAGGCTTTTTGGCATACCAGGATAAGCAAGGCGACGAAGGCCTGTTGCTTTTGCTCGATACCGGCATTTTTTTCGAATTCATCCCGGTAGAGAACTACTTCGATGAAAACCCGCGCCGATTATCCATCGGTGAAGTGGAAGTAGGGAAAAATTATGCGGTGATTGTCAATAACAATGCGGGATTGTGGGGATACTCGCTGGGCGATACCGTCAAGTTTGTCTCTACTGATCCTTACAAGGTGTTGGTGACCGGGCGTATCAAGCATTTCATTTCCGCATTTGGCGAACACGTGATCGGTGAGGAGATCGAAAAAGCATTGAAATACGCATTGGAAAGGCATTCCGAAACCGAAGTCGTGGAATTGACAGTGGCGCCAATGGTAAATTCGGCCGACGGTGGACTTCCTTACCACGAGTGGCTGGTAGAATTTGCCACCCGGCCGAATGATATGGAGCAATTCGCGAACGACCTCGACCGCAGGCTAACCGAGCTGAACATTTATTACAAAGACCTGATCACCGGAAGCATCCTGCGCCGCCTGGAACTTACGCCGCTGCGCAAGAACTCGTTTATCGACTTTATGCGCGCCAACGGCAAGCTCGGCGGCCAGAACAAGGTACCGCGCCTTTCCAACGACCGCAAGATCGCCGACGAGCTGACGCAGCTGAACAAAATTTGACCGAACCTAACTGTGAGAATGCAATGAAAAAAAGAGTAGCCATTTTAGGTTCGACCGGTTCTATCGGCACCCAGGCCCTAGAAGTGATCGCGGCCCATCCGGATCATTTTTCGGTATCGGTGCTTACCGCAGGCGGCAATGCGGATCTGCTGATCGAGCAGGCTGTGAAATTCAAGCCGGAGGAGGTTGTTATTTGTAACGAGCAGCATTATGAAAGGGTGAAAGCCGCCCTTTTTCCATTCAATATCAAAGTGTACAGCAGTGCGTCGGCATTGGTTTCGGTTGTGGAATCGGATCATGTGGATGTGGTACTGACGGCCATGGTGGGCTACGCAGGCCTTTTACCGACCATTCATGCGATCAAAGCTGGAAAGGACATTGCATTGGCGAACAAGGAAACGCTGGTTGTTGCCGGTGAAGTGATTACCGCATTGGCAAAACAGTATAATGTCAGTATTTACCCGGTCGATTCGGAGCATTCGGCTATTTTTCAATGCCTGGCCGGTGAGCAGGACAATGCAATCGAAAAGATCATATTAACCGCATCCGGCGGTCCGTTCCGGGGCAAAGACCGGGCATTCCTCGCGCACGTCACGAAGGCGCAGGCACTCAAACACCCGAATTGGAGCATGGGCGCGAAGATTACCATCGATTCGGCGACGTTGATGAACAAAGGGCTGGAAGTGATCGAAGCGAAATGGTTGTTTGATCTGAATGCTTCGCAAATAGACGTGATCGTGCATCCGCAGAGCATCGTGCATTCGCTGGTGCAGTTCGAAGACGGGAGTATCAAGGCGCAAATGGGCCTTCCCGACATGAAATTGCCCATTCAATATGCCCTTAATTACCCGCTGAGGCTGAAATCGGATTTCCCGCGGTTCAATTTCATCGATTACCCCACGCTCACATTCGAAAAGCCAGACCTGGAAACTTTCCGTAACCTGGCCATCGCTTATGAAGCCTTAGAAAAAGGCGGAAACGCCGCTTGCATAGTGAATGCGGCCAATGAAATTGCCGTTGACGCATTCCTGCACGACAAGATTGGTTTTCTGGATATTTCAGACGTTATTGTCGAGAGCCTTGCCAAAATCGCTTTTGTCGGGAATCCTTCAATCGACGATTACGTTCAGACGAACGAGGCCACAAGGCGTTTTGCTTCCGAAATGATACAGGTTAAAGTCTAAATGAAAACCACCTTTTTGAAATACCTGTCTGTTGCGCTTGCCAGTACATTGAAATTCTTCGGAGGGCCGATTGCGGGGGTTGTGCTAAAACTGACCTGGATTGAAACCGCCCTTTGCTCGGCTGTGGGCATGATGTTCAGCGTATTTGTGCTCACTTACCTCGGTGGCGCGATCCGTAACCTCATTCAGAAGCGGAGAAAATCGCCCCCAAAAAGATTCACAAAAACCAACCGCATTGCCGTCAATATCTGGCGCAAGTTTGGTATCGTAGGCATTGCATTCCTGACGCCGCCGCTGTTCACACCGCTATTCGGGCCGATTCTGGCCGTCGCATTCCGTGTACCCAAGGGTTCGATATTCTTCTGGATGTCGGCCAGCGCGCTCGTATGGGGGCTGGCGATCTCCTACATCGCCCACAAAATGACATTTATCCAGGAGTGGATTAAATAAAGCGCAGGCCAGCTAGGCGCCGCCGGTCAGGCGCTGCTAGTCAGGCGCGGCCGGCTAAGCGCGGCCTGCCAGGTTTACCGGCTGACTTCCTTCTTAGGCGCAGCGGTTTTCTTCATGAAATCGCCTCGCGAGAAGTATTTTTCAATCAGGCAGTACATCAATATAAAGAAGTACCGGCTGCCCATTTCCTTGATTTTCAGCTTCGATTCGCCGAATTTCCGGTTGGTCCAGCTATTGGGCACCACGGCGTAGTTATAGCCGCGTACCATCGCTTTGAGGGGAAGTTCAATGGTTAAATTGAAGTGGGGAGCTAAAAAAGGCTTGATACCTTCGATCGTTTCGCGCTTGTAGAGCTTGAATGCATTGGTGGTATCGTTGTATTTAATGCCCATTACCATGCGTACAATGGCATTCGCTACCCGGTTAATCACCTTTTTCAACGCAGGATAATCGATTACCCTTCCGCCTTTTTCCCAGCGCGAGCCGAAAACGCAGTCGTAATCGCCTTCCAGCATTTTGTAATAAAACTTCACGAGGTCCTCGGGATCGTCGGACATATCGGCCATGAAAACGGCCACACAGTCGCCTTTGAAACGCTCCAAACCATAGCGCACCGCATAGCCGAAACCGTTAGGGCCGGGATTGGTGTAATAAACCAGCGTAGGAATTTGAAGGGAAAGCTCGTCGAGTACACGCAATGTCCCATCCTTCGAATTGTCGTTGGTGACGCATATTTCGTGGGGGATATTGTACTTATTTAATGTATTGTGTAACGACACAAGCGTGTGAGTAATCGATTCTTCTTCGTTATATGCTGGTATTACGACGCTTAGCTTCATAAATGTATTTCGTGTTAAACAGTACAAATTAAAGATTATTAATTCGAACTGCCAATTTTTTCAAGGCTGGCAAGAAGCTCATCGTAACGTTGCAGGGTTTGGGTAACAGTCGCATTATAGCGTCCGTCGAGCCATTTGCCCACGTTTTCGAACATCTCCCTTCTGTTTTGTAAAAATTTCAAATTCGTGTGCGCGTGTACATTGCTCAGGCCCGCGCTATGCTTGCGGTAGACGCCCATGACGTCGGGTAAGTATCCGATTTTGCCTTTTGCAGCGAGCTGAAACATGATCGCCCAGTCGCCGGCAGCTGCTTTGGCATGCCATTCTGCAAAATCTTCGGTTAGAAACTGATTCCGGTAAACCCAGCTGGCCGTGGCCATAAACCATCGGTCTTCCAGCAAATCTTCCATTGTAGAAACCGCCTTCTGATCAGCCGCATTGAAGAAATGCGAAGGAGATCCATCTTCATAAATGACTTCCATATTATGATGGCAAACGGCGTAATCGGGGTTCTGATCAAGGAAATCGACCTGTTTTTGGAGTTTCAATGGATCGGTCCAGTAGTCGTCGCCTTCGCACATGGCTACATATTCGCCTTTGCAGGCTTTCAGCAGTTGCAGCACATTGTTACGTCCGGCAAACTCGCGCGGCTCTTTCGGCCCCTGGTTTTCAGAATGCAAAAAAGCCCGGATTATGCCAGGCTTTTCTGCATCATATTGACGGATAATGTCCGGCGTCGCGTCGGTCGAAGCGTCGTCCCCGATCACTATTTCAAAATCAAAGCTGGTCTGCTGCATCAGCGCGCCTTCCAGCATTTGGTCTATGTATTGCTCGTGGTTGTACGTCGGGACGCAAACGGAAAGTTTCATTGAATGGTATTAAATGGCGACTAGTTGTTTAATGGAATCGCCATTGATCTGTTGGAAAGATAAGCCGTGCACATTCGTGAACGATTTTGCATGTTCAATCGTCATCGATACCGGATTGCCGTTTTCATCTAGATCGACGAGCATATTCTCATTCAGATCATCAGTGGCTACAACCTCATTCTGGTTGAAAATGAGCAACAACGTATCCGTATCTTCAAAATATCGAATGTCCATAGCTAGTTTCCCGGTTTAAATGATCTGTCAAAGAATGCATTATGAACTGTAACGCCGTCTTCGAGCAGAACGATGCGCAAATACTTTTGGTTCTCGGCAATTTTAGCCCAACGCCTTATCCGGCCGTCTGATTGGATTTCTTCCTTTTCAGGAAAGTTGAAAACGTGCTCGATCCATTCCAGCTTGATTTCCTGACGATCCGGCCGCTCCCGTGTGAACAGAAAGTACTGCGTAAACTTCATCGGCCGGATTCATTTTATTAGCTGAACACTTCCTTCAACTGCTCCACGGTTGGGAAATCCGGCGTTACGAGCTCGGTTTCGGGCTTGTAAATGTACGCCATCGGGTAGCCGCGCTCGATGAAGGTTGGTTCGTCGAGGTTATTGTAGCGCAGCTGCACCGACCAGCGGATGTTGTTGGTGGTGTTGTTGCCCGACTGGTGGATCAAAAATGCCGAGAAGATCAGGATGTCGCCCACCTGGAATTCCGTTTGAACAAAATCTTCATCCTTTAACTCAACCGTAATGCCTCCCTGATAACCGGAAGTCGTAGATGCCTGCAAGCCGATCTTGTGGCTGCCCGGGATCACCTGCAATGCGCCGATATCCGCGCCGGCGTCTACCATCGGGAACCAGATCACCGCACTATCCAGCGAGCCCTGGCCGGTACGCCAGTCCTGGTGCGCGTCGAGTTTCCAGTGCTTGCTGCCGTCTTTCGACAAAAAGCGGCTGTTGAACTGCATCGCCGCACGTGCACCGATAATAGGCGCCGAAAGGCCTACGTCTTTCAACAGGTTTTCAATCACCGGATCTACGCCCAGGCGGTGCAGCGAGAATGAATGCTGTACCGTTTTGCCCGTACTCACAAATCCATCGAAATCTTTTTCGAAAAACTCGAACATCGCGTTCTCGAAGGTATCCTTGTCGTCGATATCGACGGTTTTGCCCGTTACGCGTTTAATTTGCGTCGCGAAAATCTGGCGGGCTTCGGTGTATATTGCATTAATGACGTCCTTGTCGAGTTGGTTTCTTAAAAGGACATAACCATCGCGGTTGAACTGCTCCTGAAGTGTACTCATTGTGCGATCACGTTTGTGACATTTAATGGTGATTTCTTCAAAATTATCTCGCCATTGTTGCTGAGGCTATGACTAGCCTCAGTTTGATTCAGAATATTAATCTTCCCAAACCGCATAACCAAAACCCGCCGCACCGAAGCCATTACCATTATAAAGCAGGTAACGCTTGCCGTTGTGCTGGTAGAAATTGGCGTAATCGATCATTTCGTAGTCGAAATCTTCCGGGTTGTCGGATTTCGCGATGCCTACCAAATGGTCTTTGCGTTCCCAGGTCGTGCCGTCGGCCGACTCGGCGTAGCCCAGGCGATAGCTCTGGTTGCGGTCGGTGCGGTAGTCGCGGGAGTGGCGGTAGGAATAGTACATTTTGTAAATACCATCTTCCTTAAATACGCTCGGGCGGCCTACTGCGTGCAGGAAATCGTCGAAATCCAAGGTAGGAATGTCGCTGATCTCCCAATGGATGCCGTCTTTCGAAGTCGCCGACTGTGCGCGGTAGTAAGGCTCGGGGTAGTCGTGGATGACCTCGCATTTGTGGCCCGAAATGTACCACATGCGCCAGGTACCATCGTCGTCGATGAGTACGGAAGGCTGCGCGGCCCAAAGCGGGTTTTGAATGCTGCGGTCCATAATGGGCCCGCGGAACATCTTTTTGAATGTCAGACCGCCGTCGTGGCTTACTGACAGCCCCATTGATAAACGGTAAGAATTGTGAGTGCGGTTCCAGCCGGTGTAGTAGAGCCAGATGTCGCCGTTTGGACGGTCAACAAACCAGGCGGGCATGGCGCCGGTTTCGTCGTATTCGCCCGGGCCACCGAGTTCGAGCACGGGGCGGTCGTGTACGTAAAGGATCTTTTTGGGATCATCGTAATCCACGTCGATGAACGTCGGCCGCGATTGCGTGCTGTTATCCCTCGTCGAGAAATAGATCCGCAGAAAATCCTTGTGTTTATAGGCAAATGGCACCTGGGCATGGCTCTGACTGTGCGCCAGACTGCCGTCAGGTTTATAAATAACTCCTTTTTTAACCCACATTGGAACGTTGAATTTTTGGTATTGAAAATTGGCTTAGTCGACTGCTTTTTCAGCACGAATGCGCCAGTTATCAACGAAATCTTTGCCCGGGATCGGCAGATCGATATCCACTTCCGGTGCTTTGGCCGTAACACGGTATTCCATTATGTAAAATGCATTACCAAACACATAATGCAGCTTGAAGTTCTCGATATTGGCGGGTACGTCCTCAATCGGCACTTCGGCACGGAAAAGCGGGTTTGCTTTCAACAAAGTAGCGTAAGTAGGAGTGTCCCGAAGCCACGGGGCCACGCTTTCATCGCCTACTACTACTTTTCCACCGGGTTTCACTACGCGGGTCAGCTCGTCGAATGCGCGTTTGCGCTCCGAGAAAGTGTTAATGCCGCCGAAATGGAACACAGCGTCGAAAGTATCGTCCGGGAAAGGCAGGTAAGAGCCATTTCCGAGGAAATAATGCACGTTCAGGTCACCGGTATCGAGTTTTTCCTGCGCCAGTTTCAGCATGTTAGGCGAAAGGTCAGAAAGAACCGCGGTTCCGCCCGGTCTTACTTTATCCAGAATCAATGCAGAGTCCTTACCGGTTCCTGCACCTACTTCGAGCGCTTTCATACCGGGTTTCAATTCCATCAGATCGATGAAAAAGCGACGGGTAGCAGCTTCGTCGGAATGGTTCAGGGTTTCGAAAACCCAGGAAACGCCGCGGTCGTAACGAAGGAAAGCCTGGTCGTACAAGTATTGTTCGCGGGCATCTTCGGGTAGCAATTCTTTGGGATACAGCATGTTGACAATGCCTGTGTCGCCAACTTCATAAACAGTTCCGTCTTCGCTTTTGAGAGATTTACCGTCTTCGGCTATTGTTAAAGGGGTTCCTGTGCGTGGGCAAACCAGTGATTCTAAAAACTCCTGTTGATTCATTTTTGCGTGTCTGATTGATTCATAACCGGTCAAAATTACCCTTTTTCTTTGGAACACCAGCCAATGCGGGCCGCGTTCTTAGCAAATGGGCGATGTGTTTTTCTGTTGCATGGCAACGATACCGTGCCATTTTTTTATTATTACCTTTGAATGTTTTGTAAAGACAACCCGTAGTACTTCAATATCATGTCCCAGCTTCAGGAAAAAATCAAAGCGCTTGCCAAGGATCAGTCGCAAGACATTATTGCCCACCGCCATCACCTGCATAGTAACCCCGAGTTATCATTCGAAGAGTTCAAAACGGCCAAATACGTTGCATCCGAGCTGACGGCCATCGGTCTGCAACCCGAAGAGGGCATTGCCGGAACCGGTGTGGTAGCGATTATCGAAGGGCGCAATCCGGGTAAGAGGATCGTCGGCCTGCGCGCCGATATGGACGCATTGCCAATCCTCGAAGCGAACGATGTTCCCTACAAATCCACCGTCCCGGGCGTAATGCACGCATGCGGGCACGATGTGCACACGTCATCGCTCCTGGGCACGGCGCGTATCCTGCACGCATTGCGCGAGGAGTTCGAGGGGACCATTAAATTGGTATTCCAACCGGCAGAGGAGAAAGCACCGGGCGGCGCATCCCTGATGATAAAAGAAGGTGTGCTGGAAAATCCAAGACCAGCCAGCATGGTAGGCCAGCACGTGGCGCCGAATATTCCGGTGGGCAAAATCGGCTTCCGCGAGGGAATGTACATGGCCAGCACCGACGAGCTGTATCTGACGGTAAAAGGTAAAGGCGGCCACGCCGCGGCGCCGCACCAGCTGGTTGACCCTGTGCTGATGGCATCGCACATTATAGTAGCATTGCAGCAGATCATCAGTCGCAACCGCAACCCGGCGAACCCATCCGTATTGTCATTCGGCCGTTTCATTGCCGATGGCGTTACGAATGTGATCCCAAATGAAGTGACCATTCAGGGAACATGGCGGTGTATGGACGAGGAATGGCGGGAGGACGGCCTGCGCCGCATGAAGAAAATGGCCGAAAGCATCGCCGAAGGCATGGGCGGAAGCTGCGAGTTCGAGATTGTCAAAGGTTATCCATTCCTGAAAAATCACCCTGAACTCACACGCCGCACACGCACAGCAGCGGTAGGTTATATGGGCGCCGAAAACGTCATCGACCTCGACCTTTGGATGGCGGGCGAAGACTTCGCATTCTACTCACAAGTCGTGGACTCATGCTTCTACCGACTCGGAACGCGCAATGAGGCACGCGGAATTATCTCCGGCGTGCACACACCTACATTCGATATCGATGAAAGCGCACTCGAAATTTCGACCGGCCTTATGAGTTGGCTGGCAATTTCTGAGCTGAATGCTTAGGGATATACCTTTTGAAATAACTGTTGATTTTCAACGTGATCACACCAAAGATAGCTTCCTTGAAAATGCCTTTCGACATTTTTGAGGCGCCTTTGGTGCGGTCGGTGAAGATGATAGGCACCTCGGTAATGCTGAAACCGTATTTCCACGAGTTGAACTTCATCTCGATCTGGAATGCATAGCCGATGAAACGGATATTGTCCAGATTGATCGTGTTCAGCACTTTGGCGGTGTAGCAAATGAAGCCGGCGGTAGGGTCCATGATCGGCATTCCGGTGATCATCCGGACGTAATATCCTGCGAAATAGGACATTAACACCCGATTGATAGGCCAGTTCACCACGTTCACACCCGTAATATACCGCGAACCTACCGCCACGTCGTGGCCTTCGTTGGCGCACGCATTGTAGAGGCGCACAAGGTCTTCCGGCGGATGCGAGAAGTCGGCATCCATTTCGAAAATATAATTATACCCTTTTTCGAGCGCCCATTTGAAGCCGTGGATATAAGCGGTACCCAGGCCCAGTTTTCCTTTTCTTTCTACCAGGTGCAGGCCCGAAAACTCCTTCATTAACTCCTTGACGATCCCTGCGGTGCCATCCGGCGAGCCGTCGTCTATAATCAACAGATCGAATGGATGTTTCAGGCTAAAAACCTTCCTGATGATGGCTTCAACATTTTCAAGTTCGTTGTAGGTAGGGATAACTACAATGCAATCGTTCACAGAAATTGTCCAGTTTAGAAGTTAAATGCGTAGTATAGAGCGCGATACAAAAATTTCAGAGCTTAATATTATTATTTTTCTCCCGATCCTCAACTTTCTTGTTCACTTTTTCGTAAATGGTCGTCATGCGCTCGGGATGGCTCATGTAGTAAGAGTAGCTTTCGCGATAGGCCGTGGTATCAACCTTATGTTTTTTCCAGATATCAGTTTTCAAACGGTTGAAGATCATAAGCGACGAATCGAGCGATTTCAGCTGTAATCGGTTCACGCGTGCCTCGGCGAGGTGGATGTCGGTCAGGATGACGGCCATTTTTTCTTCGGACAATGTCCCCTTAGGCGGTTTCTCCTCTTCGGAGCAGGCCGAAAGCAGCAGCAAAAAAAGCGCCAGAAGGCTTATACCGGTCGTGAATTTCATGGCAGGGCGTAGCTTACTATCAAAATACCTATCTTTGTTTTAGGTACACCAGACGACAAAGGTGGTGATTTTTTTGCAAAACTTATGTTTGAGCAGTTCCTGGGTAAGTTAAGGAAGTATGAAATCCGGATGCGGAAAGCGGTGACCAGCGAGCGTCACGGCAATTTTCACTCGGTATTCAAAGGGTCCGGCCTGGAATTCGACGACCTGCGCTTGTACCAGTACGGCGATGACGTGCGGGCGATCGACTGGAACACTTCTGCGAAAGGCCACGGTACATTTGTCAAGATTTTCAAAGAGGATAAGGAGCAGACGGCGTTTTTTATGCTCGATGTGAGCGCGTCGCAGCAGGTAGGGGAGATCAAGAAGCTGAAAATCGATATTGCAAAGGAAATATGCGGGGTGTTGACCCTGTCGGCCATTCAGGAAGCGAGCAGGGTAGGTTTGCTCTGTTTTTCGGATAGAAACGAACGTTACATTCGCCCGTCCGACGGTATGAAACATGGTTACGGCCTCATTTCGGAGCTTTACAAGCTCGTTCCCGAATCTACCAAAACCAATATCGCGGAAGCTATTCTCGTCGCATTGAATGTGCTGCGCCGCCGGAGCCTGATATTCCTGATCTCCGATTTTATCGACAACAATTACCAGCATAACCTCAAAGCGCTGGCCCGCAAGCACGATTTGATCGTGATCCATTTGTACGATTCGCGGGAGGTGAACCTGCCAGGACTGGGCATTATTCCGCTTTACGATGCGGAAAAGAAGACCACCGTTTGGGTGAACACGTCTTCGCGCCAGTACCGCGAGGAAATGGCCAACCGTTTCGGCAAACGCAGCGCAGAATTGCAACGGTTGTGCCACCAGAACCGCGCCGACTATATTTCCATCAATACCCAGGAAGATTATGTGCCGGCGCTGATCCATTTGTTTAAAGTGAGGCGTTATACCAAAAGTTCGGCCAATGGCTAGGGTCTTTCAGGTAATCTTTTCGGTGATTATGGGAATTCTGCTGTGCTTTTCGGGCATGGCGGGAGACGCGCGCAAGCAGCGTATGAAGCCGAAAGGCATTTTCCTGACCGACAGCCTGGAAGTAGGGAAGCCGGTTTATTTTTCACTCAGCGTACGCCACAGCCCCGAATCCGAGATCTTCTTCCCCGACAGTACATTCGATTTTGCACCTTTTGAATTGGTATCCCAAAGAACTTTCGTGTCCAGCACCGACGCCCGCGGCACACTCGACAGCGCAGTTTACCACCTCATTTCCTTCGACGTTTCGAAGGTTCAACGGCTCCGCTTGCCGGTTTTTGTATTCCAAAAGAAAGACTGCACAGCTGTTTACACCGCGCCCGACTCGGTTTTACTCATTAAAAACAACAATATCGATCTCCGGAAAAAGCCGGTATTGAAAGAAGAGGCCCGACTGGTACCGCTCAGCAGCGAGTTCAATTTTTCAATGCTGATCGGCTCGATGGCGTTGATTATCGGCGTGGTAGGGAGCATTTACTGGGTTTTTGGGCGGGATATTTACAAGCAATGGCAGTTGCTCAAATTGCAGCGCCGGCACCTCGAATACGTGCGCTCGTTCAACCGCCTCATGCGCAGCGCGCGCGAGAAGAGCAATATCAAGGATGCCGAAAAGGCCATTATCATCTGGAAAAACTATTTGGAAAGGTTGGAGAAAAAGCCCTTTGCTACTTACACTACCCGCGAGATTATCGACAACATGCCCGACGACGCACTGGCCGACGCATTGAAAAACATGGACAGTATCGTGTACGGGCAGAGCCGGTCCGGGAATATGGATCAGTACCTGGAAGTGCTCAAAACCGGTGCTACCCGCCTGTACCGCGCCAAAAGGAAGTTTGTACTCGATAACCCCGTCGCATAACCCTGGTCATTGAATGGAGAATTGGTTTTCACTGGAATGGTTCGGGTACAATGCGCTGCGGTCGTATGAATGGGTTTATCCCTATTTCCTCTATTTGCTGCCGCTGGTGCCGTTCCTGTTCTGGCTTCGGAATGCATTGCACCGCAAGCACAAGCAGCGGCTCACAATCACTTACACGTCGGTAACCGGTTTCCGCAGCTGGCTTACATTGCTGCGGTTTGTACAGCCGGTATGTGTGGGGCTGGCCATTTGCTTTATTCTAATGGCATTAGCACGGCCGCAGGTGGTTTCGGAGCGGAAAGACCAATATTCCGAGGGTATCGACATCATGCTGCTGCTTGATATTTCGGATTCGATGATCGAGAAGGATTTAAGCCCTAACCGCCTGGAAGCCGCCAAAAGAATGGCCCGCCAGTTCATTAAAGGCCGTTTGCAGGACCGTATCGGGCTGATCGTTTTTGCGGGAGAAGCGGTGTCGCTCTGCCCGCTTACGACGGATTATGAATTATTATACGGCTTTCTCAACGAGGTAACGCCGAGCCTCATCCCCACGCCCGGTACCGCTATCGGCAGCGCATTGGCAGTGGCGGTGAACCGGATGCGCGACACGCCGGGAGAAAGCAAGGTGGGCATCCTGATCAGCGATGGCGATAATACTTCGGGTAACCTCGGTCCCACCACTTCCGCACAGCTTGCCAATGCATTCGGCGTAAAGGTGTACGCGATTTCGGTGGGCCGGCCCAAAAAAATGTCGAAAGCCGATACTACGGCCAATGCAGGGGCATTAATGGATGAAGGAGAGCTGCAAAATATTGCGGGAATCGGGAATGGGAAGTATTTTCGTGCTACCGATAATACCGCGCTTGAAACGGTTTTTAAACAGATCGACCAGCTCGAAAAAGTGAAATCACGCGATGTGCTGTCGCGGGATGTGAAGGATTACTACCGCGTTTACCTCTATTGGGCAGTTACATTGCTGCTGGTGGCGATTGGGACGAAGAGTACATTTATGGCCAATATTCTGGAAGATTGATGCTGAAAGCTTATTACAATATCGACGCCGTCGAGGCAGGGTTGGATGAAGTGGGAAGAGGCTGTCTGGCCGGGCCGGTAGTGGCCGCGGCGGTGATATTGCCGCGCGATTACAGGCATTCATTCCTCAATGATTCCAAGCAGCTCACCAAAGCGCAGCGTCTGGATCTGGAAAAAGAGATTATCAGGGAGTCGATCAGCTGGGCTGTGGCTGAGGTAGATAATGTCGAAATTGATAAAATCAATATTCTGAAAGCGAGTTTTCTGGCTATGCACCGCGCGGTGGACAAGCTGCGGGTACGTCCGGAGCATTTACTCGTCGATGGCAACCGCTTCACGCCTTACCCGATGATCCCGCACACCTGCATTATCAAAGGCGATGCGCATTACCTTTCCATTGCGGCGGCTTCGGTTTTGGCAAAAAATTACCGGGACGAGCTGATGAGCAACCTGTCCCGGCAATTCCCGCATTATGGCTGGGAGCAGAATGTAGGGTATCCGACCATCCATCACCGCAAAGCAATCGTGCTGCACGGCCCTTGTTCCTACCACAGAATGACTTTCAAACTGATTAAAACGGAGGAAGATCAGTCGGTGGAGGAAACGGAAGATTTGGGCTTTTTATAGAGCGGTACCGTGCTGCAAGGCTCGCCGAACATCAGGCTTTGCACAACCGGTTTCAACAACTTGCTCACCGCTACATAAGCCGAAACAGGCACTTCTACTTTACTACAACCTTTCACTACCACGCGTTTTCCTGCAAATTCTTCTGCGTTCAGCTTACTGATGGCGTCGGCGAAAAGTTTGTCTTCCAATGCATTCAAATCACCGAAAACGAATGCATTTGCATAAGGTTCGAGCTGAACGGCGAGGAGCATATAGGCCCAGGTGGGTACAATCGCGTCCTCGGAGCAGATAATCGCTATATTTTTGCCCTGGTACTGAGCCCAGTCGTGGCTTTTGAGAAAGTCGCGGAAGTCTTTTTCCCGCAGGATCATGCCCTGCCAGAGGTTGTCTTTGATATCGTAAACAATGCGTTCGCCGGGGTGGTAGAGCTCTTCGAGATCGAGTGAGACAATGCCGCTGGTGGCAACCCGGTTTACTATTTCGTCAGTTTCCATGCTTAAAATCCATTTACAAAAAGGCTAACAACAAAATGCGGGCGATTGTTTGACAAACCTGTAAAATCGTCGATTACTGTACGAGCGTGCTGGCTTTCCGCGGCGCGGGCGACATGAAATCTTTCAGATAATAGGGCTCAAATGTTGCTACATCCTCAAATTGCCCATTTGCAAAAGCTAATGCGCCCAGCTGGCCCACTGTTTTGGCTGACGGTTTGATATCAATTTCAGGAAAAACCGCATTCGCATGCTGCCCGAACAACGGCTTGCATTTAGCCGCGCCATCACCGAAGAAAACGACCTTATTGGTCGCCAGCAGGTTTTCAAATGAGTTTTCAGTCAAAATCACAGCCTGCGTTTCCTGCACGAATGCATTGTTTTCATCCAGTACCGCCGCGTAAACTTCCATCCGCCGCGCATCGATCATCGGGCAGAACAAATGGCCCGGATAGAACGGCGCGAGCTGTAAAGCCATTGCCTGCAAGGTATTAATGGCGATCAGCGGCTTATCCAATGCATAGCAGAGGCCTTTCGCGGTCGACACGCCCACGCGCAGGCCTGTATACGAGCCCGGGCCTTTCGCGACCACGATCGCGTCGATGTCCGAAAGTGCAAATCCCGCGTGCGTCACGCTGTCGCGCATGAGCGTGGTGAGCATTGCGGACGAGGATTTGTCGGTAAAAAGGTCGTAAGCTGCCAGCAGGCCGGTGTCGTTGTGCACGGCCACCGAGCATCCGCGGATCGATGTGTCGATACTTAATAGAAGCATATAAAAACAAAAAGCCCGCCGCGAGCGACGGGCCGGGTGGTATTATTTCTTTTTCAAAATCTGGCTGTAACGGGCCGGGTCTTTGAAGAGCGCCAGCGCCGCTTTCACTTCGGGATCTTCGTTGAAAGACGCTTCCCGCATGCCTTTTTCCAGGTAATAATGCTTGATAATTTCTTCTTCGAGGATTTTTTTGATCTCCGGTTTGAAGATTTGCAGATCGTTATCTTTGCTGTGTGAAAGCTTGGATTTCAATGCTTTTAGTTGATCCTCAATCACTTCCAGAGATTTTTCCTTTTTGGCCGAGGCTTCCAGGTCTTTCAGGTCGCGCTCCACTTGCGTAGTGTAATCGTATTCCTTATCGCCCAGCCATTTTGTAAATGCGGCATAATCGGCGTCGGTCAGTTGGAATTCTTTTGCGGGCTTAATGGTCGGATGTTCGAAATGATATTTCACCGCGTAGTCGAAGAACAGGCGGTTACGTCCGAGCGAAATGGCCAGTGGCGAGAAGCTTTCCTTTTCCGTGATAATGTCGGGCAGGATACCGCCGCCGTCGAACACCGCCCGACCGTTTTTCGTCTTGAATTCGGTCATGAGCGAATCGGGAATCTTGCCCACGCTGCCGTCGTCGTTGCGGTGGCTGTAATCGATCGCCTGGATGCACCGGCCGCTCGGAATGTAGTATTTGGCGGTCGTGATCTTCATTTTGGTATTGAATGAAAGGTCGCGCGTGGTTTGTACGAGGCCTTTTCCATAAGTCCGCTGGCCGATCAGCACGCCGCGGTCATAATCCTGGATAACACCGGACACAATTTCTGCTGCCGATGCACTGCGGTTGTTGGTCAAAACCACCACTGGAATTTCTGTATCGAGCGCCGGATTGTAAGCCGTGTAGGTTTTGTTCCATTCACTCACTTTTCCTTTGGTCGAAACCACTTCTTCGCCTTTTGGAATGAATATGTTCGAGATTTCAATCGCCATATTCAGCAATCCGCCCGGGTTGTCGCGCAGGTCGAGCACGACGGATTTCATGCCTTTGCCTTTCAGCTCCTGGAATGCATTGCGTACCTCGCGGGAAGCTGTTGCGGTGAAGTCTTTCAGATCGATATAACCCACTTCCTCGTTCAACATGCCGTAGTAAGGCACATTGGTCACCTTCACGATGTCGCGGTTCAATGTAATTTCCAGCGGCTTGGTGTTGCCGTAGCGTTTTACGGTGAGTTTGACAGCCGTTTGAGTCTGGCCTTTGAGCAGTTTGCCGGTATCGAAATCCTCACGTGTCGAAAGGTCGATGTCGTTGATTTTGGTGATCTCGTCGCCGAGCTGCAAACCTGCTTTCTGCGCAGGGGTATCTTCATACACCATCATCACGGTATGCTTGCCATCCGCGGAGTTGACCATCGCCCCAATGCCGTTATACTTGCCGGTGGTCATGGTCATGTAATCCTCGATGTCGTCCTCGGCGTAGTACACAGTGTACGGGTCGAGCGAGCGCAACATATTGTCGATGCTCGTCTTGATCAGCAGGTTAGGATTGATCTCATCGACATAATACGCATTCAATTCCTTGAAAAGCGTAGCATAGATGTCCAGATTTCGCGCTATTTCGAAAAGACGGTCGTCGTGACGGAATGAAAAGAATGCGAGCCCGCCCACAACGGGAGCAGCCAGCAAAATGGAACGAAGATACTTTTTCATCTATGTTCAGGAATTGGATTGTTCTTTGGGAAAGGCAGGCGGCAGTTTTTCAAGCTTTCTGAGCGACTGCTTCATGGCCGTTTCAATAACGTCATAGGAAGTTATTTCTTTTGCAAGATACAAAAAAGCAATGTAGGAAGGGCGCGTTTCGGCGGGTAATGCCAGAAGCGCGGATTTGTGCAGGCGGTAAGCCTCGCGGCACCGGCGGCGAATCAGATTGCGGTCGACCGCTTTCTTGAAATTCCTTTTGGAAATGGAGAAAAGTACTTGTGGAAGAGGTTCGGGCGACTGCTGGTCATACATGTACAGCACCCTGAATGGATAAAGGTAGAACGTCTGAACCTCCGGGCTGCCTTTTTTGAAAAGCCTGCCGATGATACGGAGGTTACATAACCGCTCGCTTTTACCAAATGTCTGTTTCAAGTTCTTGTAGAAAAAAATGTCTGATAAGTTTGTGGTTACCAAACTTATCAGACTATGGAAGACGAAAGCGTCCTCTACTCAAACCTTCAAGCGCTAATTATTGCTTGTGACGTTTTTCGTCAGAAACAGTCAGTTTCCAACGGCCTTTTTTGCGACGGCCAGCCACAACTTTGCGTCCGTTTGCAGTGGACATTCTCTCACGAAATCCGTGCTTGTTTCTCCTCTTGCGATTCGATGGTTGAAAGGTACGTTTCATCTCAGTATCAAATTATTGCGATATAAATCTCTGTCTACCCGTAATTTTGGCTTGCAAAGGTAGACAAAAAAATTATTCAAGTCAAAATTTCTGTATTTTTTTCAGAAATAGTCTGTTAGCAAGGCTATTCCCGAACATTATAGGCGTATCGCCACTGGCGTGAATGCAAAAGGAACCACTAAAAAATGGGAAGAGCGTGGCAAAAAATGCCGGACAAGCAATCGTGCGCAGGAAGCCGCCGGGCCTAGGCCGACATCAGGTTGTAAGCCGAGTAATTCTTCGTAAAAGATTCGCGGACATCATCGATCTGATGTGTCAAAAGCCAGGTTCTGAAACGGATTGCGTCCTCTGCCTCGTGGTGAACGATACGTCCGCCTGAAAGCAGAAGTGTAAATGTCTTGTGTGTTTGCAGAAAACGCCGGATTTGCGCTGCACTATGTTCGAAGCCGGAGAAATAAGGGTTTGTCATAATCATATTCGCATGGCATCATGAGTAAATCAACGGCAAGATACAACATTGTAGGTGTTGTTGTATAAAATTGTAGAATAAATTTACTTCTTGCTATTAATTTTTTCCAAATATAATGCAAAACCTGTAAAACAATATGTCACCGATAGCAAATAAATTTTTCGTTTCTATTTTTATCAGGTTTGAGGAATGAATTGATACTGACAGTAATAAAGTCGCGAGGCTACTGTAACCGGTCGCTGGCTTGGGCTGTGTCGAACACCAGATGGAATTCGCAGCCGCTGTCGTGGTTGTCGACAAAAACGGAAAGATTGATCAGGCGCGCCACCTCTTTTACGATTACCAGGCCGAAACCTTTCGGCGACGCATTGCCATAGGAATCGGAATGCGCCGAGGCCGGATTGTTAAACCATTCCCTGACTTCCGGGTCGATTCCCTTGCCGGAGTCGGCAATGACGAGATGTACCGACTGGCTGGTAACCATCGAAAAAATGCGGATCTGGCCGTTGCGGGCGTATTTGCTGGCATTATCGATAAGGTTATGGATCACCACCGAAAGCAATTCCGGGTTGGAATGGACAGTGAGACCCGGCGGCACGTCATTCGACACATCATTATTGTAAAGCTGAAATACCTTTTCAAACAATATCAATTTCTGTGCGATCAGCTCCGAAAGGTTCACGTGCGATGTTTCCACCTTGTTATGGTAAAGCGTCGTCCGAACGTAGCTAAGCAGGTTATCCAGGAAGTTGGTCATCTGCACAAGGCTCTGTTCCAATGCATTGCCTACCTGGTTCAGCATTTCGCGCTCGCCCATTTCGTTGAGTTTCGGAATCTGTCGCGACGCCTGCGTGACGTATTTGAGCGGCGCGCGTACATCGTGCGTGATGGACGCGATGAGGTGCGCCTGGATGTTCAACTGGCGGCTGAGCTCGTTTTGGGACTCTTTCAATGCGGCCGTCCGTTCGGTTACGGCGCGTTCTAGGTCTTCGTTCCGTTTTTCGATCGAGCGCGTGCGCCATTTGAAAAATGCATAAGTACCGAGCACCAGCAAGCCCAGGAGCAATGTCCTGAACAACCAGGTTTCGTACCATTTCGGGGCGATGAAGAATACCAGCCGTTTGGTAGTATAATTATTCGGCCCGAACCCATTCAGTTTCCGGATCGCGAGCACATACCGCCCGCTGCCAAGCCCGTTGAAAACAATCTCGCCGCCCTCGCGCACAGGCAGCCATGAGCCATGCTGCTCGCGGCTTGTCAGCTGGTAATCGATCTGCACATTGTCCGGATGTCCGAAGTAGGGCGTTGAAAGCGAAAACTTGATAAATTCAAAGTCGTTGTCGAGCTGTAAAGTATCGCCCTTATCCACGCGCTTGCCATTGTATTCGATCCGGTCGATCAGGAGGGGTTTGTCGGGCAATTGCGGACGAATGGTAGCAGGATTGAAATAGACAAGCCCGCTGATGGAAGGCATCGAGAACTGCCCGTCGGGCAATACCATCGTGCAGGGAATGCAGCCGCCGTTGAATTCGTTTGTCGGGAAACCGCTTTCGTAGTCGTAATACAGGTAGTAGAGGTTTTTATCGGGCTGCCTGGCGGACGCGAGCAGGTCGTTGGCTTTCATTTGGAACAAGCCTTTGTTGGTAGGTACCCAAAAGTAGCCGTTCTTGTCCTCGGTAATGCAATGCGCGGAGCTCAAATGCCTTTTTCTGTCTGTGGGAAAAAGCGTGGCGTGGTTGTATTTAATCAAAAATAGGCCTTTGCCGGAGATAGTTCCCCAAACCTCCATTTCGCCGGCCGCGCGCCGCAAAAGCAACGAATGCACAGACCTGTTCCCGAAGTTTCGAATCTTTTCAAAGCGGTAACCCGGAAATGTATACCGGTATAGGCCGGAGCTCGTAGCCATCCAGAAAATGCTTTGATTCGGATGGGATGTTTTGTCTTGTAACAGGAATGTAATGTGGACATTCAATCCGGCAACTTTGATAAAGGTCCATTTGAACGTTTTCATATCGAACCTTTGCAGAAGCCCGTCCCGGTGCCCCAGCCAGAGGTTGCCGTCCAGGTCGACGTAGGAAATGCATACGTCGTCGCCGATATGCCATTTGCCCAGCAACCGGGTGTCTTGCTCATTGAAGAGGAAAGCCGTATCCCTTTTGTAGCCCCAGATGTAGCCGGTCTTTGTTACAAACGGACCCCAGCTTTTGAACTTATCCGCGGCCAGAGGGCTCGCTTCCGCTTTCGAAGGGATATCGTACGTGCCGAAATTGGTAAGTATATAGCGTTTTTTGTACAGGCTTTGTTCATGAAAGGAATAGCCCTCGCTGTTCTGAAAAGCGGAAAATTGCTTTTTAGTAAAAACAAATAACCCCTTGGTATGGCTGCCGAGAAGCAGTAACCCGCTACTCTTATCGTAAAACGAGCTGATAATTTTATTCTCGCTGGTATCGAATCCTTCGAGCAGCAAGGTGGTGCCGAAAGTATCGCGGCCTATGATATCGACATTGAAAATTCGGCCGCCGGAAGCCAGTAACAGTGTTTTGGAGAAGGTATTCCAAAGGATTTCCAGGCCCGCACTTTTGCCAGCATGGCCTTCCAAGATATCGCCAGTGATCGTTACCGGATGCTTCCCGCCGCGGTCGACGCGGTAAATGCTTGCATTAAGTCGGTCGAAATGGTACAAATCCTGGCCGATTGTGAAATAGTCAATCACTTTTTTGGAAGAAACCTGCGCTCGGTAGGCCAGTTTGCCTTTTTGAAAGCAAGTAACACTGCTTGTGTCGCACAGATAGTGGTTGCCCGGCGAAACCGGGAGAATGGCGCCCTTCCAGTAATAATCGTAAATGTGCCGGTTGGTAAGTTCGAAGGCCATGCAATAGCTTTTCTCGACAGCACTGTACGAATTCAGCTTTTTGAAGTCCTTTTTGTATAAATCGGTTTTCGTCAGGCGCCCACCTGAAACTTTATAGGCCTCATCTCCTTCGAGGAGAATATAGGGCCATTCGTCCGAAAGGCTACGGAAGCTCTGTATGGCGCGATTGGAGTAAAACTTTGCGTTGGAGCTGTTGAAAATATGGAAATTTCGGCCGTCGAACCGCGCCAGGCCATCTTCGGTCCCAAACCAAAAGAATCCCGCATCGTCACGGACAATTGTTTTGATGCTGTTCTGCGGCAAACCGGTTTCGGCTGTATAATGTTTGAGACTGTATTTGTCGGATTTGAATGCGACTTCTTGTGCTTGCGCGGGGGGAAGTAATTGGCTTAAAAAGAAGAAAATGCACAGGAGGTAACGCTCCATGAATGCATTGGTACGGAAGGTCAGGGAAATAGAGCGGTTCATCGATACTTCGTCAAAACGGCGGCTCCAAAATAGTGCAAATAATCCTTGCCCTGCCACTTTGTTTTAAGAAAGTTTACAACCGGTCGGGAATGGTCACAAATGCAAAAAAACCACCTTCTTTCGAAAGTGGCTTTGGCCTGTGTAGCGGGAGCTGGACTCGAACCAGCGACCTTTGGGTTATGAGCCCAACGAGCTACCAACTGCTCCATCCCGCGGTGTCGTTGAATTGGAGTGCAAACATACAACAAATGTTTTACAGAAAACAACTATTTTTGTGAAAACTTTTCAAAAAAGTTTGCCTCTAACGTTCTGACATCAATTTTATGCGTTCATATTCAGTCGCTTCCGGTTTCGGGTGGCGCATTCATCAGGTGCTGCTGATCAGGTTGCTCGGCATCATGATTTTGTACACCGTATGCCGTATTCTCTTTTATTTCTTCAACCAATCGTTTTTTCCGGAGGTTAGTCTGGCACTCGCGCCCCGTTTATTTCTCGGCGGCTTGCGTTTCGACTTAGTAGCGGTGCTTTACACGAATATTCTTCACGTGTTTCTCACGCTCATCCCCGTCACGTTCAAGTACCGGCCTGCGTTTCAGAAATTCCTGAACTACCTTTTTATCATCACCAACAGCATTGCATTGCTGGCCAACTGCGCCGATTTCATCTACTACCGTTTCACCATTAAAAGAAGTACGTGGTCGGTATTGCAGGAATTTTCGCATGAAAACAATATGCACAAGCTGTTTGGCGGCTTTATCGTGAACTACTGGTACGTGGTGCTCGTGTGGGTAATGCTCGTAGCGCTGGTCGTGTACATAACGCGCCGCTGGAAAGTCGATACCAGACCTGCGCGCCCGGCCTGGCAGATATTCCTGGTACACAGTGTATTGATGACCGTTGCGGTATTTCTTTTTATCGGCGGGGTGAAAGGAGGCTTCCGGCACAGCACGCGTCCGATTACGCTGAGTAATGCAGGCGAATACGTGGATAAGCCAAAAGAGATGTTCATCGTACTGAACACGCCATTTTGCATTTTCAAGACCCTGAAACGCTCCGACTATCAACGCGCAAGTTTTTTCAAATCGGAGCAGGAAATGAATGCGGTGTATTCGCCGATCCATTACCCCGATCCGAACGCGCCTGCATTTCAGCCTAAAAACGTGGTGATCCTCATTTGGGAAAGTTTCGGGAAGGAAATGGTAGGTACTTATAACAAGGACCTGGAAAACGGTGCCTACAAAGGCTACACGCCATTCATCGACTCGCTGATGCAGCACAGCAAGGTGCATTGGTATTCCTTTGCAAATGGGGCGAAGTCGATCGAAGCCATTCCGTCGGTACTGACGAGCATTCCGGGCATTATGGAGCCGTTCATCCTGACGCGCTATACCGATAACAAGCTGCCCAGCCTGCCCGAGATGCTGCAAGCCAAGGGTTACCATACATCTTTTTTCCACGGCGCGCCTAACGGCTCGATGGGCTTCAAGGCATTCACCAATCTGATCGGTATCAAGGATTATTATGGTAAAACCGAATACAACAATGATGCGGATTACGACGGTATCTGGGGCATCTGGGACGAAGAATTCCTGCAATTCTGGGGTAAAAAGCTGAATACTTTCCAGGAGCCGTTTATGAGCACACTATTTACCGTGTCCTCGCACGACCCGTACAAGGTGCCTGCGCGCTACCAGGGTAAATTCCCGAAAGGCCCGCTGCCGATTTACGAATGCATGGGCTATACCGATCATGCATTGCGCAGGTTTTTCGATTCGGTGAAGGATAAGCCCTGGTTCAAGAATACTTTATTCGTGATAACCGCAGATCACTCAGCCACATTCGCCCATTATCCGAAGTATCAGACCTCAGTTGGTAACTTCTCGGTTCCTATTCTTTTCTATGAACCCGGCATCGAATCGCCGGGCGACGCCTCGCAGCGCGACGGCGCTCCCATCGAACCAGCCATGACCGGCACCGACAGCACGCGGTTAGTCCAGCAAATAGACATAATGCCGTCCGTTCTGGGTTATTTACATTATGACAAACCCTATTTCGGCTTTGGGAAAAACGTGTTCGGGAACCCGCCGCTCAACTTCGCTGTCAACTATGACGGCGTCTATCAATGGTTCAATGGGCCGTATGTTTTGCAATTTGATGGCCGGAAAACCGTAGGTTTGTATAAATATCAGGAAGACAAGCTTTTGAAAAATAACCTTATGGGCCGTATTCCGGAGGTTCAGGGGCCTATGGAATTGCAGGTTAAGGCATTTATCCAGCAGTATTCGAACCGGATGCTGGACGACAAGTTGACAGTAACACCCTAGGAACCACGTTTTTGGGAAGCTGAAAAAAGTGAAGAAGTAATTTTTATGGAAGAAAAAGTCGAAAATAATAATACCGAGTTGCGCAACCACCGGGCTGGTTTTGTGAGCATTATCGGAAAACCGAATGTGGGCAAATCGACGCTGATGAATGTGCTGGTAGGCGAAAGAATGTCGATCATCACGTCCAAAGCGCAAACGACCCGCCACCGTATTATCGGGATTTTGAATGGAAAACATGAGGATATCCCGTTCCAACTGGTGTATTCGGATACTCCCGGCGTAATCAAGCCCTCGTATAAGCTGCACGACTCGATGATGACCTTCGTGAAAGGCTCGCTCGAAGATGCCGATGTGGTGCTTTTTGTGGTCGAAATAGGGGAGAAGGCGGCCGAGCACGAAGTATTGCCGCTGCTGAAACGTACCGAATCCCCGGTGGTTTTGGTTTTGAACAAAATCGACCTTTCGAACGACGAGGAAGTGAAGCAAAAGATGGCTGAGTGGGAGAATGAAATTCATCCGGCCGCCATTATACCGATCTCCGCATTGGAGAAGGCCAATATCGGGACGTTGTTCGATGCGGTTGTGTCGCGTCTGCCGTTCCACCCACCGTATTTCGATGAGGATGAACTAACCGACAAGCCGGAGCGTTTCTTTGCTTCGGAAATCATCCGCGAAAAGATCTTCTTGAATTACCGCCAGGAAATTCCATACAGCTCCGAAGTAGTAATCACTGAATTTAAGGACAAGGACGACATCATTGTGATCCGTGCAGAAATTCTGGTTGAACGCAAAAGCCAGAAAGGGATCATTATTGGTGAAAAAGGGGAAATGCTGAAAAAAGTTGGTACGCAGGCCCGCCAGGACCTTGAAGATTTCTTCGGCAAAAAAGTTTTCCTCGAACAGCACGTAAAAGTAGAGCCGGATTGGAGAAGCAAGGAAAACAAGCTGCGCCAGCTCGGGTACCAGGAATAAATTTTAAATAAAACGAATGAAGAGCAGGTGCCAGACCGGCTCGGATCATATTAATAGTAAGAAAATGGCAAATGTAATATCGATTGTTGGTCGTCCGAACGTGGGCAAATCCACTTTGTTCAACCGCCTCACCGAAAGCCGGAAGGCGATTATGGACAACCAGAGCGGCGTAACCCGTGACAGGCATTACGGCTACGGCGAATGGACCGACCAATATTTCACAGTAATTGATACCGGAGGTTATGTAGTAGGTTCCGAAGATATTTTCGAAGGCGCGATCCGCGACCAGGTGGAGCTCGCGATCGAGGAATCGACCGTGGTACTTTTTATGGTGGATACCATGACCGGCCTCACCGACCTCGACAAAGACTTCGCAAATGTGCTCCGTCGCTTTAATAAACCCGTTTATTTGGTAGCCAATAAGGCTGAAACGACCGAACGTTATCAGTCGGCAGGAGAGTTTTATGAATTGGGTTTGGGCGATGAAATTTTCGCTATTTCCGCACAAACCGGCTTCGGTACAGGTGAATTACTGGACAAAGTAATCACGCATTTCGAAACCGCAGGCGTCGAAAACCCGGAAGAAGGCATTCCCCGCATCGCGATCATGGGACGCCCGAATGTAGGTAAATCGTCATTTCTGAACGTACTCACCGGCACCGACCGCAGTATCGTGACGGACATTGCAGGTACTACCCGCGACGCGATCCATACGCATTACAATGCATTCGGAATGAATTTTATCCTCACCGACACCGCCGGTATCCGCCGGAAATCGCGTGTGAAGGAAGATATCGAGTTTTACTCCACGCTTCGTTCAGTGAAAGCAATGGAAGAATCCGACGTTTGTATCGTCCTGCTCGACGCTACACTCGGGCTCGAAGGCCAGGATCTGAACATTATCGGTCAGGCCGACAAAGCGAAAAAAGGCATTGTGATTATGGTCAACAAATGGGATTTGGTTGAAAAGGATTCCAAAACGGCCGATCAGTACAAGAAAGCGCTGCTGGAAAGATTGGCGCCGATGAACTACATGCCGATCATTTTCGCGTCGGTAGTGGAAAAACAGCGCATTCACCAGGTGATGGAGAAGGCCATGGAAGTTTATCAAAACAAAACCAAGAAAATCTCGACTTCGAAACTGAACGAGGTAATGCAGGCGGAAATCGAAAAATACCCTCCGCCGGCACACCGCGGGAAGTATATCAATATCAAATACATGATCCAGCTGCCGACGCCTTCACCGACGTTCGTATTTTTCAGCAGCCATCCGAAGCATGTGAAAGAGCCCTATTTGCGCTATCTCGAAAACCGGTTACGCGAAAATTTCGATTTTTCGGGTGTCCCGATCACGATTTTCTTCCGCGAGAAATAATCGTCAGGAATAAGAAAAGAGAAGCGCCGGCGGGGATTTTCCTCGTCGGCGCTTTTGCAATTTATCCGTAACCTGCTACTGTTCAGACGGAAATTTTGACGGTTCGTCTTTTTCCGGATATCTCGAGCAACCTTTTATATTACTTTTACATCTGTTATCCGGCCAGCCACGGTACTTTGGAAGCATTTAAAGAATTTTCGAAAAAAATGTTAAAAACAAGGTACTATGTATTGCAAGATACCTAACAAAACATATATATTTGTAAGGTCAATGAGTTACACCTAATTCCATCCGGTTTCACCAGGGATTCTTAACGATTGAATATAGCCATGAAAACACTCAGAATCGTAATACTACTCTTGATAATCAGCCTGCAAGCGAGCGCAACGGGCTACGTGCATAATATGTTCGTAGCGCACAGAAAGTTGCAGTCAGGCAAGGAATGTGTAACTGAAAAGGCGATTGCGAGAAAGGCCAGGCCTGTTCTGAAAGCGAAAGCAGCGGTACAGGTGAAGCATGCGAAGGTGGTAAAAAACGCTGGCATGCCGGGTTCTGAATTGATGACATTGAATGCGCGCATCCTGGAAGAAGGGCCGGCGGCATTTTTTGAAAGCGAGTCTGAAGAAAGTGAAGGGGAGTCAATGGTTACCAAGCTGGTAAGCGCGGTGAAATGTGTGATTTTCACCTTTATTCCCAAACTGAGCCATTCGTAAGCAAACCTATCACGATAAAAACAAAAAGCTGCGGGAGCCGATCCCGCAGCTTTTTGTTTTTATCAGCCTACTGTATTAGTCAATGTGCCGATCGGCTCGATGGTAATGTGGACGATGTCGCCGGCCTGCAATGTAAAGTCCGAGGATGGCACGATACCCGTACCGGTCATCAGGTAAGCACCCTGCGGGAACGCCATTTCGCGGTAAAGGAAATGCAGCAGCTCTTCGGGCTTGCGCTTCATTTGGGCCAATGTAACTTCTCCGTTAAAGACTTCCTCGCCCCCGCGCACGATGGAAAGGTCGATCACGGTATCGGCACCGAGCTTTTCTTTAAATACATAAAGGCAAGGTCCCAATGCTGCGCTGCCCGTGTAGGACTTAGCCTGAGGCAAATACAACGGGTTTTCGCCTTCGATGCTGCGGGAACTCATGTCGTTTCCGATGGTATAACCTACCAATGCGCCTTCCGAAGTAGCGAAAAGGGTCAGTTCCGGCTCAGGCACATCCCAGGTTGAGTCTTTACGAATGCGGACTGTGCCATGATGGCCTACTACGCGCCAGGCCGTCGATTTGAAGAACAATTCCGGGCGTTCTGCTTCGTACACGCGATCGTAGAAACTGCCGCCGCCCGCTTTTTCGGATTCTTCCATCCGCGCCGTGCGGCTTTTGAAATACGTCACGCCGGAAGCCCACACTTCCTGGGTACCGATCGGTGCCAGCGCCTCGGGCATTGGAAAATCGTCGCTGAACGTCAATGCGATGAGGCTTTTGGTCTGATCTTCCAGCCATTCGTACAGGTTATTCCTGTTCACGACAATGTCCCAGTCGGTTTCGTGGAGGCGGTAGAAAATGTCCTCGTTTTCAAGGAGGATACCATTTTCGGTCTTATATAACTTCATGAAATGCAGATTTTGGTTTAGCCTGAATAAGTCCCCCGCAGGGCGTCTTTACTGTTGAATACGGGGAGGAAAGTGTTTCAGGCCACTCGATTTTACCGGAATGCGGGGAAGTAGCAAATGCTAGCTGCGCCACAAGCGCCGGTCGATCGGGATCGGCTCCTGGGCAATGAGTCTAATGTCCGCAAACAGCGGATGATCGGGATGGAGAATGATATTGGTGGAAAAAGGTACGATCACCGACGGGAGGCTGATCCCGAGTACATCAGGTTTGATGAGCCAGTCTTTAAGCCAGAATTGTGTGCGGCTATAGGTTTTGTCCTGCCAAAAGTCCGGGAGATCTTTCCGCGCATAATGCCGTATGTCATCCGGAATCTCAATCGACGAAAGCCAATATTTGGGAAGATCCTCGTAGCGCACGCCCGGCGCGTGTGCGAGGGTTTCTACGAGCCCGAGTTCGGGAGTAGAAGTGGTGTAAAGTACGCCGAAGCCTTTCGGGTTCCAGCGCGCACCGAACAGCCGCGCGCCTTCGGTCGAAAGCGCGTCAGCCCGATATTTTTCGCGCGTGATCCTGTATACCAGTGGCATATGCAGCGCAATCAGGCAGGTAAACCATAATCCAGGCGCCCGAGCACATTATCCACCAGCCCGAAACCCGTAACGGTATCCATCATTTGCAGCGGCGATTGGTCGTTAAGCGAAGTGATAGGTGTTCTCAGCCAATGCCTGACGACATTTTCTTTTCCCTCAAAGGTATCCAATGCATGAATGAGCACGTTGCGAAGCAGCAACAACCGCTCGGAAGCATCGGTACCAAGGCGTTTCTCTCCCTGAATGCGATGCAAATTACGGGGCGTCATACCCAGCACATAAGCGATTTCATTGTCGGTCAATCCCACCAAATCGGAAATTCCATCTGCGGCGGAGCGCATGACGCCTTCGCGGGACGTTTTGACCACTAAATATTCGGAAGCAGGTTCCTTGCCGTAAGGAACAAACTCTTCTTCAAAAGACCGTACTGCCATAAGATTTCCTGTGAAGTATGTCACTAAGATAAGTGACATACTTCACATTTTCAAATCTTTTCCTTCAAAAACTCCGCGGTATAGTTCCCTTCGAGTTTTACCATTTCTTCCGGCGTGCCGGTGAAGGTGAGCTGGCCGCCATTGTCGCCGCCTTCGGGACCGAGGTCGATGATCCAGTCGGCGCTTTTGATGACTTCCATGTTGTGCTCGATGATGATCACGCTATCGCCCTGCTCTACCAATGCATTGATGGCTTTAAGGAGCTTTTTGATGTCGTGGAAATGCAAGCCGGTTGTCGGTTCGTCGAAAATGAAGAGCGTTTTGCCTTTGTTGGAAGAGCCTTTGCCGAGGAAAGAGGCCAGTTTCACGCGCTGCGCTTCACCGCCGGACAATGTATTTGAAGATTGTCCGAGGCCCACGTATCCAAGCCCTACTTCCTGTAATGGGAGCAACTTATCAGCCAGTTTCGGTTCCGTTTCCCTGAAAAAGTCGATGGCCTCATCGACGGTCATATCCAGGATTTCAGCGACGTCTTTGTCGTGGTATTTCACCTCCTGCACTTCCTGCTTGAAACGTTTGCCGTTGCAACCCTCGCAAGTGAGGTAAATGTCGGCCATAAACTGCATTTCGATCTTCACCTGGCCTTCGCCCTGGCAAATTTCGCAGCGGCCGCCGTCGACGTTGAAAGAGAAATGCGACGGTTTGTAGCCCCGCGCTTTCGAAAGCGGCTGTTCCGACATCATTTGCCGGATATAATCGTAAGCCTTAATGTAAGTAACCGGATTCGAGCGCGACGATTTTCCGATCGGGTTCTGGTCGATCATCTCAACCGCCTCGATACGGTCGACGCTGCCCGTAAGCGCGTCAAAGCGCCCCACATCCTCGCTGAACTCGCCTTTGAGGCGCATTAATGCAGGGTAGAGAATTTTACGGATCAATGTAGATTTCCCTGAACCGCTCACGCCTGTCACGACGGTAAGGTTGTTCAAAGGAATTTTAACATCCAGTTCTTTCAAATTATTCTCGCGGGCACCCTTAATTTCAAGGAAATGCAACGACTTTCTGCGTACAGAAGGCACCGGAATCGAGTCATTTCCCAAAAGAAAATCCAAAGTGTGCGACTGCACCTCATCCCCAACGTCCTGACTATTCCTGACCTCTGAACCATTGACTTTCAACTCCTCAATATCCCCTTGATTCCCCTGAAAAACCACATGGCCACCGCCAGTGCCGGCTTCCGGACCAATATCGATAATCTGGTCCGCCGCGTGCATTACTTCTTCCTCGTGTTCTACCACGATGACCGTGTTACCCAGGTCGCGCAGGGATTCGAGCACGCCTACGAGCCGCTGCGTGTCGCGTGGGTGCAAGCCGATGCTCGGTTCGTCGAGAATGTACATGGAGCCTACCAATGCGCTGCCTAGCGAAGTGGCGAGTTTAATGCGCTGGAATTCACCGCCGGACAATGTGCTGGTGAGCCGGTTCAATGTCAGGTAACCAAGTCCGACGCGGTTCATGTAATCGAGCCGCGATTCGATTTCGGTCAGAACACGGCGTGCGATCTGGCGGTCGTGGTCGCCGAGTTCGAGCTGTTTGAAAAAGCCCGAAACATCCTGGATCGGCATCAGTACCAAATCGGTAATGGATTTGCCGCCTATTTTGACATAAGAAGCATCTTTCCGCAAACGCGAGCCGCGGCAATCGGGGCAGGTTGTGCGGCCGCGGAAGCGCGAGAGCATTACGCGGTACTGAATTTTATGGGTTTGGGATTCGAGTTCCGCAATGAAGTTGTTGATCCCGTCGAAATATTGGTTACCGGTCCAGAGCAGTTCTTTTTGCGCCGGAGTAAGGTCTTTATAGGGCCTGTGAATCGGAAAATCGAATTTCACGCCGTTGCGGACGAGCGGCACGAGCCATTCGCCCATTTTCTCGGTACGCCACGGCGCAATGGCGCCGTCGTACACCGAAAGGTTTTTGTCGGGAATGACCAGATCCGGGTCGATACCCAATATTTTTCCAAAGCCTTCACACCTTTTGCAGGCGCCGAAAGGGTTATTGAAGCTGAAAAGGTTGACGGTCGGTTCCTCGAAAGTAATGCCGTCGAGCTCAAACTTATCGGAGAATACTCTTTTTTCACCCCCGACAATATGCACCGTACAGGTACCTTCTCCTTCGAAAAAGGCGGTCTGTACAGAATCGGAAAGGCGATATTGGGTATCCTCGTCGTTATGCCGGACAGCGGCGCGGTCTATTAATATAAAAACCTGATTGCCCGCCTGCGGGAAATGGTCCGGTTTTTCAAGAATGTCCTCAATGGAAACCACTTCCTCGTTCAGTACAATGCGGTTATAACCTTTTGAAAGCAATATGGTGAGTTCTTCGATTTGCGAGCGGCCGTCGCGGATGAGCAACGGCGCGAGGATCATCACACGTGTGCCCTCGTCGTGCGCCAGCATGTAATTCACGACATCCGTAACCGAATCTTTTCTCACAATTTCCCCCGATACCGGCGAATAGGTATGCCCGATGCGTGCAAAAAGCAGTTTGAGGTAATCGTAAATCTCCGTGGAAGTACCTACCGTCGACCGCGGATTGCGGGTATTCACTTTTTGCTCAATGGCAATAGCCGGTGAAATGCCTTTGATGTACTCTACTTCCGGCTTCTCCATCCGCCCGAGGAACTGCCTCGCATAGCTGCTGAGGCTTTCGACGTACATACGCTGGCCCTCCGCAAACAGCGTATCGAACGCCAGCGAGGACTTCCCGGAGCCCGAAAGGCCCGTAATGACGACCAGCTTGTTGCGCGGGATCGCCACATCTATGTTTTTCAGATTATTTACACGGGCACCTTTGATCAGGATGTATTGTCTCGGATCCAGTTCATCGAACTGATCGGCCTCGATCCGGGGCACAGCTAATTGCATCATAGCGGGGTTATTGGAAGAATAATGATATTAGTTTGAATGATGATGTGATACTATTATAACCAAAAGCATCGGCATTTAGTTTTCTTTAAAGACCTGGCCCGCTTTCAAAAATTTCATGCCGCTTTTCGCTGCCTCTTCGAATATTGGATCGGCGAAATGGCCGAAGTTGGGGACGTCGGACATGCAGTCCGTCAATGCGATCGTTTTGGCGGCCAGCGCCGGTGCATATTTCACGATTTGCCGGATGCTGGTCGCGACGCAATGTGAGCGCGCTTCGCCGGCCACGAGTACCTGGTCATATTCATTTAATTCTGCCAGGAAGCGCGCGTCGAGCTCCGTTTCCGGCGCGTTTTCGACTGGAACCTGGGCTTTAAATACCCCGAAATGCTCTGTCAGCGGGTTAATGCCTTTCGAAACTGTACGATAATCGCGGCGGGTGCGGTGCGTCCACGCTAGTACCGCGCGCATGAGGGTATCGTCGATCGCAGCACCTTTCGACCCGATAAGGCAATGCTCCGGCCAGATGAAATGCTGGAATTCGCCTTCCGCTTCGAGGGTTTGCAGGTATTTCAAAACATATTCAGGCTGGTAACGCGGCAGCCATTTCCCCGCTTCCACCGATTTACTCGAAATCAATGTAAACGGCGCGACCGTATTGCCGTTCTGATCCTCCCAGAAAAGCGGATGTGCAATATCGAGCACCTTATGGGTATCGAGCGTGAGAAATACCGCGTCGATCCGGTCACCTTCCAGCGCGATGAGGTTGGCAATGCGCTCCACGTCCTTCTCGGCGCCCGGCACATATAAGGTCCCGTTAGGATCACAAAAATCAAACTGGGCGTCGATGATCAGCAATGCGGTCTTTTTCATTTTGAATGGTGTGTTTAAAATTCGATTTCCTGTGGCAGCTCCATTTGGCGGGCGTACATTTTGGAACAAAGGGTAAATACCAGTTGCAGCATCCGGTTTGCATCTTTAATGTAATCAATGCGGTAATCTTCGTCCAGTTTACTCAGCCCGTTGAGGATAACCTGCGCCTTTTTGGCAATGTACAATGCGCAGGTGTCGGCGCGGGAAGAATAGGTCCGCAGAATGTCCGAATAGCTTTCCAGAAAGGTATTGAGCAGGAAAAGGTTGAGTTCGATGCCCCCGATTTTGTCTTTCGTAACCTTCACATGGTAGGCAATGTCGCCGCTCAATGCGCGCATGTCCATCAGCACCCAGCCGGGCGTGTTCTGGTTGAATTTCGAAGTACGCACGATCCGCCCCATCAGTTCTTCCCGTCGTTCGGGAATGGTGGCGCTGTCTTCGATAAGCTCGAAATGGAGCCGGTCGCTCAGGGTTTTGTCTTTCGTGATCAGTCTCAGGAGCAGTTTATCCTTTTCTTTGGCAGGCATTTGGATAATCGCCTTTTTGAGCTGTTCTGGTAACGCCATTCGGGTGCTTTTAATAACTTTTAGTTTAATTCCCGGCTCAACCACGTAACTTTATGGCGCTTAAAACGGCCGGGAAGCTTTTACAAAAATATAAAATACACATTATGATTTCAGTGGCTATGTGTACCTACAACGGGGCAAAGTTTCTGCCCGAACAGTTGAAGAGCATTGCTGATCAGACGGTTTCGGTGGACGAATTGGTTGTTTGCGACGACAGATCGAAGGACGACACTATTGAAATCATAAAATCTTTTGCTGCTACCAGCAAATTCCCCGTGCGGATCCACGTGAACGAGGAAAATTTAGGTTCGACAAAAAATTTTGAAAAATGCCTTTCGCTCTGCGAGGGCGACGTAATATTTTGCTGCGACCAGGACGATCGCTGGCGGAAAGATAAGGTGCAGAAGCAAGTCGCTTTTCTGAATGCACGCCCGGACCTGGACGCGGTTTTCAGCGATGCCGAAAAGATTGGCGATGACTCACAACCGGCGGGCGGCACGATCTGGGAAGAAATCGAGTTCGACGCTGCACGACAGCAGCTTTGGCGAAGCGGCAAATCACACGAGATTCTTTTTAAGGGCTTTATAGTAACGGGCGCCACGCTCGCGATCCGTAAATCTTGCCTCAAAAGGCTGATGCCTTTCCCTACAAACGTGCCGGACCTGATCCACGACGCCTGGATAGCGATGGTACTGAGCCTGGAAGCCAAAATCGATTTTATTCCCGAATGCCTGGTTTCCTACCGCATTCATTCCAGCCAGCAGGTGGGATTTGGCAACAAAGTCGAGAAAGTACAGCTCGCTGATCGTTTCAACCGTGACCGGAAGTTGAAACTTGTCCCGCTCGGGGAAAAGGCCGCCAAGCTACACGATATGTATTTATTGCTCCTTGCGCTCCCGTTCGTCCCCAAGGAGAAGCTATCTAAATTGAACCTCTCACAAAAGCATTTTTACATCCGCGCCGCGCTGCCCGAAAACCGGTTGAAACGCGTCATACCTGTGCTAGGTCAGCTGGTACGCGGCCATTACGGGTTCAGCAGCAGGGACTGGTGGCTGCCGTTTATGGGCGATTTATTGGAATAACAAACTGGATAATTATTGAAAAATGGCTGGAAATAAGTCGTTGGTGGCGGTGGTAATACCGGTATATCAGGCAGATCTGACGGATGCGGAACGGGCGTCGCTGCGGCAATGCATGCACGTACTGGGCAATTATCCGGTGATCGTCGTGAAGCCGGAAAGTTTGGACCTTTCTGCATTTCAAAAGGAATATCCCTCGCTTACGTTCCAGTCTTTCGACAACAGCTTTTTCAAGGGAGTCGACGCCTATAACCGGCTGATGGTTTCCATTGATTTTTACAAAACTTTCACGGCCTACGAATACATGCTCATTTACCAGCTTGACGCATTCGTGTTCCGTGATGAGCTGAAAGAATGGTGTGCCAAAGGCTATGATTACATTGGTGCGCCGTCGCTGCATCAGCCTGAATTTGATTCCCTACCCGCGGCATCGGCCCAGGAATTTGCAAACGCATTATCGACCCGGAGAGTCGTGCTGAACGGCGGCCTCTCGTTGCGGAGAATTCCGTCCATTCTAAGGTATTTAAAAATCTACAACACCTTCTACCCGGCCTGGAAAGGGAATGAGGACATGCTTTTCTGCCAGGAAGCCACGCGGCTTAAACCGATGAAACTCTTCATGAAGTTGCCCGACTGGCAAGAGGCATTGCGCTTCGCATTTGAAAAGAGCCCGGCCGCGACCTATGAGCTTACAAATCATCAGCTACCCTTCGCCTGCCACGCGTGGGAGCGCTACGATCCTGCTTTTTGGGCACCATTCATGGCTGTAAACCAGTGACTTTCTGGGTTTAACAATTTTTAACAAACTATCACCGGTTTTCGCGCGTTCTTGCTGATATTTAGGACAAACCCCAATATCACCATGAATTTCAAATTGCTTTCGGCCAGTTTTGGAGCCATTTTGCTATCCATCCATACCAGCTTCGGGCAAGTCACTGAAAACCCCAAAGTAGAGGAATCGTCGGTACCATACGTGAAAATCAGGAAAGTAGAGCTGACCGACGCCAATACGATCATTCACCTGCAATTCATTGAAAAGCAGTCGCAGCAGCCGCAGTTCCGTTCGCAACCCAGGATGCCCGCATTCCCCGATTCGCGCATTCCGCAACCGCAAAAGCAAGACCAGAGCCAGATATGGCTCGATCCGGAAACCCGGCTGTATAAGCCAGGTGAGATCGACAAAAAATTCAAGTTCATCAGGGCCGAAAATATCACTACCACCACTAAAACAGCCGTAGCAAATGGCGATACGGTCGATTTTGTGGCCTATTTCGAAAGACTTACGCCGGGAATCGAAGAGTTCGATTTCTATGAAGGCAGAAGTTCGGCGGGCAACCAGTCCTGGAATTTTTATGGTATCCATATCAAAAACCCATTGAAGAAGGACGCCACGAAATCCTCGAAACCGGTAGCCAAGACCACCGCGCCAGCCAAAAAACCTGCTGCCAAACCGCCGGTTAAAACGCCCCAAAAGCCTGCACCGGCATCGAAAAAAGAGATCGAAATGGCTGTTTTGAAGGGTACCATCTACAATGGGAAAACAAAAGAGCCGATCGCGGCGCAACTTTCCTACATGGAAGGTGGTGATACGCTGCAAATCCGGTCGTCGTCGGGAAAATATCGCGTGGGAGTCGATGCCGATGAGAAATACAAATTTCGCGTAATGGCCCGTGGTTACTACGGATCATCGTTCAGTCTGGCGCCGGGAGATTCTTCCGGCAAAGCGTTTAACCAGGACGTATACCTCACGCCGCTGATCGTCGGGGAGACGATTTTGCTTCCCAATATTTATTTTGAAACATCTCAATACACGCTGCTACCGGAGTCGTTCGAAGAGCTGAACCGGCTCGTGGACGTCATGCGCGACAGCCCGACCGTCAAAATCCGGGTGGAAGGCCATACCGATAATGTAGGTGATTTTGACAAAAACCTCGACCTCTCCCGCCAGCGTGCGGAATCGGTCAAAAATTATCTGATCGAAAAAGGCATTGAAAGCGGCCGGATAGAGGCAAAAGGCTACGGCGGCACGCGGCCGATCACAAAAGGCTCCGAAGACCGCAAAAAAAACCGCAGGGTGGAGTTTGTGATTACGGAAATGTAAAGGCCTGCGGGTCAGGGTTGGTCAGGCATTGCCAGGAGTAGTCAAGTATTGTCAAGAGTAGTCAGGTATTGTCATTGGTTGTCAGGTGTGTCAAGCATTGTCATGTGTTGTCATTGGCAGTCAGAGATTGCCATCAACGGGAACACAAATTCTCCCTCCTGACTATATCTGACTACCAATGACTACACATGACCATTAATGACTACGCCTGACAATAAATGACCATACGTGACGGCGAAGCCCTACCGCGCCTTGATAATATTCGTGAATTCGCGGGATTTCAAAGAAGCGCCACCTACCAGACCGCCGTCGATATCCGGTGCAGCGAAGAGCTCGGGTGCGCTGGCGGCCGTAACGCTTCCGCCGTAGAGGATCGAAATTTCGTCCGCTACTTCCGCACCGTATTTCGAGGCCAGGTGCGCGCGCAATGCGGCGTGCATTTCCTGCGCCTGCTCAGCCGAAGCCGTAAGGCCGGTACCGATCGCCCAGATGGGTTCGTATGCGATCACCACCGATTTCAGTTGCTCTTCCGACAGGTGGAAAAGGCTTTCGGTGATCTGGTTTTTCACAAAACCGATATAATCTTCATTCTGACGCTGTTCGAGAGACTCGCCGCAGCAGAAAATAGGGGAAACGCCGAAAGAAAGCGCGGTATTTACTTTTTCGGCCAGCAATGCATTGGTTTCATTGAAATACTGACGGCGCTCGCTGTGGCCGATCAGCACATATTGTACACCGATCGATTGCAGCATTTGCGCGGAAATTTCACCGGTAAATGCACCTGAAACTTTGTCGGAGCAGTTTTGAGCGGCCAATGCGAAGTTGGGCGCGTCCTCGATATATTTTTGAATCGTAGTAAGGTAAATCGCAGGAGGGCAAAGGATGATTTTCGCGTCGTTACGGACCTCATCTTTGGCCATATTAACGAGCTCCGATGTAAGCGCAACCGCTTCATCCAGAACCTTGTTCATCTTCCAGTTACCGGCAACAATTTTTTTTCGCATGAGAAATTTTTATAATGGGAAAAAGTCATTTTACGCAACAAAAGTACCATATTTTCCTCATTTACATGATTATATATATGTGATCAAAAAAATGTCGGAAAATTTGCACATATCGAGATTTTTTTGTGTTTTATTAATGCAAAATCAGCTACTTTTACTTGATTCACCGTTCAGGTTGAATCTGACACTTAACGTACACCGAAGAATATAAATAGGAGCACAAATCATTTATAGTCAAAGTGTTTTAATGATGTTATCAACGGAATTAAAAACTTAGCCATTTAAAGAAAGGAGGCCACGATGAAAACGTCTAAGTGGTTCATAGCAGCAATCATACTTTTTACTCACACCCTGACATTCGGCCATTCCAGCGACGTACCTCCTGTATCAGAGGAAAAGTATGGTTACTTTTTGGATAAAAACCATAAAACAGCACGCATCCCGTTCGAGCTGCATTCCAATCTCATACTACTTTACGCGAAGATCAACGATAACGATTCGCTACGGTTTATCCTCGATACGGGCGTTAGTTCCATTATCATTACCGATCCGAACGTCCTGAAAGCCGACAAGCTGCGCTTAACCCGTAAAGTTAACCTCACGGGTGCAGGCGAGGGTGCTTCCATTTCGGCGCACGTGGCGATCGATAACCGGTTTTCAATGGGCAGGCTCAAAGCCAACCACCAGAATATTGTCATCCTCGAACAGGACTTCCTGCGCCTGTCCGAGTACGTGGGCGTGCCTGTGCACGGGATTTTCGGGTATGAAATCTTCAATAACTTCGTGGTAACAATCGATTTTGCCAAAAAGGAAATTCTCCTGATGCGCCCCGAGCGATACAAATACAAAACCAGCAAGGGCGATAAACACCCGCTCATTATCGAGGATACCAAGCCGTTTACAGACGCCGTGACGCTCTTCGCCGATGGCCGCGAGCATCCGATCCGCGTGCTGATCGATACCGGCGCCGGGCATGCATTGCTGCTGAACAATACCCGCAAGGAAACCTTCCGCTTGCCGGAAAAGGTGATCCGCGCGCAATTGGGCCGCGGCTTGAATGGCGTGATCAACGGAAACCTGGGCCGTGTCGACAAAATGCGGCTGGGCCGCTTCGAGCTCAATAACGTGGTAGCATCGTTTCCCGACAGCATTGCATTCGGTTCCAAAATCCGGGCCGGGGCCGAGCGGCAGGGCAATATCGGTTGCGAACTGCTCCGCCGTTTCAAAGTCACATTCAACTATGGCGAGCGCTATATGGTGCTGAAACCGATCAAAAGCCGTCTGCGTGAGAAATTCGAGCATGATATGAGCGGCATGGAGATCCGGGCGGAAGGTACCGATCTGCGAAATTACTTCGTGAACCATATCGTGGACGATTCTCCGGCCGCGCGTGCGGGCCTGTTGGAAGGCGACCAGTTACTATTCATCGACGACCATTCCGCTTCCGAACTGAATGTGAGTGAAATTTACAAACTCATGCAGCGTGGCGACGGGAAAAACATCGGTCTCCTCGTGAAACGGAAAGGCGATATTTTCTTTACCCAGATCACTCTGCGCAGAATGATTTAGTACTTTTGGCCAAACTAAAACCCGGCCATTTGGAACGCTTCATCATTACCGAAGACGGCTCGCATTCATTATACAGCGCGCAATTCAACCAGCAATACCATTCCCTGCATGGTGCACTGGATGAATCGGAGCACATTTACATCAATCTTGGTTTAAGGCCGGTCCTGGAAGCTGCTTCCGGGCCGGTTTCTGTTTTTGAAATGGGTTTCGGAACAGGATTGAACGCATTCCTCGCCTGGAAACTCGCAGACCAGCTGCAAAAGCAGGTTTTCTACACTTCCGTGGAAGCATATCCCGTAGCACCGCTGGAAGCCTCGCAGCTCAACTATGAGGAAGCGACGGGTGAAAAAGGCTTTATGCAGCTGCACAATGCACAATGGGGGAGGGACGTGGCTATTTCTCCCTATTTTACCCTTCGAAAAGAAGTGACGACCTTACAAGACTTCACGCCGGACCGGTTTTTTGACGTCATATTTTACGACGCATTTGACCCGCGTTCGCAGCCCGAACTCTGGACGAGCGAAATTTTTACAAAAGTGGCGGCCCAAACGCGTCAGGAAGGCGTATTAGTAACATATTCGTCCAAAGGTATCGTTAAAAGGGCACTGAGAGCAGGCGGTTTCATCGTAGAGCGGCACAAAGGCCCCGCCGGAAAAACGCATGTTCTGAAAGCCATCAAACTCTGATATTCATCCGCATCAATACAAATATGAATTACCAAAGCATTATTAGCCAGGAATTGAAGGAAGCACAGGCCGTTCTCGACAATTTCCTGAGCGATCCGGAACAAATCGAGAAGATCGAAAAGGCGGCAGGCTTAATGGCCGACGCGATTATCCACAACGGCAAAATCCTTTCCTGCGGCAACGGCGGCTCGCATTGCGACGCCATGCACTTCGCCGAGGAACTCACCGGCCGCTACCGCGATAACCGTCGCGCATTACCCGCCATCGCAATCTCTGACGTGAGCCATCTGAGCTGCGTGAGCAACGATTTCGGGTATGAATATGTGTTTTCAAGATATATTGAAGCATTGGGTCAGCCCGGCGACGTGCTGCTGGGACTGAGTACCAGCGGCAATTCGGCCAATATCATCCGCGCCGCCGAAGCTGCGAAGGCGAAAGGCATGAAAATCATCATTATGTCCGGTAAAGATGGCGGCAAGCTCGCGGGTGTGGCCGACGTTGAAATCCGCGTGCCGCATTTCGGTTACGCCGACCGCATTCAGGAAATCCACATCAAGGTCATCCACATTTTCATGCTGCTGATCGAAAAAATGGTGCTACGGGATTAAGACTTATGGGCGGAAGTTTGTTTATTGAGCAATAGTAATCACTATTTGAGCACACCATATGAACGTCCGTCCATCCGCCATCATTCTCGACAACGACAAGATCCTTACCCTTCGATATTGCTACGGCGAAAAGGAGGTATTTGCATTACCAGGCGGCAATCCCGACCCTGGCGAATCGCTTTCCGATGCATTGGCGCGGGAGCTGATGGAGGAGCTGGGCGTGGAGATTTCGGTCGGAAAAATGGTTTCCTGCGGCGAAGTGATCTGGCAGGAAGTGCAGAAAGAGACGCTGCACATGGTATTTAATGCAAATATAACAAACGGCACTCCCGCGCTCGACCCTGCGCATACGACTGCGCTGGAAATTGTGTGGCTACCGGTTTCTTCGCTTGCTTCCAGGCATTTGTATCCCAATGTCGGCCCGCAGATCGCCGCATTCTGCAACGAAGCGCTGCATTCGGGGCATATCGGGGTCATCGATCAGCCTTATGTACGCTCATAAACAGGTTAGTTGAGGTCAATACTTCTCCGTTCGTTTCTATAAGACAGAAACATACCGTACTTTTGCGTTTTTAATAGGCAGCAGGGTAAATGGAAAACGAAAAGAAGGAGAAACTATCCAACTTCTTACTGAGACGGGCGGAGCGGGATGTACTATCAAGAGGGCGTTCCATTTATAGCAGTGGCGGCTTAAAAGTTTCCAAACTCGATTATAATGGCCCCGGTAATGCTGAGTTCAAGGTCAAAAGCGACTATTCGATCCAGTACTACCAGATTTTCATCCGCGATTTTCTCACACCGCAGATAACCACCGAATGCTCATGTCCCGACAAAGCGGGGCTGTGCAAGCACCGCGTGGCGAGTATTTTGTACATTCTGGACAAGATGCCGACGATCAAACAGGTTGTCCATGAAATGGCCAACACGACGATCGAATTGCAGGAAATCCGCGAAATGCAGCTCCGCGGCATGGTACTGGACGAAACCTGGCAAAACCGCGAAAACGTTGGCCCGGTGGAAATTGTATCGGCGAAGGAAGGCGAGGCGGAATGCCAGGTGACGGACAAAGGGCAGGAGTATCTGACCACTTTCCGGCGCGTAAAAGGCACGCGGCAAGTCCAGACGTCCTGTACTTGCAACCAGAAACTCTGGGTACCGCTTTGCGAGCACAAACTCGCCGCATTGCTCAAACTCCGCGAAGAACTCGGCGAGAAGGCATTCGAAGTAATGCGCGACATGACCGTCGAGAAGAGCAACCTGCTGGCCGAATACGGCTATTCCCTGGAAGATCCATTTAAAGATAAATTCGAGTTCCGGCTCGATGAGGACGGCGGGCTGCATTTGATCAAGCTCGATCCCGCGATTCAGAAAGTAGGCGCTTACCAGGATTGGCAATCACTACGCGACCGCATATTGCCCATGCAGGAATCGTCTTTCGCCGTGACTTTGACCGACAACGGGCAGGACGACGAGGACCGCGTTTCTATTTTTGTGTTTTGGCCAAAAGGAAAAAACCACTTGCTGGACATCGGTTTCGGCGTTTTTTCGGTCAAATTCAGTTCCAAATCCGAGAAGGTTACCAACATCCGCAACATTGCCGGAGGTTCGAGCCACTATTATAATGCGGATGAAATCCCGGTACTCACCGAGTCGGACGCACGCCTCGTGCGCATGGCGAAGCATTGGGAGGAAGGTTTGCAGAAATTCATCCGAAAACAAGGCTGGGCGTACAATGCCTACCTGCATTTCGACGATGTAGAACCCGACCAGCGTTACGAAGCCCGCAATTACGTGGGCAAGCAGCTTACCCGCGTTTTCAACGACCTCGATGGTGACCGTCTTTTCCTGGCCGACGGCGATTACGTGACGAGCAATCACCAGCTCACGCAGCTCGAATTGCACCGCGAGCCGGTCAAATTGTTCTTCGTCTTAACCGAAGACAAAGAGTTCATTACGCTCAATCCGTATGTCGAAATCAAAGCCGGTACGCCGCTGGAATTGCAGAAAGTGGTGTCGCTCGACAGTTTCTGGCTGGGGATTTACAACGAAAAGACCCTATTCCGCTGGGCGGGTATCAGCGAGGCCGAAATGGTCGCTTACCTGAGCCAGAATGGTTTTAAAATACGGGTTAAGAAAGATTTCGGCGACGATTTCCTGAAAAACTGGATCATACCGGTTTCGGAGAAGTTCGACGTGATCTTCCAGACGCGCCACGAAATACAGACTTCGCCGCTCGCATTCCAGAAACCGAAGTTTTACCTCAAAGAAGACGAGGCGAACCTGCTCATCGTGCCTTCCTACGTGTATCTGGAAGAGAACGGTAAAACGGAAGAGTTGGAGCTGCTGCACGACCAGCGCCGCACGAAAACCAGTTTCGATAATAACCAGATTACCATGCTGGAACGCGACGTTCCGGCTGAGAATGCGGTTTGGGACTGGTTGAAAGCATTACATCCGGCTTTCGATCATCAAACAGGGCAGCCGTTCTTCTACGTGCCGTTTGAGCAGGTGATGAAAGATGGCTGGCTGTTCAATTTCGTGGATGCCGCCAAGAAGAAGCATTACGAGATTTTCGGGTTCAAGGACCTGAAAAAGATGAAGTTCAACCCGAACCGCGGGACCGTGAAGGTGCATACCTCGTCCGGCATCGACTGGTTCGATATGAAAATCGAAATCAGTTTCGGGGACCAAACGGTATCATTGGCCGACGCGAAGAAGGCATTGCTCAAAAAGCAGAACTATATTCAGTTGCAGGACGGTTCGCTCGGCGTGCTACCCGACGAATGGATCGCCAAGCTGGAACCGCTCATGCAGTTCGGCCGTGTGCAGGATGATCAGATCCATTTGTCCAAAATCCATTTCTCGCTGATCGACGAGCTGGTTTCCGAGATCGATAACGAGGATGTGTTCCGCGAACTTTGGGAGAAAAAGCAGAAGCTGCTCAATTTTAAACAAATCCCATCGGTACCGCTTCCGCAAAACATCCAGGCGACGCTCCGCCAGTATCAGGAAGAGGGTTACAAATGGCTGCATTTCCTCGACGAATTCCAGTGGGGCGGCTGTCTGGCCGATGACATGGGTTTGGGAAAAACGCTGCAAATGCTGACGTTCGTACAAAACCAGAAAAACCTCGATCCGGAATATACGAACCTTGTCGTAGTTCCTACTACATTGATTTTCAACTGGCAAGCGGAAGCGGCGAAATTCACGCCTGATCTTAAATTGTATGTTCACAGGGGCATGGCAAGGCGAAAAGACATCGAATTTTTCCGTGAGTACGACATTATCCTCACCACGTACGGCACCATGCGCAGTGATGTGGAGCTGTTGAAACAATTCGATTTTAACTACATTATCCTCGACGAAGCGCAGGCCATTAAAAACCCGGATTCGCTTACTTCCAAGGCGTCGCGCCTGTTACGCGCACGTAACCGCCTGACCATGACAGGTACACCTGTCGAAAACAATACATTTGACCTGTACTCGCAATTTGAGTTCCTGAACCCGGGAATGCTCGGCCATGCCGACTTCTTCCGGACAGAATATGCGACGCCGATCGATAAGTACCAGGACAAGGAAAAGGCTGCCGAGCTGCGCAAGCTCGTGTACCCATTCATGCTGAAACGCACGAAAGAGGAGGTTGCGACCGACTTGCCGGATAAGACCGAGACGATCCTGTTCTGCGAAATGGGTAACAAGCAGCGGAAGGTTTACGATACATTCCGCGAGCGCTACCGTCAGGAAATCGCTGAAAAACTGGCAACCGAAGGCCTTAATAAGAGCAGTTTCCTCATTCTGGAAGCATTACTGAAACTGCGCCAGATTTGCGATTCGCCTTCCATTTTGTCGGGTGATGAGGACTTTGGCAATGAATCGGCGAAGCTGGAAGAAATTACCCGCGAAATCGAAGAGAATGCATCGAATCACAAAATATTGATATTCAGTCAATTCCTCGGCATGCTGGACCTTATCCGCAAGCATTTGGAAAAAATGAATATCCCTTACGAATACCTCGACGGCCAGACCGTCGACCGCGCCGGACGCGTGAACCGCTTCCAGAACGACTCGACCTGCCGCGTGTTCCTGATGAGCCTCAAAGCGGGCGGGGTGGGCCTCAACCTCACCGAAGCGGATTACGTCTACCTCGTGGATCCGTGGTGGAACCCTGCCGTGGAGCGTCAGGCGATCGACCGCACGCACCGGATCGGGCAGACGCGCAAGGTATTTGCCTATAAAATGATTTGTAAGGATACGATTGAAGAGAAAATTCTGCTGTTACAGCAACGTAAGCAGGACCTGGCGGAAGATTTGGTAGGCGGGGAATCCGGCTTTATCAAGAAACTGAGCCAGGAAGATATTATGGGGCTTTTCAGCTAATTCCGGACATCGGCTAAATTACTGAATCGATTATTGGTTCAGTAATTTAGCAGCTTGCTCCCCGCGGAAATTTGCAATAACCTTTGATTGACTAACCGCGCCGCAGGCTGAGATTTCAGTGAGTCAGCGGTCGCGAATTCGAAGGTTTGCGAATCTGTCAGCAATTCATCGGCATATTGTGGTTCCGAAGTACCCCCGTCTTTGGGCGCGATCGGCGAGGATTTGTACAATTTTTCTACACTATCGGTCTGGGCCGTTCCATATCTGGCTTCTTTTTGTATTACGCACAGGACCAGTAAAACTGAGGCAATTAGAAGAGTAATTCTATTTTTCATGTCAGAGATGCCTATTTGTTCAGGGTTCTAAATCAGACAACACTTGGACAAAGAGCAAATTTCGCGCCAGAAGGTTGGAACAAGTTTTTGAATGGTGACAAAAAAGGCCCGTTTCCGTTCAGAAACAGGCCTTTTTTAAATATTCCAATACCTTACTGTACTATTGCGGTGAACTCGATCTCAACCAGGTAGTCGGGTGATACCAGCTTGCTGATTTCGTAAATACCTGTGGTGGGCTTAATCTCCCCAAAGTACGCGCCATGCGCGCGGGCGATGTCCTCAAAAAGGGCAATATCCGTAGTGAAAATCCGCGTGCGCACCACATCGGCGAGGCTCGCGCCAGCATCCTGCAACACCTTCTCGATGCGCTCGATGATATTGTTCGTCTGCGCATAAGCGTCATTAGCCTTCACTTTGTCACCGTCCACGATAGCCACCGTGCCGGCAACCTCCACGATATTCCCGATCCGAACCGCCCGGCAATACCCCATTTTGTCTTCCCAAGGGGATCCTGAGAGTATATTTTGTCTTGACATATTAAGTTGTTAAAAATAGAAATTGCTCAAAGTTAATGATCAATCAGTTGCGAGTAGTCTGCGAAAGCGACGTTTTACGCTCGCAGATTGAGCAAAACATGCTTTTAAATGCCTGAATTCCGCGTCAAGTAATCTGCCAAGGATCTTGTAGTCGAGACCTTGAACCGGATAAATATCTTGCAAAGTCGCGATTTCATACTCGTCAATTTGCTGTCCGTAAACAAATGTGTCAAGAGGAAATGCCCAATTGTTGGTCGTGACTGGTATCCCCGATCTGAAAACGAAACAATTGAAACAAGCTTCTGGAACTTCAACACAGCCATATTTATCCGAGGAAGACATTGGTCAGAAGTCGCGACTCGACGGCAGACTTGCAATTACCGTCGTTGTACCGGTAGTTTTCAGAACAATAAAATATTTGGCTTTCGGTGTTTTGCCATTCTTGAAGTAGAATAGATCGAAGTACAGAATATCTCCTTCTCCGCCCATTCCACTCAGATTTTAAGTGACTTTGTGTTTCTCAAATAGCTTACCTGATCCTGATAAATCTCCTTTTTTAAGGGCATATCTTCCAGCAAGCGTGAAAAATCGATGGGGATTTCCGTAGAATTAAGGTGGCCACTTTCCAAATGCTCCAAAACACCATTTTCCTGCGCAGTTAAGTACCACAAAGAATGCTTGCGATGCGTAATCTCCACCAGTTCAGCGGCCGAAGTCGTTTTGAAAGTATCGGTGATGTGTTCCAGCAAATCCATCTCATTGTCAGAGAACTCATCATCGGAAAATGCTTTTTTGGGACTGATAAAGACAGAGCCGTCCAAAATTGTACGCGTAATGTAGTTGGCCAGCAAAACGGGTTCATCAGAGGACAAATCGACAAAAACGTCCCGCGAAACCGGACCTAATTTCCACACTGAAAAATCCAGATTGAAGAAAGGCAGGCCATAGGTGCGCACCGAATATTCTTCAATGAGGTAAATCAGTTTCAGAAGTTTGGTTTTCGACAAAGGTTTGATCCGCTCGGCAAGGTAAATGACCGTATTTCCGAGCTTGTCAATCTCTGAATTTGAAAAAGGTTCCAGCATTTATTTTGATTTTGTGCTAACTAAATTACACTATCTAAACACATTACCCAAAAGCCGCGTTCAAGGAACCGTCCTCTCACCTTCTAATATCGCCAGCGCCAGCCGGATCTGCCCGTAATCGAACCGTTCGTTCAACAGTTCGAACAATGGCTTCAACGGATCATTTTTTCCGACCTGGATTTCTGCGGCGGCGGCGGTGATCGTTTTGTAGGCTGCGGGTTCGATCAGCGATTTCAGATCAATGCCGTGGCCGTCTTCTTTCAATTTGACCAGATGCGAAATGATGGTTACCGGGTTCAGGTTACGCTTTTCGGCGATGACTTTGACGGAATACCCTTCTTTGTAAAGATCAAAGGTTTCTACGAAAGTCATTCCTTTCACCACGCGTGTGCCGGGTGCATTGTTCTCGCGGGCGAAATTGAAGATTTCGTTGATGAATGCTTCGCCATACCGACGGAATTTTTCGGCTCCTACACCGGAAACGGCCTTCATTTGCGCTTCTGAGATGGGTTTTTTCTGCGCCATTTCAGAAAGTGATGCGTCGCTGAAAACGACATATGGCGGCACGCCGAGTGTGTCGGCCAGTTGTTTGCGAAGCTGGCGGAGGCGTTCGAAAAGGGCGTCGCGGATGATCTCCTGCTTCGGTTTTTCTTTCGGTACCAACTCTTCTTCTTTCGCTTTCCGCTCGCTGACCGGGATGAATTTCACCAATTCGATCTGCCTTTCGCCTTTCAAAACCTGCCAGCTTACCGGGTTCAGTTTGAATGAATGCGCCTCATCGTAAGCAATGTCCATTACCCCGGAATTGAGCATTTGACCCAGGTACTCCGACCATTCCTCGCCCCGCAGCTCGTGCCCGACGCCAAAAGTAGGGAGCCGGTCGTAGCCGTGTTGCAGGATGTTGCGGTTGCGGCTGCCTCGGAGAATGTCGATGAGCATACCCATAGCAACTTTTTGCTCCGTGCGCGCGATGCCTGATAATGCTTTTTGAGCAATGACCGTCGCATTAAACCGGGTGCGCGGGTTGCGGCAAACGTCGCAATTGCCGCAATCGTGGTCTACGGGTTCGTTGAAATAACTCAAAAGAATGCGGCGGCGGCAGATGTCGGCCTCGGCATATTGTTTCATCCGGTTCAGTTTGGCGTTCAAAAGCTCTTTCTGCTCTGCCGACTGGTCCGAATTGTTGATCATATCCTGCCGTGTGATAATGTCGAGGTAGCTGTAAAACAGGACAGTATCCGCATTAGCGCCATCGCGACCGGCCCGTCCGATTTCCTGATAGAAACTTTCGACATTCGAAGGCAAATTGTAGTGGATCACCCAGCGCACATTCGATTTATCGATCCCCATCCCGAAAGCGATCGTAGCGACAATTATCTGAATATCATCCCTCAAAAAATTCTCCTGCACCTGCGAGCGCTTGTCGCCCGGCATACCCGCGTGGTAGTAGGCCACCCGGAAGCCGGCTTTTTGCAAACTGGCGGCTACGGTTTCGGTACCTTTCCGGCTGAGGCAATAGATAATGCCCGGCTGGCCTTCATGGCGGCTGAGAAAGCGCTGGATTTGCTCGATACGCTTTCTTCCGGGCAGCACATTCAGGCTCAGATTCGGCCTGTCGAAGCTGGAAATGAAGGTTTCGGCGTGTTCGATATTGAGTTGTTTCAAAATATCACGGCGGGTGACGCGGTCGGCGGTAGCGGTGAGCGCCACGATCGGAACATCTGGGAAGCGCACTTTCAGCAGGTTCAGCTGGCGGTATTCCGGCCGGAAATCGTGGCCCCAGGAGGAAATACAGTGCGATTCGTCGATCGCGAACAGGCTTACATTCCATTCGCGCAGCAGGTCAAATGTATTTCCGGCAAAAAGCCTTTCCGGCGCGATGTAAAGCAGTTTCAATTCGCCCAGCTTGATTTGCCACATGATCTGGTCCTGCTCAGCCCCGGAAATGGTGGAATTGAGGAATGCAGCTGTGATACCATTTCCGCGCAATGACTCCACTTGATCTTTCATGAGGGCGATCAGCGGGGATATCACCACGGTAAGCCCCTCGCGGAGCACGGCCGGGATCTGGAAACAGACCGATTTCCCGCCGCCGGTGGGCATGAGCACCATACAATCGCGGTTGGCCATGATGGTGTCGATGATTTCGGATTGCTGGGGGCGAAAGGAGTCGTATCCGAAATATTTCTTTAATGCTTCAAGTTTGTTGGTAGTCATGGTGTACTGATTAATGTTCTTCACTTCAAAAATTCCTTTCGCGGTGCAAAAATAGGCTTTCAAAACTGATACATCACCTGCAACTTTGCTTCGCTGCGTTTGTTTCCGTTTATTTCGTTGAGTCCCGAGCTGATCTTTTCAATATCCGAATAGCGCGTTTGCGACCACCGGAGCCATACTTTGAGCTGTTTTGAAACAGTGTAGCGCAGCATCAGATAATGCCTGATACCCGTATTGTAGTAAGCAGGGATCGAGAATGCGTAGAGCATATCTTTTTCATACACATATTGGCGGCTGTCGTAATCGTCGGTTTTGAAGAATGCCGCCCGACCGCTGAATTCCAGTTTCGAAAAATGCCAGGTAACGTCCTGTGCAACCGTAAATCCATTGGAACCTTCCGAATGCTCATTTTTTAACCCGCCATATTGCAGCCGCGTCCTGAATGCGCATTTGAGTGGGATTTCATAATCGACATTGAGCATGGCCGTCCGTTTGATAGACCAGATCAGCGAAGGATCACTTTCGCTCGCCGAAGGATCATTAGTTTGCTTGTGCTTCTCATGAAACAGCACATAGGCATTCAGCCGCTTCGAGGGTTTCCAGAGCAAATGCAGGAAGTAATCGAACCCGCGCGACGGTTTATCGACCTGAAACTTTAACCACGGAAACCGGAAATAATCGAAATAAGCGCTCCATTGCCACCTGCGCGAAGGCGACCAGCGCACGCCTGCGTAAGCGGCGCGCTCATTGACAGGCCGTGTGGCTTCGCTGATGGGGTTACCATAAAATGTATGAAAGTTGCGGGCATAATGCCTCGCCATTACCGAAACGTCGAATTTCTTGCCAATGCTGGCGATCAGGCCGCCGATCGCGCCCGTGCCGCCGCTTTTTGAAATGGCGCTTTCTCCAATGAAATGCACGTTCTGCCAGTGGTAATCGCCGTGCAGACCTGCTATGAGGTTTTGTTTACCTGAAAATTCGTACCGGTTGTAAGCCAGATCGCGCTTTTGGATAAATGAATCGTAGCCGGTATGCAGCATTATAACTCCGACCTGACCTTTTTGAGAAGCCATTTTGTGCAACAAATGCAAACCCGCATTCAGCTCTCGGAGCACATTGTGTTTGTCAATTTCGGAAGGCGTGCGGTGGTAGCCGGTAATGGGCAATGAAGTGGTAATGGTGGCATGAATGCTGTCCGTATCCTGGGTAGCATCGCGCTTTGTGTTGGAAACTAAAATTGTGAGCTCGGTACGCGACGTAATGCTCAATGTAGCTGCTATACCCCGGAAAAAATTGGCTTCCGTGGCCGAAGTGTAAGGTTTCAAACCGGTAGTGCTTCGGTAAACAGTTCTGATCACCTCCGAGCCTTTGCCTAGCGAAAAGCCCGCGCCCGTGACCATTCCTTGCCCGGCCTGCATTTGGAAATCACCGATTATCAGATTTTTAAGTCTTCCCCGGTTGATGATCTGGGCGTGAAAAGAAGTGTAATCGATTCCGAAAATCTGCCTCCGCGCATTCCATTGCCATATTTCTTCACCGGAATCTTTTTCTAATGTAATTCCAAAACTATAAGCGCCGCTTCTTGCATTGCGGTAGCGCACATACCCATTGAAACGCGGTCCCTGATACCGCGTCACCGCATTCGAGTTGGAGTCCAGCGGTGCGAAACCCTTCTGCCGCTCCATTAATTTACCCGAACGAAACATCAGGAAATGCTGACCCGGGTTTTTCAATGCTTCCCGCATGGAAACGGCTTTGGTACTGATCGTTACAAACGGCAGCAGCCTTCTAATGGTGTAAATATCGAAGCCCGGAATGGCTTGCAGCTCGTAAAGCGAAAGCAATGCACCCGCTTTTGACCGGTATTCAAAGAACGACCGAAGCTGTTGTTCGCTTAAAATAAATGTGGCTGAGAGGTCATCCGGCGTCGCTGCATTCAGGTCGAGCGGGCTGGCGTAGAGCTGCAAAAGTGCCTCGTACAACTCTTCGGAATCGTCAGGAGGGATCGGGAAGAGCTCGGCGATGAAGGTATTGATGTCGATTTCGCTGCGCGGAGGGGCCTGGGCCAGCGAAACAGGATGAATGTAAATGCAGAGCAAAGCGGTTACCCACAGGAAATATCCGACAGGAAACCCTTGAAGATCAAAAGCGTATGTGATTTTCATCGATCTCAGCATACGCTTTTGATATGAATGAAAAGGTTAGAAGGCTTTCAGACTTAAATCCAGACTTCGCGCCTGATGCGTGAGCGCCCCGCTGGAAATCCCATCCACACCGGTTTCGGCCACTGCGCGTAATGTTTTTTCGGTAATGTTGCCTGATGCCTCCGTCTCGTACCGGTCGCCGATCCGCTGCACAGCTTCCCGGAGGTCGTCCAGCGAGAAGTTATCCAGCATAATGATATCGACGTTCCCGACGCGCAGCACTTCGTCCACCTCGGCGAGGTTCCGCGTTTCGATCTCGATTTTGAGCTTCCGGCCGGTTTCTTTCAGGTATTTGTTGGCCCCGGTAATCGCTGCTTCGATGCCGCCCGCGTAATCCACGTGGTTGTCCTTCAACATTATCATGTCGTAAAGGCCCATCCGGTGGTTCACCGCGCCGCCGATTTTCACTGCCATTTTCTCAAACAGCCTGAAATTCGGGGTCGTTTTGCGGGTATCGAGCAGTTTTACGGGCAAATCCTTGATCAGGTCCGACATTTGCCGTGCATAAGTGGCGATACCGCTCATGCGCTGCATAATGTTCAGCACCAGCCGCTCGGCTTTCAGGATCAGACGTGCATTTCCTTCTACCGTAAAAACAATGTCTCCTGTTGATACGACGGAACCGTCAAAAAGTAACACATTAATTTTCGGAAGGGGGTAACCGTAATATTTTGCGGTTTCATCGAAGATGATCTGCGCCACTTCCACACCCGCGAGTACGCCGTCTTGCTTCACCAATAACTTGGCGCGCTTGGTGGCATGCTCGGGAACACTGGCGAGGGATGAATGGTCTCCGTCACCGATATCTTCCAGCAATGCGAGCCTGAGAAGATTCCGGAGTTCGTGGGGGTCAGTTTCCATTTTGATTGAAATTAGAATCAGTAGGTTTGTTGCCGGTAGGCCATATTATAGCGGATGGCAATCGAGAAAATGTTGGAGTTGGTTGCCACTTTCGGGTCCGCCGACTTCACTTTCCGCATCAGGTAGCGGCCGTCGAGGAATAAATTGTGGGCCAGAGAATAGGACAATCGTAAATCTGTAAATAAAGTAGTCGCTTTAATGCCCTGGCCGATCTTTTGGTTCTCTTCACTTTGTCCCTCGCGATCAATGTGCCGGGTTTCATAGCTCTTCGAAATATCGCCTCCGTAGTTCATCAAAGGCTTGTCGGACGGATCTTTACCCTGCATGGCCGACATCACGGTACCGTAAATCGACAGCCTTGGCGTGGCTTTGTAACGGATGATCCCTAAATATTCCCGGAAATTGGCCCCCAGCGGGTGAGCGAGCGCCTGTCCGTAATGCATATAGTTGCGCCCGCCGTCCTTGTGGGAGTAGGTGTAGGGGCGCACGAGGTTGTATTCGGCCTGCAAATCGAGGTTAGGGATTCCAAATGCATCCACATATTTGCCACCGAGCTGGAAGCTGTACTTGTTGGTCCAGGAACCGCTGCCGTTGAAAAGGTACTTGGTCAAAAACTCGTCGAGCACAAACTGGCTGTAAATGGAAGCGGTTTTGCCCACGAGCCAGCGGAAATCGAAACCGAGCAATGCATTATCCTGGCTACCGATGTAGGACTCTACATAACGGTAGAAGATAATGGGGTTCAGATAGTTAAGGTCGTATCCGCCGCCTACCGAGTCGCGGTTAAAGACTTCCGCTTCGAATACCCCGAAATTGATTTTGTCGGTCAGGTTAATGCTCAAATGGTGAATGGCGGCAAATTTCTTTTTCCTCAAAAACTCCGAGAATGCATCCTCGCCGCCGTCGATCATGCTGGTCCAGAGGTTGGTATAATGGAACCTGCCGAGATCGGTGTCTAATCTTAAAAAAAGGTAAGGGCTGCTATTGTCGGACAGGATCAATGAGCGGTAACCGCTGCCGAATGTATTGTAATCATGCCCGAATTTTACATTAATAGCTTTCAGCGGGCGAAAAGTAATGTAGCCGCGTGCCGAGAGGAAGTCGTTTCCGTGGTTGCGCGTGGCCTTCGCCAGACCTTCACCCGGAAAGCTGTATTTCGGCGCAAAGCCATTCACATAGCGTGGAAAACGGCCCTGATTGTCGGAAACGAATGTATAAAAGCCCAGCTTTTCATTGATCATCCCCCGGATTTCCACGCCTCGACCGGTAAACCATAGCGTCTGGTGCGACGTGGTGTCGTAGCTGTTGTCTTTTCCGATAAAATTGGTGGTAGTAAAATTGAAATGCAGGTCGAAATCTTTATTGTGAATGCTGTACAAATCGGCGGGGTGGTGGAAAAACTTGCGTTTCTGCCCCGGTGGCGGCGATTTGAACCAGCCTAGCCGCGCAAGTTTGTTGTATTTGGCGGAGTCTGTCGAAACCATGCCATTGGTCCATTCCCAACTGTCTTCGCGCAGGTAATCGATCGTTTCCCAGTCGCGGTCCGTAAGTTGTACGGTGCCTTCTTTCAGTATGGAATCGGTGAGGGCCACCACGGCTTTGCGCTCGAACGGCTTGGCATTGGAGTGAAAACCTTCGGAGAATTTGCCCCTTTTGATTTCCAGGCGATCTATGAGATGGTAATAGTCGTCGTTTAGCGGAACGAATGAACTTTGCGCGTGTACGTATGCAGAGGATGCCAGTGTTAAAAACAGTATGCTAAAATGCCGGATAATTCCTTGATACATAGGCAACAAAATTCTTCTGGTACGGCAATATGAGCTCTTGCCCGTAATTTTTAGAAATAGAGTTCCAAATTACGTCAATGAATTTGTATTATCTTGCATGGAGTAGTCTAAAAAACTGTCGCTCCCATGTTTTTACTTTCCCAAAAACCTTCCATAGCAGATCACTATCTGGCCGAATTGCGTGACGTAGATTGTCAGAAAGACAGGATGCGGTTTCGTCGGAATATGGAACGGGTAGGCGAGCTGCTGGCCTATGAAATGTCCAAAACGCTCACTTTCAAAACGGAGAAGGTTGAAACGCCACTCGGTACCGCATCGTGCCGCTCGATGTTGCAGCCGGTAGTGCTCGCCACCATTCTTCGGGCCGGATTACCGTTCCACCAGGGCTTTCTGAACATTTTTGACAAGGCCGACAATGCATTTATCGGCGCCTACCGCGGGCACCACATCAATGCTGAGGAGGAGTTCACGGTTGAAATGGACTACATTACCAGCCCCGACCTTACCGGAAAAATCCTGGTGATGATAGATCCGATGCTGGCGACCGGACGCTCAATGGAAAAGGTTTACCACGCATTGCTGCGCTTCGGCATTCCTTCGCAAACGCATATTGCCTCCGTGATCGCAAGTCCGGAAGGCGTTCAATATTTGCAGCAAAGGATTCCCCAATGCCGCCTCTGGCTCGGTGCCGTCGACCAGAAGCTAAATGAACAATATTATATTGTACCAGGCCTCGGCGACGCCGGCGACCTGGCCTACGGGGAGAAATAGCGCTCAGTTCAACAATTCATCGAACATAATGGACACATAGTACGTGCTGCCCACGTTCGGGCTGGCGTATGACTGGAAGTACGACTTACCGAATAGGTTTGTACCGCCTACCTTGATGATCGACTTGATCGCAGGTACTTTCAGGCTCACCTGCGCATCCAGGTTCTTGATCGCCGGCACCCGTGTGTTTGAAAACACCGGAACATCGGTAGTAGTAGGCACCACGAAGCTGGATTCCCACGTAAATGCCTGCTGGTAGCGGTACACCACATTGAAACCCCACGTATTCGAGCTGGTAATTCGGCGCCCGAAATTCACATTATACCGGTATTTGGGTGTATTAAACTGCGAATATTGTACTTCCGGCGACGGGGTGAAGTCTTTCAGCTCATTGTTCGCCACATTACCACCTACGTTGAAGCCCCGCGGTAATGCATAGTTCAACCCGATCGCGAAGCCGCGTGTGGTAATGGTTTCGGTCGTATTCACCGTCCGTGCAAACCCCTGATAACTTCCCACGCCGATACCCGATTCGATAGGCAGCCCCGGCGCAGCCGCAGCGGTTGGCACGACGATCACCGTACCGCCGATGAGGTTTTTGTATTTACTGATATAATAATAGGCATCAATAAACAGCTTCCTTGCGATAATGCCTTTATAACCAATCTCATATGAGGCAATGCGTTCCGGTTTAAGCTTCACCGGCTGGTATTTGGGAAGTTTTCCCAATGCATAGGCTTTCGCCAGGTCAGGCACGAGGCCAGGTACCTGGGCCGCCAGAATGCCGGGAAGCTGCGCGGCGAGCACGCCTGGAAGCGTTTGGTTCACGCCTGCGGTAATCGCCGCCTGGATTGCCGCCGGATCGTTTGGAACGGTGCCTGCCGCTACTCCCTGGTTGACCTGCGTAGTTACCGCCGTGGTTACCTGTTGCGTAATGGCTGTCGTCGCCTGCTGCGTGACTACCACCGTAGCATATTGCTGGGCACTTTGTAGCACCGACGGGTCGCTCTGCACAACTGCGAGTACCGATGCCTCAGACAAATTTTGGCGAAGGATACCGCTCGACAGGTTGTAGCGGGAGTCAAACTCGGGTAAGCCGCCTACCAAGGTACCCGATGGTGTCCGGAGATCGATGTACTGGTTCTGGGTGGTTGGAATCCGGAATCCGGTCTGGTAGGAGAGGCGGATATTGTGTTCGCCAAAAGTGGTAACGGCCGAAACGCGGGGTGTAAACTGCCCGTCGAAGTTCTCGTTTTTGTCGTAACGGATCGAACCGGTGAGTTTCAAATGGTCGGAAAGCAGGTTTTTACCGGCCTGCACGAATGCGCCCCATTCATTGATAGGAATAGTACCGTCGCGGCCCTCCTTGGTATCGGCAAACAATGTTCCCGCGGACCGAAGCGTATAAAGCCGGTAATTCGCGCCTGCGATCAGTTCCAGGAAGCGGATCTGGTTTTTGAAATTGTAAAAACCTTCCGCGTGGTACATATTGGTTTTGTCGGCAAATCCGCCCCCGCCGTTTACAATCGGCATATTCCGGTATTTATCAAGCAATTGGTTGAACTGAGCGCTGCCCGGCTGCGGCATACCCTGGTCGGCAAACTGCCGTGCGGCCACATGCGCGTCCGCCTCCGCCACACCCGCGCCGCGTGCCTGCACGAAGGCCCCCACGTATTGCCCGAACCACGTATTGTTCGGTTTGATCTCGCCCAGCATGGATACCGCCGCAAGGCCCGAAAGGTACGACTTGCCCGAACGTTCCTGCGTGGTATACGCCCTCACGGTAAAATTGTCGCCGCGAAGTTCCAGTTTCGCCTGGGTAAGGTTGAAATCACGCAGGGAATAGCGGCCGGTACCAGTGTAGACGGTTGTTCCATAGCCATAATTAACCTGGGCAATGGCCTCTACTTTCTCGTTCAACCGGTAATGCAATGCCGCATTGGCTTTGAAGCTTTTAGTATCGTAATCCACCAGGTCTTTTTCGCGGAAGCCTGTGCGGCTGACAAATGCATTCGGTACCAAACCTACCGCCGCCTGCGGAATTTGGCCCGCGGAAGCCAGCGCTTTCGCTACTGCATTGATATTCGTCTGGATTTCATCACCATACACATTCGTTCCGTCGTAGTCCAGGTCGGTACCTTTCCCCCGGTTGGGATCGGCATTGCCGCCTACATTGAGGTTGGTATAATTGGTAGCTTCCCAATCCTTGGCCTGGATGTACGAAAGGTTTACTTTGAATGCGAACTTGTTATTGAATGCTTTTGCGTAACGAATGGTGGCCTCGGCAAATGGCGTGGTGGCTTTCGAACGGTTCTTTTCATGCATGATGCCGCCTTTGAGGTTCGCGCTCAGCCCCTGGTAGAGGAACGGGCTTTTGCTGTTCATCAAAACCAATCCATTCACCGCATTCGGACCGTACAATGCCGATGCCGCGCCGGGAAGCACCTCCACGCTCTCAACGTCGAGCTCCGACATACCTATGATATTGTCGAGCGGGAAATTGAGCCCGGGCGCCTGGTTGTCCATACCGTCGATCATCTGCACGGTGCGAGGATTACCCGTTGCGCCAAAGCCGCGCATGTTGATGGATTTGAACAAAACACCTTGCGTCGTCATGTCGATGCCTTTCAGATTGGCCAATGCGTCGTAAAAATTGGTCGCCGGCGTGTCGCGGATGCCCCGGATATCGAGCTTTTCAACTGCTACCGGCGATTTCATCACACTTTCTTCCACGCGCGAGGCCGATACCACGATCTCCTTGCCGAGCACAGGTTGCTCCACCATTTTAATATCCAGATTGGACATACTGGCCGTCACCGCGATTTCCTGCGTTTGGAAGCCTACGGAACTAACGATGATCGAAAAAGGAGGATTGGAAGTGGTTGTCAATGCGAATTCACCTTTCGTATCAGTGATCGTACCCGCTACTTTGCCCTGTATACGTATGCTTACGCCGGCGAGCGGTTCCTGCGTGACCGATTCGGTAACCTTGCCTGTTAAACTAATCTGTGCGAAAGAATGTTGGCACAACAACAATGCAAGGAGCGAAAAGAGCAGGTTTCTGATGAATGCAGAAGTTCGGTTCATAGTTCTTAATGGGTTGATGTCTGTAACAAGTTACTAAGAATTCAAATTTGTTGACATAATATCCAATTTTTTCTTCGGGTATTTATAAAACAAAAATACATAACAGTTATATAGAGTTACTTCTACTACGAATACCAGCAGAATTTAGCGACGAACTATTGCCGGGAGTGCCATGAACTAACTTTCACGGACTTTTCCGCAGCCGGGGTTGAGCATACTGGCGCTTTATCATTAGTTTTGAGGGATTTTATTTAACGTTATAACAAACATACCTTACACAACACAGATGCAGGATACTTATGTGATAATCATGGCAGGCGGCGTAGGGACCCGTTTCTGGCCGTTTAGCCGGACGGATTTCCCGAAGCAATTCCATGATGTGCTCGGCACGGGCAGAACGTTGTTGCAGCAGACTGTCGACAGGTTCGATGGCGTTTGCCCTATTGAAAACATTTATATAGTGACCAGTCAGGAATACAAGGAGCTGATCAAACAGCAGATCCCTGAACTGACCGACGACCAGATCCTCCTGGAACCGCATCGCCGTAACACTGCGCCCTGCATTGCCTATGCTTGCTACAAAATCGCAGCGCGTAACCCCAATGCGAACGTGGTGGTGGCTCCGGCCGACCATATTATCCTCAAAGAGGAGGTTTTCAAGGATACGATCAAAGTGGCGCTCGGCGCGACGCGCAACGAGGATATTCTCGTCACGCTCGGTATCCAGCCGACCCGCCCCGATACCGGCTATGGCTATATTCAATACATTCCGGACAAGCTGACGGTCAAAAAAGTGAAGTCTTTCACCGAAAAACCGCATCTGGAACTCGCATTGAAGTTTCTCGACAGCGGCGATTTCGTATGGAATGCCGGCATTTTCGTCTGGAACATCAATGCATTCAAGAAAGCGCTGACCTCTTTCCAGCCCGACATCGCGGAGATTTTCCAGGGCGGAAACGATCACTACTACCTCGATTCGGAAGATTCGTTCATCCAGCGCGCCTACCAGCATTGCGGCAGCATTTCCATCGATAATGGTATCATGGAAAAAGCCGAAAATGTACACGTGGTACTCGCAAGCTTCGGCTGGTCGGACCTTGGCACCTGGAAATCGATGTACGAAGTATCGGAAAAGGATGCAAACATGAACGTTGCCGACGGCAACCTGATCCTGCACAACACGACGAATTCGATCATCAAAACGCCGAAAGACAAACTCGTAGTGATCAATGGCCTCGACGGTTTCATCGTCGCCGAATTTGATGGTGTGTTATTGATTTGCAAAAAAGACGACGAGCAAAAGGTGAAAGAGTTCGTGGCGCAAGCCAAGGAGCTCGATCCTAAATATGTTTAATGCGGTTGCTGGTTGACAGCTACCGTTTGGAAAGCCAGGTCGTTTGGGCCTGGCTTTTGTTGTTTTATTTGGGTAAATTTGATTACTGTTGAATCAAAACAATGCTGGCTATGTCTGACCAGGAAATGAAAAACGAAGCAATCCGCCTGATAAACGAGATCGATGCAGATCGTATGGAAGATTTGCTGGCGTGTCTTCGGGTGTTCAGAGAACAGCAAGACTATGCCAGCTCTTATTCCAATTCCCCCGAAGTAATAGAACAACTCAACCGATCTCTACGCGAAGCCAAAACCGGTCCTTTTTACACAACTGAGGAAGTTTTTAGCGAAGTAAGGCGTGATTTACGAGATAGAATGGACAGATTCGGCAACATTAGACTGCAATCAGAATTCTAATTGCGGCGAATTCGCCATAATTAAAATCGCAACCTCACTCCTTCAACACCTTCTCAATCTCAAAAAATCGCACGTCCGCCTTCACATGTTCCAATATTCTTTGGGAGCGCTCCGGCCTTGCGTCAGTAATGAAAACCTGCGCTAAAAAGCCGGTATCGATAAGCTCAATCAGCTTGTGAATGCGCCGGTCGTCGAGTTTATCGAAAATATCGTCCAGCAGTAGAATGGGCGTTTTGCCTTTTTCTTCTTTTAGCAATTCGAATTGCGCGAGTTTTAAAGCGATGAGAAAGGACTTTTGCTGACCTTGGGAGCCGAACTTCTTCAAAGTAACCCCATCTATTTCGAAAACATATTCATCCTTATGCACGCCTTTGCCCGTGCGTTGCGCGTGGAGGTCGCGGCTGCGGTGGCGGCGGAACTCGGCAGGAAAATCGGGGCTGGACACTTCACTTTCGTAGATTACATCCACTTTTTCGTGTCCGCTGCTGAGGAATTCGTAGTATTTGCAGAACAGCGGGATGAATTTTTGCATGAATGTGGCCCGGTGCTCGTGGATGCGTTGCGAGAGCACGACCAGCGGCTCGTTGTAGGTTTCGAGCAGGTCTTCGTCGAGGTAATTGCGCTCGGCAAAGAGTTTCAGCAGGCCGTTTCGCTGGTTGAGGATCTTGTTGTATTGCAGGAAATCGCCGAGGTAACCGGGCACGGCCTGGCCGAGTACGCCATCGAAAAAGCGGCGACGCTCTTCGCTGCCGTCGCGGATGAGATCGGTGTCGTCGGGGGCGATGAGTACGACGGGAAAAAGGCCTATGTGGTCGCTCAGGCGGTCGTAATGCTTTTTATCGGCCATGAAAACCTTCCGCTGGCCGCGTTGCAGGCTGCAAGTGATCTGGATGTGCTTTTCGTGCTCGTTGAAAACGCCGTCGATGAGGAAAAAGTCGGCCGTGTGGCGGATACCTAGTGCGTCCTGGTTATGAAAAGCGCTCTTGGTAAGGGTCAGGAAATAGATTGCGTCGAGCAGGTTGGTTTTGCCGCTGCCATTCTCGCCCACGATACAGTTCACATGTTTTCCAAAAGTGAAGGCCTTCTCCTCATAGCTTTTAAAGTAGGTAAGACGGAGCTTTTCTAGCCACATGAACTTCTTTGTTATTTAGTTTATGCTTATTTTCGCACATCATTGCGTGAGTACGGCAAAACAGACTCTGTTCATACCATAACTTTAAGACAAAGTTCTGTCTTTATAAACGAGAACCAAATACATGGCCACCGTTACTGAGAAAAAGAAAGCATCAGCCCCCAAAAAGTTACAGCATCCGAAGGAGCAATACATGTTCTGGTTCGAGAATATGCTTTTACAACGCCGTTTTGAAGAAAAATCGGGCCAGTTGTACGGTCAACAGAAGATTCGTGGTTTTTGTCACCTCTACATCGGCCAGGAAGCCTGTTCTTCCGGCGCGGTGAGTGCCCTCAAAAAGGGCGACAAGTACATTACCGCTTATCGTGATCACGGTATTCCGCTCGCATTAGGCACGAGCCCGAACGCGATCATGGCTGAGCTTTTCGGCAAAAAGACCGGTACTACCAAAGGTAAGGGCGGTTCCATGCACATTTTTGATAAAGAAGTGGGCTTCATCGGAGGCCACGGTATCGTAGGCGGCCAGATTCCCCTGGGTGCAGGTATCGCATTCGCTGAGAAATACAACAAGACCGATAACCTTTGCATTTGCTACTTCGGTGACGGCGCGATCCGCCAGGGTTCGTTCCACGAGACGCTGAACATGGCGATGAGCTGGAAACTGCCGGTGATTTTTGTGGTGGAAAACAATGGTTACGCGATGGGTACTTCCGTAGCGCGTACTTCCAATGTTACCGAGCTTTACACGTTGGGCGAGGCTTATGACATTCCTTCCGAGCCGGTTGACGGTATGAGCGTAGAAGCGATTCACGAAGCGGTTTCCCGCGCGGCCGATCGTGCACGCAAAGGTGAAGGACCTACTTTCCTTGAATTCCGTACGTATCGTTACCGCGGACACTCAATGTCCGATCCTCAGAAATACCGTTCGAAAGAGGAGGTAGAAGAATACAAACACCGCGACCCGATCGAGCAGATCCGTGCGGTAATCCTTGAAAACAAGATCGCTACCGAGGAAGACCTAGATAACATCGATAAAAAAGTAAAAGAAATCGTTGCCGAATCCGTGCAATTCGCCGAAGAATCGGAGTGGCCGGATCCGAAAGAGGCTTACACAGACGTGTACGTTGAAAGCGATTATCCTTTTGTAATGGATTAATTTGATCCAGAACGCATGAATAAAAAACCCGTCGGATCACTTCGACGGGTTTTTTAAGTAATTTCAGCTTTTAGTAAACAGGACTGATCCTGTTTTTCAGTTTCCACGTAGATTGAGTTCTAGTAATAATTTAAAATATGTCCCTGGATCAGGATTTTGACAGAGAGCAGGATGATGAAGATGGCGATGGCAAGGAGATGTCGTTCATTTCGCATCTCGAAGAACTAAGATGGCACGTAATCCGCGCCGGTGCTTCGATTCTCGTATTTGCGATTCTTGCCTTCATTTATATTCAAGAAATATACCATTATGTGATCATAGCGCCGTCACAGCCTGATTTCTGGACTTACAAAATGCTTTGCAAGCTGTCGGAAATCACCGGTTATGACGACCTGTGCGTGAAGACACTCAACTTCAAATTGCAGGTGATCGGGATGGGCGATGCTTTTACGATGAGTATGACGTCGTCGGTGATCGCGGGGCTCGTTTTCGCATTCCCTTATGCATTCTGGGAAATCTGGCGGTTTATTCAGCCGGGTTTGAAACCTTCGGAAAGGCGGTCGGCGCGTGGTGCGGTGTTTTATGTGACATTCCTGTTCTTTTCCGGCGTGCTTTTCGGCTATTACGTGGTATCGCCGCTGGCTATCAACTTCCTTGCAAACTACACGCTCGATCCGACGATTATCAACGAATTCAGCCTTGCATCCTACATTTCACTCGTATCGACGCTCACGCTGGCCTGCGGTGTGGCATTCCAGTTACCGATCGTAGTGTTTGTGTTATCTAAAATCGGGGTGCTTACGCCGTCGTTCATGCGCGAATACCGCAAGCATTCGATGATCGTGATCCTGATCGTGGCTGCGGTTATCACACCTTCGCCGGACATTTACAGCCAGGTACTCGTGGCGATCCCACTATTCCTGTTGTATGAATTGAGTATCATGGTTTCGGCCAAAGTAGAGCGCGAAAAGCTGGAAGAGGAAAAACGCCTCGCTAAACTGGGCGGAACCACTACCGAAGATTAATTGGATTAGGAAATATTAAGCATTAAACCGCTTACAGACCTCGGCCAACCGGTCGAGGTCTTCTTTTTGGTGCAAACTGCTGATCGCAATGCGCGTGACTGGTGCATCGGCGGGCGAAGGGTAGGGGAAGCAGGAGGCCATAATGCCGTTTTGCAGCAGATGGTCGAATAGTGCGGCATTGGTTGAGCAGAACACGGGATAGTCGGAGACGGTTTCAAATAGCGCATTACCTTCCATTTTTGCATTGAAATAGGCAATGTTATCCATCAGTACCACGCGGGCAGCAGCATATTTGTTTTGTTCCAAAAGCATTTTCAGCGCATACGCATACGCAGGGGCCGGCGGGGACGCGCCTGCGAACCACGGCGATTTCCGCACCGTTTCCACAACCGTTTTCGAACCCCAGATTGCGCCGGCCGGAATGCCTAATGCTTTGTTCAGGGAGGAAACAAAAATGGTTTTGGTTAAAAGTTTGGGATCGATTTGTTCCGCGACGCCGTTTCCGCTGGAACCCGTTACGCCCAGCGAATGCGACTCGTCGATGATGAGCCACAAATTTGCCGGTTTTTGAACGCCATTCAAAAGCGTAAAATCAAATGCCTTCACCATCGGCGAACCAACGGCATCCATGCAAAGAATATGTGCAACGTCCGAGTCCGTCGCATTGATTTTTCGAACTGTTTGTGATGCCCATTCGCTCCATTCACCTTCGTTTCGCTGAAATACATGGCCCCATAATGCGGGGTGCACGCCGGGGGCGTAGTGGTAGAAGATTCGCGCGATCGTGGGCTGTTGCTGAACAATGTTTTCAATCTCCTTCATCACCAGCTGCCCCGCCCACATTCCAGAAGAAACAATGATAGCAGCCTCATTTTGCAGATAATCAGCCAAATGTGATTCGGTTTCATCATAAATGTCGAGCCTCAGACTATTGTTCCTGGAACTTCCATAGTGATTTCCGAAAGTTTCCGTAGCTGAATTTACATATCTACGAAGGTCTTCGTTGTGGCCCATTCCGAGGTAATCCGTACCGGTGAACCATAGAAATTCCTGCCCATCGATGGTTACGACGGTCCGGCCGGGGAGTTTGCTGGTGTGATAAATCTTCACGGCAGCGGTTACAGGAATTCAGGTTTCAATGCGGCACCGGTACCATTGCCGTTGGCGTAAATCACTTTGCCAAAATCGAAAGTGACTCCGGTCGCGGGGTCATTGCGGATCAGTAAGGAGCCGTCCATATCGACGTAATCGAGTATCGGAAGCAAATGCGCAATGGCCGAAATGCCCACGCTGGTTTCGGTCATGCAGCCTACCATCGTTTTCATACCCAGGGAACGGGCCTCAGCGATCATTCGAAGGGCAGCGGTAGGCCCGCCGCATTTGGTCAGTTTTACATTAATACCATGAAAAAGACCGTGACATAGCTCGACGTCTTCCTCTATGATGCAGCTTTCATCGGCAATAACAGGCAATGCGCTTCCAATAAAAACCCTTCTCATTCCCTCGATATCATCCGCGGGAAGTGGTTGCTCGATGAATTCTACGCCTAAGGCGGCGAGTTTCGGTGCTATTTCAATGGTCTTTTCGGCCGTCCAGCCGCAATTGGCATCGACGCGGAAGATGGCGTCGGTGTTTTTTCTCAGTTCCTGTACAATGCGCAGGTCTTCGTTGGTACCGAGTTTGATTTTGTAGATCGGCCAGGGAAGCTCTTTCATTTTCTCCACCATCTTTTCCACGGTATCAATGCCGATGGTAAAGTTGGTCATAGGGATATTTTCAGGCGACAAACCCCAGCTTTCGTACAGTTTCTGGCCCTTCTTTTTGGCAAAATAATCCTGTGCAGCCTCGTCCAGGGCACACTGTGCAAAGGAATTGTCTTTCAGAAGCGGGTGTACCATCGCCCATAATTCTTCCGCCGACGCAAATTTTCCTTTTTCAACGATTTCCTTAACTACATCCAGCGTCGCGATCATATTACCGATCGTAATGCCGTAATAAGGATTAGCAGTTGCCTCTCCAAAGCCGGAATGCACGCCGTCATTGAGCTGCACGATGAGCGTTTGCTGCACATCGCGCGAGTCGTGGGCGATGGTGAAGGTATGTTTTAATTGAAGGTCGAAAGTGTGGTAGGTAAGGTGCATAGTGTCAGAAATTGGATTTCGGGAACCTAGTTGCGCATATCAAGCCCCCATGATAGTTTGCTTCGCAATGTATTCAAAAAACTGTCGTCTTTCATTTTGATCAGTCGCGCCACGAAACCGGCCTTGCGCACGAGCAGCTGCGTGTTCTCGTCCACAATGCGCGAGCGAGCGTCGAGGGAGACGAGAAAGTTGCTGCTGCGGCTTTTCACTTCCAGGCGGATCACGGCGGTATCTTCCACCACCAGCGGACGCACGTTGAGGTTATGCGGGCTGATGGGCGTGACGATGAAATTCTGCGAATGCGGCACGAGTACCGGCCCGCCGCAGCTTAAAGAATAGCCCGTGGAGCCTGTTGGCGTCGAAACGATAAGTCCATCCGCCCAATAGGAGTTCAGGAACTCGTCGTTCAGGTAGGTATGTACGGTGATCATTGACGACGTATCGGTTTTGGTGATGGTAAAATCATTCAAACCGAAGTTGAGGCCGTCGAACAGATCGATATTGGATTCCACTTCCACAAGCGTGCGTTCGTCGATACGAAACTGGCTGTTTTCGAGTGCGGCGATCATGTCCGTAATGCGCTCTGGCGATACCGTCGCCAGGAAACCCAAACGGCCCACATTGATCCCGATCGCTGGGATTTGGCGTTTGCCCACATGCGAAATCGTTTCCAGCAAGGTACCGTCACCACCCATGCTTACCACCAGGCGCGCGTCGCACAGCTCTTCCGGCTTTTCATACACCTGTTCGGAATAATGCGAAATACCGGCCTGATCCAGGAAAGTCCGGAACGACTGGGAAAGCTGAACCTCAACTTTTCGACGCGACAGTTCATCGAACATATTTTCAATGAACGGTCTTGCGGACTCATTAAAGTTGCGTCCGTGAATGGCGATTTTCATGAAGAAAAAATAAAACGTGTGGTTTCAGCCGAAAGATACACGACAAATGGTGCGATTCAAAAGCCGTAGGAACATTTGAAGGTGTTGGGCACCATGCGGCGTGTGCTAGGTGGCCAGATAGCGCAGAAGCATATCGAGGCGTTCCTGGTCGAGGCTTTCGATCGGATCGTTGGCGTGCGCCTCTTCGATTTCGTACCCGAAGCGTTCGAGCGTGGCGATGATGGGGGTAATATGCGTCCGGTTCAGTTTCAGCGTCAACCGGGCCTCATTGGTAGGATTGTAAACTTCTCCCGAAGAATAATAGCTGCTTAGGATCTTGACATCGTTGGATTCGATCAACCGGCTGATTTCGGAAAGCGAGTAGCTTCTTTCGGCGATTTTAAGGACAATCACCGCGCCTTTTTCCTGGACGCCGAGCTCGTTTACAAACTGCTCGACGAGTTCGCTCACCAGAATGCTGCCGGCAAATGTCCGGTCCTCATGAAGCACAGGAATGATCAACAGGCCGAACTGGTTTACCAAACGGAGTAGCTCGTAAGGATGCTGATCTTCGGTCGCGAAAATGTCCTTATGTTGAATGATTACCTTCGAAAGCTGCTCGGAGATGTCGGTGATGTCGAAGAGAATGTCCTCCGAAACAATGCCCTGATAAATGCCCGAATCGGCGATAACCAACTGCTTCACGCCAAACTCATCCATCCAATCCAAAGCCGTACCCACCGAATCGTTCGGTTTCAGTACAGGGATCATTGGATTTATCAGCGTGGCGGCGAGCATGGGTCAGAAGGTCATTTTTCGAAGCTATAAAAAAACTATATATAGGTCAACTATTGTAACAAAAGAAATTTCCCGGGAATTCCCGCGCTTTACGCCATCGGCACCGACACATCTTTTTCCAGGAAGCTTTCGAGGATCACATTGAACTCGTCGGGGCGCTCCATCATCGGTGCGTGGCAGCATTTATCGATAAAATACAATTCCGAATTGGCAATGAGGCGATTGAACTCATACCCTACGTGCGGCGGGGTAATGGTATCGTTGAGGCCCCACACCAGCAAGGTCGGAACGGTGATCTGGCTCAGATCTTTCGCAAGATTGTGCCGCTGCGCCGATTTAGCAATCCCTACAATGCTCATACACTTCGGAATGCTCGATGTAGTTTCAAAAACTTCATCAACGAGATCTTTCGTAGCTACTTCCGGATCGTAGAAAGTGTAAGCTACGCGCTCCTTGATATAATCATAACTTCCACGTTTCGGGAAAGAGCCGCCCATTGAATTTTCGAACAACCCTGAGCTGCCCGTAAGCACCAGGCGCTGAACGTTCTCCTGATTTTTCAACGTGTAGAGCAAACCGATGTGGCCTCCCAGCGAATTGCCGATCGCCGTAACGTTGGTAAGGTTTTTAAACGAAACAAAGTCTTCCAGAAAAGTGAGCAATGCTTCCAGACCGGCTTCACGCGGGGGAAGCGAGTAAATCGGAAGCAATGGGATAATGACCCGGTATCGGTCTGAAAAATGGTCGATAATACCGTCCCAATTACTCAATGCACCGAAAAGGCCATGCAAAAGCAGTAATGTTTCGCCCTTTCCCTCGTCGATAAACTGAAACCTGTCTTCTGCATGTACTGTATATTTCATTCTTTTGCGGATTTAAGACGATTTATAACTTATCAAAGAAACTAGTGCATGATTAGGATACTCTACAAAACTAGTTATTTTTTTGATTGTTCAATGGGGCAAAGTAACAAACGCGTTTCGAATTTCTTGTAAATATTATATTAATATTAAAAGAATTAGTCGAATAACACAGAATGGTGCAATTCTGTTCGTTTACTTCCAGAGTTCTTGCGCACGTATCACGCAGGTATATTTTATCGAACTATGTCTTAACCCATTGTTTGCCGGGTACTGGCCACAACGGAGGGTTGTGTGTGACCGGGCGGTTAAACAGTGTAACCGAAATTTAGCCAGAAATTATTCTTAATAGGAATTAGAAAAAAATTAAATGATCAAAATATCCTGCCTCCTGGCCGCGATCGGCCTTGTTCAGCTCCTCTCGACGCCGCTTCTGGCGCAGACCGAAATAGAACTTTACCCGGGCCGCATCCCGAACGCGATTGAAGCGGAAAACCAGGAAACGAGCGAAAAAGGCTCCGTCAGGAATGTTTCTAAACCCACATTGACTGCATTCCTGCCGCCGGCGGGTACCGCGAATGGCGCGGCGGTGATCGTCTGCCCGGGCGGAGGATATGGCGGGCTGGTGATCGAGCGGGAAGGTTACAGGGTTGCGAAGGAGTTGAATAAGTCCGGGATTGCTGCATTTGTGCTGAAATACCGCCTGCCCAGCGACCGCATCATGAAAGACAAGGCCATCGGGCCGTTGCAGGATGCTCAGCAAGCCATCAAAACAGTCCGCGAGAGGGCAAAAGAATGGCAGATCGATCCGGCGAAGATCGGTATCATGGGCTTTTCCGCGGGCGGCCACCTCGCTTCCACAGCGGGCACGCATTATGACAGTACTTTTATCGATAATCCACAAAAGACCAGTCTTCGTCCTGATTTCATGATCCTGGTTTACCCGGTGATCAGTTTTGAAGGGAAAATAGGGCATAAGGGCTCGTCGGCCAACCTGCTCGGCGCTTCGCCTTCCACGGAGCGCGTGAACTATTTCTCGAACGACTTGCAGGTAACGGCCGCTACGCCGCCCGCATACCTCACGCACGCGGGCGACGACACGGTAGTGCCGGTGTCGAACAGCATCCGATTTTACGAAGCATTGAATGCAAAAGGCGTCGCCGCCGACATGCACATTTACTCCCAGGGACTGCATGGCTACCCCAAAACGCCATCGTTCGACGAGTGGTTTGGCCGCTGCCTGCATTGGATGCGTACAAGCGGCTTCATTCCAGGAAACTAATCACAAACCCGTACCAACATCGGCGGTCAGCGGTCAGCCGTCGGCGGTCAAAAAGTGCTCACCCACAATCGGCATATCCAATTGCTCAAAGGGCGAATTGGCGCTTATGTATTCCGGGATCGCGGTTTTGAGAACGTTAACCATTTGCACCGGCTGGCCCGAATCGAGCGCTTTTTGCAATGCGGCCATCGCGTACCGCATACATTGTGCTCCCGGAGCAGAAAAGCGGGCCGTTTTCAGTTGCCCGAATGCGGTTGTTTGCATTCCCTCACCATCCAGGTCTTCCGTCAGTTTTTCGCCAGGCCGTAATCCGGTGAAACGGATCTGAATATCCTTTCCCGGCACCAATCCCGCAAGCCGGATCATTTTCCGTGCGACATCGGCGATCCGGACGGGTTTACCCATATCGAACGACAGGATTTCGCCACCGTTGCTCGCCGCCGCAGCTTGCAGTACCAGCTGGCATGCTTCGGTGACCGTCATCAGGTACCGCTGTGCCAGCGGATGCGTAACCGTCACGGGACCTCCTTCACGGATTTGCTGTGCGAAGCGGAGCAGGAACGAGCCGGCCGAGCCCAATACATTTCCAAACCGGGTGATGATGAATTGCGTCTGACCGGGATATTCGTGGCTCAGGTATTGGAGATACAGTTCGGCGAAGCGTTTGGTGGCGCCCATTACGCTGGCGGGTCGGATTGCCTTGTCGGTGGAAATGTAAATGAATTTCCGCGCGCGGTAGGAAACGGCCAGGTCGGCCAGGATTTCGGTGCCGAGTATGTTGGCCCTGATCGCTTCGTAGGGGTGATGCTCCATAAACGGCACGTGCTTGTAGGCCGCGGCGTGGAAAACGACGTGAATCGCTGTCCGGGAAAACAGTCCGGCCATGCGTAATGCGTCGGTAATGCTTGCTACCTGGCTGCAAATCTCGATTAGCGGATATTGTTGCCGAAGCAGGTGGTCGAGCTCGTACAATGCTGTTTCCGCCTGGTCCACCAAAATCACTTTCGCAGGTGCGCAGGCGCATACCTGCAAGGCCAGTTCGCTGCCGATGGTGCCGGCTGCACCTGTGATGAGGATGTTACGGCGACGGATTTCGTGCGCGGCGTTTTGAAGGTCCAGTTCAATGGGCTCGCGGTTCAGCAGGTCTTCCGGCTTGAATGTGAACGGGGGACAAGTGTGTTGAAGTGATTGCATTTGGATATCGTTTTAAATAATTGATATCCTTGATACGCTTGTTTGGAAAATTGGTAACAAAAAAAGAGCCGTAGGTTATACAGCTCTTTTCAAAAGGTATTATTTGAATGATTTCAGATCAGTTTTTCGAAGATACCCGGCGCCAGACCAAACAGGATCGTGAGAAATGTAGCCAGTACCAGGATAATCTGGTAGAAAGGCGCGACGCGGATCCGTACCGTGTCCCCTTCTTTGAAATACGAAGAAATGATCACCCGGAAATAGTAGTAGATACCGACTGTCGACATCAGAACGGCAATCACGGCAATCCACATGATACCACGCTCTGCGGCGCTGGTGAAGATGAAGAATTTACCCCAGAAACCAGCCGTCAACGGAATACCTGCCAGTGAAAGCATGGATACCGTCAGAACGAACGCGAGCAAAGGGTTTTGTTTAGCCAAACCATTGAATGCCTCGTAGCGCTCGTTCGGCTGTCCTTCGATCGTTTTTTCCTTCGCAACGAGCATCAGCACACCAAATGCGGCGATGGTCGATAACGAGTATGCAAGTGAGTAAAAGATAATGGCGTTTTGAGTAGGCTTGGTCAGGGCCGTGAGCGCGATCAGCAGGTAACCCGCGTGCGAGATACCCGAGTAGGCCAGCATTCTTTTAAAGCTGTTCTGGCTGGTAGCGCCGATGTTGCCCACGAGCAATGTCAGTACCGCGATGACCGCAATCACGATCCACCAGAAATTGTAGATAGCGAATGAATGGTTCAGCAAACGGAACAATGCGGCAAATCCGGCAGTTTTAACGATCGTCGACATGAACGTCGTGAAAATGGTAGGCGCGCCTTCGTACACATCCGGCGTCCAGAAGTGGAACGGGGCGGCTGATACTTTGAAAAGCATACCGATTAGCAATAGCAGCAAACCCGCGTAGAAAATGTAGGATTGCGATGCGGGATTCATATTCGATGCGAACCCCTGGATAGCTGTAAGCTGGAAAGAGCCGGTTGCGCCGTAAATCAACGTCATTCCAAAAAGCAGGAAACCCGTCGCGAATGCGCCCATGAGGAAGTATTTCAATGCAGCCTCGTTTGAGCGCAGGTTACGCTTGTTGCTACCCGTGAGCACGTACATGGCTACTGAAAGGATTTCGACGCCGATGAAGAGCATGATCAGGTGATCGAAGCCGATCATCATAATGGCCCCTACGAGGGAGAAAAGCATTAATCCGTAATATTCAGCGGGCTCGGAATCTGCATTGTCCTGGAAACCTCCCGAGATCGCTGCGATCATGAATGCCGAAATCAGCACGATCCCGTTGAATGCAAGCGTGAGGTTATCGACGCGCAGCATATCGTAGAAGTACAGTAACGGCCCTTTGCCCCATTCGATGAAGTTGCTTCCCAGCGCGATAGCCAGGAAAAGCAGGGTAGATGGCAGGAGGATGTTCTTGGATTTCGAGAAGCCCAGAAAAAGCGTTACTACTCCAAAAACCGACAACAATATAATGGGATACATATTCTTAACTTAGTTATTGACCAGTTGCAACAATTGGGTTACAGCAGGCTCAGTTATTTTCAGGAATGTGCTTGGGTAAATACCGATCCAGAATACCATCACGATCAGCGGCAGCAATACAGCCCGCTCACTGGCAGTAAGGTCCTGGAAGCCTTCCACCCATTTGGATTTCGGCCCGAACATGGATTTCTGGAACAAACGGAGCATGTACACCGAACCGAGAATGATCGTCAGACCAGCTACGGCACCGAGCCAGCCTTTGTATTGGAATACACTCGAAAGCAACAGGAATTCACCCACAAAACCGTTGGTAAGCGGCAATGCCACGCTACCGAGCAGCAATATCATGAAGTACACGCTCAAATGCGGCGTGCTTTGGGTAATCCCGCCGAGCTGGTCGAGGTAACGGGTTTTGGTTCTCGAATAAATGATGTCGACGATGAAGAACAGGCCGATCACGTTGATACCGTGCGCCAGCATCTGGATCAGCGCGCCTTGCAAGCCATTCAATGAAGAAGAGAATACACCGGCGGCCATGAGTCCCACGTGTGCGAATGACGAATACGCGATGAGCGTTTTCATGTCGCTCTGCTGGATGGCGATGATGGAACCGTAGATGATACCGATCACCGAAAGGATCATCGCCAGGAAACCCCATTGCTCCATGCCCAGCGGCACGATCGGCAGCAGCAGGCGGATCAGACCGTAAACCCCCATTTTAAGCATAATACCCGATAACAGCATCGTAGCCGCGGTAGGCGACTCGGTGTAAGTATCCGGCTGCCAGGTGTGGAAGGGGAAAAGCGGCATTTTAATGGCAAATGCAATGAAGAATGCCCAGAACACGTAACCCTGTGCTGCGGGGCTCAGTTGCAGTTGGTAGAATGCTGAAATCTCGGAAGTATGCGCGCCCGGAGTTTGGTAATAGAGGTAAACCAGCGCCACGAACATGAACAAGCTTCCGAAGATCGTGTAAATGAAGAATTTAAATGTAACCTTAATCCGGTTCTCTCCGCCCCATATCGCCGCCAGGAAGTAAACGGGGATCAAAGCGGCTTCGAAAAACAGGTAGAAAAGGAATGCGTCGGTAGCTGTGAAAACACCGATCAGCGCCGCTTCCATAAAAAGGATCAGCGAATAGAATGCCGTCGGGTTTTTGTACTCGTTTTTAAATGCTGAAAGGATGATCAGCGGCGTCAGGAACGTGGTGAGCAAAACGAGCAGCATGCTGATACCGTCGATACCGGCGGCAAAAGAAATGCCTCCGGATGTGAGCCAGGCGTATTTGAACCCGAATTGGGAACCAGCCGCGGGGTCGAATTGCAGCCAGGTGAAAATAGCGAGGCCTAATCCGGCCAAACCGCCCACCAGTGCGAGCTGCTTCGCCATGCGTTCGCCGGCCAGGAGGGTGATGACGCCTGCCGCTATGGGTAAAAGTATTAAAAGAAGAGTAAGCATATTTTCAAGTCGACGGTCCGAAACTACTATGGAACGGATTTATGGATGATCGGATCAGAGTAACAGCTTCCAGAATAATATGACCACAATGCCGATCACCATTGCGAATACGTATTCGCCGGTGGAGCCGGTTTGTGTTTTTCTCAACAATTTGGCGCCCAGGCTCACGAGTTTTACAAATGCATCGATGATGAGGTCGATAAAGATCTCGCCGAAGCTGTAAAGGACATTGGAAAGCGTTTTGATCGGTTTCACAAATACCGCGTCGTACAGTTCGTCGACATAGTACTTGTTGTAAACCGCACGCTGCAAGCCTGATTTTTCTTCCGAATCGGGTGCAGGTACCGCGCTTTTTTGTACATACATTACATAAGCTGCAATGGCGGAGATCAATGCTGCCGCAACTGAAACGGCCATCAGCATGTATTCTTCCGAATGCGAAAGGGAAGTATGTTCAAATGCGGCCGGGTTTGCGGTTTTGGCGAGATCGTAAAGCGGGTTCATAAACTGCGCCAGCTGGTGCGAACCGTGCAATGCTTCGGGAACGCCGATGAAACCACCGACAGCCGACAGAATGGCAAGGATGATCAATGGTACCGTCATCGAAGCAGGCGATTCATGCAAATGGTGCTCCTGCTCGTGTGTACCGCGGAATGTCCCAAAGAATGTCAGGAACAGCAGGCGGAACATATAGAAGGAAGTCATTACCGAACCGAGTACACCGATTACCCACAGGATTTTGTTGTGTTCAAAAACATGCGCAAGGATTTCATCTTTCGAGAAGAAACCTGCAAATGGCGGGATACCTGAAATAGCGATAGTCGCGATCAGGAAGGTAAGGAAGGTAACAGGCAATTTTTTTCTTAAACCACCCATCGAGCGGATATCCTGTTCGTCGGACATCGCGTGGATCACGCTACCGGCACCGAGGAAAAGCAATGCTTTGAAGAATGCGTGGGTAATAACGTGGAACATCGATGCCGAATAGGCCATCGCGCCCAGGCCCATGAACATATAGCCCAGCTGACTCACAGTAGAGTAGGCCAGTACTTTCTTGATATCGTTCTGCAAAAGGCCGATCGATGCGGCGAACAATGCGGTAGCACCACCGATAATGCCGACGATTTCGAGCGTCGAAGGCGCCAAAGAATAGAGCACGTTGGAGCGGATCACCATGTAGATACCCGCGGTAACCATCGTAGCCGCGTGAATGAGCGCGGATACAGGGGTAGGACCTGCCATCGCATCGGGTAGCCACGTGTACAATGGAATCTGGGCCGATTTACCCATTGCACCTACAAAGAGGAACAAGGTAATGGTAATGATCACCGGATCGCCCACCTGAAAACCGGCAGCGGCTTTGGCAAACACTTCCGAATATTCTACCGAACCGAATGTGGCGATGATCGTGAAGATACCCAGGAGGAATCCAAGGTCACCCACGCGGTTCATAATGAATGCCTTACGGGCTGCATTGTTGTAGTTGGTGTTCTTGTTCCAGAAACCGATGAGCAGGTAAGAGCACAGCCCTACGCCTTCCCAGCCGATGAACATGATCACGTAGTTCGAACCGAGCACCAGCAGGAGCATGAAAAACAAAAACAGGTTCAGGTAAGCGAAAAATTTACCAAAACCCGGATCGTGGTGCATGTAGCCGATCGAATAAATGTGGATCAGCGAGCCTACGCCGGTGATGATCATCAGCATTAACAACGATAGCTGATCAACCTGGAAGGAGAACGGGATGTTGAGGTCGCCGACGGTGATCCAGTCGAAAAGCGGTACGATGAACGGCTGGCTGCCGGATGCTACGAATGCGTTGAAAGTCATGACCGACAATACGAAACTGGCAACGACCGCCAAAGTTCCGATAATGCCGACTGCGCCTTTGGGAATATTGGGGAATCCTATTCCGTTGATCAGGAAGCCGGCAAGCGGCAGCAGCGGAATCAGGATGAGTAATGATGCAGACATGTCTATTTTTTAATCTTTAATCTCTTGATTGTGTACCGGCTACGCGCCGATAGTTACCATTTCAGCTTGTTCAGGAACCCGATGTCCGTATTTCTGGTGTTGCGGTAAATCATTACGATAATGGCAAGCCCCACGGCCACTTCGGCAGCGGCTACGGCCATGATGAAGAACACGAAAACCTGTGCGGATGGATCGGACCGGTAGGAGGAGAATGCGATCAGCAGCAGGTTTGCGGCGTTCAGCATTAACTCGATCGACATAAAAATGATGATTGCATTCCTGCGTGTAAGCACACCGATGATACCGATCACGAAAAGCAGGGTTGCAAGGATTAGGTAACTTTGAAGTGGGATATGTTGAATAACCGCTGGTATGTTAACCTCTGGCATGGTAGGGTTTGGGATCATAGCAGGTTTACCTAATGGGATATCCGGTTAAAATAGTCAAAAATAGATTTCAGGCAAAAATAGACATAATTACTACTTACTCAAACCTGAGGTAAGATTATGTCAACGTTGGGTTAATCCCCTTAATTTAATCTCCGTCAATTTGCGTTTCGTGTCGAGTGGAAACTCGCCTTTCATCATCCAGTCGAAAAACGACGGTTCGTTTTTCAGGATGTCGGTCACGCGCTTGCCATTGTGCTTTCCAAAATTGAAAACCTCTTCACCTTTGTCGTTGAATACCATCCGGCCCGCGAAGTCCACGATTTTGGACGCGGTGAGCTCGTGCAATGCGGTTACATCGTTCTTCACCGGCTCGGTAACCTTACCGTGCGAATCCGTGAGCGTAACGCCCTGGTACTTTTCGATTTGCCCTTGTAATACTTCAAATGTGGCAATGGTATCCGCTTCGGCGCTGTGTGCATTGTCGAGCGTTTTGCCGCAATAGAACTTGTAGGCAGCTCCCAGGTTGCGAGGCTCCATCATGTGGTAAATGCGTTGCACGTCCACCATCCGGCGGTTTTTCACATCGAAATCCACTCCCACGCGCAGGAACTCCTCCACGAGCATCGGAATGTCGAAACGGTTGCTGTTAAAGCCCGCCAGGTCGCATCCTTCGAGGAATGTCGCCAGGTTTTTGGCAATGCTTTTAAATGTGGGGGCGTCCTTTATATCCTCGTCGTAAATGCCGTGTATGAGGCTGCTTTCCAGCGGGATAGGCATTTCAGGATTGATTCTCCGGGTACGGATTTCGGTTTCGCCATTCACCAATGCTTTTACAACGGAAATCTCTACAATGCGGTCGCGGACAATATTTACTCCTGTTGTCTCAAGATCAAAAAAAGCAAGGGGCTTTTTGAGATGGAGGGTATGCATGGGTTACTGAGGTTGATTTGGCACCGCGAAGTTAAGGTGAACCGCTTGACGGCACAAGGAATGGGCTTGTTTATAAAGATTATAAAAAAGGTCATTGGTGGTCAGGTGTTGTCATTTGTAGTCATTTGTAGTCAGGAATAGTTAGGAGAGGAGAAATTTTCATTCAAAATCCTGACTCTATCTGACAACACTTGACAAACACCCGACAAACACACCGTCACTAATCAATCCAGTCGTAAGATTTGGTAACTGCCTTTTTCCAGCCTTTATAGTAAGCATTGCGCTTTTCTTCGGCCATATCGGGATGCCAGGTGTGAGCGACGGCCCAGTTTTTCTTCAAATCGTCGGTGCTTTTCCAATAACCGACGGCGAGTCCGGCGGCATATGCGGCGCCGAGCGCGGTGGTTTCGGCGACGGCCGGAGAAACGACTTGCGTGTTGAGAATATCCGATTGGAATTGCATTAATAGCTGGTTATGAACCATACCGCCATCGACGCGCAGGCAGGCGAGCTCGATGCCGGAATCTTGTTCCATTGCTTTTACCACATCAGCCGTCTGATAAGCCGTAGCTTCGAGTACGGCGCGTGCGATGTGCCCCTTGTTCACGTAGCGCGTGAGGCCCGCGACCACGCCTCGCGCGTCGTTGCGCCAGTAGGGTGCATAAAGTCCTGAGAATGCGGGTACAAAGTAGGCGCCGCCGTTATCTTCGACAGTTGCAGCGAGTGGTTCGATGTCGCTCGCGTTCTGGATCAGGCCGAGGTTGTCGCGGAGCCATTGCACGAGTGCACCGGTGACGGCTACGCTGCCTTCCAATGCATATTGCACGGGTTGGTCGCCGAATTTGTAGGAAATCGTGGTTAACAGGCCGTTTTCGGAGGTTTTCAGCTCGGTACCGGTGTTCATCACGAGGAAGCAGCCGGTCCCGTAGGTGTTTTTGGCCATGCCGGGCTCGAAGCAGGTTTGGCCTACCAATGCAGCATGCTGGTCACCGAGGTCGCCGGCGACGGGTACGCCCGGAAGAACCTCGTGATCGGAATAACCATATATTTCACTGCTGCTTTTGATGGCGGGCAGCATGATTTCGGGGATATTATAAGCGGCGAGCATCGATTTGTCCCACTGCAATGTGCGTAGGTTCATGAGCTGCGTGCGGCTGGCATTGGTCACATCGGTCACGTGAATGCCGCCGTGCGTGCCGCCGGTCAGGTGCCAGATCAGGAAGGTGTCGATGTTCCCGAAAATCGCCTCGCCTTTTTCAGCGTCTTCCCGGATGCCCTCCACGTTTTCAAGCAGCCATTTCAATTTTAAACCACTGAAATAGGTAGACACGGGCAGGCCGGTAATGTCGCGGAACTGGTTGAGCCCGCCTTCCTTTTCATATTTCGCTACCAGATCGGAGGTACGGGTGTCTTGCCAAACCAATGCATTATAATAAGGCTTGCCGGTGCGCTTGTTCCAGACGACGGTCGTTTCGCGCTGGTTGGTAATGCCCACCGCCGCAATATCCGACGCGTGCGCCGATACATGAATGCGTGCCAATGCGATCACTTCCAGGGTATTTTTCCAGATTTCGGTGGGATTATGTTCCACCCAGCCGGGTTTCGGGTAAATCTGTTCGTGTTCTTTTTGTCCTACCGAAACGATATTCCCCTGTTGGTTGAAAAGTATGCAGCGTGTGCTGGTAGTACCCTGGTCAATGGCGGCAATGTATTTGGACATAATGGTATTATGATTGATTTTATTTGTAGTAAAGCAAGTAAATAGGGAAAATTAACCGATCAGGGCAAATGACCGCGCAATTTTATTGAACGGGGCGCCCGAAAACCGTCTGGCCGCGTTGACTGTATTATATTGCAGCTCAATCGGATTTCAGCATTTCCCCATGAAAAACAGCAAGGCCAGAAAAGGGTTATTGGCATTAATCGGCCTCATACTCCTGTTTTTTGTACTCGACCTGGCCTTTCCATTTCATCCCCAAATCCGTTACGCGACGCAAATAACCGATCAGAAAGGTCGCGTAATCCATGCTTTCCTGAGTAAGGAGGACAAATGGCGGCTCTATTCGAATGTGAACGAAATCACGCCGTTACTTCGGAAAACGCTCATTTATAAGGAAGACCAGTACTTTTATTGTCATCCCGGCGTGAATCCGTTCGCGGTCGCGCGGGCGGCTGTCAAAAATGTATTTTCAGGGAGAAGAACTTCCGGCGCGTCCACCATCACTATGCAGGTAGTGCGGCTGATGGAGCCCCGACGCCGGACCTATTTTAATAAGGTAGTGGAAATGTGGCACGCGTTTCAGCTTGAAATGCATTATTCCAAAGACGAAATCCTGCAATTGTATGTAAACCTCGTGCCTTATGGCGGCAATATCGAGGGCATTAAGGCTGCTTCGCTGCTATATTTCGGGAAAGCGCCGCAGCTATTGAGCCTCGCCGAGATCACGGCATTGACCATCGTGCCCAACCGCCCGTCGGGCCTGCGCCCGGGTACGCGTAACGACGCATTGCGGGAGGCAAGGAATAGCTGGCTGAAACGGTTTGAAGCGGATGAATTATTTGAATCAACCGTGATCCGTGACGCATTGGAAGAGCCATTGAATATCCGTCGCCTCCAAACCCCGCGCTTCGCGCCGCATCTTTCGATACGCCTCAAACAGCAACATCCCGACGAGCCGGTGATCCGCACCAACCTTAACTTACAAGCGCAAAGCCAGATCGAGGAGCAAGTACGGAATTACATTAATCGCCGGCAATTGATGAATATCCACAATGCGGCCGTGCTGGTTGTGAATAACGAAACCATGCAGGTGGAGGCTTACGTCGGCTCGGCGGATTTCAACAATCCGTTCGACGGTGGGCAGGTCGATGGCGTGCGGGCCGTGCGCTCGCCGGGGAGTACTTTGAAGCCATTATTGTACGCCGCAGCATTCGACGCCGGCATTATCACGCCGAAATCCGTTTTGAATGATGTTCCGGGGAATTTCAACGGCTATGAGCCCGAAAACTTCGATAAGCATTTCAATGGCGCGGTCACTACGGAATTTGCATTGGCCAACTCGCTGAATATCCCGGCTGTAAAGGTTTTGAAAGACATCGGTACGCCCGCATTGATCGCCAAATTGCGGAAAGCAGGTTTCAAAACGGTCGATAAGCAGGCCAAGGACCTCGGATTATCGATGATATTGGGCGGCTGCGGCGTGACTTTGGAAGAGCTGACGCGCCTTTTCGCCGCATTTGCCAATGAAGGGAAGCTGCGGAACCTGCGGCTAAGCGGCGGGGATGTTGAGGATAAAAAAGGCACTGCTATTTTATCGGAGGAAGCGACATTCCTTACCACCAGCATTTTAACCCAAATCACCCGCCCCGATTTGCCGACCAATTTTGACAACACCTATCATTTACCCCGAATTGCCTGGAAAACCGGTACGTCGTATGGCAAAAGAGATGCTTGGAGCATTGGCTACAACCGCCGGTACACGGTGGGCGTGTGGGTCGGGAATTTTTCAGGCGAAGGCGTTCCTGAGCTGAGCGGCGCAAATACGGCCACTCCGTTGCTGTTTTCGATCTTCAATGCATTGGATTACAACTCTCCGAAAGGCTGGTACAAGTCGCCGGCCAATATTTCGCTCCGTAACGTGTGCCCTGTAAGCGGCGATATCCCGTCGGATTTCTGCGATCATCAGATTCCCGATCAATACATCGTTGGCACTTCGGCTTACAGTAAATGCCAGCATATGCGCTGGGTATTTACGGATGCGGCGGCGAAAATGTCGTATTGCACTTATTGCCTGCCCGAAAAAGGTTTTGAGAAAAAAGCTTATCCCAATCTGGCCCCGGAGCTGATCGCTTTTTATGAATTGCAAAAACTCCCTTACCAAAAGATACCGCCCCATAATCCGCAATGCGAGCGGGTTTTTCATGAAGGGGCGCCGCTGATCGTGAGTCCGAATGATGGGAGCGAGTACTACATCCGCAAGGACGAGCCGCAGCAAATCCAGCTCGCCTGCCAGGCCGCGAACGATGTGCAGGAGGTTTACTGGTATGTCAATGACAAGTTATACCAAAAATCGCCGCCGCAGGAAAGCGTCTTCCTGAGCCCGCCACTGGGGCGCGTGAAGATTTCATGCAGCGACGATAAGGGACGCAACTCCGATGTCTGGATTGTTGTGAAGCGGATGTGAACAGTCAGGTATTGTCAAGTGTGGTCAGGGGTTGTCAAGTGTTGTCAGGTGTGGTCAGGGGTTGTCAGGTATGGTCAGGTGTGGTCAGGAGAAGTCAGCTACTGTTGATTTAGTCAAAGACAACTCCTGACTTTCAATAACAAAACTTGACAACTCCTGAATATACCTGACCACATCTGACAATACCTGACCACACATTACAGCGGCTGGTCCTGCGCTTCCTGGTAAAGGACCTGAACGAGCGTCTGACCGACGGCTTTTAACGTTTTCGGATCGATGTTTTCCATCGTATCGTGTGAGGTATGCCACTGGTCGAAGAACGTTTTGCTTAGGTTATTGGGCCGGGTATGGATGATATCGATCATCGGGATATGCCCCACCTGATTTACAGGAACGTGGTCGTCGATAATGCCGGGGCCGGCTTCGTCGATGAAATAATTGCTGTAACCCAGGCGGCTGGCTGTTGTCCAAACCTGCCGTACCACATCGCTGGCGAGCTGCAATGAATAGGCTTCTTTAAAGAATGTGGCCCCTTTTGCGCCAGCCATGTCCAGCAGAATCCCGAAATAGGCGGTATAATTAGGTATATGTTTGTTGGCCGCCCAATACTGCGAGCCGAGGCAGAATCCGCCGTGTTCCATTTTGGTCTGCTCCGATTCGGAACTGCCCCAGTCTTCGAGGTCAAAAAAGATGATATCGACGCCAATCTCCGGTTTGGCCGACTGAACCGATAGCGTACGAGCTACTTCCAGCAGAATCCCTACGCCACTCGCGCCGTCGTTTGCGGCTAGCACCGGCTTGTTTTTCACTATCGAATCCTGGTCCGAGAATGGACGGGAATCCCAGTGGGCTGCCAGGAGAATTCGTTTCGCAGCCTTCGGATTGAAGGAACCGATGATATTGCGGCCATTGAGAATTTTGCCGTCAAAAGTGGTGTCCTTGAAAATCTGCTCACTTACCTCCAATCCATATTTTTTCAAGCTGGCTACAAGGTAATCGCCGCAGGCTTTGTGCTGCGACGTCCCCGGCACGCGCGGGCCGAAATCGACCTGCTTTTGTACGAATTGAAATGCGCTGTCGGCATTGAAATCGGCACTTTTAACGAGCGCCGGCGGTGCCTGTTCGGCGGTTTGCTCGGAACCGGTGTTGCTGTTGCAGCCGTAAGCACCGATCATGATCGCTAATGCGACCGGTAATTTTTTAAAAAACAGGCTATTAGAAAGAAATGACATCTCCTGATTGAATATTGTTTTGCTTGGTAAAACCCGCATTGACCTCCACCACATATTGCACCAAACCATAAGGCGGAATGCTTTCTTCCGAATACGGTTGGGTGTTTTCTGCAATGGAAATGATTTTTTTATCCGGACCAACATATATAATGTCCAGCGGAATGGATGTGTTCTTCATCCAGAATGAATGGTTGTCAGGCTGCTCGAAAATGAAAAGCATACCCACGGAATCGGGCAGGTATGAACGAAACATGAGTCCTTTGTCACGCTCCGCCTCGTTTTCGGCGATCTCGACCTCGATCTTTTTGAACGGCTGGCCTTTTTTTACGAAGGTTACTTCTCCTTCCTTATTGAAAACCGGCGTCGGCGTTGCCGCAGCAGATTCCAGATCGGACTTCTCAATGGTTTTGCCCTTTGGGAAAAATGACCTTAGCAAATAAGTGCCACCACCCACGATCAATACCGCCCAAAAAAGATACGCAAAGAAAGACCGCCGCTTTTTCATATTATTCTTCGTAGGCCCAGTCGATGCGCGTTTTCGTATCGCGGATCACCAGCCCCTGATTTTTGAAATAAGAACGGATCTCGTCCACTTTTTCGTAGTTCTGCGAGAGTTTAAATTCCCGGTACAGTTTCAACATACCGTCGAGGATCGCGTGACCTTCGGCGAGCTCTTCCTTCAGGCCGAGCACATCTTCGAAGAAAACGACAAACTGCTCTTTCAGTGAAGTAAATACTGCTTCGCCCAACGCAACAGATTTCAATTGCCCCGTATTCAGCATGTTAATGTATTTCAGCATGTTGAAAAGGTTGGCAAATGCCACGGCGGTGTTCAGGTCGTCATTCATCGCATTGTAAAAACCTTCGATCGACTTTTCGATATCAGCCTTTTTCGCTTCGTCGGCATTCACGCCGTCTTCGTGCGTGTACGTGAGCATTTTCGCGATGCGCAGGCCGTTTGCGAGTTTTTTGTAGCCTTTCTGAGCGGCTTTCAATGCGTCGTTCGAGAAGTCGAGCGTGCTGCGGTATTGGCTTTGGAGCATGAAAAAGCGCACGGTCATCGGGCTGTAAGCCTGGTCGAGCAGCTCATGATTACCTGAAAACAATTCCGAAGGCAGGAATGAGTTGCCCAGCGATTTGGACATTTTCTGCCCATTCACTGTGAGCATATTGGTATGCATCCAGTAGCGCACCGGTTCTTCGTCCGTCAGCGACTTACCCTGCGCGATTTCACATTCATGGTGTGGGAATTTCAAATCCATTCCGCCGCCGTGGATATCGAATTGCTTGCCTAAGTATTTGGAACTCATGCAGGTACATTCCAAATGCCAGCCCGGAAAGCCTTTGCCCCATGGCGATTCCCATTGCATAATGTGCTCGGGACTGGCTTTTTTCCACAATGCAAAATCGAGCGGGTTGCGCTTTTCGGCCTGACCGTCGAGCTCGCGGGTTTCATTCAGTAAATCCTCTATAATGCGGCCGGAAAGCTTGCCGTATTCGTTGCCGTTTGCCTGGTATTTGTTAATATCAAAATACACAGAACCATTCGATTCGTACGCTACCCCTTTGTCGATCAGCGTCTGAACGGCCTCGATCTGCTCGATCAAATGGCCGGTTGCCGTTGGCTCGATGCTGGGAGAAAGCAGATTAAATATGGCGGTAACTTCGTGAAAATCATTGGTATACCGCTGCACGATCTCCATTGGTTCCAGCTTTTGCAGCTTGGCCATTCTACCGATTTTATCCTCACCTACGTCACCGTCACCTACAAGGTGGCCTACGTCGGTAATGTTACGCACGTAGCGGACCTTGTAGCCAATGTGCGTCAGGTAGCGGAACAGGATATCGAATGAGAGGAATGTACGGATGTTGCCCAAATGCACATTGTTATAGACCGTCGGCCCACACACATACATGCCGACATAGGGAGGGGCAATGGGAACGAAAACATCCTTTTTACGGGTAAGCGTATTGAATATTTTAAGTGGCTGGAAAGTTTGTGCGGTCATTTATATGTTGTACTTTCTTGATTACTGATTTTTCTTTTCAAGCCGTGTTTCGACCCAGTCGATGATTTTCTCGGCACTATCTAGCCCTAATGCGGCTATTTTGGCGCTTTGGGTTCCCTGGTACCCCATGTCGATATGCAGTATCTGATAAGCGGTTGCAAAATTTGATAGCAAACTCTTATCAACCCGGCTCAATTCATACTGGTACCACTCCACGCTTTTGGGAGTCTTCTTGTTTTTCTCTCCTAACAATTCATTCAGCACCAGCAGTATACCAGTGTAGGCTGTATGACCTGCAATTTTAACATACTTTTTGTCCTGATAGAGTCCATCCTGTTTTCTGGCATTGTTGCTGAGAAAATTTTTTGCATTGTCAATGTGTCGTCTTGCTTCTGAGATTGCTTCCATGATAGTATGTGATTACGTGTGGTACTAGTTATCTGGATGTTTTCTTTTCAAGCCGTGTTTCGACCCAATGGATAATCTTGTCTGCGTCTTGCAAGCCGATAGTGGCCATTTTTGCATTTGGATCACCGTCATAGCCCATTCCGATATGCAGATGATGATAGACATTCATAAAATGGGCTAATACCCGTTTGTCGATAGTACTAAGCTCTTTCTGGTACCACTCGACACTTTTGCGTGACCCCTTCTCTGGAAGCACGGCATCGAGCGCGATCAACACGCCGCTGTAAGCCGTGTGCCCGGCGATCTTCACATATTTAGAGTCCTGGTATATGCCGCCTTCCTTCCTTGCATTGTCCCTAAGAAACCCTCTTGCGTTGTCGATGTACCTTTTTGCTTCGTTAATTACTTCCATAATAGTATGTGATTTAGTTGATAGAGAATTTACCTCAGACAAAAATAGCAAATAACCCAACATTGATTTGTAGGTGTAGCTGAGAATGAGCGGGCGGGAGAATGCTATTCGACCGTTTTGTTTATCTTCGCAGCGTTTTTGCATTTAAAATCCAGTTTGAAACTAACTTAAAATCAACACAGTAATCACTTATGAGTTTACTTACCGTAGGATCTGTTGCATTCGATGCGCTCGAAACCCCGTTTGGAAAAACAGACAAAATTATCGGTGGTGCAGCCACTTACATCACACTAGCTGCTTCCTATTTCACCCAACAAAATAACCTCGTTGCGGTTGTCGGCGGCGATTTTCCCCAGGAAATGATCGGCCTGCTCCAAGAACACGGCGTGGATACCAAAGGTTTGGAGATCGTTCAGGATGGCAAGACGTTCTTCTGGTCGGGTAAGTACCATGAGGATATGAACACCCGCGATACGCTGATCACGGAGCTGAATGTAATGGAGCATTTCGATCCTATGATCCCGGATTCCTACCAGGGTACCGAGTATCTGATGCTGGGTAACACGGTTCCTGCGACGCAAAAACTGGTGATCGAGCGACTGGCGAAACGCCCGAAGCTGATCATGCTCGATACGATGAACCTGTGGATGAACATCGCTTTGGATGATTTGAAATCGGTGCTGAAACTGGTCGACCTCCTGACGATCAACGACGAAGAAGCGCGCCAGCTTTCCGGCGAATATTCTTTGCGCAAAGCTGCCAAGAAAATCATGGCGATGGGCCCGAAAACGCTGATCATCAAGAAAGGAGAGCACGGCGCGTTGCTGTTCCAGGAAGATCGTATTTTCTTCGCGCCTGCATTGCCATTGGAAGAAGTATTCGACCCGACCGGCGCTGGCGATTCATTCGCAGGTGGTTTTATCGGCTACCTCGCTGCTACCGACGACATTTCGTTCGAAAACATGAAGCGTGCGATCATTTACGGATCGGCGATGGCCTCTTTCTGCGTTGAGAAATTCGGTACCGAGCGTCTCGTGAACCTTTCGACAGAAGAAATCAATGCCCGCGTTCAGGAATTTGTGAAACTGGCAAGCTTCGAAATACAATAAAAGTTTAAAGTTTTGAGTAGATGAGTCTATGAGTTGGAATTAACTTTCTGCTTGTAGACTCATTTTTTTGGCCGCACATTAGCCTGTTTGATTGAAAAAGTTGTAACCCCGCTGATAACCTGAAATTCAAGATGAAATTGTTTATCCGAAAAATAGGCTCTCTCGCAGCGTGCGCAATGCTCGTCGTACCTGCATTTCCGCAACACGCGGCGAACCCGGCGCTGCCGCATGCCAAACACAAAACCGTCGTGATCGCCCACCGCGGCAACCATGTGAATGCACCGGAAAACACGCTGGCGTCTACCCGCGAGGCCATTCAATGCGGCGCGGATTATGTGGAGGTGGATTTGCGGACTACCAAAGACGGGCATCTGGTCGCAATGCACGACGCCAAAGTCGATCGCACGACTAACGGCATGGGCAAAATCGCCGATATGACCTGGCAGGAAGTGGTGGAATTGCAGGTTTTCAACCGAAATAAAAAGACCCACCGCATTCCCGAATTCCGGGAGATATTGGCTATTTGCAAGGGCAAAATCAACATTTACCTCGATTTCAAAGACGCTGACGTAACCGAGAGCTGGAAACAGATCAAAGCCGCCGGTATGGAACATCAGGTGGTGGTTTATTTAAATAAGGAAGAGCAGTACAAAAAATGGAGGGAAGTAGCGCCGGAAATGCCGCTGATGACCAGCTTGCCGAAAGAAGTTACCAATAAGGAACAGCTCACAGCATTTTTGAACCATACACACATTCAGGTCGCCGACAATATTACTGAACCAGAATTGTTGAAAGCCGCACATGAATTGGGCATTGCGGTCTGGCTCGATGTACAAAGCCCTACCGAAGGCCCGGCTTCCTGGAATGAGGCATTGCACAAAGGCGTGCAGGGTTTGCAGACAGACAAGCCAGCTGAAATGGTGTCCTATATCAAAACGAATGTTCAATAGAATTCAACAGGCCGGTCATGAAACATCCTATCATTGCAAGTACTATGTTTCTGTTGGCCTGCTGCCATTCGCCAAGGCAAACAGAAGCCCCGTCCGGCTCCGCCGAGCCTGCCGCTCAATTGAGCCGTCCGTCGGTTTTAATGTATGCCGACATTGATCCGTTTATCGATGTCGGGAATATGACAGAACAGGAAGTTGCCGGGCTTTTCAGCAAAATGCATCAGGCCGACCAGCAATACCGCGACAGTTTGTATAATGGAAGGAAGGAAAATGAGGCGGCTTTTTCACAGAAAATGCGCGCCAATGACGAGGCTAACCTGAAAATTCTGAACAAAATCATCCAGGTACATGGCTGGCCGAAGAAAAGTGTTTTCGGCGAAGAAGCGGCGGAAACGGCTTGGCTTGTTATCTGGCATCACCGTGGTAACAGGCACATTTTATGTCAGCATTTTGATCTGATGGAAAAGGCGGTGAATGAGGGAGAGATGAGCGCTTCCCTATTCCGGCAGGTTGAAGATCAGGTTGCGATGCTCTCTCCCGACCAAGTCAATTATTAGACTGATTGAATAGTTCGATACACCGGGCAATCCGCGTCATGCGCTCCCGGTAAATAACCTGTACTCATCAGAAACTCATTTACGATCTCCCCACCGGTAAATTTGAAGGTCTTCTTGAACAGCTTGATCCATTGTTCTTTGGTCAAAGGATGATGCGCGTCGATCCAGCCTTTGAATGAGCCATATTCCTGTTTGAGTTCGAGAATTTTCTGCGCATTCACGATAGCCGCATTTACTTTCAAGTGGTTCCGCACAATGCCGGCATCTGCCAACAACCGCTCACGGTCAGCTTCGTCGTAAGCAGCTACTTTTTCAATGGAGAAATTATCATAAGCCGCGCGGAAACTGTCCTGTTTCCGTAGCATTAATGTCCAGCTAAGCCCGGCCTGATTGATTTCCAGTAACAAACGCCCGAAAAGTTCGTCGTCGTCTTCGATCGGGAAGCCGTAATGGTTGTCGTGGTAATGTTTGTGGAGCAGGTAATCGGCCTGCTCCGAGGGGTTGTTGTTGACGTAAGTGCAATATGACATCGCGTAGGTAGTAAAGAAACGTGTGTTGTGAGTAAGCTTATTTCAAAATGCCGATCTGAACCTCGGTAATGTTGCGTTCCGGATTTTCGAAATCCATATTCAGGTAAATCTCGCGGTTCTGGCCCGACATGTTCAGTTTCTGCGCCATGATCTCTCCGAACAGCGCACCGTAAGTATTCACCAGCCCATCCCAATTCCCGTAAAGCTCCGCACTAATGCATTCAAATGCTTCGAGCTGTTTCAAATGGTAAGGCGAATCGATCGAATGCGATGGCTTCGTGACAGGCAATGCGATCGTCAATGTAAAAACCGTATCGGGCTGGCCGTCCGCACCATTGTAGATCCAGTAAACCGGACCGGTGATTTCGAGATCGTTACGGACGGCGTCCTGGTAGAGCTTCCGGGCTTCTACACGCACATACTGGAAAATTTCCTTGAACGAAGTCCGCGTTTCGAAGTACAGAACGTGAATGGGCTGAATGGTTTTCGTTTGCATGGCTAACAGATGTTTATGCAAAGGACAAACTCGCAAGTGACAACCCTATGTCAGCAGCATTTCAAATTTTTTCGCGGTGTTTCCGGGCTTTCATTCTGCGCACCTGCTGTTGCATCCAGGGGTAGCTGATATAGAGGACTTTCGTCGCGCCAATGCCTATACCCGCACCCATGAGCACGTCCGCGAGCCAGTGGTGATTGCCAAGTACGCGCATTGTGCCTACCGCCGTGGCCGTTCCGTAGCCGCCTATACTATATAATATGCTCCGCTGGCCGTATTCCTCGTGCAGGATCGTCGCATTTGTGAATGCGGTCGTGCTGTGCCCCGAGGGAAACGAGTGGTAATCCTCGCCATTCGGCCGCGGGTAGCGTACAATGCGTTTAAGGCTTTGTGTGACACCCTGGGCGATGATGTTCGAAAGCAATGCAAGAATCACCTGATCGCCCAGCTTATGCTTTCCTTTCACACCCGCCGAGGCAAGTCCGAGGCTCACGACGCCAGGCGCGTAAGGCAGGTATTCGTCCCATTTCGTGTTGTAATTGGGATAGCTTGAAACCACGCGCTCCTGTAAATGCCGGCTGATTTTGCCTTGTACAATCAGGCCGGCCAGGCCAAGCGTAACCGGCGGAATAACATCGCCTGCCGTGACTTTCCAGAGCTTCGTGGAATCCTCCTGTGCAAATGCAGCCTGTGGAAGGATTTGGGCCAAAAGAAAAAGGCATATCAGATATGCCTTCATTGTTTTTGTAATCATAAAATAGCTTCTCTCACACGTACTAATCTTTCCAATAGCCCTTCCAGCTGATCCAGCGGAAGCATATTGGCGCCGTCGGATTTGGCTTCGGCAGGGTTGAAATGGGTTTCGATAAACAGGCCGTCGGCACCTACTACAATGGCCGCCTTGGCAATGGTTTCGATCAGTTTCGGCTTGCCACCGGTTACGCCGGATGATTGATTGGGCTGTTGCAATGAATGCGTGCAATCCATTACCACCGGCACGCCGAATGCGGCCATTTCCGGCAGATTCCGGTAGTCGACTACCAGATCGCCGTAGCCAAAGCTGTTGCCGCGGTCGGTGAGGATCACCTGTGCGTCCGGATTGACCTCGTTGATTTTTTCAGCGGCGAATTTCATTGAAGCACCGGAAAGAAATTGTCCCTTTTTCACATTCACAGCCTTGCCCGTGCGTGCGGCCGCGGCGAGGAGCTCGGTCTGGCGACACAGGAATGCGGGGATTTGCAGCACGTCCACATATTCGGCGGCAAATGCGGCTTCGTGCGATTCGTGTATGTCGGTTACAGTAGGAATGCCGAAAGTCTGACTTACCTCCTGCAAGATCTTCAATGCTTTTTCATCACCGATCCCGGTAAAAGAATCGATTTTGGTGCGGTTGGCTTTGCGGTAGGAACCCTTGAAAATATATGGAATACGCAGGCGGTCGGTGACCGTCACGATATGCTCGGCGATCCTGAGCGCCATGTCCCGTCCCTCGATGGCACAGGGGCCGGCCATGAGGAAAAAGTTGGTCGAATCGGTATTTTTCAGCTTTGGTATCGAGATCATACTGGTGTTGGTATAGATATTGATAAATGTTTTGCGAATGTACGGCTATCCGTAATGTTCTCTTTGTAGTGGAGATATTTCTTGGAATGAAACCTTTCTAAAAGGCTGATTTCCTGCTTTTTTTTATTTTAAACAGGGATTGTGCAATAAAAAGGCCAGTTTAAAAAATTTTTGAAAAAGTGAACTGAAATATCTTTCTTTGTGGCGATTTTAACCAAAAAGTGATTATAAAATGTCAGCAATTGCAGAAAGAGTTAAGCAAATTATCGTCGAAAAACTCGGCGTTGAAGAGTCGGAGGTTACACCGGAAGCAAACTTCCAGAACGACTTGGGAGCGGACTCTCTAGACACCGTTGAATTGATTATGGAATTCGAAAAAGAATTCAATCTTTCTATCCCTGACGATCAGGCAGAGAACATCGGTACAGTTGGTCAGGCTGTTGCATATCTGGAAGAAAACGTGAAGTAATCTCGGTTTTTACCAGTACAATCTTCTATTCTGTCCCAATTTTATGAGTTTTAAGCGAGTTGTAATTACAGGAATGGGCGCTCTGACGCCCGTTGGCAATGATGTTCCTACCTTTTGGTCAAATCTGGTTGCAGGCGTAAGCGGTGCAGCCCCCATCACGCGGTTCGATGCTGAAAAGTTTCGCACCCGTTTTGCGTGTGAGGTAAAAGGCCTGGACGTTACGAATTACATCCCCCGGCAAGAAGCCCGTAAAATGGACCCCTTTACACAGTATGCCGTCATCGCGGCTGATGAAGCGATGAAGGACGCCGGCTTTGACGCAGATACGCTTGATCTCGACAAAGCCGGTGTAATTTGGGGCTCCGGTATCGGTGGCCTCAAAACTTTCGAGGAAGAAGTGATGAACTATTCCGAGAACGGCAGAACACCCCGTTTCAACCCTTTCTTTATCCCGAAAATGATCGTCGACAGCGCTTCTGGCGTTTTGTCGATCCGGTATGGTTTCCGGGGGCCCAACTTTATCACGGTATCGGCTTGCGCTTCGGCAACCAACGCATTGATCGACGCATTCAACTATATCAAACTCGGTTTGATGAATGTGTGTATCTCCGGCGGTTCGGAAGCGGCGGTAACGATTGCCGGTGTGGGTGGTTTCAATGCATTAAAGGCATTGTCCGAAAGAAACGATTCGCCTGAAACCGCTTCGCGCCCTTACGATAAGGACCGGGATGGTTTCGTGCTAGGAGAAGGCGGGGCGGCGATTATTTTGGAAGAACTCGAACATGCGAAAGCACGGGGAGCCAAAATTTACGCCGAAATGATCGGTGCGGGCATGTCGTCCGACGCCTATCACATCACGGCTCCGCATCCGGAAGGATTGGGGGCGTTTATTGTAATGAAAAATGCAGTCGAGAATGCAGGTATCAAGCCTGAGGACATCGACTACATCAACACCCACGGTACATCTACCCCGATCGGTGATCCGCAGGAGATCAAAGCCATAGAAAAATTCTTCGGCGAGCATGCATATGATCTGAATATCAGCTCTACGAAATCGATGACAGGGCATTTATTGGGAGGAGCAGGAGCGATTGAAGCTGCCGCCTGTATCATGGCGATCAAAGACCAGGTCGTGCCGCCTACCATTAACCACTTTACCGACGACCCGGAAATCAATCCGCGGTTGAAGCTTACATTCAACAAAGCTGAAAAACGTCGCGTAAATGTCGCTTTGAGCAATACATTCGGTTTCGGAGGTCATAATGCGTCAGTCGTTTTCAAGAAGTACGAAGACTGATTAATACTCTACCATTGGCAAAGCGAATTCTTATACCGATACTTTCCCTTTTCAGGACCGGAAGTGCTGAGGACAAAAAATTTAAGGAGTCGGTTGCGCATGTCATAGGCGACAAGCCTTCCAATCTCGGCGTTTATCAGCTGGCTTTCAGGCATACCTCCGCTTCCCGCGAAACCGCTATCAAAGGTTTCAGGGAATCGAACGAGCGTTTGGAATACCTCGGCGACGCGGTGCTGGGCATGGTGGTAGCAGAATTTCTTTTTACCAAATATCCCTACAAAGACGAAGGCTTCCTCACCGAAATCCGTTCCCGGATCGTTAACCGCGAGTCGCTGAACCAGATTTCGCGCAAGCTGGGCCTCGACAGGCTGATCGAATACGATGGCAACCGCCGCGGTATGTCGCCACGCTCGTCCATGTACGGGGATGCGCTCGAAGCATTCGTAGGCGCTATTTACCTCGATAAAGGCTTCCGTTTCACGCGGACCTTCATTATCAGCAAGCTGATTACGCATTACGATCTGGACAGCATTATCCAGAACAATGTGAACTTCAAAAGCCTTATCATCGAATGGGCGCAGCGCGAGGGCAAGGAAATCCGTTTTGAAATACTCGAAGAACGGGGCACCCGCCATCACCGCGAATTCATTTCACAAATTCTTGTGAACGACGAGCCTTTTACGACAGGTAATGGCTTTACCAAAAAGAAAGCCGAGCAATCTGCCTCTGAACAAGCTTGCGCGATTCTTGAATTGAAATAAACCTTACTTATTGGTTAATGCTTGCTCATTGGTTTTCCAATGGGCTATTGGTGTTTTTGTCATTTTCAAAAACGCATATCGGTCATTTTGTCTGTATTTACAATAGTGATTTTGAGAAAATCGGTCATTTTGTCGCATATTTTTCACTTTTTCAGCACCGGAACAGAAGTTGTTATAAAGGGAGCATAACCGAGAGGTTAGCAGAAACTGAAAAACTAAAAACAAAAACCTTATAACAATGAGCACATTAGTCAAACATTTCGCAGGTCCATCTTATTTGAACGGATTTTTTGGTAAGGATCTTTTTAACGAATACAACACTCCTGCATTTGCGGGCACCGTACCAGCTGTGAACGTGGTTGAAAGTAAAGAAGGCTTCCGCATCGAAGTAGCGGCTCCTGGCCTTCAAAAATCCGACTTCAAACTCAACCTTGAAAAAAATCAACTGACCATTTCAGCTGAGAAAGAGCAGAAGGAAGAGAATGCAAACGAGAAGTACACAAGGAAAGAATTCAAATACGCATCTTTCCAAAGGACCTTCACCTTGCCTAACACCGTGGATGGCGATAAGATCGAAGCGAACTATGCCGATGGCATCCTGAGCATCGCATTGCCGAAACGTGAGGAAGCGAAAGAAAAACCAGCCCGCCAGATCGACATCGCGTAATCGGACGGACTTACATAATGGGCGTTATTCGAAAGGATAACGCCTTTTTTATGGAGCCGGCAGATAATCCTGTGGCAGGATATTTTAGTAAATTCTCAAATAAAATATCTTTGTTAAAAGATGTTAAACGAATCTACGGCGGGAATAATTTGTTGATCGATTTACGTTATTTGTCCATAAAAATATAACCCCAACATATGTCTATGAAAACAAATTGGAAAGGTTTGGTGTTGGTTGGGTTGATTTCAAGTGCGTCAACCATAGCTGGCCTCAAACTCCTTGGTCCTGATAGTGATAGAGATGTAATTTTCAAAGAAGCGGCTTCCGAAAATATAGCACGTTTTACCTCGGCAGGCGCTCCGGCAGGTGCTCCCGGCGATTTCGTTTACGCAGCCGAGGCTACCACACCGACGGTCGTGCACATCAAATCGACCGTTACACGCCAGGCCTCCCGCGGCCAGCAACAGATCCCGGATATCTTCCGCGACTTCTTCGGTGATGATTTCGGAGGCGGCCAACGCGGCCCGCAGCAATCGGAAGCGACCGGTTCGGGTGTAATCATTTCAAATGATGGATACATTGTTACCAACAACCACGTGGTGGAAGGTGCGCAGGAACTGGAAGTGACCCTGCACAACAAAGGTAAGTTCCGCGCGAAAGTGATCGGAACCGACCCTTCTACGGATATCGCCGTGATCAAAATCGAAGGTAAGGATCTGCCGGCCGTGACGATCGGAAATTCGGATGCGGTGAAAGTAGGAGAGTGGGTCGTGGCCGTGGGTAACCCTTTCAACCTGGAATCTACCGTTACAGCCGGTATCGTAAGTGCAAAAGGCCGTGGATTGGGCATTATCGGCCAGTCGAGCCGTCGTAACCAAATGCAGCCAACCGCAGCCACAGCCGGTGACTCTCCATTGGAATCATTCATCCAGACCGACGCCGTTGTGAACCCTGGTAACAGTGGTGGTGCATTGGTAAACCTGAAAGGCGAGCTGATCGGTATTAACACGGCTATCGCCAGCCCTACGGGTAGCTTCGCAGGTTATGCGTTCGCGGTGCCTTCGAGCATTGTGAAAAAAGTATCGAGCGATTTGATCAAATTCGGTAATGTACAGCGTGGTTACCTGGGTATTTCCCTTGACGACCTCGATAGCCGCAAAGCCGAAGAATACGGTGTGAAAGTAAACGACGGTGTTTACGTGCGTGACTTTACGGAAAACAGCGCTGCAAAAGCAGGCGGTGTTGCCAAAGGTGACGTGATCGTGAAAGTGGACGGTATGAACATCCATTCGATCCCTGAATTGCAACAATCGATTGGTTTGCACAAACCTGGCGATAAGGTGAATGTGACCGTAAACCGCGATGGCAAGGAAAAAGACTTGAACATTACATTGCGTAACCGAACAGGTGGTTCCGAAATCATCAAACGCGACGAATCAGCTGCGGTAATGAGCTCGCTGGGTGCGCAGTTCGGTAACCTGAGCGATCAGGAAAAACAAAGACTGTCTCGCTACAAAATCGACGGCGGTGTGAAAGTACTTTCCATCGACGGCGGCAAATTCGCCCGCTCGCAGGTGGAAGAAGGCTTCATCATCACCAAGGTGAATGGCAAAGCTGTTAAGACTGTGAAGGAGTTCGAAGCGGCAATCGCCGGCAAGGAGGAATCGATGGTGCAGTTTGAAGGACTCTATCCTGACGCACCTTACGATGTGTACTCTTTTGGGTTTAGATTGTAATAGTTGAAAGTATAAAAGAAAGGGCTGCGGTGAATGTCATCGCAGCCCTTCTTGTTTTTAATGCTTTGTATTAAAGCAGAAATTTCAGCTTAATCACTTCCTTCTCCGTCAAAAAGCGCCATTTACCGCGTGGCAGATCTTTCTTATTCAAACCTGCGAAAACGGTACGGTCAAGTTTCTGAACTTCGTAGCCCAAATGCTCGAACATACGGCGTACAATGCGGTTGCGGCCACTGTGGATTTCGAGGCCTACCACCTGCGCATCCGGTGTTACCAAACCAACTTCGTCGGGGCGGATGAAACCGTCTTCCAGTTCAACTCCGGCCTGCAACTGTTCGAAATCTTCGGTTGCAATCGGCTTATCGATCTCAGCCTGGTAAATCTTTTTAATACCGCTCGAAGGGTGCGTCAGCTTTTCAGCCAGTTCGCCGTCATTGGTAAGCAAAAGCAAACCGGTTGTATTGCGATCGAGGCGGCCTACGGGGTACACGCGCTCGGAGCACGCGCCTTTGATCAGGTCGAGCACGGTTTTGCGCTCTTCGGGATCGTCGGTAGTGGTAATGTAATCCTTCGGCTTATTGATGAGGATATACACCATCTTCTCCGGGTTTAATGCCTTCTTGCCGTATTTCACCACGTCGGTAGGGCGTACTTTGTAACCCATTTCGGCGACGATCTTGCCATTTACCGAAATCTGGCCCGAAGAAATGAGGTCGTCGGCCTCGCGGCGCGAGCAAATGCCCGCATTCGCGATGTAACGGTTCAAACGGATTTCATCGGTTTCCTCCTTATCCTTATGTCTTGCCGATGGTTTTTTCTTGTGCTCGTAGCTGTCAAGATTATAGCGCGGCGCGGTTTCATACCGTCCTACTCGTCTCTCCAACCCGCTGCGGTCCTGCTCTTCATTGTCCTGGAACCGTGAGCGGTAAGGTTTGTCGCCGGGCTCTTCTCTATCGTCTTTTTTTTTAAATGTAGGACGGTCGTTACGATCGAATGAGCGTGCGGGACGCTCACCGCGCGGCTTATCGAAGCCCGGCTTAAACTCACGGTCGCTATTGTCTCTGTCGGAACGCGGTTTGAACTCACGGTCGCCATTATCTCTATCGGAACGTGGCTTAAACTCACGGTCGCCGTTATCTCTATCGGAACGCGGTTTGAACTCACGGTCGCCATTGTCTCTGTCGGAACGTGGCTTAAACTCACGGTCGCCATTATCTCTATCTGAACGCGGCTTATCGAAGCCCGGCTTAAATTCACGATCACCATGGCCTCTTTCAGGACGTGATTTGAAATCGCGGGAATCCCTGTCTGCGCGTGGGCGGAACTCGCGCTCGTCATTTTCACGGTCGAAGCGGGGTTTGAACTCGCGGTTGCGGTCTCCTCCGCCGAATCCGGATCTTTCAGGACGGTCGCCGAATGGTTTCCGCTCACCCGAACGGAAATCTTTTTTACCAAAATCCTTTTTAAAACCGCGCTCGGCAGAATCGCCTTCGCGACGGAACGGGCGTTCGCTGTTTGAACCGCCTTTGTCGGAGCCGTATTTTTTGAACTCGGGCTTGTCGAAGCGAGGTTTGTCAAAGCGAGGCTTACCGAAGCCCGGCTTATCGAAGCCCGGCTTACCGAAGCTCCCACGGTCGTCGCGTGGCTTCTCGTGATCGAAGCTTGGACGTGCTTTCTGGCCGTTGTTGTCGGCAGAAGCGGAAAATTTCAGACTGGATTTTTTAATGCTGGGCTTGCTGAACCGGCTTTCTACCTCTGGTTTAGCACGTTTGAAGAAGCCGCCTCCACCTTTGGAGCCACCGGCTGATGGGCGGGAACTGTTGCCGCCTTTGGGATTACTTCTGTTTCTCATTAGGAATGCAGTATCACTACTGGATTTATTTCCTCTTACAAATTTACCTTGTAACCGATTAGTGCTTTAATTCGCACAAAATGGTATGAATTGCCACTAAAACTGGTTATCCAACGTATCTGATGGTCAGAGTACTAGTGTTATAAAAAATTAGCCCGCAAAGATACGTGATTTTTTCCGGGTAAAAATTTTTGAATGGGTTTATGTCAAAAATGATATGGAAACGTTTATAAGTACTATCGGAGAAATGCCGCTGAAATGGCCATTTTAACCTAACTAAACCTTCATTAACAAGTAGATTATGTCAGCTGAGGCGCAGACGCAACCGTTATGGAAGCCGGGAAGGACCCTGTTGGAACAGTCCAATCTGAAAAAGTACATGGACTGGCTGTTTGTCAAAAAGGGCCTCTATTTCCGTTCATACCACGATCTCTGGGATTGGTCGGTGACCGACCTGGAAGATTTCTGGGAAAGTCTTTGGAATTACTTCAATATCAAATCCCACGATTTGTATCTCGAAGTGCTGCAAAGGCCTTTGACCGGCTTCATTGGCACGCGCTGGTTTACCCGTTCCAAACTGAATTACGCTGAACATATTTTCAGGAATAAAACCAAAGACCGCCCGGCGATCATATTCCAGGCCGAGCGATCGGAACCCGTGGAAATCTCCTGGGAAACGCTCGAAGCGGAAGTAGCAGCCGTTTCGACCTGGCTGAAACAGCGCGGCGTCAAGCCCGGAGATCGCGTGGCTGCGATATTGCCCAACATTCCGGAAGCCGTAGTCGCATTCCTGGCGACCAATGCGGTAGGTGCGGTGTGGTCGTCGTGCTCGCCGGATTTTGGCAAGCCAGCCATTACCGAACGTTTCGCCCAAATCGAACCGAAGGTATTGTTCACAGTCGACGGTTATGTTTATAATGGCAAAACGTACGATATCACCACATTTGCCGGCGAGCTTTCAGCGGCATTGCCTAGCGTCGCGGACACAGTATTGATCACCAACATATTTTCAGAAACGCGTCCGGACCGGTTCACAGCCTGGGACGACATCCTGCATTTCGAAAACTTCGGGATCGATTTCGAGCCGGTCGCGTTCGATCATCCGATCTGGATACTCTATTCGTCCGGCACCACAGCCAAGCCGAAAGCCATTACGCACAGCGTCGGCGGCTGTCTGATCGAGCATATGAAAGCATTGGCGCTGCACCAGAACGTGAAGCCGGGCGACCGCTATTTCTGGTACTCGACTACCGGCTGGATGATGTGGAACTACGCATTAAGCTCGCTGCTTTGCGGTGCTACGCTGGTCATGTACGACGGCGCCCCAGCCTACCCATCGTCGCAGGTACTCTGGACTTTGGCAGAAAGAGCTAAAATCACGCATTTCGGCAGCGGTGCCGCATTCTTTATCGCCTCTATGAAAAGCGGCGTCAGCATTACTTCCGAGCGGCTCAATCATTTGGAAACGATCGGCTCTACGGGCTCCCCGCTACCACCCGAGGCATTTGAATGGATTTACAAGCAAGTGAAGAAGGATGTTTGGCTGATTTCCCTGAGCGGGGGTACCGACGTGTGCAGCGCGTTTGTAGGCGGCTGCCCGCTCCTGCCCGTATACGCGGGCGAGATCCAATCCCGGATGCTCGGTGCCAGGATCGAAGCGTTCGACGAGAATGGGAAGCCGGTTTTGAATGAGCTGGGTGAAATGGTGATCACGCAGCCTATGCCATCGATGCCCATTTACTTCTGGAACGACGAGGATGACGAAAAATACGTTTCCAGTTATTTCGAAATGTATCCGCACGTATGGCGCCATGGTGACTGGATTAAGATTACCGACCGGAAATCGGTGATTATTTATGGCCGCTCCGATGCTACTTTGAACCGCGGCGGCGTGCGCATTGGTACTGCCGAGATTTACCGCGCCGTGGAAAGCATTCCGGAGGTGAAGGACAGTCTGGCCGTTTATCTCGAAAAATCGAATGGTGAGGGGACTATTTCGCTATTTATCGTCCTGGCGAAGGACAAGGAGCTTACCGAAGATTTGAAGAAGCAGATCAAAGACACGCTACGCACGCAATACAGCCCGCGGCACGTGCCCGACACTATCGAGCAGGTAGGCGATATTCCTTACACGATCAACGGTAAAAAGATGGAAGCGCCGATGAAGCGGATACTCATGGGCCAGGACCCTGCCAAGTGTATCAACATCGATACGATGCGCAATCCCGAATCATTAAAGGCATTCATCTAGCAATCCGTGCTTTTGGTCTGTTAACGGCCTGCATTCATTTGCATTAGGCAACCAAAATCGTTTAATTCACGTTGGGGAAAAATAGCCTTTTCCTGCACGCATACTCCAAATTTTTAACGGTATGAACTCACATAGCCCCCAGCCCCCTATCCAGAACTCGAAATCCGTGGTTCGTTTGCCTATCATCATCGCGATTACGCTGGCAGCGGGGGTGCTGCTGGGTAGTACGTTTTTCAGCGGTGGGAAGAAATTGTCCGACGTGGCGAAGGGCTACGGGAAGTTCAGGGAAGTGCTGATGCTGGTGGAGAACAATTATGTGGATTCGGTTGATACCGACGAGCTGGTTGACTTTTCGATCTCCAAAATGCTCGAAAAGCTCGATCCGCACACCGCTTATTTCAATGCAGAAGAAGCCACGGCCGCGCGTTCGCAGCTGGAATCGGGTTTTGACGGCATTGGCGTGGAATTCAATATTTACAATGATACGGTTTACGTGGTAACGCCACTGAGCGGCGGCCCGTCGGAAGCGGCCGGTATCCAGAGCGGCGACCGCATTATTTCTGTTAATAAAGAAAACCTTTCGGGTCCGGGCGTTACCAATGCGCAGGTTTACAAGCTATTGCGTGGAAAACGCGGTACCAAGGTCGATTTGGCGATAGAGCGGGTAGGGCTGAAAGACAAAATGAATTTCGCCGTCGTTCGTGACCGCATTCCTACCTATTCGGTGGATGCTTCTTATATGGTGGATCAGGAAATAGGTTACATCAAAGTGAGCCGTTTCTCGGAAACCACTTTCGACGAATTCAAATCCGCATTGAAAACATTAAAGGCCGAAGGTTTGAAAAACCTCATTCTGGATCTTCGCGGCAATCCGGGCGGCTATATGGAACGCGCTACGAGCATGGCCGACGAGTTTATCGCTGGCGATAAATTGTTGGTTTACACCGAAGGAAAAGACAGCCGTTTCGATCGCAAAACCCGTTCGCACGTGGACGGCCTCTTTGAGCAGGGCCCGCTGATCGTGCTCGTGGACGAAGGCAGCGCGTCGGCGTCCGAAATCCTCGCAGGTGCATTGCAGGACCACGACCGTGCTTTGGTGGTGGGAAGAAGGTCTTATGGAAAAGGACTGGTACAAATGCCGATCAAACTGTCGGACGGCTCCGAACTGCGCCTGACTATTTCACGCTACTACACGCCGAGCGGCCGCAGCATTCAGAAACCTTATGAGCTGGGCAAAGGCGAAGATTACAGCCAGGATCTCGCGCACCGGTACGAAAGCGGCGAGCTGTTCAATGTAGATAGCATTAAATTCGATAAAAGCAAAGTTTACAAAACCGACGGAGGCCGTGTGGTGTATGGCGGAGGCGGCATTACGCCGGATATTTTCGTAGCAAAAGATACATTGATGAACAGCAAATACCTGTTTGAGTTGTATTCCAAAAACATTATCCGCGAATATGCGCTGCGCTATGCCAACGAGAATCAGAAAAAGCTGGAAAAGCAGCCATTTAAGGAATACCTTAAGACATTCCAGGTATCGGATGTCATGCTGGCGGAATTGGTTAAAGACGCGTCCAAAGCGGGTATTAAGCTAAATGAAAAAGAATTAAACCTCTCCAAATCGCTCATTACCTCGCAAACCAAAGCGATTATTGGTCGCTATGTGTGGGGTAGGAAGCAGAAAAATGGTCTGAATAATGAAGTATTCCAGGTGCTGAACCCGAGCGACAATGTTTACCAGCAGGCGGTGCAGCTTTTTACGCAGGCAGCCCAGCTGGAAAAAGGCGAGTTCAGCAGCATGAATATTCCTAAAAACAAAAAATAAACTTCACTCCACACCATTCACTCAATGTCCCGTATTGCATTTATTACCGGAGCTACATCCGGTATCGGTAAGGCCACGGCGGAAGCATTCGCCGGGGTCGGAATAGATCTTATTTTGTGCGGCCGCCGCCAGGAACGCCTCGACGAAGTGGCCGCCGACCTATCTTCAAAAGTAAAGGTAACCACGCTCGTATTCGACGTCCGCGACAAAGGCGCGGTGCTTGCCGCCGTCGGTTCGCTGCCCGATGAGTGGAAAAACATCGATATCCTGGTCAACAACGCCGGCAATGCGCACGGCCTGGGCACGCTCGACGAGGGCGATACTGATGACTGGGACGCGATGATCGATGGTAATGTCAAGGGGCTTCTCTATGTTTCCAAAGCCATTATCCCGTTGCTTCTCGAACGCGGCAAAGGCCATATCGTGAATATCAGCTCCATTGCCGGCAAACAAACCTATGCGAACGGCGCCGTTTACTGTGCTTCCAAAGCCGCGGTGGAGGTAATCAGCGAAGGAATGCGCCTCGAACTGACGCAGCACGGCATTAAAACTACGAATGTCGCGCCCGGCGCAGTAGAGACGGAATTCTCACTCGTGCGTTTCAAAGGCGACGAAGACCGGGCAGAAAAGGTGTACCAGGGCTTCGATCCATTGCAGGCCGGCGACATCGCCGATGCGATCCTGTATGCCGTCAATGCGCCTGACCGTGTTACCATTGCGGACATCACTATCCTGGCCGGAGCCCAGTCCGCCGCGACGACAATCCATCGTAAATAGAATTTTATTTGGTTCCCGGCCATTATCCGGCCGGGAATCGATACCTTTGTCATTCTTTTTAAGGCCCCGACTTCCCTAAAATGAAGTTGGGGATATTTGAATGCCTATGAAAAGTTTTGACCAGAGTTCCGCAGCCGATTCCTCCGCTGCGACCGCCACAGATACGGCCTCAGTTTCCGCCTCCCAGACCGTATTTCCAATCCTTCTGGCGCTGAGTTTCTCCCACTTGCTGAACGACACGATGCAGTCCCTTATCCCGTCGATTTACCCGATGGTGAAGGAATCGTTCCATTTGAGCTTTTCGCAGATCGGGCTCATTACATTTACATTCCAGGTGAGCGCGTCGGTATTTCAGCCGCTTGTAGGCTCATATACGGATAAACGACCGCAGCCTTATGCATTGGCCGTCGGCATGTGTTTTACATTGCTGGGGCTTATTTCACTGTCAATGGCCAACAGCTTTCACATTGTACTGCTTTCCGTGGGCCTTATCGGTATCGGTTCGGCGGTATTTCACCCCGAAGCCTCACGCGTGGCGCGTATGGCATCCGGGGGCAAGCATGGGATGGCGCAATCGCTGTTCCAGGTCGGTGGTAATGCAGGCAGCTCGCTCGGGCCGTTGCTGGCGGCATTGATATTGCTGCCTTATGGCCGCTTCCAGGTGATCTGGTTTTCATTGGTAGCATTGCTCGCGATCATTATCCTTTCGTGGGTAGGCGGCTGGTACAAGCAGAATTTGAGTACGGTTGTCAAAAAGGCGACCAGCGCTGTGAAACAGGAATCAACTTTGTCGAAATCCAAAGTGGTGGTTTCCATTAGCATTCTGCTCCTGCTCATTTTCTCGAAATACATTTACATGGCCAGCATTTCGAGCTATTTTACTTTTTATCTGATCGATAAATTCGGCGTTTCCATTCAAAGCTCGCAGATTTACCTGTTTGCGTTCCTTTTCGCAGTAGCGGCTGGGACGTTCATCGGCGGGCCGGTAGGGGACCGGATCGGTCGTAAATATGTGATCTGGATATCGATCCTCGGTGCGGCGCCATTTGCGTTGCTGCTGCCTTATGTCGATCTGTTCTGGACGGGTGTATTGAGCTGCATTATCGGCCTGATCCTGTCGTCCGCATTCTCTGCGATCCTCGTGTACGCGCAGGAGCTCATCCCGGGCAAAGTAGGAATGATCGCCGGTCTGTTCTTCGGTTTCGCATTCGGTATCGCCGGCATTGGCTCGGCAATCCTCGGAACGCTGGCAGACAAGACCAGTATTGAATATGTATTCTGGATTTGCTCGTTCCTGCCTTTGATTGGCTTACTGACAGGGTTTTTGCCTAATTTGGAGAAGCGGAATTGAGAAGTTTTGGCGTCAGCTAAAAAGTTTCAGGAATTCGGAGACATTACGCACCGGTAAAACGGTAAATGCCTGTTCCTGAAACTTCCTATCCCTGCTGATGAAAAAATCCATTCTATGGTGAATAGCGGTATAATATTGCAACGCATCTTCAATATCGTCTATTTGAGAGGTGAGCGCAACGTTTACGATCTCATGGTTTGCGTCTATAATCCTTACATCCGAAAGAAATAGCAACAGCAAATCTTTGGATTTTGCGCTTCCATAAGACTTTGTTAACCAGTAGCTTACTATATGCAGGATAGAGGCAGAAATGAAAGCTGTAATTTTCTTTTCCACTACCAAAACCATAACCTTTCGGACGTCTTCATAATCCTTTCTCTTCAAAAGAAAATCTAGTACAATATTGGCGTCCAGAAGAACATTAGTGGCCATATTTTTCGTCGCGGGCTTCGTAATATCCTTTCTTAAGGTCATCATCACTGCCAATGCCGGAAGGCGTTTTCATGCGATCCATCACTTCCAGAATATTTTCCTTGCGCCCTTCCGACGAGGCAATGCTCCTGAGGTGTTCCTCAATGATTTGAGATACACTGATCTGCCGCGCCGCCGCGTAACTCTTGATATAACTCAGGACCGTGTCCTCGATCGTTATGTTTAAGCGAGTTTTCATACTATGAATGTGCGCATAAATTTTGAGATATGCGCATTGTTTTCATGCGTTTATTCTCAAAATCCATTCAGGATCAGGACATAAATCCAAGTAATAATCGCTATCCGTAGCATTGCAAACACCCGGGAAATCGCCCGTGTGATTTCCCATATCACGTATTATCTGAAAATGCAGATGCGGCGGCCAGTCGCCATTTTCGGGGTAGGGGCCGATGGAAGCGAAATGCTCGCCTGCATTGATGTTCTTACCTTCCCACAGGCCTTCGAGCGAGCTGAGCGATAGATGCCCGTAAAGCGTGAAGAAAGTTGTTCCGGCTAGCTCGTGTGAGAGGATAATGGTCGGGCCGTAATCTCCGTAATGGTCATTGAATGCAAAACTATGAACGGTCGCGTCGAGCGGGGCGTAGAGCGGCGTTCCGGCGTCCGTCCAGATGTCGATACCGAGGTGAATGCTGCGGGGCTTTTCGGTGTCGGCAGTGAAATGCTTGCGGTGCCTGTAAATGACCCTGTCCTCGCCGTACCCGCCAAATCCATTGAATTTATTTTCAGAAAGCATTTCTCCGAAAACATAATCCGAAAAATCAACGGTTTCCGACAAATCACGCGTCAGCAAATCGGTATTGGCTGCTGTAAAATCCAGCTTGCGGTAAGGTTTGCCATTTTCCACGATAGCGCAAAATCCAGGATGGCGGCGAAGCAGTTCGGCGAGTTCTGACATTTTCCAAAGGTTAAAAACAAATCAGGCAAGCCGTTTCCGACCTGCCTGATTCAATTTACATTATTTCGGATCGAGCGCCTGCTTGATCCTCTGTGATACATCCTGCAAATGGTAGCGCGTGTTCTTGTCGGCGCTTTTCGCGATAGCCGCATTCACGGTCGTTTTCAGACTTTCCAGATGCGCCCGGGCAATCGACGGCAAATCGGTTTTTTCGAGCTCTACCGAACGCGTCGAGAAGCCGTAAGTAATGCCCACCGGAATCGACTGTACATTAGCCCGGCCGGGCTTCAACAGCGAAATCAACTTTTCGGCATACACTTTTTGAAGATTTCTGCGGTACAGGTCAATCGGCTTTCCGGCTTTCGCTTCCGACCATATGCCGACTTCGAGATCCGTAAAAAGATCGTCCAGCGTGTAATTTTTGGTAGAAACACCTGTTTCCATGAGCCTCACCGCGCGGTCACCTGCGAAAAGTGCTGTTAATGCATAGTCCTGCAATGCTTTCACGGCTTCCATACCGGTTTCTGGTTTCACTTTATTGAGGATATTCTGGTCCAAAAGCCAGATTGGCGTTTTGAAAAGCTGTGCATTCAGGAAGTCGATGGCCTCTTTCTGGGTTGCTTTTGGAACGGGGGTAAAAGTCGGGCCTTCCATGTCGTAGGTAGTAGGCGTATCGTAAATACCACCCACATTCTTGATCACGTGACCCAGGTAGCGGCGGTATTGCGTCACCACATTGCCGTAGATTTCATCGAGCTCCTTGTAGCTCTCGCCGTCTTCCTTGCTCCATTCGATGAGGTTCGGAAGAATGCGTTTGAGGTTTTTAATACCATATTCCGAGGCTTTCATGGCATTGTCGCTCAAATCTTCGGTCTGGTAACGCGGGTCGTAAGGGCTGATTTCCGTTCCGAAATGCAGCCGGTTGTCTTTGTAAGCCTCTTTGGTCAGATCGTTCAGGACCAGTTTTTCAGCTTTCGCGTCCTTGTCGGGGAAATTGCTGTAACCCCATTGAATGGCCCATTTGTCATAATCCCCGATGCGCGGGAAAAGGTTGGTAATGCCGTCCTCGGGCTGCGCCACGTAATTGAAACGTGCATAATCCATGATGGAAGACGTATGCCCGTGCTCCTCTACCCAGGCTTTGTCGCGCAGCTTTTCAACCGGCGTGGCCGAGCTGGCGCCCATATTATGACGCAAACCGAGCGTATGACCGATCTCGTGTGACGACACGAAACGAACGAGCTGCCCCATCAATTCATCATCAAATTTCTTGGTGCGCGCCTTCGGATCCACAGCCGCCGCCTGGATAATGTACCAGTTTCGGAGCAGGCGCATTACATTATGGTACCAGCCAATGTGGCTTTCGAGTATCTCGCCACTGCGCGGGTCGTGCACGTTAGGTCCGTAAGCATTCTGAATGTCGGCCGCGAAATAGCGGATCACCGAGTAGCGCGCGTCTTCAAGACTCATAGTAGTGTCGCCTTCCGGCCAGTATTCCCCGCGGATCGCGTTTTTCCAGCCTGCTTTTTCAAATGCAACCTGCCAGTCGTCCACGCCGGCTTTCAGGTATTTGCGCCATTTTTCAGGTGTAGCCGGGTCGATGTAGTAAACGATCGGCTTTTTGGGCTCGATCAGCTCGCCGTTTTGCTGCTTCTTCGCATCCTCTGCATTTTTAGGTTCAAGGCGCCATCTCACGGCAAATACTTCGTTGTCCGAACGCTGCGATTCTTCGCCGAATGTGGCATATTGGTTCGCGAAATAACCCACCCGGCTATCGAAAAAGCGTTTTTTCATCGGCGATTTCGGTAGCAATATCAGTGAGGAGTTCATTTCAAATGTAACAACGCCCGCATCCAGACCAGACGGCAAATACTGGCCAATCGAAGGCACCGGGGTGGGTGTCAGCATTTGCGGCGTCACATTGAAGGTCTTGATCGTCCGGATTTCGGTATTGATCGGGTAGCTACTGATTTTGGAGATAAACGATGCCTCTCTCTTGAATGCGGCAAGTTTCAAAAGCTGTTTGCTTACAGAACTCAATGAGAACACCTGGTTATCCGAGTTGAAAAATTCAGTAACATCGATCACCGAGGTCTTTGCTGGCTCCTTTTTCACCGCTTTAATATCGAAAACACCAATAATAGGGTCCGAATTGGAATTTTTGACGGCCTGGAAAATGGGTTTCGTACTATCCGGGCTCGTCACGACCATCGTTACCGAGCGCAGCAGCAGGTTATTGTCCATTCCCCTTTCCCAGCGGATCATCTGGCGGTTCACTTCTTCGCCCCCGAAAATCCCGCCGCCCGCCGCGGTTTTGGAATAGCGGGTTACAGCCATGATATCACGGTTCAAAAGCGAGTCGGCGATTTCGAAATACCACTTATCATCCACTTTATGGACGGAAATCATGCCCTTCTGGCTGACGGCATTGGTACTGTCGATGAGGTCTTTGAATGCTTTCGGGCCTTTCTTCTTTTCGTCTTTCAGCTTGTCTTTGACGGCTGATGCCACCGCATCGACTGCCTTTTCAATTTTGACGTCTTCCTGTTTGTCTTTCTTTTTCTTTCGTTGCGCGTGCGCGTCGTGCATATACACGCATGCCAGCGCCGCGAGGAGAAGGTAACGCATTAATCTCATAGAGTTGGTTTTTGGATAAAGTATAAAGGTGTAAGTAAATGAGCTTTTAGGAGGTTAACGGGCCATCAATTCGGCCAGCACGCCCTCTTTAAGGGCATATTTGGAAACCTGGATTTGCCGGATACCGTGCGTTTTGAGCACATAATCGATGAGACACACAGCTACGACGATCATGTCCACACGCAGCTCGATCATTCCCGGGATCGCCATGCGTTCGTCGTGGTTGCCGGAAAGGATGAGGGCGTAGGCGCGGTAAAATTCTTCCAGAGTTATGTCAAAATCGGTTTCCGGTGCCGGCGGCCAGCTGCCGGTGCGGTAATGAAAGTCGATATCGACGAGCGTATCGAATGTTCCCGAGGACCCTACCAGCTTTTCAGGGGCATATTGATGCACCGCATTGGCAAGCGGGATCAGGTTTTCGTCGAAGTGATTGTAAAGCGCCCGGCGGTCGGCTTGCGAAAGCGGGTCGTTCCGCATGAATTTTTCCATCAGCCGCTGTCCGCCGATCTCGAAACTTTGTTTCCAGAAAATTTGCGAGCGGTTGCCGATGATGAATTCCACGCTTCCGCCACCAATGTCCATGATCAGGGAAGGGCCATCACCAATGTCGGCGCCGTGGCGGACGCCTTTATATATGTACTCTGCCTCGCGGTTACCGTCGATCACCGTCACTTCGATATTCGTTTTTTCCAGGATCTCGGAACAGAACTCGTGCCGGTTTTCCGCATTACGCACCGCACTGGTACCGAATGCGAACGTCTTTTCGGGCATTACTTCGAAAGAATCGAGCTTTTCGCGGAAGTAGGAGAGGACGGCGAGCGCGCGGTCCTGTGCTTCGGGCGTGATAATGCGTTTGTTGATACCCCCGAGGCCGATCCTGGCAGGCCTGCTTTCGTGGAAAACGGTCTTAAAATGAGGGCCGTTTGCTTCCGCGATCAGCAGGTGAAAAGTGTTGGTGCCTAAATCAATTATTCCCAGTCTGGAACTCATATCGGGCTGTTTATGCTGTTAATGACTAGTGTTTCAATGCAATGGATACAAAAATAAACGAATTTTAACGACTTATTTCTTGATTTTCTGTTGGATATAGTTTTTCTTTGCAGTCCGATTTCAGAAACCAATTCAAAGAACATTAGAAATTATAAGCATGCTTATTATTAACATTAAAGACAACGAATCGATCGACCGCGCTCTTAAGCGTTACAAGAAGAAATTTGAAAGAACGGGTACAATGCGTCAGCTTCGTGCGCGTACGGCTTTCGAAAAACCATCTGTTAAGCGTCGTTTCGAAGTTTTGCGTGCCGTTTACAAAGAGAAGACTTACGGTCATTTAGAAGACTAGTTCTTAACGGAATGGTTCTCTGAAAGACTTCTATAGGATTATTGTATCCATATCATACGAGAGGAGCTGTCTTGAATAAGACGGCTCCTTTTTGTATGTTCGGACTATGATAACGCCGTTTCTGGAATTCCTTCAATTCGAAAAGCGCGCCAGTGCGCACACGATCAAATCGTACCAGACTGATCTCGAACAGTTTCAGAAATACCTCCTTTTTCAATACGAATGCGCCGAACCCGAAACGGCGAAAGCGCCGATGCTGCGGTCGTGGGTGGTTAGTATGATGGAAGAAGGACTTAATCCATCATCCATTAACCGGAAAATTGCTGCGCTTCGCACTTTTTACGGGTATTTGAGAAAGAAAAAACACATTGACGCCGATCCGACGAAAATCCTGTCGGCTTTGAAAACGCGCAAAAAGCTGCCGGCATTCGTGGAAGAGAAATCCATGGAAATGCTTTTCGAAGAGGGGACATTCACCGAAGATTTCGAAGGGCTGCGTGATCAGGTCATTATGGAGCTGCTCTACGGCAGCGGTATCCGCCTTTCGGAGCTGGTGGAACTGGAATTGAAGGATTTGAATTTGCCTGCACGCACTATCCGCGTATTCGGAAAGCGATCGAAAGAGCGGATCGTGCCGGTTTCCAGTTCGTTGGTACAATTACTTCAAAAATATATCGAACAGCGTGCGCCGGAGGAGAATACGGATATTTTACTGTTAACCGATTCAAACAAACCCATTTACCCGGTATTCGTGCAACGGAAGGTGAAACAATATCTTTCGGCTGTCACCACGCTTGCGCAGAAGAGTCCGCACGTGCTCAGGCATACGTATGCGACGCATTTGCTCAACCGCGGTGCGGACCTGAATGCGATCAAGGAATTGCTGGGCCACGCCAACCTGGCCGCTACACAGATTTACACCCATAACTCCATTGAAAAGCTTAAAAAATCGCATCAACAAGCGCATCCCAAAGCCTGAAACCCATTTTTTAAGGTTATATTTGCCTTCAGTGCAAATTTCAAAATATAATTTCGTCACTCCATTATGAATAATAGTTTCCAGGACGCAGTTGTAACGAAGTATAATATTTTTAATAGCCTGTTTCTGAGTTTACCCTACCGCGGTATCTTCCAAACAGGCTCCCTGCTTCCGATACTGACTCAGCAAAGTGAGATTGGCTTTCAGGAAGGCAAATCTCCTAAAGAAATCATCGAGCACTTTTTTTCAGAGCTCCTGGAAACGGCTACTCCCAAGGAACGTGCGGACTTGCTTTTTGCATTTATCCAATATATCGAACGCCAGGTGGTGCTTTTCGATTCGGTGGAAGATGCCGCATTCGATGAGACGCACGACCTGACGGGCAAAGGCTCGGTAACTTACCTGACGGAACGCCTGGAAAATGACGAACTGAAAAAGAAATTGCTCGCGAAGCTGGAAGATTTCAGCGTGCGCATTGTCCTCACCGCCCACCCGACCCAGTTTTACTCTGGCAAGGTGCTAGGGATCATCAACGACCTCGAAGACGCGATCAAGCTGAACGATTTCGCGGAGGTTAACCAGCTGTTGCTGCAACTCGGCAAGACGGCCTTCATTAACCACGAGAAACCAACTCCTTTCGACGAGGCGGTGAGCTTGTGCTGGTTCCTCGAAAATGTATATTACGACGCCATCCCGTCCATTCTGGAAAAACTCATTAATGGCCTGGGAATGAGCGTGCACGACTGGCCTTACCCGAATGTGTTCCGTCTGGGCTTCTGGCCGGGCGGCGACCGCGACGGTAACCCGTTTGTGAACCCTGAAATTACATTGAAAGTGGCGGCACGCTTGCGTGAGACGTTGCTCCGCGGGTACTACCGTGATATTCGCCAATTGAAACGCCGCCTTACATTCAAGGGTGTCGACGATGCGGTTTCATTGGCTGAGAAGAAAATGAACAGTACCATTTTCGGGCCGTTCGAAGAAGGTTACGAGAATGCACAGGAACTGATCGACGAGTTGCTTGCTGCACGGGAAGTGCTGGTGAATAAGCACCAGGGTTTGTTCGTGGAACTGCTCGATAATTTTATATTGAAACTCAACCTGTTCGGGTTCTTCTTCGCAAGCCTCGACGTCCGCCAGGACAGCCGCAAACACGGCAAGGCGTGGGAGGATATTCTGAAAAGACTCGAAAAGAAAATACCCCTGTTGAAATACAGCGATTACGAGAGCTGGGACGAGGCGAAAAAGATCGATTTGCTGCTCTCTCTCAACATTCCGCTTCGTGACGAGGATTACGAAGACGAGCTGACGAAAGACATTCTAGGGTCTATCCGGGCTATCAAAACCATTCAGGAAAGCAACGGTGAAAAAGGTGCGCACCGGTATGTGATCAGCAACAATACTTCCGCGTTGAATGTAATGCAGGTGGTATCACTGGCTAAAAACCTGATTGCGGACGAAGAAGGCAAGCTGGCGCTCGACGTCGTGCCACTTTTTGAAACCGTGGATGACCTTGCCAATGCGCCGGACATTATGCGGACGCTTTATGAAAATGAGTTTTACCGCAATCACCTCACCAACCGTGAAAATCACCAGACGATCATGGTGGGCTTCTCAGATGGTACCAAAGATGGCGGTTACCTGCGTGCCAACTGGTCTATTTATCGCGCTAAGGAGGAATTGACCAAGGTTTCGCGTGAATTCGGCATTAAAGTCACCTTCTTCGACGGCCGCGGGGGACCTCCGGCACGTGGGGGTGGCAACAACCATAATTTCTATTCGTCGCTTGGGAAGGATATCGAGGATAAGGAAATTCAGCTAACTGTTCAGGGACAGACTATTAGCTCTAATTATGGCACGGTTACTACTGCCATGTATAACCTGGAAAGGCTATTTACCGCCGGTCTTGAAAATCATCTTTTCAAAGGCCACCGCGAAGACGAACTGACCGATGCCGACAAGGACCTGATCGAGGAAATGGCTGAAATCGCCTACAACTCGTACCTCGACCTGAAAAACCACCCGATGTTTGTCAAATACCTCGATAAGAAGACGCCATTGCGTTTTTACGGGCAAACCAACATCGGAAGCCGTCCTACCAAGCGCGGTAACGACGACGAAGGCTTGAAGTTTGAAGACCTGCGCGCGATCCCGTTCGTAGGCTCGTGGGCGCAGATGAAACAGAATGTGCCGGGCTTCTACGGTTTCGGAACCGCCATTCGCGAGTTGGCGAAGCAAAACAAGGTCGAAGAGATCAAAAAGCTTTACCAGAAATCGCTTTTCTTCCGTACGCTGATCGAAAATTCGATGCAGTCGCTTTCCAAGGCATTTTTCCCTGCTACCAAATACCTCCGCGAGGAAGCGGACTATACGGCATTCTGGGATAAAATGTACGACGAGTTCCTGCTCACGCGCGAGCTCCTGCTCGAAGTATCGAACCAGAAAGAACTGCTCGACAGCAACAACGTCACCAAGGTTTCAATCAAAACCCGCGAACGCATCGTATTGCCGCTGATCACCATCCAGCAATACGCATTACAAATGCTCGCTGCCGATCCGAAAGATTTGCCAGTGGATGTGGAAACTTATAACCAGCTGATTATCCGGGCGATGTTCGGGATTATCAATGCGGCGCGGAATTCGGCGTAAGGGATATTCTTTTGAAATAGCAAGGGGTTGGATGCACAATGTGTCCAACCCTTTTTTCTGAATTCACTACAAGTAAGCTCCAAACTTTTTCCCACAACTATTAGTAGACGAATTGTTGCGAAGACTTATATTTGGTAATACTCAATCCATCTCGAAACCTCTACTTACTTCCACATCATGACACATCAGTCGGATCATCGTGCCTATTTTTTTAAGATAGATACGACTATCAAAAAGATTCGTAATGCGCTGCAAAAGCAGCTGACTGAGGCGGGTTTTGACCTGACGGTCGACCAATGGGTGCTTATCGACCATATTTTCAGGAAACAGGGCATCAGCCAGAACGAACTGGCGGAAATGACTTTTAAGGATCCTCCGACGGTGACGAGGATTATCGATTTGCTGGAAAAGAAAGGCCTCGTAGAGCGCGGGCCTGCCGCGGGCGACCGTCGTAAATTCAATTTGTTCCTGACCAAAAACGGGGAGGCCATTTACAACCAGGCATTCCCGATCGTAGCCGACATTCGTCGCAAGGGCTGGGGTAGTCTGAGCGACTCCGATTATCAACATTTCGTGCGGATAATGGACTCTATTTACCAAAATTTTACCTGATCTGACAAAATTTTTACTAAGCTATTAAGTGGAAGAATGACAGCTTTTTAAGTCGCTCTTCCACTTTTTTTGTGTAAAAACACTTGCCTGACGGAGCATTTGAACGAGCATACGGTTAAACCTTTCACCCCCTTTTTGTATCTAAACCATAGAATGGTTCGCAAACCAAGAGGTTTGAAAGGGCCGTTCCGGTTTATATCAGTTTCATTTTTATCCATTGTTAAGCCATGAAAAAGTATTTTTTGCTCGGCGCTCTGATCACTTCATCACTTGTTACTCCTGCGTTTTCACAAGTCAAAACAGAACAATTATTTCAGGTACCGAATATAGAAGTGGCGGGCTTCGCCGAAATGGAGGTTGTGCCCGATGAAATTTATTTCAGCATTTCACTCCGCGAGTATTTCCAGGATGAGAAAAACCAGAAAGACAAAGTCAATATTTCGGCGCTCGAAAAGCAGCTGATCAAGGCGGTAGCGGACGCAGGTTTGCCGAAGGAAGCATTGTCGATCAGTGGGGTGGGAGGTTACCAGAACTATAATTATGTGGACAAAAAGAAAAAGCCCGCCACATTCCTGGAAGCCAAGCAGTATGAGCTGAAAGTGGCTAGTGCTGAAAAATTGGATGGTATTCTGTCGAAGGTTGAAAGTCGTGGCGTGCAGTATGCGAACATCGCCCGCGTTGACCATTCCAAACGGGAGGAATTCAAAAAGCAGGTGAAAATCGATGCATTGAAAGCTGCCAAAGTGAAGGCGGAATACCTGGTGGCTTCTTTGGACCAAAAGCTGGGCAAGGTGCTAGAAATCAAGGAGCTGGATGAAAACCTGTATTTCCCGCAGCCGGTATTTGCGAAAGCCAATGTGCGCGCATTTGCGGCCGAAGCTGCTGACACTGTTCAGGATAGCGACGTGCAGTACCAGAAAATCAAAATCAGTTACCGTATGCAGGCTGCATTTGAAATCAAATAGGCCATTTTGCGTATCAACTTCTCTTTCAGGTGCCCGGCGACTAGTTTGCCGGGCACAATTTTTTTCCGGTGTCACGCATCCGGATTTGTCAGTCCGTTCCTTTGTTGGAAGTATTAGTTTCTTTAAATTGAATATTCATTCTCGAACTAAGTAACTGGAAATCATGAGCATTAACGCAAAACACCTGGCCACATTCATTTTGGGCGCCGCCGCGGGAGTGGCTGCACACAAATACCTTCAAACCGAGGAAGGGGAGAAGCTTCTGGAAGACCTCAAAACAAAGGCTAACAATTTGAAATCCGAAGCGGAAGGGGCCATCGATAAAGCTCCTGAGTATTTCGAAGAACTTAAAACGAAGGGTGCCGAGACCCTGAAAGGCAATTTTCCGGACGCAGAAGCCTTTTTCAAGGACCTGTTCGACAAGTTTAAGGGTACCAAGGGCGCGGCTTCTACTGAAACAGATATCACGCCCACGCCGGACCCTATTTCTTAGTAACACCACATATGGATGCCGGAGAATGTGTTAATGCGTGTTCTCCGGCATTTTTATTATCCGACGAGTCCGTTAATCTGTGCATATTGAACGAGCATAATGGTTTTGGCGTCGTTAATCCCGCCGTTGGCTACCATTTGCACGGCTTCATTAAAGGGGATTTCCATTACTTCGATATTCTCCTGCTCTGTGGCACAGCCTCCGCCGTCGCTCACTTTCATGTCGTCGGAATATTCGGCTACGAAGAAATAGAGGATTTCGGTCACAGAGCCGGGCGACATATAGGCCTGAAATATCTTTTTCACCGAACTTACTTTGTAACCCGTCTCTTCTTCGGTTTCGCGCTTGATGCATTCTTCGGGATTGTCTTTGTCGAGCAGCCCGGCGCAGGCTTCGATCATCATGCCGGTGTCATTGCCGTTCGTGTAGGTAGGCAGGCGGAATTGCCTCGTCAGCACCACAGTTTGTTTTTCCTTATTATAAAGTAAAATCACCGCGCCATTCCCGCGGTCGTACGCCTCACGCGCCTGGCGCTCCCATGAGCCGTCGGCACGCTGGTAATCGAATGTGTATTTGCGGAGCGTGTACCAGTTGTTGGAAAGCACTTCTTCGGAGGCAATATTAACGCGCGGATTAGCCATTGATTAATAGTGATTATTTATGATTAATAATGATCAAAATTAATCAAAACTTTTCTGCTGGCAAAAAAGAATGAGCCAATGGTGGATATTTAGTGATCCGGGTTACTTTGCGGTTGTATCTCAACCGACGTTCCATGAAACCTGTATCTTACTGGATTGAAAAGTACAACCTCCTGCCGCACCCGGAAGGTGGCTACTATGCCGAAACTTATCGGGCTGCCGAAGCCATTCCGCATGAGGCATTACCTGCGCGGTTCAAAGGAGACAGGGCATTCTCGACAGGCATTTATTTCCTGCTCGAATCGCATAACTTCTCCGCATTCCACCGCATTCAGGCGGATGAAATGTGGCATTTCTATGCCGGGGAGCCATTAGAAGTATTTGTAATAGATGAAAAAACCGGCGAACTGAGCGTCATCCGACTCGGTAACAATCCGGATAATGGCGAAACATTCCAGGCCGTAGTGCCGGCTGGTGCGTGGTTTGGCTCGCGTCCGGCACACGGGAGCACGTATGCGCTGGTTGGCTGCACAGTGGCGCCCGGGTTCGACTTTGCGGATTTTGAAATGGCCCAACGCGAGCCATTATCACAACTTTATCCGCAACATTCGGAGCTGATCTCCCAACTGACTTATTGCTGATCAAGGTATTCCCGCGTGTGGCGCCTGTATGCGGGAGTAGTTTTTGGAATACAAACTAGTAGCCAATGCTGGTATCATCGCCGCGTGGATCGGAACCGCCTTCGAGGGTGCCATCGGGCAGGACCAGAATGCAATCCATCCGGCCGATGGAGTTGCGCTGCTGTTCGAGGATATAGCCTTTATCCTGCAACTTTTGAATAGCCTCGGCGGGGAATGCATTGGCTTCGAAAGTGGTTTTATCGGGCAGCCATTGGTGGTGGAACTTCAATGCATTCACGGCCTGCTGCATGGTCATTCCGTGTTCCAGCACATTCAGGATGGTTTGGTAAACCGAGGTAATGATGGTAGAACCGCCTGGCGTACCGACTACCATCAGCAATTTTCCGTCTTTCTCGATGATCGTCGGCGTCATGGACGATAGCATTCGTTTGCCCGGTGCAATCGCATTGGCTTTGTTGCCGATCAGTCCGTACATATTCGGCGCGCCGGCTTTGATACTGAAATCATCCATTTCATTATTCATGAAAAAGCCCCCGCCCTTCACGACCACGCGACTGCCGTAGCCGCCATTCAACGTGGTAGTTACGGATACCGCATTGCCTTCTTTATCTACCACTGAAAAATGCGTGGTTTCGAGACTTTCGTAGCCCGGTAGCTCGCCGCCATGGATGTTTTTGCTGTCGGTGGCCTTGTCCCAGGTGAAATCGCTCCAACGTTTTTGCAAATAATCTTTACTGATTAGATCGCTTACCGGCACTTTCACAAAATCGGGGTCACCGAGGAATTTGGCCCGATCGGCGTACACGCGGCGTTCGGCCTCGATCATCACCTGAATGGTGGAATCGCTGTGCCAGCCCCATTTGCGCAATGGATGCTGTTCGGTGAGGCGCATGAGTTGCAGCAAAGCCACGCCGCCGCTCGAAGGAGGCGCCATTGTTATTACTTTGTAACCCTTGTAGCCCTCGGTAATGGTTTCACGCCATTGCGCGTGGTAGTCGGCCAGGTCTTGTTTAGTGATAATGCCTTCGCCGTTGCGGTTAATGTCCTTCACGAGCTGTTTAGCCACCTTACCGGCATAAAAGCCTTCCCTGCCTTTCTTTTGAATGCGTTTCAATACTTTGCTCAAATCCTTCTGGACCAGCAGATCGCCGGCCGCCCAATTTTTGCCGGTCGGGTTCAGAAAATATGCCGATCCCGGATTCACAGCCAGCAAATCACTCTTGATCGAATTGAGGCTTCTCGCTTCGCGCTCGGTGAGTACCACGCCATTCCTGGCGATGTCGACAGCGGGTTGCAATACCCGTTTCCAGCTCAGTTTACCATATTTTGCATGTGCCTGCACCATGCCGTCCACAGAGCCCGGTACGCCGGATGCAAGGCGGCCCAGGGTGCTCGCGTCGGGAATAATGTTGCCGTCCTTATCGAGGTACATATCGGCATGGCCTTTTCCGGGTGCTTTTTCGCGAAAATCGATGCTGTAACTTTTGCCTTCTTTATCCCGTAAAACCAGAAATCCGCCGCCGCCGATATTGCCTGCCGAAGGATGCACGACAGCCAATGCAAATTGCACCGCTACCGCAGCGTCCACCGCATTACCGCCCGCTTTCAGAATATCCACGCCCACCGCCGACGCCACCGGGTGCGCCGTAGCCACCATCCCGTTCTGCCCGATGACGCCCTTTCGGTCACTGAAAAACGGTTTCTGATTGGGATCGTCGGAGAGGAATTGGTAGAAACCGGTGGATTCCTGTAAGGGTTTCTGGGCGTAAGAAATGCCGGATAGCGTGCCGGCAAGCAGCATTAGCGTAAAGCGTAATTTCATATAGGAGTGTCAGGTTAATGTTGTAATTTATTAAATCGAGCCCTTTTTCTTACCTTTTATACCAATTTATTTCGGTGCATTGGGGCGATGCGCTAACTTTTGAACTCAAATTGTCCGTAACGTCATGATGAAGTTTTTACGACAGGTCTGGGAGAGTTTCCGGTTCGCCTGGGGAGCGCTCAAAACCAATGTTACCCGCACAATCCTATCGCTGCTGGGCGTTACGGTGGGCATATTCGCCATAGTGGCCGTGTTTACCATCGTGGATTCGCTCGAAAAAAGCATCCGCGACAGCCTGAGCTTTATCGGCGACAAAGTGATTTATGTACAAAAATGGCCCTGGGGCTTCGGTGGCGAGTACCAATGGTGGAAATACTTCCAGTGGCCGGAACCCAACTATTCCGAATACAAGTACCTCTACGATAACCTGGAAAGCGCCAGTGCGGTGGCGGTAATGGATTTCAGGGGCAATACCATGCTCAAAAACGGTTCCAACAGCATTAATGCACTCATCCAGGGCGTTTCCTTCGAATACAATCTGATTTCCGATATTCCCGTCCAGAACGGCCGCTACTTCATCCCGCTCGAAACCAACAACGCCCGGAATGTGGCGATCGTCGGCGCGGACATTGCCGAATCGCTTTTCCCAGGGCAGGACCCCGTCGGGAAGCCGTTCAAGCTGTCGGGACATAAGTTTACGATCATCGGCGTGCGGGAGAAAAAAGGGGAAAGCCTGGTCGATTTCGGCGGTAGCCCCGATAAAATCTGCCTTATCCCTTTTGCTTCATTTTCCAAGCTGTTTCAATCCGGCCGACGGAATGCGGACATTGTGGTGAAAGGCTTTCCTGACGATGTGGGTATGAAAGAGGTGGAGGCCGAGATCGTAGGATTAATGCGTACCAAGCGCGGTATCAAGCCCCGCGACGGAAACAACTTCTCCCTGAACCGGCCCGAAGCAGCTGCGGTCGCGATCTCCGGGTTGTTCGCGGTATTGACGGTTGCGGGTTGGGTCATCGGCAGCTTTTCGATCCTCGTGGGAGGTTTCGGCATTGCCAATATCATGTTCGTTTCGGTAAAAGAAAGGACCAACCTGATCGGTATCCAGAAATCGCTGGGCGCCAAAAACTATTCGATATTGTTCCAATTCCTTTTTGAAGCGGTTATGCTGAGCCTTGTGGGCGGATTGGTAGGCATATTTTTAGTATACCTGCTTTCATTCCTGAAACTCGGTTCGCTGGAAATCCTGCTGCTGCCGCGCAATGTGCTTCTGGGGCTGGGCGTATCAAGCATTATCGGGGTGCTTTCGGGGATTGTGCCCGCAATGCTCGCCGCGCGGATGGATCCGGTGATCGCGATCAGGGCAAAATAATAACTAGGAAAAATCAAACTGTTTTGCGAAGTTCGCTTCCATCACCAAACTAAACTAATCGGGTATTATGCGTAAATGGGTCATTTTCGCCGTATTTCTGGCTATCGTATTCGGAATACTATATTATATCACTTTTGGATATTACAGTGAAGGAAAGCGGGGAGGATATGTGACACGGCTCAGTAACCGGGGCTATTTGTTCAAAACCTATGAAGGCGAACTGCGCATGGGTGGCCTGTTTGAAGGTGACGGGACGATGAATTCCTCACAATGGGTATTTTCGGTGAGCGGCAAAAACAAAGATGCTATTTCAAAACTCGAAGAAGCGATTAAAAACGGCCACCGGGTTTCGCTGACTTACGAAGAAAAGTTTTTCAAACTGCCGTGGAATGGCGATACGAAGTTTTTTGTGACGGATGTGGAAGTGCTCGGGCCATCGCAGCAGAAATTGCCTCCGCCATCTTCGGTACCCGCACCGACGGAAATCGATACTACCAAAACATTATAATGCAAGCCGGAGCTATCCTCCGGCTTTTTTGGCTTTATAGCTCTTGCTCGTGAGCCAGGTAATGACCTTGTCGCGATGGTCGCCCTGGATCTGGACTTCGCCGTCTTTCACCGTTCCGCCGCTGCCGCAAAGGCCTTTCAGCTGTTTGCCGAGCGTTTCCAGGTCTGCATTTGTACCAATAAATCCTTTCACAACGGTAATCACCTTGCCGCCGCCTTTGCGGTCGAGCCAGATGCGTAAATCCTGCTGCTGCGGTGCCAGGGTTTCGGCTTCGTCGTCCTGGTCGTTATATTCAAACTCCGGGTTGGTGGAATACACAATGCCCGAGCGGTTTTTCTTTGACATATTTCAAATGTTAAGGGGAATCACAGGATCACATTCAGGCTATCCGGTTTGATTTTCACTTCAATGCGCATCGTATCCAGTTGCAGCGGCTCGCCGTCGTAATGGATCATCGGCGGCGCATCGGTTTCCACGACAGCCTCCGTGGCCCGCTCGTAATGGATGTAGGTCGATTGCTTCAACTGCTTGGTAAACAGTCCATAAGCAAGCGCTGTGCCATACCACTGCGGGAACGGGCTGATCGTACACACATCGAGCAAGCCGTCTTGCAAATTCGCCTGCGGGGCTACCCACGCATTGTTGCCAAACTGCCCCGCATTGGCAAATGAAAGCGAGAAAGCCTGCGTTTCGACGCCATTGAGCCGGAAAGTCTGCGGTTTATACGACCAATATGCCTTGAACGACACATTCAAATAGGTAGCCAGCCCGCGCGCTTTTTGCTGGCTGAACAAATGCCCCACGTAAGCATCGAAACCCATTCCTGCGGTGCAGAAGAAAGGTATACCATTCAATTCCGCGCTGTCGATCGTCGAGGGTTTGCCTTCAAACAGGCGTTTCAGGGATGCATCCAATGTAAGCGGAAGGCCCAGGTGGCGAGCTAGGCCATTTCCGGAGCCGAGGGGCAGGATTCCAATCGGAATATCGGTTCCGACAAGTGGTTTGGCGATTTCATTCACAGTACCGTCGCCGCCCACAGCCACAATCGCCTTCCATTTTTCCGCGTGCATATGCTCGCGTACGAGCTCGGTTGCGTGTGCGCGCTCCTCCGTGAAGAGGATTTGGGCGGTACCGGCATTCTTTTTCGCCGCGGCATGGATCCGGTCCTGTACCACCGCACTGTTTTTGCCGATCGAAGTGCCCGAGTTGGGATTCAGTATAAATAAATAGGGATGGGTCACTGTTTATGATATTTCGGCAATGCGCCTTTCGGGGGCGCCGATCTTTCCGTTATATTTAGAATCGTCTATCGCATTACAAAAATCCATAAAAAATATGAGAAACTGGCTTTTTACCCTTATTCTGATCGGCATGGGACTCGCGGCGGAGGCACAATCGGCCGCCGACAAAGACGAGGTCCTCGGCATCCTGAAACGCCAGGAGGCGGATTGGAACAGAGGGGATATCCGATCGTTCATGAACGGCTACTGGGAATCCGATTCGTTGATGTTTGTCGGAAAGGCAGGCATTACCTATGGTTACAAGCCTACTTATGAAGGTTATCTCAAACGTTACCCCGACCGCGCGACGATGGGTACATTGAAATTCACATTCCTGAACTTCTCATTTCCCGGCCAAGATGTGGCGTTCGTAGTTGGAAAATTCCATTTAACCCGACCTGAAAAAGGCGATCTGGAAGGGCATTACACGCTTTTGTTCAGAAAGATTAAAGGGAAGTGGTTGATCGTTTGCGATCACACGAGCGGGTAACGAAAAAAGCCGGACTGTGAAGCCCGGCTTTTTTGTTTATGATACTTTGAAATACTAGACTTTCTTGAATTTCAACACGACATCGATGGCTGGTGAGCCTGGGATAACCGCAGCATCGTCCACAGAAATTTGCAGGTCCGAGCCATTTAGCGTGTACTTGAACGTTTTGGATGCATTGTTTTTATCCTTCAAAGTAAGATTGCCATCCTTTACTTCCCATGTTGCTCCATCGATGGGGATCACGGAGTTGATCAATGTCACGGCAGTAGGGCAATCGGCAGTTCCGATGGTATTATCTGCCTTAAAAGTCAATTTTAAGCTATAAATACATGAGACGAGCGCCGCAGGGTCCACGGGCAAGGTAGATCCTGGTGCCGCGGCAACGGCAGTCAGTTGCCATGTAGCTGCGATCGGATCATTGTTTACCGGTGGTGTTGGTTCATCGTCATCATCCTTACAAGCAAAAACGACAGAAAGGATCATGAACATGGCCAGCAAGGAGGCTTTGCTGAGGGCATAGGTTTTTTTCATAGTTGAGAACTTAAAATGTTAAGATCAATAGAGTTTGATTCGCGTTAGTTTTAACGTCCAAACTTAGTGAAAAATGCTTTTACAGTGAATTTTTATGACTTATCGGAAATTTGGGGCGGTCGGCGGTCGGCGGTCGGCTGTCGGCTGTCGGCGGTCGGCGGTCAGCCATTGAATGCATTACCGGAACGAAGGAACATCTCAATCAACTCCCCCGCCGCATCTTCCGGCAGCTTCTCTCCATTTCGTACCGCCTCGTCCGCTGAGGCAATGTGCTTTTGCACCCATTCATTTTCATAAAACCGGTCTTCCAGCGACTGCCGGATCTGCTCGCGAAGCCATTCTATCCGTTGAAACTGCCTGTTTTGTTCTAAAAAGCCACTTTTGGTAGTCTGCGCAAAATAATCGGAGATCAGGTTCCATATCAGTTCCATTCCCGTATTTTCCAATGCCGAGCACGCTACTACCTGAACCGGTACTTTCGAAGCTGTTTCGGGAAACAGGTGCAATGCCTGCCGGTATTCCGCCACTGCATTTGTCACTGCCGGTTCGTTACCATTATCGGCTTTGTTGACGGCCACGGCATCCACCATTTCCATAATGCCCTTTTTAATGCCCTGTAACTCGTCGCCAGCGCCCGAGAGCATGAGCAGGAGGAAAAAGTCGGTCATGCCCTTCACCAATGTCTCCGATTGGCCTACGCCGACTGTTTCAACCAATACAATGTCGTAACGCGCCGCTTCGCACAGGAGGATCGCTTCGCGTGTATGCCGCGCTACGCCCCCGAGGGAGAGGTTGGTGGCCGAAGGACGGATGTAGGCATCCGGGTCGCGCGCGAGTTTTTCCATCCGCGTCTTGTCGCCTAGTATGCTCCCGCCCGACTGCTTGCTACTCGGATCGACCGCCAGTACGGCCACGCGCTTGCCCAGGGAGGTGAGGTAGCTTCCGAATGCTTCGATGAATGTACTTTTTCCCACACCGGGCACGCCGGTAATGCCGATGCGGACCGAGTTGCCGGTGTACGGCAGGATATTTTGAAGAATCGCGCCTGCCAGTTTACGGTCTTCGGGCAAGCTGCTTTCCATAACGGTAATGGCGCGGCTGAGCGTCGACCGGTCACCTGCGAGGACACCTTTGGTATATGTTTCAACTGACAGTCGCTGGCGCATTCGGATGAGAATTTGGCGAAAAGATGTATATTGCTCGTTTACAACCCAATATTTCCAATTTTTAACCATTATAATGAAAATTTCAATATTTCGTCTGGGCGTCATTGCAATGAGCAGTCTGGGCTTCTTCAACAACGCTATCGCACAGGAGGCTGAGAAGGTGAAATATGATGCGCACGTGCTCTTTCACCCGCTCTTCAACTTCCAGCCGGGCAACGAATACCGGACGGGAAGCGGTGCCCCCGGGCCCAAATACTGGCAGAACCGTGCCGATTACAAGATCAACGTTGCGCTCGACGAGGAGAAAGGGACCGTGAGCGGGGAAGTGGAGCTTACCTATAAAAACAACAGTCCTGAAAACCTGGAATTTATCTGGCTCCAACTCGATCAGAATGCATTCGGCAGCCATTCGAGAGGCGCGCAAACCACACCTGTTACCGGTGGCCGTTTTGGCAACATGGGTTTCGATGGAGGAGATTCTATCAAAGCCGTAACTGTTCAGCAAGGCAAAGGAGCATTTGTAGATGCGGAGTATAAGGTTACCGACACCCGCATGCAGATCCGCCTGAAAACGCCTGTGAAAGCCAATGGCGATGTGATCAAAATCAAGCTGGCGTATTCATTTAAAATCCCCGAATACGGCTCCGACCGCATGGGAACGCTCGAAACCAAGAATGGTATTGTGTATGAAATGGCGCAATGGTACCCGCGTGTGGCCGTTTTCGACGATATAGAGGGCTGGAATTTGCTGCCGTACCTGGGCGCAGGTGAGTTTTACCTCGAATATGGTGATTTTGAATACAATGTGACTGTGCCCTGGGACCATATCGTAGTAGGATCGGGCGAATTGCTCAACCCGAATGAAGTACTCACTGCCGAGCAACGCAAAAGACTGGCCGACGCCGCTAAAAGCGACCAGACTGTGATGATCCGCAGCGCGGAGGAGGTTACCAACCCGAATACAAGACCGAAACAATCGGGTACGTTAACCTGGCGCTTCCGCTGCTTGCAGGCGCGCGACATCGCGTGGGCAACTTCCAAAGCATTCGTTTGGGATGCCGCCCGGATGAACCTGCCCAAAGGCAAAACTGCATTGGCGCAGTCGGCATACCCGGCTGAGGACGGCGGACTGGATGGCTGGGGCCGTTCTACCGAATATGTGAAGGGCTGTATCGAGTTCTATTCCAATTATGTGCATGAATATACCTACCCGGTAGCGACCAATGTGGCTGGTATCGTGGGTGGTATGGAATATCCGGGCATCGTTTTTTGCAGCAGCAAAAGCCGTAAGGATGATCTCTGGGGCGTAACCGACCACGAATTCGGCCATAACTGGTTCCCGATGATCGTCGGTAACAACGAGCGTAAGTATGCGTGGATGGACGAAGGTTTCAACACGTTCATCAACTTCCTGTCGGGCGATAACTTCAACAATGGTGAGTACAAAACGACCCAGATGAACGATATGCACCGCCTGGCACCGATGATTTTCCGCCCGAAAGCGGACCCTATCATGACCATTCCGGACGTGGTCCAGGCTGTGAATTTGGGCTGGGAAGCTTACTACAAACCCGCAATGGGCCTGAGAATGCTTCGCGAGCAGATTCTCGGCAAGGAGCGTTTCGATTACGCATTCAAAATTTATGTGCAGCGCTGGGCATTCAAGCATCCTACGCCTTACGATTTCTTCCGGACCATGGAAGATGCGGCTGGCGAAGACCTGGGCTGGTTCTGGAAAGGCTGGTTCTTCGAGAACTATAAGCTGGATCAGTCGGTGAAAGAAGTAGCTTACGTGGAGCAAAACCCGACGAAGGGCTCTTACATTACCATTGAAAACCTGGATCAGCTGGCAATGCCTGTAAAAGTGGACATCGAGGAAGTGAGCGGCAAGAAAACGCGTGTTGAACTACCGGTGGAGATTTGGCAGCGTGGCGGTGCATGGACCTTCAAAGCGGCTACGCAAGGCCCGATCCGCGCCGTAACGATCGATCCGGAGCACAGTCTTCCCGATATCAATCCCGAGAACAATGTTTGGAAACCGGCTTCTTACAGTTCTGAGCCGGATGTGAACTAAGCATGCATTAACATAGCAAAAGCCTTCCAATCGTAGCGGTTGGAAGGCTTTTTTATGGGTTAATATCAATTATCAAATGGTAACTAACATGGCGCCGTACGAATAGCCGCCGCCAAATACCGTGATCACGATGTTTTCACCTTTTTTGAATTTCTCCTTATTCTCCGAAAGCGCGATCGCACAACCTGCGCAGCCCGTGTTGCCGAGGTACTGAATGTTCGATATCAGTTTTTCGGCCGGGATACCCAGTGTGTTGATCACGTTGAGGCTGATGCGGTGATTAGCCTGGTGCGGGATGAGGTAATCGAGGTCGTTGATGGTCAGGCCGCATTCCTGCAATACCTGCTGGCTCACTTTGGGCATGTATACACAGGCATTCTGGAACACATCGCGCCCGAAAGGCATTACCACGCCCCGGTCGTTGGGGCGGAGCACCACCGCTTCGACGGCCTTTCCGCTGGTGGCTGCGCCGCCGGTGATAAGCTTTTTGATCTGCATATCGCCTTCTGTCTGCCGCTCTTTGGAAATGAGCAATGCCGAAGCGCCATCGCCCCACAAATGTCCTGAAACCGTGTCCATTTCATTGTAATAGGCCGTATTGTGGTCGGAAACAACCACCAATGCTTTCGAAGCCTTGCCCATCGCGAAGTAGCCTTCGACGATCTCGATGGCATTGAGCAACGACGAACAAGCGGATGAAATGCTGACGACCGGAATATCGGGGATTTGAAGCTGGTGCTGTACCGCATGGGCCAGCGTGACGATGGTGTCGTAAGGCGTATAAGTAGCCCCTACGATCAGATCTATCTCGTTTTTACTGTATGGGATATCTTCGAGCAATGATTCGACCGCCTTGATGGCCATGGTCGAGGTATTTTCGTCTGTTGATGCTTTACGTCTTTCCGAGATTCCTGTTCTTTCTACGATCCACTCGTTGGATAGGTTGTTGAGATTTGTAAAATATTCATTACCAATAACTTCGCTTGGCAGATAATGACTAACCGTATTAATATACATGATTGAGAAGTTGACTTCGCAAGCTACAATTCTTTTCGATTCCGAAAGTTAAATATTTCGTAGAAATCGTAGCACTCCATATTTGAACAATTCAATAATAAATTTATAAAATCATAATGACGGCGACGGCGAATTAGATTATCAGGAATGCAAAATGTCGTCATAAAATGACAAAAGCTTTGCTTCCTCCAATGCCCAGTTGTAATAAGTCTCCGTGGCTTTTCTGCCATTATTGCCCATTACCGACCGCAATGCGCTGTCGGCAATGCAACATTCCAATGCGTCGGCCAGCGCTTTTTCATTATCCGGTGAAATACAAAAACCGCACCCGGAACCCTCCACGATTGGCCTGTAAAGGGGAAAATCGGACGTAATGACAGGCAATTTTAATGCCATGTACTCGAATAGTTTCGTCGGAAACGATTCGGGATAGTCCGCCACGGGTTTGAGCAAGGCAATGCCGGCCGCCGACTGCCTGGCATAACGCAGCGCTACTTTCTGAGCGGTGTAGCCGTGAAATGTAACGCTATCCTTTACCTCCCGGTAGCCTGCTATCGCTTCCAGCCCGGCGTTTTCTACCCGCACAGGGCCGAAAAGGTGTAAATGACAATCGGGATGACTGTTTTTCAGTATTGCCAGCGCATTGATCATCGTATCCAGACAGCGCTCCATCGACACCACGCCCAGGTAGAAGAGCTCAGCCCCTCGTGTACGTGCGCCCTCATGTGCGAGGGAGTCTATCAACGGCAGCGATACATAATTGTGGATAACCGCGAACGGCTTCGCCAGATCCTGATATTCTTCGAGATAGGCGTCTTCCGTAAAAACACAATGAAACTTCCTTCGTGCCAGCCTGTCGAAAAGCCGGAACAGCCGTTGGAAAATCGGTGCATTGTTGTACCGCTTGATCGCGAATTTCTTGAAGAGGTTCTCCTGCACCTCATACACCACTTTTGCGCCCGTCCATTGGAAAAGCAATGCGAGCGGGATCAATTCAGGCACAAAAATGTGGACGATAGCAGGCCTCAATCGCAGGCATTTGAGCAATGCGACTGGATGTGTAAGCAAAATCCTTGGCAGTAACCGTCCGAATTTTGGCAGATTGATTAAATGCAGCCCGTCACGCAAACTTCCAAGCAGGCCGGGTAATGCACAAAAAACCTCATAATGGCTTTGCAGCGACGGGGCGATCTTGTACATAATGCGCGGGTCTGCCGACGGATGTACCGTGCTGAGCAAGAGCACGCGTTTCATGCGCGGGTGACGATTGCCACGCCCGAAGAAGTCCCGATCCTTTCCGCACCGGCTTCGATCATCGCCACGGCCTGTTCGTATGTTTTGATGCCACCCGACGCTTTGATTTTCACTTCCGCAGGCAGGATCGACCGCATTTTACGCACAGTTTCCACATCCGCACCGCCGGGACCGAAGCCCGTGGATGTTTTGACAAAATCAGCTTTCGCCTCCGCGCAGATTTCGCAAGCCGTGTACAGGTCGAACGAATCGAGGCTGGCTGTTTCGATAATGACTTTCAGCAATGCATTCTGTTCGTGAGCGAGGTCGGCAAGCTGTTTCAGCTCCTCGCGAATGCTCAGGTACGCCATAGATTTGAATTGCGACAGGTTCATCACCACGTCCAGCTCGCTGGCGCCAAACTGCAACGCTTCCCGCGCTTCGCTAACTTTCGTCGCGGTCGTAGAATAGCCCAACGGAAAGCCGATTACAGTCGCAATTTCGATTTTAACAGGACAAAATTCCAGCATTTCGACGACATATGGCACGTAAGTAGGCGCCACGCACACCGCTTTGAACTGATGTATCCAGGCTTCTTCACACAACTTGCGGATATTGGTTTCGCTGGCCGTCGCGGCGAGGAGCGTGTGGTCGATGTAGGAGGAGAGATTGTCCATAAAAAAGGAAAAACCCCACCGGAAAGGCAGGGTTCCACATGATATCAGTCGCTGTTAAGCTTTGCTTTTTTCTTTTTTGGGAGCCTTTTTCGCAGGCGCTTCTTCTTTTGCCTCTTCTTCCGCCGAAGCTTCCGCAACCGGCCCGGCAGCTGCTTCTACTTCGCCTTCTGATGCTACAAATGCTTCTGGAATGTATTTAGAAAGCAGGTTGTACCAGGTAATGACTTTTTTGATGTCCGACACATATACTTTCGTGCGGTCGAACTCCGGAAGCACCTCAGCAAGAAACTCGATGAGTTCTTTATCCGATGAAGTTTTTACAGACAATGTAACCTCTTCGCCGTGAATCTCACGGATTTTCAGGAACACTTCCGACAGGGCAACAGATTCTTCTGCACCGTCTGTAAAGATCGAAACGTCTTTCAATACCGATACGCGCGCGGTCGGGCCGATCAGCGTTTTTTCACGTTTCTCGTCCAGGCCTTCCACGATCACGCCCGCACGGCTTGGTTTCAGAATGCGGAACAACCCTGGCTTGCCGGATACATTGGCGATTTCTTTCAACAAATCCATTCCTGTTGACTCTACTTTTTCACTCATCCTTTCTTACTATGTTTATATCTTGATGTTAATGTTGGATGCGGCAATCAATTTTTGCGCAAAATAACGGAAAGATTGTCCGGGAAACAACCGATATCCTATTTTGTCTTCACAAACGACTGATTATAAGTTTCTATTGCCGCCAGGATAGGCTCCCGGCCCTCGTTTTTTTCTGCCGAAGTCACATACATTTCAGGTATTTCCTCCCACATTTCACCCATTTTACGCTTGTAAGCTTCCACCTGGGCAGCTACCTGTGCGGGTTTGAGTTTATCGGCTTTGGTAAAAATGATTTCAAACGGAATGCCGGCCTCGCCTAATGCGGCCATGAATTCAAGGTCGACGGCCATGGCGCTGTGGCGGACGTCCACCAGCACGAATGTACAAATGAGGTTTTCGCGGTAATGCAGGTAATCGTGGATCATTTTCTCCCACTTGTCGCGCTCCACTTTGCTCACTTTGGCATACCCATAACCCGGCAAATCGACCAGGTACCATACGTCGTCGATGATAAAATGGTTGATCATCTGCGTTTTTCCCGGTTGCTGCGAGGTTTTGGCCAATGCTTTTTTGCCTGTCAGCATGTTGATAAGCGACGATTTACCCACATTGGAACGTCCGATAAATGCATATTCGGGAAGGACGGGCTCCGGGCACTTCTCGTAATCCGTATTGCTCATCACATACTTCGCTTCCTGAACTTTCATGGTATTCTGGTGTTAATGAAGTTGCGAAGTTACCCTTTTTGAGCTTCTTATCCGCAAAAGCTGCGAGATAGGCTGTGAGTCCATAATTGTGTAAAATAAAACAAAGGCGTATTTTCGTTAACCCAATATTGAAATCATAAATAAGCACTGAAAATGAAAAGTTTAAAGACGCTCGGGCTCGCGATGATGGCACTCATGCTGGCCATGTCGGTAGCGATCGCCGGGGAAGGGGATAAGAATAAGGCTGCCGAAAAGGGTATCCAGTTTACCGAAGGTTCATGGTCTTCTATTCTAAAAAAGGCAAAAAAAGAGAACAAGATCATCTTCCTCGATGCCTACACAACCTGGTGCGGGCCGTGTAAGTTGCTGCAAAAGAACGTGTTTACCCGTGAGGATGTAGGCACTGTGTTCAATGGTAATTTCATCAATGTGAAAATGGACATGGAAAGCGGCGAAGGCCCTGCGCTTCTGAAAAGGTATCCGATCGAAGGTTATCCTACCTTGTTTTTCATCAATGGAAAAGGCAAGGTGGTGAAACAACTTCTCGGGAACCAGAAGCCGGAAGACCTGATCAAGGCAGCCAAATCCGTCAAGGTGGGACCTGCTATTTAAATTATGAGTACCAAAAAGAAACCCCGCAGAGCCAACTCTGCGGGGTTTCTTTTTGGGTATAACATTCTTACTCGTAATAGTTGGGAACACGGTGACCACTGCTTTCCAGCAAGCGATCCTTGCGGAACAACTGCACGTCGGCCGCAACCATATCGTTTACAAGCGCTTTCAAATCATATTTGGGTTTCCAGCCCAGCTTTTCCATTGATTTCGTAGGATCGCCGATAAGCAATTCCACTTCGGTAGGACGGAAGTAACGAGGGTCAACAGCCACCACTTCTTTGCCGATCTCGATCTGGAACTCAGGATTGTTGCATTTAACCACCTTCGCAATTTCGCCAGCGCCTTCGCCGCTGAACTCAACTTCAATACCCACTTCGGCAAATGCCATTCTCACAAACTCGCGAATGCGGGTAGTAACACCGGTAGCAATTACGAAATCTTCGGGTGTGTCCTGTTGCAGAATGAGCCACATTGCTTCCACGAAGTCCTTGGCATGGCCCCAGTCACGCTGTGCATCGAGGTTACCGAGGTACACTTTGTCCTGCAAGCCCAATGCGATACGTGCTACCGCACGGGTGATCTTGCGGGTTACGAAAGTTTCGCCGCGCAATGGGGATTCGTGGTTGAAGAGGATACCATTTACGGCAAACATATTATATGCTTCGCGGTAGTTCACGGTGATCCAGTAGCCATACATCTTCGCAACCGCGTAAGGCGAGCGCGGGTAGAACGGCGTGCGCTCCGATTGCGGCACCTCCTGCACCAAACCGTACAGTTCGGAAGTGGAAGCCTGGTAAATTTTGGTTTTTTGGGTCAATCCCAGCAAGCGTACGGCTTCCAGGATACGGAGCGTTCCGATACCGTCTACGTTGGCCGTGTATTCAGGTTCTTCGAAACTCACCTGCACGTGCGACATCGCGCCCAGGTTGTATATCTCATCCGGCTGAACCTCCTGGATGATGCGGATAATATTCGTAGAGTCGCTCAGGTCGCCGTAATGAAGGTGGAAGCGTACGTTTTTTTCGTGCGGGTCTTCGTAAATATGGTCGATCCGCTGGGTATTGAACAACGAACTGCGGCGTTTGATACCATGCACTTCATATCCCTTGCTCAAAAGGAGCTCGGCCAAATAGGAGCCATCCTGCCCGGTGATCCCTGTAATAAGCGCTTTCTTCATTCTGTTGGTAGTATGTATATGTGGATAAAATTATCCGGTTAAATAAGTAGTTACATTAATTATGATCCGAAGCCGGGGTTACCATCAGGCTCCGCTTGATATCCACCCTGTCGGCGAGGATCACGGCGGAAGCATACTGTTCTCGGATCAGGTCGAGGTATTGCTCTGCGTCGCTCCGGTACATGAAATCGCCCACCTTCACGCGGTAGGTCGGCTGGGTGTACGAAACGTAAGGGTTCAAATCCGGAAAAGCCTGGTAAACGTAGGACTTCGCACCGTCCGCTTCCTGCCGCACATTTCCTACATAAATCTGTATCCTGAAACCATTGATATAGCGGATGGACTTATTCTGCTTCACGAGCGTATCCAGCGCCGATTCCAGTTTTTTATTGACATACAACGGCTTATCCACATCCGCTTTTTGAACGTTGCTGTTCCTGGCGGGTGCTGCGGGTTCTGTACGTGTTACTACGGCCGGCTCTACATATTCATAGCGTGGCCGGACCGCGGAAAGATCTTCCCTGTACTCGGAACCGGAGCTCACCACCGACTTTTTCGCACAACCCGAGATCAAAATGATGCCAAGATGCAGAGCCCATAAAAATTTCTTTTTTAGCGTCATATCCTGAACCATTGTAACTGAGCCCACAAACTTAATCAAAATTGGATGAATCACCATACCACTGAATTTTGAATGTAATACCTAACTTTACCCGGTTTATCCCCGATTTCAATGCTAGTACAATCCAACGTTTCGCTTCGCCATCTCAATACATTCGGGCTCGATGCCGATGCCAGGTTTTTTATAAATGTGCACTCTGTCGATGAATTAGCGGCCATTTTGCATGATCCTGAGTGGAAGAATACGCCAAAGTTCATCCTCGGCGGCGGCAGCAATATTTTGCTTACCAGGGACATCGAAGCGCTCGTGATCCACCCGGCTATCGTGGGTATCACAGTTGTGGAAGAAAATGAGGAAACGGTCGTGCTGGCAGTGGGCGCGGGTGAGGTTTGGCACGATTTCGTAATGCATTGTGTGGATAAAGGCTATGGCGGCGTGGAAAACCTCTCGCTCATTCCCGGAACGGTTGGCGCGGCTCCCATGCAGAATATCGGCGCATACGGCGTGGAAGTTAAAAGCGTGATCGAATGCGTGGAGGCGGTAGACATCGAAAGCGGCGAAAAACGTATTTTCAGTAATGAAGAGTGCCAGTTCGGCTACCGCGAAAGCGTATTCAAGAAGTCTTTGAAAGACAAATATGTGATTACCGGTGCCACTTTCAGACTGAATAAGAAGCCTGTTCTGAATGCGGCATACGGAGATGTTCAAAAGACTTTGCGGGAAATGGGGGCGGAGATTCCAACTATCCGTGACGTCAGCGAGGCAATCATGCAGATCCGGCGAAGCAAATTGCCTGACCCTGCCGAAATCGGTAATGCAGGAAGTTTTTTTAAAAACCCTGAAATCCCCGTTGCGCAATTTGCCCATTTACGGGAATTGTTCCCCGAAATACCGGGCTACCCTGTCGACGCCGAAACCACCAAAGTTCCGGCGGGCTGGCTGATCGAGCGGGCGGGCTGGAAAGGTTACCGGGAAGACGATATCGGCGTTCATGCACGGCAGGCGCTGGTACTTGTCAATTACGGTGGCGGCTCGGGGGCGAAAATCAAGGCATTGTCGGAAAAAATACGTGAATCTGTAAATAAAAAGTTCGGGATAACTCTCAACGTCGAGGTTAATATTCATTAATGAATGAAGCGGCTTACATATGTTACTCTTGCCTACATCGCTCTTCCATCGGTATTATTTATCTGGTATTGGCTAGCACCGATATATGCGACCGTGTCCCTGATAGCCTGCTCATTTGCTTTCGCCATGTCCGTTCGGGGCCTCGGTCGCGACAGCCCGGAAATTAACCTCAAACCAATTGTAATATCATCGGCCATCCTCGCGCTGATCGTTTGTAGCCTGTCGGAATTTGGCATGGTGCCCTACCAGAGTTACGATTACCTCATTCACAATTACAAGCTGAATATTCTGGCGACCAAGCCCTTGCCTATTTATGAAGAAGACAAGGGGATTTATATGTGTTATTACCTGGGATTTTACCTGATCCCGGCGCTATTAAGTAAATGCACGTCGTTGTCATGGGCCAAATATTACTTTTTCCTGTGGTGTGCGGCAGGAGTAACATTAACCTTCATCTGGACACAGATCAAGTTCATTCACTTCGGATTCTGGCAACGAATTTTTGTTTGCCTTTCGCTATTGATCGGCGCATATATCAGCATCTGCTACCCGCTTCTTGACTGGCTCGCCCCTCAATCGGGCGTTATCCAGAACAACGCAGTTTATCTTCCCGATAAATTTGTATTGAACCAGGTGCCCGTATTCACCCGGTCGCTGTCCGAATCGCCACAGCATACGATTCCCTGCATACTGATGGTGAGCATGTTTGTGGCAGTTTGCAAAGAGAAAAACTACCTTTTTTCACTCTTGTTCCTGCTTCCGGCAACGCTTTTTCTGACGCCGTTTGCAACGGTGGGTATGCTGCCGTTCGTCCTGATACCGGTGTTCGTTTATTTCAAAGATTTGATCGCCGAATCGTTTGGCAGGTGTCTTCTGTTTTTGATTACAACGACACTGGCTTATTTGCCGGTGCTGCTCTTTCTGGCGGGCTCCCAGGCCACGGATATGGAAAGCAACAGGGTAATCTGGAATTCAGGCGCATCGGACTGGATAGTGTATTATGCCTTCTACCTGTTTTTCTCCTATGGAATCTGGTTCGTTTTCTTCGGCCGCGACTTACTTTACTTCGACCGGACCATTGTTCTGGCCGCCATTGCATTTGCTTGTGTATTAAGCTTATTTCAGGTTGGTTACTACAATGATCTGAACATCAGGGCAGCTCTTTGCATTCAGATGATAATGGGAATGTCAATCGCCCATTTGTTTGTAAATCTTTGGAGTAAAAAGCAAAAGCTCCGGAAAGGGATTCTGTTGGGAATTGTTTTCTGGGTGGCTAACGGCACCAGCTCGGTCAAATTCTACTACGACCGGATTTTTGTTTTAAAGGGGAAACGGAACACCATTGAAAATCCGAATGTCAGCGGATTTGGGACGGATATTTATGATATGCTTGAAAGGGCCTATTCATCAAATGGACCGGAAGTGGTTAAGCAGTATTCGCTGAAAGAAGGGTCTTTGTTTGAAAAGTATTTGCTCAAAAAATAAAACCAGGGTTATCACCCGCAATTCCGCAAATTATCCTGATCAAGCATAAAAAAAGATGCGGTGCAATTCCCGAATAAAACGGGAACCTTGCACCACATCCGCAAAATCCTTTGATAACCGGTTTTAGCTATATATTAAATTCCTTGTAATCATATTCAGGGTTAATGTCCTGAATGAGGATAAAGCAGGGACCAATAAGAGTGAAACTGTCTAAGACTGAACCTCTGTTGTTTCGGTGTTATTCGTTATTCAAAACACAATGAAGCCGCGCCAAGAAGTCCGGCGTCATTCGCAAGCGTTGCGCGTTTGATAGTAATGGTTTTCAAATAATAAGGTGTGAGCCAGTATTTGAAACGATCGTTAATTGCCGGCAAAATAAACTCAAATGAGGCAGAAATACCACCGCCGATCAAAATTGTTGTAATATCCAGTATACGGATCATCGAAACCAGACCTTCGCCGAGCAGGTAACCCATTTCGGTGAAAACAGCTTTCGCCAGCTCGTCGCCAGCCGAAGCAGCTGCTACAAGTCCGGTAGTTGAGATCGTTCCGTCGGCAGGAAGCTGGGTAGTTCCAGTGTAAGCGGCGCGCATGGCATTGGCCATATCGAGCAATTCTTTCTTACCGATGTTGCGTTCGAGTACCTTTCCGTTTTTAGAAGGAACGTGGCCTGGCTCCATGGCATTACCGCCGCCGCCTTTGAATACCTTTTTATCGATAATCGCCGCACCGCCGATGCCGGTGCCGAGGGTTACGAAAATATAGTCTTCCGGAAGTTTGTCTTCTCCAAAATAATATTCACCCAAAGCAGCCGCGTTCGCGTCGTTTTCGAGGTAAAAATCATGCTGTGGGAAACGCGCTTTCAGATCCGGAACAATGGTGATCCCGTCGATTTCGGGGATTGCCGTGATTTCGATCAGCGTGGTCCTGTCGCGGGAAATGAGTCCCGGAACGCCAATCCCTACTTTTTTGACTTCGGGGTATTCAACGAGTTGGAGCGCAATTGCATCACCTAATCTGTCTATAAAATGCCCGGAGCTGCGCCAGCTGGCGGTATCGTGACTGTAAAAATTCGAGATTCTTCCGTCCGTAGCGTCAACGATCCCCATTTTTACGTTAGTACCGCCCACGTCTATACCGAGGTATTGTTCCATGAAATGAAATATGGGTTTAATAAATAATTTTAAAAATGCGGCAATTTAGTAAAATTGCGCTATTGTTCACTCATCAATCCAAATCTCCCAGCTGCGGGCGGATCAGAATTTCTTCCACAACTGCCCTGGGAGACAAGGCGTAGGCAGCCCAGATCGACTCGGCCACGTCGCCGGAATCCATGAAACGGTCCTCGGGTAGCTCGGTGCCTTTCCAGCTGTCGGTATACGTCGCGCCGGGTAAAATGGCCGTTACCTTCACATTGTAGGGTTTCATTTCCTCGCGCAAAACCTTCGTCATACCGTACAATGCGAACTTCGAAATGCAGTAGGAGCCGCCATTCGGGTAGGCGATAATGCTGGCGGTGGAGCAAATGGTGAAAATATGGCCCTTTTTGTGCTCCATCATACCTGCGAGCAGCCCGCGCGTGAGGTGGTAAGCACTGTACAGGTTGGTCTCCATCGTCTTTTCCAGCGTGCCTTCGGTTTCGTTATGAACCTGCCCGGGGATGAATACGCCGGTATTGTTGATAAGTACCTGCGCAGGCGCAGGGTGCTTGTGGATAAATGCGATGAATGCGTCTACATCGGCCCTTACCGAGAGGTCGGCCGTTAAATAACTTAGTTTCGATTGGGGAAAACTTTCGCTGAATGTTTGTTGCAGTGCGAGCAGGTCGCTCTCGTTTCTTGCGCAGGTAATTACATCGAAGCCTTGTGCTAAAAATTTTTCTATCGCTGCCCTTCCGATCCCTTTTGTTCCACCGGTTACAACCGCTAATGGATTCATTTTTCTGATTACTTCTTTTTTTGCCTAATTTTCCCGAAAATATTGAATACAATTAAGATATCATGTCTGTAATCGGTAAATACTTCATTTTTTTAGGGACGTTGTTCGGGAAGGGCGAGAAATTATCGGTGTACTGGCGGAGGCTGATGGAGGAATGCGTGGGTATCGGAGTGAGTTCAATCTTCATCGTCGCGATCGTATCCACGTTTATCGGTGCGGTGTCTTGTATTCAGACGGCATATAACCTTGTGAGCCCCATTATACCGATTTCCACCGTGGCATTGATCGTCCGCGACATGGAAATCCTCGAACTCGCACCGACCATTACCTGTATCGTTCTCGCCGGAAAAGTAGGTTCCAATATCGCCAGCGAGTTGGGTACCATGCGCATTACCGAGCAAATCGATGCATTGGAAGTGATGGGAATTAACTCATCTTCTTATCTGGTGCTTCCGAAAGTCGTAGCGGCAATGCTCACATTCCCGATGCTTGTCATATTTTCCGCATTTCTGGGCATTCTGGGCGGTTATCTGGCCGGGACGCTCACGGGCGTCATTACCGAACGGGATTATTTATACGGTATCCGCGATTCCTTCGTGCCCTATAATATATTTTTCATGTGTGTAAAACCTTTCGTTTTCGGCTTCCTGATCGCCTCCATTTCTTCCTTCAAGGGATTTTTTACCTCGGGCGGCGCGTTGGAGGTTGGTAAAGCCAGCACGCAGGCCGTTACCAACAGTTGTATTTCGATCCTGGTGGCCGATTACCTGCTCGCACAGCTGCTTTTGTAATGCACTAAAACCATTTGGTTTGTTCTCAACTGAGCCACAAAATGATTGAAATCAACAATATCTCGAAGGCATTCAACGGTAAGGAAGTTTTAAAGGGGATTTCGGCCCAGTTTCAGAAAGGCGAGACGAACCTGATCATCGGCGGCAGTGGTACGGGTAAAAGTGTATTGCTCAAATGTATGATCGGCCTCGTGAAGCCCGACCAGGGTAATGTGCTTTACAATGGCCGCGATTTTTACAATTGTGACAAAGAAACCCAGCAATCCATCCGCCGCGAAATGGGCGTTTTGTTCCAGGGCGGGGCATTGTTTGATTCCAAAACCGTTGAAGAAAATGTGCGCTTCCCACTGGATATGCTAACTTCTCAATCGCCGGAAGAAAAACGCGAGCGGGTTGCATTCTGCCTGCAAAGGGTAGGGCTGGAACAGGCCGCTAAACGGATGCCTTCGGAGATCAGCGGCGGGATGAAGAAGCGTGTAGGCATTGCGCGGGCCATTGTAATGAACCCGGCCTACCTCTTTTGTGACGAACCCAACTCGGGATTGGACCCATTGACGTCGGTGAAGATTGACGAACTGATCAAAGAGATTACCGAGGAATACCAGATCACCACCATTATCATTACCCACGATATGAATTCGGTGATGGAGATCGGACAGAATATCATGTTCCTTTACCAGGGAGATAAACTTTGGGAAGGCGTGAATACCGAAATTACCAAAACCACCGTTCCCGAGCTGAAAGAATTCCTTTTCTCTAACAAGCTGCTCCGCGAAATGCAGGAATAGGTGTTTTAACGCCGGTTCAATGCGGGAATATTCTTTCTTTCAACCAAAAATACCACGGCAGCGAAGACCGCCAGCACGCCCATGTGCACGGGTACGGAAAGCCACAGATTTGGTATTTTAAACAAAGAAGAGGCGTAGATTAGCAATGCGCCCCCGCCGATGTAGCCTACCGCCGACATTACATCGTAAGGCACCGGGTAAAATTTCTGCCCGAAATAATAGCAAAGCACAAGCATTATAAAGCCCGACAGCGCAAATGCGATCGCAAAACCCATGTAGCCGATCTGCGGCACGAGTACAAAGCTGGTTGCGATGGTGATGCCCGCGCCCGTGAGCGTGAGCCAGGTACCATATTGCGTTTTATCGGTGAGTTTAAACCAGGTCGCCAGATTGTAATACACCCCCAGGAAAAGGTAACCAGCCAGCAGCCATGGTACCACGGCCAGTCCTTCGTGGTAAATCTTCTTTTTAAGGAATAGCTCAGCAAAGAGGTCGAGGTTCAGGCATATGCCCACCCACATGAGCACGCAGATGATGATAAAATACTTGGTGACCTTCGCAAATACCGGCGGGGCATTCTTGTCTTCGCCTTTGGAAAAGAAAAATGGCTCTGCGGCGTATTTAAAGGCCTGGATCGCCAGGTTCATAAATATCGACAGCTTGTAGCATTGCACATAAATACCGATGGCGGTTTCGTTGCTGCGGCCGGGGTAAAAACCTTCGGGCAACAGGAACTGGATAAATGCGCGGTCGAAGAGCATATTGAGCACGCCGCCGATGTTCATGACCATCACCGGGAATGCGTAAACCCAAACCGGTTTGAATAAATCGCGGCTGAATACGAACCGGAAGTCGGCGAATTCTTTCCGCAGCATCCAGAAGAATGCAAGATTGGCGATGAGGTTCGCAAGTACGATGTAATCCGGCGCATGAAGCGGGTTGTAAAACAAATCTACGGCCGGTTGGAGGAAGATTAGGTATTTCCCGGCATGAATGTCACGGCAGACAAGCAGGAAGAACAGGTTCAGGAAAATGTTGATAAGAATGTTGGTAACCCGGATGATCACGAACTTTTTGCCTTTGCCTTCCAGCCTTAGCCGTGCAAACGGAATGGACACGATGCCGTCGGTAGCCATGATGATGGCGAACATTCTTACAATGGAAGCCGACTCGGGATACCTGATCAGCTCCGCGACCGGCTGCGCGAACACGAACATGAGGGTGGAGCAGACCAGGCTCACCATGATCACCGCGCTTAATATGAGATCGTAGTACTGTTTCCGGTCCTTTTCCTCCCGCGCGAAACGGAAGAATGCCGTTTCCATCCCGAATGTGTAAAGGACGAGGGCGAGGCCCGCGTAGGCGAAAAGCTGTCCTTGTGCGGCAATTTGCTGAGGTTCAAAAAGCTTGGTATGCAGGGCCACCAGCAGGTAATTCAGGAAGCGGCCCAGCATGGTGCTGATGCCGTAGGTGGCGGTTTCACTGGCCAGTTTTTTCAGTACGCTCATTCAAATGCGGTATTTTCCACCGCAAATATAGTTGAGTAACCGCCAATAAAAGGAAATGCCCTTCCCGTTTCGTGGGAAGGGCATTTGGTTTTTTATCGTCAACCCCGGACGTCCGAGATAATACTGTCAATCACGCGCTCGATTCGCTTCCATCCTTCATCGGTTTGAAGGTCTACATCAAGCATTTTTTCACGATAATCGGAGGAGATAGTCAAAAAATAAATGCCTGCTGAAATGAATGCGATCAACGCGCTGGTGTCATTGTAATAGGGCAGGTCTCCTATTTTGCTCAGGATGCGCGTCGCAATCTGGTTGCGGGCGTCTGAAAGCATCGACTTTCCGGTTCCGATTTCCCAGCGGAGCAGGTCGCGCGTGGCTTTACGCTGGCGCAGATCGTTCGTGAAAGTGTGCATGAGGGACGTGAGAGCTTTCTTCCGTTCTTCCGGAGTCAGCTCGGGGATGTTGTCAATGTAATCGGTGCTGAGGGTTGACGTGTACTCTCCCGACCTGACGTATTGTTCCATCAGGCCGTCTACGCTTTCAAAGTACCTGTAAATCAGTACTTTGTTGACTCCGGCAGTTCTGGCGATCAGATTGACGCCTACTTTTTCGGTGCCATGTTGTTCAATTACTTCGCCGACCGCCTTGAGTATTTTACTCTTCGTGCGCTCGCGATCACGCTTTTTAACTTTGTCTACTTTCATATGGGTGCTGTTTAGGTTAAAACATAGTAAATGTAACATTTCATATCAAATTTTATAGCAGAAAAGTTACATTAAGTAACCAAATTTTTAAAATGGTTTCCTTAATGTCACCGTAAAGTCGCAAAAATTTGGAAATGCTATTAAATGGTGATGTCACCGCTGGAATTAAGGAGTATTCTTATGTCGGAAAGGTGGGGGTGGGGGAAATAAAAAAAGAGCTCATTTTTCAATGAGCTCTTTTTTTACTGTTGGCCGACAAGGCTGGCAATGTTAATTTGACACTTCGCGAGTCTCACTGTGTATGTACTTTACGCGAGGGTGTTCAAATTTAAGAAGATAATGACGCACGTTTCGCGTACTCTTGCAAGTGAGAAAGCGCGATAGAAATATGCCTGTCTTTAAACAGGTTACTTTTTCGATTGCTCCATGATTTTATCGATTCAACAACCTGTTCTTTGCTAAATTCAGGATTGGATCTTTTAATAAAATCAACGGTGGCAAGAACCTCAAGAGCAAGGGCTGATTGAAACCCGTCTATCAAATCGATCAGGTTTTTTACGCGATTTCGTTGGTCTTCATGAAGCTCTTTCCTGACGTAATCGCTGACTTCCTGCATTTTATCGTATTTCAGCACTATTGGTTCAAAAGCCTTGACACTCATTTGTTCCAGGCCGCGGATATACTCTCCGTTTAGGGCAAGTAACATATGCTCTACCTGAACAGCATAAGGGCCGTAATGATTTGCTTGGAACTTCATCCGATTCATACTAGACTCCCCTAATCTTTGGAGCAAGTAGGCGAGCTTATTAGCAACGAATAAGCTGGATGACTCTCCTGAACTCTCATAATAAAACATAGCGTAAAGGAGCATGGCACGAGCAGGAGTCAATTTGCTTTTCTTGGAGCTACTTTCTCTTTTCAGAATCTCTTTGACTTCAGCGCTTGGTTCATAGACTGTTACCTTAACGTCTTGGATCGGGGAAAGGTATTTCTGAATTAGGTCTTTTACTCTTTCCCATTTTAACCCGCCATTTCCGCATCCCAACGGGGGTATGGCGATACTCTTGATCCGATAGGAATGAATCACGTTCACAAGCTCTTTTAAGCCCTCTTCGATGTATTCATATTTTGATTTGAGATACCACTGTGTCTTTGTGGGAAAGTTTATTATGACGCGTTCACCAGTGATGATACGTTCGCGAACCACCAACAGTGAGCCTATCCTTAGTTCACCAGTCTTGCACGCTTGAACATATTCTTTAAAATTATTGGGAAATGTCTCTTTAAACTGGAGTGCTATACCTTTGCCCATAACACCAACGGTATTAACGGTATTCACCAAGGCCTCACTTTCGGAGTCAAGAAGGTTTCCTGTTACGAAGTGCATCAGTAGTAGAAATTGTTATTCGGATTTACATACACAGATATGTTCATACCATTTCTTTGTAGAACCAGATTTACGATATTCTCGGTTTCGGAGTCGAATACTACAATGGCATTTATACATTTGGCTGGCACATGGTCTTTGACGAGAAATTCCGCTTGCTTTTGCCGCATCTTATCATAATTGTCATCGTCGTTGTGCCAATATCTTGCACGGACGACATCCCAGTTTACATGATCCAGGTCGACCAACTGATTAAAGAACTCGGTTATATGATTTTTTGCATGACCATCTATAAAGCACCATTTGTCGCAAGCATCGACAATGCTGTTGGCCTCGCACACAATATAGATAATTTCAGATTGAGATCGTTGCCTAATTCCCCGGTAGCCAGTTTTTATGTTAAAAAGCATGGGAGAAAGTGGACCAAAATAAAATGGAACATACGTTCCTAGTGTGCCATTGGGAGGGATTGATATTGGATAGTCATTCCTTTGTGCTATCAAGGAATTGTCTCCGATGTCGATGTAGTTAGGGTCTCTATTCGGGGAATGTTTTGTATACATCCCATTTAGGACGATGAATTCCAGATTGTCCCTATGTGTAATCCGATAAAGTCGGATTTTATTCGGTTTTTTTCCAGGCATTCGACGTCCGAGTTTAGGGGAATTTGTCCAATGCGTGCCACCGGAACACCTTTAAAAATAAAACCGCTGTAACATTCATTACAGCGGTTTATGACTTCTACTGTTGGCCGACAAGGACTCGAACCCTGAATAAGACAACCAAAATGTCCTGTGTTACCATTACACCATCGGCCAAAACCGTAAACAGTGGTGCAAAAGTAATGTTAGCAGGGTAACGTGTCAAGTTTTTTGGTAAAAAAATTAAATACTTTTTAGCTCTACGTTGCTAGCGATCTTTTTTACAAGGCCTTGCAAAACTTTGCCCGGTCCCGACTCGATAAAGATTTCCGCGCCATCGGCCACCATTTGCTCTACCGACTGCGTCCATTTTACCGGAGCGGTGAGTTGTGAGATCAGGTTTTCTTTGATAACGGCTACTTCCGTGGCCGGTTTTGCATTCACATTCTGGTAAACCGGGCAGATCGGCGGCTCAAATTGCGCCGCATGGATCGCCGCAGCGAGTTCTTCACGTGCAGGCTCCATCAATGGCGAGTGGAATGCGCCTCCCACGGGCAGTACCAATGCGCGTTTCGCGCCGGCGGCTTTCAGGAGTTCGTTGGCGCGTTCTACACCTTCGATGGTTCCCGAAATCACCACTTGTCCCGGGCAGTTGTAGTTAGCAGGCACGACGATCTCGTCGGTAATACCGGCGCAGATCTCTTCGATCACATTGTCGGCAAGACCCAGGATCGCAGCCATCGTCGACGGGCGGATTTCGCAGGCTTTCTGCATGGCGGCGGCACGTTTTGCCACGAGCGAGAGGCCGTCCTCGAAGGAAAGCGCTCCTGCTGCAACCAATGCCGAAAATTCGCCCAGTGAGTGTCCCGCTACCATGTTTGGTGCAAAATCGGGTGTGATTTTCGCGAGGATTACCGAGTGGATGAATATCGCCGGTTGGGTCACATTCGTCTGTTTCAGCTCCTCGTCGGTGCCTTCGAACATGATTTTCGTGATGTCGAAACCGAGGATTTCGTTCGCTTTTTCAAACAATGCCTTGGCGGAATCGGAGCTCTGGTAAAGGTCCAGACCCATTCCTTTGAACTGCGAGCCCTGACCAGGGAAAACATATGCCGTTTTCATATCGATGATTTAAGGTTATTCACAATAAAATAAAAAAGCCCGGTAAAAAAACCGGGCTACAAAGGAAATACTTGAATGTGAAAGAAAAAAGCGCCTATCGCAGCAGCTGCACCCATCCTTTCATGGTTACAGGCGTGCTTTGTTTTTGAGATGATTCGAAATAAATAGTCACTTCATAATAGTACTGGCCTGCCGCAAGCTCTTTACCGCCATTGGTTTTACCGTCCCAGTTGATGTTCACGTCTTTGGTGGAATATACCTGCGCACCCCAGCGGTTGTAGGCCTTGAATTCCAGCGATTGTACGAAAGCAGGGCATTCAAGAGGCTGGAATGTGTCGTTTTTGTTGTCGCCGTTTGGTGTAAATACATTGGGTAAGACGAACATCGGGCAGTTGTCGCGGCATACCGTATTGCTGGGCGCACTTTCGCTTCCGAAGCGGTTAACGGCAGTTACAAAATAGCAACCGGCAAATGAGGTCAATCCTTCGTGGTCGAAGCTGGTTTCCAATGGCGATGGCGGGGTCGTCACAGTGGCGATCAACGTAGGCGTATCACCTGCATATCTTGCATAGTAAACTCTGTAAGCGGTGACCAGCGGGTCGCATTCGCGGCCGTCGAGTTCAGCCGGATATTCCCAGGTAAGGTGATTGGTAAAGCCGGAAGTAGTACAGAATGCTTCCGGATGTGCCCTGAGCGAATCGCAGTTAAGCGGGTCGAGGCTCAGCACAGGCGGACAAGGCTTGGTGGTATCCGAAGAGGAAACACAAAGAATCTGCGAGAAATTATAGAGTACCGATGGTTTGATCTGGCTGTTATTATAGGAACCTACGGTTTCAACTTTGTAACAATAGGTCGAGTCTTTGACAATGCTCACATCGACAGTTCCGTCGGCGGCATATTTGTCTTTACCGTCATCGACGTAAGTGAAAGTCTGTGGCCCTGTTACGGAAACCTCGGCAATGCGGTTGAAAGTACCCGGTTTGGTTTTGTCCTCGCGGTATACGCGGTGCACGCGATTGCCATTGTCCCAGGGCACGAGGGCGGTCCATTTCAAACCAACCTGGTTGGATTGGGCGGCGGCTTGTTCGAGCCTTACCGAGCTGGCCGTTTCCGTTTCATCGAATTTGGTGAGCTGGCCATTTACGGTGGTGTAATATTCGAGTTTGTAGTTGTAGGCATTCGCTTCGGTGTTCAGGCCTTTGTCTACAAACAGGGTATCGGCTGCCCGTGGTGTGAGGTTGGTATTGATGTCGGCGATCTTGGTGAATGCATTACCATTCTGGCCGGTGGCCCTGTACAGGCGGTATTGAGCCGGCAAACCTGCCGCTACTGCCGGTCTGATCCATTTTACGGTGATCTGTCCTCTGGTGGTGCTAGTCGAATCGACGGTAACATTGGTAATCACCGGCATTGCCAACGGCAAGTTGAGGCAATATTCGGCCGAAGCAAGGCTTTCACCGCCTCCGATCAGGTAACCCGGATCGCTCGGGCTGGCGCCTGGTCTTGGGAACATGGCCACAATGCGGTAGGAGTAAGATACACCCGGACGGAGCCCTTCGCCGCCGTTGTTATCCAGGAAGGTAGTCTGATTGATATCCACTCTTCCTATTTCTTCGTAACCGGAACCCGCGGGAATGCCGGGGCTACATACTTCTATGGGAATGTCGGTACATTTTTCAGCACGGTAAATGGCGATCTTGGCGCCCGGGATCTGGCATTTGTAAGCGTCCCAGTTGAGGCGGTACGCGGTCCCGGTAGGGTCGGTCACTGCTGTGCCTTTCAATCCGGTTGCCTGCGGCCCGTAGACCCGGATATTCACCGTAGTCATATCGACCAGCTTTCGGAACAGCGAGGGATTGGGAACGCCCGGACCGGGAGCATCTTCTACTTTGAAAAGAACATCATAAGGCTCCAAACGGATGTGCGCGCAGGAAGTCTGCCAGCTGAACAGACCCGTGACGGTACCCTGAGAACCCTGCTGGGCAACCGTGAACTTGGCGACTGCGGGCGGGATCAAAGAGGCATCGTACACACCACCCGACGATGTGAGCGTAAGCTTATCGCCATTCTTGTCCGTCGCCGTGACTGGCTGGTTGATCAGCGTCCCGGCTTCGACGCAAATATCGGGCAGCGGTTTTATCTCCGGTCGGTCGTTGCGGGCATCTTCCACGATGATCTGCATATCCCGGACGATCTGCCCTATCAGCGCGCCGTCGCGCCATTCCTCGACGACAAATGCGACGTTATAGTAGCCTTTCGTGACGGGCGCGTCCCAGATCAGGTCGCCCGTGACCCGGTTCATGCTGAAAGTGGCCGGTGAAGCGCCGGACTCCGTAGCTCCCGGAGGCGTCACCATATTGGGATCTCTGTATTGCAAATTGATACCCGAGCCGTTCACGCCGCTTCTTTGGGGGATAAACATACGGTACGCAAGGCTGTCGCCATCCGCATCGAATGCACCGGGGTTGTGAATGTAACGCTGCCCTACCGCGGCCACGTCGATTGGTGCATTGAGTAGTACGGGCGTCTGGTTCTGCCCGAAGTTGGAATTGATTTCCAGAACGGTGCTCACGTAGAAGTTCAGGTTCTGCGTAGGCGGAGGGCCGATGTTGAGTACGTTGTTGTTCCGGTTATCCTCTTCGAAAGAAATGCGGTACAAACCGGCGGTGGGGAATGTGTAGGTGATGATATAGGTGTTCTGCGTGGTATTGTTCCCGATGTTGGGAATGGGTTGGATACGCGGCGCTTCCAGTACCACAGGCTTGTAGTTGGGGTCGCGTTCCGAGTTTACAGAACCTATCGTGAAAAACACGCTATTCTGCGCGTTTGCAGCACCTTCGCCATTCTGCATATCAAAATAGGCGGTCAGTTTGATCTCGTAGGTGTGCCGTGCCGAGCCTGCCGGACTGGTCCGTTTGGCCGTGATCTCCCCTGCGCGTATGTGCGTGGCCATAGCCTGAAAGCCGTTACACAGTAAAGCCAGGAAGATTAAGTATAAAGAAATTCGTAAAACAGAGCGCATAAATCCGTGTCGAGCTATGATGATAGGGAGGTAACGGCAGGCGCCATATCTCCTGTCAAGTACGTTAAATCAACGAAAATTCAGGTAAAAATGTGTGCTTTGGGAATGAATATAATATGTCGGTTTGTAAACTTACAAAACAACTTCATAAATCATATATGAATTATTACAAACTCCCAAAGCAGCACAAATAGCGCTCTGACGTGATTTTACCTTGCTATCTCAGCAATTGCACCCAGCCTTTCATGCTGGTCTCCGTGCCCTGTTTTGTGAAAGACTCGAAATAGATGGTTACTTCATAGTAGTACTGGCCTGCCGCAAGCGCTTTACCGCCATTGGTTTTACCGTCCCAGTTGATGTTCACGTCTTTGGTGGAATACACCTGCGCACCCCAGCGGTTATAGACCTTGAATTCCAGCGATTGTACGAAAGCAGGGCATTCAAGCGGCTGAAATGTGTCGTTTTTATTGTCGCCGTTTGGTGTAAACACATTGGGTAAAACAAACATCGGGCAGTTGTCGCGGCATACGGTATTACTTGGCGCACTTTCGCTTCCGAAGCGGTTGACGGCCGTTACGAAATAGCAACCGGCAAACGAGGTCAATCCCTCGTGATCGAAACTGGTCTGCAATGGTGATGGCGGAGTGGTTACAGTGGCGATCAAAGTAGGTGCATCGCCCTCATATCTTGCATAGTAAACCCTGTAAGCGGTCACCAGCGGGTCGCATTCGCGGCCGTCGAGTTCAGCCGGATATTCCCAGGTAAGGTGGTTGGTAAAGCCGGAAGTAGTACAGAATGCTTCCGGATGTGCCCTCAGCGAATCGCAATTGAGCGGGTCGAGGCTCAGCACAGGCGGACAAGGCTTGGTGGTATCCGAAGAAGAAACACAAAGGATCTGCGAGAAATTATAGAGTACCGATGGTCTGATCTGGCTGTTATTATAGGAACCTACGGTTTCAACTTTATAACAATAGGTCGAATCCTTGACGATGCTCACATCGACAGTACCGTCGGCAGCATATTTGTCTTTACCGTCATCGACGTAAGTGAAAGTCTGTGGCCCTGTTACGGAAACCTCGGCAATACGGTTGAAAGTGCCCGGCTTGGTTTTGTCCTCGCGGTAGACGCGGTGCACGCGGTTGCCATTGTCCCAGGGCACGAGTGCGGTCCACTTCAAACCGACCTGATTGGATGGGGCAGCGCCTTGTTCGAGCCTTACCGAGCTGGCCGTTTCCGTTTCATCGAATTTGGTGAGCTGGCCATTTACGGTGGTGTAATATTCGAGTTTGTAGTTGTAGGCATTCGCTTCGGTGTTCAGGCCTTTGTCGACAAACAGGGTATCGGCTGCTCCCGGTGTAAGATTTGTATTAATAGATGCGATCTCGGTAAATGCGGAACCGTTTTGCCCCGTGGCTCTGAAAAGTTTGTATTGAGCAGGTACGCCGGTAGTAACCGCCGGTCTGATCCATTTTACGGTGATCTGTCCTCTGATAGTACTGGTCGAATCGACGGTAACATTGGTAATCACAGGCATTGCCATTGGCAAATTGAGGCAATACTCGGCCGAAGCAAGGCTTTTGCCGCCTCCGATCAGGTAACCGGGATCGCCCGGGCTGGCGCCCGGTCGCGGGAATATGACCGCAATGCGGTAAGAGTAAGAAACACCCGGACGTAGCCCTTCGCCGCCGTTGTTGTCCAGATAGGTGGTTTGATTGACATCCACCCTTCCGATTTCTTCATAACCCGAACCTGCGGGAATGCCCGGTTCGCATACGTCCTCCTCGATCTCCGTACATTTCTCTGCCCTGTAAATGACAATTTTTGCATTCGGGATCTGGCATTTGTAGGCGTCCCAATTCAGGCGGTACGCGGTTCCGCCCGGATCGGTAACAGCTGTGCCTGTCAATCCGGTCGGTTTTGGGCCGTAGACCCTGATATTGAACGAAGTCATATCGGCCAGCTTCATGAAAAGCGAGGGGTTGGGATAGGTTGGAGGCGGTCCGTCCTCGACCTTGAACAGCACATTGTACGATCCCAGACGAATGTGGTCGCAGGAGGTCTGCCAGGTGAATGTGCCGGTTACGCTGCCCTGAGCGCCCTGGTTGGCGACATTGAATGTGGCGAGCGGAGGCGTGATCAGCGTGGCATCGTACAAGCCGCTTGCGGATGTGAGCGTGAGTTTGTCGCCATTTTTATCGGTCGCGACAACCTTCTGATTGATCAAAGTGCCCGCTTCCACACAAATATCCTGCAAAGGCGTGAGCACGGGGCGGTCGTTGCGGGCATCTTCGACGATGATCTGCATATCCCGGACGATCTGTCCTATGAGCGCACCGTCGCGCCATTCCTCTACGATAAATGCAACATTGTAATATCCCTTCGTAACGGGAGCGTCCCAGATAATGTCGCCGGTTACGCGGTTAATGCTGAATGTCGCCGGGGAAGCGCCGGTTTCGGTCTGGCCGGGCGGTGTGACCGTGTTTGGGTCCTGGTATTCGAGGTTGATGCCCCTGCCATTAGTGCCGGCCTGCTGGGGGACGAACATGCGGTAGGCAATGCTGTCTCCATCGGCGTCGAATGCGGCGGGGTTATGAATGTACCGCTGGCCCACAGCGGCAATGTCGATCGGCGCGTTGCGGAGGACCGGCGTCCGGTTCAAACCGAATGCGGCATTGATTTCCAGGGTCGTGCTTACGTAAAAATTGAGGCGATTCGTTGGTTTAGGCCCGATATTAAGCACATTATCATTGCGTGCATCCTCTTCCACGGAGATGCGGTAGGCGCCCGCCGTTCGAAAGGTGTAAATGGCAATGTAAACGTTTTGCGTGGTATTGTTACCGATATCGACAATGGGGGGGATTCTCGGCGCGGTAACGAACTCTGGATCCCCGGTGCCGTCGGTACTGTTGATGGTAAAAACTACATCATTCTGCGCCTGTGCAGCGCCTATGCCGCCAATCATGTCGAAATACCCGGTCAACTTGATCTCATAAGTAGGCGACGAGAGCGAGAGCCTCCTTGCCGTGATTTCCCCGGCCCGGAAGTGTGTCGCGAAAACGTGGCTGAGCGGTAATGCCAGCAACAGAAAAACAATCAGGGGCCGGGAAGATAGAGGTCTGAGCATGGGTCGGTTCGTTAGTCGTCCGGTATGTAACAACTCAACGAAACTCGTATTGGAAAATGTGTGCTAAACGGTTACAAAATAGTTGGAAGAGAAATGCTGAGTCCTTCGCCCTGAGCGTCTTGCTTTTGCAAAGGCTAATCAGTCTAAATAATTCTTAATAATGATTATAAATAAACAGGGCGGTTTGCAAAAATGAAACGGATTTATTGTCTCGCTAACGTTTGTGATATACCTTTGAAAGGTTCTAAATATACCTCATTTTTTTGCACTAAAACCATTCGTTTTTGATTATGTCGTGGTTTTCACAAACGTTAACGAGCTCTATCGGTAAAAAACTTCTGATGGCTCTTACCGGACTTTTTCTGATTAGTTTTCTGGTTGTTCATGCCACCATCAATGCAATGATTTTTTATAATGATGGCGGAGAGACTTTCTCGCATTGGGGGCATTTCATGGGTACCAACCCGATTATACGTACGCTTGAAATCGGCCTGGTAATAGGCTTTATCATCCATATCGCTGACGGTCTGCTCCTTTGGAAAAACAACCGCGACGCCCGTCCGGTTAAATATGCTGTCAACAACGCGGCAGCGAACAGCACCTGGTACTCACGCAGCATGGGTTTGCTCGGTACATTGCTTCTGATCTTCCTTGTGGTTCACACCTCGCAGTTCTGGATTCCCAACCGTTCCAACCAGTTTGCGACCGGCGAAGAATTGAACCTGTATCAAATGATGCTTGAAACATTCCAGAACCCGGTTATCGTGCTCGTGTACGTCCTGGGCTGCATTTCTCTGTTCTGGCATTTGCTGCACGGTTTCAAAAGCGCATTCCAGTCGCTGGGGCTCAACCACGTGAAATACAACGGGCTGATTTCCTTCGTAGGAACCGCATTCTCGATCATCGTGCCGATCCTCTTCGCATTAATGCCGATCTCGATCTACCTTGGCTGGGTGAAGTAACCCCCGAAAGTGTCTTATTTCTAAATTTTCGATTAAATAATATTTGATATATGGCAACTTCATCTCGTCTGGATGCCAAAATACCACAAGGACAACTCGAAAGTAAATGGAGCAAATACCGCTCGTCCGTTCCGCTTGTTAACCCTGCCAACAAACGTAACCTCGAAATCATTGTCGTAGGAACCGGATTGGCCGGTGCTTCTGCCGCTGCTACGCTCGCGGAGCTCGGTTATAAAGTGAAAGCATTCTGTTTCCAGGATTCCCCACGCCGTGCGCACTCCATTGCCGCACAGGGAGGGATCAATGCAGCAAAAAACTACCAGAATGACGGTGACTCGGTTTACCGTCTTTTTTATGATACCATTAAAGGGGGTGACTACCGTTCACGCGAAGCGAACGTACACCGCCTGGCCGAAGTTTCGGGTAACATTATCGACCAATGCGTAGCGGCTGGTGTGCCTTTCGCGCGTGAGTACGGCGGCTTGCTGTCCAACCGCTCGTTCGGTGGAACGCAGGTGCAGCGCACATTCTACGCGGCAGGCCAAACAGGCCAGCAGCTGTTGCTCGGAGCATATTCGGGCTTGCAGCGCCAGGTAGGTATGGGTACTGTTAAAATGTACAACCGCCACGAAATGCTCGACGTCGTGAATATCGATGGCAAATGCCGCGGTATCATCGCGCGTAACCTGATCACGGGCGAGATTGAAAGGCATGGCGGCCATGCAGTACTGCTTTGTACGGGTGGTTACGGAAACGTGTTCTACCTTTCTACCAATGCCATGGGTAGCAACGTCACCGCAGCATGGAAAGCCCACAAACGCGGCGCATTCTTCGGTAACCCTTGTTTTACCCAAATTCACCCGACTTGTATCCCGGTTTCCGGCGAACACCAGTCGAAACTGACACTGATGTCGGAGTCGTTGCGTAACGACGGCCGTATCTGGGTTCCTAAAAAGCAGAACGACAACCGTCCGGGTAATGAAATCCCCGAAGCGGAGCGCGATTACTACCTCGAACGCCGTTACCCTGCATTCGGTAACCTCGTACCGCGTGACATCGCGTCGCGCGCGGCGAAAGAGCGTTGCGATGCCGGTTTCGGTGTAGGAACTTCCAAGCTGGCCGTTTACCTCGATTTTGCTGCGGCGGTTGAGCGTTACGGGCGTGGGGAAGCCAATAAGAACAACATTCACAATGCCTCCGACGCCGACATTATCACATGGGGTAAGGCGGTTGTGAAAGAAAAATATGGTAACCTTTTCGATATGTATAAGCAAATCACGGGTGAAGATCCGTATGAAGTGCCTATGCGTATCTATCCTGCGGTACACTATACCATGGGCGGTCTTTGGGTGGATTACAACCTGATGACCACCGTACCTGGTTTGTATTCACTGGGAGAGGCCAATTTCTCCGACCACGGTGCCAACCGCCTCGGTGCTTCCGCATTGATGCAGGGCCTGGCCGACGGTTATTTCGTGATCCCGTACACCATCGGTAATTACCTGGCGAGCGAAATCCGTACCGGCAAGATCTCTACCGACCACGAAGCGTTCGTGAAAGCGGAAGCGGAGGTGAAAGATCGGATCGACACCTTGCTGCGCATTCAGGGTAAGACATCACCTGAGCTTTTCCACCGCCGGTTAGGCAAGATTATGTGGGAAAAATGCGGCATGGCGCGTAATGCACAGGGCTTGAAAGAGGCGATCGAAGAGATCCGCCAACTGAGAAGAGACTTCTGGTCGGATGTGAAAGTTATGGGTACTGCCAATTACTTCAACCCTGAACTCGACAAGGCTAACCGCGTGGCGGACTTCATCGAGCTCGGCGAGCTGATGTGTATCGATGCATTGGACCGCAATGAATCATGCGGCGGCCACTTCCGGGAGGAGTACCAAACGGAAGAAGGCGAAGCAATGCGCGACGATGAAAACTATATGTATGTTTCGGCCTGGGAGCATAAAGGTCTTGAAAACTGGGAGCTTCACAAGGAAGAACTCGTTTACGAAAACATCAAAATCGCTCAGCGCAGCTATAAGTAAGACCTCCTGTGGCATGGATTTATGTCACGCATAAAAGAAGAATCAGATATAAAGAATATAGGTATGGAAGGAAATATGAGGTTGTCTCTGAAAGTTTGGAGACAAAGCAATAAAGACGCAGCGGGAGGTTTCGAGGAATATAAACTGGACCATGTTTCTCCCGATATGTCATTTCTTGAAATGTTCGATGTATTGAATGAGCAACTCGTGGTGGAAGGCAAGGAGCCTGTATCATTTGATCACGACTGCCGCGAAGGAATCTGCGGTGCTTGTTCGATGTATATTAATGGCCGTCCGCACGGACCGTTGCGCGGGGTAACTACCTGCCAGTTGCACATGCGTTCGTTTAACGACGGTGATACCATCGTGGTGGAGCCTTGGAGAGCGCAGGCATTCCCGGTGATCAAAGACCTCGTGGTAGACCGCGACGCCTTCGACCGGGTGATCTCAGCCGGTGGTTTCGTATCGGTAAACACCGGTAATGCACAGGATGCGAACGCATTGCCTATCGCCAAAGAAGCAGCGGACGACGCATTTGCGGCTGCGGCCTGTATCGGTTGCGGTGCTTGCGTAGCGGCTTGTAAAAATGCCTCTGCAATGCTTTTCGTTTCAGCCAAAATCTCCCAGCTGGCATTGTTGCCGCAAGGACAGGCCGAACGGAGCATCCGCGCCGAGAAAATGGTCGCACAAATGGATGCAGAAGGCTTCGGAGCCTGCACCAACACCGGCGCCTGCTCAGCAGAATGCCCTAAGGAAATCAGCCTCGAAAACATCGCCCGCATGAACCGCGAGTACATCGGCGCGAAGTTCTCTTCTTCGGCGGTTTAAGAATATATTTAATGCAAATGCAGGGCAGTCGGGAAACCGGCTGTCCTGTTTTTGTTTTTGAGGGGTAAGGCTTGAATCTGCTAATGTTTCAAATGTTTATATTGGCTTGGTTTAAAAATAAATTTGATGGAGGTAATTGAGCTAAAATACAAGCCATTGTCTGTGGATGAAAACTTCTATGAGTTTTGCAGCGAAAACGACGAGCTCAAAATTGAAAGAGGAAGCGACGGAACAATTTATGTAGGCCTTGGATCAGGAGGAACGACCGGAATGCTGAATGCAACTATTTCTTACTGGCTGATGCACTGGGATTTGAGTAGTAATTTAGGTCATGTTTTTGATTCATCTACTACATTTTGTCTCCCAAATTCCTCAATAAGGTCGCCAAGTGCGTCGTGGCTTTCTTCAGATAATTGGAATGCTTTGAATGAGGCCGAAAAAGCCAAATTCCCGCCGATATGCCCCGATTTTGTGATAGAGTTACTCTCGCCCCATGATGAGCTAAAAACCATTCAAAAGAAGGTACAAGAAGAATGGATCGGTAATGGATGCCACCTGGCCTGGCTGATCGATCCGGATACTGAAACCGCGTACGTTTATCGATCTAATGGTGAGGTTGACACAATCAAAGGTTTCGACCAGCAATTGTCCGGCGAGAATGTGCTGCCGGGATTTGAATTCGATTTAAGCGAACTCAAAATATAAACCGGCTTATATCAAAAACAGCGAAGCAGACGATCACCCGACCGTCTGCTTCGCTGTTTAATATCAGTTTGAAATACTGCTACTTTTTAGTAGTGTCAGCCGCAGCTGGTTTGCCGGCATTTTTATATTCTTTGTTCAAACCGTCGATGATCTTCTGCGTTACGTCCAGAGATGGGTTTGCGAACAGGATGCCGCCGCCCAATGAGTAACCGAGAACATATTCGTAGCCGTTTTCTTTGTTGTATTTGTCGATGTAAGAACGGATGTTTTTGTACAGTTCTTCATTCTTTTTTGCTTCTTCCTGACCCAGTGCCTGTGCCGATTGATCGCGGTAGGCCATCAGGTCCTGTTGCTTTTTCATCAGCTGCGCCTCTGTTGAACGGGCCTGCTCCGGAGTCATTGTTTGTGCTTTCTGCTGGAAGAAAGCTACTTCATTTTGCAATGAGCGTCCTTTGGTAGTCAGCTCGTTTTCAAGCTGGAAATTCTTGTTTTCAAGCTCTTTTCTGGTATCCTTGAAGAAATCGTAGTTTTTCAGAAGCGAATCCACCTGAACGTAAACAGTGCGGCGGCCTGCCACTACTGCACCATCTGCGGTTGCCCCGGCGTCTGACGATTTGCTTGAAAAATGAAGGAAGAATAACACCGCCACAGCAAGCGAAAGGACGACGTTCCAGATCAATGAAGTATTGTTGTTCACGTTTTTAAGGTTTATTGTTTTTTTGAACGAGCCGCAAAGATAATGATTTGTGTTTAAGTACAATGAATAACCGCCCCGAGCGGCGGACCAGGGAGCCGGGCCGGAACTTTCAGGAAGCACGCCCCGACAGCGGAACCGGATTGCTGCGGAAGATTTGCCGTACCCAATGCCCGGACAACCCCGAAAAGCCGCCAACAAGCCCGCCAACGAGTGCCGTAACCAGCAAAAGCAGAATGCCGTTAGGTAGCATAAATATCTTCGCAACGCGGTCGGATAACGCGCCATCGGAAATGAAATGCTGGTAGTAGCCGTAGAGCAGCCACGGCACGGCAATGCCGCCGAAGCCATTCCAGAATGCGCCCGACGAGGTAGCAGGCCGCCAGAAAAGGATCACAAACGGCACGATGGCGATTGTCCACCAGGGGGTGAATATTTGGAGCAATGCCGACAGAATGGCTATGATGAGGAAGTTCATAAGTTAACGTTTTTGCAATACAAGACTGGAAGCCAAGTGTGGCACTTTCTGATCGGGAGAGGTAAGGAAGATCAATTCATTTAGCTCTCCCTTCTCCCATTTTTTAAGCAGGTTAAGGTAGTAAGGACTTCCCGGGTTGCCCGATTGCCCTCCCGGATAAATGCCATAAGCACGCGGCGTGGGGCCTAATTCAACGACCATTCGCCACGACGGCCCTTTGCGCTTCGTCATCGCATTCACAATGCTGCTGCCTCCGCCCGTCACCAGCGGCGGTGCATTAAACGGTTTGATACTGCGGCTCAAATGCCTGATCTCGGTATCTTTCACCTTCGACCATTGCCATTGCGGGCTCATAGCGCCTTTACGCGCGGTGAGCGTGTCGAGCGAGGCGTTGAAACTTTGGTACACCAGGTCGGGCAGCGTCTCCTTTTCGGGGGTATTCACGTTATCGAACCACTTTTCATTGGGCTGCTTCAAAATCAGGTACAATGTCCGGTCACGCGAGGGGTATTCCATTGGGGCGTCGGGTGATGCGAAATCGTCGTTCCAGATGGCCTGGCCGAGTAATGGGAACCAGGTTTCGAAGATCGATGCCGCGATAGATTCCGGCGAATTTTGGTAATTCCAGTTCGAAAGCAGAATGTGGGCCGCTTTCTGTTTCGGCGTTAATGAGCGGGTTTCCAGAATGCCCAGCAATTTGGGTAGTAATGTGCGCGCAAGAACGCTGAAATTGTCGTTTTGAAGCATTCGCAGGCTGTCTGCATTGGCATTAGTCATCGCTTGCAAGCGCTCGTTAATGCGTATCGCGCGCTCGGACGGCGCGAAACTCCAGTTGATGTAATAAGGATAGGTCGTATCCGCGGACGACTGATTGGCGCTGCTCACAAAACCCCTCGGCGGGTTTTTCACAAACGGATTCTGTTCGGCGGGGATCCAGCCGTGCCAGTCGTCGGCTGGCTTCGAGCCGTCCAATACGAATTTGCCTTGCTCTTTGTACTTCAAAGGCATTTTCCCGTTCACGGTTAGGGCGATATTCTTCTCATTATCCGCAAATACGAAGTTTTGCGCAGGGCCAACATAATGCGTCAGCGCCTTCCGGTAATCGTCGTAGGTTTTGGCTTTATTAAGCTCGTAAAAGGTAATGAAGCTATTACCAGGCTCATGCCCGATCCATTTGATGGCCAGGTTAGGCAAATCCCCGAATGTTCCGTCCGAATCGGTTACCGGTCCGTGATGGGTGTACATGATCTGCTCGCGGTAGGGTCTCAGCTGTCCTTTGACATGAATAATTTCCTCCCGCTTGTGCGTAGGTTTCCATTGATTATCATGCCAATAGAAATTGCGGTATTCATTTTTGAATTTAATTTTATACAGATCGAAAACATCCGCATCCACATTGGTAACACCCCAGGCCACGCGCTCGTTGAAACCGATGATCACGCTCGGAATACCCGGCAGCGACACGCCGTATACATTGACGTCGGGTGAATGCAGCTGCACCTGGTACCAGATCGACGGCAGCGAAAGTTCGAGGTGCGGGTCGTTGGCGAGAATAGGATAGCCCGTAATGGATTTTTCGGCGCCCACGGCCCAGTTATTGCTCCCGATGCCTTCTTCTTTCGGAGCGCGGGGAGGTAAGGCTGTCAATGGTTTTGCGGATAATGCAATGCTGTCGCTCGGCATCATCGGCGGAATGGCCTTTGGAACAGGCAATTTAGGGAAATTCCAGGGGGTACCGGAAGGGATAATCGGGCTTTCCTGCAACATCGGGTAGTCGGGGAAAAGCTGGGCGATGGTTTCCTGTCCGTACTTTTTCAATGCATTGGTCATAGCCAGCTCGTTGGAGCGCCCCGCGAGCGTGAGCGTCATCTGTTCGAGCATGTACATCGTGTTGATCGGTTTCCAGGGCTCGGGTTTGTATCCCAATAATTTAAACTCTATGGGGTAATCTTTGGGCGCGAGTCGCCGGATAAATGCATTCACGCCGGCTGTGTAGCCCAGTAATGCTTCCCGCGAGCGCACGTCGGTCATGGCCACTTTCAGGTTGGCTTCCGCACCGTAACCCATTCCCAATCGTCGGCTCTGCTGATCGAGCGCCAATGTAGCCGGGCCGAGGATTTCGGAAAGCCGGCCGGCCGCGGCGCGGGTTTGCAGGTCCATTTGCCAAAGGCGGTCTTTGGCGGTAATGTAGCCCTGCGCGTAAAAAAGGTCGAAGTCGTTTTTGGCAAAAATGTGCGGCACGCCGGAGTCGTCAAAGCGGATTGTCACCTCGTCGCGCAGGCTGTCGAGTTGCAGGGTTATGCGCGTTTTGGGGTCGATCACCTTTTCGCTGTTCTGCCATAACCCGCAATAAGGGCTGAGGAAGGGGCCCAGCGCGGGTGCAGGCGCCCATGGCTTGTCCAGCACATACACGAGCCCGGCTGTGATCGCGATAAACAAAATTGCCTTTACGAACTTCATAGAGAGGATGTTGATGTGCTTTTGAAAGAAAAAGGCATTATTCCGAAACCGCCTGTACCATGGCCTCGATCAATTCCAGGTCCGAGTACATGACCGACTTTTCATCCGGAATCTCCCCGGCCATCGAAATGCCCTCCGGAAAGAATTTCTGCCGCGCCGGACGGAATTTTTTGGCAGTCAAATGCAGGGAATGCACGCCGGCAGCTTTCAGTTCGGCTGCATTGTTATGGTTTACGCCGCTGCCTGCCATGATTTCTATTTTTCCATCGGCTTCTTTCGAGAGCTTACCGAGCAATTCCGTCGCCTGAATGGCAGATGGCTTCTGACCGGACGTGAGGATACGCTCGGCGCCGGTGGCGATGACATCCTTCAATGCCTTCATCGGATCGGGCGTGAGATCGAATGCGCGGTGGAAGGTGACTTTTAACGGCGCGGCATAGTCGACGAGTGCTTTCGTGCGTGCCACGTCCACATGGCCGTCGGGCGTGAGAATGCCGAGAACAACCCCATTAGCGCCCAGTTTTTTGGCGAGATCGATGTCTTTCCGCATGATTTCCTCTTCGAAAAAATCATACACAAAATCCCCGCCCCGCGGCCTGATCATCACATATAGCTGAATGTCGATGTTTTTTCTTACGATTTCGATGAGTCCGGCGCTGGGCGTGGTACCACCTTCGCCGAGCCCGCCGCACAGTTCAATCCTGCCCGCCCCGCCAGCCTGCGCATTGATACAGGATTCCAGCGAATAAGCGCAAATTTCAATAGTCATAATAAGGTATTTGTAATGGTGAGGGAAATTAAGGGTTTTTCGGGAAAGAAGAGCGGGCGATCCGAAACTTGGGTATGGAATTTGCAGACGCTCGCGATAACGGGAAGTACGATCAAAGGATCACACAACTTAGCGCATTTGAAAGCTTTGTACGAGTCGGCAGATATTTAAATTGTTGACATTCAAAGCATTAATTGCCAGGAAAAAATAAATTTTGTAACCAGACAATTATTTTTGTTTTTTTTTGCTTTAAGCTTTTAAAAGATATCAAATTTTTTACTTTTGCAGAAAAGTAAAGTAACCATTAATAGGCGAAAATATTATGTACTGGACTCTCGAACTCGCATCGTACCTTGAAGATGCTCCCTGGCCAGCTACCAAAGACGAGCTAATTGACTTTGCAATCAGAACAGGCGCTCCGTTAGAAGTAGTTGAAAACCTTCAGGAGCTTGAAGATGATGGGCAGCCTTATGAAAGCATTGAAGAGATTTGGCCCGACTATCCCACCAAAGACGATTTCTTTTTCAACGAAGACGAATACTAATCCAAAACGGCACTCTATCGGTGCCGTTTTTTTATGATATATGGTCTGCTTTTTTTACGTAACTCAGTCTCCATTATTTTTTAAATCTGACAAAAGGAATGTAAATTGTTAGCGTTAACAAATGAGGAGGACGAGGTAAGTTACCGAAAGTGATTTAGTCATAACTCATAATTTATCCATTCCAACCCGATGGAGCTTCGATTGTTGAAAGAGCTGGTTAAGAAAGGTGAGGGGGAACATCTGGAATTCAAATTGAAATCCAATCACCCCGAGAAGATCGTCCGCGAAGTGGTTGCTTTCGCAAATTCAGGTGGCGGTAAGCTGCTGGTCGGAGTGGGTGACGACAAGACCTTGAAGGGCCTTAAAGATGCCGATGAGGATGAATACACCCTCACCCGTGCCATCGACAAATTCATTTTCCCCAAAATCAGTTTTAAAAAGGAACGCGTGGCCATCACGCGCGACCGCGACGTGCTCGTGCTGACGATTCCCAAGAGCATCGACAAGCCGCATTATGTGGTGGACGATACCGGTGCGCGCCAGGCTTACATCCGCGTGGAGGACAAATCCATCCAGGCGAGCCGGGAAATGAAGGAAATCATGCGCCGTGGCCGCGGGGAGCGCGACATTGCTTTCCAGTATGGTGATAAGGAGGAGAAACTGATGAAGCTGCTCGACGAAAAAGAGTCGGTGACGGTAGACCTGTTCGCGACCGTGGCCGGCATTCCACGCAAAATCGCCTCTAATACGTTGGTAGTGATGGTTTTGGCACGGATATTGGAAGTGCATCCGCATGAAATGCTCGACAAGTTTACAATGTCGATGGCTTACCAGAGTAATTAACCGCAATTATATTGCCAGAAACGTTTTGCCCAGCCACATTCCCAATAAAGTGGCTGCAAAACATGCTATGACGCTTATTATAATGTTGAGGGAAGCTTCGACCCAGCGGTCGTTGAGGAAAAGCTGAATGGTTTCGTTGCTGAAACTGGAAAAAGTGCTGAACCCGCCGCAGAAGCCGACGACCACGAAAAGCCTCGAAGTAGCTACCAGATCAGCCGATTTGAAGGTGGCCCACCCGCCGAATGTGCCGAGGATGAGGCAGGCCAAAATATTGGCCGTCAATGTTCCGAACGGGAAAACTGACGGCCATTGAGCGAATGCTCTTCCGATGCCGTACCGCGCCAAACTGCCTAATCCTCCTCCTACAAATACGATGATCAGGTTGTTCATTGCGGCCCGGCGGTGTTTGTTAAATGTTAGAACGGCAGATCGTCCGATTCTTCTTCGGTGAAAGTGGTTACCGGAGGCAGTGGTGCGCCGCCTGCGTTGTAGCCTGCATTTCCGCCGCCGCTTGCTCCTGCCTTTTCAACTTTCCATGCGCGCACCTCAGTGTACCAGCGGGAGTTGTACTCGCGGCTTTCCACATCGATAGAAGCGGTAACCGAGTCGTTCACTTGCAGGTTAGCCTGGTCAATTTTGTCGCCCCAAAGCGAAATACACACTTTTTTAGGGTATTGAGAAGGTATTTCAAGAATGAATTCCTGCTTGCGCCACATTCCGTTTTTTCCCTGGCCGGTAACTTCCGGCAGCAATGAAATGACTGTTCCTGATACTTCCATTGATAAATATGTTTTTTTAGTGTCGTTTCAAAAATGGTTCCAAAAGTAAGATTTTTGGCCGTCGATTGCAACGCTGAATGCTAATCCGTGCCGATGGCCTGGTCGAGATCGGCGATCAGGTCTTCCACATCCTCGATACCGACGCTGAGGCGTATCAACGTGTCTTTCAGGCCTATTTTCAACCGTTCTTCGCGCGGCATGCCCCCGTGCGACATGCTCGCGGGATGCGTGCAAAGCGATTCCACGCCGCCGAGCGATTCTCCCAATGCGAATATTTGCAGGTTTTCCATAGTGTGAACGGCCTTTTCATAACTGTCGTCTTTTAATTCAAAAGAAACCACACCGCCGAAGCTGCGCATTTGCTTAGCAGCCAGCTCATGGCCGGGATGATCGGGGAGGCCGGGGTAGTAAACTTTCCCGACTTTGGGATGGGCCGAGAGCCACAAGGCTACTTGCCCGGCGTTCTCGCAATGGCGCTGCATCCGAATGTGCAGCGTTTTTATTCCCCTTAAAACTAAAAAGCAATCCTGCGGGCCCGGTACCGCGCCGGTGGCGTTCTGAATGAATTTCAATTGCGCGGCCAGCTCGTCGTTGCTGGTGATCAATGCGCCCATGACCGTGTCTGAGTGCCCGCCGAGATATTTGGTGACCGAATGCATGACGATATCCGCACCGAGGTCGAGCGGATTTTGCAGGTAGGGGGATGCAAAGGTGTTGTCGACGCAGGTTAGCACATTCCGTTTCTTACAAATGTTTGTTACTTGCTCGATATCGATGATTTTGAGCAATGGATTTGTGGGTGATTCGAGCCATACCATCCGTGTTTTGTCGGAAATCAACTCGTCGATCCGGGTTACGTCTTCAATGTCTATAAACTTGAAAACCATTCCCAGCGGCTCGAAAATGCGCTTCATCATCCGGTAAGTGCCGCCGTAGATGTCGCTGGGCGCGATGATTTCGTCGCCGGGTTTGAACAGTTTCAGAACGGCGTCGGTGGCGGCCAGGCCGGAGGCGTAGCAAATGCCGTGCTTGCCGTTTTCCAGTGCGGCTAATGCGGTTTGCAATGCCGTACGCGTGGGATTGCTGCTGCGGGCGTATTCGTAGCCTTTGTGCTTGCCAGGGCTTTCCTGGACGTAGGTGGAAGTTTGGTAAATCGGCGTCATAATGGCGCCGGTGCTCGGGTCCGGCTCGATGCCGGCATGTATGGCTTTGGTTGCGAAATTCATTTTTTAAGGCAACAAAATATTAATTGCAGAAAAGCAAGTTCACAAAAACCTTTTGTCAAAACAACTGGTTATTCATTTAGGAAAAAAAGTCAAATTAGCCTTGGAAACGTCTACACCAAAAAGATTCTCACTCCCGGTCGTCGTAAGCATATTGATGACGATCGTGCCATTGGTGACGACCTCCATTCTGACGGCCTGGGCGATCAATCACGAAAAAATTCTTCGCGAGCTGCCTGTCGAATGGTGGCTGGGTATAACATTTATTCTTACGCTGGCTTCCTCCGCCGCGCTCACACCTCCTACATTCCTGGCATTGGTTTACGGCTACTTCCTTGGTTGGGCCTCGCTCCCGATGCTTTTCGTGCTGAACATCGGTGCCATTTCCATTATATATGTATCGGCGCATTTCCTGCACGCAGCGTCGGTCCGCAGTTACCTCATCCAGGTCTATCCACAGGTGGGTACCTTATTAAGGAGGTTTTACAAAAATGAATTAAGGCTGATATTTTTCGCAAAACTATCCCCGGTATTGCCTTTCGCAATTACGAACCTGTTTTTCGCCATGGCCGGTGCGCGTTTCAAACAAGTGCTCACGGGTGGGACATTGGGCATGATCCCGCGGACGATGTTGGCCGTTTGGGCAGGTAAGGAAGCGCAGGATATCCGCTATTTGCTCGAACATCCGAATGAGGGATTGGCCACCAAAATCGTGCTGATTGCATTGATCGTCATTTCGACTGCCGGCATCGGATATTTCTTCAAAGACAAGAGCATGGTAGAATCATAAGCGTAGTATTTACAAATTCATAACACGCTTTGATAATATCGTACAATAACTGGCTACAAAACGCTATAAAATCATCAACTTCATCCTGTTTCTTTGTGGTAAAGTTATAAATACCCGAAAAGTAGAATGAAATCCTTACCTTTCATTGACCTCCTCATCGTGATCGCCTACCTCGCTGGAATGGTGGCGGTAGGAATTTACTTTTCAAGGAAGAACACCAATGCCGAGCAGTTTACCAAAGCATCCGGCCGAATCCCCGGATGGGCAATCGGTATTTCCATTTACGCGACTTTTCTGAGCAGCAATACTTTCCTCGGCGTACCGGGCAAGGCATTCGGAAGCAACTGGAGTTCCTTTGTTTTCAGCTTGTCGATGCCGTTGGCAGCCTGGGTAGCCACCAAGTTTTTTATTCCTTTTTACCGAAGTACCGGCGAAGTTTCGGCTTACACGCACCTCGAACACCGTTTCGGGCCGTGGGCGCGTACTTATGCGGTGGCTTGCTTCCTGCTTACGCAACTCGCCCGCATGGGGTCGATCTTCTTCGGAATTGCATTGAGTTTGCAGGCGCTAACGGGCTATCCAATGTCGACGATCATGGTCGTGGTGGGGATATGCATTGTTTTGTACACGGTAATGGGCGGGATGGAAGCGGTGATCTGGACGGAAGTGGTGCAAGGCGTGATCAAAACGATAGGTGCGCTCGTGATACTTTACCTGGTTGTTTCGGGCGTTTCGGGTGGAATGCCGAGCATTATCGAAGTAGGTAAAGCAAGCGATAAGTTTAGTCTGGGCACGATGGCGCCGGATTTTACGACCGCGTCCTTTTGGGTGATCCTGCTCTACGGGTTTTTTATGAACCTGAATAACTTCGGAATGGACCAGAACTACGTACAGCGCTACCATACCACGTCTTCGGTGAAAGAAGCGGCGAGTTCGGTGTGGCTTTGTGTGTACCTGTACGTGCCTGTGTCGCTGATATTCTTTTTACTCGGAACGTGTCTTTTTGCCTATTACCAAGGCAATCCTGAGCTGCTGCAAACCATCAAAATGCAGGTAGCGGCTGAAAAACTGCCCGGGGGAACTACGGACGCGATCACAAACCTCGCCGCGACGCTCACACCGGCCGATTACGGCGATAAAGTGATGCCGCATTTCATGGTGACCAAAGTGCCGGTAGGCCTGCTCGGGTTGATCATCGCGGCGATCATGTCGGCGGCGATGAGTACGATCAGCTCGGGGATGAATGCCTCGGCGACGGTTTTCTCCGTGGATATTTATCAGAAATATGTCAAATCCGACCTTACGTCGCAGCAATCGCTCCGCTTGCTCTACATTGCCACCACGGTTTTTGGCTTGCTGGGCATGATTACAGGCATCGCGATGATCGGCGTGAAAAGTGTGCTGGATGTGTGGTGGATGCTTTCGGGGATTTTTGCGGGCGGGATGCTCGGGCTGTTCCTGCTGGGGATTATCTCAAAAAGTACCAAAAATACCGAGGCGCTTACGGCAACGATTATCGGGATCGTAGTCATCGTCTGGATGACATTCTCGAACCAGCTGCCCGACAGCTATGCCTATTTGCGAAACCCGCTCCACCAGAATATGATCATGGTGGTAGGAACACTGACGATCTTTTTGACCGGCGTGGTGCTTACCAGGCTGAAAGGCAGACAACCGGTTGAAAAAGAGGTGCTTTTGCACAGCAAATAACCAGAGCCCGGCATACGGGCCTATTTAGAAGGATTTTTTCTTATACGTATTTAAAATCTTACACGATGTCATCTGTAACGTCTTCTTCCGTGTCGTTGCCGCAAGGCTACATTCCCGTTATGCTCACACCATTCCTCGAAAGCGGCGAGGTGGATTATGACGGGCTAAAAGCATTGACGGACCTTTACCTCGAAGCAGGCGCTGCGGGGCTGTTTGCCAACTGTCTTTCAAGCGAAATGTATGAATTGTCGGTAGAAGAACGGCTGGACGTAACGCGGACAGTGGTGGAACATACTGCGGGACGTGTGCCGGTGGTGGCTACCGGGACCTTTGGCGGGCCTATCCCGGAGCAGGCACAATTTGTAAAACGTATATACGATACCGGTGTACAGGCGGTGATTGTAATTACCGGACTGCTCGCAAACGAGGACGAATCGGACGAAGTATTTATCCAACGGACAAAGGAACTGATCAGCCTGACGGGCGACATTCCCCTCGGTTTTTATGAATGCCCGGTGCCTTACAAACGATTGATCAGCAGCGAAGTACTCGCGGAATTGCTGCCTTCAAACCGCGTTATTTACCATAAAGACACGAGCCTGGATATCGAAGAAGTGGTTCGGAGGATTAAAGTCGCGGAAGGCTACCGTTTCGGGCTTTATGATGCTTATATGGTGAATGCGACGGCGTCGCTCAATGCAGGAGCAGCCGGGTTGTCATGCATTCAGGGAAATATTTATCCTGAACTCATCGTCTGGATTTGCGAGAACTACAACAATGCGGAACGGCAGGAGGATGTGAAGGTACTGCAACAATTTTTTGTGGATTCGATGGACATCGTGCATTCGGCTTATCCGACGATCGCCAAGTACTGTTTGCAAAAAAGAGGTTTCCCGATCTCCACTTACACGCGCCGAGACGTGGGCGAGCTTACGGACGATTTGAAAGAGCGGGCCGACCAGTTGCTCGACGAAGTAGACCGCATTCAGGCAGAGCTCGGAATTCCGGGTGTATTTAAAAAGGCACTCGAAGCACCGTTGAAATAATCCAATCGGATCAAACCCTAATTTTTGAGCTATGACTTTTCCTAACCAGCAAATTTTGGATCGGATAACCCAGGGTGACGAAGCGGCATTTACACAACTCCGTTCCTACTTCTCCGTCGCTGCTTTCAAGTTTTGTTCCGTTCTGCTGAAAGACGAGGCAGAGGCGGAGAAGGTGATCAACTCGGTTTTTAACAAAATCTGGAACGAACGGCTGGACCTGCGCACAGAAGTGAATTTTCAATCCTATCTGTTCAGCAGTCTGAAAGATCAGATTTTCGGCGAAATGAAAAAGTACAGCGACCCGGTTGCACGTAAGCAATATCTCGATCGTATACAGTCGTTTCACGCCAGTTAATTGGTACGATCGCCGGTGGGTAATATTAGTATTACGCTATTTAATAGTATTTTTTTAGCATCTTGTCGATTGCACAGGATGGATTATTAAAAAATTTTCTTTTAAATTGAGCAATGGCAGCCACCCTAAAACCCTGCCCGCATTGATTTAAAATGAAACCGCATTTCCATAAGGTCCCAATTCCGTCGAGGACTTCGTTCAGTATCCGACATGACAAAGATTCCGGCTTTGGCACGGTTTGGCATTACCACCCAGAGTTGGAACTGCATTATCTGGTTAAAGGAAAGGGAGTTAGGTTCATTGGCGACAATATCAGCAACTTTTCGGACGGAGAGCTCATACTGCTGGGCGAAAACCTGCCGCATACCTGGCGGGTGGAAGAAGGGGCGAGCAATACCACGGTGGAAGTCGTTATCATTCACTTTTTGCCTAACTGTTTAGGAAGTGAACTGCTGCTGCTGCCGGAGGCTTATCAGATCCCGAAACTGTACGAACGTGCCAAAAGAGGACTTCTGATACACGGCGAAGCGAAGGAAAAAGTGATAAGGTTAATGCATTCCGCGGTGGACGCCGAGAATCTCGACCGGCTGATCGCATTGCTTTCGATCCTGAAAATTCTGGCAGAGGCAAGTGAGTATGAAACGATCGCTTCGGCGCACGCATTTTATAAGTCCAACGACGCCGAAACGCTGCGTTTGAACAAGATTTACGCCTATACGCTTTCCAACTACCGCAACGATATTTCATTGCAGGATGTGGCCTCGATCGCCAATCTGGGAATTACGTCTTTTTGCAGGTATTTCAAATTGATGACCAAGAAAACCTACAACGATTTTCTGGTAGAAATCAGGATCAGTCAGGCTTGCCGGTTCCTGATCGAAGATAAAATGGCAACGGAAGTAATTTGTTTCGAGTGCGGTTTTAACAATGTTTCCAACTTTTACCGGCATTTCAAGAAGGTTACCGATATGACGCCGCTGGAATACAAGCGGAAATACCTTTATAAAGCCGCACCCGAAATGGTCTGATCACTTGTCGTGATTCTTCATCCATTCATCCATCGAGTACCGTCCGGAACCGACAATGGCGAACATGATCACCAGAATGAGCGTGATCATCGAAAGCCACAACTCCGAATTGAGGTAGGAAAAGCCGAGCCGGATGTTGACGAAGAATACGGCAGTCAGCAGGATTGGTATCTGAATGATGGATGCAATTCTGGTCAGGCATCCCAATGCAATCAGGAATCCGCCGAAAATGTGCGCAAAAGCTACGTAGTGAACGGCTGTGACGGTGTACAGGTGAAAGTCGAGGCCGGTAACCAGGTGAGACAACTTGGTGGTATCGCTGATGAAGCTGATACCCTTAGCAAACAAAAATACTCCCAAAGCGATACGAACTATATCCATCCAAGCCGGATGGTGCGTATCGCCCCAATGCTCGATTCGATCCATCATGTTCATAACTTCTCAAATTTTGGTTTGAAGTAAGTTACGTTAATGAATGGACTATGTCAAGAGAAAATGGCTTTTTTCCAAGGGGATTGTCGGCGTGGAATTGGAGCGCAAAACATTGCTGCAAAGCTCCTGTCAGCTGCATATTAATGCTTTTCAATGAGCGAGGTGTGCTTCGTGTCTTTCATGCGGATGTACACCATGAGTGAAACGAAAATGCAGATCGTCACATACCAATAGTACCACGTCTCATGTCCGAGGTTTTTGGCCCATAATGCCAGGTACTCGGCCGTTCCGCCAAATACCGCCACAGCAATGGAGTAGGGAAGGCCCACGCCCAACGCACGCACTTCTACGGGAAACAGTTCTGCTTTGACGACGGCATTGATAGACGTATAACCGCTCACGATAATCAATGCTGCCATCAGTAGGCCGAATGCAGGCCACATTCCGGTGGTATGGCTCAATGTCGTGAGTAATGGATAAGTGAGCAATGTTCCCAGCACCCCGAAACCGATCAATAACGGCCGCCGGCCGATGCGATCGCTGAGCGCTCCGAAAACTGGTTGTAATGCCGCAAAAATGAAGAGCGAGCAAAAGGTCAGTATCGTCGACTGGTATTTCGTCAGGCCCACCGTGTTCACCAGGAACTTTTGCATGTAGGTCGTATAGGTGTAAAAAGCGAGCGTACCGCCCGAAGTAAGGCCTATCACCACCAAAACCGCTTTCGGATGCTTCATGAGTTCTTTCAGAGAGCCTTCCTTTTTCTTGGATTGGAATGCTTCCGTCTCATTCAAATGCGCGCGGAGGTACAATGCGACCAGCGACAGCATCGCACCGATTACGAACGGAATCCGCCAGCCCCAGTCGTGCATTTGCTGGTCGGTGAGGAAGAGATTTTGTAAAATGAGTTGCAAACCCAATGCAATGAGCTGCCCGCCGATGAGCGTCACATATTGAAAGCTGGAAAAGAAACCGCGTTTTTCCTCCGTCGCGACTTCGCTAAGGTAAGTAGCGGAAGTCCCGTATTCACCACCGACACTGAGCCCTTGAAGCAAGCGGGCGATCAGTAGCAGCACCGGCGCCGCAATGCCGATACTGTTATAACCAGGCAAAAACGCGATCAGCAGCGATCCGAGCGACATTAACAGCACAGAAACGGTCATCGCCACTTTTCGTCCGCGGTTATCCGCCAGTTTACCAAAAACATAACCGCCGATCGGCCGCATCAGGAAACCCACCGCGAAAATGCCGGCCGTATTGATCAGCTGGACTGTCGGATTAGAATCAGGAAAGAATGCATTGGCGAAATAGAGGGAGAAAGCGGAATATGCGTACCAGTCGTACCATTCGACGAGGTTCCCTGCCGAGCCGCCGATAATCGCTTTGAGGCGCCAGCCGGTGTCGTCTTTGTGTAAAGTTTGCTCCATAAATCGGGATTAGGTTTTCCCAATTTACTTAAATAAAGTGCAAATCCACGTAGCCGAGTGCTCGACCAGGCGGGTATGGCCGCTTTTTAGTTCAATGTATTGATTTTCGGGAAGTAATGCGGCTAGCGGTCGCACTGCTTTGGGTTTCAGCAAACTATCATAAACGCCTGCAAAAAGGTAAATCGTCACCCCGTTCGTTTTCGCCGTTTTAGCCAACTTAGGAATATCAAATCGCAGATCGCGGAATGCCACCCAGGATCGGTAAATGGTCTGGCGTTTCTCGGGCGTGTTCAAAACCTGCTGCGTAAATCTTACCAGGCTTTTACTCGCCAATTTCAAAGTCCGCGCTACACGTACACCCGGGAAAAACACCTCCGGATGCCGCATCAGCCATCCGTAGATCCATCGCGCAGGCGGAATGCGCGTCGCGAGCGCGTACATCGGGTGCTCGGATACCCCGTCAGGTGCGATCAGGAATGCATTATCGATACGCTCCGGAAATGCTTCCAGCGTAGCCAATGCAAAGCGCCCGCCAATGCTAAAACCGGTGACGTCGAAGCGGGTGATGTTGTTTTGAGTAAGAAAGGATTGAATGCTTTCCTTCCAGGCTGTTTTTGAGATTACTTCAAATGGCGCATTGCTGTTGTGGCCGTGAAACGGCAGGTCGAATGCGTAGATGGTGTAATGCGAACCGAGCGGTTTTAGAACTGGTGCAAAACATGAGGGGCCATCTTGCCCTATCCCGTGGAACGCGAGGAGAATGTTCGGGCCGGAGCCTAGTTTCGTGTATGGGGGAAGGAGGGTCAAATTACCAGCGGGTTATGATACCGTACGACGAGAAGTCAGAATCCCGGGTAAGGACTTCCAAATTCTCTTCAATACTTTGTGCGATGATAAGCCGGTCGAAGGGGTCTCGATGAAAAAAATCTAGTTTGCTTACCCGGAGCGCATGGGGAAGTTCGATGGGCAGTACAGTGATTTTGGTCTTAGATAAATCTAAAAGGAAGTCATCAAGCGATTTAGCAAGTACTATTTTTTCCAAACTCACTTTGATGGCAATCTCCCAGATAGAGGCAATGCTCACAAATTTTTGGCTGTCGGTTTCTTCAATTATACTTTTGGCTTTTTTCGATAAAGCCGCATTGCCTTGTAAAAACCAGATTAAAGTGTGTGTATCAAGAATGTATTTCATTACATATATTCTTTAAAATCATCTAACGGTTCGTCAAAATCGTCAGATACCATGACGAATGTGTCTTTCATCATTCCAAATTTTAACGGCTTTTTAGGTAAATCCGCTTCTGCACTTTTTTGAAGAAGAAAATCGATATAACTATCCAATTCTTCTCTCAGGTTTTCCGGTAATTCGGAGACCTTCTTTAATAGTTCGGTATCGCTCATAACCATTGCTTTATATGAAGTAAGTTACGACAAAACAAAAAGACCTCCAAACGCCCTGCTCATTGAAACAGGCCGTTTGAAAGGTCTTAACGTCAAGTTGTTACGCTTCCATCAAATACGCCTTGATGAACGCATTGATATCACCATTCAGCACCGCTTCGGTGTTCGAAGTCTGGTAATCGGTGCGGTGGTCTTTTACGCGGCGGTCGTCGAGGACGTAGCTGCGGATTTGCGAGCCCCATTCGATCTTGCGTTTCGAAGCTTCCACTTCGGCGCGGGCCGAGTTGCGCTTTTCAAGCTCGATCTGGTAGAGACGCGATTTCAGCAAGCGGATCGCCACCTCTTTGTTCATGAGCTGCGAACGTTCCTGCTGACAGGCGATGATGATTCCCGATGGCTTGTGGTGCAAACGTACCGCGGTTTCCACTTTGTTTACGTTCTGCCCACCGGCGCCGCCCGAGCGGTAAGTATCCCAGGTAATGTCGGCCAGATTGACCTCGATTTCGATGTTGTCGTCCGCGAGCGGGTAAACATACACGGAGGTAAATGACGTATGCCGGCGCGCATTCGAGTCGAATGGCGAAATGCGGACGAGGCGGTGTACGCCATTCTCCGATTTCAGGTTACCATAGGCATATTCGCCGTCGATTTCGAGCGTCACGGATTTTACTCCGGCCACGTCGCCATCCTGCAAATCCACCTGGCGGACCTTGTAACCATTCTTTTCCGCCCACATGATGTACATCCGCATGAGCATCGAAGCCCAGTCCTGCGACTCGGTACCACCCGCTCCCGCATTGATTTCGATCACGGCAGGCAGCTCGTCGCCTTCTTCGCCCATCATTTTCCTGAACTCGATTTCGTCCAGTTTGTCGGCGAGTTTTTTGCCTTCTTCGTCCACCTCTTCTTCGGTGGCTTCGTCGGCTTCATAAAATTCCCAAATTGTGTCGAGGTCGTCGCGCAGGCGGGCGAGTTCTTCATATCCGTTGGTCCAGAATTTCAGACCGCGGATTTCCCGCATCACCTTTTCCGCACGATTCGAATCGTTCCAGAATTCGGGTTGAACAGTCTGCTGTTCAAGTTGTCCTAGCTGTTGTTTACGGTTAGCGTAGTCAAAGATACCTCCCCAAAGCCTCTACACGGGCTTTCAAGTCTTTCAATTGCTCTGCAGTCATTGAATTTTTTGAATTTAAGTTTGAAAAAATGTTTTACTGTAATACAAACGGTTACGTTGTCACCCTGAGCGGACCGGGCCGCCGGGCGGTCGAAGGGTAAATGCGACATCGTACATGCCCTTCGGCTCCGCTCAGGGTGACACCTCTAATCAAATATTAACGTTTGCGTAAATCTAACAGACACAAAGGTAGAACAAAACATCAGAACGGTCTGTTTCACTTAAATAGGGCGCATCGCAGATGTAGGCATTCTGGCAAATCGTCTTAACTTTGCGTCAAAATTTTGTCAACCCATTTCGTACAATAAAAATACCGGAAAATGGCTCAAACATATGATGTGATTGTAATTGGTAGCGGCCCCGGGGGTTATCCCGCAGCCATTCGTGCTTCCCAATTAGGACTTAAAGTTGCTATTGTTGAAAAAGAAAGTTTAGGAGGAATTTGCCTTAACTGGGGCTGTATCCCAACCAAAGCGCTGTTGAAAAGTGCTCAGGTATTTGAATACATCAAGCATTCAAAAGATTACGGTATTAATGTAAGCGATTCTTCGGCGGATTTCGGTGCGGTGATCAATCGCAGCCGCGGCGTGGCCGATACAATGAGCAAAGGGGTGTCGTTCCTGATGAAAAAGAACAAGATCGACGTCATCATGGGTACCGGTAAGGTGAAAGGCCAGAAAACGGTTGAAGTAACTGACAAAGACGGCAAAAAAACGGATTACAGCGCTTCCAAAGGTGTAATCATCGCAACCGGCGCACGCGCACGCGAGTTGCCGAACATCAAACTCGACGGCGAGAAAATCATCGAATACCGCAAGGCGATGAGCCTCGAAAAGCAGCCTGCTTCCCTGCTGGTAATCGGTTCCGGCGCGATCGGAATGGAGTTTGCTTACGTCTATAACTCAATGGGAACCAAGGTTACCGTCGTGGAATTCCTCCCTAATCTGGTTCCGGTTGAAGACGAAGAGGTTTCAAAAGAGATCGCGAAGCAATACAAAAAGATCGGTATCGAAACTTTGGTCAACTCTTCGGTTGAGAAAGTGGATACCAGCGGCAAAGGCTGTAAAGTGACGGTTAAAACGCCGGATGGCGAGAAAACTTTCGAAGTGGATGTAGTGCTTTCGGCTGCGGGTATCGTTTCGAACATCGAAAATATCGGTCTGGAAGAAACAGGGATCAAAACCGAAAAAGGCAAAATCGTCGTAAACGAATGGTATGAAACCAGCGTTCCGGGCTTCTACGCCATCGGCGACTGCGTACCAGGCCAGGCATTGGCGCACGTGGCGACAGCCGAAGGTATCATCTGCGCTGAGAAAATTGCAGGTCACAAAACCGAAGCATTGGATTACGGCAACATTCCAGGCTGTACTTACTGTCAGCCTGAAATTGCATCCGTAGGTTTCACCGAGAAAAAAGCGAAAGAAGCCGGTTACGAAGTGAAAGTAGGTAAATTCCCATTCAAAGCTTCCGGTAAAGCGGTAGGAGCGGGCGTTACAGACGGTTTCGTAAAGGTAATCTTCGACGCGAAATACGGTGAATTCCTGGGCGCGCATATGATCGGTGCGAACGTAACGGAAATGATTGCTGAGGTGGTAGTAGCGCGCAAGCTCGAAACTACTTCGCACGAAATCCTCCGCGCCATCCACCCACACCCAACCATGTCGGAAGCACTGAAAGGCGCTACCGAAGCGGCTTATGGCGAGGCGATTGATTTGTAAGAAGGACCGCCGACCATGGACCATTGACCGCCGAGCGCGGATCTGTATCATCTGTCGGTTGATAATTATCCTATTTAATGCACAATGCCCGGGAGTTTTTCCGGGCATTGCTTGTTTTGCGGCCGAAAGCCGATACCAGCAAGCGATCGGCCGTCGGCCGTCAGCCGTCGGCGGTCATTTAACCTTCCCCCGCCGCTGCATCGCCTCCCGCCAGGTCGTCAGCACAATTCCTTCCTTCTCGATATACTTCCGCAATTCCGGATCGATCATGGCCAGGAAATCGCCTTCCCGGGTGGGCCAGGAGTCGGAGATGTGGGGGAAAACTTCGGTGTGGATGGTACAATGCATAATTACCATCGTGAGGCCGGGTTTGAGTTTGCCGATCGCTTCGATGTATTTGGCGGTTTTGTATTTCTGCAATGCTTTTTCCGACTTGTCGCCATTTTCGGGACCTTTCCAGCCGTAGCTGCTGTTTTCAAGGTCATCCAGCACGGGTAGTCCTGCCGCCCAGAGCTGTTTTCCTACTTTCTGCGTCATTTCAAATCTTTCCGCAATCATTTTTTCCTCGCCCTGAATGGCCGTGTTATGCCCGCCGGGGAACATGACCGGGATTTTTTCCTGCATTCCTACTTTCAAATACCGCTCCAAAAACTCCGGCGTCGCGAATAATGTGCCCATATGCGAGTCGAGGTGCGTAGGTTCGAAACCCATTGTGCGGGCGCGTTCCAGTTGCGCGCGGATTTCGGTCTCCACTTCGTCCGGCGAGGCATTCTTCACCACGTCCGCTACGCTCCGCCACAATGCGCCTTCCGTGTCCGTGAGGCCTTTCACATTGGTTTTGCCAGCCAGCGGCCCCCAGCGGTAGTCTTTCCATTCGGAAGTCATCGTCAAATGCAGGCCGGCGTCGATATCCTTGTTTTCTTTCCAGTAATGCACAAAACCCGGTACCCAGCCGCAAGGCATCATCACGCTCAGCGAATTGGCAACGCCCTCTCGAATGGCTTTAATAGCACCCTGATTGGATTCGTACGACATCCCCACATCATCGACATGGATAATGAGCACCTTTTTACCCTTGGGATAGCCGAGTTTTTCGGCGTAGGTGGGTTCTGTTTGAGCAAACAAATGCTGACAGGGCAGGAAGGCAAGCAGAAATAGCAGTTTTTTCATAAACAAAATCGTTACTGGATGATGCAGGAAATCTGACGACTATACATGATAAAAGCGATTTCGGACTATGCGCCGGTCACTCACAATCTACTTATATAACAGAACACCATACCCATAGTAACTACTGTTATCCGAGGAAAGCGACCGGAAGACCATTTTGTAGTCTCCATAGGTGAGCATAAGTGAATCCTGCGGTACGTCCTCTGCATGACTGCCGAACGAGGCCTGCAATGCGTTCACCCGATCCGCAATATTCCAGACGGTTACCTTCTTTTTATCGCGGTACAAGGTCCAGGTTTTTCCATAAGTCCCGATTTTGATCTCCACATGCCCGTCGCCAAGCAGCTTATCCTGATTGGCATCGACAAATAGCGCACGCTCGAATCCGCTAACCGATATTCCAACTGCATTTTTAGCAAGCAAGGGTGAGAAGTTGGTATAGTTTTCCGATTCCTCTTGTTTTTCGGATATCACAAACTTGTTTAATGTATTCTCCATCGTCAAATAATACTGGAAGTCGCTTTTGTCCTTCTCTTTAAATCCCGCGAAATAGGATTCCAGACCTGTCAGCTCTCTGCTTCGGAAAAACTGAATGATGGAAGCGAGCCGTTCCCGGTCATCTTTGGTTACGGTTTTACGTTGTGTGATCTGATTTTTTACATCCAGGACATGGTTTCTACTCAAAATCTCCCGGAACTGTTTCAGTTGGCTGTTTTTTGAAACAACAAATATGTTCCAGGGCCCGAGGGGCAACAGAAAGCAAAAAATAGACAATGTGACAGGAACCCACCGGATATCGTCGCGTCGCCCCGAAAGGAAGTAAAGCGCGATTCCGGCCAGCCAGCATGCGAGCAGACCAACAATGTAACGGTTTTCGGTAATCCCATAATCGTTGATACGGCGAAATATCCCTATAAAAAGTAGCACGATAAGCGGCAGCAATGCGAGATAGAATCGTCGGGCGAAAATGGACACCCAGCGTTCCTGCGAGCTCTTACGCAACGGGTAGAGGAGCAAGAGAGCGAAAATCCCCGCTACTGAAAATGCCAGGACAAGGTAGGCAATACGTCCCTCCGGTAACTGCCATTGCAGGACGATCTTTCCGACATAAGCATACAAAATAATCAAATAGACCACTTCCAATGGCAACAGCACATATTGCGTAAATACCTTCAGGCCATTGGGGTAACCGGAGATATCCTCCTCAGGCCTTGGAATTTTGCTCAGAAAAAAGATCGTATGAAAGAAGCAGGAGACGATCAGGAATAAGTCCATTTCGACAGCAAACGAATATTCGATTCCGAAAAGGTATTTGACTGTTTGAACGGCAATGAGAAGACCAATGTACAACGTGCCCGAGTACAAGGTTGCATTAAGGAATTGGAGGAAGAGCGTTTTGTTGAATTGCCAGAAGCCCTCCGTATCCCCACTGCCGATAAACGGTGCGTAGGAAACGAAGAGGTGAGCACCCAGAAGGAAAATAAGGAAACGGTAAGTTTCACTATTGTCGGGATTCTGATCCATGAGCATGTAGTAGCCTCCAAGGGCGGCGATGATCAGGGCAGCTAACCCGCGTCTGACATTTGGTTTCCAGGACCTCCATTCCCCCGCAAGCTGAATAGCCAGAAACAGTGGAAGTGCGAGCGCTGCCACAAAGCAGAACCTGGTTATTTCGTTCCGGTCGATCTTTTCGGAGAAAGGGGTTTCGGTGAGCCAAATCAGCAAAATGGTCTTTAAGAACGCTATCAGGGTTACCCAGCGGTAACGCATGATAGTATCCAGGAGGCTGTCGCTCAATGTTTTCAGAGAAGGAAATTTGATCATGGCAAGACAAGACTTTTTGAATAGGATTTGTAAATCAACGAAGTTTTTCTAAAAACTTGTCGAGGGCCGTAGCATACAATAGCCCCGGCATTTCCTCGTTATCTGCCAACATTTTAACGCTTCCCCCTGACTTCCTGCATGGCTAACCCGCGCTACCTGTTAACCTGTCTGCTACTGTGCGCAATCATCCCCGCGCAAGCACAGCATTTTTCATTAAGCCGCCTTTTTTACCCTAATCTGACGCTCAAAGCGGATTATGCGGTGCCTTCCAACCTTGACGGCACGCGGGATTACGGCGTTTCTAAGACTGGTTTTTTCGGGATAATCCCTTTGCAAAGCGAGGTGCAGCTCGGTTACAGCCTTCGGAAAAAGTTCGATTTGCGGGCTGTTCACACTGTTGCGATTGCGCAATACACGCAGATTCAACCCACCTTCGATGGTAAGAATGATCCAGCCAACGGCTATAAAACGTTATCGCTCGGTATCATCCGTTTGCAGGCCAGCATTAAGGACCGGCTTTGGGTGTATGGCGGTGGTTTGGGGATGACGGAAAGTAATGAGACGTTTTTCAGTCCGCAGCCTTTTTTCTGGGGTGGCGCGGCAAGAATGCACATTCTCGGGCTACGAACCCAGTTTATGTATGGTTCGGTGCTGGCTTACAATCAGAAGCTGCGTTTTATTCCCGTGTTTGGGGTAAATAAGGGATTAGGAAGGCATTGGCGCGTGTCCGCATTGCTGCCGTTTATGGTAAATGCGAACTACAAGGCTACCAAATGGTTCAATGTCGATTTCCTGGCTGGCCTGAATGGTTACAGCGGCGGGTTTCAGGTGCAGACGCCGGAGGAAAAAGCATTGCGACGCGAGAATTACCGGCAGATTAAAACCGGCGTTGCAGCTAATGTACATTTGTTTTCGGTGCTGAATGTATCGGTAGAAGCGGGTGTGACCACATTCCGGCAATTGCGCACATTCAATAGCGCCCGCGAAAACCTTACCTCGTACACGCCCGCAACCACGCCTTACATAGGCGCGAGCGTACGCTACATTACGAGCCGGTCGCGGTTGTCGTCCAGATTTACGCGGAGAATGGGTCTTGGAGAAGGGGGTATCAACTGGTAGCTACACCAGTTTTTGCGCTTCCGATTTCAGCAATGCCTTATCAATAGGCACCACACCAACCATTTCACACACCAGTCCGCCGCCGAGGTTTGAGATTGCAGCCACGCTTTTCGGCGGAAGGCCCAATGCCACGCAGCAGGCGGCAATGCTGATCACGGTGTCGCCAGCGCCGGAAACGTCGGCGATCTGGCGGATATGTGCCGGAAGTTTGTGGGTTTCTTCATGTAGATCAATAAAAACACCTCTTTCCGACAACGTGATCAATGCGCCTTTTGCTTGGAGCGTATCTTTCAAATGCTGGACAGTCGCTTTCAGCTCGTCGAGGTTATCCACATTGAATTCGATTTTCAGACCTTCACGAAGTTCTTTCAGGTTTGGTTTGAAAAGCGTGACGTGGTTATAGGCGAGGAAATTGCGCTTTTTGGGGTCCACGACGGTCGGTACATCGTGCTCGTTGGCGAATGCGGTGATTTCGGCGATGGATTCGGGCGTAATCACACCTTTGTCGTAATCCTCAAAAATAATGACCTGGCAGGAAGGGATGAGCTCCTTCGCTTTCGCGATCAGTTTTTCGGTTTCTGATTTGGAAACAGGCTTGTCGGTTTCGGTATCGATGCGCACAACTTGCTGGGATCCAGCTATAATGCGTTCTTTGATTGTGGTAATGCGGTCATCGCTGCGGATGAGGCCTTCGCAGTTCAATCCTTTTTCTTTCAGGCTGTTTTCGAGCAGATCTCCGGGAGCGTCGGTACCGATTACCGAGCAGATAATAGCTTCGGCACCAAGCGACTGTACATTCAGCAGCACATTGCCCGCGCCGCCCAGCCTATACTCCCTTTTTTGAACGTTGACTACCGGAACGGGTGCTTCCGGAGATATTCTTTCAACTTTTCCCCAAACATAGGAATCGAGCATTACATCGCCGATTACCAGTACACGAAGGGTATTAAATGCTTCAAAAACCTGATCGATTGTCATGTAGTTATGTGCTAAAATTGGCCGGCAACCTGCATTAAAAAATCAGACCCTGGCCACGAAATGCAGGCTGGTAACCTGAAATCTTTTATTGAGATAAAGCCGGTGTGCGTCCGTCCGGGTTGCATTTACGCCGGAATCGAGGTGGATTTCATTGAAATCTTCCTTGCGGGCGTATTCCGCGATCCAGTCGAGCAACATACCTGCGTAACCCTTGCCACGCTGCGTCGGTAAAGTCGAAAGATCGTCGATGTAGATGTATTTTCCACGAAAAAGATTGTAACCGGTTTCAAAAACGGCTACTGCGGCGGCATCGGGGCTGCCATCTTCGATGAAAACGATTTGCCGGTTGTCGGCGAGGGTTTGCTTTACGGCATCGGTGTAAATGTCGTCGGTCAGCAATGGCCGCAGCGCCTGGATGGCGCCGCGGCATTTGAGGATATCAGCGTCGTTTTGGACGGTTTGAATCGTCATAATCCTTTGCTATGGCCTACGATGGTCGACAGATTGCTCAGGTTGTGGCCCATTTTGTCACGTTTCGTGAGCAAGTATTTCTCATTGTACGGATTGGCCGGGATTTCAATACCTACCGAATCCACGATTTCAAGGCCGTAACCGATCAGCCCGGCGCGTTTCTTCGGATTATTGGTAATGAGCTTGATTTTGGTCAGTTCCAGGTCGCGGAGGATTTGCGCACCTACGCCGTAGTCGCGATCGTCCATCGGGAAGCCCAGTTCCAGGTTTGCCTCCACGGTATCGCGGCCCATTTCCTGTAATTTATAGGCTCTCAGTTTATTCAAAAGGCCAATTCCGCGGCCTTCCTGGTTCATATATACGATAACACCTTTGCCGGCTTGGTCTACCATCTCCATTGCGGCGTGCAGCTGAGGACCGCAGTCGCAGCGGCAGGAGCCGAAAATATCGCCCGTCACGCATGACGAGTGTACGCGCACGAGGACAGGCTCGTCCTTCTCCCAGGTTCCTTTCACCAATGCAAGATGCAGGTCGCCGGTATTGATCTGGCGGTAGGCGATCAAGTCGAAATGGCCGAATTTCGTCGGCATATCCACCCCGATTTCGCGCTTGATCAGCGATTCTTCCCGCAGACGGTATTCGATCAGGTCTTTGATGCTGACGAGTTTCAGGTTGAAGCGGTTAGCGATTTCGCGCAGCTGAGGCAGGCGTGCCATCGAACCATCTTCATTCAGAATTTCTACCAAAACACCTGCCGGAGAAAGTCCTGCCAGACGTGGAAAGTCGATCGCAGCTTCGGTATGGCCTGTGCGGCGAAGCACGCCGCCTCTCTTGGCTTTCAGCGGGAAAATATGTCCGGGGCGGCCCAGGTCAGTAGGTTTGGTGTCTTTGCTGACAAGCGCCTGAATGGTTTTAGAACGGTCGCTCGCCGAGATCCCCGTCGTGCAGCCATGCCCGAGCAAGTCAACTGAAACGGTGAATGCAGTTTCGTGCAGGGCGGTATTGTTGCCCACCATCATTTCGAGTTCGAGTTCGGCGCAGCGCTCTTCGGTAATGGGTACGCAGATGAGCCCGCGGCCTTCCCTCGCCATAAAATTGACTATTTCCGGCGTTACCAGCTCCGCAGCGCAGATAAAATCACCTTCGTTTTCACGGTCTTCGTCATCGACAACGATGATAAGCTCACCTCTTTTGATTGCTTCAATGGCATCTTCGATAGAGTCCAGCGCAATCGGGTTCGAATTGTTACTCATTAATCGGGTTAATGAAAAAATAGTTTTAAACTAAAACTCGTTTTTACTCTGCAAAGGTACGTTGATAATGTCGAAAGTTCTATTTTTGAACGTCCGTTACAAATTGAACAAAGGATTTGCATGATCCGTTTCACCGGACCCAACCCGCACCAGTGCGCCTCGCGGAACCTACTTTACTCAATATGAAACACAAGCTACTGATCATATTTCTTTTAGGCATTTTTTCGCTTGTTATTCAAGAAGTTTCAGGTCAGGGCACACAGAGCTTTTGCGGGACTACCGGGGCATTTATAGTAGAACCCGAAACCGGCTGCGCGCCGATGAAGGTTAACCTCACAAACCAGATGACGAATGCGGAAAGTGTAACGTATTCCTACAATTTCGATCGGAAAAGCACAGAACCGCCCAAAGAAGCAGACCGCTCCTACGAATTAACCTACACTTACAACAATCCCGGAACTTACACGATCCTTCAATATGGCAGTATCAAGGACGTTGGCGGGTTCACTTTGTGCAAGGATGTTACCGTAAAGGAAACGCGCGGTCCTCAGGCAGAGCTGATCGCCTGTACAAACGGCAAAGTTCGGGTTACGCTGGGGGACGATGCCATTACGAAAGCATATGATGTAGTGACGATCAATTGGGGGGAAGGAAGCCCGCAGCAGGTCAATCTCAAAACAAATACTGCTCCGTTTTTCGAACATACCTACGCATCGGCGGGTAATCTCCCTGCCATTACCTTGAAAGGTTCTTATACCAGCGCCTTGTGCAATGCAGAGGCTAACACGACCACTTTGAAGGCCAGCGCGGCCCAGTCACTTGCCAGTATCCGCGTCAGAGTCGTCGAAATGATGGCGGACGGACATGCTACGGTTACCTATGACGGCATGGAGGGCATCGAAACCAAGTTGTTCATCGCCAAAGGAGACGAGGCGTTTACTTTTACCAACAAAAGCGGGAAAACCGGCGGTGTTCAGTCGGCATCGGTATCGCAGCTCGATCCAAAGGCCGTATATCGCTTCCAGCTCCGGTCGACGGATATTTGCGGGAACGTGATCGAAAGCCCCGTCGTGAGCACCATCGCAGTGAAGCAAGGAAGCTTGTCGGCGGACGAAATCCTTTCTCTGGAATGGGAGAACCAGCCGAATACCAATGGCATGGTGGAATACCAGCTGATGCGGAATGGTACCGTGATTTTTAACACGCCGGACAGGCTTTCATATGAAGATACGGACGTGAAATGCGGCAACACTTATGAATATAAAATCGTCGGGATCGTCGAAAACGATGTTCGTTCTTATTCCGCGCCTATTAGCCTTGAACCAAAAACTGACGTGCCAGGCGACATTACCAACGCGCTGGTGACCGTCAACGACGCCAATACGATCAGCACCAAAGTGGAGCTTTCGGGTGTGGGGCTTACGAGTGAATACAACCTGATTGTGGAACGTGCCTTGCTGGGCAGCACGAATTTCGAACTCGTTTCGCCTGCTAACAATCAGAGCTTGCAGTGGGACGATACCAATGTAAATACATCGCAGAGTTCTTATTGCTATCGTTTTCAATATGAGAATGCATGTAAAATGAAATCACCGTCGTTCAGCACGCCGGTTTGCTCTATTTTGCTGACTACCAGTACACCCGACATTGTATGGAACCCGGATGCGCCGTTTATCAGCACAGTCGGAAACTATACTTTGCAGCAGGTAGACGAGGCCGGGAATCTGGCGAATGAAACGCCTAAAGGCCTTTCCACCAATCACACATTGGATCTCGCTTCCCAATCCGACTTCGGTTACCGGATAGAGGCCAAATCTGCCGATGGAAACTTTACGAGCTTGTCCAACCTGCTGAATTTCAGAAGCGAGGCGATCCTCCTCATTCCCGACGCATTCACCCCGAACGGCGACGCTTACAACGAGCGTTTCGAAGTAAAAGCTTATTTCGTGAAGGATTTCAGCATGTCAATTTTCAGCCGCTGGGGTGAGGTGATTTATCACTCCGACGATATCGCCGAAGGCTGGGACGGCAACTTCAAAACCGGCAAAGCGCCGGGCGGTTATTACCTTTACAAGATCGAGGCGACGAATGCTACCGGGGAGAAGGTTGTGAAAAATGGTAGCTTTCTGTTAATAAGATAGGATTTTTCTAATACGACCCTTCCTCGGATAATACTTTTTTAATATCTCCGTTTAATAGTTACGCTTAATTGCCACCCCTAAATAGCTTATTTTTGCTATCGCGTTTTTGAATTCGTTACGATTCCTCGAAACACATCTGGTTTATCTATCGTCTTTGAAAAAAGGTCAGGGTTAAATATTGCCACACTTATGAGAATAAAACTACTATCCTTCTCTTTCTTACTTACATTTTCAAGCCTTGTTTCGTACGGTCAGGGGCTGTGCGGTATCGGTGGTGGCGGGTTCACAATTAATACCATCGAAGGTTGCGCGCCGCTCTACGTTGAATTTAAAAGTACTGTCCCAAATGCCAGCTTTGTGGGCTATGACGTAGCCTATAATGGGAGTTCCACACCTAATGTTGTAAGGAATAGGGTGAGCTATACCTATCCCGTTGCGGCAACAGCGACGATATTGCAATACGGTGTTACGGCTGGTGGAGCGGAGTTCTCATCTTGTAAGACTGTCAAAATATATGAGTCCAGGGGTATAACATCGCAATATTCTTCCTGCGGAGGCGGTAAGGTTGTTTTAGTTCTTAACGAAAACAACATTATGAAAGCCTATGATGAAATTGAAATAAAATGGGGTGATGGGGCAACTACCACGTGGCAAAAAGGTAATTCTTTTACTTTGGAACACAACTATGCAAGTGTGGCCACTAGCCCTACTGTGATGATCACAGGAGTGTATACCGGCGGGAAGGCTTGTAGCAGAGGCACGACGATAGAGGTACCGATCAAATTTGAACGTCCTCAGCTTAACGAAATACAGATGAGCGCGGTGGAAATGCGTAATGACGGGACGATTCGGCTTACTTACAAGGGAGTTGCAGGCATTCCGACCAACATTCAATACAGTTCCGATGGCTCAACTTATGTCACCTCAGGACGCCGTGTCAGCGGAGGAACACAGCCCTATGAGATCAAAGGCATGAATATTGGGCAGATTTACAAAGTGAGATTGTCATCGGAAGACCTTTGCGCCGGAAGTACCGAAACGTTGCCGATAAGCACAATGACGCTGTCTGTAACAGCTAACGATGGAAGCAATAACCTTAAATGGAGCCAATATCCGGATGCTTCACAGTTTGAAGGTTATGATCTCCTTCGCGACGGAACGGTAGTTAAAAGTTTCAATGCTATTGGTGAAATAACTTACACGGATGATGAAGTAGAATGCGGCACATTTGTAGAGTATCAGATAGTTGCAAAATTGAAGACGGCCACTTCCACCTCTGCTGCCGTTGGCATAAAAGTAGAAACTGGTAGTGCCAAACCGCTCAATGGGGGATCGGTTTCAGTGCTGGATGCATCTAGCGTAGTTATTAAAGCGGATGTCCCTGGCGCAGGACCGAATACGTCCTACGAGTTGTCCATCGAGCGTGCGGAAGCGGGCTCGACGTTATTTAAGAAAATCATCACCCTTTACAACGAAAGCGAATACACAGATAATGCCGCAAAAACGAGCGAGTTGTCTTATTGTTATCGTATGAGCTACGAAAACTCTTGTGGACAAAAGGTACCCGCATCGGCGCCGGTTTGCACAATACTGCTCAGTAAAAACCTTACCACATTAAACTGGACGGGGGAAACACCGATCCTGGGAGGTGTCGAAGAATATACCGTTGTGAAAACGGGTTCGGCCGGATCGGCGGAGGACATTCCCGTGGAGAAGAATACGAGCTATACCGTAAAGCTTAACAATCAGAGTGATCTGGAATATAACTTCCTTGTGAAAGCGGTTTCGCAGGACGGAGATTTCGAAAGTTTATCCAACATCATCAACTATCGCAGGAATGCGGGCGTTTTCATTCCCGACGCATTCACGCCAAATGGCGACGGCTTCAACGATATCCTGGAAGCGAAATCGGAACAGTTGCAGTCATTTAATATGTCGGTCATGAACCGTTGGGGCGTGGTTGTTTTCCACTCGGACGACATTGCCAAGGGCTGGGACGGGACGTTCGAGGGGACCAGTGCACCTGTGGGTTACTACTATTACAAGATGACTTTCGTCGACGACATCAATCAAACTGTTGAAAAAAGCGGTACTTTTATGCTTTTACGGTGAGGAACTATTTCCGTAAAATAAGTTTTTAAGGATTTTAAACTTAATATGTACAGCTATGTTTGGTAATATGGCGGATATGATGGGCCTCATGGGCAAAATGAAGGACCTTCAATCCCGTATGAAAGAAGCACAGGAGCAGCTCGTTCACATCACCGAAACCGCGGAATCGGGTGGAGGAATGGTGAAAGCTACGGTGGATGGAAAGAGAAAGCTGCTTACCCTGGACATTGATAAGGACATCATCAATTCCGACGATAGGGAGATGCTGCAAGATCTCATTGTAGCGGCGGTTAACAAAGCCAATGAGAATATCGAATCCAAAATTCAACAACATCTGCAGAAGGCAACGGATGGAGTGCTTCCCAATATTCCAGGGCTGGATTTGGGCGGTTTTATGAAATAACCGAACACCAATGACTCCCTCTGTTGCGATTGTAATCCTGAATTATAACGGTCAGCATTATCTCGAAAAATTCCTTCCAAAAGTCATCGAACATTCCGGTAGCCATGCTATCTGGATCGCTGATAATGCTTCGACAGACCATTCGCTCGAATGGCTGAATACGCATTACCCGGAGTTGAACACGCTCACAATCAACGAGAACAAGGGTTACGCGGGAGGTTATAACGATGCATTGCGCCGCATTCAGGCCGATTATTACATTCTGCTCAACTCGGATATAGAAGTTACCGAAAACTGGATCGCTCCGGTGATTGCATTCATGGAATCGGACCCGCTTATTGCGGCTTGCCAGCCCAAAATACGCGCATATGACCTGCCTACACACTTCGAGTACGCGGGCGCGGCGGGCGGATACATGGATTACCTCGGCTACCCCTTCTGCCGCGGGCGCATTTTCGATACGCGGGAAGAGGATTTAGGCCAGTACGACGACGAGAAGGATGTTTTCTGGGCCACAGGCGCATGCTTGTTCGTACGGTCGTCGGCATTCCATGCGGCGGCGGGCTTCGATGAATCGTTTTTCGCGCACATGGAGGAAATCGATCTTTGCTGGCGGCTGCTCAACATGCGTTACCGCATTACCTACTGCGGCAAATCGACGGTTTACCACGTCGGCGGCGGAACTTTGCACAAATCGAACCCGAAGAAGACATTCCTGAATTACCGCAACAACCTGATCATGCTTTACAAAAACCTGCCGAAAGGCCGCAGGTGGAAAACGGTGTTCATCAGGCTCGTGCTCGACGGTATTTCAAGTGTGCGGTTTATGGCCACCGGTGCCTGGCCCGACGTTTTGGCCATTATCAGGGCACATTTTGCATTTTACGCAATGATCCCTGGCCTAACGCGCAAAATACCGCGCACCCGGTACAGGGCGCCGCTCTATTACAGAAGTGTCGTTTGGGAATATTTTGTGCTTGGGAAACACAAATTCGGCAAGCTTACCGGCATCGAACCGATCAAAGCTCCCAGATTGTAGGGCTGTTGTGCTTGCGCCAATGCTGGTGCAATTCCATCCAGAATGCCAGTACCAGGTACAGGATAATAGGTGACCCGAAGGTCATGAAAGTGGCATAAATAAAGTATTTCCGGATGCTGCTAGCCGGGAAATTGAGCTTTTCTCCCAATTCCGCACAAACTCCAAATATTTGGTTCTCAACGAAATACCTAAACTTGTTCATACCAGTTTTGTGATAATAGCCTCATAATTAGCGATTTTCGCCGGAATATGCAATTCTGCTGTGTGAAATTTGCTTTAAATGAGCCAAAAAGGCAAAATACCGCTTGCTCGTTAAATTTTCAAATTCTTTAATCAAATAAATTGTTTTACAAACAATTTTTGTTTCTTTGTGATTGAAGATTTTGTAAGTACTTCATTATAATCAAGATGTCTTCGGGAAAATTTCCAAAATTTCTTTTGCTAATGCGTTGAGCCTCCCTCAATTATTTGGTAGAGCCATTTCGACTTTTAACTGAAACGCCTACATATCTTCTGTATTTTCACCTTATTTCAATTTTTTTATTTCAACTATTATGCCAACAGGTACTGTAAAATTTTTCAATGAAGCTAAGGGATACGGCTTCATCGTGGAAGACGACACAAAAAAGGACATTTTTGTCCATGTGACAGGATTGGGAGGACTTACTATCCGTGAAAATGACCAAGTAGAATACGAAGTCGTTGAAGGAAAAAAAGGACTTAACGCTGTGCAGGTAAAAAAGATATAACTGTATTTTTTTTGCAAGAGAAATTAAAAATGCCGCTCACTAGCGGCATTTTTAATTTAAAGACTATCCCACCCAGGACTTCACATCGTCCAGCTGCGGCATTTTTTCATCTATTTTGAGCTTTTTCCGCATTCCGCCCAGATCGTTGAAGATCTTATTCGGATTTGCACTTTTCAGTTGCTCGATCGTCAGGATATTCATTTTTTGCAAGGCCGGAACCCACACCGCCGGTACGCCCGCGGTCACGTAATCCGATTCTTTCGCCATCTCCGCTTTTTTCTCCGGACGCATTTGCGGGAAGAAAATTACTTCCTGTATACTCGCATTGTCGGTAAGCAGCATGGTAAGGCGGTCGATACCGATACCGATACCCGCGGTAGGCGGCATACCGTATTCCAGCGAGCGGATAAAGTCGTCGTCCATCTCCATCGCCTCGTCGTCGCCTTTTTCTTTCAGGCGAAGCTGGTCTTCGAAACGCTCCTTCTGCTCGATCGGGTCGTTAAGCTCGGAGTAGGCATTGGCTACCTCGCGTCCATTGACAAACAGCTCGAAACGCTCCACCATGCCTTTTTTGGTACGGTGTTTCTTGGTCAGCGGCGACATTTCCACCGGGTGATCGATGATAAAAGTAGGCTGGATAATGTTCGACTCCACTTTCTCCCCGAAAATTTCGTCGATCAGCTTGCCTTTACCCATGCTTTCGTTCACTTCCATTCCCCACGCGCGGCATTGCTCGCGGATCGCCACTTCGTCCAGCGCTTCTACGTCGAGGCCGGTATATTGCTTGATCGCGTCGGTAATGCTCAATCTCGGGTAAGGGCCGGCGAAATCCAGCTCCACACCGCCGAATACCGCTTTGGTAGTGCCATTCACGGCAACCGCCACTTTTTCGAGCACATCCTCCGTCATTTTCATCATCCAGAGGTAATCCTTGTAAGCCACGTAAAGCTCCACGGTTGTGAACTCCGGGTTGTGGGTACGGTCCATTCCTTCATTGCGGAACAGTTTACCAAACTCATAAACCCCTTCAAAACCACCTACAATGAGGCGTTTCAAATGCAGCTCCGTCGCTATGCGCAGGTACAGGCCCAGGTCGAGCGCATTGTGGTGCGTCGTGAACGGGCGTGCGGCCGCGCCCCCGTGAATGGATTGCAGCACCGGTGTTTCCACTTCCAGCCAGTTATTGGCATCGAAATAGGAGCGCATGGTGGTGATAATGCGGGCACGTTTAATGAAAATGTCGCGAACTTCCGGGTTCACGATCAGGTCCACGTAACGCTGGCGGTAACGCAGCTCGGGGTCGGTGAAGCCGTCATGGACATTGCCATCTTCGTCGCGTTTCACGACCGGCAATGGGCGCAGCGATTTGTTGAGGATCTTGAACTCCTGCACGTGCACGGAGATTTCACCGGTTTGCGTGGTGAAAACAAAGCCCTGCACGGCGATAATGTCACCGATATCGAGCAGTTTCTTGAAAACGGTGTTATATAATGTCTTGTCTTCGCCCGGGCAAAGATCATCGCGGCGGAAGTACAGCTGCACACGCCCGGTGGCATCCTGGAACTCGGCAAATGCGGCGCTACCCATAATGCGGAAGCCCATCAGCCGACCGGCCATCGTCACGTTTTTATAGTCGATCTTGTTGTTTTCGTAGTTTTTAAGAATGTCGGCCGCGTAGGCATTCACGACAAATTCTTCCGCAGGATAAGGCTCAATGCCCATTCGCATGAGTTCCTCGCGTTTTTGACGGCGCAGTATTTCCTGTTCGCTCAGTAGCATCTTACAGCAATGGATTGGTAAATGGAAGTAGGTATTCCAAAAGAGTGCGCAAAACTACTACATTTTGCGCTGAATAGCGAGTGAAGTGGCCGTTAAGATACTGTAATGGCCGATAGGACATTATTTCTGGCACGCTATTAATGTCTTCCTTATATTGTAAAACGGAGCGATCTGTTCCTCTTTCATCAACAGCGCTAAAACCTCTTCGTTTCATGTTTCAAAAAGTCTTAAAAATCACTGGTATCGTCGCCCTGGTTCTTGCATTATTGTTCGGGGCTGTCGAATTCTGGGTTTATAAGAACAGGGAAAAGCTTTTCAGAAGCGCCCAGGAGCTGATCAACGAAAACCTGAATGGCAATCTTGAAATAGGGGATTTTAAATTCCGGCCATTCTACGGAGGGTTGGGGCTGAACTTCACATTATACGACTTAAAACTGACCGATACACTCTATAACGTGCATCATAAACCGTTTCTTCAAGCGGCCCAAATGCATGTTGCGCTGGATCTCAAACGCGTTTTTTCAGGAAATATACAGGTCAAAAACCTGGTACTGGAAGACGGGGGACTCAAAATGTTCGTGCAGAAGAACGGTTATTCCAACGCTTCTATTTTCAAATCCGACGGGCAAAAGAAGGACAAGTCTCAAAAAAAGAACCCAAACGATATCATTAGCAAACTGGGCAATGTCCGTTTCATCAACTTTGCCCTTTCGTATTCCGATTCGGTAAAGGAAAAATATTATGGTGCGCTGTTCCATGACGCCACCAATATCATCGAGCGCACCGATTCCAGTACGAATGCCAGCTTCACCGGCTCGGTACTTTTCAACGGATTGACATTTAAAATAGATAAAGGAAGTTTTTTGAAGAATCAGGAAACCACGCTTGCCCTGGCGCTGGGGTACGACGACGATGAGAAAAAACTGAAAATCTATCCATCCATTCTCGAAAGTGCTACCCATAATAAGATCGGGATCAATGGCGTGTTCGATTTTTCGGATACGATAAAAGTATTCAATCTCAATTTCGAAGCGAAAGGCATTGCTGTAAAAGACGCATTGCCGCTGCTGAATGATCGATTACAAAAGCAGATCGATTCGATAGGAGTGCAGACCAATGTGGATACGCAGGTAAAAGTGGCAGGTATATTGGGCCGGCCGGGCCTAAAACCGCAGGTGGATGTGCATTTTGAAACGGATACTTTCCGATACAACCTGCCTGTGGGTGTGTTACGAAAAATGAAAGCTTCAGGGACTTTCACGAACCGTGCCGACACGACCAAGCTCGCGGACGTCTTCAATTCCCGACTGATAGCGCCGAAAATCACCGGCTTTTTTGAAACCATTCCTTTTGCATTCAAGCTCGTAGTCAATAACTTCCGCAATCCCAGAGCGGATATCGACGGCCGCATCGAAGCCGATTCTACCAATATGGGCTCGCTCCTCGACCCGGCACGTTACCGCTTCAAAAACGGCACCGCGCGAATCGACTTTCATTTCAGCGGTAATCTGAGGAAGTTTTACAATCCGCAGAAGGACAATTTCGATGGCAAGGTCACTGGAAAGGTTATGCTCCGGAATATTGCCATGGATTACCTGCCGCAGCGGGTGAGGATCAGCAAGGTCAACGGAGATCTTACATTCAATGAAAAAGTGATGGTGCTGCCGAACCTTCGTTTTCACGACGGCCAGAATATGCTCTATGTGCGCGGAACGCTGCTCGACCTGATACCCTATCTTTTCGGTTCACCCAAGCCGTTACGTGCAAACGTCGACATTAACATTCCGGAATGGCAACTGAACTGGCTTGAAACACTGCTTGCGGCCCGGGGTACTGCCAAGCCGAAACCCCGAAACTCCTTGAAATTATCGGAGTTGCTCGACAATGCGATCGACAAAATGGAGATCACGGCGAAACTCGACGCGAAACAGGTGAAATACCGGCATTTTACGGGACGGGATGTGAAAGGCCAGCTGACAATCAGCAACAATGCGGTAAGTATTGAGTATTTCCAGTTGAAAGCATTCGGAAAAGGGCAGGTGCGGATTTCGGGAGAAATGGATAATGATGGTAAAATGCCGCATATGGCCGTCCGTGGAAAGATCACGAACGCGGATGTGCATTCCGTGTTCTATTCGTTCGACGATTTTGGCCAGAAAACGCTCACCCACCAGAACCTGAAAGGTATTCTCAATACCGATTTCAATTTTGAATCGACACTCAATAACAGTGTGAAACTCGTGCCGTCAAGCATGAAAGGCTTGCTGAGGATCGACCTGGCGAATGCTTACATTATCAATTTTGAGCCGTTTATGAAGATGAAAAAGCTGATTTTCAAAAGACGGAACTTCGAACGCGTCAAGTTTGCCCCAATCCGGAACGATTTCCGGCTAACCGGGCAGGAGGTGGAGATAGCGCCGATGGAAATCGAATCCAACGTGCTTACGCTTTACATCGACGGCATTTACAGTTTTGGAAATAAAACGGACATTAACATCCAAATCCCGCTCAGTAACCTCAAAAAGCGCGATTCGACCTACGTTCTGGATCCCAATAACCCCGAGAAAAAAGAAGGCTCGAAGATTTTCCTCCGGGCTGTGGATGAAAATGGAGAGGTTAATATCAAACTTGCCTTCCGCAGAAAGAAGAAGGACAAGTCGAAGGACGATGAATCCGAGGTCAAAAAGCTGGAAGATATCGAGCGGTGACGGTTACTCCCGCTCGTTACTGAACATATAGCCTACGCCTTTCAAAGTTTTGATATAGCTGTCGCCGAGCTTCTCGCGCAGTTTGCGGATGTGTACGTCAACGGTCCTTTCGAGTACATAAATGTCTGCTCCCCAGATCTTTTGCAAAAGCTCATCGCGGCTGAAAACCTTGTTGGGCGTTTGCGCGAGGAAGAACAGCAATTCAAATTCCTTTTTAGGCAAAACAGTCGATTTTTCGGCGCCTTGCGTCACCGTATAGTTCTTCCGGTTGATCGACAGGTCAAGAATTTCAATCGTATCACCCGACTCCGCTTTCTGTGCTTCACGACGGAACAATGCATTAATACGGCTCATCAAAGCACGCGGCTTGATGGGCTTGGTAATGTAATCGTCGGCACCCACTTCAAACGCAGCTACTTCCGAATATTCTTCGGAACGTGCCGTCAGAAAAAGAATGTAGGTGTTTTTGATATCGGGATTCTGGCGAAGGATCCTGCCGGTTTCGATGCCGTCGAGTTGCGGCATCATAATGTCGAGGAGGATAAGATCGGGTACGAATACCTTGGCAATGTCGATGGCTTTCTTCCCGTTGGAAGCAGTCAATACCGAATAGCCTTCCTTGGTTAAGTTATATTCTAGCAATTCAACAATATCGGAATCGTCGTCAACTACCAGTACTTTCGGAGCCGAATTTGCAGATTTAGCAGTGCTCATTGTTTTGAGGATTAAAACACGATTCGAAATTAGCAGATGTGATGTTCACATTACATGAGGAAATCTATTGTTAACAGAAACATAACATCAGCGAAAAGTAGTTCGATAGATGCCGCCTTGCTCATTGGTAATCAGCATATCGGTATTGTTCAAAAATTCGATAGCCTCGGTTTGCTTCCTTGAAAAGCGGAAACAACCCTTTGGTTTACTGAAATCGATGTTGTCACCGGCAGTTTCGAAGAGTAACACTTTCCCATAAGTCAGCAAGGCGAACGTTTTACCGTCCGGACTGATGGCGGCCGACGTAACCTGGGCATCGATGCGTATGCTGTCGGAAGCCGCGAGGATATGATTACCCGTTTCCGCGGGCATCCGGTACATTTTCACCCATTTATTTTTGCCCCAGTTTTTGGAAAAAAGATACAAACTTCCCTGATGATAAAAAAAGGACTCGCAGTCTGTCGGGGCCGACTGGTAGCCAAATGTGATTCGCTCGCTGCTGTTTTGTTCGGGATTGAAGCGGTAAATGTCGAATTTGTTGCGGTGGGAAGTATTATTGCCGAAATCACCAATGTAAATATTGCCATTGTCGTCTTGCGCAAGGTCTTCCCAATCGACGTTTTTGGCATTCGGAACGGCTTTTGTATCGCGCAATTTGCCGCTAAGGTCGAAGAGGTAGAGTTCCGGTTTGCCGCCGCTGTCGTTGTGTGTCCAGAATGTGCCGGGCTGCGTGCCTTTTGCCAGTCCCGAACTTTCCGACGCTACCGCCGGAAGCTTTCCTATTTTACTATTTTTGTAATGCGCTTTAACTTTCTTAAAATCATTGGTTCTGTGATCGGGCTGACAGGTACAGAACACCGTTTTGACCGCTAACCACAGATATATCAACTTGTTCATGAATTCAACGTTGCGTCCTCTTCCAGACAAAGATAGGGAAACCCCCGTGTACCTGAAGCTCGCCAGCTCGCTGGTAGCGCTCATTGCGACGGTCTACATTCTCTACATTCTTCGCGAAACCATCATCCCGCTTGCATTCTCCATTTTACTCGCGATCCTGCTGCACCCGGTCTGCGCGTGGCTCGAAGTGAGGCGGGTACCGCGGGTAGGCGCCATTCTGCTAAGCATTCTCGCGCTTTTTACGGTGATCGTGATTCTCGTTTACGTCGTTTCGATGCAAATAGGCAGTTTCGCAGAAGAACTTCCCCGCATTACCGAAAAAGCCGAGGCCATTCTGGACCAGACGCTGACCATGGGTGAGCGATACCTGAACATTAGCCGCACGCAACAGGTGAGCGAAGCCAAAAAGTACCTGATCAATGCATTGAGCGAGGGCCGCGCCGTGCTGCTCAACACCCTCGTGACCACCACCGGCGCCATTTCCACATTTGTTTTAATACCACTTTATATATTCTTCTTTCTCCTTTACCGCGACTTTTTCAGGATGTTTGTGCATAAGGCCATCCGCAATGTGCCGAACGAGGAGTTGAATGTATTGTTGAAAAAAATCTATGAGGTAATCCAAAGTTACCTTTCGGGTTTGTTCCTCGTGATCCTGATCGTCGGGGTGCTCAACAGTATCGGTTTGCTGATTTTAGGCGTACCGCACGCGATATTCTTCGGTTTTCTGGCCGGGTTCCTGATCTTGATCCCCTACATCGGTATCCTCATCGGTTCCATATTGCCCGCATTGCTGAGTATTGTTACCATGGATTCGCCATGGTATGCGCTGGGCGTGATAGGCGTAATGAGCTTTGTGCAGTTTCTGGAAGGTAATTTTATTACACCGCACATTGTCGGTTCCAAAGTGAGCGTGAATCCGCTTGCGGCAATCGTCGCGTTGTTCCTCGGAGGGCAGTTATGGGGACTTTCGGGTTTGATCCTTGCATTGCCGGTAACCGCCATCCTGAAAGTGATCATGGACACCATCCCGAGTCTCGAACCTTACGGGTTTCTTTTGGGGGAACCTGTGCACGAAGTTGCCGAAGAAAAGGCTGATATGGCCCGAAATCAGGCTGTTGTCAAAGAATTCAAGAAAAAACCTTACCGCCGGCACCGTAACCGGCCCAAGAAAAGGCCGGAAGGCGATGTGCCGCCTGCACCGGCTGTTTAATACCTATTTTTCCAAAGCCACTTTTTCCACACTTACGCCCACGCTGATGATAAACGGCAGCGGGTTTTGGCGCATGGATTGGGAAATCGTAAAAGTGTAAGTTCCTGAACGCGGAAAGCGGTAGTTTTTCAGGAAGGGGATTTTATGGTCGAACAAATCGCCCAGGCCGTGGCCGTACGGCTTGCCTGTCGTTTCATTGGAAATAAAAACTTCTTCCAGCGTATTGGAAATGACTTTTCCGTCCGGCCCGGTGAAGTTCCGGGTAATGTAGAGGTTATAGTAAGGGTATTGCAATGCATTCCGCAGCACGTAATACAGGTTATAGGTCTGTGTCGTGTCGGTGATCTCAACCTTGAACGAAGGTTTGTTTTTAATATACCAGAGCCCGTCATCGATGTCCTCGTGGGCTTTGTAGACGACATTTTTATCACAACCTGATAAAAGGGACACAAAAAAGACGACGACCGCCAGCCGGATGAACTTCATGAAAGACTCTGATATGTTGGATTGCAAAAATACCGGTTTATCGATTCTATAAACTGGTTTGTTCACTAAAATAACGGCCCAGCCAGGAATGGGACGCGGGCGTCTTCCACCCATTCATCCATTGTGCCTTCGTAGCAACCTGGTTATCGAAGATGGTGGTGGTAGGCTGGATCGTTTCCTGGATGATCGCCTGCTTGATTTTCGGTACCGGAATCGTCTGAACGTGGCCGTTGTCATCGAGGTAGGCGAGGGAGCGGTCGAAGAAATCGATATTCATCCGCTGCCCGATTTCCTGCAACCAATGCACCGATTTATCGATCGAGCAACCGCTTGGTAACTCGTCGCGCTCGTCCACGGCGATCACCACGAAGCGGTGTTCGAATATTTTTCCCGAAGCCGTGAGGGGTTTGCCGTGTGCTTCCCAGGTGTCGAGCGAAGCTTTCAGCGTTTCGGTGATAATGCCCGTTTCGGTGGGCGTCAGCTCCCGGTTGGCCTGATAAACCCATACGCGGGATTGAAAATCGATATCACTAAAAGGGATGTACATGATTAAAAAGGGTTAAATGCCGGTTAAACGGTTTACTGTATTGGTACTCTAAAACAACCATGCTAGCGGCATAGTTCTGGCAACAGTCGGTTACAAGCCTTTGGCCTGCGCGATGAGCTCGGCCAGGTCGTACACTTTTACGGACTGTTCTTTTTCTTTGTTTTTGACGCCGTCGGTCATCATTACCATACAAAACGGGCACGCGACAGCGATCGTATCGGCGCCTGTCTGCAATGCTTCCTCGATCCTTTCGATATTCACGTCCTTTTTACCCGGCTCGGGTTCTTTGAACATTTGCCCGCCGCCCGCGCCGCAGCATAGGCCTTTGGTACGGCAGCGTTTCATCTCGACCAGATCCGCGTCTAGCGCTTCCAGTACATGCCTCGGCGCTTCGTACACATCGTTCGCCCGGCCAAGGTAGCACGAATCGTGGAAAGTGATTTTCTTCCCTTTGAATACTTCGCCACCCTGCAAACGCACGCGGCCCGCGTCGATCAGTTGTTGAAGGTATTCCGAATGGTGCAGCACTTCGTAGTTGCCGCCCAGTGCAGGATATTCATTTTTAAGTGTATTAAAACAATGCGGACAGGCCGTGACGATCTTTTCCACATTATACATATCCAGAACTTGGATATTCGACATCGCCAGCATCTGGAACGTGAACTCATTCCCCGCCCGGCGGGCCGGATCGCCCGTACAGCTCTCCTCCGTCCCGAGAACGGCGAATTTCACCCCGGCGCTGTTGAGTATTTTCACAAAGGCGACCGTCACCTTCTTATACCGATCGTCGAACGACCCGGCGCAGCCTACCCAGAACAGAACCTCCGGCGTTTCATTATTCGCCGCCATTTCGGCCATTGTAGGCACCCGGTATGCGGTCTCACTCATATTATTATGCTTTTATGACTGTGTTGAATTGTTTCCCGCGTCACTGTCAGCCAGCGCGGAGGCCCAGTTGAACCGGTCGCCCGGCGAAAATTTCCACGGCGCCTGGTTGGTATCCAGGTTTTGGAACATCATGTTCCACGAGCCCGGCGCGTGTGCTTCGTCCATGACCTTATGCCTGCGCAGTTGGAGGATAATGTCGAGTGGATTGATCAGCACCGGGCATTCCTGCACGCATGCATTACACGTCGTACATGCGAGGATTTCTTCTTCGATAATGTAGTCGCCGAGCAGGCTTTTATTGTCATTCACGAATTCACCCTTGTTGGCCAGCATAATGCGGCCTACGTCTTCCAGCCGGTCGCGGGTATCCATCATGATCTTGCGCGGCGATAATTTTTTGCCGGTAATATTCGCGGGACATGCGGTTGTGCAGCGTCCGCATTCGGTGCACGAGTAGGCGTCCATCAAATTCTTCCAGCTCAGATCCGCCACATCCTTTGCCCCGAACCGCTCCGGAACCGCCGCGTCGCCGGTCTGGGTTTCCAGTCCAAGCATAATCTTCACTTCCTGCGTGATTTCGGGCATATTCTTCATTTCACCCTTCGGTTCCAGGCGGGAGAAATAGGTATTCGGGAATGCCAATGCAATGTGCAAATGCTTGGAATACGTGAGATAGACCGCAAAAACGAAAATGCCCAGAATGTGAATCCACCACGCAATGCGCTCATAGGCGATCAATGCGTTCTCACTCCATCCACTAACCAATGGTTTCAACCACTGACTGACGAGGAACTCCCCCGCCGGAGGATAATGCGCGCTGCCGAGGTTCTGTAATGCACTGTCTGCGGCGTTCATAGTGAGGATCGCGATCATTAATACAATTTCAAAAACAAGGATCAGCTTGCCATCCAGCTGCGGCCATCCGTTCATTTCCCGGTGACGAGCAGGTTGGAACCTTTCAACTTTCAAAACGCTCCGGCGAATCAGGAAAATCGTACAGGAAACCAGCACGCCCAATGCAAGCAATTCAAAGAAGCCGATCAGAATGCGATAGAAGCCACCCAGCGGACCAGCAAAGATCCTGTGCGTGCCCAAAATACCATCCAGCACGATTTCCAGCACTTCAATATTGATCAATATAAACCCGGCGTACACCGCGAAATGCAGGAAACCGATCAGCGGCCGATCGAACATCTTTTTCTGTCCGAACGCAACCCGCATCATAATCGACAGCCGCCGTCCAGGCTGGTCGGTGCGATCTTCATCCTTCCCAAGCCGGATCGTCTTCCCGATAATGCCGATCCGCTGGAAGATCAGCCAGGCAGTAACGCCCAGGGCGGCTATAAAGATGATTTGCTGTACGATCGCCATTGCGAAATAGGGTTGTTTTGGTATGCTTGCATACTAACAAGGTAGGATAAAAATGTATTCCGGCGCAAATGAGTTTAGGATAAAAAATTTATATATGCGTAACTGAAAGACAATCAGGATACTTTTTTGACCAGACATAATAAAAAACCAAATATTTGCTTTTTGGTTTTGTTCGGTCAAAAAAACATCTACCTTTGCAGTCCCAAAAGGTACCAACTGAAACGGTGATGTAGCTCAGTCGGTAGAGCAATAGACTGAAAATCTATGTGTCGGCGGTTCGATTCCGTCCATCACCACAGAATGCAAAGCCAACCGCTTGATAATCTTTGAATTATCGAGCGGTTTTTTGTTTGGTTTACATTCTGGTTTACAGTCGCGCCGAAATTGGCTATCTACGGCGGATAATCCCCTCAATCTTGCTGGCAAAAAATCTCAATTTGCCGCTCGACCTGGCAGCGAAATTTCTACTTTGCGACCAGCATCAATCCCAAAAACGGTCCATTCACTTTACGTTTTTCTTAATTCCGAGCCGGAATTATCGCTTTCTCTACTTTATCGCGAGATAAGGCAAAATGCGCCTAAACGGCTTCTGGATGCATTTAACACCAGTTGAAGCAAAGTTCATACTTTTTCATACTTGATTTTTCGCCTCCCTTCCCCCAACCTTTGACCAACATCAACCGAAAACAAACGTGTCATGTCAAAACTGGTTTTAATCGAATTCGACGAGTTCAAGAGCTTCACCCGAGAGGTGATTCAAGAGGAGTTTAGAAATGTGTTCAGCCCGAATCAAGGTCTGAAAGGCTCGCAGGAAGAGCCGCTGCTATCGCGGGCTGAAATGGCGCGTGAGCTGAACGTTTCGCTGGTCACGCTGCACCAATGGCAAAGATCGGGCTTGCCTTATCGCAGGCTACATCGGAGGATTTACTTCATCAAGTCCGAGGTGCTGGATTACATGTACTCAAATCAGAAAACAAAGAAAAAGGGATAATGCCTCGTACGCATTACCCCCTGCAAAAATCTTAAAAATCTAAGTATGACAAATTTAACTGCCCTGAATGGTTTCTCCAACCATTCGGAAGGAAAGATTTTACATAAATCTTCCTTAAAAACAATGAAGGATCTGGCGGAGAAAAGTAAAACGCTTGCTCCGCTTAGGCGTTTGCTCGGGAATTATGTACTGGAAAACTCGGCAATAATCTTCGCAGCGGAGCGTGGTAGCGGGAAAACGCTTTTAGGCCTCCAGGCCTGTATTGCTATTTCAGCGAAATGGCCATCTCTGTGGAATGAACCAATCGAGTATCACGGAAACACGTTGTTTATCAATTGCGAGCTCAGTGAGGATACAATGAGTCGAAGGCTAGGGCAGCTATTTGAAGCACCGCCTAAGGAGATCGGGTCTTCGGAATACCATAGCTATGTCTACACGACCAAGAAAGGCTTGGAGGAAGAAGCACAGGCGATTATTGAGTTGTCGATGATCCAGAAGCCTGTCCTGATCGTTCTAGACAATTTCAGGGTAGCATTTCTGAACTCTGATACGAACAATGGGAAGGAAGTCGCAAAGGCAATGCACCTGATCCTGACGCTTCGTGATCTGCTGGACACAACGATCATTATCACTGATCATACCCGAAAGCATACCAGGAACTTGCTGACCGATAGTGACCTTCAAAGCGGCTCCGGCGTGAAATCAGATTTGACGGATAGCGACATGTTTTTACGGAGGAGTAAACTGGATATCCAATACCGGATCTTGAAGCGCTCCAAATCCAGGCATTGCGAAGAGACGGACGGTGCTAAGCTAATCCGTCTGAATCCTGATACGCTATGGTTTGAATTCGTCCAGGACGACATCGACGAGGCGCAACACATAGGCACTGAGGTAATGCCGGTAAAGGAGGAGCAGAAGGACTTAGCACGCGAGCTTCGAGATCAGGGAAAAACCATCGAGCAGATAGCGAAGATATTGAATAGGGGTAAAGGCACCATTCATCGCTGGCTGAACGAGTAGTGACTTGAACGGGGCCACATTTTTCTCACAACCCCTCCTAATTTTTGAGAGGGGATTGCGAGAAAAATGCTCGAAGAAAATGGCGACACCTGGCAAATAAACATGGCAAGTCCGGCCTGTTACACATGTTCCAAAAATTCCATTTGTTCCAAAATTCCATTCGTTCCACCCGTTCCATTTTGGTCTGAGATGTTCCATCTCGTTCCGCTTGTTCCAAAAGTTCCATTCGTTCCATCCGTTCCACTAATTCCGTTTTGTTGGCGATGTTCCATCTCGTTCCATTTGTTCCGCTTGTTCCATTCCGTTCCAGGCGTTCCACTTGTTCCAGAAATTCCATTTGTTCCACATTTTTCGCCTAGAAATCTCACTTAAAAATGGAACTCATTGATAGTAAATTAGATAGATAATTTTTTGGATAAAATGGAACAAGTGGAACGTGTGGAACATGGAACGGAACGGAACGACTGCGGGTGAAAAAAGAAAAGCTATGAATGCAAAACAGATCAATCAATCGTATGAAATCGTGGCCTTATTGGCGCATCATGGCTTTCGGCCAGTGTCCGTAAAAGGCGATAACTACTGGTATATCAGCATGATACGAGAGTCGGAGAGTAGGGCGTCATTCAAGGTTGACACTCGCAAAAATCTCTGGTATGATCATGCGCTCGGTGTGGGAGGCAACCTGGTGGACCTGGCTTGCCGGTTGTTCCAAAATTTAGATGTGAAGGAGGTTATGAGGCTGATCACTGACGGTTTTTCTTCTTTTCACCCGCAACAAACCGAAGTGAGGTTGCAACCTAACGTGAGTTCTGGGCTGCGTATAACGTCCGAAGGTATCCTTGAAAGCGATTATCTGCTGCGTTATCTATGCAGCAGAGGTATACCAGAGGAAGTCGCAAGAAGGTATTGCTTTCAGGTCATCTATGAGAACAGCGGCCACGAGTACAGCGCCATCGGTTTCAGGAATAGGGCTGGAGGCATGGAAATCCGGAGTGTCAATTTCAAATCATGCATAGCTCCGAAGGATGTTTCCTACATCGATAACTCTGGAAATAAGCTACTTGTTTTCGAGGGGTTTATGGATTTTCTCTCGTACTGGATGCTTCCTGTATTTCACATTTCCAACGCCAATTTCCTGATCCTGAATTCGACATCACAATTGAAACGGGCTCACGAATTTCTTGCGGCAACGGGTTCGAAGTACCTGTTTCTTGATAACGATAAAGCCGGATTCGAAACAGCGGCTTACATCAAGCACAACTATCCGAATGTGATCGACATGGCAGTAATGTATGCTGGCTGCAAAGATTTAAATGATTTTCTCACTCAAAACCAACACCTCAATGAACAAAGACTTGCTATTGCGCTTGTACGCGAGAAAGGACCGGAAGCGCCGGAAAATGCTCTTCGTACTTTTTGGGGATAAAATAAAGCTTGATGTCTCGATCGATGCGGTAGTCGAAATGATCAATCTGGAATTAGGAAAGCAAGGGATTGTCAATGCGGCCGATATCAAATACTGTCGCCACTATTTTGGGAAACGGCAGGCTGAGAACGAGAGACCAAAACTGATCGCAGAAATGGCCCCTCGGAATAATTCGAATTCACTAACCATAAGGAAGCAGGTCAAAAGCATCCAACCTGATCTTGAAGAAGTTGATTGGACGGACGTGGACGAAATAAGTGTGGCCATAGAAGGTATTAAATCAAAATTTACAAAAAGATGAAAAAACTTAATTTTATCCTTCAAGCGAAGGGAGGAGTGGGTAAAAGCCTGCTAACATATCTGCTCGCGGTTGCTGAGCAAAATTCTGAAACGTCTCTGTTCGTCGATCTGGACAGCTCGACTGGTACCTCGACTCGCCAGCTTCAATTTTTAGGTGACGCCCGGACGGAAGCGGTTTCCCTGCTGAATGAGAAGCAAGTGTTGGTAAGGGATAGTCTCATTTCTTACCTCGAAAGCCTCGCAGAGACGCCTTTTGAACGTATCTATTTTGATCTCGGTGCACCGGAATCTGAGCAGCTTCCAGCACTGATTGAACGGGATATCCCATTCAAGGATTTCGTCGACGAATTGGGCTTCAAAGCCAATTTTCACATTGTTATTGGCGGTGGCGGTATGTATAAATCGAGCGTCGATTATTTGCACAAGCTCCTCATGGCCTTGCAGAATGAGTTTGAAGTAACCGTCTGGCAAAGCATTACCACATTTAACAATTTTGCTAAGCTCGGCGAAGAGTTGGAGAGGAACTGCAAAGCCCTGGGATTACGAATCCGGAAGTTCGCCGATTTTGATCCCGGTTCCAATTTGGGCAGCCATATCCTCGACGGCATCAGGAAAGGTTACAGCATTGGCGAGTATCAAACAGGTGCAAAGCTGAGATTGAAGAAAGAACTTAACGACCATTTCAAAGATGAACTCAACAATCAGTAAGGACGCAATCACAAGAATGAGGGGCGCGTATCAGGCCAAGTATGGCTTTGAAATGGACGAGTGGACTGCGGTAATGCTGACCGAGCTGCACGAGCATTTCCATGATTTCAGCAAAAACGTTGCTCAGTCCAACAGCGAAATTGGAAAGGCTGCCCAATTGATCAAAGGACAGATTAACCAGGTGCATTTCAAAAGTGACCGACAAGCTTTTTGGTACGGCATGTCCCGACTTTTGCCTCCGTCATTGGTCACTTTGGTGGGAATATTATTGATCGCTTATTTCGTGAACCAAGGGAACAAGTATCAGGAGATAGCCAGATTCGAAGACAGTTATCCTAACTTCGAGCACTTCCGTCAGCTGATCCGAAATGGAGCACTCCACCAGGTGAAAAATACTACTTACCTGGTACTTCGTCCAGCGTCGAATATCTCTTCAATGAAGATAGGTGAGGAATACCAGTACCTCAAAAAACAAAATGTAGTCCTAGTTCCATTAGGCACAGATAGTCAGTGATAAACTCGCTGGTTTCGACTTCTTTCGACCAAATTCGACCGTTTTCGGCCGGTTTCTAACTTATCAATTGGCTTTTGTTAAGCAAGCCATGTGTTTGTAACTACAATTTCTGCGCTTCGCTCCGAATTGCAGTTACAAACACACCGGTCGTTCCTCCCTTGTCTTGTCGGGGAGCCACCCCGAACCCCCAAAATCCATCAACTTATCGATAACTATGAAAGAGCATTTCGACAATGCGGCTGATCGGCCGCGTCAATCCAAAAAGACAAATAAAGACCGGACAATCCCGCTGCGCGTAACGCAGCAACAATACGCGACGATCAAATCGAAAGCAATGCTTGCGGGGTATTCTGTGTCTGAATATTTACGTAGGTTGGGCATCGGTCATCCTGTCGAAGCCAGGTTCGACAAAGACGAAAAACGGAACTTAGTGGGTATCGGCAGAAACCTAAACCAGTTAGCCGCAAATGCCAATAACGGCTTCTTCTATCATAAGCCGATTATGGAAGTGCTGGAGCAGCTTAAACGGATCCTGGTGAAATGATAGCGAAAACTACGATTGGTGCTGACTTCCTTGGGGCGATCTGCTACGGTGCCGGCTTGCGAGTCAATGGGAAGGAGATAGAAGGGAAGTCGGAGCTGATTTTGACTCATAACCTGGTTTCTGTTGATCCGAAGGGGATGGCAATGGAAATGCAGCGTGAGGCGGAGTTTAGTCGATGCAAGAAGCCGGTTTGGCATACTTCACTGAGCTGGAAGCCGGGGGAGAATCCGAGTAAAGAGCAGATGATTGAGGCAGCTAACCGCTATTGTGAGAAGATGGGTGCTAAACCGGAGGATCATCAGATAGTGGTGTTTCAGCATCATGATCGACCGCATAGGCATATTCATGTTTATATGAATCGCTTGCCTATCGGTGGGGGTAAGGCGCTTGAGACGTCACACAATTATGCGCGGAATGTTCGGGTGTGCAATGAGATTTCGCGGGAACTTGGTTTTGAAAAGATAGAAAATCTTGAAAGGGGCAAATTACGGTACGTTGAGGAACATCAGGCTGAGGCTCAGAAAGTGGTTAGCTTTGCGATTAAGGTTGCGCTAAAGCAAAAATGTAGGACTTGTGAGGATCTGGAATGTCGACTAAATAAGAACGGCATTGAATGTAATTTTCTGGTTCAAAATGGAAAGTTGAAGTACTCTAGTTATCGCTACAAAGGTGTGTCGATCAAAGGGCAGGATGTAGGGTTCACTGCTAAGCAGTTGGAAGCGAAATTCAGGGAAATCAGAACATCTAAGATGGAACTTAGTCGAGAAGTTAGAATAGGATAATTTGCATAAGGGCAGTAGAACAGTTGCCCTGTGATGAGTAGCATGGATGGTGGTACTTCGAAATCGTATAGTGCAACGCGTACTCGATTATAATTCTGCACGTCTAACGCGAGGGTCCACAAGAAAAAAAATAACAGACTTCATTTGTGGTCAAGTAGAACCTGAGCCTCTGTGACTTAACGATACAAACCTCCTACCATCTACCGTATGCATATAGTACTTTCTTTCAAAGATTTATTATTTGATCCGGCGTTTGCCAACTTTATCATATCAATTCAGATCCCAATCGTTTTGTGTTTGATATTGCAGTCAATACAAGCGTATCGAATGCGAATAGAAAATTTTGACAAAATATGTTTGGCATGGTTTGTTAATTTTGTTTATCTGTTTGCAATAATTTATTTGCGAAGATTCCCTCTACCAGATGAAAGCAAGTTGATTATACGCACTGTTTTTGATTTAACTTGTGTGTATATTTTTTTCCTTGCTGCTAAAAATTATTATCCTTTTTTTGGAAGTAGACCGCGATTGTTTGCATTGTGTTTATTGATTTCGGGCATCTTAAAGGTTATTCCTAGTACTTCCAATCTAGTGCCTTTTATACACGTAAGATATATACCGGTCGCCGTTATAGATTTCAGTGTATTAGTCGCTCTATCAGTATATTTTCTTCAACTCTCTCGAAAGTACTTGCAGCGTAATTTTTTATTTTTTTCAACACTTGGATATGCAGCTATTCAGTTACTTCCTCTTATTCAAATCAATATTTTACACGAAAAACCTATCCCTTATATTGACAATGTTGGATTTTTTCTGGGCCTATTATTTAAGACTGGAATTCTAATTACATTATCTGCATTATTAATTAAAATAACAAGTAGTATTGAGCGGAGTAAGCATGAACTTCGAATTAAACAAAGTGAAAAAATACTTCAAAAACTTACTTTTGCTAGTAAGGTGTTTTTGATTAGAAATGAATACTCTTCCAAAGAAAATGCGAGCTACATTATAAGAAATGTTTTAAGAGAATGTTTAGATTATTTAGACGAGCAGTTAGGCTATTTTGCTTTTTTTGATGCTAAAAAGGATACACTAAAGATTGAATTTGCATCGAACTCTTATAGACATTTAGAGGGTCACGAATACTCCGCTTCGCAAGGAATTACGGGAAATTCAGTTAGAGAGAAAAAACAGATTGTTGTTGATCGTGAGATAGAAAAATCAGACTACATGCGATTTGATAACCAAGACCTTGATAAAAATGTAAAATCAGCTGTCGCAATACCATTATTGGAAAGTGGACAAGTGCTGGGGGTATTTATGTTTGAAAGCGAAAAAGAAAATAGCTTCACTGATTCAAACTTAAATATTCTCAATGCTACGGTTAGCCAAGCACTAGTTGCCATAAGCAATGTAAATCTTGTTAAGGAGCTTGAACAAAATCGCAATTTCCTAAATGACTTGAAGCAGATAGATAGAAACATGGTAGACAAATCCTTCAGATTGAGTGATATTTTATCTATAATCCTCAGGCAGTCGCTTGATCTGGTGGGAGGTAATATTGGATTTATTGCACTATTTGATCCAAAACTTAATGTTTTGAGGATTGTCGAAACAACTGAGTTGTCGACTCTGAATAAAATTATTGATATCAGCGATAGTATAAGTGGGCTAGCCGTAAAAACGAAGGATAAGGTGTATATTCCAGATATTACAAAATCCAGTACAGATATGCAAGAGTTGTTTAAGGATTACTTAGGCGATAGTATGATCTGTGAATTAGTGGTACCGCTAATCGTGCAAGGAGAGGTAATTGGAGTTGTTAACACCGAAAGTGATAAGCCAGACATGTTTTCAGATAGTGATATCGGAAATGTGCAAGCGTATGCAGGGCAGGCCTCCGTCGCAATTCATATAGCGCAGTTATTCGAAAAGCAGAGCTCTCATCTAGTTAGAGAAATGGAGCATCGTCGTAGGCTTGAGGCTCTTGCTGAAATAGATTTATCAATATTGAATGCTAATAAGGGCCTTTCAGAGATACTAGATTTAATATTGTCCAAGGGCCTGAGCCTACTTGGGAAGAGCTTCGGAGCGATAATGCTCGCAGAGCAGATTGACGGAAAGCTAAGTCTTGTAGTTAAAAAATCTACGAATTCAGACGAAGATGGTAAAGTTATTCCTGGCCGGTCAATAAGTGCCCTGGTTTTAAAGATGGGCAAGAGTCTTTTTTTACCCGATGTAGAAAGGCTTGACCTTGCACAAGTAGACGACCTGATTGGTTCAAAAGCAATCAATCTAAGTAAGTATTCCTACTATACTCCATCTTGGGGGAAAATGCGAAGTGAACTGATTGTCCCTCTAACCCTTCGAGGCGAAGTTATCGGCGTCATCAATATTGAGAGTCCAGAAATTAACGACTTTACCGACGATGATCGCGGGTTATTGACTAACCTTGCAATGGCAGCTGCGATTGCTATTCAAAATGCGCGTTTATTTGAGGAAATAGTCGCGAAAAATATAGCACTAGAAAACAGTGTTGATAAAGACAAAATAAGAATGTCAGATACTCTGGGGAAAGTTATCGATCACAGGATAGGTAATTCTATAGGATTAATCAGATCAATAGTAAAAGATAACCTTCTAGATGACAGATTTAATAGTGAATATGGACAATTGAATGAAAAAATGCGAAATGAATTGGGTAAAATTCTTACGCAGGCCGAAAAAGTGCTCAGCCATCGCGATGATTTGAAAACCAAGATTAGCAATCTTCTCTTTAGAGAGTCTACAGAAATCGATTTTATGGACATAAAAAAATTGATTGATGATGAAGAGTGGCAAAGTAGTGATAAGAAATATAAAGTAAATGTTGTAGGATTTGAAAATTTGAAAAGCATATACGCGAATCTAGATTTGCTTATTGATGGAGTATTTTTTGAATTAATTAGAAATGCAATAAAATCGATGCCCGAAGGTGGATCCATCTTAGTCGAAGGTAAAAGAAATGGAATGACAAATGTTATCCACGTGGTTGATAGAGGGTGCGGAATCGATAAATATCATCAGCGAAGAGTATTTGAAGAAGGATATACAAAGTGGAGTAATGGGATGAATGGGAGAGGGATTGGATTATATGAGCTTAAGACAATTGTAAAATTTTATGGTGGTGAAGTTTCGGTTACAGGCAATGGTGCCAAGGGTGGAACTACATTCAGAATTGAATTTCCAATAGATGTGAAAAATTTAACTTAAATTGATATGAAAGGTAAAGTATTGATCATAGAGGATGATCCTGTTTGGATCGAGCAGTTGTCTAGCCACCTGGAGTTTGCTGGCTTTCATGTAACCGTAGCCAATAGTATTGAATCCGCGATAGCAAAGCTGACTTCCGAGATGTTTCATTTCATCACAATCGACATGAATTTAAATGATCGGGCCGACGATCCAGATCAGTTCGAGGGCTGGAAGGTTTTGGAAACTGTAAATAGACTTCGTATACGCGACATTACCCCTACTATGATAATTACTGGATACGGGGCCGACTATGACAACCTTAGGCCAGAAAAGAAACTGCAGTCTGTTTTCTTTATGGAGAAGGGGTCTTATGACAGGGATCGATTGATTAATACTGCGCTTAGAGAAGTTGAGTTAATTAACCTAAGGTTTAAGGATGACCACCGTAATAGGCTCTAAATATTGAGATGAGAAAGAGAATTTTGCTTGTTGAAGATGATGGTATGTGGGCAGAACACATCTCATCCATATTACACAAGTGGTTTAATTTACACTTGGAGGTTTATACTTCTTTTACTGATGCAGAGAATCGACTACTAGATCCATCAAGTAAATTTGACTTGTTAATCACGGATTTGTATCCAAGCGACATGTCCAGAGAGGCAAAAGGGTTGAAATTCGTTGAGTTTTGTAAGAAGATGCACAAAGTTCCAGTGGTTGTAGTGACGGGAGAGTCGCACATGGTTAAATCCATACTGCGTGAGAAGGAAATTGATGTATTTGATAAGGCTGAATTTGAGCAATTAGATTTTGTTAGTATTGTCGATCGGCTCTTAAAGTACGAACGAATCCACGATGACCTTGGTGAAGCGGCGGTTGATCGGAGGAAGTTCATCGTGGAACGAATAAGTCTGGGAAAAGTTGATGATAGGCGATTTGTCAGAATATTGGTAGTACAGGCGGAATCTTCATCGGATTATTGGTCTATGAATGATGGGCTGATGAGTTACACAAGAGTTGATGATTTAAGATTATGGATTTGGAAGTCACTGGATTTTGCGTTGCGGCACGAGATCAATGTAATTGTCTTCCCTGAGCTGTCAGTACCAGTAGCGCTCTTAGAGGACCTTGGTGCGTGGTCACAGATCAACAAAGACGTAATTGTGATCGCTGGAAGCCACTATGCACAAGCTGGCAAAGCTTGGATTGCAAGAAGTCCGGTATTTCTTGGAGGCCGTCAAATTTTGACTGATAAGATTTTTCCAAGCCCAAGTGAGTTAAGTTCGATAGATGGATTCGGCCTGAGCGCGGGTGAAAGAATAATATATTTCACTGAGACAGGCATCGGGAGTTTCTTTGTGCTCATATGCTCGGATAATTTAAAACCTGCGCCCATAAGAAATCAAATTCTTTCTTATCAACCAGACTTCGTTTTTTCCTTGGCTTTTCAACGTGACTCAAATGATTTTTTCGTCGGAATTAGCGATTCTGTAAACAATGGTGAGGATGTTTACTTTGTTTATGCCAACAATCACGTGAAGGGAATGGCAGACGGAAGATCAGCTTTTTTTGGAATTGTTCGCCCAGAGGTCCGTGATGAGTTAATTAACAATCAGAAGACGGATTTCGTCCCCAAGGGGAAGCTATGTGAATTACGGGGCGAAGAGAATGTTTTAATTGTGGAAGCTGATATTCGCAACAAAAATCCTCCTGCAAAGCGAAAAGTTGGAGATTTGCCAAATGTTAAGATCTTTACTGGTCGAGTTGGCGATTAGAAATTTAACTAGTTTTCTGGCTCGCTTGTTTCGGGCTGCAAGTAACTGGCAAATCTGGAATCTACTCTCTTGAAGTAGATAAAATTTAGTGTGACGGTTTGTGAGTTTCTAAGATAGAAAGATCAGCTAAGCCAATGACAACACAACGGGGCCGCCGAAGAAGATTACAAAGAACAAGGTTGATATCCGTTAGCTTGCTGATCAGCTCCAAAGTATTTATGCGAATGACCATATCCTGTTTTCGAAGCTGATCCACCTTTTACCGCACGATTCCTTTCAGTTTGAACTGTCAATTAATCCTTGACTGTTGGTGAATTACATCAGGCTGTTATCGCTAAGACAAATTAAGACAACCGTTGCACAGAAGTTACCTGTTTAATGTTTGGCTACCTGAGGCAAGTAACTGATTAGCAATTTTCTTGATGATATTTGTTTTAATTTCTAGGATCTGACTACCGTCTTTTACCTTCGTTATGCCTAAGAAGTGCTTCCAGGCGCCCTCGTATTTTCCCACGGCCTGTTACTGCGCTATCCGCAACAGCTGCTTCAAATTTTCCGAAAACTGGTAGGCATTTTCTGCGAGCAGATAATTGACATACAGTCAATTGCTTTGCCGATGTCCTGACGAAACTAAGATTTATTTGACAGGAATTTTCTCAATTCAGCAATCAGTGAATCAGGCAAATAATCCTCCGGCACACTCTCTGTCACCTTCCTGGCAACGTAACTACGTTTCATTTTTTTGAACGGCGTAAAGTTTCTAAGAAGAGCAACAACATCATCTTGTGTCGCTTCGAAAGGTTTGTCCGCATTCGTACTATAGAAGATCGTTTTGAATAACGCGATAACCTTTCCTGGCGGCAAGTAGGTGTAAATATCAACCTCTTCTTCGCACTTCGTAGCGACTGTGTTTTCCGCCAGCTGTCGTTTGACTTCCGCCAGCAGGCCTTCCAATATGGTTTTTTCTTGCGCAGAATAGGGTTGTGTTAGTCGAATGGGAATTTCATTTACAAAAAAATCCCGAAACTCGACCTTATCCGGGTAAGCGTCATAATGGTAGCGGAAGCATCTGAGAGACTGGCTGAAAGTTGCGAGCCTTACCAGTTTCGAGAAGATTGTGTTTTCATACAAGGTTGTACTTGGTTCCGACGGGAAAACAAGATGAAATTCATTAAGCTGGTCAATTACATCGTACTTAAAATACGGCACAAGGGGAATGTCGTCTCCTTTGATTCCTAAAAATGTTTCTCCTAGTCGCTTTACTGTCGAATATTTCCCGACTGGTTTCTTACTGTCCTCCATAATCACTCGTCTTTAAACCGCTCCTTCCAGATCTCTGAAAGCTGCCGCGCGTACTGTTTTTTAGTAACCTTGATGTATGTCAAAAATGCTTTTTCGGTCCGATGGCCGGTGATTGCCATGATGGCGTAGGAGGGAGTGCCGGCAAGATACTCATTGGTTGCAAATGATCGCCTGGCGGTGTGAGACGTAATTAACGAAAACTTACTTACCTTTTTCTGTGTCCGGACTTTTCCTTTCTTTTCGAATAAAGCCACGTCATCGCTCAGATTAGCCTTCTCCCCGATCTCTTTGAGATACTCATTCATTTTTTGATTCGATATCACGGGTGGCAAGTGGTTCGGCGTCTTATACTTCTCCATCACCTTCCTGACGATCGGATGGATCGGGATTTCCAGGAATTCGTCCGTCTTGATTGTCTTGGTCTTCAAATATTTGAAGTCAGGCGATATGTTTTCTGCCTGTATGGCAGTGAGGTCGGAGAAGCGCAGGCCGGTGAAACAGCCCACAATAAAGAGGTCGCGTACCTTTTCGAGCCGGGGCTCAGCTGATAGGTCGAGTTTCAAAAGAAGCTTGATCTCGTCTTCATTCAGGTAAATCGATTCCACCTCTTTGCGAGGGGTCGAAAACCGCCGACTCTTAAACTCAATGTTGTCATTCTCCTTCCGCTCAGTCGCCTCATTCAGGAAGAATTTCAAAAGCCCGGTGTGCTTGTTCTGCGTGTTCTCATTATATTTCTTGACCTCTACCATAAACCTTTTGAAATCATGGTAGAAATCGAGTGTGATGTCGTTGAAGGCAATGGTCTTCTTCTTCGTATCGGTCTGATACGCTGTCAACATTTTCAAATGCGAGCGGTAGGTCTTGATCGTGTTGGCATTCTTAAATCCCTCGACGGACTTGATGTATTTGGTGACGAACTCGATTAAGCCAGGCTTACCTTTCTCGGGAGCTGCTTCATATTTATCAGTCCTTATCTCGCGCTCAAATAGCGGTTTCAGATCGGCGGGCGTGATCGACAGCTTCTGGTAAAGCCGCTGCTGGTATATCTTCTGAACCTCATTTCGCCATCTATCAAGGTTGGCATTGAGCTCCAAATAGGCCTCGTGGCTGGCCTTTGCCTTCTGATTTTTGGCATCCCAGGACTTGGGCTTGATAAACTGATTTGTAGAAACTACAACCTGCTCGGTTCCATAGCGGAAGTACAACGATATCAGGCAATTGCCATTTGGTTTTGGCTTTTTGAGATAGTATTTTGTAGTAGCCATGCAGCTGACGACTTGATTTACACAAATCTATCTTAACTGATCTGGTTTACAAAATGGTTTACGACAAAATTACTTTTTAAGGTTGCATGTTACTTGGTTCAATTTTATATATTTGCCGTTAACAGCTCAGAATCAGAATATTTTAACGAAAAGATCATGAAAGTAGAAATCAAAGGTTCGATTCCGTCCATCACCACCCAAAGTGCACTACGCCTTGATAGCCAAACTATCAAGGCGTTTTCGTTTTTTCCAACATTTGCCGCGAATACAATGGATCAAATCAAAAACTTGTGGAGCGCATAGGATTTTCGGATCAAATCAAAAACTTGTGGAGCGCATAGGATTTTCTAGGTTTGTGTTTTTAATCAACCTAGTTCGTTTTGGAGAGTTTCTTGCCTATTATCCAGTTTCTATTACCAGAGTTTATCCTTGAAAATTTTGAATTGACATCCATCGACCGTCAGGATGGAGTATTTCACGTGCATATAGATGAGAAGAATGCGGATGAGAATGACCCGGAGAGGAAGAATTTGCTCTCCAAAGGGTTCTTTCCGATGATTACTGTTCAGGATTTTCCAATTCGGGGCCATAAGGTCTTCCTTCACATCAAACGCCGCAGATGGCTTAATACCAAGACAGGGAA
>NZ_FNAN01000002.1 GCF_900101885.1 Dyadobacter soli | reverse complement strand
ACTTGCCCATAACTTCACAAAATTCAGAAAACGAATTTTCTATAAGGGGCTAAAAACAAAAGACCGCCTCAAATTGATTTGAGACGGCCTCTTTCAGTTTTAACAAGGTAATGCATTTATTCAGCACCATCCGTCTTAGCCCTCGCCACGGCATATCCGCCGATCTTATGTCCGGAGGAAAGCCCTACTTCGCAGTCGAAACGATAGTGGATCAAACCGTAAATACGGGATACCGATGCTTCGGAAGCCATATCATCGACTTCTTTCTTGCTATTCGGGAAAATATGCGCCAGTACTTCCGCAGCCGCACCCGAGAATGTAGAGTGGCCCGAGGTGTAAGACGGGAAGTTAGGTAACCCGACGGACGTTTTGACCTTGCTGCTCATCTGGTTAGGCCGTGGGTAGTAATAGTAATATTTCACATCCCAGCAGCAAATGCCGGCATCCTGCATGGTAGTACCCAGCAATGCAAGCGCGCGCGCCGTGCGGACTTCGCTGTATTTGTTTTCATGACACAATGCTGCGCCTTTTCTGTGCCAGTGTCCGGGAGGCGTGTAGCTACCCACGCCGTCGGACCAGAAGCTCGCGATACGCGCCTGCTCACGTGTCTGGTTTTTGGCGATATGAAGCAATTCGTTCATGTCTTTCTGGAATGCCGGGCTGCCGATGATCGGCGGCGCTTCGGGGCGCAATGCCACCACGGTTGCCGAATCGAAGTTCCATGGTTTTACGAAGCCGTAAGTAGGGAGCATAGGAGGGCGAGGTGGAAATTCCTGGCTTAGCCAAGGCTCTGTAACACCTATTTTCCGGGCATTCGCAATCATTGCGGTGGTCATCGCCTGGCCGTTGGCAGCACTCATTTTGTCGGTTCTTGCGCGTGCCATAATTTTCGCGCCGACAGCTTTACCCAAATCGGAGCCCGCCAGGATATCGCTTTCGACATTCATACCGGCCGCGATTCTGCTCTGCTTATGTTCGGCCAGTTTGGCTTCCAGGAACGGTACTTCGCCGGGGAACATTGCTTTCAGGATCACAACCGAAACTTCGGCCACCACGGCATCCTCGGACGGATATGACGGAAGGTCGCTTACCGGCAGCAGCGTTTTGATGGAAGTGTCGTTTTTAGAAGGCGCCTTGCGGTTGTATTTAAACTTGTAGTTCCACGCAGCTACGAGCGCGTCGTATTGTGCCACGCTCAGGTATGCGAGTGCGCGCGCCGCGTAAGGCGGGTTGGCAAACGGGAATTTCGGATCTTGCAGTGGGTTATTGGCGTCGGGCAATGGGTATTTACCGTCTGCATTGGAAGCCGGCGGGCTATTATAGCGCGCGCATAGTTCGCGGGCAATTTCGTTCCACCGGTACACGGCCCCGGTTCCCCAATAGTTTATCTGTTCGCGTTGCTGGGGCGTTACGGCATCGGTGGCGTCTTTCAGCTTTTTGAGCTCCGCTTTGTAGTCGTCGGAAGCCGCTTCTTTGGGTTGCGCAACGGCGATTTCTTCGGATGAAGCCAATACATAGGGTTTCCATTTGCCTGCATTTTCGTCCAGGCTGGAAGGCGTGTTGATACCCACGGTGGGTTCATCGACCGTCTTGGAGCAGGACCATAGCATCGTCACCGCCATCGCCGGTATTACAAGCCGGGTGATCGATTGCCGAAGGGAAGTATAATTCATTTTCATTGTCTTCTGTCGTAAATATTAGTTTTTAGCTTCTTTGGCGTAACGGAATTGGTATAGTACGCCAACTGTAAATGCGGTGCTCTGGCCTACATTCTGCCCCGAAAGCACATACGATGCGCGCGCAATGCCGCCGATGTTCTTCGGCTGGAACTTCGCATAGACGCCTGCCACGCTCGCTTTCATATTGTTGGTAGGAAAGGGCATATCGTTGCGACGAATGTTGTCGCCACCGTCACAGGCTCCGTGTTCGAAGAATGCTTCGGCCTGGATGGCTTTTTTGAGATAACCCAGCCTCGCCGATGCGTCGTAAGCATTGGGTACCGATACTTTGTTGGTGTTGTACAACTTGTCATCAGCCTGGTATGAATCGCGATCGACAGTGATCTTACTCCTGAAAATGTAGGATGCGGAAGCGGTGAGGTAAATGCCGCTTTCGTGGCGATAGCTGGCAAGCAAGCGGGCGGTAGCTGTTTTGCATTGGATACCGATGGACATCGGGAGGAAGTCAGGAACGTAGTTGGTAGCCGGAATAGATGCGCCACCGATGGCGTGCAACGAGAATCCCGATTTGTTCAGAAAACGGTATTTCAACCAGAGCGAAGCATCCTGGAAGCCTTTCTGCCACATGAGGTTACCCGTGCTGGCGCGTGTCCACACATACGGCAAGGCCACGATGGCGTTGAAGTCTTTGGTGATACCTACTGCGAGCATCGGCATTACATTTTGCGTAGTATGCGTCCCGATGTTGAGGTTTTTACGTTTCAAAGAATTTTCCCAGTACTCGTCCCACGAGCTGTGCGTGTAGGAAACTGCCAGACAGGCCGTCTTTTTGCCCATGTAAATGGCATCGTTCGGCATTTGGGCGTAAGCGGAGGATAGCGAGCCGGCGGTGGCCAGCAAGATGCCAAGCAGCCGCAGCCCTTTTTGGTGTAAAGAATGCATCATAGATTATATATTAATTAGGTATTCTACCTGTTGATGGGTACAGAAACTGTTGCATAGCACTTTCGGATCAGGTGGTCTGTCCGTGAAAGCATTATGAGTCGGGAAACGGCGCTAAGCTTGTTCGGGTGGCGGGGATGCCAGTGAAGTTTGATACGGCAGGTAGTGCGGTGCCGTGTAATGGCTAATGACTGAGGACCTGGTTTCAAACACAATGGCTTCGGACCGGACCGGGAATGGCTGTGTGTTTGGAAGGTAGATGGTCAAAAGGCTGCTCAGAAGCTGCATGGCTTTGCCGTAAGGGCTTTCCGGGACGTCGGTTTGCGGATCGTTCAGCACCTGAATGGCGTTGGCGAGCTCGAAAAAATGGTCACGCGCAGCTTCGTTGGATTGCAGCGTCACATAAAGCGTATCATTTTCGTGAAATACCTGGGTAGGGTTATAAAACTGCCAGCCCTGGCGCACCAGCCCTTCGATGTTTTCGGTGATTTCGAGATTACCTGAATAAGGTAATGACGGGAGATACATTTTCAAGATCTTTTCCTCTGCTGGTCCGCAGGAAGTAGCGATCTGGTAGTCTTTTTCGAAGAAAAGAACAGCAAGGCTCAGCCCAAACATGTTGTTGAGCAGCAATGCCAGTAACCCTATCGACGCCAGTCTTCTCAATTCTTAAAGAGGATTTATAACCAAATGTAATCATTTTAGATACATATAAACAAGCCCCTTCTAAATCATTAAAACCCTCATTTACTGCAAAATATAGTAACCAATGGTTATTTATAATAGGATAAACAGGCTATTTATTTGGATTTCAGAGGTATGTACAACGGCTTGGGAATAACGGCCGTCAAAAATTGCTATCTTGACCCCACGATCATTCCCACCGAAAGCCATGCGAATCTACCCATCTCTGTCTGAGCTTTTTAAGCGAAACGTTCCGCTCCTTTTTCTTGCGATTTGCGGCTTTTCACAGGATAATGCATTTACCCAAAAAGATTTTGAAAAACTGAAACCTATCGTCGGAACCTGGCTTAATAAACGCACGCGAGGCGACATTTACGAAACCTGGGTGCGAAAGGGAGAAAGGGAATTTACAGGGATGAGCTACACGGTGGCAAATGGTGATACCACCCCCCTGGAAAGGGTGCGCCTGTACATTCAGGCCCAAGAGATCGTTTACGCGCCGGTGGCTGCGGGGCAGAACGACGAGAAGGAAGTTTTGTTTAAACTAAAAACCATAGAGGGTAACCGTTTCGTGTTTGAAAACCTGCAACACGATTTCTCCAAGCGCATTGTCTACGACTTCCGGTCGAGCGACTCGCTATATGCGCATATCGAAGGCGAAATGCAGTCCAAGCAGCGCAGAATCGATTATCCTTACCGAAGAATACATTAATTAATCACCTGTTTACACCATGAAAAGATCAGAGATCGTACCGATGCCCCGTTTTTTTGACAGATACATTAACCTGATCGACGATATCGACCTTTTTGAAGGCTTCGCGAGATACACGCCGGAGCACGTGTTTGCAGAAACCGAGAAGCTTGCAGCACTCGGCGACCATGTTTATGCCGAAGGAAAATGGACGGCAAAGGACATTTTGCAGCACGTGATCGATAATGAGCGCATTATGGCTTACCGCGCATTACGGTTTTCCAGAAACGATAGAACACAGCTGCCGGGTTACGAGGAGGAGATCCTGGCCGCAAATACCACAGCCGCTCACCGGACGATCGATGATCTGATGGACGAGTTCAGCGAGCTTCGCCGGAGTACCATTACTTTGTTTAAAAACATGGATGCAACCATGCTGACACGCGTCGGCAATGCTAACCAGACCGAAATTACCCCGTTAGCGCTGGGTTTTGTGATCCTCGGGCACCCGGTTCACCACATGAATGTGCTACGCGAACGCTATTTCCCGCTGCTTTAAACGCCGGCCAGCTGATCGAGCGCTTCTTCCACCTTGGTTACCGGCAACTGGCAGGTTTTGTCGTAACATACATAAATCGCCGTTTTGGCATTGATGTCGGTCCGGTTCTGCAATAGCGGCAGGGTGGAGGAGGTGCTTGTTCCCATCACAATTTTGTTGGGTATGAAAAAGCGGTCGAAATCCTTGCGCATGGCGTCCGCATCGCCGCCTACGATCGCTATTTCGGCGGTAGGAACGGCGCGCAGGCAATACAATGCGGCCCAGTTGGTCACCCATTGCACATCGGCCAGGAGTAACTTGGTCATTTTCGAGAGCATATTGTCCGCGATTTCGAGGTAATTGTCGCGGTCCAGCATTTTGCCCAGAATGTAAAGGTTATGGGCCATCATCGAGTTGGAAGCGGGAATTACATTGTCGAAAAGCTCTTTTTTGCGTGCAATGAGCGCTTCTCCGTAGGCATCTGTGAAATGGAAAAAGCCCTCCGACTGGTCGAAGAAGTTGCTGATCGTGTAGTCGGCCAGTTCCTGCGCCTTGTGCAGCCATTCTTCTTCAAATGTGACCTGGTAAAGTCCCAGATACCCATCGACTACCGCTGCATAATCTTCCAGAAAGCCCGTTACTGTTGCAATGCCATTTTTATAACTGTGGTTCAGGCGATTGCCCGTCGTCATTTTTTCGGCGATGAAATGGCCTGTCGCAATGGCCAGATCGCGGATTTCTTCGTGCCCCAATGCGCGGTAGGAATCCGTCAAGCCTTTGATCAGGAGCCCGTTCCAGGAGGCAAGGATTTTGTCGTCAAGCCCTGGCCGTATCTTCGAACGGCGCGCTTCCGCCAGTTTTTTCAATGCATTTTCATACAATGCAGGAAAATCATCGGCTTGAATGCCGGCTGTTCTGGCGGCATATTCCAGAGGCTCGGTCAAATGCAGATGGTTGTAACCGTGCTCCCAGTTTCCGTGCCTGGATATTTTGTAAAGTTTTGAAAACCAGTTGAAATCTTCTCCTAATGCGGCTTTGAGCTCTTCCTCGGTCCAGATGTAGAATTTGCCTTCTATACCCTCGCTATCTGCATCCAATGCGGAGAAAAAGCCGCCGTCCGGGCTGCGCATTTCGTCCGAAAGCCATTGAACCGTCTGTTCGATGCGGTTTGCGTAAAGCGGGTTTTGGGTCAAAGAGTAAGCTTCGGCATACACACTCAGCAGCTGACCGTTGTCGTAAAGCATTTTCTCGAAATGGGGGATAAACCAGTCCTCGTCCACCGAGTACCGTGCCCAGCCGCCACCCACGTGGTCGTAAATGCCGCCGAGCGCAATGCGGTTCAATGAAAGTTCAATTTGCGCCAGCGCTTCTGGGTTCTGGCTGATATCGAAATAGCGCAGCAGAAATTTATAAATCGAAGGCATCATAAACTTCGGCGCACGGTCCATACCACCTTTTTGCGTGTCGAAATGCCGCTGGATCTGCTCGAACATCGAGTCCGCATCATTGCGGTTGAACGGAACGGTCGCATTCACAAGGCCGTATTTCTGGCTCTCGGAAGCCACCATATTTTCTACAAAACCTTCCGCGGAACTTGCCAGCTCGTCGTAATGGTTGGTGAATGCCTGATTTATGCTTTTCAAAAGCTGCACCCAGTTCTGCGGCGGCAGGTAGGTAACCCCGTAAAAAGGCTTGGTATCGGGCAGCAGGAACACATTCAGTGGCCATCCCCCGCGTACGCCCATGGCCTGCACAGCGTCCATGTACACGGCGTCCACGTCCGGCCGCTCTTCCCGGTCGACTTTAATGCACACGAAATACTCGTTCATAACCTCGGCGATCGGCTCTTTTTCGAAACACTCGCGCTCCATCACGTGGCACCAGTGGCAAGCCGAATAGCCGATACTGACCAGGATAGGCTTGTTTTCGGTTTTGGCTTTGGTCAATGCTTCCTCACCCCACGGGTACCAATCTACCGGGTTATGGGCGTGTTGAAGTAAATATGGGCTGGTTTGTTGACTGAGTCGGTTCATAGCAATGCGGGTAGCGGCTATTGCAGGATCACTACCTTTTTAATGACAGTTCGGTTATCGGTGGTAAAGCGGGCAAAATACATGCCAGCCGATAGTTTCGGGAGCGTAATCGTCGTCTTCGTTTCGCCGGCGAAAGCTTTCAGTTTTTGTTGCATGAAAATCTGCCCTTTACTGTTGGTCAATGCAAAATCAACATCCGTAACGCCATTAACCCCTGCTAATGCAACATTCAATTCCTGCGCCGCCGGGTTCGGATATACATTCACCATATCCAGCGACGGTTCTACGCCATTCACAGAGTCGTTCAGGTCGAATTTGCAGAGAAACACTTCCTTTCCTTTCAAAGTAATGTTGCGGGCCCAGTTCTGATACGAAACCGTGATGGAAGTGGTGGCATTGTCGTCGGCATAAGGGTTTTGTGCTGCGATCAGGATATTATTTCCTTTTACAATACCACGCCAAACCGGGTTTTGCTGCTCCATATTATCCCGCGCGGGCATCGGGATCACGAGCTGATAGTTGCCTTCCAGCATGTCTTTGAATTGCGAGAGGCGGTACAACCCGTAAATGAAATGTTCATAAGGCGTATAATTCTCCTGCCGTTCGGCCGATATAAACGGGTTTTCCCAAAGCCAGAGGCCCTTTGCGCCGGAAAAGAAAGGGAAAATAGCAGTGGCTTCTGCCATGAAGTTGGTGATCAGTGGGGTGTTTTTGTCGTAGCTGTCGTGCACGCGCAGCCATACGAACGGGATGATCGGCTTGTCGCTCCATGCTGCATTCACTTCAATGCTGAACAGCAGGTAGGAGAGGTAATCCTTGCCGATCGGGTGATCGTAACCGTAATAGTAATACGGCGAGGGCGAAAGGAAGTCCATCGCATTATAGAAGCTTCCGCCGATTTTGCCGGCATTGTCCTGCACGAGGTAGTGCGTACGCGCCAGGTTGGTGGTCCAGTCCTGCCAGCTGTTGGTGGTGATGTTCAGCCAGGTATTGCGGATGGGCACATCGCTGTAACTCGTCAATGCCGCTTTCACACCTTTCAGCCGGAGGCGGTTGGCGGCCTCGGTATACCACCAGCGAATGTCCCTTTTATAAGCTGCGATGAAATCGGCGTCCGAAAGGTTGCGGTAATTTTGCGGGATCTGGGTATTGGATTTCAATGCAAGAATGTCGCGGTCCTCGCGCTGCATCCGCTCGATGTCGAGGCATACGACGTCGAGATTGGTAATCGTGCTCGCATAAGCGTCCCAATAGCTGCGATATGCAGCGGTATCATTGCCCCAGGGGCTTCTGAGCGTATTGTCGGCCCACGGCTGGTTCCCGCTCGACGTAGCCACGGCGTACCAGAGCGCCGCCAGCTGGCTTGGCTGCAATGAACCGGGCTCTGGTCCGCTGAATGCGGCGAGGTGGTTGAAACCGTGTTTTAATGGCTGGGATTGCGTATCGCCAAAGCGCGGGCCGCTGTAAATCATTTTGAATGGAAGCGAAAACTCTGGAAACTTGCTCCATTCGATGTTATTATTGGTCGTAACCGGGTTTAGCACATAACCGGGCTGACAATTCTGACTGTGAGCGCTTAACGAAATGAGCAGTATACTCAGAAATGCGCTGAAAAATGCCTTTGAATAGATGTTTGTATAGTGAGCCATAAGATTAGACCAGACAAATTCGTTACTTTTGCAATGTCGCCAATTTCATTTTTCCGAGACGCGTAGTCGGTGACACGACCGCAAATCAGCGACGTCAGACAGTTCATCAGAGGAAATTGCCTTGAAACGTAAAATACAATCAACATGAAACGACTACTCCTTTTTGTTCCAGTCCTGTTTTTTTCGCTCTTAGCGATCAGCTGCGAGAACAAAGATAAGAACGAAACGCCTGAGCCGACCGGGAAGAATAAAATACTGGTTAATTATCCTTGGCGCATGTCTACCGTGACGGATTTGTCGGGAAAGGACATTCCTAAAAACCAGCTGAGCACGGACACGAAGTACATTCTGGAAATGGACATTCAGTTCCAGCAAAACGCGACGGTGAAGGCATTGGATCAAAATTCAAGTCAGGTTCTCAACGGCGGAACCTGGTATCTTATCAACGACGAGAAATCATTGGATATTAAGATTATTGGGTTCTCGGGAGAATTTGGATTGGAAGAGTTGACTAACAGCAGAATGAAACTGAAAAGCAAGATGCCGGTAAATGGCGTGGATCAGGAGGCCATCATGGTTTTCCAGCCTGTGATCAAGTAACCGGTGGTGTGATATACAATTTATAGCGAAAAGCGGCGGATAAAATCTGCCGCTTTTCTTATTTTGTGCAAATTTTTTTGAATGAAAAAGAACATCCCCTCCATTATCAACGCGTGGTGCATGTACGACTGGGCCAATTCGGTGCACGCATTGGTGATCGTTTCCAGCATCTTTCCCGTTTATTTCAGCGCAACCGCATTAAGCGCGTCCGGTACGCCGGATGTCAATTTTTTCGGGACGCAAATCAAAAGCTCGGTACTTTTTTCCTACACCGTTTCCGTTTCGTTCCTGATCACCGCATTGCTCGTGCCCATTTGCACGGCCATCGCCGATTTTACGGGCAAGAAAAAGCGGTTCATGCAATTTTTCTGCTACACGGGCGCGGTGAGCTGTATGCTGCTGTATTTTTTTACCAAAGAAACATTGATCTCCGGGGTATTCCTTTTCGGCCTCAGCCTGATCGGATGGAGCGGCAGCATCGTTTTTTATGATTCATATCTGCCCGAAATCGCCACCGAGGACCGCTTTGATAAGTACAGCGCACGGGGTTTTTCGCTGGGCTATCTGGGGAGTGTTTTGCTGTTGCTTTTCAATTTAAGTATGATCCTGGCGCCGCAATTCTACGGCATTACTCAAAAATCGCTTCCGGCGCGCATATCGTTTTTTACCGTAGGCTTATGGTGGATTCTGTTTGCGCAAATTCCTTTTTACTACCTGCCTTCCGGCAATGCGGATAAGGAAAAGAGCGGAAACTGGATATTTCATGGTTTTAGGGAGCTGAGAAAAGTTTACGGACGCCTGCGTGAGCAACCTTATCTCGCCAAATTTCTCAGTGCATTCTTCATTTACACTATGGGCCTGCGCACGGTCATGTACGTAGCGACGATTTTTGGTGCTACCGAGCTGAAATTGCCTTCGCAAAGCTTGATCATCACCGTGCTGCTGATACAGCTGGTAGGCATTGCGGGCTCTTACACCTTTGCGTGGCTATCGGGTAAAATCGGTAACATTTATGCATTGATGATCGGTGTCGCTATCTGGATCGGCATTTGTACGGGAGCCTACTACACCACCGAGGCGATGGAATTTTACATGATTGCCTGCACCGTAGGCATGGTAATGGGCGGCATTCAGTCGCTTTCAAGATCTACCTATTCCAAACTGATTCCTGAAAATGTCACCGATACCGCGTCGTATTTCAGCTTTTACGATGTGACTGAGAAACTGGCGATCGTGATCGGTACATTTATATATGGTACTGTTGAGCAACTTACGGGCAGCATGCGCAACAGCATTCTGGCGCTACTGATTATTTTCGTGATCGGGCTGATGTTGCTCTACCGTATCCCGTCGCGCAAAGTTTACCACTTCGAATTGGATCGTAATAAAAATTGATTTAATATCGCAGCCTCAACCGGAGCCCCGGCAGAGGCTGCAAAGGATGTTAGCTCAGCTGGTTCAGAGCGCCGCCTTGACAGGGCGGAGGTCAGCGGTTCGAACCCGCTACGTCCTACAAATGCAAAGGCTTGTATATCGCTGATATGCAAGCCTTTTTTGTTTCCGTTCTTAATTCATTGCTCGCATTATCATTTCCGTATTGCATATTACGCCCTTCTCTTTGCATAAAATTTCAATAACCAGAGTTTTATTATTATTTTAAAAAGACGAAGCTGAGTACTCATTTGAAATTCTGGATTGCATTACGATTATGTTGGAATTGACCGAGCGCCAATGGGCGTTGTTTGATTATGTGAAGGAAATGCACGGCGCACAGAAACGTAAATATACCGGTGCGCCGTATTACACGCATTTGCTGAGTGTCGCCGATCGGGTTGAACAGTATGTGCAGCATGGTTATGAAACGGAAATAGCGCTCTGCCACGACCTGATCGAGGATACCGAATGCTCGCTGGCCGATCTGTCGTACAAACTAATGGGAATTGGTTATAACATCGAGGAAGACGAAGTGATCCTGGCCGCTGTGGATGATTTGACCGACAAATACACGACCGAAAAATATCCTTCCCTCAACAGGGCGCAGCGGAAGGAGTTGGAAAGTGTGCGCATTATGGCGTCGCGGCCGATCGCACAGACGGTAAAATATGCCGATATTATCGATAATATGCTGTCGCTGGCCGAGCATGACCCGGGTTTCGCCCGTGTGTATGCGCGCGAAGTGGATAATTATTTATGGAAGATCAATACGGGAAATCCTCAACTTTATGCCGCATGCTGCCAGCTTTTGACGGAAGTGAAAGGGAAACTCGGGATATAAAAAAGCCTGCCTCATTTGCATGGGGCAGGCTTTCATGATATGGTAGCTTAATTAAAGCGTCCGTTTTACTTCGCGCAGCTCGAAACTTTCGATGATATCACCGATTTCGATGTCGTTGTAGTTTTTAACACTTAAACCACATTCATAACCGTTTCTCACTTCCTGAACGTCGTCTTTGTAACGTTTCAGCGAGTCGATTTCACCGGTGTAAAGTACGATACCGTCGCGGATCACGCGGATTTTGTTGTTACGTTTCACATAACCATCCGTCACGTAGCAACCAGCAATGGTACCAATGCGGCTGATCTTGAACACCTCGCGGATTTCGATGTTTCCGGTGATGATCTCTTCGATAGTCGGAGCCAACATACCGGTCATTGCATCCTTGATCTCTTCGATCGCCTGGTAAATGACCGAATAGTGGCGGATCTCGATCTGATCCTGCTCGGCCATTTTCTTCGCATTCGAAGAAGGACGAACCTGGAATCCGACGATGATCGCATCGGAAGCAATCGCAAGGTTGACATCAGATTCGGAAATCTGACCTACCGCCTTGTGAATGATATTTACCTGAACTTCGGAAGTCGAAAGTTGCAGCAATGAATCGGAAAGTGCTTCTACCGAACCATCCACGTCACCTTTTACGATCAGGTTCAGCTCGCGGAAGGTACCAATCGCCTTACGACGGCCAATCTCTTCCAGCGTAATGTGCTTGCGTGTCCGGATCGATTGCTCGCGCTGGATCTGCTCACGTTTGGTAGCAATGTCACGCGCATCACGCTCGTTTTCGAAGACGTTGAAACGATCACCTGCCTGAGGCGCGCCATTCAAACCGAGTAGCTGTACCGGCATGGATGGACCCGCTGTTTTGAGGCGTTTTCCGAGGTAATCGGTCATCGCTTTCACTTTACCGAAATGCGCACCGGCCAATACCACGTCTCCAACCTTCAATGTACCGGTCTGAACGAGGATAGTCGTTACATATCCGCGGCCTTTATCAAGCGACGCTTCTACAACCGTTCCCATCGCACGACGGTCCGGATTGGCTTTCAGTTCAAGCAATTCTGCTTCGAGCAATACTTTTTCAAGCAGTTCATCGATACCCAGACCTGATTTGGAAGAGATTTCCTGGGTTTGGTATTTACCACCCCATTCTTCCACCAAAAGGTTCATATTCGCCAGCTCTTCGCGGATTTTCTCGGTGTTTGCACCGGCCTTGTCCACTTTACTGAATGCAAATACGATAGGGACACCGGCTACCTGTGCGTGGTTGATCGCCTCGCGGGTTTGCGGCATGACGCTGTCGTCCGCTGCGATCACGATGATAACCACGTCGGTGATTTTCGCACCACGTGCACGCATCGCGGTAAATGCTTCGTGACCCGGCGTATCGAGGAATGTTACCGGCTTGCCGGTTTTGGTTTTAACGCTATATGCACCAATGTGCTGGGTGATACCTCCGGCCTCGCCGCTCGCTACGTTTTCCTGACGGATGTAATCGAGGAGCGATGTTTTACCGTGGTCAACGTGACCCATGATCGTTACGATCGGTGCTCTTTCTTTCAGGCTTGCTTCGTCGTCGACTTCTTCCTGAACGTCGTTTTGTACTTCTTCTTCCGCAGAAATAAAGGCTACTTCAAAGCCAAATTCGTCGGCAATGAAGGTAATGGCTTCCGCATCGAGGCGCTGGTTGATCGAAACGAACATACCCATGCTCATACACACCGAGATTACCTCCTGCACCGTCACGTCCATCAGGGACGCCAGGTCGTTCGCAGAAACGAACTCGGTTACGCGCAATACCTTTGTTTCCTCGTCTCCGAAGCCGTTTGGATCGTTCTGATCTCCGCGGTCGCGGCGGCGGTTACCTTTTCCTCTGGCCATACCTTTGGTGTTACCACCTCCCATACGGGCCATTGTTGCCTTGATATTGTCAGCAACTTCCTTGTCGGAAACCTCCTCGCGGCGGCCGCCTCTGCGGTTGTTGTTGCTGTTATTACCGCCACGGTTACCTTGTCCACCCTGCGCCGGACGTTGTCCGCCGCCTTGCTGGTTACCTCCCTGGGTTGTATTCCCCGGTGTGTTAGGACGGCTGCGGTTCGCATCGGTGCCACCGGTAGTGGTGTTTGTAGTGGTAGCACCTGGTGTTGCATTCGCATCGGCAGGCCGGTTTTCACCGGGAGCCGCTGCTCCGTCGCGGATTCTTTTTCTTTTTCTACGGCGTTTCTTATCAGCGGCATTGTCGCTGGAAGCCACCGGATCTTTCTTCTTATTCGTAGGGAGCTCGATTTTTCCAACTACCCGTAATCCTCTGAGTTGTTCGCCACGCGCCTCGATCAGTTGCGATTCGCCGGCAGGCTGTTCTTCGGTGCTGCTGGTGGCTTCGGGAGCAGCAGGAGCCGCTGCCGGAGGCGTGCTTGCCGCGGGTGCTGCAACCGGTTTTTCAGCAACGGGTGCCGTTTCTTTCGGCTCGGCCGGCGCTGCGGGTTTAGTTTCCGCAGGTGCTGCCTGGCGTGGCTCTTCCTTCGCTGGGGCTTCGGCGGCCGGCGTTACTGCGGCGGCAGGTGTTTGGGCAACTGGTGCCGCAGGCGCAGCAGGTGTTTCTTTCACAGGAGCTTCGACAGGCTTTTCCTTCACAGGTTCAGGCTGGGTTGCTACCGGTTTCACTTCTTCTTTCACAACCGGTGCTGCCGGCTCGGCCTTAGGCGTTTCTGCCACCACTTCCTTAGGAGCTTCCGCTTTCGGCTGCTCCTCGGTTGCAGACTGTTGTACTACCGGTCGTTTTGCATCCAGGTCGATTTTGCCTACTACCTTGATACCTGGGAGTTTATTTTCAAAAGCAGGCTGTGGCTCGTTTGCAGCAGGTTTTTCTTCTGCAACAGGCTTTTCCTCAGCTTTCGGTGTATTTCTGAAATATAGAATTCCCTCCACATCGCTTTTCACTTTGTCCTCCTTTACTTCAATCGGCGCTTCCACGGGCGGAGCAGCCGGTTTTTGTGTCAGGGATGATCTCAGCTCATTCGATTTGAAGTCCTTCGCAAGAAACTCGATTTGATCGGCATTAATTTTGGTATTCGGATTAGTTTCCACCTTATACCCCTTGGCAGACAGATGATCCACGATCGTAGTAATACCCACGTTCAGGATCCGTGCCACTTGGCTAAGGCGCATCATTTTATCTTCTGCCATATTAGCAATTTAGTAGAATAAGGTTTTGCATTGATTGCGGAGCTGTTTTGTGCAGCTCCACGGGTTAATATTATTCAAATTCTTTCCGCAGAATATCGAGCACTTCCTCGACAGTCGCTTCTTCAAGGTCGGTGCGTCGTACGAGCTCTTCCTTGCTGAGTGCCAATACGCTTTTCGCTGTATCGAGACCGATTTTGTGCAATTCGTCGATGATCCATTCGTCGATTTCATCCGAGAATTCGGTCAAATCAACGTCTTCGTCATTTTGTTCTTCGATATCGCGGAATACGTCGATTTCCATTCCCACCAGTTTGCCGGCCAGCTTGATATTCTGTCCGCCTTTACCGATTGCCAGTGATACCTGGTCTGGTTTGAGGAAAACCGATACGCGCTTTGCGTCGCGGTCAATTTGCATCGAGCTTACTTTCGCTGGGCTCAATGCGCGGCTGATGAGTAGTTCGAGGTTGTCGGTGTAGTTGATAACGTCGATGTTTTCGTTACCCAATTCACGTACAATGGAATGGATACGTGAGCCTTTCATACCTACGCACGCACCCACCGGGTCGATCCTGTCGTCGTATGATTCGACGGCAACTTTGGCACGTTCCCCTGGTTCACGAACAACTTTCCGTACCGAAATGATTCCATCATATATTTCAGGAATTTCCACTTCGAACAATCTTTCGAGGAATACCGGCGATGTTCTCGACAACGTGATCTTGGGTGATCCGTTGTTCATTTCCACTTTATGGATTATCGATTTCACGGATTCGCCTTTGCGGAAACGGTCTTTCGAAATCTGCTCGGTACGCGGCAGCGAGAGTTCGTTACCTTCCGAATCCACGATGATTACCTCGTGTCTCAAAGTCTGGTACACTTCGCCGGTGATCATTTCACCCACCTGATCTTTGTATTTTTCATACATGATCTCTTTTTCCATATCCTTGATCTTCTGGATCAGGGTCTGGCGGGCGGTTTGCACGAGGCGGCGACCGAATTCAACGAGCTTCACTTCTTCGGCAACTTCTTCACCTACTTCAAAGTCACTCTGGATCTTGCGGGCTTCCGCAAGAGGTATTTTATTATATTCCCAGATATCCTCGGAGTTGTCGTCCACGATTTCACGGGTACGCCACATTTCGAGGTCACCGCTTTCCGGGTTGATGATCACATCAAAATTATCATCGGTGCCATATTTCTTGCGAATCATAGTACGAAATACCTCTTCCAAAACACTGATCATCGTGGGACGATCGATGTTCTTAGAGCTTGCGAACTCCGCGAATGACTCAATTAATATTCCGCTATCCATTGCTTAGTTAAAGAATATTTGCTGATACTAAGTTATACATATTATATAATTGATCACAACCGGAAAATGCGATTCCGGCGTTGTGGGTCTATTTAAACGAGATTTCGATCAGTGCCTTGGAAATTTCATCCAGGCCGATCGTCCGCACCAGCGACGCCTCGTCTACCGGTGTTTTCGGTTTTTTCTTGGGGGCGGGAAGCTGGATGGTAATGTTTTCATCACTTGCATCCGTCAGGTTTCCTTGCAGTACTTCGCCGGTTTTCAAAGTGATTTTGAGATTCCGGCCGATATTCTTTTTATACTGGCGTGGCAGCACCAAAGGCTGGTCCAGGCCCGGGGAAGAAACTTCCAGCGTGTATGCGTCTGTGAAAATTTCCAGCTCTTCAAGCTGCTTGGCGAGCCTGCGGCTGATGGAGGTGCATTGCTGGATCGTAATGCCCTCGTCGCTGTCCACGAGGATGGTAACTTTCTGACTTGCCTTGGAGGGTTTCATGACAATGTCTATCAAAAAACAGTCGCCATCTTCCAGAAGCGGGGCCAGCAAAACTTCTAAATGTTCCTTTACGGTCATGTATAAGCTATACAAATAAAAAAGGGGTTTAGACCCCCTCAATCAATCGATCAAAATAGAATAGGATGCAAATATAAAATTATTTTATCATTTCTACAAACATTCAGGGATGTCTTCCAAATCCATATCCTTCGTCTATTTTTGCACAAAAATGCTATTCTGAATCAATGAAGGGGATCAAGAGGTTACTGTGGTTTTTGTATCAATGCTTTGCTTGCTATACCCTGCTGATTTACACACTGATACTGTGGGTGCCGTCGGACGGCTGGGTAGCCGGATTTATGATGATGTCGTTCCCGGCGGTGGTGTTTGTTCATCTGATTTCCATACCGATATGGTTTGTGGTGGAGCGCAAGAAGGCCGTTCTGCCATTGATCCTGTTCGTCGCGGCGGGGTTGTTCCTTTCGAGGACTTACGGGTTCAATGGTTCGGAAAAAACGCCGGCTGACTCCAATGCCCGTAAATTCTCTGTCATGAGCTATAATGTGCACGTTTTTCAAAAATACGGTGCATGGCGGGGAGAAGGCAGGCAGGCGGAAATCAGGGAGATGAAGGCCTGGATAGGGGATAGCGGCGCCGATGTGCTTTGCCTGCCCGAGTATTACGACGAGGATGACACGGTTTTCGATTCGGGAAATTACCTGCGTAAAAGAGGTTACCGGGATGCGGCATACTACCACCGGCGCAAATACGGAAAATCCTACTGGGGGCTTGCCATACTTTCGAAACATCCCATCATCGCCTCGCGCGACACCGTTTTTGAAGCACAAAACGGGATGATCCAGGCAGATATCAAGATCGGACGCGATACCGTGCGCGTAATCGGCCTGCATTTGTACTCGATGACGCTCGGGCTGAGCAAACTGGTGCGGCAAAAAGAAATGGATGGAATAGAAGCCGAAAGCCGCATTACTGTCCGGAAAATGAAAAACGGCTTCCAGCAACGTGCCGGGGAGTTCAGGGTTTTACAGGAATGGATCAAGAATTCGCCGTACCCGGTGCTGGTATGCGGGGATTTTAATGAAGTTCCTTACAGCTACATTTACGGACAACTGCGGAAATCGCTTAAAAGCAGTTTTGAAGAAAAAGGGCAGGGATTTGGCTTTTCCTTCAACCACCTGCCTTACTTCATCCGGATCGATCACCAGTTCTACGACGGTACGCGCCTCTCGGCAGAAGATTTCACGACGTTTTCGAATATCAAATACTCGGATCACTACCCGATCATGGGTACCTACACTTTCAAATAAAAAAAAAGGCTCCCGGGAGCCTTTTTTTTACTGGTATTTAATGCCGAGACTGTCGAGTTCATGCACGGAAATGGTCGGCGGGAAAATGCCCTTATCCAGCTTCTGCTTGACGAGAGCGCCGGTTTTGGCAGCTTCCCCTTCAGTCGCAAATCCATTGATGCCGGGTACCCCGGGGATTACTTTCTGCTCGATGACAAGGGTCGTATCCTGACGAATGTTGTAACCCCAGCCATGCTCGCCCCTGATTGTTTCAACCTTGAAACGGGAAAGGCCTTCGCCGCCCGGATTTCCGCCCTGTCCCTTGAAGAACAGGAAGTAGATCGCGGCGGCGAAGGCCAGTATACCTATGATCAGGATTCTGCTGTTTTTGCGGATCACAGATCGTCGTCAGTGTTGATTGCCTGCGTAGGATCGAAGCCCCAGAAGTCGTCGGTTCCGTTGCCTTGGCCAGCCGAGCTACCCGTTCCGAGGTAACCGATTTTGCCGATCGCGAATGCGCCTGCAAATCCTCTCTGAGTAGGGAAAGGAGCTCTTTCAACCCAGGCGTTCGCTCCCGGATCGTATTCCCAAACGTCAGACTGGCCTCTTCCGCCAACGATATACGCTCTTCCATCGATTACGAACGCGGAGCCATAAGCACGCGTAGGAAATTTATCCTGGTCGAAATTAGTCGCGAAATCGATGCGGGTCCAGTTACCTGCGCCGCCGTTACCTGCGGGGTCGAAGCTGTAAATGTCCTTAAACGTTGCGTTGGAATTGCTTTCGCCGAATCCTACATATGCCTTGTCGCCAACAGTGAATGAGATGGCGCCGGTTCTTTTACCACCTTTAAATGTAGCCATTTCGGTCCATTTGTCGGTCGTAGGGTTGTATTCGTAAAAATCCTGGAAGAAGTTGCTGCCGTTGTAGCCAAGACCTACATATGCTCTGTCGTTTACGACAAAAGAGGTAGCAAACTGACGGGTTCCGCCGCCGAAATCAGCGATAGCATCCCATTTGTTAGTAGCAGGATCGTATTCGTAGAAATCTTTTTTGTAGCCATTGTCGACTGCCGCCACTGCATCGTAGCCGGTGCCTACATAAGCTTTGCCTTTCAGTACGAACGCCGTAGCATTGTTACGGCCGGTTCCCGGGAAAGGAGTTATTTGTGTCCAGGTTTGTCTTTCAGCATTGTAAGCCCAAAAATCTTTTACCCTGGCGACCGCTTCATTTGTTAAACCGGTACCAATGTAACCTACGCTACCAATCACAAAACTCACAGCGTTGGTCCGTATCGATCCTCCGAAGTTTGGCAGATCCTTTCTGTACCAGTTTCCGAGTTTTTCGGCATCATCATCCTTGTTACAGCTCATCTGAACCAACGCGGTAGAAGCGACTAGAAGGGCTAACGAAGTCTTTTTTAAGGTATTAAACATGAATTTATTGTTTGACGAATTGTTACAAATGAGTAATGTGAATTATTGAATGTTTCAAGCGGCCACCGGTTTATACGCGATACGACAAGCTCACCCGTAACCTAAATTTTTTGCAAACATAACATCTTGATACTGCTAAGTAAAATAATCAGAAATTTTTTGTCCAAAACTTTAAGCTGTCAGTTACTTTCAACGCGTATCAGGTTACAATGTTGCGCCGCAGCAAGGGCAGCCAACACTCTCAGGATGAATTCCAACCGCGAAAGGTTTAAAATAGTCCATCCATTTTTACGTTTCTTACCGTGTTTGCCACTAATCGGGTGCTGGCGGCGTAACGTTTGAAAAGCCTTTGTTTAACTCTTACGTGTGCATTCCGTTTTTTGTTGCAATCCGGATTTTACTTTCTTATTTGTTCCGAAATCGTCGAATCATGTTGTAATTAAGAATGCAACTGATATTTTTGCACTTTTTACTGTTCTCGCTCTAAATGAAATTTCAGTCTTACTCCTTCGGGAAGTCGTCAATAGTCTATAAGCTTCTGATCATAATTGGATTTGCATTTACGCTTACGGCGTGTGAGTGGGGGGATCAGATCGAATCCCTTGCACAGCCCAATCCTGACGATTTTGCCGTATTAAATACCGATACAGTCACCATTCAGCTTTCGACGATCGGTACCGATTCCATTATGACCGGAGCCGTTGCCCGCATGCTCCTGGGGACATACAAAGATCCTTATTTCGGAAGAGTAAAGACCATGAGCTTCTTTCAGCCGACAGCGACAGGTGCGGTAGTACTTGCGCAGGAAGCGCAATACGATTCATTGATATTATCCCTGAATTACGATAATACTTACAGCTACGGCGATACAACCAAGCCGATGAACCTGACGGTCCATAAACTGCTGAAAGACATTACGGATATTCCATCGGGAACCGCATACTGGAACCATAATTCCACGCCTTACGAAACTGCTTCCATTGGAAAAATCACCGTCATACCACGGCCGAGAACCACTGGTCAGCTGAGGATCAGGCTCTCGGACGCGCTCGGAAAGCAGATTTTTACAATGGCCCAAAACAACCAGCTCAGTTCCAGCACCGACTGGATTAACTTGGTGAAGGGCTTGGTGGTAGTGCCTGCTCCGACGGACAATGGACCGATTGTCGGCTTTGAATGGGGGAACAGTGTTGGTTTGGATAGCACTTCTGTTCAGCTTCATTACCATACACCGCTCGCAAACGAGTTCAAGAAGGATTCGACGGTGTTCAGGGTTACGGCCAACTATAACCAGACAGTGGCTGATCCTACGGGAACGCAACTTGCCAAACTACCCGCCAACAAACGGCTTTCGCTGCCTTCCTCGCAATCGGGAAACATGGCGTTCATGCAGGCGGGAACGGGAATTATGATGCGCGTAGACCTGCCTTACCTGAATAATTTCAAATACACGAAATACACAGCCATTAATAAGGCCTACTTGAAGGTGAAGCCGTTGAAAGCTTCGGTGACGGACCCATTGCGGGTTCCACGTGTGCTGTACCTTTACCGGCTCGACAAAAACAACCAGTTTTATACCGATGGAAATGGGGCGCCATTGCCGGTGGCGATACTGGGTGCCCAGGGAGGTGCTTCTGCCCCCTATCAAACGGATTATATCAAGAATGAGCAATTCTACCGGTTCGATATCAGCTCATTTGCGACGGAGATCATGGCCTCGGAAACCAACGATATTGGCGGGTTTGTTATTCGCAGCAGCACCTTCGGTTCAACCGGGCTGTTCCGTGAGAACGGTAGCGAATTCAGCAGGAGCGTCGACCGCCTGGTAGTTGGCGACCAGAAGAATGCCGACAGAGGCGTTGAACTGCAACTTTACTACACGACAGTTAAGCCTAAATAATATTTATTTGAAGCAAAAAGGAAGAAGGGGTAAGCCGCAACGCTTACCCCTTCTCTTTTACATTACCACGCCATTCTTTGGCAATATCTTCTCCGGAATCTTCTCCGCGCCGATCAGTTGCAGCAGATTGATCTCGATATTGCGCGACATAGAGGTCATAGGAATATCGTTAGGCCCGTTTTCGAACGGGTTTTGCATGATATAAGCAATCCATTCCACATAAAAGAAGAGGAACGAAATCGTAAATGTGATAGGGATGGCAATGCGGCCGATGCTCTCGACCAGGCCCATGGGAAGTACCAGGGTGAAAATGAATATCACCAGGTGTACAAAAAAGCTGTATTGGGTCGGGAAGATCGTGTTCTTAATGCGTTCGCATTTGCCCATCGCATCACATAGCCTGCGGAGGGTCTCGTCGATATTCTGGTAAAGCAGCGTCTGAATGTTACCCGAATTGTGTAATGCAGCTACCTTGAACTGGATCAGGTTCAGTATCGCATTGGGGATATTGTCTTGTGCGCCTACGTATTCGCGCTCTTCGGCGGTCAGGTGCAGGTCTGCGTACACGAGTACCTGCGTACGGCGGAGCGAGTTGGCCAGGGCATAACACCACGCGATCTGCAAATGGGCGATGTTGGAAACCAGCTCGTCTTTTTCAGTGGCAGGCGCTTCGATGAATGCTTTTGTCTGGCGGACGAGCGTGCGGCTGTCGTTGACGATCTCTCCCCAGCTTTTGCGCGCTTCCCACCAGCGGTCATAGGCCGAATTGGTCCGGAAACCGAGTAGTAGCGAGAGCGCGGTGCCGAGAATGGTAGTAATGGAGATAGGGAAGGAGAGAAAGTGCCAGTGCTGATAGCTGAAAAGGTAAAATACCAGTGTTGCGTAAACAGTAACCGCAACCACGCCCACCCAAATGCCTTTGAGCAGGCGCCAGATCGAGAAGACCTCTTTGACGTACATAAATGATCATAATAAGTTCTCCGCCAAAATATAAAAAAGCGGGCCATAGTAACACCTATGACCCGCTTTTTGAAATAAATACAATATCCTGGTTAATGCGCAGGAGCTTCCGTAGCATTAGCCGGCTTTGGTGGCGGCTGGTGACCTTTTTTACCTGTTACCAGCTTCTCGATGGCTACGAACAATACCGGCACCACGAAGATCGCCAGCGACGTTGCGGCAAGCATACCGCCGAACACCGTCCAGCCGATGGTTTTCCGTGATTCGGCCGCCGCACCGCTTGCAAACGCGAGCGGAAGTACGCCAAGGATGAACGCGAGCGACGTCATAATAATCGGCCGCAGACGCAGCTGCACCGCTTCCAATGTCGCTTTGACCAGCTCCATACCGTTATCCACCCGCTCTTTGGCGAATTCGACGATCAGGATCGCGTTTTTCGCGGCGAGACCGATGAGCGTGATCAAACCGATCTGCGCGTAAATGTTGTTGGACAAATTCGGCAGGAACGTCAGCGTAAGGATCGAACCGAATGCCCCGATCGGTACCGCGAAAAGTACGGAGAACGGGATCGACCAGCTTTCGTAAAGTGCTGCCAGGAACAGGAACACGAATACGATAGAGATCGCGAAAATGGTGGTCGTACTGTCGCCCGCTTTAATCTCTTCACTACTCATACCGGAGAATTCGTAGCTGTAACCCGCAGGGAGTTTGGCGGCTTCCTCGCGCAATGCGGTAATCGCCTGGCCGCTACTGTAACCGGGTTTCGGCGTACCGTTGATCTCCACAGACCGGTAAATGTTGTAGTGGGAAATCAATGCGGGGTTTTCTACGACTCTCGAAGTAACCAATGCGCTGAGCGGGATCATGTTACCGGCCCGGTTGCGCACGTAGAATTTCTGAATTTTATCGAGCGACGAGCGGAAACTGCTGTCAGCCTGCACCATTACCCGGAAGTTACGGCCGTAAAGGTTGAAGTCGTTGACATAACTACTACCCAAAAGCGTCGACAATGAGTTGAACACATCGTTCACCTGTACGCCGAGTTTCTTGGTCTTGTCACGGTCGACGTCGATCTGGTAACTCGGAGTTCTTGCATTGAAGAAGGTATAGGCCATCGCGATTTCGGGACGCTGGTTTACCCTTCCCAAAAACTCCCGCGCAACCGCCTCGAACCGCTGGATGTTATCCGTACTCGTCGATTGCTGCAACTGGAATGTAAAACCGGACGTAGCGCCCAGACCCGGGATCGCCGGTGGCGCGATGGCCAGTACGCGTGCTTCCTTAATGTCGGCCGTGCGTTTCTGGATTTCCTTGATCACCGCCTGTACGTGGTGCTCGGCGCCTTTGCGATCGGCCCATGGGTGTAAGCTCACGAACATCGTACCTACGTTCGATTTGTTCGAGAAGCTGATCACGTTCAATCCGGCCAGACCACCCACTACTTTCACTTCGGGAATGGCCGAAACGCGTGCCATGATATCCTTGATCATCGCCACGTTACGGTTTGTCGAAGTCGCTTCCTGCATTTCGTAGGTAACGAACAAACGGCCCTCATCTTCCACAGGGATAAAGCCCGAAGGTTTGTTTTTAAACAGAAAGAACAATCCTACGAACAGACAAACCATCATCACAAGCACCAGCGGGGTCGCTTTGATCCACTTGGAAACACCTCTCGTATAAGAATGCGCTACTTTATCGAACCAGCGGTTGAAACTGTCGAAGAACTTTTCGAGCAAATTTTTCTTGTCGTTTTCGCCTTTGGAAGGACGCAGCATGATCGAGCAAAGTGCCGGTGTAAGCGAAAGCGCCACAAATGCCGAAAGCAATACGGATACCGCGATCGTGATCGCAAATTGCTGGTAAAGGCGTCCCACGATACCCGGTACAAAGCCCACCGGCACGAATACCGCCGCGAGGATCAATGCAATGGCGATTACGGGACCCGAAATATCTTTCATCGCCTGCTCGGTAGCGGCGCGTGGCGACATTTTCTTCTCATCGATATAATGCTGCACCGCTTCCACCACCACAATGGCGTCATCCACCACGATACCGATCGCGAGTACAAACGCAAAGAGCGTTAGCGTATTGATCGTAAAGCCGAATGGAATGAAGAATATAAACGTACCGATCAACGAAACGGGTATCGCCAGAATCGGGATCAGGGTCGCCCGCCAGTTTTGTAGGAACAGGAACACCACGAGTACCACGAGGATCATCGCTTCGCCGAATGTGTGCAATACTTCTTCAATGGATACTTTTACAACCGATGCAGTTTCAACAGGGATCACATAGTCGATATCCTTGGGGAAAGTCTTTTTCATTTCTGTCAAAGCCTTCATTACCCCTTCATAAGTGTCCAATGCATTGGCATCCGGCGCCTGGTAGATCAGTACGAAGGCAGCTGGTTTACCGGCTACGAATGCATTCACACCGTAATCGAATTTACCCAGCTCCACACGCGCCACGTCACGCAGGTACACTACGCTACCTTCTTCGGGCGATGAGCGCACGATGATATCTTCAAACTGTTCTTTTGTATTTAACCGGCTGTTAGTCAACACGCTGTATTCGAATGCCTGCGCATTGGGCTGGGGCGTACCACCCACGGTACCGGCCGCGATCTGCAAGTTTTGCTCTGCCAATGCCGCGGAAATGTCCGAAGGCGTCATGCGCAGGTTGGCCAGTTTCTCGGGGTTTAGCCAGATACGCATACCAAAGTCGTCGGCACGCGATACGATATCACCCACCCCTTTCACACGTTGAAGCGCGTCTTTGAGGTAAATGTTGGCATAGTTACCAATGAACTGCGCATCGTGCGTGCCGTTCGGCGAGTACAATGCCAAAGCGATCATGATACTCGGCTGGCGTTTACGAACAGTCAGACCGAGGCGTTTAACCGCATCGGGCAAGGTAGGCTCGGCCACACTTACACGGTTCTGCACGTCGAGCGCTGCGATATTGACATCCGTACCAACGTCGAATGTGATGTTAATGCTGCTTTGCCCGCTGCTGGTACTGTTGCTGGACATGTAGGTCATGCCCGGCACGCCGTTGATCTGCGTTTCAATGGGGGTTGTGGTCGTCTGTTCGACCGTCTGTGCGTCGGCACCCGTGAAGTTCCCGCTAACGGTTACGGTAGGAGGGGTAACGTCGGGATATTGGGCTACCGGCAGGGTGGTAAGGGCAATGAGCCCTACCAGAACCAGCACCACCGAGGATACTATCGCGGTGACCGGCCTTTTTATAAAAACATCTGCAATCATTTCGTACTGGTTTATGAAATAGTAAAACGGACCGGCTGCTTATTTCTTAGGAGCGCCACCCTGAGCCTGAGCTGGTGCGCCTTCCTGTACAACTGCTCCTTCGCGAAGGTTCTGCACACCTTCCACGGCGATTTTCTCGCCTTCTTTGAGCCCGTCTTTTACAATGATATTCGTGCCGATAGGGGTACCGAGCACCACTTTGCGCTGGGTAACCTTGCTGCTGTCGCCTGCCACGTACACAAAGAACTCGCCCAACTGTTCGGTCACGGCTTTGTAGGGGATTACCACAGATTTCGAACCTGCATTGTTCAGTACCCTCACGGTACCGCTCATGCCTGCGCGGAGCTGGTTGTCCTTATTGGGGAATACCAGACGTGCCTTGATGCTCCCGGTTTGCGGGTCCACGGCGCGGTCAAGCAATGCGATCTTGCCATGTGCGGGATAAACGTCGGTTCCGAACTTCATCGAGAATGTCGAATCGCTGGCCTTTTGCGACTTCATCAAAGTTGTGAACCGGTAAATTTCCTTCTGATCCACGTTGAAATCGACAGCGAGCTGGTTGTCCGTAGAAACCGTGTTCAGGATGGTCTGACCTGCTGAAACCGGCGCACCTACTTTTACCTGCGAAATGCCGATGATACCATCGAATGGCGCGGTTACCTTGGTGTAACGAACGCTGGTCTGGCTTGCTTTAATGCTCGCTTTGGCAGCGTCAACCTGCCTTTTCGCTACTTCGAGCGCTGCATCCGCATTGTCGACGAGCTGCTTGGCCACGGCATCGTTCTTTTCGAGTTCGTGGTAACGGTCGGCGTCTTTCTGCGCGCGGGCAAGGTTGGCTTCCTGGACATTCAAAGAGGCGACAGCCTGGTCGTAATTTGCATCGTAAAGCTGCGCGTCGATCGTGTAGAGCAATTGCCCTTTGCGCACGCGGGCGCCGTCCGTGAAATGAATGCCGGTCACAAAGCCGGTTACCTGCGGGCGCAGCTCGATTTCGTTGAGTGGCACAACCGTTCCAGGGTACTCGTCGTAATAAGTGGCTTCCGACGTGGTTACCTCTGTTAAAGTAACATTAACTGCCGGAGGTGCGGTAGGAGCCTGTTGCTGATCTTTTTTGCCGCAGGAGAAGATCGTCAATGCAAGCAGGGCAGCGGAGGAATATTTTGTTGTATTTAAAAACATATCATTAAAATATTTTCTAATGGAAGCTGGTGTTAATGAGGTCGCGTTCCGACCGGTTACTGAATGTTGATCTGTCCGAGCGCCTTCTGAACATCGATCTTGCTCGCCAGCACCAGGTACAATGCATTGTAATAATTGATGCGCGCCAGACGGAGATCGGTTTCCGAGGTAACTACTTCAAGGTAGGTTTTGATACCCGATTTGTATTGCAATTGCAACACATCGTACACCTCACGCGCCAGCTCGACATTCTCTTTCTGAGCCAGCAGGTTCGTCAGGTTACCTTTATAATTAGCCAATGCAGCGGCGTACTCGGAATTCACATTGTTTTGCAGGCCTTTCAAATCCCAGTCGAGGCGTTTGAGTTGCCATTCGGCCTGTTTGGTGTTGGCTTTCCTTTTTCCGCCCTGGTAAATAGGCAGTGAGAGCGTCAGCAAACCGAAGGAGTTTGGATAGTTCTTATTATAAAGGTCCGAAAACTGGTTGTTCTGAAAGTTCAGGTTATAAGCCCCATTCACCGACAGGTTTGGCAGGTAACTCCATTTGTTGTAGAGCAAATTGGCTTCCGCGAGTTTTTTCTGGGTCGCCAGGATCTGGTACTCGATGCGCCCGTTCAGATCGACATTCTGCAAAGTATCCAGTGCGATCTCGCGCTCCATTTGCAAAGTGTCGTAGCTGATCTGCAGCGCCTTGTCGAGCGGGTAGCCCATCAGCGTTTTCAGGTATTCCAGTTTCGCCTTCAGCACTTCCTCGTTGCTCTTCCGGTTGGCGCGGGTATTGTTGAGGGAAATGGTCGCCCGTTTGTAGTCGATCTTGTCGGTAATGCCAGATTTGTACTGGTTCTGAGCGTCTTTCAAGCTGCGTTCGAGGCGAACAATGTCCTCATCGGCGACTTTGATCTGCTGGGTGGTGGCTAATACGTCGTAGAATGCTTTGGACACATTCACGGCCAGGTCGGTTTTGTTATTCACTGTGTTCTGGCTTGCTGCAAACAGCACATCGCCGCGGGTACGCTTCGCAAGCAAAACATCGCGGTTGAAGATCTGCTGCGAAAGCGTGAATTGCGCCGCCGAGATATTGTTAACGCCCAATTTCACGGGGTTACCGGCGATAATGCTCGTCTGAACAATAAAGTTGTGCTGCAAATTGTAGTTAAAGCCGATCTGCGGGTACCAGTCGGCCAGTTTGGCGCGGACCTGGTTGGCCGTAATCTGCTCGTCGATCAGCGATTGCTGGATCACTGGCTGGTTTTTAATGGCGTAGGAAACCACGTCCTGCAAGGTTGCCTGTTCCAAAACCGGCGCTTCCCGGTTACTTTCCTGGATGCCCTGCGCGAGGGCCGTACTGAGTAAATTCAATAAGAGGAATGCCGAGCTAAGCGCCAAACGCGTCGTTTTTTGTGGCTTAGACCAATACTTCATGTAGGTGTTAATTAGAATTTTGGATAGAGATAAAGTGTTGCTGTCTGGTGATGAACAGTTTTTAAGAATTGGAAAAAAGAAAGATGAGGCATCAACTATCCGTCGAAAAAAACGGGATCTGAGGCCCCTCGGAGAAAGGATGGTGCGGCGTGAGCATAACCTGTGGGTTTAAGATATTTTGTAAACAATCGGTGACATAACCTTTCTGCGTATAGGCTATCCGGTTGTCCGATTGAACTTATTAAGGATTAAAATGCGGGAATAGTTTCCTATGTATTTGAAAAAAATTGGCTGTGCACCATGATTTCTTTAAAATGTTTAATTTTTAAAGAGAATTGTGCTCTATTTGGACATTTCAAAGGCTGATATTATGCGTAAAAATTACGCATAGGGATTACCCGACATTTGCTTTGGGCTCGGGCCACACCTGCTCGATAATCCACGCGAACGTAATAACGAGCACGCAACCGATCAGGTTAAGCCAGAGAAATGCGGTGAGATCGATGACGTAGCTAATGATCACGAATATTTCCCCTATAATGCTTCCCCAGAACACGGCGCGGCTGCCGATTTTTTTGAAGTAAAATGCAACCAGGAAAATCCCCAGAATGGTCCCGTAAAAAAGCGATCCCAGGATGTTCACAGCCTCGATCATACTCCCGAGCCGCGAGGCATATTGCGCCACCGCAATGCAGAATACCCCCCAGAAGAACGTTGCCCAGCGGGATGCGGCCACGTAATTCCGGCCGTTTTCGTCCTTGCGGATAATGCGTTTGTAAATATCGACGATCGTACAGGAAGCCAGCGAGTTATAGGCCGCAGCCACGGAGCCCATCGATGCCAGCAATATCACGGCAATGAGCAGTCCCACCATACCCATCGGCAGGTAGTCGATCACAAAGCGGAGGAAAATGTAATTCACGTCGTTGGTTTCGCCGCCGTTGGCTTTGGAAAGGACCGTAGTCGCTTCTTTGCGGACGTCTTTCACTTTGCCTTCGAGGTCGGCCAGAATGCTCCGGGACGCGGCGATGGCCTGCTGGTCGTCTTTACGGATCGCCTCGGTAAGCGCCATTACCTGCGGCCGTTTCACCGACTGGATTTCCTCGTGCCGCTTTTCCAATGCCGCATATTCGGTCGCATACGGACTTGACTTTACATGGTCGACGGCCGTTTGGTTAAAGAAAAGCGGAGGCGTGGTGAACTGGTAGAATGCAAACACAAGCACACCCACGAGCAGGATCAGGAACTGCATCGGGATTTTCAATAACCCGTTCATGGCAAGTCCTAGTTTGCTTTGCCCCTGCGAACTGCCCGTCAGGAAGCGCCCTACCTGTGATTGATCGGTCCCGAAGTAGGAAAGTTGCAGGAAAAACCCGCCGATCAGTCCCGACCATACATTATATCTGTTATTCAAGTCGAATGTAAAATCGATCAGATTGACCTTCCCCATCTTGCCGGCCACATGCAAGGCATCGGTAAACGACACCTGCTCGGGCAGGAACTTTACCACCATTACACCTGCTACGACCATTCCGATCGTGATAATGCCCATTTGCTGCAAATGTGTGTGTGAAACGGCCCGCGAACCGCCCAGCGTGGTGTAAAGGATCACTACGCCGCCGGAAATGATATTGGTCCAGGTGATATCCCAGCCGAGAATGGCCGAAAGGATCAGCGACGGGGCATAAATGCTAAGGCCGGTGGAAAGGCCGCGCTGTAAAAGGAAAAGAAATGCGGTGAGTGCGCGTGTGCGCAAATCGAAACGGCCTTCGAGAAATTCGTAGGCGGTGAATATTTTAAGCTTCCCGAATTTGGGCACGAAAGTCACGCAAAGTACCACCATCGCCAGCGGCAGCCCGAAATAGAACTGCACGAAGCGCATACCGTCGGTGTAGGCCTGTCCGGGCGCGGAAAGGAAGGTAATGGCGCTCGCCTGGGTGGCCATGAGCGATAATGTGACATGGTACCAGGGCATCGACTGCCCCGCAAGCAGGAACGAATCCATCGTATGCTTTTCGCGGCTGCGAAAGATCCCGTAAAATACAACAAACAGAAGGGTAAGCGAAAGAACGATCCAGTCGAGTGTGCTCATTGAAAATGGGTCATAAATAAATAGAAGAGGACAATTTGCAATGCGAGCATGCCGATCAGCAGAATGTAAAGCTGTTTCCAGCTATTGACAAATGGGGGCAGCCCGTCGCGGTCCTGCGAGCTATTTTCTTTTATGATCATGGGTTGGGTCGAAAGGTTTAGTATTGAAAAAATGGCCGGGGATTGTACCACAAGCAAAAGTAGAACGGTTTTGACTTACTTTTAGCATGTAAAAATGTTAACGAAGCGTTAACGGTGGCAATATGGGTAATAGCGCCGGACAGGACAGAACAGGCTGGTTGGTTAATTTATAATCATTTATTTTCAGGGAATATTACAATCCTGAACACCAAAACTATCTGTTTGTGAAAAACTACCTGGCCTTCCTTTCACTTTTTCTTTACGCGCTAGCCAACGATCTCGCTGCCCAGGAAATGTCCGATTCAAAACTTCCCCCGATTTTCGACAACAGCTACGATGCCCAGAAGGACTCCCGGATCAGGCAGTACCTGTCGCCCAAACGTATCGTGTGGATGTCGGACCGCAGCGGCACGAGCGTGGTCGATGCTTCCAATCTGCTCCGGAAAGGCACCGGCCAGGCCAACCTCGTTCACAAGGATTTTGCAAAGCTGATCAGCAAGGACGGCGAAACACCGGGCATATTATTCGATTTCGGAAAGGAGATACAAGGCGGCATTCAGATCGTGACCGACCAGGCGGCCGACCAGCGGCCGGTCCGCATCCGCATTCGGCTCGGCGAATCGGTGAGCGAGGCCATGTCGGAAATCGACACTATTCAGGGTGCGACCAACGACCACGCTATGCGCGATTTCGTCATTCAGGTGCCGTGGCTGGGCGTGATGCAGGTTGGCAACTCGGGTTTCCGGTTTGCAAGAATTGACCTTGTGGACGCCGACCGCGAGCTGGAATTGAAAGAGGTGCGCGCCATTTTCGAGTACCGCGACATTCCTTACCTCGGCTCGTTCAAAAGCAACGACGAGCGCCTGAATACCATCTGGAACACCGGTGCTTACACCGTGCATTTGAATATGCAGGAATACCTCTGGGACGGTATCAAGCGCGACCGCCTAGTGTGGGTAGGCGATATGCACCCGGAAGTGATGACGATCAATACCGTTTTTGGTAAAAATGAAGTAGTAGCCAAGAGCCTCGACCACGCCCGCGACATTACCCCGCTCCCCGGCTGGATGAACGGTATTAGCGCCTATTCGATGTGGTGGGTATTGATTCACAGGGATTTGTATAAAAATCAGGGCGACCTCGAATACCTCCGTAACCAGCGAAGGTACCTCGTTGCATTGCTGGACCAGTTGATGGAGAAAACCAAAGACAATAAGGAGGACCTGGACGGTACCCGCTTCCTCGACTGGCCGTCCAGTGAAAATCCGAAGGGCGTCCACGCGGGCCTGCACGCGATGATGATCATGACATTGGAAGCCGGCGCCGAACTTTGCCTCATCCTCGACGAGCCCGCAGAGGCCACACGCTGCAAAACCATGGCGACCCAGATGAAAATGTACGTCCCCGACGCCAACGGTTCCAAACAAGCGGCCGCATTGATGGCCCTCGCCGGCCTGATGCCCGCCGAAAAGGCCAATGCGGAAGTGATCGCCGTGGGCGATTGCGAGCGCTTCTCGACATTCTACGGCTACTATATGTTGCAAACCAAAGCGCAGGCAAAAGACTACACCGGTGCATTGAACTGCATCCGCAACTACTGGGGCGGTATGCTCGATATGGGCGCGACTACTTTTTGGGAGGACTTCGACCTGGCCTGGACAAAAAATGCCGCGCCGATCGACGAGCTTGTGCCGGATGGTAAGGACGATATTCACGGCGATTTCGGGGCTTATTGTTACAAAAAGCTACGCCACAGCCTCTGCCATGGCTGGGCTTCGGGGCCTACTTCCTGGCTTTCGGAGCATGTGCTGGGGGTGAGCGTGGTAGAGCCGGGCTGTAAAGTGATCCGCATTCAGCCTAACCTCGGCGATTTGCAATGGGTTGAGGGTACTTATCCCACGCCAATGGGTGTGGTAAAAATCCGGCACGAAAAGCAGGCCGACGGTTCGGTCAAGTCGAAGATCGATGCGCCGAAGGGCGTGAAAGTTTTGCGTTAAGATTTAATCTCCATTTTATGAAAACTACTATGCTGTCGGTGATGCTGGCATTGGGTACTGTTTGGGCAAATGCAAAAGGGATCGTTCCCGGTTACCTGCGCTGCGAGTACAAGGAATCGCCGGTTACGGACGTCGCACACCCGCGCCTGAGCTGGGAGCTTACGGCAACGGAAAACAACCAGGTGCAAACCGCCTACCAGATACTGGTGGCTTCCTCACCGGAAAAGCTCACCGAAAACGGTGCCGATTTGTGGAATTCGGGTAAAACGAATGGTCGCGGTACGGCGCAGGTGGCATATGCCGGTAAGCCGCTTGCTTCGCGTACGGTTTGTTACTGGAAAGTCAGAAGCTGGGACAAGAATGGCATTCCCGGCGAATGGAGCAAACCGTCGCATTGGGAGATGGGTTTGCTGGACAAATCGGAGTGGCAAGGGCAATGGGTAGGGCTGGACCTGGATCATCTTGGGAAGGGTAAGGTGTACCATTTGCCGCCGGCGCCTTACCTGCGCAAGGAAGTGACGATCCGGAATGGCGTTAAAAAGGCACGGTTGTATGTCACCGCATTGGGTTTGTATGAATTTAGTATTAATGGGAAAAAGGCCGGTGACGCATTCCTGACGCCCGGCTGGACGGATTACGACAAGCGTGTCTACTACCAGACCTACGATGTGACGGCAGATTTGAAGTCCGGAAAGAATGCTTTGGCCTCGCAGCTCTCATACGGCTGGTATGCGGGTTATCTCGGCTATTCATTATTAGTCCAAAATCCCGTCGTGCGTGCATTTTACGGAAAAGTGCCGGTATTGAAAGCGCAACTCGAAGTGGAGTATGCGGATGGTAAGAAGGAGACTTTCGTTACCGATCAAAGCTGGAAGGCGAGCCAGGGTGCATTGCTGGAATCCGACTTGCTGAATGGGGAAACTTACGACGCGCGTCTGGAACAAAAAGGCTGGAACCTGGCCGGTTTCGACGATGCAAAATGGAAGAATGCAGAGATCTTCCCCGACAAAGCAGACCGCAAAGTGCAGGTATACCCCGGCCCGCCAGTGAGGATAACCCAGCCCTTAAGGGTAGGTACCACCCAAAAGCGCCCGGACAGTACCTACATATTCGATATGGGCCAAAACTACGCGGGCATTGTGCGCCTGCACGTGAAGGGACGCGCGGGCGACACCATCCGGTTGCGATATGGCGAAAAACTCTACCCCGATGGCCGCCTCATGACCGAAAACCTGCGCATGGCGCGTGCTACCGACACTTATATACTGAAAGGCGATCCGGCAGGCGAAACCTGGGAGCCGAAGTTCACATTCCACGGATTTCAATATGTGGAGGTAAAAGGTTTGAGCAATGCGCCGACGAAGGAGACATTGACAGGCCTGGTAATCGGCTCGGATACACCTAAAACCGGCTCTTTTGAAACGGACAATGCGATGGTGAACCAGCTTTACAGCAATATCGACTGGACGCAACGGGCCAACTATGTAGACATTCCCACCGACTGCCCGCAACGCGACGAGCGCATCGGGTGGACGGGCGATGCGCAGGTGTACGTGAAGTCGGCGACATTCAACCGGGATGTGGCTTCATTTTTCACCAAATGGGTGGTAGACCTGAACGACGGCCAATATGAAAACGGAGCATACCCGCTCTATGCCCCTCGCCCCAATCTTCGTAAAACCGATACATTTTCACCCGGCTGGATGGAAGCGGGCATTATTTGCCCTTACCAGATTTACCGCACCTATGGCGACACCCGCATGATCCGCGACGGCTGGCAGGATATGGTGCAGTTCATGAATTTCCTCGATACCCGAAGCAAGGGTACGTACATTTTCAAAGAGAATGCATTCGCCGATATCGATCCGAAAGGTGGCTTCGGGGACTGGCTTTCTTTTGGCAAGAAAACCCCGCCGGATATGCTGGCTTCTTTTTACTACGCCTATTGCGCGGACCTCATGGCCGAAATGGCCGCGGCGATCGGGAATGCAAAAGACGAGCAGCGGTTTGTCGAAACCGGTAAGAAAGTGAGAGAAGCGATTCGCGGACATTATGTGGACCAGGGCGGCCGGTTCAAATGCGACGCACAAGCCTATGGCAATGGAGCGGGTTATGTGGATGGATCGCTGGGCTTTACCGGGCATACGCAGACGGCCTATGCCAATGCTATTTACATGAATATCATCAATCCCGCCGACCGTACGAAGGCTGGCGATTACCTGACGGCACTGTTAAAGGAGAATGGCGACAAACTCGGTACCGGTTTTCTCGGCGCCAAGCCATTGCTTCCGGCACTTTCGGCCACGGGCCATTCCGATCTGGCGTATAAATTATTTCTCAGCAAAGAGTTTCCTTCCTGGGGATTTGAGGTTGAAAACGGTTCCACCACGATCTGGGAGCGATGGGATAGCTTCACGAAGGAAGACGGTTTCAAATACAATGCAGCCATGAACTCGTTCAGCCACTATGCATTCGGAGCGGTGTGTGAATGGATGTTCGGTAATGCAGCGGGTATTGTGATGACCAAACCGGGCTTCGAGACATTTGACATTCGCCCTGAGATTGCGCCGGACGGCATGGGTAGCGACGGTATCAATCACCTGAAAGCTTCTTTGCGCACCATTAACGGCACTATTGTTTCCGAATGGAGCAGCGCAAGCGGAAAACTGACAATGAAAGTCAAAGTACCCGTGAACACGCTCGCGCATGTGTATGTACCCGCGGGCGCGGAGGCGAAAGTGCTGGTGAATGGGAAGCAGCTATCTTCTTCCGAGGCGGTGAAAACCGTTGGAAAAGAAGATAGCTACGTCATTGTCGAGGCAGGCTCGGGAGATTATGAATTTGCGGTGAGCAAGTAAGGTAATCAGCTTACTGTCTCATTGACCAGGCGGTCAATGCAAACGCCGAGGCTATCGCGCCAGTAGGGGATAGCTATGCCGAAAGTGCTTTTGATTTTAGATTTATCCATTACCGAATAGGCCGGACGGACCGCGCGTGTTACATATTCCGACGTTTTCACCGGATTCAGTTTCACGGTGGTTTCGCTCAGGTCGAAAACCGCTTTGGCGAAATCGTACCAGGAAGTCACGCCTTCGTTGCTGTAATGGTAAATGCCGTAAGATTTATTGTCGGATTCGATAATGTCCAGGATCGTATCGGCGAGGTCGATCGCGTAGGTAGGAGAGCCTACCTGGTCAACGATCACACCCAGCTGCTCACGCTCGCGACCGAGGCGCAGCATGGTTTTTACAAAGTTGTTTCCAAACTCGGAATACAGCCAGCTGGTACGCAATGTGTAATGCTCGGGCAGGATTTCTGCAATCGCCGCTTCACCTTCAAGTTTGGTGAGTCCGTACATGTTTTCAGGCTCGGCCGTGTCGGTTTCGGACAGCAGTTTTGGAATATCACCTTTGAAAACAAAGTCGGTGGAAACATGTATCAATGCTGCTCCGTGCGTTTTGCACGCTTCGGCAATATACGCAGCGCCGTCGCGGTTGACTTTGCGGCAGGTTTCCACGTCATCCTCGGCCTTATCGACAGCCGTATAAGCCGCACAGTTAATCACGAACTGTGGCTTTTCAGCAGTGAAAAGCTTGTCGAGCAAATCTTTATCGAGGATATTGGCGTTTTCTTCGGAAGGAAATGAGATGTCGGTAATGTTACGTTCCGTTGAGACTTTTTTAAGACAGCTTCCCAGCTGCCCTGAGGCACCTAATACGATTATTTTCATTGAGTATTTTTATAATGCGTTACATGCAAATTTACGCAATGCCTCAGGGAAGGGGACATTATTTGTTGATTATTATTTTGCGTGAAGTAGTTTTTCCTTTATCGTCTTCGATATTCACCACGTAAGTCCCGGCAGGAACGCCCTTCACTTCGATGCCGTTTTCATAAGCGCTGCCGGTAGTAAGCATCCGGCGGCCGCTCATGTCCCAAACCGATACCTGTTTTACCTTCCGGTTGCTGCGGATAAAAATCCGGTCGAACGCGGGGTTTGGATACACCGCGGCTTCCACTTCGTCCATCGAGCTGTTTTCAGGTTTCAGGATTTCGGTACCATCTGCGGCTATGAGCGTACTGTCGGCGCCGGGCGCCATCTCCCGTGCAGTCGAGAGGTCTGCACCGAAGGTATAAGCCAGGTAGGTATTCGGTACAATGGCTGCATTCGTGGTCATCGACCCCATGGTGATGGTGCTGCTGCCGCCGAGTATGGAAACCGCATCGACCGTCGTAGGGATTTTGACCCACTTGGAGCCGTTCCAGCCGACAATGTAAACCTTGCTCAGGTTACCTCCCGGGGCCAATGATGCCAGTCCGCTGTCCTGGTACCAGGCAAATGAGATTTTCGTAGCATTGGTGCCATTGATGTCCCAATATTCGCGGGTTGACACTTTGCCTACGTTGGCATCTTTGCTGTTGACCGAGAACGGTGCGCCTGCCGGCAGCGGCGGGTAATTGCCTCCCTTGTGGCTCGTGGTGACCGCAACGGCAACGCTACCTGAAAAGTAAGCTCCCATAGTGCCATCCGCGGATGCCGCAAACGGACGGTATACTGAATTATCACTCACCGGGAAAATAAAGCGGTTGCTACCTTTCATTTTAACATAGCCGTCGACCATGTTGGCGGTAACAGTGGCGGTGCTCGGATAGGTCACCGCGCCGAATTTTACCCGGTCGGTGAATATCTTACGCTTCTGGGCCTGCACGTCGGTCATTCCGATCAACAACAAGCACATTGGTGCTAAAACTTGTAAAACCCTTTTCATCTTCTCCTGTATAAATTCTAAAATGACATAACACTTTGTATGACACAAAAATAGAATTTATACTACACATAAAAAAGCGTGCCTTGGGAAATTGGTAGAATAGGTGGGGGTGGAAAACAAAAAAGGCGCCATTGGCGCCTTTTTTGTTACATTCTGGTTGTGGATACTGTAAGATAAATACTACTGCCCGCGTCCAAGGACCATTACTTGTACAGTCCTGAAAATCAGCTGGACATCGTCAAAAACGCTATATGATTTAAGGTATTGAAGATCGTATTTAAGGCGTTCGACGTTCTTGGCGACCGTGTCGGCATAACCCACATTGATCTGCCCGATCGACGTAATGCCTGGTTTTACCGTGAGCAGGCGCTGGAAGTCGTGCGGGGCTGCTTCCATGAGCATATCCACGTCATATTTGTACAAAGGACGTGGCCCTACGACCGACATTTCGCCTTTGAGCACATTGATAAACTGCGGAAGCTCGTCGAGACGTGACTTGCGCAGAATACGGCCTATCGGCGTAATGCGCGGATCGTCGTCACCCTTGGAATGCTGCAAGCCCATTTTATCCGCATCTACGCGCATACTGCGGAACTTGTAGATGTAGAACAACTCACCCCAGCGTCCGGAACGTTGCTGTTTGAAGAACACAGGCCCGGGTGATGTAATTTTAATCGCTGCCCACACCAGGAAGAATACCGGCGCACCGAGGATCATCACGATAACAGAGAATATCAGGTCGAAAGCACGCTTTACCGTCTGTTCATTCAAACTTGAAAACGGTTTGGTATTGATTTCGATAATGGGGTACATATCGTGGTATTCGATCGTAGCCATGTTTGTCACAAATCCGCGGAAGTCCGGTACCAGGCGGATATGCGTCCGCTGGCGTTCGCCGAGGCGGATCACTTCCTTCACCTGCTCGTCGTTCATTTCGGACAGGCAGCAGTACAGGTAGTCGAGCTGCTTTTCCTTCACCATCGTTTCGAGCGACGCAATCGCATTGTTATCCGAAGTAGGATCGATAGCGCCGGAGAAACGGTAGCCGAGTTCCTTGCGTTCGGCATAGAACTCGCGGATCAGCGTAGCCAGGTCGCCTTTCCCCACAATGCCGTAGCGGTTGTAATTATAACCTGCCTGGCGGTACACTTTCAAAAAAAGCACAGCCGCAGCTCTCGATGCCGAAGACAGCGAGATGAACATAATGTAGGTCATCAGGAATTGGTAGCGCGAGTACTCTTCCCCCTGCTTGCTGAGGTAAAGGAACGCCATCATCACCGCGCCGTGTACCGTAACCGCTTTCAGGAATGCAGCGAGCTGCGTATTGAAATGGTAGGATAACCGCGTGAACCGGTAAGTTTTGAAAACGTAAATCGTGAAAACCCAGACAAGGTTCGCAACAAGGAGCAAGTTCACATACTGATTTTCAAACAGCGTAACAATGCTGTCATCAAACCGGAAAATGTAGGCGAAGAAAAACGACAGATTCAGGAGCGCGACGTCCGTCCAGAGGTGAGCCTTAGGCAGAAGCCCAGGATAGTGATTTTTCATAAGTATTTATAACGTTGAGTATAATGCTTTGCTTGGTACCAACTCCTTCGCGGGCTGTTCAGGCTATCGGTCAGGAAAAACTTTCATTTCTCAGTTCCGACAAGCCAGCCTATTCGGGAGGCATTGAATGGTATGTAACAAGTTTAAGGCATTTCTTTCTTAATTCAAAACAGGTTAACCGCCTTAATATTGTAATTTGGGGATAATCAATAGTTTATATTCAAAAAATGATAGAACTATTTTGTAGCCACTGTTTATTGTCCTATTTTAAAAATTATCGAAATAATACTCGACTATCCCCGGGCGCCGATTTCTCAGGACGTTGTCACCTTGTAATTTCCCAGAAGATTCAACTCGCCATTGCCTTCAACCTGAATGCTTTTGGCGGTGATGTCCTGGCCGACGGAAATGGAATGTCCGCTGTTGATGACAACGATATCTTTCGGGCCGGGCATTCTCCCGGAAGACCAGATCGACTGGTCGGGCCACATGCCGGACCCCAGCGAATACACCGTGTCGGAGAAGAGCGAGGTGGTGGGGAAATTTTTGTACAAAATACTGTTTGTTTTATCGGACGGTGTACCAAGCCAGTCTTTCAGAAAATCGGTATATACCCGCCGGAAATCGATTTGCATTTTGATGTTCTGATTGTTGTTGTACCGGGTAGTAGTGGGTGGGTCGAGGTCGCTGGTGAGGTTCGGATTAATGCCTACCAACTGCCTCTTTATCCCCGTTCCGAACGCAAACATGGGCGCCGCTACGCCGTGGTCGGTGCCCATAGAGGCGTTGGAATTGGCCCGTCGCCCAAAGTCGGAAAATGTCATCCCCATCACGTGGTTTTCGGTACCCTGAAGTTTGAGATCGTTCTGAAATGCGGAAATGGCTTCCGATAACAGCCGCAGCAATTGTGCGTGAGTTCCGGTGAGCGTATCCGATGTATTTACCTGCGTCGCGTGCGTATCGAAACCCCGCAGCTCAACAAAGTAGATTTTGGACCGCAGACCGCCGTGGATCAGCCTGGCCACAATTTTGAGTTGTTCAGACAGGTCGTTCACGCCAGCGGGATAGGTTGCGAGATTCTTGCCCGCATCTGCCGCCCGTTTGATCTCGGTCGAATAGCTCACGGCAAGGGCTTGCTGATTGCGTATGAACTCCACCCGTTTGCCGGCGTCGCAGCAAGGAAGAGTACCCGAGGTTGCAGAAGGAATTGTACCTAGGAATTGGTAGAAAGTACTCGGGTTTTCGATGGTGACGTTCATCGGCTGCGATGGGCCGAGTAAAGTCTTGGTATTCACATAGCCTATCTGAATGGCCAGCGGATCGTCCATGGACGGGTTTGGATAGTTTTCGGGATAGCCCGGGAACTGCCCGTCGAGGTACCTGCCTATCCACCCGGTTTCCGAATATTGGTTGGATTCGACGCCCGTCATCCAGATATCGGTAGATCGGTAATGCGATTGGTCGGGATTGGGATATGCTACCGAGTGAATGATAGCCAGCTTGCCTGAATCATACATTTCACGCATTCCGCTCATAGCCGGGTGAAGGCCGGTTTCGGGGTTCGATGCGAGTTTAAGCACCTGGTTTTCAGGGATCGCTATATTGCTTCTCAGGCTCTGGTATCGCGAGTAATGCTCCACGGGGATCACGGTATTGAGCCCGTCGTTTCCGCCATTTAAATACACGATAACCAAGACGCGGTCGTCGGCCAGCAAATTGCTTTTCAATAAGCTTTGCACAACGGGTGAATTCCGGTTTGCAGACTTAAAACCAAAACCACTCACTGTCAGCGGCAGCATCATCGTTGATGCCGCCGCTAGAAAATCTCTCCTTTTCATAAGTTCTGGGTTAAAAAATGTAGTACTCGGCCATTCGAAGAAGGTGCCGCATTAATATTTGAAAGCGGTACAATACCGCGCCTTTCCGATCCGCGTTCGTGGGGTTTGCCCGGTAGCTGTCCCATTCTTTGAGCCAGGATTGCCGCGAAATTCCCCTCATCATAATGTTATCGATCAGAAAGTCCTTGTCCGGCTGTATGAGGCTTACAGCGAAAAGCTTATCCAGGAAGCTGTCGAGGATTTGCTCGCAGGTAAGCGGCGGAGTGCCCGCGACGTCCGAAAAATTGGGTTGCAAAGCGGTAACCCAGCCAAGCAGGTCGATGCCGATCAGGTAGCCCGGTTTGATTTGGGAGGTCGGGTAAATAAGCCTGTCGACCAGCAGGTGGCGCCGGCCAATGGATGTACCGTTGATCCAGTTCTCGGTGTAACCGGTCTGATAATAAGGTGAATAACCAAAAACAGACGGCTGATCGAGCAGCTTGTATTGCAAGCCTACTATCAAATTGTAGGCAAACTGGACGTAGGTGCGGTGCGCCACGTATTCCGTGGCCATGTCGGGAACGGGCTGATTGAAAAAACGCATGTTACCGACGACCCAATCCAGCGGGGATTTGATCATCGCACCCCGGTTGCTGACATCATAGAATATGTCGCTCGTGAGCAGTTTCCGCAGGACGGCTTCAATATTGAATGCATTGGAAGGACTCGAGAAGAAATTGGCAAGCGGGATGATGACGTTATTTTCAATGTCCTGGGTAACCTCGGAATTGACATACCACCGGTAGAGCTCCCGGCAAATGTACTTCGGGGACTCGGGATGCGCCAGAAGCATGTCCATCAGTTCGTTCAGTTCTTCATCGCCCGAGGTAGGGCCCGAGCGTCCTGTAATCGTCTTGTTGCCGTAGTAGGTTGAAAACGTCTTGTTGGTGGTGTCGTGCCGGTTGGGGTCGTAGATCACTTCGAAAGATGTCGACGCGTCGACGAGGTAGTTCTTCACCTGCCAGCCGGTCAGGACTCTTGCCGCCGCTTTGACATCGTCTTCGGTGTAATTGGGTTTACCATTAAAGTCCTTGACCCCCACCACAAATAGCTCCTGCAACTCGCGGCCATAGTTTTCATTGGGTTTGCCTTTCTGATTTTCATTCCCATTCTGAAATATCAGCATGCCGGCATCTTTCGAAACGTTAATGGCCATTGTCCTGAAACTGCCTAGGCAACTGTTCCTTAATAGCCGGAGATATCGATCGGTGAGCCGGTAGTCGAGCACCACACTCTGAATAACCACGAAATGGTTTTGCCAGAACGCCGTGAGCTTTTCCAATACCGACGGGCGCCCGTTCTGTTGTAGCATCAAACCGAGCCACCAATACCGGATAAACAGGCTGAATGTGCTGGTACGTGATTTGTTGTAGGGAAGATCCAGGAAAGGCTGTCCGCCGGTAGGCTGGCCTTCATCATAGTCGACCGGTGGGGGAGGTGAGATCGTTACGGCGACGTTGGCGATGAGTCTGTTCACCGCTTCTGTCGCACTCAGGCCGGTAAAGCTGGCAATTTCCTGTTTGGTAGGCCCAAACGTGGCTCTTCGGAGCAAATGCGCAGCAGTCTCGGCTGTTAGCAGGGGCTGAAAAGTATCGAGATATGCCATGAGTTCTTTTGTATAATTGTTATCATTACAGTTAGCAGAACATGTGTATACGTTCGGCTACTTAATGTACTTTGTACAAAAGTATACTCAAAATGTACTCAAAGTCAAATAAATTCGATAAAAATATAGAATTTATTCTACGTATAGCAACCGACCGTTTTACGCATTACGGGTCAAAACGGCCGGTTGAGAAGACTTACAGGACAGCTTCTTCGGGTGCAGGCAGGAGCCTGAGAAGGTATTTGCCGTAGCCGCTTTTTACCAGTGGCTGGGCGATTTCACTCAACTGATCGGCGGATATGTAGCCCATTCGATAAGCAACCTCTTCGATACAACCAATTTTGAGGCCTTGTCGTTCTTCAATGACCTGAACAAACTGGCCCGCCTGCATTAATGATTCGAAAGTACCGGTGTCCAGCCAGGCAGTACCCCGGTCGAGCACGCCTACTTTTAGTTTCCCGGATTCGAGATACAGCCTGTTTACGTCCGTAATCTCATATTCGCCTCTTGGCGAGGGCTTGATGGATTTGGCGATTTCGACAACGTCGTTGTCATAGAAATACAATCCCGGCACGGCGTAGTTGGATTTGGGCTGCACCGGTTTTTCCTCGATAGACAATGCTTTGAAGGACGGGTCGAACTCGACCACGCCGTAACGTTCGGGATCGTGCACCTGGTATGCGAAAATTACACCTCCTTCCGGGTCGTTGTTAGCCTGTAACAGCTTGGAAAGACCAGAGCCGTAGAAAATGTTATCTCCCAGGATCAGCGCAACTTTGTCGTCGCCGATGAACTCTTCGCCTATGATAAATGCCTGGGCAAGTCCGTCCGGGCTAGGTTGAACCGCATAGCTGAATTTGCACCCGATACGGCTGCCGTCTCCGAGCAGTTTCTGGAAATGCGGCAGGTCATGCGGCGTTGAAATGATCAGTATTTCGCTTATGCCCGCCAGCATCAGGATCGATAGCGGGTAATAGATCATCGGTTTATCGTAAACCGGCATGAGTTGCTTGCTTACCGCGAGCGTCAACGGGTGCAATCGGGTGCCCGATCCTCCCGCCAGAATGATTCCTTTCATCGTGAAAAAACGTTGAGATAGTTGAACAGATTATTAACGGCTTTCATACATTTCCTCGTAGTAATGCTGGTAGGCGCCCGAGGTTACATTTGTAAGCCACTCTTCATTGTCGAGGTACCAGGTAACGGTTCTTTCCAGCCCTTCCGCGAATTGCAGCGAAGGCATCCATCCGAGTTCGGTTTTAAGCTTCGTGGCGTCGATCGCATAGCGCAGGTCATGTCCGGCGCGGTCTGTCACATAATGGATCAGTCCTTCCGCGCTTCCCTCGGGTTTGCCCAGTTTTTGATCCATAATTTTGCAAAGCAGTTTCACCAGGTCGATGTTCGTCCATTCGTTGTGGCCGCCGATGTTATAAGTCTCGCCGTTTTTACCCTTATGGAAAATCACATCGATCGCCCGCGCGTGATCCTCTACAAACAGCCAGTCGCGGATGTTTTCGCCCTTACCGTACACCGGCAGCGGTTTGTTGTTGAGGATATTGTGGATCATCAGCGGGATCAGCTTCTCGGGGAAGTGATTGGGGCCGTAGTTGTTTGAGCAGTTGGAAATCACAACCGGCATTTTGTAGGTATTGTGGTATGCCCTTACAAAATGGTCGGATGATGCTTTGGATGCGCTGTAAGGCGAGCGTGGATCGTATTTGGTAGTTTCTACAAAAAACTCCGACGGGTCGTGCAGTTCTCCGTAGACCTCATCCGTGGAAACGTGGTAAAAGAGGTGGTTTTCAAGATCGTCTTTCCAGGCTTTGCGGGCCGCATTCAAAAGATTGACCGTTCCTACCACATTGGTGATCACAAATGCCATTGGATCGGAAATGGACCGGTCCACGTGGGATTCGGCGGCGAGATGTATCACGCCATCAAAATTGTTTTCAATAAACAGCTGATCTATAAACGCTGCGTCGACAATGTCGCCCTTCACGAATTGGTAGTTGGGCTCATTTTCGATATCCCGCAAATTTTCCAGGTTACCCGCGTAAGTCAGGGTGTCGAGGTTGAAAATCTGGTATTCCGGGTAAGTTTTTACGAAGCGGCGCACCACGTGTGAGCCGATGAATCCGGCACCGCCGGTAATGAGTATCTTTTTCATTTGTTCAGATAAAACTGGTGATAAACTGGAACCGCGCCGCTATATGTTCAGGCTTGGCTTGAATACCTGCTCGAATGTCGGCAGGATCTGGTCTTTGGGTGAAACAATCGGGTTTTCGACGCCCCATTGGATATTGAGGTAAGGATCGTCCCAGCGTAGGCCTCCTTCCGAAGCTTTGTGGTACAGCCCGGTGCATTTGTATTGAAAAATACTGTCTTCCAATGCGGCGAATCCGTGCGCGAAACCTTCGGGAATGTATACCATGTTTCCCTTTTCGGCGTCCAGCTCGAAAAGCTCATACTTGCCGAAAGTGGGCGATTCGGGCCTCAGGTCGACGGCTACATCGAGTACCTTTCCGACGATCACCCTTACCAGCTTGCCCTGGGCGTGCGGGGCACTCTGGAAATGCAGGCCGCGAACGACCCCTTTTTTCGAAAACGACTGATTGTCCTGCACGAATTCGTTGGTAAAACCCTGCGCTTTCCAGAGCTCCGAATTGAACGATTCGAAAAAGTGACCGCGTTCATCACCGAAAACTGCCGGAGTGATCAGCAGTACATCATGAAGGGATGTTTTGTTGAATTTCATGTTGCGTTGAGTAAATAGTTTTGAAATGATTTTCGTACTGATCTATGATTTTATTCCATTCATAGATGTGCTTGATTTTGTGAAGGTTATTGCCGACAAATGAGCTGTATTGTTGCTTGTCGACCGTGTCGACGCACTTGCTCACTTCCCCGGCATTGCTGAAATACAGCGCGTCCTTTTCAAGTATGGTGGAATTGAATTCGTTCTGATTGGCGCATATGAGCGCCTGCGACGCCATGGCTTCCAGCAGGGATGGATTGGTACCTCCCACCGAATGCCCGTGGAAATACAGGTTGGAATAAAACCGCAGATTATTCAGGACATTAATATCATAAATCCCGCCCACAAACCGGATATGCCCGAACGCCGCGTACTTGGTTTTCAGGTACTCGCCATAATGCGTGGCGTGCTTGCCTACCACCAGGAACGGCAGTTTTTTGCTTGCCTTCGAAACGCCTTCCAGGATCGTATCCACATTGTTTTCAGGTTCCAGGCGGGCGATCAGCATATTGTACCCATAAGGCGAAAGCTCATAGGAGGCCAGGCTGTCAATCTCCGGTTCTTCAAACGGAAATGCGCCGTAGGGGATATACGTAGATGGGATGTTGTATTTTTTTGTCAGGTAATCCTGAATGCCCAGGGAGTCGGCGATCCAGTGGTCGCTGTACACCGTACCCAGGTATTCGGCCCATTTCAGGAAGCTGCGTACCGGCTTGGAGTATTTGGTACGCTTCCATTCGAGACCGTCCATATTGGTAGTGATGATAGTATTTTTGCGCGGCAACAGCCATCCCCAGACCGTGCTGCTGGTGTAGCCCAATTGCAGGATAATGTCGTACGACTCTTTGCGGGTATGCAATATGCAGTTCAGGTCGTATACAAATTGGCCCGCAGTTCCCCATTTATCTTCCGGGTCGTTGCAATGCACGAGTTTGACGCCATTCCATTCCGACTTTTGATAAGGGTGCGAATGCGAGTTATAGACAGTGACATCATGCCCTCTCTCCACAAGCCCTTTGGCGAGGTATTCGGCAAACTGTTCGAATCCGCCATAATGATTGGGAATACCCCGGGTGCCGATAATGGCAAGTTTAATTTTGCGCATGGTCTCTCATTTTAATGGTTTTCGCCGGTATGCCTCCTATGACCGAGTTCCGGGGGAAAGATTTCGTGACTACGGATCCTGCTGCTACTACACAACCTTCGCCGATTTCAACGCCGTCCAGGATGATCGCGCCGGCGCCTATCCAGCAGTTGTTGTTTATTTTGACCCCTTTTCTGGATTCTCCCTGATCTTTAATGGGAATGTGCAGGGAATCGAAAATGTGGTTTTCTGAAAAAATCTTGACATCCGGGCCGATGATCACCGAGTCGCCGATCTCGATTCCTCCCTGGCCACCCAGGTATGCCCTTGCATTAATCCCGGTGTTGTTGCCGATCGATACACCCACGCCTTTGTGACGGATCACGCCCGAGCACACGACGATCGAGTCGCGTGCGATCGAGACATTATCGCCCGTGCGGAAACCGTTCTTGGAGAACGCGTTGATATGGACATTGTCCTCTATGATCGCATTCTTGCCCAGGCGTATGTTGTTCTTATGCCGGAGCTTCACGCGCGTACCTACGAATATGAGCCCTGTCGATTTTACAAAAGGTTTCAAAAGTAGTCCCCTGGCTATCTGAGATGCCCGGTGGATGAGAACCGCAGACGTGTCGTAAAGCGAAAGCTCGGACGAAAACTTATAGTTCGGGTCTTTTTTGAGAATACGTATGATCTTTTCGACTACCATGCATTTACACGTTTGCGGTCAGACTTTTTCCGTACACCACCTGCTCGAACGCTTCGATCAGACGGTTGTAATGCAGCTGCGACGAGTAATCGGAGACAAGCGTATTGTACGCCGTTTCACCCATTCGAATAGCTTGATCGCGGTTATTGATCATGTATTGAATCGATTTCCTGAGTGCCTCGACATCCCCCGGCGTAAAATGGATACCGGTTTCGTTGGACACGATAAGGTCTTTCAGACTCCCCAGATCGGACGCGATAACCGCTTTTTTGAATGCGTAACTTTCGAGTACGGCATTGGGCAGGTTGTCGTACCATTCCGACGGGCAAAGCGTGCAGAGGCAGTTTTGGAGGTATTTCGAAATGGCCGGGAAATCCAGTTTGCCGGTGAAAGTGATATTGTGCTTCTTGTCTTTCAGATAATCTTTCAGGAAGTCGTCGTAACCGTCCGTCGAGGAACCTACGATGGTAAGCTTGTAGGGCGTATTTTCAAATGCCTTAACCAGCGTCAGCAAGCCCTTGTCCGGGTCCACGCGGCCTACGTACAGGAAGTAATCCTCATAAGTCACATTTTGCGCCGCATCCTTTTTCATATTGAAAAACGTCGGGATGTGGGTAATTTTTTCTGCGGGTACGCCGAAGTCGACAAACTTGGAGACCGTGAAATTGGCAGGTATGATAAACGAAGTGATTTTATCCCTGGTTTTTCTGAAATCCTGTACTTTGAGGGCAAGTGCTTTCAGGATCGAGTTGGGGTAGGAATTGCTCGAACACTTGTTGGCAACCGCATTCCATTTCGAACCGTGGAGGCATTTCTCACAGATCTTTTGTTTCTGGTAGTCGTAGAAAATATTGTCGACGCATATGTGCGCAAAATCCGAGATACGCTGTATAACAGGTATTTTCAGGTCATAGGCTGCGTCGATGACGCTGCATGAGATCTTGTTCTGGAATTGCAGCACATAAACCAGGTCCGGCTTTACCTCTTTGAGCAGCCGCGTCATCTTCCTTTTCGCTTCGAAGGAGTAAATCATGCGGGAGGTAACTTTCGCAACCGTGCGGAAGTCCTTTTTATATTCATGTCCGTAAATCTCGTTTCCTGTCCCGATCGGGTCGAGGAAATACTCCTCGTAAGGGGTAGGCGTGTTCTTGTTGTGCTTCACGCTGAACGGGATCACTTCATGGCCGTTTTTGGTCAGCAGGTCCGTAATGTTGAACATATAACGTTCGGGCCCACCGGAAACGAAATACCGATAATTTACTAGTACGATTTTCATTGGATAAGATCTTGAAAGCTTTTAATGAGGTCAGTGTGATGCCAGTGATACCGGTGCGATTCCAAATGCTTCGTTGAGCACATCCAGCCTGGTCCGGTTGCCGGGTGCATACAGCGCGGCTTCGTGGTCGATCACATCGTCGACCGATTTGAACCTGTTACCGATTCTACGGGCTGGCACCCCGCCTATGATCGTGTAGGGCGGCATGCTTTTGGTTACGACGGCTCCTGCCGCAACAATACTTCCCCGCCCGATGGTCACGCCTTTCAGGATAGTTACATTGGTCCCGACCCAGACATCGTCCTCGATGCGGACGTCCTTATCGTCGTCGGGTCTTTTTTCGTTTTCGCCTACATCGAAAATAAACCGTCCTATGTGATAATAGGGGTGGCCACCTCCGCGAATGGTTACGTTAGGTCCGAAAAGAACCTTATTGCCGATATAGAGCTTGGCAATGTATAGTTTGAAGCTCGCCCTTTCATTGATATGGACGTCATCCCCGATGAAGATATTCTGGTAGACGAAGTCCGAGGACAGCGGATAAAATTTGACATTGCTACCGCAGCGGCCGAACCGCGGCTTGTAGATGTACGACAGCGACTTGTTTAATGCCTTGATGAAAAAGTCGATCCCGTAGGAGGTGAGTTTAAATATGACTTTCATACTATTCTTTGTTAACGTTGAGGAGTACTGATGCTGGCCCTGGTACCGTTACCGGATTTTCAGGTTTTTCAAATTTTTCGCGTTGATGATATGCTGTAACTGGCTGTCGTTTAGCTTCCGGCCCTGAAAATGGAAGTTGGTGAATGAAAGACTTTCAGATGGAAACTGGTCTGAGAAGCCCGAAAAATAGACCAATGTTTTTTGCCGGTCGAAGGGCTCGTTGAAATGGATATTATCGAACGTACAGTTCTTGTAAATCCACGGCTTCCCACGTCCTATATGGGCCTCGTTCCTTTTGCTCTTCCGGGTATTCTGCACATCCAGGAAACGCGTTACCGGGGTGTCGAAATAGATGTTGCGTACCGAAACGTCTTCGACGACGGCATCATCATTGTTTTTCATCATCCCCATGGCGTTGATGAACCCGCTGTTCTCGTTGGTATATTCCCATTCGGCGTGCAGGACATCGCAGTTCGATATTTTTACATTTTTGAGGGAATGCGGCGTCCAGCCGAACTGGAAGATACTTCCGGCCTGCAATTGCCAGAATACACATTCCGAAACGTTGAGGCTGTCTTTCACGTTGGGGACGATCGCATCGTCGTTCACGCGCAGAAAGCAGTCGGTAATAGCGATGTTCCTGCCCATTACCGTGACGGCGTCGTTGTTGAAGCGGAAGCCGTTGATCTTCACGTTGGATATCCGCGAATTGCTGGCATTCAAAAGAAGTACAAAAGCCGTTGCGTCCGTAATGGTAATGCCTTCGATCAGGTGACCGCTGCCCCCGTAAACGAATAGCGCCTTGTACCAGTTGCTGTTATGCTCGTAAGGGTTGATATCGTTCGTGGAAGGGTAGTGGTAGGGCCATCCGAGGTTGGTCAGTATACCCCGCCCGTTCACGGTGATCGCAGGTGCATTGCCGTTGCGGTTGCATTCGATATAACCCCGCACGATAGCATTCTCGGGAATGTAGATTTGCGTTACGTGTCTGGGTACGGTCCAGCGGCCAATGGTGGTCAGGCCCGCTCTGAAACAAATGGTCTTCTTGTCCGGCGGGATGTTCTTCAACGATGCAGAATCCCGCACCACCAGCACGGAAGCGTCTTTCAGGTCCGGAACCAGGTTCTGCTTTTCCGGATTATTGGCAAAAATCAGCAGCGGGTCGATGTTCCGGGGATCGTCGTTGAATTCCACTGAAACTTTCGATGCCTTCGTCATGCGCAGTGTGGCCTTTGCATTCTGGCCGGCATTTGCTGCAACCTGCGCCCGATAACCCAGGCGCGTCGGTCTCACGGCAGCTTTGCCTGCCTTTGAACCTATTTTATAGATTTGAAGGTCAGCCGCCTGATTCGGGGCGATCGTCAGATTGACATAATGAAATCTTTTACCTTTTTGCTTACCCCATTCTCGCTGCGGGCCTTCGTCGGCAGCCCGTGAGATGTAAACGGGGATCGAATCCAGCTTTCCTTGCGGATTTTTACGCAAAACGACATACCGGTCCGAGAGGAACGGGGCGAGGTCATTTTTACCGGGCTTTTGCAAAGAAGGTCCCCCGTGCTCCTGCATGCAGAAGCCTGCCGCCGGAAGGACCAGCGCCAGTAAGAGGATTTTGATGTTTGCAATTTGTCTCATGTTTTTAGTAGGTTGTTGTCTGCCCGGTTTCCAACAAACTATGCCAAAAGATAGGTGACCATCTCTTTCAGGTCCTTATCCTGCCGTTCTTTGATTTTTTCGTACCTGTTTTTACCCGCGATCGTAAAATTCCGGTGGGAATCGGGATCGGTAATTTGCAGGATCCTGTTTTTGATCTCCGCAATCGAATAGGGGTCGCTGTACAACACGCTGTCGCCGCATATTTCCATAATGGATGTAAACGGGCTTGTAATAACGGGTGTGCCTGCTTTCATCGCTTCCAGGGGAGGGTACCCGAACCCTTCGTTGAGGGTCATGTACAGGAAGGCAAATGCATTTTTGTAAAGCGTCTGCAAGAATCCTTCGCTGACGTATTTGTAAAAAATGAATCTGTCTTTGTTCTTTATCCTGCTCAGAAATATTTCGGGCTGGCTTACACCGGTCACAACCACCTGATGGCGCAATGCGGGTTGCTCTGAAAACAGCTGGTCCAGCGCTACGGCACTTCTAAGGTTGTTTTTCAGCCAGCGGTTGCCGCTGATCAGCAGGAAGTAGCCCGAAAGTGCAAAGCCTTTCGAATCGTCCTCGTCCCGGTTTTCGAACTCGGTTACGTCGGGGCTGTAAAACACCCGCGGTACTTCCCTAACAGCCGGAAAATGCGACAGAATGGAATACTTTGTATGGTTGGAAACGGCCAGCACATTGGTATTCTTCAATAGCGAGCCATAGCGTTCCAGATCACGGTTGTAAAGCTTCTTTTCCAAAAACTTGCGTGCAAGCAGGCCGGCCTTGCCTTTCATCCCGGTTTCATACCGGAGCGCGTCGAACGGGATTTTTGTTTCCAGTGTGCGCAAGCCGTGTATCGTGCCGTAAATCTCACACGCAGAATTCATGAGCGAGTTGAAGCCATACGAAATGGTACCCAGCGGCAATGCCGAATAAAACCGGTGGATCGATAACTCATTCACCACCTCCGGAAGGTTGCGGTTGGCTACGTCGATGAGCGTCACAGCGGCTGTTTTCGACTTTTCGCTGATTTCAGCGTCGAGCGGTTTCGAGGAATCGAACAATGCCCATATCGCCCAGCGACTGGTGTCAAAGTTTTCTATAAACTCGAAATAGATCTTTTTGGCGTATTTTCCTCCGCCGTGGTATGCTCCGCTTTCGTTAGGTTGCGAGGCCGTCAGGTCAAAGAGGAAGTTCTTCTTTTCTGTGTGGGCCATCGTTAAAATTTCAGTTTCCGTTTTGCGGTATACATATTGATAAACCACCAGCTTCCGCTGCTGAGCAATCCCACCATCACATTGGAAAAGCCCCGATGTGATTTCAGGTAATATTTCAGGCTGTTGTATTCGCAGTTGAGCATGAATAGCGAGGTACTGTGCCCGGTGGTGGATTGTGCCCCCAGGTGCACGACTTTTGCCTGCGGTACGAGCACCATCTTCCAGCCTTTTTTTCTGGCTTTCTCATGAATGATCGCCTCCTCGTAATACAGAAAGGTATGCTCGTCGAAGAATCCGATCTCCGCGAATTTCTGCGCATCGAACAGCATGCAGGAACCCGAGATAATATCTACATCGGTTACCTGATTAAGCGTGGGATACTTGATCATGTAATAGTATTCCTTCCGCCATTCTTCTGTTTTCAGCCATTTGCCGAAATAGGAAAACCGGAAAAAATCGAGTGGCCGGGGCCGGCGCTTTGCACAGTTGTAATCGATCCCGCCATCGCCTTTCAGCAGCAACGGGCCCGTGCAGATAATGTCATCGGCACCGGTCACGACGGCTTTGAGCTTATCGAGGGCATCGTCCGTGAACAGCGTATCATTGTTGAGCACCATCAGGTGGGTTGCACCGAGCTGGTACCCGATCCTGAGGCCTACATTGTTGCCCGCCGCGTATCCAGAATTGTTTTTGTTGTCTACCAGAAGAACGCCCTGCGAGAAATCCGTTTGGCCGGCCCAGTGACGAACCTGCGTTACCGGAGCGAGTTGCTTTTCGATTTCTCCGAGCGAACCGTTGTTGCTGGCGTTATCGACCACGATGATGAAATAATCGCGGCTATTGCTATCGAGGATACTTTTGATGCAATTGATCGTATCCTGATAGTTTTTGTAATTCAAAATGACGATTGCTGTGGTGTTTTTCACTGACGTTGAGTTTTGTTGGCATTACCTGACCGCAAATGGCACCTGGGCCAATGCAGGCTTCGGCGCTTTTCGGGCGGGTAGCTTGATTCTGATATTTTTTACCTGTACCAGGAACAATATGAGGAACAGGTAAAATGTCGATTGAATACCGGTAAAGACGATGAAAATACAATAGGACGCCAGGAATGTACTGAGCAGCGCCGTTTCAAGCGAGAGCGATTTTCCGGCCCTGCGCGACAGTTCGTGCGCGACCCTGAACAAGCCGATGAACAGCGCAATCCAAAGGATCAGTCCAACAATGCCCGTCTCGACGAGCGACATGAAAACCACACTTTCGAACCCGGCAAGCACAGGGTGTATACCATATTTCGAACTGTAATAAGCGGTGTATCCCTGCCCGAGACCGAACATCGGCGACGATTCGATCATGTCAAACGAGCCGTGGAGCTGATTGACGCGCAAGTCGACAGTAGACCCTTTTACCGCACCCGTTTTCTGATAGGTATCGTCCCAGAAATAAACCGTACTCTCAAAGAAAGACTGATACTTGCTGAATGAAGGAACCAGGTAAATCAGTCCGGCCACGAAAGTGAAAATGCCCAATCCATAGGCAACCAGGCGCAATTTCAATCTTACATTGCTTGCCATGAAATAGTATCCGATACCGAATAGCAATGCAAGCAATGCCGCACGGCTTCCGCTGAATACCACGTTGAGGAAAAGCAGGGCCAGCAGCGAAATGGTGTAGTAAACCGACGCCCGGCGGCTGGACAGGGTAATGAAGTAGAATAGCAGCATACAGGCCCCTCCCCAGATCAGCGGGTGCAGCATTGTGCCCTGGATCCTCCCGGCGATACCTGCCCGTTGCTCTTCCATGAAGCCCAATGCATTCATTTTCGGAGAATAGATCAGGTTCATCAGGCTCACGTAGGGGTTGGTAAGGGTAACATAGCAAAACAACCCGTACACGCCCATGAGGACCACGCTGTATCCTATGATTTTGACGAACTGGCGGATGTCCTCTTCTTGGTTATAGATGATCCAGCCGATAACGCCGAGGGTAACTTCGGTGTAGATGAACTGCATCAGACTGCTGATGCTCTGCACGGCAGTCAGCTTCCCGCCCAGAAATGTCAGCACCAGCGAGGCGCCCAGAAAAAGGGCGAGAGGCTTCAAGGTTGACCGGGTGAATGGGGGTACCTTTAATTTTTTTGTGATAAAATTCAGGATAGTAATCCCGATGATCATCAGAATGAAGCAGGAGTTCAGGCTTATCTCGGCCACTTTCAGATCTATTCTCACAACCGGAGGGATCAATAGCCGGAAGGCTACCACCAACGCAAAGCCGGTTTGTATCCGATAGTAGGATACAACGGCCGTGGCGATGAATATGAAAAGAAAAATGAAGCTGATCATAACGAAAACTTGTCAGGCAGGGCGGGTGGCTTAGTTGTTAAGCACCTGCACCATGCGTTCAAATGATTTTTCTACTTCGCGCATCTGAAGAGCGCGTGATTCCGCGAGTTTTTCAGGGCTTACCTGAATGGCCAGCTTGAATTGGTCTACCATTTCGTTGATCTGCACCACCCGGTTCATAGGCTCCACACCCCACGAGTCTAGGTAGCTGTTTAGTTTTAATACAGACAAACCAATGTACGGACGTGCAAAGCTCATGGCTGTAATAGCGCCGTGCAAGCTCGTTCCCATGTAAGCTTTACTGTTGGCGATGAGGTACATAATGTTCCAGATATTTACATCGCTGAATAACACGCTCTTTTCTTTCATAAGCGGCCGGATATTGCCCAGGGCAATCTGGTCGTCATGGTTAAGCGCCGTGCCGATAGGGCAGAAGCATATTTTCGTTCCGGTTTCTTTTGCAATGCGGTCGAGGTTGGCGGCGATCTCCGCTTCATGGCCTTTGCCGCGGCTCCAGTTGATCTGGAAAAACAGATATTCCCCGGCATTATCACGGACATACTCCGATATTTCCGACGAAACAGCCAATGCCAGTTCTTCCACCGGGAAAAACTTCGACATAAGAATCGCCGAATCCGGCACGAGCTTGGCGACGATCCCTTTGGCCATCAGGTTTTTGGTCGTCACTTTGTCGCGTACGGCCAGGTAATCGACCTGCTCGAGGGTGGTTGAGAGTTCTTTCTCTTTTTTAGGAGCTTTGGCGCTGATTTTGGAACCTCCCAGGGAATTAAAAATGACCGTCTTCACATTCTTGAAATTGTCCTTCGAAAAGGTGAAAGGCAGGTTGGTTTCCCCTTTCAGCATTTTCCGGGCTACCCAGTCCGAATCGATCGGAAGGTTGAACTTGTTGACTACCCGGCAGAACAATTGGAAGGAAGGATTAAGTGCTGCAAGCAGCGAGGTCCAGGTCGCATCGATTGCCTCTCCGCCGGCTATGATCACACTTACCTTATCGCTGCCATGGTTGCAGTTCTGGTAAAAATCAAGAATGTTGTGTGTGGGCTTGCCTCCGAGGGCGCTGAGGTCGCTGTTAACAATACCATAATAGTTCAATGTATTACGGTGCGGATAGGTGCCCAGCTCTTTCTCGATAATAATGGGAAAAAGAAGGTCTCCGTAGTTAAACCGGTCAAATGCGCCGATGACAAGAATCTGACTCATGAATGCTGATATTATAAGTTAGCTAATGGTTTTCGCAAGTTGTTTTGCCTTGGGAAAACTCAGGATTTTTGAAATTAACTTGGTGATAATGGCTTTTTCATCCTTGCAAAGCCCCGCCAGCAAAATGCCCGCAATGCAGGCGGTAGCGGAGGCTGCAATGGTAAACAAGGGACGCCATTCATGCACGATATAGGTTGTACACGTGGCCGCCGTGGCTATTGCCGCCAGCGTAGGGATCACTTCCTTACTTAGCACATTGCGGAAATATTCGCGTACCGACATGGATGCCAGCTTTTGAAGCAGTACAATGCGGAACCCGCATGCTATCAGCTCCGTGGCGATGGATACCCACATTACCGAATAGGGCTGGAACCCGGTTCTCAGTAACACATAAGCAATCGGAAGATTGAGCAACAGCGTGGAGCCTACGATGATCTGGTACACTTTGACTTTGCCCACCGCCTGTATCGCCGATTGCAAGCCGATGGTCAGCTGGTTGGCGCAAATGTTGATCAATGAAAGCTGGCAAAAGATGACCGTGTAATCCGGTACGGTTTTCAGCCAGAATGCCAGGATGGCTTTCATCTCAAAAATGCAGGGAATTGCCAGGATGGCCATCATAAAGAAGCCAAACTTGCTGGCGATCATCGACAGGCGCAGCATCCGCTCCCGGTCGTTAGCCCCTTCACTCTTCATGATCTGGGGGTTCACTGCCCTGAGCATCGTGGAAGAGAAGAATGCAAGCTGGCCCGAAACCTGATTGGAAATACCGTAAGCGGCATTGATGACCGTTCCAAACGAAAGGTTCAATAAAACCGCAAGCCCCTGGTTACGTCCCACCGAACATAGCGAGCCAAACAGGTTCCAACCCGCAAAAGAGGTCAGTTCCTTCATCAAACCACGGTTTACCAGTGATCCGACATGATTGATCCTGCATTCGGGATATTTCAGATAGCAATAGACCGCGTACAAGATGAAGCTGGCAATGGCCACAAGCATTGTGAAAATAGCGTAGATGATCAGCCTGTCGCCCGCGGCCGAAGCCAGAAACAATGCAGTGGCTAGCCGCAACAGGCTTTCGACGATATTCACAACCGCCACCCAAGCCATGTTTTCATGGGCGATCAGCGATCCGTTGAACGGCACCGCGAACACTGTAAAGAATACAGTTCCCGACATGAAGTGGTAAATCGTCTTCGCCGACCCGATCCTTTCGGCCGGTATATTCAGGAAGTTGTCGAAGAGAAAAAGGCCCGCAATTTCCAGTATGGCTACCAGCACGACCCCAATGACAAGGTGCAGCAAAAGGCTATTGGCAAAAACCGACCGCTGCATATCCAGGTCATTCTTCCCCTGGTAGAAGGAAAGAAACCTTTGGGTGGAGGTAGCCATTGCGTTGTTCAGGAACGACAACATGGCTATGACACCGGCAATGAGGTTGAAAATGCCATAGTCGGTACTTCCCAGTGCATTCAGGATCAGACGGGTTGCATACAGGGATATGCCCATGGTGAGGAACATTCGCCCATATGATATGCCTGTGTTGAGTATGACCTTGCTGGCTGCTTTCACTTCAATCTTTCGTTACTTTCCTGTAATGTGTGAGCTTTTCGTAGCGGAAGCATCAGTGCACTTCCTGCGCATAGAAATAGTTTTGGAACCATCTGGCAAACTCCTGGATTCCCTCTGTAAGCGGAACGTTCGGTGTATAACCGGTGATGCGCGTCAGGTTGTCCTGGCTTGCCCATGTTTTAGGCACATCGCCGGCTTGCATAGGCATATAGTTTTTGACGGCCTCTTTTTCGAGCCCTTTTTCCAGTTCGGAAATAAAATCCATGAGGTTCACCGGCGATCCGTTACCGATATTCAGAACACGGTAGCGAAGGCCCGATTCGAACGGTGTGCCTGTTACCTGCACGATCCCGTTCACGATGTCGCCCACGTAGGTAAAGTCGCGCTCCATTTCACCGTTGTTGAAAACCTTGATAGGCTTTGAATCGGATATGGCTTTGGCAAAAAGCATAGGTGCCATATCGGGGCGTCCCCACGGACCGTACACGGTGAAAAACCGCAGACAGGTAACCGGGATATCGTACAAATGCGCATAGGCGTGAGCCATTAGTTCATTGCTTTTCTTGGTAGCCGCATAGAGGCTCACAGGAGAATCCACTTTATCGTCTTCCGAGAAAGGGATTTTGGCATTGGCGCCATATACCGATGATGACGATGCGTGCACCAGGTGCTTCACCGCGAAATGGCGGCACGCCTCTAACAGATAATGGAAGCCGATAATGTTGGATTGCACATAAACGTCGGGGTTTTCAATGGAATACCGAACGCCGGCCTGTGCGGCAAGATTGATGACGTAGTCGAATTTTTCGGATTGGAAAAGACTGAAAAGCTGTTGCTTGTCTTCCAGGTTCATCCGGACGAACCGGTAGTTCGGGTTGGTGTAACTTTGGACCAGGCTGTACCATTTGATATTTTCCTGATCGATGCCTGCCTCCGTGAGGCGGGCATATTTGAGCTGGGGAGAGTAATAGTCGTTGATGTTGTCAAGACCTACTACTTCGAATCCATCACCGAGAAGCTGGTTGACGGTGTGAAAGCCGATAAATCCGGCGCTGCCTGTTACTAAAACCTTCATCATGTTGAGTAAAATTTTGTTGTCCTAAAAATCGACATCCGGAATCTGCCCTGATGCCCTCCGGCCGGCCGTCTCCTAAACGAGCTCTTCCGCGTTGATCGAGTCGCGACCGATGCTGTAATACGCAAAACCTGTTTCCTTGATCACGGAAAGGTCGTACAGGTTTCTGCCGTCGAAAATGACTTTGTTGTTCATCAGCTTGCCCATCTTCTCGAAATCGGGTGTGCGAAACTGGGGCCATTCGGTAAAGATCATCAATGCATCGGCCTCGTCCAGTGCCGCGTAAGGCGTGTGGCAATAGGTTATCTCGGGAATGAGTTTGGCGACATTGTTCATCGCTTCCGGGTCGTAAGCTGTCACCCGCGCACCCAAAGCGAGCAATGCCTTGATATTTTCCAGGGCGGGTGCCTCACGGATATCGTCCGTATTTGGTTTGAAAGCCAGGCCCCACACCGCGATGGTCAGCCCACGCAGATTCCCGTCGAAATGGTCGGTCAGGGTAGGGATCAGTCTTGTTTTCTGGTCTTCGTTCACGGCCATAACGGCTTCCAGCGTACGGAAGTCATAGCCATATTCGGTCGAAGTCTTAGCCAGCGCCTGCACATCCTTGGGGAAACAGCTTCCACCGTAGCCGATGCCTGCAAACAAAAAGCGCTTGCCGATGCGGCTGTCGGTTCCGATGCCTTTACGGATATCGTCCACATTCGCACCCACGCGCTCGCACAGGTTGGCGATCTCGTTCATGAATGTGATTTTCATCGCCAGGAAAGAGTTGGCTGCATATTTGGTCATTTCCGCTGAACGTTCGTCCATGAAAATGACCGGGTTGCCCTGCCTTACCAGGGGCGCGTAAAGCTTTTCCATCACCTTTTGCGCGCGCTCCGAAGTAGTCCCGATCACCACGCGGTCAGGCTTCATGAAGTCTTCGATAGCCACGCCCTCGCGCAAAAACTCAGGATTGGATACCACGTCAAACTCGACATTCGCATTCCGGGCGATAGCTGCCTGCACTTTTTCGGCAGTGCCTACCGGAACGGTGCTCTTATCGACGATCACGGCGTACTGTTCCAGTATCGGGCCCAGGTCGTTGGCGACTCCCAGAATGTATTTCAGGTCGGCAGAACCATCTTCGCCCGGAGGCGTGGGAAGGGCGAGGAAGATAACCTCGGCACCCTTGATACCTTCGGTCAGGTTCGTCGTGAAGTCAAGGCGTCCTTCGGCGATGTTTCTTTCGAAAAGAACATCGAGCCCTGGCTCGTAAATAGGTATTTCGCCTTTTTGAAGACGGGCAACTTTATTTGTATCGATATCGATGCATGTAACCTGATTTCCCGTTTCAGCGAAACAAGTACCTGTTACAAGACCAACATAGCCGGTTCCCACCACTGCTATTTTCATGTCTTTATCTAGTAAGATTGATTAATGTATCTCCAATTATCGCTGATGGCGAGCGCAAATCAGCTGCAACTCTTGATGCCCGACGGGCGTTGCTGGATGGATGTTGCCCGGAGGACTTCCAGGGACTGGATTGAGTGGTTTTCTTTTCATAAATAACGTTGAGTTTATAATTACGGCATCAGCCCTGGGGCTTATCCGTTTTCCGGGTGTTGATCGCCGGATCTTGTAACTAAAAATAGTCTAATTTTGTGATCCGCCGCAACCTTTCGTTAAAAGTCTTCGATAATTGCAATTCTTGCTTGAATTGATATTAATCCCCGGGCATTTTGTAATCCTTCGCAGGTAAATCCCCGGGGAATTCAATATTCAATATCTTAGCTTTTTCCAACTAGTTTCTTGAAACGAGAGCCCACGGCCTTCACAGCGCCTTCCGATTCTTCGGCATAGTAACCGTAGCCGTATCCGCCGTATCCGTAGCCATATCCGTACCCTACACCGTAGTTCACGCCGTTAAAGATTACAGACAGGTTCGTAAATCTCCGCATACGCTGCAGTTCGCCGATACGCTTCAGGTGATCGTGGATCGTGTAGTTGAACCGGACGATATACAGCGTGGCATCCACATGCTCGGCGATCAGGGCCGAGTCGGTCACGAGGCCGTAAGGAGGGGAGTCGATCAATATATAATCGTATTTCTCGCGCAATTCGGCCAGGAGTACCGGCAAGCGTCCGTTGCTTAGCAGCTCCGACGGGTTCGGCGGGATTGGCCCGCTGGTCAGTACGTCGAATTTTGGATGGACACCCGTGTTCTGAATGAAATCCTCATAATGCCCTTGTCCGATCAGACAGTTGGATGCCCCGAATTTATTAGGCACCATCAGGCGATCGTGGAGCGTCGGTTTGCGCAGGTCAAGCCCGATCAGCAACACTCTTTTATCGGAATATGCAAGGCTGGCCGCAAGGTTGATACTGACGAAGCTCTTTCCTTCACCACCAATGGAGGAAGTGAACATCAGCACCCGGCAGCTGCCGTCGCCCAGGTATTGCAAATTCGTTCTCAGTGCCCTGAATTGCTCTGCAACGGCACTTCTACTGGTCATTTTAATAATGGATTCCTCGCCAGGCAGTCCGTTCACCTGTACTTTCATCTGTCCGATTTCGCCCAGGATCGACGAATGCGTTACTTTTTCGATCTCTTCGCGTCGCTGAACGGTGTTGTTAAGCATAAACAGGAGGTTGATCAGCAACACCGGAATGATGATCCCGATCACGCCTGCGCCGAGCCATACCACTGCCTTCTTGGGCTTGATAGGATTGAATGTAGCAATAGGGGCATCGATCAACCGGCTGTCGGTCACCGTTGAGGCATATGCGAGTGCGGTTTCTTCCCTTTTCTTCAACAGGTACAGGTACAGTTCCTCCTTAATGGATTGCTGGCGCTTGATGCCAACGAATTCTCTTTCCTTTTTGGGAATGCTGCGCAGACCGGCAGAGAACCTTGTATTGATGTTTTCCAGGTTCTTTTTGGTGACAGCCATCCCGCGTTTCAGGTTTTGCACGTTTTCGCGGATCGACTGGCGGGTACCGGCAAGCTGGGTATTGATTGTTTCCAAAAGCGGGTTGTTCGGCGAGGTCGTACGGGCGTACCTTTCACGTTGAAGTTCGAGTTCATTGAACTTCGTCAGCAACGATACCAATACAGGGTCGTCGATCATATAGGTCGCCGGGGCAACGGCGCCTTCACCGGCATTCTGGATGTAGTTGTCGACACTTTCCAGGATGCTGATTTTGGTATTTACCTCGTTCAGTTTGGTGTCGTTCTCTTTGATGTTCTCAAGGAAAAGCTGCGATTCCGCGCTAATATCAGTGATACCCTGGTTGGTTTTGTAGGATTCTACATCTCTCTCAACGTCGCCAAGTTCCCCGGTGATCAAACCGAGACGGTTTTCAATGAATTTCAGGGTGTTGCTCGCTTCGCTGTTTTTGTCGCTCAATGAGGATTGCACATACACGTCCAGGAGCTTGTTGAGCACGTCCTTCGAACGTTGAACATTGGAATCTTCATAGGTCAGTTCCAGTACGGTGCTTTTGATGTTTGGCTGTTCAACCGACAACCGTTTCAACATATTTTCGGCCAGGTTTTCGACATCGGTGAAATGTACCTTCAAATCCTGAACATCCGACTGGGCACCCTTTGTAATCACAAATGCACCCCAGGCATTATTGAAACGCTGGTTGAAAGTAAAAATCTTGTCTTCGTCATTGAAGCGGAAATGCGTGCTGTCTTCAATGTGTATGGTCATCGGCTCCTGGAAACCGAAAGGGGTAATCACTTCGGCCTTAATTATGACCGGACTTGTTTTATAGAGGTTAACGGTACGCAAACCTTCTTTGGCCGTGTAGGACACGTCCAGTGTGAGCTCTTTGATCACCTGCTCCATCAGGGTTTGGGACTTGATCACTTCAAGTTCGTTTTCAACGAGCTTGTTGCCCCCGAACTGGGAACTCAGCTCGGTAAGAATATCGCCCTGAGATCCGCCAAGCCCTTTTTTCTCGTCCTTGATCAGGATCGTGGTTTTGGTGCTGTAAACCGGCTGGGTGATTTGGAGATAAAAGAAGGCAACTGTGAATGCGAGAACCAGAAATACAGGGAAGAGATACCAGTACCGGAAATACCGGGCGATGTACTCGTTAAGGTTGAAGTCCTGCTCGTCGTCGAGAAGTTCCTGGTCGGCAGAAGTGGCGTGATGATTCATATGTTGAGTAAATTATCGTAAAGCGGCAGAACGCGGCCGGGTAACTAAAAACGCTACTTTGTAAAATTGAGAATCAGGATACCCAAGGTTCCGACTGCCGCAACGATGGATGTTACAATCGGTACCAACTGTACATTTCGGTCGGTAGCATTGATCCTGGTTTTAATGGGTTCGACATACACTACGTCGTTCTTATGCATGTAGTAATACGGGGATTCGAATATGTTACGGCTCGTCAGGTCGATTCTTGCGTATTCTCTTTTACCATTTTCCTCCCGGATTACCATCACATTGGTCCTTTTTCCGTAAATGGTGAGGTCACCTGCAAGGCTTAGCACTTCGGGCAGGGATATTTTTTCGTCCGGGATCACATACACAGCCGGACGTACCACTTCGCCCAGGACGGATACCTTGAAGTTCAGGTTTCTTACGATTACGGTAGGTTCTTTCAGATAGTTTTGGAGGCGGATCCGGATCGTATCGGCGGCTACTGTCGTGCGCATGCCGGCTACTTTCAATTTCCCGACCAGCGGAATCTCGATCGTACCGTCAGAATCTACCAAATAACCCAGTGGTTGCAGGCGGGCACCCCCGCCCGTTGTCGAATAGTTGGTGCTGGCGGTGGTGAAGGTATTGGGTGTATTAAAAACTTCGTTGGCCTCTGTGTTCAAACTTCCCACGACTATGGAAAGAAGGTCGTTCGACTGGATAGTCGGGACATATTTTTGGCTGATTTCCTGGGAAGAGTAGCGTGCGGAGTCGCCTTGGAAATATACAATAGACTTGGTAGACGCGCAGGAACTCATTCCTGCTATTATCACGACACAAATGAAAAATAACAAACCGTTGATTCGCTTCAAGTTTGCAGGGCGCATATTCATATTATTACGTTGAGTAAGAAATGTGTTCTTTGTTAAGTATTTGTTAATCAGTATTTTGATTTTATTTTCTGAGATTTTTTGTGATTTTTCGCCAGGCGCTGCTACTCCTTTTTTGAAGTGTTCGCCAAGGGGAAATTGAGCGTTCAATTTGGCGATTCTTGGTAATGTGCAATCCTTTTGTCGATGAAAGTGCATTACAAATATAGAATAAATTCAATTATGGTTGTAGGATTTCAATAAGTTTTTCATTCTGAAACGGATATTTGGACAGCCATCGGTTCTTGTCACCTTTCGCGATCATGTTCAAATGTGCCATTTTATGAGCGTCAGAGCCTAAAAATGTAATCAATTGATTTTCAAGCAACCACTCGGCCATCTTATTTACATTAGGCCCATAATAATTTCCGAGGGAAAGAGCATTGACCTGCAACTCACATCCCTGGTCGACAAGCTTCCTGAAAATGGACGGGTCCGAATAAAAGTACGTATACCGCTCAGGGTGAGCGAGTACCGGCTGATAACCTTTCTCAATAATGGTGAAAAGTAGTTCCGAAGTATTCATCAGGGGTGTCGAGTAGGGGAGCTCCACCAATACCCGGTTGCCGGGCAGGGTCAATAGCTGCTCACCATTGCGAAGCATTTCTACAAAATGTTCGTCGAGGAAGTACTCCGCGGCTGCATCGATTTGAATATCGATCCCGGCAGCGGAACAGGCCGCCCTCAGGGTTTGAAGTCCTTCCATGATAATGGCAGGGGTGTTCCGGTAACAGTCCCAAATTACGTGCGGGGTCGTTACCAGCCGCGAGTAGCCCAGCGACTTCATCTTCACGATCATCTCCATCGATTCTTCGACCGTCTGGGCACCGTCGTCGATACCCGGGATGAGGTGTGAATGAATGTCGATGCCAATTCTGTTCAACTGAATCGGTTCGACCGACTTCTCTTTTCCAAATAGCCAGTTCAGCATAAATCAGAATGTTTTGGACAGCTTAAGTTGCAATCCGAACGAATTATTAAGCAATCTTCCCTGGTCCAGCGCCGCTGTCCCGGAAACTCTCATGTTGTTTTTCAAAGCCCGTCCGACCTCCACAAAGCCGGAAAACTGGTTGGTAGGTTCGAAGAAACCATATATGGGTTGCGTGTGTGTTTCACCGGTGGTGTGTCCCTGCGGGCTGGTCCCGAAGGTTCCGTAGTTGATCGAGTAGGTCAGCCTCGCGAGCATGTTCCACTCGTTAAAGTCGACATCCCCCCCGGCGTGAAAGGCAATCACACGGTTGTTGGCGAAATAATCCTTCGGGTAATGAGGCTGGCCCGGACGCATATCCTTCTGGGCAGTAATCAGCGGATTGCCAAGGCCCGTTCCGTTGTAAGACCAGCCTTCCGTATACATGTAATTGTTGTAATAATCTTCATCACCCGACGGCGTTACTTTCGACCAGGTCTCGCCGCCCTGATTTTTAGTCAGGAGCACTTCCAGCAGAAGCTTATTCCATTTTACACGTTTGCTGTCGGTCCTGGTATTGGTAAGGCTTATCCCGTGAAGGCCGTCCATGACGTTGGACAGGTGGGCTAGTCCGCCTACTTCATAGAATGTCTGCCGGTATATCAAAAGCCGTGAATTTTTCAGGGCGTATTCCAGGCCCAGGTCAATGGAGCCTATATGGTTTCCGACCTTGCTCCAATTCCAGACTTTTCCCAGGACAATGTATTCATAGGTTTTCCATTCGGAGAGGTTGAACTTCTTGTTGCGGAAACTACGTTCGGACCACACATATTTTTCATCCCCAAAAAACACCTGGTGATTAAACCCGCCATACAGTTTCAGCTTGCTCGCCGGCTTCCCGAGTCGCACGTAAAGCGACTTCTGGTGGAACTGCGTTGTCGTCATATTGGTATCTCCGTATTGCACCGGCGTCTTCCCGATCCAACCGTGCGCGAAATTGCCCTTAAATGCCACAAATCGTCCCAAAAACGGGATGGCGTAATATTCTGGAATCGAAATCTCGACTTTGGGGATTCCCAGTGCATTGCCTGAGATTGCGTAATTTCCGGACGTCAGCAATGTGTCCGATAATCCCATTACTTGTTTGATACGTCCGCCTTGCAGTTGGAATATCCCGATGCGAAGCTTTCCGTATCCTTCGATGAGCGTCAGATTGGAGCCTTTTCCTGCGTTGCCGCGCACCTGGACGCCTGCGCCCCAGTCGAAAAGTTTGGTGCGGGAAGTATCGTAATCCACGCGTGCACTGCCTATCAGACTTGCCGAAGCGCCTGACAGTGGAACACTTCCGAATTGATTGGAGCGCATCCAGAAGGGAACCTGGTCGTTGGATGTGTAGCCGGCCTGGCCTTCAAGGCCGAATCGGACGTATGGGAATTGGGCCTTAGCTTCAAGGAGGGGGGTTAAGCACACAAGTGCTATCAGTATTTTTTTCATGTTTTACGTTGAGTACAAGCAAAGTTACTGACTCCGGTCAATAATCCAATTATTGAGAGGTGGTCGGTTTGAATTATTCCTTGAACAATTCAGAGCGCTTAAAAGGATTTTGCCAGCTTGGTGAGCACTCCCACGGAGGAAGGCATTACATCACCGGCATCCAGCGCCGCCGCCAATCCCAGACTAAAACCGTGCCTGAATGCTTTGCGTACTTCCGCGTAACCCGAAAATTGCGTTCGGTTACCGAACTGCTTTTGAGTCGAAAATGTGCCATAATTCATTGAATATGTTAGTTTTAGGAGGGTTGACCATGATTTGGAGCTGGCCGACGCCGCGCCGTGGAAGGCCAGTAGTCTATTGTTGATAAAATATTCCTGCTCGTTCCTTGGTAAATCGCCTTTTCCGTCCAATGTGGTGGTGATCAGCGGCATTCCAAGCGCCTGGCCATGGTACGACCAGCCTTCGCGGTAGATATAATTATTGTAATAATCCTCGTAACCCAGCAGTCCGAGCCTTTTCACGGCGTCGGCTGCCTGGTTTTTGGTGTAAACTGTTTCAAATACGACCTTTTTGAGGCGAAAACGTTCATTATCCGGGCTTTTCGAGGTAAAACTGATACCATTCAGTCCATCAGCGGCATTGGCCAGGTGTTTCAGGCCATCCTTGTCGAAAAAGTTCTGACGGTAGACCATAATGGTCATGGAGGGCGTATCGTAGGTAAGTCCCAAATCCAGCGAACCGAGGTGGTTGCCGACTTGTGAATATTCGAACCGTTTGCTTAAAACAACGTAGGTATATTCCTCCCAGGGAGAAAGCGTGAACTCGTTTTTGGAGAAAATTTTCTTGTTGTTTCCCCACTGCACATTGTCGTTCAGCCCTGCGTAAACTTTCAATTTTGATGAGGGAGTCCCAAACCGAAGATAGAGTGATTTCTGGTGCAGATAGGTTTTCGCTTCATTTACCTGGCGGTATGGAAAATGGATAGGCAGGGTGCCCATCCAGCCATGTGAATAGCTTCCCTTGACAGCAATAAATTTTTTAAGAATTGGGATACTGTAAAATTCTGGAACGGAGAGCTCTATTTTAGGAACACCCAATGCATTGCCGGAAACGGAGAAGCTGCCCGATGAGAGCAATGTATCGGCCAGCCCGATGGTTTCCCGGTACCGTCCGCCGCGAATTTGGAAGGCGCCGAGCTTTACTTTGCCATAACCTTGAATGAGTAACGCATTTACCCGGTTCCCCGCATTTAGCCGACCTTCAAAACCGGCGCCCCAGTCGAAAAAGCGATTTTTGGAAGAACTATAACTTTTTTCTGCTTTGGCGGTGAACCCGGCAGCCACACCGGAAAGCGGGACGCTTCCAAACTGGTTACTGCGCATCCAGAATGGGACGACATCATTGGAAGTGACGGATCCCTCGGCTTGAAGACTAAATTTTAATGAAGCATTCTGTGAAAAGCCCGGAAGGCAGAATAATACAAAAAAAAGTAGTAATAGGCTTATTTTCATTAAGATAACGTTGAGTCTTACCCAAATATAGGAAACTAGGCGGCATTGTTAAGGCATCCAACTAGTTTTATGGCAAAATTTGTCAAATTGTTAACATGTGGTTAATCCGCCACATTTAGGTCCGGCTCAACGTTTCCTGATGCTGCCACAAGTCCTGAAACACGGGACTGTTCCGGTAAAGATCATCGAATGTGCCCTCGTCTATCAGGTAGCCGTCGCGGAGAATGTACACGTAGTCGAATTTAGCCAGCAAGTGAAGGCGGTGCAGGGTCGATACCACTGCTTTGCCGCGAAACTCCGCAAACATCTTATCATAAATCATCGCCTCCGTCTTCGGGTCAATGCTGCTGGTAGGCTCGTCGAGAAGTACGATGTCGCTTGTGCGCGCCGCGAGGATGCCGCGTGCGAGGGCGAGGCGTTGCTTTTGTCCGCCGGAGAGGTTCACACCCTTTTCCTGGATGCTGGATTCGAGGCCTTTCGGCAGTTTGTCGACCACATCGGCGAAATGCGCGGTTTCGCAGACTTGCATAATGTCGCTGTCCTCGAAGGGCAGGCCGAGGGTGATGTTGTAGGCAATCGTGTTTTCAAAAATTTCAGGGTCCTGCGGGAAGAGCGTTACCTGGTCGGCGAGCATTTCGATGGCGGCTTCGTTTTGGCCGTCGACGGTTACTTTCACGTCCTTTTCGAGTTGATACAGGCCTCTCAGCAATGCGAGGAGCGTACTTTTACCGCTGCCGCTTTCGCCGATGAATGCAATGCGCTGGCCGCGTCGAATGCGGATATCGAGGCCGTGGAGACTGTGGCCCTGGCTTTTGGCGTCATAGACCTCGCCGTGTGAGAAATTGAGGTTGCTGATATGGATCTCCTGCCAGTTTTCGGGGAGGTCGCCGGCTTCGTCGACGCGGTGGTGCTCGCGGTAAGCCTCGCCGATGGCCCGGGCGGTTTGTACTTCGGTGTTGTAGCGGATGATCTCGGTGTACTGCCAGGCAATGTCCTGGAATACCGAAGTAAACTGGTTCACATAGCTCAGCAGGGTCACGAGTCCGCCCACGAGAAACACCTCGCCGGGTATATAGTGCTGGTATACATAGCCGATGGTAACCACAACGTAGATAATGCCGATGAATACGCTGGCCACGAACCATTTCCATTCGTTAATCGTAACCGATCGCCGGAAAGGTGGAAATACATCGGCGACTTTGTTCATCAGGCTGATTTTCATCCTTTTTTCAAGCCTTAATGTGATGACCGTGATGATGTTGGAAAGGCTGTCGAACAAGGTGGAAGAAACGACGTGCTCCTTCTCATTCGATTCGTCGAGTGCTTTGATGAATGGTTTATCAAATCGGAATATCACATACACATTAATGATGCCGATAAGCACGCCTATCGCACCGAAAAGTGGCGAAAACCAGATGATCGCGATGAACGAGAAGATGAATTTGGCAAATGCATGCAGGAACATGAAGCCGTTCTGGAAAAAGTCCTTCAATGCTTCATAGGCTTTGCGGATACGGTTGATCGTCGCGCCGCTGTGGTGGTCCTGGTGCCAGCGGATGGGCAAATGCAATGCCTGGTGATACAGTTCGTCGAGGAAGTTGCGGCTCAGGTCGAATGCCAGTTTGCGCTCCATCACACGTGCGGGCCCGTGGAACGCCCATTCGAGCAGGACCAGGCCCAGGTATGCACCCCCGTACACCCACACGTTGCGCAAGGTGCCTTCCGCATCCTGTTGAATGGACTGGATAAACCAGCCGTACAGCAGCGGGTGGGCCGCCAGCACGAGGTTGGCCATCACAAACATTCCGTAGACGAGCAGGTAGCGGCCGCGTTGTTGCCGGGCATAGCGCCAGGCGGTGGCAAGCAGGGATAAGTAGGGGTTTTTCATGCTAAAACTGATGGTTGCGGGAGCCGCGGAGCGTTACCCGGCTCATTACAACCACAAAATGCGTCCGAAGGTTGCCCTCCGGTGGGTAAACTTTATGTGAAGAATCAGTAGTTTTTGGGTGTTTGCGGTTTACTTACTCGTTAACCGATTTTCACAAACCACCTTTTTGAACTAACAAACCGGAATTTTTATGAAAAGACTAATGCATGTTTTTTGCAGCGCCGTTTTGCTGAGCATTGCCCTTGGAATTTCTGCACACGCACAGGACGGGTGGATCAGCCTGTTCAATGGAAAAGATTTAACCGGTTGGAAAATCGGGGCGAATGCGAGCTCCTTTTCGATCGAGGACGGTACCATTAAAGTGGCCGGGCCGCGTGCGCACCTTTTTTATGAAGGACCTATCAAGAACCATATGTTCAAGAATTTCGAGTTCAAGGCGCAGGTGAAAACGACACCGGGCTCGAACTCCGGAATTTTCATTCACACTACCTACCAGGAGGACGGCTGGCCGTCGCAAGGCTATGAAGTGCAGGTGAACCAGTCGCATACCGACTACAAGCGCACCGGCAGCCTTTATAATGTGGTTGATGTGAAGGAAACTTACGTGAAAGACAATGAGTGGTATACCGAATACGTGAAAGTGGAAGGCAAGCATATTACCATTAAGATCAACGACAAAGTGGTAGTGGATTACGAAGAAACCGACGTGGACAAACGCCAGGGCGAAATGAAGAATAAATTCCTGAAACAAGGTACATTTGCATTGCAGGCGCACGATCCGAAGAGTGTGGTGTATTACAAAGACATTCAGGTTCGTCCATTGACCGAGTAAAAGCATTCGCTTCCCATGGAAGAAGAAGTACATTTTGAATCGATACTGGAACGCCTCCCCAAAAAGGGAGGCGAATTTTATATGATGGTACCCGACGAAGTGGCCGCGCAGTTCACCGAGGGGCGTAAGCCCGCGCGTGTGCGTTGCGTGATCAACGGTATGGTGCATTTCCAATGCGCGATCCGGCCGAAGGGTGGGGGAGGCTTCTATATTAATGTGGCGACGCAACTGCGCCAGCAGGGAAAATTGGTTTTAGGCCAAAAGCTCCACGCGACTGTCCGGAAAGACGACAGCGAATACGGCCGCGATATGCCGGAAGAATTACAGGAATTGTTAGCCCAGGACGAAGAGGCGAACCGCCTTTTTCAGCATGCCAAGCCCGTGAACCAGCGGGCCATTATCCACTACATTGCCAGCGCAAAATCCGTCCAGGTGCGCATCGATCGGTCTATTATGATGACCGACAGGCTGAAAAACGGGCGCATCGTGTAAGGTTTGGTCAGGCGTTGCCAGGTGTTGTCAGGGATCACTACGCCTGACTAAAAATGCCTACACCTGACATAATCCTTTCACACCTTTCTTGTCGTTTTAGCACTAATTGGTTATATTTGTTCAAATCGAGCGGTTTGCTGACTGGGAAAATCAAGGTCAGCTATATCTATAACATGTCTGTAAATCAACGGATTTGCAGATTTTAAAAGCTGAATTTTGAATTTCAACGAATTTGAACTCCACGAAGACGTGCTAAACGCCGTGGATTCCATGAACTACCAACAGGCAACGCCTATCCAGGAGCAGGCTATACCACACATTCTCAGCGGCAAAGATTTGCTCGCCTGCGCACAAACGGGAACCGGCAAAACGGCCGCGTACCTGATCCCCATTCTCGACAAAGTAGCCCACGAGGCCAACGAACACACCGGTGCATTGATTTTGGTGCCTACCCGCGAATTGGCCGTGCAGATCGACCAGCAGATTCAAGGGCTGGGGTATTTCGTCGGAGCTACCAGCATTGCCGTGTATGGCGGTAACAAAGGCCCCGAGTGGGACCAGCAGAAAAAGGCATTGACACAGGGTGCCGACATTATCATCGCAACCCCGGGTCGGCTTATTGCGCATTTGCAGCTCGGCTACGTGCATTTCCGCGACTTGCGGCATCTGGTCCTCGACGAGGCCGATCGTATGCTGGATATGGGTTTCCTGGGCGATATCCTGAAAATTATGAGCTATCTGCCGAATGAAAGGCAGACATTGATGTTCTCGGCCACTATGCCTCCCAAAATCGGCGACCTGGCAAAGCGCATTCTGAAAGACCCCGAGGAGATCAGGCTTGCCGTTTCCCGTCCTGCCGACCGGATCGACCAGCAGTTTTACCTTGCCAGGGACGAGCAGAAGCTGCCGTTGCTGATGCATTTGCTGAAAGGCGTTGAAAATATCAGCATGGTGTTGTTTACTTCCCGCAAATCCAACGTGGAGCCGATCGTGCGCGCATTGCGCAAACTGGGCCTCGGTGCGCATGGTATTTCATCTGATTCCGAGCAGGGCGAACGTGAAATTGTACTGCGAGATTTCAAGAACCGGCAGTTTCCGATTCTTGTAGCGACCGACGTCTTATCCCGCGGCATAGATATTGATAATCTCAGCCATGTAGTGAACTACGATGTCCCCCGCGACCCCGAGGATTATGTGCACCGTATAGGGCGTACAGCACGCGCCGAATCAAAAGGCACAGCCATGACGTTCATCAATGAGCACGATCAGAAATATGTTTTGAAGATCGAAAGGCTTTTTGAGAAGGAATTGGAGAAGAAATCCGTCACCGCAGAACTGGGACTGGGCGAGGCTCCTGTATTCGAGCCGCCACGTTTTCGTTCGGGAGGGCGTAGTAATAACAAGAACAAAAAGAAAAAAGGTGGACCGGCAACGCCTTCCGCGAGAAAACCACATCGCGAAGGCAAACCCCAGGACACTTCCGGCGTAACAACGGGTGCCGTAGAAACGGCTCCCGAGGCAGCAGTCGACGGACAGTCGCCTTCGACCAAGCCGAAGCGCAGGAACAAGCGGAGGAGACCTAAAAAGGATCAGCCGAAAACCGTAAACCCCAGTGAGGTACAGGCCTCTTGAATCAGAGTTGGTCAGACGTGAGCATTGTTTGTTTTGCTTATTCGTCATGAAAGAACTTAAATTACGTACACTTGGACCGTTTGATAGATTGGATAAGGAATTATAAATTCAGCGTATCCGATCCTCCCATCATTACGATGGAGGGCTTGTTTTCGCTGTTGTTGCTCTTGCTTCTGAGCTTGCTTGCGGTATTTTTCCACCTTATCCGCATACTTTTCAACTCCCCGGTTGATTTTTCGCTCGATTGGAACCTCTTTCTGAGTTGGATACCGCTCATAATTGCCTTCTTTGCAGATAATCTCACAAAGCGTTTCGGGCATATTCCGGTAATGCTGGGCATTCTCAGCATTGCCTGGCTGGCATTCTTCCCGAATGCGCCCTATATGATCACCGATCTCGCGCACCTCACCGTTGATTACCAGCGTGATCTGACGTGGCACGACATCATTATGCTGTTCTCGTATGCCGAAGTGAGCCTTTTCAATGGGCTGGTGTCGCTCTACTGGATCCACCGCTCATGGCGGCGGGTGTTCGACCGGAAGACGGCCAATACCTTGCTGCTCGTCAGCCTGCCGCTTGCGGGCTTTGGCGTGTACCTCGGCCGCGTACGCCGCATGAACAGTTGGGACATCATTCACGAGCCGAGGGCGATCTTCGACAATCTCATCGAAAGCCTGCTGGATCGCACAGCCTGGGTATTTGCGATGGAAATCGGGATGCTGTTGGGGATATTATACCTCGTACTGTGGGGAGTGATACGTTTCCGGATCAGGCATTCGAAGAAGAATACCGAACCCGAAAATCATTAATTATTGATCACGTTATTGAAATTTTAGGAGCCGGCAATGGTAAGTGCAAAGTTTTTACATTTGATTTTTGAATAGCATCGGATGGAACCTTTGCAGATTTTATACCGGAGGGAAAGTCTAGTTGCCATCAATAAACCCAACGGCCTGCTCGTACACCGGTCACCCATCGCCAGTGATGCCGATGTGTTCGCTGTGCAACTCCTGCGCGACCAGCTGGGCCAAAAAGTATACCCCGTCCACCGTCTCGACCGCAAAACCTCCGGTGTGTTACTATTCGCCCTGGACGAAGCCACTAACAGTGAAATGCAGCGCAAATTCATGGATGGCGAGATCAACAAAACCTATCATGCCATTGTGAGAGGTTACACCCCGGATACCGGTGAAGTCGACTATCCATTAAAACGGGACGACGGCGTGACGCAGGACGCGCTGACCTACTACGAGACATTAACGCGGGCCGAGGTGCCGTTTGCTATCGGAAAGCATCCCACATCGCGCTACTCGCTCGTAAAGCTAAACCCCGCCACGGGTCGGATGCATCAGCTTCGCAAGCACATGGCGCACATCCTGCACCCGATCATCGGCGACCGCCCGCACGGATGTAACAAGCAGAACCGCTATTTCAAGGAGCATTTGAATTTAATGCAGATGATGCTGCATGCGGTGTCGCTGGAATTCGAACATCCCGTAACGAAGGAACCCGTGACGATCGAGGCGCCTTTTCAGGCGGAGTTTTTGAGGATGCGTGAGGTATTGCTATTGAAGTGAATAACTTTTGGTATCGGCCATTGCCTTAACTTTCATATTTCTTGTTTTCAAAAACCCAGGTTTCTTGGTAAGGTCAACAAGACTCACAAAATGCTTGACGTTAAAGCGCTCCATCAGCATCCGCCGGTGATATTTGAACTCGATCATCGAGATGTTCAGGTTATCCGCGATGGTTCTGAATGGCTCGTCCCGGGAAAGCGCTTCGAGGATCGCCCGTTCGATGCTCGACAGGTAGTCTGCGGATGGCGTTCCGGTGGAAATTCCGACCGATAATATTTTCTGGACGTCTTCGGATAAAAACAAATTACCCTTTCGAACCTGCGCAATGGCCGTTATGAGCTCCTGGGATGGGCAGGTCTTGGTCAGGAATGCTTTTGCGCCGAGCCTCATGTAACTACGTATCAGCCAGTCGTCATTCAGCGACGTGAGAATAATCACTTTCGTGTCGGCGGAAACAGCGCGGAAGAGGGCGTCGACGCCTTTATCGTACTTGCCGTAGAAAGACAGCTCGGAAATGACGATGTCGGGCGCATAATCGTTTTTGCGCGCAACAAAATTTTCAATGGAAGTATAAGTATCTACACGTTCGACCGCGGGCAATGCATTCAGCAAATTGATTTTTAATGCCTCGGTAAAGATCAGATGGCTGTCGATTAATGCTATTTTCATTTTTGGAGGGTGTTAACGGCAGGGCAGATGCCTGCCAATGGACGGAATAGTCGGTTTTCGCATGCGGTTAGCCGCTCGTACAGCAGTACGGCATACTATATCACATGTCTGAATCTGTAAATCGATAATTGTGACTCGTTACAACGAGAAAGAAGGCTGTCGAAGACTATGCCGTTTCAGTGAGTCGGGCTGGCAGAAATAAAGGGCGTCGTGGGACCTTTTGCAGGAGCCAGCCATGAGGCGCGGTCAGTAAGTTGTTTGTTCGTGTCATCTTGATATTTCTTAACGTTGAGTGCAAAAATGTATCAGTTCTATGCCTGTCATAGCAGTTTGAGATAGAACTTCCAGGCTGAAACTATAAAACAAACTTTATTATCACAAATACACGATTTAACGTATAGTGTCACAAAAGTTAGATTTATTTAAAAATTTATACTAATTGATTAGATATTGCTATGTAGAGGAATTTTGAACAAAAGGCATTATCTCAGTGGATGGCTGGTCGTGTCACCGCCAACGTTGTTGCAATGTAGTACGGGTTCTATGTCGTTGTGTTTCAGAACGAATCTCGTGCGTGGATGCGCGCTAAAAAGACTTTTACAGCTGTAACCGATGGATAATAATCGTGTAGAATGTAATATCAGTTTTATAGCTTCTACGAATTAGGTCACTACATTCATATCGGTTTTACTCAACGATAGAAGGAAGGGGATCTTGCGTCATGCAGATCCCCGTTTTATTTCTAGTCGGCGCTGCCAAGCCCGGGCCGGAATTTCACCACCTTGTTGCTTTGCGGTTTCACAGTTTGCAAATACGCGAAGATCGCTCTCAGATCACTCTCCTTCATTCCGGCATACATTGTCCATGGCATAGGCGTATTCATTTCGTTCGGACCTATTTTGTGCGGTTTGTAGCTGGAATCGGCGTAAGGTTTGAACCGCTGCACGAATGCGTCGGCAGTCCAGGCGCCGATGCCGTTGGTTTTGTCGGGTGAAATGTTAGCCGAGGTGGTAATGCCGTTTGGCATAATAAACTCCATTCCCCCGCCAAATTCGGTACCCGGTACTTTTTCGCCCTTTTCCCGTTTGCTATGGCATTCTATGCAGCTTGCCGCCGTAGCCACGTACCGGCCATAAGCTACCTGGTCGGTTTCGGAGGGCCGCTGGGTGAGGTTGGCTTTGGCAGGCATTGTATTGATGAGAATGTTGACCGGGAAATCGTATACCGGTTCGTCGATGTCGTGCTGCACGGGTGCGAGCGTGCGTATGTAGGAAATGAGGCTGTAAATATCTTCCTGGTCGAGCTGGCCGTAGTTCAGGTAGGGCATAATAGGGAACAATGCGCGGCCGTCGCGGCTGGTACCGGTAGTGATGGCGCGAAAAACTTCGCCGTCGGTCCATTTGCCAATGCCGTAGGGCGTGATGTTTCGGGCATAAAACACGCCGGGGAAGCCCATATCCCGACTGAAAAGCTCGCCGCCTCCGCCAAAATTGCCGCTGGCCAGCGGGGCCGAAAATAATGACCAGTCGCGGGTACTGTGGCAGTCCACGCATACCGCCACGTGGTTGGCGAGGTACTTGCCGCGTTCGATCCGCGCGGGTGTTTTTTCAATGGAAAGTACGGGCGCTTCGCCTACATCCGGCAGGGCTGTCTTAACATAGGCTGCGGCGACTGCGGCAACCAGGATAATGACAAGTAACAGTACGCCCACGATTTTGAGTAGCTTTTTCATAACAGAGGGGTGATAGAGATGGTGAATAAGAGGATTACGGATAAGGTACGACAATTCCCTTAAAGCTCAAATACTTAGTTATTTATAGAAAAAACAGGAGAAAATGTGTGCAACGTTTACATGCAACATTGTGTCTAAAACGCAAATCAATCCTGACTGCTGCCATGAAAAGAACCTTACTAGCAAGCTGCCTCGCGTTGCTGATGCTCTCCTGCTTTCACCGGGAGCCCGATCCATTTGTCGGCAATGAAAAATTCAATGGTACAGGTTACCGGCCGGTGTACAAAAGCCCTGATGAAATTGCGAAAGTGGAGGTGCAGGCAGCACAGGCGCTGAAAAAGCCAGGAAAAATCTACACGTTCGATCGCTACCTGTTCGTCAACGAGCTCGGCAAGGGCATTCACATCATTGACAACACCGATCCGAAAAAGCCGGAAAACCTTTCGTTTATCTCCATTTTGGGTAACTATGATATTGCCGTGAAGGACAATTGGCTGTACGCCGACAACCTCTCGAACCTGCTCGTGATCGACATCGCCGATCCCAGGGCGCCCAAGTTTACAAAGACCATCCCGAATGCCATTCCGGGTTACAACTACCCGCCGTTGACGGGCATTTACTTCGAATGCGCCGACCCGAAGAAGGGCATTGTGGTGGATTGGGAGAAGGTGGAAATGGAGAAGCAGCCCAATTGTTACAGGTAATCATTCAAAGAACATTCGTTTAGCTATGAAAAAGTTGATACCCCTCTTATTCCTCGGGCTCGCGGCGATCGGGCTGATGCTCCTGCTCAATGCCTGTAACGAAAATTCGGGCGACTCCGGACCCTCTCCTCAGACAGGTGCCGGCGGCTCTATGGCCCGGTTTGCGATCACTGATAACACGCTGTATATCGTCTCCAAGCAATCGTTGGAAGTATATGATATCAATGATGGCGGAAATCCGGCGAAAGCGGCCACCAGGAACCTGGGCGTCGGAATCGAAACGATTTTCCCCTATCAGAAAAACCTGTTTATCGGCGCTATGGATGGCATGTACATTTATAATAATGCTAAACCCAATGATCCCAAGTTTCTGACCAAATACACCCATGTGCTTTCCTGCGATCCCGTGGTGGTGCAGGGGCGGTACGCGTATGTGACGCTACGTACGGGCGTGAACTGCCGGCCGGGCGGCTCGTTCAGTTCGCTGGATGTGGTGGATATCAGCGATCCGGAGAAACCACAAATGGTAGGCAGCCAACGAATGGACTCGCCTTACGGATTGGGCGTATCGGGCAACAAGCTCTTTGTGTGCGAGGGAGATAGGGGCTTTAAGATGATGGACATTACCGATCCGAAAGCGCCCGTTCAGAAGCAATTCTTCCGGGACGTACCCGCCTACGACGTCATTGTGCGGAACAACCATCTGATCGTTACCGGTAATGGAGGCCTCTATCAATACAATTACGACGATTCGGACAGCATCACGTACCTCAGCAAGATCCCGGTTTTATGAGACGTGTCCTACCCGCCGTTTTTGCATTAATTTTCCCTGTTTGCAGCGCTTTCGCCCAGTTCGACGTGGAATCGGCGAAGCGGCATGTGATCATCAAGTACTCGCCGCTGCCGATGTATGACTTCGATAATACCATTCAGTTTGGCGTCGAGATACCGTTGGGCAAAGGCAACTTTGCATTGCAGGAAGACCTCGGTTACGGAAATTCCAGTTTCAATCTCTGGTTCGATGAAGATGACGACAGGCCCGAAAGGGACATTTACAAGAGCCGCACGCATTTGAAATGGTATTTTCTCGAACGGCGCAGGATGCGGGCTTACGTCGGTCCCGAAGTGCTGTATAAGAAAGTGGTATACCGCCAAAATCAGTGGATCGGCAGGGATTGTCAAACTGAGTTCGGCCCGTGTTCATTCTTTGAAAACAAGGACGTGCGGCAGGACAAGAACGTGTGGGCAGGGCACGCGCGGTTCGGCTGGCAGTTTATCACGCCCGGCCGTTTCATATTCGATGTCTTCGCAGGCGTCGGTTTCAGGAGCATCCACGTCAGGTCGAGAACGGCCGGCGTCGCCGACTGGGAGGTCCGTAATATGTACGACAACTGGGAAACTATCCGTGCCGGCCATTCGGACCTGCGCCCCAGCATGGTAGCAGGCTTCCATTTAGGCTTGGTTTTGGGAAAATACCGCAGGGAATGATTGTGTCATATTTTGACCTGTAATGTCAGGTAAAAGCCCCGCCCGTCGGATGGCAGAATTCCCGGACCGGGATACCCTGTTGCCCGGCGGGTGAAATACATTTCGTTGGTCAGGTTGTTGACGCTGCCTTCCGCCCGGAACCGCTTCCATTCGTACGACAGGCTCACATCCATGATCTTGTATGCCGGGATCAGCCCTACTACCGACGATACGCCGCCGTCCACCGCATTGGTCGCTTCGGAAAACTGGTCGGTGAGGTGCGTGAGCTGGAAAGAGCCCTTCAACTTTTTGTAACCCAGCCTCAGACCCGTTTTTAAATTGATTTTAGGAACAAATTCTACCTGGTTACCCTGCACACCGGGGATCTCACTGTGTTTGTATTCCGATTTGATGAATGCGACATTACCGAACAAAACGCCGCTCCAATCGGCATTTTCCGGCCGCGCGAGCCGCAGGAAATCAGCCTCCGCGTAAGATTCTACGCCCATGATAATGGCCTGGCCGACATTACTTCTCAGGCGCAGCACGCGGTTGCTCTCGTCATAAAACTGTACTTCGCCAATGCGGTTATCGTAGTTCAGGTAAAACAGACTCACATCGTAGTTGAACAGCGAAGTCTGGTGGCTGCGCACGCCGAGGTCGATCGAATAGCCTTTTTCATCCTTCAAATTCGGATCGATGACCGACGACGGGTTCGCAATGCGCATATCGCTGAACGTGATCGAGCGGTAGTTTTGTGAAATGTTGCCGTAAAGCTCCACTTTCTCGACGGGCTTGTAGCCAATGCCGACGCCGGCGAGCAGGAAATGCCGACCATTGGTGCGGTACTCGTCGGTCCTCGAAATATTGATCACATTACCCGCGAGGTCGCGTGCGATGTTGCCGTAGTAGCCGTCGGCGGTGGTTTTAATGTGTTCAAAACGCAGTCCGGGCGTAATGGACAGCTTGTCGTTGATGTAAAAGATGTTTTCTGCAAAAAGGGCAATGTTGCGGTTTGGGAAGCGGTAGTCGTAGGTAATGAACCGGTCGGGCTCTACGAATGTGAAATCGGCGTCTTTCCCTTTGGTACCGAGGCCCTGCAAGTTGTGGTTATAGCCATAATAATAGCGACCGCCCACGAGCAGTACCGACATTTTCTTGGCAATGGAATACCTTTTCAGGTAGCGTGCCTCTGCGCCCCAATTGGTGAAATCGCCTTTGATCAGGTCACGCTCACTGTTATCATCGATGGTTGCCACACGGTTGGGGCGGAAGCCGAGCGAGTACCGGTTGGCTGCCAGCCCGAAAATGCGCAGGTTGAACTCGTTACTGGCATTGAAACGGTGGTCGAAATGCACGGCGGCCATATTCCAGTTGACATTGAACCAGTTGCGCTCCCGGTTGGTTTGGCGCGGGTTATCCGCAAACATCGCGTCGGAAAGCCCGCCGGGCTGTTTGGCCAGGTAATGCATATGGGTAATGTCGAGGCCGATGCTGGTTTTTTCCGAAAGCTTGTAGTCGAGGTCGGTATAAAAAGTATAGTTGTTGAAACGCGAGTTTGCCCGCCAGCCGTCGGCTCTTTTGTATTGGAAAAAAGTGTAGTAGCTCAATTTGCCCACCGTTCCGCTGGCGCTGGTAAATGCATTGTAAAAACCGAAAGAGCCCACGCTCTGCCGCGCTACCACCTCGATTTTCTTGTCCTGAACCGGCTTTTTTATCATAAAATTTATCAGCCCGCCAAACTGCGTGCCGTATTGCAGCGAAGCCGCCCCGCGTACGATCTGTATTTTACCCACGGCCTCGATAGGTGGGGTGTAGTAGCTCTCGGGATAACCCAGGGCATCGGCGCTGATGTCGTGACCGTTCTGCCGCACATTGAAATTGGCCGTCCGGTTCGGGTCCAGGCCGCGACCGCCGATATTGAGCTGCAAGCCGCCGCCTTCATTTTCCCAGATATTCAACCCGGCGACGCGCGAGTAAACCTGCCGCGCATTGTTAGTCGACAGGTTGGCTACCAGCTGATCGGGCGTGATCACTTCCGATTTTTTGCCCTCATAAATCCCCATGCTCTCCACGCCGCGCAACCGCGAGAAACCGAAGTCGGCTGCTTTTTCCTTCACGGTCAGTTCGTTGAGGTTTTGCTCGGAGGAGGTCAGGTAAAGGTCGAAATGCAGGTCTTTTCCGCGTGCATTGAAATGCTTTTTCTCGATACGATAACCCGAAGCAGTGGTTTGAAGCGTATAGCTGCCGTTCGGGACCGACGCGAATGCAAACTTGCCCGTTTCATCGGTGACGGTAACCAGGTTTTCGTTCAAAAAAATGGTGCAGCCTTTGATCGCTGTGCTATCGAATTTGGAAAAAATGCGGCCCGACAGCCTTGTTTGGGCTGCGGAAATGCTGCAAACGAGGAGCAGAAGGGGTAAAAACTTAAAGACCTTTAATTTCATTGTTGAATGGGGTAATCCAGGATTTGTGTCGGAACGAGTCGTTTTGTTGTGCCAAATCCACGTCGGGGGCGATTAATGGTTTGCCGGTGCGTCCGTTCAGGGCTACGTACGAGTCCACGTACACGTGCGGTTGCGTGAATCCGTGCGCCGCGTAATGGTCGCGCAGCATATGGGCGTATTGCAGGATCATGTCGGGCTGTGTCGACATCATTTTTTCCTGCAAGCGCGTGAGAAAATCGTTATTGTTTACAATCTGACGTTTCCCGGTGGCGTCCGTGACGGTAAATTGCGTGTAACCCGCTTTTTCCATCAGCATAACCCTCCACGAAAAACGGTAGCCTTCCTCGGTCCAGAAAAGCTCGTTGGGGTAGAGCAGGTACCGGAATGGGAAGGTGATTTGGAATACAAAAAACAGTGCAAAAATGGCGTAAACGACAGGTTGCAGCCATACAGGGAACCGGTAATGAGCCGCAGACCTGATTGCGCCCGGGGGGAATGCGAGCAGCCGACCGACGCGGTCGATGATTTTCTGGTGAAATGCTGCCGGAAAAAATACGAGCGCCGTCACGATCATGATGTACGGAAACATGCCGATCGGAAAAAGCAGCGACGTGAGTAAATGAAACACTACCACGGATGCGTAAGCAAATGGTCTGGTGCGGTGGTTCCAGAGCAGGAAACCTACGCTCAGGTCATAAATACAGCCTATCCAGCTGAAAATGTAAGCCGTTTCCAAATGGTTGAAGAGCGGGCCGATCAGCGGCGTGTCGTTTTTGGCAGGTAACCAGATTTTCATCGGTAATGCTTCCAGCAGCCAGTCGCTGTTGAGTTTGGCGATGCCGGCGTAGCAATAGAGCATGCAAACGATCATGCGCACGCTATCGACGCACCAGGCGGGAACTTGCCCGGCGCGCAATGCTTCATTCCGCCGCGCATCTACCGAAAACAAGGTGTTTGCGGGCAGAAACACGAGCATGAAACAAAGCACGCTCACAAAATAGTAATGGTTGAGATAAGTGCTTTTGTCGATGAGCTCGATGTACGTGAAGCTCAGAAAAAGCGCAATCGATGCCAGCCGGTAATGCCAGCCGATGGCGACGAGCAACGCGGAAATGCCGCAAACCGCGAATAGCAGGTAAGTCGATTCGCCGAGTGGTTTCACAAATTCAAAACCATAGAATGGGAAGAAAAACCGCGGGCTGATATACAGCTCCCTGACCCACCCCAAAGCCACAAAACGGCCTGTGCTGATCGCCAGCATCAGGCCGAAAAGGGCCCTGAAAGCGGCCAAAGGGGCCGCCGAGGTATATTTTTGCAGATATGCCCGCATGGTTCGGTACTAGTCGCCGTCGTTGTCGGTGTAGGTGATGGTAATGCTCATGGCGGAAGTCATGTCGACTTTCAGCATGCGCACAGCCTTCTGCATTTCGGTGTACGTGTCTTTCATGGCCTGGTTGTTGGTTTTGACCTCTTCGTATAGGTTTGGTTTCAATACGCCTAGCTTCGCGGCTGCAACCTGAAATTGTGCATTAATGCTCTCAGTAAGCGGTTTGCCGGTACCGCTGTCCTTAGCGCCCAATGCATTCAGGTAGGATTTTATGCCCGGTCCGGCCTCGCCGGTGACTGCGTGCCTTCCGTTGAAGAAGTCGACGTATGCGCTATGGGCCGCTTGGGCGAGTATCTGGGACATGTTTTTGATGTATAATGCCTCCACTTTTTCTGGTGCCGGAATTCCGTTGGCCATTGCCCCAGATGGAATTCCAAATTTGCCTGATCGGATGTAACGCTCGTAATGCAGTACCAGGCCGTTGACCATCAGCGAGGTGGAAGAACCAATGTCCAGGCCGGTTTTGCTGACGAACGTATTCAGGTATTCGCCTTTCCATTCGCTCATTACCTTGCCCAGCAGCGACTCCATGCGTGCGATCACGCGCGTGATGTACGCGAGCTTTTTGGCGGCATCTTTATCGGTGGAGTATTGTGCTAAAATGGCCGTATCGTTGGCGCCGAGGCCGTTGATGAGGTAATCAAGTGCCGGGAAGCCCTGGGTAGGGTAGGATGCTGGTACTTCGAGGCTCGATGTAGGGTCGGTGATGTTGGCGGCAATGCCGGCTTCGCTGGCAGGATAGATGTTGAAGAAGTTACGGATCGTTTGCTTCTCGGCCGGACCAAAATCGAACAATTCCACGCGCTCCCAGGCTATGTACGCTTCCGCCCATGCATTACGGAACTCGCCCAAAGCCTGGGCGTCGGGCTTGGCGGTGAATGCTTTGGACTTTTCCGCCATCAGGTCGAATTTCGTTTTGAACTGATCGTAGGACGGAACGATAATGTTCTCGGCCAGGGCTTTGAGCATCACCGACCGGTCTTTCCCTTCGTCGGCAGGCTCGGGGCCGGGCTTATCGCTTCCGCTCGAACAGCCCAGGAAAAGCAATGTCAGCAGGAGCGCGAAGTACTTTTTCATCTTATCAGAGGTTAGTTTTTAAAACGACAAATGGTGAACCGGCAAAATGCCGATCCACCCGTTTGAAAAAAGATAATATGGGCTATTACAGCTTGAATTTCTTGGTGATTGCGTCGGAAGCTGCGTTGATTTTGTCGTTCGTCAGGTCCCAGAAACCGTTTGGAGAGCCGATCAGGCCCAGGAGGATTGCGTCGGAAAACGCAGCGTCGGCTCCGTTGACGCTCGCAAAACGGAGCGAGTAAATGAAGCCTAACCCTTCACCCATGGCGTGTGCGCGGGTTGCGTCGTCCGTACCGCTTTTCCACTTGCCGAGGTAACCCAGGGCGGCCGATGCGATTGCCTTCTCCATTTCAGTACGGATGAATGTCGCCTGCGTTTTCAGCTCCGTTTTATCATTATTCACGATCGCCACGCGGCCTTTCAGGAATGCTGTGTGGATTTTGGCGTAGCTGGCCTTGTTGTATTCCCACAGGTAAGATCCCAGGAACGACTCAGTCGCTTTTGCACCTTTGGCAGCATCCGTCGCGCCTTCGAGGAAAATCGGGTTCGGTGTCAGCAAACCGAATGCTTCATCCCAGTTGTGTTCCAGTGCAGTGTATTTTTTGCCTGAAACCAAAGTCTTATTGTCGGCTTCGAGGTTTTTGTCAAGCTGGATATTACCAATGTAGTCGAGCTGCAATGCACCGATAAGCCCTTTCTGAATGATCTGGGCGATTTCGATTCCCTTTGAATCCACCAGGTAGTTGCCGAGTTTGCCGGCCTTGCCTTTCTCAGCTTTCGCCTTCACGGATTTGCTGGCTTCCGCGATTTGCGTAAAGTAGGTTTCCAATGCAGCGCGATTGGTTTCCGCTTCTGCGGCAGATTTGGACGATGCCGTTATACTGCGAAGCTGAACACCTGAGGCATTCAGATCATTGCCATTCACCAAAACGGCGCCCGATTTGATGTCCTTGAACGGGTTACCACTATTCGCAAACAGGTTTTTCATCACCGTGGCGTCAAGCGTTGCCGAATCGCGTACTGCGCTGCCGAGGTAGTAGTTCAATGCCTGGAACATTCTGTAACGGTCGGTACCCGACTTCGTATCAGCAGTAGTATCCCCTTTGGCGTCGATGAAAAGGGCTTTGTAGGGCGTAGTAGGCGTTACTTTCGCATAGTCGATTTTTGTGCGAAGGTCTTGCTGTGCGGGAGGTGTCGGTTCGTCGTCATCTGAACAAGAGACAAGTCCGAACGCAACGACAGAGGCGAGCAGCATAGCCCGCAACTTGAAATTGTAGTGTAGCATTTGATCCAGTAAGCGTTTTTGTTAGGGATAACTGATCGGTTTATTTAGAATAATTATAAACCTTGGCAAACATAGATATTATTTAGAATTGGAACAAATTATAAGACTAAGAGCTAAAAAAAGTTTTCAGACAGGAAAAACAAAAAGGACATTCCTCTTTGAATGCGAGGCGTTTGGCCCGGCATTCCGAGGAATGTCCTTTTGTACTCACTAAATCCGAAGCGCTTGGATTAGCTTCCGCTTTCGGGCTTTTTCTTACTGTTAAATTTTTTCTCGGCGGTTTTGGCCTTTTCAAAATCCAGTACTACGCCATTGATGCAGTAGCGCAGGCCGGTAGGAGGCGGGCCGTCGTCGAAAACGTGCCCCAAATGCGATTTACAGCGGCCGCACATCACCTCGATACGGTGCATTCCCAGGCTGTTGTCCGCCGCTTCCACGATGGATTTCTTGCTGATCGGTTCGAAGAAACTTGGCCAGCCGCAGCCGCTTTCGTATTTGGCGTCGCTTTTGAAAAGTGGGTTGCCGCACACGGCGCAGTAAAATGTACCGATCTCTTTCGAATGCTCATACTCGCTGGTGAATGGCCGCTCGGTGCCTTTGAGGCGTGCCACGCGGTACACTTCCGGCGACAGGACTTTCTGCCAGTCGTCGTTGCTTTTTTTGACGGGCGCTGTTTCGGTACGCGAATATTCGGGTGCTTTGGCGGCCGGTTTGCCCTGGTCGGCAGAAGATTGCCCGTAGCAGTTTTGCAGCGTGAGGGCAAATATTCCCGCGATGGCGGCCATGAGGATGTTTTTCATGCGTTGTTAGATCTGATTTATCAAGATATACGATGAAAACACGCGTATCGGTCAAACAAATTCCCGCATTTAAATCACAATAAATGTTAATTAAATGAAGACAGACAAGTCGCGAACGCCCAGCTTACGCGCGGTCGTGAAGCCTTCGCCGTATTTCACGCCGACGGCATGGCCCATTTCCCGTGCGCGTGCGATGATGAATTGCAGGAATTCAGGAGAAGAAATGTAGCTCTGAGGCTCGCCTTCGCCCTTATACTCAGGTACGTGGAATTGGCTTTTGAATGCTTTGACGGCCTCAATCTTCCTGTCGTGAAAATCGGTAATGTCGACAATGAAGTCCGGATTGATATACCGGTCCTGAATGGCGTGGAAAACGTGTTTCGGACGCCATGCTTCCTGTTCGTCACCCTGCTCGTCGAATGTTTTGATCATGCGCAGACCAGAATAAAAGCTCGCTTCGGCTACGAGCGCCCCACCGCGGCCGTGATCCGGGTGGCGGTCGTCGATGGCATTGGTAATGACAATTTCGGGGCGGTATTTACGGATAAAAGGGATAATCGCTTTTTGATGTGCTTCGTCGTTTTTGAAGAAACCGTCAGCCAGGCCTACGTTTTCACGGACTTCTATGCCAAGAATACGAGCGGCATCGATACCTTCCTGAATACGGCCCTCGGGGGTGCCCCGGGTGCCCAGTTCGCCTCTTGTGAGATCGACAATACCAACTTTTTTACCCAGCGCCATTTGCGCGAGCAATGTACCGGCGCAGCACAGCTCCACGTCGTCGGGGTGGGCTGTGATGGCAAGAATATCTAATTTCATGATAGTTTCGGATTACTTAATGCGCAGTTTCTGTCCGATCCGCAACGTGGTGCGGGTCGACATACGATTTTTGCGGGCAATGGATGAAATGCTTACGCCGTAACGTGAAGCGATGGAGCCCAGGGTATCACCCGAGCGTACTTTGTGCAAAATGGAACGGGAATAGGCCTTGGGGGCGTCGCCCGCCTCAAACTCGCCCTTGCTGGATTTGCCGCGAATATGGCTCCAAGCAGAGCTGGTGAGTAGAAAATGGTCGGATTTGATAGCGGTACCCGGCCAGTCGAAAATATGCTCGGGATCGAAGGGATTGCCTTCGTAACGGTTTTCATAATGCAAATGGGAACCCGAGCTGCGACCGGTATTTCCTCCCAAGCCAATCACTTCACCCGCCTTCACCAACTGGCCCGACTCGACCATTTGTTTGGAAAGGTGCCCATAAAGGGTTTCCAGACCATTATAATGCCTCACTACCACAAACCGTCCGTAACCGCTGCCGTCCCAGGCCACGATCCGCACCATACCGTCGTAAGTACTACGAACGGAGTCGCCCGTTTCAAGGTCGAGGTCGGTACCATTGTGCCAGCGGCCCCAGCGGTAGGCAAAATGCGAGGTAACAGGTGTCTTATCCAACGGAACAGACCACATGCGGTTGGCCGCCTGGTCGTATAGTTTGAGGTCTACCGGCTCGTCAAAATCTTCCGCTTTGAGGCCGTAGGGGTTAATCGTGCGGGCGTCCCAGATCACGTAATATTCGGCAGCCTTTACCCATTCATCCGCTACAAGCACAGAATCTTCGGCGATCACTACTTCGGTTTCCCCTTCGTCAATGGTGGTGGTATCTTCATTCACGACGGGGTTCAGCGGTTTGACCGGCTCGAACTGGCTCTGGAATTTGAGGTTGGAGGTTTCTACCTCGTATTCGTCCTCAGGCTGAGGCGTGGCTTTGGTGGTTGGGCCCTCGTTGGCATTGTTGCCCGACTGGTTGATCTTGGGGTTTCTTCGGAATTTTCCTCGCTCTTGCGCTTGCGTGTTCCAGGAGATCAGACACACGGCCATTAGCAAACAGACAATAAGCTTTACTTTCATAAGTATAATACCAAATCAGACTACGCTGGTGGTTAGTATCCAGCGTAGCCTGATCCTTTTAGGGGTTGTGCGATTGATTTTAAGCGGCTTCTTCTTCGATAATAACGTCCACTTCCCGTTCCACAAGGAATCTTTCAGCATCCAGTGCCGCCATACAACCTGTTCCCGCGGCGGTAATGGCCTGGCGGTAGACATTGTCCTGAGCATCACCGCAAGCGAATACGCCTTTGATGTTGGTGCAGGAGCTTCCTTTGATGGTCTGGATATAACCGGTTTCGTCCATGTTGACATAACCTTTGAAAATATCCGTGTTCGGTTTGTGGCCAATCGCAACAAAGAAACCGGTTGCTTCCAAAAGTTGCTCCTCGCCCGTTTTATTATTTTTAACCAATACCGATTCCAGCCCTTCCTCACCGTTCAGTTTCACGGTGTCGGTGTTCCAGAGGATTTCGATATTCGGTAATGTTTCCAAACGTTTCTGCATGATCTTCGACGCGCGCATTTCATCGCGGCGAACGAGCAGGTATACTTTGCGGCAAAGTTTTGCCAGGTAGCTAGCTTCTTCGGCGGCCGTATCGCCGGCACCTACTACTACCACGTCCTGGTTACGGAAGAAGAAACCGTCGCAAACCGCACAGGCGGATACGCCGCGGCCATTCAAACGTTCTTCGCCTTCCAGCCCAAGCCATTTGGCAGAGGCACCTGTTGAAATAATGACAGCATCGGCGGTGATCTCGTGCTTGTTGTCGATGATCACTTTATGCGGGTAACCCGTGAAATCAACAGAAGTAGCGAGGCCGTAACGGACGTCGGTACCAAAGCGTTTAGCCTGTTTTTCAAAGTTGATCATCATTTCAGGGCCGGTAATGCCGTCGGGGTAGCCCGGGTAGTTGTCAACTTCTGTGGTGATGGTCAGCTGGCCACCCGGTTGGGCGCCCTGGTAAAGTACTGGATTCAATCCCGCGCGGGATGCATATATGGCGGCTGTGTAACCGGCAGGGCCGGAGCCGATAATTAAGCAAGAGACTTTCTCGGATGACATGTTAATATAAAACTACTGTTAATGACGATTGTTCTATGGATTAGCTGGGTTTTCCAGCGGTGCCAGGTAAGGCAAATCTTCGTGTGTGAAAGTGAATTTTGCCTTTCTGTACCTGTTGGTACAACAAAGGCAGACTGACAAAAGTGCAAAATTTCAGCCCGTTATGCAAATGCATTTACAGGATGCGCCACTCGATTCTTCGGTTTTTCTGCCGGTTTTCATCCGAATCGTTGGGCGCTTTGGGGGTTGTTTCGCCATAACCTTTGGCCAAAATCCGGTCCGCCGCAATTCCCGACTGTTGCAGATAATATTGTACCGACTGCGCCCGGCGTTGCGAAAGCGCCATATTCTCGGTGTCGGAGCCCACGTCGTCGGTGTGGCCGGATATTTCAATTTTAATGGTTTTGTTCTTGTTCAGAAAGTCGCCCAGCTTGTCGAGCTCTACTTTTGATTTGTCGTCGAGGACATATTCTCCTGTTTTGAAGAAAATATTATTCAAAACCTCCACACGGTCCTTCTCGATCGCTTCCAGCGGGATTTCAAGGTCTATAAACGATTGCTCATTATCAACCGAAAATGAAAGGCTTTTAAACAGATAACCCGGTTTTGAAACATAGAATGCATATTCACCACCATTGTTCAAAACCGCCAGAAAAGAGCCATTCTGACTATCGGAAGTAAATGAACCGACTTTTGTCTGTGTTTTCAGGTCAAAAAGATCGATGTCCGAAGCCAGTACCGTCCCTGTTTTCTTGTCAAAAACTTTACCCTTCGCATACCGCGCAGGCGTGATGATCTTTTGCAGCGATTCGGGTACCCGGAAAGTATAGATCAATGAGCGCCCGCCGCCTTTTTCCGTATTGTCATCAGTATAATAGGCATTCTCGCCATTGGACGCGATAAACAAACCTACCTGGTCGGAAACCGTATTAATGGGATAGCCGATATTGGAAGGCGCCGACCATACCGTATCTGTTTTTTGGGAAATAAAAATATCGAAACCGCCCATTCCCGGCAGGCCGTTGGAAGAATAGAATAATGTGCGGCCATTGGCATGAATGAACGGTGCATTCTCGTCGTCGGAGGTGTTGATCATCGGGCCGAGGTTTTTGGGCGCGGTCCATTGCTTTTTGTCGTCCAGGTGCGTCACCCAGATATCGCGCTTACCCACGCCTCCCTTGCGATCGGACGCGAAATAGAGCATGTGCCCGTCCGCGGAAAGCGATGGCTGCGATTCCCATTCACGTGAATTCACCTCTTGCCCGAGGTTGGTGGGCTGGCTCCATTCCTTTCCTACTTTATGGGAAATGTACAAATCGCAGCTTCCATGGCCATCGGGTCGGTTGCAGGCTGTAAACACGAGCGTGCGGCCGTCGGCGGAAACCGTGCAGGTACCTTCATTATTGGTGGTATTAATCGCTTTGGAAATTTCCTCGGGTACGTCCCAACCGTCGCCTTTAATGCGGTTGGTAAAATAGATATTCTCGTCGCGGTTTTCGGTTAACCCGGTGAAAATCAATGTCTCGTCGTCGGCGGTCATCACCGGGAAATACTGTGTTCCGAGGAAATTCACCGTGTCGCCCATTGATTTTTTCTCGATAGGAAGTGGGTTTTTGACCGCCTGCTGTGCAAACTTCGACGATGCCACCGACTTTTCCGCCAGCCTGCCCAAACTGGATTTGGCAGGAAACAATGCAAATGCCTTTTCGAAGTAAAACTGCGCCGAATCATAGCGCTGCACATTGAAATGGTCGCGACCGATCCATTGTAATGCCGGTGCGGATTGTGGCGCATCGGGTCGCAGACTGATGGCCTTGTAGTAATGCTTGCGAACCAGATCGGGTTTTCGTTGCAGTTCATTCACCTGCGCCAGCCGCAGATGCGTATCGTAGCTGTTTGGTTCTATTTCGAGCACTTTTTCGAAGAGCTCGGTCGCTTCGGGAAGCCGTCTTTCCTGCCAGGCTTTTTGTGCCTTTTCGTATACTTCCCGGGCTTTTCTGGATAATGTAACGTCCTGAGCTGAAACGGATTGGAGGGTAAAAAGGCTTATTGCGAAGCAGAAAAGAATAATCCGGTGCATTATGGAATGTTCATAAACTTGTGAGTTTGTAACGACATTTTCCATTTGGGATTGTCTTTGATATAGTCAATTATCAAAGGCAACATCGCGTCCTGCTTACTCCATTCGGGTTGGAGCAGGAGCGTACAATCGGGCGAGACTTTGGCTGCATGTTCCTCTGCGAATTCGAAATCGCTTTTATTATATATGATCGCTTTCAGCTCGTCGGCATTTTTGTAAATGTCGGGATGCGGCGTTTTGAATTTTTTGGGAGAAAAACACACCCAATCCCAATGCCCCGTAAACGGATATACCCCCGAAGTTTCGATATTGGTTTTGAAGCCTGCCTCTTGCAATGCGCCAGTCAGCTCGTCGAGATTGTACATCAATGGCTCCCCACCGGTGATTACCGCCAAACGACCGGCATACTGCAATGCGCCTTCCACGATGGCATCGATATTGAATTTGGGATGAATACTCGCATCCCACGATTCCTTCACGTCGCACCAGTGGCAGCCTACATCGCAGCCGCCGAGGCGGATGAAATACGCGGCTCGACCGCTGTGCTGGCCTTCACCCTGCAGGGTGTAGAAGGCTTCCATCACCGGAAGTTCAGAGGTAACGATGGGCAAAGTTTCGGTAAGCAAAATCTTGATAATCTTAATGTTGAAAAAAGTGTAACACGCCTTGGCGCCGGAAAAATCCCGTAAAGGTACAAAATTCAAACTTCCTGCGCGGGATATTGGTTCTCTCAAATAGTAGCATATTTGCAGTTATGAATTCAGAAGCAATACATCAGCAGGAAGTGATTTGCGCGCTCGCGACGCCCTCAGGCGTGGGCGCGATAGGCGTTATACGCGTGTCGGGCCTGGGCTCGATTTCCATGGTCAACAGCGTTTTCAGAGGTAAAAACCTCGAAAAAGCCGAATCCCACACCGTGCATTTCGGCACCATCACCGCCGGCAAAGAAATCATCGACGAAGTGCTCGTCACCGTTTTCAAAACGCCGCGTTCATTTACCAAAGAAGATTCCGTCGAAATTTCCTGCCACGGCTCCGACTACATTATCCGTCAGATATTAAAGGTACTCATTACGAAAGGCGCCCGCATCGCGAAACCCGGCGAGTTCACCCAACGAGCTTTCCTCAATGGCCAGTTCGACCTCGTGCAAGCCGAAGCCGTCGCCGACCTCATCGCCGCCGACTCCCAAGCCAGCCATAAAACTGCATTGAACCAACTCCGCGGCGGCTTTTCCAAAAAGCTCGCCTCGTTGCGTTCCGAACTGATCCATTTCGCTTCGATGATAGAGCTCGAACTCGATTTCGGCGAAGAGGACGTGGAATTCGCCGAACGCGACGATTTGCGCCGCCTCATCGACGCTTTACTTGCGACCATCGAACCGCTGATCAGCTCATTTGACTTTGGGAATGCGATTAAGGAAGGTGTGCCGGTCGCCATTATCGGCTCACCTAATGTGGGCAAGTCTACATTGCTCAATGCATTGTTGAATGAAGAGAAGGCTATTGTGACTGCGATTGCGGGTACTACGCGGGATGTGATTGAGGATACCATAGTGCTGGATGGGTTGAAATTCCGCTTTATCGATACTGCGGGCATTCGGGAAACTACCGACGTCGTCGAATCCATCGGTATTGAGCGCTCGAAAGCGGCGATGGACAAGGCTGATATTGTGATTTTCCTCTTCGACAGCGCGGAGACATTGGCAGAAAACCGTGCATTGGCGGCATTGCTGCCTGCTGGGAAGGAAGTGGTTTTTGTGTTGAACAAGACGGATATTAATCCTTTGCTGGCTTCTGAATTGGTTTCCGATACATCGGATATTGTTCCTATTTCCGCGCATACGCAACAGAATTTACCTGCATTGACTTCGAAACTTGTTTCATTGGTGCATGGGCAGGCTGCGGGTGACACTGTGGTGACTAATTTGCGGCATTATGAGCATTTGCTCAAAACGTCTGATTCGCTTACTGATGTTTTGAATGGGCTTTCTTTGGGCGTTACCGGGGATTTTCTGGCGCAGGATATTAGGTTGGCGCTGCATCATTTGGGGGAGATTACGGGGACTATTGTTACGGATGATTTGTTGGAGAATATTTTTTCGAAGTTTTGTATCGGGAAGTAATAGGGTATAAATACCGATAAGTACTTATAAGTAAAATGAATAAAAACCGCATTTAGAGCAATCTGATGCGGTTTTTTGTTTTTTGTTGATTTTTCTTGCTACCGATTTGTTTTGTACCTTTTTGTACCTTTTCTGGTATATTTAGTACGAGGTACAAAAAGGTACAAATTTTTGGCTTTTAGGGGGGAAATTATGAAACAAACTGAAACATCAAGAAACGTAAGGAAACATTGTGAAACGTTGGCGATCAGTAGGATATGAGCTCGACAATTGAAACAGTCCGGATATGCCAGGAGTGCGGAAAAAAATTTACCGCACGCACGACCAAGACGCGTTTTTGTACGCTGAGATGCAACCGGAGGAACTACAAAAAGCGGGAGCGAGATGCGAAGGTTAAGAAGAGCGAAAAGGAGACGGTAGAAAAACGGCAAATTCCTACCGCCAATCTTGGCGCGAAGGCATATCTGTCTGTTAAGGACGCATGTCAACTGCTTACCATTAGTCGTACCACACTGTGGCGACTTATCGGTGACAAAAAGATCAAATCAGTTAAATTGGGCCGCCGGGTGGTGATTGCCAGACATTCAATAGACAAACTATTTATATAATGGAACGTACAAGAAGCGTGAAACTCAGGGAGAAAGCACTGGCCGATGGCCGGAGGAGTTTGTATTTGGATTATTATCCGGCTATCTACATTCCCGAGACCGGAAAGGAGACGCGACGGGAGTTTTTAAAAATATACCTCTATGATAAACCTGCTAATCCGCAACAGAGGGAATACAATCGTATCAGCAAAGCAAAGGCCGAGAGTATCCGTTCTGAACGCGAAATTCAATTCATAAATCAGAACTTTGACTTCGCCGACCGGCTGAATTCAAAACGTGATTTCCTTGCCTACTTTAAGCAGCAAATGATCAAGCGAAACAAGTCGAAAGGAAACTATGATAATTGGTACGGAACATACAAATATCTTCTGCTTTATACGAGAGGCAAATGCACATTTGGCCAGGTGGATGAGAAATTTTGTGAGGGCTTTAAGTCGTTTCTCGGGACGGTCAAATCTCAAAAATCGGAGCACTCGCGACTTTCTGAAAACACCAAATACACCTATTTTAATAAATTCCGGGCTTGTGTGAAGGAAGCATTTGAGGACAAGCTTTTTGCAGTAAACCCAATTCTTCGCGTGAAAGGCGTCCCGCAAGGGGAATCGCATCGCGAGTTTCTGACCTTGGAAGAATTGAAGGAGGTATACCAAACGGAATGTGAACACCCGGTTTTGAAACGTGCAGCTATTTTTTCGGCATTGTCTGGACTTCGTTGGTCGGACATGATCAAGTTAACCTGGAAGGAGGTCCAGCATTCGGAAATGGATGGTTACTTCATTCGCTTCACACAACAAAAGACAAAAGGCGCGGAAACGCTTCACATTCCTGAACAGGCCTTTGAACAGATGGGAGAAAGAGAAGATGATAACGAACGGGTATTCAAAGGTCTAAAATATTCGGCTCATACCAATTTGCAGCTCGCACGGTGGATTATGAAGGCGGGCATAACGAAGAAGATAACCTTTCACTGTTTCCGACATACCTACGCCACGCTCCAACTGACACTTGGAACAGACATTTATACAGTCTCCAAATTGCTGGGTCATCGTCATTTAAAGACGACCGAGATATATACGAAGGTTATTGACAAAAAGAAGATAGAGGCGGCTGGTCGTATTAAACTATAAACGAATGGATTACAACGATAAAGGAGTTGTTCCAGTGGAACAAGGGCTAAATATAAACCAGTATGAACTGCAAGAGAACTTCTATGCATTCGACCGACGAACAGACTTGGCATCAAGACTCAGATATTTGGCAATCGGCCTAAGGCTGTACGAGGCTAATGACCGATCGCCTGATCTTTTTGCGGTATTTCATACTGCACGTCATCAGCGAATTAACCGAGTTATTTATTGGTTGGATCGGCTTTTGTTTCTCGCAGGTTGTTTTCTATTCTTTAAATCAAGTTTCTGGAATGGACTAGACGAACAAAGATGGGAAGCTGTGTACTTAGTATGCGGCGCGGCATGTTGGCTTGTGCCTGCTGCGATTTGGGTTTATATGAGGGGACTACGATGGAATTTCGTTCACACAATGCGTGCTCTGACAACCAGCCATTACATTATTCATTTACAAGAAACACCTATCGATGATTTTGAAGCTTTCAAGCGGTTAGAAAATAGTATCATCAAAGGTGAGTTTCATAAGTTCAATGCGCCAAATGCACAAGAGGGGACAAGCATTGCTGCGGTCCATGCTGAAATTGACCATGATGAATCTCGGCGATTGAAGACATTAGAAACGGAGGAAGAGAGCGCACAAGCTCGTAAAGTTTTAACGAGCAATAATGAGACAGATATTAATGCAAACCCAAGTTTCGAGACGGTAGCGAATGGTCTTGACATAAATGGCACTTATTCAGAGAACCAGTTTCGCCAAGAATTGACTGAAATTTCTGTCCAACCTAATCAATTCAATGATATGCCGATGCGCGATGTGATCGAATATTTTATAGTTATGTGCTGCTCATCGTGTGGGCGCGATATTCCTCAAATATCAAAGCAGGATTTTATCACTTTTCTGAGAGTTGGATTTTTGGGATGTCCGGCAGCTGGAAAAATCGCATTCGATAGATTCGAAATTGGCGTAACGCTTGACATCTTTCATCGATTTAAGATTAGATCGGTTGCCAAAGGTTATGACAGCAAGAAAGGCAAGAGTGAAAAATATTTAGGCCTTGTAATTGAGAACTTTTTGGGGTTCGATTTCAAGAAGCACAGGAAGAATTTTCGAAGTCTGCCGAAGAGTCAATTACCAAAAGTAAGTGAAAAATACAAAAGTGAAATACAATTTTTACTACCATTACAAAAATGAAAAAACGATAACAAAAACCCCATACCATTGCAAAAACAAATTTTTTGCAAATGGAAAATCCTTTCAGTATCATCGACAAGAGACTTGATAGAATCGAGTCTCTTGTCCTCGAATTAACCTCCAAGGGCGCTCAGCCCATACCGCAAAACACGCCTGATCTGCTATCTATTGACGAAGCAGTCTTATTGCTAAACCTGGCAAAGCCGACGGTCTACAACCTGGTTTCATCAGGCAAGATACCCGTCATGAAAAAGTCGAAACGCCTGTACTTTTCGCGGGATGAACTTTTGAAATGGCTTCGAACGGGGAGAAGGAAGACGGTCGAAGAAATCGAGGAAGAAGCTCGTGGATATGTTGTGGGTAACGACTATCGGAGAGCAAAAAAGTAAAAGCGAACCCCGAAGGATTCGCTGCTACACTTGGAAATGGTATTTAACTTGTGGTGAGTCAAATATACCATTTCTGTTTTCGAGAATCAATATCCGAACAGAATGATGAAAAAGTATCAAGGAATAAAATCCATTGGTCCGAGTTCGAAGAGTGCCACCGTAAATATGATCAGGTTCCTTTCATCGAAATACGACTTCCTTTACAATGTCATTTTGAACGAAGTCTTTGTGCGTGACAAAGGGCATGGTGAATATTTCGGTGTAAATCTGAACACCTTATACATAGAGGCGCGTGAAGCCGGACATAAAACGAGCGTGGCCGAGATCAATACTTTCCTATGTTCCGACTATGTTCCCAGAACCAATCCATTTGAAAGTTATTTCAATTCGGTGGCAGAGCAATGGCGAGAGCAGGAACATGGCGATTATATTGAACGGTTTGCTGGCTACATCCATGTTGATGATCCTGAGCGCTTTACAGTCCAGTTCAAAAAGTGGTTGGTCAGGTGCGTAGTTTGCGCGCTGGATGATGACTACTTCAATAAGCAGGCACTGATTTTTGTCCAGGACGCTCAGAATAGCGGCAAGACAACATTGACAAGATTCCTGATCCCAGAGCCATTGAAAGATTACCAGGTCGAAAATATTTCGGTAGATAAGGATAGCCTCATTGCGCTCTGCCAAAATTTTGCGGTCATTCAGGACGAATTGTCAACGCTTTCTAAAACGGAAATCAATGCTCAGAAAACGCTGATGAGTAAGTCGTATATAAAGGTGCGTCACCCATACGACCGAAGGCCGAGAATGGAACCTAGGCGTGCATCTGTCTGGGGTTCAACCAACAAAGCTGAGTTTCTTGTTGATGAAACTGGAAGCGTGAGGTGGCTGTGTTTCGGTGTCCGTCATATTGACTGGGCTTACAAGACCGAAATTGATATCAACCTGGTTTGGTCGCAGGCCTATCAGTTGTACAAAGTTGGTTTTAGGTATGAAATGACCGTTCAAGAAATACAGGATAATGAGCTGGCTAACAGCAAGTATAAAACCACAACTGTGGAATTTGAACTGATCCAGAAGTATTATTCCCCAGGCACCAAAGAGCAGCACGATCAGTTCTTCACGGCCACTGATTTATGCGAAACTCTCACAGGCCGAACAGAAGGGAAGTTAAAGATCAATCCAGTCGAAGTTGGAAAGGCATTGAAGTTTCTTGGCTTTGTTCAGACGCAGCGGCGTGGACACGAGAATCAGCTCTTTCCTGTAAAAGGATACTATATTTCCTATAATGATCTTACTACTTACTACAAATAGGGTTAATGCTCTTTTTATCAGCTATTTAAGTGTAGTAAGATAGTCTTGAATGATCTTACTACATCTTACTACAAATCTGTCCGTAGTAAGGTGGTACCTAAAATGTAGTAAGATGCATAATTCGACATTATAAGTTTAATGATCTCATAGTCAAATTGTTGTCTCGATTTGTAGTAAGTAGTAGGTGTAGTAGCACCGTTTTTCAATTATTTACACTTTTGTCATGAATCGCGAAATTTTAATCAGCCTTTTCGAAAAAAAGGATCGTAAACGAAGGCGGATTTTATACAGCCTTTATCAAGAGTATTTTGACCAGGGATTATCATCGGTCTTCATCGCGAAGCTGGTGAACGATGACTTGCATAGCCCAGAGCTGGTGTCGGCGGAAGACATCAAATACTGTCGGTTCTATTTCAAGGATAAAGTCAAAGTCGCCAAACGGCTCCCACCTGCGCGGGCATCTCCTAGAGAGCCGAGCGAAAAATCAGTTGCTTCCAATTCGCCCATCCAATGGTCAGATCCGGATGATTTGGACGCTATTCAAAATCAAATTGTCAAATCTAAATTTTCTAAAACATGAGTCGCATTATTGAATTTACCCTGCAATCGAAGGGCGGGGTAGGGAAGAGTCTTCATACCTATTGCCGTGCATTATCAGTTCCGGAAGAGCATTCACTTTTCGTAGATGTGGATAGCTCGACGCAGACTTCAACAAGGCAGCTAAAATTTCTGGGCCCGGAAAGACTGGAGACCATTTCACTTTTAGATGCCCGTGATGTTCTCGTGCGTGATAAGTTCCTGGGTTATATGGAAAGCCTTTCGGAAAGTAACTTTGAGCGGATTTACATGGATTTCGGAGCACCTGAATCCGAACAAATTCCGGCACTTATCCAACGCGACATTCCATTTAAGGAGTTCTGCGACGAATTGGGCTTTACTGTGGCGTTCAACATCATCATTGGCGGTGGGGGAGCGTACAAAGCATCGGTGGATTACCTCCAAAAGCTTGTATCTGTCGTCGATAGTAAGTTCGAGACAATTGTTTGGGAAAACATTACCAGCTTCAATCAATTCCCTGCACTTTCCAAGGAGCTGGCCGGGAACTGCAAACGGATGGGATTGCGATACCGCCGGTTCGGCGATTTCGAGCCTTCCACTTTGCTGGGCGGCCAGGTCTTGGACGGCATCCGGAAAGGCTTTGCCCTTTCGGACTATACACCTGGTGCGCGCATCAGACTGAAAAAGGAACTTAACGAACACTTCGGCAATGAGTAGCACCAAAGAATTCGTAACGAAAATCAAGGGACAGTTTTCGGCGAAGTACGGAATTGAAATGGATGATTGGTCCGCCATGGTCATGACTGAGATCAGTGAGCGCTTTATGGGTCTCAACCAATCAGTGAAGAAGTCTGCCGATAAAATTGAGGAGGCAGCACGCAGCGTGAAAGGCAAAACTTATCAGGTCAGTTTCAACTCGTCGCAAGAGGCTTTTAAGCTGGGCCTGGGTTTGTCTGCTCCGCTTGCCGGAATGTGTAGCCTGGTTGCAGTGTTATTTTTCTGGTATAAGACAAGTACTCAGGAGTATCAATCGATCAAGGATATTGCTCAATCTTACGAGAATGTGAGAGTGTACCGAATCCTAATGCAGGAGGGCGAGATTGTGCAACGTGAGGGGCAGTATTACCTAACTCTGTCATTAGCGAACAAGAAAGCCGGCGACATCCTGATCGGTAAGGAATATGTATTTGAAGGTAAAAAGAAACGCATACTTGTACCCCTGGGCAGATAGTGATGGATATGGAAAAAAAGAAGTTTAGAAAAAAAGGAGGACGTCCACGGTTGCCTGAGTATGAAAAGCGCGTGAATGTGACGGTTATGCTTACTCCTTCAGAAATAAAGCGGTTACGAAGCGAATGCCAGGATTATGTAGATGTTTTTGGCGTGTTTTTGCGAGAGAAGTTGCTTGCCACGAAGACAGTGCGCTTATTGATGGCGGTCGATCCGGCAGTAAGATCCGAAATGACCAATCTGTTAAAGTTTAGCGGGGTATTGACAATGATAGCAAAGCGGCTTGAATACAATGCTTTGCTCAGCCAGGATTTTATCGATATGTCCGCCAACTTGAAGAAATTAGTCCGTCATGCCCGTTATAATATTAATGAGGTGGTTGTAAGTGAAGCGGTTGTTCCAAAGGTAACACGCTCTCTATCCAAGTTGATACACACAATTTCCTCTCATCAAGCAGCCACGATAACTTCGAAGGATGTCTCTCTTTGGCATGTGTATCTTTCCGAAATTGTGGCTGAACTGGAAGAGTTTTGTGCAAGTCACGGCCTAGACATTGACTAACTGAAATGACAGGGTAGTTGAAATAAGTCTTTCTATCCCACTTTGTTCGTCTATTAAAGTGTTATTTGTGAATTACAGAATTGTGGTAATTTTGTAATTCACAAATAACACTATGGAAACGCTTTTTACAAAATTCTTGCCTAAGCTACAACGCACATCAACTAAATTCGTCCGTGACTTCATCCATCAGATCGACTGGGAACGAAATCGATTGATCGGCATTAAGGGCGCTCGTGGTGCTGGAAAGACAACCCTAGTACTGCAATATTTAAAGCAAACAGCGCTACCAACCGGCCAATCATTATACGTCAGCCTGGACGATCTTTATTTCAGTGCGCATCGACTTTACGATCTAAGCGAAGCGTTTGTCCGAACTGGCGGGCGGTTACTGGTACTGGATGAAGTTCACCGATATACCAATTGGTCGCAGGAAATCAAAAACCTTTACGATGACTTCCCTGATTTACGGATTGTATTTACAGGATCATCCATTATGCATCTGGAACGCAGCAAAGGTGATTTGAGTCGCCGTGCTGTCATGTATCATTTGCATGGACTCTCGTTCCGTGAATTTCTTCAAATCCAACAGATTGCGTCGTGGTCTGCGGTAACTCTGCCAGATCTTTTGAACAATCACACGCAAATAGCGCTGGATCTCACGCAGACAATCAAACCGCTGGCTCACTGGAACGACTATCTGCAACACGGATACTATCCCTACTTTTTGGAGAATAAAGATGTTTACCCACAGAAGCTAACCGAAACAATTCAGCTCAGTTTAGAACTGGATTTACCGGCGGTTTACGGGATAAGTTATGCTTCTGTTGACAAGCTGAAACAACTACTTGTCGTGCTAGCCGAAAGCGTTCCCATGAAACCAAACATCAGCAAACTTAGTGAAACGCTGAATACGAGTCGGGCACTTGTAGTAGAGTATATGCATTATCTGGAAGAGCTAGGCGTACTGATGTTGTTACATAGGGACAGCTTTGGCATTACCAGATTGCAGAAACCTGAGAAGGTATATCTAAGTCATCCGAATCTTCAGTTCGCATTGCACCAGAGTCGTCCGGATATAGGAACATTGCGTGAAAGCTTTTTCCTAAGCCAGGTTCAGCCGCTGCATAAAGTTGAATACACGGAGAAGGGAGACTTCAAATTGGATAGAAAGGTAACAGTTGAAGTGGGAGGGGCGAACAAAACCAGGCAACAGCTCGCGGGTATTGAGAATGCTTATGTAGCTGCTGATGGGCTTGAAGTGGGGTACAGTGATAAGATTCCGCTTTGGATGTTTGGGATGCTGTACTGATTTTTCCTGTTCTCTTTCTGTGTAGCATTGATATCGAACTACCGAGTTAAAGTCGGTAGTTCGATCCTAGTGCGCTATATTGATGAATGTGCCCCTGAAAATTCAAGTCAATTATATCCAACTCGACCAAATTCTAACTTTTTCAACCAAATTCAACCGTTTGCTACCTGTTTCAAATTTTCCGCGTTTTTTCTCAGTAGCAAGCTATGTTTTTCCATGGTCAAAATTCCGCTTCGCGTCTTTGACCATGGAAAAACGGCTTGCCCTTCGGGAGTCAATTCGCCGGAGGCTCATTGGAGTAAACATCGGAGGGTACAAGAAAAAATAGATTATCTAAACGTACTCAGTGCTTGGTGATACTAATAGAATTTCTGCTGAAAGTTACATATCTAGTGGTAAAAACAACCAGATCTTGTGGCTTGAACGCACTGTGGCTACTGCTCAGTCGGGGTTAATACCATTCTTGAAAATATTTCCATCAAGCGCATTTGGCACCCATAAAAGTGCACTATCGGTGCCTCGTGACAAGAAGCCACGAGGACACCGATCCGTTTAATGCTACGACAGACAAAGTGAGGACTCTGAAACAGGATGTTTTAGATTGCAACATTTTGGCATGAAATATCAATAATTGCCAAAGTTTTGAACTTTGAAACAATATATTTGCATTTACTAGTATGAAGAATCCAGATATAGTAAACAGGCTAATGACCCATTTCGCTGGTAAGCAAGAGTTTACCACGGACGAACTAGCTCATGTTCTACATAGCTATTCCCCAGACTCTTCACGTAGTACGATTTCTTGGAAAATAAATCAACTGAAGAAAGCAGGGGCGATATACCAAATTGGCAGGGGGCTTTATACTTTTTATTATAAGCCAGAGTTCTCCACTGAACTGAGTTTGAAATCAAAAAGAATTTATAACAGAATTAAAGGAGTTTACGCTGAAGATATCGTAGTATGGGATACTGTTCAGCTTGGTAAGATATATGGCGACGAGCTTACCAAATACTGGGTATTTGTAGCACTTAATAGAAAGGATTTGGACTTAGTATTTACAGAGATGCTCTCCTTTAGTAAAAAGGTTTTTGTGAATCCAGATAAAGAGACAGCTGCAAGATATTTGATTGCTCAGGAAGAGGCTATAATTCTTACTGCTCTGGCTTCTGAAACCCCATTTGAGGAGTTCGGTAGCTATCTATGTATGAGTATTGAAGGGATTTTAGTCAATACCTTGCTTGAGTACGAGAATATTCTGAAGCCGATAGGTTTAGATATTCATAAGTTGTTTACGCAGGCATTTAGCAATTACAATGTAAACAAGAATAGGCTTTTGCGTTATGCGACAAGGCGAGATAAGAAAAGAGAAATTATAGGACTACTAAAAACAATTGAATAATGTCTGAGGAAATAACCGAACAAGACGACCTAGTATTGGAGGATGACCAGCTAATATGTGTTCTAACTGATAGGATCAAAAAAAATAGACCACAGGAAAGTAATCTTCAATCTGTAATCCTGATGCTGAATGAGGAATATGGTTTTGATCTTACTGACATGGAGCGCGATTTTACTATTCAGTATACGGATCCTGATACAAACAAACCTAAAAGACAGAAAGTCGAGTTGGTGGTATTTGAAAAAGGAAAACCGCATAAGCAAGATTTCATTGTTCGTATCTGCATTGTTCAGGATGATCAAGTGAAAGATACCGATAAGAAGAAGGGTGTGAAAGCAACATTAGAGAATGCTATGGGAGCAGTTGAAAGTTGTGAATTTGGCCTTTGGGCAAATGGCTCCAGCTATCATTACTTGCAAAAGGACGATGATGCAATGGGTTTTGATTATGAGTTCGTCGATCTTTCAGATTTCCCTGGTGAAGGAGAAACACTAGATGATCTTGATAGAGCTGACCGCTCTTCAAGTAAAAAGCCCGCCAATGACTCCTTAATCAAAGTATTCAAGCGTTCGCACGATTATATTTATGGTAATGAAGGCCGCAAGAAAGATGCCTTTTGGCAATTGCTTAACCTTATCTTCTGCAAGCTTTATGACGAGAAACGCAGATTTATACCTTCGGAGGAAAGCTACCGCAGGAAGTTTTGGGTTGGTGTAAAAGAGCAAAATACGGAAGAAGGTAGAAGGGCAGTAACCAAACGTATTAAAGGTCTCTTTGAAGAACTGAAAGGTGATGAAATATTCTCAGAGGTATTTGACGGAAATGAAGCCATCGGCCTTACTGATAAGGGAATTGCCTTTATTGCGGGTGAGCTTTCCAAATACTCCTTCTTGGACGCTTCTGTGGATGTTAAGGGCATGGCTTACGAAACCATTGTGAGCAATACCTTAAAACAGGAAGCAGGTCAATTCTTTACGCCAAGAAACATCATCAAAGCAATGGTAGAAATGATGAATCCGTCCGAAAATGATCGTGTTCTCGATCCTGCATGTGGCTCGGGAGGCTTTTTGGTGATGGTGCTGGATCATGTGAGAAAACAGATAGCTGCTGAACTATATCCTTACTTAGATGGCCCCTTACTGGCAGAAAAGTTCAATTCTAGGGAAGTAAATGAGCGGGTCAAAGACTACGCAGAGCGTAACATTTTCGGATTTGATTTTGACCCTGACCTGAAAAAAGCAGCCAGAATGAACATGGTAATGGCTGGTGATGGACACGCAAATATCTTTCATGTTAATTCCCTTGCCTACCCCAATTGGGAGCATCCTGCTGAAATTGAAAAGATTCAAGGAGCCATTAGTAAGAGCCTTTTCGAGATGAAAGACATTGAAATCCGCTATGGAAATGATGCCCGTGAAAAATTCGACATCATTTTTACCAACCCTCCGTTTGGGGCGAAAGTGAAGGTAGAACCGGAAATCGCCAGCCAGTATTTCCTATCCAAGTACAGTGATGCCCCGGAGGTGTTATTCATTGAAGCGTGTTATAACTTTTTGAAGCCCGGAGGTAAAGTAGCCATTGTATTACCTGATGGAATATTAGGAAACCCAAATACACTTCCTGTTCGGGAATGGATATTGGACAAATTCAAAATCCTCGCTTCTGTTGACTTAGCTGTGGAGGCTTTTTTACCGCAGGTAGGTGTACAGGCTTCATTGCTATTTTTACAGAGAAAAACAGAGGTGGAAAGACAGTTAGCTCAGGATAGTGCAGAAGATTATGAGGTGTTTATGGCTATTGCTGAGAAATTAGGCAAAGACCGAAGAGGCAATCCGATCTATATGCGTGATGATGATGGTGCGGAGATTCTTTTCGATACCGAAACACAATATGTAGTGCACAAAAAAGATGGTTCGATAGAGGTAAAAACCAGAAGAGAAAAGCTTAAACAATTGGATGATGATCTACCAAGAGTTTCTGAATCATATCTCAATTTTATAAACGGTAAAGCGATATGAAAGTATTACAAGTAAAAAACTCTTGGTTTTCTGATTCTGACTTAAGATTGGATGCATCATATCATTTAAGTGATGGACCAATTGCAAAAGCCAGACTCAAGACTTCTCCTTATAGTTTAACGACCCTAAAAAATGAATGCGACAAAATTTTCTCCGGTGCTATTTTCAAAAGAACATATGTAAACTCTTATAAATATGGCTGGCCTTACTTAACTGGATCAGACATGGTAAAGGCAGATATAAATAGTGGAAAATACATTTCAAAAAAATCCACCAAGCAAGCCGAAGAATTACGAATTCAGAAGGACTGGATTTTGATCTCTTGCTCTGGCACACTCGGTAATTGTGTTTTCACAAATAGTGATTTCGAAGGTAGGATTGGAACCCACGACCTGATTAGAGTCATACCAAATGAGAAATCTGTAAAAAAGGGCTATCTATATGCGTATTTAGCTTCAAAATACGGATATGGGCTGTTAATCCAATCCAGTTATGGAGGTGTGGTAAAGCATATTGAACCACATCACATTGAAAATATTCCTATTCCGATCCTCCCTGAGGCTCAGCAGCAAGAGATAAACAACTTGATTACAAAAGCAACCGATCTACGTGTTGAGGCGAATGGACTGTTGAAGGTGTCAATTGAAAAGTTTTATGACGGCATAAATCTAGCCCAAGAGCACTTGGAAGCTCTGAACAAACCACTAGAAAGGGAGATTTCAAATTCCTATAAGATTTCCATGAATGAATTATCTGCCAATACTTTTCGGGGTAGAAATTATAGTCCAAGAAAACAGAGAATAATTAATGTTTTAAAAACCGGAGAACATAACAATTTGAGAGATGTATTATCAGTTGATCCATTTTATGGTGCTAGATATAAAAGAATAGAATCCCACTCTTTAAACTCCGTAGAACTTCTTTCACAAGGAGATATTTTTGATTTAAAACCAAAAGGTAGATCAATAGCTACAAGATCTATCAAGAATTTACATCAAGAGATAGTTTCCAAAGGCACCATCTTGATTCCGGCCCAGGGAACTTTAGGCGAGAATGAAATTTTTGGTAGAGCAAAATTTGTATGGGGATATTTGGAAAAAAAGGTTATTGCTGGTCATGCGATGAGATTTATCCCCGATGAAAGAAGAATTCAACCAGGATATCTTTTTGCTGTACTTAGTTCCTCACTGTGGTTCAGAATGCTGAGAAACACTGTTTACGGTACTAATTTATTAGGTTTCATTGTACCATTAATAAATGATCTTCCAATTCCTCGAATAGGAAATGTAAAGGAGAGTGAAATTGATCAGCTGGTCAAAGATGCATATGAAATGCTCACGATTGCTAATGAGTATGAGTATAGAGCAATCGAATTTGTAGAAAACGAAATTGAATCATGGCAAAAATCATAGTGCCCCCATATTTCGATTCCGTTGTGAATGCCGGGGAAAGACGTTTGCTGGATTACTTGCAGGTAAACCTGCCAGATAGCTTTTATCTCATTCCTAATGTGGAGTTGGCCGCCACCAATCCACGAAACAACCGGACGCAATATTGGGAGTATGATTTATTGATTGTTGCCCCACATGCGGTTTACAACGTCGAGAATAAGGACTGGAAAGGAAGAATTGAAGGAGATGATAATTATTGGTATGTCAATGATCGCCAACGGCAAAACCCATTAAAGACAGGAAGACAGAAGACGGCGATATTAGCCTCTAAACTACGGGAACATGAACCCGCTTGGACACGAGCATGGATTCAAAATATGGTTACTTTGTCCTACCCCAATACGTATGCTCCTTCGCTTTGGCAGGAATCTGCCAAGCTCACTTTCCAGCTCAATGAGCAATTGACCAGTTACCTGACGGATCCTGAACAGATTGGAAAGTCAGAGGATGATATTTTAGACATCTACCAAGACATTGTAAAGTACCTTGACGGTAGCCAAAGTAGAAAAGCACCAAATGAAAAGCACGAAGTAGAAGGTTATGAGATCATTGAAATACTTGTGCAGGAACCAAACTTCACTGAGTACCTTGTAAAACCTAAGGGCGTAACATCCTCTATTCGCAAAAGAGTCAAAGAATATTCGCTTCAGGTCGCAGGTCTTTCAGCGACCGAACTGCTCAAGCGTGAGGAGACGATTAAGAATCAGTACAAAGCCCTTCATAAAATCAAGGCAAAGCCCTTCATTCTAAACGTGGAGTTCAAGATTGATGAGGAGAATCATCAGTTTTACGAAATCTCTGACTTCTTGGATGAAAACTCCCTACGAGCAGAAGCTCGATCAAAAACCTTCACCTTTCAGGAGAAGCTGGGAATTATCCGTAATGTCATGGCTGCTTTGAAAGAGGCTCACAAAGAAAACGTCTTCCACCGAGACATTAACCCTGACAACATTTACATGAGCAGTGGTTACGCCTATCTGGGCAATTTTGGGAAATCTTACTTTTCCGACCATAACCAACAAGGCTATACGGTAATGGCTACCATAAATGAGTCCAATGCCTCGCCTTATCATCCGCTTGAATTAACAGTGGGTGATGCCACTCGTTCGTCAGACATTTATTCTCTAGGTGTATTAATCTATTGGTTGTTTACGGGAGAAGAACCTTTCAGTACGCCCTATGATCTTGATAAAATGGGTGGAAGAATACCAACTGATAAACTACCTACCGCGCTAAATAAAGCTCTGCCGAAATGGCTGGATGAACTAGCGCTCGCGACTATCCTCACAGATGATATAAAACGTATTGACAGCATAGAGCTGGTTGAAAAATTCATTGAAGATGCACTGAGGGAAGAGGATAGTGAAGTTCTACCCAAACGCACTAAAAACACCCTAGCGGAGCAGTCTACGGACACCGATGAGTTAAAGGTTGGAGACAAGATCGGAGATTACGTTATTCATCAGATTCTTGGTAAGGGGGGCTATTCCAGAGTATTTAAAGTAAAGCATCAGCTTCAAGGGAAATACTATGCTTTGAAGCTCTTCCACGAAAGTGTAAACGCCAATTCGGTGATCGACGAGTACAATGCCCTCGTTGGTTTGGAACATGACAACATAGTCAAATTTGTTTGGAATGGAGAAACGCCAAATGGACAATTTTACACGTTAATGGAGTATTTAGAAGGCGAGAATCTTAGCACTTATTCAAGGACAGATGCTAGGCTTCCGATCTATCGGGTTTACCACATGGCAAACGACATTCTAAATGCCTTGGTGTCCATGCAAAGCCTAGATAAACCCATTCTCCATAGGGATATAAAGCCCCAAAATATAATTTGGAACAATGAGGAGCGTTTCGTTCTCATTGACTTCAACGTGGCTTCGTTTGTAGATGATAATCAGGATTTCGTTGGTACGAACCCCTATCTAGCTCCTGACCTTATTGCAGATGGATATAAAGTGAACTGGGATAAGTCAGCAGATACATTTGCATTAGGCATTACGCTGTACGAAATGATCTGCAAACAATATCCTTGGGCGCCAAAAAAAATGCCTGTCCTTAGCATTGATCCGGTCAATCCAAAAGAAATCGAGCCTAGGATTTCAGATGCATTTGGGGATTTCCTCAGTAAGGCCATAAACCCTCGCTCAGCAATGCGATTTCCCAATGCAGAGATTATGTTGGATGAACTGCTGGCAATTGGTGAAGACGGTATCTTACAAGAAAGCCCAAACGGCAGGCATATTGTAGAGACTAACGACTCACAAGGCGATTTTATCAAATACATCAATTCATTATATAGTCAGTCCAAAGCAGGGAACTATGGTACACGGGCGAGTGAAAATGTCAGAGAATACGACCAGTTTACGTATACACTTTCAAAGCTGGATAGAAAGTTATTGCCCGACATTCTTGACGGGAAATACAAGCTATTAATCATAACTGGAAATGCTGGGGATGGGAAGACTGCTTTCATCAAAAGAATTGAGCAAGATAATTCAATTAGAGAGCTCAGCATCCATGAACATAAAAATGGCGCTAGGTTCAAAATCAATGCTGTCAATTTTGAAAGTAATTATGATGGCTCTCAGGATGAAGACCGACATAGCAACAATGATGTATTAGAGAGCTTCTTCGAACCATTTTCAGGGCTATCGAATTACAGCGAAGCCAATGAAGGGCGGATAATTGCAATTAATGAAGGGCGACTTGTCGAATTCTTAAAGACTACTAACAAACATAAATCTCTTCATGATACAATAGAAAACTATTTCTATAATGAAGGGCATCAGAGTCTTCCTTCTGGCCTTATGATCATCAATCTCAATTTGAGATCTGTGACTGCCCAAGATAATCAAGAACCAAGCCTTTTTAGAAGTCAGGTAAAAGCCTTGACTCAAAAGGACCTTTGGAATAAATGTGATAGCTGCAATTTAGCAAGTAAATGCTTCATTAAATATAATGTAGAGTCCTTCAACGATTCGGCTTCAGGTGAAGAAGTAATCACCCGCATGGAGTGGTTATTAAGAACAGGCAGCCTGAAACGGGAGCTCCATATTACTATGCGGGATTTACGTTCGTTCATCGCCTTTACTCTTACTAGAGATCACGAATGTGCCGATATTAAACAGTCTGTTATTGCTGGTGGAAATTGGCCAGAAGAATATTGGCAATATTATTACTTCAATATCACCAATCCTTCTCTGAAGGATTCTGGCAATCAGGATCGCTTGATCAAATTACTACGGGAAACTGACATTGGAGAAGTGGCTATTCCTGACAAAGACAGAGATCTCTTCTTTGGTCAACATAAAGGGAATGATTGCCTGGAATTTCCAGATCGTGCCGCTACACTAATCGATGAATTTAACAACAATAAGATTTGGGTTCCAGCTCACGAACAAGACAAAACACTGATTACGAGAATAAGGATAATTCAAAAAGTTTTTATCAGGCATCAATATTTTGAAGGTAAGTCAGAATTATTGTCCTTCAATAATGGATATGTGCCTATGACTAGTGAAACTGGGGAGGCTAACTTTCCTTCCTATTTACTTCGATTGCCATATCACTCGGTTTTCAGATTCATTAATGTTTTGATGAAAGGAGATGAAGGTGCGAATACCAAAGCCAGTATTTCTAGGGCTATTTCGTTGAATGAAGGATGTGATAATCCGGGAATAGATAAAGAACATTTGGTGCTCAATGCCACTGATGTTCGAGATCCATACAGTAAATCGTTCAGATTATTTAATCTAAACGATTTCGAGCTATTTGTAAATACGACAGATCATTTGGTGAAATACCTCGAATATGAACCGGACAGTTTAATTTTTCGACACAAGACTGAAAAGCACATCAAATTGACTATCTCACTTGATCTCTATGAGATGTTGTATTTCATACAGAAAGGCTTCAGTCCTTCTCTGAACGATCTAAGAGGAAAATTTATTGAATTGACCATATTCAAGAATCTGCTAGAAAATCTAATCTATAGAGAGGTACTGGTAACCCGTGATAATTTAGAGTTTTATAGAATCAGCAATGATGACCAAAGTCGCCTTTACATAGAACCAGTGAAAGTATAGCCATGGCCATTAAATTAAATAAGGACGAGAGTCTTTTTCGGAATGAATTGATTTTCACAGTTGATGCTAAGGCGGTAAACATTGACAATACCCTTGTTAATCTGTTCATGCTATTAAAGCATAATGGAGTGCGCCCTAAACAGCGGGCCAGGGCAGATATCAATTCTTTTATCAGTATTGATACGTTAAAAAATGTCTTTTCCAAATTAGAGGAAGAAGGATCAATTAAAGGATTCAATGAAAATCCTGATGCTGCGGAATTGTGGATGCGTAGCAATTTGATCAATATGGTTTACAGGGGCAATCTCGATAAAGAGAAAATATCCTCGTTGAGACCCATCCACCTCGAAAGTTACAGGGTGAGAAATGCGGCCAATACCAGGGACTACAATACAGCTGATCAAGTCTATTTAATGCTTAGCGCTAACCCAATCGTACGTGAAGATCTGAAAAATTTTTTAATGGAAGGCTGGGACCAGACTACGAATAAAATAAACTTAGGAGCTCATCTGGATGTAGACAGTTTGGGCTTATTGCACATTATCAAAAATGTAAAGCCCGGATTTCTGGAAAGTAGTTCGACTCTGAATCATATTCAGCCGTTACTCCATGAACAGGCCGAACTCTTTTGTGATGACGTTCGGAGACTTTTAATTTACAAAAGCCTTATTCCAAGAAATGTCCTTATAGACTACCTCAAAACAATTACATCTTTTCACCTCTCCATCTATATTCAAAAGCTGATCCATATATTGCCTCGTATGGTTGAGGAAGGCAATCATACAGTACGAAAGGATTGGAATATTGTTGTCGATGTCACTGATGACTATGAAAGTAAGATTGCACGCCTTTCTGCTGCTGATGCTGAGACATTGAGTAACAGAGTATATGATTACATTAAGGCAACTTTCCAAATAAATGCTGCTCTTAGAAGGCAAAAATTAGACAAAAGCAGTTCGGATAATTTTCGCAAGGCTGTGGAACTGTTGAAGGATAAACCCCAAGATTTCGAAATATATTTCGAAACTCAGTGGGATAATCTCTACAGTGCATTGGATGACGAAGAAAAAGGCCTTATCAGTGATATGGTTAAATACGAAGACACCTACTTTGATCGATATATTGAATTAATTCTGAAAGCCAGAGGAAATTATCAATTTCGCTATCACATGCAGCTTATTGATAACTTGTCTCAGAAAAATGGAGAAAGAGGATTTTTAGCTCAGGGACGTGGTAGAAAGCACCCAAGAAGATATGTCTTGGGAACTAGGTTGTTGGAAACACTTGTGCAAATACTGGTCATTGAATCGGATAGCTCTAGCTTTCAAACCAGAACCTTATCCATTGAAGAACTAATGCAAGGTGTCCGAGATCGATACGGGCTAATCATAAATGGAATATCGGAGGATCGATTCAGTGGTGCAGACCTTAACACACATCTTGCTTTCAAAGAGAATGTTGGGGCATTCAAATTAAAACTTAGACAGATAGGGTTTTACAATGATCTAAGTGATGCTTACAACCTTCAGAGGATTAGACCCCGCTATGAACTAAATGCTAAGTAGTATGCAAATGACGTCTCAGATAAATACGTATTATCAACGAATCATTAACCTGATACTTGATTTGTATCATGATGATCTTAGCAAAGCCATTCCTGGTCATTGCATGAAAATTACTGGATTGGGGCTTAACGAGCTCGAATTTCTTTGGGAGATGATTCGGGAGAAATACAGTAATATCAGCACTTTTATTGTTAGTGATAACTCAGTAGGTAGTGAAAGATTCATTACGGCAACCAAACTCATTGAGCTCCGAAACAAGCAACATGCACCTCTCTTAGTACTTATTCCATCAAATAGTAGAACTTCTGCTGAGGACTCTTATGGCAACGCCACTTTCAAGGAAATATCCTTGGAAGGTATTGAGCAGACATTAAAGGAACAGTTAATAAATGATATTCCCTCGGCGTATTTAATAGTCCTTAAAAACGAAATTCTGGGCTATTTAGATGTTGATCAAGTTAGTACCGCAAATGTAATCGATTATCTTCTCTCACTCGAAGAACAAGGATACTCAAAAGAATCTATAGGCGATAATCTCCACATCCTAAATCTAATTCCGGATTTGGCATTACTTAATAATTACGAAAGGATTAGGGCAAGGCTAAAACTTAATTCTGAAAGTATTGAGTTGCTTGGATCGTTTTATCGACCTCTTTATGACCGAATAGCTGAACTCCCTTTGGAACCAAATTCCCTTCAAAAGGAATTGGTAGATTTTTTAAAAGCCGAGAATGGTAGCAGAAGTGTCTCTGAAATTTGTTACCTCATACACAATAAATACTCTTACTTGAACTTTGCGAACTGGGAAATTCCTGATCTTGATTTGACGAGTATCAAACTTATTTCAGATGAGATCAAATCCTCAGACTTTTCGGTTGAGGAAGGCAGAATGGTGCTTAAAGCTAGGGGGAATTCAACCTCGAAGGTAAGGGTCCGAATCGCCATGAGTCAAAATCCTAAGGATGTTCCCAGTCTTGCTTATTTCAGAGTCACGTTGATGAGCGTAAATGGTGGTTCAGGTGAGGAAATACAAACTCTTAGAAAAGTTAAAAATTCTGCATCTAACAGAGCTTACAGGGATATAACTGTCGACCTAAATCCAAATGTAATGGAGGAAGGTTCCTATTTCTTCAAAGTTTGGGCTGAAGATGAGCATGGCAATATTCTCAATACTAATGATGATTTTAAAGAACCGAGGATTCAGTCGGCTTGGGAGGAGGCAAAGGCCAAAGATGCCAGCCTTTTAAAAAGCTCGTTTGATTATAAGCTGACAAGCGATACAGATGATTTCGACTATGTTTTGGAAGAAAGCTCCGATCGTGAAGAGAATCAACGAAAGGACAAATTAAATAATGTCATGCAGGCGTTCTTTAAATTCCGAATCGATAAACTGAAGTCAGGCATGGTGCCTGAGATTCCAATTCCTTCTGAAACCTCGAATGTCTGGATTTCCGAGTCGGCTAAACATACGTCAACTTTCCATATCAATTACTCTGATAAGCACAATTATCAAGTGAACCTGTCTTCGAAACTTAGGCTCCTTGAAGATATATTCTTGACAAATGCAGATCGTTTCGGGTACGTAAAGGCATCACTTAAAAGTAACTCATTAGCAATTGGTTTTGAAAAGGTCAGTTTTTCTGTTAGTGAAGTGTCCGCTATTGTTCCCAAAGAAATTATCTCGCTTCGGGTAGAAATCTTTAAGAAGATTCGATATTCGAACAAGGCTGGAAATGGGGTACTTGAGACGGCAGATGTTTTCAGCTTCGCTGATTCAATTCGCGCTTATGTTGAAAAGATCAGTGATTGGACGGCGAACCTCTATAAACGAATGTCAGAGGAAGATATTGAGGACGATGAGAAATCCGGCATTCAGGACTTGTTGGTGGAGATACAAATGTTGGATTTAGTGAGGGTTAAAACTAAGCTACCTGATGGTAAACCGGCTGAGGCATTATTGTTTTCTCCTTTACACCCGCTTAGGCTGGCGTGGTGGGTTCAGTTAGTGGATTTATTTAGCGAATGGGAAAAAAATACACATGATCATGAGGGGTATAAAATAGCTTGGTTTAAAGGACTTTCAAACATTTTTGAAGGGCAGTTATCACCTGAAAATAACCCATTAGTTCTGGTAGAGCCAGGCACTTTTAAAGCGTTTCATTATTCTGGTGAACTGGCCTACGGATGGGGTATTTATTTAAATGTACTCGCAGAAGAGTCTAAGGATGGAATGACTTCTGTCTCCCGGCAAATGAAACATTATTTCCGGCAGCTATTTAATATCACCAAAGAGAATTACGTAGAAACAGAAGTAAGCCAGAACTTAGTTGTCAAGCATGTCAGAAACTATCTGGCTCAGCATCCTTATACTGATAAACTAATTATCAATTTATTCAATGCTGGTGACGCAGGCGTATTTGCAGATTCGCTAATTGAATTGGAGAAAGAAAGCAGCTTTCAACGAATAAAATATGAAGTTCGAATCTTTAAAGGAGTTGATAAGATTATCGAGCATGGTGAAGCTTTGAGAACCTTAATAAATCCTGAATCTAACATTTCCGAAGAAGCTGAGGTGTTTTCACAACCCTCTGCAAACAGATTATTTCCTAAAATGAGGTTCTCTATCAATAGCATTTCAGATTATCTCAAATTACCTGGGCAGTTTTCAGCTCATTTAAGTTTTCTAATTAGCCCGTTCCCCATAACAGTTGAGCTAATTAAACCTTATACGCAGGACAGAAACTTTTATTTGAATGGGTTGCTAGTATCTCCAACAATTGCTGTAAATGAGTCAGAGAACGAGATCAAATGGAACCGATATATAGAGAGTAGCCAGACACACGCCGATTACTCGGGCTCAGGAAAGATCGGATTGGATTTATTTAGACATCTACAAACCTTCGTTGCAGGAGCATTAGCTTCGAAATTTACGGATTCAGTTCCATCGACACAGTTGCGTCTTAGTGACAAAGACAAGGTACTTCTCACTCATTTACATGACTTTTCAGATTGGGTTATTACATTTGATAAGAATCTTGGCCCCCAAATATTTGATCAGCCCTCCAAAGATGGTAAGATACCTTTCCTTCTAGATTATGTGCCAGGAGAGGAAGTAACTGGAATTTCGTCCTATTTGACGACAAGACCTACCTCCGAGGTACTGGGTCTTTTGGCGCCACACTTTGAAGAATTCAATATCGATGTTCATGTTCCGAAAGATGAAACTAAGGTCAGAATTCTTCTCGAGGATTTAAGGGCTGTATCTAGCTCTCTAATTCTACAGCTCAACTCTTCAAGGAACAAGGCGTTTGAAGTTATTGGCTCGGCATTTACCAAAAGAGTTTTAGAGAAAAAAGGATTGCTTGAAGAGTCATTCCTTATCCCAATTGATCTTCACCATAATCTTTTTGAGAGCTTGCCTACTGAAAGTAAGAGTCGGGCAGACAATCTCCTTGTGACGATTAACCCTGAGAATAGAGAAATTCAAATCACTATCATTGAGATCAAATGTAGAAAGAGTATTGGTGGTGCCGAAATCGGCGATTTGAAAACAAAAATGCTTGAGCAGATTGATAACACGATGCTGGCAATGAGAATGCATTTTGATCCAGAATATAATCTGTCATTTGATCGATTAGATAGAGAGATTAAGAACAAAGAACTAAAGTCCTTACTAGAGTTTTACATTGGAAGAGCTTACCGATACAAATACCTTGGCGAGAACGCCTACGCAAGCTATCACGCGTTTTTACAAACTCTGAATGCTGGATTTAAACTGTCATTTAAGCAGCTTGGAGTCATTTTCAATTTCTCCGCAAGCAAGAAACATCACAAGGAGTCACTTGACCATGACATTACCTTTTTCACTTTCGGTGGAAATCTAATCGAGCAGCTTTTGGATCCTGACTCTGACTTGAATACGAAAAGGCTTGAAGATCAGGAGCTTGAAGGTGGGTTGCGGGAAGCAATTGGCATCAACAATAAGCTTAGGCCATTTATCCATAAACTGAAATCGAAAGATCAGAACGTTAAAGCCCCAACAGAGCTGGGCGACAAAAAGCCAGATGATGAAGATGGAGAAACTGGACAACCCGTAAACGATTCGCCTGATAATACTCCGGTTAGTCCAGCTAATGTAAAAGATTATCAAGTTGACATAGATGAATCTGAATCTGATGCGAATGACGATCAGTCCAACGTCACACCCCCTGATTATGATATTCTAATTGGCAAAAACTCAGCCAGTGTCCAATACGGTATTTTGGGTGAAAGCCTTCACGGTAAAAAGATCGCTATGGATTTGACTGAAACAAATACGATAAGTCTTTTTGGTGTCCAGGGCGGCGGAAAAAGTTACACCATTGGCACAATATCGGAAATGGTATTGAAACAATTCAAAAATATAAACATGCTCCCTTCTCCATTGGCGGGTGTGATTTTTCATTACAGTGAAAGCATGGATTATGAGCCTGAGTTCGCCACCATGAAGCAGCCAAATGATAAGGACGCGGAACTCCGAAAACTGAAAGAAAAATACGGCGCTAATCCTGATAAAATAGAGGATGTAATTATTCTTACTCCAAAAGATAAAATGGATGAAAGACAGAAAGAATATCCTTCTATTGAGGTGAATCCGATAGCGTTCAACTCTAGAGAATTGAATGTTCAGGATTGGATGTTCTTACTCGGCGCTAGTGGTAATGATTCGACTTACATAAAGCAGCTGAAGGCCATTATGAAGTCGCTAAGAAGGGACTTATCGATAGATGTCATTACCAAAGGTATAGAGGAATCCGAATTATTATCTAACACTCAAAAAGCGTTGGCAAGACAGAAGTTGAGCTTTGCCAGTGAATACATTGATGACAAATTTACTCTACGTGATAAACTAAAACCAGGGAGATTGATCATAGTCGATCTGCGCGATGAGTTCATCGTAAAGGATGAGGCCTTAGGACTTTTTGTAATCATGCTGAACATCTTCTCAGCGGTAAAAGAAGTTGGCGGTGAGCACTTCAATAAATTTATTGTATTTGATGAAGCTCATAAATACATGGATAATAGAGACTTAACAGGAAATATCGTAACCGCAATTAGAGAAATGCGGCACAAGGGAGTGAGTATTATGATAGCAAGTCAAGATCCTCCAAGTTTACCAAATGAGATTATTGAGCTAAGTTCTATTGTTCTGCTCCATAAATTTAACAGTCCACAATGGTTAAAGCACATCCAGAAGTCTGTTACTCAACTTTCTTCTTTATCACCAGCTGATATGAGCTCGCTCGTTCCCGGAGAGGGATTTTTATGGGCGACTAAGGCAACGGATAACGGGATTTCATCGAGACCGTTAAAGATTTCCACACGACCAAGAGTAACAAGACATGGTGGAGCCACCATTCAGGCGATAAGTAAGAAATGAAAGCACTGACAGTTTCTCACAAAGGTAAGCGAGACATAAATCAAGATTTGATCTTCGAATACACAGCAAGTGATGGGTCATATCTTCTAGCTGTCGTTGACGGCATGGGGGGCTATGATCACGGTGAAATAGCAGCTAGTATCGTATGTGAGAACATAGTAACTTATCTATCAACAGTTCAAACAATTGACGATTTTCATCTTCAAAAGGGGATTAATAAGTCGAATCTGGCAATTCGTCAACATAACAACAGAAAAATTGCCACTATGGGAGCCACTGTTGGTGGAGTGGTAATCAAAGGAAATGAATTATCATACTTCTGGATTGGAGATGTAAAAATCTTTCATTTTAGAAACAAAAAATTGCTTTTTGAATCTACGCCTCACACATTGGTGAATGATCTTGTAGAGAATGGTTCCATTATAGAATTATCCCAACTATCGAAGTATCGGCATGTAGTTACACGTTCTATACAAGGTAATCTAAACACCTCCCAGGCAGTATTTTATACTAATACCTTTGATTGCAGTACTGATATACTATTCGTTTGTTCTGATGGTGTACACGACCTATTCGACGGCTTACAACTGGAAAGAATGCTAAATGATGCTGATTCACTGGCTGATCTTAATGTTGAGTTGGAATCAAGGCTTGACAGGGATGCGTCAGACAATTTCACATTCGGTCTTATCTGCTTTGATTAAGATGATGTGTAATAGCCAACACTATATCTGACAGTTGAGTTTTTTTGAGAAATTGCTCAATAAGTGAATTTGAGAAGGGGCCGAGAAATTCTCAGCCCTTTTTTTATTTCCGTCGACCTGGTTATTCCTAGCGAGTTCAATGTTCAAAAGAATAGCTAGACTACCATTCAATCAGCCTTTTGTCTCTATTTATATTATTTGCTTCTAAAAGTTCGGCTTCTTGAAATTTTGCTGCTGACCCTAATTCAAAACGTTCAAATTTGTTTCGATAAACCGTCAATAACTTCATTTTATCATCAAAGTCAAAACCTTGTTTAATTGCTATATTATGTCCTCTTTCGTTAAATGGCACGCTTGGATATAGAATTGCGTCGACGCTTTTGTTTGAACTTAGAGCATAATCACAATAGCTGGATGTTATGATATAAGTTTTGAGATCGTGCTTAGCGGCTTTTCTCATTTTTTCGTGTATGTAGCTAAAAAACATGACCAATGCGACCCTTGAATCTTCATTATCTATTTGCTTGAGTAGATTATCAAATTTGGCTCCATGATTTTTGTCAAATTCAGTAGTTCTTGAATTTTTATCTGGGTTTGGCACTATCAACGCTCTAAGTTGGCTTTCAAGTTGCCATTTGCTTATGGTCACATATAAAAACTTACCTTTTTTTTCTTCAATCCAGTATTGTAGTAATTCGGCATAAGACGTAGATCTATCTTCGGAACAATAAAAGACGGGCTTATTAGGGAGATTACATCTGCCAAAATTTTTCACATGTTCCGGTTTGGGGCATTCAATCTCATGGAAATTTGTATAAAGTTCATCGCTGTCGTGTGTTCTTGTATGAAAAACAATTAAATTGGCAGGTAAATCTAATGCTAAATAGAGAATTTTGCCCATAGTTTGAAAAGCTAATTGTGCTTTTTCTAGTACTGCTGGATCTGCTGGATCCAGCAATTCAAGGCTTTCAATGCAATTTTTTACTTGTTGAACTGTGACCATATGCAAGGAGATAAAAACAAATTTAAAATTAGAGATATATAGTTAATATTTTATAATTAATCAAAAAAGGAAACTATTGGATTATATTATATCTCGCAATTAGTATCCATTTAATGAGCAAGGGTAGATTATTAAATTGTCAGGAGATTCTGGTTAAACATATTACCTTAGGTGTTGTCTTTACATTGCTGTTTACTGGATTTTCATCAAGTCAAAGTCAGTTTACTGATTCCGATTCAGCACACTAATTATCAACTTCTTAACTGTATCCATCTCTTCCGGCTTACTAGCAGCGGCAAAGAGCGTTAAGCTGGCAAGCGCCTCATTACTAATGAGCAGATCTCCGTATTTCGACTTTAACAATCCATTCACTTCCAGGAAAAGCAAAAAACAGGCGGCAGCAATACGCTTATTGCCATCCACAAACGAGTGATTTTTGATGATCAGATAGAGTAGGGTGGCTGCCTTTTCCTCTATCGAAGGATAAAAATCAATATCGCCAAAGCCTTTGCTTATCTGGGCAACCGATCCTTTGAAACTATCATCTTTTTCTTTGCCGAAAACTGACGATTCGAAATCACCCCTCATGGCTTCAATAATATTTTGGTAGTCTGGCAGTTCCGGATATGTTGCAGGATGCGTGTTTCTACCTTTCTGATCAAGATTTTCATGATCGTAGTCGTCTAGTAGTTCAAGACCTTTTGCAAACTGATCAAGCCATGTGATATCAGGATCTCCGGTCTTCGTTTCGATGGCTCTGCTTAGAATACGGATTCCGTCTTTCAGTGTTTGAACCTGCTGTTGCTTCTGGAGCAGCCGCTTCTCGTTTAAGGCGTAACCCTGTATCAGATAATCCTTCAAGCGTTGCGTTGCCCATTGACGAAATTGAGTACCGCGTTTTGAGTTCACTCGGTAGCCTACCGAAATGACGGCGTCTAAATTATAGAATTTGATCGTTCTTTTGACTTGGCGCTTACCCTCCTGCTGAACTACCGAGAAATCCTCGGTAGTTGAGGCTGCTACCAGCTCTTCTTCGCTAAATATATTTTTTAAGTGCAATCCGATTGTATCGCTGTCCTTTTCAAATAAGTCGGACATTTGCTTTTGGCTAAGCCAGACGGTGTCCTGATCAAACTTTACTTCGATTTGAGTTTGGCCGTCACTGCTCTTGTGAATTTCTATCTGATTTTGCATGGTAAAATTTGCTCGCTTCGAAATTAACCAAAAGCTGATAAATGGAAGGTTAAAATAAAATCAAGTATTTTCGGGGTGGAGAAGGCGATAACGAATTTTTTATGACGCTGTTTGTTACCGATTTCGGTAAATGATCGACACAAATATGGGATGGTAATTTTCACATCAATTTTTCCCATTTTATCGTGATTTGTACCTATTTTGTACCTGGATGCATTTAACTAATTGTTATTCAGTTGGTAATAAATAATGTATCGGCAAATAACAACCAACTCCATACTCACCCCCGCATCGAATCACACCCCCAGCGGTTCATCCCATCGGCAGCAAACAGAATGGAGCGGTCGATGATTAGTACTATATTCAGCGAACCAGTAGTGTGGATCGTTAATCTCCGTGTATTTAAAAGTATCGTGCTGGTAATGCCCCACAAAGCGCCGTTTCAATAAAACAAAGACAGAACCGGTGTCCGGCCAGTCCATTGCCACTTCGAGGATCTTGTTCCCGCATTGAAGTTCATTCTGTAAAAGCACGCTCAGCGCTTCGTCTAGCAGCGAAGCATAATCGACTATTTTGTGAACGGAGTCTTCCGGGAAGGGAGGGCCTTCGATCAAGTACTCTCTGGTAATTTTTAACGGCGTGTCCTGGCGATTTCCCTGGGGGCTGTTTGGTGGGTGCTTTTCCAGTAAGTGGGACAGTTGCTTGATGGCCTCAGCTTTTTCGTTCTCCTGATGAGGCTATGCTACTCATAAATAGATGCTCCCTTGAAAATGTGGGCGAAGACCTGCCAGTTGGCCAGATCTGCATTAACGCCCTTTGATGTATTGTGATTGTAGCCCTTAATATAGGCTATTGCTGCCGGTTTTTCAGAGATTTTGCTAGATTTAGACCCATCAGCCATGCCACACACAGTAGTTCTCGCCGATCAATGATTTTTAATCACATCCATTGATAATCAAACAGCTACACCCCAATGCGCCGACGAATTTTCCTCAAAACAACCACCATTCCGGTCCTGGCATCGTGCCTGCCGCTCCGGACAGGCTGGCCTTTCGCGTCTGAAACGAAAGCGAAACCGCTCCACTATGGCAACAAGCAAATCATCGACGAGCTCACGAAACTGATTCCCCAGCTCATGCAGGAGTCGGTGGTGCCGGGCACGTCCATCGCGCTTGTTGGCGATGGGAAGGTATTCTGGCAGCAGGGTTTTGGGGTGAAAAATGTGGAGAACAAAGAGCGGGTCGGGACGGACACGGTGTTTGAAGCGGCTTCGGTGAGTAAGACGGTGTTTGCCTATTTCGTGTTGAAGCTTTGTGAAAACAAGGTGATCGGCCTGGATACGCCGCTGAGCAAATATGTACCGATGTCTTTCTTGGGGAATGATCCGCAGCTGGACCTGATTACGCCGCGCCACGTGCTTTCGCACACTACGGGCTTCCAGAATATCCGCTCTACCGATAGTCCTTTAAAGGTACATTTCAAACCAGGGTCGCAATTTGATTACTCCGGGGAAGGATACTGGTGCCTGCAATCGGTCATCGCTCGTGTACACGGGCGGGAGAATGCAGGCGAATGCGGGCAGTACGAGGCGGATTTGAAGGTTTGCGCGACGGATTTCGATGCTGCTTTGAAACAAAATGTGCTGGCGCCGTTCGGAATGAAATCCAGCGGTTATGTCTGGCGAAATGAATTTGCAAAGCAGGCGGCAAGCCCGCATGATGTGGCAGGCAAACCGCATGCGAAAAAGAGACCGACTGCAACAGATATTGCCCGTTACGGCGCAATGGGTGAGCTTCATACGACTTGCACCGATTACGCAAAATTCCTGATCGAAGTGCTGGACCCCAGGCCAGCGAATTCGTTTAGGTTAACAAAGAAAATGCACCAGGAAATGCTGCGGCCGCAGGTAAAACTGAAAGAGGAGGGAAAGATCGATGGGGCCGACGCATGGGCGCTGGGCTGGGCGGTACAGCAGCGCAAAACGGGCGATGTGATCTTGCATTCGGGTGGTCAGGATGGTTTCCGGTCGCTTACTATGGGGTCGGTGGCGCGAAAGTCGGGGTTTGTGATGTTTACCAATAGTGATAATGGCGGTAAAGTGCTCTTTCACCCGAAGTTGGCGACGGTGCTGAACACCCTGCTGATTTCCTGATTACTTCCTGCCGATTTCCTCCGCCAGCCCAACCAGAATCCCTTCCGGGCCACGCATATAGCAGAGCCGGTAGGAGTGCTCGTACTGTACCACTTCGCCCACCAGCTGGGCGCCGTGTTTCAGGAGCCTTGCAACCATTTCATCAATATCTTCAACAGCGAACATCGCCCGCAGATAGCCGAGCGCATTGACGGGCGCCGTCCGGTGATCGGATTCGATGGGAGGGTGGATGAATCTCGATAGTTCCAGCCGGCTGTGACCGTCGGGGGTAACCATCATGGCAACTTCCACATGCTGATTGCCCAGTCCGGTCACGCGGCCGGCCCATTCTCCTTCGATGTTGCCCCGCCCTTCGAGCGTGAGTCCCAGTTCTGTAAAAAATGCAACGGCGGTGTCGAGGGATTCCACGACGATGCCTATGTTGTCCATTCGTAGCAGGCGGTTTTTGGCCATAGTTTTTGGGTGTGTTAGTTGAAAAAATCCTTGTTCCCGAAAAAATATAAAAAAATGGCCGAATAGTAGCTTTTTATCGGATTGATCGATACATTTATGTAACCAAAATTTATCGCTGAATCTATGTAGAGGAAGGACCTAATTATGGGGAAAGTCAGAAATATTCTCGAAACAAAGAAAACAGGACCAGTGTCTATTCGGCCGGACAACACTGTTTTCGAAGCTCTGGAACTGATGGCTGAAAAAAACATCGGCGCGCTGCTGGTAATGGAAACGCAGCACGTCGTTGGAATCTTCACAGAAAGGGATTACGCACGTAAAGTTATCCTGAGAGGTAAGGCCTCTAAAGATTTGTTGGTGGGGGAAATTATGACAAGCAATCCCCTGACGGTATCTTCGGATACATCTATTGAAGACTGTATGGCTTGCATGACGGACAAATTTATCAGGCATCTCCCTGTTATCGACGACGAACAACTCACAGGTATCATTTCCATTGGAGACGTAGTCAAGTACATCATCGAGGATCAGGAATACGTAATAGATAACCTGAAACATTACATTACCGGCATCTAAGCATTTCTTCACTTCCATCATCTTACCCATTTCATCACGCCAATCTGAGAGAATACAGTTTTGTTGCTGTTCCCGTTTTCTAAATTGGATTGCTTATGGATCGTTTAAATGCGTCTGGCACGCCAGGATGGCCTTTTTGGCTATACACTTTACTGGTTTTTGCATTACTGACATTGATTATTTCGCTTTCATACTTTCTCGGACAACGTCACCGCACAGCGGCATCCGACCAACCCTACGAATCGGGGATACTCGAAACGGGCTCGGCGAGGCTGCGGTTTTCCGCTCAGTTCTATCTGATCGCGATGATGTTTGTCATTTTCGACATCGAGGTGGTATTTATCGTGCTGTGGGCGCTGGCTTTCCGTGAACTCGGATGGCCAGGGTACCTCGGCATTTGCGTTTTTATAGGGTTACTGTTCGCCGTGCTGATCTACGAATGGAGCATCGGCGCGCTGAACTTCGGGCCCGACGGAAAGAAAATCCTCAAAGCTTACCGCAAAATGCCCAAAGGGCAAGCGTACCATGAACTGGTGGCTAAGTAAACCTTCCGATCCCACGGCAGCAATGCAGGGAACAGGATCATTCGAAGAGGCTGTGGGGCAGAGCGTTATGCTCACCACGGTCCAGGATCTGATTGCCTGGGGGCGCCGGAATTCCATGTGGCCCTTCCATTTCGGGCTCTCGTGCTGTTTCGTGGAAATGGCGACAAGCATTACGAGCAAATATGATGTAGCAAGATTTGGCGCCGAGGTGATCCGCGGAACGCCCCGCGAGGCGGACGTGATGGTGATCGCTGGCACTGTTTTCGTGAAAATGGCGCCGATCATCAAAAGGCTCCACGAGCAGATGATGGAGCCCAAATGGGTGATTTCCATGGGTTCGTGTGCCAATTCGGGAGGGATGTACGATATCTACAGTGTGGTGCAGGGTGTAGATAAATTCCTGCCCGTGGATGTGTATGTACCGGGCTGCCCGCCGCGGCCGGACGCGTTTATGCAAGGGCTCATGCTCCTCTCCGAATCGGTAGGGAAGGAGCATCGGCCGCTGAGCTGGGCCATTGGTCCCCAGGGCGTTATCAGGCCCGAACAGCCTGTAATGCGGATGGAAAAGAGAGAGGAGAGGAAGAAGATCGTCGATTTTCGTACGCCTGACACTGTCTGACATGGAAGCAATAGATTCCGGTCTCCAAGAGGAGCTGTGGGCCGCATTGGGCGACACAGCTTTTAAAATACAAATTACCACAGACGGAGTAACCACACTGCTCGCCAAAAAAGAGCAGGTGGTGGCATTGCTCGCGCACCTGAAAACGAAGGTGCCGCGGCCGTTCAACATGCTCTTCGACCTGAGCGCCATTGACGAACGCAGCAGGGCAAAAGCTGCACTGAACGGGTCGCTGCCACCGGATTTTACGGTGGTGTACCATTTGCTGTCGTTCGGCCGCAACCGGTTTATCCGCATTAAAGTAGCGTTGCATGGCGAGTATCCGACCATGCCGTCCATTTGTTCGCTTTGGGAAAATGCGAACTGGTATGAAAGGGAGGTCTTCGATATGTTCGGAATCCGGTTTGAAGGGCATCCGCACCTGCGACGTATATTAATGCCGTTAACTTGGAGCGGCCACCCGCTCAGAAAAGAACACCCGGCCCGCGCGACCGAAATGGGGCCGTTCCGGCTCTGGGATGAAAAGCAGGAACGGGAACAGGAAGCATTGCAGTTCAACCCGGAAGAATGGGGCCTGAAAAGGCACAGCGAGGATGCGGACTTTATGTTTCTCAACCTCGGCCCGCAGCACCCCGGCACGCACGGCGTGTTACGCATCATTTTGCAGCTCGACGGCGAAGATATCGTCGATGCGGTGCCCGATATAGGTTTTCACCATCGCGGTGCCGAGAAAATGGGTGAGCGGCAATCTTGGCACACCTACATTCCCTACACCGACCGGGTGGATTACCTGGGCGGCGTGATGAACAACCTCGCTTACCTGCTCGCGGTCGAGAAGCTTGCGGGCATACAGGTACCCGCACGCGTCGAGGTGATACGCGTGATGCTGTGCGAGCTTTTCCGCATTGCGAGCCATTTGGTGTGGTACGGAACGTTCGCGCAGGATCTGGGGCAGCTCTCGCCGGTATTCTATATGTTCACCGACCGCGAAAAGATATTTGATATCATTGAAGCCGTTTGCGGTGCCCGAATGCACCCCAACTGGTTCCGTATCGGCGGCGTGGCGCAGGATCTGCCTGCCGGCTGGGATAAGCTGGTACGTGATTTTGTCAATTATTTTCCCAAAAGGCTCCGCGAATACGACCAGATGGTGATCCGCAACAGCATATTTCAGGCACGCACCGTAGGAATCGGCATATACACACTCGAAGAAGCGATTGAATGGGGCGTAACCGGCCCGGGTTTGCGGGCATGCGGTTTTGAATGGGATTTCAGGAAAAAACAGCCCTATTCAGGTTACGAAAACTTTGATTTTGACATTCCTATTGCACAAAACGGCGACTGTTTCGACCGCGCATTAGTCCGCGTGGAAGAAATGCGCCAGAGCCTGCGAATCGTCGAACAATGCCTGGAAAATATGCCGGAAGGGCCGTACAAATCGGACCATCCGCTGGCGACGCCACCCATTAAGAAGAATACGATGCAGGACATCGAGACGCTCATTACACATTTCCTCAATGTCAGTTGGGGGCCGGTGATTCCTGCCGGGGAGGCAATGAGCTGCATCGAGGCAACCAAAGGCGCGAACAGCTATTACCTGACCAGCGACGGGAACACGTCGGCATACCGCGTCAGGATACGGACCCCGTCGTTTCCGCACATGCAAATGCTTCCGTATATCAGTAAGGGTTACACGGTGGCCGACCTGCTGTCCATTCTCGGCAGTATCGATTATGTTTTGGCTGATATAGACCGGTAAATCAACAAAAAAGCTTTGTCATGATCGCCCAGGATACACTCACAACGGAAGAAATGGCGGAGATTGACCATGAGATCGCGCTGGTGCCTGTGCGCCGGGCGGCGGCTATCGAAGCGCTCAAAATCGTGCAGCAGCACCGCGGATGGATCTCCGACGACAGCCTGCAAGCCATTGCAGATTACCTCGAAATATCCCCGGAAGAACTCGATAGCGTCGCTACTTTTTATAACCTCGTTTTCAGACGACCGGTCGGCAGGAACATCATTCTCCTGTGCGACAGCATTAGTTGTTATGTAATGGGTTATGAAAAAATATACGTGCAGCTCCGCGAGCGGCTGGGCATCGGCTTTGGCCAGACTACCGCCGACGGCCGTTTCACGCTCCTGCCCAACGCCTGCCTGGGTACGTGCGACCACGCGCCCGCGCTGATGATCAACAACGAGCTGTTCCGGAATGTGACCGAACATGACCTGGAAGAAATATTGGACAGATACCACTGACGACATGGAAAGGCCCCTTACCGAGCATATCAGCTTCGACCGCCCCTGCTACAACCTCCGCGATTATGAAATGAACGGCGGCTACCAGGCATTGCGGAAGGCGCTCACGCTTTCGCCCGAAAACATCACGAACATCGTGCAGGCGTCGGACCTGAAAGGCAGGGGAGGAGCGGGCTTCAACACGGGTATGAAATGGAGTTTCGTGCCGATGAATGGCGATTACCCGGTGAAATACCTGATCGCGAATGCCGATGAAATGGAGCCGGGAACATTCAAAGACCGGATGCTGATGGAGGGCAACCCGCATCAGCTGATCGAGGGCATGATTATCTCGGCGTTCGCGATTCAGGCTAACATTTCGTATATATTCCTGCGTTGGGCCTACAAAAAGGCAGGCAGGCTACTCAAACATGCCATGGATGAGGCATATGCGGCCGGGTACTTGGGCAAAAACATTCTAGGAACAGGTTATAATCTCGAAATGTACCTGCATACCGGCGTCGGGCGGTATATCTGCGGGGAGGAAACCGCGTTGCTCAATGCGTTGGAGGGAAAAAGGGCTACTCCAAGGGCCAAACCACCTTTCCCGCAGGTAAGCGGGCTGTTCGGCAAGCCTACGATCGTCAACAATGTCGAAACGCTTTGCAATATCCCCCACATCATCAACAATGGCCCCGAATGGTTCAAAAGCCTCGGCAAAGGGAACGATGCGGGGACGAAGATTTACGGCGTCAGCGGAAGGGTCAAAAAGCCGGGCCTCTGGGAGCTGCCGATGGGCGTTTCCATGCGCGAGCTGATCGAGGATTGCGCAGGCGGAATGGCTAATGGGTACGGTTTCAGGGGCGCATTGCCCGGCGGCGCTTCTACCGACTTCCTGGTGAAGGAGCATCTGGATATCAGCCTCGACTTCAAATCCGTGGCCGTAGCCGGCAGCAGGCTCGGTACCGGCACGATGATCATTCTCGACGACCACACTTGCCCGGTTGGGTTTGTCCACAACCTCGAACATTTCTTCGCGCAGGAGTCGTGCGGATGGTGCACGCCCTGCCGTGAAGGATTGCCGTGGACGGAGAAAATATTGCTTTCCATCGAGCGCGGCGAAGGCAAGCCGGAAGATCTGAACCTGCTGGAAACACATACCCGCTTCCTGGGCCCGGGCAACACGTTCTGCGCACTCGCGCCGGGTGCGATGGAGCCGCTGCAAAGCGCGCTGAAATATTTCAGAGAAGATTTTGAAAGACATATCGATCAAAAAAAATGCCCCTGGCGGTAAATTATCATGGTACGCATTTACATCGATCAAAAGCCTTATGACGTAAAACCGGGTAAGAACCTGCTCGAAACCTGCCTCACGCTCGGGCTCGACCTGCCGTATTTCTGCTGGCACCCGGCCATGGGGTCGGTAGGCGCGTGCCGCCAATGTGCCGTCAAGCTTTTCAAGGACGAAAACGACAAAACGGGCCGCCTGGCGATGGCGTGTATGGAAGGCGTTCGGGATAATATGTATTTGTCTGTAAATGATACTGCCGCCCACGATTTCCGCTCGCAGAACATCGAATGGCTCATGAGCAACCACCCGCACGACTGCGCGGTGTGCGACGAGGGCGGGTCCTGCCATTTGCAGGATATGACCGTCATGACAGGCCACGCGTACCGCCGTTTCCGTTACCCGAAAAGGACCTATCAAAACCAGTACCTCGGCCCGTTTCTCCATCATGAAATGAACCGCTGCATCCAATGCTACCGCTGCGTGCGGTTTTACAAGGATTATGCGGGTGGAAAAGACCTGGACGTATTTGCGGCGCATAACCACGTCTATTTTGGAAGGGAAAAGGATGGTGTCCTGGAAAATGAATTCAGCGGTAACCTGGCGGAAGTCTGTCCGACAGGCGTTTTTACCGATAAAACTTTAAGAGAGCATTACACCCGCAAATGGGACATGACCATGGCGCCGTCCATTTGTCAGCATTGTAGCCTGGGTTGCAACATTATCGCAGGTGAACGCTACGGGGCATTGCGGCAGATTACCAACCGGTTCAATGGCGAAGTGAACGGCTATTTCATTTGCGACCGCGGTCGGTATGGCTACGAGTTTGTAAATGACCCCGACAGGGTAAGGCAACCTTTCGTTCGTGCAGAAAATGAAGGTAATAACCTCTTCGAAAGCCTGAACGCGATTTTTACAGAGGGCCCGATGATCGGTATCGGTTCACCCCGGGCGTCGCTGGAAGCTAATTTTGCATTGCGGCGGCTTGTCGGGGAGGCGAACTTTTACCAGGGCATTCCCGAAGACGAGGCGCGACTGCTGGACAAAGTTTTGGCCATCCGGAAAAACGGAAACGTGTACTCGCCTTCGTTGAAGGAAACGGAATATGCGGATGTGGTCCTTGTTTTAGGCGAAGATCCGACTAACTCGGCTCCCAGGCTTGCATTGGCATTGCGGCAGGCAGTGCGCACCAAACCGCTGGAAGATATGGCCCCGTCGAACATCCCGCTCTGGCATGATGCTGCCGTCCGGGAACTGATTCAAGACGATAAGGGAGCGCTTTTTATGGCTTATCCCGTTCACACCAAACTCGATGAGTTAGCATCCGGCACACTTCACGCGGCACCGGAAGACATCGCACGGTTCGGTTTCGCCATTGCCCATTATATCGATGGTAATGAGGCTTTGCCCGAAAGTATGGAACCGCAAGCACTGGAATCGGCCAGGCGTATGGCTGACTTGTTGCAAAAGGCGAAAAGGCCGCTGATCGTGTCGGGAACATCGCTGTTGAATGAGGCGATTATTCAGGCCGCCTATCGGATCGGCCGGGCATTGGAGAAGGACGACAGGAAAGCGGGGTTATGTTTGGTAATACCTGAATGCAATTCGGCCGGATTGGCGATGATGCAGGCGCCATCGCTCCGCCAGGCAATGAAAGCTGCGGAAACCGGCGGGTTTACCACGGCCATTATCCTGGAAAACGATCTGTACCGCCGCGGAGAACGGTCCGGGGTCGATCGGTTTTTGAATGCATTTAAAAATATCATGGTACTGGATCACATCCAGAACGACACTACCAGTAAAGCGACCATACTGCTGCCCGCCGCCACTTTTGCGGAAGGCGAAGGCACGCTGGTGAATAATGAGTTACGTGCGCAGCGGTTTTTTCAGGTTTTTATGCCTAAAAACGAGCATATCCGTGAAAGCTGGCGCTGGCTCGACGAGTTCAGACAATTTCGAGAGGGTACTATGCCCGACGAGCTGCGGGAGCTCGATAACCTGCTGGAAGAGCTGGTTGCCTCCATGCCGCAGTTCAAAGGAGTCGAAGCCGCCGCGCCGTTATCCGATTTTCGCATTAACGGCCAGCGCATTCCCCGGGAGCCGCACCGGTTCAGCGGCCGTACGGCCATGCTCGCTAATGTGGCCGTGAGCGAACCCAAGCCGCCGGAAGACACCGATTCGCCGCTTTCGTTCACGATGGAAGGTTACCGCGGCATGCCGCCTGCGCCGCTGACGCCGTTCTACTGGTCGCCCGGGTGGAATTCGGGGCAATCGGTGCATAAATACCAAAGCGAGGCTGGCGGAGCGTTGCGGGGAGGCGATCCCGGCGTAAGGCTGTCGGCGGAAGCTTTGCATTTCGCGAATGGTTTGTCAACCCATATCCCCCCTGCATTCGAAAGGCAGGAAAATGAAATGACATTGGTACCCTTGCCGCACATTTTTGGTTCGGATGAGCTTAGCGTGCATTCTCCGTCGGTGGAAAGCCGTTCGCCCCGTCCCTACATTGCCCTGAACGGCCTGGATGCGGCGCGCCTGCAAGTGGCCGAGGGAGATGTTTTACAAATGCAGATTGGCGGCCAGGTTTATGATCTGCCGGTGATCCGGAAAGACGAGATTCCCCAAGGCCTGGCCGGATTACCGTACAATCTGCCCGCATTGTCGGGTATCGCGTGGCCTGCGAAAGGTGTTTTAACCAAAGCAATGTTATGAATGAGATCCTGAAATATACTTTGATGATCGTCATCATCCTGTTCACGCTCACCACGATCGCGGCCTGGCTGATCTGGCTCGAACGCCGGATGCTGGCCGTGTGGCAGGACCGCTACGGCCCTAACCGCGCCGGGCCTTTCGGTTTGTTTATCGTGGTGGCCGATACGATCAAACTGTTTTTCAAGGAAGACTGGATACCGCCGTTTGCAGAGAAAACCGTCTTCGTTTTTGCCCCGGCCATTGTGGCGGCGTCGGTGTTGCTGAGCTTCGTGGTAGTACCGTTCGCGCCGGATATACTGGTGGCGGATCTGGACATTGGCTTGCTGTTTTTCCTGGCCATGTCCTCGCTCGGCGTGTACAGCATTGTGTTGGGTGGCTGGGCGTCCAATAACAAATATTCGCTGCTGGGTGCATTACGCGGGGCGTCGCAGATGATCAGCTACGAGGTTTTCATGGGACTTTCTCTGATGGGTGTGGTGATGCTTTCGGGCTCGTTCCGGCTGATGGACATTGTAATGGCGCAAAAGGATTTCTGGTTTGTGGTGACGCAGCCCGTCGCTTTTGTACTCTTCCTGACAGCCGGAATAGCCGAAACCCACAGGCTTCCTTTCGACATTCCCGAAGCGGAAAGCGAGCTCGTGGCAGGCTTTCACTCCGAGTATTCGGGTATGAAATTCGGCATGTTCTTCATCGGGGAATACCTTGGCATTATCCTGATTTCAGCCATGGTAGTCACCATTTTCTTTGGTGGATGGCTGGGGCCTGTGTTGCCGCCGGTCGTTTGGTTTACCCTCAAAACATTCGTTTTTATCATTTTTTTTATACTGCTACGCGCTTCGCTGCCACGTCCACGGTACGATCAGCTGATGGAATATGGCTGGAAAATCATCCTGCCCATTGCCTTGCTCAACCTGCTCGTCACCGGTGCATTTACATTGCTGAAAAACTAACCATTAACCGAATGCGTCATGTTCAGCTTACTCAGATCGATCGGCCTCATTTTCCTGCATATGTTCAGAAAGCGCGAGACTATCCAGTATCCGGAAGAAAAAGTGGTGCTGCACCCGCGCTGGCGGGGGCGCATTGTGCTCACGCGTGACCCCGACGGGGGCGAACGCTGCGTAGGCTGTTACCTGTGCGCCGCCGCCTGCCCGGTCGACTGCATTTCGCTGCAAGCCACCGAGGACGAAAATGGCAGAAGGTATCCCGCTTTTTTCAGGATCAATTTTTCAAGATGTATTTTCTGCGGCTACTGCGAGGAAGCGTGCCCTACCTATGCCATCCAGCTCACCCCCGATTTTGAAATGGGCGAATACAACCGGCAGAATCTGGTCTACGAAAAAGAAGACCTGCTGATCGACAGTCAGGGCAAGTATCCGGGCTACAATTACTACAAAGTGGCCGGGCTGGCAGCCGGCGTGAAAGGAAAGGGGGAGGGTGCAAACGAGGAGCCACCGGTTGATATACGCAGTTTAATCCCCTGAGCTATGGAAATCGCCTTTTATATCGCCGGTACTGTTGCCGTAGTTGCCACGCTGATGGTGATCACGCGGCACAATCCTGTCCATGCATTGCTGTACCTCAACGTATCGCTGCTCGCGCACGCTATGCTCTTCTACCTGCTCGGCGCTTCATTCGCCGCATTGCTGGAAATCATCATTTACGCCGGCGCGATCATGGTGCTTTTCATTTTTGTGGTAATGCTGCTGAACCTAGGGAAAGAGACTGCCGAACAGGAGCGCAAATGGTTGAAAGTAAAAGTATGGGTTGGTCCTACGCTGCTGGCGGCTGTATTGTTTGCCGAATTTCTGGTGCTGGTTTTGTCGTCCGGCCAAGGCACATACAGCCCGGCTGTGGTGAGCCCGCGGCAAGTAGCGGTGTCGTTATTCCGTGAATACCTGATCGGCGTGGAGCTGGCGGCAATGCTGCTGATGGCCGCGGTGGTAGGCGCTGCGCACATTGGGCGTCATAAAAGGCTGGTACTGCACCGGTTTTTGAAAGAAGAAGTGGAGAAAGAAGAAGAGAAACACGAAGCGGTAATGCTATGAAACCATCTGTTTCCATCGAAGTGGTGGTACTGCTGGCCGGGCTCCTGTTTGCATTGGGGATCGTCGGGGTGATCATCCGTAAGAATATCATATTCATGCTGTTGTCGGTCGAGATCATGCTCAACGCGTCCGGTCTGGCATTTGTAGCCGCGGGTTCGCGGTGGGGACAGCCCGATGGGCAGGTCATGTTCGTATTTATTCTCGCAATGGCGGCCGCGGAGGTTTCTATCGGCCTGGCGTTGATCCTGCAAATCTATCACCAGCACAAATCGCTGGATATAGACAACCTGAAAGAAATGAATGGGTAATACCCCCAAACCTGAAAGCGCATGGACAAGTTTCTGTGGCTCATTCCTGCCCTGCCGCTGGGCGGGTTCCTTATCCTCGCATTTGCCGGAAAGTACATTTCCCGGAAAGCGGTAGCGATCGTCGGGGCGGGCAGCATCTGCCTTTCCGCGCTCGTTATGTTCGCCGTGGGTGGTGCATTCCTGTCGGGCATGCCCGAAAACGCTGTGTACACGCAGACCTTATGGACGTGGTTCGAAGTAGGGGATTTTAATGCAAAAATCACCCTCTCGCTCGACGCCCTGTCACTGGTATTTGTGTTCGCGATCACCTTTATCGGCGCGCTGATCCACATTTATTCCACCGCGTTCATGGAGGCCGACAGGGATTACGCGCGGTTTTTTGCGAGTATGAACCTGTTCGTGTTTTCAATGCTGGTGCTCGTCCTGGCGGACAACCTTTTGCTGATGTACCTGGGCTGGGAAGGCGTGGGGCTGTGCAGCTACCTGCTGATCGGCTTCTGGTACGAACAGCCCGCCAACGGCGCTGCCGCCCGCAAAGCATTCACCGTGACGCGCATTGGTGACGCGGCGATGGCGATCGGGCTGTTTATGGTATTTCAGCAGGCCGGCACGCTGGTCGTTTCCGAAATCGGGGCCAATGCGTCGGCGATCTGGCAGCCCAACAGCACGAGCGTCACGATCACCGCGCTACTGTTGCTGGCCGGCGGTCTCGGCAAATCGGCCCAGTTACCATTACAAACCTGGCTCCCAGATGCCATGGCCGGGCCTTCGCCCGTGAGCGCGCTCATACATGCGGCCACGATGGTGACTGCGGGCGTGTACCTGGTTGCTCGTATGCATACGATCTTTGCCCTTTCCGAAACCGCCCGACTGGTGGTTGCGGTCATCGGAGCGGCCACGTTGCTGCTTGCCGGATTGACGGCACTTACCCAGTACGATATCAAACGCGTGCTCGCTTATTCCACCATCAGCCAGATCGGCTATATGTTCCTTGCATTGGGCGTAGGTGCGTGGACGGCAGCCGTGTTCCATTTTATGATCCATGCGTTTTTTAAAGCATTACTCTTCCTGGCCGCGGGGGCGATCATCGAATCTCTTCATCATGAGCATAATATGTTTAAAATGGGCGGTTTGAAAGATAAAATGCCCGTCGTTTTCTGGACGTTTCTGGCGGGAGCAATTTCCCTGGCCGCGGTGCCGCTCGTGAGCGCCGGTTTTTACAGTAAAGATCAGATCCTCTGGTATTCCTGGTCGGCTGGTGGCGGCAATGCCGTGCTGTGGGCGGTAGCGCTGGCCGGTGCATTGATCACCGCCGCGTATACTACCCGTATGATGATCCTGACTTTCTGGGGCGAGTCGCATACGCCCATCGGTCATCTACCGGGCAGGCGCATGACCATGCCATTGGTAGTGCTGGCGCTATTCTCGGTTTTCGCAGGTTTTATCGAGCTACCTCATAATTTCGGACATTTCACCCTCTTCTCGGACCTTTTGCACCCGGTTTTACCCGAAACATTCATGAAGGAGAATATTCCTTCCGAATGGCTTTTTCAATTGCTGGCAGCATTAGCCACCCTGGGAGGCATATTTCTGGGTTACTATTATTATTACCAAAAACCGTCTCGCATTGAAAATCTTCGCCGGAATGGACTGGTGGTGCAGCTTCACCGCTTCTGGTTTTCGGGCTGGGCCTTCGATGCGCTGTACGACCGGATGCTGGTGAAACCTTTCATTTATATTTCCAGCATCAATAAAAAGGACATTACCGACAAGCTGTACACCGGAATAGCCGCCATAACCGGCGACATGTACAAGCTGCTTTCACGAACGCAATCCGGTTCGCTCCGGTGGTATATCATGGGCCTGGTCGCTGGCGCAATTCTCATCCTCGGTATTCAGATAATGCTATGATGCTGGTTCTTTTGATCACGGTTTTAATGGTCGGGGCCGTTGCGGCGGTCGTGGCCGGGGAATGGAGCAGGCACGTACCACGGTGGATTGCATTGGTAGCCTGCGTCATCGGGTTAATGTGCGTGATCGCCATTTGGGCAAACACATCACCAGCCGGGGGGTCGGTACCATCCGGTCAATGGCTGCTGGATTACCGCAAGTCCTGGATTCCTTCTTTTGGCATTAGCTTCCACCTGGCTGTTGACGGGCTGAGTTTGCTGCTATTGGCACTCACATTTTTCCTCGGCGTGCTGGCAGTGTTATGCTCCTGGGACGAAATCCGCGAGCGGACGGGTTTTTACTATTTCAACCTGCTCTGGATCCTGGCCGGTGTGGCCGGGGTGTTTATGGCGATGGACTTGTTCCTGTTCTACTTTTTCTGGGAGGTAATGCTCATTCCGATGTACTTTCTGATCGGCATTTGGGGAAGCGAAAACAGGGTATATGCGGCTTACAAATTCTTCATATTTACACAGGCCAGCGGCTTGCTGATGTTCCTGGCCATACTGGGCCTGTACTTCATCCACGGCCAAGACACCGGCATTTACACATTCAATTATTTCGAACTGACCGGAACGGTCATCCCATTCAAATCGGCATTCTGGCTGATGTCGGGCTTTATGATTGCATTTGCGGTCAAACTGCCGGTCTTTCCATTCCATACCTGGTTGCCCGACGCGCACGGGGAAGCGCCCACAGCCGGAAGCCTTATCCTGGCCGGACTGCTACTGAAAACCGGGGCTTACGGCATGCTGCGGTTCGTGGTACCGATGTTTCCGGAGGCGGTGAGGGAAGCGGCGGTTCCGGCGATGGTGCTGGGCGTGGTGGGCATTATTTACGGCGCGGTGATGGCTTATTCGCAAACCGACCTGAAAAGGCTGGTCGCATTCACGAGCGTTAGCCACATGGGTTTCGTCATTACAGGGATTTTTGCATTGAATGAGCTGGCACTGCAAGGCGTGGTTATGCAGCTGGTAACGCATGCTTTGAGCACCGGTGCATTGTTTTTAATGGCCGGGATGATCAAGGAACGGCTGCATACCCGGGATATCGGGGAAATGGGCGGCCTTTGGGGCCCAATGCCGCAAATGGGCTCGATAGGGCTCGTATTTGCGATGGCCTCGCTGGGATTGCCGGGGCTGGGAAACTTCATTGCCGAATTTCTGATCCTGCTGGGGGTATTCCAGGCTCATCCCTGGATCACCGTAGCCGCAGCGTCCGGACTGATATTCTCGGCCGTTTACTCGCTGCGCATTGTCGGGAAGATATTTCTCGGCCCGCGGAAAACGATGGAAACAGTCCCGGATTTTTCTTTCCGGGAAATGCTGATTATGGCTGCGCTCACGGTATCGATCGTTTGGCTCGGCCTGTTTCCGCAGCCCGTAATCGACACTGCGCGGCCGGCTATTACCGAGCTTGTACGGTTTATGGATGTTCAAAGTGCGGCTTTACAACACCAGCCTTATGTCAAACAATGATTTCAACGCGCTGATGCCGCTCCTGGTGCTGGCTGGCGCATCCGTCCTGGTGATGTTGCTGATCGTGGCGCGGTTGAGCCATCGCCTCATTCAGCTGGTAAGCCTTTTACTTTTTGTCATCGCATTCATTTCCTTGCTGAATATCCGTGCGATGCTGCCCTATCAGGTCGGTTCGCTGTTTATGATCGATAGCTTCGGCGCTTTCATGATCGGGTTGATCATTTTTTCCGGGCTGGCGGTCAATGTGTTTTCCTACATTTATTTTCAGGAAAAAGAAGAAGGGCCCAAAGAGTATTACGTGCTGCTCTTCCTGTGTACGCTGGGCGCGTGTGTGCTGGCGGTCAGCAACCACTTCGTTTCGTTATTTCTTGGGCTCGAAATCCTCACCATAGGCCTCTACGCGCTCATTGCCTACCTGCGTGCGCGCAACCATAGCATCGAAGCCGGGATCAAGTACCTGGTACTGGCGGCGTTTTCATCCGCTTTCCTGCTTTTTGGAATGGCCCTCGTGTATCTGCAAACGGGCGCATTATCGTTCGCGGGAATGGCGAATGTGATAGGCGCGGCCAGCGTGCCGCCATTGCTCCTCACCGGGCTTGGACTGATGCTCGTCGGGCTGGGTTTCAAACTGGCGGTGGTGCCTTTTCACATGTGGACGGCGGATGTGTACCAGGGCGCGCCCGTGCCTGTAACCGCATTCATCGCTACGGCTTCGAAGGGTGGCGTAGTAGCATCAATGCTGCGCTTTTTCGCGGCGATTGACGGTTTCCGGTCGGAGCAATTACAGGTCGTCATGATTGTCATTGCCATTGCTTCAATGGTGGTCGGGAACCTGCTGGCATTGCGCCAAAGCAATATCAAGCGGGTGCTTGCCTATTCTTCCATCGCGCACCTGGGCTATCTGCTGGTAGCATTCATTCCGGGAGGCGACGTGGTGCCGCAGGCGGTCAGTTTTTACCTGCTTACTTACTTCACGGCCACCTTCGCCGCATTCGGAGTGATTACCATTCTTTCCGGAGCGGAGTCGGATGCGGAGGAGCTCGTGCATTACAGGGCGTTGTTCTGGAAGCAGCCCGCGCTGGCGAGCATACTCAGCGTGGCCATGTTTTCGCTGGCGGGGATACCGCTCACGGCGGGTTTTACGGGTAAATTTTATGTGCTCACCACGGGCATCGGGCAGGGGTTTTGGCTACTGGCCAGTGTGCTGGTGCTAAGTAGCGTCGTCGGGCTTTACTATTACCTGCGGGTGGTGACGACGATGTTCGCCGGAACCCGCGATTTGCTGCCCGGCCCGCCGCCCAAATACCCCGTTTTCCTTGGGATAAGCATGGTAGCGCTATTTGTTCTCACGTTTGCGCTGATCTGGCTGGGTGTTTACCCCGATCATGCAATCGGCGTTGTAAGAGACCTTCAATTGCTCGTTACTGCGCCAGCCACTTCTTTTGCTGAATAAGCACGGCCAGCGCGTTGCCGATTTTCGCGTGGCCGCGGGCATTGATGTGGTCGTCGATGGTGAAATAGTACCGCCGGTCGAGCAGCGGGTGGACGTTCACAAAATGCACATCCGGCATTGGGTGAAGCTGTTGATAAGCCTGGAATTCTTTCACGAGCGGTAAGTTGTAAACGCCGAGGTCGAAAACGACGATCGGGCCCTTGTAGCGCGTCCTGATGCGGCTCAGGTAAGGGAAAAAAGCTTCCGCATGTTCCGGCTGTTTTACTGTGTTCGCTACCGGTTTCGCATTAGCCGGTGCGATGACGGGCGCCGGCGATTTTTTCAAGGCCTCGCCAATGTACCAGCGGAGCGTTATAAAAATGCCTTTGAAAGGGAAATAGGTATTGGCGATCTTGTTTTGCCGCTCGGCTACATCAAATCCATGTGCATCTATGCTGGGTTTCTGCGCTTTGACGAGGTTGGCTTTGTTTTCTTCCAGATCGTTATCGCAATATTGAATAATAAGCAATTTGCAGGAATCCATATCCAGTTCGTTCAGGAGTTTCGTTTCCCGGTACGAGCCATAGGAGGTTATGGCAGTATTCAACACATTTATATTGAACTTCTTTTCAATTACTTCCGAAAAGCGTTCTGCTTGTTCCACGCCCCAGCCCATACCATGCGAATCGCCTAGGATAACTATGGATGGGTTATGCAGAGCGGCATCGTCGTCGCGCACACCCAGGGAATTGGTTTTTATTTCAACATCGAATTCTGCGTTTTTAAACCTGCCGGTGATATTGGGTCGAAACCGGTAAGTCAGCGAGGAATCGTATTGGGAGAGCTGCGAATTGAAATTGGTGGTATTTTTAAAAGAGCTGGCATATTGCTGCCGGACCCAGTTGAGATAGTCTTCCGAGAATGGTGTATATTTTTGAAATTCAGCTATATACCAGACGCTTCCCACCAGCCCGGCTTCAATCAGTACAAACAGCCCGAACAATATTGCCAGGCGTTTACGCTTCCCACCCGAAAACGACCAGATCATAATGGTCAGTCCGATCGGGAACATTAAAAAATACAAAGGAAAAATAGTGGAGTGTCTGACAAAAAAATCCTGTCGGAAAAGCGGCATGCACATCAGCAAAAGGCCGGTTAGGAAAGCAATAAGGTTCATTCATTAAAGGGGTTAAGGGTTTGATAACCTTGGTTATATTAATTTCCGATACTTTAAGGCTTGAATTCTAAAAGCGGAGACACCGGCTTTTTAACTGGCGTTGCGAATGGGATCTGCTTCTTTGCAGGAAAGAATTGAGCAACCGGTACAGGAAATTGAGAATGCATTTGAAAGCTGCATTGAAAAGTATAAGCCTTCCGTAGATAGATATAAGCCCGCCGCCGCGGTACCGCCCAACTTTGCATCATTCAATTAAACAAACCAAAGTGATGACAAAGACAGTATTGATTACAGGCGCTTCTTCGGGATTCGGTAAAGACGCCGCACGGTTATTTCAAAAAAACGGATGGAATGTGATCGCTTCGATGCGGTCGCCGGAGAAAGAGACGGAGCTCGGCAACCTCGACCGCGTGGCCCTGGTACGCCTGGATGTGACCGATAGCGAGAGTATTCAAAAAGCGGTAGAAGACGGTATCGCGCGCTTCGGTCGTATCGATGCGGTGGTCAACAATGCCGGATATGGTTCGTTGGGCGTACTGGAAGCGGCGCCGATGGAGGTGGTAAGGCAGCAGTTCGATGTGAATGTGTTCGGGGTGATCGAAGTGATCAAGGCGGTACTGCCGCATATGCGCGAGAACAGGAGCGGGGTGATCGTGAATGTGTCGTCGATGGGCGGACGGATTGCTTTCCCTTTCTCGACACTTTACCATGCTACCAAATACGCGGTCGAGGGAATTTCGGAATCGCTGCAATTTGAGCTCGAACCGCTGGGCATCAAAGTAAAAATCGTGGAGCCGGGTGGTTATAAAACGGATTTTGCGGGCCGGTCGCTGGCAACTTTTGGCGCAGGCGATTTGTTGGACTACAAGCCGGCCTACGACGCTTTTGCCGGACAGGTAGATAACTGGCCGATGTCGGAGCGCGTGTGGGAAGTGGCGGAAGCGATTTTCGAGGCGGCCAGCGACAGCTCGGAGCAGTTGCGTTACCCGGTGGGTGCCGATGCCGTCCAGCTGCTTCAAGCCAGAAAGGAAATGGACGACCTCGCGATCAAAAACCTGATTGCCGGCCACATTTAGCATTCATTATTCAGCTTTTTCAAAGTTATGACCAGCCAGTATCTTGATATCGAGTCCATTAGTGCCCTGCACGATTACGTGGGCGCGCCCAAGCCGAAACATCCGCTGATCAGCCTGATCGACAATACCCAGTTTTACGCGCAATGCCCGCGCGAGCTGACGACCTTCCGGTTCGGCTTTTACACGATCTCATGCAAGCGCATCCACGGCGTGCTCAAATATGGAAAAGGGCATTACGATTTCAGCGAAGGGTCGCTCATGTTCACGGCCCCCTGGCAGGTCATAACGGGTAACATTGAGGAAGGCGGCGTCGAGGAGGGGTGGGCGCTGTTCATTCATCCCGACCTGATCAACGCGACGGAACTTGGACAAAAAATACATCAATACTCGTTTTTTAACTACGATGTAAATGAAGCGTTGCACGTTTCCGAGGACGAAAAACAGTTGATCCGCGATTGTGTCGGCAACATCGAGCGGGAGTATTCCCAGAATATCGACAAGCATACGCTCCGCCTCATCACCGGTAATATAGAGTTACTGCTCAATTACTGCGACCGCTTCTACGACCGCCAGTTCTACACCCGGGCGAAGGTTAGTAATGACCTCGTGCAGCATTTCGAGCGGTTGCTGAACGATTATTTTTCAAAAGATACATTGATAGAAACCGGGCTGCCGAGCGTCAAACATTTCGCTTCGGAGCTCAATCTTTCGCCCAATTACCTCTCCGACTTGCTCAATCGCTTCACCGGTAAAACCACCCAGGAGCATATTCACCTGCGGATGATCGACAAGGCCAAGTCGCTGCTTTGGGGTACGGAGCATTCTATCAGTGAGATTGCTTACGATCTCGGCTTCGAGCACCCTTCGCATTTTACCAAAATCTTCAAAACCAAAACCGGTAAATCACCCAGCGCATTCAGGAACCTCAACTGACATCTGGCGCAAAATGCTACAAACCTGGCGGGAAATACTAGCCTTCCGGCCACCGCAACCGGCTTATTTTGTGTGATCAAATCATTCAAAATAGCCATGAAAATCAGCAGAAAAGTACTTGTAGTGTTTTTGTTTTTGGGAGGACTGTTGGGGTGTAAGGAAACCGACGACGCAGTAAGTCCCGAAAATGGTAACGTTGGGGGCGCCACTGAGGTCGGTGTCCCCGACGGTACCGTTTCGAGCAAGGTGATCGGCGCGGCGGGCGGGACGATTACATCAGCCGATGACCGGGTGGTGCTTACGATCCCGGCCGGTGCATTGCCAAAGGACACGGAGATCAGCATTCAGCCGATCACCAACAAAGCGCCGAACGGGATGGGAGCAGCCTACCGCTTTTCACCCGACGGTACCACATTTGAAAAGCCGGCGTCACTTACGTTTAACTACGATCCCCGAACAGTTGCCGCCAACAACCCCGACGCATTCAGGATAGCAACGCAGGGTGCCGACAAGCGATGGTATCATATGCCCGAAGTGAGCGTGGATACCAATGCGCATGCGATTACCACGGAAATGCCGCATTTCAGTGATTGGACTGCCTACGAATTGGCAGTTATTGGAAGCACATTCATTGACGGCGCTCATTATGTTGAGTTGGGCGCTTCTGTCTCGCTTGAAATGTGGATATTTAATAGACCGATTGTTTTCGGGAATTGGGACGGAAAACCGGCTGATGTGGAAGTTGAAACGGTAGAATGGAAGGTAGCGGGAGGCGCGGCAAACGGAACTGTCAAAGCTGGGGGATCGATAGAGGATATGCATGGGGAAGTTCACAAAGCCGCGTTTACTGCTCCTTCGAAAAATCCACCTAGCAATCCGGTAACCGTGATTGCGGACATTACGCTGAAAGGTAAGAAGGGGAAGCTGCAAGTAGTAAAACAAATCTTGATCGGTAAGGACTATTTCCGCGGCGTATTTGCCGGAACTCCATTCGATTGGGAAAACCTCACTTTCATGGTTACCGGTAAAAATATTGTCCTGGCAGGCTATAATGAGAATCCGGCACAATCGCTCCACGTGCAGATCAACGATGTTAATTTCAACGCGCCCAATCGCACTTATGCTTACGCCGAGCGGGCCGACAGGAGCGCATGGGCGGAATTTACCAACAGCTATAATGGCCCTGGCGGAGGGTGGCTGTCGGCCCACGCGGATTGTCCCAGCGGTGTACGCATATCGCCGGGCGGTGTTACCATTACGCAGATCAGCGTTGTCGACGGGGCAGAGTATATCCAGGGGCATTTAACCGGGCCTTTTTACATGCGCACGGAAGGTTGTCCGCAGGCATTGCGTACGTCGTCCATTCAGGCGGAGTTCAGGATAAAAAATACTTTTAAAACTGGCCTGAAAGCCGCAGGCATGGCTAACTTTAAAGGAATGTAAAACCTTTAAAAGAACAGCCTATGGCAATCCGAACCAAACGTATTTATGAACCGGCAGCGGCCACAGATGGCTACCGTGTACTGGTAGACCGCCTGTGGCCGCGCGGGCTCACCAAAGAAGCCGCCGGTATCGATCGGTGGTTGAAAGAAGTAGCGCCGTCCGATGCGCTTAGAAAATGGTTCCACGCCAATATGGACGAATGGGACGAGTTTAAAACACGTTACAAGGCAGAATTGAAAGATTCCGACGCATTGCATGCATTGCGCTCACTGGTCACTGAAAACGAAGTGGTAACCCTGCTTTTTTCAGCCAAAACAGAGGACCGCAATCAGGCGCTGGTTTTGAAAGAGCTGCTTGAAAAATCCTGATTACCTTACTCAACGTTCCAATCTTATAATCAATCCCTCATCCCCGCTTAGCAGCAGATTGTTGTCGATCCGCAGGCCGATCCGCTCGGTTTCGGTGCTGACGATGATTTCTCCCGCGAAAGTTTCGGTTTTAGGACGGAAATAGCCGGGCCTGTGGCTGAGGTTTAGAACCACCAGGAAACGGTCCGTGTCATTCTCGCGGATGAATGCGAGCAACTGTTTGTCGGAATATACCGGGGTGTATTTGCCTGTTTGCAATGCAGGCTGCCTTTTGCGTAGCGTAAGCAGGCTGTGGTAAAAAGCCAGCATCGAATCCGGGTCCTCTTTTTGTAGCTCCACATTTACATTGCGTAAGCTGTGCGGTAGCCGAAGCCAGGGTTTGTGCGCCGAAAATCCGGCAAACTCTTCCGCGTTCCATTGCATAGGCGTACGCGCAGGGTCGCGGCTGATGTTGCGGTCAGGCATGTTGAGGCCCTGCGGATCTACCACCTCGTCCTGCGGTATGGGCACATCGCGCATACCGATTTCATCACCATAATAAATAGTAGGCGTCCCGCGCAACGTGAGCAGGAGCATTGCGGCCACACGCGCCTGCGAGCGGCCTACGCGGCTGGCCACGCGAGGCTGGTCGTGGTTACCGAGTACCCAGTTGGGCCAGCCATCGGCCGGTAATGCACCTTCGTATTCGTCAATAGCCCGGGCGATCTGCTCCGAATCCCAGGGGAGCGTCAGCAGTTGAAAATTGAACGGAAGGTGGGCGCCCGACCTGTCCGCGCCGTAATAGGTTACCAGTTTGTGGATCGGCAGATAAATTTCGCCGATCAGCACGCGGTCGTCGTACTGGTTGGTTACCTGCCGCATCATCCGCACAATTTCGTGGACTTCGGGCTGGTCGGTGGAATATACCGGGTCGTGGTATTCGTAAATGAGATCTTTTTCGTCGAATGGCGAGTTAGGCACCACCGGGTTGTTCCTTAGCTGCGCGTCTTTAATCATGTGCCACATTACGTCTACACGAAATCCGTCCACACCTTTTCGCAGCCAGAAATGCATGACGTCCATCATGGCCTTCTGCACTTCGGGGTTGCGCCAGTTGAGGTCGGGCTGCTGTTTCAGGAATGCATGGTAATAGTATTGTTGGGTTGTTTCGTCCCATTCCCAGGCATGACCGCCGAATACGCTGAGCCAGTTGTTGGGCAACGCGCCGTTCTGACCGGCGTCGTGCCAGATGTACCAGTCGCGTTTAGGATTGTCCCGCGACGACCGCGATTCGAGAAACCAGGGATGCTGGTCGGAAGTATGGTTGGGGACGAGGTCGAGGATCAGTTTCATACCGCGGCTGTGAACCTGGCCGAGCAGTTCGTCGAAATCTTCCATTGTGCCGAACAGCGGGTGAATGCCCTGGTAGTCGGAAATGTCGTACCCGAAATCGGCCATCGGCGAGGGGTAGATGGGGGATAACCATACGCAATCTATACCGAGCCATTGCAGGTAGTCGAGCCTTTGGACAATGCCTTTGAGGTCGCCGATACCGTCGCCGCTCGCGTCCTGGAACGAGCGGGGGTAAATTTGGTAGATCACACCGGTTTGCCACCAGAGGTCATTGAGGTCTGCTATGTTCCTATCCGTGATTGTTTCCATAGGTATTCGCTTTGCTGTTGCGTCCGCCCTTAAAAAATCACACCACGCGCATATCGAAAATTTTATAGGAATTATTTGATAAAAAATAGGTGTAATCGAAGTAATTGATTATATTACACTAAATCAAAATTACTCAGACCATGATGCCTTTCATTAAAGTTACCGGCGAATTCGACGAAAGTCTGAATGTAAGTGTAGAGAAAATCCTTTACTACATGGGTTACAGCCATGGGTGTACGATTTTTCTCGGCACCAGTATCTCTATTCGCGTGAAGGAATGCGAGGAGGACATTAAGAGGCTCATCGAAGAAGCATATATGCAGGTCGCTTAAACCGCGGGGCTGCATTCAGGCATGCAGCATTTACCTGTGCCAACCAGTGACAATCGCTGATGGGGAAATATCCCTGTCAGCGATTTTTTTGTTTAAGATCTCGCCGATCAAGAAGCGTTGATTAGTCTTGTAATGGTATTATTCTAATAATTTGAAACGCCGATTTTAAGAATTTCAAGCAATCTGGCAAAGAATGTGTATTTTTGTAAACCATTGAAATACAATGAGCGTTTATAGATGTAGGCATGTGTGAGGTTTGATGAATTCTTAATGTTTGATAAATGTGATTTAGTATTTTACCGTTATTTAAAGAAAAGTAATTAATCTGATAAAAACCTCCTGAAAATATTGCCTGACGGGCATTTAGTAAAATTCAATACCATGAAACAAGTAAAAAAGAGTAAAAGCAAGCACGCACCGGCAGGTTTCCGGGCATTTCTCGGTCAGTTTTTTACCGACCGCACACAAGTGAAAGAAGAAGCATATTCACAAAACCGGTATTCGGTCCTATATACATTGAACGACCAGTACCAGCATGTGGGTTGCCCTACGCAGGAAGAGGCGCAGTTGGTTCAAAGCCTGATGCTTACGGACGGAAATCGCGTGCCGGTAGGCATTTACGATTCCCGCACCGATTCTTTCGAGTGGGAAATTGTAGGCGAATATCTTGCCGCCCAGGGTTCGGACGAACATCAGCGTAACCGGGAAGAAACGATACTGACCGTCGCTCGTGCACTGCGCCGCCGCGACGCAAGTTGGCATCCCGAATATTTGCAGCGCCCCAGCTTCTTCGCCTGAGCAAGAGAGTTATTTATTGTTTGAATAAATGCAGCGAGGCCGTCTCACAAGAGAACGGCCTCGCTTTTTAATGTCTTAGTCTATTACCAGGAAAGGATAACAGAAACATTAGGAAGAATAGAATCAAGCCACAAAAGAAGCTCAGTAAGAGAAAGTCCAATTCCTACCATGATATGATGAGGTTAGTGTTTTTGTTGCCTACTCGTTTCAAGTGGTTTTCGGCTGTCCCACACCTTGCAAGATGTTGTAATATTAATGTGACATGTTTTCAAAAACAAATTCGATAAAGTGAGTTCGTTGTTGTCCCGAACCGGTCTCGTCTGGTTTGGTATTGTAGTCGTAATGGTCAATGCTAAATAGGTTTCTACATTCGGTTTATTTTTCAACTAATTGATTTTCAATTAATTAAAAATATATACTTGGAGAAGCTTTGGTTGAGGTCGTTAGGATTGCATTCCGTAATGGTGTCGCATTTGTGTAGAATAAATTCATTGTAACGGAATTAAATTTGACCTGATTCCGGGATTTATGCCACAGTAACGAAGCGTGATGCCTACCGGCGCTGTCGGGGTAGGGCGCATTTGGAACGTCTGCATGGTTGACTTAACTTTCAGGAAATTTCCCAAATCCTTATAATCTGATGAAAAGATTTCTGCTCCTGCTTGCGCTCATTATCACAGTTGCGGCATTGAAACCGCGCAAAATCACCTGGGTGGCCATCGGCGATTCAATTACCTACCTCAATGACCATCGTGACGAAACCGGCAACCGTGTTACCAAAGGCTATCTTTCGCTGATCGCGGAGAAATTTCCGCAGGTTACCTATGTCAATCAGGGGCATAATGGCTGGACGTCGGTAAATATCGCGGACAAGATCGAGTCGTTGGGGTTGGTGGAAGCTGATGTGTACACGGTTTTCCTCGGTACTAACGACTGGTGGCAGGGCAAGCCGCTCGGGACAATTGCGGATTATGAGCAAGCGACGGGCAGCGGTACGGTTTACGGCGCGTTCAGGGTCATTACGAGCAAGTTGAAGCAGCTCAATAAAAAGGCAAAGATTATACTCATTACGCCGATGCAGCGGGGTGATTTTGTGTATATCAACAGTCCTAAAAACAATGCATTCGGCTCCTACAAGCCCAAAAAGGACCAGACTTTGGAGCAGTTTGCAAATGCGATCGTGGAAATAGGGAAGAAGGAGAAGCTGCCCGTGGTGGATCTGTACCACGACAGCGGCATTTACCTGGACAATATGGTCCGCTTCAAGCGCCTGAAAGATCCGGAAACCGGGACTTACAAAGATTACAAGTATCCCGACTATGCAACTATTCCATTCAATCCCGAAACGGATGAATACCCATACCCGGTGGAGTCGATCGATATGACCTACGATGGCTTGCACCCGTCCGACAAAGGATACGAAGTGATCGCCGAAATGCTTGTAAAGAAATGGAAGGGGCTGAAATAATGCCCCTTTTATTCTGCTTTCGGGCCGGTGACGTAGGTTTTGAGGTCGGCCAGCAAATTATATAATGTGGTATTGATTCCGTCGTTGTCGGCCTTCGCGGTTTGCAGGGCGAGCTCGGCGTCTTTGCGCTTTTTGCGGTTGCTTTCCGTTTTTATGATCTGTTCTTTGGCGACGATGTTGTCGTTTTCCTTCGCGCCCAGGCGGACCGGGCTGTGCAATGCAGACACGCCGTCGAGCGTGGTAATGCGCGCCTCATACTGGTTATCCTTGTACTGAACGCCGAGGTCGAAGCGAATATATTGGTAATCGGAATGGATGACTGGTATATAGCTGGTAATGAGTATGATGCCTGCCTGGGTGTCGTCGCTGGTGATCGCATTCTGTGCGTTTCCGAATTTCTTATCAACCCATGCCCTGATCTTCTGATGGAGTTCTGCCTTACCTGATTTCGGTTGCCCGGAATCGGTGTAGCTGATGTTGTTTTTGGAGTCGAGCGGCAACCGGCCGTCCTGTGCGAATGTGTGGGTAGCCGCGGTGAGCAGCGCGAAAAGAAGCAGATGTTTCAAAATAATCGTTGACTTGGTGAGCGGGCAAATATAGTGGAAAACATTTTGGTGCTACTTTCAGGCACTTTGTAATTGGTTCAGTTTTTTAAAAGGGACGATTTGGTTACTTTTAACTACACTAAAATCAACAGGTTATGGCAAAGTTTAAAAGCATTTCGCTCGCAATTGTACTGCTCGTCTGCGCTTCGTTCACCATCCTGCACCACGGCTGGGCCGACTACGACCAGACCAAACCGACCGATTTCAAGGCTAAAATCGAAGACCTTACCTACGAAAATCCGCACGTTCTTGCCAAAGTGAAGTACAACAAAGCGCTCACCACCGTGTATCTGGCGCCCGTCACCCGCATGGAGTCGCGCGGGCTGAATGCCGATATGGTCAAGAAAGGCACTACGATCCGTTTTGTGGCTTACCCGCACAAGACCGAGAAAAACGAAATGCGCGCCGAGCGCATTTTTGTGGGTGACGACAAATACGAACTTCGCTAGGCGTGCAGTCGTACGATCAATGGCTTGAATGGCTTGAAAAATCGTCGTGGGCTGTCGGTATACGGCAATCACTCTGGCTGTATCCGGCGCTTGAAATCGTTCATATTCTGGGTATCGTACTCCTGGTGGGCGCTGCATTTCTTTTCGATCTGCGCCTGCTGGGCTTTTCGCGCGCGATGCCTGTGACACTGCTTTCGAAGCATTTGCTGCCGTGGTCGCAACGCGGGTTGATACTGATCATACCTTCCGGCATTCTGCTGTTCATTACCAATGCGCAAGCGCTGGGTATCGACCCGGTCTTCTGGACTAAGGTGGCGTTGATAGTGGTTGCGGCGGTGAATGTGTTTGTGTTTCACCGATTTATTTACGCGCCGTTCAAGCGGGACGGCGTTAATGCAGAGCTTTCCCCGGCGGCACGGGTATGCGGGGTGGTTTCGATTGTGGTCTGGGTAGCGGTGGTGGCCTGCGGGCGGTTGCTGGCTTATTGATCGTAGCCGTTTGTACATCGTATTTCCTGATGCTGATTTGTGTTTTTAGCTTTTGGCTGAACGTAAATCTGACAGTTATGGGAAATAGCTATTCTCAAATTTTTATTCAGTGTGTTTTTGCCGTGAAATACCGTGCAGCGAGGCTTCATATGCCATGGCGTAAGGAGTTGTTCGGTGTGATCGGGAATCTGATTAACGAGACCGGCGCACAGACGCTCATTGTCAACGGGGTGGAGGATCATGTGCATTGCCTGTTCAGGTTGCGCCCGAGCCAGACAGTGTCTGAGGTTATGAAGGTGGCTAAGGCAAAGTCTTCGAAATGGATTAATGAATCGGGCTTTCTGCCCAGCCGGTTTGAATGGCAGGTTGGCTATGGGGCATTCTCGTATAATAAAGCCGAAATTAAACGGGTTTACAGGTACATTGAAAATCAGGAAGAACATCATTACGGAATCTCTTTCCCGGAAGAATATCTTGAAATGCTCGTCAAAAACGGCGTGGAATTCCAGGAACAATACCTTTTTCGTGCGCCCGTCTAATTCCTTTTTCAGGGATTGAAATCCCTGGCTGGAGTATCGTTCGTGCCTCCGGCACTTTCTTTCCGCAAGTGCCAGAGACACGAACGATTTTAAACCAGACAATTCAATTGTCTGGTTTAAAAAGTAAAAAAGGCGTACCTTTGCGCCTTAATTGGACATCATGATTTACTTCTTCACTGGCGGGGACGAAACCGTCTTTGCACTACAAACCGAGCAAACGCTCAACGCCTCTGATTCCTCTAAATTAAGCTGGCTTTTCGGCGGCGCAGAACTCCGGAAGGAGACCGTTCTCACAGACTATTTCGTAGGCCCCCGCGCTGCCATGATCACACCGTGGAGCACCAATGCCGTCGAAATTACCCAGAATATGGGGCTGGAAGGCATTGTACGCATCGAGGAATTTAAGAAGGTAAGCGCTGATTTCACGGATTTCGATCCGATGCTTTCGCAGAAGTACAGCGAACTGAACCAGGATATTTACACCATCAATATCAAACCCGAACCCGTTCAGGAAATCGATGATATTGCTGCTTATAACAAACAGGAAGGCCTCGCATTGAGCGACGAGGAGGTAGATTACCTCAACGGCCTCGCCGAAAACCTCGGCCGTAAGCTCACCGATTCAGAGGTGTTCGGTTTCTCGCAGGTCAATTCCGAGCATTGCCGCCACAAGATCTTCAATGGCGTGTTCGTGATCGATGGCCAGGAGCAGCCGGTTTCTTTGTTTAAACTGATCCGCAAAACTTCCGAAGCGAACCCGAATTCGATCGTTTCGGCCTATAAGGACAACGTCGCATTCCTCAAAGGCCCGGTAGTGCAGCAATTCGCACCGAAGCGCCCGGACGTGCCGGAGTACTACGAAATCAAGGATTTTGAATCCGTATTATCACTAAAAGCGGAAACACACAACTTCCCGACAACCGTGGAGCCATTCAATGGTGCTGCTACCGGTTCGGGGGGCGAGATCCGCGACCGTCTCGCAGGTGGACAAGGCGCCATCCCGCTCGCGGGTACCGCTGTATATATGACTGCGCTCTCGCGCCTGGAAGAAAACCGTGCTTGGGAGAAAGGTGTGGAAGAACGCCAATGGCTGTACCAGACGCCGATGGACATTTTGATCAAGGCTTCCAATGGTGCCACCGATTTTGGTAACAAATTCGGTCAGCCGCTGATCGTGGGTTCGGTACTTACATTTGAACATGAAGAAGAGGGCCGCAAGCTGGGTTACGATAAAGTGATCATGCAAGCAGGAGGTATCGGTTACGGAAAAGCCGATCAGGCTAAAAAGCATACGCCGGCCACTGGCGATAAAGTGGTGGTAATGGGCGGTGAAAACTACCGGATCGGTATGGGCGGTGCGGCCGTTTCGTCTGCCGACACGGGTGCATTTGGTTCGGGTATCGAATTGAATGCGATCCAACGCTCCAACCCCGAAATGCAGAAGCGTGTTGCCAACGCGGTACGCGGGATGGTAGAAAGCGGTAACAATACAATTGTTTCGATTCACGACCACGGTGCAGGCGGGCATTTGAACTGCCTCTCGGAGCTCGTGGAAGAAACTGGCGGTAAAATCAACCTCGACAAGCTGCCGGTAGGCGACCCTACACTTTCGGCCAAAGAAATCATCGGTAACGAATCCCAGGAAAGAATGGGCCTCGTGATCGCGCAGGACGATATCGATTTCCTCCAACGCATCGCCGACCGCGAGCGGGCACCGATGTATACTGTTGGGGAAGTGACAGGCGATCACCGGTTTACGTTTGAATCGTCGACCACCGGTGCCAAGCCGATGGACTTGGCGATGGACGAAATGTTCGGCAGCTCGCCTAAAACTTACATGCGCGACAAAACCGTGCAACGCAGCTACGAGGCGGTTCAATATGACACTGCTAAATTGCAAGAGTACCTCGAACAAATGCTGCAACTGGAAGCAGTCGCCTCGAAAGACTGGCTGACCAACAAAGTCGACCGTTGCGTAGGCGGCCATGTGGCGAAGCAGCAAACCGCCGGACCGTTACAATTGCCATTGAACAACGTCGGCGTAATGGCTCTCGACTTCCAGGGCAAGGACGGTATCGCGACTTCGATCGGGCACGCGCCGCTTTCGGCGTTGATCGATCCTGCCGCAGGTAGCCGTAATGCGGTAGCCGAAGCGCTTTCCAACATCGTTTGGGCGCCTTTGAAAGATGGCCTCGCAACTGTATCGCTTTCAGCCAACTGGATGTGGGCTTGTAAAAATGAAGGCGAGGACGCACGTTTGTACAAAGCTGTACAAGCTTGTTCCGATTTCGCTATCAGCCTCGGTATTAACATTCCGACAGGGAAAGACTCGCTGTCGATGAAACAGAAATACAAGGACGGCGATGTCATCGCTCCTGGTACTGTCATCATCTCGGCAGGCGGTCATTGCGACGACATCACAGCCGTTGTGGAACCGGTACTTCGTAAGTCGGGTGGTTCTATTTATTATATCAACCTTTCGGGCGACCGTTTTAAATTGGGCGGGTCTTCATTTGCCCAAATACTGAATAAAATCGGTTCGGAAACACCGGATATCCAGGATGCGGCTCAATTCAAAACTACGTTTAATGCGATCCAGCAGCTGATCAAGGCTGGTAAAATCCAGGCTGGTCACGATATCGGCAGCGGTGGTTTGATCACCACATTGCTCGAAATGTGTTTCGCGGATCGCGACCTGGGTGCTTCCATTGATTTGTCGGTACTCGGTGATCAGGATATTATCGAGAAGCTGTTTGCCGAAAACATCGGTATCGTATTCCAGGCAGACGAATCGGCGGAAGCAGTTCTGACCGAAAATGGAGTAGCATTCCATAAAATCGGAGCGGTGAACCTGGCCTCGACACTGACCGTGAAAGACGCAACAGGTAAATGGGATTTCGATATCGATCATCTGCGCGATGTTTGGTTTAAAACCTCGTATTTGTTAGACCAAAAGCAAACCGGCGCTGGCCTGGCAAAAGAGCGTTTTGACAACTATAAGCATCACGTCTTGCGTTACAAATTCCCAGCGCAATTCGACGGTAAAAAACCTGCAATCGACGCATCAAAACCGCGCCCGAAAGCCGCAGTACTCCGCGAAAAAGGCAGTAATTCCGAACGCGAGCTCGCTAATGCGATGTACCTCGCCGGTTTTGATGTGAAGGACGTCCACATGACCGACCTCATTTCCGGTCGCGAAACTTTGGAAGACATCCAGTTCATCGGCGCCGTGGGTGGTTTCTCCAACTCGGATGTGTTGGGATCTGCCAAAGGCTGGGCTGGTGCATTCCTTTACAATGAAAAGGCTAAAATCGCACTCGAAAACTTCTTCAAACGCGAGGATACCCTTTCTGTCGGCATATGCAATGGCTGCCAACTCTTCATAGAGCTCGGCCTGATCAACCCGGATCACGAAGAGAAGCCTAAAATGCTGCACAATGCAAGTCACAAGCACGAAAGCATTTTCACCTCGATGACCGTTCAGCCGAACAATTCTGTGATGCTTTCCTCGCTCGCGGGTAGCACATTAGGCGTTTGGGTATCGCACGGGGAGGGACGTTTCCAGCTGCCATTGTCTGAAAATCAATACAATATCGTTTCCAAATACGGCTACGAAACTTATCCGGCCAATCCTAACGGCTCGGATTACAATACTGCTATCCTTTGCGATAACACTGGCCGCCACCTTGTAACGATGCCGCACATCGAGCGTTCGCTTTTCCAATGGCACTGGGCTAATTATCCAGAGGGCCGGAAGGACGAAGTTTCGCCATGGATGGAAGCATTTGTGAATGCGCGGAAGTGGATTGAGGATCGGAAATAACGTTTTTTGGGAGGAAGGAAGAAGGGAGGACGGAGGAGATTTGTCCTTCTGATAATTGAGCCCGTCGTGATGGTAATCGCGGCGGGCTTTTTTGATTGAAAGTTATAGTTTTGAGAGCGATTGAGATAATAACACAGAAACGTTAGATGTATGAATCAACCGGAAATGATCATTTATGAGGCTGAAAATGGAAAGGTTTCAGTAGTTCTTTATGCCAGGGACGGGAATATCTGGTTGAATCAAAATCAGATTGCAGAACTTTTTGGGACCTCAAAGCAGAACGTAAGCCTCCATATTATTAATGTGTTGAAAGATAATGAATTGGAGAAAGATTCAGTTGTCAAGGATTACTTGACAACTGCCGCTGATGGCAAGAATTACAACGTTACATTCTATTCATTGGAAATGATTCTCGCGATCGGGTTTCGTGTACGAGGTAATCGCGGTACGCAGTTTCGGCAATGGGCTAACCAGAACTTGCGCGAGTACATTGTGAAGGGTTTTGTGATGGATGATGAACGTCTCAAAAATCCTGATGGTCGTCCTGACTATTATGACGAGCTTCTCAACCGTATTAGAGATATACGGACTTCTGAGAAACGTTTTTATCAAAAAGTCCGTGATCTTTTTGCGCTTAGCATCGACTATGACAAGACAGACAAAGCAACGCAGATGTTTTTTGCTGAAACACAAAACAAACTCCTGTTTGCAATTACCGGTAAAACTGCGGCGGAAATCGTTGCAACCAGGGCTGATAGCAACAAGCTGAATATGGGACTAACCAGTTGGTCTGGGGCCGTTGTCCGTAAGCAAGACATTGTTGTTGCAAAAAACTATCTTACCGACGACGAGTTGGACAGTTTGAATCGCTTCGTTTCCGTGTTCCTGGAAACAGCCGAACTTAGAGCGAAAAGCAGGCAGCTCATAAAAATGGATTTCTGGCGTGAAAACGTCGATCGGATTATCGAATTCAATGATAAAGAACTACTCATGGGCACCGGAAAAATGAGTAATGCGGAGATGGAGCAGAAAGTAATGGTTATCTATCAAGAATTTGATGCTAATCGAAAGAAAAAAGACGCAGAGCAAGCGGATGCCCGCGACCTGGAAGAACTGACCAGTTTAGAAATGTTGGTAAAGAAGAATAAGTCAGGAAATGAAAGGTCATAACAATTCTCCTACAAACCTCTCAATATCCCCCAACCCTTTCTTAGTAGCATAAGGCCGGAACAGATGCGCCTTCATCCGCAGGTAATGCGTCATTTGCCGGGCGAGATTTTGGCGCGATTCGGTGAGTACGGCCTCCGAGAGCCAGAAGCGGCTTTGCAGGCTGTTGCTTGAAATGATCAGCAGCTTGTCGTCTTCGCAGCTGAATTTCAGGTATTTGTTTTCTTCCAAAAGCCCTATATCGTACACCAGCCCGGACATCCGGTTCTGCATTACATTGCCCTGATAATTTGCGGCGATGAGCGTGTTTTGTTCCATCAAATGTACCATGCTGAGCAAAAGGCACTGGTATTTCAGGCCATTTTCAAATAGCAGTTTGTTCTTGTGAAGAAAATCATACAAATTTTTTACAGGTAATTCACTGTGAATCTTTGAGTTGGATTCGGTATAAGCCTGGCTGATGCTGAAAACAAGATCGTCCTTGGTTGGGAAATAGTAGGTGAGGTTGCCGATGCGCATGCCGAGGTCGGCGGCCAGCTCGCGCATACCTACGTACTCGATGCCTTTCAGGTTGAAAAGCTCCAATGCCCGTTTACTAATTTTTTCCTGCGTTGCGTTCATGTAAATTTGGTCAATGTCCTAAACTAGTGTAATTTTAGGTCGTTGTCCAAAAATAGAACATTTAAACATCATGACGAAATCATTTCCCAACATCCTGCACATTCTGGCGTCGATTGCTTTCATTACCATTATCGGCGCCGCGTTTTACGAGCATGCTGCCGTGGTTCCTATGTGGAGCGCTGCGCCGCCGCGTTCACTTTCTATGTTCCAGGGCGAGTATGGCCTTCAAGCTGTGAACTTTTGGAAGCCAGTACACCCCGTGGCGGTTCTTTTGTTGGCAGCAGCATTGATCACCAATTGGCAAAAGCCCAATCGTAAGCAACTGCTCATCGTGGTGGGCGGTTACCTCCTGATTCTGGCAATCACCGCGGTTTATTTTGTTCCGGAGCTGCTTGCCATCACTGGCTCGGCCTACTCGGCTGCCGTCAATGGCGACCTCGCCGAGCGCGCCCAAACGTGGGAAAAGCTCAGTCTCGTCCGTTTGAGCGGACTACTCGTTTTGGCAGTAATTCTATTACATGGTTTAACCGTAAAACAGACCGAACAATAATGGAAACCCTCACAATGAAAAAGGAATATCCCGTTACAATCGACAATGGCCACGGCGAGCGGCTCACATTCCTGAGCCGGGAGCTTCGGGATGGTATTGAATATATTCAAGTCGAAAACCGGGTGAGCCCTGGTGCGGGCCCGCCCATGCATGTGCATCACCAGCAATACGAGAGCCTAAATATCCTCGAAGGAAAAATGGGCGTCGAAGTACTCGGCGAGGAGCCCTATTTCCTGCATAAGGGCGATTCCGCGACGTTCGAACCGGGTATCGCGCACCGTTTTTGGAATGCAGGCGATACGACGCTGCATTGTAAAGGCGAAATCTGGCCGCCGCATAACATCGAATATTTCCTAGGTGAAATCTACCGCTCATCGCGCGAGAATGGCAATGGCCGTCCCGGCGCGTTTGATGCAGCCTACTTAACGCGCAAATATTACACGGAATTCGACATGCTAGGAATTCCTGCGTTTGTGAAAAAGGTGATTTTTCCTGTCATACTGTTTTTAGGAAAACTTCAAGGAAAGGACAAACGGTACCAAAACGCGCCGGACGCGCTGCCGGCGCGTTGAGCAGGCGGAATTATTTGTCTTGCGTCGTGAAGATATTTCCATTTCCACCCGGTTCAGGAGGGCTGTTAATGCCTATTTTACTCCATGAATGCTGAACCGCATTGCCAAAGACGGTGAGCGTCCGCCAACCTGCGTTCAGAGAATAGGTCATTTGCGGCACCCAGCTGGCTGCGACGGGATTGCTCAAACTTCCGATGGTTGAAAACCACTTATTGGCAAGCCACGTGAGTCCTTTAATTTGTCCGGGACCTTCGTAAAAGTGGGTGGTATCCACGCGGTACCGGTCGGCGCCGGTGACGCCGGTTGTAGGTCCGGCACTACCTGTGACATAGTCGGTGTCAGCGCCGCCGAGATTCGGGGCTCCCGTTGCCACATTGCCCTGCCCGCTTCTGACCGTGGCATTAATAGGCCCGGATTTGCTGAACGAGGCTTTCGAAATGTACCAGGTAAGATTAGGTTGTCCGAAGTCCGTTCGGGATTTGGCGATAATGGCTTGTAATTTGGTCTGGTAGTCCGCAGCACTGGTTGCTTTGTATACCGGGTTTACATTTACGTCCGCATCGGTTTCCCCCTGATGCCAAAGAACAGCTCTTACGCCAAAAAGCGAGCCGTAGTTCAGAGCATTTTTCAAAGTTGTGTAAGGCAGGCCGTAGTAGTCGGCAGGGTTTCCCGATCCTCCCTGGTAGCCTAAACAGACTTGCGCGCCTGTGTAAGGATGTTTGGCTTCGACACCATCAGCGCCCTGTTTCCATTCGGTGATGCTTGATCCTGCCGTTGCTGCGTTAAAAAAGCTACCGGCATGCCTCCATTCTCACCGGAGATTAATTTACCTAATGTAGCATAAGCCCAAATAGTGTTTCCGGAGGGACCTAATCTACCATGTCGCTTAGCCTCGTCAGGAGTATTTAGAGAAAACATACTCGTGAACGACGCAGGAAAAGTCTTCGTGCAGCTTTTGTTTTCAGATGTACCTACAATCCATTCGGGGATACCGGAACCGCTTGGAAGGAGGTAGTTTGGATTCTCCACTCCCTGGGCATTGGATTGGCCGGCAATAATAAATACGTCACGAATGCCAAATTTGGCCGACGCATACACCACACCATTTAGGAGAATTTCAACCGAATACCAACCTTTATTAATCACCTGTGTGGTGTAAAACATTCCATTGTCTGCCATATTCAAACTTGTAACAGCGCCGGGAGCCCCGACAACGCCGGTAGCACTTACCGACCTAATCCTATAACCAAGGTTGACCGCAAGAGTATTGTGAACAAGCTGACCCGCGAAGGTCACTACTGCATCGTTGAATGTGCCACGTTGAAGCACAGAATTGTTGATTGGATAAGATAGCGACACAGTTTGTGCATTGCAGGTATTTGTCAGAAGGTAAGTGCATGCGAATATGCACACGATGAAAATCTTCATAGTGGAGATAGTGAATGTGTAATGATTGATTGGTAACTACTTTTTAAGTTCTACCTTCCTGGCAAAGCCAGCAATATCAATGGGCGGTATCTTCGCACCGTAATGCCTATTGATCGCTTTGATTACTTCATTTGCAATAATGGCTTGCCCGAGCGCTGTGGGATAAATTCCGTCGGAGGAAAAGAAGTTGCCGCGTGCAGTTCCGTCAATTAACACTCCGTCATCCGTTCTGTATCCTCCTTTGTGAATGCGTTGGTAAAGGTCAAAAAGATCCACTACGGCCAGGTCTTTTTCTGCTGCATACTCCCTGATTTTCGAATTGTAGAAAAGCTCGGGATCACTTTCATAGGTTTCTCCATAGTCAATTACCTCGATGTCATCGAAGTTAGCTGAGAATGCGCGGCCTTTGAACCGTTCACAAAGTCCATGCAGCTTGGTTGTCGGGATTAGTGAAAACGGTTTTAAGAAGTTTACCACCCCATCCGCGGTGCCATTCCTATCAAAAGTTATATATGCATTTTGAAACTCTTTCATCGAGTACCAGTTCATATAAGGCAAATCCTGATAACGTGGGACTGTAAAAATTACACCTTTTTTGCCCCTTAAATGGTAGTTGATGGCATAGTCAGTAATTCTACCGGAGTTCATGATCGGGCCATTAAAACAGTCGTTGAAGCGCCCGATTTCTCTGGTCCGCTGGACTCCAATCATCCAGCGGTCGAAAAATTCCTCAATAACGATGAAATTATAAGGGATTTCGGTAGGAACATGCCCATTAAACCGCGAAAACGGGAGCTTTGGCAAGTCACAGTTTTCACAACCCCAACCTGGAACATACCATTCAGTGCTCCCTTCAAACAGTCCATAATTGGAAATCTTTCCCTGGTACGTCGGCATGGCTGCTGGGCTGCCGGGAGAAACCGCAATGGTGTTGTTGACAACTCTGTCCCACTGCGGATAGTCGCCTTCCGTATTACGGTATACGTAATAGCCAGTACCATTGTAATGGTCCCTGTCAAACAGCGGCATCGCGAAATTTGTGATACCCATCTGGTGCGCGAGTAAGTTCGTGTAGTTTGCCTGCTGGCTTTCACGGGTAATGCCGCCGTTCATGACACCCGCTGTGAGCCCACCTCCGAATGCAATCATCTCCATCTCCTGTCCGGGTTTGAGCGCCCGCCCGAAATCTGCCAGCGGGACCGGTGCGGACAGCCATTCTTCTATTTTCAGTCCCGACTGCCGCTCGATATTATCGTGAATCATCTCAGGATATTTCCCCATCGGGTGAATCCGCATAAAAGGCCCGACCGTCTTCGCCGAATCTTCGGCCGTCGGAATTTCAATGGGTTTGACGGGAATCGGATCAGGCCAACTATTGCCCGGTTGATTACATGCCGTCAGAATAACCAGGAACAACATCTTCTTCATAGCTAACTTGTTTTAAGTGTGGGAAGGAAATTATCTGTTCAAATGCACCAGCTTTTTAATCGTGTAACTATCATTGACCTTTAACCTGCAAAACAAAATCTCATTCGTTTTATCGGGTAGTTCTTTTACCTCGTATTGCCATTTTCCTTTTGCGTGCGGGTTGTTCATGACGGTTTTGACCACATTTCCCTGTATATCGGTAATGTCCAGTTTCACGTCGCTGTTCTCGTCGGGGACGTTGAATACTATGGTAATGCTTGTGGTGTAAGGGTTTGGGTAGGCATTTAGTGCAAAGCCGGGTTGCTCGGTTTGTGTGCCTTCCGCACTTTCCGCTCCTTCGCGCTGGCTAACATACTGTCCGATATTAGTCGCCGCCGAAACATGCCAGTTGCCGATCGCATCTTTCATATAGCATTTCATGCCGAACCAACTTTGGTCGGTCGTGTACACGCTCGACGTTCCGCCTGCGACACCCTGGTTGTTGATGTGGGTTGAATTCCAATGGTACTGCACGCCGCCGGAAGGAGCGGTAAGCGTCCGCCAGTCGTTGCTCTTGGAATAGGTGAGGAGCGGAACGTAGCTGGCGGGAACAGGATTCGTAAGTGCGCCGATCGTCGCGGCCCATTTGTTGGCGAGCCAGGTGAGGCCTTTTGTTGCTCCCGGGCCTTCGTAAAAATGGGTACTGTCGACTCGGTAATCGTCAATTCCATCGCTTATTGTAGTCGTCCCGGCACTTCCATTTACATAGTCAGTATCTGCTCCGCCGAGAATTGTTGAACCCGAGGGCGTGTTGCCCTGACCAGCTCTGATCGTTGCGTTAATCGGCCCGAACTTGCTGATCGTTGCTTTGCAAATGTACCAGGTAAGGTTAGGTGCAGCGAAATCAGACCGGGACTTGGCAATAACCGCTTGCAGTTTTGTTTGATAATCGGCGGCGCTGCTTGCTTTAAAGATCGGGTTCACATTCGGATCCGAATCGGTTTCTCCCTGGTGCCAGAGCACAGCCCGTACGCCGAACAATGAGCTATAATAATTCAAGGCAGTTTTCAGCGCTGTATAGGGCTGGCCGTAGTAGTCCTTCGGAACCATAGAACCTCCCATATAGCCGAGACAAACCTGCGCTCCGGTATAGGGGTGTTTGGCCTCGACGCCATCAGCGCCTTGTTTCCATTCCGTAACGCTCGACCCTCCCGTTGCTGCGTTAAAAAAAGCTACCGGCATGCCTCCATTTGCGTCGGAGATTAGTTTGCCAAGTATCGCATAAGCCCACACTGTAATTCCGGTAGGCCCCAAAGCACCTAATCGCTTCATATCATCGGAGGTGTTCAATGGAAACATATGGGTAAATGATTCCGGTAATTTTCTCGTACAAGTCTTTTGCTCGGACGTTCCCACGACCCACTCCGGTATGCCCGCACTAGGAGGTAATTGATTAGACAGGATAGGAATGCCTTGGGCATTTGATTGGCCGGCAATGATAAATACATCACCTACCCCAAATTTATTAGCGGTGTAAACAACTCCGTTCACCAGGATTTCGCATAAGTACCAGCCTTTGTTCACCACGGGTAGCGCGTAAAACATGCCATTGGGCGCCAGGCCCAAATTTGTCGCGGGCCCGGGTGCTCCCGCGACGCCAGTCGGGCCTACTGGGCGAAACCTGTAACTGACTGTAACAGCCAGATTGCTGTAATTAAGCTGGCCTGCGACGGTCACGGTGGCCGTGTTGAGTGTATTGCGCTGGATTACACTGTTAGTGACCGGATAAGACAGTGATACTGTTTGTGCATAGCAGACATGAGCGAGAAACCTGGTGAATACGCATATCCACACGGATAGTGTTTTCATTTTCAAGAGATCAATGTTGGTTGATGAATGTTATTTTTGAAATCCTGTCGTCTGTACGAAGCCCGCTATGTCGATCAAAGGAATGTTAGCCCCGTAGTGCTTATTAATTGCCTTTGTCACCTCGTTAGAAATAATGGCCTGTCCGAGCGGTGAGGGATAAATTCCATCCGACGAAAAGAAGTTGCCGTACGCGGTTCCATCCACCAACACGCCATCGTCCGTTTTGTATCCTCCCTGATGAATCCGTTGATAAAGGTCAAAAAGATCGACCACAGCGAGGTCTTTTTCTGCCGCATATTCCCTGATTTTACCGTTGTAATGTTGTTGCGGGTCGGACATGAACGCTTCGTCCTCGTCTATTACTTCGAAATCTTCGAAATTGACTCTGAACTCTCCTCCGCGGCTGAAATTTTCAAAAAGGTGATGCAATTTAGCTGACGGGATCATGGTGAAGGGCCGTGAGGCGTCTACGATCTGATCGGCGATGCCGTTACGATTAAAGCTGATGTAGAGTCCCCATCCTCTTTTGATTAGCTTGTGGCGAGAATACCATTCCATGTATGGTAAGTCCTGATACCGTGGAATTGTAAAGATTACACCTTTGGGACGACTGCCAAGAATACCATTGAGTGCGTAGTCAGTAATCCTGCCGGAGTTTAAAATTGAGCCGTTGAAGCTGTAAACGCCGATCTGGCCTGTCATTCGAATACTCCGCATCCACCAATCGAAAAACTCTTCGATCACGACGAAATTGTAAGGCACGTCTTCTCTGATTTTACGAAATGCCTGACCTGGTTGTGGGGGGATGTAGCGTTTGATCCGTGAGAGAAGAAGCTTATTCAAGCCGCAACTTTCACAATTGGCGCCATGTACATACCGCTCGGCATCGCCGTCCGGCATTGCATAGTTGGAAATTTTCCCCATGTATTCTGGCATCGTCGGCGGACTGCCTGGCAAAAGTGAAATGGTATTATTCACAACCCGGTTCCACTGCGGATAGCCGCTTTCCTTCTTACGATATACGTAATAGCCGGTACCATTGTAGTGTTCCTTATCAAAAAGCGGCATTTCAAAATTTTTGATCCCCATCTGATGCGCCAGCAGGTTGGTGTAATTGGTCTGCTGGCTTTCCCGGGTAATGCCGCCATTCATCACGCCGGCGGTCAGGCCTCCTCCGAATGCGGCCATTTCCATCGCCTGCCCGGGTTTAAGGATGCGGCCAAAATCGGCCAGCGGGTTCGTTGCTGAGAGCCATTCTTCTATTTTGAGCGTCGGCTGTTGGTCGATATTGTCATGGATCATCTCCGGATGTTGGCCTATCGGATGAATGCGCATAAAAGGTCCGTTTGTCCGCGCCGAGTCTTCGGCAGTAGCGACTACGAAGGGCTCGCCGGGAACAGGGTCGGGCCAGCCGGTGGTGGGTTGATTACATGCGGTCAGGGCGAAAAGCAACAACATCTTCTTCATAGCTAGTTTGTTTTTGGTAAAACATTAGAAAATAGAACTGAACGCGGATTGCCAAAAGCCACTTGCAGCAACGCCAAGGCTGCTGGAAACAGATTAGCGTTCCCACTATTGAATGGTAAAAGTCCTGGAAGAAATAGTTGAGTCCTGACGCGTAGAATTAATGACCGTCAAGTGTGTTGCAATACAAATGCATTTGCTTTTTAAAAGCAAGGAAATTGTAACCGGATGAATAAACGGTTAGACAATTATCAAACGGTGAGAAGCCTTGCCGCCATCGAAAACTGCTCGCGGTAGACGATCGGACTATCGAGCCATTCGAGCATGGGCGGGTTCGATTTCCTGAAAAGCCGTAATGCCTTCCGCAGCTCCCAGCCAGCTAAATCGATATCGTTCGGCAAAATCTCATCCTGATTATCCTTCTTATCATCGATCTTCAAATACCACTCCGGCCGGTGCACATAAATATACCGTACATCCCAATCGCTATTCACCGAAGCAAACCCCCAGGCCCTGCTCCCGCTCTCAACGGCGTAGAGGATTTTGATGTCGTGTTGGGCTTCGAGGCGGGATAGTTCTTGCTGGATTTCGGCGGTCATCGGATACTGTACAATTAGTAGTAAGCGGCAATATAGTGGTTTTCAATATCGCTGGCGTTGTGAGCGTGCACGATCATTGTTTGATTTTCTTAGGTGCACTGAGTATCATTGTTTTCCGGACAAGTTTTTCGCAAAATACTGATACACTAATGAACGACGGAACCGACTACACTCCATCTATCGACGACAATCTGTTGAATATAACAGATAAGGAGCTCTTGAATCTGTACGAGACAAGCGGCATTGCGAAATGCGAAATCATGATTCAGGAGTTGGATGTGGATGCTGATCTCGACATTAGCCTTATCCTGGAAATCCATCGGACGGCCTTTTCTGAATTGTATGACTGGGCTGGGAAATGGCGTTCTGTCGAAGTTCAGGTTGGAAGGCATGCTCCTCCGCATCCGTCACAGGTTCCGGCGTTAGTGTATCAGTTCTCGGATGACCTCAATTTTCGACTAAAAAGAGTGAAGGAGAAGGAAGAAGTCGCAGATTTACTGGCTTACTTACACCACCGGTTTGTTTGGATTCACCCGTTTAATAATGGTAACGGCCGCACTGCGCGTTTGCTTTTGAATGCTGCTGCGATGATCAAAGGCTTCGAGCCGATACAGCTATATCACCGGGAAGGGGAGGCGAGGGTTGAATACATCCATGCATTAAGAATGGCAGATGGAGGTGATATTAAGACGCTTACTGCCTTAATCCTTCGAGAACTCACGCCCCTTTAACTCTGCCTCCCTCAATAAGGCGATCACAATGGCTTTCACCTGTTGTTCAGGTACTTCCTGATTTTCCAATGCCATGCTGCCGGTTACCGATTTGGTAACCATTGAGGTAACGTAGGCTTTTTGCCGGAGTTTGGCGTATTTTTCGAATAGTTTCATGATGTTAAAGATAAGAACTTTTGCTTCTCCGACGCATTGTAAATTTGAGAGCACTTGAATACGATAGCGTTTAGGGATACTTTCGTTACGCAAGTTCATTGCTACCAAATTTTCGACCGTAATTATAGCTTGTCGGACTTGACGACGCTATTGGTAAGAGCGTCATCAAAGCCAACTTCTTTCAATACACAGCAAATCAATAGGATTCGAAGTTTCTTTGTCAGGTAAAATAATTCACGACCTTGTTTGGTGCTATCATTTCTAAGACGGTAAAAATGTGAATAGTAGTGCCTTGAATCCTTCGTACTTTCAATTATTGATCCTTCATCTTCAAATTCTGTTTTGACCAAGTCGATAATTTTGAATTCCTGAATGAGATTCCCGATCGAGGCTTTGAAAGCCCTCTCCTCATTTCGAAATCTTGAATGAAATCCTTCTAACGCCTGGACGATATTTAGGAAGTTGTTAATCTCAAAAACTTTTTTGCGTTTGACGCTCTCTATCAAGTATCTGCGTATTGGTAACATCTCTGCATTAAGAAGAAACCACCTACTAAGTATTTCTTGTAAAACTTCCTTGATATCATCGTGTTGAAACAAGAATTTCGAAAAAGGCTTTTCCTTTGTCATTTCCACACTTTCAGGAGAGAGAAATAGTTCAAGTTTAATTGGGAACTCATCATGAGAGCCACCCGTATCTGATTCCCAGAAGAGTGTGGTAGATTTAACCGATACAGTTGATAACGTCGCAAGAGACAAAAAATCTTGAAATAGGCGCATGGGTTTGCAAAGATCGAGATAGGAGAGATCGGTCTGAGTTTCGATATCCAGGAAACAAGTTTGTACAATTTTACGATCATATCTGCTCGAACCATTGTAGCTGTACTGGTAACCGAACTTTAAAAGAAAGGTATTGTCAATATTTACAGAAATAGAATCAGGATATTGGTAAATAAAAGAGAAGCCTGATTTGTCAAAGTTATCGGGAGAGAAGCCGGTAAATCCAAGCCAATCTTGAAGATGAGAATACTCAATTCGCAGCTTTTTGAATATTTTCTCATCGCGCTCATCTAACTGGCATCCTTGAAGCACGTGATCAATAAGGTAGCTAGTGAGTGGCAAGTCAGCATTGAAATTTAGACTTGATGCGCCTGATATGCAGCCCATTAAGGAATAATCTTTGCCGTCTGATCCATGACCGAGAATAAGGGGTATTACCGTCGATTTATCCCATTCAATAGAGTCAAAAAAAACCTCTTGTGAACTACCCCTAAGCGACCCGAATAGCTCCAAACGAAACACATCATGATCGATGTCTAGAATTCCTGCAACTTTGTGATTTTCATTACTTGGAAGAAACCAGTAACCCTTGATAGGAAATATTGTCGCCATGAGCTGATTGGGATTTTTCTATTTTAAGTTATGCAGAAAACATTCTCACGAATACTAACTGAGCGAATTTATTAGATTCAGGTCGGAATGTATTGGGTGAACAAACTCCCGTTTTGCCCTGAAAATACCTAGCGCCGGCCGTTAGAAAATTCCCCATTCTTTCACTTGCGTCTCCCAATTTTTCTCCCGAATATTCCCACTTCCCAAAAAATACGCGTAAAATGAAAAAGCTCAAAAGTATTGCCCTGTTATGGTGTGGATCAGGTGAAAGCCCCAAGGCGCTTACGCGAGCGCGGGACACCTAAGACAGGGCATTTTATACATTTCATCCCAATAAATACGTGTCTCATGAACAAACAAACACATTCCGAATCCCAGGATTCGGCCACACTCGCCTACGGCGAACACGTCAAAACCCTATTAACCATGAACGACCCCAAAGAATGGGTCGAAGACCTTTGGATAATCTATACGGGTTTCATGGTAGCGCAACACGAGCTCGGGCATAACCCGCATGCAAGCGATCTCTTCTGCACATTCCGCGAACTGGTATTCTTTTTCCAAAAGCTCGAAGAGCGGAAAGCGGCGTAAAACCGAAGGATAATTGGTAAAGACTCAAGGCACATTTCAACAACTCACGTTCCTCTACTTCCTCAGATAAAAAAATGGAGACCACCCAGGCAGCCTCCATTCAAATGCATTAGTGTAGCAAAGCATTACTGCGCCCCGTCAATGCCGGATTTCGAAGTCTTCTTCTCCTCAGGCGCCTTAAACTTCGCATTCGAAATCTTCAAAACCACCGCATTAGGCCAGGTTCTGTTTGTATAAAACCGTTGCCCATTTACCGCGCTCACGGCCAGGCCGAGCGGGGTAGGAGCGGAGCGGATTGAAGCGTCGAAATTGTTAACATATTCCACCAGTTCGCTGCCGTAGCCGAGTACCTCGACTTTGGTAGACGCGTTGCCTTCGATCATCGGGAAGAGGAATTCGCGGCGCTGGCCGTATTTCCATTCGTCGTCGCGCTTCTTGGTGACGAACGCGTAGATGGCCTTGTCGTCGTTGGATTGCGTGAACCAGATGTCTTTGTCGTGGATAATAGGAAGCGGTTTGACGGCGTGTATAGACTCCCCGTTCGCAAAGTTCCATAGGGCGATTTCACGCAGGAGCGCCTCCTGTTCGATCTGGATTTCGCCGTTCGGTTTGGGGCCGACGTTCAAAAGGAAGTTGCCGCCCTTGGCGCGGATTTCGATGAGCATGTTGATGATCTCCGTGCCCGATTTGTGCGGGTCGTTGGTCGGTTTGTATTGCCAGTCGGTGCCCATCGTGTAGCAGGCCTCCCACGGGCGCGGCGACGCTTTGTCGGGGATGTTCTGCTCGGGCGTGTTCATGGCGTCGCGCGTGATCACGAGCTCCGGTTGCAGGCTCCACGCGCACTCGCGCAGGCCGTCGCCGGGGCCGTCGAAGAACATAATGTCGATTTTGCCGTAGTTCGTAAGCAGTTCTTTAATCTGCTCCTTGTCGTATTCCATCAGTTTCGGATTATTCATCGGGAACTGTCGCTTATCCTGCAACCGGCCGAGCGGGATATTGTTCTGGTGGAAAAACAGGAAATCTTCCGGCGAAAAATAGAGCCCGATGGCAATGCCCTGCTTGCGGAACGCGGTGATGATTTCCTTCGTCACGTCCCGTTTGAAAGGCGTATTCATCACATTGAAAGTCGTCGTTTTGGTATCGAACATGCAGAAACCGGCGTGGTGCTTGGTCGTAAAGACGACATATTTCATCCCCGCAAGCCGCGCCATCGTTGCCCATTCGTCCGGATCGAACTTTTTGGGGTTAAAAAACGTCGGCAGCTCCTTCATATACCGATTGATATAGTCTTCCGAAGCCCCCGCGAGCGAATGGCTGATCACCGTCCCTAGCGACACGTCGACATTCCAGTGAATGAACATCCCGAAACCCAGGTCCTGAAACCATTTGACGCGGTCGGGTTGGTTGGTGGTTTGCTGGGCGTAGGAGGTTGCTGCCAGCGTGAGCAGGAGGAAAAACGTGAGAAATTTGGATCGCATTGTGAAACTGTTGTTTGAGTAAAGATGATTCTGAGGTTACGGAAATACTCCTTTTCAGCCAGAATAATTGTGCGAAGTCAGAGTTGAGTTGTTGTTGCAAATTATTCCTTCATTTGTACGAAATGAATGCATATTTTCGAAAATGAATGCATATTTTTAGCTAACAAACTTGTAGCTATTATTCCTTAATTGGCTTGTTATGAGTTATATGTAAATTTTATATCGCCAAAAAATATTCCTTCATTTTTACCATAATGTCGTATAATGAAGGAATATTTTTGCTGGCCCACCTATTGACATGACAGAGAAGATTCGAAAAATTGCGATGGTTAAAAGGCAGGTTGATATGAAGGCGACCGATCAAGCCGCAGATGATTTAGACTATTGGTTAAGTAAGACGCCGCAAGAGCGCATTGCGGCTGTTACCTTTTTGGTTAATCAAATGTTGAAACCGTCTCAGCGAATGGACAAGACGGTATTTAGTCAACGAAAAATGAAATAATGCAGCTAGCGTCTGATTTTGAGGATTTTATAAAGCTCCTGAACAAACATGCCGTCGAGTATCTCGTTGTGGGAGGCTATGCGATGGCATTTCACGGAAGACCACGCTTTACCGGTGATTTGGACATTTGGATCAATATTTCGGAAAGCAATGCGGAAAAAATGCTGGTCGTCCTGGCTGAATTCGGGTTTTCGTCTCTCGGGTATCGCAAAGAGGATTTCTTGAAGGAAAACATTATTAATCAGATAGGATATCCCCCTCTAAGAATCGATATCTTAACTTCGATTGATGGTGTGACGTTTTCCGAGGCGATAGTGCACAAACGTATTATTGACGTTGATACGATAGCAATAGCATTCATTGGTCTTAACCAGCTGATCGCCAATAAAAAAGCATCCAACAGGCCACAGGATATTCAGGATATTGTGTCACTTCAAAAAGGAAAGAAAGATGAGTGAATTCCATTGTTCCTTAGATGCCCCGCCCGTCGCGTCGCGTCTTTGCGCCTACTCCCTGGCCATAATGCCGCCGCCTCAGATCGCCGAAGAAGTCTGCGATTTCAAACAACTGTTCCGTGACGCCACCGGCAAAAGCTACGGCAGCGCCAATGCCGACGGCCACATCTCGCTGGACGGTTTCGACGCAGCGGAAGTAGATTACCCATTAATTTTAGCAGAATATAAAAGGCTAATCACTCCATTAACGCCTTTCCAGCTCAACTTCTCCGGCTTCGCCGACTTCGACCGGGCCAACTTCTCCGCATTCTACATCAAACCAACCGAAGATTCCTGCAACGCCATACGCGAACGCACGCAGGCGGTCATGAAAGGTTTCGACAAGAAATTCAAAAAGCAATACATGCAGAAATGGGCCGATGAATCGAAAAATCCGCACATGACCATCGGCCGCAGGCTTACGCGGGAATGGGTTGCATTAGCGCATTCGCTATTTAAGGAATATGAGGCAGGCTTTGTTTGTGATTCTTTCGCCATTCGCAAGTATAATGAGAAGCGGCGGCAATACGAGGTAATCGATACGATTTTGCTGTCAGGGCAGAAGCCTGTGGGGGAGCAGATTAGCTTGTTTTAGTTGAGAAGGAGGTTATGCATCATGAGTGACACTTTTCAAATACAGCCTCGCTCTGAGCATTTGAACATGGTTGTACTCCTTGATGACCGTTGTATCTTCCTCGGGCACGATGCCTTGTTCGATCCATTGCATAACAGTTTCGGTATTTTCGATCCCAAACCTGCGGCAATATTCGTTAACCGTCACCCATTCAGTCATATCAATAGTTATGCCTTGTTGCAAAAGGTACTCGCTGGTTTCCTTGATCGCAATGTCGGCCCGCTGCATTAAATCTTGAAGCCTTGCTCGAAATTCTTCCTCTGTTTCCATATTAATAGTGTTTGTATCAGACGCCTCTTTCCAGTTCATCGATCAACTTTGTCAGCAATAGAATCGTGTCCAATATCTTGTCAATTTCTTCTTGTGAAAGCATTTCGGACCGGTCACTTAATGCCTGACGTAACGCTGCTCTCATCATTTTGAGTTCGAAGAGGTTCATTTTCGCCTATATCAAATTTACAAATTGCTAGCCAGCATAGCAAGGGTTTGTTGTTCCCTAAAACATGGATTAGCCCTTGAAGCTGAACAGAATTCCGCTTACCGTCACAAGGAAATGATCAAGAAGTCGATTTTAATAATCAATCGGGAAACCGGAATTTACTTCTATGTAATAATCACTAAATTGTTGACTTTAAGGATCTGGAAAGACATCATCAGCCAATGCTCCAACACTACGCCCTTAACGAACATTACGCCGACCGCCTTTCTCACCGCCTGCTATTGGCTAAGAAATGGTGGGACAGGATCATTTTCTTTACTTTCGCCGCGGTATTTGTGTCGGCATGGCTGGGGCTGGTTTTTAGAAAGGAGGAAACCGGCGCGCTGATGGAGAATTATGGCGGGGTGTTTGCGACATGGATTTTTGAAGAACCTTATTCGCAACAGCGTATTATCGGTGTTTTCGGGTTGGTGTTTCTGATGAACGTCGCGCCGACGCTGCTATTTTTCGTGCGGAAGAACTGGATTTTCCCGAAAGCTTCCATGAATTCACGCGGGTATGCTACGGTTCAGTCCAAAGAGGTGGTAAAGCTGCCGAGGGGACGGGGCGCAACCAAAACACCGAAGGCGCATTACGTATATGTCAGTCATCCCGTAAGCGGGAAAGTATTGCCGGTTGAAATCCCGGAAAATTGGTATAACACACTCAACGCCGGAAACCAAGTGAACGCATTCTACCATCCTGGCAGCGATAATGTGCTATATCTGGTTAACAATCTGCATCCGGCCGCGGTGCATTGACTATCATTCCTGACTAAATTTTGACAAAATTCCCGGGACGTTTTCAGGAGCTGTCGCTGGCCAAGGATTTATCTTATCCCGGCCAGCAACTGAAACTCTTCTATTTTATGCTCTAAGCTACGACTAACTGTCTAGTTATCAATCGCAACCAGACTGCTTGTCACAGTACCGTCCTTTCGTGTGATCTGTAAAATGTACAAACCTGCGGAAATATGGCCGGTTTGAATGATAGCGGTTGGACGGGATGTTTCAAAAACTGATTTGCCCGTTTGGTCCAGCAGTTTCAGGGAGGCGGTATTCTTCAATAGCGCGTTGCTAAGCTGTAATCTGTCTGTCGCCGGGTTTGGGTAAAACAATGCGTTTTGTACGCCGTCAAAAGTCAAGGCTTCAATCTTACTGAATGCGAACGTGCCGTCGTTATCCACCATTTTGAGGCGATACAGGTTCAGGCCGGCGAGCGGCGCCTTATCCGAAGCATTGTAAGGTTTAACAACATGGCTTTCGTTAGCTGCCGGGATGTTTTGCAGGGTAACCCAATTGCGCCCATCCGCGCTTCGTTGTATTTCGAAGTGACTTGAATTCGTTTCTTCCGTCGTCGTCCAGCTGAGTTCAGCTTGATTTTCCAGTTTCCGCGCTCCGAAGCGAGCCAGGGTCACAGGTAAGGCTGCTTCCAGCGAGAAGCTGTATGCGGCCCCGGGAGAAGTAAGAGAATACGGCGCACCATCGCGCTCCGATTGGGACCCGACGATAATCTGCGTCTCATTCAATGCAATTGCATTGCCGAAAACCTCACCTTCGTGCCGGTCAGGTGCGGTAATCTTCGAGGTTTGTCCCCAATTTCCAATGCCGCCGCGGTTTTCGGAAAAAACCCATGCCGCCCCTGCGGTCTCGACGGGATTCTCATTTTTATAGTCGAGGTTCTCGGCATAACCGCCCACTGCGATTGAGGACCCTTTTATTGCAACCGAAGCGCCAAAGGAGGCCCTGAGCCGCAGGTCTGCCGTCAACTTCTTTTGCAGTCCCCATTGATCAGCACCCCCATTGTTTTTTGAGAAAAGATATGCAGCGCCTACGACGTATTCTGTCGTAGATTCGGTCTTTATCATCTCATTCGGGGCCCCCACCACGAGATGGTCGCCGTCAATGGAAATAGCAGAGCCGAAGGTTGCACTTTCCATTATGACAGGTGCGGTAATTTTTTTTACCAACCCCCAATTATTTGTTCCTCCCTGACCTTGTTTGAAAATGTAGGCAGAACCGGAATGCTGGAGTGCCGGGCCAGTTCCGGAATTATCATCGGAATAGGCGCTCACAACTACATATTCGCCGCTGATAGCCACACGGCCGCCGAAAGAATTGAAACTATTCCCTGCTTGCGGAAACAGCGTAGCAACAACGCCCCAATTGTTAACCCCACCCGCATTCTTTTCAAGTACATAGGTTCTGGCTTCATAATAGGCACCTGCAACTATATGGTCACCTTCGATGGCCGCGTCACTTCCGAAGTATTCGCGATATTGCCGATTGGGAGAAGTAATTTTCTTTACGAAGCCCCAGTTGCCAGGTCCTCCCTGGTCTTTTGCATATAAATAGGCAGCGCCTGCACCTTGAATCGGATTTTGGTCATTGACGTCAGTCTGACATTCAGATCCGATGATCATATAGTCGTCCTTGATGCAAACAGATCTGCCAAAAAAGTCACCTCTTGCTCTGGTGGGAGGGTATATTTTCTTGACCTGTACCCAAGTCCCGTTATCGTTGTAGAACAGGTAAGCGGCACCGGCAGAAGCGAGCACCGTTTTACCGTCGCCGGAACCATCATCATCGAATGCGCCGATCACGGCGTAGTTTCCGGAAACCGAAACCGCATTACCGAATGCACCGAGTGTAGTTCTGTCGCTTGCAACGATTTTTTTTCCGGGGTGCCATGCCTGGCCGAAGGATAGCGAAGTTGAAAAGATTAATGCGAAAAGAAATAAGAATGGCTTTCTTAGTGGGGTAAAAAATGAATGCATACTGATACTTTAAATTGAGGGATGAGTAAGTAACTACTTTTAAATAAACCGTAAGTTATGACAAATTCCCGGCTCGGACGCAATAATTAGTTTGTAGCAACCATTCTGACAAAATTCCCGGGAACGTTGTCAGGATCGCCGCCGGATTGCGCGTCTATGCCAGTTGATAAAGACTGCGTATTTAAACTTTTGGGAAACTTGGACACGACGACGGACGACGGCGCGCTTTGGCTAGCCTTCCGCAACGGCGACAATGAGGCTTTGGGCGTGATCGCCGAGCGCTACTATGGCGCGCTGCGGCGGTACGGCATGAAGTTTCTCGTCGGTGAAAGCGTTGTCGAAGACTGCATCCAGGACGTTTTCCTTGACCTTTGGCAGAACCGGGAGCGGATCAGCCAGACGCCGTCGGTTAAATTTTATCTCTTCAAAGCCATCCGGCACAGCATTCTGGGGCATATGCGCTACCAGCAGCGGTTTGCGAACGAGGAGTCGCTGGACTGGGATACATCCTTGCCCGAAAACTTCAATGCAGAGTCGCTGCTAATCGAGCAGGAGACGTTGAACGGCCTTGTTGCGCAAATGCACGCGCAAATGGAAGCGTTGCCCAAGCGTGAACGCGAGGCATTGTTCCTGCGATACTACGAGAATATGAGCGTGGCGGACATTTCCGGCGTGATGGGGGTAAACCGGCAGTCGGTTTCCAATTTTCTTCAAAAGGGTATTACCCGCATCCGCGCTAAGTGGTTTGTGACTATGGTACTAAACCTATTCTTTTTTTAAATTTTTTTCTTCGCCCGAGGGTATATCGGTTCCTGCCATTCATAATATCATAGAAATCATTTGATAAATGAAGCATGGACAGGCCTGATTACGATTTACACACCCCGGAAGATTTCCTTCAAAACGACCGCTTTCGCCATTGGGTACAGCATAAGTTATCCGAAGAGAAGGCTATCTGGGAGGATTTTCTTAACCAATATCCCGAGAAACGCCCCGCATACGAAAAAGCGGTGGCAATGATGCTCGTTATGCTAGGTAACGGTCACGACGGTACGTTGGAGAATGCCGGGCGGCTCCGTGATATGCTGAATGCTGCCGCCGCTAATGCAGAAAGCTGTCAAAGCGAGTCATTGCCGCTATGGCGCTGGCTCCGTTGGTCGGCGGCCGCGGTGCTGGTAATCGGGCTGGGTTTCTGGTGGAGCAAGGCGGGGCGTGAGACTGGAATCGCTGGCATAGGCGTAACCCACATTAGCAAGCAGGAGAATGGCCAATGGAAAATCCGTGAAAACACGTCGCAGGGAAACATGCTGGTGAATTTGCCCGACGGTTCCTCGGTATTGCTCAGCAAAGGCAGCCGCATTCGTTTCGGAAAAGAAATGAATGCGGCCGAACGCGACGTATTCCTCGACGGCGAGGGCTTTTTTGAAGTGGTAAAAAATCCTGCAAAACCATTCCTCGTGCATACGGACAAGCTCACGACGCGCGTGTTGGGCACGAGCTTCCGCGTGACCTCGTTCCCCGACCAGGCTGGGGCCGAGGTCGCTGTGAAAACGGGTAAAGTAGCCGTCGTGACTGACGGCGGTGACCCCGGGCAGCCCCTTATGCTTTATCCCAACCAACGCGTGAGCCTGATTCGTAAAAATGACCGGTTCATTAGCTCGGTAACCGGCCCTGCCCAAGCAGAAAACACCATCCCGATTGAAGTGGAGCCATTTGATTTCCAGTTTACGCCGGTGTCGGAAGCATTCAAAACGCTGGAAAGGCATTATGCGGTGAAGATTCTTTTCGATGAGGAAAAGATGAGCCATTGCACGGTGACCGCGTCCCTGGGAGACGAGCCATTCCTTGAAAAGGTCCGGCTAATTTGCCTTGCTACCGAAGCTTCCTTTGCCGTCGATGGAGATCAGGTGACGATTTCCGGAGCTGGCTGCCACCCCTAAGCGGGCCTCCCTAAGCGGGCCTCAACCCTCATAAAATTCTCACCTAACTCCTGATTTATGCAAAAACAGATCTGCAAACAATAGTATATGCCTCACCTTGAAAGTGCCCGCCGGACACTGCTGCCGACAATGCACTGCTTTTCTAAACTTTAACCAATCATGAAATTCTGAAACCAATGAAATTGAACTCAACAGGTTCCAAACAATCCGTGCGCAGTTTGCTGGGGATCCAGACGCTGCTCATGCTGCTGTTCATGCAGTTCAGCTGGGCCAAAAACGGTGCCGCGCAGGAAATGCTCAATCAGCGGATTACGATCTCGGTCGAAAACGAGCGGATCGAATCGGTCATTTCGAAGCTCGAAAAATCGGCGAATATCAGTTTTCTATATAGCCGGGAAATTATCAGGTCGCAACGTAAAATCAGTTTCGAGGCTGAAAACAAACCCCTTTCCGCCGTGCTGGACGGTATTTTACAACCGCTGGGACTGAAATACGAAGTTTCCGGCGATAAAATCGTCCTCAAAAGGCAGCTGAATACCTCCGAGGCACAGGTCGAAGAAGCTACTGCTTCTGCGACTACGGTAGCCGATGCCGAGATCGATGTCTCCGGGACTGTCACCGACAATACGGGCACCGGCCTGCCCGGCGTGAGCATTCTCGTGAAAGGTACCCAAACCGGTACTACCACGGACGCTGATGGTAAATACAAGCTTTCGGTGGCTGACAATGCTTCTGTGTTGATATTCAGTTTTGTAGGGTATATTTCGCAGGAAGTGGCGGTGGGCGGTAAGAGTACCATCGATGTACAGCTGCTGACGGACGACCGCGCATTGGAAGAGTTGGTAGTGGTAGGTTATGGAACCCAGAAAAAGGCAAACCTGACCGGAGCCGTGTCGACCATCGATTCAAAAGCGATCGAGAACCGGCCTTCGAGTAACCTCGCCACCGGAATGCAGGGCGTAACGCCGGGGCTTGTGGTGACGCGCCAGACAGGCCAGCCCGGTCGTGAAAATATCAATATCCAGATCCGCGGGGCGACGTCGGCCAATGGTAATGTAAACCCGCTCGTATTGCTCGACGGTGTAAGTGTGCCCATCAGCACAATGCAAACCATGAACCCCAATGACGTTGAAAATATCAGTGTCCTGAAAGACGCCGCCGCGGCAGCGATTTACGGCGCACAGGCAGCAGGTGGCGTGATTTTGATCACTACTAAAAAGGGTAAATCCGGTAAAGTGACATTCGACTACCTCGGCCAGCAGGGCATCGACTGGTCGCTGAACGTGCCGGGGCGCATGTCGCTGCTGGACGAAGCATTGTTTTCGAACCTCGCACGCGCCAACTCGGGTAGCGCGCCGGAATACACGGACGAAGAAATCCAGCGCATCCGCGACCGCGTTCCGTACGTGGTGAACCCCGCGGACACCTCGTCTTACTTGTATTATAACCAGGACCCTATCGCCGACCAGATCCTGCGCAAGTACTCGTCCATGAGCACGCATAACATTACCGCGCGCGGAGGAACAGAAAAACTCAACTTCCTCATTTCCGGCGGTTATTATAACAAGCAGGGTGTGTTCAAAGTAGGGCCGGACAGCTATGACCGCTATAATGTGCGGATGAACCTCGGGGCGCAGCTTACGAAGCATCTTTCGCTCGACAGCCGTTTGTCGTACACAAATGATAAAGCAAGATCGGCATCGGTGGAGGTGAATGGAGGCGGATTGATTTACCAGGTTTACCGTTTTCGCACCAGAAACCCTTTCTTCACTCCCGAAGGCCGTTACAACAGCGCCAACAACACCTGGGCGGTGCTCGAATCGGGTGGATATAATGAAAACCGCCGGAATTACTTCGATGGGGTATTCACATTGACAGCCGCCAACTTTATCAAAGGCCTGCAAATCCGCGCTATCGCGGGAACCCAGTACCGTCGCGGCGACCGTGAGGCATTCAGCCGCACCGTGCCTTTGTGGAGCAAATCCAAGGTGGCGGGTTATGTAAACCAGGTGAATGGTTACAACATTACCGACGATGTTACCAAGAACACCAACTTACAAGCATTGGTAAACTATGATTTTTCGGTAGGAAAAGACCACAACTTCGGACTGTTCGCCGGTTATCAATGGGAGGATTTCCGTACCGATACCCTTTTTACAGGCGCTACCAACCTCGTAAGCAACGACCTGCCGACGCTTAACCTGGGCGACGATAAGACCAAAAGCAACCGCCAGATAATCGCCACCTATGCATTCCAGTCTGTTTTTGGAAGATTTAATTACAATTACAAAAACAAATACCTGCTGGAAGCCACGATACGCCTCGACGAGAGCTCGAAACTGGCGCCAGGTTTGAGAAAGAAAGTATTCCCGGCGGCGTCGGCGGGGTGGAATGTACATCAGGAAAACTGGTTTGCCACAGCGATGCCATTCTTTTCGGAATTTAAACTACGGGCATCGTGGGGACGCCTTGGGGGCGCATTGGGCTCGACGATCGGGTATTATGATTACCTCAGCCAGTTGAGCCGTAATAACAACCTCGTGCTCGGCGATTCCCGCACGTCCTATATTAACCAGGGCTCCATTCCCTCGGCGGCGCTTTCGTGGGAGACTATCGAAACGACCAACTTCGGTATCGATATTGGTTTGCTGCAAAACCGTTTGCAGTTCAGCGGGGATTATTATGTCAAATACAACCGCAATATGCTTACGCCGCAGCAGTTACCGGCCACTATTGGCGTAGGTACGCCGAGGAAGAACAATGGTGAGCTGAAATCGTGGGGCTGGGAGACGGAATTGCGTTTCCGGGACAAGATCGGGAAGGATTTCAACTATTCGGTCGCGGTTAATTTCTCGGATAACAATAACAAACTGCTCAATTTCTCGGGTACGACGGTCGTAGGCGCCGGTACCAACCGCCTGATCGAAGGTTATGCGCTCAATAGCATTTGGGGCTACCAGACCGCCGGTTATTTCGCCACGGCCGACGAGGTGAAAGGATGGGCGTTCCAGGATAACCGTGCTGGCGCAGGAGACGTGAAATATGTGGATTTGAATGACGATAAACGTCTCTCCGTCGGAAAAGGTACTGTGGCCGACCACGGCGACCTGGTTTTGCTGGGTACCACTGCTCCGCGCTACCTTTTCGGGGTTACATTGGGTGCCAGCTGGAAAGGTTTCGATTTCAGCGCATTCTTCCAGGGCGTGGGCAAGCGCAGCTATCGCGCCAATCCCGAATCCATTGCGCCGCTGCTCGTGACCTGGAAACAGGCAATGGGCATTCACAGTGATTACTGGACACCGGAACACACCGACGCATTGTTCCCAAGACCTTACACCGGCGGTACGCACAACTACCTGGCTTCGGACAAATGGACGCTCGATGCGAGTTATGTTCGCCTGAAAAACATCCAGCTGGGCTACACGATCCCGTCGCGCATTACCGAGCGGATCAAAGTGTCACGGGCGAGGCTGTTCTTTTCGGGACAAGACATCCTGACGATCTCCGGCCTGGGTAAATTCCAGGGTTACTTCGATCCCGAAACACGCGACGGCGTCGAAAACGACTACCCATTCTTCGCGACGGCTTCCGTGGGTGTGAATGTATCATTCTAAAAATCTGACTGATCATGGCTTTTAATCAAATACCAATGAAAATATATATTAAAAGGGCTTTTGTCGGCCTGTCGCTGCTGGCCGGGCTGGCATCCTGTGACGTGAACCGGTTGCCCGAAACGAATATCAGCGACGACAGTTTCTGGACTTCGGAATCGGACATCAAAACTGCTAACAATTATCTATATACGTTCCTGCCCGGGTTCAGTAACGACGAGGTATGGTCGGACGACGCATTCGGTCTGGCTGCGAGTACGATTAGCGACGGCTCGCGCCTTGCGCCGGCTACTGCCACCGATTACAACTCGCCGTACACGCTGATCCGCGCCGCTAACAACATCGTTGAAAAGGCGCCTAGGGCGGCGGTTACCCCGGCTGTGCTGGACCGTTACCTCGCCGAAGCCCGCTTCTTCCGTGCATGGGCCTATTTCAGTTTGGTGCAGAAGTACGGAAGCGTTCCGCTGATCCTGAAAACGCTCGATGAAAGCAGCCCCGAGCTGCGCCAGCCTGCCGCGGCACGTAATGTGATAGTGGACCAGATTTATTCCGACCTCGATTTCGCCATCACCAATTTGCCTACCATCACGATATTAGGCAATGCCGACTATGGCCGCATTTCTAAAACCGCGGCGCAGGCATTCAAAGCGCGTGTGGCGTTGGTGGAAGGGACATTTGCAAAATTCCATTCCAAAGGCGACGCTACGAAGCATTTGACGCTCGCTGTGGCGGCCAGCAAGGCGGTTATCGATAGCAAGGAGCATGCGCTGTTCGGGAATTACTTCGACCTTTTTCAAATGGCGGGGGAGGGCCGTCAGAACAAGGAGAATATCATTGTAAAGCAATATGGCGTGTCGAATACCGAGCGTGTGCTGACGCATAACTATTACCGTGGTTCGCTCGAAACGGGCAATGTGAACCCTACGAAATCGCTTGCTGATTCGTACCTGATGAAAGACGGCCTGCCGATCAGCAAATCGCCGCTTTGGTCGATTCCCGACTCTTCGCACAAGGTGTTCCGCAACCGCGACGCACGTATGAGCGCCACATTCATGAAGCGCGGAGATGCGATGATGACGACGAAGCCGATCTTCGACATTGCTAACCTGGTATTCAACAAAACTGGCTACATGTTCCGCAAATTCGCGAACATCGACGACTGGAATACGCAGAACTCGACTATCGACCGCCCGTTGCTCCGCTACGCCGAAGTGCTGCTGACTTTCGCCGAAGCATCCTACGAGTTGAACAACGCCATTACCGATGCAGAGCTGGATATGTCGATCAATCTCCTGCGCGAACGCGGGCAGATCGCGAAACTGACGAATGCATTTGCCAAAGCCAATGGGCTCGATATGCGTGAAGAAATCCGTCGCGAGCGCCGCGTCGAGCTTGCGCAGGAAGGTTTCCGGTATTGGGACATCATCCGTTGGAAAACAGCTGAAACGGAGCTGGTGAAGCCGGTTTTGGGTAATTTTTATTTCAAAAGCGAATTCGCGGCCGCTACCGTAAACCTCACGCCGGACAATGTGATCCTCGTGCAAGCCGCCAGCTTCCGCAAATTCGACCCGGCGAAGGACTACCTCTGGCCATTACCGATCAACGAAATCGCATTGAACCCGGAACTCGATCAAAATCCGGGGTGGTGATTTGAAGGGAGGAAAGGGAAGAAGGGGAGGAAAGGGAAGAAGGGGAGGAAAGGGAAGAAGGGGAGGAAGGGAGGAATGGGAGGAATGGGAGGAATGGGAGGATGGGAGGATGGAGGATGGAGGAAAACCCTTCCTCCTTTTCTCCGTCCTCCTTTCCTCCCTTTTTTATCCACCAGTTACAACCGATAGGCCAGCAGGTGCATCCTCCTTTTATAAACCACTAAACCTATGCAGACCAGATTTATCACCATCCTGTTTTTGGCAACAGCCCTGTTCACATCGTGCAAACCTGAAAACGATGCGCCGATCAACCCCGGACCGGAACCTGTGCCTTACCGTATCGAGAGCGACAGCATCGAAAGCGGCAGTTACCTCGATATTGCTATTGGCGACGAAGCCGTGGCAGTTTATCCCAAGATCCAGGCGTTGCAAGCCACTAAGGGCGTTTCGGCGATGAATATCGTCAGCAACATTTTCTCAGATCTCAGCCCATTGCGCGAAAGGATTCCACTGTACGAATACATTTTGCTCGATCAGAGCCGGGGAACCGATACGGGCGTTCAGATCACGGCCAAGGAAGGAAAAGTGAGCGCGATTTACCTCAATAGCGGCAAAAAGCTCAGCCAATGGCCCGAGAAGGAAAAGGCTTCGTCATCCGTACGCATGGGTGACGATGTGGCGGCTCTTCATGGCAAGCTTACCAACATCCGTGGCAACAAAAGCTATTCATCCAAATTCGAACGCATTTTCTTGATGACCAAAACCCTTTCCACCGCCTATGATCCGGCCATGGGACAGTCGCCGCAATGGTACTTCGGGTATTCGACCGGCCAGGATAAGATGGATCAGATCCAGGTGCACTTTGAAGCCGGTAAGGTGAAGAAGATCAGGATTGACCATTATTCGAAGTATTGATATTTGATTGACATAAGGGATAGATGAGTCGGGCAGTCATTTTACATGGCTGCCCGATTTTATATTTAAATGCATATAAAACCTACATTTGATTGTTTTTTATATGCAAATGAATATAATAGTATTCAAATGTTAAGTTTTTATATGCAATTGAATATAAAATAGCTAAATTTATTATAATTATATTCAATTGCATATAATGGAAACATTGGCCCAGTTTGTAAAATCACGCAGAAAGAGCGTTAACCTCACACAGGAACAGTTCGCTGAAAAAGCCGGAGTGGCACTCACTGTTGTGCGAAAGATCGAACAAGGAAAGGAAAACCTGAATCTGGACAAGGTGAATCAGGTACTCCGGATGTTTGGGCGTGAGCTGGGACCAGTGATGATGAAACCTTTGGAGGAAAATCAATGAGAAGCGCGTCCATTTATTACGATCGGGCATTAGCCGGGACATTGACGGAGACGGATGACGGGCTCTACACCTTCGTTTACCATCCGGAATATGTACGCCTGTTTCCGGATCTGTACCTGACCTTCTCAATGCCTGTCACAGATAAGGTTTACACCGAAAAACGGCTCTTTCCGTTTTTCGAAGGCCTGATACCCGAAGGCTGGCTGCTCGACATCGCTTCCAAAAGCTGGAAGATCAACCGGAACGACCGAATGGGTCTTCTGCTGGCATGTTGCGAAAATTGCATTGGCGCGGTGAGCGTGATACCTGATCAACAAGAGCATGAATAGGAAATGCCTGTACTGTTATAAATCGCTGGATGATTCCGTTCCAGGCGACTTTCATGTACATTGCAGTACCACTTTTTTCGGATTAAAAACGCCACCGGCGCTGGGCTACTCCTTCACGGAAATGGCTGATCTTGCCAAAAACATCGTTGAACGCAGCGTTGCGGTGCCAGGCGTGCAGCCCAAGTTGTCGCTATCGCTCGTCAGTGAAGTAATGGCGAATCGCAGCCGTGGCCGGCTCACCATTGTGGGTGCCATGGGAGGGGGCTATATTTTCAAACCACCGGTTGAGAAATATCCTGAAATGCCCCAAAACGAGCACGTTACTATGCGTATCGCCGAGGCATTCGGTTTACAAACCGTCCAATCGAGCCTGATCCGACTGGAATCGGGAGAGCTTTCGTACATTACCAAAAGGATCGATAGGGTAAACGAAGATAGGAAAATTCACATGCTGGATATGTTTCAGATTCTCGAAGCATTCGATAAATACAAAAGCTCGATAGAGCGTGTGGGTAAAGCGCTTCGCCAGCATTCGGTTAATACCTTATTGGATCAATTGACGCTGTTTGAACTGACCATATTCAGTTTTCTGACGGGAAATAATGATATGCACCTCAAAAATTTCTCCATGATCAAAAGTGATTCAGGCTGGTCACTTGCACCCGCGTACGACTTGCTGAATGTCACGATTGTGAACCCTGACGATACCGAGGAGCTCGCCTTAACGCTGGAAGGCAAAAAGCGGAAACTCGAAAAGGTTCATTTACAGCGTTTTGCCGAAGGAATGGGGCTGAACACGAAGCAGATCAAAGGTGTTTTTCAGCGGTTCCTCAAAAAAAAGCCGGTCGCGATGGAGTGGATCGATAATTCTTTTTTGTCCGACGACCTGAAAACCGCGTATCGCAATTTATTGAACGAGCGTTACCAACGGCTGGCCTGATTCAATACTTCCGCTGGCAATTCTCGCAAAAATAGCTCCGCCGCTTCGTCCGCCCGAGGTATTCCTTATGAAACGGGATATTGCAGCGCGGGCAAATCTTCTTCGTGTGTGCAAGCCAGTGCTTCTTCAAGGTGGATTTCTTCTTCCATTCCAGGAAATCGAATGCGTAGTTGCGGGTTTCCTTTACCATTTCTTTCAACTTGGCGTCGGGTATTTCGCCGAGCGTGCTGAGCGGGTGCGTCCGGATGCGGAAGAGGACTTCGTTTTTGATGATATTACCGCTGCCGGCGAAGATATCCTGGTCCAGAAGGGCGTCACAAGCGAGCATTTCGGGTTTATCTCTTAATTTCTTAAATGCCGCTGTCGGTTTCCAGGTTTTGGACATGATATCTGCCGACCAATCGTAGACTTCGTCGGCGGGCGCGTCGATGAGCTTAACCGACGACGTGTAGAAGTTCAGTTCGTGATTGTCGAAGATGAGGCTCAGGCGCGGCGGGGTTTTCTTTTGTTCGTCAATGAGGTAGGAGCCGAAGAGCATGAAATGAATGCGAACGGTAAAATCCTTGAAGCAGATCAGGAAATGTTTTCCCCACGACCTGAAATCGGTCACTTTCTGGCCAATCAGGCGGTCCTTATCGATTTTCGCATTGCCCTCCACATGGCGGACAACCTTTCCTTTCAGCCCCAGCTCTTCAACGGCTTCCCTCAAAATAACAATAGACGGTCCTTCGGGCATCGTATGATTCGTTTTTCAGCGATGATGCTAAAAATGTGCCAGAGAGGAAAGGGAGAAATGGAGGAATGGAGGAAAGGGACGATGGAGGAAATGGGATTTTATCCTTCCTCCCCTTCGTCCCCTTCCTCCTTTCCTCCCCTTAACTCTGGCATCATTCTTGTTACAACGTCATAAAACACCGCAGCGTAACCCTTTTTATCACCACTGACACCGCTTATGGGACTCTTTTTTAAAAGTCGCAAACACGAAACCGCTCCCGAATTACCCGAATGGCTTACCGCCCGTGACGGTTTCCCCTTTTACATCAAAGCCCCGATGGTACTTATCGGGCTTTACTTGTTCTTCTACATCCTCAACCTGTTGCAGGAGATCATCGTCCCGTTCGCATTCGCCGGGCTGATTGCCGTATTGCTCAACCCGATTTACAACCGGTTTCAGAAATGGAAATTCAATAAGATCGTAGCGATTGTGCTGACGATCTTTCTCGCTATTCTGGTGGTGGCGGGGATCATGTTTTTCCTCTCGTCGCAAATCGTCCAGTTCGGTGATATGATCCCGAAGTTGGAAAAAAAGGCGATGAAATTGCTCGATAACTTGCAGGTATGGCTGTCGACGAGCTTTGGTATTTCCACCGAAAAGCAAATGAGCATGCTCGACGAAGCGATCAACAACAGCCGGGCCTATGTGGGTAAGACAGTCAATACGCTTTTTGGCATCATCAGCTTTTTTATACTGATACCACTATACGTTTTTCTTCTTTTGTTTTACAAGCCATTGATACTCAATTTTATATTTGAGGTATTTGACGAAAATAATTCCGATCAGGTCGCCGAAATCTTGCAGGAAACCAAAGGCGCGGTGCAGAGCTATATTGTGGGGCTGATGATTGAAACAACGATCATCGCGACGCTGAACTCCATTGCATTGCTGATCCTGGGCGTGCAGTATGCATTGCTGCTGGGTGTAATCGGCGCAATTCTGAACCTGATCCCCTACATCGGTGGCATTATCGCTATCGCATTGCCGGTGCTGATTTCGTTCATCACGAAGGACGGATATACCACACCGTTACTGATCATAGCCGCTTACACGGTTATACAGTTCCTGGATAACAATATCATCGTACCGCGCGTAGTCTCGTCGAAAGTGTCTGTCAATGCATTGATTTCCATTCTGGTAGTGCTACTCGGCGGTACGCTCTGGGGTGTGAGCGGGATGTTTTTGTCGATACCATTCGTGGCGGTATTAAAAATTATTTTCGACCGCATCGACGAGCTGAAACCCTGGGGCAAATTGCTGGGCGACACCATGCCGAACGACCCGCCTCCAAAAGTCGTGAACCCGCGCGAGGCAGAAGACGAGCAGCAGACATTGTTCTGAAACAAAACAGGCAGGCATTCGAGCGAATACCTGCCTGTTTTATTTTGAAATATTTATAACTAAAAATCCAGCTTCTTGATGGTACCGTCGCCCAGGCTGAGCACGTAGAAAGTGCGGTCGCCCCAGCGTTTGATGTCTGTCGGTCTGTCAAGTCCGCTGGCTAGTACCGCACCATCTTCGTTGACCACCGAGCCAGTATTGGGTTTGAAGCCAGGAGGATTGCCTGGGCTGCCCGGAGGCATTGTGAAATCGGCGTAATGAAGCAGAAGCGGCTTGTTGTTGGTTGTCAAAGTCAGGTGCGTGAGCGCCGTAAAACCCGATTTGAAGGGAATCATCTCGCCGACGGTGTTCACCCGGTAAATGTGAGCGGAGCCTGGTGAGAATGGAAAGCCAGTGAGGCTGCTCAGCAGGAAATGCGTACCATCAAACTCGATGCCGGTAGGAACGGGGTCTCTGTCCGGCGCTATCGGTGGGAATGTGGTGAACACGTCGAGTGCATGCGTATCCTTGAAGCGTATGATCACCGCATTCGCTCCGGCATCGACGATGTAAAGGTGTCCGTCCGGCCCTTTGGTGAGTGAGAATGCATTGGAGTTGTTGTCGAACGTCAGGTTTTTACCAGCTACGAAGGCTTTGATGTTCTCAGTAGTGAGGGTAGACTTATCTTTCGGCAAACTACCTGACAACAAGTTGGCAACATCGATCACATACAACAAGCCTTCCACGCCGTGAAGCAGATATAATGTGCCGTTTTCGTAATATAAGTGGCCGATTCCTTCGACGTTACCCATGTTGACAACCGAGCTGAAATTCGTTACAACGGTTGTTTTGACACCACTCGGCGAAATCATGACCAACGCGCCGTCATTTTTGCCTGTTCCGGCCTCGGTAACCCAAAAACGTCCCTGATCATCGATAACCATCCCAACCGGCGCGCGGAGGCCATCCACAAATGGTGAGACACTAAGCTGCGTAGGCTCCGGTACAGGTTCGCCATGATCTGTACAGGCCAGGAAAGTCGCCGTCGCTGCAATTAATGCAAATGCAAAGAAAGAGAGGAAATTCTTTTTCATAGAAGGTTGAGTTAATTAGAGTGGAAAAGATTGGAAAGGAGTTTGTAGTAGATGTGGGCAAAAGTAAGACTTAGATTTTCCCTACTGTTGTATAAATGCGTCATTTTCAAGCTGATTTATTAAGCGGTAAATATCTGTTCAATCCTTTCAAAAGTCACCAATTATTGATTTTTTGCAGTTTTTAAATCCACCACCAACCGCTCATGAACCAGGACATCCGCCAGCCGTTACCGGCCGCCTACCTTTCGATCGACGAGGCTACCAAAGCTTCGGGTTTCACGATGGCTTCCGACATTTACACCTGCTCGTTACTTAAAACCCTCGCCGCTTCGAAGCCGGGCAGCAAATTTCTCGAACTCGGCACCGGTACCGGCCTTTCCACCGCCTGGATACTGGACGGAATGGACGCGCATTCGACGCTCGTGTCCATCGATAATGACGCCGGGTTCCTCGAAATCGCCGAAAATCACCTCGGCGGCGACCCGCGCCTCTCGCTCGTGCATACCGAAGGCGAAGACTGGGTGAATGCCCATCTCGATGAGAAATACGATTACATTTTCGCAGATACCTGGCACGGCAAATACCTTTTGCTGGATGAAGTGCTCAATATGCTCAATCCCGGCGCCTTTTACATTATCGACGACATGCTTCCGCAACCCAACTGGCCCGAAGGTCACGACCAGAAAGCATTGAATTTGATCGAATACCTCGACAGCCGCAACGATCTGGCCGTTACCAAGCAGGTTTGGGCTACCGGCATTATCCTCGCCGTTAAACTGTAACCATTGCCGCATTTCCCGATCAATACCTGAAATCGCCCTCTGGCACAATCGGAGGGTGATTTGTTACTTTTTATGGTTTATGTAGGAGTAAATTAAGGGGTATCAAGGCTTGACTTTGATAATTGTAAGATGATCTTGTAATGATCGAAGATTGAGTGCCAACCCTTAAATCTTAGCTTATGTGCCAAAACCATGGAGTAGCTTACATCCGGCCCGGCGAGGTCGAAGTGCAGGAAATCGAGTACCCGAAACTCGCGCTGGGCGACCGCAAATGCGAGCACGGCGTAATCCTGAAAATCGTTTCCACCAACATTTGCGGTAGCGACCAGCACATGGTCCGCGGGCGTACCACCGCACCGGCGGGGCTGGTGCTCGGGCATGAGATCACTGGCGTCGTGATCGAAGCCGGGCGCGACGTCGAATTTATCAAGGTCGGAGACCTGGTATCGGTTCCTTTTAACATTGCCTGCGGTCGCTGCCGTAACTGTAAGGAAGGAAAAACCGGTATTTGCCTCAATGTAAACCCCGCGCGCCCGGGCGCTGCATACGGGTATGTGGACATGGGTGGCTGGGTAGGCGGGCAAGCCGAGTATGTGATGGTGCCTTACGCCGATTTTAACCTCCTCAAATTCCCGGACAAGGATCAGGCAATGGCCAAAATCAAAGACCTTACCCTGCTTTCCGATATCTTCCCGACCGGTTTCCATGGAGCCGTTACGGCCGGGGTAGGGCCGGGTACCATCGTGTACGTAGCGGGTGCGGGCCCGGTCGGTCTCGCCTGTGCGGCCTCGTGCCACCTGCTTGGAGCCGCGGTGGTGATTGTCGGCGACATGATCCCCGAACGCCTCGCACAGGCTGCCAGCTTCGGCTGCGAGGTGATCGATCTCACCAAGGATACGCCATTGGAACAAGCCATTGCCGAAATCATCGGTGTTCCCGAAGTGGATTGCTTCGTCGACTGTGTAGGCTTCGAAGCCCGCGGCCACGGTGCCCACGCCGTCGAAGAACGCCCTGCTACCGTACTGAATACCGCTATGGCCGTTACCCGCGCCGGCGGCGCAATCGGTATCCCCGGCCTCTACGTCACCGGCGACCCGGGTGCCCGCGATGCCGCTGCCAAAGAAGGCAGTCTCAGCATCCGCATCGGTCTCGGCTGGGCAAAATCGCATTCGTTCTACACCGGCCAATGCCCCGTTATGAAATACCACAAGAATCTGATGAACGCCATTTTGTGGGATAAAATACAAATCGCGAAAGCCGTGAATGTGGAAGTAATATCCCTGCAAGACGCCCCGAGAGGATATTCGGATTTCGACAAAGGCGCCGCGAAGAAGTTTGTGATCGATCCGCATGGGATGATTGTCTGACGAATCCCAATGCTTAGAGAATCGGCTCCTGATCTTCAAGGTTGGGAGCCGATTTTTGTTTTACGGGTTAATGATGTTTGTTGTCGAAACCACATACTCATTAATCTCCGCAGCTTGCACATCCATCCCGGCAGGACGTCCTTTTTGCCCTATAAGCGCCTTGTATTCATTGCTAATTCTCTCTAACATGCGGCTTCCTTGAATAGTTAGAAGTATGAAAGAGCTCGTAAGTTATGCCCTGTCATGGTGCGGTATAGGTGAAAACCCCCGGGTGCTCTAACTGCGCAAGGACACCTAAAACAGGGCCTTTCGTTCATCCTTAAAAGATTAGTATTATGAACACATCAACAACAACGTTTGAATCAATGGATTCAAGGCTCCTTGCGTACGGACGCGAGGTCAGTGCATTATTGAGCAGTGATAGTGCCATTGGCATGGCGGACGAGCTCTGGACGATGTTTAGCGGCTACATGCTGGCGCAGAAGGAGCTTGGTCATTGCCCGGAGATCGCCAACACCTTTTTCACATTTAAAGATTTGCTACTCTTTTTCGAGAAAATCGAGCGGATTAAGCATGGAGATTAGAGGTATTCCAGGAGTATTAAAGTGTCACAAAAGTTTAGTATATTTGTGACACTTTTAAACTGAAATTTTATGAAACAATCAGTTCATAATAAAGTATTTAATCGTGTTGTGAAAACGAAGCGCGGTCGAGTATTTTTGACGAGCGAATTTTCGGATTTGGGAGAGGATACAGCTACCAGGAAGGCGTTATCACGGTTGGTGCAAGAAGGTGTGCTCGAGCGAGTGGCGCAGGGGGTTTATGTGTATCCTGAGACGGACCCTGATTTTGGGGTACTACATCCTTCTGCCGAGGAAGTGGTGGAGCATATCGTCCGTCGCGATCGCATACGGATCATTCCTACCGAAGCTGCCGCTTTAAGTTATGTAGGGTTATCTACACAAGTGCCTGTGAATTTGGTATACCTCACGGACGGCGGATCAAGAAAATTAAAAATCGGTAAACAGATAGTCAAATTTAAAGCTACGACCCCAAAGCGGGTCGCTTTTAAAAGTAGGGTGACAATGCTTGTCGTTCAGGCTTTACGGGACATAGGCAAAGGTAGGGTGACCGACAAGCACTTGCGTCACGTAAAGGCATTGTTGCAGAACGAGGATGCGAAGATAGTTCGCCATGATTTGCAACTTGCGCCAGCCTGGATTGCAAGGCTTTTAAAATAGTTTTTCACTTACACACGTTGTTATGGTTGAATGGCTTCAAGCGTCGCCGACTAAGCGAAAGAAAATTTTAAGAACGGTAAGTCGGGCTACCAGGCTTTCCGGCCGTGCTGTTGAAAAGGACTGGTGGGTCACGCTTGCTCTTTTCGCGATCTTTAAAACTCCTTACGCCCAGCACCTCGTTTTTAAAGGAGGAACTTCGCTAAGCAAGGCTTGGGGCCTGATAGAACGCTTTTCAGAAGATGTAGATCTCGTACTCGACCGGTCGGCATTGGGATTTGAAGGAGAATTGAGTAAGACGCAGATCGCCAAACTGCGTAAGGCTTCATGTGCATTCATTTCAGGTGCGTTCAGGAGTGCTGTCTGCAATCAGCTTCTTGAGATAGGCGTTGAAGAAGATGTATTTTCGCTGGAAGCGGCATTCTGCGAAGATTCGGATCGCGACCCGCAAATTTTACATTTGCATTATCGTTCGGATCTGGCTTCTGCAGCCTATTTGAGAAGTGAAGTACTGATCGAGATTGGTGCGCGGTCGCTTAGCGAACCTGCCATGCCGACGCCGATTACATCAATCATTAGCCAGGTTTTGGGTGAAAAATCCATTGCGGGGAAACCTTTCAATGTGCTGTCTGTAATACCGGAGCGCACTTTTCTGGAAAAGATGTTTTTGCTGCATGAAGAGTTTCGTAAACCACTGGAAAAGATTAGGCACGAACGTATGTCGCGGCATTTGTACGATCTTGAAAAGATAATGGATACCGCATTTGGGCGCAATGCCCTGTCCGATATTGCATTGTATCAAACCATCGTCGAGCATCGCAGGAGATTCAATGCAATGAAGGGAACAAATTATGACTCACATTCTCCCCGGACGCTTTGCTTCATGCCCGGCGAGAATGTAATGTTGAACTGGGAGAGAGATTACAGGTCAATGCAGGAGAATATGATTTATGGGAAGTCCCTTCCCTTCGATAATCTTATTTCAAGACTACAAGAGCTTGAAAGTCGCGTGAGGCTGATTGATTTCTCCTAAACCCACTGAAACGGGTCCCCCGATGCCACGTGCGTCACTTTAATCCCTGAAATCTTCGGCGTTAGCCATTCCACGAAATACTCCATCCCAGGCTCCTCGCTCACTGCGTGGCCGAGTACGATCAATGCCATCTTTGATCCCAGCAACCGCCCATCCCGTGCGTATTCAACTCCTTCCCATTCCGGCGTTTCGCCTACGATGAGAACGTCCGGTTTTTCGGCTTCGGCGACGGAGACTTGCCGTTGGCCGCCTGCTGCGCCGGGCATGATGGCGAGCTTCGAGCATTGCTGGCTGAGGTCGCCTACGACGCGGAGTTTCTGGATACCGAGTTTGGTTTTGAGGTGTTTCACGAGGTCGCCCAATGTGGTGGCGGGGATCGTGAGTGCGGGGGATTCATTTTTATAGTACTGTGTCCAGCCCGCTTTTTTGACGACGCCGTAACGGATCGCGTCGGGTTTCAGCGAATGGCAGTAGTCGTGGAAGCGCCAGACGGCGATTTTGTGCTTTTCTAGCAAAGCCTGCTTCTTCTTCACGATTTCGTTGCCTTTTACCCATTCCGGGTCGTCGCGGTGGTTGTAGAAAGTCGGTTCGTGGGCGATGATGAAGTTGGCTTTCAGTTTCGCTGCCTGCTCGATCACGGTCGCGGTGGCGAACATAGTGGTGACGATGCCGGTGACAGCCTGTTCGGGGCTGCCGGATTTGATGGTGTCGACAGTATCCGGGATCGGTTTCAGGTTGCCTTCTTTGAGGATCAGGTCTATGATTTGTTGTACGGTGTATGCCTTTGGCGCGGCGCCGAACAGCATTTCAGGTGTTAGGGATAATGCGGTGGCGGATAATGCGGCCTGGGTAAGGAAGCTGCGGCGGGTCGTGTTGTCAGGTAAAGTCATGGGGTCAGGTATGGTAAAATGTTGTCAAGCATTGTCAAGGGGAGTCAGGTATGAACATTAAGCCTGGTATTATAATGAAATAATGCCCTGAATACAAACGACTATATGACAATACCTGACGACGCTCGACAATTTTTACAATGTTTGGCAACACCAACTAACCTTACGAAATACCTACTCGCTCCTGAGCGACTTTACCGGATTCATCAATGCCGCGCGGATGCTCTGAAAACTGATGGTAGCCAATGCGACGAATGCCGAAAGCAAAGCAGCCGCGATGAAAATCCAGAGGCGGATGTCGGTTTGATAAGCAAAACCTTCCAGCCAGCGGTGCATCGCAAACCAGGCAACGGGCGCGGCGATCAGGAATGCGAGGCCTACCAGTTGCAGGAAATCTTTGGATAACAATCCGACAATGCTCGCCGCAGATGCGCCCATTACTTTCCTCACGCCGATTTCCTTGGTGCGCTGCACGGTAGAGTAGGAGGCGAGCCCGAGCAGGCCAAGGCACGAAATGAAGATGGCCAGTGCGGCGAAGTTGAGGAAAAGCGCTTCGAAACGCTCGTCGGCGCGGTACTGACGGTCGTAAAACTCGTCGAGGAAATAGTAGCTGAACGGACGGTCGGGGTGCATCGTTTTCCACTGGTTTTCAATGGCTGAAAGCGTCTGTTTTACATGGGTACCATCGATTTTTACAGATAGCAGGCCGCCGTTCCAGAAATCGATGACGCGGAAGGTCAGCGGTTTAATATTTTCCTGCAAAGATTTGAAATGAAAATCCCTGACCACGCCGATAATTGTTCCCTGACGGCCCCATTGATCGAACTTCCGGCCAATAGCTTCTTCCGGTGAACGGTAGCCCAGCATTTTCGCCGCCGCCTCGTTGATCATCAGCGACTGAATGCTATCCGTACTGAGTTGCTTTGAGAACGCCCTTCCAGCCACCACTTTCAGGCCATATTGTTGCATAAAGTCAAAATCGACGCGGTAAACGTCCATATTGCCGGCCTGCATTTCGCCGCTTTTATTCTCCAATTTAGAATATGCCTGCGGGTTCCAGCCGCCCGGTACCGCCGCAGAAGCCGCTGCGGATTTTACGCCTGCATAGTCCTGAATACTTGCCTCGAATGCATCGCGATGGCGGCCGTTACCAGCCTCTATCACAACGGTTTGTTCCTTTGAAAAACCTAAGTCATAGTTCCGCATAAAGTCGAGCTGGGTGTACACGACGATCGTAGCGATAATCATCGTGATCGAAATCGCGAATTGCACGGTTACCAACCCTTTGCGCAGCATTATACCCTTCAAACTGGTCGTAAAGCGGCCTTTCAGCACTTTTACAGGTTCAAATGAGGATAAAACGAATGCGGGATAAATGCCTGCCAGCAAGCCTGTCAGCAATGCCGCGGCAAGTTGAATACCTACAAACGGCAACTCGTAGAGAATGCCCTCACTGATCGCCTTGTCGGCCAGCGCGTTGAAACCCGGTATCAGCGCTGCGGAAATGAGCACGGATACGAGGAATGCGATCACACATATCAGCATCGATTCGGCGATAAACTGCCTCGCCAATGCGCTTTTCGCAGCGCCTACTGCCTTGCGCACGCCCACCTCCCGCGCCCGTTCCACCGAACGCGCCGTGGTGAGGTTCACAAAGTTGATGCAGGCAATGAGCATGATGAAAATCGCCACCGCCGAGAAAATATAAACATTATCGATGCTGCCCGACTCTTCGGCCTCGCGTGTGGAATGCAGGTAAATGTCGAGCAGCGGTTCGAGCACCAGCGCGATCCCCATTTGTTGCTCGGCCATCTTTTTTCCGGCGTGGCGTTGTACGAACGCCGGAAACTTGCTTTGCATCGCCGCGGGGTCGGTGCCCGGTTTGAGCAGTACGAATGCAACCGCGCCGAAGCTGCCCCATTCACGTTCGATATTTTTGTCCTGGTGTGAGGTGTAGGTGCTCATGGACACGAAAATGTCGCCTTTGATCTGTGAATTGACGGGCGGGTCCTGCATGACGCCGGTAACCTGCGCGGGCTCGCTATTGGAACCGAAAAGGAGCGTCTGTCCCATCGGATCGCTATCGCCGAAGTATTTTCGCGCGGCAGTTTCCGTCAGTACGAGGCTCAATGGCGCTGCCAACGCGGTTTTTGGGTTTCCTTTCAATAATTTAAAATCAAATACCGTGAACAGCGTCGAATCCGCCAGTACTGTATTTTCTTCATTGAATTTAAGATCGCCTTTGCGGAGCAATGCAGCTTCTTTTTGCACGCGGGCGAAGGCCTCCACTTCCGGGAACTCGTTCTGCATATTGATCGCCATCGCCCACGGACTAATGCTGTAATGCAGTGTTTCCGAGCTGGTTTTGACATCGGCGGCGACGCGGTAAATGCGTTCGGCCTTTTGGTTGAATGCATCGTAAGTCAGTTCGAAATGCACGTACAATGCGATGAGGAAGCAGGCGGTCATGCCCGCCGAGAGCCCCATTACATTGATAAGCGAGAACATTTTGTGCTTCGCGAGGTTTCGGAAAGCGATTTTGAGATAGTTGCGGATCATGGCTGGCTGGATGAAAGCGGGTTGCGGATATTTTTCGGGCTGTTTTTTTAATGCGAAAGGGCGGATAAGGCTAAGCACGTCGCGAACGTAACGCCTGCGCGCCTCAGGCACCCCGTATGTATGTACGCGTTGCGTGAAAAGTTCCAGCAAATCGCCTTCGAGGTCGTTCACCAGGTGCGGCGCGCAGAACCAATGCAGGAGCCGGGTGGCCCATTGGGGAGGACAGGGGCGCATAGCTCAAATAGGTCTAGGAATGGCACTCCACATACGGTTACGGATTTCGCGGATGTTGTCCAGCGCTTTGGAACCCGGCATTGTGACGGTGAAAAAACGTTTGCTCCGGCCGCCGCGCTCGGCCGTAGCCCCGCCCAGGCGCGACGATAACAGTCCTTTCTCTTCCAGCCGGTGCAATGCGGCGTGTACCGCGCCCAGGTTCACCGACCGCCCCATTTGCTGCTCGATTTCATTGGTAATGGAAGCCCCGTAAGCATCGCCGGCGAGAATCGCCACCGCCAGCAGTACCACTTCCTCAAACTCTCCCAGGTAGGTTCCTTTCATAAGGGTTTTATTATTTCTGTAAATGTATAACAAATGGTGTGCCTGGGAGAAAATACAAGCATTTGGCTCAAAAACAGGCTTTTTACAAAAGTGCCCTGTCCGAAAGCGGACACCGCGCGCAATTGCCGGACATCGCGTGCGGCCATTTGTCGTGAAAGCCTTTTATTTGCTTTCCCATATTCACCGAACTGTTACTTATGGTTTTCGACTTCCGCCTGCAAGTTTTCCAAACCGTCGCCCGGCGCCTGAGCTTCACCAAAGCGGCGGCAGAGCTTTTTATTACACAGCCGGCGGTGACCAAGCATATTCATGAGCTGGAAAACCAGTTGAAAACCAAGTTGTTTGATAGAAGCGGTTCGAAGATCAGTCTCACGCCTGCCGGGAAGATACTGCTGCACCATGCCGAGCAGATTTTCGATGTTTACAGGAATCTTGAATTTGAAATAAACAGCCTTTCGCAGCGCAATAGCGGTAAGCTGAGACTGGGGGCAAGCACAACGGCCGCGCAATACATTCTTCCGCCTATTCTGGCTGCCTTTCACCGCAAGTTTCACAATGTAGAAGTTACGCTTACGACCAAGAATACGGAGGAGATCGAGCATGCATTGCAGCATAAGGAGATCGATCTGGGTGTGATCGAGGGCTTTTCGAAGAATGCAGCCATTAAATATACCGAGTTCCTGAATGACGAGATTGTGCTGGTGGCGAACAGCAAAAACCCGACGGCTGCGACGGGCGTGATCGATGCGGCGCAACTGCGCGAAATTCCGTTATTGCTCCGCGAGCCCGGCTCGGGTACGCTGGAAGTGATCGCGCATGCATTGAAATCGATCGGGCTGGGGCTGGGCGATCTGAATGTGGAAATGCAGCTCAGCAGCAGCGAAAGTATGAAGTTGTACATCCTGCATTCGGATAGCATGGCGTTCATTTCGGTGCACGCGGTATTGAAAGAATTGCAGAGTAAGGAATGCCGCATTGTCGACGTTGAAGGCCTTTCGATTGATCGTCATTTTCATTTCACCACATTGCACGGCCAGCATGAGGCATTACCCGAGCTTTTCATGCGTTTTGCCCTCTACCAGCGGAAATAGGGCGGCATTTTAGAGTAGTTCCGGCCCGCATCCTATTTTAAGATTCTGTGTACTGTACCCGTCGGCCCTTGGCGAAAGGGTCGAAATAATTTCTGTTAAACTATTTATGTTAAAAATCACCTTAACTGTATCGGCGTTCCTGCTTATGCTGTGGACTACGACCGACACCCTCAAAAAAGAACAAAGGTCCGGCCCCTCAACCCTGACCCGAGCCGACTCTCTTCCTAACGCTGCCGCATGGCCGGCAGAACTGAATGTCACGCATTTCGCAGGCCACGATCTCACACCAAGCCCGGCATGTCTGGCTGTGGCGCCGACGGGCGAAGTATTTGTTGGGGTCGATATGATCGGCTCTTTGGGCAAAACACCCGGAAAAGGGAGCATTGTGCGGCTTGTCGATACGGATAATGATGGTAAAGTAGACCAGCACACCACGTTTGCAGCGCTGGATAACCCGCGCGGGATTATCGCGCAGGGCGATCAGGTGTTTGTTTTACATACTACTTTTTCCAAAGAAACAGGTAAGGCTTCCGGTATGGACCTGGTTGTTTTGGAAGATAAAAACCGTGACGGTGTAGCCGACGGACCCGCAAAACCGCTGATCCAGAATGTGTGTTCACCCAAGTTCCTCCAAAGCCGGGGAACCGACCACGCGACCAACGGTATCCGCATGGGTATCGACGGCTGGATTTACATTGCCGTAGGTGATTTCGGTTTCCACGATGCCCTCGACCGATCGGGTAAGAAAATGACCCAGCTGGGTGGTGGAATCGTTCGTGTGCGCCCCGACGGGACGGAAATGGAAGTGTATACCCACGGGTTGCGCAACATTTATGATGTGGCGATTGATCCTTACATGAACATTTTTACGCGTGACAATACCAACGACGGCGGCGGCTGGAATATCCGTTTCAGCAACCAGATCCAGTCGGGTGAATATGGTTATCCCGTGTTGTTCAAGAATTTTACGGAAGAAATTATCCCTGCATTGATCGACCTCGGCGGAGGCTCGGGAACGGGCTCGCTCTTCATGGACGATCCTACCTGGCCCGCCAAATACAACCGTGTGCCGATGATGGCCGACTGGGGCCGCAGCCAGGTATATATGCACCGCGTTACGCCGGACGGACCGACCTTCCAGCAAAAGGAGGAGGAATTTATCAAACTTGCCCAGGTAACCGACCTCGATATCGATGCTTCGGGACGTGTATACCTCGCGGCCTGGGATGGTGCCGGTTATTCGGGTAATCCGGGTAAAGGTTTCATCACGCGGGCTGTGCCTAAGGGTTGGCAGTACAAGGCTTTCAAAGATATCAGCAAATCGTCGGTGAAGCAGCTGGCGGCATTACTGCGGTCGGAAAGCGCTGTACAGCGTCTGGCGGCGCAGCAGGAATTGCTGAAACGTCCCGCAAAGGAGGCGGTAAAAGCGGCCTGGACTGTTGCAGAGGACAAAAAAGCGCCTTTGTATGTACGCGTGGCGGGTATGTATACCTATGCGCAGGCAGCAGGCGCGGACGGCATCGCGAATCTTGCCAAACTGGCATCCGAAAGCGATATGCGCGAGTACGCATTGCGTGCGCTGGCCGACCGCAAGCCTTATGCGGCAACCGTATCGGTTGACCCGTTCCTGAATGCATTGGAAAACGGCAATGCCCGTGAAAAACTGGCTGCTGCGATTGGTTTGGGCCGTTTGGGCAGACCGGAGGGCGCTCAGGCATTGCTGAAAGTGAAAGTGCCGGGCTCATTCGTGGCACCGGCCAAAGGGACCGAAGGCCCTCATGCGACGCCCAATTCGGCCATCGTAACCCCGCACATTGCCGTGCGTGCGCTTGTGGCATTGAATGCAGTGGATGCTTGCGTGAAAGCGGTCGGTACCGAAAATTCGACCATCGCATTGTGGGCGCTCCGCTATATGCACGATCCCAAAGCGGTCGACGGGCTCATTGCTGCTTATGGCAAAACCAGCGACAAGGCATTGAAAGACCAGATTCTGACGACGTTGGGAAGGATCTACAAAAAGGAGGCCGATTACGACGGTTCATGGTGGTGGAGCACGCGCCCCGATACGCACGGACCGTATTATAAGGCTGTTGAATGGGAATCGTCGGCGAAAGTGAAAGACTTTTTGATGAAGGAGTTCAATAATGCCAGCGATAAACAGTTCTTCGCCGACCTGAATGCGCGTAATCGGATGGGTATTACGGAGTTTGGAGGGGAAGAAGTGGTGGCTGCGAAAGAGGAAGTGAAAGTCGATCTGGAAAAGATCCGTAATAAGAAAGGCCAGGTAGGGGAGTCGTCGATCGAGGATGTAATGCTGGCTATCGCGAAAATCCAGGGCGATCCGGCGACTGGACGTAAACTGTTTACCAAACAGGGTTGCGTAGCCTGCCACAGCCTGAGCCGGAACGAAGTGATGAAAGGTCCTTTCATGGGTCAGATTGGCTCGATCATGAACCGTGAGCAGATCGCGGAGTCGATTTTGAAACCGAATGCTTCGATTTCACAGGGCTTTGCATCCGTAATGATCACTACCAAAGGCGATAAGACGTATATGGGCTTCGTTTCGGAGGAATCGGCTGAGAAGCTTGTGATTCGCGACATTACAGGACAGGTGAACACCATTAGGGTGGCCAATATCACTTCACGCAAGGAACTGGAAACATCGATGATGCCTCCGGGGCTTGCCAACGAACTGTCCTACGAAGAGTTCGCGTCGCTGATTACCTTTCTTTCGCAACAAAAGAAATAGTGACAAGGCAAGGTAACCAGTAGCTGCGATACATCGGCTCGAAGCCGGCTCGTTCGACGGGCCGGCTTTCTTTTTTCCTATTTATGGAAGGGAAATAGTCCCCGAGGTTGCTATTCTGACGATTTTGAACCCTAAAAATACAAATCCGAGCTTTTTTTGATGAATTTTTACGTGATAATGCCCATTTTTTTGTTCGATCTGCAAAATTTGCGGTACATTAGTAGTCTGATAGAAGTAGTTTGTAGCTGTTGAGTTTATTATTATTTGCGCCCATTGTCTATTACTCAACGTTTATCTATATAGCAATCCCCCGGCAGCCCGCTTTCGCCGGGGACTTTTTTGTACGGCGACATATGCTGATCTTTGACTCAGCAACTCAGAAGTCCCCTGATTCCCGTGGCATTTTACGATTTATCTAAGTCCGAAAGGGCCGATCTGGTTCTGGTGATCCAAGGCATCATCAAGGAGGCATTATTGGGCCAGAGCCTTCTAAAAGCGCATTTGTATTTCGGAGATGACGATACCTATATACGGAAGTCGGCATATCTCGTGACCGGCCGACTGTATTCTGGGGAGGAAGCATTGCGCCCTGCGATACTGGCAATGCTTTCTCAATTTTTACCTGATCCGGATTTCAGGGTACGGCAAACGGTGATCAATGCAGCGGGCGAAATAGGTAAATGGCATTTCGAAGAAGTTCGATTTTACTTCGACGAAGGATTGAAAGACCCGCACCATTCGCCAAGGAATGCTGTCATCGGTTCTGTAAAGAAAATGGGGGAGGTAAATCCGGTCCCCGTGCTCGCCTGGGCCAGGGAATATTTGCACCACGAGGACAAGGAAATCCGTCGCGAAATCTGCCACGGCATCGAGCTTCGCGGCAGAAAACATCCCGAAGATATTCTGCCGCTCCTGCGCGAGCTCCAACACGACCGCGCCGCCCGCGTACGTAATACGCTCGTGCACGTGATCGGGCAGATCGCGTACAAGAAAGGCTGCCTTATGAAGGTGCTAGTGCATTTGGAAGATTGGGAAAACCGCCCGCTTGTCGATGCCGCGCTGGAAGAAATTATCGATGTGCATCACCGTTATCGTAATTTTGCGGCGCTTACGCAGGCAGAGGCTATCGGGATGATCGATGCGCATTACCCGGGCCGGAAGCGGAAGGATTTATAGGTGAGTCTTAATTTGAATAAGTATGACTGTGATATCCAAACTTGCTTCCTCGCTAAACCGGCGGGATGAGGTGCCGAACCAGGAATTGGCAACTGAAATTGCCGTGAATGCGGACAGTACCGCCGTGGCCGAACTGGTTGAAAACCTGAGCCATAAAAGCAAAGACATTCGCCACGATTGCATCAAAGTCCTTTACGAAATTGGCGCACAATCACCCTCGCTGATCGCTGCCTACGCAAATCAATTCGCCGCTTTGCTCGACAGCAAAGACAACCGAATGCAATGGGGCGGCATGACGGCCCTGAACACCATCGTGCTTGAACAGCCCGATGTAGTATTTGCCTCGATCCCCAAACTCGCCGCCGTTGCAGACAAAGGCTCGGTGATCACTCGTGACAGTTTCGTAGCCATTCTCATCCAGTTGAGCGGCATTCCCGCGTACAGCGAACAGACGCTTCCTTTGCTGAATGAGCAAATGCTAGGCTGCCCCTCGAACCAACTACCGATGTACGCCGAAAATGCATTGCCGGTGATCAGCGGAACCCACAAGGCCGAATTCGTCCGTACGCTAACCAGCCGACTGGGCGATTTCGAAAAGGATCCAAGCGTAAGCGGGTGGAGAAGGTTTTGAAGAGGATTGGGTAGCGGCTAGAAGTTTACGGATAATCTAAGGTGCCCGCCCAGACCGTCATTTACGATTCTCATCAACGTGGACAGCCTGATGTCGCTGGCATCGTTTTCTACCCTGGAAATGTAATTTTTTGTTGTTCCGCACTTTTCCGCTAACTCTTTCTGAGTGAGCCCTTTTTCCTTTCTCAATTCTTGCAGCATCACGCCGAGCTTGAACGTCTCGAACTCTTGTTCGAACTGATCTCTCGAGGGCGTACCGGGCTCCCCATATTGTTCGGTTAAGTGGTCTTTGAACGAGGTCAGATTCTTATTGTCGTTTTTCATCGAAGTATTCGTTTTTTAGTTTCTCCGCCAGCTTTAACTCGTTTCGCGGTGTTTTGGGAGTCTTTTTCTGAAAGCCATTACCCAGGACAATAATTTGACCTTTGTCAAAAAAGCAGAATACCCTGTAAATGTCAGAACCAGCGTCGACCCGAATTTCGTACAGACCGGATGATCCCTCCACATGCTTTAAAAATTTTTCCGGTATCCTTTGTACGGAGGTTAAAAGGTTCAACGTCCAGTTGAATTTCTTCTTCGCCTCGGGTTTCAAGGTGGCAAAAAACGCACGGTAGTAATGCTTGTAATAAAAGATTTCGCGAATTGATCCTTCCATAAAGTTATCGGATTAGATAACATTTATCAAGTGTTTTTGGCGAAAGTACTTACTACGAGCGCTTTAATTTGAAAGAAATTCTCAACCGGGTGATTTGAAAGATCGAAAGGATTTAAGCTTGGTAAAAGCCTCATCATGGCTTCCGGATGACCGTCTTTTTCCTCTTAACAGAATACGATGTGGTAGTATCGGCATCGGGTCGGCCGGTGCTGCTGCGGCTGCCGTCGACGGCGCCGGTGGAGTTGACGGCACCGTTGTCATTCAGGATCGGGCCGGTTTCTGCATTGGCCGAATCTTTCAGGATCGCGTTCAGATCGGAGGAATCGGCCGTTTTGACGTGGTGCCTTTTTGTTTTGCGCTGGTATTTCTGCTCTTGCCTGGATGATCTCGATGAGGCGTCGGAGGATTGCGCTACCGCGCAGGCGGGTATCGTTAATGCCAGGGCTAATAGGAATGTTTGAAGCGTTTTCATCGGAATTGGTTTTTAGTTTGATGATTTAAGCTTCCCTTCAAATATTGTTCCCGCAACCCTGTTCTTTCTCCGGTATTCACCCAGGCTCATTCCTTTGCTCTTTTTGAAAAAACGATTCAGGTGGCTTTCGTCGGTAAATGAAAGTTCGGCTGCGATCTCGTTCATACGCATATTACTGTGCAGTAACCTGGTTTCTACCAGTTTTACCCGCGAATTCACGATGTACTCCTGCATCGTTTCATTGGTGTGTTTTTTGAAATACCGTCCTAGATACGATTCCGATATGCCGAAATGCTGGCTGATATGGGCGGCTTTTATCTTTTCGGGGTAATAGATGTTTGCCTGAATGTACTGCAAAATATCGATCGCCTTCTCCTCGCTGCATTCATTGATTTTTTCGGGAAGAAACATGGCGATGTTCCGGGCAACGAGGATGATCATCGTGTTGATATACTGCCGGATGAGCTCCTTATTGTACATGTCGCGGTTCACGTATTCGCGGATGATCGCTTCTATCAACGGTTTGACAATGCTTTTGTCGGTCTGGTTTTTGAGAATGCAGCCCGGCTGGTGGCTGGCATTTTGCAGGATAAATTCGAGCCGTTGCAGCAGATCCTCGCGCTGAGATGCGCTCACGAGCGACGTATTCCCTTTGATATACACATCATTGAAACGGATGAAGACAAACCGCGTGGTCGTTTCGATGTCGAAAGAATGGCTATCCTCGGGTGTCAGCAGAAACATATGGCCGGCATTGTACCGGAAAGTATGCTTATTGATCTCCTGCACGCCGGTACCAGACAAAATGTAGATCAGTTCAAAAAAGTTGTGCTGATGCGTCGGTTTAGGACATTCGTCGAGCTCCTTGTAAATAATTTCAAAGGGTTCGTGCAGGTTTTCTTTCATGATCGAGAGAAGTATACCGGATTTTGGAAAAATTGTACCGTAAAACTAGCTAAAAATCGGTACAAATTTGCATTGTCAAACACAAAATCAATTTACATCATGAAAGCAACATTTTTGACCGATACAAATACTCCGCTCATTATCAAAGAAGTGGAGACACCGTCGCCAGCCGATAATCAGGTACTGATCAAACTGGCCTATTCTTCATTGAATCACCGCGACGTCTGGATCCAGAAAGGCCAATACGCCGGCCCGAAAGCAGGACTTATTCTGGGTTCCGACGGGTTTGGTACTGTGGTCGAAACGGGCAGCAATGTCGATCCGGCCTGGATTGGTAAGCCGGTGGTCATCAATCCCAGCCACGATTGGGGTGATAATCCCGCGGCATTCGGCGATCAGTTTAAGATTTTGGGCAATCCGGAGCCGGGTACCTTTGCCGAGTACATTGCGGTGGACGTAAAATACGTGCACGATAAACCTGCACACCTCACCAACATCGAGGCCTCGGCGCTACCGCTGGCGGGCATTACCACGTTCCGCGCATTGTTTACGCGGGCCGCATTGAAAGCGGGCGAACACGTATTGATTACCGGTATCGGCGCAGGTACAGCTTTGCTGGCGCTGCAATATGCCATCGCGGCAGGTGCCAAAGTGTATGTTACTTCCGGGTCACAGGACAAGATCGACAAGGCCAAAGCGCTGGGCGCAATCGACGGGTTTAACTACAAGGAGGAAAACTGGTTCCTGAAAGCGAAGGAGGCCACCGGCGGCTTCGACGTCGTGCTCGACAGCGCGTCCGGCAAAGGTTTTGGTAGTCTGATCGAAACCGCGAAGCCAGGCGGCAGGATCGTATTTTTCGGCGGTACCGACGGCCCGATCGGCAATATCGTTCCTAACAAAGTGTATTGGAGAAACCTGTCGATCCTCGGTACCACGATGGGAACAATGCAGGAATTTAAAGATATGCTCGCATTTACCGCCACGCACAACATTAAACCTGTCGTAGACAAAGTTTATCCCTCATTATCCGACGCCCAGGCTGCCTTCGATTACATGCACGAAGGCAAGCAGTTTGGGAAGATTGTTTTGACAAATCAGTAGGAAGAAGGGGAGGAAAGGGAGTAACGGGAGGAAGGGGAGGAAGTTTTTTCCGTTGCGCCTTCCTCCCTTTATTCCATCCTCCTTTCCTCCCTTTTACAAAATTCATTCTACGGCAATCCCATCCAAATCCTCCAACCGCGCTATTAATGCCCAGCCGTAGAAATCGTTGGCTAATGCCACGGTCAGCTCGTTTTTTCCTGCTTTGAAGGGTATTACAAATGATGCGTTTTCGATGGAACACCTGCCGGCGGGTTCTTTCATAATGGGCGAGGCAAATGTATTTTTGTCCACGTAGAGGTAGCGGCCGTTCAGAAATACCCACACATCATCACTGAAACCCATCGCGATCTTTTTCTTCTGATCGGTTTTGGAGTTGATATTGACCTTCATCCACACGATACGACGTTCCTTGCTCATACCGAATTTGCGGGTGAGATTCATCATTCCCCTTCTCTCAGCCCAGATCGTCTCCCACATTGTTTCGGCTTTGGGTGCGTAATCCATACTAAAATCCACGTTTTTCGGCAACACGGCTGGCTCTGTGACCTGCCATTTGCGCAGGTAGCGCGGGTCATTCGCGACCGGGTCCGTGCCCTCGTATGCGGGAAGGCCTTCCGTTTGCCCCGGCTTGATGACCAGGTTGGAAACAATGCCTTCGCCTTCGAATGCGAGCGTGCCTTCCGTCACATTCCCTTCCATTCGCGGCACTTCCATCGTGGGTTGCTGCATATCGTTTACAAACACCCGCAACTGGTACCCCGACGCGATCAGTTTCACATGGTTCCAGGTTTTGTTCGTGAAATTGGCCTTTCCCTGGTATTGCGGCAGCAGGTCCCAGAGGTTCACACCGTCGATCATCGGGCTGTACTGGACGGCTTCGATGCCGGTCGTGTCGTTTGCGCGGTGGGTGCGGAAGTAGAACAGCTCGTTTTCCTTTCCATCCTTATATCTGAAATAGAAGGAGGCAAAGCGATCCACCGGAATGTAGTCGAACTCGATGGTGCCATTGGAAAATGTGGTGTTTTTCAAAATGACCTGGCCCTGTTTGGGCAGGACTCTCAATGCCGGACGACCGTCGTGGGTCGTAAACTCTGCATTGGCGCCCGGTGCGTCCCAGTTTCCGGCTGTAAGGGCTACCCAGGTATTCGGGTCTTTTGCGGCGGTTTTAGGTTTTTTCTGGCCGAATGCAGCGAATGCGATGCCGCTGAGTGCAACTAAAATGAATTTTTTCATGGCTAATAATGCAAATGTGTTAAAGTCAGCTATTTCTTGAAAATGCCGGCATTGAGTTCCTTTCCGGCTGAATTGGGAAGCGGGTTAAGATAGTCCTGCGGTAAACCATTGGTTGCCACCTCGCTGAGCAGCACCTTGCCGGAGCGCGTGACATGCTCTTCTGAATGCGCATTCCTGTCGGTCGGCGCAGCGCCTTTCTGGCCGAAGTAACCCATTTCGTGCTTCATCTCTGTGAAGAGGCAGTTTTTGAAATGGTACTTCGGATATGTTTTTTCCCCGCGCAGAAACAGGTACTCCGAGTTTGCTACAATGTTGTTCTCAAATACAAATGGTTCATGGAAAGTACCAAACCACACGGCTGATTCATAAGCGCCCATTATGAGCGAATTTTTTAATGAAAAATCCCTGATGGCATTAAAAAGGAGCAGCGCATTCTTGGTACCATAAAAAATACAATGGTCGACGTGAATTCCGGCCCCGTGTGCCCATATGCTTCCCTGAATGGGCGTGGAATTACGTTCGCCGATGAAATAGCATTGCGACACATCCAGACCGGTCAGGGTCGAATCCTTGCGGATTACGGGATAGTAGTACTGCACTTCGGGGTTGCCATTGCCAACGAATTTCAGGCCGCGAATGCGCACATGATCGGCTGCTATCAATAATCCGACGGCATGCTGGAATTGTGTTTTATTGTTGTTGGACGATATGGATTGGATCACGGGCATTTGCGCAGGCTTCCAACCGGCATCATCCGGCATGACTGCCGCTTCGATCGTGAGCCACGCCTCGTCGGTGTTGCGCTTATCGATCACAACCTGGTCACGCAATGCGTAAAGCCCGGGCGCGACTTTGATCGTAACGCTTTCGCCCGCTTTAAAGGTTTTGGCCAGCTCCACGGCCCGTTGCAACGTTGCTACCGGCGTTTCGACTTTGCCGTTGGCTGCATCATTGCCGGCAGATGCATTTACATAAATCGTTTGCGCCTGTGCGGGGCGGACCAGCAGTAACATAATGGACAATAAATAGCTTAATTTGTACATGTTTTAAATGTTAGTTCGTCTTTTCGAATGCACGGCCGGCCGGCTGTCTTTTTCCGTTCAAACATAGCCAGGTCACCGGTAATGCTGTTTTCAAGTTATATTCAAGTTTTGTCAAGTTTTATCACGCTCATTCACAATGGTTTCTGAAATAAATGAATTGCAGCGTTGCAAGGCTGTCATCGAAGAAAAGCTGGGCTGGGGCTCTGCGGACAGCTGGCAGACGGCCGATTTCGAGAACCTGAGCGAGCTGATCCTGAAAGAAACCGGGGTGTCGCTCAGCATGAGTACGCTCCGCCGCATTTGGGGGCGGACTGAATACAACCACTTACCCAGCGGCACGACGCTCAACACGCTCGCGCGGTTTGCAGGCTCGGGCGACTGGCGCGCATTTGTGAAACAAAACAGTCCTGTGGCGGCACAAAGCGAGGTAATTGCGGAGGTAAGTACTTCGGAAAAACCGCGGAGCTGGAAGCGGCTCGCCTGGATTGCAACGGCCGTTGTGGTGATCATCCTGGCGAGTATGCTCGCATTTGATAAAGGAGAACCGCAACTGGAAAAGAGCGCCTACTCTTTTGAAAGCCGCTCGGTAACCCGCGGTATTCCCAACTCGGTTATTTTTACCTACGACGCTTCTGCCTCACCGACGGATTCCGTGTTCATCCAGCAGTCGTGGGACGATACCAAAAGGGTTCTTGTCGATAAAAACCTTCACAAGCACACCTCGGTGTATTATGAACCGGGCAGTTATCAGGCCAAACTGCTGATCGGAGACCAGGTGGTGCAGCAGCACAAACTCGTCGTGGGTACCGATGGCTGGTCGGGACTGATCGACCAGCCTAAAATGCCGGTGTACTTGAAGAAAGAGGAGTTTTTGCGTGCGGACGGCATTGGGATCAGTACCAGCATTATCGAACAGAAAAATATCGCTTTGCAGCCAGAGCCACCGGTGATCAAGTATTTCAATGTCGGCAATTTCGAGCCGGTACCGATCGCGGATTTTTCTTTTTCAACTGAAATTAAAAATGAATACAACGAAGGCGCCGCAGCTTGCCAGCTAACCTACATTTCGCTGCTCACCGACGACATGCCCATTGTGATACCATTGTCGGCCAAAGGATGCGTCTCGGATCTTAACCTGATGAGCGTGGACAACTACGTTTCCGGCAAGAAGGCGGATTTGTCGGCATTAGGGGTCGATTTTTCGGAATGGGTGCGCGTTTCATGCGCTGCGTCGGGCGGAAAGATCCGGTATGCGATCGATGGTCGGCAGGCTTTTGAGTTTCCGGTTCCTAATCGGCCTATCCGCGTTCTGGGTGTGGCGTTTGGTTTCCGTGGGACGGGCTCGGTGCGGAAAGTAAGCCTGCAATCGGGCGGAAAAGCAGTTTTTGAAGCACTGTAAACAGTATTTCTGTCCATAAAAAAGTGCAGAACGAAAGCGGTCGAGAATTAATCAGCGCAGAATTTTTTCCAAAATCACTAACTTCGGCGCTTTCAACAGACTTAGCTGCTTCCAGTGAATAACGATCTTTTGAGCTTGCGAACCGTGAATGTGCTTCGCTACCTGACGCCACTCAGGGAAGGCGGCTCGCTTCCCGCCATTGCGGAGGCCGACGACGATTTCCTTTATGTATTGAAGTTCAGAGGTGCCGGGCAGGGGACCAAAGCATTGATTTCCGAACTGATAGGAGGGGAGTTGGCCCGTTTTCTGGGGCTCAAAGTACCCGAAATTGTTTTCGCGAACCTCGATGAGGGCTTCGGCAGGACAGAGCCCGATGAGGAGATCCAGGATCTGCTCAAAGCGAGCACGGGCCTTAATCTGGCCATGCATTACCTCTCGGGCGCGATTACATTTGACCCGGTGGTCACCAAGGTGGAACCACGTCTGGCGTCGGAAATCGTTTGGCTCGATAGCTTTCTGACCAATGTCGACCGCACGGCCCGCAATACCAATATGCTCATGTGGCACAAGGAGCTCTGGCTGATCGACCACGGAGCGGCGCTTTATTTTCACCATTCCTGGCAGAATTGGGAAGAGCAGGCCCGGAGACCCTTTGTGCAAATCAAAGATCATGTATTGCTTCGGAGCGCGTCCATGCTAGACGAGGTGAATGCCGAATTCAGCGGACGGCTGGCAGGCGGCATTATACCGGCCGTGGTGTCCCTGATTCCTGATGATTGGCTGCTGAACGATTCTCCATTTGAATCGGCCGATGAACACCGGCAGGCCTACATTTCTTATTTGCAGGCCCGCCTGTCTGTGTCCGAAATCTTTGTGAAAGGAGCGCGTGATGCCAGATAGATTTTTATACGAATATGCGGTTTTACGCATTGTGCCGCGTGTGGAGCGGGAGGAGTTCATCAATGTCGGCGTCGTGCTGTACTGTCCTTCCCGTGGTTTTCTTAAATGTATTTCAGAAATCGACCAGGATCGCTTTGGCGCTTTTGCGCGAGAAACTGATTTGGCCGAGGTTGAAGATTACCTCCATGCATTCAGGCAGATTTGCGAGGGTAACCGGCAATGTGGTAGCCCTATCGCCGCATTACCCGCCGCGTCGCGATTCCGTTGGCTGACGGCCACACGCAGTACGGTTTTGCAGACATCCAAAGTCCATCCGGGGTTTTGCGCCGACCCGGAAGATACATTGAACCTGCTTTTCGTGCAGCAGGTTAAGTAGGCCATCATTTCAGTTTCAGGTACTGCTGCACGAGTTCTTTTTTACGGCGTGAAATCTCGATCCGCGAACCGTCTGAAAGCAGCAGAAATTGGTTGTTGTGCGTTACCTGCTTGATGTATTTCGGATTCACCAGGTGCGATTTGTGCGTACGGATGAAATTGAATTCCCCCAGCATCTCATCGAAATGTTTGAGGGTTTTGCTGGCCAGGAACGGCCGCTTGCCTACGAGGTGAATGGCCGTGTAATTCTTATCGGCTTCGAGCCGGAGAATTTCATCCAGTGTGAAGAAGAACACGCCCTCGCTCGATGGCACCGCCAGCCGGAACTCCCTGATATTCTTCTTTTCGATATTGTGGACCAGGTTGTCGTAGAGCTGTTGCGTTTCCTGTTTCGGTTTGCCTTTTGTCTTTTCGAGATGGCGGTCGATCGCCGATTGCAGTTCTTCCGGATCGACGGGTTTCAACAGATAGTCCAATGCGCTGAACCGGATCGCCTGAATCGCATATTGATTGAAGGCGGTTGTAAAAACAATGTCGTAAGGCGGATTTTTCCGGGCCAGCAAAAATTCGAATCCGTTCTGGTGCGGCATTTCAACGTCCAGAAAAACAATGTCAGGCTGGAAGCCGTCCAGTACTTTCAGTGCGTCTTGTACCGATTCCGCATGGCGCACATCGACTTCATGCGAAATCGAAGTGCTCAGGTAGTGGTTCAGAACATTGCGTGCTTTCTGCTCGTCATCGATGATTAGTGTTTTTAACATAAGTTCAGGTGTATTTAATGTGTAAAATGGGTGTGCTTGTTTGTATTTCAGGTATTTTCCAGGGAAGTGGAAAGCTCGATCACGATCATGGTGCCAGTAGCGATGTCGTTCGAATCATATTTATCCACGATTTCAACCGAAGCATGCTGGCCTTGCCGGTCGATCAGCGTAAGGCGGTCTTTGGCAATCTGCAAGCCTTTTGACTTGTGCGGCCTGGTGGTAGCATTCCGTTCGCGGATCTCAAACGACTTCTGCCGGCCAACCCCGTTATCATCGATTTTGCATTGGAAAATTTCCTCGTCGATGCGGTCGAAAGAGATTTTTAGTTCGCGGTAGCCATCTTTATGCATGAGTCCGTGCCAGATTGCATTTTCAACGTACGGCTGTAAAAGCATCGAGGGCAGGAGGATATCGTCGGCTTCCAACTCGTCGTCGATATCGATGCGGTAAACGAAGCTCTGTTCGAACCGCATTTGTTCAAGTTCGAGATATAGTTCGAGCACGTTTTTCTCTTCCTCGATCGTCACCAGGTTCCGGTCGGAGTTGTTGAGTACCATCCGGAAGAGTTTCGAAAATTTGTTGAGGTACTTGCTCGCCTCGCGATACTTCTGCGTGACAATGCACTCCTGGATGCTGTTCAGGCAGTTGAACACGAAATGCGGATTCATTTGAGCCCTGAGCGCCATTAATTGGCTTTCTGCAAGCATCCGGTTGATTTCCAGGAGCATGATTTCCTTTTGGGCGCTCGCTTCTTCCGCCTGTGCCTCTGCAATTTTATTTGCATTGATGGATGCGATAGTGACCAGGGTGTGCACTTGATCATTGGTGAAGAAATCTTTCTTACTGTGCTCTGAATCTAATACGCCGATGAGTTTTCCTTCATGCAGAATAGGGACGGCAATTTCTGAAAGTTTGCTGGCGTCGTGACGTACATAGTCTTTGTCTACCGTGGTGTCGGGGACAATGATTGTCTTTTTACAGCTGCCCGCGATACCCACAATGCCTTTCCCCAATTCTATTTCCAGCGGGTCGACGATTTCGCTCTCACTATTGTTCACAGAACTGTGGGCAGCTTTTTGCACTAATTTTTGCTTGCTCTCATCCCATAAAAAGACGGTGCAATCTTCAAAATGCAATTGGGAGGTACAATTGCGCGCTATATCCCAGCAAATTTCGGTAACTGAATTATCTCCATACACTGAATTCAAGAAGTACTCGATTGCTTTGACATTTTGTGCCTTGTGTTTCCGGCCCAGATATCCGGTGTAAGCCAGGTCGATGAAGGTACATGTAAGCACACCGACCAGCACGAAAAACCACCAGGTTTGCCACCAGTTGGGTAGAACCCGGATGGGGATTGTCGTAATCTGTTTCATCCATTTGCCATCCTGACCTGTGCTTCTCACTTTAAAAACATAGTCACCGTGGCCCAGGCTGTTGTAACTGACAGACAAATTTCGCCCGGCGTTTACCCAATTTTTGTCGATGCCTTCCAATTGATAACTATATTGGAGGGAAGGGATATCGCGATGGTACAGCGAAGCATACTGAAACGTAACAAAGTCCTGATCTGGCTCCAACTCGATTCCCGAATGCAAAAAATCCGAAACCTCTTTCCCGAATACCCGAAACGAAGTAATTAGCGGAGCGTGTTTAACAGGTATCGAGGAAAATTTGGAAGGATCTATTTCTACAATGTGGTCAAGCATAACCGCGTACACCATGCCCTTGTACGTGCTGACGTGGAACCAATAGTCTTGAAGTGTTTTGCCTAAATTGATTTTAACCCGGATAACTTCCCGACTGCCGGGGAAAGTGTAAAACAGACCATTCGCACTGCCGCCCCAAAGTGCCCCGCGCGAATCCAGGGCCAGGCTCACAGAATAGGCAAAAGAAAAGTCCAGATTGTGGTTGAGGCTATCGAGCACTTTGCCATTGAGACCCATTTTATAGACACCTTGGTCCAAAATGGATATCCATATATTACCGCTTTTGTCCTCAATGATTTTACCAGGTACAAATTTGCCGGGATTACGTACACTGATCGACGAAAACCGTTCACTGTCGAGCGCAAATCTTAGTAGCCCAACGCCGATCATAGAGAAAATGATGTCGCCGGTTGCGAGTTGAACGAAGCTTGATACATGTGTGTATTTAAATAGCCCACTCTTGGGATCGGTTCCGTCAAAACGTTGACATTGTCTGGTTTTAGGGTCAAAACGATAAATGCCATCATTTTCGACGTGAAACCATATCCTGCCTTTTCGGTCCGCAAAAATTAAATTGGTTTTCTCTCCGCGAATGCTGCGTCTTATCTCCTTCACTTGCTCGATCCTGGGACCTCCGTTGCGGAGAAAAAAGACTCCTGACGTTGCGCATGCCCACCAGTTTTGTCCTACTTTGGCAGTCATGAGGAAAAAATTCTTGATTAAACTGTCTTGGCTGACGGTATGCCTCTGAAAGCCGGGGCGTCCCTTTTCCAGCCGTATCAACCCATCCAGCTTTGACGCAAAGATGATAGAATCCGACACGGAAATATGGCCTGCCTGGGCAAATCCTGTTTCCAGGAAAAAGGGGAAATTGGGAAGCCGGTAAATGTTCCGAAATGGGGAATTGAATTGCAGTTTGCTCACACCGTTGAGGGTCGCGAACCATAGGTTGCCTTCCGAATCCTCCATAGCATCATAAAATCGCCGGTATGCGATTGAGTAAGGGGCGTCCTGGCTGTACGGGATCGGGATGATGGGCTTGTTAGGTTCCTTGAAGTATTCGGCATAGTTCAAATGAGATGTCCAGATCCTGTCCTGTTTATCGATAAATATCAGGTTGCTGGCGGTTTCTATTTTCTTTCCCTGAACCTCCCGGTAACCGGTTATTTGCTTCTGTTGAAAATCAATGTAACCGATCGGGAAATCGGTGTGTGACGAATACCATATATTATGCCGGGAATTGAGTGCAATGGCAGTAACGTTACTCTTTTTTAGTAATGGTGCGTAAAAAGGGCAGTTGGTACTGTCGTAAATCATATTCTTCCGGCAATCGATAAAAAAGCATTGTTTTCCGCCCACCCAAAAGCCGTTTCTGAGCGAATCCCAGGCGAAGGTGCCTCCATTGTAAAGGCTAGGTTCGAAATCGGACAGCCGACCTGCACCTGGCAGGATTTGTTCAATAGAGGTAACTGCATTGTCTTGGAAGAGGAATATCTTTTTATCGCACAAAATCCACAACCTTTTATAACCGTCCTTTTTGATTCCGACAATTGCTTCCCTGGATACGGCGGTAAATCTTGGATCGGTCTTGAAGCTGCTGCTTCCGCTATCGAATATACGGATGCCGTCAGGTGTTCCAATCAGTAACCTGGCCCCGTTGTCGATCGGCTGAATGGCAGTCGCAACGATCCGTTCATTTTTAATGCCTGTATAGCGTTTGACAAAATTTCCGTCAAACCTATATAGCCCATCGGCGGTCCCAATCCAGAGGAATCCGTTTCTATCCTTATACAAGCATCTTGAAAACTTCGTGAGCAGGCCATCGTCCTCGTTCAGGTTCTGAAAAATAAACTGTGCCTCCACCCGAAGTGCGGAGATAGCAAAAAGCAGAAGCCATAGCGCCAGACGTAACCACATGAGGGACCGGGATTTTCTAATGAAAATGTAAGCTAGCTATATCTCAAACCAAAGTAAACTATAATGACTGAAAGGCCGCCGTGGCTGTTTTAACGGCAGTGGCTCCTGGATTGAGCCCTTAGGTGATACGTGGCATCGCAGTAACTAGTTTGACCATTCAATCATTGATAGTTCGCCGTTAATACATCCCTTTTTTATTATCCGGTATTCCCGATCAACTTTAACCTAAGACACCGCCGGTTAACTAGTTATTCATCAAAAACTGATTTGTTATGAAAATTTACCTAACAGGCCTCCTTATCGATTGCGCCGTTATTCTGGCGGTAGGTTGCTACTACTTGTATTATGTAATTAGGAAGAAAGAACCCGAAGAGCCACGGCATTACTTCTGGATCGTGATGGCGTCGATCGGTGCAGTCATTCTCGTTTCTCTCTTCTTTATATATACAGGCGACCTGACGACCGCATCTGTTATGGTCTGGCTAATGGCGGTACCGCTCATTGTCACGGTCATCTTCATTCTGCTTCTCATTATTTTCCGGCCCAATTGGCGCTAGTCCTCGCTCACTGGCCGCGGCGCTGTCGCGAAGGGCTTATTCTACCGGTCGTCAGAATCCAAGCCGCGGCAATTTGCCGCGGCTTCTTCTTTTAAATCCAAATGCTTGTGAATTGAGTGCCGGTTTCTTTTACAATTCCTTGTAAGATGGGTGGGTTTTTATTGATAATTACGGTATCAGATTTACGGTATCTACAAGAAATACCGATAGTTTTTTGAAGCCTGCCTTATACTCATCGGATTCTTTTTGAGTGGAATGTTGAGTGTAGATTTGAACATCAAATTTAAATCAGCTGAACAAATGAAAGTCAAAAAGAATAAGTAACACCTTCCGAATTCAAGTTTTGAAAACTAGATTCACTCAAACGTATATAATTATGAAGAAGTTTATTTTACACACATTAATAATTGTACTGACGTTTCTTAACGTTTCGCTTGCGCAGGATATTAATCTATCCGTTAATTTTCCCAAGACCTATACGGACGCGCCGTGCTTGTACTGTACCCCTCCGGGTTATACGGTTGTCGCCGGTGGGCCGGTTTCGGTTTCCAATGTTGATAAAGTGGGTGGGTATTTGTTCAAACCGTGGATAAATTCATTTTTGCCGCCTCCGTCATTCAGTAAAGCGGTCGGTAAAAATAATGCAGGGGTTTTTCTAACACTGGATAATACCAATAAAGTAAAAGCCGAAGTAAGCGGATTCGAGATTGGGGCTAATTATACATTACATTATTATGTTATGACAGCCCGCGCGGATATAAATGTGAGTCCTGGATATCCTCCTACCGACTATGCAACTTCTGCTAATATTGAGGTTAAAACAGTAAATGGTAGCGGCATAACTAGTAAAACAACGACTTTCGTGCCGGGTAGTAATGTTGAAAAATGGATTGAAGAAACATTAACTTTCACTGCACCTTCAACAAGCCTCGTGTTCTATTTATCCGGTGCGTCAAATGCTCAGCAAACCTCGCTTATTAATTTTGATATCGACTCCAAGCCTTTCGATTGTGTTATCCCGGGCGGTCAGGTCGCACTTTTCCACGGAGGCAATATCCTAAGCACGCCATTTCCTTGCGAGACTACCAATTTGTATAATCTTATTACGAGCAGTACTCCTGCCGCACCAGCGGGTGTAGTTCCAGTCTGGGGTGTAAACCCAAATAGTTCCTACACGCAATTGACGGAGGAAGAAGCCAAGACGGCAACTGCCAAGGCAGCGGGAAAATATTACTATGCTTTTTACAAGTCGCCAGGAGGTTGCTATAATACTCCAATCTCAACGGCCAAAGCTACTTTTCCGCTAACACCTGCCCAAGTATCACTCACTGGCAATCAGAAGCTGATAGACTGTATAACCCAAATGGGTGTAGACCTCACTGCTCAGGTGGCCTCCACGAATTATAAGGTACACTGGTTTAAAAATGATCAGCACCAAGGGCTCCCGATTGACAATCCCCAAGCTGCGCCGGTAGGCATCTACTATGCGTTCTACTTCGACTCGAAAAATAAATGCTATTCGGTTGACAAAGCTAATACTAGCGCAATGTTTTCAGTCGGTGGTTCAACAATGTGTTGCAACGATCCAAACGATCCTTCCAATGAGGTTCCTCTATTACAAACAGATGTTAAGATAATTGCCCCAGCTCAAACGTATGACCTTACTCAACTCGTTCCGTCTAATATTTCCCTGCCCCCCAACGTGGTGTTGGAATGGTATACTACGGCAAATCACACGGGTTCTCCAATTGCCGATCCAACACACGTTGGAGCAGGGAAATATTATGTCTTCGGTCACGATACTCAGAATGGTTGTTTTAATACTCAGTTGTCTAAGTCGTCCGTTAACGTTTCAAAGGCTTGTAATGCAGGCTCCACTCCTGTTGCTTTGAAACAAACACTTAGTTTTTATTGCGAGGTAGGTGAGCCCCCTCTGAATCTAAATGATTTCGTGGTCGGTGCTCCGCCAGCGGGGTTGAGCGTGGTTTGGTATACAAATGACCAGCACACTGGGAATCCAATTCCAACACCAACACAAATTGACTACCTGCCCCAATGCTTCGCATTTTTTTATGACAATGCCAATCAATGCTTCTCACCTCCGCAAGTGCTTCAATTGCAAAGTAAGCAAGTACCGACAACTTGCCCTTATGAGGACGGATGTCAATTATCAACTTGCGTTTCGGGAAGTGTGAACCTAAATGCCGTGCATTCTGGCCCAATACCGAATGGCTGGGAGCTTAGATGGTATAGTAATCGCAAACATACCGGACAGCAGGTAGCAACCCCAAACAGTGTAACAGAGCCAGGTGACTACTATCCATTTTATTACAACACCAGCAAGCAATGTTACAACAAGTCAGGGGTGCAAGTTGATGGGGATGATGACTTCGCGAACAAGAAGATTACGGTTAGCAACCAGGCTTGTGCAGGTCCGCAATTAGATGTTCGGGTGGTTCTTCAAGGAGCACGATTAACAACTTTGGGAGAGGATATTATGCATAATAATTTGCAAACATATTATGGCTTCAACTCTGGCTTGCTTCCTACTGTGAGCCCATATGGTGACGGTACAACAAGTCCCACCATAAACAATACAGGCATCATGAGCAACGTGGTAGACTGGGTAAAGGTAGAAATCAGAGACGCTGTCGATCCTTCTATTTTACTTGAATCCAAAAGCCTGATTCTCTTTGCAAGTGGCAGCATCGGCAACGTTGATGGAACGTCCCAGCCTACCTTTGCAAGTCAGTCGAAGCCCGTCAGGATCGTTATTAAGCATCGGAACCACCTTTCAATCATGAGTAATCCGATTCAAGATTTTAGCTCAGGAGTTGTCAGCTATGATTTTACTAATGCGTTGTCCCAAGCTTCTAATGACTTCGGTAGCCCAGATCAAATGGTTCAAAAGAATGGTATATGGTGTATGCGGGTAGGAGATCTAAATTTAAGTCAAGATTTCAGTGTGAATGGCGTGGATGGGACCTACTTCAATGTTCAGTTCAAAAGTGATATTTATGATGTCTACGATCGCGCTGATCTGAATATGAATGGATTCGTTGATGGTGTTGATGGGTCGCTCTTCAATATAAATTTTTACCTGGATATTTATTCTACTCTGATTAATTACTAAAACACTTGCACTATGATTAGGACTTCTAAAAAATGCGTTGCACTTCTGTCTGTGATTCTGGGATTGACCCAATTTGTAAAGGCGCAAACGACGATTCAGATAGTTTATGAGAACGGAAAGCTCAGTGCCGATTCGACAAGTTATACTTTTGATGTCAGGGCAATTAGAGGGATGAACTATGATGTTGCCAATGCCGATAGCAGTAATTGGCAATATATGAATCTGCGATCTAATATTCAGGTTCCGGTGGGCGTCACGATCCTTGCGAACACAAGTTATGTGCCTAATCAAACCTATTCAAGCGGTGGAGGAATTTCTAACAACCCGCCGGGTCCACTCCCAAATGATGGTGGAAACTGGGCAAAATTCAGTGTAAATCTGACGAGAACCATTCAGAACGACATTCCTCCCGGCAACGGAGCGATATTGGGAACCGGCACTCTAAATTTTTCTGGGAAAGTTTTACCCTCTAATCAGATTACGATAAGGCCTTACAACGGAAGCAATTTTAATGCCTTTTGGACGAATTTGGAGATAGACTTAGCTATGAAAAGAATTGTGGGAACGGCAAACCTTGCCCTTCCAGTCAAACTCGTAGACTTCTCCGCTGCCCGTGAAGGTAACACAGCAACCCTCGCATGGTCCACATCCGAAGAATCCAATAGCGACTACTTCGAAGTGCAGCGTAGCGGAGATGCCAAAGCTTGGGAAAAATTGAAGTCGGTGGTGGCCAAGGGTGAAAGTACAGTGGAGGCTCACTATTCCGCTGTCGACGAAAGCCCGATGGGTGGAAAGAATTTATACCGCCTGAAAATGGTCGACAAGGATGGAACGTTTGCTTTCAGCACTATCAAGAATGTAGAGTTTGACTTGAAAATGGGCTATACTTTGTTCCCCAATCCAGTAAGCGAAAAGCTGAGTTTTAAATCGACGGAGGATTGGAATAACATTACAAGCATCAAGATATACAATGCACAGGGGGTTGAAGTATATACATCACCGTCAGTGCCGGCGAAGGAGGTCAACGTGAAGCATCTACCCTCCGGAACCTATGTAGTGAAACTGTCCAAGCGTAGAGGACAGTCTAATAGTTACAAGGTGATTATTGCCAGGTAACATTAGGGACAGTGCAATGGTCCAGGTTGGCGCTGAGCGTCTTACGGTTTAGCTCACTTTGGGACGCCACGCCATCGCTGGATTCTTTCGAATCACTTAACCATTTCATTGATGACAACCAGAACTCTCAAAATCACTTTTATTTCGATTATCGCCGGTGCTTGCGGGAATGATAAGGAATGCGTTCCCCCGCCGTTAGCCGATCAAATTGTTGGTAGCTGGAATGCGGAGCTCACTTCTCTTCACACTGGTCCGCAGGAAATTACATTTGAAAGTGATGGGAATTTTAAAGAGAGTAAAGGTTTGTTGTTCGGTACGTATCTAAAATCAGAAGACCATTGGAAAATTCAAAATGATTCACTGGTCGTCGAAGGAAAGTTTTCAAATGGAACGCAAGCGAAGTATGAATTTTCAATAGCTAGCCGTACCTGCAATGAAATAGTTCTTGATTTGGAAGAGGATAAATTAACACTAACTAAAAGATAAATCGAAGAGAAAATATGAAAAAGATATTATTAATAGGTTTGGTTGTCACAGCAGTCACTTCGATTATTGCCGTGAATTTATATTCGTCGAGACCCAAATCTATTTATTAAGAACCTCTCCAATGCGATTGTAATTTGATACTACCCTTGTTCAATTTTAATTACAATAATCATGAAGCGATTGATGCAGCGTTGGTTTGGGCTAGTTTACCTGATAGTATTGCGAAATAAGATTAAGTACTACTAGTAATCAGGTCGGTCTAGGAAAATTTAGTGTGTGTTAGTGTATATTCCGAGCGCCGCATTGAGTGCTCGGAATTTTTTGTATTTGTGATATTGTTGTTTACACATTCGTTATGGTTGGTTTTAATTTACAACCATTCAAATTCTTTTGAATATTTTAGAACAATTACCGCCAGTGGAGGTAATGTTAGCGGTACAGAATGCGGATGGCCGTGTTTTGGAATAGGATAGCTTTCGATTTCTTCCAGGCTGATTACGTCCGCACCGCCATAGCGCAGGTTGTCGCTATTGAAAACTTCTTCGTAGTAGCCAGGCTTCCCAACACCGATCCGGTAGTTTTCTCTTACCACGGGGGTAAAGTTGGCAATGAATAGCAGTTGGTCGGATGGCGATGTGCCCTTTCGGGTCCAGGCCAGTACACTATTGGTAGCATCCTGGTGATCGATCCATTCGAAGCCTTCGCCGGAGAAGTTTCTTTCGTATAATGCCGGCTCGGTCTGGTAAAAATTGTTGAGGTCTTTGACTAACCTTTGAATGCCTTCGTGCAAAGGATGTTTGTTTTCATTCCAATCCAGGCTGTAATCGTGGCGCCACTCATGGTTTTGCCCGAACTCGCCGCCCATAAACAGCAACTTCGCGCCCGGATGCCCGTACATATACGCGTACAACAGGCGCAGGTTTGCAAACTGCTGCCATTCATCCCCAGGCATTTTTCGAAGTAATGAACGTTTTCCATGTACCACCTCGTCGTGCGAAAGTGGTAACACAAAGCGCTCCGAGAATGCGTAATGCGTGCTGAATGCTATTTGTCCCTGGTGATAGGAACGGTAAACGGCGTCTTTTTGGAAATAGGAGAGCGAATCATGCATCCAGCCCATCATCCATTTAAGATCAAACCCGAGCCCTCCACTGCTGATAGGGTGCGTAACACCAGGCCAGGCGGTGGATTCTTCGGCGATGGTGAGCACATCCGGGAAGGATTGATGCACGGCTGCATTAAATTCCCTCAGAAAATCGATGGCTTCCAGGTTCTCGCGGCCGCCGTAGCGGTTTGGAATCCATTCGCCTTCCTTACGTGAATAGTCGAGGTAGAGCATCGAGGCAACGGCGTCGACGCGCAGGCCGTCGATATGGAATTTATCGAGCCAGTAAAGCGCATTGGAAATGAGGAAGCTTTTAACCTCGTGACGTCCGTAGTTGAAAATAGCGCTTTTCCAGTCGGGGTGAAAGCCCTGGCGCGGATCGGAATGCTCGTAAAGGTGCGAACCGTCAAAATAGCCCAGCCCGTGCTCGTCGGTTGGGAAATGGGAAGGTACCCAGTCGAGGATCACGCCGATACCGGCTTCGTGGAGCGCATTGATCAGGAACATAAAATCCTGAGGCGTTCCATAGCGACTGGTCGGTGCGAAGTAGCCGGTAACCTGGTAACCCCACGAGCCATAAAACGGATGCTCCATTACGGGCAGGAATTCCACATGCGTGAAACCCATAAACAGGCAATATTCGGGAAGTTCCTGCGCCAGCTCGCGATAGGTCATCCATCGGCCTTCCTCTTCGTGAATCCGTCGCCACGAGCCGAGATGTAATTCGTAAATCGAAACAGGCCCGTTCAATGCAGGCGTCTTCCGTTTTTCAAGCCATGACTGGTCGTTCCATTCAAATTCGAGATCCCAAACTACCGACGCAGTACGTGGAGGCGTTTCCCAGTAAACGGCATAAGGGTCACCTTTTTCAACCTCATAACCATTTTGGGAGCGTATAAAATATTTGTAAAGCTCCCCACGGCCGACATTTGGAATAGCTCCCTCCCAAATACCCGAGCCGTCCTCGCGCGGCGAGAACGGGTGTGCGTCGCGGTCCCAGCCGTTGAAGTTGCCGACCACGGAAACTGCCGTCGCATTCGGTGCCCAAACCGCGAAATGCGTTACCGGTATGCCCGCATCCTCGCGGACATGCGCGCCGAGTTTGTTATAAATATGATAATGCTTACCGGATCGGAATAGATCGACATCGTAGCCGGTAAGCAACGGTTGCTTCTCCTGTTGTTGCGTCATAATCCAATTTTTAAACTGTCACACCAGCCTCCGTCTTGTCCAGAATGGCCCGGATGCCCCGCAGCGGCACCATTACCCACGACGGTCGGTTGTTGACTTCATAGTTGAGCTCGTAAATGGCCTTTTGAAGCAGGAATGTCCTTAAAAGTATTTCCAGATCGCCTTTCTGATGCGGAATGATTGGGCTGTCGCCGACGGTTTCCAGGTATGCTTTCATGAAAAAGCCGCTCATGTAGTGGTACCATTGTTCCACAAACGGGAGCAATTTGCTCACATCCTCGGGCCTGATCTGGTTGTCGAGGTATAGGCTTCCGTGGGCGGCGTAGTGGAATGAGCGCAGCATCCCTGCGACGTCGCGCAATGCCGACCGCTTTAATCGCCGTTCGCTGTAACTCCGCGCGGGTTCACCTTCAAAATCGAGCAATACAAAGTCCTTGCCTGTAAAAAGTACCTGCCCGAGATGGTAATCGCCGTGGATACGGATTTTTGCGGTGTCGATTTTATGGCTGTACACCTTTTTGAGTTCGGCCAGTATTTCTTCCCGCAACTGCATTACCTGTTCGGCCGACTGCCGGGTATCCGGATCCAGTTTCTTAATATTCCGGTTCAAACTTTGAAATGCCACACGCACCAGCGATTGCAGCGACGAGTACACCGAGCGTTGGTAATGCAGCGAAAATTCTTCCGGTTTGAAATCCGGATTATCCCGCTCGCCCGACAGCGCAAGGTGCATTTCGGCCGTGCGCACACCCAGCAGCCTCGCTTGCTCGGCTACATGCACGTCCAGCAATTCTTTCATCATCTCCGGAATTTCTTCATAGGCAACGGGCTCAGTAAGCGTTCCGCGAAGTTCGGTTGGAAGCTCGATGCCGGTTGTAGACAGCACTTTTTCATTGAAACTATCCAGCCTGTCGAGCATATTGGCCCAGGCGTCGGTGGCATTGCTCACCATTTCCTGCATCATTCCAAGCACCATCGAATCCTTTTTATATTTCCATTCAATGGCCCCGATGAAGGCCGGGATGTTCTTGAACTTGGCCTTGTTGGTAAGGTATTGCGTAATTTCGACATCGGGATTGATAGCCCGGTCGACCTTGCGGTAGAGCTTGAAAAAATATTTGCCGTCGTAGGTAATGGACGTGTTGCTCTGCTCTCCCGAAAGCACCCGTGGCTTAATGCGGTCGGTTTCCCGCACATGCTGGGCAAGATGCCGATGACCTGAAAAATGGATCTGACTTTCTTTCGCATGCACACGCTCATTGCCGGCCATGTTCTGGATCAATGCCTGTTGCAGTTCCAGACCGTAAATGCCGTCGAATAGCACGCCTTCTTCCTCGCCTTTGATCTGAATACGGGCCAGCACGGCCTGTGGACAGTTTTCCCGGACATTAAATGCGAAAGGCTCCTTGCCGAACGCTACCGGAAGCTGGTACATCTCAGGCAGATCGTTCCGGTAGGACGTTTCCAGCAGAAGCAAAAAGCACGGCGGGTTGTCGCCGAGCGGAATGGCGGCGTGCGACACAATATGTACGCGGTCCAAACCCTTCCCTTTTCCGCCAAACCATCTCATTTTCATGAGGTAGGGAGGCAAAATCTGATTTTCAAGCCTTTCAAGGACAGCCGGTTCGAGCAAATCTTTCCATTTGTCGAGTTTAACCAATGGTAATTCTTCATTCTCATCGATTTCCGGATGCGTTTTTTCCATTAAAAAGCATTGGCATCCATACGCTTCCAATGTGAAGAAATAGGGGGTGTTGTCCTTTACACCGGGGAATTTGTTTTTACTATATATTTCTACCGGTTGAAAACCCTTGTACTGATCCAGGTCGAGCTCCACAGGTTGCGGGAATCTTGAAAGGTTGGCGATTACCAACATCGTTTCGTTTTCGTAAGTGCGGGTAAATGCAAGCACTTTCGCATTCTCGTGGTTGAGAAATTTGATATCACCGCGGCTGAATGCCTTATACTTTTTGCGGGTGCTGATAGCCCGCCGCATCCACCAAAGCAGCGACGACGAGTTTCGCGATTGTAACTCCACATTCACCGACTCGTAATGGTATTGCGGATCGAGGATCAGCGGCAGGTACAGGCGCTGAGGATTGGCCTGCGAAAATCCGGCATTCCGGTCGGGGCTCCATTGCATGGGTGTGCGCACGCCATCGCGGTCGCCGAGGTAGAAATTATCCCCCATCCCGATTTCGTCGCCATAATAAATAATGGGCGTGCCGGGGAATGTAAACAGCAGGCTGTTCAGTAACTCGATCTTCTTCCGGTTGTTTTCCATCAATGGCGCAAGCCGGTGCCGGATACCGAGGTTAATGCGTGCCTTCGGATCTTTGACATACACCTTATACATATAATCGCGCTCCTCGTCGGTCACCATTTCGAGCGTCAGTTCATCGTGGTTGCGGAGGAAAATCCCCCATTGACAATTGTCCGGGATAGCCGGCGTCTGGTCGAAAATATCGGTAAGCGGGTAGCGGTCTTCCATTTGCAGCGACATAAACATCCGAGGCATGATCGGGAAATGGTAGTTCATCTGGCACTCATCACCATCACCGAAATAGGCGGCCGAATCCTCGGGCCACATATTCGCTTCGGCAAGCAGCAATGTGCCCGGATAGCGATCATCGACGTATTTCCGGAGTTTTTTCAAATAGGCGTGTGTCTCCGGAAGGTTCTCGCAATTGGTGCCATCCCTTTCAAAAAGATAAGGCACAGCGTCGAGCCGGAAGCCGTCGACGCCCATTTTACACCAGAAATTGATGATTTTGAAAATTTCCTCCTGCACATCCAGGCTATCATAATTCAGATCAGGCTGGTGATGGAAGAAGCGGTGCCAATAGTATTGCTCGGCCTCATTGTCCCAGGTCCAGTTGGATTTTTCATAGTCCTGAAAAATAATGCGGGCATCTTTGAACTGCTTCGGATCGTCTGTCCACACGTAAAAATTACGGTAAGCCGAGCCTTTCGGCGCGCGCCGCGCCCTTTGGAACCACGGGTGCTGGTCGGAAGTATGGTTGATCACCAGCTCAGTAATGACCTTCAATCCCCGCTTGTGCGCCTCGCGCAGGAAGGTTTTGAACTCGTGAATATCCCCGTAGGACGGGTTGATCGTATAGTAATCGGCAATGTCATAACCATCGTCGCGGAGGGGCGAAGGGTAGAAGGGAAGCAGCCAGATGGCCGTAACGCCCAGATCTTGCAGGTAATCGAGCTGTTCCAGCAAGCCTTTGAAATCGCCTATGCCGTCGCAGTTACCGTCCTTGAAGGCTTTGATGTGTAGTTCATAAATGATTGCATCTTTATACCAATGCAGATTTTTCTCGGGCATTCCTTTCCTGTATTCCATATGCTCTCTCAATTCAATCGTTCAACTTTAAGAATGTGTGCCGGCATTTCGAAGGGATTTATCTGGATGTAGTTGTATTCCCCCCTCCATTTGTACTTTTCCCCGCTCAGCATATCGCGGATGAGGTACGGCTGATCGTGCCCGATACCGAACTGGTGCAGCGGCACCTTAATGTGTGCGCCCTGCGTGTGGTAATGGTCCAGGTTGACGGCTATGATCAACGATTCGCCGCCGTCCGGCGCTAACTTGGTGTAGCTGATCACCCGTTCATTATTGGTTTCATTGAAGTCGATATTCCAGGTCGATTGCAATGCGGTGTAGGCCTTTCGAATGCGGTTCACGCGGGTAATGATCTCACGCGTGCGGCTGTAACGGTCCCAGTCCCAATGCTTGATTTCGTACTTCTCGTTGTCGGTGTACTCTTCCTTTCCGGGATGCGGCGTATTGATACCGTATTCATACACAGGTCCATACAATCCATAGTTAGATGAAAGTGTCGCGGCAAGAATGAACCGGATAATGTGCATATTCTCGCCACCTTCCACGAGATGGTGCGGCAGAATGTCCGGCGTATTCGGCCAGAAATTGGGGCGGAAATAGTATTGCTGGTCGGTCTTGGTGAGTTCATAAAGGTATTGTTCCAGTTCCCACTTGCTGTTACGCCAGGTAAAATAGGTGTATGACTGGTTGAACCCGATTTTCGCGAGTCGCTCCATAACGCGCGGGCGGGTGAATGCCTCTGCGAGGAAGATCACCTGCGGGTTCACCTTTCGTACTTCGGCTATCATCCATTCCCAGAACAGAAATGCCTTGGTATGGGGGTTGTCGATCCGGAACACATTGACGCCGTGGCCGATCCAGAAATCGATGACGCTTTTAAGTTCGTTCCAGAGATTCTGCCAGTCTTGTGTTTCAAAATCGAATGGAAGAATATCTTCATACTTTTTGGGCGGATTTTCGGCGTACTGCACCGTGCCGTCGGGACGCCACTTGAACCATTGCGGATGTTCCTTTACATACGGGTGGTCGGGCGCGCATTGGTACGCGATGTCCATGGCTATTTCAATCCCAAGCTCTTTCGCCTGCGCAACGAGTTCTGTGAAATCCTCGATGGTACCCAGTTCGGGATGTACGGCTTTGTGGCCGCCTAGCCGGTTACCGATTGCCCAGGGAGATCCTGGGTCGGTGGAGGAGGGGACAAGCGAATTGTTTTTACCCTTCCGCTTCATTTCACCGATCGGGTGAATGGGCGGGAAGTAAAGGGTATCAAAGCCCATTTTGGCAACTTTCGGCAACAATCCGGCTACATCGCGGAAAGTGCCGTGCCGGCACGGAACCTCGGCCGCCGAACGTGGGAACAATTCATACCAGGAGCTGAAACCCGCCTTTTTGCGCTCTATTTCCAAACGGAATGTCTGGTCAAAAACGCTGATACGGTCGGTGTACCGGATCTTCGACATGGCTTCGGCCAACGCATCGCTGAGCGCGAGGTCGACAGCCTCCTGCGGACTGGCAGCATTTGCCAGCGCGGCGGTCCATGTTTCAAATGCGGGCCTATAATCCGCTGCGGCAAGTCCGGCAGCTTCTTTTAAAATATCGGCGCCGATCCGGAGCTCGACCGTTATATCCTGATTGGCATCGAATTTTTTGACCAGTCCCTTTTTCCAGGTCGTGAAATGATCAACCCAGCCTGTAAAGCGGTATTCATAAAAACCCTCTTTTTCGGGCGTCCAGGTGGCATGCCAATGGTCGTTGCCGGCGTGCGACATAGTCACTTCATACCAGCGCTGATCCGTCGCGTGGCGGTATATCACACTGGCCGCGACGGCGTCGTGACCGTCGGCAACGATGTCCGCCGAGAATGTGATGCTTTCCCCAATCGCCCGTCTGGCGGGAAACCTGCCTTCTTCTACCTGTGGCCTGACGTTGCTGATCACCACTCGCTTTCTGCCGTCCAGCGTGCTCATTGTCAATCGGTTTTTAGTTGTTGTATGATGAATGTCCCGAAAGACAATCAAAATCGTGCCAACCGGATTGCGGTAAAATGAGGTAAGCCCAGGTTAAAAGGCGTCGCAGCGAAATCGGGATTTTAACTTGGGAGTAAAAAAACTATTCAGTAACTTTTACATTCAGTAGCCCACTTCCATCAGATTTCACCAGTCAACGATGGCCGTCCAACGGGCCGGATAATCAGGCAGTGACCGTTCGCCTAATAACGATAGCACTGCCCGGCATTTGTGACCAGATTTGTACTAAAAATCGCGACCGGGCGAAAGTATTGTGTCATATTTGCCGACTAATCGGTTAGATTTTAAACCTTTGTAGCTTATTTGCGACAACTACTTCTACAAAAGGAATATGTGTAGAGGCAGGACGAATCTGATTAGCGTGGGTTGTTAGTGTGAAATTCAGTACCGTTCTCTTAACTAAAATGGAATTTATTATCGTAGACGACAGTGTGTTCGACCAGTTTACCCAGGAAAAACTGCTCTTAAAAAGCGGTTTGACTGATACGGTAAGGACGTTCAGTTCGGCGCAACAGGCGATAGATCACCTCCGTGAACAGGATGTGAATATGCCTGAGACGGTGATCCTGCTCGACCTCCAGATGCCTGGGCTCAACGGTTTCGAATTCACCGAACAGTATGGACTACTGCCGATAGCGCTCCGAAAGCGTATTCGGCTGTTCATGATTTCGTCTACCGTCGACCTTTCCGACATCGAGCAAGCAGAGGCAAACCCCTACATTATCCAACTTCTCTCGAAACCCCTTGAAATACCCCTGCTGAGAGAGCTCCTCAAATCATAATTTCCCGCCCTTTGACCGGTTGCTGGCATAATATTTAACGGGCTGACGGTACACTTATCATCAGCTTACATGAACAACCCCGTTTCTACCTACCGGCTCCAATTTCACAAAGAATTTTCATTTCAGGACTTCGAATATCTGATACCCTATTTTCGCAAACTGGGTGTAGGAACGATATATGCATCGCCCATTTTGGCCTCCACAGCTGGCAGCACGCATGGCTACGACGGGATTGATCCTTTGAAAATAAATCCGGAAATAGGCACGCTTGAAGACCTGCGTAACATGTCGGCAATCCTCCGTGAATCTGAAATCGGCTGGTTACAGGACATTGTCCCGAATCACATGGCTTTTCATCCCGAAAACCCCTGGCTGATGGACGTGCTGGAAAAGGGCAAGCAATCGGTTTATGCTTCTTACTTCGATATTGCCTGGAACAGTGCGCTTTTCCAGGGCAAGCTCATGGTGCCATTTCTGGCGAAGGAAGTCGATGAAATGATCGATGCCGGCGAGGTGAAGGTAGTTTACGACGGCAAACGGTTTGCGCTGGATTTCGGCGGGCAGGTGTTTCCGTTAAACCTCCGGTCGTATAAGCTGTTGTTTCAGAATGTTGCGGGAAAATCGCAGGCGCTTTCGCAAATGCTTGACCAACTGGAAGAAATTGATCGCATTGAGGATGCCCCCGTGTTTTCGCAGCAATGGGATGAATGGATTTTGCAACTACGGGCACTGTATGGCAACGAACAGGCCAAACCGGCAATCGACGCGGCATTGGCGAAGATCAATGAGGATCCGGCAATGCTCAAAGAACTAACGGATCACCAGAATTACTTTTTGTGTCACTGGCAAAAAACGGAAGAGCAGATCAATTTCCGCCGGTTCTTTACCGTAAATGGGCTCATCTGCCTGAATATCCAGGACGATGCTGTTTTCGAAAAATACCACGAACTCATAAGCCAGCTAACCGCCGAAGGACTTTTTCAAGGCCTGCGCATTGACCATATCGACGGCCTTTTTGATCCCGCGGCGTATTTGAATAAGTTAAGGGAAGAAACAGGACATGAAACCTACATTATTGTTGAAAAAATCCTGGGCGAGGACGAAGAATTACCGGCCCTTTGGCCGATAGAGGGGACGACAGGCTATGAGTTTCTAGCGATCGTCAATAATCTTTTTACCAATAAATCTGCCGAGGAAGCTTTCTCTGCATTTTTTACGGAATTAACAGGTAACGACAAGCCTGTTAAAGCCCAATTGCTCAGCAAAAAGAGCGAAATTCTGTACGGACACATGGCCGGCGAGCTCGAAAACCTTTACCAGTTGTTTGTGTCCTTGCAATTGGCCGACCCGGAAACGCTCGACCGCATCGGCGCGGAAATGATTCGGCAGGTAATTGGGGAATTCCTGATCCATTGCCCGGTGTATCGTTATTATGGCAATGCAATGCCACTGTCGGAAGTTGAATCACAGGCTATTAAGGATATATTTATTGATATTAACAAACATCACCTCGACTTGTCTCCGTCGGTGGAAGTGCTGGAACAATGCTTCATTCATCAGCCGGCATTGGGCGACGAGGACTATAACCGTCGCGCCACCGAGTTCTACCAGCGGTGCATGCAATTCACAGGGCCATTGATGGCCAAGGGTGGGGAGGACACCCTCATGTACACCTATAACCGGTTTATCGGCCACAACGAAGTGGGCGATTTCCCGGACCGCTTCGGGATATCCGTTTCGGACTTTCATAAGTATATGAAAAAGCGCCGCAAGGAATGGCCCATGGCGCTGAATGCCACGTCCACGCACGATACCAAGCGTGGCGAGGACGTGCGGGCAAGGCTGAATGTCCTCACCGACCTGGCCGACGAATGGATCGAAAAAGTAAAAGAATGGCGCGGGGCAAACAACGGATTCCGCAAACCCGGAGAGGGGCCCGACGCCAATGATGAATACCTCATTTATCAGACGGTAGCTGGCGCTTATCCTATGCCGGGCGAAGACTCGGATAACTTCCCGAAACGTGTGGGCGAGTATCTAAAAAAAGCCTTGCGCGAGGCGAAGACCAATTCTTCATGGTCGTCGCCCAATGAGGCATATGAACAAGGTGCCCACGATTTTGCAAATGAAATGCTGAACGAAGGCTCCGCATTCTCGCACTCATTTCAGGCGTTTTTGGAGTCCATCACGGATTTTGGCATTATCAATTCACTCGCGCAAGTCGTGCTGAAATTCACTTGCCCTGGCATCCCCGATGTTTACCAGGGTTGTGAATTGTGGGATTTGAGCCTTGTGGACCCGGATAACCGTCGCAAAGTCGATTTTGGAAAAAGAAAACAATGGCTCGACGAGCTGGAAGACTACGAGCCGGAACGTCTGACCGAAAAGCTTTGGGAAAACCGCCGGAACGGGCAGGTAAAGCTATGGCTGACGCAGCGTTTGTTCCAGCTTCGCAGGCAAAACCCGCTGCTGTTCACGCAGGGAGAGTACATTCCCCTGAAAGTAAGGGGTACTTACAAAGATCACCTGCTCGCATTCATGCGCAGGTATAAGCCCGACGTTTTTGTAACGATCATTCCAATACACACCGCTGTCATGAGCCGAGCGCAGCAGAAGGGTTTCTTCGACCTGGATTGGCAGGATACACACGTGGTGTTGCCCGAAAATGTGCTACCCGAATGGACCAACTTACTCACCGATAATACGGAAGCGTCGCAGAGCAAACTCCTGCCCGCCGATGTTTTCAAGAGTATGCCATTTGCTATTCTCCAAGGGAAACGCATTGATAACGAGCGTAATGCGGGTATCTTATTGCATATCAGTTCATTGGCTACTTCATTTGGCATAGGTGATGTGGGCCCGGCAGCATACCAGTTCGCCGACTTTTTGGAAAAAACCAATCAAAAAATCTGGCAGATATTGCCGCTCAATCCTACGGAGGTTTCACAGGGCAACTCGCCTTACAGCGCATTGTCGAGCCGTGCGGGGAATCCATTGCTGATCAGTCCCGAATTGTTGGCTAATGAAGGCTATTTGTCGCAGGAGGATCTCGAAGAAAACCATTTGCCCGATTCTACGACTGTGGACTTTGAGGCTGTCGGCACAAAGAAAAAAGTGTTACTGGAACGCGCATTCCAGAAATATCAATCGCAGCCGGGAGAAGCGTCTGGCGAGTTGGAGGACTTCGCCGCAAGAAATGCCAGTTGGCTCGACGATTTTGCCCTTTATATGGTTCTTAAAAAGCGTTTTGAGGATCAGCCCTGGTATACGTGGCCGGCGGAGTTCCGGCATAGGGAAAAGGCGGCGCTCGACAAGGTCAGGGAGGAGGAGCGGGAACAAATGCAATGGGTCGAATGGCAGCAATTCGTGTTCGATAAGCAATGGAAAGACCTACGCCGGTATTGTAACGAACGCGATATCAGGCTCCTTGGCGACATTCCATTCTATGTGAGCTACGACTCGGCCGATGTTTGGGCTCACCGCGAGTTATTTTGCGTCGACGAGGATGGCAGGATTACCGGTATCGCAGGCGTGCCGCCCGACGCTTTTTCGGACGATGGCCAGTTATGGGGAATGCCGGTTTTCAATTGGAATGCGCTCAAATCACAAGGTTATCAATGGTGGATCGACCGGTTGGCGCGGAATATCGAGCTATTCGACCTCGTCCGGCTAGATCACTTCCGTGCATTTGCCGATTACTGGCAGGTGCCGGGCGGTGAGCAAACGGCGGTTAACGGGACGTGGCAAACCGGTCCGGGTGAAGACTTTTTCAAAAAAGTTGAAACGGCGCTTGGCCAGTTGCCTTTCATTGCGGAGGATCTGGGCGAAATCAGCCCGGAAGTTTACCTGCTCCGGGATAAATTCAACCTTCCGGGAATGAAGGTATTGCAATTCGCATTTGACGGAAATATGCCGCAGTCCGACCATATTCCCCATCATTTCAAACACAATTTTCTCGCATACACGGGCACGCACGACAACAATACGACCAAAGGCTGGTTCCGCGAACAGGCGCCATCCGGGCTGCAAGAGCGCATTGAAATGTACCTGGGAAAACCGATTTCGGAAGATAATGTAGCCGCAGAACTCGCCAGGGCCATCTTCGGTTCGGTAGCGAAAACGGCCATCCTTCCGATTCAGGACATTCTCAATCTGGATGAGACGGCGAAAATGAACCTGCCCGGTTCGAATGAGAACAACTGGGCGTGGCGATTGCTGCGGGGGCAGATCACCGACGAAGCCGCCGAATTCCTGACGTCCATTACGTTGCTCTACAACCGCGAGTAAGCATTAAAATTCCTGGAATGTAAGTCGAAAGTCCGGTTCAGTTGTGGCTATATTTGCGCATAGTCATCAACCAGGAATCACCATGCTTTTCCGGAAAATCGCTGCTTTAATGTTTATAGCCCTGGTGGGCATTACCTCCATTTCCTGTGACCGTCCCGCAGGTACGCCGCAGGAAGCGGCCGAACTGCTTACGGCTGTACCGCAATGGAAAATCGAGGAAATTGCGGTGAATGACGCGGTCACTTTCAAGGACGGGAAAATGACGCAGCAATTCGGCGGCATTGATTTTCAGAAGTATATGGAAACTGTGCAGGTGAAAAAGGGTGGCGAATTTTCAGGTATTTTCAAAGGAGAATCCACGCCGTTTGTCCTGAAATGGCAGGTTAATGACCAGAATATCACGATAGGCGCGCCGGAAGGCGGCGGCAAAGGCGAATGGACAGTGCGCCCCGACGATGTACATAAGGACTCTTTCGTCATGAAAACACAAAGTACCGCTTACGACTATCCCCGTATGACCACCATCGCCCTGAAATTCAAGGCGGCAAAATAGCATTACCTTTTACCAAATCACCATGAGCAAGCTCGACAAAGCTTTTGAACTTTTTGACGACTACAACAAGCGCTCGCCTGAGCGCATTGTGTGGGAAAATGTGGAGTATCCGGTCGAATATTTTTACGCGATAAAACTCCATGAATGGGTGACCAAACTCACCCCCGAAGCCGATGAGAGCCTGCTGCTGGCTTCGCGCTGCCAGCATATCGGCCGGTGGGAAATCGCGCGCAAGAGCTATCCCGATGGCCGTGTGGGTTATCTCAAATGGCGGAGCGACCTCGCGAAGTACCATGCGGGCATTGCCGCTGAAATTCTGTCCGGGGTAGGTTACGATGAAGAAACGATCAGCCGTGTGAAGCAGATTGTCCTCAAACAGCGCCTCAGAAGCGACACCGACGTCCAGACTATGGAAAATGCCCTCTGCCTCGTTTTCCTCCAATACCAATACGACGATCTCATCGCCAAAATGACCGAAGAAAAAATGATAGATATCCTCAGGAAAACTTGGGGCAAAATGACTATCCCGGGCCACGAAGCCGCATTATCTTTGCAATACAGCGAGGTCGGGAGGGATTTGATCTTGAAGGCTTTGAAGGAGGATTGAATGAATGCTAACATTTACACACTATGCCTAATTTATACATTATATCGGGCTGTAATGGAGCAGGGAAGACGACTGCGAGTTACGCGATTTTACCTGAGATTTTGGATTGCAGAGAGTTTGTGAATGCGGATAACATCGCCGCTGGTATTTCACCATTTAATGTTGCCGCAGTCGCAATGGAGGCTGGGAGGATAATGTTGAAGAGAATCGACGAATTGCTTGATCAAAGAACCAATTTTGCTATCGAAACAACGTTGTCAACCAAAAGCTACAAGTTACTGGTTGATAGGGCACACAATTTGGGTTACAAGGTTACCCTGCTTTATTTTTGGCTAAGTTCACCGGCTGTCGCTAGGGAACGAGTTGCAATTAGGGTATCAAAAGGCGGTCATCATATTCCGGATGAAACTGTCGAGAGGAGGTATTATGGTGGATTGAGAAATCTGTTTGATATTTATATTCCGATTTGTGACGAATGGGCGTTAGTCAATAGTATGGGGCATCCCCTGAAAGTAATCGCGGAAGTGAGTTTTGCTTCTAAACCCGATGTGAATGATAGTGAAACCTGGCAACTGCTATTAGAAAATTATGGGCAATCCTAAGAAAGAGAATTTCAGCCAAATACTCGATAAGATAGTGGCTGGGGTGAATAAAGCAGTTAAGAAGATGGTCGAAGAGAGCGCGCTTCGGGATGAATCTGTTGTAATTGGTGAGAAGAACGGCCAGGCACGGCGTGTTCCAGCAAAAGAGCTACTTAAATCCCTGGATTCCGATAAATAGTAAAAGCCGGCTGACTACAATCAACCGGCTTTTTACCTCACCATCACTTCTTAGACAACTCATGCGAGCCGTCCAGGCTTAGCGCGACTTTTACCAGTTGCACAAACTCCGAGCGGTAACCTTCTTCATCCTTTCCGAATGCACCGCGGGCGCGTATGATCACGTCATTGTAAGTGGCCGATCCTTTGTATTCGGAGTTGCGCAATAGCAGCCCGAACTCCGCCACAGAACTTGCGAAGCGCAGGTTTTCGGAACATTTTTCGAATGGCACCGTCGTGGCCTTCACCGGCATATCGAACAACACGCTCTTTTCACTGTCCGGTTTTTTATAGCGCACCTTCACAGTCATCATTTCGTCGGAGCTATTGGCCGCTGGCTCGCTGTTAGTCTGGTATTTCAATGGATCGGCCTTGCCGATGAAGCTGGTGGTAATGCCGCGTGGTACGATTTCGTAAATGGCCGTCACGGTATGTCCTGAGCCCATATCACCGGCATCCTTTTTATCGTCACTGAATTCGTCGGTGCGCAATGCGCGGTTTTCGTAGCCGATGAGGCGGTAGGCCTGCACGTGCACGGGGTTGAACTCGATCTGGATTTTGACATCTTTCGCGATCGTGAACAAGGTGCCACCGAATTCCTGCACAAATTCTTTGCGCGCTTCCTGGATGTTATCGATGTAGGCGTAATTGCCATTCCCTTTGTCGGCCAGGGTTTCTACTTGGCTGTCTTTGTAGTTACCCATTCCAAAACCCATGACGCTGAGGAAAATGCCCGCTTTCCGCTTTTCCTCGATCAGCTTCTGCAATTCGGATTCATTGGAAATGCCCACATTGAAATCGCCGTCGGTGGCGAGGATCACGCGGTTGTTCCCTTTGGGCAGGAAATGCTTTTTGGCGATATCGTAGGCCAGTTCGATGCCTTCCCCGCCGGCCGTCGAGCCGCCTGCTTCGAGTTTATCCAGAGCATCCTTAATGGTCTTTTTCTCATTTCCCGGCGTCGGCGGCAACACCACGCCTGCCGAACCGGCGTAGGCAACGAGCGCGATTTTGTCTTCGGCGCGAAGCTGGTCGACGAGTAGTTTGAATGCCTGTTTGAGGAGCGGCAGCTTGTTGGCATCGTTCATCGAGCCGGATACGTCGATGAGGAAAACGAGGTTGGAAGCGGGCAGATTTTCGGTGGAAACGGTTTTGGCTTGTAAGCCAATGTGTACCAGTTTCAAACCGGCGTTCCAGGGAGAATCGGTGGTTTCGGCGGTGATAGCCACAGGATGTTCTCCCGCTGGCTGTGGATAGTCGTAATCAAAATAATTGATCATTTCCTCGATCCTGACCGCATCTTCGGGCGGCATTTGGCCATTGTTCAGAAAACGGCGGACATTGCTGTAAGCCGCACGGTCGACGTCGACGGAGAATGTCGTGACAGGTTGCTGGCCTACAGACAAGAAGCCGTTTTCATTAATGGGTTTGTAGCTTTCGGAAGGGACTGACATTTGCATTACGTTTCCCGAAAATGTAGCAGGGGCCGTCGCAACGCGTTCGAATGCCAGCGACTTTTTTACGTTTCCGGGCTGTTCCGCGTCTCGCAAGTATTCATCTGCTATTACCTCCGGTTTCAAAGGGTTTTGAGTTAAAATCACATTCAAAACAGAATCTGACGCCACAGGCATTGTAAGAGACTTGTACCCGATCTTTTTAAATACCAACGCCCTGGCCAGATTGGGTACACGAATCGAAAAGCGGCCCGCATGGTCGGTTTTCGTGCCTGCGCCGCCGCCCTGGATGGACACACTCACATCGGCGATTGGGTTGTTCGCGCCATCGGTAACTGTTCCGTTGATAATACGGTCGGGCAGGAACACGAAGGCACTCAAAAGCATGGCTAACAGAATGATCACTCTTGTTTTCATGGTTTTCTTTTTTTCGTTATTTATTCGCTGGATGCGGGCCGGAGGGTAATTCCATAAAAGTTTTTAGATTTTTTTTATGGAATTTTGATTAAACCGCATCCAGTAACCGAAAGGCTGGAAATCATTCCCCAGGACACACGTGAAGTTTTTGAAATTCTTTCAGGGCAAAGTCAAAGAACCGGTTCCGGAAGCAGAGCAGCTTGCGGCTTACCGGGCCTATGGCGACGTGGCCGTGCTGGGAGCATTGTACGAGCCTTATATGGACGTGGTTTTCGGTGTGTGTTTCCAGTACCTGCGGGATGAGGATGAAAGCAAGGATGCCGTTATGCAGGTTTTCGAAAAACTGGTCACCGATTTGAGACAACACGAAGTATCGAACTTCAAAAGCTGGCTGTATAGCGTGGCACGGAACCATTGCCTGATGAAACTCCGGACAGCACGGGTTACCGCAGGGCACGAACCGGCAGACGATCGGGAACAAGAATTACCGATCGAGGTAACTACCGACGACGATGTATTCGAATTGGAAGGGCGGTTGGACGCACTCGATGAATGCCTTCAAAAGCTGGCAAGCGAGCAACGGAAGAGCATCGAGCTGTTTTACCTGCAAAACAAATGCTACCGTGACATTGCCGGGGAAACCGGTTTCGACATAGGTAAAGTGAAAAGTTACATCCAGAACGGAAAGCGGAAACTGAAAATCTGCATAGAAAGCAATGGCAGCTACTAGCGACCACATACCGGATTTCGACGATTTCGAGCGCTATTACAGCGGCGAAATGCCACCGGCCGAGCAGCGCTCGCTGGAAGGAAGGATGCTGGCCGAACCGCTGGTGGCCGAAGCCTACGAAGGTTTCCTCGCGTGGCGCGCGCAGCATACCGGCGCGGCAGCCGTGCGCGCGGACTTGCAGGAGCGCCTGCATACACGTGTGGCGCATACACGCAGGAGGGCATTACCATTATGGTCCTATGCTTCTGCGGCTTCGGTGCTCCTCGCGGTGTTCAGTTATTGGTTTGTGTTTCTGCGTGATCAAGAGGCAGATATGCAAAAGCCAGAGGTTGCTGTGAAGCGGGACAAGGCCGCATTGCCCGCGGCGGAGCAAGCTCCCGCGACCATTCAAGGCAAGGCGCCCGAAACGTCCGCGACGGTTCCAGCAGCACCTGATGCTTCAAAACCGGACGCACATGCCCTGGCAAACCGCTTAGAGCAGACTTCCAAGCCATTGCCAAAGCCCGGAACAGCGTTGGTTCCTTCTCAACTGGCAGATGCGGAAATACAGGAGGAAGTTGCCGACATCGCATCGGCAGATTCCTTCAAAGGAGAAACGGAGGTGATCCAAGTGCCTCCCGAGGCCGCCAACGCGTTGCCCTCGCCCGGCTCGGCGCAGTCCGTAGCCAAGTCTATGGCGGGAAGGGTACGCATGGAGCCTTCTTCCTTATATAATGTGTCGGAAGACAGGATAGGGGCCGGCACGCAGGTTGCCAGGGAGCAAATCGCGGTGGCCAAGCCGGAAGCGGCGCATAAAAAAACGACCAAGCACTATACGATTTTACCCGACATTCCCGCTCCGGTTCCAGCGGAAGGTTGGGCATCCTACCAGACTTATTTGGATAAAAACACCGCCTCCGCGCCCGCAGAGGGAAAGGTAATTGTGAAATTTGTCGTCGGTACGCTGGGTACCTTATCGGGTTTTGTAGCCTCGGGGCCTGAGGAATTGCAAAAAGAGGCTATCCGCATCATCAGCAATGGCCCCGCCTGGGTATCAGCCCGGAGAGAGGGCTTGTCTGTCGCTTCTATGGCCGAAATAACGCTACAATTTCGGCAGGATAAATAATCCCGTTCAAATCAGACGATTAAGCGGTTACTTGTAGAAGTAATTTTAAATTTTTTCCAAAATTGGACGGTAATTTTTTGCGATCTACGCCGCAGCGTGTAATTTTACTACACGCTCTTAACTACTCATCTCTTGATTTTTTAGCAAATCCGAATTGCACAATTTTATCTGAATGCCGTCCTATGACCTTTTAAGAAGCTTCATGTGTGGCGGGATAAAGTGAATTATGCAATTTTCCAGCTTAAATTTTGTTATGGCAAGTATTATGACTAATTCTACGAAATAATTAGCTGCCATTTTTCACAGTACTATACCAATATTTGCCCACTTATACTCAACCTATGGACAATAGAAAGAATCTGTTGATTATAGACGACGAACCCAGCATTACCAAAATACTGGAACATTTTCTTAAAAAAGATTTCAACGTGGTGATCAAAAGCGACGGCTCCGAAGGAATGCTGTGGCTCGAAGACGGTAACCAGGCCGATCTCATCATTGCGGACCTTCATATGCCCAACCTGAGCGGTAAGGAGTTTCTGAAAGTGGCGAAGGCGAGCAACCTGTATTCGGAAATACCTATTATCATATTGTCGGGTTCGGACGAGAGCAGCGAGCGTATCCAATGCCTCAACCTGGGCGCCGATGATTTTATGGTCAAGCCGTTCAACCCGATGGAGGTGCACGCCAAAATCAACGCCGTGCTGCGGCGCAGTAAACGTTTCTCTTAAACGACGACGATATCATGGAACTGGCCGGCACAACGACAGAAACGGTAACGGCGGGCAAAACCTACGTTGCCCAGTTCAGGGTTATTTATGTTCATCATAATTTTCAGGAATACCTCCGCTTTACCGAACGTTTCGCGGAATACCTGCAAGTCGAATACTTCGATACGCCTGCCGGTGCGCTGGAAGCATTAAAGGAAAACTATCCCGCCGATGTGATCATTGCCCACGACGGAAGCGGCGGCGTAGAGCTGCTCGACCTGATCCGCAACAGCGCCGGGTTTGGTAATATCCCTTTCGTTTTGCTGGTTGACAGACTCTCCCGCCAGGCCATCGATGTGGCGCGCGAAAGGAATGCCGACGATGTTTTTTCGGTGAATTTCGACGACGGCGACCTCATTACCCGCATTAAGTATTTCAAAAAGCGGCAATGGTATGTCGCCAATAAAGCATCCCAGAAGATAGGTTCGCAAGGCCATAAAACGCCTTTATGGAAGCGGGCGATCGATGTTGCAACTACTGGTACGGCGGTGATCCTGTTGCTGCCGGTGTTTATCATTGTGGCTATCCTGATCAAGCTGGACTCGAAAGGGCCTGTTTTTTACAAATCCAAAAGGGTAGGGAGCGGCTACAAGATTTTTGACCTGTATAAATTCAGGACAATGCGGACAGATGCCGATCAGCTGATCCGTAAAATGGCCGCATTGAATATGTATTCCAAAGCCGAGCCGGTTTCCCAGATAGAAACGCAGGGCCTCTGCGAGGACTGTCTGGCGGGTAACCAATGCAAAAGCCTCCTTTTCCATGACGGGAAAGAGATTTGCGAAAAGCTGTATCATTATCAAAAGGAGCAGAAAGCCGCATTCATGAAGTTCCAGAACGACCCGCGCATCACGCGCCTGGGAAGTTTCCTGCGAAATTCGAGTATCGACGAATTGCCGCAATTGCTGAACATTCTGAAAGGCGATATGTCGCTGGTAGGTAACCGCCCGCTGCCTTTATACGAAGCCGAAAAAATGACGACCGACGATAAAATTCTGCGTTTTGCAGGTCCGGCAGGCCTCACAGGCTTGTGGCAGGTGACCAAACGCGGCAAGGGCAAGTCGGATATGACGGAAGAGGAGCGCACGCAGCTCGACATTACCTACGCCCGCGAATTTTCATTTAAAATGGATCTCGAGATCATCCTGAAAACATTCCCGGCGCTGTTGCAGTCGGAGAATGTGTGACGGGGCCAAAACGTATGTCAGGACGCTTTAACCCAGTCTTTGTATTCGGGATCGTACTTTTTGATGATGCGCGCGGGGTTTCCCACCGCCACCGAATAGGGCGGGACGTCCTTGGTGACAACGGCCCCGGCAGCTATAACAGAATGCCGGCCGATGGTAACTCCCGCAGTAACTACGGCATTGGCGCCGATCCAGCATTCGTCTTCAATGACAATCGGAGCGACGCTTACGCCCTGTTTATGAATCGGTTGCTGAATATCCTGATAATTGTGGTTAAGGCCGCTGGCAACAATGTGCTGCGCCAGGATCACATCGTTGCCGATCGTAACCGGACCAATAATGACATTTCCCAGGCCGACGAGCGAGTTGGCGCCAATACGCACTGCCCCCACACCATTATTGATTGTACTGAAATCCTCGATCATCGAATTATCGCCGATCGAAAACGGATTGAAAGGCAGCACGTCCATCCTTACCCACCGACGGATGATGACATTTTTGCCCCTCTGATGAAAGAAACGGTTCAAAAACACCCGGACCCAGAGCCTTGGACGGGCCTGATTGGTAGGTATCAGCATCCAGTGGACAAATTTTTTCAGTCCCGGACTGTTCCGGATTTGGTCGGATAACGACATTTTGCCTAGATTAGTGAGATGTAGTAATATTTTTACCAAAAGTATTTCGTAATGCCGCAAAATCAAGCGAAACGGATTTTAAATAAATATTTTAACCTGACATGCCGATAAAACATTACGCTTTTGGGCTCCTGCTGTTTTTCACCATCCAAAGCGCCCGTGCCCAGGAATCTCTGAGCAAAGACGTCGACTACGCGTACCTCGACAAGCTGATTGCGGTTTGCAAAGCCAACTACCCTAAAATCAAGATGTACCAGGCGCATATCGATGCCGCCGAAACGGGCGTCAAAAAGGCTAAGCTTTCGTATTTCGATATTTTCAACTTCTCGTATCTGTACGTCCCCAAAAACGATCGTGCTACGCCTGTATCGGCTTCATTCCCATTTACTTATCAATTTGGTTTTTTCGTGAACATCGGTGCTATCCTGCAAAAACCGGCGATGGTAAAGCAGGCTAAGAGCGAACTCTCGTCGGCGGAATACGACAAGCAGTCGTTCGACCTGAATATGGAAGCCGAGGTGAAGAAGCGGTATTTTACCTACATCCAGAAAAAGGCGGTGTACCGCGTACGCTCGAATGCCTCGCTCGATGTGGAAAGCATGCTGGAAAGCGTTAAAAAGCGCTTTGAAATGGGGCAGGAGACATTGGAAAAATATAACCAGATGCTCGTGATGCAAACCGATCACGCCCAGAACCTGCTCAATACCGAAAGCGAGGTTTTGATTGCCAAAAGCAGTCTGGAAGAATTGGTTGGACAAAAATTAGAAGATATCAAATGACGGAAGTTATACAGTTTCTGAAATTGCTGCAGAGGAATAAGATCGCCCTCATCCTGGTTCCGCTGATCACCGTGATTGTCTGCTACTTCCTCGTCAGACGATTGCCGGATACCTACGAATCGCACGCACGCATTGCCACGGGGCTCGTCGATAAGACCGACCAGGTGGTAACCCGCGCCAAAGACGAGCAGGACCAGCAGATCGCCCGCAAATTTGAAAGCCTCATCCAGGTAATGCGCCTGAAACGAACGCTTGATCAGGTTTCCTACCGGTTGATTTTGAATGACTTAAAGGGTTTGAAGGACTCGACCTGGCGCGAGCCGGTGCGTGCGCTGGAAGAAATGAGCAAAGCCGACAAAGCGAAAGCCGTTGCGCTCATTACCCAGAAGTACCAGAAGCGCGAGGAGCTGTTTTTGTGGAAACCGGAAGAGAAAAAACTGAACGACATTATCCTGGAAATGGGCTATGGCGCAAATACCCTGCGCGACAAGCTGATCATTTACCGCACCGGTGTGGGCGACTATATCGATATCGATTACGAAGCGGAACATCCGGATCTGGCGGCGTACGTCATCAATACGCTCGCACAGGAGTTCATTGCAGACAATTCGTCGCGGGTGGTGGGGAATAACAAGAAGACAATCGATTTCCTCCAAAGTTTCATGCAGCAGAAGCTCAATGCGCTGAACGAGCGGATGAACACGCTGAAAAACTTCAAAATCCAGAACCGTGTGCTCAACCTGAACGAGCAGGCGAAGAGCATTTACGGGCAAATGGCCGATTTCGAGACCCGCCGCCAGATCGCCCAGAAGGACATTATCGCTTACACGGCGGCCATCGGTAATATCGACCGCCGCTTCAATCCCACCGAGCGTAAGTATTTCGAGAGTGCACTGACCGACATTAACCAGAAAATCATCGCTACCAAGAGCAATCTCAAAGCCCTGAACGAGCGATACATTCTAAGCAACTTCGATAACCGCATGAAATTCAGCCTCGACTCGCTGCGCAGCCGGCTTTCGGAGGAAATCAATGAGGCTACCGATAAATATGCCTACAACCCGATGGTGGTGAAGCAGGACCTGGTAACCCAGAAATTAAGCATGGAAATTTCGCTGGAACTCGCGAAAAACAGCGTCGCGTCCATCCAGGGCGAGCTCGACCGCCTGAACCGCAAGTTCGACGGGCTGGTACCGAACGAGGCGAAGATCCAGGAGTACGAAACGTCGATCGACATTGCCAGCAAGGAGTACATAGAAGCATTGCAGCGCTACAACGAAGCCAGCCTGGAATTCAGCTTCCCCGTGTACCTGCGCCTGATCGAGCGCGCGATGCCGGGCGAGGTGCAGGCGTCGAAGAAAATGGTGCTCGTGATCCTTTCCGGGGTGATCAGCTTTACGTTCTGCGTGTTTGTGTTCTTCATCCTTTTTTACCTCGACAAATCAATCCGCTACCCGCTGCAACTTGCCAACGAAACGGGCAAGCCGGTTTTGGGGTATTTAAATGCATTGGACAAGGATTCGAACCTGAGCCTTTCGGGTATGAGCGCTTCGGACGACAAGGCCGTCCGGCTTTACAAAAACCTCGTGCGATCGATCCGCTACGAGCTGGACAATGAAATGAGCGATCCGAAGATCATAGCCGTTACCAGTCTGGGTTTTGGAGTGGGCAAGACGCCGTTCGTGATTGCATTGGCCTGGGCATTCTCCAAGATCAACAAGACCGTACTCATTATTGACGGCAACTTCGCGCAGCCGGATATTTCCAAACTCAACCCGGACAGCACGCCGTTTGAAAGTTTTGTCAAATCGAATAACCTGCCGGAAGCGACGCCAGGGCAGATCAGCATTCTCGGTGCCAAAACGGGTGATATTTCGGTGCTCGAACTGGCCGAAGAAAAGGTGATCGGGGACCGTTTGCAGGCATTGAAAACGCGCTTCGACATTATCCTCATCGAAACCGATTCGCTGCGGGCTATGAACCGGGCCAAGGAATGGGTGAGCTTCTCGGACCTGGTCGTGGCGGTATTCGCCGCGGGACGTTCCATCGGTTCCGAAGATCAATCCAAAATTCAGTACCTCGATGGCCTGAACGGGAAATTTGCCGGCTGGGTGCTTACCAACACCGAAAGCATTCCCGAGCAGGCCGGAAAAGTGGCTAAACCAGTGGAAGCATGAAAATCCTGGAATGGGTAGGACTGGCGATTCAGGCGGCAATCGGGTATAATCTCGTATTTCCGGTGTTTCTGCTGCTGATTTACGGCCTGAGAAAGGCTATAACTTCGCGCCGGGCTCCTGCCGGCAGCACGCTGCCAGATTACGGCATTATCGTGACGGCCTATGAATATACCGCCCAGCTTCCGGCTGTCGTGGGTTCGCTGCTGCAACTGAATTACGACCGCTACCACATTTACGTAGTCGCCGACAAATGCGACATCAGTAACCTGCATTTCCCTGCCGACAAGGTTGCATTACTGCGCCCGGAGCAGGTTTTGGGCAGTAACACCCGCTCGCATTTCTACGCCATCCGCCGGTTCATCCGCCCGCATACGCACCTGACGATCATCGACAGCGATAACCTCACCGACCCGGAATACCTGAACGAGCTGAATGTGTATTTCAACCAGGGTTACGAAGCTGTGCAAGGCGTGCGCGAGGCCAAAAACCTGGATACCACCTACGCCTGCCTCGACGCGGCCCGCGACATCTACTACCATTTCTACGACGGAAAAGTACTTTTCGGCGCGGGCTCTTCGGCCACACTGGCGGGTTCGGGGATGGCATTCACCACTGCATTGTATGAAAAAGCGCTCGGGCACCTGGATGTGACCGGCGCAGGTTTCGATAAAGTATTGCAGGAAGGCATTGTAAGCCGCGGTTACCGCATTGCATTTGCGGATAAGGCTGTTGTTTATGATGAAAAGACGACCGGCTCCGACCAGTTGGTAAAGCAGCGCGCCCGGTGGATCAATACCTGGTTCAAATACTTTGGGTATGGGTTTAAAATCCTGTTCAAAGGCATTACGCGTTTCAGCCTTAACCAGATCCTGTTCGGGCTGGTGCTGCTCAGGCCGCCATTGTTCATATTCCTGCTGCTTTCGGTGTTTTTTATGCTGATCAACCTGCTGATCGCACCGGTAATGTCGCTGGTATGGCTGATCGGGCTCATCGTGTTTGTGCTAGGGTTTTACATTTCGCTGAAAAGCTCGCCTACCGATCCTAAGATTTACCAATCGCTGGTGAACATCCCGAAGTTCATGTTTTACCAGCTTACAGCACTCGTGAATGCACGGCGGGCGAATAAAATATCGGTAGCGACACGCCAGGAAAACAAAACGCCGAATTAACGCCGGTTACCATGAAAATTTACCCGGATAAAAAGATCAGTGCACAAAAGCGGGGACTCAGCGAGCTCACGCCAATGCAGCAAAAGATACGTCAGGCGGCATTGCTGCTGGCGTTGGTGAGCGTATTTATCTGGTTCTTCAAAATCCTTTTCTTTTAGTGGAAGACATTCAGATCCATATTCCCGGAAAAAGCAGCGAGGGGCTGAGCCGCGTTGAAAAACTGCGTACGCTCTTCGACCGCAAACTCACGGGTCTGGTTATCCTGCTGCTGATCTCGATCGCGCTCGGGGCGCTGATCGCCTACCAGGGCATTTTGGCCGGAGCGGGCATTCTGGGGCTGATGTTCGGCCCGCCGGTGGTGTATTGCATCGTCGCATTCCCCGAATTCGGCATTACCGTGTTGCTGATGCTCGCTTACCTGCTGTTTTTCGTCGGTCGGCTGGGTATCAATTTCCCGCTCGGGACCGTAATGGACGGCATTCAGGGGCTGCTGATCCTCGGTTTCTTCATCCACCAGAAACGGCGGCCCAACTGGAAGGTATTCAAGGGGCCGATCAGCGTGATGATCCTCATATGGATCGTTTACAACATCATTCAGGTCGCTAACCCATCCGCAGAATCCCGGCTCGCGTGGGTGTACACGATCCGCGCGGTGGCGATCGTGATGCTTACCTACTTCGTGTTCATGTACCAGATCCGCACCATTCAATACCTGCGGTTTCTGCTCAAACTCTGGCTCGGGCTGGCGCTCTTCGCCGCATTGTACGCCTACAAGCAGGAATACATCGGCTTCTCCGGCGCCGAACAGGCCTGGCTCGATTCGGAAGGCGTGGCCGACCTGCTCTTCATCGCAGGTCACTGGCGCAAATTCTCGATCTTCTCCGACCCGGTCGCATTCTCTTACAACATGGTTGTGAGCAGCATTATCTGCATTGCATTGCTCACATTTGTGAAAAAAAACTGGCAGAAAGTCGTATTGGCGGTTATGCTCGCGTTGTTTTTCTCGTCGATGCTTTTCTCGGGTACGCGCGGTGCGTACGTGCTCATACCCGCGGCGATGGTACTTTTTGTGATATTGCGGATCAACCGGCAGGTACTCATCTTCTCGGGCATTGCGGCGCTGTTTTTTGTGTTCCTCATTTTTGTCCCTACCACCAATTCCAACATTGTTCGCTTCCAGACGGCCTTTAAGCCGAACGACGATATTTCTTTCCAGGCACGTAAAAACAACCAGAAACGCATTCAGCCCTACATTCTCACGCACCCGATCGGGGGTGGGCTGGGCGCTACGGGCGCGTGGGGGCAGCGGTTTGCGCCGCAGTCGTACCTGGCCAACTTTCCGCCGGATAGCGGGTATGTCCGCATTGCCGTCGAGCTGGGGTGGGTGGGGCTGTTCCTGTTCTGTTTGCTGATGTTTTTTATATTGAGGGAGGGGATCAATAATTATTTCCTGATCAAAAACCCGGAGCTGAAAACCTACTGCCTGGCGATGCTGCTGGTGGTGTTCGCCTATAATGTCGGTAACTATCCGCAGGAGGCGCTGGTACAGTTTCCGTCTAATATTTATTTCTTTCTGGCAGCTGCGATCATCAACATTACCCGCATTCTCGACGAGCGGGAACAGAAAGCGAAGCATTCCTTATGAAAATCGCCCATCTGATACTCGCCTACGCGGCCCCGGCCCAACTGTCGAAGCTCATAGGCGCGCTGGAAGATGAACATGCGTGGTTTTTCGTACACCTCGACAAAAAAGCAGATCTGAACGCATTCGCTTTCCTGCAAAACCATGAGCGCATTACCCTGGTACCCGACCGCGTGGATGTAGGCTGGGGCGCATACAGCATTGTGGAGGCGACGCTCCGGGGTTTCAAGGCCGTCGTGGATTCGGGTATTGATTTTGGTTATGTAAATCTGCTGAGCGGGGCTGATTATCCATTGCAATCGCCGCCGGAAATCCACGATTACTTTGTCCGGAATGCGGGAAAGAACTTCATGGAATACTATTCCGTACATAACGAATGGACGGAAGCGATCCCGAGACTGACGGAATACCACCTTACCAATTACAATTTTCCCTGCAAATACCTCGTTCAAAAATGGCTGAACAAGCTGTTGCCCGCACGCACCATGCCGGCCGGATTGGAACCGGTTGGCCGGTCGCAATGGATGAGCCTTACGCTGGATGCGGTACGATACATGCTTGACTATCTGGACGGCCATCCCGGGGTTACGAAGTTTTTCAAACTCACGTGGGCGCCGGATGAGATTATATTTCAAACTATTTTGTATAATTCGCCATTCCGTTCTTCACTCGTGAACGATAATTTGAGGTATATTGACTGGTCGAAAGGCCAGGCGAGCCCAAAAGTGCTCACGGAAGAGGATTTGGACCGGGTGCTGGCGTCGGGAAAACTGTTTGCCCGGAAGTTCGATCTCGCGCGGTTCCCGGCGGTGATCGCGAAGCTCGACAGGAAAATACAGAACCATCACTATAAGTAACCGAATCTCAACGAGGGCGCGGGATTTACCCGCGCATTAGCCACTTTACTATGGATATTGTCATTACCGGACAACAGGCCTGGGATGTAGAAATCGGGAGTAACTGCAAGAACATTGCCCTGGAATTCAGCAAGAATCACAGGGTGCTGTACGTCAATTCCCCGCTGGACCGCATCAGCCTGCTCAAAAATGGCGATGATCCCAAAATTGCAAAACGCCGGAAAGTGGTTTACGGCAAAGCCGACGGCCTGGAAGAGGTACAGAAAAACCTGTGGGTGTTGTACCCCGACAAGATGATCGAGTCGATCAACTGGCTGCCGGAAATGCTTTTCGATATTTTGAATAAAAGGAATAACCAGCTATTCGCGGGATCGATCGCCCGTGCAGCAAAACGGCTGGGCTTTTCGGATTACATTCATTTCAATGACAATGATATGTTCCGGAGTTTTTTCCTGAAAGACCTGCTCAAACCGCGCCTGTCCATTTACTACTCCCGCGATTTCATGCTGGCTGTGGACTACTGGCGGAAGCACGGGGCACGCCTAGAACCGGCCCTCATTGCCAAAAGCAGCCTCTGCGTAGCCAATTCGACTTACCTGGCCAATTATTGCGCCAAATTCAACCCGCATTCCTTTTACGTAGGCCAAGGCTGCGACCTCGATATTTTCATGGCTGGTAACCAGGCGCCCGAGCCTGCCGACATCAGCGCCATCGCGCGCCCGCGTATCGGGTACGTGGGCGCGCTGCAAAGCATTAGGCTGGATATGGAGCTGCTCGAATACATCGCGCAGCAGCGTCCCGACTGGAATATCGTGCTGATAGGCCCCGAAGACAACGAGTTTTCGCAAAGCAGCCTGCACAACCTGCCCAATGTAACTTTTACCGGCTCCCGCAATATCAGCGACCTGCCGGCCTACATCAACGCATTCGACGTGTGTGTGAACCCGCAGCTGCTCAACGAGGTCACGATTGGTAATTATCCCCGTAAAATCGACGAATACCTCGCAGTTGGCAAGCCCGTTGTCGCTACCGCTACCGACGCCATGAGCGTTTTCGCGGAGCACGTGTACCTGGGCAAGGGAAAAGAAGATTACGTCAGGCTGATCGACCTCGCGCTGGCCGAAAACTCGGAAGCGCGCACCGAAGCCCGACGTTCATTCGCCAGCTCGCATACGTGGGAAAACAGCGTGGGGGAAATCTACAAGGCTATCAAAGCTGTTTAAGCTGCACCAAACCTGTTTCGGCTTCTGACTTCAAATCGATCAGCTTCTGGTTCAGTTCGCTGGTCCATTTGCCCTGTTTCAGGATCGCTTCAAGATCTTTATATTGGTTGGCGGTGTTCAGCAAGCCCACCGAAAACAGTGAAGAACGGAATTTATGTATTCCCTGACGAAGTTTTTCCTGGTCGTTCGCCAGGGATGCTTCCGCAATATTGTGCAGCTGTACCTGGCTGTCTTTTTCAAACATCGCGATCAGTTCGTCGCGTAGTTCCTGGTCGCCTCCGGTGATTTCAGCGAGGTAGTCGAGGTTTAAAATCGTATCTGTCATTTTTGATTGCGGAGGTTGCTGAGTAAAATTTGTGGGTTGAGGTGGTTCGTAATGCTCTTTGTTTCCAAGGTGGGCAATGGTATATAATAGTTCACTTTCTTTAAATGGTTTCGAAATATAGCTGTTGGCGCCGATACTCAGGCATTCTTCTTTCTCGCCGACCATCGCGTGGGCCGTCATGGTGATGATCGGAATGGTAGTGGAAATGGTCCGTCGGATCTCTTTAATAGCCGTGTAACCGTCCATGACCGGCATTTGAATATCCATTAAAACCATATCAAACGTTTCCTCGCGCAGCCTTTCGAGTGCTTCCTGGCCGTTGTTCACGACGGTCAGCGGGATATTGAGCCTTTCAAAAATGGCTTTCAACAGTTTCTGGTTAAGGGAATTATCTTCCGCCGCCAGAATGCGTAATGAAGTTACGGATGCGGCAATATCGATTTCCTTCTCAACTTCTTCCTGCAAATCGGCATCCTGTACGATCCGGAAAGGAAAATCCATGGTAAAAACCGTCCCCTTGCCCAGTTCGCTTTCGAGGTTGAGCGTGCCTTCGAAAAGGTGCACGAGCGATTTCACAATGCTCAATCCAAGCCCCGTGCCGCCGAATACCCTGGTCGTGCTTTCGGTAGCCTGCACAAACCGGTTGAAAACCTCTTTGAGTTTGTCATTCGGGATGCCGACGCCCGTATCAATTACCCGGAAACGGATATTCTGTACCTCGTTGAGCGGCTCGCCGATCGGTTCAACATGAAGTGTTACACTGCCTTTTTCAGTGAATTTTACCGCGTTACCACATACATTAAGCAATATCTGCGTAAGGCGCAGCTTATCGGTTTCGACGAATTCGGGCAGGCCGTCGGCCAGCAGGGCGTCGTAGGCAATGCCTTTTTCTACCGCCCGGTGATGCATAATGGCCGAAACGGAATCGGCCAGTTCGCGGATCGAGACCGGTGTTTTTTCCAGATGTACCTGCCCGGCTTCTATTTTCGAGAAATCGAGGATGTCGTTGATCAGTTCCAGCAGGTTTTTGCCCGCGTACTGAATGTATCCGACGTATTCAAGGCTTTTCTGGTCGGTAACTTCGCCCAGCAGCAGGTTGGTAAACCCGATAATTGCATTCAGCGGCGTCCGGATCTCGTGGCTGACATTGGAAAGAAATATATCCTTCACCCGCACCGATTTCTCGGCCAGTATCCGCGCTTTTTCCAGTGTAGCTTCGTAATTGGCCCGCTCGGTAATGTCCCTGAACACCGTAATGGCGCTTTTGATCTGCCCGTCGAGGCCGATCACCGGCTGCACATTGGTTTCGAGGTGGTAAATCTTGTCGTTTTTAACGAGGTCGATCTTGTTGCCCGTCAGCTTCTCGCCCTGCAATGCGCGGGCAACCGGCAATGTATCGGCCGAAAACCGGACGTGATACCGGGTAGGGTCCAGCAGTTTAATGCGTTTGACCTGCTCTTCAAGCGTCTCGGGGCGCTCGCCCGCCACGCCCAGGATTTCCCTTCCCGACTCGTTGAGTACCTCTATTCTCCGCTCATTGTTAATCACCATCACCCCGTCGGGAATCGCTTCCAGGTACTGGCTTACCGTCCGTTCCCTTTCCTTGATTTCCTTCTGGAACAGCCGCTGCTTACGTTTGTCGAGGTTCAGGAATATGATGGAAAGGATCGTGAGAATAGCCCCGACAGCGCCCGTGAGTAAAATGAACAGGATCGAATTCTGCTGCGTGTCCGAAACCAGTTTCCGGCGCTGGTCCATGTTATGGTTTTCGTAATCTTCGATCTCGTTGATCTTGCTCGTCAGCAGGTTGTTAAGGCGAATGCCTTCCCCTTCCTGGATTTTAGAAAAAGCCTGCTGGGTACCTTGCGTGCGGTAAATGGTAATTACATGCTGGGAATAGAGTACGATCTGGCTGGAAATCTGCAAAAGATCCTTCACGCGCTGCGTTTGCGCCGCGTCGGTTTTCACGAGGTTGAAGAGCGTGTCGGTAATGCCTACGAGCTGTATTTTCTTGTTGTAGTTGTCGCTCAGCAGGTTGTTATCCTGCGTGATCAAGTACCCGCGCATGTTCGACTGGAAATCCTTCGTTACCAGCCCGAAATTGGCCGTCTGGTTCAGTACGCCGATCGTTACATTGAGCCGCTCGTTGTTGAGCGACAGATCGCGGACGTTTTTATAGGTAAAGTATTGGGAACCGAATATCAGCGCCAGGCCCAGGTAAATGCTCGCGTAATACCATCTGAATGAGTCATTTGTTATACGGGTCGGCATATCTCAGGGGCGGGAACATGGGGTTAATGGCACCAAGATCGGAATAAACCAAGACTATATTCAGGTGAGGTAATCAAAATTAAATTTCACGTGCCGGTACAGGTCGCGGATCTGCTTCATGGGAAACCGGTCGGTCTGCCGCCAGTTCTCGCGTGACATGGTACTGGGCTCGGATTCCGAGTTTTTTTGTACAAACAAACCCTTGAAATCCTTGTAAAACCACGCCTTTCCGCCTTTTCTGAGGAACGACATCATCATCGTGTACTCGGTGAAGTCGCCTTTCCGGCCTTCGATATACCTTCCGAATTTCTCAAAAAAATTGGTCCTGCGCAGGTGCGGGTGGTCGCTGTACGCGTAAAACTTGCGGTAACCGGGTTTCAGGAGCTTGAAATCCATTTCGTAAAAGCCGTCACGCGGGTTTTTCAGATAGGGATATTCAAAATAGGCGTAAAAGCGCACCATATCGTTTTCCGGGTGCTCGCGCATGATGGTCAGCGCGTCCGTGAAGCGCTCCGGAAAAATGGCGGTTGGCGTAAAATCTTCCTGCACGTATAGGGTCAGCGGCGTCTGCACGGCGTCCTGCCCTTTATTGATATTGTTGCCCAAACCCCTGTTTTGCGGCGTGGTAATGAGCCGGAATTCGTGCTTTTTCTGCAATTGCAAAAGGTAATCGATGTGTTCGGCCTTGCTGCCGTCATCCGACACGACAATATCGCCAAACCGGCAATGGAGCGCCTCAAATGAAAGGAGCAATTGTTCCAGCGACTGGCTCCGGTTGTAATGGGTGATGAGCAGCGTCACGTCCCCGAAGAAATATTCCTTGTTCATGTGGGCAGTCTATTTCATGAAAACCAGGTCCAGCGTATTTTTCAACCAGCGGTAGCGCAGGTAACCCAGCCGCGCGAGCTTTACCAGCGGGTTTTCGCTGAGCTTCCAGTTGGCGCGCTCCATGGTACTGGGTTCGTCGGAGGAGTTTTTTTGGTAAAATAATTGGGTAAAATCATTGTAAAACAGCCCTTTGCCTTTTTTTTGTAAAAAGCTGACGGCCATTTTATATTCCGTAAGGTCACCTTTGATGCCTTCGGGATAGCGGCCGAACTTTTGCAGGAATGTGCTCCGACGCAAATGCGGGTGATCGCTGTAATAGTAGAATTTCAAATGGTTCATGTCCCAGAACCGGTACAACATTTCGGAATAACCCTTTTTGAAAGGTTTCAAGGAAGGGTAGGCGAAATAGGCGTAAAACCGCACGATATCCCATTTCGAGTCCTCGCGCATGAATGTGAGCGCGTCCTGGAAATGCTCCGGAAAAATGTCGGAAGGCTGGAAATCCTCCTGCACATATAAAGTGTATTCCGACTGCACCGCATCCTGGCCCTTATTAATATTGTTGCCGAGCCCGCGGTTTTTCGGCGTGGTAACGAGCCGGAAATGGAAGCGATCGGTAAGCGCCTGCACGTTTGCGAGGTGTTCGGGTTTGCTGCCGTCGTCCGAAACGACGATATCCGCAAACCGGCAGCCGAGCGATTCGAACGTCGCAAGCAGCCGTTCGAGCGAGCCGCTGCGGTTATAATGGGTGATCAGTAAAGTGGTATCGGGGAAATGGTGCTGCATCATATTACGAGAGATAGTCGCGCATGCCTTGCAACTGTCGCTTGGCCCGATTGAAGAATGCTTTCGAAATGCTGCCGTCGTCGAGCAGGCGGCGCGGCGAGGTGAACACCGTCGCCTTGGAACTGGTAACCTGTTTCAGGTCGCCTTCTTTTTTGAGGTTGAGCGCCATGCGGCCGTCTTCGGCTTCGTTCTGGAAATCGCTGCCGACAATATTGGCATAAACGCGTTGGCCGCTTACTCTGAAACCGCCCGTTCTGCGTCCTACCTCGGTTACAAAGCCCATATTGAACCCGTAGACATTCAGGTATTCGCGGTTTTTCTTCCGGATCTGGATCATCAGCCCTGCGAATTTTTCATAAAACCAGAGGCCCAGCCGTCCCTGCCCGTCGGGCGGGATGAATGCATAATTGCCGTAAACGCCGGTAACGCCCGCGCTTTTCGCCATCGGCTCCACCATGAGATCGATCCAGTCGGGCGGGTAAAACGTGTCCGAATCGGCGCAGAGGTGAAACTTTCCACGGGCATTGTCGAGGCCCATTTGGCGCGCAAATGGCGTTCCCTGAACGGTTTGCAGGTAGTTCCGGACGCCCAGCGTATCGAGCACGTTTTGCGTGCCGTCCGTGGAATTGTTGTTCACGACCACAATCTCGACCTTATACCTCGTGCTGCTCGCCGAAAGCGACGACAACGTCCGGTAAATGTTGTTTTCCTCGTTCCAGGCGGGGATTACGACCGAAACTTCGGGCGTCTCTTCCTTAAAGCGACTGATCCTTTCCCGTAAAGCCTGAATTTCGGCTTCGGTAAGATCCCCGAAGCGCTTGTTTGTAAAAAGGTGCGGTAAAATCCATTTAGGTAAGCCCAATAAGCTCATATTCTGGCAATCAGTAGGTTTTGTACATCTTTACAACCAGGCACGCCCGTGCGGCGGGGCAGTAGGGAGGAAAGTTAAAACATTATTCGTGCTTTGCGCAAAAATATTGTAAAATTACTTCGCATATTGCGTCTGGTTCCAATCTTGCCCACTACCTGATGGCTTTGCAGCTCTTACAGAAACTTAGGAACAAACACTTTCTTTCGCTGGCCGGAAACGGCATTATGTCGGTGCTGGGGATGCTCAATATGATCATCCTGTACCGCGCATTGCCCGTCGCCAGCATTGGGATGTGGGTATTCTTCCTGTCGATATTGTTGCTGGTCGATACCTTCCGTTCGGGCTTCCTCACGACGGCCTTCATCAAATTTTACGCAGGCGCGAGCGACGCCCGGAAGCGCGAAGTAGTTGGATCGGCCTGGTTTATCGGCGGGGCCATTACGGGCATTCTCGCGCTGATCAACATTCCGGCGTTCCTGTTTTCGGATTGGTTCAAGAACCCTTCCGTGGTGCTGTTCGTCGAATGGTTCGGCATTATCTACATTGCCTCGCTGCCGTATTTCATCGCTTCGTGCGTGGTGCAGGCCGAGCAGCGGTTCGACCAGCTCTTATGCATCCGCTTCCTCAGCCAGGGGTTTTTCATTCTTTTTGTAATGGTCATGGCTTTCACCAAAACCGCCAATTTGCAGAACATCATCTACGCATACCTCGGCGGCGCGGCATTGACGAGCATTTTCACGATTGTCATGGGCTGGTCAAGGCTCGGCAACTTCAAGGATCGCACTAGTGAAAGCATTAAGGAAATCTTCCATTTTGGTAAATTTTCAGTAGGTACCACATTGAGTTCCAATCTTTTTGGTACTTCCAATACGATGATCATCAACTTCATGCTCGGCCCGGCGGCATTGGCCGTGTTCAACCTCGGGCAGCGGCTGATGGAGATCATCGAAATACCCCTCAGAAGCTTCGCCGCCACCGGCATGCCCGAACTTTCCGCCGCCTACAATGAAGGCAACCGCCCCAAAGTGATCGAAACCATGAAGCGTTACGCGGGCCTCATCACCATGGCATTGTTACCGGCCTGCATTGGCGCGGTGATCCTCGCCGATGTAGCCATACATATCATAGGAGGAGAAAAATACATTAATTCCGAAGCCGCGAACATCATGCGCCTCTATATGACCTTCGCGCTGCTGTACCCGCTCGACCGCTTTTTCGCATTGACACTCGACGTTATCCATCAGCCCAAAATCAATTTCGTTAAAGTCCTGATCATGCTCGCAGGGAGCGTAATCGCTTCTGTGACGGCCATTTACATCACCGGCAGTATTTACGGCGTCGCCATTGCCGGCGTGGTACCGACGCTCATCGGCGTGGGCATCGGGTATTGGGGGCTCAACCGTTTTCAGCCTTTCAGTATCCTGAGCGTATTCACGACGGGCTATGCCGAGGCGGTGAGTCTGGTGCGGCTATGGTGGGGCAAGCTGATGGTTCACAAGTCACAATAATGGCTTATGCTTAATAAAATACTCAGTCTGGTGGTGTTGCTCCGGTATGGAAAGTTACCGTGGGAGCACCGCTATTTTTACCGGGATACATTGCGCTGCAAGGTGCAGCAATGGAAGTACATCTGGAAGGATTATGTGAGCAGGAAGAAATACAAGCGCCTCGCATTCAGCGGCGAGTTTGCGCCGGAGCTGCAATTTGCGCTGCCGTTCGCTTACTGGCATTACAAAAACGGCACGCTCGAAAGCACCGTTTCTTCGAAGTACACGAAAGAGCTCTACTTTTTCTCGCCCGATCACAAAGAGCAGTTCGATACGCGTTCCAACGAGGGCAATTACAACTTCGAAATGCCGCGCATCCTGTACAGCCAGGACTATGATATGTCGAAATGGGTCCCGGTGCCTTTGAAAGAGACGTACCGCAACGATGTGTATGTTTATGAAAAGCCGGTTTTGATTATCGCCAACCGCTACAATATGGAATGGGACGGCCCGCCGGTGAGCTTTTACAGCATCGAAATGCTCGCATTCATTCTCGACAAGCTGAAAAGCAAATACACGGTGATTTACAACCGTCCACGCCCGCAGCATATCACCATGGACAACTCCGACATTTACGATATGGACGAGTTCAGCTGGCTCGCGGCGGAGCACCCGGATGTGATTTTAATGGAAGACCTTTTCAAAGAAAATAGGGCTAATGCTAACAATTTCAACCATTTGCAATTGATGGTGTATGCCAATGCGAGCCGTTTTATTTCGATTCACGGCGGCACGGCTACTCTGGCGAGCTATTTCGGCGGTACCAACCTGATTTTATCGAAAAAGGGGCCGGAGCATCATTTCAAATGCTTCGAGAAGCTGTACCCGCAGTTTTCAGGGGCGAAAATATTGCACGCAAAAACCGACGACGAGGTAAAAAAATACGTCGAAGCGCATTTCTGACGGGTTATGGAGGGAAAAAAGGATTACTGGCTCAAATCGGGGTTTATCAATATCGTTCAGAATTTCTCGGGCGTGTTCTTTGGCTTTGCGGGCTTTTACTTGCTCGTCAGGCTCCTTACCAAGCACGATTTCGGGGTGTGGACGCTCTTTATCTCCACAACCACCATCCTGGAAGCGATCCGCAGCGGCCTCTTGCAGAACGCATTGATCAAGTACATTTCTTCGTCGGATTCCAAAGAACATCCTGCCATTATCACGGCTTCGTTCGCGATTAACGGCATTGTGCAGGTGGTGTGCATTGCCGCGATACTCATTTTCTCGCCGTGGCTGAGCAGGCTCTGGGACGCGCCGCAGCTCGTGGAAATGATGTACTGGTACATTGCCATTTACCTGCTTTCGGGCCTGCAGGCGCAGTTCAACGGCGTCGAGCAGGCTAATTTGCGGTTCAACGGCATTTTCGTGACCACCATTATCCGGCAGGGCGTGTTCTTCACTTTCGTGCTGGTATGCTACCTTTTCAAGTTTTCGGTGGAGCTGGTGTTCCTCGTGTGGGTGCAAATCGCGAGTGCGCTCGCGGGCATGCTCATCGCATACAGCCATGCACGCACGCACCTCGCATTGTCCGCGCACGTGAGCCGCGAGTGGATGGGAAAGCTGTTTGGCTACGGCAAATACGCATTTGGTACACTAATCAGCTCGCTGCTCTCCGGTACCATCGATCAGATGATGCTGGGCGCCATGCTTTCCCCGGCAGCGTCGGGTGCATTCAATATCGCCGTTCGCATTACCAACCTTATCGACATTCCGGGCAATGCGGTGGCGACGATCGTTTTCCCGCAAAGTGCGAAGCGGATGGAGTCGGAAGGGAAGGGGGCTATCAAGTATTTGTATGAAAAATCGGTGGGTACCACGCTGGCATTGGTGGTGCCGGTGGTAATTTTCCTGTACCTCTTCTCCGGCATTGTAATCACGCTCATTGCTGGTGAAAAATACGCGGATTCCATTCCCTTGCTGCAAATTACATTGATTTACTGCCTTTTGATTCCATTCGGGCGACAATTCGGAACGATACTCGATTCAATCGGCAAAACGCGCATGACGTTTTTTGTCGTAATAGGTACAGCAAGCCTGAACCTTTGTCTGAACTATTTCTTTATCCGCCAATGGGGCGTGGTAGGGGCGGCATATGCTACATTGTGCTCCAATATCGTGGGGTTCGCGGTGGCGCAGGTCATTTTGAAAAGAGAGATCGGCGTGAATGTGTTCAATACATTCGTGTACATGTATAAATTCTACCCGGAGTTTCTCGACCGGTATTTGCGGCCGATGTTGAAGGCGAAGTCTTAAAAATCAGCACGTTATGGTAGGTGTTTACTTTTCGGGCCGGCTTGGCAACCAGTTGTTTCAGTACTATTTTTTGTTGTACCTGAAAACCAGGAACCCGCGCCTGACCTATTTCTTCCCGAACCCGCACCATGCCTACCTGAGCAGGTATTTCGATTTGGGCGGTTACCATAATGCGACACTAGGTTCGAAACTGTATTCGGGTTTTACGCGCATCATTCCAAAAGCGATCAGGTTCACGCCGGTTTATGTGCATAACTTTTTCAGTCCCAAAGAATTTTCCCCCAAAAACGGGCAGATGTATTACGGCTACTACCAGTCGGATTTTTACATTAAGCATTTACCGAAAGGCACATTGCCGAAACTGAAACCGGAATTTGAAAAGGCGTTTGCCGATCAGTACCGGGCAGTTTTTAAGGAAAATAAAACGATTGTCGTGCACATCCGCCGCACCGATTACCTTTCCTACGGCAAGCGTGATATTTCGTTACCCATTGAATATTTTCAAAAACAGCTCGATTCGATCGAAAACCTGGATGCTTACAAGGTCTATTTCGTGAGTGACGATATGGATTTTGTCAAAACAGCATTCCCCGCGCGCGACAACTTTTTCTTTGTCTCGAACTCCGAGATCATCGACTTCCAGCTGATCATGCATGCCGACATTGCGATCATTTCAAACAGTACTTTCGCCTGGTGGGCGGCTTACATGTGCCCGAAAAAAAATCACGTCATCGCACCAAAGAACTGGTTTGGCTTCCGGATTGGCCGCGAACACCCCAAAGGCATCATGACCGACCGGTTTGAATGGCGGGATGTATTGTAAAAATTTCTAAATTACCGGTTAATAATAGTTGTACGAACCGTGACGGGCGCCGCTGGACCGATCTGATGAAAATCTATTGAATACGCTTTGCTAATGAAACTGAAAGGACATCAGATCATCATTTTTGGCCTACCCCGATTTGACGCACCCATCGAGTCTACCAACTACACGACCGCCAAGCTGCTCGCGCGGGAGAATGAGGTGTATTACATCGAAAACCCATTTACGGTGAGGGACTTTTTCAGGCTGCGCAAAACGCCTGAATACCAGTTGCGCAAAGAGCATTTCTCGCTTACCGGTCATACGCTTATCCAGACCGACATTCCGAACCTGAAAGTGATCATCCCGCCGATTTTGTTGTCGGTGAACTTCCTGCCGGAGAACGGACTGTTTCGCACGGCGCTGAAATTCAATGAGTTCCTGATCCGTACCAAATTAAAGAGCATTCTAAAAGCCTACAAGATCCGGGATTATATTTTTATCAATTCCTTCAACTTCCATTACCCCACGCTCACCGATGGCCTCACGCCGAAGCTGAAAGTGTACCATTGCCTCGACCCGATGGTACTGCCGTTCAACCGGCGCCACGGCGTTGTTTCGGAGGATATCCTGGTGAAACAGAGCGATGTCGTGATTTGCAGCAGCAGGCAATTGTATGAGGAGAAGAAAAAGCAGAACCAGTACAGCTACTTCGTGGCGAATGCGGCGGATCTCGGCCACAGCAGCAAGGCATTGAACGCGGATTTGCCCGTGTACCCGGCCATTGCCGCATTGAAAAAGCCGGTAATCGGCTACCTGGGCGCTATTGAGCGGCGGATGGATTATGATTTGCTTCAAAAGGTAATCCTCGCCAATCCTGACAAGAGCTTTGCATTCGTGGGGCCGGTTTCGAAGGAATTCGTGCCCGACTGGTTCTTTACCGCCGAAAACGTGCATTTCCCGGGCTCCATCGGCTACGAGGATATGCCAGCGGTGATCAAAGGCTTCGATGTGGCGCTTATTCCCTTCAAAAAGGACGACGTGAGCAGCAGCATTTTTCCATTAAAGCTTTTCGAATACCTCGGCGCAGGAAAGCCGGTAGTTGCCATCGATTTTAACCCTGACCTAAAAGAGTTTACCAAAGGTGCGGTGACGTTCTGCGAGCATGCGGAAAGCTTTTCACAGGCTATCAATACGGCACTGCAAACCGACAATGCGGACCTGCGCAAAACACGCGTGACGATCGCCGCCGAAAACACCTGGGAAAACCGCGTGGACGCCATCGCGGAGATTATTCATTATCATTTGGATGAGGTGATTCATCCGTAGTGACCGCCGACCGCTGACCACCGACCGCCGATTGCATTAAAGCAGAGCTTCCAATGGTCAGTCACCCGGCATTGTACCGCACAATCCATCGGCGGTCAGCGGTCGGCCGTCGGCGGTCAGCCCCGCTACCTACTTCCGCGCCACTTCCCCTTCCGGCACTTTTTTTGGCGATTTGTACTGAAAGCGCATTTCAATGTGCTTGTACGTCCATGCCGACACGAAGTAGATAATGATAAAGTTGAAGATGAAGAGGTAAGAATATGCCTCGGGTGGGAATTTCAATATTCTAATAAACAATACATTAAAGAGGCTGATCAGCAATGCGTGCGTCATGTAGATCGAGTAGGAGTATGCCCCGAGCTTATGGAGCAGCTTCACGCTTTTCAGTGCATTTGAAATAATACCTTTTTCAAATGCGAAGGTGTAAATGCAGATGAAGAACAGTATTTCAAAAACAGCGCCCCAAGGTTTCATCACCTCACCGTTATAAATGCTGAGGACGATCAGGGCGAGTGACACGACTTCCACGATCGAAAATAATGCGGACGACCATTCGCGTACGCGCACGTGTGTGTTGCTGAAAAGGTTGAAGCAAAGAACGCCCGTAAAAAAACCGAGAATGCCCCTTAGGAAGCCGTAATCGAAGCTGTAATTGATCTGAATACTGTTTGAAACAGACCATAATGCGGTAAGCGAAATCACGATCATCAATGCGTACCAGGCATTGCGGCTCCGGAACTGATTGGACCGGTGAATGTAAACCACCAGGCTGCCGAACACCAGGTAAGCCATCATTTCCGCGCTGATCGACCAGCTCGGGATGTTCCAGCTTACATCTTTCACGCCCGGTACCGGTGTAGAGTTGACCAGGAAAAGCGAGGTGAAAAATGTGTAAACGTTATTTGCCGGATTCACCAGGTTGTTCACCTTAATGTAGGGATTGAGCAGGTTTTTGGCTACTTCCATTCCCACAAAAGCGAGCAGCATCACGAAATGCAACGGGTAAATGCGGTAAACGCGTTTTTTGAGAAATAGCCTGAACTGGGCCCAGTCGGCCAGCGACTGGTAGCTGTACGCGATCACAAATCCGCTGAGGACGAAAAAGAAGTCCACGAACATATCCGAGTTTTCGACGAAAAGGTTGTTCAGGATGGGCGTATTGGCAAATGGGCCGAGGTGGAACAGGAATACGAGCGACGCGAACAGGCCCCGAAAAATGTCCAGAACTTCGAAGCGGTGTTTCATGGGATTGGCTGGGTAAAATAGAATGTGCTGATGAAGCGGTTCAGGCCACTTTCGGGTTCGTGCTCGTAAGCGAACTCGTCGGATGCTTTTGTCATGATGAGCAACCCGAAATGCTCGCTGGTGTCGGATAGCAATGCGGGCATTTCCAGTTCGGCAAGTTCCTCGATGAAGAATATCGCCCGGCCCGATTCGTCGGTCCGCACGCAGAGCGAGTCCATGCCGTTGTGATAAATGGGGAAATCGAGCGGACGTACCATTTCTTCCAGCGGCCACATGATCTTCTTTCTGTCCTGCCCCACGAGCACGAGCGGTTTACCATAATCTTCCTTTTCGAGGATCACCGCATCCACCGTCAAACCGATTTTCAGCACCGTTTCCCGCTCGCCGGAATGCTTTACCGCATTGGTAAGCAGCTCCATGATCACCCATTTGATTTTGGCCAGCAGGTCTTCGTCGAGCGGTGAGGTGCCCGCTTTTTGCCGGATATGATCCAGGCACAGGTTCAGCGTGCCCGGAATGCCCTCCCGGTTACTATTGAAAACTATCGTGATCTGATCCGAATCCTCCCTCATAAACTAGTTCAATGTTCCCTGCGCCTCTTCATAATTGTTAAATATCCTGAACACCTTGTCCATTCGGATGAGCGTGAGCAGGTTCTTAACATCCGGTTTCAGTGAGACCAGGTAAATATCGACATTGCGCGGCATGGCGTACTTCAATGCTACCACCAGGCTGCCCAGGAAAGAGCTGTCGATGTAATTCACGTTTTCAAAACTGACGATCACCAGCCGGACGCCCTTGCCGATAATCGTAATCATCTCTTCTTTGAATGCATCCGCATTGGAAAGACTGGCCTCTTCCGGTAAAATCGTGGCTTGTACCACGCGATTTATTTCCTCAACTTTCAGTATCATACAGGGTTTTGTTTTTCTATAAAAATGATGCTTGCGTCGTCCATCTGGTTATTGTCGTCGATCAGGTCCAACACATGCTTCCTGATCAGCTCGAAACTGTCGGGCTGGCCGAGGTAAGGGGTTATTTTTTCTACAAAAAATGGATAATCACTCTTTTTTGAGCCATTGGACGGAATATCGATCATGCCGTCGGTGAATATCGCCAGCTGGTCGCCGGGCTTCATGGCCACTACCTGTTTATCGTACATGCCATCTTCCAGCAGGCCTAGCAGCAAACCGGTGGATTGCACCGTGGATGCGCTCCCGGTTTCGGGCGAATAGCTGATCAGGGGCAGGTCGCCCGCGCCTGTGTAATGCACCTCGCCCGTATGCGTGTCGAGCAGGAGCAGGGAGAGGCTGGAAAGGATATTCTGCAAACTTTCGTCGAGGTAAATGAGCTTGTTGATCTTCTGCGCGATGGTCATCAGCTCGAAATCCTTATCCAGCACGCAAAAGCGGATCGCAGCGCGGATATAGCTCAGAAAACCGAATGTGAAGAACCAGGCTTTCCATTTTTTACCCATAATATCACCCAAAAACGCGAAGCAATAACGGCTGTCGACCTGCACGAAATCGATAAAATCGCCGCCCGGATAGCCGCGGTAGCCCTTGTGCCAGTACGAAATACGGTAACCGCTCACCACCGGTGCATGCGTGGGGATGGATTTTACATTCAGCGTTTCGGCAGCCACTTTCAGTTCCCTGACCGACCTTACGTGCTCATTTTCAAGAATTTTGATGATGTTATTGAGCTTGGTAATGATCACCGGGATCGGCGTTTCCTTGTTGATGAAGTCCAATGCCGACATGTTCAGGCCTTCGAGTACCAGTTTGTTGTCGGTAAACGAAGTGAGGAAAACGAAAGGAATGTCGCTGATATTCGGGTTTAACAATACGGCCTGCCGGAAATCGAAACCGTTCATTTCGGGCATGTCGTAGTCGGAGAGGATCAGGTCTGGCGTTTCCACGAGCAGCATATCTAATGCTTCCGTGGCCGATTCGCAGAGCACGCAGTTGTATCCCGCTTTCAAAAGAGCATGCTCGATTACCTTCCGGAAAAGCAGGTTATCCTCCACGAGCAGGATCTTTTTGACGGCGGTCGTTGTCTCGGGGAAGCTGATCATTTCTTGTTGAAGTTTAATACGAATAAAAGCACTCCGCCAAAAATAATCAGCAGCGACACAAGGTCCATAATCGTGACGCCGTCATTGATATTGAAATAATACACGGTAAAAAGCTCGAAACTGGGTGGTGCGGGCATGATGATCATCGCAAAACCGACGATGATAAGCAGGATAGCGAGGATGAACATGACGCCTTTCTGGACAAATCCGCCGCGCTTGGGCGCATTGATTCGGCTGTCGAACTGGTTTTCGGCCAGGAGCTTTTCCAGGCCTTCCAATAGTTCCTCGCGCGAGAGGTTGTTTTCCTGATCGAGCTCCCTGAACGGCGCGAGTTTCTTGCGGGTAGCGGCCGAGCGCTCGAATGCGTCGGCGATCTGCTTCTGGTAATGCTTTGAAAGCTGCGCTTCAATATCCGCCTGCTCGATCGCCTCGATCAGCTCCGCGACCTTGCCGTCCAGCCGCGCAATTTCCTGTCCATGAGGACCGGATGGGTTTTGGCCGGAATCTGAGTCGCTGAGCTTACGGTTGACTTGCACGCTGGGATGGTTTATTCCTGAGAAAGGCTTTCAGGACGCATTGAGGATGTTTTTTACAAAAACCGGCGATCATTCCCGGATTTTGGTTAAAGCTATGTTTTTATTATTAAATTTGAAATAGTTCTACAAATCAATAAAAATATTCCTTCAATTTCCAGCGGCATTACGGGGCATTTTGCGCATGAAAAAAGTTTCGATCGTAACGGTGAATTTCAATCAGCCGAAGGTTACCGAAGACTTGTTGAAATCACTGGCGGAGGTGAATACCTATCCCGATCTGGAAATTATCGTCGTCGACAACGGCAGCAAGGCAAACCCCGTGCCGGAATGGAAGGAGCGCTATCCGGGCATCATTTTCGTCCGTTCCGACCTGAATACCGGCTTCGCAGGAGGGAACAATATCGGCCTCGCGTATGCTACGGGCGACTACCTGTTCCTGATCAATAACGACACGGAAGTAACCACCGACCTGATCGTCAAACTGGTAGATACCCTGGAAACCAACCCGAAAATCGGGATGATCTCCCCGAAAATCCATTATTTCGACCAGCCCGGAATGCTGCAATACACCGGTTATACGCCCATGAACTACTATACCTGCCGCAATGCGTGCATCGGGCAGTTCGAGCAGGACCGGGGCCAGTACGATTTCCTCACCGGCCCGACCGGCTACGCGCACGGGGCCGCGATGATGATCCGCCGCGAAGCCTGGGAGAAAGCGGGAGGGATGGCAGAGAACTATTTCCTTTATTATGAGGAACTCGACTGGTGCGAGCGCATTAAACGCGCCGGCTACGATGTATATGTGAACCTCGATGCATTGATTTACCACAAAGAATCGGTGTCGGTAGGCAAACGAACGGCTTTGAAGGAGTTTTTTATGAACCGTAACCGCATTCTGTTCATCCGGAAGAACGCGCCGGGGTTCACCTTCTTCGTCTTCTGCTGCTACTTCGCGCTGGCGGTGGTGCCGCGGAATATCCTTCAATACATCAGAAATAAAGAATACCACTTCATACCCGTGTTTTGGAGTGCGATTACCTGGCATTTCAAAAACAAACCCGATAGCGAAAATCTAGGCTTCCCATTGACCCGCTGATTTATGGAGATACTTTTCTGGCTCAGTCTGTTTATTGTTTTCTACACATTCCTCGGTTACGGCATCGTGCTGTACATGATGGTCCGCATTCGCAGGGCATTCAAGGGAAAAAGGCTGGCGCCGGGGCTGGATCAGGATTTTCCGACACTTACGCTCGTCATCGCGGCTTATAATGAGGAGAGTATTATCGAGGAGAAAATCGCGGATACGCTGCAACTGTCGTACCCGGCAGGCAAGCTCAGTCTCATATTCGTCACCGACGGCTCGTCCGACCGTACGCCCGACCTGGTGGCCAACTACCCGCAAATTAAGCTCATGCATACGCCCGTACGCAGCGGGAAGATCCTGGCGATGCACCGCGCGATGCATGAAGTGGATACCGAAGTGGTTGTTTTCACAGATGCCAATACATTTCTAAATAAAGATGCGTTGCTGCTCATCGCGCGGCATTATGCCGATGCCAAAGTGGGTGCGGTTTCCGGTGAAAAGCGGGTAATGCAGGACGCATTATCGGACGCGACGGCCGGGGAAGGCTTTTACTGGAAGTACGAATCTACGCTCAAAAAGTGGGATTCCGAGCTGTATTCTGTCGTTGGAGCGGCCGGGGAGTTGTTCAGTGTGCGGCGGTCGCTGTACCGCCCGGTGCAGCCGGATACGATCCTGGACGATTTCATGATTTCCATGCAAATCGCCGAGCAGGGCTATCGCATTGTGTATGAGCCGGATGCGTATGCGTCCGAGCTTTCTTCCGAGAATATCAAAGAGGAATTGAAAAGAAAGGTGCGCATTGCTGCGGGCGGTATTCAATCGATTCTCCGGTTGAAGCAATTGATGAACCCGTTTCACGATCCGTTACTGTCTTTCCAGTACATCAGCCACCGTGTGCTGCGCTGGACCGTGACGCCGTTTTTAATGATTCTGGCATTGGTACTCAACATTCTGATTGTGTTCCGATCCGGCGGTGTACTTTACCAGCTGCTGCTGGCCGGGCAGGTTGGCTTTTACGGCCTTGCATTGGCAGGCTGGATACTCGAAACGCGTAAAATCAAGGTGAAGGCGCTTTTTGTGCCGTATTATTTCTGTATGATGAATTACGCCGTTCTCGCGGGCATTCGCCGGTATTTCAAGGGCTCACAAAGCGCGGCCTGGGAAAAGGCCAAAAGAAAAAGCGCATAACCGTCGGTCATGCGCTCATAAGTTCTTGTCGGAATTGCCGTTTACAGCTGTTTCAATCGCACGGATTCCGATTCCAGAATAGGGATCAGCTCGTCGATCTCCGCCGAAATAGCGTGGTACATTTCGATCAGCTGTTCGGCAGGATCATCGTTTTTGATGGCTTTTTCGAGCACTTCCACCTTCGGGCGCACGTGTGTGAGGCCGGTCATGGTGAACGAGGGTTTCAATCCGTGTACAATACTCGCCGATTCTTTGAGATCGCTCGATTCCAATGCACCTTGTAAAGATCGCCAGCGCGGAACGGAATCGCTGAGAAATGCATCAAAAATCATGTACAGGATTACAGGATCTTCTCCGTAGGCCTGGTCGATGTACGCAAGGTCCAGGGCGGGGTTGAGTTGTAAGGCCATCGTGTTGTGTTAAAAGTTTTTCAGAAGCTCAGTTAGTGGGATTGGTAAGGTATTATTCGAAGAAATACTTCGACAATATAACCGGTTTCTGCAAAACTATCACATTATTGTTGGTTCTCCTCCGCTTTTACTTCTTCTTTGGCCGGCTCTTTGGCTTGTTCTTTCTCTTTTTTACGGAAATACCTGCGGAAAAGGAAATTTGACCGCAGCGCCGTCATGTTCTCGTCCAGTTTCTCGGTCGTACTTTCGAGGTTTTTCAGCGTTTCTTTCAGGTTTGAAGCGGTGGCCTCATCGTGCAGTAACACGCCCAATGGGCTGGTTTTGTTGGAGTTAAGGTCTGCGCTGGCGGTTTTAAGGTTATTCACCATCACATTCGCGGATGAAACGGTCTCGTTAAGCCGGGCGATGGTCCCGCGGAGGTCTTTCATGATCACCGTGTCGGTAGCGAAGTCGTTGGCCAGGCCTCCCTTTTCAGTGAGTTTGGCACTGTAACTGGCCAATGAAGCGGTTAGTGTCTGAGCATTTACGGACGCTTTCTTCATGGCGCCCAATGTCTGATCGAGGTCGTTGTACAGGCGCTCGTCGTTCAGCAGCATCCCGACGGTACCTTTTCCAGCCAGGATGTTTTTGCTGATCGTCTTGAATGCGCTGGTAATGCCGAGCAGGTTCTTGTTGTTTTCCGAAAGCACCGCCAGCATTTCTTCCGTACTCTCGATTTTCTCGACGGCAATCTCGTCGCCGTCTTCGATCGAAGGTACTTTTTGCGTGCCGCCGTAAATGACGATGATCTTGTTACCGATCAAGCCGTCGGTACTCACCTTGGCTTTGGCATTCTTGCGAACGAATTCCTGCGATTTTTCCTCGATATTCAGCATTACCTCCACCTTGGAATTGGCCAGGAAGCGGATGCTTTTCACCGTCCCGATCTTCACCCCCGAGTACCAGATATTGTTGCCGATTTTAAGCCCGTTCACGTCGTCAAAAATGCTTTTGACGGTGATCGTGGAAGAAAAAACCTTTTTCATACTGCCGATCGTAAGGATTCCCACTACAAATATGAGAATGCCGATGACGACGAAAAGGCCTACGTTAACGGATCGTTTGGTTGATGTTGCCATTATTACTGAATAAAATTATAGTCGTAAAAACTCTTGATCCGCTCTTCGTCGGTATCAAATACTTCTTCAAAAGTGCCTGTTTTGAGAAACTTGCCGTCGAGTAGCATTGCAATGCGGTCGCCCGTCTCCCGTGCGCATGTGAGGTCGTGCGTGATAATGATAGAGGTAGTCTGGTACTTCTCCTTCACTTCGTTAATCAGTTCGTTGATTTCCAGGCAGGTAATCGGGTCGAGGCCGGCTGTCGGCTCGTCATAAAGCATGATCTCCGGTTTCAGGATGAGCGTCCGGGCAATACCTATCCGCTTCCGCTGGCCACCCGAGAGCTCCGCCGGCACCTGGTTGATCGTTTGGAGCAGGCCCACGGCGTCGAGCACGTATTCCACTTGTTCGTTGATTTCTGCGCGGGTCAGGTTCGGAATGTTGCGTACGAGCGGGAATTCGAGGTTTTCGCGCACGGTCATACTGTCGTACAATGCACTGTTTTGGAATGAAAACCCGATTTTAAGACGGAGGTCGCGCAGATCGTTGCCTTCCTGTTTGGAGACTTCTTTTCCCAGGACAATGCAATCCCCGCGGTCCTGTTTGAGCAGGCCTACCATAATCTTGATCAATACCGACTTTCCCGTTCCGGACCGCCCGAGTACCACCATATTTTCACCTTTGGTCACAGTAAGGTCCACGCCCTGCAATACATGCAGATCGCCGAATGACTTGTACAGGTCGCGTACCTCGATTACCGGCTCGCCGGGTTTAAATTCTTCTTCCATCTTAAATTCTGAAATAATTGGATACCTGTACGATGATCACCTCCTCGATAAAAATGAGGAACATGGAGGTCACGACAGCGGAGTTGGCCGCCTTACCGACGCCCTCGGTGCCTTTGCTGGCATTATAGCCCTGGTAGCTGCCCACGATCCCGATCGTGAACCCGTAGGCGATCGCCTTCGCTACGGACGTCCAGATGTCCAGGAAAGTGATCTGTTCGAATGCATTCTCGAAAAATGCTATGAAACTCGTGCCTTCGTTGAGGGTCACATTCAGGAATGCGCCCAGCAAACTGACCAGCGAGCAGTAGAACATCAGCACCGGAATGGCTATGGTACAGGCCACCACACGGGTTACCACCAGGAATTTGAATGGGTTAACGGCCGAAACCTCCATCGCGTCAATCTGTTCCGTAACGCGCATCGAACCCAACTCGGCGCCAATGCTGGACCCGATCTTGCCCGCGCTGATGAGCGCTGTTACCAGTGGCGCGAGGGCACGCACGATCGCAATTGCAACCAGCGAGGGAAGCCAGGAAGTAGCACCGAATTCAGACAGCGACGGACGCGATTGTTTCGTAAATACCATCCCGGTAATGAAGCCGGTGAGGCTGATCAGCAGCAGCGACCGGTTACCGATTGCATAACACTGGCGGACAATCTCCTGGAATTCCATTCTGCCCCTGAAAATCTCGCGGAAGAAGCGGATAAAGAAAACATACGCATCATAAACCGCCAGAAAGGCATTATCGAGACTTTTGCCGTATACAAATTGCTTTTTGTTAGCGCTCATTCAATCGGTACAATTGTATTAAACTTAAATAAATCAGACGGTGGTGGTCAGCATCGCCTTTTCTCCGCCGAGCATGCGCTCCTCAAACCATCGCATCCGGTAGGCATTCATCGCATTTTTTCCCAGTTGATCGAGCAGCCGGTAGTTGACGATCACGCCGACGGCCGCGCCGATGCCCGGGATAAGCTGTGCCATTTTCGCGAGGTCGATGTAGTCGCGGTATTCTTGCTGGAATGTTTTCCAGTTAAATTCGTGAATGTCTGTCGGGAGGTCCTTACTATGCATATCCCAGTGGATCATTTTAGAAAACACCTCCTGGCGCCCTTTCTGGCTCGAAAACGTGAGCTGGAAAATGTGGAGTATAAAAAGCCGTTCCCGATAGTCGTTCACGGGCCTTCCGTAAAGAGCAGCTATTTCGAAGAGAAGTTTGATTTTAATGCCGATCAGGATGGGAAACTCTGCTAAAGCAAGCCAGAAACCGCCCGCGCCGGTAATGCCTCCTTCGGCAGCGCCGGCCTTCTTGTAAAAATCGATCTTTTTGCGGACAGCCGTTTCCATTTCTTCCAGCGAGGCGCCGGGAATCGACTGCGTGGTAGTGTATTCGGCCCCGGTGAGCACGCCGCGCACCATTTGTTTGATGGTACCGGTGATCACCTCGTGTATTTTGTCGGGAATGATATCGTTGATCTTGTCCTGAAATTTCTTGGAGGTCCTGTCGATGAAATTGGGCCGCTTCTGCATTTTAAGCTGCCATTTGGTCAATTCAGGTTTTATCTGCTCTTCATAACTGTTGATGTGCATATCGTTCCAGGGCTAATGTCGGACAGGATAGAGAAACGGTGGTTGCTATTGGTCAGCAAAAATCATTCCAATGTCGTAAAAAGTGAAAAACAGCCATAAGAATTCCGTTTGGCAGAGCCGTCAGAAAATTTTTCGTTCGGCGGCAACGCTTACTATTATATGTTGAAACTATCTGATCCATAGTTTTTTAGTGACAACCCTGCCGTCCGACTCAAATCTGATCAAATGCATTCCCGAAGCCTGCCTCGGAACTGTAAAGTAGCTACGCGGGCTCATAGAAATCTTTCGGTGTATCAAAAACTGGCCATTCACACCCACGAGGCTGATTTTGCCGGTTTGCGGTCGGGTAAACTTAACCGTTACCTCATCCCCACGCTGGGCCGGATTGGGAAATAGCTCAAAAACTGCGTCCGGTTCTTTTTCCGTGCCTAAAATCAGCGTCGGCGCCACTTCTGCATAAGCCGGGTTAGCCGATTCGGCAACCTCGTTCAACGCCACAAGCCTGTAAATCACCGGCACGGCCGATTCGCCTGGCTCATCCTGCCATTCGATAATGCCTTCACCCACCCGCGCGACGGGCGTAAAATTCGCATCTTCGCCAAACTTACGTTCGAGCAGATACCCTTTCGCTCCATCAACAGGTTGCCACGAAAGCCTCACATTCCCGTTTTCCCCGCTCTGGGCAGCGAGCACGGTGCCCGGCAATGCGGTAGCGATGGGTACTTCATGGAAAGTGAATGCACGCATTCCCCTCGCATTGGTAATGTAAGGACCGGTGAAAGGATAGTAGTGACTCTCTTTTTCGAGGTATGGCGGCAGGTAGTTAATCGTTTTTGCGTTTTGCGGGGATTTAAGGTCGAGAATGATGCGGTTACCTTCGGCTTTACCGGAAGATACCGGACCGGCCTGATAGTCGAGGTAGAAGAAGTCCTTCAAATCCAGCAACGGCCCGCTCGGATGCCGGTATGGTTCGGGGTATTTCAATGCCTGGCCTTCGTCGAAAACGAGCGTCAGGGAATTCTTTTCAGCGGAATTGTAGAATGCTTTTCGAAGGTTGGGCGAGTCGATATTGTCGGTATCGGTGGATGCGTAAAAGTCGCGGAGCATCAGCCGCGAAAGCTCGGCGCCGCTTTGTTTGTTGCCTTCCCGGCTGTAATGCAGGCCATCGAAACCTGTGGTACCGACGGTCGCAATGCTGGTGATATCGGGGTGAATGTCCGGCAGACGACGTTGATGGTCGCGTATGAGCGTACCTATCAGCGCGACATGGTAAATGATATCGATCTGACAAACGTAAAGTTTTTCGATGGCGGGGAAATCGGTTTTGAGGTTTTTATACAAAACATCGAAATACCCTTCCCAATTTCCACCCTCGCCATAAGCTTCACTCTCGCCCTGCCTGAAAATGTAGGCTTTCACGGCGTGCGTAACTCCGGCCTTTCGTGCGCGGTAGAGCATTCTGCCATAGCCGTTCGTGAAGTCGGCGGGATTGTTTTCGGTACGCATGGAATGCGAATAGGCCGACGACCAGTGGTACCCTGCATTGATCAGGCAGTTTGGAACGCCCGACTTTTCCATCAATTGCTTCTGGATTTCAAAACCCATCGTCCCCACGCCATTATCGTAGGGATGCATGTTGGAAAGCGCCCATAGCGTGTCGGCGGCTTTGTAGTGGTCGTTGTTGAGGTTACCGGTGATCTTTCCGAATGTCCGGCAAAACATGCTCGTATCGCCCTCGCCGAAGAATCCGGTCGCATTGGACTGCCCCGACAAAATATACACATCGCCGCTCACCACCCGGGTACGGGTGACGAGCAGCGTGGAGTCAGAATGTTTGCAAAGCGAAATTTTGAAATCGTAATTGGCGCGTTCGGCTTTGATTATCGCTTCTGCGCTGAATGTGCCGTTCCCGTTTCCGCCATATTGAATGCCCGCTCTCCGGTACTGGTAGGGTTGGCCGTTCCGCAACACCTGAACGGACACATATTTCCAATCGGGCGCGTCCACAACGCCCGCCACGGGCACTTTTGCCTGGCTGGCCGCATCGCGCGGGTAGAGTTGATAATCTTGCGGCAACTTGCTGAAATATACCGGATTGAAATGCTGTCCGGTGCCATAAGTAACTGCAAGCAGCGTTAAAATGGATGATAACAGAAAGTGTGTGGCGGCCCTTTTCAGGAGCCCGCCCGGGAGGAGAGTTTTCAGCACAGGGTTTAGTTATTTATTTGATGCGGACAGGTTTGACCCCTTCCCGCGTGATTTTTACGGGATTGATGAGCCCCTTATCGTCGAAAGACATTACGTCTATACAGGTTTCGCGGTGGTTTCCGTCGGTTTCGGTCAATGGGCGGCGGTGGTAAACGATATACCATTCATCCTTGCCCGGCACCTGGATGATCGAGTGGTGGCCTGCGCCGGTTGCAACCTGCGGGTCTTGTTGCAGGATTTTGCCCACGCGCTGGAATGGTCCGAAAGGGGAATCGGAAATGGCATAGGCTACCGAATAGTTCGGGCCTGTCCAGCCGCCTTCCGACCACATGAAGTAGTATTTACCATTGCGGATAAACATGAACGGTCCTTCCACATAGTTTTCAGGTGTAATCTCGCGGAATGTTTTGCCGTCCTCGAAAGGGATGAAGCCTGTAAAATCGCTTTTCAGCTTGGCTACATTACAATGCTTCCAGCCGCCATAAAAAAGATAATACTGGCCGTCTTTGTCCTTGAAAACAAACTGGTCGATCGGCTGAGCGCCATTATGGAACTTGTCGATGAGCGGCTTACCCAACAGGTCTTTGAATGGACCTTCGGGGCGGTCGGCCACGGCAACACCGATACCGCCTTTTTCATTGTCGTTCTGAATATCGTTAGCACCGAAAAACAAGTAATACTTTTTGTCTTTTTCAATAATCGACGGTGCCCACATCGCCCGTTTGGCCCATTTTACGGCGGAGGTGTCGATAATGTTGGGGTGTTTGTTCCAGGTTACGAGATCCTTGGACGAAAATGCGTCCATATGCACCTGCTTGTTATAAGGCGCCGAAAACGTGGGGTAAATCCAATATGTTTTGTTGAAAATAATGCCTTCGGGATCGGCATACCAGCCCGGAAATACCGGGTTGCCCGATTTAGCCCCGCCGGAGGTCTTCGCCGACTGTGCAAATGCGTGGAAGCAAAAAAGATTTAGAAACGTTAGAGCAAGCAGTTTTTTCATAAGTAGGTTTCGGTAATTGGCAATGTAACCGCTGCAAGTTCCTAATTTTTGCTCAATTAATAAACCTCGCCTGCACCGCCTCCGCCGAATGTACCACCACCGAATTCCAGGCCATGGTCGCCTGGTGTAACACCAAGTTCGTGCGCCGCAATGACGGCTTGCAGGTTTTCAAGACTGTTTTTGCGGTCCTGTTCATCGGATATGCCGTGTTTGGGTGTATGCAAATATTTGATTGCGGCTATCGCTGCGACGATCATAAGCGTACCCGCGAGTACGAGTTCCTGCGAAGGTGTTAATGTCCCAAAGTAGTGTCTGAATGTGTAAACGGAGAATGCAAAAGCGACCAGCCCGATGATCAGCAGGATGCGGTCGGCTCTTTTTAACCCGAAGAAAATATAAGACAGCGGGATGATCAATGTAAATGCGTAGAACATCGGGGCGAACGCAATTTGCGGGGCGACAGACACATTCAGGCCGGCGATAATTGCATTCAGTTCTCGCACTACGAGATAGTTGCCGCCGAGATAGAACGTCACCAGAGAAAGCACTTCGAAGATCTGGCGGCATTCGCGGTAGTAGATAGTCTTGCTTTTTCTCGCCAACGCATATATTACCGCCGACAAGATCATCACGGCAAAAGGCAAAAGTGCTTTGCCCAATGGAAATTTCATCATCAACTCGGCGACGATCGTGAATACTAATCCGAAAATCGCCAGCGGGCCGAGCAAATCGGCGTAACGCAGGGTCACCGGGATGATGACGGCAAGCGCGATCAGGCAGTATCCCCAAAGCGGTGCGTGCTCGAAAAGTAGGAAAACGGGCACCATTGCCGCTGTCACGCCGGCATAGAGCAATGCATTGTCGACGCCGGAATGGAAGAGGTTTTTGGTTTTAATCAAATATTCCAATACAAAAAAGAAGCACCCGCAGCAGATCAGGCTCAATGTGGAAAAGCCCAGGTCGGAGCCGGTGTCGTAAATAAACAGCGACAGGAAGCCGACAAAGAATGAGGTTGCCACCACGGCAAAGCAAAACAGGCCGATTTTGACAAATAAGCCCGGTCGGTAGAATTTTTCAGGAAACAATTCCTTCACCTGCGCTTCCTGGTCGGCGGTAAGGAGGTTTTTCGAGGTCCATTCGGCGGCCAGACGCTGCAAATGCAGGTTTTCGACCCAGGTTTCGTTGTATGCCTTTTTCATTTTTTGATCTCCGGTTTAATGCCAAGAAATTTTTTGAAGTTCAGCAGAAAGTAAATCACGCCGACACTTGAAAAAAGGAAATAGAAGATCCCAAGCCCCAACGCCGCCTCGGCCCCGATGCTGGTGAAAATAGCGTAGGTGAGAATGGAATAGCCATATACCGTACCCATCAGCAGGAACAGGAGTGACTGGGCATGACGTGCGCGGTAGACGAAAAAGGCGCAAAGCCCGATGCCGATCAGGAAATAGAGCACTGGTGCGCTCTCATTGAACAGCCCGATTTGCGCGGCAATGCAAGCCAGGTTCCCGCCCATGAGCATATAGGTAAATGCGAAATGCTTTTTGATGTTTTGTTCTTCCGAAATCCAGCCCACAGCCGTGAGCACGCAGCCAAGCGCGATGGCCGGCATGATGAGCTTGCCATCGGAGAAATCGTTGCCGGAGATGACCGAAAGCGGGGCGATAGTGAGCCCCAGCCACGAAGCAAGGCCGGTAATGGCCATCGACAATGCGCCGCGGTGGTCGAAACGGTAGGCGCAGAGGAAGAATACGATGGTAGGGATGATCACCGCCAGCCCGTACCGCGAGCCGAACATGTTGTATTGGAATTGCAGGTAACCTTCCAGCCCGAGGAACGTCGAGCAGCCCAGCAACAGCACGTAGTCAACCAGCTTGTTGGGATTATGAATCTGCTCGTGGGAATAGGGCAGGCTGTTTTTGTAAGTATAGTAAAAACAGCCCGCGGTAATAAGCGCAATGACAGCGATGATTACCTGATGGCCGATGGTATCGATGTTTTCGTAGATCAGGATGCCGGCGCCGGAACTGAAAATGAGGATACCCAGGTAAAGTATCGAGCGTAATTCCCAGTGAATGGAAAAGGCCTTTTCCGCTTCGAAAGAAGCAATGCTTTCGGCCTGCTGATCGGAAATAATACCCTTGCTTGTGAGGGCATTAAGGATGGATTTTGGTGTCATGGAAGTTGAGACGAGGGAGGGTAAAGTTAGCAAACTTTACCAGGAACGCTGCTTCGCCTCTCTTCGGGAATTATTTAAAGGGCGTGTGGAATATTTAACGGTACAATAATCAGAACCGGAGCGTGAAATCCTCCTTCACCTGCTCGTTCCGGAAGAATACCAGCCCGATCCAGAACAGGTCTACCGTGACCGTTACCTGCGGATGCGCTCTGATATATTCCCAGGCTTTCGTCATTTCCTCCGACCAGTATATGTCGTCAAAAATGAACAACGAGCCGCTTTGTGCGTGCGGAAGGCATTGTTCGAAATAGCGAACGGTAGGTTCGTAGCGGTGATTGGCATCGAAATAGGCGAAGTCGATCGGGCGGTCGAGCGAGTCCAGGCGCTTTGGAAGCGTTTCGTCGATATTGCCGAGCACTACCTCGATGTTACCGGCATGCTCGCGTTCGAAATGCTGCTGCGCCTTGCCGGCCGTTTGCGGACAGCCTTCGAACGTAATCAGCCGGGCATCCGGCTTGGCTTTCGACATATATAATGTAGTAAGCCCGAGCGAGGTACCCAGTTCGAGGATTGTTGCCGGTTGAAAACGCTGGATGAGCCGATAAAAAAGCCGTCCGAATTTTGCTGGTTTTTCTGCGTTTTTCGCGATTGTTTTGATCTTCCGCAGGTTCGACTTGTTCACACGCGAGCCCGCGCCCAGGTCGAGAATTTCGATTTGTTCGTCGGAACGCAGCAGTTCCTTACGCAATGAGCGGATCGATTCGTACTCCGGATTATCGTCCTTCCGGACCGCGATCACATTGTTATAAAGCTCGAACAGGAAAGGGGAATGAATGGAATGCTCGTTTCCGGAGCGCAAAAGGTACTTGATATAAGCAGCAATCAATGCAGTCGAATTTTAAAATAGGCCGTTGCCCGGCCGGTGATTCAGTTGAGGCGGTAGGGTGCTACGAGCGAAAACGCGGGGATCACGACGCGGAACTGCCGGCCGTCGAGCACGCGCTCCATCAGGTAAGTACCGGCCATTTTGCCCATGTCGGTGCGCAGGTTACAGCCCGAAACGTAGTCGTGCACATCGCCGGGTTCCAGCACGGGTTGCAGCCCTACAATGCCCGCTCCCTCTACTTCACGCACCGTTCCGTTGGCGTCGTGGATCAGCCAATGCCTTCTCAACAGCTTGACGGTATGCTCGCTGTGGTTCTCGATCAGGATCTTGTACGTGAACACAAAATGATCCTGACCCGGATTGGAGTAATCGGGCTGATATTCCGTCAAAACGGTGACTTTGACACCATCTGTAACTTTGGAAACCATATAGATCGAGGGTGTTGGAAAGTAATAGGAACGAAAATAGTGATCAATTGCTGATAAAACCAAATCAAAAAACACATAATTTGGATTTCCAAAACGAATTTAACAGCATGGATGTAAAAATTGAGCAGTCGTGGAAAGAGCGGCTCGCACCCGAGTTTGAGAAGCCTTATTTCGCATCGCTCACCGCTTTTGTCAAGGAAGAATATAAAACCAAACAAATATTTCCGCCGGGGAATCAGATCTTCAATGCATTCAATTATTGCAGTTTCGATGATTGTAAAGTGGTGATTCTCGGCCAGGACCCATACCACGGCGCGGGCCAGGCCAATGGCCTTTGCTTCTCGGTCAACGACGGTGTGCGAATGCCTCCTTCGTTGCTCAATATATTCAAAGAAATCCAGCAGGACCTGGGCAAGCCGTTCCCGCAAACCGGCAACCTCGAACGCTGGGCGAAGCAGGGCGTACTGCTTTTGAATGCGACGTTGACCGTCCAGGCGGCTGCGGCGGGCTCGCACCAGGGCAAAGGCTGGGAGCGGTTTACGGATGCCGTGATCAAATGTGTTTCGGATGAGAAAAGCAATGTCGTTTTCATGCTCTGGGGCCGGTATGCCCAGGAAAAGGGTGCGGTTATCGACGAGTCGAAGCACTATGTGCTGAAAGCCAAGCACCCTTCACCGATGTCGGCCAATGGCGGCGGCTGGTTTGGCACAAAACATTTCAGCAAGGCCAACGAATACCTGGAAAGCAAGGGCCTCGACCCGATCAACTGGTAGTGGTGTAAATAAAAAGAGAGCCGGGATGCCCGGCTCTCTTTAAGATTTTCACTCCTATTACTATTATTAATTACTTCTCGATGTTGGAATTCATCTCCAACACATTGTCCCATTGACCTTCGTTGGCCTTCACGAATGCATTTCTGTCTGCATTCAATGTGTATTCCCGGGCAGCTTCTTTGGTGCGGAACGTCAGGTAGTGGATCACGTCAAATTCCTCACTACTGTTGTCCGCCTTTTGCACATGTCCGGCCGAGTAGGCTACGACATCTTTCACGGATTTCTTCATAGTTGCAAAATCGCGCAGGTGTTTTTCAACTTCCTGTGTAGTAGTACCAGGTTTAAACTTGATACAAACCACGCGCTGGATTTCGGCAGGCTTATGCGGAACGTAAGCTCCGTAAATGACCAGCATAAACACGCAAAGCGCGAAAACCGGCACTAAATATCCTAATGTTTTATTTTTCCTTTCCATTATAGCAAATTCAATAAATGCAATTATCTATTTCTTCTGCTACAAAGGTAAAACTTAAATCTATTATTGTATTATTTGGATATTAAATATAAATAATTTTGAAAATTTAATATTGAAGAAAAGAAACAACCCCCGAAAATCTACTTTCCAAAATATTATTCTGAGAATATTTTTTTGGAAAATTTTTAATAGTACAGCCTGTTAGCTAGCTGTGGGCACCCTTCACATTCAAAAACTGGCCGTTGGCGAAAAACAAGTTTCAAAAAGCGGCCATTCTGTTACCTTTTTTTGTAAATGACGTCTTAAAAGGTGTAAAACCGCTACAAACACCTTCCGAATATTGTATGGCGTCGTTACCTCATTTCCGACGAAAAAAGTCTGAAAAAAATCGATTTTTTTTCAAAAAAGTGCTGTATTACAGCCTTGTTATGGCGTTTTTGATGCTCCAAAGCGGCTCCAAAGCCGTTTGGGGCTTCTGGGCGCACAAGCGGATCAACCGTTTGGCGGTTTTCAGGCTGCCGGTTGAAATGCAGGTTTTCTATAAAAAGTACATTGATTACCTGACTGAAAATGCCGTCAATCCCGACAAGCGGCGGTATGCTGTCATCGGCGAAGCGGAGCGGCATTTTATCGATCTCGATGTGTATGGCGATAGTGCGCTGGCGATACTCCCGAAACATTGGCAGGCTGCTGTGAAGAAAATAGGAGAGGATAGCCTGCGCAAACACGGTATCGTGCCTTGGCACATTCAGGTAGCTACATCGCAGCTGACAGCTGCATTTAAAGAAAAGAGTGCCACCCGTATCCTGCGCATTTCCGCCGACCTCGGGCATTACATTGCCGACGCACACGTGCCGCTGCACACCACCCGCAATTACAATGGGCAGCTTACCGGCCAGGATGGCATTCACGGGTTCTGGGAATCGCGGCTGCCGGAGCTGTTTGCGGAAGAATACGATATGTGGCTAGGAGTGGCGGTTTACCGACAGGAGATTGCAAACGACATTTGGAAAGCCGTCGGGGATTCGCATGCGGCAATGGATTCAGTACTGCTTTTTGAAAAACAGCTCACAGAAACTTTCAAGGCCGATAAAAAGTACAGTTTCGAACTTCGGAACAATGTGCTTACCCGCATGCATTCGCGCGAGTTTTCCGACAAATACCATCGTGCGCTTGCCGGGCAGGTCGAGCGGCGAATGCGGGCTTCGGTACAAATGGTGGGAGATATCTGGTATACCTGCTGGGTGAATGCCGGTCAGCCCGATTTGGAACAGCTGGTAAATGCGGGGCCGGAAGTTACGGAGGAAAAAACAGAAGCCGCCGAACAGCAAAGCTGGTTACAGCGGCTTTTGAAAGTCAGGCCGGAATCCGATGACTAATCCCGGATGGTTACGCGGATTACCGTTCGATAGTCAGCCCTTGTTATTTTCAATCAGCACTTTGGCGGTCACGAGTAGCTGCCCTACATGCCGTTGCGTATGCTCGGCGGCGTGGAAAAGTAAGCCTAAATGCGTCGAAGGTACCATAGCGCGGCCTACGTAGCGGATTTCGGTCAATGTATCCGGGTTTGTCTCGCGGAGCTGCTGCAATGCAATTTCCAGCTGCTCGCTGAACTGACCGAGCAGGTGATTGTAAGTGCAATCTTCAAATGGCTCCTTACCCTCGCTTTTAAGGTAGGCCATCTGACTTTCGCTGAGCGATTCCTCACGCGCATACGTGTACAGGCGGTCGAGCACGCCCGCGAGGTGCTGCAAATGGAAGCCGACCGACGCCACATTTGCCGGTTTTTCCCAAAGCAGTTTGGTAGGAAATGTATTGCTGAAAATGCCCAGCTCTTCCCGCGCCTGTAATAATGCATGTGCGACAGGTTGGAGCAGATCGGGTATCCCGGGAAGCGGCCCGCGGAGCCATACTTCGAGTTGTTCGTTTTGCATGGCTGAAAATAAACGAAAAAGGGACCTTTTTACAAGTCCCTTTTCGCACTAATCAATTGTTGTCAGAATTTATTTTGCAATGTCGATCTGCACCGGCTTGCCTTTGATGGTGTTGCCATCCATCGCACGCAATACCGCACGCGCATCGCGCTCAGGTACGTCTACGAACGTGAATTTGTCATAAATGTCGATCGCACCGATGGTTTTGCCCGGAATGTTGGCTTCGCCTGCGATAGCGCCCACAATGTCTTTCGGCATAATGTGGTCCTTACGGCCAAGGCTCAGGAACAAACGGGTCATACCAGCCTCGGGAGCCGATTGACGGCGTTCGCCACGATCACCTCCACGGTCACCGCGCTCGCCGCGTGGTGCATAACGGTCGCCACCGCGATCACCGCCACGGTCACCGAAACGGCCACCTTCGCGACGGTCTCCACCTCTTTCGAAACGGCCGCCTTCACGACGATCGCCACGTCCGAAACGGTCGTTACCGCCTTCGCGACGGTCGCTGCGACGCTCTTCCCACGCGAGGTTGCCATCCGAGTATTCATTTTTCTGAACGCCCATGATCTGCTTAGCCATCGCACCTACGATCTGCTCGGTAGAGAAGCCGCTGTGATGCAGCATTTCAAGTACGTCGTTGTACAGTTCTTCGTCACCGCTTTCTTTGATAGAGGCTGAAATGTTCTCTACAAAACGTGCTTTACGAACGCCCACGATATCTTCGAAAGAAGGAATAACGCCTTTTTCGATTTTTACTTTGGTATAACCTTCAATGGATTTCAGACGGTATTTTTCGTCACGGGCAACCAGTGAGAATGCCTTACCGGACATTCCCGCGCGGCCCGTACGGCCGATACGGTGTACGTAATATTCTTCGTCCATCGGAATGTCGTAGTTGATCACGCCATCCAGGCCGCTAACGTCTATACCGCGTGCCGCAACGTCTGTCGCAACAAGGATAGTAGTTACACCAGCCTTGAATTTGCTCATCACATTGCTGCGTTGTTGCTGGCGCAAGTCACCGTGGATACCTTCCGAAGCATAACCGCGCAATTGCAGGTCTTCCACGATCTCGTCCACTTTGCGTTTGGTATTACAGAAAACCAGCAGGGACTTAATGTGGTGCATATCGATCAGACGGGTCATTACCTCGACTTTCGCCTGTGGTTTTACTTCAAAATAAACCTGCTCGATATTCTGGTTGGTCAGCTCGTTACGAACTACCTTAATTAATGTAGGATCGTTGAGGAAGCGTTTGGTGATCGACATGATCGGCTTCGACATCGTTGCCGAGAAAAGGATCGTCTGGCGATCTTCCGGCATATCGGCCAGGATGCTCTCGATGTCCTCACGGAAGCCCATATCGAGCATTTCGTCGGCCTCGTCGAGTACCATCATGCGTACTTCGTCGAATTTCAGGGTGCGGCGCTCCATGTGGTCCATAACGCGGCCCGGAGTTCCTACTACTATATGTACTCCTTTTTTGAGGGAGCGGATCTGACGGTCGATCGAGTCGCCACCGTAGATGGCTTCGATGCGCACGCCGCGCAAATATTTGGCCAAACGGCCTAGTTCTTCGGATACCTGCACCGCGAGTTCGCGGGTAGGGCAAAGGATCAGTGCTTGTACTGCATTACTGGATGTATCAATTCTTTCCAGCACGGGAATTCCGAATGCAGCAGTTTTACCGGTACCGGTCTGGGCCTGACCAATTACGTCAGAACCCTGCATAACTGCGGGGATTCCCTGTGCCTGTATCGGGGAGGGTTTTTCAAAACCCATTTCTTGCAAGGCTTTCAGGATGTTTTCGTTGAGTCCAAGCTCTTCGAAAGTTTGAAAAGTTTCAGTAGTCATTCTATTGCTTTTAGTATTAATTCTTGAATTGAACGGATGCTCCGGTTTGAGAGTGACGAAGGCTGAAAACAGCACAATGATCCTGCGGGACAAGCCCAACACATGCATTTGTTCCAATTGAAATTGGACCACATCACCGGCATTCCGGTTTATTTCGTAAAAAAATTGAAAGGGATTGCCACAAAGCCCACCACTAACCATCCGTGGGGCTCTGCGTGTGAACGGTAGGTCCAGCCGGGACAAATTTTGAGGCTGGCAGGTGATCTAAAATGTACTAGACCGTTTATGAGCAGAGAAGCGAACGGATGTTCCTTCAAATTGTGACGCAAAAGTAAGAACAATATTCGACAATCGCAATGCTTTTTAGAAAGTAATTGTAATATTTTTAGAAAACAAAAACCCGGCACATTAAAAATGGCCGGGTTTATCTAGTCAGGTTTGCTGATTCAGAATAATTCTTTGACGTCCGTATAAGGCAAATGCCATGCTTCGGCTACACCTTTAAATACTACTTTTCCGTGAACGACATTTAATCCCTTGCGCAGCTCCTCGTTGGCGGAGCAAGCCTGTTTCCAGCCCTGGTTGGCCAGTTGCAATGCGTAGGGGAGCGTAGCATTGGTCAATGCGAGCGTGGAGGTGTAAGGCACCGCGCCGGGCATGTTTGCTACACAATAATGTACGACGCCGTCCACTTCGTAGATCGGATCTTCGTGTGTGGTTGCTTTGGAAGTTTCGAAACAGCCGCCCTGGTCGATCGCCACGTCCACCATTACCGTTCCCGGCTTCATCAGTTTCAGCATGTCGCGGGTAATGAGCGACGGGGCTTTCGCGCCCGGGATCAGCACACCGCCGATGATCAGGTTCGCGCCCTGGATGAGCTCGCGGATGTTGTATTCGTTGGACATTACCGTGTCTACATTCGCCGGCATAATGTCTTCCAGATAACGCAGCCGTGGAAGGCTGATATCCATAATCGTTACATTCGCTCCCAGTCCTGCCGCCATTTTCGCCGACTGCGTTCCTACGATCCCGCCGCCGAGTACCAGCACGTTCGCCGGTTTCACTCCCGCCACGCCGCCGAGCAAAATGCCAAAGCCACCCATCGGTTTTTCGAGGTATTTGGCACCTTCCTGGATCGCCATACGGCCTGCTACCTCGCTCATCGGAACGAGTAACGGAAGGCTTCTGTCTGTCTTTTCGACGGTTTCGTACGCGAGGCAAACGGCTTTGCGCTCGATCATCGCGTGGGTGAGGGGCTCGGAGGACGCGAAGTGAAAGTAGGTGAAGAGGAGCTGGTTTTCTTTAATTAGTGGGTATTCACTTGCAATTGGCTCCTTAACTTTTATGATCATTTCGGCAATGCCGTAAACTTCTTCGATGGTGGGGAGAATGCTTGCTCCGGCTTGTGTGTATTGGTCGTCGGTAAAACCGCTGCCTTTGCCTGCCTCCGCCTGCACGTACACTGTGTGTCCGTGCTTACGTAGCTCTGTGACTCCTGCGGGCGTTAAAGCTACCCGGTTCTCGTTGTTCTTGATTTCTTTGGGGACACCAATGATCATCGGTATGTAAGTGTTTTTATAGTTTAGATTAATGAGTTCAAAATTAATTTTTGGCAGAAAAACATACTATAATGTCTGTCAAAGACAGAAAAGAAAACTATTTTTGATCCCTTATGTAAGAAAAATTTCTGCCGGTAACGCTCACAGCTTGTACACAGCCACAAAAAATACTTTATGCAGCCAGACCAGACCGACCGCAAGATTCTGGATTTACTACAAAATAATGCCCAGATGACGATCAAGGAGATCGCGAGCAAGATCAATCTGTCGGTCACGCCGGTGCATGAGCGCATACGAAAGCTTGAAAAAGAGGGGTTTATCGATAAATATGTATGCTTGCTGAATCGCCGGAAACTGGGGAAAAGTCTGGTCGTGTATTGTAATGTAACATTAGACAAGCAGCGGAAGGAGAGCTTTGAGGACTTCAACCAGGCCATTGTGCAAATGCCTGAGGTACTGGAATGCTCGGTCGTTTCAGGCAACTTCGATTACATGCTCAAAGTGGTCGTAGAAGATGGTGAGGCGTACAATCAGTTTTACCAGCATAAACTTTCTGCCCTGTCGAGCGTGTTACACATCAGCAGTTATTTCGTAATTTCCGAAATCAAGTACACCACCGGAATCGCTGTATTGTAATTTTCAACGCTATTTAAACTGATCATCAGGCCGGTACGCGCGCGCTGATCGCTGAATGTCCAGCATATGAACAAGAACTTTAAGGATGGCCTGAACCTGATGTCGAAAGTGACGCCGAAGCGCGCCTGGAATGCAATGCAGATATTGGGAAGCTATTTTTATTCCAAAATGACGGGTAACCCGGTGCATTGGGGAATGCCGATCGCGATTTCTTTCGAACCGACTACTTCCTGTAACCTCCGCTGCCCCGAATGCCCCAGCGGCCTGCGCTCGTTCACACGGCCGACGGGTATGATGGAAGAAAAATTGTACAAAAGGACCATCGACGAACTCGGCGATACCTTATTATACCTCATTTTCTACTTCCAGGGCGAGCCCTATTTGCATCCCAAGTTTTTCGAACTGGTTAAATATGCCAGTAGTAAGGGTATTTACACCGCCACTTCCACCAATGCGCATTACCTCACCGACGAGAAGGCGCGTAAAACCGTGGAATCGGGACTGGACCGCCTGATTATCTCCATCGACGGCACCACGCAGGATGTGTACCAGCAATACCGCGTCGGTGGTAACCTTGAAAAAGTGCTCGAAGGAACGCGCAATATCATTAAATGGAAGAAGGAGCTCAAATCCGCGACGCCGCATGTGATTTTCCAGTTCCTCGTGGTGAAGCCGAATGAGCACCAGATCGAAGACGTGAAAAAGCTGGCCGAAGAAATGGGCGTGGATGAAGTAGGCTTGAAAACCGCGCAGATCTACGACTATGAAGAAGGCTCCGATCTGATCCCTACTATTCAAAAATACTCCCGGTACGAAGTTCAGGCCGATGGAAAGTATTCTATCAAAAACAAATTCGTAGACCATTGCTGGAAAATGTGGCACTCGTGCGTGATCACCTGGGACGGTGCCGTGGTGCCCTGCTGTTTCGATAAAGATGCCGAGTACAAGCTGGGCGACATGAAAACTTCGACATTCCGCCAGCTCTGGAAAGGGAAGAAGTACCGCGATTTCCGCGCTTCACTTATCCGATCTCGTTCAGAGATAGAGATGTGCAAGAACTGTACGGAGGGCACGCAGGTGTGGGCGTGAAACATTTTGCCTATTTTTCCTTCAATTTATTTTTAATTAAATAATAATATCATTTAAAAATCTCATAGTCAACTAGTTTGGTGTTTTCTTGAAAACTCCGTGGAACATTTCTTGGTAGATTGCCCCGAATAATAGAAATTTGACATTGGTAACTCAAATGAATACATGGGCAAAGTAATTGCAATTGCAAACCAAAAGGGAGGCGTAGGGAAAACCACCACTGCTATTAACCTTGCGGCCAGTTTGGCCGCGCTAGAATTCCGCACACTCATCATCGACGCTGATCCGCAGGCTAATTCGACGTCGGGGCTTGGATTTAATCCGCAGGAGATGGAGAACAGCATTTACGAATGCATGGTGGAGCAGGCGAAAACTTCTGAAATTATCTTGCAAACCGATTTCCCGAACCTGAACCTGTTGCCGTCGCATATCGACCTGGTAGGGGCGGAGATCGAGATGATCAATCTTAAAAACCGGGAGCACAGGATGAAGGACGCGATCGCGGAAGTGCGCGACGACTACGACTTCATCATTATCGACTGTTCCCCTTCATTAGGCCTTATCACAATCAACAGCCTTACCGCCGCCGACTCGGTGATCATTCCGGTACAATGCGAGTATTTTGCATTGGAAGGATTGGGTAAGTTGCTGAATACCATCACGATCATTCAGTCAAGGCTGAATACCAACCTGATCATCGAGGGCATCCTGCTCACGATGTATGACCTCCGCCTGCGTCTGTCCAACCAGGTGGTGACCGAGGTTACCAACCACTTCGAATCTCTTGTTTTCAACACCATCATACCTCGTAACGTACGTATCAGTGAGGCGCCGAGCTTCGGGATCCCTGTCATGGCGCAGGATTCGGACAGCAAAGGGGCCGTCAGCTATCTGAACCTTGCAAGAGAGATTCTCAGTAAAAACGGTTTGCTCTCTTCCGACAGGGTGAACTGACCACGATAGTACGAACAGGCAATGGAGAACAGCAGCAAGACGAAAAAAATGACCGGACTGGGAAGAGGATTAGGCGCTCTTCTGCAAGACTCCGAGAAAATCAGCACGCCCAGGGCAAGCACACGCGGCTCGGAGGTCATCGGTTCGATGAATGAAATCGATGTGAGCCAGATCGAGGCGAACCCTTATCAGCCGCGGACGAAGTTCGACCAGGAATCACTGGATGAACTCGCGGATTCCATTCGCGTGCAGGGTATTATCCAGCCCATTACCGTGCGGCAGCTTTCGGAAGACACCTACCAGCTGATTTCCGGAGAGCGCCGTTTGCAGGCATCGCGCTCGCTCGGCATGACGACCATTCCCGCATACATCCGCACGGCCAACGACCAGCAAATGCTGGAAATGGCGCTTATCGAGAACATTCAACGCGAAAACCTTAATGCGATCGAGATTGCATTGAGCTACCAGCGGCTGATCCTCGAATGCAGCCTCAAACAGGAAGAACTCGGCGCACGTGTGGGCAAGAACCGCACGACCGTCAACAACTATATCCGCTTGCTCAAACTGCCGCCGGTGATCCAGGCGTCGTTGCGCGACGACAAGATCAGCATGGGCCACGCCCGGGCATTGATCACGATCAACAGCGACCAGAGCCAGCTCAAAATTTTTAACCAGATCATCGAAGAAGGATGGTCGGTGAGGAAGGTCGAGGACGAGGTTCGGAAGCTCGGAATGATTAGCAATATCCCCATCGAGTCGAAAAAACAGCCGACAATTAATCAGGAAATAAAGTCGTTACAGTTCCAGCTTTCGTCCTACTTCGGGGCGAAGGTGTCCGTGAAAGCCAACGAGCAGCATAAGGGCGAAATCAAGATCCCTTTTGGCTCTCAGGACGAACTGAAAAAGATTTTAGAAACACTGAAATTCAAGTAAACGTTGAAAAACTGGGTATTGTTAGGGTTGATTTTGCTGGTATCGGGTCGGATTGCAGCACAGACGGAGGATAAAAAGGATAGTCTGAAAACCGGAAAATCGACGACCATTGTACTCGACAGCGCGGCATTGGCCCAGGCCGACACGTTAAAAAACGTTAAAAAGAAGTGGATGCCGGTGCCCAAAACGGCCACGCGACTGGCGTTCATACCGGGTGCGGGACAGCTTTATAACCGCGATTACTGGAAGGCGCCGATCGTGTACCTGGCATTTGGAGGAGGGCTTTATACCTATTATCTGAATACGATTAAATATCGTGATTTTCTGGGTGCGTATGAGCGGTTTTATATTCTGGACAAGAATGATCCGAAATACGGCCAGCGAAACCCGGATCTGGCGGACGACGACACGGTCAGGGTGCGGGTAAGAAACCTGCTAAACACGAGTAGTGAGTACCGGGATATCACACATAGCCAGGCGGTTCGTCAGAAGAACTACTGGCGCCGGAACCGTGGCTTTGCCATTATCGTAACGGGCCTGATTTACACGCTGTCGATCATCGAGGCCAATGTGGCGGCGCATTTGAAGACTTTCGACCTGTCGGACGACCTTACTTTGAACGTAAGCCCCAAGCTGAACCAGCCGATGATGCGCGAACCAACGCCGGGCGTGCGGATGGTTTTCAATTTTAAATGATTTAAAAGAGTACTGATTTTCAAATAACAGATTAATGAGAATACTATTACTGGGGTACGGGAAGATGGGGAAGACGATCGAACAGATTGCCGTGGACCGCGGGCATTCGATCGTGGGGAAAATTGATGTGCAAAACCGTGCGGATATGGACAAGCTGCAAACTGCCGACGTAGATGTGGCGATCGAGTTCAGCTCACCGGAATCCGCATTTGAAAATATCATTTATTGCCTCAAAAAAGGCTGGCCGATCGTGTGCGGTACCACCGGCTGGCTCGATCACCGTGCCGAAGTGGAAGCGCTCTGCAAGGCTCAGTCGGGATCATTTTTCTACGCATCCAATTACAGCATTGGCGTGAACCTGTTCTTCCGCCTCAACCGCATGCTCGCGCGCCTGATGAACGGGCACGAGTACCAGAGCTCGATGACCGAGGTACACCACATTCACAAACTCGATGCGCCCAGCGGCACAGCCATTACGCTTGCGGAGGGTATTATCGAGGAAATGGGGAACGTCGACGGCTGGAAGCTGGCCCCTGAAAACGAGGAAGGTTACCTGCAAATCCTGGCCGAGCGCCGCGGTGAGGTGCCTGGTACCCACATTGTCCGCTACGAATCGGAAGTGGATACCATCGAAATTTCCCATACCGCCCACAACCGTCAGGGCTTCGCATTGGGCGCTGTGGTAGCTGCGGAATGGCTTCCGGGCAAATTCGGGGTGTTCGGGATGAACGACCTCCTCAAAATTTAAAGTATTCTAATCAATCATCGCATGGCTGTTAATAGAGAGTTGACTTCGAGTTCAGTTGAATCCAAAAAGAAGAAGTCACCGGCAAGGGAGTGGTTCGACTCCATTTTGTTCGCGGTAGTAGCCGCAACGCTGATCCGCTGGCTGTTTTTTGAAGCATTTACCATTCCAACGCCTTCGATGGAGAACAGCCTGCTCGTGGGCGATTTTCTTTTCGTAAGCAAGCTGCATTACGGTACCCGCACACCGAAAACGCCATTGCAGGTGCCGCTCACGCACCAGACGATCTGGGGAACGAACATTCCATCCTATACCAGCCTTATCCAGTTGCCGCAATACCGCCTGCCGGGTTTCAGCGAAGTGAAACGAGGCGACGTGGTGGTATTCAACTACCCTCCCGAATTGCAGCATCCGGTTGATTTGAAAACCAATTATATCAAACGTTGCGTGGGTCTCCCTGGCGACAAGGTCGAAGTGCGCGACTTGCAGGTGTACACGAACGGCCAGGCGATGGAAAACCCCGCCCGTATGGAGAACGAGTACTTCGTAGCGACCACCACGGCGGTGAATGAAGAAAAGGTGTTCCGCGAAAACGGTGTTTCTGAATTCAATACCTATACGGAAGGCGATAACGATACGATCAGGGGTAACGAGCAAATGGGCTACCTGGTTTTCACGACCACGGAAATCGCAGCTAAGCTTAAAACTTATGATTTTGTAAAAAGCATTACACTAGTGAAATCACCAAAGGATATCAGTGAGCCGATGCTCTACCCGAACTCGTCGCTCTTCAAATGGAACCGTGACAATTATGGTCCGATTACCGTTCCGAAAGAAGGTATGACCGTGCAGCTGACGCCTGAAAATATCGCAACCTATGGCCCCGTGATCAAAAACTATGAGGACAATGAGGATGTGGTGATCGATGAAAAGTCGGTGAAAGTGGGCGGTAAGGCCATTACCAGCTACACATTCAAGCAGGATTACTACTTTATGATGGGTGATAACCGCCATAACTCGGCCGATTCCCGCTATTGGGGCTTTGTACCGATGGACCACATCGTGGGCAAAGCAGTATTCGTATGGATGTCCATCGACCCGAACCCGACCAGCTTCTTCAACAAAATCCGTTGGAGCCGCATTTTCAGGGTGATTAACTAAGCTTAGCAAGATTGGAGATATGGGAGGAATCGCAAGGTTCCTCCTTTTTTGTGTTATATGTAAATTAATAATATATAATGATTGGGGTGTTATGTTGATTGGTGGTATATTGCGTGTAGTGACCGCCGACGGCCGACCACTGACCGCCGGTCAAAAACATCTTTCCCATGCTCACAACACTCCCCAAACCCGAAACGAAAGCCCGGAAGACGAAAACCCCATTCCGCGAGTGGTTCGACTCGATAGTCTTCGCCGTAGTTGCGGCTACATTGATCCGCTGGCTGTTTTTTAGTGCATTTGTGATTCCAACGCCTTCGATGGAGAACAGCCTGCTCGTGGGTGATTACCTGTTTGTGAGCAGGCTGCATTATGGTACTACCACGCCCGTGACGCCATTGCAGGTGCCGCTCACGCATCAGACGATCTGGGGCACCAGCATTCCTTCCTATCTCGACTGGATTAAGCTGCCGCAATACCGCCTGCCGGGTTTTACTGATGTCAAAAATGGGGATGTCGTCGTGTTTTATCTGCCCGTGGAGCATCCGGATATGTATCAGAAATACAGTAATGTGCTGCCCGACCTGCATCCGCACCCTACCGATCTTCGTTCCAACTACATCAAGCGGTGCGTAGGCATTCCGGGCGACAAGCTGGAAGTGCGCCTCGGGCAGGTGTATGTGAACGGGCAGGTGCAGGCGGCGCCTGTGCGTATGCAGAACGAATATTTCGTATCGGTAAAAACGGCTGTGAATGAAGAGAATGTCTTCCACAAGAACGGCATTGTAGATTATGCGCAGTTTACCGAAACCTTCGGCGATAGCATTGCCGCTAATGACGAGGCGGGCTATGTAGTGAAAACCACCGATGCATTGGCGGAGAAGTTGAAAACCTATGATTTCGTGAAGCGGGTGCAGCCGGTATGGATGGAAAAAGGCTTGAAAGAACCCTTCCTTTTTCCGGCAAGTGATGCGGCAGATTGGAACAAGGATAACTACGGGCCCATTACCGTGCCGAAAGCCGGAATGACTGTTCCATTGACCGAAGTCAACATTGCCCTTTACGGCGACATTATCCGCAATTTCGATGGGAATGAAAATGTAGTGGTAGAAAAGAACAAGATCACCATCGGCGGTAAGCAGCTTACTAACTACACATTCAAGCAAGACTACTATTTCATGATGGGCGACAACCGCCACGATTCCGCTGATTCACGGTATTGGGGCTTCGTGCCGAAGGACCACATTGTTGGAAAGGCCGTTTTCGTATGGATGTCCATCGATCCCAACCCGACCAGTTTCCTCAAAAAAATCCGCTGGGATCGTGTTTTTAGAATGATTTAAAGGAGGGAAGGAGAAAAGGAGGAAAGGGAGGATGGAGGAAGGGGAGGAAGAAAAAAACTGAAAGAAAGAATTGAGGTTTGTAGAAAATCAGCACGGAAATAGGGGACCCCGCTGGGGTCTCGCGATGTTTTCGATCTACTTATTTTCTATAAACAGGAAGCCGCTCCGCGGCACTTCGAAATTGAGCATCCTGATATTCAGGCATGGCGCCCGATGCCGGAGGCATTACCTGTTTATAGAAACACACGAGAATATATGACAAAAGGCCCCGTCGGGGCCTCCTGTTGTTATTATCCGCACCAGCCTTTCCTTTCCGCCTTCCTCCCTTTCCTCCATCCTCCCTTGCCTCCCTTTAAAATCACTCCTCCTGCGAGAATATCAAAGCTGAGTACGGCGGGATTTGTAACGAGCCGAACTGGCCGCATTCGTCTATTTCACCTTCCATAGTGTCGATGTCGAATACGCCCAGGTGTGAGAAATCCTGGTCGTAGTATTCGTTGTCGGTATTGAGGCGCAGATGCCATTTGCCGGGGCGGGGGAAGCCTACTTTGTAATCAGAGAAGGTTTCTGTGGAGAAATTGAATACTACCACGACGCTGTCTTTCGGTCCGCCTTCGTCCCAACGGTGCATGACGATCACTTTTTTCTCATTATCCTGCCTGATAATGCTGACGTTTTGCCCTTGCAAACCTTTGGTGACGCCAAACCAGTTGCGGCGGATGTGGATCATATCACGGTGCAATGCGGCAAAGCCGCTGAATTTTTCGAGCCTCGACCAGTCGATCGGATCGCTGTCCGAGAACCATTTGTCTTCCAGCAATGGCTGTCCCTGGAATATCATCGGAATGCCCGGAGAGGTTAGCACCAATGCTACGCCCAACGCGGCGCGTTTTTTGGAATACCAGTTATTGACATCGCCATCCGCGATTTCCTCGGCCACACGTGCCTGGCCGTTGGCGACTTCGTCATGCGATTCGGTGTAAATAATGCGCTGGAAGGAATCAGTATTGTAGCGATTCGTGATTGCGGCCACCACGCTATCCATATTGCGGTCCTCGTCGTTGGCGGTAATGATCGCATCGCGCACGGAATGCACAAACTCCGCATCCCATTGCGATCCGTAGCCCAGGCCGCCGTTTTCGACCGAGTTGGTGATAAAATCGAGCGAGTGCATATCCTCGGCGATGGTAATGCAATTGACACAGCTGTCGCGGATGTCCTTGTTGATCCATTGCATGAGCGAAATGCCCTCGGGAATGTCGTCGCCGGGGTTGCCGTTGGCTTTCACATTGCGGATGTAGGGTACCATATCCATTCTGAGGCCGTCGATCCGGTAATCTTTAAGCCACATCAATGCATTATCGTGAATGTACTGGCGTACCTCGCCCCGGCCGTAGTCGGGGCGGGTGTTGCCCCAGGGCGTTTCCGAGCGCCAGTCGTTGTAGAAATAAATGCCGCCGCCATCATTTTCCTGCCAGCCATCGAATTGCCAGAGGTCGAGGTCCGACGGACCGAAGTGGTTATATACCACGTCGAGAATTACGGCAATGCCCGCTTCGTGCGCGGCTTTTACGAATGCTTTCAAACCGTCCGGACCACCGTAGTCAGACTCTATAGCAAACGGGTTAGCAGGGTTATAGCCCCATGACCTTGAACCCGGGAATTCAGAGCAGGGCATTAGTTCCACTGCATTGAAACCCATATCTTTTAAATAGGGAATCCGCTCGATAGCCGTATAGAACGTTCCGACCTGCCCTTGTTCTTTAACATGGAAAGTGCCTACATGCAGCTCGTAGACCACCAGTTCATGCCAGCTCGGCATTTGAAAAGTTACATCCTGCCAGTCGAAAGACTCGTGGTTGTAGACCACGCAATTGCCGGCTGAATTGGTCATTTTTAGTGCATAAGGGTCGTTGCGGTGCAGTTCTCCGGCGGGTGTTTTCAGGACATATTTATATTCGTCCCCTTCTTTTGAATTTTCGACCAGCGCGCCCCACATGCCATTTTCTTCCGGTTGCAGCGGATTGGCGGAGGCATCCCAGTCGTTGAAACTTCCTATGACCGAAACACTTTCGGCGTGCGGCGCCCATACGCGATAGTAAACCCCTTCGGGATGGCAGGTGGCGCCCATGCCTTCAAAATGCTGCTCGGTTTCGGCTACTTCGGTTTCGAGGTTTTCCATATATGGTTTTCAGATTATTGTTTATTTTTGAAAATCAACTGCTGACGTATACTCGCAAAATGCATGCCAGGCGTCGGCAGTTGCAAATCTCAACCAACACACTATACTATGTATCCATCCTCCGACGCAGAGAAAATCTGCATCCTCGCGCTTATGCACACGCCCGGCATCGGGGCTGTGACCATCCGCCAGCTCATCAGCTACTGCGGCGGTGCCACCCAGGTTTTCGAGGCCGATTATAAAAGGCTCATTAAAATCCCCGGTATCGGCGACAAGATCGTGAAAGCGGTTCTAGGCAAAAACACCTTGGAACTGGCTGAAAGAGAGCTTGCACAATGCCGCAAAACCGGGACACAGCTTCTTTTCTTCAACGAACCCGACTACCCGGCGCGACTCCGGCCGCTTTACGACGCGCCCATTGCATTGTATGCCAAAGGCAATACCGACTTCAACTGGCCACGTACGGTCGGGATCGTCGGGACACGGAAAATCAGCGAATACGGGAAAGCGGTGACCGAAAATATCATCCGTGACCTGGTGCCTTACCAACCGCTTGTGGTGAGCGGGCTGGCGTATGGTGTGGATATCACTGCACACCGGCATTGCCTGCGCAACAATCTGGCGACGTTAGGAGTGATGGCCAGCGGCTTGGACGTGATCTATCCGGCTGTTCACCAGCGCACGGCGTTTGAAATGCAGGACAACGGCGGTATCGTGACTGAAAACGCATTGGGCACCAAGCCGGATTTTATGAGATTTCCCGCGCGCAACCGAATTATTGCGGGGCTTAGTGATGTTACTATTGTAGTGGAATCGGGGCGGACCGGCGGAAGCCTGATCACCGTAGAATTCGCGCAGAATTACCATAGGGACGTCTTTGCCGTGCCTGGGGCGATCAACGAGCCGCATTCGGAAGGATGCAATTTCCTGATCCGCGATAACAAAGCAGCAATTTTTACTTCGGTGGCTGATATGGCTGCGGCGCTGGGTTGGGGTGAAGGAATGCCGGAAGTTGCGCCGGTTACTTCGGGGGATCATTCGGCGATGACGTTCGAAGGCTTCACGCAGGACGAAGGCCAGGTACTTTCGCTGTTAAAGCAGCAGGGCGCGATGCAGATCGACGAGCTGGCCTGGCAATCGGGCATTCATTTGAACCGGCTGGCTACATTGCTGCTTAACCTCGAATTCCAGGGAATGGTCCGGTCGATGCCGGGCAAGAAATACGGGTTGATTTAAATGCATGGATAAAAGTATCATTCAGTTAGTGAAGGAAGGGGAGGGGCTTACTACCGAGTTCAAAAGGACAGTGGATAGTCCTTTCAAAATTGCCAAAACCATTGTGTCCTTTGCCAACACCTCGGGCGGCAATCTGCTGATCGGCGTGGCTGATCATGGTGCCATTATGGGTGTACAATCGGAGCTGCGGGAATTACAAAAGCTCGAAAAGGCATTGGTGAAACTGATCGAACCGGTATTGGTGGTTCAGATTAAAACATTAAATCTTGACGGCAAAAAAGTTTTATGGGTGACCGTCAGTGAAAGTGAAGACAAGCCGCATCATGCGCTGAATGAAAAGGGTGAGCGCATTATTTACATTCGTGTGAAGGACAAAAGTATGCCTATCCCCAGGCTGCTGCTCTACAATGGAGCCGATAGCGAGACGGAAAAGTTACTGGCTACGCGGCACGTCAAAACATTGGTTACGTATCTCAAAGAAACCGATTCAGTCACGGCCAAAGTTTTTTCCAAAATCATCAATATCTCCGAAAAACGGGCCGAGCGAATGTTGCAGGATCTTGCGGCGCGGCAGATTTTACTGAAACTATCCAAAGGAAAGCCCGAAAGTTTCAGCCTCAAATGGACGGAATAAAAATGCGGCCGGCATTCCCGGTGTTCCGGTTGCCGGCCGCAAGTAACATTTGAGTGAAAATTAGTTGATACCTACTAATTCCAGTTCAAAAATAAGGTCCTGACCTGCCAACGGATGGTTGGCGTCGAGTACCACGTAAGTTTCAGTTACTTCTCTAACGACAACCGGGATCACCTGGCCGCCGTCCTGGTGCATATTCAATGTACCGCCTATTTCGAGAGGAATATCGGCAGGGATTTGCGCACGGTCGAAACGGACGATCATGTCATCATTAACCGGGCCGTATGCTTCGGCATTAGGGATACTGATCGTTTTTTTGTCGCCGATCGTCATGCCGGTCACGCCATCGTCAAATCCTTTGATCACCTGTCCGCTTCCCAGAGTGAAGCTTAAAGGCTCACGTCCTTCGGAGGAATCAAAAAGTTGTCCATCCGGCAAGGTACCTTTATAATGTACCAGTACTTTGTCACCAGCCTTTGCCTGACTCATAGTTTTATATTTATGTGGTTGAAAAAAGCATTCGGAAAGGCTTTCCGGGAAACGCTTTCCGCGGAAACTCTCACGAATGCGTGAAAATGTAAATTAGTATGCCCGGGCAAATACCACGCGTCCTTTCGACGGCTTGCCCGAGTAAATGCAAACGCCCTCCTCTGCTTCCTGGTTCAAAGGAATGCACCGGATGGTCGCCTTGGTTTCCTCCTTGATCTTTTCCTCGGTCTCGGAAGTGCCGTCCCAATGCGCTAGGACAAACCCGCCTTTGGTATCGAGGATATTGTTGAATTCTTCGAATGAATCTACCTTGTAGGTATTCTCTTCTCTGAACGTCAACGCCTTTTTATAAATCGATTCCTGAATGTCTTCCAGCAGGTTCTGAATGTATGTTGCAATGCCTTCGATTGAAACCGTTTCTTTGGTTTTGGTGTCGCGGCGTGCAACTTCCACGGTGCCGTTTTCAAGGTCGCGGCCTCCCATTGCCAACCGAACCGGAACGCCTTTCAATTCATACTCAGCAAATTTGAAACCAGGTTTCGTATTGTCGCTGCTGTCGTATTTGACGCTGATGCCGAGTTTTTTCAGGTCTTTCGTGATTTCGCCTACTTTCTCGGAGATTTGAGCAAGTTGCTCTTCATTCCGGTAAATCGGCACGATCACCACCTGGATAGGCGCGAGTTTCGGAGGTAAAACGAGTCCCGCATCATCCGAATGGGCCATAATGAGCGCGCCCATCAGACGCGTACTTACACCCCATGAGGTTCCCCAAACGTAATCCAGCTTGCCTTCCTTATCCTGGAACTTCACATCGAATGCATTCGCGAAGTTCTGGCCCAGGAAATGGGAAGTACCTGCCTGCAATGCTTTTCCGTCCTGCATCATCGCTTCGATGCAGTAGGTATCTTCGGCGCCCGCGAAACGTTCGTTCGCTGTTTTTACCCCTTTGATAACCGGCACGGCCATCCATTCCTCGGCAAACTGCGCATATACTTCCAGCATTTGCTTCGTTTCGGCAATCGCTTCCTGTGCGGTTGCGTGCGCGGTGTGGCCTTCCTGCCACAGGAATTCGGCCGTGCGCAGGAACAGACGTGTACGCATTTCCCAGCGCACGACGTTCGCCCATTGGTTGATGAGCAACGGCAGGTCGCGGTACGACTGGATCCAGTTCTTGTAAGTACTCCAAATCACCGTTTCCGAAGTAGGGCGGACGATCAGTTCCTCTTCCAGTTTCGCGTCCGGGTCTACCACCACACCTTTACCATTCGGGTCGTTTTTGAGGCGGTAATGCGTCACCACGGCACATTCCTTGGCAAATCCTTCTACGTGTGAGGCCTCCTTGCTCAGGTACGATTTTGGGATGAAAAGCGGGAAGTAGGCATTGGTATGGCCTGTTTCCTTAAACATGTCATCCAGCGCGCGCTGCATTTTTTCCCAGATAGAGTACCCGTACGGCTTGATCACCATACAGCCTCTTACCGGCGAGTTTTCGGCCAGGTCGGCGCGTTTCACTAGTTCATTGTACCACTCGGAGTAGTTTTCACTGCGTGTTGGTAAGCCTTTACTCATTACTTTGTATTATTTTGGAATATAAATGGAGTATTACGTTAATCCAGGCCTGTTTTTCAAGGGAGTTGCAAAGATAGTTTTTTATGTTAACTTTGGAATTAATGTATAGTTACGGACGTTTACTTCGTACAGAGAACAGGTTTTTTAACTATATTAGCAACAAACTTTTAATCCTTCAAAAGCCATGAGTATGTTCAATAAAGCAAAATATTTGTCTTTGCTGGTGCTGTTGGGAGCTTGGGGGTGTACTTCGAACCAGTATACATCGCGCTCGGGCGACGGATATGACGATCTCTACGGGGGAAGCTCCGGCGGAGGCCTCGTGCTGACAGACCGCGGAGGTGATCAGGAAGTCTCCCGTTCGGATAATCCGGACTACGCCTATACAGGCAACTATTCCGAAAACGGCACAGCAGACTACTACGACGAAAACTATCTTTCGTCAAGAACTGTAAACCGTCAGGTATCGTCAGACGTAGGCTATAATGCCGGCTTTGTCGATGGCTATAATTCTGCCAGCTTTAACAACAATCGCTACTATGGCGGTTTAGGCTCATTCTGGCCGGGTAGCTACGCAGGTTTATCGCTGAACTTTGGTTACGGCGGTATGAGGATGCGTCCTTCATTTGGGTTCGGATTCGGATCTGGTTTCGGATACTCGCCATTTGGCTATTCGCCATGGGGTTACGGAAGCATGCTGGGTTACGGCGGAATGATGGGCTACGGCTATGATCCGTTCGGTTACAGCCCTTGGGGTTACAACAGCATGTATGGCTGGGGTGGAGGTTACGGAGGCTATTACGACGGCTTCTACGGTGGTTACGGATATTCACCATGGGCTTACAGCCGTCCGGTGATCGTGATCAACAACCCTGAAAGAGGTATTTCGAGAACTTACGGCCCACGTGTGGTAGATGCCAGCAGAAGCCGCGGCGGCGATCGTTACAATTCCAATTTCGTAAACTCGTCCCGCTCACGCTCCGAAGCTGCAACGAGAGGAAGCCGCGACGGCAACCGGGTAATTTCCGGTGACACGTATTCTTCGCCAAGAACGAGCCGTTCGGGCCGTGGTAATGCTGTTGCGAACGGCGGCGGAAGAACCGGCGGTGAATCATACGGCTCACGCAGCATCGATGGTGGCAATGTATATTACTCACGTCCGCGTTCTGCCAATTCGAGCAACTATTCTTCGGAAGGCGGAAACACCAACGGTGCGAGCTATTCATCTCCACGTTCTTCGAGAGGCTCCTCTTCTTACAGCGCACCTTCATACAGTGTGCCGTCGAGAAGCCAGTCGGATTACAGTACGCCTAGCAGAAGCTATTCGAACCAAAGAAGCGAATCTTACAGCGCTCCGACGCGGACTTACAGCCAGCCGTCATACAGCGCTCCTTCAAGAAGTTACAGCGCACCATCTGGTGGTGGGGGCGGTGGCGGCGGAAGTTCAAGCCGTTCTTCAAGAGGTCCAAGATAATCTACGACTGTCCTTGCAAAGAGATAGTCACGTCGAAAACCCTGCAAAATGTCATAATTTTGCAGGGTTTTCGTTTAAATTGTGTTGAAATAAAGCAACAATTGCCATGTCTAAACCATACTCAGGAATAGCGCTATTATTTTCGCTACTCACTTCATCAGCGACGTTCGCTCAATATGCTACCGATGCCTTTCGGTATTCAGAAATCAATCAGACGGGAACCGCACGCTTCCAGGCACTTGGCGGAAACCATGCAGCCATCGGCGGTGACGCCAGTTCCATTTTCGGCAACCCGGCAGGGTTAGGGTTTTACAACCGCTCGGAGTTTACGATAAGCCCGGCAGTGACCATCGCCGGAACATCAGCGAGTTACCTGGGCAACACCGATAAGCAAAACAGCAGCCTGTTCAACATCCCGCAGGCCTCCGTCGTCTTTGCCAGTCAGCCGGGATTTCAGCGCAAATGGAAGCGGTCGTCATTCGGTGTTTCCTTTTCACGTCAGCAATCATTTCAAAACGGGTACATTTATGGAGGGCGCAACAACAACAGCGCTTACATCGATAATGTGTTGGAGAGTACCAACAATGCAAGTCCTCCTTATAGTATCGACGAATTGGAAAAAGGCCTGACAAACAACGCCGCGGGCAATCCGATAGCTTCCTCATTACCAGTAGCCTATTACCAGATGTACCTGATCAACCCTACGACCACATCGGGCCCTCCGTTCAACGCGATCGACGGGCAAAGCGTTGTGGACCAGTCAGGAGATTTTACTTCCAAAGGGGCTACATCTCAATGGACATTCGCCTACGCGGGTAACCTGAATGATAAGTTTTATTTGGGGGGAAATATCGGGTTCAGCAGGATCAAATATGATTACTCTTCCCGGTTCAGCGATGACTACATTAACAGCCCGTCTTTGACTTTTATCGATCAGTTTGAGGATTTTACGGTTCGCGGCAACGGATTCAACGCATCGCTGGGCGCCATTTACAAGTTCAACCCCATGTTCCAGATTGGTGGAACGCTGATCAGCCCGACTATCAGTGCGATTAAAGAGACATACAGCCAAAGTGTTGCGGCCGGTTTCGTCGGTGGGAAAGTCAAAGATGCGGACGGTAACCTCATTACTCCGCCATACACTTCGCTACCCATTGCTCCCAACGATTTTGAATACACTTTGATAGGTCCAATGCGCGGTAATGTCGGTGCGACGGTGTTTTTCCAAAATAAAGGATTTCTGACGGCTACTATCGAGTACAATGGCTACGCCGGCATGAGGGCTAACACAAGCTTCCTGGACGATGCAGGTAATAAGGATTTCAAGAACAATACAAAGGCTGAAATCAAAGACACATTCCGGAATACCGCCAACTTCCGCCTCGGCGGCGAAATCCGGGCGAATATCTTCCGTGCAAGGCTCGGCGGGGCGTACATTTCAGATCCCTACCTGGATCAATCCGATGGTATCGATCGCAGCAAGTTGCTGTTCTCAGCGGGCATAGGCGTACGAAAAGACCGCTTTTTTGTGGATTTGACAGGTACATTCATGACCTATAAATCTGCTTACACACCTTATTACCTCAAAGATCCCAAAAATTACGCGTCCGTCGAGATTACAAACCGGCCGATCAACGTGATGCTGACAGGCGGTGTATCTTTTTGATAAGCTAGTAGATCATATAGCTAAAAAACCTGCGATGAGCAGGTTTTTTACTTTAAAGCAAAGGAGTAATCAGTTCCAGTAAGTGGCTGACGTCTATTTCGCCCTTCAATGTAAAATCAGCTTGTGAGTAGTATTGCAGCCGGTCGGTAATCCGCTGTTGCAGCGTGTCGACGAGTGAAGTTGCGCCTGAAAGGATCGGCCGGTCGTCTTTCCCGTGGTTTTCAATTCTTCTGGCGAGATCCTCGGCCGGAACGTCGAGGAAAATGCTGACGCCCATTTCTTTAATTACTTCCATATTATCAAAGAAACACGGCGTTCCGCCTCCTGAGGCCAGTACAATGCCTTTTTGAGCAGCAGTTTCTTTCAGAATCCGGCTTTCGACTTCCCGGAAATAAGTTTCTCCCTTTTGCGCGAAGATGACTGAAATCTCCATTCCCTGATCTTTCTCGATCAGTTTATCGAGGTCTACAAACTGGTAATTCAATGCACGCGCGAGCTTTTTACCCAGCGTCGTTTTGCCGGAAGACATCATTCCGACGAGTATTATATTCTTCATTCAATATCAGGTGTCGGTCACATCATTTGGCAAGCTCCACCACCTCGTCGGCGGTAGGTGTGTCGTTGTAATGCCATTTGCCTTTCACAATACCATCTTTCAAAAGCCACAGGCCGGGATTGGAACGCAAAATGGTTTTCAAAACCGTCGCATCTACATAATAATAAGGTGCGGTAAGCTGGTGCTGCGACAGGAAGTTCTCGATATCGGCGCTGTTACCGGACGTAAGGATAACCGGCTCTACGCCTTTGCCTTTCACTGCATTGATCAGCTTATTAATATCCGGCAATGCGGCGGTGTTAATGTCGGTAAGGCTCTTAATGATCAGGAAAAGCTTCTTGCCCTGGAAGGTGCCTTCCGTGAAATCGCCCGCATCATTCCAGACTTTGTAGTCGGTAATTTTCGGCTTCGCGTCTTCATTCAACACCACCATTTCCTTGAATTTCAGCGTAGTATCACTCGGATATTGCTCGTATTCAAGCGTTTTGCCGTCTTTTTCAAAAATATACTGGTAACGCAGCGGCTCCGAAGGTTTCATCTGCGCGGGAATGCTGGCGCCTACGCGGTAAGGCAGCATATCGACGATCGGCAGGTGACGCAATGCGTAAACGGCAACGCCCAACGAGACGAGTGTAGAGATCACGACAATGATGCCGGTAGGGTAGGACTTGAACTTCTTTCGATAGTATACGATCACCAAAATCAGTATCAATAGAAATATGTCCTTGCCAAACGACGTCCACGGCGTGAGCTTAATCGCGGCCCCGAAGCAGCCGCAATCGGTCACTTTGTTGAAATAGGCCGAATAGAATGTGAGGAACGTGAAAAAGACGATAATCGCCAGGAGAAGCCAGGAAATGGTTTTCGGCTTGTAGGCCACGAGCAATGCAATGCCCAAAACGACTTCCGCCGTGCAAAGGAAAACCGAGAAATACAGCGCCAGCGGCACGAGTGCCATGAAGAAATCATGCATTGCGGGAAGGTCGGTCGCGAAAACCTCGAAGTATTCTTCCAGCTTGTACTGCGTCCCGATGGGGTCGTTCAGCTTGATGATTCCGGAGAAAATGAAGAGTAATCCTACTACAACTCGTGAGATCTGGGCAAAGATTTTCATTGCAAACTGGACGGCGGTTTGAAGTGGCTTTTAATTGGTCTGCAAGGCATTCGATTTGATCAGGCAGAATACCGAATAGTTGATAATATCCTGGTACCCGGCTTTAACTCCCTCAGAAACGAGTGTAAGTCCTTGATTGTCTTCGATTTGTTTGATCCTTAGCAGTTTCATGAGAATGATATCGGTCATGGAGCTCACACGCATTTCGCGCCATGCTTCACCGTAGTCATGGTTTTTATTAAACAACAATTCCTTCACTTCGTTCACCTGCTGATTGTAAACAATTGTTAATGCAGAATCGTCGATGGTCTGGTTTTGCTCAGCCGCCCCGATCTGGATGAGCGCCATTACGCAGTAGTTAATGATTCCGATGAATTCGGAAGACACGTCCTCATTCACCTTCTGCACGCCTTTGTCCTGAATGGTGCGGATGCGCTGGGCTTTGATAAAGATCTGATCGGTAATGGAAGGTAGCCGCAGGATACGCCAGGATGTTCCGTAGTCCTTGTTTTTTTTTGTAAAAAGATCTTGGCAATACTGAATGATTTCCTGATATTCCGATTCTGTGGATTTCACTGTTTCAAATGAGTTAGAGACTTCCAGACGGTAGGAAGAGAATGCTTTGATATTCATTCCTTTGCCTGTTTTTGAAAAGAATTTATGTTGCAAGTTAGTAAAAAAACGCTCAATATCCGGGGCAGGCTGCTCGATCTGTCGACGCCCCTGGTGATGGGCATTATGAATATTACACCCGACTCGTTTTACTCCGGAAGCCGGGTCAATGCTGTGCAGGAGATCGTCGACAAGGCCGGTCAGATGCTTTCGGAAGGGGCGGGGATGATCGATATCGGTGGCTATTCCACCCGGCCGGGCGCACGTGAGGTGAGTGCGGAGGAGGAGGGCGATCGCATCGAATCCGCGGTGGAGCCATTAGCTAAGTATTTTCCCGAGCTCATCATTTCTGTTGATACCTTTCGGGCCGAAGTAGCTGGAAGGGGCATTCGAAGAGGTGCACATATTATAAATGATATCGCCGGCGGAAACCTCGACGACGCGATGTTCGAAACCGTTGCCCGCCTGCGCGTACCGTACATATTAATGCACATGCGCGGGACGCCGCAAACGATGAATGGGCTGACGGACTACGAACGCCTCGTGCCGGACATTCTCCGGGATTTGCGGGAAAAGGCGATGGTCCTTCAAAGTATGGGCGTTGCGGACCTGATCATCGATCCGGGTTTCGGATTTGCGAAAACCATTGCGCAGAATTTCGAACTGATGCGGGAGTTGGAGCAATTCAAACTGCTCGGTTACCCGGTGCTGGTGGGCATTTCGCGCAAGACGACCATCTATAAAACCTTGCATATTTCGCCCGAGGAAGCGTTAAATGGCACGACGGTGCTCAACACACTTGCATTGGAGCGCGGCGCTTCGATCCTGCGTGTGCATGACGTGAAACCTGCCGTTGAAGCGGTAAAACTGTGGATGGCCGCGGGTAACTATCCAAATTAAAATAGTAATTTAGTCGCTGTAAAATATCACCTTTCGTATGCGTGTGGGTTTTCTGAACATCAATTGGGCTGATATCCTGGATGTTTTTTTAGTGTCCATTCTTCTTTATCAGGTATATACTCTTGTTCGGGGAAGTATTGCAAGCAGGGTTTTTCTGGGGTATCTGTTCGTTTACGTCTTTTATCTGGTGGTCAAAGGGCTGGGTCTGGGCTTGCTGACGGCCATTCTGCAATACTTTATGGGCGTCGGTGCGGTGGCCTTGATCGTGATTTTCCAGCAGGAAATCCGCCGCTTTCTGCTCATTATCGGTAAATCGACGATTTATACCAATAATGGTTTCCTCAAAAAGATCATTGGTAATTCGATGATGGATTTCAAGGTAAAAAACCTGAAAGAGGTGATCGATGCCAGTAAAACCATTGCTGCCAATTTCACCGGCGCGTTGATTGTGCTGAACAAGCGGGATGATTTGGGTAAGTATGTCGAAACCGGCGAAATGCTCGATGCGAGGGTTTCCAAACCATTGCTCGTGTCGCTTTTCAACCAGTATAGCGAGCTGCACGACGGCGCGGTGATCATCGTGGACGGCGTGCTGAAAGCGGCGCGTTGCGTGCTTCCGGTTGCCGACGGCGTAGATGTACCTTCATCGCTGGGCTTCCGCCACCGTGCCGCGATGGGCATGAGCGAGGCTACGGACGCGATCGTGATTGTTATTTCAGAGCAAACAGGTAAAATTTCACTGGCTGTCGAGGGTGAGCTGCATGGTAACATTCCCTATAATGAGCTGGAATCGCGGATCGAGGAGTACCTGGCCTCGGACGTTCAGCGCATGCCCAAGTAGCTTTATTTTAATTTAAATATATTTTGAAAGGAAATTTGGCGTTTTGGGAAGCAATTTCTATTTTTGCAGACCGAAATGAGAAATAGAAAAATATTCATTACAAATGGCAAATCATAAATCAGCTTTAAAAAGAATCCGCGCCAACGAAACCAAGCGTTTGCGTAATCGTTACCAGCACAAGACTACCCGTTCATACATCAAGAAATTGCGTGAAACGACTGATAAGGCAGTAGCTATTGACGTGTACAAAACTGTATCTTCAATGTTGGATCGTTTGGCAAAGAAAAATATCATCCACAAGAAGAAAGCTTCTAACCAGAAGTCTAAACTGGCGAAATTCGTCAACGGACTTGCTGTTGCAGCGTAATTTTTACTTCCTGTGACCCGAAACCCCGGCAAATGCTTGCCGGGGTTTTTCTTTTTATCGTATATTGCGAGTTCTGAAAAGAACCTTGCACGGGTATAAATGCCCCTGCAAGGTTCTTTTTGATGTAAGCTCAATTGTTCGAACCACCCAAAACTAAAATCTTTTCTATGAAAAAAGTTGCATTATTTGCTGGTTTGGCTGCGTTGGGAAGCATCCCTGCGATAGCCCAATCACCCATTACATTCAATGCCCGCGGTCTGGTTGTAGTGTCCGATTCCGATTTGGCAGCTTCCGCATTGGTGGATGGGAAGCTATTAAGAGACAACACATCGAAGGACCAACTTACCACCATTAAAATCCCGGTAGAAAGAGGGAGCAAAGGCCTCGGGAGCGCACTGGTTTCCAATTCCGCGCTGGGATATTCCAAAACATTGGCCGTTTCACCGACCGGAACACTCGCATTCGTGCTCGAAAACAGGATCAGGCCGGAAGACGGTGTTGGGGAGTACAAAGACATTTCGAAGGAATTTCCGGCAGGGGAGAAGCTGTTTGTGGTAGACATTAGTAATCTGGCGGCACCGAAAGCCAAGTTCGGCTTCCCGGTTGGCAAAAAACCGACTTCTATCGACGTCAACAAAAACGAATTGATCCTTGCAACAAATGACACCGGCAAAGAGCTCGTGTTTATCGAAGCGGGCCCGGACGGTAAACCCGCACGTTTTCTGAACCTACCCGCTGGATTGGATACGACCAACCGCATCGTAGATATTTCATGGCACCCGTCGGGTGACTTCATTGCATTTACCCTCGACAATTCAAATGAGGTAGGGTTGTACAAAGTGATCCGCGAAGCCGGAAAGCTGAAAAACGTGGAGATGGTAGGAAAGCCGGTGAAAGTAGGTGCTGATCCTTCTTTCGGAAGATTCACGGCCGACGGCAAGCATTACCTCGTCCTCGACGCCAAAGGTCCGCAAGGCAAAGGTGCCGGTGAAGGCGAAGTTTTCGTAGTGGATTTCTCCATGGATGGTGCGGTTGAGCACAAGGTTGCAGGACAGACAGCCGCAGGTTTGAATACCGGTTCGTTCGCATTGAGCCCTGATGGCACTTTACTTGTGACCGCCAATGCGGGCAAAAGCGGCTCTCCATGGGCGGAAGCAGGCGCAGGCACGGGCGCGTCGCTTACCTTATACAAAGTTGCTGCTACCGGTGCATTGACCAAAGTAGCCGATTATCCATTTGATGGCATTTATCCGCAAAGTGTAGCTTTCGACAAAGATGGTTCCAACCTGGCGGTGTCGGTGTTCGAATACCTCGAATATGGCAGCGGCAACGGCGGCGTGGAATTCTGGTCGGTGGCCAAGGGCGATACCCCGTCATTGAAAAAGCAGGGCGCGAAAGTGAGCGTAGCCAAAGGCGCACACACATTGCGTGTGATCCCCTGATCCATTCGGAATACACGATTTTCATACGCAGGCCGGTTCATTACCGGCCTGTTTTGTTTGCATTATCTCTTTGCGAGAATATGATTATAGATACTACCATATTTTGCGGCGACTACCTCTTCTGAGTAACATTCCAATACTTTTTGCCTTGCGTGATGCGACAGTTGTCCATCACTGTTATTTTTCAAGATCCAGCTGATCCCCTCCGCGAGCGATTCCGGGCAAGCGTAGTCCGACAAATAACCATTCACTTTATGTTCAATCATTTCCGGTATCCCGCCTACTTTGAAACCGACGACAGGTGTTCCACATGCTAATGATTCCATAATTGTATTAGGCAAATTCTCTTCCAACGAGGGAGTTACAAAAACCGACGCGGCGCTGTAAGCTGCATTAATCTGTGATTCGCTTACTAGGTGGCCGAGGTTGTGCACCGGAAATGGCAGATGGTTCAAAACTTGATAGTCACCGGAGCCGAAAACAATGATTTCGATATTATCGAACGCTCGTTTGTTGCTGGATTTGAAAATATGCAGCGCTTCTTCAAAATAGGAAAATCCTTTCTTCAAAGCATTGATCCGCATGGACGCGAACAATATGTAATGTTTATCGATCGGGATATTGAGTTGCAGTTTTGCCTGGCATTTGGGTAACGGAGTGAATATGTTTATGTCGATCGGATTGGGAATGGAATCAATATAACAACCGGCCATTAAGCTGCTTTCCGAAGCCTTACGGGCAATCCAATTGCTGCAACCTACTGAAAAGAGCAAACCGTAAGCCGCTCGTTTTGCCAGCCAGTTCATTTTAGAAATGTCATTGATACCTGGTTTCTTTACGAATTTGCAGTTTCCGCATTGCTGCCGGTAATGGTCGCAATCTCCGCTATGGTGACAGCCGCCCGTAAACGGCCACATATCATGGAATGTCCAAACGATAGGTTTCCCCAGTGCAAACAGTTTTTTCAAAGAGTGGGTGGAAAGAAAGCCAAAGGTAATCCAGTGCAGATGTATGATGTCGGCATTCTGAACGGCTGGATGAGAACTGATGTCGATGCCGACCATACCACGGTTGAAGAGAAAGCGAATGTCCTTTGATTTTTCATAGGGCAGGAAAAGAAGCCTTTCTGCAACAAACCTTAGCCATGCCAGTTTCTTTTTCAAAGGTGTGGGTGAAAGTGATATTACCGCGGGGTTTTGCATCTTCTTTTCCTGAACCAGGATGGTGCCCTGAATGCCCAAATGTTTTTCCAGTGCTTTTTGTAAGCGTAAGCAGGCAATAGCGGCGCCGCCGCTGCTGTCGCTTGTATTGATAAACACGACCTTCATAAGTGTGCAGTGATGACAATGAATGGAGAAAGAGCTTTGCTCTCGAAGGGGAGAATTTTGGTAAGAGCCTTTAATACAATCCAAGTAGATTTGCGGAACAAACGGATCCATAAACTCAGCATTTGTTCGTTTTCAAGCCAAAGCATAAACCGGCCCGAGTAGCATACTTCGATGTTTTTTAAACCAATTTCCTTGCAGATCTTTCTGAGATAATAGATATCCATGCACTCGATAAAGTGCTTTTCGAAATTGGCATGATCGAATTTCTTTTGAAACCAGCCATTTAAGCCGCGGAAATTTGGAAGCGTAATGAGAATATGCCCGCCGGGAGCAAGAAATGAAGCGTGCTTTTGAATGATCGCCCTGGTGTCTTCGAAATGTTCGATCAAACCGTTGGACATCACCAGATCAAACTTCCTTTCCGGATTGTAATTAAAAAGATCGTCTTCGACGGTGGTGATGTCGCCGGTATTAAGGCTATTAATATTCAGTAACTTATTGATCGTGTTTTGGTCGATTACATAGTCAAGCAATGTCGCCTCGACACCCATTTCTCTTTTTAACCATATGGAGTAGTATCCAGGGAAACCGCCGATTTCGAGAGAAGATCGAAGGCCGGACTTTTCTGTCAGTTCCCTTAGCAATGGAAGAAATGGATGGTTATCCGGAATTCGGAAAATTATGTTGGGTTTGCTTTTCCAATAGTCCAACCAAAATTCCCGGTTAGTGAGACTGTTCATAAGCAGCGCGCAATTGTTGAAACCCTAAGGTAGAAGCGCCTTTTTGAGTCCAACAACTCCGTTGTATGTAGGGTGATCACGAGTTAGCCGCCGGTATTTGGAAGCATTTAGGCTTCCGCCGGTCATGTTCCGGCATTAGTCAGTAGGAGCGTCGAAAATGGTATGACCGGAAGTGTAAATCCGGTCCGGGGCGAGAGTTTTGTTTGCAATTAGATCTTGCAAGGATGCTAAATCAGACCGATTTTTGTAATTTTGCGGTCTCATTCATAAATAATCAATTTACAGATGATTACGGTTCAGAACGTATCGCTGCGATACGGTAAAAGGGTATTGTTCGACGAAGTAAATATAAAGTTTGTTCCAGGTAACTGCTATGGCGTGATTGGCGCTAACGGAGCCGGGAAATCCACATTTTTGAAGATTCTTTCAGGCGAAATCGAGCCGCAGACCGGTAATGTGAGCATGAATCCGGGCGAGCGTATGACATTCCTGAAACAAGACCAGTTCGAGTTTGATGCATACACTGTTATGGACACGGTGATCCTCGGCCACGAACGGCTTTATAAAGTAATGAAAGAGCGTGAAGCCATTTACGCCAAAGAAGATTTCACCGACGCGGACGGCGAAAAGGCCGCTGACCTGGAAGCGGAATTCGCTGATTTGAATGGCTGGGAGGCCGAAACCGAAGCTGCGCAGCTTTTGAGCGGCCTGGGCCTCGGCGAAGACCTGCACCATTCCCAGATGGGTGATTTGAATGCGAACGACAAGGTACGCGTCCTGCTTGCACAAGCGCTTTTCGGTAACCCCGATGTACTCCTGCTCGATGAGCCTACCAACAACCTTGACGTTGAAACGGTACTTTGGCTCGAAAACTTTCTCGCCGATTTCAAGAATACAGTAATCGTAGTTTCCCACGACCGTCACTTCCTCGATGAGGTTTGTACGCACGTCGTGGATATCGATTTCAGCAAAGTACAGCTGTTCTCGGGTAACTACTCGTTCTGGTACCAGTCGAGCCAGCTTGCATTGAAGCAGCGCCAGGATGCTAACAAGAAGGCGGATGAGAAGCGTAAGGAATTGGAAGATTTTATCCGCCGTTTCAGTGCGAATGCTTCGAAATCCAAGCAGGCTACTTCGCGTGCGAAGCTTTTGGAGAAACTAACGGTCGATGATATTAAGCCTTCGTCTCGTAAATATCCTTACATCGCATTCAAATCGGAACGGGAAGTGGGTGACCAGCTTTTGCGTGTGGAAGGTCTTTCCAAAACCGCCGAGGATGGAACAAAACTGTTTGATAACATCAATTTTACTGTCAATAAAGGCGATAAAATTGCATTTGTAAGCCGCAATGTCATGGCTATCAGCTCATTGTTCGATATAATCAGCGAAGTTGATAAAGCGGATAAGGGCGAATTTACCTGGGGCGTTACGATCACCAAATCGTATTTCCCAAAAGATCCGGGACAGTTCTTTGATGTGGATTTGAACCTGGTAGACTGGCTACGTCAGTATTCCGAGGAAAAAGACGAAAGCTTTATCCGCGGCTTCCTGGGCCGGATGCTTTTCTCCGGTGAAGAGTCTTTGAAAAAGGCAAAAGTACTTTCAGGAGGTGAAAAGGTGCGTTGTATGCTCTCGCGTACGATGCTCTCGGGCGCGAATGCATTGGTACTCGACGACCCCACCAACCACCTTGACCTTGAATCGATCACCGCATTGAACAACGGTCTGATCGACTTCACAGGCTGCCTGCTGTTCTACTCCCATGACCACCAGTTCGTGGAAACTGTCGCGAACCGCATTATCGAAATCGGACCAAAAGGAATCCTCGACAAGCTCATGACTTACGACGAGTTCCTGACCGACGAGACGGTGAAGCAGCAGCGTCAGAAGTTGTATTAATCCCGCTCCGCGGTTGTATAAGCAAAAAGCCCAGTTTCATTCGAAACTGGGCTTTTTGCTTATACAAAGAAACAGTCACAGCTAGAAAATAGAAAGCTGCTTTTCGTTCTTCTGAGTTAGTACTGCGTAAGAGCTGGGCTTGATACCGCGCAAATATGGTACCATTTCCAGAATTGCGTGCTTGATCTTCGTAATGTAGTAGGGTGCTTTTCTGTCGCCATACGAAAGTTTCAGCACCTCGTCGTGATAGAGGTGATTAATGTCTTGCTTTACCTCGAAATTCTCAGACTTCAACAGAAACCGGAATAATGCCGGCGTGTAAATATTGATATGGCCGTAGGAAAGAAAATGCGTTAACTTCCTGTCCACATAGAATGAAAAATCAATAGGTACCTCAAAAATCTGGTACTTTGACACGCGCTTGATCTCCCGCAACAATATCCTCTCATGCTCCACATGCTCCAAAACGTGCGAGCAAATGACCAGGTCGAAATGATTGTCGGGATAGGGTATTTTGTATCCGTCGAATAACACCACATCGTTGAGATTCCTGATATTTTTCGACTTGATCAGTTCGATCCCGCTCTCGGAAATCTCGACACAATTTAAATCCGGACAAAAATTCCATTGCGACAGCCAGTTCAGGATACTTCCTTCGCCGGCACCTACTTCCAACACGTTTTTGAACTGGATCGATTTGGAAAGTTCTACAATATTAAGCGCTTTGTAACGAGCGCCGGTATTACGCCAATTTACAGATTTTTCATCATATTGGCTTGAATATGAATCTTTTATGTTGTCGGATAATTGCATGCAGCCGGATACGTATTTTGGGCCAAAGATAATAAAAGTGCGCCATTGACATCAATGGCGCACCGGTTACTCGTAACATTTATCAGTTTTCGACAAGCTTAAAGCTTAATCGTAGCTCAAACCATACTGTTTCAAAACATCCTCCGGAACGCCTTCCCATACATTGGGCGTGTTTCCTTTATAACCCAAATCAGCGATGCCGATTTTGGAAGTATAAAAGCCGGATGCCGTCAGGTTGCGCATCAGATTGAAGAATGCAACACCTTGGCTGTGAATAGGTTTCGCTTTTTGTGGGTAAGCGATATCGTCTACGATCTGGATCTGCTGCGCTTTGGTAGCCAATGTAAATCCTTTGCCGAAACGGTTGAGCGATTCCCTTTCGATCCATCTCAGACCGCCGCGCAAAGGCGTTTGATGCTGCGGCATATCCTTCACGATGAAGTCGATAAATTCCACCACACCTGCTTGCGATGCGCTGGCCGAAGTAGCGTCGGCGGGGATGATAATGTCAACCAAAACCTTGATCGTCGCCAGTTCCGGCGCGGTCAGGAATTTTTCTTTGGCCAGTTTGGCGTCGCGGATTGCTTCTTCTTTCGTTCTTCCGCCCGGAATTTTAAGCGGGGTTTCCGGCGGGGTTTGCATTTCGAGCTCCCGCTGCTCGGCTAATGCCACCTGAGGGCTCAATGCGGCGATCCCCAGCGAGCTCAGCGTCAATGACTTTAATGAATCTCTGCGTTTCATATGCTTATGATTTGAACAGGGTTCAAATGTTAGATATTTTTCTGTTTAACCTGATTGATAATGTACTCGGAAGCACGCATAGAGAGTGCGAGGATCGTCCAGGTCGGGTTTTTGTCGGCCTGTGATACGAACGAGCCGCCATCTACCACGAACACGTTTTTCACCTCGTGCGCCTGCGAGAACTTGTTCAATGCGGAAGTTTTCGGATCGTCACCCATACGCACGGTTCCTACTTCGTGGATAATACGTCCCGGAGCTGCCAGACCGTAGTTGGTATCCGCGCCGGGTTTGGTACCGTTCGCGACGCCGCCCAAGGCATGGATCATTTCCTCGAAAGTGTCGTGCATGTGCTTCGCCTGTTTGATCTCGTAATCAGACCATTTGTAATGGAAGCGCAATACTGGGATACCGAATTTATCCACCACATTCGGGTCGATTTCGCAGTAGTTGTTATAATCAGGCACCGCCTCACCGCGACCGGCCATGCCGATATTGGCTCCGTAGAAACGACGGTAATCTTCTTTCAAAGACGCGCCGTAGCCGCCTGCTTCTTTGGTAACACCTGCTTTGGTAGGATATTTACCATTCAAATTCTCGATTCCTGAACCGAAACCGTAAGCAGGCATGCCCATACCGCCGCCGTACTCGATGTGGTAGCCGCGTGGGAAGTCGAGTTTCTTGTTGTCGAGCCACCATGGGGTGTACACGTGCATACCGCCTACGCCGTCCTCGTTGTAACGCTTGCGGTCCATGAGGTGAGGCAGGAATGCGCCACGCGAAGCACCGGTTGAATCGTGCAGGTAACGGCCTACCACACCGCTGGAATTCGCCAGACCGTTCGGGTGACGGGCAGATTTCGAGTTCAACAGCAAACGGGAAGATTCCGCCGCCGAGGCCGCCAGAACCACAACTTTTGCCTTAATAGTATGCTCTGTCAGTTTTTCACGGTCGATGTACGATACGCCAGTGGCCAGTCCTGTTGAAGGATCGGTAAGCACCTCGCGGCACATCGCATTGTTGATCAGGGTTACGTTACCGGTCTTGATCGCAGGAATACACAACACCGACGATGACGAGAAATCCGCATACGCCTGGCACGCCCGCGAGCACTGGCTGCAATAGAAACAAACGCCGCGCTGGTCGTTGATAGGCTTGGTAAGGATCGACAAACGGGAAGGGATCACCGGAATGTTCGCTTTTTTACCCGCCTGTTTCAGGAAAAGCTCGTGCAAACGCGGCTTCGGCGGGGGAAGGAAGATACCGTCCGGTTCGTTATCGAGGCCTTCAACAGTCCCGAAAACACCGATCAGTTTATCGACCTGATCATAATAAGGCTTCACGTCGTCGTAGCTGATCGGCCAGTCGTCGCCGAGGCCGTCGATACTCTTCCTTTTAAAGTCTTTTGGTCCGAAACGAAGGGAAATGCGCCCCCAGTGGTTGGTACGGCCACCGAGCATACGTGATCTGAACCAGTCGAATTGTGTTCCGTTCTTGTGTGTATAGGGCTCTCCCTCGATTTCCCATCCACCCCAGGCCGCATCGAAATCACCGAAAGGGCGATGATTGCCCGCGCCGCGGCGTGGCGATTCATAAGGCCATTTCAGCTGTGTAATGTATTTTGGATCAGCAGGGTCGAAATATCCACCTGCTTCCAAAAGAGCCACCTTGGCACCCGCTTTGGCAAGTTGATAAGCTGCCATTCCACCTCCCGCGCCCGAGCCGATGATGGCGACGTCGAACACAGCAGGCTGTTCTTTGATTTGAAACATAGTAAAGGGTTGTTTAGATAGTACTATTTAACCAATAAATATAAAAAGGTATCAGGTAACGGAGCGCCAACTTTTCTTGATTTGGGGTTATTTAAAAACAATCTAAATGCATATACTCGGATTTCTTCCGCGCCGCCGTATTTTTGTGTTTTAAAAACAGAATAATATTTTGGCAGTTACCGGCAGCGACCTTGATGTCGCAAAAGAATTTCTGATAAAAGGCGAATTGGTGGCCATTCCTACCGAAACCGTTTACGGCCTCGCAGGCGATGCATTGAACGAAAAAGCGGTACTCTCTATTTTCGAAGCAAAGAACCGCCCTGCATTCGATCCGCTCATTATCCATACTGATTCCATCGAAAAAGCGGCTATTTACGTGTCCGACATCCCCGAAAAAGCGCGGGTGCTGGCGAGCCGCTTCTGGCCAGGGCCGCTTACCCTGCTGCTTCCCAAAAAGGACATTGTGCCGGATCTGGTAACCTCGGGGCTCGATACGGTTGCCGTACGGATTCCCAACCACCCGCTCACGCTGGAACTGCTTGCGCAGCTGACCTTTCCGCTTGCTGCACCAAGCGCGAATCCTTTCGGCTACATTAGCCCTACCAAACCGGAGCACGTGGACCAACAGCTCGGCGACCGCATTCCCTACATTCTGGACGGTGGCGAATGCGAGGTAGGAATCGAGTCGACGATATTGGGTTTTGAAAACGATGAGACGATCGTGTACCGGCTGGGTGGGCTGGATATCAATGAAATTGAATCGCTGATCGGCCCGGTGGTGCTTATGCCGCATTCAACGTCCGACCCGAAGGCGCCGGGAATGCTTAAAAGCCATTACGCGCCGCGGAAGCCTTTACATTTATATAGGAGAGATGAAATCGTGCCGGGGGATGCTGAAACGGGGTATCTGATGTTCGACCGGTATCTGGAAGGCGCCGATCGGAAATACCAGCGCCTGCTCAGCCCGAACCGCGATTTGAAGGAAGCGGCGCATAACCTTTTCGCGTACCTGCGCGAGCTCGACGGGTTACCTGTTTCCGAGATTAAAGCGGAACTGGTACCGGCCAGCGGGTTAGGCTTAGCTATCAATGATCGACTCCAACGCGCTTCGGTACCTGCCTGAATGCATTAGTATCCCAAATGCATTATTTGAAAAACTGCGGGTGAAAATTCATCAGGAAAACTTCGTCGGTAGCGCGGGTAATGGCCGTGTACAGCCACCGGATGAATTCGGTATTGATCTGTTCCTCAGGTAAATAACCCTGGTCAATGAACACCGCGCTCCATTGCCCGCCTTGCGCCTTGTGACACGTGAGCGCGTAGGCAAATTTGACCTGCAATGCATTCAGATACGGATCTTTCCGCAATGCTTCCACACGGTCCTTTTTGGATTTGATATAAAAATAATCCTGCTGCACGCTCTCGTACAGCTTCTTATTGTCTTCCGCCGACATCGAGGCCGAAGGTGAATGCAAAGTGTCGAGGAAAATCTTCGCATCGAATTCGGGTTGCTTGTCGTAATCTGTCAGCCGTAACGTTACATCGGCGAAGCGGAAGCCATGCATTTCCTGTGTTTTGCGGATTTTCAGCAATTCCACAAAATCACCGTTGGCAATGAACCCGGCAGGGGAATCTTCGTCGAGAATGTTGTAGTTGTTCCGCACGACCATCAACCGGTCGCCTGCGTCGAGCTCTTCCTCCGAAAAGTTAATGACCCGGCGAATGTATTGGTTGTATTGAACGGCTGCTTTGTTCGAACGCGTCAGGATAATGGAGTTTTCGGTACCATATTTATCATAGGCATACCGAAGGCCTTCTTCCAGCTTTTCGCCCGTCATTTTGAACACATCCCGGTAGGAGCGGGTGGTAATGTGAATATCCGCGGCCTCCGCACTAAGCTGGTTGCGCAGCTGGGTCGCATTGAAGAGAATGCCCGATTGCTCGTCCTGCCGCATTACCTCCTTTAATTCCTCCTGAAAAACAGACATATAGAATGTCCTTTCAAGGTAATCGCCGTCCAATGCGGGACTGAGGTCCTTGCCCACGGGCGGGAGCTGCGCGGTATCGCCTACGAGCATGAGCTTGTTGCCCGGGTTTTCAAATACAAATTCAACGAGGTCGGCGAGCAGGCTGCGGCTGCCGAAATCGGCATCGTCGGTGATCATGGATGCTTCATCGACGATAAACAATGTATTATCGTGGTAATTCTTTTGCCGCTGAAAGGATAATGTGCCCGAAAAGGCGTCGGCGGTCTGTTTGTAAATCTTCTTGTGGATCGTAAGCGCGATTTTTTCCGAATAACCCGACATGACCTTCGCAGCCCGTCCGGTAGGGGCGAGGAGCACCGATTTATAGCCGAAGTTTTTCAACACTTTGATGAGCGTGCTGATGATCGTCGTTTTACCGGTTCCGGCATAACCTTTGAGCAAAAAACAGTCTCTGTAACGTTCCAGTCCCTTTTCTTCAATCAGAAAATCATTGGTTTTTTCGAAAAAACGAAGCTGGCCTTCGGTAGGCCGGAACGGGAATTGCCTGCGTAACAAATGGGAAGGCAAAAGTTTGTCGGTGTCCATGGAACGAATCTAACGCATCGATTCCGATTATCAAAAACCGGATTTTTTAACAAAATAATACACAGATTTTATTGGATTTTAATAGGTCAAATCCATATATTAGACTCCCTTATCTGAAAATCCCCAAACCTAAACATCTATGCTGGTACAACATGTAATGGGCAACAAGCCTGTCAATGCGATTTGGTCGGTTACGCAGGACAACACAGTGTTTGAGGCTCTGGAACTCATGGCCGAGAAGAACATTGGGGCAGTTTTGGTACTTGAAGATAATGAATTGATCGGTATCTTCTCCGAGCGCGACTATGCGCGTAAAGTGATATTGCAGGGACGCGCATCGAGAGACACGCTGATCCGCGACGTAATGACCAGCAGGGTAATTACGGTGGAAACGGACGCGAAAATCGAGGAATGTATGCAGATCATGTCGGACAAGCATATCCGCCACCTGCCTGTGAACCGCGACGGACAGCTGGTCGGCATTATCTCGATCAACGACATCGTTTCCGCGATCATTCATGAGCAGAAGGAGCATATCAATACGCTCGAAAGCTACATTTCCGGAAGCCCTTACTCCTGAGCGACGCCCTTTTTTTCTACGAATGAACACGTCTACGCGACGGGTTTTCGTGACCCGCAATCGCGCCGCCGGATGTGGGCTGGCATAATTATGTCTTGCCTATTCTGGGGGGATGGTTATCTTTGCCCGTTCAAAAAAAACAGGTTTTGGCGACATTAAATGCAGACATAGGATCTATTTACGGCGGCTCCGTGCGGGTACGTGTGTGCGGCGTTTGCGTGCATGAGGACCGCCTGTTGCTGGTCAATCACTCCCTTTATGCCGACGATGCGTTCTGGTCGCCTCCGGGCGGTGGCGTGTATTTCGGAGAAACGGCCGAGCACGCTTTGGCCCGCGAGTTCCGCGAGGAAACCGGCCTGGAAGTGATCGTGGGAGAGCTATTGTTTGTAAATGAGCATATTGCCGATCCGCTGCATGCGGTGGAGCTGTTTTTTGAAATCGAATCCTTCACCGGCCAGCTCGCTTCCGGTTTCGATCCCGAACTGGCCGCCGACGGGCAGGTCATCCGCGATGTCCGGTTTTTGTCCTGGGAAGAAATCCAGGCGATTTTACCCGCGCATAAGCACCGGATTTTGAACAAAGTCGCTTCCCTGGCTGGGATTTTTGAACTCAACAAGTATATTTCCGGAAGCTGACGCCGGCATAAACATTAAACAACACCACCCCGACGACGTGGCAAATTCTGAAAACCAGTTAATTGAAGTTATTCCGACGCTGTTGGTAGGAGACAATTCCTTCGATGCGGCCAGCATTCCGCTTTGTACGCTCTGTATCGAGCTCGACGAGCGGCGTATCCGCTTTTGCATCGTGAGGGACGAAAACATGGAATGCATCTGGCTGGAAGATTATTTCTTTGAGAATGCACTCACACCGGCCGAAATTTTCGAACGGCTAAAACGGATTTTCAGCGGGCATTTGTCGTGGTCGTCGAATAACTGGAACAATGTATGCGTGACGGTCAATTCGCATGCATTCACATTGGTACCGAATGTGCTTTTCAAGCCGGAATCGGCTTATGAATACCTTTCTTTTGCCTTGGGTAACCCGGTTTCGAAGCACGAGAAAGTGCTTTGGCACGACCTTCCGCTCGTACACGCGCAGAACGTTTTCAGTGTTCAGGAGCTTTGGTACGATTGGGTCGTGAATCATTTCAGCGCTTCCACGGTCACATTCTACCACCTCACGAGCGCATTGGCGATCGGTTCGCTGGTGAACCATGTGGAGCATCAGGAAATGCGGATGATGTCCCTGTATTTTGAAAAAGACCACTTCACATTGGTCGTGAGCGAGAGCCAGCAGCTGTTGCTTTGCAATCGTTTCAAATATGCCCAGGTTCAGGAGCTTGCTTACATTATCCTGTTCACATTGAGCCAGTTGAATATTTTACCCGAGGAAATCAAGGTGCTTTGCTACGGAGAAATCGCGCCGACGTCGGATTCGTACCAGGAGCTTTCGCGGTTTTTCCCGAACTTACACATGGGTACCCGGCCTACGACGCTGAAATACAGCCCGCAATGCGCCGAAGTGCCTGGTCACCGGTATTTCGGATTGTTCAATACTTATCTCATTTCCTCCTAATATTCCTCCTATGACTCGTATAGCACTATTTCCGGGATCTTTCGATCCGTTCACCAGGGGGCATGAGGACATTGTCCTGCGCGGGCTCAGGCTGTTCGATCAGGTGGTGATCGGGATCGGTAACAACGCCACCAAAAAGCGCTATTTCCCGCTGGAAGTGATGAAGGAGATGATCGAGAAGACTTTCTCTTCCGAGCCGAATGTGAAGGTGGTTACCTACGACGACCTGACGGCCCATACTGCCCGTGAACTTGGCGCGAGGTTTTTGCTGAGGGGCTTGCGGAACACCACCGATTTTGAATACGAAAATGGTATCTCGCAGGTTAACAGATATTTGTACGAAGAAATAGAGACCGTTTTCCTGATCACTTCGCCGGCTTTGGCACCGATCAGTTCGAGCATTATCCGCGACCTGCACCGCTATGGACAGGCCGTGGACAATTTTCTTCCCTATTCATTATCTGAACTGAAAAAGGCCGCCCAGGATCACTAGACGGCCGTTTTTCAGGATTCTTTCAGGTTATGTATCTTATTCAGGCTGTCGACCACGTAGCGGATCGAGCTGTACGACTGTATTAGCAGGGGTTTCACATCCGAGGGCTCGTACCAGTCCAGTTTTTCGATCTGTTCTTCGGCTTGCGGGCTCATTTGTGAATCGTCGAGGCAATCGAAAAGGTACCATTTGGTGCGTTTCAGAATGCGGCTGTTATTCAGCGTGTAGGTATGCCAGGTGGTGCAGATTTTGTCGCGGATCAGCGCTTTTACGCCAGTTTCTTCCTCGATTTCGCGGGTAGCGGCCACTTTTGAGTTTTCGCCTTTGTCGAGCTTTCCTTTTGGTAAATCCCACATTTTGCGGCGGTACATGAAGAGCCATTTGCCACCTTTCACCACTACGCCGCCGGCGGCTTTGATCACCTTGTATTGTGCCTTGATTTTGTCCTCCACCTCCGACTTCTCGCGCGTAGCCATCGTGATCGAAAGCATGTCCTTGGGGAATTCCTTTTCGAGCATCTGGATCACCTGGATGGCGCTCGTGGTCGTGGAATTCAGGAACAGGACGTGGCCCGTCAGCATGCTTCTCTGCAATTTTTCCAGCCGCAGATCTACGATATGCTCAAAACGCGATGTTTCGGCGGCAGACAACTGATTGGTCCGTACAATTCTGACTGGACGGTCGTCGAAAAAAATGGTCATTTTGGAATGGGTACGTGAATGGATCGCAAAATTAAGTAAAGAGTTTAGTTTAGGCAGAGATTATTATTGATAAATTTGTATTTGTAACAACTAAACAGTTCTTGGAACTCCTCATAATTCTACTTCTGGTGCTGCTCAATGGCCTTTTTTCCATGTCAGAGATAGCACTGGTTTCCTCCCGAAAATCGCGCCTGGAGGCCGCAGCCAAGAATGGCGATTCGAGCGCGAAGGCAGCATTAAACCTGGCGAATTCCCCTACAAAATTTCTTTCCACCGTTCAGATCGGCATTACGCTCATCGGTTTGCTGACCGGTATGTACAGTGGCGACAATATCACTGCCGATTTTGAGCAAATAATTTCCCGCGTACCCGAGCTGGCACCTTACGCGCATTCGCTCGCAGTGGGTTCGGTGCTCGTAGTGATCACGTATTTGTCGCTCGTGCTTGGCGAGCTGGTGCCGAAACGCATTGGTATGTCCAATCCGGAAGCCATTTCAAAGGTAATGGCCACGCCAATGAACCTGCTCTCGAAAGCAACCGCCCCGTTTATCGCATTGCTAGGTATTTCAAGTGATTTGATAATCAGGGTTTTAAATATTAAGCAATCTGAAAACGCAGTTACCGAGGAGGAGATCAAAAGCCTCATCCAGGAAGGTACTTCCGGCGGTGTTTTTGAAGAAATAGAGCAGGAAATCGTGCATAATGTGTTCCAGCTCGGTGATCGCAAGGTAACCTCGCTCATGACCAACCGCCAGGAAATCGTGTGGCTCGACCTGGAAGATTCGGTGGAAGAAAACAAGGCCAAAATCCTGGACGCACGGCATTCCATTTACCCCGTCTGCCGGGGCAATGTCGACGACGTTGTGGGCCTGATTTATGTAAAAGACCTGATCGCGACCGATCTGGAAATACAAATGGCACATTTGACGGCCATTATGCGCGATCCGGTTTATCTGCCGGAAAGCAACCGGGCTTACCAGGCGCTCGAAAAATTCAAGGAGCAACGTGTGTATTACGGCATTATCGTCGACGAATACGGCGGTACATTAGGTGTGGTGACGATGCACGACATTATGGATGCATTGGTGGGCGACATTTCCGAGGATATCGAAGAGGCGTCAGAAATCGTGAAGCGCGAGGATGGTAGTTACCTCATCGATGCGCAGTTGCCATTCGACGATTTTATTCAGTATTTCAATATCAATATCCAGGATAGCGAGCGCCGGGAGCTGGTAGGCTTCAATACGCTCGGTGGTTTTGTGCTGCATGTCCTGGAAAACATTCCGCAAACCGGCGAGAAATTCAATTGGAGACATTTCGAGTTCGAGGTGATCGACATGGACCGCAGCCGGATAGACAAGCTTTTAGTAACCAATTATAATAAACAGGAGGAATCCGAAGATTAATAATGTCGAACGATCTGGATATAACAAAACGAATCGCCGAGCTGCTTCTGGAAGCGCAGGCCATCAAGCTCAGTCCCGCAAAGCCGTTCCAATGGAGCTCTGGCTGGTTTTCACCGATTTATTGTGACAACCGCGTGGCATTGTCGTACCCCGATACCCGCACCTTCATCAAAAAGGCGCTGGCCGAGCTGATCCGCGAAAAGTACCCGGATGCGCAAGCGATCGTAGGCGTAGCCACGGGTGGTATTGCGCAGGGTGCATTGGTAGCCGACGTGCTCGAATTGCCTTTCGCCTACGTACGCCCCGAGCCCAAAAAGCATGGCATGGGTAACCAGATCGAAGGCAGACTGGAAAAAGGCCAGTCGGTAGTGATTATCGAAGACCTGATCTCAACCGGCGGAAGCTCCCTCAAAACAGTAGACGCCCTCCGCGAAGCTGGAATAGAAGTAGCCGGAATGGTAGCCATATTTACCTACGGCTTCCAGGTAGCCGCCGATAATTTCAAAGCTAAAAACGTCCAGCTCGATACGATCAGCAATTACAATGCATTGATCGACGTCGCATTAGAGCACAACTACGTCAGCGCCGAACAGGTAGAGAGCCTCGCCGCATGGCGCGTGGCACCGGAGAGCTGGGGAAAATAAGCATTCGGCCGTCCGCGGTCGGCTGTCGGTGGTCAAATATTCTGACCGCCGACCACCGACCGCCGACGGCATCTACCCCCTATGATTATCCAAACTCTCATACAACCCCCCAAACGCCTCTTCCTTCACCCCGTCGGATTTCAGGAATTCATGGGGGAAGCCTAGTTCTATTTTACTTACCTCGTGCAGTTTTTGGAGCGCTTCTTCCGGTAGACGGAAATCGAGGCAGCCGAGGGAATCTATCAATTGACTTTCTTTCGATGCGCCGACGATCGGGATCATTACCTGGTCGCGGTGGCGCGTCCAGTTGATCGCCACTTGCGCCGGCGTTACGCCGAGTTCCGCGGCTACGTCCACTACGGTTTGCGCAATCAGGCTGCTGTGGTCGCTTCTGCGGGTGCTATGGTCGGGCACGCGGCCGGTTTCACCACGGAGGTACTTGCCCGTCAATGCGCCTCCGCCAATGGCTCCCCAGGGGGTTACGGCCAGGTCGAGGGCTTTGGCCATCGGTAGCAGGTCGCGCTCGGGTGTGCGTTGCAGGAGCGAGTACTCGAACTGAATGGCGGCAAATGCATTCCAGCCACGGAAATCGGCGATGGTATTGGCTTGCGAAACGATCCAGGCGGGCGTATCGGAAATGCCAATGTAATGCACCAGTCCGCGGGTCACCAGGTCGTCCAGTCCGCGCATGACTTCTTCGGCAGGCGTGGTGTTGTCCCACATATGCACCCAGAGGAGGTCGATGTACTCGGTATTGAGGCGTTTGAGGCTCGATGTTACCGAGCGCATCATGTTTTTACGGTGGTTACCCGCGAAATTCAGGTCGTCGTTACGGTCTTTGAGCGTAAACTTGGTTGCGAGCACAAAATGGTCGCGGTCGGTTTCGATGAATTCGCCGACGTATTTTTCCGAAGTGCCCTCGGTGTACCGGTTCGCGGTGTCGATGAAGTTGCCGCCTGCGTTGGCGAAGGCTTCGAAAATCTTGAAGCTCTCGTGCTTATCCGCTCCCCATCCCCAGTCTTTTCCGAAGGTCATGGCTCCCAGGCAAACTTCCGATACCCGTAAACCCGAGCGGCCTAATAATTGATAACGCATAGTGATTTAATGATAATTTTAAATGTAGATATAGCTTCGGAAACTTACCTGCCAACGTTGTTTTTTGTACCGCAAAGTTATATCCTTACCCGCCAAATGTATTTATATTGTACCAAATTTTGAATCTTTTACACCACACTCAATGATCGACGTTGCCTTTCCTTACTTTGATACCAATCTTAGCTGGCTTTCGAACAATTACAGGTTGCTGCTGGAAGCAAAAGACGAAACGGTACCGGTAAGGGAGCGTTTACGGTTTTTGGGTATCTACGCCTACCAAACCAAGGAGTTCTACCGGGTGCGTATCCCGAACCTGCTTGCGATGGGGGAGGTAAGCAACGACATCCGATCCAAACTGAACATTTTCCCGGAGTCGCTCCTCGAACACGTTTACGAAACGGTTGAGAACCAGCTCCGCGAGTTCAACGACATTCTGATATCCGGCATTCTGCCCGCCTTGCTCGAACAGGGCGTGCATTTGTATTACCGGGAGGCATTTGTACCTGAGCACGCGGCATTCGTGAGGCGCTTTTTCCTGGATAAACTGTTCAGATATTTACAGCCGGTGTTCCTGGATAGCCGCCGCACGCTGAAAACCCCTGCATTTGAATCCAAACAATTGTACCTGATCGTCAGGATGCAGCATAAGGAAGATGCCGAGGAAGATTGGTACGCATCGGTAAATGTGCCTTCCGAGCCTTACAGCCGCTTTTTGGAACTGCCTGAATGGGAAGGTAAGCGCCATGTCGCATTTCTGGAAGATGTGATCCGCGAGAATCTGCCGCTGCTTTTTCCCGGCTACAATGTATTGGAAAGCTATGCATTGCGGGTCGAGCGCGAAACGGAGCTAGCCATCGAGGACGAATACCCGATGCAAGTCGCGCAACGCATTCTGAAACAGCTTGAAAAGCGGAATTTCGTGCAGCCGTCGCAGTACTTTTATGAATCGGGGATGCCGCTGTATGTGCGCGAATATCTGGTAGGTAAGGTGTCGATCCCGATGAATGACTTCCACGAACGGGGCGATTACCTGTTTATGCAGGACCTGGCCAAATTTCCGGTAATATCGCGGCGCCTCGACTATCCCTATCAACGGCCGGTCCAGAACCCCGAATTCGACGAAACGAAATCGGTCTTCGAGGCCATTCAGCAGGGCGATCAGATGCTGCATTTGCCCTATCAATCTTACGAACCAATCGTCCGGTTCTTCAATGAAGCCGCGGTGGACCCGCACGTGCGCGAGATCCATGTTTCTTTGTACAAAATAAGTCCTAATTCATTTATACTGAATTCTTTAATCAGTGCTTCCAAAAACGGCAAACGTGTCACGACTTATGTGGAACTGAATACTAAACTCGATATTCAGGAGAACCTGCAATGGTCGAAAAAGATGCGTGATGCCGGGGTGAAGATATTACTCAGCGTACCGGGCCTGAAAGTGCACGCGAAAATGGCTTTGGTAAAACGAAAGGTTCACAAAGGGTGGGAGCGTTATGCATTCCTCGGTACCGGCGGTTTTTACAGGCTCACCAGCAGGGAAATCGTGGATCACGCATTGCTTACCTCGCACCGCGAGCTGACCAACGAGCTGGAACTGCTGTTCGGTTACCTGTCCACACAAGACGAGCCGAAGAAATATAAGTACCTTCCATTCAATACATTACAGGTTACGCAGTTTAACCTGCAAAAGCGCCTGCTCGATTTGATGGACCGAGAGATTGCCAACTGCAACGCGGGGCTCAAATCTTTCATTACCATTAAAATCAACCAGTTACAGGACCATATCCTGATCGACAAGCTTTACCAGGCAGGTCAGGCGGGCGTGCCCGTGCATGTGATCGTGAGCGAGAGCTGCGGGCTGATCTCGGGATTGCCGTCGATCAGCGACAATGTGGTCGTGAGCCGGCATGTCGACCGGTACGTCGAGAACACCCGGATATTCCATTTCGGTAACCGCGGTAACGACGAGATTTACCTTACATCCTGTGACTGGACCCACCGTAACCTCCATCGGCGGATCGACATTTGCTTTCCGGTACTGGACGAAACGCTGAAAAACCAGATGCGGACTGTGCTGCGGAATTATGTGAACGACAACCAGAAATCGGTACGGCTGGATCTCTATCAGAACAACTTACGCATCTCCGACGACTCGCGCGGGAAGGTGCGCGCGCAGGAGGCGAACTACCGGTTAGTGGAGAAAATTGAGCGGAATGGGCTCTCCCGACGTTCAGAAATATAAGCTTTCCGGCCGCTTAAAAAAATTTTATCAGCATTAAATTTCTGAATCGGCTGTCTGATTTAATGGACGGCGTTTGTAGAAAATGTAAAGAATTTTTGAAGGACTTTTTTCGTAGTCACCGCTTGCGTGGCCTTGAAGTGTAAGGGGTATATGCTTATATTTGAATCACATCATTTCTGAATCAATCCTAAAAGACACTTTTAAGCATGGGAATAGTAGAGCGAAGAGAGCGGCTTAGAATACAGGTACGCTCAGACATCGTTAAGACAGCCAAGGACATAGCCCGTGAGGACGGGTGGACGGCTGTTTCGATTCGCAAGATCGCTGATGTAATTGAATACAGCCCGCCTATTCTCTATGAATATTTTGAAAGTAAGGACAAACTCCTGGAAGCTATCCGTATGGAAGGCTTCGACTATTTGCAGACGGAGTTTGTGAAGATAAAAGGGCATTTCAGCAATCCGCAGAAGCAACTTGTGGAAGTCGCGCAGACGATCTGGCATTTCGCGGTCGAAAACCCCGAGGTATTCCAGGTGATGTTCAATCTCGAAGGCGCGTACTGCGATTCGAAAAAGGCTTATGGCAATGCGATGAGCATCAAGGATAACCCGGTATGGGAAATGATCGCAGGCCTCCGCCCGAAATCGGGAGATCTGGTTACTAAGACTTACTATGAATGGTGGTGCCTTACCTTCGGGTTTATCAGCATTACCATGACCACCCAGCCACGTTACGCATTCCCGCAGGCCGAGCCTGTGTATATGGAAGGCATCCGGAGATTTATCCGGAGCATTATGTAACGGAAGGCGAAGAATGTTGGCGTATCTCTATTTTGCTTTGGTGATAAACCAGGGAATATGGAGGTACGCTTTTCGTTAGCCAGGCATTTCCGCCAATGATCGAGTCGTGGCCGATCACGGTTTCTCCTCCCAGGATAGTCGCATTGGCATACACCACCACATTATCTTCAATCGTCGGGTGCCGCTTGTGCGAGGCGAGCGACTTCGAAACGTGCGTCGCGCCGAGGGTTACACCCTGGTACAACTTCACATTATTGCCGATATGAGTCGTTTCGCCGATCACCACGCCTGTGCCGTGGTCGATGAAGAACGAATGACCGATGGTCGCATTCGGGTGAATATCGATGCCCGTCTGGCTATGGGCAAATTCCGTAAGCATACGCGGGAGCAATGGAATACCGGCTTTGGCAAAAGAATGCGCAAAACGGTAAGTGGCAATGGCCATAAAACCCGGGTACACCGAAATCACCTCTTCGATGCTCACCGAAGCAGGGTCATTGTCGGTAATGGATTTGGCGTCGGTCAGCAATGCCTCGTAAATACCGGGGATTTGTGCAAACACTTCGTCCAGTATTTCCGCTGTATCGCGTTCGAGCTGTGGCAGAAGCGGTTGCAGCATGCAGTTCAGATCGTTACGCAAATCGGCATATTTCATGGCCAGATCCTTGGCAGGGCAGCTGGGACAATCCTTGCTGATCGGGAAGAGGAAATTGATCAGATTCTGAATGAATTTACCCGCGTCCTGGCGTGAAGGCAGTTTGTACGTGTATTTTTCATTCTGAGCGGTAAGGCGCTCAAAGAAAAGTGCTTGCTGGGTGGTTGTCATTAAAATAGAGGTTAACCGATACCGTTAAACCATTACTGGCACTGCTTTTGAATATCCAACAACGAAATGCAGTGAAAAATTTTGAGAGTGGCGTTTTCTTTTCAAAAAAGGCCGATTGTCAGTTTTTTCTCCCGATAAAATCGTATATTGAAATATCCTGTGAATTTAGGAAATAAGGCAGATTCTTTACGACGTATGTTAAGTTTTAAATTACTTCGTTCGGCTATCCTGTTCCTTTCTTTGACCGTCTCACTGAGCTCCTGCTTTTCGCGGTACATTATTTCAGCCAAGGAAGTGCGGAGGCATTATGCCGATAAGAAAGTCAAGCCGAAGGAGATTTTCATCAAGAACGACACACTTTCCCTTTCGCTCGCCAGCATGGGTCCGGACACGCTCCCCATGCTGCTGCTCATTCACGGTGCTCCGGGTTCTCTGTGGGGATATATGAACCTGATGGACGACGAGGACCTGCAAAAGCACTTCCACATCGTATCGGTCGATAGGGTCGGTTATGGTAAATCACGGCTCAAAAAACGGCGGTATGTGACCTCGATCGAGACGCAGGCAAATGCATTGCTCCCGGTATTCTCGCTCAACAAAAGTGACCAGAAAGTCATTGTGCTCGGTCGTTCGTATGGCGCACCGATCGCGGCAAAGCTGGCATCCCTGGCACCGGATCAGGTGAAGGAGCTCATTATGGTATCCCCGGTGATCGATCCCGAAAAGGAGCGCTTTTTCTGGTTCTCCAAATGGGGCAGGATGAGCTTCGTGCAGTTGTTTCTTCCGGGCGCTTTCAATGCGGCTACCGCCGAAAAATACAGCCACGCCGACGAGCTCCGGAAGCTTCTCCCGGTTTGGGAACGGCTAAGCGTTCCTACGACAGTCATCCAGGGAGGTAACGACTGGATCGCCGATCCTGCCAATATCGATTTTGCTAAAAAACACATCAAAAGCAAGCGGGCACAATACATTTTCCTGTACAATGCAGGCCATATGATTACTTTTTCGCACGCGGCGATGATTAAGGAAATGTTGCTTAAAAGCAGGTTGTTTCAGGAAAAGATCACGGCATTGGAGCCGAAAGGAGAGGAAATGGTCAGCGAATAAATGGGCCAATTGCTATGCAAAAAAGAAAGCGGCAAATCACAGGACCTGCCGCTTTTCTGTTTAATAATTAACCTATGGTAATACGTGAAATTAGATTTCACCTAAAACAACTATATCCATAGGACGACATTCATGCCCGGTACCATTACAGCAAAGGGCATTATCTCAATACTTTCTGTGTTACCGAATCTTTGGCATTGCTCGCGCGGATAAGGTACATACCGCTTGCAAGGTTGCGCATGTCGAATTCTTCCTGTACCGCTATTTCAGGTACTTTACTGGCGATTTCGGTCAGTACTCGACCATTCATATCGATCAGTTGCAAACGGATGATCGCCCGTTGCTTGCTGTACGCTTTTACCGTCACGAAGCTTTCGGTTGGCACGGGGTATGCCTGAATGGCCATCGTGACTTCGGAAGAAGAAACCACAGGCGTTGAAGTAATCACGCCACCGTACTCCGACGACTCGTAAGGCGGTACTGCAACCGTTTCGCCGGGCCTGTCGATCACCGTCACCATTCCTTCACGGTAGCTTTCGGAAATCTTCGCACCATCGCGCCATTCTGTTACCACCATCGCAAAGAGGTAATTACCAACCACCTCAGGCGCAGTCCAGACCAGTTTTTTCTGCACCGCGTCTATTTTAAATGTACCCGAAGCGCTGATTTCATTGGGGAATAAATAGCTATGATCCAGCATCCGCACGCCGCAGGTACCCGGTGAAGGCTTGCTAAGCCGCGCGACCCGGATGGTAATGCTGTCGTTGTCGGCAACTGTGGGTTTAAGATCTACGGAAAATATCTGGCGGACGCCGGCTTCGAATTCAAGATTTGGCAGGACCGGCGTGGAATTTTGCTGCTGCGTATCGAGCACTGTCCAAAGAAATTGGGGCGTAAACTGTGAATCCGGCAGGTTAAGTATTTGTCCGGTGCGATTGTCCAATGCGAGCGAAAGTTGGTAAATGCCCGAAGTAGGGAAGGTGTAGCTGACCTGGAATTCTCCCACCGATACTTTGTTGGTAATTGCCCTGATCGACGTTCTGGGCAAGTCTTTGACGGCCCCGTCGCCCATACAAACCGTTACCAAATTCAACGCATTAACCGCGCCCTCGCCGTTTTCCACGTCAAGATAGAGCCTTACCTTGATGTTGTACGTTTGCCCGGACACATGGCTTGCCAGGATTTCCCCGCCTCGCAGGTGTGACGCTTGCGCGTACGCCGAAAGCAGGATCAGTAAGAGAATGCTGTAAACTGATTTCATATAGAGGAAAAGAAGCCGTGAGGTTACAAAACTATACATGTTCAAAACGCGTAAAGCAATGGATTTTGTATGGCGTTTTTAAAACAAACTGCTAGTCTTTGTAAATCAATATTTCACGTTTGCCGTCGGCTTTGATATAGCCGCGGTACATGCCTTCGCTATTGAATGGCATCGCCACATTTCCGTTCCGGTCCACCGCGATTACACCACCTTCGCCACCTCTCTCGACCAGCTTTTTCATCACCACTTCATTCGCGGCATCGCCCAACGACATTCCTTTATATTCCATCAATGCGGAAATGTCGTGCGCTACCACCGAACGAATGAAATACTCGCCATGGCCGGTAGCGGAAACTGCGCAAGTTGCATTGTTGGCATAAGTGCCGACCCCGATGATCGGCGCGTCGCCAATGCGGCCATAGCGCTTGTTGGTCATTCCGCCGGTAGAAGTCCCCGCCGCGAGGTTGCCATATTTGTCCAAAGCCACACACCCGACAGTTCCAAACTTCTTGCCCTCCGTGAAAATCAAATCTTCCGTGGAATTGATGGAGGAAGGGGAGGAATGGGAGGAATGGGAGGATGGGGAGGAAAGGGAGGAAGGGGAGGAAGGGGAGGAAAGGGAGGAATGGGAGGATGGGACGAAGGGGCCACTGCCCTTTTTTCCCTTTCCTCCATCCTCCTTTCCTCCCTTTACTCCATCCTCCTTTTCTCCCTTTTCCGCCTCCTTAGCCCGCTCCAATGCCTTGTACCGTGCTTCGGTGTAGAAGTAAGACGGGGCGACGATTTCCAGTCCCTTTTCTTTGGCAAATTGCTCGGCGCCTTTCCCGGCCATCATTACGTGGACGGACTGGTCCATTACCGCAATGGCGGCTGAAATGGGGTTTTTGATTGTTGTAACGCCTGCTACTGCGCCCGCTTTCAGCGTTTTGCCTTCCATAATGGCTGCGTCCAGTTCGTTTTTACTTTCATTGGTGAAAACGGCGCCTTTACCCGCATTGAACAACGGGGAATCTTCCATCACGTGAATAGCAGCTTCTACGGCCTGGACGCTGGTCCCTCCTTTTTTTAACACGTCATAACCTTTTTCCAATGCGGTATTCATTGCGTTGCGGTATGCTTTTTCGCTTTCGGGGCTCATATTCGCCCGGGTGATCGTGCCTGCACCCCCGTGTATGACGAGCGTGATCTTGTCGGAGAAATCCTGAGCGAATGCGGAAACGCAGGTAAGCATCGCAAGCAGGGTAAGGGAAAGTCTTTTCATGGGATAGTAATGTTTGAGTGATGTTGCCAAATCTAGCAACTAAAATCTGATATCGCTATGCTATTGATACCCGGGCGGTTCGGGGTTTTCGGGGCAGATATTGCGGTTTTTTGTACAGTAGAGCGCATTCCGGTGCTACTTTTGGTAGTTCTAATTAAAATTTACTCAAAAAACCGAACTCTGATGAAGAAAGTAGTGCTTAGTCTGGGAGTCCTCCTGGGCAGCCTGTATGGTCAGGCCTATGCGCAGCAAACTGTCGACTGGAAGTATGTGCAAGGCAAGATCGTAACGCCATGGGCGGAGAAAGTGGTGGCAGCAACCCCGCTTCCTGAATACCCCCGTCCGCAAATGGTGCGCCAGAACTGGCAGAATATCAATGGCCTGTGGGATTACGCTATCGTTCCTGCCAGCGCGGGTGACGCCAAGCCAACCGCATTTGATGGTAAAATACTCGTTCCTTTCGCGGTAGAATCCGCATTGTCCGGCGTGGGTAAGACCGTGGGCAAGGACAGCATTCTCTGGTACCAGCGCTTAATCGATTTTGCACCCAAATTGAAAGATCAGCGTGTGTTGCTGCATTTCGGCGCCGTGGACTGGAAAGCGGAAGTTTTCGTGAACGGCAAACCGGCCGGGAGTCACCAGGGCGGCTTCGATCCTTTCTCTTTCGACATTACCGACTTGCTGGTTAAGAAAAAGCAGCAGGAAATCGTGGTGAAAGTGTGGGACCCGAGCAGCGACGGCCCGCAACCGCGCGGCAAGCAGATCAAAAACCCGCATGGGATCTGGTACACACCGGTAACGGGCATTTGGCAGACGGTTTGGCTTGAAACAGTCGCGACCAGCCATATTGCAAAGGTTATCCCCGTGGCCGACATTGATAAACAAACGCTAACCGTGAATACGGAAGTAGCGGGCGCCGGTGCAGCCGATAAAGTGAAAATCACTGTATGGGACGGTGTAAATAAAGTGGCTGAACAAGAAGTGGCAGCAAACCAGCCTGCTACGCTGAATATCAGCGACGCGAAACTCTGGTCACCGGATTCGCCGAATCTCTATAACCTGACGGTAACCCTTACCCGCAACGGAAAGCCGGTGGACGAGGTAAAAAGCTACGCGGCAATGCGTAAAATAGGTGTGCAGGTGGATGAGAACGGCATCCAGCGCATGACTTTGAACAACAAATTCCTCTTTCAATACGGCCCGCTCGACCAGGGCTGGTGGCCCGATGGCCTCTACACCGCGCCTACCGACGAGGCATTGAAGTTCGATATCCTGAAAACCAAGGAAATGGGCTTCAACATGATCCGTAAGCACGTGAAAGTGGAGCCCGCGAGATGGTACCGCTATTGCGACGAGCTTGGTATGCTCGTTTGGCAGGATATGCCGAGCGGCGACCTGGGCAACAACTGGGGAATGCACCCGGGCATTACCGCCAACGAAAGCGACAAAAACCGCACGCCGGAGTCCGAAAATATTTACAAAACAGAATGGAAGGCGATCATGGATGCCAACCGTTTCTTCCCGTCTATCGTCGTTTGGGTACCATTCAACGAGGCGTGGGGGCAGTTCAAAACGGCGGAAATCACTAACTGGACCATGCAGTACGACCCGTCGCGCCTCGTGAATAGCGCCAGTGGCGGCAATTTCGAGCCGGTAGGGCACATTATCGATTTGCACAACTATCCTGCACCGGCAATGCCACGTCCGGAATTGTTCGGCCAGAAGCAGATCATTGTTTTGGGTGAATTCGGTGGATTAGGTTTGCCGGTCGACCAGCACGTTTGGCAGCAGAAAGATAACTGGGGTTACCAGAGCTTTAAAAACCAGGAGGAGCTGTATAACCGTTACGAAACGTTTATCAACCGCTTCGAACCATTGATCAAAAAGGGCCTTTCGGCAGCTGTTTACACGCAGACTACCGACGTAGAAGTGGAAACCAACGGTTTAATGACTTATGACCGCAAGGTGATCAAATTCCCTGAGGCGAAATTGAAGCAAATCCACTCGAAACTTTACGATCCTTCATTTGTGAAGTTGAAGGGGAAATAGCGGCGCTTTACCGCTAAGACTGACCGCCGACCACCGACCGCTGACCGCCGATTTCGTTTTACAAGCAATCGGCGGTCAGCGGTCAGTGGTCGGCGGTCTTTTAACAATCGCCGCTCTAATTCCCCTTCATCTGCGCTTCCACAACGGCAATCGCCACCATGTTCACAATCTCCCGCACCGAGCTACCGAGTTGCAGCACGTGTACCGGCTTTTTGAGGCCAAGCAGGATCGGCCCGATGGTTTCGAGTTCCGCAGCTTCTTTCAGCAGGTTGTATGCAATGTTACTGGCTGAAAGATTTGGGAAAATCAATGTATTCGCACCGCCGTCGACCAGGTCGCTGAACGGGTGGTTTTCCTTTAACAACTCCGTATTGAATGCCAAATGCGCCTGCATTTCGCCTTCCACGATCATCGACGGATTGCGTTTTTTGAGGATTGCCGTCGCTTCGCGCATTTTATCGGCGTCGGCACCTTTGGCGCTGCCGTAGTTGGCATAGGTTACCAATGCAATGCGCGGCTGAATATTGAAGCGCTCTACGGCTTTCGCGGTGAGTTCGGTGATCTCTACGATGTCTTCAACGGTCGGGTCGAGGTTGACGGTCGTGTCGGAGAAGAATAGCGGCCCTTTCGGTGTGAGCAGAATGTACATACCCGCCACTTTGTTGACGCCTTCCTGCTTGCCGATTACTTGCAGCGCGGGGCGGATCGTGTCGGGGTAAGTCCTTGTCAAGCCGGAAATGAATGCGTCGGCCTCACCGGTTTCGACCATCATCGACCCGAAATAGCTTTTGAAATACATCGTACGGCGCGCTTCGATTGGCGTGAGGCCTTTACGCTTGCGTTTGTCGTACAATTTGGCCGCATATTTTTCAATCATCGGATCGCTTTCCGGCACGCGCGGATCGATAATCGATACATCGGCAAGGTCGAGCTTGCTCTCGCGGATCAAATGCTGGATGGTTTCCTTGTTACCCAAAAGAATAGGCGTGGCAATGCCTTCGTCGCGCACTTGCTGAGCGGCACGAAGTACTTGGATGTTTTCCGCATCGGCGAATACCACCTTTTTAGGCGCTTGTTTCGCTTTGTTGAGGATCACGCGCGAGATCTGCTCATTCCGTCCCAGGCGGCTCGAAAGCTCCTGTTCGTAAGCATCCCAATCGGTGATTACTTTCCGTGCGACGCCGGTTTCAATGGCCGCTTTCGCCACAGCGGGTGCCACGGTTGTCAGCAGGCGGGGATCTACCGGTTTTGGAATAATATAATTTTTACCAAAAACGATATTCGTCTCGTTGTAGGCAAGGTTCACGATGTCGGGAACGGGCTTGGTAGCGAGGTCTGCTAACGCGTGCACGGCAGCCAGCTTCATTTCTTCGTTGATTTCCGTCGCCCGTACGTCGAGCGCACCCCTGAATATGTACGGGAAGCCCAGTACATTGTTCACCTGGTTGGGATAATCGGAGCGGCCCGTAGCCATAATCACGTCTTCACGTGCTTCGACGGCATCCGGATAGGGGATTTCCGGGTTTGGGTTGGCCATAGCGAGCACAATCGGGTCTTTCGCCATTGATTTCACCATTTCTTTGGAAACAATATCCGCGGTAGAAAGGCCCAGGAACAAGTCGGCGCCTACCATCGCTTCTTCGAGCGATTCGTAAGCCTTGTCGGTCGCGAACTGCTTTTTCATGTCGCTCAAATCCGTCCGGCCATTGTGAATGTGCCCTTTGGTATCGAACATCGCGATGTTTTTGGGACTCGCGCCCAATGAAAGGTACAGCTTCGTACACGATACCGCGGATGCGCCTGCACCCGATACGACCACGCGAATGTCCTCGATCTTTTTGTCGACGAGTTTCAATGCATTCAGCATGGCCGCGGCGCTGATGATGGCCGTACCGTGCTGATCGTCGTGCATGACGGGAATGTTCAGCTCTTTTTTTAGCCTGGCTTCGATGTCGAAGCACTCGGGCGCCTTAATGTCTTCAAGGTTGACGCCGCCGAAAGTAGGTTCGAGGATTTTGACAGTTCTTACAAATTCATCAACGTCCTTGGTATTGAGTTCGATGTCAAAAACGTCGATGTCCGCATATATTTTGAAGAGCAGTCCCTTACCTTCCATTACCGGCTTGGAGGCTTCCGGGCCGATATCGCCCAGGCCGAGTACGGCGGTACCGTTACTGATCACGGCCACCAGATTGCCTTTGGCGGTGTATTGATAGGCGTTTTCTACGTTATCGGCGATTTCCAGACAGGGCTCTGCCACGCCGGGCGAATATGCTAGCGAAAGGTCGCGTTGGGTACTCGTTTCTTTGGTGGGGATAACCTGTATTTTTCCAGGCCTACCCTTGGAATGGTAGTATAGCGCGTCTTCTTTTCTGATCTTTTTGTTCATACCTGAGTTGACTATGTTTCGTGCAAGGTACAAACATTCGGTTCACCGCAATGAATTCTCAGAAGGTATTCACGAGAATTTCATCACGGTTTTTAAGCCCAGCAAATCGATCGATTATTGGAAGGTAGAGAGGTCGTCGTCGGCCATTGAAGGGCTTTTGACCAATTTTTTCCGCTCTTTGACGGTGACAATGCGTTTTTTGAGAAAATAGGCAAACACCATGTACAAACCGAACATTCCGATGTAAATGTAGAGCGATGCGGTGTTGGTAATGTCGCCGTGGAATGCGAAGAACATTGCGGTATTGAAGATCGTCACCATCCACAGTGTGAACGACGCCCAGAAGTGGTTCAGGCCGTTGTCGATCAGGATGTGGTGCATGTGGTTGCGGTCGGCTACGAATGGGGAGCCGCCTTTGAAAATGCGGACGATGAACACGCGCAAGGTGTCGAAAATAGGTACGATCAGCAGCACCATAACGATGATCGGTGCATTGAAATAAGCATTCGGATCGTGCAGGTAACCTACATTCAATGAGAGGAATTCAACGGCGAAGATCGAAAGCAGGTAGCCGACGATCAGCGAACCGGTGTCGCCCATGAAGATTTTACTCGTTTTGGAAAAATTAAAACGAAGGAAACCAAGCAGCGAACCCGACATAGCGAATGCAAGGCAACCGAACGAGAAGTGATCGTTGGCAATGAACCATATCCCGAACCCGAGCCCGGCAATGAGGCTGATACCGCCGGCCAGACCGTCGATCCCGTCGATGAGGTTGATCGCATTGATGATCGCGATGAATATGAAAACGGTGAGCGGAATGCTGATGAAGTCCGAAACGCCGTGAATGCCGAAGATGCCGTAGAAGTTATCGACCTTGAAGTTGCCCATAGCCACGAGGATCAGCGAAGCGAAAATCTGGATAATGAGCTTTTTAGTAGGGTCTACCGCAAGAATATCGTCCTTAATCCCCAGGAAAAACAGGATGATCACGCCGGTCATGGCGAGGCTGATCAGGTTTGAATCGAGAATATTTTCCGAATGCGGCCAGAGGAAATAGGCTATTAAGGTTGCTGCAAATATGGCAATACCGCCCAAAGTAGGGGTTTCTGTCTCATGTGAACTTCTGAAACCCGGCTTTGCGGTCAAATGCAACAGGTTCGAGAGGTTGATGATGATGGGTATTGAAATGATCGAAAGAAAGCAGCCTATCAGAAACGAGAGAAGGCATTGATAGATGTCGTGATGGACAAGCGTATTGACGTTTCCTTCGGTCAGAATTTGCAGAGGTAGTTGTAGTTCCATGAGCTTGTCAAATTGGGAAGTGCGTAGCGGTGCGGATTCGAAAATCCAAAATCAAATGTCGAAATATAAACCAATAATTGAAATATGCAAATGCCTGAATATCAAAATATTTACTGTGTGGTTTAGGGTACTTTAGTTGACTTCGCGGCCTTAGATAAATTGTATTATTTTTCTTAAAGGTTTTAACCATAAAGTATAAAACCGGGGTTTCAGATTGTTGATTTTCCAGGCCAGCCGGTCGTTGCGGTTCGCTGCGACGCGGTTCTTGAATGTGCTGTTGCTCACGCCGCCCGCCCGCATTTTCACGAGGACTTTGGGTACGTAAGCGAGCTTGATGTTTTCACGATGTACAAACCGCAGCATCAGTTCGTAATCTGCTGCGCTTCCCAGATCGAGGCGAAAGTGCCCGTGTGTGTTGTAGACCTCCTTTTTGACAAAAAAAGTAGGGTGTGGCGGCATCCATCCATTCAGAAACGCGCCTACTTTGTAAGCACCAGAGACCCATTTCCGGCGCACCACCGTTGCATCGTTCGCATCGATATATTCAAGATCGCCGTAGGAAGCATCGAAGTCGCTCGAAGCCAGTACCCCGGCCACCTCGCTGACAACCGATGGATAAGCGTAAAAGTCATCGGCATTCAATATCCCTATAACATCACCGGTTGCCAATTGTATGCCTTTGTTCATGGCATCGTAAATTCCGCCGTCCGGTTCGCTCAGAAAACGGGCGATTTTGTCACCGTATGACCGCACGATTTCCTGGGTACCATCCTTCGAATTTCCGTCCACGATAATGTATTCGATATCAGGATAATCCTGCCCGAGAACGGACTCGATGCAATGGCCGATCGTAGCGGCGCCGTTATATACAACAGTAAGAATGCTTACTTTCAACTGGTTATAGTTCTTGTTTTGATATATTTCGCAGGATTTCCCTGATAAATTCCATAAGCTTCCAAATGGCTAGTCGCGACTGATCCAACGGTCAACAGCGCGTGAGAGCCGACATTTACGCCCGGACAAACCGTTGCCTGGGCGCCGATCCACGAGCCTGGACCCAGCGTTATGGGCTTCACGATCAGGTCAAAAGTGCTTTTTCTGTAATTATGGTTGCCGGTCAAAAGCATTGCGCCCTGCGACAAACATGCATTTGATTCGATAGTCACCAATGTGAGGTTGTCGATCCACACATTTTCCCCGATCCATACGTGGTCGCCTATTTGCAGGAACCAGGGGTATTTCACGTTCACTTTTGGCTTGATCACCACCCCTTTGCCGATCTTCGCGCCGAACAGCCGGAGCAATGCGACCTTGAATGCAGAAGGGTAGGGAATGTGTGTGTGAATGAACAGGCGGTTGGCCAGATACCAGATGATCAGCTTCGGATAGCCGCCCGGATTATACCAATCGTTGTTATAAACGGACAGATTGGTTTGGGTTTCTGAGGTCTTTTCCATATTCCGTCCTGAAATGTGATATGATAGCTTCCTTGTCGCGGCCTACCCGGTGATACACCTCGTAAATCTTGGCATCCACCAGGAACCGGTACCAAAACCCCTGTAAAACGTGCCAGATAAGTCCCTTTGTTCCATCCAGGAATCCCAATTTGACGAAATACCTGTATACAAAGTAGATAAACGGCCGTGTGAACAGCGGCATGCTGGCGTATTTGATTTTCAGAAAACGCGTGCGCTGCTCCTGGGTTCCCCAGAAAGTCGGCTCGACGGTCTCCTTGTTATCAAAGTTATATTTAATGTTCAACAGGTCGATTACCTCCCTGATTGCGTAATTGTTATGCTTTTGCGTCCACCACGTCAGGTTGTTGAGGGTATGATCGACGATATCATGCTGTAACTGCGCGGTGGTGCCGCTGCTCAGCTTGATATGCTCATCCATCCACAATTCCTCGCAAATGCCCAGCCCGCGCCGCCACACACGCAGGAGCCAGATCGGATAGTACCCGCCGCGGCGGATCCATTTCTCCATAAAAATCACCCGACGTTTCACGTAAAGGCCTGAGATGTCCTCCGGCACCTGTCCGATTGAGCTGTTGAGCTCACGGGCGAGTTCGGGCGTAATGTACTCGTCCGCGTCCATGCGCATGAGCCATTGCGTCTGGAACGGATTGTTCCGAATGCCGAAATTGAACTGGAATGCGTAGGAAACCCAGGGATTCTGAACGACGGTAGCGCCGAGGCTTTCGGCGATCGCGACCGTGTCGTCGGTGGAAAACGAGTCGACGATGAAAATTTTATCGGTAACCTGTAACAGGCTTTGAATGCACCGGCCGATGTGCTTGGATTCGTTGTGCGTTAAAATAATGACGGATAAATCGACCATATAGGATTAAACAGAACCTGTACCTGGCGCCGGTCAGCGGTTACATTCGACTGTAAATGTAGTTAGTTTTTTTGAACTTTCTTGTATTCTTCCAATAACTGATTGGCAACCACCTGGATGTCAAAATTTTCGGTAACCATCTTGTAGGCTCGATTTGCGATGCCTTCGGCGTAGGGCTTGTCTTGTAATATTTTAAGAAGGCCGTCGGCCACGCCGTCGCTGGTGAGCGGTGTCAGATAGGCTGCGTCATACCTGGCAATGTAGTCACCAAAACCTACACGGTCGGATACGAGCGCGGGCACGCCCGAAGTCATTGCTTCGAGTACTGCAATCGAAAATCCTTCGGAATAGGAGGGCGAAACGAACAGGTCCGCGTCGGCTAATGCTTCCTTTTTGATGGTGTCCGTCAGCATTCCCACGAGTTTTATGCGGTCTTGAAGATTATGTTTGCGGATAAAATCTTCGGTTTCGGCCTGGTAGCCATCGTCCGGGCCGGCCAGTATCAGCTGTGCATTCGGTAATTGTTCATGCACTTTCTGAAATGCAGGTAAAAGCAGGTCGAGTCCTTTCTTGATATTCAACCTGGCCAGAAAAAGCACCATTTGCTGGTCGGGTGAAATGCCATGTTTGGCCCTGAAAAGGCCTTTCGCCGGTAAATTTGCCCTGTTATAGTCATCGAGCTTCATACCGTTGGGTACGATCACCATGTTTTTCGGCCGGTAACCCAGGTAGCGGATCACATCCTCTTCCTCATCGGTGTTGTTGATCTGGATCAGGTCGGCCTGGCCCAGCAGCTTTTTTTGGTACAATAAAGTGACTAAATCCTTCTTCCACTTGCTGTGCGCCACAGCCCATTTGTCGAGCAGGCCGTGAATGGTAATTACTTTCACAGCCCTGGAAGGGATCAGGAACGGCGCCAGGCTGCCGAAATGCCAGATTCCGTGCATATGCACGACGTCGTATTCATGGATGTGCTTTTTGAGGTATTTGTACAATTCTACGGAAAACTCCCGGTAAATGTTGCTCAGGGGCGTCGTACGCGCAACGGCAATCAGGCGGGCGCCCTCGGGTACGGGGTACATTTTTTCGCCGGGCGTCATCGGGCTCAGGATATCGACCTGGTGGCCTTGCTTCACTACCTCCGTGGTGTGGTCGTAAATAATGCGGGCCGGGCCTCCGATCGCCCATGTATATGCACAAATATTCAGTATTCGCATGCTTGGGGTTAATGTATAGTTGTGTTCGTTATGCTTACCGGGCTTTGCCAGCCAGCTCGCGGTAGGTCGCAGCCATTTGCGCAGCCACTGGGCCGGCCGCAAACGGAGCGATCAGTTTTAAAGATTCCTGTCCCATTCCGGCAATGCGGTCCGGGTTTTGGATAAACCAGGTTAAATGCTTTTCCAAATCGGCCTGCTGTGTATGCTTGAATGTAAATCCATTCACGCCATTTTGTACGAGGTCGCCGACGCATCCGCAGGTTTCCGATACGATGACCGGCATTCCGCATACCATTGCCTCGTTTACCACCAGTCCCCACGGCTCCGATTGGCTCGGCAGCACCAGCACGTCGCTCTTCGCCAGCCAGTCCGGCACCTGGTACCATGGAAACCCGCCCGCGAAAATGACCTTATCGGCAATGCCCGAATCACTTACCAGCTTTTCCAGCCGTTCCTTTTCCGGACCGCCGCCCACAAAAAGCAGCTGCCAATCCGAACCGGTCGTTTTCACAGCTTGGGCAAATGCAAGGATCAATGTTGTCAGATTCTTCTCCGGCGCAAGTCTTCCTACATATACGAATTTCCTGGAAACCACATTCGCAGCAAGTTCCTTTTTAGCTGCATCATACCGCTGCCGGATCATCTGCTCGTCGATCACCGCCGCATTACGCACTGTGATAGCACTTTTCGCGACGCCCAGGCTTTCCAGGTATTCCGCGGATGTTTTTCCAAAGCAAAAAAATGCATTGGCGCGGTTTACGATCACTTTTTTAACCCTCTCTTTCCAGCTGGAACGATTATGATCGGCGGAGGACGATTCCGATGAAAGCACCACTTTCACGCCTTTTCGGCGCGCATGGAACATCAGCAGCACCTGCGCCCAGTCGAAATAGCCGGTGATATTGAGCACGTCGGGCCGGTATGCATTGAAAACTTTGAAAAGCGCCTCACGCCGCTCGCGGAAACTCACCTGGTCGAGGCTGCGTTCGAAAAGGACTTTGTAAGGATAATCGTAAACGACCGTATCGTCGCTTTGCATTACCTTCCGGCTTTCCTCGTATAATGCGATTTGCGCAACAAGCAGTTCATCCGAAGAATCCGACCGTTTGATAGCCCTATCGATCTCGCTGAAAAGCTTCGACTTATAATGCGCCCATAATTGGTTGTGAACGATCAGTACCCGCATCATTTCCGAAGGTTAAGATATTCCTGAAACAATGGATACAGGTTGTCGGCCAGGAACACCTGCCCGCCGCTGTTGAAATGCACGACGTCCATTTTACGGTACCGGTCTTTTGAAACACCGAACTTGAATTCGTCTATCAGCCTGATATTCTTTTCTTTGGCGAATGCCACGATCTCCTGGCCCTGGTCGTTGAAATGCCCGAGGTCGATCTCGGAAGTCTCAGGATGCAGGTAAATGAACATTGGTATGCTGTCCTTTTGGGCGATTTCGTAAAGCTGCCCGTAGCCGGGATTGAATGTGAGGCCGGGCTTGCGGATACCCGCGTCATTCAGTTTTCTGGCCTCCACCGTGTCTTCTACTGCCTTCGCATCCGCGGCAACGTGTGCGCTATCGGTCACGTCGGGTTTTACAATGGCGATATTATCCTGCTTTTTCTGGGGTTCGGGCGCGAAGAAAAGAGTATCCAGGAAATAGAATAACATCCACCGATACCGGTCCCAGAGCTCGTAAAGCGCTACTTTGTACTGTTTGTTGGGCCATCCCGGATCTACACCTACCGGGCTCTGGTGCGACATAATATCGTGCGCATCGTGGCTGCTCGTCACGAGGCATATCAGTTTGGCTTTGAAAGTGCCGTATTTTTTGAGGTAAGCGGCGATGTTGTCCGGCCCCCACGAACCCGCGGAAATGTTCAGCACGCGGACGCGTTTGTTGAAGTCTTTCAAAAATCGCTTTTCGAGCAAGGTGGAAGCAACGCTGTCCTGGTCGGTAAGGCTGCCGCCGTTCACGACCGAATCGCCGATCAGCAATATAATCAGGCTGTCGGTAGGCAGCAATTCTTCGTTCCGCATGGAGAGGCTGTTGGTGCGCAGCACCTGACCGAACCTTTTGACGTCCTGGTTAGGTGCGTATATATATTCAAAATCAGGGTCGGAGACGTAGAGCGGCGAGTTGCAAAAGCCATATTTTACCCTTAGTACAACCTCGGTGATCCCCGCAAGAACGACAATAGCAATTAAAAAACCGTAAACAAACTTTAACATCAAGTGGATCGTCTTCTGCGTCGAAAGTGACTGCAAATTTAGGATTACTTTTTCCAATTACTGCTTTTTCGGCTTTCGTTAACTAAATATCCGGGCATTTAATGTGGCATGGTCACTTCTGCTGATGTTCCTCCCCGCTGTTCATATACATCCCCAATTGCGCTTCCGGCACAGAGAATGCGCGAATGTGCCTGCAAGTCATTTTTGGGCCTCCCGCCGCTGGCACAGGTCTTTTTAGCGTGCGGTTGCAGTTTACCATCAATCAAGAACCTAAAAACAGAAATCATGGGATTTATAGCATCAAAAGCGGGTATCCACGGAGAATCGGTGCAGCTCTTTGTACACGAGGTAGGGCAGGGGAAGCCCGTCATATTCATCTCCGGCTGGCCGCTCAGCCACGAAATGTGGGAGTACCAGTTCAATGTTTTGCCCAAACACGGCGTTCGCTGCATTGCCTACGACCGCCGAGGCTTTGGTAAATCCGACAAACCGTGGAGCGGCTACGATTACGACACCCTCGCCGACGACCTTAAATCGGTCATCGAGGCGCTGGACCTGAACGACGTTACGCTCGTTGGCTTCTCAATGGGCGGTGGTGAAGTGGTGCGTTACCTGAGTAAATACGGCAGCAGCAGGGTTGCCAAAGCGGTGCTCATCAGTACCGTGCTTCCTTATATGTTGCACACCGACGATAATCCCGACGGCCTGCCGCAGGAAATGTTCGACGGGTTCGTAAAGGACATCGAAGACGACCGCCCCAAATTCCTGGCCGGTTTCGCCAAAGATTTTTATGGAAACGGATTTCTGAACAATGCGGTGAGCGACGAGATATTGAATTGGCACGGGATGCTCGCATTGCAAGGCTCGGGGCGTGCTACTACGCAATGCATCCGCAGTTTCAGCGCTACCGACTTCCGCAATGAAATATCGCTGCTGGATGTGCCTGTGCTGATCATCCATGGCGAGGACGATAAAACGGTTCCTATCAAAGTAAGCAGTGAACGCACCTCTGCCATGCTTCCGGGCGCGGAGTACATTGTATATGAAAGCGCGCCTCACGGACTGTTCATTACGCACAAGGAGCGTTTGAATGAAAATCTGGTTCAGTTTATCAATCAGGAGGTTGTGACGATCAGCAATCCGTACACCGATATTGCGTCATAATTGTACTTGCTTATCTGTCGCATGGGCAGCGTCATCGGCGCTGCCCATGTTTTATGCGATCATTTCAATCAGTTCAATGCGGTTACCGAACGGGTCGCGGAACGAGAAGCGGTTGCGATCCGGGATCTTGCTTTCATTTTTAAGCGCCAACCCATGCTTTTCGAGCAATGCGCGGGCTTCTTCCAGGTTGTCCACCTCGAATGCCGGATGGCGTTGCGAGATCGCATGAACCTCTTCGGCGCGGATATGCAGCTGAATATCGCCCATCTGGAACCAGATGGCGCTATGGGGAAGCGGGTAGCCCAGGTCCGTCAGTTCTTCCAGGCCTAATACCCCGCCGTAGAATTCCCGCGCCTGCTGCTCGGCACCCGGCGGAATGCAAAGCATGATGTGGTCGAGTCTTTTGAATTTAATCTTCATAGTCAGGAGTGATTTCGGGCATCAAAACTACACCCATATTTTGGATAAACCTTTCTCCAAACCCCAAATGGGGTCTAAAAGCGGGATAGGGACCTGGCGGATATTTTCCAATGCCCGCGGCCTGTCGCCCGCTTCGCCCCGGAGGATGTCGTAATCGCGGCCGTCGGGATAAGCGCCTACGACGGCAAAATCGGCAGAGGCTTCCAACTTCTTATGGCCGACGCCAGCCGGTATCACCAGCACATCTCCGGCGGTAACGTGCAACTTCTCGCCATGCTCCCCGCCCATATGCAGGAGCGCATTGCCCGCATACACGCCCAACACCTCATGCGTGATGCTGTGGTAATGATGGTAAGTAAACACGCCATTCCGCCACGAATTTGTCCAGTTATTCTCCGCAAACCGCTTTTCGAGCCACGCCGCACCCTCCTGGCCACTACCCTTGAAAGCACCATGGTAAACCAGCAGCGGAAACCTGCTATTAGGAATACTGCCGTCGTCTTTGAACTGGTAAGTGTGAGGTTGTGTGATGTTCATGGGGTTTTTGGTGTTGATGGTATCCTTATAGAATGCTTTTGGTATAAGCTTTCACTTTTTTTCGCAGACTCTCTTTAACCGCCGCCCAACTTATACCTAGTAAATCAATGGGGTCCGGCTGCGGGTCGGCATCCTCAAAATAGACCAGTGAACGGACTACCTGGCCCGGATCACTGGAAGGATATTTAAGGGCGTAGTAGTCGATCATTTCCTTTACACTAAACTTCCCTAAAAGCGCGTGTACATCCCAAAAGTCCTTTTTTGCACCTCTGCCGGCTACTGCGCCAAGTTTCATCGCAATCACATCCGGCAGTGAAGCAAGCCTTATGCCCTCGATATGTTCGACCGCGGCGATTTCATTATATTGATGTCTGATCAAGTCCGTTTTGACACCGTCGATTTGATACAGCAATGTCTGATTCCGCGCATTCATTTCTAAGGCGGCCGGAAATACATTCGCGATCGCGTCTTTAACCTCCGCTAGGTCGAACGAATCTTTTGTAAACAAATCGATATCGACCGAAATCCGGTGTCCGAGTCGCAATGCAAGATTTGTTCCGCCCACGAGGCAAAACGATGCCAGCTCCGGCAAAGCCATGAGTTGTTTCAAGAGTTCCAGGGTTGGCCCTGCGACTGTCTCCTTGTGTAACATTTAAAATCGTTTTCTTGCAGGTCAAATGCGACGCAAATAAAGTTTAGAACATCCTTTTTAAGGTAAGCGGCCAACACGATCCGCTCCTTGAACCGATTAATGCCGTAGAAACGGATTACATTGATGAAATCTTCCCAGGTTCCATAATTGGACACTTTTTCCATTACAAACAGATCCTTTTCCTCGAAGTCGATCTGGTCGAAATCGACGTCCCAGAATGCTGTTTTGGATACGGCTGGCCTGTTGGCGGACGTGCTTTCCATTTCGCTATCAGTTTTTTAATGGCCCTTTACTCACCTCTTTCCCTTCCTTCCAAACGGATTCGATTTTGCGTGTGTTCCGGATGTCGGCGGAAGGATTGGCGGATAGGATGAGGAAGTCGGCTTTTTTGCCTTTTTCCAGCGTGCCTTTTTCGTTGTCGATGCGCAGGGCGGCGGCGGCGTTGCGGGTGCTGATGGTGATGGCTTGCGCGGGCGTGAGGCCGGCTTTGACCATCAGTTCCATTTCGAGATGCTCGGTGAAGCCCTGCGTCCGGATCGGAAATGCGCCGGAGTCGGTGCCGAGCGCTACCTTAATGCCCGCATCGTAGATTTTTTTCAGGTTGATCAGCGCCGTTTTGAATGCCGACATATTGCGCTGGTAGTCCGGTGAATTCTTGATTTTTTCACCATAAGCTTTATCCGTGATCATTTCGAAGACGCCCGGTTCGAGCGAGGCTTTGAAAAACGCGTCGTTGATCCAGTCGGGATTGCCGGCGTATACAAACTGGTATTCATCCAGCGAGAGCGTGGGAATGTAGGTGACATTTTTCTGCTTCATTTTGTTGAGCAGGTCCTGATCCACCTCCTTGTCGCGAATGCTGTGGGCGATGATGTCGATGCCGGCTTCGGTGAGCTTGCGGGCGTCTTCGACGTAGAACAGGTGCGCGGCTACGCGGATGTTACGCTTATGCGCCTCGCGGATAATGGCCTGGTAAATCTCCGGTTTCATTTTTTGTGCATTCCCGCCGTGGTCATCGACCCATATCTTGACGACCGTCGGTTTCACGGCCGCCAGTTTTTCTATCATTGCGGGCACATCTTCGGCGGTGTTGGGCCGTAGCAGCAGGTTCATCCACGAGCCCGGGTTGGGATCGGGGGTATTGAAACCGTAACCGGCCGAGTAGAGTCTGGCGCCGGGAAGCAATCCCGCCTGGGTGGAGTCGATAAAACCGTTGAATATCAATGGACGATCGGTACCCATGGCGAGCACGGCGCTTACACCATAATCTTCATATTTTTTAAGATGCCGCAACAGGTTCTCGCGGGTATAATTGTCGGCTGAGGACGTAGTTCCTTTGAGCGTCCCCACGTGTGCGTGGGCGCATATGAGCGAGGGCATGACGGTTTTGCCAGCAAGATCGATTTCCCGGGCACCGTTGGCTTTAATACCTTTTTCAATGGCGGCGATTTGCCCGCTGGTAACCAGAATGTCGGTATTGGTACGCGGTGCAGAACCGGTACCGTCGATTACCGTGGCATTTTTAAAAAGCACGGAACCGGAATTTTGAGCCACGGCGGCCATGCTCAAAAGAGTGCCCGTCAATTGGAATAACAATAATCTTTTTTTCATGAACTACGGGTTTAGAGTACAGCGGAATGCGGCAGCGGCGCATTGGTATACATTTTGATCCTATAAAACGCACGCCAGCCAGGTGCGAAAAATAAAAACATCAACACCTAAAAAATAATATCATGGCCAAATATTCGAAAAAAGCGGGTGAAAAGGTTGAAGAGGTCTTGCACGAGCAAAAAGAAGGCAAGCTGAAATCGGGATCGGGGAAAAAGGTGACGTCGAAGAAACAAGCCATTGCCATCGGCCTTTCCGAAGCGCGCAAGGAAGGCGCCAAAGTCCCGAAAAAGAAAGATTAACAGCACTTTACATCAAACGCCCTTTTTCAATAACCGGAAAAAGGGCCTTTTTGTGAATAACATATTGTAATCGATCGAAATGTAGAATTTCTTTTAGAATATAATAAAATTAGCTTCCATATGCCGCTTGAATCCCTAAAATAGTTGAATAACTGCTATATTGTACGGCCACTACTGACGTCCCTAATTGTAAGTTTTTTTGAAAATGAATGACCTGAGGAAGGAGCTGTTGAAGCTGCTGCAAAAGGATGATCGTATCTTCGACTTGATCCAGGACTCGGCCACAGACGGATTATTGATCTGGAAGCATTCCAATCCCCGTGATTGCTGGGCTGATGCGAAATTGCAGCAGACACTGGCGTCCGGTATGGGTGTTCGGCAGGGTGACGATCGGCCAGTCTCACTTTTTGAAATCCCTTCATTTTCATTACATCTTGAAAATGCCAGAAAATGCTTTCCCCAAAGCCAGCAACCGCTCCACGGCACGGTAAGGGCTGTGGCGGGTAGTCTGCCCTCGCTGCGGCTTGCGATCACTTCCATGTGTGCATTCTCCGAATCGCTCGGCTGGCTTGTTTTATCGGGCTTCCGCCGCGACGATACACTCCCCGAGTTGCCCCGGTTGGTTACCAATACGGAGCTTTACCAATCCCTGCTGAACAGCAATGCGGTTTACGTCACGACCATCGACCTCGAAGGAAACTATAAGTACGTAAACGACCATTTCTGCGAATTTTACGGGCTGGAAAGGAGCGAGATCATCGGTAAATCCTCATTGAGCGGCGTCGTGCCGGACGACATCGAACGATGTTTGCAGGTAGGGGAACAATGCTTTGTCAACCCCGGAATGCCGCACCCGGTAATACTGCGAAAATTTTCGCGTCGCGACGGCGTGAAGACCACGCAATGGGAGTTCACCGGCATTGCCGACGAAAACGGCGTACTGACCGAGATATTCTGCCTCGGGTACGACATTACCCAGCAGCTCAAAGTGCAGCAGGATCTGTCGGTGCTGGTATCCAATATGCAGGACGTGCTGTTTACGATTTCGCCCGGAGGATTCTTCACCTATGTGTCGCCAAGCTGGACGTCGATGTACGGGCACACGATCGAGGAAACGGTGGGGCGGTCCTTTACCGAGTTCATTCACCCCGACGATTTCCATATTTGCTTCGAAGCATTGCGCATTACCTCCGAAACCGGCGTACCCGTTCCCGGTGGCGTGGAGCACCGTATCAGGCACAAGGACGGATCATGGTCGTGGAGCAACACGAGCGCCAATATCGACCCGGTGAGCAGGGACATTATCCTGACCAGCCACGACATCACCGAGTTGCGAGACTCGCGGGAGCGTTTGAAGGAATTGGCCGTAGTGGCTTCTAATACAACAGATTATATTGTAATAACAGACAGCCAGGGATTCATTACCTGGGTAAATAAAGCCTACGAAACGCATACCGGGTACAACAGGCGGGATGTGAAAGGCAAGAATCCCCTGCTTTTGCTCCGCGGTCCTGAAACCGACCCGGACACACTCGACCGGGTGTGGCTGCATTGCAGGGAAAAGAAGGTGGTCAGGGAAGAAGTACTTTGTTACACCAGGGCTGGCGTCAGTTATTGGGTCGACCTCAAAGTAACCCCCGTTTTCGACGATTACGGCAACTGCACCCATTTCATCGCGGTCGAAAGGGACATTACCGCCCGGAAAGAGGCGGATAAGGAGCTTAAACGGATCAAGGACATCCAGGAACAAACGAACAGCGTCGCACGCGTGGGCGGATGGGAGCTGTATGCGCGTACGGGAGAGCTCTACTGGTCGTCGACGACGAAGGAAATCCATGAAGTGCCGCTGGATTACGTACCCGATACCGAAACGGCCATTCAATTTTACAAGGAAGGATACAGCCGGGATGCCATCACCCGGGCGGTAAAGGAGGGGCTTGCTCACGGAACACCCTGGGATAGCGAGTTGCAGGTTGTTACCGCGAAAGGCAATGAGCTATGGGTGAGGACGATCGGGAATGCCGAAATCGTGGACGGCGTGTGCGTCCGCATTTACGGGGCGTTCCAGGACATTACTTACAAGAAGCAGGCAGAAATGGCTATCAAGAATTCGGAAGTCAAATTCCGCAGCCTGTACGATTCTACCAGCGATGCCGTGATCCTTTTTGACCGGAATGGCTACCTGGATTGCAATGATGCCGCATTGAAAATGTTCGGGATCGATTCCGTTGAAACCTTCCTGAGTATGCCCATGGGTGACTTGTCCGGTCTGAATGAAATGGGTATGGAGGGCCAGAAGACCCAGGGTAACCAGCATGTGCAGGCGGTTTACGAGAAAGGCAGCCATAGTTTTGAATGGAAATACAAGCGCTTCGGTGATTCGAAGGAGTCGTTCATTGCCGAAGTGCTGCTTAACCTGATGAAAGTGAATGATTCGGAGATCATTCAGGCGGTGATCCGCGACATTACTTTGCGGAAACGAGCGGAGCGGGAACTCCTCGAAGCACGGGAGCATGCCGAGGCGGCCAGCAAACTGAAATCGGAGTTCCTGGCCAATATGAGCCATGAGATCCGCACGCCGTTGAATGGGGTGGTCGGTTTTACGGATTTGCTGATGAAAACCAATCTCGACGAAACCCAGCAGCAATACATGTCGATGGTATTCCAGTCGGCGAACTCGCTGATGGACATTATCAACGACATTCTCGATTTCTCCAAAATTGAGGCCGGCAAGCTGGAACTGACGCCGGAGAAGACCGATCTGCTCGAAATTTGCGGCCAGGTAGCCGATATGGTAACTTATCAGGCGCAGCAAAAGCACCTGGAAATGCTGCTCAATATCCCGGCCGACATTCCGCAGTTTGTCTGGTGCGATTCGGTGCGGTTGCGGCAGATTCTTGTAAACCTGCTCAGTAATGCCGTCAAATTCACGAGCAAGGGGGAAATTGAGTTGAAAATAGAACTGTTGCAGAAGGTAAGCAGCCTTGATTATACGTTCCGGTTCTCGGTCCGTGATACGGGCATTGGCATTGATCCGCAAAACCAGCGGCGCATTTTCGAAGCATTCTCGCAGGAAGATTCCTCCACTACCAAGCGGTTTGGAGGCACCGGTCTCGGGCTTACTATTTCAAACAGCCTGCTCGGATTGATGAGCAGCCGGCTGCAACTGGTGAGCAAGCTCGAACACGGGAGCACTTTCTTTTTCGATGCCACATTCCGGGCAATCGAGGGCGAAGACCGGTTCGAGTGGGAGAATGTGGAACAGATCGAAAGTGTGCTGATCGTGGACGATAATGCGCATAACGGGCAGATTTTGAAGGATATGCTCGCCAACAAGCGCATTGGAGCCGACTACGCCGGCAGTGGTGAGGAAGCGTATAACAGGCTGTCGTCGGGCAGACAGTACGATGTAGTGCTGATAGACTGCCAGATGCCGGGCTGGGACGGCATTGAAACGATCCGGAAGCTAAGGAAGCTGGAAGGCCCCGTCGCAAATCAGCCGGTGATATTGCTGAACGATTCGTTTGACGAGGAAGCGCTAAGCGGTTTTAGTAATGAGTTGGATATCAGGCACTTTTTAGTGAAACCGGTTAAGATTCAGCAACTTTTCCACGCGCTGTCCGACCTTGGACTCAAAGCGAAAGTGCCGGAAAAGCGCGCGAAAATGCCGGCGCAGGACAAACTATCAGGCGAAACTTACGAAACAGGCGAAGTGAAAATACTCATTGCGGAAGACCACAAGATCAATATGCTGCTCGTGAAATCGATGCTGGGCAAGATATTACCGGGCAGCGAGCTGATCGAAGCGGCCAATGGAAAGGAAGCCATCGAGGCATTCCGCCGTACGAGCCCCGACATCGTTTTCATGGATATTCAAATGCCGGAAATGAACGGGTATGAGGCCACGCGCGAGATCAGGCAGGCGGATGGACCGCACGTGCCGATCATCGCGCTCACAGCCGGGACCGTCGTAGGCGAGCGGGAAAAGTGTATCGAAGCTGGAATGGACGATTACCTCACCAAACCGGTTTTAAAAGAAACGCTCGAAGCCGCAGTCCGCAAATGGCTTCTTAAAATGAACTAGCCGTTAATTACCTGCCCGCCATTGGGGTGGAGTACCTGCCCGCTCATGTACGAGGCGTCCTCGCTGGCGAGGAAAACGTAGCAGGTTGCCACCTCGCAAGGCTGTCCCGGGCGCTTAAAAGGCGTATCTTTCCCGAACTTTTTCACCCGCTCCGAATCGAAAGTGGAGGGGATCAGCGGCGTCCAGATCGGCCCCGGCGCTACCGCATTCACCCGGATGCCCTTTTCCGCCAGGTTACCTGCCAGCGAACGTGTATACGCGACGATCGCCCCTTTGGTAGAGGAGTAATCGAGCAGCGACGGACTGCCGTGGTAGGCCGTTATGGATGTAGTATTAATAATGGAGTCTCCCTCGCCGAGATGCGGCAATGCGGCCTGTGTGAAATAGAAGAAAGAAAAAATGTTGGTGGCAAATGTATCGCTCAGCTGATCGGCTGAGATCTGGTCCACACTGTCCTTCGGGTGCTGTTCTGCGGCATTGTTGACGAGGATATTCAGCTTCCCGAACTCGTTGACTGCGCGGCTTACGGCTTCTTTGCAGAACGCCTCGCTGCGGATGTCGCCCTGGATGAGCAGGCAGTTTTTTCCTTCGGCTTCCACCATCGCTTTCGTATCGGCGGCGTCCTGGGTTTCATCCAGGTAAACGATGGCCACATCGGCGCCTTCCCGGGCGAAATGCACTGCCACCGAGCGCCCTATGCCACTATCCCCACCGGTAATGAGGGCTGTTTTGCCCTGTAATTTGCCGCTTCCACGATAGTTTTCGCGGATCACCACTGGTGCCGGGTCCATTACTTCTTCTATGCCGGGCTGCGAACTTTGCGTTTGCCCGCGGGTATCGATGTCTAAACTCATAATGCTTGAATGTTTTGTAGATTCGGCGCCTTGTCAAAAAGCACATGCCAGTCGGAAACTGCCGGTACCCGGCGCATTGAGCAATGGCCCGTTGCTGGAAATGAGTAAGATTTTCACACCCGGTTGCATGCATTTGAGCCCCAAATGCGGGATGCGGTGCCTGCGGATGCGTTCGGCATGGTTATTAATGCAAGCACGCGTTGCGGCGCAAACACCGGCCGGCAAACGTGTAGCAATATGGATTCAAAAAAAGTGGTGATCGTGGGCGGAGGGTTCGGCGGCATTAACCTCGCCCAGAAGCTTTCCCGGAATAAATCGTTTCAAATCGTATTGGTGGACAAGAACAACTATAATTTCTTCCCGCCACTGCTCTACCAGGTAGCGACGGGTTTTCTCGAAGCTTCGAATGTCAGCTATCCTTTCCGCAAGTTTTTTCAGGACAAAAACAACCTTCGGTTCAGCCTCGGCGCTTTTGAAAGGGTTTTTCCAAATGAAAAGAAGATCGCGACGGAAAGCGGCGATATTTACTACGACTACCTCATATTCGCGACCGGCACCGAAACCAATTATTTCGGAATGGAAAATGTGCGGAAAAATGCGGTACCGATGAAAACCGTGCAAGACGCCCTCGCATTGCGCAACCATGTTCTACGGTTGAAAGAGCAGGCGAGCAAGAAAACCGACGCCGCCACGCGCAGGAAACTGCTGTCCATCGTGGTAGCCGGCGCGGGCCCGACGGGCGTGGAGGTTTCGGGAATGCTCGCGGAAATGCACAAGGGTATTTTCAAAAAGGATTATCCCGAGTTGAAACGAGAAGAAGTACAAATATACCTCGTAGACGCATTGCCAGTGGTACTGAACCCGATGAGCAAAAAATCGCAGGAGGAAACGCTTGCAGAGCTGCGCGGATTAGGTATAGAGGTGCTGCTGGACCATGCGGTGAAAGACTACGACAATGGAATAGTCACATTTGCCAATGGGAAGACGATCGAAACCGAAACCCTGATCTGGACCTCGGGCGTGACAGCGACGGCATTGCCCGGCTTGCCGGAAGATGTTCTGGGCAAAGGAAAACGCGTGCTGGTGGACGCCTACAACCGCGTGAAGGGCTTTGACGACGTTTTTGCCATCGGTGACATTTGCCTGATGAACGCCGATGAAAAATTCCCAAACGGTCATCCGCAGCTGGCCCAGGTAGCGATCCAGCAGGGACGTAACCTGGCGCATAACCTGCCGCTGTGGCGGGGAGGAAAGTCGCCGAAGGCTTTTGAATACAATGATAAGGGCACGATGGCGATTATCGGTATCAACAAAGCCGTTGCCGATCTGCCGGGCTTGCATTTCAAGGGCTTTATCGCTTATTTTCTATGGCTGGTCGTGCATTTGTTTTCGCTGATCCGCTACCGTAATCAGGTGAAAACGTTTTATAACTGGATGGTTGCGTTCTTTACGAGGGACCAGTCGCTGCGATTTATCATGGATTCCAAGCCCGAAAAGCCGGCGCATTGATCTGAATATTTTTATTTGACATTCTAAATTTTAGCAGCATTTCCTTATGATCCAGACTATTGCAGATTCGTCCCAGTACCCGTTCGAATGGATCGATGTGACGAACCCCGATGATGAGGAATTAAAACAGATCAGGAAAAAGTATGCATTGCACGACTCATCCGTGAAAGACTGGCTGCAACCCGACCATTTGCCCAAATACGAGACCGTCGGCGACTATGTGTTCATCATTTTCAGGATGCACAGCGAAAAAGTAGGTACAGAAGCCGATACCGTTGCCGAACTGACCGATAAGCTGGCCATTTTCATGACGAAGGAGGCCGTGATCACCATGCACAAAAAGGAGTGGACCGCGCCGGAAACCATTCGCGAACAGCAAGTCGATCCGCATTCGTGCGAGGACACGCATCACCTGGTAAATGAAATTATCAAAGCCTGTATTGCCACTTACGAGGGGCCGTCGTTGAAACTGACCCAGGATATCGAGTATTACGAGGAAAATATGTTCCTCAAAAATCGCAAGGCCTCCCTTTTAAAAGGACTATATTACCTGAGAAGAAGGGTAGAGGTAACGCGGCGCATACTGATGCTTTCGCACGAAATCGTTGACAAAATGGATATCCCGGGGCATTCCAACACTTACACGCGCGACACGCGCGACCTGTACGTGAAGCTGCACAACATTTACGACACATTATTCGAGAATATGAACCACCTGGTAATGGTTTATTTCTCGATTTCTTCGCAGCGCACCAACGAGATCGTGCGCGTGCTTACGGTGTTTTCGGTGTTTTTCATGCCGCTCACATTCATCGTCGGCATTTACGGAATGAATTTCGATTTCATGCCCGAACTGCGCCTCAAATGGGGTTACCCGGGTGTAATGATGCTGATGGGCCTGATTACTTTCGGGATTTATGTGTGGTTTAAAAGGCGCGGATGGCTTTGAGTGGTGGCATCAATGCTTTTAAACGCTATTTTTGCCTCCCTACTTTCCCGAATCTATGAACCGAACTTTTACGCTACGCACATTTCCGCTAATCATCGTTTTCTGCATTGCCTTCATGGCTCCCGTCCGCATTTGGGCGGCTATTCCAAAGGCACCATCCACATTGGTTGCCATGGCCGCGTCGGGGAGCCAGATCAACCTTACCTGGCTGGATTTGGCGAAGGACGAAACGGGTTTTGAAGTAGAACAATCGGCGGACGGGACGAAATTTGCCAAAATCGCCGATTTGCCCGCCAATACCGTAATTTATCAGGACAAATCACTCAAACCTAACACCAAATACTGGTACCGTGTGCGGGCCAAAAACGCTTCCGGCGCCTCGGCCTGGTCCAGCCTCGCCAATGCTACCACGTTTCAAGTACCCCCTGACGCGCCTTCCAACCTGACGGCCACGGCCGTCTCCACTTCGCAAATCGATCTGAAATGGGCGGATAACGCCGATAATGAATCAGGATACCAGGTCGAGCGCTCGCAGAACGGGACGACTTTCACGAAAATCGCCGACCTTGCCGCCAACATTACGACCTACAAAAACACCACGCTGGCCGCCGCGACCGAATACTTTTACCGCGTCAGGGCTGTGAATGCGGCCGGGGCTTCGGCATACAGCAATACAGGTTCTGCCAAAACCCAGAACATTCCCGTACCGGACGCGCCGACCAAACTGACGGCAGTACCCACTGCACCCGACCTGATTCAATTGCGATGGGCCAAGCCGACGGCTAATGCCGCGGAAATTGTGATAGAACGTGCAAAAGGTGACGGGAGCTTTGCTCAAATCGCCAAGGTAGCGGCGTCGGTACTGCAATACGAGGATAAATCAGAACTTGAAACCGCCGATTATTTGTACCGTATCAAGGCCGTGAATGCGGGCGGCTCCTCGCCTTACAGTCTGATCGCGATCGTGCGCGCGGCTTCCATCATTACCGGCGTTGAATCTCCGAACGACCAGCATTCGATTTATATGGCCGGCACGACGCTCGTGGTAGCATTGAATAGTACTGCGGAGGCGAAGTTGTCGGTATACGATATGGCTGGTAGGCTGTGTAATGTGAAGAAAATCAGGCGGGAAGGACGCGTAGATCTCAGCTCGCTGCCCAATGGCGTTTATGTGGTTGTAACCGATACGGGCAATGAAGTAATATCGAAGCGAATACTGCTTTATTGATATATCCTGAACCTAAATTTACTGACCTCTATGAAATGCGCTATCGCGAAGCCGTTTTCCGGCTTCCCTTTCCTGGCACTTGCCCTGTGCCTGATCATGTCCGGCGCCGTTTCGGCCCAAAAGAAGAAAAAGTACATTGTGAATGCGTACGTAGGCGGGTTCCGCGGCCTCGCGAACGTGGAGCAGATTGATGCCGAGAAGCTCACGCACATCAATTATGCATTCGTGAATGTGCAGGACAGCATGGCGGTGCTCACCAACCTGGCGACCGATTCTACCAATTTTCGGAAGCTCAATGCATTGAAAAAGATCAACCCCGACCTCAAAATCGTGATTTCTATCGGCGGCTGGGCGTGGAGCGAAAACTTTTCGGATGCGGTACTTACGGAATCGTCGCGGTTGAAATTCGCGAAATCGAGCGTCGATATTGTCCGGCAATACGACCTCGACGGCGTGGATATCGACTGGGAATATCCCGGAATGCGCGGGGAAGAGGGCAACATTTTCCGCCCGGAAGACAAGCAGAATTTTACGCTGATGTTTAAAGCGATCCGCGAGGAATTGAATTTGCTCGAAAAAGAAAAGGGTAAAAAATACCTCCTCACCACCGCTGTGGGCGGTTCGAAATCCTTTATCGAACATACCGAAATGGGCCTCGCACAAGCCTACCTCGATTACGTGCTCATCATGACCTACGATTACGGCGGCCGCAACGGCACGGTAGGCCACCATACCAACCTTTACGATTATGATCCGTCGGGCGAAGGCTCATCCGCCGACCGTTCGGTGAAGAATTTCATCGCCGCCGGCGTGCCTGCGCACAAGATAGGCCTCGGAGGAGCATTCTACGGCAAAGGCTGGGAAGCCGAAACGGCCGATAACCACGGCCTGGGCGCAAAACGGGTGAAATCGGTGCAGGGAGGCGGTTATACCAAACTGAAAGACACGATGATCGATCAGAATGGCTATAAAAAGTATTATGACAAGAAGGCCAAAGCACCTTACCTGTTCAACGACTCCACCAAAGTGCTTATCACCTACGAGGACGAAAAATCGATTAAAGGGAAGTGTAAGTATATCAAAAAGAATAAGTTAGCAGGTATTTTCTTTTGGGAGTATTTCAATGACCCGAAAGAGTACCTGATCAACGAAATCCATAAAAACCTCGACTAACGCGCTACCAGCCGCAATAGATCGTCCCTGGTCAGTGATTTGAGAATATCGGAATCGGTTTTGATCAGATCATTGGCCAGGTCCTTTTTGGTTTCCTGCAATTCCAGTATTTTTTCCTCGATCGTGTCGGGGCAAATGAGCCGCACGGCGATCACGTGCTTATCCTGCCCGATGCGGTGCGAACGGTCAATGGCTTGATTTTCAACAGCCGGGTTCCACCACGGATCGATGAGGTACACATAGTCGGCTTCGGTAAGGTTAAGGCCCGTACCGCCGGCTTTCATCGAGATCAGGAACACGCGCACATTCGGGTTAGTCTGGAAATTTTCCACCTTCGCCGCTCTGTCGCGCGTCTGGCCGGTAAGGTACTCATAGCCGATGCCGCGGCTTTCCAGTTCCGGGCGGATCAGGTCGAGCATGGATACGAACTGCGAGAAAATCAGGATTTTATGCTGCGGCGCCTTGCTCTCGATCTGCTCCACAAGCGTGTCGATCTTGGCCGATGCATTGCCGTAAAACTTATCGTCGCGGAGCAATGCGGGCGAGTCGCAGATCTGGCGCAGCTTGGTAAGTCCTTGCAGCACATGGAGTTGTGAGCGCTTAATGTCGCCTTCGCTTTTTGTATTGAGGTAAATGTAAAATTCCAGCTCGTACGCATTGTACACCCGACGTTGCTCTTCGCCCATTTCGCAGTAAATCACCATTTCCGTTTTCTCCGGCAGCTCGGAAGCCACCTGCTGCTTGGTGCGCCGCAGGATAAACGGGTTCACCCGCTTTTGCAGCTCCACGGCCCGCCCGGCATCCTTAAACCGATCGATAGGCATGGAAAAATGGTTGCGGAACTGCGTTTTGGTCCCCAGCAGTCCGGGGCAGGCGAACGAAAGCTGCCCGTACAAATCAAACGTATTGTTCTCCACCGGCGTACCCGTCATCACAATGCGGTTGCGTGCATTCAATAGTCTCACAGCCTTATAGCGCTGTGATTCAGGGTTTTTGATGGTTTGCGATTCGTCGAGGATAATGTAGTTGAAATGGTATTTCTTCAAAAAACTCACATCCGATAGCAGCGTGCCGTAGGAGGTGAGGACGATTTCATAATTATCAAAATCCGTAATATCCTTTACCCGGTCGGCGCCGTAAATGGTGAGCATTCTTATGTCCGGCGCGAACTTCGCAACCTCTGCCTGCCAGTTGAAAACCAGCGAGGTAGGGACGATGATCAGGTTGGTGTTCCGTACCTGTTTCTTTCTTTGTGACAGAATGAATGCGATGATCTGCAAGGTTTTCCCCAAGCCCATATCATCGGCCAGGCAGCCGCCGAAGTTGAAATCGTCAAGGAAATTAAGCCAGTTGAGGCCCTGTTTCTGGTAGCCGCGCAAGCTCGCTTTCAGCTTTTTGGGCACCGGCACCGGCTTGATCGACTCAAAGTCCGTGAATTTGGACTCGTAGAATGCAATCTGCTCCTGCGCCTCGCGGTCGAGCATTTCGGCGTCGTACATTTCGTGCACGGCGGCGAAACTGATCTTCGGAGTGTGGATTTCCTCGCCCACGATTTCGCCCACTTCGAAGAACTTGGCAAACTTTTCGAGCCATTGTTCCGGCATAATGCCCAAAGTGCCGTCGCCCAACTCCACATATTTGTTACGGTTTTTGGCCGCCTTATGGAGGTTTTTTAGCGTCACCTTCTGCGTTCCGAACTGCACCGTGGCCGTTGTGTTGAACCAGTTGATACCGCTGTTCACATGTATCGCAACCTTCGCTTTGTTTACATTAAGGCGGTTTTTGGTGATCTGGTTAAAGCCCAGAATGGTAATGCCCTGGTTTTTCCATTCGTCGAATGCATCGGGAAACCAGTTTTCGTCCAGGAACCGGGCTCGGTGCAGGTAAAAGAAATGCTTGTCCTCGATGCCTTCGAGCTGGTACTCGAAATCCGGGTGCTGGCGCATCATCGCGGCCATGTAGCGCAGGTCTTCCGCTTCGTCGCGCTTCACAATGAACGGGTTACCATGCCCGTCTACGGAGTAAATGTCGTTTTTGCTGTACAACGGCACTTCCACGCTGCCATATTTCACGATCGGGGTAATGAGCACGTAGTTGCCCACGTCTTCGAGGTAAATGATTTTCTCCACGCGCCCGTCGAAACCCTGTTCCTCGCGTTGTGCGGGCGTGGCGGGCTTCACGTACGTGTACGATATGCGTATGCGCGGGGGCAGTTTGGCGAGCAGGTTCTGGCGGAAATCCTCGAACTTGCTTTCGTGGATGTAAATGCGCTGGTCATGCTGTCTGAAAAAGTAGAGTACTTTTAAAATGTCCTCGCTCTCAATCAAATGCAGCGAATCCTGGTACAACACGAAATAGTCGAAGCGGATCTCCACGTTTTCGAGGTCGAGGTGGACGCTGTCGATGATCAGCTGGCCGGAAATGCGAAAAAATGGTTCCTTCTTGTCGATCGTCAGGTGCACGTCCACGTCCGATTGCGCGAGCTTGACCGGCACGAGTGAACCCGCATTGATATTGTCGGAGATCAACGGGTTATGGTAGTAGAAATCCAGTTTTTCGGGGTTTTTGAGCACCGCACGCAGTCCGGCAAGATCGGTGTCCACGTTTTTTTTCCTGAAATTATTGCTGAACGACGCAATCGCCGTGTAGAATCGCGACAGGTCGTGATCCTGCGTTTTCCAGAGCTGTTCCAATGGGTTTAGCTGGACGAACGGGTTTTTCAGCTTGCCGTCCCGCGTTACCGGCGCCTCGTGCATTTCGACGAAAAAATGGTCGTAATACTTGTTGAGACCGATGGCGACGACGGTGCGGGTATTCGAATCCGCTGGTTTGGATTCCGGTAAATGCCGGGCCGGGTCCGAAAAGAGCTGGTCCTGCATGGCCGAAACTGCCGCCTGATTGATCGGAATTAGCTCCTTGATCAACGGTAACACGCGCAGTTCACGGTTTACATACTCAATCGTAAAATACTGGTTCAGATCGGGTTCTGACTCCATGCCGTAGTCGGCAGCGAGGGCGCGCAGGCGGTCATTACGAATGTTTTTATCGAAAAAGGCGCGGAAATCCCTGCGGTTCATGAGGTTGTACAGCACTTGTACCTGGTGTTCGCAAAGCTTGCGCTTGGGACGGGTGCATTCGCAGTAGAGGTTTACGGTGCGGTCGCTTTGTTTCACCACTACCTTGAAAGCCTCGCCACCCCATTGAATGCGGAATGCGGCATAATCCACCACCATATCGTCGGGCTGGATCTCGAAATAGCCCCGGCGCTCGGTGGCGGGCATGTCGGCGCTGTGATTGAGAATGTGCGTAGTGGAAAGCTCGGCGAGGTTAAAGTCCAGGAAGATGTAATTGTGCTGGCTCGGCGCGGCCCCGGCGGGTTCATTCTTTTTCATAAGGCAAATTAACCAACTGCCGTACGTTTGGCACCATTATTTTGCAAAATTTGCGTTAATGAAAAATCTCACCTGCATCCGTTTCTTACAACTTTTAGCTTTTCTTTTTCTTTTGAATTCTGCCCGTGCATTGGCGCAGGACGCAAAACCGGACTCGACAGGCCTGAAACTGCTTCCGGCCGACTCCACGGTGGCGCCGAAACCCGATACGGCCATCGCGCCGCCCCGAGTGCTGATCGATACCATCCGCTACCGGTTCATCGGGGACGGTAATTTCACCAAAGGGAACGTCAACCGCAGCCTGATGGTCCTTCGTGCCGAGCTGACTTTCAGCGGGCCGGTCATCAATATCGCCACCAATCCGCGGTTTACTTACGGGGAACAAAATGGCATCCTCGCCGAGCGCGATACCTATGTAGACCTTTTTGTGGATGTATTTAAAAAGCGCAAAACCTATGTTTTCGGGCTCGCCGCATTGGAAACGAGCAATCTTCGCCGGATCGACTTCCGCCAAATGGCCGGTGCAGGTATCGGCTACCGGATGATCAAAACCAAATCGCACGACCTGAGCTTTACCAATGCATTGCTCTACGAATCGACCAACTTTTTTGAAAAAGCCACAGTCACCACCATTCGTAACTCGTTTCGGATCAAGGGTAAGCATTCATTTTTGTCGGACAAGTTCCGGTTTAATCACCTCACATTCATCCAGCCCGCATTGAACGACCTCTCGAACATGCGCTGGAATACGATCCTTTCGGCGGAGCTGCCACTCAACAAATGGGTGACGCTGCGGACCAGTTTTGAAAACTCCTATGAAAGCGTGGTGGAAGTAGGTCGCAAGCGGACGGATTCGCGCATTACGTTTGGGATTTCCGTGGGAAATAAATAGACGATTCCCGGTTGCCGGTTGTCAGGGAAAAAGGCTGGGAATACTGTCCATATCAACAGCACATTATATCTGCCGAAAATGTGCTTTACTAAGTATTCACTACATTCCAAATCGAGCAATGAGAGACCAACAGGACAATCGCCGTGACTTCCTGCGTAATTCGCTTTATTCAGCCGCCGGCCTGGCGATGTTTCCCCAACTGACGCCGAATGCCTACGGCTCCATCAAAACCGTCGCAGCCGAAGGCCCTGTTTTCGCGCCTGTACCGGCGTCCCGCATCAAATTCGCGGTGATCGGTATGAACCACAGCCATATTTACGGACAGGTGGAGGCGGTGACGCGCGGAGGCGGCGAGCTGGTTTCGTTTTTTGCCAAAGAAGCGGATCTTACGGCGGCATTTGCGAAGCGTTACCCGAATGCGAAGCAAGCCAAATCGGAAGCGGAAATCCTGGAAGATAAATCCATTCAGCTCGTACTCAGCTCGGGCATACCCGACGAGCGCGGTCCCCTGGGCGTGCGCGTGATGAAGGCGGGGAAAGATTATATGGTAGATAAACCGGGCCTCACCACGCTCGAACAGCTTGCAGAAGTGCGTAAAGTGCAGAAGGAAACCAAGCGCATTTACTCCATTATGTACAGTGAGCGCCTCGAAAACCGCGCGACTGTGAAGGCGGGCGAGCTTATTAAGGAAGGTATTATCGGTAAAGTGGTTCAAACGATCGGCCTCGGCCCGCACCGGATGAATGCGAACACGCGCCCGGAATGGTTTTTCGATAAAAAGCGCTTCGGCGGCATTATCTGCGACATTGCTTCCCACCAGTTTGACCAATATTTATTTTTTACCAATTCCACCAAGGCACAGGTGGTAGCCTCGCAGGTGGGCAATGTAAACCATCCGCAATATCCCAAATTCGAGGATTTCGGGGATGCCATGTTGCGCGGTAATGGCGGTGCGGGTTACATCCGCGTCGACTGGTTTACGCCCGACGGCCTCAAAACCTGGGGCGACGGACGCCTTACCGTGCTCGGTACCGAAGGATTTATCGAGATCCGCAAGAACATCGATATCGGCGGCCGCGAGGGAGGTAACCACCTTTTTGTGATTAATAATAAAGAAACGACCTACGTCGATTGCAGCAAGGTGGAACTGCCTTATGGCCGCCAGCTTGTGGACGACGTGCTGAACCGCACCGAAACGGCCATGTCGCAGGAGCACTGTTTCCTGGCAACCGAGCTATGCCTCAAAGCGCAGAAGAATGCGCAGAATGTGGCGTTGATAAGCTAATGCATCTTTCCCGTTCCTGACCACTTCAAAACACTTCACAAACTATGGTACGCAGGCTGATTTTCATTTTGGGGTTGATGTGCGCCCAGACGGGTTTCGCGCAAGGCCCCGTAAGCAATGTCGATCGTGATATCGTTTTCAAATCGGTGAATGTGATCCCGATGGACCGCGAGACGGTTTTGAAAGACCAGACAGTGGTGGTCAGGAACGGTAAGATTGTTTCGATTGGTACCAATGCAAAAACTGCCGGTAATGCGCTTGTGGTGGATGCCAAAGGTAAATACCTTGTGCCCGGCTGGTCGGAAATGCATGCACACGTCCCGGCGATCGAGGACTTCGGGCCGATGAAGGATGTGCTTACATTATATCTGGCGAACGGCATTACCACCATCCGCGGAATGCTAGGCAATTCCAAACACCTCGAGCTGCGCGAAAAGGTGCGGAGCGGGGAGGTGCTGGGACCGAATTTCTACACTACCGGCCCGGCATTCAGCGGACAAACCGTGAAAACCGCCGCGCGGGGCATTGAAATGGTGAAGGAAGAAAAGGCGGCAGGTTACGATTACCTGAAACTGCTTCCCGGATTGACGAAAGAAACGTTCCCCGGCATTGCCAAAACTTCCAAAGAGCTCGGTATCGGCATGGTCGGCCACGTTTCATTCGCCGTGGGCGTGTGGGCGGCCATCGACGCGGGTTATTCCTCCATCGACCATCTCGATGGATTTGTGGAAGCCATTGTGCCCGGTACCGACACGCTCGCAGAGCAGGAAACCGGTCTTTTCGGCACGTGGATCGCCTATGCGGCCGATACTACCCGCATTCCGAAGCTCATCAAAGGTTTGAAGGACAAAAACATCCGCGTCGTACCTACGCAGGCGATCGCCGAGCGCTGGCTGTCGCCACTACCGGCCTCAGCTTACGAAAACGATCCGGAGCTGAAATACATGACCGCCGACGAGAAGAAGAACTGGCTGAATGCGAAGAGCAGCTACGTCAATAATCCCAAATTCAACAAAGAGCGGGCGGAAGCATTCGTGAACATCCGCCGCAAACTGATCCTCGCGTGCCAGAAAGGCGGCGTGCAGCTGATGCTCGGCTGCGACGCACCTCAGGTACTGAATGTGCCCGGCTTCGCGACCCACCATGAACTAAAATACCTCGTAGACGCCGGACTGACGCCGTACGAGGCATTGAGAACAGGTACTGTAAATGTGGCGAGTTATCTGAACAAACCTAATTCAGGCTCGATTAAAGCCGGTAATGTGTCCGACCTCGTATTGCTGGCTGCCAATCCGCTGGAAAATATTGGTAATACCAAAACCATCGAAGGTGTGATGATCGGTACCAAATGGCTGCCCAGGACTTTCCTCGATAGCGAGCTGAAAAAGATCGAGAAGTAGCTATTCCTCATAAATCATTTTGCGCGTCATACCGCCGTCGATGATCAGGTTGGCGCCGGTAATGAAATCGTTCTCCGGATCGGTGAGGTAGAGGCATGCCCTGGCAATATCGTCCTGCTTACCGACGCGGCCGGCCGGGTGCTGCGCGTGATCGGAGGCTTTCAGCTGGCTGTAATCGCCCGTTTCGATCCAGCCGGGGCTAATGGCGTTGACCATAATGCGGTCGGGGCCGAGCGAAATGGCCAATGCGTGTGTCAATGCGAGAATGCCTCCTTTCGAAGCCGCGTACGCCTCCGTGTTGGGCTCGGACATAAGCGCCCGCGTGGACGCAATGTTCACGATCGCGCCCCTGCCTTGTGTGCGCATGACCTTCGCAGCTTCCCGCGCGCATAGAAATGTACCCCGCAAATTGGTATTCAAAACATAATCCCAGTCATCGACAGGCAGATCGTAAGGAGATTTGGTACGACCTAACCCTGCATTGTTGATCAGCACATCAATTCTTCCAAGTGATTCTTTCACTGCGTCGATGCCCCTGACTATTTCATCGGGATTGGTGAGATCAATGACACGGGAAACGGCTTTGAGACCTTCTTTTTCTAATGCTTCCTGAACGGTTCTCAGGCCGTCGGCATCGCGGTCCCATAGCGCCACGGCTGCGCCCACGCGTGCATAATGCGAAGCCACGACGCTCCCGATGCCGTTTCCGGCACCGGTTACGATCACTACTTTGTTTTGATAGTCGTTCATGATCAGGACAATGCTTTGAAATCCTCGTCGGACAGCTGGATAGTGCCTCCCTGCAAATTTTCTTCCAGATGCTTCACTGAACCCGTTCCCGGGATGAGCAGGATATTCGGGGCGCGTTTTACCAGCCATGCCAACGCGATCTGGGCGGTTGTAGCCTCGTGCTTTTCGGCAATGTCGGCGATCTTATTTTTCAACTTTTCAGGACCGGAAGCCAGCGGGTACCAGGGGATGAATGCCATTCCGCGCTGGACCGTGTAATCCAGCACATCTTCCCATTGCCGGTTACCCAGATTATACAGATTTTGAACCGACACGATCGGCACCGTCTTTTCCGCCCGTTTGACCTGCTCCACATCTACTTCCGATAACCCCACGAAACGGATTTTGCCGGCTTTTACAGCGTCTACCACCGGCCCGAGCGTTTCTTCCACCGGAAAGCGCGAGTCGATGCGGTGCAATTGCCACAGGTCGATCACATCTTTTTTCAGTCGTTGAAGGCTGCCGTCGATCGCCTGCCGAATGTGCTCCGGGTTGCCATTGACACGCCATTGGTTCGGGCCGGTGCGGTCGAAGCCGCCTTTTGTGGCGATAAGCAGGTTGTCGGGATACGGGAAAAGCGCGTCGGCGATGAGCGTTTCATTGGTATGCGGGCCGTAGGAGTCGGCCGTGTCGATGAAATTCACGCCGGCGTCCACGGCTGCGCGAAGGACTTTTTTCGCATTCTCGCGGTCCGGTGCGTCGCCCCAGACACCCTGGCCGGTGAGCTGCATGCCGCCATAACCGAGCCGGTTGATCTCAATTTCTCCACCGATTTTAAATGTGCCGGCATGTTGATGATAGTTGTTCATAATTTTTAATAGTTAAAGGTATTTTAGTTTGAAAACTGCCGGACAGCGGTTTTCATTCAAGGATGTGGGAGGATTAATCATACTCATTTTTCACAAAGCAAATGTCAGGCCATGCGTATTACGTGGCTGCATGTCTGCAAATGCCTGGCACGGTTTTGTTCTTTTCAGCTCAAAACCAAACATCATCAACAAATGGAAACGACAGTATTTGAAGCGCGCGCCAGGGAATTGGTCGACGACATCAAGGAGATTGTAAAAGTGAAAGGAATCAGCCTGATCGACGCGCTGGAAGAGGCGGGTATTTCACGTAAATCGTCTGAAAAAATCCTTAACCAGGGCGTAATGCCCAATTTGTCGGAGTTTCTGGCGCTTTGCCAGATTTCGGGCATTACGTTTCATCTGCCTTATGTAGAGACGACCAACAGCCCTATGTAGCGTTAGCCGACTTCAAAATTGAAGTCGCCGTTCATCACCAGCCGGGCATCGATAGGGTCGGGGCTGCCGGGAATCTGGAGGCCTTTGATTTTGGCGGTCTTGCCTTTACTGAGCAGGTCGAAAATGTGTTTGTCGGTCAGTTTTTTGCCCAGGAATTCAAATGGTATTTTAAAACCGCAAGCCTGGAAATTACTGCATCCGTAAGCTGTTTTACCTTTTTTGAGCAAATGCTCCTTGCATTTGGGACAGGTAAGGGTTTCAATCGAAACCTCTTCCTTGGGCTCGCGCGGCTTGCGTTCTTTTTTGGGCTTTTCCTCTTTTTCAATAACCGGCGCTTCTTCCATAATGGTAATGGACCGCGCCCGTTCATTCCTGACCTCGTGCGTCAGCTTCACTACCATCTCGATCAGCTCCTGTTTGAAAGTGTCCATCGCGTATTCGCCTTTTTCGATCAGGCGGAGCTTGCGTTCCCAGTGACCGGTAAGTTCGGCGCTTTTGAGCAGCTCGTTCTGAATGGTGTCGATCAGGTCGACGCCGGTTTGCGTCGCGAACACATTCTTTTTCTTTTTCTCGATGTATTTGCGCTTGAAGAGCGTCTCGATGATATTAGCGCGTGTCGAAGGCCGGCCGATGCCGTTATCCTTCATGATTTCGCGCATTTCCTCGTCTTCGACCTGCTTACCGGCGGTTTCCATCGCACGGAGCAGCGTGGCTTCGGTGTAGGCTTTCGGCGGGGAGGTTTTGCCCTGGTGTACGCGGGGTTCGTGCGGGCCGCGTTCGCCGACCTCGAAAATCGGCATGACTTTCTCCTCTTCGACTTCCTTCTTCTGCGCAGTATCATTCACATATAGCTCCCGCCAGCCCAGTTCGAGGATTTGCTTGCCTGTGGCCTTGAATTCCACTTGCCCGACCATTCCTAGCACGGTAGTGTTGGATACTTTACATTCCGGGTAAAAAACCGCGATGAAGCGTCGGGCGATCAGGTCATAAATGCGCTTTTCGTCCTGACTGATGTGCACGGGGAGCACGCCGGTGGGGATAATGGCGTGGTGATCGGTTACCTTTTTATCGTCGAACACATTCTTCGATTTCGGTATGGGTAAATTGGCCAGAAGCGGAGCCGTAAACTGGCTGTAATAAGTCAGCTCGCGGAGAATGCCTTCGACTTTCGGGTGTAAATCCTCCGAAAGATAAGTGGTATCGACACGAGGGTAAGTAACGAATTTCTTTTCGTAGAGGTTTTGAATGTGTTTCAAGGTGTCCTCCGCCGAATAGCCGTACTTTTTATTGGCTTCTACTTGAAGGGAAGTGAGGTCGAAAAGTCGCGGATTTCCTTCTTTGCCTTCCTTTTTTTCAAATGAGGTTATTTCAAAATCGTGCTGTTGCAGGTACGCCAGGCCTTTGTTGGCTTTCTCTACATTCTTAATGCGATCGATCGTCGCCGTAAACTCCGTCTCGCGGTAAATGGTTTTCAGTTCCCAATACTCTTCCGAAACGAATGCATCGATTTCCTTCTGCCGCTGGACGATCAATGCCAGGGTAGGGGTTTGCACCCGGCCGATAGAAAGTACGGCCTTTCCGCCGCCGAATTTCTTGGTAAAAAGGCGCGTCGCATTCATTCCCAGCAGCCAGTCGCCGATGGCGCGTGCGCTGCCCGCTGCGTAAAGGTTGTCGTATTGGCTTCCCTCGCGGAGTTTGTCGAAACCCTCGCGGATCGCTTGTTCAGTCAATGATGAAATCCATAACCGCTTGACGGGCACGTTGCATTTGGCTTTCAGGAGTACCCAACGCTGAATGAGCTCGCCTTCCTGGCCGGCATCACCGCAGTTGATCACTTCCTCGCAGTTACGCACCAGGTTCTCGATCACCCCGAACTGCCGCATGGCACCTTCATTATCGATCAGCTTGATACCAAAACTGGACGGAATCATGGGCAGCTCTTCCAGGCGCCATGATTTCCAGCGCTCGGTGTAGTCGTGGGGTTCTTTTAACGTGCAGAAATGGCCGAAAGTCCAGGTAACCTGGTAGCCATTGCCCTCGTAGTAGCCATCGCGGCGCTGGCTGGCGCCGATCACTGCTGCAATATCTTTGGCTACGCTGGGTTTTTCCGCAATGCAAACTTTCATAATCTCATTTCCCGCTGCCGCTTGTGGGCGACCGGTGTGTCTGTTGTCGATCCGTTTTGAGGGCTGCAAAGATGGTCATTTTTGTCCAGACTTCCCGCCCCGGCAACCCTCGATTTACCGCACTCGGAACCGTTCGATCAGCCCGGATGCCGGTGAATTTGACCGGATAATCAATCCGTAGAAAATTTTTTTAAAATTTTTTTGAAAAAATTTCGTGCTTTTTGCTTTTCGCGGGCTAATTCTTCGGTCATTTTTGGTATTGGTAGAATCCTGTCCGAATATAATTTGGTTTTCAGTAACTGATCTGAAATAATATAGAGGTGTTTAATGCCTGTTAACAATAAGGTAATAAAGCGGGTGTCCGGTGCCAAATCTTATCTGATCCGGAAATCGTAAAATCGGTCATTTTTTATTTTCGAATCTTTGAATAGTTATATATAATTCATAGTAATAACGCCTCAGAATGCTCTGGGCGAACTTTGTATTGTTATATAGTCCAATGTGTTGAACGTTTGTTTTCAAAGAATTGTATTATATTTGTACTCGAAATACGATCAAGAACACAAGCAAAACACAAAACACTATTACCAATGAAAAATGCAAAAAACCTGCTAGCCGTTGCTTTGGTAGCATTAACTAGCGCAGCTTACGCCAACAACAATTCTACATATACAGTTGAAGAAAAAGCCAAAGTGGCTGTTGTTAACAATACATTGCCTGCTTCCGCACCAGTTCTGGACAGCCCGGCACCACAAAAAGTGAAAAATACGCCTGACACCAACAACCGTAGCGCAGCTCAGAAAGCTGCTATCGTAGGCCTCCAATTGAAAAGTGTAACTACGAAGTAAGTGATTGAACCTCATGGGGTTCGGTTAAGATTGATTGATGGTTTTAAAAAGGGAGGATATTTTCTCCCTTTTTTTTGTGGCTGATTTCTTAATATCGGATAGGGATTATGAATGGCAATGCCGATATTAGTGGCATGTTTGAGATCAACCTAATCGACATGTATGAATTGCAGCCTTTCATCGCCAGGCTGTATGAAAAACGCGACCGGATAAAAAGCAGCCGACCGATTCCTGCGTCCGCGCTTTCGAAAATCCGGGAAGGGCTGGCTTTGGAATGGACTTACAATAGCAACAGTATCGAGGGCAACACGCTCAGCTTGCGGGAAACACAGCTGGTTTTGCAGGAGGGCATTACCATTCAGGGGAAGTCGCTGCGGGAGCATTTCGAGGCGCATAACCATGAGAAGGCCATTCAATACCTGTATGGCCTGGTGAGTCCCGGGTATTCCATGCGGAGTATCGATATCCTTTCGTTGCACGGGTTGGTACTGCGGTCGATCGAGGACGATTTTGCGGGGCGCGTGCGCAATGGGGGCGTGCGTATCGCGGGCGCGAACTTTGTGCCGCCGAATGCACGGAAAGTGCCGGATATGCTGGATGAGCTGATCGAATTTACGAATTCGAATCCGATGGGCTTGAATGATGTGGTGTTGGCAACGATTTTTCATCACCGGCTGGTTTGGATACATCCTTTTTTCGATGGTAATGGCCGTACGGTGCGGTTGGCTATGAATTTGCTGCTGATGCGTGCGGGGTTTCCGCCGGCGATTATCCTGAAAAATGACCGGAAGAAATATTATGACGCTTTGAACCAGGCCAATAATGGGTCGTACCAGAAGCTTGGGCTTTTGATGACGCAGGCTTTGGAGCGGAGTCTTAACATTTACCTGAATGCATTGCCGGGATATGATAATGAATATGAGCCGATTGTGCGCATTGTGGAGGAGCCGGGAGTGCCTTACGGGCAGGAGTATGTGAGCCTGCTGGCACGGCAGGGTAAGATCGATGCCTATAAGGAGGGGAACGTGTGGTATACCTCGCGGGAGGCTGTGAAGGATTATGTAGAGAACCGGAAGCGGAAGCGCTAGTGCTGTCGCGCCGGCCAGAGGCCTTGTAATAGCGGGAGCGAACCCGGAGGTTCGCCCCAGTTTTTATCTGAAAAAACTTCCGATGGAGATCATAAGCAAAAGCGATTCTTCTTTCGAGGTTCCTGCACTGATATTGAATGCAAACTGCTCGCGGAACGGGGTAATATAAAACCCGCCGCCGTAGCCCTGGTGCCAGTAGTCGGCGCTGCCCGGGTCGTTTTTGGCCCACACCCTTCCCACATCATAAAATGCCCGTACGCCCATTTTGAGCGGGACGAACGTGTTCCTCGTCTCGGTGAGCTGCCAGCGGAGCTCGGTATTGAGGAAACCTTTCGATTCGCCGGTAAAGCGGTTGCGTTTGAAACCGCGGAGGTCGTTGAGCTGGCCCAGCGAAAACAGTTTGTAAAAGGGTAACTGGCCTTTGGCAATGCCGCCGCCCAGGCGAAGGCCGAGCGTGAGCGGATTTTTGCGGTGCGTCGACAGGTACTGCTCGATTTCAAGCTCTGAAATAGAAGCCAGGTCGTTCTTTGATTGGGAAACGTGGCCGGCCTGCTGCGTCACCTGTACGCGGAAGCCGCGCTCGGGTAATGCGGCGCGATCGCGGAAATCGAGGTTCAGGATACCTTTTGCGAAGATTAAATGCAGCTGTTCGTTGCCGAAAATTTCCGGGTGGTCGGCGAGGTAGCTGTTGTTTCTTTGAATGCCTTCTGCGAGCTCGTAGCTGGCGCCGATCTCGATTTTGCTCTGTTTCCAGAACTGACGTAGTAGGCCCGCCGATACCGCAAAAGAGTTGTATTGGGTACGGTAGTAATTCGAGGGCAGGTCGTTGTTTTTGGGCGTGTTGTTTCCTACTCCAAAGAAGAAGTTGTAGTTGAGCGGCCGCGAGAGTGAAACCTGCGAAATACCGTCCCATTTGCCCCATAACTGCCTGAACTGGTTGCTGTAACTGAACTCATAATTCCCCTTCACGCTTACCGACGCACCGAGTGAATGCTTCGACGCAAAATCGGGCTTGCCGAAACGCTGGCGGGTGAATGTAATGCCGCCATGGACGGCAAAGCCGGTAAAAGGGTTGTAGTTGAGCAATGCAACGGGCAGGTAAGTATTGTATTTGAATGCATTGCGGTCGTATTCGTAGTAGCGCTCGTCGGTGGGCTTTACTTCGCGCGCTTCGGAGCCGAGTTCATGATGCGGGTTGGGGTCTTTTTCGTAAATGAGCGTTTGTTTGCCGCCCTTACGGACTTCGGATTGGTCGGAAATATAGTCATCTCCACCGCCGCTGATAATCCGCACGAGAATCGACTGTTCCGATTTTCCCTGAACATCGAAAACATCGTCGCCGCCGAGCCCGTTCAGCCTGATTTCCCGGGTTTCGGAAGGGTCGAAAACGCGCTGATAGTAAATCTTAGCTGTATCGGCCTGCCGGTTTTGTTTTGAAACATTGTAAACATTTACCCGTACCTGGCCATTCGCTTCCCGCATTACCTTAAAATATTCGGCTTTGTTGGAGCCCACAACATCCACTTCCTTTGCCAGTAGCGCGTAATATTCAGCCGCATATTTTTGCAAGTCGCCGATACGGGCTTTCAGTTTTCGTTCGATTTCGCGACCATCCTTATCATAGATTGCAGCAGGCATATTGTGCACCGCCGCGGTAATGTCCTGCATTTTGATAGCTTCCTGAATTTCTTTGGCTGCATTAACCCAATCCGCCTTGCTTAGCTCACTGCCTACGAAGCGGTCGAGGTGGCGGGCTTGCCACATGAGGCTGCGGAGCCCGTGGATGCGTTCGGCGAAGTTCTCGCCATTGGGCATACCCCATTCGCGGTCGGCGAGCCAGGGGATAATGCCGTCCCAGCGCGAAAATGCGTGGTCGCGGTCTCGCGGGATGGGGCGATATACTTCACCGTCGGCGGTTTTGTAGCCGGCCCATTTCCAGTTGTCTTCGTGCTTGCTCCAATCGCCGATCCAGAGGTCGAACATGCGGGCGCGGGCAAATTCGCGTTGGTCCACGCGGTTGTCGTGGTCGTGGTAGAGTTTGTTAAATAGTTTAAAACTCTTTTCGATGTCTTTGGCACCGGCAAATACTTTGGCTTTCCCGATTTTATCGGTCGGCCTTTCTTCGAGCATGCCGAACAGATTTCCATATTGTTCCTTGAATGCACCGAGCTTGTTGTCTTTGGGCAATACAAAGAGCTCCGGACTAGCGTGCAGAATGCCGATTTTGTCGAGCAGCGGGGCTACGGTCATCGCGCCGTACGGTTGCTGTGTAGATGTCTGGTCTTTGAGGACCTGCGAAACGACGGTCCCGCGCAGCTCGTAGGCGAGCGCGCGGAAAGGGTCCTTGTCTACCGAGCGGAACACGTATTCTTTGCCATTGCCAGCAATAAGTTTAAGGGAGGTCGTCTGCCGGCCGCCGCCCTTTCCGGCGATCACGAGTCCGCCGAAAGTAGTATCCATATCGAGGTAGGGGGCCTTTACGGGCACCGTCCACGAATCGCGGTAATGCTTTCCAAACCATTTTTCCTTGAAACGTTTGCTCGCGTATTCGCTGCCTGCGGCGACGGTCGTCGGCTCGGTGCGGGGCGTATCCATTTTGTCGGATGGCTTGATGACCGGGTTGCAGGGCTGGAAAAGTGTATTTGTAATGCCCTTACCTGCATTTTCGCAAGCCGATTGGAAAAGTTGACCTTCTTCTTTTTTGGAAACCTGGTTCCCGTTCACCAGCCAATGTTGATAGCTTATTTTTCCATTGGAAGTATAATTTATTTCAACAAAACCTGCTGATGATGAGGTTAATGCAGCTTTGGAACCATGGGCAATGAATGCGCCGCCGGCAATTCCGCCGCTGTTGATGAAAAAATTGTTGCCACGCCGCATGATCGACTGGTTCCGCTCATGCGCGGACGCCAGGATTACCGAGCCGTAATCCTGCAAAACACCATTCAGTTTATACCGGAATGGCCCGAGGTTGGTATTTGAAATGTCGCGACTTGTCCCGACATTCTGCCGGAAGCCGACTAATGCATTGCCGACCAGCGGAGGCGAGAAATAGGAAGCCGCGGAAAACCTTCCGCCATAATTTCCCAGCGATTCAACCGGGAAATGGGAGAGCAGCAGTACATTTTTGTCTGTTGTTTCGTCGAGAATGCCTTCGAGTTCTTCCACAAAATTATCGGTATCGGCAATGGTACAGGCGTCGGAAGAGGGCCTGGGTTTGTCGTGCGGGTGGTTCCACCATTGCGAATTGATTACCACCACTTCGAGCATCGGGAAAGAGACAGTCCACGGGCCGGGGCAGCCGTGGCCAAGGAATACCTGAAAACGCGCATGTTTTTCATGATCAAGTGCTTTCTCAAATGCCATTACCCGCTGCCAGCCGTCCTTGCCGGAGCCGAGCCACTCGCGGTCGCCCTGGTTGAGGAGCATATGCAGCTCCGGGTTGCGGTCGAGCAGTGCATTGGCCTTTCTTTTCCAGTCGGTCACCTGGTCGATGGTCATTGGTTCCGGGAAGGCATCGCCGTTGAATACCCAAAGGACCGGGCCGGGTTTGGTGGCCAGGTAGCTTTCGATGACGGGGAAAATATCGGCGGCATTTTCAAAGTCGGCCGTGTTGCCGGTGAGGATCACTTTAAAGTCGGCGGCACTCGCATCGAACATGGCCAAAAGCACGACTACCGCGCACAGGAACATGTTTTTTGCGCAGATTTTCAGGCTGTTAAGGGTGTTTGGTAAAAGTATATTCAAGGTGGTGGAACGTTGTGTGTAAAAATTCTTACAATTTAGTATTAATCACTTCCGATTGAAATGGCTTGACTAACGTAAATGTTGGAAAAATGAATTGCCACGCGGTTTTTTTATACCTTACCATTTAAAACCTCTATTGCAATGCCGTTTTCCAAGCTACCCATGAAGCTATTGCTCATTGAAGATGAGCCTAACGTGATATCCCTGATCCAGCGCAGTCTTACGGCCAACGGCCATGAGATTACAATCGCCATGGACGGGCAGTCGGGTTTGCAAATGGTTCTGCAACACCAGTTTGATGTAGTAATTCTGGATTTGATGATCCCGATCATCAACGGCATGGAAGTGTGCCGCCGCGCACGTCAGGCGCAGGTAACGACGCCGATTTTAATGCTGACTGCCCTCGGAACGACGGAGAACATCGTGTCGGGCCTCGACGCCGGTGCTGACGACTATATGACCAAGCCCTTCAAACTCGCCGAACTCGAAGCCAGGCTCCGGACGCTCATCCGCCGCGGCAAAGAGCCCGAAAAGGAGAAAAACGATAAAATACTGACCCTGGGAGACCTCGTGCTCGACAAGGTAACGAAGACTGTTAAACGCGGAGGCCAGTCGATCGAGCTCACTGCTACCGAATTCCGTCTTTTAGAATACCTTCTTTCCAATACCAACCGCGTGTTGAACAGGATGGAAATCCTCGAAAATGTGTGGGATATCAATTTCAATCTCGGGACGAATGTGGTGGATGTGTATATCAATTACCTCCGGAAAAAAATCGATAAGAATTACGATATCAAATTGATACACACTGTTTTCGGTATGGGGTATGTGGTACGTCAGTCGTATGAAGATACAAAATAAGATTGCGCTGATTTTTACGGCGTTGTGCGCGGGTATCATCCTCGCATTGAGTGCGTTCGTTTATTTTTTCGCGTCTGAAAGCATTTCCGCCAGCTTCTTCCACCGGCTCGAAGTGCGGTCGGATATCGTGGGTCACGCCGCGTTGCAGGAGAACAAGTCGCTTACATCTATTTACTACGATATTAAAGAGCGGCACCTCGGCAGCCTGCCTTATGAGAAGCACCGCATTTTGCCCGATCCGCCCGACGAAGCGACCCGAAAACGGCTTTCCCTGCCTTCCTCCTTTTATGAAGCAGCACAGAGCGATGTTCCCGTCAGGTATTTCAACCGCGATACCTCGTATGTGGTGCTGCGCGTGGCGCGCGACAACAAGAAGTTAATGGTGGTATCGTCGGCGCTGGATACTTACGGAATGCAGGAAATGGGGAATCTGAAACACGTGCTGCTGATCGGGTTTTTCATTGCGATGGTGTTTGTATTCACATTTGGCAAGCTCTTTTCGAACGAAATTTTCAAACCGATCCGCCGCATTATCCGGAATGTGAAGGGGATTAATGCCCATAACCTGCACCAGCGCCTGGTAGTAGATCCCACAGACGATGACGTGGAAGCGCTTTCGAGGACTTTCAACGATATGCTCGACAGGCTCGAAATTACTTTTGAAATGCAGAACAATTTCGTGAGCAATGCTTCACACGAGTTCCGCACGCCGCTGACGATCGTAAGTGGTGAAGCAGAGCTGGGCATGTCCATGCCAGGTCTGCCGGATGGCGCGAAGGAGTCGTTTTTGAATATTTACAAGGAAGTGGGAAAGTTGGAGCATCTCACTAACAGCATGTTGAGTCTCGCGCAAACGGGTTTTGACGGCAAAAAGGAGCAATGGGAAGAAGTACGCATCGATGAGCTTATCCTTTCGGTAAAAGAAGCCGCCGACCGCATTATTCCTGAGAATCAAGTGGCTATCGACTTTGATAACCTGCCGGAGGATGAATGCAAGCTTACAGTGAACGGCAACCTCGCATTGCTGAAAGCCGCATTTTCCAATATCGTTCTTAATAGTTGCAAATATTCCGACAACAAGCCGGTGACCGTCAAGATCAGCGCCGATAGCAAATATGTGATCGTGGATATCACCGACCAGGGTATCGGTATCCCCGACCGCGAAATCGGGCAGATTTTCGTACCGTTTTTCAGGGCTTCCAACACGGCACCATACAAAGGGTACGGGATCGGTTTACCGCTGACACACAATATCATACGCATGCACCAGGGCAAGGCCGACGTGCACAGCCGCGTAGGCGAGGGGACGCGCTTCACAACCTACCTGCCTTACAAGTATTTTTAGGGCCTCTTATTTCATTTTAACATTCTTATTTCATTCTAATAAGTCTCTCACTACATTATAATGCAGCTCTTAATCAGGGCTAATTTCTCAGCCGTAACATTGCATTGTTAATTGATTATCAAGGCATTGTTAACTAAAAAGACGGCATTTATATGAGAACAGTGGTGATACCTACGGACTTTACAAATGAAGGAATCCAGATCGCCGAAGCCATCGTGAGGGACATCCGCGACGAGGTGCGCGTGATCTTTACACACCTTTTCCACGTGGCTGACGACATCCAGGACCTGCTCTTTTCGACCTACCGCGAAAAGGAATATGAACTCGTTCCGGAGGAGTTCTGGCAGGAATGTCAGATGCTGAAAGATACCTACCCCGAGCTGAGCAGCATCAAGATCGACTTTTTCTACGGCAACAAACTGGCGCTGTTGAAAAACTTCCTGGAATACTACGAAACCGATTTCATTGCCTATTCCGAGCAATATGGCATCCCCAAACTGACCAGGAGCAGTCTGGAAGCAATGCCGGTGCTGAAAAAGACGGGCTATACGATGATCAACGCCGATATGGTGCGCGCTTCATCGCTGGCCGACAGCTACCGGTAGGGCATTTTGGTTTGACTATGAGATTGTGAAACAGGTAAATATCAGTGAACTATGCTTCTCAAAAAGAATATCCCTATCCGCTATATTTTTGGTAAAATCAAATATGAGATCCTGTTTGTGACGATCTACGGTATCGCTATCGAGGTCATCTACCAGAACTTCCATATTACCAACATTTCGATCCCGATGACGGTACACAGCGTACTGGGGACGATTATTTCGCTGCTGCTCGCATTCCGCTCCAACCAGGCATACGATCGCTGGTGGGAGGCCCGCATCATTTGGGGCGCTATCGTGAACGACTCCCGGACATTTGCAAGGCAGATCCTTTCCCTGATGGAGGACCCACTGGACCCGGACCGGATCGACGGCTTTAAGAAGCGGATGATCAAGCGGCAGATCGCCTGGTGTTATGCATTGGGTAAAGGCCTGCGCCGCGACGACCCGATGCCGATGATCAGCAAGTTTGTGTCGGAAGAGGAACTGGAATATCTCAAAGATTTCGATAACAAGCACGTCGGGCTTGTGCAGCTGCATGCCCGTGACCTGAATAATGCATTGAAACAAGGCTGGGTGAATCCGTATCAGCAAGTGGAGCTGGACCAGACGCTCACACGCCTGTGCGACCACATGGGTAAGTCGGAGCGGATCAAGAACACCGTGTTTCCAGCGACATACAGCTTGTACATTCATCTGGCATTGCACTTCTTTATCCTCTTGTTGCCTTTCGGGCTCGTTCAGTTGTTCGGCTTCCTGATGGTGCCTGTGCTCGTGGTGATTACCGCATGTTTTTTCCTGATCGAAAAAATGGCTATCCATTTGCAGGACCCGTTCGAAAACAAGCCTACCGACACGCCGGTATTGTCCATTTCGCGGAATATCGAACGTGATTTGAAGCAGATGATGCGTGACAAGACCGTACCGCAGGCGTTCGAGCCAGAGAAGTTCTATATTTTGTAATGGTGCGAAGCTCTGCTTCGTACCTACTATTTGAAGGCCTCCGGCCGGTCAGTACCGAAAGACGCTCATCGTTTTCGCGGTACCGACCGGCCGGAGGCCTTCGAATCGTATGCTATTTCTTCCTCATTCCATTATGGATATCCACAAGAATGTGGTGATCATCCCGCACCCAGTTACCGCTTTGGTATTTCTTATGCTTGCCGGTGAACAGGTAATCTTCAAACATATCATAAGCCTTATGCGCTTCTTTGGGCGAGTAGAAGGAGCTGATCCACGTCGCGGGGATTTTATCTTTTTTTACCACACCTACTCCTACATTGTAAAGCCTCACAATACCCTGCGAAAATTCCATTGAAATATAATCCTGCTCCCTGATCTGCGCGCTGCTGAGAATGGAGGCTGTGTGTGCGAGGTAGTTGAGCAGCCTCGCGCGGATCTGTACATCGTTCTCGGACCGTTCGGGTTTAATGCGCCACCAGTTGTTTTTCTCAAAATAGGGATCGTCCTGGAAACGCAGCAGTTTGTGGCCGTACTCGGTTAATGAAACACTCTCGGTCGGCGAAAACTCGAAGTTGATCAGCCGCATGCCATTATCGGCATAGGAGAAAAACACGCCTATTTCTTCGGTTTTGCGGTTCGAAGTGAGGAAAATGGTGCGGGCAGTGGAATCGAAATCCCATTTGCCGGTCGCGTATTCTCCCTCGGTGCCCACTCTTGTGAAAGTGCTGTCCGGGAAGAAAGAAATCAGCATATTATGCTTCTCACTCTGGTCATATTGCGTCACAGGCTGGCCGTCGGGCCGGATAACGCCCTGTTGCGTCGTACTCACGCCCGAAATGCGCCAGGTGCCAAGCATGTTTGCGGGTATCGGCCTGATGCGCTCTTCCTTTGTTTGGCGGTTGAGGAGCCTGGGGCGTTTCGTGCCCGTTCGGTAGATGATCCCGTGGTGCTGCATCATGGTGATCATGATGAAGATTATCAAGAGTTTGAAGGATGTCATGGCGAGGCTGTTGATGGGAGGCAACAATACCCTAAAGTTAATTATTTTCTTTCAATCCAAAAGAAGTAACCTGGCGGGAACATGAAATTTAGAGTAATTCGGCGTCATATTTTACTTATGTCGGCATATCGGGATGTTGATACGCGATCCGATTTTAATCCTAAAACCCAGGACTTCTGCTCATGAACTTGCTCAGGTTGCTACCGCTGCTGTTTGTTTTTGTATTATTTGGATTTGAAGAAGAACCTAAACTGCCTGCATCGGATTACGGGCCGCTTCATTCCGCCGATACGCCTATGCGTGCCGTTCAGGATGCCAAAGGCGAAACAATCAGTATTTTCCGCGGCAGCGAGAGCCAACCGATATTGACGCAGAATGCAAAACCTGATTTCCGCCCGTACCTGCACCCGATCGTCGCCCCCGACGGTAAGGGCGTCCTCACCGAATACAGCCCCGGGCACCATAAGCATCAGACCGGCATTTACTGGGGCTATACCCGTGTAAATGGCCGCGATTATTTTCACCATCCGACAGATGGTTACTGGAAGAAAGTGTCCGCGAGCGTAGTCGAAGCGAAAGGTACCGAAGTGAAATGGCAGACCGTCTACGACCTGCTCGATTCTACCGGCGCGGCCGTATTAACCGAAACCCAAAACTGGTCGATGCGCGTGAAAGATGGCAAATATCTCCTCGACCTGGAATGGAACGGCGAGGCGAAAACCGATGTGACAATTGGCAAATACGATTACGGCGGCCTGTTTGTGCGCATGCCATGGAAAGAAGGTATCAAGGGTGAGGTCGTGAACGCGGCCCGCCAGAAGAACGAAAAAGCGGAAGGCCAGGCTGCGATGTGGGTGGATATCGGTATGCAAGTGCCGGGCCGCAACGACCTCGCTCACATTGCCATTCTTGATCATCCGGGTAATAAAGGTTATCCGCAGACCTGGCGCGTGGACGGACAGCTGGGCGCGGGTCCGGCGCGTGCACGCAAGGGCGACTGGCATATCAAAAAGGGTGAAACCGAGATCATCAAGCATGAGCTGGTGGTTTATACCGGTGATTTTAAGGATGTGGAATTGAATAAAACATTCGGAGAATTCATTGGTAACACCGGGCAGTATAACACTACGGCGCTCTGGGCATTGGCGCAAAAAGAGGGTAGGGAAGCCAAATTCCTCAGCGCCCAGGAAGCGGTGGCCGCGATGACCGTGAAGGATGGTTACCAGGTGAATGCATTCGCTTCCGAACCGATGATGACCCAGCCGATGGCATTCTGCTGGGACGACCGCGGGCGGATGTGGATCGCAGAAAATAAGGATTACGAGTCGCGCGGAAAAGGCTTTTCCAACAACGGTACCAGCCGCATTCTCATTCTCGAAGATACCGATCACGACGGCGTGGCCGATAATAAGAAGGTATTCATGGAAGGCGTTGCATTTCCGGCTGCATTGGCGGTCGGCTTTGGAGGTGTGTTCGTAGGGGCGCCGCCTAACCTCCTTTTTGTACCTGATAAAAATGGCGACGACAAGGCTGATATGGACGATATCGAAGTTCGTCTTACCGGCTGGGGTATCCGCGACCGGCACGAAACGCTCAACAGCTTCCACTGGGGACCGGATGGCTGGCTATACGGTTTACAGGGCTTCGCGACACCGTCGAAAGTGGGTAAACCGGTTGGAAAAGGCAAATTATATAAACATAACGATGCATTTCCGGAGAACATCGAAGTCGAGGACGGCGTCGATATCAATGGCGGCGTGTGGCGGTACCATCCTACGAAACGGAAATTTGAAGTGGTAGCACACGGTTTCAGCAATCCGTGGGGCATTGATTATGATGCCAAAGGCCAGCTGTTCATTACCGCTTGCGTGATCCCGCATTTATGGTACGTCGTGCCGGGCGGCATTTACCACCGGCAAGGCGGGCAGCATTTCAATCCGTATGTGTATAATGATATCAAAACCATCGCCGACCACAGCCACCGCTCGGCGCATGGCGGCGCGCGCATTTACCTCTCCGACGCATTCCCCGCCTCGGAGCGCGGCAAGATATTCATGGCCAACATTCATGAGCACGGCATTCTTTCCGATCAGTTGGTACCCAAAGGCTCCGGCTTTTCCGGCAAGCACAGCGACGATTTCCTGATGGCCAACAATGCGCAATGGGTCGGTTTCAGTATGGAAATAGGGCCGGAGGGCGGCATGTACATTCTCGACTGGCATGACGCCGACATTTGCGGTTCCGACGTGCTCAACTCCGAAACCGGCCGGATTTTCAGGGTAATGCCCAAAAGCTCCCTCGCTGAAAACTGGAAAGGCCGCTATGACGATCTCAACAAACTCAGCGACGCCGACCTTGCCGCATTGCAAACCAGTAAAAGCGAATGGCATGCCCGCCGTGCGCGCGTCATTTTGCAGAGCCGGGCGGCCAATGGCAAAATAGCATCCGACGCCGTTCAAAAACTCAACGCATTATACCAATCCAAAGACAACTCCGACAACCGCCTCCGCGCCATGTGGGCATTGAAAGTGACCGATAATCTGAATAATGCGGCATTAGCAAAAGCACTCACAGACGCGGATGCGCATGTACGTGCATGGGCGGTCCAGTTCCTGTGCGAGGATGCGCAGCCTGGCGCGGAAATCACTAGTCAGTTTGCACAAATGGCGGCTAACGACCCGTCGCCTGTCGTGCGCCTGTACCTGGCCTCGGCATTGCAGCGCCTCGACGCGGAAGTAAAATGGAGCATTATCAAAGGTTTGACAGCCCATGCGGAAGATACCCAGGACCATAATTTGCCCAAAATGATCTGGTTCGGATTGGAGCCGTTGGTGAAGGATAATGCTGCCAAAGCATTGGAACTGGCTGCAACGAGCAAAATTCCGATGGTAACCCAATTCATCGCTCGTAGGCTGGTAGATGCGGATCAGATCAATACATTAGTAGCAACCGTAGGCAAATCAAGCGCGAACCGCGTCGACATTCTCACTGGCATGCGCGATGGTTTGGAAGGCCGCACCGACATTAAAACACCCGAAAACTGGACCGCAGTTTACGCCAAACTGAAACAAGCTGACAAGCCCACGGCCAACCTCTCCGCCGATCTCGGCCGTCACTTCGGCGACACCGAATCTGCCAAAACCGCATTAGCTACATTGAAGAATAAATCATCTGCATTGGATGAGCGCAAAAAAGCCTTACAATCCCTCGCCGCCCGCCAGCGCCCTGAACTCGCTGCCGAGCTTCCTGCATTGCTGAACGACAATGCATTGCGCCTCGAAGCTATTCGCGCCGTGGCCGGTTATGACAGGGAGCCCTTGGCCAAGCAACTCATCGACGCCTATCCGAAATTCAATGCATCGGAAAAATCCGAAGCCGTGCAAACCCTGGCCTCCCGCCCGAAATCCGGCTGGCTCCTTACCCAGGCCATTTCAAAGAATGTGATCCCTAAAAAAGACGTCCCTACCTACGTCGCCCGCCAGCTCCGCCGCGTGGTCGGCAGTGGTTTCGTGGAAGTATGGGGACCGATAGACCACGTCGCATTCGATGAAAAGGCCTACAAAAAATACCGCACCCTGCTCAGTGACAAGGCCGTAGCCGACGCCAGCAAAACCAGTGGTCGCCTCGTATTCCAGCGCACCTGCGCGCCTTGCCATAAACTCTACGGCGAAGGCGGCATCATCGGTCCGGAGCTCACCGGCTCCAACCGCGCCAACCTGGACTACCTCCTCGGCAACATCCTCGACCCCAGCGGCGAAATCCAGGACGACTACAAAATGGTCGTCATCACCACCCGCGACGGGCGCACGTATGTAGGTAACGTTGCAAAGGAAACCGACCGGCAGCTCACCCTACGCATTGTAGGCCAGGACGCTGTTTTGATCAACAAATCAGACATTCAAACCCGGGAAGTAACTCCCTCATCGATGATGCCGACGGGGTTGTTGGAAAATTTGTCGGAGAAGGAGGTTACGGAATTGATTGCGTACCTGCGGACTACGGCGCAGGTGCCGTTGGGGAAGGGTAGCGGAGGAAAATAAAGAAAGCAACAACCATGGCGCGAAGCGGGAGCTTCGCGCTAACTATTCGCAGGCCTCCGGCCGGTCCTTACCTGAGCCCAAACACCTCATCACCCAATTCCTGATGCGATGAAGCGTACTGTAAAACAGACTTCACGAAATCGTTCAAAGTGACATCGTATTGCGAAGCAAGCAATGCAATTTTCTTGTGCAGATCAGAAGAAACCCGAACATTAAAAACACCTTTGTAAGACTTTTCGGGCGACTTGCCCAAAGCCTTACAAGTTTCGATGTAATCGTCGACGGCTTCTTTCATACTTTGTTTCAGTTCGTCCACAGACGTTCCCTCGAAAGTCACAAGATCATTGACAGCAATCAACTTTCCGAAAAACACTTCATCCACAGGGCTATAATGTATATTCGCCGTAAATCCGTTGTACGATAGTGAGTTAATCATTCTTGATTTTTCCATTTTCTTTTAGTGTTGTGATGATCTGTTCAATCACATATGACTTAACAATAGGGGTAGGATGAGGCTTGTGTAGGGAGATGATTCGCCTTTGACAATGCGCAAATTTTACTCTGGAACCACCTGTTTTCCCTGAAGCAATTTCCTCGTAGCCGTAGAATCTCAGAATTAATGTCAATTCCTTCCAGAGGAGATCTTTCGGTTTGCTGCGGAAACGAGCTAGCAACTTTTCAATTTGACTCATGCTATATAGTGTGTAACTGGAAATTAGTTACAAAAATAGGTTATTTGCCTGATATTCCAAATTTTAGCCAAAGTTCTAACGCAGAATGTTGCTGCGCCGCGCGATCGCAATTTCGAAATGCACAAACCCGCTGTGCACTGCGTTTGGATACTTTTGAACTGTTACCAGCTTGTTTTCAATGTGTGATAATAGCAGAGTTGTATTCAGCGTGTGGTTGAAGATTGATAACACAGATAATTCAGCCGTACGTGCGATGCTCCACATCCAGCCAAACCACATAAAAAGTTGTTTCAATAAAGAACCCGATCACCCGCCCATGTTCATTGGCAGATACGCTGAATTGAAATGGTTGCTCCACCAATTGCTCCTCATTCGGCAAGCCAAAACATTTCTGTGAAGTATCGCCCCAACGGATGAAATGGTTCCGTAACGCTTTCACTGTTGGATATTTCAACTCCTTGCATTTAAGACAACAAATATGTTTTAACCTATGAATGAGGCTGTTGAAGTAGGCGGTCTCCTTGTTTTGAAAGATGAAAACCTCGTGTTCCACATCCAGATATTTGAAGGAGAGTTTAACTAGGTCGTTGTGAGTGTTTTCGCGTGTTAAAGATGCATTGATATGCTTGGTGTGTTTACAAACCTTGGGAGGATTGAAATTCTTGGCCATCCGATTTCACAAATTGAGAATAATAGTCGTGTATAGTTTTCTTGTCAATAACATTCGTAGAAGGCTCATCAGCGGCAACGCCACCGCGAGCGATCCGCCACGGCGCTTCGCTATGTGTGCTTTGTTCCAGCGCGAAGGCATCTTTGTAGAAGTATTCAATGATTATGTCGGCAAGAATCTCTTGCATGCTCGTCGAAAATGCATTCTCCAATGTTCGTAGTGAACCCTCGTTTAGATCATCCCTAATAATAGGCCTCCATTGAAATGATTTATATCGCTCATAAAGCGACGGCACCACAGGCCCGTGAATCCAGGCCTGAAAGTCTTCCTCAAAAATTTCTTGATTGAAAACAGCGATGTGCCAGGCTTGCGTGTAGAAAACAAGCTTTTGCAGCTTCATATTGGTTATCAGACTGCCGGTTGCATTCGCGAATGCCATGAAGTAATCGGCGATCTGATCGGCACTGGTGGCCTCGGGAAGCCGGAGTGGTGGTAGTGCGATAACAGGCATTGATAGTGCGGTTTGCATGATGAAGATCGGATAGATTAGGTGTTGGCGCGTAAGGTAGAAAAAGAAAATTGCGCTTACCTAATCCGATTTTCAAACGGCACACAAATTTGCAATCCCGCAAAATCACAACTCCATCTCCTCATCCCCCTCAAAATAATTCAAAACCGTCATCAAAGGCAGCGTCGTTTTATCAGCCGCATTCGACAGCTGTATCACCGCACGGTCGATCGAGTTTGGGTCGAAGCCGGAAAAATAGCCCTCAATCACCACGCCTGGCCGCATTTGGTAGGAAAAGGCTTTGTTAATGTATTTCGAAGCGCGTTTTTGGAGGCCGGTGAGTTGTGGTTCAGGCATGGTGAATGTAATGGTGAAGTCTGGGCGTCAAAAGTTGGTTGCAATGGTCGCGAACGAATGCGCAACTGGTTAGCAAAGGTATCAACCGGCTCGAAAAGTTTCCGTGGTAAGGGGAAATTTCAGACATCGGACACCATCACATACCGCCGCGAGCCGGCTTTATGTCGATAATCGAACCCCATTTTTTCGAATAGCGGCTTGAATCCCATGAAACGGTAACTCGGCGAATCGGGGGCGACGGGGTAGGCTTCCACGTGCTTGGCGCCCCGTTTTTTGGCGTAACGCGTCGCCTCGGTGATCATCTGTTCGGTGAGGCGCTGCTTGCGGTGCTCTTTGCGGATAAAAAAGCAGGTGATCGACCACACGTTTTCAAGGTCGCTGTCACCGCCGAGGTCGCGGAAGCTCTCGCGCGGGCCTACTGAGCACCAGGCTATGGGCTCCTCGCCGTGGTAGCCGATAAGACCGATCGGGATTTTATGATCGACCTGGCTTTTCAATGCGCTTTTCTTGGCTTTGTTGTCGTTGCGCAGTGAGGCGTCCAGCTCGCGCCAGACCATGCACCAGCAGTATTTCGGGCCGCCCTTTCCTTCGAAAAGCTTTTCGAGATCGGGCCAGGTCTTGCGGTCGACGGGTTTGAACTGGTATTCGGACTTTTTGATAGCTCCCATGTGTGCATGTATTTACAGGCGCGGTATTACGCAAGGTTAGCGCGGATGGTTGGCACGTTCATTGCGCGCGGCCATTTCTACCGACTGAGCAATGCGTTTTTCGCGCGTCTCCGGTCTTTGGCATTCAAAATCCATTCCAGGATCAGCCGTTTGGAAGATGGCGCAAACTTCCCGAAGTTTTCAAATGCCGTTGGATTACCGTCGAATGCCTTTTGCAAATCGTCGGGCACTACTGCATTACCTGCGGTTTCCAGGGCATCCCAGGCGCCGGTTTCCTTCGCCAGGTTGATCATCTTCTGACCTTCGGCGCGCATCAGGCCTGCCTTGGTCATCCTTGCGGCGCGTTCCTTGTTCACGGTGCTCCATTTGCTTTTCGGGTTGCGTTTCGTGAATGTGAGGTAAAAACTCTCCGCGTCGCGTTTGATGGCCTTGCTGTCGATCCAGCCGTAGCACAATGCGTGTTCGATCGATTCTTTGTAGCCGATGCTCGGGGTGGGGCTGTCTTTGTGGTAAATGATCAGGAAAACGGCATCTTTCTTTTTGCCGTTTTCCGCCAGCCAGTCGCGCCATTCCTTATTGCCGGGCGCTGGAATCGCTTCGATGCCGTTTTTAGTTTCCATGGATGATCGATAGATAATGCTTGTTGAACATTACACCCAAGATGTTGCCGAACGGGTCCACCACCGAAGCCGTCACAAAACCTTCGCCCCGCGTAGTTACCGGCTGATAACTCGTACCACCTAGTTCGAGCAATCTGTTGTACGCGCCTTCTACATCGTCTACATGCCAGTAGATGATCGCTCCCGCGGGTGTGCCGGCAGCCCCCGGTGGAGCCCATTTGGCATCGATAATGCCGATTTCGTGCTCATAATCACCCACACGGAACTCGATATAGCCCGGCCTTTCGAAATAGGGTTGCATTTCAAATACTTCTGAATACCAGCTTTTTGCGGCATCCAGATCGGCTGCATAGAAATTCAAAGTAGCGAATCCTCTGAGTGATGTTGCGTTGGCCATGCTCGTTTTTGGGTTTTGGTTTAAGTTAATACAAAACTAAACTCATGCTGTGACAGCCTAGTGTCAACAGGTTTCAGAAAGTCTAAAAAAGCTTGCCGCTCACGCAACCGTTTGAAAATCGGATTTTTAAGCTGGTTGTTAAAAACTTAAATTTGATAACACGAATAAATCATTATGGCACGAGAGCAAATTATCAGAGCATTTCACAGGGTTTCAGAAAGAAAAGTGCTTGTGAAGGACAAAAAAGCTTACTGGGAGGAAATGGATCGGCTTTTTGAGGAAATATCTGCTGAACTGCCCGATATAGAGATGTCGCAGGATGAGATCCAGGCTGAAATAAATGCATACAGGGATGAAAAAAGACGTAACGGTTAAGGTCGTCATAGACGCCAACTAGTACGTTTCAGCTTGTATCAACGATAAGTCGCGTCGCACACTATACTATCAAATACTTAAAAACCACCAAATTGAGGTCTACTATTCGGAGCAACTTCTCGCTGAATTTGATGAAGTGATTCCGAGAAATAAATTCCGAAAGTATCTATCGCTAGTGCAGGCCGCTCGCCTACGAAACTTCGTCCTAAAAAAGTTCGAAAAGCGACTGTCGCAGTCGAGCCCTCGCTCGTTCGAGATCCTTGTGATAACTATCTGATAGGGTTATGTGATAGATGCCGGGCTCATTATTTGGTTACTGGCGACAAGGATCTTCTTGTATTAGAGAAGCACAAAAGCACGAGCATTATATCCATGAATCGGTTTTTGCAAATCATAGCCAGCTTGTCCTAATTGCGATTTGAAACACTGCCGGAACTTCCAAACCGCAATAGAAAATTCTACCAATAAAAATTTTCTCAAAATTTTTCACCAAACCGTCTAGGGGTTTTTCGGAGTTAGTTGCCTATATATGCGCAACGCTATTCCTAAACCCATGTATCAACACTTTACCGACGAACAGCTGGTAGATTTGCTTCAACAGGGCAATGCACGCGCTTTTGAGGAGATCTATGCCAGGTACTGGTACCGGTTGTTCGGTATCGCGTTTCAGGAGACGGGGACGCGGGAGGAAGCCGAGGAGCTCGTCCAGGATGTGTTTGAAAACCTCTGGCACAAGCGCGAAGATTCGTTTATCCGCCACCTGAAAGCCTACCTGGTGGTGTCGATGAAGCACCGCATTACCAACTACATCAAATCCTGCATTACCCAACGCAAATACCAGGAGTATCTGATCCTGAATGAGATACGGCAATCGTATGGCACGGAAGAGATCGTCCGTTTCGAGGACCTTTCGCGTGCTGTGGATGAGGTGATGAAAAAACTGCCCGAAAAAACATGCGAGGTGTTCAGGCTGAGCCGGTTCGAAAACCAGTCGGTGAAGGACATTGCCGAGCGGCTGAGCCTGTCGGAGAAGGGCGTCGAATACCACATTACGCAATCGCTTAAAGTCCTGAAAGACCAGCTCAGGGTTTATAATTCCGATCATTAGCCTGAAAACCAATCGATAATGAATCAACACGAATTCGATATACTCTTACAAAAATACCTGGCCGGCCAATGCAGCCCCGAGGAGGAGCGGCAGGTGCTCGAATGGTCGGAGCGGGTGCATGTGCTTGCGCCGGAGCCGCTTACGGGCACGGAACAGGCAATTATCGAGCGGAAGATATGGAAGAACATCCGGCAGAACGCGTTGCCTGCGCCCACATGGCGCACAACGATGGTGCGGATAGGAGCGGGCATCGCGGCGGCGGTGTTGTTCACTGCTGCATTGTACGTGTTGCGGCCGGAAATTTTCGGTAGTACTGAAAGGCATCTGACTAAACAAGCGAAGCCGGTTCGTGTACTGGCGCCGCGTTCAAATGATTTTCTGGTATTTAAAAACAATAGCGGCGACGACCGTTCGCTCACGCTGGAAGACGGCTCGGTAATCACGCTCGCCAAGTCCAGCACATTGCGGTACCCGCGGCATTTCGACCCTAAAAACCGGCAGGTGGAGCTCGAAGGCGAGGCTGTTTTCAATATCAAACGCGATACTTCGCGGCCTTTCTTCGTGTACTCGGGTGAGCTCGTGACGCAGGTGCTGGGGACGAGTTTCAAGGTGACGTCGTTCGGAAATGCGCGGACGATCGAGGTGCAGGTGCTGAGCGGGAAGGTTTCGGTGTATGAAAACGAGGAGAAATCATCCGAAAGCCGGAATGGTGTGGTACTGCGGCCTAATCAGAAAATTACATTTGATAAGGAAGCCAAAAAGCTGATCCCCGAACTGGTGGAAGCGCCGGTATTGGTGGAACTGCCCGTGCAGACGCGCGACCTCGCGTTCGAAGAATCACCTTTGCAAACGGTACTGAATGCATTGCAAAAGGCTTACGACATTGAAATAGTGGTCGAAAACCCGGCCTTGAACAACTGCACATTCACCGGCGATATTACCGGCTTGCCGCTGCACACCCAGTTGCGTTTCATTTGCAAATCGGTGAATGCCAGCTACGAAACGCGCGGGACGACCGTTTTCGTCAACGGCGAAGGCTGCCCCAAGTAATGCACACGTCACATTCCTGACCACACCCGACCATTCCTGACATTCTTAACCACATTTGACTATTCCTAACCAACCCTGACACCCTAGCTAAACCCGCCTATGCCAAAACCCTGACCCACAAAAAAGCCAATAATGCTGCGAACATTACTGGCCCTGTCGACATCCGCCCGAAACGCCAATCCCGGATCGGATGCCCTTGTTTCTGAGTCTCTTACAAATCAAAAACATTTTAAAATTATGCAAAAAACTATATCCGTCAAACGGTTATTGATTCGTGCTATGCAAATAACTGTCGTACAGCTGCTTTGTTCCGCGCTTTTCTGCGGGCTGTCCTTCGCGGCCGAGACGAGGGCGCAGGAAATTTTGCGGCAGGAGGTGTCGCTCACGGTGCAGTCGGCGGAGGTCAAAACGGTCCTTGCGCGGCTCGAAAAGCAAACCAGCATCAAATTCATTTACAGCGGCAACAGCATCAATGCACGTCAGCGAGTGTCGGTGAATGCCGTGAACAGCCGGCTTTCGAAGGTACTGGACGAACTGCTGACGCCGTTGAGCGTGGGTTATGAAGTCGTGGATTCGCACATTTTGCTGCACCGTAAAACCGCGGAGCCGGTGCAGGCGCCCGATATCAAGTCGGTGATCCGCAAGCTGACGGGCTCTGTGTCCGACGAGAAAGGCGATCCGTTGCCCGGCGTAAGCATTCTCGTAAAAGGCACCCAAACGGGTACCACTACCAATGCCGACGGTAAGTTTACACTGGACGTGCCAAATGACAATGCGGTGCTGATTTTCAGCTTTGTAGGCTACGTGGCGCAGGAGATACCGGTCAATGCGCAAAGCGATATCAGTATTAGAATGGCGCCGGAAGCCAAGTCGCTCAACGAAGTGGTGGTCACCGCATTGGGTATCGCCAAAGACAAAAAGGCATTGACTTACGCCGTGACGGAGGTGAAAGGCAGCGAGTTCACGCAGGCCCGCGAAGCGAATCTGGGCAATGCATTATCGGGAAAAATTGCCGGTGTGAATGCGACCAGCACAGCCAACGGCGCAGGCGGTTCGAGCCGCGTGGTCATCCGGGGCAACGGTTCGCTCAGCGGGGATAACCAGCCGTTGTACATTGTGAATGGTATTCCAATCAATAATGCGAACCAGGGAACACCGGGAACTTACGGCGGTACCGACAAGGGCGACGGTTTGCTGAGTATCAATCCGGACGATATCGAGAGCATTTCGGTGTTGAAAGGCGGTACCGCGGCGGCGCTTTACGGCTCCCGCGCTGCGAATGGGGTGATCCTGATTACTACTAAATCCGGCAAGGGGCAAAAAGGCCTTGGCGTTGAGTTTAATTCCAACTTCACTTTCGAACGGCCGCTTTCATTTCCCGACTGGCAATATCAATACGGTGCCGGCGCGCGCGGCGTGGCTCCTACAACCCAGGCGGAAGCCATTTCGTATGGTCGGACCTCGTGGGGCGCGAAGCTCGACGGTTCCAGCGTGATGCAGCCCGACGGCGAAGCGCGGCCTTATGTTGCCCAGAAAAACAATATCAAAAATTTCTATAACACGGGCAGCACATTCAGCAACACGCTGGCGATCAACGGCGGGAACGAGACGACCAATTTCCGTTTCTCAGCCTCCAATATGGACAACAAAAGCGTGGTGCCTAACTCGTCGGTGAATCGTAAGACGTTTAATCTCAGCGCTTCATCAACACTCGCGAAAAAGGTGGTTTTCGAAGGAAACGTGCAGTACAATATCGAAAATGTCAAAAACAGGACGTATGTAGCCGATTTTACCAAAAACCCGAATGCATCGGTACAGCTGGCAGCTACGAATCTCGATATCCGCACGCTTTCGCCCGGCTACGACGATAGGGGCTATGAGAACCTCTGGAATGACTATGTGTACGTGATGAACCCATACTTCGCGGTGAACAAAGTTAAAAATGAGGACGACAAGCGTCGCATAATCGGCTCGTTCAGTACACGTTACAATTTTACGGATTACCTCTACCTGCGCGGGCGCCTGGGTATCGACCAGTTTTCGATCCGCGGCATTGATATTACGCCCACCGGAACCGCCTACAATACCCAGGGCGAAATGGCGACGCGGCGGCTGACGACCTACGAAACCAATGCGGAGGCAATTTTGGGCTTTAACAAGGAGTTTGGCCGGTTTTCGGTGTCGGCGATGGCTGGTGGCAATAAAATGTACAACAATGTCAACGGCGTGAATGCGACCAGCGGCAGGCTGAATGTGCCTTTCAACTATTTTATCAACAATGGCAGCAGCCAGGTGTACACTGAAACCGCGCGGGAGTTCGGTATCAATTCACTTTTCGCTTCGGCGGATATAGGTTTTAACAACCTCCTGTACCTGACGCTTACCGGCCGCCAGGATTGGTTTTCGACGCTTTCGGCCGATAATAACACGCTGTTTTATCCCTCGGTCGGCCTCAGTTATGTATTTTCAGATGGATTTAAGAACAAACCTTCCTGGCTGGACTACGGAAAAGTCCGTACTTCCTGGGCGAAGGTGGGCGGCGGCGCGCCGGATCCTTACGGGCTCACATTGGCTTACGCAGCGCCTCCGCAGTCGCATTTGGGCCAGCCGCTCATGACGATCAACGGGACTACCATTCCCAACAGCAAATTGAAACCTTATACTTCCACCACCACGGAGTTTGGTATTGAAACCAAGTTGTTTGGAAATAAACTCGGGGCGGATATTACGGTTTACGACCGGACCACAACCGACGATATCGTCCGCGCAACTGTTCCTTTTTCAACCAGTTATACCAATGTTTCGCTCAATGTAGGTAAGGTGCAGAACCGTGGGATCGAGCTGTTGCTGACAGGCTCGCCGGTGAAATCGGCCAGCGGATTTGGCTGGGATGTGAGTTTCAATATGGCTTACAATAAGAATACGGTAGTCAAAATCGCGGACGGCCTCACCAGCCTGGCGCTGCCGGGCGCGATCGCGCGTACGCAGAACGGCTTCGTGTACCATTATGAAGGTCAGCCGTTTGGAATGATTTCCGGCTACCGTGCTAAAACGGATGCGAACGGCAATGTGGTTTATAACCGAGACAGCGGCTTGCCATTACAGAGTGCATTCACGGCACTGGGCCGCGGTGTGCCGCCTTTGACTTTGGGGTTGACCAACACATTCCGATACAAAACCTTCTCGCTCGGCTTCCTGCTCGATGGCAAGTTCGGTTCCAAAATGTACGTATCGACTAATGCATATGCGACCAATTACGGTCTGGCCAAGCGCACCGTGGAGAACAACGTCCGCGAAACCGGCGTGACCGTCAACGGTGTGGATCAGGAAGGGGCTCCATTCAGCAAAACCATCCCTGCCCAAAACTACTATCAGGGTATCGCATTTTCGCTCACCGATCAGTTTGTGTCCGACGCCGGTTTTGTAAAACTCCGTCAGCTGACTTTCGGTTATTCGCTACCGCAGCACGTGGTGGCTAAGACGCCGTTCCAGTCGGCCAGCCTTTCGTTCGTTGCACGTAACCTCCTGCTCATTTATAGTCAGGTTAAAAACGTCGATCCGGAATCGAATTATAGCAATGGCAATGCGCAGGGTTTGGAGAATTTCGGTGTGCCGCCTACCCGTAGTTTTGGTTTGAACCTTATGGTAAGGTTCTGATAGTGAGTAAAATTTGTGTTTAAACTACCAATTTGACCTTGATTTATGATCTATAAAAATATCAGTCTGAAAACATTCACGGTCCTGCTCTCCGGCGCTATCTGCCTGAGCGCCTGCGACAATGGCTTCGAGGAAATGAATACCAACCCGAACGCCTACACCGAGCCCGTGATCGGCAACCTTTTCTCGAACAGCATCATCAAAACGGCCGGTGACGGGGACAACAACACGCTTTATGCCCACGATAAACTGTCGGGCTGCTTCGTGCAATACTTCGCTTCCCTGAATGCCTGGCAATGGACCGGCGACAAATACCTCTATAAACAGGACTACAACAAGGGCCTTTTCGAAACGGCTTACAGCAGCGAGCTCAAAGAAACCGCGCAAATCATCGCGCTCCTGAAAGACAAGCCCGACATGAGCAATATGTACCACATCGCGCGCATTTGGCGGGTGTTTATCCTCCACCGCGTGACCGACATGTACGGGGATATTCCTTACTCGCAGGCGGGTTTAGGCTACATTGAATCGGTGTACAAGCCTGCTTACGACACGCAGGACCAGATTTATGCGGGTATGTTGGGTGAGCTGGAAGCCAGCGCCCAGGCATTGGACGCATCGAAAGCATCGTATGGCGGCGCCGATTTCCTGTACGGCGGGGCGCCTGCCCAATGGAAGAAGTTCGCATACTCGCTCATGCTGCGCCTGGGAATGCGCCTCACGAAAGTTGACGTCGGTATGGCCGAAACCTGGGTGAAAAAGGCGATTGCGGGAGGGGTAATGCAGAGCAATGCCGACATCGCAAAACTCGTTCACACCGGCGGCTCGGCCAACAACTGGAATGTGAACAGCTATCTTTTGCAGGGTGGGGAAGGGGTGCCGCCATCGGCCCAGGGTAAGGGTTATTCCAAACTGAACAAGACCTTTATCGATTACCTTAAAGCCACCAAAGACCCGCGTCTGCCTTTCTACTCCACCTTATGGCAAGGTAATGCCGACCCGGCCAAACTCCCGCAAACCAGCGCTCCCGACGTTCAGAAAGGCCTTCCCGGTGGCTACGACTATACCACCATCAAAGACCTCATTCCTGGTTGGACCGACAATATGCAGGCCGAATATTCGGAGATCAATATCAATACCATCGCCGCGCTGGCCGCTCCGACGATCTTTCAGGCATATTCGGAAGTGTCGCTCCTGCTCGCCGAAGCCGCGTTGCGCAAATGGACTTCGGGGGATGTGAAAACCTACTATGAGAACGCGGTGAAGGCTTCGATGGAATCGCAGAGCCTGTACCCGGGCAATGTGCTCGTGACGCCCGCGCAGATACAGGCGTACCTGACGGCAAATCCTTATAATGCGACTACACTGGAAGCCGGTTTGAAGCAAATCCATACGCAATTCTGGGCATCGCATTTCATGAACAATATTGAAGTGTATGCCAACTGGCGCCGCACAGGTTACCCTCAGTTGACACCAACCAACTATGCGGGGAATGAGACAGGCGGCACCATTCCGCGCCGGCTACGCTATCCGGAATCGGAGGCTAGTTTGAACCGAGAGGCGTACAGTGCGGCGGTAAGCAAGCAGGGGCCTGATTTGTTCACAACGCGAATTTGGTGGGATAAATAGTTTTTAGGAAGCTAGTACAAATCTCCTGATTTGTACACTTATTCGCAGGCCTCTGGCCGGTCGATACCGCAGAAACGTTGCTACGGTACCGGCCGGCCGGAGGCCTGCGAATAGTATGCGCGAAGGAAGACCTTCGCGCCATGGTACCTAATTTTCTTCCCTTTCCTCCATCCTCCCATTCCTCCCTTCCCTCCATCCTCCCTTTTTAATTAGATAGCACAAAACCAGTATTTTGTTGTACCGCGGCCGCTTTTGGTTTAAATTCATAACTCAACCAAAAACCAGGACTATGCGGGTATTTCATAAACTGCTTTTTGCTATTGCATTGTTTGTCAACGCATTTGTTGCATTCGCTGCCGACCAACCGGAAACGCTGAAAATCGGGGCGCAGGCGCCGGATTTTAACCTGATGGGGGTCGACGGGAAACGGTATTCTCTGAAAAGTTTTGCGAATGCCGACATTCTCGCCATCGTTTTTACCTGCAACCATTGTCCGACCGCACAGGCGTACGAGGAGCGCATCAAGAAGCTGACCGCCGATTACAAAGCCAAAAAGGTCGCGGTGATAGCGATTTCGTCCAATGATCCTAAGGCTATATTGCTCGACGAGCTGGGTTACACCGACATGAGCGATACCTACGCCGAAATGAAGATCCGCTCGAAGGATATGGCTTACAATTTTCCATACCTCTACGACGGCGATGATCAGAAGATTGCATTAGCTTACGGTCCCGTGGCTACACCGCATATTTTTATTTTTGACAAAGCCAGAAAACTCCAATACAACGGCCGCATCGACGACGTGGAAAAACCAACCGGAACGCCGAAGAATATCGATGCCCGGAACGCGATCGAGGCGATGCTGGCAGGCAAGCCGGTGCCGGTAGCCGCTACCAAAACGTTCGGTTGCTCGATGAAATGGGCGTCGAAGGAGGATAATGTGAAGAAAGAACAGACGGCCTGGGCGAAGGAGCCGGTGACGCTCGAAACGATCGACGAGGCGGGTTTAAAAGAATTAATTCAAAACAAATCCGACAAGCTGCGGCTCATTAACGTGTGGGCTACCTGGTGCGGGCCGTGCGTGACGGAATTCCCGGATTTTATGGTGATGCACCATATGTACCGCCGCCGTGATTTTGAATTTATTTCGATCAGTGCGGATAACCCGGACAAGAAGGACAAGGCGCTCAAATTCCTGCAAGGCAAGTTTGCCTCCAACAAAAACTATATTTTCAATATCGAGGACAAATACAAGCTTATCGAAGCGGTAGATTCGAAATGGCAGGGCGCTTTACCGTATACCATACTTGTGGAACCGGGCGGTAAGATCGTCTATTCGCAGCAGGGGCCGATAGACCCCGCGAAAATGAAGAAGCTCATCGTGGAAAACAAGTATGTCGGACGGTACTACTAACCCATATTCAAACAACCAACCTGACTTTATGGAAGACCTGGACATTTCAAGACGCCGTTTTCTGGGCACATCGGCCCTTGCAGCGGCGGGTTTCGTGATGGCGCGTACACCCATTTTCGGCGCGCCGGCTTATATCAAAAACCTCGGTAAACCGAATTCGCTTTTCAACGGCGTGCAGGTAGGGGCCATTACCTATTCGTGGCGGAGCCTGCCGGGCAGCGCGGAGGATATTTTGAAATACTGCATTGAAACCAATATCAGCGCGATCGAACTCATGGGGCCTACCGGCGAGTCATTCGCGGGCGCACCCGAAGCGCCGCCGCGTCCGAACCTGGCGCCCGGCCCGGATGGCAAGCGCCCCGAAATGACGGACGAACAGAAGGCCATTCAAAAGGAGTATGCTACGAAAATGGCCGAATGGCGTGCAAAAGTGTCGATGGACAAGTTTGTACAGCTTCGTAAAATGTATAACAATGCGGGTGTGAGCATTTATGGCTTCAAACCCAATGCATTGAATACGAACAGCACCGATGCGGAGGTGGATTACGCTTTCCGTGCGGCCAAAGCGCTCGGCGCCAACCAGGCGAACGTGGAGCTGCCGAACGACCCCGCGCAAACGAAACGCCTGGGCGATATTGCCGCCAAAAACAAGGTGTATTGCGGCTACCACGGCCACACGCAGCAGACGCCAACGTGGTGGGATACTGCATTGAGCCAGTCGAAATACAATGCGATGAACTTCGATATGGGGCATTATGTGGCAGCCGGCTTCGATCCGTTCCCGCTGCTCGAAGCAAAGCATGACCACATTGTGAGCATGCACGTGAAAGACCGCAAAAGTAAAGAACATGGCGGCGCCAACGTGGTATGGGGCCAGGGCGATACACCGATTGTTGCCGTACTGGAAACAATGCGTGCCAAAAAATACAAATTCCCCGCAACAATTGAGCTTGAATACGAAATTCCTGCTGGTTCCGACGCATTGAAGGAAACTGCCAAATGCGTCGAATTCGCCCGCAAGGCATTGGGCGCCTGATCGAGGATAAATCAGTGCAAACGGGTCGCGAGCATTTTGCTTCGCGACCCGTTTGCTTTTTCAGATACTTTTGTTCGTGATTGATGATACAAATATGACAGGATGGCTCTGCCAGGCGCTTGGCAGGATTAAAGGGGAAATTATGAATTTTAAAGAATGAAAGTCAACAGGTCAGAAATGGGTTGATAATTGTAAGCTGTTCTTCAACCACGAGTTGGTGATGCATATCCTCAGAATAAAGTACGCTGCATCCTGCTTCGAGTGCGCCGGATACTATGATGGCGTCGAAGAGTTGAAAGTCGTATTTTTCTGTCAGGTAGATAGCGTCGGCTATGGTTGTTTCAGTGATGTCGGTTACCACGCAATCCGTCATCAGCTGATACCATAATTCCCAAATCTCAAGTTTGCTCCATTTGAGTTTCTTCTTGCATACGTTTCCAATCTCGACCAGCACCTGCGCATTGATACGATAGCCATAACCGACCAGCCTACCAGCTATTTCACTTTTTTCACAATGTGTGTCGACAAGATAAATGATGATGTTAGAATCAAGAAATGCATTAGTCAAAGTCATTGGCTTCGTCCCGGTCAAATTTGAATTGTGATAAATCTGCCTTACGGAACTTTGAATACCTTTCGCGAATCTCCTCCAAGGATTGAACCCTGCGAGGTTTTTTTCTTCTTTCAACAACCGCGGTCACTTTTATATTCTTCCCGACAAAGTCAGCCGGTAGCTCGATCGTGACAGAAGTCGTCTCAGGAGTGATGGTTTTTGTGTACATAGTAGTGTGGTTTTGTCTAAACAAATCTATAAATTTTCTAGTAAATATTTTTTCGTACGAAATTTTTCCTACCTTTGAAGAGTTGATTCAAAAACTACCAATGGAACCTACAAAATCAGAACTGGAAATACTGCAAGTGCTATGGGAGCATGGGCCGTCGACGGTGCGGTTTGTGAATGATAAGTTGAATGAGGAGAAGCGTGCGGTACAGTATTCTTCGACTTTAAAACTGATGCAGATCATGGCTGAAAAAGGCATTGTAATGCGCGATGAGAGCAGTATGAAGCACATTTACAGCCCAGCGGAGCCGGAGGATAAAACGAAATCGGCATTGCTGGAACGGTTCGTTGACTCAATGTACAAAGGCTCCGCATCGAGCCTGGTAATGCAGCTTTTTGGTAATAAAAATACTTCCGCCGAGGAGCTGAGTGAGATCAGGGATTTTCTCAAAAATCTGGATTAGTAATTAGCAAACTGACTATATCCGTTAGCCATGAACTGGAATATCATCGATCAGCCTACCGCCCACGAATGGGTCCGCGCATTTTGCCTCACGCTCGTGCATTCGCTCTGGCAAGGTCTCATCGCCGCGATTGTAGCCGGAGCCATTCTGCTCTGCACCCGGAAGAGCAGGCCTGCATTCCGCTACAATATGCTCGCATTGGTAATGCTACTCTTCGTTTCTGCCGCGGTAGTGACTTTCGTTTTGACGATGCGCGATACTGCTGCGGTACAGGAAGGCGCCAGGCCGGCTTCGGCGATTGTCTTTTCCGGTGAATGGATAATGCAGGCTGCATTTCAAAACGCAGGCAACGCCGCCATCGCAGCCACAGAAACTGGCTGGGTAATGCGTATCATGGCATTTTTTACCGAGCATGCACAGGTTATCGTCACCGTTTGGTTCCTGATTTTTGCATTGAAATCACTTTTGGCGGCGAGCGGTCTGCTATATCTCAGAAAGGTAGCGCAGCAGGTTTCAACGCCGGAAATGAAATGGATCGTCCGGTTTTACGAACTCGCCGAACGCATGCGGATTAGCCAGGAAGTGGAGCTGCGCGAGTCGCTGCAAGTGGCGGTGCCGATGGTCGTAGGTTTCCTGAATCCCGTGGTGCTGGTGCCGCTGGGTATGTTGGCCAACCTTCCCGCCGCCCAGGTGGAGGCGATTCTGCTGCACGAACTGGCGCACATCCGCCGCCGCGATTACCTGATCAACCTTGTTCAAATATTCTGCGAGAATGTATTCTTTTTCAACCCGGCGGTGTGGTGGATTTCCAAACTGATCCGCGAGGAGCGCGAGCATTGCTGCGACGACTTGGCGATCGGTGTGATGCAGAACAAAACGTCGTTCATTCATGCACTCGTCTCGTTCCAGGAGTACAACCAGTCGCGTCCGGCTTTTGAAATGGCTTTTTCAAAAAAGCGTAACCATTTGCTGGACAGGATCAAACGCATTGTCAATAACAATAATAAACCACTTGATGCCATGGAAAAACTATTTGTAACATTCAGTCTGGCGGCGGCGATCGCATTGTCGGCGGCAACTGCGCCGGAGAAGCCGGTTAAGCAGTCATTGCCGATGGTACCGGCAAACCGCCCGGTTGAAAAAATCACATTGCCTGAACAACCTGCCGTCCCAAACTCCGAAACGGACACGCTTCCCCGGAAGAAACTGAAATCGGGAGAAATGCAGGTGCATTCCGCGAACATCTACTCCGCGCAGGAAGGGATCAGTACGTATAATGTAACGCGTAACAACAAGCAATACGAGATTGTGAAGCGCAACGGCAAGATTATCTCGCTTTTTATCGATAATCAGGAGATAACCGAAAGCGACTACGCGAAACATCAGCTGGAGATCGACAAGATCATGGAGGAGATTAAAGTTCAGCATGAACTGGCGGAGAAACAGCGTGAGCAAGCGGAGGTACAGCGCAAACAAGCGGAAAAACAACGTGAGCTCGCGGAGAAACAACGTGAGGAAGCGCAGGAAATGCGGAAAATGGCGGAAGGACAACGCCAGGAAGCGGAAAAGCAGCGCGAAAAGGCTAACGCTATGCGGCTGGATGCTGAAAAGCAACGTGAGCAAGCTGAGCAAATACGGGTGAGTGCCAATGCAAACCGCGACGAGCTGGCCAAGGTGAGACAGGAAGCTGAGAAAATGCGCGAAGCTGCCGACGGTATGCGTAAACAGGCCGAGCAGATGCGCCTCGACGCCGAGAAGCAACGGGAACTTGCCGCCGAACAGCGCGCACAGGCCGAAGTGCAGCGCCAGAAGGCCGAAGAAATGAGAAAGGTCGCTGAAAAAGAGCGCGAGGTCTATATCAAAATGCAGGATGATGTGATCGAGGAGCTGGGTAATGCCGGTGTAATAAAGGATAAGCACAACCTGTCGTTCAAGCTGGGCGATGATGAGCTGATCGTGAATGGCGTGAAACAACCAGCCGACTTGCACCTGAAATTGAAGAACACGTACCTGAAAACCGATGGCGGCAAAAAGTCTGAAATGTACTATAATTACAACGGTCGCTCGGGTTATTCGACGACGACCCGCTAGGCTCGCGATAGTCGATTATCAGTAAAACCACCGTCGCGATGCGTTTAATAGGAAGTTACCACGAATAACTTCCGAACCGCCATGCATCGCAGGACATTTATCAAAAATACATCCATTGTAGCAACCGGGGCCGCGCTAACTCCCGGTTTTGCTGTTTCGGGACAGGTCACGCAGAACAAGTTGCCGAAATGGAAAGGGTTCAACCTGCTCGATTTCTTCTCGCCCGATCCGGCAAAAGGCCGCAAAGCTACCACGGAAGAACAATTTAAATGGATGGCCGACTGGGGCTTCGACTTCGTTCGCATTCCAATGGCTTACCCGGCCTACCTGAAATTCGATCGCACGCGGAACATCACACCCGAAGAAATTTACCAGATCGACGAGCAGGCCGTCGACCGTATCGATAAACTTGTCGCAGCCGCGCACAAGCATAATATCCACGTAAGCCTGAACCTGCACCGAGCGCCGGGGTATTGCGTGAATGCCGGTTTCAATGAGCCTTACAACCTCTGGACCGACCAGAAGGCGCTCGACGCATTCTGTTTTCACTGGAATATGTGGGCCAAAAGATATAAAAGCACATCGTCGAAGCGCATCAGTTTCGATCTGCTCAATGAGCCGAGCATGCGCGCGGATATGAACGACCAGCATTCCAAACGCTCGTCGGTACCCGGTGATGTTTACCGCAAACTCGCCATTGCCGCTTCGGAAGCTATCAGGAAAGAAAACCCGGACCATTTGATCATTGCCGACGGCAACGATGTAGGCACCTCGGTTATTCCCGAGCTCGCCGATCTCGACATCGCACAGAGCTGCCGCGGTTATCATCCGGGCATTATCTCGCATTACAAAGCGCCATGGGCGATGAAGGACCCCGACAATGCGCCCACACCGAAGTGGCCAGGCCAGGTAGGGGACCAATACCTGAGCCGCGCGATGCTCGAAAAATTCTATAAACCCTGGATCGAGCTCGTCAACAAGGGTGTAGGCGTGCATTGCGGCGAATGTGGCTGCTGGAATAAAACACCCCACGACGTTTTCCTGGCCTGGTTCAACGACGTGCTCGACATCCTTTCGTCCAATGGCATCGGTTTCTCGCTCTGGGAGTTCGCCGGAGATTTCGGCGTCCTCGATTCACGCCGCGAAGACGTTGCCTATGAAGACTGGCACGGGCACAAGCTGGATCGGAAGTTGCTGACTTTGCTGATGAAGTACTAGGAGTGCTGCCGAGGTTGTCTGTTTGAATGGGCTTTGATAAATCGTATCTTTGGAAAAAAACTACACACATGAAGACGATCAAAGTAGAACTTTCCGAATCGGACGTTCAGTTTATCCATTCACTTCAAAAAGAAGAGGAAGGGTTTACAAAAGAGGCTATTGAGGAGAAAATAGCACGTGAGCGACGAAACTCTCTTGACGAGCTGCTCAAAGAGGGTTATCAGGCCACACGGGAAGAAGACCTTTCCATTACAAATGATTTTCAACATGCCGATTTTGAAAATTTGTAATGCAGAAAGGAGATATCTTCTGGGCTAAGCTCGACCCCGTGGTGGGTAGCGAGACAGCCAAAACACGTCCGGTGCTGATTGTTTCGAATGATGTCAATAATCAATACAGCAGTACCATCACGGTGTTACCGTTAACATCCAGCACGGCGAAAATCTATCCCTTCGAGGTCCCGCTCGCAGCAAACGAGGGAGGCCTGCGCAATGAGTCGAAGGTGAAGGCAAACCAAATCCGGACGATCGATAAATCGAGGTTAGGCAATAAAATAGGCCAGTTAAACAGCACGAAGATGAAGGCTGTTGAGCTGGCCATATTGATACACCTGGATATATTTTAGTGCTTACTTATTCAACTCAGCAAGCAACCCCGGAATATTTAAACTCTTCGTATACATTTCGATAGACCCATCCGGCAAGTACTCCCATTGGTCCTGCGGCCTGTCCCAATACAATTCTACGCCGTTGCCGTCGGGATCGTTGAGGTATAATGCTTCGGAAACGCCGTGGTCGCTGGCGCCGGTGAGGGGGTAGTTGGCTTTTAGAAGGCGGTTCAATGCGACGGCGAGATCTTTCCGGGTAGGGTAGAGAATGGCGGTATGAAACAGGCCGACGCCGTGGGGCGATGCGGGAGGCGCGCCTTTGCTGTACCAGGTGTTCAGGCCGATGTGGTGGTGGTAGCCGCCGGCGGAAATGAACACGGCCTGGGTGCCGTAGCGGGTGGTGATTTCGAAGCCGAGGAGCCCGCAATAGAAATCGACGGCACGGTCGAGGTCGGCTACTTTCAGGTGTACGTGGCCGATTTTCGTTTGGGCCGGTATGATATAGTTATCTGGTTCCATGGGAGGCGTATTCGATTTGGTGTAACAATCAATTTACATGGATTTGCGGTAAAAAATTCCGGCAAGCGGCTTTACAATTAAATCAGTTAACCATTCAGAACACATTAATGAACCGCCGGGAAGCATTATCCTCGATCGCCGCTGTGAGCGCAGCAGGCATTGTTCCAGCCGAAGCTGCGAAAGCCAAAGTTCAGCCATTTATTTATTCCCTCAATATGAGCACCTTGCGCGGCCAGAAACTCGGTTTCCGCAAGGAGCTGGAAGTGGCGGCAAAAGCAGGTTACGGATCCGTGGAGATATGGGTCAGTACTTTACAGGATTATCTCAAAGGCGGCGGTACTCTGCAGGAGGCCAAACGCATTATCGGCGATCTCGGGTTGAAAGTGGAGGATGCGATCGGTTTTGCTACCTGGATCGTGGACGATGAAACGGCCCGGGCCAAGGCACTGGACCAGCTGAAAGGCGAAATGGAACAGCTCGCGGCCATTGGTTGCCCGCGCATAGCCGCCCCACCCATGGGCGCAACCACCGGCGCGTCGCTCGACCTCGCGCGCGTAGCCGAACGTTACCGTGCGATCCTGGAATTGGGCGACAAAACGGGCGTGGTACCGCATTTGGAGCTGTGGGGTTTTTCCAAAAACCTCAGCCGGGTAGGGGAAATATTGTATGTGGCCGTCGAGTCGGGCCACCCTTCGGCGCGCTTGCTCATGGATGTGTACCACTTGCACAAAGGCGGGTCGGGAATGGAGGCCATTAAAGATGTAGGAAAGCCGTTGATCGAGATATTCCACGTGAACGATTACCCCAAAACGCCGCCGCGCGAGAGCATTACGGATGCCGACCGCGTGTACGTGGGCGACGGCATTGCCCCTTGGAAGGACGTGATTCAAAGCCTTAAAAACCCGGACAAGCCGATCATCCTTTCATTTGAAGTATTCAATAAGGACTATTGGGCGCAGGATGCATTGCAGGTAGCGAAGACCAGCCTCGCGAAGATGAAAAAGATCGTAGAAGGCGTAGCTTAACGATACGGGGCCGGTATAATCGCCGGCCTTTTTTATAGCTTATTCAAAAACGCCAGAATGCTCATTACCAGCCCGCCGATGGTGGCTATGGCAGAAATGAGAATGGCAAAAATCATGACAAAGCCTTTCCCGCCGGTCTTTTTCATGATCACCAGCCCGTCACCATTTTTGATCTCCGGAAGCTGCGCGACGCTCAACTGGTAAGCGCCCGCGGCGTCGATACTGAATTCCGCAACCGGTACCACACGGCTACTCGTCATATCCTTCCGCGATCCGAAGATGTTGACCACATTGGTTACGGTAAAATGCTTCCCGTCGGGAACGGATACGAGTGTATACAAAACTTTCGTAGGCATGATACCGAGAATTGCCGGGCGACGGTAGGCAATCTCGTATTCACCCGGTTCGGAAAGATGGAACTCCGGAAGCGGCCTGTCGAGCGGCAAGGTTACTTTCTTACCTCCGTAAATCTCTATGATCCGGCCAATGCTGCGGATCAGGAACCACAGCCCGGCGATGAACAGCAGCGGGAAAAGGATTTTGAGCATCATAAAAAATCATTTACAATGCGCTGAAAGTAAGCAATTACGACGTCAGCTTCTGCCCAAGCTGGTGATAATCAAAGTATTTTTTGAGTAAAAGGTTAATGAACCGTTTCAGGTAAATTTCATTTAAAAACACATTCGACCAGTTGTCGTACCGCTGCGACTGGATACCCAGGTAGAAGAAATACAGGCAAATGCCGAGGATCGGGATCAGGCGTTTTTCTTCGTCGCTCACTTGCGCTACCGATTCGTAGCCTTGCAGGAATCGGGCAGTTTTAAGCTCGCGTTCCGCCTCGTCTTTCTCGGTGGAATGGATTTGCAGCATATAATAGGCCATATCCATACACAGCCAGCCATTGCCGCAAAAATCGAAATCGAAGAAAGTAATGTCGCCTTCGGGAGTGATGTTCATGTTGTCGAACCAAAGGTCGAGGTGGACGGCACCTTTTCTGATTTGGCTTAAATCAGCATTTTGCAGCTCGGAGATCAGATATTCCTGCACTGATTTCATATAATGCATTTCCTCCGTATCGGCAGGCAGGAAGTGGCCCAATTGCGCGAGCGAGTCGATCAGCAGTTCTTTTTCCGTATAGGTAATGCGCTGCAATGCAAAATCCTTGGCCAGCAAATGCATTTCAGCCATGAGTTTGCCCACGCGAAAATGCGTCTCGGCATCGAAATTGAGCACCTTTTCACCCTCGGCAAAAGAGAATAGTACGCCAAAACGTTCACCCTCCGGCGCGGCGAATGAATGGATCAATGTGTTTTCAAGATCAGGAATCGCGTAGGAAACCGAAATGCCGTTTTCCTGCAAATATTGCAACCACCGCAATTCCTCCGCAATCTCCGTCGGCGTACGCCATCCGAAACTATACACGCGGAAAATGCAGCGTTTCCCGGGCGTTTTAATAAGGTACGTGTCGCTGATCCCGGTTTTTAAGATCCGGCATTCGACCTGTTGTTCAGGGAAATAGTTCTTTTGAACAAAAAGACCGAGGTGGACCGGCGAAAGATTGGAATTCGTGACAGGGAAGACGTTCATGGCGTAAGGCGATTGGGGCGGCAAAATTATGGATATATTTGCCCGGAACGTATCGTACTTTAAACAAAAATTATGGCAGAGATCAAATTCAAGCTGGATAACCGCCGCCGTGGGGCTTTTTACGTGGAGGAAGACGGTAAACAGGTAGGCGAAATGGTGATCGGATTGAGCGAAACCACCCTGACAGTTTACCACACGGAAGTAGATCCGGAGATGGAAGGCCGCGGACTGGCGCGCAAAATGCTCGATGCGATGGTGGCTTACGCCCGCGAGCAAGGCTTCCAGGTAATGCCGCTATGCGAGTATGTGCATGGTCAGTTCCGCCGCCATCCCGAGGAATTTTCAGATGTCTGGCAGAAATAACCCTGCCGCGTTAGCGAGGCTGCGGCAGGTATACGATAAACGTGGCGCCTTCTCCGGGCTGGCTTTGGGCGGTAATGTAGCCGTGGTGGTTTTGAACGACCTTTTTACACAAAGCCAGGCCAATGCCTGAGCCCGAGAACTCGCTGCGTCCGTGGAGCCGCTGGAACATCTGGAAAATGCGGTCGAGGTAAATTTCGTCGAAGCCGATGCCGTTATCGCTCACTTCGAGGCGAATGTAATCGTGGTCGGGCAACAGTTTCGGTAAAGTGGCTCTCTCCGCTTCGTCCACCGCGCGATAGGATAACCGGATAATGGATTCATGGTCGGGCAGCCGGTATTTCACGGCATTGCTGATCAGGTTTTGTATGAGCTGCGTGAGTTGAGAAGCATTACCCCAAACCACCGGCATATCCTCCACAATGATTTCCGTTTTTTGCTCCTGAATCGACAATTCCAGGTCGGCCAGCACCGAATGCACAATGTCGTGTAGGCGCACGTCGCTGAACTCTCCCTCGCGCGTCGTCAGGCGGGAGTAGGCGAGCAGGTCATCGATCATGGCCGACATTCGCTTCGACGCGTCCTGAATGCGGTTCAGCATGTATTTGCCGTTGTCGTCGAGCTTGTCGGAATAGGTTGAAAGCAGCCGCGAGCCGAACGACTGGATTTTCCGGAGCGGCTCCTGCATATCGTGGCTGGCGGCGTAGGCAAACTGTTGCAGGTTATTGTTGGAATTCACAAGCTCGATATTGGCCTGGTGCAACTCGTCTGTACGCTGGCCGACGCGCCTTTCCAGTTCGCTGGCAAGCTGCCGGTACCGCTCTTCGCTCTGTTCAAGCTCCTGGCGCGAAACGACCTGCTCGGTCACGTCCACAGCCATATCCAGGATCGCATATACTTCGCCCTGTGTATTTTTCAGGGGTTTGTAGGTATAGTCGTAATAAAATGTTTGCAGTTCCCCGTCCACCACCAGGTCGGCCCTGGCGCCCTGTTCGGAATGCGCTTCTCCCGTCTCGTAAATGCGATCGAGAATGCCCAGGAAAGGCTGGCCTTCGAGCTCCGGCAATGCTTCGCGAAGCGGCTTGCCTATTACCGACCGCCCTTTCCCCCACACTTTCAGCATGGCCTCGTTCGGAATGTCGACTACCATGTCTTTCCCGATAAACAATGCCGTAGCAACCGGTGCCTGCTCGATGAGCGTCCGCAAATGCTCTTCATTCACTTTCAGTCGCTGTTCCGACTCTATCCGATCGGTAATGTCCATCACAATGCCCGACAACGTCACGGCATTACCCAAACTATCGTACAGGTAGCGGCCCAGTGCACGTACCCAGTGAATGGAACCATCATTCCAGACAAACCTTGCTTCGTACCGAAGCTCCCCGCTCGCGGCTGCTTCCTCATAGGCGGCATCACGTATCGGGGCGTCGTCGGGGTGCAGCCTTGCCACAAAAACTTCGCGGGTAATGTCGCTGTCTTCGCTTCCGGTGAGGATATGCGCCATAGTAGGCGAGTAAATGACCTCGTCTGTCGCCAGGGTAACCATAAATGAACCGGCGCCCGACCCTTCGATGGTCATGGCGGCCTGCTGGTCGGCCCAGGCGATTTTCTCCTGGCTGGTAATTTCCGAAGTGATTTCGCGGGAAATGCCCGAAAAGCGGTAGGGATTTCCGGATTGGTCGAAATAGGCCTGGCCGGTGCAATGCAGCCAGCGGAGCTTCCGGTCGCTGGCGCCGATTACCCGGTAGCGGACATCGTAAGGAACCCTCAGCGACGGGTCGAGCGTGCGTTGGATGGCTTCTATCACCCTGCCCCGATCGTCGGGGTGTATAAACTGCACCAGGCGCTCGTAATACATATCCGCCTCCGCCGGATAGCCGTACAGCTCCTTGCAGCGGTCGTTGAAAAGCGCCGACTTGTCTGCCGGGTTCAGGTTCCAGGTACCGAGCTGGGCCGCCTGGATTGCGAATGTGAGATTCTCTTCACTTTCCTCGCGAGCCTTATCCGAATGCAGTTGCTGCGAAATATCCATCATCGAACCCACCATCCGCACAGGCTTGCCTGCGCTCTGGATTGTGTAGCCGCGGTCGTGTACGTGCGCGTAGGAGCCGTCGGCGCGTCGGAAACGGTAGAAGTCCGACCAGTTGCTCTCGCCTCTGTCGATCACGCCGTACATCTTTTTCACCACCCGCTCCTGGTCGTCGGGGTGAATGCGGTCGAACCATGAATTCGGTCCGCTCTCTATATCTTCCGGCCGGTACCCGAAAATTTCCTGCATACCTTCATTCCACCACACCGTGCCCCGTGCCAGGTCCCAATCCCAGATCACGTCATGGGTAGCTTTTGCCACAAGTTTAAACCGCTCGATCGCCAGCAGGAGGTCGTTCTTGCGTTCATTAAGGGTAGTCTCAGTCATTGGTAAAAAACATACTCAGGTTTACGTAAGCGCCATTTTATGGTGGGCAAACGTTGTAAAAATACAAATATCAGGTGAAAAGTAATGGCGGTTACTTGCCGGGCATACGTACGTGGCTAACCGTCTTTCCGATTTCCATGTAAATGCCTTTTAAAGTAAAAACCTTCCGCCGATTTCTTTAACCATCATCAGAAAAAAGTGTACTAGCAACAAACCGATCGTGCCATGAGGAAACTCCCGTTCTATTTTTCTTGCGCTGCTGCGCTCGCATTTGCCGGTTGCATTATGATTCAGCCCCCAAAACCGGTTTCTCTTTTCGACGGGAAAACGTTCCGCGGATGGGAGGGGGATACCGTCAAAACCTGGAAAATCGAAGACGGCGCCATTGCAGGCGGTTCGCTGGAAGAGAATGTGCCGCATAACGAATTCCTGTGCACGCGTAAGGAATATTCGAATTTCGTACTGAAAGTGAAGTTTAAACTGACAGGTCACGAAGGTTTTATCAATACGGGCGTGCAGTTTCATAGTAAACGGCTGCAAAATCCGGCCTACGAAATGACAGGTTACCAGGCCGATCTGGGTGATAAATACTGGGCAAGCCTCTACGACGAATCGAGGAGGAACAAGACGCTGATCGCGCCCGACTCCGCATTGGTAGAGAAAGTCGTGAAGCGGAATGATTGGAATAACTACGAAGTACACAGCCGCAACGGCCGTATTCAGCTTTTTTTAAATGGCACGAAAACAGTCGATTATACCGAGCCCGATAAATCCATTCCGCAAAAAGGGCTTATAGGCCTGCAAATTCACGGCGGCGGGAAGGCCAAGGTATTTTATAAGGACATTATCATCGAAGAGCTTTAACAACAAAACCGTCGGCACTTCAAGTGCCGACGGTTTTGTAATATCCTTACTTCCAGATGCCCAGCAATCGCCGGGCTACGATGATTTCCGCAATGTGGTAGGAGTTGTGATCGGCGATCAGCATTGCTTCTCGGACGATATTTTGCCCGCTACCCCAAGGCAATGGACTGAAAAGGTCTTTTTCGTCGTCTTGTAAAAGTTGGTAAAAACGCTGCTGGTCGTCGCTGATCTCTTTCACACTCGCCTCCCATTGCACATCACTTACCTCGTCGGTAGGCTCGGGCCAGTACTCGTCTGGCCAGATGAGCGTTTTGTAATCCTTCGAAATCGAGAAATCGACGATGTCTTTCTGGGCTATCCGGATGTGTTCCAGGAGTTGCCAGATGCTGTACGGCAGGTTGTCGGGGATCACGGTGCGCAGATTTGCCGGGATGCCGGCGATCGCGTCTTCCAATGTGACGTGTGCATTTCCGCCTTTTATGAGGTCGGACAGTTCGTTAATCAGTTTTTTTCGCTGGTCGGCGTGCATGGAATGTTAGTTAATTAGCAGGGTGAGGAATTAGGCGGCAAAATGTACATATTTTTGATTTACCGGTACAACAAATCCCTAATTGTTTAAATTAGGGGGTGTCATCTTCTTAAACCTTTGAAATTCTTCAAATGAAGCCTAACCGCCGTAATTTCATCAAAAACGTAACAGCCGCGTCTGCACTGTTAGCCACGGAAAGTTTTGCCAAACCCTTTCACATTATCAAAGACCTCAAAAAAATCAGTCCAAACGACAAGATCCGTTTCGCTACCATCGGAATGGGTATCCAGGGGAACAGCGATACCAAAGCCGCCCTGCGCAGCTCGAAGGACGTGGAGTTCGTGGCAGCAGCCGACCTGTACGACGGCCGCCTTACCCGCGTGAAAGAGGTTTACGGAAAAGATATTTTTACGACAAGAGATTACCGCCAGATCCTCGAAAGGAAAGACATCGACGCCGTGCTCGTGGTTACTCCCGACCATTGGCACGACCACATTACCAAAGCCGCATTGCAGGCCGGTAAGAATGTGTATTGTGAAAAGCCGATGGTGCATCACATTAATGAAGGGCTTTCAGTGATTGATGCGTGGAAAAAGTCGGGTAAAACCATGCAGGTAGGCAGCCAGCGGATCAGTTCCGCTTCATTTAAAGAGGCTAAGCGCTTGTTTCAGGCAGGGGAGATCGGCGAGATTAATTATGTGGAATCGAATAACGACCGTTTCAATTCCATCGGCGCGTGGAACTACTCCATCCCGACCGACGCTTCGCCAAGCACCGTCGACTGGGATACTTACCTCGGCGATGCGCCCAAGCATGCATTCGACGCGAAGCGGTTTTTCCGTTGGAGAAATTACCAGGATTACGGTACCGGTGTGGGCGGCGACCTTTTTGTACACCTCATTACCGGCGTGCATTTTGTAACCAACTCACTCGGGCCCGAGCGAGTGATGTCGTCCGGCGAGCTCAGCTATTGGAAAGATGGCCGCGATGTCCCCGACGTGCTCGTATCGATTCTGGATTACCCTAAAACCGACATTCACGCCAATTTCCAGATGGTGCTGCGTGTGAACTTCGCCAATGCAGGGGCCATTGCCAACAATACCCGCATTATCGGTACCGAGGGGCAGATTGAATTTACAGAGAACAACCTGGTACTCACCAAGAAAAAGTTGCCCAAAGCGCCCGGAATGGGCGGTTACGATAGTTTTAATACCTTCTCGGAAGAACAGCAGAAGGAATTCAAGAAACAATATGACGCGCAATATCCGGAAGATACCCGGAAGGCCGAGCCGGTCAAAGAGGTGCGTTTCGAAGCTCCGAAAGAGGACGATGCGCATGCCAACCATTTCAGGGATTTCTTCGAAAACGTGAAAAAGGGCAGTGTGGGAACGGTGGAAGATCCCGTATTCGGTTTCCGTGCGGCGGCACCGGTACTGGCTTGCAATGAGAGCTATTTCAGCAAAAAGATCGTTCACTGGGACCCCGTGGCGATGAAAATGAAGAAGAAATAAAAACCTTCATACCGGGCGGGAGATGCATTGCGTCTCCCGCTTTTCTTGTTTCAACCCAAACCCAACAGTTCCTGAATGAAGATCATCGCTACGATCGCATTGGCCGCAATGCTGGCCATTCCCGCGCTTGCCCAGACGGGTAAGGTACTCGACAACCTCTCGGTGCCCTCCAAAGTGCTCAAATCAGACCGCAAATTTGCGATTTACCTCCCGCCGGACTACGCCAGTTCCGAGCGTAGTTACCCGGTGATGTACCTGCTCCACGGCGCGGGCGACGACCATACCGGCTGGGTGCAGTTCGGGGAGGTGCTGCACATTGCCGACAAGGCTATTGCCGAAGGCAAAGCTACGCCGATGATCATTGTCATGCCTGATGCCAACACGGGTAGGAGAGGGTATTTCAATGATGTAAAGGGCGACTGGAATTACGAGGACTTTTTCTTCACGGAGCTCATGCCTTACGTCGAAAAGAAGTTTCGCATTAAAACCGAAAAGCGGTTCAGGGCCATTGCCGGGCTATCAATGGGCGGCGGTGGAAGCTTCATGTACGCATTGCACCATCCCGAACTGTTCTCCTCGGCCTGCCCGCTCAGCGCATCCACCGGGCCGATTACATTGGAAGATGCTAAAAAGGGCCTGATCCGTAACAACCCGAATATCGCCGATTCGACCGTCGAAAGATATTATAACCGCCATAGCGCACTGGCATTGATCGACAAGATTCCCGACGACCAGAAAAAGGCCGTACGCTGGTATATTGATTGCGGTGACGACGATTTTCTGTATGAGGGCAACAGTCTTGTCCACATTGCATTGCGCAAAAAAGAAGTGCCGCACGAGTTCCGCGTACGCGAGGGTGGGCACACGTGGACCTACTGGCGGCAGTCGTTGCCGGAGGTGCTTGCATTTGTTTCCCAGGCATTTCATCAGTACTGATCGCCATGGTGCACGACGTTTTACCGGGTATCAAACAATTTGACCTCACCGGGAAGGTCGCCATCGTCACGGGAGGCTCGAAAGGCCTGGGCCTGGCGATGGCGGCCGGTCTGGCCTCCGCCGGTTGTGACATTTTGCTCGTCAACCGGAGCGCGGTGGACGGTGAGCGCAGTGCTGCCGAGCTGTGCATTTCGTTCGGGACGCGCGTGCTTTCCTATGCCGCCAATATCACCAGCGAGGAGCAGGTAAATGCGATGGTGGCATTCGCGATGGAAAGTTTCGGGAAGATCGACATTCTCATTAATAGCGCAGGGATCAACATTCGCGGGCCGATCGACGAACTGTCGTCGGCGGATTTCAAGCACGTCATGGACGTGAACGTAACCGGTACCTGGCTCGCGTGCCGGGCGGTTGCGTCGCATATGAAAGCGTAGCACAGCGGTCGCATTATCAACCTGGCCAGCACGCTGGGCCTTGTGGGCCTCGCCAACCGCACGCCCTACACCGCCAGCAAAGGAGCCATCGTGCAGATGACCCGGGCGCTGGCCCTTGAACTGGCCCCATTCGATATCATGGTCAACGCCATATGTCCGGGTCCGTTCCTTACGGAAATGAATATTCCGATCGCCGAGAGCGACGATGCCCGCGATATCATCCTCGGTGCCACCGCATTACGCCGCTGGGGACATTTGCACGAAATCCAGGGTGCAGCCATTTTTCTAGCCAGCGATGCAGCAAGTTATATGGTGGGTTCGGTGCTCACCGTCGACGGCGGCTGGACGGCGCGTTAATCGCTTTTTAATCTGATGAAATATAATTTTTAAAAGATTCAAACGTTTGCATACCTACTTTCCTCAGGATAGGTGCAAAAATCTGGTAAGTTCCTGCAAATTTGCTATTATTATCTACTCAAAAGCCGTTTCCAAGCAATGGAAGCGGTTTTTTTATGCCTATCTAACTAGTTGCTGCGTATAGAGACCGGTTAAGGGTATACGTCAAATAACTAGTGGTTATTTTCCAAGAAAACATAGTCAGAAAGTAGGAAAGCTTGTTTATGTAAATAATTTCATATCTTTTTGTACATCCGGTTACTGCTGCGTCCGCGCCGGTATTGCTGGATTACAAAATATAACATTTTCTAGTTTTGTCTCCCCAATAAGTATATATAAATCGCCGTATGGTTACGTGCGATATTTTTGAAATAGGATTTTTAAGATTTTTTGTAAGACAAATTGTGTACGGTCGACACTTCTCTGACTTGTTGAAAGACAAGGGCTTATGCATGGAACCTGGTTTGTAATATCTGTTTATTTTTTTATAATTTTTTTAACTATCTACTATCTATCTATACTTAATCTATGAGGATTTCTGAACGGGAAAAGTACCGGAGCCTAACACGGTATTTTTACTCCCTTCTGTTGACCCTTTTGGTCATGACTGGTGCATACGCTCAGGATGTAACAGTGAAGGGAAAAGTGAATGATGAGCAAGGGCAGGGACTGCCCGGCGTAAGCATCCTGGTGAAAGGGACGTCGGCGGGTACAGTGACGGACATTGAAGGAAACTACACAGTGAATGCGCCGGGTACGGCAACGCTCGTGTTTTCTTTCATCGGCTACATTACGCAGGAGATTCCATTGGGCAACAAAACCAGCCTGGATGTGAAAATGGCATCGGATACCAAAGCACTCGACGAGGTTGTGGTCGTGGGTTATGGTACTGCCAAGAAAGCGACCCTCACCGGTTCGGTAACGGCCGTGAAAGGTGCTGAGCTTCAAAAAGCGCCTTCAACCAACCTTTCCAACACATTGGGTGGTCGTTTGCCGGGTGTTTCGGCGGTACAAGCGAGCGGTGAGCCTGGTTACGACGGCTCGGCGATCCGTATCCGCGGTACCAACTCCCTCGGTAACAGCAATGCGCTGATCGTGGTGGATGGTGTACCTAACCGTTCCGGTGGTCTTGACCGTATCAATCCCGCTGACGTCGAAAGTATTTCGGTACTGAAAGATGCGGCTGCGGCAATTTACGGATCACGTGCGGGTAACGGGGTAATCCTTATCACCACCAAACGCGGAAAGAGCGGCAAGCCACAGCTTTCGTACGACCTGAACCTCGGAATAGCACAGCCTACGCGCACGCCGACGATGTCGAATGCAGCGGAATATGGGACAATCCGTAACGAATTGCAGATTTACGATAACCTGCCGGTAGGACAGTGGCAAGGTGCATTGCAAGGTTTCAATACCAACGGTTCTTATACCCGTACCGACAATGGTAACGTGCTAAGCGCCGTGTTCACGCCAGCCGACCTTCAAAAGTTCCGTGACGGTTCTGATCCGCTTACCCACCCGAATACCGACTGGTACGGCTCGGTGATCCGCAACTGGTCGCCACAGCAGCGTCACAACCTGCAATTGACCGGCGGTAGCGAGAACATCAAATACCTGGCTTCATTGGGTTATATCAACCAGGACGGTAACTATGTGAATTCCGCGACAGGTTACAAGCAATACGACATGCGTGTGAACCTCGACACGAAAATCAACAAATACGTAACCGCGAAACTCGGTGTTGTACTACGCGAAGAGTTCCGTCGCTTCCCGAATGGCGGTGGCGCGGGCGATATCTTCCGTATGCTCATGCGCGGTAAACCTACCGAAGTCGCGATCTGGCCGGACGGTCGTCCTGGTCCCGATATCGAGAACGGACAGAACCCCGCGGTGATTACTACCAACACGACGGGTTACAACAACGACAAGCGCGACTACATCCAAACCAATGGGCAATTGGATATCGACGTGCCAGGCGTACCAGGTTTGAAAGTAACGGCAATGGCTGCGATTGACAAGCAAATGCGTCGCCAGAAGTCGTTTCAGAAGCCCTGGACACTTTACTACTGGGATAAAAAGACTTTCGAAGCGGATGGCACAACGCCTTTGCTGACCGGCGCCGTGCGTTCGACATTCAGCGATCCACGTTTGACCGAAACTGCTTCTCAGGAGCTTTCGATCCAGCTGACAGGCCAGGCTTCTTACGAGAAGTCATTCGGCTCGCACAACTTTAATGCAATGGTGGGTATCCAACGCGAAACGGTAGATGCGGACGGCTTCTTCGCTTACCGTCGTTACTTCATCTCGCCTGTGGTTGACCAGCTTTTTGCGGGTGGTACGCCTGAGCAGAACATCGGTAACTCGGGTACCAACAATGCTGATTTGTACAAGCGCGCACGTTTGAGCTACTTCGGTCGCGTGGGTTACAACTTCAAGGAGAAATACCTGGCCGAGTTCCTGTGGCGTGCGGATGGTTCGTATGTATTCCCGAAAGAAGGCCGTTTTGGTTTCTTCCCGGGGGTATCGGCGGGTTGGCGTATTTCCGAAGAAGGATTCTGGAAAAACAATATCCACTTCGTGAACAATGTGAAACTGCGTGCATCGTGGGGACAAATGGGTGCTGAGCCGTATTTGCTCGGTACAGAAACATTGGCGGAATACCAATACCTGAACACGATGGGCTTCGGTACCTACGTGGTGAACGACCAGGTGGTGAAAACACTTCTTGAAACACGGGTGGTGAACGACAACTTCACGTGGGAAGTCGCCAACAACACCAACTTCGGTATCGAGGGTACTTTGTGGAAAGACCGCATTGCATTCGAAATCGACTACTTTATCAATAACCGTTCGAAAATCCTGATCCCGATGACGGGTTCTACGCCTTCGTCGGCTGGTATCGATGGCAAGCTTCCTCCTGTGAACCTTGGTAAACTGCAAAACAAAGGTTTCGAATTCAAAGTGAGCTACGACGGTTCCGTCGACAACTTCACTTATTCGGTGGGTGTGAATGGTGGTTATGCCAAAAACACCATCAAATACTGGAACGAAACTCCGGGTATTCCTTCTTACCAGACGACTACCGGCCGTCCTTACCAGGCATTCCTGGCATATCAATACGACGGTGTTTTCCGCGATCAGTCTGAAATCGATGCCAACACAATCGATTACTCAGGTATCACAGGTACTCTCCGCCCGGGTGACATGAAGTTCAAGGACGTGAGCGGCGATGGTAAAATCACGAAAGACGACATGGTTCGTTCAGAAAAAACCAACCGTCCGCGCTTCACCGGTGGTGTAAACATCAACCTTGGTTACAAAGCATTCGACTTGTCTATCCTGTTCCAGGGCGCGACCGGCGGTTTGCAATATGTAGGTCAGACAGAATCCGGTGATATCGGTAACTATCTGAAATACGCTTACGACCACCGTTGGACAATCGACAACCCAAGCTCGACAGACCCGCGTTTGGCTAACCGTAACAATACCTACTACACCAACCTGACTAACGCTGATTCCCCGGGTGCCAACACTTATTACCTGAAAAGCAATAACTACCTGCGCTTGAAAAACATCGAGCTCGGTTATAACCTGCCTTCGGAAATCGGTTCGAAAATCGGCGTAGGTAACCTGCGTCTCTATGTAAACGCATTGAACCTGTTCACGATCGACAAAATCAAGATCTGGGACCCGGAAGCGACTTCTACCAACGGACAATACTATCCGCAGTCGCGAGTTCTTAATGCAGGTGTACGTGTAACTTTCTAAGACTTAAAAAATGAAACTGAGTTATAAAAATTGGATTTTTCTGGCGGCGCTGGCCACAACCGGGCTGGTGTCGTGCGACACTGACTTTCTGGATGTAACGCCTCCCACCGAAATTCCTACCGAGGAGGTTTGGAAGGATGGTGCATTGGCCGAAGGTTTTGTGACCGGTATTTATCAGGGGCTTCAACAAGGCGGTTTCAGCGAGCAAATGCTGGCATCGCTGACCGACGAAGCGGTATTTACCCACACAGGCCGTAACATCAACACCATCAATGAAGGTAGTTTGAGCCCTTCCAACCTGGGTTGGGTGGATGATACCTACGGATGGGGACCTATGTATACGCGTATCCGCGCCACCAACCAGGCGATCGAGGAACTGCCGAAATCTACTTTCGCGGATCAGACTTTGAAAGACCGTTTGAAAGGCGAAGCGCACTTCCTGCGTGCTTATTACTATCAGCAGCTGGTTCGTTACTACGGCTCGGTGCCTCTGATCACGAAAGTATATGCGTTGAACGAGGATTATTCCGTAGCGCGTAACACGTTCGAGGAATGCGTGAAGTTTATCGCCGCGGATTGCGACAGCGCCGCTGCATTGCTGAAAGGCAAAACCGAACAGAAAGGCCGTGCTTCCGAAGTAGCTGCATTGGCATTGAAATCACGGATTTTGCTGTACGCTGCGAGCGATTTGCATGACGTAACTACTGCCAAAGCGAAATCGGCGGTGATCGCAGCGTTCCCGAACCCTGAGTTCCTGGGCTACACGGCCGGCGACCGCAAGGCGCGCTGGACTGCCGCACAGGCTGCCGCGAAAGCTGCAATGGATGCGAAAGCGGGTTACAAACTCAACCTGACTGCACCGGTTACAGCTGCGCAAGGCAAGACCAACTACATTTCGATCGCAATGGCAGGATATAGCGCCGATAAATCACTGGATGCTTCCGGTGGTGACGACATTATCTTCGGTCGCTATTTCACAGCCAGCCAGACTTCGGACGGTGCCCGTCAGACCGGTTTGAACAACGGTCCTAACGGCTACCACAACTGGGCTGGTAACACGCCGATCGGATTGCTGGTGGATGATTATGAAATGATGGACGGCACGCCGTTCTCATGGACGAATCCTACCCATAAGACTAACCCATACGTGAACCGCGATCCACGTTTCTACGCAACCGTAATGTACGACGGCGCTACGTGGAAACCACGTCCTTCCGATGCAAAAGACCCTGCTAATCAGCTCCAGACCGGTTCTTATGACCTCCTGGATGATAAAGGTGCATTGTTCAACCGCAAAGGACTGGATACCCGCAGCAGCTCTATCGAAGACTGGAACGGTAGCCGTACCGGTTACTACATGCGCAAGTTCATTGATCCGAACCCTGCATTGTACGACAACACCGACCGCCAGAACATTCCCTGGCCGTTCATCCGCGTGACCGAGGTGGCATTCAACTACATCGAGGCGAGCATTGAGCTGGGGCAGGACGCGGTAGCGCTTGATCTGCTGAACAAGATCCGTTTCCGGGCCGGTATGCCTGCATTGAAAGTTTCAGGTGCTGCTTTGAAAGAAGCTTACCGTCATGAAAAACGCATTGAAATGGCTTACGAAGAGCAGCGTTACCACGATGCACGTCGCTGGATGATCGCTTCCACCACGCTGGGCCGTTCGTTGCAGTTCATTACCGTGATCGGTAAGTTCAAGGCAGGCAAGTCGATGAAGGAGCCGTACCACTACGATCCGACCGTTTACGACTACACCTACACGCCGACCGAGGACAAATCGCACGAGAACCGTACCTGGGTGGACAAAATGTACTTCCGTCCATTCAGCCGCGACGAAATGAACCGTAACGCGAAGCTGGTTCAGAACCCTGGCTACGACAAGTAACAGATCCTGAGCATACTAATACCAACTGCCCGTGCTGATTCAGTGCGGGCAGTTGTCGTTTTTGAGGTTTTTTGAAGACAAATTCCCACAAAACGTGGATTTAGGTAAACACTATCAAATTAGTAGAATAATTTTAATTGCTTGAAAATCAGATGGTTGAAACTTTTGGCATAATCCTGTTAAAATTGTTGGCAACAGTGCGAATGCACGAGACCAAAAACATTAATAGTTGTCTAAAAAACAAGGATTATGAAAAAGCTAGTAGTATCGGCATTGGCCCTGACGCTTATCTCGTTTGCTTCTGTTCAGGCCCAAACGGCCAATCAGACCACCGCTGAACAATCAGCGCAAAAGGAAGCGACGACACAGAAAGCAGCTAAGGCAGATAAAGAAGAAAAAGTTGCCGTGAAACCGGAAGATCTGCCGGAGGGCATCAAAAAGACCATCAAAAGTGACGAGTTTAGCGGCTGGACGGTTAAAAAGGCATTCCTGGTAACCGAGCCTGATAAACCACAATATTACGAGTTGCAAGTCGCGAATGGCAGCCAGAATGCCAGAGTGAAACTTGACAAAGAGGGAAGAAACGTAGGATAACCACAGTATTCCTTCATTATTCAGTGATTAAGCCGGAGCGATCCGGCTTTTTTTGTGTCCCAGTCGCTAACTTTGAACCCGCTTTTGAAAATACCTAACCCATCATTAAATGACCTTCACTTTACGTTCTTTATGCTGCATTGCCGCGGCGTCATTCATGCTGTTCAATTGTGTCGGCAGAAAGCAAAGCACCTCCTCCGGCAGCCAGCTCGCCAGCACCGATTCGCAGGGCAAGGAGCTTTTTACAACACATTGCGTTTCGTGTCACACGATGGAGCAGGAGGAAATAGGCCCGCGGCTGGGCGGCGTTACCCATGTGCTTTCGGAAAAGGAACTAATCGCATTCATCAAAAATCCCAATCACGCTATCGAATCGGGTAATGCACGGGCAGTGAGCCTTTCCAAACGGTATAAGATGATCATGCCGCCGTTTGATTTTTTGAAGGATGAAGAAATCCGCTCGATCCTGGGGTACATTACTTCGGAAACGAAACTTCATAATATTGCTCCGCTCGAAGTCAAAATCGATACCGCGTCCAATGCGCGTTTAGCACAGCCTGTCATCAAAACCGGCCTTAGGATTGAACTTGAAGACTTCGTAACGATCCCTCCATCCAGCGATAAAATGCCTCGTACGCGCATCGCGAACATGCGCCCGCACCCGTCGCAAGATGGCACGCTATACGTGAGCGACCAGCGCGGCATTATTCATCGCATCAAAGGAAAAGAGGTAACGACCTTTCTGGATTTGCGGAACCAGGTCGAAGATTATGTCAACGAACCCGGCCTGGGTACTGGCCTCGGCAGCTTCGCATTCCATCCGGATTACTTGCAGAATGGCTTGATTTACATTACGCACACGGAGTCGCCCAAAGGCAAACCCGCCGATTACAAATACAATGATTCAATTAAAGTAGCATTGCAATGGGTCGTTTCGGAATGGAAGATCGACGATGTCAAAAGCAATGTTTTCAAAGGTGAAAGAAGGGAATTGCTGCGGATTAATGTGCCGAATGTGGTACACGGCACACAGGATATCGGCTTCAACCCCGAGGCTAAAAAAGGGGACAAAGATTACGGCTTACTGTATATAGGTACCGGCGACGGCGGCTCCACGATCAGCAAACACCCTGAGCTTTGCCACGACCTGCATTCATTGCTCGGTACGATCATCCGCATCGATCCGCTGGGGAATAATAGTAAAAACGGGCATTACGGCATCCCTGCGGACAACCCGTTTGTGAATGATAATGGTGGCGTTTATAAAGAAATATATGCCTATGGTTTTCGGAATCCGCACCGGCTCGCATGGCATAATGGCAAGCTGTTCAGCGCAGAAGTAGGGGAATCGAATTTCGAAGAGGTGAATGTGATTGTTAAAGGCGGAGATTATGGCTGGAATGTGCGCGAGGGCAATTTCGGGATTTCTTCCAAAGACCTCAAAAACGTGTATCCCGTGCCCGCAGCCGAAGGTGGAAAGTTCGAAAGGCCCTTTTTGCAATACGACCACATCGACGGCAATGCGATCAGCGGCGGCTACGTGTACGAAGGTCCGATAGCCGCTTTGAAGGACAAATACATATTCGGGGACATAGTCAACGGCCGTATTTTCTATGCCAATATCGATCCGAAACTGAGCGATCAGTCGGTGTATGAGCTGATGATCGTGCGAGATGGAAAGGAAACCAACCTGATCGAAATGTCGGGATCGAAAAGGGTGGATGTCCGGATCGAGTACGACCGGTTTACCAAAGAGCTGTATATCACGACCAAAAGCGACGGCAAGATCCGGCGCGTAAGCAAGGCTTACGCGACAAATCAGCCTTGAAGGCGTAAAATAGTTTTTGCCGGCCGGTAAATAATTGAATTGTCCTGATTCTCAATGGGGGTTGTTTCTTTGCAGCCCTCATTAAATGGAAACTCAGAACATCTATTATGGCCAATGTTAAAACCGTACTCGACCAATGGTCGGTAAAAGACCTCGAAGACAATTCCAGTATAAGTGTGCTCGTAGAGGGCTGCACAGAGTTGGGAAACAATTCGCAGCCCGGCGTGCAGATCATGTGCATGGGGCATTTCGTGACCTACGAACCCAATATCGTAGAGCAATGGGCCTACAAGGCCGGCAAGGAAGGCGCCTCGGAATATTTGCTGGAAGACAAATCCTGGACCTACCACGAAGACCAGTACGTGAAATATTTCCTCGTGCTGGGTAGCCCTCTCAAAGCCCGCATTACTGTAAAAACGCGTAGTTCGAAGCCTAATACAAGGGAGTACGACCTCCCTTTTGAAGTTTGAGCCGGAATGTCGCTGACACACACCTATTACTGAAATGATCAAGTTTACCTACCTCGCATTACTGGGACTTTTCTCCCTGATTCTACTGATCGCGGTGGTCTACTACCTCGTGAAACCCGCTCCGGCCGGCGATAGCTCGGTCGGGTGGGCGATCGGGATCTTCTACCTGGCCGGGCTGCTCGGCATACTATTGCTGGCGCTGCTTTTCTGGAAAAACAAAACCATCGGCCTCGCGATCCTCTGCATTCCGTTGCTGTTTCTCCTGGTACCTGCTATCAAAGGCGGCGCCAGAGATTTGTACGCCTGGTTTCCTGCCCAGAAACGCAGCCAGCTCACGCTCCATATTGCCAACAATACACAGGCATTGGTCAATGTAAAGCTGGAATGCTGGTTCGGTGAAAAGCAAGGCGCACAGCATTCACTTTACAAAACGCTCGAATTTACCTCCAAGCCGCTGGCTGTTGATCAGCACGTACTGTCCGACTACGACGCGCAATTGCTTTCGGCCAAATCCGCATTCGTTCGTGTCGTATTTTTCGAATGCCTGCAACAGAGCGGAAGCGGCTATTCCTACGTCCGCGAAATCCAGCCATGCATGCAGTACCACGATGTTGCCATCGAAGATTTCCGGGTAAACGACTACCTGATCGCAATCGACGGGGAACAGAACTCCGAGGCATTCCAGGCGGAGGTAAGGCGGTTAAAGTCGGATAGTTTGTATCAAAATGGAATCTTTTAAACCCTACTGCCATGCAACTCACACTAACGAAAAGCATTCCTTCGCCGCTCGGCAAAAAGCCGCTGATCATCTGGACGTTGAACAATGAAGGCGCATTCCTGATCAGCGATAGCTGGAACATGGTACGCCTGGATACAGATGGCTCAGTGAACGTCCTTTGGCGCACGACAGACAAGGAGAATGCCTATCAATTTGGCAGTGTTTACGATGACCGTGTTTCCGACCCTTTCTACGAAGGAATCAGAGAAGCCGGGATTTCAGGGTTTCAATTGCTGAATGTCGAAGATTACCTGAAAATCCATCAGGGTAATAAATACCATCCCAATTTCCGTCCCGTTCCGCTTAAAGCACACGACTCGGTATTGCTCTATCTGGAAGAAAAAGAAATTGCATTGCTTAAAGCCGCCGGCAGTGATATCGTCAAAGTTGCGAAAGTGAAGGTTAAAGGGAAAGGCAAAACGGCAGAAATGCTGCATCCAGCTGAAAATGTGATTGTTTACGGCACGAATTATGGTGAATTGTATGCCCAGCCTTTTGATGCGGAAGGATTCGAGAAAACTGTCAAGATCGATCAGCTTCCCAATGTTTGCTACCAAATCGCGTTCGCTCCAAATGGTAGAAAGATGTTCGCTGTCGGGATGGGTTACCTGAAAATCTATGACTATCACGAAGGCAAATTTACCGCAGCGTATTCCCTTTCAACAGCGGCCCGGTCTTTTGAACTGATAGACGACTACATGATATTTAATAAAGGAATGCACGGGATCGACATCCTGCGAGTAGCAGGCAAGCCTGAAAGCCTTTCGTCGCTGGATTTGCCGTTTTCGATAGACCGAATGGTGTATCTGGCATCCACGCGCACATTTTTACTAACCTCGGCCAATTCCGACGACCTGCATTTCCTTCAACTGGTCGATTAATCACAAATAAATCTTCACCATCTCCCGCCAGTACCGCGGCCGGTGTGCCTCATCATCCCAGATGTAAAACTGATGTGGCACACTGAGCTGATGGAGGGAATCGCTTAAATGGCGGTTATTATCCAAAAAAGTATCCTCGCGCCCGATCACGAGCGTGATATCCATATCCCTCAGCTGTTGCAGCAGGCACGGGTCCGAAATGCCGGGGACGAAATGGTTGGGCATATTGAAGTAAATATTTTCATCAAAATACCCGTCGAACAAGTCTGCGAAAAAGGGTAGCGGTTGCGTGAGATCGTAACGGGCGCTCATACCGACAACTTTTGTAAACAAGGCCGGGTGCTTGAATGCAATATTCACCGCATGGTAGCCGCCCAGGCTGCAACCGGCCGCCACCAGCTCGCGCTTTTTGTTCTGAATGCGTATAAATGGTACCACTTCGTTGAGGATGTACTTTTCATACTGAATGTGACGGGCAATACGCAGTGGCGGGGGAGCGTCGGAATAGAAGCTTTCGCTATCGATGCTGTCGACACAGTAGACCTGGATGCTGCCTGCTATGATCTTGTCTTTCATCGCATCGATGACGCGCCAGTTTTCGAAGTCATAGAAATGGGCCGACCGGGTCGGGAAAAATATCACCGGAATTCCCTCGCTGCCAAATACGAGCATCTCCATATACCGGCCCAAAGTGGGACTAAACCATTTGTGATACGCCCTTTCCATGACAAAGCGGTTTGTTTAAGAAGTTTTTTGAAGTGCCCCGATAACGGCGTATATCTTTTCACTGATCACTTTCTTCCATATGGCATAGCCATCTGCACTCAAATGCAGCCCGTCCGCTTCGAAAAGCGATTTGCGCGGATACCCCTGGTAATTCACCATTAGCGGGAAAATGTCGATGTAGTGCTGGTTGGCATCTTTCTCGATCTCCTCATGGATCAGCTCATTGGCCGCTCTGATGGACCCGATGATCTCAAATCGTTGCAGACTGGGCTTGATCGAGACGAAGAAGCACGGAATATCCCCATATCGGGCCCTGATCAATGCGATGAGCTGGCGGTAGAACAGCAGTACTTCCGTCGGGTGTCGTCCGTCGCCCAGGTCATTGTCGCCGGCGTAGATCACGATTCGCGACGGCGCATTCACGGTGGACATAATACGTTCGAAAAACCACACGCAGGCGGCGAGCGTCGAACCGCCGAAACCGAGGTTAATGGGCTTCAATTCTGTAAAATCCTGGTACAAACCGGTCCACAATGTAAAGCTCGAACTCCCGTAGAAGATCGTGTCGGGTTCGTAATTCAATGTGGATCGTTCTTTTTCTACTCTTTGTACTTCCTCTTCGTACCAGACCATATTTTCCTGTATTTCGTATCCCGCTGATTTTTGGGTGGATATCCGTAAAAATAAGTATGCCACATTAACATACAGTTAAATAATAGTCACCGGAATGAGAATTATCAAAGTTTTGTGAAAATGAGTGGAGAAAGCAGTGCGCCTGCTTGGAGAAATATAATTTTTTATAAATCGGTTACAACCATCGCCCGCGGTTCGGTTTCTCTGCATTATATTTCAAAAACTACTATTGGCATGAAAAAGACGATTTTACTCGCATTAATCTGTATCGCAGCCATCTCCTGCGATAAAAAAGAAAGCGCGGTCCCCGATCCAAACCCGATCAGTCTGAGTTATCAAAAGGCGACGACAGTCCGCACTTCCGGAAGCGATTTGAAAGTGGAGCTCAAAGAAGTAACCGACAGCCGCTGTCCGATGAACGCCAATTGCGTATCAATGGGAAGCGCAAAATTGGTGTTCGCGGTTTCCGACGCTTCTAATCAGGTGAATGTGAATTTCGAGTTCCAGGGCAATGCAAAGAACGAACAGTTGTTTAAGCTGGGCGGCGTGGAGTATGTGATCACCGTATCGGAAGTGCTTCCTTACCCGGAACTTTCCAAAACGCCTAAGCTGGAAGACTACAAGATCGCAGTATCCATCGTAAAAAAGTAATAGATTCAGATTTGGTGTGAAGTGCAGCAAAAGGAGCCAGGATTGTCCTGGCTCCTTTTCTCATTTTTAGCCCCGCAAGTGCTCCCAACGCATTTTGTTCGTATCTTGAACATTCCAAAAACCCATTAACCAGCTAATGAAGCATATTTTTACAAGACGAGAGGCTTTGGCCGGATTGGCTGCCGCCGGTGCCGGACTGGCCCTAAACCCGTTTTCTTCCTCCGCAAACAATGACCTCAAAATGATACTGGAAAGAAAAATACCGTCGACCGGTGAACGCCTGCCGGTGGTGGGCCTGGGCTCGTGGCAGCAGTTCGACGTGGGAGCCGGTGCAGCCGAGCGTGCGCCATTGAAGGAGGTTTTGCAAAGAATGCAGGAAATGGGTGGCAAAGTGATCGACGCCTCGCCTATGTACGGGCGCGCGGAGCAGGTAATCGGCGATCTGACGACGGATTTGAAACTGAACGACCGGTTTTTCTTCGCTACCAAAGTCTGGACCACCGGTAAGCAGGAAGGTATCGACCAGATGAATGCTTCGCTGCGGAAAATGAGGCGGCAAAAGATCGATCTCATGCAGGTGCACAACTTGCAGGATTGGGAAACACACCTCAAAACGCTTAAAGACTGGAAAGCAGCGGGTAAAATCCGGTACATCGGCATCACGCATTATACCGACGCCGCGCATTCAAGGCTGGAACAAATCGTGAAATCCGAAGGCATCGATTTTGTACAATTCAACTATTCCATACGCTCGCGGAATGCGGAGAAAAGCCTGCTGAAAGCGGCTAGGGATAAAGGTGTGGCGGTAATCATCAACGAGCCGTTCGAGCAGGGCGCATTGTTCCGTGCGGTGAAAGGGAAGGAGTTACCGTCCTGGGCGGGCGATTACGATATCAAATCCTGGGCGCAGTTTTTCCTGAAATACATCATCAGCAACGACGCCGTTACCTGCGTGATCCCAGGTACTTCGGACGTGAAGCACCTGGTCGACAATCTTGGCGCCGGTGAAGGCCGCCTGCCCGACGAGGCGGGCAGGAAAAAGATGGTTGAATGGATCGCGGGAGTTTAATTATTCCAATGCGAAGGCCACATACTGGTTACCCTTTTTAGTACCCAGCTTGGTGCCGCCACAGGCGATCACCACATATTGCTTTCCATTGACCTCATAAGTAGCGGGCGTAGCAAACCCGGCAGCCGGCAATTGCGTTTCCCAAAGCAATTTGCCGGTTTTTTTGTCAAATGCCCTGAACTTTCCATCTTTGGTAGCAGCAATAAAAAGCAACCCGCTCGCGGTAACCACCGGCCCGCCGTAGTTTTCGGTACCCGTTGTAGGCACGCCCTTCGCTTTGAGCGATTCCACTTCCCCGAATGGTATTTTCCAAAGGAACTTGCCAGTGTTCAAATCGATCGCATTGAGTGTGCCCCAGGGTGGCGAAATGGCCGGCAGGCCGTTCGCGTCGAGGAACTTGTTGTAGCCCGTGCTTTGATAAGGCAGGTAAACTTTCTTCGAAGCGGGCATATCTGAAACGGCTTCCACTTTCTCATCACCAAACAGGAACGAAACGAGCGACTGCTTCTCGGCAGCTGTCAACATCGTAAAACCGGGCATCATACCTTTCCCGGTGGTTAGCAACTGGTTCACAAATGCCTTGTCGCGGCGGGTACTGATGTCGACGAGTGAAGGGTAGCCGCTTTTCGCATTGCCTTTCCGCTGAGGTCCATGGCAGGTTACGCAATAGGTGGTGTAAACCTTCTCGCCGGGGCTCAGGTTGGACAGCTCGCTGGCTTTCGGCGTGTCTTTCATCGTGAGTATCCACGCCATTTCATTGCTGTTGACGTACAAGATGCCCTCGTCGGGATCGGCCGCAGCGCCGCCCCATTCCGCCCCGCCATCGAAGCCGGGGAGAATGACAGTCCCTTCTTTGCTGGGTGCCGCGAAAAGTGCCTTTTTGTAGCCTTTGAATTTGATTTTCAATGAATCGCGGTCGGGCGCGTGAATGCTGATGTCGTTCTCCGTGAGTGTGTAGGCTTGCCGCGCATAGGGCGCCGGCTTGCTTGGTACGGGCTGAGTGGGCCATGGGTACTCGCCGGGTAATGCGGTTTTGGGCGCAGCTACTTCTTTAATTGGGAACAATGGCTTTCCCGTCACACGGTCGAAAATAAAAACGTATCCCTGCTTGCTGACCTGCGCGACAGCGTCGATTTTGCGTGGTTTGCCGTCGGCACCGGTTTGTGTGACGGTGATCAGGTTGGGCGGTGCGGGTAGGTCACGGTCCCAGAGATCGTGGTGCATGGTCTGGTAATGCCAGAGGCGCTTGCCTGTGCGTGCATCGAGCGCCAGCAGGCAGTTGGAGAACAGGTTAGCGCCTTTTCGTTTACCCCCATAAAAATCATAACCTGCCGAGCCGGTCGGAACGAACAGAATGCCGCGCTTGCGGTCGATGGCGGTGCCTGCCCAGTTGTTGGCCGCGCCGGTAAATGTATTCTTGTAGGCATCGGGCGGGAAGGTTTCGTAGCCAAATTCGCCGGGGTAGGGGATCGTATGGAATGTCCACGCAAGCTTGCCCGTGCGCACATTGAATGCGCGCAAGTCACCCGGAGCTGCGTCTGAATCTTCCGAAAGCCGCAATGGCATGATGATCAGGTCTTCGAAAATTGTTCCAGGTGTATTGGAAACCATGTATTTGTTTTGGGCGGACTCGGGAAGGCCGGTATGCAGGTCAATGCGGCCATTCTCGCCAAAGCTTTCGATCACTTTCCCCGTGCGCGCGTCTAATGCGTACAGGTAAGCGCCCATGGCGTGCAGGATGCGCTTGTCGTCGCCGTCCTCCCAGTAGGTGAGGCCGCGGCTGGTATTGGAGCCATTTTTGGACTTATCACCAAATATCCAAAGCTGCTTGCCGGTCGCGGCGTCGAGCGCGAATGCCTGTACGGTGGCGGTAACGCCATACAACACGCCATTAACGACGATCGGGTTCACCTGCGTTTGCCCCGAATCCGGCATGGACCAGGTCCAGGCTACTTTCAGGTTTTTGACATTGTCCTTATTGATCTGCGTCAATGGCGAGTAATGGTTGCGGTCGGGGCCGCCGAGGTATTCGCGCCATTCGCGCTGGTCGTCATTTTGGTTCTTAACTGTTTGTGCGCCAGCCAGCAGCAATGCAATGCCGCCGATACACCACGATAAGGGTTTTAGCATAGAATATTGAAAAATCAGGTCTGAAAAAGGAGGTTACTCGAAACGGGCGTTTACGGTAATGCCCGGCCAGGAGTCGGTACGGAATGGGCTGGCAGGGAAGCCGTCCACGCTGTACAGGTTGGCATCTTCCGGCGCATCTGCCCAGGCGTAGCGCACCGCAGCCGGTTTGCTCACTTTCGGGCTCGAAACGACCACTTTATTACCCTGGATCTCCGCTTTGGCATAATGGAAAACCTTGTCGTCACCTGCGACCTCAAAACCTTTCAAGTAACCATGCCGGTCCTTGATCATGAGCCCATTTTCTGCGTTTTTGAACGAAATAACGGCCTTACTACCATCCACCTGCATCTGGTCATACAGCGGCGAGGCGTAAGGGATATTCTGGCCGTAGTCGTTTTTCAATGCATTGGTAGCGAGGCGGTGCGCGACGTCCTGTTTGTTGGTCGGGTGAATGTTGTTGGGATCACCTACGTCGGTAGTCACGGCCATACCGGTTTTGGGGAGGCTCAATGTCATGTTCTGCGCTTCGCGAAGCTCGGCCCAGTTGCTGCCTTTGTTGCTGTCGTGATCAATACCGTAACTCGATAGCTGCACCCAATAAAACGAAAACTCGTCATTCCAAAGCTTACGCCAGTCGTTGATCATGAGCGGGAATGACTGGCGGTACTGGTATGCGCGGCCCGCATTACTCTCACCCTGATACCACAATGATCCGCGAATGGCGAACGGCAGCAGCGGCACGATCATCGCATTGTAAATCGTGGTGCCCACGTTGTTCATCAAATGCGCGTACTCATGTTTTTCAGCGAATGCGGGCATCAGGTACCAGTCTTTGGCCAGGCTTATTTTGCGGCTTCCGTCTTCCACAAACATTTCGTTGGCCGAGCCCGTAAATCCCGGACCGAACCACGCCGCGCTGGCCATACTGCTGGTTTTAATGGTCAGGATGTTTTTCCCCTCTTTCCAGGTATTGGCAGGGAGCTGGATTTTGCGCGAACCTTTGACGGCACCTTCGTAAACCGGTTTCCCATTGACATACACCTCCACAAGTCCGTCGTTTTCTGCCAGCGAAAGGGTAGTTTGTTTGGCCACCCAGTCCGACGCTATTCCCACCTCTTTGGCCATATAACCTTTGCCACGGAAGCCCATAAGCCCTTTCCAGTCCCATTGGCCAACACCATCGGCCGTTTTTTGCCAGCTTGTGAAATCCACATCAGGCGAAATGTATTTCTTTTCATCTTCCCAGGTAGGGTCGTACGTAGCACTTTTGAAGAGGTGTTTTTTGAGCTTTTTATCCATGATCGCATCCGCTTCTTCCCAGGTTTTAGGCAGATTTTGCGCATAAGACCGCAATTCGTCATTGCTCAGCATGGCTTCCTTGCTGATCCAGCCTTCTATTTGCGAGCCGCCCCACGATGAATGCAGAATGCCGATCGGCACATTCAGTTTCTGGTAGATTTCACGGGCAAAAAAGAAACCCACCGCGGTAAAGCCGCCGACGTTTTCAGAATTCGCTACTTTCCATTCGCCGGCTGCCAGGTCCTGCTCGGGTTGGAGCGTTACCACATGGTCGACACGGAAATGGCGGATTTGCGGGAAATCCGCGTTTTTGCGCTCATCCTCATAGTTTTTAGCCGCCGACACCGGCCATTCCATATTCGATTGCCCCGAGCAAAGCCATACCTCGCCGATGAGCACGTCATTCACCGCCGCATTGCCTGATTTGGCACTCGCTTGCAGCGAATGCGGCCCGCCTGCCTCCAACGGTTTGAAATTCACGCGCCACTTTCCGGCCGGGTCGGCCTTTGCCTCCATGGCCTGCCCCGCCAGGGTTACCTTCACTTTTTCGCCTGGTTTGGCCCATCCCCAGACGGGAATCGGCTTCTGGCGTTGTAGCACGACGTGGTCGGAGAACAGCCGGGCAAATTTGACTTGCGCGAACGACGACGTCGCACATGCAAGGAGCAGTAATATCAATACGCGTTTCATGAAGAGCAGAAATGATTTTTGGTTATCTATAAATGTCGCAAGTGGGCGGATTCTACTGGATTTGTGCGCACAGGCATTCGCATTAGGGATTTTGGCATTACTTTTAGCCCCTATTCAAGTATACGCCATGATCTCCATTGTTATTTGTTCGGCCGACCAGGCCGAGTTGTCCAAAGTTTCCGAAAATATCCGCCAAACCGTAGGCATTCCCCACGAAATCATCGCGATCGATAACCGTGCCACGCCGCGGGGTATTTGTGAAGTATATAATGAAGGTGCGAAGATGGCCCGTTTCGACCTGGTTTGTTTCATGCATGAGGATATTGAAATCAGGACTGAAAATTGGGGAGCTGTTGTCTCGCAAATCTTTGAGCGTGACCCGGCAATTGGAATCGTGGGCGTGGCGGGAGGCGGTTATAAATCGCTTGCGCCGGAGGGCTGGTACCAGCTGGAATTTCATTCAGAGGAAAGGTCCTACCAGAATGTGCTTCAAGGCTATAAGTTCAACGAGAAGGAGGAGATTCACGCTTATCATAACCCCAGGAACGAGCGGCTTAGCAGGGTCGTGTGTGTGGATGGTCTCTGGTTTTGTACCCGCCGCGACATTGCATTGCGGTTTCCCTTCGATAGTAAGCTCCTCACCGGCTTTCACTGCTACGATCTCGATTTTTGCCTGAGCGTTTTCCCGCATTACAAAATCATGGTGACTTACGACGTGCTCATGAAGCACGCCTCAGAAGGCAATTTCAACAAGCAATGGCTGGATCAGATACTGAAACTGCACAAAAAATGGAGCTACGCGTTGCCGCAGACGACCTCGGTGATGCGGGGAAATGAAATGTACGATATCGAAAAAAGGTCATTCAAAAAGGTCGTCGAGCAAATGATACGCTGGAAGTACAGCTACTGGCAAATCCAGACAATGCTCTGGCATAGTTCCAAAACGAAGCAGATGTCCACGCGTGTGGTTTTCAAGGGTTTCGTTCATCTTCTGAAGTTGAAACTACATATTCTTCCCTTTCCGGACGAGCAAAGAACCTAGCCCACAGCAACTTTGCGCGCAAGCCCCATATCTGCCGGTAAACGAATGCTACCTTCTTCGACTTTTTGTAAACCGGAATGAAGTATAGTTTCTCGTAGTTGTCTCGGATAATACCGGCATATTCAAACGAAAAGAAAGATTCGAGCCGCTCCTCGAACAACGAGCGGAGCCGGTCGAGGAAGGGCTGGTCACGGTTATTTTTGAATGAGGCGCATTGCTGTACCCATTTCAAATCCCGGCGTAGCTTCTTGATATCGCGGTTTTCGTGGTAATTCTTCCGGATTTTCTTCCGTTTGTTCAAAATGTCGGTAGAAGCGGTCGTATGCTGGCGGTACCTAACCAGCGTTTCAGGGATTACTTCAATACTGCCCAGGTTTACGGCCACGTAGGCAATCCAGTGATCGTGGAAATGGTCGGGATTGAACGGCAGAAACTCGTCGCGCAGGTCGCGTTTGAAGAGAATGCTGTGCCCCGAAACGCAATTGAAATACAAGAAAACCTTCGGATCGTCGCCCCGGTAGAGGTGGATAATGTCCGACATTTTCCGTTTCCAGGTCATTTGCCGACCCTGCTCGTCCATGAATGCCGAATCGTGGTAAATCAGCAGGTTATCACCGATGCCGGTCACCTGCTTGCTGATTTTTTCAAGGTCCCAGATATCGTCCTGGTCGCACAGCGCAATGTATTCACCCGCGCAAAGGCCGATCGCCTTTTCGAAATTCTTCACATAACCCAGGTTCGCCGTGTTTTCGAAAATCCTGAAAAACGGGTACTTCTCCGCGTAGGCACGCAGGATCTCGCGCGAGCGGTCCTTGCTGCCATCGTCCACAACTACGATTTCGATGTTCGGGTAAGTCTGGTTTACGAGCGAATCGAGCTGCTCGCCGAGGTACTTTTCACCGTTGTAAACGCACAATGCGATCGAAACGAGCGGGTAGGAGGTATTTTGAATATCAGAATCGGGTTGGTTGTTCACTTTGCTGTCATTTTGGCTTTTGTGCCCCATGCCTTTCGGAGCGCATAAAAAAACTTGCTGGTATCCGATTTTTTCAGAAGCCGCAGCAATGTATCGCGGTGTTTCCAGACGAGTATCCCAAACGCCGCGTCGAAAAAGCGGTCGTTGCGCCGGAGGCTCTGGCTGTATAATGCATTGATCAGCCCGTGTGCCTTGCCCGCGCATTGCCGTGCGCAGAGCATAAGCCAGCGGCTTTCCATTTCCAGCGCCAGCACTTTTTGATCCACACTTTTTTCCACCGGTTTCAATGCGAGGATATCCGTGTTGTTGCTCGAATGCTGGCGGTATTGGACCAACGCTTCCGGCAGGAAATCGATGGTACCCATGCAGGCGGCGTTGAATGCAAGCCACTGGTCGTAATGAAAGTCGGCCGGGAATGGCAGCGATTTTTGCAACACGCTCTTTTTCATTAAGATACTATGGCCTGAAACGCAATTCAGGAACAGGAAAACTTCTGGTGCGCCGCCCCGGTAAAAACGCAGTTTGTCGGAAATGCGCCGGTTCATCGACTGTCCTTCCGCGTTCACAAACTCGGAATCGTGGTAAACCAAAGTATGGTTGCCGATGAGCCGCACCTGTTTTTCGAGCTTTTCCGGATGCCAGATATCGTCCTGGTCGCATATCGCAATGAGCTCGCTTTGGCAGAAACCCAATGCTTTCTCGAAATTCTTGTTGTAGCCGAGGTTTTGCGGGTTATAATGTAGGCTGATGCGCGCATCGCTTCCCGCATACGCTTCCAAAATAGCCCGTGTGGAATCGGTCGAGCAATCATCCACGACTACCAGTTCCCAGTGGGTATACCGCTGCCCGAGGACCGAATCCAGCTGTTCCCGGAGAAATGCGCTGCCATTGTAAGTGCACAGGGCAATGGATATCAGCGGCTGGATTTCCATTTAAACGTCGGTGAATTGCTGCATGTCGATCAGGCGCTTGTACAGCCCGTCGCGCGCGATGAGCTCGGCGTGGTTGCCTTGTTCGATGATCTTGCCTTCTTCCAGTACGAGGATGATATCGGCGCTCTGGATGGTACTCAGGCGGTGTGCGATCACGAGCGAAGTCCTGTTTTTCATCAGGTTGTTCAATGCTTCCTGCACCAGTTTTTCCGATTCGGTATCGAGGGCTGAGGTCGCTTCGTCGAGGAGCATGATCGGCGGGTTTTTCAAAACGGCCCTGGCAATGCAGATACGCTGTTTTTGACCACCCGAAAGCTTCATACCGCGGTCCCCGATGTTGCTGTAATAGCCCTCTTCGGTTTCCATGATAAACTCGTGTGCATTGGCAATGCGCGCCGCCGCTTGCACCTGTTCCAACGTCGCGTCCGGGCTCCCGAATGCGATGTTCTGGAAAATAGAATCATTGAAGAGCATCGACTCCTGGTTCACCAGCCCGAACATCGACCACAGCGATTCCTGTTTGATCTGTCGCACATCGGTACCGTCTATCAGCACCTGGCCCTCGGCAGTATCGATAAAACGCGGCAAAAGATCCATGAATGTAGACTTGCCTCCACCCGAAGGCCCGACCAATGCCACCGTCTTACCTTTCGGAATGGTCACATTAATATTTTTGAGCACCGGCCGCGAAGGGTAGGAGAACGACACATTTTCCAGGCGGATCGATTCTTTGAAATCTTTCATATCGACCGCATTGGGCGAATCCTGTATCTCCGGTTTTTCGTCGATGAGGTCGAGTACGCGCTCGCCTGCGGCAATACCCGCGTGAATGGTACTGAATGACTCCGTTAATGCTTTTGCCGGGCGCATTACCTGCGAGAAAATGCCGATATAGGTCACGAATTTGGAAACGTCCAGATCGGAATTGTTATCGAGAATGATCGATCCGCCGTACAAAACGATAATGGCGACCATGGTAACACCCAAAAATTCGGATACCGGCGAGCTGAGTTGCTGGCGCTTCGCCATTTTGCGCCCCAGGTCCGAGTAGCGGATATTTTCCGAATGGAATTTGTCCTTGATAGCCTCTGTCGCATTGAATGCCTTGATGATTTTGATGCCTGTCAGCGCTTCGTCGAGGTAACTGATCATCAGCCCGAAATAATGCTGCGCCAGCGCGGCTTGCTGTTTCAGCCTTTTCACAATCTTCGAGATAAGGAACGCGGAAACAGGGATAACCAGGATGGCGAAAAAGGTAAGCTTGGCCGAAGTAGCGAAGAGCATAAATACATAAGCCAGCAATTGCATCGGTTCCTTGAATACTACCTGCAAAGTGCTGGTTACCGAGAACTGTACAACGCCGACGTCGGATGCGATCTTTGAAATGATATCCCCTTTCCGCTGGTTGCTGAAATAGCCCACATGCAGGTCCATCACGTTGTCGAACACTTGCTTGCGAAGGTTCAGCAGCGTGTGGATACGGAGGTTTTCCATGATCCGCTGCGAGAAATATTTGAATATATTCGAAAGCAGTACGGAACCGACGATTACCGCACACACAACCTGCAATGCACCATGCGGCCCGAAAGTAAGGTTGGCCTGCTGCGCGTAGTAGTTGAGCATGCCCGTAGGATCAAGCCAGCCGTTTTCAGGCCTTGGGTCCGGCGCTCCCCCCTGGTTAAGAAAAAGTGTATTCAGGAGCGGCGCCAGCAGGGCCAGGTTTAATGTATTGAATACTACTCCCAGCAGGGTACAAATGATGTATGGGACAGCAAATTTGGCAATCGGTTGAGCAAAAGATAATAGTCTGAAGTATGTTTTCATTCTTGGATATATGGCATACTCGCCGCATGCCGGAAGTAAAAAAAACCGAAACCGGGTTTTTCGGATTAACGCGCAAATTAACGCTTATCTGGCGAAACAACTGTCCGTGACATCAATTAATTCCCGGCAGGCCGCTGGTAAGTACGATGCCGGGGCCGGACGAAAGGTTGGAAGCAATGAGCAGAAAGCGGAAAAAAGCGGACAATCGGCGCAGAGCCCAACTTTTTAAAACAAGTCGTTGTTCAAAAGTAAACCGCCAGACGATGATCACGAATCCCGATATATTTTCGATTGAAACAGGTGACTCCGTGCCTGTAACTACTTATAAGGCAGCCCGGTCGGTGGCGGGGCTGGTTGCCAGCCATTTTGAACGGCACCACGAGGCGGTTTCCAAATACTACGAGCAGGAACTCGCACCCCGGCCCGATCCCCGGATCATCGAAACGATCATCGATACGACATTCTGGGCCAGCCTGCGCCGCGAGGAAGGCCGTTCGCCGAAAGTTTCGATCGCCTACCTGCCGCCGCAAGCGGCCGAGCATCCCCTCATTTTTGCGGAAAAACTTACATTAAGCGCCAACACGCTTACCAAGCTCGCACCCGCGGTAGAGCGCTCGGGGATACACCTGGGCGTGTGGCCGGAAGACGGCGAGCTGCGTATCTGGGGCACCACCCGCGTGATCCCCGGGTTATGTTTCGTGCTGGAAGTGATCGAGCCGGGCATGCTGGTGGTAAAGCACCGCCGGGTGGAAGGTTTCGGCAAATTCGTGAACGTGGCCGTGCTGAAAGGCGACCAGGTAAAGATTGTGAACGAAGAAAGCCGGAAGGTGAAAGATTGCCCGTCGCTGATCAACTCGCTGATGGGTTTTTCATCGACTACATTGTGGAGCGACTATCCCAACCTGCTCGTGCAGCTGGCCGCGTCCATGCGCAGCCACGAGCGCGGCGGGATATTGCTGGTGGTTCCCAAAGGCAAGGAACGCTGGAGCGATTCGATCATCCACCCGATTACCTACGACGTCCAGCCGCCATTCTCCGAACTGGCCGACCTGCACCGCAAATACGTGGAAGACCCGAACCCGATCACCTGGCAGAACCAGTTCAGTTCCGCAGTGGCCAATATGGCCGGACTTACGGCCGTAGACGGGGCCACGGTCATCAACGACCGCTACGAGCTACTCGCATTCGGCGCGAAGATCGGCCGTGCGCAGGATGCAAAGCCCGTCGAAGAAATCCTGATCACCGAGCCCGTTATCGGAAACACGGCTATGGTCGTGCATCCGGTGCAGAATGGTGGCACGCGGCATTTGTCGGCGGCGCAGTTTGTGTTTGACCAGCGCGACTCCATTGCATTGGTCGCTTCCCAGGACGGTCGCTTTACGATATTTTCCTGGTCCAAATGCGAGAATATGGTGCAGGCGCACCGGGTCGACGCATTGTTGCTATGATCCGAAAGGGAAGAGTTCGAGCTGCTCAGGGTCTTTGTATTTCCGCGATTTAACTTCCGGTTCATGGAAATTGGATAGCGAAATGCCGAGCAGCCGCACCGCCTTATCTTCCAGGTCGAGCTTTTCGAGCAGCTGTTTGGCGGTTTCGGTAATGGTATCGAGGTCGCCGATGGGGTGGGCGAAAGATTGGTTGCGGGTTATTTGTGTAAAATCACTGAATTTGACTTTCAAAGTCACGGTACGGCCTTTCAGCTGGTTCTTTTCGAGTCGGTTCGCGACGGTCACGCCAATGCGGTCGAGCTCCTTGTTCATCTCGTCGAGCGTGGTAAGGTCGTAGGTGAATGTATCCTCTGCTCCGAGCGACTTCGTTTCGCGGTGCGTTTGTACCTCACGGTCATCGATCCCACGGACGATTCTGTAAAAGAAATGGCCTGTTTTTCCAAAATTGCTGACCAACTGGTCTTCCGACAGCTTTTTCAAGTCTGAACCCGTGAAAAGCTGCATTCCCTTCATTTTATCGGCAGTCACTTTTCCTACGCCGTGAAACTTCTCCACGGGCAGGTCGTCCATGAAACGCTCGATTTTGGAAGGCCCGATGAATGTAAGGCCGTCGGGTTTATTAATGTCGGAAGCGATTTTAGCTACAAACTTGTTAATCGAAATACCCGCTGAGGCAGTCAGGTTGAGCTCTTCTTTAATGGATTTTTTGATCTGTTTCGCAATTTCCATTGCCGAACCGATGCCCATTTTGTCCTCCGTCACATCCAGGTAAGCTTCGTCCAGCGAAAGCGGTTCGATGAGGTCGGTGTAACGGGAGAAAATCTCGCGAATGCTTCTGGAAACAGATTTATACACCTCGAACCGCGGATGCACGAATATGATCTGCGGGCAAAGCTGAATGGCCTGCCGCGAAGGCATCGCCGACCGCACCCCGAATTTTCGCGCCTCGTAACTCGCCGTCGCCACCACGCCGCGACCGGTAGGAGAGCCACCCACAGCCAGCGGCTTGCCCCGGTATTCGGGGAAATCGCGCTGCTCCACCGACGCGTAGAATGCATCCATATCGATATGGATGATCTTGCGGACTGGCTTTATGTTGGGCGTTTCCTGCATGGATTGGGCGATTTTTCCGCTAATAGGGGTTTATGTCAATTAAAAACAAATTAAATAACATTGCATTCGCATCACAGGGCACTTTTTTTTCGTAGTAGGTGAATAAATCCGCGAGTGGTATGTAACTAGCGGGCCATTCATTTACTCAGTTCCCTGGAAAACTTCGATGCGACATCCTATACTATTGATCAAATACTTTTTCGCCATCCTTCTTCTTCTCCGCATTAGCTCCGGCGCCGCCCAGGCGCAGGACCGTTGCGCGTCGATGGAGCTGCTTCAAAAACGGTTTACCGACAAGCCGGCGCTCAAACTGATGTTCGATCAGCGGGAGCTGCGTTTGAAACAGCTCATCCGCGAAAGGGTTGCTTCTGGCAAAACAATGCGTACAACCGGCCTGGTTACCATTCCCGTTGTATTCCACGTCGTACTCAGCCGGCAATCGATGGTGACCGACGCGCAGATTATGGCGCAGCTCGACACGATCAACAAAGATTACGCGGGTACCAATGCGGGCGCAGACAAAGTTCCTTCGCATTTCAAATCGCTGTTCGGGCAATCGGGCATTCAGTTCTGCCTCGCGCAGCGTACGCCCAACGACGCGCCCTCGACCGGGATCGTGCGCTACACCACCACGCGCAATTCATTCGACTACACCACCAACCAGGTGAAACACGCCGAATCGGGCGGGGCGGATGCCTGGGATACCGACAAATACCTCAATATCTGGATCTGCGACCTTTCGAGCACCACATTAGGCTACGCCACTTTTCCCGATGACGGTGTGAAAGACGAGCAGGGCGTGGCAGTCGACTATGCGTCATTGCCCAACGGAACCGCCACCGGTTTCAATCAAGGCAAAACATTGACTCACGAAATAGGGCATTATTTCAATTTATACCACATTTGGGGTGACGATAACGGCTCCTGCGCCGGCACCGACGAGGTGGACGATACCCCCAACCAAAGCAACAGCACCACCACTTGCCAGACCGGCATTGTGACCGACCGCTGTACTACCACTTCCCCGGGCATTATGTACCAAAACTACATGGATTACACGCCCGATGCCTGCCTGTTCATGTTTACGAAAATGCAGGTCGCAAGAATGGAAACGGCGTTCAACACCTATCGTTCGCTGCTGGCGATGTCGAATGGCTGTACGCCCGTGGACGTAAAGAAAAAAGATGCGTCGCTGAAAGCGATCCGCCAACCGGCGCAGCGGATATGCACCAATTCGCTCACGCCGCAGATCACGCTCGTGAACAAGGGTAGCGAAACGCTCACTTCGGTAACCATCCACGCCGTGATCGACAATGGGACGGTGCAGAATTACAACTGGACCGGCTCGCTGGCTACCTACGCCGAAGCTACTGTGACATTATCGGCCCTCACCACCGTAGAAGGCAACCACGTGCTGAGCATTTCTACTTCGAATCCGAACGGGGCAGCCGATGAAGATACTTCCAACGACGCGCTGAGCCTCGATTTCATTTATTACGAACCGTTCGAGGCGCCTGTCAGGGAAGGTTTCGAAGGGCTGTTCCCGCCGCAGGGATGGGACATTGTCAATGAAGACGGCGGCTCTACCTGGGAGAAAACCACTTCCGCATCCAAAACCGGCAGCGCTTCTGTGAAGATCGGCAACTTTGATAATCAGGTGGTAGGCCAGCGCGATTACCTGCGTTCGCCAACGGTGCGCATCGCGGGCGTCGACTCCGCATTTGTGTCGTTCCAGGTTGCCGCTGCGACGTATACCAACTCCGCTGCCCAGGGCAACGTGTGGGATACCTTGCAGGTGCTTATTAGTACAGATTGCGGACAGACTTACACAAGTGTCTACAAAAAATGGGGATCGAGCCTCATCACGCGCAGCACGGCCACACGTACCGCATTCACGCCGGGGGTGAACGAATGGCGGCGTGAGGAAATCAATTTGGGAAGCTTCATCGGACAGGGTGAAATCCTCGTCGCGTTCCTGAATATCAATGGTAATGAAAACGATATTTACCTCGACGATATCAATATCAGGACTGTTACCGTCAATCCGAACCTCAAAGAAGCTGGCTTCCTCGTAATGCCTAACCCGACGAGCGGCCAGGTATCGGTACAGTTCTACCCACATCCCGAGAAGCTGAAATCCGTCTCGATTTACAATGCAACGGGCCAGAAAATAAGGGAAACCGTCATTACGGGGGAAGTAGCTTCAAACATCTATAACTTCGATTTAACGACCTACCCGTCAGGGCTGTACGTAGTGAAGGCAGAGTTTGAGGATAGGGTGCTGACTAGGAAGATTGTGAAGAATTAGAATGAGTCAATGAGTCAATGAGTGAATGAGTGAATGGACTTTGAACGACTATTCACTCATTCACTCATTAAACTAATATATCCGCTTCACCACCACCTTGCTATTCGTCTGGGAAACAGCGAACTCTTTGGCGTTCTCATTCGCTGGGGCTATGAAAATCTGTTTTTTCTTCTTACCGTCGGTATTCACCCAGTTGGCGGAATAGATTTCCGGGAACTGGCCGGTGTAGATGGGGTGATGGTCGGAGTACATGAAGACTTCTTCCTGCTCGTAGGCCAGTTCGAGGTCGCTTCCTTCGATCACATCGCAAATGATCTTCAACCCGCCAGTCTCGTCCTCTACCAGACCTTTGATACGGGCTTTACCGTAAAAAGGATCTTCTTCAAATTCCCAGCGGATATAGTATTCTATTACGTTTCCGATCTGAGACTCAATGTAGTCGGCAGTTAGCAGTTGTTCCTGGCGCATGGTCGAAGTTGGTTTTTTACACTCCTTAAAACTTGGCAAATTTCAAACCCGCCTCGTGTGGGCGTTTTGACAAATGTAATCGTAACCATGATGTTTCCAAAAATAATAGGACCCGTTTCATCGATATTTGAAAAATTACGATCAAGTGGGCATTTGCGATGACGCGGGTGCTTCGGAAGCTCCCGTCATATAGGTGCATAGGTTAGTGGTGTAAATATAATTCGTGGGTGTTTTGTAGAACTCTTACAGCATTCAGAAGTGCCTGTTTTATCCTGCGGAGAAACGTAACGGTATGGTTTTTGTCTTGTAGCGGCTAATCAACTTTTATTTCCGGGGCATTGTCCCGTCACTTAGCCAAGATTGATATGAGAAAAACTCAACGCGTCAATGAGCCTGTGCCTTGTTCGCTCCCGCTCATTTTCCTGAGGATCGGTTTCTTCCTGTTACTGTTTTCGGGCCCGATATCGCGAAGTAGCGCGCAGCAGGTCGGGCCGGATTCCACCCGAAAGACCAGGCCCGATACGCTCAGCACCCCAGTCCGGAAACCCGATTCCACATCGACCCGACCGGCCTCCGACACCCTTCCCAAGCCTCAAAATACTTCCGATTCTGCATCCAAATCCTCCGCCTCACCTTTGGTGAAACCCACGCAGAATTTCGACCCGCTGGTGAAACCGGCCCCTCAGAAAGATACATTGAACAATCCAGGCGCAGCCGTTACCAAACCCGACAGCGCTGGCAAAGCTGATAGCACAGCCGCTCCCGCGCAGCCCGCGAACACCAATCTGGCACAACCGGCGCAGAATGCAACGCAAACGCCCGATTCGGCCACTGCCCAGAAACCCGCTCCCGGCGGCATTACCGACGCAGGTCCCGATGCACGCGATATCAAAGGTGTGGTGAAAGACGAAAAGGGCGTGGGAATGCCCGGCGTGGCAGTTTTGGTGAAAGGAACCCAGATCCAGGCCATTTCCGAGCCCGACGGTTCTTTCCAGATGAAGGTACCCGCGAAAGGCGGCATACTGGTGTACAGCTTCGTAGGTTTCACAACCAAGGAAGTAGCCATCACCGGCCTTAGCACCTATAATGCGCAGCTCACTCCCGAAGCCAAGGCATTGAAAGAAGTGGTAGTGGTCGGTTACGGTGCGCAGAGCAAGCGCGATCTTGCGAGTTCGACCTCGCGGGTGGCCTCGCAGGAATACAAGTCGGCGGTGATCAATACCATCGACCAGGCGATCCAGGGCCGGGCAACGGGTGTGCAGGTTGTGGAAAGCTCGGGAGAGCCGGGCGCTTCGGCGGTGGTGCGCATACGCGGTAACAACTCGCTGAGCGGTAACAACGAGCCGCTGTACGTGATCGACGGATTCCCGATGCCGCCTTACCGGGAAGCAGGGACCAATTTCTATGGTTCCTACACGCAGAACGGCTTATACGGCATTAACCCCAACGATATCGAAAGCATGGAAATCCTCAAAGATGCTTCTGCAACGGCCATTTACGGCTCGCGCGGTGCGAATGGGGTAATCCTGATCACGACTAAATCCGGCAAGCGGGGCGAGGGCCGCGTGGAACTCGTCAACAAGACTTCTTTCGGCCGGGTAGCCAACCCGATCCGGATGATGAACTCGCGGCAATATGCGGAGGTGATCAATGAAAGCTTTCGCGTAACCGACCGTAACCCGCCGTTCGAAAACCTGGACAGCGCCATGACGAACACCAACTGGGTGGACGCCATTACGCAGCCGAGTTTCCGGCAGGACATTACATTGAGTTTGTCGGGAGGTAGCCCCAAATCTTCCTACTACATTTCAGGTAATTATCTCAAAGACAAGGGTACCATTATCAATTCGAACAACGACCGGGCGAGCCTGCGTGTGAACCTGAATAACGAGATCAACGACTGGTACACGGTCAAAGGGCAGGTTTCATTCAGCCGCCAGAGAACCAACCGGGCCATAACTTCCTCACGCGCGTGGCCGAGCTCGGGCGGGTTGATGGACGGGCTGCGCGCCGCACCTACGCTGGAAGTCGACTATCTGGGCAACAATAGTTTAGGTATTCCAAACTATCAGGGTTATTATTTTTCCAACCCTTATAATGAACTGATGGCCAAAACGGATGTCACCCAAAGCGATTATTCGATCGTGAACGTGGAGAACTATTTCAAAATCGCGAGCGGCCTGCAACTCGTGGTAAGCCTCGCCGGTAACCAGAACCTCACCCGCCGGAAAGTATTCCTGCCGCCGTCTACGGCAGAGGGTAACCAGGTCAAAGGAAAGGGCAGCAATAATACCGCCAATACGTATAGCTATAACTTCAACTCATACCTGCAATACGAAAAGACGTTCAAAAAGAACCATTACCTCAATACGACGCTGGGTGTGGAATATAACGACCAGACTGTTGAATTCGTCAACACCAGCTCGTCGGGCTTCGCCGTGCCGTTTTTCGGGGTCGATAACATCGGCAGCGCGTCGTCGCAGGTGATCGCGTCGTTCAAGGAAAAACGCATTCTGCAATCGGGCTTCCTGCGTGCGAACTACTCTTTTAAAGGCAGGTATGTGCTCAATGCCTCGGTACGTGCTGATGGTGCTTCGGCTTTCGCAGCCAACAAGAAGTACGGGATATTCCCCGCTGTGGCCGTCGCCTGGAACCTCGATCAGGAGGAATTTATGAAGGGAGTTACTTTCATTACCAATACCAAATTCCGCGCATCTTATGGTGAAACAGGTAGCCAGGCGATCTCGCCTTACTCGTCACTTTCGCTTTACAGTGCCGGTTTTTACGAAATGGGACCCGGCGGAGATGGCTCGGTGATCAATACCGGGGTTTTTCCGAACACGATCGCCAACCCGAACCTTTCGTGGGAGCGGACGCGGCAGTTCAATGTCGGCTTTGATTTCAATGCAGTGAAAGACCGCATTGTATTAAGTTTTGATTATTACAACAAAGTGACTTCCGATCTGCTGCAACCGCGCAAGGTGCCTACGCAGGCGGGTGTGGCGACGATCATCGATAACTACGGAACCATGCGTAACCGCGGCGTGGAGCTGAGCATTCAGGGAAATATCATCCAGAAAAAGAATGTGACTTACTCCACAAGGTTGAACATTTCCCGAAATATTAATAAGCTTATCGACCTGGGCGACCGTACCCAGCCTGATTACGTGAGCATTAATGGCAACCTGCTGGGCGGCGTATCCGGCATATTGGAGCCCGGACAGGAAGTAGGCCGGTTCTTCGGCTACCTTGTGGGCGGTTTGAGTCAAAAAGACGATTTCGACGCCGATGGTAACCCTAAATTCGCCACTTTCGAAGGCCCGCGGCCTCCCGGCTCGAAAGGCAGCCCGCTTTACGGCGCCTGGAAGTATTCGGATGTGAATGGTGACGGCATTATCACCGCCGACGACCGGGTTGTACTCGGCAAGTCCACGCCCGACTTCACCTTCGGTTGGAGCCATGACATTACCTGGAAGAATTTCTCGGTGAATGCATTGTTTACCGGTTCTGTCGGAAACGATGTACTGAACCTGACGCGGTTCTATATCAGCAATGGCGTGGTCGATTACGGGGGGGTAGGGTTCAACCAGTCGGAGGAATGGTTCCAGAACCGCTACACCGAAGCCCGGCCGCATAACAATGTGAAATATCCAGGTGTGCAGCGGGGCATTGCCTCGGGGGATATCAACTCGGTGATGCTGGAAGACGGTAGTTTCGCCCGCCTGAAAATGCTCACTGTTTCCTACACCTTCCCGAAACTGGGCCCGATCCAGAACCCGCGGCTTTTTGTGACCGGTACCAACCTCTGGACCTTAACCAACTACTCCGGTTTCGACCCTGAGGTGAGTTCCTATGCTCAATCGTTGCTGCAACAAGGCATCGATTACGGTGCTTACCCGGCGCAGCGTTCGTATACGATCGGGTTCTCCTGCAATTTCTAGTGTCGACCAATGCATTTGAAAAACATGAAAATACATATCAAGATATCCGTAATGCTGCTGGCCCTGCTGGGCATTACTTCCTGCAAGGATAACCTCGAAGAATCGCCTTATTCCTCGCTCGGCAAGGATGTGGCGTTCAAGGACGAGGACGGCCTGAACCAGGCGACGATCGGGGTGTACCAGGCCTGGACCACCACCGACCATTCCGACATTTTCAACCGCTTCGTGCTCACCGAATCGGGCCACCGCTATGCCACGGCCGGCATTCTCGGCTCCGGCGCCGATCCTTACTATCGTTTCGCACACAACTCGGTCTCAGGTGCATTCGAATCGGTCTGGTCGCGGTTTTACAAAATCATTTACCGCGCTAATACTGTGATCGACAATGCTACGATGGCGGTTCCGGGCGAGGAGGAGGAGGCTGATCCCTACATTGCCGAAGCGCGTGTGCTGCGGGCATATGCCTACTTCAACCTCGTGCGGCTGTTCGGCGGCGTGCCTTTAATTTTGAAGGAAATCAAATCATTTGAAGAAAAAGACCTGATTTTTGCGCCCCGTGCCACGGAAGCAGAAGTATACGACGCTATTCTGGCCGATCTCACATTCGCGGAACCGATTTTGCCGGATTCGCGCGGCGGGGCGGAGCTGGGCCGCGTTTCTGCCGGAACGGTGAAAGCATTAATGGGCAAGGTGTATCTTACCATGGCCGGAAAGCCTTTGAACAAGACTGAAAATTACCAGAAGGCCATCGAGAAGCTGAGCGAACTCGTGGGAGCGGTCAATGAAGAGAAGTACGATATGGAGCTGCTGCCTAATTTTGCCGATGTTTTCGCATTGGCCAATGAGCGTAACCGCGAGATCGTATTGTCCTTTGGCTATTTTGTTAATCCGTCGAACCAGAATGGGAACATATTGCCATTCCATCTGTTCCCTTCGGGCCTCGTCAACGGCGATGAGCAAACCAACTACGGTTTGACCTATGATTATTACAAACTGTTCGACAAAACCGATACGCGCCGCGATTTTACGCTGGTATCGCGCTATGCATTCACGGGCGGCGCCCGCGCGGGTGCCGAGCCGGGCGACAGCATCATTTACGACGCGAAAACCTCGCATTACCTCAATCAGCGCACCAAGCAACCGTTTGCCCATGACGATTTCAAATATGGCGTCGCTTTTGGTAAACTGGCGCGCCAGGCCCGTCCGCCGGGAGCTCCCGTGCAAGGTTACAGCGCGGACCTGATCGAAATGCGGTTTTCGGATGTATTGCTAATGCTCGCGGAAGCGTCGGTAGAAAGCGGCAAACCTGCGGAGGCACTATCGCTGCTCAACCGCGTACGTGCCCGTGCGAAGGCGGCACCTTCGAAAGCATCCGGCGCAGCGGCGTTGCGCACGGCCATCCGTACCGAACGCAGGCTGGAACTGAGCGGGGAATTCAACACCGTGTTCGATATCCGCCGCTGGGGTACATTGCAGGAAGAGATCGCCGCGATGTCCGAAGACCAGATCGTCGACAATGTGCTGATCCCCTACACGCCGCGCCTGGAACTCTATCCCATTCCGCAATCGCAGATCGACGCGAACCCGAATCTGCGGCAGAATGACGGCTGGTAGCAGGAAATACGGAGTTTCGGATGTAATTTCCGGTTTTTAAATTACATGATGAAAACGCATTTCAGACCGGTTTACGGTGCGGTACTTCTCGCGGGCTTCGGCCTGCTGGCTTCATGCCAGAAGCACCTCGCCGTTTCCAAAAGCGAATACAAACAGTACGGCATCGACCAGTCGGTCGGTGCCGATTCTGCTATTATCCGGTACTATCAGCCTTACAAAGACAAAATGCAGGCTGAAATGAACCGGGTAGTAGGCCAGACGGACCAGGCACTCACCAAGCCTTCCGATCCGGAAACCCTAATGGGCAACTTCTTCGCCGATGCGATGCTCAAAGAGGGGTTGAAAAAAGATCCCACCATTCAGTTTACGCTGGCGACGAAAGGCGGCCTGCGTACCACATTCCCGAAAGGTAACATCACGGTTTCCCACGTTTTCGAGCTCATGCCGTTTGAAAATGAAATGGTTGTGCTCAAACTGTCGGGGCCGAATGTGCAGCAGGTCATCGATTTTATAGCTAAAAAAGACGGCGAACCCGTGGCCGGTATCCGCATGAAAATCAGGGATAACAAAGCCTACGACGTCACGATCGGCGGGGAGCCTTTTGATAGCAACAAAAACTACAACCTGCTCACTTACGACTACCTCGCCGACGGCGGCGACGACCTCGAATGCCTTCGCAACCCGCTCGAACGCCGGGAAATCAACCAGAAGGTTAGGGAAGCATTATTCGAAAATATCAGCGACCTGACGCGTCAGGGCAAGAAAATTACCGCTCAACTCGATGGAAGAATTGTTTCAGACAAATAGAAGGGATTTCCTCAAAAAGGGCGGTCTGGCGGCCGCTGCGTTGGGCCTGGGCACGCTACCCGCATTCGCGAAGCGCGATTCGGTGGTACACCTCACTATCCTCCACACGAATGACGTCCACAGCCGCATCGACCCGTTCCCGATGGACGGTTCGCGCAACCAGGGCCTCGGAGGCGTAGCCCGCCGTGCCGCATTGGTGAAGCAAATCCGCGCCGAACAGCCTAATGTACTTTTGCTCGACGCAGGCGACGTATTCCAGGGTACGCCGTATTTCAATCTGTACGGCGGCGAACTCGAATTAACGATCATGAGCCAAATGGGCTACGACGCCGCCACGATGGGTAACCATGATTTCGACAACAGCATTGCCGGTTTCGTAAAGCAGCTTCCGCACGCCAACTTCCCATTCCTGGTCAGCAACTACGATTTCAGCAATACTGAACTGAAAGGGAAGACGTTACCCCATAAAATCTTCAAGAAAGGCGGCCTGAAAATAGGCGTTTTCGGCGTTTGTATCGAACTGGAAGGTTTGGTGAATAAAAAGAATTACCTCGAAACCATCTACCTCGACCCGATCGCCAAAGCCAATGAAATGGCCGCATTGCTCAGAAACGACCAGCATTGCGAATTCGTGATCTGCCTGTCGCATTTGGGCTACAAATACAAGGAAAACAAAGTCTCCGACCAGATCCTGGCCAAATCCACCCGCAGCATCGACCTCATCATCGGCGGCCACACGCACACGTTCATGAAAGAACCAGAGACCGTTTTGAACCTGGACGGGAAGGTCACGACCATTAACCAAGTTGGGTTTGCAGGTATCAATTTGGGGCGGTTGGATTACTTTTTTGATCGGGACAAAGGCGGGAAGACGATGGTTTCGGCGGTGCTGCCGGTTGGGGGGCGTTTGTTAGGGTAGTGAATTGAACAATAGCCGGTTTCGCTTTGCGGTGGCTCAAACTGAGCGAAAAATTTCGACGTCCTTAATATCCACTGCGAAAAATGCCGTCAGGCATGCAATATTGGTAGCAAACCAGAGACCGGCACACATTTCGACGAATGCCGCTAGGCATGTAACAACATGGCATGACAACCCTGGCGCCACCGATTTGTTGTTACATCCCTGACGGGATTTTAAATCGTATCCGAAACTCTTTGCTACCAATATTACATCGCTACGCGATTGTATTCCGCATTCCGCGGCGACCCATTCACTCGCTCATCGCTTCGGCAACCCGGTCACTCATTCCCAATTCCCTCAATCCATATGCAAAAACTGCTGCCGCACCTTCTCTTCTTCCAAATCCAGCTGCGCGAGGTGTTGGCGGATGATTTCTTCTTCGTAGGTTTCTTTTTTGTTGAATTGATGCAGAATGCGGCGTTTGTGTTCGAGGAGTTCCTTATTGATTTCCTGGTAGCGGCCGATGTAGGCGTGCCCCGCGTCACCGACTTCCGAGTTGCGCACGTGTTCGAGAAAGCCAATGTCGCTTTCCAGCTTCGATTTCAGGCTCTGTAACAGCTCATTGCCGTCTACTTCCCGGGCAAATTTTGTATTGATCAGATCCAGGGAGGCCGCGGAGAGTTTCCGGCGGATAATGACGTCCTGTTCATGTGCCGGTATTTCATAGTCACGGTCCTCCGTTCGCAGCCATCTGGCGATGATAGGTAATGTAAGTCCTTGAAATACAAGTGTTACCAATATCACCACAAATGTGATAAACAGGATCATATTCCGTTCCGGAAACGGTTGCCCATTATTAAGGAGCAGTGGAATAGACAGCGCCGAGGCAAGGGAAACTACCCCGCGCATACCTGCCCAGCCGAAGAGCAGCGGCATGCGGATGCCGGGGCTGCTGTCGGCGGTTTGGATGAAGCGACTGATAAAGACGGTGAAAATGGAGGCGCCCAATGTGCTGGCAATGCGGGTGACGATGACAACGGCCGAGATGATCAGTCCGTATTTGATCGCCTCGCCGAGGGATGCGTCCCCGAGGCCCTGGATGATCACCGGCAGTTCCAGACCGATCAGCATGAATACAATGCCGTTGAGTACAAATCCGACCGTGGACCATACATTAATACCCTGAATGCGGCTCAGATGGCTCAGGATGCTGTGCTGGTTCCGCGAAAGGAACAGCCCGCCGGTAACGACGGCGATCACCCCCGAAAAGTGGAATTCCTCAGCCGTAATGTACATCGCATACGGTGCCACGAACGTCAAAATAGTGTCGATGCTTGGCGTGGTGGGAAGCCAGCGGAGGATTGCGTAGAAGATGAGTGCGATGCCCAGGCCGACGGCGAATCCCATGATAATTACGAGGAAAAAGCTGCCGATCGCGTCGGTAAGCACAAACTGGCCCGACGCAACCGCTACCAATGCGAAACGGAAGACGATCAGCGACGATGCGTCGTTCAGCAGGCTTTCACCTTCGGCGATGGTAATGAGGCGCTTGGGGACTTTTACATTTTGCAAAATAGAAGTCGTGGCCACCGCGTCGGGCGGGGAAATGATACCGCCCAGCAGGAAGCCCAGCGCGAGCGTAAACCCGGGTATGACCGCCTGCGATACGTACGCGATCACGCACGAGGTGAGAATTACGATGATGAATGCGAATGAGCCGATCACGCGCCGCCATTTCCAGAAATCTTTCCAGGAAGTAGCCCAGGCGGCTTCATAAAGCAATGGCGGCAGGAATATCAGGAAAATCAGCTGCGGGTCGATCTCCACGGAAGGCAGTCCGGGCACGAGGCTCAATGCAAGCCCGCCGAGCACGAGCACGATCGGGTAGGCGATTTTGATCCGTTGCGCCAGCATGACCAGGAACATGATCACCACCACCAGCGAAAGATAGAGGATAATGGATTCGTGCATAAAAATTCGTTCAGTATCGGCTTATCGGATGTTCAATTTAATACCGTTGGTCGATTTTAAAACAATCTGCGGATGCATTCCCACGCTCGCACCAGGCTCGCGCACGAAGTCGAAGCGCTTAACCAGCGCTGCCAGCACGAGCTGCATCTCCATCAATGCGAACTGCTGCCCGATGCAAATCCGCGGCCCGGCGCCAAATGGCAGGTAGTTGAATTTCGCCCGGTTTTTGACGGTTTCCGGCTGGAAGTTCTCCGGATTGAATGCGCCGGGATTTTCCCACAAGTTGGGATTTCGATGCAATTCAAAGATCGACATAAACACCGAACTGCCTTTTGGAATACCATAACCTTCAATTTCCTGATCGACCGTGCTCTCGCGCGTCATCGTCCACGCGGGCGGGTACAGGCGAAGGCCTTCTTCCACAACCTGCCGGGTGTAGGGCATTTGAACGAGCTGCTCGAAGCCGGGTACTGTTTCAAATATCTCGCTCTCTTTTCGGATGCGGGCCAGGACCTCCGGCTGCGCCGAAAGCTCCCAAAGCAGCCAGCTGAGGCCGGTTGCGGATGTTTCGTGGCCGGCTGCAAACATGGTAATCGCTTCATCGCGGATCTGTTCGTCGTTCATTTGCTCGCCGGTCTCCTCGTCCGTGCTGTCGAGGAGCAGTTGGAGCAGGTCGTTGGGCGTCTCGCCGGACAAGCGGCGTTTGCGAATAAAGTCGTAAACCAGGCTGTTGAAATACGCCAGGTCGGATTTGAAACGCCGGTCTTCGCCGTTAATGGCCATGAGCGGCAGTCGGTACGGCTTGCGTACGCGGGTAACGAGGTAAGTTTGCGTGCGGCTTACCTGCCGGTAAATCTGCTCCTTATCCTCGGTATTCATATTCCCGAACAGCGTTTTCAATGCGATGTCGGAGGTAATACCCATCATTTTGGCATCGATATCGATCGCCGCTTTGCCGCGGAATGCTTCCAGTTCTTCCAGGAAGGCGGCCGTTAGATCGCCCATGGTGATGAACAATTCCAAAAGGCGCTCGCGATGGAATGCGGGCTGTACGAGCCTTCTTTGTCGTAACCAAAAATCGCCGTCGCTGATCACCAGTCCGTTACCAAGTACAGGCCGCAGCAGTTTGACCGAATTGCCTTTCTTAAAATTCTTATGGTGCTGTTGCAGCACGTGCCGGAAAAAAGCCGGGTCACGCGTGACGATAAATTCCCTGAAAAGCCGGATTTTGAACGTATCCCCGCATTCGTCGAAGCCCTGCCGGAGAAAACGGAGCGGATCGCGCGCAAAACGGATCGCGGAGAGCAACGGAACTGGGCCGACTTTGAATTCGGGAATGGGACGCATTTTCGTATGAGGCATGGAGAATTACCGCAAATAAACTAATCCCTCGCACAATGCAATGCACAAAAAAGCCGCGTTTCATTTGAAAACGCGGCCATGGGTGTGCATAGGTTTCATTTATTTCTTCCCGGCGAACGAGCGCAGCATCCAGGTATTCTTTTCCTTGAACTGCATGAAACGGTTCACCATGTCGTTGGTACCGTCGTCGCTGGCTTCTTCGGTGGCGGTAAGGAGCTCGCGTTCGAGGGCGATGAGCTTGCCGAAATCATCAAGTACGGCATCGACCATATCCAGGTCCTTCATGCCGATGGTATTGATCTCCTTGATCTCCGATTCATTGATATAATCCGCGAAACGGCTGTGCGGCGGCTTACCCAGGGTGAGTACCCGCTCGGCGATCTCGTCGATCGTTTCCTGCGCATTGGTATACAATTCTTCGAATTTCACGTGCAGGGTAAAAAAGTTTTGCCCCTTGATGTTCCAGTGGCAGCCTCTCAGTTTTTGGTAATGAATGTGGTAGTTGGCTAGGTAGTCATTCAGCAGATCCACAACAGGTTTCACGTCGGTTTCGCTCAGACTGATTGCTTTGGCATCCATAATAAATGTGATTGGGGTTGACATTGTTTCATGTAAAAATGTCATCAAAATCATACCAACGGATCAGAAACCGCCAGGTCCTGCGTTAAAAGTTGCGGATAATGCCGGATCGATGTCAGAATACCTGTTCCTGTTGTCGGAACGCGGTTTTTGATACCGACAGGCACGATCCTTGAAGTACCTTTTTTATACCTGTTAATCCCAATAATTATGTTCCTCAACAAGTTGAAAACAATGAAAATGCAAGCCTTCCTCCTGATCGGACTAGCCATTTCAGCCCCTTCTTTCGCACAAAACAAAGAAGAAGAAAAGATAAACGCCGCCACTTCCGTACTGAGTGATTTCAACGGAATACAAATTCCCGGACAGCTCATTGAAGCCTCCAAAGGCATTATCATCGTGCCGAGAATGATCAACGGCGGTCTGATCGTCGGCGGCAAGCATGGCCGCGGCCTCGCAATGATCAAACGCGAAGACGGCAAATGGAGCGACCCGGTGTTTGTGACTATCACCGGCGGCAGCGTAGGCGCGCAGATAGGCGTGCAGGCCGTGGATTTAGTTTTGGTATTCAAAAGTGAAAAATCACTGATGAACATCGAAAAAGGCGACTACACCCTCGGCGGCGACGTATCCGTAGCGGCCGGCCCGGTTAGCAAAAACGCCTCCGCCACGACCGACTACAAGCTGGAAGCCGAAGTATATTCCTACTCGCGGTCCAAAGGCCTTTTCGCCGGCGTAACCGTGAACGGCGCTATGCTCGACGTCGACGTGCGCGCCAATACCGGCCTCTACGGCAGCAAAGCCACCGTCAAATCGATTTTTACGGATTCAAACATTTCATCCGAAGCGGTGGACAAGCTGCGCGACACATTGGATGATTTTAATTAAAACCCCGCCATGCCATCCAGCGTCGTTGCCCAGATGATCTACAACGAGGAGAAGGAAACATTGCGCATCGTATATGTTTCCGGGATGGTGTACGACTACAAAAACGTCCCCTGGGAAGTGTACCAGGCTATGAAAACCTCCGGTTCGAAGGGGACGTTTTTGAATAAGCATATCAAGGGGAATTTTGAGTTTGAGAAGGTGGAGGGAGGGAATGATTGACCGCGGCGGTGTAATCGCAAGCCGCAGAGCGGCAACCTGTTTATAGCAAACCATATCGCCACCACATTTCCCGGCTCCGGAGGAGCCTCCTTCTTCGTCCGCGAGGAGGCTCCTCCGGAGCCAAAAAATTCGCCGAGACTGCATTTGCTATAAACGGGATGGCCCTCCGGGCCAACGCCTTCACCTGATCCGCAGTCGATTCGATATTCAATTCATCATCGCCGTTTTATGCGCGACATCATTTCAGATTTTAAATCAGCCAATCATTTCAGGTTCAAGGTGTATAAACGTTCCGGTAACCCGAACGTCAGGTTTACCGCGGTCCATTTTCAATCGCGTAGCGATGTAACCTTGTTAGCATAATGCCCTTGCGACGCGATCTGATAATCCCGTCAGGGATGTGACAACATAACAAACGTCCCGCGTCACAATACGGATCGGTTGCATGCCCAAAGGCATTCGCCGAGGTGACCTTGCGTTGGTTTTACTACCAATGTTGCATGCCTGACGGCATTTCGCTCGTCCGATTCCGAAACTACGATTTTGGTATTTGTATCAACTAAACACTTTACAAAAAGAATGCGGGAATGCACATTTAGGCAAAGGAAATGTCTCAGGACCGTATTTGCTATGACGGTGATGACTTTCGAGCCAGCGCAGCCAGCCCGAGTTGATGGATTTCACTCACCAGTAACCCCGGTCAATCATGACCTCAAATCCAATCGCGTAGCGATGTAATATTGGTAGATTAATACCATTGCGATGCGATCTGATAATCCCGTCAGGGATGCAACAACATAACAAACTTCCCGCGTCACGTTACTGTCGGTTGCATGCCCAACACCGGCTTCCTCTTCGATACTTTACAAAAAATGAGCGGATGCATTCATTGAGGTGAACGGAGATTTTCTCTTACTTTGCGATATTTCCGATTGGATATAACGCTGGCATCGCTCCTATGAAACAACTTTTTGCTGCATTCATCTTTTGTATTCCATTTACTGCAACTGCGCAGACGCAGACCGACACTTTGAAGGCTCGTGCACTGGAAGAGATGGTGGTAACGGCCTCGCGGGTTACGGAAAGCATTCTCGTCTCGCCCGTGAGCGTGCAGAAGGTGAGTGCAAAAGCAACCGCATTATCGCCGGCATTGTCATTTTTCGATGCATTGGAAAATGTGCAGGGCGTGCATATGATCACGCCTTCGCTGGGTTTTAAGGTGTTGAATGCGAGAGGGTTTTCGAATACGACCAATGTGCGCTTCGCGCAGCTTACCGACGGGATGGACGTGCAGTCGCCGCATATCGGCGGGGCGATCGGTAACTCGCTCGGGCCGACGGACCTCGATATCGCGAGCATCGAGATCCTTCCGGGCACCGCTTCGGCATTGTATGGCATGAATACCGTGAATGGCCTCGCGAATTTTTTTACCAAAAATCCTTTCAATTCCGAAGGCCTGTCGATCCAGCAGAAAACGGCCATTAACCACCTGAACGACAGCCATAGCAAAGCAAAACCGTTCACCGAAACGACAATTCGTTTTGCCAAAATCATTACCCCGAAACTGGCATTTAAAGTCAATGGCGCATTCACAAAAGGCTACGACTGGATCGCCTCCGACCAGACGGAGCTGAATGGCAATGCGAACAGCAGCACGCAGCTTTTCGGCGCGGACAATCCGGCGAGTGATCCGGTGAATATGTATGGCAATGAAAGTTCGAACCGAAAGACCGTGACGCTTGGCGGGAAGCGCTACGTGGTGAGCCGCACTGGGTACCAGGAAGCTGAGGTGGTGGATTATAACTTGCAGAATATCAAAGGCGATGCGGGCATTTATTACAAAGTGGCACCCGGCGCCATGCTGACCTACACCTATCATTTCGGCCTCCTCGATAATGTGTACCAGCGCGCCAACCGTTTCCGCCTCGAAAACTACCTCGTGCAGCAGCATGGGATTCAGTACCAGTCGGCTTCGGTGCAGGCGAAATTGTATGTCAATTCCGAAAATACCGGCCGGTCCTACAACCTGCGCTCGATGGCTGAGAATATGGACCGCAGCTACAAATCAGACACCGACTGGTACGCCGATTTCACCAAAGGCTTCAACACCGCCACCACCGGCGGGGCCACAGTAGCCGACGCCATGCGGCAGGCCCGCGCAGCAGCCGATGCGGGTCGCTACCTGCCCGGCTCTGACCGTTTCAATGCACAATTACAAAAATTGCAAGACATCAATAACTGGGACATTGGCGCTGCATTGCGCGTGAAAGCGGATTTCGTGCACGCCGAAGCGCAGGTGAGCCTCACGGAAAAGTACCTCAAAGCCTGGAAGGACAAATATGGGCTGGACATTCTCCTCGGTGCCGACCACCGGACCTACATCATCGTGCCCGACGGCAATTATTTCGTAAACCCCGAGCCCGGCAAGGATGGCAATAGCATTACCTATGGCAAAACCGGCGGCTTTGTTTCGTTGAATAAGGATTTGATACAGAAGAAGTTGCGGCTTGGTGTCATCCTGCGTGCAGACAAGAACGACTATTTCAAAACGACATTCAACCCCAGGTTATCAGCCGTTTACAGCCCGGTGCACGACCATAATGTACGTGTTTCGTTTCAAACCGGTTACCGTTTTCCGAGCATTTTCGAGGCTTACAGTAATGTTAACAGCGGCGGCGTGAAGCGGGTAGGGGGGCTGCCGGTGATGTCTCAGGGCATTTTCGAGAATGCTTGGCTGGCCAATTCCATTACCAGTTTCCAGCAGGCGGTTTTGAACGATATTAACCAGAATAGCCTCACGCAGGATGCCGCGATCGAGAAGAATAAGGGTTTACTTAAAAAGAACTCCTACACCTACCTGAAACCCGAGCACACCAAAACCTGGGAAGCGGGCTACAAAGGCCTTTTCTTCGATAGGGCATTGTTTGTGAATGCGGATTTGTATTTCAACCGGTACAGCAATTTCATAGCGCAGACCAACATGAATGTACCGTTGTCAACCGACCCGGCCACTATTCCGCACGACCTGTACGACAAGGCCCGCCAGGCGCAATACCGTATGTACACCAATTCCCGCTCGGTGATCAACAATTACGGTTTCAGCGCCGGTTTGAATTATCAATGGGAGAAAAAATGGGTAGCCGGCATCAATACCACGTTCGCGAAACTAAAAAACGCAGAAAACCAGGACGGCCTCGAAGACGGCTTCAACACACCCAAATGGATGTGGAACGGTTCCGTTTCCCGCACCAACATCGCCGAAAACCTCGACGCCACGGTTTCTTACAAATGGCAGTCGGGATACTATTCGCAGACGTTCCTCGTAACCGGCAACGTCCCGTCATACAGCAGCCTCGACGCGCAGGTAACCTACCGCATACCCACGCTGAAAAGCCTGATCAAAGTAGGTGCAAGCAATCTGCTGAACAAGTACTATGTCTCCTTCCTAGGCGGCCCGTCTGTTGGGGGGATGTATTATGTGACGGTGGCGGTTAATGTGCGATGATTAATGAGTGAATGAGTCAATGAGTGAATGAGTGAATGAGTGAATGAGTGAATGTTTTTTCGATTATTCACTCATTCACTCATTCGCACATTCACTCATTAAAACTCATCAAATGTTCCCCTTCCGCATCTGACCAACCGCATAATCTGCCGCCCGTGCCGTCAGTGCCATATAGGTCAGTGACGGGTTTTGCGTGGAGGCTGACGTCATGCAGGCACCGTCGGTTACGAATACGTTCGGGACCTGGTGCATTTGGTTCCATTGATTGAGGATCGATGTTTTGCCATCTTTTCCCATTCTGGCACCGCCCATTTCGTGGTTTTCACTGCCGGGGTTGCGGTGGGTGTCGGAGGTTTTGATGTTTTTGAAACCGGCTTTATCGAGCATTTCGCTGAGTTCGGTATAAAAATCCTTCACCATTTTCATATCGTTATCGTCGAACGACACGTTCATGCGCAGCTGCGGAATGCCCCAGTCGTCTTTCAGGTTTTCGTCCAGCCTGATGAAATTGGTTTCCTTCATCAACACTTCACCCATCATCTGCGCGCCGAGTGACCAGCCGCTTTCGTCGGGTGCAAATAAGCTGGCTTTCAGCGATTCTCCCAGGCCGTCGTTGGCATTACCCACTTTGGAAGCCGAAAACGAGGTGGCATACCCGCGGAGAAAATCAGTTTCCTGCTTGAACACATTTCGGAAACGGGGGATATAGGCGCCATTCGGGCGGCGTCCGTCGACGGTGCGGTCGTGGAAGCCGTCGAAATCCGCCTGTACGCGGCCGCGGTAATTGTGAAAGCCGATGAACTTGCCCAGCACGCCGCTGTCGTTACCGAGCCCATTCGGGAAGCGGCTGGATTTGGAATTGAGTAAAATCAGGTTGGAATTGATGGCCGATGCATTGATGAAAATGATTTTGGCGTAATACTCGGTCATCTGCTTCGTCTGCGCATCCACCACGCGCACGCCTGTAGCCCTTTTTTTCTTTTCATCATAAATCACCGAATGCACCACCGAATGCGGCCTTAATGTGAGATTACCCGTCTTTTCGGCCCATGGCAATGTAGCCGCATTGGTACTGAAATACCCGCCGAACGGACAGCCGCGCTGGCACATATTGCGGTGCTGGCATTTGGCGCGGCCCTGCTGGGTGTGGATCGGCTGCGGATCGGTGATGTGCGCGGCGCGACCGATGATGACCGGGCGCGTACCTTTGTAATTTTTGGCCGTCTGGTCGCTGAAATGCTTTTCCACGCAGCTCATTTCGTGCGGGGGCAAAAACTCGCCGTCGGGAAGCTGTGGCAGGCCGTCCTTATTGCCGGAAATGCCCGCAAATTTCTCCACATAGCTGTACCAGGGCGCTATGTCCTTGTAGCGGATCGGCCAGTCGGTAGCGAAGCCGTCGCGCGCCGGGCCTTCAAAGTCGTAATCCGACCACCGCTGCGTTTGCCGCGCCCACAGCAGCGAGCGGCCGCCTACCTGGTACCCGCGCATCCAGCTGAACGGCTGGTCCTGCACATAGGGATGCTCGTAATCCTTCACCACGAAATGCATGGCATCCTCCCTGAAAATATAATGCTTGCTGGCCATCGGGCTCGCCTCGCGGACGGCCAGCGGCGGCAACCCGCGATGCTCGAATTCCCACGGCATCATGTTCGTGGTGGGGTAGTCGACAATATGTTTCACATCGCGCCCGCGTTCGAGCACGAGGGTTTTCAATCCTTTTTCGGTTAATTCCTTCGCCGCCCAGCCCCCGCTGATCCCCGTCCCCACAACGATCGCGTCGAATGTCTGTGCCTTGGTGGCGTCAATGTTGAAATAGCTCACGGTGATAATTTTGAATGAATGAATGAGTCAATGAGTGAATGAGATTTAAAAATATTCACTCATTTCTTAAATAGATTGGGAAGCAACTTATCGTGCAACAGCAACCGCCACGTTCCCCAGTCGTGTGCGCCTTCGCCGCCGATGAAGTAGTCGTGCTTTATGCCTGATTTTTCCAAAGCAGCATGGGTAGCGGCAGACCTTTTACCGATGGCTTCCTGCTGTTCGTTGCCGCCGAGGCCTACGAGCAGGTAATCCACTTTGCTCTTAATTTTTGAGTCGTTAAAGAATGCCGGGTTCAATTTTTCAGGTTCCAGGTCGCCTGCGCTCAATATGCCGAATGAACTGAACAGGTCTATCGCATTGAAACCTACGGCCTGGGTATGCCTGCCGCCCATGGAAAGCCCTGAAATAGCCCGGCCTTTCCGGTCCTTGATTGTGGTATAATGCTTGTCGACAAACGGAACGATCTGTTTTCGCAGTTCTTCTTCAAACAACTTGTAAGTCTTTTCCAAATGCTTCGGATCGTTGCGGTGGATGACCTGGTTATTAGGCATTGCAATGATCATCGGCATGATTTTGCCCTCGGCCAACAGGTTATCCGCGATGAAATTGGCCCGCCCGTCGAGCGTCCAGCCCGAAGCGAGCTCGCCGCTGCCGCCCAGCAGGTACAGTACCGGGTACTTTTTCGTCGGATCGTAACCCGGCGGCGTGTACACAAACATTTCCCGCTCGCCATTCAGCACGTCGGAATGGTAAATGTGCCTCGCAATGCTCCCGTGCGGCACATTGCGTGCGTCGTAGTAGGCAGGCCCGCTCCCATGCACGACGAGATTGCTGTATCCGGGCTGGTTCGAAGTGCCTGTGAGCGTATTGTTCGGGTCGGCCACGGCTACGCCGTCGACCAGGAAACGGTACACATAAATATTCGGTGTTACAGGCCCGACCGTCAGCGTCCATAGCCCGTCGTTGTCTTTTTTGAAGGGAATATTGCCCTTGTTTTTCAAAGCCAGCAATATCGGTCCGCCTGTCAGCTCTACCGTCTGCGCGTCCGGCGCTTTGAGGCGGAATGTAATGGTATGGTCGTCTTTAACTTCCGGGGAAATCACATTCCCGCCGTAGGGTACCAGTTGTTCCGTGTTTTTCTGCGGCGCCCAATCGAGGTTGACGTTCGCTTGCTGGGCCGTCGTCGCCAGCGGAATAGCCAGCAGGGAAGAAATGAAAAGGTATTTTTTAAAGGGTTTCATCAGGATATGCATTTCAGGAACAAAGACGAGGAAATGGGCAGGATACTCTAACTCGACCCTCGCAAAACCAGCGAACTTTCGAGCACCACCCGCTCAAATGCAAACCGGGTGCTGTTCAGTTCTTTGAAAACGAGCTCCATCGCTTTGACGCCCATTTCGTAGGCGGGCTGCGATACGGAGATGAGGGGCGGGTCGAGAAGCTCGTTGGTAGGCTCGTTGTAGAAGCCGATGATGGCGAGTTCTTCGGGAATGCGGATGCCGCGCTGCCGTGCCAGCACAAGCGCCCATTGTGCGATCTGGTCGCTGTACGCGAGGATGGCGTCGTACTGCGCGCCGGAATCGAAGAGTTCGGTAATGGCGGCGATCATGGCTTCTTTTTCCTGGTCGGCGGCGAGCCGCACAATGTCCGGGTCGAGCGGAATGCCGTGGTCGGACAATGCCTGTGAGTAGCCTTCAAAACGTTTCCGGCTGATCTGCAAATGCTCCGGGCCCCGGAAAAAGGCGATCTGGCGCCGGCCTTGGGCAATCAATAGCGATGTAGCTTCGTAGGCGGCCTGGTGGTTGTCGATCAGTACCTTGGAACAGGTTATTTCTTCACAATCGCGGTTGAACAGTACCAGCGGCACGTTTTTGCGCTGGATTTTCAGTAAATGGTCGTAGTTGGTGGTATTGGCCGACATCGAAAGTACCACCCCCGAGGTCCGCGAGCTGAGTAAACTGTGAATTTGCCGTACTTCTTTTTCGTAACTGTCGTCGGTCTGGCAGATCAGGAGCTGGTAACCGTGCTTTTCGGCCACTTCGGCCATGCCTGGAAGCGCCTGCAGGTATAATGCATAACTGATTTTCGGAACCACCACACCAATGGTATTGCTGCGGCGGTTGAGAAGCTGGAACGCGAGCTGGTTGGGCTCGTAATCGAGCTGCTCGGCGAGCTCGTATACGGCCTGGCGGGTGGTTTCTTTAATGTCCGGGTGGTTTTTCAATGCCCTCGAAACGGTGGATATGGAAATGCCGAGCTTCGTGGCGATGGTTTTCAGTGTAATGTCCTCCATACTGCAAAGGTTTGCGGAAAGGTTTGCGAAAATTATTTAAGTATTTTATTTGCAGGCACTTGTATAAATTTCTTCCTTGCTGAAAGATAGTGTTTTCCTGACACAACCCATCACAACCTCGGACTGTTTTCCATTTTATGATCCGCATTTACGCTACGTTTCAGCTTCTGTTAGTGAGTTTGTGTATTTCAAATGTCGCCCTGGCTGCTCCTGCATTGCCGGAATGGACACATACCCGCCGCAACCTGATCCTGAAATGGGACCTCGCGGCAGACAAGGCCACATTAGCGCATTCCCAAAAAGGCGCGGTAATGTGGCAAGGCAGCCTGTTGCCTTCATTTTGGTATGAAAATCTCAGAAAGGAGAAAAAGTACTCGAAGGCAGTCGTGCAATCGGCTGTAAAAGAAGGTGACAAGCTCACTGTTGCATTGCAATGGCCGGGGCTTGGCAAAGGTCGGCTGGTGGTTGAAAATGGGGAAACGGGCTGGCGCTTCACCGAACTCTCAGCGGAATGGACGGCTTTTACCCCCAAAATCCTTGAAATGTACCTCGGAGCGTCGATGGTGAATGGCGCCAACGTGCACCCTACCTGGGACAGGCCGTTCATGCCCGACTGGCAATCGTTCGGCTACTGTGTGCCGGGCGCGAAGGCCGGGACGGTGCAGAGCTACTTCCGGAGCTGGGATTTCGGGCATACTACCATTGCATTGGGCAATTTCGGACCTTCGATGGGCACGCCGTATGGTGCCGCGTTTCCGCGCCCGGTACTTTTCGCGGGGATGGGGTCGGACGATGGCTGGATTACCATCGGCGCGGGAAGTGTGCCGGATGCCGCGATGTCGCTGAAAATCCAATCGACGCGGGGATGCTTGCAGTTTTTGTACCGTGAAGATCTCTGGGGTCCGCCGAAAGGAAAAATACGCATTTGGAAAGACCTGGCACGCATTGCGATCGATACGACGGCTCGGGAGAGTTTCGGGCGATATTATGCTTCATTCCCGGAAGTGGCCAAATCCAATTCCGGAGAATCGTTACGGAAGCAGACGGCTTCGATCTGGAACACCTGGGGTATGTGGCGGTTTAAGAAATACCCGATCCGCCCGATCGCGGACTTTATGGAGAAGATGCACAACGAGGTGATGGTGCTCGACGATCCGTGGGAGTCGTCGCAGGGCTCGGGTGTGCCGGATTTGAAGAAGTTCCCGGATTTCTACGAAGACATTGCCTATATCCGCAAAAAAGGCGTCGAAGTGGGCGTTTGGGAAACGATCGGGTGGATCAAGGACACCGCAGCATGTGGTTTGGGTAAAAAGGATTTGATACTGGATAAAAATGGCAAGCCATGCATGGCTAACTGGAATTTCGATCCGCAGGGCGACGCCTACTACTGCATGGATTTCAGTTCGGAGCGGACGAAAAAATTCCTCTGGGACCGCACGGTGCGTATTATGAAGGACATCAGGCCACGCGTGATCAAGCTGGATTTTGGCTATGGTTTGCCCAGCCCGGACATGGGTGCCCCCCGCGACCCCGCATTGCGCGGCGAACGGCATACATTCGCATTGATGCAGCAGATCGCGAAGGCGGCCAAGAGCGTGGACCCCGGCGTGGTGATCATGGGCTACGGTATCAGCCCGCTGTGGGTGCCGCTCACCGACCTCGTTTCGCTCGACGACCAGGGAGATTTATGGTTCGATTTGCACCGGGGGCATCAGGAATGGAGTGTGTGGGCGTCGCTGCTGGGCGGGTATGGCGTAGCGATCAGCGGCTCGTCGTGCTACGACTGGGCGCTGGATGACGGTATTTTGCTCAATTCAGTGATTCTGGGCTCTCCCGGAGCAGTCTTGCCAAGCGAAATGGCCGAAAACGCACCGGTACCCCGGCAGTTTATGAATCGCAGGCTGGCTGTCAATCTCTGGCACCGGCGTACCGCCCAATGGGAGCCGCGCTGGTACAACAGCAACACCGGAAATATGCAGGGCCCGCCGGAATTGAAATGCTGGGGGAGGCTGGAAGGTGGCGGCAATCTGACGGCTTTGGTACTTCGGGAACTACGACCAGGCGAAGCGCAAACAGGCGGAAATTCGGTCGAAAACATCAGCTGGACGGGTAAATGGGCATTGATCTCGCAGGATAATGCTTCCATTGCAAAGTCCGGTCAAGTGGCCGTGATACCGTTCGCACCGGGGTACATTAGTTTTTTTACCCAAAACAGACCCACGAAAATCATCCGCCGCAATATAGACGGGGAGTTTGCCGCAGATCAATGGACATGGGCCGATGGAAAGCTTACCATTACCGTCAGCGAAGAGGAATTTAGGAATACTGCCGGATACCTGGTTCATACACAACCGTAATGCACACCATCACCATGAACGCACCCAACCTGACACGATTCGTTAAAGTATTCACCCTCATCGCCCTCGTGAGCATGATGCGCGCGTACGCACAGGTGCCTTATCAGGACCTGACGCACGAAAGCAAGGTATTCGGGCACCCGAAATATTACCGGCTGTACCTACCCACCGGCTATGCGCAATCGGGCAAGCGGTACCCGGTCATCTACTTTTTCCACGGCTGGGGCGGGCGGCATTCGAGCGATGACAATGCGAAACTGGAATATGCGATGCTGCAAAAGCTGGTGGACAAGTATCAGGCCATTATGGTGATGTGGGACGGCAATATCGAGGAAAAGCAGCCACGGCCTTATAATGTTGGTAATCACGAAGATATAGCGTTTCAGGTGCAGATGAAGGACTATTTTCCGGAACTGATTGCCCACATCGATCGCACTTACCGCACGCTAACCGACCGTGACCATCGGGGCATTGTCGGGTTCAGTATGGGCGGGTTTATGTCGTTGTATTTATCGGGCAAGTATCCGGATATGGTCTGCGCCGGGGTGAGCATTATGGGTAGCCCGGAATTTTTCGTCGGGACGCCGGGTAACCACACGCTTTACCCGGTGCGCTATGCTTTCGGGAATTTGCAGGATGTGAAAATGCGCATTCACACGAGCCCTACCGATATTTTGTATTTCCTGAATCAGGAGGTAAAGGCGGGCGCGGCCTGGGAAGGGAAGAACATCGAAATGGAAGAGTTTTCGGGCGGACATATGGTGGACGACCCGGGCGAGACCTGGCGGTTCGAAAAAGCAATGGCATTCGTGGCCGGCGAGTTCGGTAAAAAGCATCCGCAGCCGAAGAAATGGTCGCATTACGACTTGTACGGAGATTTCGCGCTATGGGGACATGAGGTAAAAAGCGATAAGCAAACGCCGGGGTTCATTTACTTAAAAGATGTTACGCCACAGGGTTTCGGGGTTTACACCCAAAAATGGCTGCCGCACGGGCCGACTGTGCCGATCGGCAATATTAATGTTAAAACGGCGCCGGTTTATATTGCGCATGCAGCTTACAAGCGGGCTAACTATTCTTTCAAAACAGGTAAAATTGCAGTTTCCGACGTGAAAGCCGATGCTGCCGGCAGCATTAGCATTGATTTCGACGCTCACGGAAATGAAACGGGCATTTACAAAGCAGGTGACAAAGCCAACTGGGGTTTTCTCGATTTGAATGCCAATGAAAATCCCTGGTTGAAGAATGGGAGCAATGCACTAAAAATCAGGTTATTAAATCGGGGGAGTGAAGGTGGAGGTAACCTAAAAGTTGTCATTAGCTCCCCGGATAAGAATGTTTCGATTAAGGATTCGGTAAAATCCGTACAGGTTAATGCGAATGCGCGGTTATTCCAAGTGCCTGATTTTGAAATAATCTGTAACAAAAGGCCGCCATTGCACGCCGAGCCAGCGGATATTAAACTGAAAATAACCGTTTATGGCGGCGCGACGGTTAATAGCACGGTGATCAACGTTCCGGTCGATTTTGATGTGCCTTATTTTACCAATATCAAAGTGGACGACGGCAAAATGGTACGCCAGGCTGCATTAGGAAAAGGAAATGGGGATGGTAAGGCGAATGCGGGCGAGGATATTGTTCTGTATGAAGGAGATAAGCGATTGAAAATTGATATTAACAGCGCAGGCATCGTCGCTTCCCGCGAGCAATTCACCGACGAAATGATCCCCGCCCGCTGGCCCGATGGTTTTACCCAGCAATCCATTATCCACGTTCAACCGGGCGCAACGGAAATAGAATGCCTCGGCAGTTACGAAACGAAGACATTCAATCCCATCGAGCGCAAAGTGACCTGGGGACGGGTCAAACTGAAAATTGAGAAATAGCTACGCCAGAATGTCTTTCACCAGTTTCCCATGCACATCGGTGAGCCGGAAGCGCCTGCCCTGGAATTTATAGGTAAGCCGCTCGTGGTCGACGCCCATCAAATGCAGCAGCGTGGCGTGGAAATCGTGGACGTGCACCGGGTCTTTGATGATGTTGTAGCTGAAATCGTCGGTTTCGCCATAGCTGATACCGGACTTCACGCCTGCGCCGGCCATCCACATGGTGAAGCAGCGCGGGTGATGGTCGCGGCCGTAATCGGTGGCGCTGAGCTTGCCTTGCGAATACACGGTCCGGCCAAATTCTCCACCCCATATCACGAGCGTGTCGTCGAGCAGGCCGCGGCGTTTCAGGTCCATGATCAATGCACCGGTAGCCTGGTCGGTGGCTTTGCATTGCTGGGCGATGGCTTTGGGCAGCCCGCCGTGCTGGTCCCAGCCCTGGTGGTAAAGCTGCACGAACTTCACATCTTTTTCCAGCAACTTGCGGGCTAGCAGGCAGTTGGCGGCGTAGGTGCCCGGGTCGCGGCTGTCGGGGCCGTAGAGTTCAAAAACATCGTCCGGCTCGGCGGAGGTATCCATCACATCGGGCACGGAAGTCTGCATCCGGAACGCCATTTCGTATTGCGCAATGCGGTTATTGATCTCCGGATCGCCGTACGCGTCGTTTTGCAGCTGGTTCAGTTTCGAAAGGTAATCGAGCATTTCCTTGCGGTCGTGGCCGTCGTAACCTTCGGGATTGTTCAGAAACAGCACCGGGTCCTTGCCCGAGCGGAACTGAACCCCCTGGTGCCGCGATTCGAGAAAGCCATTTCCCCACAGTCGGGCGTACAATGGCTGGTCTTTCGGGGCATTTTTGGAAACCAGTACGATGAATGTCGGCAGGTTATTATTGTCGGTACCAAGGCCGTAGCTCACCCAGGAGCCAATGGCCGGCCTGCCCGGCAGCTGATTGCCGGTTTGGAAAAAGGTAATGGCCGGGTCGTGGTTAATGGCCTCGGAATAAATGGATTTGACAATGCAAAGGTCGTCGACCACCTTGGCCGTGTAGGGCAGGAGCTCGCTCACCCAGGTGTTGGTCTTGCCATGCTGGTTGAACCCGTAGATCGACGGTGCCATCGGCAATACGCTCTGACTCGCGCTCATACCCGTAAGCCGCTGCCCTTTCCGCACCGAATCGGGCAGGTTCTGGCCGGCCATTTTGACCAGTTTAGGCTTATAATCAAATGTTTCGAACTGCGACGGCCCGCCCGCCATGAACAGGTACACCACCCGTTTGGCTTTCGGGGCGATATGCGGTAACGCTTTCAATATTTCCGATTCGAGGTCCCCAGTGGACACTGCCCCAGTGGATGCCGCCGCAGTGGACACCGCAGCCTGCCTCGACGCCGATCCATACAACTTATCGAGCCCGAAAAGTGAGCCAACGGCCATAGCGCCCAGCCCGAGGGAGGTTTGGGTGAGGAAACGGCGGCGGTCCAGTTTCCGGTGCAGTTCGTTGAACTCGGGCGTATGCATGCGGAACTCGTCTTCGTGATGGTGCTGCATGGTTATCGTTTGGTTAAGGCGGCGTCTGAATTGAGAATGGTGCTCGCTACCACGCTATTGGCAGCTAGCAATGCGGGGTCGAGCGACTTGTCGGCCACGTGCTGGCCGGTATGGAGCCAGCCGGCGGTCTTTTTCGGGTCTTTCCGGAATTTTTCTTCCTCTACTTTACGCAATGCAAGCAGCAGGTCTACCTCCCTCCCGGGCGGTTTGCGACCAGTGAGCTTGCGGTAGGCGGTGGTAATCGACTGGCGTGCGTCGGGAATGCGGCACATTTGCTCGCCCATCACGCACATCGCTTCCACAAATGTGGGGTCGTTGAGGGTAACGAGGGCTTGCAATGGCGTATTCGTTTTTTGCCGCCGCACCACGCAGAAGCTCCGCGAAGTAGCGTCGAATGTCGCGAGCGTAGGGTTGGGTACCGAACGTTTTACGATGACGTACAAGCTCCGGCGGTACACGGCATTACCCGAATCGGGTGTGTAGGTGCTGCTGTTGATCGACCATAACCCTTCTGGTTGGTAAGGTTTTACACTCGCACCGCCGATTTTGGGGTTTATCAATCCGCTGGCCATCAATGCATTGTCACGGATCATCTCGGCCGACATCCGGTTCGCAGGCCCGCGTGCATACAGGCGGTTGTCGGGGTCGCGCTCGCGTACATCCCTGCTCGTGCGGGAGTCCTGGCGGTAGGTGGCCGATAGCACGATCAGTTTGTTCAGTTTCTTAATATCCCAACCCGATTCGCGGAAGGTAACGGCCAGCCAGTCGAGCAATTCCGGGTGGGTAGGCAGCTCGCCCTGGTTGCCGAAGTCTTCGGTGGTCTTCACGAGCCCGGTACCGAAGAAATTCTGCCAGTAGCGGTTCACAGCCACGCGCGCCGTGAGCGGGTTATCCGCGTGCGTGAGCCATTGCGCGAGGCCGTCGCGGTTTTTGGGTAAATTTTTAGGGAATGCCAAAATCGATGCGGGCGTAGACGGGAACACCTTTTCACCCAATGCATCATAATTCCCACGCAGCAGAATGTGGGCCTGCCTGGGCTTGGGCATTTCCTGCATCACCATCATTTCCTTGATACGCTCGGTAGAGTCCGAAAGCTCCGTGCGGGCGTCGCGCAATGCGAGCCGCGCCTTTGCGATAGCCGGATCGACGGCGGAAATGTAGTAGTTTTTCAATGCGGCGGTTTCAGTAGCTGTCAGTTCAGTCGCATTCCTTGCCGCTATCGCCGACCATGACGATTTGCGGGCAAGTAATGCTGTTTCAAATGGCGTGAGCTCGCGGTTGTAGACGGTAATGTCGTCCACTTGCGCATTTTTTAGTCCAAAACCCCTCCACCACGCGCCAATCTGCAAGCCGGGCTGGACGGACGATTTGAAGAGAATATCTTTCGTAAGCTGATCCATTGTCGTTTCTATCGCGGCCTCCTGCCCATTGACATACAATTTAAAACCTGCCGCTTTGGAGGAGCCGTCGTAGGTCATCGTCAGCTGTACCCATTGGTCTTTCGGTATCGGCTGCCTGCTGATCCGCGTCAATGCGTCCGACGGCGCGGTATGCGCCATGTTCAGTTCGAGGCGGTCGTTTTTGAGGTACAAATGATAGCCGCGGAAGTTGTAGAGCCGCTCTGCCTGGCTTTTGTGCAGGATTACCCCTTCGTGCAGTTCTTTGGGAATATTTACCCAAATCCCCACGCTGAATGGCTCCGACTTGCGGAACACACCGTTCTGGCCGAGATCGAGGTAAACGTCGCCGTCGAGTGCGAGCGACTTGCCGTCGGATTTGGCTGCAAATACCGGATCGCCGCCGGGAGAACCGGCTTCGCGCTTCATTACGCCCGTTTCTTTGGCGTTCACCGCATTGCGCAGCGAGTTGCTTTCAAATGTATAATGTGCCTGCAAACCAGCTTTGGGCAGTTGCTCTTTGGCCAGGTTGCGGTAGCCGCCCGCATTGATCCATTGTTTGAAACCGGCCTCCGCACTGCGCTGCGTAGTAGCAAGCTGCTGTTCTTCGGTTTTGATTTTGGTTTGAATAAAATGCAAAGTTTGCTCTTGCGCGGCGGTTGGCAGGAGCATCGTTGGCGTCGGCAACGCGTCGTCCCAGGATATTTGCCCGGCTTCTTTTACATTATTAAAGAAGCTATACAGTTCGTAGTAGTTCTTTTGCGAAATCGGGTCGTATTTGTGGTCGTGGCATTTGGCGCAGCCGACGGAAAGTCCCAGGAATGCGTCACCGAAGGTGTTGGTGCGGTCGACGACGTATTCGGTTTGAAATTCCTCTTCGATAATACCACCCTCCATATTCTGCTGGTGGTTGCGGTTGAATGCCGTGGCAATGCGCATTTCCTTCGTAGGACCAGGCATAAGGTCGCCGGCGAGCTGCCAGTGTACGAACTGGTCGTAATGCATGTTTTTGTTGAATGCATTGATCACCCAGTCGCGGTAGGGCGACATATCCCGCAGCCTGTCGACGGTGTAGCCATGCGAGTCGGCAAAACGGGCCAGATCGAGCCAATCGACGGCCATTTTCTCGCCATAATGCGGGGAAGCCAGCAGCCTGTCCACTTGTTTTTCATAGGCATTGGCCGAATTATCTTTCAGGAATGCATCCGTTTCTGCAAGCGTCGGCGGGAGGCCGGTAAGGTCGAGCGAAACCCTGCGGAGCAGTATTTCCTTTTCAGCCTGCGCCGAAGGTTGCAGTTTTTCTTCTTCCAGTTTTTTAAATACAAAATGATCTATCGCATTGATAGCCAGGTTGTCGTGCTGCGTACCCGGGACCTCCGGTTTTTCAGGATTTACAAATGCCCAGTGCGGCTTGTACTCGGCACCTTCTTCAATCCAGCGAATCAGTATCGCTTTCTCGCGCGCGGACAAGCTCAGGTGCGACTCGGGCGTAGGCATCACATAATCCGGATCGGAAGAGATAATGCGGTGGAAAAATTCGCTGTCGGCCAGGTCGCCGGGGTCGATGGCGGTCAGTCCGGAGTTTTTGGACACTTTATGGAATGCAGATTCGGCCATGTCGAGGCGCAGGCCGCCTTTTTGTTTGGCTTTATCGGGCCCGTGGCAGGCAAAGCATTTGTCGGAAAGTACGGGTTTTACGTGCTGGTTGTAATCCAGCTTATCGGGGAGTTCCTTCATCGCAACTTCCACATCCTCGGGCAGTTCGGGAGAACAGGAGTAGAAATGCCCGGTCAGCAACACCCACAGAAAGAAAACTTTAATATGCTTCATACCACCCGAAAAGCCTGCCCCGCTGGAATTATAATTTATTATTTAATAAAAATAATACAAAACCGCGGGAATGCCCTGCAGAGGGTGTGTTAATGCTTGATAACCAGGAAGGAAAAGAAACAAAGGAACGTGAGTAGTTAAATGGTTGCAGCAGCTGACAGGCAGTCGCTACGCGAGGATCGCCGGATTGCTATTCCGGATGGACACGCGAATGTCCTCGATCTTGTGGTGGTTGAGCCAGCGCCGAAAATCAAGTGCGTGTTCGGGCTGGTAGTGGATGATCGCCCCGTTGGTCAGCATCAGAGTGAACGTGCTGTACGCCTGCAAGAATTTGCAGATTTCCGTGGAGTGATACGCGAATCCGGCAAAATAGGGTTTAGTATACGGCATAGGCTGATTTAATTAACTTCAGTTGCCTAAATTTAAATACATCGCGTCGTCGTCGAAGAATTTATTGAGCTATGTTTCGGAATTACTTATTTAACGGCTTTATAAGTTATTGTATGGACTAAATACTTTACGAAATCTACATTTGTAGACTTGCACTACAATATTTGTACGCCATTGCGCCCGCTGTAAAATTATCGTGGCACGCTGCTTTTCATAGCTGGCATTATTTCTATATTTGAATGCGACGGGTTCGGGAATCCGGCCCGTATTAGATTCTATTTCTAACCTAAATACATCAACAACATGCGTTGGCAGGATTTACGCAGAAGCAGCAACATCGACGACCGCCGCGGAATGTCGGGCGGGGGGAAGGTTGCATTAGGGGGCATCGGGGTGATCATCGTGGTTGCCATCGGGCTGCTGACCGGTCAGGACCCGCAGGAGATTCTTTCCAATATACAGGGCACGCAAACCGAACAGGCCGAATCCAGGCCCGCAGGCCCGCGCCCGGACGACAAGACAGCCGATTTCGTTTCGGCGGTTTTGGGTAGTACCGAAGATGTCTGGACGCAAATTTACGCCCAGAATAACGCCGAGTATGAAAAGCCCGTGCTGCAAATGTTTTCGAACGCGACGCAAAGTGCTTGCGGCGGCGCTTCATCGGCAATGGGTCCGTTCTATTGCCCGGCCGATCATAAAGTCTACATCGATCTGACATTCTGCGACGAGCTGCGCGACCGGTTCAATGCGCCGGGCGAGTTCGCGGTGGCGTATGTGGTGGCGCATGAGGTGGGGCACCATGTGCAGAACCTGATGGGTATTTCGCAACAGGTTCAGGAACAGCGCCGCCAGCTCAGCGAAGCCGAGTATAACAAGCTTTCGGTCAAACTGGAATTGCAGGCCGACTTCCTCGCGGGCGTGTGGGCATACCACGCCAACCAGCGCGATAAAATCCTCGAACCCGGCGACCTCGAAGCCGCGCTGACGGCCGCCAATGCCATTGGTGACGACAAACTCCAAAAGGAATCGCAGGGGTACGTGGTACCCGATGCATTTACGCATGGAAGTTCCGAGCAAAGAATGTATTGGTTCAAGAAGGGTTATGAAACCGGCGACCTGAACCAGGGGCGCTACCAGGATATTCGATAAATCGGGCAACGAATACTTGGTTTAAGCTCCATTGTAGTATAATTTGCATTGATTTTTTTTACTCCCTGTAAATGCTCTATCAGAACATTCTTCTCATCGACGATGATGAAGATGATCAGGAGATTTTCCTGACCGCGCTTGAATGTACCCGAAAACCTGTTCGCTGCACTGTTCTGGACAGCGCCAGGAAGGCTTTAAGCCAGATCGCAAAAGGAGAACTCGAAACCGACCTCATTTTTCTCGACCTTAACATGCCCCTGATGAACGGGCAGCAGTTTCTGGCGGAGATCCAAAAAGATGAAAAACTCCGCGAAATTCCGGTTGTAATCCTCTCTACCTCCTCCAACGCCGCCACGGTAGCGCAGGTGAAACAGCTGGGCGCCTACCATTTTTTTACAAAACCAGGCCGTTTTGAAGACCTGGTGGCGATACTCGACAAAGTATTGGTGTAGCATCCGTTCTGGCGCGATTATAGTAGGGTTGCTTTTAGTCTATTCATTCTTCGACATGGATTTACGTAAGCCCACAAACGACCAGGTTTTTCATTTTATACAGGGAGGCGGCGAAATGGGCGCCCTGACCCGGTCGTTCGACTGGACGGCGACGTCGATAGGCCCGCCGGAATCATGGCAGCAAAGCTTGCGGACTACCCTGGGCATTGTACTGCATTCCGCATTTCCCATGTTCCTCTTCTGGGACAACGACCTCATCTGTTTCTATAACGACGCATTCCGCCCGAGCCTCGGCAAGGATGGCAAACATCCGGCATTAGGCAAGAGAGGGCAGGAGGTTTGGCCCGAAATCTGGGACTTTATCGGCCCGCTGCTTCAAAAGGTCATGGATAGCGGGGAGCCGGTGTGGTTTGAGGACCAGCTCGTGCCGTTTTTCAGGAATGGTCAAATCGAGGATATTTACTGGACATTCAGTTACAGCCCTGTGTACGACGACCGGGGCCACGTCAATGGCGTTTTTGTGACTTGCACCGAGACCACCCAAAAGGTCATGGTATTCAATCAGCTGCACGACTCCGAGCGGCGTTTTCAGAACCTGGTGACGGACGCCACGGTGGGGATAATCGTACTCATCGGCGAGGATATGATCGTGGAGATAGTCAACGACGCTTACGGCCGGCTCATCGGCCGTTCCCGCGAGGAGCTGCTCGGGAAGCCACTTTTTTCGGTTATACCGGAAACGGAGTCACATTTCAGAAGCATTCACGATGCGGTCAGGACGACCGGCGAACCGATTTACCTCAGCGACCATCCTTATTTTGTATATATCGATGGCAGGAAGAAGGAGGGCTTTCTGAACCTGGTGTATCAGCCCTATCGCAGCGACGATGGCCATGTGCACGGGGTCATGATCCTTTGCCAGGATGTGACGGAGCTGGTGGTTGCGAGGCTGAAAATGGAGGAGATCGTAGCCGAGCGCACACGTGAGCTCGCGACCGCTAACCGGCATTTACAACGTTCGAACGCGGAGCTGGCGCAGTTTGCCTACATTGCTTCCCACGATTTGCAGGAGCCGATCCGAAAGGTGGCCACTTTCGCGCAGATGCTGGAAGCCGAACTGGGAGATACGACCGAGCGCCAGCGTAATTATCTGAATAAAATCAGAAATGCTTCTTCGCGGATGATGCTGCTGATCCGTGACGTGCTCACATTCTCGCAGTTGTCGAGAGACTCGGACCTGGTGCGGAATACCGATCTCAGCCTGGTACTCGACAATATCGTCGACGATCTCGAACTGCTGATTGATCAGAAGCACGCGAAGGTCAGTTATAGTAACCTCCCGGTGGTGGAGGCGGTGCCGCTGCAAATGGCGCAGCTGTTCGGAAATCTCATTTCGAATGCATTGAAATTCACCCGGGCGGATGTGGACCCCGTCATTACAGTTTCGGCGCAGCTACTCGACAAGGCCGCATTGAAGTCTTACCCGATGCTCGATACCCGTTGTGCATACCATCATTTGGAAGTAAGTGACAATGGCATTGGCTTCGAGGAACACTACGCGGAGAAAATTTTCGAGATTTTTCAGCGCCTCCACGGCAAAAAGGAGTTCGAAGGCACGGGTATCGGCCTGGCAATGTGCAAGAAGATTCTTCAAAACCACCACGGGCATATTTTCGCCACTTCCGGCGATGGCCAGGGTGCCACTTTCCATATTTTAATTCCTGAAAACCAGTCCTGTTTCGCCGATTCGTCGACGCTTTGAACCGAACCGTCGATTTCCTTCGCCTACATCAAGTACCCGTCAGTATACGTATTTCGATTTCGCCTTTAAAGAATATTTAATCTTTAAATTTTACAAACATGGCGCAATCGATACGAAGTTGTTTATCGGTCTTACTAGCCGTGCTGTTTTGTGCATACGAGGCAGCGGGTCAGGACAGGCGTGTGAAAGGAAAGGTTACGGACGATGCCAATGCGGGCCTTCCGGGCGTGAGCGTGCTCGTAAAGGGCACTGCAAACGGTACTAATACCGACGCGGAGGGTAATTTCAGCATTATGCTTCCGCCCGGCGGCCATGTGTTGACGGTTTCGTCCATCGGGCATGTGACGCAGGACGTGAGCGTTTCGGCGGGAGCGACGGAAGTGAATGTCAGGTTGAAAGCCGATGTGAAGAGCCTCGGCGAAGTGGTGGTGACGGCACTCGGCGTGCAGCGCAGCACGCGTAATGTAGGCTATGCCGTGCAGCAGATCGACGGCGGGGGCATTCAGGAAGCGCGCGAGGTGAATTATATCAATTCTTTGCAGGGTAAACTGGCAGGCGTGCAGATCGGCGGCAACAGCGGCTCCATGGGCGGCTCGTCGCGGGTGACGATCCGGGGTTTGAAATCCATTTCCGGGAACAACAATGCATTGTTTATCGTCGACGGTGTGCCGATGGCCAATATGAACCTGAACTCGTACGGCGTTACGGGCGGGCAGGGGACAGGCGGCGGCGGGTACGACTATGGTAACCCGGCGCAACTGCTCAATCCCAATGATGTCGAGAATATTTCGGTGTTGAAAGGCGCTGCGGCCACGGCGCTTTACGGCAGCCGCGGGCAGAATGGGGTGATTTATATTACAACAAAAACAGGCAAGGGCTCCGGCAAGCTCTCCTTGAATTACGACTTGAATATCCAGGCGGACCAGGTTTCGCTGTTGCCCAAATTCCAGAACCTCTACGGCGGCGGCGGAAGCGATAAGTTTACAAAATTGTATGTCAATGATAATCCTTCCGGATTCCTGCCGGGCGGCGGCACTTACGATGACGGCGATGGAAAAGGCCGTTACGACCTCATTCCCGACTATGGTACCGACGAATCGTGGGGGCCGAAGATGGAGGGGCAGCTTGTGCGGCATTACTGGTCGTGGGACCAGGACCGCAATAACCCGAACTTCGGTAAAGCCGCCCCGTGGAGCCCGCATCCTGACAATGCGAAGGATTTTTTCAAAACCGGCTTCACATTTTCCAACAACCTTTCGGTGGCCAGCAGCGGCGATAATGGCTCGATCCGCTTTTCCGCCGGGCAGACCAAACAGAACTTCATTTATCCCGGAAGTAATCTGAGCCGCTTTTTTATCAGCCTCAATACGGTTTACAAATTCACCGAGAAATTCACGTTCAGCGGCGGGATCAATTACATTAACGACCATTCCAAAGGTCGTCCGGGAACGGGTTTCTTCGGCAATAACCCGATGCTGTTTTATGTGATGTTCGGGCAGCGGCAGATCGACGACGCATATTTGCGCAACTATAAATATGCCGACGGTACCGAGCAATCGTGGAACCGTACGGCGTGGAATATTCAGAAGCCCGCATTTACTCAAAACCCTTACTGGAACCAGTACGAAAACTACAATACCGACCAGAATAACCGTTATTTCGGCAATGCGGGACTTACCTACAAGATTACCGACTGGCTCTCCGCCGACGTCCGGGTGTTCTCCGATTACCTCAACCACCTCGACGAAGTGCGGAGCGCGAAGGGCTTTTTTGTAGGTTCTTATGCCAAACGGGCGGTGATCAATAATGAGAACAACTACCAGGGAACGCTGAATGTCAACAAGAACCTCGGCGATTCCAAGCTGTCGATCGAAGCAGTGGCGGGTGGTAATATATTGAGGATCAAGTCGAGCATCGATGCCGGTACCACCAATGGCGGGCTGCAAAACCCGATGGTGTATGTGCTGCAAAACTCGGTGACGCCGGCGACTGTATCGAATTCCTATGGTAACAAGCAGATCAACTCGGTTTTCGGTTCGGTGACTTTGGGCTATAACAAATTCCTCTACCTCACCGCCACCGGTCGCAACGACTGGGCTTCGACATTGAAACAGACCGGCAACTATTCATATTTCTATCCTTCGGTAGCGGGTTCGTTCATTTTCTCGGATCTGATCGACGGTGCGAAATGGCTCACGCTCGGGAAGGCGCGCCTCTCGTATGCACGCGTGGGTAATGATGCCGATCCGTATTCTGTATCAAGATATTACGACTACGTGGCGCCATTTGATACCTATCCTTTACAAAGCACTTCCGACAAGCTGTTCAATAGTCGTTTGAAACCGGAACTGTCATCGGAAACGGAGGCGGGTGTTGATTTCAAGTTCTTCAACGACCGGTTCGGGGCGAACTTTACCTATTATAACCGCAAGACCAAAAACCAGATCTGGAACGTGCAGATTCCTTCCGAAAGCGGCTTTACGACCAAAGTCGTGAATGGCGGTACCGTGCAGAACAAGGGTATCGAGCTCACCTTATCGGCGACACCGGTGATGACGACCAATTTCAGCTGGCGCATTGGTCTCAATTTCTCCAAAAACAAAAACGTTGTCCTCGACCTGAACAGTACCGGCGACAATATCGCGGGCATTGAGCGGTTTATCATCGGTACTGAGCGCCGCACGAACAAAGTATCGATGGTGGCGCAAAAGGGAATGTCGCTCGGGACAATGCTGGGGACGGATTATGTGTATGATTCGAAAGGCAACAAGACTGTGGCTGATAACGGAACCTACAATGTGACGCCGACGCCGGTCATTATCGGCGACGCGAATCCGGACTTTATCGGCGGGTTGAATAATATGCTGAGCTACAAGAATTTCTATCTTTCGGCATTGGTGGATTTTCAAAAGGGCGGCGATTTCTTCTCCTATACCAATTTGTACGGAAACAAATCGGGTATGCTCAAAGAGACTGCGGAGAATGGCATTCGTGAAAACGGCGTGGTTAACCCGGGCGTGAAAGCCGATGGCTTGCCGAACGACATCGTGGTGCCTGCGCGGACGCATTTCAATGCCGACGGCGGTAACCGCATCAGCAAGGCCAATCTCTACGACGGCAGCTTCATTTACTTGCGTGAGGTGCGCCTGGGCTGGTATTTGCCCGACGCATGGGCGCAGAAGATCCGGATGCAGGCATTGCGGTTGACACTTACCGGCCGGAACCTTTGGTTGATCAAAAGCAATGCGCCGAATGTCGATCCGGCCAACATTACCAATTCCATCAGCAACCAGATCGGTTTTGAAGGAGGCGCGTTGCCGGCCGTACGCAGCTATGGCGTGAACCTGAATGTTACTTTCTGATCCGGTTTAAAATCGATTGATATGAAAAACAAGATATTAATAATGCTCGCCATCCTGCTGGGTTTCACGGGGTGCGACAACTTCGAATCCCTGAATACCGACCCGGCACGGTCGAGTGAAACACAGCCTGAATTCCTGCTTTCCAATGCCGAAAAGCGGGCCTGCGACCTGATGTACGATACCTATTTCAACGGGCGCATTGGAATGGAACTTTCGCAATACTGGATGGGTACCGACAAAACTTCCGACGGGCGCTTCCTCTTTACCAACGACGGTCTCTGGGCAGGGCTCTACGCCGGTCCATTGATGGATTTGAAGGAGATCAGCAACTATTATGACCGCCACCCCGCCGAAAAAAGCGCGCATACCCTGGCCGTGGCCGAAATCCTGAAAGCGTGGATTTTTCATGTACTCACCGATGTCTACGTCGATATTCCCTACACGCAGGCATTGCAGGGCGAGGATATTCCGCAGCCGGTGTTCGATCAAGGAAAAGATGTGTATATGGCATTGCTCAACTCGCTGAAAACGCAGATCGATGTGCTTTCGGGCGCGTCTTCCGGTGTGATCCGCGGGGATATTATGGCCAAAGGCGATGTGCAGCAATGGATCAGGTTCGCGAATGCATTGCGTATGCGAATTGCGATGCGTATGGTGGACGCAGCGCCTGCGGAAGCGAAGACGGTGATTGAAGATGCTGTTAAAAATACGTTAAGTAGTACCGGCCAGGACGTCTATTTTCCTTATAATGTCGCTACCACTACCAACCGCTTTCCTTATAATGATGTGGAGCGGCCGCTGGTGGAATTTGCCGTGACTTCGACATTGGTCGAATACCTGCAATCCGTCAATGATCCGCGCTTGCCTGTTTTTGCGCGCCCGGACGAAACCAATGGCAAATACATCGGGAAGGTGTATGGTACCGAAGCCAATTCCCCGACCATGATCGGTCTGTCGAAGCCGGGCGTGATTGCTTACAGCGGCTCGGCCAAGGGATATGTGATCACCTATGCGGAGATCGCGTTCATTAAGGCGGAAGCCGCGGCACGTGGGATGAATGTGGGTAATGACACGCCGGAAGTGCTTTATAACGAAGCTGTTAAATCCTCGATGGCGCAATGGGGTATTGCCGACGCGAAGGTGGTGGAAACGTATTTGAAAGCGGTGCCTTACAAGGCAGGCGCGTGGAAAAACGTGATCGGTACGCAGAAATGGATCGCGATGTATATGCAGGGATTACAGTCGTGGCTGGAACGCCTGCGCCTCGATCCGAAGAAGCCCGACGGCAGCGTGTTGTTTATCCCCCCGGCGTCGGGTAGCCTTGATCCGGATGTTACCGACGTGCCCAAACGGTTGAAATACCCCAGTAACACACGCGCCAGCAATGCACAAAACAGCGAAAACGCCGCCAAGCGGATAGGCGGTGATACTCAGGCAGTGAGGAACTGGTGGGACGTCCAATGAAAATTAAGATTTTGTTAAAGCATCCTGTATCTTGATTCGGCTCCTTACCTTTGGCGCCGAATTAAGTTTGGATGTGAGATGACGCACGAAAAAATATTTGTTTTAGAAACCGGAAGAGCCGTGAAAGTAAAAGTGGAGGGCGTACTCGCCGAGGACCTCTCCAAAGTAAGTATCCAGGTCGACGTTTTGATCAGAGACCCGAAAGAAGAAGCGTTCAGGCCGCCCATCGGGCTGACGCACCCCAAGTATTGGAAATTGAAAAACCTGGAACCCGAGAAGGCCAGCGCATTGCAAATCCAGTACAGCGGCGTGCACCGGAAGCAGATCCGGAAAACTGTCCGGGAGTTTGATAAATTGCATGCTTTGGAAGTACAAGACTAATCCTTTTCAAAAGTTACCGATGAAATACACCACTATTGTAAAAACCAGCCTGGCCATGCTTTGGCTGGGCTTTTCTGCGCCTGTTGTTCTTGCGCAAACAGTCGGCCAACCGCTGCCGGCCTGGCAGGAGGGAGAACTCGACATTCACCATATCAATACCGGGATGGGGAATTCGGCGTTCATGATCCTGCCGGATGGTACCACATTGCTCGTGGACGCGGGCGCGCTCGATCCCACGGAGGCGCGTACGCAAAGCGCACGTAACACGAAGGCCAAACCGAGCGCAGAGCGCCAACCGGGGGAATGGATCGCCCGGTATATCCGCAAGGTTTCCAAAACGCCCGTTGTGGACTATGCGCTGATGACGCATTTCCACGACGACCATATGGGCTCGCCGACGTCCATTTCTAAAAAGTCGGAGCAGGGTAAATATGTGCTGGCGGGTATTACCGAGGTGGCGGAGTTTGTGCCGGTGAAAAAGATCATCGACCGCGGCTGGCCGGATTATGCCTATCCGAGGGTTTCCAAGGACACGATGGTACGCAATTACCGCACTTTCCTCGATTGGCAGGTGAAAAACAAGGGGCTGCGTGTAGAGGGAAGCGTTCCGGGACGTAATGATCAGATCGTGCTGCTGCATAATCCGCAGAAATATAAGGGCGCATTCGAGGTGCGGAATATTTCAGCGAATGGCGAAATATGGACGGGCGTGGGCAACGTGACCCGCAAGCATTTCCCGGAGCTGAAAGACCTGAAACCGGAGCAGTATCCGAGCGAAAATATGTGCAGCATTGCCACGAGGATCAGTTACGGCAAGTTCGATTATTTCACTGGCGGCGATACGCCCGGAGTGTTACAACCCGGTGTGCCGGCCTGGCACGATGTGGAAACGCCCGTGGCAAAGGTGGTAGGCCCTGTGGATGTCCACATTCTCGACCACCACGGCAACCGCGATTCGCAGAACGATGTCCTGCTCGGCGCATTGCGGCCCCGCGTGCTGGTAATCCCGGTATGGTCGTCGGATCACCCGGGCCACGACGTGCTCGACCGCATTTATTCACAGCGCATTTACCAGGGCGAGCGGGATGTGTTCGCTACGGATATGCTGGAAGCCAACAAGCTGGTGATCGGTGAGCTGCTCAACCGTTTGAAAAGTGATAGCGGCCATGTGGTAGTTCGCGTCGCGAATGGGGGAGATAGTTACCGGGTTTTTGTGCTCGACGACCGGGATGAGGATCTGAAAATCAAATCGATACACGGGCCTTACACATCCCGTTAAATGAAGAAAGCCGGAGCGAACCACCCGGCTTTAATAGATTACCTTCTATAAATAATGAACTAAAATCCATTATGAAAGCAAGGTAGTAAAAGTTCTTCAATGCGAAATACTTTTAAAAGCATTCGTGAGAATATATAGATATTATTCTACTTTACGGATCAAAAGTAACCCGTTGTATATCTCAGTAGGCGCATTGTCCATTTCAGGGCCTGTTTGGCCGATTTGGGCATTATCCTGATTTCCCGTGCTGGTTTGTGAACCTAGTTTTGACCCGTCAATCATTCACAGACCAAAACAATTACAATGATGAAAATCAACACGGGTGTTTCCTTTAAATCTGTATTCTTCTCTGCCATCCTGGCATTGGGGCTTGTTTCCTGCAACAACGACGACGCGTCCGGCAACCAGCCAGCGCCGGTTGCAATCGATTACCATCAAACAGCCAAAACGCAATTTGTCGAAGCCGGCGGTACCAAATATGCCTACCGCATTCTCGGCGATCAATCGGGTGTACCACTGGTCATGCTGGCATCGCTCGGCAGCTCGATGGACGACTGGGACCCGGCCATTACCAACGGGCTTGCACAGAAACACAAGGTAATTTTGTTCGACAACAAAGGCGTGGGAAGTTCTACCGGCCAAGTGCCTGCTACCATCGGCGAAATGGCTAAGGATGCAGTGACGTTCATCAAAGCGATGGGCCTCACCAAAGTGGATCTGATGGGTTTTTCAATGGGCGGTTTCATTACGCAACAAGTACTGCTCGATGAGCCTGCGCTGGTTCGCAAAGCCATCCTGACCGGCACCGGACCCAAAGGAAGCGAAGGGCTCTCGAACTTGCCCAACATCATCGCTTCGACTGCGAATCTCACGCCGGAAGAAACTTTCCTGACATTCGGTTTTACCAAATCGGAAGCCAGCCAGAAAGCCGGAAAAGCTTCCTATGCGCGTGTTCAGGCACGCAAAACCGATCGTGACGAGCCTTTGAGCCAGCAAGGCGGTGGCGCCCAACTCGGAGCTGTACTCGCCTGGGCGAAGCCTTATCCGAATGCGTTGGCCGAATTGAAGACGATCCAGCAGCCAGTGTTGCTCGTGCAGGGGAAAAACGATGTTCCTGTTCCGGTAGTGAATGCGATCAACGCTTCACAAAGCATCCCTAATGCCAACCTCGTAGTGTACCCCGACGCAGGCCACGCCGCATTCTGCCAGTACGCCGACCGGTTTGTCCAGGAAGCGATCGATTTTCTGGGAGAGTAGTCCTACTACAAGCCTACCAAGTACTGTGCCGTTCGGACATTTCCGGACGGTACTTTTGTTGATAAAGAGGTGGTTAGCTTCCCGCAGGATAAACGGTATTTTATTTGCTTTGAAAGCCGAAAAGAGGATAATACATTTGGCTGAAACAAAGGTAGTTAATCACTTAAATCACGTTTATATGGGACCCATTAACTATGAAGAATTGACCAACTACTTTTCCTGGGCTGTTTTGATCGGCCTGGGTAGTTGGGGGTTATATTCCGTTATCGATGCTTTTTCTATTTTCTTCAAGGATGAAGTTACATTCTACAATCCTGAAAATGGTAAGACGATCACATTCAGGAAACATCCACCGAAAGATTTTGACAAAGAATTGATAGATTTTTGGAAGTAAATGCATTTACAGAAAACCAGAAAAAGGATTCCGGTTAACAAGGCTGATAGCACTGTTACCGCTGTTGCCTCATTCTATTCAACACTTTTTCTTCAACTTCCCGAGTCGGGATTTAAAGGAATAGTTTCGGTGTGTGCCCCTGTTTTCGGCTACATTACATTTATCGTTTGGAAGGTTTTGCATGCTCAATTGCGTTTGGTTTACTATGCATATGGAAATAAAAAATGCATAGCCGAGTTGGAAGTTGCAAAAGCTAAGCCGGGAGTATGTTGTGAAGATGTACAGGAAATCGAAAAGAGAATCAAGATTTTGAGGAATGCGATGTATGAACGGAGAATGGATGTTTTCGAGGGAATATGGTGAATGCCCCCGGCACCATTGCGGGCACCGGGGCATGAAACTTACAATGTTGCCATATCAATCACAAACCGGTACCGTACGTCGCCTTTCAGCATGCGCTCGTAGGAAGCGGTAATGTCTTTGATATCGATGAGCTCAATGTCGGAGACGATGTCATGCTCGGCGCAGAAATCGAGCATTTCCTGCGTTTCAGCGATGCCACCGATACCGGAGCCTGCCATACTGCGGCGGCCCGTCAGGAGCGAGAATGGCTGAACGGAATAGGGCTCGGTAGGAACACCTACATTGATCAGGGTTCCGTTCGTGCGGAGGAGCGACAGATACATATCCATATCGTGCACCGCGGAAACGGTGTCGAGGATGAAATCGAAGCTGCCTTTTACTGCTTTTACCTGTTCAGGATCGGAGGTTACTACGAAATGGTGTGCGCCCAGATCCTTCGCCGCTTGCTCTTTCGAAGCAGACGTGCTGAGGACGGTCACTTCGGCACCGAATGCAACACCGAATTTTACGCCCATATGGCCCAGTCCGCCGAGGCCGAGTACTGCCAGTTTATGACCTTTGCCCACTTTCCAGTGACGGAGCGGCGAATATGTGGTGATACCGGCGCAAAGCAGGGGAGCGGTTGCGGCCAGGGACAGCTTGTCGGAAACCGAAAGGACGAATTCCTCGCGTACGATAATGGTGTTGGAGTAGCCACCATAAGTCGGTACGCCGCTGCGGTCGAGGTTGTTGTAGGTTTGGGTATTACCGTCGAGGCAGTATTGTTCCAGGCCGTCTTTGCAGTTTTCGCAAACCTGGCAGGAATCGACCATGCAACCTACACCGGCGAGGTCACCAGCTTTGAATTTCTTCACGTGCGCGCCTACCTGCGTAACTTTTCCGACAATTTCATGACCGGGAACCATCGGGAAAACGCCCGGAAACCATTCATCTTTGATCTGGTGCAGATCGGAGTGACAGACGCCGCAATAGTGGATTTCAATCTGAACATCGTGCGGGCCGACGTCCCTTCTTTCAAATTCCCACGGCGCGAGGTCGGTTTCAGGAGTTTGGGCTGCGTATGCTTTTGCTTGAATCATGTCAGAAAAAGGGGTTTAATTCAAATACAAAATTAGTAACCTGTTTGCTATGCTGATTAATACTTTCAAATCATTGCTTATAGTTTTCAAACAATGCCGTTTGTGGCCCGTTTTTCAGAGACTTTCTTTTTCGTGAGTAGGAGGGGCGATTTTGTACCAATAAAAAATTACTGTTCGCTCATCCGAAACTGCCCGCTGATTCGTTTATTATTTCATGCCGGCGCAACGTATATTAGTAATGCGTTCCCGGCGGGATTTTACTTCCGGAACTTAATGAATATATCATTGCGTTACCGGCTCATAACGAATAATTTAGTGCAGGTTAGAACTATTACCACCATTTACAGGCGAAGTATGCAGTTTCGGAGGCCGGAGGCATTTGCGTTTTTCTTATCCTTATGGGGCATAAGCATGGTTTGTTGTGCCCAAAAGCCCGGTTTACCTGGTATGGCTCCGTCCAAATGGATCACTTTTCGAACCACGCATGCGCCTGGGAAAGTTTACCGATTTGCCAACAGCGGGAACAAGACGTTTACCAACGAGGAAATGTATGTCCGCGCCTGGCTGCCGGTTGTTCATAAAAAGAATTTTGCATTGGTACTCGGGCCGAATTACCGTGCAGAGCAGCTGGAATTCAAGAGCAGCGGAGAAAATCCTGCCAAGAAATTCGAGGGCTGGAACTTGCGGACTTTTGCATTGGACCTGAACTCATTTGTACGGCTGGATAGCACTTCCTGGCTCGTTCTGACCTCCCATATCAACAAAACCGGCAATTTTGCAATGCTTTCTGCGAAGGAAATCCCGCTGAATTACACGTTTTCCGCGTCCTATTTGAAAAGAATGTCGCCTAATAAAGAAATCGGTGCCGGGGTCATCTTTAACAAAAGCTACAAAATGACCTTCCTGCCTGTGTTTCTCTTCAATTATAACCTGTCAGAGAGAGAGGGCATTGAAATCATGCTTCCCAAGAAAATGGCGTGGCGGCATAATCTTTCGCCTAACGATCTGCTTTATTTCAAAGCCGAAGCCGTTACGCGAACGTATTATCTCAACCGTGTGGCCGAAGGTACGCCCGACGTGTGCCGCCGGATCGATGTCGATATGGGTATTTCCTACAACCGCCGGTTCGGGAAATTCGGTGGGGTAGAGGTGTTTGGCGGCTACCGCAAGAACCTTTCCAACAAAATGGTCCATGATGCGGTACCCGTGCGTACTTCCGGGCTCGCGGCGACCGTCGAGTTCTACATTCAGCCGCCCAGTTTCAGGGGAAAAGGCCGGCATTGAGGCTTAACAATATGTTGATTTGACGGATTGTGAATTAATCTTCGGGTAAAATCGGCCGGTGTAGTTTTACGCAAACTAACCTGGACACAGATGAAACCCTTTTTACTCTCGCTCATTTCTACGGCTGCTGCCGTGGCCATATTGAATAGCTGCACGGACCACGGTTTTCCTACCGACAATTATCCCGACAGGGCCGAAGCGCAAAACCCGACCATCATCACAACGGTGGGTAGCGTTAAAGTCTACAATGGCGGTTTCGGATCTGCCTTGGCGCAGGACCCGAACGACCCGATGGCCTTTTACCTTCTTACCGACCGCGGTTCGAACATCGACGGCACGGTTACCGACTCCAAAGTATTCGCGGACCCCAGCTTTGCCCCGCAAATCGGCAAGTTCAGACTGATCGGCGATCAACTCGTGTTGGAAAAGACCATCGAACTCAAAAATGAAAATGGCGCGAAGCTGAATGGCCTCCCTAACCCTCCCGGATTCGGTTATAGCGGTGAGCTGGCGCTGGACGTGAACAACCAAACGTTGGCGAACAGCGTCGACGGACTCGATTCCGAAGGGATGGCGCTTGCGAAGGACGGTACTTTCTGGGTGAGCGACGAGTATGGCCCGCATATCGTGCATTTCGATGCGACTGGTAAGACGCTGGAACGCATTAACCCATTCGGTAATGGCGTTGGTGGCCGCAAAATTCCCTTGGTTTTTGCCAAGAGGCGTCCTAATCGCGGAATGGAGGGTATAACCATCACGCCCGACGGTAAAACACTCGTCGGTATCATGCAATTCCCGCTCTATAACCCGTCGGCAGGCGATGTTTCCGGCTCGCTCGTGACGCGTATCCTCAGTTTCGACATTGCCAGCGGCGCCAGCAAGGAGTATGTGTATCTCATTGACCGCGCCAATTTGCAGGCAAACAGCGAAATCGTTGCGATCGACAATTCCACTTTCCTCGTGCTCGAACGCGACGGCGAATATGCGACCAATGCGAACCGCGCAACGGTGATCAAAAAGGTGTATAAAATCGATATCAGCAACGCGACCGATATTTCGGACCCGGCCAATGGTGCGACGGGCAAGCTGTACGGCGGGCTCACAGTAGAGCAGCTGAAAACCGAGGCAAACCTGACTGCTGCCGGTATTAAACCCGTAACCAAAACGCTCGTTGCCGACCTGATGACCGACATCCCGACGCTCTACCCGCACGATAAGGCCGAAGGTATCGCCATCATCAATTCCACTACGATTGCCATTTCAAACGACGATGATTTCGGCGTAGTGGGCGCGGGCGGCGTGTACGCTCAGAAGCTTCTTCCGGCAACCGGCGCTGTGGACCGCAACACCATCTATTTCGTGAAATTGAAACAACCGCTCTGGTAATCATCTGAATTTTCAAGCGGGTGCGGGGCTTTGCTTTGCACCCGCAATTTTTTTAATACCCCATATCAAAATGAAACTATTCAAATTCCTGGCAGCAGCCAGTGTTGCGGCGACCACCGCAGCATTCATCCTCCCCGGCAAACCTGAAATCTCACTCGTTTCTTCCCATACCATCGATTCGCTGGGTGCCTGCCAGGGCGCATCGTTTTTAGATGGCAAAGTGTATTTGTACGGCGACCGCGAGGTGGGGATGGTGCGGGAGTTCAGCCAGAAGGGCGATTCCTTACATTATACTGGAAAGGAAATCCGGCTGACGGTGGACGGTAAAGATGTGATCAACCACCCGACGGGCATTGCAAAGCATGGCAAGCTGCCGGTTTTCATGGGTAACAGCATCCGGCTGAATGCGGAAGGGACTTTGTGGCGTGCGGTCATCTACCAGGTCGATTGGAACGGAATGCTGAAAACCGGAAGCCTGGACGGTAACCTCATCAGCACAATCGAGGATGATGCCTGCATTCAGGGAACACGGCCGGAATATGTTGAATACAATGGCAAATGGCTCGTGGCGACGGCCGACTACGGCGACAAGCGGAACGAGGTGCGGCTGTATGATCCTTCTGTTTTGCAAAAAGCGGACAAAACCAGCGCCCCGGGTGTGCTGGTGAAGAAGTTTAGCTGCGGGCCGTGGGTGCAGAACCTGCATTGGATTCCGGAGAAAGGGGTTTTAGTATTAATTCAAAATCAAATAGAGGGCCGTCGCTGGCGGTTCACATTTGTCGATCTTAAAAAATCACTGGAAAAAGGGGAGCAGGTGGTGCTGAACTCCGTGGATATCGACAAGGCCGACGAGCTCGAAGGATTTACATTTACCGGCACTTCTTCCAAAGGCATTGCGGTCACTTCTTCGCGCAAAAGTAACGTGCACCAGGTGCATGTTAATTGGTAAACGGTTACTTTCAGTTCTTGAAAATTTTACATTTTCATAATAACCACGTTCGATTCACTTAATAGTCGAAAGGTACTTTTGCGCTCGATTTTTGAGCACGAGGCAGAAGTATTTTAAAGTGAATTGCAACGTGTTTTCTTGTTTTTGTTAAATTTTTTAAAACTATTATGAAGAAACTGATACTGCCAATTGTTCCGTTGGTAATGACAGGTATCCTGGTTTTCAGTCCGGGCAGGCATGCAGTGGCTTCCGGTAAAGGCCGGATGATGTTGGAAAGGCCGACCCGCGCGCAAACCGTGACGGGGAAAGTGGTGGATGAGACCGGTCAGCCGTTGCTGGGTGTTACGGTTTTGGAGAAAGGTACCAACAAGGGCGCGGTAACCGACGCAGCGGGTAACTTCTCGATCGAGTCGGGCCAGGGCGCCACGCTGGTATTTTCATTTGTAGGTTTCATAGCGCAGGAAGTGGTGGTTTCGGGTAATGCGCCGCTGGCCGTTACTTTGAAGGAGAATGCCATGATGCTGAACGAATTTGTAGCGGTAGGTTATTCGATGATGCGTAAAAGCGACCTTACCGGCGCTATTTCGAGTGTTAAGGCAAAAGAATTGAATTTGTCGACGCCGACCGTCGGACAAGCGCTCGTGGGTAAGGTAGCGGGTGTGCAGATCTCGCAGGTGAGCGGCGCGCCTTACGTGGGTACGAAAATCCGCGTGCGTGGTGTGGGCTCGGTAAATGCAAGCTCGGACCCGTTGTACGTGATCGACGGCTACCCGGCTGGTAATGATGTTTTTATCAACCCTAATGATATCGAATCGATCGACATCCTCAAAGATGCGGCGTCGGCGGCTATTTACGGTTCGCGTGCAGCAGGTGGTGTGGTTTTGATCACGACCAAAAGAGGGAAAGAAGGAAAGGGGCGATTGGAATACGAATACCAGTTTGGTGTAAACCAGCTGAGCAAGAAAGTAAAGCTGCTCGACGCTTCTGAATTCGGTCAGCTGGTAATAGACGGCCGGAATGCAAGCTACCGCGACCTGATGGTGAACGGGGGAAAGACCTGGAACGACGGCATGTATTCCGACGACAATGCGACGCGTATCAAAAACGTGGGTAATGCGGGTTCTGTAAGTATCCCTACCGATTTGTACGATTTCGCGACCCAGAAACTGATTACTCCTAAATACAATACCGACTGGCAGGACGAGCTGTACCGCAATGCGCCGGTGCACCGTCATAACATTTCGTTTTCGGGTGGGAAGAACGGCTTGCGGTACGCGATCAGCGGCGGGCAGCTGAACCAGCAGGGGATTATCCTCAGCACGGGCCAGCACCGCACCAACTTCCGCGCCAACCTCGACGCGGATGTCAATAAGAAACTGAAAGTGGGTGCGAACCTCGCGTTTACCTACAACAGCAACCGCGAGGTGCAGGAAGGCCGTTTCGACAAAGGCCCGATCCTCGGCGCATTGATTTACATGCCGATTTTCAAAGCATATAATGAAGACGGCAGCCTTGCGAAGAACGAAGCTGCGTCATTGAGCTCGGCTTACGGCTACCAGTCGATCGAAAACCCGGTTGCATTGGCGACCGAGACGCATATTAACCGTAAAGGCCAGCGTGGTACATTCAGCGGTTTTGCGACTTACGAGATCATTCCCGACCTGAATTTCAAGGTTAACCTCGGTTTGCAGACTTATTCGGAGAAATATGAATTTTATGCGCCTACCAGCCTGAGTAGCGGTGCCAATCCTCCGGGATCACCACAGGCGATCGCCGCCGCGAATGCGGTAGCACAGTCGACGCAGCAAATGGATAAGCTGGCCGAGTTTACATTGAACTACAAAAAACAGCTCGGAAAGCATAGTATCGACGGACTGATCGGTTATACGACCCAGGAAAACAACCGTGACATTATTTCGGTAACGGCACGCGGCTTTTCTAACGACCGTATCGAAGAGATTACCGGAAAAGGAGCGGATGCTACTTTCTTTGGATTGAATACCGGCACCGACCAAACTGGAAAAGTGAACTGGACATTGCTCTCGTACCTGGCACGCGCCTCCTACAACTACGATAGCAAGTATTACCTGACCGCCACTTTCCGTACGGATGGTTCGTCGCGTTTCGGCCCGAACAACCGCTGGGGTAAGTTCCCGTCGGTATCGGCAGGCTGGAACATTTCCAACGAGGAGTTTTACAAAAATTCGTTAGGCAATACTTCTACACTTAAACTGCGTGCAAGCTGGGGGTTGAGCGGTAACAACAACATCGGTAATTACAACTTCCTACAAACCATGGCTGCTCCGGGCGGGGTAGTTTACGGCAACGGGTCTGTGAATACCGCATTGTGGGCGACGGGTATCAAAGACCTGAACCTGGGCTGGGAGTCGACATCACAGTACAACTTCGGTGCCGACCTGGGCCTGTTCGATGACCGTTTGTCGATCATGGCGAACTACTACATCAGCCGCTCGTTCAACCTCTTGTTCAACCAGCCGCTGTCGGCCATTTCCGGTGCCTCGACGATCCTGACCAACCTCAGAAATTCGAAAGTACAGAACAAGGGTATCGACCTTCAAGTGGACGCCCGCGTGATTTCTACCAAAGATTTTGACCTGAATGTGGCCGGTAACATTTCCGTGAACCGCAACAAGGTACTCGATATGGGTGGTGCGAGTACGATCATCACCGCCGGTGCCGAGCGCTCGTACCTGACGCACATTACGCAGGAGGGCCAGCCGATCGGGATGTTCTATGGTTTTAAGGTGAAAGGTATGGTGCGCGAAAAGGATATGGAGAATATCGCGGCTGACAATGCAGTTTACAATGCCTCGACGCAATCTTACCCAACTGGCTATCAGCTGAAAGGGCCCGCACGTTCGACGGCTTCTACCAATCCGCTTCGTCCGGGTGACCTGTATTTCGAGGATGTTAACAATGATGGCGTCGTAAATGATGCCGACAAGCGGGTAATCGGTTCGCCGCATGCGAAATTCACTTACGGCTTCGCGATTACGGCCAGCTACAAGAGCTTCGATTTCAGCTCGTCGTTCAATGGTAGCTATGGCAACAAGGTGCTCGACGGCCAGGATTATTATTTGTACAACATGGAGGGATCGGGTAACCAGTATTCCAAAGTGGCCAACCGCTACCGTTCGGAATCGCAACCGGGCGACGGGCACGTGTACCGCGCCTCACGCGGGGGTACGCAAAGCAACAGTACGCGTTTGTCGACTTTCTATTTGCAGGACGGCTCGTTCCTGAGATGTACCAACCTCACATTGGGCTACAACATGAACAGCATCGGCAGCCTGACCAACAATGCCATCAGCGCATTGCGTGTGTACATCGGCGTGGACAATGCTTTCACTTTGACCAAGTACCTGGGCTACAACCCGGAGGTGGATTACAACAACGGGGCTAACCTGACACCGGGTGTGGATTACGGGAAATACCCGCTCGTGCGTGCCTACAACATTGGTGCCCGTATTACATTTTAAGCAGCAGAAGAGATGATCAAGCGTAAATACATTTTCAATACATTGTTTTCAGCATTCGGACTGGTGGCCCTCGCGGGTTGTTCCAACGATTTCCTCGATCAGGAAAACCCGAATGCAGTGTCGGCGCCCACTTTTTACCGGACGCCCGATGACGTGGCACTGGCCGTGAACGGTATCTATAACTCGCTTCGCGATGGTAATGGCATCGGCGAAAACAGCGGGTTGTTCAGCGAGGAGCGTTCGGATAATACCGGCCGTAACGACAATCAGTCGAATGCCGGCGAGCCGTTCCAGTTCAACGACTTTTCGTTGTTACCCAGCAATACTAACCTGAAAAACCACTGGCTGCAATTGTTCCAGATGGTAACACGCTGCAACCAGGTGCTGGCGGGTATCGAGCGGGTAACTTTCACGGATAACAACCTGAAAGAGCAGTACAAGGGAGAAGCGAAATTCATCCGCGCTTTGACCTACTTCCACCTCGTGCGCAAATGGGGAGATGTGCCTTTGGTAACCAAAGAATTGCTCAGTACCGACGAGGTAACAGCCGCGACCTTCCGCGAGAAGCAGGATGTGGTGTACAACCAGATCGCACAGGATCTGAAAGACGCGGTTGCGTCGACTCTGCCCGACAAGCAAACTGCGAATACAAAAGGCAAGGTGACCAAAGCTGCCGCCAATGCATTGCTCGGCCAGGTGTACCTTACGATGGCGGCCACATTGGACGCCGCTAACCGTACGGCTAACCTGAACGAGGCGAAGAAATACCTCACGGCTTCGTACGAACTGCGCTCATTCGGCGAGTTGAAGGAAGTTCCTTATGCCGATGTGTTCGATGTGGCTAAAAAGTCGACCAATGCGGAGATTATCTTCCAGGTGGTGAACAAGCAGGGGGATATCAACTTCTCATCTTCGATTGCCCGGAACAACCAGGCGAAAGGGGAGACGATCAATTCATTGTTCGCATCGTCGGGCTCGGGCGGTAATGTTACGCCTGATCTTGTGCTGGATTATGAAGAGGGTGATGCGAGAAAAGACTTTTCGATCAAATATGCCAACGATCCGATCGTGAAGGACTATTTCATCACCAAATACCGCGACGCCAGCTCGGCAGCGACTACTAACGGCTACGGCGGCAACGACTGGATACTGATCCGATACGCCGACGTAATCCTGATGCTCGCCGAAGTGCATATGCAACTGGGCGACGAACCGACCGCCATTACATTCCTCGACCAGGTACGTGAGCGCGCCGGCTTGCCGAAATACGCGGTTTCCAAAGCCAATGCGGATTACGCAGCCAAATATCCGACCTTGAAACTCGCCATCCTGCACGAACGCCGTGTGGAGCTTGCATTCGAAAACCACCGCTGGTTCGACCTGCTGCGTTTCTTCACGACCGACGAACTCGTAGCTTATTTCAAGAGCAAAAAGCAGGAGAATTTCGGTATCGCGAAGCTCAGCAACTTTGGTAAAAAAGATCGCTACTATCCGATTCCGTTTGACGAAACCAAACTGAACCCGGAGAAAATGTACCAGAACGAAGGGTATTAAAACCTGAACCGGACTATTACCAAGCCCTGTGCCGCACAAGCGCAGGGCTTTTTTGTTTCCGAGGATATTATATTTGAATAACCATCTGAAAGAGCCGCATGCCGCAAAGACTGATCTCGATCCTTCAACTTACCCACGCCATCCCGCACGCCGACCAGGAAACGATCCTGAATGCATTTACTATGCGGCAGTTCAGGGAGGGCGATGTGCTGTTCAAAGGCGGCAAGATTTGCCAGGAAATGTTTTTTGTATTGAATGGTGTGCTGCGCATTATGGTCACCAACGAAAAAGGCAACGAAGTGACGCATTACTTTTTGAAGGAAAACCAGTTCTGCACTATCCTGAACAGCTTTAACGATCATGTGACGGCGCACGAGAGCATTTGCGCGGCCTGCAATGTGCAGGTGTTGAGCATCACCAAAGCCGATTTGTGGACACTTTACACCCGCGTTCCCTACCTGAAAGCGATAATCGACACGATTACCAACCAGACGTTGCTCGAAAAGATCCAGATCCGCAATGCCTACCTCGGCCAGGATTCGGCCATGCGATACCGGCAATTTCTGTCGCGGCAGGCGGATATTGCCACGCGCGTACCGCTGTCCGACGTAGCTTCCTACCTTGGCATTACGCCGCAATCCCTCAGCCGCATTAGGAAAAACCTTCGGTAAACGCTTTTTACCATTTGTTAAGCGCTTTGGCGGGTCGGTAGGGGAGATTTGTATTGTCAAAAACAATCAATACAAATGGAAACGTCAAATTCAGATTTCTCTCTAAAAGGTAAAAAAGTAGTAATCCTGGGCGGGAGCTCCGGGCTCGGGCTGGCTACGGCCCAGGCGGCAGCGGCGGAAGGCGCGAATGTGGTCATTGTGTCCAGCAATGCGGCGCGGGTGCAAAATGCGGTAGCGCAATTGCCTGGTAATGCTTTCGGAATGCAGGCTGATTTGTCGGATGAGTCGTCCATTCAGCGGCTTTTCGAGGAAATAGGTACGCTCGATCACCTTGTTTTTACAGCAGGCGAAAGCCTTTTGTTAAGCAAAATAGCCGATACGGAAGTTGCTATGGCCCGGGCGTTTTTTGACCTGCGTTACTGGGGTGCATTCATGGCGGTGAAATACGCGGCACCGCGTATCAATGCAGGTGGTTCGATCGTGCTCACGGGCGGGATCGTGAGCGCACGCCCGAATGCGGGTTGGTCCATTGGCGCGAGCATTTGCGCAGCTATGGACGGTTTCACGCGGGCGATGGCGGTGGAACTAGCGCCGGTACGGGTTAACCTCGTTTCGCCGGGTGTGATCCGCACAAATTTATGGTCTTCGATGGCGGAAACGGAGCGGGACGCATTCTACGATCAGGTCGCGGAGGCACTGCCTGTGCGTCATTTAGGCGAGGCGGAGCAGGTGGCGCAAACTTACCTCTACCTCATGAAGCAGCCCTTCGTAACCGGCCAAATCCTCGTTACCGACGGCGGCGCGGTACTGGTGTAGTTGGTCCGTGACCTTGGCATTCAGGTGCATTTCTGCGTTATCCCGCAATTTCCACATTCAGCCCGCCTTGCCGCAATGCGGCGGTCTTAGCGGCGTCGGCATCGGTAATGAGCGTGTGAATGGCTGATAGCTCGGCGAATTTGACGTAGCTGTCCTTGCCGATCTTGGAAGCGTCGCATAGCAGCATTACCTGGCCCGCGTTTCGTATGAATGCAGTCGTAATGCTCGATTCGTGCTCGCTGTGGGCGGTAAGGCCGTTTTCTGCCGACAAGCCGTCCACGCCGATGAATGCTTTGTGCGCGTGGTAGCCATTGATATGCTGCACGGCCTTGTCGCCATGCACTGCTTTCCGCGCCTTGTTCAGTTCGCCTCCGATGAGGTTTATCTGGATGGAAGGAACGTCGATGAGCTCCGCCAGAATAGGTAACGAGTTGGTAATGACGCGAATGCTTTTCTTTTTTAAAAACCGGCACATTTGGAATACCGTGCTGCCGCAATCGAGGAAGATAATGTCGCCATCCTGCACATAGGAGGCTGCTTTTTCCGCAATCTGCTCTTTCACGGTGTTGTTGACGCCCGATTTCTCCGAAAACCCGGTAAGTACCGGGTTTTCCATTTTCATGGCGCCTCCATGCGTGCGCATGAGCAGGCCTTCTTCGGCGATATCGCCCAGGTCGCGGCGGATCGTAGCCGGCGAGGCTTCCAGTATTTCAGCCAGTTCGAACACGCTGAGGCTTTCAGCTTCGTCGAGGGCTGCGAGAATTTTTTTCTTCCTCTCTTGAAAGTTCATAGTAAATGTTTACTTTTGATCAAAAATAGTCAAAATTGATTAATTTTAATCAAATCTAGTAGCCTTGAATGGCGTTAATGCTCGCCAAAAGTAGCATATCTGATCATTTTTAATAAAATCATTTCATTTAAATCACAATTAGCCATGAGTGGATTAATGATCCTGGTCGCCGGGCCTTACCGGTCGGGTACTAATGATGACCCCGTTTTAATGCGCAAAAACCTCGATTACCTCGAATCGGTGACGTTGCAGCTCTTCCGTGCCGGACATTTGCCGGTGATCGGGGAATGGGTAGCATTGCCTTTGCTGAAACTGGCGGGTTCCAAAGCACCGGGCGATGCGCCCTATGAGGAGATTTTGTACCCGGTGGCCGGGCGTCTTTTGCAGAAATGCGATGCAATTCTCAGGCTGGAAGGCGAATCGAAAGGGGCCGACGAAGATATCAGGATCGGGCGTGAGCGCGGATTGCAGATTTACTACAACCTCGCCGATGTGCCCGGTTGCGCGTAGTCAGAGCAGGTCAGGCTGCCGTACCTTGTTTTTGTCGAACATCGGTACCGAAATGTAGAAGCACGTTCCGGCTCCGGGCGTGCTTTCGACCCAGATCTTGCCGTGCTGGGCTTTGATGAACTCCATGCAGAGCATCAGGCCCAGCCCGACGCCTTTCTCATTGTTGGTGCCAAAGGTGGATTCTACATTGAGCGAGAAAATCGACTGTTGTTTTTCCCACGACATCCCGATGCCGTCGTCCTCCACAGAAATCAAACAATTGTTGCCCTGCGCTTCGGCTTTCACGCTGATTCGCCCGCCCATACCGGTGAATTTGATCGCATTGCCGACGATGTTACGTAGAATGAGCTGCATCATGTCGCTGTCGGCGAAAATGCTGGCGGATGGGTCGAAATAGTAATCGAGGCTGATGTTTTTGCGTGCGGCAATGTTGCGTTCGAGGTTCAGGGTCGGTTCGAAAAGCGCCTGGACATTGAGGTGTTCAATATGTGCGGAAACACCATGCAGCTGTGATTTTGACCAATCGAGCAGCTTCGAGAGCATTGCCATCGTATTTTTTGTCGAATTGAGGAGATCGTTTTCGATGTCCAGCTTCTGTTCCTCGTCGAGTTCGTGCTGTGTGAGCAATTCGAGGAAGTTTTGAATGCTTGCCAACGGCGAACGAAGGTCGTGCGCGACGATGGACATCAACTTGTTTTTCTCCGCATTCAGTTTTTCAAGTTCCTCATTCTGCTTCACGATCTGAAAGTTTTGCAGCTCGATCGCCTTTGATTTTTCCAGCGCGGAAACCTTTTCAATTTCATAACTACCTCTGATATAGTGTATGCAGAAATAGGCAATCGCCGCTACCACCGTGTAGGCCGACATATGGTCCACGAACCGGTTGGAGCGTGTACTGTAAGTGTCGGGTACCAGGTAAGGGTAGTAGTATTCGGCTACATTAAGCATGATCAGGATCGCTATATTGATCGGAATCCACACCTTATATTGGTCCGCCGGGCTGATCGCAATGCTGAGCAGCAGGAACAGCAGGAAAAACAGGTCGGTAGGCCCGCTCATGCCCGAGTTCAGGAAGTAGTTGACGATAAATAGCGTGAGTCCCACAATGTTGGCCAGTAATGTGCTGGTACGGACCTTGTTTTTGAAGCGGGACAAATAATAGAGTGCCACGGTGATCAACAACACGATAAGACTGGCCACGGCTATTTTGGGCAGTCCTATCGCATAGTTGAACGGTACATTATAAAGCAGTGCGAAGGTCGATATCAGGCATACCGAATGGAATATCCGTACATTGAGCGGAAATACGGACGGGTCACCGGATAGGTTAATCCATGTTCGGTAGAGTGAATCCTTAATGGGCAAGATGTGCAGGGTTTCGTTCCTGCAAATATAACGTACGCATTTTCATTAAACGCAAGTAGAATTAATATTAATTGCGCTGTGGAGATTTATTTAGCCTTTGATACGGTTCAGCTCATCTTCCGACCCGGATCTCCGGCTCCTTGCCGCCTTGATTTCCTTGCTTCCGAAGCGGTAGCTGAAATTGAGTCGCAGCATCTGGCCTTCAAAGCGGAATCGCAGACGCGTTTCGATGCCCGCATAAGCAGAGGTGTAGCCGCCCCGCGCAGTATGGAAAACGTCGCTGAATGTGGCTTTCAAACTGGCATTATCCTTCCAGAACTTCTTCTGAACGCCGATGTCAACCATACCCATCTGCCAGTTGTAGTCGATCCGGCGGTAGGGTGAGTTGTACCAGCCCGACAGCTCGATCGTCCAGCTGTTTTTCAGTTTGAACGTATTCTGTCCGTTCATGTTGAATGCCGTCGTGCGGTTGTTGACGACCACACCGTTGTCCAGGGCTGCTTTCCAGAGATTATGGTAGCCGCTGATGTTGAAATTCAGTTCCCACCATTTCGTGATCGGCGTGGTAAGGCTCACATCGAGGCTGAAACCCTGCGAGTAATCGAGGTTTTCGGTGATGAAGTACGTGCGGCTGCTATCGTACGGAATGCGCAGGCCCACCACCGGGAATTTCGTGCGCCGGTACCCGAGCGAGGTCGTGAGGATGCCCTTGTACACGTGCGAGAGTTTGAAACTGTTGGCATATTCGGGTTTCAGGAACGGGTTGCCTTTGGAATACACCAACTCGTCGATGCGGTATTCGAACGGGTTGAGGTTCTGGTAGCTCGGGCGGTTGATGCGGCGGCTGTAATTGAGGTTCCACGTATGGTTTTTGGAAGCCCGGAACGAGATGGCGCCGCTAGGGAAGAAGTTCAGGTAAGTCGTATCGACTTTATCGAGGTCGTTGTGCTTGTAGCTCGTCAGGTCGCCGAGCGATTTGGTGTGTTCGGCGCGAAGCCCGGCCTGAATGTCCCACTTTTTACCTATCGAAACATTGTAGTTCAAATAAGCCGCATACACGCGTTCAAGGTATTTGAAACGGTTGCTGCGGTTGGTATCGATCACCTCCACATTTTGTAATACATTGAAAAAATTGAATGTATTATCCGATTTGACGTCTGAAAGTTTCACGCCATAACCGAGCTTTCCTTTCTGGAATGGCTGTTCGTAATCGATCTTGAACGATTTGATAGTAATGTCCACCGGCGTTTTCGAAACATAATTCCGCTCGATCGGCTCGCCGCTGCCCGTCTGGAAATGGTATTTGTTGGGCTGGTAGCTGATCCCCCGGGATGAAAACCGGCCGTAATCGGCGTCGATGTTCAGCTCGTGGCCGGTGGTGTCGGCGTAGCGGTAGTTTACATTCAGGTTCAGGTTCTTGTTTTTCTCCGGGTTCGAGGTCCGCGACGACAGGATCAGCGAATCGGCCGTGAGGTTGTTGCGTTTGCTGATGAACGTTTCACTTTCACCGCCGCCATTGTGGTTGCTGATGCGGCCGTTGGCGCTGAAACCGAGGGTATGTTTGGAATTGATAAAATAATCGGCCCCGATTTTGGCACTGTGTGTGGTGTCACGCCAGATGCCATGCCATACTTTGTTGTAGGCCACGCGGTTGAGAATCTGGTCGTCGTAGGTAGTATTGTGCCAGGCGCCCTGGTTTAAACCGTAGTTGCCGAAGACATTCAGCTTCTTGTCGCGGTGGTTGAGGTTCAGCGACGCATTGTATTTGGGCGTTATACCAAACATGCCGCCGAGGCTCACGTTGCCATTGGTGCCCAGCTTGGCATTCTTTTTCAAACGGATATTGATAATGCCGAGGTCGCCCGCGGCGTCGAATTTGGCGGAGGGGTTGGTGATGATCTCGATAGCCTCGATATCGGCCGAATTCATGCTTTTCAATGTCGAGGCAAGATCTTTTCCTGCCAGAGGCGAAGGCCGGCCGTCGATGTAAATGCGGACGCCGGTTTTGCCCCGTACCAGGATATTCTCATCCCGATCCACCTGCACGCCGGGGGAGCGTTGCAGCAAATCGAGCGCATTGGAACCGGTAGCATTAATGCTCGCTTCCACGTTAAAGACCATCCGGTCGTTCTTGACCTCGATAAGCGGTTTGGTGCCGGTTACTTTTACCTCGTTCAGCTGTTTCGCTTCGGCTGACAATGCGATTGCGGGCAGTGTTACGTCCTGCCCACTCACCTCGAACACGGCCGAATGGTACATTTGCTGACCAACCGCCGAAATGCGCACAAAATACTTCCCGTCGGGAATGCCTCCGATCTTGAACGCGCCATGATCATCGGCGACGTCGGCTTTCACCAGTGTGGAATCTTTGGAATGGTTAACAGAAACCGCTGCGAATGCAACTGTTTCATTTTGTTGATTTTTGACATTGCCGCTTACCGTGAATGTCTGAGCGAAGCCGGCAAAGGAGAGTCCAAGAATTAGCAGGCTGAGTAGTGTTTTTTTCATAAATGGCTAATATTCGTATGCAGCAAGGATTGGAAATTGCCTTCAACGTTGCATTAGCGACTCATAATTTCTCTCAACTACTAATCATTGAAACTGTGCATACCTGACCCTGAGCAATCGGTTCCCATTGCACCGCTTGCATAAAATGCAAAAGGAACAGCTTTGGGGCTGCTCCTTTGCGTCTGTTTATGATGAAGTGTTAATAAGCCTTGGTCTAGTTTGTTCTATTATCATGTTTTAAAAAATCTGTTCCAACGGGCGCTGAATTGGAGCCATTCGCATTATCGGCACTCCTGACAAAGGCGACCGCATCATCCGCAAGCAACTCTTTGAGATGCTTGCCCCCGAGATCATCATACTACCAAATCCATACCATTTTTTCGGAGACGATCGAATAATGCAAGCCCGTCATAGTTTCTGTTTGTTGATGAGACAAATATAATGGAATATTTCCTATACAATGGAAATATTCCAGAAAAATATTTACAGCAACAACATGGGGCTATGACTTTCTCTGTGCTGTCTAAAAGCCTAGTTCAACGAAGCAAGAGAATTTCTTAGCGAAACATCTTCGTGCGAGGCGTCATAAACGCACTGCCCGCCCTTGACGACCAATATCTGTGGAGATTCGTGCTCAACACCAAAACTGCTGGCGATTGCCTGCGATTCTCTGCGGTTCTGGATCACGTCCACGATATAAATGGGGATTTGCACGTCGGGAGCGGCACTCACTTCGGATTTGAGTTGCCGATAGGCCATCAGGCTGGTCGCGCAGCGGGGGCTGTGTTTATAGATAATGGAGTAATCCTCCGATTGATAAATATGATCTACCTCTTGTTCACTGCTAATCGTAATCCAATTCATAACCTGTCAAAAATTTCGTCAAACTAATTACAACAGGTTAGCAACAAATAAAATAGGGATTTTCATTCCATCCACTTTCAAAAAGTGCCCATACACTGCCCAATCGCATAAATCTACTTCCTGATCTTTTCATTCCGATCAAAAAGAAGTGCCCCAAAACCGTTTGATTATTGGCTTGTAGAAGTCTGTTACCAAAGTAAAGGCCTGTCGTATCAAGAATAAATGAAAGGTAGAATGTAAACCTATAAGTTTATTTTTATGAGGATAGATCGTATATTTGAAGTGGTGCCGGATAGTCTCTATTCTGTCAAATTCGAGGACGAAACGAGTCACGAACTGCAAAGGCTTTTTAAACTATGGGGTGACATGGAATACCTGGAAGAATTCTTCCAAAGTTATCACACCGATTTAAAGCTTTTCTGGGGCGATTTGACAGCGAAGGAAGCCGCAAAAGTTACCAGAATTGAGGCTAAGCGATTGGAAAGGAAGCTTTTCAAATTGGCTGAGACGGGAAATGAAGGAGGTAATGAAAATCTTTCGATGTTATTCAAGCCGTTGGGTAACATTATCATACGCCCCGGAGAATTAGAGAAGTGCAAGGCAAGAGGGGCTGGCGCTAAAAGTTGGCTGAGGATTTATGCAGTAAGATTGGAGGTGAACGAATTTGTTATTTCCGGAGGTTCAATCAAGTTAACAAGAACAATGAATGAGCGACCGCATCTCCTGAAAGAACTTAAAAAGTTAGCGTGCGTATGCAACCACATACGTGAAGATCAGGATGATGAATTTGGTTTTTTTGAACTGTTATAACTGAAATATGGAAACGTCAGCAACACAAAGGAAATGGAAAGAAAAGGTCGTTCGGGATACTGAATGGGTGCGGGCGGCGGCTTGGAGGCAACAAAATGAGTATTGGCTCGACATGTCTTCGGATATCGCGCTGGAAGTGTTGTCTACCTTACGTGCAAAAGGCATGACGCAACGCGAGTTCGCCGAACTCATGGGCTGCTCCCCGCAATACATCAGCAAAATCCTGAAAGGCTCCGAGAACCTTACGCTGGAAACGATCTGTAAAATGGAAAAGGTGCTTCAAATCAAATTGATTGAAACACCTTACAGTCATTTGCGGGAAGAGCCTAAACCTTCTTCTCAACAGGCACAATAATAAAATTGAGAAGTTCCGTGTGACGGATCACCGAAACGTCGGTAATGCTGAGAATGTCCCGGGTTGTTAATGCTTTGAACAAATCATTGGAATTTCGCACCGGCTTACCGTTAAACGAGACGATAATGTCGCCCTCCATTAGCTGGGAGCGGGATGCCGGGGTGTCCGGCTCGATGCGCGTGATGAAAATTCCCTGATGATCTGGGAGCTTGTGATGTTGCCGTACCCGTTCATTCAGCGGCACATCCTGTAATTGCAGGCCCAGGTACGCCTTGAAAACCTTGCCGTCGCTGATAAGCTGCCGCGCAATTTCTTTCGCGGTATTAATGTCGACGGAGAAGCTCAGGCCCTGCGCACCCTGGATCACAGCCGTGTTCACGCCGATCACTTCGCCGTCGGTATTGATCATCGGACCGCCGGAATTGCCCGGGTTCAATGCAGCGTCCGACTGGATCACATTATCGACAAACCGCCCGGATTGTGTCTGTAACGTCCGGCCGAGTGCGCTTACCACGCCCGTCGTAACGGTATGCTGGTAGCCATAAGGATTCCCGATAGCGATTACGAACTGTCCGATCTGCAATGCGCCGGAATCGCCGAGTCTGGCCACGGAATAACCCTGGGTGTATATTTTGAGAATGGCAAGGTCGGTATCCGGGTCTTTGCCCACGAGCGTTGCTTCTATTTCGTTCTCATTCAGCAGGCTTACCATGATCTTCTCCGCGCCGTCGACTACATGGCTATTGGTGAAGATCAGCCCGTCCGAGGAGAATATGAAACCCGAGCCGGAGCCCGCCGGACGTATTTTTCCATTAATTGTTTTGAATATATCGATTTTTACAACGGCGTTTTTGATCTGATCAACGGCGCCGATGATCATACTTGAAAAGGTGTCCATAGCTGCTGGGTATCGTTTAAGAATGGTTGTTCAAAAAGTTATCCAGCCGCCTGAAAATGCCAAAGTGGCGCGCCGCGGGTGTGCGACGCGCCACTTTGGCGCGGTAATGGCCAGGGCACCGAGCTTGTAGAAAACCGCCTTACCTGGCTAACCGTCTAATTCTTCACCTTTCAAGTCAATAATTATTTCCATGGACTCAACGATCAAATCTTCTAAACTCTTTGAAGCCGGACTGGTATTAAGCATAGGCTTGATATAGTTGACGAAAAGATCGTCAAAGTCGTCCTGATGGTAAGGGACTGAACCAAATTTTCCATCCTGGTCAAAATAAAGATAATTCGCAGATTCAAGGTTGTCATCGGTTCTGAACCAGCCGAAGCAAATGTACCGGCTATTGATTTGGTCCCTGGTATTTGCTGACAGTTCGTCAATTTCTTCCCTGTCATTACCCCAGCTGTGTTTTATCATATCGAGGAGCCCAAGACTCACGATTTTTTCCCATTTGTCGGAATCATCGAGTTTCTCGACAAGATAGCTGGTGGAAAAAAAGTCAATGCTGTTGTTTTCATTCAAACTGTTGCTTTTAATATTGCCGACAGTGTTGTAAAATTCTTTCAAGTCGGGCGGCAATGGCCGACCGATTTTAGATTCAAGTATCGCCAGGTGCGCGGGATCACCCTTTTCGCCCGTAGAGAGCGTGAAAAGAGGCGCAAGAGGTCCTCCGGCGTTTAAACTTAGCGTGTTGTAGTCGTTTAGCTTTTGTAAAATGTTATTAAACATAGTTATCTGGATTTAAGTGGATGTATTGGCAGGCGCGTGCCTTGTTGCAACTATTTTACAATTTTTAGCTCCCGCCCATCAACCGACACCACATACAGCCCCTTCGGCAGGTTAGCGATGTTTAAACGAATGGCTTTTTCACCCGTTTGAGTACTTTGTACCAGCTTTCCAGCACTGTTAAAAATATCGATACGGTTCAAAGCATTGCCGGATTCAACGACGAGCATGTCCGTTGCGGGGTTGGGGAATACACGTACCATTTCATTTCCTTCAACCCGAACGCTTACAATGCGGGTCATATCGGACTGGCCGTCGGCATCCACTTCTTTTAAGCGGTAGTAGTACATTCCTTTGGGAAGAAATTCTTCTTCATAATGATAGGACGAAGTGTTCCGTGAGTTTCCGGCAGCATTCACAATGCTAACGGTTGTAAATGCGCGGGAATCGGTACTCCGCTGCACTTCGAAATGGGAGGCATTCATTTCGGAAGCGGTGGCCCAGTCGAGTGTTACGCGCCCGTTGGCGGCCATGCGCGCGTTGAATGACTGCCAGGTGACGGGCAGCGCGGTGCCGGTGACATTCAATGCAGGCGAATAAACCGTGTTGCGATTCGGATCGATTACCTTCAATTTGTATAGTCCTGCTCCGACGGTCCATTGCTGCGAGGTGTTTTGCACGTTGTTGCAATCATCACTCATAAGCCAGTTGTATTGATGGTCGCCCGGCAACGAAGGGCCCGTAAATGTGGTCTGCGAGCCGCCCGACGCGTAGGTGGCATCCACAACCGGCGGAGACGTGGCTGCATATGGGTTGGATTGATTCAAAAAATCGGGCGTGATTTTATCAGCCCAGAAGTTTGCAAGATGGATCAGCCCGGAATAAATCTGCCCGTCGGGTGAAGGGGTAACGCCATCTCCCCGGAAATGGACCTCGTCGTGACGGTATTCAATGGTATAAAACGGATCGGTTTCGGGCCCCTGGAACACGTTGGAGTACAAACCGTCATTGTTGATCAGCTCATTTTGCGCATTCACCACATTGGCCGAAACGCGGGTCGCGCCGTTGACATTAAATCGTGAAGCCCTGGCTACCACCCAGGCCAGGTTGGGCTTGCCAGTAAGGTTCCGGCTGGCATTGATGACGTCCCACAACGACGACAAATAGCGGTTGTAGGTATTATCGCCGGACTGTTCCATATAGTTGTCCGTCTCGCCCTGATGCCACAACACAGCCCTGACGCCGAGTTGCGCAATATAATTATTCAATGCAAGGCGCAAATGCCCGAACGGCAGACCTGCCGGGAAAGTGTATCCGAATGCGCTGACGGTAACCCCGTTTGGATCGACGCTTTGTTTCCAGTTATCTACGCCGGTACTCGACCAGCCGCCGTTGAAAATCATGACGGGAACATGGAATTTTTGATAAATCTTATCCCCAAAAGATCCCCAACACCAGGCATAGTTACCAAAAGGCGCTGTTTTGACATTCGCATCGAGGTGTACAAACTCGGGGCAGGGGAGTTGAACATTAGAATAGGGGGTAATACTCGCCGAACCCGGATCGAAATTCTGGAAGTTCACGCTGTTGACTTGGTCGTGTGCAGCGCCGGGGCCGTTGGGGTTCGAATCGCCGCCTGTCGCATTGGACTGGCCTGCCACCACAAATACTTCTCCTACGCCCATGCGTGCAAGCGTAGTTACCGGTGAAATGCTGCCGCCTAATGTGACGCCACGCACTTCAAGTTGGTACCAGCCGCCTTTCAAATGCACAGAACCGAAGAATTGACCGGCGGAAAGCTGGCTATCGAGTGTGAGCCAGCTGCCATCCGACGGAAGCGGCTCGCCTTCGCCCGGTACGCGCGGTGTGAGGCGCGCTTCCACCCGCTGGAACGCCTGCGTGATGTACCCTCCTATATATACGTCGGCCTCGTTGGCATTGTTTCGCTGAAAGACCGCACGTTCGGTTGGAAATGTTACTACAACCTGTGAAAAAATGCGATGCGCGGATAGTAGTAGGAGTAGTAACAGACAGATTGGTAGAGTTCTCTTCATTATGATAGCGTTTATGAAAATGGATAGAGTTAATTCGTCTAAAATGATTTCCGAGGGTCAAAAAGAGTCATTGCGCTCCGTAGGGGGCGTATATGCATTTCTTAAATAATTGGTGGAAGGATGAATAGTTTACACTAATGTAGGCAAATAAGTGTTGTAAAATGTGCTACGTGTAACTTCGATTTATTTTATGGCACTCCCGTCAAAAAGTCTAAATTTGCCCCATGTCAAAAATGATCCCGCAAAACCTGATTGAAATAATGGTCCACAATGCGCAGGAGGTGCAAAACCAGCTTGCGAAGGACCACGCGCCCGTTGTGAAGTTGCATTCCAAATATGGTAAAGCCATTTGGCTGCTCTCCGAACTCGATCCGGTCAATAATATCGCTTTCGGCTTGTGCGATCTGGGGCAAGGCACGCCGGAGCTCAGCTACGTCTCGCTTTCGGACCTGGCGAGCCTCAAACACGCCCGGCTGAAAGTACCGATGGTGGAAATCGATGCCGCATTCGATGGTAAATTTCCGATGAGCGTGTACCTGAAAGCAGCGAAAGCGGCTGGAAGGGTAGTGGAAGAGGATGCTGTGCTGAGTCTGATAAGCCCGCTCGAATAATTTTCCAATTTCCGTTTTTCTTGTCCTAGTTCAATGCCCTGCCCCTGCCTGGGGATGTACCTTTGTATCATCAAAAACAAAGAAACATCTTAACTGAACAAGACAATGGAAAATACAATCAACGGCATCCACCACATTACAGCAATCGCTGGTGACGCAAGAACCAACTACGATTTTTATACAAGGGTATTAGGCCTGAGAATGGTGAAAAAAACCGTCAATTTCGACGATCCTAATACCTACCACTTCTACTACGGCGACGAAAACGGTACGCCCGGCTCGATCCTGACATTCTTTCCATGGGGTAACCAGATTCCCGCAGGTCGCCGCGGAACCCGCCAGGCAACCGAAATCGGTTACTCGGTACCAGAGGGAAGTCTGGATTTCTGGTTGAAAAGATTGGAAGCCAATAAAATCACCTATAACAAACCAGCCGAGAAATTCGGGGAGCAATACCTTACTTTCCTGGATCCCGATGGTTTGAAATTCGAATTGACCGTCCCTAAAATCTCCGATAACCGCATTCCCTGGACTACTCCGGAAGTGGCTGCCGAATATGCGACCCGTGGTTTCCATAATGTGACGATCACGACGAACAATATCGAAGAAACGGCCAAAGTATTGACCGATATCTTCGGTTACCGTCTCGCTGAGCAGCATGTGAACCGGTTCCGGTTTGTGACCGACGCCGTTGAGAATGCGAATATCGTTGACTTGGTGGAAGCTCCTGGTGAAAGAGCGGGCCATGTGGCCAAAGGTTCGGTTCACCACATTGCATTCCGCGTGGCGAATGATGACATTTTAATGGAGTTCCGTAAAAAAGTGCTGGACGCCGGTTTGCAGATCACTGATAAAATCGACAGAAACTACTTCTATTCGCTTTATTTCCGCGAACCAGGAGGTGTTTTATTCGAAATTGCAAGCGACAACCCCGGCTTCGCAACCGACGAGACCGTTGAACAACTGGGCTCAGGCTTAATGCTGCCTGCCCAATACGAACCTCGCAGAGAGCAGATTGTGAAAGTGCTGCCGGTACTTAGTTAATGAGTGAATGAGTGAATGAGTGAATATTTCAATTTTTGAATGACCAAATGATTGAATAACAGTGACAGACAATCATTTGAATCTAATGTCGATATCTCAAAAGTTATTCACTCATTCACTCATTGACTCATTCACACATTAGGTCATTCACTCATTCAAAATTCACTCATTAAAAATGTACACCCATAGCAAACAATTCATCACAAGCGGATTACCCATTCAGCAGGCTAAAAAGGCGATCGTTATGCTGCATGGCCGGGGCGGGACTGCCGCTGATATTATTTCCCTGCAAAGGGTTTTGAAACTGGACGATTTTGCGATTTATGCGCCGCAGGCCACCAATAACAGCTGGTATCCTTATAGTTTTATGGCGCCGGTTCAGCAAAACCAGCCCGCCCTCGATTCTGCGCTGGCGCTGGTTGGAGATGTTGTTTCCGAAATAGAAAATGGCGGAATCCCGGCTGATCAGATCTACTTTGCAGGTTTTTCGCAGGGAGCTTGTCTTACACTCGAATATACTTCGCGTAATGCACGGAGATACGGTGGAATAATCGCTTTTACAGGTGGTTTGGTTGGTCAGGAACTCGATATCCGGAATTACGACGGCGATTTTAAACAGACGCCCGTGTTCATTTCGACCGGTAATCCTGATCCGCACGTACCCGTGTCGCGCGTGCAGGAAAGCGTGACGATCCTGGAAGATATGAATGCGACGGTCAATCCGGTGATTTATCCGGGCAGGCAGCACACGATTTCAGGGGAGGAAATTCAATTGGTGAATAACACGATTTTGAAATAATCATGAAAAATTCCGTACTGCATCCGGCAGCGTCGCGCTTCTACGCCGACCACGGGTGGCTCCAAAGTGCACAAACTTTCAGTTTTCACGGAAATTACGACCCTCAACGCATCCAGTTTGGTGCGTTGAGGGTGTTGAACGACGATACCGTCAACGGCGGAAAAGGTTTCGGACGGCACCCGCACGATAATATGGAGATCATCTCGATCCCGCTGGAAGGTACGCTGGAACATCAGGATAGTTTGGGCAACGTCGCCGTGATCCGCCCGGGCGAGATTCAGGTGATGAGCGCCGGAACAGGTGTTTACCATACCGAATTTAACAAGGATCAGGACGAGCCGGTAACATTCCTTCAAATATGGTTGTATCCGAAAAAACTGAATGTGACGCCCCGTTATGACCAGATGGAATATACCTCGGGCAACCGGCATAACCGGTTTCAGCAAATTCTGTCCCCCGATCCCAGTGACGAAGGCGTCTGGATCAACCAGGACGCATGGTTCCATCTGGCCGAGCTGGACAAAGGTTTTGAAACTGACTATGCACTGAAAAAGGAAGGAAATGGCATGTATGTGTTTGTGATTGAGGGAAATGTGGAAGTGAACGGTCAGTTGCTATCTACGCGTGACGGCTATGGGTTCTGGCCTGAATCGGCGGTGTCGGTGAAAGCGGTGGAGAAAAGTTCGCTGCTGGTGATCGAGGTTCCTGAAAAATGGTAATGTCATCCGCCGGTCGCAGTTGACCGGCATAACAATGCGTAACATGGCACAAATCAATATTCTGGCCGTAGCCAACCACCCCGAAATCCTGGAAACGATTATCCGGTTGATCAACCAGAATGAACGATGGCATGGGATTCCGGCGGGCTCTTTGGAAGAAGCGGAGGAAGTACTTCGTGTAAATTCGATCGATTTAGTACTTTTGGGCGTCGGTATCGATGAGGAAACAGGTGAGCGCATTACGTCGCTGTGCACTTCCATCGATCCGCGGATCGTCTGTTTGCGCCACTTCGGAGGCGGTAGCGGACTACTTTATTCTGAGATCCGGCACGCGCTATCCGGTGGCTAACCGCGGGTGGCTAACCCATTGACCATATTATGTTTGAAAAGATTAACAGCTACGCATTAAGGTGCTTGCCATTTACAGCGCAAGACCTTGAATTTTTTGATTCGTTACTTCAATTTAAAACCTATTCCAAAAAGACCTTCCTGTTGCAGGAAGGAGAAATCTGTCAGTTTGAAGCCTACATTCTCAAAGGTTGCATCCGTACCTATTATATTGATAGCACCGGTACGGAGGTTACCTTGCAATTCGCGGTGGAGGATTGGTGGGTGAGTGACATTACCAGCTTTCACAACCAGACGCCCAGCCAAGTTTATATTGAAACGCTCGAAGACTGCGAAGTGCTGATCCTTACGCCTGAAACAAAGGAGAAGTTACTGTTAACCGTCCCAGGCTTCGAACGGATGTTCCGGCTGATGGTGCAGCGCAACCTCGCACAGACGCAGGAGCGGCTCTTCCGGACAATTTCTACCAGCGCCGTAGAAAAGTATCTTGATTTTTTGAACAGGTACCCCGCTATTCCTCAGCGCGTTGCACAGCATTATATTGCTTCTTACCTCGGTTTTTCTCCCGAATTTCTGAGTAAAGTAAGGCGCAAGCTGAGTGAGCAATAGTGCTGAATGAGCTATTAAGCGGCTGATTACCTGCATATACGGCGCAAAAACCTCCACAAATCATAGGGCGCAATGCTGGCTAGCTGCCGATAAGCGGTATGGAACAATAGTTTTTATAAATGCCGGCATAACCAATCATGAATAGTCATGTCACAAAATGCAGCAATCATAGAAACTCTGAATGACCTGATCCTGATCAATAACGACCGCATCGTCGGTTATGAAAAGGCTTACGATGAAACGGACACCACTGACACCGACCTCCGCTCGCTTTATAACAGCCTCGCAAATCACAGCCGCGACAATGTGACCGAACTGAACGGCGAAGTGACCTCGTTGGGCGGCGAGCCTGCAACAGGCACTATGGCCTCGGGTAAGTTGTACAGGGTTTGGATGGACGTCCGTGCCGCATTCAGCAGCGATGGCCGCAAAACTTCCCTGGATAATTCAGAATTTGGAGAAGATGCCGCCCAAAAAGCCTACGATACCGCCTTGGAGTCGAACGATCTGACGCCAGAACTGCGGGCATTGGTGGTAAGGCAAAAGGCAACATTGAAAAGCGGACACGACACTATCAAACGACTCCGTGATGCTGAAAAAGCATACCATTAAACGTACTGACAAATTGCAATTCATCAGCAAACATTAGAGGCCGGCAACTTACCGGCCTCTTTTTGTGATCCGCTGCGAATGCTAGTTATCATGCTTCCTCCGCGTGGAGTCTGCATTCAAATTAGATTGATTGCTGGGGTACCCGAGCGAATCCTTCTGATTATCCGAGGCCACGCCAATGTCCTTCCGGCTCTCGGAGCCGCTGCTGTCGTTGGGCGTAGTTTCCGACTGGCTTCCCGAACCTTCGATGGTTTCTTCTCGATTGTTCGTGGTATCGCAGGATGCCAAAAGCAGAGCGGTACCAAAGCTTAGCATTAGAAATTGGACTTTTAATCGATTCATAATAATGTCTGTTTGTTGATCGGTGCTGCTATTCACAAAAATGATACCCGTCACGCCCGGCCCTTTGCATCCCAATGGTCTTTAAGCACTTTGCCACTGGGATCCCGCACGATCACCCTAGTGAACCGGCCTCCGGTAATGCGGCCATTCGCACCGCGGTTGCCGATGAAAAGCGTCACCGGATTACCGTCGCTGTCCGTTCGGAAAGTGAGGTCGTACCTGCCGAACTTTTTATCGATGGTACGCTCGGGCTCGTAACGTTTGGAAAGCTCTTTCAAAAGTTTGTCGCCGATTTTCATGGCTGCTCGCTGGCTACGGGTATTTCCGAAAAGACCAGTTCAGCGATCCTGTCGATGCATTGAAGCACGATGTCCTCCGGTTTGCCGGAGAACACCTCACGGATGGCCACTGATTTTCCGCGCGTACACAGGTGTACGAACATCGTCCCGACGGGCTTTTCGGGTGTTTCGCTGCCGCCGGGGCAGGTGAGGCCGGTAACCGCGACGTGAATGTCGGCCGGAATGAAGTTTTGAAGCCGCTCGGCGAGCTCGCGCGTGACTTCCGCGCTCTCGGGCGTGAAATGGCGTAGCATGTCCTTCGGCACATGCAGAATGCTCTCTTTTAATGAGGCGTCGTAGCAAACCAGGCCGCCTTTTAACACACTTCCGGATTCGGGGCACATTGAAAACTCGGCTGCAAGTCGGCCGGCGGTGGCGCTTTCTACAAACGCAACCGTCAGTTCGCGCCCGGCAAGTGCCTTGCTGCATTGCAATACAATCGTTGATGGCATAGTTGGCTCATGTTTTTGGCCGAAATGATCAAAAACTCTGCCAGATGCCCCCGGCAGGATGCCCGGGGCGGGATGCCCCAGGCAGGATTCCCCGGTCAGGTTGTATCCGATCAGGATTTGTAGGTGGTAATAAGGATTTCCGAATCGGCCAGGGCGGTGATGGAATGGGCCACATGGGAGTGAAAGGACATCATTTGTCCGCTTGTGGTATAAAATACACGGCCTTCCGTTTCCACTTTCAGTTCGCCCGCCAATACCTGGAATGTGAGGCATTCATCGATGGAATGATCGTTCACCATCGCGCCCGATTTCAGAATTGCGATCACGATCGTGATTTTGTCCGATTTGTAGACGGTAATCGCATTCCGGTCGTTTTTTGCCCATGATTTTTCACTTCTCAATTGTTCAAGGTACATGGGAATGTCGGTGAAGACATAAGGCGCATCGAGAATGCGGTCTCCCTCGGGTCGATTTTCGGTCGAGTGGTTGGATTTGATTTCCATTGACAAGGTGAATAAGGTGTTTATCAATACATTTCGGAACGCAGGAAAATCATGCCATTGTGAATTCAATAATTATTTTAATAAATTTTATAAAAAAATCCTGTTAAAACAACCTCCGCACTAGGAGGATTTGAAATAAAATTCCTACATTTTAATTGCTTTTTAACGGGAAATACTTGACTCTATCGAATGACTTTCACCTTTTGATCACAGAATCGACCGTTGAATAAATGAAATAGTACTTTTTTTAGAGTTATTCCATTATTTTTGGGCATCACACTCTTAACTAAAATTTAGCTGTGGAATTTAATAACAGGGAAATTGGCGCTACATTTATTCTGGTCTGCATGGTAGCTTTTTGGACTTTATCGTCTATTCGCAGGCGGATCTCGGAAGAGAGAAAGAAGAAGATTCTCAAAGAAGGCGTTCAGGCGAACGCTACTGTTCTGGCCATTCGGCCGACGGGCGAGTACCTCAACAACCTGCCTGAGTTTCAGGTGCAGGTGCAGGTAAAACCAAAAGCTGGTAATGATTTTGTAACGGAGATGCGGGAGGTACTTCCTTTTGCCAAATACGACTCCCTCCGCACAGGCACACAGGTACTTGTAAAATATGACCCTGAATACTACAAAAGAGCGATTTTCCTGCAAATGGCAGAGACTCTGATTTAATTTTTGATCTTACCGATTCATGATAAAGGGCCTTTCGGCAGTCATGGTCGGAAGGAATTCCGGCCATTTTTTATGTTTTGAAAAACAGATCAGGATTTCCTCCGCAGTGGACGACGATCAGGGCAATGGCTAAGTCCCGGACCTCCATCGAAAACCTTCTTTTGGCGGTTTTGTATCCAATGTTGTTGGCTTTTTTATAGATCAACACCATCATGGCGGTAATCAGGGTCATATATAGCATGACCTGTATGCCGTTTTTGTTTAAAGAGACCAGATGACTGACATTCAATTCCTGTTTGAGGAAACGAAAGAAGATTTCTATATCCCAGCGCCGTCTGTATGCCTGGGCGATTGCTTTTGCGGGGCTTTCAAAATCATTGGTCAAAAACCAAAATGTCTTGCCCGCCTGTTCTT